>OZ245815.1:0-5335555 GCA_965228425.1 Alphaproteobacteria bacterium | reverse complement strand
ACATTGAAGCCGTAGGTCATGCCGACCGGCATGTCGGAGGGCGAGAACGGGATCGCGAGATTACCCGAGATGCATTTGCGGCCTGGGAAGTCGGTGTGCAGCAGGGCGTAGCGGCATTTCGCCATGACCGCTTTGCTGGTGTCCTCGTCGTCGGCGAGCACGTCGACCAGCACGCCGATCTCGTGCGATGCGGTGTGTTTCACCGGCTCGCGCACGCCCATCGTCGCGTCTTTGCCGTACACGCGGATGTTCAGCGTGTAACTGTCGCGGCTGATGCCCAGGTTGGCCATCTCGCCCGCCACGCGCTCGTGGCAGGACTCGATGAAGCCGTCGATCCCGGCGATCAGCACCGGGTCGCGCACGCCGGCGATGAACACGGTGCGGTAACCGGTCTCCTTCACGCCTTCCAGCTTCACGGTGTAGCGGTTGGAGGCTTCGAAGCGGCTGCCGCTGACCCGCACGACGCGGGGATCGACCTGCTCGTATTCGGAGTCTGTGGTGACCAAGGTGCCGTCCGGCTCGACCAGATGGTAGGGGCTGGGATTCTCGTACAGCGTATGCGCGGCGATCCGCATCCGGGTGCAGCGTTTGTCGGGATGCCCCGGTTCGACCAGGAAATGATCGTCGGCCAGCGTGCCGAGCACGCAATCCTGGCCGGGGCGCGGCGTCGTCACCTGGCCCGCGCATTCGATGATCTTGGCGAGATGCCAGACCAGACCGGGGTCGTAGCCGCGCATCAGCGGGATCGCCGAATAGATCGACGCGTCCGTCGCGCGCCCGGCGATCACCACCTGTGCGCCGTCCTCCAGCGCTTTCTGGAACGGCTCCACGCCCATCATGCCCACCACGCGGTGCGTTTCGTCCACGTCGTCCTCGGTCAGGTCCGCGATCGGGCCGAGCGGCGCGACTTTGCCTTCGCCGATTTTCCGCTTGATGAAGTCCTTCGGCTGTTCGGCATGGATCACCGCCATGCGGAAGGACAGGCCTTTCTCCTTGGCGATCTCCTCGGCGATTTCCCGGACGAAGGCGACCTGCGGATCGCTGCCGCCGCCGCCGGCCGAACCGACCATGACGGGAATGTTGTGTTCGATGCCGGCCTCGATCATGAGGGCGAGGTCGCGCTTCATTGCCTTGCGCGAGACGAAAGGAATGCCCTCGCCCAGATAGTAAGGGCCGGGGTCCATCGACCCGCCGTCCGCGGCGATAAAATCGGGTTTCTGCTCCAAACCGCGGCGAAACGCTTCTTCGGTATAGCCGTAGCCGAGCATTCCCGTGGTCGCCATCATGCGCATTTCCGGCATGGTCTGCCTCCTGGTGGGGGATTCCTGGAATCGATCCGTGCGTTAACCATAGCCGACAGTCGAGGATCACGCTATACGCGTTTAATATCAATAATTTATGGGGTCACGGAATCGCCCGATTCTCTCCCAAGATTCACCCTGAATCCTCCCTTCTCCCGCCTTGACGCCTCGGCACCATGCTCAGCGTCGCATGCAGCGACTTGGGAGCGTGTCATGAAGCAATTGAACATCGCCGCCACTTTCGCCGCCGCCACCGTGTTGACGGTCTTTTCGCTGACCTGCTGGGTCTACGAGGGTCAGCCCTTTAAATCGCCCGGAATCGATCGCGTGAAGTCGACGCAAAGCGACGACGCCTTCGGTGGCCGTTTCGGCATCCGCGGCCCGAACGGGGCGTCGCAAGCCTCGGTCGCCTGGCCGTCCGGCATGGTCGTGGACAAGTGGCCCGAGGACTTGCCGCGGCCGGTTCGATACATCCGATAAACCGCCGTCGTTGACCGACGTCCACGGCCCCCGTTGGCCGAGATGAAGCCGATCTCCATTTCCTGTAAACTTGCCGTCATCGTGACGACGGCAAGTTTACAGGAAATTTGGAGGATTAAGCATGAGCGGCGCGGCAAGACTCTCGGAATCGGCGGATGCATTGACGGAGGCGCCATCGCGCGGCCTGGCGCGTTTCGCGCAATCCCTGTCCTACGAGGACATTCCCGAAGCGGTCCGCGAGCGCGGTAAATATCTCATCCTCGATTCGCTCGGCATCGCGCTCGCGTCCACGACCTATCCGTTCGCGGAACGCGTGCAGGCGGGCGTCGAGGCGCTGTCCGACGGGCCGGGCGGTTGCACTGTGATCGGATCGGACCGGCCGTTGGCGTTGCGCGACGCGGTGATGATGAACGGCGTACTGATCCACGGCCTCGATTTCGACGACACGCATATGACCGGGCTGCTTCATGCCAGCGTGGCCTGCCTTCCGGCGGCCTTGGGCGTCGCGGAGCAGTTGGACGCCAGCGGCAAGGACTTCCTGACCGCCTATGCCATCGGCATGGAAGCGGGCATCCGGATCGGCGCGTCGGTCGACGGCGGCTTCCATCATGTCGGGTTCCACGCGACCGGCATCGTCGCGCATTTCGCCTCGGCGCTGTCCGCCGGGCGGCTCTACGGCCTCGATCTCGAGCAGTTGGTGGCGGCGCAAGGTGTCTCCGGCAGCACGGCGGCAGCGATCCAGGTCTTTCTCGAATCCGGTGCCTGGACCAAACGCCTGCATCCCGGCTGGGCGGCGGTCGGCGGCATCACCTCGGCACGTCTGGCGCAGCATGGCTTCGAAGCGCCGGAGCGCGTCTACGAAGGCCGCTACGGGCTGTTCCACACGCATCTGCAAGATCTGGAAGCAAAGGTCGACTACGCGGTCATCACCGATGGGCTCGGCGATAGCTGGGAAATCCCCAATGTGGCGATCAAGCCCTATCCGGTGTGCCATTTCATCCATGGCTGCGCCGACGCGGCGATCGAGCTGTATGACCGACAGAGTTTCGCGCCCGAGGATATCGTGGGCATCCGCGCCTTTGTCGCCGAAGACACCTTGCCGATCGTCACCGAGCCGATCGCCAACAAGAAGGAACCGGCGAACGAGTACGACGCCAAGTTCAGCGCCCAATTCGTGGTCGCGGGCTGTCTGGCGCGCGGCAAATTCGGGCTGGCCGAGTTGAAGGACGCGGCGTTGCGGGACGAGGAAATCCTTCGCCTGTCGCGCATGGTCGAGTGCGTGGCCGACCCGCAATCCGAATTCCCGACCTATTTCTCCGGCGGCGTGGCGGTGACGACGCGCAGCGGCGAGGAGCTGACCAGCCATGTCCGGATGAACAGCGGCGCGGGCGACCGTGCGCTCGACGGGGATGCGATTGCCGAGAAATTCATGGCCAACGCCACGCTGGCGGTGTCCGACGACCGGGCGGCGGCGGTGCGGGACGCGATCTTGGACCTGGATGGCAGGCCGATCCGGGAATTGACCAAGCTGCTGCAAGGTTAGGGCTGGAACAAGGCCGCTTGAACCGGCCGGGCCCACCTCCCATATGCAAGGGGCGTCGGGATATCGGTCCGGCGCGCCGGATGCCGATTGTCGGGTCCGGTAATTCCAGGCGCTTTCGGGCGTCCCGGCTACTCGCTCATGCGATAGAGGAGGAAGCTGCGCCATGCCCCGCATGTCCGTATTCGACAGTCCGCTGCTGCTTGGGTTCGACCATTTCGAGCGCACGCTCGATCAAATCTCCAAGAAAGCCGCCGACGGATACCCGCCCTACAACATCGAACAGGTCGGGGAAAACCATCTTCGCATCAGCCTCGCCGTTGCCGGCTTCTCCGAAGACGACCTGACGGTGGAAATCGCGGATAATCAACTGATTATTCACGGCAACCGGCGACAGGACGACAGCCAGCGTGTCTTCCTGCACCGGGGTATCGCCGCCCGGCAATTCCAGCGCGCTTTCGTGCTGGCCGATGGGATCGAGGTGGTCGGCGCCGAGTTGGACAACGGCCTGTTGCACATCGACATCACCCGGCCGTCCCCCGATACGCGGGTCCGCCGGGTAGAAATCCGTTCCCAGAAGCGGTCCGGCGTTAAGGAATCGGCAACCAAGCTGGATTTAGAATCTCGCTAATGTCGCAACAGGAGACATTGGTGATGGTTAACGTCGAAAAGCTTCGCGATATTTCGCAGAACGATTTGGCCCAGCTTGGCGCGGACGACCTCGCGTATGTGCGGCCGATCATGCTTGCGGACGAGTTGGTCTTCGCGGTGAACACGGCCGACGGCCGTCAGATCGCCGTGGCGGATGACTTCGATGCGGCCATCGTCGCGGCGCACGAGCACAGCTACTACACCGTCAGCGTGCACTAGCTCTCCCTGATTTTCGTTCGGGATAGGACGACCGGGTCGCGCCTAAGCGGCGTGGCTCGTCGCCGTTTCGGTCAGCAGCGCGAAGAGCGCTTCGGCATTGTCGGACCCGCGCAATTTTTCGCACATCGTCTTGTCGCGCAGCAGCCGCGATACCCGCGCCAGCGCCTTCAGGTGATCGGCGCCCGCGTCTTCCGGCGCCAGCAGCATGAAAATCAAGTCGACGGGCTGTTCGTCGATCGATTCGAAGTCGATCGGCGTTTCCAGCCGCGCGAACAGGCCGTAGAGCCGGTCGATACCCGGCAGTTTGCCGTGCGGGATCGCGATGCCGTTGCCGACACCGGTGGTCCCGAGCCGTTCCCGCTCCAACAAGACGTCGAAGACCGTCCGTTCATGCAGACCGGTGATGGCCGAGGCATGTTTGGCCAGTTCCTGTAACGACTGCTTTTTCGACGTGGCATGCAGCTTGGCAATGACCCCGTCGGTCGAAAGCAGATTAACGATATCCATCGGTACCCCTTCCGCGCTTGTACCGCGGTAATTCCCTAGGACTTATTTTCCTGCGGGTCAATCCATCCGATATTGCCGTCGCGGCGCACATACACCATGTTCAGCGCCCCGTTGGCGCGGTTGCGGAACAACATCGCCGGTAAATTGGCGAGATCCATCCGCATTACCGCGTCGCTGACGGTCAGTGTCTCAATATCGGTCTGCATCTCCGCAATGATGACCGGCTGATCGCCATTCTCGTTGGCTTCGTTGGCGTCGCCGGTATCCGTTTCGAGTATCTCTTCATCTTCCGGCGCCAACACATACTGCGCAGCCGTGAGCCGCTCTTCCTTGCCGCCCTGCCGCCGATGATGGTCGCGGAGCCGCCGTTTATAGCGCCGCAACCGTTTGCCGACATGTTCCAACGCTTCGTCGAAGGAACCATACGCATCGCCTGACATGGCGTGCCCTTGCACCATGATGCCCTTGCCGACATGGACCGCGACATCGGTGCGGAACGACGATCCTTCTTTCGAAATCGTCACACTCGCGTCCGTCGGATCGACGAAATATTTCTCGACGATTACGGGGACTTGACGCTCGATATGCTCCTTCAAGGAGCTCCCGATATCGAGCTGTTTTCCGTTCACTGATAGCTGCATTGGTCCTTGCTTCGGACTTGCCGTGCAAGACAGTCCAAGGGTGCCATAACCGGCGCCTGAAAGCGAGGGGCGGAACATAGTGAGCGTGCCGGGACGAGTCAATAGCGCCAGCGCCGTCGGGGCCGTTGCGGGCCGCGGCGCTCGGCGTTTGATAGGGAAATCCAATTAGAACGTTATAATTGTTGACGTTTTTGTCGCCGGCGCTGCACTGAAGATGGAATTTTCAGGGCTTCCCTGTATTTCGCGACCGTGCGGCGCGCGATGTCGATGCCGTCCTGCTTCAGGATCTCCACGATCCGGTCGTCGGACAGGATTTCGTTCGCCGATTCGGCGTCGATCAGCGATTTGATGCGGAATCTTACCGCCTCGGCGGAATGCGCGTCGCCGCCGCCGGAATTGGCGATCGCCGCCGAGAAGAAATACTTCAACTCGAATATCCCGCGCGGTGTGTGCATGTATTTGTTGGTCGTAACCCGGCTGACCGTGCTCTCGTGCATTTCGATCTCTTCGGCGATATCGCGCAGCACCAACGGTTTCATATGCGCGATGCCCTTGCGGAAGAAGGCATCTTGTTGGCGCGTGATCTCGGACGCGACCTTCAGGATCGTCGTCGCCCGCTGATGCAGCGATTTGACCAGCCAGTTCGCCGACTGGAAACACTCGTTGATGTATTCGCGTTCTTCCTTCTTGCGCGTCGCCTTCCGCACCCGGGAGAAGTAGTCGACATTGACCAGCACGCGCGGCAGCGTTTCGGGATTGAGCTCGATGGTCCACCCGCCGTCGGGATGCGGCCGCATCAGGATATCCGGCGTCACGGTCTGCGTGACCTCGTGATCGAAGGCCTGCGCCGGTTTCGGGTTAAGGGCCCGGATTTCCGCGACCATGTCGGTCAGGTCTTCGTCGTCGACGCCGCAGACCCGCAGGAGCGCCGATTTATCGTGCTTGGCCAGCAGGTCGAGGTTGTCCAGCAGGGTCTGCATCGCGGGATCGAGACGGTCCAGATCGCGCAACTGCAACGCCAGGCACTCTCGCAGGTCGCGGGCGAACAGCCCCGGCGGATCGAACCGCTGCAAGAGTTCCAGGATCGACGTCACGCGGTCCACGCCGCAATTCAAGCGCTCGGCGATCTGTTCCAGCGGTTCGGAAATCCATCCGGACTCGTCGAGCGTCTCGATCAGTTGGATGCCGATCATCCGGTCGCCGGGATCGGCGATGTCGACGAGGAGCTGCTCGGTCAGGTGGTCGCGCAGGGTGGGTGCATCACTCAACGTCGCTTCCAGGTCACCGACCCGCTCCGAGAAGTCCCGGCTTCCGCCGCTGACGGTGCTGCTCAAGCCCGTGCTGGTCCCGTCGAGCGCGGAGGTGTCCACCGAATCGATCGCGTCCATGGTACCCATATCGTCGATGGTGCCGTCTGCGCCATCGTTGTCCGCGACGGTGTCACCCGGTCCGTCCTCGGTCCAGACACTGTCACCGTCGATATCGAGCGCGCTGTCCCCGTCCGTCGGCATCGTTTCGGTCGCCGTGTGTTCCAGGGATTCGGGTTCGAACAAGTCGTCCGCCTCGGCGTCTCCGCCGTCCGCGGTCTGCGATGCCGAATCGTCGCCGGGCTTGCTGCTTTCCTCCCGTTCGAGCATCGGGTTCTGCAGCAATTCATCCTCGACATAGGCGGACAGCTCGATATTCGACAATTGCAGCAGCTTGATCGCCTGCTGCAACTGCGGCGTCATGACGAGTGACTGAGACTGCCGGAGATCCAGGCGCGGGGTTATGGCCATCGGTGGCTACCCGGCCGCCTAAAGACTGAATCGGTCGCCGAGGTAAACGCGCCGGACTTCGGAATTGGCGACGATCTCATCCGGACGGCCCTCCATCAGGACCTGGCCGTCATGCAGGATATAGGCGCGGTCCACGACGTCGAGCGTCTCGCGCACGTTGTGATCGGTGATGAGGACACCGATCCCGCGATCCTTGAGATGGATGACGAGTTCCCTAATGTCGCGTACTGCGATCGGGTCGATTCCGGCCAATGGTTCATCGAGAAGAATGAAATGCGGATGCGACGCCAAGGCGCGGGCGATTTCGACGCGCCGGCGTTCGCCGCCCGATAGGGCAAGCGATGGCGTGCGGCGCAGATGGGTGATCGAGAATTCGGCGAGCAGGGCTTCCAGGATCGACTCGCGCCGGTCCTGATCCTTTTCGATGCATTCGAGGACGGCGCGGATATTCTGCTCGACCGAGAGCCCGCGAAAGATTGACGGTTCCTGCGGCAGATAGCCGATGCCGATCCGGGCGCGCCGGTACATGGGAAGCCCTGTAATGTCCTGGCCGTCCATGTAGACGGAGCCGTAGTCGGCCGAGATCAAACCGGTGATGATATAGAAGCAGGTGGTTTTGCCAGCGCCGTTGGGACCCAGCAGGCCGACCGCTTCGCCCCGCTGCAGGGAAATGCTGACGTCGCGCAGGACGGGTCGTTTTTTGAACTGCTTGCCCAGGTTATGGGCGGTCAGCCCTGTATTCTCGGCAATGAGCCGCGGCCCGTCGCTGTCATCGACGCCACCGGCACCGTGGCCGCCCGGCTCCTGGCTTTCCGACTCAGTCATGCGATCCGTATTTACCCCTCGTTCCGCAGCCGGCGGCTATTGCTGTTCCCGGCGCGGCTGCACCAGTCCCTTGGCCCTGCCGGTCAGCTTGTAGATACCGGTCCGCAGGTTGACCTCGGCGCATTTGCCGTTCAACTGGTTCTTACCGCTCGTTATACGCACGTTTCCACATAATGTGGCAACCCCGCGTGAGGGAACATACACACCCGTATCCCCGCGGACGATAGCCTTTTGCAGGGAGATATGCACGTTGCCGAAGGCGTCAACCTGGCGGATTTGTGATTCGCCGCCGCCCAAACCCAGATCAGCGCCGGGAGATTTCTTCGCCGTCGACGTCGGCTTCTTCGGTTTCGCCGTCGCCTTTTTCTTCTTTGGTTTCGATTTCGGCGTCGCCGAGTCGGCGGCGGTTTCCATATGCGCCGTCATGACGTCGGCCCGGACGCGTTGCCCGTCCTGGACGACCACCGCGTCGCCGCGGGCGACCGCCAGCCGTTTCTCTTCCCAGTATTCGAGACTGTCGCGGGCGGTCAGGACACCCTGACTTGAGGTCAATTTCAGGTTCTTGCCCACCAGGACAAAGACCGCCTTGTCGACATGGTAAACCGCCTTGTCGCCGACCGCCTGCTGGTCGTCGGTCGAGATTTTCACATTGCCGTCGGCGTCGACGCGGAAAATCTCCTGGCCGCCGCCCTCCTTCTTTTCACGGTAGAAGGCGGTGAGGGTGTCGGCATTTACCGTGGCGTTGTTCCGGTTCGCGCTGGCATTGCCGCGGGCGATGTATTTCTTTTCGTCGCGGACCCATTCGATACCGTCGTCGGCGTTGATGGTGACGGGCGCGTCGCCGCCTTTCGTCAGCAGCCCCTGGGCTAGAGCGGTCTGCGTCGAGATCAGGACAGCAGCGATTGTAGCGAAAACGGTGATTGCGATGGTTGGCATCTTCATCTGCCCATTCATCCGCCGGGGGCCGCGCCCGGTTGCAACACGATCTTCGAGCGGCCGGTAAACTCGATCCGTTCGCCGCGATTATGGATGATGAAACCTTCCGCCTTCAGGGTGCCGAACGGGCCTTGGCCTTCGACCGGTTCGGTCCCGCGGGCGTCCCCGGCATTCATGTCGACCGTGGCCGCCTCTGTCCGAAACTCGTAGCCGCTGTCGTGGAACAAGTTCACCGCGCCGGTGAGGTTCAGGATTTTGTCGTCGCGGTTGTATTTGCCGGTCTTGGCGGTCACGGCGATCCAACTGCCGTCCAGCATCAGGATATCGGCCTTGGGGCTCACCATGTCGACGTTGGTCCAACCGGCGCTCGCGAGCTGCACGGAGTCCGCGGTCAGCGTAAAGGGACGTTGTTTTTCGTCGACCCCGGTATAGACGCCGTTCAGCATGGTCACGGTTTCCGTGGCGCTCGCGTCGACCTTTGCCGGTTTGATCGAAAAGCGGCGTTGTTGATCGGACAATTGCGGCCAGAGGGCGACGAGGATGACCAACGCGGTCGCGACCGTCGGCAGCAAGATTCGCATGATGCCGACGAAACGGCCGTAGGAGCGCGAGACCCTCGGCTTCCGGGGCGCGGAAAAAGCGATCCGCTGGCGCGCCGTGCGCCCGCCGGAGGGTTCGTTTTCAGCTCGGTCCACGGTCACCTTCATGCCTTACGCGATGTCCGATAAGCGGCTGTCCTGCACGGCCGCACCGTCAACACGATCCGAATGCCCCGACTCTAAACTGGTGACGCGCGGTTCCTGCATCAAGATGCGCGGCATCACGACGCGGATTGCCCGGTCCGGGTTACGGCATGACGCGCCGTGGGGAGCGTGTTTCAAAACCTGAGCCATCAATTGCGGCCGTTCGATTGCCGATTGGGTGCCGGCCCCTGATGGGCCATCGCCGTCCCGGAGGTGAACTGCCCGCATACAATATCGCGCATAGGGTTAAGGAATAGATCACCCCGAGCAGGAAAAAGTATGCAGTGCGCGATGGTTAAGGTCAATGAAACCGGCCGTTTGCGGCTCTGGTCCTAGCTGTGAGCGAAGATATCGGTATCGGCGTATCCGGCCAGGTCGAAGGCCGCGCGCGCCGGCAGAAAGTCAAAGGCCGCCTGGGCCAACGCAGTCCGCCCCTCGCGGTCGAGCATATCGTCGAGAATCTGTTTGAGCTGGTGCAGGTACAGCACGTCGCTGGCGGCATAGTGCAGCTGTTCCTCGCTCAGCGTGGCCTTGCCCCAATCCGACGATTGTTGTTGCTTGGAAATTTCGACGCCCAGCAATTCGCGGCAGATGTCCTTGAGGCCGTGGCGGTCGGTATAGGTGCGGCTGAGGCGCGACGCGATCTTCGTGCAATAGACTGGCGCGCAATCGACGTCGAGGTACCGTTTGATCATCGCGATGTCGAAGCGCGCGAAATGAAAAAGTTTGAGGACATCCGGATCCTGCAACATTCGCTTCAAATTGGGGGCGCCGTATTGGCCTTGCGCAAATTGGACGAGATGGCAGTTACCGTCGCCGGACGAAAGCTGGATCAGGCACAGCCGATCGCGGTGCGGGTCGAGCCCCATTGTTTCGGTATCGATTGCGACGGTGGATCCCAGGTCCAGCCCGTCCGGCAGGTCGCCGTGGTAAAGGTCGACGTTCACCTTTTCTCCTCGGGCGGCGCCGGTACCATATGGTCATCGGCGGCGCATCATCCCGTATCGTCGCGGCACCGGTACGGACCGGTGAAGAATGGTGCCCAGGAGAAGACTCGAACTTCCACGAGGTTGCCCCCACAGGTACCTGAAACCTGCGCGTCTACCAATTCCGCCACCTGGGCTTCGAGGGCGCAAATTGGTCTTTGCCGCTGCTCTTGTCAACCGCATTAACGGCTGTTTTCTGACGATGCGCCGTCATGTATGCTGCGCCGGCGCGGCGGGAGCCATGGTCGGCCGTCCGCCGATTGTCCGGCGCGCGGATCGTTCCAGCGGGGATTTTGCCGGTGGCGCTAGTGGAGTGGGGGTGAAATGGCAATACGGTTGGTGACCGTCTTCGGTGCATCCGGTTTCTTGGGCCGGCACATCGTGCAGCGTCTTGCGGAAAACGGAATGCAGGTACGCGCGGCGGTGCGGAACCCCGACGCGGCCCTGTTCCTAAAGCCGATGGGGGACGTCGGGCAAATCACGCCGGTGCAGACCAATATCCGCAACGCCGACACCGTGCGGCGCGCGGTCGACGGCGCGGATGCGGTGATCAATCTGGTCGGCATTCTTTACGAGGGTGGCCGTCAACGCTTCGACACGGTGCATGCGCAAGGCGCGGAAACGGTCGCAAAGGCCGCTGCCGCCGCCGGCTGTACCGATCTGGTGCAGCTTTCGGCGCTCGGCGCCGATGCGCAATCGCAATCGCACTACGCGCGCTCGAAAGCCGCGGGTGAAGCGGCGGTCAGAAAGGCCTTTGCCGATGCGGTGATCTTGCGGCCCAGCGTCGTCTTTGGGCCGCAGGACGATTTCTTCAACCGGTTCGCCCAAATGGCGCAAATTTCGCCTTTCCTCCCGGCCTTCGGCTGCCCGTTCCCGCGGTTCAAGGATGGCGGCCTTGACTTCTATGGCGACGGCGGATCGCGCTTCCAACCGGTCTATGTGGGCGATGTCGCGGATGCGGTGCTGAAGGTGCTGGGCGATCCATCGGCCCAGGGTAAGGTTTACGAGCTCGGCGGGCCCAAGATCTACAGCTTCGTCGAAATTCTACGCCTCATCCTTGAGGAAACCGACCGGTCGCGGCTGATCCTTCCGATGCCGTTCTGGCTCGGTTCCTTTATCGGGTTCTTCGCCGAACTGCTGCCGATCCCGCCGCTGACCCGCGATCAGGTGGCCTTGCTCCGGTCCGACAACGTGGTCGGCGGCGATTTGCCGACGCTCAAGGATTTGGGAATCGAGCCGACGGCCGCCGAGGTGATCTTGCCGACCTACCTGGATCGGTTCCGGCGCGGCGGCCGGTTCAGTCACACTAATTTCGCCTAGCGGTCGCCGTCGCGATCAGCTGTAGACCCAATAGAGCAGACCGGCCCCTAGCAGGATTCGATAGATGACGAAGGGCAGGAAGGTGGCGCGCATCAGCCACCGCATCATAACGGCGATGGCGATCAGGGCAGCGAAGAAGGCCAGCACGACCGATATGGCGGCATCGATTCCAAGCGCGAAATCCCCGGCTTTATAAACATCGAGTCCCGCCAGCGTCGCGGCGCCCAGAATCGCCGGCATCGACAACAACATGGAGAAGCGGGCGGCGTCGGTCCGTTCCATACCCAGCATGCGGCAGGCGGTAATCGTGATACCGGACCGGCTGGTTCCCGGAATCAGCGCCAGCATTTGCGCAATGCCGACGAACAAGACGCTGCCGTAACTCAGGTGCTCGAGACGGCGCACCGTCATGCACATCCAATCGACGACACCAAGCAAGATTCCGAACATCAGCGTCGTCCAGGCAATCACCTCGACGCTGCGCAGAGCCGTCTTGATGTACTCGTGGCCGAAATACCCCGCGGCGACGATCGGCAGCGTGCCGACGATCATATAGAGGAGTAGCCGGAAGCCCTGGTTCGGCCGGCCGCCCAGCGCGCTGAACGTGCCCGTGATGATCATCCATAGATCGCGCCAGAAATAGGCCATGACGGCGAGCAACGTGCCGACATGCACGGCGATGTCGATAACCAAACCCTGATCCTGCCAGCCCAGCAGGTTCGATGTGAGAACCAAATGCCCCGACGAGCTGATAGGCAGAAATTCCGTAATACCCTGGACAACGGCCAGGACAAGCAATTGAAAAAGCGTCACGAAAATAGCCCCGCGAATCCCCCCGCAGCCGGGCGTGCCCGCGCTGCGGCCGCAGCCTACCACCATCAAATGGGTTTTGCAGCCGTTTAGGTCGTTCGGCCGGAGGCCCAGTCTTCCGGCTTTGGGATATGACTGAAAACGGCGTTGGAAGGAAAAATTAAATGCGAATAATTATTATTTGCATTAATGAAGTCTCCCGATTATTATCCGTTCCTGACGATGTCGAGTCGTCAGATTGTCTGCAAAAGCGTGACCGCCCTTTCCTCTGATGGGCACCCTTTCCTTGGCGTTTATTGCAGCAAGCCACCCTGGCCCCCGTCCTTACCCGGCGGGGGTCTTTTTGATTCCGCGGTCTCGGGCAGCTTGGTCTATCGCGGCGCATTACGGTTTCCCGCCGCGGCGTGCGCGACTATAGTCCCGCCATGCACCAGCTGTATCATCTTTGGCTGTCGCCGTTTTGCCGCAAGGTTCGCGTGGCGATGGCCGAGAAAAAATTGGACGTGGAAACCCGTATTGAAAAGGTGTGGGAGCGGCGCGACGAATTCCTCGCGCTCAATCCGGCGGGCACGGTGCCGGTGCTCGAAGTGCCGAGCGGTCCGGTTCTCTCCAATTCGTCGGCGATCACGGAATACCTCGAAGAAGTCCATTCCGAGCCTGGTCTGTTGGGCCGGGATCCGGCGTCGCGCGCGGAAACGCGGCGGTTGGTCGCGTGGTTCGACGAGAAATTCCACTTCGAGGTGACGGAACTGCTGGTCTACGAAAAGATCACCAAGCGGCTGCTGTCGCTGGGCGAGCCGAATTCGGCTTCGATCCGCGCCGGCAATGCGAATATTCACGTTCATATGGACTA
Organism: Alphaproteobacteria bacterium; assembly: GCA_965228425.1. Classification (GTDB taxonomy): domain Bacteria; phylum Pseudomonadota; class Alphaproteobacteria; order UBA8366; family UBA8366; genus JAJFJD01. The sequence goes on along the minus strand of OZ245815.1, from coordinate 5,321,965 downwards.
TATCGCTTGGCTGTCCGAAGACCGCCGCTGGCTTGGCGGGGATGATTTCAGCCTCGCGGATATCGCCGCGGCGTCGCATCTCTCTTGCGTCGACTATCTTGGCGACGTGCCGTGGGACGAACACGGGCGCGCGAAAGACTGGTATGCCCGGGTCAAGTCGCGGCCAAGCTTCCGCGGCATTCTCGGCGATCACATCCCCGGCTATCCGCCGCCCAAGCACTACGCGGACTTAGACTTTTAATGTCGGGACTTTTAGCGCTGGGGATTCGAGCGCGGCGTTGAATTCAGATTATCCCGCGCGACCGCGGCGGCCGGCGACTTCGGATGGAGTTGAATGACGCGCAGCCAATCCAGGCGCGCGCCGGCCTCGTCGCCGAAGAGACGCCGCACCAGACCCCGTTCCAACAGCGCTTCCGGATTGTTTGGCGCCAGGGCGAGGGCGCGTTCGATATCGTCGATGGCGCGTTCCGGCCGGTCGGTGTGTCGATAGGCGCTGGCGCGCAGCACCAACGCGTCGATCGAGCGGTCGTCCAGCAGCAGCGCGGCGCTGAGGTCGATGATCGCGTCCTGATACCGGCCAATCCCGGCCAGCGTCATGGCGCGGTCGATTCGGATTTCGACATCTTTCGGCGCGAGTTCGATGGCGGTGGTCAGCAAGGCGTTCGCCTTGCCCGATTGTCCGGCGTCGAGCCATATTTGGCCTGCTTGCGCCAGAATCTGCGCCCGAATCCGGTCGGGCGTGGAGTCCGGCAATTCCCAGGCCAAAGACTCGAGCGCCTCGGCCGCAGCGTCGAACTGGCCAAGCCCGGCCCGGGCGACTGCCGCGCAATGCTTCGCGCCGGAGCTGCCGCCGTTCTTGCGCCAATCCTCGGCCTTCGCCAGACCCTCCGCCGGCGCGGACCGGGCCAGCGCCATGCAACTGGCGTAAAGGTCGTTGCGCCCGGCCGCATCGACGGGGGTACCCGCCGCCGGCGAGGCCGCATACGGCGGCGATCCCGTCGGCGCCACGACGGATAATCCAAACGCCAATAGGGCGAACCCAAGTCGCATCGTCTTGTCTCACTGCTTCGGCTTCCCGTAAGGTCGACCCTACCCGGCAACGGATCAACCCTGGAAAACGGCGAACCCTCGAATGCCAGACTCACAACGGCGACTTTTTTGTTTCGGACTTGGGTATTCGGCGCGTGCGCTTGCCGACGCGGTTCGGGCGGACGGTTGGGCCGTGGCCGGTACCTGCCGCAGCGAAGAAAAAAAGGCGGCACTGCAGGCCGACGGAATCAAAGCCTTCGTGTTCGACCGGACACATCCGATGGCGGAGCCACGGGCGGCGTTGGCCGGGACCACGCATCTGCTGTTGTCGGTGCCGCCGGATGCCGATGGGGACGCTGCCTTGGACGTGCACGGCGCGGATATCGCGGCCTGCTCAGGCATTGAATGGGCCGGCTATCTGTCGACGACCGGGGTATACGGCGATCGCGGCGGCGACTGGGTCGACGAAAGCTCGGACCGGCGGCCGTCCGGACCGCGCGGCGAACGCCGTGTCCGGGCGGAGAATGGGTGGCTCGACCTGGGACGCGGTCACGATATTCCGATGCATTTGTTCCGGCTCGCCGGAATCTACGGACCCGGCCGTAATGCCCTGGAAACCGTGCGGTCCGGCCGCGCCCGCCGCATCGTGAAGCCGGGTCAGGTCTTCAGCCGGATCCATCGTGACGACATCGTACAGGTGCTGCGGGCGTCGATGGCGGCGCCCGATCCCGGCGCTGCGTATAACCTGTGCGATGACGAGGCCGCTCCGCCGCAAGATGTGATCGCCTATGCGTGCGATCTGCTCGGCGTCGACCCGCCGCCGGAAACTCCCTTCGAGCAGGCGGAACTGTCGCCGATGGGGCAAAGCTTCTATCGCGACAACAAGCGCGTTTCGAACGCGCGCATCAAAGAGGAACTGGGCGTGGCGCTGAATTGGCCGGATTACCGTGAAGGATTGCGCGGTCTTTTGACGCCTTAGGCTTGCCGCAGGGTTTCGGTTATCTCCGCCGTCGCGGCGAGAATCCGGGCGACATCCTGGTCGCGTGACAACCGGTGCCCGGCGTCCTTGATGCAGGTTACCGCCACGTCGGAACCGGTCAGCGCCTCGGCGATATCCAGCGAGCCGCGCCACGGCACGGCGTCGTCGAGCTGGCCGTGCAGCAGCCGCACCGCGCCGTCGAATTCGATCGGCCCGGGCAGCAGCAAGTGGTTGCGGCCCTCTTCCAGCAGCGAGAGGGTGATGGGGTAGCCGTCGGGGTCGTACTCGGACGGCCGCATCCACACGCCCTCGGTCTTCAACAAGCGGCGGGTGTCGTCGTCGATGCCGTCCCAGATGCGCCGGACGAAATCGATCGCGGTGGCGATGCCGACAAAGCCCTTCACCCGGTCCGGGCGCGCCAGGGCGGTCAACAACCCGATCCAGCCGCCCATCGACGACCCGACGATGATCAGCGGTCCCTCGGTGATCTCATCGACCACGGCAAGCGTGTCGGCCAGCCATTCGCCGATCGTGCCGTCCTCGAACCGGCCGGACGACTCGCCATGGCCTTGATAGTCGAACCGCGTGAATTGCTGGCCGGCCTCGCGGCAGAAGGCTTCCAGCGCCAGCGCTTTCGACCCGGTCATATCCGACTTGAAACCCGTACAGAACAACACGCCGGGGGTCTGGCCCGGCGTGTGGTGATACGCGATCGAAATCTCTTTCCCGCGCTGCAGAGTTGCCGCTTGTCGCGTCAAGCGATATGTCCTTTCCTTGCATGCCCGTTGCGGCTGCCGGAGGAACCGTATCATGGCCGACAATCTGGAGACCAGTGCCGCCGCGACGCGCGCGCCCGTGGTTCTGCAGGTTCTGCCGGAACTGAATACCGGCGGCGTCGAGCGCGGCACCGTCGACATCGCCGAGGCAATCGTCGAGGCCGGTGGACGGGCCCTGGTGGCGTCGCGGGGCGGCCGCATGGAACACGATCTGCAACGTATCGGTGCGGAGCATTTCGCGCTGCCGCTGCACTCCAAGAATCCGCTCATCATGCACGCGAATGTCGATGCCCTTTCCGCGCTCATCGCGACGCAAGGCGTCGATATCGTGCATGCGCGCAGCCGCGCCCCGGCGTGGTCGGCCTATTACGCCTGCCGCCGGACCGGCGCCCGTTTCGTGACCACCTTCCACGGCACCTATAATTTCCGGACGCCGATCAAGAGGCTCTACAACTCGGTGATGACCAAGGGCGACCGGGTCATCGCAATTTCGCGCTTCATCGCCGATCACATCGACAAACACTACAAGGCCGAAAAACGGCGCATCCGCGTGATTCACCGCGGCGCGGACCTGCGCCACTTCGACCCGCGGATCGTGCCGGCGGCGCGGGTCATCCAGTTGGCGACCGAATGGCGCTTGCCGGACGACGTGCCGGTGGTCATGTTGCCGGGCCGCTTGACGCGATGGAAGGGCCAGGCCCTGCTTATTGACGCGCTCAGCCGTCTCGGCGATCAGAATGTGCGATGCCTGATCGTGGGCGAGGACAGGGGCGGCGGCGGTTATCGGCGGGAGCTGGAACGCCAGGTCGAGGCGAAAGGTATCGAAAGCCTGGTCCATTTCGTCGGCGACTGTACGGACATGCCCGCGGCCTACATGTTGGCGGACGTCGTCGTCTCCGCCTCCACCGACCCCGAGGCGTTCGGCCGGGTCATGGTCGAGGCGCAGGCGATGGGCAAACCCATCGTGTCGGCGGCGCATGGCGCGAGCCGGGAGCTTGTGATTCCCGACGAGACCGGCTGGCTGTTCGAGCCGGGCGACGCCGCGTCGCTGGCGGTGGCGCTCGACCATGCCCTGTCATTGGAAACCGGGCAGCGCGAAACGCTGGCGGACAATGCGATCCGAAACGTGCAGGAAAACTTTTCGACCGAACTGATGTGCATGAAGACGCTCGATGTTTACCGCGAGTTGCTGTCGGAATTGGCGGTCGAACAGGCCCGCGCCGTGGCGTAACGCGGTGGCCGATAACCTTCTTGTCATAAAGCTCGGCGCGCTGGGCGATTTCGTCCAGGCCCTCGGCCCGTTGCAGGCGATCCGGCGTCACCACGCCGACGCCCGGATCACGCTGCTGACAACGCCGCTCTACGTACCGCTGGCCGAGGCGAGCGGGTATGTCGACGCGGTCTGGGCCGATGACCGGGCGCCGGCCTTGGCTCTCGGGCGGCATATGGCATTCCGCCGCAGGCTGATCGATGCCGGGTTTCGCCGGGTCTACGACCTGCAGACCTCGGATCGGTCGGGCTGGTACTTTCGTCTGATGACCGGCGCGCGGCCCGAATGGTCGGGGATCGCCGCGGGGTGTTCGCACCCGCACGCTAATCCCGAACGGGACCATATGCACACGATCGACCGTCAGGCCGAGCAGTTGGCGGCGGCGGGGATCGCATCCGTACCCGCGCCGGACCTCGCCTGGTTCGATGCGCCGGTCGAGGCGCTCGGCGTCTCCGGCCGGTTCGTGTTGCTGGCGCCCGGCGGCGCCGCCCACCGGCCGGCGAAGCGTTGGCCCGTCGACCGATACGCCGCGCTGGCGCGCCGCATGGCGGCGCACGGGATGCAGCCGGTGATCGTGGGCGGGCCGGAGGATGCGGACGCGGCGAACCAAATTCAACGGGATTGCCCGGAGGTTATGAGTCTGATCGGCCGCACGTCGCTTTTGGATTTGGGCGGCCTGGCGCGCCGGGCCGTGGCGGCGGTCGGCAACGATACCGGGCCGATGCATATCGCCGCTGCGGTCGGATGCCGCTCGGTCGTGCTTTTCTCGAATGCCTCGGACCCGGCGCTTTGCGCCCAACGCGGGCCGGACGTCACGATTTTGCGCCGGCCGTTGCTGGACGGTCTGGACGTCGATGAGGTTGAAGCCGCCCTGCGCTTGGGTTAAACGGTGATCCTGCCCGCGCGACGGCGGGCGTATTGATTTTGAAACAGGAATTACGATGTCGGAAAGTGCCCCCTCGGGATCCGCGAACGGTCAGGTCGCCATCACGTTGCCGGACGGCAGCGTGCGAACGTATGACGGCGCCGTGACCGGCGGTCAGATCGCCGCCGACATCGGGCCGGGCCTGGCCAAGGCCGCGCTCGTGGTCAAGGTGGACGGGGCGTTGCGCGACCTGTCCTATGAAATCACCCGCGACGCCGCGCTCGAGATCGTAACCCGCGATAGCGAGGATGCGCTGGAAGTGCTGCGTCACGACTGCGCCCATGTCCTGGCCGAGGCGGTGCAGGAACTGTTCCCTGGCACGCAGATCACGTTCGGCCCGGCGATCGAGGACGGGTTCTACTACGACTTCCATCGTGAGGAACCGTTCACGCCGGACGACTTCGCGGCGATCGAGAAACGTATGGCCGAGATTGTCGACCGGGACGAGTCGATCACGCGCGAGGTCTGGGACCGGGCCGACGCGGTGGCGCATTTCGAGAAGATCGGCGAGAACTTCAAGGCGGAGCATGTGGGCACGCTGCCGGAGGACGAGGATATCTCGATCTACCGGCAGGGCGACTGGCTCGACCTGTGCACCGGGCCGCATCTCGCCTCCACCGGAATGCTCGGCAAATCGTTCAAGCTGATGAAGCTGGCCGGGGCTTACTGGCGCGGTGACGCGAACAATCCACAGCTTCAGCGGATCTACGGCACCTGCTGGCGGACCGACAAGGAACTCAAGGCCTACCTGCGGCGCTTGGAAGAAGCGGAAAAGCGTGACCATCGCCGCCTCGGCCGGGAGATGGATCTATTCCATATTCAAGAGGAGGCCGTTGGCAGCATCTTCTGGCATCCCAAGGGCTGGACCCTCTACCGCATCGCCGAATCCTACATGCGAAAACGGCTCGAGACGGCCGGGTATGAGGAGGTGAAGACGCCGCAGCTTGTCGACCGGACGCTGTGGGAGGAGTCCGGGCATTGGGAGAAGTTCCGCGAGCATATGTTCACCGCGGAAGACGAGGGCGACCGGACGCTTGCGTTGAAACCGATGAACTGCCCCTGTCATGTGCAGATTTTCCGCCAGGGGCTGAAGAGTTATCGCGATTTGCCGATCCGCATGGCCGAGTTCGGATCCTGCCACCGCAATGAGCCGTCGGGCGCGTTGCACGGCCTGATGCGCGTGCGCGCCTTTACCCAGGACGACGCGCATATCTTCTGTACCGAGGATCAGATCGTCAGCGAGACGCAAGCCTTCTGCGAGCTGCTGACGTCGATTTATAAGGATTTCGGTTTCGATGAGGTGGTGGTGAAATTCTCCGACCGGCCCGAGATACGCGCCGGCGAGGATGCGGTCTGGGACAAGGCCGAAGCCGCATTGAAAGAGGCGACCGAGGCCGCGGGCCTTGACTACACGCTGAATCCCGGCGAAGGCGCCTTCTACGGTCCGAAGCTGGAATTCGTGCTGCGCGACACGATCGGGCGGGACTGGCAATGCGGCACGCTGCAGGTCGATTTCGTGCTGCCGGAGCGATTGGATGCGAGTTATGTGGGCGAAGATGGCCAAAGACACCGCCCGGTGATGCTGCATCGGGCGATCTTGGGCTCGTTCGAGCGGTTCCTCGGTGTCTTGATCGAACACTACGCGGGCCGCATGCCGATGTGGCTGGCGCCGGTTCAAGCGGTCATCGCGACGATCACCAACGATGCCGACGGCTATGCCGAAGAAGTCCGCAAAGCCTGTGTGGACGCGGGGTTGCGGGTAGAGATCGATACGCGGAACGAGAAAATTAACTATAAAGTGAGAGAGCATTCGCACGCGAAAATTCCCGCCATTTTCGTCGTCGGCAACCGCGAGGCCGAGGAACGGACCGTCGCGGTGCGGCGGTTGGGCGGAAAACAGCAAGAAATTCTTGCGCTCGATGAAGCAATTCATAGACTTGTTAAGGAATCGGTACTGCCGAGCGGTTAGGTTGGCAGGCTGAAGCGGGACGGGTGGTTCCGCTATATATCGTCAACAACGAAGAGGATGGTTCTATAGCCAGACGACCAATGACGGCGCCGCCGGTCCGAGAAGGACCACGCGTCAACGAAGACATTAGAGTGGATGAAGTCCGCCTTATTGATCAGGATGGAAATCAGCTTGGGGTCGTTGCGACCCGGGAAGCCATTATCAAAGCCGCCGATGTAGGGCTTGATCTTGTCGAGGTCGCGCCGAACGTGTCGCCGCCTGTGTGCAAGATTCTCGATTACGGCAAGCTGAAATACGAAAATCAGAAGAAAAAGAGCGAAGCGCGCAAGAAGCAGAAGACCATCGATGTGAAGGAGGTCAAGTTCCGGCCCAACATCGAGCAGCACGATTACGACGTGAAGATGAAGGCGATGCGCCGCTTTCTCGAAGATGGCGACAAGGTCAAAGTGACCCTACGGTTCCGTGGCCGCGAGATGGTGCATCAGCACCTGGGCATGAAGGTGCTCGATCGCGTTCGCACCGAGACCGAGGAAATGGCCAAGGTCGAGCAGATGCCGATGATGGAAGGTCGTCAGATGATTATGGTGCTCGCACCGCGCTGACGCGACGCCCGGTTTCTGTCGGTTCCTGACGGTATGCCACGCCGCTGAAATTTATATCCGCGTTTTTTGGCGCCGCTGAAGGCATGCCGGCGGCGTCACCACATGTGCGTTTTCTTGCGTTCCTCGATATAGGCGTCGATTTCGGCGGGTTCGCCGCCCTTCGTCTGGTCGGAGAGGATCGTCCCGAATGTGGGAAAGCTCTTCCGATCCTGCTGGGCGTCGGCCTCCCAGAGCCGGGACCGCAGGAACGCCTTCGCGCAATGGAAGAACACTTCCCGCACATGGACGCGCAGGACCGATCGGGCGGGCTTCCCGTCGACCGCGAACCGTTCACAGAGCGCCGGCTCGCGCAGCACCTCCGCCGTGCCGTTGATGCGCAATGTCTCGTTGAACCCCGGCACCATGAACAACATCCCGACTTCCGGGTGATCGACGATGTTGCCCAGGGAATCGAGCCGGTTGTTGCCGGGCCGGTCGGGCATCAGCACCGTGTGTTCATCCACCGCCTCAACGAAGCCGGGGTGATCCCCGCGCGGCGAGGCGTCGATCTTGCCGTCCGGATCCGCCGTGGCGAGCACGCAGAACGGGGACAATTCCAGGAAAGCGCGGCAATGCTTATCCAGATGATCCAGTTCCTTCTTGACCGAGTTGCCGGCGGGCTGCTTGTAGGTTTCCCGCAGTTGGCTTTCCGTCGTTACGCGATCATCGGGCATTCCGTGCTTCCCCTGTGTTTGAGTCCGGCAAGTCTATCACACTGATTTTTCTCGGCGATAGGCGGCGATGTAGCCGGTCGGATCGCCGCTTCTGTAGGCTTCGGTCAGGGATTCGATCCCCGCCGCCACACCATCGTCCAGCGACATCCGCTCCCAATCGCGCATCAACTTCTTTTGCAGGCGGATTCCGGTCGCACCGTTGCGGCCGATCACCGTGGCCAATTCGTCAACCGCGTCGTCCAGCGCATCGGGGCTGGTGACCTTTTCGACGAGGCCCCAGTCGAGGGCGGTCGCCGCGTCGATCGGGTCGCCGCGGTAGAGCAGCCACGCCGTCCGGCCCCAGCCGATCAGCCGGGGAAACAGCGCCGCTTCGATCACCGACGGAATGTCGATCACCACTTCGGGCATGCCCAGCTTCGCGTTATCCGACGCGATCCGCAGATCGCAGCTCGCGGCGGTTTCCAAGCCCGCGCCGAAGCAGGCCCCGTTGATCCGCGCGATCACCGGCACCGGCAGGTCGCGGATCGCCTGGTGCATTGTCTGCAGCGCGGTGATGAAGGCCCGCGCGGCGTCCGGATCGGCGGTGCCGAGTTCGTCGAGGTCGGCCCCCGCGATGAAGGACCGCTCGCCCGCGCCGGTCAAAACGGCGACCCGCAGGGTGTCGTCGTCCGCCAAAGCCAGGAAGGTGTCGCGCAGCTCATTGATCAGGGAGGTGCTCAGGCAGTTGGCCCGCTTAGCGTTTTGCAGGGTGACTCGGGCCAGGCGCCCGTCGCCGCAGGGTTCATATTCGGTAATGACACCGGCATCGCTCATGGTCGTGTCTCTCCTGAAGGGTCGTTCGTTAAGGTTTGGCGGATGGGGCTCTTACACGATGGGGTTCTTACACGATGGGTCTTCTATCGTAGATGGCCGCCGCCATCCACCTGCAGCACGACCCCGTTGATCCAGGATGCCCGCGGGCTGGCGAGAAAGGCGACCGCGTCGGCGCATTCCTCGGGCGTGCCGGCCCGGCCCGCCGGCAGGCCGGCCGACAATTCGCGCCAGCGCTCCGGATCGTCGAATTTCTTCTCGGCGGTGTAGCGTTGCAGTTCGACCAGCCGGTCCGTCTCGATCGGCCCCGGGTTGATCGCAACCACGCGGACGCCGTGGTCGAGACTCTCCCGCCCAAGCGCTTGGGTGAGGCCCATCAGCCCGGCATTCCCGGCGCTGCCCGCGACGTAGCTCGCCGTCGGGCGGGCGCCGGCCGTCCCGATGATGTTGACGATGACCCCGTCGCCCCGCGCCGTCATCGCCGGATAGTGGGCCCGGCACAGGGCGATATAGCCGAAAACCTTGAGATCCCAGGCTTCGCGCCACCGGGCATCGCCGATCTCGTCGATCGTGCCGCGCGGGATCGCCCCGGCGTTGTTGATCAGGATATCGATACCCTCGGTCGCATCGGCGAGTTGGGTTTGCGTCTCGGGCCGGGACAGGTCGCCCGGATGCAGGGTCACGCTGATGTTGCGGCCGGCGGCGACCTTGTCCCGGACGGCGGTCAGATCGGCTTCCGTGCGGGCCGCCAGATGCAGATGGCAGCCTTCCGCGGCCAGCACTTCGGCGACCGCACGGCCGATGCCCCGGGATGCCCCCGTGATCAGCGCGGTTTTACCCGCCAGGTCCAATTCCATGGCTGTTTCCTTCCTGATTTCCCTTCGGTGCGGATTCGGCGCATATTCCGGCGGTAATTCGGGGCCGCCGTCAAGTGCGGCGGCCTTGCATCCCTTGAGCCGTGGCGCTATAACGCCGCGTCCCGCTTCGGGGACACAGCGACGCGCCGGGCCCGTTGGGTATGCCCTGCCGTCCGTAAACGCCAGCAGCACCGCTGCACCGAACATCTAGAGATGAGGCCAGAAAATGCCCAAGTTGAAGAACAAGAGCAGCGCCAAGAAGCGCTTCAAGCTCACCGCCAAAGGCAAGGTGCGATTCAATAGCGCCGGGCTCAATCACATGCTCCGCCGCCGCCCGCAGAAGATGAAGCGGACCAATCGCGGCACCCAGATCATGGCGAACAGCGACGCCAAGATCGTGAAGCGCAATTTCCTGCGCATGACCTGACGGAGGATTGAGACATGGCACGAGTAAAACGCGGCACCACCACGCATGCCCGGCACAAGAAGGTCATCGCCAAGGCGAAGGGATCGCGCGGCCGGTCCAAGAATACTTTCCGCGCCGCTATCCAGCGCGTCCACAAGGACGGGCAATATGCCTATCGCGACCGGCGCGTCCGCAAGCGGACCTTCCGGGCGCTTTGGATCCAGCGGATCAATGCGGCGGCCCGCGAGAACGGCATGAGCTATTCGGTCTTCATGAACGGCATGAAGCTGGCCGGGATCGACCTGGACCGCAAGGTACTGGCCGATATCGCGGTGCATGAACCCGAGGCCTTTAAATCTTTGGCGGAACAGGCGCAAGCGGCGCTGAAGTAACGGGCCTGCCGGCCTCGGTCCACGTATAACCGCAGTCCGGCGCACCGGGATCTCGGCGTATCCGGCGGACGATATGGAAAATCTCGATCAATTGCGGGACGACCTCCTGGGCGCGGTTGCGGCCGCCGAGGATCTGACCGGTCTGGATTCCATCCGGGTTTCCGCGCTCGGCCGGAAGGGCCGTATCACCGAATTGATGAAGGGGCTCGGTAAGCTGGACCCCGACGCGCGCAAGACCGCCGGCCAGGATTTGAACCGGGTCAAGACGGCGGTCGCCGACGCCATCGAGGTGCGGAAGCAGGCGCTCGAGGATATCGCGCTGGAAGCGCAGCTCGCCGGCGATGCGATCGACGTGTCGCTGCCGGTCCGGCCCGAGGAGCAAGGGCTGCTGCACCCGGTGAGCCAGACCATCGACGAGGCGATCGCGATCCTCGGCGAGATGGGCTTCGCGGTGGCCGAAGGGCCGGAGATCGAAGACGACTTCCATAACTTCACGGCGCTGAATATCCCGCCCGAACACCCGGCGCGGCAGATGCACGACACCTTCTACCTGCCGGAGGCCGAGGACGGCAGCCGCAAGGTCCTGCGCACCCACACGTCGCCGGTCCAGATTAGGACCATGGAATCGACCGAGCCGCCGATCCGGATCATCGCGCCGGGCCGGACCTACCGCTGCGATTCTGACATGACGCACACGCCCATGTTCCATCAGGTGGAAGCGCTGGCGATCGACAAGGAAACGCATTTCGGCCATCTCAAGGGCTGCCTGATGGATTTTTGCAGCGCCTATTTCGAGGTCGAGGACCTGCCGCTGCGGTTCCGGCCGAGCTATTTCCCCTTCACCGAACCCTCGGCCGAAGTGGATATCCAATGCTCGCGCGAGGGCGGCACGCTCAAGATCGGCAAGGGTGACGACTGGCTCGAGATCGGTGGTTGCGGCATGGTTCATCCGAACGTGATGACCGCTTGCAACATCGACCCCGAGGAATACCAGGGTTTCGCCTTCGGCCTCGGCGTCGAGCGGATGGCGATGTTGAAATACGGCATTCCCGATCTTCGAACTTTCTTCGAGTCCGATCTGCGCTGGCTCAAGCATTACGGCTTCCTGCCGCTCGAAGTCCCCACCTTGATCCGTGGGCTCGTTCCCTAGCGCCGGTCTCGGCTTGGGCCTGGGGGCCGGAAAACGTGATCCCGCCGCAACACCTCATTCCGACTCGCATCGCCAAGCCTTAACGGGCTTGCGATTCGCCGCAGGTTTCCGTATATCCCCTATCCCTGGTTCGGGATTTGTCCCGGCCATGACGACCCGCGCAGCGCAACTCTGCTGCATGACACATGAGGCTGTATCCATGCGTTCGATGCGACGCCACATCGCTAGCGTTACCAGCGGACCCAGGATATGCGGGAGCCTTCAATCATGTTCATGCGCAACATCTACAATGTCGACGAGGTCGAACACTTAATCGACCAGGTCGCCTCCGACGCCACGTCGGACGCCGTCGATGCGTGGCTGCGCCGCACCGCGCGCCACTGGATCCTCACCGAACATCCCGATCTTCTGCGCCTCGCGGTCGATGGCGAGACGGATACCGTTCTGCTCTTCGACACGGTTCCGCCGGAGGCACTGCGCCGCCGTCTCGATCTGCCCGCATCCGAGCTTCCCGCATGGTGCCGGAAGGCGCTGGATTCCGGGCGCGAGGTCCACTATCTCCACCTCGGGGCCGCCCTGGAGAAGAAACTCCGCCGTGTCGCCGAATATCTCAATGCCGTGGGTGTCGAAGCGCACGGCGGGAAGCTCGACCATTTGAGCTTCGAGGCGGCGCAACGGTTGACGCGCATCTGGCGCCGCAACCAATGGGCCGCCGAACAGCGGCAGGCCGGTATCCGGCAGGTTTATCGCGGCGACGATGGGGTTCGGATCGTACAATTACAGTCGGCGGCCAGCCTGGCCGACGAGGGCGACCGCATGGCGCATTGCGCCGGCGGCTATGCCTTCGACGTCGAGAACGGCGACTGCGAGATCTATTCGCTGCGGGACGCCAACGACAAGCCGCGCGCGACCATCGAAGTGGTCGGCGGCAACAGCGTCGAGCAGGTGAAGGGCCGCGCCAACGGGGACATCACCGAGGCGGCGCGCCGGCATGTGCGCTCGTTCATCCGCACCCGCGGTTATGACATCGGCGGCGACCATTGGAACATCGGCGAGCCGGTGGCGCTCGGCAATGTGCGCGCCTTGCGGAACTATCTGCGCTCGGATGAGGGACGGCGGCAACTTCGACGGTTCGTCTTCTCGCGCAACGATCCACTCGGGCGCGCCGATCTCGTGACGATGATCAGTTCGATCATGTATCGCAATGATGCATTGTCGCTAGACGACCGCAGCATTCTGCACGACCTGCTGCTGCCGCCGCGGGACGATCCCGTTCGTCTGCGCCGCGTCGGGGCGTATCACGTCTATGACGATGCCTTGCCCCTGGTCCGTGTCGAGGTGGCGGCTGCCTGGCTCAGCCTGGCGTCGAACGGCGTGTTCGACGGCATCGACGGGGTGCGGGAACGCTACGTCATGCTGCGCGATCGCGCGGAAGGGGCGCTGGCCGCCTTGGCCCTGCACGATCCCGATCGGGTTTTCCTGTTAGGGCGTGTCGCGTATTGGGAACTAGAGTCCGGCTCCGGTTGGGTAACGCCGGCCGACGTGGTGAGCAACACGGCGCTCGACGTCTTTCCGGCGATCCGCCGCCGGCACGAGGCGCTGCGGCACCGGGTCAACCGGCAAAAAGCCCGGTCGGTCGGCCGTCGCGCGCCGGTAAGCGAGGCGCACCGCGATTTCCGCCGGCTGCTCGAGGGGTCCTGGGCGGAAATGGTCATCTGACGGTATAGTGGCCGCCGGGCGGGGCTGCCCCTTGCATAGGCCCTCGGAAATGTGGAATAAGCCGCGCGGCGCGGCGTTTTGCCGGTAACCGCCGCCGCGCCGCGTTGGCTGGAGAGTAGAATGAAATTCACCCTGTCCTGGCTTAAGGACCATCTGGATACGGACGCTTCGCTCGACGAGATCAGCGAGCGGTTGACCATGCTCGGCCTCGAGGTCGAAGGGATCGAGGATTCGGCGGCCGCCTTCGCCCCGTTCCATGCCGCCAAGGTGGTCGAGGCCAAGCCGCATCCCGATGCCGACCGGCTCCAGGTCTGCATGGTCGATACCGGATCCGAGACCGTGCAGGTGGTGTGCGGCGCGCCGAACGCCCGGTCGGGCATGACCGGCGTTTTCGCACCCTCCGGCGCGCATGTCCCGGGAACCGGCATCGATCTGAAGAAAACGAAAATCCGCGGTGTCGAGTCGAACGGCATGTTGTTGTCCGAACGCGAGCTCGGCCTGTCGGACGATCATGAGGGCATCATCGAATTGCCGGACGATACGCCGGTCGGCAAATCCTATGTGGACATTGCAGGGTTGGACGATCCGGTCATCGAACTGGCGATCACGCCGAACCGGGGCGACTGCCTGGGCGTGCACGGCGTGGCGCGCGATCTGGCGGCGGCGGGGCTCGGCACCTTGAAGCCGTTCGACGCGACGCCCGTGCCCGGCGGTTTCGACAGCCCGGTGCAGTGGCGGCGCGATCTGCCGGGCGACGCGCAGGATGCCTGTCCGATGGTGGTGGGGCGCGCCTTCCGCGGCGTCAAGAACGGACCCAGTCCCCAATGGCTGCAGGATCGGCTCAAGGCCATTGGCCTGCGGCCGATCTCGGCGCTGGTCGATATCACCAACTATGTCACCTTCGACCTGGGGCGGCCGCTGCATGTGTTCGATTTGGCCAAGGTCGACGGCGACCTCACCATGCGCTTCGCGCGCAAGGGCGAGAAGGTCGAAGCGCTCGACGGCGAGACCTACACGCTCGACGATGGCATGACCGTGATCGCCGACGCCAATCATGTGCAGGGTATCGGTGGCGTCATGGGCGGCGCGGCTTCGGGCTGCAGCGAGGAAACGACGGAGGTTTTCCTCGAAGTCGCGTTGTTCGACCCGATCCGTACGGCGATGACCGGCCGCAAGCTTGGCATTCAGTCCGATGCGCGCTTCCGGTTCGAGCGGACGGTCGATCCGCAATCCGCCGAGTGGGGCGCCGAGGTGGCCGCCCGCTTGATTCTCGATCTTTGCGGCGGGGAGGTCAGCATGCCGACCGTCGCCGGTACAATGCCGGCTTGGCGGCGGCAGGCGAGCTTGCGCGTGTCGCGGCTGGAAAGTTTCGGCGGCGCGGCCGTTTCCGAAGACAATGCAGTGTCGATCCTCGATCGCCTCGGGTTTGAGCCGGCGGCGTCGGGCGGTGTGATTGCGGTGGAAATCCCGTCCTGGAGACCCGATGTGGAAGGCGAGCACTGTCTCGTTGAAGAAGTGCTGCGCGTCCACGGCTATGATGAGATCCCGGCGGTGTCCATGCGTCACGCGGGGGCTCTTCCGAAGCCCGCGCTCGACTTGGGGCAGCGGCGCGTCGCCCTTGCCAAGCGGGTGCTCGCCAGCCGGGGCATGATGGAAGCCGTCACCTGGTCCTTCATGGGCCGCGACGAGGCGGCGCTGTTTGGCGACCTGCCCGACAATCTCGCGCTCGCCAATCCGATCAGCGCCGACCTGGATGTCATGCGGCCGTCGATCCTGGCGAACCTGTTGAGCGCCGGGTCGCGGAACGCCGATCGCGGTTATCCCGACGTGGCGCTGTTCGAGGTCGGACCGGCCTGGCGGGACGATACGCCCGGCGGGCAGGATTTGATCGCAACCGGGCTGCGTCAGGGAAGTTGCGGCCCGCGGCACTGGAACCAATCAGCGCGGGACGTCGATGCCTACGACGCAAAAGCCGATGCGCAGGCGGTGCTGGCGGTTGCCGGCGCGCCGGTGGACAAACTGCAGGTCACGACCGATGCGCCCGGCTACTACCATCCGGGACGGTCCGGCGCGCTGCGGTTGGGCCCGAACGTATTGGCCTATTTCGGCGAGCTGCATCCGGCCGTGCTTCGGCGTCTTGGGTCGGGGGCCGCGACCGTGGGTTTCGAGATCTTCCTCGAAAATGTGCCGACGCCCAAGGCGAAGGCCGGGCGCACCCGCCCGGCGCTGAATGCATCGCCGTTCCAGCCGGTCGCGCGCGATTTCGCCTTCGTCGTCGATTCCGATGTCGCCGCCGATGCGGTGGTGCGCGCGGCGCAAGGGGCTGACAAGGGCATGATCACCCAGGTCGGCGTCTTCGATCTGTTCGAGGGCAAGTCGCTTGGCGAAGGACGCAAGTCGATCGCCGTTTCAGTGACCTTGCAGCCGACCGACCGGACCCTGACCGACGCCGAGATCGACGCGGTCAGCGCCAAGATCGTCGCCAATGTCGAGAAGCGCACCGGCGGCACCTTGCGCGGCTGAACCCTTTTTTCCCGCAAATCGGCGCTATTTTCGCCCGGGTTAAGACAATTTTAACTGCGCAGGCAGTTGACTAGGCGCAGGGCCGATTGTATCTCCGGTGCTGGCTTCCCGCCTCGCTCGCGATCGGCCTGTCCGAACGGTCCTCTGCGATGGGAAGGGTCAAGAAATGGCGGCCAAGGTGCGAAAGCATTCCTATGTAATTCCATGTTCCAGCGATTTCCGTGACGCGGTTCTTGCGCTTGCGGCGCGGCGCGACGTCAATGTGGGCGACATCGCGCGGTCCGTCATGTTGGTGATCCCGACCGAGATCATCTCCGCCTGCCCCGATCCGGGCGAGCCCGGTCCCAAGGACCGAGAGACCGTGACGCTGAAATCCGGCCCCAACAAAGGCAAGCCGTGGCGCCGTAAGCCGCGCCTGCAGGCCCGTCTCCCGAAAGGGTTCGAGGTCACGGATATTCGCAAGGCCTTCGGCGTCGCGCTCGCGATCGATATGAAGGAAATCACGGTTACGCTCGAGGATGGCCGCGCGCCGAAAGCGAAGGAACGGGTCCGCGAGCTGAACGACGAGGTCGAGCGGTTGCGCGCGGCGATGTCCGTGATCGCACAGGAGCCGCTGATGCAGGGCGTGCGCAATTCCGATGAAGCGTTGTTCGTGTTGGGTTTCGCGCCCGGCATGAAGCCGTCTCAGGCCGAAATCAAGGCGCGCTTCCGCATGCTGGCGACGATCCACCATCCCGATGCCCCGTTCGGCGATACCCGCCGGATGAGTCAGCTCAACCAAGCGATGACGTGGCTCCGCGCCGGCGCGGCGTAAACATCCAAATTCACTCTAGGTAGACCGAACGGTTCAGCGCATTGTGCGCGGCATACCGCGCGCCCGCTTGGCCGACTCGAGGGATGGCCGGGGCGGCTTCGGCGCCGCCCCGCGAGACGGGCGCGTTAGCTGCCCGCGCCCTTCATGGATTCCCAATACTGCTGGTTCACGCCTTTGATCAGGTTGTCATGGCGCTGGCCGAGGCAGCCGCGATAGCGCGACACTTTCTCGTAATAGCCGCGGAACCACAATTCGCCGTCGTTGATGTAATCGCAGGACGCGACGTTGTCGCGCGCTTCGCTCACATCGCGCTTCAGGACCCCACCGTTTTTCTCCGCGTGCAAGGCAATGGCGGCGTCGAAGGCCGTCTTCCGTTCGGCTTTCGACGCGACACGGCCGCGTGGCAAGGCGTTCAGCGTATCGCGCACGATATGGGCAACCCGCACCTCTTTCTGCTGGCGCTTGAGCGTGCCTTCGGCGGCCGCACGCATCGGCCCCATCGACAGTTCGATGTCGGACTCGAGCTGCGGGTTTGCGTCGCCCGGCGCCCAGACAGGGGCGAGCACGACGTTATGCGTCACGCGAAGTTTGGCGGTTTGGACGCCATGTGCGGCGAGCAACGCCTTTTTGATGCGGAACCGCACGGCCATGTGATCGCGCTCGGAGGCGATATCCAGGCTTTCGAGGGGCAACTGCTTTTCCGTTCCGCTGGCGGTCTGGCCGATCAGGGTCAGGCCGGTCGGGCGGCCGGTGGCGTAGCGCGCCTCATCGACCAGTTCGTAAGGTGTTCCCCGGGTCGGGCTCGCCCGCTCGTATTGCAGGCAAAGCGATGTCCCTTCGGCCGAGCAATGCTCCCCGGCGCAGGTGAAATGCAGGTCGTCGCCCTGCGCAACCAACAGAAGGGTTTGCGGGGCGGCTTGGGCGCCGGTGGCGGCGAAGAGTGAAAAAACAGCGGCAGATAGGGCAGTCAGCACGATGCGCATGGGTAATCTCCCAATTTCCAGGGCCCGCGCCGTGCGTCGGAAGGTGACGGGACGGGGCGTACCCGAAACTCACTACCAGTTATCGTAGCATGGAATTACCAAATTCTGAATGCCACACTCCGGTAGTGCGGACCCTCCGCCGGTCAGCGCGTTTTCGGAATCTTCGTATCCGCGGCATCCGCGACCCATTCGGCAACGCGCGTGATGTCGGTTTCGCCGCCGAGTTGCGCCCGTACCAGCCGATAGAACTGCCGTGTCGACTGACAAATGCGCATCGGCACGCCCAGGCTCTCGCCTTCCGCGACCGCCATGTCGACATCCTTGAGCAGGATGTCCATCGCCGCACCGAAGGCGAAGTTATGGGTCAGCACGTCGCTCGGAACCTTATCTATCGTCGCGCTGTTGCGGCCGCTGCCTAGGTTGATCGCTTGCAGCATGACCTCCGGGTCGAGCCCCGCCTTCACGCCCATGACCAGCGCTTCCGATGTGGCGGCCAGCGCCGTCGCCGACAGGATATTGTTGGCGAGCTTCAGGCTCTGCGCCATGCCCACCTTCTCGCCCGCATAGGTGATCGTGCCCAACTGTTCGAGCATCGGTCGTACCTGCTCGACGGCGTCGGCGGGGCCGGACACGATGACCGACAGCGTGCCCGCTGCCGCGCCCGGCGGCCCGCCGCTGATCGGGCTGTCAACGGTGACGATGTCGGATTTCGCGAGTTCGTCGGCCACGCCTTGGATTTGCGCGCCGCCGACCGTACAGAGATTGACGAATACTTTCGCCTTCGATCCGGCATGGATGCCGTCGTCGCCGAGCGCGACTGCCATGTGCGAGGCATTGGTCGGCAGCGACGCGAACACCACCTCGGCCGCGTCGGCGATTTCTTTCGGCGAGCCCATCACCCGCGCTTGCCGGTCGGCCATTGGTTTGACCGCATCCGCGTCGATGTCGTGCACGGCGACCTGATGCCCCGCGTCGAGCAATCGGCTGCACACTGGGTTGCCCATATTGCCCAGTCCGATGAAACCCACTGTCATGTCTGTTCGCTCCGTGTTGCCATCATTTTCCTCCCGCGCCGCCCCGCTCCTGAAACCCCGTCGCCATCACGATGACGCCGAGGGTTACCAAACCGGCGCATAACAGCCAGCCGCTTTCGAAGGCGCCTGTCAAATCGACGATCGCACCGAACACCGGCGGACCGACGATACTGCCGATCGATGTGCCGACCATGTTGTACCCGACCGCCGATCCGGTCAGCCGAGGCTGGACGGCCTCCGTTGCCATCGTCTGCATCAGCGGTGCATAGGAGGCGATGGTGGCGCCCAATGCGGCGGACAGGCCGATCCCGAGGGCGATGCCCCAGCCCGGCCCGACGAGGATCATGGTGGTCAGAAATGCGGCGGCGGATGCGCCGAGGGCGAGCGTGAGCGCTTTCCGCCGGCCCTTAAACAAGATATCGCTGACCGCACCCCAGCCGAGGCGCGCCGCGACGCTGCATATTTGCGCGATGCCGTAGCACAGGCCGGCGACTTCCTGGCTCGCCTGCGCGCCCTGCCGGATGAACAGCGTCAGATAGGCGAAGAAACTCGCCTGCCCGAAATTGTAGAGAAAGTTGGTCAGCACGAAGCGGCCGAAATTCATGTCGCCGATGACCTCGCGCAAGCTGCCGGATCGTGTGGCCGTCGCCGCGCCGGACCGGGGTTTGGGCCGTTCGACGATGGCCAGGCAGCACAACCCGCCGGCGACGGTGATGATTGCGACGCCGGCGGTGATCAAGGGCCAGCCGTCGGCCGTTGCGAAGGAGCCGAGCACCGCCGCCGTGACCCCGCCGATTGGCACGCCGGTTTGCTTGACCCCCATGGCCGTGGCGCGACGCTCCGGCGGGAAGGAATCGAACACGCCCTTCGCGGTCGCCGGATTGACGATGGCATAACCCCAACCGGTCATCAGCATGGCGGCCATCGCAATCGCGGCGCCGTCGGCTTGGGTCAGGGTCACGGCGCCGGCGATCATGAAAAGATGGGCGATGACCAACGCCCAGCCGACGCCGACCCGATCGGTCAGCGTGCCCGCGGGGATCGATCCGGTGACTTGGCCGACGCTGTAGGCGGTGACCAGCAAGCCGACCTGCGTGAAGGTGAGGGTGAGGTCTTCCTTGATGACCGGGGCCATCACGGTCAGCGTCGTGATGTGCAGCGTGCCGGTCACATGGGCCAAGGTCAGCACGGCGAGCCGGGTGCGCCACGGGTTCTCGACGCGGCCGGTATCGGGAGACGGTGTCGTCACGCGCCGCGTCTACGCATCCGGCGGCGCCGCACAGACGTCGTCATAGGAATGCCGGCGGGTGATCAAGCCGCTATGCTCGAACACGTCGAGGGCGGTTTCGTAGGAATCGCGGCCGATCTCGACCGACGGGTGCCAATTGCCGAGCCCCTGGTAGAAGGCGATGGTTTTGGCCAGGACCTCCGGATCGGTATCGGGGAAGAATTCCCGTTCGACCTTGGCGACCTCGGCGGCGGGCGTCTCGATGATGAAGGCGCGCGCCTTGCGGTAAGCACGCATGAAGGCCTGCGCCATGTCGGTCGCAAGCCAGTCGCGCGTGGCGGCGAGGCTGCTGAAGGCCACCGGGCCGACCGCTTCGCCGACCGAGGCCACGATATGTCCGGCGCCGTCATTTTCGATCTGTTGCGGCGCGGGCCCTTGCAGATGCACATAGTCGGCGCGACGGGCGCGGAAGGCGGCCTCCATGGCGTCGCTGCCCCCCATGTCGATTGCCTCGAGGCTGTCGACGTCGACCCCCATGCGGTGCATCCCGTATTTGAACATCGCCAGCGGCTGTGCGCCGTGATCGACCAGGACCCGCTTGCCCACAAGCTTGTCCCAGGTGAAGCCCGGATCCGGATCCTTGCCCGCGATGAAGAATCCGTCCATCAGGTTGATTTGGGCGAAATGCACGATCGACGAGGGTCGACCGGCCTCCATTGCGGCCCAACTGGCGGAGACCGCGTATTGCGTCACGTGATGCGACCCATCTTCGATCGCGTCCCCGGCGGACCGGTCCGGCGTCGCCACGCCGTATTCCGCGTCGAGGCCTTCTTCGCGCAAATAGCCGGCGGCGAACGTGCAGATCAACGGGCTGTAGAACGCCGAGAACCGGCTGAACATGATGCGGATCGTGGCCACCGCGATATCTCCTTCGTATCCCGGATCGCCGATTAGACCGGCTTGGTGCCTTCCAGCATCAGCCGGTGCAGCAGGCGACGCTGGCTCATATCGTAATCCGTATGGGCCTGATGCATCGAGCAGCGGTTATCCCAAATCACCATGTCGCCGTGCCGCCACTTGTGACGGTAGATGAAGCGATCCTCGGTGGCATGCGCCATCAACTCGCCGAGCAGGGCAAAGCCCTCTTCTTTCTCGACACCGACGAATTCCTCGATCCGCACCGGATTCAGGTATAGCGCCTTGCGGCCGGAATCGGGGTGGGTGCGGACCAGCGGTTGGATCATGTCGGGACTGGCCGCTTCCTCTTCCTTGGTGCGCTTGGGCAGTTTCCGGGGGGTCCGGCTGCTGAGGTAGGCATGCACCGCCTGCAGGCCGTCGATGCGTTTCTTGGTGGCGTCCGGCAGTGCGTCGTATGCGGCGCAGGTATTGGTGAATTCGGTGTCGCCGCCGCTGTCCGGCAACTCGACGGCGTAGAGCGATGTCGCCTTCGGCGGCACCTCTTTGTTCGAGTGGTCGGTATGCCAGGTGGTGCCGCGGATCAGGATCTTGCCGTCGCCCTTGGTGTCGCGGTCCCGGTTCGACACGGTGCCGACCTCGGGGCAACCGGGCAGATGATACTGCGCCAGCAATTGCTTCATCGGCGTGCCAAAGATGCTGGCGCCCTTCACGAAGTCCTGCGGCGTCAATGTCTGGTCACGGAACACCAACGCGACCCGGTCGACAAAGGCGTCGTTGAGCCGTTTGGCCGTCTCCGCGTCGATGTCGTCGCGCAGATCGAGGCCGGTGACTTCCGCGCCGGCGTTCTCGGCCATGGGGGTTATCGTGACGGTCATCGCGGGTCTCCGGCCGTTTGCTTACGGGGCAATGACGGTGAATTTCGCATCGCCGTCGTTGTCGATCTGGGCGGGCAGCTGTTCCTCCCAGCTCAGATAGTCGCGCATCGCTTGCTCGTTCCCGTCGTGGCGGTCGTGAACGAAGAACAGGAAATCGATCCGCTCCGAATCCGGCGGCGCGCCGCTCGACGATTCGGTCGGCAGGCCTGCGGCGACCCAGGCTTCGCGGCCGCCGGCGAGGATAGCGACCGGCGCGTCGGTCGCGGCGCGCATGTCGGCCACGGCGAGGCGGGCGCGGGTTTCGTGTTCGGAGTAAAGCACGACGGTCTTGCCCGCGGGAAGCTCAGCGGCGAGCCGGTCGAGGCGTGGCCGGATGCCCCAGTATGCGCCCGGCAGACGCTGGTCCCGGTATTTCCCCGACAGGTCCATATCGACGGCGACGGCGGTGCCGTCAGACAACGCCCGGGACAGGTCCTGCGGCGTCATCGTATCCACGTCGATATCGTCCAAGCCGAGGACTTTGCGTCCGGGCATGCCGGTTTCGGTTCCGGCGGCGCCGATGCCCCCTTCGAGCACGGACACGTCCCAGCCCATCTGCACGAGCCAATGAGCGGCGGTGATCGCGCGGATTTCCGTGTCATCGGTCAGCACGACGCGGGCGCCCTTGGTGCCGATCCACGCGTCTGTCGCCTGTACCAGCTGCCCGCCCGGCGCATGCGCCGCGCCGGGAAGATGTCCCGCTTCGTATTCGGCCCGATCGCGGACGTCGAGCAGGTGGAGGCTGCGGCCGGTATCGCCGCGCCATTTGTCCACGGTCGCAAGATCGGTCTTCTGGATGTTGTAGCGCGCGACCATGTCCGCCGCCCGCTGTTCGGCGACCCTCATGCCGTCGTCCGACACCTCGGGGTAGCGGCGTGTCGCGCCGTGGTCCAACTCGAAGCCGGCGAGGTTCCAGCCCATCGTACCGGCGCGCAGCGCGACCACCTTGTTGGGAATCTTCGCGTTGATCAGCGTCTGGGCGCCGATGATGCTGCGGGTCCGGCCGGCGCAGTTGACCACGACCGTCGTGTCCGGCGACGGGGCCAGTTCTTGGATGCGGTAGACGAGTTCCGCGTTCGGCACGCTGATGCCGTTCGGGATGCTCATGCGCTTGTATTCTTCGGGTGTGCGGCCGTCGACCACCACCAGGTCCTCGTTCTTCTCGAACATAGCGTTCAGCTCTTCGGCCGAAATCGAGGGCGTATGCGCGGCATGCTCGACCACCTCGCCGAACGCCTTGCAGGGAACGTTGACGCCTTTGAAGATTTCGTATCCCGCGTCGGCCCAGGCCGGCACGCCGCCCTCGAGGATCGAGACATCGGTGAATCCCAGTTCGGCCATCCGTGCGGCGGCCTTCCCGGCAACGCCGTCGCCGTCATCGACCAGCACCGTGCGCGTGGATTTGCGCGCCATGATCGCGCCCAGGCGGATTTCCAACACGCTGTAGGGCGCGGGCACCGTGAACAGCAGATGACCTTCGCCGAACTGTCCGTCCTCGCGGACATCGAGCAAGGCGATTTCCTCGCCGTCCGTGATCATGGTTTTGAGGGTTTGCGCGTTGAGGCGGTTGGTCATATGCGGTGTCTCCCGGGCTTGGGGCCAATTGTCTTTGTCGTATGGATGGGCCGTCTGATTGGTTTGCGGCCCGTCGGCAGGATGCGTGCATGCGCCGGGTTTCCGTGGAGCCGCCCGTCGCCGCATGGACGCGACGATACTCGAACCGTGCCGGGAATGCATGCCTTTGCGGTTTTTCCGGTCGGCGTCGCGCGCTAGGCCGGCACCCCGCCCTCCAACAGCAAGCGTTGATGGAGCCGAGGTTGCCCGACCGGGAAGTCCATGTTGACCGAGTGCATCAGGCAACGGTTGTCCCAGAGCAGGACGTCGCCGACCCGCCATTCGTGGTGGTACTGGTATTTCGGCTGCGTGACATGATCGAACAGCTCGTCCAGCAGGGCGTCGCTCTCCTCCCGGTCCATGTCGACGATCCGGTCGGTTCGGTTCGAATTGAGATAGAGCGCCTTGCGGCCGGTGTCCTCGTGGGTCCGGATCAGCGGGTGAACCACATCCGGCGTTTCGGAGGCTTCGACCGCGTTGCGGGCCGCCGCGCGCGCCGGCGCACGCATCGTGTCGTAGCTGTGCACGGTCTTCAGCCCGTCCAGTCGGCCCTTCATCTCGTCGGATAGGTCGTCGTAGGCCTGCCGCATGTTGCAGAAGCGGGTCTGCCCGCCGGACTCGGGAATCTTGAGCGACTGATACATCGTCGCCTTGGCCGGCTTGGCGAAATAGGAATCGTCCGTATGCCATCCGGACAGTCGCATCATCTGCATGTCGTTCGGCTTGTCGTCCGCACTGTTATAGGTCGATTCCAGGACGGAGACCTCCGGCACCTCGCCGTGGCGGCGCTTGCGCAGGAGTTGAAGCTGCGGCGTCCCGAATTGGCGCCCGAATTCGGCGAAATCCTCGGCGGATAAAGGATCGCATCGGATACAGAGCAGCAGATGTTCGAAGAATGCCTCGTTCAGCGCGGTCGACGCGTCTTGGGTCAGGTGCCCGCTCGGGTCCAGGCCGATCACTTCGGCGCCGAGCGCCTCGCCTAAAGGATTGATTTGAAGCATGATGCCGTCTCCTGATGCCGTCAGGCGGCCGGCGCGGCAGGTCAAGGCAGCGGTTGCGGCGGCACGACTGACGATGGTCCGGATTGATCCGGGAACTATACGGCGCGGGCGCGGCGCGGCGCAAATTTTCCAGCGCGATCGAGGTCTCAATCGAGGGCGCTTGCACCCTTCCAGATCAACGCCACGGCCGCCGCCAGCAACACCCAGCGGAACAGGCCGAAATACCGCTCCGCCGAAAGGCGCTCGCCCATGACCCGGCCCGCCCAGGCGCCGGCGTAGACCGCCGGCATCACCAGCAGCGATTCGACGGCGAGTTTGATCGTCAGCAGCCCGGCGAACAGCGTGACGCAACAGCGCCACAACGTCATCGCGCCGGACGTGACGATGTTGGTCGCCCGAAAGGCGCGCGGCTCCGGCGCGGCCCAGCGGATGTAGACCGATAGGAAATAGTTCGACCCGGCGCCCGCGATCCCCGCCATCAGCCCCGCGATACTGGCGAGCGAGAAGGCGACCGAAAACCGGTCGAGCTGCAAGACGGCGGCCATGCGCTGGGTCAGCCGCGCCATATCGATCAGCACGGCGATGCTCAGGATGAGGCCCAGCACGATGGTCAGCCAGGCGGCTTTCAGGGACGCGAAAATCCAGACGCCGATGGCCACGGACAGGATCGTTCCCGCAATCAAGGGCTTGGTGATCTTCCAATTGGCGTCGCGGAACCCTTGCGGCAGCAATTGAATCTGCGCGAAAACCGATGTCAGCAGCGCGATCAGCACGGCGTCGTGCGGCGGCAGTATCCAGGCGCTGCCCAGGACGGCGGGCATCGCCGAGCCGAACCCGATGATGCCGCGAATGAAGAACGCCATGAAGTAAACGGCTACGAGCGCGGCGACGGCCAAACCGTCGATTTCCCCGAACGGTACGAAATCGAAACTCATCGCGTCCTTGTTCTTCTTCTTGGGCGGTGGCCGGCCCGCGCGCCGAAATATTCCGGTCCGGGCAGCGTGCGGTCACGGGGGGTCGATGGGCGGCCACTATACCGCCGCGGGCGACCGGCGCAAAACGGTCCAAGGGTTAGCGGCCCGGTTGGCCGTAGCGTTGACAACCGCCGGACGCCGCGCCACCGTCGCGCGAATGTTCGAGCAATCTTCTTCGAAAGGTGCGGCCGTTCGCATCGTCGCCACGCTCTGCAGCGTTTATGTGGTCAGCCAGTTTTTCCGCGCGTCGCATGCCGTGGTCGCACCTGACTTGGTGCGCGAGTTGGGTTTGACGCCGGACGACCTGGGTCTGCTGACCGGCGCATTTTTCGTGTCCTTCGGCGCGGCCCAGATCCCCATCGGCATGCTGCTCGATCGGTTCGGGCCGCGGCGCACCGTGTCCAGCCTGCTGCTGTTGGCGGTGGTCGGCGCGGTCCTGTTCGCGCGGGCGGATGGATTGCCGGGGCTGACCGTGGCGCGCATCTGCATGGGGGTCGGTTGCGCGGGCGTGCTGGTCGGATCGCTGGTCGTATGCGCCCGGTGGTTTCCGCCGGACCGATACGCCACCTTCGCCGGGATCATCATCGGCGGCGGCGAGACCGGGCATCTGCTGGCGGCCACGCCCTTCGCGTTGCTGGCGGAAAGCGTCGGCTGGCGAAATGCGTTCCTGATCGCCGCCGCGGTGGCGGCCGTGCTGACCGCGGTGGCCTGGATCGGCGTGCGCGACGCGCCGCCGGGTGAAACGCGTGCCGATGCCGCCGGCGAAAGCCTCCGCGAGATGCTGCGCGGCGTCGGCGAGGCGTTGCGCATGCCGGGGGTCGCGCCTGTGTTGGCGATCTCCTTCGTCGGATACAGCAGCGCGCTCTGCGTCTTCGGCCTGTGGGGCGCACCGATGTTGAGCGATGTCTATGGCCTCGACGCCATCGCACGCGGCAACGTGATGCTTGTGATGGCGGCGGCGATGCTGGCCGGCTCATTGAGTTACGGCCCGATGGATCGCCGGTTCGACACGCGCAAGGGCGTGGTGATGGCGAGCTGCGGCGCCTTGGCCGTAGCCTTCGAGATTTTGGCCCTGCTCGACCGTCCGCCGCTCTGGGCCGTGACGGTCCTGTTCGCTGTGATCGGCTATCTCGGCGGGCATCGGGTGGCGATGATGGCGCATGGCCGGTCGCTGTTTCCGGCGCGCTTGGTCGGGCGCGGGGTGACCACGGTGAACACGTCGATGGTGGCGGGCGTCGCGGTGATGCAGATCGCAACAGGATTCATCGTGGGCGGCTTCGCCGACGGCGGGTCGACGGCACCTCCGATCTCCTATCGGGCAGCCTTCGCCTTCATCGCGTGTGTCCTCATCGTGGCGATGCTGGTCTATCGCAAGGCCGAAGACCGCAAGCCGAGTCAGGATGCCAGCCGCACGGCATGACAGTCGGCATGACCTTGGGCGCCCAAATGCATTTCTCGATGGTCGCGCTTCTGGCGTAGACTGATCCCAACCCAGTCACGGAAACGGCGGAGGCAGGCATATGTCGAAGATCTATCACATCGCGGTCAAGGTTCCCGACGTCAACAAGGCCAAGGCCTTCTATAAGGAAGTCTTCGGGTTCGAGGAACTCAAGCAGTCGAAGGTGCGGGACCATACCTCCTGCCACCTGACCGACGGGGTCATCGATCTCGCGATCATCGAATACGACAGCGAGGACTCGCCCGAAGCCGGTCTGGCGGGGCCGGGGCCGTGCATCCACCATTTCGGCGTCGAGGTCGCGGACCTGGAAGGGTCGCACGAAAAGCTCAAGGAGATGGGCTGCGAAATCCTGTCTCAGCCCGGCGTGCTGCCGATCAAGTTCCGTTCGCCTTTCGGCGTCGTCGCGGAAATTTCGCCGGACGGATATTTCGACCAGGCCCACAAGCCCGGCTAATTGCATCGCCATGCTGGAACTGTGCTGCCTCGCCGACATTCCGGACGGCGGTGCGCGCGGCTTTGCGGTCGAAGGGCCGGCCTTGGCGCAGCGGCTGGTCATTGTGCGGCGCGGCGGCCAAATCTTCGGCTACGTCAATCGCTGCCCGCACGCTTTTTCGCGGCTGGATAGCGAGATCGGCGAGTTTTTCGAAGACGATGACAGCGACCATCTTTTTTGCGATAGCCATGCGGCATTGTTTCGCGTGGAAGACGGTGTTTGTATCGACGGCCCCTGTGAAGGGCAGGCGCTGACCCCGGCGGCGGTAAAGCTCGTCGGCGACCGCGTCTGTCTCGACCAACCGAATGTCGCACCTGTCGATGAGATCAGCAAGATCCTGTCGGACCTGCGATAGGCACGCCCGAACGAACCACAAGAACAGGACCGGTCAGGACAAGCGCGATGGAATTGTGGGTGGCCATAACCGTGGCGGCCGTCATTTTGCAGACGGTCCGCACCGGCCTGCAGAAACATCTGAAGACCGAGCTGACGACCAGTGCGATCACCTTCGTGCGGTTCCTCTTCGGGCTGCCGATTGCGGCGATCTATCTGGCGGGATTGATCTGGATCTCGGACGAGGCGGTGCCGCCGCTGACCGCGTCCTTCGTCGGGCTGACATTCGTCGCCGGGATCGGCCAGATCGTCGGCACCTTCCTCTTGGTCTACTTGTTTTCCTTCCGCAATTTCGCGGTTGGCACCACTTACACCAAAACCGAAGCGGTGCAGACCGCCTTGTTCGGCCTGATCTTCTTCGGCGAAGCGCTGAGCATTGCCGGGGCATCGGCGGTCGTCATCAGTGTGGTCGGCGTGATGATGATCTCGGTTGCGCATGGGCAGGCCACTCTGCGTGGGTTCATGACCGGATGGACCGACCGCATCGCGGTGATCGGACTGATATCCGGCGCGGGTTTCGCCGTCGCTGCGGTCAGCATCCGGGCCGCCAGCCTGTCGCTTGGGTTGGATGGATTTCTCCTCCCGGCAGCGCTGACGCTGATCTGGGTGACCGTGATCCAGGTCGTCGTGATGGGGATTTATATGGTCTGGCGCGAGCGCGATCAGCTCGTGGCGATGTTCCGCAATTTGAAGCTCTCGATCCTCATCGGACTGACCGGCACGATGGGATCGATTGCTTGGTTCAACGCGATGACCCTGGAGAACGCGGCCTATGTCCGGACGCTGGGGCAGATCGAGCTGATCTTCTCGCTGCTGACGTCCTATATCGTGTTCAAGGAGCGGTCGACCCGGTACGAGATCATCGGCAT
This sequence comes from Alphaproteobacteria bacterium, assembly GCA_965228425.1. Lineage (GTDB taxonomy): Bacteria > Pseudomonadota > Alphaproteobacteria > UBA8366 > UBA8366 > JAJFJD01. The sequence goes on along the minus strand of OZ245815.1, from coordinate 5,293,151 downwards.
GGTCTTGATCGTCGTCGGCATCGTCATTCTGCTGCTTTACCGCTGACCGCTTTTTCATCCGCCGATTTCGGGCCGCCGCGGAACAGTTCTGGGAAGATCGCGGCGACGAATCCCAATAGGATGAAGCCTTCGGTCGCGACGATTGTCAGCGCCCAGGGCGCGCCGATCGTGTTGGCGAGCCAGCCGAGATGCAGCACGCCCAAGGGGCCGGCGCCGATGCTGGTCGCCAGCACGCCGAGCATGCGCGACCGCATTTCCGGGGCGGCGGCCCCGAAGATGATGGCGGATTGGGTGGTGGAAAAGCCCGCGTGGCCGAACCCGGCGACCAGCAGGATGCTGAAAGCGAATATGATGGTGTTCGATTGGGCGAAGAAGGCGACGCCGGCCAGGAACAGAAAGGACCCCAGCAGATAGGTCCGGGGGAAATTCTTCGGCTGCAGCAGGGCGATGAGAACGGCGCCGAGGAAGGCGCCGACGCCTTCGGTGGTTGCCAGGGCGCCGATGAGCGATGCGCTGAGTTCGAGATTCTCCTTACCGATCACCGGCACCATCGCCGAGAAGGGCACGGCGAACATGTTGATGATCACCGTGACGCAGAGGGTCCCGACGATCATCCGCCGTTGGCGCACGAAGCGGAATCCCTCGACGATGTTCGTCAGGTAGGACGCCGATGTACCGGTCGACTGGGATTCAGCGGCGTATTCGACGCGCCAGACCAGCAGGAAGCTGATGGCGTAGAGCGCGGCGCAGAGCGTGTAGGCGCCGTAAAGCCCGATGAGGTCGTAGAGCACACCGCCGGAGATCGGGCCGATCAGGCGCGTCAGGTTGTTGGTCAACGAATCGAATGCCAGCGCGGCGGAGGAGCGTTCGGAGCCGGCAATCTCCGCCACCATGATGCGGCGGATCGGGAACTCCGACGTATGTACCGTTCCGCCCAAGAACGCGCCGAGCGCCGCATGCCAGATTTCGAGATTACCGGTATAGGCGAGCGCGCTGAGCCCGGTGGTCGTGACCATCAAAACCGAAAGACCGCACAGCATGAGTACGCGGCGGTTGAGGCGCTCCGCAACCGCGCCGATCACCGCGCCCAGCAACACCATCGGCAGCAACCGGAAGAAGGTCATCAAGGCGGTGAGGAAGGGCGACCCGGTAACTTCGTAGACGTAGATGCTGATGACGAGCAGTTCGAGCCACCGGATCGTGCCGATGAAACCGCCGGCCAGCCAGAGGCAGCTGTAATTGCCGTTGCGGAACAGCTCCCAAGGACTGACGCGGTGCGTGGATTGTGGTTTGGCGGAGGGCGTGGTCAAACGGTGGCTCCGGGCCGCAGGCGGTTTCGGCAATAGGACATGCGGTGCCTCGTGGGCGTTGGGTCGATCACGGTCCGGCTTGCGGGAGGAATCGCCGAAAAGCGATGGATGAATGACTTCCGAATTGAACGGTCAGCGGGTATAGCGTGTAGGGTCTCCCCGTGGCCGCCGCCGCGGTCACTCCCTTCCCTTCGTTATAAAGGACGCGCCGTGGCAGCCCGCAAGCATATCGTTTATTTCGAGATCATGGGAATTGTCGAGGAATTCAAACGGATCATCGCCGAAGAAGGCGATATCGAACTGACCCAATTGGCCTATGACATGCCCGACGATGCCTTACAGGCGCAGCTCGATTCGGCGGTAGGATATCAAATTCGCGGCAACCGCACGGCGCTGCCCGAAGCGTTCAGCGGCCACCGGCAGTTCATTGCGCGCTGCCCCAATCTCCTGGCGATTTCGACCAGCGGCGCCGGTTATGAGGTGGTGAACGTGGACGATTGCACCGACGCCGGTGTGGCGGTGGTCAACCAGGCGGGCAGCAATGCCGAGGGCGTCGCCGAACACGCGCTGGCACAGATGATGTGCCTGTCACGGCAGATGGTGCAATCGGATAAGGCGATGCGGCGAGACCGCAACTGGGTCCGGCAGGATTTCACCGGGCACAACATCTCCGGCAAGACGGTCGGCATCATGGGAATGGGCGCGATCGGCCAAACCCTGGCGACATTCTGCAAGGCCTTCGGCATGCGCGTGCTGACCAGCCATCCCCGCTTGACCGCCGAAGAGGTGATGCGCCGGGGGGCGGAGCTTGTCGCCTTCGAAGACCTCTTGGCCGAGTCCGATTTCGTCGCGGTCGCGATGCCGCGCAACGCGGAAACCGAAGGGATGTTCGACGCCCGCGCCTTCGCCATGATGAAGCCGACCGCCTTCTTCGTGACCGTCGGGCGCGGCGGAATCCATGTCGACGACGATCTCGCCGACGCGCTGGAAAACGGCACCATCGCGGGTGCTGGCATCGATGTGTGGCTGGTCGAGCCGCCGGCGCTCGATCATCCGTTGCTGCGTTTCGACAATGTGCTGGCGACGCCGCACAATGCGGGCATGACCTGGGAGAACTGGTTCAAGATGGCGCAGGGCTCGGCGGCCCAATGGGTGCAGATCCTGAACGGCGAGCGGCCGCCGCGCTTGGTCAATCCGGAGGTTTGGCCGCGGTATGCGGAACGCTTCGAAGCCATCATGGGACACCCGGTGAAGGAAGGGAGCGTGGCATGAACGACGATTTCATGGTGAGCGGCGACGGACGGAAGCCGAAACTCGTGGCGACGCCCAAGGCCTGCGAGACCCATTCGCATACCTAGGGTCCGGCGGATCAATACCCGCGCGCGCCCTCGTCGCGGCGCGGCCGGACCGGCTGGTCTGGGCCGCCAACTGGCCGCATCCGCATCACACGGACGCCGGCAACAAGCCGGAATAGGCGGATTGCCTCGATGTTCTGCTAGACTGGGTGCCGGACGCCGCGGTGCGGAACGCAGTTCTCGCCGACAACGCCGCGGTTCTATACGATTTCGACGATTGATACCCGGCGGCGTAAGCTGGGGTACGGTTACAAGAACAGCAGCAAGGAGGAAACGATGCCCGAGGCCCTGTCCCATCTCAAGGTGGTCGACCTCACCTCGAACCTCTCCGGTCCCTATTGCGCGATGATCCTGGGTGACCAGGGCGCCGACGTCATCAAGGTCGAGCGGAAGGGCGAAGGCGACGTATTGCGCAAGACGCCGCCCTTCGTGAACGGCGAGAGCGCGCCCTTCATGTTGTGGAACCGCAACAAGCGCAGCATCGAACTGAACCTCAAGGAAGAGGGCGATCTCGATATCTGCCGCAAGTTGATCGCCGACGCGGACGTGCTGGTCGAGAACTTCCGGCCCGGCGTCGCCGAACGGCTCGGCCTCGGCTACGACGCGATGAGCAAGCTGAACCCGCGACTGGTCTATTGCTCGGTCTCGGGCTTCGGGCAGACCGGCCCCTACGGACCGCGGGGCGGGTTCGATCTGGTGGCGCAAGCGATGTCCGGCTTGATGTCGATCTGCGGCGAAGAAGAAGGCCCGCCGCACCGGTTGCCGATCCCGATCTCCGATACCAGCGGCGGCATGTTCGCGGCGATCGGCGTGCTGACGGCGTTGGCGGCGCGGGAGCAGACCGGCAAGGGACAGCAGGTCGACGTCTCGTTGTTCGAGTCCGCGATTTCCAAATGCGTTTACGAGGCGGCCTATTACTTCGCGACCGACAAGCGGCCGGAAAGGCTCGGCCAGCAGCATCGCGGCAGCTCGCCCTATCAGGTGTTCCAGACGTCCGACGGCTGGCTCGTCCTGGGCGCGGCGGCGCAGAACCTGTGGGAGAAGGCCTGCAAGGTACTCGGCTGCGAGGAACTGATGGAGGACGAACGCTTCCTGACCAAGGCCGACCGGGTCGCCAATAACAAGGCCCTGGTGGCGCTGTTGCAGGAACGCTTCATCACGAAATCCAATCAGGAATGGTTCGACGCGCTGGACGCCGCCAACATTCCGGCCGGGCCGGTGATGCATCACGACGAGGTCTTCCACGACCCGCACGTGCTGGCGCGCGACATGGTCGTCGAGGTTGACCACACGGCCGCCGGCCGCCAGCGGACCCTCGGCACGCCGGTGAAGCTCAAGGGCACGCCAGGGTCGATCCGCCGCGCCGCGCCGATGCTGGGCGAGCATACCGACGAAATCCTCGCCGAGTTGGGGATGAAGGAAGAGGCGGCCGACTAGGTCCGCTAGCGCCTCAGAACGGCACCGAACCGTTGACCGTGGTGCGGTGCATGCGGCGGCGCTGCGGCCATTCGTAGTCGCGCGGCGCCCAGTGCTGGACCGCGGCGTTGTCCCACATCAGCACGTCGCCGACCTGCCATTGATGGCGGTATAGGAACTCGGGCCGGATGGTCCGGTCCGACAGTTCGTCGATCAGGGGCAGCGCCTCGTCGTCGGGCATGCCGGGGATGCCGATGCATTCGCCGGTGCGGACGTAGAGCGCCTTGCGCCCGGTGATCGGGTGGGTGCGCGCGACCGGATGGTCCACGTCGGGATTCTTGGCGATCTGGTCCGGCGTCAGTTCGACCGGTTTCTTGACGCCGCGTTCCTTCGCGGCGAACCGGTGGGTGGCCTTGAGCCCGTCGATCTTGGCCTTCGTTTCGTCCGGCAACGAGTCGTAGGCGGCGGTGGCGCTGGCGAACAGGGTATCGCCCAGCGGCTTGCCGTTTTCCTCCGGCACCTCGATGGCGTACAGCATCGTCATGCGCGGCGGCGTCGCGGTGTAGGACATGTCCGTGTGCCAGTGGCTGCCGGCATCGGCATAGCCGATATCCTTGCCGTCCTCCTTGATGTTGGAAACGATCAGCACCTTCGGATTGTCCGGCAGGGCGAATTTGTTGAAGGCGTTGACCTCGATCTCGCCGAACCGCTCGCTGAACGCGACCTGCTGCTCCGGCGTGATCGTCTGGCCGCGGAACCACACTACCGAATGCTCGTTGAACGCGGCTTCGACTGCCGCGAAAGTCGCATCGTCCAAATCCTGCGACAAATCCACGCCGCGAATTTCCGCGCCGATCGGCGTATCGACAGGAAGAACCTCGACCATGCCGCTTCTCCGAATTGCTGCCGGTAACCGGTCCGATTATAGGGCGCTTGCCCGAACCGGGCTAATTCTTGCCGGTCCGCAGCCACGCCTCGTTGACGCAGTTCCGCAGCCGGCCGTCGCCGATATAGTCGACCATGGTCTCCACGCATTTCCGGCGCAGGTCGTTGTTGCCGTCGTCGCTGAAGAAGGCGGCGTGGGGGCTCAGGACCAGCCGGCCGTCGATCCAGGACTCGCGTTTCATATAGGCGCTGATCAGGGGGTGCGCCGCATCCGCCGGTTCCACCGGGAAAACGTCCAGTCCCGCGCCGCCGAGCGTCCCGTCCTTCAATGCCGCATGCAGCGCGTCGAGGTCGATCACCGGGCCGCGCGATGTGTTGACCAGGACCGCGCCCGGCCGCATGCGGCCCAGCAGATCGGCGTTGACCATGCGGGTCGTTGCCCCGGTCAGCGGCGTATGGATGCTGACCGCGTCGACGGCCTCGACCAGTTCCTCGGCGGAGGCGACCCGCGTATAGCCGGTGGCGAGATCGACGCCGTCCGGCAATTCCGGATCGTAGAACAGCACGTCCATGTCGAAGGCCTCGGCGCGGCGCGCGGCCGCTGTGCCGATCCGGCCCAGGCCGATAATGCCGAACGTTCGGCCCCGCAGCCGGTCGACGCAGGGCGCCGCGTTATACTTCCAGCCGGCAACCGGATCTTTGCGCAGCGCGTCGTTGAAGGTCGTGATGCCCCGGCGCAGCGCCAGGAAAAGCGCCATGGCGTGGTCGGCGACCTCGGTCGTCCCGTAGTCCGGCACGTTGCAGACGGCGATCCCCATCTCGCCGAGCGCCTGCAGATCGAGATTGTCGAATCCGACGCCGCCACGCACGATGATGCGGCAATTCTTGAGCTTGCCGGCCATCGCCATCGCGTTGACCGCCTTGCTTTCGCGGAAGGTCTGGACGCCCTCGGCTTTGCTCCAGGCGTCGTCCGGCACTTCGTCGGCGACCGGGTAGAAATCATACTCGCCGGCCCCGCCGAGCACGGCGCGCTCGATTTCGGGCTCGTCGGGAAACCGCTTGTCCACCAGCAAAAGGCGCATCTTATTCTCCTTGTCTTTAGCGGGTCTCACACTATCGGATTGCGGGGCGGCCCGTCACCTCAATCGGGTCGCGGCAGGTCGCCCTCATCGATCGCGACCTGTTCGGCTTGGCGGCGGGATTCGATCATCTGGCGGGCGGCGGGTTCGGGAATTCCCGCACCCATCAAGACCTGCTCGCTGAGTTGCAGGCTCGCCTCGGTCGCCTCCGGCACCGCATGGGTCGCCCCATTGTCGATCAGGCGGGCTGCGTGCTCGACGTCATGCGCGCGTGCGTAAATGGCGAGGCCCGGCCAGTGTTTATGCGCGGTCGCGACCACGCGTTCCGCCGCGCGCGGGCTGTCCATGGTGATGACCAAGGCGGCGGCGTCGCCGGCATGCAGTTTCTCCAGCATTTCGGACCGGCTCGCGTCGCCGTAGAAGATGCTGCCGCCCGCAGCGCGGAACCGGGCGACGATCGCCATGTCGATGTCGAGGGCCACGTGGACCAGCCGCTGTCCGTCCAGGATCGATCCCAGCAGTTGCCCGACGCGGCCATAGCCCACGATGATGACATGATCCGCAAGATCGGATGGCACATCGGCATCCACTGCCCCGTCGCGAACCGCACGGTCCTCAACCATGCGGGCCAGCCGCCGCGCGCCATTGGCGACCAGCGGCGTTGCGACCATCGTAATGCCCGCCACGATCAGCATGAACTGCGCGGTGTCGCCCGGCATCACGCCAAGCGTGACGGCGAGGCCGATGATCAGGAACGCGAATTCACCGCCTTGGCCGAGCAACAGACCTGACTCGAGCGCCACGTGACGAGGTTCTCCGAACAGCCGCACGAGGAGATAGATGATCGGCCCCTTCACCAGGAACAGGCCGAAAACCGATGCGATCAGCCACCATAGATCGTCGGCGGCTTTTGCCAGGTCGATCGACATCCCGACCGATACGAAGAACAGTCCCAGCAGCAATCCTTTGAACGGCTCGATATCGACTTCGATTTCGTAGCGGTATTCGGTCTCGGCGAGCAGCAGGCCGGCGAGGAACGCGCCGAGCGCCATCGATAGTCCGGCCATTTCCGTCACCACCGCGGTGCCGACGATGACCAGCAGCACGAGCGCCAGGAACATTTCATGGCTGGCGGCGGCGCCGATAAACCGGAACAACGGCCGGATCACCAGCCGGCCCAGCACCAGGATCACGGCAACCGCCAGCAACGCCTGTCCGATCGCCGAGCCGAAGGCGAGCCATACCGAGTCGCCACCCTGCGCGGCGAAGGCGCCGACCAGAAATAGAATCGGCAGCACGGCCAAGTCCTGGAACAGCAGAATGGCGAAGCTGGTTCGCCCGGGCGTCGTGCCGAGCCGGCCGTTCTCCGCCAAGATCTGCATCACGATCGCCGTCGAGGACAAGGCGAACGCGGCGCCCAGGACGACCGCGACCGGTAGCCTGTTGTCGAACAACAATGCGATGCCGGTTATGACGGCGCCGGTCACCAGGACCTGCGCGCCGCCCAAGCCGAAGACGAGGCGGCGCATCCCCCACAATCGGTCGATCGACAATTCCAACCCGATCATGAACAGCAGGAAGACCACGCCGAGTTCCGCCAGCGCCCGCACGCCCTCCAGGTCGCCGATCACCGCGTAGCTGAGCCAGGGCAGCGTGTCGGCGAATCGCGCCAGGCCGAACGGGCCGATGATCAACCCGACCAGCAAAAACCCGAGCACCGGGCTGATCCCGAGGCGCCGGATCAACGGCACGACGACACCCGCCGCGACGAGAAAGACGATCACCTCGCGTAGATTTAACGTCTCGATATGCACGGGATCCTTCCTATGAAGCGCGCGGATAACGGGGCGTATCGTAGCATGCCGTTGTATCGGCAAAACGCTCAACAAGGGCAACGTGGCGGTCTGCCGCATAAGACGAAAAAGTCCCCGTTGTCATGGCCGAAATTTTGGTTACGATCCCGGCACGGTTTCTTATTTGGGGACTCTCGAAACCATGGATCCAATCTCAAAACTCACCGCGGGGTTCAAACAGTTCCGCGGCGGGCGCTTCGAGGAACAGCGAAGTACCTATGAAGACTTGGTCGACGAAGGGCAGCGGCCGAAGGTGGCGCTGGTTGCCTGCTCCGACTCACGGCTCGATCCGGCGGTCCTGCTACAGACCGACCCGGGCGATTTGTTCATGATTCGGAACGTGGCCAATCTGGTGCCGCCGTTCGAGGAAGGCGGCGAATTTCACGGCACGAGCGCGGCGCTCGAATTCGCGGTTGAGAATTTGGAAGTCGACCACTTGATCGTGTTGGGACACGCGCATTGCGGCGGCATTCGGTCGATGTTCGAACCGCGCGAAGATGGCGATGGCGGCAGCCAGTTCGTCGTACCTTGGATGACGCTCGTGCGGTCCGCCTATCTGCGCGTTCAAGGCACGATGCCGGATGCGACCATCGAGGAGAAGGCGCGCGTTTGCGAACAAAGCGCGGTGCTCGTGTCGCTCGAAAACCTGATGACATTCCCGTCCATCCGGGATCGTGTCAGCGACGGCCGGTTGCGGCTGCACGGTTGGTATGTGGACATCCGGTCCTGCAACCTGAGTATCTACGACCCGGTCCGGCAGCATTTCGAACCGGTCGGGTAAGCGCCACAAGCGCGGGTTTGTCGACGCCGGCATCGGAACCGTGATTGTATGGCGGTCGGAGCCTCATCGGAAGGAGAGCGGGGATGACGGAACTCAACGATATGGCGGCTGCTGTCGGGGCGTTGCTGAAGGAGCGCGGCGCCACCGTCGCGGTCAACGAATCATCGACCGGCGGAATCATCTCGGCCGCCCTGCTGGCCGTGCCGGGAGCATCCGCCTATTTCCGGGGCGGCGCCGTCGTGTACACCCGGGACTCCAAGCAGACTTTGGGTGGGCTCACCGACGCGGACATCGAGACGGAGCGGGCGGCGACGGAAACCCATGCCAAGATCCTCGCCAACTCGATCCGCGAACGGATGGGAACCGACTGGGGCATTGGCGAGACGGGCGCGACCGGTCCCACCGGCAATCGCTATGGCGATCCGGCCGGGCATAGCTGTATCGCCATCGCCGGTCCGGCCGAGCGCGTGATCACGATATCCACCGGGTCCGACGACCGGGAGGGCAATATGTGGGCATTTGCGCGCGCCGCCCTCGACCTGTTGCAGGAAACCGTCGCCACGGCCGACTGACCGTGCCGGTTGGTCCGTCGCGCCGTATTATCGGTTACGACCGCGACGACGAGGGGTATTGGGTGGCCCTGCTCGATTGTGGACACGGGCAACATCTGCGGCATGACCCGCCCTGGACGAACCGGCCCTGGGTATTGACCGACGATGGCCGCGCGCGCCACATCGGCGAAAGCCTGCGCTGCCGGCGTTGCCTGGAAGAGGATTGTTAGGGAAGGAGGCGGCATGACCTTCGACGATTTGATGCAGCGATTCGCGGCCGCCGCGGTGGCCGGCGACGGTGGCGCGTTCGCGGCTCTGTTCGCCGAGGACGGCCAGTATCACGACGTGTTCTACGGCGCGTTCACCGGTCGGGACGCGATCGCCGACTTGCTGGAGAACCATTTTCACCGGGATGCGACGAATTTCCGCTGGGATATGCACGATCCGGTTTGCCAGGGCGACATCGGATACGTGCGCTACCTCTTTAGCTACGATTCGACGCTCGAGGGATCCGAAGGGCGGCGCGGCATGTTCGAGGGCGTGGCGATCATCGCGTTGCGGGACGGCCTGATCGCCAGCTATCGCGAAGTCGCCAATGTCGGGCCGTGCCTCTCACGGCTGGGTTTCGCGCCCGACCGGCTCGCCAAGCTGATGGCGCGCGAGGCTGAACAACTTGCCGCCCGTCCCGAGGCGGCGGGGCATACCGGCTAAACGCCGGGTTCCGCCGCGGCTATTCGTAATAGGCGCCGTCGCGATAGACCGGCGCTTTCCATTTGTTGGCCTTGGACTTGCCCGGCAATGGGCCGCCGTCGATCGCAATCCGCTTGCCGTGGTCGTCCCGGTCGTTGACGCAGCATCCGACGCGCAGCAGCACCAGCGGCTCTTCGCTCGTCGCCTGAAAGCTGTAGAAGCTTCCCGCCGGCAGCATCAGACCTTCGTTGCGGGTCAACTCGCGTTCCTCGCCGCCGGGTCCGAAGAAGCAGGCCGAACCGTCAAGGACGACGAACATGTGATCTTCGTTCGGATGCGCGTGCAGCGTGTTCTCGCCGCCCGACGCATAGACCTTGAGCCGCGACCACATGTTGTCGGTGTCGGCGAGCGGGATGTTGCTGCGGCCTTCGTCCAACAACTGCGCCCGCAGTTTGAAGAAGCTCGGCTTTACCCCGGTATCGACGCGTGGTTTCTGGTCATCGGGCATGGCGGGTCTCCTCTTCGCGGTTCGGCGGATCGATTGCACCACAACCTTACCTTGGGTAATCGGGTCGTGCCAATCGCAGCCAATCCAGGCCCCGGGCCGGCGTATCGGATTCCTATTTTCGGCATGATTGTGTCGGGATTCGTCTCCACGGCGCGATTTGTCCGTAAATTCATGAAAAACCAACTACAAATTTCGCTCTGAGGCGTGACGGTTAACATTTTGTTAGCAGTATCGGGTCAAAATTTTTTGAACTGGAGGACATTGCGGAGAGAGACATGCCTCAGACCCTTGAAGTGGGCGTAAAATTCCGAAAAAAGGATGCCCCGGAGTTCGTTTTGGAGGTCATAGAGCTGTTCACCCCGGAGGGTGAACCGCCGCATGCGCGCGCGCGTGTCAGCATGGCAAAGCATAATTCGGATGTGCGGTTGTATTCCGTTTCCGCGCTGACGGATCCCCGGTTGTTTACGCCAGTCGCGGCCAGCGGCTAACGGCCACAGGAATTGTTTGGCAAGGCCTCGTAGGGCGCCCGCTTTCGGCAGGCGCCCTTACCTTTTGCGCGGTGTGCCGTCGGGCCCCCCGCTCCCGGTCAAAGCGCGCCGGCGAGCATCCAGGCGAGCAATCGCGTGCCGAGGGCGAAGTCGGCAATCTCCATCGCTTCGTCCGCGTTATGACTGCCGTTGTCGTTGCGGACGAAGATCATCGACGAGGGCACGTTTACGCGGTCGAACTCCTGGGCGTCATGACCGCCGCCGCTGGCGATATCGATCGCCGAGATGCCGAGCGCTCGGCAGCCGTCATGCAGCAGCCGGCAATGGTCCGCCGACATCACGGTGGGCAGGCTGACGCCAAACCCCCCGAAATCGAATTGCACGCCGCGCTTTGCCTCGATCTCCTTGGCCGAGCGCTCGGCGCAGTGCCGCATCCGGGTCAAGGTCGCCTCGTCCAGGCTGCGGATATCGAGTGTGAATCGCAGCTCGCCCGGCACCTTCGACAGGCTGTGCATGTCCGGGTCCGTGCCGAACTTTCCCGCGGCGAATACGATGTCGCCGCCCTCCGCCAACACCGCTTCGGTTTCCCGGTCGAGTGCGGTCAGAAGCTCGGCCCCGGCCAGCACGGCGTCGTGGCGATGCGCTTGCGGCACCGCGCCGCTGTGTGTGTATTCGCCCAGAATCCGGCCGTCCCGGGAGCGGGTGTTGCCGCGAATGCCGGTGACCACGCCGACCGGCACTCCTTCGGTGACGAGGACCGGGCCCTGTTCGATATGGAGTTCGATATAGGCGGCGATGTTTTTGGCGGTCAGGTGCGGCGGGGAGGCCATCAGCTTCTCGGGGTCGAGGCCGTAGGCGGCCATTTGCTCGCCCAGCGTCTTGCCGGTGCCGAGATGGATGGCGTTGTCCAGCTCGTCCGGCTTCATCAGGCCGAGGGCGGCCCGCGACCCGAGATGGCCGCCATGACGGCCCCGGAACCAGCTGCTGCATTCTTCCGACCGGATCGCCATGACGGTGACGTCCCGGGCCGGCTCGACCCCCGCCGCCTTGATCGCCGCCTGCGCGGCCAACCCCGCCACGACCCCGGCGGCCCCGTCGAAATTGCCGCCTTTCGGGACCGAGTCCAGGTGCGATCCCGTCATCACCTGCGGCGCGGACCGGTCGCCGCCCGGTAAGGTGTAGTAAGCGTTGCCCGCCAGGTCGGTGCTGACTTCGAGGCCAAGCTCGCGCGCCGTCTCGGCGAACATGTCATGGGCCAACTGCTCGCCGTCGCCGTAGGAGGCGCGCGTTACGCCGCCGCCGTCGGCGGTTTCGGTGGCGAGCCGGTCGAACAGCCCTTCGGCCAGCGTCATGCTGCCGTCGACTGCCGTGGCGAGGCTGTCGGTCTCAGTTTGCGTCAGCGCCATGGTTCTATCCCGAAAATTCCAAAAAACATTCTCTTGTATGCAAGACCGCAGGAAACGGCTCCGGTATGATACGCGCCAAAAGCAGGAGGATCACCCGTGCATCTGCACATCGACAGTCTACGCGCCAAGCCCCCGCACATGCATATCACGCCCGAGGTCTACCAGGACGCCGCCCGGCGGCATCCGGACCTGGCGTCGCAGCTCACCGTCACCTTCAGCTGGGACAGCGAAGACTTCGCGACGCATATGCAGACGGCGGACATCCTGTTCGCCCAGCGGTTCCCGCGGGAGAATTTGTCCACGGTCGCGCCCAATCTCAAATGGATCAACGCGCCGTCCGCCGGGATCGAATACCTGATGCCGATGGACTGGCTGCCGGCGGATGTCGTCCTCACGAACAACAGCGGGACGCATGCGCCAAAGGCCGCCGAATCGGTGGTCATGGCCGTGCTGATGCTGAACGCGCGCCTGCCCGAGATCATCGCCAACCAACGGGCGTCCCGATGGGAGCAGATCTTCAGCTCCACGGCGGCGGGCAGGACCGTTACGATCCTGGGTCTTGGCAACATGGGGCGGGCGTCGGCGCGGGCGCTGCGCAGCCTTGGCATCATTGTGCGCGGCGTCCGGCGCACCGCGGCGCCGGATGACGATGTCGACGCGATCTACGCCACCGGCGACCTGCATGCGGCGCTCGCCGATGCGGATTTCCTGGTGGTCGCAGCCCCGCTGACGGCCGAGACGCGCGGCCTGATCGGGGCGGCGGAACTGGACCGGTTGAAGCCGGGGGCCGGCGTGGTCAATATCGGGCGCGGTCCGATCGTCGACTACGACGCGCTGAGCGCGCGGCTCGAGGATGGCCGCCTCAGCGGTGCGATTCTCGACGTGTTCGCCGAGGAACCGTTGCCGCCGGAGTCGCCGTTGTGGAAGGTCAAGAACGCCATTCTGACGCCGCATATCTCGTCGGATGACTCGGCCCGCTATATGCCGCGCGCCCTCGACATATTCTTTGAGAACCTGCAGCGCATGATCGACGGCGTGCCTTTGCGCAACGTCATTGATCGGAATCTCGGGTACTAGGCCGGGCGACGCGCAGCGGTCCAGCGGAGATCGATAGATGGAAAAAACGCTCGAGAAGAATATTGAGCAAAATATGGAATTGATCACGTCGCTCGCCGATACGGTGATCGACTTTATCGTGAAATACGGATTCCAAATTCTCGGCGCGCTGGTCGTCCTGGTCATCGGCCTCAAGATCGCCGGCTGGATGGGCGGCAAGACCGAGCGGATGGCGCTGGCCAAGGATATCGACGTGACGCTGTCGAAATTCCTGGGCAACGTGGTGAAGGTTCTACTGGTCGTGATGGTTATCATCATTACCCTCGGCAATTTCGGCATCACCATCGCACCGTTGATTGCGCTGGCCGGTGCGTCGGCCTTCGGGGCGACCGTGGCGATCCAGGGGCCGCTGTCGAATTATGGGGCGGGACTCGCAATCATCCTCGGGCGTCCCTTCGTGGTCGGCAACACGATCACGGTCCGCAAGGTCAGCGGCGTGGTCGACGAAATCGCCTTGGCCGCGACCACGCTGGTCGGCGAGGACGGCGAGCGGATCACCATCCCGAACAAGCAGATCGTCGGGGAAATCCTGGTCAATTCCGACGCCCGCCGCGTGATCGAGACGCGGCTCTGCATCGCCGACGACCAAGACCCGACGCGGGCGATCGAGATCGTGCGCAAGGCACTGGATGGCTTCCCGGAACTTTCCGAAGGGGCGCCGCCCCAGGTCGGCGTGCATGACTTCACGTATGGCGGCGTGATCATCGGCGCGCGCTATTGGGTGCCGAGCATGAAGTATTTCAACACGCGGTACCGGGTGAACGAGGCGGTGCTGCGTGCCCTCGCCGATGCGGGCATCAACCTGATGAAGGTCGACGGTCTGGCGATTGCCGTGCCCCCGCTCACCGCCGACGAGCCGGAACCCGAGGAAGGCCAGGTCTGACGGCCGCCCCGCCGGCAGTTTGCTGTTATAGTCGCGGTCCGTCCCGACAAACCGCCGCATCCTTGCGGCCCTGAAACCGGACCGTATGCGTCAAACCTTTCGTCGACTGCATGATGTATACGCGCGCACGCCGCCCGGCCTGCGCGGCATCGTGTTGATGACGGTCTCGGTCGGCATGGCGACCGGCACGCATGCGGTGATCCGGCATCTCGGTAGCGACCTCCCGCCGGAAGAGGTCGTCGTCATCCGTCATTTCTTTGCCCTGATGGCGCTCGGCCCGTTCATTATGCGGGCAGGTCTGCGCCGCACGCTGGGCACGCATCGGTTCGGCCTGCATGTCACGCGCGGCATTATCGGCGGCGCCAACGCGCTGGCCTGGTATACGGGGTTGACGTTGGTGCCTTTTGTCGTGGCGACGTCGCTCAGTTTTACGGCGGTGATTTTCGTGACCGTCGGGGCGGTGCTGTTTCTCGGCGAGAAGGCAGGGCCGCGGCGCTGGTCTGCAGTGATCATCGGCTTCGTCGGCGCGTTGATTATCCTGCGCCCGGGGGTCGAGGTGATTACCCCTGGTGCAATGCTGATCATGGGGAGCGCGGTGCTGTCCGGCACGTCGATGCTGTTGCTGAAGCTGCTTACCCGCACCGAATCGCCGCTCACCATCGTCACCTATATGTATCTGTTCCGCATCGGCGTCGCGGCGATCCCGGCGGCGATGACCTGGGTGACGCCGACGCTCGAGCATCTGTTGTGGTTCGTGCTGATCGGGGCGGTGTCGAGCGTGACCAACATGGCCCAGGCCCAAGCCTTCAAGGATGCGGATGCGACCTTGCTGGCCCCGGTGCGGTTCACCCGGCTCGTCTGGGCCGCGCTGATCGGCTTCTTTATTTTCGCCGAGACGCCCGACCTCTGGACCTGGGTCGGTGCCGCGGTGATCGGCGGCAGCATCAGCTACATCGCCTTCCGCGAGGCCCAGCTCAAGAAAGCGCGGGACCGCGCCGACACTTAGGCTCTGACGGCTATCCTTCGAGACGAGCCTGCGGCGTTTAGCCTGGCGTGTAGCGGCCGCCGATCGCCGGCGCGCTGATGCCGAGGCCCGGCAACTCCCACACGCCCGCGCCGGACGGGTTGGCGTCGGCGGCGATGTTGGCGTCGATCAGATAGGGCTTGTTCGCGGCGATGGCGATTTGGATTGCGTCGCCCAGATCGCCGGCGCGGTCGACGCTGGTTGCCTCGACCCCGGCGGATCGGGCCATGGCGGCGAAATCCGGGTTGTAGGGCGCGCCGGTGTCCGGGTCCTTGAAGTCGGTCGCCAGTTCGCGGCCGTCCAGATATCCCCGCTGCAATCCGCGGATCGAGGCGTAGGCGTAGTTGTTCCATACCACCCAGACCGCCGGGATGTTGTATTCGACCGCTGTGGCCAGCACGCTGGCATGCATCAGGAAAGCGCCGTCGCCGCAGACCGAGACGGCGGGCCGGTCCGGCGCGGCCAGTTTCGCGCCCAGCACGCCCGCGACGCCGAAGCCCATCGGCCCGAACCCCATTGATCCGATCAGCGAGTCCGGGCGCGTGGGCTTGCAGAACTGGATCAGCCAGTTGTGATGGATGCCGATGTCGCTGACCAGGATGGCGTCCTCGGGCAGCGCCTTGTCGATTTCATGCGCGGCGCGTTGCGGATGGATCGGCGACGAGTCGTCGATGAAGCCGGGCGCGATGAAGGAGTCCCATTCCTTCCGATAGCCGGCAATCGCGTCAAGCCACGCCTTGCGGGCGTCGGCTGCTTTCTCGGTGGTCTTTCGGCTGTCGAGTTCGGCGAGAACCTGCCGCAGGAATGTCCGGACATCGGCCATCAGCCCCAAGGCGACCGGATAGTTGCGGCCGATCTCGTCCGGGTCGATGTCGACATGGATCAGCTTCGTCGGCGGGATCGTGAAGGAATAACCCGGATGCCAGGAACTGGACGTCCGGTCGTCGAAGCGCACGCCGAGGGCCAACAGCACGTCGGCCTGCCGCGTCGCCTGATTGGCTTGATAGGTGCCGTTGCGCGCGACCAGCCCGAGGTTGAGCGGGTTCTCGCTGTCGAGCGCGCCGATACCGCTGGCGGAGCTGGCGACCGGGATGCCCAACCGTTCGGCCAGGGTCAGGAGGTCAGCGTCCGCGCCGCCGTATTTCACGCCCTGCCCGACCAGGATGACCGGCCGCTCGGCCGCCAGCAGCATGTCGACGGCCTGCCGGACCCCGTCCGGGTCCGCGCCGCAGCGGCTGCTGATGTTCGAGTTCCATTCCTCGGGCTTCGGGGTTTCCTGCGCGGCGGCTTCCTTAAAGATGTCGAATGGTACGTCGAGGACGACCGGCCCGGGCCGTCCGGTCACCATGGTCTTCCACGCCTGACGGACGGCCACGGGCACCATCTCGCCCCGCGTCGGCTGGAACACGCGCTTGCAATAGGCGCGCACGGTAGACGGAAAATCCGCCTGATGCTGCCGGTAGGTTTCCTGGAAGGCGCCCCGGTTGAACTGGCTGGTCGGCACGTTGCCGGTCACGGCGAGGAAGGGAACCGAGTCGAAATAGGCGTTGGCGAGGCAGATCGGCATGTTGGCCGAGCCGGGGCCGCACGAGGTGAAGGTCGCCGTCGGCTTGCCGGTCACGCGGTAATAGACGTCGGCCATGAACCCCGCGACGGATTCGTGATGCACCGAGATCGTGTCGATGTCGTCCGACCGCTCGTACAATGCATCGATGAACCCGATATTGCCGTGGCCGCACAGCCCGAACACGTAGGGCACCTCCTCGCGGACCAGGTAGTCGACGATAAGCTGACCGCCGTCGAGCATATTGTTCTTCGCCATGGACCGATGCCTCCCGTGCCAATTCGCCAGATGTCAGTGACGGTAACAGCGTAACATGACGGTGGACAGTCCGAACGCGCGGCCAATTGTCAGGGGCCGGTGCCGGGCTTAGTTTATGGTGTGCGGCATGCGCCGCAGAACACCACCGCCGGACCCAACATGAAGCGCTACATCGTCGTCATCATCTATTTGGTAGGGCTGCTGCCGCTCCTTTTCGCCTACCAGCCGCTGGAAGCGATGCTATCGCCGATGGGATTCGTGGCGGCGGCGATCGTCTATCTATTGGCGCTGCGGCTGCTCGCCGAACATATGGCGGAGCGGTTTCGCGACCGCGACGACGGCGGGTAATCGGGACCGTTCGGTCCCGCGACGGTAGGCCCAGCATCGTAGAGGAGACGTGTTCCGTTCGGGTTCTCGAAGATCAAGGCGCGGTCGAGGCGGCAGAACGCGCCCTACTGACCGCCGAGCGGCGTCACCTTCACGATTGCCGCAAAGGTGGATTGCTTGAGGGAGACCGTGGTTCCGACGATAGAAATGGCGGTTATCGAAAGTGGCTTTCGTATGCGATTGCTCCCTGTTCTCATTCCCTTCGGCGGGGAACGCAAGGACGCTAAATTCAATTGGTCCGCGCGCGCAAGCACATCATGCCAACGATTTGGCCGTAACAGCGTCGCCGCATTAGAAACCCCGCCGCAGATATCAGTGCTCGTAAAGAGGGGTCCGCGGCGGGGTCCAGGGCAGCCCGATGACGAGTGACGTATCGGTCGTCAGCGTGTTGCAAACCGTTGGTCGTCGATCTGACCGATCCGATTCTTATTTCGCTTTAGCGCCACGGAACGGTTTGTGACAGCCGCCGCAGCCGCGCTTGCCCATCACGCCGACTTGCTTTGCAATTGCTTGTTGATTGCCGCTCGCGGCGATACTCGCCAATTTGGCGCTCTCGTCGGCAAGAGCCTGATTGGCTTTCTTAAAACCGGCCCAGTCCTTCCAGATCGCCGGCAGGGCCCGCGTCTGTTTGTCCGAGTAGTCGCCGCGTCCGCTTCCTTTCGGGAACAAGGCGAGCATTTTGTCGGTCGTCGCATTGATCGCTTTGGCGCGTTGGGCAACATCCGCGGCCGACCCTTGACCGCTCTTGGCATAAGCCTTTATCGGCTTCCAGTTCTTTGAAATGGTTTTCATCAAGGCGCGGCGTTCTTTGATCGCTGCACTTCCGTCGGTTGCGTCCGACGCGCAAGCGCCGAGGAACAATGTGCTGACGAGTGCGGCGGCGGTTGCCAGCGCTGACAATTTGATCGTGCGGTTCATGTATTTCCCTCCCTCACAAGATAATAGGCGACCGCTAAATCGTCCGTTGAGGTTCCGGCGCGGCGGTCTTAGGCGGTTTTCTTCGTTTGTTTTCGTGCCGCATCGAAAACCAAGGCGCGACCGAAAACGGTTAGACTTTACTTCTATAAACACGCCGAGCGGCGGATTATTCCGTTCTGGGAATGGAAATCTTGCGTGTTGCCCGAAATCGACCCGTTGCCGACGCCCGCTGCGCCGCTTACGGTTGTAGCTGGTCGAATACCGTGCGTGCGATCTTGAGTAATTCCGGCCGGGGCATCTCGGCCGTCAGGCCGTAGCCGACCCGTCCGCTGATCCAATAGAAGACACCGACCGGACCCTGTTGCGTGAACTGGAATTCAGCGTGGCCCGGCCAATCGCCGTCGGTGATCACATACAACGTGATGCGTCGACGCTTGGCGTCCTCGTACATGAACTGCGCCGCGGGCCCTTTCTCCGCCGACAGCAGGCGGCCGCCGACCAACGAGAACCCAAGGTCGCCCAGCTGGGGTGCACGCAACGGCGCCTTGAGGACTTTCGACAACCATCGGACGAGATGCGTTTCTTCGTCCGCGGTCACTTCGACCGGGTGACGCCGTTGCGGGGTGAAGACCTTGTGGGCGACGGCGGCACCGCGGGCGACGGCGCTAACCGATTCACTGTCCGATCCCGCGAATTGTTGCGCCTGCCATCCGATCAGGCCGCCGGCAACGAACAGCAGAATCGACGCAGCCGCCCAAAGCAGGTGGACGCGACGTGGCGTTCGCCGCGGCGGTGTTAGGCCCTTTGGCACATCCTCTTCGAGGACGGGGTTGAACATTGTCCGCAGCGCCTGCTTCTGCATTTTATAGGCGGTGACGCGCGCGTCGGCGTCCGCATTTTCCGCGAGATATTCCTCAACCTCGCGATGCCGCGCCGCGTCGAGCTGACCGTCCACGAAAGCGTGCAGCTCGGCTTTGCTGACTCTCTTCGCGGGGGTCATTGGTCCTGCCTCTGTTCGATATGCTCGGCGTCGGCAATCAAGCGGCGCAGTTTCTCGCGTGCCCTGTGAATGCGCGACATCAGCGTGCCGATCGGAATATCGAGCACAGCGGCCGCGTCCTCGTAACTCAAGTCCTCCAGAGCGATCAATAACAATGCGGCCCGCTGCGGCTCCGGCAATTTGTAAAAGGCCTCCCAGACGGCGCCAATCTCCAGCTGATCTTCCTGCGCGGGCCGGACAAGCGGACTGTTCGCTCCACCGTCCAGCGGCATCAATGTAGGTGTGTTTCGGTATTTTCGCGCAGTGTTCAAGTGGAGATTGTGAAGAATCGTGAAGAGCCAGGCCCGCATGTTCGTACCTTTGGTCCAAAGGTCCATTCTGCTCCAGGCGCGTTCCAGACAATCCTGCACGAGATCGTCCGCTTGATTGCTGTCGCCGACCAACGCACGCGCATATCGGCGCAGATGCGGTATCTGTTGAACAATCAACTGGCGGGCGTCGGACATAGCACCAGCATAACCGCGCAGGAGCGATGACTGAAACTCGGTCTCTTAGGTGTTGATATTTAATGTTTCTCGAAAAGCGATATCCAGATATCGCACTATTGAAGCGACCGTATCCAGGCCTCGACGGTCGATTTGTCATCGTCCGACACTGGTGGATATGGACAAGTGGGGTCGAAACAAAATTCGGCGCCCTCCGGCATTTTGTCCTCGACGATCATCTTGTAGAGCGAAGACTTATCGGGGGCGCCAGGCGTCACATATTTCGACGTTTTTACTCTCTCCAAGTCGAGGACATAGGAAAAGTCGCGATGTGCCGGGTAAAGCAGTTTGCCAGTACCTTCATCCTTGGCCCGCTGGTCGACGGGCACGTGACAGGCGTCGCATTTATTCCGTTTGAAAACGCCGATCACGGCGTCGTCCAACGCTGTTGCCCGGGCTTTGCTGTTGATGGGCGCGGCCAAGGTGGCGCCGATCACGCCGGCCCAGAGTGCCGCGAATACCCAAAGATATCGACGATTTGCAAACATGCCGATCCGAGTTGTCCTTAATTCTAGTGGCGATTCTTTACAGAATGTTTGGATCGGCGGCTACCGGAATCGCCAATGTCTATTCCTGATCTCAAGGGCGCGCGCTATATTTATTGCCCATCGAGCGATGAAACGAGGCTCCCATGTCCAAGTCCGACGTCCCGACAGTCGAATTTCTCGAAGCCTATGGCGAGGCGTGGAACGATCATGACGCGGACCGGATTATGGCCGCGATGACGGACGACTGCATTTTCGAGACCGGCGGCGGCGAGTCGGCCTGGGGCGACCGGCATGAGGGCGCGGCGGCGGTGCGGGCGAGAGTCGAGCAGGTCTGGCGCGAAATCCCCGACGTGAGCTTCGACGAGGCCCGGCATTTCATCAGCGGCGACCGCGGCTGTTCCGAATGGATCCTGCGCGGCATCCGGACCGACGGCACGCCAGTGGAGGTCGCGGGCTGCGACCTGTTCACCTTCCGCGACGGGAAAATCCTGGTGAAAAGCAGCTTTTTGAAAAACCGGCGCTAACCGGACCCACCCTTACAGCCGACTCTTTCTGTACGACCGTTTCGCGGCGATCTTGCCGTCGCGGATCGTCAGCACGTCGACGATGTGGATTTCATACGGCGACCCGCCCACCGGGGTGCCGGTGGTGACCGATTCGACCACGGCGAGGTCCGGCGTGACGACGTGGCGGATTTCCGCGAATCGCAGGTCGGGCACCTGCTCGAAGACGGCGGCGGCGAGTTTTCGCGCCGCGTCCTTGCCGGTCGCGCGCTCACCGTAGGGGTGTTTGCCGAAAGATGCCTCGAAGACGACATCGTCGGTGAACATGTCGGTGATGCCGTCCAGGTCACGCTCGTCCCAGACGGTATTGAACCGGTCGATGAAGGCTTCGCCGTCGAAATCGCTCATTGCAGTCTCCCGTTTTGACTATTTCTCGCGCACGAAGCGGTTGCGCAAGATGCCGATCTGGTTGATCTCGATCTCCACGACATCGCCGTCCTTCATATCGGGGGACGACCCTTCAGTGCCGGACCAGATCATGTCGCCCGGATGCAGGGTCAGATATTGCGTCATCGTGGCGATATAACGCTGCAGGCTGAACAGCATGTTGTTGGTGTCGAATTGGATGGTCTGCTCGCCGTTGACCCGGACGGTCGTCTGCAGGCTGTCCAGGTTGATGTCGGTCTCGATCCACGGCCCCATCGGCTTGAACGTATCCGCATTCTTGGCGCGCCAGAAAGTGCGGTCGTTCTTCTGCCAGGTCCGCTCGCTGACGTCGTTGCCGATGGTGTAGCCGAAGATGCAGGACAGCGCGTTCTCCTCGGTCAGGTGCTTCGCTTTCTTGCCGACGATCGCCACCAACTCGCCCTCGTACTGCACCTTGTCGGTGGCGTCCTTGGGGATGATGATGTCCTCGTCATGAGCGATCAGGGCGTTGTTGGCGCGGTAGCCGACATCCGGCTGCTGCGGGATATTCGGCTCGCGGCCATGCATCTCCGCCTGTTCCATGATGTGGTCGACATAGTTGAGGCCGGCGGCGTAGAAGGTCTCCGGCTTGAACGGAACCAGCAGTTTCGTGCCGTCGAGCGGCACCTTGTCGCCGGTCCTCGCGTGGTCGCCGAAGGGCGTGCCGTCCACCGCCTCGATCGTGTCGCCCTCGATGATGCCGAATGTGGCCTCGCCGTTCCGTTCGAATCGTGCCCAGCGCATGGACGTCTCCTTTGCTTTTGTATTCTTGCTTGTCGGGTTGCGGTGTCGGGTGCCGCGCTAGAAGAACATGCCGTTCAACAGGCCGAAGATCGTCAGTCCCAAAAACAGCACCACGCTGAGGATGAAATACATGCGCACGCCGTCACTCCCACCGAAAAGTCGCACTCATTGTTGGTTCAGTGTAGCGCAAACGGGGTAGGTCACAAACGAAGGGCGCATTGGTCTTGTTGTCGTCCTGCGATTGCGGTTAAGCTTGTCAGTAGGGGCGCCTCATCGCAACAGCGAGTCAACTATGGGCGAAGTCGTAAATCTACGGAGTTATCGGAAACTGAAGGCGCGGGCCGCCAAGGACGAGGCCGCGTCGGAGAACCGCACCCGTTCCGGGCGCACCAAGGTCGAGCGCGACCGCGACGAGCGCGACGTCAAATCCACCGTTGCATTCCTCGACGGCCGGCAGCTAGACGATCGGCAAGTCGATCCGGGTAACGACGAAGAAGCGTCCTGACCGCCCCTTTCGGTCCCATCCCCGCCTAACGCCGGTCCAGTTCCTTCGGGGTTCCATCGTAATCCGCTAAGTACGACGCAATCGGACGCGGCGCGCCGAACGCCAGCCACAATCGCACCCTATGCCGACTCTTTGCCGGGCCAGGGTCGCCGTCGGCCATCGACTCGAAGGCGCCTTTCAGAAAACCCGTGACGAAATCCGGGAAGTCGACGACCATGGGCGATCCGATTCGCCGGGCGGCAACCGGACCAACACGCTACGAGGCGTCCGCCCCGCACCCCAAACATAGTCAAGATCAGGAGAAAGCGATGAGCATCGAACGTTGGAAAGGCAGTGCGAAAGGCCGCAACAAGGCCGTCCGTCATGGCGGCATCGTCTACACCGTCGCCACGGCGTCCGCCGCCGGGCCGGACATCCAATCGCAGACCCGCGGCACGCTGGAAATCATCGAGAACAGCCTGAACGAGGCTGGCTCGGACAAGACGCGCATGCTGTCCGCGCAGATCTTCCTTGCCGACATGTCGCAGAAGGAAGGCATGGACGAAGTCTGGAACGAGTGGATCGGCGACGACTGGAACACCTGGCCGCAACGCGCCTGCGTCGGCGCCCCGCTCGCCGGCACCACCCTGGTCGAAATCGTGGTGACCGCCGCCGCGAAGTAGGCGGTGCGGCGTCAAATCAACCGCGGTTGCCGCGCCTCTTCCGCCTCCTCGCGCCGCCGCACCACCTCGCGGGGGATGCGGTGGACGCGGGCGCGGCCGCAGATCAACACCGTGTATTTGTCCTGCAGCAGCGATTCGATCGCCGGGTCGTGCACGTCCAGGCCGCCGGTATAGGCGCCGAAGGCGGGCAGGATCAGCCGTTTGCCGTCGGCGACGAAGCAGCGCCCTGTGACGCGGCGGCCCCGCGCGCTGACCCCGGCTTTCGGGTGGTAATGCCCGGAGACTTCGCCGGGCGACGAGCGTTTCCGCGCCTCGTGCCGGAAGATCAACTCGCCCGCGCGGAATTCCGCCGTGGTCAACCCGTCGATCCCGGCGGGCAGGGCCGGGTCGTGGTTGCCGGCGATCCAGATCCAGTCCATCGCGCCGGTCATCGCCTGCAGGGTGGCGCGGTCCTCGTCCGGCAGCCGGCCTGCCGCGTCGTCGTCGTGGAAGCTGTCGCCGAGACAGATCACCCGCGTCGGCCCGTAGGCGTCGATCGCCAGGGCGAGGCGGCGCAGCGTTTCCCGGCTGTCATAGGGTGGCAGATGGCTGCCGTTCTTGGCGTAGGCTGAGCCTTTCTCCAGGTGCAGGTCGGCGACCACCAGTGTCTTCTGCTCCGGCCAATAGAGCGCGCCGCTTGCATCCGCCATCAGCGATTCGCGGTTGAAGTCGAAGGGCAGGGCAGTACCCGGCATCATGGCGCACGCTCCCTCATGGCGCGCCCTTCGTCGCTTCGGCGATCAGGTCCTGCGCCGCTTCGTCGAGCATCAGGTCGATTGCCGATCCTTCGACGCGTTCCTTGCCGATCTCCAGCAGGATCGGCACCGCCAGCGGCGAAACCCGGTCGAGCCGCCGGTGCAGGATGTTGCCCTTGGCGCGCTTCAGCATCCCGGCGAGCCGGCCGATATCGGTCAGGCCGCGCGCGGCGTCCCGGCGGGTCGCCTGAAGCAGGATGTGGTCCGGCTCGTGGCGGCGCAGCGTGTCGTAGATCAGGTCGGAATTGAAGGTGACCTGCCGCCCGGTCTTCTGCTGGCCGGGATACTGCCGCTCGATCAGCCCAGCGATCACCGCGACGTTGCGGAAGGTGCGCTTCAGCATCGACGATTCGTCCATCCAGGCTTCCAGGTCGTCGCCCAGCATGTCCTCGTCGAACAGCTCGGCGACGTTGCCGACCGGGTTCAGGCTCCACACGGCGATCACGTAGTCGGTGGCGACGAAGCCGAGCGGAGCCAGGCCCGCGCGTTCCATCCGCCGGGTCAGCAGCATGCCGAGCGTCTGGTGTGCGTTGCGGCCCTCGAAGCAGTAGGCGACGGTGAAATACTTGTCGCCGCGCGGGAAGCTCTCGACCAGCAGGGCGCTCGGTTCCGGCAGCGACGACGCCCAGAGCTGGATGTTCAGCCACTCGCGCACCTGTTCCGGCAGCGCCCCCCAGGCGGCGGGGCGGGCCAGGATCGCGCGCACCCGGTCGGCCAGATGCGTGGTCAGCGGCAACCGGCCGCCGACATAGGCGGGGACCTTCGGCGCGTCGCCCGGCGCGCGGCTCGCCTCCACCGTCATCTCGCGGATGCCCTCGAAGCGCAGCATCTGGCCCGAGAAGATGAAGGTGTCGCCGATCTCCAGGCCGAGCGCGAAATATTCCTCGACCTCGCCGAGGAAGGGGCCGCGCTTGATCCGCACCTTCAGCGTGTTGGCTTCGACGATGGTGCCGAGATTCATCCGCAGCCGCCGCACCATCGCGGGCGAGGCCGCGCGGTAGGTTCCATCGGGCAGGGATTCGAGCCGCCGCCAGCGCTCGTAGCTGCGCAGCGCATAGCCGCCGTGGTCGACGAAGGCGACGACATCGTCGAACTCCGCCCGCGTGATATCGGCATAGGGGGCGGCTCGGGTGATCTCCGCATACAGGTCGTCCGGATGGAAGGGCGCGGAACAGGCCATCGCCATGACATGCTGCGCCAGCACGTCGAACCCGCCCGGCTGCGGCGGGTCGCCGTCGAGCGTCGCCTCGCGGATCGCGTCCATCGCGGCGCGGCATTCCAGCACCTCGAACCGGTTGGCGGGCACCAGCACCGCGCGGCTCGGCGTGTCCAGGCGGTGCCCGGCGCGGCCGATGCGCTGGATCAATCGGCTCACGCCCTTCGGCGCACCGACCTGCACCACCAGATCGATCGCCGCCCAGTCGATGCCGAGATCAAGCGACGAGGTGGCGACCACCGCGCGCAGCGACCCTTCGGCCATCGCCGCCTCGACCTTCTGGCGCTGCTCGCGCGCCAGGCTGCCGTGATGCAGGGCGATCGGCAGGTTGTCGTCGTTCACCCGCCACAGTTCCTGGAACACGATCTCCGCCTGCGCCCGCGTGTTGACGAAGACCAGCGTGGTGCCCGCCTTGCGGATTTCCTCATAGACCTCGGGCAGGGCATGCACCGCCATATGGCCGGACCAGGGCATCTTCTCGCGCGTGACCAGCATGCGGACTTCCGAATCGACGGCACCGCCGCCTTCGATCAGATGCACGCTGTCCGCCTGGGCGTCCGGTGCCACCCAGCGGCACAGCGCTTCCGGCCAGGCGACGGTGGCGGACAGGCCGACGCGGCGGCAGGCGGGGGCCAGCGCCTGCAGCCGGGTGAGGCAGAGCGCCAATTGATCGCCGCGCTTGTTGCCGGCCAACGCATGCACCTCGTCGAGGATGACGCAGCGCAGATTGCGGAACATCCGCGGCGCGTCGGCGTAGCTCAACAACAGGGTCAGCGACTCGGGCGTTGTCAGCAGGATGTTGGGCGGTGTTTCTTGCTGGCGTTTGCGGCGGTGCTGCGAGGTGTCGCCGGTGCGTGTGTCGGCGGTGACCGGCAGGTCCATCTCCTCGATCGGCATCTGCATGTTGCGGTGCACGTCGACCGCCAGCGCCTTCAGCGGCGAAATGTAAAGAGTGTGCAAGCCGCGCGCGCCGCCCTCGGCGATCTCGACCAGCGACGGCAGGAACCCGGCCAGCGTCTTGCCGCCGCCGGTCGGCGCGATCAGCAGCGTTGTCTTGCCGCGCGACGCCGCGTCGAGCAAGGCAAGCTGATGCGGATGCGGCCGCCAGCCGCGCGAGGCGAACCACTCGGAAAAGCGATCCGGCAGGGTGCCGGGCAGGTCGATGGCGAGTTGGCCGCCCGGTTCGCTTTTGTCGCGGATGTTTTTCTTGAGTGGAGCGTTCGCGCGCATAGGTTTCTCGGAGGGTCCCTGTTGTCGTTGCCGCTTGATGCGCGCTTTGCTGGTTCATCCGCCGGTCTTGCCACCGGCGAGTGGCTCAAGCATATAAGGACTCGATTGGAACGGAAAGGGAACAAATGCCGCGGACGGAAAAATCTTCGCCGGAGGCATGGCTGCGGGTCACGCCGCAGGGTTTGTACTGCGCGGCGGGCGATTTCTATATCGATCCGCACCGGCCTGTGGACCGCGCGGTGATCACCCACGGCCACGCGGATCATGCGCGGGCCGGGCATGACGCGGTGCTGACCACACCGGGCACGGCGGCGATCATGCGGTCGCGCTTCGGCGCGGGCGCGGCGAAGACCTATGACGAAGCGCCATACGGCGAGACCCGGTCGGTCGGCGGCGTGGCGGTCCGGCTGGCGCCCGCCGGGCATATCCTGGGCAGCGCGCAGGTGGTGATCGAGCATGCGGGCACGCGGGTGGTGATTTCGGGCGATTACAAGCGGCGGCGCGACCTGACCTGCGAGCGCTTCGAGCCGGTGCCCTGCGATCTGTTCGTGACCGAGGCGACCTTCGCGCTGCCCGTGTTCCGTCACCCGCCCGATGGGGAGGAAATCCAGAAACTGCTGCGCTCGCTCGCGCGGAATCCCGACCGGGTGCATCTGGTCGGCGTCTATGCGCTCGGCAAGGCGCAGCGGGTGATCGCGCTGCTGCGCGCCGCGGGGTACGACCGGCCGATCCATCTGCATGGCGCGTTGACGGAGCTTTGCGATCTGTATGCCGCGCAGGGCGTCGCGCTTGGGCCGCTGCAGCCGGTCGGGCGAGAGAGCAAGAAGGGGTTCGCCGGCGAGATCGTGCTGTGCCCGCCCTCGTCGCTGCGGGACCGCTGGTCGCGCGGTTTTCCCAACCCGGTGACGGCGATGGCGTCGGGCTGGATGCGGGTGCGCCAACGGGCGCGGCAGCGCAGCGTCGAGCTGCCGCTGATCCTGTCCGATCACGCGGATTGGGATGAACTGACCACGACGCTGCATGACGTGCAGGCGCCGCGCGTCTGGGTCACCCATGGCCGCGAGGACGCGCTGGTGCATTATGCGCGGTCGCACGGCATCGAGGCGGAAGCCCTGTCGCTGGTCGGGCGGGAGGAGGAAGACGCGTGAAAGCCTTCGCCGCCTTGCTGGACGGGCTGGTCTACACGCCGTCGCGCAACGGCAAGCTGCGGTTGCTTGCCGACTATTTCCGCGGCACGCCGGACCCGGACCGCGGCTGGGCGCTGGCGGCGCTGACCGACGGACTGTCCCAGCGCCACGCCAAACCGGCACTGGTGCGGGGGCTGACCGAAGCGCGGGTCGACCCGGTCCTGTTCCGTCTGTCCTACGATTATGTCGGTGACCTGGCGGAAACCGTGTCGCTGATCTGGCCGGACGACGGGACGGCGGCGGAAACGCCCTTGCGCCTCGGCGACGTGGTGGCCGCGCTTCAGACCGCCGGCCGGTCCGAGGTGCCGGGATTGCTCGAAGGCTGGCTCGATTCGCTCGATGCCGACGGGCGCTACGCCCTGTTGAAGCTGATCATGGGCGGGCTGCGTGTTGGCGTCTCGGCGCGGCTCGCAAAGACCGCGCTGACCCGAATGGCGCCCGCGCCGCTGGCCGATTCTGTAACGCTGGAAGAGATCGAGGAAATCTGGTTCGGCCTCGAGCCGCCCTATGTCCCGCTGTTCGCCTGGCTGGAAGGGCGCGCCGGGGCGCCGCCGGTCGACCGCCGCATCGCCTTCCGGCCGCTGATGCTGGCAAACCCGTTGGAGGACGGCGCACTGGATACCCTCGACCCGGGCGATTTTCGGGCCGAATGGAAATGGGACGGCATCCGCGTGCAACTGGTTGCGGGCGGCGGCGAGCGGCGGGTCTATTCCCGCACCGGCGACGACATCAGCGCGGCCTTTCCCGATATCGTCGAGGCGATGAATTTCGACGCGGTCGTCGACGGCGAACTGCTGGTGCTGCGCGACGGCGAGGTCGCGCCCTTCAACCATCTGCAGCAGCGGCTCAACCGGAAGCGCGTGACCAAGCAGATGCTGGCGGATCATCCGGCGCATGTGCGGCTCTACGACATGCTGTTCGACGGCGACGAGGATCTGCGTGCCTTGCCCTTCGATGATCGGCGGGTGCGGCTCGACGATTGGATTCAGCGCGCACCGCCCGATCGCATGGATTTGTCGCCGATGGTGCCCTTCCAAGCCTGGGGCGATCTGTCGGCGTTGCGCGACGACGCCCGCGCGAACGGGATCGAAGGCCTTATGCTGAAGCGCGGCGACAGTCCGTATACCGCGGGCCGCCCTAAGGGGCCGTGGTTCAAATGGAAACGCGATCCCATGCTGGCCGATTGCGTCGTCATGTACGCCCAGCGGGGACATGGGCGGCGATCGTCCTTCTATTCGGATTTCACCTTCGGCTGCTGGCGGCCCGACGATGACGGCAAGCCCGAACTGGTGCCGGTCGGCAAGGCGTATTTCGGATTTACCGACGCCGAGCTTGCGGAACTGGACAAATGGGTGCGCGGCCACAGCACCGAACGCTACGGCCCGGTTCGCGCGGTCGAGCCCGGCCTGGTGCTGGAAATCGCCTTCGATTCGGTGCATCGCTCGACTCGGCATAAGTCTAAACTGGCCATGCGCTTCCCTCGCGTCCATCGGATTCGCTGGGACAAGCCGCACCACGAGGCCGACCGGCTGGAGACGCTGGAAAAGCTGGTAGAATTTTGAGCGTTATCGTCTAGGGTGCAGACGAATTCCCATTCTACGTGCGCGGTGTCATCTGCTGTATGAGGCGTCTAATGGCGTTCCCGGCGTAAGACAGCACTATTGCTCCTGCCATCGCACCGATTAACTGCACCAACACAGCGATTCCCCCGCCGGCCCAGTGGCGCTCTTCAGCGCTGTGCGTAGTTGCAACGAAGGCCACCAGCAGTACCACAGGGACAAACAAGAGTTGGCGGTAAAATATACCGCCGATGAAAAAAGTACCGGCCGCGACCATCGGCTGTCCCCAGACGAACCATAGGCAAGCCTGTACCAACAGCGTTAGTTGGCCAATGTTCACCAACAGGCCTAAGACGGCGACCACAGCGGCAATCATGAAGAGAATTCCGTGTACTAGGATTGGCCGCAAATTCAAACGCGATGGCATACTTGATTTATCTCCCAAAAACCACGTGAGAACTCTCTTTAGGTGAAGATTGCCAAAGTCACGGTTGCCGCCCACTTTCACCCACGCTTGCACTCACGGACCCGGCGTTGGATTACGTCCAAAACCTCTCGGACCATTTCTTAGCCATGATGATTTTCTTTACAGATCCTGCTATCCACGTGATTTCAGCATAACACTGCACAATTTAAAGTTGGCTTAACCGTTGTCTTGCATCAATGCCGAATGAGGCCTCGGATTTGTTTCGTTCAACGCGCAATCGCTATCTGAAATGAGAAAGTGGCGTGGATGCGACCGTTCTGCTTTTAGTGGGCTTTGGTGCATTGCGTCTTGGCGGCGTCGCCCGTATCTTCCTGCCGACCCCACACCCGAGGGGTAAATGGGATGAAAAAATTCGTAAAGCTTGGGATCGTTGCCCCATTGGCTGGGGTTTCACCGCTGACGTAGGAGTGCCGGAACGGCGATGAGCGACCTCGACCACATCCGCAATTTCTCGATCATTGCGCATATCGATCACGGCAAGTCCACGCTGGCCGACCGGCTTATCCAGGTCTGCGGCGGGCTGACCGACCGCGAGATGCAGGAGCAGGTGCTCGATTCCATGGAACTCGAGCGCGAGCGCGGCATCACGATCAAGGCGCAGACCGTCCGGCTGAACTACACGGCCAAGGACGGCGAGACCTATCAGCTCAACCTGATGGACACGCCGGGCCATGTGGATTTCACCTACGAGGTGAGCCGCTCGCTCTCGGCCTGCGAGGGGTCGCTGCTCGTCGTCGACGCGTCGCAAGGGGTCGAGGCGCAGACGCTCGCCAACACATATCTCGCGATCGACAACGATCACGAGATCATTCCTTTGCTCAACAAGGTGGATTTGCCGTCCGCCGAACCGGACCGCATTCGCCAGCAGATCGAGGACGTGGTCGGCATCGACGCGACCGACGCGCTGGAGATTTCCGCGAAGACCGGTCACGGCGTCGAGGACGTGCTGGAGGCGCTGGTCACCCGGTTGCCGCCGCCCAAGGGCGACCGGGACGCGCCGCTGCGGGCGCTGCTGGTGGACAGTTGGTATGATTCCTATCTCGGCGTGGTCACGCTGGTCCGCGTGGTTGACGGCGAGATCACCAAGGGCATGAAGATCGAGATGATGTCGACCGGTGCGGTGCATGACATTGACCGGGTCGGCGTCTTCACCCCGAAGCGCGAGATGACGGACTGCCTGGGTCCCGGCGAAATCGGTTTCATCACGGCCAGCATCAAGTCGGTGTCGGACTGCCGCGTCGGCGACACGCTGACCGGCGTTCGGGTAAAGGCGGCGGAAGCGCTGCCCGGGTTCCAGCCGACCGTGCCGGTGGTTTTCTGCGGGCTGTTTCCGGTCGACAACGCGGATTACGAGGATCTGCGCGAGAGCCTGTCGAAACTCGCGCTCAACGATTCGTCGCTGCATTACGAACCGGAAAGTTCGGCGGCGCTCGGGTTCGGCTTCCGCTGCGGCTGCCTCGGCCTGCTGCATCTGGAGATCGTGCAGGAACGGTTGAGCCGGGAATTCGATCTCGACCTGATCACCACGGCGCCGTCGGTCGTCTACCGCATCCACATGACCGACGGGACCGAGATCGACCTGCACAACCCGGCGGACTATCCCGACGTGGTGAAGATCGACACGGTCGAGGAACCCTGGATCCGGGCGACCATCATGGTGCCGGACGAATATCTCGGCGCGGTGCTCAGCCTTTGCACCGAACGGCGCGGGGTGCAGCACGAGTTGACCTATGTCGGTGCGCGGGCGATGGCGATCTACGATCTGCCGCTGAACGAGGTGGTGTTCGACTTCTACGACCGGCTGAAGTCGATCAGCCGCGGCTACGCCAGTTTCGACTATGAGCTGACCGGCTATCAGGAAGGCGATCTGGTGAAGGTATCGATCCTGGTCAACGGCGAGCCGGTCGACGCGCTGTCGATGATCGTCCACCGCGCCAACGCGGAGCCGCGCGGCCGCCAGATTTGCGAGCGTTTGAAAGACTTGATCCCGCGCCAGCTTTTCAAGGTGCCGATCCAGGCCGCCATCGGCGGCAAGGTGATCGCTCGCGAGACCATCGGCGCGATGCGCAAGGACGTGACCGCGAAATGCTACGGCGGCGACATCACGCGCAAGCGCAAGCTGCTGGAGAAGCAGAAGGCGGGCAAGAAGAAGATGCGCCAGTTCGGTAAGGTGGAAATCCCGCAGTCCGCGTTCATCGACGCGCTGAAGATGAAGGACGCGTAGCCGGCCGGGGGATCAGATGCCGCCGCCGCGCAGCCCGTGCAGGATGGCCGTGTAGTCGGGCTCGGTATCCGGGTTCAGCACGCCGTGGCGGATCAGAAAGTCGATCACCACCAGATTGCAGTTGAACTTGAACTCGGTGCTGTCGCGGACGATCCCGGCGACCTTCTCGATCGGCCAGAGGTGAAAGGACTCGACCTCGCCGTCCACCGGCGTGGGCGTGAAACTTTCGGGGACTTCCAGGTCGTAGCAGAACATCTGATCGGGTTTGCAGCCCTCTGGCGGCTGATGCGTATAGCTGATCATCCCCACGGAAATCGCAGTCCGCGCGATGTCTTCGGGGACGCCGGCTTCCTCGCCGCATTCCTTGACCATGTTGTCGTGCAGGCTGATGCCGATGGGCTGGCCCCCCGCCACCATGTTGTCGAGTTGGCCGGGGAAGGTCGCCTTGTCGCGCGCCCGCCGGGCGACCCACATATGCAGGCCGTCGGCCTTCCGGACATAGCCGTTGAGATGCACGCCGAAGGCGCGGATGCCGAATGAGGGGGCGGCGGCCCGTTCCAACTGCATCGACGGCGGCGTGTGCCAATCGGGCTTGACCGGATAGATTTCGCCGCGCCATCCGGTGAAGACGCCTTCGTCCGCCAGCGTGCGGATCGGCCCGGCGACGGCGTCGGACCGGGCCTCGAAGCTGTCCAGCCGCGAATCGAGCCGGACGGCGTCGCCGGACACTTGGAAGACGTCCGGCCAACGGCGCAGCGTGTCGGCGAAGTCGTGCCGGATATAGCCGGCCCGGCCGTCACCGACGACGAACGGCCGAAAGGCGCCCGGGTCGAAGTTGTTGATGGCGCGGATATGATCGAGGAATGCCATGACCGCGTCTGGATAGCCGCCGCGTGCGGTTCGATCAAGCGCTGTCGGCCGTGCATTCCACCGATGCCGTGGCGTCGTGGACCACCAGCACCCGGTCGACCAGATGGATCTGCCGCAGGCAGCGGCCGATATAGTCCGCCAGCGATTGCTCCATGCCCTGCATGCGGATGTCGATGGCGAGTTCCGCGCCGTTGACGGTCGACTGCCACTGCGTCGGGACGAAGCCGCGCTTGGCGAACAGCTCCAGGACACGCGGCATCACGCCGGGCGACGGCTGCGCGGTGACGGAAAACGCGGCGACCGGTTCGGGTTCGGCCGCAGCGTTGCGGGAATCAGAATTTGAAGAAGACATGCGACACACCTTTGTCGGAGAAACCATTTCTGCACGAAAAACGAACCCGGTCCCTGGTAGGGGCCGGGACGCTAATTCGCGTGCCATGGCTGTTCCAACGGTGTGTCGACATGGCGGGACCATATCATCGCCGGTTTTTGTCGGCAATTGGTCAATGGCGGTACCCGATTCAGGGCGATGTCCGGCAAAAAGCGAGGCGCCGGCGACGGCGCCTCGTCCAAGTGGTGCCTTTCGGATGCGTTCCCTAGCCGCCTGCCGGGGCCGGGATCCATCCGAAGACATAGGCAAGGATCAACGCGATCGCCAGGATTCCGACGATACCCGCTGTCCAGATAACGCTTTGTTTTGTCTGGTCATTCATAATCGCCTCCTATCCCATTCGGTGCGGCCCAAGGCCTTGAATCGGCCGCACGGGGAGACGAAACGTCGACGAAACGTCGTTCAACCGCCGAATGCCCCATAAGCCCGTGGCATTCCGGACGGTTGTAATAAGGGTGGTATCAGGGAACGCCGAAATCAAGCGCCATTTGCATCAATATCCGCTGCCGCCGCCGAGCAGGCTGGCGAGGCCGACGGCGGCCAGCGCCGGGATCAGCGCCACGGCGGCGAGCAGGATCGGCCGGATCGCCTGCTTCATGCCGTGTTGGGCCCTGGGAACGCGCGACAGCGCAAGGTCGGCGAAGAAGATCGGCAGCAGCATCGCGAGCGCCGGTTTCGGGGCATCGGTGAACACGGCGACGATGCCGGTCAAGGCGAGGAAGGTCAGGCCGCCGCCCAACACCACGGCCGCGCCGGCGGGGAAACGCGCAACCGGCCAATTCCACACCAGAAATCCGGCCGTGGCCGCCGCCAGTGCGCCGGCGAGCTGGCCCAACGAGGCCGATGCGCCGAAGATCGACACCAGCGCCAAGGCGATACAGGCGATCATGAGTTTGACGCCGGACTCGGTGGCCGGCGGCCCGGCGGCGTGGAGGCGGCTCAGGACGAAGCCGCCGCCGAGAGCGATTGCGGCGAGTGTCGCGATATCGATCCCGTCCTGCCCGGCGATGCGCGGCCAACCCATCCAGGTCAGCGCAGCGGCGGGCGAGAGGGCGGCAATCAGGCGGGTCACCGGCGGCGCTTCGCGGGAGAGGTCGAGCGCGAGGCCCAGTACGGTTGCAACTGCTGCGATCGCGAACAGTTTTTCGCTGGAGGACTGCGGCCACCGTTCCGGCGCCCCGAGGATCAGGACGAAACCGACCAAAAAGCCGATGCCGATGCCGCCGGCCGCAATCAGGGGGCCGCGGGCCGACCCGCCGGCCAGCCGGAGGATGCCCGCGCCGAGCGCCGCCGCGGCGAAGGGGGCTAATCCGGACTGCACGAGCAGGTCATCCATCGCCCGCATCGTCGCCGATCCATCGGCCCGAGTCCATGTCGGCGTCGCCAAAATTGCTTCTGCTGTAACTGGTTACCGTGCGAGGACCAGCAAAAGCACGATCGACAGGGTGATCAGCGATGCGCCGGTGGTAAGGAAGACCGATGTCGTGGTGGTTGCGGTGCCTACGTCGTAGCGCGCGGCGAGCAGATAGGCGTTCGCGCCGACCGGGGTTGCCGCCAGGATCACCGCGACCTGCTTGTGCAGGGGATCGACGGTGAAGACATAGGTGGCAAGCAGCCAAACCAGCAGTGGATGCACCGCCAACTTGAGCATTGTCACCAGCGACGATTCCAGCACGTTGCCGGCAATGCGGTATTGCGGCAGCGCCGCGCCCATCGCGAACAGGGCGCAGGGCGCCGCCGCCGTGCCCAGCAGCCGGGTGATGTCATCCACCGGTTTCGGGAGCGGCAGGGACAGGGCGGCGACGGCCAAACCGGCCATCAGCCCCACGATGATCGGGTTGGTCGCGAAGGCCTTGAACAGGGTCACCGGCAGTCGGCGGAGGCCGGCCCGGCTACCCTGGGCGAGTTCGACGATGATCGTGCCGCTGGTGATCAGCACCGCGCTGTGGAAGGCGATGATCAGGAATAGCGGCAATGTCGCCGCGTCGCCGAAAGCGGTCAGGACGAGCGGCACGCCGATCATCACCGTGTTGCCGTATCCGGCGGTCAGCCCGACTATGCCCTGACCGTCGAGCGCGCGCTTGCGGACGACCCGGCCGACCGCCATGCCGAGTACCGCGACGAGGGCGGCGCCGAGATAGAAGGACAGCAAGTGACCCCACGGCAACACCGGGGGCAGTTCGGTGGTCGCGAGGCTCCGGAACAGGAGGACGGGAATGGCAAAATTGAACACGAAAGCCGAAAGCCCGTCGCTCGCCGATTTTCCGAAGAATCCCAGCTGCGCCGCCCCGTAGCCGATCAGCATGACGCCGAAGACGGGCAAGATAATATCGACGATAACTTGCAAGCTGCTGTAATCCCTGAATTTTAACTGGGGAGCCGGAGCCCGGGACCGGGCCGGCGGGATATCCCCAATGCACTAACACGAATAGCGGGGGTATGGCTGCCCAAAAGTACGATGCCGATCGATCGGATTATGGGTCATCCTGTTTCATGCTTGACCGTCAGCGGACACGATTTACAGTGATCGAACGGGAGGAAAGCATGGCGACAGAGGTATCCGGTGTTTAATCTTTGGATTTATCAGCGTCGTCCGGCCTGTTCGGCACGGATGCAGCACAGCGGCTCCTCCGCCTTTACGCCGATCGAGGAGCGTGAAGAGGCGGTCGCCGAACTGTTGGCGGAATGGATCGCCGTGAACGCGGAACAGCCGGTTCAGCGGGAAGATAACGTCCTGCCGTTCAACGTCCCCCGGGACGCCACGCCGCGCGAAGCGACGGGCCGCACCGGCCGCAAACCCCGCGGACGCCCAAAGGGGCGCTAGCCGCCCGGCCCGGTGAACGGGCCTTCCGACATCATTCAAAATCCGGCAGTTGCCTGCCTATGCAGGCGTGGCGATGACGATATTGAAGGTGCCCGACCGGCTTTCCGGTTCGATATCGGGGGACGGCCTGAACGGCACGATCAAGGACGCCCGCGCCGCGGCATCGTCCACGCCGTTCAGGATGCTGTCGCGATCATTCCCGTCGCCGTCCGCGAAATACATCTGTGTCGTCAGGACTGGTTCGTTTCGGATCAGCACCTTGAAATGGATATGCGGCGGCCGGCGGAAGAAGATCGACCCATACCCCGCCGGCCGCAGGGTGCGGAAACGGTACCGGCCGGCGGCATCGGTCACGACCGTCCCGAAACCTTGGAACGTCGGGTCGTTGCCGTCGCGCGGATGATTGTAGACGCCTTTGGCGTTGGCCTGCCAAATCTGCACGTCGGCGCCGGGGACGGGCTTGCCGTCGACCGTCAGCACCCGGCCCTTCACGTAGATCGTGTCTCCCTCCGGACGTCCCGGGCGGCCGCGAAGCGTCAACAGGTCGGCATCGCGGTCGGCCGGCAGCGCGGCGCCAGTGGGGTAGAACGGGCCTTCGGTCTGGTTCGGCGTGGCGACGGATCGGGCGGCATGGAGCGCCGTGCGCGGCAGCAAGAGCGTGCCGGCGGCGCCGGCGAGCGCCCATCGTCGGGTAACGGCGCGGCGGCTCACGGGACGGCGTGTGGAGCGATGCATCATCCGACTTTCCTTTTGACAGGACATGCTTAGGTTTCATAAGGATCGGGTGCTTGAGGGCCTTCTGCAAGAACCAACGATCCGGGCCACGCACACAAGCTTGTGAAGGCATACTTTTGTGAAGGCATTCCGGGGCCAAGGAGAAAAAAATGTCAGAACCCGCGACCGCGGTGGACGAAACGCCGCTGTTGGATAACCTGCTTCCGTCGTGCCAGGAAGCGCTGGCCGCCGCCGATTCGCTGCTGGGCCGGGCGCAGCGGGCGATGATTGGCCGCGTCGCGCCGGAGGGCCGTGTCGACGGC
Organism: Alphaproteobacteria bacterium; assembly: GCA_965228425.1. Classification (GTDB taxonomy): domain Bacteria; phylum Pseudomonadota; class Alphaproteobacteria; order UBA8366; family UBA8366; genus JAJFJD01. The sequence continues at coordinate 5,255,948 of OZ245815.1, read as the reverse complement.
GCGTTGCTGGAGACGGATCAGTTCGTCGCGCATGGCTATGCCTGGTTGTCGACCTATGTCGAAGCGCTGCGTCAGATACTCGATTGGGCGATGCGCACGAACGATGCCGGCAAATTCGGCGAACGCGAGGCCCTGATGCTGCAGGCGGCCTTCGGTGAGTATTCCCGGCAAATTATCGGTGGCATTTCGATGAGCCAGGGCGAGGTGTTTCGGCTCGTCGATTTGAATGTGCCTGCCGATGCGGTCGCGTCCTTCCTGACGACCGCGGTCGGGCGGCTGGCGCAATCCGGCAACACGCCGGCGGCACGGCACCGGCTCTGCCAACTGATCGCGGAGGAAGGTTTTGCCGACCCGGCCCTCGACGACGAGACGCTGAGCCTGATGCAGGACCAGTTCAACCGTTTCGCCGACGAGAAAATCGCGCCGCATTGCCACGAATGGCACGTGCAGGACGAGTTGATCCCGTTGCCGTTGGTTGAGGAACTGTCCGAACTCGGCGTATTCGGCCTGACCGTGCCCGAGGAATTCGGCGGGCTCGGCCTCGGCAAGATGGCGATGTGCGTGGTGACCGAGGAGTTGAGCCGCGGCTATATCGGCGTCGGATCGCTCGGCACCCGATCGGAAATCGCCGCCGAATTGATCCGTCTCGGCGGGACCGAGGCGCAGAAACAGAAATGGCTGCCGCGCATCGCGTCGGGCGAAATTCTGCCGACGGCGGTGTTCACCGAACCGAACACCGGATCGGACCTGGGCAGTTTGCGCACCCGGGCCGAGCGCGCCGGCGACGTCTATCGTATCCACGGCAACAAGACTTGGATCACCCATGGCGCGCGGAGCGACCTAATGACCCTGTTGGCGCGCACCAACCCGGACGAGCCGGGCTATCGTGGCCTGTCGATGTTCCTGGCGGAGAAACCGCGCGGCACCGACGCCGATCCCTTCCCGGCCGACGGCATGTCCGGCGGCGAAATCCGTGTCCTCGGCTATCGCGGCATGAAAGAATACGAGATCGGCTTCGACGGTTTCGCCGTCGCGGCGGAGAACCTGCTGGGCGAGGCCGAGGGCGACGGGTTCAAGCAGCTCATGGCGACCTTCGAGTCCGCGCGCATCCAGACCGCCGCCCGCGCGGTCGGGGTCGCGCAGAACGCGCTCGAACTGGCGCTGACCTATGCCAAGGAGCGCATTCAGTTCCGCAAGCCGCTCGCCGAGTTCCCGCGCATTTCAGGCAAGATCGCCTGGATGGCGGTGGAGACGATGATCTCGCGCCAACTCAGCTATTTTGCTGCGCGGCAGAAGGACTCGGACCGGCGCTGCGACGTGGAGGCCGGCATGGCCAAGCTGCTGGCGGCCCGCACGGCCTGGTCGAATGCGGATAATGCGGTGCAGATTCACGGCGGCAACGGCTATGCCGAGGAATACCCGATTTCCCGCGTCCTCTGCGATGCGCGGATTTTGAACATCTTCGAAGGCACGGCCGAGATTCAGGCGAATGTGATCGTTCGGGGACTGCTGGGCAACCGGAACTAAGGGCGCAAGGGCATGGAGATTCTGAACGGCGATCTGTTTGCGGCCTATCTCGTCGCGACGGTTGCGCTCATCCTGATGCCGGGGCCGATCGTGACCCTGGTCATCGCCAACAGCCTGGGCCACGGGGCGCGCACCGGTCTCGCCACGGTCGCCGGGTCGAGCTTCGGCAACGCTCTGTTGGTGGTCGCGGGGGCGCTCGGTCTGTCGACCATGCTGACTTTGGTCGCAGATATCTTCGAGTGGGTGCGCTGGGCCGGTGTCGCGTATCTCGTCTATCTCGGGGTGCGGCATTGGCGGGCGGCGCTGCAGTCGGCCGCGGCCCCGGACTCACTGCCCGCGCCGCGGGCGCGCGGCGTCTTTCTGCAAGGCCTGATCGTCGCCATCACCAACCCCAAGACGATTCTGTTCTATATCGCCTTCTTCCCGCAGTTCCTGGATACGGCCTTGCCGGTCGGACCCCAACTCGCGGCGATGAGCGTGGCCTTTGTGGCGATCGCCGTCGTCATCGACAGCGGCTACGCGCTGCTGGCGGGGCGGCTGCGCGGGCGCTTGTTGGACGCGCGCCGGACGCGGATTCGCAACGGCATCACCGGTACATTGCTGATCGGCACCGGCCTGGGCCTCGCGCTGGCGCGACGCGACCCGTAAGGGCGCCGACCCGTCGTCCTTCGACCGGCTCAGGACGAGGCTGTATCAATCCCAATCGCCCGTCCTTCCCGCGAAAGCGGGAATCCAAACGACGGTGCCCATGGATCCCCGTTTTCACGGGATGACACCGATTGGGATGTCCCCTCATGCTGAGCCTGTCGAAGCATGCGGAGGGACAATCCATCCGCGTTGACCCTGTGCAGCGGCGGCAAAAGGTTCTATATCCTTAGCCATGACTGGATTCATCGTAGTTCTTCTGGTGATCGCCATGATCGCCACGCTCGGCGTGCTGATGGTGGGCGTGTTCGGCATGGCGCGCGGCGGTGAGTTCAATCGCCGCTACTCGAACAAGCTGATGCGTGCCCGGATCGTCTGCCAGGCGGTGGCGCTGCTGCTGTTCGCTATTCTGATGGTCGTGCTGGGTAAGACCTGATGGTTCAGCTTACGCGGATTTACACCGGCGGCGGCGACACGGGCGAGACATCCCTGGGCGACGGCAGCCGGGTCGCGAAGCACGACCTGCGCGTGGCCGCCTACGGCACGGTCGACGAAGCGAACGCCGTGCTCGGTATCGCGCGCGCGGAAATCGCGCGGGCCGATCCCTCCGACGCCTTGCAGCGCGCGGACGCTATCCTGTCGCGGGTGCAGAACGACTTGTTCGACGTGGGCGCGGATCTTTGCACGCCGGAAGACGGCCGCAAAGGCGACGGCGCGCTGCGGATCACCGCCGAGCAGGCGGCGCGTCTGGAAACCGAGATCGACGCCATCAACGAGCGGCTGGACGCGCTGACCAGTTTCATCCTGCCGGGCGGCACGATGGTGGCGGCGCATCTGCATCACGCGCGCACGGTGGCGCGGCGGGCGGAACGCCTGGTGACGGAGTTGAGCGGCGCGGAGAAGGTCAACCCGGCCGCGATCGTCTACCTGAACCGGCTGTCGGACCTGCTCTTCGTCATGGCGCGGGACGCCAACAACGGCGGCGCGGACGATGTCCTCTGGGTGCCGGGCGCGAATCGCTAAGCCCGTGATCCCGCGGTGATCCTCGAACTTCTCGAATATCTCACCACATCCTGCCCGAAATATGCGCGTAAACTGGGCTACCTGAAGGAAGCGATCGCCATCGGCGCGCGGCAAAAGCGCCTGGTGGGCGCCTGGACGCCGCATCTGGAGCAGTCGCAAGCGGTCATCCGCGCGGCCATCGACCGATGCGGCCGGCGCAATTCGGCGCTGATTCTCGGATCCGGGCTACTGCTCGACATTCCCTTGGCCGACCTGTCGCGGCAGTTCGAGCATGTGGTGCTGGTCGACGTGGTCCATCTACGCGCCGCCCGGCAAAAAGCGGCGGAATTCGCCAATGTGACCTTGCTGGAAGAGGACGTGACCGGCATGGCGGCCGATTTTGATTTCCGGGTGTCGTCCGGCTGGCAGGGCGATCCGGTGCCCGAACCAACGGTGTTTCTGGACCGGCCGGAGGTCGATCTCGTCGTTTCGGCGAATCTGTTGGGGCAGCTCTCGATCTTTCCGGCTGCTGCACTGCAGCGCCGGACCCGGCTGGACGGCGATCCGCTCGAAGATTTCTGCCGCGCGGTGATCGACGCGCATCTGGCCTACCTGCAGCGGTTCGACGCGGTCGTCTGCCTGATCACCGAGATGGAGCGCATGGCCCTCGATAAGGACGGCGCGGTGGTACAGCGTCATGATGCGCTCTACGGCGCTGAATTGCCTGAGGGGGGAACCCAGTGGGATTGGGATTTGGCGCCCCTCGGCGAGGTCAGCCGGACCCATGCTCTGCGGAACCGGGTGGTCGGGTACCAAGACATCGGCGCACGGCAGGGTCCGGTTTGACCTGACGGACGCTTACGCCTATGTTTCCGCGCGAAAGCGAGCCTTTGTGCACTGCGATGTTGCACTGCAGCGTGCCGGGGCCGCACGTAAGGTCAATCTAAATCCAGGTTCAATCCAGTTCCGAAAAGCCTAGGGGAGAAGTGAGCGCGATGAAGGTTCTCGTCCCCGTCAAACGCGTTATCGACTACAACGTGAAAATCCGCGTCAAGGCGGACCAGACCGGCGTGGAAACCGCCAACGTTAAGATGTCGATGAACCCGTTCGACGAAATTTCCGTCGAGGAAGCGGTCCGTATGAAGGAAGCGGGCACCGCAAGCGAAGTGATCGCGGTATCGATCGGGTCGCAACAGTCCCAGGAAACGATCCGCACGGCCCTGGCTATGGGCGCCGACCGCGGCATCCTGGTGCAGACCGATGAGGCGGTCGAGCCGCTGGCGGTCGCCAAAATCCTCAAGGTCCTGGTCGAACGCGAAAGCCCCGATCTGGTGATCGCGGGCAAGCAGGCGATCGACGATGACTCGAACCAGACCGGTCAGATGCTGGCCGCCCTGCTGGGGTGGAGCCAGGCGACCTTCGCCTCCGAGATCGAACTCGGCGACGGCGGCGCGCAGGTCACGCGGGAAATCGACGGCGGGCTGGAAACCCTGAAGATTTCGTTGCCGGCGGTCGTCACCGTCGATCTGCGCCTCAACGAGCCGCGCTACGCCTCGCTGCCGAACATCATGAAGGCGAAGAAGAAGCCGATCGACACGCTGACCCCGGACGAGGTGGGTGTCGATATCAGCCCCCGGCTGGCGACGCTCAAGGTCGTCGACCCGCCCAAGCGCGAAGCGGGCGTGAAGGTCGAGACGGTCGCCGAACTGGTCGATAAATTGATGAACGAAGCGAAGGTGATCGGAACATGACGAGTCTGGTCGTTGCCGAACACGATAATTCGGAACTGAAGGGCGCGACGCTCAACACCGTCGCTGCCGCGAACGCGATTTCCGGCGATGTCCATGTGCTGGTCGCCGGCGAGAATTGCGATGGCGTCGCCGAGGCCGCCTCCAAAGTCGATGGCGTCGCCAAGGTGCTGGTCGTACAGAGCGCGGAATACGCCAATGCGATCGCCGAAAATCTGGCGCCATTGATCGTAAAGCTGGCGGGTGACTATTCGCACGTGCTGGCGCCGGCGGATACCTTCGGCAAGAACCTGATGCCGCGCGTCGCCGCCATGCTCGACGTGCAGCAGATTTCCGACATCACCGCCGTCGAGGCCGACGATACCTTCGAGCGGCCGATCTATGCGGGCAACGCGATCGCAACGGTCCAGTCGTCGGACGCGGTCAAGGTCATCACCGTGCGGACCACCGGGTTCGACGCGGCGGCCGATGCGGGCGGCTCCGCGGCCGTCGAGGCGGTTGACGCGGCCGGCGATGCGGGTCTTACCAGCTACGTCGGCTCGGAAATTTCCAAGTCCGAGCGGCCCGAATTGACGGCGGCGCGGGTGGTGATTTCCGGCGGCCGCGGCATGCAGAACGGCGAGAATTTCGCCATGCTCGAAAAGGTCGCCGACAAGATCGGCGCCGCGGTCGGGGCATCGCGGGCGGCGGTCGACGCGGGCTTCGTGCCGAACGATTATCAGGTTGGTCAAACCGGCAAAATCGTAGCGCCGGAACTCTATATCGCGGTCGGCATTTCGGGTGCTATTCAGCATCTGGCCGGTATGAAGGACAGCAAAGTCATCGTCGCGATAAACAAGGATGAGGAAGCGCCCATCTTCCAGGTCGCGGATTACGGTATCGTGGGGGACCTTTTCACGATCGTGCCCGAACTGGAGGAAGAACTCGATAAAGTGCTGTAGGCGTCCCGCCGCAAAAGCACGTTGGGAGTAGGGCTATGATTAAGACCATCGGCGTGATCGGCGCCGGGCAGATGGGCAATGGCATTGCCCATGTCTGCGCCGCATCCGGATTCGACGTGAAGCTCGTCGACCTGTCGCAGGACCAGCTCGACGCGGCGCTCGCGACCATCAACAAGAACTTGGACCGCCAGGTCAAACGCTCGCTGTTGAGCGAGGACGACAAGGCGGCGGCGCTCGGCCGAATCGAGACCGGCGTCGACTACGCGTTGTTCGGCGGCTGCGATTTCGTCATCGAGGCGGCGACCGAAAACGAAGAGATTAAGCGCAAGGTCTTCGAGCAGCTCATCCCGCATCTCAAGGATGACGCCCTGTTGGCGAGCAACACCTCGTCGATTTCGATCACGCGGCTCGCCGCGTCGACCGACCGGCCGGAACGGTTCATCGGCATGCATTTCATGCTGCCGGTGCCGGTGATGAAACTGGTCGAGCTGATTCGCGGGCTGGCGACTGACGAGGAAACCTTCAAGGCGATCAAGACGCTGGCCGAAACGCTCGGCAAGGACGTGGCGGTGGCGGAGGATTTCCCGGCCTTCATCGTCAACCGCATCCTGCTGCCGATGATCAACGAGGCGGTCTACACGCTGTATGAAGGCGTTGGCGGCGTCGAGGCGATCGACAAGGCGATGCGCCTTGGCGCTAACCACCCGATGGGGCCGCTGGAACTGGCCGACTTCATCGGTCTCGACACCTGCCTGTCGATCATGCAGGTGCTGTATGACGGCCTGGCGGATTCGAAGTACCGGCCCTGCCCGCTGCTGGTGAAATATGTCGAGGCGGGCTGGCTCGGCCGCAAGGCGGGCCGCGGCTTCTACGACTACGGCGGGGAAACGCCGGTCCCGACGCGCTAGTCGCCCTCTTTCATGTAATAGCGGATCAGGGCCTTGGCGTCCTTGTCGTCCCATTCGGCGATGCCGGTGAGCGAGCCGCGGATATTGCCGCTGCGGTCGATCAGGAAACTCGCCGGCATGCCCTTCACGCCGAGGGCGCGGGCCAGTTCCATGCGCTTGTCGATATAGAGCCCGAGTTTGTCGAGGCCGAGCTTCTTCCGCAGGAAGGGCTCGGCCGTCTTCACGCCGCCCCGGTCGATGCTGACCGCGACCACGGCGAAGTCCTTGCCGCCCATGTCGGCCTGCAGCCGGTCGAGCGAGGGCAGTTCGCGGACGCAGGGCGCGCACCAGGTCGCCCAGAAATTCACCAGGATGACGCGGCCCTTGAAGCCGGCCAGCGTTTGCGGCTTTTCCGCGCCGTCGAAGAAGCCCGTTTGCGGCACTGGTTTGGGCGTATCGTTGGGAGTAAATTGCTCCATCCAGCCGTTCAGCGGCGGCCCGGCGAGCGCCGGGCCGGACGCCGCCGCGGCGAACAGAATGATGGCCAAGAGAAGTTTTGATATGAATTCAACGGGTTTCATCGTGCCTACGATAAATGGTGCGCCATGAGCAGCAACAGCATGTGGGGCGGCCGCTACGCGTCGGGCCCTTCGGCCATCATGGAACAAATCAACGCCTCCATCGGTTTCGACCGGCGGCTCTACGCCCAGGACATCGCGGGGTCCAAGGCGCATTGCCAAATGCTGGCCGATCAGGGCCTGATCAGCGCCGAGGACGGCGCCGCGATCCAGGACGGGCTCGACCGTATCCTGAAAGAGATCGAGGCCGGTACGTTTGAATTTAAGACGGCGCTGGAAGATATCCACCTGAATATCGAGGCCCGTCTCGCAGAATTGATCGGCGATGCCGCCGGGCGGCTGCATACCGCGCGCAGCCGTAACGACCAGGTGGCGACCGATTTCCGCCTGTGGGTGCGCGATGCGATCGATGGGCTGGACGAGCAGCTTCAGGCGCTGCAGGCGGCGTTGATCGAAAAGGCCGAGGCGCATGCGGATACCGTCATGCCGGGTTTCACCCATCTGCAGCCGGCGCAGCCCGTGACCTTTGGCCATCACCTGCTGGCCTATGTGGCGATGGTCGGGCGTGACCGTGGGCGGCTGCGGGACTGCCGCGCACGGGTCAACGAAAGCCCGCTGGGCGCGGCGGCGCTTGCCGGCACGTCCTTCGACATCGACCGGCATGCGACAGCGGCGGCGCTCGGCTTCGACGGGCCGATGGAGAATTCCATGGACGCCGTGTCGGCGCGCGACTTCACGCTGGAATTCCTGGCGGCGCTGTCGATTTCGGCGGTCCATATCTCGCGCCTCGCCGAGGAGATCGTCCTGTGGTGCACGCCGCAATACGGCTTCATCCGGCTGTCGGACGCCTATACCACCGGCTCGTCGATCATGCCGCAGAAGCGCAACCCGGACGCGGCCGAACTGGCGCGCGCCAAGGCCGGCCGGATCGTCGGTGCGATGACCGGCCTGATGATCGTGATGAAGGGCCTGCCGCTGGCCTACGGCAAGGACATGCAGGAAGACAAGGAACCGGCCTTCGACGCGGCGGAAAGCCTGTCGCTCGCCATCGCGGCGATGGCCGGCATGGTCGGCGACATGGAGGCGGATCCGGAGGCGATGGAACGCGCGCTGGTGGACGGGTTCCCGACGGCGACCGATCTGGCGGATTGGCTGGTCCGCGTGCTCGACATGCCCTTCCGGCGGGCCCATCACGTGACGGGTCAGATCGTCGCGCTGGCGGAAAAACAAGGCTGCGGCCTGGCCGATTTGCCGCTTGCGGACATGCAACAGGTGGAATCCGGGATCACCCAGGATATATACTCGGTATTGAGCAATGCGGCGGCGGTGCAGAGCCGGAAGAGTTTCGGCGGGACCGCGCCGGAGCGCGTGCGCGAAGCCGCAAAGGCCGCACGGGAGCGATTCTTGTGATGCGATTGATTCTAAGGGTGTTTTTTGTTCTGGCACTGGCTGCCGGCATGGCCGCGTGTGGCAAGAAGGGGCCGCCGGAAGCGCCGGGCAAGAGCGAATACCCGCGAACCTATCCGGCGCCGCGATGAACCATTTTCAGTATCGCAACGGCGCCCTGCACGCGGAAGACGTGCCGATCACCCGGATCGCCGAGGCGGAGGGGACGCCCTTCTATTGCTATTCGACGGCGACGCTGACGCGGCATTATCAAGTCCTGGCCGACGCGTTGTCCGGCCTGGACGCGAAGATTTTCTATGCGGTCAAGGCGAACTCGAACCTGGCGGTGATCAAGACCTTGGCGGATCTGGGCGCGGGCGCGGACGTGGTGTCCGAGGGCGAATTGCGCCGGGCGCTGGCGGCAGGCGTGCCCGCGGACGGCATCATTTTCTCCGGTGTCGGCAAGTCGCAGGAAGAACTCGCTGGCGCCGTGGAGCGCGGCATCCATCAGATCAACGTGGAGTCGCAGCCCGAACTCGACGCGCTGTCCGAGGTTGCCGACGCCCGAAACGCCACGATGGACATCGCGATCCGGGTCAACCCGGATGTGGACGCGAAGACCCACGACAAGATTTCGACCGGCCGGCAGGAGGACAAGTTCGGCATCGACATCAAGGACGCGGTCGAAACCTACCGGCGGGCGGCCGATTTGCCGGGCATCAACCCGGTGTCGGTGGCGGTCCACATCGGCTCCCAGTTGACCGACCTGGAGCCCTTCCGCATGGCGTTTACCCGGGTCGCGGAATTGGTGCATACGCTGCGCGATCAGGGACACACGATTAGCCGGCTCGATCTCGGCGGCGGTCTCGGCATCCCGTATCGCGACGAAGAACCGCCCCTGCCGGCGGACTATGCGGCGATGGTGCGCGACACGGTCGGCGATCTCGGCTGTCAACTGGCGTTCGAGCCCGGCCGCATGCTGGTCGGCAATGCGGGCTTGCTGGTCTCGCGCGTGCTGTTCGTGAAGCTTGGCAACAGCCGCCGCTTCGTCGTGCTCGACGCGGCGATGAACGATTTGATCCGCCCGACCCTTTACGAGGCGCATCACGAGCTGATTCCGGTGGCGCATGTGGCGTCCAACGATGTCTTCGATCCCGCCGACGTGGTCGGGCCGGTCTGCGAGACCGGCGACACCTTCGTACGGGGATACCCCCTGCCACCCGTTGTCACCGGAGATTTACTGGCATTCGCTTCCGCGGGGGCTTACGGTGCTGTTATGGCGTCGACCTATAACTCGCGGCCCTTGGTACCGGAGATTATGGTGAACGGAAGCGATTATTCGGTGATTCGCGCGCGCCAGAGCTACGAAGAATTGCTTGCGCTGGACAGTTTCGCGGACTGGCAGCAGGACGATCCCCTCAGACGGCGGAGTATGGGATGATGCGCCCTAAGAGCCGAACGCCCAGAAAACGAAGCGAATCGGCCCTTGCCGCGGTCCTGCCGCGCTGGCGGATTTCACTTTCCCGCGCCGTTCTCCTTTGGGAGCGGCTGTGGCCGGCGCTCTGGCCGGGGTTGGCTCTTGCCGGCTTGTTTGTCGTGTTGGCGCTCATCGGGCTGCCGCAGGCGTTGCCGGGATGGCTGCATAGCCTGCTGCTGCTGGCCTTCGGCGCCGGCATTGCCGGGTGCCTCTGGCACGGCATGCGCGCGTTGCGTGTTCCGGATCGCGACGAATCGCTCCGTCATATCGAACAAGTCAACGACCTGGACCACCGTCCGCTGGAGACGTTGGAGGACAATCTGGCGACCGGGTTCGCCGATTCGGCCTCGCGCGATTTATGGCGGCTGCATCAGGAGCGCATGAAGGCGGCGGTCGCGCGCCTGCGCATCGGATGGCCGCGGCCGCAGCTCATCCGGCGTGACCCCTTCGCATTCCGCATCGGGCTGGGCGTCGCGCTGATTGCCGGGTTCCTGGCGGTCGGCAACCAAGCCGGCGACCGTATTCTTCAGGCTTTGACGCCCGATGTACTGGCGGGCGACGGCAAGGTGGCGGTGAAGCTGGATGCCTGGATCACGCCGCCGGACTACACCCGGAAGCCGCCGGTCTTCCTAGCGTCGGGCAATCTGGCCGGCGCGGCGACCGGAGCCGTGGAAAAGACAGGGACGGCGGAAGAGGCGAACACGACGAAATCGGTAGCGCCGGGGACGGTCATCACGGTGCCGAAGGGCAGTAAGCTGGTGATTCGCCTGACCGGCGGCCGGACGATGCCGGAACTCGCCATGGGCGAGGCCGCTACGCCGTTCGAGGGCGACGATAAAGCCGGATTCCATATCGAATACGACCTGGCGGCGCCGGGCCGCGTCGTCGTTCGGCAGGACGGCGCGGAACTGGTGGGATGGGATGTGGCGATCACCGACGACACCATCCCGACGGTTGCGTTCTCCAGCAAGCCCAGCGAGAGCCAACGCAAGGCGTTGCGCTTGGATTTCGAGGCCACGGACGACTACGGCGTCGAACAGGTGACCGCGTCGATCACGCGATCCGACGCGAAAGGGGAAAAATCGGCTTTGGCCGACCTGCCGCCAATCGAGCTTGAGTTGCCCTTGCCCGGCGTCATGGCTCGCGAGATCAAATCGACCAGCTACCACGATCTGACGCCGCATCCCTGGGCCGGTCTGCCGGTCAACATCCAGCTAATGGCACGGGACGCGGCGGGTCAGGTCGGCAAGAGCGCGGTGGTTCAGTCCGTGTTGCCGGAGCGTGTTTTCACCCACCCGGTGGCGCGGGCCATCATCAAGCAGCGCCGTCAGCTTGCCGTTTATCCGAACAAGAACCGGAACCGGGTCGCCGCCCATCTCGAGATCCTTGCCTGGGAGCATGAGCAGTACGACGGCGACGTGGTGGTGTTCATGGCGCTGACCTCCGCGTCGCGGCGGTTGGAGCGCGGGTATCAGGACACGGCGGAGCATGTCGCGGGTGTGATGAAGCTGTTGTGGGATACGGCGCTGCGCCTGGAAGACGGCACCCTATCGCTTAGCGAACAGGCACTGCGGGAGGCGCAACAGGCTTTGCAGGACGCCTTGCGCGATGGAGCGGACGATAAGGAACTCGAGAAATTGCTGCGCGAGTTGGAACGCGCGATGGACGAGTATCTTAATTCGCTGGCGGAGTCGATGAAGGACATGCCGCGCCAGCCGAACGAATTGACGCAGCCGAACGATCAGAACGTCACGCTGAACCGTAACGATCTGAAGAAGATGCTGGACCGGATTCGCGAGTTGATGAAGAGCGGTCAGCGGGACGCGGCTAAGCAAATGCTGTCGCAATTGCGGAATATGTTGGAGAACCTGAAGGCGCGGCGATTTGCCCGGCCGGGTCAAAAGCAACAGCGCGCGATGCAGATGCTGAACGATCTGCAGAATATCATCCGGGACCAGCAGAAACTTTTGGACAAGACCTTCCGCGAGGCGCAACGCCGCGGTCAGATGCGGCCGCAGGGCAACCGGCGCTTCCAGATGCCGCCGAATCGGTTGCCGCCGGGCATGCGGCCTCCGGAGGGGCAGCCCAATCAATCGCAGTCGCCGATGTCGCAGGAATCCGAATCGCAGGAAGCGCTGCGCAAGCGCCTTGGCGAGTTGATGCGCGAGTTGGGCGAAATGTCCGATTCGGTACCGCGCCCGCTCGGACGTGCCGAACGATCGATGCGTGGTTCCACCGAACAGCTGGGCAAGGGCGAGGCCGGCCGCGCGGTGCCGCCGCAGACCGACGCGATCGACCAGCTTCAGCAGGGCGCACGCGCCGCCACCGAAGCGCTCATGCGGCAGTTCGGTCAGCGCGGGCAGCGGGGAGAAGGCAACCCGACCTCCGAGGCGCGGGACCGTCAGCGTGATCCGTTCGGCCGGACGCAAGACAACGACGGGCGCGGTATGAATACGGAGCAGGTCGAAATTCCCGACGAGGACCGGTTGCGGGACGCCCGGCGCATCCGGGACGAGTTACGCCGGCGCGCCGGACAACGGACGCGTCCGCAGCCCGAACTCGACTACATCGATCGATTGCTGAAACAGTTCTAGGCGCGATGCCGTCGACGGATGCCGGTCACTTTTTGTCCGGCATCGCGGCTTCGCGTCCGGCAGCCTGCGCGTCGCCCGACCGCGTGAAGGTAATGTCGAGTTTCTCGGCCGCCGCCGGCGGGTTCTTGAACTGCGTCTGGTAGGTCACCTGCTCCCCCGGCTCGACCGACGCCTGCTGCGCCGTAAAGGTCCAGATGTGCAGTTCCTTGCCGTCCTTGTCCAGCAACGCGCCGCGCAGGAGCGGTACCGTCTGCCGGTTGCCGGAGGTGTTCTTGATGGCGCCGCTGACGACCAGCACCTCGTCGTTGCCGTCGATTTCCTTGGTCGGCTTCGGGTCGGCGATATGGAGGCCTTGTCCCAGGACATCCGGCTTCAACCCGACCATCGCATAGATCTTGCTGGTTGTCGGGAACCACATGACGACCTTCGACTGCATGAAGTAGCCGACGCCGACGACGGCGGTAATAAGCAGAATAAGCGCCAGTAGTGAAATTAGCCGCATCAAGCCGCTGCGGCGCTTGCCGCCCTCCGCGGCCGCCACCGTTTCGTCGGAGTCGGACTCGCCGGCCGCACCGGGCGGGGGCGGGAAACCGTCCGCACGCGCGTCATCCGCCGCGCCTTGATCGGCTTCGTCGGCGGTCCAGGCGGTCGGAACCTCTTCGGTATCCGGCGCCGCAGAAGTCATTGTGCTGCGTTCGTCAGCCGTATCCGCGGCGTCATCGGTAGCGTCCGCCTCGTCGTCGGAGCCGAAGATACTATCCATCGCTGCATTGGCGAGGACCTTCTCGGCCGAATCGTCGGCATCGGAAACGTCCTCGGACAGTTCCGTCGCGCCGGTTTCCGCCGGCGCGGCTTCTTCGGCCGCGGGCGGTTCGTCGGCTAAGTCGTCTTTCGCTGCCCCGATGGGTTCGGCGGCCTCGTCCGACTGTGGCTCGTCCTCTTGTGGCCCGTCCTCTTGAATCTGGTCTGTTACGGGCTCGGCGGGAGAGTCGGCGAGCGGTTCCTCAATGGACGCTTCGGCGGCGGCATCGGGTTCGTCCGGTGTCGGCTCCGGTGCGGCGTCCGGCACAGGCGCAGTTTCCAGCGCGTCGGCGGCCGGTTCTGCGTCGGGCATTGCGTGCCACTGGTGCGCGCATTTGCTGCATTTTACCGTTCGCCCGGCGGACCCAAGCGCCTCTGGCTTCACGTTGAAGCTCGCGCCGCAAGTCGGGCAAGAGATAATCATGTCGCTGGAAAATCTGACCTAATAGTGTTCACCCCTCAATTGGTCGGGGAGTCTAAGGGGTCGCGAGTCCCGTTGCAAGGATGGCAGTGCTTTACGCGGATGGTTCCGCATGCCATCTTGCCCGTCCGGGGCGGGATTGGGGCAGCCGGCGAGAAGCCGCTTGGTTCGTCCGCCGCCGATTGGCTACCTTTCAACGAATAAGTTTCGGCGGAAGACGTGGTTCGGTTCGAAAACGTAGGCATGCGCTATGGCGCCGGTCCGGAAGTTCTCAGCGACGTTACCTTTACCCTCCCGCCTGGGTCGTTCCATTTTGTGACCGGGCCGAGCGGGGCGGGCAAGTCGTCCCTTCTCAAACTCATGTATTTGGCGCACCGGCCGAGCCGCGGCTTCATCACCTTGTTTAGCCGGGACGTTACCCGCGTGCCGCGCCGCGACCTGCCCGAGTTGCGGCGGAGAATTGGCGTTGTCTTTCAGGATTTTAGGCTCATTCAGCATCTTTCGGCCTTCGACAATGTCGCGCTGCCGCTGCGCGTTTCCGGCAGCCGCGAAGATGTCGTGAACAAACACGTTACCGAACTGCTGACCTGGGTCGGGCTGAAAGATCATCTCCACGCGCGGCCGCCGACCTTGTCGGGCGGACAGCAACAACGCATCGCGATCGCCCGCGCCGTGATCGCGCATCCGAGCCTATTGCTCGCCGACGAACCGACCGGCAACGTGGACGATACGATCGCGGTGCGGCTGCTGTATTTGTTCGAAGAACTCAATCGCATGGGGACGACGGTCGTCATCGCGACGCATAACAAGAGCCTGATCGCGCGGTTCTCGCACCCCGTGATGCATCTGGAAGACGGTGAATTGACGGTCTTGAATCGCGACGCGGAGAAGAAATGAGCGACTCGCAAGCCGTCCTTCCGCTGTCCCGGGAATCGTCGTCGCGCCTGTTGCCGTGGATCATCGGCATCATGGTCTATCTGGGCGCGGTGATCCTGGCCGGGGCGATGGTGCTGGCCGCGGCCGCCGCGGCCTGGAACGATGAGTTGACGGCCGCTTTCACCGTCCAGGTATCGCCCATCGACGGGGAAAAAGATGGCGAGATAGAGGATCGCATCCGAAGCGCCGCAAAAATGTTGCGGAATGTTCCGGGCGTCGCAATCGTCAATGTGGTCCCGGCGGAAACGACGATGGCGGCGCTCGAACCCTGGTTGGGCCCGAATCTCGACGCGCAGGATCTTCCGCTGCCGCGCGTCATCGACGTCCGGCTCGAGCAAGCCGGTGCCGTCGACCTGGTCGCCCTCGCGAAACAATTGAGCAAGGATATCAAGGGAGTCGCGGTCGACAGCCATGAGTATTGGCGCGGTCAGATCGAATCATTGGTGCGGACGCTGGAACTGCTGGCGACCGTGGTGATCGTCTTGATCGGGTTTTCGGCGATGGCGGCGGTGGTATTCGCGACGCGCAGCGGGGTTGCCGTCCATCGCGACGTGATCGAGGTGCTGCACCTGATCGGCGCAACGGATCAATATGTCGCGCAACAGTTCCAGCGGCAGGCGTTCCGCGTGTCGCTCCTGGGCAGCTTGTTCGGCGGGCTTCTTGCAGTGATTACATTGCTCGGGTTCGGCAAGTTGCTGTCCGATCTCGATGCCGCGCTGCTCCCCGCACCGACCCTGGCGCCTTGGGAATGGATTGCCCTGGGCGTCGTACCGATCTTGGCTTGCCTGATCGCGACGGTGACGGCGCGCCACACGGTCATTCGCGCATTGCGGCGGATGCCGTGAGTGGTCGGCGTCTCATCTTTTCGAAGAAGGTGGCCGGACAATGGTAAGGGCACACCGGCGACAACGCGCCCGCCGGCGGCGCCACCGGTTCGTCCTCGCTTTCCTCTGCATCGGTTTGGCGGCCTGGGTGGTCGGATTGTTCGCGTTCGCGGCTGAAATCCCGAAATCCTTGAAAAAATCGACCGAGGAAACCGATGCGATCGTCGTCCTGACCGGCGGCACCTTGCGGCTCGAGCAGGGACTGGCGCTGTTGGCGCAAGGATTCGCAAAGAAATTGTTCGTTTCCGGCGTTCACCGGGGTGTCGACGTGCAGCAACTCCTCAAACTTTCGCGCCAATCGCCGCAGGCGCTCGATTGCTGCATCACGCTCGGCTATAGCGCCGACCACACTACGGGCAACGCGAGCGAAACCGCCGATTGGATGCGCGAGCAGGGATACCGGTCCATGCGCCTGGTCACGGCGAGTTACCATATGCCCCGAAGCTTGGCCGAATTCCGCCATGCGATGCCGACGGAGACAATCGTGCCCCATCCGGTTTTTCCCACGAATGTTAAGCTTGACGCCTGGTGGCGCTGGCCCGGCACCGCCGCGCTCATCGCCGGGGAATACAATAAATATCTCGTCGCCGTCGTTCGTCATTGGGGGATCGACCTGATGAAGAGGATCGCGGCCTGATGCATACCGTTCGTTCGATTGTCTTTGCCATCTTGTTCTACGGATGGTCGGCGCTGCTTAGCCCGCTTTACGTGCCGCTCATGCTCTTGCCGCGGCGCGGTTTCTGGTTCATGTGCTGGATCTGGGTCAATACCTGTATGTGGATCGTAAAGGTGACCGTCGGGATCCGGTGCGAGACACGGGGCGAGGAGCATTTGCCCGAGGGTGCGTTCATCTTAGCGTCCAAACACCAATCGGCCTGGGACACCCTGATCTACAACGTGATCTTCAAAGACTGCGCCTATGTCTTGAAGCGCGAATTGTTCTGGTTTCCCTTTTTCGGATGGTTCCTGTGGCGCATCGGCATGATCGGGATCGACCGGGCCGGCGGCGCAAGCGCGCTTAAGCGGATGGTCCGGGAAACTCAAGAATGGTTAACGCAGGGCCGCAAGATCATTATCTTCCCGCAGGGGACGCGAACCACGCCCGGGGCGAAGCGCCCCTACCTGCCCGGCGTGGCGGCGCTGTACGGGCAATGCGACGTGCCGGTGGTGCCGGTGGCCTTGAATTCCGGCATGTTCTGGCCGCGCCGCAGGTTCGTGAAACGGCCGGGCACCATCGTGTTGGAATTTCTGCCGCCGATCATGCCGGGCCTGAGCCGGCGTGAATTCGCGGCGCAGCTCGAAGAGCGGATCGAACCCGCCACTCGAAGGATCGAATCCGAGGCCGCGGCACAGTATGGCATCGAGTTGGAAAACCCTTCGGATCCGACGGCCAAGGCGACATCCTAGACCGGCCGTCCGAACGCCCCGTAATTACGGCCCGGAATTGAGAACAAAACTCGAACATTTCTTGACGTTGCTTCCCTGCAGGACTAGATTTCAGGGAACAATCAGGAACGGTGGTCATGGAAGGTTTGACCGGCATTTCCCATGAAATTTGGGACATGAAATACCGCTTCCGGGCGCCCGGCGGGGAGCACGCCGAGCAATCCATCGAGGACAGTTGGGACCGTGTCGCACATGCGCTCGCGGCGCCCGAGGCCGACCCGGAGCGTTGGGCGCGCGAATTTCGCGCGGCGATGGACGGATTCCAGTTCCTGCCCGCCGGCCGAATTCTCGCGGGCGCCGGCACGGACCGGTCGGTCACGTTGTTCAATTGTTTCGTCATGGGCGTTATCCCCGACGATATGGGCGGCATATTCGAACATTTGCGGGAAGCCGCGCTCACCATGCAACAGGGCGGCGGTATCGGGTACGACTTCTCGACGCTGCGCCCGGCCGGTGCGCCGGTGCGCGGCGTCGGCGCCGATGCATCCGGCCCGCTCAGTTTCATGGACGTCTGGGATGCCATGTGCCGCACCATCATGAGCGCGGGCTCGCGGCGCGGCGCGATGATGGCGACCCTGCGGTGCGATCATCCGGATATCGAGGACTTCGTTTCCGCCAAACGCCGGCCGGACCGGTTGCGCATGTTCAACTTGTCGGTGCTGGTGACCGATGCCTTCATGGAAGCCGTCGATGCGGATGCGCCGTGGGACCTGGTTTTCGACGGCCATGTCTACAAGACGGTCGGCGCGCGCGATCTTTGGGACCGCATCATGCACGCGACCTATGACTATGCCGAGCCCGGCGTGATCTTCATCGACCGGATCAACCGGCGGAACAACCTGCATTATTGCGAGACGATCCAGGCGACCAACCCCTGCGGCGAGCAGCCGTTGCCGCCGTACGGCGCGTGCGATCTGGGATCGCTCAATCTGACGCGCTTCGTGCGCGACCCGTTTGCCGCCGAGGCGCGATTCGATCTCGGGGCCGTCGAACGGCTGGTGCCGACGGCGGTGCGCATGCTCGACAACGTGGTCGAGGTCTCCGCCTTCCCGTTGGAGGCGCAGCGCCGGGAAGCCATTGCCAAGCGCCGTATCGGCCTTGGGGTCACGGGGCTGGCCGATGCGTTGATCATGTGTGGCCTGCGGTATGGCAGCGCCGAGGCGGTGGCGGCGACGCGCCGTTGGATGGCGGCGATCCAGCGTGCGGCCTACCGCGCGTCGATAGACTTGGCGGCGGAGAAGGGCGTCTTCCCGTTGTTCGACCGGGATGCGTATCTCGCCGGTGAATCGATCGCCGCCCTCGAGCCGGCGTTGCAAGCTGCAATCGCCGAACACGGCATCCGCAACGCGTTGGTCACCTCGATCGCGCCGACCGGCACGATCTCGTTGCTGGCCGGCAACGTCTCGTCGGGGATCGAGCCGGTGTTTCGCTACGAATACAGCCGCAGCGTGTTGCTCCCCGACGGCCGGCGCGAACAGCGCACCGTGGCCGACTATGCGTGGGCGCGGTATCGCGAGAAACACGGCGCGGACGCGGCATTGCCCGAGACCTTCGTCGACGCACAGACGCTGGCGCCGGAAGACCATCTCGCCATGCAGGCGGCGGTGCAGGACTATGTGGACAGCTCGATCTCGAAGACGATCAACCTGCCCGCGGAGATTTCCTTCGACGCCTTCAAGGACGTGTATCGCCGGGCCTATGCGCTGGGGTGCAAAGGCTGCACGACCTATCGTCCCAACGCCGTCACCGGGTCGGTCCTGTCGGTTGAAACCAACGTGGTCCAGGCGGCGAAGGATGAGAACGACGACGGCGTCGTGTATATGGCGCAACCGTTGGAACGCCCGGAATCGCTGGCCGGCAGCACCTACAAGCTGGTCTGGCCCGATAGCGACCATGCCATCTACATCACCGTCAACGACATCGCCGACGGCGACCGCCGGCGTCCGTTCGAGGTATTCATCAATTCCAAGAACATGGAGCATTACGCCTGGACGGTGGCGCTGACGCGGATGATCAGTGCAGTGTTCCGCCGCGGCGGTGACGTCTCCTTCGTGGTCGAGGAACTGAAGGCAGTCTTCGACCCGCGTGGCGGCCAATGGATGGAAGGCAAGTATGTACCGTCGCTGCTGGCCGCGATCGGCGGGGTGATCGAACGGCATATGATCGACATCGGCTTCATCACCATGCCGGTAGGGTCGGAGGAGGGCGAAGGGCCGCTCGGATTGCAGAAGGCCGTGGGCGATACCGCGCACCGCCAATGTCCGAAATGCGGGGCGGCGAGTTTGATCCGACAGGAAGGTTGTGACGCCTGCTTATCCTGTGGATATTCCAAATGCGCCTAGGCCTTTAGGGCGATTCCGGGTCGGGCTTTGGTCCGAGTTCCCGATCGGCTTCGCGCGGCCGGTCGGTGTTCGCGGCCGGCGCCATATGCACGACATGCTGCGGGAACGGAATTTCGATACCCTCCTCGCGGAAGCGGCGGTCGATCATGAAGCGGATTTCGGTCGCAACCCGCAATCGGCGGATGATTTCGCCGACGAAGCAGCGTAGTTCGAAATCCAGGCTGCTGTTGCCGAAGTCCATGAACAGGACGAAGGGCTCGGGGAATCCGAGCACCTCATCGCACTCTTTCGCGCATTCCAGCAGAATGTCCCGGACTTTCTCCGTGTCCGAGCCGTAGGCAACGCCGACGGGAATATCGACGCGGCCCATGCTGTTCTTGTGGGTCCAGTTCGTGACCGAATTCGACAGCAGTTCCGCGTTCGGCACGATGACCGATGCGCGCTGGAAGGTTTCGATCTCCGTCGCCCGGACGCTGATGCGTTTGACGCGGCCCTCGTTCGCACCGACGACGACCCAATCGCCGACCTGGATCGGCCGCTCTATCAACAGGATCAGGCCCGAGACGAAATTGTTCACCACATTCTGCAGGCCGAATCCGATGCCGACGGACAAGGCGCCCGCGATCAGGGCGATGTTCGACAGATCGATCCCCAGCGTCGAGAGCGTCAGCGTGATCGCCAATATGATGCCGACATAGCCGAACCCGGCGGCAAGCGAGTGTTGTACGCCGATCGCCAAATGGGTTTCCGGCAAAACCCGGTCGGCCAAGGCCCGCTGCAGCACCCGGGTGATGCCGAGGACGAGCGCGAAGACCACGAGCGACGTAACGATATCGGTGATGGAGATGGTGACGCTGCCGACCTCGAAACCGGTTAGTGCCCTGCCGCTGAGCCGCGACAGATCGTTCGCCGGCACGCCCCACACGACCAGCATCATGACGCCGCCGCCGATGATAAGCGCCGCGTCCAATAGCGCGCGCGTCCAGAACTTCATGGTGCTGCGCGTGGTATGCGGTAACCCCAGGTGCCGCTTGGCCACGACGGACCGCAGACCCATCCCGACCAGTTCACGCAACAAGCCGCGCACCAGAAAGAGCATGGCCGCGATGGCGGCGCTGGTGATCAGGGCTTCGTTGATATGATCGCCGAGGCGCGGATATCCGGCCAGAAACGCGATGATCCCCCCAAACGCGACAAAACCGATGATAATCCGGAGCCCGGCCCAGAATCGGCTGATCTTTGGTTCCGCGGGGGTGTCGGCGGTTGTCGCGGGCGCTTCGTCGGGCGCCCCGTCTTCGTCGACCGGCTCCCACAGGCTTCGCAGCAACAGCAACAGGATCAGCAGATTCTCGACCGAGCCGAAGAGCGCACCCTGGACCGACCAGAATGCCTGTGACAGGCCGAGCGGCTGTGCACTTTCGCGGATGAAGAAATCGGCCGCGATGATGCCGACGACCAGGATGGTGCGTCGCCCGATGGTGACCGCGTTCCGCCGCCTCAGCGTCGTGAGCTGCCAGGCCGGCATGTCCGGGGCGAGCACTGCCCGTACCAAGGCGACCGCCAGGAACAGGAAAATCATGGCGCCGCAAAATGCCGTCAGCGTATCCAGCAGGTATCCGGTTATCCGCGCGTCGTCGCTCTGGATGCGCAACAGGATCGCGGTGAAAAAGAGAGCCGGAACGATGCCCCGGGCGATGCATTCGGCGAAAGCGGAGAAGAAGCGCCGCGAATAACTCGGGTCTTCGATGGCCGGGTCGCGGCCGAAGCGCCGCAGTATCCATGTCCGCAGAAGGACGCCGGCAGCCAACGCAAGCGCAATTAACGCAAGGCCGACCATAAGGCCGCCGATCTTCCGGTTTTCCGGCGGCAGCGATCGCCACCATGCCTTCGGTGCATTCGCCAGTTCGGCGGCAAGTTGCCAGTAGTCGTCGATCGCGGCGTCGACGGTGCTGGGCAGATAAGGCAATGGCATGCGGGTCAGCAGGTCGACAACCAACAAGGTGGTCGTTGCCTTCGACAGCCGGTCGTCGAGTTGGTTCGCACGCGCCCGGGCGAGCTGCGCCTGTTGCACGCGGGCTTTGTAGTCGGCGATATCTCTGTTGTATTGCACCCGTTTTAACGTCACGGAATCGGGCTCGGCAGGCTCCGTGTCGGCGGGTTCGGCACCAAGCGTCGCCAACAATTGCTCGGCGGCGGTGAGATTTTCCTCGGCGGTCTTCTCGATGGCGGCGGTTTCTTGCCGCAGCCGCACCAGCAGCGTCCGAAGCTGTTTCGTCTTTTCCTCGGAATAAGACGGTTGCTTAAGATACTGCTCGACCTGCTCCAAGCTGCGGTTCCAATCGAGGAGGGTTCGGGCGAAGGGCCGTGTGGGTTGGATATCCTGGGCCGCGGCATCGGCAATCGGCAGCGCGAGCAACAATGCGAAAGTGAACAGCCGGAAGATTCGCCCGATTGCTGCTTGGCAGACTCTGGTATGGCGCGCGGCGCTCATTCCGTTCCGTTCTCCTCGCAATTTCGCCATCGTGGTATGGCGCTACTCTACCGCATCGACCAGCGGCAGCAGCTCGTGGATCGGGCCCACCGTGATCCCGAAAACCCGCAAATGTTCGATAGTACTAACAAGATAGTCCCGGTTCGAGCCCTTGCCGCCACGGGCCGCGCGGATGACGGCGGCGGCTTCCGATGGTGCAAGCCGTCCGGCATAGCTGTCGTCCCGCCGGTCCGCGACGAAGGTGATCCCTGCAACGCGCTCGCCGTCGACATTGACGTGCACGGCGCGCGGCAGGTAGGCGTAGCGTATCATTTCCCGGTCCCATAGGTAGTCGAGCACGGCATCGGCGCGGCGCCGATCGACGCGGAACGCCATCCCGCGGCAGCACCCGCCCCGGTCAAGCGCGAGCACGAGGCCGGGCCGCGCGGGCGTCCCCCGGTGCCGCTTCGAATACATACAGAAGGACCGGTGATAGCCATGCAGCAGCGCGGGTTCGGCGGCGGTGTGATCGAACCCCGGATCCCACATCAACGAGCCGTACCCGAAGACCCAGAAATCACCCGACGCCGGTAACAGCGTGTGCATTGTTTCGGGCGTTACGGCTTTGTCCTTCGGCATGGGCACCGGTTTTCGTTTCCGTTGGTGGCCGGATAAGCGCCAGCGTGCTTTACCCTGAAGCGCGCGACTTATAAGTATTGCCGTGCATCATGTCCATGTTTCTTAGACCCATCGTGTTGGGGCCGACGCTGCTGATCCTGCTTCTCGGGGTCGGCTATCCGATATTCTGGTTCGTCGTTGCCGGTCAGGTCGAAGACGGCTTTCTGCGTTGGCGCGATGCGCGCAATCAGCGAGGCTATATCGTCGAGCACGGCGCGCTCACCGTAGGGGGGTTCCCCAGCTCGATCCGTCTCACGATCGCTACGCCGGCCATCGCGTCAACCAAGGACGGTTGGTCCATCAAATCATCGCAAGCCGATTTCGAGATTCAGCCGTGGAATTGGCGGCGATATCGCGTCGAAGCATCGGGGCCGCATCGCTTGGTCGGTGTTGTGCAAGGGCGGCCGGTACATGTCGCCGCGGAGACGGATTCGGCATGGTTCATCGGCCATTTGAACGACCGGGGCCGGATGGCCGAAGGGGTCGTCGACATTCGGGATTTGCGGGTGCGCGCGTCTGACGGCGGACAAATGTCCGCGACCAAACACCTCCAGGCCCAGTTGCGGTGGCCGGACGATGCGGCACAGGCGGGTCCCTCGTCGTTCGAGTTGACGGTCCACGCGTCGGAAACGCAATTGGCAACGAAGATCGGTGGCCCGCTTGGGACGGATCTGCGGACTTTCCGGCTCTCCGGAACGCTGAACGGTAAACCGCCCGGCAAGATTCAGCGCGACGCACTCGATGCCTGGCGGCAGGACGGCGGCACGGTCGATATTCGCCGGGTCGTGCTCGGATGGGGCGCGCTGGATGTGTCGGGGAACGGCACGCTGGCACTGGATGCTGCGTTGCGGCCGTTGGGGGCGTTCACGACGGAAATTCAGGGCCATCGCGCCCTGCTGGCGGCACTCGAGCAGACGGGGAAATTGCGTCGGCGAGACGCGTCGGCGGCCCGGCTAGCGCTCGATCTGTTGTCGAAGCCGAGCGGGAACGGCGATGGGCGGCGGGTCGTGACGGTACCGTTGACGGCGCAGCGGGGGCGGCTCTATCTCGGGCCGGTCCGGCTGTTGAAGCTGCCGCCTATTCTTCCTCCCGTTCCGTCGGGTTGAACGATCCGGCCTGTTTCATGTCGATGACGTCGCGCCGGACCGCGCGGGTGCGGGTGAAGAAATCCTCGAGCGCGTCGCCCTCGCCCCACCGGATGGACCGCTGCAGGGCGGTCAGGTCCTCGACGAAGCGGCCGAGCAGCTCGAGCACCGCTTCGCGGTTGTTCAGGAAGATGTCGCGCCACATCACCGGGTCCGATGCGGCGATCCGGGTGAAATCGCGAAACCCGCCGGCGGAATATTTGATGACTTCGCGCGTTTCGATCAGGTCGCCGTTCTCGGTATCCTCGCGCCGAAGCTGGTTCTCGAGATCGCTGGCGGTCCCGACGATCGTATAGGCGATCAGATGCGGCAGATGCGACGTGATGCCGAGGACCCGGTCGTGGTGATGCGCGTCCAGGAGTTCGACCATGCTTCCAGCGCGTTGCCAGAGCTCCGAGACGCGGTCGACGGCTTTCTGGTCGGTGCCGGCCGGCGGCGTCAGGATGCAGTAACGGTCCTCGAACAGTTCGGGGAAGCCCGATTCCGGTCCGGAATGCTCGGTTCCTGCGACGGGATGCCCGGGCACCAGATGAACGCCGTCCGGCAGATGCGGGCCAACGTCGCGGATCACCGCCATTTTTACCGAACCGACATCGGTCACCGTGGCGCCGCGTTTGAGTGACGGTCCGATAGCCTCCGCCACCGCCGCGTTGGCGCCAACGGGCACGCAGAGGACGACCAAGTCCGCGTCGGCGACGGCTTCGGCAGGGGTGTCATGGACGCTGTCGAGAAAGCCGATTTTCATCGCGGTATCGCGAGTCGCCGCGCTGCGGGCGTGGCCGGCGACATGACCGGCGAGGCCGTCGCGCTTCATGCGGTGGCAGAGCGACGATCCGATCAGGCCAAGGCCGATTACCGCCACCCGGCCGTAGAGGGGCGTCTCGCTCATGTCCGCCCCAGATGTTCCGCCAAAGCGTCAGTCACCGCCTTCATCTCATCTTCGAGACCGATGGAAATCCGCAGGCAGTCGGGCAGGTCGTAGCTGCCCATCTTGCGCGTGATGATTCCCTTGCGCAGCAGGAATTCATAGGCCTCGGATGCGCCGGCGATACCGCCGAATTGGACCAATACGAAATTCCCGACCGACGGATGTGCAGTCAGGCCGAGCCCGCCAAGCGCGGTGGTCAGCCAGGGCAGCCATTTGTCGTTGTGTTGAAGGCTGGCATCCGTATGCGCGGTGTCCTCGATGGCGGCGATCCCGGCGGATTGCGCGGCGGCGTTGACGTTGAACGGGCCGCGTAGCCGGTTCAGCACGTCGGCGATTTCACCGGGGCAATACGCCCATCCAAGCCGCAGGGCCGCCAGGCCGAAGATCTTCGAAAAGGTACGGGTCATGACGACATTGTCATGCCGGTCGACGAAGTCGTTGCCCGCGGTGTAGTCGTTCCGCGAGACGTATTCCGCGTAGGCCGCATCGATAACCAGCAATATGTCGTCACGCAGACCGTCGCGCAGACGCTGTAACTCGTCGACGGGCAGATAGCTGCCGGTCGGGTTGTTCGGATTGGCCAGGAAGACCATCCGTGTCCGGTCGGTTACCTTGGATAGCAAGGCGTCTACATCGGCGGTCAGCACCTTTTCCGACGCTGCGATCGGTGTTGCGCCGACACCGCGGGCGAAGATCGGGTAAATCGAAAATCCGTGCCGGCTGTACAGCACTTCGTCGCCGGGGCCGGCATAGGCACGCATCAGGATCTGCAACATTTCGTCCGAGCCGGCGCCGCAGACGATGCGGGTAGCGTCGCAACCGAAGCGTTGCCCAATGGCGGCGCGCAGGTCGGAGGCGTGCCCGTCCGGATAGCGGTGCAGTTTGCGCGATTCCGATTGATACGCCGTGGTCGCCTGTGGGCTCGGGCCGAGCGGCGTCTCGTTCGACGCCAGTACGATCACCCGTTCGACGCCGTCTACGCTGTGCAGGCCGCCGACATAGGGCTCGATATCGAGGACTCCGGGGCGGGGTGTGGGCGTGGTCATGATGCGAGTCCCGGGATCTCGGATTTATCGAGGGGGCTCGCATAAGCACCGATCACCATGCAGCGGTCGACCGCCTCCAGTTTTCCCAACTCCTCTAACTGCGCGTCGCCATCGGTGAGGAAGCCGTCCGCTTCGATCAGATAGTACCAACTGCCGCCGTTATGCGATGCGATGGGCCGACCGGTAATCTGGACCTTCCCCAGCAGGGTCGACAGGCCGGCCCGGCTCAAGGCCTCGCTGGTTTCGATCACGATCAAGCTGCGGTCGTTTGCGCTTTCTTCCAAAACGATCCGGCCGACGGCGAAGGCCTCCAGCCCGCTTTCGCCGCCCGGCGCCGTGACACGCGGACTGAACGGCAAGCGATAGGAGATGCGCAATCCATCCTGGACTGCCAAGTTGATCCACCAAGGGTCGTCGTCGCCCTCGCGCGGGCATGGCAGGACGCCGACGGCGGCCTTCTCAGCCGATAACTCGCCCAGGACCTCGCGCGCGCTACCGAAGGCGGTCATCGGTGTCGCACTGCCGAATTGGTCGCGCGCCAGATCCCAGCAACCTGGCGTTTCGGCGCCCGGATAGACCGCGACAGCGTATTCCGGCATCTCCATCCGCGTAATATTGGCGATGATTTCCCGCCAGATGCGGGCGATCGCTGGAAAGGGGAAGTTGCCGTCGTGGCGGGCCGCCAGCGACCGCATGATGTCCGCTTCGCGGCCCGGACGTACCGTGGTGACGGAATCCCGCGCCTTGACCATGCGAATCCGTTCGACGAGGGCGGCCCGGCGCATGATCAGGCCATGCATTTCCGTGTCGATCGCGTCGATTTCGTTTCGAAGATCTTGCAGCGAGGTTCCGCTTTCGTTCATCGTGCCCACCTGTCTGAAAAGCCGCTAACTAGTAGTGCGAGATGTACCATAAATCAAAGAAAACATTGACACTGGCAGGCTTCGGACCAAAAGTATCGCGCCCAAACCGACCTGTGAGGGTGGTCCGATTTCTGAACGCGTAAAATCGGCCGACACGCCGCCGCTGACCGATCCGAGCCAACCGGATGCAAAAACGCCCGGTCAACGGGTGCAGCTTGGCGTGGACGCCAAGCTAACGCTCGACTGCGGCGTAGAGCTCGGTCCGGTGCCCATGGCGTATTGCACCTATGGGACGTTGAACGCCGAGCGTAGCAACGCGGTGCTGGTTTGCCATGCGTTGACCATGGATCAATACGTTGCCGATACGCATCCCATCACAGGCAAACCGGGCTGGTGGGAGGACATCGTCGGTCCGGGCAAGGCACTGGATACCAATAGGTTTTTCGTAATTTGCGCCAACGTTCTGGGCGGATGTCTCGGGACGCTCGGGCCGACCGAGACCAATCCCGAAACCGGCAAGCCCTACGCGCTGGATTTTCCGGTCATCACCATTGCCGATATGGTGCGGGCCCAGGTCATGCTGATCGATCATCTGGGCATCGATCAGCTGTTCTGCGTGATTGGCGGGTCGATGGGCGCGATGCAGGTCCTGGAATGGGCGTCCCGCTATAAGGACCGGGTATTCTCGGCCATTCCCATCGCCGGTGCGGCGCGCCACACCGCCCAGAATATCGCGTTCCATGAGGTCGGGCGGCAGGCCATCATGGCGGACCCGGATTGGCATGGCGGAGACTATGCCAACCATGGCGTTGCACCGAAGCGAGGCCTAGGTGTGGCGCGGATGACCGCGCATATCACTTATCTGTCCGAGGCGGCCTTGCATCAGAAATTCGGCCGGAACCTGCAGGATCGCGAAATGCCGAGTTTCGGCTTCGATGCGGATTTCCAGGTTGAGAGCTACCTCCGCCATCAGGGCTCGACCTTCGTCGACCGGTTCGACGCCAATTCCTACCTCTACATCACGCGGGCGATGGATTACTTCGACCTGGCGGCGGAGCATGGCGGCTCCTTGCCGACGGCCTTCGAGGGGACGGAGACCCGCTTCTGCATCATCTCGTTCACCAGCGACTGGCTGTTCCCGACCTCGGAGAACCGCGCCATCGTGCATGCCTTGAACGCGGTCGCCGCCAATGTCAGCTTCGTGGAAATCGAGAGCGACCAAGGACATGATGCGTTCCTGCTGGACGTGCCCGAGCTTCGCAAGGTGTTGACCGGGTTCATCAACGGCTGCGCCGAACACCGCGGTCTCGGGCGCGCGTGACATGGACGGATCGATGAATCGGAACTCGCGTGCGATGCGCGTCGATCTGCAATTGATCGCCGATATGATCGAGCCGTCGAGCCGGTTACTCGACGTCGGTTGCGGCGACGGGACGTTGCTCAGCTATCTCGCCGAATTCAAACAGGTGGACGGGCGCGGCATCGAACTCAGTATGGCCGGCGTAAACGAATGCGTCAGCCAGGGCCTGTCGGTGATCCAGGGCGATGCCGACACCGACCTGGACGACTATCCCGACGGTGCGTTCGACTATGTCGTGCTCAGCCAGACTCTTCAGGCGACGCATCGGCCGCGAACCGTGCTGAAGAATCTGGTCCGTATTGGCCGTAATACGATCCTATCGCTGCCGAATTTCGGCTACTGGAAGGTGCGTCTCGGGTTGTTGATGGGCGGCCGCATGCCGCAGACCGAGGCCCTGCCGGACCACTGGTACGAGACGCCCAACATCCATCTCTGCACGATTCACGATTTCCTCGCCCTGTGCGACGATCTCGGCATTGTCGTGGAGCGGGCCGTTGCCTTGGATTCGGCCGGACACCCGGTACGGTTCTCGGCGACCGGCAGCTGCGCCAACCTGATGGCGGCGCAGGCGGTTTTCCACCTCCGCAATCGCTAGGACCGCTTCGCCCGGGTCCGCTATCCGCCGTCCGACGGGGCGTCCCCGCCGGTATCTCCGCTGCTGCGGGCTTCGCCTTCCGGGCGCTTTGCGGAAGTGCTTTCGGCGGCGGCATCGGATTTCTTCGTCCGCGCGTCGACCAGCCGCACCCGGGCGTCCGGCGCGTT
Organism: Alphaproteobacteria bacterium; assembly: GCA_965228425.1. Classification (GTDB taxonomy): domain Bacteria; phylum Pseudomonadota; class Alphaproteobacteria; order UBA8366; family UBA8366; genus JAJFJD01. The sequence goes on along the minus strand of OZ245815.1, from coordinate 5,227,081 downwards.
CCCGCTGCTGTCCTCGCCGAAATACAGTGTGCGGTGCGGGAAGGGAATTTCGATGCCTTCCTCGTCGAACCGGTTCTTGATCAAGCGGTTGAATGCGCGCTGCAAGCCGAATTGTTTGCCCGGTTTGACGCGAATTCGGGCGCGGATCACGACCGCCGAATCACCCAGGGCTTGGACGCCCATGATGTCGATACTGCCGTCAACGATTGCAGCATATTCCTCGTCGGCCACCAACTTGTCGCCAACGTCGCGGATAACTTCGATGACGCGGTCCACATTCTCGCTGTAGCCGACTCCGATATCGAAGGTGGCGAAGGAGAAGTCCTTGCTCTTGTTGACGGTGGTCGTGACTTCGCTGAAGGGAATGCGGTGGACCTCGCCCGACAAATCGCGCAGTTGGATCGACCGGATCGACATGGCCTCGACCCTGCCGGAGTGGCCGCCGAGTTGTACGATATCGCCCACCGCGACGGTGTCTTCGATCAGGATGAAGAAGCCGGTGATGAAGTCCTTCACCATCGTTTGCGCGCCGAACCCGACCGCTAGGCCGACGATACCCGCACCGGCGATAAGCGGACCGATGTTGATGCCGAGTTCCGACAGCACCGTCAGAATGACCATGACGGCCAAGACGATGAACACCACGTTTCGGACTAGCGGCAGCAAGGTCTGTGCCCGCTGACTGCGGGTGACGGCGTTGCCGTCGCGGTCCTTGCCCGCGAGATATTGCTCGATCGCGGCGCTGACGACTTCCCAGACGACCAAGGCGACCGCAACGATCAAGATGATGGTTGCCACGCGCTGCAATACCGCCTGCCCGATGGGGCTGCTTAGCCAGTCGTAGACGTCGAGGCCCCAGACCTCCAGCAAGGCGACGGCGGCGATCAAGGAGACGACGACCTTGAACGCGGTCATGAGCATTGGCAAATAACGGTTGGCGCGCGCTTCGAGGCCCGGGAAACGGCGTTTCTGTTCCTCGCTGAGTGCAAAAGCCCGCTTCACGCCGCGTTTGATCACCTCGACCAAGCCACGCGCTACCGCGATGATCACGACGGTGAGGACCGATGCGCGCAGGACATACTCGAACCCGCCGGGCAACTCTAGAATCCAAACGCCGTAGGTGACGACGAGGTAGATGATCAACAGGATGTGCCAGATATCGGCGAGCCGGTTGCGCACCTGCCGCAGCGCGCCGTCGCCGTTGCCGCGAATGCGGGCCGCCACATGATGCCGGTTCTGCAGGACCAGCATGATGAGCAGCAATCCGACCAGCAGACCGAGCAGTTTCAACAGCAACAAATAGGCCGCCTTCGCCAGGCCTAGCGCCAACGCGGCATTGAGCAGGAGGAAACCGTAGGCGCAGAGGTTGGTCAGCCGGCGGATCCAAACGAAACTGTAGTTCGCCGTCTCGTCGGACATTGGGATCAGCCGCATTTTCGCGATGCGCGGGGCCAACAACATGCGGGCGATCGCGGTGACCGCACGCGCGATGACGCTGGCATTGATCAGCGCGATCGCGATGACCTGCCCTTGGTGGGCGGGGGCGATCAGCGTCATCATGCCATAGGCGGCCGCCGCGAAAACCGCGACAGCGACCAGGTCGAGCAGGGTACGCAAAATGACGAAGACCAGGTGAACCCAGAATCCGTCGGTCGTCTGTGTTTCGATGGCCGCGCGCGGGCGGCGCATCGCCAACAGCGCTAGCCACTCGCCGGCCAGCCCTGCCGCCAGGATCGCCGCAAGCTTCAGCAGAACCGTCAGCCAAACCGTCCGCTTCTCCGGGTCGGACATCACCCGTTGAATCGTGTCTCCGAGTTGGGGCAAGTCGATCAGAGTGGCAGCGGCGTCCGCCAAGTCCTTGCCGGCCGCTTCGACCTTTCCGGAGACGGTTTCGAGCAATTGTGAACCGACCGGCTGCGCCGCTTTTTCTTTTGTACCTTTTTGCGCGGAGATGAGCGTCTTCAAGTCAGCGATGAAGGCGTCGCGCTTGGCCGGATCCTCCAGGGTGTTGACGAGCCGTTCGAGGTCTTTCGTCTCGGTATTCGTGGGCGTCTTGGCGGGGTCCGCCGCAGCTGACGGCAACGCAAGGAATACGAGCGCAAGAATGACAAAAAGACGTCGGAAGAAAGCGATCATGGGACTGTGCGCGCGTGCGGGATTGAAGGATTGGCCTTGGGATGGCGAACGGTAACGGGCGGTTCCGGGTTTCACAATGGTTCCCAGCCGATCCCCTTGTGGCCGTAATTGAATTGATCCGGATGCAGCATCTCAGCCAGAATTTCGAGTGAATCCGCGATCCGCGGTCCGGGGCGATTGAAAAACTGATTGCCGTCGGCGACGCAGACACGGCCATTTTGGACTGCGCTTAACCCGCTCCATCCCGGTTGGCCGGTTAGCGCGGGCATATCCTTACGGGCGCGGGCAATGTCGAACCCGCAGGGCAGAATGACGATCACGTCCGGATTGGCTTTCTCAAGATCGTCCCATTCCATCCACGGCGAATGTTTGCCGGCTTCGCCGAAGAGATTGTCCCCGCCGGCCATTGCGACCAATTCCGGCATCCAATTGCCGCCCGCCATCAGGGGGTCGATCCATTCGATGCAGGCGACGGTCGGCCTTACGAGTTGCGCACGCGATTCTTCCTCTACCGACGCCATGCGGGCCTTGAGGCGCCGGACCAATGCCTGCCCGCGGTCCGGTGCGTCGAGCGCATCTGCGACGCGGGCGATATCCTGCCAGATATCGGCCAAAGCGTCGGGCTTCAAGGTGACGATGCGGGGGCGATTCTCCAGCCAATCGCAGGTCGCTTCCAACACGTCCTTTTCGCTGACGGCGCAAACCTCGCATTGCGATTGGGTGACGATAACGTCGGGCTCGTAGCTCTTCAGCGCGTCGCTGTCGACACGGTAGACCGATAGGCCGTCGCGGACGACCGCCTTCACCCGCTGGTCGATGTCATAGGAGCTGCCGCTCACATCGATCTTCGGTTCGGTGCAGAAGGGCAGGCTGCCGACATCCACCGGGAAGTCGCATTCATGGCTTCGGGCGACGAGCGAGTCCTTGAAGCCGAGCGCCGAGACGATTTCGGTGGCGCTGGCCAAGAGGGTTACGATCCGCATCGATCCGGTCTCCGTGCTGGCGGCTACGCGTCGTGTCGCATCTTAGCGCCGCCGGTTCGGCCGCGCCACGCTAGCCTTCGGGCGCTTGCATCCCCCGCCGCCGGCGGCGGTGCCGGGCCGTTCCCAGTCCCACTGCCACGACACCCACCAGGATCGGGATCAAGCCGATGTTGATGAAGCGCAGCCATGTTTCCAGGGACTCGATGTCCTCGCGAAGCGCCAATTGGACGCGCCGGAGTTCCTTGCGGGTTGCGAGGATTTCCTGCGTAAACTTTTCCGCCGTCGCCTCGACCGCCTTGTCGACGGTGGCCTCGGATGCGCCTTCGGCCTTCTTCTTCTGAAGCTCGGCCAGTTTCTTTTCCGCATCCTCAAGCTTCTTCTGCAGCTCGCGTTCCTCGGCGCGGAATTTTTGTTCCGCAGTGAGTTGCAGTTCCTGGATCTTCGTGAAGGGGCGTTGCGCCGTCCCCCGGCTGCGCAGGCTGATCAGGTCGTCACCGCCGGCGAGATTCTCGATCGCGTTGACCACGAAATCCGCGTTGTTCGCGAACGGCAGGCGGACGCGTTGGCCGAAGAATTCACGATTCTGAACCCAGAACCGGTCCTCCAGCAGGTCCGCATCCGCGACTAGGATGACGTTCATCGGGCCGGTTGCCCCGGCGATGAAGGGAGGCGCTTTCGGCGCTTCCGGCTCCTTCTTCTCGTCTTCCTTCTTCTCGTCTTCCTTCTTCGCCGCGTCCTCGGTGTCGGATTTTTCGGTGTCCGCTTTCTCGGTAGCGGCGGCCGGTTTCTCGGCAGGCGTGTCGGCCTTTGCCGGTTGCTCGGTGTTCGGCGCCGCCTGCGCGACCTCGCGCTCTGCCCGGTCGGCCTTCACGGCCGGTTTCGCCGGGGTCGCTTCGGGCTTTGCCGCCTCGGCGTCCGTCTTGCCGGCATCGTCCTTCGGTTTTTCCGCCGCCGACTCCGATTTTTTATCGGCCTCCGTACCGCTGGCGCCGGATTTTTCTTCCTTCTTCTGCGGCGGGCCGTCCGGGAACAGGGTCGATGCCTTACCGCTAAGGCGGGCGGCCACCACCAGCTTCTCACCCGATGGCTTGAAGGATTCGATGATCTTGAGAATTTCCGGCCGGGCTTGTTGCAGGAACTTGAGGTCGACCGCTTGGCTCTCCTGCGTTGTCGTGATCAGGGGCTCGAAGCGCAGCGCGGCGTCCTTCTTGTTGCGCAGTACCCCGGCGCTGCGGATATTGAGCTGGTTGATATTCGACGTTACCGCGTCGGTGGCGGAAAGGCCCTCGCGCTTCACGTTCATCCAAGTCAGGAAGGGCGCCGGAATAACCTGTTGCTGGTTTCCGGCATTGACCATGGGGGCGAAGCGCCGGTCGCCGGCGACCCGATCCTTGACGATTTCGACGCCCCAATGGTCGAGCAGCCGTTTCAGGTCCGACGCGATGCTCTGAGGGATCCCGCGCTGACGCGCCGCGGCGGATTCGTTGAACGGGTCGACGAAGACGAGCGCCTTGCCGCCGCGCAGCATGTACTGGTCCAGATTGTAGTAGTCTTCGTCGTCCAGATCGCCCGGATGGACCAGCATCAGGACATCGGGTTTCTCCTTCCAGATATCCGCGAGCGAGAAGATCTGGCGCACGTCGAACTGATCCTGCATTTGCTGGACCACGGAATAGGGTTGGGTCGGAATGCCGCGCATCTGCATCTGCAGGTCGCCGAACAGCGGCCGGTCGGTGAAGACCGCGACCACCGTCTTGCCGCCGGTGCCGAGGCGGTAGATCAGGCTGGCAACATCGTATTCGAGGAAGTTCTCCCGTTCGATCTGCATGAACGGAATGCTGCGCTGCTTGCCGTCCGCTTCGGCGACGAGGCCGAAATAGACCTTCTCGCCGGTCTGATCGAGCGGCACGCCCTGCATGCCGAGTTCGACGGCCTTGTCCTCGACCTCGGAAAACGGCTTCGGCTCCTTGATTTCCAGCATTACCTTGCCGGCGCCGGCACTCTCGAACACGCTGAGCATGTCTTTCACGCGGCTGGCGTAGTTGCCGTAGACGGGCGCGGTCAGCCCGAGCGCATCGGAATAATACAGCGTCAGCGAAACCGGTTTCTCCAGCTTGCCAAGAATACTTCGCGTGCCGGGCGACAGCGTGTAGAGCCGGTCCTCGGTCAGGTCGACCCGCATCCCGGCGACATTGGTCACCGATGCATTGGCTGCGAAGAAAAGCACGACGGCGATAGCGCCGAGCGCGATCCAGCCGCCCTTACGATCCATGATCCATCGAAACATTTTCTAACCCTTCCTCACGACGCCTTCAGGCGGTCGATTGCGACGACGTTGAGAAACAGAAACAGCACGATCAGGCTGCCGAAATAGACGATATCGCGGAGATCCACGACGCCCTTCGAGATCTCGGTGAAGTGGATCACCACGCTGAGCGAGCGGAAGAATTCGACAACCCCGGAGCCGAACCACTCGTTCAGGAAATCGAGGACGATGGTCGATCCCATCGCGACGAGCACGAAACAGATGGCCGCAGCGACGACGAAGGCGATTACCTGGTTTTTGGTCAGCGCGGAAATGAACGATCCGATGGCGAGGAAGCTGCCCGCCAGCAGCCAACTGCCGAAATAGCCTGCCAGGATGGCGCCGTTGTCCGGCTCGCCGAGGTAATTGATCGTCAGCCAAACCGGGAAGGTCAGCGCCAGCGCGATCCCGGTGAAGCACCAGGCGGCGAGGAACTTGCCGACCACCGCCTGGCCTTGCGAAATCGGCAGGGTCATCGATAGCTCGATCGTGCCGGTGCGCCGTTCCTCGGCCCAGAGCCGCATCGACAAGGCCGGGATGAGAAACAGATAAAGCCACGGATGAAACGTGAAAAACGCGGTGAGGTCGGCTTGGTTGCGGTCCAGGATATTGCCGATATGGAAGGTCAGCAGTCCGGTGAGCACCAGATATATGACGATGAAGACATAGGCCACGGGCGTCGCAAAGTAGCTCGACATCTCGCGGCGAAAAATCGTGATGACGTTATGCATGGCTGGATGGCGTGTTGGTGATTTGCCGGAAGACTTCGTCGAGCCGCCCGCGTTCGACACTGATCTGGTCGATCTCGGCATCGATCCCGCGGAGCGCGGCGCTGACCTGTGAGATGATGGGTTTGCCGTCCCGGGCGCGGGCGAAAAGCAGTCCGTCCGGCGCGTCGACCACCGCGGCGACATCGGGCAGCGCCTCGAGAGCGGGGCGCACCGCCGCCGGCGCATTGGTGGCGAGCGTTACGCCGTTGTGCCGGTCGGACCGGGCGGCGAGCGCGGCCGGCGTGTCGTCGGCGACGATCTTGCCGCGGGCGATGATGATGGCCCGGCTGCACACGGCCTCGACCTCCTCCAGGATATGGGTCGAGATGATGATCGCCTTCTCGCCCGCCATGTCGCGGATCAGTTCGCGTACCTCGTGTTTCTGGTTCGGGTCCAGCCCATCGGTTGGTTCGTCCAGGATCAGGACTTCGGGGTCGTGCAGCAGCGCCTGCGCCAGACCGACCCGCCGTTTGAAGCCCTTGGAGAGCGTTTCGATCGGCTGATCCAGCACGTCGGCGAGTTGTGTCTTCTGGACCGCGATATCGGTGCGGTTCGCCGCCTCATCGCCGGCGAAGCCGCGGACCCGGGCGATGAATTCGAAAAAAGCGCGCGGCGTCATATCCGGCCACAGCGGCACGCCTTCGGGCAGGTAACCGACCCGTTTTTTCACCTCGATCGGGTTCCGCTGCACGTCGAAGCCCGCGACCGTGGCCGTCCCGCCGCTGGGCGGCAGGAAACCGGTGATCATTTTCATGGTCGTCGATTTGCCCGCCCCATTGGGCCCCAGGAATCCCAGAACCTCGCCCTTGGCGACCTTGAAACTGACATCGTCGACCGCCTTGATCGCTCCGAATGCCTTCGTCAGATGATCGATTTCGATCATGGTGCTGCCTCGTAACTATTGCGAACGACGACACCGGGCAACGGCCCGGTTTGCCGGTAACGCGCTACGATGTAAGGAACTCTCTAATTCGATGCAAGAGGGTTAGCCGATTTTCGGCCATGTGCAAAGGTTATCCTTGCGGCATGCTCGGCTTTGGTGTCGGCGTTTTGCCGGGCACCGACGGTACCATATTCCGCTTTCGTTCTCATCGCATGAGCGAAAATGTCGCGTTTCCTACCATTGAAGCGAGCGAAGGTGACCGCTAGCATGCGGCGCTCCGAAACACGCAGAACAGGATCATCGAATGAGTTTAAAGACCGTCGGCATTGTGGGGGCCGGGACCATGGGCTCGGGAATTGCGATGAATGTCGCGGAAAACGCGTTTGATGTGCGACTTGTCGATACGACAAAGGAACAGGTCGATGCCGCGCTTGGCAAAGCGGCGGCGTATTTCGACCGCAAGGTCGAGCGCGGGCGGATGCAGGCGCCGGATGCTAAATCGGCCCGGGCCCGCATGAAAGGCAGTACCGATATCGCCGACCTCGCGGAGTGCGATTTGGTGATCGAGGCGGTCTTCGAGCGCTTTGACGTAAAGGCCGACCTTTACAAGCGCCTCATGCCGATCCTGCCCAAGGATACGCTGCTGGCGACGAATACGAGCTGTCTGCGGGTCACAGAGCTGGCCAAGGAAGTGGACAGTCCGGGGCGGTTCCTCGGCTTGCATTATTTCAACCCGCCGGCGGTCAACCCCATCGTCGAGGTGGTTCGTGGCGAGAAAACCGGCCAACCGGTCATTGCGACGGCGCTCGCCTTTTGCGAGGCGACCGGCAAGAAGACCGTGGCCTGCCGCGACAGTTACGGCTTTGCCCTCAACCGCTTCTTCTGCCCCTACGTGAACGAGGCGATGCGCCTGCACGACGAGGGGATGGGGAGCCCGTTCGAGATCGATCGGGTGGCGAGCGATGTCGTCGGTGCCGCGGCCGGCCCCTTTGTTGTGAGCAACCTCGTCGGGTCGCAGGTCCTGCTACATGCGCAGGAAAACCTGATGCCGTTGGGCGAATTCTACAAACCGGCGGAATCGGTGGTTCGGGTCGGGTCCGAGGGCGGCTCTTGGGAAATCGGTGACCCGTCGCCGCCGGACGCGTCCCGCGACAAGGCGATCGGCGATCGCTTGCTGGGGGCGGCGTTTCTTCCGGTTCTGCAGCAGTTGGACGAGGAGGTCGCCGCACCCGAGGCGATCGACATGGGGGCCGAGGCGGCCTTGAAGTTCGGCAAGCCGCCCTGCGCCCTAATGGATTCCCTGGGCCAATCGGCTGTTACGGCGTTGGTCGCGCCGTTCTGCGAAAAATACGGTGCCGCCCAGCCGGCGAGTCTGTCGCGGGTCGGGACGTTGATCGGCTGACGCGGGGCCGATCCAGCTCGAAGGCAAGAAACGAAAGAGGCGGACCATGGGTCCGCCTCGATGCCGTTTTAAATCCGGGCAATGAACGGGCCGCATCCTATGGCCCGGTTGCGCGGTATGTGCCTGTTACGAGCACGTCATAGTCATGGCTTTGGTGCCGTCGCTCTTGATCAGTTCATAGGTGTTTTTCTTGATCTTGTGGACCCGATGCCAATCGCCGAGCGCCTTCTTGCCCTTGCCGAAGTTGGTATAGAAGCCCTGGCCGACGATCTTCCACCGGCCTTGCGTCGTCTTGTCACCGGTGTTGCGGTCCGCGTCGCCGGAATACGGCCCTGCGGTCTTGAAATAGAAGTCTTCGCCCTTACTGCCGTCGGGCTTTGTCCAAGTGCATCGCTTGCTGCCCTTTTGGAACTCCTTCGCGAGGCCCGCGGCGTCGAGCGCCGTACCTTTCGCGGCCATCTTGTCGCCGCCGCCTCCGGCCGATTCGCATCCGGCAAGTCCCAGCGCTACCGCCGCGCCTAAAACGATGATTTGGTGTCTCATTTGACCCCCCCCAAAAGTTAATTTCATCAAATCGGCTCGGATGTTAGCTCATTCATTTGGAATATGAAACGGTAACGGTGCGGAGCGGGGTAGTGGGTCCTTTCCCTTCGCTTGAGTTGAATCGGTCGCCGCACAACTACATTTGCGGTTTAAGCCGTGTCTTCTTCTGCGGCGGACGCGAATCGACCTGTTCGACGGCTACTATTCCTTAACGCATTCGCCGTAGGAAGAGACCTTCAGGTGTTAACGGTTGGCCGCTTTGCGTCTTCATTGCCGGTTCGGCGGTGATAGGATGCGGCGGATGGCAGGGAGCCGGTCGCGCAAACGAACGCGGGTTAGAATGGCTCCACGCCGAGAAAGGGGGTTGCCGTGGTATCGCACGGACCGCGTCCAACGCGTCGTTCACTGTCGCCGGCCCTCGCCGGGTTCATGGTTTTTTGCCTCGTTTTTCCGGCGTCGAGCGCCGCGCAGGAAATTCGCGGCACTGCAAAGGTGGTTTCCGGCAATCAGATCACGGTGGGCAAGCGGACGGTGCGGCTGTACGGCATGGCGGCGCCCGGCCTCGAGGACGTCTGCAAGATTGGCGACGTCAAGATGCGCTGCGGGATCGTCGCGTGGTCCGAACTCATCAAGTTGGCGGACGGACAATATCTCTCCTGCGACATCGAGAAGGTGCCGGCAGGCAAACCCGCCGCGGGCGACACAGCCAAGCCGGACGAAAAACCGACGGCCGCCTCGACGCCCGTGCCCGCGGCATCTTCTGGCCCGGCCGTGAAATACGCGACCTGTTACATCGGCGAGACGGATCTCAACGAGGCCCTCGTCCGGTCCGGCTGGGCGAAGGTGGTGTTGTCGCAAACTGATCGGTATCAGGTGGACGAAACCGATGCCCGGGAATCGCGGCGGGGATTATGGGCGTCCACCGGCAAATCCCGCAAGAAATCCCGGAAAAAGCGCTAGCCAACCCGTGGCCCCCTCGGTGCGCCTCCGAAAATTGGGGGGCCTGCCGTTGACGGACTTTCGAACCGGTTACGGCGCAATCACGGCTTGACCGCATCGCGGCGCATTGGCATTCAAAGGGCCCGCGGCCGCCAGAATTGGGGCGGCGCCGCGCGTACGGCTACACCCCTGCATCGGTCATCCTAGGATAGCGGCCATGACGCGACCCAATTTTCTAGATCGGCTCGCCGCGGCCATGCCGTTTCTCATCTGTGCGTATTTCGCGACACAGGTCGCCGTGCGTGTGTTCATCTCGCCCAGCTTGGGAAAAGACGAGGCGGAACAGGTGCTGCTCGCCCAGGAATGGGCATGGGGATACGGGTCGCAGCCGCCGCTTTATACATGGTTCGCGATCCTTATGTTTCGGGTTTTCGGGGAAGGCGTTCTCGCCCTGGCGCTGATCAAGAACCTGTTGCTGGCGGGTAGCTATCTTTTGACCTTTGCCGCCGTGCGGCGCATGGCGCAGGATCCGGTTGTCGCCGCGCTGGCGGCGGCGTCGCTGCTGCTGTTGCCCGAACTCGCGTGGGAATCGCAGCGCGCCCTGACCCATTCGATCCTCGTCGTCTTCGGATCCGCGTTATTCGCCTACGCCTTCGTGCGGGTCCTGCAGCAGGGACGAGCGATCGACTATGCGCTGTTGGGTCTCGGCTTTGCGGTGGGGTGCCTGGCTAAATTCAACTTTCCGATCGTCGCCATTGCCATGCTGCTCGCGGCGTCGACGATGCCGGCCTTCCGCGCGGCGGTCGCGACTCCGCGCTTCCTGATCGCGCCGGTGGTGGCTGCCGCCCTGTTATGGCAGCCCGCCGTGTGGTTGATCTCGAACCGCGACGCCACCCTGTCGCGGGCGCACAAGCTCACCATGACCCAGACCGACAGTTTGATCATGAACTATGTCTCGGGCGTGTGGGGATTGGCCTGGGGCACCGGCATCTTTCTGGCCTTGCTGGTCGCGGTTTACGGCGTTGCGCTCGTGCGGGCGGCGCCGGGCCGTCCGTTGCCGGCGACGTCGGCGCAGTTTGCCGGCGTGCTCCTGCGGTCCCTCGGGATCGCCTTGGCAATCTGCGTCGTTCTGATCATTGCGTTCGAAGTGACCCAGATAAAGGATCGCTGGCTGCAGCCCCTCTTGTATTTGGCGCCGATCGTTGCCGCCCTCTGGGCCTATCCCCGGCTCGCGTCCTGGCGGGTCGGGGCGATCTTTGCGGTCACAGCGATTTGCGGGGTGGCGGTTATCGCGCTGCTTGTATTGCGGACCGTTGCCGGGCCCTCGTTCGACCGCCCGAATCCGCTCAACGGACCTTATGCGGCGCTTTCCGAGGAAATCCGTAAGGCCGGTTTCCAAAACGGCCGAATTTTCGCCGCCTTTAACCTGTTGGGGGGCAATCTGCGGCTGCAGTTTCCGGACTCCGTGGTCATCACGCCGGAGTACCCGAATTTCGAACTGCCGGCGTCCGGCCAATCGCTGCTGGTGTGGGACGCGACGCGGGGCGATCCAATGCCGGGCAAGGTGGCGGCGCTGTATAAGAAATTCTCCGGAAGGCCGGTGAGCGGTCAGGCGCCGACATATGTCAGCGCGGTCATGCTGCACGCGGACCGGCACCGCCTGCGGCTGGGCGTGATCGTCCTGCCGACGCCGTAGGCCGCTAGACGGCCTGGTCGCGCGTGCCGAACACGACGAAAATCTGATCGACCTCGTTCGCCTCCGAGCAAACCGGAAAGACGCCACGATAGACCGAGATGAAATCGCGGTTCTCGATCGGGAGTTGCGTGGTCGAGAAGACCGGCTGCTTCGACGCCATAACGGTGGCGAATTCTTCGCGCCGGGTTTTTGTCGCCTCCGGCGGCAAATCGTCGCCGAGCGTCTTGCCCGTATAGTCTATGCCGAACAGTTCGACGCACCCGGTGCCGCACAGCCGGTAGTGGAAAGTCATGCCGTCATCCGTCGGTTCCGCCTGGAGGATCATGATATAGGGCATGATTTTATGCACGGCGAGCGGGTCGAAATCCGGGCGTTCCAGGCAGCCGCTGGGGCCTTTGTTGTCCCGCCAATATGCGTCGAATTGACGAACCGGATGCTCGACGGGAATTTCTCTCAAATTTACGAGTGCGTAGGGCATAAAAATCAATCGTTGGCTGTGATGCAATGGACACTAACGGGAATTGGTAATCAGAAGGTAAAGGCACGGTAGCGGCGGAAATGCCGCGATCCAACGGGTCATCGTTCTGTTGCTGAACCGTCTCCCAACTGCCTGATTTCATACATTCGCTTGCAGTGTCGCGGCGATAGCGTCGAGGCATGGACAACGTTACCCGTCGTGACCGCCTATCCTGCCGAGGGGAATTTGGTCGGCCGTCCTACCCCCTTTCGGTGGCTGTTCTTGTAGATCTCGAGTACGGCGCATCGGCCGGCGGCCACGTCAAATGCTGGCAGCGATTTGCGGAAGCCGCGGTCGGCCTCGAAGACGCGATCGAATTAACGGTCTATTTCCTCGGGACTGTGCCGCGCCGTATCCTGCTGTCGCGGAATGTGCGATACGAAATACTGGAACCCCGGTTGGGCACGCGGCACATCGGTTTCCTGTCGCAAGGGGCAGGGCACACCGACCTCGCCCCGTTCCATCCGGGATTGGCGAGGCGCTTGCCGCAATATGATCTTTTGCATGTCACCGATGTTTTCGCCTTCGCCCGGACCGCCGCGTTTGTTTCACGGTATCGGCGGATTCCCCTTGTGATGTCGATCCACACGGATCTGCCCTATTTCACGAAAGTCTATACCGAGGAAATCGTTCATCGGGTGTTCGGCGATAATCGCTTCGCGAACCTGGTCTTGCAGGACTTGCGGTTTGCCGCGCGCAGCGCCGACCGCATGCGCCAGCGTGTGCATCACCTGGCGCGTCGCTGCGATCATGTCCTATACGCCCATGACGAAGATTTAGCGGCCCTGACGCCGGTCATCGGCCCGCGCCGGCTGTCGCACCTTCGGCGGGGCATCGACAAGGAACGGTTTCATCCGCGGTCACGCGACCGGTCGCGGTTGGAATCGGTCTTCGGGATTCCGCCGAGCAGGCTCTTATTGTTGTTCGTCGGCCGCTTGGACGAATCGAAACAGGTGATGCTTGCGGCGCGGGTCGCGCGGCAGCTGCTCGAACGCGGGTGCGATCTCACATTCCTGGCGATTGGGGACGGCGCGCAACGCCATCGGATCGCATCTATGCTCGGGTCTTATGCCGTGTTGCCGGGATCCTTGCCGCAATCGGACCTGGAGTGGATTTATCCGAGTGCTGATTTATTCGTCTTCCCGTCTCCTTCGGAGACAGTCGGCAACGTCGTCCTCGAAGCGAAGGCGAGCGGGTTGCCGGTAATGGTGGCTAACTGCCCCGGGCCGTCGCAATTGATTCGACAGTCTGGCTGGGACGGTTTCGTGGTGCCGAGCGGTGATGTGCGGCAATGGACCGACTATGCGGAGGCGCTCCTGCGCGACGATAATCGCCGCGCGCGTATCGGCGCCCGTGCCCGGCGCGGTATCGAAAAGGACTGGCCCAGCTGGGAAGACGTATTGGAAACCGATTTGATGCAAACATGGGGCAAGGTCGTGGCGCGTGCCGCGCCGGCGCGATCCCGGTCCGATACCGGGTCGAACTCGGGCTTTGGCGATGGATTGCAAAATGCCTAGGTACTGGTTTCTGGTAACGCCGGTTCAGGCGTAGGAAATCTTCGCCTTTTCAAAGGCTGTTCGCAAATCGTCTGCCATGTCCGCGACGTCGGCGCAGACGGCGTAGCGCACATATCCGGGAAAATGTACGCCGACCACGCCGACCGTTTCGATCATTGCGAAGTTGAACGCTTCGGCATCGGCCACCGGCTTGCCGAAGGCTTGGGTCGGTGTTTCCCACAGCGTGTAAAATCCGGCCTTGGGCTCGATCGCCAGCCGCATGCCGCACGCCTTCATCAGGTCCATCAGCACGGCAAGCCGGGCCCGATAGGTCTCGCGCATGGCGTCGATGTTGACTTGGTCGGTCTCGAGCGTGGCGATCGCGCCGGCGGCCATCGGCGCGACGAAGCCTGCATCGGTCTTACCCTTTACTTCCTTCACGTCCGCGATAAAGTCCGGCGATCCGATCATCGCGCCCACATGCCAACCGGTGCCGTTGCCGATCAGTTTCGCGGCGGTGTAGGCCTCGCACCAGGAGAGGTCCGGGAAATCCACGGCGATTTCGGCGAGAGCCGCGCTGTCGTCGTCGTGGCTGAGCGCGAAATAGGCGGCGTCGTTGAACAGCCGGATATCGTGATCGCTGCAGTGTTGGCAGAGCTCGCGCAGCCAGTCGGCGGCGGCCACCTGGCCGGAAGGATTATGCGGGTAGTTGACCATGATCAGACCGGTGCCGGGTTGGATGTCCGCTGTTCCGAACCGGAAGCCGTTTTCGGAACTCAGCGGCAGCGCGTAATGCGTCGCATGCACGTGGTAGTCGCACCAATTCGCCGGAATGGGATAGCCGGGCTTGGTCGTGGTGGCGACGGTAACCGGCCCTTCCGCGCAGCCGCAGGCCAGCGGCAAAAGGCCGAGGATCGGCTTGATGCCCGGAATCGGCACATAGTCGACGTCGGCATTTGACAGGTCGCGGCGCAGGTGTGCGGTGACGAAGCGGCGCGAAAAATCCGGCACCGCCGGGCTTTCGTTGTATTGGTAGGCGTGCATCGCCTCGTCCTCGCTCATCACCGCGGCCTGGGCGGCCTGCCGCGCGCTGAGCAGCGCCGCACCCTTCGGCTCGCCGATCGACAAATCGAGCAGTGACAAACCCTGTGCGAGAGCGTCGGTTCGCTTTTGCCGAATCTTCTGGAAGACATTCGCGCCGCCGACGGGGAGCCTGGATCGCTGCATGTGCCCGCGTTCCCTCATGTTATCCGAGTTCTGATTGCCGCCCAGCCTAGGTCCAGAGATCGGGTCCCACAAGAAGAGATGAGAGGCGGAAAGTGGTCCGTCGTGCTAGCGCCGCGATACCGGAAGCGCCGGCCGAAACGCGCTAACGCCGTCGCCACGCCTGGGTGCGGGCGAGGATCCCGCGCGTCAGGATTGCGTGCAGCAGCCGCACCGCGGCGGCTGTGGCGACGATCATCATGCCCATCGCGGCGGCCGGGGCGATGTCGCCGGCATCGTCCATGTTCAGGATCGCGACCGAGGCGAGCGCCGTGTCCGGCGAATACAGAAACACCACCGCCGATACCGTCGTCATCGCGTTGACGAACAAATACATCGAGATGTCCAGGATCGCGGGAAGACAGACCGGCACGGTGATGCGAATGAAGGTGCGGTAGAACGGCACCTTGAGCGAGGCCGACACGCTCTCGAATTCGGCGTC
Organism: Alphaproteobacteria bacterium; assembly: GCA_965228425.1. Taxonomy (GTDB): domain Bacteria; phylum Pseudomonadota; class Alphaproteobacteria; order UBA8366; family UBA8366; genus JAJFJD01. Next base: position 5,211,706 of record OZ245815.1, on the reverse strand, counting down.
CATCTGCTTCAGCGCGGTCACCGCGGTCAGGTGCGCGACGGTGTAGAAATGCGTCACCGTACAGATCACCAGGATCGGCATCGTGTGATACAGGAAGCCAAGCGGATTGCCGGGCGCGTTGAAGAAGAAGACGTAGGCGAGGCCTAGTACAAGCCCCGGCACGGCCATCGGCACCATGCAGAGCAGCTGCATGCCGGCGCGGCCGGCCAGGAAACCGTTGCTCTTTTCCACCAGATAGGCGCCGGTGAACACCAGAGCCGTCCCGACCACGGCGGTCCAAGCGGCCAGCTCGATGGAGTTGAAATAGGCATCCCAGCTGCCGCCATCCATCAGGTCGAAATCGTAGTGATTCAGGACCAGCGACAGGTCGTAAGGCCAGAACTTGGCGAAGGACGCGTAGGCTGCCATCGCCAGCACCGATATCAGGATAAAGCCGATGACGCCGCAGAAGAGGAGCATCGCCATGTCGCCGGTGCGGCTCGGCTTCGGTTGGAACGGCACGGCCCGGGCGGACAACAGCGCGACCTGTCTGCGCTGCACCACCCGGTCGGCGAAGAAGGCCAATACGGCGGGCAGTAGCAGGACCATGCTGACCACCGCCCCCATCTCGAAATCCTGGCGGCCGACGACCTGTTTGTAGATATCGGTTGCCAGCACGTTGTACTTCCCGCCGACAACCTTCGGCACGCCGAAATCGGTGATGACCAGCGTAAAGCAAACGAAGAAGGCGGACACGACGCCGTAGCGGACGCTCGGCAAGGTGACGGTGAAAAAGGTCTTGATCTTGTTGGCGCCGAGCGCGGTCGACGCTTCGTAGAGCCGGGCGTCGGAGTTGGCCATCGCGATGAGCATGATCGTCAGGACATGCGGGAAGACGTAGAAACACTCGCCCATCACGATTCCGATCGGGCCGTAGATGTCGTAGCCGAACAGCCAGGACTTAATGATCCCCTGGTTGCCGAAGAAATAGACGAGGGCAATTGCCGGCAGCAGCGACGGCATCAGGATCGGGATCAGCGCCACGCCCTTGAAGATGCTCTTGAACGGCATGCAAGTGCGGGTCAGCGCGTAGGCATAGATGAAGGCGACCGGCACGACGATGACACAGCAGAGCAATGTCACCGTCAGGCTGTTCTGGATCGACCAAAACAAAGCCGGCGTCGAAAAGAATTTGGCGTAGTTCGAGAGGCCGATGAACGCCCCGTCGGCATCCTTGAAACTCTTGGACAGGATGGCGTAGAGCGGCAGCAGGATCGAAATGAACAGGTAGAGCGCGATCCCGACCAGAACGGCGCGCATGATCCAGTCTTCGCTGCTGACTTTCGGTTTGATGACGGGCGCGGATCCGATGGCGTTACTGTCGGTCATGGCGCGGCTACTCGGTCTCGCCCAACGCGTAGACCCGAACGAACTCGGCCGGCAACAGGACGTTCAAGGTCCGGCCTTTCTCGATTTGCAGCGTGCGCCCGCGGTTTGCAGAAAGATCCGCCATGAATTCTTCACCGTTGCCGCCTGTCGGCACGAGGTGGCAGCGATGGAAAGATCCGAGGAATTCGACGTCCGAAACCGTGACCTCGAAACTGCCCGCTTGGCCGTCCGCCGTCTCGGTCACCAGCACATCCTCGGGCCGAATGCAGATCGTCACCCTGTCGCCGGCGGCAAATGCGCTGCAATCGCCGTTCGCGGCGATCGTAACGCCGGCGACCGAGATGCGGCCGTCGTCGGTCATGACGCCGTCGATGAAATTCGTGGTGCCGATGAAATCCGCGACGAAGGGCGATACCGGTTCGGCGTACACGTCGTTCGGTGTGCTGATCTGTTCGATGAAGCCTTCGTTCATCACGACGATCCGGTCGGCCATCGCCAAGGCTTCTTCCTGGTCATGCGTCACCATGATCGTGGTCACGCCGATTTTGTCCTGCAATTGCTTGATCTCGTGACGCAAGTGCACGCGGACCTTTGCATCCAGCGCCGACAGCGGCTCGTCGAGCAGCAACAAACCGGGTGATGTGGCGAGCGCTCGCGCCAGCGCGACGCGCTGCTGTTGCCCGCCCGAAAGCTGCGCCGGGTATTTGTCGCGGTGCTCGTCGAGCCCGACGAGCTCGATCAGTTCGGAAACCCGGGCATCGATCTCTGCGCGGGGCTTCTTCTTGTTCTCGAGGCCGTAAGCGATGTTGCGCGTCACCGTGAGGTTGGGGAACAGGGCGTAGGACTGGAACACGATCCCGAAGTCGCGCTCGCTCGGCGGCAGCGCGGAGATGTCGACGCCGGCCTGATGGATGGTGCCGGATGTCTGTATATCGAGTCCGGCGATCGCCCGCAGCAATGTGGTCTTGCCGCAACCCGACGGGCCGAGGAAGCAGACGAATTCGCCTTCATGCACCTCAAGCGAGACATCCCGGAGGGCGACGAAATCGCCGAATTTCTTTGTCAGATGTTGTATGCGCAGATACGCGCCGCCACTTGATCCGTCCATGCGCCCGATCCTCCCCCCACTACCGTATCAGAAACACGGCAGGGTCGGCCTAAGAAGACGCCCCGGCTCCATGCGGAGACCGGGGCGAATTTTCTTCCGTCGAAAAGCCGAACCTACTTTTTCTTCGGTTCCGACTTTCCGTCGTAGCGCTTGCGCCATTCGTCCAGGATGCGGATTCGGTTGGCGGCCGCCCAATCGAAGTCGTTCTTGATCATCTTGTTTTCGATGCCCGGCGGGAAATTCTTCACCGGCTTGGCGACCCCCGGCATGGCGACCACGGCGTATTCCTCGTTGTAGATCTTGTTCGCCTTCTTGGTCACGGACCAATCGGCCAAGGCCCGCGCGGCTTTCAGGTTCTTCGTGTTGCGCACGATACCGAAGGCTTCCAGGTCCCAACCGACGCCTTCCGCCGGGGCCACGACCTCGAGCGGTGCGCCCGCGTTCTTGGACTTGGCGCCGCGATAAGCGAAGGAAACGCCGATGGGAATTTCACCCTTGGCGGCGAGCTTGCACGGCTTCGAGCCGGAATGGGTGTAGCGCGCGATGTTGGTATGCAGCGCATCCATGTAGCTCCAGGCCTTTTTCTCGCCCTTCAACTGGATCCAGGAAGAGACATCCAGAAATCCGGTGCCCGAAGAGTTCGGGTTCGGCATGATCACGTGACCCTTGTAGACAGGCTTCGTCAGGTCGTCCCAGGTGCTGGGCACGGGCAGCTTGTGTTTCTTGCCTTCGACCGTGTTGTAGCAGATCGAGGCGATCCAGGCCCGTTGACCGACCCAGAGCGGTGGGTTGTTCTTGGTGTCGACGTATTTCTTTTCGAGCTGCTCGACGCCCTTCGGCGCGTAGCCCTGGAAATAATTGTGCTTACTCAACAGCAACAGGCTGGTTGCGGCAACGCCCCAGACGATATCCGCCTTCGGGTTTTCTTTTTCCGCCAGCAGCTTTGACGTGATGATGCCGGTCGAGTCACGCACCCACTTGATGTTTACGTCGGGGTAGTCGGACTCGAATGCCTTCTTGAATTTCTTCAATTCGTCCGCTTCCACCGCCGTGTAGACGAGCAGATCGGTTTTGGCTTGGGCAACGCCAGCGCTCAACATGACGGCCGTCATGGTCGCCGCGACACCCATGCCGAATTTCGACATCAATTTCGATTTCATTGATTTGTTCCCTATTATGAAACCCGGATTATGCAACTACGACGTTACCGGTGCGTGACAATTCTACCGATTTACTCCGGCGGCGGTAGGGTTTGGCGCAAAATAGTTTGCGGGATTACGTGCGCGGCTGGCCGACGCCGCCTTGATGCGCGAAGGCGCCGACATCGACGACCGTTCCGGAAATCTGCGCGGCTTCGTCCGACAACAGGAAGGCGACCGCGTTGGCGATATCCTGCGGCTGAGTCTGCCGGCCGGTCGCCGTGAGAGGTTGCGGTCCGCTGCTGGTGCCGGCGTGCGCCATCGCTTCGACCATACCCGATGCGGTTTGCGGTCCCGGCACCACGACGTTGACGCGGACACGGTCCGCCAAGTGGTCATAGGCAAGCGCGGTGCTGAGCGCGAAGACCCCGCCCTTGCTGGCGCAGTAGGCGGCGATGCCCGGTTTGCCCCAGCCCGCGCCCGAACCGATATTTACGATCGCCCCGCCGCCGGCGTCGCGCATATGCGGGATCACGGCCTTGCACAGCAGGAACTGACCTTTGAGGTTCACCGCGACGACCCGGTCGAACGTGGCTTCGTCGGTTTCCAGGATCGTGCCGCTCGGCCGCAGCGCCGCGTTGTTGACCGCACCGTCGATGCGGCCGTGCAGGGATAGCGCATGCTCGACCACACCGGCCACCGCACCGGCCTCGGCGATATCGGCTTCGATCACATCGGCTTTGAGGCCTTCCGCCGCCAGTGCGCCGCGTGTCCCTTCGATGCCGTTGTCGGCGGCGCTGCCCGGCTGCTTCCCATCGAGTCCGAAGGTCACGACATGCCATCCCCGCCGGGCGAGATCGAGCACGATGCCCCGCCCGATGCCGTAGGTGCCGCCGGAGACGATGACGGTCTTGGGGTCGGCCATGATGCGCCTCCATTCTTGCACTTGGGATGATTGCCTAACGCCGTATCATTGTCATTCCCGCGAAAGCGGGAATCCAGTGAATTCATTTAATGTTGAGAAAAAGTGCGGCGTTAGCGGCTGTTTGGCTTCCCGCTTTCGCGGGAATGACGCGTAAAACAAAAACCTTGCCCTAAAAGAACACCGTCAGGTTCTTCGCCAGCAACACGCTTTGGTCGAGATAGATTTCGCGCGCCGCGATGACGAAGCCGTCGTCGGTCTCGCGCAGCGTATCCTGGCGTTTGCCGACGAAGAAGTCGGTCTCGGTCTCGGTCCGGTTGCGGTAAACGATGAAGCGGCACCGGGCGGTCAGCGTATCGCCATCGTCGTCGGTCACCTGCAGGTTCGAGAACATGTGGCACGTCCGCGAAATCGGCTCCTCGGCCCAGTGCAGGCCGGTCGCGATCTGTTTGACCCGCTGCTCCAGCTCGAATTTACCCTCGTCGAACCAGTTCAGGTCCTTGCCTTCGCGGGTGTATTCGTCGTCCCACTCGCCATGGCCCTTGTTGCGCATGACCGGCATCCAGTAGCGGATATCCTCGGCCAGCAAGTCGAGCCATGCCTCGAACTGGCGCGTGTCCAGCAGTTCGGCTTCGTGGATGTAGAACTGCTCGACCCGATACCGCAGCAACAGTTCGTCGATCAGGGTGCTTTGCGGCGTTCCATCCATGGCCGTTTCCTACTCCGCCGCTTCGGCGGGTTCCGGCCGGCGGTCTGCGGTCGGCGGGTTGTCCATGTCCCTGGCCCACCGGGCGTAATAGGCGCGCTGGTTCTGTTCCGATACGTCCTCGGTCGCGTAGACGTCGCCGCCCAGCCATTCGACGGGCCAGCCCTTGCGCTCGTAGCCCATGCCCATGCCGTAGTGGTAATCGTAGCGCCGCGCGATCGTGCCGCGCGCGCCTTCATGGGCCGACCCCCAATTCTCCATGTCGTCCTGCTCGGTCAGGCCCGACGGTCCCTGATACCGGATGACGTAGTGGCGCAGCACGTTCTTGACTTCGTCGGGTGCTTCCTTGGGCGCCAGGAAGATGCGCCAGATCTCGGTCTCGTGCGGGCCACGCGGGTTCCAGGTGCCCATGCTTTGCACGCCGTTCGAATAGGAGACGTTGGGAAAGATCGTGCCGCCATGCCCGAACCACCTCGCTTTCTCGCCGAGCCGCGATTGGCGCTGTTTGTAGCAATCGCGGAAGTAGTCCTCGACGACCGCCATTTCCTGATAGGTCGGCAGATACTCGTAGTCGTCCTTGAACAGCTCGCCGCGCGCGGTGTGTCCCTCCGGCGTGACGCAGATGTTGAGCTTGTAGAGTTCGCGCGACTTGGTGATCGCGTCGTAGGTATGGCGGCCCTTTACGCCGGCGGGGGACAACACAACGGCGTCGACCGAGGCGTGGCTCGGATTGTGGTAGTAATCGCCGCCGAAATTTTCCGCGCCGAATTTCCAATTGCACGGCACGCGCCACTTGAAGACGCCGCCGAACGCTTCCCAGTCGCCGTGGGTGCCGTCGGGCAATTCGCAATAGTCGTCGAAATAGAAGCGCAGGTCCCCGAGATAGGTGTCGAAGTCCGGCGTCTCCTCGTCCCAGCAGGCGAACACATAGCCGTGGTAGCTGGCCACACGCGCCTCGATCAGGCCCCATTGCGATTTGTCGAGTTCGTTGTGGTAGCCGGTTTCCATCTTCGGTACCCCGACCAACGCGCCTTCGTCGGAAAACACCCAGGCGTGGAAGGGGCACATGAACTTGCGGGTGTTGCCGGTGTCGGCGCGGCAGACGCGCATGCCGCGGTGGCGGCAGTTGTTTAGAAAGACGTGCAGTTTACCGTGCCGGTCGCGGTTGAAGATCACCGACTCCTCGGCCATGCGGCTGAGGATGAAATCGCCGGGTTCCGGGATTTGGCTTTCATGGCCGACGAACATCCAGGAGCGCGGGAAAATACGCTCCAGTTCGTCTTCATAGATGGCCTGATCGGTGAAGATGTCCCGGCTGATCCGTCCGGCGTCGATGTTGACCAGGTCGCCGGTGTACCGCCGTTGGCCGTTGCCGCCCATGGTCGTTTCCTTCCCGCTATCGTCTTTATTTACAGCGGATTATAGCGATCCGACGGGCTGCCCGACAACATAATCGGACCGGCTAATTCGCCTTACCAGACATTGCGGTTTACCGCGGAACGCCTAGAATATGCCGGCCTTTCTCAGAGCGAGAGATTCCATGAGCACCGATTCTCCGATTTGGCCGTCCCAACTGGACCATCTGCGGCTCAATTCAGACGACCCGGCCATGCTGGCGGATTTTTATGCCGGCACCTTCGGGTATCAGGCGTCGCCGATGCCGGACGGCACCGTCTTGTTGCAAGGCCCGGGCCGGCGGCTGGTCGTCGGCCCCGGTGCGCCGGGCGAGCGGCCCTATCACGGGTTCCGTGTCCAGGACCGGCGGCAGCTAGAGGATATCCGTGACTTCGTGCAGGGGCAGGGCGTGAACACCGAACCATCGCCCTCGTCGATCTTCGAGGACGACGCGGTCGCGGTGCGCGATCCCGATGGCTGGCTGAACGTGTTCGGCCTTGTGCGCCGGGACTTGCCGTCGCACAAGGCGGTCAACACGCCGTCGGCGGTCAAACTGTCAGGACGGCTGCAGCATGTGGTGGTGGCGACCAACAACCTCCCGCGCATGATGTCCTTTTACGAAGACGTGCTCGGCTATGTGCCGTCCGATTATTGCAGCGCGGATGTCGACGATCCCGCGACGCGCAAGGTCGCCTTCTATCGCTCCGATCCGGAACATCACAGTTTCGCGGTGTTCAGCGCGTCGGCGGTCGGTTCCGACCATCATGCCTATGAGGCGTCGTCGTGGAACGACATCCGCGACTGGGCCGATCATATGTCGTCGCGGCATATCAAGCTGTGGTGGGGGCCGGGCCGGCACGGACCCGGCAACAACCTGTTCTTCATGATCAAGGACCCGCACGATAACCAGGTGGAGATTTCCGCCGAGTTGGAAATCATGCCGCGCGAGATGGCCCCGCGCGTCTGGCCGCTCGAGGAACGCAGCCTCAATCTCTGGGGTCCGGGCTGGATCCGCGACTAAAACCAGAAAGGAAACGGTATGCCGATCACGGCGCGATACATCTTCACCGCCAGCATGGACGTGGACCCGGACAAGGAAGATCTTTTCAACGAAGTCTACGACGAGGAACATGTGCCAATGCTGCTGAAAGTCCCGGGTGTCATCTCGGTGACGCGGCTGAAACAGGCGCCTCTGACGCTGAGCATTGGCGGCGAGGAAAAGGCGGTCGATACGAGCGCCGAGCCGACCTACAGCGCGGTCTATGAGATCGAAAGCCCCGAGGTGCTGACCAGTACCGCATGGGCGGATGCGATCGAAGAAGGGCGCTGGCCGGACCAAGTCCGGCCCTTCACGAGCAATCGGCGCCATACCTTGCAGAAGGTGATGGACTAGCATTTTTCGCCGAACTGGTCCTTTCGCCCGCGTGGCGGCGCGGTAGGATGCCGGATCTGGGATTTTCCACAAACCATTGAACGGCGGCCCGATGTCCGTTCTCGATAGACCGATGGCCGGGTTGGCGTGGCTCGGCCGGCAGGGCACGGGCGCGATCGCGGTGCTGGTGTTCATCGGGATCGCGGTGCCGGCGGTCGGCGCGGTGCTCAAGCCCTATGTCGCCGAAGCGATCTTCGCGCTGCTCTGCATCGCTTTCCTGCGGGTCGATGGCGCGTCGTTGCGCGGCACCTTGCGGCGTCCCGGTGTCCTGCTGGCCGCGACCGGCTGGACGATGATCGTGATGCCGCTGCTCTTCGCGGGAGTGTGTTTCGCCTTCGATCTGGAAGGGCGATTCCCCGACCTCTATCTCGCGATCATGCTGCAGGCGGTTGCGTCGCCGATGATGGCGGCCCCCGCCTTCGCCGCGCTGATGGGCTTCGACGCGACGCTGATCCTGCTCACGCTGGTTGCGAGCACGGCGCTGACCCCGCTGACCGCGAGTTTCTACGCCTACCTGTTTCTCGGCGGAACATTGTCGCTGTCGCCGATCGCATTGGGGGGCAAGCTGCTGGCGATCCTTGCCGGATCGGCGTTGATCGCGGCGGTCATCCGGCGGATCGTGGGGGGCGACGCCGTGGCCCGGCGCAAGGACGAGATCGACGGTCTCAACGTGCTGGTTCTGTTCGTCTTCGTCGCCGCCGTGATGGAAAGCGTGGCGGACAGTTTCCTTGCCGCGCCGCTGTTGGCGACGGCCATCGGAATTTTGGCTTTCGTCATCACCTTCGCGGTGTTGGGGGTTTCGCTTCTCGCGTTCCTATGGGCGGGCCGGGACCGCGCCTTTGCGCTCGCCTTCATGGCGTCGCAGCGCAACATGGGGCTGATGCTCGCGGCGACCGGCGGCGTGCTACCGGACATGGCGTGGCTCTATTTCGCGATGTGCCAGTTCCCAATCTACCTGTCGCCGCACCTGATGAAACCGATGGCGCGGCGGTTTGCGCGGGCGAAAGGTTGATCGGCTGTTCGGTCAGCCGAACCGAACCGTCGCTCGAACCCCCGCATGGTCGCTGGGATAGGCGCCGGTTGCGGCATCGGGCCGGTCGAGGATGCGCGTTGCCGTTGCCGGATCGAAGCGGACGGCAGCACCCCCGATCAGCATGAGATGGTCGATCGCCGGGCGCGTCGCGGCGTCTGCCTTGCCGTCGACCGGGTTCAGCGTACCCAGCGGTGCGCCGGTGTCGCCGGTCACCGGCGCGGTTCGCACCGTTAGGCCGGAATCCCCGATGAACCAACGCATCGAACGGTCGGACAGGGATGCGTTGAAATCGCCGCCGAGCAGGGTCGGGTCGGTTGGATCAGCGGGGCCGAACCAATCCGTGATCGTCGCGAGTTGTTGCCGGCGCAATTCATCCTTTTCTGTCAGATGCGTCAGATGCGTGTTCACGGCCGTTAGCGGGCCAGCCGGTGAATCCACCGTGGCGCGCAACGCAATGCGGTCGCCGTCGTCGGGATGGTCGGGCAAGTCGAGCCGCGCTGAGTCCCGGATCGGCCAGCGCGACAGGATGGCGAGCCCCGAGCGGGAGGCAACGGTTTGCCCGCCGACCATGCGCGATTTCGCACGGGCGGGAACCGTAACCGGGTGCAGCCCGAGCGCGTCCGCCAGGTGCGCGGCGGTGTCATAGACGCCGTCGTCGCTTTGGAAGACTTCCTGCAGCAGCAGGATATCGGGTGGCTGAGCGCGCAGCCCGCACGCCATGGCGTCAAGGCGCGCGGGGTAATCCCCGTCGCATTTCCAGGTGTTGAGGGTGGCGACGGAGACTCGAGGCACCGGTGACTAGTCCAGGCAATCGGCCTCGGTCCGCAGTACGAGCCGCGCCTGATACAGGAAGGTGGCGTCCACGACCGCCGGTTTGAGTCGGTAATCATGGGCGTCGCGGCCGCAGTCCGGGTCGAGCGGCTCGATTTCGCCCGCCGCCATGGCCAGCAGCTGAAGCTGCGCCGCCCGTTCGAAATGGAAGGCGAGGACGGCGGCTTCCTCGACCGATCCACCCGCAGAGAGCTGGCCGTGATGCGCCAGCAGGATCGACCGCTTGTCGCCGAGCGCGGTGGCGATCAACTCGCCTTCGTCGTCGCCGATCGGCGGTCCCGGCCACTCGCTGAGCCAGGCGCAGTCGTCATAGAACATCGACGTATCCATATGCGAGGCGATCAGCGGCACGCCGATCATCGACAGGGCCGAGACATGCGGCGGATGGGTATGCACGATGCTCTGCACGTCCGGCCGCGCCTTATAGACCCACAGGTGGAACCGGTTGGCCGGGTTCGGCATGCCCTCGCCGTCCAGGACGTTCAGGTCGTCGTCGACCAGCATGAAGTCCGATGCCTGCAACTCCTCCAGGCCGAGGCCGAAGCGGCCGGTCCACATGGTGCCGGATTCGTCGCCGCGCGCGGTGATCTGCCCGGCAAGCCCGGACCCGTGGCCGTCGCGTGCGAGCATGCGCGCGGTCAGCGCCAGTTTCTCCCGGAGGCTCCATTCCGGTTTATCCAGATGCTGCTCCATCTCCACCGACACACGGGCGTGGAAGTGGGATTTGGGTTTGTGGGCGGTCTTGGCGGTATCGCTCATGGCGTTTCTTTCCCAGTGTCTGTAGGACCGGTGTCCGGAAACTATGCCACTTCGGGGGCCGCGGCCCAAACTAGAACGCGGCGCGAGCGATGATGTAGAGGCCCATCGCGAGCAGGGCGACGAAGAAAACCTGCCGGAACCGCTCTTCCGACAGCCGCTGGCGGACGCGCTGACCGACCACCATGCCGATCACCGCGGGCACCACGCCGGCGGCGGAAAGGATGCCTAAATCCGCCGACAGTAAGTTGTTTCCCTTGAGAGCCACGGCCAGAGCGACGGTCGATACGGTAAACAGCATGCCCATCGCCTGGATGAACATGTCGCGCGGAAGGCCGATCGCCTGGAGGAACATGACCCCGGGCACGACGAAGGAGCCGGTCATCCCGGTCAGCACACCGTTCACCGTGCCGAACATGGGTCCGGCCCACGCTTCGTACCGGGGGGCGATGACGATCCGGACCTTCAGCAGGCTCAATGCCGAATAGGTGGCGAGCAGGACACCCAAGAGCGCCGACAGCAACGCCAGATCGACCCGGGTCAGCGCGGTCGCGCCGATCCATACGGTGACGGTCGCCATGATCAGGAAGGGCCAGAGCCGTTTCAGCACGGGCATGCCGTTCCCGCCGACCACCGCTTGCCAGAGATTGGTGACGAAGGAGGGGACCAAGAGCAGTGCCATCGCCTGCGGCAGGCCGAGGGTCGCGGTAAGAAGGGCCAAACTGACGCTCGGCAGGCCGAGGCCGATCACGCCCTTTACGCTGCCGGCGATCAAAAACGTGACGAAGATAATGACGAGTGTTGCAGGATCCGACATCGATCCAGCCTACACGGCTTGCCGATGCAATTGAAGTTGGGTCAGGGGACCATTTCCGCGGGCCGGCGCCGAATCTGCGACCGTGGCGTAGGGCGCAAAGAAACTGGCGGCACACACGTCTAAAGCGAACGGGGATATCAACAAACAAATTATCTGCCTATTGTTTGGGCGCGTTAGCCGGAAAATGCAGAGAGAGCACGTTTTAATTGCATGTATCGCGCCACCATACACTGTTATCCCACGTGGCAGACTGTTCTGCGTGACTCAACGACAAGATGAATTGTCTTTTATATACAGTTCTTTAAGGGGTGGCCGCTATTGTGTCGGCACGATCAGTTCCGTCCTGTCGGAACCGAGACGCGTACAGATCAATGTTTGGATCGAAATTAGCTAAACCATGAAGTGTAGTGACATCGGTGCCGTCCGCGGTGGGGACATCCGGTCGATTCCCGTCTTTGCGGAAAGAAATGAATCGAAACATGGGTTGCAGTGGATTCGATCTAAGGATTTGGAATACATACAGTTCGAGGCGAAAAAATGATTACGAATGGTGATTCGGCGAGTTCCAAGGCTTCTGGAATTTTCAGCTTCTTTAACGACCTGAAGATCAGGTCCAAGATCATGGGCGGCATGGCGGTCGTTCTCGCGATCCTCGTTCTCGTCGCCGCCAACGGGTATATCAGCTTCGTATCGGTCGGCACGGATGTGGACAAATTCGCCGAAGCGGTCGAAGAGGCCTCGGTTGCGGCGAAGATCGAAACCAACTTCCTGAAACTCCGCTCGCATGTCCGAGAATACGGGTACACGGGCCGTGACTCCGATTTGGCCGCCGTAAAGAATCTCGCAACGAAGGTCACCAAGTATATCGAACACGGGCTTACGGTGATCCATGACCCGAAACACCGGGCCAAGGTCGAAGAACTGAGCACGGCCTTTACGGCGTACTTGGCCCAGTTCAAAACGATGACGGCGCTTAAGATCGAGCACGATACGCTGGTGCGCGAGCGGCTGTTCCCGGAAGGCGAGAAAATCGTCAAAGACCTGGAGCTGATCATCAAGGAAGCGGAGGGAGAGGGCAACGCCCCGGCGGTGAAGCTGGCGAATTACGCGCTCGAACATGCGCTGCTGATCCGCCTCTACACCAACATCCTGATCGGTCAGCGGGACGAGAGCTTCGCCAAGAAGGCCGAAGCCGAATTCGTGATTTTCGACAAGACGCTGAAGGCCCTGGAAGGCACGCTGAACACGGGCAAGGAAAAGACCCTGTTCGCCGAGGTGGTGGAACTGTTTCACGACTACGAAAAGACCTACACGATCGTGCATAAGGACGAGTTGAAGCTGCAGCAGCTGCTCGACACGGACCTTGCCGGCAATTCGAAGATCATCGTCGACGATGCCGAATGGCTGCAGCATGCCGCCGAGACCGAAGAGGCGCGCCTCCGTGCCGAAACGGAAGAGATCATTCTCAACGGCGAAATTTCCATCGCGGCGATCAGTTTCCTCGGCCTCATCTTGGGCGTCGGTTTGGCTTGGGGCATGGGCAGCGTGATCTCCAAGCCGGTGGTCGCCATGACCGATGCGATGAAGGACCTGTCGGCCGGCAATCTCGAGGTGGAAATCCCCGCACAGAATCGCGCGGATGAAGTCGGTGCGATGGCGGAGGCGATGCAGACCTTCAAAGAAAGTGCGGTCGAGCAGAAACGTCTCGAGGAAGCCGAACGCGAGGCGCAGGAGCGGCGCGAGAAACGGGCGAAATACCTGGTCGAACTGACCGAGACCTTCGACACGCAGGCGTCGGAGATCGTGAGTACGGTCGCCGGGGCTTCCGCCGAGATGCGGTCGACCGCCGAGGCGATGTCCGCGACGGCCGAGCAGACCAGCAATCAGACGACGGCGGTCGCCGCCGCGTCCGAGCAAGCGACGGCCAACGTGCAGACCGTGGCCTCCGCCTCCGAAGAGATGTCGGCTTCGATCAACGAGATCAACCGGCAGGTTTCTCAATCTGCGGAGATCACGACCAAGGCGAATGCCGAGGCCGAACGCACGAACGAAACCGTGCAGTCGCTGGCTGACGCCGCCCAGAAGATCGGCGAAGTCGTGGGTCTCATCAGCGAGATCGCGGAACAGACCAACCTGTTGGCCTTGAATGCGACGATCGAGGCCGCGCGTGCGGGCGAGGCCGGCAAGGGCTTTGCCGTGGTGGCGTCGGAGGTGAAGAACTTGGCCACCCAGACCGCGAAGGCGACTGAAGAGATCAGCGAGCAGGTCGGCAGCATGCAATCGGTGACCGGCAACGCGGTCAGTGCGATCAAGGGCATCAGCGAGACGATCGCCGAGATCAATTCGATTGCGGAAACCATATCCGCCGCGGTCGGTGAGCAAGGGGCTGCCACTCGCGAAATCGCCGAGAATACCCAGCAGGCGGCGACCGGGACGCAAGAAGTCAGCAGCAACATCGCCGGCATTACGCAAGCGGCGGGGGAAACAGGTTCCGCCGCGCAGCAGGTGCTGGAATCGGCGGGTGAATTGTCGCAGCAGTCGGACATGTTGCGCTGTGTCGTTGAGAAATTCATTTCCGACGTCAAAGCGGCCTAAGGACCGGGCGGTTTAATCGGTGGCGCGGCCGGTGGGAATGCCCTCGCCGGCCGCGTTCCATTTCTGGCGTGTTTGTCCGGCGCGCTACGGGACCGTATTGCGGTATTTCACGACCCGGTCATTGCCGGAATCCGAGATCCAAAGCAATTCGCCGCGTATTTCGACGCCCTCGGGGGTCGTGAACAGGTTGGCACCCTTTTCGGCGGCGCCGCTGCCGAGCACCAGAAGCACACGGCCGTCTTCTGCGATGAACTTGATCTGATGGTTGTTCTTGTCGGCGGCGATGATCGTGCCGTGAGAGGGCGTTCGCGGGTGAAATTCGCAATTTGTTCGATGGAAGTTTCCGGTCATGGCGCTCCATTTCTCCCGTCGATCCGACATCGCCGAAATTTTCGGTTCCGGAACGAAGGAGAGTTCGTGATCGATCAATACCATCGAAATTTCAGCGGTGGATCGGGGCGGTCCATGATCCCTAACGGGGACCGACATAGCCGCCGCGCCGCTTAACAATTGGGTAGTTATTGCGATCCGGTCAACATTGGATTTGAGTCAAATAAAATCCAAAAAAATCCAATTAATCAATATATTAATTGATCTGAAGTATTCGTTTCCCCGTATGAGATTGTATGGATCGAACGCCTGGCGCCGACGAGGTCCCGGGTCGATGGGTGAAAGTTTGGAATGTCTCGGCGATGCTGGCGCGAGGCATTGCCATGATTGCAGAATTCGTTTGGATGAGGGAATGACCTATGACGAAAATCGATAGTCTCAAATCGGGAGTGTCGAGCAAGCTTGGCGGGTTCGCCGGGCTGTTCAACGGCTGGAAGATCGGGACGAAGATCCTTTTCGGTTTTCTGGCTGTTCTGTTGCTGTTTTCGCTGGTATCCGGCAACGCATACAAAAGCTTCGTCGATGTCGGCGTCGATGTGGAGAAATTTTCCGAGGCTGTCGAGGAAGCCGCCATCGCGGCGAAGATTGAGGTGGGCTTTCTCAAGCTGCGCAGCCATGCCCGAGAATTCGGTTTCACCGGGGACCGCGCGGACGCCGTCGCGGGAGCGGAACTTGCGGGCAAGGTCCGCGAGGACATCGATTACGGCCTCCGGACGATCAAGGATCCCGAACACCGGGCCAAACTCCAGGAAATCAACACGGCCTTCACCGGATTTATGGCGTTGTTCGCCGAGGCGAAGGCGCTCAAGACCGAACACGATGCTTTGGTTCAGAACCGGCTTTTTCCGGAAGGAGAAAAGATCGTCAAGGATCTGGAATTGATCATCGAGGAAGCGGAGGGAGAGGGCAACGCGCCGGCGGTGAAGCTGGCGAACTATGCGCTCGAACACGCGCTGCTGATCCGCCTCTATACCAACATCCTGATCGGCCAGCGCGACGAACGCTTCGCCAAGAAGACCGAGGCGGAATTCGTCGTGTTCGAAAAGGCACTGTCGGCCTTGAAGAACACCTTGAATACGGAAAAGGAGCGGGTGCTGTTCGCCGAGGTGGTGGACCTGTTCGGCATCTATAAGAAGACCTACGAGGTCGTGCATAAGGACGAGTTGAAGCTTCAGAAGCTGTTGGACAAAGATCTCGTGGCGAAGGCCAAGATCATCATCGATGATACCGAATGGATGCAGAGCGCCGCGGAGAAGGAAGAAGCGCGGCTTCGCGCCGAAACCGAAGAGATCATTCTTGATAGCGAACTGGTCATTCTCGTCGTTAGCGTCATGGGCTTGGCCGTCGGCTTGGTGTTGGCGTTGTTTCTCGGCCGGGCGACGTCGCGGCCGATCGTTGCCATGACCGGTGCGATGGAGCGGCTCGCCGACGGCGACCTGGAGGTCGGCATTCCGGCGCGGGACCGGAAAGACGAGATCGGCTCCATGGCGGCGGCGATGCAAGTCTTCAAGGATAACGCCCTGCAGATGAAGCAGATGGAGGCCGACCGCATCGAACAGCAACGCAAGGCGGAAGAGGAAAAGCGCCAAGCGATGCACGCGCTTGCCGACGCCTTCCAGGGCCGGGTCGGTGGTATCGTCGAGACGGTATCGGCCTCGTCGACCGAGATGCGTGCGACGGCGGAAGCAATGTCGGCCACCGCCGAAGAGACGAGCCGCCAGGCCACGGCGGTCGCTGCGGCCTCAGAACAGGCGACGACCAACGTGCAAACGGTCGCGTCGGCCTCGGAGGAGATGTCGGCGTCGATCAACGAGATTAATCGTCAAGTGTCGCAGTCGGCGGATATTGCCAACAAGGCGAATTCCGAGGCGGAACGAACCAATCAGACGGTGCAGACGTTGGCAGACGCTGGTCAGAAGATCGGTGAAGTGGTCGGATTGATCAGCGAGATCGCCGAAAAAACCAACCTGCTCGCGCTGAATGCGACGATCGAGGCGGCCCGCGCGGGCGAGGCCGGTAAAGGCTTCGCCGTCGTGGCGTCCGAGGTCAAGAATTTGGCCACGCAGACGGCGAATGCGACCGAGGAGATCACCGACCAGGTGTCCGAAATGCAGTCCGTCACCGGGGATGCGGTCGGTGCGATTGAGGGTATCGGCGCCACGATCGCCGAAATCAACGCGATTTCCGATACGATTGCCAATGCCGTTTCCGAACAGGGGGTGGCGACACGCGAAATCGCCGAAAACACCCAACAGGCGGCGATGGGCACGCAGGAGGTCAGTAGCAACGTCACCGGTGTGACCCAGGCCGCGTCGGAGACCGGCTCGGCCGCCCAGGAGGTGCTGAGCGCGGCCGGGGAACTGTCGCAGCAATCCGAGATGCTGCGATCGGCGGTCGATGAGTTCATCTCGGAGGTTAAGGCCGCGTAGTCGCGCCAGCAGATTGCCGAACGGCAAGAGCCGGTGGGGGCTGCCTCCCACCGGCTTTTTCTTTGAATCGGCTTTCGTCGGCGCACTTTTCCTATCGAACCAATCAAGGATTGGCCGTCGGGAGCGGGAATATGCGCGAAACATCGTTCGTTGCTGGGGTGACGCGCCGTCTGTAGCAGATTGACTCAATCGCTCCTAAGGGGCGCTAAACGCTCACATTATTCAAAATGCTCTTTGCCGGGTAATGGCGATAAAAAAATGCTACTCAGGGTTAGTTTTATTTAAAGGAATTTGATCAACGATCGCCGGACATGTCGAATACCGTCAGATTTGATGTTTCCGAGGGGCAAGAGAGATGCTGGCACGTTTGAAATTCCCGACACGCACGACCGCCCGGAAGGACTTTTCGGCGATGGTCGATGACATGCCGATCGCGGTCATGACCTGTCGTCTAAGCGATTTCACCATCGACTATGTCAATCAGGCGACGCTCGAAAGCCTGAAGAAGATCGAGCACGTATTGCCGGTGTCCGCGGATGAGATCCTCGGCCAAAGTATCGACGTATTCCACAAGGATCCGGGCCATCAACGGCGCATTCTGACCGATCCCGGGAACCTGCCGTTTGCCACAAAGATCGAGATCGGCGGCGAGTGGCTGGATCTTTTCATCACGGCGCTGACCGACAGTGCCGGACGTTACCTGCAGCCGATGTTGACGTGGAAAATCGTCACGGAAGAACAGCGAAAGGCGGAGGAAGTGTCGCGCCTGATCCAGATGCTGGACGAGATGCCGATCAATGTGATGATGCTCGATCTGCAGGATTTTACGATCAGCTACGCAAACAAGACCAGCATCGAGACGATCCGGCAACTCGAGCATCTATTGCCCTGCAGCGCCGACGATTTGGTCGGACAGTGTTTCGACGTCTTCCACAAGAATCCGAAACATCAACGCGATTTGGTCGCCGATCCCGCCAACCTGCCGTTTCGCGCGAAAATCGCACTCGGCGAGGAATTTCTCGATCTTCGGGTTTCCGCGATCAATGACTCGAAGGGTAATTATCTCGCACCCATGCTGACCTGGAGCATTGTGACGCAGCAGATGAAGATCGCCGACGACTTCGAATCCAATATCGCGTCCGTAGTCGAAGGGGTCGCGGGAGCGTCCGACGAGTTGCAGGCCAGTGCGTCGTCGATGTCGGCGTCCGCCGAGGAAACGAGTGTCCAGGCTGCCTCCGTCGCGTCGGCTTCCGGGGAACTTCGCGAGTCGATCAGCGAAATATCCCAGCAGGTGACGCGGTCGTCCGACATCACCCGAACCGCTGTGGACCAGGCGGCCCGGTCGAGCGAGATGATGGAAGAACTGAGATCAGGCGCCCAGAAGATCGGGGATGTGGTCACGATGATCAATGATATTGCCGAACAGACCAACTTGCTCGCGCTAAACGCGACGATCGAAGCCGCCCGGGCCGGCGAGGCCGGCAAGGGATTTGCGGTGGTCGCCGCCGAGGTGAAAACATTGGCCAATCAGACGGCGGGCGCGACCGCCGAGATCGAAGCGCAGGTGATCGACATCCAGACATCCGCCGGTACGGCTGTGGACTCGATCGGCAACATCAGGAATGTCGTGCAGGAACTATCGGAAGTGGCGGATTCCATCTCCGCCGCGGTCGTGCAGCAGGCGGCCGCCACCGAAGAGGTGTCGAACAACATCAACGGCGTCTCGGAAGCCTCGGGTCAGTCGGGCCACGCGTCGGAGGAAATCCAACAAGCCGCGACCGAACTGTCCAAGCAGTCGTCCGCGCTGCGTGAACGTGTCGCCGCCTTCCTCGAGGACATTCGCTAGATCGGCGGCGGTCGCGTATCGGCGGCATCCGGGGCAAGATCAATGCCGAAGAGCCGGCGAGATTGTTGATTCTCCGATGGTTCTTGGGACGTCGATCGAATTTTTTATCCACGTCACCCCGGTCCGGCGCGACTCGGAAAACCGATGCGCCGTCGAATTCGCGGGATGCTAATGGCGAATTTTAGGAATAGAACTCTCCGGCAAGGAATGCCGCTCCGGTATGACCGAAACATTAGGTCAATTTTTGGAGTAGAGGTGGCGTATTCCTATGAAAATGGCGCGCCCGGGAGGACTCGAACCCCCAACCTCCTGATCCGTAGTCAGGCACTCTATCCAATTGAGCTACGGGCGCGCTGTGCAAGCGTTACGGCCTGCAAGCGGCGCGGACACTAAAGAAAGCCGCCCGCATTGACAAGCATGTTTGCAAATATGCGTCACCCCGGAATGCAATGCGGGGGGGCGGCAAATGCGGCTTGTGACCTGCCGGGTGCTAAAGTAGTATCTCGGTGAGCTTTCGCCAGTCGTAACGGGGGTGACGCTGGAATGCTCGTACCCCGTATTCGGATTCGATCCTTATGTTGGATTCGAAAAGGCGGCTGGCGGGTCGTGGGGGCCTTGGGACGTATCCCAAGATAAAAAGCAGGGTGACTGCTTCGCAATGAGATCAATGAGATCAACGCGCAATTTTGGTGTGTTCGTCGCAGGGGGCATTCTGCTTGCCGGCTGCGGCTCGAGTCTGTGGCCATCGCTGACCGGCGATGACCCGGCAGCAGGATCACAAAGCCGGGAACGTCTTGAGATTCCCGCGTCGCAGGCGGAACGCGCCGCGCAGCAAACGCAGCAGCAGGTGCAACAAGGCGCCGCAGCCGCCCGCTCGGCAGCAGCGCCCTTGGCGTCGCAGCCCGCGATCGAACCCCGGCCTCTGGCGACACAGCCGCAGATTACCGGCAAACCGACCGGTACTTTCGTCGGCAAGAAGGTCGACGCGATGCGCCAGGACCTGAACAAACTTCGGTCCGCGGTCAATCGGCTCGATAACAGGATGGTGCAAATTCGCGGCGACAACACGGATGCCACGCAACGCTATCTCGGCACTGTCGCGGCGATGAACTCGAAGCTGCAGGTCGGGACGACGCCTGGCAATCCGCTGCTCGTCCAGCAATGGAACGAAGCGCAGAAACAGCTCAAGCGGATCGAGGCCAATATCTCGAGGATGAACAGCCTGTCGAATGACGCCGGCGCCGAGGCCAGCGTCGCCGGGTATCTGTTGGACAGCGTGCGCGCCACCTTCACCCTGAGCGGCGCCGTCGATGAAGACCATGTGCAACTGCGCGCGCTCGAAGACGGCGTGAACCAGACGGTGGTCGGCATCGACCGGTTGCTCAATGAGTTGAGCGACGATCTCAACCGTCAGACCGGCTATCTCGGCAGCGAACGCCGCAACCTCACCGCCATGTCGATCGCGATCAAGAATGGCGAGCGCTACGGCATGAGCCTCGTGAACCGCGCCTTCGCGCAAGCCGAGGTCAAGGCGAGCCGCGCCGCGCGCGCGCCGTTGTCGCGGAACGCGCGGCCGTTGGTGGTGATCCGCTTCGACCGGCCGAACGTTGAATATCAACTGGCGTTGTACAATGCGGTCAGCAAGGCGCTGGAGCGCAAGCCGAACGCCGCATTCGATCTGGTCGCGGTGCATCCGAAGACCGGCTCGCCGGCGCAGATCGTGCTGAACAGCACGGCGGCCCGGCGCAATGCGGAAAACGTCATGCGCACGCTCGCCGAGCAAGGTCTGCCGACCAGCCGTGTCGGCATGAATTCCATGTCGAGCGCCACAGTCCAGGCGAACGAGGTTCGCGTCTACGTCCGCTAACGCCGGAGACGGTGCGGCCCACACTGGATTGCCGACGGGCCATGTCCGACAAAGATCAGTACAGCAGAGAGTTCCCGGTTTCCTGGGAGGAGTTGCATCGCCATGCCCGGGCGCTGGCGTGGCGGTTGCTGCCCTTGGGGCCGTTCGACGGGATCGTCGCGATCACCCGGGGCGGCTTGGTACCCGCGGCGGTCGTGGCACGCGAGCTGGAGGTCCGGCTGATCGATACGGTGTGCATCGCCAGCTATGACCATAAGGACCAGGGAGGTTTGTCGGTGCTGAAGGAGGCCGCGGCCGGCGACGGCGGCGGTTGGCTGATCGTCGACGATCTGGTCGACACCGGCACCACGGCCAAGGCGGTGCGGGATATGCTGCCGGGCGCGCATTTCGCGACAATCTACGCCAAACCGGCGGGCCGGCCCTTGGTCGACACCTTCATCACCGAAGTCAGTCAGGATACCTGGATCCTGTTTCCGTGGGATATCGCGCCATCCTACAGCGAACCCATCGGCAGCCAGCGCGCCGGTACCGAATAGCGCGGGTTTGCGGCAGGACTTAGAGAATTCGGGCGACGGGAATATTGTCGATCAGCCGGGTCTTGCCGAGATAGGCGGCGGCAAAGACACGGGCCGGATGGCCCGGGGTAAGCGGATCCGTGATTGGCGCCAGCGTTTCGCCGTCGCGCACCTCCAGATAATCCACGGGGTCGAAGCCGTTCTTCGCTAATTCGCCGCGGCCCCAGGTTTCGGCCTCGGCGACATCGCCGCCATTGGCGACCTTTTCGGCAACCTGCCGCATGATCGCGTTGAGCATCGGCGCCGTCTTTCTGTCGGCATCCGACAGGTAAGCGTTTCGGGACGACAGCGCCAGGCCGTCGGCTTCCCGCACCGTCGATACGCCGACGATGTCGGCCGGGATGTCCAGGTCGCGGACCAGCCGCCGGATGACCAAGAGCTGCTGGTAGTCTTTCTCGCCGAAATAGGCCCTGTCCGGCAGGCATTGCAGCAGCAGCTTGGACACAACCGTGGCGACGCCTTGGAAGAAATGCGGCCGCACCGCGCCGCACAGACCGTCGCTTGGACCGGTCACCGATACCGTGGTGGTGAACCCCTCGGCGTACATTTCGGCGGCGTCCGGCATATAGGCGACGTCGGCGCCGAGCGCGCCGATGGCCGCCAGATCGCGGGCCTCGTCGCGCGGATAGGATTCGAAATCCTCATGCGGGGCGAATTGGGTGGGATTGACGAAAATGCTGACGACGGTCCGGTCGCACTCGTCGAGGGACCGGCGGACGAGCGCCAAATGGCCGTCGTGCAACGCGCCCATGGTTGGCACGAGCCCGATACGCTCTCCGTCCCTGCGCCATGCGCCGACGCGGTCACGGAGCCCGCCGACCGTCCGGACGATCTCGGGCGTGGACGGCATCGCGGCTACTCGGCGGCCTGCGACGCCTTGGGGCGGAAGACCTGCTCCGGTCCAGGGAAACGCCGCGCACGGACGTCCGCGGCATAGGCGGCCGCGGCCTTTTGCATCTCCTCGCCCAGTTCGGCGTAGCGTTTCACGAATTTCGGCTTGAAGGCCGAAAACATCCCGACCAGATCGTCGGTCACGAGAATCTGGCCGTCGCATTCCGGCGACGCGCCGATCCCGATTGTCGGGATCGTCACTTTTTCGGTGACCGCACGCGCGACGTCTTCCATCGTGCCCTCGATCACCATGCCGAAAGCGCCGGCTTCCTCGATCGCGCAGGCGTCGGCCACGATGCGGGCCGATTCCTCCGCATCCCGGCCCTGGGCGCGGAACCCGCCGGCGGTGTTCACGCTCTGCGGCATCAGCCCGACATGGGCCAGCACCGGAACGCCCCGCTCGGTCAGGAAACGCACCGTGTCGGCCATCTCGACGCCGCCTTCCAACTTCACCGCCTGGCAGCCGGTTTCCGCCATGATTCGCGCGGAGGTTCGGAATGCCTGCTCGGGCGATTCCTGGTAGCTGCCGAAGGGCAGGTCGACGATGACGCAACTGCGTTTGGTGGCCCGCACCACGGCCTTGCCGTGCGCGATCATCATGTCGACGGTCACGCCGAGTGTGCTGTCCATCCCATAGATCACCATCGCGACGGAATCGCCCACGAGCAGGAAATCCATATGGGGGTCCAGCAGTTCGGCGACCGGGGCCGAATAGGCGGTCAACGAGACGATCGGCTCGCCGCCCTTACGGGCGCGAAGCTCGGGAACGGAAATACGTCCCTGACGCTTTGTCGATGTCATATCGATAGGTCCCTGAATGTCTTGATTGCGTCGCAGCATGCCATGCAAGGTCATGTCTTACGGCCACAAAGCGGTTATAGCGCAGAGTCCTGCCGGGGACAATTGCTGCGGTGCAAAAATTCAGGCTTGCGGCAGCGCGATGCGGAATGTGGTGCCGCCGCTGCCGGTTTCTACCAAATGTAGATCGCCGCCATGGTTCCGGACCAACTCACGCGCGATCGCGAGCCCGAGGCCGGTTCCGCCGGCGCGGGCCGACCCTTCAAAGGGCCGGAACAGCTTATCCTGGGCCCGGGGCGGCAAGCCGGGGCCGTCGTCGGAAATGTCGATTTCGACCCAGCGGCCGTTCGCCGTCGCCGCGACGTCGATCTGCTCGGCGCCCGCCTCCATTGCGTTCCGCATCAGGTTGTTGAGAACCCGGAAGAGCTGTTCGCGGTCGGCCTCGACCTCGATCGCCGGGGCCACCGTATTCTTGAAGCGGGTAACCCGGTCATCGGGCACCACGATCCCTGCTTCGACCTCGGCCACCATCGCGTGCAGGGGGAAGCGGCTGCGGTCGAACTCGTGCTGATCCTGGCCAACGAAATCAAGCGTCTTGCTGCAGAGCGCCACCGCGCGCTCGATCGACGCGAACAGTGTCGGGGTTACCCGCCGCACGTCCGGATCGTCGATCGTGCTCAACCGGTCGGACAACAGCAGGGCGGAGGCGAGGATACCGCGCAGATCGTGATTGATCTTGGCGACCGCCGTGCCGAGTGCCGCGAGATGGGCCCGCTGGTTCAACGTCGCGCGCAGGCGTTTCTGCATGCCGGCCAGTTCGTGTTGCGCGGTGCCGATCTCGTCGCGCCGACCCGTCGGCTGGATCACCCGGTTTGCATCTTCCGGATCTTCGCGGAAGGTGATCATGTTCTCGGTAATCCGGCGCATCGGGCGCACCATCAGCCATTGCAGCGTCAGGAAGACCAGCATCGCCGTGATCAGGGAAATCACGATGGACAACCCGAAGATCCGCCAACTGAAGGCCGCGAGGGCGGTCTGCAAGGGCGCTTCGTCGAGCACCACCTCGATGATCACCGACCGGTCTTTCGGCGAGGGGCCGACCACGCGGATAACGCGCTCTTCGGGCCGTGCCAAGGTCAAGAAGGCGTCGGTCACCAACTCCATCATGGTGGCGTTGCCCAGATCGTAGCTTTCCGCCACCGGCGGCGGCATCTCGCTGCTCAAGACCAGCCGTGCGCCGCCCCGGCGGACGAACAGCGCATAGGCGCCGACATGATCGAGCAGCTCGCGGCGCAGCATCTCGCTGACCATCCGGTCCGGCGTGGCGTCCAGGGCAAGTATCGCCAAGTGCCCCAACCCTAGGCGCTGGTCGATCCAGCTTTGGCGGAAACGCGCGACGGACGGCACGAAAATGAACACTTCCGCCAGCATGACGAAAATGACGGTCAACAACAGCAAACGTGAAGACAGACTTCGCATTTTCCGTGCGGTCCAATCTCGGAAGTTCCGGCCGGGTTGGCCGAGAAGCCGCCGATCCGATCAACGAGGAGCGAGTTTACCCAACACCGCGGCGTTTTGCGACGGTCAGCCGCGTTTCGCCCTGTAGCGTTTATAGGCTACCGGCAGCAGCGCCAACACGGCCAATCCGACCAATGCGGTGATGATCTCCGGCGTCAGGATACCGCTAGCCGAGAACTCGCCACCGGCGTCGAAGATGCTGCCCAGCCCGGCGCCCACCGTGGCGTAGACGAAGCTGCCGGGAATGATGCCGGCGAAGGTCGCAATGACGAAGACCCGCAGCGACACCCCGAGGAAGGCCGGAACGAGATTGACGATGAAGAACGGAAACAACGGGATCAGACGCAGAACCAGGAGATAGCTCAGGGCATCCTCGCGGAAACCGGCCTCCATCTTCTGCAGGAAGGGTCCCGCCTTAGCACGCAGCAGATCGCCGAGCGCTGTCTTTGCCGCGATGAACAGGATCGTGGCGCCGATCGTGGCGGCGACCACCACATAGCCCGTCCCGAGCCATTGGCCGAACAGGAAGCCGCCGGCAATCGTCATGACCGCGCCGCCCGGCAGCGAGAAGGCGACCACGGCGATATAGATACCCATATAGACGAGCGCGGCGAGAAGCGCGGACTGTTCCACCTGTTCCAGAAGCCAGGCGCGGTTTTCCTTCAGGGCGTCGAAGGTCAGGTATTCATCCAGACCGAGGGCGAAAAAGCCGATCAGCCCGGCGGCCAACACGAAAAGCGGGATCAACCGCTTCCATGAAAAGCCGGCGCTTTGGCTTTCGCTTGCGTTCTCCTGCGCGTCCATCGTTAACTCCTCACAGCAATCGCCGCCCCCAAACGGTATTGTAGTGCGTATCTACACCGGTCGGGTTTCACTCGCGATTCACCTTACTGTGAGATTCGGGTTACCGGTAGGTTTCGGTACTGTCCAGCCGTCGGCCCGGCCGAAATAACCGGTTCGAAGACGAGGATGCCGCATGATCGAGAATTGCACCATACGGGCGTTCGAAGCAGAGGATTTAGAGCGGCTGCACGCGATTCGCGAGGCGGCCTTCGAACCGGTTTTCAGGTCCTTCAGGGGCATTCTCGGCGACCGGATCGCAGCGGTCGCCCTGGCCGATGCGGAACGCGAACAAGGGGATTTGCTGGATCAGGTCTGCGGCGCGGAGTCATCCCACGATGTGCTTGTGGTCGAGCTCGGCCCGGAGATCGTGGCGTTCTGTGCGGTAACCTGCGATCAGGCGTCCAGGGTCGGTGAAATCGATCTGAACGCGGTTCATCCGGACTATCAGGGCCGCGGTATCGGCGCGTGGATGTACGAGAAGGCGCTGGCCCATCTGCAGGCGGCCGGCATGCAGGTTGCGACGGTCGGTACCGGCGGCGACCCGAGCCATGCGCCGGCACGCCGGGCCTATGAAAAAGCCGGTTTCGGCCCGGCGATTCCGAGCCTATATATGTACCGGTCGCTCTAGGGTCACAGGCCCGCTCATCGGGCTCGCTCGGGCCCGGTCCAGGCCACGGTCAACCCGCCGATTGACACCGGTTGACCGACCTTTTATACACCGGGCCTCTATCCTTAGGCGCTTTGGAGAGATAATCGTGAAACGCACCTTTCAGCCGGGCAACCTTGTCCGTAAGCGGCGGCATGGATTCCGCTCCCGCATGGCGACGAAGGCCGGCCGTCAGGTTCTGGCCCGGCGCCGTAAAAAGGGCCGCAAGCGGCTCTCAGCCTGACGCCATGCGGTCGCCGGTCGGCAGATTGACGCGGCGGCCCGAGTTCCTACGTGCTGCGAAAGGCCGGAAATCAGTGGCTCCCGGGCTCGTCCTCCAATCTTGTCGACAGCGTGACGCCGGCGCACCGCTTCGCGTGGGCCTTACGGCAAGCCGGCGGGTCGGCGGGGCGGTCGAGCGAAATCGGGCGCGGCGGCGCTTGCGCGCGGCTGTCCGGGCGGTTATGCCTCAGCATGCCGAACCCGGCCATGACTATGTCCTGATCGCCCGCAAGGGGACGTTGCACCGGGATTTTGCGGCGTTGACGGGCGATCTTGAAAAAGCTCTAAAGCGTCTCGACCTATGGCGCAGCGGTTAACCCGGAACGGGAGGATCGAACACCGATGGGCGTAGTTGCCTCAGTTCTGCGCGTATTGATCCGCGGATATCAGCTTTTCCTGTCCTTGTTTTTCACGGGATCCTGCCGCTATCTGCCGGGCTGTTCGGACTATGCCATCGAGGCGGTGACGATTCACGGTCCGCTGCGCGGCAGCTGGCTGGCGCTGCGTCGTATCATGCGCTGCCACCCTTGGGGCGGCAGCGGATACGATCCGGTTCCCGGTGCCTGTTGCAGCGAACACCGGCCCGCGGCGCGTTCAGAAGTGGTGACACGGTAATGGCTGATCAAAAGAACCTGGTTATCGCGATCGTCATGTCGGTTGTGATTCTGCTGGTCTATCAGGTGTTCTTCGAAATGCCCCGCCGTGAGCAGGAACTGGCCCAGCAGCAGGCGACCCAGCAGCAAACGAAACAGCAGCCGGCGCAAACGCAACAGGCGCCCGCCGAAGGCACGCCCTCCATGGCCGCTCCCGGGGACGGCAGCCCGGTCGGAGCCGCACCCGGCATACCGGGCATCGCCGATACGCCGAATCTGGGAGTCGACACGTCCGGCGTCGTCGGCGCCACGTCGGACCCTGTCGCCCAGCGCAAAGCGGCGTTGGCGGTGACACCGCGCATCAAGATCACCAATCCGCGGCTCGAAGGATCGATCTCGCTCAAGGGAGCCCGGATCGACGATCTTTTCCTGAAGGACTACCGGGAAACGCTCGACCCCACGAGCCCGTTGGTCGAGCTGCTGCACCCGGCCGGCACGCCGCAGCCCTACTATTCGGAATTCGGCTGGATTCCGCTCAACGGCACCAAGGTGCCGAACCGCAACAGCGAATGGACCACCACCGGTACCGAGCTGTCGCCGGGGTCGCCGATCACCCTGCAATGGGACAACGGCGAGGGGTTGATCTTCGAACAGCAGATTTCGCTTGACGACAACTACATGTTCACCGTGGTGCAGCGGGTTCGGAACAACGGCGCCGAGGCGGTCAATGTCGCGCCCTACGGGCTGGTCTCGCGAACCGGAAAGCCGGACATTCTCGATTTCTATATCCTTCACGAGGGCCTGCTCGGCGTGATCAACGACACGCTGCAGGAGATCGACTACGACGACCTGGTGGAGGAAGGGCCGCAGCGGTTCAAGACCAAGGGCGGCTGGCTCGGCATCACGGATAAGTATTGGCTCGTCGCGATGATTCCGGACCAGGGCGCATCGGTGAACATGAGCTTCAACAGCGGCGCTGCCGGGACCACCAGAAAATACCAGTCCGACTACCTGATGGACGCGATGCAGGTGCCGAAAGGCGCGACCGTCGAGGTGAAGAACCACCTTTTCGCGGGCGCCAAGCAGGTGCCGCTCCTCGACAGCTACGAGGAAAAGATCGGTATCCCGCGCTTCGACCTCGCCGTCGATTTCGGCTGGTTCTATTTCCTGACCAAGCCGATCTTCTACGCGCTGATTTGGCTCAACAACTATCTCGGCAATTTCGGCTTGGCGATTTTGGCGCTGACCGTGGGCATCAAGCTTGTGTTCTTCCCGCTCGCGAACAAGTCCTATCGCGCGATGAGCAAGATGAAGGGGCTGCAGCCGAAGATGCAGTCGATGAAGGAACGGTTTGGCGACGACAAGCAGCGCATGAACCAGGAATTGATGGCGCTGTACAAGAAGGAGGGCGTCAACCCGGCGGCCGGCTGTTTGCCGATGCTGGTGCAGATTCCGGTCTTCTTCGCGCTGTACAAGGTGTTGTTCGTCACGATCGAGATGCGGCATGCCCCGTTCTACGGCTGGATCAACGACTTGTCGGCCAAGGACCCGCTGGGCCTGCTGACCGTGTTCGGGTTGGTCGATTGGAATGTGCCGGCGGCGCTCGACATGGTGAATATCGGTCTGTGGCCGATCATCATGGGCGTGACCATGTTCCTGCAGCAGAAACTCAACCCGCAGCCGACCGACCCGATCCAAGCCAAGATTTTCCTCTTCATGCCGCTGATCTTCACGTTCATCCTCGCGCCCTTCCCGGCGGGGCTGGTCATCTACTGGGCCTGGAACAACGTTCTGTCGATGGGGCAGCAATGGGTGATCATGAAACGCATGGGCACGGTCTGACCGAAGGATCGGTCCCGAACGAGTCCGGCCCGGACGCCGACACGCTCGAATCGGCACGGAAGCTCTTCGCACAGGACTGCCAGTTCGTGACCGGCGCCGCCGACCTCGGCGGGCTGCCCGAGGATCGGCTGCCAGAAATCGCCTTCGCGGGACGGTCGAATGTGGGCAAGTCCAGCCTGGTCAACGCGTTGACCGGCCGAAAGACGCTGGCCCGTACCTCGAACACGCCGGGACGGACGCGCCAGATCAACTTCTTCGACCTTGGCGGCCGCCTGATGCTGGTCGATCTGCCGGGCTACGGCTACGCCCGCGCGGCGAAGACGGAGGTCGCGGCCTGGACACGGCTGATCCAGAACTACCTCAAGGGCCGGGTTGGTCTTCGGCGGCTGTGTCTGCTCGTCGACGGCCGTCACGGTCTCAAGCCGAGCGACGAGGAATTAATGGACCTGCTGGAAAATGCGGCGGTGCCCTACCGGGTCGTGCTGACCAAATGCGACAAGCTGAAGCGCGAGGCCTTGGCGGCCCGCGTTGCCGAGGTGGAGGATGCGCTGCGCAAGCGCACCGCGGCGTTACCGCAAGTCTTGCCGACCAGTTCGGTCAAGAAACGCGGCATTGCCGAACTGCGTGCCGACCTGGCCGAACTGGCGGGCGGTTGAGGAATGGTCTAAAACGGCGTCCGGTTGATGTTGGATTGCAGACTTATCGACGAAGGCGGAAAGCGACGGCGATGAACGACGACAAATCGAAGGTGCGGGCGAAGTGGCTGGAACAGGCCGGGATTCTGACCGAGGCCCTGCCTTATATGCGCCGCTATGCCGGTCATACGTTCGTCATCAAGTATGGCGGCCACGCCATGGGCGACGATAGCCTGGCCGGCGTTTTCGCGCGCGACGTGGTGCTGCTGAAGCAAGTCGGCATCAACCCGGTCATCGTGCATGGCGGTGGCCCGCAGATCGGCGCCATGCTGGAAAGGCTGAAGATTCAAAGCGAGTTCGTCGATGGTCTCCGGGTGACCGATGGCGCGACCATCGGCGTGGTTGAAATGGTCCTGTCGGGTCAGATCAACAAGCAGATCGTCGCCAGCATCGGCGCGGCGGGTGGCCGGGCGGTCGGCCTGTCCGGCAAGGATGCGCGGCTGATCACCGTAGAGAAATTGAAACGCACGACGCGCGATCCGGATTCGAATATCGAAAAAGTGCTCGACCTGGGATTCGTCGGCGACCCGAAGCAGATCGACGTGCATGTCCTGAACGCGTTGCGGGATACCGACATCATTCCGGTGATCGCACCCTTGGGGTTGGACGAGGACGGCCAGACCTTCAACATCAACGCCGATACCGTCGCGGGCGCCATTGCCGGTGCGTTGAAGGCGACGCGCCTATTGCTGTTGACCGACGTGGAAGGGGTCCTGGACAAGGGCAAGCGCTTGATCCCGGAGATGACGATCGCCGATGCGACGGCCTTCCGGAAAGACGGCACATTGACCGGCGGCATGATCCCGAAGGTCGAGACCTGTGTCGAGGCGGTGCAGGCCGGCGTCGACGCGTCGGTCATCATCGACGGCCGGGTGCCGCACGGCATCCTGCTCGAGATCTTTACGGAACATGGATCCGGCACGCTGATCCGGAACGGCTGACGCCGCCGGACCGGCAGGTCTCGAATATCAATTCGCCGCGCGGTTGGCGCTGAACCGCTCGACCGGCGGAGCGAGGGCGAGACGGCCCTTGCCCTTCTGCTTTGCCTCGTACATGGCGCTGTCCGCGCGCACGATCAACATATCGCGGGTTTCCTCGCTGCGCGGATCGTAGATCGCGATCCCGATGGAGATCGCCAGCGGTTTCTCGCGCGATGCGCTCATCCCACTCATGGTTTGGGAGGCGATCAGCATGTTCTCGCCCCGTTTTGCCGCCACGTTCGCGTCCGTATCGTCCAGCCAGATCGCGAACTCGTCGCCGCCGAGCCGGCCGATCAGGTCGTATTCCCGGGTATTGGCGCGCAGGATATCGGCGAGTTTGCGCAGCACCGCATCGCCCTTGTCGTGGCCGAGCTTGTCGTTCACCGCCTTGAAGTTGTCCAAATCCACATAGATCAGCGCGCCGCGCCGTCCGCGTTCGATGGACTGCGCGAGCCGTTGGTCCAGTTCCTCGTAAAAGAAGCGCCGGTTGATCAGCCCCGTCAGTTCGTCGAAGCGTGAGATTGTTTCCAGCTTCCGTTGCTCGACAATCTGGGACACCAGGACGCCGATTTGTTCGCGCAAGGCCACCAATAGCAATTCGTTGTCGTCGGTCCAGTCGGCGCCCGGCTCGACCCGCCAAATCAGGAACGCGCCCGTGGGCACGCCGCCGGATACGGTCAGCATACCGATCGCCGGACGGCCGGCCACGGTTGCGCGATGCAGATCGGATGCGTCGATCCGTTTTACCAGTTCATAGGAATACCGCTCCGCGATGCCGGTGTCGCCGAAAGCCGCCACGCGCGATGCCCGGCCATCGTCGTTGAACAAAAACGCCTCGCAGGCGTCGGCCTCGGCCGCCTTGCAGATGGCGCGTGCGGCGGTGTCCAGCATCGATTGAGAGTTCGGTTGGGCGCGGATCGAATCCAGGATGTGATTGACGACCCGATCCCGCACCCGGCGGCGGGCATCCGTGCTGTCGACCAAGCGGTTGCTGGTGACGTCATGGCAAACCCCGCGCGCGCCGCACCGGAGGCCTCTCTCGTCCAGGATCGGTAGGGCGGAGACAGCGAGACAGACCGGGTGGCCATCTGCGTTGCGCACCCAGATTTCCTCCTGCCGTACGGCGGCGACGGCGCTGAACGGCAGAACGGCGGCCTTGCTCGGCTCGCGCAGCAGGATGTCGCGGGCCTGCTTTCCGATCAGGCCATCCCGGGCATGGCCAAGGGCTGTCCCCGGCGAGACGAAGGTGAAGACGCCGTCCTTGTCGGTTTCCCAGGAGAAGTCGGCCGCGATATCGACCAGTTGCCGGTAGCGGTTCTCGTCGGCGCGCATCGTGGCCCGGGATTCGGTCGTATCCAGTCCGATCACCAGCGCCCGGCGCTCGCCGCGCGGCAGCACGGTCATGTCGATCGCGCGCTCGCCGCCGTCTGCCGGCAGCGCCAGGATATCCCGGGTGGTGTTCTTGTCGTCGATGGCCTGCTTGATCAGATCGAGCAAGCGCGAGGCAGCCTCCCGCGCCGGCGGCCGGTCCAGCGCATCGATCAGCCAGCGGCCGTCGTCGTTCATCGGCTGGAGCTCGCCGGATGCCGTGATCTGAAGCACGGGACCCGGGTAGCCGGACAGCGTCGCCGGCATGTCCGCCCAGTCTTCGCGGGCGCTATCGGCGCGGCGTCCCCGGATCATCGA
This sequence comes from Alphaproteobacteria bacterium, assembly GCA_965228425.1. GTDB lineage: Bacteria > Pseudomonadota > Alphaproteobacteria > UBA8366 > UBA8366 > JAJFJD01. The sequence goes on along the minus strand of OZ245815.1, from coordinate 5,179,723 downwards.
TGGCATGAAATCTCTCCCTCCCGGCGGCGAAAAGCCACCCGAACCGCCGGGTGGTGGGAACGGTATCGAGTAAGGGTTTATTAAGTGTTAGCGGTCGATTGCCTTTGATTAAAAGGTTGCCGGACGGCGGCGCTTGCGACACTCTCTGCTGCCATGAGCGACCACTTTAGCGACATCACCCATTGGGTTTTCGACCTCGACAACACGCTGTATCCGGCGGAATGCAATCTGTTCCTGCAAGTCGATCGAAACATTCAGAAATTTATTATGGATTTGTTCGATTTGCCGCCGGACGAGGCACGCAAACTCCAAAAATCCTATTTTCACGAACATGGCACCACGCTGAACGGGCTGATGGCCAAGCACGGGATCGCGCCGGAGGAATTCCTGGAATTCGTTCACGACATCGACGTCAGCCCGGTGCCGCCGAACCCGGCCTTGGACGCCGCCCTTGCGAAGCTGCCGGGGCGCAAAGTGATCTACACGAACGGGTCCGTGCCGCATGCCCAGCGGGTGACCGACCGGCTCGGCGTTTCGCATCACTTCGACGGCGTCTTCGATATCGTTGCCGCGGAATACGTGCCGAAACCGGACCCGGAACCTTACGATACGCTGATCGAACTGTTCGATATCGAGCCGGCCCGCGCGGTAATGGTCGAGGATCTCGCGCGTAACCTGAAACCGGCGCACGAGCGGGGGATGACCACTGTCTGGATCCGCAACGACCATCACTGGTCGGGCGGTGCGGAAGACGATCCGCATATCCATCACGTGATCGACGACCTGTCGGAGTGGATCGTCGGGGTAGCTGATAGGCTCACGCCCTCGCCTTGACACTCCGGGCCTTGTTGCCCAGAGTCGGCGCTCTTTTCAGGGCTGTACCAACAAGAGATTGATCTATGAGCCACGCAGATTTGCAGACTGCCATCGACGCTGCCTGGGAGGATCGCGAGGCGATTTCCTCCGCCACCAAGGGAGAGGTCCGCGACGCCATCGAATCGGCGCTCGACCTGCTCGATACCGGCAAGGCGCGCGTCGCCGAGAAAGGCCCCGGCGGCTGGACCGTCAACCAGTGGCTCAAGAAAGCGGTCCTGCTGTCTTTCCGCATCTACGACATGTGGGCGCAGGGCGGCGGCCCTGATGGGTCTGCCTGGTGGGACAAGGTGCCCGCCAAGACCAAAGGCTGGACCGATGCGCAATTCGCCGAGGCGGGTTTCCGCAGCGTGCCGAACTGCGTCGTCCGCCGGTCGGCCTTTGTGGCGCCCGGTGCGGTCCTGATGCCGAGCTTCGTCAACCTCGGCGCTTATGTCGGCAAGAACACGATGGTCGACACCTGGGCCACGGTCGGCTCCTGCGCGCAGATCGGCGACAATTGCCATCTGTCGGGCGGCGTCGGCATCGGCGGTGTGCTGGAGCCGTTGCAGGCGGACCCGGTCATCATCGAGGACAACTGTTTCATCGGGGCGCGCAGCGAAGTGGTCGAAGGCGTGATCGTCGAGGAAGGTGCCGTGCTGTCGATGGGCGTGTTCATCGGGCAGTCGACCAAGATCGTCAACAAGATGTCCGGCGAAATCACCCGCGGCCGCGTGCCGGCCTATTCAGTCGTCGTGCCCGGGACGATGCCGACCGATCCGCTGCCGGGGCAGAATGTCGGGCCGAGCCTTTACTGTGCGGTGATCATCAAGACCGTCGACGAAGGCACCCGCGCGAAGACCTCGATCAACGACCTGCTGCGGGACTGACCGGTTTGATCGACGCGGTCGACCTTGCGCGGGATTTGATCCGCTGCCCCAGCGTGACGCCGAAGGAGGGCGGCGCGCTCGAGGAATTGCAGGGCGTTCTGAAGAGCCTCGGCTTCACCTGTCACCGCCTGAACTTTTCCGATGCCGATACGCCGGACGTGGACAACCTCTACGCCCGTCTCGGCACGGAGCAGCCGAATTTCTGTTTCGCGGGCCATACCGACGTGGTGCCGACCGGACCCGCGGAAGAGTGGACCGCCGACCCCTTCGCCGCCGAAATCCGCGATGGATTCCTATACGGCCGCGGCGCGGTCGACATGAAAAGCGCCATCGCCGCCTTCGTCGCCGCGACCGCCCGCGTGACCGCCGAGGGGCCGGTGCCGGGCTCAATCAGCCTGTTGATCACCGGCGACGAAGAAGGTCCCGCGATCAACGGCACGCGCAAGATGCTCGACTGGCTGGAGGAGCAGGACGAACGCATCGACGCCTGTCTCGTCGGCGAGCCGACCAACCCGTCTGAAATGGGCGAGATGATGAAGATCGGCCGCCGGGGCAGCGTGAACTTTATCGTTACGGCGAAGGGCACGCAGGGGCATGTCGCCTACCCGCATCTGGCGGACAATGCAGCGCACAGCCTGACGCGGATGCTCGAGGCGTTGATCCGCGACCCGCTGGACGACGGCAACGATCATTTCCAGCCGTCCAGCCTGCAGATCACCAGCATCGATATCGGCAACCCGACTGAAAATGTCATTCCCGGCACCGCGGAAGGCCGGTTCAACATTCGTTTCAACGACATGCACAGTTCCGAGACCCTGGTGCAATGGGTCCGCGAGACGTTGGATAAGACCGCCGGACCGGACGGTTATGACCTGAAATACCGGGTCAGCGGCGAATCCTTCATCTTCCCGCCGGGCATGTTGAGCGATCTGATCAGCGGCAGCATCGAAAAGGTCATGGGCCGGCGTCCGGAACTCAGCACGACGGGTGGCACGTCGGATGCCCGGTTCATCAAGGATCACTGCCCGGTCGCGGAATTCGGGCTCGTCAGCCAGACCATGCACAAGGTCGACGAACGCTGTAGCCTGGACGATATCCGCGCCTTGACCGATATTTACCAGAACGTCTTGATGCGGTTCTTCGAAGCGCGGTAGCCGGAGCGCGAATGATTACCATGTCGGAAGTGTGGACCGGGCTGTTTGCGGCCTGGCGGATGTTTCTGCGGGATGCACGCGCCATCGCGCTGTTCGACGATTCCGTGCCCGGCGTCATCAAATCGTTCTTCTGTGCCGCCGTCGTGCTGCCCGGCTATATCATTATCCTGGCGATCGGGCCCGGGCCGATCTCGGCGGAGGTCGGCGCGTTCCGGATCGTCACCGTGGAGGCCATCGCCTATGTCGTCAGTTGGACGGCGTGGCCCTTGCTGATGGCCCCGGTGACGAAAGCCCTCGACAAGGACGACAAATACTGCCGCTACATCGTGGCCTATAACTGGTCGGCGGGACCGCAGATTTTGATCCTGCTCGCGGTCATGCTGCTGTCGGCCAGCGGCATTCTCCCGCGCGACGTGCTGGTGTTGGTCAACCTGGCGGCGCTCGCGGTCGTGCTGTTCTATCACTTGTTCATTCTGCGCACGGCGCTCGAGGTCTCGCCCTATGTGGCGGTCGCCCTGGTGGTCGGCGAATTCATGCTGAGCCAGTTCATCATCGTCACCCGGAACGGCATGCTGATCTGATCGGCCGGCCTAGGGCGCTGGATCGTAATCCACCCGTAAAAGATAGAGGCCGTCGGCTGGCGCGGTGGGGCCCGCCCGGCTGCGATCGCGGGCCGCGAGCGCGGTTTCCACGTCGGCGCGGGACCATTTGCCTTCCCCGACCAGTTTGAGCGTGCCGGCAATATTGCGGACCTGATGGTGCAGGAAGGACCGTGCCTCGACCGAAATCGCGATCTCCTCGCCGACCCGTTCAACGCGCAGGATGTCGAGCGTCTTGACCGGCGATTTCGCCTGGCAGGCCGCGGCGCGGAAGCTGGTGAAATCATGGTTGCCGATCAGGGCGTCCGCCGCGTCCTGCATCGCCGCCGCATTGAGCGGGGCGGCGACATGCCAGAGGCGGCCCGCCTGCAGGGTCAGCGGCGCACGGCGGTTGAGGATGCGGTAGCGATAAGCCCGGTGCGTCGCCGAGAAACGGGCGTGGAAGTCCTCGTCCACTTCTTCGACATCGACGACCGCGACGGGTGCGGGTTTGAGATGAAAGTTGACGGCGTTCTGTACCGTGTCGGCGTCGGTGGATTTTGCCAAGTCCATATGGGCGACCTGCCCCAAGGCGTGCACGCCCGCGTCGGTCCGCCCGGCACCATGCAGCGTCGCCGTTTCGCCGCTGAACTGATGGATGGCCTGCTCGACCGCTTCCTGCACCGAGGGTCCGTTGTCCTGCCGCTGCCATCCGACGAACGGGCCGCCGTCATACTCCAGCGTCAGTTTCCATCGGGTCATGACAGGACATGTCCCGCCGGCACCGGCGTCCCGCGCAGGAAGTCGGCGGCATCCATGGCGCCCTTGCCTTGCCGTTGCAGGCGTGTGAGGCGCAGTGCCCGCTCGCCGCAGGCGACCGTGAAGGTGTCGTCCAGAACGGTCCCCGGCGCGCCGTCGCCGTCGGCGACCTCGGCGGCCAGTAGTTTCACCCGCTGCCCGTCGAGGTCGAACCACGACCCGGGCCAGGGGGTGAAGGCGCGCAGCTTGCGCTCCAATTCGTCGGCAGGGTCGTGCCAATCGATCCGGGCCTCGCCGCGCGACAGCTTCTTGGCATAGGTAACGCCGTCCTCCGGCTGCGGCGTCGGTTGCACCGACCCCGCCGCGATCCGCTCGAGCGCATCGACAATGAGCCGACTGCCCATCTCCGCCAACGCGTCGTGCAGGGACTCACCGGTGGTGGCGTCCGTGATCTGCATGGACTCGGTCAGCAGCATCGGACCGGTGTCGAGGCCCGCGTCCATCTGCATGATCGTGATGCCGGTCTCGTCGTCCCCCGCCAGGATCGCGCGTTGGATCGGGGCCGCCCCCCGCCATCGCGGCAGCAACGACGCATGGATGTTAAGGCAGCCGAGCCGTGGTGCGTCGAGAATGGCCTGCGGCAATATCAGGCCGTAGGCGACGACCACGGCGATGTCCAAGTCGAGATCGCGAAACGCCTGCTGGGCGTCCGCATCCTTGAGCGACGACGGCGTGCGCACCGGACACCCGAGCGCCTCGGCGGCGGCCTGCACCGGGCTCGGCCGCTCCTTTTGTCCCCGGCCCGCGGGTCGCGCCGGCTGGCTGTAGACGCAGGCGATATCGTGCCCGGCCGCGTGCAGCGCCTGCAGTGCTGCGACGGAAAAATCCGGTGTTCCCATAAAGGCGAGACGCAAGGGCATGGGTTTGGATGGCGCGGGCGGCCGGCGTCAGTCCCCGGCCAACGCCTCCTGCTTTTTCAATTTCGTCAGCCTGCGCAGGATCATACGGCGTTTCAGGGACGAGATATGATCGACGAAGATCACGCCGTCCAGGTGATCCATTTCATGCTGGATACAGGTGGCGAGCAGGCCGTCCGCCTCCAATTCCCGTTCCGCATTGTCCTGGTCCAAATAGCGCACCTTGATCCGGGCGGGCCGTTCCACATCGGCATATTGTTCGGGCAGCGACAGGCAGCCTTCCTCGTAGGTCGCCAGGTCGTCCGAATGCCAGAGAATTTCAGGATTGGCCATGCGGATCGGTTCCCGCGGCGCGTCCTTCGGCGCCACGTCGACGACGAGAATGCGTTTCGTGATACCGACCTGCGGCGCGGCCAGCCCGATGCCGGGCGCGAGATACATGGTCTCGAGCATATCGTCCATGTTCTTCGCGATCGCCGCATCGACCGACTCGACCGGCTCGCACTTCACTTTCAGCCGGGGGTCGGGGGCGGTGATGATAGGCAATACAGCCATTTACGCGGGTCCATGGAATTATTGTCGACTCTCAGCTAGGTATGGGGCGGAACGGCCTACGTCAAGGCCATTGATGCGATACGGAACCGCGCCATGCTAGACTCCGGCAGCTCCCATTTCAGACTGAAACGCTGATGGAAGGGCAAAAACTGCAAGACATATTGAACTGGCTGGCGGGCCTCGACCTGCCCGTCGTGATATCGGTCGCCGCCATCTTCATGGCCGTGCTGGTCGTTATACTGATGATTCGGAGCCGCAACGACGGACGCGACGCGGCGGACCGCCTCGCTGCGGCGCAGGTCGATCTGGCCGGGCGGTTGAGCCAGTTCGCGGAGAGCCAGGCCGCGGCGCAGAATGCACTGGGCGAACGTATCCATAACCAGGAAACCGCACTGATGCGGACGCTGGAGGAGCGCTTGGGCCAGGTCAGCGAGCGCGTCAACACGTCGCTGCACAAACAGGCGGTCGATACCGCGACGACCATGGGCGACCTTAAGGAACGGCTGGCGGTGATCGGCAAGGCGCAAGAGAACATCACCAAACTGTCGAAGGATGTCGTCAATCTGCAGGAGGTTTTGTCGAACAAACAGTCGCGCGGCGCGTTCGGCGAGACCCAGTTGGCCGATCAGGTCCGCAATGCCCTGCCGCCCTCCGCCTATGCGTTCCAGGCCACGCTCGGCAACGGGACGCGTGTCGATTGCCTGCTGACGCTGCCGAATCCGCCGGGGGCGATCTGCATCGATTCGAAGTTTCCGCTGGAGAGCTACCACGCCCTGCGGGCCGCGCGGGAGGAGCGCGACCGGATTGTGGCGAAACGCGCCTTTGGGGCGGACGTGATGAAGCATGTCAACGACATCGCCGGGAAATACATCCTGCCGGGCGAGACCGCTGAATCGGCGCTGATGTTTCTGCCGTCGGAGGCGGTGTATGCCGAACTGCATGCCGAACTGCCCGATGTGGTCGAGAAGTCGCATCGCGCGCGGGTCTACATTGTGTCGCCGACCACGCTGATGGCGACCCTGAACACGATTCGCGCCGTCCTGAAGGATGCCCAGATGCGGGAGCAGGCGGGGTTGATCCAGAAGGAGGTGACGGCGATCACCGACGACGTAGGTCGGCTCGACTCCCGCGTCGCGAACCTGCAACGGCATTTCGGACAGGCCGAGGAGGACATCCGCCAAATCCGGATTTCCACCGAGAAGGTGCAGAAGCGTGCGACGCGGATCCAGGAATTGGAACTCGACGAGGTCGAAGGACCGGAGACGACCGACGTGCCCGAGTTGCCGCTGCGGAACGCCGCCGGTCAATCGGACTGATCCTAGAGCTGAACCCGCACCGTATAGGTCAGTGTCGTCTCGCCCTTGGACGGGACCGTGATCGACCATTCGGCGCGGTCCGATGCCGATTTCTGATGCTTGGCCGACGATTCCAGGATTTTCCAGTCGCCCGGCATCCGCTCGACGATCTTTACGGTAACCGCCTTGCCGGTCGCATTGCCGATCTTGATCTCATGGGTCGATTCATAGGTATTCTTCGGCAGGCCCTGCTTGCGGAAATCCGTTTGTTTGCGTTTCGCCGTGATATCGAAGGCCCGGCCCAGTCGCAGGCGGACTTCCGCGCCGTCCGGCGTATGGCCGATGCGGTCGGCGCCGAAAAAAGTGCCGCCCGACCCGTCGGCCTTGCCGTATACCCGGATCGTACCCGCAGGCATGGGCACGCCGAGCCCTTCCTTGTCCTTGTTGGTGAAGTGCAGCAGCCGTTCCGCGTTCAGGGTCAGCGGATTGCCGAACCGGCGGGTATAGAAACTGCCGTTTCCTTCGATTCGGTATTCCTTGGTCACCGGCACCGTCGCGGCGCGGAACAGGACGATCTGCTTGGTTGCCCGGTCTTCGAGCGATGTCTGCTCCGGAATGGGGTAGATATGCATGTCACCGGCCGGCTGAGGCGGAACCGGGGCGGCAAGCGCGGCCGCCTCCTTCCGCGCCGACAATCCGCGTCTCGGCTGTGGTGCGCCCTGCGGCCCCTGATTGATCGAGCCGGCCACGAGCCGTAACGCCGCATCCCGGAAGGCAGCGCCGCTGTTATTCGTGATCGTGGCAACTGCCTGCAGCGACAGGTTCGCCTCCGCCGCGTCCAGTTTGGCGACATAGTCGGCCTGCCAAGTGAGGCCGCCGGTCAGGTAATGCAGATCGAGTGTCGTGGCCGCGGGTCGATTCACGTCGAAGGTGGCCAGCAGCGTCGGGCTTTCCCGCAGGGTGGACGGCAGCGCGTCATAGGCGATGCGCCCCGGGACCTTCGTTTCGATGCGGTTGCCGATCTGCAAGATGATGCCGTTGCGTGTGCTCAGCACCTTGGCGATTTCGACGGTTTCCTCGCCGGTGGTCGGGTGCGTCTTGATGACCCGAACCGTGCGGCCGACCGAATGTTTCAACAAAGATGCCGGGGTCAGCAGATCGAACGCGAAGGTTTGGTCGACCAGGGTTGCGTTCTTGGGCGCGTCCGCCAGAACCGAAGCCGTCGCCGGCTGCATCGAGGGGCTGACGCCGGAGAGCGCCAAAACGTTGCGGCCGGATTTTAGATCGATGCGCCGTTGTTCATGCACGAAGGCGACGTTGCCGTTGTAGATCGTGACGGCGATGGCGGTGCGGGCGTCCGGCGTGACGACGACCTCTTTCGTTTCGGCATGCGCCGCGCCAGCGATAAGGGCGACGGCCGTTGCGGTCAGGCCGGCGTACCGGAGGGCGGCGCGCCAAGGGCCGGGATTTTGGGCTCGTGTCGTGGTCGACATGGTGTCCTGCTGTTTCTGTTGGTTCTTATTGATTTTCCGGATCAGCCCGGTTGATCGTCCCTATATTTGCAGTGATTGGCGCGAGCGCAATGCGGCGGTGAGCGTTCCGTCGTCGAGATAGTCGAGCTCTCCGCCCACAGGCACGCCATGCGCCAGCCGCGTGACGCGGACATCGGTCTCCGCCAGGCGTTCGGCGATGTAATGCGCGGTGGTCTGGCCGTCGACCGTCAGGTTCGTGGCTAGGATAATCTCGCGAACGTCGGCGGCGCCGGCGCGGTCGATCAGGCCACCGATATTCAGGTCCTCGGGGCCGATCCCATCCAGGGCGGAGAGATGGCCTCCCAGAACGTGATAGCGGCCCTTGAACGACCCGGTGCGTTCCAGCGCCCATAGATCGCCTACTTCCTCCAAGACACAGATGGTGGCGGGATCGCGCTCTTCATCGCGGCAGATGCTGCACGGGGTATCGGTATCGAGATTGCCGCAAGTCGGGCATGTCTTGACGGTTTCCGCGACCGCTTCGAGCGCTTGTCCCAGCGGTTGCATCAACGTCTCCCGCTTCTTCAGGAGATGCAGAACGGCCCGGCGTGCCGAGCGCGGTCCGAGGCCCGGCAACCGTGCCAGCAATTGCGTCAGCCGTTCGACGTCGTTCATCGCGCGCCGTCTTAGAAAGGAAGCTTGAAGCCGGGCGGAAGCTGAAGCCCGCCCATCATCGACGACGTTTCTTCTTGAACCTTCTCTTCGAGGCGGGACTTGGCGTCGTTATGCGCCGCCGCGATCAGGTCTTCGAGGATTTCCGCATCGTCGGGCTTGATCAGCGACGGATCGATCTTGACCGATCGCATCGCACCCTTGCCGTTCAAGATGACGGTCACCATGCCGGCGGCTGCGCTGCCGCTGATTTCCAGCGTCTCGAGCTTTTCCTGCATTTCGGCCATCTTGGTCTGCATTTCCTGGGCCTGCTTCATCAGTTGCCCGAGATTCTTCATCGTTCAATCCTCTTCATCGTCTTCGTCGTCAAAGCCGAGCCCGGCGTCGTCGCCGGCCATGTCGGGATAGTCGAGTTCCGACGGATCGCCGCGCGGCGTGACCTTGCGGATGACCGACCCCGGAAAGGCCGCCTTGACTGCTTGTACCAAGGGTAGTTCTTCGGCCGCGTCCAACAAGCGCTGCTGCGTCGCGGCGTCCTGCTCCGCCATCGTCGGGTCGCCGGCTTCCTGCGAGATGCTGACGACCCACCGTTCGCCGGTCCACTGCGTCAGCATCGACGCGGTCTTGTTCGCAAGATCGCGCTGTGCGTGTTCGGTCGGCCGGAATTCGATGCGACCCTTCTCGAACCGGACGAGATGGACGTTGTTGGCGAGCTGCACGCGAATGCCCACCTCGCGCTGCTCCTCGAACAACGCCAAGACGTCGGCGAAACTCTCCGGCGAACCAATCGTCGCCGCGCCGGTCTCGGGTATCGCGTCCGGCATTGGCGCGGGCGGCGCCTCAGGGGCCGGTTCCGGCATGGCCACGGCGGCCGCCGCGGACCCGGCAAGGCCACCGCCGGGAGGCGCGCTGCCCGCCGGTGTTTCCGTTGCCGTGCCGCCGCCGTTCGGCGCGGCCGGTTTTTCCGACATCTGTTTGGCGAGATCGGCCGGTGACGGCAGGTCCGCCGCGTAGGCGAGCCGCACCAGGACCATTTCGGCGGCCTGAAGCTGCGCTTCGGCGCGTTGGGTTTCCTCCAGCCCCTTCAACAGGAGCTGCCACGTCCGGGTCAGAACCGGCAGGCCGAGTTTCTTGGCCAGATCGCCGCCGCGGGTTTTTTCGATCTCCGGCGTATAGGCAGCGTCCGCCACTTCCGGCGCGATCTTGATGCGGGTGATCCAGTAGGTCGCGTCCAGCAGGTCCTGCAGCACAGCGACTGGGTCGGCGCCGTCGCGATACATGCTCTGCATCTGGTCCAACGCGCCCTTGATGTCGCCGCCCATGAGTTGTTCGAACAGATCGAAGACCGCGGCCCGGTCGGCCAGGCCCAGCATGTTTTGCACTTGATCGCCGGTCACGTCGCCGTCGCCGAGCGCGATTGCCTGATCGAGCAGCGACAGGCCGTCGCGCACCGATCCGTCTGCCGCGCGGGAAATCAGCCGGATCGCATCGTCGTCGACCGTGACCTCTTCCTGTTTCGCGACATTGGCGAAATGCTCGGCCAGTTGCGCCATGTCGAGCCGGCGCAGGTCGAAGCGCTGACAGCGCGACAGCACGGTGACCGGGACCTTGCGAATTTCCGTCGTCGCGAAGATGAAGCGGACATGCTCCGGCGGCTCTTCCAGCGTCTTCAGCAGCGCGTTGAAGGCGTTCTTCGACAGCATGTGCACTTCGTCGATAATGTACACCTTGAAGCGCGCTGACACCGGCTTGTATCGCACACCCTCGATCAGCTCGCGGATGTCGTCGACGCCGGTCCGGCTGGCGGCGTCCATTTCCATCACGTCGACATGCCGGTCCTCGGCGATGGCGATACACTGATCGCACTTACCGCAGGGCGTGATGGTGATGTCGCCTTGGCCGTCCTCACCGACGCAGTTCAGCGCCCGCGCGATGATCCGGGCGGTCGTCGTCTTGCCGACGCCGCGAACACCCGTAAGCATATAGGCATGCGCGATCCGACCGCTGTCGATCGCGTTCGATAAGGTGCGGACAAGCGCGTCCTGGCCAACCAGTTCCTCGAAAGTGCTCGGCCGGTATTTGCGAGCGAGGACGCGATATGCCGTTGATTCTGTGTCCTTTGCCATGCGGCGGGACTGTTCTTACCTTATTCTATTCTGGCTCCCAATGTCGGGTGGAAGGCCGGCCGGGCGACCCGAACCTGACTCGTTACGGCTGCTTCCTTCCGGACCTGACCGGGTTGGCGAGGGATTCGTCCGCTGACCAACCTTCCGATTTCACTATATCAGCTACCGGTGTCGAGAAGGCAAGGGGAGTCGGGCGGTCCGCGCCCGGCGCTGGTTGCGTGGCCAACGGCAACCATGCGAAATTCGCAGCATGAAAAGCGCAAATACCTATGCAAGCATCGAAATTGATCGGGCGGGCCATCTACGGCGCGACGATGAATGGCTCGTATCCCAGTTGAAAGATCCGGCGTCCCGGGTCGTGCCGGTTTGGCGGTCGCGCAACCTGGTGATCGAGGGCGACATCCCGCAGCCGATGGCCTTACCGACCGGGCATCTGCCGCTCGACAACCACGATGTGGTCGTCTTTCTGGGTCTTGTCGACGAGGCCGCGTATTTCGCGATCGACGTTTCGCATCATGACGAGCCGCCCCTGCGCGATTACGGCACCTTCCAGGATCTGCGGCGCGTCGGCCCGCGCATGACGGCGAATGAGGGCGGGCTGCTGGCCTACGCCCGGGCGATGATGACCTGGCACAAGCGCCACCGGTTCTGTGGCGTGTGCGGCAGTCCGACCGAGGTCAAGGAAGCCGGCCATGTCCGCCAATGCTCCAACGCCGACTGCCGGACGCTCTGTTTTCCGCGCACCGACCCGGCGGTGATCATGCTGATCCACGACGGCGGCGACCGGGTGGTGCTCGGCCGTAAGGCGAGCATGCTGCCGGGGCAGCACTCGATCCTGGCCGGCTTCGTCGAGCCGGGCGAAAGTCTCGAAGACGCGGTCGCGCGCGAAGTCTATGAAGAGGTCGGGCTGGAGATCACGGACACGACCTATCATTCTTCGCAGCCCTGGCCGTTCCCGGCCAACATCATGCTCGGCTATACGGCGCGGGCGACGACATTCGACCTGACCGTCGACTATCACGAGCTGGAAGATGGCGCGCAGTGGTTCTCCCGCGACTTCCTGCTCAATTCGCCGGAGGACGCGACCTTCCGCCTGCCGCGCAAGGATTCGATCTCGCGGCGGCTGATCAACGAGTGGTTGGGATTGTAGCGGCCGGGCCGCGCGTTAGTCGCCGTTGATGCCGGCGCGGCGCGGCGACGCCGGATAGACGCCCAGGATCTTCACCTCACGGCTGAAGAAGCCCAATTCCTCCAGCGCAAGCCGAACCGACGTGTTGTCCGGATGTCCTTCGATATCGGCGTAGAACTGGGTCGCGGTGAACTGTCCGCGCACCATGTAGGATTCGAGCTTCGTCATGTTCACGCCGTTGGTCGCGAAACCGCCGAGCGCCTTGTACAGGGCGGCGGGCACGTTGCGCACGCGGAACACGAAGGAGGTGACGACCATATGGTCCTTGGGGTCGGGATCGATCGGCTCCATCGCCATCACGATGAACCGGGTCGTGTTGTGTTCTTCGTCCTCAATGTCGGTCCGCAGGATATCGAGGCCGTAAGTCTCGGCCGCCAGGGTCGAGGCGATCGCGCCCATCGTGCGGTCGCCGGTCTCGGACAGTTCCTTCGCGGACCCGGCGGTATCCACATGGACGACGGCCTGCAGGCCCAGGTCGCGGATGATGTTGCGGCATTGCGACAGCGCGTGCACATGGCTGTGCACCGATGTCAGGTCTTCGATCTTCACGCCCTTGCACGCCAGGAGCTGATGGTTCACCCGCTCGAAATGTTCGCCGATGATGTGCAGGCCCGAGTCCGGCAGCAGATGATGGATATCCGCCACGCGCCCGGCGACGGAATTTTCGATCGGGATCATCGCGAGCCGCGCCTTGCCGTCATGGACCGCCGCGAAGACGTCCTCGAAGGTCCGGCACGGCAGGGTCTCCATATCGGGATAGGCGGTCCTGCAGGCGAGGTCCGAGTAAGCACCGGGGAGGCCCTGAAACGCGATCAGGTTGTCCGATTTTGCCGTCATGGCCGGGAATCCATTCTATCGCGCGAGAAATTGCGCCGCGCGTTCGAGATCGGCCGGAGTATCGACGCCGAGGGGAACCGTGTCAACGAGCGCCACTTCGATATGCAAACCCGCCTCAAGCGCCCGTAATTGTTCGAGTTTCTCGCGCATTTCGAGGATGCCGGGCGGTAATTCGATGAACCGTTCCAGCGCCGCCCGCCGGTAGGCGTAGAGGCCGATGTGGTGCAGCAAGGGGCCGTCCCCCGCCGGTGCGGCGGCGCGGGTGAAATAGAGCGCGCGGCCCTGGCGCGCGCCCTCGGCCAAGGGCACCACCGCCTTCACCACATTGGGATCGTCGCGCTCCCCGTCCCGGGTGATCACGGCGGCCAGGGTCGCGATGTCGACGCCGTCGCCCGACAGCGCTCCGAGCGCGGCATGGATCGCCGCAGGCTCGATCGTCGGCAGGTCGCCCTGCACGTTGACGATCGCGTCGTGGGCGCCCTTCGGGTCGAACCGCACCAAGGCCTGGTGAATCCGGTCCGAGCCGGACGGCAGGTCCGGATCGGTCAGGATCGCGGTGCCGCCGGCCGCCTCAACCGCGTCGGCGATTTCCCGTTCGGCGGCGGCGACCAGGACGGGTCCGATACCGGCCTCCTCGGCGCGGCGCATGACATGGACGATCATCGGAAGCCCGCCGATCGCCGCCAACGGCTTATCGGGGAACCGGGTCGACGCCATGCGGGCGGGGATGATCACGATGGGGTTCTGCGGTGCGGGCATCGGGCTGGATTATGGCGATCGCCGGTTGGTTTCGGGTGAGGCGGGCCTGCGTCATTTTGCCGCGCGACCCCGCCCCGACTTTCGGCATTACAGCCCATTGGTATAGGTTACGCCAGCTTGTTGGTGACGCGCTGTGGGTGATATTCCTGAAGCGCTGTTTTTGGCGCGCAAGTTTAAAAATCACAGGTCGAGGTTATGGGGAAAGATCCGCTTTTCGTGAATAAGGTTGCCGGCGCCGTGCTATGCGCGGGGTTGCTGGCCATGACGTCTGGTTTCATTACCGAACAAGTCTATCACCCCACACCGCTGGAAAAGCCCGCCTTCGCGATCGCCGCCGACGCCGCCGGAAGCGCGCCGACGCAGACCGCCGCCGCGCCGTCCGGTCCGGCTGCGATCGGGCCGCTGCTCGCCGCCGCCAATGTCGACAACGGCAAGAAAGTCGCTAAGAAATGCGCGTCCTGCCACACGTTCGAAAAGGGCGGCAAGAACAAGATCGGCCCGAATCTTTGGAATGTCGTTGGCGCCAAGCCCGCCGGGGTGGATGGATTCAGCTATTCCAGCGCGTTGCAGGGCCTGGCGACGAATTGGGATTACGATGCGCTCAACAAGTTCCTTTATAAGCCGAAGGACTTTGCCAAGGGCACGAAGATGACCTATGCCGGTCTCAAGAAGGACAAGGACCGCGCCGATCTCATTGCCTATATGCGGTCGTTGAGCGACAGCCCGAAACCGCTGCCCTAAAGGCCGATACGGGGGCGGCCGACGCGCCGGACCCCCATCCATAACCGCCGCGGGACCGATCCATGACGGTAGACCGTTGCCCCGACGAGTTCATCGCACTGGCCGGGCGGCTTGCCGATGCCAGCGGCGCCATCATCCGGCAGTATTTCCGGACACCGATTCCCGTCGACACCAAGGCCGACGACAGCCCGGTCACGGTCGCCGACCGCGAGGCCGAGGCGGCGTTGCGGACGATGATCGAAGACGCGTATCCGGACCACGGTATTTTCGGCGAGGAACACGGCTTCGTTCGGACCGAGGCGGAATACGCCTGGGTGCTCGACCCGATCGATGGCACGAAGGCCTTCATCAGCGGCATGCCGATATTCGGAACCCTGATTGCGTTGATGCGGAATGGGAAACCGATCCTCGGGATCATCGACCAGCCGGTCTCCGGCGAGCGCTGGGTCGGGGCGGCCGGCCATCGGTCGACGTTGAACGGCGCGCGGATCGCGACCCGGAAGGATTCGACCCTGGCGACCGCGATCCACTACACCACTCACCCCGATATGTTCAAAAGCGGCGGCGAGCGCACCGCCGTCGATGCGATGGTGGCGCAGGTCGCGGTGTCGCGCTATGGCGGGGACTGTTACGCCTATGGGCTGCTGGCGGCCGGCTTCGTCGACGTCGTAACGGAAGCCAGCCTCAAGATTTACGATTTCATGGCGCTGGTGCCTGTAATCCAAGGCGCGGGCGGTATCATGTCGGATTGGGCCGGCGCGCCGTTGGACCGGCATTCGCCGGGCCATGTGCTGGCGGCAGCCAACGAAACTTGCCACCGCGCGGCGTTGGCCTATCTAAAGAACGCGTAGCGGCGCGGAAATCCGCGATGAATTGCCTGTCAAATAACGAAAATCTTACAATTTTCTAATTTGACATCGAGGGGCGATTCGCGAGGATGCGATACTCGGATTGGTCGAGGGATAATAGAATAGCCGCAACTGGGAGGCGCCTTCGATGAGACATGGCAACGCTGCAGCCGTATTCCTGATTCTCCTGCTGTGGGTAACGGCGGGAACAGGCGCCGCTTCGGCGGCCGACATGTATCGCGGCCACGGCATTGCGATGCATGGCGACCTCAAATACTCCGCCGATTTCAAGCATTTCGACTATGTGAATCCAAACGCGCCGAAGGGCGGCGAGGTCAAACTCAGCGCGATCGGCGGATTCGACAGCTTCAATAACTTTATCGTCAAGGGGCGGTCCGCATCGGGCATCGGCCTGATCTATGACACGTTGATGGTGTCGTCGGCGGACGAGCCTTTCTCGATGTACGGCTTGATCGCCAAGTCCGTGGAGATGCCGACGGACCGGTCGTGGATCATCTTTCACTTGAACCCGGACGCGCGCTGGCATGACGGAAAACCGATAACCGCGGAGGACGTGATCTGGACCTTCGAAACGCTGGTTTCGAAAGGGACGCCCTTCTACCGGTTCTACTACGGCAATGTCTCCAAGACCGAGAAGGTCGGCCCCCGTAGCGTCAAGTTCTCGTTCAAGCCGGATAAGGTGAATCGCGAGCTGCCGCTGATCATCGGTCAGCTTCCCGTCCTGCCGAAGCATTACTGGAAGGATCGGGATTTTGCCAAGACGACCCTCGAGCCGCCGCTCGGCAGCGGCGCCTATCGCATCAAGTCGTTCGAGGCGAACCGCTATGTCGAGTATGAGCGGGTCAAGGATTACTGGGCGACGCGCCACCCGACACATGCAGGCCAATATAACTACGACACGATGCGCTATGAGTATTACCGCGACGCCACGGTGGCGCTGGAGGCGTTCAAAGCCGGCAGCTACGATTTTCGGCGTGAGAATTCATCGAAGAACTGGGCCACCGCCTACGATACGCGTGCGGTTCGCGATGGCATGATCCAAAAGGTGCGGATCGATCACAACCGGTCTACCGGAATGCAAGGCTTTGCGTTCAACATGCGGCGCGATCTGTTCAAGGATCCGCGGGTGCGCCAGGCGCTCAACTATGCCTTCGATTTCGAATGGTCGAACAAGACGCTGTTCTACGGTCAGTATGCGCGGACCGGCAGTTTCTTCGAGAATTCGGAATTGGCGTCGAGTGGGGTGCCGCAGGACGATGTCCTGGCGGTGCTCGACGAATACCGCGACCGTTTGCCGCCGGAAGTCTTCACGCAGCCCTACACCAATCCCAAGAGTGAAGGCAGCGGTAACATCCGCGCGAACCTGCGCGTCGCCAATAAGATACTCCGCGATGCCGGATGGCGGGTCGACAAGAAGACGCGCATTCTGACGCATCAGAAAACCGGCAAGCAGATGAGCTTCGAGATTCTTCTCGTGAGTCCGTTGTTCGAACGCATCGCGCTGCCCTTCAAGAAAAATTTGAAACGGCTCGGCATCGACTTGAAGGTCCGGACGGTGGATACGGCGCAGTATCA
This sequence comes from Alphaproteobacteria bacterium, assembly GCA_965228425.1. Classification (GTDB taxonomy): domain Bacteria; phylum Pseudomonadota; class Alphaproteobacteria; order UBA8366; family UBA8366; genus JAJFJD01. The sequence goes on along the minus strand of OZ245815.1, from coordinate 5,162,483 downwards.
GCAGCGCGTCCAAAATTTCGATTTCGACATGATCGTCATGTCATGGGGGCAGTCGGACTCGCCGGGCAACGAACAACGTGATTTTTGGGGCACGGCGGCGGCGGACCGCGTCGGCAGCCGTAACTTTACCGGTCTCAAGAATGCGGTGGTGGACAGCATTATCGAAAAGCTGATCGCGGCACCCGACCGCAAGAGCTTGGTGACCTACACGCGGTCGCTCGACTATGTGCTGCTGTCGCAGCATATTGTAATCCCGCATTGGCACATTCCCTACGATCGGGTGGTGCATTGGAACAAGTTCGGACGGCCGGAAGTCACGCCGAAAAGCGGCGTTCAGTTCATGGCTTGGTGGGTCGATCGCGCGAAAGCCGACGCGTTGCAGCAGCGCCAATCGGCGCCGAAGGCCAAGTGACCGTGCGGACCGGATAAGGCGCGATGCTGGCTTATATTATCCGGCGCCTGTTCCTGATCGTGCCGACGTTGCTCGGCATCATGATCGTCAATTTCATCGTAATCCAACTCGCGCCGGGCGGCCCGGTCGAACGCGTCCTTGCCGATATCCAGGGCACGGCGGTCGATGCGACCGCACGCATCACCGGCAACGAAGGCTCGGAGGTCAGCGACGGGCAGCAGCAGCGGCATGGTGTCGGCGACGATTCCGTGACGAGCAAGTACCGCGGCGCGCAGGGGTTGGACCCGGCCTTCATCAAGCAGCTTGAGAAACAGTTCGGATTCGATAAACCCGCGCATGAGCGTTTTCTGATCATGATGCGGAATTACCTGACTTTCGATTTCGGGACGAGCTACTTTCGCGACAAGGACGTCGTCGGGCTGATCCTCGAGAAGATGCCGGTCTCCATTTCCATTGGCGTCTGGAGCACTTTGATCATCTATCTGATTTCGATCCCGCTCGGCGTGGCGAAAGCGGTGCGGGACGGGTCGCGTTTCGATGTCTGGACCAGCGGCGCGGTGATTTTCGGCAATGCGATCCCGGGATTCCTGTTCGCGATCCTTCTGATCGTGGTCTTCGCCGGCGGACGCTATCTCGACTGGTTTCCGTTGCGCGGGTTGGTGTCCGACGATTGGGATTCGCTGTCCTGGCCGATGCGGATCGTCGACTATTTCTGGCATATGACGTTGCCGATCCTATCGCTGGTCATCGGCGGGTTCGCCGGCCTGACGATGCTGACCAAGAACTCCTTCCTCGACCAGATCGGCCAGCAATATGTCGTCACGGCGCGGTCCAAGGGGCTGGGCGAACAGCAGGTTCTCTACGGACATGTCTTCCGCAATGCCATGCTGATCGTCATCGCCGGTTTTCCCGGCGCGTTTATCGGCATGCTGTTCACCGGATCGTTGTTGATCGAGGTGATCTTCTCGCTCGACGGTCTCGGCCTTCTCGGGTTCGAGGCGGCGATCGACCGTGACTATCCGGTGATGTTCGCGACGCTCTATATGTTCACGTTGCTCGGTCTGCTGCTGCAGCTCGTCGGCGATCTGACTTATATGCTGGTCGATCCACGTATCGATTTCGAGGGGCGCGAAACATGACCGCCGCCGCCGTCGATATGCCGGTACAGGATCGGGTGTTCGGCATTCGGATCAAGCCGCTCACCCGCCGCCGGATCGAGAATTTCAAAGCCAACAAGCGCGGCTACTGGTCCGCCTGGATCTTCCTATTTTTGTTCGTCGGATCGCTGTTCGCCGAGGTGATCGCCAACGACCGGCCGTTATTGATTCAATATGACGGCGGCCTCTATTTCCCCTTCGCGCGCTTCTATCCGGAAACGACCTTCGGCGGCGATTTCGACGCGGAAGCCGATTACACCGATCCCTACATCATCGAGCAGGTCGAGAAGAAGGGCTGGATCGTCTGGCCGCTGATCCCCTACCGCTACGATACGCATATTTCGGACCTGCCGGTGCCGGCGCCGGCCCCGCCGTCCGGACAGAATTGGCTTGGGACCGACGACAACGCGCGCGACGTGGCGGCGCGCATCATATACGGCTTTCGAATATCGGTGCTGTTCGGGTTGGTGCTGACCGTGCTGAGCTCGATCGTCGGCGTCGCGGTGGGCGCGGTGCAGGGTTATTTCGGCGGATTGACCGACCTGCTGGGCCAGCGGGCGATCGAGATTTGGAATGGTCTGCCGGTCCTCTACATGTTGATCATCTTGGCCAGCGTCGTGCAGCCGAGCTTCTGGTGGCTGCTCGGCCTGATGCTGCTGTTCAGTTGGACCGCGCTGGTCGGGGTGGTGCGGGCGGAATTCCTGCGCGCCCGTAATTTCGAATACGTCAAGGCCGCGCGGGCGCTCGGCGTCAACAACCGGACGATCATGTTCCGCCATTTGTTGCCCAATGCGATGGTTGCGACATTGACCTTCCTGCCCTTCATCACGTCCGGGTCGGTGGTGACGCTGACATCGCTTGACTTCCTCGGGTTCGGCCTGCCGCCCGGGTCGCCATCCTTGGGCGAACTCCTGAAACAGGGTAAGGATAATCTCCAGGCGCCATGGCTCGGCATCACGGCCTTCGTCGTGATCGCGGCCATGTTGTCGCTGCTGGTGTTCATCGGCGAGGCGGTGCGTGATGCATTCGACCCGCGAAAGGCGCAAGGATAAGAAGATGAGCAAGAAACCGATCCTGACCGTCGATAATCTCGCCGTGGATTTCAATCTGCCGGGCGGATCGGTCAACGCCGTAAAGGGCGTGTCTTTTGAGATTTGCGAGGGCGAAACGCTGGCGCTGGTCGGCGAGTCCGGTTCGGGCAAATCGGTGTCGGCGCTGTCGGTCCTGCAATTGCTGCCCTATCCGCTGGCGTCGCATCCGTCCGGCTCGATCAAATTCAAGGGCGAAGATCTGCTGGGGGCGAACGAGCAGACCCTGCGCAAGGTTCGCGGCAACCAGATTTCGATGATCTTTCAGGAGCCGATGACCTCGTTGAACCCGCTGCACACGATCGAGAAACAAATCCGCGAGGTCCTCTTCCTGCATAAGGGTATGGCGCCGGACGCCGCGCGCAGACGGGTGCTGGAGCTACTGGACCTGGTCGGCATCAACAACGCGGAGCAACGGTTGACCGCCTATCCGCACGAACTGTCCGGCGGCCAGCGGCAGCGGGTGATGATCGCGATGGCGTTGGCGAACGAGCCGGACCTGCTGATCGCGGATGAGCCGACAACCGCGCTCGACGTAACCATTCAGGCGCAGATCCTGAAGCTGCTGAACGAACTGCAGACCAAGTTCGGCATGGCGATGTTGTTCATCACCCATGACCTGGGCGTGGTCTGTAAGGTCGCCGACCGGGTCTGCGTAATGCAGCACGGCCGGATTGTCGAGGAAGGGGAGACCGGGCCCGTCTTCGAGACGCCGCAGCATTCCTACACCCAACGGCTGATCGACGCGGAGCCCAAAGGCGAGAAGGAGCCGTCGTCGGACACCGCGCCGGTGGTGATGAATGCCGATAACGTAAAGGTCTGGTTCCCGATCAAGAAGGGCGTGTTGCGGCGCACAGTCGACTATGTCCGAGCCGTCGACGGCATTTCCGTCTCGATCCGCGAAGGGCAGACGATCGGCGTGGTCGGCGAATCGGGATCGGGAAAAACCACCCTCGGCATGGCGTTGATCCGGCTGCAGAGCAGCGAAGGCGAGATCGTTTTCGACGGGCGTAACATACAAGGGATGACCGCGCGCTCGATGCGGCCGCTGCGCCGTGAAATCCAGGTCGTCTTCCAAGACCCGTATGGCAGTCTCAGTCCGCGCATGTCGGTCGGCCAGATCATCGAGGAAGGGCTGCGGGTCCACGGTATCGGCGATACCGAGGAAGCGCGTGACCAGCTTGTCATCCAAGCCCTCGAGGAGGTGGACCTCGATCCGGAGACGCGGCATCGGTACCCGCACGAATTTTCCGGCGGTCAGCGTCAGCGGATCGCTATCGCCCGCGCGATGGTGTTGAAGCCCCGTTTCGTCGTTCTGGACGAGCCGACCTCGGCGTTGGACCGGTCGGTGCAGGCCCAGATCGTCGATCTGCTGCGCTCGCTCCAGCAACGCCACAAGCTCGCCTATATGTTCATCAGCCATGACCTGCGCGTGGTCCGGGCGCTCTCCGATCATGTCATCGTCATGCGCAACGGCAAGGTGGTCGAGCAAGGCTCCGCCGACCAAATCTTCCATGAGCCGGCCGAGGATTACACCAAGGCGCTGCTCGCCGCCGCCTTCGACCTCGACACCGCGGAAGAAGCCATCGCCGCCGGGACCGTGAACATGTAATCTGCGGCCATGGCCCTGATCTTCTACTCCGAAAGCGACCGGTTCGATGCGTGGCGTGATGCCCTGCACGCGGCCGTCCCTGATCTTGAAATCCGCCCCTGGGACGATCCCGGCGATCCGGCGGAGATCGACTTCGCGCTCGTCTGGCTGCCGCCGCAAGGCGCGCTGCGCCGGTTCCCCAACCTCAAGGCGATCCTCAATCTCGGCGCGGGCGTCGATGCGCTGTTGAAGGACCCGACCCTGCCCGAGGGCGTGCCGGTGGTCCGCATGGTCGACGACGATCTGGCGACCTGCATGGCCGAGTATGTCTTGCTGCACGTGCTGCGCTATCACCGGGAACAGCCCGCCCTCGATGCGCAACAGCGCGCCCATGAGTGGCGCATGATCGCCTCGCCGGCCGCGGTGCACCGGCGGGTCGGGATATTGGGTCTGGGCGCCATGGGCGGCGAGGCGGCCCGCTTGTTGGTCGGCGCCGGATTCGACGTGGCCGGCTGGTCGCGGCGGCCCAAGGACTTACCGGGCGTGCAGAGCTTTCACGGCGAGGACGGCCGCGCCGCCTTCCTGGCCCGCAGTGAAATCTTGGTCTGCCTGCTGCCGCTGACGCCGGAAACGGAAGGCATCCTCGATCGCGACCTGTTTCGGGCTCTACCCGACGGTGCCTATTTGATCAACGCGGGACGCGGCGGTCATCAGGTCGAGGACGATATCCTGGCCGCTCTCGACTCCGGGAAACTCGCGGGCGCCACGCTCGACGTTTTCCGCGAGGAACCGCTGCCCGCGACAAGCCCCTTCTGGGACCACCCCAAGGTCACGGTCACCCCGCATAACGCCAGCATCACCAACCCGCAGTCCGCGGTTCGCCATGTTTGCGAATCGATCCGGCGGGTGCGGGCCGGCGAGCCGCTGCGCAACGTGGTCGACCCGGAATTGGGGTATTGAACCAGGCCGCGGAGACCAATCACCATCGCCGCGCCTGGATGAGGCCGCGGAGACCAATCACCATCGCCGCGCCTGGATGATCTTCGCGGCACTGGTCGGCGCGTATATCGCCAGCCAATTCTATCGTGCATCGCTAACGGTCATCGCCCCGGACCTGATGCGGGACCTGGCGCTTAGCGCCGAATCCATCGGCGGGATCGCGGGGCTGTTCTTCTTGATCTTCGGCCTTGTGCAGCTTCCCGTAGGCGTTGCGTTGGACCGGTTCGGCCCGCGTCGCGTGATGCCGGTGTTGTTTCTGGTCGCGGTCTGCGGGGCGTTGGTGTTCGCCGCGGCGGAATCGGGTCTCGGCCTGGCGACCGGCCGCTCGCTCCTGGGGCTCGGTTGCGCCTCGGGATTGATGGGCGCGATGGTGGTGATCGGCCGATGGTTCCCGCGCGAGAAGTTCGCCACGATGGGCGGCATCCTCATGGGCGTATCGAGCGTCGGCGTGTTGTTGGCGGCGACTCCGCTCGCCTGGGCGTCGGCGACGATCGGTTGGCGCGGGGCCTTCGTCATCTCCGCCGCCGTCACCGCCCTTTTGGCGGTGCTATTGTACCTGGTCGTGCGCGATGCGCCCCCCGACATGAGCGACACGGCCCATGTAAAGGAGACGCCGCGCGAGATTCTGGCCGGCATCGGGACGGTGATGAAGAACCGGATGCTGTGGCGCATCATCGCCATGCAACTCACGATCTATCCCAGCGTGATGACGGTAGCGGCGCTGTGGGCCGGGCCGTATCTTGCCGACGTGCATGGCCTCGACACCGAACGACGTGGCGACGTGCTGAATATCCTGTATGGCGCGCTGGTGGTCAGCCCGCTGCTCTTCGGGCCGCTCGATCGCGTCTTCAACACCCGGAAATGGGTGGTCATCGGATCGGCGGTATCGCTTGCCACGATCCTCGTTACCTTCGCAATCTGGCCGCAGCCGACCCTATGGCAAGCCCTCGGCTTACTGCTCCTGCTGGGCCTCGCGAGCGCGGGGTCCCTGGTGCTGCACGCCCATGCCCGGTCGGTATTGCCCGAACGGCTGGTCGGGCGCGGCATGACGCTGCAGAACACTGCATCGATCGGCGGCATCTTCCTGTGGCAGGCCGCCACCGGCTTCATCATCGGCGCGTTCGATGCCCCGGATGGCGTGGTGCCCGAAATCGCCTACCGCGCCGCCTTCGGCTTTCTCGGCGTCATGCTGGTCGTCTCCCTCAGCATCTACGCCTGGATCGACGACGTGAAGCCCGGGCATGTGGCGGCGGCCGACTGACCGTCAGCGGGTGACCCGGTACTCGCGCACGAAATCCTCGTCGATCGTGACGCCGAGACCCGGCCGGTCCGGGATTTCGATATATCCGTCCGACACGATGAAGTCTTCCTTCGCGAGTTGGTGCAGCATCGGGTTGGCGCCCAGCGAATATTCCAAAATGAAGGCGGACGAAGCGACCGCGGAGGCGTGCAGGCCGGCGGCGAAGGTGGTTGCGCCTCCCCAGATATGCGCGGCGAAGCGCAGTTGCCAGGCGCTGCACAGCGCCTCGATGCGCATCGTCTCGGTGATCCCGCCGGCGATGGATAGGTCGGGCTGCAGGATATCGGCGGACCGGCATTCGACCAGGTCGCGGAAGTCGAACCGCGTGAACTCGCTTTCGCCGGTGGCGATGGGAATGTCGGTGGACGCGCGCACCTCGGCCATGCCGCGCTTGTCGTCCGCCGTCACCGGTTCCTCGAACCAGGCAATCCGGCAGTCGCGAATCTGATCGCAGAAGCGCTTCGCCTCGACGACCGAGAAGGTGCCGTGCGCGTCGCACATGATGTCGATGTCCGGACCCAACCCTTCGCGTGCCGCTTTAACCCGGGCCACCGAATGGGCGAGGGTGCCGTCGCCCGCGCCGACGCGCATCTTCACCGCCTTAAAATTTCCGGTATCGAGAAACCGCTGCAATTCCTCGACGATGCCATCGACCGGCGCCCAGCCGCCCGATGCGTAGGCCGGCATCCGCTCGTGCCGCTTGCCCCCCAACAGCTGGTGGATGGGCACGCCGAGCGACTGGCCGAGAATGTCCCACAGCGCGATGTCGATGCCGCTGATCCCGCAAATTCGGAGGCCGCGTCGGCCCAGGTCGGGAAAGACATGACCACGGTCGAGTGCGAGCTGTGCGCGGCTGCCGTTATACATGACGTCCCAGAGTCGGCTGATACGGCGCGGGTCCTCGCCGATGATCAGCGCGCCCAGCTCTTCTTCGATGACCGTATTGAGCGCGAAGTTGGTGCTCGAGCTGGATAGTGCCGCACGAGCCTCGCCGTGGCCGACGATGCCGCATTCGGTTTCGACGCGGACGAGCGTGGTATCGAAGGATCTGATTCGGCCGAAATCGGTGCTGTGCTGCCGGTCTTCCGGAATCGGCGCATGCAGCCAGTCGGCGGTTACGGATTTGATTTTCATGCGGGTGGCCTCACCTTGTTGGCGACCGGCTAACCTGCGGGGGCATGCCGATCGATGGGCCGGTTTCGGACGCCCTAGCTTGGCGGTGCGGAAATGTCGGGATTCGAATCCGCCGTCCGTTGAATGGCGTCTCCGATCTCGCGCAGGAAGACCGACCCTTTGACAGTCCGTTGAATCAACACGGATCGGCGGTCTTTGTCATCTGTCTTGCGCCGCAAGAGGCCGTCCTCGCACAACCGGTCGAGCGCGCGTGTAATCGCAGGCTTCGAAATGTTCAATCCTGACGCGAGTTCGCGAACGGTGTGTGGGCGGTCTTCCAAGTAAACCGTGAGAAGGACCGCAATTTGACGGGTGGACAAATCGGGGCCTTGCATCCGCAGAATATCTACGGTTATCCCGTGCCAAAGCGCAAGCCCCTGGCCGGCACTCAACTTCAAAGACATAACTAGAAGTTACCTATGCGTCATTACGGCTAATGCCCAAGACACTACTGCACAGGAAATAAGAGAACAAGTTGTCAACCGGGAATAGTGATAGGTTTTACCCTATCGGCTTATTGGAATTTCCGTTCAATCAGCGCAAAGGCGGCGCGAATCGCCATCGCGTCACCGCCCTTGGGCTTGCCCGGTGTGCTCGACGCATTCCATCCGTAGATGTCGAAATGCGCCCAGGGCACATCGTCGCCGACGAAATCGTGCAGGAAGATCGCTGCCGTGATGGCGCCGCCCTGCGGAATGGACCCCGCGTTGTTGATGTCGGCAACCGTGCTGTCGAGATATTTGCGGTAGGGCCGCCACAACGGCATCCGCCACACCGAATCGCCGACCTCGTCGCCGATAGTGCAGAAATCGTTGGCGAGCGTGTCGTCATTGCAGAACATCGCCGGCAAGGACGGGCCAAGGGCGACACGGGCCGCGCCGGTCAGGGTCGCGAAATCCAGCAGCAATTTGGGTTTGTCCGAAATTGCTTCCGTCAAGGCGTCGGCCAGGATCAAACGTCCTTCCGCGTCGGTATTGCCGATTTCGACTGTCATGCCGTCGCGCGTCGGCAGCACATCGAGCGGCCGGAACGCGTCGCCGGAGATGCTGTTCTCCACCGCCGGAATCAGCACGCGCAGCCGCACCGGCAGATTGTTCATCATGATCATGCGGGCGAGCCCCAGCGCGTTGGCCGCACCGCCCATGTCCTTCTTCATCAGCATCATGCCCGACGCGCCCTTGATGTCGAGCCCGCCTGTGTCGAAGCACACGCCCTTGCCGACCAGGGTCACCTTGGGATTGCGCGCCTTTCCCCAGGTCAGGTCGATAAGCCGTGGCGGGCGGCTCGACGCGCGGCCCACGGCATGGATCATGGGATAGTTTTCGCGCAGCAGGTCGTCGCCGATGGTGAGTTTGCAGCGTCCCTTGAATTCGCGCGCCAGGGTTTGCGCCGCGGTCGCCAACTCGCCCGGGCCCATGTCCGACGCCGGCGTGTTGATGAGATCGCGCACCATATAAATGCTCGACGCGGTTTCATCGGCGTGGCCGGCGCGCATCGCCTTACTCAGTACGAGCTGCGGCAGGTCGCCATCTGATTTCTTGTACCGCGTGTAGCGATAGCATCCGAGGGCCCAGCCGAGCGCCGCGCGGGCGGCGGTGTCGCCATCGCCATCGAACGCGTAGCGGCCTTGGGGAAGGGCGTTGGCGGCGGAGGCCCAAGACCAAATATCCCGGTCATCTTCCACGCCGACCAAGGCGCTCTGGATTGTCCCTTCGTTTTTTCGCCCGCCCGGCAGGAGCAGGACGCTGCCGGGTTTCGCGTCATACCCGCTCGCGGCAATCCATTCCGCTTGGCGCTTCGGCTGTTTCTTAACCCAGGCATTGAAAGTCTTCGCTTCGACCGCGGTGATTTCAACGGTCCGGGCATTGGCTTTGCTGGCGAAACAATCGAGCATGAGGCGGGCTTCCCTGAGGCGGATGATGGGTTAAGGGCTTGAGCGGCCGAAATATTATTCTTACAGGCCCGGCTCGGGCGCGGCAAGAAATTGGCGCGCGGAGGCGCTTCAGATGGCTTTTCCCCAGGCTGCGATGAGGCGACGGGTCTCGGATTCTGGGTCGACGGCGCGCATAACGCCGCCCATGACCGCCCCGCCGGCAGCGCCTGCCGCCCGGGCATCGGCGATGGTTTCGGGCTTGATCCCGCCGAGCGCCAGGGCTGGGATATCCAAACCTGCCGTCATGGCGTGGAACCCGTCGGGTCCGAGCGCCGGTCCGTATCCCGGCTTGCTGTCGGTTAGGAAGACCGGGCTCAGCGTCACGTAGTCAGCGCCGGCAACCTGCGCCGCCGCCGCTTCGGCTTGGGAATGCGCGGAAACGCCGATCAGGGCGTCCGGACCCAGCTCGTTGCGCGCTTCCGCAAGTGTTCCCGGTTGAGCCATCCGCTGGGGAAGATGAATACCGCCAGCCGGCAGCTCGGCCGCGACCGTGAGGTCGGCGCTGATCGACAGCCGGGCGTCATAGGGTGTGCAGAGTGCCGCCAGCGCCTTGGCAAGGGACGATAGGTCTCCTGTCTCCAGGTCCGGCTCGCGCAGCAGGAACCAACGGTTTCCGCCGCGCAGCGCTGCCGCGACGACGTCGGGGAGCGGTTGGTCCGCCATGCGGCGGTCGGTGATGATCAGGAGCGGCGGCGCCGGGAGGGTCAAGTGCCGACGACGCCGCTTTTCGGACTGGATGCCTCGGCATGGTGCTTGCGCGGAATCCGGCCCGCGAGAAAGGCGTGTCGTCCTCCCTCGATGCCGTGACGCATCGCGGTCGCCATCCGGACTGGATCATGCGCCCGCGATACGGCGGATGCCAGCAACACGCCGTCGCAGCCGAGTTCCATGGCGAGGGCTGCATCGGATGCGGTGCCGATGCCGGCATCGACGATAACCGGCACGTCGTTTTCGGCACGGATGATCTCGATGTTATAGGGGTTCAGGATGCCCATGCCCGATCCGATCGGCGCGCCCAGCGGCATCACCGCGGCGCATCCCAGGTCGACCAGCTTGCGGCAGGTGATCGGGTCGTCGGTGCAGTAGGGCATCACGATGAAACCGTCGCGCACCAACTCGTCCGCGGCGGTCAGCAGATGCTCCACATCGGGGTACAGCGTTTCCCGGTCGCCGATGACTTCAAGCTTGATCCAATTCGTCTCGATCGCCTCGCGCGCCAGCTGGGCCGTCAGCACGGCGTCCTTGGCGGTATAACAACCGGCGGTGTTGGGCAGGATATGATAGTCGCCCTCGAGCAGGTCGAGCACGGTTTCGCCGCCGGCCGAGAGGTCGATCCGCCGGATCGCGACGGTCACGATCTGCGCGCCGCTCGCCTCGATCGAATCCAGCATCACCTGGTTGTTCGGAAAGGGCGAACTGCCGATCAAGAACCGGGACGTAAACGTCTTGTCGGCAATCGTGAGCGGGTCTTCCAGTGGGCTATACATGGCGTTCCATGACTCCTCGTCCGGCGGTAGGCGGTCAGCCGCCCGGCGCCGGGGTTACGATCTCGATCTCGTCGCCGTCCTTGACCGGCGCGCGCTCCCATTGGCCGCGCGGCACCACGACGCCGTTGATGGCGACGGCCACGAAACGGGCCTTGGGGTCGACGTCTTCCGCCAGCAGCAGGTCGAAGACGGTCGCCGCGCTCACGTCGCGATCCTCGCCGTTGACGCGGACAGTGCTCATGATACCACCCCGAGTGTCTCATTCGGCCCCGGCCGTGCGCGTTTGCGGCGGCGCTTGGCGAATCGGTCCAGCCTGAAGGGTTCTATCGCCGGATCGACGATGTCCTCAAGAATAAACCGGCTGACGGCATTGGCGGTAATCGGGGTCAGGAGGATGCCGTTGCGGTGATGGCCGGTCGCCATGACCAATCCGTCCACGGCGGTCGGGCCCAGGATGGGCGCGTCGTCCCGGCTTGTCGGGCGATGGCCGACCCACATTTCATCGACGGACAGTTCGGTGATGCCGGGCAGTGCGTCCCAAGTATCACGCAGCAGGTCCAGCACGCCGCCGGCGGTGAGATCGCTGTCGAACCCTTTCTCCTCGACCGTGGCGCCGATGATCAGCGTGCCGTCGTTCCGCGGCACCAGATACACGCCCGGCGCCCACACGACATGGCGCAGCAGCGGGGTGTCCGCGTCCATCCGCAGCGACAGCATCTGTCCCTTCACCGGCCGAACGGGCGGACGCAATTCGGCGGGCAATCCCTCGATGTCCCGTGACCACGCACCGGCGGCCAAGACGACGATATCGGCTGCATGATGGATGTCGGCCTCGCCCTCGGCCGCCGCGACCACGCCGCGCACCGTGTCCTGCGCGATATCGATGGCCTTGATTCCCGTCCGTGCATGGACCGTCCCGCCGGCCGCCTCGAAAGCGCGCTGCAGCGCGGCCACGAGTTTGCGGTTGTCGACTTGGTGATCGCCCGGGCTGAAGATCCCTGCCGTCACGTTCGGCGACAGGAATTGTTCGCGCCGCCGCGCTTCGATACCCGACAGCCATTCCACGTCGAGGCCGAGCCGTTTCTGGAGGTCGTAGGTGAAGCGCAGCGCTTCGGCGTCGTCCCGCGTCAAGGCAACGATCATCGTGCCCTCGTCCCGGTAGTCGACGGATATGCCGCTGGCCGCTTCCAGCTCGGCGGCGAAGCCGGGCCAAATTTCCTGCGCCTTTAGGTTTAGGTCGAGAAGCGTCTCCTCGCCGGGCTCTACCTCGGCCCTTGCGGCCAGCATGCCCGCCGCCGCCCAGCTGGCGGCTTGCCCCGGTTCGTCCCGGTCGAAGACGTCCACTCGGCATCCCGCGGCCGCGAGACGCCATCCAATGCCAAGACCGCAAACGCCGGCGCCGATGATGGCGATGCGGGGTTTCGGACTATTGCTTCTGCTGCTTCGGGCTGTCTGCAAGGACGGCTCCCTTCGCTGGCATGATCCAGATCAGGTTCAGTGGGTGTGTTCTCAGCCGGCGACTGCCGGCACCCCAGCCAAATGATTAAAGATAAGACTACAGCCTTACCGCCTCTTCGTTCAAGCGCTTCGACAAAAGATCTACTTTTTCCCTGCCGCTGCGGTGACGTTCTTCAGGACGCCGGCCATCTTCTTGAATACCTTTTCGGGTTTGTTGACGCCGTGGCGCTTCGAAAGATAGGCGGGATCGTTGTACGCAATGTACGTCTTGCCGTCTTCCGCCTTGTAGATCAGCGCCTTCAGCGGCAGGTCGAGGCCCATCTGCTGATTCTTCATCATCAACGGCGTGCCGAGCTTCGGATTGCCGAAAACCAGCAGAACGGTCGGGCGCAGCTTCTTGCCAACCTTTTTGGCGCCGGCGGCGTGGTTGACGCGGGCAAAGACGGTGGCGCCGTTCTTCTTCAGAATTTTCGCCATCTTGTCGGCCGTCGCCTTGACGCTGTTGGCGCTGGCGACGCGAATGATGCCGGCATCGCCCGCCACGGCCGATGTGCCGTAGGATGCCGCCAATACAATGCCGAGGCTAAGGACGAGGGTCAGGATCGATCGCTTGGTCATTAATTTACTCTCCATTATGGAACGTCTTTATCCGTAATCTATCCGCGCCGGCGGGTGCGAGGCTTGCCTTATCGTACTTGCCTTATCGTACTTGCCTTATGGCAAGGGATAGTCCAAATCCGTATCGCATCCCTCGGTGGCGCGGATGCTGTGTCATTCGCGGCGGGTGCATCATGGTTGAGCTTTTCCGCCGAGTCGACCCTGGAATGGGGATTTATCGGGAGGTTGAGAATGGAACTGGAACGCCGCATTCACGAATTCTGGTTCGGGGCGCCGGGATTGCCCGAGCATGGCCGGAAACGCGAGGCTTGGTTCAAGGCGGACGACGGATTCGATGCGGAAATTCGTTCGCAGTTCCTGGGCGATTTCGAAGCGGCGGCGCGCGGCGATCTCGACGCGATGGCGGAGCGACCCATCGGCGCGCTGGCGTTGATCATCCTTCTTGACCAGTTTTCGCGCAACATGTTCCGCGGCACGGCGCGCGCCTTTGCGGCCGACCCCAAGGCGCTGTCCATCGCCGAAGCGACGGTGGCGCGAGGCCTGGATCAGGCGCTGACCGACATCGAGCGCACCTTCGTCTACCTCCCGTTCGAACATAGCGAACGGCTGGAGGATCAGGACCGGTCGGTCGCGCTTTACGAGGCGCTTGGTGATGCGGAGTCGCTGGATTATGCGGTGCAGCATCGCGTCATCATCGAGCGGTTTGGGCGTTTCCCCCACCGCAATGCAATCCTGGGCCGGGAGTCGACGCCCGAGGAAGAAGCGTTTCTGAAGGAGCCGGGTTCGTCCTTCGGCGACCAGTCGCCGAATTCCGAATAGCGGTGAAAGGCATCCCGAACGATCAATCGATGAAGGACCGCAGCCATTTGCGAATCCCGCTGACGGCGGCTTGGTCCGCGTCCGGCGTGCCGATGCGCGATATCTCGGGCTCGGGCACCGGCGGGATCCCGGCCAGAAGTTCTTGCCGCTTCGGCGTGGCACCGTCCAGGCGGTAGGCCGAGGTGATGTAGTCGCGCCAGATTCTCGCCGGCAGGTCGCCGCCGGAAACCCGCTCCATCGGTGCGTTGTCGTCGTTGCCGAGCCAGATGCCGACGATGATGTCAGCGGTGAAGCCGATGAACCAAGCATCGCGGTAATCCTGCGTCGTACCGGTCTTGCCGGCGACCGGCGCGGACAGCCGCGCCGCCTTACCGGTGCCGTGGTCCACGGTGTTGACCAGGAGGTCGATGATCTCGTCGCGCTTCCACGGCAGCGTCGCCCGCGACCGCGGGGTTTTCGTGACCCGGTGCTTGTAAAGCTGCCGGCCGGTGCCGCGTATGGCCCGCACGCCGAAGGGTGAGATTTTCTTAACGTCGGCCGCCATCGCCGCATAGGCCGCCGTCATCTCCATCAGTGTCACTTCGGATGTGCCCAGCGCGAGGCTCGGATGCGCCTTCAGCGACGAGCGGATGCCCAGGCTGCGCGCCACGCCGATGACCCGGCCGCGGCCGACCTTCTCGGTCAACTGTACGGCCACCGAATTGATCGAATCGGCGAAGGCCGTGCGCAGCGTGACCTCGCCCCGGTATTCCCCGCCGTAATTCTGCGGGGTCCAGTTGTCCACCTGCAGGGCTTGGTCGGTCATCACGGTGTCCGGCGTCAGACCCGCGTCGAAGGCGGCGAGATAGACGAACAGCTTGAACAGCGAGCCGGGCTGCCGCCGCGCCTGGGTCGCCCGGTTGAACTGGCTGGCCTCGTAGTCCTTGCCGCCGACCATGGCGAGCACTTCGCCGTCATGCGACAGCACGATCATGCCGCCTTGTGTCGCATTTCGTTTGGGCCCCTCGGTTTCGAGCCAATGCCGTAGCGTTGCTTCGGCCAGTTTCTGCAGGCCCAGATGCATGGTGGTTTCGACGGTCAGGTCTGCCGAGAATGGTCCCAACACCGCCCGGGTTTCCGCCGCGATCCAGTCCGCGAAATACTGGCTGCCCTTGGTGATCTGCGTGTTGGGGTTCACCGCAAGTGTGACGTCGCCGACCCGGGCCGCATCGGCCGCCGGATTGTCGATGAAGTCGGCCTCGACCATCGATTTGAGGACCAGCCGAGCGCGCGTCCGGGCGGCCTGCAGGTTCCGGGTCGGCGCGAGATGAGACGGTGCCCGGATCAGGCCGGCCAACATCGCGGACTCGGCGAGGGTCAGACCGCGCGCCGATTTGTTGAAATACCGCTGGGCGGCGCCGTCGATACCATAAGCGCCGGCGCCGAGATAAACCTTGTTGAGGTAGCGGACGAGGATCTGATCCTTGCTCAGGCTGTTCTCGAGCCAGAGCGCTAGAATGACCTCTTGGATCTTGCGTTTGAATGTGCGTTCCCGTGACAGGAACATCATTTTCGCAAGCTGCTGCGTGATCGTGCTGCCGCCCTGCCGTACCTCGCCGGCCAGCAGGTTGACCACGGCGGCGCGCCCCATGCCGATCGGGTCGATGCCGAAATGGCGGTAGAAACGCCGGTCCTCGATCGCGAGCACGGCCTGAACCAAATGGCGCGGAATGTCGTCCAGCGACAGGATTTCGGCGTCGAAGTAGCCGCGCATGGCGAAAATCTCGTCATCCCGCGACAGCAGGGTGATCGAGGCTTGCGAATCCTTCGCCCCGAAATCGTCGGAAAGCGGCAGGGTATAGGCGAAATAAGTGAGGGTGGAGAATCCGGCGACGGCGAGGACGAGCAGGCCGAAGACCGCGAACCGGACCCGGCGGGCCCATCGCGACGCGCCCGGTTTCAGGCGTTGCGCCCTGCGTTTGCTCCGGAGCCGCGCGCGGCTAAAGGAAAGCGCCAACCCTCGGCGCTGTTTGCTCAACCAGTTCATTGGCCAACGACCCTCCACACATGGTCTCGGCTCTGTTCCGCGGACCGTGGTCCGGCGGAGTCAGAGCCGAGTATCACCCCATGTGCCCTTAGTCGGGCATGGTTCCCCGAAACGCGCATGAAATCTCACGAATGCGTCACTATCAGGACGGCATCGTGGCCAAATTGTGCCGGACAAAGAGTTGTTTTTTAACAGTCGGTTAGTCCCATTAGGACGGTGCCGGGGGGGCGGGCCGCTGGATTCTCGGGCCGAGCCGATTCAGCACGTCCCGCGCATCGTAGGCTTGCGCCCTTTCGCCGGGCTTCTTGCCGCGGAACAGCAGGATCGTCGCGGCCGCCGCATACTCGGTGATCGGCCGCGAGGTTCCGGTCACGAAGCCGGGACCGGCGCTGTGGCTGAGGCCGAACCGGTCGTGACGGCTCCGAAAATGCCCGAAGGTGGTGTAGTTGGACAGGTAGCGCGTCGATTTATCGGTATCCCGGTCGGTCAACTCGAAATAGTCGTATCCCCGCGCCCGGGTCAGTTCGGCGGCTCGGTACAGCAGATAGTTTTCGACGGTTTCCTTCGCCGTTACCGCGTTGCCGGTGAAGGTTACCCGGTAACGGTTGTCCTCGATCTGTTGCTCCGCATAACCGTATTGATCGAAGAGCGGCGCGTAGGGCGTCGGCGACGCACAGGCGGCCACGAACAGCAGCACAGGAACCGTGAGAATCAATTTTAGCATCGGTGTCTCCGATCGGGGCTTGTACCGTCCTAGGAATATGAGGATTTTGTCGGCGGATAACCAGTCTTGCGCGATCAACTCTGAACGTCTTGCGTGCGAGGATTCCAGACTTTTGACCTTCGGGCCGGGGCTTCATACACTTGGCCGACGTCCTACCGAATCCCGCAATTTTATCAGACCGTTTCCGGCGGAAAGTCACGCGGAGGTGACATGAGTAAATCTGTGTCCGACCAAGACACGTTTGATCCCGTCACATTGGAAATTTTCTGGAGCAGATTGATCTCCATTGCCGATGAGTCGGCGGCGGCGCTGCTGCGCACGTCATTTTCGACCATCGTGCGTGAATCAAACGATTTCGGCACCGTCCTGATGGATGCGAATGGCGATTCGCTGTCTGAAAATACCGGCGGCATTCCGTCCTTCTCGGGAATCCTACCGCGCACGCTGAAACATTTTCTCGCGAAATATCCGAAGGACACGTGGAAGCCCGGCGACTGCGTGATCACGAATGATCCGTGGCTGGCGACGGGGCATCTGCCGGATATCACCGTGGCCATGCCGATCTTCCATGACGGAACGCTGGTCGGTTTCTCGGGATCGATCGCTCATTCGCCCGATATCGGCGGATCGCTGTGGTCTGCGGACTGTAACGAGCTGTTCGAAGAAGGCATCCGGATCCCGCCGATCAAGTTTCTGAAGGAAGGCGAGCCGAACGAGGATGTCGTCGAGATGATCCTCGGCAACGTGCGATTGCCGGATCAGGTGCTCGGCGACCTGAATGCCCAGGTGACCGCCAACCAAGTCTGTGGCCGCCGCTTGATCGAATTCCTGGAAGATTCGCAACTCGCGGATTTGAGCGGACTGTCCCGTACCTTGCAAGGGCGGGCGGAGACGGCGATGCGCAACGCGATCGAGGAGGTGCCCGACGGCACCTACCGTGCGACGCTAGACGCCGACGGTTTCGATGAGGACGAAACGCATATTGAGTGCGCCGTCACGGTCGAAGGGTCAGACCTAACCATCGACTACACGGGCACGTCAAAGCAGATCAATCGCGGCCTCAACACCGTGATGAATTACACCTATGCCTACTCGGCCTATCCGATCAAATGCGCCATCGACCCGCACACGCCGCGCAACGAAGGGTCCTACCGCCCGGTGCAGGTCACGGCGCCCGAGGGCACGATCCTCAACCCGCGCTATCCGGCGCCGTGCAACGCGCGGCAGTTGACCGGCCATCTGCTGGCCGGCGTGATCTACAAGGCGTTGGCGCAGGCGATCCCCGATCGTGTGATCGCGGACAGCGGCAGCGCGCCGTCGATGCGCGCCGTGTTCAGCGGTGCCGACCGTCAGGACAACCGTTTTTCGCAAATCCTGTTCGCGAGCGGCGGCGTCGGCGCGTGTCCGCACAAGGACGGATTATCGACTACCGCATTTCCGACGAATTCGGGGGCGGGCAGCATCGAAGCGTTCGAAAGCGTTTCGCCGCTCATCGTGTGGCGCAAGGAGTTCCGCACCGACTCCGGTGGCGCCGGCGAGTTCCGCGGCGGATTGGGCCAGGAGTGCGAGATCGAGGTGCGGTCGCGCGAGCCGTTGCGGTTGTCGCTGCTGTCCGACCGCTGGCGTCATCCGGCGACCGGCATTCTCGGCGGCAAGGAGGGTGCGACGAGCGAGATCAGCTTCAGCGACGGGACGATCCCGCATCAGAAATCGCGCACGTCGATCGGCGCCGGGATGCGTTTGCACATGCGGTATGCCGGCGGCGGCGGGTATGGCGATCCCGCAAAACGGGACCGTGAATTGGTTCGCGAGGATGTGCGCAACGGCTATATCTCGAAGGCGGCGGCGCGGCGCGACTATGGACTCGATTAGAACCCACGCTGGCGGGAAGGAATAAAGCGCCATGGAAAAAAGGCTGCGCATCGGCGTGGATGTCGGCGGCACGTTTACGGATTTCGTGCTGGTCGATGAAGAACGCGATCTGATCTACACGGGCAAGCGCCTGACCACACCGGACGATCCCAGCGTCGCGATCATCGACGGTGTCGAACGCCTGCAGCGCGAATCGGAAACGGCGGCGGCGGCAGTGCACAGTCTGGTGCATGGCACGACGCTGGTCACCAATACGATCATCGAACGGACCGGGGCCAAGGTTGGCCTGATCACCACGAAAGGCGTGCGCGACACGCTCGAGATGGGACGGGAGATTCGCTACGACCTTTACGACCTGTTCCTGGAAGCGCCGCCGACCCTCGTGCCGCGGCATTTGCGCCGCGAAGTGGCGGAGCGGGTCTCCCCCGACGGCGAGGTTCTGGCCCCCTTCGACGCGGATGCCTTCCGCACCGTGTCGCGCGAGTTGATCGAGGACGAGAAGGTCGACGCCGTCGCGGTCTGTTTCATGCACGCCTATCGCAACCCGGATCACGAGCGGCAGGCGAAAAAGATTTTGACCGAGGAATTCTCGGACGTGCCGGTGACGATTTCGTCCGAGGTGGCACCGGAAATCCGTGAGTTCGAGCGCACCAGCACGGCATGCGCGAACGCCTATGTTCAGCCGTTGATGCAGAACTATCTCGACCGGCTCGACCGGAACCTGCGCGAGTTGGGTCATTCCGGCACGCTCTATGTCATGCTGTCGGGGGGCGGCATCACGACGGTGCGGTCGGCACAGGATTTTCCGATCCGGCTGATCGAATCCGGTCCGGCTGCGGGTGCGATGGCGGCGTCCTACTACAGCGGGCTGACCGGCAGCGAGAACCTGATCTCCTTCGACATGGGCGGCACGACCGCAAAGATGTGCCTGATCGACGGGGGCCGGCCCGACCGCAAGCATGATTTCGAAGCCGGGCGCGTGCGGCGATTCCACAAGGGCTCCGGTCTGCCGCTAAAGGTTTCGGTGGTCGACATGATCGAGATCGGCGCTGGCGGGGGCAGCCTCGCGAATGTGGATCAGATGGGGCTGCTGAAAGTCGGCCCGCGCAGCGCGGGGTCGAAACCCGGACCCGTCTGCTACGGCCTCGGTGGCGTCGATCCGGCGGTGACCGACGCGGACCTGTTCCTGGGGTATCTCAACCCGGATTATTTCCTCGGCGGCGAGATGCAGCTCGACATGGACACGGTCGAGCGCGCGATCGCCGAGCGGGTTGCCAAACCCTTGGGTCTGACCACGCTGGAAGGGGCGGTCGGGATCCACAACATCGTCAACGAGAATATGGCGGCGGCGACGCGGATGCATTTGGCCGAGAAGGGCCGCGACCCCCGGCGTTACGAGATGATCGCCTTCGGCGGGGCCGGACCGGTCCATGCCTACGGGTTGGCGCGGCTGCTTAAACTGAAACGTCTGATCGTACCGTTGGGCGCGGGCGTGACCTCGGCCCTCGGATTCCTGGTTGCGGCGCCGGCCATCGACTATGTCCGCAGTTACGTCGCCCGGCTGGAACAAATCGATTGGGCCCATCTCAACAGCCTGTTCGACGAAATGGAGGACGAGGCCCGGGCCCTGCTGGTCGAAACCGGCGCGCGACCCGAGGACATCACGATGACCCGAACGGCGGAAATGCGTCATGTGGGACAGGGCTTTGAAATCTCCGTCCCCGTTCCCAACGGGGACCTAGGGGACGGCAGCGTCTCGACCATGCGGGGCGCGTTCTTCGACGTCTATCGCCAATTGTTCGAGCGCACGGTCGAAGAGATGCCGATCGAGGCGATGAGCTGGCGGTTGGCGGCGAGTGCGCCGGTGCCCAACATCGCGCTGAACTTCGGCGGGCAACCGATCGGCACCGGGGAGGCGTTGAAAGGGCAACGCGACGTCTATTTCCCGGAAACCGGGTTCGCGCCCTGCGATGTCTACGACCGATACGCGCTCAGTCCCGGCGATACGTTCGAAGGCCCGGCGGTGGTCGAGGAGCGGGAGTCGACGACCGTTGTCGGCCCCGGCGCCAAAGTCACCGTCGACGAATCGCTCAACCTTTTGTGTGACTTGCCGTAGGCCTCCCGCGTCAATTTGCGCCGTTGTGCTGATGGCGTCTCCGCCTGACCCTGGGTTGGGCATTGCGGTTGCATGTCTCCCTTACTCCAGAAATGCAGGATGACTGGCATGATAAGGTTCGTGACATCGACGGTTCGTTCCGTCTCGGCGGTAATACTTGCGGTGGTTTGCCTCTCCATGCTCACGATGAGTGGCACGGCGTTGGCCGGTGGCGAGAAGGCAAAGGTGATGGACCCGTGGGTCCGGTCGGCGCCGCCGGCGATGAAGATGCATGCGGCCTATTTCGTCGTGATGAACCCGTCCGGCAAGGCGGTCGATCTGATCGGTGCAGCCAGTCCCCAATACAAAATGGCGGAGCTACATCTTTCCAAGGTCGAAGGCGGGGTCGCGACCATGGTCAAGCAGGACCAGATCTCGGTGCCGGCGAACGGCAAGATTGCGTTTGCGCCGGGCAGCTTTCACGTAATGCTGATGCATCCGCGGAAACCGATAAGGACCGGTGACACGGTAGACATTACCTTGAAATTCGCGGACGGATCGTCGCTCGCGATGACAGCGCCGGTGCGAAAGGCGCACGGTACGCCGAAGAAAATGCACCACGGCGGCCATAAAATGAACTAGGCAGCAGGCTTAGTCCTAGAGCTTAGGTCTTGCCTTTTGTCTTTGCCCAGGTATCGCGCAACGCGACCGTGCGGTTAAGAACCAACCGTGACGGTGTTGAGTCGGGGTCGGCGGCGAAATATCCCAATCGTTCGAACTGGAAGGCCTGTCTGTTCGAGCCGGACAGGCTGGGTTCCAGCCGGCATCCGGTCAGCACTTCAAGGGACTCGGGATTGAGGTCTTCGAGGAAGGGCCGTTCCCTGCCCGGGCTCGGGTCTGCGAAAAGGTGATTGTATATCCGCACCTCGGCCTCGACCGCGGTTTCCGCCGCGACCCAGTGGATCGTGCCTTTGACCTTGCGCCCGTCCGGGGCGTTGCCGCCGCGCGTCTCGGGATCGTAGGTGCAGCGCAGTTCCGTGATGTTCCCGTCCGAATCCTTGATCGCTTCCCGGCACGTCAGGAAATAGGCGAACCGCAGCCGGACCTCGCGGCCGGGTGCCAATCGGAAGAACTTGCGCGGCGGGTCTTCCATGAAGTCGTCCCGCTCGATGTAGATTTCTCGAGCGAAGGGCACCGTGCGGGTGTCGCTGTCCGGGTCCTGCGGCTTGTTGACCGCTTGCAGTTCTTCGACCTGGCCTTCGGGATAGTTCTCGATCACGACCTTGAGCGGCCGTAGGACGGCCATGCGGCGTTCGGCATTCGCGTTGAGGTGTTCGCGAATGCAGTGATCCAGCATGGCGGCTTCGACCACGCCATCGCTCTTGGTGATGGCCAGGCGGCCAATGAAATCGCGGATCGCTTCCGGTGGCACGCCGCGCCGCCGCAATCCCGACACGGTCGGCATCCGCGGATCGTCCCAGCCCGCGACATGGCCCTCATCGACAAGCTGCGCCAGGTTCCGCTTCGATAGCACCGTGTGGGTGATGTTGAGCCGCGAGAATTCGTACTGCCGGGGCCGGGCCGGAACCGGCAGGTTCTCGATGAACCAGTCATAGAGCGGCCGATGGTCGGAAAATTCGAGCGTACAGAGCGAATGCGTCACGCCCTCGATCGCGTCGGATTGGCCGTGGGCGAAGTCGTATGTCGGGTAGATGCGCCAGGTCGTGCCTGTGCGTGGATGCGGCGCATGCACAATGCGGTACAGCGCCGGGTCGCGCAGGTTCATGTTGCCCGACGCCATGTCGATGCGGGCGCGCAACACCCGGGCGCCGTCGGGAAACTCACCGGCCCGCATCCGCCGGAACAGGTCGAGATTTTCCTCCACCGGCCGGTCGCGATGCGGGCTGTCCCGGCCCGGTTCCGTCAGCGTGCCGCGGTATTCGCGCATCTCGTCGGCCGACAGGTCGTCCACATAGGCCTTGCCGGCTTGGATCAGGTGTTCCGCCCATTCGTAGAGTTGCTCGAAATAATCCGAGGCGTGATGCAGGTCGTCGCCCCAATCGAAGCCAAGCCACCGCACGTCCGTTTGGATCGCGTCGATGAATTCCTGTTCTTCGCGCGTCGGGTTGGTGTCGTCGAAACGCAGGTTGCAGCGGCCGCCGAATTCCTCGGCGATCCCGAAATTCAGACAGATCGATTTGGCGTGGCCGATATGTAGGTAGCCATTCGGTTCCGGCGGAAAGCGGGTGACGACCGCTTGATGCCGGCCGGACTGCAGGTCGTCGTGGACCGTGTCGCGAATAAAATCCCGGTTGCCGTCTTCGATTTCGGCGTCGGCGTCACTCATAACCGTTTTGCTCCGGTGCGATTGCCGGCGACCCGTCGCGGATGCCGGCCGGTGGCGGCAATCTCTGCCAGAAAATGACGGCCGCGCCAAGCGGTATGCGCGGCTTCCGGTCGGATTCGGGCGCAGGTTTCCGCTTAGTCGTCGCCGGCGGCCGATGCCGTGGCCAAGCCATTCCGGTGATCGCCGGCTTGCCTGTCGGGATCGCGCGCAGCCGGATCGCCGAACCCGCCACCCCCGGGGGTGTGAATGACGAGGCGTTCGCCGGCTTCGATTCGTTGAGTTCCCTTGCCTTTCAAGCGCTTGCCGGATTTCAGATAAACCGCGCCGTGGTCGCCGTCTTGTCCACCGTTGCGGCCGCGCGCCGGATGTTCGATCCGGTCGAAGGCGGCCAGCATTTCGAAGTCCTTGCCGATGGCGCTCTCGATTTCGAGGACCTGCCCCAGGCCGCCGCGGAATTCGCCGGTGCCGCCGGAATCGGGACGGAATTCCTTGCGCCAGAAGATCACCGGCGCGACCGATTCGTTGATCTCAACCGGCGTTCCCTTGACGCCGCTGGGATAGGCGGTGGCCGACAGGCCGTCCTTGTTGGGCCGCGCGCCGGTGCCGCCGTTGGTTACGGCGGTGACAGCGAACAGCGTGCTCTCGTTGCTGCCCCGATCGGTCTCGCCGCGGAAGGTAAGGTTCCATAGGCAGGAGGCGCCCTCGGCCGGCACCAAATCGGGGGCAACCTGCTGCAGGCAGCCGAACACCACATCCGGGAGCATCTGACCGATGACATGGCGGGTGCAGACGGCGGCGGGATAGGGGGCGTTGAGGATCGAGCCCTCGGGCGCCGTCACCGTGAAGGGCGACAAGGAGCCGGCATTGTTCGGAATCTTGGGCGAGACGATACAGCCGAGCCCGAAACTCGTATACGCGGTGGTGTAAGCCGACGGCACGTTCACGCCGTAGCGCGACATCGGCGAGGTGCCGTCATAGTCGACGGAAATGCCGGTATCGTCGATCGTCAGCGCGGCAACCAGGTCGAGCGAGCCGTCATACCCGTCGATCCGCATGCTGTTGCGGTAGGTGCCGTTCGGCAGTTTCGCGATCTCCGCCATCACCGCGTCGCGGGACGACGTGCAGATGTAGTCGGCCAGAACGTCGAGGGAGTCCAACTCGAACTCGTCCATCATCTCGACCAGGCGGGTGCAGCCGATGTCGTTGCAGGCGGCCAGCGAATAGACATCGCCCTCGGACTCGACCGGCTGGCGGGTGTTTGCGCGCACCATCGCCAGCAGCGTCTCGTTCATCACGCCGCGGTCCGCGAGTTTCAGCATCGGGATATAGATGCCTTCCATATGCACGTCGGTGCCGTCCGGCCCGGTGCCGATACCGCCGATATCGGTGAGATGCGACGTGCAGGAAAACAGCGCGACCAACTCGCCCTTTCGGAAGCAGGGCGTGGTCAGCACGAAATCGTTGAGATGGCCCGTTCCCATCCACGGGTCGTTGGTGATGTAGATGTCCCCTTCCGACATCGTATCGAGCGGGAAATGCCGAATGAAATGTTGCACCGATTCCGCCATGGAATTGACGTGACCCGGCGTACCTGTCACCGCCTGCGCCAGCATCCGGCCTTGCCGGTCGAACACCCCAGCCGACAGGTCCCCGCATTCGCGCACGATTGGGCTGAACGCGGTGCGGATCAGCGTCTGCGCCTGTTCCTCGACGACGGCGATCAGCCGGTTCCACATGACCTGCATGCGGATCGTGTCCATCGCGCTGGTACCGCTCATGCCGCGGTCTCCTTCTTCCGGTGCAGGATCAGGTAGCCGTTCGCCGCGATGGTCGCATCGAACCGGCTGTTTAGAAAGGTGGATGTTTCGTCCTCCGCGACAATGGCGGGGCCGTCGATTGTCATCCCGGAGGTTAGTTCGGGGCGGCGGTAGAGCGGGATTTCGATGTCCCGGTCCGCTTCCGCGTCGAACAGCCGACGCATCGCGGCGGGCGGCGGCGTATTGCGGGGCGGGCTTTCGCCGAACGGCTCGGGCGCCGCCGTGGTCGTGGACAGCGTCAGGCCCCAGGTCAGGACTTCCACCTCGGCGGTCGGGATCGTGCGCCGGTACAGCGCTTCGTATTGCCGGTCGAATTCCGCCTGCAAAGTTTTCGCATCGGCGTCGGTCATCGGGCGGTTCGGCAGCGGCACGACGATTTCATGGCCCTGCCCCACGTAGCGCATGTAGGCGATGCGGTGTTCCGTCGTTTCGGCATTGGGGGCCGCGGCGTCCACGACGGCGGTTGCTTCGGTCTGCATCTCGCCGATGATCGTGTTGACCAGCGATGGATCGAACTGCCGCAGCCGCATGTTCCGGCTGCGCACGACCTCATACGCGACAGGGGCGGTCAAGAAGCCGACCGCCGACCCGACGCCGGCGTTTGTCGGCACCACAATAGTGTCGATGCCCAATTTGTCGGCCAGCCTTGCGGCGTGCAGCGGGGCGGCGCCGCCGAAGGCGACGATGGCGTGGTCGGCGGCGACGCGGCCCTGTTCCACCGCATGGACACGGGCGGCATTCGCCATCGTCTCGTCGACCATTTCGGTGATGCCGTAGGCGGCCATCGGCGGCGTCAGGGCGAGCGGTTCGCCGACGTCGCGTTTAATCGTTGCTTCCGATTGGTCCGGTGCGAGGGTCAGTTTGCCGCCGGCGAAATGTCCGGGGTCGATGCGGCCGAGCAGAATATCCGCGTCGGTGATCGTCGGCCGGTCGCCGCCGCGGTCGTAGGCTGCGGGTCCGGGATCGGCGCCCGCACTGTCGGGGCCGATCGTGATGCGGTTGAGCGCGTCGAGCCGGGCGATCGACCCGCCGCCGGCGCCGATCTCCACCATCTCGATGACGGGAATACGGAGCGGCAGGCCGCTGCCTTTTAGGAATCGGGCGGCGCGGTCCACTTCGAACTCGCGCGCCTTATGCGGCTGATGGTCCTCGATCAGGCAAATCTTCGCCGTCGTACCGCCCATGTCGAAGGAGATGACCTTATCCAATCCGGCTTCGGCGGCGGCCTGGCAGGCAAGGATTGCACCGCCGGCCGGACCGGACTCGACGAGCCGGATCGGGAAGCGCTGCGCCGTCTCCAGGGTCGTCAGCCCGCCGCCGGACGTCATCAACAAGACCGGGCATTGGAATTTCTGCGCGGTCAGCCGGTCGCGCATGCGGCCGAGATACCGCGCCATCGCCGGGCGGACATAGGCGTTCGCCGCCGTGGTGGTCAAGCGTTCGTATTCGCGGACTTCGGGACAGACCTCGCTGGAAAGGGAGATCGAGAGATCGGGCAGCGCCGCGGCGATCAAATCCCGCGTGCGGCGTTCGTGGTCCGGGTTGGCGTAAGCGTGCAGGTATCCGATGGCGATGCTCTCGGTGCCCAATTCCTTGATGGTAGGGACGAGTGCCGTTACGGCTTTTTCATCGAGCGGCAGCAGCGCCGTGCCGTGCACATCTACCCGTTCCGGAACGGTGAGCCGGCGCGCGCGCGGCACCAACGGCACGGGCTTCTCGATCTGGACGTCGTATTGGTCGTAGCGGCTCTCGTACCCGATCTCGAGGACGTCGCGAAATCCTTCCGTCGTGATCAGGGTGGTGACCGCCCCCTTGCGCTCCAGGATGGCGTTGGTGGCCAGTGTCGTGCCGTGGATGACCAGGCCGACGGCGGCGGGGTCGGTCCCGGTATCCTGCAGCACCGCATCGATGCCCGCCATCACGCCTTGCTCCGGCGCATCGGGCGTGGTCAGAACCTTGGCCGTTGCAAGGCCGTCGCCGAAGTCGAGAACCACATCGGTGAAGGTGCCGCCGATATCGATGGCGAGCCTCGGCGCGGGACTGTCTTTCGTCATTAAGGAACCGTTCCTGAGTCGCCTGACGGCGGTTGGTCATTCTTGCGTCATGGAGAGAGATATTTCCTCTGCCGCGGCAGGGGCGGTCGTTAGGCCGTATCATTAACCGCTTGGTGGCGTTGCGCAATAGCGCTGCAGATCCTTGCGGGACGGGGTCTGAACAGAAGGCGTGCATGAGAGCCGTCGGCGAGTATCATAGAACGTCGAGATAATTTCCAAATTGACTTCCAGGGAGGGACCCGTCGCATGGATTTAGGCATTGCGGGAAAACGAGCGCTTGTATTGGGCGCCAGTAAAGGGCTCGGCTACGCGGTGGCGCATGCGCTGGCAAGCGAAGGCGTATCGGTCGCGGTCAGCAGTTCGAGCATGGACCGCGCCGCCGAGGCGGCAGAGACGATCGGTACGGAAACCGGATCGAAGACCGTGCCGTTGTTGGGCGACGTATCGTCGTCCGAGAATATGGATACGCTGGCGGACGATGCGGTCGCGGCGCTCGGCGGGGTCGATATCCTGGTGAACAATCACGGCGGTCCGCCGTTGGGCTTCGCCCGCGATCTCGACGAATCCGTGTTGGTCGATCAGTTCCAGAAGATGGTGGTTAGCATCATCCATATCACCAGCCGGTTGGTGCCGGCGATGGTCGAGCAGAAATGGGGCCGCGTCCTGACCATCGGATCGTCGGGCAACGTGGAGCCGCTGCACAACATGGTGCTGTCGAACACGCTGCGCGGCGCCGTCGTCAACTACACCAAGACGCTTGCGAACGAGGTGGCCAAGGACGGGGTGACCGTGAACATCGTGGCGCCCGGCACGATTTTGACGGACCGGTCGCGAGGGTCGGCGGAAACCAATGCCAAGCGGCTCGGCATCACCCCCGAAGAAGTGCTGGCCGAGCGGGTGAAAGGCATCCCGGCCGGCCGGTTTGGCGACCCGAAGGAATTCGGCGCCGTGGCGGCCTTCCTGTGCGGCCAAAATTCCGGTTATTGCACCGGCAGCATCTGGCGCGTCGACGGCGGGCGGATCAAGACCATCGTTTGAACCATGACCGCCGCCTTCTATCTTTAACCGCTTATCGAAAATCCGGCGGGCGCCACAATTCGTGCCCGCGCACCGCTGAGAGGGAGAGAACCACCCGTGATCGATCTATACACCTGGACCACCCCGAATGGCCGCAAGGTCTCCATCGCCTTGGAGGAACTCGAGCTTCCGTATACCGCGCATGCAGTCAATATCGGCGAGGACGAACAATTCGCGCCGGATTTCCTGAAGATTGCGCCGAACAACAAGATCCCCGCGATCGTCGACAATGACAACGGCACGGCGATGATGGAGTCGGGCGCGATCCTGCTCTATCTCGCGAAGAAGGCAGAGAAGCTGTTGCCGAGCGACGAGAAGGCGCGTTGGTCGGCGATCGAATGGCTGATGTGGCAGATGGGCGGCGTCGGCCCGATGTGCGGACAGGTGCATCACTTCGTTCGTTTCAATCAGGGCAAGAGCGCCTATGCCGAGGAGCGCTTCCTGAACGAGGCGAAGCGGCTTTACGGCGTGATGGACAAGCGCTTGGCTGATCACGAATATCTTGCGGGTGAGTATTCGGTCGCCGATATCGCGACCTGGCCGTGGATCTCCCGCTTCGAGTGGCAGACCATCGATCTGAACGATTTCCCCAACGTGAAGCGTTGGTACACCGACATCGCCAACCGGCCGGCAGTGCAGCGCGGCTACGACGTGCCGAAGAAAGTCGGCGACATTCCCATGCCGTAAGCGGCGTTAGCCGTTCCGGTTCTGCCAGGCGTCGACGAAACACTGCATCGACTCGGGCTGTGTCTCGTGGTTCAGGGGCGACGCCGGAATGGCGACCCAGGGTTGGGCGCTGCGCGTCCAGACACTGCCGACCGGTTTCAGCCAGCTCGTATCGTCGAGGGTGCCGGCCTTGATCGACAAGGCGCCGGGATGCCGCGCGGGTGCATTGTAAAGCCGTGTCCCGCAATCGCCGCAGAAATGAGCGACCTTCTCGTTCCCGCTGTCCGCGACCGTGTGCCATTCGCGGGTCGTGCCCTTGGTGATCTCGAGCGATTCGTCCTTAATCCGGAAGGTCATGCCGAAGGCGCTGGCGGACTGTTTCTGACAGTCCGTGCAGTGGCAGGCATAAAGGGTGAGCGGCTCCGCCGTGATCTCGTAGCGGACAGCGCCGCATTGGCAACCGCCGGTGTAGGGTGGTTCCATACGCTTTCCTCGTCTCCCCGATGCGGTTGGGCGATGGTGACTAGCCGGTCACGGCGTCCAGGATGCGGCTGTAGACGCCGTCCGCCTTTTCCTTCTGGACCCAGCGGAGCACCGTGACGAGGTCGTGGTCGGGATCGATCCAGACGACGTTGAATCCAGCCCCGGCCAGGAAGAAACTGCTGACCGGCGCGCTGGGGCCGCGTTCGCGCGGACCGTTCAGCCAGAACATATAGCCGTAGTTCGGGTTATGCGGGCAGGGTTCCAGCGCCTTCGCAATGAAGTCTTCCGACAGCAATTGCGTGCCGCCCCAATTACCCCGGCGCTGCATCAACAGGCCGATCCGGGCGTGGTCGAAGGTGTTGATGAACAGGCCGCCGCCCCAGTGCCCGCCGCCCGACACCGACTGCATCTTCTTGCCGTCGATCTCGACCCATGAATTTTCGTAGCCGTGCCATTCCCAGGTGTCGGACGCGCCGATCGGGTCCATGATGTATTCGCGCAGCACGTCCGGCAGCGGCCGCTTCCAGATATGCAACAGCGCAAGGCTCGCCAGGTTTACCCGCACGTCATTGTATTCCCAATGGGTGCCCGGTTCGTTCATCTCGCGTTTGGTGCCTTTCTTGTCCGTGTGGCGGTGGTGGTCCAGCCAGTCCGGCTTGCCCCATAGCTCGCCGCTCCACTCGCTGGTCTGCTGGAACAGCATGTGCCAGGTGATGTCGCGGTTTTGCGGAGATTCGAAACAGCCGTTATCGACCAGGTCGCGGACCGGCGCATGGACGTCCGGGATGAGACCCCGGTCACAGGCAAGCCCGAAACAGATCGCGAGATAGCTCTTGGTCGCGCTGAACGTCATGTCGGCGCGGTCGGTCGTGCCCCATTCGGCGGCGATGCGGCCGCCCCGCAGGATCAGCCCGCTCTGCTCGCCGCGGGATTTGAGTGGCCCGACTTTGGCGTTGTAGGGCTCCGGTTCGTGCATCATGTCCGCCACCGGCCGGTCCAGATCGCGCGTCCAAAGCGTTTCGACGGAACGTGCGTAATCGACCGCCTCGGCCAATTTGCCGGCGTCGAGGCCGAGGTCCTGTGGCGTCGCCCGGTCCCAATCGTCACCTGCTTTCGGGATGTAGGGCGTGTCGGTCTGGTCGAGCATGGGATTGTCCTCTCGCGAAAAGGATCAGGGGCGTTGCGCGTCGGCGAAATCCTGGTGTGGGCCTGCGTCCACGATCTCGCGCATGAGCTTGCGGATAATCGCCCGTTCGAAATCCTCGAAATTCTTTGCGACGACAATGAACGCGTTGGCGCCGGCGATCACGTTCTTACGGTAATAGCCCTCGATATCGTCCGGCGGCAGGCCGGAGAATTGGCGGTCATTGTCGTTGACGATCGGCAGACCGTTGATCGTGATCTTGCGTTTGACGGCCTCGGCCTGCATCTGCGCCAGCGGCGGGCCGTTATTGTTGCGCCCATCGCCGGAAACATCGATGACGCGGCGTTTGCTCTTATAGGGATTGTTGTCGAGCAGTGTCATCGCGTAGCTGATCGCCGAGCTGATCGACGTAAAGTGACCGTCCAGAATCGGCGATGCTTTCAGCCGGTTGCCGAACGCCACGGCGCTCGCCTCGTCGGAAACGGTTGTCCAATCGACGAGCAGCCGTTGATTGTTCACGTCGGCCCATTCGAAATACGCCAGCGCGATCTTGCCGTGCTTGCCCTTTTGGATCGCGTGCAGAATGCCGGCATCTTTGATCGCGGCGATATATCCCTCGCGCTGTAGCTTGACTTCTTCGTTGTCGATGCTTTCGGAGGAATCGACGGCCAACACCAGCGCGAGATCGACCGCTTCGGCGAATGCCTTCGCGGCGGGGCTCAGCATCAGCAGGCCGAGAAGAAGAAACCGAACCCCTATCGATCCGGCCCGCCGCATCATGCCGCTTCTGGTTTGATCGTCACCGCCTCATCTTCGTCATAGATGTGGCATTCGACGAAAGCGCCGTCTTCGCGCTGAATTTGCCGGGGTGCGCGGATGCCGCAGGCATCGGTGGCGTGCGGGCACCGCGGATGGAATGTGCAGCCCGATGGCGGATCGATCGGATTGGGAAACTCGATGCCGAGGTGCGAATCCGGAATGCCGAGGCGCGGTTCGGGCGTCAGCACCGACGCCAGCAAGGCTTGCGTATAGGGGTGTTCAGCCTTGGTGAACAAGGCGTCGGTTTCACGCTCTTCGACGATCCTGCCGAGATACATTACCGCAACGCGGGTCGCGATATGCTCGACCACCGCCAGGTTATGGCTGATCAGCACATAGGTCAGGCCGAGTTCCTTGCGCAGGTCCATCAACAGGTTGAGGATCTGCGATTGCACCGACACGTCGAGCGCCGAGGTCGGTTCGTCGCAGATGACCAATTCGGGCCGCATGATCAGCGCGCGGGCGATCGCCACGCGTTGCCGCTGACCGCCGGAAAGCTGGTTCGGATAGTTCGTGACATACCGTGACGGCAATCCGACCAGATCCATGATCGATTCGAGCATGCCCTGCCGTTCCTCGGGCGCGCCGATATTGTGCACGCGCAGCGGCAGCGAAATGATATCGCCGATGGTTTTGCGCGGATTCAGCGACGAATACGGATCCTGAAAGATCGGCTGCACGCGCCGGGCCAGTTCCAGCCGTGGAATGCTCGACACCGGCTGGCCGTTGAGCAGGATCGTACCGCTTGACGCAGGCAAGAGACCCAGAAGCATCAGTGCGAGGGTGGATTTGCCGCAGCCGGATTCGCCGACCAGCGCCAGGACATCGCCCTGGTTCACGTTGAGCGACACGCCGTTGACCGCGGTCAGCGATTGTTTCTTGCTGAACACGCCTGCACCAACGGTGAACAGACGGCTGACGTCGTTCGATTGAAGGAGGGGTTCGGTCATTGAGCCGCCTCCATCCCCGCGGCTTGCCGGGCCGATTCCTCCGGGCTCAACAGGCAGCGATAGGCCCGCTGGTCATCAATCATGCGCAGGTCCACCGGGCCGGCCATGCAGTCGGCGAAGGCGTGCGGGCAGCGGTCGCGGAAATGGCAGCCCTGGATATCGCCGATCATGCTGGGCACGATGCCGGGAATGGAACCAAGATGGCTGCCGCGCTCGGTCTTGCCCGGGATCGGGATGCAGCTCAGAAGCCCGCGCGTGTAGGGGTGGAGCGGGTTTTCGAAGACCTCCTCGATGCTGCCTTGTTCGACGACCTGGCCCGCATACATGACCGCAACGCGGTCGGCGACCCGGGCGACGACGCCCAGGTCATGCGTGATCAGGATCAGCGCCATCTCGAACTCGCGTTGCAATTCGGCGAGCAATAACAAGATTTGCGCCTGGATCGTGACGTCGAGCGCCGTGGTCGGCTCGTCGGCGATGATCAGGTCCGGGCCGCACATCAGGGTCATGGCGATCATGACACGCTGGCGCAATCCGCCGGACAGTTGATGCGGGTATTGCGTCAGCCGCCGTTCGGCGCCGGTGATCCCGACCTTCTCCAGCAGATAGACCGCCCGGTCCCGCGCCTCCTGCCGGCTGACCTTGCGGTGCTGCAGCATGATCTCTTCCATCTGGTTGCCGATAGTGAAAGAGGGATTCAGGCTGGTCATCGGCTCCTGAAAGATCATGCCCATCCGGTTGCCGCGCAGCGACGCCATCTCCCGCCGCGATGCCTTCAGCAGATCGTCGCCGTCGAAGAAGATGCCGTCGCCGGTCCGGACCGCCTTTTTCGGCAGCAGGTTCATCAGGGCGAGCGACGTCAACGATTTGCCGCAGCCGGACTCCCCGACGATGCAGAGGGTCTCGCCCTTGTCGACGTGGAAGTTCATCTTCTGCACCGGATGCAGCATCCCGGCGGCGAGCGGGATGTCGACGCTGAGATTCTTAACTTCGAGAAGGGCGCTCAATTGCGGTTCTCCGGTGCAAGGATGTCGCGTGCGCCGTCGCCCAATAGGTTAATGGCGAGCACGAGCAGGAAAATCGCGAAACCGGGCAACATGACCAGATACGGATCGAATAGCATGTAGTCCTTGCCCTCCGAGACCATCAGGCCCCAGGACGGCGTCGGGGGTTGCACCCCGAGCCCCAGGAAGGAGAGCGCCGCTTCGAGCAAGATCGAATGGGCGATCTCGAAGGTCGCGATCACCAGCAGGCTGCCCAGCACATTGGGCATGATTTCGGAGAAGATGATGCGCCGCGTCGAACAGCCGATGGCGTTCGCCGCCCGGATATAATCGAGATTCCGAATCTGCATCGTGGCGCTGCGCATGACCACGGTGAAACGGTCCCATAAGAGGAATCCGAGGACGAGGATCACCGTGTTGAGCGATCCGCCGACCACCGCGACCAGGGCCAACGCGACCATGATGACCGGGAGGGTCAGGCGGGTCGTCAGCAGGAAGGTGATGACCATGTCGACACGGCCGCCGAAATACCCGGCGCAGACGCCCATCACGGTCCCCAGCACGCCGGAAATCATCATCGCGCAGAAGCCGATGGTGAGCGAAACCCGCGCCCCGTAGATCAGCCGGCTGAGATAGTCGCGGCCCATCATGTCGGTGCCGAGCGGATAGGTCCAACTGCCGGCGTCGTTCCAGACCGGCGGCATCAGGCGGCGGTCCAAGTCCTGCCCTAAGGGATCATGCGGTGCCAGGATCGGCGCAAAGAACGCCATGATGATGAGGACGATCATGATGATCGCGGCCAGCATGAAACTGCGGTGACCGATTACGCGCCGGGCGAACATGGTGAACGCGTCGGGTTGCATGACGCTCTCGACGCTGGGCATGCCGGCGCTGTCGGGCGGCAGTGCACCCAGACCCTTGCCGACGACTTTGGAATCCGATGGGGGCATCTACGGTATCTCCTATGTCACGCGCAGGCGTGGATCGAGCCACGCGTTGAGCAGATCGCCGAGCAGCACGAGAATGATGTAAAAGCACGCCACCAGCAGCAGAACCGCCTGGACGACCGGGAAATCGTTCCGCGAGATCGACTCCCAGGCCAAATGGCCGATGCCTTGAATCTGAAAGACGGTTTCGGTGACGACCGACCCGCCGAGCATGTTGCCGAATTGGACCGACGACAACGCGACCACCGGAATAATCGCGTTGCGCAATGCATGCTTGAACAGAATGATGAAGGTCGGCAGTCCTTTCGCGTGCGCGGTCCGAATGTAATCGGAGTTGAGCACCTCCAGCATGCCGGTCCGGGTCAGGCGCATGACCGCCGGCGTCGAATAATAGCCGAGCGAGATGGCCGGCAGGATGAAATGGGCCAATGTTTCGTTGCCGGATATCGGCAGCCATCTGAGGAACAGGCCGAAAACGAACATCAGCATCAGGGCGAACCAGAAGCCGGGCAACGCCTGTCCCAGCACGGCAATGGTCAAGGCGCATCGATCGACCCAGCTATCGGGCCGAAGTGCCGCGATCACGCCCATGGGGATGGCGAGCCCCATGGCGAACAGCACGCCAAGCCCCGCCAAGGTCAGGGTGTTCGGCAGCCGGTCCTTGATCAGGGCGGTGACTTCTTCGGGGTAGAACATCGATTCGCCGAGGTCGCCCTGGAATCCGGCGCCGAGCCAATCGAGATACTGTAGATAATAGGCCTTGTTCAATCCGTACTGTTCACGGATCAGCTCGATGTCTTGGGCGCTCGCGTCTTCGCCCGCGATCATCGTCGCCAGGTCGCCGGACAGCCGCAGCAGCGAAAACGCGATCACGGATACAGTGATCGCGACAAGCGCCGCGACGAACAGGCGCTTGGCCATGAAATTCAGCATCCGGCTCCCCTATATATTGTCGAATGGAAACGTCGCCGGACCGGCCCCAACGAGAGGACCGGTCCGACCGTCGTTACACGCTTACTTCCACTTCGCGTTCCAGAACCGCGGAATTTCATCGGCGCTGGGCGTAAAGTTCAACTCGTCGACATAGGCGTAATTGTAGACCCACGAGAACAAGGGCGCCCAATAGGCTTGATCGGCGATCCGCTCGAAAGCCTTGGCGTAGACTTTCTTGCGAACTTCCTGGTCCGTGGTGTTGCCCTGGTTCAACAGGTCGATGACCATCTTGTCTTGCGCTTGGTCATCCGAGCTGCCTTGGAACCAGTTGCCGGCGATCGCGGTAATGTCGTTGATCGACGACGATCCCCACGTGCCGAAGGCGATCTCGACGCCCTTCTTGCGGCGCAGTTCCCGATAGGCGCCCGCCTTCAGGTAGGTCAGCTTCGCTTTGATGCCGACGCGGCGGAGCTGTCCGATCATCGCTTCCGCGATCGGACGGTCACGATAGGCGACGAAATTCGTCTCGAAGCCGTTTTCGTACCCGGCTTCCTTGAGCAGCGCCTTGGCTTTCTTCGGGTCGTAGTTATAGCGCTTCACGTTGGTGTCGATGCAGCCAAACTGCGTCGGGAAGCAGGCTGCGTGGATGATGCGCGAGGCGTCGCCCATCAGCGTCTTGCGAATCTTATCCCGGTCGAGCGCATAGTTGATGGCTTGGCGAACCTTGAGCTTGGTCATCGGATGATCGCCGGCCTTGCCCGATGCGCCCATCAGCAGGAAGCCGACGCGCATGGTCTCGCCTTGCGTCACCTGGAAGCCCTTGCGGCCGTCCAGACGCTTGGCCAAATCGGGCGGAACCCGCCAGATCCAATCGGCGCCGCCGGACAGCAATTCCGCCATCTGCGTGCCGCGTTCCTCGATACGCCGGAACACGAGCTTGCCGATGGTCGGCGCCTTCGGGCCGCCCTTCATGTATTTGTCGTTCTTCTCCAGGACGAACCGCTTGCCGTAAGTGACCTCGGTCACTTTATACGGCCCGGTGCCCACCGGCTTCGTGGCCATGCCCTTCGGCCCGGCCTTGCCGTAATACTCGTTCGGATACATCACGACGACCGAGGCGAAGTACTGCATCGCCGCCGGGAACGGATACTTGAGCTTCGCCCGGACTTTATACTGGCTGACTTTTTCTCCGCCCGCGATGAACTTGGTCCGGCTCAGCGCCTTCACCTTGTTCTTGGGGTCGGCGAGATAGTTGAGCGTGAACACCACGTCGTCGGCGTCGAACTTCTCGCCGTTGTGGAAGACCACGTCCTCGCGCAGATCGAATTCGATCGTTTTGTCATCGACCCACTTGTACGACTTCGCCAAGCTGGGCCGGAACTCGCCGGACTTGGGATCGATTTCCATCAGCGCGTCCCAAATATGGCGGCCGATGATCAAGCCTTCGCGCAGCGTGTTGTAGTACATGTCGATGTTGTCGGGTTCGCTGTTCGACAGCCAAGTCAGCGTGTCGTCGCTCTTGCCGGCCAGCGCGGTCGACGTCGATAAGGCCAAAGACGCCGCCATCGCGGCGGGAATAGCCAAGTGTTTCATTTTCATGCCGAATAACTCCCTGTGGGGGTTCACCAGGTTTGTTGCTCAGGCGGGGTCGGAAACGATGCTTTTTTGTATTTTTGGGCGCTTCAGATCGCGGCACCAGCCTCGTCCGTCGTCCAAGCTGAACGTGAGATGGAAAATGTTACACACCGTCGATGGCACGGCACAATAAAAAAACACTCCCTCCCGGGTTGTACTGGCTCAGATTATTTCAGTAAGCGCAATATGATACGCCGATTTTGATGATGGTCGACGTCCGCGGTCGTCTGTATTTGTCGTTTAGTTTGTGACGTGTGCCGGTGATCGGGGACACCAAGTTCGTCCTGCCTTCGTCGCCCTGGAAGCGAGCGCTTTGCCGTTGTCGCCATGCAAAAGAAAATTGGTTCGAGAATGTCGTCGCACGCCCTGCCGATCGGATTGCTTCGGCCGGCCGGTTCTTGGCGCCGAAGAGCATGCCGATCGGTCAGGTCGACGGCGGTGTGAAATCGCGCGAGAATGCCGTATGAGCATCACCTTATTCGAGTCCTTCCGCGCGGTTTTCTACTCCCCGTTCTATCTGGTCCACGCCTTGGGCGCCTACGAGGCCGAGGGCGTCTCGGTCACCTTGGGCACGAGCGCCAATCTCGGCTCGGTCGCCGATCAGCTTCGGTCCGGCGAAGTCGACGTCTATTGGGGCGGGCCGATGCGGATCATGATGAATCACGACCGGGATCCTGACTGCGGCATCGTCGGGTTTTGCGAGGCCGTAGGCCGCGATCCTTTTTACATCATCGGCGCATCGGACCGGCCGGACTTCGCACTCGGCGATCTGGCCGACCTGACGCTGGCCAGCGTGAGCGAAGTGCCGACGCCCTGGATGTGCCTACAGGACGACTTGCGCCGTGCCGGGATCGATCCGGCGGTAGTGTCCCGGATAGACGACCGCAGCATGCCCGAGAATGTCGCGGCGTTACGGGCGGGAACCGTGGATGCCATTCAGGTGTTCCAACCCTTCGCCGAGGAGCTGATCGCCGAGGGTGGCGGTCATTTGTGGTACGCGGCCGCGTCGCGCGGGCCCTGCAGCTACACCACCTTCTACGCGTCGCGGGATACGATGGCCCGGCGGCAGGATGAGTTGTACCGGATGACGCGGGCCATGTTCCGGACGCAGAAATGGCTTCACGCGAAGCGGCCGATCGATGTTGCCGAGGCCGTTCGGGAGTATTTCCCGGACCTCGACCTCGATACCCTCGCCGCCTGTGCCGAGCGGTATCTGGCGTCCGGCGTTTGGGGCACGTCGCCCTTGCTCGCGCGCGACGGTTTCGAACGGCTGCGGGCCGCCCTGTTGTCTGGCGGGTTGATCGCGCGCGAAATCCCTTACGAGGACTGTGTCGATCTATCGCTCGCCGAACGTGTGATCGCCGAGGATCCGCCATCGATGTAATCCGGGATTCGCGTCCCTAGCGGAGCGGAATCACCGGCAGGACGACGTGCGACGGATGCGTCCGGTCCATATGCACCGTATTGGTCGCGATCTGGCTGCGTCGGGCGCGTCCTTCCGGTTCGCCGGTGTTCGGATTCACGTCGAAATGCGGGAAATTGCTGCTGGCGATGTCGAGGCGGATACGGTGCCCGGCCTTGAAGAGGTTGCTTGTCGGGAAGGGCTCAATCTCGATCGCATATACCGCGCCGGGCTCCATCATTGCCGGCGACTCCCAGGAATCGCGATAGCGGCACCGCAAGATACCGTCGGTGACATTCAGGGCGTAGCCTTGCGGATAATCGGCACTCGGCGGGTACACGTCGATCAGCTTCATCGTGAAGTCGGTATCCGGGCAAGTGGAACTGATCCAGAGCTTCACTTTGACCGGCCCGGTCACTTCCACGTCCCCGGTCAGCGGCGGCGTTTCGAAAACCAGGATATCCGGCCGCGCGGCCAAGGGCAGGTAGGGCGGCGTGCAGCCGAAGAAATCCGGCCCTTCGCGCTGGTCGTAGCCTCCTCCTTCCATGACCGGCGCGCCCGACGTGATCGAGCCGCCGATACTGGGCACTGGATGCTTGGGATCATAATCGTAGGATAGCGATGCGGCCTCTGCCTCGGGCGCGTCGGTGCCGAGGCCGCCATCCGCGGCGAGATAGTATTCGGTGAAGGCGGTGTCGGGTATCGGCCAGTCGGCTTCCGCACGCCATGCGCCACCGTGGTCGAGCCGGCCGTCGTCCCGTCGCTTTCCGCTGCCGCCGCCCATCACGAAGACCTGCACGGCTGGGTCGGCATCCGCGCCGTTGTCGGCATCGCGCAGCCAACGGTCGAACCAGCGCAGGCGCAGCGCCAGGAAATCCTCGGCGAGCGATCCGTCGAGCGCGGACTCATCACCGAAGTCGATGTTTCCCGCGTAACTCAAGACCCGGTCGCCATGCGTCCACGGGCCGAGAATCAGGTGTTGCGGCCCCTTTTCCCGCGCCTTCAGGCCGACGTAGTTGTCCGTCGCGGTCCGCGGATAGGGATCGAACCAACTCGACATGTGAACCATCGGAATGTCGGGGAAGTCATCGTAGAACCCTTCGGCGTAGATACCGGCTTGTTTCCAGGATTCGTCGAAGCTGCCGGCGGTCCATTGCTCGAACAGGTAGTCTTCGTATTCCGGCACCCAGCGCAATGGCGAATGACCGCGCCGCCACGGCATACGGGTGAACCAGTCGCGCATGTCCTCGGCCTCCAGCGCGGCGCGGATGACCGGGTCTTGCGCCTCCTGGCTTTCGAGCGCCTGCTTGTAAGCCCAGGTCGCTTGTTTCAATTCGAACGCACCGCCCTGCCGGATGCCGCCCTGGTAGGCGTTGGAGAAGCCGCCGGAATCGAGAAACATGCAGGCGAGGCCCGGCGGGTTCAGGCTGGCCAGCGCCGCCTGCGTATGGGCGGCATAGGACAATCCCATGGTACCGACCTTGCCGTTGCACCAGGGTTGTTCGACCAGCCAGGCGAGCGTGTCAAAACCGTCCTCCGCATCGTCGAGATATTTGACGAATTCCCCCTCAGATCCGAAGCGGCCCCGGCAGTCTTGATAGGCGACGACGTAGCCGTGACGAACGAAATAGTTGGCGACGTCCGCGCGCGGCATCGAGTCGATGTCGCCGATGCGTTTTTCGGATCTCGACGCCGCCGTCTTGTCATAGGGGGTGCGTTCCAGAATGACCGGGAAGGCGCCGTCGACCGCGACGCTGTCCTTGGCGGGACGATAAACATCGGTGGCAAGGCGTATTCCGTCGCGCGCCGTGACCATCACATCGTGCTCAATGGCAACACCGTCTATATCTTGGCGATCATCGGTTGACGCTGGCATTCAATCTTCCTATTTGGGCTGCGGGAGAAACGGCAGGTGGGGAACGCGCCCGTTGCAAGGCGGGTCCTCTCACGTTCATTTATACTGTATGAAGGCGGTCCATTCGAAAACCGCCGATAAGGGCCGGGGACGTTTTATGCGGAAAGTTGCATGTGCTGTGCCGTCAGAAAGGACTGATGGCGGCGGGGGAAAGTTGGCCGGCGCATGATCTATCTGCTGATTCCGATCGGATTTGCCCTTCTTTTCGTGGGCGGCGACGCGCTGGTGCGGGGCGCCGTCGGGTTCGCGCAGCGGTTCGGCGTTTCACCGATGATGATCGGGGCGACGGTCGTCGCCTACGGCACCACCACGCCGGAGCTGTTCGTTAGCCTAGACGCCGCATTCAAAGGGTCGCCCGGCATTGCCGTGGGCAACGTCATCGGCAGCAACATCTGTAATTTCCTGCTGATTCTGGGCTGTTCCTGCCTGATCTGGCCGATCTCGCTCGAGCGCGGCGCATCGCTGAATACGACCGGGATCATCCTGACTCTCGCAACGGCACTGCTGCTGTTGCTTGCCTGGGACGGTCAGATCGCGCGTTGGCAGGGCGTATTGATGGTGCTGCTGCTGGTCTCGCTGACGGTTTACAATTTTCGGAAGGAACGTCGCCAGTCGGCGGAGAAGAGCGCTTTCGCGGAAGAAGCCGAGGAGTTCGCCGAAAAGGCGCCGACGTCGGTAGCTAAATCCGCGCTGACGTTCGTTATCGGTTTGCTTGGCGTCGTCTTCGGAGCCGAATTCCTGGTGACGGGGGCAGTCGCCCTCGCGCGCGACGCCGGCGTGCCCGAGGAGGTCGTGGGCTTGACGGTGGTCGCGCTCGGCACCTCGCTGCCCGAGTTGGCGACGGCGGTGATCGCCGCATGGCGTCGGCATTCCGACGTGGCCCTCGGTACCGTCTTCGGCGCGAACATTTACAATATCCTTGGGATCATGGGGATCGTCGCGACGGTGACGCCGGTGCCGATCCCGCCGCAGATGGTCGCCTTCGACCTCTGGTTCCTGTTGGGGATTACCGCCATCCTCGCTTTCTGGGTACGCCGGTTCAATGTGATGAACCGGGCGGCCGGCGTTGGTTTCCTGATTTGCTATGGCAGCTACGTCGCCTGGCAGTATTTGGGCGTCGCCTGACCGGCTACCCTGGACGCCCCAGCGTCAACTTGCAGAAAACTGGAAAATCGGGCACCCATGAAGGAGCAAGCGCGCCGTTTCGGCCGACAAATCGCCATTTGAGAGCAAGAGGAAATTGCCATGGGCAAGCGGATCGTCGTGGTTGGGGCCGGTGCGATTGGCGGCTACGCGGGCGGGCATATGGCGCGGGGCGGCGAAGACGTCACCTTGATCGATCCCTGGCCGGACCACGTGAAACAGATGAACGAGCATGGCATCCGGTTGGACGGGGTCACCACGCAGGAATGCTGTACGGTCCCCGTAAAGGCGGTCCATCTGAGCGATGTCCAGGCGCTGTCGAAGGCAGACCCGATCGATATCGCCTTCATCTCGGTGAAATCCTATGACACCGAATGGGCGACCGCGCTGATCAAACAGTATCTCGCGCCCGATGGTTTCGTCGTCTCGCTGCAGAATTGCATCAACGAGGAAACGGTGGCGCGGGTCGCCGGCGAAGACCGCACCGTCGGCTGCATCGCCAGCACGATCGCGGCCGAACTGATCGGGCCGGGACATGTCCAGCGGAATGTGCCGCTCGGCGGGGAGAACCATATCGTGTTCCGCGTCGGGGAATTGCATGGCCGTATCACGCCGCGCGTGGAAGAAGTCGCCCGCCTGATGCGCCATGCGGACAGCGCCATGGTGACGAGCAATCTATG
This sequence comes from Alphaproteobacteria bacterium, assembly GCA_965228425.1. Classification (GTDB taxonomy): domain Bacteria; phylum Pseudomonadota; class Alphaproteobacteria; order UBA8366; family UBA8366; genus JAJFJD01. The sequence continues at coordinate 5,120,715 of OZ245815.1, read as the reverse complement.
GGGCGAACGTTGGACGAAGCTTACGATCAACGCCATGCGGAACGGCTTGTCCGCCGCAACGGGCATGAGCGGCAAGGAGCGCGACGGCAATCCGATGACGCGGGATATCTCGATCCGGCTCGGCGCCGAATCGATTCGTGTCGGCTGGGCGCTCGGCTATCGCATCGAGGATATTATCGGGCTCGCGCCGGACCGATTCGTGGCAGCCGCCGCCGGCGACGCGGCCGCCCGGCGCGCCGTCGACGGATTCATGGAGGCGGAGATCGCGGAACGCAGCGACGACCAACGGCCGTCGATGGGACAGGATATGCGAAAGGGGCGCCGGACCGAGATCGACCTGATCAACGGATTCATCGCGGCAAAGGGCGACGAGGTGGGCATCCCGACGCCGGTAAGCAAGGCGTTGGTGGAAGCGGTGAAGCGGGTCGAGCAAGGTGAAGTCGCCGCGAGCCCCGACAACGTCGCAGGGATATGATCATGCCCATGTCTATGAGCCACACGTACGGAAAATAAGCGTGCACACGGAGCAGAAAAGAAAAAGGAGCAGATGATGGCGGTGGATGCAGGTCTTACCGGGATGGCGTTTTCAACGGTCAAGGTGGCGCCACGGCCGCCCAAACCGCGCGACGCCGGGCTCACCATCGTGGCCGATCGTGGTGTCGGCCTCAATCGGGTCGGCGACCTGTTGGACTCCGCGGGCGCCTATGTGGACTACGCGAAGATCGCGATCGGCGCCTACCGGCTTCAAACCGAGGATTTTCTCAGCCGCAAAATCGCGCTCTACCGCGACAACGATGTCCGCATGTTCTTTGCCGGCGATGTCACCGAAGCGGCCTTCCTGCAAGGCGTGTCACGGGATTTCTATCGCGAGATCAAGCGGCTCGGCGGTGACGCGGTCGAGGTTTCGAGCGCCCAGGTCGCCATGTCGCTGGACGATAAATGCGCCTTGATCCGGATGGCGCGGGACGAGGGGCTGCAGGTGGTCGCCGAGGCGGGGCAAAAGGGCCATGACGATTGGACCCGCAGTCAGGGTTACGTTTTCCGGCAGATGGAGGCTTACTTCGAGGCCGGTGCGTGGAAGGTGTTGATCCAGGGAGAAGGGGTCAGCGAAGGAGTCGACGCGCGAAAAGAGGACTTAATCCTCAACATCGCGGCTCAATTCGACATCAAGGATTTGATCTTCCAGGCCAAAGACGGTGGTACGCAGGCCTGGTATGTCTCGACGCTGGGGAACGCGGCCAACCTGGATGTGGATGACGATCAGGTCATCGATGTCGAATTGATGCGCCGCAATATCCGCAAGCGCGGCGCGTTCGGCCTGATCGGGAGCCTCGACGAGGCATAAGGCAAGTGGCCCGGGGCCTAGCCATCTCGCTTGCCGGCATGGCGCGCGACCATACCGTAGTTGAACAGGACCCCGAATAAACAGAGTCCCAGGCCCGCGTAATACATCGTGCTATCCGTCGCGTTGCCCGCGATGACGAGGCCGAGCAACGCCAATACCGCCATTGCAACGCCCAATCCCCACGCTGCTCCATCATGCATGGAAGTGTCCCTTTCGGCTGTTCCGGTTGTGCCGTCGCATCTGCGTTCTCACCGGTACCGTCTCCTCCCTGAACATGCCTGCACCATTCTTGCCCTTCATTGATCGAAATCAATGTGCGCCGCACAAAAGTCGGCGACGTTACGCCGGACGACGGCGGGCGCTATCCGCCCCGTCTGGCGTGTTAGGGATAGGGAGATTGAGGCATGGCGGTAGTGTCCAGCGTGCCCGGAACGGCGGAAACCGTTTCCAGGGGCCGAGAGGCTGTTGTTTATAACGAGGATGTCGTTCGGCTTTTTGTCATTGCGACGGCGTTCTGGGGTGTCGCGGCATTCTTGGTCGGAGTCGTTATCGCCCTGCAACTCGCCTTTCCGGTGATGAATCTCGGCCTCGAGTGGACCTCGTTCGGCCGGCTGCGGCCGGTTCATACCAGCGCCGCGATTTTCGCCTTCGGCGGCAACGCGCTCTTCGCGACGTCGCTTTACGTCGTGCAGCGAACATGCCGGGCCACGCTGTTCGGCGGACCGGACGTGGCGCGCTTCCTTTTCTGGGGCTATCAGGCCTTCATCGTCATGGCCGCGCTCGGCTACGTCTTCGGCATCACGCAAAGTAAGGAATATGCCGAGCCGGAATGGTTCGTCGACCTCTGGCTCACCATCGTTTGGGTGGTTTATCTGGTGGTTTATGTCGGCACCATCATGCGCCGCCGGGAACCGCATATCTACGTCGCGAACTGGTTCTACCTCGCCTTCATCGTGACCATCGCGATGCTGCATGTGGTGAATAATCTCGCGGTGCCGGTCTCGCTCTTCGGGGCGAAGAGTTACATCCTGTATGCCGGCGTGCAGGATGCGCTGACGCAGTGGTGGTACGGCCATAACGCCGTCGGTTTCTTCCTGACCGCGGGCTTCCTCGGGATGATGTATTACCTGATCCCGAAACAGGCCGAACGGCCGGTCTATTCCTACCGCCTGTCGATCGTCCATTTCTGGTCGCTGATCTTTCTGTACATCTGGGCCGGCCCGCATCATCTGCACTACACGTCGCTGCCGGATTGGGCGCAGACACTGGGCATGACCTTCTCGATCATGCTGTGGATGCCGTCCTGGGGCGGCATGATCAACGGCATCATGACGCTGTCCGGCGCCTGGCATAAGCTGCGCACCGACCCCGTCCTGCGCATGCTGGTTACCTCGGTCGCCTTCTACGGCATGAGCACCTTCGAAGGGCCGCTGATGTCGGTGAAGGAGGTCAACGCGCTGTCGCATTATACGGACTGGACCATCGGCCACGTGCACTCCGGCGCGCTCGGCTGGGTCGCCTTCATCAGCTTCGGTGCGCTGTACTTCCTGGTGCCGCGGCTTTGGAATCGGGAGCGGCTCTACAGCCTGCGCCTCGTTTCCTATCACTTCTGGGTCTCGACGATCGGCATCGTCCTGTACATCACCTCGATGTGGGTCTCGGGCATTCTGCAAGGGCTGATGTGGCGGTCATACGACAGTCTCGGCTTCCTGCAATACTCCTTCGTCGAGACCGTCGAGGCGATGCATCCGTTCTACGTGGTCCGTGCGGGCGGCGGCATTCTGTTCCTGCTCGGATCCTTCATCATGATTTACAACCTCGTGCGCACGGTGCGCGGTGATCTGCGAAGCGAAAAGGCGTTCGTGGCGCCGCAGGCCACAGCCGCGCCGGCGGAATAGGGGGTATTGGCCATGTTCATCAAACACGAAAAAATCGAGAAGAATGTCGGGCTGATGCTGGTTCTCACGCTGATCGTGGTCGCGATCGGCGGCCTGGTCGAGATCGTGCCGCTCTACACGATCGAGAGCACGATCGAGAAAGTGAAAGGCATGCGGCCCTATACACCGCTGGAGCTGGTCGGGCGGAACATCTACATCCGCGAAGGCTGTTACACCTGCCATTCGCAGCAGATCCGCCCGTTCCGCGATGAGGTCGAACGCTACGGCCACTATAGCATCGCCGCCGAAAGCATGTACGACCATCCGTTCCAGTGGGGTTCGAAACGCACCGGGCCCGATCTTGCGCGGGTCGGCGGCAAATATTCGAATGAATGGCATGTGGCCCATATGGTCGATCCGCGTGCTGTGGTACCGGAATCGATCATGCCGGGCTACGCGTTCATGCTGAACCGGCCGGTCCGGACCGACGATATTGCGGCGCATCTGCGCGCCAACCAAGCGGTCGGGGTGCCGTACACCGACGAGATGGTCGAGAACGCCTTGGCCGACCTGCAGGCGCAGGCGAATCCCGACGCCGATACCGAAGGTCTGATGAAACGGTATCCCAAAGCGGTCGTCGGCGCCTTCGACGGCAATCCGAATAATTTGACCGAGATGGACGCCCTGATCGCGTACATGCAGATGCTTGGAACCTTGGTCGACTTCAAGAATTACCGCACCGAAGACCTGCGGCAATAGGGAGAGACATCATGGATATGCAAGCCATTGCCGACATGTTGTATCCGATCTGGGTGCTGCTTTTCGTGATCCTGTTCGTGGCGATTGTCGCCTGGACGTGGTGGCCTTCACGCCGCCAGAAGGAGCGGATGGAAGATCACGCGAACATTCCCTTCCGCGATGAAGAAGAAAACGGGCAACCGTCCTAGGAGAGTAAGATGCCGACAAAACCGGAAAAAGACGCCATCACCGGGACGGAAATCCGCAGCCACGAGTGGGACGGCATTCAGGAGATGGATAATCCCCTGCCGCGCTGGTGGTTGTATGTCCTCTACGCGACGATCGCGATATCGATCGTCTATTACGTGCTGTATCCTTCAATTCCAGGACTGACCGGTTATACGAAGGGCTTGCTTGGCTATACCGAGCGCCAAGCCCTCGAGACCGAGTTGGCGGCGCACAGGCAGTCGCAAGCCGGCTATTTCGACCGCATCGCCAAGGCGACGCCGGCACAGATTCGCGAAGACGCGGATTTGTTGAATTTTGCATTGGCCGGTGGAAAGGCCGCATTCGCGGACAACTGCGCGCCCTGTCATGCCGCGGGTGGCGCGGGCCGGGCCGGCTTTCCGAATTTGGCGGATGACGACTGGCTCTGGGGCGGGTCGCTGGAAGCGATCCAGACAACGCTCCTTCATGGCGTGCGCTGGGCGCAGGACGACGATACGCGCGCGTCGGAGATGCCGCGGTTCGCCGCCGATGAAATTCTCACGAAGGCGCAGGTGGCCGACGTGACGCAATACGTCCTCAGCCTGGTCAATCGTGCGGAAGATCCGAAAGCCGTCGCCCGCGGCGCGCCGATTTACGCGGAGCAATGTGTCGCGTGCCATGGCGCCAAGGGCGAGGGCAACCAGGAACTCGGCGCGCCCCGTCTGTCCAACGATATTTGGTTGTACGAAGGGACGCCGGAGGCCCTGGCGGTGCAGATCGGCAATCCGCAGCATGGTGTCATGCCGGCATGGGGCGGGCGACTGGACGAATCCACGATCAAGATGCTGACCGTCTACGTGCATTCGTTGGGCGGCGGGCAGTAACTGCCGTCCCCGCGGCGCAAGCGAGCGATGACGATGTCTGAAGTTCAATACGAAGACGCTGAATCGGTTCGGGAGCAGCAGAAAGAACTGCCGCTCTATGCGGCGCGGGTAAAGATATTTCCGAAGAAGGTCGCCGGCGTGATACGGCGCTGGAAATGGGCCGTGCTGATCGTGTTGCTCGGCGTCTACTACATTGCGCCGTGGTTGCGCTGGGATCGCGGTCCCGGCGCACCCGATCAAGCCTTTCTAATCGATATGCCGCACCGCCGGGCGTATTTCCTTTGGATCGAGATTTGGCCGCAGGAAGTTTACTACCTCGCCGGGTTGCTTTTGATCGGTGCGTTCGGGTTGTTCTTGGCGACCGCGCTGTTCGGCCGCGTGTGGTGCGGTTTCACGTGCCCGCAGACCGTGTGGACCGACCTTTTCATGTGGGTCGAGCGTCTGGTCGAGGGTGATCGCGCCGCACGGATCCGGCTGGACAAAACCGGCTGGACCGTCGCCAAGATCGCCAAGCGGTCGGTGAAACATGCGATTTGGATCATCATCTCGGTGCTCACCGGCGGCGCCTGGATCATGTATTTCAATGATGCGCCGACCCTGGTTCAGGACATGTTCCATTTCCAGGTCGCGCCGTCGGTGCTGTTCTTCATCGGGCTGTTCGCCGGTACGACCTATCTGCTGGCCGGTTTTGCCCGCGAACAGGTTTGCACTTACATGTGTCCGTGGCCACGGTTCCAATCGGCGATGTTCGACGAAGATTCGCTGATCGTGACCTATGAGGAGTGGCGTGGCGAGCCGCGTGGCCCGCACAAGAAGGGCGCGGATTGGGACGGCCGAGGCGATTGCGTCGCCTGCAGCCAGTGCGTCGCCGTCTGTCCCACCGGGATCGACATTCGAGACGGTAATCAATTGGAATGCATCGGCTGCGGCCTCTGCATCGATGCCTGCAACGACGTCATGGCGCGGGTCGGCCGTCCGCCCAATCTCATCACCTATGATTCGATAAACCGGCAGGAGGCGCGTGCCCGCGGAGAAACCGCGAGGTATCGCCTTATCCGTTCCCGGACCATCATATATGCAGTGCTGCTGCTGATCGTCGGTGCCGTGATTATGGCGTCGCTATGGACGCGGCCGGTTGTCGATATCAACGTATTGCGGGACCGCAACCCGCTCTTCGTCCGCCTGACAGACGGATCCATCCGAAACGGATTCACAATCAAGATTCTCAACAAGCAGCGGGTGGAACAGGGGTATGTGCTCGATATCGACGGGCTGCCGGGTGAAACGATGTCCGTCGTTGGGCAAAACACGACATCGACGACCGTGTACCTGACCGCGGCGCCGGATACCGTGACCACATATCGCATTTACGTGCGCGTCCCGCGCGACAAACTGGCGTCGGGAGCGGTACCGTTTGACTTCGTCTTGTCCGAACACCCGATCGTCGAGGGGGGCGTGACGACCCGCCATGAATCGGTATTCAGAGGACCGGAAAAATGAGCGACGCATCCGAAGCGAGACCGTCCGACCGCTATCTGCCGTATTTGTTTTTCGTCTTCTTCGGCGTAGTCCTGTTCGCCAATGGCATGCTGGTCTACGCCGCCGTGACCAGTTGGACCGGACTGAATGGCGAAAAACACTACATCCGGGGACTAGCCCACAATCAGACGCTGGAAGCGGTCGCCGCGCAACGGGCGATGGGGTGGACCGGCACCGTGAGGCTCGATCCCGGACGCGACGGCGATTCCGTGCTGCGGTTCAATCTAACCGACAAGGCCGCCGCGGGTGTCGTCGGTGCCAGCGTCACGGCGAAATTCCTGCGGCCGACCCATGTCGGCAATGACTTCACCCTGCGTCTCCAGGATCTCGGCGGAGGCCGTTATATGGCGCGTGCCGAGATGCCGTTGGCTGGCCAGTGGGACGTCGATGTGGTGGCGGAGCACAGCAAAGGCCGCTATCAGGTGCTTCAACGGGTTCAAGTGCCGCGATGACCGGCGTTATCGAACAGATCGAGGCGTCACCCGTCCAGGCGAAGTCCCCGCCGGATACAAGTCTCGATTCCTACATTCAACATACCGATGACGGCCTCCATGCCATGCGGTTGCTGGTCGACGGCATGCATTGCGCCGGATGCCAAAACCGCATCGAATCCCGGCTAGTGAAGATTCGCGGTGTCGTCGAAGGCCGCGTAAACCTGACGGCGCGGCGGTTGTCGTTGACGTGGCAGCCGGCCCTCGTCGATGTCAAAACCATCATTGCCGACATCGAGGAACTGGGCTTTAGGCTCGTTCCCTTCGATCCGGAAAAACTGTCGAGCGACTTCGATCTGACGCGCAAGCGGCTGGTCCGTGCGATGGCGGTGGCCGGGTTCGCCGCGGCGAATATCATGCTGCTGTCGGTCGCTGTCTGGGCGGGTCTGGCGCAAGATATGGATTCGGTCACGCGATCGCTGATGCACTGGCTTTCGGCGTTGATCGCGGTGCCGGCCGTCGCCTATGCCGGCATGCCCTTCTTCCAATCCGCCGCCGCCGCGCTCAAGGGCCGGCGCGTCAACATGGACGTGCCGATCTCGCTCGCGGTCTTGTTGGCCACGTCCATGAGCCTGATCGAGACGGCGCGGGGCGCAGAGCATGTCTATTTCGATTCCGCCGTCGCCCTGTTGTTCTTCCTGCTGATCGGCGGTTTTTTGGAACAGGGTGCGCGCGGCCGCGCCCGGTCGGCGGTCGAGCATTTGCTCGCCTTGAATGCGTCGGCGGTGACGGTACGGGACGCGGACGGCACGACGCGGCCCATTTCGCCGGATGCCGTCCGGCCCGGCATGCACGTTTTGGTGCCGGCGGGGGGACGAATCCCCGTGGACGGCCGGGTGCTCGAAGGCGTCTCCGATGTCGACGGCAGTCTGATCACCGGCGAAAGCATTCCGGTCGCGGTCCGGCAGGGCGGCACGGTCCATGCCGGCGCGGTTAACCTGACCGCCGCGTTGACGGTCGAGGTCGCCGCGGCGGGCAACGATACGCTGTTGGCGGAAATCGGCCGGCTGTTGGAAGCCGCCGAACAACGCCGCGCACGCTACGTGGACGTGGCGGCCCGGATCGTCCGGGTTTATGCGCCGGTCGTTCATATCCTGGCGGCGGCCGCGTTCCTCGGGTGGTTCCTTGTCGGCGGGGCGGCGTGGCAGGACGCATTGCTCATCGCTGTCGCCGTATTGATCGTGACGTGCCCATGCGCGCTGGCGCTCGCGGTGCCGGTGGTTCAGGTCGTCGCGGCGAACCGGCTTTTCCGGCAGGGAATCCTCGTGAAATCGCCGACTGCCCTGGAACGGCTCGCCCGGATCGACACCGTCGTTCTCGACAAGACGGGAACGCTCACCGAAGGGCTGCCCAAGCTGCTTGTCGATGGCGCTTGGACGCAGGATGATCTTCGAACCGCGGCCTCATTGGCCGCGGTGAGCCTGCATCCGCTGGCGCGGGCGTTGACCGACATGGCACCGGCGGTCCGCGCGGCCAACACTGTCGAGGAAGTACCGGGCCATGGATTGCGCTGGTTGGCGGCCGGCGGGGAATATCGCCTCGGCCGCGGCGATTGGTGCGGGGCGACCGAAACCGCGTCCGACCTGCCGGAGCTGTGGCTTGCGCAGCCGGGACGCGACCCGGTGCGGTTCGCGTTCATGGATACGATCCGGGACGATGCCGCCGAGACGGTGCAGGCGCTTCGCGATGAGGGCCTGTCGGTCGAGATTCTATCCGGCGATCGTCCTGCGGCGGTTGCCCGGGTGGCCGATGCGTTGGCCATCGATCGAACGAAAGCAGGCGCGACGCCCGCGGACAAGATCGCCCGACTGGAAGAGTTGGCAAGCCAGGGGCGCCACGTCCTTATGGTCGGCGACGGCCTGAACGATGCCCCGGCGCTGGCGGCGGCGCGGGCGTCGCTTTCACCGTCCACCGCGGCGGATATCAGCCAGACCGCGTCTGATGTGGTGTTCCAAGGGCAGCGCCTTGCGCCGGTGGTGGAAACGGTTCGGGTCGCGCGCCGCGCCGATTTCCTGGTGCGGCAGAACTTTATCCTCGCCTTCGCTTATAACGTGGTGACCGTCCCGCTCGCCATGGCCGGGTTGGTGACGCCGCTCATCGCGGCCGTCGCCATGTCCACATCGTCCATCGTCGTGATCTGCAATGCCCTTCGTCTGGGCCGGATGCGCCGGTCATGAGCGGTCTGTTGTATCTCATCCCGATTGCACTTTTCCTGGGTCTGCTCGGGCTGGTCGCCTTTCTCTGGGCGATCAAGACGGATCAATTCGAGGACCTCGACGGCGCGGCCAGCCGCATATTGTTCGACGATGATGGGGACCAGGATAAAGAGGACCGCGACTAGGTTTTCGAGTCGGGTAGTTTCTCGATCCGCATCAGGAAAACGAAGGGGGCGAGGAATACGACGATGACGGCAAGCAGCCGGAAGTCGTCGAGATACGCCAGGAATTCCGCGTGCTGCTCGATCACCTTATGAAAGGCGCTGAGACCTTCGGGATCCGAGAGGCTCCACCGGTCCGGCAGGGACAGGTGCCGCAGCCGTTCGTTGTATAGGCTGACATTCTCGTTGAGCATTGCTTGGTTTTCTTGCTTGTAGCGTAACAGTTGGCTGACCAGGAAGGACACGCCGATACTGGCGCCGATCCGCCGCGCCAGGGACAGGAAGGCGGTGCCATCCGGGCGCAGCTCGGGCGTCAGCGTCATATAGGCCGCGGCGGTCGCGGTGGTCGAGAGCATGCCGAATCCCAGCCCTTGCAGGCAGATGGTGAACAGCACCGTGCCCTGGTCCACGTCGGGCGTGAAGGTCGACATGTGCCACAGCGACGCCCCCATAATGATCAGCGCGACGAAGATGATCGGCCGCGGGCCGATGCGGGCGAAGAGCATCCCCGACGCCAGCGATGCGATGAAGGTGGCGATCCCGCGCGGTGACAGCAAAACGCCCGACGCGAGCACCGAATAGCCGAGTTGGTTTTGCAGCATCGCCGGGAAGATGCCGAGAAAGCCGAAGATCAGGACTGCGAGCGTGAAGATATAGACCATACCGAGCGCGAAATTGCGGTTCTTGAACAGCGCCGGATCGACGAAGGGATTGCGCGCGGTCACGATGTGAATCACGAAGACGTAGAAGGCCGCGCCGGCAATTCCCGCCTCGATCACGATTTCGGTGGAGGAGAACCAGTCCAGCCGTTCGCCGCGGTCGAGCATGAGCTGGAACGAGATCAGGGCGACGGCCAGCGCGATGAAGCCGGTAAAGTCGAATTGCCGCGGTTCGCGTTTGGTCTCGCGCACGTAGATGCTGATCATCGTGAAGGCGAAGATCCCCGTGGGGATATTGATGAAGAAGACATAACGCCACGTGTAATACTCGGTGATGTAACCCCCCAGCAGCGGCCCGACGATCAGCCCCACCAGCATGCCGATATTGAACCAGGCCATGGCCATGCCGTGGCGTTCGCGCGGGTAGATATCGAGCAGGATTTGCTGGGATAGCGGCACCAGCGCTGCGCCGAAAATACCCTGAACGAAACGGGCCGGGACAATCTGGGAAATCGTGTTCGACAGGCCCGCCAGTACCGATGCGCAACAGAAACCGACGACCGCGATCAGCAGCAGCCGCTTGCGGCCGATCTGCCGGCTCAGCCAGCCGCTGAGCGGCGTGAAGACGGCGACGGCGATCAGGAAGGACGTCAGGACCCAGGCAATTTCGTCATGTGCCGCGGAAAAGGCGCCCATCATACGCGGCAAGGCGATTCCGGCGACGAAAGTGTCCATCGACTGCATGCCGGCGGCGAGGCAGACCGAAATCGTCGTCAGGGTCAGCGACCTGGAAGGCCTCGCCTCATCGGCAAGTGCGGACGTCATCGAGGTTGGGTTAGCCTATCGTCTGGGTTATGTCTGCCGGGCCGGCGCTCAACGCGCCGTTCCGCTGCAAGTGCCGGCAGACGAAGGATTCGAGTATTAGGCTAGCCCAACATCTGGGGCTGGACCAGAAAGGAAATGCGCCATGGATCGGGAGTTCACCAGCGATATCGCCTTCACGCCGGCGGTGAAGGCGGTGCAGGAACGGCTCGGCTCGCGGTCCGGCTACGCTCGTATGGAGGAAAAGGGCGGGTGGGCCGACCGCGTGACGCCCGATCTTGCGGCCTTTATCGCGGCGCGGGACTCCTTCTATATGGCAACGGCCAACGCGGCGGGACAACCGTATATCCAGCACCGGGGCGGCCCGCCCGGATTCTTGAAAGTGGTCGATGAGCATACGCTCGCCTTCGCCGATTTTAGCGGGAACCGGCAATACATCTCCGTCGGCAATCTGACGGAAAACGGCCAGGCGTTCCTGTTCCTGATGGATTACGCAGGCCGCCGCCGCATAAAGATTTGGGGCCGCGCCCGGTTTGTCGAGGACGATCCGGAGCTGTTGGCGCGATTGGCCGAGGATGCTTATGAAGCAGAGCCGGAACGGGCGCTCGTCTTCACGGTCGAGGCCTGGGACGTGAATTGCCCGCAGCACATCACGCCGCGCTTCACCGAGCGGGAGATGGCGCCAGCCATACGTAATTCGTTGGAATCCGCCGTGCAGAAATTCCAGGCGCGGATCGACACGTTGGAGGCGGAACTGGCGGCCGCGAAGGCCGCGCTCGCCGCGATGGGCGGGGGGAGCGGCGGTTAACGCTTACCCCACTTGGTGTCCTCGACCGTCTGTTCCTCGATCTCGTAGAACTCGTCGAGGCCGATCAAATCCTCGATCGCCTGCCGCGCGGCCGTGTGGTCGTCATGCGACATCGCGGTGTAGTCGCCGGTTTTCTTGACCTCCTCCAATGCCAGTTTGGCGTGATGAAAACTGGCGAGGAGGAAGAGTTGCGCATCGATGCTGGCGGCGTAGCCCATGTCCTGGAGCTGCTGCACCGAATAAAGGGGACGGCCGTCGCGGTTGCCCCGGCTCTGCACATAGACGAGCGGAATGGTGGACTCTTTCGGTGCCTGCGCCGCCTCTTCGTCGTTGCGCGGAAAGATCAGGCCGAGATCGGCGCCTTCCTCGGCTGCGCGGTTGATGCGCTTCATCGCTTCGTCCAGTCCGTCGAACCGGCAGGTATCGGACCGCGCGATGATAACGAAATCCGGATCGACCTTGTCGCGCTCGCGGCATGCCCAGCGGATCTTGTCGAGGAATTCTTCCATCGGCACCGCATGCGCGACGTATTTGTGGTAATGCGCGCGCTTCGGATACAGCTGGTCCTCGATATGGATGCCGGCCACACCGGATTGGATGAAATCGCGCACCATCCGCGTCACATGCAACGGTTCGCCGAATCCGGCGCCGGCGTCGCAGATGGTGGGGATCGAGATCGACCGCGCCACGTGTTCGGCGGTCTCGATTTGCTCGGTCATTGTCAGCAGCGGTTCGGACACGGCCCGCGAGCCGCCCGTGACATACCCCCCGACATAGGCCGCGTCGAAGCCCATCGACTCCACGAGCCGTCCGCCCAACGGATAATAGACCGCCGGCATATACAGGCAGGATTTCTTTTTGAACAATTTGCGCAGCGCTGTCGTCGGGCGTTCCATTGGGCATTCGCTCCTTGTGCTGGGTCGGATGGGTGCCGAGGCGTGCATTCTAGACCAGCGCCGGGGCGGGGGCGAAATCGTCCCGATTGCCGGTCGCCGCGTATACCGTATAGTAGCCGCCGGTCGAAACCCACGGCGATCGAATGGCGCAAGATAGTTCCATCAACGACTCCTCCCCGACGGTCGATGTCGACCGGAGCGAGACCTATCGGCAGGCGGCGGCCTCGTCGCCGCGCGTGCTGTCCTGGTCGCGCACCAGCATCGCCGATCCGGCTGTCTGGCAGGAAGAGGCGCGGCTGAAACTGACCGAACTGTGCGGCTATGGCCGGTTCGGCGGACCGCCCGCCATCTTGCATCAGACCGATCTGCCGCCGTCGGGCGGCTACTGCCATCGCGAGGTCAGCCTTCGCGTGCGCCATGGTCACGACATCGTTCTGCGGTTGATTTGGCGCGACGGGCGGGAAAAAGCTATGGGCCCGGCGGTCATTTGCCTGCAAGGCGGCGACTTGGATATCGGCGTGTCTTGGGGTGAAGGGACGGGCGTCGCCGAAACGATTGCGATTAAGCAAGGTGCCGATTTTGCCTGCCAGGCGGCGGACCATGGATACTTGGCGGTTTGCGTCGCGCCGCTGGGCTGTGCCGCGGTGACGGCCATGGATCCAGATGAAGAGTCCTTGGCGAAAGCTTTGTTGCTCGGCCGGTCGCCTGCCGGCGAATATGCGTCGGACGTGGCCTCGACGCTCAACTGGATGCTGGACGGCGACAGTCGATTTCAGATCGACCCGGTGCGGGTCGCCGTTGCGGGCTGGGGGACCGGCGGCTTCGCGGCTCTGGTCGCGATGGCGCTCGACCCGCGCATTGGGACGGGCGTCTTGGTGAATTCGCTGGAACGGCTTCGGTCGCGTGCCGTACAGGACACGGTGGACCTTTCTGTCGCCGTTCCCGGGATGCTTCGCTGGCTGGATGTCGAGGACCTCTTGTGTCTGTGCGCGCCGCGCCGGGTTCTGGCCGCGGCGACGATCGATTGCGATGCCGGGCGGCGGGCGGAAATGACCGCGGTGCTGCAATCGGGTGGCCGTTTCTACGATCGAATCGAAGCGCCGGAATCCCTCGATACAGCGCTGCATGATTGGATCCCCGGGGAAGCCATGCCGGCTGTTTGGGGCGGCGATTGACGCCAATTCTGCGGCGGGCAGTTGCTGGGACTTGGCGCATTAACTTTCCGTTAACCCATTCAAGACAAACTACGCGTGTGGTTTCGACAGGGTCGGGCCGGAAAACCGGGCTTTTGCGCACAAGTAAATAGAAGACAGATAATGAATAGATACAACCAATTAAATATTTAGTAATTAATGTTAAATTGATTCAAATTGAGAAAATAAACAAAATAATATTCTAGTAATTAATATAAAAAGATTGTATTGTTTTGCGGGATTTATGGGGGCGGCGATGAATCGGGGGAATAAGCGTCAAGAAATTGACGTGAATTATTTGGCGATGTCAGATGACCTGCAGATAATCAACGCTGCGCTTGCCGGGTCCGGGGACGTTATTTATTCCTGGGATCTCGTCGGCGACACCATTGCCTGGGTTGGCAATACGTCGGATATGTTCGGAATCAGCAGTTCGGACGCGGTTGCCACGGGCGACGCGTATCACGAACGCATCAATCCGGACGATCTCAAGATCAGGCTCAAGGGCCTTTCCAAACATTTCACGAATCGGACCGCCTTCGATTGCGAATACCGTGTGCGCAACGAGAAAGGCGGATTCTGCTGGGTGCACGAACGGGCGACGGCGGACTTCTCCGAAGCCGGCCAGCCGGTTCGTCTCAACGGTATTTTGCGCGTCGTCACCGGCCGCAAACAGCATGAGATCCTGCTGGAACAGCGGGCCAACTATGACGAATTGACCGGTCTCTACAATAAGTCGCGTCTGCGCGAAGCGGTCGATCATGCCTTGGCCTATGCCGACCGGTATGACGTTTCGGGCGGCTTCCTGTCGGTCGGCATCGACAAGATGTCGATGATGAACGAGGCCTATGGCCGCGAGACCGCCGACGCGGTCATCGTCGGCGTGGCGCAGCGGTTGGAAGAATGCATGCGCGCGACCGACGTGTTGGGCCGTGTCGGGGGCGACACCTTCGGTATCGTGCTGGGCAACGCCGACGAGCTTGGCATCGCCGCGGCCGCGGAGAAGGTCCTCAACGTTTTCCGGCAGAACGCCATCCAAACGCCCGTCGGGCCGATCCATATCACCGTGTCGATCGGTGGTGCCGGGTTCCCCGGGCTGATCCAGACCGCGCATGACCTGATGGCGAGTGCCGAAGGCGCAATGCGGGATGCGAAGCGGCTCGGCCGTAACTGCTTCGCCTATTTCGAAATGTCGGACGATCAGCGTCAGCGCCAGCGTGAATACATGGTCGTCGGCGAGCAATTGGTTCGGGCGCTTCAGGAAGAACGGGTAGTGTTCGCCTACCAGCCGGTGGTCGACTCCAAGACGACCGAGATCGCCTATTACGAGACGCTGATCCGCATGATCGACGAAAGCGGCGAGATCGTGGCCGCGGGCGCGTTCGTGCCGGTCGCCGAACGGCTCGGCCTGATGCGGCAGCTCGACCGGCGGACATTGGAAATGGTTATCGCCGATTTAACGAGCAATCCGGACATCACGCTGGCTTTGAATATCTCGAGCCTGACGGCGAGCGACCGGTCCTGGCTTCGCGCTCTGGTCAGTTCGGTGAAGGGCAAACCGGAGATCGCCAGCCGGTTGATTATCGAGATTACCGAGACCGCGGCCCTGCACGACTTCGAGGACTCCGCCCGTTTCGTCGCGGCGGTGCGCGATCTGGGATGTCAGGTGGCCCTCGATGATTTCGGGTCGGGCTACACCTCGTTCCGGCATCTGAAATCGCTGACGGTCGATGTCGTGAAGATCGACGGATCCTTCGTGATGGACGTATCCGACAACCCGGACAACCTGCTGTTCATCCGGACGCTGCTGAATCTCGCCGACGGTTTCGGCATGAAGACCGTCGCGGAATGCGTGCAGAGTTCCGAAGACGCCGCGTTGCTGAAGAAGGAAGGCGTCGGATTCCTGCAGGGCTATTACTACGGACGGCCGCAGCTCGGCCGACCGAACGGCCCGACGCCGGAACCGCAAGCCCATAACGAGAACCTCAACACGGATACCCAGGCGCCCGCGAAGGATACGGCGGCCGGCCCGGTGGCCGTGGGCGGTTAATCGTCTAGCCCGATTTTTTTGCCATACTGTTGAGTTGCTGCTGCAGGGCGTTGAGCTTTTCCTGCAGATCGGCGACGGTGTCTTCCTCCGAAGACGGTGCATCCGGCTGTTGGGACGCCGGTGCGGATCCTTGCTCCCCGCCCATCGGCGAGAACATCTTCATCGCCTGTTCGAAGATCGCCATGTTCTGTTTGCCCATCTCCTCGAGCGAGCTGAAGGGGAACATGCCGCCCATGCCGCCCATCGCATCCTGCATGTAGCTTTGCATGCGCTCCTGGTTTTCCGAGAACATCTTCATCGAGTGCTCAAGGTAACTCGGCAGCAGCATCCGCTGCATGTTGTCGCCATAGAAGCTGATGATCTGCCGCAGGAAGCTGATCGGCAGCAGGTTGTCGCCCTTGCCTTCTTCCTCGACGATGATCTGGGTCAGGACAGCTCGGGTGATGTCTTCGCCCGACTTCGCGTCGACCACGAGGAATTCCACCCCGTCCTTCACCATCTGGCAGAGGTGGTCGAGCGTGACATAACTGCTTGTCGCCGTGTTGTATAAACGCCGGTTCGCATATTTCTTAATCGTAACCGTTGCGGTGTCGTCGCTGTTTTTGCCAGCCATGGGTAATTTCCCGTGTTGCCTCGCGCGCTTCGGCGATTCGGCATAATCCTTAGAGTATATCGCAGCGCACGATAGCGAAAGTTATAAGAATATCCGTTAATTTGGCATTACCAAGTTTGCAGTGCGAAGAGACATCGGCGGTGCTGGAAATCCGCTGTTTCTGCTCCTATAGTGCGGGATGGCCGACACGCCCGACCTAGACGACTTGGCGAAACGCTATCTGGATCTGTGGCAGGAACAGTTGCGCGTCATGGCGGCCGATCCGGAAACGGTTGCGTCCGTCAGCCGCTTGTTCGAGACCATGTCCGGCGCAGCGGCCGCCGGTGACAAATCCGGCGCGGCCGGTGGGATGCCGCCGATGCCGCCGAACCCGATGGCGTGGCTGACCGGGCTTGGTATGATGCCACCCCAAGCCGCAAGCGGGGGAACCAACCCTTTTGACAGCGTCTTCGCCCAATTCCTGCAACATGCCGCGCAAGCCCCGGGTGGGGCCGCGGCCGCTGGCGCTGCATCTGATGGCGGCGGCGACGAGCTACACGACCTCAAACGCCGCCTTGCCGTTCTTGAGAAACGGCTTGATGCAATGGAGTCCGGCGCTGGCGGCAGCGGCAAATCCGCTGCAAAAAAATCTCGAAAACGTAAATCCTGACGCCCTCGCTGCGGCGGTGGACGCCGCCGCCCGGCAACGCCTCGGCGCCTTCCTGGATGGCATCGAATGTTATCGCCACCATCCGCATCGCCGCCATGTGGAAACGCCGCCGGTTGTTTGGACGTCCGGAACCACGCGGCTTTACGACTATGGCGCGGGCACCGGTGGCGTCCCGGTCCTGCTCGTGCCGTCCCTGGTGAACCGGGCCTATATCCTCGACCTCTATGAAGACCGCAGTTTCGCCCGTTGGTTGGCAGATCAAGGATTGTGGCCGTTTCTTCTGGACTGGGATGTACCGGGCGACGCCGAACGGCAATTCGGCCTGACCGAGTATGTCCGCCGGTTGGAAACGGCGCTGACCGCGGTCGCCGATCTATCCGGTGCGCGGCCCGCCGTCTTGGGGTATTGCATGGGTGGGCTGCTGGCGCTTGCCCTGGCGCATCGGAATCCGGACGCGATTGCCGGATTGGTGTTGCTGGCCACGCCGTGGGACTTTCATGCCGACCGTCCGGCGCAGGCCGCCGGCGTGGCGGGGGTTGCGGCTGCGGCAGAAGGCATCATGAGCGCGCTCGGCGAACTGCCGGTCGACGTCCTGCAGATGTTGTTCGCCGGTCTCGATCCGGTTTTGGCGGAACGGAAGTTCAGCGCCTTCGCCGCGCTCGATCCGGATTCCGACAAGGCGCGGGATTTCGTCGTGCTCGAGGATTGGGTCAACGACGGCGTGCCGTTGGCGGCCCCGGTCGCGCGCGAGTGTCTCGGCGGGTGGTATGGCGCGAACGCTCCAGCCGCGGGCATATGGCGCGTGGACGGCGCGGTGGTCGACGCTGCCGCGGTGACCTGCCCGGTGCTTGCGGTGATCCCGGCGGAAGACCGTATCGTTCCGGCGGCGTCGGCCCTGGCGCTCAGCGATGCATTGCCGGATGTCCGGACGATGCGAGTCGATGCGGGCCATATCGGCATGATGGTCAGCCATGGAATCGAGCGTCAACTTTGGCCCGATATTTCGGAATGGCTGACACAATTGTCATAAAGAAAGACTACGTTGCCGGACGGCGGCAATGCGCGCAAAATGGCCAGAATGCGGGTTGTTGATGCGGCAGCGGGCGCGTATAGTGCGATTTATTGTGCAGTGCAGCATAAATCGAAATCGAAGGAGTCGGCTGCACCGAAATTGTTGGCCACAGCGATGGCGATAGGGAGAATCAATCCATGACCAATGTTGTTATTGCAAGTGCAGTGCGGACGCCGGTCGGCGCGTTCGGCGGCGGTTTGAGTTCCGTCCCTGCATCCTATCTGGGCGCGGCCGCCATGCGCGAGGCGATGGCGCGGGCGAAAGTCGAGGGCGGCGACGTCGACGAGGCGGTGTTGGGGCAGATTTTGACCGCGGGCACCGGGCAGAACCCGGCGCGGCAGGCGGCGGTCGACGCGGGTATCCCCGTCGACAAGACGGCGTATCAAGTCAATCAGCTTTGCGGGTCCGGGTTGCGGACCGTGGCGCTCGGCATGCAGGCGATCCAGTTGGGCGACGCGAAGATCGTCGTCGCGGGCGGTCAGGAAAGCATGAGCCAGGCACCGCATTGCGCGCATCTGCGCGACGGACAGAAGATGGGCGACCTGAAATTCGTCGACACCATGATCAAGGACGGCCTGTGGGACGCCTTCAACGGCTATCACATGGGCAATACCGCGGAGAATGTCGCCGAGAAGTGGCAGATCACCCGCGAAGAACAGGACGAGTTCGCGGCGAACAGCCAGGCCAAGGCCGCTGCCGCCATGGAGGCCGGTACGTTCAAGGACGAGATCGTGCCGGTGACGATCAAGACCCGCAAGGGCGAGATCGTGATCGATACCGATGAACATCCGAAACCGGGCACGACGGCGGAGAAGCTGTCGGGGCTGCGCCCTGCCTTCGCGAAGGACGGCACGGTAACGGCGGGCAACGCGTCGGGCATCAACGATGGCGCTGCCGCGACGGTCTTGATGACCGCGGAAGAGGCCGAACGCCGGGGCATCACGCCGATGGCGCGGATCGTGTCGTGGGCGACAGCCGGTGTCGACCCCGCCATCATGGGCTCCGGACCGATTCCGGCGAGCCGGTCAGCGCTTGAAAAGGCTGGCTGGACGACCGACGACCTGGACCTGGTCGAGGCCAACGAAGCCTTCGCGGCACAGGCTTGTGCGGTGAACAAGGATCTCGGCTGGGATACATCGATGGTCAACGTGAATGGCGGCGCCATCGCGCTCGGTCATCCGATCGGTGCTTCCGGTACGCGGGTTCTCACGACGTTGCTGTATGAGATGGCGCGGCGCGACGCCAAGAAGGGCTTGGCGACCTTGTGCATCGGTGGCGGTATGGGCATCGCCATGTGCTTGGAGCGCGACTAAACGGATCGACGGCGTGCCGGGCGGCCGACCCTTGCCGAAAGCCCGGCGCGCCGTGACCTTTTAGGGTATGGTGTGGCGATAACACGCGCATGAACGCGGGCTGCACGCATCACTTCGACGCAAAGTAGACTAGGGAGTATCTGTAATGGCACGAGTGGCATTGGTCACCGGCGGGACACGCGGCATCGGCGAGGCGATCTCCATCGCGTTGAAGGACGCGGGGTGCACCGTCGCGGCGAATTATGCGGGCAACGACGAGGCCGCCAAGGAATTTCACGACCGCACGGGGATCGCGGTTTACAAATTCGACGTCGGCGATTTCGATGCCTGCTCGGCCGCGGCGGAAAAGATCGCGTCGGAAGTCGGTCCTGTCGACATCCTCGTCAACAACGCGGGCATTACCCGCGACGCGACATTTCACCGGATGACGCCGGAAAAATGGCGGCAGGTGATCACGACCAATCTCGACAGCGTTTTCAACGTGACCCGTAACGTCTACGAGGGCATGCGCGAACGCGGCTTCGGGCGGATCATCAATATCTCGTCGATCAACGCGCAAAAAGGCCAGTTCGGACAGACCAACTATTCCGCGGCCAAGGCCGGCATGATCGGGTTCACTAAGGCGCTGGCCCAGGAATGCGCCGCAAAGGGCGTGACCGTGAACTGCGTCGCCCCGGGGTATATCGGGACCGAGATGGTGCGCGCCGTGCCCGCGGACGTTTTGAACGAAAAGATCATTCCGCAAATTCCGGTCGGCCGATTGGGCGAGCCGGAGGAAGTGGCGCGCTGTGTCGTCTTCCTGGCGTCGGATGACGCGGGATTCGTGACGGGATCGACCCTGACCGCCAACGGCGGCCAGTACTTCACCTAGTCTATAGGGGTGCCCGGCCTACGAGCCGGCGCCGATACGCGGTTGTCGGCCGGCCGGGGGATACCGCGGATCGAAATAGCCGGGGCTCGACGGATGCCCCGGCGCGACGAGCGCTTCGAGAAACGCTTCGTCTTCGGCGGTGAAGTCGTAGTCCAGCGCCGCCAGATAGCCCTTCCATTGCGCGAGCGTGCGCGGCCCCGCGATCAAGCCCGTGATCACTGCATTGTTCAGAACCCATTGAACGGCGAAGGCGATCGCGTCGCCGCCGCGTTTTTCCGCGTGTTTCTGGATCTTTTGCGCGGCCACCAGTGATTCCTTGCGAAACTCGGTCTGCATCATCCGCGTATCCTTGCGCCCGGCCCGGCTGTCCTTCGCCGGTGCCTTGCCAGGCGCGTATTTGCCGGTCAGCACACCACGGGCGAGCGGTGAGAAGGGCACAACGCCGATGCCGTAATAGTCGCAGGCGGGCAGGATGTCGTTCTCCGGCATCCGGTTCATCGCGTTGTAATACGGCTGGCAGATCACGGGCCGGGGCGTGCCGGTGGCATCGCACAGGCGGACCAACTCGGATATCTGCCAGGCACGGTGGTTCGAAAATCCCCAGTAGCGCGCTTTTCCCGAGCCGATGATGTCGCCCATCGCCGCGACGCTTTCTTCCAGCGGCGTCTTCCAGTCCACATGATGCATGTAATAGATGTCGACATGGTCCGTCTTGAGCCGTTGCAGGCTCTCGTCGATCGCCTGCATCATCCACTTCCGGGACAGCCCTTTGTGGCGGGCTGGCGTGCCGTGGCTCGACCCGACCTTGGTCGCGACGATCCAGTCCGCGCGGTCGTCCTGCAACACTGTGCCGACCATGGTTTCCGATCGTCCGCCGGCATAGCCGTCCGCGGTATCGATGAAGTTCACGCCTGCATCCCGCGCGGCGTCGGTGATGTTGCGCGCGCTGCGCAAGTCCGTCTGGTCGCCGAAGGTCATGGTACCGAGGCACAGTTCCGAAACTTTGAGACCCGAGTTTCCAAGCAGGCGGTATTTCATGTCACTGTCCGATTCGATGGGCGTTGCGGTGGATCGGCGATGGTGGGCACGCTCCGGCACGGTACCCGATTGTCGGCGCATCGCAAAGATTCACGCACGGCGTTGTGGTCGCGCGGCACGGCGTGTAAAGGATGACGCGTCGGAAGAGGAACAGGTCAATGTCGAGAGAATATCCGGACAGACCCTTTGTCGGCGTCGGCGTTGTGGTGTGGCGCGGCGACGAGCTTCTGTTGATCCAGCGCGGGAAGCCGCCGCGCTACGGAAGTTGGAGCCTGCCCGGCGGCCGGCAGAAGGTCGGCGAGACCGTCCGCGATGCGGCGCTCCGCGAAATCAAGGAAGAGACCAACCTGGATGTGGACATCACCCATCTCATCGATGTGGTCGACTCCCTGACCCATGACGACGACGGCAAGGTGCGGTTTCACTATACGCTGGTCGATTTTACCGCCGAGTGGCGGGACGGCACGGCGGTTGCCGGCAGCGATGCGGCGGGTGTCCGCTGGGTTCGCCCGGACGATCTCGACCGGTACGAATTGTGGGCGGAAACAATCCGCATCATCGAAATGTCGGCAGCGCAGCGGTGACCGGACAGGGTCGCGATACACTCGTCGGTGGCACCGCGATCTTGATGTGGGGGGCGCTTGCGCTGTTGACCACGTGGTCCGGATCGGTGCCGCCCTTTCAACTCGTCGCCTTGTGTTTCGCGTTGGCGGCCCTGCTGGGCGTGGTGAAATGGATCGTCAGCGGCGAGGACCCGCGCCGGTACTTGCCGCGCGTGCCGGCGGTGTGGTTGGTCGGTGTCGGCGGATTGTTCGGCTACCATTTCTTTTACTTCATGGCGTTGCGCAATGCGCCCGCGGTCGAGGCGAGCTTGATCGCCTATCTCTGGCCGCTGCTGATCGTCCTGTTTTCCGCTTTGCTGCCGGGGAACCGGCTGCGGTGGTGGCATCTCGCCGGCGCGTTCATCGGGCTTGCGGGATGCGTGTTGCTGGTGACCGGCGGCGGCGCGATCGCGTTCCGCGGCGAGTTCGCGGTCGGCTATGCCGCGGCGATGGCCTGCGCGTTGACCTGGTCCGGCTACTCGGTGCTGAGCCGGCGGTTTCAGGAAATCCCCACCGGCACGGTCGCTTGGTTCTGCGCGGCGTCCGCGGTGCTTGGCGCTTTCTGTCATGTCCTCTTCGAGCGGACCGTCTGGCCGCAGACGCCGGGAGAATGGCTCGCCGTGTTGGGCTTGGGCCTGGGACCGGTCGGCGCCGCTTTCTTTGCTTGGGATCGCGGGGTAAAACACGGCGATATTCGTATCCTCGGTGTTGCGTCCTATGGTGCGCCGTTGATCTCGACCTTGTTGCTGATCGCGTTCGGCAAGGCGGAAGCGACCTGGGTCGTGGCGGTTGCCTGTCTCGCGATCGTCGGGGGGGCGGTGCTGGCCGCCCGGGATCTTTTGTTTCCCGCATCGAAAGGAAAATCGTCGTGAGCCAACCGCTGGTGATTTTCGATTTCGACGGGGTCCTGGTCGATAGCGAAGTATTGTCGAACCAGGTGTTGTCCTACGTATTGACTGAACTCGGGTATCCGGTCACGCCGGAGGAAAGCCACGCGCGCTTCACCGGCATGAAGATGCGGCGTGTACGGGAAACGGTGGAGCAGGATTGGGGCAGACCGCTGCCGGACCGGTTCGAGGACATGCTGCATCAGCAGGCCCACGAACGAATGGTCCCCGAAATTCAGGCGGTTCGCGGCGCGCCGGCTTTGCTTGATGGGTTCACCCATCCCCGGTGTATCGCTTCCAACAGCAACCATACTTGGATCCGCATGGCGCTGGACGCGACGGAGATGCGTCAGTATTTCGAGGATCGTGCCTTGTTCAGCGCCGCGGACGTGGCGGAAGGCAAACCGGCGCCCGATCTCTTCCTGCACGCAGCCCGCACGATGGATTACGATCCCGCGCGCTGCGTCGTGGTCGAGGATAGCATCCTGGGTGTCACCGGCGCGGTGGCGGCGGGGATGACCGTGCTCGGTTTCGCCGGGGCGAGCCACATTCAGCCGGGGCATGAAGACGCGCTGCGCGATATCGGCGCCGTTGCCACCTTCGACGACCTGTCGCGGCTACCGGAAATGCTGGCGGCGTTATAGCTCGGCTACGATCCCGGCGACCAGCCGTCGGGGGCCATTTCGAATCTGGCGAAATCGAAGGCGGGTGCCACGGTGCAGCCGACCAGTGTCCAGTCGCCCTGGCTGCGCGCGCTTTGCCAGGCATTGGCGGGGACGAGGATTTGCGGCTGCTGGCCGTCCATCACCGCGGGGCCGAGCGTATGAGTCTCCGCGCGGCCGCCGTCGGGCGTGGCGATATCCAGCGTCAGCGGCGCGCCCGCATACCAATGCCACAACTCGTCGGCATCGGTGACGCGGTGCCATGCGGACACTTCGCCGGCTTGCAGCAGATAGTAGATCGCGGTGCAGGCGCCGCGCGTACCGTCGCCGGGCGCGTGACGGTAAGTCTCGACGAACCAGCCGCCTTCGGGATGGCGCGCCAGATTGAGCTGGTCGATCAATTGTTCCGCCGAAACTTCGGTCATGGGGCAGTCCGTTGCGGCGGCCTATTCCTTGTGTTCGGTCGCCTTCATCGACGGCCGTGCCGAGAAACCTTCGTACCAGGCCGTTAGCGCCGGCCGTCCCTCGGTCCAGTCGCCGACAAATCCCCGGAACGAGATATAACCGAGCGCGCAGCCGACCGTGATCCGGCCGATGTCGACTGGCCCGTTGAGTCCCGCTGCCTCGGTCTCGAGGGCGTCCAGCGTCTGGTTGATCTTTTCCTTTTGCCGTCCGACATGCCAGTCGGACCAATGTTCCTTGTCGCGCCGGTTCTCGATGGAGATCGACACGCCGGCATCCATGATCCCATCGCCCATGGCTGCCTTGCGCAGCACGCTCCAGCGCTCGCCGCCATTCGGGAACAAGGCATCGCCGTTACCGAGATCGTCGAGATACTCGCAAATGACCCGCGAATCGAATAGCGCCATGCCATCGTCGGTTATCAGCGCCGGAATTTTCCGGATCGGATTGTCCTTCGACAGGTCGTTGTCGTCCCAGGGACTGTTGGTGGCGGTTTCAATCTGGTCCACCAGCCCTTTTTCGTGGGCGACGACCATGACTTTTCGGACATAGGGCGAGGTCGGACTGTAGTGCAGTTTCACGGCGCTTTTTCCCCTTGCATTAACGTTGATTTCATCCACAGTTTCCTATTGTTGACCCTGTTGCAAGCGCGAAACGGGGAATCCGCGTCTAGGGGCGCGCCGCCCCGGAAGCGTTGGGATATGCGCCATGTGGTCCGATGTCGTTGACCTGAATGACTTCTACCGATCGCGCCTCGGTCATGTGGCGCGGCGACTGATTCGCGACCGTATCCGGGAGATGTGGCCGTCCGTTCGCGGCATGACCATGCTTGGATTGGGTTATGCGACGCCATATCTCGGGGCGTTCGCCGAAGAGGCGGAGCGGGTCATCGCCGTCAATCCAGCCCAACAAGGGGTCATCGGTTGGCCGGACGGCAAGGCCGGTCTGGTTTGCCTGTCCGATGAGACGGATCTTCCGCTGCCGGATCTCTCGGTCGACCGCCTCCTTCTCGTGCACGCGGTGGAGAACAGCGAGAATCTTCGCCCCTTGATGCGCGAAGCGTGGCGGGTCTTGTCGGATAGCGGACGACTTCTGGTCGTCGTACCGAACCGGCGCGGCATCTGGGCCCGGTTCGAACAGCGCTCGCCCTTCGGGCACGGCCATCCTTTCAGCGAAGGGCAGATCAAGCGGCTCTTGCGGGATTGCCTGTTCACGGCGCACGCGGCCGAGCATGCGCTATTCGTGCCGCCGTCGCAGCGGCGCGTCATCCTGCAGTCGGCGCAGGCGCTGGAGAAAGCCGGAGCCCGATGGTTCCAGGCGGTGTCCGGCGTATTGATCATCGAAGCGTCGAAACAGCTCTATGCGGCGACGCCGGTGCAAGCAGCCGCCGCAAAACGCCGGCGGCTCGTCGCGATCCCGGGCCGCGGCGCGGCGATGCGCAGCGAACGGCGGCCCAAGAAATAATGCCGGTGCGGCACAGCCGGGTTAGCCGAGCACCGTGTCTTCTCGATGCGCGGAAAGGCGTTCAGAAACGGCCGCGGTGACTGCTTTCATACTTTCCGGCATCGGCGCATCTATCCCGTATGCGGTCTCCATGAATTTCAGCGTTGATTGGATTTCCCAGATTTCCTCGTGGCGATCGGTACTGAAGAGCTGTGCCGGATCGCCAACCGCGATCCAACCGACCGGGATGACGGTTCCTGGCGCAAGCACCGAGTTCACATGGACGATACCGTTGATGCGGATAACCGATCCCGCGCCGATGCGGCTCGAATGAAAGATCGATACGCCGGTCGCGATGAAAACACCGTCCTCGACGACTGCTCCGACGATATGCGCAGTCGGACCGACGAGGACATTTCGGCCGATCCGGCAATTATGGGTGCCGGTCGCCCGAATCACCGCGTTCTGAAGGACGATACAATTCGACTCGATATCGATTTTGCCGGATTCCGCCACGATCCGAGCGCCGTGCATGATGCGGGCGCCTGCGGCGATTTCGACGTCGCCGCAAACGGTAGCATCCGGCGCGACATATGCTTCAGGATGGATAACGGGAGATTTTCCTAGATGTTCGATTTGCACTAAGCATTCCTCGGTACCGGTTGGGTTATGCCGGGTTCTCGATTTCGGTGGCGCGCCGGTTTATCGGACACGCGTCGCCGTGACATGCATCGTGATCGCAATATCGGCAAGTCGTTCGCGCGAATCGCCGACCCGTCGTCGCCTGGAAAAGAATTTTGTCGATCATCGCCGCGAAGGCTCCGTGTTCGTCTCGATCCAGCGCCGCTGTGACCTTCCGCGCCGTGTCGGTCCGCGATTTCTGTAACCGCCGCGCGGTCTTACTTCCGCGGGCGGTCAACGAAACCGCAACCGTCCGGCCGTCGCGCGCTTTCCGTTTGACCAAGGACGTTCGCTCCAGGCCGTCGACGATCCGGGTCGCCGTCGGTTGGGTGATGCCTGCGATCTCGGCGATGGTCGATATGGTGAGTGCGCCGCGGTTCAGAAGGGTCAGCAGGATGGCCGCCGCCCGGGGCGACAAGTCGTCAAAACCCTCTAGCATGGCATCGTGGATCAGCGTGCCCAACGTGGCGATTTGGTTTTCCAATGTCATATGCATAGCCTATGCATATGACGAATGCCCGTCAAGCGCCTCTAATGCGGTATTTGCGAGCGGCGGTGTTGTCGTCTAGTGACGTCAGCCCCATGACTAATACTCCTTCGCTTCCGCCGCTTCGGCTTCCAAAACCTCAGGATTCTCGGCATCGACGACCTTGCGCGCGATGTCATAGCTGAAGCCCTGCCGGGCCAGGGCGGCGAGGTCGCGGTCGCGATGTTCCGTCCGGTCGCGGCGGCGCCATGGTCCGATGCGGCGGCGGCGGGCATAGTTGCAGGCGCCGCTGAGATCGGTATTCGCGACCAGATCGGTCAACGATTCCAAGGCATCGTCGATCGCATCAGATTCCAAGCCCTTGGCCGCGAGTTTCATGCGGATCATTCGCCCGGACGAACCCCGGCGGTGCAGCGACTCTGCGCGCATCCGGGCATAGGCCTGATCGTCGAGCAGGCCGGCTTGCTGATAACGCGTGATCAAAGCGTCTACATGCGGCAACTGTTCGTCGGGGTCGGTGCCGTGCGCTTGGGCCGACCGCCGGATGCGCCGGATCAGCACACGCCGTAGATTCTCGCTCGACGTGGCGTAGCGCTCCAGATAGTGCAGCGCGATCCGCCCGAGCGAGTCGGGCGTGATCTTGCGCGGCTTGCGGCGCGCGCGGGTTTTGTCGTCTTTATCGGGCATGGTTGCGGCCACAGTATCGGGCGTCGGCCGCCAAATGAGAAGGCCGAACGAAAGCGGCAGCAGGGCTCGATGCGACCGGTGGCGGTATGCCTCGGGAAACTCACGCGCGATAGGGTTTCTATTTTCGTCAAGCCATTCTCAGTTTGATCTGGAAAACGTATAGGAAATGAGTCTAAGTCCGCGGGAACTGCGAACCAAAAGACGCATGACGCAAATTTGCGGCCGGTGTCTGAGTTGAGGGCCGATTGAGCGACCAAAAACCCGCCGCGACGCCAGATGTCGATCAAGAGACACTCGAGGTTCGATTCCGGCGGTCGCACACCGTGCTGCTGTATCTGGGATCGGTAGCCTTCGTCGCGCTCGGCTATTGGTTGCGGGTCGTTGAGGCGGGCGATCCGGCGTCCGGTCAGACCGCCTATCTCAGAGAGATTTATGGGTGGGCCTTTCCGTGGCTCCCATGGCTATGCATGATTTTTTTCGGATTCTGCGCCCTTAAATATGGCCGTGCGATCTTCGACCGGCGCCCGCAGCTTATTATCGGGCGAGACGGTATTTTGTGGCGCAAATGGAGCGATGCGGCGATTCCCTGGTCTGAGGTGAACCGAATCGACCTCAAGCGGATCGTTCTCAGCGATTTCATCTGTATTCTGGTGCGGGATCGAAAACGCGTTCCCGGATCCGGCTTGGAAAAGGTCGCCGCGCCTATCAACCGGTTGTTACAGAACGGGGATATCTCCATTCCGGTCGTTGGTCTCGATACGCCGAAGGAGGCCATCATGGCGGCCATCGATCGAAATTATTCGAAGTCTCCATAATCCGTTGCGCCGAATTTCTTATTTCGTAAGTTATTGTAGGAAAACAAATTTCTGAGAATATCCGCAAATTCCTAACAAAAATTAACCAACTGTGACGGCCATCACTGTGGGCGTGCGCGCGCCGCGGCATTCTTTCATCATTGAGAAACGCAAGGCTTGCATCCGAACGTCTTCTCAAAACAGTTGAACCGTTTGTCGTACGCCCACCCTGCCCCTCCCAATTGGCATCGACTGATGGTTCAGGCGGCGGTACCTGAAGGTGCCGCCGCTTTGTTTTTTGGCCCCTTGAGATTCGGGAAGCGCTTGTCCCGACGCCGGGTGGGGTTTAAAGCTTGCGCGCTTGAAAACGCCGCTCGCGAGACAATCAATGACGGACTGTCCCCAACCGCGCCGCTTCGGAGCGGTCAACTGGCTTGGCCTTTGGACGCTCTATGTCAAGGAAGTGCGCCGGTTCCTGAAGGTCTACACACAGACCGTCATGGCCCCGGTGGTGACGACACATGTCTTCCTGGTCGTATTTGCGGTGGCGCTCGGCCGGGCGGTTCAGGTGGTCAACGGCGTGCCCTTCATCGAATTTCTCGCCCCCGGGTTGATCGTCATGGCGATGGCGCAGAATTCCTTCGCCAATACCTCGTCCTCGATCATGGTCGGGAAGGTGCAGGGCAACATCGTCGATATGCTGATGCCGCCCCTGGCGCCGGGTGAATTGACCTTCGGGCTCATCGCCGGCGGGGTGACCCGGGGCCTTGCGGTCGGCGCGGCGACCGGCCTCGTCATGAGCGTGATCGTCGGCGGCACGCTGGCGCATCCGTTCATCGCCTTGTTTTACGGCGTGTCGGCGTCGTTGTTGATGGCGTTGCTGGGCACGCTGACCGGTTTGTGGGCGGAGAAGTTCGACCAAACGTCGGGTGTCACGAATTTCGTCATCACGCCCTTGGCCTTCCTGTCCGGCACCTTCTATTCGATCGACCGGTTGCCGCCGGTCTTCCAGGCGTTCGCCCATGCCAATCCGTTCTTCTACATGATCGACGGCTTCCGCTACGGCTTTATCGGCGTCTCGGACGCGCCGTTGTGGATCGGCGCGTTGGTCCTGACCGCCACGAATTTGATACTGTGGGCGATATGCTGGCGCTTGATCGCAACCGGCTACAAGTTGAAGGCGTAATTCCGCCCGAACCCCAGTTTCCCCAACGTTGACAGGCCGGTGGCATCGCTCGATACTCCGCGGCTTTCAACGGTCGAGCTAACAGAATTGGAGGATGCCGTCATGACAGCGGTGATGCCGACATATGCCCGGGCCGATCTCGCCTTCGAACGGGGCGAGGGGCCGTATCTCTACTCGACCGACGGACGACGATTCCTCGATTTCTGCGGCGGCATTGCGGTGGATGTGTTGGGCCATGCTCATCCGCATCTGGTCGAGTGCCTGCAGGAGCAGGCCGGCAAACTGTGGCATGTCTCGAACCTCTACCGCATTCCAGGGCAGGAAAAGCTGGCCGAGCGGCTGGCGGCGGCGTCCTTTGCCGATCTCGTATTCTTCTGTAATTCCGGTGCGGAAGCGGTCGAGGGCGGGCTCAAGCTGTGCCGCAAATATCACAGCGCGAACGGCAATCCCGAGCGCTGGCGCATCATCGCCTGTTCCGACTCGTTCCACGGCCGGACGCTGGCGACGATCGCCGCCGCCAACAACGAGAAGCACACCGAGGGGTTCGGCCCCCGCACCGAGGGTTTCGACACGGTGCCCTTTGGCAATCTGAACGTCCTGCGCGCCGCGATCACAGGTGAGACCGCGGGAATCCTGGTGGAGCCGATCCAGGGCGAAGGCGGCATCCATCCGGCGGATATGGATTATCTGCGTGGGTTGCGCCAGGTGGCCGACGAATTCGGCCTATTGCTGTTCTTCGACGAAGTGCAGTGTGGCATCGGGCGGACCGGCAAGCTTTGGGCGCATGAATGGGCCGGCATTACACCGGACGTGATGGCGGTCGCCAAGGGTCTCGGCGGCGGCTTTCCGGTCGGCGCCTTCCTCGCAACGAGCGAGGCGGCGAAAGGCATGACCGCGGGGACGCACGGTTCCACCTTCGGCGGCAATCCGTTGGCCATGGCGGTCGGCAATGCCGTGCTGGATGTGCTGTTGGAGGACGGGTTCCTGGAGCATGTCGAGCGGGTCGGCGGTTATCTTACCGACAAGCTGACCGATCTCGCGTCGCGTCATGGCGCGGTGTTCACCGATGCGCGCGGCGCCGGTCTGATGCAAGGCGTGGTGTGTGGCCCCGATTTCGGCGCGATCTCGAACAAGCTGACCGACGAGGGGTTGTTGACCGTCGGCGCGGCGGGGAACGTCATCCGCCTGTTGCCGCCGCTGATCATCGAGGAAAGCCATGTGGACGAAGCCATCGCGATCATGGATCGGGTGGCCGCCGGGTGGGATGACGCCGGATGAGCGAACCGAAACACTTTCTCGATCTCGACCGGTTCGGGAAGGGCGACCTCCGTTCGATTCTCGATCTCGGCGCGGCGCATAAGAAGGGTAACCCGCCGGTAGATCGTCCGCTGGAGGGCCAGATCCTCGCGATGATCTTCGAGAAGCCGTCGACGCGGACGCGGGTCAGCTTTGATGTCGCCATGCGGCAGCTCGGCGGGCAGACGCTGTTCCTCGGCGAATCCGACAGCCAGCTCGGGCGCGGCGAGACCATCGCCGACACGGCGCGCGTGTTGTCGCGCTACGTGGACGCGATCATGATCCGGACGGATTCGCACGACAAACTGCACGAGTTGGCCGAGTACGCCACGGTGCCGGTCATCAACGGTCTCACCGACCGCACGCATCCGTGCCAAATCATGGCCGACGTGATGACCTTCGAGGAACATCGCGGCCCGATCAGCGGCAAGTCCGTTGCCTGGATCGGTGACGGTAACAACGTCGCGGCCAGTTGGATTCATGCCGCCGGGAAATTCGATTTTTCGCTCCACATCGCTTGTCCGGAAGCGCTCAACCCGTCGTCCGAGGTGATGGCCTGGGCGCGTGACCATGGCGCTGCCGTGACCGTGACCGACTCCGCCGCCGACGCGGCAACCGGTGCGGATTGCGTCGTGACCGATGTCTGGGTCTCGATGGGCGACGACCAGGCGGAATCGCGCCACAACATGCTGCGGCCGTACCAGGTCGATGCCCGGCTGATGGCGCGGGCGCAATCGGATGCCGTTTTCATGCACTGCCTGCCGGCACATCGCGGGGAAGAGGTTACCGCCGACGTGATCGACGGGCCGCAATCCGTGGTGTGGGACGAGGCGGAAAACCGGCTGCACGCGCAGAAGGGCATCCTTGCGTGGTGCCTGTCGTAATGCCGGACGGCGGGCGCGCTGGCGACAATCTCATCCAGCCCTTCGTTCTGGACACATCGCGCTTTCACGGCCGGCTGGTGCGCCTGGGCAGTGCCGTGGACGACATCATTAGCCGCCACGACTACCCCGATCCGGTCGCGGCCGTATTGGCGGAGAGCGTCGCACTGACCAGCGCGTTGGCGGCGGCGCTCAAGTTCGACGGTGTCTTCAACCTGCAGCTTTCCGGCGACGGGCCGGTCAAGTTTCTGGTCAGCGATGTAACCAACGAAGGTGATCTACGCGGATATGTCGGTCTGCGCGGCGATCTTCCGGACGGCGATGCGGCGAACCGGGCGCCGATCCCGCATCTGTTCGGCAACGGGCACATTTCTTTCACCGTCGACCAGGGTGTGCATACCGAGCGCTATCAAGGGATCGTCGATCTGAGCGGGGCGACGCTGCAGGACTGCGTCCATCATTATTTTCAGCAGTCGGACCAGTTTTCGGCGGCGGTGAAACTGCACGGCGGACGCGACGCGTCGGGCCGCTGGCGCGCCGGCGCGCTGATGCTGCAGCGATCGCCGGAAACCGAAGACCCCAATCAGCAGGAACCGACCGAGGAGGCTTGGCGCAGTTCGCTGATCATGCTGAGCAGTTGCACGGACGGCGAACTGATCGATCCCGATATCTCGGCGCATAACCTGCTATTTCGGTTGTTCAACGAGGACGGCGTCCGTGTTTTCGACACCCGGTCGCTCCAATTCGCTTGCCGTTGCAGCGAGGGCAAGGTCGAGCAGGTCTTACGGTCGCTGTCGGACGCCGAACTGTCAGATCTCATCGTCGACGATCGTGTGACCGTCACCTGTGAGTTCTGCAACGAGGAACGGGCCTACGACCGCGCGCAATTGGCGCAGTTACGGGCGTCTTGAAGCCGCGCGGCAGGGCGGGCATAGTGGCCGCCGCTGAGTCGCAATTAGAGGGCCCGTGATCGCATGACCATGCTCAAATCGTTGGTTTTCAGTGTATTGGCGGCAGTCCTGCTCGCCGGATGCGAAACGCCGGTCGAGGGGCGGCAGTTCCCTCAGATCGGGTTTTCCCATCAGACGCCGATCGCGCTGAATGTCGCGACGGTCAAGGTCGAAAAACCCGCGCCGTCCACCGCGCAAGGCAGCGTCGAGCATGAATTGCCGGTCACCCTTGCGTCGGTCGCCGAACGGTGGGCCCAACAGCGCCTCAAGCCGGTCGGCCAACAGGGCACCGCGGTCGTCAAGATCGAGGAAGCGCAGATGATCGAAGAGCGGCTGAAGAAGAAAGGCGGCATCAAGGGCGCCTTCACCACCGATCAGACGGAACGGTATCGCGCGACGCTTCGGATGTCGGTATCGATCGCCGATCAAACGGGGCAGGCCGAGGCGCGGGCGAGCGGCAACCGGACCCGCACGGTGGCCGAGGATGCGAGCTTGGCGGATCGGGAAAAGGTCTGGTTCCAGATGGTGGAAAGCCTAAGCCGGAATGTGGACAAGGTCCTCGAGGAACAGATCCGCAAACACATGACGGCCTACCTTCGATAGCCTAACAAGGCTGGCATCGATCGTCAGCGGCGCCAGAAGGCGGGCGCCAGCATCACCAGTATCGTGAACAGTTCCAGCCGGCCCAGCAGCATGCCGAGGCTGAGGAGCCATTTCGCGCTGTCCGGCAGCGATGCGAACGTGCCGGCCGGGCCGATGACGTCACCGAGACCCGGGCCCACATTGGAGATCGCCGTTGCCGCGCCGGACATGGCGGTCAGGAAATCCAATCCGATCATGCCGAGGCCGATGGCGATCACAGCGAAACACAGCGCGTAGAGGAAGAAGAAACTCATCACCGAGTCGCCGACGGAATACGGAATCGGTTTGCCGTTGTAGTAAGAGATGAAGACGCCGTGCGGCTCGAGCAGGCGCCGGATTTGGGTCACGGCCGTGGCGTACAGGACTTGAAAGCGGAAGACCTTGATCCCGCACGTGGTCGATCCGGCGCAGCCGCCGATGAACATCAGGAAGAATATTAATGTCAGGCCGAACGTGCCCCACAGGCCGAAATCGGTGGTTGCATAGCCGGTCCCGGTGATAATCGACACCACGTTGAAAGACGCCAGCCGGAACGCTTCCCGAATCCCGAAACCGTTGTTCAGGTAGAGGTGCAGCGCCATCGCCGTGACGGCGAGGAGTACGATCGTCAGGAACCAGTGCACCTGGTTATCGCGCCACAGGCTGCCCGGGTTCCCGCGCAGCGCGCGCAGATAGAGAACGAAGGGCAAGCTGCCGAGCAGCATGAAGACCACGGAAATCGAATCGATCGTGGCGCTGGCAAAATGCCCAATGGATTGGTCACTGGTCGAGAAGCCGCCGGTCGCGATGGTCGTCATCGAATGGGCCACCGCGTCGAAGCCGCGCATCCCCGCGAGCCAATAGGACAACGCGCACAGCATCGTCATGCCAAGGTAGATGAAACCGATATACGTGATGAGCTGCGCAGCGCGCGGCAGCACCTTGTCCGAACTGTCCGAGGATTCCATGCGGAAGAGCTGCATCCCGCCGACCTGCAGCATCGGCAGAATGGCGATCGCCATGGCGATGATACCGATCCCGCCGAGCCATTGCAGCAGCGCGCGCCAAAGGAGGATGCCGGGCGGCGCGAAATCGAGCCCGGTCAGAACCGTCGATCCGGTCGTCGTGATGCCGGACATGGCCTCGAAGAACGCGTCGGTATACGACAGTTCCAGTTCGGAGAATGTGAAGGGCAGAGCGCCGAAGGCGGGGATGATCGTCCAACTCAGCGCGGTCAGGATGAACGCCTGGCGCTGATTTAGATTGCGCGCCCGGGACCGCGCCGTCAGCATCAGCATGACGCCGATCAGCAGCGTGAAGGCTGCGGCGAGGGCGAAGACCTCCCAGTCCGGATTCTTCACAGCGGCGTCGGCCACGGCCGGCAGGCACATAGCCAGCGCGAGGGTCGACATCAGGATGCCGGTAATGAATAGGATGGGCCGGAAATCGATCAAGGTGCCGCGGCGTCCGAAAGAGCTGCGCGAACTTCGCTAATATCGCCCAAGAATCGGCTAATGGACCGATTTTGTCCAGCTTTTGCAGAGGGGGCGGCAGCCGGCGTTACGGGCGACGTTTAGTGTCCGATCGTGTTTCCGGGGCTGCCGATGATGGACAGGAACTCGCGGCGGGTCTTCGCATCGTCGCGGAATTGGCCCAACATACGGCTGGTGACCAGGGAAACACCCTGTTTCTTGACGCCGCGCGTGGTCATGCATTGGTGCACGGCTTCGATCACGACGGCCACGCCCTTCGGCTGCAGCACTTCGTCCAAGGTGTTGGCGATCTGCGCCGTCAATTTTTCCTGGATTTGCAGCCGGCGCGCAAAGGTCTCGATGACGCGCGCCAATTTGCTGATGCCGACGACTCGTTCGCTGGGCAGGTAGCCGACGTGGGCCTTGCCGATAATCGGAACGATATGATGCTCGCAATGGGAATGAAAATCGATGTCCCGCAGGACGACCATTTCATCGTAACCTTCTGTTTCGCTGAAGGTTTTTTGCAGCATTTCCATGGGATCTTCGCTATACCCGGCGAAGAACTCGTCATAGGCCCGCACCACGCGCTCCGGCGTGCCAAGCAATCCGTCGCGGCTTGGGTCGTCGCCGGCCCAACGAATCAGCGTCCGGACTGCCTCTTCGGCCTCGCCTTGGGTCGGACGGTCCGGCGTACCGGATGCTTCGAGGTCTATGGCCCCGGGTTTTTGTGCCTTCTTAAGCTCCGTCACCACTAACTCCTTCCTGCGTCACGTCCCCTTGGACGCACGGCCGTATTGAATGTGTCTCGATCGGCTACGATTGATCTATCTAGTTCAATTGCACCGGCTGGTGAGGGCTATCTAGAGAAAATGCCGGAATATCGACATCGAAGAATTCGCCGCTCGCCGCTTCCATTTGATAGGTCCCCACCATGATTCCCGACGGTGTTTGCAGCGGGGTACCGCTCGTGTATTCAAAATCGTCACCGGGATTCAGGACCGGTTGCTCCCCGACCACGCCAGGGCCGCGAACTTCCTGCACCCGGCCGAGAGCATCGGTAATCCGCCAATACCGGTTGCGCAGTTGTACCGTTTCGCCGCCGTCATTCTCAATCCGCACGTGATAGGCCCATACAAAGTGATTTTCGTCGGGTGAGGATTGGTCTTCCAGGTAGAATGGCTTAACCGTGACTTTGATCTGACGCGTTTCTTGTTCGTACATTCTTTACTCCGGCGTGCCCCTTCACGGTGCCCGATTTCCCCATATTGGCCGGAAGCGCTTCGTTGTCAAAGGCGAATTAGAAGCAGGTCGCCGATACCAAGATATCATACGTTCGGGTCGCGCAGGCGGATCAGGAATTTCAACTCGCCTTCGAGGACAAGTTCGTCCTTCTGATTGTGGACCGTCGATCGCAACGTGGCGACACCGGTGGTTCGCTGCGGTTTCAGGTCGGCGACCTCGAGCATCGAATAGAGCGTGTCCCCGACATAGACCGGCTTCAGGAAGCGCGACGACTGTTCCAGAAAGCCCACGAGGGCGCTGCCGACGTAGAAAGGGAAGGTGCCGGCGCCCGGCGCGGTTTGGATGAGGGTCTGAAACCCGTGGGCCAGCATGCCCGGGTGGCCATGCGCGCGGCAGTATTCCACGTCGTAGTGGCTTGGATGATTGTCGCCCGAGGCTAGCTGGAAGGCAGCAAAAAGCGCGTCGGTCATCGTCCGCGAGGGGATGGGGAATTGCTGCCCGATCTGCAGGTCCTCGAAAAAATGACTGTCTTCGTCGGCGCGCTTGGCCGGATTTTTCGGTGAGTCGGTCATCGTATGGGCTTTCGCGTTAGGTCGGCAGTTTGACCGCGCCTTCTTGAACCAGGGTGGCGATGCGGTCGTTGTCGAAACCGAATTCGGAGAGGATTTCGCGGCCGTGTTCGCCGACCGACGGGGCGACGGGTTGCGACTCGACGTCGGTATCCGGATCGGTCCCCGGGATGGCGGGAATCGGGATCGGTCCCATGCCGGGCTGATCGACGACCGGGGCGGCATGGGTCGCGACGGCCTGCGGGTCCGCGAGCCAATCGCCGAAATCCGCGATCGGGCTGCACAACACTTCGTGTTCGGTGAGGGTCACGACCCATTCGTCGGTCGTCTTGCCGAGCAAGGCCTCGCCGATGATGGCTTTAAGGACGTCGATATGTTCCGCGCGGGTGTCGAAATTCGCGAACCGCGGGTCGCCGGTCAATGCCTCTTGGCCGATCGCCTGGCACAATTTCTCGAAATGATGTTCCTTCACAAGGGTGACGGCGAGCCAACCGTCCTTGGTCCGGTAGCTGCCGGCGGGCGCATTCAGCAGCCGCGGGGCACCGTCCTCGACATGGTGTTCCACCACCTTGGGTGCCACGAAGGCGGCGGTGGACTGCATCAGGCTGACGTCGAGGTGCAGGCCCTCGGATTCATGTTGCCGGGCGAACAGCGCTGCCGCGACGGCCTGGAATCCATAGAGTCCCGTGGACGTATCGGCGATCAGCACGCCGGCCCTGTGCGGTACCCCGTCCATGCCTTCGTTGACCGACATGAATCCGGAATTGGCCTGGATCACCGTATCGGTGGCCGGCCTACCGGCATCGGGGCCGTCCTGGCCGAAACCGCTGACCGATAGGTAGATGATCTGCGGGTTGATCTTCTTGATATCCGGGTAGGCGATACCCAACCGTGCGGCCACGCCGGGCCGGAAACTTTCAAGAAAGACGTCGGCCGTTTCCGCGATCTGATGGACCAGGG
Source organism: Alphaproteobacteria bacterium (assembly GCA_965228425.1). Taxonomy (GTDB): domain Bacteria; phylum Pseudomonadota; class Alphaproteobacteria; order UBA8366; family UBA8366; genus JAJFJD01. The sequence continues at coordinate 5,083,388 of OZ245815.1, read as the reverse complement.
CCCGACCCGCCTCGGTTTTCAGATTGATCGCGATGCTGCGTTTGCCGCGATTGGCCACGACGCCAAGCGGCGTGTTGCCGCCGAATGCCTTGCCGATGATCCGGATCCAATCGCCCTCCGGCGGTTCGACCTTGATAACCGATGCACCGTATAGCGACAGCATGCCGCCGACATAGGGTCCGGCAAAGCCTTGCGACACATCGAGGACACGGATGCTCTTATAAGGGTATTTATAGCTCACGACTCATTCCTGGCAGCGAAGCGCGCGGAGCGCAGGCGGATTATTCAGCCGCCGCTACCGCTTGGCAAGGCCGGGGCCAATGCAATGTCCGTTCGGTCAACGCCACGCCGCGCCGGCGCCGGTCGGCGTCCGGCATGATGTCGTCATTCGGCCAGTAGCCGGTTTCCAACGCGTCGGCATAGGCGTGCGGCAAGTCCGCCGCCCTGATCGCGGCCGCTGCTCCTTCATGATCGTAGGACAGGGCGCGCAGCTCGACGCTGATTCCATCGGCGCTTGGGATCAGCACGCTGTACCAGACGCGCGGCGTGCCGTCGTTGGCGGGCAGGCCGATGACACCGGCATTGTGCCAAAGCCGCGGGCCGATCCGTTCGCTGAACGGCAGTCCGGAATGCCCGCCGATGACCATGTCGGTGCCGGCGGTATCGAGTTCGGCCGATTTCTCGGCGGTTGGTGTCGCCGGAAAGATAAACCGATTGATCTGGCCGACGCCGCCGTGAATGGCGGCAATCGGCACGCCGTTGAGGGAGAGATCGATGCGGCGCGGCAGGTCGCGCATCCAGCGCTTGGTTTCCGGGCCGACCGCTTCGGCGGCATAGCGGTACCAATGCGCGGCCATCACGTCGCATTCGCTGCCGCTCGTGAATCCACAGCCGCAGTCCCCGGCATCGGCACCGAGCGATTCTTCCACATTGCCCATGACCACGGCGATGCCCGTCTCCCGGATGCGGTCCGCAACGGCTTGCGGCTCTGCGGCATAGGCCGCCAGGTCGCCGGTGCACAGCATATGACTCGCCGGAATGCCGAGCGACTCCGCCGCTGCGAGTAACGCTTCCAGCGCCTGGCGGTTGCCGTAGGGCCCACCGAAAATCAGCAGCGGCGCATCTAAGGACCCGAGATGGTGTGTTTGCGGCATGAGGGTGGCTGTGCTTTCGGCCGAAACCAGCAGCGCTAAGCGGCGCTGCGGCTGCAGGCCCCGCCGCCGAGCACGCAGAAGCGCGCGCAATGCGGGTGGTTCAATTTCACGGCCGAGGCCGCGTCGGACAGCGTGTGACCCATGTCGAAGGCCTCGTCATAGGGCAGCAACGTGCAAGGCGCGACGACGGGCCGGTCGGCGCCCTTGCGCTTGACCACCATGCGCGAGGTGGCGCACATCATCGCGTCGGGCGACACGCCGAGGATATCCCAGCACTGCTCGGTGATTTCCGGCACGTCGAGCGCTTGATCCATTTCCGGCAGCAGCATGGTCGCGACCGTGTCGTTCGCGTCGATGGCGATTCCTTCCTTCTCGAACATCTTCGCGAAACCCGCGCGCATGACCGGGTCCGGTTCGTTCCAGCAGGTGCGGCTGGCCACATGGATGTTGAAGCCGTTGTCCGACAGCCAACGAAGCCCGTCGATCGCGGTTTGCCACGAGAATTTTCCGCGCACCATCTCATGTAATTCCGCGGTGTGATGGTCGAGCGATACGCGCAACAGTAATTGATCGCCAAAACGCTTTTTCAGGTCGAGCAGCGCATCGGCGCACTTCATCATCGGCCGCATCGCATTGGTCAGCACGAGCGCCTGCAGGCCGCGCGACAGGGTTTCTTCCAGGATGGCGGGGAAGTCGGGGTTCATGAACGGCTCGCCGCCAGTGAAGCCGATCTCGGTCGTGCCAAGATTGTCCGCCGCGATTTCGTCGAGATAGGCGGTCACTTCCGCGAGGCTTAGATAGACGAGCCGATCATTTGTCGGACTCGATTCGATGTAACAGTTCTCGCAGGTGAGGTTGCACAGCGTGCCTGTGTTGAACCACAGCGTCTTCAGTGCGGTGAGGCCGACGGCGGCGCGGCGTTCGCCGGTCGCTGTGAGGTCGGGGTGTTGAAACTTCACGGGATCCAGCGGCGCGCCGGGTCCCCGATTTTGCACAGTCATGTAACGGCCTTTCGCGGCGAACCGCCCCGTCAGGGCGGCTACGGCGTCAAATGTAGAGGCCGTTCCGCCGATGACAACCAAAAAGCGCCCAATCGATCGACGTGATCGATAGATTATTCGTGATCGATCGAAACCACGGCGTGATCGATCCTGGGCCGGTCGATCAAGCCGAAAGGGTTGAAATCTAGGCTTTTCTCGCCGTAATGGTTTGTATAAAACTCTTTTCAGCAGATTTTGATAGAACCATTATATCTGGAGCCGCCATGATACGGCGCTATGCGGCCGCTCCGATCGGCACATTATCCATCGACCGGACGGCGGACGAACCGCTTTACCGGCAGGTCTATTTCGCGATTCGCGAGGCGATTCTAGACGGGCGGCTGCGGCCCGATACGCGCCTGCCCTCGACGCGCACCCTGGCGTCGGACCTGTCTGTCTCGCGCAATACGGTGGTCATCGCCTTCGATCAATTGCTGGCCGAAGGTTACGTGCAGGGTCGGGTCGGTGCGGGCACGTATGTGTCAGCGACGCTGCCGGAAGAATTGCTGTCGGCCCGGCCCGGGCGCGAGGAGGCGCGAGCCGACCGCGAGGCGGCGAAGCCTAGTCTGTCGCGGCGCGGCCGGTATTTGGCGGGCATCCGAACCTCCGTCGGCGCGCGGGCGGTCGCCTTCTCGCCGGGATTTCCCGAACTCGGGCGGTTTCCGTTCGACGATTGGGCCCGGTTGTTGGCGCGGCACTGGCGATATCCGAAACGCGAGTTCCTCGTCGGCGGCGACGTCGCGGGATACGAGCCGCTGCGCGCCGCGATCGCCGATTATCTCGGCGCGGCGCGGGCGGTCTCCTGCGATGCGGATCAGGTGCTGGTCGTCTCTGGTTCGCAGCAGGCGCTCGACCTCGCGGCCCGGGTTCTGATCGACCCGGGGGACGAGGTCTGTGTCGAAGACCCGGGATATCTAGGAATCCGCGGTGCGCTGCTGGGAGCAGGGGCGGCATTGGTGCCGGTGCCGCTCGACGCGGAAGGGATCAGCGTCGATCACGGCCGCCGCCGCGCGCCGAAGGCCCGGTTGGTCTGCGTCACGCCCTCGCATCACTATCCGCTCGGTGTGACCATGAGCCTGACGCGGCGGCTCGAACTGCTCGATTGGGCGCATGCGGCCGACGCCTTCGTGATCGAGGACGATTTCGACAGCGAGTACCGCTATGCCGGCCGGCCGCTTGCGGCGCTGCAGGGGCTCGATTCCGACGGCCGGGTGATATACCTCGGCACATTCAGCAAGGTGATGTTTCCCGGCCTGCGGCTTGGCTATCTGGTGGTGCCGCGGGACCTTGTCGATGCCTTCCGCGGCGTGCGGCAGCTCATCGATACGCATCCGTCCTCCGCGGCGCAGGGTGCGCTGGCCGATTTCATTGGCGAAGGCTATCTCGCCGCGCATATCCGCCGCATGCGGGCACTGTATGCCGAGCGGCAAGCGGATTTGATCGACGTGGTGCAGGGCCGGTTGGGTGACCGGTTGCTGGTGGAGGCCCAGGATTCCGGGATGCATCTGATCGGTTATCTCGGCGACGGGGTCGACGACGCAGCATTGACCCAGGCCGCCCGCGATCGCGGCGTCGAAGCGCCGTCCCTGTCCCGCCACTACCTGGAGGACACGCCGCGCCACGGCCTGATGCTGGGTTACGCGGGGGTGCCGCTGCCGGAAATGAAGCGCGGGGTTGCCACCCTCGCGCGCGTCATGGATGAGGTTTGCTAGCGATCTGAAACAATGGACTCGTGGGGTCGTTGCAATTGGCCCTGTTTCAGGGGCCAATTTACCCCTTAGATCAAGCTACCGGACCGGTCGGCCCGGCGTTCTTCGGGATCATGGAGGAAAGCATGTCAGAACAAAGCCTGCAGAAACCAAGCGTATGTCCGATGGATTGTCCGGATACCTGCAGCCTTACCGTCACGGTCGAGGATGACAAGGTGGTCAAGGTCCGCGGCTCGCGGGTCAATCCGATCACTGAAGGCGTGCTGTGCAACAAGGTCAGCCGCTATTATCCCGAATTCGTACACGGCGATACCCGTCTGACCACGCCGATGAAACGCGTCGGCGCTAAGGGCGATGGCCGTTTCGAGGAGATTTCCTGGGACGAAGCGATCGATCTTGTGCATGACGGTCTGTCGCGGGTGATCGACACCTACGGCCCGCAGGCGGTGCTGCCCTTCAACTATTCCGGCCCGCACGGATTGATTTCCTGCGATTCCATGTCGTTGAGGTTCTTCCACAAGATGGGGGCCAGCCTGCTGAGCCGCCGGCCGCTGTGCGGCGGGATCAAGAGCGAGGCCTATGCCGCGACCTATGGTCTGGTTCCCGGCATGCCGCCGGAACAGATCGAACTGGCCGAGACGATCATCGTCTGGGGCAACAACGTCACGGTGTCGAACCTGCATCTGCAGCGCCGTCTCAACGCCGCACGCAAGAAGGGCGCCAAGGTCGTGGTGATCGATCCGAAACGGATCAAGACGGCGGAGCAGGCGGACCTGTTCCTGCCGGTCAATCCCGGCACCGACGTGGTGCTGGCCTGGGCGCTTGCTAACGAGTTGGAGCGGACCGGTGCATTCGACCATGACTTCATCGAAAAGCATGTGCATGGGTTCGAGGAATTCATGGCGCTGGCGCGGGAATACCCGGTGGAGAGGGCGGCCGAGATTTGCGGCCTGCCGGCGGAGGATATCCGCACCGTCGCCAAGTGGTACCGCGAGGCCAGCCCGGCGGCGATCAACTTCGGCAATGGGCTGGAGCGGAACCGTAACGGCGGCTCGGCGATCCGCGCGATTTGTGCCTTGCCCGCCCTGGCGGGCAAGTTCGGCGTGCCGGGCGGCGGATTGCAGGCGGCGGCGGGCAACGCCTTCCCGAAGACCATGGCGCGGTTGCAACGGCCCGAGTTGATCCCCGAGGGCACGCGGACGCTGAACATCCTGGATGTCAGCAAGCATATCCTGGACGAGTCACTCGACCCGCCGGTCAAGGCGGTGTTCATCTACAACCACAATCCGGTGATCGTGCATCCGGACCAGAACCGCATGAAGCGCGCGCTGCTGACCGAGGACCTGTTCGTCGTCGGGGCGGAGGTCGCGATGACCGACAGCATGAAATACTGCGATGTGGTGCTGCCGGCCTCGACCCATTTCGAGCATGACGATCTGTATTGCGCGTATGGCCAGCAGTATCTGCAACGGGCGGAGGCGGTGATCCCGCCCTACGGCCAGTCTTTACCGAACACCGAGATCTTCCGCCGGTTGGCGGCGCGGTTCGGCTATGACGACCCGATCTTCAAGGCGAGCGACAAGGAGTTGATGAGCGAGGCGATCGACGAGGGCGATATCCGGCTCAAAGGTCACCAGCCGACGGAAATTCCGACCGATACCGCGATCCGGATGGAATTCGACGGTGCGGAGCCGGTGCTGTTCAAGAACGTCTTCCCGGCGACGCCGAGCGGCAAGGTCGAATTGCTGTCGGAAGACCTAGAGCGGCAATACGGTGCGGCCCTGCCCCGCTATGCGGAGCTGCAGGCGGACTATCCGCTGACATTGATCACGCCGTCCTCGGACAAACGCATCACGTCGACCTTCGGCGGGGTGAAAGCCTGCGACGAGACGCCGAAGCTCGACATGCACCCGGACGACGCCGCCGCGCGCGGCCTCGACGACGGCGCGATGGTCAAGGTCTGGAACGATCTCGGCGAGGTGCATCTGCCGCTGCGCGTCACCGATGCGATCCGGCCGGGCGTGCTGTGTTCGGTCAAGGGCGCCTGGTTCAAGACGACGGACAATGAACAGACCGTCTCGGCGCTCGCCCCCCTCGACAAGGCGGATATCGCCGAGGGCGCCTGCTACAACGATTGCCGCGTCGAGGTGGCCGCCTACGCGGGGTGACCTAACGGGATCAGGTCGCGATCATCAGCACGACCCAGACGGAGACGATGGCGCGGGCCCAGTCGGCCCATTTCCGGTCGCCTTCGTAGCGGGCGGCGCTGCGCCATACCGCGACCAGGACCAGCAGGTTATATGGCAGCGGCAGGAAATAGACCGGAATCGTCAGCCACGGACTGGCGTCCTTCACGTACAGGATCAGGTAGGCGACGCTGGTCAGCACGTTGAACGCGAGCCCGTACCAGACCGCATAATGCCAGAAGGCGTCATGCAGACTGAGTTCGCCGGCCCAAAGACGGCGCGGCAGCGTGGAGAGGGGCTGGTCGCTCATCGGCCTTTCCGGGTTGCGCCGTGGTGTCGCGGTGCGGTTGTCCAATCCGTTGTTGAACCGCCGCCCCCGTCGTTTAGCCTGGGAGTCGTCCAACAATCAACCGGGAGAGGATGAAAAATGGCGGAAACCGTGGTCTTCGAACCGGGCGGGTACCGGTATCTCCGGCACGCCTTTCAGTATTCCGGTGGTGTCCTGGCGGAGCCGGGATTCGTCGTCGAGCGCGCCCGTTTCCGGCGGCCGGTGCCGCTGGCGGACGGCTTCCGGGCCGTCGAGGCGCACCTGACCGCGATGGGGCGGCCCTTCACGTCCTTCTGCGCCTGTGAATTGCGCTCGCCGGAACCTTTCACCGACGAAGGTTTCATTGCCTTCAACCGGGTTTACGTCGGTACGCTGGAACGCTGGGGCATCTTCAAGGACGAGGAGAACCCGGTGGCCCGGTCCAACGTCTGCCCGGAAATCGACCCGCCGGCGGAGCCGAGCTTCCATGCCTTCAGCTACACTGTGCCCAAGGCGCCAGCCGACACGGCGGCGGCCGCGACGAGCTTCGTGATTTCGGGGGCCGGCGAGGCGGAGCGGAAGCCCGAGGACACATCGCCCGCCGCGACACGGATCAAGGCCCAGTCGGTGCTGTCCTCGATGGAAGAACGCCTCGGCGCGCTCGGCCTCGGCTGGGGCGATGTGAACGCGACGCAGGCCTATACCGTGCACGAGATGCATTCCTTTTTCGGCGATGAGATCGTCGCGCGTGGGGCGACGCCGGGCGGGCTGACGTGGCACTACGCGCGGCCGCCGATCGTGGGGCTCGACTTCGAGATGGATGTGCGCAGCGTGCCGGTCGAACGCCTGCTGTAGTCAGGCGGTGTCCAGGAACGGTTTCATCTGCGCGGCCACCTGATCCGGCGCTTCCAGCAACACCGAGTGTTTCAGGTGCGGAAAGATATGCAGCCGGCTGTCGGGCACGCGGTCGGCGATGACGTTGGCCATCCGCGGCGTCGAGCCGACATCGTTCTCGCCGGTCATCACCAGGGTCGGCGTCGAAATCTCCGGCAGCCGGTCGGCGAGGTCGGTGTCCGCCAGCACGCGATAGGCGGCGGCATAGCAGTCCGGGTCGTTGTTCAGGCTGCGCCGCCGGCGTTCTTCCAACACATCCGGGCGGCGGGCGATAAATTCCGCGGTGAACCAGCGTTCGACCGCTTCGGTCAGATGCCTCCCGGCCCCTTTCTCCGCCAGCGTTGCCGCCCGTTTCTGCACGGCGGCCTTTTCGGCGTCGGTGCGCCCGGCGACCGTGCTGATCAGCGTCAGGGAGTGCAGGCGGCCCGGATGGGCCAGCGCAAAGGCCTGCGCGATCAAACCGCCGAGGGAGAATCCGGCGAGATGGGTCGCTTCGATGCCCTGCGCATCCAGCAATGCGGCGAGGTCGTCCACGAAATCGTCGAGCGTGTACGGGCCTGGCAGTTTCGGCGAAGCCCCATGACCGCGCAGGTCGTAGCGCAGGAAGCGATAGCCGCCGCCGAGTGCCGCGATCACGCCGTCCCAGCTTTCGAGATAGGACCCGACGCCGTGGATCAGCGTGACCGGCGGCCCGCTGCCGTCGATCCGGTATTTCGTGGCGCTGACGCCGCTCAAACCGGCCGGTCGCCTTCGATGATGACCCGGTGCATGCGGCGGCGCTTGCCCGGGTAATCATTGATCGCGAAATGTTGGGTGCACCGGTTGTCCCAGAAGGTCAGCGTGCCCGGCTCCCACTTGACCCGGCAGGTGAATTCCGGCCGCGTCGCGTGATGGCAGAGATACTGCAACAGCGGCGCGCTTTCCTCCATGGTCATATTCTCGAATCGTTCCGTATGCGACCGGTTTACGTACAATGCCTTGCGCCCGGTCTCAGGATGCGTACGCACGACCGGATGCAGGGATTCCAACACTTCCGATTCGGCATTGTACTGATCCTTCATGCCGGCCAGATTCTTCATCTTTTTCGCTCGCCCGCCTCGGTAAAGCTGCGCTGAGTTATTGTGCGCCCGAAGCCCGTCGAGCATTTCCTTCATGCCGTCGGATAGGGATTCGTACGCCAAGTACATATTTGCGTACAACGTGTCGCCGCCGGCTTCGGGCACTTCAAGCGCGTACAGCATGGATCCCATGACCGGCTCTTCCTGATAGGTCGTGTCGGAGTGCCATGACCCGCCGAAATTTTCCGCGTCGTCCTCGGTCTTGATGATTTCGACGACTTCCGGGGCGCCGTCGATCGCCTTGATGAAGGGATAAATCTCCAGTTTGCCGAAACGGCGGGCAAAGTCGGCCTGTTGCGGCGGCGTCAGCTTCTGATCGCGGAAGACGATGGTGAGATAGTCGAGATGCGCCTGATGGATCTCGTCGAACTGCTGGTTCGTCAGCTCCGACGCCAGGTCCACCCCATGGATCTCGGCACCCATCGCACCGGCCAACGGCGCTACATCGATCGTTTGATATCCCATATTTCCTCCTTAACGCAGTGTCGCGTTCTTGCTTGGTCTCACTAATCAGACTATGCGGCCGGGGCCGCTCGGCGGCGCAGCGCCATCCAGGCGACGCCGAGCAGGGCGACGCACATGGCGGGAATTGCGCCGGTGTTGACCGCGCTCCACCCGAATTCGCCCTGCAGCGCGCCGGAACTGAACGCCGCTGCCGCGGTCGTCGAAAAGACAATGAAATCGTTGATTCCCTGCACCTTGGCGCGTTCTTCCACGGTGTAGGCCTCGGTCAGCAGCGTGCTGCCGCCGACGAACATGAAGTTCCAGCCCAAGCCCATCAGGACGAGGCCGCCCCAGAAGTTCAAGAAAGCGATACCCGATATGTTCGTCGCCAGGCTGGCGCTGACCAGCACGCCGCCGACGGCGATGATCCGCAGGACGCCGAACCGCGCGATCAGCGAACCGGTAAAGAAGCTCGGTAGATACATGGCGAGCACGTGCCACTGGATGACCGTCGCCGTGTCGTGGAATTCGAAGCCGCAGGCCTGCATCGCCAAAGGCGTGGCGGTCATGATCATGATCATCGCGGCATAGCTGAGAGCGCTCGCCGCCACGGCGACCATGAAGACCGGTTGCCGCGCGATCGTCAGCAAGGGTCGGCCGCTGCTGCGCCGCTGTTCCGCGGTCAGGGTCGGAATGCGGACGCCCTGAAGGATGATCAGCACCGCCAGCCCGAGCAGTATGATCGTGGCGTAGCAGCCGGCGTAGAGCAGCGGTTCGAACCAGTCGACGGACAGTTTCGCGAGTTCGCCGCCCATCACGGCGGCGACCACGCCACCCGCCAGAACCAGCGAGATCGCCTTGCTCTTGAAATCCTCGGGCGCGGAGTCGGCCGCCGCGAAGCGGTAATAATGCACGAAGGACATCGCCGAGCCGACGCACACGCAGGCCGCGATGAAGACGTAGAAGTTGGCGATCCAGATCGACCAGAAGCCCAGCGCGCCGCCGGTCATGAAGATGATGGCGCCGAGGGAAAGGCCAGCCCGGCGCCCGAACCGCCGCATTAACTGGGCGGCGGGGATCGTCGTCACCATCGTGGCGGTCCACTGGAATGCAAGCGGTAGGGTGGCGAAAGACTTGTCGTCGACCAGCGAATAGCCGACAAGCGCGGCGACAGCGGCCAGCATCGAGGTGCCGGAACTGCTGATTGCCTGACAAATCGCAAGCAACAGAACGTTGCGTCGGACCGGGTCCGCCAGGATCGTCAAAGGGTTCGTCAGCGCCAAGGCACCCATCCCGGAAATCGCGGCGATTTATTTGAGCAGCCGAACCGTCTGCGCCGTTCCCGGCCGGCCATTTCGTTGAATAGCGTTGAGGCAGGTAATTTAGCCGATCCGTGTTCTTTTAGAAAATGAATTGATTGCATGATTTCAATACGTATTGTGTATGAATGGATCAACGCCTTTTGGAAAGTTTTCTGGCCGTTGCGGATGCGGGCGGTGTGTCCGCCGCCGCGGCGCGGTTGAACATGACGCAGCCCACCGTGTCGCGCCGGATCGCGGCGTTGGAGGATATCCTCGGCGTCGCGCTGTTTGATCGGATTGGCAAACAAATCCGATTGTCCGGCGACGGGCGGATGCTGGTCGGTCCCGCGGCGACGGCGCTCGAGGCGATGAATGCGCTGGTTCATACGGCACAGGAAGTGTCGCACGGATCGGTCGGGTTTCTCACCATCGGGGCGACCTCACAGGTGATCGAGAACAACCTCGCCGGTTTCCTGCCGGGGTTCATGGCGTCGGAACCGGGCGTCGAATTGCGTATCCGGCAAGCGGGCGGACAGGAGACGGTCGATGCTGTATCGCGCGGCGACGTTCAGGTCGGCCTGGTGTCCGAACCCGCCCGGGATACGGGGCTTGGTGTCCGGCCATTGGGGTTTATGGATCTGCTGGTCGTGCGGTCGGGTCAGTCCGGGGAAGCCCCGGTCATGCTGGCCGATCTGACCGACACGCCCCTGCTGTTGCCGGACCGCCGATTCCAGGTTCGGGCGCTGTTCGATGCCGCGTGCCGGTTGGAGAATCTGACACCGAATATCATGCTGGAAAGCGATGCGCCGCATAGCCTGATTGCGTTGGCGCGCGCCGGTATCGGCACGGCGATCCTTTCGGGTATCGTCCGGCCCGCGGTGCCGACCGCGCCGCTACATGCCAAGACCGGGCCGTTGCGGCAACGGTTTGCCGCCGTTTGGGACCCGCGCCGGGTCTTGCCCCGCCCGGCGGCGAATTTCATCGAGGCATTCGAGGCCCATTTCCGCAAGACGGAGGGGCGTTAGCCGCGGTTAAACCGGCGGCCAGGGCCGGCTGAACGGCTGGACCAGCGCGCGTTCGACGAGTTCCAGGTTGTCCTGGCCGTAGAACATGTCGCCGTCGACGAAATAGGTGGGCGACCCGAAGACCGAGCGTTCGATCGCTTCTTCGGTGTTCTTCCGGTAGATCGCCTGCACCGCGTCGGACATGGCAGTGTCCAGCAACGGAGCCGGGTCGACGCCGGCGGCCTCGCCGATCCGGGCCAGGCTGTCGCGGTCGTCCAGGTCGGCGTCGTCGCGCCAATGCGCCTGCAACATCTCGTGGGCCAGTTGGTCGATATTGATGCCTTGCTGCAGCCCTGCGATCAGCATGCCGTTGGACAGCGCGATTTCGTGATCGTGATGGGTCGGTCTGTGGTCCAGGATTTCAGCGCCCCGAGCCTCAGCCCAACGCCGGATCACGTGCCCGGAAAAAAACGCCTGCCGTCCCGGCGTGAGGGCGTTCGTCGAGCCGGGGCCGGTCACGGCGACCACCGCGCGCAGGTCCATGGGCCGATGATCGATGCGGCGGCCGGATTTGGCGGCGATCTCCATGAACCGGCTGGAGCCGACATAGGCGTAGCCGGAGTGGGAAGAGTAGAAATATTCGATATCGCCCATCGCCAGTCCTCATGTTTTGCGGGAGGGACGCGTCATGCATCGTTCGTAGCTATCCCGTCATGCGCGGCGCAAAAGCGCAAGACATGATTGGCGCAGGTCGCCGGATGCAGCAGCTGCACCATGTGAAAGTTGGTCGGAAGGTGGATCATCTCGAAGTGTTTCAAGCCGTTCCGCAGCAGGTCTTCCTGGGCGTCGCTGGTGATCTGCCCGGAGGTCGGGTACAGGCCCAACACCGGCGCGTCGATGTCGGGCAGGAGATCCGAAGCGTTCGCGGCGTTGACCAGTTTCGACATGGCGACCTGCACATCCGGATCGCCCTTGGCGAACTCGTCCACATACCACTCGAACAAGTCAGGCTCCGTATCGGCGGGGATGCGGGTGCCGCGTGTCGTTGCGGCGACCCAATCGCGGATCCCCATCGCTTCCATTGCATCGGTGCGCGATCCGTGTCCCATCGCATAGCGCTCTTTCATCGACTCTTCGATGAAGACCGGGGTCGCGACCAATGTCAGGGTGCGCACGCGGGCCGGATGCCGTGCGGCCAAGGCCATGCCGAGAATGCCGCCCATGGACTCGCCGCAATAGTGGACGTTTTCGGCTCCCAGATGATCGAGCAGGGCCACGAGATCGCCCACTAGGGCATCGAGCGTGATGTCCCGGTCGAGATCGAGCGTGCCGGTCGATTGCCCCAAGCCCCGCATGTCCGGCCGGACAATCCGGTAGAAGCGGGAGAGATAAGGGATCCACCGGTACCAGAAGGCGCCCGACCGTCCGTTGCCATGTTGCAGCAGCAGATAAGGACGGTCGGCCCAAGGGTCGGTGAAGTCGTCGACCGTATAGGCGGTCGCGATCGACCTGGGTCGTTGCAGATGCGGCATCGGCGGTGCGGCCGGGTCAGTCCACCGAGACCGGCGTGATCGAGTCCTTCAGCCAGCGTGCGAGCGCGGTGACGCGGGCATCCTCGCCCGGCCGGCCCATCACCTGAAGCCCCACGGGCAGGCCGCCGACGCTCATCAACGGCACGGTCACGACCGGCGCGAACAGCATCGAACTGGGGTAGTTGTAGATCGCATCACCGGTCGGCCTCGGCGCGAGCGGCTCGCCGGGCTTGTCGCCGGGCCACAGCGGCGCCGGGCCGGGACAGGCCAAGGCGACCACCGCATCGACAAGGCCGCCGACTTGCTTATGGGTCGCCTGCGCCTTCTCGCGCTGCAGCAAGCTGAGTTGATAATCCTCGGGCGTCATCGCTTCCGCGCTGGCGACGGTATTCTTGATGCGCTGGCTGACGCCGTCGGGTTTCTCGTCGATCAGGTTGCGCAGCGCCCAGTGGTTTTCCCAGGCGGTGATCGCACTGCAGATATCGCCGGCGCCTTCGACGGCGTTCTCCAACGCTTCGACCGAGGCGGAATTACGACGGCGCAATAGCTCGATGCCCTGGCTTTGCAGGCCTTCCATCAGGATTTCGAAGGCCGACTTGCTGGCGTCGTCGAGGATGCCCCAGCCGTCGCTCTCCAACACGATCAGCCGCGCCGGTTTCACCGCCGGGGGTGGTGCCGGCGGGCCGGAAAGTGCCGGCGCGCCGCGGTCGCCGCCGGCGCGGGCTGCAATTTCGATCGCCACCTGCCACATGTCCTCGATGCAGTTGGCGTGAACACCATGGGTGCTCATGCTGGTCGCCTGCCGTTCGCCGCGGTTGATTGCGCCCTGCGACGGTTTCAGCGCGACATTGCCGCAGAAGGCGGCGGGCCGGATGATCGAGCCGCCGACCTGCGTGCCGATGGCCGTGGGCACCATGCCGGCGGCGACCGCCGCGCCGGACCCGGACGAGGAACCGCCCGGCGTGCGGGACGGATCGTAAGGGTTTGTCGTCGGCCCGGGATGGGACCCGCCGAGTTCGGCGGTCACCGTCTTGCCGAAAACGACGGCGCCGGCCTGGCGCAGCGCCCACACGGCGGCATTGTCGCGCTTCGGGAAGTTGCCCTCGTAGGCGTCGCAGCCCATCTGGGTCGGCATGTCCTTGGTTTCCAGCAGGTCTTTGATGGCGACCGGCATGCCGTCGATGGCGGACAGCGTGCGCCCATCCTTCCAGCGCGCGGTGCTGGCGTCCGCAGCCTCGCGCGCGCCGTCCTCGTTCAGCGCGGCGAACGCCTTCACAACCGGTTCGCGCGCCGCAATCGTCTCGATGCAGCGTTCCAGATAGTCGCGCGGCGTGTCGCTGCCGTCGCGGAATTTTTCCGTTACGTCATGGAATGTCAGACCTTGGAAGGCCTTGGGATCATAACGCTCTCCGTTGGAATCGGTCATTGGGGTGTCTCCTCCTGGCATCGCTATCAATGGCGGGATGCGCGGATGCCGTCATGCCAAGCATCGTCTTGTCGTTGGTTTTCAGCGCACGGCGATATTATGCGCTACCAGCACCGCGATGGCGAGCCACGGAAGGGTGCAAAGAAAAGTCACGCGGCGGTGCGGTTTCCATGTTGCGGTGGGGGCGAATCACGTATCCTCTGTTCCCACGCCATGACCGCATCTCCCGCCCTTCAGCCCGACGCCCCGAATGCCGCCGTTCAATCGGTGCTGCACGAGATGTTCGGGTTCTCCGATCTGCGTCCCGGACAGTCCGGGGCCATCGACGCGGTGCTCGATGGGCGCAGCGTTCTGGCGGTGATGCCGACCGGTGCGGGCAAATCGCTGTGCTATCAGTTGCCGGCGCTCGTCCTCGGCGGGTTGACCATCGTCGTTTCGCCGTTGGTGGCGTTGATGCGCGATCAAGTGCGCGCACTGCAACTCAACGGCATCCCGGCGGCGACCATCAACTCCGACATCAGCCGGGCCGACAATGTCGAGACCTGGCACGCGGTGCGGCGCGGCGAGGTGAGCCTGCTCTACCTGTCGCCGGAACGGTTGATGACCGAACGGATGCTGCGCGCCATCGGCGAGTTGGACATCCGCCTCTTCGCGATCGACGAGGCGCATTGCATCTCGCAATGGGGTCCCGCCTTTCGCCCGGAATACGAGGCGCTGGCCAGCCTGCGCGAACGGTTCCCGGCGGTGCCGATCATTGGGCTTACCGCGACTGCCGACCCGACCACGCGCGCGGATATCGAAGCCAAGGTGTTCGGCGGCGATGTCGTCTCGGTGGTGACCGGATTCGACCGGCCGAACCTGACGCTCGCGGTCACGCTCAAGGACAACTGGAAGCGCCAGGTCGCCGATTTCGTCGCCGCGCGTGCCGGGGCCAGCGGCATCGTCTATTGCCTGTCCCGCCGCAAGACCGAAGAGGTCGCCGCGATGCTGCGCGATGCCGGGCATACTGCGCTCGCCTTCCATGCCGGGATGGAAAGCTACGAGAAGGAAGCGGTGCAGAACCGTTTCATGACCGAGCCCGGCGTGGTGATTGTCGCGACCATCGCTTTCGGCATGGGGATCGACAAGCCCGACATCCGTTACGTGCTGCACACCGACCTGCCCGCCAGCCCGGAAGCGTACTATCAGGAGATCGGCCGCGCGGGACGGGACGGCGCGCCGGCGGAAACGTTGATGCTCTACGGCCTTGACGATATCCGAATGCGGCGCGTCTTCATCGAGCAGGAAGAGAGCGACGACGAACGCAAGCGCCGCGAGCACAAACGGCTCGACGCGCTGATCGCCTATTGCGAAGCGCCCGAATGCCGACGCCAGATGCTGCTGCGCTATTTTGGCGACCCGACCGACGCCTGCGGTAACTGCGACATCTGCCGCGACCCGGTCGAGACGTTGGACGGCACCGAGGCCGCCCGCGCCGTGCTGTCGGCGGTGGACGACACCGGGCAGCGGTTCGGGGCAGCGCATATCGTCGGCGTGCTGCGCGGCATGAAGAACGAGAAGATCATCAGCTTCCGACACGACTCGTTGCCGGCCTATGGCGTCGGGGCCGCGCGGTCCCAGCGGGAATGGCAGGGCATCATCCGCCAGATGGTCGCGTCGGGCTTGCTGGAGATCGATATCGCCGGCTATGGCGGGTTGCGCTATGGCGAGGCGACGGGGGCTTTGCTGCGGGGCGAGACGAGTTTCCGGTATCGGCCGGACAAGCTCGGCAAGGAGAAGCCGGCGAAGCGGCCGAAGGTCAGCGCCGCCGAAGCCGCTTACGACCTGGACGATTCTGGTGTGAAGTTGTTGCAGGAGTTGAAGGCGCTGCGCCTCGACCTAGCCAAGGAACGCGGCGTGCCCGCCTATGTCATCTTTTCCGACCGAACCCTGGTCGACATGGCCGACAAACGGCCAAAGACCAAGGACGAGTTCGCCGATGTCTTCGGCGTCGGCGCGGCGAAATTGCGCGACTTCGCGGGGATATTCCTGGTCGCGATCGAAGAGTTCGCCGCCACGGAGTGACGGTTTAGCCGTCCGCCGCCGCCAGCGCGTCGGGCAAGGCCGTTTCCAACAAATCCAATTCCTTGTCGGTTCCGGCGGAAATCCGGATGCACCGGTTTTGCGGTTCGACGAAAGGCATGCGAACGAACACGTCGCGCGTGGCCAACTCATCGAGGACGCGCTTCGCATAAGCCCCGTCGCGTCCGCAGTCGATGGCGACAAAATTCGCTGCCGACGGCAGTGGGGTGAGGCCGTTGGCCTGGGCAATCGCGCCGATGCGGTCCCGTGCGGCGGCGACTTTGGCTACGACATCGGCGACATAGTCCTGATCCGCCAGCGCGGCGAGCGCAGCGGCCTGGGCGATCCGGTTGACGCCGAAATGATTGCGGATCTTGTCGAAGCTCTTGATCACACTTGCCTCTCCGATGGCATAGCCGACGCGGCACCCCGCCAGACCGTAGGCCTTGGAGAAGGTGCGAAACCGCAGAACGTTCGGGTTCGACACGTCGAGCGGGGGCGCGGTGTCGGCCGGTGCGAAGTCGATATAGGCCTCGTCGAGACAGAGTACCGTGCTCTCCGGCAGGCGATCGATGAGCGCCTGGATCGTGTCCGCGTCCCACCATGACCCCATCGGGTTGTCCGGGTTGGCGAAGAAGACAAGCGGCGCATTTTCCTTCTCCACCAAGTCCAGCAGCGCGTCCGGGTCTTCCGAATCACCCTTGTACGGCACGGTCGCGATCTGCCCGCCCGCGCCCGCGACCTGATAGTTGAACGTCGGGTAGGCCCCGGCCGAGGTGGCCACCGTCGCTCCCGGCTCGACGAACAATCGGGCGGTGATGCCGAACAGCCCGTCGATGCCTTCGCCGACAACGATATTCTCCGGTGCGATGCCGTAATGCAACGCCAGGGCGTGTTTCAGATCGTGACTTTCCGGGTCGGCGTATTGCCAGACCTCTTTCGCCGCCTTCTGCATGGCGGTGATGGCCTTGGGCGACGGTCCGAACACGCTCTCATTCGCGCCGATACGGGCGCGGAAGACGGCGCCGCGTGCGCGTTCCTGCGCCTCGGGCCCGACGAAAGGCACCGCCGAGGGCAGATCGCGGACGATCGACGAATACGGTAAGCGGCGTTTGGAACTTCCGGCCATGAGCCTGACTCGGGCGTCGAAATTATGTGTATTGCGCCAGTTTCGCCACGCGAATACGAATTTTCAAGCTGCATCATGACCTGGACGAAGGGACTAGGCCACACCGGTCGAGGCTTTGAACAGGGCCTCGATATGGATTTCCGCACAATCGATGAGCGGGTAGTCGCAATCCTGTCCGTCGAAGGCGAGGAACAGGTCGGTGCCGCCCAAGACGATCGCGTCCGCGCCTTGCTCGTCGCGGAGTCGTTGGCCCATGGTGTGGAAATAGTCGCGGTGCTCCTGTGTTGCCCGGCCCGCGAGCGCCATCGCGGTATAGGCGTCACCGGCTTCGGCAAGATCGTCGCCTTCCGGGATGACGATTTCGGCCGAGGAAATCCCGCCGTAGAGGCGCGACCGCATGACGGTCTCGTTGCCCAACAGCCCGATCCGGCGGAAGCCGCGCCGCCCGAATTCGGCGTTCAGGACCGGGATCGCATTGATCATCGGCAGCGGCGAAATCGCCTCCAATTCGCCGATGCAGAAATGGCCGCCCATCGACGTCACCGCCGCGGCTTCGGCTCCGGCCGCCGCCAATCGCTCTACCAGGGCGCGGAACGTGGCGGCTTGTTCCTGGGCCGCACCGGCTGCGACGTTCCGGACGAGGTCGCGGACCTGTGCGTGCACGATGGTCAGTTCCATCGGCTTGCCCGCCGCATCATGCGCCCGAACCAGACCGCGATAATAGAACTCGGTCGCGGCCGGGCCGATCCCGCCGATCAATCCGATATGCATGGCGTGTCTCTCCGTTGACTGTTGGCGCGCGGATCATTCATATGGGGCAGGGTCGCCCGGTCAACGGTTGGATTGTACGGGTGCATTGACCACGCAGGGAAAGTGGCGGCGGACCATGAGCAAGGCCTTTACCAAGGAAAGCGACGGCGACGACGAGGACGAGCTGCCCGAGGCGGTGGACAGCCTGCCCAAGGGGGCGAAGAACTACATCACGCCCGAGGGCCACGCCCGGTTGGAGCACGAATTGCACCAGCTCAGCAGCGTGGAGCGGCCGAAGATCGTCGATGTCGTGTCCTGGGCCGCCGGCAACGGCGACCGGTCCGAGAACGGCGACTATATCTACGGCAAGAAGCGGCTGCGTGAGATCGATCGGCGCATGCGGTTCCTGATGAAACGGCTCGAAATAGCCGAAGTGGTCGATCCCGCGCGGCAAAGCGGGTTGGACAAGGTCTATTTCGGTGCGACCGTGACCTACGAGGATTCCAAAGGGCAGGATCGCACCGTCCGGATCGTCGGCGTCGACGAGGCGCGCCAGGACGAGGGCGACATAAGCTGGGTCTCGCCGATCGCGCGCGCGCTGCACAAGGCCGAGGAAGGCGATGTCGTGAAGGTGCGGACGCCAGGCGGCGTCGAGGAGATCGAAGTGGTCGAGATCGTCTACGGCACAAAACCGCGCGCCGCACACAAATAAATTGGGAGCATGAGAAATGAACGACACAAGCGCACCGACGATCGATGCCGACCGGGTGTGGCGGCGGCACATGGAATACGCCGAGCTTGGCGCGACGCCGAAGGGCGGGGTGAACCGTACCACGCTGACGCCGGAAGATATCGAGGTGCATCGCCGGCTGACCGAGGTCGCGTTGGAGCGCGGTTTCGAAGTGTCGCTCGACGACTACGGCAACACCTTCTACCGGCTGGTCGGGTCCGAGCCCGATCTGCCGCCGGTGGCCAGCGGATCGCACAGCGACACGCAACCGACCGGCGGGCGGTTCGACGGCATCTTCGGCGTGCTTGCCGCCTTCGAGGCGTTGGAGGCGATGGTGGATGCCGGCGCGCAGCCGCGCCGCGGTGTCGAGGCGGTGATCTGGAATAACGAGGAAGGCGCCCGGTTCGTACCGAGTTCGATGGGCTCGGCGGTCTATGTCGGCAACGCGGAGCTCGCGCCGCTGCTGGCCGGGGTCGACCGCGACGGTGAGACGATGGCGGAATCAATCGCCGCCTTACGGAATGCGTTGCCGGACGTCGCGCATCGTGACTTCGGTGCGCCGTACCATGCCTTCGTCGAAGCGCATATCGAGCAAGGCCCGATCCTGGAAGCGGAAGGCATCCCCATCGGCGTCGTGACCGGCATCCAGGGGTCGCGCAAGTTCACCGTGGAGGTGATCGGCGAGGAAGCGCATGCGGGCACCATGCCGCGGTCCGGGCGGCGCGATGCGCTTGTCGATGCGGTCGCCGTCGTCAACAGCCTGCATGAAATCTTCCACGACGAGGCGGACGAGGTACGGTTCACCATCGGCCGGTTCCAGGCGTTCCCCGGCGCGCGCTCGGTGGTGCCGGGCCGGGTCGAGTTTCTCGTTGATTTCCGCCATCCGGACAACGGCCTGCTCGCCGATCTGGGCGACCGGCTCGAGCCGGCCGCGCGGGCGGCGGCCAAACGCTGTGACGTGCAGGTCAGCGAGGCGAATCGCTCCGAAACGGTGGAATTCGGCGAGACGGTGCCCGCGGCGATCATCCGTAGCGCCGAGGCGCGCGGCTATGCTTGGCGGCACATCTTCTCGGGCGCGGGGCATGACGCCCGCCACATGGCCGGTCTTTGTCCCAGCGGCATGGTATTCGTGCCTTGCGAAGGCGGCATCAGCCACAACGAAGCGGAAAACGCGCGGCCCGAGGATATCGCGGCCGGGACCCAGGTGATTTCGGACACGATGTTCGACCTCGCCAACGGCGATTGAAGGGAGCCCCGGTGAGCAAGATCGATAAATGGGCGAACTACCTGCCGCCCGAGGAATTGGAAACCTACCGCAAGGCCGCCTTCGGCAACGCCATCGGATATGGGCGGCGGGCTGCGCTGTTGAATGTGGATACGACACTCATGTTCGTCGATCCGAGTTATCCGCTCTGCGGGGCGGAAGACCCGGCGCTGATCGCCGCGCTCACCGAACTCACGGCGGTATTCCGGCGGTTGTCGCTGCCGATCTACTACAGCCGGCGGGACAACCGGTCCCATCCCACGCGGCGCGGTATTTGGAATTTGAAGCTCGGGACCTCGGGCGAGTTTCAATACACCGACGATCCGGCGGCGGACGAATGGCCCGACTCCTACGCTCCGGTGGAGCAGGACATCGTCATCGACAAGAACAAGCCGTCGCCCTTCTTCGAGACGCCGCTGGAATCCTTCATGCGCTACGACGACGTGGACACGGTGGTGGTGTGCGGCGTGTCGACCAGCGGCTGCGTGCGCCACGCGGTGGCCGACGCTTTTTCCCACAATTTCCGGGTAATCGTGGTCGAGGAGGCCTGTGGCGACCGCAGCGCCATGGCGCATCGCGCCAACCTGTTCGACATGGATATGAAATACGCGGATGTGGAAAGCCTTGCCACCGTAACGGCCGATCTGGAACGGCATTACGGTGGCAAGTCTTAGTCGAGAATCGTCTTACAGGGCCGTCGCGGCCGTGTGCTCGATCTTCGTCCAGTTCTTCTCGGCTTTCTCGATGTTGCCGTCCAGATCCTTCAGGAAGGTGGCGTAGATCTCTTCGTTGAGGTTCAGGTACAGCTTGCCGTCCTCGATCTTCCAGAGGTTCGGGTCGCCGTCGAACTTCTTGCCGACCGAAACGCCGAAGGCGCAGAATCCGCCATATGCCGGCAGGTATTTCGCCGGGTCCTTTTCGAACGCGGTCTTGTGCGCCGCGCTGGCGAAGCGGTAGGCGACGCCGTCATGCACGGCGACGATCTTATCCGAGCCGCGTGTCGGTTTGCCGACGGTGAAATAGGCGACCGGGTCGTAACCATGCAAGGCGAGCGGCTTGCCGACAATCGACAGGCCCGGAACGGCGTTGATCTCGTCGACGGCCTGCGCCGGGGCGGCAACGCCCAGCAGGGATGCCACGGCGAACGCGGCGAGGGTGGTTTTGATAAGGCTCATCTGTCTTCTCCAAATAGGGTTTCAAATCGATGCGGCACCGTGGCGCCGACACGAGAGGATTTGGGAAGGCAGGAGGAATTAACAATAAATCATCCAATTATACGCACGTCGTGCAAATCATTCGGGACGATCTGCAAAGAATCAGGCGGCGGTGCGGCGCACGTCGCGTGGACTTTGGCCGTAGCGGTTGGAGAAAGCGCGCGAGAAGGCGGCGGGCGATTGGTAGCCGACCTGTGCCGCGACGGACTGAACGGGCTCCGTCGTGTCGGCGAGCAGTGTCATCGCTTTCTGCAGCCGCAGGTCCGACAGGTAGCCCATCGGGGTGCAGCCGAGCATCGACTGAAAGGCGTCGGCGAAACGGCTGCGCGACATGCCGACCTCGCGGGCGATCGATGCGAGCGTCCAGTCCTCGGTGAGTCGATGATGCATTAGGCCGAGCGCGCGGCCGATCCGGGGATCGCTCATCGCCTCGATGATACCGCGCAACGTGTCGTCCTGATCGGCGCAGGTCCGGACGACCTCGATGAACAGTGCTTCGGTCAGCCGGATGACCGATGCCTTCGTTCCGGGCGCCTCGGCGAACATCTGCCGGGTGATCAATCGCATCAACTCGTCGAGCAAGGGCGCCCGGGCGCGCAATTCGGCGCTGACCAGCAGGTAGGGCGGCAGTGCGCGCAGCAGCGGATGATCGACCGACTCCGCAAAATTCAGATGGCCGCAGATCAGTTTGGTATCGGCATCCGGCGCGGCGTCACCGCCGTAGACCAGCACCCCGTCTCCCGTGTAGCCGGCCTGCTGCAACACATCTTCCAACTCTGCGGGTTTCACGTCCGGCGTCTCGCATAGGACATGCGCCGCGCCGTTGGGAATGATGATCATGTCGCCGGGCTCCAGCACCACGTCGTGCTCATCGCCGATGCAGATATGGCAGTGTCCCTGAACCGCCAAATGGAATCGGGCCGACCGGCCATAGGCCGGTACCGCGACCGACCACGGAGACGTGAAGGCGGTTCGGAAATACAGCGTGCCGCGCAGTTGCAGCGTATCGAGAATATCGCTCAGCACATCCATATTGCAGTCCATCGCTTGTTTCGGGACGATGAGATAAATATCTAGGGCCTACATGTCGAATGTCACGGGGATCACGATGTTTAAAGCCAAACGGGTTTACGAGCCGGCGGCGTCCGAAGATGGGTATCGGGTGCTGATCGACCGGCTTTGGCCGCGCGGCGTGTCGAAGGATGCGGCGGCGGTTGATCTGTGGCTGAAGGAGATCGCGCCCTCGACCGAGTTGCGCAAGTGGTTCGGTCACGATGCGGCGCGCTGGCAGGACTTCGCCGGCCGGTATCGCGAAGAGTTGAAGGACCCGGATCGGGCGGCGGCGTTCGAGATGCTTCAAGCAAAGGGACAGGAGCATGAGGTGGTGACGCTGCTGTTCGCCACGAAAGAATTCGAGCAGAGTCATGCGGTGCTGCTGCTGGCGGCGTTGGACGCGAATTAGCGTCTTTCCGACATCGCTTTCCGAACCATACGGTATCGCGGTCTGCGGCAATCCGGGGATGTTGTGCTAGGCTAGCGCCCAATCCGTTCCAACCGTCAGACAAATCAAGAAGGCACTATTCATGGCAGGCGACAAGATCTCGGTGACGTTCGAAATTCAGAAAGACGCGGAAGACATGTTGGTCTATGCCGCGGAGAAATACAGCCTCGAAGACAAATCTAAGGCGTTGCGCTGTGTGCTCGACTATGTCGCGAGCGACGGCGATTGGGATGAGCTGTTCAAGAAAGTGCGCTGCGTCCGCTGTGGCGGCGACGGTTGGACCAAGGACGACGTCTAGGCGCTAGGCTTCGGCGGCACTCATGCCCGCGATGTAACCCCAGGTCAGGCACGGCCCGAGCGTCGTGCCGGCCCCGACCCCTTTCGATCCGAAGGCATTCGCCATCACGTTGCCGGCGGCGTACAGGCCGGGAATCGATGTGCCGTCGGGGCGCAGCACTTCCGCGCGCTCGTTGGTGCGCGCCCCGCCCTTGGTGCCGAGGAAACTCGCCTTGAACGGCATGGCGTAGAAAGGCGGCTTTTCGATCGTTCCCAGCGTGGGACTCGGTTCGTGTGTCGGGTCGCCGCCGCGGTTGCGGTCCCAGGCCGTGCTGCCGCGGCCGAAATCGTCGTCCTTTCCGGCGCGCGCGAAGGTGCTGAATCGCGCCGCCGTATCGGCCAGACCGTCCGGGTCCACGTCGATTTGCCGCGCCAGGTCCGCGAGTGTGCCCGCTTCGAAACGATTGCCGGGCACCGACGCTTTCGGCAGGGCATGTGGATATTTCTCGGCGAACTGGCTGTCGTAGATGCGCCAGGCGGGCAAGTGCAACGGTTCGCCGGTATCCGGATCGCGCTCGGCGAAGGCGAGGCCGACATTCATCTGCTTCTCGTTGACGAAACGCTTGCCGTGCCGGTTCACGATCATCGAATGCGGCAGGAAGTAGTCGGCGGCGGGTTGCCCCTGCAGCCGGCCTTCATAGGTCACCGGCGTGGTGCCCATGATCAGCGCCTGGTCCATGCGGTCGAGATGCGCGCCGACATCGGCCGCCATGCGCTGACCGTCGCCGGTATTGGTCGACGGGCTGGCGGTCCATTCGACCGGGCCGGGAAAATGCTCGGCCATCATCTCGGCATTCCATTCGAAGCCGCCGCTGGCGAGAATCACGCCCTTCGCCGCTTCGACAGTCACC
This sequence comes from Alphaproteobacteria bacterium, assembly GCA_965228425.1. Lineage (GTDB taxonomy): Bacteria > Pseudomonadota > Alphaproteobacteria > UBA8366 > UBA8366 > JAJFJD01. The sequence goes on along the minus strand of OZ245815.1, from coordinate 5,059,437 downwards.
GTCGTACCATTGCGCTCCAGTTCCAGTCCGGTCACCCGGCGATCTTCGGTGATGAGCTGTTTGGCGGCACTTTCGAGCCAGACGTCGACGCCCTTGTCGAGGCAGCCCTTCAACAAACCGATGGTCAGCGCATTGCCGCGCGTGCGCATGCCGCGCAGATGCCGCCACAACAGGCGCGGGAAGAAGCGCATCATCCCTTTCTTCGGATTAGCGTAGAAATGCGTATCGACGATCTCGTCGTAGCTCAATTCGACCGACAGGGTGCGCGGCCGGATACGGTCGCGCCACGGACCCAGGATTCCGATGCGGATCGGCCGGGGCGAGACGTTGCGCCCGAATTCCAGCCCGCCCGGCGCTTCGGCATAAGGGTCCGGGTCGCGGTTGGGCTTGAACCGCGCCGGGCTGTGTTCTTCGACGAATTTCAGCATTTCCGGCGCGCGGTCGACGAAGGCGGCCCAGAGCGGCTCCTCCAGATTGTGCCAGCCGTCGGGCGAGACCGCGCGGATATACTCCAAGGCGGCGTCCCGCGAATCGCTCACGCCCAGGTCGGCCATGTAGTGATGGCCGGGGATCCAGATGCAGCCGCCGGACATCGCGGTCGTTCCGCCGGCCATGGCCGACTTCTCCACCACCAGCACGCTGGCGCCCGATACGCGGGCGGCCAGCGCCGCGCTCAACCCGGCGGCGCCGGTCCCGACGACGATCACGTCGACCTGATGACGGTCTACCGGCATGGCTCGTGTTCGTTCAGACGACCTGGTTGTGCAACGGTTCGTCGCCGCGCGCCAAGCGGTTGAGGTTCTCGAGCAGGATATCGATCACATTGTCCTCGTATTGACGGGTCTCGCCGCCGGTGTGCGGCGTCAGGATGACATTCTCGAACCCCCACAACGGCGAGTCCGTCTCCAGCGGTTCCGGGACGGTCACGTCGATTCCGGCGCCGGCGATCAGCTTGTCCTGAAGTGCCTGGATCAGAGCATCCTGATCGACGCAACCGCCGCGCGCCACGTTGATGAGATAGGCGGACGGCTTCATCGCGGCGAACGCCTTCGCGTCGATGACGTTTTGCGTTTCCGGCGTCAGCGGGCAGGTCAGCACGACCACGTCGGCGCGCGGCAGGTGCAGCAGCAGATCGCCGGAGGGGTGCAGCTCGTCGACATGCTCGACCGGGGTCGCGGTGTCGCGCTTCAGGCCGATGACCTCCATGTCGAAGGCCTTGGCGAGTTTGGCGGTGCGGCCGCCGATCTTGCCGAGACCGTAGATCAGCATGGTCTTGCCGGGCAGTTCCTCTTCGCGCTGCGAGAGATCGGCAATCATGCCGCGCCACTGCGCCTTGTTCTGATTGTCGCGCCCGGTGTGGATCAGCCGCGTCAGGCCGAGTGTCAGCGCCAGGGCATGATCGCTCACCGCATTGACGTTGACACCGCTGGCGTTAGCGAGCCGTGCGCCCTTCGCCCGGATCCCGTCCTGGTCGAACTGGTCGTAGCCCGCGCCGCAGACCTGAATGAATTTCAGCCGGTCCGCGGTCTCCAGCATGTCGTTCTTCCAATAGCCCGATACGACGATAACGTCGCCGTCGCCCATGCGGGCATAGGCCTCGTCCATGGTCCAGGACTGGAAATGCTTGATCCCGGTGTCGCGTTTCTCGAACAGCGGCGCCAATTGATAGGCGGGATGAATGAAATGAATCGTGATGTCTTTCAGGTCCATGGACTCTCTCGGTGATCTTGTTTCGGGCTGCTGGGATGGGTTGGCGCGATGGCGCGCGCAGACCGAATGGTGAAGCGTAGCGCCTGCCGGGTCAATCGCCTCTATGACGGGTATGATCGGAATTGTCGCAGGATATTGTAAGCCACCGCACGCACCCTATGTTCAGTCCCTCGGGCGGGTGCATGTTGTGTGTTTAAGGAAAGGAATGACGGCAATGCGGATCACCATGGACCATATCGTTTTGAACGTGCAGGACGAGGCGTCGATGATCGATTTCTATACGCGGGTGCTGGAAATGGAGCCGGACCGGCTCGACGCGTATCGCGCCGGTGATGCGCCTTTTCCGTCGGTGCGGTTGAACGAGAGCACCATCATCGATCTGTTCCCGCCGAAGATGCACAAGAAAGATCCGGCGCCGATCCCCAATCTCAATCATTTCTGCATGGTCGTAGCCAAGGCCGATTGGCAACGGGTGCGGGATCGCCTCGCGGAAGAAGGGATCGAGGTCGACGGCCCGCGCGAGGTGTGGGGCGCGCGCGGCGACGGGCAATCGATCTATTTTCCGGATCCGGACGGCAATCGGCTGGAACTCAAGCATTACGAGGGCTGAAGCCGCTTTTCGATGCGCGGCGTCGGCGATTGACCTAGGATTGGGAAAACCCGCACAGCCGGGTGCGACACCCTCTCCAGGAGCAAGCCATGCCCAACGATGCCAAACCCGCCGAAAACGCCCTCGATATACCCACGGAAAGCGGCTCCGGCTATCCGTCCCCGTTCAACGAACCGTGCATGGACCGGGTGCGGCGGCGTCTCGGCGACCATTTCGGCCTGACCGATTTCGGCGTCAACCTCGTCGTGCTGCCGCCGAATGTCTGGTCCTCGCAGCGCCACTGGCACACGACCGAAGATGAATTCATCTACATTCTCGACGGCACGCCGACACTGGTCACCGACGAGGGGGAAACGGAATTGCAGCCGGGCAGTGTAGCCGGATTCGCGGCGGGCACGGAGAACGGCCATCACTTGATCAACAAGACCGATAAGCCGGTGACGGTATTGGAGGTTGGCAGCCGCCGGCCCGGCGATTCCTGCCGGTATAGCGACATCGATATGCAGATGGTCGGGCGCGGGCAGCCGGATGCGAAGTTCACGCGGCGAAACGGCGAACCGTATTAGGGATCATCGCTAACCGGCGTCGAGCAAGACACCCGCGCCGGCGGCGATGCGCTTGAGTTGGGCCACGGGCGCGCCGGCCTTGGCCATGACGTGTAATCCCATATAGCTGGCCGTGAGTTGGTCGGCGCGGCGGGTCGGATCGACGCAGGTCTTGCCGGCGGCGAGTGTCGCGGCGATGGCGTCCCGCAGGCGGTCCAGGTGCCGCATGACGGCGGCTTCGACCTGCTTGTCGTGCGGTGCGACCTCCACCGCGCTATTGCAGAGGAGACAGCCCCGCCGGTCCTTTCCGGATTGCACCGCCTTTACCGGCCCATTGAAGAGTTTTCGAATTTTGGCGCCGCCGGTGCCCGTGCCCGACAACAGTTCGACGGCGGCGCTGATTTCCCGCCCGCCGTAATGGTCGAGGCAGGCCAGGAACAATCCGCGTTTGTCGCCGAACGCGTTGTACAGGCTGGCACGGTTAAGCCCGACGGCCCGGTCGAGCTGCGCCAGCGATGTCCCGGCGAATCCGTTCCGCCAAAATAGGTCGGTCGCGGCCGATAGAACTTGATCCGGTTCGAACTCACGGGGTCGTGCCATACAGGGATTATCCGGCGGAGATGATTAATTATTGATCAACCGGTCAAAAATATCTGATTTGTGCGAAGATCGCGAGCGCATCACATGAATGTCATCGATCGTGGTTTTAAATCGAACGGTAAAAAACCTAGATTGGATGTATAGGCAGCGCACAAAGGCGTTGCGACGGAGTGAACGAGCAAACGACGGTAAGCCTGTGATTTTGATTTAGACGACGCTATCCCCGAGACGGTTTTCCACCCAAGAACCGTTTCGACCCTGGCTTGGTTCCGGCAAGGGTTTTCTCCTCCTCTCCCCCTCTCCCGAATGTTGGGGCCAAGCCGCCGGCCGATCCTTCCAGGATCGGCCGGTTTTTTTGTGTTACTGCGCCGCTTCGCCGCTGACCCGGGCGCCGCGTTTGAGCTGCAACACGCTCAGGATGCCGAGGAGATACATGGCGGCGATGGCGATGAAGACGCCGCGGAAGTTGCCGCCGTCCATCAGCCAGCCGAACAACAGCGGTCCCAGCGCGCCGCCGAGATCCAGGCCCGAATAGACGAACCCGAAGACCTTGCCGGTCGCGCCCTCGGGTGTCGCGGCGCGCACGAGGATGTCGCGCGACGGGCCGGTCATGCCGAGGAAGAACCCGCCGGCGGTCAGCAGGGGGATGATCGCCAGCATCGGCAGCGGGACAAAGGCGATCGTGCTCATGGCGGCTGCGCCGGCAATCAGGCCGGTGGTCGCGATCAGCGCGTGGCGGGGGAAGCGGTCGGCCAATTCGCCGCCGAGCAGGATGCCCGCGGCGTTGCCGCCGAGATAGCCGGTCAATCCCGCGGTGGCGAGCGCCAGCGGCGCGCCATACATCTCCACCAGCGCGGTGACAGAGAAATTCTGTACCCCGGCCAGCGCGCCCGCGATCAATGCGAAATAGACGAATGCGGCCATCAGCGGCAGATTCCGCAGCAGCCGCCCGTAGAAAGCGAGGCTCGGTATCGCTTCCGCGCCGGCGGCCTGGCCGGTCGGCATGCGCAGGGCATCGCGGTAGCGCAGAATCAACAACGCCGCCCCCCAGCCGATCAACCCGGCGACGATCAGTCCGGCGCGCCACCCGGCGAAGCTGGCGACGCCGTAATAGACAATGATCGGTGACAGGAAATACCCGCAGGTGCCGCCGAACCCGTGGATGCCGAAGGCTCGCCCCAGCCGCTCCGGGCTGACCTTCGCCGACAGGATCGAGAGGTCCGCCGGATGGAACACGGAATTGCCCAGCGCCGAGAGCACTGCCAGCGGCAGCAATACCCAATAGGCCGGCGCGAACCCCATCAGCATCACCGATGTGGACATGGTGAGAATGCCGAACAGCATCAGTCGGTCGCCCCCGTAGCGGTCGACCAATATCCCGACGAAGGCTTGGCATAGGCCCGAAACGCCGTAGAACAGCGAAATGATCAGCCCCAGCGCGGTGTAGCTGACGCCGAATTCGGCGCGCAGCAGCGGGAAGAGCGGCGCGAGCGCGATCTGATAAAAATGCGAGAGCAGATGCGCGAGCCCGACCAGGCCGATCACCAAGGTGTCGGACCGGTGTTCCGGTGCGGTGGCGGTCATGCGCCGGTCATGCGGTAGCGGTGCTGCGTCGATGCATCGGGACTACGCCGCCAGCAATTCGGCGGCGCGGGCGCGGGCAGTGCCGGCGGCGTCCGGATCGCCGCATTGGTCCAGCGCCTCGGCGTACAGTTTCCAGGACGGCGCGCTGGTCGGGTTGTCGGCGGTGCGTTCCGCGAGCAGGGCGCGGGCAAGGCCGTGCTGTCCGTCCTTGAGGGCGGCATGCAGGAACATCCGGACCCAGACATCGCGCTGCGCCCAACTGCCGCCGAGCGGCAGCATGTGGTAGCGGGTCTCGCGCATGATCTCGACGACACGGCCGTACTCTTCCGCCGCGTAGGCAAGCGTCGCTTCGGCGACCGGGATTCCGGCGTCGCGGTAGACCGGCATGATCGTCGCGTCCGCATTTGCCGCGCTGTTGCGGAAATCGCGCATCGACGCCAGCAACGTCTCGGCTTCGTCGCGCCGTCCCGCCATCGCCAAGGCCATCATGAAGTGCAGGTCGTTGAACGGGCGCAGGCGCTGCTGCTGCTGCGTGATCCGGCCGGCGCTGACATCCGCCACCGCTTCCCAGCGGTCGCCCACGTCGAGGCCCAGCATGTCGAGCCGCATCAGCATGCTGGCGGCGTTGCAGATGTCGATATTGTCCTCCGACGGTTCGGTCCAGAACTGCCGGTCGTAGGCGGCAAGCACGTCGTCGAACCGCTCCAGTTCCAGGTAGTGCAGCGCCCGGTGCCACCACATGTGATGGGCGAAGATGCCGCGTTTTTGCCAGGCGGTTTCGTGTTCGTCGATCCAGACGATGCCGTCCTGCCGCCGGCCTTGCGCTTCCAGAACATGGGCGACGCAGTGGCCGGCCCAGATATCGTTCTCGTTGATCTCGACCGCGCGCCGGCCAAGTTTCTCGGCGGGGCCGAACTCGTGGGTTTCCTCATAGGTAAAGGCGCGGCACCCGAGCACGAATCCATAGCCCGGCAGGTCTTCGGACCAATGCGGCATGACCCGCGCCATGGAGTCGCGCATCTGCGCCAGATCGCCGAGAAAGAAATGCATCGTATGCGCGAGCCGCAGCGCGAGGATGTCCCGCGGATGATCCAACAGGATGTCGTCCCACAATGCCGTGGTCTTGCGGATATCGCCGGCGCACCAGGCCGCGAGCGCGGCGACGTGTTTCTGTTCGCGCTCGGTCGCCATCGCCGCGAGGCTTTGCGCCTTGGCGAGGCTGTCGCCGCTTTGTGCCGCGAGATGGGCTTGCGCCGGCAGGCGCTGGAAGTATCCCCGCAGGCATTGGCCCATGATCATGTCCGGGTCGACGTCCGAGACCTTCTTCAAGAGCAGCGCCGCGTCTCGGCCCGAGGCGAGGAATTCGTCGACGCAACCGTCGAAGGCGTCGACGGCGGCTTGGCTCGAGGCGGTCATGGCGAGCCCGCGCTTGTCGCTAAACATTTTGTCCTCCCGGATGGGTCCTGCGGCGGCCGGCGAATGCCGGGTTTGATGATGTTTTAGTTTCTCGACCGTGCGGCCCCTGTCAATCGCAGAATGTTGTACTACATGGTTCGCGGAGCGATGGCCCTGCGAGGCCGTATCAATAACAGTATCGAGTGAGTCGGAACCCGTCGATGGATTCAGCAACGCAATTCGTTCTCGGCGCGGCCGTCGGGACCGCCGTCCTGGGCCGACGCATGGGCGTGCGGAAAGCCGCGCTAACCGGCGGTCTGCTCGGCACGTTGCCTGATACCGACGTGTTTTGGCCGTTCGACGACCCGATCGACAGTTTCGTCCTGCATCGCGGCGTCACGCATTCGATCGTGGTGCATGCCGCCGTAGCGCCGATCCTGGGCGAAGGATTGGTGCGGTTGGCGTCCTCGTTGCGCGACTCGCGGATACAGACCTATCTCGCGGTTTTCCTCTGTCTCGCGACGCATGCCTTGGTCGACGCCATGACGATTTACGGCACCCGGCTGTTCTGGCCGATTTGGCCGGAACCGATCGGGCTGGGATCGATCTTCATCATCGACCCCGCGTATACATTGCCGCTGTTGATTGTCTTCGTATGGGCGTTGTTCCTGAAGTCCTGGACGCCGCGATTCGGCAAGGCCCTGTCCGTGGCGCTGATCCTGTCGACCGGGTACATGGCCTGGACCGCCGTGGGGCAGCAGATCGCCAAAACCCGCGCGCAGGCACAACTGGCCAAGGCCGGCGTCACGGCCGACCCGATGTTCGTCACGCCGACGCCGTTCAACACGCTGTTCTGGCGGGCCGTCGCGATCGACGGCCCGCGCTATATCAATCTCTATCTCCCGCTGCTCGGCCACGAGGATGCGGTGACCGCTTACGTGCATCCGCGCAAACCGACGTCGATCGCTTGCTGGTCCGGCAACGGCGTTGTCGAGACCGTTACCGATTTCAGCAAGGGTTTCGTCCGGTTCGACGCGGATGAGAAAGGGGTTATCCTCAGCGATCTGCGCATGGGCATGACGCCGCAATATGTCTTCCGTTTCGTGGTCGCCGCGCGGCAGGGCACGGAATTCGTCGATAGCCCCCCGCGACGCCTTGAACCGGTGCGGGGTGCACCCGGCGATCGCGAATGGCTTTGGGCCGGAGTTCGCGGGAATCGCGTGATCCGGCCGATCGAAGCGGATGCAGCGGTTCCAATGAGTACTCTGCGCGTCGCTACGGCGCCTGGAACGTCGGCGGTTCCGTGTTGATGGTCGCCGGGTTCGGCGGTTGACCGGCCCCGATAGGCGGAGGATAATCGGGCAACGCAAAAGGAACGCAGCCGATGAATGTCGAAGATCCGAACGACCCCATGCCCGACGAGATGAACGCCTGGACGACGATCGGCGGCTATGCCCTGGGCGCGGTGATCGTGTTCATCATGTTCTATTGGGCGCTGCCGGCCACCAGCCTGAACTAGCGTTTCCAGCGGTTTCGGACAGTTAAGTTAAAAAATAGCCCGCTTCGCATGGGCTAGGACGGGAATGTGTCCGCAGGACGGGTCAGACCGTAATGCGACCGCAGCGTTTCGCCCGCGTATTCCGTGCGGAACAGCCCGCGCTTCTGCAGGATCGGGACGACCTCGTCGATGAAGGCGGTCAGCATCGTCGGCAGCAGGGGCGGCATGAGATTGAAACCATCCGCCGCCCCGTCTGTGAACCAGTCTTCGATCAGGTCGGCGACCTGTTCCGGCGTGCCGGCGAAGGTGAAATGCCCGCGCGCGCCCGCCATTTTCGACAGCAATTGCCGAAGGGTGAGATTCTCCCGCTCGACCAAGCCAACGATCAATTCGGTTCGGCTGCGCGCCGCCTCCACCGTGGCGGGATCGGGAAAGTCGTTCGGTGTAAGCGGCGTATCCAACGGCAGATGCGAAAAATCATGTCCGCCGAAGCGACCCGACAGGCGCTTCCGCCCGATCTCGGGATCGGCGAGATCGTTCAGCTCCTCGGTCAGCTTTTTCGCATCCGACTCGGTCGCCGCGATCACCGGGCTGAGTCCCGGCAGGATATGAATCTGGTCGGCGGCACGTCCTTCCTCTTCGGCCAATGCCTTGAGGTCGGTGTAGAAGTCTTTCGCCGTCGTTTTCTCCATATGCGCGGTGAAGACGGCTTCGGCGTGGCGTGCCGCGAAGCGCCGGCCGGTGTCGGACGAGCCCGCCTGCACCAGGACGGGGCGGCCCTGCGGACCGCGCGGCACGTTCAAAGGGCCCGCGACCTTATAATAAGGGCCTTCGTGATCGATCGGTCGGATGCGGTCGGCATGCGCGTAGAGACCGCTTTCCGGGTCGTCCACAAGGACATCGTCCGCCCAGCTGTCCCACAGGCTTTTCACGACCTGCAGAAAGTCTTCGGCGCGCGCGTAGCGATCGGCGTGGCTGACTTGGCTGTCGTCGCCGAAATTTCGCGCCGCGGGGGCGGACCAAGACGTGACGATATTCCACCCGACGCGCCCGCCGCTGATGTGGTCCAGCGAGGCGAACTGGCGCGCTAGATTGTACGGCTCGGTATAGGTCGTCGAGGTCGTCGCGATGAGGCCGATGCGGTTTGTCGACACCGCCAGCGCGCCCAGCGCGGTGATCGGCTCGAGCCAGGTTCGGGCGGCGCGTTCCACATCGTCCCGCCCGGCAAGCTGGTCGGCGAGAAAAATCGAATCGAACAGCCCCGCCTCGGCGGTTTGCGCGAGTTCCTGATAGTAGCGGATATCGGTCAGCGGGAGGGTCGATGCGTCCGGATGGCGCCAGGATGCTTCGTGATGGCCGCGGCTGTGGATGAACAGGTTCAAATGGATTTGGCGTTTCATATCGTCGAGTCTAACAAAAGCCCGGGTTTCCCGTCGAACCGGCCGGATCGGTCAGCGGCGGTCGGTGCAACACAGCGGGCCTATTGGTCGACCTCGTCTTTGCAAAATGCCCAAATCCGGCCATAGGGTCCGCGAGTCTTCAGAAGTTCCGGTTCGATTTCCGCCATGGCCTCGTCGGTCAGATATTCGACCTCGCCCATCGCGGCGCTGATCCAAGTGCGATGGGCGTTGTCCTCGAGGATAAAGACTGACGCGGTCATCTCGATGACGTCTTCGCCCGTCACGACGATGCCATGCGCCTTCATCAAGGCGGCTCGATGCGACCCGAGTGTGCGGGCGAGGGCGACGCCGCGCTCGGTCGAGTTGATGAGCCGGGAATCCGGATGGGTGGGGATGCCGTCGCGAAAAATCGATGCCAGGAAATAGGTCGGCCGCAGGTCAACCGACGACATGCTGAAGGAGGTCGGGAAGTGGCAGTGGAAATGGGCGATGCTACCGACGTCCGGCCGGCTCTTGTAGATTTCCAGGTGGATCGGCAATTCACCGGGCATCCGCGCGTCGTTGCCGATCGTGTTACCGTCCAGATCGACGAGGGCGAAATCCTCCGGATTGGACCGTTGCCCCAGATCATGCGGCGATATCAGGATGTGGTCCGGGTTCGCCGTTCGCGCGCTGATATGGCCGAAGCCGTCGATGAAACCGCGCCCGTAGAAGAATCGCCACGCGATGCTGAGTTTCCCCGCGAGGGCTGCGTTCGATTCCATTGTGATTTCTCCCAAGCGGCGCGATGCGCCATGCATTTATTTGCCCCGATAGTGCCTTTGCGCTAGTGCTGGGTAAAGCAGCTCGCCGGAGGACGGATCGGGCTCGGCGACCCGGATTTCAGGAAAGGCGGCCCCATGCGTCTCGGCATCAGTATCTCCACGACAACCGACGACACGATCACCGGCGAGAAGGTGATCGCCGGCATGAAAGCAGCCGAACGAGTCGGTTTCGACGGTCTCTGGTTCTTCGATACGATCGGGCGCGGCTACCATACGCCCGATCCGCTGATCCAGGCGTCCGTCGCGGCGGCGGTCACGGAGAAGATCGAGGTGGGCACCTGTATCCTGCAGGTCCCGTTGCGCAATCCGGTCGAATTGGCGCATCGACTCTTGACCGCCCAGCTGATGACCGGCGGGCGGCTGACGCTCGGCGTCGGGGCCGGGTCGACGAAAGCGGATTTCGATGCGGTTGGCCTCGACTATGAGAGTCGGTTTAAGGCGCTGCGGACCGGGCTTTCATTGATGCGGCGTCTATGGCGCGGCGAGACGGTCGACGGCACCAACCTGACCCCGCCGCCCGCCGCGAAGGGCGGACCGCCGATCCTGATCGGCAGCTGGGCCGGCAGTATTTGGATTCCCCGCGCCGCGAACGAATTCGATGGATGGATCGCCTCGGGCATGTTTACCGGCGAGCCGACGCTGCGCACCGGTGTCGAACGGTTCCGCGGGCTCGGCGGAAAACGCGCCATCATTACCAACATCAAGACGGACTTGACCGCGCCGACGCAACCGCTGTCGGATGATGGGCCGTATTCCCTGGCGTGCAGCCCGGCGGATGCGAAAGACCGGCTGGCCCGGCTCGCCGATATGGGATTCGACGATGCGGTTGTCGTCGTGACCGACCCGTCGGAAGAGAACCTGCAGGCGGTCCGGGATTTGTGGTCGGGATAAGCGGGCCGCGGGTCGCCGATCCGACGTCCGCGGCCCGTTCCTAGATTTGTATCGCTACCCGCCGATCACCCGCGGCAGCAGCAGCACGATCTCCGGGAAGATCATCACCAGCGTCAGGCCGATGATCTGCAGCCCGATGAAGGGCAGCACGGCCAGGAATATCTCCTGCAGCGTTATGTCCGGTGGCGCCACGCTTTTGAGCCAGAAACAGGCTGGCCCGAAGGGTGGCGACAGGAAGTAAATCTGGATGTTCATCACGAACAGCACGCCGAACCAGATCGGGTCGAAGCCCAGGCTGACCACCACCGGCGCGAAGATCGGCACGGTGATATAGGCGATGGCGATCCATTCCATGAACGTGCCGAGCACGATCAGGATGCCCATGATGACGAAGATCACGCCCAGCGGCGGCAGGTCCAACCCGGTCAGCAGGCCCTGCACGAAGGTGTTGCCGCCGATGATGTTGTAGATGCCGACGAAGCTGACAGCACCCAGGATCAGCCAGATGATCGTGGCGACCGTGATCATGGTCTTGCGCAGCGCTTCCTGCAGCATGTGCCAGGTCAGCTTCTTGCGGGTCGCGGCGGCCGCCACCGCGCCGAACACGCCGACCGCCGCGGCCTCGGTCACCGTGGCGATGCCGCCGTAGATGCTGCCGAGCACCCAAAGGATGAGCAGCATCGGCAGGATCAGGCCCTTCATCTTCGCGGTCTTCTCGGCGCCGGTCATCTGAACCAGCCCTTCCGCGGGCAAGGGTGCGAGGTGCGGCTGAATCTGACAGCGGATCATGATGTAGGTGATGTAGAGACTGGCGAGCAGCAGTCCCGGCAGGAACCCGCCGAGGAACAGATCGCTGATCGAGACATTCGCGGTGAGGCCGTAGATGATCATGATCACCGACGGCGGGATCAGCGTGGCCAGCGAGCCGCCGGCGCAGATGGTGCCCATCGCCAGTTTCTTGTCATAGCCGAGGCGTAACATCTGCGGCAATGCAATCAGCCCGAGCATGACGATCTCGCCGCCCATGATGCCGGTCATCGCCGCCATCAGGACCGCGACGAGGGTGGTTTGCACCGCGACGCCGCCGCGCAGCCGCCCGGCGATGATCGACATCGCGTCGAACAGGTCCTCGGCGACACCCGAGCGTTCCAGGATATTGGCCATCAGCACGAACAGCGGGACCGCGACCAGCGGATAGGCTTCGAGCAGGCCTTGCGCATTGCTGGCGACCAGGAACAGGCCGGGGACGCCGAAATAGGCCAAGGCGGTGCCGATGGAGACCGTCATGGTGACGACCCCCAGCGGAATGCCGAGCGCCATCAGGAAGATCATCGAGCCGACGATAATCAAGGTCGAGGATTGGATATCCATCGACTTCATATTGAAGAAGCCGTAGGCAATTCCGATCGTGATCGCGACGACGATTACGCTGACCGCGACTTGCAGGGGTTTGTTGTTTTTCATCGCCTCAATCCCCCGGAAGCTCGGTGGATTTCGGCACGCCGTGACCGGTCAAATGTTTGATCAGGTTGACTACGAGCTGCAGGCTGTAGAGCACCGCGCCGACGAACAGCAACGTCTTCAGGATCAGCGGTTCCGGTGAATTGAACGAGGTGCCGCTCCGCTCCAGACCGCGGATGGCATGCACCATCGGGTCCCACAGCGCGAAGGCGAAGGTGAACATCGCCGCGTGGCTGATCAGTAGGATGAAAAGGTCGAGCCACCACTTCGCGCGGCCGTGCACGTGTTCGTACAGGACGGTGATGGCGATATGCGACCGCCGCATCGTCACGTAGGATCCGGACAGCGCCCAGGCCGACGCGCAGACGACCATCACCACCTCGAACGCCCACTGCGTCGGTGCGTTGAAGAAGTACCGCATCGCGACCTCGTAGACGGTAACGGCGGCGCAGATCAAGTAGAGGTGGGAAACGGACAAGCCGACATACTGGTTCAGGCGATCGACCGCGCGAATCAGAGCATTCATGGACAGGCTCCACGCGAAACTAGCCGTGACGAGAAAGACTCGTCACGGCACGTTCGCTATTGGTGAGTTCGGATGGTCGCCTACTTCAGCAAGCCCAATGTTTTCATGAACTTAATGTGGGCGTCATAGGCTTCTTGCGCCAGCTCGCTCTGCTTGCCGACATCCTTCCAGGCGCCTGCCGCAATCGCGCGCAGCTTGTCGCGCTCTTCCTGCGGCCAGTCGATGATCTCGACACCGGGGGTTCCCGTGCCGGCCTTGTCCGCGGCGACCAGCTTGCGGTCCTGCAGGTCGGTGGCCCGGGTCACGTCCGTCCATGCGGCGAAGTACCAGGTCTCAAGCGCGGCCTGGCCTTGCGGGCCGATCTTGTTCCAAACGTCCTTGTTGATGACGAACTGAAGCACCGCCATCGAGTGGATGCCGGGATAGAGCGGATATTTCGCGATCTTGTTGAAGCCCAGCGACGCGTTGTTGGTGTAGGAGCTTGCGTCGGCAGCATCCACGACTTTCTTTTCGAGCGCCGTGTACAATTCCGGGAACGGAATCGACGTCGGGGCGGAACCCGTGCGGCGGAACACTTCGGCGGCCATGCCTTCCGGCGACCGCAGCTTCAATCCCTTCAAATCCTCGACCTTGCGGATCGGCACCGTCGACACGAAGGCTTCCTTCGCGAAGGGTCCGGCGCCGACGACGTGGATCTTACCGGGGAAATGTTTGTCCCAGGCTTTCTGCAGGATCGCGGTTCCGCCGCCGAATCGGAAGAACATCTGCTTCTGGTACGGCGTGTCGTAGCCGGCGATCAGATCGCCCATGATTCCGAAGACCGGATCCCGGCCGGCGAAATACGCAACCGCGTTCAGGTCGCCTTGCAGGATACCGGCGGCAACCGCTTGCGGCGTTTCGCGATGCGGCACGACGGATTTGCTGGGGCGGATATCGATCTTGATCTTGCCATAGGTCATGGCTTCGAGTTTCGGCACCCAATTTTCGTTCAGATAGTTGAGCGAGAAACTACCGGCGGCGTTCGCCGTCTGGATTTTGATAACGGTCTGTGCATGGGCCATTCCCGCAAAGGAGATGGCGACGGCGGCAACTGCGCCGACGATGAAGCGATGCATAATTTCCTCCCGACAATTTTGATCTGGTTCGTTATTGCCTTGCCTACGCGCAAGTAGACTAGGTGAATTGCCGTAGTGTCAATGATGTTACGGACAAATTCGCCTTACGGTGGAGTCCGAACCAGGTCGAGCGCGGGGAGAGAGCGGTTAAGTTAACCGCGGTTTACAGACCCGGCAGTACCAGGACGGTTGGGCGGTCCGGCAGGGTCTTGAGCGACACGAGCGTGGTCTTTTCCTTCTGCGTGCGGATCGCGAATTCCTTCCGCATGCCGGCCAGGAATCCTTCCAGCGAATCGCCGGCGAAGTAATGCATCGGGATCACCAAGCTCGCGCGCAGCGCCTTCAGCACCTCGATCATCGCCGGCAGGTCGAGCGTATAGGTGCCGTCGACCGGCGCGAAGACGACGTCGAGCCGGCCGATCCGGGCGAGTTGCTGCGGCGACGGCTTGTGATGCAGATGGCCGAGATGGCCGATGCAGAGATCGGCGACCTCGAAGATGAAGATCGAGTTGCCGTCCTTTTCGACTATGTCGTGGTTCCAGGTCCGGATGTCGGTCGAGACGTTGCGGATCAGCGTGTCGCGGACGGTCAGCCGATGTTCGGCCGGGCCGCCCTTCGGGTTCCAGCCCCGAAGCACATGTTCGATGGCGGGATCGGGGAAGTCGGTGTAGTGCGTCTCGTGCGCGTGGTTCATGGTAACCACCGTCGGCACCGGCCCCTCCCCGGCGTAGCCGGCGTAGTCCGTGGCGATCACGACCGCGGACGGCGTGCGCAGGCGAAAGGTGGAATGGTCGATATAGGTGATCTTCACTTGGCCCGCGCCTTGCGCTACGGATTTTTGCGCAAGCGAGAAGCCCGCCGGCACGATCGTGGGAATGTCCGGCCCCCGGTCGACGAAGGCAATGCACCGACTGGCGGCGGCAGGCGTCGGCACGGCAGCGGACCAGAACAGGACGCCGAGCAAAGCTGCAAAGATCAATCGCACCCTAACCACCCCTCTGGTTGACGATGAAACGGGTTGATCGCGGCCATGGCATTCTGCCGCGTTCCATCTCTCTCTGCCAGTGATGTTGTGCGGCGCTTGCTAAAGTCTAACGTCGTGACGCGATCTGCCCCAGTCGGCCGCCATGGCGACGATTCGGTCGACGTCCTCCGCGAGGATCAAACGGTCCTCCACGAGGGCTTCCGCCGCTTTCCGGATCGCGTCGACGTATCCTTCCTGGGAGCCATAGCGCTCCAGCACGGATCGTCGTGGGTCGGACGTCGCTTGGCGTTCGTCCGGCGTGTCGGGGAATGGAATATACGACCCGTCGAGCTTGAGGATGTACCCACGGCCCTGGCCGCGCGCCCGCAAGTTCCAAGCGGTATAGGTGCCGAGTGGCGCCTGCACCATCGGGGCACGCACGCCAGCGACCTCGTTGCCGTCCTCGTCGGTGGCCGGCACAAGGACGGGATACCCCTCGCCGTCCTTGATGTCGGGCGGCAGCACAGTGATCAGACCGTCGTCCGCATCCGGTCCGAAATCCATAAACGGAAAACTTAGCGGGCCATGCGGCAGCCCCTGCCCGGGAATATGGGGGAATGCTTCCGCGTAGTGTTCGAACGGGATCAGCGTTCCGTCCGCACGCGAGGGGACGCGCGAGTCGGGCGGCGGGGTCCCGTCGGTTTCCCAGCGGTCCATGGCGTCGAGCATCGCCCGGAAGAAGGGCGAGGTATGGACAGTATTGATGAAATTCGTACCGGCGGCCGGTTTTTTCGGCTGTTCGATCCGCGGGCTCGCAAAATGCTGGGAACTGGCCCACAGATAGATTCGAACCGTATCCGGCTGCGGCAGATCGTTGCCCTGGGTATCGGTGTGAACGAGCGATCCGCGGCGCTGCCAATACTCGGTCGAGGTTTGCGTGTGAATGACCAGCGGGTCGGTATCCGGCCGGGTTAGGATGGCGTCGGTCTTGCCGGTGAAGTGGTCGGTCGTCTCCGCGTAGGAAAAGGGGAAGCGGTCCCCGTAGATGAAATTGTCCTCGTACACGCCGCCGGCGCCGGTGATCAGGTTGGCGAAACGGTGATGCATCCGCATCAAGCCCGCGCCCGATACATGCGGCAACGCGCCGTCGAAAACCTTCTGCCCATCCTTGTCTGCGTTGAACCCGCGGTAGATGAAGTCGCGTATGCAGCGTCCGGTCTGCGAGCGGCCCCAGCAATAGGCCTTTTCTATCGGACCGACCGGATTGGCGTTGCCGGCGGCGTCTTTGTCGCCGTGGCGCAAATAACTGACGAGATCGCGGATCGCCGCATGGCCGAGTCCCAACACCAAGGGGTCGCGCCCCGAATAGGTGAGTTGGTAGATCCAACCGGGTTCGAAACCGGCTTTCAGATAGATGTGCTGATCGGACGGGTGGATGCCGATCTCGGCGCCTTGATCGTCCAGTCCTTCGCCGCCCTCGACCCGGGCGAACGCCCAGTCCTCGGGCGCGATCTCTATGCTCTCACTGTAGGGATAGCGCCGCTTGGTCAGGCGCGCTTCGCGGGTGTCGAGCGAGATCGTCGGATGGCTTCGGGTCGATGCGCGGCCGGACAGCGGCAGCCAGGACGTTCCCGGTTCGGATACCGAGTATTCCTGCTGGATGAGCCCGGTCAGCGGTTTGCCTTTGTCGCTGGCGACCGGTAGCCGCATCAGGACACGGTCGTTGCCCGGAACCAGATCGCCTTGCCAGGCGCTCCACAACACCGTGTATCCCTGACGAAAGAAAAAGCCGTTGCCGGCATGCGCCAGTGTCTGGGGATCGTTGCTGCCCGGCGCGTCGTTGAAGAATTGCAGCGAGCGCATGTTGCCGCGATTGCCGAAATCATAAAACAGACGATTGTTACCGCGTGCCGGGTCGAGCGGTTGGAGGATGAAGAAATCCGCGGTGAACTCGACCAACCCTTTGTCGTTTACGGGCGCCTTGTCGATGTCGAAGACATCCGCTTGCGCTGGTGCCGTGGGATCGACGGCGAAATGCGCGGTCCCGCGCAGGCGCTCATACGCCCCGGTCTCGCCGAATTCATGCCCGTCGGCGAAGGGCCTGCGGTCGTGGATGCGAAGCTCGATCAGGTTCGTCATGCTGAATCTCCTTCTTGCAGGCAGGGCGGGGCAAGAGTGCGACGGGCGGTGCTGGGCCGGTAGAGAGGGACCAGTCTACTCCACCGGTCGATTTCGGCAACTCGCCGCTCAACCGCTCCAGCCGTACGGCGATATGGCCACGTGCTGGATGGCGTCGCAGGGATGTCCCGCGCCGGGTTTGGGTGGCACGCGGGTCTTGCCGTAAACTGGTGCCGTGACCGCGAAGAGGAGTGCCGCAGCATGCCCATCACTATTCGTCAGATCGGCCCGTGTTTCGCCGGGGAAGTGGACGGCATCGACCTGGCCCAGCCCTTATCGCCCGAAGATGCGGAGGCGATACATGCCGGTATGGACGAATACGCCGTCCTTGTGTTTCACGGCCAGAACCTGAAAGCGAAAGAGCAGCTCGCGTTCACCAAGAGCCTTGGCCCGATCGAGACCTCGCTCGGCACGAGCTTACGCGCCGAGACGGATCGCCGCCTGCCGCCGAATTTTGCCGATGTCTCTAATCTGGACAAGGACAACAAGCCGTTTGCGGTCGACGACCGCCGACGCCTGTTCGCCATCGGAAACCGGCTGTGGCATTCGGACAGTTCTTTCAAGCCGGTGCCGGCGAAATACTCGATTCTCTACGCGCTCAGCGTCGTCTCGAAAGGCGGGAACACGGAATTCGCCGACATGCGGTCCGCCTATGAGGCGCTGGACGAGGACCGTAAGGAACAGTGCGAAGGGTTGATCTGCGAGCATTCGCAAATCTTCTCGCGCCAGCAACTTGGATTCACCGATTTTACCGACGAGGAACGCGAGCGGTTCAAGCCGGTGCGCCAGTCGTTGATCCGCACGCATCCGTCGACCGGGCGCAAGTCCTTGTATCTGTCATCGCATGCCGGTGAAATCGTGGGTTGGCCGGTGCCGGAGGCGCGTTTCTTCCTGCGCGACCTCACGGAATTCGCGACCCAGCGGGAATTCGTCTACAGCCACAAATGGGAACTCGGCGATCTGGTGATGTGGGACAACCAGCGCACCATGCACCGCGCCCGCCCGTTCCCGCCGGACGAGGCCCGCGACATGCGCCGCACCACGTTGGCGGGACCGGCGCCGACCGCCGAGCAGGTCGCCTAGCCAAGAATCGGGGCGGCTAGTCCGGCGGCGTCATGCCCAGTTCTTTCAACAGTTCCGCCTCGGTGATGCGGGGCTTGTCGTCCTTGAACTCGTAGCGATCCGGTTTCGAATCAATATAGATGTGGCGCTCCAACGTTATGTCTTCGATATCGTCCAGCGCTTCCAGCGAGATTTCGAGCATCGGGGTTTTCGGGTCGGCAAGGCGCCAAAACAGGCTGGTGCCGCATTTCCCGCAAAACCCACGCTCCGCCCAGTCGGAACTGCGATACCACGTCATCCCCTTTTCCTCCGAAAACCGTATATCCCCTTCGCTGTGAACCGACATCAAGGGGCCGCCGCTCAACTTTCGGCACATGGCGCAATGGCAAATGCTGAATTTCGGTTCGGGGACGGTCACTTCGAATTTAACGGCTCCGCAAAGACAGCTGCCCGTGCGTGTCGATTCCGATGGCATTCGTCGCTCCTTTCAGCAGGGTACGGTTTGGCGATTTCGCGGGCGAAGCGTAGCATGGAGCAATCGCCCGCAGATCGGGATTTCGATGCGAATCGCGCACCTGTGCGATTTTGACGCGGAGGAGGAAAGCCATGCAGAAAACGGTACTACGGTCGGATTTCGCGGTGCGGATCGAGGGGGTCGATCTTTCGAAACCGTTGAGCGAGGACGCCTTCTCGGCGCTGCGCGATCTTTGGATGCAGTACAAGGTGGCGGTATTCCCGAAGCAGGAGCTGGACGACGAGGCGCTGCTCGCCTTCACGCGCCGGTTCGGGCCGCTTTTCGTGCACGTGCAGTCGCAGCTCGTCTCGCCGGACCATCCCGAAGTGATGTATGCGATGAACCGGGACACCGAGGCGCCGGTGAAGGGCGTGCTCGAGTGGCATTCGGACCAGAGCTACACGCCGAAACCGGTCTTCGGCACGATCCTGTACGGCATCACCATCCCGACGGAAGGCGGTGAAACCTGTTTCGCGGATCTTGTCTCGGCCTATGAGACGCTGCCGGATGATCTGCGGGCGCGGGTCGACCAGTTGACCGCGGTCTATTCGCCGGTGAAGAAGGGACATATCCGCCGGCACAGCCTGTCGGCGGACCAATTGCAGGAGATTCCCGACGTTACCCATCCGATGGTTCGGACGCACCCGTATCTCGACCGAAAGGCGCTTTACCTCAGTCCGAACCACATGGTCGCGATCGGCGACCTGCCGGCGGCGGAGTCCGATGCGTTGCTCGCCGAGCTGACGGCCCATGCCACGCAGCCCGAGAATGTCTACTGCCACAGTTGGTCGCCGGGCGATATCCTGATGTGGGACA
Source organism: Alphaproteobacteria bacterium (assembly GCA_965228425.1). Classification (GTDB taxonomy): domain Bacteria; phylum Pseudomonadota; class Alphaproteobacteria; order UBA8366; family UBA8366; genus JAJFJD01. The sequence goes on along the minus strand of OZ245815.1, from coordinate 5,039,744 downwards.
ACACGTCCGTCATGCACCGGCGCAACCATTTCCCGCATGCTGAGCCGCGCTTCCATAAACGCACCGGCTTCTATCTACCCGATGAACTGGCGGTGCCGGCGTAGGTTCCGACGGGTCACCGTTTCGCCCCAATGCGGAAACAATAGAAACATTTCTTCGATCGCCGCGAGGTTGGCCCGAAACACGCGCAGCCTAAACCCATGCCGTTGGGCCGACCGGCCCATGACAATCAATGGGTTTTTAAGAATGGGTTTCTACAATCGTTTCGTGTTGCCGCGTTTCATCGATACCGTTTGCGGCATTGCCGATACGGAAAAACAGCGGCGCAAAATCGTTCCCGCCGCTGAGGGCATCGTGGTGGAGGTCGGGATCGGGTCCGGCCTGAACCTGCCGATCTATTGCCCCACGCGTGTCTCCAAGGTCATCGGCGTGGATCCGGACGGACATATCTGGAAGCGCGCGTTGGACCGGCGCGAGGCGGTGCCGTTCCGCGTCGATCGCATCGGCGTCTCCGGCGAGGAAATCCCGCTCGACAGCAAATCGGCGGACACGGTGGTGGTCACCTATTCCCTGTGCACCATACCGGACCCGGTCAAGGCGCTGACCGAGATGCGCCGCATCCTCAAGCCCGGCGGGCGGCTGCTGTTTGCGGAGCACGGCGAATCGCCCGACGCCAATGTGCGCAAATGGCAACGGCGCCTCGACCCGGTGTGGAAGCGCATAGCGGGCGGGTGCCATGCCGGGCGGCCGATCCTGAGTTATTTCGATCAAGCTGGATGGACCCTGGACCGCATGGATCAGGGCTATATCCCCGGCCCCAAGACCTTGTCCTATGAGTATTGGGGTGCGGCCCGGTAGCGTTCGACCGCTCGGTGGTGAAAGGCTATGTCGTGAAGACGGGCGGTTCGCCGGGGGCGGGCGTGCCCTCGTATTTGCCGCGGGCGATCAGGGCCTCGCGCCCGCCATTGGCGTCGACCAATGCGGTCTGCGCCGCATAGGCGGCTTCGTCCGCGGCTTCGGGATCGACGATGCCGCACAGGATCGCGTGGTAGTCGTCGACGACACTCCTGTGGGCCGGGTCGGCGGCGAGGCTGTTCAGTTCCTCCGGATCGCTCTCCAGGTCGAACAGTTCCGGCTCGTAGCCGACATAGTGGATGTATTTGTATTTGCCCTTGCGGATCATGAAGGCGGCGCGGTCGGCGGCGGCGGCGTAATACTCGCAGAACGCCACCCGGTCCGGGTCGTCGTCCGCCTGCGCGACCTCGATCATCGAGCGGCCCGGCAGGTCGCGCGCCTCCGGCAGATCGGAGAGGCCTGTCGCATCCAGGATCGTCGGCGCCACGTCGAGCAGCGTGACCGGCGTGGTCGAGACCTTGCCCTCCGGAATACTCGGCCCGGCGACGATCATCGGGATGAAGGACGCCTCCTCGTACATGTTCGATTTGCCGAACAGCCGGCGCGTGCCGAGGTTGTCGCCATGATCCGAGGTGTAGACCACCAGCGTGTCGTCGCGCAGGCCGCACGCCTCCAGGCAATCGAGTACCCGGCCGATATTGTGGTCGAGATAGCTGATGCAGCCGTAATAGCTCGACAGCAACACGCGCCGCGACTCCTCCGTCAGGAAATCGTTGTAGTTGCGGTTGCGCTCCATCTTTTGGATCCACGGATGGGTCACCGCGTCCGGGGCGGACAGTTTCGGCGTCGGGATGATGTCGTTGGGGTAGAGGTCGTAGAAGTCCGGCGGCGCGATATAGGGCGGGTGCGGGCAGACGAAGGAGGTGAACAAGAAGAACGGGTCGTCGTCCGCGTCCGCAGCCTTGGCGCGCAGCCAATCGCAGGTGCGGTCGGCGATGTCGTGGTCGTATTTCGTATACGGGCTTTCGCCGGGGCCGATATTGGTCATCGATACGCTGCTTTTCATCGGCTCGGCCATCGGCCGCTTGATGCAACTGCGCAGGTCGCCCTTGCCCTCGACCACATGCATCGGGATGACCTGCTCGGCGAAACCGGTCGGGTCGGTCTCGTTGCGGAAATGCAGCTTGCCGATCGAGGTCGCCGACGATCCGTTCTCCGCCAGCAGGTGATGCCAGCTCTTGATCCGGCCGTCATAGGGATGCGCGTTGCACCAGTATTCGGATTCGAAGATGTGCCGCCCGGTCGCGATCACCGCCCGCGCCGGCACGCAGATCGCCGAGTTCGTATAGGCCGTGGTGAACCGCGTGCCGCGCGCCGCCAGCCGGTCGATATTCGGCGTCACCGCGAAGTCGTGCCCGTAACAGCCCGACGCCTTGCCCTGATGCTGGTCGGACATAATGAAAAGAACGTTCTTGGGTTTCATGGAAATCCCTTTTCCGCGCGGTGTTTTCGTTTGCTCGGCGGCGGTGCCGGGCTGCCATACCGTTGTTGCGCCCATTATACGGCGGTTCCTGATTTCGCAGAATTTGCGTGGCGATCCAAAAAATGTAAACATTTTTATGATTACATATATTGACCCAATCCGGTGAAGCGCTATGGCCGACAAGAACGCGGAGGATTTCGAGACAGCCGTTGCCGCCGTCCGCAGCGAAACGTTGGGGACCTTGGTGCTGCGGCGGTTGCGGCAAATGATCCTGAATGGCGAGTTGCGGCCCGGCGACAAGGTCAACGAGGTGGTGGTGGCCCGGACGCTTGGCGTCAGCCGCGGCCCGGTGCGCGAAGCCTGCCGGCAGTTGGTGCAGGCTGGCTTGCTGGAAGCGAGAGTCCAGCGCGGCACCTTTGTGCGGCGGGTTTCCGCCGAGGAAGCGGAATCCTGCTTCGAAGTGCGTACCGCCCTATACGAGTTGGCGGGCCGGTTGCTGGCGCCGCGGATTACCGATGAACAGATCGCCGAGATCGAATCGGTTATCGGCCGTATGGAAGCCGCGTGTGCCGCTGGTGACGTGGACGCCTATTACCCGCTGAACCGGCAGATTCACGAAACGCTGCTCACCGCGGCAGGAAACCAAAAACTGTACGAGGTCTACTTCGACTGCGGCCAGCAGGTCCGGCTGTTCCGCCTCGACCGCATGACTCGTGACGCGAATTATCAGCAGGAAGCGACGAAAATTTTCCGGGAATCGCTTGAGGGCCGGAAACGGACGCTCGCGGCGATTAAGTCCGGCGACCCGGAAAAGGTTGCGGGGTCCATGCGGCGTCAGGCCGTGGAATCGCGGAATAGAACCCGCCGCCTTATCGGCCGGTCGGCGGAAAAATCCGACGATGAAACCCCGCAGGTGGCTTAGGTGCGAGGCACAGCTCAAGAAGTGGATCGACCGCAGTGACGAAATACACATTCGACTTTCTCGATCTGCCCGAACGGGCCGCGAAGCCGCGGCGCAGCGGGTTGAGCATGGTGCACGACCCGGGCCTTAGCGCGCGGCAGTTGGCTCAGACGATCGAATCGATCGAGCCTTTCATGGATATTCTAAAATTCCGCAGCTTGAACCCGCGGCTTTACCCGGAATCATCGACCTTCGAGAAGATCGAAATCTGCAAACAAAACGACATCAAGGTGATGTTGGGCGGCAACGTCGGCGAGATGGCTTGGTTCCAGGGCAAATGGGACATGCTGCTCGACTACGCCGCGACGAACGGCTGGGAATTGTTCGAGATATCGGCGAGCTACGCCCCGCTCAGCGACAGCGACAAAATGTCGATGATCGAGCGCTGCCGGGAGCGCGGGCTAGAGGTCGTCTACGAATGGGGACTGAAGAAGCCGACCGAACCGCTCGACCCCGAAGAGGCGGCGTGCGACATCGAGCGGATGTTGAACGCGGGCGTCCGCTTCGTGATCGTCGAGGAAGGCGAAATCGATCTCCTGATCGGCAAGGACGGGGCCGGGCCGCATGGCGACCGGCTTTCCGCCCTGCTCGGTCTGCTGGGCCTCGATCGCGTCATGATGGAAGCCACGGATATGAAACAGCTCGCGTGGCTGCTCAAGACCTTCGGCCCGGACGTTTCCATCGGCAACCTTAGCTTCGACCAGGTGATGGATCTCGAACCGCTGCGCCACGGAATTGGGCGGCTGGTCGATTTCAACAGCTACGACAAATATCTCGGCGGCGACGGATCGCCATAGGCGAAAAACCTAAGCACGGAAAATGGTTGGAAAGGGGAGAAACAAATGATGAAACGCAACATGAAACCGACTCTCATCGGTATTGGGATGGCGACGGCGTTGGCCGTTGCGGGACCTGCAGCCGCGGAAGTGAATTTCGCCGGCAAGAAGGTGCAGATCGTTGTGCCGGCAAAGGAAGGCGGCGGCCTGGATCGATACGCCCGATTGCTGCAACCGTTCTTTCAGAAATACCTGCCGGGGAAACCGACGGTATTGGTCTTCAACAAGCCGGGCGGCGGCACCTTGAAGGGAACCAACTGGTTCGAGCGGAACGCGAAGCCCGACGGCTTGATCGTCTTGGGCGCCACCACGTCGGTTCACACGACCTATGTGTTCGGTGGCAAGAAAGTGAAGTTCAAGGAACTGGGCTGGCGGTCGGTCATCGTATCGCCGCTGGGAACCGTGTTCTATGCGCGCACCGATACGGGCGTAAAAGGCAAGGACCCGGTGGCGGACGTCAAGACGCTGCGCGCCGGCAACTGGATCACGTCCGGCAAGACGCCGAATTCCGCCGAATTGCGGATGTTCCTTGCGCTCGACATGCTCGGCATCAAGAACGTCAAGCCCGTGTTCGGTGTTTCGACAGGGAAACGCCGGAAGGCCGTCATCCGCGGCGAGATGCAGCTCAGCATCGATTCGGCGGGCGCCTTCATGAAAAAGACGATGCCCTACGTGAAGAAAGGCGTCGTCGTGCCCTGGATGACGTTGGGTTTCGCAAAGCCGGACGGCAGCATCGTGCGCGATCCGCTGTTCCCGGACTTGCCCGCCTTTCCTGAAGTTTACAAAGCGGTGAACGGGAAGGCACCGTCGGGAACCGATTGGGACATGCTACGGCATCTGTTCAACATGGGCGTCATGGCGTCGAAGGGAATCATGCTGCCCAACGGCACGTCCGACGAAATTCGGGCGGCTTGGATTACCGCGGCGAAAAAGGCGCTCGAGGATCCCGAACTGCTGAAACTGGCCGAGCGGGAAATGGGCGCTTATCCGCAATCCTTCGGCGATGGCGGCGATGCCATTATCCGTAACGCGGTCGACGTGAAACCCGATGCCAAGTCCTGGATGGACAATTGGATCAAGACGACGCTGAAGAAAAAGCAGTAAGCCCCAGCACGCCGCGGTAAGGGTTCCCGATGGAAGATGCCGTCCTCAGCGCCCTGGCGACGCTGCTCAGTCCGACGCATCTGGCGTTTCTGGCATTGGGCGTTCTGCTCGGTCTCGCCGTCGGTATCCTGCCGGGGTTGGGCGGCACCGCTGGGTTGGCGTTGGTGCTGCCCTTCGTCTTTGGGATGGAACCGTCGCTCGCGATCGCGATGATGATCGGGCTGCAATCGGTCACCGCCACATCCGATACCTTCCCGTCGGTGCTGATGGGGATACCGGGGACGTCCGGGTCGCAGGCGACGGTCATGGACGGCTTCCCGATGTCGCGGCGGGGCGAGGCAACCCGGGCGTTGGGCGCGGCCTTCACCTCGTCCATGTTCGGCGGCCTGTTCGGCGCACTGGTTCTTTCCGTCACGATCTTCTACGCCGAGCCGATCATCATGAAGATGGGATTGAGCGAACAGCTCATGCTGGTCGTGCTGGCGCTCGCCATGGTCGGCACGCTGACCGGGGTCAGCGCAATGAAGGGCATGGCCGCCTGCGGTCTTGGCCTGATGATCGGTGCGATCGGGTCGGCCCCCGGTACCGGCGAGATCCGGCTGGCGTTCGACACGGAATATCTCCTCGACCCGGTCCCGATCGTGATCATGGGGCTGGCGATGTTCGCGGTGCCCGAGATCATCGACCTGCTGCGGCGGGGCAAGACGATCTCGGAGACCGGGACGCTCGGGGCCGGCTGGTTCCGGGGCATCCGTGATTTCGTCGCCAACTGGTTTCTGTCGCTGCGCTGCGCGGTCATCGGATGTCTCGTCGGCGCGCTGCCGGGCCTCGGCGGCACGGTGATCGATTGGATCGCATACAGCCACGCGATCCAGACCACACGCGACCGCGAACGGTATGGCACCGGCGACGTGCGCGGCGTCATCGCGCCGGAATCCGCGAACAACGCCAAGGAAGGCGGCGCCCTGATCCCGACGATCCTGTTCGGCATTCCGGGTTCCGGCAGCATGGCCATCCTGCTCGGCGGGTTCATTCTCGTCGGCGTCGAGCCCGGCTTCGAAATGGTGTCGCAGCATCTCGACCTGGTCTACGTGATGATCTGGTCGATCGCATTGGCGAATATCGTGGGCGCGGGCAGCTGCCTGATCCTGGCGCCGCAGATCGCCAAGCTGACGACGATCCGTTACGCGTTGATGGCGCCGTTCATGCTGGGGCTGATCTTCTTTGCCGCGTTTCAAGCGACCCGCGATTGGGGGGATTTGCTCGCGTTGATGGCGCTCGGCACGCTCGCCGTCTACATGAAGCGGTTCGGGTGGCCGCGCCCGGCGCTGCTGATCGGCTTCGTCCTGGCCGGTAAGGTGGAGAGTTCGGTCAACGAAACGGTCAGCATCTACGGTTTGTCCTTTCTGGAGCGGCCGATCGTCATCGTGCTGCTGATCCTCACGGTCATCGCCGTGCTTGCCGCGATCCGGTTCAAGCCGGCGCCGCCGGACCTGTCCGAGACCGGGCCTCATGCCGCCACGCATCGGGGGCCGCAGACCATGTTCTATGGAGTATTGGTCGCCTTGACCGTGTACGTTCTGATCGATTCCTTTCAGCACGATCCGGCGACGGCGCTCTACCCCAAGCTGGTCTCGGCGCTGACCTTGTGTTTCCTCGCGCCGGTCGGCTTCCGTATTCTCGCCGGCGGGGCGCCGCACAGCGCGCTCTATGACTCCCGATGGGAAGGGGCCGCTGGGGAAAGGCCTACCGGCAGCAACGTCTATTATCTCGGATGGCTGCTCGCCATGCTGGCGGCGTCCGCGTTGATCGGCTTCGTGCTGGGGATCGCTACCTTCATCTATGCCTTCATGCGGCATCGCGCCGGCGTGTCCCATGTCGCCTGCGCCGTTGGTGCGGTCGCGTTCATTTTGTTTCTCGGAACGCTCTCGCATTTCCTGGTGCTGCAGTACCCGCACGGCTTGCTTCAAACCGTGGTCGACTTGCCGTGGCCGCTGCAATAGAACGCGCCGCAACGCTTGAACTCGGCCGGGCGAATTCGTAGGGTCGGGGCAGCGGGCGGGCGTAGCTCAATGGTAGAGCAGAAGCTTCCCAAGCTTACGACGAGGGTTCGATTCCCTTCGCCCGCTCCATTCAGCTTACAATATGGATTGAGGCGGCAGCAGAGTCGCCGCCTGACACTCTCGCGGCAGCGCTGTCCGCGCAAACCAAGAATCAAATCGACAGAATTGGGAGGATACCGATGGCAAACCCCTTGGACGCAGCGGCGGCGGGAAACGACCTGCCGATGTCGGACCTCGTGGTCCTGGACCTGACCCGCGCCCGCGCCGGGCCGACCTGCGTGCGCATGCTCGCGGATTGGGGTGCCCATGTCATCAAGGTCGAGGCCACCTCCAAGGCGGACCCGCGTATCAAGGGGCAGAACTATCAGCGGCTGCAGCCGGACTTCTTCAATCTTCACCGCAATAAACGCAGCGTGACCCTGAACCTCAAGAAAGAGGAAGGGCACGAGATCTTCATGAAGATGGTGGCGAAGGCGGACATCATCATCGAGAATTTCCGCGCCGACGTGAAGAACCGCCTCGGCATCAACTACGACGACTGCAGCAAGGTGAACCCCCGGATCATCTACGGCAGCATTTCCGGCTTCGGCCAGACCGGTCCCTATGCGCCACGGCCGGGCGTCGACCAGATCGCCCAGGGGATGGGCGGCTTGATGTCGATTACCGGCGAGCCGGGGCGCGGGCCGTTACGGGTCGGCATCCCGATCTGCGATCTGACGGCGGGCATGTATCTCGCCATCGGCGTGCTGAGCGCGCTGCATGAACGCCATCGCACCGGCAAGGGACGCTGGGTCCACACGTCGTTGCTGGAAGCGATGATCGGCATGCTCGACTATCAAGTGGCCCGCTGGACCATGGAGGAGGATCTGCCGGGGCCGGTCGGCAACGACCATCCCATCAATGTGCCGACGAGCCTGTTTCCGACCAAGGACGGCCACGTCAATCTGGCGGCGGGGGGCGATCATACTTTTGCGCGCCTCTGCAAGGCGCTCGACTGCGAGGAATTGTTGCAAGTGCCCGAGTTCGCCGACAACAACCTCCGCTATACAAATCGAGACAAGGTCAACGCCGCCGTCTCCGACGTGACGCGGCGTTTCACGACGGCGGAGCTGGTCGAAAAACTGAATGAGATCGGCGTGCCGTGCGGACCGCAGTATTCCATCGACAAGATGCTCGAGGACGAACAGGTCAAGCATCTCGGCGTCACCTGGACGACCCATCATCCGGAAAAGGGCGATGTCCAGATCAACGGCAATGCGATCAATATCCAGGGGCATGAGAAAAGCGCCCGGATGCCGTCGCCGGAGTATGGCGAATACAACGAAGAGGTGCTGAAATCGCTCGGGTATGACGATGCCGGGATTGAGGCGTTGCGTAAAAACGAGGTGATCTAAGGTCCGAACGGTTGCTCCGATTTGGGTCGGAATCACGGGCGTGCAATTGACCCGAACCTGCCACTTTGCATTGCGACATGCGGTAAGGGCACGGTGATACCCAGGGGGGCGGCGCGAATTTCGTGTGCGCGCTGACAGAAACTCTTGGGGGGCCGGATGACGTCGAGCTCGGTCGTAAGAACTGCCGTTGTTTCCGTTTTTGTCGCGGCGGTCGCGCTACTGGTGAGCGGTTGCGCCGCGATCGACGGCGAGCCGCGCTACAAGACCAAGACCTTTCGTACCCCACCGGCCACGGTGTCGGGGCAGCGGTGTCTCAATCAATGCGACGCGGCTGCAATGTGAAAGTAACCAGAACGCCGAAACCGACCGCTGCGAACTGGACCGTAAGCGGCAGTTCCGCGATTGCAAGCGGGAGACCAGTGCGGCGCGGTCCTATTGCGCGCGGAACCGGGCGCCCCGCTGCGATCTCAGCTACAGCAACACTTTGAATTCATGCCAGAACCGCATCCGAGACTGCCGACGCGACTATTCCCGGTGCCGCAGCCTCGACGACACATGTTTCAAACGCTGTGGCGGCAAGATCCGCAAGGAACGGGTGTGCGTGACCAACTGCGACAAGGTTTCTGCCGCACCGAAGGCGCCGGCGGCCGCGCACAAGGTCTGCAAGGTGGGACGCGAGGTTCGGATCGCGGAAAAATGGCCGGACGGCCGCCCGCTGCGCAACAAATTCTGCAGCCGCACGATCTGCGCGGTGGCCGGCAAGGTGGTGCGCGGCCCGGACAGTAAGGGACGCTGCCTGATCCAGCCCGAGCTATCGCCGGTGCGGGATTGGGTGCCGTACCAGCTGCTGACGCTGCGGCGGTAGAGGGCGATCGAACTCGCGGATGGGCCGAACCAAACCGAGGAAAAACCCGATTCAGTCTAGTTGCCCTGTGTTCGGCGCAGTCGCTGCATTTCCCAATACGAAAGTCGGTTTTCGGGAGCGAAGCTATCCGAAAGGGCCTCGACGAAATCATCATAGGCGATCCGACCGTCTTTCCTAATGGCATAGAGATGCCAATAGCGTGACGCGAAATAGACCACGATGATTCGGTAGGTATCGCTGTGCTGGCGCAAAAATTCGTAGGTCACCAAAGGTGCCCGGCGGACTGGATTATCAACTTTGCGCCAGTCGGGCTCGACCCTGATTCGGGATTCGATTTCATCGATCGTGACGTTGAAGAACCGGTTGCTCGTTGGTGGCCAGGGCTCGAGAGTGTAGCCGGTGTGCACAAAAATCAGGTCAGGAACGAGATGGTTTAAGTAGCTCAAATCGAGCTGATTGATGGCGGTGTCGGGCGTGTTTAGGCCGACCAGGTCAAATTTCCTGCCTTTAATCCCGTATCCCATCCGGCCGGCTTCCGTAAGCGCGATCGTTGTGTGCTCATCGAGCAATGCATTAAGGCGATACGGGAAATAATTTATGTAGTCCCATCGGCGCATTTCATTCAATACTGCTGAATGCTGTAATTTGAATGGCAGGGCTACACCCAGCAGAATTAGCGCCGTGAGGATCAGCCGTCGCACCGATGTCAGCCATGGGCCAAGGTACATGAGCGCGACTACAAATAGCGTGGCGGTAATCGGTCCCTGGAAACGATAGGCCACATTTTGTGTCTGTTGCGCCATCGAAAGGCTCACGAGCAACAGCAGAAGTGGTGAAAAACCCAGGAAAAACCTATAGCGCCGAGCCTTGTCGCGAAGAGTCGCGATTGCGACAATGCCTACCAGAACGATATTCAAGAGGAACCACAGGTAATTGGCGATCAGCCCGCTATGCAAGCCCAGATGCACGCCTCCACCATGACTCTTCACATAGAGCGGCAATGGCAGCACGTAGCCGAAATACTCATAGCGCCAGAAAAAATAAGATGCGCCGACGATCGCAGTAAGCGCCAGATGAACAATGTACCGACCTTGATTTCGACTGCGCCAGACGTCGTGCAGGACCAGCAGCGCATATGCGCCACCGATAAGAATCCCCTCTGGTCGGACGAGGCCGAGGAAAAGTGCGAGCCAAGGTATGGCAAATTGCCATCTCGATTTCTCGTCGACAAAAATGGCGAAAGTTATCACGACGATAGCCGCGAAGAAGGCAGTGCTGAAACCAGCAAGGCTGGCGGCGGCAATCGGCGAAAGGAGAAGCAGACCGATAGCGCAGGCCGTGAAAACTACCGCCGTCGGTTCGGGCTTGGCCCCCGACAATCCTTTTAGCGCCACGTAGGCGATAATTCCAATCCCGATGGCGTTAAGAACTGCGGCGGCAATGGCACCGTCGACGCCGACCCATTGGAACAAAGCCAGCGTTGCCATCCACAGAAAATCAGTTGCGCCTTCGGCGGGGTTACCACCCGGAAAATAGGCGATGCCGTGCCCTTGCGCGAGATTCTGCACGTATGTGAGCAAGATATAGGCGTCTTCGTGAAGATGTCCGGATCGGAGAATCCAGAGCGCCATCGTGAAGTATCCGACCGCGGCGATTGCGGCAGCGATCACCGCTGGCAGGAAAGACAACTGCGACCCTCGGGTCCGATTGTCGACAGATGTGTTAACAAGATCAGTGCTGACTTGTGCGAACAATGTCTTTAAGGACCCGGATGCGATTTGGCTGCGGCTTGACTGTCTCGCTGGAACGAAGCATTGGCCCGCCTGTAACGGGATGCTCCATTATCTATTAGTGTTTGTGGTCTTAAGACTTCTTTAATTTCGAGCCCTTCGATTAACCGCCTAACGCGATGCCCTCGCGGCGCGGGTCGGCGCCGCCGACGAGGGTGCCGTCGGGTAGGATTTCGATTCCGTGCAGGCCGCTGGTCAGGTGGCGGACTTTCACCGAATGGTCTTTGTCCTCCAGGGCGTCGACGAAACGGGTCGCCAGAGTGTCCTTTTCCAATTCGGCGCGGCGGGTGCGGGCCGCGAAATGCGGCAGCGAGATCGCCGACTGGATGTCCATCTGCCAGTCGAGCACGGCGACGATGGTCTTCGTCACGTAGCCGATGATGCGCGTTCCGCCGGGCGAGCCGACGACAAGCCGCACCCGGCCGTCCGGCCGGAAGACGATCGTCGGCGACATCGAGGAGCGTGGCCGCTTGCCGCCCGCCGGGGCGTTGGCGACCGGGTCGCCGTTCTTGGTCGGCCGGAAGGAAAACGCCAGCAACTGATCGTTCAGCAGGAAACCGCGCGTCATGATGCCCGCGCCGAACCCGCGTCCGATCGTGGTGGTGAAGGACACTGCGTTACCGTCCTTGTCGACGGCGGTGAGATGCGTGGTCGACGGCGATTCCGGCGTGTCGTCGGGGGCGAGGCGCCACGCCTTCCGCATCGGCGGCAGTCCCGGTTGCGGCCGTCCCATCGACTCGGCCGGATCGATTTTCTTCGCACGCTCGGCCAGATAGGCGTGGTCCAGCAGACCTGCGATCGGGACCGGGACGAAATCCGGATCGCCGATATACTGCGACCGGTCCGCATAGGCGAGCTTCGACGCCTCCAGGAAAAGATGGATGGCGTCCGGTGAATTAGGGCCGAGCCCGGCCATGTCGAACGGCTCCAGCAGGCGCAGCGTCATCGCGACGGTCAGGCCGCCGGTGGTCGACGGGCCGACGCCGCACACGCGGTGCTGCCGATAGATGGTGCAGACCGGCGCATGCGGCTTGATTTGGTAGGCCGCGATCTCTTCCGCCGTCATCGGGGACGGGTATTCGCTGGCCTTGGTCACCGCGTTGGCGATGTCCTGCGCGATCGGGCCGGTATAGAAGGCGTCGACGCCGCGCTCGGCGACCTGGCGAAGGGTGTCCGCCAGCGGCGTGTTGACCAGGATGTGGCCGACGGGCCAGGCTTCGCCGTCCGCATCCAGGAAATACGACGTCGCCGTTGGGTCGGTGAATTTCTTGCGTTTGCCGTGCGTCTGCTTATGCAGGCGGGGCGAGACCGCGAAGCCTTTCTCGGCGAGGTCGATCGTCGGTTGGAACAGGTCCTTCCACGGCAGTTTGCCGTGTTTCGCATGGATTTCCGCGAACAGGCGGAGCTGGCCCGGCACGCCGACGGTGCGGCCGCCGAAGCCGGCCGTGCTGCGCTTCACCGGGTCGCCGCCGCTGTCCAGGAAATGATCGGGCTTCACCGCTTTCGGGGCGACCACCGCCGCGTCATAGGCATCGAGCGTTTTCGTGGTCTGCGACCAGTGCAGCATGTAGCCGCCGCCGCCGATGCCCGACGCCTGCGGTTCGACCAGGGTCAGCATCAACGCCGCCGCGATCGCCGCATCCGCCGCGGACCCGCCGCGCTCCAGGATTGCATAGCCGGCGCGGCTCGCATGCGGGTTGGCCGCCGAGATCATGAAGGACTTGGCGCGGACCGCCTCCTTCTTCTGGAAGCCGGTATGGATCTCCGGCTGCGCCTGCGCGTGCGCCATTCCCGGCGCGGCGACGATGGCAGTTAGGATGGTTACCCGGAAAAGGCGTAAGAAATGGTGTTTTTTCAACTGTTTCATCGCGGCGATTCCTGTTGAATGCCCACCTTGCGTATAATTTCCGGATTAAGGAACCGTAAAACCGCCGCCGGCTCGCGGAAGGGGCATCATGCGCATCGAGAAAATTGAGACCATTCCGATTCGAATTCCGCTGAAACGGGTGTTCGGCGGCAGCAAGTATTCGGTCCCATCCCGTTGCACGGTGATCACCAAGCTGTACACCGACGACGGCGTCGTCAGCGAGGTCTACAACGGCGACAACCGCAACCATGGGCCGGAAATCTGCAAGATCATCCAGGACGAGTTGGCGCCGCTGGTCCTCGGCGAGGAGGCGGCGGCGATCGAACGGCACTGGGCCAAGATGTTCCCCATCGCGCATACCGTCCGCGACCGGAAGGTGGCGATGGAAGCAATCGCCTGTGTCGACACCGCGCTGTGGGATATCGCCGGCAAGGCGCAGGGGGTCAGCGTCGCCAAGCTGTTCGGCGGCTGCCGCGACCGGATGCCGATCATCTCCATCGGCGGGTATTACGAGGACGATGTGACGCTGGACGACTACCGCCGCGAGATGGAGATGCTGAAGGATCGCGGCATGGCGGGCTGCAAGTTCAAGGTCGGGGGCCTGACGCCCGAGAAGGATTTCGAACGGGTCGCGGCGGCGCGCGACGGCGCCGGGCCGGACTTCCTGCTCGCCGTCGACGCCAACCGCGGCTGGGACATCGACGACGCGGTGCGCTTCGCCCGGATGATCGAGCCGCTCGACATCCTGTGGTTCGAGGAGCCGGTCCACTGGTATGACGATGTGGCGGGCAATGCCGCCGTGCGGCGCGCCGCGTCGATCCCGGTGACCGCCGGGCAGAGCGAGATCACCGGCCATGGCGTCCGGCGGATGATCGAGGCGGTGGCCATCGATTTCTGCAATCTCGACGCGTCGGAATCGGGCGGGCCGACCGAATGGCGACGCGTGGCCGGGATGTGCGCGGTCAACAATGTAAAGATGGCGCATCACGAGGAAGGCCAGATCGCGCTGCACATGCTGTCGGGCGTGCCGCACGGCACCTATGTGGAATGCTTCGCCGATCCGGACCGTGACCCCATCTGGGATGGGATGTTCGCCAATCGCCCGCCGGTCGAAGACGGCGAGATTGCGGTGCCAACCGGCCCCGGCTTCGATATCCAGCTCGATTGGGACATGGTGAAGAAATACCGGATCGATTGAGGGCGCTTAGCCCAACAACAAATCCGCAAACACGAAGCCGTCGCGCTCGACCACCTCGCCGGGGGTGATTGCGACCGGCGTGTCGAACATCGGGCCCTTGTGGGCGAAGCTGTGGAATTCGCCGTTTTCGCCGCAGGGGTCGACCCCGTCGGGCAGGTCGGCGATGAAATCCGCGTCGAAGGTACGCCCCGCGAAACCGGGGTCGAGTTGGTTCGGGTCGACGCAGGTGATGTGGGCGCGCAAGCCGCTTGCCACCATCTCCTGCGCCAGGGCGGCGGTCTCCAACCCCCACACCGGGAACACCGGGTCGATGCCGGTCGGCGCCAGCTTGTCGATGCGGTATTGCCGCACGTCCTCCAGGAACAGGTCGCCGAAGGCCATCGCCACGACGCCGTCGCGCTTGGCGCGATTCATGGCGCGGCGCATCGCCTCTTCATAGGCCTCGTTCGGACAGGGATGCGGGATCGGCACCTTGACCAACGGCAGTCCGGCGGCCTCGGCTTGCCGGTCCAGCAGCGTCTCGCGCACCGCGTGCATGGCGACCCGCGACGCGGTCTCGTTGATCGTGGTCAGCAGCCCGGCGATCTCATAGTCGCCCCGTTGGCGTAAGGCATGCAGCGCCCAGGCGCTATCCTTGCCGCTGCTCCAGGACAGCCACAGTTTCGGTTTCTTGAGGGGGTAGGCCGGCATGGGGACGGCCGATACAGATTAGATGTGGAAGGATTCGCCGCAGCCGCAGCGGCCCTTCTCGTTCGGATTGTTGAACACGAACCCGGACTGCAGCTTGTCTTCCTGATAGTCCATTTCCGAGCCGATCAGGAACATGGTCGCCGCCGGGTCGATCAGGATGGTCACCCCCTTGTCCTCGACGACTTCCTCGAACTTCTTCTGCTCTTCGGCGTATTCCACGTAATAGCTCATGCCGGAACAACCCTGCGCCTTCACGCCGACGCGCAACCCGACAAGCGGCCTATCGGTCTGGGACATCAGGTGTTTTACGCGGTCCGCGGCCGCGTCGGTCAGGGTCATCATTGCTGCTGGCATGGCTCTATCTCTGCTGCTTACCCGTTGATATAGGGTGATTTTACCACATGTCGAGCGCAAGTCGCGCTTCTTCCGACATCCTATCCTTGGTCCAGGCCGGCTCCCAGACCAGTTCTACCGTCACTTCGCCGATCCCGTCGACGCCGGCGACCGCGTTGGCCACGTCGATCGGCATCTGGCCGGCCACCGGACAGGCCGGGGCGGTCAGCGTCATTTGGACCTGGGCCGACCCGTCCTCGGCGATATCTAGCGCATATATGAGACCAAGATCGTAAATATTTACTGGAATTTCGGGGTCGTGAACCGTTTTCATTGCCTCGATCACGGTTTCCTTGTCCGCCACCGGGGTGCCGGGATCGAGCGGTTTGCCGGCATGGGCGACCGTATCCCCGGCGCCCGCCGGCATGAAGTCCTGAAGGCTCAGGCCGTCGCTGCCTTTGGTGGGGTCGCCGCTCACGAATCCGTCTCCGTGCTGATTTCCTCGACCCCGTCGATCGCGGCGGCGAGAGTGTGCCAGGGCAGCGTCGCGCATTTCACCCGCACCGGAAACTGCCGCACACCGGACAGGACCTGCAGGCGTTCCACGTCCTCGTCGTCATCGCCGTCGAACCCTTCGGCGTCGTCGTCGGTGCACATATGATGGAAATTCTCGAACAGCTTCTTGGCGTCCGCGACGGTCTTGCCCTTGACGATCTCGGTCATCATCGACGCCGAGGCCATCGAGATCGCGCAGCCCTTGCCGACGAAGGCGGCGTCTTCGATTTTGCCGTCGTCGCTCAGGCTGAGATAGATGACGAGCTGGTCGCCGCACAGCGGGTTGCGGCCCGCCGCTTCGTTGGTCGGGCTGTCGGGCCGGCGGAAGTTCCGCGGCTGCTTGCCGTGGTCGAGGATGACCTCTTGATACAGTTCGCGTAACTCGTCAAGCATCAGCCGAAAATCTCCTGCACGGTTTCGAGCGCCTCGACCAAGATGTCGGCGTCTTCCCGCGTATTATACAGGCCGAAGGACGCGCGCGCCGTGGCGGGGACGCCCATCCGGTCCATCAACGGTTCCGCGCAATGATGCCCGGCGCGGATCGCGACCCCGGCGCGGTCGACGATCGTGCTGACGTCATGGGCGTGGATCTTGCCCAGTTCGAAAGACACCACCGCCGCCTTGTTCGGCGCGGTGCCGATCAGCCGGAGGTCCTCGATCGAGGCCAGCTTCTGCGTCGTGTAGTTCAGCAGGTCATGCTCGTGCGCCGCGATGGCGTCGAACCCGATGCCGGTGACATAGTCGACCGCGGCGGCCAAGCCGATGGCCTGGACGATGGCCGGGGTGCCGGCTTCGAATTTCGCCGGCAGCGGCGCCCAGGTCGATTTCTCGAAGGACACCGAACTGATCATGTCGCCGCCGCCCATGAACGGCGGCATGGCGTCGAGCAGGTCTTCCTTGCCGTACAGCACGCCGATGCCCGATGGGCCATACAGCTTGTGGCCGGTGATCGCATAGAAGTCGCAATCGATATCCTGCACGTCGACCGGCATGTGAACCGCGGCTTGCGCGCCGTCGAACAGTACCTTGGCGCCCGCGTCATGGGCCAGCCGCGCGATCTCCTTGGCGGGTGTGATCGTGCCCAGCACGTTCGAGGTATGGGTGATCGCGACCAGCTTGGTGCGGTCGGTCAGCAATGACTTGAAGGCATCCATGAGGAATTCGCCGTCGTCGCTGACCGGCGCGACCTTGAGGACCAGGTCCTTTTCGTCGCGCAGCATCTGCCACGGCACGATGTTGGAGTGATGCTCCATCTCGGAAATGATGATCTCGTCGCCGGGCTTCAGCATGCTGCGGCCCCAGGCGAAGGCAACCAGGTTGATCGCCTCCGTCGCGTTGCGCGTGAAGATGATTTCCTTGCGGTCGCGCGCATTCAGGAAGTCGCGCAGCGTGTCGCGCGCACCTTCGTAGAGCGCGGTCGACCGCTCGCTCAGGTAATAGGCGCCCCGATGGACGTTGGCGTATTCGCTTTCATAAACGCGGCGCATGGTGTCGATGACCGCGTGCGGTTTCTGCGCCGACGCGCCGCTGTCGAGAAACACCAGCGGCTTGCCGTGGACTTCCACGGACATGGCCGGGAAATCCGCCCGGATCCTCTTGATATCCAATTCGGACGTCAGGCCGGGACCGTCCGTCTTTGCCGCAGCGTTGGTGGTCATGCGCTTTCCCCATCGTTTGCGCGTGTCAGCGCGCCGTCGTGTAGCCAGCCGTCGACGACCTTTTGGAAGGCTTCCTGCGCGGCGGTATGGTCGATCTGCTCGACCGCTTCGCCGACAAAGGCCTCGATCAGCAGGCCGCGCGCGGTCGCTTCGTCGATGCCGCGGCTGCGCAGGTAGAACAGTGCTTCGCTGTCCAACTCGCCCGCGGTGGCGCCATGGCTGCAGATGACGTCGTCGGCGTAGATTTCGAGTTCCGGCTTGCTGTCGATCTCCGCGCTGCGGGACAACAGCAAGGCCTTGTTCAATTGCTGGCCGTCGGTTTTCTGCGCATCCTTGCGCACCAGAATTTTGCCTTGGAAGACGCCGCGCGCCTCGTCGTCGATGACGCCCTTATAGAATTCGCGCGACGCGCTGTTCGGCACGGCGTGATCGACAAAGGTCGTGCTGTCCGCGTGCTGTTTGCCGCGCAGCAGATAGGCGCCGTTCATCGTGCACTCGGCACGCTCGCCGCCGATGTGAATTTGGATTTCGTTGCGCGCGATGCGGCCGCCGACCTGCAGCACGAAACTCTCATATGCCGCGCCGTCGGCCAGCGATACCGCCGCGGCCGCGATATGGAAGGCGGCGGGATGCTCGTTCTGCAGCTTGTAATGCCGCACCCGCGCATGCGGCGCGATGTCCAGTTCGGTCACTGTGTTGCTGAAATAGACGCCGTCGCCCGCACCCACATGGCTTTCCAGGATACAGGCGCTGCTGTTTTCTGCCGCGACCACCAACACGCGCGGTTGGAACATCACCGGCGTCTCGCCGGCAATGCCGATCGATAGGATATGCAGCGGCTTCTCGATCTCCGCGCTTTTCTCCAGGTGGATCACCAAACCGTCGGCGGCCAGCGCCGTGTTCAGCGCGGCCATCGGCAGGGCGTCGCCGTCGGCGAGTTTGCCGAGCGATCCTTCCAGCGTACCGGGGTCTTCTTCAACAGCGGCTGCGAAACCCGTCACCGCAAGCCCAGTCTCTTCGCCGGGCAGGGATGACAGATCGGCGCGGAACACGCCGTTCACGAGCACTGCCAGATGCGCGTCGATCGACAGCGCCGCACCCAGGGGCACGGTGTCGAGTGCCGGAACGCTATCCGGCGTCGAGACGACGCCGGCGCGCCGCAAGGCATTCAGGTTGGTGAATTTCCATGATTCGTCCCGCACGGTCGGCAGGCCGAGCGCCGCATAGCGGTCCCAGCTTTCCGCCCGCAGCCGGCTCAGCCAGGGCACGGACTTGCCGGGCAGGCTGGCTTCCAGCGCCGCAAAGGCGTCGGCGAAGGCGAGGGGTGTTTCTTTTCGTGCTGCCATCGGGAGCGCTCCGCCGTCCTCAAGCCGCTTCGGCGTCGAGGAATTCGGCATAGCCGTTCTCCTCGAGCTGCTCGGCCAGTTCCTTGCCGCCGGACTTGGCGATCCGCCCATTGACCAGCACATGCACATGGTCGGGCTCGATATAGTTCAGCAGCCGCTGGTAATGCGTAATGATCAGCATGCTGCGCGCCGGATCGCGCATCCCGTTGACGGCGTCGGCAACGACCTTCAAGGCGTCGATGTCGAGGCCGGAGTCGGTTTCGTCGAGGATGGCGAGCGCGGGTTCGAGGACCGCCAACTGCAGCGCTTCATTGCGCTTCTTCTCGCCGCCGGAAAATCCGACATTGAGCGGACGGCGTAGCATCTCGTCGCTGACGCCGAGGGTCTTGGCCTTCTCGCGCACGTGTTTCAGGAATTGCATGGCGTCCAGATCGTCTTCGCCGCGGAATTTGCGCACCGCGTTGAGCGCCGTCTTCAAAAATGTCGTGCCGGCGACGCCGGGGATTTCCACCGGATACTGAAAGGCCAGGAAGATGCCACGGCAGGCGCGCTCGTCGATTTCCAGATCGAGCAGGTTTTCGCCCTGGTAGATGACTTCGCCCTCGGTCACCTCGTAGCCGTCGCGTCCGGTCAGGACATAGGACAGTGTGCTTTTGCCCGTGCCGTTCGGCCCCATGATGGCGTGTATTTCACCTGCGCCGATCGTGAGGTCGAGTCCCTTGATGATTTCCTTGCCGTGGACCGTGGCGTGGAGGTTGCGGATTTCGAGCATCTTACGTTCCCTGTGCGTTCGTGCTGCCGGCCCGGATCCGCCGGCTGTTTTCGTGTACTGCGTTGAACCAAATCATCGTCGCTATCCGACGCTGCCTTCGAGGCTGATGCCGACCAGTTTCTGGGCTTCGACCGCGAATTCCATCGGCAACTGCTGCAGGACCTCGCGGCAGAAGCCGTTGACGATCAGGGCGACCGCCTCTTCGTCCGAAAGGCCGCGCTGCTGGCAGTAGAACATCTGGTCGTCGCTGATCTTGGATGTGGTCGCTTCGTGCTCGACCCGGGCCGACGGGTTGCGCGATTCGATATAGGGCACCGTATGCGCGCCGCACTGGTCGCCGATGAGCAGGCTGTCGCACTGCGTGAAGTTCCGGGCGCCTTCCGCCTTCGGCATGATCTTCACCTGCCCGCGGTAGGTGCTGTCGGACCGCCCGGCGGCGATGCCTTTGGCGATGATCGTCGAACTGGTGTTCTTGCCGAGATGGATCATCTTCGTGCCGGTGTCGGCCTGCTGCATGTTGTTGGTGATCGCGACTGAATAGAACTCGCCGACCGAGTTGTCGCCTTCCAGGATGCAGCTCGGGTATTTCCAGGTGATCGCCGAGCCGGTCTCCACCTGGGTCCAGGAAATCTTCGAGTTGCGGCCGCGGCAGGCGCCCCGCTTGGTCACGAAGTTATAGATTCCGCCCTTGCCGTTCTCGTCGCCGGGATACCAGTTCTGCACCGTTGAGTATTTGATCTCCGCGTCGTCCAGCGTGATCAATTCGACCACCGCCGCATGAAGCTGGTTCTCGTCGCGCATCGGCGCGGTGCAGCCTTCCAGGTAGCTCACGTAGGAGCCTTCGTCGGCGATGATGAGGGTGCGCTCGAACTGGCCGGTATTCTCTGCGTTGATGCGGAAGTAGGTGCTCAACTCCATCGGGCAGCGCACGCCCTTCGGGATATAGACGAAGGAGCCGTCGGTGAAGGCGGCGGAATTCAGACAGGCATGCTTGTTGTCGCCATAGGGCACGACCGAGCCGAGATACTTCTTCACCAGCTCGGGGTGGTCTTTCACCGCCTCGGAGATCGAGCAGAAGATGATGCCCTGCTCCTCCAGCTTTCCTTTGTACGTGGTGGCCACCGAGACGCTGTCGAACACCGCATCGACCGCGACGCCGGCCAGGACCTCTTGTTCATGCAGGGGAATGCCGAGCTTCTCGTAGGTCTCCAGCAGTTTGGGGTCGACCTCGTCGAGCGACTTCGGCTTGTCGTCGTCGGATTTCGGCGCGGCATAGTAATAAGCGTCTTGATAATCGATCGGCGGGAAGTCGACCTTGGCCCACTCGGGTTCGGGCATTTCGAGCCAGTGCGCATAGGCCTTCAGACGCCATTCGAGCAGCCAATCGGGCTCTTCTTTCTTCGCCGAGATGAAACGGATGATGTCTTCGTTGAGGCCTTTCGGCGCGTAGTCGAGATCGATGTCGGTGACGAAGCCGTACTTGTACTTGTCGCCGACGGACTTGACCTGTTCGATCGTCTTGGCTGTCGCGGCCATTTAGGCTCTCCCCCGCGTTGCGGTCTTCTTTTGTAACGTTTCTAGTGCCGGATACTGTTGGGTCGGACAAAGGTCGGCCAGGGTGACCTCGCACAGCGCGTTGCGGACGGCGGCGTTCACCTTGTCCCATCCCCCCTTCATCGGGCAGAGCGATTCCACGTTGCAGGCGTCGTCGGCGCCTTCGACGCAGGCGGTCAGGGCGACCGGCCCGTCGAGGGCTTCGATGATCTCCATCGCGGTCACGTCTTCCAGCGCGCGGGTCAGCGTATAGCCGCCGTTTACCCCGCGATGCGAGTCGAGCAGGCCGGCCTTGGCGAGCTGCTTCAGGAGCTTGCTGACGGTCGGCGCCGGCAGGCCGGTCGCTTGCGTCAACTCCGGCGCCGTCATCATGCCTGCCTGCTGGTGCAGTTGGGACATGACGACCACACCGTAATCGGTCATCCGGCTCAATCGGATCAAAGGAAGAACTCCCCGGATTGGCGCCCGCCGTGGTCGGCGAGCGGCTTTAATATCGGACTAAATTAGTTCGGTATTAAACTGGACCGCTGTGGTACGCATTTCAAGCGAGGGATGCAAGAATTTTTCCGCACCGTCCGGATTGTTTCGCGCGGGTGTGACCGTCAGGTCGCGGGCCGGTCGGCCTCGTCGAGCAACCAGCGCCGCAGCGTCGCCATCGTCGGGTCGTCCGCGCGGTCGGCGGGGCAAACGAGATAATAGCCCGCCGTATGACGGTGGTGCTGATCGAAGGGCATGATCAGCCGGCCCTGCTGCAGGTCGTCCGCCACCAGTTCGCGCGCGGCGATGGCGACTCCTGCGCCGCCGAGTGCCGCGTCCAGCGCGAAATGCGTGGCGTCGAAGGCGATCCGCCGTGCGGGCTGCAGGTCGGCGCGACCGATACCGGTGAGCCAAATCTCCCAATCTTCAGGGCGGGCGTCCGACGTCAGCAGCGTGTGCCGCTCCAGGTCGTTGGGCGTGGCAAGCGGCGGATAACCCGCCGCAAGGTCCGGCGCGCAGACCGGCACAATGTCGTCGTCGATCAGGCGGTCGCTGCGCAGGTCCGGCCAATCGCCATGACCATGGCGGATCGCCGCATCGATCCCCTCGCGGTCGAAATCCACTGTCCGCATGGTCGTCGAAACGCGCACTTCGATATCCGTGTGCAGTTTCTGAAACCGGGTAAGCCGCGGAATAAACCAGCGGACTGCAAAGGTAGACAGCATGCTCACGGTCAGGACACCTTGCCGCTGGAAGGCCGACAGAGCCGCGACGGCGTCGCCGAGCCGTTCGAACCCCTCGGTCAGACCCGGCAATAGCACCTGCCCCGCTTCGGTCAGGATTAGCCGGCGGTTCGCCCGGCGGAACAGCGCCACGCCGAACGACTCTTCCAGCGCGCGAAGCTGGTGGCTGATCGCCGACGGCGTAACGTGCAGGGCATCGGCGGCCTGGCGCACGCTGCCGGTTCGGGCGGCAGTCTCGAAGGCGCGCAGCGCGGTCAACGGCAGCGTATCGGTCATCGGTTCACGATCATTCGAATTAATTTCAACGAACTAGCCAAAGTGATACTTTGTTTCGCGGCCAGCCATCAAATTATATGAAAAAAATTCACCTATAGATGAAGCATCGTCAATTTAATCGTTGCAGTCGGCGCGGTAGCATTCCCTCCGTACCAGAGGAGGACGGGATATGCTGCTGCCGTATTTTCAGCGCGCCGCGCGCTACAACCAATGGACCAACAAGCGCCTCTACGACGCCTGCGCGCAATTGGACGAAGCCGAGTATCGCGCGCCGCGGCAGGCGTTCTTCGGCTCGATCCATCATACGCTGAACCATTTGCTGCTGGTCGACCGCATTTGGCTTTCGCGCATCGGCGTGGGGGAGTTGATCGCCGATCCGCTGGACACCGAACTGTATACGGCGTTCAATGATCTGCGTGGCGCGCGCGAGGCGCAGGACGAGGCGATCATCGATTACATCGATGCGCAAACCGAAGCGACGTTGGACGAGATGATGACATACGCCAATGCATCGGGCCAGCCGCAGGAAACGCGGCACGGCGTCATCCTGCAGCATTATTTCAATCATCAGACGCATCACCGGGGCCAGGTGCACGACATGCTGAGCCAGACCCCGGTTTCGCCGCCGCCGCTCGACATGATTTATTTCGTGCGCGAAGTGCCGGAGGCGGCGTGACGACCCGACCGCCTCCGTGTTGACGGTCCGCGGCCTTGCGCGTTTGACGCTGGGCCCGGCCGATGTCGATCTCGACGCTGGACAGTGTATCGCGGTGACCGGCCCGTCCGGCGCCGGCAAGACGCTGTTGTTGCGCGCGATCGCCGACCTGGACCCGGCGGACGGTGAGGTCCTGCTGGACGGCGTCTCCCGCAATTCGATGCCGGCGCCCGACTGGCGCGCCAAGGTTACCTATGTGCCGGCGGAAGCCGGGTGGTGGGACGAGACGGTCGCGCCGCATTTTCGCGCGTGGCGGGAGGCCGGACCACTGATCGAGCGCTTCCTGCTGCCCACGAGTTGCGGCGACTGGCCGATCACCCGGCTATCGACCGGCGAGCGCCAACGCCTCGCCCTGGCCCGCGCGCTGGTTCAATCGCCGCGCGTGCTGCTGCTCGACGAGCCGACCTCCGGCCTGGACCCGGACGCGACCGTGGCGGTCGAATCCGAACTGCAGGCGCAGTTGGCGGGCGGCGTCGGGATTCTCATGGTCACCCATGACGCGGCCCAGGCCGACCGGTTGGCGCAGGCGCGGCTCCAAATCGACAATGGCCGCGTGGCTATAGCGTGATGGGGGCCTGATGGCGGCGGACTTTATCGCACTCGGCTATGGCGACGTGGCGTTGGCGGCGACGCTGGTGCTCAGCAATGCATTGCTGTCGCTGGGGTTTCGGCTCGAGCTCGAATACCGGCTGTTGTTCGCCGGGCTGCGCATGGCGGTCCAGTTGACGTTGATCGGATACATTTTGCGCTGGCTGTTCCTCTCCGCGTCGCCGGTCTGGACCTTGGTGGCCGCGGTTCTGATGCTGCTGTTCGCTGGCCGCGAGGCGCTGGCCCGGCAGGAGCGCCGGTTCAGCGGATGGTGGGGCTATGGGCTCGGCACGACCAGCATGCTGATGGCGTCCTTCCTCGTGACCATCTTTGCCCTGACCACGCAGGTCCGGCCCGATCCGTGGTTCGACCCGCGCTACGCGATTCCGATGCTCGGCATGATCCTCGGCAACGCGATGACGGGTGTCAGTTTGGGGCTCGACACGCTGACCCGCAGCGCCGCCCGCGAACGCGTGGCGATCGAGACGCGGTTGGCGCTCGGCCATTCGCGGAACGAGGCGTTTCGCACGATCACCCGGAGCACGTTGCGCAACGCTTTCATCCCGATCGTCAATTCGATGGCGGCGGCGGGGATCGTGTCGCTGCCCGGCATGATGACCGGGCAAATTCTAGCCGGCATCGACCCGGTCGATGCGGTCAAGTATCAACTGATGATCAGTTTCCTGATCGCCGGTGGCACCGGCCTCGGCGTGCTGGCCGCGGTGCTGGGCGGGGTCATGCGCCTGACCGATTCCCGCCACCGCTTGCGGCTGGACCGGTTGACCGGTCCGACGTGACGGGCGGTTGTCCGGTCACTCGGCGGGCGCGGTGCCGGTCACCGCGCGCGTGTTCGGCAGCATCAACACGGCAAGGAAGATGACCGTTGCGGCGCAAGCCATCACTACGAACAGCATGCCGAATCCCCAGGTCGCGTGAATGCCGGCGATCATCGGAACGGCGGTCGCCGCCACGGACAAGGTCACGATGTAGCGCAACGCATACACCCGGCTGCGCCATTCGCTGCGGGTGATGCGGCCGACCAGCACGTCGTTGATTGGGATCTGGCCGAAAACGACCAGCATGAAACCGAGCGACACCAGCAAGGCCGCAACGCCCGTGAGCTGCACCATGACCGCAAAGAAGGTTGCTTGCAGACCGGCAACGACGGCGAAGACTATGCGAACCGAATAGCGGTCCACCATGTAGCCCACGACGAGTTGCGCGAAAGCGGCGGCGGCGAAGACGATGAAGGCATAGGACCCGACCGCGGTTGCTGTGCTGGCCAAATCGGTGAGGCGCTCGTCGAAAACCTTGGGCAGCGCGAAGGTCGTGCTCTGGAAGATCAGGCCGCCGACCGCGGTCGAAAAGAAGATGATCGCAAAGACGCGGACCAGCGTGGACCGGTCGAGGGTCAGGGTGCCTGCCGCCGCCTTCTTCGCCGCCGCACCGCTGGCTTGCTCGGCGGCGCGGACATGCCGGCCGGAATGGACGAACAGCCAATAGGCGATGCCGACGGCCACCGAGAATATTCCGGGCAGGAGGAAGGCCGCGCGCCAGTCCATCACGTCGATCAGGTAGCCGGTGAGCAGCGCGGCCGATGCGACGCCCATGTTGCCGAAGATGCCGTTGATCGCAAGCGGGACTCCGGTCTTCTCGCGGCCATGGACCACCATGGCGATCCCCACCGGGTGATAGATCGCCGCGAAAACGCCGATCGCGAACAGACTGGCGCCGATCTGCAGCGGCGTGTCGGCCAGGGCCGTCAGCATCGAGCAGATGCCGATGCCGATGAAGAAGATCGTCATCATGCCCTCGCGGCTCCATTTGTCGGCGAGCCAGCCGGCCGGGATGGCGCAGACCCCGAAGGCGACGAAGCCGGGCGTCGCATACGGGATGAGTTCCGCATAGGTCATGTTCCACTCGGTCGCGAGCCGCAGCGCGGCGACCGTCGCGAATATCAGCACGAAGAGGTGATCCAGGAAGTGTCCGATGTTGAGGAACAGAAAGTTCAGGCGATCACGGTCCATGGCGTATTCCAATCCCGGCATTTAATGCTTTTCCCTATTCTGCCCCTGTCGTTCGCGTCAATCTCGCGATATATTGCCAAGTAATGTTGCAAAAACGACAACGCACCGTTCCGCTGCACCCGGATCTCGAGATTATCGAGGCGCTGCCGCAGCGCGTGGTCGCCTTTCGTCGCGACCTGAACGACGGCGAAACGATCCCGCCGCACCATCACCGGCGGGCGCAGCTCGTCTATGCCAGCGAGGGCGTGATGACGGTGACGACGGATGACGGCGCCTTCGTGGTGCCGCCGCAACGCGCCGTGTGGTTGCCGGCCGGGGTCGTACATCGGATCGACGCACGCGGGTCTGTGGCGATGCGCACGGTCTATGTGGAGGAAGGCGATGCGGCCGGGTCGCCGGACTCCCAGGGGTTGCCGACCCAGGTTCGCGTGCTGCATGTTACCCGCCTGCTGCGCGAGTTGATCCTTGCCGCGGTGGACCTTCCCCGGACCTATCGGCCCGACAGTCCCGAAGAACGCTTGATGTCCGTCATCCTCGATCAGATTCGCGTGCTCCCGGTCGCGCCCTTGTCGCTGCCGATGCCCGACGACGCGCGGGTGAAACGGGTGACGCGGGCGTTGCGGGCCGACCCATCGGACGCGCGCAACCTCACGGAATGGGCGGCGGAAGTGGGGGCGAGTGCGCGCACGCTGGCGCGTCTTTTCCTGCGCGAGACCGGCATGTCCTTCGGTGCGTGGCGGCAGCAGCTTCGTCTGCTGCGGGGGCTGGAGCTTTTGGCGGCGGGCCAACCGGTGACCACAGTGGCGCTCGATCTCGGCTATGACAGCCCGAGCGCCTTCATCGCGATGTTCCGGCGCAATCTCGGCACCACGCCGACGCGCTATTTCGAACAGGCGGCCTGATCCAATGGCGAAATCGCCCTATCCCACCACGCCCTGTGTCGCCGTGTGCCAGATCGACCCGAAAAGCGGGTTCTGTCTCGGCTGCTACCGGACGCTGAAGGAAATCGCCCAGTGGGGGAAATTCAGCGAGGAGAAACGCCAGGCTCTGCTGCCGGAACTCGATGCGCGGCGTGACGAGGACATGCGCGCGTGGGAGGCGGCAAAGGCCCCCGATGGCACCGACTGACCGGACGCTGGACGATGGGCCGCCCGGTGTAACCGGCCAGGATGCCAAGATCATCGGCCTGATCGCCGGCGGGCATTTCTTCAGTCATTTCTACCTGTTAACGCTGCCGCCGCTGTTTCTTTTCATCCAGAAGGATTTCGGCGTCAGCTATGTGGCGCTGGGCCTCGCTCTGACGGCGTATAATCTGATCGGTGGCGTCATCCAGGCGCCGGTGGGGTTCCTGGTCGACCGGTTCGGCGCGCGCCACCTGCTGTTGGCGGGCTTCGGGCTCAACGCCCTGTCGATCTCGCTGATGGGGGTCGCCGACGCTTATTGGATGCTGCTGGTTCTCGCGGTGCTCGCCGGTATCGGCAACAGCGTCTTTCATCCCGCCGACTACGCGATCATGTCGGGGGCGATCTCCGAGAAAAGGGTCGGCCGCGCCTTCGGTCTCCATACTTTTTCCGGATTTCTGGGCGGCAGCATCGCGCCGGTGGCGATGGGCGCGATGGCGGCCTTTTGGGGCTGGCGCACCGCCGTGCTGGTCGCCGGCGGCGCGGGCCTAGTGACGCTGGCGGTGATGGCGCTCAACAGCGATATCCTGGATCGCGCCGCGCCCGGCAAGCGGGCCACGCCGCCGCCGCAACATCCGGTCGAGCGCGCGGTTCGCCAGGGCTGGTCGCTGCTGCTGACCCCGGCGATGCTGGTCTTCTTCGGTCTGTTCTGCGCGATCACCTTCACCACGAGCGGTATTTTCGCCTTCACCATCAACGGTTTGATGGAATTGCACGGCACACCCTACGCAGTAGCGAACATCGCGCTGACCGGGTTCCTGTTCGCCAGTTCCTTCGGCGTTCTGCTCGGCGGATTTTTGGCGGACCGGGTCGGCCGCCACGACCTGGTCGCGAGTTGCGCCCTAGTGATCGCCGCTATCTCGATTCTGATGCCGGCCTTCTTCAACCTGCCGCCGGCGGCCTTGATCGCGGTGCTGTGCCTGTCCGGTCTGGCCTTCGGCAACGTTCAGCCGGCCCGCGACATGATGGTGCGGGCGATCACCCCGCCGGGCGAGATGGGCAAGGTATTCGGATTCCTCTCCGTCGGCATGAGCCTAGGCGCCAGCGTGGCGCCCCTCATGTTCGGCCTATTCATGGACGGCGGGCGGCCCGATTGGATCTTCCTCGGCGCGGCCCTCTTCATGATGGTGACGCTGCTCGCCGCCCTGGGGGGTCGGTTCGTCGGCGCCCGCTCGGGGTTGCGCCGCAGCTAGACCCCTTTAAGGCCGAATTAATAAAGATTTCTACACGATTGCTCTGGCTTTAACGTTTCGTTATATTGCGCCGCACTATAATTGCTGCGCCGCAAAATCAATAACTTGCGGGCTTACCGAGAAAGGGAAAGCGCAGATGGCTGTGAATGGCGACGGTCCGAACTCGCACTTGCACGGATATTTCATCGAAGACCTGTCGGTCGGAATGAACGCGTTATACGCAAAGACGATTACCGAAACCGACATCGTGATCTTCGCTGGCATATCCGGTGACAATAACCCCCTGCATTTGAACGAGGAATTCGCCCGCGAATCCATGTTCAAGGGGCGGATCGCGCATGGCATGCTGACCGCGGTATTCATTTCCACCGTCCTGGGCACCAAGTTGCCGGGACCGGGGTGTATCTACCTCAACCAAGAGGTCAAATTCCTCGCGCCGGTACGGCCGGGCGACACGGTGCAGACCGAGGTGACGATCACCGACGTCAACCTGGAGAAATGCCGCGCCGTGGCTAAATCCGTCTGCACGGTCGCCGGGGAGCCCGTCGTCGAGGGCATCTCGACCCTGCTGGTTCCGTCGCGCGAACGCGTCAAAAAGCGCAAGGCGGCCTGATCCAGCCCAACGCGGCCGGCCTTCAGCACTAAACAAAAGCCTTCCGGACCGCTATACCTGTGCCCGCATAGGGCCGGCAGCGCCGGTGCGGCGAGTGATAATCAATGCGAATCCTGCGTCATTACGACGGAGTCCCCGACGATGTGCGCGGTTGCGCCGTCGTGTTGGGTAATTTCGATGGCGTCCATCGGGGTCACCAGGAGGTGATCGGCGGTGCCGTGGCCGATGCCGCGGCGCAGGGTCTTTCGCTCGCGGTCGTCACCTTCGAACCGCATCCCCGCAGCTTTTTCGCGCCGGACCAGCCGCCGTTCCGACTGACGCCGTTCCGCAGCAAGGCGATACATCTCGCGGCACTCAAGGTCGATACCCTGATGGTCCTGGCCTTTAACGAAGCCATGGCACAGGTCGGTGCGGAGGACTTCGTGCAACAGGTCCTGATCGACGGGATCGGCGCCCGCCATGTGACGGTCGGCTACGACTTCCGCTTCGGAAACGGCCGCCGCGGCGATGTCGACCTTTTGAAAGGCATGGCGGTGGATGGCGGCTTTACCGTCAACGTGATCGAGCCGGTCGCTTCCGCCGACGGCGAGATTTTTTCGTCGACCCGTATCCGGGATTATCTCGCCGCCGGGAAACCGGGGCATGCGGCTGCCTTGCTCGGGCGCCCGTTCGAGATCGACGGACGGGTCGAGCAGGGCGATCAGCGCGGACGGACCATCGGTTTTCCCACGGCAAACCTGATGCTTGGCGAATACATACGGCCGGCTTTCGGCGTTTACGCCGTACGCGCGGGCGTGGGCGACGGCGAGTCACCCGAGTGGTATGACGGCGTGGCCAATCTGGGAACGCGGCCCACGGTCGACGGCACGCGGCTGCTGCTGGAAACCCACCTGTTCGATTTCGACGGCGACATCTATGGACAGCACCTGCGGGTCGCCATGATCGAATTCATCCGCCCCGAGCGGAAATTCGACAGTTTCGACGCGTTGAAGGCGCAAATTGCCGAGGATAGCGCATCGGCCGGGCGAATTTTGCGCACCCGCGCCGCCGGCGCTTCTTGACCCGGCCCTCGCGCTGTATAGGATGGCGCGCCAATCGGAATACGAAGCCATGACTGTCGATTACAAAGACACCATTCACCTGCCGCGGACGGCCTTCCCCATGAAGGCCGGGCTGCCGAAACGCGAGCCCGAACTGTTGGCGCGCTGGCACGAGATCGACCTGTGGACCAAGCTGCGCGAGCAGTCGACGGGCCGTCCGAAATTCATCCTGCATGACGGCCCGCCCTACGCGAACGGTCATCTGCATATCGGGCACGCGCTGAACAAGATCCTCAAGGATGTTGTCAACCGGTCGCAGCAGATGCTCGGCAAGGACGCGAACTACGTGCCCGGTTGGGACTGTCACGGCCTGCCGATCGAATGGAAGATCGAGGAACAGTACCGCGAGAAGGGGCAGGATAAGGACGCAGTTCCGGTAGACGAATTCCGCCAGGAATGCCGCGACTTCGCCGCCCATTGGATCGACGTGCAGCGCGAGGAGTTCAAGCGTCTCGGCGTCTTCGGCGATTGGGACAAGCCATATACGACGATGGCCTATGGGGCGGAAGCGCAGATCGCCCGCGAAATCGGCGCCTTCCTGCTGAACGGCGGGCTGTACCGCGGGTCCAAGCCGGTGCTGTGGTCGATCGTCGAGAAGACCGCGCTGGCCGAGGCCGAAGTCGAGTATCACGACATCTCCTCGCCGACGATCCATATCCGCTTTCCCGTGGTGCAGGCGTCCGTGCCGGTGCTCGAGGGCGCGTCGGTCGTAATCTGGACCACGACGCCGTGGACCATGCCGGGCAACCGGGGTCTCGCCTACGGTGCCGACTTCGACTACGTGGTCATCGAGGTCACCGAGGTGGGTGAGGGCAGTCTTGCCCAAGTCGGTGAGAAGATCGCCGTCGCCGAGGTCCTGCTGACGACCGTATGCGAGGAAGCGAAGATCACCGGCCATTCGGTCGTCGGGAAACTCAAGGGATCGGAGTTGGCCGGGACGGTCTGCGCGCATCCCTTCCGCGGGCAGGGCTACGATCACGACGCGCCGCTGATGGCGGCCGATTTCGTCACCACCGAGCAGGGCACGGGGTTCGTGCATATTGCGCCGGGCCATGGCGCGGACGACTTCGTGCTCGGCGCGCAGCACGGCCTCGAGATTCCGGCGACGGTCGGCGAGGACGGCGTGTTCTATGACCATGTGCCGATGTTCGCCGGAAAGACGGTCTACACGGCGGACGGCAAGCCGGGCGACATCACCGGGGCCGTGATCGGCGCGATGATCGAGGCGGGCGGTCTGCTGGCCAAGGGGCGGTTGAAGCACAGTTATCCCCATTCCTGGCGGTCCAAGGCGCCGCTGATCTTCCGCAACACCGCGCAGTGGTTCATTTCGATGGACAACAACGACCTGCGCGACAAGGCGCTTAGCGCGATCGGCGAGACCGAGTTCTTCCCGTCGCAGGGACGCAACCGGCTCCATTCGATGATCGAATCCCGGCCGGACTGGTGCATCTCGCGGCAGCGCGCCTGGGGCGTGCCGATTCCCGTCTTCGTCGAGAAGAAAACCGGCGAACCGCTGCGCGACGCCAAGGTGGTGGACCGGATCGTCGAGGCCTTCGAAGCCGAGGGGGCCGATGCTTGGTTCAACAGCGAGCCGTCGCGGTTCCTCGGCAACGACTACAATCCGGGCGACTACGAACAGGTCCGCGACGTCGTCGACGTCTGGTTCGATTCCGGGTCGACCCATGCCTTCGTTCTGGACGCGCGGGACGACCTTGCCTGGCCGGCGACGCTGTATCTCGAAGGATCGGATCAGCATCGCGGCTGGTTCCATTCCTCGCTGCTGGAATCTTGCGGCACGCGCGGGCGGGCACCCTACGATCAGGTCCTGACCCATGGTTTCGTGATGGCCGAGGACGGCCGCAAGATGTCCAAATCGCTCAACAATTCCGTCGGACCGCAAGAGGTCGTCGACCAATACGGTGCGGAGATGCTGCGGCTGTGGGTCGTCGCGTCGGACTATTCGGAAGATCTCAAGATCGGGCCCGAGATCATCAAGCATCAGGTGGACGCCTATCGGCGGCTGCGCAATACGCTGCGCTACCTGCTGGGAAACCTCAACGGCTATGACGGGACGGACCGCGTCGACCCCGCCGACATGCCGGAACAGGAGCAATGGGCGCTGCATCGCATCTGGGACATGGACCGGATTATCCGGGATTGCGCCGAGCGCTACGACTTCCATGCCATGTTCCGGAACCTGCATGATTTTTGCGCGATCGACCTGTCCGCCTTCTATTTCGACATCCGCAAGGACACGCTGTATTGCGATGCGCCGGACTCGGTGCGCCGCCGCGCCGCGCAGACCGTGTTGGCCACATTGTTCGATTGTCTGACCGCATGGTTCGCGCCGATCCTGTGTTTCACCGCGGAAGAAGCCTGGCTCGTCCGCAATCCCGACGAGGACGGCAGCGTGCATATGCGGGTGTATCCCGATATCCCGGCCGATTGGCGCAACGACGCGTTGGCCGAACGGTGGGAGAAGGTGCGCGACATCCGCCGCGTCGTGTTGGGCGCGTTGGAGATCGAAAGGGCGGAAAAACGGATCGGATCCAGCCTGCTTGCCGCGCCGGACGTCTATCTTTCCGAGGAATACCGGACCGCGATCGACGGGCTCGATCTCGCCGATATCGCCATCACGTCGGACGCCGCGATCCATGCCGGTGCCGCGCCGGCGGCCGCGTTCACGCTGCCCGATGTAAGCGGTGTCGCGGTCATCCCGAAGGCGGCGGAGGGCGAGAAATGCGCCCGCTGCTGGAAGGTCTTGCCCGAGGTGGGCAGCCAGCCCGACGTTCCGGAAACCTGTAACCGCTGTGCCGACGCCGTCCGGTCCAGCCGCGTCGCCGCGTGAACGGGATGCTGCGGCTGGGACTTTGCGTCGCCGGCGTCATCGTTGTCGCCGATCAAATCACCAAATGGTGGGTTCTCGCCGAATTCCTCGATAATCCGAGGATTGTGCCGGTAACGGATTTTTTCAACCTGGTTCTGGTCTGGAACCGCGGTGTCAGTTTCGGGCTGTTCGCGTCCAGCGCCCAATGGATGCCGTATATTCTGGCCGGCTTGGCGATCGTGATCTCGGTCTTCCTGGTGATGTGGCTCCGGAAGGCGGATAACCGGGTTTTGGCGGCCGGTCTGGGCTTCGTGCTCGGCGGCGCGGTCGGCAATGTCATCGACCGGTTCATGCATCAGGCCGTGGTCGATTTCCTGGATTTTCACGCATTCGGCTATCATTGGCCGGCGTTCAATATCGCCGATTCGTCGATTTTCATCGGGGTAGTCCTGATTCTTTATGACGGGTTGTTTGAAAATCGCCGAAAACCCATTTAAAACGGGTTCTAGAATAAGGATTGGGAGCGTGACGTGGAACGTGGTGTCTTGAAAGTAGGAACGATGGCGATGGCGGCGGTAATGCTGTCGGGCTGCGTTCTGTTTGACGCCACTCGCCGGGCCGGCCCGGACGAGTTCGGCGTGGTATCCCGAGCACCGTTGAGCCAACCGCCCGACTTTTCGCTGCGGCCGCCGCGCACCGGTGCGGAGCGGCCGAACGAGGTGACGCCCCGCGACCAGGCTCGATCCCGGCTGTTGTCCGGGACGGGGCAGACTGTCGCCGGTCAGCCGTCGGGCGTGCAAAATGGCAATGGATTCAACGTTCAAATCCAAAGCGGTCCGTCCACCGGTGAGCAGGAACTGCTCAAACTCGCAGGCGCGGCCAACGTGGATCCCGACATCCGGGTCCTGGTGAACCGGGAAAGCGGCCGGGTGACGGAAGACGAGTCGATCGTCGATAAGCTGGTCTTCTGGCGGACCGCGTCGAAAGCCAATGAAGTGGTCGACGCCAAGAAGGAAGCCGAACGGTTGAACCGTAAATCGGCCCTGGGCGAGCCGCCGGTGCCCGAAAAGGACAAAAAGGACGCTTCGCCAAAGTAATTTCGGCAAAGTAACCTTTGTAAACAAAATAATAACGACATCGTTATACCGTTTTTACGCCCTATTGCTTTGGTAGGGTGGCGGCCGCATATATGCTGCCTGGCGTTGACCGCTGAATAGGATGGACGATGCGCATTAAGAGGGTTTCCTTACGGTTCCTCGCGGCGATGGCGATATTGGCATTTTCGGTGCCGGGCCACGCCGCCGTGTTCAATCCCAAGAGCTTTACATTGAAGAACGGTTTGCAGGTGGTGGTTATATCCAACCACCGTGCGCCGGTCGTGACCCATATGGTCTATTACAAGGTCGGTGCGATGGACGAGCCGCCCGGCAAGTCCGGAGTCGCGCACTTCCTCGAACATCTCATGTTCAAGGGTACCAAAACGCTCAAACCCGGCGAGTTCTCGGCCATCGTCGCGCGGAACGGCGGTCAGGAAAACGCCTTCACCTCGCAGGACTACACCGGTTACTACCAGTCGGTCGCCTCTGACCGTCTCGAGGAGATGATGCGGATCGAGGCGGACCGGATGACCAATCTGGTGCTGTCGAACGAAGCGATCGAGCCGGAGCGCAAAGTGGTTGCCGAGGAGCGGCGCAGCCGCATCGAGAATAATCCGTCGGGCAAACTGAACGAGCAGGCCGACGCAGTCCAATACATGAACCATCCCTACCGCATACCGATTATCGGCTGGGACCATGAGGTCAACGCCCTCACCCGTGAGGATCTGTTGGCCTTCTATCGCGCCTGGTACGCGCCGAACAACGCCGTCCTGGTGATTTCCGGCGACGTGACCGTCGAGACGGTGAAGCCGCTGGCCGAGAAATACTACGGCGTGATCCCGGCGCGGACGCTGCCGGAACGCCCGGATTTGCGCGAGCCGCCGCAAGTGGTCGATCGCCGTGTGACCTATAAGCACAAACAGGTGCGCCAGCCGACCTGGTCGCGCCGCTATCTGGCGCCCAGCTATGCGTCCGGGCCGGCGGAGCATACCTACGCCCTGCAGGTTCTGGCCGAGATTTTGGGCGGCGGTTCGACGAGCCGGCTCTACAAGACATTGGCGGTCGAGGAAAAGGTCGCGGCCTCCGCCGGCGCCTGGTATGACGCCGACGCGCGCGGGCCGGGACAGCTCGCGCTCTACGGGTCGCCGCGCCCCGGCCAGAAGCTGGAAGACGTGGAAGCCTTGACCGAACGCGAGATCGCCCGGCTGCTCAAGGACGGGGTGACGGTGCAGGAAGTGAAGGACGCGGTGCAGCGCCTCCAGGATGCGGCGATCTTCGCGCGGGATTCGGTCAGCGGACCGGCGCGTATTATCGGCAGCGCCCTGATGGTCGGCATGACGATCGAAGATGTCGAGCGTTGGCCGGAACGGATCGGCGCGGTCACGGTCGAAACGGTGAACGCCGCCGCCAAGGCGGTCTTCGGGCAGACGGGCACCGTTACCGCCGTGCTGCTTCCGGAAAAAACAAGCTGAGGGACACCCCATGTACGGAAAAAAACAACGTAGTGGTTTCACCGGCCGGGCGGTCCTGCTTGTCGTTCTGCTGACTGTCGGTTGGACCCATGCGGCCCGCGCGGTCGAGGTGCAGAAAGTCATCAGCCCCGGCGGGATCGAGGCGTGGTTCGTGCACGATACGTCGGTGCCGCTGCTTGCCATCGAGTTCCTGTTTCGAGGCGGCGCAACGGCCGACCCGACCGGGAAGGGCGGGTTGGCCAGCATGACCGCGTCGCTGCTCGACGAGGGGGCCGGCGACATGGACAGCCAGGCCTTTCAGGGCCGCCTGCAGAATCTATCGATACGGCTGGGATTCAACGCGGGATACGATACCTTCAGCGGCAGCCTGAAGACGCTCAACCGCAACCGCGACGAAGCGGTGCGGTTATTGCGGTTGGCGATGACCGAGCCGCGTTTCGACGCCGCGCCGGTGCAGCGCATCCGGGGTGAGATTGTGGCGTCGCTCAAGCGCCGGTCGACGCGCCCGGGATACATCGCGCGGCGCATCTGGCAACGCGCCGTCTTTCCCAATCATCCGTACGGCCGGCCGGTCAGCGGGACCGAAACCACGATCAATGCGATCGAGGTCGCAGACATGCGGGGTTTCGTTAAACGCCATCTCGCGCGCGACCAGTTGCTGATCGGCGTGTCCGGCGATATCTCCCCGTCGGAACTCGGCGCGTTGTTGGACAAGGCCTTCGGTGACTTGCCGGCCAAGGCCGAGCGCCAGCCGCTCGAGAAGGCCCTGCCCGCCGCGCTTGGTGCGACCTATGTCGTGGAGCGGCCGGTACCGCAAAGCGTGGCGGTCTTCGGGTTGCCGGCGCTGCCGCGGCGTGATCCGGATTACTACACCGCCTATGTGATGAACCATATCCTCGGCGGCGGGTCGTTCAGTTCCTGGCTCTACGACGAGGTGCGCGAGAAGCGCGGCCTCGCCTATTCGGTCTATAGCTATCTCAGCCCGCGCGAGGGCGCGCCGTTTTGGATGGGCGGTGTGTCGACCGCGAATGCCGGCATGGCCCAATCGGTCGAACTGATCCGGGCGCAGATCCGGCGGATGCGCGAGACCGGCGTGTCGGACGAGGAGTTGAAAAACGCGAAACTCTATCTCAACGGTTCCTTCCCGCTGCGGTTCACCAGCAGCGACCGGATCGCGTCGATCCTCGTTTCCGTGCAGTATCACGCGCTGGGGATCGACTATCTCGATCGCCGCGCCGGGCTAATCGACAGCGTGACGCGGCAAGACATCGACCGGCTCGCGAAGCGAATCCTCGACGTCGACAAGTTGACGGTTACGGTGGTCGGTCAGCCGCAAGGCATAAAGTCGACCAGCAAGGCGCCGGAGATCGACAGCTGACGGCACGGGCACCGAGTCGCGACGAATCGGTGATACGAGTGGGTGCGGCTGCGGGTCAGCGGCCCGTTTACGGGGCGCTTTCGGCCGAGCGTTGCGTGCGTGGGCAGCGGCGGGCAATATGCGCCCTGACGGAACATGCTGTATAGCCACGATATAGAAAACTGCGTTGCCGAGGCGATCGGCGGCGGCGGGTTGCCCCGCGACCGGCTGCAGTCCTTGCTGAAGGACACGGGCGGTGCGATCGATGCCTTGCGCGCGCGTCACGCCGACGGTTCTTTGCCCTTGCTGCACCTGCCGGGCAAGACCGACGATCTGCCGGCGTTGCAAGAGGTCGCGGCGCGGTACCGGCGCGATTTCGACGATGTCCTGGTGCTTGGTACCGGCGGGTCCAGTCTCGGCGGCCGCAGCCTTTGCGCCCTTGCCGGACCCGACGCGGTGCTCGCGCAGGCCAAGCCCCGCATCCATTTCATGGAGAACGTCGATCCGCACAGCTTCGACGGGTTGATCGGCACGCTCGACCCGGCGCGGACGGGCGTCGTCGCCGTCTCTAAATCGGGCGGCACGGCGGAAACCTTGACCCAACTCTTTTGCATCTTCAATTGGCTCGCCGGGTCGGTGGGGCGTGACGCGCTGGCCAAACACGCCACGGCGATCGTCGAGCCGGGCGGCAGCGTGTTGCGCCGAATCGCCGGTGAGTTCGACCTGCCCACGCTGGATCATGATCCGGGTGTGGGCGGACGGTTCTCCGTGTTGTCGCTGGTCGGCCTTCTGCCGGCGATGATCGCGGGGCTCGACGCCGCGGCTATTCGCCAGGGGGCGGACGAGGTGCTTCAGACGCTGTTGTCCGAGGGCAATCCCGCCGCCGTTCCACCAGCCGTCGGCGCGGCGATCGCTGTGGGATTGGCGAAAGACCGCGGCTGCGCGATGTCGGTGCTGTTCCCTTATGTCGACCGTTTGGCCCCCTTCGCGCTGTGGTTCCGGCAACTTTGGGCGGAAAGCCTGGGCAAGGACGGCGAGGGCACGACACCGTTGCGCGCCATGGGTACCGTGGACCAGCACAGCCAGCTTCAGCTCTATCTCGACGGCCCGGCGGACAAGCTCTTCACCGTGGTGATGGGGCCCCATGCCGGCGTCGGTCCGGTCATCGATACCGCCTTGTTCGACGACGAATCGCTCGATTGGATGCGCGGGCGGCGGATGGGCGACCTGCTCGATTCCTGCCAGCGCGCTACCGCCGAGACGCTGGTGGCGCGCGGCCGGCCGGTTCGGGTGCTGGTTCTCGAGGCGGTAGACGAGCGGACGCTCGGCGCCTTGATGATGCATTTCATGCTGGAAACGATCATCGCGGCGCATCTGTTGGGCGTTGATCCGTTTGATCAGCCTGCGGTCGAAGAGGGCAAGCAGTTGGCGCGGCGCTACATGGCGGCTTTCGGAGAGGCCGACTCGTGACTATCCAGCGGCTGCCCGAAACGGTGGTCAATCGCATCGCCGCCGGCGAGGTCATCGAGCGCCCCGCCTCGGCGGTCAAGGAACTGGTTGAAAACAGCATCGATGCGGGCGCACGGCAGATCGACGTGACGATCCGCGACGGCGGCAAGTCGCTGATCGCGGTCGTGGATGACGGCTGCGGCATGGACCGCGACGACATCCTGCTCGCGGTCGAGCGCCACGCTACGTCGAAACTGCCCGATCACGATCTGTCGGCGATCGCGAGCCTGGGTTTCCGGGGGGAAGCGCTGCCGTCGATCGGCGCGGTCAGCCGGCTTACCATCACCAGCCGCACGGCCGATGCTGATAGCGCCTGGATGCTGACGGTTGAGGGCGGCAAGCTGTCCGGTCCGGCCCCGGCGGCGCATGCGGCCGGGACGCGGATCGAGGTGCGCGATTTGTTCTATGCGACGCCGGCGCGGCTCAAGTTCCTGCGGACCACTCGGTCGGAAACGCAGCAGATCAACGATACTTTGAAACGGCTCGCGATGGCGCGGCCCGATATCGGGTTTTCCCTGACCGACGAAACCAAGACGCGGCTTCGGCTCAATGCGGAGCAGGGCGAGTTGCTGGAAAGCCGGTTGCAGCGGCTGTCCGGCATCATGGGCCGGGAATTCGCGGCCAACGCGCTGGCGATCGATGCCGAGCGTGAGGGTATTCACCTCACCGGTTATGCCGGATTGCCGACGCTCAACCGGGGCAACGCGGCGCAGCAGTATCTTTTCGTCAACGGCCGTCCGGTTAAGGACCGTCTGCTGATCGGCGCGGTGCGCGGCGCTTATGCCGATTTCCTGTCGCGCGACCGCCATCCGTTGATCGCGCTATTCCTGGAGATCGAGCCGCATGCGGTGGATGTGAACGTGCATCCGGCGAAGGCCGAGGTGCGGTTCCGCGATTCCGGCCTCGTGCGGGGGCTGATCGTCGGCGCGTTGAAACATGCGCTGGCCGAGGCGGGACATCGGGCCTCGACCACGGTCGCCGCCGCGGCATTGGGGGCCATCCGAACCAATGCGCCGCAGCAGGGGGGCGGTCCCTATCCGGGGCCGACCTATCGCTATTCCGGCGGCGGGGTGTCGCGTGGCCTCTCCGAGCAGGCGGCCGCATATCAAGCGCCCTTCGGTGAAACCGGGCCGGGGGGCGAGGTTGTCGCATTTCCACCGGAGGCGCGGCCGGGCCAAGAATACTCCCCCGACACGGGCGAGATCGTGGAGTCCTATCCGCTCGGTGCGGCGCGCGCGCAGGTGCACGAAACCTACGTGGTGGCGCAGACCGGCGACGGCATCGTCATCGTCGACCAGCACGCCGCGCATGAGCGTCTGGTCTACGAACGCATGAAGGCGGCGCTGGCGGAATCCGGCGTCAAACGGCAGGGTTTGCTGATCCCCGAGATCGTCGAGCTGGACGAACCGGCGGTGCAGCGTCTGATCGATCGGGCGCATGAACTGGCGGAGCTTGGCTTGGTGCTTGAAGGGTTCGGGCCCGGCGCGGTCGCGGTGCGCGAGGTGCCGGCGCTGCTCGGCAAGGTCGACGCCGCCGGACTGGTGCGTGACCTCGCGGACGAATTAGCGGAACTCGGCGGCACCTTCAGCCTCAAGGAAAAGCTGGAAGAGGTCTGCGGCACGATGGCCTGCCACGGCTCGGTGCGGGCGGGCCGACGCCTCAACCAAGATGAAATGAACGCCCTGCTGCGCGAGATGGAAGGCACGCCGCATTCCGGCCAGTGCAATCACGGCCGACCGACCTATGTGGAGCTGAAACTCGCCGATATCGAGAAGCTGTTCGGGCGGCGTTGAGCCGCGCCGGCCGCACACCGCGCACCCCCATGTTGCCGCTTCTGCTCGCCGCGCTCGCCAATGTCATCGGATTCGGCGTAATCGTACCGCTGCTGCCTTTCTTTGCCGGGACGGCGGGCGCCACGCCGCAACAGGTCGCTTGGTTGTTCGCGAGCTTCTCCCTGGCGCAGTTCTTGACTGCCCCGCTCTGGGGGTGGCTGTCGGACCGGGTTGGCCGCAAGCCGGTCATTCTATTCAGTTTCGCCGGATCGGCGGCCACCTATATCTGGTTGGCCAATGCTGGTGGGCTGACCGAGATTTTCGCCGCCCGGATTCTCGGCGGCATGATGAACGGCTGGCTGGCGACAAGCCATGCC
The DNA here is from genome assembly GCA_965228425.1 of Alphaproteobacteria bacterium. Classification (GTDB taxonomy): domain Bacteria; phylum Pseudomonadota; class Alphaproteobacteria; order UBA8366; family UBA8366; genus JAJFJD01. The sequence goes on along the minus strand of OZ245815.1, from coordinate 4,999,096 downwards.
TATATCGCCGACACCACGGCGCCAGACCAGCGGGCGCGGGGGATGGGTTTTATCGGTGCGGCCTTCGGCGTCGGTTTCGTCATCGGCCCGGCGCTCGGTGGTTATCTCGTCGGCGGGGCGTCGCCGAATTTCCAATTACCGATCCTGGTCGCGGCCGCCGGGTCGCTTGTCGCGCTGACCGTCGCCTTGGTCGGCATTCGCGAGCCAGTGCGTCGCGACCGGGCCGCGCGGTCATCCGTCCGCCTGCATCGGGTGGCGGCCGCCGCGCCGATCTTCGCCGTGATGCTCGGGTTGCACTTCTGTCTGTTCTTCGTGTTCTCCGGCATGGAATCCGTCTTTGCGTTGTGGTGCGAACGGGTTTTGGCGATGGGACCGCGGCAGGTCGGCTACTACCTGGCCTTCGCCGGTCTGTGCAGCGTGTTCGTGCAGGGCTGGCTGGTCGGCCGCTTGGTCGGACGCTTCGGGGAACCGCTGGTTTTCTGCTTTGCGGTGGTTAGTTTGGCGGCCGGGCTGGCGCTGCTGCCGACGACCGATGTGCGGGTGATGCTGCTGCCGCCGCTCGCCCTTTTGTCGATCGGCTTCGGGCTCGCCAATCCATCGCTGCTCAGCATGATGAGCCGCGCCGCGCCGGACACCATCCGTGGCGGCGCGCTGGGCTTGAGCCAGTCCGCGGCGAGCCTCGGCCGGATCCTGGGCCCGGCCTGGGCCGGCTTCGCCTTCGCCGCCATGGGGGTCGTGTGGCCGTTCTATTCCGGGGCGTTGGTGCTGGGTCCGGTGCTGGTTCTCTCGTTTATCCTGCTGAAGCGGTTTCAGCGCGCCGATTGACCAGCATCACCCGCGCCGCCCCATAGCGCCGGTCGTCCAGGGACTCGAACCCGTCGGGCGCTTCGAAACGGTCGTCCTTGCCGATCTCGATGACGCAGAGCGCGCCGTCGCCGATCCAGCCGGCGTCGGTCAGTGCGATCAAAGCCGGGACGGCCATATCCCGCCCGTAGGGCGGGTCGAGGAAAACCAGGCTGCAGGGCTCGGCGGCGGATGGCGGGGCGAGGCAATCTGCATTCGATATCACCGCGGCTGCCCCGCAGTCTGCCACGTTTGTTTCCAGCACGGCGAGGGAGGCGCGCTCCTTCTCCAGGAAATACGCCTTCGCCGCACCGCGGCTGAGCGCTTCGATCCCCATCGCCCCGGTGCCGGCGAAGCCGTCGAGCACCAGTGCGCGGGGAATCGGCGAGCCGCCGCCCCTGGTATGGCGTCCATGTTCCACGATGTTGAAGATCGCTTCGCGGACCCGGTCGCCGGTCGGGCGGATATCCTGGCCCTCCGGCGCCGCCAGCGTGCGGCCGCGCCACTTACCGCCGATGACGCGCATGACGGCGGGGTTTTGTGGGTTTCTTGGCGGGCCGGGGTTGCGGTTTTTGACGCGGCTTGCCGGGCCGCTCGCCGAGTTGATCGGCCAGGACGCGCGCCGGCACCGCCTCGACTGCGCCGCGTTTGAGCTGTCCGAGCTGGAACGGGCCGTAACTGACGCGGATCAACCGGTTAACGGTCCAGCCGAGATGTTCGCAAACCCGGCGGATTTCGCGGTTCTTGCCCTCGCGCAAGGTCATCGTCAACCAGGCGTTCGCACCGGGCGCGGAATCCAGCTCCGCTTGGATCGGCCCGTATCGCATGCCCTCGACGGTGACGCCTTGGGCCAGCTTGGCCAGCGCCGCGTCGGTGACCCGGCCGTGCACGCGCACCCGGTAGCGCCGCGCCCAGCCGGTCGACGGATGTTCCAGCATGCGCTTCAACTCGCCGTCGTTGGTCAGCAGCAGCAGCCCTTCCGAGGTCAGGTCGAGCCGGCCGATCGCCAGCACGCGCGGCATGTCCGCCGGCAGCTTGTCGAATACCGTCGGCCTGCCCTCCGGGTCGCGGTCGGTGGTCACGACGCCGGTCGGCTTGTGGTAGCGCCACAACTGCATCGGCGCCGGTCCGGACAATGGGGCACCGTCGACGAGGATTTTCGATTTGCCGGTGACGGTGACCGCTGGTGTCGTCAGAGTCTCGCCGTCCACGGTGACGCGGCCGGCTTCGATCCAGCGCTCCGCCTCGCGGCGCGAACACAGACCGGCGCGGGCAATGACCTTGGCAATTCGTTGTGGTTGTTCGTCTGACATGGTGGCGCGGAATTTAGGCGTCGGACCGCTGCAATGCAAACGCTGTGCGCCAGGGAGAGGGATGCGGTTGACAGGGTGGAGCGCGTGATGCTATTTAACAAATATGTTAATTAATAATATGGTTAAATAAGAAATGACACCTGATCCCCTGACGACGACTTTTGCGGCGCTTGCCGATCCGACCCGCCGCGCCATTCTCGCGCGGCTCTCCTCGGGCGAGGCGTCGGTCACGGAAATCGGCGAGCCGTTTGACATGAGCCTGCCGGCGATTTCCAGACATCTCAAAGTGTTGGAGCGTGCCGGCTTGATCAAGCGGGGGCGCGAGGCGCAGTGGCGGCCTTGCCGCCTGACTGCGGCCCCACTGAAAGACGTCGCCGACTGGATCGAAGGCTACCGAGAATTCTGGGAGCATAGTTTCGACCGGCTGGACGATTATCTGAAGGAATTGCAGGGCGCGGACAAGACCGGCCGCGGTAAACACTAAGACAATCGACAACTAAACGAAAAGCGATCTACGATCGCATGCGGGCGAAAGGATTTGACGAAATGTCGTTGGAAACCGAGGCCACGATTAAATCGCCGGAGCGCGTCCTCATTCTGAACCGCGTGTTCGACGCGCCGCGCGCGCTGGTCTTCAAGGTTTGGACCGAACCGGAACACCTAGCCCGTTGGTGGGGTTGCGAGACCACGGCAATCACCGACTTCACCGGTGAATTCCGCGTCGGCGGGGCTTTCCACGTTTCAATGCGCCTGGCGGATGGCAGCGATCACCGCTTGCACGGCACGTACCGGGAATTCGACCGGCCCGAGCGGCTGTCCTTTACCTGGGCATGGGAAGACGACGACGGCATCCCGGGTCACGAGACCTTGGTGACCGTCACCTTTACCGAAGAAAACGGCAAGACGGCGATGGCGCTGCATCAAGCGGTCTTCGAATCCGAAACCGTGCGCGACGAGCATCACGAAGGGTGGAGCGTCGGGCTCGACCGACTGGCCGGTTTGCTCGCGTCGTTGCCGAACGCCTGACTGGAGGCGGCGGACGATGCCCACGATCGCATTCACCAACCAGTTGGAGCGGTTTCTCCCCGCGCCGACGGTCGAGGTTGCGGGCGGCACGCTTCGGGAGGCTCTCGATGCGGTCTTCGCCGACAATCCGATGCTGCGGGGATATGTGCTCGACGATCAGGGGGCCCTTCGCCAGCACGTGGCGGTGTTCGTGAACGGTGTTGCGGCGGCGGACCGCACGGGATTGACCGACCCGGTTGGCCCGGCGGATGAAGTTCACGTACTCCAGGCGCTGACCGGAGGCTGAAGGAGCGAGGCATGAGCGACAAACTCTTCGTGGCGACCCGCAAGGGCCTGTTCGAACTCCATCGCGCCCGGGGCATTTGGGATATAGTCGATGTCCAATTCCTCGGCGACCCGGTGTCTGCCGTGCTGGCCTATGACGGCATGGTCCACGCGGGGCTCGACCTCGGCCATTTCGGCGCTAAATACTGGCGGCGCGACCGGGACGGCAAATGGACCGAGTTTCCCGCTCCGGCCTTTCCCGAGAAACCGACGGAGGCCGAGGATGATCCGCATCCCTGGACGCTGGGACGGATCTGGAGCTTCGTGCCCGGCGGTGTCGACGGGCGCCTCTGGGCGGGCACCATGCCCGGCGGGTTGTTCCGGTCGGACGATGGCGGCGAGACGTGGTCGTTGAACGAGCCGCTGTGGCGCATGCCGGACCGCAAGAAATGGATGGGCGTCGCCGGCGGCGAGCAACCGGGACTCAGCGGTGTGCTCGTCCATCCCAGCAATCCCGACGACGTCCGGGTTGGCGTTTCCTGCGCCGGGGTCTGGGCCAGCACCGACGCCGGTAGGTCCTGGCGCGTCATCAATCAAGGCATGGACAACGAATACATGCCGCCGGACCAGCGCCGCGATCCCGCCGTGCAGGATATTCACCAGTTGGCGCATTGCGCCGCCCGGCCCGATGTCATGTGGTGCCAACATCACAGCGGCATCTACCGGTCGGAAGACATGGGCGAGAACTGGCACCCGATAACGGCGGCGCGCCCCTCGGCATTCGGTTTCGCGGTCGCCGGCCATCCGCATGACCCGGGCACGGCGTGGTTCGTACCGGCGGTGAAGGACGAGCAGCGTATCCCGGTGGACGGTAAGCTCGTGGTGTCGCGCACCCGGGACGGCGGGAACAGCTTCGATGTGTTGAGCAACGGGTTACCGCAGCGGCATGCCTATGACCTGGTCTATCGCCACGCGTTGACCGTCGACGAAAGCGGCGACCGGCTCGCCTTCGGCACGACGAGCGGCGGGCTTTGGATCACCGAGGATGGCGGCGACAGCTGGTCGGCCCTCGATGCCCGGTTGCCGCCGGTCGCCGCCGTGCGCTTCGCGACCGCTTGACGCCGCGACGCTGGCCGGGGCACGGTGCGGCATGGCGCAGTCCGAATACTCCTTCATGGCGATGGCCTTGCGCGAGGCCGAAAGCGCGGCGTCGCGCGGCGAGGTTCCCGTCGGTGCGGTGATCGTCGATCCCGATGGCGGCGAGGTTCTGGCCCGCGCGGGCAACCGCGTCGAGGCTTTGAACGATCCCACCGCGCATGCCGAAATCCTGGCGATCCGCAAGGCCGCGGTCGCCGCCGGCGTGCCCCGGCTCGACAGGTTCGATCTTTACGTCACGTTGGAGCCCTGTGCGATGTGCGCCGCGGCGATCGCGCATGCGCGTATCCGGCGGCTCTATTTCGGCGCCTACGACCCGAAGGGCGGCGGGGTCGAGCACGGCCCTAAATTCTTCCGGCAACCGACCTGTCATCATGCACCCGAGGTCTACGGCGGCCTGGAGGAAAGCCGCGCCGGCGAGCTGTTGCTGCGGTTCTTCCGGGACCGGAGATAGGCGCGGTGACCACTCACACGACGCTTCACAGTTTCGTGGGAGGGGATAGCGTTTCGCCGCCAGATGTCCTAACGGGGTAGTGTAATTCGGATGGCAATAGAGGTGAGGCAGATGTCCATTGCGCCGGTACAGATCACGGTGTTTCGCTGGGCGGGATCCTGGGGGCCGTTCAAGGTCAACATTCCCTGCGGCGAATGCTCGCTGACGCTCGACGTTATTCAGGACACGATCGATACGGAGTTGGGCGGCGTGCCAGTCGAGCTCGATGTGCGCGAATGGCTTTCCGAATGGTGGAAGCCGCTGCCCAAGGGCGGCTGGCATGCGCCGATCGTCATGGTCGAGGGCAAGATCGTCAGCCAGGGCGCCGCGCTCAACCGGGGCCTGCTGACCCAGGCGGTGATCGAGGCGCATGCGGACCGCGCGCCGATGGAGGGCAATCACGTTTTCGGCAAGGAAACCTGCCCCCACTGCACACGGGCCAAGGAATATCTCGATGAGGCGAAGATCGATTATGTCTATCACGACGTGATCAAGGAACCGAGCGGGCTCTACGCCATGCTGGCGCGGGTGAAGCCGATCATCGGGCCGAAGACGCCGGTCACCGTGCCGCAAATCTGGATCAACGGGCTGTATGTCGGCGGCGCCGACGACCTGTCGAAGATCGTGCGCCGCGATGTGGAGCCGAACCCAGACCGCGGGCAATGTTCGATCTCGCCGGGCAGCCTGTCCGACGCGGCGGATTAGCGCAGCGACTCTCTGAAAATCAGGACTCGCGGTCGATGGCGCGCCAGCCGATGTCGCGGCGGCAGAAACCCTGCGGCCAGTCGATCCGGTTGATCGCGGCGTAGGCGCGTTGCTGCGCTTCCGCAACCGTGCCGCCGAGCGCCGTTACGTTCAGGACGCGGCCGCCGATGGCGGTCAGAGTGCCGTCCTCGTCGCGCGCCGTGCCGGCATGGAAGACCTTCACCGATTCGTCCGATTCCGCCGCATCGACGCCGCGAATTTCGGTGCCCTTGTCATACGACCCGGGATAGCCCTCGGCGGCGAGCACCACCGTCAGCGCCGTTTCGTCGTACCAGCGCAGATCGAAGGTTTCGAGCACGCCGTCGCAGGCGGCGACCAGCGCAGGCAGCAGGTCGGATTTCAACCGCATCATCAGCACCTGGCATTCCGGGTCGCCGAAACGCGCGTTGTATTCGATGAGTTGCGGACCGTCCTCGGTGATCATCAGGCCCGCATAGAGGATGCCGGTATACGGCCGTCCCTCGGACTTCATCGCCTCGACCGTGCGGCCGATCACCGTTTCTTGGATTACGGCCGCCAGCGCATCGGTCATCACCGGGGCGGGGCTGTAAGCACCCATCCCGCCGGTGTTCGGACCGGTGTCGCCGTCATAGGCCGCCTTGTGATCTTGCGCCGCGGCGAGGGTAAGCGAGGACTCGCCGTCGCAGATCGCGAAGACGCTGACCTCCTCGCCGACGAGACATTCCTCGACCACGATTTCCGCACCTGCCTCGCCGAAGCGGTTGCCCTGTAGCGCGTCGTCCGCCGCTGCCAAGGCTTCTTCCACGGTTTGCGCGACGGTGACGCCTTTGCCGGCGGCCAAGCCGTCGGCCTTGATGACGATCGGTGCGCCTTGGTCTTCGATATAGGCGCGGGCGGCGTCGAGATCAGTAAACCGCCGGTAGGCCCCGGTCGGGATGTTGTATTTCGCGCAAAGGTCTTTGGTGTAGCCTTTCGACCCTTCGAGTTCGGCCGCGGCGGCGGTCGGGCCGAACGCCTTGATCCCCGCTTCGGTCAGTTGGTCGACGAGACCGAGAACCAGCGGGCCTTCCGGGCCGACGACGACCAGGTCGATGGCGTTGTCGCAGGCGAATCGGACAAGGCCGCTGACGTCTTCCGCGCCGATGTCGACGCATTCGGCCTCCTCGGCGATGCCCGCATTGCCCGGTGCGCAATAGAGCGTGTCGCAAAGCGGAGAGGCCGCAATCGCCCAGCACAGCGCGTGTTCCCGCCCGCCGGATCCGACCACCAATATCTTCATCGTCACCCCCGCCGAATTTTGCCTTAGCTTTTGCCCATTCTTATCATAGGGTACGCTCCAAATGAGCGATAAATCACCCGACCTGGCCACGAATCTTCCCGAATTCTCGGTCTCCGAGTTGTCGCGGGCGCTGAAGCGCACCGTCGAGGACACGTATCCCTATGTGCGCGTGCGCGGTGAGCTGTCCGGCTTCAAGCGGGCGGCGTCCGGGCATCTCTACATGACGCTGAAGGACGAGAACGCGGTGCTCGACGCGGTGTGCTGGCGTGGTACGGCCGGGCGGCTGTCGATCGCCCCGGAAGACGGCTTGGAAGTCATCTGCACCGGCAAGCTGACCACCTACCCCGGCCGGTCGAAATACCAGATCGTCGTCGAGCAGATGGAGATGGCGGGCGAGGGCGCGCTGCTCAAGCTGCTCGAGGACCGGCGCAAGAAGCTCGCCGCCGAAGGGTTGTTCGACGATTCGCGGAAGCGCGAGCTGCCGTTTCTGCCCGATGTGATCGGGGTCGTCACGTCGCCGACCGGCGCGGTCATCCGCGATATCCTGCACCGGTTGAGCGACCGCTTTCCCCGCCATGTGCTGTTGTGGCCGGTGCTGGTCCAGGGCGACGGAGCGGCGGACCAGGTGACGGCGGCGATCGATGGCTTCAATCGCATCGAGCCCGGCGGCCCGGTGCCGCGCCCGGACCTGATCATCGTCGCGCGCGGCGGCGGCAGCCTGGAAGACCTGTGGGCCTTCAACGAAGAGAATGTCGTCCGCGCGGTGGCGGCTTCGGATATCCCGTTGATCTCCGCCGTCGGTCATGAGACGGACACCACGCTGATCGACTTCGCCTCGGATCGGCGCGCGCCGACGCCGACGGCGGCCGCCGAGATGGCGGTGCCGGTGCGCGCGGAGCTGCAGGCGGCGGTCCTGGACAATGAACGCCGGATGATGGCGGCGATGCATCGCATGGTCGACGACCGCCGCCTACGGGTCGACGGTTTGGCGCGCGGCCTGCCCGATCTGGACAGCCTGATCGGTACGCAGCAGCAACGTCTCGATGGTGAGGACGAGCGGCTTCGCAACGCGATGCAAAGCATGCTGCGCGAGCGGGGCCAGCAGGTGGCGCATTGGGCGGCCCAAATCAAACCGCCGCAACAAATCCTCTCCGAAACCGAGATACGCGTTACACAACGCGGCAAGGATTTGGCCGCGGCGATGGACCGTTTCCTGGAGGGACAGGAGAATCGCGCGGCGCGCATCGCCGACCGGTTCGTGCCGGGGTTGGTCGAACGGCAAACCGATAGCGCGGCGCAGCAGCTGAAGTCGGCGGGGGCGTTACTGGAAAGCCTGTCTTTCCGGCGCGTGCTTGACCGTGGTTATGCGGTGGTGCGCGATACCGACGGCAACGCGGTGATGACGGCGGCGACGGTCAAGACGGGCGATTCGGTGCTGGTCGAGTTTTCCGACGGCCGTGTCGGGGCCGATATCACTGGGACTGATATGACACCCGAGCCCGGGAAAAAACCGGCGCCGCCGAAACCGAAAGCCAAGACGCCGGCATCCGGCAAGGCCAAGGCCGACGGCCGGCAGGGGTCGCTCCTGTGATCCGGCTGGTCTCGTTTCTGGCGATGATGCTTGCCGGCGCCGCCGCGTCGGCCGGCAATTTGACCCTCGACGGTCAATTCGTACAAGGCGGCCTGGTCGTCGGGCGCACCGATCCGGGCACGGCTGTCATGTTTCAGGGGAAGGCGATCCGCGTATCGCCGGCGGGTGTCTTCGTGATCGGGTTCAATCGCGACGCGAAGCCGACGGCGACGGTGACGGCGAAATTCCGGGACGGGAGCCGGCGGACCGAATCGCTCACCATCAAGCCCCGCAAGTACAATATCCAGCGGATCGACGGATTGCCGCCCAAGATGGTGACGCCGCCAAAGTCAGTGCTCGACCGGATCATTCGGGAAAACCAAATGATCAAGAAGGCACGATCGCTGGATACCACGGTGCCGCATTTTCTGCGGGGCTGGCAATGGCCGGCCAAGGGACGCATCAGCGGCGTCTATGGCAGCCAGCGTATTCTCAACGGCAAGCCGCGCCGTCCGCATTACGGTATCGATATTGCGGCCCCCGCGGGCACGCCCATCGTCGCCCCCTCCGACGGGATCGTGCGGCTGGCGGAACGGGATCTCTACTACACCGGCGGCACGATTATTCTCGACCATGGGCATGGCCTCAGCTCGGCCTTCCTGCATATGCAGCGCGTCACCGTAAAGCCGGGGCAGTTCGTCAAGCAGGGGGAGAAAATCGGGACGCTCGGGTCGACCGGACGCTCGACCGGGCCGCATCTGGATTGGCGCATCAATTTGTTCGGGGCACGCCTCGACCCGCAGCTCCTTGTGCCGCCGATGACGCCACCCAAGAAAAATCCTAGAAAGTAAGGCAAGCCCGGACCCAATCGGCCGTTGATACGCCGTGTCAGCCGAGTCGGTCGAGCAAGGCGTCCAGCGCCGACTCGTCCCGCCAGCGCACCGTGACCGGCAGCGTGGCGAAGCGGTCGCGCACTTCCGCCGGCAGACGGACCCAGTCCTTTTCCGTTGTCACCAACTGCGCGTCGAGGATGGCCCCCCTGTCGAGCAGCCAGCCGATCTGCGCCGGGGTGAAGATATGATGATCGTCGAAGGACCGCGTGTCGGCGATGCGGGCGCCGACCGCCTCCAGCGTGGCGTAAAATTTTTCCGGCCGTGCGATCCCCGCGAAGGCGAAGACGGATTTGCCGGCAAGGTGGTCGGTTTCCGCCGGCACGACGTCGGCGCGCAGCACGGGCAGCGTCTCCGGCAGCGTCGCCAGTATGCCCTGCTCGTCTTCGCCCAGCAGGACGATCGCGTCGGCTCGGCCGAGGCCGTCTTCCAACGGCTCCCGCAAGGGTCCCGCGGGCAACACCCGGCGGTTGCCGAGCCCGTAACGGCCGTCGATAACCACCAGGGACAGGTTCTGGCGGAGCGACGGGTTCTGGAATCCGTCGTCCATGACCACGACATCCGCCCCGTAATGCGCGGCGGCGGCGCCGCCGGCCGGTCGCCGGCGGGCGATCCAGCAGGGCGCGGTGCGCGCCAACAGCAAGCCTTCGTCGCCCACATGTTCGGCGCCGTGCCGGGACGCGTCGACGCGGGTCGGGCCGGTGACGGTGCCGCCATATCCACGGGTCAGGAAATGCGGGGTGCGGCCGCGCGCGATCAATCGCTTGGCGACGGCGATCGCCACCGGCGTCTTGCCTGCCCCGCCGGCGACGAAATTGCCGACGCAGAGGACCGGTACGCGGACGCGTCGGGTCCTCTTGAGCGCGCGGCGCATACGCCCGATCGCCGTCATGCCGTGCGACAGCGGCGTCAGCAATAGCGCCAACACCCCGTCATGCTGCCAGAATTTCGGCGCCTTCATGATGCCGTCTCGCGGAGGTTTTCGAGGTAGGGCGCGAGCCGGTCGCAGACGCGGTCGATGACCCCGCTGTGCCGGTCGGCGACGGCCTTTGCCGCGTCGGCCAGGGCGGTGCGCCCTTCCGTGTCGAGCAGCAGGTGCCCGACGGTATCGGCCAGGACGGCACCGTCGGCGCATTGGATCGCGCCGCCGGTTCGCGCCATCTCGTCGGCCACCGCCTGCGTCTTCTTCATGTCGGGGCCGTGCAGGATCGCGCAGCCGAGTTGGGCCGGTTCCATCAGGTTATGGCCACCGACATCGCTGAAGCTGCCGCCGATCATCGCCACCGGCGCCAGCCGATAGAACAAGCCGAGCTCGCCCATCGTGTCGGCGAGATAGATATCGTCCTCTTCCGCCGGGTGCTTTCCGTCGGACCGGCGGGCGACACGGAGACCGCGATTCCGAAGCTGCGCCGCGATCGCATCGGCGCGGGCGGGATGCCGCGGCGCGATGACGGTGAGCAGCGCTGGATGCCTGGTGCGCAGGGTTTCGTGCACGTCGGCGGCGATCGCCTCTTCCCCCTCGTGGGTGCTGGCGGCCAACCAAACGGTTCGGTCCGCGGTCGCCGCTTGCAGGGCCGAAAGGTCCGCCGCGTTCGCGGCCAGCGGCAGGGCGGAGAATTTCAGATTGCCGACGCACTCGACGGCTGCCGGTCCGAGGGCCCGGAACCAGCCGGCCTGTTCGTCGCTTTGGGCCAGGATCAGGTCAAAACAGCCGAGCAAGGCGCGGGCTAAACCGGGCGCTTTGCGCCACCGCGCGTAGGAGCGCGGCGAGAGCCGTCCGTTGATCAGGGCGGCCGGCACGCCGCGGTCCCGGATTGCGGTCAACAGATTGGGCCAAAGTTCGGACTCCATCCAAAGGGCGGCGTCGGGCCGCCAATGCTCGAAGAAGCGGTCGACCCAACCCGGGCAATCCATCGGCGCGAATTGATGAAAGCTCCGGGCCGGCAGTCGGGTCTCCATGAGCTGCGCGGAGGTGACCGTGCCCGTCGTCACCAGGACGGAGACCTTGGGATATTCCGCGGTGAGCCGGTCGACCAAGGCGAGGGCGGATTGCGACTCGCCGACGCTGGCCGCGTGCAGCCAGACCAGCGGTCCATCCGGGCGCGGCCGGGCGGCGATGCCGCGCCGCTCGTCGAGCCGGGCCGGGTCTTCCTTGCCTTGACGGAGCCGCCGGCGCAGCAAACGGTCGAGGACGGGGGCGGCGAGCGCCGAGGTCATTCGATATGCGGGAAGCGCAACCATGCTGTCAGGACCCGACTTCGATTTCCGCCGGAGCGATATGCGGTTGTTTCACCATATCGTCCGCCTGATCGGTCAGGTCGGTCAAGCGGCGCTCCACGGTCGCGCGGATCACCTCCATGGCGTCGTCGTCGGCATCTGCCGGCACGTCGATCGCGTCGCCCCACAGAAATTGGCCGCGCGAAAAGGGAAGCGGCAGGATGAATCGGTCCCAGCTTCCGAAGACATGCCGAGGGCGCGCCGAATAGGTCAGCGGAAAGATCGGCGCATGGGTAATGCGGGCGAGCTGGACGATCCCGAGGCTGGCGCGCATCCGAGGGCCGCGCGGACCGTCAGGCGTGATCCCGACCGCCCCGCCGTCGCGCAGAATGCGGCGTAGCTTCAAGAGCGCTTCCGCGCCGCCCTTTCGTGTCGAGCCGGCGATGGTTCGCATGCCGAAATGCGCCATGGTCTTCGAGATCAGCTGGCCGTCGCCGTGACTCGAGATCAGAACATGCATTTTGCCGCGATGGCGCCAGCCGCAAGGCATCATGAACAGGCGGCCGTGCCATGCCGCGATGATCAGCGGCTTGCCCTGCTCGAAGAGTTGATTTGCAGGCTCCTCGCCGGACATCCGCCAGCGCCCGGTGAGCCATACGAGACGGATATACTGCGCTGCGATCCAGCACAGGATTGCCTGTACCGCGGGCCGCTTAAAGGTTTGCTTGAGTTGCCGCAACGATCACGCTTGCGCCGCCCGGGCCTCGGCCGGGCCGGCGTCGCCCAGGGTCATGCTGTCCTCGAACTGCATCTGGCATAGGCGGGCGTAGACACCGCCGCGCGACAACAGTTCCTGGTGCGTGCCGCTGTCGACGATCCGCCCCTGGTCGAGCACGTAGATGATATCAGCGTTGACGACGGTCGACAGGCGGTGGGCGATGACCACTGTCGTCCGGCCTTCCATCAGCCGTGTCAGGGCTTCCTGGACCTGCCGCTCGGCTTCCGAATCGAGCGCCGAGGTCGCTTCGTCCAAAAGCAGGATCGGCGCGTTCCGCAGCATCGCACGGGCGATCGCCAACCGCTGCCGCTGGCCGCCGGACACGCGCATGCCGCGCTCACCGACGACCGTGTCGTAACCGTCGGGGAGTTGTTCGATGAAATCGTGCGCCGCAGCGGCCTTTGCGGCCTCGATCACCTCCGCCTCGCTGGCGGATGGCCGACCATAGAGGATGTTGGCGCGCACCGTGTCGTTGAACAACGTCACTTCCTGGCTGACCAGCGCGATGCTTCCCCGCAGCGATGCCAGCGACGCGTCGCGCACGTCCTGTCCGTCCACCGTGACGGCGCCGGACTTCGGGTCGAAGAAGCGCAGGATGAGGTTGAGGATCGTCGACTTGCCAGCGCCGGACGGTCCGACCAGCGCGACGGTTTTGCCCGGCGGCGCATCGACGGTGACGCCGTGCAAGGCGATCTTCTTTTCATCGTAGGAGAAATGCACCTCTTCGAGATGGACATGGCCACTGCTGATGTGCAGGGGCTTGGCATCGTCCGAATCAGCGATGTCCGGGCGGTAATCGATGACCGCAAACACCCGTTCCATCGCCGCCAGTCCATGTTGCAGGTTCGCGTTCAGATTGGCGAGGCTGCGCAGCGGCTGATAGGCCGCGGCCATGGCGACGAAGAAGGTCATGAATTGGCCGATCGTCGTCCCACCCTGGCTGACCTGGAAACCGCCCCACGCCAGGACCAGGGCGATCGCGATGCCCGCCAGGCTTTCCATGATCGGGTAGGAGCGGGACCGGGTCCGGCCGGCCTTGAACTGCAACGCATAGACGCGCTCGAACACCGTGCTGGCGCGCTCGCGCTCGTAATCCTCCATGCCATAGGCTTTGACTTGCCGGAAGCCCTTGAAGACTTCATCCAGGAAACCGGTCAAGTCGCCCAACGAGACCTGTGTATTTTCCGACAAGCGGCGGATACGGCGTCCGATATAGAGGATCGGAAAAACACTGATCGGCAGGATGACCAAGGCAATCACCGCCATCTGCCAGTTCGTGTGGACCATGACCCCGCCGAGCACGAGGATCGTCAACAGGTCGCGTCCGAAACCGGTAAAGGTTTTGACGGTCGCGTCGCGCGTGTAGTTCACGTCGTTCAGGAAACGCGAAATCAACTTCCCCGTGGAATCGTCGTGCAGGTATTTCATGTCGGCATCGATTAACCGGCCGAACATCTCGTTCTGCATCATGACGTTCACGCGCAGGCCCAGCTTCTGCATCATCACCGCCTGGCCGTAACTGGCGAAGCCTTTGAGGACCGACACGCAGAGAAATGCCAGCGGCAGGACGAGGATCAGCGAATCGTCGCCTTCGACCAAGACCTTGTCCAAGGCGGGCTGAATCAGCTTGGCCTGCGTCCCGGTCGCCAGGGCGACGAGGATCATGCAGCTGACGCCCACGACGATCTTGCCGACATGATGCCGCAGGTAGTCGCGGAACATCCGGCGAATGAGATCCTTCGCGGGTGAATTGAACTGAAATTTCTTGCCTTTGCGCGACACCAACGGCTCCTCGCTGCGCTGCGGCAGAGGTATAGCATGGGGGGATAGATCGACAAACCGCTGTTATGCGGGCGATTGCGCGGGGCATCGGGCGCTGCGGGCGCCTATCTGGCCCACGTGGTGCCTCCGGCCGGACCTATTTTTGGATTTGCTCGCGGCGTTGTCGGTTCAGACAGGATTCGTAGAGTTGTTGCCGGTACTTCTGGGCATCCGCCCGGGCGAAATCCTGGAAAACGCGGCTGTCGCCGCCCCTGAAATTACCCGACATCACGTCGAATTCCCGCTGCATCTGCCGAGCGGCGGTGTGATCTGCATATTCCCGGCAGGATGTCACGTTCGGCGGCGGGCCCGCCTGGCTGGCCGCGGGCGACGGGCGCGGCGAATATTTGTCGCGTTTGGGCCATGAACAGCCGGTCACCGCGATGGAAAGGCCCAAGGCCACCGCCCAAACCGTGACGTTCAGACGATCTTTTCGAACATTCGGTGTAATCGCCAATCCCCAACCCCAAAATATCTGCCCTGTGTCGCAGTAATGTGGTCGCAACCATCACGCTGGGCAACCCCGGAACCGGTTGAAACGATGACAAGAATGCGGCCATCCGGTGGGCGGGCGGGACTGCCGTCACGGTGTACGGACTTAACCTTTTAATAATGCGGAGGAATTATGTTAGAGTTGCCTCCGCGCGACAGGGAGGAGGATTCTGGATGCTATGGGCACCAGAGTCCTTTTTTGTGCAAGGAATGTCATCGGATGAAAAAAGTCCTATGTCTCGCTGCCCTAGCGCTCGTCATTTCGTCCTGCGCCGTTACCGACCGCAAGAATAAGCTGGCCGTCGCCACGGTGACCGGCGGGGTCGCCGGCGCGTTCGTCGGTTGGACGGTCTTCGGTCCCGGCGGTTCGGGGATTCTCGGGTCGCTCGTCGTCGGCGGTTTGGGCGCCGGCGCGGGCTATCTCGCGACCGACACGCTGTTGCCGCGCGAACGCGAATCCTTCCATCGCGCGACCTATCACAGTCTGCAGGGTATGCCGGAAGGCCAGCCGACCAATTGGACCAGCACCGAAACCGGCACCACGGCCAGTATTACGCCGCTGCGCAGTTTCCGCGCCAAGGACGGTAAGCTGTGTCGTGATTTCGTGGTCGTGTTCAAGATCGGCAAGACCCGCGAATCGGTAAAGCGCACTGCTTGCCGTGGGGTCGATGGGTCTTGGCAGACGATCTAGGACAGACGACCTCGGGTCGGCGATCTTGGCGGCCGGACATAAAAAAGGGCCGCGCACGAAGCACGGCCCAAGTCTAGGGAGGAAACGCCCAAGAAGTGCGGCAAGGTAAGATTTACCTTGCAATGCAACATGAACTTGGACGACTCATGTTGCGACGCAATATATGGCAAAGCATCCCCGATTATTCAAGGTTATTTGGCGCAAATTCGTGGGATAACTTGTCGCATCAGAACATGGCTGGGTTGCAGTTGCTGCAATGCAACAGATGGCTGGGCGTCTTCGGGACCGCCTTAAGGTTGCCGTTCCCGTAATGCGCGCAGGGCCGACCGGCCAGCCAAGCCGCCGAGATGCTCGTCCATAGCGTCGACCAGGACATCCCATAGGTAGAGTGCTGACGCGCTGTCCGCCAGCAGGTGGAATGCCGGGCTGCGGCCGTGGTCCTGGCGGATGATTTGTGCCGAAAGTCGCGCGAGGGAGGTTTGCGCAACTGCGAAATCGTCGAAACGGTCGGTCCGCAGATCGACGCCGCAGAGTTTTTGCAGGCATTCCGATGCCTTGTTTCCGCACAGGACGAACCATGCGTGGCTGTCGCGCCTTGGGATCGGATAGCAAGCGCCGTTGGGCATGCGGGCCTCGAGCCGGCCGATCGTGTTGTCCTTGCCGTCGATGTCTCCGAGGATCGTCACTTCCGTATCCGCCAGCCGGATCGCGAGCGCACCGTCTGTCTGGCGTTCGGCCCGGTTGTTCTGCGCCGGCACCGTGACGGCCTGCCGCGACAGCCATTCGAGCGTTTGCGGCCCCTTGAAGCCGATGCGTGGCAGCGGCGACAGGTCGACCAAGGCCAACCGCGATGGAAGGCCGCCGCGCCCGGGAAAGGCGTCCGCGACGGCGGCATCGCCGCAATCGGCGAAAACCGCGCCCGAATCCCGCAGCCTGCGATAGACGAAACTGCGGCGCGCATGTTGGGTAGGATCGGTGGTCATGGTGCCGTTCATCCTGCTTGCCGGGCGTTTTCGGGGTCGTAGAACGGCATTTCGGCCACCGTTCCCTCGATGTAGCGCCCCATTGGCCCCTTGATGACGATCGGCGTGCCCGGTTCTGTCTGATCGGGCGCTACATAGGCCATGCCGATCGGAAAGCCCAACGTCGGGGACCGGACGATGGAGGTGACGCGCCCGACGATATCGTCACCCTTGAAGACGAGATGGCATTCCTCGGGCAAGATGTCGGCTTGCGGCGGCAATGTGAATCCGACGAGCGCGCGGTCGAGTCCACGCGCCTTTTGGACGTCGATCGCCCGTTTCCCGACGAAGAAGGGTTTGCGCTTGCCGACCGCCCAGTCCATCCCTGCCTCATAGGGGTGAGTCAGGCCGTCGGTGTCCTGGCCGATGATGATATGGCCTTTTTCCAACCGCAGGATGCGTTGCGCCTCGACGCCGAAGGACCGGCAGTGATAGGGCCGGCCGGCATCGGTCAGGGCGTCCCACAGGGCTTCGCCGAATCCCGCCGGTACATGGATCTCGTATCCCAGTTCGCCGACGAATCCCACCCGCATGAGGCGGGCCGGGATGCCGGCGACAATCGCCTCGCCCACCGCCATATAGGGAAAGCCCGCGGCGGACAGGTCGACGCCGTCGCAAAGCGGTTCGAGAACCCGGCGCGATTGCGGCCCGGCGATGTTTACCGCGGCGAAGGCCCCGGTCATGTTCGCGATATCGACCTCGAGGCGCCACTGCGCGTTCCAGTGCAGCATCGACCGGTACACGCCATCCGAGTTGCCCGTCGTGGCGGTAACGTAGAAATGATCCTCAGCCATCCGGCAGGCGACGCCGTCGTCCATGATCGCACCGGTCATGTCGCACATCAGGGCGTAGCGGCCGCGGCCGACCGGCTGTTTCGAATAGTTCATCGTATACAAGCGGTTCAGGAGTTCCGCAGCGTCCGGCCCCCGCAGATCGATCCCGCCCAGCGTCGAGACGTCGATCAGGCCGACGCTGTTGCGGACCGCACGGACCTCGGCGGCCGCGGCTTCCGGCGAATCGTCCCCGTAACACACCGGCCGCAGCCAGGCCCCGGCGACCATCATGCTGGCGCCCGCTTCGAGGTGACGGTCGTGCATCGGCGTCCTACGGACCGGATCGAATCCGCGCCCGGCGAGTTGGCCGATCTTTTCCGGAAAGGCCGGGGGCCGGTTCGTCCAGCCGTGCGACTCATGGATCGGCTGCCCTGTCTCGCGGCACAACAGCCGGAGGGCATTCGTGACCGATTGCCTGCCTTGGCTGGGGCCCATGCCCACGGTCGAGAACCGTTTCAGCAGTTCGATATGATCGAAGCCTTCGGCGATGCTGTTGCGAATGTCCTCGGGCGTCAGGTCCTCGTCGAAATCGACGAAGGCCTTGCCGCTGCCGCCTTCCGAGCAGGGAAACGGATCGCCGACCGGCGTACGGCTCGCCCTGGGGCGGGGCGGCGCGTCACCGGTGCCACCGGCGGCGCGCCAACCGGCATGCCGGCCATCCGCAAGGGCATCTTCGGCATCCCAATGGCCGGCAAGTGTGCCCGCGGCCTGAACCGCGGGCGGAAGGTCGCGCACCGTGAAGCTATGTGTTGTCTCGTCATAGGCAACCGTCGCGCCCGCATGGGCCGCCAGAGATGCCGCCGGAGCCCAACCGGTGGACATGCAGAGCAGGTCGCACGGAATGCGATGGCGCTCGGGGTCTCGCCCGGCGCCGGCGCCGGAGGACACGAGGTCCACCGCCCCGAGATGGCGCCCCCCGTCATTGGCGATCGCACCGTCGATCGTGAATCCTTGAAGGATTTTGATTCGCCGGGAAACGGCTTCTTCCGCGCGCGGGTCGGGCGTGATGGTCCCGCGGATGTCGACAATCGCCTGGATCGTCACGCCGGCTTCGGCGAGATCCAACGCGACGCCATATCCATCGCCGTTGGCCGCGATGACGACCGCGTCCTGGCCGGGCCGGACCGCGTAGAGCCACAGCAGGCGCTGCGCCGCCGAGCCCATCATGATGCCCGGCAGGTCGTTATTCGGAAACACCAGGGGTTGCTCGATCGCGCCGGTCGCGAGGATGACCTGTTCGGCGCGCAGCTTGATCAACCGGTTCTGCGTGACCACGGCGAGCAGGTTGTCGTCGAATAGCCCGGTGCAGGCCGCATCGGTCATGATCGTGATGCGGTCCTCGACCGACGCGAGATCCTGCGCCAAGGCGCCGGCAAGATCGACACCCCGTGTCGCCCGCACGTCGATACGGGCATGGTTCAAGGATCCGCCGAGGATCGGTTGGCGCTCGATCAGGGTGACGTGGCGTCCGGCGCGCGCGGCCTCGACCGCGGCTGCGACCCCGGCGGCGCCGGCGCCGACGACGGCGACATCGGCGAAAGCGTATTCCTTGTCGTAATAACGGTCCCGGACAGCTTCATTAACGACACCGAGGCCGGCCCGCGCGCGGATGCGTTTCTCCCAGAAATCCCAAATGCCCCGGGGTTTGTGAAACGCGCGGTAGTAGAATCCGACGGGCAGGAACTTGGCGAACCGCTCGATCCGTTGTCCGGTGTCGCTGCGCAGGCTGCCGCTGTAGTGCTGCCCCATGACGGCAAGGCCGTCGCGGATTTTGTACAGGTCGGCCAGCACATTGGGCTCGTCGGGAAGCTGTACCAGCGTGTTGGCGTCGTCGCCGGCCATGCTGAGAATGCCGCGCGGGCGATGATACTTGAACGACCGGGACAACAGCCACATGTCGTTTGCCGCCAGCGCGCTGGCGATGGTGTCGCCGGCAAGACCTTCGAATCGCTGGCCTTCGAAACTGAATCGGATCGAACGGTCGCGGTCGAGCAGCAGGCCGTAAGGGTGCGCCAGACGATTTATCATGCATCCCCCGGTCCGGCGTCGGTCTGTGGCGCGTCGCCGGGAGCATATGTCCGCAGGATGTCGTCGGTCCGGGTGTCGCGCTCGGCGATGAACCAGTAGCCGCTGGCGGCGTGCATCCACCATTCGCGCACCACCGCGGCGGCGTTGTTCTCAAGGAAGACATAGTCCGCCCAGGCGGCGTCCGACGCGTCGTCGGCGGGCATGTCCTGCACCTCGCCGCCATACACGAATTCCTGGATGTTGCGCGGGCCGTTCAATGGGCAATGCATGATTTTCATCGCAACCGCCCCTCAATGCCCGACCGAGGCCGCGCCCTTTTCGCCGACCTGGCCGAAACTCTCGAAGCGGCCGATGCGGAAAGGGTGGAGCAGGTCGGGCTGGCGGTTGTTGGAGATACATTCCGCCATGCGGAATCCGGCGACCGGCGTTGCCTTGAACCCCCAGGTCCCCCAACCTGAGTCGATGTAGTAGCCGCCGATCGGCGTCATGCCCATCACGGGCGAGAAATCGGGCGTCATGTCCGCCATGCCGGCCCATTGGCGGTTCAGCCGGACTTCGGACAGGAAGGGGAATAGCTCGAGGATATGCGCCATCAGCCCCTCCTTGAAGTCGAGCGTCGACCGCGTGGAATACAGCGGGTATGGATCCGTCGCGCCGCCCATCACCAACTCGCCCCGGGACGTCTGCCAGATATAGACATGCAAACTGCCGGACACGATGATCGGGTCGAGGAACGGTTTCAGCGGGACCGACACGCAAGCCTGCAGCGGGATCGTCTTGATCGGCAGTTTCAGTCCGGCCATTCCTGCGACCAGCGAGGATGCTCCGGCGACCGCCTGCAAGACCTGGCCGCACTCGATGGCGCCGCGCGTCGTTTCAACGCCGGTGACCCGGCCACCGCTTACGTTTATTCCGGTGACTTCGGTGTGTTGATGGATTTCGACGCCGTGCCGGGCGGCGCCTTCGGCATAGCCCCAGGCGACGGCATCATGCCGTGCGGTCGCGCCGGGCGGATGATGCAGCGCGCCCAGGATCGGGTAACGCACATCCTGCGACAGGTCGAGCTGCGGGCATAGGCGGGCGATGTCGTCCGGATAGATCAATTCCGAATCGACACCGAGATGCTTGTTCACTTCGGCGCGCCAGCGGGCCGTGCGCATCGCGCCGTCGGTATGTGCGAGGGTCAGATGTCCCCGGGTCGAATACAGGATGTTTAGATCGAACTCATCCGACAGGCCGCGCCACAGGTCCACCGATTCCTTGTAGAAGGCGACACCCTCGGGCGTCAGGTAGTTGGCGCGGATGATCGCCGTGTTGCGGGCGGTGTTGCCGCCGGCGAGATATCCCTTGTCGAGAACCGCGACATTGGTGATGCCGTGTCGGGTGGCGAGGTAATAGGCGGTCGCCAGACCGTGGCCGCCGGCGCCGATGATGACCACGTCGTATCGCGATTTGAGATCATGTTGTCGCGGCAGGATACGGCGGGCCGGATAGGTTTTCGACAACCCGAATTTGAGTAGTCCGAACGGCATCGAAACGACCGGATTTTTATTGTGCTGGGGATGCTGCGCATCCCCGGTTCTCCCCTGCCACAGACCCTATAGCGCTTGCGCCCGGCGATGCAATATCCTTTTCATTTCCGAGGGATGGCGGCTGCGGACCAATTCGTCTTTACAAAAACTTTATGCTTTCGTTATCCGCGCGTTATATCTTTTTGGGACACTCACGGAATGTTGTGTTGATTGTTAAAACGATTCTAAACATTTATGGACCAGCTTGTTTCATTGTAAGAAAGGTTAACCGATGTCCGGTATCAAGCGATCCGCATTCACCGTAGGCCTAGCTGGCGCCGCCTTGTTGGGCGCGATGTCCGTCGCCCGCGCGGCCGAACCGACCGTGATCAACCTGACACAGGTCGGTTGCCAATTCGTCGAATCCGAAAATGGCGTCGATCATAAATACACGCCGAAGAAGGCCGACGACTGCAACGCAATCAACGCGAAGTCCGGTGCCGACCGGTTGGCGAAGGCCAAGACGCTCGAGTTGAAACCCGGGAAATACATCTTCCGTGTGACCAACAAGAACGTACCGTACTCGCTGGGCTTCTGGGTCCGCGAGCATGACTACAATTGGAAGAACCCGCTGCACAAACTGAATAAGACCAGTGTGTCCGGCGGTGGTCTCGACACCGGCACGACGAAGGATTATGTGGTCGAGTTGAAGCCGGGCAAGTATCTTTATTCTTGTCCGTTGAATCCGACCCCTGACTATAATCTGGTCGTCAAAGGCTAGACACCGTTGCGGTTTTCCGCGCAGCCGCGGGTATCGTCCGGATAAGGGGTCGCCTTACGAGCGAGGTGTGCCGTGGAAAACCTGACGATCGATGGCCGGCGGTTGTGGGACAGCCTGATGACGATGGCTGAAATCGGCGCCACCCAAAAGGGTGGCGTCTGCCGTTTGGCGCTGACCGATCTCGACAAGCAATCGCGCGACCTGTTCGTCGACTGGTGCGAGTCCGCGGGGTGCCGCGTCTCGGTCGACGCGATGGGCAATATCTTCGCGCGCCGCCCGGGCCGAAACGACGACCTGCCGCCGGTGATGACCGGCAGCCATCTGGACAGTCAGCCGACCGGCGGCAAGTTCGATGGCGCCTATGGGGTGCTGGCCGGGTTGGAGGTCGTCCGGTCGCTGAACGATGCGAGCGTCGAGACCGAGGCGCCGGTCGAAGTGGTTGTCTGGACCAACGAGGAAGGATCGCGGTTCGCCCCGGCGATGATGGGGTCGGGCGTTTTCGCGGGACTCTTCGATCTCACGGAAACGCATGCGACGACCGATGTGGACGGCGTCGCGCTGGGCGATGAGCTGACGCGAATCGGCTACAACGGCGACGGCTGCGGCGACCGGTCCGTCGGCGCGTATTTCGAGGCGCATATCGAACAAGGACCGATCCTCGAAGCCGAGGAAAAAACGATCGGCGTCGTCACCGGTGCGCAGGGCCAGCGCTGGTACGAGGTCACTTACACCGGGATGGAGGCGCATGCCGGCCCGACGCCGATGGCCCGCCGCCGTGACGCGCTGTTGGGCGCGTCGCGTCTGGTCGACGCGGTCAATCGCTTGGGGCATGAGTTCCAACCGGACGCTTGCGCCACCGTCGGCATGATGCAGGTGCGGCCGAACAGCCGGAACGTCATTCCGGGCGAAGTCTTCCTCACCATCGACCTGCGCCACCCGATCGACAACCGTCTCACCGCGATGGATGCGGCCTTGCGGGAACAGGCCTCAGCGATCGCCGAGGCGGCAAAGCTCGAGATGGCGTTCGAGCAGATTCTGCATTTCGAAGCAACGCCCTTCGATCCCGATTGTGTCGACGCGGTGCGGAACGGCGCCGATCGCTTCGGCTACGGCCATCGCGACATCGTCAGCGGGGCCGGCCACGACGCGGTCTATGTCGCCAAGGTCGCGCCGAGCGGCATGATCTTCGTGCCGTGTGAAGACGGCATCAGCCACAACGAAATCGAAAATGCGACGGCCGAAGATCTGGCCGCCGGATGCCAGGTCCTACTGCATGCGATGCTGGAGAAGGCGGGCGCCCGCTAGCGGCTCGGTGCGGGCTTGGCCGGATGCCGGTATGCGGTGTGAACCGCCCAGACCGCGAGACAGAAGAGCGCGATCGCACCGCCCTGATGGGCCACCGCCAGCGGCGTGGGTACGACGAACAGAAGGGTCGAAACACCTAGGGCGACTTGCGTGAACACCATCACGGCAAGCAGATCGAATGGACGCCGGGTCATACCCCTTAGGCCATTTCGCCAAGCGGCGACCCATAGAAACAGCACGCCCACGACCGAGACATAGGCGAGCAGCCGGTGGTCGAACTGAACCGCCGCGACATTTTCGAACAGGTTGATCCACCACGGCGTCAGGTCGCTGTATTCCTCGGGGATGATCTGTCCGTTCATATAGGGCCAGTCATTGTAAGCGTAGCCGGCGTTCAGCCCGGCAACGAGGCCGCCGGACAACGCGGTGACGAAGATCAGCAGCAGCAGGCCCGCTGTGTAACGCCGGAGGCGTGGCGAAACGGGGCTTGGTGCAGGCCGATGAGCGGCAAGATCGAGAACGACCCATAGCATCGCGCCGAGAATGAGGAAGGCCATGCCGAGATGTACCGTAAGGCGGTATTGGCTGACGTCGGCACGGTCCACCAGGCCGCTTTTTACCATCCACCAGCCGATGGCCCCTTGTGCGCCGCCCAGAAGGAACAGGACGAAAAGGCGGAACGCAAGCGGTTTGGTCAGGTAGCCGCGCACCGCAAACCAGATCAGCGGCAATCCGAACACAATGCCGATCATCCGGCCCCAGAGCCGGTGGATATATTCCCACCAGAAGATCGTCTTGAATTCGGACAGGCTCATGCCGGCATTCTCGAGCCGGTATTCCGAGGTCTGGCGGTACAGGTCGAAGACGCGGCGCCATTCCGCCTCCGATACCGGCGGGAAGGCGCCGATCAGCGGCCGCCACTCCACCATCGACAACCCGGATTCGGTCAACCGCGTGATCGCGCCGATCAGCATCATCGCCACGACCATACCGCAGCAGACGATCAGCCAGAGAACGATGACGCGATTCTTCGCTTCAGCGCGCGGGCTGCCGGTGCGTGATGTCGACGGCGCATTTTCGGTCGAAATCTCGGCCATAGGCGAACTATCGTGAAGATGGCCACGGATGGCCAGCAGTCATATCGCCGCAATTGGCCACGGAAACTGCCGTGCGTGTGGCGGTCGGGCCTAGCCCGTGACTTCCCAGGTATGGCCGCTGTGCAGCAATTCGGCCATCGGCACCGCTTTATTCTTGGCCTTGGCCGCCTTGACCTGATTGTAGATGGCGTCGGTGAACTCCGGCCCGTCTTCGCAATAGATCACGCCGAGCGCCACCGGGAATTCCGGCGGCTGCATGTGGGCAACCAGGGTCGCCAACGGCTTGTTGGTTTCGTCGTGGATCATGACGTCGGATTCGTCGACACCATTTTCGCCGATCGTGACCACTTCGAGTTTCTGAAGTTCCGCGTTCAGGCGAATGCCCTTTTCATTATCAGCGCCGAACCGCATCGGTTTTCCGTGTTCGACGTGAACCTGCGTATTCGACGCGATTTTCCGGTCGGTGAAATGCGAAAAGGCACCGTCGTTGTAGACGATGCAATTCTGGAAAATTTCGACAAAGGACGCGCCCTTGTGCGCATGCGCGCGCTTCAGGACGACGGGAAGATGCTTCTGCAGCGTATCGATAGACCGTGCGACGAATCGGGCGCCGGACCCGAGGGCGAACTCGGTAGCTGACACCGGTTCATCGACCGACCCCATCGGCGTCGACGGCGACCGCGTGCCGGTTTTCGATGTCGGCGAGTATTGGCCCTTGGTCAGGCCGTAAATCTCGTTGTTGAACAGCATCACGTTGACGTCCACGTTGCGGCGCAGGATATGCAGCGTGTGATTGCCGCCGATCGAAAGGCAATCGCCGTCGCCCGTGACGACCCAGACGTCGAGCTCCGGATTGGTCAGTTTGACGCCGGTAGCGATCGCCGGGGCGCGGCCATGGATCGTATGAAATCCATAGGTCGCCATGTAGTAGGGGAAGCGCGCTGCGCAGCCGATGCCCGACACGAAAACGGTGTTTTCGCGCGGCGTCCCGATCTCGGCCAGCGCATTGCGCACACCCTTGATGATCGCATAGTCCCCGCAACCGGGGCACCAGCGGACTTCCTGGTCCGACGTCAGATCCTTTGCCGTCAGTTTTTCGGGCGTTTGAACGACAGTCATGTCAGGACTCCAATTGTTCGTGGATCGCCGCTTCGATGGTGGAGATCTTGAAGGGTAGGCCGTTGACCTGGTTGAGCCCGACGGCCGGCACAAGATATTCGGCCCGCAAGACGGTCCGCAGTTGTCCGTTATTCATTTCGGGCACCAGGACGCGATCGTACTTGCCGAGCAGGTCGCCGAGGTTGGCCGGCATCGGCCAGATATGGCGGAGATGGATGTGCGACACATCGGCGCCGTCCGCCCGCAGATTGGTGACCGCGCGGGAAATCGGCCCGTAGGTCGAGCCCCAGCCGACCACTGCGAGCTTGCCGCCCTCCGTGCCTTCTTCGACCGTTTGCAGCGGAATGTCCTTCGCGATGCCATTGATTTTCGCCGCTCGCGTGTCGGTCATCTTCTGATGGTTCTCGGCGTCGTAGGAGATGTGCCCGCTATCGTATGCTTTTTCGATACCGCCGATACGGTGCTCCAGGTCCGACGTGCCCGGTTTGACCCAAGGCCTCGACAGCGTCTCGGGATCACGCTTGAAGGGGTGGAAGCCGTCCGATTCGGTATGGAATGTCACCGGAAAGGGTGAATAGTCCGCCATGTCGGGGATTTTCCACGGCTCCGCCGCGTTCACGATATAACCGTCGGACAGCACGATCACCGGCGTCATATATCTCGTCGCCAGACGGACGGCTTCGATGCCCACTTCGAAACAGTCAGCCGGGGAACGCGCCGCGAGGACGACCAGCGGGCTGTCCGCGTTGCGGCCGTAAACCGATTGATACAGGTCGGACTGCTCGGTCTTCGTCGGCAAGCCCGTCGACGGTCCGGCGCGCTGCGAATTGACGATGATCAGCGGCAACTCCGTCGAGATTGCCAGACCGATCGCCTCGCCCTTCAACGCGACGCCGGGGCCGGAACTCGAGGTGACGCCGATGGCGCCGGTATAGGACGCGCCAATCGCGGAACACGCTGCCGCAATCTCGTCCTCCGCTTGGAACGTGACCACGTCGTATTGCTTCAGTCGCGCCAAGGCATGCAGCAGCGACGAAGCCGGCGTGATCGGGTAGGAGCAGAACATCAGTTTTAGGTCGGCCAATTGCGATCCGGCCAACAAGCCCCAGGCCATCGCCTCGGTGCCCGTGATGTTGCGGTAAATGCCGGGCTCCAACTCGGCCGGCGGCACGACATAGCTGCTGATCTCGCCGGGCATTTCCGCCGTTTCGGCGAAGGCATGGCCGGCATTGAGCGCGGCGATGTTCGCCTCCGCGATCTCGGGCCGGGACGCGAATTTCTTGTTGAGCCAATCGATCGTCGGGGTTCGGTCGCGGCCGTACAGCCAATAGACCAGACCGAGGGTCCAGAAGTTCTTACAGCGCAGGCCTTCTTTCGACGTCAACCCAAACTGCTTGACCGACTCCAGGGTCCGTTTGGAAATATCGATCTTAAGGGGGCGGTATTTCTCCAGCGTGTCGTCTTCCAGCGGATTGTTCTCGAATCCCGCCTTGTCGAGGTTCCGCGCCGTAAAGGTGCCGGAGTCGATGATGATCAGACCGCCCGCGTGGATGTCGGCTAGATTGACCTTAAGCGCCGCGGGGTTGAACGCCACCAATACATCGGGCTCGTCGCCCGCCGTCGCGATGGATTGCGCCCCGAAATTGATCTGAAAGGCCGATACGCCGAAGGTCGTGCCTGCGGGCGCGCGAATCTCGGCCGGGAAGTCGGGAAAGGTCGCCAGGTCATTGCCCGCCAACGCCGTCGTATCCGTGAACTGGCTCCCGGTTATCTGCACGCCGTCACCGGAATCGCCTGCGAAGCGAATGATAACCGAATCGACTTGCGCGCGTTCCGCGCGTCGCGGTTCCTCTGCGGTTACAGCTGCCATTCTTGTTAAACCCTCCCTGGGATTACGAGGCTCTTGGACCGGATCCGCAAGATAACTCTAACATCAAATTTCTCGACGCCAAATCACAGTATCGCGTGCCCGTCGACCCCTTGAGAAGCGAATTTAGGGATCATGGGTATTAGCCGAGCGGTATCGGGTGGCTGACGCTTTTGGCGAAAGACAAACCCGAAATTTCCATGCCGAAAACCAATCCCTCTAGAGTCGCCGGTAACTTATGCTTTTTCGATGCGATGTCCAGTACCGGTTGACGCCTCACTGGTGCAGTTTCGGGATGCGATGAGCCTCGCATTTTTTACCCATCGAGCACACCCAGCATGTCATCGATGCGGCTGAACTTGCGCCGCGGCGCGCCTTCGCTCGCGTTGGCGATCTCTGCTTCCTCGATGCGCTTCCAGTCCGGGTAGCTTACCCAGCGGACATTGCGCTCGCCGAGCGTTGCTTCCAGTTGGTCGCGCCCTTGTTTCCCGCCTTCGGTTACCTCCGCCAGGATTTGCGCGGCGGCATGGTCGCCGTCGTGTTTGTTGGTTCCGATCACGCCGGTCGGGCCGCGTTTGATCCAGCCGACCGCATAGATACCGTCGCTGATGCGTCCATCCTCATGGATCACCACCCCGCCTTTTTCATCGAAGGGCACGCCGGGAAACGGTTCGCCGTAGTACCCGATTGCCGGTATCACCAAGCCGCAGGGAATCTCGACGAACTCTCCGGTGCCCACGGCGCGGCCGTCCTGCACGGCCGTGCGCTCCATCCTGACCGCCTCGACGCGATCGCCGCCGAGAATCTCGACGGGGTTGGTGAAAAAGGCGAAATGCAGCCGTTTGGGCTTTCCCTCGGGCGATAATTCGGTGAATTCCCGGAGCGTCGCCAGATTGCGCTCGCGCAGACGTTTGTCGCGGTCGTCGAAATCGCCGGTGATTTCGTCGGGAAGCTGCCCCGGATCGACGATGGGCGCGCATTGCGCCAACTGGCCCATCTCGCGCAGTTCGACATTCGTGAATTTGGCTTCGACCGGCCCCCGCCGGCCGCACATATAAATGTCGGTCAATGGAGACTTGTGAATAGCCTCCGCTGCGTAGTCCGTCAGGTCCGTCGTCGACATCTCCTCGGGCGTTTTCGCCAGCACCCGCGCGCAATCGACCGCCACGTTGCCGTTGCCGACGACCACCGCGGCCTGGATATCGAGGTTGGGGTTCAGGTCGCGGAAATCCGGATGACCGTTATACCAGCCGACGAAGGAGGCCGAGCCGATAACGCCTTCCTTGTCCTCGCCCGGTATGCCGAGGCGCCGGTCGAGCGGCGATCCGACCGCCAGCACGACCGCGTCGTACATTCCGGACAAATCGTCGATGGTTATGTCGCGGCCGACCTCCACGTTGCCGTAATACCGCACGGACTCGTTCAGGGCCGATTTCTCATAGGCCCGCCAGACATTCTTCGTTTTCTGATGGTCGGGCGCGACGCCCCCCCGGATCAGGCCGAACGGGGTGGGCAAACGCTCGATGATGTCGATTTGGCACTCGACGCCCGCCTTCAACAGGGCCGCGACCGTGTAGAATCCACTCGGTCCCGACCCGACAACCGCCACTTTCAATGGCATCGCCGCCAAATCCTCCCTAGGCGTTTTTTATTTTGTGGCGGAAGCCTAATGCAAAGTACGGCGGGAGGTAAAGCCCAGTGAAGTCAATGAAGATACCCGGCGTCGCCGACATGTAAGAGGTCGGCCGGTTTGATGATCTTGCTGCCCGCAACTTTTACCGAATGGATAGGGCCGTCGATATTGTGCTGCCAGAAGATCAGGAATTTCGTCAGTTTCGGGTATTGGGGCGCCCGGTCCATGAATTGCCAGATAAAGCTCTGCAGCAGATGGGGATGATCCGGCATGTGATACAGGATTTCCGCCGTGGTCAGCCGGGCGCCTTTGAGTTGTTCACTGAGTTCAGCCATGGACTACTCCGCTGTGTCGAACGCGTTTGTCCCCTGTCTCAAAGTCTGACGCAGACTATCGTTGCGGAGCAACCCTAAAACTTTATTAAATTCAATTATTTGGCAGCCGACACAAGAGAGTGCTGACAATCGTTCCGCTTCCGGATTGCCGTATCGTGCTGGCCTTGGTACGCGGCTCCGGCTTATAAATCGAACCGAGACGGTCGAGGGTGCGGAACGAGGACGATGGGGGACGACGACAATTCAAATCGCGAGGCGGCGCGGCATCCGGCGGCGCGCAATACCGGGTATCTGTTGTGGCAGGCGGTGAACCGGTGGCAGCGGGTGCAGAAACAGGCGCTCGCGCCGTTCGATTTGACGCCGGTGCAGTTCCTGTTGCTGTCGGGCGCGCGCGAGCTGTGCGCGGCCGGCGAGCCGCCGACGCAGGCTATCCTCGCCCGACACTGCCGCACTGATCCCATGATGACATCGCAGGTTCTGCGCGCGCTGGAGAAAGGGCGTCTTGTGGCCCGCCACGCCCATGACGGTGACGGCCGGGCTATGGTCGTCGAAGTGACAGAATCCGGACTATCCGTCGTTATCGAGGCGATCGAAGCGGTGGATCGGGCGGAAGAAGAGTTTTTTGCTGCGCTGGGACCCAATGTGTCCGCGTTCGGCGATGCGCTGACGCTGCTGACCGGTGAGCGGCCGCGGCACCGGGTCCGGGCCAGACGGGCATAACCTGCACATAATTACGCAGACCGGAGAATCGCCTAAACCGGCCGATCCGCGTTAAGCTGTCCTTCAATTTGCCGCAACGGCTCTTCCCGCCGCCTGCTCGTACGGTTCCAGATCAAATCGGAGAAACGCCATGTCCCGCACCGCTGCCCAGCTTCTTGCCGCCACGATGGAAAGCCATGATGTCGATATCGCCTATTGCGTGCCGGGCGAGAGCTATCTCGCGGTGACGGACGCACTGATCGACCACCCGTCGATCCGGCTCGTCGTTTGCCGGCACGAGGGCGGGGCGGGTTTCATGGCGGTGGCGGATGCCCGCGCACGCGGCCGTCCCGGCGTTTGCTTCATCAGCCGGGGTCCCGGTGCGACCAACGCCTCGATCGCGATCCATACCGCCTATCACGATGCCATTCCCGCGGTCTTCTTCATCGGGCAGGTGGAGCGGTTCGAAAAGGGCCGGATGGCGCTACAGGAAATGAATTATTCAAAGACATTCTCCGACACCACGAAAGCGGTGATCGAGGTGGACGATGGTGAATACCTCTCCGAAGCCGCGGCGCGCGCCTTCCATATCGCACGGTCGGGGACGCCCGGTCCGGTCGTCGTGACCCTTGCCGAAGACATGCTGGACGATACGGTGGAAGCACAGGTCCTATCGCCGCGTCCGGATGTGCGGATGGCGCCGCATGCCGGCGATGTCGCCCGTATCACTGAGATGCTGGGCAAGGCCGAACGGCCGTTGGTGATCGCCGGCGGACTGGTGCACGGCGAGGCTGCGCTCGCGAACCTTACCACTTTCGCGGAGGGTTTCGATCTGCCGGTCGCGCCGAGCCATCGGCGGGCGCATGTCTTCGACAGTTATCATCCGAACTATGGCGGGTATCTCGGCAATCGCACGCCCGGACCGCTGATCGATCTGATGAAGCAGTCCGACATGCTGCTCGTTATTGGCGAGCGGCTCGGCCCGTCGGTCAGCCAGAGCTATACCTTCCCGACCGCGCCGACTCCGCAGATGCCGATGGTCCACGTCTGGCCGGATGCCGCGGAAATCGGGCGCGTTTGGCAACCGACCATCGGCGTTGCCGCCGATCCGGGGCATTTCCTCGAAGCGATGCTCGAGGCCGGATCGCCCGGGTCACCGGAGGGTCGCGGCCAATGGATCGGCCGGCTCAACAAGGTGCATCGGGATCTCACCACCTGGGAGCCGGAATCGGCGAATGACGGCGTGGTGCTCGGCGGCGTTGTCGCCGCGATCAACGAGCGCATGGACGCGGATGCCGTGGTGACCAGCGATGCCGGCAACTTCAGCAGTTGGCTCCATCGCTATCTCTATTTCCGGCAGAGCAATATTTTCCTCGGGTATCAGGTCGGCGGGATGGGCGGCGGCGTGCCGTCCGGCGTGGCCGCCGGGATCTGCACGCCGGGACGCCAAGTCATCACCTTCGTCGGCGACGGCGGGTTCATGATGACCGGCAACGAATTGGCCACCGCCGTGCAGTACGACGTGCCGATCAAGATCTTTATCGCCAACAACAGCAGTTACGGCACGATCCGCATGCATCAGGAAGGCCGCTATCCCGGCCGCGTGACGTCCACGGACCTGAAAAACCCAGATTTTGCCAAGCTGGGCGAGGCCTACGGCGCGCTCGGCCTAAAGATCGAGAATGACGGCGATGTGGACTCGGTCGTGTCCGAGGCGCTGGCGCATGACGGGCCGGTCGTGGTCGACGTGCGCACCAGCCTGAACTATCTCAGCGCCTACCGGAAGCTGGAGGATATGCCGGCCTACCAATAACCCGACCGGCCGTCACGGCAGATGCAGCTTCATGCCTTCGTGGGTGGCGCTGAATCCGAGCGATTCGTAGAAGCGGTGCGCGTCCGGTCGGGTTTTGTCGGCGGTGAGCTGTACCATGTGGCAGCCCCGCCGTTTCGCCTCCTCGATCGCCCATTCGAACAGGATGCGGCCGATGCCGGCGCTGCGCATCGTGCTGTCGACGCGCACGCCCTCGATCAATGCGCGAACACCGCCTTGATAGGTCAGGTTCGGGATCAGCGTGAGCTGTAGCGTGCCGATGATCTTGCCGTCGCGTTCCGCCACCACGACTTCGTTGTTGAGATCGCCGTCGATCGCATCGAAGGCACTGTAGTAAACGTCGGGCAGCGGGTCCGCATAGCGCTCGCGCTTGGCACCTAAATGGTCGTTGGCCAGCATGGCGATGATTGCTGGCAGGTCGTCGCGGTGCGCCGTTCGAATTGAAATACCGTCAGCGTCCGTTTGTCTTGCCATCGCGCCCTCGCGGCTGATTATCCCGTGGCGAACCGCGCCCGGGCGCCGCGTTCGATGGCGGCGGCGACGAGCCGGTCTACGCCCAGTTGATGCCGGATCATTTCCAGCAAACGCATCTCTTCGGGTTCGATTCGCCGGTCCGCCGCGGCGACTTCGACCGCCAGGGCATAGGCGGTTTCCCGGAGGTTTTCGGGCAACGTGTCGGCGACGATGTCCAGCGCGGCCTCCAGTCCTTCCTCGGCCGATAGGATTTCAGCGCAAGTGCTGGTGGTCTCCGGAAGCAGTTCGACATCGTACCCGTCGAAGACCGGTAACCGTTTCACGATATGGCCGATGAGCGACAGTTCCACATCCTTCATTTCGCGGTCCGCCGCCGAAACCATAACCATCGTGTAGATGAGGGCAGCATGGGTGCTGACCAATTTGGTTTCCATGTGTCGTGATTCCTTGCACCAAAATGAAAATCGGGCGGACTCTGACGGGGTCTCGCCGGAAACTCAAGTCCTGGATTTGCGTAAATCAGTCGCAGGGATCTTGCGCGCCGGTGCCGAAAAACCCGCGACAGGCGGCGACCGCATCGGCGAGACCGCAGCGCTCGATCTCCACCCCGTCCGGAAAAGCGCCGCCCAGACGCGACGGCATCATCGGGTCCAGCAGGACGAAGACGCCCCGATCGTCGGCGCGGCGAACCAACCGCCCATAGGCTTGTTTGATTCGCAAGCGCGTCAGCATATCGTCGTATTTGCGGGTGCCGAAGGCTTTACGCCGCGCGCGATGCAGGATGGTCGGCCGCGGCCAGGGCACGCGGTCGAAGACGATCAACCGCAGGCTCGATCCCGGGACGTCCACGCCGTCGCGCACCGCGTCGGTGCCCAACAGGCAGGAATCGGTCTCGGCGCGGAAGATGTCGATCAGCGTCGGCAGGTTCAGCCGGTCCACATGCTGCGCATAGAGCGGTAGCCCGGCGGCATCCATCGGTTCGGCCAGGCGGCTGTGCACGGCGCGCAGCCGGCTGATCGCGGTGAACAAGCCGAGCGCGCCGCCGCCCGCGGCGAGGAAGAGTTCCCGATACGCGGACGCTACCTGGGTCATGTCGTCCTTGCGGACGTCGGTGACGACCATGACCCGGGTCAGCGACGCATAGTCGAAGGGCGACGCCACCTCCGCGCGGACCGACGCCGGCAGGTGTACCGCGCCGGTCCGGCTTTCGGCAGACAGCCAATCCGCCTCTGCGTCGCCCGACCCGTCGCGCAGCGTTGCCGACGTGACGAGCACACCGTGCGACGGCTTGGCGACGGTCTCCGCGAAGGGGACCGTCGGGTCGACCCAGTGGCGGCGCATGCCGACATCGATGTCGCGGCCGTCGAACCGGTCGACCGCGAACCAGTCGACAAATTCCTCGGGCCGTTCCTGGGCCAACGCCGCGAGCATTTGCCGCCACGCGCGCACCAGGTTTTCCGCGCGGAATTCCAGCGACTGACAGATCGCCTCGATCCGGTTCCGCGTGTTGGTGTCCAGGTCGTCGGCTTCCTCGTCCAGGCGTTTTTGCAGGATGGCGCGCAGCCGGTTGATCGGTTTCTCCAGCCGCCGCAGCGCTGATTCCAGCGCAGCCGCGCCCTCCAGGACAGTGTCGGCCGGCTCGTCCGTTTCCGCCTCCAGATCGAACGGGCCGCGGGAGTCCTGCACGCGCGCGTAGACATGCGTGCGGACCGCGGCGAAGAAGGCTTCCGCCGGTCCGCGCGGCGCGCCGTCGCCGACCCGGGTATGCCAGCCGGCGTCCGGCAACGACCCGGCCGCCGATAGGATGTCTTCCAAGGCGGCGGGGCCGTCCGCCGCTTCGCCCAACAGATCCTCGACCCTTTGTTTCAGGCCGCGGCCGCGCCGGCGGCTGCGGCCTTCCGCGCCGCGCAGCCAGCGGCGCAGTTCCGCGGTTTCCTGCCCCGTCAGATGCGCGGAAAAGGCGCTGTCCGCGGCATCGAAGACATGATGGCCTTCGTCGAACACGAAGCGCGTCGGCCGGGCGCCATTCTCAGACAGGCCGCGCGCCATGCGCGTCATCACCAGCGCGTGGTTGGCGATCACCAGGTCCGCGCGGCGCGATTTGCGGATGCCGCGTTCAATGAAGCACCGGCTGTAATGCTCGCAAGCCGAATAGATGCATTCGCCGCGATGGTCGGTCAGGGCGAGCGTGCGCCGGGTGCCGAGCAGATCGACCAGCCAGGACGGGAAATCGCCGCCGGTGACGCTGCCGTCCCGGCTGTGCGCTGCCCACCGCGCCATCAAGCCGAGCGCTATGGCGTCGTGCTGCCGCACGCCGACGCCGCGGACCGCGTCCTGCATGTTGAGCAGGCAGAGATAGTTTTCACGTCCCTTGCGCACGACGACACGGTTGGATTTGACGCGCGGGTCCGGGAACAGCCGGTCGAGTTCCTGATCGATTTGATGCTGCAGGTTCCGGGTGTAGGTCGAGACCCAGACCGGGGCTTCGTTCTTCTCCGCCCAGACGCTGGCGGGCGACAGATAACCCAGTGTCTTGCCGACGCCGGTACCGGCTTCGGCCAGCACGAAGTGCGGTTCGCCGGGCGCGTCGCGGGGGATGAAGGCGCCGGCGGCGGCCGATGCATAGTCCGCCTGACTGGGCCGCGCCTCCGAAGAATCGTCGAGCAGGTCGGCCAACCGGGCGCGTGC
The DNA here is from genome assembly GCA_965228425.1 of Alphaproteobacteria bacterium. Classification (GTDB taxonomy): domain Bacteria; phylum Pseudomonadota; class Alphaproteobacteria; order UBA8366; family UBA8366; genus JAJFJD01. Next base: position 4,964,315 of record OZ245815.1, on the reverse strand, counting down.
TTCCGCCGGATCGACGGCGGCGCTGCCGGGCGGCGGCGGGGGCGCATGCTCGCTCCATTCCGGAACCTCGCGCCAGACCTCCAGCCCGTTCGCCGGTGCCCGCATCTTATCTTCCGGCTCTACGTTCAACGCCCGCAGCACGGTCGCGGCCCAGGGCCAGCCGCCCCGCATCATCGCCTGAGCCACGCGGCGGGCCGGGCGGCCGACGCTTTCGTCGGACAGTTCGGTCAGCAGCCGAATGGCCGCACGGCGCAAGATCAGGACCGCGTCTTCCAAATCGGGCGGGCCGTCCGCGTCGCCGTCCCCGGCGCCGTCCAGGGCGAGTGCGCCCGCGAGACCCCGTGGCGTCGGGATGCAGAATGCCGCTGGCCGCACGAAGGCGAACAGCTCCAACACGTCGTAGGATCGAAACGGATCGATGCCGAGCCGGCGGGCCGTTGCCGGGGCGTGACACAGCAACGGCGGGTCGCCGCCGCCGACGCGCCTCGCGGCTTCTTCCCGCGAGATCGTCTCGGCTTCACCGTCGGCAGTCAGCCAGGCGGCGCGTGTCAGGCCGACGACGAGGATGGGTGCTTCGGGCAGGTATATGGCGGGCGCGGACGGCATTGCCGGCGCATCATAGCGGCGGCGTGGCGGGGATGCGATGCAAGTCTGGCCTGCAACGCGGTTAACCCGCTGCCTTCGCTGTGCGCGTCGAAATCCGGAAGAACAAGGTATAGACGACCGGTACGAAGCCCAACGTGAACACCGTCGCGAAGAGCAGGCCGAAGGCGATGACGCTCGCCATGCCGTAGAACAATGCGCCGCCGAACAGGATCAACGGCACGAGCCCGAGGATCGTCGTCAGCGTGGTCATCAGGATCGGCCGCAGCCGCGCCAAACAGGCCGTGATCACGGCATCGAGCGGTTCGCGCCCCGCGGCTTCCTCGGTCTGGATGCGGTCGATCAGCACGATGCCGTTGTTGATGAGAATGCCCGCCAGGCTGAAGAACCCGAGCAGGACCATGAAACCGTAAGGCGCCTGCATGATGACCAGCCCGACCGTGCCTCCGATCAGGATGAGCGGGATGGTCGCCAGGATTATCGCGCCCTTGCGGAAGGAGTTGAACTGCCCGATCAGCAGCACGACGATGCCGGCCAGGGCCATCGGCAACAGACCGAAGAGCTTCTCGTTGGCTTCGGCCTGATCTTCGACCTCGCCGCCGATTTCCCACCGGGTGCCCGCCGGCAGGTCGAGTTTCTCAAGCGTCGGCATGACGGCGGCGAGCAGTTTCGGCGCGGGAATATCCGGATTGCGTGCTTCCACCGTCAGGGTTCGTTGCTGATCGCGCCGCTTGATGCGGCCGAACCGCCATTCGCCTCGGACCGTGGCGACCTGACCCAGCGCGATGAAGCTGTTCGAGGCGGGGGAATAGACCTGGACCCGTTGCAGCCCCGACAATGAAAACCGCAGACTGTCATCGCCGCGCACCACGATCGGGATGATCTTGTCGCCCTCGCGGTAATCGGAAACCGTGAGCCCTGCGAAGGTGGTGTTCAGCGACTTCGCGACATCCGTCGATGTCACGTTGGCCCGACGCGCCCGCACCTGATCGACCTCGACGATCAATTTGAGCGTCTTGTTTTCCCAGTCCTGCTTGACGCCGACGGTACCCGGCACGGCGTGGAATGCATCGACCACTTTCTCGGCGTGATTTGCCAACACATCGCCGTCGGGGCCGATCAATCGGATTTGCACCATGCCCGGCTCGGTGGAGCCGAACCACATTCGTTTGGCGTCGGCACGGGCGGCGGGAAGATTGTCGTCCAGAAAGGCATTGATTCGGTCGATCACCGGGCCGACGTCGTCGACCGACTTGGTGTTCACCATGACGAACGCCCGATGCGGATCAGGATCGACCGGCGCAAGCGCGAGGAAGAAGCGCGGCCCGCCATAACCGACATAGGCGGTGTTGCTGGTCACTTCCGGATTGGCGTCCTTGTCCGACAGCCAACGGGTCAGCGTGCGCATCTCCGCCTCGGTTTCGCGGATATCGGTGCCCGCTTCGAAGTCGAGATACACAAGCAATTGGTTGCGGTCGCCGAGCGGGAAGAACTCGGTCTTTACCGTGCCCAGCAGCATCACCGACAGCACAAGGCTGCCGAACAACGCCGCCAGGAACATGATCCGCCAGCGCAACAGCATGCCCAGAACGCCCCGATAGAGGGTGTAGAGCGGTGTGTCGTAGGAAGCGGTATCCTCGTCGGACTCCTTGGTTTCGGACACCTTCATGAACCAGGCGCACATCGCCGGGGTAACGGTCATCGACAGGAACCAGGATACCAGCAGCAGGATGACCACGACCTGCGCCAGCGACCGCACGTAGTCGCCGGAATTGCCCTCGAGCAACATCATCGGCAGGAAAGCGAAAATCGTCGTCAGCGACGATGTCAGCAGCGGCACCGCGAGCGATCCGCCCGCTTCGGCAGCTGCCCGCATCCGGTCGACGCCGCGTTCCAGCCGGACGCGAATATCCTCGGCGACGACGATGCCGTTGTCGACGAGCAGGCCGAGGGCGATGATCATCGCGGCAATCGACATGCGTTGTAGCTCGATCTCGAAATAGCGCATCAGGATAATGCCGAGCAGCATGGTCAACGGGACGAAGAACCCGACGATCAGGCCGGTGCGCAGCCCGAGGAACACCATGACCACGACCAGAACGATCGCCAGCGTTTGATAGACGTTGGACACCGCGCCTTGAACCGCTTCCTCGATCAGATCGGGCTGGAACGTCGCGTAGTCGAGCACATACCCGATAGGCAATTCGCCTTCGATATCTTTGAGAAGGGTCGTAAGGCGTTCGCCGAATTCGAGGTTGTTGGTCCCCTCGACGGTGGACACCGACAGGATGATGGCCGGCCGGTCGTTGTGAAAGGATGGCGTCTGCGGCGGGTCGATGTAGACCCTCTTGATATCCACCACCTCGTCGAGGCGGAGCACGCGGTCCGAATTCGGGATGCGAAAGACAACAGCACGCAACTCGTCGACCGATTTCAAATTACCGGATGGCTCCAGCAACACCGCGCGGCCGTCGGCCACGATCTCGCCGCCCGGCTCGATGATGTTCTGCTGTTTCAAGGCGCCGAAAATTTCCTGCGGCGATACGCCGAGTTGCGACAGTTTCGTCGTCGTGACTTCGAGGTAGATACGCTCGTCCTGTATGCCGAGAATTTGAACCTTGCGGATACCCTTGAGCGTGTACAGCCGGTCGCGCGCGTCCCGCGCCACGTCGCGCATTTCGGCGAGCGTAAAACCGTCGGACCATAATGCCACCGTCGCCACCGCCGTCAGGCCGACCTCGTCGTCGACATAGGGGCCTTGGGTGCCGGCGGGCAGGTCGGTCTTCACGTCATCTGCCTTGTTGCGGATGTCCTGGAAGACGGCGTCGAGATCCGTCACCGAATCGCGGATCGTCAGTTCGAGTTTGACCGAGCCGGTCTTCGAGGTGGACTTGATTTCGTCGATCTCGGCGATCTCGCGCATCGCCGCCTCAATCGGCTCGGTGATCAAGTCCTCGACGCGTTCCGCCGACATCCCGGGATAGGAGGCGGTCACGCTGGCGTTGCGGATGGTGATGGTGGGGTCTTCCGCGCTCGGATACGACAGATAGGTCGTCACGCCGAGAGCGACGATGATCAAAATGGCGGCGGCAGTGATCCGCGAGTTCCTGATGGCGAGTTGGGCGAGATTCATCATTCGGTCTCCGGCGTGTGGCTGCCGCTGCGCCTATTGGCCCAGCAGCTTCACTTTTTGGCCATCACGCAGGAAGCTGACGCCCGCCGCGGCGACGATATCCCCGGCTGCTACGCCATCCGTGATCTCGATGAAATTCTCCCGTCCCTTGACGCCGGTGATCGCCGTCTTTCGCACGGCCCCGCTGGCTTCGTCGAACTTGAAAACATAGCCGCGCGCGGAGTCGTCGCCGGGCGCAATCGCGACCAGGGGAACCAGGAAACCGCGGTTCCCGTTGTTGTTGACGAACGGTACGCCGACCTCGGCCGCCATACCCGGCAGGATGCCGTCGGGGCCGTCAACGATTGATGCGGTGACCTCGACTGCATTGGCGGCACCGGCTGCCGTGCCGATCTGCGTAATCCGGCCGCTGCATCCGCAGCCGGGGATGGTGGAAATCTCGATCGTCACCGGCAGGCCGGTCGTCAGCCGGCCGACTACGGAATCCGGGATCGACAGATCGACCTCGAGCGCCCCTTCGGAGTTGATCTGGAACACGGCGGTGCCCCGCGAGGTTTCCGTAAACGGCTCAACACTGCGGGATGCGATGACGCCGCCGAACGGCGCTGTTAGTTTGCTGTTGGCAAGATCGCGTTCCGCCGTTCCGAGCCGGGACCGCGCCAGGTTCAGCTCGCCTTCCGCCGCGTCATGGGCGGCGAGGGCCTGATCGAGCGCCGCCTTGGCGACCCAGCCCTTGGCGAAGAGCTGGCGCTGCCGGTCGAGGTCTACCTTCTTGTTGTCGCGGGTCGCCTTGGCGGTGGCGAGCTGCGATTGGGCCGCCTGCACGTCGAGTTCGAACGGTTTCGGGTCCAGGGTCGCGAGGACCTGTCCTGGCGTCACACGGTCGCCCTGCTTGACGGTGACGGTCTGAACCGTGCCGGAGACCGCGAAGCTGAGCGCCGACGTATCCGATGCCGCGACCGTGCCGGAATACCGGCGCATCGTGGCACCTGCCGGTTCGGTCACGGTGTAGGGTTTGATGGCGCGGACGCGTTCGGCGGTTTCCAGGGGCGCCGGGTCGTCGCATCCGGCGAGTGAAACGGCAACGAGCAGGCTGGCGATAATCCAGGTAATTCGAGCACGCGGCATTATTGTTATGTCCCTGCGAATACGTATTTAAGAATGGGGCGAGTGTGCCTCCATCGGGGTCTGTTGTATAGGGGAATGGAAATGGCATCGATTGTTATTCGTTGCGGAATTATCTTTTGCGAACTTAGTCTGTTTCCGTCCGTTCCTAGATGGATCACTGTTTCTGTTTGATCCGAAATTCGAGGCAAGGACGTAGCGTTATGGCACAGACTTCCGTCACCCAGGGTGCGCATCACATCGGGCTTACCGTTCCCGATCTGAACGCGGCCAAGTCATTTTTCACCGACCTGTTGGGATTCGATCTCGTCCGTGAGGTGCCGGAGTATCCTGCCGCCTTCGTCAGCGATGGCACACTGATGATCACGCTGTGGCGCGCCGACGACCCCGATACATGTACGCCGTTCGACCGCAAGAGCGTCGTTGGGTTGCATCATTTGGCGTTGAAGGTGGACGGTAAGGCTCTGGATGATATCCACGGCCGGCTCAAGGGCGCGGCCGGGGTCGAAATCGAGTTTGCGCCGGAACCGCTGCGTGATGGGCCGACGCGGCACATGATGTGCACGATCCCGGGCGGCATCCGGATGGAGTTCATCGTGCCGGAGGGATAGGCGCCCGCCAGGGCTTAGGACGCGTTTACCCGTACCCCGAACACGTCGCGAAACACCCGCTCGCCTTTGCGGGTGACGGCGACGGCGCGCGAGTCGTCGACGCGTCGGATCCAGCCATGGTCGAAGCCGTGCGTACAGAGGGCGGCGCCGATGGATCCCGCGATGTGCGGCCGCCGTTCGCTCCAATCCAGGCACGGCCGGCAGAGGACGCGGGCGCGTCGGCCGCGCGCCGCCGAGAGCGATGCCACGTCGATTCCGATATTTTCGAACAACGCGATACCGGACTCGGTCACCAGCCCGCCGTCGTCGCTGAGTTCCACATGGCCGCCGGCGGAAAGGCCGTCCGCCAAGGCGACACCAAGCCGTCCGGCGAGATGGTCGTAACAGGTGCGTCCTGCGCGCAGGGCCTCATCGCGCGGCCCGGTTTGTGGCGGCGGACGCAGGACGTCCAGGTTCGACGCGACCTGCATGATGCTCTCCATCATCCGCGCGACCTCGGGCGAGGCGAGGCGGTGATAGCGGTGCCGGCCTTGCTTCTTCACCACCACGAGACCGCCATCCGCCATGCGGGCCAAATGCCCGCTCGCTGTCTGCGGCGTGACGCCAGCGGCCCGTGACAATTCGGTCGCGGTCAGCGCCCGGCCGTCCATCAGCGCATGCAGCATGGCCGCGCGGGCCGGTTCCCCCGCGAGTGCTGCGACTTCAGCGAATTTAGCGTTGCTGGCCATCGTCGATCTCCTTGATGTGCCGAAACAGCGTAGCACCCGTTGGCGCTCGATGCTTCGGTCCCGACCGTAGCATTTCTTCGCCGGAACCGATCAGGCTCCCACCCACAACAGCGCAAGGCGGATGGAATGATGGCCAGTTGCTCGCAGGCACGAACAGGTCGATTTTTCGGGTGGCGCGTCGTCGGCGCGGCCTTCATCCTCGGATTCTTCGGATGGGGCGTCGCCTTCTACGGCCCGCCGGTTTTCCTGAGCGTCCTGCACGAGGTGCGCGGCTGGCCGATCCCGTTGATTTCGACGGCGGTGACCGCGCATTTCCTGATCGGCGCCATCGTCGGGGGAAACCTGCCGCGCTTGCACGGCCGGGTCGGCGCGGCGGCGGTGACCAAGACCGGTGCGCTGTGCATGGCTGCGGGGCTCCTCGTTTGGGCCTTGGCGGTCGCGCCGTGGCAGCTCTTCGCGGCGGCTGTCTTCAGCGGTGTCGGTTGGGGCACGATGAGCGCCGCGGCCCTCAATGCCTTCGTGTCGCCCTGGTTCGTGCGGTCCCGCCCGGCCGCGCTCGGCATGGCCTATAACGGCGGCAGCGTCGGCGGGATCGTCTTTTCGCCACTTTGGGTGGCGGCCATTGCCGTGCTCGGGTTTCCGATGACCGCGCTCGCGGTCGGGGCGGTCATGGCGGTGACGATCTGGGTGTTGACCGATCTGGTGTTGTCCCGGACGCCGGCGTCGATGAGGCAACATCCCGACGGCGACAGTCCCGGCGCACCAGTGACGGCGGTTCCGCGGTCATCGGGCCGGTCCTTGTCCGGATCGCTGCTGTGGCGCGACCGCCGGTTCCAGACCCTAGCTGCCGGGATGGCGCTGGGCCTGTTCGCGCAGATAGGCTTGATCGCGCATCTCTATTCGCTGCTGGCGCCAGCGCTCGGCAAGCAAGAGGCCGGGCTCGCGATGGGGTCGATCACGGCGATGGCGATCGGCGGACGGATGATCCTGGGCCGGATGATCACCCCCCGGACCGACCGGCGGCTCGCTGCCTGTTGCGGGTATGCCGCGCAGTTGGCCGGGTCCGTCGTGTTCTACTGCGCCGCCGGCACAAACGTCCCGCTGCTGCTGCTCGGCATCGCCTTGTTCGGCGTCGGGTTCGGCAACGCGACCTCGCTGCCGCCGTTGATCGCGCAGGTCGAGTTCGACCGCCGCGACGGGGCGCGCGCCGTCGCCCTGATCGTGGCCATCGCGCAGGGCAGCTTCGCCTTCGCGCCGGCGGTCTTCAGCCTGATTCGGGACATCACGCCGGCGGCCGAGAGCGCCGCGCCGGGCGTGTCGCCGCTGCTGTTCGCGACGGCGGCCGGTATCCAGGGACTCGCCATCCTCGCCTTCCTGGCGGGGCGGGGCCGTTAGTCGGAATCCACGCGGTCTCATTTTGTTGACGCCTCGGGCCGCCGCGCCTAGGTTGCCGCAGAATCACCGACCCGTTTGTGGAGTCCGACGTGTCCGATATCCGAGAATTGGCGGAAAACGCAAAGGCTTGGCCCTTCCAGGAGGCGCGCCGCGTGCTCAAGCGCATCGGCGGCAAGACGCCGGAGAAGGGCTATGTGCTGTTCCAGACCGGCTACGGCCCGTCGGGGCTGCCGCATATCGGCACCTTCGGCGAGGTGCAGCGTACGACCATGGTGCGCCAGGCGTTCCAGCGCCTCTCGGACATCCCGACGCGGCTGTTCGCCTTTTCCGACGACATGGATGGCATGCGCAAGGTGCCCGACAACATCCCGAACAAGGAGTTGCTGGAACCGCATCTGCACAAGCCGCTGACCCGCGTGCCCGACCCGTTCGGCACGCATGAAGGCTTCGCGCAGCACAACAACGCCCGGCTGTGCGCCTTCCTCGACGAGTTCGGCTTCGATTACGAATTCGTCAGCGCGACCGAATGCTATACGTCGGGACGGTTCGACGACGCGCTCCGCCGCATGCTCGAAGTCTACGACGACGTGATGAACGTGATGCTGCCGACCCTCGGCGAGGAACGGCGCAAGACCTACAGTCCCTTCCTGCCGGTTTGTCCGGAAACCGGCCATGTGCTGCAGGTGCCGGTGGTCGAGACGGACCCGGATGCGGGGACGATCGTCTACCAGCGCGACGACGGCAAGAAGATCGAGACGCCGGTCACCGGCGGCGCCTGCAAGCTGCAATGGAAGCCCGACTGGGCGATGCGCTGGTATGCGCTCGGCGTCGACTATGAAATGTCGGGCAAGGACCTGATCGATTCCGTGCAGCAGTCGAGCAAGATCTGCCGCGCCCTCGGCGCCCGGCCGCCCGAGAGCTACACCTACGAGCTGTTCCTCGACGAGAACGGCCAGAAGATCTCCAAGTCGATCGGCAACGGCCTGACCATCGAGGAATGGCTGCGCTATGCGCCGAACCAGAGCCTGGCGCTGTTCATGTACGGCAAGCCGAAGGCGGCGAAGCGGCTCTACTTCGATGTCATCCCGCGCAACGTGGACGACTATTTGTCCTTCCTGACGCGGTTCGACGGCGAGGAAGACGCGAAGAAGCTGGAGAACCCGGTCTGGCATATCCACAACGGCACCGCCCCCGAAGCAGACGTGCCGCTGAGCTTCGCCGTGCTACTGAACTTGGCCAGCGTCTGCAATACCGAGGACAAGGACGTGCTGTGGGGTTTCATCAGCCGCTACGTCCCGTCGGCGACGCCGGAAAGCCAGCCGCTGCTCGACGAGCTGGTCGGCTATGCGATCCGCTACTACACCGATTTCGTGAAGCCGTCGAAGAACTACCGCGCGCCGAGTGATACCGAGCGCGCGGCGCTGGAAGACATGGCCGTCGCGCTCGACGGCCTGGGCGCGGGGGCCACGGCCGAGGATATCCAGACCCAGGTTTATGAGATCGGTAAAAAGTTCGAGTACGAACCGCTGCGCGACTGGTTCAAGGCACTCTACGAAATCCTGCTGGGGCAGGAGCAGGGCCCGCGTATGGGCTCCTTCGTGGCGCTTTACGGCGTGCCCGAAACCACGGCCCTGATCCGCCGCGCGCTGGCGGGCGAAGACCTGTCGGCGGCGTAATCCTCGGAAACCGTGCCCTGTATTACTGGCTAGCCCAGATGATGCGCGCGATCCAGTCGATGTCCTCGACGCCGATTTCCAGCCCGCCGTGCAGCGGGTTGAAGGACACCAGATGGACATGCTCGGCGGTCTGGCGGCTGAGTTGCTTGGCCAGGATTTCGCCCGCCTTGGTCTTCACCACCACGCGGTCGCCGCGCCGGATGCTGGCGCTCGGCGATACGACGATCACGTCGCCGTCGCGGTAGACCGGCTCCATGCTGTCGCCGGAGATTTCCAGCGCATAGGCGTTGGGATCGCCGACATTCGGGAAGTCCACCGAATCCCACCCTGCACCGGTCGGATATCCCGCGTCGTCGAAGAAGCCGCTGCGGCCGGCTTGCGCATAGCCGATGACGGGGATGCGTTGCATCACGCCGCCCTCCGAGCCTTCGTGCATCAAGGCAACGAAATGGCCCAGGCTTTTGTTCGTCGCTTCCAGAACCTTCGCAATACTTTCGGTCGTCGGCCATCGCGGCTTGCCGTTGCGGGCGATCCGTTTGCTCTTGTTGAAGCTCGTCGGATCGAGCCCCGCGCGGCGCGCCAGCGCCGATGCCGAGAGACCGTTTTCAGTCGCCAATCTGTCGATGGCGCGCCAAACATCCTGATGCCGAAGCATGTCAGCCGTACTCCACCACTTGTTATTATTCGACGGTGGGCGGAGTATAATCGGGGTGATTTTAGGATAAAAGACCTAAAAATATCACATTTTAGGAAAATGCTACCTATTAACTATAGAATCAGGGGAGTCGCCCGGATTACCGTGCATAGGCTACGCCGCCCCCGCCGCGCGGATCTGCGCCGCCCTGCCACTTTCCGTCCTGGATCGTGATGACATGGCCCCGGGACATCACCGGATCGAAGCTGAGGACGCTTTGTTTCACCGTATGGCCGAGCGATTCCAGGTCCCGGCAGACCGATCCCTGGACCCGCGCCTCGGCGTGGATTGCGGCCCCTTCGCAGTGAATTCGCGGCACCGTGACCGCCTCGACCGGCGACATACCAAAGTCGACGATGTTGAGGATGGTCTGCAGCACGGCGCTGATGATGACGCTGCCGCCAGGCGCGCCGACGATGATCACCGGCTTGCCGTCGCGGTAGACGATGGTCGGCACCATGCCGGTCGTCCTTGCCTTGCCGGGCGCCATCGAATTGCGGGTTCCCGGGAACGGGTCGAACAGCTTCATTGAATTGTTGTAGACGAAGCCGAGGCCGGGCGTGATCACGCCCGATCCGGTGCCGAGCGTATGGGTGCAGGACACTGCGTTGCCCGTCTCGTCGTAGACCGACAGATGCGTGGTGCAGGACGCCGGCTCCGCCTTGTCGGTGCTCGGGAAGTCGCCGGCCTTGATAACCTCGGCCCAATGCGCGGCACGGTCTTTCGAGACCAGCAGGTCGGTCGGCACGTCGCTGAAATCCGGATCGCCGAGATGTTCGTTTCGGTCCACATGCGCCGCCGCCATGGCGCGCGCTACCAGGTCCAGGTGTTCGGCGGAGCCATGGTCGAGCGCGCCCAGGTCGAAGTGATCCAGGATCTGCAGCATCTCGATCAGCGTGGCACCACTGCCCGGCGGCGGGTTGGACGAGATGGTATAGCCGCGATACGCGCCGGTGACCGGCTCGTGGACTTTGGGCTTGTAGTCCGCCAGGTCGCGCGCGGTCACGTAGGAGCCGTTGGCTTCCAGGTCGGCGGCGATCCGCTGGCCGAGTTTGCCGCGATAGAACTCGTCCGCGCCGCCCGCCCCGATCGCGTCCAGCGTATCCGCCATGTCGGGGTTTTGATGCAGCTCGCCAACGGCATAGAGCCGGCCTTCCGCGTTTAGATGAATGGCTCGGCAAGCCTCGGTCGCCGAGACGCGCATCATGCCGTCGGGCACGCCGGCCATCATTTTTCGCGCCAAGAATTCATGCGCGTAAGGCGGCATTTCCAATCCGTCGCGCGCCAGTTTCGCCGCCGGGGCGAGCAGGTCGCGCCACGGCCGGCTGCACAGACGGTCATGCGCTTCGGCGAAGCCGGCCACCGTGCCCGGCGTCAGGATCGACGTGTAGCCCAGCTCGCTGCGGTAATCGTCGAACAGGGTGTAGCCTGAGATTTCCGTCCGGCCCTTGCTGTCCGCGGCCCACATATCGGGCACGACCTTCGCGCCGGCGCGGGCGTGGAAGTCGATCATGCCGTGTTCGCCGGTCTCCGCCTTGTAGAATTGGAAGGTGCCCATTCCGCCGAGGCCGCACATGAAGGGGTCAGCGACCATTTGCGCGAAGGCGGTGGCGATCGCCGCATCGAAGGCGGTGCCGCCCTGCGACAGGATTTCGACGCCGACATCGGCGGCGCGCGGTTGCGGACAGACGACAACGCCTTTCATGGCACGCTCCTCGTGTTGGTTTCGGCTTAGGCCGGTTCGAAGGCCGGGCCGAGCGGTTCGAGCCGGACGCCGGCCCGCAGATATTTGTACGGATATTCCCGCGCATCGACGATGTGGCCGCCAGGCGCGATCACGACGATGACTTCCTCGGCGATCGGCTCGAAGTCGGCGCGGAAATGGCAGGTGCTTTTCACGACCACGATCTTCTGCTCGGACGGCTCGATGCCGATATGGCGGAAGATTTCCTGGTCATGCGCCTGCATCCGTTTGCTGGCGACGATGACCGACACGCCCCCGATCCGCAGCAGCGCGGTCTTCCCCACGGCCGCGACGCGGCCGCCGACGCAGGGGCCGGTGCAGGTGAACGAACCATCGCTGAGCCGAACCACCTCGAACGTGCCGGCAAAGGGTTTGACGCCGGGGATTGGCGTGCGCCCACCGAGTTCGATGGTGATCTCCGCGCCTTCGCCCGCCGCATGCGCGGCATCGGCGGCTTCGGCATCGGTCATTAGGCCGAGGGCGGCGTCTTGCGCCCCGTTCCGGACCAGCGCTTCCAACACGCCGGTGGTATCGGCGCTGCCGCCGCAGCCTGGGTTGTCCTGGGTGTCGGCGATGACCACGGGTTTGCTCGCGGCGGCGGCGACCTTCATCGCGCGCTGCACGCCTTCGTCCGGGGTCAGCATCGGTTGGGCAAACTCTTCCTCGAGCGAGGCGATATAGTCGGTCAGTCCGTCGGCCGCCTTGTCGACTGCCGCTTGGTCGTAGCCGTGCGCGATCACGCTGGGGCCGCAGTGGTGCAGGTCCGACGGCGGGAAGCCCGCGCCATAGCACAAATCCAGCACGTCGCCGCCTTCGCCCTCGACCGATCGTTCCACGATGCCCTTCGACGGTTCGACCATCGTGCATTGGAAATTCAACGGGATCAGGAAGGGCAGGTCCCGGAAGGCCCGCGCCGTCGGTCGCCCGCGTTCAAGCACGCTTTCGAGAATCCGCGCCGCGCGGGCGCCGGTTTCCGGCCGGTCGATATGCGGGTAGGTGAGGTAGATCGCCATGCCGTCGGTCAGTTCGGCCATCTGCGGCGTCAGGTTGACGTGGTAGTCGAGGCTGATGACCAGCGGGATGTCAGGGCCGATCGCGGCGCGCACGCGGCGCAGCACTTCACCCTCGGAATCCTCGTAGTCCTCGGAACACATGGCGCCGTGCAAGTCCAGATAGACCGCATCCACCGGCATGGCCTGCGACAGGCGGCCGACAAGTTCGCCGGTGATCCGCTCGAAAGCATCGCGCGTGACATAGCCGCCCGCACCGCCGCTGGTCCAGAGCAGCGGCGCCATTTCATGGGCGCTGTCGATGGTGTCGAGGAAGCCGGAAATGGCCGCGTTCTTGCCCGGCATTATCTCCAGCGTATCGTCGCCACGGTTCAGCTTCGGTCGGTCGCCGATATCGGCGAAGCCGTCGTAATCGGTCCGCGTCGGCATGAAACAGTTGGTCTCGTGCTGAAACCCGGCGACGGCAATGCGTGCTTTGGTGTTTTTCCGGTCCATGCCCTTCGTTCCGTATCAGTTGCTGCAAAGCGGCGGTGTGCCGAGCCGTTCCCGTGCGGTGCCGAGCGTCCGTTCGAAGGCGCAGGCGACCGCGATGGCGCGCTCGTCCTCGCCATAGGGTGCCATGATCTGCAGGCCGACCGGCATGCCCGCATCGTCGAGAGCGGCGGGTAGCGACACGCCGCAGAGCCGCAGCAGGTTCATCGGCGCGGTGTTGCGCAGCATTCCCATGTTGGCCTTGAAATACGGCTCGCCGGGCTGCGCGTCTTCCAAATCGGGCGGCCTGATCGCCACAGTCGGCGTGAGCACGACATCGACCGGCGCCATCAGCTCCGTGGTCTCGGCCGCCAGCACGTCGAGCCGTTGTTTGCGGATGAGATAGTCGCTGGCGGGAATCGCTTCCATGCGCTCGAAACGGGCCGCGACATTCGGGTCGAGCGTGGCCTTGCGGTCGGCCATCTCGCCGTTGATGAAGGCGGTGAATTCCGGCGCCGCGAGGCCGCCGCGCAGAAAGATTTCATGCGATGCGGCGACGGTCGGGAGGTCGAGGCTGACGGCGGTCATGCCGGCCTTCTCCAATTCCGCGATCGTGTCGCGCACCGCTTTCGCCACGGACGGGTCGGCGTCGTCGAAGAACCAATCGCAGACACCGACATGGATGTCGGCGGTGTCCAGGTCGCGCAGACGGTCGAGGAATGCCAGGGGATGTTCCTCGACCAACGGGTCGATCGTCGCGAAGGCGATCGCGGCGTCGGCGGCGCTGCGGGTCAGCACGCCCGGCGTATCGAGCGACGGGCTGAGCGGCACGATGCCATCGAGCGACCAGCGGTGCATGCTCGTCTTGATTCCGACGGTGCCGGTCACCGACGCGGGGACGCGGACCGACCCTGCCGTATCGCTGCCGAGGGCGGCGACCGCGGTGCCGGCCCACAGGCTCACCCCCGCGCCCGAACTGGACCCGCCGGGCGCGCGATGGCAATCGGCGTCCCACGGATTGCGTGGCGTCCCCCAATGCGGATTCGAACCGACGCCCCCGAAAGCGAACTCGACCGTATGTGTCTTTCCGGTGATCGTGGCGAGGCTTTGCCGCAAGGACCGCACCACCGGGCCTTCCCGCTCATAGTGCGGCGGCATCGGGCTGGGCGTGCCGGCGAAAGTGGGATAGCCGGTCACGCCGTAGAGGTCCTTGACCGAGACGGGCAGCCCTTGCATCGGGCCGAAATCCATGTCGGCGGCGAAGGCGGCGTCGGCTACCTGGGCCTGCGCCCGCAGCGACTCCGGATCCCATGTCTTATAGATGTTCAGCGCTTCGCCATGTGCGGCATAGTTCTCGATCGCGCGCTCGGCAAGGCCGACGGCGGTCACTTTGCCGCTGCGCAGATCCGCCTGCAGATCTTCGATCGATCGTGCGGTCAACTCGGATGTCGCCGTCACAGCATGGCTCCCTTCTGCTGCAGTCATCCGGTTGCGTATGGTGCGAATTTCGCCGAGGCATCGACCGGATTCCTCGGGCCCCGGCATACTTGGTAGGCAATAACTAAATCACAGCGGTTCGCGCCCGTCCATTCCGGACAGTAGACGTTTGGGCGACTTGTTCGGCACGGTAGGCTTCGGATAGGGTCTGGCCCATGTCACGAATCTATCATCTTGTGCGCAGTGCGGATTGGGATGCGGCGGCGGATGCCTATCACGGCAGCGCCGACGATACGCGGGACGGGTTTCTGCATTTCTCGACCGCCGCGCAGATCGTCGATAGCGCGGCCAAGCATCGTCGTGGCGAGCGCGGCCTGTTGTTGGTCGCGGTCGACGGGGACCGGCTCGGCGATGCGCTGAAGTGGGAAGCGTCACGCGGCGGCCAGTTGTTTCCGCATCTCTATGGCCCGCTGCCTTTGGCGGCGGTGGCGTGGGCTCGTCCCCTGCCGCTGGGCGATGACGGATTGCATCGTTTTCCGGTGCTGGATTGACCCATGGATTTCTCACGCACCGTTTTTCCGCTGCTGCGCCGGCTCGATCCCGAGCGCGCCCATAATCTGACGATCTGGGCGCTCCGCAACGGGTTCGGCCCGGAACGGGAAGCGGAGAACGACCCACGGCTGCACCAGACGCTTTGGGGATTGGATTTCCCCAATCCCGTCGGTATTAGCGCGGGATTCGACAAGAATGCGGAAGTCTTCGACCCGCTGCTGCGGGCCGGCTTCGGTTTTGTCGAGGTCGGCACCGTGACGCCGCGGCCGCAGACGGGCAATCCGAAGCCGCGGCTGTTCCGATTGCCGGAGGACGGCGCCCTGATCAACCGGATGGGGTTCAACAACCAGGGCCTCGATCCGGTGATCGCCCGGCTGTCCAACCGGCGCGGCGGGGTGGTCGGAGTCAACATCGGCATCAACAAGGATTGTACCGATGCGGAGCGCGACTATGCGCTGGCCGCCGGGCGGTTGGCGCCGTTGGCGGATTACCTGGTGATCAACGTGTCGTCCCCCAACACGCCGGGGCTGCGCGCGCTGCAGAGCAAATCCGCCCTGCGGGGTCTGGTCGGCCGGGTCCAGACCGCGTTGCGGGATTCGGTGCCCAAGCCGCCGCCACTGTTGGTCAAGATCGCGCCCGATTTGACCATCGAGGACGAACGGGACATCGCCGATGTGGCGATGACGCTGGGGCTGCAGGGTCTGATCGTCAGCAATACGACGATCGGCCGGGCCATCCCCCTGGCATCGCCGTATCGCGGCGAGGGCGGCGGGCTGAGCGGGCGCCCGTTGTTCGAGCAATCGACGGCATTGCTGGCCCGGATGTATCGAATGACCGAGGGTACGATCCCGATAATCGGAGTCGGCGGCATCTGCACCGCACGGGATGCCTACGAGAAAATCCGGGCCGGGGCGTCGTTGGTGCAGCTCTATTCGGCGCTCGCGCTGCAGGGGCCGACGCTTCTGCCGGAAATTCTGGATGGACTGGGCGACCTGCTGGCGGCGGACGGTTTCGAGACCGTCGGCGCCGCGGTCGGCGCCGCGCGGCGGTGATTGCAACCGTATTCGTATCGCCGGCGGCGGCCAGGCTTGTGCGTTTTTTGCGGGACGCGTAGGCTGCGGAATCGGCTGAGTTAGCGCGGAAAAGCGACCGGGGCATCAATGTCGCGAATGCTGCAGACCCTTTATTTCGTTTGTTATGCCGTGGCGGCGATCGCCATCGCGTTTGCCGTGCCGCGTTATGTTCCGGATGCGGGGCTGCTGGTGGCGGTGCTGAGCGGGGCGGTGGTGTTTCTCGCGGGCGCGCTGGCGCACGAGTTCGCCGTACGTCGGCACAATGCCTCCCGGGATTTGCATCGGCTGATCCTGTTGCATCGCGCGCATGTACGGTTGCGCGACGATTTCGAACAACTCGTCGCCGTCGTCTCCGACTACGCCGAAGCGATCGACGATGAAGAGGTGACGCCGACACACCCGGCGGAATCCGCGCCGCGTGAACGCATGCCGTCGGCGCAGAGCGCCGTGCCCCAGTCAACGCCAGTTCCTCCGGCTGCGCTGCATAGTCCCGCCGATCGCCCGCGCAATGAAACATCCGACGGACTCGCGGCCGAGGTGAAAATCCTGCATGACTTGGTGCAGCGACTCTATGAAGGTGCCGGCGACGGGGTGCATCGGCGGATCGAGGATCCAAAGGTCGATCTTGTCCGCGACGCCTTGCGGCAAAACCGGTTCGACCTCTATGGCCGGCCGATCGTGACCCTGCCGCAGCGCAAGCGGCGGTTCTACGACAGCGTTCCGCATGTCCTTTCGCCCGAAGGCATACCCGTCCCGCCGGACCGGTACGCCGATGCCGTTCGCGAGCATGGTTTGGCCGCCGCTTTCGAGAACATGTTGCTGTTTCGGTCGCTGCAACGGGTCCATGCCTTGCGGGCCGAGGATCCGACGGTCGGTTATCTCTGCCGCGCGACGGCGCGCAACCTTTCCGATCGCACCTTCATGTCGGATCTTCTCGCCTATCACAAGGGGATGGGGTCCGCGGGCGGCCTTGCCTTCGGAGTGACCGAAAATGACTTCTCCGGACTTGACGGAAAAGGCCTGGACTCACTGAGTCAGATTGCCCGGGAAGGCATACCGCTGTGCCTGTACCACCCGGAAAAACTGGACATGGATTCGACCCGGTTATTCGAGCACGGCTTTCGGATGATCAAGATCGACGCATCGGTCCTGATGGCGGCAATCCCGCACGATCTCGAAGCCGACCGGATGCGTTTGCTCAAACGCGCGTTGGACCGGGCTGGCATCGACCTGATCGTCGACGATATAGACACCGAGCAGAAGCTCGTCGAATTGCTCGATTTCAATATCGATTTCGGACTCGGCCCCTTGTTCGGCGATATCCAGAAGCTGGAATCGAATGCCGAAGCCGAGATCGATACCGATGGCGACGCCGCCGTGGCCCGCGCCGCCGCGGAAGGGGCGTGACGCCGCTATCGCTTGGCGGGTATATAAGGCGCGCAACGACCTCGGAGCCACCAATCTGTGACCAGCACTCGTTCTTTGGACGGCATTCGCACGATTGCCGACGGTTACGACCTGTTCCTGCTCGACCAATGGGGCGTGCTCCATAACGGCGAGACGCTGCACGACGGCGCGCGCGCAGCCATGCAGGCGCTGCGCGGTGCGGGCAAGCATATCGTCCTGATCTCGAACTCGTCGAAGCGGACCGATGTGTCGGTCGCGAACTTGGAAAGGATGGGGATCGAGCGCGCGCTTTACGATACGGTGATTACGTCCGGGGAGATTGCGTGGCAGGCTATGAAGGCCGGCGACGATCCCTATTTCGAGAATCTTGGCCGGCGTTGCATCATGTCCACCTGGGGTGGCGACAACAGTTTTCTCGATGGCCAGGATCTCGAAGAAGTGGACTCGGTGGACGATGCCGAATTCGTCTTGCTCTCCGGCACCAGCGGCGCCGACGCGAGCATTTATGACGAGATGCTGCAGGCGGCGGCCGCCCGCAATTTACCAATGGTCTGTCTAAATCGCGATATGGTGAGCGTCGACCCCACCGGCCGGCTGATCGAATGCTCGGGCACCGTGGCACAACGGTATGAACGCTTCGGCGGCAAGGTTCGTTATTACGGGAAGCCGGGCCGGGACATCTACGAGGCTTGTCTTGCGGCAGCGCCGAGCGCCGAGCGGCCGATTGCCGTCGGAGATTCACTGCATCACGACATCGCCGGTGCGGCCGGGATGGGGATCGATTCGATCTTCGTGACCGCCGGTATTCATCGTTTCGATCTGGGGGTCGCCGATGGCGGGTGCCCCGATATCGACGCTGTGGCGCGGTTGGCTGGAGAGTATGGCGTGACGCCGACCTTCACGATGCCGGCCTTCGTCTGGTAGGCGTTGCCTTCCCGGGCGATTAGCCGTTGGCTGCAACC
This sequence comes from Alphaproteobacteria bacterium, assembly GCA_965228425.1. Lineage (GTDB taxonomy): Bacteria > Pseudomonadota > Alphaproteobacteria > UBA8366 > UBA8366 > JAJFJD01. Next base: position 4,945,694 of record OZ245815.1, on the reverse strand, counting down.
GGCTTGCCGCCGGTGATCTCGAGCACCGCGTTCGCGAGCCGCTCGAAGTCGGATATCTCGTTATACAAATAGGCCGAAAGGCGAACCCAGAGCCGGCCGTTGAAGGGCGTGACATGCACTTCGATCCGGTAGTCGCCGTGGAGCGCCTCACGTAAATCGGATGCCGCAGCGGCCGTCGCGGGGCCATCGACCGGCAAGGCGACGGTCGCCATGCTGCTGAACATCTCGAGCGGTGCGCCGGTCAGCGTATCCCACCGATCGCGCAGCAGGCCGGCGGCACGTTGCGTAAGATCATGGTTATATTGCGGGATGCCGTCACCGCCGAGCGACCCGCGCAGGCGCAACGCTTCCGACACGGCCAGCCAGGCGCTGAAGTCCTTGGTGCCGGGCCAATCGAACGCTTCCGTGAATCCATCGCCGAAGCGGTTGCTGATCGCGGTGGGTCGGATCAGTCCTTGCCGGTCCGGATGCACCCACAGGAAACCAGACCCCTGCGGCGCGCCGAGCCAATTGTGGCAGCTTCCGGCATACCAACGAACGCCCTGATCGCCGAGTTTATCCAATTCGACGGGAACGTTGCCCGGCCCGTGGGTGCCATCGATGAGCACGGCGATGCCGCGTTCGGCGCAGCGTGCCGCGATCCGCTCGATCGGCAGGACCAGCGCTGTCTCATGCGTGACGTGGTCGAGCATCACCAAACGGGTCCGCGGGGACATGGCGCCCACGACGGCGGAAACGATGTCGTTCTCGCTTCGCACGGGGAAGGGCACGTCGGCGAAGATCAGCCGGGCGCCGGCGCGTTCGCAGACGAAATCGAGTGTGCGGCGGGCTGAGATATAGAGATGATTGGTCACCACGACCTCATCGCCGGGCATCAGCACCAGCGAACGCAAGACCGCATTGATCCCGGCAGTGACATTGTTGACGAAGACCAGGTCGTCGCCCGTGCCGCCGAGATGGATGGCGAGTTCCCCGGCGGCCGTGCGCAGGGCGGTCGGCAACTCCCGTTCGAAGAATGCGGTCGGATTGGCGGCGGTTCGATCACGCCAGCCGCGCGCGGCGTCTTCAACGGGAATGGCCGGGGCGCCGAATGCGCCATGGTTCAAATAGGTGATGCCTGGCTCGAATTGCCATTGGTCGCGCAGGGTATGGCCGTATTTCGGCACCGGATTGCGCACCGGCCTGCTCCTTCTCCGGATTCTTGCTATTTTTTATAGTGTCTGCCGGACAGGGCGGGTCGTCAAGCGCGTCGGTCGATCACAAGTATTTGTGAATCGCCCATCCTCGCTTGCCCGTTATCCGAGTGGAGCGGCAGACTGTCGGATGCCCGCCGTGGCAACGACAAGGAGTATCCGATGAACATCGCAAAGTGGCTATTTTCCGTCTTCCTCGGGGGCCTGTTGTCGATCGCTGTTGGTATCGCCGCGCCGGCCGCCGGGGCGTCGGAGATGCCCTATCCCGGGACCCAGGTAATCAAGACGCCGTTCGGGTTCAAATCGCTTCATCAGCGATTGGAGGCGGCGGTCGAGAAGAACAAGGTTTTCGTGGTGACGCGGGCCAGCGCCAGCGCGGGCGCGAAGGGCCGGGGCATCACGATCCCCGGTAACCTCGTGATCGGTGTCTATCGGAACGACTTCGCCGTGCGCATGCTCGAGGCCAGCGTGCCGGCAGGGATCGAAGCGCCGCTCCGCTTCTATCTGACGGAGAATGCGGACATGACGGCGACGCTGACCTACCGCAAGCCGAGCGCCGTCTTCAAACCGTATGGCAGCAAGGACCTGGACACCCTTGCTGCCGAACTTGATGGGATTTGGGCGGCAATCGTCAGCGACACATTAAAGAAATAACCGCGTCAGCCGTCGTTACGCGAACCAGGCTTTTTTCGCGTCGTCGAAACGGCCGGCGAGCAGCGCCGCGCGGATGGTGGCCATCAGGCGCGTCATGAAGGCCATATTGTGCATGGTCAGGAGTTGGATCCCGAAAATTTCGCCCGCTTTCAGGAGATGGTGCACGTAGGCGCGGGTGAAATCGCTGCAAGCCGGACAGCCGCATTCCGGGTCCAGCGGGTCGGTATCCTCGGCGAAGCGCGCGTTGCGCAGGTTGTGGCGGTGGTTGTCGGCGGTCCGCGCCAAGGCCCAGCCGTGCCGGGCGATCCGCGTCGGTGTCACGCAGTCGAACGTGTCGATGCCGAGCGCCACACCTTCCCAAATGTCGTTGATGCCGCCGATGCCGAGGAGGTGGATCGGCTTGGGTATCGCCGGGGCCAGTGGCCGCGTCGCGTAATCGACGATGTCGTACATCTGATCCTTGTGCGCGCCGAGGCAGCCGCCGACCGCGTGGCCGAAGAAGGGGCGGCTGTTCAGGAACTCGGCTCCCTCGCGCCGCAGGTCCTCGTAGATACCGCCCTGCACCACGCCATAGAGCGCCTGCTTGCCGTCATGCAGCCGATCGAACTCGGCGAGGCTGCGGTCGGCCCAGCGATGGGTCATTTCCAGCGAGCGGGCGGTGTAGTCGCGGTCTACGTCGAAGGGAGTGCATTCGTCGAGCACGACAACCATGTCTGCGCCGAGCTGACGCTGGATTTGGATTGACGATTCCGGCGTCAGCGTATGGTAGGCGCCGTCGCGGGGCGAGCGGAAGGTCGCCCCTTCCTCCGACAGTTTGGTCAGCAGCGGCGTGCGTTTCTCGTGCCGGCTACCCTTGATCTCGTCCGCGTCGGTGCCTTGCCCGAGGCTGAAGATCTGGAAACCGCCGCTATCGGTCAGCATCGGACCGTCCCAGCCGGTGAAGGCATGCAGGCCGCCGAGCCGCTCGATCCGCTCCGCGCCCGGCTGGATCATCAAATGGTATGTGTTGCCGAGGATGATGTCCGCGTTCGCCGCCTTCAGGTCGTGCGGGCCGGCGGCTTTGATTGCCCCCTTGGTCGCGCAGAAGATGAACGCGGGCGTCAGGAGGCTGCCATGCGGCGTCTCCAGGCGGCCCAGCCGCGCGCGGCTGCCGGCGTCTTCGGCGAGCACCTCGAAATTGAACCCGGGATAGTCTGTCATCCGGCGTACCGGTCCGTTCCGTCGATCCGTCCGTTGGCGCGGGACTGTCCGCGCTCTGTATCAGAAATTTGCCGGTTTGGCGCCAAAAAGCCCGCCATCGGGCGGGCTTTCGCTCGTCGATCGAGAATTCCGACCGTTACGCCGCCTTGGCGATTTTCCGCTGGATCCGGCGCTTCAGGCGCTGTGCTTCGGGCGGCAGCTTGCGGTTCGGCGTGCCCAACAGATAGGCGTCCAAGCCACCCTTGAATTCGATCGTTCGGATCGTCCGCGGCGTGATGCGGAGGCGCACCATTTCGCCCAGGGCGTCGCTCAACAGGGAGGTGTTCTGCAAATTCGGCAAAAAACGGCGTTTCGTCCGGTTCTTCGCGTGGCTGACATTGTTCCCGGACATTGGGCCGGTGCCCGAAATCATACAGCGGCGTGCCATGAGCCTTATCCACTTCGCCAAACGGTTAATACATACAGCTTTTGACCGAATGCCAACGGCGTTCGGGGCCGAGACCATCTTTCGATACCGACCGGCGGGTCTTGTATGGCAGAGCGGGCGGCGCGTCAAGGTGCAACGGACGGAAACCTTCCCTATTCGGGGCCCGTCGCGATTGGCTGTTCCTCGATTGGGTCGGCGCCGGGACCGAGGGGCTGGCCGTAGCTGAATTCGACGAAATTGCCGTCCGGGTCTTTCAAACCGCAATAGTAGCCGACCGGATAGGGTTCCTGGCGGGGTTCCCATTCGAGACAGCCGTCGGTCCGGGCCCGGTCGGCGATGCGATCAACGGCGTCCTGGCTCTCCATCGCAAACCCGAGATGGCTGAAATCGTTTTTCGCCGGCACACGGTCCGGTCCGCCGGAGAGCAGGACGAAGATGAATTCCTGTTCCCGGCCCGGTTCCGCCAGCCATACGACGTTGGAGCCACTGGGATCGCGCCGTTCGTGGGTCACGCCCATGCCGCAGTAGCGTCGGTAAAAGTCGACGCAGGCGTCGAGGTCCCGCACGTGCAAGGCGATATGGGTCAGCGTAATCGACATGACGTGTCCTCCGGCCGTGGATCGGGGATTCTAAGGTGCGCCGGCCGTGTTCAGCGCGATCGGCTTGTCCTCGGCGACCGTCGACAGGACCACCGACGACACCGTCTCCCCATGCTCGCGGAACCGTTCGATCGTCGCTTCCAGGTCGGGCATGGCGGCGGCGGCTACCTTGACCAGAAAGCAATCCTCCCCGGTCACGTGATGGCATTCCAGCACGGCCTGCAAGTCGCAGGCAAGGCGTTGGACTGCTTTGAATTTGTCAGTGGTGCAGCGCACCCGCAGAAAGGCGGTGATCGGCAGACCCGCGGCCGTCCGGTCGATCCGCCCGGTATATCCGGTCAGGACGCCGGCATTCTCCAAGCGGCGCACGCGGTCCGCCACCGCCGGCTGGGAGAGCCCGACCCGTCGCGCGAGCGCCCGGAAGGACAGCCGGGCGTCCTCTTGCAGACAGGCCAGCAGTTTGCAGTCGATAGAGTCAAGTGCTTCTTTCATTTGAAAAGGAAAATATCATGAAATATTATAAATGAAAGTGAATATGGAAAAATATGTGATTATATAATATTTAATGATGAAAGGATTTTCGAACGGAAAAATATGCCGTTCCAGCATTTCAAATTCTAAGGGTGAGGGTATGCCGCCGGTGCGGCGATGGCGGTCAGTCGCCGAGCGGGTCGCGGCCGATCGCCCGGCAGACCAGCAGGTAGAGCTTGCCCACGTCGCCGGTCATGAAGGTTGAATGCAGCACGTTTTCCGGGTCCACCGCCTGCGATTCCTTCAGCAGCCGCTCGAAATAATCGATGTAGCGGATGACGTAGCGGCGCATTTCCTCGTCGTTCCGCACCTTGTCGGTAATCTGCGAAACCAGATTGGATTGCCGGCCCCGCAACAGGGCGCGGGTGAAGATGCCGCGTTCGCCGCGGACATAGCGTTTCCAGTCGGCGTCGGGAATTTCGCTGTTCAAGAGGCGGGTGAGGTCGATCGAGGTGGAATGCAGGTCTTCGACGATATGACGCGCCGTCTGCAGGAAGAGATCGCGGCGGCCTTCTTCGTCTCGCTCCTTCAGGCTTGCCGCCTGTTCGGCGGCGTCGGCGGACGCTTGCGTCAACAGGACCGCCTGTTGGTCGAACTCGCGGCTCGCGTCCTTGGCCTTTGACGTCACCGCGTCCATCGTTTCGTTTAGCTCGCGGCCATGCTGCGTCACGGTTTGCTTGATCGCTTCCATTTCGCGCTTGGCGTCGTCGGTTGTGCTGAGCAGCTTGTCGGCCTGACGCGAGAGCGCGTCGCCAACGTCGCGGATGCGGTGGTTCGCCGCCTCGCTGGCACTGTCCAGCTCCTTGGTCTGATTGCGGAACCCTTCGGCGAGCGCGCTTAGCCGCGTCGCGACCCCGTCGGCCGATTCCGAGAGATTGCCGACCTGCTGGCCGAATGCACCGCCGATCAACTGCAGGCGTTCCGCGGCTTCCCGCGCGGCCGTCGTCAGCGCCTCGGATTCGGCGTTGAGCGCGTCGCGGTTGTCGTTGATCTGCATGCCGGCGCGGACCGAGGCGCTGGTCAGTTGTTCGGTCTGCTGCTCGAATTTTGCGCCGAGTTCGTCGATCAGTTTCAACGCTTCGCGCATGGCCGCTTTCATTTCGTTCGATTCGGTGGTGAAGACGCTTCCGGCTGATGAAATCCGGGCAGTTACCGTTTCGGATGCGGACAGCAGGGCGGCGACCTGCGCCTTCAATGCCGATTCCATTTCGCCGGTGTTGGCTCTGGAGTCATCGCTGGCCTTCCTCAGCGATTCCGCATGCCGCGCAACTTGCGTTTCCATGTCGCCAGCGCGCTGCGTCAGGAGGTCGGCCAATTCCTGTAAAGTCGCAGTATCGGCGCTCAGCAACTCGCGAATGCGGCCCGCTTCCTGGCTGGCCTTTTCTGTCGCGTCGGTAAGGCCTTCCGTGTGGTCGGATATCAACTCGCGGATATCGCGCACCTGCTTGGCGGCATGGTCCGATGCGTCGTGCAGATTGCGGCTTTGCTTGTCCATCAACTCGGCGATCGAGTCGGCATTGGCGGCCGACCAGTCCGCGGCTTCGCGCAAGGCGGAGGCCTGCGCATGGAGGGAGTCGGCCATGGCCTGGGCTTTGTCGATCGCGGGATCGATAACCTCGGCAATTTCGCGCGACCCTTCCTGCATCGACGCGCGGATTTGCGCGGTGCGCGCGGCCAGAACCCCTTCGACTTCCTTGGCCTGCTGCTCCGCCCGCTCGGACGCCGAATTCAGATGGTCGGTCTGACGGCGCAAGGCTTCGCCGATCGCGTCGGTGCGCGCCGCGACCAGATCGGTCGATTTCCCGAGATGTTCGCTTTGCTCGCGCAGGGTCTGGCTCATCTGTTCCAGCCGCTCGGTCGCGTTTGCCGAGGCTGCCGTCAGCTCGCCCGACTGCCGCCGGGATACCTCTTCGACCGTATTGACCTGCAGGGCGACTTCCTCGGCGATATTCGAGAGTTCCTTGCCCTGATCTTCCAACGCCTGCCGGATGCTATCCGCATGCAGGCCGGTACGCTCGGTGATGTTGGATAGGTTTTCGGCTTGTTCACGCATGCCGTAGGTGAGCGTGTTGATCTGTTCCATCGTTTGATCGATGGCGCCGCTCAGCGTGTTCCCTTGCGACGTCACCGCGTCTTCGAGCCGGTCCGACAGATTGGCCGACTGTTTGTCGATCGCCGCCTCGATATTCTTGGCGTGGTTCGTCGCGGATTCGAGCAGCCGATCCAAATCCATCGCTTGTTTCTGCAGACCTGCGTCCAACGTTTCCGTAATCGATACGGTGCGCCGGGTCAGGCCCTCCGCCATGCGTTCGACCCGTTCGGCGGCCCGTTCGGTCATCGTGCCGACAGCGCTGGCGTGATCGTCGAAGGCGCGTTCCAGGCGTTCGGAGACCCTGCCGCTGTGCTCGCGCATCGCATTGATGACCTCGATGGCCTTGGTCGTCACCGAGTCGCCCATCCCGCTCAAACCGTCGATGCCCTCCTGCAAATGGGACCGGATTTCCAGGCTTCGCGCATCGGCGGTATCGGAAGCTGCTTCCAGTGACTCGACATATTTCTTGAACATGTCGGCCATGTTGCGGGCCTGCTCGGCCGAGCGGTCGGAGGCGCTGGTCAGGTCGGCGGCCTGCAGGCGAAGGGCGGCGTTTATCTCGTCCGAATGCATCAACGCCCGCGTGGTGACTTCTTCGAGTTTGTTGGCGTCCGTGTCCAGGCCGTCGCCGATTTCCTTGCGTTTCGCTTCGAGTCGTTCGGCAAGGCCGTCGATGGAACCGAGCTGTTCGGTCAACGAGCCGCCGATCTCCGAAAGCTCCGCCGCGACTTTGTTGGAAGCCTCGTCCAGCGCGCCGACTTGGCGTTCCATCGATTCGGAGAGATTCTGCAGCTGCGCGGCCGCCTTATCGCTCGCGCGGGTCAATTCCTCGGACTGCCGTTTCAGGGATTCCGAGATATCGTGAATGCGGGTTTCCGCTTCCTCCGACGGATAGGTCAGCAATTCGTATTGGCGCTGCAGCGTCTCCGTATATTGACGGATTTCGTAGCTGCGCCGGAAGAAGGCGACCACGATCCATAGAATGCCGATGGGCAACGAGGCCCCGGCGATCATCGCGCCGATTTCGTGCGGCAGCATACGCGCCGCAAGATCCCAGCCCAAAACCGTGTTGACATATAATAGACAAAGGCCAACCCAAAGCACCGATGCGGCGATGGCGCCGACCAGCAACAGCCGCGCGACCGTACGCGTGCGGGCCATCTCCTGTTGGATATCCGCTTCGTTGGGGCCGGATGCGTGCCGCCCGGCGCGCGGTAGCTGGGTAACCTTGGCGACCATTCCTAAGCCTATGCCAAACGCTACGGCATGTTCAGCCGTAATTCTGGTTATGTAACGGTTCTTTCGCGACAGAGTCGAATCGCAATTTGCGTATTCCCTCAGATTCCCATCCAGTGTTGCCTCGGCTTGGAATGCTCCCGGCGCGCCGGTATGATCGCGGCCGAATGCAGCCGGGGTAATTGGGGACCTAATGCAAAAAATTCCGAATTTCGAGAATCTCTTTGTGCTCGATCACCCGTTGATTCAGCACAAACTGACGCTGATGCGGCGCAGCGATACGCCGACCGGGTTGTTCCGTCAGCTCCTGCGCGAAATCGCGCTGTTGATGGGCTATGAACTGACCCGGCCGCTGCCGTTGACCATGGAAAACGTCACGACGCCCGTCGCGGAAATGCAGGCGCCGGTCTTGTCGGGCCGGAAACCGGCGATCGTGTCGATCCTGCGCGCCGGACTGGGAATGGCCGAAGGATTGCACGAATTGTTGCCCAATGCGCGCGAGGGGCATATTGGGCTGTACCGGGATCCCAAGTCGCATGAACCTGTCGACTATTATGTGAAGCTGCCGACCTCCGCCGGCCGACTCTGTATCCTCGTGGACCCGATGCTTGCGACCGGTAATTCGGCGGTTCGCGCGATCGACGTGCTGAACGAACATGGCTATGCCGACCAGAATATCCGCTTCATGGCGCTGGTCGCGGCGCCGGAGGGCGTGCGGACGTTCCAGGAAGCGCATCCCACCGTACACATCTACACCGCGGCGTTGGATGAGAAGCTGAACGACAAGGCCTATATCGTGCCCGGCCTGGGCGACGCGGGCGACCGGCTGTTCGGGACGAAATAGCCGGGGAAGGGCGAATGCGAAAAGCCGTCTTCCTGCTTTTCGGTCTTGCCGGCGCGGCCTTGCTGTCGCAATTCCCGGAATTCTTTCAGCAATACACGCAGCGGCTCGGCGGGCGGCTCGACGAGGTTAGGACGCAGGTCGAAGCGCTGGAATCGCGGGCGACGAACAGCGGCAAGACGCTAAACGCCTATCTGGAACAGTTTCTCGTCAGCCAAGATCGCGACGTGCGGCAGGAAGGGCGGGCGATGGCCACCCTGGTGCAGCGGCGGGCGACATTGGCCACGGCCTATTCGGCGTTGTCGGATACGTCGCAATTCTGGCGCGCCCGCGCCTTTGCCGAGCATGTGGATATGGATATCGCAAGGGCAACGGCGCGGGACTATAAGCCCGCGATGCCGCTAACCGCGGAATCGGCGGTGTACAGCGGGGCCGGGTTCGGCGCCGGCGGCGTGATCTATTCGATGATGTTCGGGTGGCGGCGACGGCGACGTCCGGCGTCGCGCCGGCGAGATTAGGCGGAGCGGCGTCGGCCCGTTGCGCCTTGGCGCTCGCGCGGGCCCTGTTCGTCGAACAGGTCGGCAAGCTGGTCCATCATCGTGCCGCCCAACTGATCCACATCGACGATCGTCACCGCCCGGCGATAATAGCGCGTCACGTCATGCCCGATACCGATGGCGACGAGTTCGACTTCCGAGCGCGTCTCGATGAAGTCGATGACGTCGCGCAGGTGCCGTTCCAGGTAGTTTCCGGGATTGACCGACAGGGTCGAGTCGTCGACCGGCGCGCCGTCGGAAATCACCATGAGGATGCGGCGCTGCTCGGCCCGGCCGAGCAGACGGTCATGCGCCCAGAGCAGCGCTTCGCCGTCGATATTTTCCTTCAGCAGGCCCTCGCGCAGCATCAGGCCGAGATTCTTACGGGCACGCCGCCATGGGGAATCGGCGCCCTTGTAGACGATATGCCGAAGGTCGTTCAGCCGGCCCGGATTGGACGGCTTACCGTCGGCGATCCACTGTTCCCGGGCCTGGCCGCCTTTCCAGGCGCGCGTCGTGAAACCGAGGATTTCGACCTTCACGCCACACCGTTCCAGGGTGCGGGCGAGAATATCCGCGCTCATCGCCGCGATGGTGATCGGCCGGCCGCGCATCGACCCGGAATTATCGATCAACAGCGTCACCACCGTGTCGCGGAACTCCATGTCGTGTTCGATCTTGAACGACAGCGGGTGCAGCGGATTGATGACGATCCGGTCCAGGCGGCTGGTATCCAGCAGGCCTTCCTCGAGGTCGAATTCCCACGACCGCATCTGTTTGGCCATCAGACGGCGCTGCAGCCGGTTGGCGAGTTTGCCGATCATGCCTTGCAGATTGACGAGCTGCTGATCGAGCAGTTGGCGCAGCCGCGCCAATTCTTCCGGGTCGCACAACAGTTCGGCGGGGACGACTTCGTCGAAGCTTTCGACATAGGCTTGGTAGAACGGTTCTTTTGGCAGGTTCGACAGGTCGTTCTGCGGCCGCCAGGGCGTGCCCGGCTCGCCCGGTTCTTCGCTGCCGGGTGACGGCATCATGTCGCCGTCCTGATCTTCGGGCATCATGTCGCCCATCTCGTCGTCGCCGGGAATCGCGTCGGTCGCGTCCGCCATGGCGTCGGAGGACGCATCGGCCGAACCTTCGCCGTCCTGCTCGCCTTCGGTCTGGGCGTCCGTGTCGTCGGAATCGTCCTCGCCGTCCTGCTCGCTCGAGTCCGCGGACGAATCGTCGCCGAGATCGATGTTCAAATCGCTGATCAGGTCGCGCACGGCATTGCCGTATGCCGTCTGGTCCTCGATGCATTTCTCCAGCGAGTTGAGCGCGTGACCAATCTTTTCCTTAAGTTCCGATTCCCACAGCTCGCACATTTTCCGCGCGGCGGGCGGGGGCGGCGCACCGGTTAGGTGTTCCCGCGCCATCAGGCGGACCGCCTCCGGCATCGTGGCCTCGGTCTTGTCGGTGACCCGATGCAGCCCCTGACGCCGGTAGCGTTCCTCCAAGGCCGATGCGAGGTTCTCGCTGACGCCGACCATCCGCCGGGCGCCGAGCGCTTCGCAGCGTGCCTGTTCAAGGGCCTCGTACAGCGCCGGGGCGACATCGCCGCCGGGCATGTTCTGGGCGTGGACTTGGGCATCGTGATGCCGCAGCTTGAGCGATTGGGAGTCGGATTCGCCGCGCACTTGCGCGACATCCTCGATCGGCAGATCGCGCCCCGGGATCGGCACGCGGACGCGCACGCCGCTCAGTCCAGGCGGTTCGTTGGAAAAGCTGACTTCCACGTCGTCCCGCTTGGCGATCGCGCGTGCGGTTGCCGTAGTTGCCTGCTTGAACCTTTCCAGCGGCGATTCGTTATCGCTCATCGCGGGGTCCCCGGACGCTTGGCATGACGCTTACGATATCGTTGCGGCGATACCCGTTTCCGGCAGCTCCGTGCCGAAACAGCGCTGATAGTACTCGGCGACGATGGCCCGTTCCGTCTCGTCGCATTTGTTCAGGAAGGTCATCCGGAAGGCCAGTCCGACATCGTTGAAGATTTCCGAATTCTCGGCCCAGGTGATGACCGTCCGCGGCGACATGACCGTGGAGATATCGCCATTGATGAAGCCGGACCGGGACAGGTCGGCGCAGGCGACCATGGCGCTGATGGTTTCGCGGCCTTCGTCGTTGTCGTAGGTCGGCGTCTTCGACAGGATGATGTTCACTTCCTCGTCGTGCGGCAGATAATTCAACGTGGTCACGATGTTCCAGCGATCCATCTGACCTTGGTTGATCTGCTGCGTGCCGTGGTAAAGGCCGGTCGTATCGCCGAGACCGACCGTGTTCGCCGTCGAGAAGAGGCGAAAATAGTTGTGCGGGCGCACCACCCGGCTCTGATCCAAGAGGGTCAGTTTACCGTCGACCTCGAGAATGCGCTGAATGACGAACATCACGTCCGGCCGTCCGGCGTCGTATTCGTCGAAGCACAGCGCGCACGGGTTCTGCAGCGCCCACGGCAGGATGCCTTCGCGGAACTCGGTTATCTGTTTGCCGTCGCGGATGACGATAGCGTCCTTGCCGATTAGGTCGATCCGGCTGATATGGCTATCCAGGTTCACCCGGATGCACGGCCAGTTAAGGCGGGCGGCGACCTGTTCCACATGGGTTGATTTGCCGGTGCCGTGGTAGCCCTGGATCATGACGCGCCGGTTGTGCGCGAAGCCGGCGAGGATCGCCAGCGTCGTGTCATGATCGAACACGTAGGCATTGTCGATATCCGGCACGTATTCCGAAGGTTTCGAGAACCCCGGCACCTTCATGTCGACGTCGATGCCGAATGTCTGTTGGACCGAAACTTCGATATCCGGCGCGTCTAGCTCGTGGGCCTTGCTGCGCTCGTGGGTGTCTGCTGTCGCCATGCCTCAATTTCCAGTCGAATTATCGGGACGGTCGGCCAGAGCGGGCACGACCGGGATGTTCCGTCACGCGGTCAGAAAGCGCTTTAACGTCGTATAGGCTTCGTTGATGTCCTTCAGCCGGTCTTCCGCGGATCGGTCGCCGCCATTGGCGTCTGGATGAAGCTGTTTGACCAGTTCCTTATATCGCGTCTTAAGCTGGGTCAAGTTTACCGGTGGCACCAGGTCGAGCTTCCGTAAGGCCCGCTGTTCGGGGGTATTCGCCGATTTGGGCTTTTTTTGCCGGTTGGCTTGGCCGCGCAACTCGTCTCCGATCCCGAAACCGTCGTCGATCCGGCCGGATTCGAAGGCAAGCAGCGCCGCGGACTCACTGCCGCCCATCGGCCAGGTCGGGCGGCGCCAGACCGTATCTTCCCGGATCGCGGCCTCGATCTCCCGTTCGTTCATATTGGCGCAGAAATTCCACTGCCGATTATAGTCGCGCACATGATCCAGGCAGAACCAATAGAACTCGCCGAGACGGTCCTTTGACCGGGGCGCCCGGTGTTCGCCGTCCGCATGGCAGCCGGGCGCGTCGCAACGGCGCGTTGCGTGCCGTTGTTCGCTCAAGTGTATGGTCTCGATCCGGCGCATCCGACAACTATGAACATTGGAAATCCGGGTGACAAGCTATCCTGTTGTCGATAGGAATTACCCCACGGCGAAGTCCGCGCCGGCGGGAATTTGGAACGGTGGACATATGACGGTTGCGAGCAGAATTCGGGAGAAACTGACCGAAAATCTGGCGCCAACCCGGCTGGATGTGGTCGACGATTCCCACAAACACGCGGGTCACGTGGGCGCGCGGCCGGAGGGGGAAACCCATTTCTCGGTCGAGATCGTCTCCGCCGCTTTCGAAGGGGTGTCGCGGGTCGAGCGCCAACGCATGGTCTACGCCATTTTGCAGGACGAACTCGCCGGTCCCGTACATGCCTTGGCGCTGCGAACGCTGAGCCCGTCGGACGAGGCTGCCTAGCCGGACCGGCGTTGCGGTTGCGGCGGCTTGTAGAATTCCGGAAAGGCGACCTTCACCACGTCGCTGTCTTCGCTATACGCATGGCAGGAATTGAGGTGCCGCGGCGGGTTCTCGGTCGGTGCCGGCCGGGCAAGGCCGGCGGCTCGCGCCTCGTTCATCTTGGCGGTATAGATCGTCTGATACGCGGTAGTCGCCATCGGCCGCAGCAATTCGCGCAGGTGGGTACATCCGTGCGTACCGCCGACCCGTCGATTGACCTCCTTCATCCAGCCTTTGCCGATCCGAATGCCTTCGAGCGCCTCGAAGTTCGGCGTCACGTCCGCGCAGATCGGATACGGATTCGCCGCCATCGAGGCCTCGCAGCCGTGGATCAACAGGTCGTCGTCGACCGTCATGCGGATCCACATGTCGTGAACCGGCTCGCCGGCCGGCAGCGTCGGCGAGTGCTCGGTCTGGAAATCGTAGGCCTTGGTGTCGACCAAATGCCCTTCGATATCCCAAAGCCCGTCCGTCCGTCGGAAACCCTGGCATTGGACGGCGCGCGTATGACTCAGATCGCGGGGCACGGGAGGTGACAGGGGCATGAGGCCTCGTTTCTGCGGGATTCGGTTGATTGGTGAAAAAGCCGTTTGTTGCAGTGCAATAAATAGCGGAATCGGCGCAGGGGTCAAGCGGACGGGTCTTGCGAGTCGTGCGGGCTGGGCGGCCGCAGACGCATCAGCGAAATTTGGTTTCGCTGTCGCCGCAATATTTCGAAGCGGAAGCCGTGAAACATGAAAACCTGGCCCGGCTCCGGGATGGTCCGCGCCTCGTGGAGGACGAGGCCGGCGATCGTCGTCGCCTCGTCGTCCGGCAAGTTCCAGTCGAATTCGCGATTGAGGTCGCGGATCGTGACCGTTCCGTTCACGATGAAGCTGCCATCCGCCTGCGGCCGCACGCCCGCGACGGCGATGTCGTGTTCGTCGTCGATATTCCCGACGATTTCTTCGAGGATGTCCTCCAGCGTGACGACGCCCATGAGCGATCCGTATTCGTCGACGACCACCGCGAAATGCTCGCGGCGTTCACGGAAGGCAAGCAGTTGATCCAGCAGGCTGGTGGTCTCGGGAACGAACCAGGGGTCCGCGGCGAGAGTCCGAATGTCGGCGTCGGCAATGCCCCGGTCCGGGTCGCGGATCTCCCGCAGCAGCGCCTTGGCGTGAATGATCCCGACGATATTGTCCGGGTCGCTGTCGTAGAGCGGGAAGCGGGTGAAACGGCTGCGCAGGACGTGATCCAAAATCTCGTCGCTTGAATCGGTGCAATCGAGCATCTCGACATTCCGGCGATGGGTCATGACCTCTTCCACCTCGACGTCATCGAGATCGAGAATGCTGTGCAACATCTGCCGTTCATGGCGGCTGCCGGGCTCGGTGCTTTCATGCAGTGCGATCGCGCCGCGTAATTCCTCTTCGCGCTGCATGTGGACCGCATCGCTATGGGGACTGGCCCCGAAGATCGACAATGTCAGCTCGACGATTTTATTGATCGTCCCGGTGATCGGCGCCAGGACGGCGACGATCGGCTCCATGACCGGTGCGACCCGAAGCGCCATCTTGTCGGCATGGCCGAGCGCGTAACTCTTCGGCAGCACTTCGGCGAAGATCAGGACAAGCAGGGTCATACCGAGCGTCGCGTAGACGACGCCGGCCTCGCCAAAGACACTGAGCAACAGGCTGGTCGCCAACGCGGATGCGAAAATGTTGACCAGATTGTTGCCGAACAGGATCGCGCCGATCAGGCGTTGCTTCTTTTCGTGCATCGCGATGACGATCCTCGCGCGGCGACTGCCTTGGCGCGCGAGTTCATGCATGCGCGGCTCGGACGACGCGGTCATCGCCGTTTCCGATCCGGAAAAGAAGGCCGACATAACGAGCAGTACAAGGATCGAGCCGCCGGTCAGCAGCCACTCGGTGGTCATGAGGTCATTGCTCCTTCGAGCAGGGTCATCAGATCGCCCCGCGAAATATCCTGGCTGAGGAATGATTTGCCGATGCCGCGGGCCAATATGAAAGTCATCTTACCGTCTGCGACCTTTTTATCTTTCGCCATATGCGCAAGCAGGTTGTCGTTGCTCCACGCGTTGCCGAGCGCTTGCCCCGGCGTGGTCGGCAATCCGATCGATGCCAAATGACGGCGCATCTCATCGGTGTCTTCGGCAGGGCAAAGGCCAAGCTGGGTGGACAGTTCGAACGCGAGCACCATGCCGATCGCAACGGCCTCGCCGTGAAGCAGGCGATCCGAAAATCCGGTTTCCGCTTCCAGCGCATGGCCGAAGGTGTGCCCGAGATTCAACAGCGCGCGGAGGCCGGCTTCCCGTTCGTCCTGTGCCACGATATCCGCTTTCGCGCGGCAACTTTCGACGATGGCATGGCGTCTCGCGCCGGGGTCGCCATCGCGCACGGCGGCACCGTGGCCTTCCAGCCATGCGAAGAAGTCCGGGTTGTTGATGAGTCCGTATTTGACGATTTCGGCGTAGCCCGCCAAGAGTTCGCGGCGGGGCAGCGTGTCGAGTACGCCGGTATCCGCCAGTACGAGGCGCGGTTGATGAAACGCGCCGACCAGGTTCTTGCCCTGCCGCGTGTTGATGCCGGTTTTGCCGCCGACCGAGCTGTCGACCTGGGCAAGCAGCGTCGTCGGGATCTGCACGAAATCCAACCCCCGCAGGGTGACTGCGGCCGCAAAGCCCGTGATATCGCCGATCACGCCGCCGCCAAGGGCGACCAAGGTCGTGCCGCGCTCGATACCTTGGTCGAGGATCTGATCGATCAGATTCTGCAGCGTATCGAATTTCTTCGTTTGCTCTCCCGCGGGCAAGATAATGCTTTCATGCCGGATCGATGCGGTGCTTAGCGTGGTCTGTAGCATCTCCAGGTGTAACGGCGCCACCGTGTCGTCGGTCACGACGATCACGCGGGGCTGGCGCAGTGCCGGCGCCATCAGTTCGCCGGCGCGCGCGAGCACGTCCTGCCCGACGACGATGTCGTAACTTCGTTCGCCCAGGGCGACCGTAACGGTTTCGTGCGCGCTCATTCTTTGCTTTCCGGTTTCAAGAAATCCTCGACGGCGTCCATCACGCGGTCCACCGTTTTGCACAGGGGACCCACATCGCTATCCACGGTGATGTCCGCTTCCGCATAAGTCGGATAGCGGTCTTGTATCAGGCGTTCGAGGGTTTCGCGAGGGTTCTCGGTTTCGAGAAGCGGCCGATGGTCCCGCCGGCGTACCCGCTGCCAAAGCGTTTCGATGTCGGCCCGTAGCCAAATCGAAATACCCTTTTCGCGAATGGCCCGGCGAATGTCGCTGTCCATGAAGGCGCCGCCGCCGGTCGCCAGCACCGCCGCGCCGCAGTCGAGCAGGCGTTCGATCACCCGTCGCTCGCCGTCGCGGAAGGCCGCTTCGCCGTGGACCGCGAAGATGTCGCTGATCGAGCAACCGGCCGCGGTTTCTATTTCGTCGTCCGCATCGAGGAACGGACAATCAAGCCGTTCCGCCAAGCGTCGGCCGATGGCTGTTTTGCCCGCGCCCATCATGCCAACCAGGACCAGGGGCTTGGCCGGCATGGAAATCAGCGGCGTTCGATGCGTGTTGGTTTCTCTATCCGGCACTGGAATTAGCGTCTGTCGGTCGTTGAATCCTGAAGAACAGCCCTATACACTGCCGCAGAATTGCCATAGTGGAACACTAGCGTAAAGTCTGTACGCGTTCCGAAATCTAGTCCTGCGAAGCATTGAAACATATTTCCAGACTACCTCGTTCGCGGCGCCATCAAAATAGACCCGGATGAAACGGCTAACCCTTGTATTATTGGTGTTTTTCGTCGCGCTCGTCGGTACGGGCGTCGTGTTCCTGGCGACGTGGGACATTCCGCCTCCTTCAAAACCAGTGGAGCGGGTACTCGATGACGGTCGCTTTCCGCGATAAAGCACGGACCGCCGCCTTTGTGGCCGCGGCATTTTCGATCGTGTCGACTGCCGCCGTCGCGGCGGAATCGCCGCAGCACGATGTGCGCCCCAATGGAGATAGCGCGGTTGTCCCGGCGACGCGGCTGGCGCAGGAGGGACCCGTCCGGTTGATGCCGCGACGTGATTTTACGAAACCGCCGGCCGAACGCGAACCCGAGACATCGGATGAAGAGACACCGCTGCCGGAAATCCAGGTACAGGATCTAGGCGAGGTCGATTCAGAGGCCGTGGGCGTGCTGGACAGCGACGCCGGAGGCTTCGGGTCGGAGATGTGGGAAGGCACGCCCCGCGACCTGATCGAAAGATTGTTGAAGAGCATTCCGGCGACCATGACGTCGCCCGTGCTGCGCTCGCTCGCCCGGCGGCTGTTGTTGTCCGCCGCGGTCGTGCCGGAGGCGGCCGAGGATGCCAAGGCCGGCGGCCGCAAACCGACGATCCTGTCCCAGCGGATCGCCCGTTTGCTGGCGATGGGATTTGTCGTCGATGCCGGCAGGCTGATTGCCGTATCGCCCACGCGCCAGCGCGACCCGGATATCGTCCGGCTCAATGTCGAGACCATGCTGCTCGCTCACGATGTCGGCGGTGCGTGCAACGAGGCGCGCCGGGATCCGAACCGCCTCGTCCAGCCATATTGGCAGAAGCTCTCGGTGTTTTGCCAGGTGCTTGGCGGCAACGCCGACGCGGCGCGGTTCGGTGCCAAAATCTTGGCCGAAAATCCGGAATTCGACGACAACGCGTTTCTGGCGCTGGTGGACCGGCTGGGCGGCGCGGACCATGTTCAAATCAGATCGCTGCCGAAACCGACGGCGCTGCATCTGGCGATGTTGCGCAGCGCCAACGCAGGCGTCCCGGACGACGCGGTCTCTAATGCGCCACCCCCGGTATTGCGGGCCATCGCGACCAGTCCGCACACCGCGCTGGACTTGAAATTGGAGGCGGCGGAACGGGCCGCCCTGGTCGGCGCGATTACACCGAAACGGTTGGGCGAGATCTATTCGAGCGTCGAGTTCGACGATGATGAACTCGCCAATGCCCTGACGATCGCTGAAAAGAAACGGACCCCGCGTGGCCGCGCCTTGCTGTACCGGGCCGCGGCCAAGCAATCGGTGCCGACGGCGAAGGCTGCGGTCATCCGGAAGGCGTTCGAACTGTCGCGCGCGGACGGCCAGCTGCCCTTGGCGGTGCGGCTTTACCGGAAAATCCTGACCAGTGTGCCGGTGTCGGCGGAGTTGGCGTGGTTCGCCGGTGACGCCGCGCGGGGCCTGTTGGCGCTCGGCGATACGGAAGCCGCCGAGCCATGGCTCGCGCTGCTGCGGGCCCGGGCCAACCGCGACCCGGAAGCGCGGATCGCGCAGGATGGCATGTGGGCCTTGGCCTTGATCGCCGGAGAGGACCGTTTCCGCGCCGCAGACGAAAAGTCGCTGGCGGCATGGCTGGCGGTGCAACGCACACGCGACGCGGAAACCGCCGAGCATCGGGCAGGCCTCGCGCTGACGCTTGTGAAGTCCTTGGGCGCCGAGGTGCCGGAACGGTACTGGCAGGATTTGGTGCAGCCGCCGCAGCGCCACACGGCGACCATGCCGCAGTCGGCCTATCGGCAGGCGCTGGCGCAAGCAGCCAAAGGCAGCCGCTCCGCGGAGACGGTTTTGCTGCTCGTCTTGATGGCTGGATCGGCGGCGCCCGCGGAGAATGAAGCAGGTCTCCTGGAAGACGCGATCTCGGCATTGCGGGTGATCGGTCTTGAAGCGGAGGCCCGGTCGCTGGCGCTGGAGGCGGCGCTTGCCCATGGACTTTGACCGTTAGCCCGGAAGGAGCAGCCGGCAATTTCCCGGTATCTGGATAGTTTTCTTGAAATGCTCGCCGCCGAACGGGGCGCCGCGGATAATACGCTCGCCGCCTATCGCCGCGATCTCGACGATTTCCTGCGCTTTATCGCGGGCGGCGGGACCGGCGATTTCGACCACGCGGCGCTAACGGCCACGACGGAAACGATCCGTGACTTCATGAGCCATCTCTCCGACAGCGGGCTGGCGGCGTCGACCGCGTCGCGGCGGTTATCTGCATTGCGCCAATTCTTTGGATTTCTCTTCATCGAGGGCATTCGCACCGACGATCCGACAGCGGTGATCGACAGTCCGCGCCGTGCCCGCGCGCTGCCGAAAGTCCTCACCGAAGACGAAGTGGACCGCTTGCTGGCGGCGGCCCGGGCGGTCGAGGGGCCGGACGGCCTGCGGCTGACGTCGATGCTTGAACTCCTGTACGCGACCGGATTGCGCGTATCCGAACTGGTGACGTTGCCGTTGTCGGCGGCGCTGCGCGATCCGTCGGTGCTGATCGTTCGCGGCAAGGGCGGCCGGGAACGTATGGTGCCGCTGACGGATGTCGCCCGGTCGGCGTTGCGGGACTATTGCGCGGTGCGCGGATCATTCCTGAAACGGGGCAAGGACTCGCCCTGGCTGTTCCCGTCCACCGGCAAGGATGGGCATTTGTCGCGGCAACGGTTCGGACAGATGCTCAAGGCCCTTGCCGTCGAAAGCGGCATCGAACCGCGCAAGGTCAGTCCACATGTCCTGCGACACGCCTTCGCAAGCCATCTTCTGGCGCATGGCGCCGACTTGCGGTCGGTCCAGCAGATGCTTGGCCATGCGGACATCTCGACGACGCAAATCTACACGCATGTGCTGGACGAGCGCTTGCGGTCTTTGGTCCGCGACAAACACCCCCTGTCGCACCCGGGTCCGTCCGCCGGTCCGCGTTAAAGGACAGGCAGCGATTTCAATTTGCCAAAGGGTGTGCTACGTACTCGCGCCTATTTGCGGGGATTATCCGGGCGTATGAATACATTTTTGGATTTCGAAAAACCCATTGCCGAACTCGAGGGCAAGATCGAGGAATTGCGGCATTTGGCGGGTGAGGGTGACCTCAACATTGCGGATGAGGTCACCAAGCTGCAAGGCAAGGCCGACCGCCTCTTGCGGCAAACCTATCAGAAACTCGAACCTTGGCAGAAGGTGCAGGTCGCGCGTCATCCGGACCGGCCCCATTGCGGGGACTATCTGGCGCGATTGATCGAGGATTTCACGCCGATCGCCGGCGACCGTTCCTATGCGGAGGATAAGGCGGTTATCGGCGGTATTGGCCGCTTCCGCGGTTATTCCTGCGTCGTTATCGGCCAAGAAAAGGGCGGCGATACGACGGCGCGTGTGACGCATAATTTCGGCATGGCGCGGCCCGAGGGATACCGTAAGGCCCGCCGATTGATGGAATTGGCCGATCGATTCGACTTACCTGTGTTGTCGCTGGTCGATACTTCGGGCGCGTATCCGGGCGTCGGCGCCGAAGAACGCGGCCAGGCCGAGGCGATCGCGCAATGCATCGACGCCTGCCTGTCGATTCGGGTGCCGTTGATCAGCGCCGTCATCGGCGAGGGGGGATCGGGCGGCGCCATTGCGATTGCCGCGGGCGACCATGTCATCATGCTGGAACACAGCATCTATTCCGTCATTTCCCCGGAAGGGTGCGCGTCGATCTTGTGGCGCAGCGCCGAAAAAAACCAGACCGCCGCGGAAGCATTGCGGTTGACGGCGGAGGATCTGCTGAAGCTCGGGGTCGTGGACCAAGTGGTGGACGAGCCGCTCGGCGGCGCGCATCGCGACCGGGACGCGGCGATCGACGCGTTGGGGATCGCGCTAGAGACTAAGCTGAAAGAGCTACTGGCCGTGGATGGCGGGACGCTTCATAATCGGCGGCGAGAGAAGTTCTTGAACATGGGTGGCCAGGAATTGTCGTGATGCGGATCGCCGTCGTTTTGTTGGTGTCGTTGTTGTGTGCTGGTTGCGGCAACACCTGGGAACAATTCATGACGCCCGATTTCGGCCCGACGCGCGGCGACGTGGCGGTGAGCAGCGAGCGGGTGGTCAGTGGCGATCGGATGCGCAGCAATGTCCCGGTTTTCGACAAACAGGCGGCGGTCGGCGCGCCGCCGGCCGGATGCTATCGCGGCCGGTTGACCGACGAAGGCGAGACCTGTCAGGCGCTGCGGACCGAAGGTGGCGCCCTGTTGACCCTCGGCGGCGCGTTGCGCGGATTCGGAAGCGGTGATTCCGTATGCGTCTGCGGCTTCCGGTCGGCAAACCAGTTCTGCAAACAGGGCATCACGATGATCGTCCGCGACATCTCGAATACCTGCGCGGACATCCGTTAGGCGGATTGGACCCTTTCGGCCAAAACCGACTCGATTGCACGCATGACTTCTTCCGATTTGCGGGGATCCAGGGCATCCGGATGCGGGGCCGCAAAGTCTCCCGAATCGTTATCGAAATACTGTCCTGATGCCGCTGCGAATTCGTTGGATAGCGCTGCGCGGGTGAGAATTTTCGCGCCAATGCGGATGTCCCCGCCGGCTACTCCAAAAGCCTCTTTCACCATCTTGCTGCCAAGCAACGATCCCGGATTGATCGCTATGATGATCGGGCCTTTCTCTTTTCGCGAAAGCGCCATATGGCGGGACCACGTCGTCAGGGCTAGCTTGCTTTGCGCATACGCTTCGGAATCGGATAGTTGGCGATGCCCGGCCACCGCCGCCGGATCGACCGACGCTTGCGCGGCCGAGGACAGGTTGATCACCCGTCCGAATTTCCCGAGCAGCGGCATGAGTCGTTGCGTCAATAAATAGGGGGCAACAGTGTTGACGGAAAAACGTATGTCGAGCCCGTCCTGCGTCACGTGCTCCGGCGCGCTGTAGACGCCCGCATTGTTGATCAAGACATCGAGTGCATCCTGCTTCTTGGCCACGGCCTGGGCAAGAGCCTCGACATTGGCCATGCGCGACAGATCGGCGGGGTAACTTTCCACGCGCCCGTCGCCCGGCAGCGCACACAGCATTTTCTCCGCGTCTTCCAGTTTGGTGGGATTGCGTCCGTGCAATAGGACCTTGTGCCCCGACGCAACCAGCATCTTGGCGGTTTCCAACCCGATGCCATCGGTGGAGCCGGTAATGAGAATTGTTTTTTGCATGTTGCGCATGGCCTCTCAGGCGAGGTCGTCCTTACCTTCGATAAGGAAGTGGATGCTATTCGAACCTGCTGTCCGGGCCTTTAGATGTGGGGTGTAGGCAGGGTCGTTCATTAAACCAACAGCCGCTTCCTTCGAGGGCCACTCGATGACGATCCGCAACGCGGCTTCCTGGGTGTCGCCTTCGAGCTGTTCGTGGCTCGCGGTTCTGGCAAGATACTTCCCTCCGTATTGCGCGACCAGTGAGTTCGCGGGGCCGATGTAATCGGCGATCCAGGCTTGGTCAGTGGGGGTGACAGCGAGAACGGAGTAAAATGTCATGGTTCGCGTTCCTTAGATTGGGGGTGGCTAGATTTGCGTTGACAGGGCGATTGGCAGGCGAAGTCATTGAAGGACTTCTCGATTTCTTCTGCCCTTATCAATTGATCTCCTGGACACCAACCACGAGGTCATCCCAGGCGCGCTGATTGTCCATGTCGAACTGTGCGCCGTTGTCGTCGGCCCACTTGAATCGCTTGAGAGCCGGCGTCTGGCTGGTCGCCTGATAGAGCCAATAGGCTTCTTCCTTCAGCGCTTCTTCGATCGGCCCGTCGATGGACGCGTAGACGGCCTGCTTGCAGGCATTGATCGATTCCGGTGTCCAAAGTGCAACGCGTTTGGCAAGTGCCTCGACGTAGGGGCCAATCTCTTCCGGATCCAGTGCTTTGTTGATGGTGCCAAAGGCTTCGGCCTGGTCGGCATCGAAGTCGCGCGCACCCAAGATGATCTCTAGTGCGCGGCCCAGTCCCGTCTGTCGGGCCATACGGGATGCTCCTCCACCGCAAGGCAGAATACCCATTGCGACTTCCATTTGCATGAACTTGGCCTTGCCGCGTGCTGCAAAGCGCATGTCGCAGGCAAGCGCGAATTCGTGACCGCCGCCGCGCGCAAACCCTTCGATCTTGGCGATGGTCGCTTGGGGCAACTTGCTGATGCGCTCCAAAACCCTCTGAAGATCGAGGAGTGTCACCTCGTCACGGGCGACCGCGGTCCCGGACATGTCTTTGAGGAACTCTGTGTCGGCATGTGCCACGAAGATTTCGGGGTTGGCGGATTGGAACACAGCGACTTTCACCGCACGATCCGCTTCAAGCTTTTGGGCCAGCATATCGAGGTCGGCCAGCATTGGCAGGCCCTGGATGTTGACCGGCGGATAGTCGAATGTGATCCACGCAATAGCGTCTTCGATCTTGACGGTGAAGGTGGTGAACTTGTCGTACTTCATTTGGCGTCTCCGGGATGAGCGTGATGACCGGATGACAACTTATTGCTTATTTATTCGATATAAATGATGTAAATATGAGTTGATAATTCGGATATCATATATAATTCAATGGACACCAACAGCGTTCGCCTCTTCGTCCTCGCGGCGGAAAAGCTCAACATCAGCGCCGCCGGCCGTGAATTGGGCATGGCCCCGGCCGTGGCGAGCGCCAAGCTGGCAAAGTTGGAGAACACCCTCGGCGCAGACCTGTTGCACCGATCGACGCGAAAGGTGAGCCTATCGTTGGAGGGCGCGGAGTTCCTGCCCTTCGCCCGCGAAATTCTGGATCAGGAGATGGCGGCGCGTGCCGCCTTGGGGCTGGGAAGCGAGACGCCGACGGGAAAGTTGCGGTTCGCGGCGCCCAGCACCTTCGCGCAGCTGTATATCGCGCCCCTCCTACCGGAATTCCTGAAGCTGAATCCTGGTATCAGTCTCGATTTGCGGTTGTCGGATACGGAATTCGATCTGATCGAAGGCAGTTTTGATCTCGCCTTGCGCAATCTGGCGCTTGAGGACAGTAGCCTCAAGGCCCGAAAACTCGCCGACGACACGCGCGTGCTGTGTGCGTCAGCTGATTATCTCGATCAACGCGGCTTGCCCCGGCACCCGGATGATCTCGTCATGCACGAACTGGTGGCGTTCAAGGATCAGTCTCCGACGCCGTTAACCGGCCGCGACGGAACGTCGGGAGTATTCGATCCGAGTCGGTCTGGATGTCGGGTTGTTGTGGATGACGGCGCAAGTCAACGGATTGCAACGATCGCTGGGGTTGGCATTTCGGTGAATTCTCTCTGGAGTGTTCAAAAGGAGATTGCCGACGGTTCGTTGATCCGAGTCTTGCCGGATTATGAGGTTAGCGATCCGTCAGCCCTGTGGCTCGTCTATCCAAAATCGAATGTCCTGACCGTGAAAGTCAGGACGTTCATTGATTTTCTGTTGGATAAGATCGGCAAATCCCCGGTCTGGGCCGAGACCTGATTTTTGGATCGCAAGTGAGGTCGTAGCTCACCATGCATAGCAACCAACCGACGCGACCTGCTGATCCTCCATCGGCTTTGACAGGTTTAAATGGCGATCGAACTCAATCGTTTTTCCGGCGGAACCGGAAATCGCAGTGGCTTGCGCCTTCCATGACCGTTTGCGTGCGGGTGAGTTCCAGGTCCGGGTCGAAGCCGTCGATCATCGCGAAATCGCGGCTGCAATGGACCAGGAACCCGAGTTCCGGCATGCCGAGGTCTTTGTAGAACTCGGCGTATTTGCAGCGCGTGACGTTGAAGTTGAACTGATCGTCGCCGCCGTCCTGAACGTCGATCTCGAGGCTGCCGCCGCCGGCCCAGACGTCCGACGCGACCTTTTCCAGTCCTTCCAGGTCGTTACCGTAGGTTTCGGCCCAGGCGGCGCCATCGGTCACCGCCAGGGTGCGGATGGTTTCCGCGACAAGCGATCGGGTCGCGGCGTCGCCGAACTTTTCCCGGCAGGCCTCGATGAAGGGGATGAGGACGCGGCTTTCGATCTTGCGCCGTTGCAAATGGCTGATGGGAACGTCGGCTTCATCGGTCATGACCGCTCCTCACGCGATGCATCGCCGGTTTGGCCGTAAATGATCGAAAAGCGGCCGATCTACAGCTTGCCGTGGCAATGCTTGTATTTCTTCCCGGACCCGCAGGGGCAAGGCGCGTTGCGCGGGACTTTGCCCCAGGTCGACGGATCGTTGGGGTCGATGTCCTCGGCGGCGACCCGGCTGCGCACCGGCGCGGTCCGCACCAGCAATTCGCCGTTCTCGTCCTCGGCGACGCCCGGGTCGATCGGGTCCGCAGGATCGAGCCGCGTTTCATGCATCTCTTGCTGTTGGTTTAACAGCATCTCGTCCGGCACCGATTCCATCTGGAATTCCACATGGGCCAGCGTGCTGGTCACCGTCTCGCGGACGCGGACCAGCATTTCCTCGAACAGGTCAAAAGCCTCCCGCTTGTATTCGTTCAGCGGATCGCGCTGACCGTAGGCCCGCAGTCCGATGCCCTGCCGCAGATGGTCGAGCTGTAGGAGATGTTCCTTCCAGGTTTGATCCAGAATATGCAGCAGCAAGCTCTTTTCGGCGTGGCGCATCAGATCGGCACCGTAATTCGCGGCTTTTTCCGCCATCTTCGTGTCGCTGGCGTTGAGGATGCGCTCCTTGATTTCCTGATCGGCGATCCCTTCCTCCGCAGCCCAATCGGCAAGCGGTAGGTCGAGGTCGAAGAGCCGGCGGCATTCTTCGTGCAGCGAATCCATTTCCCATTGCTCGGGCATCGCATCTTCGGGAATGCAACGCGCGATCAGTTCCTCGATCACCTCGTGCCGCATGTCGGTGACGTCGCCGCTGACGTCGTCCGTGCGCATCAGGTCCTTGCGCTGCTCGTAGATCACCTTGCGCTGATCGTTCATGACGTCGTCGTATTGCAGCAGGTGTTTCCGGATGTCGAAGTTGCGCTGTTCGACTTTCTCCTGCGCTTTTTCCAACGCCTTGTTGATCCAGGGATGGATGATCGCCTCGCCCTCCTGGAGGCCGAGTTTCTGCAGCATGCCGTCCATCCGGTCCGACCCGAAGATCCGCATCAGGTCATCTTCGAGGCTGACGAAGAATTTCGATGCGCCGGGGTCGCCTTGCCGGCCGGCGCGGCCACGGAGCTGATTGTCGATGCGGCGCGATTCGTGCCGCTCGGTACCGAGCACGAACAGGCCCCCGGATTTCAGGACCCGTTCCTTCTTTGCGGCAACGTCGGCTTCGATCTCGGCGGTCTTCTTGGCGCGGGTACCGTCGTCCGTGATGCCGTCCAATTCCCGGTCGAGGCGCATTTCGAAGTTGCCGCCGAGCTGAATATCGGTGCCGCGTCCCGCCATGTTGGTCGCGATCGTCACAGCGCCGGGCGCGCCGGCGTCGGCGATGATGTGGGCTTCCTGCTCGTGGTGACGCGCGTTCAGCACCTTGTGCTTGATTTTGCGCTTCTTCAGCAGAGCCGCCAGTTCTTCCGACTTCTCGATGCTGATCGTGCCGACGAGGACAGGCTGTTCCCGTTTGTTGCAGTCTTCGATCTGATCGATGATCGCGTTGTATTTTTCCGGTCCGGTGCGGTAGACCTCGTCGTCCATGTCGTCGCGGACCATGTCCCGGTTGGTCGGCATGTCGACCACCTCGAGACCGTAAATCTCGCCGAATTCGGCGGCTTCGGTAAGCGCAGTGCCGGTCATGCCGGACAATTTGGGATACATGCGGAAATAGTTCTGGAAGGTGATCGACGCGAGGGTTTGGTTCTCGTTCTGGATCTGGACGTTTTCCTTGGCCTCGAGCGCTTGGTGCAGGCCTTCGGAATAGCGCCGGCCTTCCATCATGCGGCCGGTGAACTCGTCGATGATAACGACCTTGTTGTCCTTCACGATGTAGTCGGTATCACGCTGGAACAATGTATGTGCCCGCAGTGCCTGATTGACGTGATGGACCAGCGAGATGTTCTGAATGTCGTAGAGTCCGCCCTCGGACAACAGGCCCGCCTCCGTCAGCAGTGTCTCGATATTCTGCGCGCCTTCCTCGGTGAGCGTCACTGTGCGCTGCTTTTCGTCTTTTTCGTAGTCGCTCTCGTTCAGCTTCGGGATCAGACGGTCGACATTGCGGTAATCCTCCGCGGAATCATCGGTCGGGCCCGAAATGATCAACGGTGTCCTGGCTTCGTCGATCAGGATCGAGTCCACCTCGTCGACGATGGCGTAGTTGAACGGGCGCTGGACCATTTCTTCCAGCTGGAATTTCATGTTGTCGCGCAGATAGTCGAAGCCGAACTCGTTGTTCGTACCGTAGGTCACGTCGCATCCGTACTGCGCTTGACGCTCCTCGTCGTCCAATTCGTGCACGATGCAGCCGACGGTCAGACCCAGGAATTCGTAAATTTCACCCATCCAGCGGGCGTCGCGCTGGGCCAAGTAGTCGTTGACCGTCACGACATGCACGCCCTTGCCTTCCAGGGCGTTGAGGTAGACCGGTAACGTCGCCACCAGCGTCTTACCTTCACCGGTCCGCATTTCGGCGATCTTGCCGCTGTGGAGGACCATGCCGCCGAGGAGCTGGACGTCGAAATGGCGCTGGCCCAACGTGCGCTTGGCCGCCTCGCGGACGGTCGCGAAAGCCTCGATCAAAATATCGTCAAGTGTCTCGCCATTTTGCAGCCGTTCGCGGAACAAATCGGAACGGGCGCGCAGTTCCTCGTCGGACAACGGCTCAATTTCCGGCTCGAGCTCGTTAATCGCCTCGACCTTCGCGCGCAACTGCCGGACGGTCCGGTCGTTGGCGGTTCCGAAAACCGATCTTAGGACATTGGAAGGCGCTTTCAGCAATCCGCCGATCATGGGAACCTCGGGGTGGAGGCGCGAAGTGGAAGCGCCGGGGTTTCTGCGGGATACGGGTGTGACATAAGCATCCGCATCCTATCTGTCAACGACGGGCGAGCAAGCGTGATCATGCCGGGACGCCCTTGAAAACCTTATACTCGCCGTTCCGGTTTTCCGGACAAGGACAGTACAGGCCGCACTTCCGCGTGATTAAGCCAAAATAGTTAAGTTTCCATGTCATCGGAACCGGTTACCGCTGCTGAATTTCCTTGCCTCCCGGCTGCCGTCCCTGCGACCCTGGTGTGCTTGTACTGACTGCCAACATATGCATTATGCCCGCTTGTTTCGGGCGAAAATATGCCGGTATCCAACTTCTCTGAAGGGATGGTTTCATGACACGCCTCGTTGCGGTGGCTTTTTCGGTTCTCCTGTTCGGTGCGTTGGCGGCGGCGCCGGCCTTGGCGCAGAAGTCCGCGCCGAAGGCCGCGGCAAAGTCGGGCAAGCCGGTTGTGGTGGCCAAAGTCGAAGGACAGCCGATCTACAACCGCGAGGTGATCGCGGCCTTCAGGTCGTTGCCGCCGAAGGTGCAGCAGCAGGGGATCGACAAATTATATGAGCGTGTTCTCGAACTGTTGATCGAGCGCAAGATGATGGCGATCTTCGGGCGGCGGGAAAAATACGACAAGAAGCCCGAAGTCAAACGGCGCGTCCGGCAGGCCGAGGATCAGATCATCCGCGATATCTACCTCGGCGATTTGATCAAGAAGTATCTCACGGAAGACCGGATCAAGGCGCATTACGACGAATATGTGAAAAAGAACCCGCCGAAGACTGAGGTGCGCGCCCGCCACATTCTGGTGGAGAATGAGGCGAAGGCGAAGGACATCGTCAAGCAAGCGAAGCAGAAGGGTCAGGACTTCGCGAAGCTGGCCGCCAAGAACTCCGTCGGACCGTCCGCCCAGCGGGGCGGTGATCTCGGTTATTTCACGGCCAAGGAAATGGTCAAGCCGTTCTCCGACGTGGCCTTCAAACTCAAGAAGGGCCAAATCTCGCAAAAACCGGTGAAGACGCAATTCGGTTGGCACGTCATCAAGGTCGAAGATCGCCGGACCCGGAAAGTACCGCCATACAACAAGGTCAAAGGCCAGATGACGCGTCAGGTCGGCCAAAAGCTCGGCCAGGATTTCATCCGGCAGTTCAGGGAGCAGGCCAAGGTCGAGCGGTATTCGCTGGACGGCAAGAAGAAGCTGCCGAAGATGCCGGCGAAGCCGTTGCGTCCCGCCCCGAAATAGAGCCGCGCCATGTTCGAAAAATCTCCTCTGGCGCCGGTCGGTGTTCCGGATATGCCGTCTATTCCCGGCGTGCGGGTTGCCGGGATGGCTGCGGGACTGAAGGAAAGCGGCCGGCCGGACCTGTTCATGGCCGAATTGGCGGCGGGGTCGACCGTCGCCGGGGTCTTCACGCAGTCGGCGTGCGCTTCGGCGCCGGTCGAATGGTGCCGCAAGGTGCTGCCCGGCGGTACGGCGCGCGGTATTGTGGTCAACTCGGGCAATGCCAACGCCTTTACCGGCAAGGCCGGCGATAAGACGGTGGCCCATACCGTTCGCACCGCGGCGCAGTTGATCGGCTGCCGCCAGAAGGACATTTTCGTGGCGTCCACCGGCGTGATCGGGGTCCCGGTCTCGCAGAACTATGTCGGACGGAAGCTTAAGCAGCTTCACAAGCGCCTCAAGCCCGGCGCGTGGACCGACGCGGCCGAGGCGATCCTGACGACGGACACATTCGCGAAGATGGCGACGCGGACCGCGCGGATCGGTGATACCGAAGTCACGCTCGCGGGCATCGCCAAAGGGTCCGGCATGATCGCACCCGATATGGCGACGATGCTCTCTTTTATCTTCACCGATGCCAAGATTCCGGCGCCGGTGTTACAGACCCTGTTGCGGCGGACCGCCGACCGTTCCTTCAACTGCATCACCGTCGACAGCGACACGTCGACCAGCGATACGCTGCTGGCGTGTGCGACCGGTCAGGCCGACCATCCCGCCGTGACGTCGCCGGGTGCGCGCGTCGCCGCCGACTTCCGGCGGGCCCTGGAAGAGCTGGCAATCGATCTCGCGACCCAGGTCGTGAAGGACGGCGAAGGGGCGCAGAAGTTCATCACGATCGATATCAAGGGCGCGGCCTCGGACAGGGCCGCACGCCGGATCGGGTTGGCGGTCGCCAATTCGCCGCTGGTTAAGACGGCGATCGCGGGCAGCGACGCGAATTGGGGCCGCGTCGTCATGGCGGTGGGCAAGGCGGGCGAGAAGGCCGATCGCGACCGAATGTCGATCTCCTTCGGGGGCATCGACATCACGCGGCGCGGCAAGCAGGTGCCCGGTTATGACGAAGCGGAGATCGAGCGGCATCTCGCTGGCCGCGATGTCGATTTGTCGGTCGATGTCGGTGTCGGCCGGGGCGCCGCCCGGGTTTGGACCTGTGATCTGACGCACGGCTATATCACGATCAACGCCGACTACCGGACATGACCGACGCAGCCGACCGCGACGGTTGTTGGGAGGATCGCGAAGCCGGCGCGCCCCTCCCTATGCTGCTCGTTGCCGCGGGTGCGCTGGTCGATGCCGATGGCAGGGTTCTCATTGCCCAACGCCCTGAGGGCAAGGCGATGGCCGGATTGTGGGAATTCCCGGGCGGCAAGGTCGGCGAAGGGGAGACCCCGGAAGCAGCCCTGATCCGTGAGTTCGAGGAAGAGCTCGGGATCGACACACGGGAAAGCTGTCTCGCGCCGATCGCCTTCGCCAGCCATCGCTACGACGCGTTCCATCTCTTGATGCCGTTGTATGTCTGCCGGGTTTGGAAGGGCACGCCGGCCGCGCGGGAAGGGCAAAAGCTGGCTTGGGTGCGTCCGCCGCGCCTTGCTGACTATCCGATGCCCCCAGCCGACGCGCCGCTGGTCGCCATGTTGCGCGACCTGCTCTGACAGGTCGCCGCCCCCTACATGTAATACGGCATGCCCGGCGATGTCGGGTGGCGCAATTCCTTGTAGATCGAGGACAGCGCGGAAACCCCGATCGCGATGACGATGTAATTGGCGAGATTGAGCGCGAGCGACGCGATGAGCCGGAAGGTCAGCGTGTCGCCCATGCCCAGGGATTGGGCGGCGAATTTCATCACCGAATCCATGACAAAGAAGAATAGGATTCCCGGCGCGCTTGCCAGCAGCACGATGGCGAATATCCGCCAGGTGTTCCCGCGGGCCAGGACCCATGTCTCCATCAGCGTCAAATTGTCGTCGACGGCGGCGGCCGGCAGCCACAAGGCCAGCCGGCTGTTCATCAGCAAGACAACGGCGATGATGACGAGCGTGCCGACAACGCCGAGAATCGTCGGGATCGCTTTGCCCTCCGCGCCGGTCCCGATGGTGCCCACCATGCCGGCGCCCCCGCCTAGGATGGCGACGAAAACGCCGGCGGTAATCGCGACACCGACCAGAATGACACCGATGATCATCGATCGAATCGTGAACAGGGTCTTCCGTTTGTCCCAGCGGAGTGCCGTCCAGATCGTCGTTTGTTCCTCGGGCTTTAGGCATCGCCGATGCCAGGCGACCGCGAACATGACGTAGAAAATGAAGGACACGCCGATCAGGAGCGCGGTCGTGATCGTGGCGGCGGTTTGAATTTCGGTGGTCGGTGTTTCCGGACGGGGAACCAGTGCGGCGGCGGCTGTATTGATGACGGACAGCGCGAGAACCGGCGCTGCGATCATCCGAAACAGGTCCTGCCGGTTGGTCCAGAGAAAGCTGAACACCTCGAGGATCAAATCCCGAATGGCAAGTTTCTTCATTCGAGTCAGGTCTCCTTCGCCGTCGGTCGTTTCGGTATCGCCTTGTCGCCCGCTGGAACTTCCTCGGATTCGAGGGCCGTTGCAAGCCGACTTTGAGCGCTGCCGGGCCGCAGCGGCACTTGTTGTGACGGATGCGGCGCCCATCCGTGCATGAAGATAACGTTGAATGTGGCGTCAATGCGGCCGTCCGCTGCCGCGTGAGCCGATTGATAGCGTTCGGCCGCCCGAAGAATAACGGCGCGGCGGGTGAAATTATGTTGCCGTTCGCGAACCGCGTTGCCTTCGCCCATGCCGCGCAGGTCGGCGAACAGCCGGAATGCGTTTTCATAGGTGACGGTGATCGTATCCCGGTCGGCAACGGGCAACGTGAATCCGGCGCGCTGCAACAAACCGGCGGCATCGCGTAAGTCGGCGAAGGGCGAAACCCGTGGGCTGACGCCACCGGCGATTTCGCTTTCGGCTTCCATCAGGCAATTTCGCAGCTCCACCAATGTGCCGCCGCCGAACATCGCGGCAAGGAACAAACCGTCCGGTTTCAGCGTCTGGCGGATCTGCAGCAGGCACCCGGGCAGGTCGTTGACCCAATGCAGCGAGAGATTGCTCATAACAAGATCGAAGGATTCCGGTGCGAAGGGCAATGCTTCCTCGTCCGCCGCAACGGCATGCCCGCCTGCGCGGCGCGCCATCTCCGGCGCGAGGTCGCACTGGATCAAGGATTCAATGCCGCCCTCCCGCCCGAGAATTCGGCCCATTTCGCCGGTATGGCATCCCAAATCCAGCGCGTGCGGAAAACTTCGGCTGACATCAAGCAGCCGATCGGTCAGGCGTTCCGCGACATCGCACAACAGGAAATCATGCGCGGCGAGGCCGGCGGCCGCACGGTCGCGATGCCGCCGGACGGCGCGACGGTCGAAAACGCGCATCGGTTCATCCATGCGCGAAATATGGGGGCGTCGGGCGATGCGTGCAATTGAAAGCTGGTTGTCGCGCGGCGGCGGGGACCATAGAGTTTATCCGGGGATCACTTTCGGCTGCGGGATCGAACCGGCACCATGTCGTTCAGTATCATGCCTTCCTTGGCGATGCAGCGGGGCGCCCGGGCCGCGTTGAACTTTCTGCTGCCGCCGCGGTGCCTGTCTTGCCGTGGCCGCGTCGAAGATCAAGGAACACTGTGCGCCGCCTGCTGGAAGGGTCTCACGCTGCTCGAGGAACCATGTTGCTACCGCTGCGGCTATCCGTTTCCGTACCGCATGCCGGACGAGAGCCTATGCCCGTCCTGTGTCCGGCGGCCGCCTGCGTTCGACCGCGCGCGGGCGGTCTTTCGCTATGACGATGCCAGCCGCGCCCTGATCCTCGCCTTCAAGCATTCCGATGAAATCCATGGCGCGCCGGTGTACGGCCAATGGCTCGCGCGGGCGGGGGCGGCTTTGCTCGCCGAAGCGAACCTGGTTGCGCCGGTGCCGCTGCATCCCCGTCGGTTGCTGCGTCGGCGCTACAACCAAGCGGGGTTGTTGGCGCAAGCGGCGGGCAAACGCGCGGCAACGCCGGTCGCGATCGATCTGTTGCGTCGGCGGCGGCATACCGCGACCCAAGCGCAGAAATCGCCGTCGGCCCGACGCCGCAATGTCCAGGGTGCGTTTGCGGTCCACGAGCGCTGGAAAAGCCGGGTACAGGGACGGCGGATCGTTCTGGTCGACGATGTGCTGACGACCGGGGCGACGGTCGAGGAATGCGCACGGGTCCTGTGCCGGGCCGGTGCGGGGGCGGTCGATGTCCTGACATTGGCCCGCGTGATCCGCGCGGATTAGGCGATTTCGGGGCGGCACCGCGGAAAAAGGGATTGCTCTTCGTCCGCGACGCCGTATGTATTTGGGCATCCGGCGAAAATTTCAGAACGAGTCATGGCAAAGATTGAAATCTATACGAGCCCGTTTTGCGGCTACTGTTTCCGCGCAAAGAAGCTGTTGCAGGCCAAGGGTGCGGACTTTATCGAGCACGATGTCTTCATGAACGGCGCGCTGAAAAAAACGATGGTCGAGCGGGCGGGCGGCCGGACCTCGGTGCCGCAAATATTCATCGACGACCGGCATATCGGCGGCAGCGACGAGCTTCATGCACTCGATGCCGAAGGCGGTTTAGACCCCTTGTTGGAGGGCTGACATGGCCGACACGCTCAAGGTCGCCTGTGTCCAGCTGACGGCAACGTCGGATGTCGAAACCAACATCGCGCTGTCGACGGATGCCGTTCGCACGGCGCGCGACACCGGCGCGGCACTAATCACGCTGCCGGAGGTCGTCAACCTGGTGCAACAGCGCGGCAATCTGGCGATTGAGGCGGCAACGACCGAGGACCGCGATCCGGCGTTGGCGGCCTATCGTGCACTGGCGGCCGAGCTTGGCGTCTGGCTGTTGGTCGGCTCGCTGGCGATCAAGCTGGCGGACGACGACCGTCTCGCCAACCGCTCGTATCTGCTGAATGACGCCGGCGAAATCGTTGCCTGGTACGACAAGGTCCATATGTTCGACGTCAATCTGGCGAGCGGCCGGACCTTCAAGGAATCGGAAACCTACCGACCAGGCGACCGCGCCGTGGTAGCGGGCACGCCGTGGGGACCGCTCGGCATGACAGTCTGTTACGACATCCGGTTCCCCTATCTTTACCGCCAATTGGCGCATGCGGGTGCGCGCATGTTGGCTGTGCCGTCGGCTTTCAACCGCCGCACGGGCGATGCCCATTGGCATGTTCTGATGCGTTCGCGCGCGGTCGAGACCGGCTGTTACGTGATCGCGCCGGCGCAATGCGGCGACCACGACGATGGCCGCAAGACCTACGGCCATTCCCTGATCGTGGCGCCCTGGGGTGAAGTGCTCGCGGATGGCGGCACCGAACCGGGTATTGTCGCGGCGGAACTCGATTTCGGGGCGGTCGACAAGGCGCGGTCGATGATTCCGTCGCTGGAACACGACCGCGATATCGCCGTCGACGCGCCGAATTCCTGATTTCCGACCCTAGGTAGCCTGGGTGTTCCGGGCGGCAATGCGCTGAACCACCGCCGGTTTCGGTACATCGATTTCGACCTGTTCGAATTCGACCACGTCGAGCTTATCTTCGACAGAATTGAGCAATTCATCGGGCTTCAACAGATAGTCCGGATTGCTGGGTTTACCGAAGGCTTCGTTGCCGACCGCGAAGGTCTCGTAGAGGAGCAGGCCGCCGGCCGCGACGAGGTCGATGATTTGGGGCAGGATCGGCCGCCACAGGTAGTTGGTCACGATGACACCGTCGTATGCATGCCCTGTAAAAGGCCAAAATCCCTCGGTCTCGAGGTCGGTTTCGATGACCGCGACGTCGCTGCGCCCGCCAAGATCTTCCAAGTCTTCGGTATCGATATCGACGAATGTCACCGGATGGCCCTTTTCCAGCAACAACCGTCCATGCCGGCCCGCGCCGCAGGCTATGTCGATGACCTCTCCGCCGGTCGGAATTTGGCCGGAAAAGCGCAGAACCCAAGGGGACGGCTCGGTTTGGCCATGGGTCGGTTGGGGGCGGTCGATCATGGTTTGATGTCCGGATATCTTGCGAAAGGGGGATTACGACATAATTTATACGCTGAAGCGAATTTGGAGCTTGAGGCGGTTTCTGGATATAAGGCGCTATGATTTCGTTCAACCTTCGTTGCGATAAAGACCATGTGTTCGAGGCATGGTTCAAGGACAGCAAGACCTACGATCGCCAGGCGAAGCAGGGCAAGGTCGCTTGTCCCGTGTGCGGCGACGTAAAGGTGGCGAAAGCCCCGATGGCGCCGAATATCGCAAAAGGTGCCTCGCGGGGGGCCGCCGGCAAGGCGCATGTCCAGGCGACCGAACTTCGCAAGGCCGTGGAGAATCTGCAGAAGGAAGTTGCCGAAAATTGCGATTATGTCGGCGATAAGTTCGCCGATGAAGCGCGGAAAATTCATTACAAGGAAGCCGACGCGCGCAACATCTACGGCGAGACGTCCGACGACGAGGCGCAATCGCTGGAAGAAGAAGGCATCGAATTCGCGCGCATTCCTTGGTTGCCGCGCACGAACAGCTAATACCGTCGCGTAACCCATAGCGGCACTTCTTTGCACATACCCGTAACGTTGCCGGTGTACTCTTCCTGACGGACCGGCGTGGTTTCGCTATTCTGTCGGTTCTGTTCCCAATTGAATTTCCGAATGGTCGGCGTCACACCGGCGTTGCAGCGAGGTTTTGTCGTGGCTGAAAAGAAAAATGTCCTGCTCATCGTGGTCGACCAATGGCGGGGCGATACCCTGTCTTATATTGGCCATCCGTCGGTCCAGACGCCGCATCTCGACGCGCTGTGCCGGGACAGCACGGTGTTCCGCAATCACTACACGCAGTGCGCGCCTTGCGGTCCGGCGCGGGCATCGCTGCTGACCAGCCTCTACATGATGAACCATCGCGTCGTGCAAAACGGCATTCCGATGGATACCCGCCATGCCACCCTGCCCATGGAAATGCGAAAATATGGGTATGACTCGGCATTGGTCGGATACACGACGACATCGCCCGATCCTCGACTGACGCCGGCCGATGATCCGCGGTACAAGTTCCGCGGCGCCCTGATGCCGGGCTGGACGCCGATCGCGCCGATGGATCCGGCGCGCCGGCCCTATTTCAACTGGCTGCGCCAGCACGGCATGGAACTGCCGGAACCGCCCGAAGATATTTGGCTGCCGGCTGAGGGACACGATGCCCCCGGGGGGGCGACGCGGGCGCCGTCCCGCATTTCCGCGGAGCTGTCGGATACGAGTTGGACGACGAAGCATGGACTCGCCTATCTGCGCAACGTCGAACAGCAGAGCTGGTTCATGCATCTCGGCTACTTTCGGCCGCATCCGCCCTTCATCGCGCCGGCGCCCTACAATGAAAGCCACGATCCCGACGGGTCGCCGGGCCCGGTGCGGGCGGCGACCCGCGAGGCCGAGGCGGAACAGCATCCCTTGCTCGATCACTACATTCGGACTGAGAAGCAATCGAAATTCTTCCGCGACGGGACGGGGCTTACCAGCGACATGAGCGAGGACGAGGTCCGCTTGATGCGCGCCGCCTATTACGGCCTGATGAAGGAGATCGACGACCATATTGGCCGGATCGTCGGCTATCTGAAGGACAGCGGGCAGTACGACAACACGCTGATCATCTTCACGTCGGACCATGCGGAGATGCTGGGCGACCACTACCTGCTGGGCAAGATCGGGTACTTCGATCAATCCTTCCACATCCCGATGATCGTGCACGACCCGTCGCCGGAAGCGGATTCCATGCGCGGCGAGATCGTCGATGCCTTTACCGAGACCGTCGACGTAATGCCGACGATCCTGGATTGGGTCGGCGGTGCGGTGCCGCATACTTGCGACGGTGCGTCCTTGCTGCCGCTCTGCCGGGGCCCGAAACCGGACGATTGGCGCGCCGAGGTGCATTTCGAATTCGATTTCCGGCCGTATTTCAATAACGCGTCGAAACCGCCGCCCTTCGGATTGCCGCTCGATCAGTGCGGCCTCTGTGTAATCCGGGACGAGAAATACAAATATGTCCATTTCGACGCGTTGCCGCCGCTCTTGTTCGACATGGAGGCGGATCCCGGGCAACTGGAGAACCTCGCGAAGGATCCGGGCAATGCGCCGGTCATGCTGGACTACGCGCAGAGAATGCTGTCTTGGCGCATGCGTTACGCGGACCGGACGCTGACCGGCTATTCGGCGACGCCGGACGGGCTGATCAACCGGCGCGAGACCTAGACCGCGTCAAACATAGACCGGGGTGCGCCAGTCGGCGTGATCCGACGATGCGCCGGTCACCGTGTCGAGATAGCTTTTCTGAAGCGCCCGCGTCACCGGTCCAACCGCGCCGTCACCGACCGCGATGCCGTCGAGACTGATGATCGGCGTCACTTCCGCCAAGGTTCCGCAGAGGAAGGCTTCATCTGCCGCGTAGACCTCGGTGCGGTCGACATCGCGCTCCTGCGTTTCCATGTCCTGTGTCTCGCGCAAGAGATGCATCAGGGTGTCCCGCGTAATGCTTTCCAGCAGGTCGTTCGAGGGGGACGGTGTGACGGGCCGTCCGCTGCGGATTAGGAACAGGGTCGCGCCCGGCCCTTCGGATACCTTGCCGCGGCTGTTCAAGAAGATTGCCCGGTCGAAGCCGCCGGCGCGCGCCTCCAGTTCCGCCAAGCGGCCGTTCACGTAATTGGCGTTGCATTTGATCCGGACCGGCAGCGCGTTGTCCGCCGTCCGCATCCACGAACTTGTGCCGGCGGTCAGGCCGCTGCGCATGAACGGATGCGGCGGGCATGGGCCCCCCATCGCATAGACGCCGACCGGTCCGTTGTCCGTGCGCGCGCCGTCGGCATCGTCGAGCACGGCCATGATGCGCATCTGAATGGTCGTCTTGAAGTCGTTGGCCCGGATCATGTCGAGCACACAGGCTTCCAATTGATCGATCGAGAGTTCGTCGTCCAGCCGCAACAGCTTCATCGACTGCTTCAGGCGCGCGAGGTGCTCATGCAACCGAAATACGTAGAGCTGTTCGTCATCCGCGTTCCAGTACCCGCGAATGCCCTCGAAGACGCCGATCCCGTATTTAGCGGCCGGAGAGGCGATGTTGATCTGTGCGTCTGCACTGGGAACCACCTTGCCGTTGACGGTCATGTAGGGCGTATCGCTCATCGGGTGATTCCTCGGTCGCGTTAGGGGTTATCGGTGCGGGCGGCGTTGGTGCCGCGATTTGATGTATCTCGGGGATGTCTGACAAGATCGGTCTTAGGCGACAGTTTAGGAAGGAATGAGGTCATGGGTAAACTTCGGCACATCGCGTTGAGCGTGCGCGATCTGGAAGAGGCGGCGAATTTCTACGAAAAGGCCTTCGGCATGGAGCGGGTGCGCCAATCCGATGTCGCGGTAATGATGTCCGACGGGGTGGTCAGCCTCGCCCTACTGCATCTGCAGTCCAACGACAATGCCCCCGACGAGCGCGGCTCCGATTTCATCGGCATCCATCACCTGGGATTTCTCGTCGACGATATGGACAAGGCCTGCGCCGCGGTCGAAGAGGCGGGCGGCTATTATCACGGCCAGGTCAAAAATGTCGGCGCGGGCCCGAAGCATGAGCGGAAGTACCGCGATCCGAACGGCGTCGTTTTCGACGTGGCCACGAAAGACCACGCGCAATCGTCCTGGCGTCTCGAGGTCGGCGCGCCGACCGACGTGGGGAATGGAGACTAGGCTCAGTTCTTGTCCGGCGTCAGGATGCGGATCGGGTTGCCGTCGAGCCAGGCCTTGATGTCTTCCAGCGCGCCGCCGTACCACAGATCGTAATTCTCGCGCGTGAACCCGCCGATATGGGGGGTGATGATGCTATTCGGCAGCGTCCGCAACGGGTCGCCCTGCGGTAGCGGCTCGGTGCCGAAAACGTCAATGCCCGCGCCGGCGATGACGCCGTTCTGCACGGCCTGCACCAGGGCATCCTCGTCGACGATCGGCCCGCGCGCCGTGTTGACCAGAAACGCGGTCGGCTTCATGCGCGCCAGGTCTTCCTCACCGACCAGTCCGCGGCTGCGGTCGCTCAACACGACGTGGACGGAGACGTAATCGGACCGGGCGAAGAGTTCGTCCTTTTCGACGCGCTGGGCGCCGATCTCCTGTGCGCGCTCGTCGGTCAGGTTGGGGCTCCAGGCGATGATCTCCATATCGAACAACTTGCCGATCTGCGCCACCTTCGAGCCGAGCTTGCCGAGCCCGATGACGCCCAGCACCTTGCCGGCTAGGCCGTCGGCGACCTCGATGCCCCAATGTCCTTCGCGGGTGCCGCGGTCCTCGGTCGGGATGCGCTTCGCCAGCCCCAAGATGAGACCCCAGGTAAGTTCGGCCGTGGGCGTGTGCCCCAGCTCGGTATGGCAGACCAGCACGTCATGATCGGCGCAAGCCGCGAGATCGATCGATTTATTGCGGCCGCTGGTCGTGATCAGCAGTTTCAGATTGGGCAATGTTTCGATCAACGCACGGGGAAAGGGGGTCCGTTCGCGCATGATGACCAGAACGTCATAAGGGTGCAGCCGGTCGGTCAATGCCGCCGCATCGGTCAGATGGTCCGGGAAGGCATCGACCGAGCACGCTGCGGGGAGCGAGTCCCAATCGGCCGATTCGAGCGCGATGTTCTGATAATCGTCCAAGAGGGCGATTCGGGTCATTGTCGGCTCCCTGTTACGTCGTTTCGGGTTTTTCGGCGGTCGCGATGTAGTTCACGTCGAGATCACGCGACGACAACGACCATTGATCCTTGATCGGGTTGAAGACGACGCCCGTTACGTCGGTCATGCTCATCCCCGATTGCCGCAGCGGTGCGGCGAGCTCGGAAGGGCGGACGAAACGACGCCACTCATGCGTGCCGCGCGGCAGCCAGCGCATCACGTATTCCGCGCCAACGATGGCAAACAGATAGGATTTCGGCGTTCGATTCAGCGTCGCCAGAAACATCAGGCCGCCGGGCCGCACCAACTGAGCGCAATCGTCTAGGAAGGCGTCCCGGTCGGCAACATGCTCGATCACCTCCATATTGAGGACGACGTCGAAGACACGCTGCTCTGCGGCCAAGTCTCCGGCGGTCGCGAAACGATAGTCGATGGTCAGTCCCATCTGTTCGGCGTGGATGCGCGCGACTTCGATATTGCGTTCGGTGGCGTCGACTCCCGTGACCGTTGCGCCGAGCCGCGCCATGGGTTCGGCGAGCAGGCCGCCGCCGCAGCCGACATCGACCACGGATATCCCCTCGAGCGGCCGGGCGGCTTTCGGGTCGCGGCCGAAATGGTCGGCAATTCGGTCCCGCAGCAATTCCAGGCGGATCGGGTTGAATTTGTGGAGCGGCCGGAACTTGCCGTCCGGGTCCCACCATTCCTCCGCGATGGCGGCGAACTTCGCCAATTCGGCATCGTCGACGGTGCGGTCCAACGCGCGGGGCGTTTGCTTTTCCATCATGGTATTAGCCGGGTCCGTGCGGATGTGGGGGCCTTGCATGGGCGCTGTCCAAAGAGTATGGATACGCCGCCTTCGCGGGGCAACCTCTGGCGCGGGTCAGGGACGGATAAATCCGCATTAGGGTCGAGATCATGGCGCGGATCGTAATGAAATTCGGCGGCACGTCGGTGGCCGACCTGGACCGTATTCGCAACGCGGCGAAGCGGATCAAGGCCGAGTACGACCAGGGCCATGAAATTGCCGTCGCGGTCTCGGCCATGGCGGGCGAGACCAACCGCCTCGTCGATTTCGTCACGACAGCGAACAAACTGCACGATGCGCGCGAATACGACGTCGTGGTGTCGTCGGGCGAGCAGGTGACGAGCGGCCTAATGGCGCTGACATTACAGGAAATGGGGCTGCCGGCCCGATCCTGGCTCGCATGGCAATTGCCGATTCGGACCGACGATGTGCATGGCAAGGCGCGGATTCAAGCGATCGAGACCGGCAAGATGATCGAGCGGTTCGCCGACCGTCAAATTGCCGTTGTCGCGGGGTTCCAGGGCGTTTCGCCAGACGAACGTGTGACGACGTTGGGCCGGGGCGGTTCCGATACGAGCGCCGTGGCGCTTGCCGCCGCACTGGAGGCCGACCGCTGTGATATCTACACCGACGTGGACGGGGTCTATACCTCGGATCCGCGGATCGTGACGAAGGCGCGCAAGCTCGATCGCATCACCTATGAGGAGATGCTTGAAATGGCGTCGCAGGGCGCGAAGGTTCTGCAGACCCGGTCGGTCGAATTGGCCATGAAGGCGGGCGTGCGCTTGCAGGTATTATCGAGTTTCCGGGAAGAGCCCGGGACCCTGGTTGTTGATGAGGACGAGATCGTGGAACATCAGATCGTCAGTGGAATCGCCTATAGCCGGGACGAGGCGAAGATCAGCCTCGTCGGCGTTTCGGATAAGCCCGGCGTGGCGGCGGGCATCTTCGGCCCGCTCTCCGAGGCGAATGTGAATGTCGACATGATCGTTCAAAGCATGGCCGCAGACGGCCAGCGGACGGACATGACGTTTACCGTCGGAAAAGCGGATTTCGACCGGGCGATGGAAGTGCTGAACGGCGTCAAGGACGCGGTCGGCTGCAACGATGTCCTGTCGGATCAGAATGTCGTCAAGATTTCGGTGATCGGTGTCGGCATGCGCAGTCACGCGGGCGTGGCGCAGGTGATGTTCCGTACGCTCGCCGAGAAGGGTATAAACATTCAGGTAATCTCAACCTCGGAGATCAAAATCAGCGTTTTGGTGGCCGAGGAATACACGGAACTGGCGCTGCGAGCGTTGCACACCG
The DNA here is from genome assembly GCA_965228425.1 of Alphaproteobacteria bacterium. Lineage (GTDB taxonomy): Bacteria > Pseudomonadota > Alphaproteobacteria > UBA8366 > UBA8366 > JAJFJD01. Next base: position 4,903,605 of record OZ245815.1, on the reverse strand, counting down.
CGTATGGGCTGGATACCGAATGACGGCGCCGCCCGCATTTTGCGGCGGGCGCGCAGTGACGTTAGCGGCGTAGAACGGGTTTAGCGGATGACCGATGTCACGCATTGGGTCGGGTCGCGGCAATTGCTGCGCCGTCTGCGCGACGCCATGGCGCGCGGCGGCACGACGCAGGAACGCCTGGACCGGATCGCCGAGATCATCGCCCGAGGTATGGTGGCGGAGGTGTGCTCCGTTTACGTCATGCAGCCGGGCGAGCGGCTCGTGCTGTGCAGTACCGAGGGATTGCGCAAGGACGCCGTCTACCGCACGCAGCTCGGCGTGAACGAAGGTCTGGTCGGCGCCATCGCGGCGCATGCAAGCCCGCTTGCCCTGGCCGACGCACAAAGCCATCCGCAATTCGCCTACCGGCCGGAGACCGGCGAAGAGATTTACCACTCCTTCCTCGGTGCGCCGGTATTGCGCAGTGGCCGGGTCATGGGCGTGCTGACCATTCAGAACATGACCCAGCGCAATTACACCGAGGAGGAAGTCGAAACCCTCGAGACGGTTGCGATGGTTGTCGCCGAGCTCATTGCCGGCGGCGATCTCTCGGTGCCTGACGAAGTGGCCGGGCCGGCGAATTCGGCGCCCGTTCGCCTCGACGGCACGCGGATCAACGGCGGGTTGGCGCGGGGTATCGCCGTCTTGCACGAACGCGGCGCGCCGATCTCGCAGACCATTGCAGAGGATCCTGAATCCGAATTGAAGCGGATCGCCGAAGCGATGAGCGGCATGCAGCTGGCGCTCGACAGCATGGTGGACCGGCTTTCCGGCGATGCCCAGGCCGCACGGTCCGGCGAACCGCTCGACATTCTCCGGGCATTCCGGATGATTGCGGACGATCACGGATGGATCCGGCGCATTCGCGAGGCGATTCAAAGCGGGCTTACCGCTGAAGCGGCGGTCGCCAAGGTGCAGAACGATACCCGCGCCCGCATGAGTCAGGTCCGTGATCCCTATCTTCGCGAGCGGCTGCTCGATCTCGACGATCTCGCCTACCGGTTGTTGCAGCACCTGACCCATGGCGCCGAGGGCGGCAACGGCGCCTTGCCCCTCCCGGAAGACGTGGTTCTGGTGGCGCGCGCCATGGGACCGGTCGAACTGCTCGACTATGACCGGACGCGGCTTCGAGCCCTGATCCTCGACGAGGGAACGGCGGCGTCGCATGTGGCGATCGTGGCGAAAGCACTCGATATTCCGGTCATCGGCAACGTGCGCGGCGTGATCGGCAAGGTCGAACCCGGCGATTCGGTGTTCGTCGATGGCGACAGCGGCGTCGCCTATGTGCGGCCGGCGGAAGACCTGCAAAAGAGTTTCACCGACAATCTGCAGAATTGGGAAAAGAAGCGCGCGGAATATGCCGCAACGCGAGACCTGCCGGCAGTGACGCGGGACGGGCAACCGGTTTCGTTGTTGATCAACGCCGGGCTCGATCTCGATCTCGATCATTTACCTGAAAGCGGCGCAGATGGCGTCGGTCTGTACCGGACCGAAATTCCGTTCATGATCCATGCGCAATTCCCGCGCCTGACGAAACAGACCGATCTCTACCGCGACGTATACGCGAAGGCGGGGGATCGTCCCGTCGTTTTCCGTACGCTCGACATCGGTGGCGACAAGCTCTTGCCCTATTTGCGGATCGGCGAGGACCAAAATCCGGCGATGGGATGGCGGGCATTGCGGATCGCGCTCGACCGCCCGGCTATACTCCGGCTGCAAATCCGGGCCTTGTTGCGTGCGTCGGCCGGCCGCGAACTGCGCGTGATGTTCCCTTTGGTCGCGGAAGTCGCGGAATTCGATAGCGCAAAAGCGCTGCTCGATCACGAGGTCGAGCGGGCGAAGTCGTGGGGAAATCCACTGCCCGACAGCATCCATGTCGGCGCCATGATGGAAGTGCCGTCCCTATACTTTCAATTGCCGCAGCTTCTCGACCGAGTGGACTTCCTGTCTATCGGGTCGAATGATCTGGTGCAGTTCTTGTTTGCTTGCGATCGCGGCAATCCGCGGGTCAGCGATCGCTACGATGCGTTGTCGCCGGCGGTCCTAAAATTCTTGCACGGCGTCGTGGGTCAAGGGCGCAAGGCCAATGTGCCGGTGAGTCTCTGCGGCGAGATGGCTGGCCAGCCGTTGGAAGCGATGGCCTTGCTCGGGGTCGGTTTCCGGATTTTGTCGATGCCTTCCGGCGCCATCGGGGCGGTACGGCACATGATGCAGAATCTCCACGTCACCGAACTCGAGCGCTACGTGGGGTCGTTGTTGGATGAACCGGATCACAGCCTTCGCGATGCCCTGCAGGCTTACGCGGAACGGCACAAAATCTCGCTCTGAGCACCCGGTTTGGGAACATTTTCCCGTATGAAGGGCCTCAATAATCCACCTATTCGAGAGGAATGGCGAATGGTGGCTGCATTTTCGGTGTGTCCTGTAGTATAGTCCCGGCCAGTGGGGAGCGGCATCAGCGGAAGTCGTGTTTGGCAGTCCAAAAAACAATCTTTCCGAATATTAGTGGATTGCCTTTAGTTCGGTGCTTTAAGGGGACCAATTCCGCACATGGCGAAGAATCTTTGGAAGCTTGATCGAAGCGCCAAGCAGGAATCCGTTGAAACCGGCGAGACGTCGTCTCAGGTTGCGGAGGGCAGCTTGCAGACCGTTGGGGCGACCCTGCGGTCGCGGCGCGAGGAGCGTGGGGAAGACCTGCGCTATGTCTCCCAAGTCTTGCGCATACGCTTTCCGTATCTCAAGGCGCTCGAAGACGGTTTGATCGACGATCTGCCGGGCCCGACCTATGCGGTCGGATTTGTGCGTACCTATGCGGATCACCTCGGTTTGAACAGTGAAGCGCTGGTGGCCCGGTTTAAGGAAGAGGTCAAGGACCTTCACAACCGGACCGACCTGCATTTTCCGGCGCCGCTTCCCGAGGGGAAGATTCCCAGCGGGGCCGTCCTGTTGGTCGCGGTTTTGTTGGCCGGATTGGTTTATGGGGCGTGGATTTATTTCTCGTCGAAGGATCAGCAGGTCGCGGAGATCGTGCCGCAATTGCCCAGCCAAATCAGCGAAATCATCAAGGGCAAGCCGTCGGATGACGCAAATGAAGTGTCGCCGGCGCCGGTAAAGTCGTCCACCGCCGATGCGCCGCCGAGCACGCCCGCTGCGCCGTCTCCGTCCGAGGTTGCGAAAAAGCCGGCTGAGGACAGCACGCCGGAACCCGATGCGGCGCAACCGGCCGAACCGGCGTCCCCACCGCCCGTGGCGGCGGCCACGCCGGAAGCGACGCCTGCGGCGCCGGTGACGGAACCTACCGATCAGTCGACGCCGGATGTGGCGCCGCCCGCCCCGCCGTCGTCGGATGAATCGGCGACGCCCGCGGCGCCGGTGGGCGCGGAACCGGGGCAACAAATCGCGGCGTTGCCGACAACGCCGTCCGAAGACACGGAAACCGCCGAATCCGCGGATTCGCTATCGAGCGGCAAGATTTACGGCAACGCGAATGCCGATGCGCGGATCGTTGTGCAGGCGATGTCGGACAGTTGGGTGGAAATACGCGATAGCGAAAACGCCGAGCTGCTTTTGACCCGCGTTTTGTTCAAGGGCGACTCGTATCAGGTGCCGAATCGAAGCGGACTAACCCTGTTGACGGGCAACGCCGGCGGATTGCGCATAACGGTCGATGGCACACCCGTGCCCTCGCTGGGCCCGCCCGGGGCGGTCCGCCGGAATGTCGCGCTCGAGCCGGAACCGTTGAAATCCGGGAAGGCCGTCGGTGCCGCCGCGCCGCCGATCGGCACAACGTCGGAGTAGCCCGGCGGCCTAGCTAGCCCCGGAAACGGCGGGATGCCTTCGGTTCCCGATGCCGTTACGGTGGGGCTCTTCCTCCGACCCCCCCAATTGCTTACCTGCTTGACACTGTTGGATTGTGCGGACACTGTCGCCCGCGCCGGCGCTTTGCTATGGTCCCTGCGGTTTTCCCGGCTTTTCTGCAACCTTTGTGACACGTAACGACATGGCCTCTCTTCAACCTGTTCGCGGAACCCACGACCTGCTGCCGGAAGCAATGCGGGGGTATCGGCACGTCGTCGACACCGCGCGTGGCGTTGTCGAGCGCTACGGCTTCGACGAGGTCGCGACGCCGATCTTCGAGTTCAGCCAGGTCTTCAAGCGGACGCTTGGCGAGGCCTCCGACGTCGTCACCAAGGAGATGTATTCCTTCACCGATAAGGGGGATGAAGAGATCACCTTGCGGCCGGAGAATACCGCCGGTGTGGCCCGCGCTTTCATTTCCGAAGGGCTCGCCCAGCAGGTTCCCGTCCGGTACTTCTATGCCGGCCCGATGTTCCGCTACGAACGGCCGCAGAAAGGCCGGCAGCGCCAGTTCCATCAGATCGGTGTGGAACTCATCGGCTTGCCGCAACCGCAGGCGGATGTGGAAGTCGTCGCTGCCGGGGTTCGCGTCCTGGACGCCCTTGGCGTTCTCGGGGAGACGGTGCTGCAACTCAACACGTTGGGCGATACCGAAAGCCGGGCCGCCTATCGCGACGCCTTGGTCGGCTATTTCGAGAAACACCGCGAGGCGCTGTCCGAGGACAGTCAGGCCCGGTTGGAGCGCAACCCACTGCGCATTCTCGATTCGAAGGACGAGACGGACCGTGGCATCGTCGCCGACGCGCCGCTTTTCGGCGATTTCCTGAATGCGGAGAGCACGGAATTCTTCGATACGGTTAAGGCCGGCCTCGACGCGCTCGGCATCGAATACACCGTGAACCCCCGGCTTGTGCGCGGGCTGGATTATTACTGCCACACGGCATTCGAATTCGTGACCACGGCGCTCGGCGCTCAGGGAACCGTGCTTGCCGGGGGGCGATACGACGGTTTGATCAAGATGATGGGCGGCCCCGACACTCCTGGCGTCGGCTGGGCGGCCGGTGTCGAACGGCTGGCGATGTTGTGCAGCGACGTGCCGGAGGCGCGGCGTCCCGTAGCCCTGATCCCGCTGGGGTCCGACGCGGAGCAGGAGGTGTTCAAGATTGCCGAACGGTTGCGGGGCGCCGGGTTCCGCATCGAACTCGGCTATTCGGGTAACTTGGGACGGCGGATGAAGCGCGCCAACCGGGTCAATGCCGTCGCGGCGGTGATCGTCGGGGACGACGAATTGGCCCGCGGCACGGCGACGGTGCGTAACATGGAGTCGGGCTCACAGGACGAGGTGGCGCTCGCGTCGCTTGAGGAACACCTCGCCGTCTACCGGTAGCTGTGCGATGTCTGCGCAGGGCGACGCCCGGATTTTTGCCGTGGGGGCCAATCACCGGTCCAGTGGCGCCCTGCTGCGCGACCGCCTTTTCATCGATGACGCCATGGTGCCGCGCACCCTCGACCGGTTGCGCGATGCCGGACTGTCCCAAGCGATTGTTCTGTCGACCTGCGACAGAATCGAGATACAAGGCGTCCATCCCGAAGCGGAACGGATGGCGACGGTGATCCGGGACGACTTCTGCGCAACCAGCAACGTGGGCGGCGATGAAATCACCGACCAGAGCTATGCCCATTACGACGACACCGCGCTGCGCCACATTTTCGCGGTCGCTGCGTCGCTGGATAGTCAGGTCATCGGCGAACCGCAGGTGCTGGGACAGGTTCGCGCCGCCCATCGCTTGTCGGCCGACTGCGGCATGATGGGGCCGGAATTCGAGGCTGTGCTGCAAGCGGCGTATAGCGTGGCGAAGCGCGTCCGGACCGAAACGCAGATCACCCGGCGGCCGGTGTCGATCGCATCGGCCGCGGCACAGGTCGCTCAAGACCTGCACGGCGATCTGTCGCGATGTCGCGCGCTGATAATCGGACTTGGCGAAATCGGCGAGCTGATCCACGACCATATGCGGCAGGCGGGCTTGCGCGATACGGCCATGACCGGACCGTCGCAACGGGTGGAAAGTGCTGCGCGCCGCGCCGGGCTACATTTCGCGCCATTCGAGGACTTGGCGGCCGAGGTGGCGTTGTCGGACATCGTCGTGTCCGCGGCGGGCACCGGCCGGCGGATCGTGACGGCGGCGTTGGTCGAAACCGCGCTACGCGAACGCCGGCGGCGGCCTATCTTGTTCCTGGACGGCGGCGTTCCGCAGGACATGGAAGCGGCCCTCGAACGGCATGACGGCGCATATCTCTATTCGCTGGACGATCTCGAACAGGTCGCGTTGGAAGGTCGGACGCAGCGCGAGGAAGCATCGGCGGATGCTTGGCGGTTGATCGACGAGGGCGTCGCCGCGTGGCAACGGCGGCAGGCGGAGCGCGACGCGGTACCGTCCGTTGTGGCCTTGCGCGAGCATTTCGAACAGGTGCGGCAAGGCGTGCTTGCCGAGAATCCAGATGCCGGCCCGGAAGAGGTGACTCGGTTGTTGGTCAACCGGTTATTGCACCGGCCCTCCACGGCGCTGCGCGACTTGGCCGCCGCCGAGGAAGGCGGTAGCAGCGTGAGCAGAAATCAGGCGGAGCGGCTGCTGGGTAGGCTGTTTACCGACCCATCGAAGGAAGAGGAATGCTGATCCAATGAGTATGGCGGAAAAGCTATCGGCGGTTATCGCCCGGCAGGAAGAATTGACCGCGTTGATGTCGTCGGAGGGTCTGAGCGCTTCGGACTTTGCGTCCTTGTCGAAGGAATATGCCGAACTGTCGCCGATTGCGGAAAAAGCGCGCGAGGTGCAAGGCATCTTGTCGGAGCTGTCCGATCTGGAAGAGTTGATGGGCGATGCCGACACCGATGCGGAAATGCGCAGCATGGCTGAGGAGGAACACCGTGAATTGGCGGCCGGCCTCCCAGCGCTGGAGCGTGAAGTTCAGATTCTGTTGTTGCCGAAGGACGCTGCCGACGACCGCAGTGCGATCTTGGAGGTACGGGCGGGTACGGGCGGTGATGAAGCATCGCTGTTCGCCGCCGACCTGTTCCGCATGTATCAGCGTTACGCGGAAAACCATGGCTGGCGGTTCGAGCCGATCGAGGTCAACGATACCGAGCTCGGCGGCTTCAAGGAGGCGATCGCGTCGATCGGCGGTTCCGGCGTATTCGCAAAGCTCAAATTCGAGTCCGGGGTACACCGCGTGCAGCGCGTACCGGTCACGGAAAGTGGCGGGCGGATCCATACCTCGGCGGCGACCGTGGCGGTGTTGCCGGAGGCGGAAGACGTCGACGTCTCGGTCGACGAGAAGGACTTACGCATCGATACCTACCGAGCATCCGGTGCCGGCGGACAGCACGTGAACAAGACCGATAGCGCGATTCGGATTACCCATATTCCGACCGGAGTCGTCGTCCAATGTCAGGATGAAAAATCGCAGCATAAGAACCGGGCGAAGGCGATGAAGGTTCTGCGCGCCCGCCTCTACGAGGCCGAGCGCCAGCGCCAGCAGGACGAGCGGTCCGAGAACCGGCGCAGTCAGGTCGGATCGGGCGACCGCTCGGAACGCATCCGAACTTACAACTACCCTCAGGGCCGCGTGACCGACCATCGAATCAATCTCACGGTGCATAAGCTCGACCGCATCATGAACGGCGAGGAGCTGGACGATATCTTCGACGCCCTGCTTGCCGAGGATCGAGCCGAACGCCTCGCCGAACTGCAATGAGCCGGCCGACCGTCGGCTCCTGTCTGACGGAAGGGGCGGCGCGCCTCAGGGCGGCGGGGATCGAATCGCCGTATCGTGAGGCACGGGTGTTGTTGGCGCACGCGTTGGAGGTCGATCAGTCGGCGATCATCGGCTATCCCGAACGCGTTGTGACCCATCCGGACCCGTTTCTCGCATTGGTCGAACGGCGGGTCCAAGGTGTGCCGGCGGCGCAACTCCTCGAACGGCGTGAATTCTGGAGCCTGCCATTTCGCGTCACGCCGGACACGCTGATTCCCCGGCCGGAAACCGAAACGCTCGTCGAAGCGGCGCTGGCGGATCTGACGGCTCGAGAGTTGGCCGCGCCGGTCATTCTCGATCTGGGAACTGGAAGCGGATGCCTCCTCCTGGCGCTCTTGTCGGAAACTGCGGCTGCAACGGGTATCGGCGTAGACCGGTCTCCCGCCGCCGTGGAAGTTGCCCGCGATAATGCCGCGCGGCTGGGCCTCGCCGATCGCGCGCGATTCTTGGTTTCGGATTGGGCGGCGGCGCTGTCGGGCCGGTTCGATATCGTTCTGTCGAATCCTCCCTATATTGCGCGCGGCGAGATCGACGGTCTCCAACCCGAGGTCGCGCGGTACGAGCCGAAATTGGCCTTGGATGGCGGCGGCGACGGATTGACCTGCTATCGCGAAATCGTCGCCGACCTGCCTCGTCTATTGAAGCCCGGCGCTTCCCTTTTTCTGGAAGTCGGGGCCGGACAATGGGAGCCGGTGGCGGCGCTGCTCGAAACGGCTGGATTATCGGTTTCGGAACCGGTCCGTGACTTGGCCGGAATTTCTCGCTGCATTGCAGCGCAATTAGCGTGAAAGCATTAACCAAAAAAAATGGTTGGAACGACGGAGCGAACCGTCTAGTTTCTTGTCAGCACCTCGTTGAACCGGGCCCGCAGGGCTAGGTAGGAGCATCCGAGGTCGAACTAATCTTCGAAAGCTTGTCTTTTGGGGAGGCCCGCTGAAAGCGGCCTGCCGCAGGGTTGCGGCGCGTTGAAAAAGGGTCAGCTTTTTTCAGCGGAAGCAGAAACCAGCTTCGATGTGTAAGGAAATATGAAACAAGGCCAAGGCTCTAAGCGCGCGCGCGGCCGAAATGGTGGGCGTAGGGGCGCAAATCGTCAGCAGACTTTCGATAGTAACGGACCAAGCGTCAGGATTCGCGGCAACGCGTTCCAGGTACACGAAAAATACCTGGGGTTGGCGCGCGACGCGGCGTCTTCCGGGGACCGTATCGCCGCGGAGAATTACTATCAGCATGCCGAGCATTACTTCCGCATCTATTCCATCGATCAGGAACAGCGGAATGAACGGCAGGCAGCGAATGCCCAATCCAATGACGGACAGCGTCAGGGTGACGGGCACCGGCAAAACGATGGTCAGCGCCGCCAAGGCGGACGCGGCAATCGTGGCAATCGCAACGACGCCCATGGCGCCAATGGTGCCTCGGCGCCCAACGGCGATGGTGCGGCGAACGGTGCGAACGGCGCCGAAGCCGGGGTCGGCACGCCGGAGCAGTCCAACGGTGCGAAAAGCGCAAACGGTCCGGATAAGGGCAACGGCGATGACCGTCCGATCGAGGTCGATGCAAAGCCGTCGAAGGACGACGCACCGGCCGAGACCGATGCGGCTGCATCCGACAGCACGCCGGAGGAGCAGGCGGTCCCCGATAAACCCGCGCCGGCCAAACGGCGTCCCCGACGGAAGCCCGCCGCAAGCGACTAAGCCATCGGTTTGGACCGTGCGGCGACGCATCGATGCAGTCGCCGCAAGCAGGCCGGTTCTTTAGCAGTCTTCTATTCGACCGCTCGCGGGCGCGTGATTTTGTCGCGCGCCGCCTGACGCTGTAGGGTTGACCGTGTCGTCCGGACTGTTTTGTCTAACACCACCGGATATCCAACGCGCAGGGGTAAAGCATGGTCGCAAAGGCTCTCAAGGCGAAAGATGTCGCGCGGCCGGCATTTAAACCCGGCACCCGCAAAACCGGCGATATCTTCGCGCTCTCCAGCCATAAGCGTGCCCGCGAGGCACTCGAATTCGGGCTGTGTATGAAAGACCCCGGCTTCAATATCTTTGTGCTGGGCCCGGACCGCAGCGGTCGCATGACGGCGACGCTCGATTACGTGAGCGATCACCTGGCGTGTATGCCGCGTCCTTACGATTGGATTTATCTCAACAATTTCCGCCGTTCGCATCGGCCCAAGCCGTATCGCTTGTCCGCGGGGGCAGGGCGCGCCTTTCGCGACCGGATGGCGGCGTTGATCCCGCAACTTCGGGAAGCGTTGGCCGGCGCCTTCGGCAGCGAAAAATATCAAAACGAAATTCGCGCGCAGGGTGAAGAGGCGCAGTCCGAAGTGCGCGCGGAGCTCGAGGCATTGCAAACCGAAGCCCAGCAAGTCGGGCTGGATGTGGCGCAATCCCCGCAAGGATTCATGGTGGTTGCCCGCGGTCCCGACGGAAATCCCGCGGCGTTGGATTCCTTGCCGCCGGCACAGCGCCAGTTGCTGGAGGCCAAGGCCACGGATATTGCCCAGCGCCTACAGGACATCAATCGCCGGGCCGCGGTCGCGCAGGGCGATCTCGCCAAGCGCCTGGTCGAATTGAACCGGCAGGTCGCCGACACGGCGGTCGGTGCGCTGTTGGACGAACTGCAAAAGGAATATTCCGGCTACCGGGGACTGGCCCGATGGCTTGTCGAATTGCGGGAAGACATCGTCGATAACCTTGCCGGGTTCCTCCCGCGTCCACCGGATAGCCCGATGCCGGCGGTCGAACCGCCGGAGCGGCGCTATGCCGTAAATCTGCTCGTCGATCACAGCGACAACGAGACGCCGGGCGTGGTGCTCGAGGCCAATCCGACCTACGAAAATCTTTTCGGGCGGATCGAATACCGGCCCGTTCAGGGCGGCATGGATACCGATTTCAGCATGATCCGCGCCGGCGCGCTGCACCGCGCGAACGGCGGTATTCTTGTACTGCGCGCCGATGATCTTGCGCGACACCCCAGCAGTTGGGCCTTCCTGAAAGGCGCCTTGCGGGATGGCCAGATCCAAGTGGATGAACCGCACCGGGCGAATGCGGTGCCGGTGGCCGGCGCGCCGCGGCCGAAGGCGATCCCGCTCGATCTCAAGGTCGTCGTCGTCGGGTCGCCGCACTGGTACTACACGTTTTATTCGGTTGATCCCGAGTTTCAGACCTATTTCAAGGTCAAGGCGGATATCGACAACGATATGGATGCGACGGCGCGTAATCTTTCGGTCTATGCCGGTTTGATTCGCGACCAGGCTAAACAAGTGCATGGCATTCCCTGCGACGACAGCGCCGTAAAGCGCATGCTGGGGATGGCGGCGCGGTGGGCCGGTCATCGGAAAAAGCTCACGGCGCAATTCGAGTTGATCGAGGATGTGCTGACCGAGGCCGCCGAGCTCGCCCAGAACAAAGGGTCCAAAGTTATCGACAATGCTGTGATCGGCGAAGCGCTGGGGCAGCGCCGCCGCCGCAACGCGCGCATAGAAGACCGCATGCATGAGAGCATCTCGGACGGCACCTTGATGATCGACACGCGCGGCACCGAGGTGGGGCAGATCAACGGCTTGACCGTCCGCGACCTCGGCGATCATCAGTATGGCGCGCCCAGTCGAATCACGGCCCGCGCGACGCCGGGCCGCGAGGGCGTCGTCAACATCGAGCGCTATGTCAGCATGTCCGGGCCGATCCAGCAGAAGGGTGTGATGGTGCTGCAGGGGTTCATCGCCGGACATTTTGCGCGGCGCTTTCCGCTTTCCTTCAATTCATCGATCACGTTCGAGCAGAACTATGGCGGTGTCGAGGGCGACAGCGCATCGATGGCCGAATTGCTGGCCGTTCTTTCCGATCTCTCGGGTATTCCGCTGCGTCAGGATCTTGCGATCACCGGGTCGGTCAATCAGGTCGGCGAGACGCAGGCCATCGGCGGTGCGGCGTTCAAGATCGAAGGATTCTACCGGGCCTGCACAGATGCCGGCGCCCTGACCGGCACCCAGGGTGTCGTCGTTCCGGCGACCAATGTGGCGAACATCATCCTTCGCGATCCGGTCGTCGAGGCAATCGAGAAGGGCCGTTTCCACATCTGGAGCGTCAAGAATATCGAGGAAGCGATCGAACTGTTCACCGGCATCAAGGCCGGCCGCCAGCGCGCGGATGGCAGTTATCAGCCGGGTACGGTCTATGCCCGCGTGATGGAACAGCTCGAAGCCTTCGACGTCATCCTCAAGGAGCGTGCCGCCGGCGTCTAGACTTGCGACGCCGGGGTGAATTCGAAGCTGGCGCGCTTGCCGACATGGGCGACGCTTTCGTCGAGCCAGGTTTCGGCGCGGTCCCGTCCGATATCGTGGGCATGCTGCAGCAAGCCCCATTCCGGATTGAGTTTGCTGACCTGCCCCAAGGACGCGAGTGCGTCGCCGGCGTCGATCCGGTGCAGGCGGGCGGTGAGAAAGCGCTTGGCGAGCGGTGATGCCACCGTGCGTCGCGCCAGTTTCGCCATCCATTGGATGGTTTCCAACTCCCGGTTCAGCGGTGCGGAGAAGGTCAGCCGCGCCATCCGATTGCGAATTTCCGTGGCGGTTACCGGCAAGTCGGGTTCCTGCGCCGGATCGATCTGGATCAGTATGATGTCGTCCGCGCGACCGTGTTCGATCAGGGGGATCAGGGGTGGGTTAGCGCTATAGCCGCCATCCCAATAATGGACACCGTCGATTTCCACCGCGTGGTGGATCGCCGGGAGCGCCGCCGACGCCAGCACGCTGTCCGCGGTGATCTCTGCGGTCCGAAAGATGCGCGCCTGACCCGTGCTGACCTCGGTGGCGGCGATGAATAGTTTGATCCGGCGGTTTCGCTGCAGGCGCTCGAAGTCGATGGTTTGTTCGAGCAGGGTGCGCAGCGGGTTGTGGTCGAACGGATTGAATTGATAAGGCGACATCATCCGGGTCGCCATATCGAGCCCGAGATGCTGTCCGGTGCCGTCCAGATTCCAGCCGTTGACGATCCGGTCGACGAAGGTCGTGCGATATGGGGTGAAGATCGCCTGGGTGCTGACCCGGCGCCAAAACTGCGACAGGTCTTCCCGGGCGACCTCCGGGCCGCCGTTGATCAGGCCATTCGCCGCGACCACCGCATTCAGCGCGCCCGCGCTCGCGCCGCTGAGCGCCTCGATCCGCAGGTTGGAATCCTCCAGCAACCGGTCGAGGACACCCCAGGTAAAGGCGCCATGCGCGCCGCCGCCCTGAAGCGCCAGACCGACCGGTTTGCCCGGTTTGCCTGGTTTCGCCCGCACGCGCCGCTTTTTCGGTGTTGGCACCGACCGTTCTACCGGCTCTGACGCGGACGCGATGTCGCCGGCCGACAGGAAGCGCCGCGCCCACCGCCAGCGGCGGTTCAACGGATCGGATATATGCATGAAGGTTGCGCCTAATCCATGTGATTACTGCACCGCAACAATGAATCTAGTGATTTTGCTGCAATGCAACAAGAGATGAATTATTTAACTTTCGATGACATAAGAGGGGTCTTGAGCAAGGTCTTAGAATGCCCATATATCGTGAGTGGATGCCTCTTAGGGTCCATATGATGTTTCACGAACCTTTACCGCCTTGCCTCGAAGAGGGAGGCCACCAGAGGGGTCAAGTCTATGGAATTCGAGAAATACACCGAACGGTCGCGCGGCTTCGTCCAAGCGGCGCAAGCGCTGGCCTTGCGGTCCAATCACCAGCAATTTCAGCCGGAACATCTCCTCAAAGTATTGCTGGACGACAAGGAAGGTCTCGCCGCCGGATTGATCGGCGCGGCGGGCGGCGATGCCGCGAAGGCGTTGCAGGATGTCGAAGCCGAGCTTGCGAAAATTCCCAGCGTGGAAGGCTCCGGCGCAGGGCAGATTTATCTCTCTCCCGCGATGGCGCGCCTATTCGATCAGGCGCAAGAGTTGGCCGAACGCGCCGGCGACAGTTTCGTCACCGCCGAACGGTTGCTGCTGGCGCTGGCGCTCGCCCAAGGGACGGCCACCGCGAAAATTCTCGGGGACGCCGGCGTCACCGCGCAGGGCCTGAACACGGCGATCAACGACCTGCGCCAAGGCCGCACGGCGGACAGCGCCAGTGCCGAAAACCAGTATGAAGCCCTAAAGAAATACACCCGCGACCTGACGCAGGCCGCGCTCGACGGCAAGATCGATCCGGTGGTCGGCCGCGACGAGGAAATCCGCCGCACCATGCAGGTGCTGTCGCGCCGGACCAAGAACAATCCGGTGCTGATCGGCGAACCGGGCGTCGGCAAGACGGCGATCGTCGAAGGCTTGGCCCAGCGGATCGCCCGCGGCGACGTGCCCGAGGGACTGGCGGACAAGAAGCTGTTGGTGCTCGATCTGGGGGCGCTGATCGCCGGCGCGAAATTCCGCGGTGAGTTCGAGGAGCGCTTGAAAGGCGTGCTGCAGGAAGTCTCCGCCCAGGAAGGGCAGGTCATCCTGTTCATCGACGAATTGCACACCCTGGTCGGCGCCGGTGCGGCCGAGGGCGCGATGGATGCGTCCAACATGCTGAAGCCGGCGCTCGCGCGCGGCGAACTGCACTGCGTCGGTGCGACCACGCTCGATGAATACCGCAAGCATATCGAAAAGGACGCGGCACTGGCCCGGCGGTTCCAGCCGGTCTTCGTGCCGGAACCGACGGTCGAGGATACGATATCGATCCTGCGCGGCCTGAAGGAGAAATACGAACTGCATCACGGCGTGCGGATCACCGACAGCGCCATCGTGTCGGCGGCGACCCTGTCCAACCGTTACATCACCGACCGGTTCCTGCCGGATAAGGCGATCGACCTGGTGGACGAGGCGGCCAGCCGTTTGCGGATGGAAGTCGATTCGAAGCCGGAAGAGATCGACGAACTCGATCGCCGGATTATTCAGCTCAAGATCGAGCGCGAGGCGCTGAAGAAGGAGAATGACGACGCCTCCAAGGAACGGTTGTCGAAACTCGATGAAGAGCTGGAAGGTCTCGAAGCCGAGTCCGCCCGGCTGACCAGCCAATGGCAGTCGGAGAAGGTCAAGCTGCAGGACGAACAGCAGGTCAAGGAAGAGCTGGAGAATGCCCGGCTCGAGCAGGAACGGGCGGAACGCGAGGGCAACCTGGAGCGTGCGGCCGAACTGCGCTACGGCACGATCCCCGATCTGGAAAAGCGGCTCTCGCAGAATGACGAGGACGACGGCAGCAGCATGCTCGACGAGGAAGTGACCGACGAGCATGTCGCGGCGATCGTGTCACGCTGGACCGGCATTCCCGTCGACAAGATGCTGCAAGGCGAGCGTGAGAAACTGCTCGCGATGGAAGAGGCGCTGGGCAAACGCGTGGTCGGCCAGAGCGAGGCGATCGTTTCCATCTCGAACGCCGTGCGCCGCGCCCGGGCCGGGCTGCAGGACCCGAACCGGCCGATCGGCTCTTTCCTGTTCCTGGGCCCGACCGGCGTCGGCAAGACCGAACTGACGAAAGCGCTTGCCGCCTTCATGTTCGACGACGATCAGGCGATGGTCCGCATCGACATGTCGGAGTACATGGAGAAACACTCGGTCAGCCGTCTCATCGGGGCGCCACCGGGTTATGTCGGATACGACGAGGGCGGTGCGCTCACCGAGGCGGTGCGGCGGCGGCCCTACCAGGTCGTGCTGTTCGACGAAGTCGAGAAAGCGCATCCGGACGTGTTCAACGTGCTGCTGCAGGTTTTGGACGATGGCCGGCTGACCGATGGTCAGGGCCGGACGGTCGACTTCCGCAACGTGTTGATCGTGATGACGTCGAACATGGGCGCGGAAATCCTCGCCGCTCAACCGGCGGGACAGGATTCCTCGGCCGTGCGCGATCAAGTGATGGATGTGGTCCGGGCCAACTTCCGGCCCGAGTTCATCAACCGGATCGACGAGACGCTGCTATTCCACCGCCTGTCGCGGGACGACATGACCGGCATCGTGGACATTCAGTTGCAGCGGTTGGATGCCCTGTTGGCGGACCGCAAGATCGTGCTGGAGATCGATGCGGCGGCGCGCAATTGGCTCGGCGATAAAGGCTACGACCCGGTCTATGGCGCGCGCCCGTTGAAGCGGGTCATCCAGCAGGAACTGCAAAACCCGCTCGCCTCGCTTCTGTTGGCTGGCAAGATCGCCGACGGCGACACTGTGCATGTCTCCGCCAGTGACGGCGGGCTCACCATCAACGGCGAGGTCGCCCAGGCGGCGTAACGCTACAGCTCGGGCGCCGAGAGAGTCGCGCAGTCCGGCGCGATGTCGATCGGCGCCCCGGTCTTTTCTCGCAATGCATCGGCGCTGATACCGTCGAGGAGTTCCCGTGCGACGAAGCCGTCGGGCGTCACCTCGACGACTGCGAGATCGGTATAGATCTTGGTCACGGCGGCCGGGGCGGTCAGCGGGTAGCTGCATTGCTCCACCAGCCGCGGCTCGCCCTGCTTGGTGGTATGTCTCATGATCACGCGCACTTCGCGGGCGCCGGTCGCCAGATCCATGGCGCCGCCGACCAGCGGTCCCTTGTTCGGCAGCTTGGCATCCCAATTCGCGAAGTCGCCGTTGGGTGCGACCTGGAACGCGCCCAGCATCGTGACGTCGATATGGCCGCCGATGATCATCGTGAATGCGCCCGCCGAATCGGTCAGCGACGCCCCGGTCCGTAGTGTGATGCGTTGCCCGCCCGCATCGACGAAATCGGGATCGAGCGTGTCTTCCGCCGCGACGGGTCCGATGCCCACGATGCCGTTCTCGGACTGCAGCATGACTTCGCGGCCCGCCGGGATGTGGTTCGCCACTAATACCGGAATGCCGAGGCCCAGATTCACGTAAGCGCCGTCGTGGATATCCTGCGCGGCGCGCCATGCCATCTGGTCCCGGGTCAGCGCCGGCATCAGCTTTCCTCCGGCACTGTGATCATCCGATCGACATAAATGCCCGACGTCCGGACGTGATGCGGGTCGATCTCGCCGTCGGTGACGACCTGCCGGACTTCGGCGACGGTAACCGTCGCGGCGGTCGCCATGACCGGGCCGAAATTCGCTTGTGTCCCGCGATAGGTCAGGTTGCCCCACCGGTCGCCTCGGTCGGCGCGCAGCAACGCGAAATCCGCGGTCAGCGCGGTTTCCAAAACGCAGGGCCGGCCGTTGAAGTCGCGTTTTTCTTTTCCATCGGCGAGGTCGGTGCGCGCGCCGGTGGCGGTGTAGAAAGCGGGCACGCCCGCGCCCCCGGCTCGAATCCGCTCGGCCAACGTGCCCTGCGGCACCAGCTCCAAATGGATCTTGCCGCTGTGGTACAGCTTCTCGAAGGGGGTCGACTCCTTACCGCGGCCCCGCGCACTGCTGCAGATTAGGCGGCTCACGCGGCCAGTCTCCATAAGATCGGCCTGGGCCGATCCATGATGTCCAGCGCCGTTGGAAATAATCGTTAGGTCTTTCACGCCGGCGTCGATCACGCCCCGGATCAGGGCATTCGCGACACCGATATGCTGAAAACCGCTCAGCATGATGCGCGCCCCGTCGCCGATGTCGGCGATTGCCTCTGCGATGGTGGCAACGCGTTTGTCGATCACGGGGGCAGCCGTCCTGAATTGCGCATACCCACGGAATGGGGCAGCCTTTTGCGTTTCAACTGTGTAGCATGGCCCGCCGTACCCATGCCAATTCGGGCCTCGCCACCCGGGAAACTTGAATGAAGATCAGCAGCAATTTTGACTCCGGCAATATCGAGGTCGCCGATGCCGCCGACCCGGCCGACATCCGCCTGCGTATCCGTAAGGACAAGGCCTCCGACTTTTTTCAATGGTTCCATTTCCGGGCGACCGGGCCCGCCGGTATCGAACGCGCCTTCACGATCCTGAATGCGGGCGAGGCGTCCTATGCCAAGGGTTGGGAGGGTTACCAAGCCTGCGCCTCCTATGACCGCCAGGACTGGTTTCGGATTCCGACGACGTATGACGGAAAGCAGCTTCGTTTCGCCCATGTGCCGTCTCAGGGATCCGTGTATTACGCATATTTTGCCCCTTATTCGCGTGAACGGCATCGCGATTTGATCGCGCGGAGCCAGATGTCACCGCGCGCCCGGCATGAGGTGCTCGGCGAAACGCTCGACGGGGACGATCTCGACCTCTTGGTGATCGGCGACGACACGGCGCAGGGCCGGAAGGCGTGCTGGCTGATCGCCCGCCAGCATCCGGGCGAAAGCATGGCCGAGTGGTGGATGGACGGCTTCCTCGAGCGGGCGCTCGATCCCGAGGATGCGGTCGCGGGCGCGGTCCTGGATCGTGCGGTGCTTTATGTCGTGCCGAATATGAACCCAGACGGCAGCCGGCGCGGTCACCTCCGCACCAACGCGGCCGGGGCCAACCTCAATCGCGAATGGGCGGAGCCGTCGATGGAGAAGAGCCCGGAGGTGTTTCTCGTGCGGCAGCGCATGGTCGAGTCCGGCCTTGACTTCTCCCTCGACGTGCATGGCGACGAAGCGCTGCCCTATAACTTCATTGCCGGCTCGGACCATGTGCCGTCCGCGGACGACCGGATGAAGGCGCTGCTGCCCGCCTTTAAGGCGGCCTATCAGCAAGCCAATCCGGATTTTCAGACCAAGTACGGCTATCCGAAAGCGACGAAGGCGAATTTGGCGATCTGCTCGTCAAACTTGGCGGAGACGTTCAAGGCGCTCGCGATGACGCTGGAAATGCCGTTCAAGGACAATGCCGACGCGCCGAACGAGCGGACCGGCTGGTCGCCGGTGCGGTGCCGGCAGCTCGGCCGCGATGCCTTGACGGCGCTGTACGCGGTCGTTGACGACCTGCGCTGAGCATCAAGCCTACTGGTCCAGCATGCTCGCCTGGCGTTTCCGCTGGGTGCGGAAGGTCAGCATCTTGTGTTTGGCATCCGTCACCCCGGCCTTGAACCGTTTTAGGTCTTTGCCCTTCAACTTGTAGCCGGCGGCGAGGCGGATCTTGCGCGGATTGATATGCCGTCCGTTGAACAGCACCTCGTAATGCAGATGTGGGCCGGTGACGCGGCCGCTGGCGCCGATATAGCCGATGACCTGGCGCTGCTTGACCCGTGCGCCCGGCTTGATCCCTTTGGCGATCCGGCGGAGATGGGCGTAGGCGGTCTTGTAGTTGCCGTTGTGACGGATACGGATGTAGCGGCCGTAGGCCCCGGCCCATCCGGCTTTCTCGATCGTGCCGTCCCCCGCAGCGTAGACCGGCGTTCCGGGTGGTGCGGCGAAGTCGATGCCGCGATGCATCCCGGTGTAGCCGAGGATCGGGTGTTTGCGCCGCCCGAAGCCGGAACTGATCCGGGTCGCGTCGGTCGGCGTCCGCAGCAGGCTTTTCTGGGCGCTTTGACCGTTCTCATCGAAATAGTCGGTGAAACCGGTCTTTGTTTTGAACCGGTAGAGGGTCGTTGTCGATCCGCTGAGGGTCATCGATGCGACGATGATATCGCCTTCGCGAACCGGATCGCCCGCCTCGTCGGTGAGCCGTTCGTACATCACCTCGAAACTGTCGCCGGGTTGGATGTCGCGCTGGAAGTCGACGTCGAAACTGTAGAGGCCGATGAGGCTGGCCAGGATGGCCGAGGGTATTTTGGCATCCGTGCCGGCGACATACAGGCTGGACCGGACGACGCCGCGGCCATAGCTGACCTTGGGCACCAGTGTCCGGTCGAATCGCTGCGCCGCATAGGCTTGCGGCCCGTTGCGCAGGACCGAGATTTCAATGTCGCTGTCGGCGATGAAGTCGATCGACAACAACGTGGGGGAGCCTTTCTCGGTGGGCGGCGGCTGCAGCTGCAGGAAGATCTCCGTGCCGGGTTGCAGACGACGGAGGTCATAGACCTTCTTGAGCGCCCGGATCGCGCCCGCGGTGTCGGCCGCGGGCACCCCGCCACGGGTCATTACCTTCGCGAAGGTATCGCCGCGGCGGACCGTCAATTCCTTGTCGATGGGCGGGATCGGCGCCGCGCCGTCGGGCGGCGCCAGGCCATCTTCCGACTCGTCGATGTCGGGACTTGGTTTGACGGTGGGGAACCAGGTCTTGTAGGGCGGCGGCGCGGCACCGTCTTCCGTGGCCTGTTTCGTGTCGCCGGCCGGCCCGCTATTCCAGTTCCAGCCGTTCGGTTCCTGCGGCGCCGTTTCGCCGGTCAACGGCGCAAGTGCCAACAAGGCAGCGGTGAACGTGGCCAAGACCGGTCGCATGGAGTGCTGGTTCGCCTGCGCGTTAAGGTTAATCCGAAGGACTTACTTATCGGATGTCGGCGGCGAAGTAAACGATTGTTCCAATGTGTATTTTCGTGCCGCCGATCGGATGCATTTATGCTTAATCCCGGATGATTCAAGGACGGTATTCGGGTCCCCTTGCGGTTCGCCTTGTCCGGCGTTGTTGCGTTGCACCATTTTCATTCGGGAAGCCCTCTAATTTTTCTCGGTGCGGCCTGTGGCCGGATCGGCGCGTGGTTTGTATCGGCATGAACTGGAACGGTTTTTCTTATCGATCGAGTTTTAAGAAAAATGCCACAAAGCATTTGACACGATGCGTCACGGGGCGTATAAGCCGCGTCCTTGGCGTTGGCCATGCGTGGCGACGCCATTTTCTACGCGCCGGTTCGGCGCGTTCTGTTGTTTGACAAGTGAATTATTAGGAAGGGATGCGCGGGCGGCGGTTTGTGCTGTTTTTTTTGCACGGATCGTTTTTGTTTGCAGTCTGTGTATCTCTTTTAAGCGAGCCTTTATGTGTCCTGGCCGGACTGCTTGGTCTGGTTGGGACGTAAAGCGAGCCAAAGAGTAATACTTTGAGTGTAAGGGATCCGTGTTTGTTGGGCGTCTTTGTTTTGATGCCTGATTTAACATGAGAGTTTGATCCTGGCTCAGAACGAACGCTGGCGGCAGGCTTAACACATGCAAGTCGAAGGAGAAGCAGGACTTCGGTTCTGTGGACACTGGCGAACGGGTGAGTAACGCGTGGGAACCTACCCTGGGGTGGGGGACAACCACTGGAAACGGTGGCTAATACCGCATACGCCCTCCGGGGGAAAACTTTTGTGCCCTGGGATGGTCCCGCGTCGGATTAGCTAGTTGGTGGGGTAACGGCCTACCAAGGCGACGATCCGTAACTGGTCTGAGAGGATGATCAGTCACACTGGAACTGAGACACGGTCCAGACTCCTACGGGAGGCAGCAGTGGGGAATATTGGACAATGGGGGCAACCCTGATCCAGCCATGCCGCGTGGGTGAAGAAGGCCTTAGGGTTGTAAAACCCTTTCAGCGGGGAAGATGATGACGGTACCCGCAGAAGAAGCCCCGGCTAACTCCGTGCCAGCAGCCGCGGTAATACGGAGGGGGCTAGCGTTGTTCGGAATTACTGGGCGTAAAGGGCGTGTAGGCGGTTTGCCGAGTCAGGCGTGAAAGCCCCGGGCTTAACCTGGGAACTGCGTTTGATACTGGCAGGCTAGAGGTTGGAAGAGGAGAGTGGAATTCCCAGTGTAGAGGTGAAATTCGTAGATATTGGGAAGAACACCAGTGGCGAAGGCGGCTCTCTGGTCCATACCTGACGCTGAGGCGCGAAAGCGTGGGGAGCAAACAGGATTAGATACCCTGGTAGTCCACGCCGTAAACGATGTGTGCTAGACGTCGGGTGTTCAGCATTCGGTGTCGGAGCTAACGCATTAAGCACACCGCCTGGGGAGTACGGCCGCAAGGTTAAAACTCAAAGGAATTGACGGGGGCCCGCACAAGCGGTGGAGCATGTGGTTTAATTCGACGCAACGCGCAGAACCTTACCAGCCCTTGACATCCCGGTTTTGGGGAGTGGAGACACACCCTATCAGTTCGGCTGGACCGGTGACAGGTGCTGCATGGCTGTCGTCAGCTCGTGTCGTGAGATGTTGGGTTAAGTCCCGCAACGAGCGCAACCCTCATCCTTAGTTGCCATCTTTCAGTTGGGCACTCTAAGGAAACTGCCGGTGACAAGCCGGAGGAAGGCGGGGATGACGTCAAGTCCTCATGGCCCTTATGGGCTGGGCTACACACGTGCTACAATGGCGGTGACAGAGGGCAGCGAGCCTGCGAAGGTTAGCAAATCCCCAAAAACCGTCTCAGTTCGGATTGTTCTCTGCAACTCGAGAGCATGAAGTCGGAATCGCTAGTAATCGTGGATCAGCATGCCACGGTGAATACGTTCCCGGGCCTTGTACACACCGCCCGTCACACCATGGGAGTTGGCTTTACCCGAAGCCGGTGCGCTAACTTCGGAAGCAGCCGACCACGGTAAGGTCAGCGACTGGGGTGAAGTCGTAACAAGGTAGCCGTAGGGGAACCTGCGGCTGGATCACCTCCTTTCTAAGGATCGTGCGTAGTGGAACTTGTTTCTGCTATTCGCGTTCACTTACATCAACTCCTGTAAAAACATCATGGCCGCCGCCTCCGCATCCCTTCCTTCGACGAGAGTTATTGTCCAGCGTCGCTCTATCGCCCTTTGGGCTACATGAGAGCGTCGCTGTTTTGCCCTCAAGTAGCCGGCAGGCGATAGGGCCATTAATAAGGGCCTGTAGCTCAGCTGGTTAGAGCGCACCCCTGATAAGGGTGAGGTCGGTAGTTCAAATCTACCCAGGCCCACCATTCAAGGGGCCATAGCTCAGCTGGGAGAGCGCCTGCTTTGCAAGCAGGAGGTCACCGGTTCGATCCCGGTTGGCTCCACCATCGTGGCGCTACCGGCTTTCGCCTACATGAGCGCGGATTGCCCTCAAGCAGCCGATAGGCGGTAGGGCACATAAAGAGACTCGTCGAAGGATGACAGGCGCTTGATGACAGGCGCTTAGCGCCGGCGCTCAAGCAGGCGAAAGCCGATAGCGCCATAAAGAGTTTTACGGGGATGTTTTACATCTCCGTAATTGTTTGTTGTTTGACATTGTGAAGAGGGTTTTGACGTAGTTGCTCTGATTCGGGCGTGAACTATTACGTGCACTATCGGCTTTCGCCTATATGAGTGCGTAGTTTGTCTCATGTTTGTTTGGAGCGACGCGGGTTTTATGATCGCTGAACAGTCTGTTGTGATTGGATTGGAGGACGATCAGAGCTTCCTCTCAAGTAGCCGAGAGGCGATAGAGGAAGCTCTGTTAAGACTCTTCTGATTGTGACGGATGGTTTGGATCAAGCGTTTAAGAGCATTTGGTGAATGCCTTGGCGTCAGGAGGCGATGAAGGACGTGGCACGCTGCGAAAAGCCACGGGGAGCTGCGAGCAAGCTTTGATCCGTGGACATCCGAATGGGGAAACCCGGCCCTTTAGGGTCATCCTGCGATGAATATATAGTTGTGGGAAGCGAACCCGGGGAACTGAAACATCTCAGTACCCGGAGGAAAGGACATCAACCGAGACTCCGTCAGTAGCGGCGAGCGAACGCGGACTAGGCCAGTAGCACATGACAAGAGACCGGAACCGTCTGGAAAGTCGGGCCTGAGTGGGTGATAGCCCCGTACGGGTATTGCTTGTTGTGTGTTCTTGAGTAGGGCGGGACACGTGAAATCCTGTCTGAACATGGGGGGCCCCCCCTCCAAGCCTAAGTACTCCCTGACGACCGATAGTGAACCAGTACCGTGAGGGAAAGGTGAAAAGCACCCCGATGAGGGGAGTGAAATAGACCCTGAAACCGAATGCTTACAAGCAGTTGGAGCCCCCTTGAGGGGTGACAGCGTACCTTTTGTATAATGGGTCAGCGAGTTAATCTGTCGAGCGAGCTTAAGCCGTTAGGTGTAGGCGCAGCGAAAGCGAGTCTGAATAGGGCGCTTTAGTTCGTCGGATTAGACCCGAAACCCGGTGATCTAGCCATGGGCAGGTTGAAGGTGCGGTAACACGCACTGGAGGACCGAACCCACCTATGTTGAAAAATGGGGGGATGACCTGTGGTTAGGGGTGAAAGGCCAATCAAACCGGGAGATAGCTGGTTCTCCGCGAAAACTATTTAGGTAGTGCGTCAGGTGATTACCCTCGGGGGTAGAGCACTGGATGGGCTAGGGGGACGCGAGTCTTACCAAACCTAACCAAACTCCGAATACCGAGGAGTACAGCCTGGCAGACAGACCATGGGTGCTAAGGTCCATGGTCGAGAGGGAAACAGCCCTGACCGCCAGCTAAGGTCCCTAAGTGACGACTAAGTGGGAAAGGATGTGGGAAGGCCAAGACAACCAGGAGGTTGGCTTAGAAGCAGCCATCCTTGAAAGAAAGCGTAACAGCTCACTGGTCTAATAGCCGTCCTGCGCCGAAGATGTAACGGGGCTTAAGTCGTCCACCGAAGCTGCGGATTCATGCCTTCTGGCATGAGTGGTAGCGGAGCGTTCCGTAGGCCTGTGAAGGTGTACCGCGAGGTATGCTGGAGGTATCGGAAGTGAGAATGCTGACATGAGTAGCGATAAAGAGTGTGAGAAACACTCTCGCCGAAAGTCCAAGGGTTCCTGCGCAAGGCTAATCCGCGCAGGGTGAGCCGGCCCCTAAGCCGAGGGCGAAAGCCGTAGGCGATGGGAACCAGGTTAATATTCCTGGGCCTTCTGGGATGTGACGAATGCTGTAAGTTGTTACCGCTTATCGGATTTGCGGTGGCAGCGAAGGCGTTCCAGGAAACAGCCCCAGTAGTAGACCGTACCCTAAACCAACACAGGTGGACTGGTAGAGTATACCAAGGCGCTTGAGAGAACGGCGTTGAAGGAACTCGGCAAATTGCACCCGTAACTTCGGGATAAGGGTGCCCCATATCCGGGCAACCGGGTGTGGGGGGCACAGACTAGGGGGTGGCGACTGTTTACTAAAAACATAGGGCTCTGCGAAGCGGCAACGCGACGTATAGGGTCTGACGCCTGCCCGGTGCCGGAAGGTTAAGGAGAGAGGTGAGAGCTTTGAACCGAAGCCCCGGTAAACGGCGGCCGTAACTATAACGGTCCTAAGGTAGCGAAATTCCTTGTCGGGTAAGTTCCGACCTGCACGAATGGCGTAACGACTTCCCCACTGTCTCCAACGCCGACTCAGCGAAATTGAATTCTCCGTGAAGATGCGGAGTACCCGCGGTCAGACGGAAAGACCCCGTGCACCTTTACTACAGCTTTGCAGTGGCATTAGGAATGTTCTGTGCAGGATAGGCGGGAGCCTTTGAAGCGTAAGCGTCAGTTTACGTGGAGGCACCCTTGAGATACCGCCCTTGATGTTTCTGATGTCTAACCGCGCTCCGTGGATCCGGGGCCGGGACCCTGCATGGCGGGTAGTTTGACTGGGGCGGTCGCCTCCCAAAGAGTAACGGAGGCGCGCGATGGTGGGCTCAAGCTGGTCGGAAATCAGCTGTGGAGTGCAATGGCATAAGCCCGCCTGACTGTGAGGCCGACGGGCCGAGCAGAGACGAAAGTCGGTCATAGTGATCCGGTGGTCCCGCGTGGAAGGGCCATCGCTCAACGGATAAAAGGTACGCCGGGGATAACAGGCTGATACTCCCCAAGAGTTCACATCGACGGGAGTGTTTGGCACCTCGATGTCGGCTCATCACATCCTGGGGCTGAAGCAGGTCCCAAGGGTTCGGCTGTTCGCCGATTAAAGTGGTACGTGAGCTGGGTTTAGAACGTCGTGAGACAGTTCGGTCCCTATCTGCCGTGGGTGTACGAGACTTGAGAGGAGCTGCCCCTAGTACGAGAGGACCGGGGTGGACGTACCTCTGGTGTACCGGTTGTGGCGCCAGCCGCACCGCCGGGTAGCCAAGTACGGACAGGATAACCGCTGAAGGCATCTAAGCGGGAAGCCCCCCTCGAAACCAGGTCTCGCTTGAGAGCCGTGGAAGACCACCACGTCGATAGGCCGGGTGTGGACGCGCAGCAATGCGTGGAGCTAACCGGTACTAATCGCTCGATCGGCTTGATACCAAACCATCCGTGACAATCAGCGAAGCTGATTGTTGCTTGTTCAGTTGCCCTACCGGCCTTTGGCCTACTTGAGGGTATGTTCGTGGGCGCTATCGCTCGCGTTGCTCGCTACTTGAGCGCAGATTATCTGCGCTCATATAGTCGACAGCCGGTAGCGCACATAGAGTCCTCAAGTAGGCGTAAGCCGATAGGACCCTGAAAAGAAACCAGCGATCATAAAACGAATACGTCAAATACCGTGCTTACATGCGCTCATATAGGCGAAAGCCGATAGCGCACAAAGAGTCCTCAAGCAGGCGAAAGCCGATAGGACCCTAAAGAGCCTTCGATCCTCTGCGGATCGACGGCCTGGTGGTCATAGCGAGGGTTGAACCACCCGATCCCATCCCGAACTCGGCCGTGAAACCCCTCCGCGCCAATGGTACTGCGTCTTAAGACGTGGGAGAGTAGGTCGCCGCCAGGCCTTCTATCCGCAGAGACTCTTACTCAGCGCTATCGTTCGCGATGCTCACTACTTGAGCGCAAACAATCCGCGCTCAAGCAGGCGAAAGCCGATAGCGCAAAAACAAGCACGGAAAACCCTCTTCACAATCTCAAACCTCCTTCAAACACCGCAAAAGGCCAAACCGCCAATCGCGGATAGTGAAGGACTCCAGACAAGCGCTCATACAGGCGAAAGCCGATAGCGCAAACAAAAACCCTTCCGCGGGGTGGAGCAGTCTGGTAGCTCGTCAGGCTCATAACCTGAAGGTCGTAGGTTCAAATCCTACCCCCGCAACCAACCATACAAAGAACCGCAAAGGCCTCCCACACGGGAGGCCTTTTTTGTGTCAGCGCTGTGCCCGGAAATGAGCGGGACCAATCGGCGTCATAGATCGAGCGAAGGTCGCAGTCGGAACCCTCATGCGGAACCGCCCGACGCTGCGGATTGAATCCTAAGAGTCTCCGACAACCTCGGGCAATGCCTTCAACACCGCGTCAATCTCTGCGTGGGTGTTGTAATGGCAAAAGGAGACACGGACGCAGTCTTCCAACTGCACCGCATTCAGCACGAAACGGGAGCTTGAGGCCGCATCGCTGCCGCGATGATGAATCCGGATTCCGCGCGCGTCGAACGCATCGATGATGTCGGTGCTCTTGCGTCCCTTCACCGCGAAGCAAACGGCGCCTTCCCGATCGTCCAATTCCGTGTCGCCGATCAGGGTTACGGAATTGTAGGCGGCGAGGCCGGCAAGCTCGTCGGTGCCGTTGATCAGCCGGTCGATCAGGCTGACCTCATGGGCTGTCGCCGCGTCCAGGCCGGCGACCAGTTGGTCCCGCTTGTCGCCGGAGTCCGTGAAATGGCCGCCAAGCCAACACAGATAGTCGTGCACCGCCGTGAAGGCCGCATACAGGCTGGGGTCCGGGCTGCCGAGCGTCCAGTTGGTGTTCGGCTTGCCGACCATCCGGTCGTTGTGTGGCATGCCGGCGAGCCGGTCGGACATCCAGCCGAATGCACCGCCGCGCCGGGCGAAGGCTTTGTAGGGGGCGAACACGTAGGCGTCGACATCGTCCCGCTCGGCGTAAATCGGGCCATGCGGGGCGTGCTGAATGCCGTCGCAAATGATCAGGCAATCCGGCGCGACGCTCTTGATCGCCGCCGAGATGCCGCCCAGATCGACACGCTTGCCGCTGACATGGCTGGTGTGGATGACCGTGGCGAGCCGGGTATCCGGCTGCATCACGTCGGCATAGTCCTGGGGCGAAACGACGCCGGTGCCGGAATCGAGCAGGACGTCGATATGCGCGTGGCCGAAAGCCTCTGCCCAGCATTGCGCGGCGTCATGGCTGGCGGCGTGTTCCAGCGACGAGGACAGTACCGATCCCGTCTCCGCATTCTCCAATCCGGACCGGACCAGCCGGAACAGAATTTCGGTGCCGGTCGCGCCGTACAGGACCTGCCCGCTTTCCGCGCCGAAGTAGCGCAGAAGGTTTTCCGTGGTCTGTTTCATCATGTCGCCGATATGCCCGGCGGCGACGTTCCGGCGGCTCGGCGAATCCGGATAGGCGGCGATCTCCGCGCTGCGCTCAATGGCGTCCTTCAGGAGCAGAGATCCGCCGCCGCTCTCCAGGAAAATGCGGGGGCCGGATACGGGATCGCTTTCCACATGGTAAAAACGATCCCGTATCTGTGCCATCAACGCATCGTCGATCGGGCTTGGGGCGGCGCTCGACCCTGATTCGTTTGCCATGGCGAGATCTGTTCCTGGAGTTGTTGGGGGCGCTTGCGAATTTCAATCGACGCATAGTACGAGGCCGCCCGTCGTTGGCGCAAATCTGCGGTACTTATCCGATCTGCAGCGTCTCATTCCGGCGGCGCACCGCATCGACGATGCTCATCGCGGTGAGCCAGGATGATTTTCCGTCCAGCGGGCTTACGGTGTTGGCAAGCTCGATCGACATCGTGCCCGTCGTCCCCGTCAGGGTGATTTCATGGGTGCTCCGGGGATACGCCGGGTCGGCCCAGAACTGAACGCGGGTCTTGTCGAACCCGAGACCGGCGAGCGCCAGGGTCGCCGTAACGTTTGCTTTTTCGGCAAACAGAAGGGCGGCGCGCTCCGCGGTGTCGTCGAAAAACAGGATGGGCTCGGAAACCGCCGATAGGTCGACCATCTCTTCGGCGGGCGTGCCCCGCCACAGGTTGGCGGCCTTGCGTGTGATGTAGGTGACGCGTTCCAACTCCGCATGCCGGGCGGCCGTGATGACGTCGACCCCGCCGATCGCGCCGGACGGAATGATCAACCGCGCGTCGCTCTGTGCCGCCGCGCTCAACAATCGGTCGCGATAGTCCGGCTCGGCGAGGATGCCGACCGAGACGGCGATAAGGTCGATCCCGGCGTCGAGCACGGCCTTGCCATATTGCCGAAGGGCTTCGTGGCTGGCGCATTCGACGACGAGTTCGGGTCTCTGCGCCAAAAGGTCCGTTGCGGACTCGACTATGGGAACATCGCCCAAGGTTGCTTGCACGTCGGCGGCCTGGTGCGGCCGTGCCGCGATCGCTGTATAGGAAATGTCCGCATCGGTATTCAGAGGTTCCGCGACGGTTCGCCCGATACCGCCGAATCCGACTTGCGCGATTTTCATGCCGGGCCGGTTCGGCGGTTGTCGGCATGGCGCGCGGCGTTTGTGCCGGCGACCCGGCCGAACACCGCGCCGGCGACCAACCCGGAGCCGCTAGGGTAGTTGAAATAAAACAGACCGCCGATCATCTCGCCCGCGGCGTAGAGCCCGGGAATCCGGTTGCCGTTGCGGTGGATCACCCCGCCGTCCGTATCGATCCGGACGCCGCCGAAGGTGAAGGTGAGGCCGCAGGTCACGGCGTAGGCCTGGAACGGCGGCGTGTCGATCGTGTTCGCCCAGTTGGATTTCGGTATGGCCAGCCCGTCGGTGCCCCTGCCGTCCTTGATCACCGGATTGAACGGGATGTCTTGCCGGACCGAGGCGTTATACGCCTGCACGGTCTTCAGGAAACCGTCCGCGTCCACGCCGTCGAGCTTGGCCGCCAACTCCTCCAGGCTGTCCGCCGTCACCTTCGTGACTTGCCGGATGCGGTATTCGTCGCGCAGCAACTCGTCGACCTTGGCGTCGAATACCTGCCACGCGAACATGCCGGGCTGCTGCTGCACCACATGGCCGTATTTCGCATAGGTGAAATTCCGAAAATCGGCGCCCTCGTCGACGAACCGCTCGCCGTTGGCGTTCACCATGATCGAGAAGATGTAGCTGTGTTTCTGAAAGCCGTCGCCCACGTCGCGGTCGCCGAAGGGCGGCGCGTTCAGGTCCCATCCGACGGCATGGGACCCGGACCAGTGGCCCCAGGGCATCGCGCCGATATCGAGGGCCATGGTGATGCCGCCCCCATTGTTGTGCTGGGTGCCGCGAACCTTGGCCAGGTCGTAACCGGGGCCGAGGTACCGCGTGCGCATCTCGGCATTCGACTGGAAACCGCCACAGGCCAGGACGACGGCGTCCGCCTGGATTTCGCGCGTCTCGCCGTTATGTTCCGCGACGACGCCGCACACGGCCCCGCCCTTGGTGATCAGCGATACGGCGGTGGTCTCGTAATGAACCGGAATATCGTGCGACTCGGCGGCGTTGTACAGTGCGGTCGTCAACTCCGGACCGCCGCCCCAGAACATGCAAATCTGCCCGCCGAAGAACTTGATTCGTCCGTCGACTTTCTGCGACTGCCCCTTGTACATCGGTGCGAACTTGACGCCCTTGGATTTCATCCAGACCAGTGCATCCCGCGAGTTGTCGACCAAGGTTTCCGTCAGGTCCGGATCGCATCGGTACTGCGTCAGCCGCCCCATATCTTCGAGATAGTCTTCTCGCGAATAGGTGCCGAAATCGACGGTACGCAGTTCCTCTTCGGTCAGGTCCATGACCTCCTGAATTTCGTCGAGATTGTTGAAAACCCACCGCGACGACCCGGCGACGAAAAATGTGTTTCCGCCGCGCTCCGATTGCGGCGCCGTTTCAAGCACGACCGGGTTCGCGCCGGCGTCCTTCGCCGCAAGGGCCGCGCACAGGGCCGCGTTTCCGGCTCCGACGATGACGACATCCGCTTTTTCCACCTGCATTGACCTTGAGGCTCCTTGTTCTGCAACGATCCCATCTTCCGCCATTGCCGCATGGACGGCGGCGCGCCGTCAAACATGGTGTGCTAATCGGGTTGGCGCGATCGGAGGCCGGGGGAGCGTCTGCCATGTTGATCGCATCCAGGACCATTCGGCGCATGACTTTGGCCAACACCGGTATTGTGCCCTAAGATTTGAGGGTGAAGGAATGCCCGAACGATCGGGCTCGAACGGAGAGCTGTTGATGGAAGTTGTTCCGCTGGCGCACGCGCTTGGTGCCGAGATCCGCGGCATCGATATCACGGGTCCGGTAGCGGATGCCGACGTGGCCGCGATCAAGGAGATATGGCACAAGGCGCATGTCATCGTGTTTCGGGGCGTCAACTGGCCCCCGGATCAGCAAATCGCTTTTTCGCGGCGGTTCCGCGACCTCGACGATCATGCGGCGACACCGCATGACACGCTCAACGGCTATCCGGAATTGCTCGAAATCACGAATATTCCGAAGAATGGCGAGCCCTCGCAAACGCGCAATACCGGCCGCAATTGGCATTCCGATTACTCCTATACGGACCGTCCCGCGGCCGCGTCGATGCTCTATTGCGTGACGAAACCGCCCGTCGGCGGCGACACGATGTTCTGCAACATGGTGCGCGCCTACGAGGATCTATCCGACAGGATGAAGGCAATCGTGGACGACCTGCAGTCGGTCTTCGATTTCAGCCTCGTCTCCGGTGTCGGGAAACGCGATCCGGAAAAGATCAAGGAGCTGCTCGAGATCAACCCGCCGATCGCGCATCCTTGCGTTCGGGAACATGACGAGAGCGGGGTCAAGGCGCTCTATGTGAGCGAACGCGCCTCGCATTTCGATGGGATGACGCGGGAAGAAAGCGCGCCGCTCATCCAATATCTCTGTGCCCACGCAACCCGGCCCGAGAATGTCTACCGGCATCAATGGCGCGTCGGCGATCTCGTCTGCTGGGACAATCGAACGACCATGCATCTGGCCTTGGGCGATTTCGACGAGAGCCAGCCGCGGCGCATGCTGCGGACGACGTTGCGCGGCGAACCTTCCGGGTATGTCGTGCCGGCGGCGGCTTAGCGGTCAAAATACCGTTCTCCTAAAACCGAATTATCCAGTATAGCGGATGGCCCGTCGGATAGGCCGACTCCAGGGGATACGCGCGGATCTGCCTGCCCGTCAAACCCGTGTCCGCGGCGGATGAACCGAACAGGACATCCGGATTTCCGACCAGAATCGGCGACCTTCATATTCTCGTCCGGTCCCCTATATCTCTTGGCTTAGGTAGAGCGCTGATTTCCCAAAATTGACGGAAAGGTTTTCGATGCCAACTCGCGCACCCGAAGCTGCCCAATCCGCGGTCGATCCGCTGGATGCCACCGATCCCTATGCCCGCGAAGAGCAGACCTTTCCAAGGCTGAATGAAGATCAGGTGAAACGGCTCTCCGACTATGGAACGATCGAAGAGTTCGAGAAGGGCGCGATCCTGTTCGCGCGCGGCGACCGCGGCGTCGACTTCTTCCTCATCCTGTCGGGCAGTATCGAAATCTATGAAGAGGGTAAGGATGGGCCCGCGAATGTGATCACGGTCCATCGGGAAAATCAGTTCACCGGCGAGCTCGATCTCTTCAATAACCGGAAGATTTTGGTCGGGGGACGCACGGGCGAGGCGAGCAAGTTGGTCCGGCTCTCCCGTGCGGACTTCAATCGCATGGCGAGCACCGAGCAGGATATCGGTGAGATCGTCATGCGGGCTTTCATCCTGCGGCGCAGCGCGTTTCTGCTGCACAACCAGGCGGGCGTGACGCTGGTCGATGACGGCAACACCGTCGACCTGCTGCGCATACAGCGCTTCCTGACGCGGAACGGGTATCCCGTACAAGTCCTGAACCGGGATGACGAGGAGCGGCGTAACATCATTGAGCAGTGCGACATCGATATGGATGACCTGCCTGCCGTGGTCGCGCCCAACAACGAAATCTATCAGAACCCGTCGACCGCCGAAGTTGCCGACCAACTCGGCCTCACGGAGGATATCGACGAAGACCATGTTTTTGACCTTGCGGTTGTCGGTGCAGGGCCGTCGGGCCTATCGGCGGCGGTGTATGCCGCGTCCGAGAATCTCGACACGATCGTGATCGAAGCAGAGGCCCCCGGCGGGCAGGCGGGAACGAGTTCCAAGATCGAAAACTATCTCGGTTTTCCCACCGGAATTTCCGGCCGGGCGCTCGCCGGCCGGGCCTGGATTCAAGGACAGAAATTCGGTGCCCAATTCGCGATCGCCCGCGCCGCCGAAGCAATCCGTAAAGACGGCGACGTGTTCGACATAGCGATAGAGTGCGGCGGCCGAGTTCGTTCCCGTGCGGTGGTGCTGGCATGCGGTGCCACCTATCGCAAACTGCCGTTGGAGAATTACGAGCGCTACGAAGGCCAGGGCATTCATTACGCGGCGACCGCGATAGAATCGCAACTCTGTGTCGGCGAAGACGTTGCCGTCGTGGGCGGCGGGAATTCCGCCGGGCAAGCCGCCGTATTCTTGTCGGGTCATGCCAAGCATGTCCACGTGCTGGTGCGCAGTGACGGCCTCGCCGCCAGCATGTCGGATTATCTGGTTCGGCGGATCGACCAGTCGTCGAGGATCACGCTTCACACCAAAACCGCGATTTCCGCATTGCAGGGCGACCGCCTGCTCAAACAGGTGGTCTGGAGCAATAGTGAAAGCGGTGAGGAGTCGGCCCGCGACATCCACAACGTTTTCGTCATGATCGGGGCGGTGCCGAACACCAGATGGCTGGGCGATTGTGTGGCGCTTGACGAACGCGGGTTCGTGGTGACCGGCGAGGCCGCTGATAAGGATAAGGCCAGTTCACCCTTCGCAACATCAACCGATGGAATTTTCGCGGTCGGCGATGTCCGGTCCGGTTCGGTAAAACGGGTCGCGTCCGGCGTCGGCGAAGGCTCCGTCTGTATCAACTCGGTGCATGAATTCTTAGCGGGGCGGAGCGAAATCCCGGACGCCGGCGATTGATGAACGGCTAACCCGGAATGATCGGCAAGGTGACGCAGGAGGCCCGGTCCGTGTCATGGTAAAGCGTTTGCCGGGCGACTGCCGTGCACCGGCTCAATCCAAGCGATTCGCCGGTGTTCGGATTGACGTCGTAATGCGGGAAGTTGCTGCTGGAGATGTCGATCCTGATCCGGTGACCCGGCGCGAAGAAATTGCTGGTCGCCTGCAGTTGAAGTTGGATGCGATAGACCTCTCCCGGTTCCATGAACACCGGCGCGTCGAAGCCCTCGCGGTATCGCATCCGTAGGATCGAATCGCCCAGGTTCAGCGCGTAGCCGTTGGGGTAGTCTTCGTTCGGGGGATACTCGTCGATCAGCTTGACCGTGAAGTCCGTATCGACCGCGGACGAACCCACCCACAGATGACAAGTGACCACGCCGGTCACTTCCACGCCTTCCTCCAACGGTGGCGTGCGGAACACGATGATGTCGGGCCGGGCGGCCAACGGCAGTCTCGCGCTGTTGTCGCCGGACATCGTGCCGCTGATCTGGTCGAAACCTCCGCCTTCCAGGAAACCTGTGGTTCCGTAGTTGGTGAAATTGCCCCCGACCGTGGGGACCGGGTTCGCCGGATCGAAATCGTACTGCACGGGGGCTGCGTCCGCCGGCGCGCGGTCCGGCGATAAGGCGCCGTCGGGGTGAAAGTACAACGTCGTGTTTTCGGCCCTCGCCAAGGGCCACTCCTGCTCGTCGCGCCAGCGACCGCCATGCATCATCCGCCCGGCCGCATCGCGTTTGCCGCTGCCGCCGCCCATCACGAACAGCTTTACCGGGGCCTCGTCGTCCAGGCCAGTGTCGAGGCCTTTCATGTGCTGATCGACCCAGCGCAGCCGCAGCCCGTTGTTGTCCTCCAGCGCGGCCTCGGCCCCGAACTCCACGTCGCCGGCCCAAGATTGGGTGAACATGTCGCCGCCGTGCAGCCAAGTACCGATCACCAGTCTCTTCGGCGTGCGATGGCGCTTCTTCAACTCTTCGTATTTCCACAGCGTCGCCGTGATGTGATGCCCGTACCAGGACGTTTCGAGGATCAAGGGGATGTCCGGATAGTCATCGATGAATTCCTCGATGCACAAATCGGGCGTCTTCCAATAGTCCTCGTAGTCGCTCCGGGTCAGCATGTCGAAGAACCACTGCTCGTAATCCGGCGTGAGCCGCAACGGCGAATTGCCTTGGCGCAGCGGCTGGTGGACGAGCCACTTGGGGAGCGACGCCCACATCTCCTCGAGTTGGGCCTTGATGCGCCGGTCGGCATTCGCCTGTTTGCTATTGAGGGCCATGAACACGACGTATTGAAAGGCTATCGCGTATTCGCACGCCCCGCCGTGACGCATGGTCTGGCGGAAATAGTTATATGGCCCGTCGAACAAGATCTGGGTGGCGAGCCTCGGCGGATGGCGCACCGCCAGAGCCTGTTGCGTGGCGGTGGTGTAGGAAATCCCCAAGGTGCCGATCTTGTCGCCGCACCAGGGCTGCTCGGCGAGCCATTGCATGGTGGTCAGGCCGTCGTCGGCCTCGTTGCGCAGGAATTCGAAATCCCCGTCGGACGACCAGCGGCCGCGCACGTCCTGGATGACATAGACATAGCCGCGCTGCGCGAAATAGCGCCCGGCGATGGAATAGGACATCCGGTCCTTGTTGTAAGGTGACCGCTCCAGAAGGACCGGCCATGCGCCGTCGACCGCTTCGCCCCGCAGCGCCGGCCGATACACATCCAGATACAACATCGCGCCGTCGGCCATGGCGACACCGATATCCCGGTCGACGATGCTGTCGAATTGGCGATACGACCCTTCAAACGCTTTCATGTGTCCATCTTTTGTATCGGGTCCGATGCATGGCGGCGGGGAAACTCCACTTCGTTGAAGATAGTGCATTCGATTCAACTTGATATCGTGATTTTGCCGTCAGAGCGACGTTCAAATGACTAATCCAGGGGTGTTTCGCCCCGCCGACTTGCACAGTCTGCGGTCATCAACTACCGTCCGGCCGTTCACAGAGGAGACCCATCCATGGCCAACGATCACCCCCACGCCGAATGGTCCGGCGTGATGTTCGATATGATGCGGGATGCCGGTGTCAAACTCTTCGCCCACGTGCCCGATGCCGGCAACGACCGGCTTATCGCGCTGGCGGAAGAGCATAACGACACCCGCGCCGTATTGTTGACCACCGAAGAAGAAGGCGTGGGAATCTGCGCCGGCGCCGACCTCGTAGGCGAACGTGCCGTGCTGTGCATGCAGTCCAGCGGTCTCGGTAATTGCCCGAACTATCTCTCGCTCGCCAAAGGTGCGCGCTTTCCTTTTCTGATGATGATCAGCATGCGCGGCGATTACGGCGAACAGAACCCCTGGCAATACCCGATGGCGGGGGCGGTGGAATCGTTGCTGGATTCCATGGGCGTGTTGATCTTCAAGGTCGAGAGCCGGGATGACCTGGAAAAGGCGATATCGGCGGCGATCAGCGCGTCGGGAAAAGGCGCGCAGTCGGCTGCGATCGTGCTGAGTCAAAAATTCTTGGGTGCGAAGGGATTCTGATCATGGCGATATCACCGACAGCCAACATCGACCGCCGCGAACTGCTGCCGTTGCTGTTTCCAAAGCATCAGGACTGGCTCTTCGTGAGCGGGCTGGCCGGCGCGTCCAAGGACGCGGCGGCGCTGACGAACGATGGCGCCAACATCTACACGATGGCCGGCGCGATGGGCGCGGCCGTTTCGATCGGGCTCGGCATGGCGCTTTCGGCTCCGGACCGCAAGATCGCCGCGATCAACGGGGATGGCGAGATGCTGATGGGGATCGGGTCGCTGATTACCGTCGCGTCCGGAGCGCCGCAGAACCTGACGATCGTCTGCCTGGACAACTCCATGCACGGGGAAACCGGCGGCCAGACGGGGCACACCTCGGCGACCGCGAATTTAGAGGCGATCGCGCAGGGCGCCGGCATCGGGTCGACGATGACGATCTCGGATCCCGACCAGATCGCCGACGCGGCCAAATTCATCGCCGAGGCGCCCGGCCCGCGGTTCCTGCTGGCCCGCATTCTTCCGACAGCGCCCAGCGCGTTCAAACGAGACCTGGACATGGCCGCCTGCCGTGTGCGTTTCAAGCAAGGTTTGGCCGCCGGCTAGGAATTTGCCGGTCGATTGCGCGCCCGTGTGTCAGGCGCGTGCTTCTGTGGGCGCCGCGTCGTCGGTGCGCTCGGCGGCCCGCCATGCCAGCGTTTCTCCGGCGTGGAACGGGACGACCGTCACGTCGCCTTGGGTCACCGTCTCCGGCACGGTCTGAGTTTCACGGTGCAGCGTGATGGTGCCTTCGTTGAGCGGCAGGCCATAGAAACGCGGTCCGAACTCGGACGCGAAGGCTTCTAGCCGGTCGAGCGCGTTTTCCTCATCGAAAGTGAGCGCATAGCTTTCCAACGCCACCGGCGCGCTGAAGATGCCCGCGCAGCCGCATGCGCTTTCCTTGTCGTGTTTCTGGTGCGGCGCGGAGTCGGTGCCGAGGAAGAATTTCGGATTGCCCGAGACGGCGGCCCGACGCAGCGCCGTGCGGTGTTGGCGGCGTTTCGCGACCGGCAGGCAGTAGGCGTGCGGCCGTAGCCCGCCCTCAAACAGGGCGTTGCGGTCGATGCGTAGATGATGGGCGGTGATCGTGGCCGCCAGGGTCGGCCCGGCATCCCGGACGTATTCCACTGAGTCGGACGTGGTGATGTGTTCCAGCACAACCTTCAACGCCGGATAATCGGCCAGCAGGGGCGTTAGCACGGTTTCCAGGAATACCGCCTCGCGGTCGAAGATATCGATGTCGGGCGAGGTGACTTCGCCGTGCAGCAGCAGCGGCATCCCGATTTTCTGCATCCGCTCCATTACCGGGCCAATCTTGCGCACATCCGTGACACCGGCCGCTGAATTGGTGGTCGCGCCGGCCGGGTAGAGTTTGCAGGCGGTAAAGACGCCTTTTTCGAAGCCCGTCTCGATCTCACCGGGGTCGATCTCGTCGGTCAGGTAGGCGGTCATTAACGGCGTGAAGCGGCGGCCGTCCGGGAGAGCCGCAAGAATTCGATCGCGGTAGGCCTCGGCGGCGGCCACGGTCGTCACGGGCGGCGCCAGATTGGGCATCACGATGGCGCGCGCGAATTGGCGGGCGGTGATATCGGCGGCGAGGGTCAACATGGCGTCGTCGCGCAGATGGAGATGCCAGTCGTCGGGCTCCCGGATGGTCAGGCTTGTCTGGTGGGCCGTCATGGGCAGGTTCCTTCAGGGCCGCAACGATAGGGTTGTGGCTTGGGTATTTTTGCAATCAACCGGGACACCGCGGTCTCGTCGGTCTTTTCGCATGATTTAAGGGTCGGACGGAAGAGGTGAAGCGTGCGGAACCCGCGGATATCGGGCCGTTAATCGCATTTTAAGTGCTGTTCGGCCACAATTGCCGCAATGGGGAATGACGGGAAGACCTTGGAAATGCTTGCAATCCGGCAGCGATTGATCGAGCGGCGCCGCAATGCGCGCTACTTGATCTCCAAGAACGCGAAAATTTTGTTCGATGACGGGCGCGGCGAAATGACCTGCACGATCGTCGAGATGTCGAATACCGGCGCGCGCCTGCATCCCGCCGACCCCCAGACCCTTCCCGATAGGTTCGATCTCGTGATCGCTCCCGGCGAGGAGGCCAAGTGCCAAGTCGTCCATCGCGTCGACCTGGAAATCGGCGTGCGTTTCATCTCCCAGTAGCCGTTGCCCGCAAGGGCCGCGAATTTCCGAAGATTACCGGCATGTTTTGCCGACGGGCCCGCCGTCCCGGTATAAGGGTTCCTGTGCCTTGGCGCAGTCAAACTGTCATGCATCGCGTCGTGGCGTATGGCGGCGAACAGGGGACCCATCCGGCGCGAGCGTTGTCGGTGCCGGGTTCTCTTTCACGAGGCCAGTAAATGAACAAGGGTAAATCCATGACATTCGAGGTTCGCCGGGTCGTTACCGGTCATGACGAGAAGGGAAAAGCGAAAGTTCTGATCGACGAGATTTCGGACAACGTGATCTCGCGGCGGCCTGGGCAGCACTCGACGGTTATTTGGGCGACGGATCGGCGAACCCCGGATCTTGGCGCGTTGAACGATATCTCCGCGGAGGTCACGCAAACCACCGTGCCGGACGGAACCGTCTTCCGCGTTTCGCGGCTGGCGCCCGGCGTCACACCGCGGACGCACCGAACGGAAAGCCTGGACTATGCGATTGTCCTGCACGGTGCGGTCGATATGGAACTCGACGAGGGGGAGATCGTGCACTTAAAGGCGGGCGATGTGGTCGTACAACGGGGCACGGTCCATAATTGGGTTAACAACGGCACCGAAGATTGCGTCATGGCCTATGTCTTGATTGCGGCCCCGCTTCCGGAGGGCCTCGAAGGGGCCGGCTGATGTCCGTGGGATTGAACAAGAATAGAATTTGAAGATGACAAACTCCGACGATGCTTTTGACGTGATCGTAATCGGCGGCGGTATGGCTGGACTGACGGCGGCGCGCGAGGCTGCGGCGCGCGGCCTGTCTGTGGCGGCACTCGACGATGGCGGGCATATGGGCGGGCTCGTGATGAATGTCGGCCATGTCGAGGACTATCCGGCGGCGAGCGAAGCGTCCGGCATGGATCTCGCCGTGGCGGAACTCGAAGCACTCGTTGAGCATGGCGTCGAGATCGTGCCGGAGGCGGCGATACGGCTGAATATCGACGGGGCCATCAAGACCGCGGCGACCGATAGCGGCGCGCACCGCGCCAAAACCGTGGTGCTGGCGTCGGGGGCGCGGTTGAAGTCGCTCGGCGTGCCGGGCGAGGAGCGGCTGTTCGGGCGCGGTGTCTCGCAATGCGCCGGCTGCGACGCCGGGTTTTTCGTCGACCAGGATGTCATCGTGGTCGGGGGCGGCGACTCGGCGCTGCAGGAAGCGTTGCATCTGACGGATTACGTGAATGGGATAACGCTCGTCACGCGCGGCGAAACGCTTCGCGCGAAGCAGAGTTTCCTCGACCGGGCGGTGGACAACGCCAAGCTTGCAATTCGGTGTGAAACGGTCGTAACGGAAATCCTCGGCGAGGATGAGGTATCGGGCGTTCGTGTCACGCCGGCCGATGGCGGCGCTGCGGAAGATTTGGCGTGTTCCGGCGTCTTCGTCTTCGTCGGGCTCGAGCCGAACCTGAGCTACCTCCCGGACAACATCGAGCGGGATGCCGGCGGCCGCGTCGTGACCGGGCCGGACCTGCAGACAAGCGTGCCCGGCGTCTATGCCGTTGGCGCCGTCCGTGCCGGCGACACCGGGCAGTTGATGGGCGCGGTCGAGGATGCCGTCGCTGTCGCGGGCCGCATTGCCGGGGAAATGTGAGTGAAACAGGCTGTATCCTTTGTCCGGCGCTTGTTTAAGGGCTGGCTCTGAATTAGGTATTCGTCAAATTGACGGAACGAATTTCGATCTTGGGAGACCCAACGATGAGTGTCGCCGATATCCAGCTCTCCAACGATGCGCAAGGAAACCGGGGCCATAACAGCTCGGATTTTCGCCGCATCTCAGTGATGCCGATCGCGGGCGCGTGTGGCGCGGAGATTGGCGGGGTCGACCTCAACTCGCTCGATGCGGAAGCCATTGAGGAGATCCGGCGGGCGTTTCTTGCCCACAAGGTGATCTTCTTTCGCAATCAGGCCCTAACGCCGGACTCGCACAAGGCCTTCGGCCGACATTTCGGAACACTCAACATCCATCCGCAATACGTTCATCTGGACGGCGATGAAGAAATCCTGCCGATCTTCAAGGAGCCAACCGACCAGCACAATATCGGCGGCGCCTGGCACTCGGATGTGACTTTCCTGGAACGGCCGGCACTGGGGTCAATCCTGTACGGCATCGAGGTGCCGGCGGTCGGCGGCGACACCATGTTTGCCGACCAGCAGGCGGCCTACGACGCTCTGTCGGACGGCATGAAGGAAACGCTGGACGGTCTGATGGCGTTGCATTCGGACCGCACGCTCAGCGATCCGGCGGAAGTCGCGCGGCGGAACGCCACGCGCTCCACGAAAATTACCGCCGAGGCGTCGGGCAAACCGCCGATCGAAAATCTGCACCCGGTCGTGCGAACGCATCCCGATACCGGACGAAAGGGATTGTTCGTGAACAAGGTATTTACGCTCCGCTTCGACGGAATGACCGAAGAGGAGAGCAAGCCGCTCTTGAATTATTTAAGCGATCATGCGGTGCGGCCGGAGTTCACCTGCCGGTTCCGCTGGGCGCAGGGGTCGGTGGCCTTCTGGGACAACCGATGCCTAATGCACTACGCGCTGAACGACTATCCGGGCGAGCGGCGCTACATGCATCGCGTCACCGTGGACGGCGATCGGCCGGCCTAGTCGTCGATCGCGCGGAGGGGCCGAGTGACCGTGGCACTGCCACCCGACCACAGCGGCAGATGGGTCATCTTCACGCCGACGCCGCCGGTGACGATGGGATGAATGGCGTCGGGCGACCGCGCCAGCGGTCGATCGTCCAACCCGCCGTCGGTTTCGAAGGGATAGGGGTGGCGTTTCTCGAACAAGAATTCTTGCACTTGTTCTAGCGTCCAGCCGGCGTCCGAAATGATGTCCGCCAATTCCGGCGGCAGCAGGAAGACCTGCTCGCCGCGATCGGGCCGTTCCGCCGATCCGGTGGAATCCAGCGCCGCATTCATCGCGGCGGCGATCGGTTGCAGCACCTGTTCCGGCGTGCTCCACGGTTTCGCGGGCAGAACCTCCGCCGTGCCGGATACGCCCAAGACCGTGATGCAGCTCTCCGTTGCGGCAAATCCACGGCGGACCGGCAGCAGCGGGAACACATCGTGCGTTCCTTCCGCGAAGCAGAAGGTGTATTTCCCCGGCTGGCCCATGGTGGCCATGTCGCCGATACCGGGTTTCGCGCCGCCGACATTCCGCATGATCAGGCTGACCGCCCGGCCGATGCAGGCGTTGGCGCGATTGCCCGGCCCCAGAATGTTGCCGGCTGCATTCAATCCCAAATCGGCGACGATCGGGCCATGTACGCAGACGGCGACCGTGGGTGTTCCCGTCGTGCTCAACACGCCCAACAGGTTGAACTGTTCCTCCATCGCGGCTTCGACGGCGGTCAACACGACCGGTAGCTCCGCTGGACGGCAGCCCGCGAGGACGCAGTTATAGGCAACGGCTTCGAGGGTGAGGTCGCCCATCAGCGGCATGACATGGCCGAAGGAATGCCCGGTCGGCCCGCGCCCGTCGATCATCGCGCCGAAACGGTCCAGTGTCGGCGGCACCAGCGGCAATCCATCACTGAGGTCGAGTGCTTCCAGCGCCGCCTGCGCGTCTTCCCAGGGATGGGTCTCGGCGAAAAGCGGCAGATCGTCCGGCGTGGTCATCCTGGAAAACTCAGCTGCGCTTCAGTCGGACGGAACAGGCTTCGTTGTGGCCGAAAGTCGGGATGTAGGCGGAATGCTTGCCCGGGCCGCCCGCGACCAAAATTTGAATGTCGTCCGGGCTGCGCGAGAGGTAATAGTGGTCGTTCACCAATTCGGTCGTCCGCTCCTTGTAGAATTCGCGCTGTTCATCGGAGACGCGGGATACGTGGATCTTGGAGCCTTCGTACAGTTCTTGCTGGATGTCCGCGATGGTCCATCCGTCACGGTGGATCGTCTGCGCATGTTCCGGGCCGAGCACGATGGTATAGGGCGCGTCGCCCGAGATCACATTCGCGCCGACTTGCGAGATGGTCCCGGCGATCGTCTTCACGATGCCCTTGGCCGACGTGCCGGAATGATCGTTGATGTTATGCGGCGGCTCGCTCGGCAGCAGTGTCACGACATTGTCGTCGGCGTTGAATCCGCGGCGCACGTGGAACGGTTCCCACGGACTTTCTTCCTCGTTCTCGCCGAAACAGAAACTGTATTTGGCGGGTGAGCCGTGGGTGGCCCGGTCCATCATTCCCGGCTTGGCCCCACCGACATTGAGCAGGGTGAGTTGCAGCGCCCGGCCGATGGTGGCGTTCGCTTTATTGCCCTGGCCGAAACAGTTGCTGCCGCAGTTAATGCCCAGTTCGTTACGGATCGGCCCGTTCACAATAAGTCCCTGGGCGCAGGGATGCGTGGTCGCGAGTGTGCCGTGCAGGTTGTAGTCGGGGTTCAGGACGGCCCGAACCGCGCCGACCACGACCGGGAAATACTCCGGCCGGCAACCCGCCATCACCGCGTTGGCGGCGATGCTCTGCAGGGTGGGCGCGACCCGGCGCGGCGACATCGGCGGGAAGGGTTCGTTGTCGCCGCGGCAGGCTTCGACCATGCGCTCGACCTTTTCCTCGGTCGGCAGCATGAGGGGGAAGCCGTCGCTCCAGCCCTGCTCTGCGGCATAGTCGTTCCATTGATCGAGGTCGAGGTCGCCGACCTCGATCACCTCACTCTCGGTAAGGTCCGTCATGTTTTTCCTTCCCGCCGGTCGTCAGGCGTCGACGGCGCTCTTCAATTCGGCCGATGCAACGTCGATTCGATCGACCAGTTCTTCCGCGTTCAACCCGCCGACCGGATGTTTCACGATCAGCAATTTGGGGTCCGCCTTGCGGGCCTTGGCTTGGGCGCGCACCAGCGGCAGGAAGGTTTCGGTAACGACGATATACGTTTCGACGCCGCGTTTTTCGAGTTCGATACTGTCATGGAAACTCCACGACGAGCACGACCCTCAATCGGCTAAGGCAACGATGGCGCCCTTGTATTTGTCGGCCACCTCGGCGTACAGCGCGTCCGGCGCCGGTTTCGCCGCACTGTCCTTGAAGAAATAGTCGATATTGTCGGTGGCGCGGAAAGCGCTCATCTTGTCGCGCACGCCTTCGAGCAACTCGCGGGCATTCGGCTTGGAATTCGAGATGATGGCAATGGCGTCCCGGCTCCAATCGGTCGAACCCGTTTCGACCGCATCGCTCCGGTTCTCACTGCCTTCCTCGAGGCCGAAAGACGGATTAACGATTCGCATCTTTTCCTCCTGGTAAGGTCCTTTAATTCTCGGACTGCCGATAAATATACCTCAGTCCGCCGCCGGCCCCAACCGGGCGTTCATTTTCCTACATGAAGCCTATCTTGATTTGCCGTTTATATGCGGTAGGTAATTCCGTAAAGTTCCCGGGAAAGACCGAATGCGGGGCCCGACCGGTGCCGTCGCTCAACAATTGGGAGATTACCCCATGTCTGGACCGCTTCGCGGC
The DNA here is from genome assembly GCA_965228425.1 of Alphaproteobacteria bacterium. Taxonomy (GTDB): domain Bacteria; phylum Pseudomonadota; class Alphaproteobacteria; order UBA8366; family UBA8366; genus JAJFJD01. The sequence goes on along the minus strand of OZ245815.1, from coordinate 4,860,054 downwards.
TATCGCGTGGTGGACGTCACGAATGTGATCGCCGGCCCGTTCGCGACCATGATGCTGGCCGACCAAGGCGCGGACGTGATCAAGGTGGAGGCGCCGCATCGTCCGGACCATACGCGGCATGCGGGTCCGGGTGAGCAGGGACTGCGCGCATCCTTCCTGAACAACAACCGGAACAAGCGGTCCGTCGCGATCGACGTGAAAAGCGATGCGGGGCGCGAAGCGCTGTTGAAGCTGGTCGAAACGGCGGACGTGTTCATCCAGAACTTCCGGCCGGGCGTGGTCGAACGGCTCGGCATCGGCGAGCCCGCGCTGCGCAAGGTCCGGCCGGATCTTATCTACGTATCGATGAGCGGTTGGGGCGAGAACGGCCCCTTTGCCCATAAGCCGGTCTACGACCCGATCATTCAGGCGCTGTCGGGCCTGGCCACGGTTCAGGCGGGCTCGGACAAGGAGCGGCCGCGGCTGATCCGCACGATCCTGCCGGACAAACTGACCGGGGTGACGGCGGCGCAGGCGGTGGCGGCCGCGCTCGCGGGGCGGGCGAAGACGGGCGAAGGCCAACATGTGAAGGTCTCTATGCTCGATTCGATCATCGCATTTCTATGGTCGTCCGACATGGGCGGACAGACCTTCGTCGGGCAGGAGGTCAGCGAGCAGAAGGCGGCGACCTTCATCGACCTGATCTATGAAACCAAGACCGACTACATCAGTGTCTCTACCATGACCGATCCGCAGTGGACCGCGTTCTGCAAGGTTGCGGATCGCGAAAATCTGCTGACCGACGAACGTTTCCTGACGCCGTCGTTGCGGGACGAGAATGCCGACGAGCGGCTTAACCTGATCCAGGAAGCGCTGCTGGAGCGCCCAGCTGCCGAGTGGCTGAAGGTTCTCGACGATGCCGGCGTGCCCTGTGCGCCGGTTCTGACCCGCCGGCAGATGATCGATCACCCGCAGGTCGAGGCCAGCGGCATCGTCATCGAATACGACCACGCCCAGGCCGGACGATTGCGCCAGGCGCGGCCCGCCGCCCGGTTCGAAAGCACGCCGACGGAAATCCGCAACGGCGCGCCGGTATTGGGCGCGCACACCTACGAAGTGCTTGCGGAGATCGGATACAGCGAGGCGGAAATCGACGCGATGGTCGACGACAACGTCCTGCACGCGGCGCGTCCCGAAGCAGCGGAGTGACTACCGAATGACTTATCGTCTGTATAACCGCGTCGGGTCCGGCGGGTTCGTGGCCGAAGCCGCTCTCGCGCTGGCGGAAGCGCCCTATGAATTGGAGGAGTTGGACTCCAAGCCCGGTACACCGCTGCCGGATAGTTTTCGCGCGACCAATCCGTGGCGGCAGGTGCCGACGCTCATCCTGCCGGACGGATCGACGCTGACCGAGACCGGGGCGATTCTGATCCACATCGCGGCGTGCTTCCCGGACAAGGGGTTGGCGCCGCCGCCGGGTACATCGGAACATGCCGCCTTTCTGCGCTGGATGGTCTTCACCAACGTCAATGTCTACGAAGCGGTTCTGCGACGGTCCTATCCGGACCGGTATACGGCCGATTCCGATAGCTATGAAGCAACCCAGGCGGCGGCGATCGCGCGGATGGGCGACGCCCTGACCGTATTGGAAAACGCGATCGATCCCGGACCGTTCTTGCTGGGGGAAACGATGGGCGTGGCGGACATTTATGTCGCCATGCTGTTCGTCTGGTTCCGGGGCGAAATCGACGCTCCCCGCCTGACCGCAATGACCGACCGCGTCCGGCAGCATCCCATTGTCGGCCCGATCTGGCGCCGCCATTTCGGCGACCGGTAAAGGGAGGTTTTAGTCTCCGGGCGGCGCGGCCGCTTCGATCACCTGTGGCGGTTCGCCCGCGAGGTGACGCGCCCACATCTGCCGGTAGGCGTCCTCCAACCCGGCAACGAAACGATTGGCGTCGAACAACGGCGCGGTCTCGCGCGCTTGGGCTATCCGGGTCTTCAGGCCCCGTACGGCAGCCGCATCCCGCGCCAATCTTATCGCCAATGCTTCATAGTCCGCCGCGCTGTCCGTGATCAGTTCGTCCAGTCCGATGGCTCGCAGAATGCTGGACGACACCCGCGACGCGAAATGCGTGCCGATCCGGGCGATGACGGGCAGGTCCGCGCGCAACGCGTCGCTGGTCGTGGTGTGGCCGCCATAGGTCCAAGTATCGAGGGCGATATCGGCGCAACGGAGCCGCTGCAGATGCTCGTTGCGCGGCAGCTTTGCGCCGAAGTGAAGCCGGCCCGCGTCGATACCGCGGGCGTCCGCTTCGCGGTTGAGGTTTACGGTAGCCGCCGCATTCGATTCGTAGAGCCAGAGAATGCTTCCCGGGGTTTGTTCCAGAATCCGCATCCACGAGTCGAACACGTCGGGGTCGATCTTCTGCGAGGCGACGAAGGAGCAAAACACGACGGCGTCTTCCGGAAGTCCGGCGTCAGTCCGGGCGATTCGGATGTCGTCATCCACGTCCGCTAGGCCGTTCATCTGATAGCAGTCCGGCAGATAGGCGAAGGTTTCGCTGTAGTGCACCGCGTGATCGGCCGGGCTGACCGCGCGGTCGGTAAGGATGTAGTCGATATAGTCTGCGCCGGTCGTGCCGGGAAAACCGAGCCAAGTGGCCTGCAGCGGTGCTGGACGCAACGCGCAGATCGGCAGCCGCTCTCCCTGGGTATGGCCGTTCAAGTCGATCAGAATGTCGACGTTGTCGCGCCTGATTCGGGCTGCGGCGTCGGCGTGCGACATGTTGAAAAGGTTGGTAAATCCATCGCTGTCGCGTTTGACTTTCTCCATGTTGTCGCTGCCGTCCTCGCCGAAGGCGGCGTAGGCCAGCACGGTGAACCTGTCCCGATCGTGCAATTCGAATAGGCCGCGTGTCAGGTGTCCGACCGCGTGTTCACCGAAATCGCTGGACAGGTATCCGATCGTGATCCGTCCGTCCCGGGACGATTTCCCGCGCGCGCGTTTGGAGCGCGTGTCGTGCAGGCCGCTCCAATATCGCGCGATCACGCGGTTCTGCGCCGGGTCGGCGATGCGGGTCACGTTGTACAAGGGCTGCTCTCCCACGCCGGACCCTCGCGCCAGACCTTCCGCATTCTGTCGATCGATCGTTCGTGAGAGCGCGGCGCGATCCGTCCAATCGCAGGCAAAGGAAGCGGCCTTGAACAACTCCGCTGTCGCCTGAGTCGACTGCGGGTCCAGTGCAACCGCGCGTCGAAGCGCGTCGATCGCACCGGCGAAGTCGCCGGCCGCATACAGACCTCCGCCAAGAACGATGTGTGCCTCGGCGTAATCCGGCCGTCGCGCGATGGCTTGCTCGGCGTTTGCGATGGCGTCCTCCAAAAAGCCGAGCGTATGTTGCGTATTGCTAAGGCAGACATAAGGTTCGGCGAATTCCGGTGCCAACTCGATGGCCATGCCGAATGACGCCATTGCATCGTCCCACCGGGCCATGCCGACATAGGCCAGGCCCAGATTGTTGTGCGCTTCGGCAAATTTCGGCTGGATCTTGATTGCCTTATTGAAACTCTGCACGGCGCCCGCAAAGTCGCCGATGGCCTTGAGCGCATTGCCGAGATTGTTATGCGCTTCCGCCATCGCCGGATCGAGCCGCACCGCCTTGCGGAAGCTTGCCGCCGCTTCCTCGATCCGGCCCAGTTCCTCGTAGATCGTGCCAAGGTTGTTGTGGGCGGGCGGGAATTTAGGGCGCGCCTTGATCGACCGGGTGATGTGTTCGACGGCGGCGGCGTTGTCGCCGAACTCGTTGAATAGCATGCCCAGCAGGTAGTTGGCGTCCGGCTCGTTCGGGTTCGCGTCCAGGACTTGCCGGTAGATCTGTTCCGCTTGCTGGAACTGCCCGGCCTGATGTTGTTGCAGGCCGGCCTGCAGCATTTCCAGATGTGCAGGGTCAGTGCCGCCGGACTTGCGTTTGTTGGCGCGGCGCTGTGATCGGTTCATGACGCCCCCTAGGCCGCGACCCGCGTGCCGGGGGCGGGCGGGTCTTCCGGCGGGCCGGCGAAGCATTGTGCGATGCTCATCCAGCGCTCGGCGGGCGCACCGGTCACGGTCAGGTTGGTGTCCTCGATGTTGCGGACCTGTGCCGCTACCTGACAAAACGCCACCGCATCGCCTTCTACGAGATTATCCGGTGACGGATCGTTCCATTCCCAGATTGCGCCGGAGGGCGCGGTCAGCCGGACATAAGGCGCGGGGCCGGGAACATCCTCGTCCCGGTTGGCGAAGGTCCAGCCGTAGGTCTTGACGCCGAGCACGGCGATATTCTTGATCCGGTCGGTGTTGGCGCGGTCGACTCCTTTAAGGTCGTAGATTTCCTGGCCGTGCGCCCAGGTCTCCATCTGTCGCGCCGTGGTGAACATGCGGACACCCATATCGGGCCCGGCCCAGCGCAGCCGGTCCTTGGGATCGCGCTTTTCGAGCATGTCGCAGAGGTCGTTCAGCGTCTCGCGCCATGTCGCCAACAGACGCCGGCCTTTCAGATCGCCGAATCGCTCGCGGGCTTCCTCGACACGGGTTAGGCCGGCATCGCGCCGCGCCAGGATCGCGCTGCGCGTCCGAGTGTATTCCTCGGGGTCGCGGGCCGATGCGGCCGCGAGCAGGTCGGAATCGTGCAGATGCTGGACGACGTCGTTGACCGTCCAGGCCTTGAACGTGGTTGCCCGGTCCCAGTCGGCATCGTCCAGGGTATCGAGTAATGTATAGAGGGCGTCGCCTTCTTCGCGCAGATCCACCGCCTGCTGTAGCATGAAGATAGTCCTTTACGTCGTATCGGCCGCAAGATGCGGCCGGCGGGACCGACTGTAGCGTCCCGGTTGCGGCGCGTCGAATATGTTGATTGTGTAGTCGAAACGGACCGTGAAGTTGGGAATGGAGAGTTTGTCAGCGTGACCGAAAAGTCTAAGCCAGTCTGTCTCGTCGTCGGCGCCGGGGATCATCTCGGTGCGGCGATTGCGCGCCGGTTTGCCCGCGAGGAGTTCCATATCGTGGCAACCCGGCGGCGGGGCGATCTCGCACCGCTCGTCCAGTCCGTCGAAGCCGCGGGCGGTACCGTGACCGCGCTCCATTCCGACGCGCGGGAGGAAACGCAGGTCGCCGACCTGATCGCCAAGATCGAGGAGGATATCGGGCCGCTGGCGGTTGCGGTCTTCAATGTCGGCGGCAATGTCCGTTTCCCGATCGCCGAAACGACGAGCCGGGTCTACCGCAAAGTGTGGGAGATGTGCGCCTTTGCGGGCTTCCTCGTGGGACGCGAAGCTTCCCGGCCCATGGTCGAACGGGGGCAGGGCACGATCCTGTTCACCGGAGCGACCGCGAGTGTTCGAGGGTCGGCCGGATATGCTGCTTTCGCCGGCGGCAAGCACGCCTTGCGCGCCCTGGCCCAGAGCATGGCCCGCGAACTTGGACCGAAGGGCATACATGTGGGGCATGTGGTGATCGACGGGCCCATCGAGAACGAGAACACGCGCGCCCTGTTTCCGGAATCGTTCGAATCGCGTCCGCCGGACGGCATCCTGCAACCGGACGACATCGCCGAAATCTACTGGCATCTGCACAGTCAGCCCCGCTCGGCCTGGACCTTCGAGGCCGATGTGCGCTCTTATGCCGAACCGTGGTAGCCCCCGCCAATTGGAGAAGCGCAGAAAATGAGTTTCGAGAAACCGTATGAAGGCCTTCGCGTCGTGGACCTCAGCCAGGGCGTCGCGGGTCCTTATTGCGCCATGTTGCTGGGCCGCCACGGCGCCGACGTCGTCAAGGTGGAGCCGCTGGACGGCGACTGGGCGCGGTTGTTGGCGCCGATTTATGGCGACAACACCGCCTTTTCGGTCTGCGCCAATATCGGCAAGCGCAGCATCGCGGTGAACCTCAAGAGCGATGCCGGCAAGGACATCGTCGAGCGGATGATCCCGGAGGCGGACGTCTTCCTGGAAGGGTTCCGGCCCGGGGTCATCGACCGGTTGGGTTTCGCCTATGACCGGCTGTCGAAAATCAATCCGGGGCTCTTATACGTGTCGATCTCCGGCTTCGGACAGGAAGGGCCGCTGCGCGAGAAGCCGGCGATGGATCCGGTCCTGCAGGCCTTCACCGGGTTCATGGCGGAGAACAAAGGGCAGGACGGCATCCCGCACCGTACCCCGACGATCATCAACGACATGTCGACCGCTCTCTATACGCAGCAGGCGCTCGCCGCCGCCTTATATGTGCGGCGCGACAGCAGGCGCGGGCGGAAGATCGAGATCAGCCTTATGGAAGCCGCGGCCAATCTGCAGACGATCCGGCTGATGAGCGGGTATCGCGATGGCCCGTACAAGCCGGGCATGGTGCCGAACGGAACCTATGTGACGCGCGACGGCTGGATTCAGCTGGTGATCATCCGCGATCACGAGTTTCAGAAACTCTGTGCGGCATTGGGCCTTGAGGAGCTGGGCGCTGATCCGCGCTTTGCGACGGCCACCGGCCGGTTGGAGCATCGGGAGCATGTGAACACCGCGGTGAGCGACCGGCTCAAGAGCGAGTCCTCCGCCCATTGGCGCGACGTGCTGACGGATGCGGGTCTTCAGAACGAAGTGGTGCAGGATTACGAACAATTCGTCCACCATCCGCATGTCGAGGAAACCGGACTGATCTCCTGGTTGGAACAGCCTGGCTCGGAGACGCCATGGCCGGTGCCCAACATTCCCGGCCTACCGCGCCTCGATCCGGCGGTCATGGAGACGATCGCCCCGCGGATCGGCCAGCACACGCGCGAGGTTCTGACGGATATGGGGTACAGCGCCGCCGAGATCGATGCGTTGGCCGAAGCGGGCGATATCGGACTCTAGGAAACGTCGTATAGCGGGTTCCGCGCCGGGTCAGCCCCGCAGCGCGGGCAGCCCGACGCCGGTCGACTCGAATCCGCCGTCGACCGCCACGACTTGGCCGGTGACGTAACTCGCCTTGTCCGAACAGAGGAACACGATCACCTCGGCGATTTCCCGTTCAACGCCGTAGCGGTTGAGCGGGATCGCGTCGTGGTAGGCGGCGCGGATTTCCGGCGTGTGGACCGCGAGCGCCAGTTTGGTGTCGACGGGGCCGGGGGCCACGCAGTTCGCCCGCACACCGAACTCGCCCCACTCTGCGGCCTGTTGCTGGGTCAGGTGGATGACGCCCGCCTTGCTGGTGCCGTAGGCGACCCGCAGCGTGCTGGCGCGCAATCCCGAGATCGAGGCGATATTCACGATCGCGCCCTTGTTTTCGATCAGGGCCGGTGCCGCGCCCTGCGAGCAGAGAAAGACCCCGTCCAGGTTCGTCGCCATCACGGCGCGCCACTGTTCGAAACTCGTCTTGCCGATCGGGCCAAAGTCGGCGACGCCGGCGTTGTTCACCAGCGCGTCGAGCCCGTTGAAGTCCTTCAGCACCTCGTCGAACATCCGGTCGACCTGTTCCGGTTGCGAGACATCGCAGACCATCGGCAGCACATTGTCCAGATCGCGGGCGGCCGCGAGCAAGGCGTCGGCGTCCCGGTCGATCATGGCGACGCGCCGCCCTTCCTCCAGGAACAGATGTGTCGTGGCCAAGCCGATTCCGCGCGCCGCGCCGGTTACGATGGCTGTCTTGTCGGTCATGGTGTCCTCGGTCTTCGGATGTCGTTTGTGCTTGCGCAGACAGTACATCTTTCCGGGCGCGGCGGCATGGCGATTCGCCGGATATCGTGGTCACCGCTATTATTCGGCATAGCAGATTTATCCATATCGTCTTGGGAAAGGGATGCGTCATGGCCAGCACGGATGAGGTTCGCGTGTTAGCGGGGTCCGGCGTTTGCGGGGCGGGTTTCCGCGCCGAATCGCTGGAAGAGGGGATGGGCAAGAAGCCCCATTTCATCGGCTGTGACGGCGGATCGACCGATCCCGGCCCCTTTCCGCTCGGCTCCGGCCAGACGAGTTTCGCCCGGACATCGATCAAACGCGATATGCGGCTGATGCTGCTGGCCGCGCGCAAGGCGAAGATCCCTCTGCTGCTGGGCACGGCGGGCACGTCCGGCGGCGCGCCCCATGTGCAGGCCGCCCGGGATATTCTGCTGGAGATCGCCGAGGAAGAGGGGCTGAAATTCCCGCTCGCGGTGATCCATGCGGAACAGGACAAGGAATACCTCAAGAAGCGCTTCCGCGAAGGCCGGATCAAACCGCTCGATCCGGCACCGCATTTCGACGAGGAAACGATCGACAAGTCCGAGCGCATCGTCGGCATGATGGGCGAGGAACCCTTCATGAAGGCGTTGGACAACGGCGCCGAAGTCGTGCTGACCGGACGGTCGAGCGACTGTGCGATCTACGCCGGCATCCCGATCCGCAACGGCATCCCGGAAGGCATCGCCTGGCATGCCGCGAAGATCCTCGAATGCGGCACCGCTGCGGTCGAACAGAGGAAGGCGTCCGACAGTTTGTTCGCGACCTGCCGCGGCGATCATTTCGACATCGAGGCCTTGGACGACACGCTGCGCTGCACGCCGCAAAGCGTGGCCTCGCACAGTCTGTATGAAAATGCCGATCCGTTCCGGCTGGTGGAGTCGAATGGGACGATGGACCTCAGCGGTTCGACATACGAAGCGCTCGACGACAAGCGGGTGCGCGTCTCGAACAGTGCCTTCGAGCCCGCCGACCGTTACACGGTGAAGCTCGAAGGAGCCGAGTTGGTCGGCTATCAGACTATCGTCATCGGCGGCGTGCGCGATCCGTATATCTTGCGCCAGCTCGATAGCTGGATCGAGAAGATCTACGCGAGCGTGCACAAGCGGGTGCATGACATCTATGGCGACACGATCAGCCGAGACGACTATGTCTTCAACATCCGGGTCTACGGGAAAGACGGTGTGATGGGGCCGCTGGAACCGGAGACGGAACTGCGCACCCATGAGGTCTGCATGATCATGGAGGCGACCGCGCCGACCCAGGATATGGCGACGTCGGTTGCGACCGTCGCCCGCCACAAGGCACTGCATGAGCCGATCCCGGAATGGAGCGGCCTGATCACCGGCCTCGCCTGCACCTATAGTCCGGCGCATCTCGAACGCGGCGCGGTCTACCGGTTCAACGTCAACCATGTGGTCGAACCGGACGACCCGTACGAGATGTTCCCGATCGAATACGTGAATGTGGGCTAACGGCTGGCGCAGGAGACGAATGACGTGGCGACTTTAGGCGAACTGGCGAAACTGATCCGGTCGAAGAATGCCGGCCCCTTCGTCATGACCATCGACGTTATGTTCGGCGACGAAGAGACCTATGAGAAGGTCAAGAAGTCCGGCGTGCTGAGCCGGAAGCTGATCGCGGAGACCTACAAGATTTCCGAGAACCAGGTGCAGTTCTTCGAGGTCGACAATTGCTACGCCTTCAAGGCCTCGATCCCGCGGCCCTACTTCCAGGGCGACCTGATGGACAGCGACAGCCATGCCGGTCAGCAATACGCGCCTTTCGTCGATATCGAGGTACCGGGAACGTAGCCGGCTCTAGCTGTCGAACAGGCCGCGCCAGCCGGACCAGCCGCCGATATGGGCGGCCATCAATTCATACCCCGCTGCGGTCGGATGCAGGCCGTCCGAGGCTCTCAACGCGGCATCCCATGCCGGGTCGGCGCTGAGCGGCGTGAATACATCCAGATAGGGAACGTCGAGACCCGCCGCCATCGCGGTATAGGCTGCGTTGTAGGCGGCGATATCATCGTTTCGGAAATCGTAGACGACGCCCGGCAGGCGGCTTAACGGCATCAACTCTTCGACCACCGGTGTCGGGCCGATTGCGAGCACCGGTCCGAACGCCTTCGCCTTGGTCAGCATGCCGCCGATCAAATCGAGCGATTGGTCGAGCGGCACGCGTTGGCCTTCCATCGTCTCGCTTTTCTCATGGGCGCTGTCGTTGATGCCCACGGCGAAGACCGTGGCACAAGTGAATCCCGGTTTGAGCCGGGCGCGGCATTCCGCTTCCCACCGGGGTTCGATCAGGGCCGATGTGTCGGCGCGGATGCCGAGATTGTAAATGGTCACGTCGTGGCCGCGCGCCACTTCCGCCTGGCCGACACGCATCGGCCATCCGAGCAGGGTTTCGTCGCCGGTCCCGTGGGTGATACTGTCGCCGATGAAGCCGATACGGATCTGGGTCATACGGGCCAATCCTTCATTGCAGTTCTATCGGGCGCGAAGTGCCGCCTGCAGGTCGATCATGACCGGCGCGTTTCGCGGCAGTCGCATCATGCCGAGCACGCTGCGGGGGTGTTTGCCGGCGTCGCCGAAGGCGGCCGTGAAAACGCCGGAGGCGTGATCGGCGATGCGCGAGATGCCGTCGAATTCCTCGGTGCAGGCGACATAGCAGCGAAGCTGAAGGATGGCTTCGACCCGACTGAGGTCGCCGCCCGCCGCGTGTTTCATCCAGTTCAGCGCCTGCAATGCGCATATCCGCATCTGCCGCGATGCTTCCGCCTCGTCGATGTCGCGGTCCACCTTACCGAACGCGGCGATCTCGCCGTCTTCCTTGGCGAGTTGCCCGGCCATATAGACGATGCCGTTGTGCAGTGTGTAGGGCTCGTAGTCGAAGGCCGGCCTGCCGGGTTCGGGCAGCGTCAGGCCGGCGTCGCGCAGTCGGGTTTCGGGGTCCATGGAGCCTCCTGATCTGAGTCCGGCCGCGGGCGCTTAGCCGCGGCGCGCCATATAGCGTTCGTGCTGGCCGATGGCGGCGACGCCGTTCGATGCCGCCGGCAGTTCGTCATAGGTCGGGATGCCGCGGTCGAGCGCGAGCGCGCGGTAGCGGACCTTGGCTTCTTCATAGCGCGGGTTGCCGTCGGACCGAAGCACAAGCAGGAAATGCGCCTTGTCCGGATGATCGCGCCGGACGCGCTCGCCGGCATCCAGAAAGTTCACCATCAAGTCGTCGCCGTCATCGGCCTGGCTGACGATGACCGACATGTTGATATGCATGGCCACCGCCTGCGGTAATTCCTGTTCAAAGATCGTGCGCAAGACCGTTTCGGCATCGCGTCCTTCGTTGGAGATCAGCACCGGACGCGGCGCGTCGACCGGATTGGTGTAGGTGGCGCCGGGATCGAGCGCCAGTGCGTCCAGCATGTCCACCGTCGATTGCCGGAAGGGTGCCACGGTGATTCCCGCCCGCGCGAAGGTATCGACACCCAGCACGCTGGTGCCGCCGCCATTGCCGAACAACACTGCTTCCGTCGTCGGCCGGCCGGGGCGCGGGGTCAGGCATTGCAGCGCCAACAGCTTGTCGATGAATTCGTCGAAGGTCTCGGCCAGGATCGTCCCGGTCTGCCGCGACAGGGCGTCCCACACCCGGTCGTCCCCGGCGAGGGCGCCGGTATGCGACACGGCGGCGGATTGGCCAAGGTCGCTGCGCCCGCCTTTCAGAATCACCACCGGCTTGACCGGCGTGCGGTTGCGCAGCAGGTCGAACATCCGCCGGCCGTCCTTCGCGCCTTCCAGATACATCCCGATCACCCGCGTGTCCGGATCGGCAAGATAGAATTCCAGCAAATCCTCCGGGCCGATATCGGCGCAATTGCCGACGGTCATCACGCCGCTGAAGCGCAGCCCGCGATGGTTGCCGCGCCGGATGGTGTCGACGCCGAGACCGCCGCTTTGCAGGATGACGCCCACGGACCCTTTATCTGGCAGGGCGTCGTAGCAGAAGGTGAGGCCGCCGCGCGGCGAATGCCCGCCGTTGCAGTTCGGGCCCAGAACGCGTACGCCGGACTCCCGTGCCGCCGCGATCAGGTCCTGCTGCAGAGCGTCGTTGCCGCTTTCCGTGAATCCGCTCGACGTCACATGGGCGAACTTTAGATGGCCTTTCGCCTGGCGCAGCAGGTCGGGTACGCCCGCACCCGGGATTGCGACATAGGCGTAATCGACCGGCGCCGGTGTATCGGCGAAACTGGGATAGGCCTTCAATCCGTCCAATACCGCCGCCGTCGGGTGGATGACGATCAGCTTCTCGCGATCAAAGCCGTAGGTCAGCAGTTGATCGATGACGATGTTGGCGCGGTTTGGACGGTTGGTCGACGCACCGATGACGGCCATCAATTGCGGTTCGAACAGCGGCGCGAAACGCGCACGGATGGTTTCGGCGTTTTCGGCGTGCCGTTCGGCTTGCGATTGGCGCTCGGCTCCTGTCTTCAGGGCAATGTGGGCATCCGCGGCGACCGCGCCGTCGGCGGAGACGATCAAGGGATTGATGTCGAGTTCCTGGATTTGGTGCCGAAAGCGCATCATCAACCCGTCGGCCCCGCCGACACGTAACAAGACGTCGAGCAGCGCGTCCTTTGACGCAGCGACGCCGCCCCGCGCGCCTTCGAGGATCGGTGCGGCGGTCAGTTCACCGAGCATGTCCATGGCGTCAACGCGGTCGATGGGGCAAAGGCGGAACGCCACGTCCGCGAATATCTCGACGAAGACGCCGCCCAGTCCGACCATCACGACCGGTCCGAATTGCGGATCGTCGAACCCGCCGACGATCACCTCATGTCCCGGCGGGGCCATTTCCTCGACCAGGAACCCGTCGAGCGCGATTCCTTGCGTGCCGACAGTCTCAAGCATTTCCGTCGCGGCGGCGCGCGCGTCGTCGGGGGAGCCGAGGTTCAGCCGGACCGCGCCCGCATCGCTCTTGTGCACCAACGCGGGCGCGATGCCTTTGAGCGCCACGGGAAATGCCAGCGTCGAACAGGCCTCCGCAACGGCGTCGGGATCGGCGGCCGTGCTGCCGGGCGGCACGGCGATGCCGAGGGCGGACAAGACCGCCTTGCCGTCGGGTTCGTTCAGCGTCTTCTGACCCCGGTCGATGGCGGGCGTGAGCAGCGCGGCCGGATCGGCAGGTGGCGGCGGAATGGCGGCTTCTCCAAGCGTTGGAATGGTTCTTCGGGAATCGGGTTGTCCCGCGAACCTTAACGCCAATCGGGCGTTCCGATCCAATCCGCCGAAGATTCTTATTCCGCCGCTTGCTGTAACTCCGGCTCCGGATACAGATCGTTCATGGCGATGCTGCGGCCGTTATCCAGTACGATGCGTGCGTGGTAGCGCTTCAGCAGGCGCGGCTCCGCCACACCGCAGCTATGGGCGATGATGCCGACCTCTTTCTGCATGTTCTTGGCGTAATTCGCCACCCGCACCGATTTGTTGGCCGGGTCCAGGCCGTATTGCAAGTCCGGATCGTGCGTCGTGATCCCGGTCGGGCAGGTGTTCTTGTTGCATTGGAGTGCCTGGATACAGCCGAGGGCGAACATGAAACCGCGCGCCGAATTCACGAAATCCGCGCCCGCGCAATAGGCCCAGGCGACATCCGATGGATTGATCATCTTGCCGCTGGCGCAGACCTTCACCCGGTCGCGTAGGCCGTGCGCTTTCAGGATATCCACGACCAGCGGCAGGCTTTCGCGGATCGGCATGCCCATGTTGTCGATCAGGCTCATGGGCGCCGCGCCCGTGCCGCCGTCCGCGCTGTCGATGGTGACGAAGTCGGGTGCGCATTCCTGGCCGCGCTCGTTGATGCGCTTGCACATGGATTCGAAGAAACCGTAGGCGCCCACCACGACTTTGAACCCGACAGGTTTGCCGGTGACGTCGCGAATGTAGTTCAGCATATCGATCAGATCGTCGTCGCTGTCCACTTCGGGGTGGCGATTCGGGCTTATGGCATCCTGCCCAACGTCGATACTGCGGATCTTCGCGATTTCCTCGGTGACCTTGGCGCCCGGAAGGATGCCGCCCTTGCCGGGCTTCGCGCCTTGGCTGAGCTTCAGCTCGAACATCTTGACCTGATCGTGCGCGGCCACCTCACGGAGTTTCTGTTCGTCGAAACCACCCTCGGGCTTGCGCACGCCGAATTTCGCGGTGCCGATCTGGAAGACGATGTCCGCACCGCCTTCGAGGTGGTAGGGCGACAATCCGCCTTCGCCGGTATTGAGCCAGATACCCGCTTTCTTCGCCCCGGCGGACAGCGCGCGCACGGCGGGAATTGAAATCGCGCCGAAGCTCATGCCCGAGATGTTGAAGGTGCTCGCCGTCGAATACGGATGCTTGCAATGGGGACCGATCACGACCTCGGCTGGGTCCCGCGCGTCTTCCTCCAGCGTTGGGAAGGGGCAGTTCACGAAATATACGGTTCCCGCCGGGCGCAGGTCGCGGGTCGAGCCGAAGGCGACCGTGGAATCGATATCCTTTGCGGCCCGGTAGACCCAGGATCGCTCGGCGCGGTTGAACGGCATTTCCTCGCGGTCTAGGGCGAAGAAATATTGCCGGAAGAACTCGCCGAGATGCTCGAAGAGATAGCGGAAGCGGGCTATGACCGGATAGTTGCGCCGCAACGTGCTTTCCCGCTGCGTCTTGTCGCGGATATAGGTGAAGGCGAACCAGAGCACGCCGATCCCGACTGCGAAGATGAACAGGAAGGACAGGACCTCCAATACTGCGACGACGAATTGGGGAAGTTGGCTCATATCCATCGGGGGTCGCTCCAAGCCTATTGGTTCCGGCGGTATCGGCCGCCGTGTTGCGGATCATTCTACCGCAAGCGGGCACACGACCCGATCACATTTGAGTGGCCGTGTGTGCTGCCGCACCGGATCACTCGAAGACCGGTGTCTCCTTCGAATACTGTTTCTCCAGAAGGGGCCGGAAGCGCGCCATCAACTCTTCGTTGGCGCCGAGCGGCGGTTGCTGGTCGGCCGGCAGCAAGGGGCGGTAGGTGATGTCGCCCAACTCCTCGGCATGGGTGTCCTTGGCGCGCTCGACGATCTCCGGATCGATGAAGGTGTCGAGCACCGAGGCTGCCAGCGTCTTGGCCCCGGCCACCGCGCCCTTATGCGCGATAGAATGCGCCAGCACCGCGCCGCCGGTCCAATGGTGGTAGCTCACGCCGGGCACGTTGCCGGGAAACCACAACCGCGCGCTCGGCACTTTCCACGTGACGTCACCGCAGTCGTTCGACGCCATGATCATTTCCGCCGAGCCGGTCAGCGGCCGCGGCTCGGTGTACAGGCCGATCTCCGGCGCGTCGGCGGCTTTCTGCAACGCCTTGGCGAGCGCCTGGTTCTCGTCGCTCCACGCCGGCGCGCCGATCATGTCGATGTTCCGCTGCACGGTTTCCGCCAGCGTTCGGTTGGCGCGCACCGGCCAGACGGCGCTCTTTACGGCGACGTCCCAGGTGGTCTTGGTCATCAGCGCCGCGCCCTCGGCGATTTTCTTGGCCTGCTCGAACAGCGCCTGGGCTCCGTCCGCCGATGGATCGCGGAAATACCACCACACGCTCGCTTCCGCCGGGATCACGTTCGGCTGCGTGCCCCCGTTGGTGATCGCGCGATGCGCCCGCATCGTCGGTTCCATGTGCTCGCGGTACTGCGCCACGCCCATGTCCATCAGGACGACGGCGTCCAGCGCGTCACGGCCGCGCCAGGGTGCCAAGCCAGCATGGGCGGTTTCGCCGTGGAAGGTGAACTCGGCCGAGACCGCGGCGATTTGGATCTGTCCGTATTCGGTGGCGAGCTCGCCCCAGATGTGATCGTGGAAGGCGGCATCGACATCGTCGAAATAGCCGTCGCGCACGAAATACGGCCGGGCCAGCACCAGTTCTTCCGCCGGCGCGCCGAACACCTTGAGCGTGCCGCCGATGCCGAATTTGTCCATCGCCTTCTTGACGGCCAACGCGCCGGCGACCATCACCGCGGCGTTGACGTTGTGACCTTCGCAATGGCCGGGCGCGCCGGGGATGATTTCTTGTTTCTCCGCGATCCCGGGAACCTGCGAGTTCTCCGGATTGGCGTCGTATTCGGTATGCATCGCGATAACGGGTTCGCCGCTGCCATATGTCGCCAGGAAGGCGGTCGGGAAACCGGAGATGCCGTGCTCGACGGCGAAGCCGTGCTCTTCCAAAATTCCGGTCATCAACTTTACCGTTTCGACCTCCTGCAAGCCCGGCTCGGCGAACCGGAAGATCGCGTCGCCGAGCGAGGCGATAGCCGTGGCGTTGCGGTCGAGATAGTCGAAGACGAAGCGCGTTTCCGCGCCGACATTGCTGGCTGGCATGGGTAGGATTCCGGTGCGCGGTGGAGACTGGGGTATATTAGGCAACGAACCGCCCGGTTGGAATTGCAATCCTGCCCCATAACCGGCGGTGCGACGGAGCAGGTAATATATGGACGCCCTCTTGCCCGAGGAAATCGGCGCGATCCGCGAGACCGTGAACCGCTTTATGGAGACCGAGGTCAATCCGGTGATGGACGACTTCGAGGCGCGCGGTGAATTTCCGCGTAATTTGGTGAAGAAGGCCGGTGCCACAGGTCTATACGGGTCGGTCTTTCCGGAATCGGTCGGCGGGACCGACATGGGGTACCTCGCGGCTTCCGTCATTTCGGAGGAAATGGCGCGCAACGACGTGCGGTTTTCCGCCTGCATCAACCAGCAATCCTCGACCTGCCCGCAATGCATCTATGCCGGCGGCACGGTCGAGCAGGTGATGAAATACGTACCGCCGCTCCTGGCGGGCGAAACGATCGGCATGATGTCGCTGACCGAACCCGACGGCGGGTCCGACCCCCTGGGCGCGATGAAGACGACGGCGAAACGCGACGGCGACGTCTATCGCATCAACGGATCGAAGGTCTTCGCGTCGATGGCGAACGAGACCGATGTCGGCGTCTTGCTGGCCAAGACCGATCCGGACGCGGGTGCGAAGGGCGTGTCGGCGTTCATCGTCGAGCCGAAGAAATATCCCGGCTTCGACGCCCGGCCTATCGACATGCACGGGCTGTCGAAGGCGCTGCGCACCTGCGCGGTCTTCCTCGACGATTTCACGGTGCCGGTGGAGAACCGCCTCGGCGACGAAGGCGAGGGGTTCAAGATCGTGATGCGCGCGTTGCAGCCGGGCCGGGTGACCGTGGCGGCCAAGGCGCTCGGCGTCGCCCGGGCCTGTTTCGAGGACGCGGTGAAATACGCGAACGAGCGCGAGTTGCGCGGCCGGCCGATCGGCAAGTTCCAGATGATCCAGTCCGAGATCGCCGAGATGGCGGTGGCGATCGAAGCCAGCCGGGCGCTGGTCTACGAAGCTGCTCAATGCATGGATGCCGACCTGCCGTCGAACCGGATCGCGTCGCTGGCCAAGTACCACGCGTCGCAGACCGCGAAGATGGCGGCCGACAAGGCACAGCAGATTTTCGGCGGCTATGGCCTCGCGGTCGAATACCGTGTCTCCTGGCTCAAGGCCTATGCCGATCTGTTCTTTACCGGCGAAGGGACGGCCAACGTGCAGAAGATCGTCATCGCCGAGGATGCGCTCGGCTACAAGGTGGCGGACCGCCATCATGGCCGGACGGGGCTGCGCGACCCGCGCAAGAATGACGTAGCCAAAGAGCGGCGCGGTACCGCGGCCGACTAGGACCGCAGCAGGCGCGCGATTTCCGGCAATGCGCCGGGGGAATCGAATTCACGCAACGCTTTCAGCAGCGGTTGTGCATGGGTGCCGAGCACCGGTTCGGCGAGGGTCATGAACTTCTCGCCGAGGTCGATCCAATCCATCGGGTTCCCGGGGTGGCCGCGTGACAGGTCGATCGCGCCCCGCAGGGTCCGGCCGTCGGCCAATGACACCTCCACCGCAGAGTCGAGCATCTTCCGGCCTTCTTCCGGACGCACGTCGACCAGGGCCGTAAGCCTCCGTATGGCCGGGTCGTTCACGGTGGCCGCCGTGAAATCAGCGGCGTTGGCCTCCCGGCCTGAAAGCGCCAGCGCCACGCAGAAGGCGACGCTGAATTTCGCTTCCAGGGGTGTTTTCGGGTCGTCAAAATGACCGACCTTTTTCACGCCCGGCGCCACGTAGGCGGTGATTGCGGTGATCGTGGCTGGATCGATTTGACCGGCGATGTCGCGCGCCGCGTCGATCGACGGATGGATGCCGTGCAGGCAGGCATAGGGTTTGAAGGAGGTTTTCAGGACGGCCCAGTCGGTGCCTAGCGTCTCGCCGTCCAGAGCTGCCAACTGGGCGCTGCCGTCCTGCACGAAGGCGCGGGCGAACCCACCATCCGGTTCCAGCAGGTCGAGCGCGGCATCGAATCCGGACCGGGCAAGATGCGTGCAGACGATTCCGTCCGCTGCGGCGCGTCCCACCTGGAACGGTTTTGCCATGCTGCCGAGGGTGCCGCGCAGGCCCGACGCCTGTGTCATCGCGAGCGCCACGGCATGCGCCGCCCGGTCGGCATCGAGCGCGAGAAAGGCGGATGCGGCGGCGGCCGAGGCCATTCGGCCCAGCACGCCGGACGGATGAAACCAGCGAAATTGCAAGCTGAACCCCATCCGGCGGCCGGATAACTTGGCCGCAACTTCGTAGCCGGCGACGAAGGCGCGGAGCATCCGGTCGCCGTTGTCGAATTTGGGATCGGTCATCGCCATCAGTGTGGCCCAGAGAACTGCGCTGAAATGCGAATCCGTCGGGATGTGGGTGTCGTCGAAGTCCAGCGCATGCGCCGCCGTGCCGTTGAGCAGTGCGGCCTTCTCCGGCTCGGCGTCGATGGCGAAGAGCGGTGCGGCGGCGTCGTCCAATGTTGCGTAGCGGGCGACGGCGCGGGTGACCGGTTCGCGGCTGCCGGCGATGGTGACGCCGGTCCAGTCCACCAAGCATTTGAGCGCCGCGTCGCGGGCATCTCTCGCTATGGTCCCGTCGCAGGCGCCGGCCAGGAAACGGCCGATCAGGTCAGCATTGGTCATGCGCGGCCCCACCCCCTACGCGGCTTCCTCGCGAATGCGCTTCGCGACCAGCATGCGCAACTCGCCGTCGAGGCAGAGCTCGTCGCGTTGGTTGTGGACGGTCGCGCGCAGCACCATCACCCCGGTGGTGCGCTGTTCGATCAGTTCGACGATTTCCAGCATCGGGTACAGCGTATCGCCGGAATAGACCCCTTTGGCGAATTTGGCCGCGCATTCCAGCATGCCGATGATCCGGATCTCGCTGTCGCCGCGCGACATGTCCGACGCGCCGGGCGCGCATTGCGCCAGTACCTGAAATCCGTGGGCCAACAGGCCGGGCATGCCCAGCGACTTGCAATACTCCATGTCGTAATGCAGCGGCCGGTTGTCGCCGCTGACGAGTTGGAAGGCATAGAACAGCGATTCCGTATGCGTCCGTGACGGCGCTTCCCAGGCTTCGCCGAGTTTGAGGTCTTCGAAATAGCGGGTCTTTTTGATCGTGCGGCGCGGCATGTGCGGCCTCCGGTTTATGAGGTTTTTCGCTGTACCCGTTACTAAAATCCGAATCTCCGGACAGCGCAAACCGGTTCGATTTCATGCGGTCCCACGACTTATGCGATAATTGCCCTCTAGCGGCTGTTGATGGAGGGACGCATGACCGAGAATCAGATAGACGCCATCACCGTCATCCCCACCGGCGAGGCATTGGGCGCCGAGGTGCGGGGGGTTGATCTCGCCAAGGACGTATCGGAAGAGTTGATTGCGCGGCTCAAGGAAATCTGGGCCGAGCATATGGTGTTGCTGCTGCGCGGCCAGTTCCTCGAGAAGGAGCGGATGGTCGACCTCGCGAACATGTTTGGCGGGCTGATGGTGCCTGGATCGCACAGCTTCTACATGAAGGACGGCCACACGCCCGGAGATTCCGCGCGGATCGCCGACGTGCCGGGAGTCACCTACATCTCCAACTTGGACAAAGAGGGGAAGCCACAGCTCAAGACCGAAGGGTCCGGCAGTGCCGAACTGCTCTGGCATACCGACAACTCCTATATGGAGACGCCGCCGATGGGCAGCCTGCTAAATGCGGTGCAGGTGCCGACGAACGGCGGCGGACATACACGGTTCTGCAATCAATACCTTGCGTATGAAACGCTGCCCGATGATCTGAAACAGAAGATCGAGGGCAAGCACATCAAGCATGACCGAAGCCGCAACACGTCGGGCAAGGTGCGCGTGACCTTCGAGAAGGCCGCGACCCGCGAGGACGTTATCGGTCCGGTCCATCCGATTGTGCGCGTTCATCCGCTTACGAAGAAGCGCGCGCTCTATCTCGGCCGCCGGTATGACGGCCCGTCGTCGCATGTGGTCGAGTTGGACGAAGCCGAGAGCGAGGCGCTGCTCGACAAGTTGTGGGCGCATGCCACGCAGGAGAAATTCGTCTGGGAACAGGACGATTGGCAGCCCGGCGACCTGATCATGTGGGACAACCAGGCGGTCATGCACGCCCGCACGGCGGTCGACCACACGCAGGCGCGCCTGCTGCACCGGGTACTGGTACAGGGTGGTCCGGTCGTCGCGCCATGGGCGAATGACGCGGCGGCGGATTAAGGGACACCATCAATGACGTTCGAAATCCGCCCGCTTTCCGATGCCCTGGGCGCCGAGGTGATCGGGCTCGATCTATCCGTGCCGATGGACGACGAGGCATTTGCTCGGGTCCATCGCGCCCATCTTGACCATCACGTCCTGGTTTTCCGCGATCAAAATCTTTCGCCACAGGCACAGATCGATTTCTCCGCGCGATTTGGGCCGTTGGATCAGCATCCGGCCGACGATGCCGTGCTCGACGGCTTTCCCGAAGTGCTCTTGGTATCGACCAAGCGCAGCAACGGAAAATACATCGGCCTCCCTGACGGTGGCCCGATGTGGCATTCGGATCTGGCCTACAAGGAGCGAACGGCGTTGGGCACTACACTCTATGGTGTGGAGATTCCGGACGACGGCGGCAACACCGGTTTCGCCAATATGCATAAAGCGTATGAAACCTTGCCATCCGAATTGCGGGAGGCCGTCGAGGGCAAACGGGGCGTTTTTCTCGCGGGGCGCAACAACGCGAAACGATCGTTCAAACGTCCGCTCAATCAGGCGCAAAAGGATAGGACCCCGCCCGCCATCCATCCGATCATTCGCACCCATCCCGAGACGGGGCGGAAATCCGTCTTCGCGAACCCGCAGCACACGATCGCCATCGAGGGCATGGATGAAGCCGAGTCCGGCCGTATCTTGGCGGATCTTTTCGAGCACTGCGCCCAGCCGCAATTCGCCTACCACCACCAATGGCGGGTCGGAGACCTCACCTTCTGGGATAACCGCTGCGTCCTCCATATCGCCGACCTCAGCCGGCTCGACGATCCGTCGTATATCCGCCACCTGCACCGCACAACGATCGAGGGCGATGCGCCTTTCTAGATGAGGATACCGACATGACCACCGATGTGATCGAGTTCGATATGTCGTTCGCGGACGGCGACATCGGTGCGGAATGCCGCGGCGCCGATCTCTCCCGGCCGTTGGACGCGGCGGCTTTCGCACAGATTGAATCCGTCTTCAACGAACGGTCGGTCCTCTGCATCCGTGGCCAGAACCTGACCGAACCGCACTATATCGACTTTGCGCGCCGGTTCGGCGTTATCAAGAAAATCTTCCTGTCCGATTTCGCGCATCCTGATCATCCGGAAATCCTGTTCGTGTCGAACATCAAGAAGGATGGGCGGGATATCGGGCATGCGGACGCCGGGTCGGTCTGGCATTCGGACATGTCCTTCACGGAGCATCCGCCGCGGGCGACGATGCTGTACGCGGTCGAGGTGCCGGTGCGCAGTGGCGTCGTTCTCGGCGCGACGAATTTCGCAAGCGCGGCGGCGGCTTACGATTCGCTCCCGCCCGAGATGAAAGAGCGCATCGACGGCCTAACCGTCGTGCACGACGTGTTCGGCCGCCGCGCCAAGACCGGGACGCATAAGCAACAGGACGAGAACCGCAAGCAGCAACCGAAAGTGACCCATCCCCTGGTGCGGGTCCATCCGCATACCGGGCGAAAATGCCTGTATGTCAGCCCCGGCGAATGCACGGGGATCGTCGGCATGGACGACGCGGAGGCGCTGCCGTTGATCGACGAGCTGGCCGCGCTGATCCCGCAGGAGCGCTTTCGCTTCAAGCACGATTGGCAGCCCGGCGATGTCCTGATTTGGGACAACTGCGCCGTCCAGCATCTCGCGACTTTCGATTACAGCTGGCCCGAGGAACGGCGTCTGATGTGGCGCATCACGGTCGGCGGCGAGACGGACGGCGAGAGTGAAGATGGCTGTTGAGGCGATTAAGCTCGACGCGCCGGCCGGTGTCGAGATCCGAGGGGTCGACTTGTCGCGGCCGATGAGCGACGACAGCTTTGCGATCATCGAGCAAGCCTTTGACCGGCATGGGGTTGCGGTTTTCCGGGACCAACAGATCACGCCGGAACAACAGGTTGCCTTCTGTGCCCGTTTCGGTGAGGTCGAGATTAATCACAATGGCGCCAAGTTCGGGCTCGAAGGCAATCCGGAAATCTATCTCATATCCAACATCGTCGAGGACGGCCAACCGATCGGCACGCCGCGCGCCGGTCCGCGTTGGCACAGCGACATGTGCTATGCCGAACGCCCGGCACGGGCGACGATGCTATTCGCGGTCGAGGTGCCGGAACTTCACGGTCTGCCGCTTGGCGATACCGCCTTCGCAAATGCGGCGGCGGCCTGGGATGCGCTACCCGGCGATATGCAGCATCGCATCGATGGCTTGCGCGCCGTGTTTGATTTCCGGGGCCGCAAGCGCGGACGGGCGATAAGTGCGGAAACTATCGCCCAATACCCGCCGGTTGAGCATCCGATGGTGCGGCGGCATCCGAATACCGGGCGCAAGAGCCTTTATGTCATGCGCGACGATTGCACCGGTGTGACGGGAATGGATGCGGGCGATGCGCGCGCCCTGATTGACGCGTTGGCTGACCATATTATCCGGCCGGAGTTCGTTTACCGGCACCGTTGGCGCAAGGGCGATTTGGTCGTATGGGACAATTGCACCGTGCAGCATCGTGCGGTGATCGACTATGACCTGCCGCAGCGCCGGCTCATGTGGCGCACGACGGTGAAGGGCGACGTGCCACAATGACGTGGCGGGAGGACGGTGCATGCTGAGCCAAGCGGAAGTCGATGCCTATCATGCGGACGGTTTGGTCATTCCGAATCTTCGGTTGGACGACGATACGGTGGCGGCCATGCGCGGCCTGATGGACGAAATGCTGCGGGATGATCCGGACCTATCGACGGATTTCGTTCCGGGGCTGGTCGAGCAGGATGCCCGGTGGCTCGAATTCGTCCGGCTTCCCAGAATCCTGGACGCCGTGTCGCAGCTCATCGGCGGCGATTTTCTGAACTGGTGTTCGTCGTTGTTCGGCAAACCCGCGCGGGTCGGCAAGGAAACGCCGTGGCATCAGGACGGCGAATATTGGCCGATCCGGCCACTCGCCACCTGTTCCGCCTGGATCGCGCTTGACCCGGCCTCGCCGGAGAACGGGTGCATGCGCTATCTGCCCGGCTCACACAAGGACCGGGCGCTGAAACCGCACACGGTGGCGCTCGGCGGCGGCAAGACGCTGGAGCGCGGTCTCGCCGACGCCGATGCGGCGGAGGCGAAGGGGCGTGACCTGATTCTGGAGCCGGGGCAATTTGCCCTGTTCGATGTGTTTACCGCGCACGGGTCGCATGCCAACCGGTCGGACCGCCGCCGCGCCGGCGTCGTCTTCCGGTACATGCCGACGACATCGCAGTTCGACTACGGCATCGCGGCACGGCATTCCGAGGAACTCGGGCGGCCCGCCAACACCTTCCGCCAGCTTCACTTGATGCGCGGCGCGGATCTGTGCGGGCGAAACGACTTCAGCCGGAACAAGGGCTGAGCGCCGGCGTCCGATTTAACAATGGTGCATGGACGGTATTATCAGCGGGCTGGGCGCACGGCGTGCAGCGTTATGGCGATAAGGTATTGAAATACCGAAATTAATAATTATGCGAGCAGTACAATCATAGCGGCAATTTTTGAGTATTACTCAAATATTGAGTGTTATTTGTCTGACAAATTGTACGTGTTAACTGTAATTATGGTCGATTTGTTAATCGATGGTTGCTAAATCGTGATGTGAATCACTGTATCGGCGCGCGTTATTAGTTAATTCATCCTCCTTATTGAGAAAATCAACGTCTCGGTCCCTGCGTGGCACGAGCGAAGGAATCCGCTGATGTTGTTTCTTCGTGAAAAGTTAAACGGACTGATAGCCTGGGTGAAGCCTGCGGCGGTGAGTTACGAATCGTCGCTCCATGAATCATCCGGAGCGCGAAATATTGATGCGAATAACCGCGATGCTGTGGTCGCGCGGCCCCCCGCAGAAGGTACAGAACTGGTTGCCGTTTCCGGCGTGACGGTTGATGACGATCGGAACGATGGTACCGGTGAAGATGGTTTGCGTGACGGTACGGGTAATGACCCGTCTTACATTGCCCGCGGGGATGACCACGCTATTGGCGGTACTGGTCGCGATCGCCCGAACGGTGGTGCGCGCGACGACGTTCTGCACGGCCGCGCCGTTGACGATCGCCTTGCTGGCCGGAGCGGTGATGATCTTTTGATTGGCGGCGGGGGCGACGATCACCTGACCGGCGATACCGGCAATGACCGCCTTTCCGGCGGTGCCGGAGACGATGTCCTGCGGGGCGGAGATGGGAACGACCGCTTGCACGGTGGGGCTGGTGACGATCGCCTTGTTGGCGGTTCCGGGAATGACCGCCTGAGCGGTGGCCGTGGCGACGACGTCCTGCGTGGCGGTTCCGGGAATGACCGTCTGTCGGGCGGTGCGGGCGATGACCGATTGATCGGCGGTGCGGGCAACGACCGGCTGCATGGCGGCAGCGGAGACGACGTCCTGCGGGGCGGCGCTGGTAATGACCGTTTGAGTGGCGGTTCTGGCGACGACATCTTGCGCGGTGGTGCGGGTAACGACCGTCTGCATGGTGGCGCGGGCGATGATGTTTTGCGTGGTGGCGCTGGTAACGATCGTCTGCACGGTGGTGCCGGCGATGACCGCCTTGTTGGTGGATCCGGGAATGACCGTTTGAGTGGCGGGTCCGGTGACGACGTCTTGCGTGGCGGTGCCGGGAACGACCGTCTGCATGGTGGCGCGGGCGATGATGTTTTGCGTGGTGGCGCTGATAACGATCGTCTGCACGGTGGGGCTGGTGACGACCGCCTTGTCGGTGGCTCAGGGAATGACCGTTTGAGTGGCGGGTCCGGCGACGACATCTTGCGTGGCGGTGCCGGGAACGACCGTCTGCATGGTGGCGCGGGCGATGATGTATTGCGCGGTGGCGCTGGTAATGATCGTCTGCACGGCGGCGCTGGCGACGACCGTTTGGTAGGCGGTGACGGAAACGACAGATTGAGCGGTGGCCGTGGCGACGACGTCCTGCGCGGTGGCGCCGGGAATGATCGTCTTCACGGCGGCGCTGGCGATGATGTTTTGCGTGGTGGCGCTGGTAACGATCGTCTGCACGGTGGTGCCGGCGATGACCGCCTTGTTGGTGGGTCTGGGAATGACCGTTTGAGTGGCGGGTCCGGTGACGACATCTTGCGTGGCGGTGCCGGGAACGACCGTTTGCACGGCGGTTCTGGCGACGATCGCCTCGTTGGCGGATCCGGGAATGACCGTTTGAGTGGCGGGTCCGGCGACGACATCTTGCGCGGCGGTGCCGGGAACGACCGTCTGCATGGTGGCGCGGGCGATGATGTTTTGCGTGGTGGCGCTGGTAACGATCGGCTGCATGGCGGAGCGGGCGATGATGTATTGCGCGGTGGTGCTGGGAACGACCGTTTGAGCGGTGGCCGTGGCGACGACGTCCTGCGCGGTGGCGCCGGGAATGATCGTCTTCACGGCGGCGCTGGCGACGACCGATTGGTAGGCGGCGACGGAAACGACAGATTAAGCGGCGGGTCCGGTGACGACCGTTTGGTAGGCGGTGACGGAAACGATAGATTGAGCGGCGGCGCCGGTGACGACGTCCTGCGCGGTGGTGATGGGAACGATCGTCTTCACGGCGGCGCTGGCGACGACCGTTTGGTAGGCGGTGACGGAAACGATAGATTAAGCGGCGGGTCCGGCGACGACGTCCTGCGCGGTGGCTCCGGGAATGATCGTCTTCACGGCGGCGCTGGCGACGACCGTTTGGTAGGCGGCGACGGAAACGACAGATTGAGCGGCGGGTCCGGTGACGACGTCCTGCGCGGTGGCGACGGGAATGATCGTCTTCACGGCGGCGCAGGCGACGACCGTTTGGTAGGCGGTGACGGAAACGATAGATTGAGCGGCGGGTCCGGCGATGACGTCCTGCGCGGTGGTGATGGGAACGATCGCCTTCACGGTGGGTCCGGCGATGACCATTTGATCGGCGGCGCCGGCGACGATCACCTACGCGGTGGCCAAGGCGATGATGATCTTTCCGGAGGCACCGGAGAGGATAGACTTGTTGGCGGTGCCGGTGACGACGTGATGGATGGCGGTTCCGGAAACGACATCGCCATCGGCGGCGCCGGCGATGATCTATACATATTCGGTGCGGGTGACGGCAGCGACCAATTTTCGGGCGGTTCCGGCTGGACCGACACGATCAGCCTTGAAGGTGGAACGCCGTCGAATTCTTCACCATTTAAAGGCTGGTCGCTGCAGCTTGATGATGACAGTCATATCGAGGCATCGGGTGCCGGTGTTCTTGACCTGTCGGAGGATGCCTCCGGCGTGATCCAATTCGACGACGGTTCCGAATTGATCTTTACCGGCGTTGATCAGATCGAGTGGTAAAAACCCCACCCGGGTCGATTGTCTTCCCCGGCATCGACTGAAATTCGACGTTTTATCCGGCTATTGATTTCGGCCTCGACACCGGGGTGTGCGTAGCCGGCCGCTCGGCGCTGGTCTCCCGCGCATTCGCACGATACGCTATTGCCCTCTCCGACCGACTCCACATTCTTGACGAGGAAGAACCATGGCCGACGACCGCCCGAATATTGTTTTGATTCTTGCCGACAATCTGGGCTGGGGTGAACTCGGCTGTTATGGCGGCGGCGTATTGCGGGGCGCGCCGACACCGCGCATCGACGATTTGGCGACGCAGGGGCTGAAGTTCCTGAACTTCAACGTGGAGAGCGATTGCGTGCCAACACGCTCGGCCCTGATGACGGGACGGCAAGCGATCCGCACCGGCGCTTTTCAGTCGGTTCCAGCGGGTCTGCCGCAAGGGCTGACCAAGTGGGAAGTGCTGCTGCCCGAGGTGTTGTCCGCGAACGGCTACGCGACCGCGCATTATGGCAAATGGCATCTCGGCGATATCGAAGGCCGGCTGCCGAACGACCGCGGCTTCGACGACTGGTACGGACTGCCGCGCACCAGCAACGAGTCGATGTTTACGTCGAGCCGCACCTATGACCCGGATATCGTGGGCCTGCCCTACATCATGGAGGGCAAGAAGGGTGGCAAATCCTCGAACGTCAAACTATTCGACGAAGATACCCGGCGCACCATCGATGGCGAGTTGATCGACAAGACCATCGATTTCATGACCGAGCAGAGCAAGGCGGGCACGCCCTTCTTCGCCTATGTGCCGATCACGCAGATGCACTTTCCTAACTTGCCGCATCCCGATTTCATCGGCGCGACGGAACACGGGGAGATGGCGGATTCGTTGGCCGAGATGGACCATCGGGTCGGTCAGGTCGTGGACGCGATCGACGAACTCGGCATCGCCGACGATACGATCCTGATTTTCGGGTCGGATAATGGGCCGGAGTTCCGCACGCCCTGGCGCGGCACCGCCGGGTTTTGGCGCAGCACCTACCACACGGCCATGGAGGGCAGCCTGCGCGTGCCGTTCATGATCCGGTGGCCGGGCAAGATTGCCGAGGGCGGGATCACCGACGAAGTCGTCCATATCGCCGACCTGTTCCCGACGATCCACCGGATCATCGGCGCGGACGTGCCGACTGACCGGCCGATCGATGGCGTCGATCAGCTCGATTTCTTCATGGGCAATCAGGAGAAGTCGAACCGTGAAGGTTTCGTTTTCTACATCAAGGATGAACTGCGCGCCGTGAAATGGCGCGAATGGAAATTGCATCTGGTCTGGGAGCCGGAGGTGAACGACGGCACGATCAAGCTGGAGGCACCCTATCTCTTCAATCTGATCCAGGATCCCAAGGAAGAGACCAACGTGATGATGGACAATAATTGGGTCCGCAGCGTCACCATGCGCATGGTGCACGAGTTCCGCCAAAGCCTGAAGGAATTCCCGCCGGTCCCGCCCGGCACGCCAGACCCGTATACGCCGCCAAGATAGGCGTGGACGCTCTAGGCAGTGACGGGCTTACGCGCGGTTACGACCAGTGTGGCGCCCCGGGTATCGGCGGGCGGATCGAATCTCTGCAGGAGTCCGGCGGCCAGCCAGGCGAAAATCTTTACGGGCCGACAGGTCCGCCCGAAATGCGGTGTGCCGGGCCGCCGGAAGCGGTTCGCGACCTGCGCCATCCACCACAGCCGCCTTTCCCAATGTTCGACCGGTGTCGACTGGAAGGTCAGGTGCCGAATGCCGTGCTCCTGCAGCAGGGCGGTCAGGGACTCCGCGTTCCACCAAGTCAGGTGATGCGGCGGCGCGTTGAGCGCGAAATCCGGCAACGCCGACACGTAGGTATCCGTGTCGGGCACGCCGAGGATCAGACGGCCGGCCGGCGCCAGGCATCGCAGCGCATCCGCGACGAAATCATCCGGGTCCGGCATATGCTCGAGGACCTGGAACGCGGTGACCACGGTGTAGAATGGGCGCACACCGGCGGTGATTTCCGCCGCTACGTCCCGTAACGGCCGGTGGGTAACGTTTCGCCCGAGGTTGCGTGCGTTCCGGGCGCTCGCCGGGTCGAATTCGAGACCGTCGTAGGCTGCACCGTTTACATAGTCCGCGAAGGCGCCGTCCCCCGCGCCGATGTCGAGAACGCGATCTTCCGGTCCGATGACTGCGCCGGCCAGGCAGTGTTCCGCTTTGTCCCCGGGATGATACCAGTCGAAGCGGCGCAGCTGAGCGTAGAAGTCCGGCGATCCGGCAATGGGCGGATCGAAGTAAACCCGCCGTGTCATGTGGTCCCGGCACAGGCGAAGCGTGGGGATGCCGTCGAAAATCGGTCCGATATCGATGCCGAAATCCTGCCGCCAGGTTCGCGCCAGGGCGGTAGTGTCGATCTCTTCGATCACCTTTGGTCTCGTCTCCGTCAGCGGAAAATTCGAACCGTCAGGCATGGGGCGCTACCTTCATCGGTGTCGCGAGCGCGGTGAACGGGTGGCGCAGATTGCGGCCGACTAAGCGACCGCAGAGCAGGTTGCAGGAGGACGCCTTCGAACAGGCGTCGATCGCGGGGCGGTCGAACGCGCTGAGGATATCGGTCAGGCTGGACTCCCGTAGGTTTCCCGCGTGTGGCATGGCGAGGCAGGGAGCGACATTGCCCGAGGCGTCGATGACGATGCTGTACCGGCCGGCGTCGCAGCGGCCGAGCTTCTTGCCGCGCAGCCAGTCCGCATTGTCGCGCGCGAAACCGCGATAGTAGCCCGGCGGCAGCAGATCGCCTTCGAGCATTGCGTCGAAGGTCCGCGCCGCCTGTTCGCGCGAGAAGGTCAGGGTGTCTTCGTTCTTGCCGTATTTGCCCACGTCCCAATGATACGCACCGAGAATGGGGGCGAACCCGTTGTCTCGTGCGAAGGCGCAGACCGCCTCGACATCTGCGCGGTTCTTGTCCGAGACGATGCAGGCGATGAATTTCGGGTGGGGGTAGTCTTCCAGGGCCGCGATGCCGTTCAGCACGCGGTGCAGCTGGTCCGCGCCGCGGATCAACCGGTAGATGTCCCGGTCCAGGGTGTCCAGGCTGACCGATACCGAGGCCCCGACGGCGGCGAGGCGGTCGACGACGGCGGGGGTCAGTTTCGTGCCGTTGGTGACGAGGCAGAGTCCGAAGCCGATGTCCGCTAGGTCCTCCAGCACGTCCAGCGTATCGCGGCGGACCAGCGGCTCGCCGCCCTGCACGAACAGATAGCGCAGCCCGTCGCGGTAGAGGTCGGTGAATATCCCGCGGATTTCCTCGCGCGTTATCTCGTAGCGACCCTCGTTCAGCGGCAGGTCGCAATAGCCGCAGCGCGAATTGCAGCGTAGGCAGATTTCGAACACCGCCATCAGGGGCCGGCCCCGGGCCAGGGACCACACCGGCTGGATCGTCTCGCGCCAGGTCATGACTTTCCTTTGCATTTGCGTGAGGAGCCGTGCTGCATCATTGAATTCCCGCTTCGCCGCCCTTTAATCATTCCAGATTTGAAGCCAACCATCGTGGACCGCTGATATATGCGGATCGCGAAGCGCTGAGAACCGCTTATGCCGGGAATGTGATTCATTGCGATTGGATTTGGAGGTGCCGGTTGAGGTTTCTTCGTTTTCCGTTCGGTCGAGAAGGAAAATCGATGAGAATTTTGAGACGTAATCGCGCCGCGTTGGTCGCGCTTGTCGTTGCCGCCACCGCGATCGCCGGGTGCTCCCGGGCCGAGATCGAGGCCAAGTTCGTGCCGGCGGCGGACCCGCTGCCGCGCTGGGCCGCCCACAACGAGGCGGCGACCCAGACCATCGATCATGCGGCGTGGGATCAATTTCTTTTCCGTTATGTGCGGACCGACCCGACGGGGTTGAACCGTGTCGCCTATCGCAAGGTCACGCCAGCGGACCGGGCGGCGTTGGCGAACTATATCGGCACCCTCGAACGCATCCGGATCAGCAACTATCGCCGCGCCGAGCAATTCGCCTATTGGGTCAATCTCTATAACGCGGTCACGATCCGCACCGTGTTGGACGAATACCCGGTCGCGTCCATCCGGGATATCAACGACGGCTTTTTCTCGCCCGGCCCCTGGGACCGGAAGCTGGTCACGGTGGAAGGGCAGGCGCTGAGCCTGAACGATATCGAAAGCCGCATTCTGCGCCCGTTGTGGGACGACCCGCGAACGCATTACGTCATTAACTGCGCGTCGATCGGCTGTCCCAATCTCGAAGGCAGCGCGTATCGCGCCGCCGGGCTGGAAAACCGGCTCGACGACGCGGCTCGGCGCTACATCAATAACGCGCGCGGCGTGCGCGTCGAGAACGGCGAGTTGATCGTCTCCAGCATCTTCGCCTGGTTCCGGGATGATTTCGGGGGCAGCAAGGCATCGGTGCTGTCGCACCTCAAGACTTATGCGGACGCGGACTTAAAGGCTGCATTGACGGGACGTACCGATATCGACGGCTATGAGTATGACTGGGGCCTCAACGGGGACTGAGCGGTGGTGAGGGGCTTGCGCCGTGTGGTCGGGGCGATCCGGGTGCCGGGCTTGCTCGCGCTCTGGCTTCTCGTCGGGGCCGGCGTTGCCGCGGCGGACCCGGCGGCCATCGATGATTCCCTGCGGAAAGCGGGTTGGACGCTCTTCAGCGATGACCGGTGGACGCCGGCGCGGTTCCGGCTTCGGCCCGACGGGGCGATCGAGGCGCGAACCGACAACAGCACCGCCCTGATCTGGAAGAAGGTCGATGAACGCGACGCACAAAAATCACGCCTCACTTGGGATTGGCGCGTCGACAAGATCATGCCGCCGACCGATATCACCGTGAAGGGCGGGGACGACCGTCCGCTGGCCCTGCATGTCTGGTTCATGAAGCCGCGCGATCAACTGAATTTTCTCGAACGCCTGCGGGCGGATTTCATCGAATTGTGGGTTGGGTTGCCGGTGCATGGCCGGTTGTTGACCTATGTCTGGGGCGGGCGGGGCAAAACCGGTGACGCACAGCCGAATCCGCATGTCGGCGACGGCAGCTGGATGATCGTGCTGCGCAACAGCGATACCCGCACCGGCGTCTGGTTTTCGGAAGGCCGCGACCTGGTGGCCGACTATCGCGCCGCCTTCGGCGAGGACCCGCCGGATCGCGGCATCGTCGCCCTGGCCGCCGATTCCGAGGACACGCAGACCCGCAGTCGCGCCGCCGTCCGACGCCTTCGGTTCCAACCCTGACCTTGCAGCTTTGGTGGGTTTCACGCCGGTTTTCGCGCCCTGTGGTTGTTTGGGCGTCGTTCGCTTTCATGATACAAATCAGGCGTCTAACCAAAGGGTTTTCGCATGACTGACCATATGGATGGATTGGAGTTCGCCGTCGCTCATGACGAGCCGATCCGATACCGCGATCGAATAAGTACCTATTATCAGACGCTTGGATATGGCAAGCCGTATCGCTGGGCGCAATATGCCGATGTGCCGTTCACGCCGTTGCAACGGCCGCTGTCGGACAGCCGGGTCGCGCTGATCACGACCGCCGCCCCGTACCAGCCCGACAAAGGCGATCAGGGACCGGGCGCGCCTTATAACGCCGCCGCGAAATTCTACCGCGTCTACTCGGACAGCACCGATACGGATCCGGACCTGCGGGTGTCCCATATCGGGATCGACCGCAAGCACACCACGGCCGAGGACATGAAAACGTGGTTTCCGCTCCAGCAGCTTCGGCGGCTGGCGTCGGAAGGGCGGATCGGCGAGGTCGCACCCCGCTTCCATGGCGCGCCGACAAACCGCAGCCAGAAGACGACGATCGAGCAGGATTGCGTCGATATCCTGGCGCGGGTGCGCGAGGACGAGGCTGACGTCGCGGTCATTGTCGCCAATTGACCGGTGTGTCACCAGACCGTGAGTCTGGTCGCACGGCATCTCGAAGCGAACGGCATCCCGACCATCGTCATGGGATGCGCCAAGGACATCGTCGAACACGCGGGCGTGCCGCGGTTCCTGTTCTCCGACTTTCCTTTGGGCAACGCTGCCGGAAGGCCGAACGACGTTGAGTCACAGGCCTACACGATGGAACTCGCCCTGACGGTGCTGGAAACGGCGCCGGGGCCGCGGACCACGGTGCAGTCGCCGCTACGCTGGAGCGACAATCCCGACTGGAAGCTGGATTTCAGCAACATCAGCCAGCTTTCCGACGAAGAGATCGCGCAGCGCAAGGCCGATTTCGACAAGGTCAAGGAAGTCGCCAAGGCGCGGCGCGCCGAAGACGGCTTGAAGGTCGACGCCGCGGAATAGCGGCGTGCGTTACGTCATGAACCTGCCGCGCGCCCGGCCGGGCATGCGGCGGGCTTCCCCATCGCTGTAAGCGTATTTAACGTAAAGAGACAAACGACATGAGTGCTGCGCTCCCCCTGGCTGGAATTCGGGTTCTCGATATCGGACAGCTCATCGCGGGGCCGTTCGGCGCCACCATGCTCGGCGATTTCGGCGCCGAGGTGATCAAGGTGGAGCAGCCGGGTATCGGCGACGCGCTGCGCGGCACGCCGGTGGACGGCAAGGCCAACCGGTCGACCAATTGGATGGTCGAAGGCCGCAACAAGAAGTCGATCACCCTCAACCTGCGGGTCGAGGCGGGGCAGGAAATCCTGAAGGAGCTGGTCCGCGATGCGGACGTGGTGTTCGAGAATTTCACTCCCGGCACGCTGGAGCGCTGGAACGTGGGCTGGGAAGACCTGCATGCGATCAATCCCAAGCTGATCATGGTGCGCGTCTCCGGCTACGGCCAGGTCGGGCCGTATTCCAAACGCGCCGGCTATGACCGGATCGCGCTCGGCTTCTCCGGTTACATGTACCCGACGGGTTTTCCCGACCGCTTCCCCGTCCGCCCGGCCTTCCCGACGGCGGATTACAACACCGGCGCCTTCGGTGCGATGGCGGCGATGTTCGCGCTGTATCAGCGGGACGCCCAGCCGGACGGCGGCGAGGGGCAGATGATCGACCTCGCGCTGTACGAGCCGACCTTCCGCATCACTGCGAGCATGATGACCAACCACGCCAAGACCGGCGAGGTGCGCGAGCGCATCGGCAACCGCAACCCGACCTTCTCGCCCGCCGGCACCTTCGAGACGAAAGATGGGCGCTATGTCCAGATCGCGGCGGGGGGCGACAAGGTCTGGGCGCGTCTCGCCGAAGCAATCGGCCGGCCCGAACTGATCGAGGACGAGCGCTACGCCCGCAGCCGCGCCCGGATCGAGCGTGCGGACGAGCTGGAACAATTGCTGGCCGATTGGATCGCAAAGCACGATTTCGCCGAGGTCGAGGAACGCCTGGTCCCCGCCAATGTTCCCTTCGGCGGGATCTACACCGCGGCCGACATCGCCGCCGACCCGCATTACGAAGCCCGCGACAACGTGATCACCGTGGCGGATGACGACGAAGGCGAGATCACGATGCCGGGGATCTTTCCGAAACTCGCCGCGACCCCGGGCCGCGTCGCGCATGCTGGCCCGCCGCTGGGCCAGCACAACGCGGAAATCTATGGCGGTCTGCTGAACAAGAGCGATGCCGAACTGGCCAAGCTCGCCGAGGACGGCGTGATCTAGAGCGGTCCGTCGGGGGTATTCACGACGGCAGGAGAAAATGCGATGACGCCGCCAACCAACCCGGAACATCAACCGCGCCCGTGCCCCAATGCCGGTCTGATCGGGCAGGCGGGCGGACGGAATCAACTTTCCACGCCCTGCCTGATCCTGGATATCGACGCCTTCGAGCGCAACGTCGCGCGCATGGCGGCGCATTGTTCGGACATGGGCATCGCGTTGCGGCCGCACGGCAAGGCGCATAAATGCGTGGAGATTGCGCGTCGACAGGTCGCCGCCGGTGCGGTCGGGCTGTGCGTCGTGAATATCGGCGAGGCCGAAATCTTCGCCGGGGCCGGCATCCCCGGCATCCTGATCACCTCGCCGCTCAGCACCGCGGCCAAGATGCACCGCTTCGTCCGGCTCGCCGCCGACGCGGATGTTACCACCGTGGTGGATAACCCGGCTGGCGCGAAGGCGTTGGCGGCGATGGCACAGGCCGTCGGCGTCCAATTGCCGGTGATGCTGGACTTGGACCTAGGGCGCGCGCGCACCGGCGTGACCGAGGTCGCGGATGCGATCGATCTCGGGAAGTTCCTCGCGGCGGACCCGGCCTTCGATCTTCGGGGGATGCAGGCCTATGCCGGGCATCTGTCGCATGAGCCGGATCACGCGGCCCGGCGCAGCGGCGCGGCATCCGCCGCAGCGAAGATTCGCGACGTGATCGATGGATTGGCGGCGCAGGGTGTCGAGATCACCACCGTTTCCGGCGGCAGCACGGGCACGTGTTTCATGGAGCCGCAGGCCGGCGGCATCACCGAGGCGCAGTTCGGCAGCTACATCTTCATGGATGCCGAGTATGACGCGATACCCCTGACCGAGGACAACGACCGGCCGTTCGAGCCGTCGCTCTTCGTGGCGGTGTCGGTGGTCAGCCGGTCCCTGCCGGACCAGGCGACGGCGGATGGGGGCTACAAGCATTTTCTCGGCAAGTCCGCCGCGCCGCAGATCGTTCGGGGCTTGGCCGACGGCACGGCGGCGACCTGTGCGCTGTGGAGCGATGAGCACGGCCGGATCGATATCGCGGCGGGTGGCGGCGAACTGGTGCCCGGCCACGGCATCGAATGCTACGTGCCGCATTGCGACCCGACACTCAACCTCTACGACCATGTGCATGTGGTGCGCGGCGACGACCTGATCGACATCTGGCCGATCGACGCGCGCGGTGCATATTAGTAAGGACACGTGTATTGAACGGATGGGACCGATGAGCGACGCAGCGGATTTAGCCTTCGACGCCGATTATGTCGAGGCCGACTTGCACTACATCGTGGACGACGGCATTCCGCCGGTACGCTATGTGGATTGGCCGGAAGAGGAACACAAGGCGCATCGCGCGACCTATGAACCGCGCCGTGTCCGCATCCGGAACGGCCGCACCGCGGACGAAGACTTCACCTTGCCGTCGCACGGGTTCCGACTCGTGCCGCACCCGACGAAAGTGCAGAGTTTCCTCGACGAGGACGAGATCAAGCGCGTCTATTACCCGGAGATCGAAACGCTAATTAAAGCGGAGAGCGGCGCGCGCCGCGTCCTGGTGTTCGACCACACGGTCCGCACGCCCGACACCGGCCAACATGCGGAAGGCTGGGTGCGCGACACGGTCCGCTACGTCCACAACGACTATACCGAGACCTCGGCCCCGCAGCGGGTGCGCGATTTTCTGCCGCCGGACGAAGCGGAAGACGCGTTGAGCCGCCGTTTCGCGATCATCCAGGTCTGGCGGTCGATCGCGCCGCGCGTCGAGTCCGAGCCGCTGGCGATGTGCGACGGGCGCACGATCCCCGAGGTCGGTTTCATCCGCAATCAGCGGCGCTACCGCGACCGCACGGCGGAGACCTATCACATCGCCTACCATCCGGATCACCGCTGGTTCTACTTCCCGCTGATGACCCGGGACGAGGCGATCGTCTTCAAGGTGTTCGATACGGACGCGGATGCCGGCGTGCGCTTCACCGCGCACAGCGCCTTCGACGACCCGACCAGCCCGCCCGACGCCGCCATCAGGCAAAGCATTGAGATGCGGGCGCTGGCGTTTTTCTAGGGGTTAGTCGCGCGAGGCGTTCGCCAGCGCGCGGTCGAGGAAATCCAGCCGGTCCTGGCCCCAGAACAACTCGCCCTCGAAGACATAGGTAGGCGCGCCGAAAACGCCGAGTTCCTCGACCTCGTCGGTGTTGCGGCGGTATTCCGCGACGACCGGGTCGCTGCGTTCGATCGCGATCAGTTCCGCACCGTCCATGCCGTTCTCGTCGGCGATCGCCTTCCGGGTTTCCGGTAGCGCGACGTTGCGCTCCTCCCACCAGATGGCGCGCAGGATCGCGTGCGACAGGCGCAGCGCGTCGAGGCCCAACTGTTGGGCGGCGATCACCGTGTGGCCCGGCGTCTTGTTGTCCTTCGGCGGGTAGAAGCGCGGCTTAAGGTTCAACGGCATGCCGAGATGCTTGCTCCACCGCGCCAGTTCGACGCGGTGATAGTCCTGGCGCGGCTGTGGCCGGGTCAGGATCGGGATGCCCCCGGTCTTCGGCGCGACCTCCTGGAAATCATACGGCTTGAGGATGACCCGCGCATGATGACGGCGCGCGATCTCGACGATGCGCGGCCCGGCGAAATACGCCCAGGGCGAGGAAAGAGAGTAGAAGCAGTCGACGGTGAGGGGCATGGCATTTCCAGGGTTAGAACCACCGCGCGAACGGCGGCACATTCGATAGTCCATCGTAGATTGCGGTTTCGCAAGAGGCCCGGTGGCGGTCGCGACAGCCCTGCATGAACACGCTAATCTTCCTGCAAGAAGAAACAGTCGCGGGCGGGAACCAAGAATGCAGGCGGATTATGTGATCGTGGGGGCCGGGTCGGCGGGGTGTGTGCTGGCGAACCGGTTGAGCGCGGACGGCGCGCGGGTCGTGCTGTTGGAGGCGGGGCCGCCCGACCGCAACCCGATGATCCATATCCCGGCCGGGGTACGCACCTTGATGACGCATCCGGTGATCAACTGGAACTACACGTCCGAACCCGAGGAAGGCACCGCCGACCGGCGGGTCAACTGGCCGCGCGGTAAGACACTCGGCGGCTCGAGTTCGATCAACGGCATGCTCTATGTGCGCGGCAACCCCGCGGATTACGACGGTTGGGCGCAGCGCGGCTGCCGCGGCTGGGCCTATGATGACGTGCTGCCCTACTTCAAGAAGTCGGAGGATTTTCGCGGCGACGGCGACCCGGACTTCCGCAGCAAGGGCGGCGTGCTGGCGGTCGAGAACTACCGCACGATCCTGCCACTCACCCATAAGTTCGTCGAGGCGGCGCAGCAGGCAGGATTTCCGCTGTCACCCGACTACAACGGCGCGCAGCAGGAAGGCGTCGCCTATTCGCAGATGACGCGGAACAAGCGGTTCCGGGCCTCGACCGCGCGCAGCTTCCTCGCCGAGGCGCGGTCGCGCGAGAACCTGGAGGTCGTGACCGAGGCCGTCGGCACGGGGCTGCTGTTCGACGGGAGCCGCTGCGTCGGCGCGACCTACCGGCAGGGCGGTGTCGACAAAGAAGTGCGCGCGGACCGCGAGGTCATCGTTTCGGGCGGAGCGGTAAACTCGCCGCATCTGCTGCACCTGTCCGGGATCGGCCCGGCGGCGCATCTGCAATCGATCGGCGTGCCGGTGCGCCAAGACCTGCCGGGCGTCGGCGCCAACCTGCAGGATCACTACGTGGTCCGCATCTCACACCGGGTCGAAGGCCTGGTCTCGATCAACGAGTTGGCGCGCGCGCCGCGCGTTATACCGGAAGTATTCCGGTACTTTCTGGTCGGGAATGGCGCGCTGACCTTCGGCGTCACCGCCGCGATGGTGTTCACCCGCAGCCGCGAGGGGTTGAGCAGCCCGGACCTGCAGCTTTTGTTCACGCCGGCGAGCTACGACGCGGTCGAGATCAAGTCCTTCGACAAGGAGCCGGGCATGACCATCGCGGTTTGCCCCGTCCGGCCCGAGAGCCGGGGCACGATTATGGCGGCGAGCGCCGATCCGCTGCAGGCGCCGGCGATCCGGCCGAACTATCTGTCGGCGGAAAGCGACGCCCATGTCCTGCATGCGGGGCTGGAGAAATGCCGCAGCATCTTCGCCGCCCCGGCGCTGGCCGAGGTCAGCAGGGGCGAACTCGCGCCGGGGCCGGACGTGAACTCGGTGGAGACGGTCCGCGAATACACCCGCCACAAGGGCAACACGCTGTATCACCCGGTCGGCACGTGCAAGATGGGCGACGACCCTATGGCGGTGGTCGATGACCGGCTGCGGGTCCACGGGGTTCAGGGTTTGCGGGTGATCGATGCGTCGATCATGCCGACGCTGACCACGGGCAACACCAACGCGCCTACCATCATGATCGCCGAAAAGGGGGCGGACATGATCCTGGAAGACGCTAAGGCGGCCTGATACGCTGTTGCCGCCTCCGGTTCCCTTACCCGAATGCGCCGTGTCGCCCGTACAAAAAGTTAATCGCCCCGCCGAAATCCGGATGCTATCTTAGCGCCGCGCGGGCCGCGAACGGCCTGCGATTCCAGCAATTCTGACTGTGATTTTGGACCGAGGATACGCGTAATGACGGCAACAGCGACAATGTCCGGGGTTTTGACGCCCGTCGTGACCCCTTTCGATGACGATCTCAAGCCGGACGCGGCGCGCCTGCTGAAGCAGTGCCAATGGCTGCAGTCGAACAACTGCGGCCTCGCCATCTTCGGCACCAACAGCGAAGGCAACTCCATGTCGACCGCCGAGCGCATCATGCTGATGGAGGCGCTGGTCGAAGGCGGGATCAACGCCGCGGAATTGATGCCGGGCACCGGCTGCTGCGCGCTCACCGATTCGATCGAGCTGTCGAAACGCGCGGTCGAACTCGGCTGTGGCGGCGTCCTGATGCTGCCGCCCTTCTATTACAAGGGCGCGGATGACGACGCGCTCTATCGCAGCTACGCGGAGGTTATTCAGCGGGTCGGCGACGACAAGCTCAAGATCTACCTCTATCACATCCCGCAGGTCTCGAACGTGCCGATCACGCTGACGCTGATCGAGAAGCTGGTGAAGGACTTCCCCGACACGGTGGTCGGCATCAAGGACAGCTCCGGCGATTGGAGCAACACCAAGGCGATGCTCGACAATTTCCCCGGCTTCGGCGTGTTCGCGGGCAGCGAAACCTTCCTGCTGCAGAACATGCGGAACGGCGGCGTCGGCTGCATCTCGGCGACGGCGAACATCAACCCGGGCGCGATCCACACACTTTACGAGACATGGCAGAACGACGATGCCGACGACCAGCAGGCGCGGCTCGATACGGTGCGCGGCGTGTTCGAAGGCTTCCCGATGATCCCGGCGATGAAGGCGGCGATTGCGCATTTCGCGGGCGACGGCGTGTGGAAGAATGTTCGCCCGCCGCTGATGAACCTGCCCGACGACGCAACCAACAAATTGCTGGCCGACCTGGACCGCATCTCCTTCAAGATCGAAGGCGTGTAGCTGACCGCATGATGTCATTCCCGCTTTCTCGGGAATGACGGATGTTGCGGTGATTGTTGACTAAGCCATCGCCGCGCGCGGCCCGCGGGTCGTGCGCCACAGCAGCAACAGCATGATCGTGATGTTGACCATGTTGAAGGCGATGCCGTTGATCAGCGCCGCTTGGTACGATCCGGTCGCGTCATAGATCCAGCCCGACAGCCAGCCGCCCAACGCCATGCCCATGATCGTCATCATCATGACGGTGCCGACGCGCTGCCCCGCCTCGCGGGCGGGCAGGTATTCGCGCACGATGATCGCATAGCTCGGTACGATGCCACCCTGCGAAAGACCGAAGATCAAAGAGACGACGTAGAGCGAGGTCAGGCCGTCGAACGGCAGGTATAAGCAGAGGGCGATCGCCTGCAGGATCGATCCCAACAGCAGGGTGCGGATGCCGCCCATGTAATCGGCAAGCAGTCCGAAGACGAGCCGGCTGACCACGCCGCCGGCCAGCATCAGTGAGAGCATTTCCGCGCCGCGCGCGACGCCGTAGCCGAGGTCGACGCAATAAGCGACGATATGGACCTGCGGCATCGACATGGCGACGCAGCAGCCGATTCCGGCGATCGCCAGCATGATCTGCAGCAGCCGCGGCGAGATATCGATACTGCGGCCGGGCTGCGGCCCGACGGTGCCGTCCGCCCGGACCGGATGATCCTGCGGCGGCGGCCGGCGCAGGCACAAAGCCAACGGCACCATTACGCAAACGCAGAGGACGCCGATACCCATATAGGTCGTGCGCCAGCCCTCGGTGCGGATGAAACCTTCGATCAGGGTGGGCCAAATGGCGCCGGCGAGATAGTTGCCGCTGGCGGTTGCGGCGACGGCGATGCCGCGCCGCCGGCTGAACCAATGCGATACGTCGGCGATCAGCGGGCCGAAACTGGCCGAGGTGCCGATGCCGATCAGCAGGCCCTGGATCGCCGCAATCTGCCAGATTGCGGTCGACATCGCTGCCAGAATGAACCCGAGCGCGAGCGTGGTCGCGGCAACGATGATCGGCAGGGTGATGCCATACCGGTCGACGAACCGGCCGACGATGGCGTTGCCGATCGCGAAGCCGACCATTGTCAGGGTATAGGGCAGCGATGCGTCCGCCCGGTCGACGCCGAACTCGGCCTGTACCGCGGGCATGACAACCACCACCGCCCACATGCCGATGCTGCCCATGGTGGCCAACAGGATCGACACGGCGAGACGGAACAGGGCGTAAGGCCCGTCGATCGCGCTCGCGCGCGCACCGGATGTGTCGCTGTGGGACGTCACGTTCGCTCCGCTTGATCGTGTGTCGGAAAGGCTACCGGTTGGTGAGTGGTAATTTAAAGCACGCGCTCTGCATAGGCGCCATGCTGAATATGCCCCTGGTCACCGGTCAAAAAATGTGAACGTCCTGGTCCGGTGCTCGATTGATGGCTTTCCGCAAGCGCTTTCTTTTCGTTAGTATCGATGGAGAATTCGGGGGCGTGTCGTTCGAAATGCACAGGAGACACCGAATGCACCGGCCCCGGCGCACAAAGGATCGGCTACGATGATACCGACCGACCCGTTTCCCGGCATTGGCCTGCCGCGAACCAACACCCTTGAGACGGTTCAGACCGCTGAATATTTCGCGGCGATGGAGAATTTCTCCCGCGTCTTCGCGATCAAACCGGACGACAAGGTGTTGTTCCTGGCGGACGGCAAGCTCGACCCTCGGGTGATCCACGCGGTCACCGGCCTGGCGAAGGCGCGCGGGGCCGAGCACCGGGTTTTCATGTCGCACACGACGCAGCACACCACCGTGCCGGACGAGGTCAAGCCGTTGGTCGATTGGGCGACCTTCGTGGTCTCGACCTGGTTCTGCTCGGTGATCGATCCCTATTGCATCGCCCAGCGCAAGCGGGGGCAGCGCTGGATCAAGATCACCTATTTCCGCAATCTCGATCTGCTGAAGACGGAGCAGGCCCGCTTTCCGGTCGATTTGGTCGGCGACATTATTCTCGGCACCGCGCGGCAATTCCCGAGCGGACAGGATTTCGACCTGCATTTCGCCGACCCGCGCGGCACCGACCTGACGATCAACTTCACGGCGGAGATGAAGGAAAACCTGCTGAAGACGACGCGCTGGGCCGGGCAGATGAAAGCGGACTCGCCGGGCGCCTATGTCCATTACCTGCCGACGCATGGCCCGAACCTCTACGACCGCACGTCGGTCGGCAATGACGACAGCGTGGTCGTGCCGATCAACGGCGTGGTCTATCCGGAATGGGCGGTCGGTTTCGAGAAACCCTTCGAAGACCGCATCGGCGTGATCTTCAAGGATGACCGTATCACCGCCGTCGAGGGTGACGGCGAAACAGCGGATATTCTGCGCGACATGCTGGTCGGCGGGCAGCTTATCGAGCTCGGCTGCGGCTTCAACCCGAAAGCGCCGCGCTATACGATCTATCCCGCAGGGTCGAACTCGCCCGGCGTGCTGCATTACGGCATCGATCTGGAGAAGCCGAACGACTACATCCGCCGGGTCATGCCGGAGTGGGAGGAACCGCCGGTCCACATGGATTTGATCAGTTTCGACAGCACGGTCACGGCAGGCAACGCGACGCTGATCGATGACGGTTTCCTGACCTCGCTCAAGGACCCCGAGGTCGTTGCCGCCGCCGAGAAGTACGGCGATCCGATCGACCTGCTGGAGCGGTGGCCGGGCTGACGGGATGGCGCGCTTTTCCTTCCCGGCATTGGCGCGAAAAGCACTCGGCGGGCACCGCGAATGGCCCGAACAGCGGTCGCATGCCGCGCTCTGAATTTGACCCTCGGCGCGTGAATCCGCGCGACAACTCCATCGCTTTCGCGGTTGCCTTCCCTCGCAAACGATAAGAGTATGCCCGTCAACGAGCAGACGGGGCGGGTTCCTTGGCCAAAAAGGTCGCATTCATAACCGGGGTTACCGGGCAGGACGGCGCGTATCTTGCCGATCTGCTGCTGCGCAAAGGGTATGAGGTGCATGGCGTCAAACGCCGGTCGTCGTCCTTCAACACGGAACGGATCGACCACCTCTATCAGGACCCGCACGACGACGACATCCGCTTCACGCTGCATTACGGCGACATGACCGACGCGACGAACCTGCTGCGCCTTGTGCAGCAAGTGCAGCCGACGGAAATCTATAACCTCGCCGCGCAATCGCATGTCATGGTGAGTTTCGAGACGCCGGAATACACCGCCAACGCCGATGCCCTCGGGACCCTTCGCATGCTGGAGGCGATCCGGATTCTCGGTCTGGAAGACAGTGTCCGGTTCTATCAGGCCTCCACCTCGGAACTCTATGGCAAGGCGCAGACCACGCCGCAGAATGAGACCACGCCCTTCTATCCGCGCAGCCCGTATGGGGCCGCCAAACTCTATGCCTATTGGATCACGGTGAATTACCGCGAAGCCTACGGCATGCATGCGAGCAACGGAATCAGTTTCAACCACGAAGGGCCAACCCGCGGCGAAACCTTCGTCACCCGCAAGATCACCCGCGCGGTCGCCGCCATCGAACAGGGCCTGCAGTCGCGCTTGTTTCTCGGCAACTTGGATGCGGAACGGGATTGGGGGCACGCGCGCGATTTCGCCGAGGGTATGTGGCGGGTGCTGCAGCAGCCCGAGCCGGACGATTACGTGCTGGCGACCGGAGAGAGCCATTCGGTTCGCGAATTCGTCGAGTTGGCCTTTCAATGCGTCGACAAGACGATCGAGTGGCGCGGCACGGGCGTCGATGAAAAAGGCGTCGATGCGGCGACCGGCGGCACACTGGTCGAGATCGATCCGGTC
The DNA here is from genome assembly GCA_965228425.1 of Alphaproteobacteria bacterium. Taxonomy (GTDB): domain Bacteria; phylum Pseudomonadota; class Alphaproteobacteria; order UBA8366; family UBA8366; genus JAJFJD01. Next base: position 4,816,382 of record OZ245815.1, on the reverse strand, counting down.
TATTTCCGCCCGACCGAGGTCGACAAACTGCTCGGCGATCCGACGAAGGCGCGGGAAAAACTCGGCTGGGAGGCGACGACGCCCTTCGGCAATCTGGTCAGCGAAATGGTCGTGTCCGACATGGCGGCCGTCCGGGACGAAACGGCCCGGAAGAACCGTCATGACTGATACCGTGTTCGATCTGGCGGGCCGGCGCGTCTGGGTCGCCGGCCACGCGGGCATGGTCGGGGCGGCCTTGTGCCGGCAGCTGGAATCGGAGGATTGCGAGGTCGTCACCGTCGACCGCGCCACGGTCGATCTGCGGCGGCAGGCGGACGTGGAAGCGTGGATGGCGGAGGCGCGTCCGGCGGCGGTGTTCCTTGCGGCGGCGACCGTCGGGGGCATCCTGGCGAACGACACGCAGCCGGCGGATTTTCTCTATGACAATCTGGCGATCGAGGCCAATGTCATCCAGGCGGCGCACCGCACTGGCGTGGAGAAACTGTTGCTGCTCGGCTCGTCCTGCATCTATCCACGGGAAGCGGTGCAGCCAATGACGGAAGACACGTTGCTGACCGGCCCATTGGAGCCCACGAACGAATGGTATGCGGTCGCCAAGATTGCCGGGATCAAACTCTGCCAGGCATACCGCCGGCAACATGGATGCGATTTCATCGCTGCGATGCCGACGAATCTGTATGGGCCGGGCGATACCTTCGATCTCGCGATCAGTCATGTCGTGCCCGCGCTCATGGCGAAGGCGCACCGGGCGAAAACGGACGGCGCGGCGGAACTCGAGATCTGGGGCAGCGGCAAACCGCGCCGCGAGTTTCTTTATGTCGATGATGCGGCCGATGCCTTGGTTCATCTGCTGCGATGCTATTCCGGTGAGCAGCATATCAACGTGGGCACCGGCGAGGACCTGACCATCGATGCGCTGGCGCGGATGATCTGCGAGGTCGTCGGGTTCGAAGGGGAATGCCGCTATGACGCGTCGAAGCCGGACGGGACGCCGCGGAAACTCCTCGACGTGGGCCGCCTGACCGCCCTGGGATGGACCGCCTCCACACCGCTGCGGACCGGATTGACGCAGACATACGAATGGTACAAAGCGCAATGTGCGGCATAGCGGGAATCCTCGATGCATTGGGCCGTCATGGCGATCCGGCGCAGCATGTTCAAGCGATGACCGACACCTTGGTGCATCGCGGCCCGGACAGCAGCGGAATTTGGCAGGACCGGGATGCTGGGGTTGCTTTCGGCCATCGCCGCCTCTCGATCGTCGATCTGTCCAACGCCGGCCATCAGCCGATGGCGTCGGCAAACGGCCGTTGGACCGTCACCTATAACGGCGAAATCTATAATGCCGACGATCTGCGCACCGAACTCGAGGCGGGCGGCGCGCGCTTTCGCGGGCATTCGGACACTGAAGTCCTGGTCGAGGCCTGCGCGCAATGGGGCGTCGAGGCGACCCTGCCGAAACTGATCGGCATGTTCTCCTTCGGCCTCTGGGATGCGGAGACGCGCACGCTTTTCCTCGCGCGCGACCGGCTCGGCATCAAGCCGCTGTATTGGGGCCGCTTCGGCGACCTGTTCCTGTTCGGCTCCGAACTGAAGGCATTGCGGGCGCATCCGGGCTGGACCCCCGCGGTCGATCGCAACGCGCTGGCGTCCTTCATGCGGCACAACTACGTGCCGGGGCCGGGGTCGATTTATCAGGATGTCGGCAAGCTCTCGCCGGGCCATTTGCTGGTGGCGAAAGCGGGCATGGCGCCGAAGATCGGCGCGTATTGGTGTTTGAGGGATGTGGTCCGTGAGTCGCAATCGCCGCGGATGTCGCTCGATGAAGCGGCCGCGACGGACGAACTTGAAAATCTGCTCAGCGATGCGGTCAAACGGCGGATGGTGGCCGACGTGCCGTTGGGTGCTTTTTTGTCCGGCGGGATCGATTCATCGGCCGTCGTTGCCTTGATGCAGGCCAACGCGAGCCGGCCGGTGCGAACTTTCTCCATCGGTTTCAACGAGCAAGGTTACAACGAGGCGCAGCACGCCAAGGAGGTGGCGGCGCATCTCGGGACCGACCATACGGAGCTGTATGTCGAGCCGCAGCATGCGATGGACACGATCCCGCGCATGGCGGAGATGTTCGACGAACCTTTCGCCGACTCATCGCAAATCCCGACATTCCTGGTGTCGGAAATGACCCGAAAGCATGTCACGGTCGCGCTGTCCGGCGATGGCGGCGACGAGTTGTTCGCCGGTTACGTCCGGTATTTCCAAGGGGTCAAACTGCTGCCCTTCATCGACCGGGTGCCGCCGCCGGTCCGGGCGGCGATCTCCGGGGCGATCCGCATGCTGCCGCCGGCCGCATGGTCCACGCTGTTGCAAGTCGTGCCCGGCCGCTGGCGACCGCCACAACCCGGCGACAAGATGCACAAGCTGGCCGGCGTGTTGACCGAGCCGGGTGACGCCTACTATCGGTACCTGGTGAGCCATTGGACCGAGCCGAACAAGCTCGTCCTCGGTGGTGAGGAAAACCGGGGGCCGCTTTGGGATCCGACGGTGCATGACATCGTGCCCGACGCGATCGAACGTATGCAGTACCTCGACACGATCACCTACATGCCAGATGACATCCTGACCAAGGTCGACCGCGCCTCGATGGCGGTGTCGCTGGAAGCGCGGGTGCCGTTGATCGACCACCGTGTCGTTGCGTTCGCCTGGTCTCTGCCGACACATTTGAAGGTGCGGGACGGCAGCGGGAAGTGGTTGTTGCGGCAAGTCCTTGAACGTCATGTGCCGAAGCGGTTGATCGACCGACCCAAGATGGGTTTCGGCGTGCCGATCGATTCCTGGCTGCGTGGTCCGCTGCGCGATTGGGCGGAAGACCTGCTGTCGGAGAAACGCCTGCGCGAAGACGGATATTTCGATCCGCAGCCGATCCGCGAGAAGTGGCGGGAACATCTGGGCGGTACCCGCAACTGGCACTACCTTCTTTGGGACGTAATGATGTTTCAGCTTTGGAAAGAACGCTGGCTGTAAGGGCCTCGGATATGACGGCGGATCGAGACGAAGCGCCACAAGCCCTCGTGCTGTGCGCGCATGGCAGCGGCGGCGGCAGTGCCACGGCGGAAAGTCTCGCGAATACTATCAGGATGCGCCACGAGTTTGATCGCGTGGAGGTCTGTTGTCTCAAGGGCAGCCCCGGCGTTGCAGATGCATTGCAGGCGGTTGCCGGACACGACGTCGTATTGGTGCCGTTGTTGATGGCGGAAGGGTACACCTACGATGTGGTGTTGCGCGGCCAAGTGTCGGAAGCCGGCTCTGCGGCGGCGCGGGTGCATGTGTCGCGCCCGGTCGGTGTGCATCCCCGTCTTGCCGACATTGCCCTGACGCGGGCGCGCGTTGAATGCGGCCGACGAGGATGGGCGTTGGATGACGTCCACATTGTGGTCGCGGCGCATGGCACGCCGAAGCATCGTGCAACCGGTGATTCCGCGCGGGCGCTGGCGGCGGGGATCGAAGCGCAGGGACTTTTCAACACGGCTCAGGCGGCATTCCTGGAAAACCCGCCGTCGATCGAGGATGCATTGAGGGTCGTGGCGCCCGAGCCCTGCGTGGTCGTCGGGTTTTTCCTCGATGCCGGGGATCATGCCGAGTCCGACGTGCCGGCGGCCGTCGCGCGGGTGCATCCGGCTGCCGGCTACACCGGCGCGATCGGATGCGATCCGGCGCTCGCCGATGTCATTGTGGATCTGGCCCGACGGTAGGCCGGGGCCGGCGCTTGAGCCTATCTGAGGACGAGGACGGGAATATTGCTGAGCGCGAGGACCTTGGCGGTTTGGCTGCCGAGCAGGGCGAGGTTGATGCCGCGCCGGCCGTGCGACGCCATGACGATGAGGTCGCATCCCTTTTCATTGGCAACTTCGATAATGCCGTCCGCGGGGGAGCGGTCGGTGACATGTAGCGTCTCGCAATCCATCGCGGCGGCGTCGGCGGCGCTCTTCGCGTCGGCCAGAGTTTTCTCTGCAACGGCGGCGACCATATCCTCATAGCTTTTCATCGGGTTTTCGGAGCCCCGGATGGATTCACCAGCCATCTCCACGGGCGACCAGATGTCCGTCACCGTCACGAACAGGACCGAAGCGCCAATACCTTTCGCCAGCATCAATCCGTGATCCACGGCCCGTTTGGCGAGTTCCGATCCGTCGGTGGCGATCAGCATATTCTTGTACATCTCGTTCTCCTGCGCTTCGGCAAAGTAAGGGTCGCTGATGAACTCGCGGCGGAGTGTCCGCCATTTCGGTTTTGTCGGCTCTGACCTGAATCAAACCGCGTTGGTTGATCTGAATCAGGCCGAATCAGCGCGGAGATGGTCGTTTGACCATGAAGGATATGGAATTTCGTTTCGCGTTACTCGCTCTCGGGTGCCTCCTGCTTTTGGCGATGTAAGCCGACGAGTTGGGCCGTTTTTCACGCAAACGGCGCTTCGAAATACCGGCGAAACGCGCGTGTCCTAATCCAGCGATTCGGTCAGACGCGGCGAAACCTGCAGATGGATTTGCAATGCCATGACGGACGGGATGGTCTCGACCGCAACCTGGAGGGCGTCCCTGTGTGCTGGCGACTGTGCGAGGCCCCAGAGATGCACGACCCCATCCTGCACCAATGCGTTGATGAATGGGCTGGCTTTCCCGTCCACTTCGCGGATTGCGTTCAGGACCGATTCCCGCAAGGCCAGATCGTCATCCGCCGGTGCCGTAACCGGAACATGGCGCACCGCGAGCACGCGGATAATGTCGGCGCGACTGACGACGCCGACGAGTCGTTCGCCGCGCAGGACGGGAACGCGCTTGATCCGGTTTTCCTCGATAATGCCGGCGATTTCGGATACGGGCGTCTCTTCATCGATCGTAATGACATCTTTCGTCATGACGTCCCGCACGTGGACGGCATGACTCTTGAGATAATCGCGCGACTTCTCTTCGCTCGACACCAGCATGTCCAACCACCAGGATTGCTTCCGCTCCGTCCCGGTTTCGACCCGGCGCAGCAGGTCGCCTTCGCTGATGACGCCGATCAGGCAGCCGTCGTCGTCGATCACGGGCAGGGCGCTGACCGACCGTTCCAGCAGAACCCGCGCAACGTCGTGGATCGATTGGTCGGCCCGGGCGCAGGCGACGTCCGTCGTCATGATCTCTTTTGCCAGCATCACGCTCGCTCCTGCGTAGTTTCTACAACGGATAATCGCGTTCCGGATCGGCGCCGGCGCGGCTCGAGATATTGGCGCTTACCGGATGGGCGAAGTGGGCGTGCAATGTCTTGCGGTGTCTGTGGTTCATGGGGCTCCGCCGGATCTGACTCACGACGACAGATGCGGTTGTGCATCGTCTTTTGAACTATGCGCGGTTGCAGCACGGGCGGCGTTGACGTGGATCAAAGAGGATTTCGTGCGGGTTCGAATTGCTCGACACCCATGGCCGAGCGGATATCGGCAGATACAATTTCGACCTGCGTACCGATCAAAAATCGAATTTAATCGGCGAAAAGACGTGTTTGACCTTCCAGTGACTGGAAGAGTTATGGTGCAGTCATGGTCGGGCGTAATCCCGCAATCTTTCACGATTATTGGAAACGGAACCAAGGCGGACACCACCACAAGATTTGCCGTCGGGGCCACATTCTTTGTGTTCGCGGTCTTCGCGGTCGCGGGCATTGCCGTGTCGCACAGCGGTGCGACCGGTGTCGTCAAGACGCGCATGGAGGCGATGAAGGACATGGGCGGTCGCATGAAGAGTCTGGCTGCGATGGTGCGCGGGCGCGCGCCCTTCGATGCGGCGTCGGCCAAGGAAGCGGCCGACGCGATCGCGGCCCATGCGCGGGATGTTCCGCGCCTGTTTCCGAAAGGCAGCCGACACGGGCCATCTGAGGCGGTCGAGAAGATTTGGAGCGAGTGGCCGCAGTTCACGGCCGAAGCGAAGACGTTAGCGGACCGTGCCGATGCCTTTGGACGGCGGGCTGCGACGGCAACAACGGGTGCGGATCTGGGGGGCGCTTTCGGTGACATCGGTCGAAGCTGCAAGAGTTGTCATAACCGTTACCGGGAAAAGAAATAGGTGCGCAAATCGGCTGCAACTTTGTCGCAGCCAATCGGAACAAAATTCCGCTGATCCGCGTTAAACGCGTTCTATAGTATACCCGGATTGTTAAAGCGGTTCCGAGTGCGAGGGGGGCGTGGATTTGCTGCGGGACGGATTTCGCCCGTTTTTTCTTGGTGCGGGGCTGTTTGCCGTCCTGGGAATGATTTTATGGTTTGGCTATTTCCAGTTCGGCTGGACCTTGCCCGTGGTGGCGCCGCCGGCCCAGTGGCATGGGCATGAAATGATCTTCGGATTTGTCGCGGCCGCCATCGCCGGATTTATTCTCACCGCCCTGCCCAATTGGACCAAAACGCCGCCGGTTGCCGGCCGTTGGCTTGCCGCGTTGGTCGTATTGTGGGGGCTGGGGCGGTTGCTCGTCACGACAAGCGTCGTATGGCCGGCCGGTTTGGTCGCCGTCGTCGATACGGCATTCCTCGTAAGTCTGGCCGGCTATGTCGGGTGGGCGCTGATCGAATCGCAAAACTGGCGCAATCTGGTTTTCCTCGTCGCGCTATTCGCGGTCATCGGCGGGAATGTTCTGTTCCACGCCGAGCAGCTTGGTTTGGCGGACGATGGCGGCGACGACGGATTACGCCTCGCACTGAACGGCATCGTGCTTCTGATCACCATCATCGGCGGACGAATCGTGCCGGCTTTCACACGGAACGCGCTCGACCGGGAAGGAATCGCGCACGACATCAAGCCGCGCGCGTGGCTAGACATGGCTGTCATCATCACGGTCTTCGCGATCATCCCGGCCGACCTGTTTGGACGGGGCAGTTTCACGGCCGCTGCCGTCACACTGGTTGCGGCGATCCTAAGTACACTTCGATTCTTGACGTGGCAGAGCGAGCGGACCCTCGGCATGCCCATGGTGTGGTCGCTTCACTTGGGATATCTCTGGCTCGTCGTCGGTTTGTTCATGAAAGGACTCGCCGCGTCTTTGCCGTCACTGGCGGGGATCGTGTGGATCCATGCGATCACCATCGGTGCGGTCGGAACCATGATCATGGCCGTCATGACACGTGCGACGCTCGGCCATACCGGCGGGGCCCTTGTGGCGAGCCGGACGACCGCGATTGCCTATGGGGCCGTGACGGTCAGCGCCATCGCCCGCATCATCGCGCCGGAGGTGCCGGACGCGCTTTACCTGTTCCTTTTGGGGTTGTCGGCCATCGCGTGGATCGCGGTCTTCGCGACCTTCGTCGTCGAATTCTGGCCGCGCTTGACCGAGGCGCCGGATGCGGGACCTCAGCCCGATGGGTAGACCGGGTCCGGTCGTCGCGACGGGGATGCCGCGGGAAACCGCCGGGCAACGTTTCTGGAGCGGACAACCGCCGCACACGGGCGCCTGGCTGCGGCAACGCCGTTGTCCGTGATGTTTCATCAGCGTGTGGTGCGTGTCGAAATCTCCTGCGGTCCAGCTATCGGGCAGTTGCCGCGTCAGCAGGCGCGCCGCGTCGGCGATCGAAGCCGTCGGCGGCACGATGCCGAGGCGCCGCGCGACGCGCAGGTGATGGGTGTCGACGACCAGTGCACGCATCTGAAGTCGGCTGAAGTTCAAGACCGCGGCACTCACCTTCGCGCCGACGCCGGGCAATTCTTCGAGCCATGTCAGCGCATCGTCGACGGGCCAGTCCCTCAAGAAATCCAGATCCAGACTGCCGCGCCGTGCATGGATTTGCCGCAGGGCGGCCGGCAGATGCACCGCCTTCCGGTCAGCGAAGGTGAGCGGCGTGAGATAGGGAAGAAGGTCTTCCGGCGATGTATCGCGGACGGCTTCCCAAGTCCCGAACCGTTGGATCACGGCTTCGAAAACCCTTTTCGAGACCGCGGTGTGCGTGCGTGTGCCCAGGAGGGCCAGGACAAGTTGGCTGAGCGGGGGCGGGCGCAGCCATGCCGGTGCCGGCCCATAATGATTTAGCAATGCGCGATGGAGTTCGACGGCGCCTGTCGGCGCTAGCGTTGGCAGCGAGTATTGCATCAAATGATTTTCGAACAAAACAAGAACATTTCAAGCCCTAATTGAATGAAACCCGAAGAATGTTGCGTGCAAATTATTTATTCCACGCCCTTAGGTCTGGACGAGAGTTTCAGTCGCTATCCAAAATTGTCTGATCGGCTCAACTACCCGTCGTAGCATCGGCGATACCGATCCGGAGTTTGCGGGGCCGAAGGCGTTACGCGCCGGCGACTCTCGCGGGTTGGAATTTTTTCCTGTTCTGCTAGTGTCACTGAAAATTGCGCAAGGTTCGGGAGATTGACCCTCCGTCTCGTAATTCAGATTGGAGGATTGAATGAAAAGAACCACGTATTGGAAGATCGGCCGTATCTGCGGCCTTGCGGTGGTGGGAATTATTCTGCTGGAGGTTATGCCCGCCAATGCAGTGAGTGCCGTACAAGGCGTCGAGACCTACAAGAATATCGACGTCAAGTTCACCAAGAACGCGCGAAAATGCGATTTTCAGAGTCTTGGGCCGTTCGAGCGGTATCTCACGAATAGCCTCAGGAAGGTCGGCCTACGCAAGACCCGCAGCAGCATCGTAACGGTGTCGTTAGAGATCGGCGGTATTCCGTTCGGCGCGTTCGAAACGCAATGTGCGGTGGAGGCGACTCTTCATTTCCGGACGATGCTGCGGTCGGACAACATCGTGACCGACAGCCTCGCGGTCCGAGAAACCGTCAACCGGTTGCAGGTCTTTCCGATCTCGCTGTATTCGGTCGGTGCGTTCGGTGTCGATACCACGCTGTACACCTTCGCGGACGGCCGGAACATCACCAAGGCTGAGAAGAAGGTTTTGGACATGATCGACCGGCTGGTCATGCGGTTCGACAAGGCGCGGGGCAACTAGGGTTTGGCCTAACGGCGCACCGTGTAGAGTCGGAACCCGCTCGTCGCGTCCCGGTCTACCGGAACAGGTATCAGCCAATCCGGCGGGTTGTCCGCGAGCAACCGGTTGTAGAGCCGGTCGGGTTCTTCATCGTCGAGATAGAAGCGGCGTTCCGCCACCGACGGGCAGATCACGATGATGCCGATGTCGCGGCGTTGCACGATCGCTTGGCTTTCCGCGTCGTCTGTCGCCGCAAGCAGCCGGAAGCTGTCCCAAATGCCGTCGCCGTTTCGGTGATAGGGCGCGCCCACGACGGAATGACGCGTGCGGTACAGGATTTCGGGTCCGTGATCGAGCAATCCGCCGACCACTGTAGATTTCGCACCGAGGGCGGACCGGTCGTTCAGTAGATCCGCGATGTTGGCGACCTCGCAGTCGGGGTGTTTCTCGTCGATTGCCTTGTCCGGCGTGACCGCCAGGACGAAGGTCCCGGACATCAACGCGCCGAGAATGATGAAGAAGGTCGCGCCGCATTTCACGGCGAACTGGCGTGCCCCGGTTAGGACATGTTCGCTCCATTTCATCAATCGGCCGACCATCTCGGCGAGTGCCCAGACACTGGCGATCTCGGCAAACGGGGCGAACCGCAGATGCTTGAGCGACAGGATGAAATAGACGGCAAGGACGGCCGTCAGGAAGGCCCAGCGAAGCGTTGCCGGATGTGCCGTTTCGCGCCACAGGACGAAGCCCAGGAAGATGAGGCAAGGAAGCCCGGCGCCGATGAAAAAGAGAAAGCGGCCGAGCGATTTCATGTCGGTCGGCAACAGTGGTTTCAGTTCGGCCACCTGCTCGTGCCAGATCGGTATGATCCGGGGATCGACCGAGGCGAATGGACCGGCGAAGAAATCCGGGAAGAAGATGCCGAAGACACCGAGGCTTGCGACACCGGCAGTACCGGCCAGCGCCATACGGGACCGTAGCGCCTGGTCGGTGCGGTTGTGACCGTGCAGGTAGAGCGCCAGCCAGAACCCGGCCACGATGGCGGCAAGCGCCACATGCACGATGGAAAGCCGGTCATATTCGATGTCGAACCAGCCGGCGATCGGCCGTTCGGTGATCATGGCCGCGAGCACCGACGCCAGGAAGGCGCCGCCAAGGATGATTTGGTTTTGGGTGAATACCCTGTCGCGCCACAGCCAGACGATGGCGAGGGTTGCTTGGCACAGGCCGACCAACAACAGCAGTTCAATGCTGACCCAGAGCGCAAACCCGTAAATGACGCCGGCGGCCACCGATGTTCGGACCGAGCGCCGGTCGGCCAGCAGCCTTAAGGTCGCCCCGATGCAGAGGATGAAGGCCACGAACTGCAGGCTGTGATGATCCGCACGTCCGAGCATCGTGTAGCTCAGGACGCCCGGCTGCAGCAGGAAGATGAAAACGGCGAGGATGGCGCGGTCGCGGCCGAGGACGGGCCGGGCGGCCCATGCGATCGCAAGGCACGCGACAAAGGCGACGATCGGTGATGTCACCGCGCCGGCGAAGAATAGCGCCTGGGCATCGTCCAGGAAGGGGGACGCCACTGTGGCGATCACCAGGATGATTACATCCATCGGCCGGGTCCAATGCAGCGCGTCGCCATAGGGCGCATTGCTGCGCGCGATCAACGATTCATGCCAGCCCGTCCCGCCCAGCAGTTCCTCGATCCGCACCAGGCGCATGTAGCCGTCCGGTCCCAGCAGTGCGCCGTCGAAAACCGGTGCCGCCACGGTCTGCCCCAGCATGGCGTGCAGCGCCGCCCACAAGCCGAAAATGATCAGCCATGGTATAAAGATATGGGTCTTGCCCAGAGCGGCCATGGATGCGCGGTCCGTTGTGGTTTGGGTCCCGCTGCAAGTCTTAATTAATAATGGTTACCAAATGGTTGCCCGCGGCCCGGCATGGGCACGCCGGTCCCAAAAGAAGCAAGAACAAAGGAGCGCAAAGAATGCCGACAGTACCTGCCGATCGACTGGAAAAGATTGCCGCCACATTGCTACAGGGCGCGGGCGCCAGTGAGGAAGAGGCCATCATCACCGCGCGGCACAGCATCGGGGCCAATCTGGCCGGCCATGATTCGCACGGGATCATCCAGATTCCCGTCTATATCGACCGGGTAAACAAGGAACATATCGTTCCGGGCGCGCCCTTCGACATCATCCGCGAAAAACCGACTACGACCGTGATCGACGGAAACTGGGGGTTCGGTTACGTGGTTTCCGAAAAGGCGATGCAGATCACCATCGACAAGGCCAAGAGGAACGGCGTCGCCGCGACCACGGTGTTCCGCCAAAGCCATGTCGGCCGCGTCGCCGATTATCCGCTCATGGCCGCGAAGGAAGGCCTGATCGGCATGATGACCGCCGATTCCGGCCGGTCGCCGAAATCGGTTGTACCGTTCGGAGGGCGCGAACCCCGGCTCGGCACGAATCCGATCAGCATCGCGATGCCCTCGAATCTGGACGGCCCTTTCCACATCGACATGGCGACGTCGGCGGCGGCGGCCGGCAAGCTCAAGGTCGCGCAGTCCCGGGGCACGGCGATCCCCGAAGGCTGGGTGCTCGACAAGGACGGCAACCCGTCGACCGACCCTTTCGCGTTGACCAAGGGCGGTGCGGTACTGCCGCTCGGCGGCCCGGAGGGGCATAAGGGATACGGCCTCTCCGCGATGATCGAGATTTTCTCCGGTATCCTGACCGGGCTGGGATTTGGGGTCGAGCCCAGCGGGCGGCATAACGACGGCGTCTTCATGGCGGCGTTCCAGGTCGACGCCTTCAAGGATTTGGAAGAGTTCAAGCAGGAGGTGACAGATTTCGCCGCCTATCTAAAGGATACGCCAAAGGCCGCCGGCTTCGATGAAATTTTCTATCCCGGCGAGTTGGAGTATCTGCGGACCCAGAAGGGTTTGGCCGAAGGCATCGAAGTCGAAGATGCCACCTGGGAGAAACTGGTCGGGCTCGCCAAGGAATACGGCGTCGCCGATCAACTCGAGATGAGCTAGCACGCCGCAGGAACAGGAGAGAGTCGTATGGCGGAGAACGAGAGCCGGTACGTCTTCCGCGCGAGCGAGGCGCCGCTGGCCGAGGCGGGCCCCACGTTGAAGATCAAGGAAGCGCAGATGTTGGATGGCATGGTGCTGCGCTATCAGGAGCGCAGCCCCGGCGGTCCGCCGGACGACTCGTGGTGCGAAACCGGGCACAGCGCCTATATCCTGTCCGGCCGGCTACGGTACGAGTTCCCCGATCATGCGGTCGAAATCGGCCCGGGGGACATGGTCCATATCCCCGCCGGATACGACCATCGCCACCGGCCCAGCGCCGTCGGCGACGAGCCGGTTCGGTATTTTATCACCGAGTTCGAATGAGTTAGGCCGGGTGCTGCCTCCCGGGGATACAATTGAAACAAACCCGGGCCGATTCTGACATCGGGCCGAAAAACGGATCATCTAAAACCCGGCGCTATGGAAACACCATGGCGCCGGGATCGTTTCTGCCTCTTCCCAACGTCGCCATGGCGCATTGTCCACGCATGGAACTATTGGGAATAGGAATTATCGCCATGAAATCCGTAATTTTCGGCGCAACCGTCTTGATAACGGCCCTGGCGAGCGCAGCCGACGCGCGCGACCATCTGCGCATCGTCAGTTCGCCTGGCGACTTTGTCTATACATCGAAGGTCGCGGAGAGTTTTTCCCGCGAATACCGCCTACCGGTGCCAATCGTCCGGCGTACCGGATCGCGAACGACCATTCGAGTATTCTGTGCGGGTATCGGCGTCGACCATCCCGATATCATCAGCCTGCCGCGGCCGATGCAGCAATCGGAAGTCGACGAATGCCGGCGGAACGGCGTCAAGCGTATCACACAGATCAAGGTCGGCTACGAAGCGGTTGTTCTGGCCCGCCAACGCGGTGCGTTTCGTTTCGATGTCAGCAAGGTGCATCTCTTCAAGGCTCTGGCCAAGGACGTGCCGGTCGATGGTCGCATCGTCCCCAATCCGTATAAGAAATGGAGCGATATCGATCCGTTTCTGCCGCCGATTCCCATCCGGGTGATCGGTCCGCGCGCGGATACCGAGGTTCGCCGGGCCTTCTTGAAATTGGTCATGGACGAGGCGTGCCAGACCTTACCGGCGCTGAAGGCACTCGACGCGCCGAGCCGCGACAGGATCTGCACCACCTTTCGCGACGACGGCGCATTTCGCGCGGTGTCACGCGGTTATCGCGATACCGTTCGGTTGTTGGAGCGCGATTCGTCGCGGATCGCGATCATGCCGTATTCGGTGTATCGGGAGTGGGACGAAGCGCTGGCCTCCGTGCAGGTCGATAGCGTGGCGCCGAACTCACGGACGATTGCAAAGAGTGAATACCCGATCATTTGTCCGTTCTTCGTCTATGTGAAGACGCAACATTACAGCCGGGTGCCGGGCTTGTTGGAATTCGTCGTGGAGTACACGAGCGACCGGGCCTGGGGGCCGAACGGGTACTTGATCGACGACGGACTGATCCCGATGACCGAACGGGACCGCCGTTGGCAACGCGCCAACGCGATCGGCTTCACGCCGATGTGGCAGTAGGGCGCTTTGGCAACTTACCTAAAGTTGGCCGGGTCAGGTAATTACCGGCCCTTGCGCTTAATGAAATCGGGGAACGCGTCCTCGGCCTTGGCGCCGGGCAGCACATGCTTGGCGTAGTCCTTCTCCATGGTCCACTGATCGACCAGGCTGCGGCCCTTCTGCTGCAGCATGAGCGATTTGATGCCCATGACCGATTTTCGGTCGTTCGCGGCGATCTGCTTGGCGAGTTCCATGGTCTTGTCGCGCAGCTCGGCACTCGGCACCAGGTGGTTCAGCAGGCCGATACGATACGCCTCTTCCGCTTTCACGATGCGCGCGCTGAACAGCAGTTCCTTGGCCATCGGCCAGCCGACCTGGTTCGGTAGAGTCCAGGTGCTGTTGATCCGGCCGTAGGCGGCGGCGAGGAAGCGGAACTGGGTCCGCTCGCAACCGATCCGCATATCGACCGAGGAGGCCAGCACCGCGCCGCCGCCATAGGCAAGGCCGTTCATCATGCCGATGGTCGGTTTCAGGCAGGCGCTGACCTCGTAGCCGCTGAGGGTGCGCACCATGGCGCTGCGATCCAGCTTGCCTTCCTTTTCCAACTGGTCGTTCGCGCGTTGCTCATGGATGTCGCCGCCGGCGGTGAAGGCGCGATCGCCCGAACCGGTGATGACGATACAGCCGATCTCGTCGTCCTCTTCCGCGCGCAGCACGGCTTTCTGCAGCTCGGCACTGAGTTTGTTGTTCATGGCGTTGAGGACTTCCGGACGGTTCAACGTCACAACCGCGACGCCGTCTTCCTTGTCCACCAGGATATGTTCATAGTCGCTCATCGGCGGCGGTTCCTTTCGTAAAGATCGGGTGACCCGGCAAATGCGGGCGCTTTCTCGATCATAGCGTAGGCGGGCGCAAAAGCGCGATTCGGGCTTAGCGGAGGTTGCGGCGATCAGACCTCGAAGCGATACACCTTGCCGTCTCGGCGGATATGTCCGGCCGTCGGCGTGGCGAAATGCGTGCCGATCACCAGGACGGGCGTGTCGGCGTAACGATCCAGCAGGTTCTCCCGCGTCGCTCGCGCTGCTCTAGAATCCACGTCGGCGCTGCTGACCCAGTCCGGCCGCGCCATCTGGCAGGGATGGTGCATCACGTCGCCGGTGATCATCGCTTCCTCGCCTTTGGACGAAATGCGGACGCTGACATGGCCCGGAGTATGGCCCGGCGTCGGTTCCAGGCGCACTTCGTCGCAAATCTCCTCGTCCGATGCGACGAAATCGACCAAACCCGCGTCGAAGACGGGTTTGACGGAATCGGAGAAACAATCGTCCCCGCGCCCGTTGGGGCCGCTCTGGGCGTGCCAATGATCCCACTCGGCTTGGCCGATCAGATAGCGGGCGTTCGGGAAGGTCGGCACCCACTTGCCGTCGACCAGCATGGTGTTCCAGCCCACATGATCCACGTGCAGATGCGTGCATAGCACCGTGTCGATGGACTCGCGCGGGTAGCCTGCTTCCGCGATGTCGTCGAGGAAGGGCCCGGTGCGCATGTTCCAGCCGGGAATGGCGCGCTGCTTGTCGTTGCCGAGGCAGGTATCGACCATGATGCGCCGAGCGCCCGTATCGACGATCAGCGCATGGATACTCATGATCAGCCGGCCGTCGGCCTCCATGAAATGCGGTTTCAGCCAATCGATATCCACCACATTCTCGCGCGTCGCGTCGGGCAGGATGAACTTCGTGCCGCCGGTCACCTGTATCTCGATGACCCGGGTGACTTTGACGTCACCGATCCGCCACGGCTCCATGATTCGGTTCATTCTCGGTGTCCTTTTAGGCGCGATAAGGGAAGGATGTCGGACCGAGCAGGTCCGGCAGGAGTGGTTGTGTCCACTCGATCCAACGGCAAAGCGCGGGCCGGGTCTCGCGCGGGTCGATCAGGTCGTGCATCGAGAAGGATTCGGCGCGCGCGGCGGGCGACTGCTTGCGGGCGAGCATCTCTTCCAATTCCCGCCGCCGGGCCTCCGGGTCCGGGGCGGCGGCGATCTCGCGGCCGTAGGCGACGGCGACGCCGCCTTCGACCGGCAAGGCGCCCATCTCCGCCGAGGGCCAAGCCAGGACATAGGCATCGGGGCCGTAGTGGGCGGCCTGCGCGACGCCGAAGGATTTGCGCACGACGACGGAGGCCCAGGGCACCGAGCAATCCGCCACGGCGAGCACGGCGGCGGTGCCGTAGCGGATCGTGCCCGCGCGTTCGGACTCGCTGCCGATCATGAAGCCGGGCTCGTCGACGAAGCTGACGATCGGTAGATGGAAGGTCTCGCAGATTTCGACAAATCGCCGCACCTTCATCGCGCCGTTCGCGCTCATCGCGCCGGCGTAGTAGCGGCAGTCGTTGCCGATCACGCCGACCGGCTGGCCGTTCAGCCGGGCGAAAGCCGTGATCTGGCCGCGGCCGAAGTCTCTTGTCATCTCGAAGTAGCTGTCGCGGTCGACGATATGGGCGATCGCCTTGCGCATGTCGAAGATCTTGCGCCGGTCGCGCGGCACGATGCTGGCCAATTCCTCGTCCATGCGGTCCGGGTCGTCGTCGGTCTCCGCAACGGGCGGCGTTTCCCAGACGTTGGCGGGCAGGTAGCTCAGGAACCGTCGAATTTGATCGAAGGCGTCCGCGTCGTCCTTGGCGACATTGTCGGAAACGCTGTTCCGGCCGTGCACCTGGGCACCGCCGAGTTCCTCCTTCGTGACCTTTTCCCGCAACGCGCGTTCGACGACCGCCGGGCCCGCAATGAGAATCTGCGCCGTTTCCTTGGTCATGACGGAGAAATGCGATGCGACGAAACGCGAGGCTGGCAGGCCGGCGACGGGGCCGAGGGCGGCGGTCACGACCGGTACGCTGGCCAAAGCGCGGGCGACGGAGCGGAAGCGCGGCGGTGAGTAAGGCGGCGTGCCCACGGTCTTCGAGCCGGTTCCGGCGACGCTGCCGCCACCGCCTTCATGAAGGCGGATCAGCGGCACCTTGTACTGACAGGCCAGTTCTTCGGCGTAGATGCTCTTGCGCAAGCCCGCCTCGTTCGGCGAGCCGCCGCGCAGCGTGAAATCCTCGCCGCCGATGATGCAGCGCCGCCCGTCGACCGCACCGAAACCGAGCACGAAATTCGCGGGCGAGAAAGAGTCGAGCGAGCCGTCCTCGTTCCGCTCGGCGGCGCCGGATGCGCCGCCCAACTCGTCGAAACTGTCGGCGTCGAGTAGTCCGTCAATCCTTTCGCGCACCGTCTGGCGGCCTTGCGCATGCTGTCGGGCCACGCCTTCCTCACCGCCCAACTCCTTGGCGAGCGCGCGTTTGTCCTCGATGTCCGCAATTTCCTTGTCCCAACTCATGCGCAGTTCCTTCTATTTCGCTCTGAACTTGAACATGTTTGCACAGCTCAGCAGTGTTTCTGATGAAACAAATGTGGGCGGCGTTCGGGTTCTAGCTTAAGCCTAACTCAAGCTGTTCTGTGGGAGAGAACTGTCTTAGGTTGAGTTTAGTGTGCGCACTTCGGAAAAGTCTGTATGCAGATGCACCGCGTTGTCTCCGCGCAAAATTTCCGACGATGTATAGTGCTTCATCGACTTTCGTTTTCGCAGTATCGTAGTCGTCGTTTGGTATGCCATCTCGGTCGCATAAAACGCTAACCATAAATAACGCATGGAATATGCCTTCGACTAACCATTGCTCCGAGTAGTCGGACGTGGTTATCGATCGCATCTTTTGTATTGCGAGTTTTCTTTTAGTCTCAATTTCATTGAATAATTTGTATGCGGCCAAAAATCTTTCCGCTGACATGGTCGTTGGGTCAAAGACCAGTTCATACAGTTCACCGAATATACGGTCTGATTGTGTTTTCGCCCTATCTGGTTCTTTCAGGAAGTAGGCGACGATAATCTGGCCTGCCTTCAGCGCATCAATTCTTAATTCCAATGGCTTGTCGATGTGCTGATTTCGCTTTCGCTCGTAATAGTAACCGAGAGCTTCAAGTGTCGACTCGAATTTTTGCTGTATTTGGTCGTTAGATCGTAGATCGCGGCTACGTATGGGAGTTTGGCTGTTTGTAGCCTCAGCAATCCTATTCATCAAAGCGCGATCTTTGGTCTCAATAATCCGGAGCAAGACCCTCGTTTCTCCTACCCGACGACTGTCTGTTCGCGCCGCCTCGAAGAGGGCATAGGAAGTCTGACCACCATTTACGATTTGAGGATTCGATATCTCTACGAGTGGACTATGTGAACTCGGTTGATATCTATAAGAGTCGCAAACGATAGTAATTCCGTTATTCAGATACCAGAACTCAGCAGGGCTATCCGATAGCGCTGATGTCAGAATTTTGCTGTTGACCTCATTCTTTTCGCCTAAATAAAGACGGATATTTTCCTCAAAGAGATTCTTATCAACTTCCAGCGGAAAATTTTTGTCTTTTAAAAAGTTAACCAGCTCACTGCCTCCGGTGGTCCCAATTATGCCTCGGGCGTAACCGTCCGTTCTCTCGAATGATTGTTCACCAAATAGCTGGATATTCAAAGTGGTTGTAGTGCGACGATGCTCAATAAGTGTCGCCGCAAATCTTTCAAGATCATATTCTTCGACCTGAAAGTTTCTGATTCGCCGAAGTTGGTTCTCGAACCTAGCCGATTGGGTCTTTTGCAGCGGACGCGCGTTCGAACAAAGGTTAATTTGAAATGTGTATACGTTCTCCTCAATGGCAGCCCAAATATCTTGAACCTTTCCCCATAGCGCGGCGTTGCAGGTATCTTTCAAACCTTCAGATTTTTGTAAGCACTCCGAAATGAAGCTGAGAATCTTGTCGCACTCATTTGAAGGAAAATTTCTTTTCGTGGACTCAAATTTTGAAACGTACTTTGTTTGGAACAAATGAATGGTGAGTTTCTCCGGTCGGGAATCAATAAATACAGCGTCTATTCCTCTGTCGCCTGATCCGTCGGTGATCGAGCTCGCAATTTCGCTGAGATCGATCCCCAGAATCGTGTCCAAACACAAATAATTGAAAGCTTCAGTGGCGCTCTTCAAACATTGTGATTTTTTGAACAACGAAACACGGCTATTGACCTGGCTCCAATCAAGCAGATCTGCCATGGCGCACCTGCAATTTAAATTTCATCAGCGTATTGTTTATCGATTCAGCTCAACGTTGCAACGTTTGGGCGGTTTGGGCTGATTGGATGTTCTCTATAGGAGGGCATTGGTGTCGAGAAGTCCGTCGATCCGTTCGCGGATCGTTTGGCGGCCTTGCACATGCTGCCGCGCCACGCCTTCCTCGCCGCCCAACTCTTTGTCGAGCGCCCTTTTTTGCTCGATATCCGAGATTTCGCGGTCCCAACTCATGCACAGGTCCTTCGGTCGAAAAATGATGCTTCCAAATGGCAATTCAAAGCTGTCGCCCTAGTTAATTCTATCAGGGGATGAGTATCACGGTCGCGGCGACTTTCCGAATGTCCAACTCATAGGCTGTCCGTCCGGTCGATTACACGGACGAACCGGCGTGAGCGCAAGTTTGTCAGTAATCGACGCATTTGCCGGGGCGGCACTTTGTGGGCACCGCGACTGCTGTTATAGAGTCCTCCCAATGCAATGAAGGATATTTGACGAGGGAGAGTACCGACCATGTTTAAGAGATTTTTCGCTGCGCTGGTCCTGGTGTTCGGGTTTGGATCGGCCGTTGCCGCGGAGACGTTCGTCTTCACCGCCATCCCCGATCAGGACGAAAGCCGCCTGAAAGAACGTTTTGGAAAGATTGCGGATTATCTGTCCAAGGAATTGAACACGACCGTGAAATACGTGCCGGTGAAAAGTTATGCGGCAGCCGTCACGGCGTTCAAAAACAACCAGGTGCAGCTCGCCTGGTTCGGCGGCCTGTCCGGCGTGCGCGCGCGGGCTTCGGTGCCCGGATCGGTGGCGATCGCACAAGGGTACGAGGACCAGTTCTTCGAGACGTATTTCATCGCAAACGAGAAAGCCGGACTCGGAATGACCAAAGAGTTTCCGAAGGAAATCGCCGGCAAGACCTTCACCTTCGGCTCCAAGGGGTCCACGTCGGGCCGCCTGATGCCCGAGTTTCACATTCGCCGCAACTTCGGCAAATCGCCCGAAAAGGTGTTTGAGCGGGTCGGCTTCAGCGGCGATCATTCGCGGACGATCGCGTTGGTGCAGTCCGGCGCGTATCAGGTCGGTGCGGTGAACTACAAGGTCTGGAAAAAGGAACTGGACGCCGGCAAGATCGACCCCAAGAAGGTCTCGATCATCTGGCGGACGCCGCCTTATCCCGACTATCAGTGGAGCATCCGCGGCGACGTTGACAAAAAATTCGGCGCGGGCTTCCAGAAGAAAGTGACGGGAGCCTTGTTGGGGATGAAGGATCCGGCGCTGCTCGAGTCCTTTCCGCGCAGCAAGTTCATTCCGGCGACCAACGACGACTATAAGATGATCGTGGATACCGGAAAGGAAATCGGTCTCATCGACTGATGGCGCTTGTCGACCTCACTCTCGCGACCGCGGGCTACAACGGCGCGAACGTCCTGCACGACGTGTCGTTGTCGATCGAACGGGGTGAGAAGGTGGCACTGGTCGGCCGGAGCGGGGCGGGCAAGTCCACCCTGCTCCGGCTGATCTACGAGCGTATCGACGGCGAGGCCGCGATGGTTCCGCAGGAACTCGGCCTCGTCCGCGCGCTCACCGTGTTTCACAACATCTATATGGGTCAGCTCAACCGCCACAGCACGTGGCGTAATGTGGTGAACCTGGTGCGCCCCATGCAGCAGGAAGTTGAGAGCATTGGCGGCATCGTCAAGACGCTCGGCTTGGAGAACGAGTTGTTTTCGGCCGTCGGCGCATTGTCCGGCGGCCAGCAACAGCGGACGGCCGTGGGCCGCGCCTTGTATCAGCGGACCGACATTCTGCTTGGCGACGAGCCGGTATCGGCGGTCGACGAGCATCAATCCCGGTCCATTCTCGAAAGCATCGCCGACGCGAAACCCACGGTGATCCTCGCGATGCATGATATCGATCTCGCGCTCGCCTATTCCAACCGGGTCATCGGGTTGGATGCCGGGCGCATCGTCATGGATGAGTCGACCGCCGGGATGAAAGCTTCCGACCTCGACGTTCTCTATCGAGGCTGAGTGGCATGCAGGCGGTTTGGCGCTATTCGCCGGCGGTTCGGACCAGTCTGACATTCGTTGGAATCGCAATTCTGTGCCTAGTCTTCGCCGACATCTCGATCTCGACCGTGAATCCATGGACCGAGATGGGGCGATTGCTGTTTGGCATCGTGACCCCCGATTTTCTGGCCACCGAAAGTCTGCTCAATGCCCTACTGCAGACCATTGCTTTTGCCATCTTGGGCGTCGTTGTCGGGAATATCGCCGGGTTTTTCCTCGCGCTGATCTTTCATTTTCGCGCCGTCCGGGTCGGTTGCGCCTTCGTGCGCGCGATCCACGAGCTGTTTTGGGCGCTGATCTTTCTGCAGATTTTCGGCCTGTCACCGATCACCGGCATTCTGGCCATCGGTATCCCCTATGCGGGGATCATCGCAAAGGTCTATGCCGAGATCTTGGAGGAGGCCGACACCACGCCGCTGAAAGCGGTGCCGCCGGGCAGCACCGCGACATCGGTATTTATCTTCGTGCGCTTGCCGGATGTTTGGGCGCATTTCAAAACCTACTCCCTATACCGGCTGGAGTGCGGATTGCGGTCGAGTGCGGTGCTCGGGTTCGTCGGTCTGCCGACGCTGGGCTACTACCTCGAAACGGCGTTCCGCCAAGGGCATTATTCCGAAGTCTCCGCGCTGTTGATTCTGTTTTACATCGTGATCGCGACCATGCGGGTGTGGATGCGCCGCAACCTGCTGCCGCTGTACATCCTGGCCGCAACCCTAGTGCTGCCGTGGGGCGGCAACGAAATCTACGCGGATAACATAATTCGGTTCTTCACCCAGGATATTGTGCCGCAGCCGTTGCGAGACGGCGTGTTCGATGCGACCGCGCTTGCCGGATTCGGCGAGTGGCTGTCCGTTCTGTTCGTCGAACAGGCGTTGCCCGGTGCGATCGATACGTTGCAATTGACGATGATCGCGCTCGTCGCGACCGGTGTCTTGGCGCTGGTCTTCTTCCCTCTGCTGTCGCCGCTGTTCTTCGGCCGCGGCGGCCGGTTGGGCGGGCATGTGTTCCTGGTCATTGTCCGGTCAACGCCGGAATACATTCTGGCATATGTCTGCCTGCAGCTATGGGGGCCGTCGATGCTGCCCGCGATCATCGCATTGTCGCTGCATAACGGCGCGATCATCGCGCATCTGATCGGCCGGTACACGGAACACATGAAGGTGCGGGTCGACGCGCCGCGCGGGCTCAATCTCTACTTCTACGAATCGGTGCCGCGCGTATACGGGCAGTTGTTGGCGTTTCTGTTCTATCGCTGGGAGGTGATTTTACGTGAGACCGCAATCCTCGGCATGTTGGGTATCGCGACGCTTGGATTCTATGTCGACAGCGCCTTTGCGGATATCCGGCTCGATCGCGCCTTGGTGCTGATATTGTTCACGGCTGGCCTAAATATCTGCATCGATGCGTTGTCGCGCTATATCCGCGCACGGCTGCGTCTCAAAACGACCATCGAACATGGGTGATACACGTGCAATCAACGACACCGATCCTTAAAGACCTCGTTCTCGTCGGCGGCGGCCACAGCCATGTCGGCGTGCTCCGGTCCTTCGGCATGAAGCCGATACCCGGCGTCCGCCTGACGGTCCTCTGCCGCGACGTGGACACGCCCTATTCGGGCATGCTGCCGGGACTGGTGGCAGGGCACTACACCTTCGAGGAAACCCATATCGACCTCGGCCCGTTGGCCCGCTTCGCCAACGCGCGTTTCTACAACGACGATGTCATCGGGATCGATCCTCGCCAGCGGTTGGTGCTGTGCAAGGACCGCCCCCCGGTGTCCTACGACTTGTTGTCGATCAACATCGGCTCCGCCCCCGCGACCTGGGAGACGCCGGGCGCCGAAGGCAACGTGGTGCCGGTCAAGCCGATCAACCGGTTCGTCGCGCATTGGGAACGCCTGCGCGAACGCATCCTGCTGCGCGAGGATCCGGTGCGGATTGGCATCGTCGGCGGTGGTGCTGGCGGTGTCGAACTGCTGCTCGCCATTCAGTACCGGCTGAAGACCTTATTGGCGGAACAAGGGCGGACCGACGCGCATCTGGATTATCACCTGATCAGCGAAGAGTCCGACATCCTGACCACGCACAACCCGCAGGCCCGCTCCAAGTTCCGGCGTATCTTCGCTGAGCGCGGCATCAACTTTCACGCGGACATGCGCGTCGACTCCGTCGCGCCCGGCCGGGTACAGGGCGCCAACGGCGAGACCATCGCGCTGGATGAAATCCTGTGGGTGACCCGGGCCGGCGCCGCGTCGTGGATCAAGGAGTCGGGTTTGGCCGTCGACGAGTACGGCTTCATGCAGGTCGGCGACACGCTGCAGTCGACGTCGCATCCGGAAATCTTCGGCGCGGGCGATATTGCGGCGATGGTCAATCATCCGCGCCCGAAGGCGGGCGTCTTCGCGGTGCGTCAGGGCCCGCCGCTGACGCGCAACCTGCGGCGCATGCTGGTCGGCAAGTCGGCCCGGCTGTTCACGCCGCAGCGGGAATTCCTCAGTCTCATCAGCACCGGCGACAAATACGCGGTTGCCTCGCGCTCCAAATGGTCGGTGGAGGGCAAGCTGGTCTGGCGCTGGAAGGACTGGATCGACCGGCGCTTCATGAAGAAGTTCAACGAACTGCCCGAAATGGACACGGAGGAGAAATCCGACGTGCCGCGCGGCTTGGCGGGCGAGGAGGTGATCAAGGAAATCTCCGCCGTCGCCATGCGCTGTGGCGGGTGCGGCGCGAAGGTCGGCGCGACGGTATTGCAGCGGGCTTTGTCGCAGTTGAAACCGGCGGCGCGCGACGACGTGTTGATCGGATTGCACGAACCGGATGACGCGGCCGTGGTCGAGGTCCCGCCCGGCAAGGTGATGGTGCATTCGGTCGATTCGTTCCGCGCCATCGTCGACGACCCCTATCTGTTCGGCCGGATCGCCGCGAACCACAGCCTCGGCGATATCTATGCGATGGGCGCCGACCCGCAGACCGCCCTCGCCATCGCCACCGTGCCTTATGGGTTGGAGGAGAAAGTCGAGGACGTGCTGTCGCAGATGCTGACCGGCGCGATGGAGGTCTTGCAGGAATCGAACACGTCGCTGGTCGGCGGCCACACCAGCGAGGGCGCGGAGCTATCGCTCGGCTTTTCCGTGAACGGCCTGATCGATCGCGAGAAGGTCCTGCGCAAGGGCGGCATGCAGCCGGGGGACCGGCTCGTGCTGACCAAGGCGATTGGAACCGGTACGTTGTTTGCTGCCGACATGCGCTTGAAGGCCAAGGGGCAGTGGATCAAGGACGCGCTCGCGTCGATGGTGCTGTCGAATTACAAGGGCGCGCAATGCCTGTCCGATCATGGCGCGACTGCGTGCACCGACGTCACCGGCTTCGGGTTGCTGGGTCATTTGGTCGAGATGACCAAACCGTCCGGCGTGGACGTGGAACTCGACCTCGGCGCCATCCCCTATCTCGACGGCGCGCGGGAGACGGTGGCGGCGGGAATCACCAGCACCTTGCAGCCGCAGAACCTGCGGCTCCGCCGCGCCATATCCAATATCGCCGAGGTCGGCGAAGACTCGCGCTTTCCGTTGATCTTCGATCCGCAGACCGCCGGCGGACTGCTGGCCAGCGTGCCGCAGGAACGGGCCGAGGACTGCGTCGGCGCGCTGCGCGACCTGGGGTACGACCGGACGGCGATCATCGGCACCGTGTTGCCCGAGGGGAACCAGCTGGAACCGATCATGGTGCGGGCGTAGGCGCTTCGGTTGGCTCAAATCCTTTTATTTGCCTCACCCCGAGCTTGTCGAAGCGTGCTAGGCGTTGGGTATGCTTCGACGGGCTCCGCATGAGGCTAGGTCGGTACCCCTTGATCATTCCCGCGGAAGCTGGATACCAGGTTCAGTTACGCAAAGGTTTGCAGCAATTTCCGCCAGGCCGCTTCTTCATGTTCCGGTTTGAACAGTTCGGCGCGTTCGCGGCATTGGCGCGTCAGCGTCTTCAAATAGTCGCGGTCGTGCTCGACCCGGTCCAGGCAAGCTGCGAGGGCCGACGTGTCGCCGACCGGGTAGTAGCCGGCATAGTCGTCTCCCAGTAGCCCGATCGATCCCGAAATGTCCGACGCGATCACCGGGACGTCGGCGGCGACTGCTTCCGAGATCACATTGGCGCCGCCTTCCATGATCGAACTCAACACCATCGCATGGGACGAATCGAACAGCCGCCGTACCTGCCATCCCGGCGCTTCGCCGCGCCAGTCATATCTCGGATTAGCGGCCATCTCTTCCCGCGCGCGCTCGGCCCAGCTCTCGTCATGCGCGTTGCCCAGATGCACAATGCGGATACGGGAATCGTCCGGCAACAGCCGCGCGGCTTCGGCGGCGCGCAAGGGGTCCTTTTCCTCGCGCAGATGGCCGATGACGCAGATGTCCACGGTGCGCCGCGACGGCCGGCGCGTCCGGTTCAGCGGCAGGGCCGATTGATGGATGACATGGAGTTTGTCGTGGAACCGGTCCGGAATATCGCGATGTACCAACCCGTGCAGACACACCAGCGCATCGGCGGTGTCCATCGAGCGGTAGGTCTCTTCGGGATGACTGTGCTGAAACTTGTAAATGTCTGTTCCGGCCAGGAGGACGATCATCGGCCGGTTCGGATACCGGTCATGGAAGCGGAGGATTGAGTCGGCGCTGCGCCAGGCATGCACGGCAATCATCGCGTCGACCGGCTCGTTCTCATACTCCGTCGCGACGATGACCTCATGACCGAGACGGCGCAGGATGTCGTGCCATCGCACCGCCGTCGTTCGGTTCCCGTTGCGCGACTGTTTGCCGGCGGGCGTGATAAGGCTAATCTTCAGGCCGTTTTGCATTAAATGGTTAGCCCATGACCGATCCTGTCCCCAAATCGCACCTGATCGACATGATGACGAGTGCGCGCCGCCGCACGCTCGAGTTGGTTCAAGGGCTGACGCCGGACCAATTCATCGGGCCGAAGCTGCCGACGTTGAATCCGTTGATTTGGGAAATCGGGCATGTCGGCTGGTTCTACGAAAATTTCATTCTGCGGCGATTGTACAACCAAGAACCCATGCTCGCGACAGGAGATGCGCTTTATGACTCCATCGCGATTGCGCATGAAACGCGGTGGGATCTGCCGGTGCTGCCGCTGAACGAGATCCTCGCCTACATGCAGGACGTACAGGACGCGTTGATCGATCGCTTGGGCGACAGGGCGATGGCGGACGAACGGCACAGCTATCTTTATCAGTTCACGGTCTTTCACGAAGACATGCATACAGAGGCCTTCACCTGGGCGCGGCAGACACTGGCATACCCGATGCCGGTGTTCGAGGGCGCATCGGTCGCTCGGGACGCGCCGAAAAAGGGTCCGTTGCCCGGTGACGCGGCGATCGCGGGCGGCACGTATCGTATGGGTGCCGAAAAGGACGCACCCTTTCTGTTCGACAACGAAAAATGGGCGCGCCCGGTAACCGTCGCGCCGTTCAGGATGGCGCGGGCGCCGGTCACCAACCGCGAATTCGCCGAGTTCGTTGCAGACGGCGGATACCGGACGGAATCGCATTGGGATGCGGGCGGTTGGGCTTGGCGCCAGGAAGCGGCGGCAGAGCACCCGATCTATTGGGTCCCGGGCGAGCATGGTGATTTTGGCGTCCGGCGGTTCGACCAGGTCGTCGACCTGCCGCTCGATCAACCGGTCATCCACGTCTGCTGGCACGAGGCCAATGCATATTGCCGGTGGGCCGGCCGGCGATTGCCGACCGAGGCGGAATGGGAATTGGCCGCGACGACGGAGCCGGAAACGAGCAACGGTGTCCTGCGGAAACGCCGGTACCCTTGGGGCGACGAGGAGCCGACGCCGGACCATGCCAATCTAGATGGCTTCAACCTCGGCTGCGT
This sequence comes from Alphaproteobacteria bacterium, assembly GCA_965228425.1. Lineage (GTDB taxonomy): Bacteria > Pseudomonadota > Alphaproteobacteria > UBA8366 > UBA8366 > JAJFJD01. Next base: position 4,789,738 of record OZ245815.1, on the reverse strand, counting down.
CGATGTCGCGGCGCATCCGGCAGGGGACAGCGCCTATGGCTGCCGGCAGATGATCGGCAATGTCTGGGAGTGGACGCAGGACGTTTTCAAGCCGTTTCCGGGTTTTGCGCCGGACGACTACAAGGAATACTCCCAGCCTTTGTTCGGTTCGACGCGGGTGTTACGCGGCGGCGCGTGGACGACGCGGGGTCGTATGATCAGCGGGCTTTACCGCAACTACTTCGGCCCGGACCGGCGGGATGTGTTCGCCGGATTCCGGACCTGTGCCGCCGGTGACTAATCGGCCCTGCGTTTCACGATCAAGGCATCGACGATCGACACGCCTTCGCCCTCAGGGTGAACGAGGACGGGATTCAGATCGATTTCCGCGATCGTGTCCGCGTGGTCGGCGGCAAGCTGCGAGAGTTTGACGATCAGGTCGAGCAGCGCATCGATGTCGGCGGCCGGTCCGCCGCGTACTCCATCCAGTATTTTCCGGCTCTTCAATCGGTCCAGAACCTGCGCCGCTCCGTCGGTTGTCAACGGCACCGGGGAGAAGGCCACGTCGCGCAGCACTTCCACATGAATACCGCCGAGACCGACCATGAGCATCGGCCCGAAGGCGTCGTCGTGATTGACGCCGAGGATGATCTCCTGTCCGCGCTTCGCCATCGGCTGCACCAATACGCCGTGGATGTCAGGGGCGCCGTTGTTGGATTTTTGATGATAGGTGGTGGCGTTTTCGCTCAAGGATGAAAAGGCCTCTTCGATCGCCGCCGCATTGTCCAATCCGAGCGCGACCGCGCCGGCGTCGGTCTTGTGCAGCACATCCGGCGACTGGACCTTGAGGGCGACCGGGCCGCCGATGTCGTCGAATGCTTTGACCGCGTCGTCCGGCTTTTTCGTCAGCCGGCCGTCCGGTACGGGTATGCCGTAGGCGGCGAGAACCGGCATGGCCTGATACTCACACAGGACGGCCCCCGCATCGGCGAGTAACGGCACCGCTGCCTCCTTAACCGTGGCGGGTGTCGTCGCGATCTCCGGCGTTTTGAGAAAGCGGTCGCGAAAGGCTTGGTAATCGGCCATTGCCGCCATCGTGCGGGCGCAGTTCCGCATATTCGTATAGAGCGGGTACCCGGCGCGGTTCAGCAGTTCCATCGCCGTGCCGCGGTTCAGCGTATAGCTGCAGAATAGGATCGGCTTTTCGCATTCGGCGGCGACCTGTTTTAGGTTTTCCTCTTCCCGTTCGTACCCGGCGGCGTTGCGGGCCGAGGTCACGACGATCACCGAATCCACTTCCGGGGAATGCGCGACCATCCCCGCCATCTTTCCGTAGCCGACCTGCCGGATCGCCTGCGCGGTACCATCGACCGGATTCTGGGACGTGCCGTAGGGCGGCAGGAATTCGTCGATGACCGCCCGCGTCGCGGCGTCCAACGGCGGCACTTCGAGCCCGGCTGCCGCGCATGAATCCGCCATCCATCCGCCGCCGCCGCCCGAACCGGTGGCGATGCCGACCCGCTTGCCGAGTGGGAGCTTGTTGCGGTATCGCGAAAATCCCGCGGCAAGATCGACGATATCCTCGATGTCGAAGCCTTCGATCACGCCGTATCTGTCGAACATCGCCTTGTAGGCGGTGTAGGCGCCGGTCATCGCCGCCGTGTGGGAGGCCGCGGCGCGTTGTCCGGCTTCCGAGCGCCCAATCTTGGTGAGGATGATCGGCTTCCCGGCCCGCAACGCCTTTTCGGCGATGGGCGCGAAGCGTTCCGGGTTTTTGATGTCCTCCATGAACATCAGGATCACCTCGGTCTTGCCGTCGTCGAGCATGTAGTCGACGAAATCAAGGCCCGAGAGGCAGGCTTCGTTGCCGGTGGTCATCACGTAGCTGAACGGCAATTCCTTGGGCCGGCCCCGGTCGTAGAAGGAGAAGCCGATACCGCCGCTTTGCGCCGTAACGCCGATATAACCGTCGGACCGGTGTGGTGGCACCAACGGCAGGTCGGGGTTGTCCACCGTGGCACTGAAGGTGGCGCAGAGCGGCGCCAGCATGTTGGCGAAGCCTTCGGAGTTGGGACCGCCGATGGCGAGATCGTATTTCTCGGCGATCGCCCGGATTTCATCTTGCAAGGCGTCGCCCGCTTCGCCCGATTCCTCGGCGAAACCGGAACTGATGATCATCGCGGCCCGCACGCCCGCTTCGCCGCAGTCGGTCAACGCGCCCGCGACATTTGCCGCCGGAATCACGAGGACCGCCAGATCGACCCGCTCGGGGATGTCGGCGACCGTGCGGTAGGCCTTTAGGCCGTTGATCTCGTCGTTGCTGCGGCTGACTGGATAGATATTGCCGGGGAATTCGTGGCAGCCGAGGACATGCATGATGCGGCCGCGGATGATATGCGCGTTCGGCGACGCGCCGATGACCGCCACGGATTTCGGGGACAGAAGGGCGGAGATGTCGGGCATGATATCGGGTGTCCTGAGCGGACCTCTTGTTGTTTCAGTCGATGAACGGCCGGTGCGGACGGGTCAGCGTAGCCCCAGGCCGCGGGCGATAATGCCGCGCAGGATTTCCCGCGTGCCGCCCTGGATGGTGAGTTTCGGCGCAATCAGCGTCGCGAAGCGCATCAACTCGTCGAAATCGGCGCGGTTGCCGGGATCCGCCTGCGCGAAAGCCGACAGTTCGCGCGCCTTCGCCGGCAGCGCCTGTTCCCAGTTCGTGCCGAGGTCCTTGACGACCGAACCTTCGAGCACCGGTTCCTTGCCCGCCGCGAGCATGCCGTTCACCGAAATCGACATGCGGCGCAGTGTGTGAAGCTGCGCGACGAGGCGGCCGATTCCTTCGGCGCCACGCACGTCCGGCTCCTTGCCGAGCACGTTGACCAGTTCCGGCAGGATATAGATGGTCTCGAGAAAGCGTTCCGGACCGCTGCGCTCATAAGCGAGTTCGCTGGTTGCCTGTTTCCAGGCGGAGTCGACTTCGCCCAGCACGGCGTTCTCCGGCAACACCGCGTCCTCGAAGATCACTTCGTTGAATTCGTGGTTGCCGGTCAGGTGAAGGAGCGGCCGCACCGTGATGCCGGGTGTGCTCATGTCCACCAGGAATTGCGTCAGGCCATGCCGCCGGTTGTCCTCGGTGGCCGGGGATGTGCGGAACAGGCCAATCATGTAATGCGAGCGGTGCGCATTGCTGGTCCAGACCTTGCGGCCGTTGATGCGCCAGCCATCGGCGGTCTTCTCCGCCTTCGTCTTGGCGGCGAAAAGGTCGGACCCTGAATCCGGCTCGCTCATGCCGATGCAGAAATAGCATTCGCCGCGCGTAATGCGCGGCACGATGTCCTGCTTGACCTCGTCCGGGGCGTATTTCAGCAGCATCGGGCCGCTCTGCCGGTCGGCGGTGAAGTGCGCCCGGGTCGGTGCGCCGGAGACACGGAATTCCTCGGTGACCACGTAGCGCTCCAGGAAACTGCGCTCGTGGCCGCCGTATTCCTTGGGCCATGTCAGGCCGATCCAGCCGCGTTCGCCGACCTTCCGGCTGAATTCCGGATTGAAGCTGCCGCCTAGGTGTGCGGAATGCGGATCGAAAGTTCCGGCGGCGATTTCATCTTTGAGAAACGCGCGGACTTCGGTGCGCAGCGCCTCGGCTTCGGGCGGAAGTCGGATCGGATCGAATTCGATCGTGCTGGACATGGCGGCGCGCGTCTCCGTTAGGTTGTTCGGCCCGTCCTCATTTGCAGGCGTGGCACCGAAGGCGGTAAGTGTAGTTCAAGAAAGTGTCGATCCGCTGCTCGCAGGATCGCCCCGAATAATATCCGCAGCCTGACGGTCTTGTCACATTGACCGTGATTACAAAGGACTAGGAACCGATGAGCGACGCCGACAGCATCATCGTCGACACCACGACGAAGATATTTCAGGACCTTTGCGATCCGCAGACCGTAAACAACGCCGAGGACGAGTCGTGGCGGCAACCGCTCTGGACGGCGTTGCAGGAGTCGGGCCTGACGCTGACATGGGTACCGGATACTCTGGGCGGCGCCGGGGCGGAAATGCAAGACGGGTTCGATGTCCTTCGCGTCGCCGGATCCTATGCGGTGCCCGTCCCCTTGGCCGAAACCCTGTTGGCCGGATGGCTGTTGTCGCAGGCCGGTCTCGAATCGCCGATGGAGGCGATGACCATCGCTCCCGTTCGCAAGGGCGACACGCTATCCATCGGCGATGATGGGACACTATCCGGGACGGCGCATCAAGTACCCTTCGCCCGCGACGCCGAGCATATCGCCGTCGTGGCGCGGCAGGGCGACGCGGTCAAGGTCGCGTTGGTCGAACGGTCGCAGGGCAGCGTCGCGGAAGGGCGCAGTCTTGCGGACGAACCCAAGGACGACATCACCTTCGACGGCGCCGCGTTGGCTGCGGTTGCCGACGTGCCGGACGGCATCGACGAGGATTCGGTTTTTCTGATGGGCGCGGCGGTGCGGTCGATGCAGATGGCCGGGGCGCTGCAGGCGATCCTCGACGTGTCGGTGGAGTATTCCAAGGACCGAACCGCATTCGGGCGGGCAATCTCGAAATTCCAGGCGGTGCAGCACAATCTTGCCCGGCTCGCTGGTGAGGTCTCCGCTGCGATCGCCGTCTCGGCGTCGGCCGCGGATGCAATCCGGCGCAGCGACGGGTTCGACGAGCATGTGGTGCTGGAGGTCGCGTCGGCGAAAATTCGTGTCGGCGAAGCGGCTGGCGAGGGCGCGGCCATCGGACATCAGGTGCATGGCGCGATCGGATTCACGATTGAACATATCCTACACCGCTATTCGCGCCGGCTGTGGTCGTGGCGCGATGACTTCGGCAGCGAGAGCGAATGGGCGGTCCGTCTCGGCACAATGATCGCGGCCAAGGGCGGCGATGAGCTTTGGCCGACGCTGACGGCAGGGTAACGCCTTTATCGGTGGCAGTTGGTTCGGTCGAGTGGAGCCGGGCTTGACCTTGAACCCGGTTCTCGACGTTTCCGACGCTCATCTTTGTGCTATCGTCGGAAACGCTGGCGGACCCCCGCCGGCCTGTGCTTTTCATCCTTGGTGTGTCGACGCAATGCCGACATGCAGCAGAATTCAGCCGGAGCCGCTCGACATCGACGGTACCTGCCTTAAATGTCACCTGTTTTCCCATGCTGCGTTGAAGCCGGCGTCCTGACGCGCCACAATCCGTTTGGTCGGTCGAACAATCAGCAGGAGCGATGACGATGGACGTCACCAAATTTCTGGGCGAGTGGGCTGCGGAATCGCCCCCAACCACCTCGGAGGTCGCGCTGCAGCGCGCCCGGGACGCGATCCTCGATGTGATCGCCTGCATGGTGGCCGGTGCCGGCGACGAAGGATCGGCGCGGGTGCGCGCGACGATCGCGCCGTATGGCGGCGGCCGCTGCACGGTGTTCGGCTCGACCGCGAAGGCCGCGGCGCCTTGGGCCGCCCTGGCCAACGGCATGTCGGCGCATGCGCTCGATTTCGACGACAACTATATGCCGGGTCTGACCCATGCGAGTGCGGTGCTCATTCCGGCCTTGCTACCGCTGGCGGAAGAGATCGACGCCACGGGCAAGCAGTTGATCGATGCCTATATCGTTGGCCTGGAGATGCATGGCGCCATCGGGCGCGGCGTCAACCGGGCGCATTACGACATGGGCTGGCACGGCACGTCGACGGTCGGCTGCATCGGAACCGCCGCGGCCTGCGGACGGCTTCTCGGTCTGGACCGGGATGCGATGGTCAACGCGATCAGCCTGGGTGTCAGCATGGCGTCGGGACCGAAGGTGCAGTTCGGGACGATGGGCAAGCCGTATCACGCTGGCATGGCGGCCAAGAACGCGGTGTTGGCGGCGCAGCTTGCGGCGAACGGTTTCCAGGCCCGCGATGTGGCGCTGGAAGGCAAGCTCGGGTTCCGTGATCTTTATGCCGGGGCCGACGACAACGCCTGGAATCATTTGAAGGATTCGTTCGCCGAACCGCTGGCGATCGAGGAATTCGGCCTTGCGCCCAAGCTCTATCCCTGCTGCGGATCGACGCACCGGGTGCTCGATGTCGTTCTGGCGCTTCGTGAAGAGCATGGGTTCGACGCCGAGGATGTCGCTAAGGTCGACACCCTGGTCGGCTTCGGCAACAAACGGAACCTGATGTACGACAACCCGCAGCAGGAGATGGAGGCGCGGTTCTCTATGAACTACTGCATCGCGTTGGCCTTGAAGTTCGGCCGTCTGTCGCTGTCCGACTTTACGCCGGACGCGGTGCAGCGGCCCGAAGTGCGGGAGTTGATGCCGCTGGTGACGATGGACGCCTACGACAAGGATGCCGAAGGCGACGATCCGACCTTCCGGTTGCCGCATAAGGTGAAGATCGAACTCAAGGACGGCCGGGTGGTCGAGGACGAGTCCAAGTGGGCGCGCGGCACGATCCACAATCCGTTCGACGAGGCCGACCTGTCGGCGAAGTTCCGCGATTGCTGCGAAGGGTTCCTCGCGCCGGATGATTTCGACGCGGCGGAACGACTCCTGCTGGACTTGGAGTCGCTCGGCTCGGCGCGCGGGTTGACGCAGCATTTGGTCTTCGAGGCGGGATCGGATCACGGCGAACGGTTTGCCGAGAGGTATGACACGATCGCGGCCGAATAGCGCCGCTCAGGGGAGTAGACGACGATGACGCGTGAAGCCGCCGTTGAAACGGCGCTGACGTATTACGACGACGGCAAGTATTTCGAGGAACTTCGCCGGCGGGTGGCGATTCCGACGGAATGCCAGGATCCGAAACAGGTTCCCGAACTCTACCGGTATCTGCGGGATGAGATGACGCCCGCTTTCGAGGCGATGGGCTACAACTGCCGCATATTCGACAATCCGATACCGGGGCTGGGGCCGTTCTTCCTGGCCCACCGTTTCGAGAGCGAAAGCCTCCCGACGATCCTCGGCTACGGCCATGGCGACGTCGTGTTGGGTCAGGAAGGGCAGTGGCTCGACGGATTGTCCCCCTGGGAGATGACCGAGCGCGGCGACAAGATCTACGGCCGCGGCATCGCCGACAACAAGGGGCAGCACACGCTGCATATGAACGCGTTGGAGGCGATCCTCGAGACGCGCGGCAAGCTCGGCTTCAATCATAAATTCCTGGTCGAGACCGGCGAGGAGAATGGATCGAAAGGGCTCGACGAATTTGTCGCGGCGAACAAGGATGCGCTCGCCGCCGATGTCTTCCTCGCGTCCGACGGGCCGCGCGTCGATATGGACAGTCCGAACCTGGTGCTCGGCAATCGCGGCATCTTCGGCTTCGAACTGTCCTGCGAGCTGCGCGAGGGCGGGCATCACTCGGGCAACTGGGGCGGCTTGCTGGCCAACCCCGCGATCATCCTGTCGCACGCGGTTTCCAGTCTAATCAACGCCAAGGGCAAGATACTGGTTCCGGACCTACTGCCGGCGCCGATCCCCAACTCGGTGCGTGTCGCGCTCAAGGACGTCAAGCGCAACGGGGGCGGCGAAGCGCCGGAGGTCGACGAGGATTGGGGCGAACCCGGGTTGACCACCGCGGAACAGGTGTATGGCTGGAACAGCCTGGACATCCTGGCGATGAAGACCGGCAACCCCGACAATCCGGTCAACGCCATTCCGCCGAAGGCCTGGGCGCTGTGCCAGATCCGCTATGTGGTCGGCTCGAAAGAGGACGACTTCATGACGACCATCCGCAAGCATCTCGATGCGAACGGGTTCGATATGGTCGAGATCAAGAAGCCGTCGGGCAGCAACACGCCTGAATTCAAGGCCGCGCGCACTGATCCGGACAACCCCTGGGCGCGCTGGGCGGCGCAGGCGTTGGAGAAAGGCTGGGGCAGCAAGGTGGCTGTCCTGCCGAATTCCGGCGGATCGATCTGCAACCACACCTTCCAGAGCCATCTCGGCACGCCGACGATTTGGATACCGCTATCCTATTCGGCCTGCTCGCAGCACGCGCCGAACGAACACATCCTCAAGAGTCTGACCCGTCAGGGCATGGCACTGGTGACCAACGTGTATTGGGACTTGGGTGAGAATGCGCCCGCGAAGGCGTAGGTCACCGACCGTTTCCTCTATCGACCGATAAGCGAGAGTGCAATGAACAGGGAAGATGCCGTCGCCGCGGCGACCGCGTATTTCGATCAAGGCGGCTTCGAGGCCGAGCTGGCCCGGCGCGTGGCGATCAAGTCGGAAAGCCAGAACCCGGACGCCGGGGAGGAGATCGACCGCTACCTCTCGGCCGAAATGGAGCCGTCGCTGAAGGAACTGGGGTTTAGCTGCCAGATTCTCGAAAATCCCATGGAGGGTGGCTGGCCGATGCTGGTGGCGGAGCGGATCGAGGACCCGTCCTTGCCGACGCTGCTGACCTATGGCCATGGCGACGTGGTGCTGGGGCTTCCCGAGGAATGGCGCGAGGGCCTCGACCCTTGGGAGTTGAAGCGCGAGGGTGACCGGCTCTACGGGCGCGGGACCGCCGATAACAAGGGCCAGCACACGATCAACATGGCCGCATTGCGGGCGGTGTTGGAGACGCGCGGCAAGCTCGGGTTCAATTGCCGTTACCTGATCGAGATGGGCGAGGAAACCGGATCGCCCGGTCTCGGCGAATTTTGCCAGAAGCACAAGGACCTGCTCGAGGCGGACGTGCTGATCGCGTCGGACGGGCCGCGCTCCAGCTTCGAGCGGCCGACCCTGTTCCTGGGCGCGCGTGGTGGCTTCAACTTCAACATGGACGTGGACCTGCGCGAGGGCGGACATCATTCCGGCAATTGGGGCGGCCTCCTGGCCAACCCGGCGGTGATCCTGTTGAACGCGCTCGCGACGATCACCACGGCGAAGGGGAAAATCCTGCTTCCGGACCTGCTGCCGCCGGGCATTCCGGACTCGGTGAAAAGCGCGCTTGAGGATATCGAACATGACGGCGGCGATGACGCGCCGGAGATCGATCCCGATTGGGGTGAGCCGGGCCTGAGCACCGCCGAACAGGTGCATGCGTGGAACAGTTTCGAGGTGCTGGCGTTCACCACGGGAAACCCGGAAAGTCCGGTCAACGCGGTGCCGCCGAAGGCGCGGGCGACTTGCCAGATTCGCTTCACCGTCGGCGTCGACCCGACGACCTTTCTCGACACTGTGCGCAAGCATCTGGACGACAAAGGTTTCCCGATGATCGAACTCAGCATGGCGCGGAAGAACTATGCGAATGCGACGCGGCTCGATCCCGACCATCCGTGGGTACGGTTCTGCGAATCGTCGCTGGCGCGCACCACCAACAAGAAGACCGCGGTGTTGCCGAGCCTCGGCGGGACTCTGCCGAATGACGTGTTCGCGGATGGTTTGGAATTGCCCACGGTCTGGGTGCCGCATTCCTACACCGGTTGCTGCCAACATGCGCCGGACGAACACATGCTGGTCCCGGTGGCGCGCGAAGCGCTGCGGCTGATGGCGGGGCTGTTCTGGGACCTGGGCGATCCCGACACGCCCGACAAACCACAGAAGGCATAGCGACATGGCGCGGATCGCGGTCGGCGGGATTCAGCATGAAACCAATACCTTCATGCCGACGCTGACCGATTACGCGTATTTCTGCCTGCATCGCGACCGGCCGCCGCTGGTGCGCGGGGCCGATGTGATGGAGTGGCTCGACGGCGGCAGTTTCGGGCTGTCGGGATTCCTCGCCGAAATGGCGGGCCGGCATGATCTGGTACCGCTGGTGTGGGCCGGTGGCGGCGCCGGCGGCATGGTGACCGAGGATGCCTTCGAGCGGATCGCCGGCGAGTTGATCGCGGCTTTATCTCAGGCGCTGCCGGTCGACGCGGTCTATCTGGACCAGCATGGTGCGATGGTGACGGCGGGGTATCAGGACGCCGACGGCGAGTTGCTGCGGCGTGTGCGGGCCTGCGTCGGCCCGGATGTGCCGATCGTCGCCAGCCTGGACTATCACGCCAATATTTCGCCCGAGATGGTGACGCATGCGGATGCGCTTGTCGCCTACCGGACCTATCCGCATGTCGACCGCCGAGAGACTGGCGCCCGCGCGGCTGCCGCGATCGAGTTGATGGTGAAGCGCGGCCGACCCGCGGGCCGGGCGTTTCGCAGCTTGGGCTTCGTGGTCCCGTCGCATCAGCAACCGACGGCGATGGAGCCGACCCGGAGTTTCGTCGACGCGTGCGTCGCCGGCGAAATCGGCGATGTCTTCAACCTGTCCTATCTCGGCGGGTTTCGCTTGTCCGATATTCATCATTGCGGCGTGTCGGTGGTGGCCAGTGCGTGGACGCAGGCGGCGGCCGATGCCGCGGTCGATGCCGTGGCGGCGGAAATACTGCGGCGCGAGGCGGAATTCGATGAACCGATGCTGATGCCGGACGACTGCGCCCGGCAGGCCATTGAGATCGCCGCGAAAGCGTCTAAACCGGTGCTGATCTGCGATCCGCAGGACAATCCCGGCGGCGGCGGCAGTGGCGACACGACGGGTATGCTGGCGGCCTTGGTCCGAAACGGGGCGGAGGGTGCCGTCGTCGGCACGATGCATGATGCCGATGCCGCGCTGGCGGCGCATTCGGCGGGTGTTGGCGCCGAGTTAACGCTCGACCTCGGCGGTAAGGCGGATTTGCCCGACAATGAACCCTTCCCTGGCCGTTTCACCGTCGTCGCCCTTGGCGACGGAAAGATGCGGACCACGGGGCCGGTGGTCGGCGGGCGCGATATCGACATCGGCGCGACCGCGTTGCTCCGGATCGGCGGCGTAAAGGTGCTGGTGACGGAAAAACGGGTGCAGGCCTACGATCAATCCTTGTTTCGGCATGTCGGCGTGGAGCCCAAAGATCAAAAAATACTCGGATTGAAGAGTGCCGTTCATTTTCGCGGCGATTTCGGTCCGCTTGCCGAAAAAGTCTTGGTCATCAAGGCGCCCGGCGGCTGCCCGGCCGATCCGCGCGACCTTCCCTACCAGAATCTAAAGCGCGGAACCCGGCTCGGTCCTAAAGGCCCGCCCTTTCTTCCCAATCGGTAACGCGCAAAATTGACGCACCGGGGATTGGCAAAAGCGTCCAAGGATTGCCATATTCTCTGCATATAGGGGCACTACCATTGAATTCGCCCATCATTGATCCGGCGATCAACAGTCGGACAGATGTTGGCGGAGTGGAGGTATTATGAAGTACGACCGCAGGCATTTTTTGGCCGGCGCCATGGCGAGTACGGCGCTTGTCGGAATTTCCGGATGTACCACCGTCAACCAGGCCACCGGCCGGTCCAGTTTCACGGGCATGTATTCGGTCGAGGACGACATCAAACTCGGCCGACAGGAACACCCGAAGCTGGTCCAGCAGTTCGGCGGCGAGTATGAGAACGCCCGATTGCAGCGCTATGTCGCCGAAACCGGCAAGAAGCTAGCGCGTGGGACCGAATACCAACAATTCCCGTATCAATTCACCTTGCTCAACACGCCAATCGTGAACGCGTTCGCGCTGCCCGGCGGCTATGTGTATGTGTCCCGCGGCCTGATGGCGCTGGCGAGCAACGAGGCGGAAATGGCCGGCGTATTGGCCCACGAGTTGGGCCACGTCAATGCGCGTCATACGGCGGAACGGTTGAGTGCGGCGCAGATGGCGCAACTCGGCATGATGCTCGGTGCCGTCGGCGCGTCCGCGCTCGGTCTGGGACCAGGTGCCGCGCAGGTCGGCCAGCAGATCGCGATGATGTCGATCCAAAGCTATTCGCGGAAACAGGAATTCGAGGCCGATACCTTGGGCGTCCGGTATATGAGCCGGGCCGGATACGAGCCGAACGCGATGGTTTCCTTCCTCAGCACCTTGCGGGAACAAAGCATCGTCGACGCCAAGATGCGTGGGCTGCCGCCGGGCAGTGTGGATCAATTCAACATGATGTCGACGCATCCGCGGACGAAGGATCGAGTGGAACAGGCGATCCAAGCCGCGGCGGTGACGCGGCCCGACAATCCGCGGATCGGCCGCGAGACCTATCTCGCCAATATCGATGGCATGCTGTTCGGGGACGATCCGCGACAGGGCCTTGTGCGGGGCCAGATGTTCCAGCATCCGGCGCTGCGGTTTCAGTTCCGGGTGCCCGACGGGTTCCGGCTCATCAACGGACGGGACCAGGTGGTCGCGCAGAATCAGACCGGCGCGGCGATCATATTCGACACGGCCCCGATCAAGCAGAGCAACAATATGGCTGCCTATCTGCAAAACGAGTGGACGCCGCAAACGCCGCTCAAGGATGTCGAGCGCCTTGATATTAATGGCTCGGAAGCGGCGACGGGCTGGGTGCGCGGCAAGGATAAGCGGGGCCTAACGATGGACCTGCGCGGCGTCGCGATCCGCCGGAATGCGCAATCGGTCTATCGCATGTTGTTCGTCAATCCGGCAAAGGACTCGCCCAATCTCGCGCCGGGCTTTAAGGAGACGACCTACAGCTTCCGGCGATTGAGCCAAGCGGAGGCGAGCAAGATCAAGCCGCTGCGCCTTTTGGTCGTACCAGCCAACAAATCGCAGTCGATCGGCGGATTGTCGAAGAACCTGCCCTACGGCAAGTACAACGAGAGTTGGTTCCGCGTGCTCAACGACTTGAAACCGAATGACCGGTTGCCGTCGAACCGCCGCCTGAAGGTGGTCGCCGCCTGACTCGGGCTAAACCGCTCAATCGTAGGTCAGCCAGTCACGCATCAGGGCGGTGACGGCTTCCGGCTGTTCGATCGTGGAGAGATGTCCGCAATCCTCGACCACGCAGAGGCGGGCGTTGGGGATCATTTCGGCCATTTCCTCGCTGACCTCCAACGGCGTTCCCTGGTCCTGCCTGCCGCATATTACCGTCGTCGGTGTATCGATATCGCCCAGGATGGGCCGACTGTCGCGCCGATCCTTGATCGCGGTCATCTGCTGGATGAAGACTTTTGCACCGATCCGGTCCGCCATGCCGTAGGCAATATCGACATAGGTCGGGTCGTCCACGCGGTCGGGGTGCAGCAGGATCGGCAGTGAATTCTTTTTGACCGTGTCGTAGTCGCCCGCTTCGGCAAGCGCGATCATTTCCTTGCGGATTTCGGTGCGTTCCGGCGGGTCATCTCGCGCCGAGGTGTCGAGCAACGCCAATTTGATGACGCGTTCCGGCGCCATCCGCATCATCTCGAAGGCCATATATCCGCCCATCGATAGCCCGGCATAGGCGAATGTCGGCGGCGCCGCGTCGAGCATGCGCTTCGCCATGTCGACCAGCGAATCGTCCTGTGTCGTGTCCACCATCGTCATGTCGGCGATGTCGGCGAGATGTTCGAATTGATGCTCCCAGAGCCGTTTGTCGTTCATGAGGCCGGGGCCGAGGACGAGGGGGGTGCGGTCGGGCATGGTGTTTCCGCCTAGGGGGTTGCAGTTGCCGTTAGTGTACCTTGTGTGCGAATACACGAGTCAAATGAGCACCGAACGAAGAGGCGACGACCGATGAGCAGTTTGAAGGAGCTGGTGGCGGCACGCTACGGCATCGAGCTTGAATGCGGCGCGGACATGGCGGCGGACGGCACGCTCGCGGGAATCCTGAGCCGGGGTTCGCAGCGGCACTACACCGACGACCCGGTAACCGACGATTTGTTGCAGGTCCTGCTCGCCTGTGCGCAATCGGCGCCGACCAAATCCGATCTGCAGCAATACTCGATCATCGTGGTCAAGGACGCGGACCTGCGCCAGAAGTTGAGCGATCAGGGCGGCGGCATGGACTGGCCGCCGAAAGCCCCGGTTTTCCTGGTGTTCTGCGCCGACATCCATCGCATCCGCAAACTCGCCGGCATTCGCGGCCACGACCATCAGAACGACAATGTCGATACCTTCATGAATGGTATCATCGACGCCGCCGTCGCGATGCAGTGCTTCATCAACGCGGCCGAAGCGGCGGGCCTCGGCACCTGTCCGATCAGTCAGATTCGCAACAAGATCGACGAGACCTGCGACCTGTTGGGCCTCCCGGAAGGGGTATTCCCGATCGCCGGGTTGGCGGTCGGCTGGCCGAAATTCCCGACGCCGCGCATTTCGTTGCGCCTGCCGCAGTCGGTCGTTGTCCACACCGATCGGTACGACGAGAGCAACATGTCGGCGGATGTGGAATCCTACGATCAACGGCGGCATGCGCACACCCCGCTGCCGGAAGCCAAACAACGGCACGTGGATAAATACGGCGCGCTCGACTACTGCCCCTGGTCCGAGAACGTGACCCGCCAGCTTTCCCTGCCGGAACGGCCCGGGTTCCGGGATTTCCTGAACAAACACGGGTTCAAGCTGGGCTAGCGCCGCTGGACCTGACAGCGGCAGGCCGTTAAAAATTTCTGCCGACGAACGACGCTAAAGCGTGGGAGTACAAGGATTTGACGGACAAAATGCTGGCGGAAAAATCGCCGCCCGTGGCCACCATGACCTTCAACAATCCGGCCCGTCACAACGCGGTTTCGAGCGATATGTGGGCCGCGGCGGCGGAGATCATGACCGGCTTCGTGGCCGACGATGCCATCCGCACCATCGTCGTGACCGGCGCGGGCGGCAAGGCCTTCGTGTCCGGGGCCGATATCTCGAAATTCGAGGATGAGCGCGCCAATGCCGAGGCGGAGGAGCTGTATCACGCCCGAACGACGGAAGCGCGGAAAAAGCTGATCGAGGCACCGAAGCCGACCATCGCCAAGATCCGCGGCTATTGCATCGGCGGCGGCGTGGCGACGGCGCTCGCCTGCGATATCCGTATCTGTTCGGATAACTCCCGCTTCGCAATTCCGGCCGCCAAGCTGGGGCTCGGGTATGATTATGCAGGCATCCGGAAGCTCGTCGATGTGGTCGGCCCGTCTTTCGCGAAGGAAATCTTCTATACCGCGCGGCAATTCTCGGCCGAGGAGGCGCGGGACATGGGGTTGGTCGACCGGGTCGTGCCGGCGGATGACCTCGACAGCTATGTCCAGGACTATGCGGAAACTATCGCCGGGAATGCCCCGATGACCATGCATGCGCTGAAGACGAGCGTGGCAGAACTGGTGAAAGACCCGGCCGACCGCGACCTCGATCTGTGCGATGAGTTGGTCGATGCCGCCAATCACAGCCAAGACTATGAGGAAGGCCGCGCCGCCTTCATGGAGAAGCGGAAGCCCAACTTCGTCGGGCGCTGACGCCGCCGCCCCGACTCGCTCTGCTGCCCGGCGATGTGTATGATCCGGCGCGTTGTTGCTTAACAGTTTCTGGTTCGGCGCTGCCCGCGGCGCGCCTACCTTACGGACCGAACCCGCCGCCACCTGACCCCACTGCAAGAAGAACAAGAATGGACGCTAAATCGATCATTGCGGATGCCCGGCGCAACGGCCGTCAGGCGTTGGATGAGGAAACGGGAAAGCAACTCCTGGCCGGCCGCGGAGTCGTCGTGCCACAGTCTCTTGTGGTTGCCGACGGAGCGGCTGCGGCGCAGATCGAGGGATTGTCTTTCCCGGTCGTCGCCAAGGTGATGTCCGAGGAAATCCTGCACAAGAGCGATGTGGGTGGCGTGCAGATCAATCTTCAGTCCGCCGCCGACGTGAAGGCGGCGATCGACACGATGGCGGCAGCGCCGGGTATCAAGGGCCGCAAGATCGATGGCTATCTGGTTGAAGAAATGGCGCCGAAAGGCCAAGAGGTCGTGGTCGGCGCGGTGCGCGATCCGCAGTTCGGACCGATGATCATGGTCGGCCTCGGCGGCATCTTCATCGAGGTGTTGGCCGATGTCGCGTTTCGCCTGTGCCCGATCACCGAGCAGGATGCCGTCTCGATGCTGGACGAGCTGCGCGGCAGCGCCTTGCTCGACGGCGTGCGCGGACAGGAAGCGGTGTCCCGCCGGGCCATTGTCGATGTGCTGCTCAAGCTCGGCGGCGAGGGCGGCTTGCTGATGGAACTGCGCGACGATCTGGCCGAAGTGGATGTGAACCCGTTGATCGTCTCGGCGGACAGCGCGGTCGCGGTCGATGCGCGGTTCATCCTCTGCGATGAAGGTGGCGATACATCGCAGGATGGCGACCCCGTTGAGCCCGGCGACTTCGAAAAGCTGTTCGCACCCGATGCGATTGCCGTGGTCGGCGCGTCGAGCACCGGTGTCACCATCGCCAATACCTTCATCCAGCGTATGAACAACTTCGGCTTCGACAAGCCGATCTACCCAGTCCATCCCAAGGCCGATGAAGTCGAGGGCTTAAAGGCCTACCCGTCCTTCGCCGACATGCCGACGCCGGCAGACTATTGCTATATCGCCGTCGGCGCGGCGAATGTGCCGCCGGTTCTGGCGAGCATGGAAAACCGGGTGCGGTTCGCGCAGGTAATTTCCAGCGGGTTCGGCGAGGTCGCCCATGGCGTGGACCTGGAGGCGGATCTGGTGGCATCGGCCCGCAAGGGCGGCGTCCGGGTCTTGGGACCGAACTGCCTCGGTATGTATTCGCCGCGCGGCAAGGTGACCTTCCCGGTGGCCCCGCCCAAGGAACTCGGTTCCGTCGGCGTGATCTCGCAGAGCGGTGGGCTTGGCACCGATATCATCACCCGCGGCGAGCGGCGGGGTATCCGGTTCAGCGGCTTGGTCACCGTCGGCAATAGTGCCGATCTGGGGCCGAACGACCTGCTTGAATTCTATCTGGCGGACTCCGAAACCAAGGTCGTCGGCATGTATGTCGAAGGCATCCGTGATGGCCGCCGGCTGTTCGACGTTTTGAGAAAGAACAACGCCGAGAAACCCGTCGTGATCCTGAAAGGCGGCCGCACGCAGAAAGGCCTTGCGGCGGCAGCGTCGCACACGGGGTCGCTGGCGGGCGACGACCGGGTCTGGGTCGCGCTGTCGCAGCAGACCGGCTGCGTCTTGGCGGAAACCTTGGACGAATTCCTCGACATCCTGCTTGCGTTTCAGACGATGACGCCGCGCCGCGACAAGGCGACGTCGCAAGTGGCGCTGTTCGGCAACGGCGGCGGCACCAGCGTGCTGGCGACCGACTTCTTCTATCGCCACGGGCTCGACATCGGCCCGTTCGGCGAGGCGGCCTATAAGGGGCTGGAAGCCCTGGAACTGCCGCCCGGCACCAGCATCGCCAATCCGGTCGACGCGCCGGTCGGCACCATGCAGCAGGAAGAGGGCCGGATCGCGGAGAGGATTCTCGACGTGATCTATGCCAACGCGAGCCCGGAAGCGCTTGTGATGCATCTCAACCTCGCGGCCTTCGTCGGGCGCGGGCCGATCGACCCGCTCGACAACCTGATCACCGCGGCGGAACGGGTGCAGGAGAAATATCCCGGCCAGGCGCATTTCGCGCTGGTCCTGCGGTCCAGCGGCGCGCCGGATATCGAGGAAAGCAAACAGAAATACCGCCAGCGCGCCCTCGACGTGGGCATTCCCGTCTATGACGAGTTGAGCAACACGGCCTTTGCGCTGGCCGCGGTCAGCCGCTACGAGGCCTTCGTCGCCGCGCGGAACGGCTAGCTACTCGGCGGCTGCCGGCCGGGCGGCGAGGGAACTCGACGCCGAGAAATCGATATCCTCCGGATAACCGGCGACCGCGCGCTTCAAAGCGGTTTCCAGCCGGCCCACCACGTCGTCGATCTCCGCCTCGGTGATGATCAGCGGCGGCGAGACGCGCATATAGTTCTTCACGCAGATCGTGATCACGCCCTCCATCGCCGCGTTGTAGCGGAACCGTTCGGCCATGGCGTAGTCGGGCGTCTTGCTCTTCTTGTCGGTGACGATGTCGAGCATCTGGTACAGGCCCTTGCCGCGGATATCGCCGATACATTCGTAGCGTTCCTTCAGGCCGTCGAGCTTCTCGCGCAGGATCACGCCGAGTTTTTCGGCGCGGGCGGCCAGGTCGTCGCGCAGCACGATCTGCAGGCTCTTGAGCGCCACCGCCGACGGCAGCGGGTCGGCGGGATAGGTGCCGGCCCAGGGCAGGCCCGCGTCGCCCGCGACTTCCTCGGCGATTTCCGGTGTCGTGACCGTGCCGCAGATGGCGAGGCCGACGGACATTCCCTTGGCGAAGGTGACGATGTCGGGCATCACGTCGTTATGCTCGAAGGCCCAGAGCTTGCCCGTGCGGGCGGGCGCCAATTGCGCCTCGTCCAGGATCAGCAGCGAGCCCCAATCGTCGGCCAGCTTCCGCATGCGCGGCAGCCATTCGTCCGGCGGCACGATCATGCCGCCCGGCACCAGGATCGATTCGGCGATGATCCCCGCGACCGACTTGCTGGTCATGTGTTCCATCATGTCTTCGCTGAGCTTCAGGCAGTCGATATCGCAGGATGGATACTCCAGGTTTACCGGGCAGCGGAAACAGAAGGGCGCCAGGATCGCGTTCGACCGCGCGGGCATCATCAACGGACCGAGGCCGCCCTTGCGCTCGCCGCCGACGCTGGTCACCGCCTCGACCGCGAGCGACCCGCCGTGCAGGCCGCGCAGCACCGAAACGATGTCATGCTTGCCGGTCTTGGCGATCGCCATGCGCATGGCGATCTCGTTTGCCTCGGACCCGGTGACGGCGAAGTTCACGACCTTCAGGTTGCCGGGCAGGGTGCTGGTGATCAGTTCCGCGAACTCGACCGCCCAGGGGTTCGAATACCAGGACGATTCGTGCACAAGCTTGCCGGCCTGTTCTCGGATCGTCTCGGTCAGTTCCGGGTGCGAATGGCCCAGCACCATGCACATCATGCCGGCGGTCAGGTCGTAGTAGTCGTTGCCGTCCACGTCGGTGACGAAGACGCCCTTGCCGCTCTCCAGAATGATGCGCGGTTCGTAGCGCCAGCCGAACACGGTCTTGGCGTCGCGCTCCATCAGGTCGATATGCCGGTTGGAAAACGAGAAATCCTTGGTCATGGCCGTACCCTTTCCGAATACCCTGTCGGGTATTGGAACGCGGATCGGCGTCACCTGTCCAGCGGGAAGAGTCCGGCGCGAGCGTTTCGGTAGGGCAGGGTCGTAAGATCGGCGGGGCCCCAGTCGGGTGTGTCGACCACGATGATCTCCTCGGAGATGTCCTCGTAGACCGCGCGGAAATGGGTCTTCGACCGCAACAGGACAATGTCGAAGTCGCCGATGTCGTAGCCGAATTGCGTGAACGGATCGAGGTCGATGGCGAACACGTAGCGCGAGACGATCGAGACGATGAGGTCGCCGGTGTCGATCACGGCGGTGGGGCCGAGGCGGATTTCGTAACCGTTCCACATCTTGCCGGTGCCGCGATAGGATTTGTCCCCGGCATAGACGACGCGTCCGGTCAGCGTCACCGGCGGACCGGCACGGTCCGACGACCACCCACCGACCGGCAGCGTGATCTCCGCCCCTTCGCCTGCTGCAATCGCCTTTTCCGCCGCGTCCGCGTCCCACAGATAGGGGACCATGACGCGCGGTCCCGGATGTTTCATCAGCTCGTCCAGGATATGCGTCGAATCGTTCATCCGGTCCGCATGTTCCAGCAAGACAACCGGCCGCGTTGCCGCGCGCGACAGCTCGACCGCCCGGGCGACGCCGTCTTGTAGGCCCGACACCATGTCCTCGTGCAAGAGGGTTTCGCGGGCTTTCCAAATCCGTTCCGCAAGGGAATCGGCGGCCCGGTCGGCCAGGGCCGGATCGCCGTCCGCTACGACGACCACGCTGAACCCGACCTGCGGCACGTCGGCATAGGCGAAGCCGCAGAAGATCGAGACGTCGACGATGGCGTCGTGGTCGCGTTCCCAGGCGAAGCCCTCGGCGACGATGTCGGACAGCGGTGGGATCGGCGTGGCGGTGAAGATGCTGGGCAGCATCACATCAGGCTTGCGGATCGCCATGACGGGAGAGATGTCGCCGCGCAGCATCCGCACCAGCGCGCGGGCGGCGCGGCGGCCCGTTTCGTCCATATCCGTGTGCGGCGAGTAGTGGTAACCGAACAGCCCGTCCGCCAAATCGCCGAAACGCGCGTCGATATTGCCGTGCAGGTCCGACGCCACCATAACCGGCAGATCGGGGCCGAGGACGTCCCGCGCCGCTTGCATGAATTCCTGTTCCGGGTCGGTGCGGGTGGGCGTCGTCATCGCGCCGTGCAGGAATAGCAAGACACCGTCGATGCTGTTCCGGACGTTCGCCAGCCCAGCGCAAATTTCATCTCGGAAGTGGATGAAAGCTTCGTCCGACGCATTCCCGCCCGCGCCGAGGTCGGCATAGGTTAGCGGCACGATCTCTACCCCTTCGGCGTCGAGTATGTCGATGAACCCGCCGCCCGGCGACTGCGACCCGCGCAGCCCGTCGGTCAGTCCGTCGCCACGGTAGGTAACGGCTTCGAAATCGGCGATGCTTGCGGCGCCCGGCAGGAAGGAAACGGATTCAAGCGCGAAACCGGCGACGGCAACGCGCAGGGGATTATCGGGATCGGCAGGCATGGCGACGGGTTTCCGAGTGGCGGGTCGGTTCGATCATACCCGCACGGGTCATTGTCGTCAGAATTTCATTGCCCACAACCATCAGTGTCATTCCCGCGAAAGCGGGAACGACACTGATGGCTGGTTGCTCTATGCCGCCAAAGCCCGCGCCAGGTCTTCCTTGAGGTCCTCGACATCCTCCAGCCCGACCGACAGGCGTAGCAGCCCTTCGGAAATGCCCAGGCGTTCGCGTTCCTCTTCCGGCAGCCGTTGATGGGTCGTCGTGGCCGGATGGGTAACGATGCTTTTCGTGTCGCCCAGGTTGTTGGAGATGTCGATGATCTCGAGCGTGTTCTGGATGCGGTAGGCGCGCTCCTTGCCGCCGTCGATCTCGAAGGCGAGCACGGAGCCGGGCTTCTTCATCTGCCACTTCGCGAGCGTGTATTGCGGATGGCTTTCCAGGCCCGGATAGATCACGCGATCCACGCCGGGTTGCGTTTCCAGGAATTCGGCGACCGCTTGCGCATTCTGGCAATGCCGTTCGACCCGCAGGTCCAGCGTCTCCAAGCCCTTCAGCAGCAGCCACGCATTGAACGGGCTGCAGGCCGGGCCGGTGTGGCGGATCAGCGGCTGCAGGTTGTCGTCGTAATAGCTCTGCGGTCCTAGGATCGCGCCGCCGAGCGCGCGGCCCTGCCCGTCGATATGCTTGGTCGCGGAATAGACGATGATGTCCGCGCCGAAATCCAGCGGATGCTGCAGCACTGGGGTCGCCAGCACGTTGTCGACCACCAACTTGCCGCCCGCCGCATGGGTCAGCTCGGCGATTTTGCCGAGGTCGATGATCTCCAGCGTCGGGTTCGACGGGGTCTCGAGAAAGACGCAATCGGTCGGTCTGGAAAGCGCCTTTTCCCACTGGTCCATGTCGGTGCCGTCGACGAATTCCGTCTCCACGCCATAGCGCGGCAGCAATTCGGCGATGATGTAGTGGCAGGAGCCGAACAGCGCGCGCGAGGCGACCAACCGGTCGCCTGCCTTCAGCAAGGCCAGCAGCGACGTGAACACCGCCGACATGCCGCTCGCCGTGGCAGTGCAGAATTTTGCGCCTTCCAACAATCGCAGCCGCTCTTCGAAGGCGGCGACCGTCGGGTTGCCGTAGCGGGAATAGATGAACCGGTCGGACTCGCCCTTGAAGGCGGCCTCGGCATCCTCTGCCTGGTCATAGACGAAGCCCGAGGTCAGGAACAGCGCCTCGGCGGTTTCCCGGTGCGGGGATCGGTCGAGTCCGCCGCGAACCAGATTGGTCTGCGGCCGGTAGGTCCGTTTGGATGACTGCGATCCGTCCATTGCGTCCTCCTGCGCCGGCTTCCGGCGCCATGAAAAAACCCCGACCGGTCAAACAGGTCAGGGCTTCCAACGGACGCTCCGACCTTTTAGCTGAGTTCTTTACCGTGGCCGCAAGCCGGTCGGGCCAAATCACCACGTGCCGGGACTTTGGGCGGATGGAGGGAAAATGTCAACTGAATCTTCCATCGGCGGCCAAGCCGGGTAAACTCGCGGGCATGGCGGCAGTTGGAGGAGGAAGTGATGAAACGGATCGGCATTGTGGCGGCGGCGGTTCTATTGATGGGCGCGTCGCTGGTGCAGGACGTCAACGACGCACCGTTGACCGAAAAATGGGCGCCCGGCGAATGGGGGGCGGACGACAAGATCGGCGCGGTTAACCGCACCACGCCGGAACTGGTCCTGAAGGCGGTCGGCCTCGTCAAGCAAGGCAAGGTCGCGACGCTCGGCAAGATTTACGCGCAGGATGCGCCGGCCTTCGGGTCGCGCAGTTGGCGTTTGACCATTCCGGGCCTGCCCACGGGCGGCCCGTTCGGCGGGCAGAAGCTGGTCTATAACGACGAATACGTTTCCACGGAATTGGGCCAGATCGGCACCCAGTTCGACGGTCCTGGCCATATCGGCGTGCGGACCTCCAAGGGCCATTATTTCTATAACGGACGATTCCTGGAGGACGCGGGCGTCGGCACCTACGGTCTCGGACCGCTCGGCGTCGAGCATGTGGCGCAGAAGGGCTTCGTTTGCCGCGGCGTGCTGCTGGATGCGGTGGCGCTGCGCGGCGGCACCCTGCCGGTGCCGAGAAAGGTTGGCCGCGACGACTCCGGCATCGTCACCGACGACGACGTCAAGGCGATGATCGAACGCCAGGGTATCGCGCCGATCGGCGAAGGCGATTGCGTGTTTCTCTATACTGGGCATGGCGACCTGTGGCACCCGAAGGACTGGGACACATTCGATGCCGCGGAAAAGAAAAAGCGTGTCACCGCCTTTAACCGGGGCGAGCCCGGCTTCGGTATCTCCGCCTGCGAATATCTGGCGGCCCGCAAGGTGATCCTGACGGGCGCGGATAACTGGGGCACCGAAGCGGTCGGCCCCGGCTTTGCCGGCGAACGTAAGCAACCGTTCGAGTGTCACTTAGCGCTGCAGACCAAGCACGGTATTTGGAACATCGAGAACCTGGACCTGTCCCAGCTCGTTGCGGACAAGGCCTATGAGTTCCTTTTCGTCTGGTCGCCGTTGAAGGCGAAGGGGGCGACCGGGTCGCCGGGCAATCCGGTCGCGCTGTATTAGGCGCGTGATGCCGGACACACCTCAGGTGCTGAATGCCGCCACCATCGTGCCCGTGCGCGACGTGGCGGCGACTCTGCAATTCTACGAAGATGTACTCGCCTTCGAGCGCAAACTGCTGGCGGAGGACGGCAGTTTCGGTATCGCCGAACGCGGCGGGGCGGCGGTCGAATTCATCGCAACCGACGACGCCGGCGTGCTCGAGGCCACCGCGACCAACATCGCGCTGACGATCCGGGTGCGCGGCCTCGACGCCCTCTATGCCGCGCTGAAGCCGATGCTGGATACACTGCCGGAGGGACGGGTGCGACCGCCCTTCGACCAGCCCTACGGCGTAAGGGAGTTCCATGTGAAGGATCCGGACGGTTGCCTGTTGTTTTTCGCCGAGCGGGACTAGGGCCGCCGGCAAGGCGGCCGTTTGCGCCCCGGCGCGGCAAATGATGTAGACTCGGACGGTTGAGGCGCCGGCGCGATGTCCTGCCGGCCCGCGCACGCACATCCGTCGAGGCCTCCCATCGCCATAGCCCCGCTCGCGCCGTTCAAGATCCGCAGTTTCCGATTCCAATGGCCGGCCGACCTGCTGACCGCCTGGGCCTTCGAGATGGAGACCCTGATCCTCGGCTGGTACATCCTGGTCGAGACGGACTCGGTGCTGCTGTTAACGATCTTCGGATCGCTGCAGTATTTCGGCACGCTGATCGCCCCCATGCTGGGCGCGTTCGCCGACCGGTTAGGGCGGCGTACCCTGTTATGTCTGATGCGCGGATTCTACGCGGTGATGGCGACGGTCGTCATGGCGCTTGGCCTGACCGATCAGCTCAATCCGGTCTATGTCTTCATCTCCGCGGCCTGTATGGGAATGGTGCGGCCGTCCGACCTAGTGATGCGGAACACACTGGTGGCGGACACCATGCCACCGGACCGATTGGCCAATGCTATGGGCCTGTCGCGCGCGACGCAGGATTCCGCGCGGATCGCGGGCGCGTTGGCCGGGGCCGGATTATTCTCCGCGCTCGGGATCGGATTCGCCTATATCTTCGTCGCCGCCTTCTACCTCCTGAGCCTGTCATTGACCTTCGGCGTCTCGCGCGTCCGGCCCAGCCAAGAAAAACCGGCCGGCGTCGTAACGGCGCCGCCGCGTCGGTTCCCGATCTGGCGCGAATTGCGGGAAGGGCTCGCCTATATTTGGGCCACGCCGCGGGTCTTGGCCGTCATGTGCCTCGCGTTCATGGTCAATCTGACGGCCTATCCGATTTCACATGGATTGCTGCCCTTCGTGGCCCGCGAAGTCTATGCGCTGGACGAGAACGGCCTCGCCCATCTCGTCGCCGGGTTCGGGGCCGGCGCGTTGACCGCGTCGATGCTGATGGCCGTCGTCGGCGGCTCGCGCCGTCCGGTGCGCTTCATGTTGGTCAGCATCGTCCTGTGGTACTCGTCGCTGCTGTTGTTCGGGCAGGCGACGGACCGGGCTTTCGGCTTGCCGGCCCTGTTCCTGGTCGGGGTCACGCAAGGCATCGCGATGCTGTCGATGTCCGTGGCGTTGCTCAGCACGGTGACCCCGTCGCTGCGCGGCCGGGTCATGGGCGTTCGGTCGATGGCGATCTACGGTCTACCGATCGGGCTAGTCGGCTCAGGCGTGATGATCGAATGGATAGGGTATACCGCCACGATCAACACCTATTGTGCCGTGGGGCTGTTCTTTACCGTGTTGGTCGGCGTCAAATGGCGCGATGCGATCTGGCGCTGACATAGGCTTTGGTGGCGATTGTGTGCCGATCAACATAATGTGGGATGTCTCGCGGCTTCTTATGAAATTACGCGACCGCATTTTCGGGGCAGCAAACGGAAAGTTTGATGTCGGAAAGCGCGGACAAAAACGCAATGCCTGCGATGATGGAAAGAAATACATACAAACCCGTTGGCCCGAAGCTTGCTATCGACACACCCGCAAGAACCGGGCCCGCAAACGCGCCGAAGTTGTAAGCGATCAGACCTGCGCTCGTCGCCTGGACCGTATCCGCTTTGTCGGAGGCGTCCACGATTCGGCTAAGGCCAAACGCGTACATGGGCACCATGGAGCCGCCGACGGCCGCGCCGCCGATACAAGCGAGCCACAACGGTGGTGCTTGCACAAACACGAGAAGGACGGAGGCCACGACCCCGCCCATTGCACAACACAATGCAACTCTCATTCGGGTGAAACGGTCCGCGAGGGCACCCAACGGTATTTCGCTGACCGCAGGGGCAACAAGGACGAAAGCCACGAAGAAGGCAATGTGATCCAGCGATAACCCGATCCCGGACGCATAGACAGCGCTCAACCCATAAAAGCTGGCGTTTGCAATTCCGCCGCACGCTGCGACCAGGATCGCGGCGGGAAAACAACGAACCGTCTTGAGGAGACCCCGAAAGCGAAATCTTTTCTGCCTGGCGCCAACCGGTTCTTCGGTCAGTATCGCCGGAATCACCGATACGATATAGGCGACTGCGACCACGATCAGATTTTCGCCTGTCGCTCCTACGATGAGCAGACCTGGTCCAACAGCGGTTGCCGCCAATCTAACGGTCTCATAGGTAGCAAATAGTTTCCCACGGGACCGCCGGTCGGCAAGTGCCTGAAACCAGCCGTCGACGACCACGTAGTATGCCCCGAGCGAGAACCCACCGATAAACCGGAGCAACAGCCAGCTCAGCTGGTCGTCGGTCAACGTTAGCAAATAAGTTGCGCCGGTTGCGCACAATGCGCATATCGCAAAGGCCGCGCGATAGCCGAGTCTGCTGAGCACTATGCCAAAGCTGAGTGCCGCGAGGAATGACCCGCAATAGTAGAGAGTCGTGACAAGACCGATGAAGGCCGGATCACTTCCCAAATCTTGTAAGCGTAGCGCAATGATCGGGAAGAGGGCACCCGTCGCGAGGCCGAACATCGGAACGGCGGTCAGAAGTGACTTGGATTTGCCGAACGCGGTTCTGAAGCTCATCGATGGTCTCGCGTGATGTGATGCCATCATTTATCACGCTTGTATTACATGCCGAAGACGTAACCGGACACCAAATACATCAAGAACGCAACGCATGGCGCCCTGCGGGCCGTGGCGGGGCTTAGTCGGCCGCCCGGAAGCAGTTGCGGCGTTCGATTGCGGGCATGACGATTGAATGGAAAGGACACCCCTCCACGATCAACGCCTACTGTGCCGTGGGGCTGTTCTTTACCGTGCTGGTCGGCGTCAAATGGCGCGATGCGATCTGGCGTTGAGCATCGCTCTCTTGGCGGTTACGCGCCCGCGCCTGGCTTGCGATCCTGATACGCGTCCGGATTGCGCTTGGCGAGCAGGCTGGGGTCGGAACCCGGCCGGTCGCTGGGAACACCGAACTGCAGGCAGAGAACCTCGGCGCCATCGGGTCCGGCGGTCATCCGTAGGATATCTTCGCCGTGATCGACCCGGATCACCGAGTCCGCGGGCAATTCCTTGCCGTCCTGGATCAGTGTCCCGCCGCAGACAAGATAATATTGCCCGCCGCTTTCGGTCGGCAGGCCATCGGAGACGGCATTGCTGCCGAGACGGAACCCGACCGCGTCGACGCCGTCGTCCTGTGAATCCATCAGGTCTTCGCGTTCGGTTTTGCCCGCCGCGATGGGACGGCCAAGATCGAAGGTGCCCGCGATGTTGCGGCCCGCGCGGCACGGCATGTTGTGCTTGTTGCCGGGCATCGACCAATGGCCGCCGCTGGCTGCGTTGCGCAGGGTGAAGAAGGAGAACCCGTTCTCGCGGCCGACGATCGGGCCGTAGGGCGTGTAGGCGTCGGCGTATTGGAAGGTGATCGGTCGGATTTCCTTTTTGCCGATGCGGCCATCCCCGGCCACGACGACCTGGAACTGGTCGACATCGTGGAAATGCGGGTCGACCCGCGCGCCGGCATAGGGCCGTACCACCAGAAAGGCCTGCGGATCGGCGTTAATTGTGCCGGGGGAGCCGATATAATCATGCCGGGCACCCGTCCCGCCTTTACGTTCCATGATTTTGACGTCTGCCTCACTGGTAGCGACTGCTTGCATGATGCGGCCCTTCCTCTGAATCGTTCCCTGGTACAGGGTCTCATTTTACTACAAATCCAAGTTTTTGTCTTCTCGCTGGGCCGATGGGGCGCCGCCGGGCCGGCGGGCTGGCGTTCGAGGGAAGGTAAAGGGGTATGGGATTGGCGGGATGCGGTGCGGATTCCACCTTTATCCCATCAACCTTCTGTGATCCAACCACTTTTCCCGCCGCCCCTGGGATACGCTTCGACCGTGGCCGCGATCGATCCACGTCTGCCGAAGGATTGGGGAGGCAAGACGGTGATGGGATTCAGCAGCGACCGGTAGCGCGTCGCGGAAAGCGGGTGGATGGCCTATATCTTCGGGAAGCGCACCAAGGCCTTGATTTGCCTGACGATTGCATTGGGTGTGGTGACCGCCGGCCTTGTCGTGGTGATCAACGCCGACGTGGAAATATCCGCACGCGGATTCGAAGAGGCGATCCGTGCCCTCGGCATGTGGGGCGTGCTGGCCTCGATCGGGCTCATGGTGCTGCACTCCTTCATTCCCTTTCCGGCCGAACTCGTCGCAATCGCCAACGGCATGGTGTACGGCCCGGTCGTCGGCACGTTGATCACCTGGACCGGGGCCATGCTGGGTGCGTCGGTGGCGTTCTGCTTGGCGCGGAGTTTGGGTCGGCCCTTCGTCGAGCGCATGGTATCGCGGCACAATTGGCAGCGTCTGGATGAGTGGGCGGCGCAGGATGGTTGGCGGGTGGTCCTGGTGAGCCGCCTGATTCCCGTGATCGCGTTCAATCTGGTCAACTACGCCGCAGGCCTGACCCGGCTGACATGGTGGCAGTTTCTGTGGACCACCGGTGTTGGAATCCTGCCGCTTACCCTGCTGATGGTGATCATGGGCGACAATATCGAGAGCCTCGGCTGGGGGTCATGGCTGCTGCTGTTCGCGGGCGGTATTGCTTTATGGTTCGTGGTGCGCCGAAAAATGCAGCTGCCCCCTTCCGGCGACGGGATAAACCCTGCCGTCATGGAAGAAAAACCGCCGGCCGGCCTCTAGGCTATCCGGCGACCGATTCCCTAAGTTTCGCCATGGTTTCCAGATTGCGTTCGTGATCGCCGGCGAAGCGCAGCACCAAATGTTGCGCGCCCGCGTTCACATAGCCGTTCAGCCATTCGACCGCGCCTTCCGCCGATCCGCCAAAACAGGCCTGGCGTTTCTTCAACAGGTCCGGCCGCTGGCCGTAATACTGCTGCAGGAAGTCGTCGATGCGGGCGTCCGCCTTGGCGGCATCGTCGTCGATCGCCAGCGTCAGGTAGATCGCCGGCGTCACGTCACGCGGGTCGCGCCCGGCGTCGCGCGTATGACCTTGTACCTCGCCCCATTGCTCCGACCAGCGGGCCGCGTCGGGGCCGGTCGGGAACCAGCCCTCGAAATACCGCCCGGCGCGTTTCAGAGCGGCCGGTACCGATCCACCGCCCCAGATCGGCGGCCCGCCCGGCCGATGCGGCGTCGGGCCGAGCGTGCCATCGGTGACCTTCCAGCGGCCGTCCCAGTTCACTGGTTCGCCGCTCCACAACGCGCGGCAGAGACGCAATTGTTCGAGCATGCGGCCGACGCGTTTCTCGAACGGCACGCCGGCGGATTCGAACTCGGCGCGGATATTGGGCACGTCGCTGGCGATACCGACGCCGAGAATGACACGGCCTTCGCTGATCTGGTCCAACGTGGCGACCTGATGCGCAAGCAGCACCGGATTGCGCAGCGTCGGTAGCAGCACCGCGGTGCCGAGCTCGACCGATTTCGTGCGACCCGCGACGCCGGCGAGCAACGTGATCGGCTCGTGCCGGGGCCGCGCGAGCAGGGAATCGCCGACCCAGACCGAATCATATCCCAGGTCTTCGGCACGCTCGGCCAATTCCAGGAGGGGGGCGGCTTCGGGCCGGCCCTCCATGATCTGTTCGCGGGTGGGCAGCAGATATCCGATCTTCGGCGCCATATCCTGTCTCCTTCGGCGGTTCGTTTCTTGTTATGGGTCGGTCTACCGCTCGACGAGCTGATACAGTACGCCGTGGCTGTCGCGCGGATGGACGAAGATCATGTTTCCGGCTTCGATGAGTTTTGCGCCCTTGGCCCGCATGTCGGCAGCCGCCTCTTCCAGGTTCTCGACCGCCAGGGCGACCAGATGCAGTCCCTCGCCGTGGCGTTCGAGCGACTTGCCGATCGCGCCGCCATCGCCCAAGGGCTCGGCGAGTTCGATGAAGCTGCCGTCGGGTCCGATCGGGAAGACCGCGCGTTTCATGCCGAGATGCGGCAGATCCTCCGGGCCCTTGCTCGCGGTCATGCCGAGCTTGTCCTGATAGTCCTTCATGCCCTGGTCCAGGTCCTTGACCCGAACCACCATATGGTCGATGCGCTTGAACATTGGCGGGTTCCTTCCTGCTGCCTGCCGTGATGCACGGCGATGCCGTTTCCCGACACTGTAGCGCCGAAACCCCCGGAGGCAAAAACAAGCCTGTGGACTGGGTGGGCTAAGCGTTCGCCGTCGCGGTCTTGCTATCGGTGAGCCATCGAAGAACCGCGTATCCAATGAATGCCGACAGCAACGATCCGGTCAGGACGCCGTATCGAACTTGGGCCATCAACTCCGGCCCGGCATAGGCCAGCGTGCCGATGAACAGGCTCATGGTGAAGCCGATCCCGGCGAGACAGGATAAGCCGTAGAGCTGCATCCAACTCACGCCATCGGGACGGCGCGCGATGCCGAACTTCACGGCCAAAAACACGCTGCCGAACACGCCGATCTGTTTGCCGACCAGCAATCCGGCAGCAATGCCGAGGGGCAGCGGCGCCATCAGGGATGCCAGCGAAAATCCATCGAGCGAAACACCGGCGTTAGCGAAGGCGAAGGCGGGCAACACACCATAGGCGACGTATGGGTGAAGGCTGTGTTCCACGGCGCGCAGCGGTGATTTCTGGTCGCCGGCGCGCAACGGGATGGCCAAGGCGAGGACGACGCCCGCCAGCGTCGCGTGGACGCCGGACTTGAGCACAAAGACCCATAACACCACGCCGACCATAATATAGGGCGCGACTCTTAGCACGCCGGCCCGGTTCAGGGCGATCAATCCGGCGATGGCGATGGCGGCGCCGGCCAGCGACGGGAAGGAGAGATCGGCGGTGTAGAAAGCGGCAATGATGACGATCGCGCCGAGGTCGTCGAAAATCGCAATGGCCAGCAGCAGCGTCTTGATGGCGGTCGGAATGCGGTTGCCCAACAACGCCAAGACGCCAAGCGCGAAGGCGATGTCGGTCGCGGCCGGGATGGCCCAACCCTTGGCGAGATTCGGGTCGTCGCCGTTGATCAAGAGAAATACAAGCGCGGGAATCGCCATGCCGCCGACCGCGCCGATGGCGGGCAGGATGACCTGTTCTTTGCTGGAGAGCTGCCCTTCGATGACTTCGCGCTTGATCTCCAGTCCGACCAGGAAAAAGAACACGGCCATGAGACCGTCGTTGATCCATAACAGCAGCGGTTTGTCTATCGAAAGCGTGCCGATGTTGACGGAGACGGGAAGCGTCAGGAGTTGGTCGTAAATATACGCCAGGGCGGAGTTCTCGAAGATCAGCGCCATGGCGGCGGTCGCCATAAGAATCAGTCCGCCGGTAGCTTCACTATCGATGAATTTCTTAAGCGCCCGCACAGGCATGCCGTCACCTCCCTTGCCAACCCCGATGCTAAGTTGTGGCGGAGCGTGCGGTTTTCAATAGTCAAACACTATCAAACGCTAGGTTTTTTCGAGTCGGCGTTCCGAAGCGCGGAAAGTCTAGAGGACGAGAATCGACTTTTGGAGACTAAACGTTGTACCGCGTTTTCATATCCTCGACCGAACGCCGTACTAGCTCTTCGAGCGTCCCTAAATCCACGTCGTCGAGCTTGTTGATATAGAGACAGGCGCGTCCGGTTTTATGTTTCCCGAGTTTGTCCATAAGGTCAGAGTACTCGCTGAAGCCCGGCATAATGTAGACCGACAGGGCCGATTTGCGCGGAGAGAAGCCGGTCAGAAAGAACTCGCCCTCGCGGCCGCTATCGTATTTGTAGTGATATCGACCGAAGCCGACGATGCTCGGCCCCCACATTTTCGGCTCGAATCCAGTAACCCGGTTCATCAAATCGCACAAAATTCGGCCGTCTCGTTTGCGCCGGTCCGGTTCGACGGCGTCCAGAAAATCATCGACGCTCGCATCCGTTTCTTTTGTCTTCAATTCCGCCATGATGGGGACAACGGTAGCCAAACGGCCATGGCCTCCGCAAGCGGCCAAAGGGTCACCGTCGGCGGGTCAGGCTTCCGCGGCGCGGCGGGGGCGCACGGCCCAGGCGCAGACCAGTGTCAGGACGGCCAGGAAGGCGGTTGCCGCCGCGTAATTGAAATATGCCGCGGCAATCAACGCCGCCGCGCTGGCCCAGAATATCGATGAGAGTGCTTCGGCCAACGTCGCAAGCCGCGACGATGTTTGCCGCCGGCGGAAATCACTCCGTTTGGCTTGGGCGCGGAACCAAATCTGGATCATGGTTGCCGAGCAGGCCGAGACGATGATGCCTGCAGCCGTGATCGCGGCGAGTTTCACCGACGCAAGCGCGAGTGCTGCGAGCAGCGGCAGCACGACGATCAGGACCGACCCCAGCACCGCCTCGATCTTGGCGCCCATGATCATGGGGGCGGAAACCGGGGCCGATGTCATCAGGTCCGGCGCGTCCTCGCCGGAAACCGCCAGCCAAGCCAGTCCTCCGGCCAATTGGCCCGACGCCATCACCAAAACCGGGGTCAGGATGACCAGGGGGCCGACGCTGTCGCCGAAATTGCGCCATAACAGCAGTGCCGGCGGGAAGAGATAGAGAATTTGCATCAGGGTCTGCGACATCAGCCACGGATCCCGCCGTAGCAGCGTCCATTCCTTGCGACGCAGGGTGCGTTTCACCGATGCCTGCCGGAAGGCGGACAGGCGTGGGCGGCTCGCCGATGATTCGAAGGCCACACCGGATGCCGCAACCACGTGCTCGCCGAAGTTCTTGGCGCAGAGCAGAATGGTCAGGGCCAGGGCCGTCAGGCCGGCCCCGATTAGGCCGAGCAGGATCTGGATGTCGCCGGCGGCCGCATAGGCGGGCCACCAGACCCAACTGCTCAGCGGCGGCACCGCGTCGACGATCCGTTCCGAGCCCAGGAAGGAGAAGCGCGACAAGCTGCCGGTCGAGAGGATGGCCGCCGCCTGGATGCCGATGACAAAAGCGGCGCCGATGACAGCGGAGACGACTTGCGAAATTAGCCGGGTGCGTTTCGGACCGAGTGTCCGGAACAGCCCCACGGTCAACAGCACGGCGAAGGCGGTGCATAATCCCGCCAATCCGAAGATGACGCCGTATCCCGCCAGCCACCGCGGTCCGTCGATATAGGCAAAAGCGTTGATGAACGGTCCGGCCAGCACCGTGGTCAGCAGGACCGTGGCGACGGCGATGGCGAGGATGCGGACGGTGAAGATGCGCCGTGCCGAGATCGGCGACGAGAGGATCAGGTCCAGGTCGGAGCGCGCATAGAAGGCGCGGGTCACAGATTCCATCGCCTGCGAGATCATCATCGTGCAATAGAGGAACACGCTGGACGTCACGAAAATCATCGTCGTCTTGTCGAGGACGACACCGCCCTCGGCGAGCGGCGAAACGAGATAGTGCGCTAAGAGATGGATGAACACCAAAAAGGCGATGGCCATCAGGCCGATCAGCGACTCGCGGTTGCGCTTGCCGGCGGTGAGCATCGCGATCCAATCGCGCCAGAATAGCCGGACCTCGTGCCGGGCGAACCAGGACAGGGTAGCGGGCTGGCTCATGCGGCGGCGCTCTGCTCCGCGACCAAATCGAGGAAGACGTCTTCGAGACTGGTCGCCGTCTGACCGGTCTGGTGGCGCAGTTCCTCCAGCGTGCCTTCTGCGATCAACCGGCCGGCGTCGATCACGCCGATGCGTTCCGCCATGCGTTCGGCAACTTCCAGGATGTGGGTGGTCATGATCACCGTGACGCCCTCGCGGACGCGTTCGGCGAGCACCGTCTTGACCTGGCGTGAAGAACCGGCGTCGAGACCGGTCAGCGGCTCGTCGAGGATCAGCAGTCGCGGTGAATGCACCAGCGCGCCGGCGAGGGCCACCTTCTGGCGCATGCCCTTGGAGAAGCCGTTGCAGCGTTCATGGGCATGCGGGCTCAGGCCCAGGATATCGATGATCTCGGTGGCTTGTGTCTGCGCAGTCGCGGCATCGATATCCCAGAGCCCGGCGACGAACTCCAGATACTCGAACGGCGTCAGTTTTTCGTAGATCAGCGGTTCGTCGGGTACCCAGGCGATCAGCCGCTTCGCCGCGATCGGATCTTCCAGCGCGTCGACGCCGAACACCGAGACCGACCCGGCGTCCGGCCTGAGCAGCCCGGCGACGATTCGAAGCGTGGTCGTCTTGCCAGCGCCGTTGGGGCCGAGCAGGGCATAGAATTCCCCGCCGCGGACGGTCAAGTCCAGACGGTCGACCGCCGGTTTGTCGAAGTGCTTTTCCAGGCCCTTCAGAACGAGGGCCGGAGTATCCGAATACCTCTGTGACACGGCGCAGACTCTCCCTGTTCCCGCACCCTTTCTCTATACGCTGGAGAAGGTTGCCGAAATCTAAACGCCGGCCCGGAACGGCCTTGAAATCCGGGGACCTGGCGCGCGAAGTCGATTCCCATGGTTAATGGCCGGACGGATTTGACCATCGCCGAAGAAAAGCGCCGGTTTTACCGAAAAATTACCTTTCAGCCGCCAAGGTATCGCCATTCCAGGTCGTCTAATTGACGATCCCGGTCCAAGCGCCGACCGGGCAACAGGAAACTTCGGAGAGAAGAAATGAACCCCATGCGTTTGAAATCCGCCACCGCGGTGGCGGCCATAGCCCTTGCGTCCGTCACCTTTGCGGCGGTGCCCGCAGATACGGCGGCGGCGCGTTCCGCCTCTCTCGGCGGCGCGCAGCCGGTCGTCGTGAACGTCAATTTCCAGACCCAGCTTCCGATCGACGATTTGAGTGATGAAGCCATCGTCAAGTCGCAGGAGTCGGCCCGCGCACTGCTCTACAAGCTGGCCAACAAGGAATGCGGATTGCTGACCGCGACCATCGCCAAAACCTGCCGGTTGAGCGGTCTCAGCATCAACGTCAACATGCAGAACCGCAACCGCAGCAATCAGGCACTGACCTATCTCTACGTCAAAAGCAATGCCCGGTACTCCATCACGCTGAAGGACGCGCCGGACAAGCAATGAGGTGTTCGCATCGACAGGCGGAAGATGCCGCAAATGATGATACGCCGCCGGACCCTTTCGGCGCGGTACATGCCCTGCTGAAGGATAACCCTGCTGGGGTGTTGGAACAGCTCCTTGATCCGGCGACACGCTCGATCAAGGAGCCGTACCGAGTGGACTTGAACCACGCCTGGTACGTTGTGGGCGATATCTATTTCCAGCAAGGAGAGTTCTCTCGGGCGTTGGACAGTTTTCAAAAATCACTTCATGACCGTCCCGACGATGTCGAGGCGATGATGGCTGCTGCGAACTGCGCGTCGGAATTGGGCGAAGCCGCCCTATCCGAGAAGTATTTGCGAGCGGCGCTGATACGATCCGAAAACGCCGCACTACTCTACAATCTTGGAAACGCGCTGTTCGACCAAGGGAAATTCGGCGAGGCGCTGTGCTACTTCAAACGCGTCTCGCCGTCGGATGCGGAACTCTATCCGATGGCGCAGCGGAATTTGGAACGCTGCCACGCGATGCGGCGCGACCGCTAGCCCTTCATCCGGGCTTCGCGCTGGCGGATCGCGGTGTATTGGTCGAGCAGCTGCTGCGCCCGGAAGACCACCGGGTAGTCGATCATCTTGCCGTCGATTTCCAGCGATGCGCGGCCTTCGGCGACGGCGGCCTCAAAACCTTGGATCATCCGTTGCGCCTCCGCCACTTCCGCTTCGCTTGGGCGGAATTCCTCGTTCAGGATCGGCACGATGCTGGGATGGATGCAGGATGCGCCCTCGAAGCCGAAGCGCCGCGAGTTGCGGATGATCGCGCGCATCCCGTCGATATCGCCGTAGTCGGCGACCGTGCCGATGATGCCGAGGGGCATGATCCCGGCGGCGCGCGACGCGATGATCGATTGTTGTTTCGGATAGAGCATGACATCCGGGTCCGGCACCATGCCGACGCTGGTGGCGAAGTCCTCGCCGCCGAGGCCGAGCGCGGCGACGCGCGGATGCGCCTTGGCGATCTCCTCCAGCCGGAAGAAGGCGTCGGCGGATTCGACGAGCGTGATGAAGCGGGTGTGGCCCGGCGTCATGCCGCGCTCCGCCTCCAACTCGTCGACGATCTCGGCAAGCAACCGCACGTGGCTGGCGCTGTCCACCTTGGTCAGCGTGATCGCCTGTACCCGTGGCGAGACGGTTTCCTCCAGATCGCGGACCGCCATGCGCAGCGGCTGGTTGATCCGGACCACCACGTCCGCGCCGGCCTGCGATACGGTTTCGGCGGCTTCTTGGACGAGCTTACGGGCATTGGCCTTTTCGCTGACCGGCACGCTGTCTTCCAGGTCGAGCTGGATTGCATCCGCGCCGCGCGTATGCGCCTTGGCGACGTATTTCTCGACATTGACCGGGACATACAGCAGCGAGCGCCAGACCGGGCGCGAGGGTGTGGTATCGGGTGCGGTGGTCATGGTCCGGTCCTCCGGTTGCTATTCTTTGGATTGATCATCGCGCGCCCAGACGGCGCCGCTGTCGAGCAGGCCGGCCAGGGCGTCGCTATCGACGCCGATCTGGCTCAGCAGGTCGGCATTATGCTCGCCTACCCGGGGGGCGGGGTTGCGGAAGGTGCCGGGCGTGCCCGACAGGCGCGGCGTGACGTTATGCATCGCCACCTTGCCCAGGTCGCGGTCTTCCACGTCGACGACGATCTCGCGCTCGGTGAAATGCGGATCGGTGACGATCTGGCTGATGTCGTAGATCGGTGCTGCGGTGATGTTTTCCTGTTCGAAGAAGGCGAGCGCGTCTTTCTGGCTGCGCTGGCGGATCCAGCCGCCGACCACGGCGTCCACTTCCTCGCGGTGCTGCACCCGCGCGGCGTTGGTCGCATAGCGCGGGTCGTCCAGCATCTCGCCGGCGCCGATGGCGCGCAGCAACCGTTCCGCCATCACTTGCATCGACGCGGAGATGGCGATGAACCGGTCGTCGCTGGTGATATAGACGTTGCGCGGCGCCGACGTGTTCGAGCCATTGCCGACGCGTTCCTTGACCTCGCCGGTCAGTTGATAGGTGCCCGCCTCCGGCCCCAGGACCGAAAAGATCGGCTCCAGCAGCGACAGGTCCATGACCTGTCCCTTGCCGCCCTTCAAGTCGCGGTTATAGAAGGCGACCATCATCGCCATCGCGCCGGACAGCCCGGCGATCATGTCCGCCAGCGCCAACGGCGGCAGCAGCGGCGGCCGGTCCGGGAAGCCGTTGCGCGAGGCGAAGCCGGACATGCCTTCGACCAGCGTGCCGAAGCCGGGCTTTTCGCGGTACGGCCCGGTCTGCCCGAATCCGCTAACGCGGGCGATCACCAAGCGGGGGTTGCGCTCCAGCAGGACGTCCGGCCCCAGGCCCATACGT
This sequence comes from Alphaproteobacteria bacterium, assembly GCA_965228425.1. Classification (GTDB taxonomy): domain Bacteria; phylum Pseudomonadota; class Alphaproteobacteria; order UBA8366; family UBA8366; genus JAJFJD01. The sequence continues at coordinate 4,753,004 of OZ245815.1, read as the reverse complement.
TCCAGGGTGCCGGGCCGGAAATTCTCGATCAGGGCATCGGCGGTATCGACTAGACGCAGCAGGATGTCCTTCGCGGCGTCTTCCCGCAGGTTCAGGCCGATGCTCTTCTTGTTGCGGCAGTAGACCTTCCAATGCACCTCGACATTGTCGGTCGCCCAGTCGCGTAGCGGATCGCCGCGCGGCGGGGTCTCGATCTTGATGACCTCGGCTCCGAAATCGGCGAGTTGCAGCGACAGCATATTGCCGGCGACCAGCCGGGACAGGTCGAGGATTCGGAGGCCATCCAAGGGGCCTTTGTCGTTCGGGTCGAATTTCCGCATGGTCCTCGTGAATATGCTGATGGTCGCGCCGTGGCGGCAAACCGTATGATATATAGGGGCGGTGCCGTCGGCGAATCGTCGGCCGGATGGTGCCTCCGGGACGGGACGATGGCAAGGTGCCCAGGATTGTCCCAGAGTGCTGCGTTGTTATGAGGATTGTTGCAACATGAAAGTTCTCGTCACCGGCGGCGCTGGGTTCATCGGGTCCGCCTTGGTGCGGCATCTGGTAGGCGAGGCCGGATGCGACGTGGTGAATATGGACGCGTTGACCTATGCCGGGCGTGTGGAGTCGGTGGCATCGGTTGCGGCCGACCCCTCTTATGCATTCGAACATGCGGATATCCGCGATGCCTTGGCGCTCGCCCGGATCTTCAAGGACCATGCGCCTGATGCGGTGATACATCTCGCGGCGGAATCGCATGTGGACCGGTCGATCGACGATCCCGCCGCGTTCATCGATACCAATGTCCTGGGCACCTATACGCTGCTCGAGGCGACGCTGGACTATCACAAGACGCTGCCCGCGGCGAAACGGGAGGCGTTCCGGTTCCTGCATGTTTCCACCGACGAGGTGTATGGCGATCTGGCCGACGGGCCGCCGGCGGACGAGATCGCGCCCTACCGCCCGAGTTCGCCCTACGCGGCGAGCAAGGCGGGGTCGGATCACCTGGTTCGCGCCTGGCACCGGACCTACGGCCTGCCGGTGCTCCTCACGAACTGCTGCAACAACTACGGCCCGTACCAGTTCCCCGAGAAATTGATTCCCACGATCATCCTTGCCGGGCTGTCGGGCGTGCCGTTGCCAGTCTATGGCGGCGGCGAAAATGTGCGCGACTGGCTGCATGTGGAAGACCATGCCCGAGCGCTGGTGCATGTCCTGCGCAAGGGCCGCCCGGGTGAGACCTACAACCTCACCGGTGCGGCGGAACGCCGGAACATCGATGTGGTGAAGGGCATCTGCACGGCGTTGGATGCGTTTCTGCCGGACGCGCCGCATCGGCCGCATGAGTCGCTGATCGAGTATGTCGACGATCGGCCGGGGCATGATTTCCGCTACGCACTGGACGGGCATAAGGTATCGCGAGACCTGGGTTGGGTTCCCACGCGGCGGTTCGAAGAGGGGCTCCGCGACACGGTGGCGTGGTATCTCGAAAACAAGGCGTGGTGGGAGCCGATCCGCCGCGACGTGTATCAAGGACAGCGACAGGGGCAGGCATCATGAAGATCGAACGGATCGACCATTTCGTTTTGAAGGTCAATGACATAGAGGAAAGCTGCGACTTCTACAAACGCGTCCTCGGGATGGAGCCGTTCAGTTTCGGGGAAGGGCGCTGGGCATTGCGCTTCGGGCAGCACAAGATCAACCTGCATCCGAAGGACAAGGGCCCGGGTCTTGTCGCGGCTGCGCCGTCCATTGGCGGCGGAGACTTCTGCCTGATCACCGAGACGCCGATCGATGATGTTGTGAAACATCTGGACGCGGAAGGGGTCGAGATCATCAACGGCCCCGGCACCCGGGCCGGCGCGATGGGGCCGATCACGTCGGTCTATTTCCGCGATCCGGACGGCAACCTGGTCGAGGTCTCCAACTACCCGGACTAGGAAGGCGGTATGCCGGACCTTTCAGTGCGACCGATGACACAGGCGGACCTGCCGTCGATCGAACCATTGCTGGAGCAACTTGGCTACGACATTGCGCCGGGCGAAGTCGCGCGCCGCCTTGCCGCGGTGATGGAAGCGCCGGGACATTGCCTCGATGCCGCGGAACGCGATGGGCGGGTCGTGGGATTCATTCATTTCTATGCGCGCGCGGCCATCGAGAAACCGCCGGAAGTGATCGTGCAGGCACTGGTCGTCGAGGCCGGCCTGCGGGGCAGTGGGATTGGCCGAAAGTTGATGCAGCGCGCGGAGAACTGGGCGGCCGACAACGGCTATGCGTCGGTGGCGTTGGGCACGCAGACCAGCCGCGACGAGGCGCATGCGTTTTATGAACGCCTCGGCTATGAGGTCGCGGCGACATCGCATCTGATGCGGAAGGCGGTCGGCGGCAAGGGCGGTTAGCTCAACGCTTGATCCAGGTCGTCGATCAAATCGTCGATATCCTCGATTCCGACCGATAGACGGACGAGACCGTCATCGACGCCGAGCGCGGCGCGGATATCCGCCGGGATGCTGGCGTGGGTCATGATCGCGGGATGCTCGATCAGGCTTTCGACGCCGCCGAGGCTCTCGGCCAGCGCGAACAGGGTGCAGCGTTCGAGGAAGCGTTTGGTCGGCTCCAGCCCGCCTTTTACGACCGCCGAGACCATGCCGCCGAACCCGGACATCTGTCGGTTGGCGAGATCATGCTGCGGATGGCTGGCGAGGCCCGGGTAGTAGACGGTCTCGATTCCCGGGTGACCTTCGAGCCATTCGGCGACCCGCATGGCGCTGGTGCAATGCCGTTCCATGCGCAGCGCCAGTGTCTTCACGCCGCGCATCGCCATATAGGCGTCGAACGGACCGGCCACACCGCCCACGGCGTTCTGCAGGAAGGTCAATTCCTCGGCCAGGGCCGGGTTGTCGCCGACCACGACGATCCCAGCGACCACGTCTGAATGCCCGTTCAGATATTTCGTGACGGAATGCAGCACGATGTCGATGCCCAGATCGAGCGGCCGCTGAATCCACGGCGTGGCGAAGGTGTTGTCGGCGACGGTCAGGAGACCGCGCGGCTTGGCCACGCCGGCGACCATCTTCAGGTCGATCAACTTGAGCAGCGGATTGGACGGCGTCTCAACCCAGATCATCTTGGTTTCGGGCGTGATCGCCGCTTCCAGCGCTGCCTTGTCGGCCATGTCGATGAAGCTGAAGGTCAGCCCGGCGCTGCGCTTTCGGACATTCTCGAACAGCCGGTATGTACCGCCATACAGGTCGTCGCTGGCGATGACATGCGCGCCACTGTCGAGGCATTCCAGCACGGTCGACGAGGCCGCCATGCCCGACGCGAAAGCGAATCCCGCCGTGCCGTTTTCCAGCGCGGCAATATTGCGCTCGAAGGCCAGCCGCGTCGGATTGTGGCTGCGGCTGTATTCATAGCCTTTGTGGACGCCGGGGCTTTCCTGAATGAAGGTCGACGCGGTGTAGATCGGGGTCCAGACCGCGCCCGTGGTCGGGTCCGGCGATTGCCCGGCATGCACCGCCTTGGTGGAAAAGCCCGGTTCCGGGGCGTTCGGTCGTTTCGACTCGGTCATGCCGCACTCCGGCGCAGATAGTTCAAGAGATCGATGCGGGTGATCAGTCCGCTGAAGCGGTCGCCGTCCTTCACGATGGCCACGTGGCCGTGGTCGAAGATCGGCATGAGGTCCTGGATATTGGCCGAGGCGTCGACGGTTTCCAGTCCTTTGGTCATCGCGGTCGATGCGGGCTCGCCAAACTTTTCGTGATCTTCGTAGACCGACAGCAGGATGTCGGATTCATGGATTATCCCGACGATTTGGTCGTCTTCCATCACCGGAAGCTGCGACACGTCGTTTAGCTTCATGCGGGAATAGACCGTCATCAATGTGTCGCTGGGACGAGCGGTGACCGTGCCGCCCTCCTCGAAGGGGCGCGAGATCAAATCGCGCAGGTCGCCGTATGTCTTCCGTTTCAGCAGGCCCTGATCGAACATCCAATAGTCGTTGAACGCCTTGGACAGATACTTGTTGCCGCTATCGCAGACGAAGGTGACGACGCGCTTGGGGTCGGTCTGTTCGCGGCAATATCGGACCGCGGCGGCGATCAGGGTGCCGGAGGATGTGCCGGCCAGAATGCCGGTCTTCTCCAACACCTCGCGTGCGGTCTGAAAACTCTCGGCGTCGTCCACGGTGATCGCCCGCTTTACCCGCGACAGGTCACAGACCGGCGGTACGAAGTCTTCTCCGATACCTTCGACCAGCCAGCTGCCGACCTCGGCTTTCAATTCGCCGGTGTCGACATAGTCGGCGAGAATCGACCCCTTGGGATCGGCCAGGATCATGTCGGTGTTCGGATTGACCTTCTCGAAGAAGCGGCTGAGTCCGGTGATCGTTCCGCCGGACCCGACGCCGCACACCACGGCATCCACGTCGTGTTCCATCTGGGCCCAGATTTCCGGGCCCGTACCGGTTTCGTGTGCCAACGGGTTGGCCGGGTTTTCGAACTGGTTGATGTGGATCGCGCCCGGCGTGTCCTTCACGATGGCGGCGGCCTTGTCCTGGTAATAGTCCGGATGACCCTTGCCGACATCGGACCGTGTGAGCAGAATTTCCGCGCCCATCGCCTTGAGGTTAAAGATTTTTTCCTGACTCATCTTGTCCGGAATGACGATGATCAGGCGGTATCCCTTCTGGCTGGCGACCAGGGCGAGGCCGAGGCCCGTGTTGCCGGCGGTTGCCTCGACGATCGTGCCGCCCGGCTTCAGGCGGCCGTCCCGTTCCGCGGCTTCGATCATCGACAGGCCGATGCGGTCCTTGATGGACCCGCCGGGATTTTGGTTTTCCAATTTCACGAAAAGGCGGCAGGGACCGGTATCGATCTGCCGCAATTCGACGATCGGCGTGTTGCCGATCAGTTCGATGACGTTGCGCGCGGCGGTCATGGATGCGACCTCTTGGCTTTGCCGATCGCCAGATTCGGCGGTTCGGGGCGGATATTCGTCTTCCGAATTACCGTATCAGCGTCGCTTGATACTGTCGCGCCAAAACCGGCGGGTCGGCTTCTCTGTCAATTTTTGCAAAAAAATCTCGTTTCATCCCTTGAACCGCTTGTAATCCCTCATTACGTGCCTTAGCACTCGATTATACGGAGTGCTAACAGGGCGGATTGCCGCCAAGCACCCTATCTTTGCAAAGACTTGTCCATCGATGGGCGGAAGGATCAAACAATGAAGTTCAAACCATTGCATGATCGGGTCGCGGTTCGCCGGCTCGACGAAGATCAAAAGACCTCTGGCGGAATCATCATTCCCGACACCGCAACCGAGAAACCGACGCAAGGCGAAATCGTCGCCGTCGGATCCGGCGGCCGGGATGAAAAGGGCAACCTGGTACCGATGGAAGTCAAGAAAGGCGACAAAGTGCTGTTCGGCAAGTGGTCGGGCACCGAGGTGAAGATCGACGGCGAAGACCTGTTGATCATGAAGGAAAGCGACATCATGGCCGTGCTCGAGGGCGCGGCGGCCAAGCCGAAGAAAAGAAAGAAAGCGGCTTAATCCCACTCAGAGCTAGATCAGGAAAACTCCAATGGCTGCAAAAGAAGTTAAATTTTCGACTGATGCCCGGGACCGGATGCTCAAGGGCATCGACGTCCTTGCGGACGCGGTCCAAGTCACGTTGGGTCCGAAAGGCCGCAACGTGGTTCTCGACAAATCGTTCGGCGCGCCGCGCATCTCCAAGGACGGCGTGACCGTCGCCAAGGAGATCGAGCTTAAGGACAAGTTCGAGAACATGGGCGCCCAGATGGTGCGCGAAGTCGCGAGCAAGACCAACGATCTCGCCGGCGACGGCACGACGACCGCCACGGTTTTGGCGCGCGCGATCGTGCGCGAAGGCGTCAAGGCGGTTGCCGCCGGCATGAACCCGATGGACTTGCGGCGCGGCATCGATCTCGCCGTCGCGGCGGTTGTCGCGGACATCAACAAGCGGTCCAAGCGTATTTCCGCCGGTTCGGAAGTCGCCCAGGTCGGTACGATTTCGGCCAATGGCGATAAGGAAATCGGCGACATGATCGCGAAGGCGATGGACAAGGTCGGCAACGAAGGCGTGATCACGGTGGAAGAGGCGAAGAGCCTTGAGACCGAACTCGACGTGGTCGAGGGCATGCAGTTCGACCGCGGTTACCTGTCGCCGTATTTCATCACCAACGCCGAGAAGATGGTGTGCGAGCTGGAAAGCCCGTTCATCCTGCTGCACGAATCGAAGCTGACGAACCTGCAGCCGATGCTGCCGGTGCTGGAAGCGGTGGTGCAGTCGGGCAAGCCGCTGCTGATCATCGCCGAGGACATCGAAGGCGAGGCGCTGGCGACCCTGGTGGTCAACAAGCTGCGCGGCGGTCTGAAGGTCGCGGCGGTGAAGGCACCGGGCTTCGGCGATCGCCGCAAGGCGATGCTACAGGACATCGCGGTGCTGACGGGCGGCCAGGTGGTTTCCGAGGACCTCGGGATCAAGCTGGAGAATGTCACGCTGGACATGATGGGCTCGGCGAAGCGGGTGTCGATCGACAAGGACAACTCGACGGTCGTCGACGGTGCGGGCAAGCGCAAGGACATCGAGGCCCGCTGCGGCCAGATTCGGGCGCAGATCGAGGAGACCTCGTCGGACTACGACCGGGAGAAGCTGCAGGAACGCCTGGCGAAGCTGGCCGGCGGCGTTGCGGTGATCCGCGTCGGCGGTGCGACGGAAGTCGAGGTGAAGGAGCGCAAGGACCGGGTCGAGGACGCGATGAACGCGACGCGGGCGGCTGTCGAAGAGGGCATCGTCCCCGGCGGCGGCACGGCGTTGCTTTACGCGACGAAGTCGCTTTCCTCGCTGAAGCCGTCGAATGACGACCAGCGCGTCGGTGTCGAGATCGTGCGCCGCGCGATCCAGGCCCCGGCCAAGCAAATCGCGGAGAACGCCGGCGAAGACGGCGCCGTCGTGGTCGGCAAGCTGCTGGAAGGCAAGGACGCCAAGCAAGGCTTCGACGCCCAGAGCGGTAAGTATGTCGATTTGGTCAAGGCGGGCATCATCGACCCGGCGAAGGTGGTGCGTATCGCACTGCAGGACGCCGCGTCGGTCGCGGGTCTGTTGGTGACGACCGAAGCGATGGTCGCCGACATGCCGGAGCCCAAGGGCGACGCCCCGGCCATGCCCGATATGGGCGGCATGGGTGGCATGGGCGGTATGGGCATGTAAGCCTGTCCGCTACCGGTTACGGGAAAGGGCTGCACCGTTCGGGTGCGGCCCTTTTTCTTTGATTTCCGGGCGATTAGGGAAAAATCCGGTAAAAATTGCAAAAAACGGAACGTTATGTTTTATTCAGTGAAATTTCGCACGTTTTGAAGGATGGGAGATCGTGATGTCGCAGGCAATCGCCGAACCGAACAAGGCTGGACAGGATTCATCGGTCGTGGCCGCCGCCGTCGATGCGCTAGTGCGCCAGGGCCGCATCGCCATGCAGGCCTTCGAAGGGGCGGATCAGGCCCGCGTGGACGAGGCGGTCACCGCGCTGGCCTGGTCGATCTATCATCCCGACCATGCAAAGGAATTGGCCGAAACCGCGGTGCGCGACACTGGCTTGGGCAATGTCCCGGACAAGGTCATCAAGAACACGCGCAAGACCTTCGGCACGCTGCGCGACCTGATGCGCGAGCGCACCGTCGGCATCATCGAGGAAGACAAGGCCAAGGGCCTGGTGAAATACGCGAAACCGGTTGGCGTCGTCGGCGCCATCACGCCTTCGACCAACCCGGCCGCCACGCCGGTGAACAAGGCCATGATGGCGGTCAAGGGCGGCAACGCGGTCATCGTGGCGCCGTCGCCCTCCGGATACGCGACCACGTCGCGGACGGTCGATTTCATGCGCGCCGAGCTGAAGAAGATCGGCCTGCCGGAAGATTTGGTGCAGATCCTGCCGTCGCCGGTGACCCGCGAGATGACGACGATGCTGATGAAGGCGGTCGACCTCGTGGTGGTGACCGGTAGCCAGAACAATGTGCGTGGCGCCTATTCCAGCGGCACCCCGGCGATCGGCGTCGGGGCGGGCAATGTGCCGGTTATCATCGATTCGGATGCGGATTTCGACGATGCGGCGCAGAAAATCTGCGCGTCGAAAATTTTCGACAACGCCACCTCCTGCTCGTCGGAAAATTCCGTCACCATCGTCGAGGATTGCTACGAGGACGCGATGGCGGCCTTGGAACGCGCCGGCGGCTACCGTGCCACCCCGGAAGAATGTGTCCGCATCCGCGATACGCTGTGGAAGGACGGCAAGCTGAACCGCCACATCATCGCCCGCGACCCCGACATCTTCGCGGATCTGTGCGGCCTGCCGGACGCGGCGAAGGCGGCGAAATTCTTCATGGTCGAGGATGAAGGCATCGGGGCGGACCATCCCTTCTCCGGCGAGAAGCTGTCGTTGGCGCTGACGATCTATAAGGCGAAGGACTTCCCGGCCGCGAAGGATCATGTGCAGGCGATCCTGGATTACCAGGGCGCCGGGCATTCGGTCGGCATCCACACCAACACGCCGGATCACGCCCGGTCGCTCGCGGAAGACTTGAAGGTGGTGCGCGTGCTGGTCAACCAGGCGCACACCTTCGGCAACGGCGGGTCCTTCAACAACGGCCTCAACTTCACGCTGTCGATGGGCTGCGGAACCTGGGCCGGCAATTCGATCTCGGAAAACCTGAACTGGCGGCATTTCATCAATGTCACCCATCTCGTCACCGAGATCGGCGAGGATAAGCCGAGCGAGGAAGAGCTGTTCGGCGATCACTGGAAACGCTACGGGAAATAACCGATGGATTTCGAGGAATACGCGGCGAAGCCTCTGCTTGCCGCCGCTGGGATCGCTGTACCTGACAGCGCCCTGGCCGACACTCCCGATGCGGCGGCGGATGTCGCGGCGCGGATAGGCCCTTGCGTGGTCAAGGCGCAGGTGCCGACGGGTAAACGCGGCAAGGCCGGTGGGATCAAACTCGCCGCCACGCCGGACGAGGCCCGCGCGGCCGCCGAGGCGATCATCGGCATGACCATCGGCATTCATACCGTCGAAAAGGTGCTGGTCGAGGCGCAGGTCGACATCGGCACGGAATACTACGCCGCCGTGATGAACGATCAGGCGAGCAAGGGTCCGCTGATCATGTTCTCGACCGAGGGCGGCATGGATATCGAGGAAGTCGCTGCCGACCATCCGGACAAACTGGTGCGCTTGCCGGTGGATATCCGCGAGGGTGTTGGCGGCGCGGCGATCGATGCGATGCTGGCGCCGCTCGGGCTGGGCGACCGTCAGGCGGTAACGTCGGCGGCGCTCGAGAAACTGTACCAAGTGTATGTCGAGAATGACGGCGAACTGGTCGAGATCAATCCGCTGGTCGTGACCGGCGCGGGCGATATCGTGGCGCTCGACTGCAAGTTCACGCTGGAGGATTCCGGCGCGGCGCGTCATGGGGAGTTGCGCGAGAAAGCGGCGCCCGAGAAGTTGACCGCGCTCGAGGAACAGGCGCAGGCCGTCGGCCTCAAATACATCGACCTGGACGGCGATGTCGGCATCCTCGCCAACGGTGCGGGTCTCACGATGACCACCATGGACATGGTGCGGTATTACGGCGGGCAGCCGGCGAACTTCCTTGAGATCGGCGGCGAGGCTTACACGCTCGGCAAGCCGGCGCTTGAACTCGTCATGGCCAACCCGAAGATCAAGAGCCTGCTGGTGAACTTCTGCGGTGCCTTCGCCCGCACCGACGTGATGGCCGAGGGCATCGTCAATGCCTGGCTCGACTTGAAGCCGGATCTTCCGGTCTTCTTCTCGATCCACGGCACCGGCGACGTGGAAGCGGTCGCCATGGTGCGCGACCGGCTCGGCATGGAGCCTTATGACAAAATGGATGACGCCGTGAAAGCGGCGGTGGCGGCAGCGAAATGATTGTTCAGAAAAACGACCGCGTCCTGGTGCAGGGGCTGACGGGCAAGCAGGGCACCTTCTGGGCCGAACGCATGATGGAATACGGCACCCAGATCATGGGCGGCGTCAACCCGCGCAAGGCCGGTACCGAGCATATCGGCCTGCCGGTCTACGGCACGGCGCAGGATGCGATGGCCGACAAGGGGTTCGAGGTCGCGGTCATGTTCATTCCGCCGCTTGGTGCCAAGGCCGCGGCGATGGATGCGATCCAGGCCGGGGTGAAGAAGATCGTCTGCCTGACCGAACACATTCCGGTGCAGGACGTGATGTATTTCCTCGCCGCCGCGGACGAGGCCGGATGCCAGGTCATCGGCCCGAACACGACCGGGGTGGTGACCACCGGGGAAAATTTCGTTGGCTTCATGCCGGCCTTCAACGAGCGCATCCTGAAGCCGGGCCGCGTTGGCGTGATCTCGCGCAGCGGCAGTCTCGGCACCTTCATCTGCATGAAGATGGTCGAGGCCGGGTTCGGCATCTCCGCCTTCATCGGCATCGGCGGTGACCCGATCATTGGGACGACCACATTGCAGGCGCTGAAACAGCTCGATGCGCATGACGGCACCGATCAGGTCGTCATCGTCGGCGAGATCGGCGGCACCATGGAAGAGGAAGCGGCCGAATACGCCGCGTCCATGAGCAAGCCGATGGTCGCCTTCGTCGCGGGCGCGGCCTCCCCACCCGGCAAGAAGATGGGGCATGCCGGCGCCATCGTGGTCGGCGACAAGGGCACCTATGCATCCAAGAAGGCGGCGTTCGAAGCGGCCGGCGTGCAGGTTCTCGACTCCCCGTCGATGGCGGGCGATGCGATGCGCGCAATCGTCGGCTGACGCAACGCGGTTGCCGATCCCCCGGTCCGTTGCCTAGAGTGGTCGCTTCCGACCGAGGAGGGGCCATGCTGAAATTCGCCGCCAATCTATCCATGATGTTTCCTGAGCTGGAACCGCCGGCGCGGTTCAAGGCGGCGCGCGCGGCCGGGTTCGAGGCGGTCGAATACCTGCGGCCCTACGACACGCCGGTGGCCGACGTGCGCCAATGGATCGACGATGCCGGCGTCGAGCTGATCCTGCTGAACTCGCCGCCGGGCGATGCCGATGCGGGCGAGAAGGGGCTCGCGGCTCTGCCGGGCCGCCAGGGCGATTTCCGCGAAAGCCTCGATCAAGCGTTGGAATACGCGACCGGCCTGGGCGCGGGCATGATTCATCTGATGGCCGGCGTCGTGCCCGACGGTACGCCCGCGGCCGCCTGCGAGGAAGTCTTCATCGACAACCTGATGGTCGCCGCCGAGGTCGCGAAGGCGCAGGGGGTGAAACTCAACCTGGAACCGCTCAACCTGCGCGACGTGCCGGGCTACCTGCATACGGACACGGCGCATACCCGGCGGATCATCGACGCGGTCGGCGGCGACAACCTGTTCCTGCAATACGACCTGTATCACATGCAGATCATGGAAGGGGACCTGGCGGAAGGCCTGCGCCGCAACTGGGACCTGATCAGCCATATCCAGTTCTCCAGCGTGCCGGGGCGGCACGAGCCGCAATACGGCGAGGTCAACATCCCGCACATGTTCGGGGTGATCGAAGACCTCGGCTATACCGGCTGGGTCGGCTGCGAATACGCGCCGAAGGGAGATACGCTGGAAGGGCTGAGCTGGGCCGAACCATACGGTCTCGGCTCGCGCTAAACGCTCAGAACCATTTCATCAGGAATCGGACGATCTTCTTCGTCCGTTCGCTGAACAGCGACGGAATATAGTAGCTGCCGGCCGCGCGCTTCGACACTTCGCTGAGCGTCGGGTACGGCGCGATCAATCCCGCGAACTTGCCGATCTTCTGCTTCTGGTCGACCGCCATCACCCACGGCAATAGCAGTTCGCCCGCCCGTGCGCCCGCGATCGAGGCGCCGAGGACGCGCCCTTTTTTGTCGGCGACCACCTTGATCAGACCGTCGGTCTCGCGTTCCGCCTGGGCGCGGTCGTTCTCGTTGAAGGCGAAGCGCAGGATGCGGATGTCCTTGCCGAGCGTTTCCTTGGCCTGCGCCTCGGTCTGTCCGACATGGGCGATCTCGGGGTCCGTATAGGTAACCCATGGCACCGCGCGGTAGTTCACCTTGGCAGGCAGTTTGAACAGCATGTTGCGGATGACGATTCCCGCGTGATAGCCGGCCATGTGGGTGAACTGATACCCGCCGGCGACGTCGCCGATGGCGAAAACCTTCTTGTTGCTGGTGCGCAGCCGGTCATCCACCTCGATGCCCTTCTTGCTGTACTCGATCCCGGCGGTTTCCAGGTCCAGGCCGTCCAGGTTCGGGCTGCGCCCGGCGGCGATCAGCAGATGACTGCCGGAAATCTTTTCGGTCGCACCGTCGGTCTCGATTTCGACCGAGACACCGTCGCCGTCCTTCGCGACCTGTTTGATCGAGATGCCTTCGCGCAGGTCTATGCCTTCCTGCGCCATGCGGCGTTTCACGACCTCGGTCACTTCCGGGTCGTCCTTGCCGAGGATGCTGAACATTTCCAGCACGGTGACCTTCGCGCCGAGGCGGCGGTGTGCCTGCGCCAATTCGCTGCCGATCGGACCGCCGCCCACCACGATAAGATGCGAGGGCTGCTCGGTCAGGTCGAAGACCGTCTCGTTGGTCATGAAAGGCACGTCCTGCAGGCCGGGGATCGGCGGCACGCCGGCGGAGGAGCCGGTGGAGACGACCACGTATTTGGCCTTGATTCGCGTGTCGCCCGCCTCGATCTCGGTTGGGCCGACGAATTTCCCGGCTTCCTGGATGACCGTTACGCCGAGGCCTTCGAATCGTTCGACGGAATCATGCGGCGCGATGGCGCCGATCACGCCGTGCACGTGATCGTGCACGCCCTGAAAATCGACCTGCGGCTCCTGCGGGACGATGCCGAATTGCTTGCCGATGCGCATCACATGCGCCGCATGGGCCGCGGCGATCAGCGCCTTGGAGGGCACGCAGCCATAGTTCAAGCAATCGCCCCCCATCTTGCCCTTTTCGAGCAGGACGGTACGGGCGCCCATCTGCGACGCACCGGCGGCGACGGACAGGCCGCCCGATCCCGCGCCGATGATGCAGATATCCGTTTCTATTGTTCTTGCCATCGTAACCCTCGCTGAATCCGCCCCTCGCCGGTACGCGAGTAGTACACCAGATCGCTGATCGCGGGCCGCTAAATTTCCCGTGAGGGGGATTTGAGGATCGCCGAGGCGTCTACTTGGTGCCGAGCGTTTTCGATGCGATTTCGTAGACGTCGCTGGATAAGCCTTCCGTAGACACGATTTGTTCCAGCGCCGCCTTCATGCGTGTTTGACGATACTCGTCGTAGCGCCGCCATTGACCGAAGGCGCCAACGAGCCGCGCGGCGACCTGCGGATTCAACGGATCGAGTTCGCGGACGCGCTCGGCCAGGAAGTCGTAGCCACTGCCGTCGCTCGCATGGAAGCGCAGCGGGTTTGCCATGCAGAAGGCGCCGATCAGGGCGCGCACCTTGTTCGGCGTGCGCATCGAAAAGGCCGGATGGCTCAGCAGGTCAGAAACCGCCTTCAGCGTTCCCGGCAAGGTCGAGATGGCCTGCAGCGAGAACCATTTGTCTACGACCAACGTGTCGTCTTTCCATTTCTCGTAGAAGGCGTCCATCGCGTCGCCACGCGCCGGGCCGTCCAGGTCATTGAGTACCGCGAGCGCGCCCATATGATCGGTCATGTTGTTCGCGGTCTGCGTTTGCTCCACGCAGAGATCGACCATCGCGGGGTCCCCGGTCGCGCCGAGATAGCTCATCGCGATGTTGCGCAGCCGCCGCCGGCCCGATTCCGCCGCCGAGGGTTCGTAGGACCGGTTGCTTGCATTGCCGTGGTAGGCGGCGAGGAAAGTATCCTTGAGTTGGGTGCCGATGCTCCGCCGCAGCAGTTCGCGCGCGGCATGGGTCGCGTCCACATCGACCTGGTCCATCTGTTGGCCGAGATACTCTTCGCTTGGCAGAACCAAGGTCTCGGCGATCAACGCCTTGTCGAGCGCGCCGTCCTGCAAGACGTTGCCGAGCGCGTCGATGAAGGCGGTATCGAGGACGGGGTCTTTGCCGTCCTGGATCGCCGCGATCATGTCGAGCAGAAGCGACGTTCCGTATTGCTGTGCCGATTCCCATCGCGTGAACGGGTCCGCGTCATGGGCAATCAGGCGGCGGCGCTGCTCGCCGGACAGGTCGATCTTCACGGTCACCGGTGCGGAGAATTCCCGCAGGATCGACGGGGTCGGCTTCTCCGGGACGCCGGTGAAGCGGAAGGTTTGCTCGGCGGACCGCAGGTTCAAGATACGCGAGGTCGCCGTATCGTCGCCGTCGAGCCCTGCCTCAAGGGCCGCGCCGTCGCTGCCGAGCAGTCCGACCTCGATGGGAATGTGCAGCGGTTCCTTCTTGTCCTGTCCCGGCGTCGGGGCCGTCGTCTGGGCGATGGTGAGGTCGTAGGTCTTGGCATTCGCGTCGTAGGTGTCGGATACGGTGAGCGCCGGCGTGCCCGCCTGGCTGTACCAAAGCCGGAACTGTCTTAGGTCCGCGCCGTTGGCGTCTTCCATCGCCTTGACGAAATCCTCGCAAGTCACCGCGTGCCCGTCATGCCGTTCGAAATAGAGGTTCATACCCTTGCGGAAACCGTCGCGGCCGAGCAAGCGGTGCATCATGCGGATGACCTCGGCGCCCTTCTCGTAGACGGTCGATGTATAGAAGTTATTGATCTCAATATAGGAGTCGGGCCGAACCGGATGCGCCATCGGGCCCGCATCCTCGGGGAACTGGCGCGCGCGCAGGGCGCGGACCTGCTTGATGCGCTCGACCGCCGCCGAGCCCATGTCGGCGGAGAACTGCTGGTCGCGGAATACCGTCAGGCCTTCCTTCAGGCTGAGCTGGAACCAGTCGCGGCAGGTGACGCGATTGCCGGTCCAGTTGTGGAAATACTCGTGCGCGATGATCGCCTCGATATGCGCGTAGTCGGCGTCGGTCGCCGTCTCCGGATTTGCCAGCACGTATTTGTCGTTGAACACGTTCAGGCCTTTGTTCTCCATCGCGCCCATGTTGAAGTCGCTGACTGCGACGATCATGTAGATGTCCAGATCGTATTCCAGACCGAACACCTCTTCGTCCCAGCGCATGGATTTCTTAAGCGACTCCATCGCATGCCCGCAGCGGTCCTCCTTGCCGGGCTCGACATAGAGCCGCAAGACGACATCGCGGCCCGATGCGGTCGTGAACGTATCTTCGACGCAGGCGAGGTTGCCGGCGACCAGGGCGAACAGATAGCAGGGCTTCGGAAACGGGTCGTGCCAGACCGCGAAATGCCGGCCGCCGTCCAGGTCGCCGCTGTCGGTCAGGTTGCCGTTCGACAGCAACACCGGATAAAGCGCCTTGTCGCCGCTGATCCGCGTCGTGAAGACGGAGAGCGAGTCGGGCCGGTCGAGATACCAGGTGATGCGCCGGAAGCCCTCGGCCTCGCATTGGGTGCAGAAATTGCCGCTCGACTTAAAAAGGCCTTCCAGCGCCGTGTTGTTCTGCGGTTGGATGATCGCGACGGTCTCGAGCGTGAACGCGCTGGGCGGCGCATGGAGGGTCAGCGTTGTCTCGGAGAGGTCGTAAGCGTCTTCCGACAGCGGCTCGCCGTCGATCGCGATCGAATCGAGCTTCAGGTGTTCGCCGTCCAGCACCAAGGGACCGGCGCCGTCGCCGGTCGCGACGATCCGCAGCGTCGCGTAGACGTGCGTGTTCTCCTCGCCGAGGGCCACGTCCAGGTCGGTCGTCTCGATCCGGTAGGCGGGCGGGGTGTAGTCCTTGCGGTGGATCGTCTTCGGCGTGTCGGTCTTCATCGGCGTTATCCATGTTTTTGCGCGGGCGCAGTGTCGGGATTGCGACCGTCGCGGTCAATCGTTCAGGCGGCCCTGTCCTATTTAGGGCGCGCGGTGTTAAAATGCAGCCCTCTGGCCCCGCCGCGCGGGCCGGCCGCACAAAAGTAACCGTTCCTGAATGTTCAAAGGCTGGGCGGATTTCAGCGCCGTCACCGGCGCATTCCGCAACCGCAATTTTGCGATCTATACGACCGGCAACATCTTCAGCCACACGGGCCTGTGGGTTCAGCGGCTGGCGGTGGGGTGGCTGTCGTGGACGCTGACCGAATCCGCCTTCTGGGTCGCGGCGGTCGCCTTCGCCGACCTTTTCCCGGTCGTCGTGCTGGGGCCATTCGGCGGCGTGCTGGCGGACCGCATCGACCGGCTGAAGGTG
The DNA here is from genome assembly GCA_965228425.1 of Alphaproteobacteria bacterium. Classification (GTDB taxonomy): domain Bacteria; phylum Pseudomonadota; class Alphaproteobacteria; order UBA8366; family UBA8366; genus JAJFJD01. The sequence goes on along the minus strand of OZ245815.1, from coordinate 4,736,750 downwards.
GTGGTCGTCTGCCAGTCGCTGTCGGTGGTCCAATCGCTTCTGCTGTTCGGGTTCGTCTTCTTCGACATGATCACGATCGAGCTGCTGTTTGCGCTGGCGCTGTTCCAGGGCGCGGTCGGCGGGTTCAACCAGCCGGCGCGGCAATCCCTGATCCCGAGCTTGGTGAAAAAGGAAGATCTGACCTCCGCCGTTGCGATCAATTCGATCATCTTCAATGTCGCCCGCTTCATCGGCCCGGCCATCGCCGGGGTGGTGATCGCGGCTTATGGATTGGCCCCGGCATTCGCGATCAATGCGGTCAGTTACCTCTGCGTCATCTTCGCCTTGCTGATCATGAAGCTGCCGCCGCGCGAGGCCCCGACCGGCCGTCAGTTGACGATCCTCGGCGATATGCTGCTGGGGTTCCGCTACACCATGCGGCACGCGACGATCGGGCCGCTAATCCTGTTGTCCCTAGCCATGTCCCTCTTGGTGCGGCCGATGAACGAGCTGTTGCCCGCGGCGACCGAACTGATATTCGCCGCAGGGGCGGGCGGGCTTGCTATGCTGACGGCGGCGCGCGGCGTGGGCGCGACGCTTGCCGGGCTGATCTTGGCCAAGCGCCACAACATCGATGGGTTGGCCGCGCGCGTGGTGTTCAGCGCGCTGCTGTCGGTGATCAGCGTGGTCGGCTTCATCGCGACCGAGTTCCTTTGGGTCGGCGTGCTTGCGCTTGTCGTGTTCGGCTATGCGATGACCAGTTCGGGCGTCGGCACGATGACGATGATCCAGGTGAAGGTGGACAACCGCGTGCGCGGCCGCGTCCTGAGCTTCAATGGGCTGATCAACCGCGGCGTTCCCGCGCTCGGCGGCGTCGCCATGGGTTGGATCGCCGACCGCGCGGGCTTGTATTGGCCGCTCGCCGTGGGGGCCGGCCTGTGTTTCGTGGTCTTCCTGGTCGCGGCGCGGTGGGAACGGCGGACGCGGAACTCATCCTAGAATTGGAGAGCTCCACGGGGTTTCGAAATCCCACGCGTTCCACGCGAGAAGCCGCCGGTCGATTTCGGTGTCGATGGCGTCGGACTCGCCGGCCTTCAGGCACAGGACGACGGTCATCGAGAGTTGCTTGACGATTATCGCGGGTTCGATACCGGGGAGCGCGTCCCGGTCGATGCCGTACCCGGCTAGGAAGGCATCACACGCCGCCGCGTCGAGGCCGAGGCGTTTTTCCGCGACCAGTGTCGGCGCGATGTCCCATTCTAAAGGGCCGCGACAGACCGAGTCGAAATCGATCAAATGCATGCGCCCGTCGGATTGCACCGCGTTCTTCCGCAACGCGTCGCCATGCAGGACGCCGTCGCCCAAGCGGGAATCGGTCAGACCGGGCGCAAGTTCTTGCGTTCGCGCGTAGCTCACTTCCAGAACGTCGAGTTGGCGGTCCGAGAGGGTTCCGCTTTTCCCAAGCCGGTCGAGGCGATTGCGAATCTTCTTCAGAGGATCCAGATCGGCGATGGGATAGTCGAATTCGTTGGAAACCGAATGCAGGTCGCTCAGCGCCTTGCCGAAGGCATAGTATCCGCAATGGGTACGGGTGGCGGTGTCGTCGCTGTCCAGCCAGTCCCAAATCGTGACCTGCCGCCCGCCTATGTCGAAGGGCTGGCCGGGGAAGCGCCTGGACAGGCGGACCGCCGGAATATCTTTGTCCTTCAGAAAGCCGGCGAATGCGATCATCAGCCGCGCCTTGGCCGCGCCGTCCTCCGGACCGTAGATGCGGACGGTCAGGTTATGGCTGGGCAACCGGTAGACGGCGTTTTGGTGAAACCGAACAAGCTGAACATCGGGTTCGGCAAGGCCGTGTTGGCCGAGAAATGTCTCGACGATGCGCGCCGTGGCGTCAGGACTCCAGGCCGTGCCCACGCTGTTTCGCTCCCATGACGATGACCTAATCGGCCAGGGAGTATACCGCGTCCAGGTCCGTGCCGCCGTTGCTGACGACGCGGCCGGTTTCGATCATGTGGATCAGGTGCGACTGCACCGACCGTTTCGCCCCGTTGTAGAGGCGCGGGTCGAGGCCGACATACATCGTGTCGACCATGGACTCGATCGTGCCCTTGCCGTCGGCGAGGCAGGCGGCGATCTGGTCCTCGCGGCCGTGGCGATGCGCCAGCAGGTTGGTTACGTATTCCTGAGGGTTCTCGATGCAGGCGCCGTGGGTCGGCCAATAGACCTGCTCGTCCCGCTGCAGCAGTTTTTCCAGCGACGCCATGTAGTCGGCCATGTCGCCGTCCGGCTGCGAGACCACGGTCGTGGACCAACCCATAACCTGGTCGCCGCTGAACAGGGTGCTTTCCTCGCGAAACGAAAAACACAGATGGTTGGACGTGTGGCCCGGGGTGTGCACCGCCTCGATGGTCCAATCCTTGCCCTCGATGACGTCGCCGTCCTTGACGGTGATATCCGGCCGGAAGTCGAAATCTGCGCCTTCCTCGACCTTCGGCACGTCGCGGTCGCCGCCATGCGGGCCGTAGCCGTAGGTCGGGGCGTCGGTCTCGGGTTGGAACAGGCGCACCGCCGGCGAATGGTCGCGATGGGTGTGGGTTATCAGGATATGCGTCACCGTCTCACCCTTCAGCGTGTGCAGCAGCGCCGCCACGTGCTCTTCGTCCAGTGGGCCGGGGTCGATCACTGCGACCTCGCCGCGGCCGATGATGTAGGTGCCGGTGCCCTTGAAGGTGAAGGCGCTGGGATTCTGCGCCACGACCCGGCGGATCATCGGCGTCAGGACCGAAACGCGGCCGTAGGTGAAATTCAGTTCGCGATTGAAGGTTAAGGTCATCTCTTTGATTTCTCTTGCCAACCCGCCAGACAGATGGCGCAGATGTGAGGCCCGGTCAAGTCGGCCATCGATTGCCGAGGCGGAGCGCAGCCGCTAGAGTCCGGTTCTCCCCCTTCGGACCGTAGGAGTCCCCGATGTTTACCACGCGCCCGGAAATCCTCGGCACCTTCGGTGTCGTCTCCACGACCCATTGGCTGGCGTCCGCCGCCGGCATGGCCATGCTGGAAAAGGGCGGCAACGCCTTTGACGCCGCCGTCGCGGCCGGCTTCGTCCTGCATATCGCCGAACCGCATCTGAACGGTCCGGGTGGCGACATGCCGGTGCTGATCCATCATCGCGGTAGCGACGCCTACAAGATGGTCTGCGGTCAGGGCGTGGCGCCGTCGGGGGCGTCGATCGACTATTTCAAAGGCCTCGGCCTCGACATGGTGCCGGGCAACGGCCTGCTGGCGACGGTCGTGCCGGGCGCGTTCGACGCCTGGCTGCTGATGCTGCGGGATTACGGCACGATGCCGCTGGACGAGATATGGGCGCCGGCGATTGCCTATGCGGAGAAGGGCGCGCCGATCGTCTCGCGGGTCTGCGACACGATCAGCACGGTGGAAGAGATGTTCCGCGACCATTGGACCAGTTCGGCGGCGGTGTACCTGCCGGGCGGGAAGATGCCGAAGCCGGGCACGCTGCTGGGCAATGCGGGGATCGCAAAGACGTGGCGGCGCATCCTGGACGAGGCCAAGGCGGTCGGCGGCAACCGCGAGGCGCAGATCGACGCCGCGCGGAACGCGTTCTACGAAGGTTTCGTTGCGGAGGAGATCGATAAATTCTGCCGCGAGACGGCGGCGATGGATGTCACCGGCGAGGCGCATACCGGCGTCCTGACCGGGGACGACATGGCGCGCTGGCGCGCCAGCTATGAAGATCCACTGGGCTACGATTTCCGGGGCGTGACCGTCTTGAAGGGCGGGCCGTGGTCGCAAGGCCCGGTGATGCTGCAGCAACTTGCGCTGTTGAGCGGCTTTGACCTGGAAAGCATGGACCCGACCGGGCCCGAATTCGTGCACATCGTGACCGAAACCGCCAAGTTGGCCTTCGCCGACCGCGAAGCCTTCTACGGCGATCCGGACCACGTGGAAGTGCCGGTCGAGACGTTGCTGTCCGATGCCTATAACGACGAGCGGCGCAAGCTGGTCGGGTCCGACGCGTCGCTCGACCTGCGGCCGGGCACGATCGACGGCTACGGCGCCGAGGTCGACTACGAACGGTCCATCCGCGCCGGACAGGATGCGTCCGCCGCCGCCGGGATCGGCGAGCCGACGGTCGGCCGGGAAATCCCCGCCACCGGCGACACCTGCCATGTGGATGTGATCGACAAGGACGGCAACATGGTGTCGGCGACGCCGAGCGGCGGCTGGCTGCAAAGCTCGCCGGTGATTCCCGAACTCGGCTTCTGCCTGAACTCGCGCTGCCAGATGTTCTGGCTGGAGGAGGACAAGCCCGCCACGCTGGTGCCGGGCAAGCGGCCGCGCTCGACCCTGTCGCCGTCGATGGTGATCCGCGACGGCAAGCCCTACATGTCCTACGGCACGCCGGGCGGCGACCAGCAGGATCAATGGCAGGCGATCTTCCTGGCGCGGCACCTGGCGCATGGCATGAACCTGCAGGAATCGATCGACGCGCCGTCCTTCCACAACGAGCATTTCCCCGGATCCTTCTATCCGCGGGCGGCGATGCCGGGCAAGCTGGTGGTCGAGGGCCGGTTCGACCCGGCGACCGTATCCAACCTGGAAGCCCGCGGCCACCGCGTCGAGGTGGGCGAAGACTGGTCGGAAGGCCGGCTCACCGCCGCGTCGCAGGAAGACGGATTGCTAAAGGCGGGCGCCAACCCGCGCGGCATGCAGGGCTACGCGGTGGGTCGCTGATTAGCGCCCTTCGATGATGCGCTGGATCACGGTGCCGTAGTTCTTGCCGTAACCGGCGGCTTCGGCTTCCTTCAGGCGTTCGACGACCAGTTCCGCGCCCTTGGCCGCGACGCCGGTGTCCTGCGCGAGTTTCAACGCGTAGCTCACATCCTTGATCGCGTAGGTGACCGGGAAGGCCTCTTCCGGGTGTTCATCGATGGCCATCGACTTGAGACCGTGGTTGCGGCAGACGAAGCTGTCGCCCGATCCCTTGGCGAGCGTTTCGAGGAAGAGCCGAGGTTCGATACCGGATTTCTTGGCGATGGTGACCGCTTCGGCGACGGCGTTCAGGTTCTCGAATACGACCATGTTGTTCATGAGTTTCATGACCTGCCCGGTGCCGACGCCGCCGCAATGGGTGATGTCGGTTCCCATGCAATCCAGATAGGGGCGGATGCGTTCCAGCACCGCCGCGTCGCCGCCCACCATGATGCTGAGCGTGCCGTCGATCGCGGCGAACCGGGCGCGGGCGATCGGTGCGTCGGCGAAATCGGCGGATTTCTCGGCGAGGGCGGCGGCGACCATGCGGCCCATGCTGGGGGTCACGGTCGATGTGTCCACCAGTGTTTGCCCCGCCCGGATCGACTCCACGATTCCGCCGGGATCGAAACAGACTTTTTGGACCTCCGGTTCGCCGGGCAGGCACAGGAAGATGATGTCCACGCGGCCGACCAAGTCCGCGATGGATTCTGCGGGTTCGACGCCGTCGTCCGCGAGCGCCGCGAGCATCTCTGGGCGCGTATCGTAGCCGACGACGGTCTTGCCGCATTTCTTCGCCAGATTGCGGCACATGGCCCCGCCCATCACTCCCAACCCAATAAATCCAACCGCATTTACCGCCGACATCGCCGTCTCCTATTTCGTGTTTCGACCCGTAGCGGATAGCATGAGGGTCTATTTGTCGTGACACGCCAGAGTATCAAGGACTGCAGGTATGAGCACATCGCCCGAGCCGTATGAAATCTATGCCGTCAAATACGCCTACCGCGACGCGGTGCGCGCCAACAATCTCATCTTTTCCGATGCGCATGACGTGCCGATGCCGCTCGACTATTACGTCTGGGCCATTGTCGGCAAGACCAAGACCTATGTCGTGGACACCGGGTTCGACGAGGCCGAGGCGGCGGCGCGTAAACGCGACCATATCCGGTCCCCGGCGGAGGGCCTGCGCCTGATCGGCGTCGAGGCCGAGAATGTCGAGGAGATCATCCTCACCCACATGCACTATGACCATTGCGGGAACATGAAGCAGTTCCCGAAGGCGAAATTCTACGTGCAGGACCGCGAGATGGCCTTCGCCACCGGACGCTTCATGGCCGAGAAGACGATCCGACATTCTTTCGCCGTCGACTACGTCACCGACCTGGTGCGGGCGTTGTATGACGACCGGGTCGATTTCGTCGACGGCGTGCGCGAGATCGCGCCCGGCCTGTCGCTGCATCACGTGGGCGGGCATACCGACGGCTTGCAGGTGGTGCGGGTATGGACCCGGCGGGGTTGGATGGTGATCGCGTCCGACGCCACGCATTTCTACGACAACATGAATAGGCAGAATCCCTTCCCCATCGTGTTCAACATGGGACATGTCCTGGCGGGCTACCGGACGGTGCAGGCCTTGGCGGACTCGCCGCAACATGTCATCGCGGGGCATGATCCGCTCGTCATGGCGCGTTTTCCGGCGGTATCCAAGGAAACCGAAGGGATCGCCGTTCGGCTCGACGCCGACCCGTTGCATTGGGAATAAGGGCGGGGGAGGAGGGGCATTTCGGCCGCAAGACCTTGATCCTGCGACACGGGCGTACTAACTGCTTCTAGTGCTGCAGCGGCGCGGCAATGTTCACTTTTTCGGCAGGAGATCGGCGATGGCGGAACATCACCATAGCAAGGTACTCATCATAGGTTCGGGACCGGCGGGTTATACCGCCGCGATCTATGCTGCGCGCGCCAACCTGTCGCCGACCATCGTCGCCGGGCTGCAGCCGGGCGGGCAGATGACCATCACCACCGATGTCGAGAACTATCCTGGCTTCGCCGACGTGATCCAGGGCCCGTGGCTGATGGAGCAGATGCAGAAGCAGGCCGAGCATGTGGGCACCGAGATGATCTACGACATCATCACCGACGTGGATTTCACGCAGCGCCCGTTCCAGGCGACCGGCGACAGCGGCAATACCTATTCCGGCGATTCCGTGATCATCAGCACCGGCGCACAGGCCCGCTGGCTCGGTCTCGATTCCGAACAGAAATTCCAGGGCTTCGGCGTCTCCGCTTGCGCCACATGCGACGGCTTCTTCTTCCGCGACCAGGAGGTCACCGTGGTCGGCGGCGGCAATACCGCCGTGGAGGAAGCGATCTATCTGACGAACCACGCCTCCAAGGTGACGTTGATCCACCGCCGCGACGCCCTTCGCGCGGAAAAGATCATGCAGGACCGCCTGTTGAAGAACCCGAAGGTCGAGATGGCCTGGGACAGCGTCGTCGAGGAAGTGATCGGTGAGGACGATCCGCTCGGCGTGACGGCGGTCAGGATCAAGAATGTCAAAACCGGCGAGACGCGCGAGATCCCCTGCCAGGGCTTCTTCGTCGCCATCGGGCACGACCCGGCGACGCAGGTGTTCAAGGGCAAGGTCGATATGGACGATGAGAACTACATCCTGGTCAAGTCGGGCAGCACCGCGACCAACGTTCCGGGCGTCTTCGCGGCCGGCGATGTGGTCGACAAGACCTACCGGCAGGCGGTGACCGCGGCGGGTATGGGCTGCATGGCGGCGCTCGATGCGCAGAATTTCATCGCCGAGCACGAGGACGCCACCAGTGAGGCCGCCGACTAGGCCTAGCCGCCGGCCCTAACCGCCAGACAGTTTCGCCTTCGCAATCGCCTGTTGCCAGCGCACCACCTCGGTGTGGTCGGAATCGTGTCCGAACTCGGTTCGCGTTGCAGCGAATATCTCCCGCACCAGCGCCGTGAAGGGTGCTGGGACTTCGGTTTCCCGCGCGAGGTCTTGCGCGGTCGTCAGGTCCTTGACCATCAGCCCGTTGGTAAACCCGGAGCCGTAGTCGTCGTTCAGGACGAATTGGTGGAATTTCACCTCGGTCGCGTTGTTGCGCCCGGTCGATCGGTTGATCGTGTCCACCATCACCGCCGGGTCGAGACCGAACTGCTTGCCGATGATCAAAGCCTCGCCAGCTGCGGCTAGGCCGATCGCGGACAACATGTTGTTCAGGGCCTTCATCGCATGGCCGGAACCAACCGGGCCGCATTCGAAAATCTGACCGCCCATGATGTCGAGCAGCGGGCGGCACCGTTCCAGGTCCGCTTCCGCGCCGCCGACCATGATCGCGAGCGATCCGTCGTCGGCCCGGCGCACGCCGCCCGAAACCGGAGCATCGACCATGGCGACGCCTTGCGCCGCCAGCTCCTTGGCCAAATCGACGGTGCCGGTCGGATCGGACGAGCTCATGTCGATCAGCAGCTTGCCCTCGGCCATGCCCTGCGCGAGGCCGTCGTCGCCGAACGTGATTTTCCGGACATCCTTGCCCGACGGCACGATGGTGATGACGATGTCGGCGTTTTCGGCGACGCTCGCCAAGCCGTTGGCCGGTGCAGCGCCGAACTCGTCGACGAATCCGTCCACGACCTCCCGGTTCAGGTCGAAAACGATGAGGTCTTGGCCTGCTTTGGCAAGGTTGGCCGCCATTGGCCGACCCATGTTTCCGAGACCGATAAACCCGATCCGCATGGTGATGCTCCTTCTTTTTTGATCTTGTATCGCCCCGGCCGGATTGATGGTCGCAGCGGCTTGTGGGGTGTAGCTTTACTCAGTACGATGCCCTCACACAACTTTACAAAATTCCGATACACGGGGGGTGTACGGGCATGGCTAAGCGTGGCGATAAGCCCGCAAAGGAAGGGCTGCCCAGGAGCGGCGAGCCTTTCTCGATTATTGCGGCGGGACTGACGATTACGGGAAAAGTCGAGAGCGAGGGCATGGTCCACATCGAAGGGTCGGTGGACGGCGACGTCTATTGTCGGCACTTGACGGTGGGCGATGGCGGCCAGGTATCGGGCAACGTAAGTGCGCGCACGGTCGAGGTGCTGGGCGAGACAAAAGGCACGATCCAGGCCAAAAAGGTGATCATCGCAGCGTCGGCCAAGGTCTTCGGCGAGGTCATCCACGAAACGCTGGTGATCGAGAGCGGTGCGCGGTTGAACGGGTACTATCGGTGCGCCGACCGCGTCGACCCGTCGGGAACGGTGGATATTCGGCAACGGATCGGTTCGTCCGACGGCAAGGGGGCGACATCGTTGCGCCGTGTTATGCCACCCCGGCGCGAACCGAACGACCCACCCGTGTCGGGCTCGGTACTGAGTAAGAGCGAGTCGAAGTCGCTGCACTAAGACGGAGTATCGGATGGCGGAATGGTTCGAAGAAATTCTCCACCCGGGATTCCGTACGCGGCTGCAGGTCGATAAGATCCTGTACGAGGGCGATAGCGAACATCAAAAGCTGCTGTTGTTCGAAAACGCGGCGTTCGGCCGCGTTCTTGCGCTGAACAACATCGTCCAGACGACCGAGCGCGACGAATTCATCTATCACGAGATGCTGGCCCATGTGCCGTTGTTCGCCCATGGCGCGGTGCGCAAGGTGCTGATCATCGGCGGCGGCGACGGCGGCATGCTCGAGGAGACGTTAAAGCATCGCGGCGTCGAGAAGGTCACGATGGTGGAGATCGATGCCGCCGTGGTCGAGTTCAGCAAGAAGCACCTCCGGTTCATATGCAACGACGCCTTCGAGGACGCGCGGCTGGACTTGGTGATCGCCGATGGCGTGGACCATGTCGAGACGACCGACGAGCGCTACGATGTGGTGATCGTCGATTCGACCGATCCCGTGGGGCCGGGCGAGGTGCTGTTCACCGAACGGTTCTATGCGGGTGCGAAACGCTGCCTCGCGGCCGGCGGCGTGCTGGTGACGCAGAACGGTGTGCCCTTCTTCCAGGCCGACGAATTGCGCAATACGGCGGCCTGCCTGCGGCCGTTATTCCGGGATTCGAGCTGCTATCTGGCCGCCGTGCCCGGCTATACTGGCGGCGTGATGGCCTTTGGTTGGGCGACTGACAACGTAACGCTGCGCCAGACGCCGTTGGACCGGCTGCGGGAACGTGTGCGCGCCTCCGGTATCGAAACGCGGCATTATTCCGCCGAGGTTCACGCCGCCGCATTCGCTTTGCCGCCCTGGGTCGCGTCGCTTTTGGAGCGTCCGCCGCAAGGCACAGGGAATTAAGGGATAATCGAGCAATTTTCGCTTGATTTGAGCCGTGCAAAGCCCCATATGGGCGCCTTCAATTGTGTGGGATCATCTGCTTGTTTGGGAGACGGGGCATGCACAAGGACGCTGTCCAAATCGATGTCGAGAATGGCCCCGGTATAGAGGCTGAAATCGACTATCTCGCGACCACGCCGACAGTACGGCCGCATCATTTCGAGGACCCGGCGACGCCGCGGAAGGACTTCTTCATCGAGCGGAATGGAATCCGTTATGCCGGCACGCATCTGATCATCGATCTATGGGATGCCGAGCGGCTCGACGATATCGACTATATAGAAAATGCGATGCGCGAGTGTGTCGCGGCCGCCGGGGCGACCCTGCTGCACATCCACTTGCACCATTTCACGCCGAACTTGGGCGTATCGGGTGTCGCCGTTTTGGCCGAATCCCATATCAGCGTTCATACTTGGCCTGAGACCGGCTTTGCGGCTTTCGACGTCTTCATGTGCGGTGAAACGGAGCCGCAAAAGGCCGTGGATGTCCTGAAATCCGCATTTCGGCCCAGCCGCGTCGAGGTGGGCGAGCATCTCCGAGGCCGTATGGAATGACCCAGTGGACCGAAGAAGTCGATCCGGTAAACGGCGATTTCCGTGTCCAACTGCGTGTCGAAAAGGTGCTGTTCGAGCGGCAGACGCTGCATCAACATATTCTGCTTATCGAGAACCGCACCTATGGCCGGGTCCTTCTGTTCGATGGAGTGGCCCAAGTCGCCGAGAACGACGAGTTCATCTATCACGAGATGCTGACCCATGTGCCGGTATTGGCGCATGGCGCCGTTCGGCGCGTTCTGGTCGTCGGCGGGGGCGACGGCGGGGCGATCGAGGAACTGTTCAAGCATTCCGGCATCGAGCATGTGGACCTGGTGGAGATCGACGAGGCCGTTGTCGAGATGAGCAAGGCGCATTTTCGCGCGGTCTGCGGCGACGCCTTCGAGGACCCGCGGCTGAGGCTGACGATCGGCGACGGTGTCGAGTATGTCGGGGGTTGCGCCGATAAGTACGACCTGATCCTGGTCGACTCAAAGGATCCGACCGGCGAGACGAACGTCCTGTACAGCGAACCTTTCTACCGGAACTGCCGCAAATGCATGACGCCGGGCGGTGTGCTTGTCACACAGAACGCGCTGCCCTTCTTCGACCGGGACTGGCTCGGCAAGCCGTTGGCGCGGTTGCGCAAGATTTTCGCCGACATCGGCTGTTATCAGGTTGCCGTGCCCAGTTTCTACGGCGGATTCATGGCGTTCGGTTGGGCCAGCGACAATCCGGCACTGCGTCCGGTGCCCGAAGCCACGCTCGCCGAGCGCTTTGCCGCGACAGCGGCGGGAACAAAATACTACACGCCGGCGATCCACCGCGCGGCATTCGCCCTGCCGCCCTATGTCTCGGGGATGCTGACCTAATGGCCGAGCGCCTGCCGACGGAACTCTGGGTGAAGGCGCATGCCGCCCGGTGTTCCGCGCAGGGAATATCCTTCATGGTCATGCGCCGGGGCGACCAGCATCGGGGCGTGGTGATCGCCAAGCTTCACCTGATCGGCCAGGGGTTTCGCGTCGTCGCCCAGGCGCGCGATCTGGATGGTGAACTGGTTTGGGCACCCGCCCTGGAAGGGGCAATCGTGTCCGAGGCGGATGCCGATGCCTATATCGAGCGCCAGGTTTCCTACGATCCGGACATTTGGGTCATCGAGGTCGAGTTGCGCGGCGACGATGACTGGTTCCGGGGCGCCGTCCTATAGCCCGCAACCCTTGCTGGGCCTTCGCGATCGGTATATTCCAATGTCGAAGAAGCAATAAACGGTGACGGCCCGCTCCACGCTGGCCAAGCCACCGAAATGGGCACCAGATAGGACGGAGAGCGACATGGCCAAGGAGCTTTATCACTTAATCGGCGGCAATAAGGTGAATGGCACCAGCGGCCGGTTCGCCGATGTGTTCAACCCGGCGACCGGCGAGGTGTCCGCCCGGGTCCCCCTTGCCTCGACCGAGGAAGTCGATAGCGCCGTCAAGACCGCGTTGTCCGCGTTTCCCGCCTGGGCCGCGACGCCGACGCCGAAACGGGCCGGCGTCTTCTTCGCCATGCGCCAACTGGTTATCGAGAATATCGACACGCTGGCCGAATTGATCGGCCAGGAACATGGCAAGACGCTCGAAGATGCGCGCGGAGAAATTCAGCGCGGCATCGACGTGCTCGAATTCGCTTGCGGTGTTCCGCATCTGATGAAGGGTGAGCTTTCGACGAATGTGGGCGGCGATATCGATACTTTCTCGATCCGCGAGCCGCTCGGCGTCGTCGGCGGGATCACGCCGTTCAACTTCCCCGTCATGATCCCGTTTTGGATGGGCGCAATGGCCGTTGCCTTCGGCAACACCTTCATCAACAAGCCGTCGGAGCGCGACCCCTCCGCCGCCATGTATCTCGGCGAGCTGTGGCAGCAGGCCGGCCTGCCGGACGGCGTTTGGACCGTGCTTAACGGCGACAAGGAGGCCGTCGACGGGTTGTTGAACCATCCGGACGTGCCGGCGATCAGCTTCGTCGGGTCGACCGCGGTCGGCGAGTATGTCTACCAGGCGGGCACCGCAAACAATAAGCGGGTGCAGTCCTTCTGCGGCGCGAAGAACCACATGATCATCATGCCGGATGCCAATATGGACCAGGCGGCCGACGCGTTGATGGGCGCGGGATACGGCTCCGCCGGCGAGCGCTGCATGGCGATTTCCGTGGCCGTGCCGGTCGGTGATCAGGCGGCGGAGGAGATCGTCAAACGGTTGACCCCGCGGGTCCAGTCGCTGCGCATCGGGCCGTATAACGATCCGGAGGCGGATATGGGTCCCTTGATCACCGCCCAGGCGAAGGATCGTGTCGAGGGCTACATCGCCAAGGGTGTCGAAGAAGGTGCGGAACTTTTGGTCGACGGGCGCGGCACATCGCTGCAGGGCTATGAAAACGGTTTCTTTACCGGCGGCACCCTGTTCGACAAAGTCACCACCGACATGACGATCCATAAGGACGAAATCTTCGGGCCGGTGTTGAGCGTCGCGCGGGCGGGTGACTTCGACGAGGCGGTCGCGATGGTCAACGGCCATGAATACGCCAATGGGGTCGCCATCTTTACCCAGGATGGCGACGCGGCGCGGACCTTTTCGAACCAAGTCGATGTGGGCATGATCGGCGTCAACGTGCCGATCCCGGTTCCCATGGCCTTCCATCATTTCGGGGGATCGAAGCGGTCGAAATTCGGCGATACGCAGATGCACGGTCCGCAGTCGGTCAATTTCTTCACCAAGATGAAGACCGTTTCCGCGCGCTGGCCAAGCGGCATTCGCGACGGCGCGCAGTTCACGATGCCGACCAACCGGTAACGCGGATCGATGGAATCGAGTGGGAGAATACGGTGGGTGTGATTTGCGCCCATCGATTCTTTTGAACTCGAACCGGCGGCGTGTTCATTGCGCATTGTTACCGTACAAAGTCGTTGCAGTTTGGGTTCAAAACCGGTCTGATTGCATCACTTGGGCGTGGCACACGCGAAGCCTCGAGAGGGGCACGTGTTTAAAACCGGGGCGAATTTTTAACGGACGGCGCAGAGAGCCGTCACGAAGGGAGACCAGTAATGTTCAAATCCATTCTTTCCGCTGCGGTGCTTGCGATCGCGGCGTTCGGCTTCGTCGGCACGGGCACGGCGCATGCCGCCGACTGTCCACGCGGGACGCTCGACAAGCAGTATTGCGACTATGACGGCGATCTGGTGGCGGATCTGCCGCTCGACAGCAAGAAGTGGGTCGATCCGGACACGATCATCTTTTCCTACACGCCGGTCGAAGACCCGGCCGTGTATGCCAAGGTCTGGGACGGTTTCGTCCAGCATATGGCCAAGACGACCGGCAAGAAGGTTGTCTTTTTCCCGGTCCAGTCCTATGCCGCGCAGTATGAAGCGATGCGGTCCGGCCGTCTGCATGTCGCGGGCGTGAACACGGGCGGCAACCCGGTCGCCGTTTCCTGCGCCGGTTTCGTGCCGTTCGCGATGATGGCGTCCGCCGACGGGTCCTTCGGCTACGAGATGGAAATCATCGTGCCCGCGGGCAGTAAGATCGCGTCGCCGTCCGACATCAAGGGCAAGACGCTGACCTTCACGTCGAAGACATCGAATTCCGGCTTCAAGGCACCGTCCGCCCTGTTGAAGAGCGAGTTCGGCATCGAGCGCGAGAAAGACTTCAAGGTCGCGTTCTCGGGCAAGCATGACAACTCGATCCTCGGCGTTGCCAACAAGGATTACGAAGCCGCCGCGGTCGCGAATTCGGTCCTGAAGCGGATGATCAACCGAAAGGTGATCGATGCCAGCAAGGTCAAGACGATCTATCGCTCGCAGACCTTCCCGACCACCGGCTACGGGCATGCCCACAATCTGCATCCCGAAGTCGTCGCGAAGATCAAGCAGGCTTTCTTCACCTTCAAATGGGAAGGCTCTTCCTTGAAGAAGGAATTCAAGAAGGAAGACAAGTTCATCGCGATCAACCACAAGCATGACTGGAACGTCATCCGGAAGATCGATGCGGCGAACGGCGTTAAGTACAACTGTAAGTAACGCGCTTTGTCCGTAACCGAGCAAGATGTCCCGATGCTTCGGCTGGATGGGCTCGTCAAACAGTATCCGACGGGCGATCTGGCGCTGAAGGGCGTCAATCTCGATGTGCCGAAAGGGCAGGTAATGGCCCTTATCGGCCCATCGGGGGCCGGCAAGAGCACGCTGATACGCTGCGTCAATCGGCTGGTCGAACCCAGTTCCGGCCGGGTTTTCCTCGGCGGCGAAGAAATAACCGGCATCGGTAAGGGGGCGTTGCGGCGCGCCCGCCGACGCATGGGGATGATCTTCCAGGAATACGCCCTGGTGGAACGTTTGTCCGTGATGGAAAACGTGCTGTCGGGGCGGCTCGGCTATGTCAGTTTCTGGCGCAGCTATTTCAGGAAGTTCCCGCAATCCGATATCGACGAGGCGTTCCGCTTGCTGGAACGCGTCGGGCTCGACCATATGGTCGACAAAAGGGCCGACGAATTATCGGGCGGCCAACGGCAACGGGTCGGCATCTGCCGCGCGCTGATCCAGGATCCGCAGCTCTTGTTGGTCGACGAGCCGACCGCCAGCCTCGATCCGAAGACTTCGCGTCAGATCATGCGGCTGATCTGTGAACTCTGCGAGGAACGCGACCTTGCCGCCGTCATCAACATCCACGATGTCATGCTGGCGCAGATGTTCGCGCAGCGCATCGTGGGGTTACGGCTCGGCGAAATCGTCTATGACGGGCCGCCCGACGGCCTGACGTCCGAGGTTCTTACCGAAATCTATGGTGAGGAAGACTGGGAAGCGACGATCCAGAAGGACGATGAGGAAGGCGAAGAAACCGAAGAGAGTAAGGAAGCGGCAAGGATCCTGCGCGACGAAGAACGCATGGCGGGGATGACATGACCGACGCTCCGGCGTCGCTCGGCCGCCGGACGTGGAAACGGCCGCCGCTGATTTCCAATCCGACGTTGCGGTGGGCGCTGATCGTCGGCGCCGCGGCCTACCTGGCCGTTGCCCTGGGCACGACCGAGGTGAACTGGACCCGGGTCTGGGAAGGCTTGCCGCGGGGTAAGAAATTCCTCCTCGCCTTCGCGCCGCCGGATTTCGCGTCGCGTTGGGACGCCATTCTCGACGGTATTCTAGAAAGCTTGTGGATGACCGCCGTGTCCACCGTCATCGGCATCCTTCTGTCGGTGCCGATCGCGCTCGGCGCGGCGCGCAACATTGCGCCGTTGCCGGTCTATTACTTCTGCCGCGCCATCATCGCCGGGTCGCGGAGTTTTCAAGAAGTCATACTCGCGATCTTCTTCGTCAAACTTTTCGGCTTCGGTCCCTTTGCCGGGGTGGTGACATTGAGCGTCGCCACCATTGGATTTTTCGCCAAGTTGTTGGCCGAAGACATCGAGGACATGGACCCGACACAGGCCGAGGCGGTTCGCGCGACGGGGGGCGGCTGGTTCCAGTGGCTGAACTACGCCATTCAGCCGCAGGTGCTTCCGCGATTCATCGGCCTGTCGCTCTACCGGCTCGACATCAACTTCCGGGAATCCGCGATCGTCGGCATCGTCGGCGGCGGTGGCATCGGGGCCACGCTGAACACGGCCTTCGATCGTTACGAGTTCGATTCCGCGGCCGCCATCCTGATCATCATCATTGCGATCGTGATGTGCGTTGAATATACGTCCGGCTATGTCCGGAAATGGGTGCAGTGATGCCGACGGTTGTGCAGGACGACACCAAGATTTGGCAGCGCCGCGACCGCAAGCGGCAGTTCTCGATTTGGGCTGGCTGGTTCGTCGGCACCTTCATTTTCGTCTATTGCTTCAAGCTGATCTCGGACAAGACGACTTGGTTTTTCGTGACGGATGCCGGGCGTCAGGCGGCGGACCTGGGGTCTCGGATGGTGCCGCCGGAGTGGGGCTATATCCACGAGTTATGGCGGCCGCTCTGGGACACGATCAACATCGCGACGCTCGGAACGGTCATGGCCATCATCATCGCGGTGCCGGTCGCGTTTCTGGCGGCGCGCAATACGACGCCGAGCGTGGCTTTCGTGCGACCGATCGCCTTGCTGATCATCGTTTCGTCGCGGTCGATCAATTCGCTGATCTGGGCGCTGCTGCTGGTCGCCATCGTCGGGCCGGGCGTTTTCGCCGGCATCATCGCGATCGGCCTGCGGTCGATCGGCTTCGTGGCGAAGCTGCTTTACGAGGCGATCGAGGAAATCGACGAAACGCAGGTGGAGGCGGTGACCGCAACCGGGGCATCGGGGCCGCAGAGGCTGTCCTTCGGGATCGTGCCGCAAATCTTGCCGGCCTTCGCGGGGATCACGGTTTTCCGCTGGGACATCAACATCCGGGAATCCACCGTGCTCGGCCTCGTCGGCGCGGGCGGAATCGGGCTGGAACTCAGCGCGAAGATCATGGAATTGGGATGGTCCAGCGTGTCCGTGATTTTGTTGGCGATCATTGCCACGGTGGTCGTCAGCGAATGGGTCTCCGCCAAGGTTCGTCACGCCATCATCTAAGTTGGGTTTAAGCGTATGCGTCCAATAGCGACGAGACCGCCTCGGCGAATCCCTCGCCGCCGCGCCGCGTGGTGATGAAGGTGGGTTCGGCGTCGAGCCGATCTTGGAAATCCAGTACGTTGGCGACGCCGATGCTGTTCTCGAAGAATCCGAACATGGGCGAATCATTCGGGGCGTCGCCGGTAAAGACGAAATGAGCGTTGTCGGTCTCCAAATCGACCTCGAAGACCTCGGTCATCAGGTGGCGGGCCATCGTGAGCTTGTCGAAACTGCCGAACCAGCCGTTCACGTGAATCGAACTGATCTTCGCCACGGCGCCGGCCTTGACGAACAGCGCGACGATCCTGTCGACGTCGGCCTGCGGCAGCCGCGGCACATCCTCGCAGAAATCGATCGCCAAATCGGTTTCGCGATAGGCTTGGTCGTTCGCGACGGCACAACCCGGCACCTCGGCCAGGATTCGGTCCCGCACGGCGGCGAGGCGTTCGCGGTTCGCGGCGCGCTCCGCGTCGGGCTGGTCGAACCGTCGTGTCATGCGCCGGGCATCCCGGTCATACCGGAAATAGAAGGCGCCGTTCTCGCCGACAACGGCATCCACCGGCCACATTCGGGCGAAATGGTCGCACCATCCGGCGGGCCGCCCGGTGATGGGGACCACCATGATCTTGGCGTCCTGCAGGCGTTCCATTGCGGTATAGGCCATGGCGCCGAGGCGGCCGTCGGTCGTCAGCGTGTCATCGATATCGGTGAACACGCAGCGGATCGCCTTGCGGTCGGCGACGGGAAAGCTGTCCAGTGGACGAAGGGTCGACGGGTCGGTCATGGCATGTTACAGGCGCGCAGTTATTGGGCGGATGAGACCGCATATAAGCGCATACGTTTACCCCCCGTAAACCGCGACGGGCTAAACAACTCGCTGTGACCGACAAGTGCTATGACATTCTTATCATCGGCGGCGGCATAAACGGCGCCTGCATCGCCCGCGACGCTGCCGGGCGGGGACTTTCCGTGCTGCTTTGCGAGATGGGCGATCTGGGGGGCGCGACATCGTCTGCCAGCAGCAAGCTGATCCATGGCGGGTTGCGGTACTTGGAGCACTATGCCTTCCGGTTGGTGGGCGAGGCCTTGCGCGAACGGCAGGTCTTGCTGCAAAGCGCGCCGCATATCGTCTGGCCGATGCAATTCGTTTTGCCCCACGCGCCGTCCCTGCGGCCCGCGTGGATGATCCGCATGGGCCTTTGGCTCTATGACCGGCTCGGCGGAGCACACAAGTTGGCGCGGTCGGGCAGAATCGACCTGACGGCGCCCGCTTATGGCGGCACGCTCGCACCTGAATTCACGACCGGCTTCATCTACTCGGATTGCTGGGTGGATGACGCACGGTTCGTCCTGTTGTCCGCGCTCGACGCCGCGGCGAAGGGGGCGGATATCCGTCCGCGGACGCGCTGCTCGTCGGCGCGCCGCGCCGGCGACCGTTGGATGGCCACGGTGGAAGACGCCGATGGATCCCAAGAGGTGACGGCCCGTGTGCTGGTCAACGCCGGCGGGCCGTGGGTGCAGCAGATTATCGGCGAGGTGGCCGGCGGCAATGCCCCGGCCCAGGTCCGTTTGATCAAGGGCAGCCATATCGTTGTGCCGAAACTGTATGACGGGCCGCACGCCTTCATCCTGCAGCATGACGACAATCGGGTGATTTTCGTCATTCCGTATGAGGGCGACTTCAGCTTGGTCGGTACGACCGATGTTCCTGTGGAGGGGAAGCCGGGGCCGGTCGAAATCTCCGACGCCGAGACCGAGTACCTATGTGCGGCGGTGAACCGGTATTTCCGCGTTGCCGTCGTACCGGCGGACGTGGTCTGGAGCTATGCCGGCGTTCGGCCGCTCTATGACGACGGCGAGAACGACCCGTCGGCCGTGACACGGGATTATGTGCTGGCGCTCGATGCGCCTGACGGTGCTCTGGATGGAGCGCCGCCGATGCTGTCGATCTTCGGCGGCAAGATCACCACGGCGCGCAAGCTTGCCGAGCAGGCCGTGGCAAAACTGGAAACGTTCTTTCCGGCGCTGCCCCCTGGCTGGACCGCCGGTGCCGCGCTGCCCGGGGGCGACTTCGGCGATTTCGATGCGCTTGTCCGCACCTTGCGGCAGGAGTATCCGGATCTGGATCCGCATTGGCTCGAAGGTGTGGCGCGCCGCCATGGCACGCGCGGGCGTACGATGTTGAACGGTGCTGCGTCGGAAGCCGATCTCGGCATATCTTTCGGCGGCGGGTTGTTTCAGGCCGAAGTTGATTGGCTCTGCCGCGAAGAATGGGCCGCGACGGCGGAAGACATTTTGTGGCGGCGGACAAAGACCGGGCTCCACATGACGCCCGATCAACGCAAGGCGGTTGCGGACTATGTGGCCAGGATGCGTTCCGGATAGTCGCTGAAGACCGATTCGACTCCCCACTCGAAGAGTTTCAGGGCGCGTTTCGCGTCGTTCACGGTATAGGCCAGCAAGTGATATTCCGCCTCGCGGACCTCCGCCGCGATTTTGCTGTCGAGCGCCCGGTGATTGCAATGAATGGAAAGGCAATCCAGCGCCTTGGCCTGGTCCTGCCAACCCTTGCCGGGCCGCCGCATCAGCCAACCGCGGGGAATTTCGGGCGCCGCTTGCTGGGCCGCCACCAAGGCGTCTACCCAGAAACTGGAGAATACCGGCGCGCGCAGGGTGTTCGGCCATTCGTCGGCGACCTGCTTCGCGACGATACGGCCGGTCTCGGTGGCCCGGCCCGGTGTTGGCTTGATTTCGACATTCGCACCGAGGCCGAGCGCCTCGAGCAGACGGATCGTTTCCGTCAGCGTTGGAATCCGCTCGCCGGCGAAGGCGTCCGAGAACCAGCGCCCGGCGTCCAGCGCGCGGACATCCTGTAGCGTCATGTCGGCCAGATTACCGGATCCGTCCGTCGTGCGGTCGACCGTATCGTCATGCATCAGGACCGGGACATCGTCCTTGGTTAGCGCGACGTCGAATTCGACCCAGGTGGCGCCCAGTTCCGCGGCCTTGCGGATACCGGCAAGCGTGTTCTCCGGTGCATGACCGACCGCGCCGCGATGTCCGATGACGCGGGGAAAGTGGATGGACAGTTCGCTCATGACAGAATACCGCCTCCCGTTACATGGTCCGCCATGCGACGCTGCCAATATAGCCGATGTAGCAGAACAAGAGCAGCGCGCCTTCGCGTCGGCTGATGCGCCATCCGCTGATGATGATCGGGAACAGGACCAGCGTCGCGGCCAGCAGCACCCAAAGGTCGATCTGCTGCAATGCGTCGTTGAATGGAATCGGGGTCACCAGCGATGCCGCGCCCAGGATACCCATCAGGTTGAAGATGTTGCTGCCAATGACGTTGCCGACCGCGACGTCGGTGTGTCCGCGCCCAGCGGCAACCATGGCCGCGACGAGTTCCGGCAGCGAGGTGCCGAATGCGAACACGGTGAGGCCCAATACGGCATCCGGGATACCGGCGCGGGCGCCGATCGCCGCGGCGCCATCGACCATCATGTCGGCGCCGATGCCGAGCCCGAGGAGACCGGAAAGCAGCATGGCAAGCACGAAGAGCATCGATTCCGGCACGACTTCGACCACTTCACCTTCCTTCTCATGCAGTGCGGCGGGCAGGTCGGCCCATTTCCGGTCTTGCTGATAGGACCATCCGATGAACGCAAAAAGCATGACGATCATCAGCAAGCCCTGCCAAAAAACGACTCGCCCTGTCATGCCCAATGTGATGCAGATAAGTGTGGCGATCAGCATCGCGCCGCCATCGCGGCGCAAGGACCGCGGCTCGCACCGTAAGGGCCGGACCAGCGCCGCGCACCCAAGGATCAGAAGACTGTTGGCGATGTTGCTGCCGACGGCGTTGCCGACGGCGAATCCCGGTTTGGCCTCGAGGGCGGCCTGGACGCTGACCACGAGTTCCGGTAGCGAGGTCCCGAAGCCGACGATCGTCAGACCGATCGCAGCGGGGGGCATGTTCAGCTTCCTCGCGAGCGCCACCGCACCGCGCAATGTCGCCTCGCCGGCGGCCACCAAGACGGTGAGTCCCAAGAGGACCAAAAGTATGTCGGGCATCACCGTTTCGATCTGATGGACGGGAAGTATGTATCGCTATGTAGCGGGCTTGAACGGAATATCCAAGGGGAATGCGGAAAGGAAGTGTTGGCGGCGCGGGGACCATGCGCGCAGAAAATTCACCGTTTTCGGAAATACTGGCGTATAATCCGTGATCTTGTAATAAAACCGTAACAAAAGCAGCTGCCGGGACGATCCCGGACGGCTATGCAATCGCGACTCCTTCGAAAGGAAGAGTGCTATTTCCGCGACGATTATCTTGATGAACCTGATCGGTGCGATTGCCTTGTTGCTTTGGGCCATGCGCATGGTGCGGACGGGCATGACCCGTGCCTTTGGCGGAACACTTCGTCTTATCTTGGGACGGCATTTGTCGAACCGGTTTGCCGCTTTCCTGGCGGGGTTGGGCGTGACCACCTTGTTGCAGAGCAGCACGGCCACCTGCTTGATGACGGCGTCCTTTGCGGGCCGTGGGCTGGTGATATCGGCGGCCGCGCTTGCGGTGATGCTGGGCGCGGACGTCGGCACGACTTTGGTCGCACAGCTGTTCAGCTTAAACATCGTTTGGATATCGCCGGTGTTGATCACCATCGGCTTCATCGCGTTTCAAGGTGGCCAACGGAAACGGACCCGCGATATCGGCCGGCTGACAATCGGGCTCGGGCTTATCCTGCTTGCTCTCAGCTTGATCGTTGCGAATTCTCAGCCGATCCGCGATTCCAAGATTGTTCTGGCGCTTGTCACGTCGCTTGGCAACGAGCCGCTCTTGGCGATCCTCCTGACGGCGCTGCTGACATGGCTTGCCCATTCCAGTCTGGCGACCGTGCTGCTGATTGCGTCGCTCGTGGGCGCGGGGGCGATACCGGTGGTGTTGATCTTCCCCTTGGTTTTGGGCGCAAATCTTGGTGGTGCGATTCCGCCGATAACCGCGACCTTGGGGTCGGCGGCGGCAGCGCGTCGGGTCGCGGTTGGCAATGCCGTGTTCAAGGCGGCCGGCTGCATCCTGGTTTTCCCGTTCGTGGCGTATGTGGCTGAATATATCCCGCTGATCGAGGCGGACCCGGTGCGCCAAGTCGTGAATTTCCACACGGCGTTCAACCTTGGTCTGGCAATGATCTTCATCTTCGCCATCGGACCCGTCAGTGCATTGATGGAGCGGTGGATTCCGGACCGTGCGGTGTCGTCCGACGAAGGCGAGGCGCGTTATCTGGATGCTTCGGCGGTCGACGAGCCCGCTGTCGCCCTGGCCAATGCGACCCGTGAAACGCTGCGTATTGCCGATATCCTGGATGAGATGTTGCGCGGGTCGATGGACACGCTGCGGCGGGACGACAAGGAGTCGTTGAGCCGGGTGACCGCATCGGACGACACGGTCGATCGGTTGTACGAACAGACCAAGCTGTATCTAACCGACGTGAGCCGGCAGGAATTGGGCGATGAGGACAACCGACGGTGCAACGAGATCATGAGCTTCTCGACGAACTTGGAGCATATCGGCGACATCATCGACAAAAACCTGATGGAGCTTGCTGCCAAGAAAATCAAGTACCGGCTGGCTTTCTCCGAGGAAGGATTGAGCGAGATCGCCGATCTGCATCACCGGGTCCAGGAAAACCTAAAACTCGCGACCAGCGTCTTCGTGTCGGGCGACCATGCGTTGGCGCGCAAACTGTTGATGGAGAAAGACACCTTCCGGCAACTCGAGCGCGACGCGGCCGAGAGTCACCACGAACGGCTGAAGAGCGGCATGCGCGAGAGCATCGAAACGTCGTCATTGCATTTGGATATTCTGCGCGACCTGAAACGTATCAACAGCCATCTCACCTCCGCCGCCTATCCAATTCTCGAAGAGGCCGGCGAACTTCGCACGTCGCGCCTGCGCAAGAGCAAGGTCCACAAGGAAGCACCGGCGTAGCCGTCGTTTAACCGGGCGTACGAATGCGCCGCACGGCGTCCTGCCAACCGGCATAGCGCCGGGCGCGCTCTGTTGCCTCCATTGCGGGATCGAACCGGGCGTCGCAATGCCAAGCGTCGGCCATTTCATCCGGCGATGGATAGAGTCCGGACTGCATCCCCGCAAGATAGGCGGCGCCCAAGACGGTTGTCTCGGTGATCGGCGGGCGTTCCACCGGAATATCGAGAACATCCGCCAGGAATTGCAGGAACACGTCATTCGACGCCATTCCGCCGTCCACCCGCACGGTTTCGGGCGTTGCGGCGCCGTCGGCGGCCATGGCCTCGAACAGGTCGCGCGTCTGATAGGCGACGGATTCGACCGTCGCGCGGACGATCTCCGCCGGCCCGCTGCCCCGTGTCAGGCCGAGGATCGCACCGCGCGCGCCGCTGTCCCAATATGGCGCGCCGAGACCCGCGAAGGCGGGCACCATATAGACACCGCTCTCCGGCGCGGCTTGGGCGAACAGCTCGGCCGATTCTTGCGCCGATCCGATCACCTTCAATTCATCGCGCAGCCATTGAACGGCCGCGCCGGCGATGAAAATACTGCCTTCGATGGCGTAAGTCGTCTGCCCGGCCAGCCTGTAGGCGATCGTCGTCAGTAGCTTATTCTCGGACTCGAGCGCGGTTCTGCCCGTATTGGTCAGGACGAAACAGCCGGTGCCGTAGGTGCTCTTGATCGATCCCGGCGCGAAGCAGGCTTGGCCGATGGTGGCGGCCTGTTGGTCCCCGGCAATGCCGCGGATGGCAACGGGAGCGCCGAGCAGGTCGCCCTTGGTCGTGCCGAAATCGGCGGCACAATCGCGCACGTCCGGCAGAATAGACCGGGGAATGTTGAAAAGGGCGCAAAGATCGTCGTCCCAGCACTGACGGTGGATGTCGAACAACATGGTTCGGGACGCGTTGGTGGCGTCCGTCGCGTGCACCGCGCCGCCGGTCAATCGCCAAAGCACGAAGCTGTCCATCGTACCGGCCGCGAGTTTTCCTTGGTCCGCTGCCGCCCGCGCGCCGTCGACCGTGTCGAGCAGCCAGGCAATCTTGCTGGCGCTGAAATAGGGATCCAGCAACAGGCCAGTCTTGCCGCGAATGCCGGGCTCGTGTCCCGCCTGCTTGAACGCCGCACAGGTATCGGCGGTGCGGCGGTCCTGCCAAACGATGGCGTTGTGGATGGGGGTGCCGGTGTCCCGGTCCCAAAGGACGACGGTTTCGCGCTGATTGGTGATCCCGATCCCGGCGATATCCGCCGGGTCGACACCGCCTTGGTTGAGCGCATCGCGCAGCACCGTGACCGACGCTTGCCAGATTTCCTCCGGGTCGTGCTCGACCCAGCCGGGCCGCGGGTAGATTTGCCGAAGCTCGGACTGCGACTGCGCGACCGGCATGCGGTTCGCATCGAACAAGACCGCTCGCGTGCTGCTCGTTCCCTGGTCGAGGGCGATGACATGGCTGGCTGACGGCATGGCCTGATGCCTCCCGTGTTCGTGCGGCGTTGGAGCGTTCATCGTTGCAGAGCATGCCCGTTTTGTCAGCCTAGAGAATGCCCTTTCCCGCCGTCCGGGCGAGGTGATATCAAGGTTGCACGCTTACCCGGCGGCCGCGCCGCAGGGATCGTGCCGCGAATGAGGATACCGAAGTGGCCGAAGTATTTCAGACGATTTCACCGGTCGATGGGCGCGTTTACGCCGAGCGTCCGCTCGCCGGAGATGCCGACGTAGCGACGGCGCTGGACCGTGCGCAAGCAGCGCAACGCGGCTGGCGCGCGGCGGGCCTGGCGGCGCGATTGCGCGTTTTGAGCGATGCGGTGGACGCCTTCGTCGCCGACGCCCCGGCGATTGCCGAGGAGTTGACCTGGCAGATGGGCCGGCCGATCAGTCAGGCGCCGGGCGAGGTTCGGGGATTCGAGGAACGCGCGCGGCATATGATCGAGATCGCGCCGGATGCTTTAGCCGACATCGCGGCGGCACCGATGGACGGCTTCGAACGGTTCATCCGCCGCGAACCGCATGGCGTGGTTTTCGTCCTCGCGCCATGGAATTACCCGTATCTGACTTCCGTCAATTCGATCATTCCCGCCCTTGCCGCCGGAAACGCCGTGATCCTCAAACCGTCGCACCAGACCCCGCTGACGGCCGAACGGTTCGCCGCGGCCTTTGCCAAAGCTGGTTTGCCGGATGGGGTGTTCCAGTACCTTTACTTGGACCACGCGAAAGCGGCCACACTGATGGCGCAGGACGGTATCGGCTTCGTCGCCTTTACCGGGTCGGTTGCCGGCGGTCGGGCGGTGCAGCATGCCTTGTCAGACCGCTTCGCGGGAACCGGGCTCGAGCTGGGCGGTAAAGATCCGGCCTATGTCCGCGCCGACGCGGATCTGGACCTTGCGGTCGAGACGCTCGTGGATGGAGCGTTCTTCAACAGCGGCCAATCCTGCTGCGGGATTGAACGAATTTACGTACAAAAGCCGATTTTTCAGAAATTCGTCGATGCGTACGCTGATTTAGTAAAGCAATACAACCTTGGGAATCCTCTTGAAAACGAAGTAAATCTTGGCCCTATGGCTCGCACCTCTCTTGCGGAAGAAGTACGCGTACATACGGAAAGCGCGATATCCGCCGGTGCGCGTCCCTTGATCGACAGCGGCGGTTTTCCGGCGGCGGCGCCCGGATCGCCTTACATCGCACCGCAGGTCCTGATCGATGTCAGCCATGATATGCGGATCATGCGGGAGGAGACATTCGGACCCGTCGTCGGGATCATGCCGGTCGGGTCGGATGACGAGGCCATCGCCCTGATGAACGACAGCGATTACGGCCTGACGGCATCCGTCTGGACGCAGGATGTCGCGGCGGCCAAGCATATCGGGGACGAGGTCGAAACGGGAACCTGGTTCATGAACCGGTGCGATTATCTCGATCCGGCGCTCGCCTGGACGGGCGTCAAGAACTCCGGTCGCGGATGCACCCTTTCCCGGGTAGGATATGAACAGCTGACACGCCCGAAATCCTTCCATTTGCGATTGAATTGACCAGGGAGCGGTAATGAGCGGCAATTTGGATGTTCCCGGCCTGCGGGCCGATGTCGAGAGCGGGTTGATCGACACCGTGCTCGTCTGTTTTCCCGATATGCAGGGGCGATTGATCGGCAAGCGTGTCACCGGGCGGTTCTTCGTCGAGAGATGCCTCGACGAGATGCATGTCTGCGATTACCTGCTGACCGTCGACATGGATATGGAACCCGTGCCGGGCTACCAGGCGGCGTCTTGGGACACCGGGTATGGGGATTTTGCCCTGAAGCCGGATCTCGCCACCTTGCGCCGGATTCCGTGGCTCGAGGCGACCGCGCTGGTGATGGCCGATTGCCAGGACCATCACGGGGTGGATTTGCCGCATGCGCCGCGCTCGATGCTCAAGAAGCAACTGGCGCGCGCCCGCGATATGGGCTTTACCGTCAAGATGGGGTCCGAACTCGAGCTGTACGTGTTCGATGAGACGTACGAGTCTGCGCGCGAAAAGAACTATCAGGACCTGAAGACAGCGGGCTGGTATATCGAGGACTACCACATCTTCCAGACCACGAAGGAAGAGGACCTGATCCGCGCCATCCGCAACGGCATGGATGGTGCCGCGGTGCCGGTCGAGTTTTCGAAGGGCGAATGGGGTCCCGGGCAGGAGGAGATCAACCTGCAGTATGCCGAAGCCCTGGAAATGGCGGATCGCCATTCGATCTATAAGAACGGGGCTAAGGAAATCGCCTACGGCCAAGGCAAGGCGATCACGTTCATGGCCAAGTGGAACCTGGAATTGGCCGGCAACAGTTGTCATCTACATTCGTCGCTGTGGGACGCAGCGAGTGATAAGGCGTTGTTTTATGATGAAAAAGCGGAAGACGGCATGTCCCCGCTGTTTCGCCACTACCTTGCCGGACAACTCGCGCTGGTGCGCGATGTGACCTATTTCTATGCGCCTTTCATCAACTCCTACAAACGATTCCAGGCGGGATCCTTCGCGCCGACCAAGGCGGCGTGGAGCCGGGACAACCGCACCGCCGGATTCCGGACGGTCGGGCACGGTCCGGCGTTGCGGGTTGAATGCCGGATTCCCGGCGCTGATGTGAACCCGTATCTCGCCTTCGCCGCGACGGTGGCGGCCGGCCTCTACGGCATCGAGAATGAGTTGGAGCTGGAACCCGCCATTTCCGGCAATATCTATGAAATGGACAACGTCGACGACGTGCCGCGAACCTTGCGGGAAGCGTTGGCGGCGCTGGAGAAATCATCGATTCTGCGCGATGTTTTGGGGCATGACGTCGTCGAGCATTACCTGCACACCGGACGCTGGGAGCAGAGCGAATACGACCGCCGGGTCACCGATTGGGAATTGCGCCGCACCTTCGAGCGCGGCTAGGCGAACGCGGTTCAAGCCGATTAAACGGGCTAAGAATGCAGATCGACGCTGAGACCCTCACGGGCAACTGGAATTACCCGACGAGTGTCCGGTTCGGGCCGGGCCGCCTCGCCGAATTGCCGGCGGTCTGCGCAGAGCTCGGGCTAAAACGGCCATTGCTTGTGACCGATCCGGGGTTGGCCGGGTTGCCGCTGGTGCAGGACGTCGTCGATGCTGCTGGTAAGCAGGCTCTCGATCTTGCGGTCTTTTCGGACGTTCAGCCAAACCCGCGGGATTCTAACGTAAATGCCGGTGTGGTCGCATTCCGGGCCGGCAAGCATGACGGCGTGATTGCGTTTGGCGGCGGCAGTGCGCTCGATGCGGGCAAGGCAATCGCCTTCATGACGGGGCAGTCGCGGCCAATCGGCGATTTCGAGGATGTCGGCGACAACTGGTCGCGCGCCGATACGCGATCGATTGCGCCCATCATTGCGGTGCCGACGACGGCGGGCACCGGATCGGAAGTCGGGCGGGCGGCCATCATCGCGGACGACGCCGACGGGCGAAAGCGGGTCATCTTTCACCCCGCCATGATGGCGAAAACCGTGATCGACGACCCCAAGACGACCCTGGCCTTGCCGCCGGCCTTGACGGCCGCCACCGGGCTGGATGCCTTTATTCATAACTTCGAAGCGTATTGTGCCCCCGGATATCATCCGCTTGCCGACGGGATCGCGCTCGAAGGCATGCGGTTGTTGGCAGAATGGTTGCCCGTCGCGTACGCATACGGCGACGATATTCGGGCGCGAAGCCATGTTTTGGCGGCGGCGTCCATGGGGGCGACCGCCTTCCAGAAAGGCTTGGGCGGTGTCCATGCGATCAGCCACGCGGTCGGCAGCCTGTACGGCACCCATCATGGCCTCACGAACGCGGTGGTTCTGCCCTATGTGTTGCAGCACAATGCCGATGTAATCGGCCAGCAAGCTCAACAGGTTATGCGATTTCTCGGTGCGGCCGGCAACGATGTGGACGCGCTCACCGCCTTCATCCTGGAATTTCGTAAGACATTGGAAATCCCGAATTCTCTCGCGGATATCGGCGTGCCGGACGATCGTGCCGACGCGGTCGCGCAGCTTGCGTATGACGACCCGACACGTCCAGGCAACCCAAAACCGCTGACCGCCGACGATTTACGTACGATCTTCGTGAATGCGGTGCAAGGCGTTCTGTAAGCCGTTGGACGGGAAAATTAAATGAAATCAATGCATCATACTGTTCAACAACGCCGGTGGAGGTGTGACCCCATTCCCGCTGGTGAGCAGCGTATGTCTATTGTGGGCGTTGTACGTATGATGGCCTCCAGCATAATGCGTACGCTTGTTCTTCTCGTTTCCATCGTTCTTTTCAGCTGCAGCGCTGTTTATGCACAGACCGACGGGTTCCGTACGGGCGAGGACCGCGTCCATCCGGTTCTGGGCCGGGCCGGCATGGTGGCGACCCAGGAAGCGAACGCAACGAGGGTCGGATTGGACATCCTCCAGCGCGGCGGCAATGCGGTGGATGCGGCGGTGGCGGTGGGATTTGCGCTCGCGGCGACGCTGCCGCGGGCCGGCAATCTCGGCGGCGGCGGGTTCATGATGATCCATGATGCCAAGACGGGCCGAACCGTTGCCATCGATTACCGCGAGACCGCCCCGGCGGCGGCAACCCGTGATATGTATCTCGATGCGGACGGCAATGTCGATAAAGAGTCATTCCGGTACAGCCACAAGGCAGTCGGCATTCCCGGTACCGTGGCCGGTCTGACGCTGGCGCTTCGAAAATACGGCACCATGACATTGAAGGACGTGATGGCCCCGGCGCTTCGGCTGGCGGGCGACGGCTTCCTTGTCAGCGACGACATGGCGCGCCAGTTGGAACGGCGCAAGAAGCGCCTTGCGCGGTCGGCGGCGACCCGGAAGATCTTTTTCGGCGAGGACAATACACCGCTCAAGGCCGGTGACCGGCTGGTCCAGAGTGATTTGTTCGGGTCGCTCACGGCGATCTCCGAAGAGGGTCCCAACGCGTTCTATCGCGGTGCGATCGCCAAGCGCATCGTGGCTGAGATGGAGGCCAACGACGGCATCATCGCGCTCGAGGATCTGGCGGGCTACGCGCCGGTCGAGCGGGAGGCCATACGCGGCACATACCGCGGGTATGAAATTCGTTCCATGCCGCCGCCGAGTTCCGGCGGCGTTCATATCGTGCAAATCCTCAACATACTCGAGGCATACGATCTGGCCGCGTTGGGACATAACAGCGCCCGCGGACTGCACGTGATGGCGGAGGCCATGAAACGCGCCTATGCGGACCGGTCGAAACATTTGGGCGATCCGGGATATTGGAAGGTGCCGGTAATCGGCTTGGTGTCCAAGGATTACGCGGCGGTTTTGCGGCGCGGAATCGACCTGGAAAAGGCAACACCGTCCACCGATATCCTGCCTGGCGACCCGCTGCCGCATGAAGGGCCGAACACGACCCATTACTCCGTGATGGACCGGTTCGGGAATACCGTGTCGAATACGTATACGCTGAACTTCAGCTACGGCACCGGAATTGTCGCGGCGGGGACCGGCATCCTGCTGAACAATGAAATGGGCGATTTCTCGGCCAAGCCCGGCGTGCCGAACGCCTATGGCTTGATCGGCGGCGATGCCAATGCGGTCGGCGGCGGCAAGCGGCCGTTGAGTTCGATGAGCCCGACCATCGTGTTGAAGGATGGCGAGGTTCTGCTGGCCACCGGCAGTCCCGGCGGCAGCCGGATCATAACCACTGTGCTGCAACTCCTGATCAACGTGATCGACCACAAGATGAACATCGCCGAGGCGACGCATGCGCCGCGAATTCATCATCAATGGTTGCCGGATACGTTACGCATCGAAGAAGGGGTGAGCCCCGATACGCAACGCCTCCTGCAGGCGAAGGGGCATACGTTGAAACAAGGGCGGCCGATGGGCAGCCTGCAATCGATCATGCGGGTCGATGGGGTCTTGTACGGAGCGTCCGATCCGCGCCGGCCCGACGCGTTAACGCTGGGGTATTAGTCGGATGAAGGTCGACGGCACGGCATATCGCACGATTTGGGTCGCGGAGGACGGTTGGTCGGTCGAGATCATCGACCAGACCCGGCTACCGCATGAATTCGTGCAGGTCGGGCTGCGCTCCGTGGAGGACGCCGCCCGCGCGATCGAAATCATGCAGGTCCGCGGCGCGCCGTTGATCGGCGCGACGGCGGCCTATGGTGTCGCGCTGGCGATGCAGGAAGATCCCGGCGACTCGTCGCTGTCGTCCGCCCTGCAACGGCTCGGGAGGACGCGCCCGACGGCGGTGAATCTGCGCTGGGCGCTCGATGAAATGCGCCGCGTTCTGGAGCCGCTCGGCGAGAATGCCCGCACGGCGGCGGCCTATGCCCGGGCGGCGGCGATTTGCGACGAAGACGTGGAGATCAACCGGAAGATCGGCGAACACGGCCTCGCCCTGATCCGGGCCGCGGCGGCGGCGAAGCAGGACGGGCCGGTCAACGTGCTGACCCATTGCAACGCCGGCTGGCTTGCCACCGTCGACTGGGGCACCGCTACGTCGCCGATCTACCAGGCGCATGACGCCGGGTTAAAAGTTCATGTCTGGGTCGATGAAACCCGGCCGCGCAACCAGGGTGCCAGCCTGACCGCCTGGGAACTAGGGCGTCACGGTGTGCCGCATACGGTGATCGCCGACAATGTGGGCGGGCACCTTATGCAGCATGGCGAGGTCGATCTATGCATCACGGGCACCGATCGCACGACCGCAAGCGGTGACGTGGCAAACAAGATCGGCACTTATCTAAAGGCGCTTGCGGCCTTCGACAACGACGTGCCGTTCTATGTCGCGCTGCCGTCGCCGACCATCGATTGGACGATCGAGGACGGCGTGGCGTCGATCCCGATCGAGGAGCGATCCGCTGAAGAGGTGTCGCACATGACCGGGCGAACGCGAGACGGCACGATCGAAACAGTCTCGATCGTGGCCGACGGGTCGGCCTGCGCGAACTTCGCCTTCGACGTTACGCCGAGCCGCTTGGTGACCGGCCTGATCACCGAACGGGGAATCGCGGCGGCCACCCGCGACGGTTTGGCCGGTCTTTTCCCGGAGCGGGCGAAAGCGTGATGCCGGGCGATACCCAAGACCTTCGGCAGGAGATCATCGACGCCTGCCTGAAGATGAACGCCCTCGGGATCAACCAAGGCAGCGCCGGCAATATCAGTGTGCGAGCCGACGGCGGGCTGCTTATCACGCCGTCGGGCATGCCGTATGACAGTCTGACGCCGGATGACATCGTCTTCATGGCGGCGGACGGATCGGTGCCGCCGGGGCAGAAGAATCCCTCCAGCGAATGGCGCTTTCACCTGGATATCCTGAACGCGCGCGGCGACGCCGGCGCCGTCGTCCATACCCATGCCATGTTCGCGACGACGCTGGCCTGCCTACATCGCGACATTCCCGCTTTTCACTACATGGTCGCGGTCGCAGGCGGTGATTCCATCCGATGCGCGCCCTACGCCACCTTTGGCACGCAAGCGCTGTCGGACCAAGCGCTGAAAGCGCTGCAAGACCGCCGGGCCTGTCTGCTTGCCAACCATGGCATGATCGCCCTTGGGGACACCCTCGCAAAAGCGCTGGCGCTTGCGGTCGAGGTCGAGACCCTCGCCGCGCAGTATTGGCGCGCTCTGCAGGCCGGAGAGCCGGTTTTGCTACCCGCCGATGAAATGGAGCGTGTCCTGGAAAAATTCCAAACCTACCGTGCTCAGCCCGACGAGGGGTCTTGAAGAATTCGAAGGAGTGCGTCGTTGAAGGCGTCTGCGGCTTCGACGTTGGGCATGTGCCCAGCATCCTCGATCATCGTGACCGGCAGTGTCGAGGTTAGCCGTTCCGCATGGGCCGGCGGCGCGATCCGGTCGTGGCGTCCCCAGATGAGATGGATCGGCATGGCGAGGTCCTGCAGCCGGTCGGTATAGATGTAGCGTTGCCTTCCCGCGGAAAAATTCGCTTCGGTCATACGCGCGATGCCGGCGCGGAACTCGGGGTTTTGGCGCGCCATCACCGCATAGCTGACCATCGCGTCGTTCACGCGGCGGTCGTCGTGAAACAGGATGGCGATATTCGGCCGCATCGCCTGCATGGTTTCGGCGCGCAGGTAGCCGTTGATGAAATCGGTGTTGATCTCTTCGCCGAACCCGGCCGAACTCACACAGGTCAGGCTGCGCACCCGGTCGCCGTGGTGCAGCGCGAGTTCGAGCGCGACCGCCCCTCCCATGGACAACCCGACAAGGTCGAACCGGTCGATGTTCAGAGCATCCGGCAGGTCGGCGATAAGCCGGGCGATCGACGGGATTCCACCGTCGCCGATCGACCGGGACGAGCCGCCATGCCCCGGCAAATCGATGGCGATAACCCGGCGCGCGGTGGCGAGCGCCTTTTGGTTGAGGGTCCAACTCGTCGCGTCGCCGCCGAGCCCATGCAGCAAGAGGACCGTATCGCCGCTATCACCTTTCTGGCGGGTGCGGATGCGCACGCCGTCGAGGTCTACCACCGCGATCTCGCTTCGGTCGGACTTGGTTCCGTCAGCAGGCATAGGCGAGGATCTTTCCGTCACAGTTTCGACAAAGTTTCATGAGCCTATTTGTGAAGATGCGCCAGGGGGCCGAATGTCTTATTTTGTCGGCGCGAATTGGATGAACCAACGTAAGGCATCTTGATGCTTCTCAGACGTTTCTTTTTAATTGCGGTCGCTGCCATTTGTTTGTGGCATAGTCCCG
Source organism: Alphaproteobacteria bacterium (assembly GCA_965228425.1). GTDB lineage: Bacteria > Pseudomonadota > Alphaproteobacteria > UBA8366 > UBA8366 > JAJFJD01. The sequence continues at coordinate 4,703,278 of OZ245815.1, read as the reverse complement.
TCATAGCAGCAGATAAAGAAAACATGATCTATCTCGAACTCAAAGATGGCCGCGTGGTCATCGAACTGTTTTCCGACAAGGCCCCCAATCACGTCGCACGCATCAAGGAACTTGCGCGCGAAGGGTTCTACGACGGCATCGTATTTCATCGCGTGATCGATGGTTTCATGGCGCAAGCCGGCGATCCCACCGGAACCGGTCGCGGCGGTTCGGACAAGCCCGACCTAAAGGCCGAATTCAACGACGTCAAGCATGGCGAGGGCGTTCTGTCGATGGCACGGACGGCCGATCCGAACAGCGCGAACAGCCAGTTTTTCATCATGTTCGCCGATGCGCCGCATTTGGACGGTCAGTACACCGCATGGGGCCGCGTGGTCGACGGCATGGAATTCGTGCACAAGATCAAGAAGGGCTCGGCCAGCGCCAATGGGCTGGTCGACGATCCTGACAAGATCATTAGCATGAAGGTCGCGGCGGACGTCGATAAATAGGCGCCCGCAATTTTGCGGTGGCGGCCGGTGGCCGCCCGTTCCTAGCGATTTGTTAACCCAATTCCGATAAGCGTCATGTATTAAGCAGGACGGCAACGGGACGGAACCGGATGTCAGACATAGTAGCCAGTTCGCTCGCGGTGAGTCGGGACACCAGTATCCTGGCGCTCAAACTGCAGGCACAGCGTGATCAACAGGTCGTGGCGCTTGTTCAGGAAGCGACCCAGTCGGCGGCACAATCGCTGAGTTCCGGGTCGGCGTCCGGCAACGGGCAACTCGTCGATATCCTCGTCTAACGTGCTGACGTAGCGGCACCGCCTGCCGGAAATCGGCAAACTACCGCGGGGCGGAATGGCACGAAGTTCCATCACAAAAGCGATCGTTTTTTGCCTGAAGGCCGCCGTTACGATCGGCCTGATCTGGCTGGTCGTCGGCAGTGTCGATATCGGCGATACGATGGATCGCATCCGCGGCATTCCCCTGTGGATCGCACCGGTCGCGCTAACGCTCATGCTGACGCAATTCCTGTTGGCGACGTGGCGTTGGCGGATTGTCATGCGCCAATTCGACCAGAGTTTGCCATTCGAGACGGCTTTTCGGTTTTTCTTCGAAGGGATGTTCTTTAACCAGGCGCTGCCGTCGACCGTCGGTGGCGACGGAATTCGCATCTACCGTTCCTTTCGGGCTGGCCTGCCGCTGGAGCCCGCCATCAACAGCGTTATCTTGGATCGTGTCTTGGGTCTCGCCAGTCAGGTTCTCCTCGTCGCGGTCGCTCAGCCTCTGTTTTACCAGCGCGTGGATGATCCCGCGGCACGGTTGACCTTCACCACAATCTTCATCCTCGCGGCAATCGGCATCACCATGCTGTTGCTCATGTCCTGGATGCCGGCGCGGCTCCATCGTTGGAAGATCTTTCGCGGGTTGGCGGCGTTGTCCGCGGCGGCGCGCCAGGCCTTTTCCCGTCCCGCGGTGTTGCTGCCGGTCGTCGGGCTCTCGGTGGCGGGGCATCTGCTGACGGTCACCGTTTTCTTCTTGCTGTTCTGGTGCCTCGATTTGCCGGCAACGTTTGTGGATTGTCTCGTGCTGGTGCCGTCCGTCCTGTTGCTCGCGACCGTCCCGGTGTCGGTCGCGGGTTGGGGCCTTCGCGAGGGCGCGATGGTGGCGGCGTTCGGACTGCTCGGCGTCGCCGCCGGCGGTGCGGCGGCCGTATCCGTTCTCTTCGGGCTGGGACTGATCGTACTGAGCCTTCCCGGCGGGCTGCTGTGGTTCATCGGCTCGGACCGGCGGGTGGCCGACATCTCGCAGTTAGCACCCGAAAATCACGCGTCGCCCTAATTCCCGGCCAATTTCGCGTTCGGCGTCGGCGGCCCATTAGGCGGATGTTCGGCGTTTCGGTTACCCTTTTCCTGAGGCAGCAAGGAAGGGGCGACGATGGACGCGAAACGCATTCGCAACACCGTGCGCCGTTGGATGTTTCCGACGGAGGGCGGCAGCTATATGGGCGGCCTTGAGAACCGGCCGGTCCTGCAGCAATCTCACGGCAGCACGGTCGTCGATACCGACGGCAAGGAATATCTCGACTTCCAATCGGGGCAGATGGGCGCGGCGCTCGGTCATCAGCACCCGCGCATGGTCGCGGTCATCGAAAAGACGATGAAGACGATGATGCACGCCAGCAATACGATGCTGAACCTGCCGCGCCTCCGCCTGCACGAGCGGCTCGGCAAGCTCTTGCCGAAACCGCTGGAAAAATCGTTGTTCCTGGTCAGTGGCAGCGATTCCATCGAAGCGTCGATCGATTTGGCACGAAAAGCGACCGGCGGCGTGGACGTCATCGGATTGCACGCCGGATTGCACGGCTCCACGTCCTACCTGACCCGGTCGGTGTCGTTCAATTGGGACCGGCGGAAACACAGCGTCGTGGCGCCCGCGACCGCGTCGCTGCTGACACCCTATTGCTACCGTTGCCCGCTGCGCTTGAAATTCCCGAGCTGCGAACTGCAATGCCTGACATCCAGTTTGGAACTTGCGGATGCCAATTTCACCGGCAAGCCCGCCGCCTTCATCGGCGAGCCGGTGTTGAGCGCGGGCGGGATCATCGTGCCGCCCAAGGGCTATTACAAAGCGGTGCGTGAGGCCTGCGATGCGCGCGGCATGCTGCTGATTTTCGACGAAGCGCAGACCGGGCTCGGCAAGACCGGAAAGCTGTTCGGCTTTCAGCACGAAGAAGGCGTTTCGCCGGATATCATCGCGATTTCGAAGCATTTCGGCGGCGGGTTGCCGATCAGCGGGGTCTGCAGCACCGCGGCGGTCGCCAAGAAGGCGGTGGACAACGGCTACTTCGCGACCCGCAGCCATGCCACCGATCCGCTGCTGTGTGCCGCTGGCGAGGAAAGCCTGAAGATCGTCGTGGACGAGGACATGCCGGGCCGGGCGGCGCGGATCGAACGCCGAATCAAAAAGGCGCTTCGGCAGATGGCGAAGGAATTCGAGATCATCGGCGATATCCGCGGACGCGGTGTCTTGCTGGGAATCGAGTTCGTGACCGACCGGAAGCTAAAAACGCCGGCGAATGAAGAAACGAAACAAATCTACGATTACTGTCTTGAAAAAGGGCTGATCTTCCAGATTCGTGGGGTCCGGGATTTGAAAAATGTCGTGCGCCTCGTGCCGCCCATGACGACCACGACGGAGGAAGTCGATCGCGCGATGTCGGTCTTCTACGACGCCTTGAAATCGCTGGGACGACGGCGTAGAAGGCGAAAGGCGAAACGCTGAAAGTGCTTGGCAGCACGGCGAAATTTCGCGTTAATTTGCGTTCAACGGTGCGCCGATAGCCGTCGGCCGCGCCATCTTCGGCAGTCGGGGAGGCGAGCATGAAGATACCTACGCCCTATTTGATGTTCCTTGGGGACGCGCCGGATCAACTGGCGGCGAAGACCGCGGCCGGGGTGGCGCAGTGGCGTCCGGAATGGTGTGTCGGGCAGTTGCGGCTGGATGGATGCCAGGCCGATCTCGGCCTGCCGGACAAGACGCTGCAGGAGGCGGCGGAAGCCGGCGCCCGTACCTTGCTGGTCGGCGTCGTGAACCAAGGCGGCTACTTCAATGACGAGTGGTCCAACACGCTGCTGGCGGCGGTCGACCTCGGCTACAACATCGCCAGCGGTCTGCATTCGAAGCTTGCCGACGTTCCGGGTTTGGCCGAGGCGGCCGCGGCGAAAGGCGTCGACTTGTTCGACGTGCGGCACTCGATGGAGAAATTCGACACGGGCAAGGGCCACAAGCGGACCGGTAAGCGATTCCTGACCGTCGGCACCGATGTGTCGGTCGGCAAAATGTATACGTCGCTCGCTGTCGAGCGCGAGATGCAGGCGCGCGGCATGAAGGCGACTTTCCGCGCGACCGGGCAGACCGGCATCTTTATCGCAGGCGAGGGCGTGTCGGTCGACGCCGTGGTGTCGGATTTCGTCTCGGGCGTGGCGGAAAAACTGTCGCCGGATAACGACCCGGACCATTGGGATGTGGTCGAGGGGCAGGGCTCGCTGTTCCATGCGGCCTATGCCGGTGTGACGCTTGGTTTGCTGCACGGCTCCCAGCCCGATGCGGTCGTCGTGTGTCACGACCCGGGGCGGCCGCATATGCGGGGCACGCCGACGATACCGGTCCACAGCCTGACGGAAACCATCGATGCGAATATCGCTGCCGGGCGCCTGACCAATCCCGACATCCGCTGTGTCGGCGTGGCGATCAACACCTCGCGCCTGTCCGAGGCCGAAACCGCCGACGTGTTGGGCGCGGCGGAGGCGGAGACCGGGCTGCCTGCGGTCGATCCGCTTAAGAACGGCGTCGCTCGCATCGTCGATGCGCTGACCTGATGCAGGTAACGGTCCGATCCGAAATCTGGCCGCTCGCCGCGGCTTTCAAAATTTCCCGCGGGACGCGGACGCAGACCGAAATCGTCGTCGTCGAATTGAAGGACGGGCCGCATGTGGGACGCGGCGAATGCATGGCCAATCCGCGTTATGACGAGAGTCAGGAAAGCGTCACCGCAGCGCTCGAAGCGGTCGCGCCTATGGTGGAAAGCGGCGCCGTGGACCGGCACACGCTGCAGGAGGCGATGCCGCCGGGGGCTGCGCGCAACGCCCTCGATTGCGCCCTCTGGGATATTGAGGCGAAACGGGCAGGTGTACGGGCGTGGACGCTGGCGGGGCTCGAGGAATTGCAAACCCTGGAGACGGCGTACACGATCAGCGTGGATACACCGGACGTGATGGCCGAAAGCGCGCGTGCGAACGCGTACCGGCCGTTGTTGAAGATCAAGCTGACCGGCGACGGAGACCTGGATCGGGTGGCTGCCGTACGCGAAAACGCCCCGAATGCCCGTTTAATCGTCGATGCGAACGAGGGTTGGACCGTCGACATGGTCGAACCTTTCTCGGCGGAACTCAAAAAACTACATGTGCAGATGATCGAACAGCCCCTGCCGGAAGGCGAGGACGATATGCTGTCCGAGGTGCCGCATCCGGTGCCGATTTGCGCCGACGAGTCCTGCCATACGCGTCACGACATCGACCGTATGGCCAAACTGTACGACGTCATCAACATCAAGCTGGACAAGACCGGCGGCCTGACCGAGGCGCTGGCGTTGCGGGATGCTGCAGTCGCCGTGGACCTGAAGGTCATGGTCGGCTGCATGATTTCCACGTCGCTGGCGATGGCGCCGGCGCTGCTCGTCGCGCAGGGCGCGGCATTCGTCGATTTGGACGGTCCGCTGCTCTTGGCCAAGGACCGCGACCCGCCGCTCCGCTTCGACGGCAGCATCATTCACCCGCCGGTGCCGGCGCTGTGGGGCTGAACGCGCGTACGGCCGGCATTTGGGCGCCGCGGGTCAAATTCCAATGACTACATACGCGTACGAGGTCGGCTTTTAGCGCTTTTTCGCGCCTTGCCGCGCTTCCATGGCCCAGATCCGGGCGAGGTTCTGGGCGCGGCGTTGTTCCTTGACGCTGCGCGGCGGCCATTTCGACAGGTAATTACCGGCTTTCTTCGGCGCTGTGGCAGATTTCCGGAGTGCCGCGGCGCGGCTGGGCCGTTTGTATCGCGATATCTTTGCACGATGCGCCCGCTCGATCTGACGGCCGGTCCGTTGCAGGCGGGTCCGCGCGGTGGTGGCGTCCGGCCGGGACGCCTGGCGTTTGGTGTCCTGCCATGCGGCATAGACCTTGTTCTGATAGGGGACGCGCTTGGCGGGCGTCGCCGAATGATAGTGCTGCACCGCCTTGCGCCAGCTCCTGTGCTCGCGCTTTAGCCGAGTCAGGAATTTTGCCGCGTAGTCGGCGTTGCGCTTGGGGTCGAAGGCGGCGCTGAGCGATTTGAAGGCGTCCGGATGATAGTGGAGGTTCACTTGCATGCAGCCGACGTCGATCACGCGAATACCCTGCCCCTTCAATTTCATCACATGGGCGATCGCTGCCTGCTTGGTGGGAAAATAACGCCCCTTGCCGTTTGCCGTCACCGTCCAGGGCCAGGCGATCTTGCTGCGGGTCTTCGGGTCCCAACGTCCGGATTCGACCATGGAAATGGCCTGTAACAGCTTGTTCGGAATCTTGTGCCGCGCCTCCTGCCGGTCGATGGCGGCGGCGCATAAGCCTTGCATCGGTAAGCGTTTTTGAGGTGTTCGCGCTTCGGCGTCCGGGGCTGCGGCCATCCCGGCTAGGATGACACCCGCCAGGAGCGTTCCGGCCACGATGTAACGGTTGGACCGAGTTTTCGGCATGCATTCGTCTCCCCTACACCGGAGTCGAAGCAAAGCCTATGCCATTCCCGGCGTGTCCCGGTCGCCCGGCGGGGTCGCGTCCCCGTCGCCGAGCGGCCGCTGCATCAGCATCACGTCGACCCAGCGGTCTTGCTTGAATCCGATCGACGGGAAACACCCGACCCTCTCGAAGCCGAGGGCGGCATGCAATCCGATCGAACTGTCGTTCCCGCTGTCGCCGATCACCGCGATCATTTGGCGGTATCCCAATAGGGTGCAGCGGTCGATCAGCTCGGACAGCAGCAGCCGGCCATAGCCGCGCCGCGCGTGATCCGGCGACACGTAGACCGAGTCTTCGACGGAAAAACGATAGGCGTGGCGCGGCCGGTAAAGCCCGGCGTAGCAGTATCCCAAGACTGTGCCGCCGACCTCGCAGACCAGATACGGCAAGCCGGCGTCGGTTACCGCCCGCCATCGGCGGGTCATTTCCGCCTCCGTCGGGGCGACCTCCTCGAAGGTCCCGAGGCTGTGTTCCACGTGATGCGCGTATAGCGCCACGACATCGGATATATCACCGATTTCGGCATTGCGGATAAGGGCCGCGGACATCGTAATTTTGCCTCATTTTTGGCCTGATTCAGGCCGATTCGAACCCATCGTCAGCCTGAAAAAGCAAATACTCCCCAGTGTTTACACTTTGGAAAGATAAGAAGCGATAAAACAATTTACACCGCTTTGTCAGCGGCTGTGACAGGGCCCGTTTCAGGGTTAGGAGCGATCGACGTGACGGTCAAGGCCGAACGCCTCGTGGAAAGTGATGCGCCGCATATCCTCATCGTCGAAGACGATGAGGCGATGCGCGAGTTCCTCGCGCAGGCGATTTCGCGTTCCGGGTACTACGTCGAAGCCGTGCCCGACGGGGCCGAGGCGCTGCGCCGGGTCGAGGAGGACCACTTCGACCTGCTGCTGACCGACATCCGCATGCCCGGCCTGGACGGGATCGAATTGGCCCGGCAGGCTCGACGGCGGGTGCCGGGGCTGTGTGTCCTGCTGGTGACGGCCTATGCACATGACGCGCTCGGTGCGGGCGACCTGGACGGCAACCGCATCGACGTGCTGTCCAAGCCATTCAACCTCAACGAATTGATCGACCGGGTCGAGACCTTCCTGCCGCATTAGCGGCGGCCCGATCGTGCACCCAATCGGGCCCGGAATGCACCTTTCTATTCATCAATGCCGATTGCGGCCGGAAAGCGCCTGCAAAGGCTTGCCTTGCCCGCAAGTTTGGTGGTAATTCCCCATGCCTCGGCAGGGTCCATCCCGGCCGTCGATACGCTCAGCAAACACCGGGCGATCGGGCGCGTAGCTCAGCGGGAGAGCACTACGTTGACATCGTAGGGGTCGCTGGTTCAATCCCAGCCGCGCCCACCATTCGTGTCAAAGGCTTAGCTGATACAGGCTAAGCCTTCTTTATTTCCACCCCACTCTATCCCCACTTCTACGGTCCAAAATTCTTGTCTGGCCGGCATTTCTAGGGTGCCCCCAAGGGGGGGACCGGGGGGCACTTCGATTAGAGAAAAGCTGCCGAGAATATTTCCACAAAAAATTATCAAATCCAGCACTGAAAATTTCTATTCAACAAACCTCGTCTCGACGAACAAGCGAAACAAAGGCTCCTCCTGAGGTCATTTCAATACCTTCGACGTGGTCCATTGCCTTCTCATATGTCATTTTCGGCAATTCGATCGAAAAATTTTCAAACGTCGCTACCCATTCGTGCTGATCGTCCTTAGTTTGAAACCTCTCAGCTATTTCAAGCGTCTCCTCATCGATTTCCCCATTAGCCCACTGGTCTAAGTAATTGATCGCGGTGTCACCGAAAATTAATAGACTTTCTGATTTCAGATAGCTTCGGACAAGCTCATGGAGCAGCCACGCCTTATCATCGCCACGCTGTTTTGCGTCATGGCTGGCCCAACCGAGATTCCAGCTTGCCCAATAGAGGTCAAATTGCTCGGTACCAAATTTAGCATGTGACTTTTCAACGATATCTCGGAATTCACGCTTAGCGCTCTCACATTCCACCTCTCCAAGAGCCGGCAACTTCTTGAGCGTTATGTCCAGTGCAATCAGGTATTGTTTGAGGGATTCCTCATCTGGATTTTCAAGCATGTTGCCAAAATTCTTTTTTGCTTCTCTTTTTCTAAAAAAGTTCAACATGAAGAAGCCCCATTCGCCATTACTACTCTCGCGACATGCCATCTTTGGAATACAAAATTAGGCTGTCTCTTTGGAAATTTGGATTCCCGGTGTCACAGTCGCTGTACTGCATTCGATCAGCTATCGAACTGCAGCATAAAGCCAAGCAAATCGGTCCAAATTTCCGTAATTCTCAGCGCAGTTCTGGCAAACAGCACCGACGCAGCGTTCATACCAGCGTCTGGTATTGCTCTCAATTTCTGCGCCGTATCTCTCACCGGATCTTATTTCGTCCGATCCCTGTAATTGTGATAGGCGAGCCCAACATCACCGGCCTCATTCGCGTAAGTTGGTCCGCGTTCTCATTCACGATTCTCGATTTGAATTGCTCTGTTCAAACTTGCGGTATGCTCTCCGCATAAACAGAAGCGTCGACATGGGCAGATGAATATCGAATCTCACTCATGAGAACATTATCTGGATGGCGTTCACAATCTTTTAGCGCGGCCTTAATGATCTTGAGGCATTGCTCAAGGTGGATCTGATTTTTCGGGATTGCCTGAATTGCCCTGACAGCGTGAACACGGCTGTTGACTTTAGAAAAGTTGATTGTCCCTCCGGCAAGAATTCTCTTCCGGTATGGTTCGGTGCTTGGACCAGGCTTAATCGCGTGCCCCTTTCGCGAACTCACTCGATCAATCAATTTCATACGATGCGTCTCGCGTGTCGTTTTCTCTTTGGCTAGCATTTGGACAACATCATTGATGGATTGACCAGCTAGTGAAATGTAATAGAAGACTGGCAGCAAGAGCATCTGATCATGCACGATGTGACGAACGTATCCGCGCGGATCATCGACCTGGCGCTGCTGGATGAAATCGTTAAGGATATCGTAATTGGTGACAACGGATTTTTCCGTTCGCACGACCGTCTTGCCGCCGCCCTTAAAGGGCCTCGCATCGCCGATAATTCGAATTGCCGGGTCGCCACTACGCTCATCGAACCTACCTTCGTTGATAAATCGGACCTTATCCAATAACGCTTCGTCGATAATGAAGCTTCCGCGACGCCCCTCAACCACGCCTGTATTCGTATCCAGAACACCGGCATTGTCGGACCCTATCTCCGCGATGCGACTTACTTTTGTAGCCAGCAGTTGCTCGGTTTGCCGATCACGACCGTCAAGGATCGCCATAAGCTCCGAATACCCGATGGTTCTGGTTTCGCCGATGTAGCGAAAATAGATTTCTCCCTCCTTTAGGGGGTCGCTTGTCTTCGAACAAATGACTGGCTTTCTGTCGCTTGCCCCCGCCCACAATATGCCGACCGATACGTTGCCGAATTTTTTGGTCGTACGCTTCCAGTAAATTTGAGGCTGGAAGTAAGCGTTCATAAATTGCGTGATCTTGCTTTGGTCTACCGTCATAAGACTGTCGTTCGACATACCAACAATCTTGCCGTCGTCCTTCACGCCAAAAAGCATGTAGCCGCCTTTATGATTGGCGTAACCAGCTATAGTCCGCGCGTATTTCGCGCGTCCGGCCCAGTTGAATGACTCCTTAAACTCGACCGTATCGCTCTCTTCTACTTTCAGGATTCTTGGACGCTTGGATTTTAGGGAGAGAAGTGCGCCAAGCGCGGCGTCGCCCATCGGGTCTTTGTCCGCCTCGAAGCTCTTGCTTCCGGATTGTTTGAGAAACTCATCAAGTTTGCCCCGGCTTGCAGCGGCCACGCCGGTCCGCTTTTTTCCTGTGGCAATTTCACTGATCCGACCGAGATTTACAGGTCGATCTTTCCGGCTGAAGTAGGTCAGTATTTCTTGGCGTTTGTAATTACCAGTCGCAAGCATCGCCTTTATCAGAGCGACATCCTCGTCAGAAAGTTGGGGCTTGCGTTGCCGGGACATAAGCGGGCTCTCTATAGGTCGCCTCTGAATGCGCGCTGGATCAGGCTCGCAAACAAGGTATTTGCTTCAGCCTGTTCGCTCAAAATCCTGTTCCTGTATCGCGTGAAGCTTCGTGTAAGTTCTGAAAAGTGCTTCTGCTGACTTTCCGTGGGCAATAATATCGGAAGGCTTTTTAGACTCTCCATATCCAGACGCCGTGTTCCGTGCGCAGCAGTCCCGACCTTTGACAGTATATAAGCGTGTTGGACCTTTAAATTCCAAAGTCCGAAAAATGGGGCGACACCATCAAAAAACTGTATGGCTTTCATATCCTGATTGATCGCCACTTTTGCTCCGGTAATCGCAATGGGAACGGTGTGGGCCAATATCATGCCACGCACAACAATCAGAACTGCGCCTTCTGGAATCTTCTTCAAACTGGTTTCGTCAAATACAACCTCGTTGACGTGATCTTCGGCGTCAGTGATCGTTGTGGTCTTCATATCCTTTGGGGAAACCCAAGGAAATATTCCATCCCAATAGGTAGGGTTCGATTTTGATGGTGTCCCACCACTCGTGAATGTTGAAACGTCTCCAAGGCATTTCTTCGATAGGCTCTGCGGATTGTTGACCGGATCACCGAACATCTCCAAGAAGGCCGAACGAAGGAAATCGTCGGCCAAGGTCAGAGCCTGCCCACGCTTACGACGAACGGCGTCCGCCTTGTCCAGAATAGCGGCGATACGGCGCTGTTCTTCGATGGGCGGGATTGGAACTTCTAACTCTTTCAAGAATGATGCAGGCACACGTTTCTGCCCTGCACTACCTGTCATCCGCTTCTCTGCGATATGTCGAAAATATGGATTCCATAGAAGGTAGAAAAGAAAGCGACCATCAATTCGCTCGCTTGGTCTAACCACATGAAACTCGGTTGAACCAAATCCGATGTCCGTTTCAAGCTTGTCAAGGAAGGCCGCTTTCCCGTTTTCCATACAGGGCGTAATCTTCGCAATGATCAAGTCGCCACGACGAAAATGGGTATACCCTTTTAGAACTTCGTTTATCCTTCGCCGCTCCTGATAAACAACAGTTCCGCTTTCTGAAACCGCTTCCATCGGCAGAAAACAGACTTCGCCGTTGCAACTGTTTTTCAATGCCTTCGGCAGGCGCGGATTTATTTCTGCGACTTCCGACAGATGGGCCGTTTTCAACCCAACATCTCCTCAAGCTCCGCCATATCCTTCGCGATGTCGGCGTTCAGGGTTTTCATGCGTCCCAAGATTTCCTGCGGTGGATCGTATTCTTCTTCCTTGTAAACAGTTTCCCTGTATCGGCTCACCGAAAGATCGTATTTTCTCGCACGGATGACATCGGCGGAAATAAAGAACGCTTTAGCCTTTCTGTCCGTGTCCTTTGTCGGATCACGCTTTTGCCAGCGTTTCAGGGCATCGGGCAGATCGTTCGCTTCAATCTTGTTGCGCTTATCATCCAGCGAATGGCCGTCTGCTTGAACATCGTAGAAGAACACGTTGTCGGTGCGCCCGCTCTTGGTGAAGACCAGTATACCGGTCGACGCGCTCGCATAGGGTTTGAAGACGCCTGATGGCAGTGAAATCACTGCCTCAAGCTGATTGTCATCGACCAGCACTTTGCGCAGCGACTGATGTGCCTTGTTCGACCCAAACAACACACCATCTGGAACGATGGTCGCCGACCTGCCACCGATCTTCAGCATGCGCAGGATCAGTGTGACGAACAGAAGCTCGGTCTTCTTAGTCTTGACCTTGGCCAGCAGGTTGGAATGGACGTCCTCTTCGTCCAGACTACCCTTGAATGGCGGGTTGGCCATGACAATGTCGAACCCGTTTTCGGCGGCCCGTGGAAAGCGATCCGGGAAGGTGGTCGACAAAGTGTCCTGATAGTGAATGTCCGGCGCGTCGATGCCGTGAAGGATCATGTTCATCGCGGCGATACGCAGCATGGTCGAATCAAAGTCGAATCCGTGGAACATACCACCGCGTAGATGCCGCCAATCCTGTTCAGTCAGCAGGTCGCCGGTGTAGTGTTTTTCCCTGGTTGCGGCATCCTCGACTACTCCACCCGGCGATGTGTATTTTTCAAGCAGATACTGCGCGATCCCAACCAGAAAGCCGCCGGTGCCGCAAGCCGGGTCACCGATCACTTCATCAGGTTTCGGTTCCAGCATATCCACCATCAGGCGGATGATGTGGCGTGGCGTACGGAACTGGCCGTTGATGCCTGCTGTCGTCAGCTTGGACAGCAGATATTCATAAAGGTCGCCCTTTACGTCATCGTTCGCCAGCGGCAAGGCATCGATCATGTTGACGGCAGACACCAGAAGCGATGGTTTCTGAATCATCAACTGGGCGTCCTTCATGTATTCGCCGAACTTCGCACCGTCCACGGTTGTGGTCCTGAAATGCGGGAAGACCCGGTCGCGGACCAAGGGCAACATCTCGTCCGCACCTATGTTCTTGAAATGGGACCAGCGCAGGTCTTGGTCATCCTCCTTGAACAGCCGCGAAAAATCGCCACCGGTTCGCGCGACCCGGCGTTCGTTCCGCGCTTCGGACATGTCCAGCAGGCGGGAAAACATCAGGAATGTGATCTGCTCGATCACGGTCAGCGGGTTTGTGATCCCACCTGTCCAGAACTCAGCCCATAGCTTGTCAATACGTCCTCGTAGCTCCCCGGTAATCATTTAGTTTGCCGTTCCTTCCGTAGTGTCAGGCTCGAAGCTTCTGACAATGTTCAGCAGTTCGATAATCTGTTCCTCATTCGGGAACAGCCCATCGATCCCGTTTGGATCAAGCGCAGTGAACGGCGCTTCATACAGCCGGTCGATTTCGATGACACCGCTCCGCGCGATGTGATTTTGTAGCATCCCAATAAACTGGGTTTGCTTGGCAGTTAGCGATGGGTGCTTCTGGACGAAGCCAGCAAAGCGTTCCCTCACCGCATCTGCGTCCATGCCGACGACGCTGCGAATGATGTCGTCCAGATGACCCGCCATGTCCGGATAGAACTCATTCAGCAGCGTAAGGTCTACATCGGGATGTTGGGTCAGTACCAGCGACACCAGCGCCTGCAAATCGGCGTCGGTGACCGGTTCGCCTGTCCGGATTTTCTTCAAGGTCGCGTCTTTATTGAACAGTTCGGCCAACGCATCGACAACCCGTCTGCGGTAAGCTGCAAGGTCGATGGATTTGATGCTGGAAGACCGTTGGCCAGCTTGAATGCCTCCCTCATCTTCCTCGATGTCATAAACGCGCGGCTTCGGCGGTTCGATGCCGGTGCCCACGCGGTAATGCATGATCGACCGAAGTTCGGTGCGGATGCTTTCCAAGTCGGCAACCGTGACGCCGCTCCAGAACGCCTGATCCTTGACCTGCTTGATGGTCTTAGCCCGCTCTTTCACGGGGTTCAGGTTCATGCGCAGACTGGCGACTCGGTTCAGCAAGTCGCCCTTGAAATCCTCGAACTGGTTGGACTTCTTCAGCAGCGCGATCTGCATGTCGGCGATAAGCAGGTCAAGCGCATAGGCGTCGGCGTGCCCGCGTATATTCAGCCACTGCATCAGCGGCGCGATGTCGGATCGCAGCGTCTGAACCGTGGCGGGTGTAAAGCCCTTGATGACGCCGTCCTGCGATACGGTCTGAATTTCGCGCCATTTTTCTTTCACCGAAATCGATTCAGTCGGCAGGGAAACCACATCACCCAGCAGAAGGTCGGCCACTGTATCGAAGCAAGCTGTCTCGGCTTCATTCAAGGCCGTTTCCGCCAAATCGATACGCGACTCAAACACACGCTGCATCAGCGGCTTGCTGATAGACGGTTCGGCTTCGGGACGTGCTTGGTCAAAGTGCTCGAAGTTCGCCCAGTGGTCGAAGATACGGAAGGCGCTCTTGTCCTTGCCGGTGCCAAACAGGTTGGGACACAGACGGGTGCCTCGCCCGATCATCTGCCAGAACTTGACCTTGGATTTGACCGGTTTGGCGAAAACCAGATTGACAATTTCAGGGACATCGATCCCGGTGTCCAGCATGTCGACGGATATGGCGATGGTCAGCGGATTGACCGCATCCTTGAAGTCGTCGATTAGCTGTTCGGCACGCGGATCATAGTTGTCGATTACCAGACAAAATTTGCCCCCGTATTGGGGAAACATCTCGTCGAACAGCCGCTGCATAAGAACAGCGTGCTCATGGTTTCTGGCGAAGATGATGGTCTTTCCGGGATTCTGACCGGTGGCATCTTTGATGCCGTTCTCCATCAGGTTTCGCAGAATGATCCTGTTAGTATCCTTGTTGAACACCTGTCGATCGATTGAACGCGCTTCGTGTTCAAGCTCCGTCGGATCGATGCCGTCTTCTTCGATCTGTTTCTTCTGTTCGGCGGTCAGTTGATCGTACTTGATTCCCTGCCGCAAAAACTTGGTCGTGTGGGTATAGACCTCGTAGGGAACCAAAAACCCTTCTTCGACTGCTTGCTCCAACGAATAATAGGCAGTTGGGTCTTGGTTGGTGCATCCGAATAGTGAATATGTGTTCCGCGAAACGAACTCGACCGGCGTCGCAGTCAGACCGACTTGCAGGCAATCGAAATAGCGAAACAGGTCGCCATAGACGTTGTAGATGCTGCGGTGCGATTCATCCGCGATGATCAGATCGAAAAACCCAACGTCGAATGTCTGGAAGATGTTCGTCATCGACGGGTAGGTGGCCAAGTAAATGCGCTGGTTCCGATCCTTTGCCGTTCGTCGTGACACCACGGTCATCGGCTCGGTCAGAAAATCGCCGTAAGCGTTCTTGGCCTGCTTGCGTAGTTCGCGCCGGTCACACAGGAACAGGATTCGCTTCACCCAGTTCGCCCGGATCAGCAAGTCTGACAGGCTGATGGCTACACGCGTCTTACCGGTTCCTGTAGCCTGAACGATCAGCACCTTGCGATGCTTCCCCGAAAATCGTTCGGTGACGCGCTTTATGGCTTCGATCTGATACAGGCGTCCTGTGATTTCCTCGTTGATCGGAATGCTGTCTAGCGGTTTCGCGGTGGTGCGCTGAAAGTTTACTAGATATTGCAGGCTGTCCTTTGAATAGAATCCGAACAAGGATCGCGGCGGAAAGCCTTGGGCGTCGTCCCAGATCGTGATGTCATAGCCGTTGGTGTAGAAGATAACCGGACGCTGGCCATGCATCTTTTCAAGGCCGTCGGCATAAAGAGAAGCCTGTTTTTTGCCGCGCTCGACCGACACCGACGTTTTTTTCGCTTCAATCACCGCCAAGGGTTTGCCGTTGTCGTCCCACAACACGTAATCGATATAGCCCTTGCAGGTATTCGTCGGTTGATGGTCAACCTCTTCTTCTTGCGTCACCTCTTCGGTATTTGTGCCATTCGCTCCGACGTTCCAACCGGCATCCGTCAACGCAACATCGATCAGTCGGCGGCGCGTGGTTTCCTCATTCATATGTAGGGCGTCGGCGGCGCTTTTTCCCTTCTCCGCAAGTTCCCCGGCCTTCTGCTCAAGGGCCTGATAGTCGGCCTTGGTTTTGTTCAGGTCAGCGATAAGCGTTTCAAGCTCGGCCTCCTGTTCAGCGATCTTCGCAGCGGCGGCCTCGTTTGCTGCTTTCAGTTCCGACGCATCCGCGTCCGACTGCTGGATCTCCTGAAATGGCGTTATGTCGGACGGTTGCTTGTTCAGGCAACGCACGCAAAACCACGCGCCAGCATCAAATGCCTCTCGTAGCAACCACAGAGCGATGCCTGTTTCCGCCTGTTTCCCATGCGCCGCTTTGTTACCTTCCTTGCGGATTGCATGAAGCTTGTCGCAGATGACCTGTGGCACAGCATTGCGGAACGCGGGTGTGGTCAGCCGCTTCGCAAACTCATCGGTCTCCGGCTTCGGCAGGCGAAGCTCCCAGTAGATCGCTTTTGTAAGTTGCTCACCGAAGGTCCGTAGCTTGACCAAGGCGCTTGCGGGGTCGGGATATGCATACTGCTCGGCGAAGCCGCCAGCCGATGCCAACTCAGGCCGATCCTGTCTTAGTATTTCAAAGTTCGCTGATTGCATATCGAGGTTCTAGACGATTTACTCCCAACGTGAACGTTGGCCCAAGTTCTATCGGCTGCGTAAAAAAATATCGAACGACCATACAACTACAGGTGAAAGCCAAGCAGACAACCTGGTACCCATTGGACGCCCCTGAAGAGCGCTGGGTTAACGCTCCGCATTATCCACGAACGTGGGGCCCGGCTTACCTTACGAACGCCACAGCGTTGTTAATGACGTTATTTGCACTGACATCTATTCTACGTTGCATCGCACCTCATATTAATTCGATTTAGGATTGGAGCCAATCAAACGCCAAATCGATGTCGGCATGGAAATTATAAAGGCGAGATCATTATAGTTCAGTATGAAACGTCTGCACCGGAAACCATTTTGCCCAACGGCGCAAAGGTGCTCTTCGGTTTCGACGCACCTCAGGCAAATTGCGGCTCCTACAACATCAAGCATGATCTAATCTAAAAACTTGCGCGACTACATAAGCAATTCAGCTATGGATCGACGGGAGCGAGATTTAATGGCCAAGACTTGGATGGTTCGAGCTGAGAGGGGAGGACGTCTTTTTGACGTCTTTAAGGAAAAGAGTGTTGTCGCCATTGGGTGGCCGCAAATTGGGCCTCTGGATAATCTTACCAGCCGCGCGAAGATCTTGGATCGAGTATCGGAAGAATGGCCAGAATGGCACCCGCAGAAAGTCACTATGTCCGCTGGTCAGCTTCATCGCTTTCGCAATGAGATGGAAAATGGGGATCGGGTGGTCACTTACGATCCAGGACGACGCGTCTATTTGATCGGTACCATCGCTGACGATTATCGCTTTGATCCTAGTGTCGAACCGGATGATCCAAATACCCGGCCTGTGACCTGGGAAGGCGAAGTTTCGCGGGACCTATTGTCTGTTTCAACCAAAAACAGCTTGGGCGCAATTTCCACTCTTTTCTTGATCCCCGAAGACGCTGCTGCCGACCTGGAAAGAGCATTGCGCAGACAAGAGGCTGCGCCGGAAGCCAAGGTCGAGGAAGTAAGTGTCGAAGAAGATGATCTTTATAAAGACATCCAAGCACGAGCCATCGAGTTCATAAAGGATCACGTCACACGGCTCGACTGGGATGAGATGCAGGAACTGGTTGCCGGTCTGCTACGAGCCATGGGCTATAAGACGCGGGTATCCCCATCTGGTTCAGATCGTGGAAAGGATATCGTGGCCTCGCCGGATGGCTTTGGTTTTGAATCGCCACGGATTGTTGTAGAGGTTAAGCACCGAGGACAAACGATGGGCTCCCAAGAAATTCGAAGCTTCCTAGGTGGTAGACATGCCGACGATAAGGGTCTCTATGTCAGCACGGGCGGCTTCACGAAGGATGCTTACTATGAGGCCGAACGCGCGAATATTCCGGTAACGCTTATGAACATCGACGATCTCGTGGAGGCTCTAACCGAGCACTATGAGAGCCTCGATGTGGAAACCAAACAGCTGCTTCCGCTGAAGCGCATTTATTGGCCCGTTTGAGAAGCGTGGTCACACTTAGGCAAATTAGTTGACTCTTGGTGGATGCTATTCGTGCAATGATGTTCATCTCAAGATAGATGGCACAAGGCGTGGTACGGACACCCGATATTTGGCAGTCAATAGAACGCAAATTGATGGTTAATTGCGATCCAGCCTGTCCCATTGTTCATCTTGAAACAGTGTAATTGTATTGCTGGCTATTTTTGAGGGGAACGATCAGGTTTAGGAGGCGAATTGCTGAAAATTGGGATGCGGACCACGTCCCAAAACGCATTCAAAAAGGACCAAAAAAAATTGCTCCTAGTTATCATCCCCCCCTCTCCCTTCATTTTGACCTATGGAAATTTGGTCCTTAGGCCTTAATCACTGAATGTTGCTGTGAATGGAGGGGATAGAGTCATATCCATACTGGATATAGGCCTCTTGCATGATAGTTCTAAGCCTATCTTCGTACGGTCTTTGGACTATGAAGCTATCATGGATGGCTAATCCTAGAATTCCGTCTTCCATTAGCCTCCTGACCACATACTCACAAAGACAAGAGTCTCGATAT
The DNA here is from genome assembly GCA_965228425.1 of Alphaproteobacteria bacterium. Lineage (GTDB taxonomy): Bacteria > Pseudomonadota > Alphaproteobacteria > UBA8366 > UBA8366 > JAJFJD01. Next base: position 4,684,797 of record OZ245815.1, on the reverse strand, counting down.
TGAAGCTCTACCCCCACATCAGAGAAAAAGTGATGAGCTATTGACTCATGCTTTCTTTCAAATCCGGATAGTAGGTCTCTTAAATCCACTTCCTGCAACTCAGGATGACCTTGGACCTTGTTCCGTAATGAGGTCAGTGCTCCAGTTTTGGATCTGGCGTTGAGAGCGACTAGGAGGCAGACCTTGAGGAAATCGCGATCTACTACTGCCGCCTCGACCATGTTGTAAGGATCGCCTGTGTTATCGATTCGATGATAGTTGAGCCCTGCAAGGCTATAGAGGATATGTAGGTGCTGGCCTGAGTAGTCGCATTCGACTGTCGGCTGATTGTCGATCAGAATGTGTTGTCGAATGGCGCGCCTCGCGTTGATCCACCAGGGACCGTAGAATCGGCCTCCTCGGTCGAACCGTCCCCTAGAGAAAATCCGGCGGTAGGTATTGGATCCGAAATCGACCGGTTCGGGCCCGAAATCTTCGTGTTGATCTTGGGTTAATGCGACTGAGATATCCGCAGCCGAAAGCCGAGCGTTGTAATCTGCTAGTTGTGCTCGCATCGCATGCGTTTGATCGGTATCCACATACGGAATTGGCCTGCCAGCCTGCCGGAGGATGATAGTTTCCGCGTCCGGGTTGGCGATTATGCGTTCCGGCGTGAGGTCAAATCGGTCTCTCAGTGTTTCAGAAAATTGTTGCGTAGCACGCATCCGGGATAGTCGTCCGTATCCGTAATCTCGGCGATAGAATCCAGTATGATTGGTAATCAGCCCGAGTTCAGTGAGGCCATCTACTGCTCTCTTCGTGCCAACTAGCTTTGCGTTCGTAGGGTTATAGCGCTGATCCGGATAGCCTTCGTTGTTTCTTGGATATGCGGTGTATAGGTCTGGGTGGAGCCCAAAATTCCGAATTAGGTTTGCAAGCACCAAGCGTAATGCCACCGCCGTCTTTTGAAGATGCCCTCGGCGTGCCGCTTCAGTTTGTCGAAGAATGGGTAGGAGGTGTGAGACGGCTGCGTCCATCTCCCCATTCTGGACGGTAAGATTGAAGTCTATGAATTTCTTAAAGTCATAAGCTTCAGCCTCGGCCGACAATTCGTCGAGGCATATACCTTCCCAATACGCATCTTCGTCGATGAAGTTACAGGGCATGGCGGTGCCTATTGAGCCGCAGCATTCGTGGCTAAACGCTCGATCCATGCCTTCACATCTTCAACGCGATAGCGCGGCGATGTTCCAATCCAGACTGGGTCTAAATCAAAGTGATGAGGAAGATTGTGCTTTCTCTTGAATCGCTGTTGCCGCATCCAGCTTCGTGAAAAGCCGAGCATGCGGGCTACCTGACAATCACTCAGGAGGAGGCAGTCGGAATCGACGTTGCGTGGCATTTCCATTTCTCCTTACAGGGATTAGTGACAAGGAGAATGGGGATTCCGAATGCGTTTAACTAAGGCGTTAATTGACTAGCCTTGGAATAGGAATAACGCCATTGCCAGCCGGCTATTGTTTGTTTTGCAGCTCTGCAAACAGTCCGGCTCGTGTTATCGCATCTCTAACAGATTTTCGATTGCCCGGAAGGTTCGGTTTCTCTTGGATCAAACGGTCTACCAAGCGGATTCTCCAACCACGGGAACGATCTTGCAGATTACCTTGATGAGCCTGCTCGTCGATCCACTCTCGAATGCCATAGCCAGGATCCATGATGCCGGGTCTACCTGGACCACGTTCTAAAGCGGCTGCCTGCAGCCTATGCGGTGATGTGATGGAGCCGTAAACCGAGGCGCCTGTCTGTTCGTCACTAACACGATCAAGCAACGTGAATGGTGTTTCTCCGTTGCTGATTGCTTGTTGCAAGATGCCAAAAAATCTAGGGATCGAATTGCCGGGTGTTCGGGCATTCCCGAGCCACAAAATTCTCCAATCATGACTACCTGGATTGAATTCATCAAAATCTACGTCGGTAATAAATACTAGATAGGGATCCTCTTCTCGCCGCATTCGGTTCAACACCTCTGGCGGCCAGGGTTTTTCCAGTAGCTCCCGAGACACGTTTATGTGTGCTCTTGATGTTGCGCGAACGAGACGTGCTGCGATTCCGACCTCATTCCCGAACAAATTAGCGTTCTTGTCTAACTTGCTTTGGATCTCTGTCGAGTGACCGCTTTCATTCGCAACAATCACTAAAAAGTTGCTTCCGCGTAAATGCAACTGCGCGAGCGTGGAAACGTGCTCAGTCATGGCCATCGGTATCAGAGATTTTGTCAAATGCGCTTTGGACTTTCTCTGCTGCTTCAACGGAGGCGGAACCCACAATTGACGCATAATGTTTCTGCAACATAGTCAGATCGCTGTGACCCATGCGGTACGCAAGCGTCCGAAGGTCGACACCAGCGACTGCTGCGTGTGTGCTGTGCGTACGACGAAGATCATGCATTGTTACGTCTTCCAGTCCGGCACCCTTTCTCGCCTTTTCCCATTTTCGGCGGAGTGTCATTCGTGCGACAGGAAAAATGCTACCGCCACTCGTTGATTGTCGTCTCTTCTGTCGTTCGAGTACTTCTTTCATCTCCCTTGTGCAGGTCACCAGCCTTGGCTCATCAGTCTTGCTATGCGTAACGGTTGCAAAGGCTCGGCCATCTTCGAATTGCGCAATGTCCTCCCATCTAAGTGAGAGGATTTCGCTCTTTCGCATCCCTGAATGAACAGCCCAACGAATTATGTCCGGAAGCCAATCTGCGACTAGTTCGGCTGACGTGAGCAGACTTGTAAGCTCTTCGCCATTGAGATATCGCCGCCTGCCGACGATCCCCGAAATCTTGACCGCGTGCTGGCATGGGTTGCTACTGATCAACCCTTCGCGGACGGCCTCGTTCAATATGACTTGTAGCGTGTCGCGTTCCCGTTTGACTGTTGCGGGTTTCTGGTCCTTGAGCTTCTTCGAAGTCCAAGAATTTACGTCACCCACTGTAATTGAATCGAGAGCCCTATTTCCGAATTCGGGCAAGAGATGCTGTTTTATGTGAGCACGTACGATCGGATAGCTCCGAAGTCGCGGCTTAGCTCTTTCCAACCATTCATTAGCCCAATCTCGGAATATCGGCGGCTTCGTGTCTTCGAGAGGTTCTGCTCTGTCGGCTTTGCCTTGAAGTTCATCTCGTTTTCGTTCGAGTTGCTTCCAGTCCCAGGATGATAGTTTGCCGAGCTTCATTTCGAGCGCGTGACCTGAAGGGTATGACTTCCCTCGGTATGTGGTGCCGTTGCGCAAGTTTATTTTGACCCACGCAGTGTGCCCACGTGCTCCAGGGTAAACACCGATATTGTCATGGTAGAGAGGGCGCTTTGTCTTGCGCTTGATCGAAGCCTCAACGAGTTCTTCGAACTTCGCATATCGCTTAGGTCTTCCACCCGGCATGCTATGTCCAATATGCAGTGGGGATTAGTGGGGAATTCTAACATATTTGTTCTCCAAGAGGCGATTTAAACCCCACGCAATCCCCACAAATAACAGAAATAAACTAGATTGAATATCATTAAACCAATATGTTACAGGAGATTTAATGTATTGATATTCTTATTAACAGCAATGATCATCAGGACGCACATTAACAGGTGACCTTACGTTGACATCGTAGGGGTCGCTGGTTCAATCCCAGCCGCGCCCACCATTCCTTAAAGTTTTTCTGTCAAAGATCGGCATCGACGCGGGGCGGTTTCTCGCTCCGCAACTGCTGGACGATCTGGCTATGCACTTGCGGTGCACTTGTCTTTCGGTTGCTGCGATGACGGTGATTGCCGTTGCGGTCGCGCCAGCGGCCGCGCGCGACACACGGATGCAGGAGCGCTACAACGTCGGCGGTTATATCGATGCCGGCGGGACCGATCCGTATCGCCTGACGCCGCATCCAGAACCCCGGCCGTTGCCGCGCCGCGTGCCGGAGGAGAGGGCGGCGGGCGACCGCGCCGCCGTGGCGTCGGTCGAAGGGTATCTGGAGAAATATCCCGAGACGACCGGTTTTCTCTTGATCGACCGGGGCCGCATCGTCTTCGAAGGCTACCAGGGCATGGGTGCGTCCGGCCGCGAATTCTACGGTATGAGCATCGGCAAGAGTTTGACGAGCCTGGCGGTCGGCCGGGCCTTGTGCGCGGGCGCGTTGTCCGGTTTGGATGCCGCCGCGGGCCGCTATGTGCCGGAGATGGCCAACAATAATTTCGGCAGGAGCACGGTGCGCCAGCTCCTGACCATGAGTTCCGGCGCCTATAAGAGCAAGAACGGTGGGATGCAAAATTTTGGCGGCAAACTGCTGGGGAAATATTCGGGCATTACCTGGCCGTTGCGGCTCGGCGCGTTGACCATCGACGAGACGTTGTGGGGCTGGGTCTGGAACGAAACCCGGAACCGCAACATCCATCCGCCGGGCGACCGTTTCCTCTACAAGTCGGGTGACACGTTGGCGTTGGCCCGGACGGTGGAACGGGCGACGGGCAGGCGTCTGGCCGCGTATTTCGAGCAGACCGTCTGGCGTTTTGTGCGGGCGGCGCATAGCGCCCATTGGGAATCCGACAGCGCCGGGTCGGCCTTGGCGCACGCGGGTTTTCAGGCCCGGCTTGCGGACTGGGGGCGTCTCGCCCTGTGGCTTCTGGAAGAGCGCGCCAAATCCGGTTGTTACGGTGATTACTTGCGGGCGGCGACGGTAACGCAGATTGCCACCGGCGGCGGGTTTTTTCGGGGCTACGGATATCAATGGTGGACCGAACACAAACACGCTCCGGGGTTTTGGGGGCTTGGCTACGCCGGGCAGGCCCTCGGGGTGGACCCGGAAAGCGGCAAGGTATTGGTGAAATTCGGCTACGCGAAATACGGCCGAAACGCTAATGACCTGTTTCGGATTTTCCGGGACTGGGTGGCTAGCGGGAAGACGTAACTGAGTGCGGCGCGCTTCGTGGACCACACGCGGGAAGTGCAAAAATGATAGAGCGCACAAACATACCGAAAGTACAACGGCGATAATCCCTTACAGCGCGTGGCGTGCCGGCATGGTCGATGCGGCTGCGCTAACGTGTGACCGCGGTCATTTCGGTGAATTCCGGGTCCGTTATGATGTTCGTTTCGTTACTTAAAGTGGCAGTCGACATTTGTCGAAACTCGACAAGATTGTCGATGGGGGGCGCTATTAGGCAAGGACTTTGCTGAATGGTTAACAGTATCCTATGGCCGCTTGATCGAAAGGGTTGCCGCCGAGATCTATTCCGGGTGAACGGCAATTCCACAGTGTGAGAATGCCAGAGCAGGAGAAATCTCTCGATGAGGCCGAACTCGAGCGCGCCCGGCGTTTCTTGAGTCAGCGCGCGGAGTACTATGCCGTTCGGCGCGCCGAGGGATTCGTCGCCATCGAGGTCATCATCATGGACATGGTCGCCCTGGGACATTTGGAACGGCGACCATTCGATGAATCGTCGCTCGCCGCGGCGATGGAGATGCCTCGGACAACGATCATATCCTATGTCCGAAAACTGGCACGGATCGGTTGGATCCAAAAGCGCCGGCGGGGTCGCCGAAGCCTGCTGTACATCCAGGAAACCCGTTTGGATTCGTTTCTGCGGCCGATCTGCCGCGCCTTCTCGACGAACTGACCGCTTAGGACCACCGACTATGATGGACGATCCGGATTGGCTTGAAAAACTTCGCGCCTCCGGTAAGCGGCTCGAACACTTCATGCGGTGCGCCGAGGCAGAGGTGGGGCTTCCGAATGTTCACCTGGTCAAACAGGCGCGGGCTGAGTTTCACGACCTATGCACGCCCGATCGCATCGCGCTTTTGATCGACGCGGCGACCGCCAAAGACGCCGCCGAGGCGGAGGCGGTGACCTGGCGGCGCGCGCTCGTCCTGGCCCATTCGTTGACGCATTCGCATGGGTCCCACGACGAGCGACGGCTCGGCGATCGATTGGAAGCTGCCTTTTCATCGAAGGGCGATCCCGACACACGCGTCCGGCTTGGGTTGCTGGAACAGGCGCTGACCGAGATCTGCACCAGTCCTGCTGTCAATATGCCGGGTACTCTTAGAAAGAGAATTGAAGCCTTGGTCGATGTCGCGGGCCGGCCTTCCATCGGCGGTCCGCTTGCCGCCGAAGCCGCCGGTGAGGACTGAGGTGTCAACCTGCCGTTGTCGGCAAAATCCCGCTGCGGTCATAAATTGATCACGATATGATTGCCCCCCTTCCGCGATTCCGTCTATCCTCCCCCTACGCACTTTCTAACACGCAATGCGCTGTCGATATGAGCGGTGCAAATAAGAAAAACAATAAGAACTAGAATGTATGCAATGGGAGGAGACCCTAAATATGCTACGGAAGATTAGTGTATGTGCGGCAGGTGCCGCATTGTTTGCCGTCTCGCTTGGCGCCGGGGCGGCACTCGCGCAAAAGAGCGGCGGTACGCTCAAGGTGTATCACCGCGGAACACCGCCGAGCGGATCGATCCATGAGGAAGCGACGAACTCCACGCTGTCGCCCTACATGCCGGTCTTCAATAACCTGATCATGTACGATCAGAGCAAACCAACAAACAGCATCGACACCATCGTTCCGGATCTGGCGACCAAGTGGTCGTGGAACGGAGATAAGACGAAGCTGACCTTCAATCTGCGCTCGGGCGTCAAATGGCATGACGGCAAGCCCTTCAGCGCAAAAGACGTGGTCTGCACCTGGGACCTGCTGCAGGGCAAACGGAAAGCCAAACTGCGCAAGAACCCTCGCAAATCCTGGTATCGGAATCTGGACAAGGTCACCGCCGATAGCGATACGCAGGTGACATTCCATCTGAAGCGTAAGCAGCCGGCGTTCGTGACGTTGTTGGCATCCGGCTATTCGCCGGTCTATCCGTGCCACGTGCCGCCCAAGAAGATGCGCACGCATCCCATCGGCACGGGCCCCTTCAAGTTCGTTCAGTTGAAGCAGAACGAATTCGTAAAGTTCACGAAAAACGACAAATACTGGAAAAAGGGTCTTCCGCATCTCGACGCGATCGAGTGGACCATCATCAAGAGCCGTTCGACCCGGGTGCTCGCCTTCATCGCCGGCAAGTTCGACATGACGTTCAACTCCGACGTGACGATTCCGTTGCTGAAGGACGTTAAGGAGCAAGCGCCGAATGCGGTGTGCAAGCTTCGGACGACCAACGTGTCGACCAACCTGATCGTCAATCAGGACAAGCCGCCGTTCAATGATCCGGATATTCGCCGCGCGATGGTGATGTCGATCGACCGTGATGCCTTTATCAAGATTCTGGGCCATGGCCAGTTCATCAAGAGCGGCGCGTTGCTGCCACCGCCGAGTGGCGTCTGGGGCATGCCGCCGGAATTCCTGAAGACGGTTGCGGGGTACAACCCGGACGTCAACGCGAACCGGGAAAAGGCCCGCGCGATCATGAAGTCGAAGGGCTATAGCGATACCAATCGGCTCAAGGTCAAGGTTGCGACCCGGAACATCGCGATCTATCGCGACCCGGCGGTCATCCTGATCGATCATCTGAAGAGCATCTATGTCGATGCGGAGCTAGAGACGGTCGAGACCAGTAACTGGCATGCCAAAGTGGCCCGCAAGGACTACTCGGTCGGCCTGAACCTGACCGGTATCGGCGTCGACGATCCGGACGCCATGTTCTACGAGAACTATGCGTGCGGCTCGCAGCGCAACTACACCGGTTACTGCAACGCCGATCTCGAAAAGCTTTTCGAGAAACAGTCGATGATGGAAGACGTCGACGCCCGCAAGAAAGTCGTGTGGGAAATCGACAAGAAGCTGCAGGAAGACGCAGCACGGCCGATCATCTTCAACAACAAGTCGGCGACCTGTTGGCAGCCGCACGTGAAGAATTTCACGACGATGACCAACAGCGTCTACAACGGCTGGCGGTTGGAAGAAGTCTGGCTGGATAAGTAGTCGCTACGGGACGAACATAGAGAAGCCAACCGGGTTAATTTCACGCCTGGTTGGCTTCGTTCGTTCCTGATTAACGCCGGCGGTTACGCATGGTGCATGAACACCACATCCCCATGAACGGAGGCAGGCCGTGACAAGCTACTTGGTGAGGCGCTTCTTCTTGATGTTGCTGACGCTGGTCGGCATGTCGATCGTCATCTTCCTGTTGCTTCGCCTGATGCCCGGCAACATCGCCGACATCATGTTCGATTCCGCCGGCTTCGTTGATCCGGCCGAGAAGGCCGCACTGGAAAAGGAACTCGGTCTGGATCTGCCGATTCCAGTGCAATACTGGGAATGGATCAGCGCCCTTGTGGTGGGCGATCTCGGATTTTCCTATGTCTCCGAAATGCCGGCGATCGACGAGATTGGGCCGCGCATCCCGATCACCGTGAAACTCGCCGTCATGGCGTTGGGATTTTCGGTGTTGTTCGGGCTGCCGCTCGGTGTGATCAGCGCCGTCCGTCAGGATACGCCGCTCGATTATGTCTTGCGGGTGATCAGCTTGAGCGGGCTGTCCTTGCCGTCCTTCTGGCTGGCCCTGCTGATACTAATGGCCTTTGTTACCTATCTGGGCGAGATTCCCATCTATACCGATCCGCCGGAAAACCTTTGGGACGAATTGCTGCTCTATACGATTCCGGCGGCCGCCGTCGGCTTCCGGGCATCGGCAATTATCATGCGGTTGACGCGGTCCTCCATGCTTGAGGTGCTGCGGCAGGATTACATCCGGACCGCGCGGTCGAAGGGCGCCACCGACAACTCGGTGAACTACTACCATGCGCTCAAGAACGCGGTGCTGCCGGTAACCACGATCATCGGCTTCGAGGCGGCCTTTCTCATCGGCGGCCTCATCATTACCGAAACCGTTTTCAACATTCCCGGCGTCGCGCATTTCTTGGTTGAAGCGATTCTGATGCGCGACTATCCGATCGTTCAAAACCTGGTCATGTTCATCGCGGTCGTCGTGGTGGTCATCAACTTCATCGTCGATTTGTTGTATGCGGTCCTTGATCCGCGCATCAAATACGCCGACTAGCGAAGCGGGAGAACGGACAATGGCTGCGACCATCGATCATGATGCCGAACTTGCCAAAGCCGGCGCCGGCGTCGAAGGAAAATGGGGTGCATTCCTCTACTTCTGCCGCCGCTATCCGCTGGGGGCGGCCGGTGGCGTCATCTTTGCGGTCTTCGTGCTCGCCGCGATCTTCGCCGACGTCATCGCGCCGCACGACCCGCTGGCGACGAAGGCGTCCGCGTCGCTTGCCGCACCCGATCCGGATTTCGTGATGGGGGCGGACATGATGGGCCGGGACGTCTACAGCCGGATCATCCACGGCGCGCGTATCTCGCTGGCCGTTGGCATCGGCTCGACGTTGCTCGGCGGTTTGCTCGGCGTGATCATCGGGCTGATGTCCGGCTACCTGCTGGGCTGGTTCGATTTGGTGATGCAGCGCATCATCGACATCATGCAGGCGCTGCCGCTGCTCGTCATGGCGCTGGTCATGGCGGCGTCGCTCGGGCCATCGCTCGAGAACACGATTATCGCTATATCGATACCCTTGGTGCCGCAGGTCGCCCGGGTCATCCGGTCGAATACGCTGTCGCTGCGGGAAATGCCGTTCGTCGAGGCGGCGCAGGCGCTCGGCATGAGCGAGATTCGCATTGCGATCCGCCACATCCTGCCGAACACGATGGCGCCATTCATCGTGCTGGCCACCGCACAGTTGAGTTCGGCAATCCTGACCGAGGCGTCCTTGTCCTTCCTGGGGCTGGGCATTCCGGAACCGCATCCGTCCTGGGGCCGGATGTTGTCTGAATCGGCCGCCGAATACGTGCGGACGGCGCCGTGGCTGGTCATTTTCCCGGGCATCGCAATCAGTCTCGCGGTGTTCGGTACGAACCTGCTGGGCGACGCGATCCGCGATCTGCTTGATCCGCGGCAGCGCAACTAGGATTTCCACCGCCTAACCCTGAACAACAAAAGTGCATAGAAGGCGAAGCGATGGTCGATACGGTGAATGACGATGCGGCATCCGCGGTTGGCGCCCGGCCGGCCGCGATGACACAGGAAAATATCCTCGAGGTGGACCGGCTCCAGACGTACTTCTACACGCGGGGCGGCATCGTCAAGGCGGTGGACGACGTTTCCTTCCAGTTGGGGCGGGGTGAAACGCTCGGCATCGTCGGTGAGTCCGGCTGCGGCAAGAGCATCACCGCGCTCTCGGTCATGCGCTTGGTGCCGGCGCCGCCGGGAAAGATCATTGGCGGCGAGGTTCGGCTCGAGGGCCGGAACCTGCTGGAATGCGACGAAGACGAGATGCGCGATATTCGCGGCAACGAAATCTCGATGATCTTTCAGGAGCCGATGACGTCGCTCAACCCGGTTATCACGATCGGCCGGCAGATCGGCGAAGCGCTGATCCTTCATCAAGGCATGAGTCAGAACGAGGCGATGGAGAAGGCGGTCGAGATGTTGGCCCTTGTCCGCATTCCCGAACCGCAGCAGCGGGTTAAGGAATATCCTCATCAGCTTTCCGGCGGCATGCGCCAGCGGGTGATGATCGCCATGGCGCTGTCCTGCAATCCCAAGGTGCTGATCGCGGACGAGCCGACGACCGCGCTCGACGTGACCATCCAGGCGCAAATTCTGGAACTGATCGTCGAACTGAAGGAAAAACTGGGAACTGCCGTCATCCTAATCACGCATGATTTGGGCGTGGTCGCGGAAACGACGCAGCGCGTGGTCGTGATGTATGCGGGCCGGAAGGTGGAGGAGGCGGACGTCCTCGACCTGTTCCAGAACCCGATGCATCCCTATACACAGGGCCTGCTGTCCTCAATCCCGAGCCTCGGCATCCTGAGCGGCGATTCCACCCAGGGCGAAGAGCGGCTCACCGAAATTCCCGGCATGGTGCCCGCGTTGAACGACCTGCCGGTCGGCTGCTCCTTCGCACCCCGTTGCCCGTATGCCGACGACCAGTGCACGGCGGCCTACCCGCCATACGAAGAACGATCATCCGGGCATTGGGCGGCGTGTTGGCATTCGGACAAGTTGAAAGGGGCGACCAATGGCTGATGCGACCGTGACGCAGGAGAAACCGGATACCCGGCCGCGCAGCAACGATGCGCCGGTGCTGGAAGTCGACGGATTGAAGAAGCACTTTCCGATCAAGAAGGGGATCATTTCCCGGACGGTCGGGCATGTCTACGCGGTCGACGGCGTCAGTTTTTCGATAAACCAGGGCGAGACGCTGGGCTTGGTGGGGGAAAGCGGGTGCGGTAAGTCGACGGTCGGCCGGACGGTGTTGCGGCTGCTGGAGCCGACCGAGGGACGCATCAAGCTTGAGGGTCAGGATATTACCGACCTCGACAAGGACAAGATGCGGCCGATCCGTCGGCAGATGCAGATCATCTTTCAGGATCCGTATTCCTCGCTCAACCCGCGCATGCCGGTCGGCCGGATCGTCGGCGAAGCGCTTGAAATTCACGGTCTTGCCAGCGGCAAGGAAAAGGAAGAGCGGGTCGCGGAGATATTCGACCGGGTCGGCTTACGGCGTACCCAGATGGAGAGTTTCCCGCACGAGTTCTCCGGCGGCCAACGCCAGCGGATCGGCATCGCCCGCGCGCTGGCGCTGAATCCAAAGGTCATCATCGGCGACGAGCCGGTCTCCGCGCTCGACGTGTCGATTCAGGCGCAGGTCATCAACCTGTTGATGGATCTGCAGGACGAGTATCGGCTGTCCTATCTGTTCATCGCGCATGACCTGGCGGTTGTCGAGCACATCAGTCACCGGATCGCGGTGATGTATCTTGGGCGGATCGTCGAATACACCGATAAGAAGACGTTGTTCACGAATCCTCAGCATCCCTATACCGAGGCGCTGTTGTCGGCCGTGCCGATCCCGAACCCGGCCGTTCGGCGCGAAAAGCGGGTACTGGAAGGCGATGTTCCGAGTCCGATCACGCCGCCGCCGGGATGCCATTTCCACACCCGTTGCCCCTATGCGGAAGAGCGCTGCCGCGTCGAGGAACCCGAGCTGAAGGAAATCCGGCCGGGACATGTGGTGGCCTGCCACCTGCGCTAAGCAGGGGCGTTGCGGTTACCGGGAATCGTTCGGCCGGGCTTCCAGGCGGTGCCCGAACCAGAGGCCGATGGCCAGCATACCGACGCCGCAGGCAAGGAAGGCGGGCGTATAACCGAACCCATCGACGACCGGTCCCAGCAAGGCAACGCCGGACGCTTGCCCCAGAAAGAGCGAAAAGGCAAACAGCGACACCGCCGACCCGCGGCTGTCGGGCGCCATCTGCGTCGCGTTCGTTTGCAACGTGTTGTGCAACATGGAGAACCCGAATCCCAATAGGAAATTCCCCAGTACAGCGAATTGCCAATCGGGCAGCAGGATCAACATGATATATCCCGCCAGCGCGGAGGTCCCGCCCCAACGCACCATGCCGCTTTCGCCCAACGTGCGGATGATCCGGCGCGACGCCACGATATAAATCAACCCGCCGGTGCCGAATCCCGACAGCAGCAGTCCGATGGTCGCGTAGTCGATGGCGAACTTGTGCCGCAGGAAGGCGCCGAGATACGCCACGCCGCCATAAAGGAAAAATCCTTCGAGGAAGACCGTCACCAGCACCCGCTTCGGGTGTGGCCGGATCGCGATCGAGCGGTATTGCGCCAGCACGTTCTTGACCCGAACCGGACCCTGGCTTTTGCGCCAGTCGATCCGTGTCGACCGTAACTCGAGTATGCAGAGCACCGTTACTATCGCGTAGAGTCCGCCCATGACCAGGAAAACCGATCGCCACCCCGCGAGGTCGATGATCAAGCCGCCCGCTGCTTGGCCGAACAGCAGGCCAAGGATCGTGCCGGTGATATAGCGCGCCAATACCTGCTGGCGCTGCTCATACGGTACGATGTCGCCGATATAGGCCAGCGACAGCGGGATGACCGCGGCCGTTGCCGCACCGGTGGCAAAGCGGAGCCACGCGAGCGTCGAAAGGGAGTCGGCCCAGGCGGTCGCGGTGACCATTACCGTCGCCGCGGCGAGGGAGATCGTAATGATCAGGAACTTACCGTAGCGGTCCCCGAACGGGCCGGAGAATATCTGACAAATGCCATAGGCCAAGGCGAAGGCGGTGGCCATGACCGAGGCGATGCCGACCGTCGTCCCGAATTCGTGCGCGACTTCCGGTAGGATCGGCTCCGAGATGCGTAACACGGCCATGGCGCAAAATCCGGCCATGCTGAGCAGGACGATGGGCCGTACACTCACCTTCCCGACCGTGTTGTCGGCTGCCTTCATATCCGTTCCGTAGAGAGAAATATCCGCCGCGCATCGTTGGCGTGGCGTCGCTTTCCGATTTGGACCGGGAGGGTACTGCGGAGACGGCCCTAAGACTACGTGAAAGTGGGGGGCCGTTCATGGCCGCTGGGCGAGTGGCGCTACTTTTTATCCGCGAGTTCCGGATACAGGTTTTGATATCCCAGCTTCACCCGGTCTTCGGCTCTCTGGCGTGCGCGCTCCGGCGTCATCGGGGTGAATCCATGCCCTTCGAGGATACGCTGCATGAAACACATGCGGGCGGTGACCGCGATCGCGTCGTGCAGGGCCTTCTCGTCCCAGCCCGCATCGAACACGGCGTCCGCGTCGGCCTGCGTCACCTGGTTCGGGGTCAACGTCAGGATTCGGACGAAGGCGAGCAATGGCTTGAAACGGTCCTCCAACGGCGCGCTATCCAGATCAGCGATCAACTTGTCGATCAATCCGTCCTCGATGCCCCAGGCATAGGCGACGGCGGTATGGGCCACATAGGCGAATTCGCACTCGGCGAGCCCGACAACATAGGCCGCGATCATCTCGCGTTCGCCGGGCGTCAAGGGGGACGGGCCGTTCATCAGCGTTTCGCCCATCCGGGCCCAATGCTGGTAAATCTCGGGATAGGCGGTGAAGACCGCCGGCGGCCCGGCATCCGCCGGGTGCGATTTGAAAAAGGGCATGGTGTTGTCCCGCGTGGTTCGTTGTTGGCCGAAAATTAGATATCGGACTGTAACGCAGCCGGCCGCGGCCGCCCAAATGGACGGGGTCGGATTATAAGGATGAGTTAGGGGGTATTAACCGCCGAAAGGCGGGTAATGAGCGATCGAAAGGTTGGCTAGCTCAGGCCCAGAAGGCCCAGCCCAACGCGAGGCCCAGCCAGAACATGCTGCCGCAGAAAACACCGACGATGACGCCGGTGGCGGGGGCTCGATCGGGGACCGTGAAGATATCCGCGGGAGCGTCCGCGGTGACCAGCCGTAATTTCATCAGGTGCCTTTCGTCGCGCCATGTTGAAATATCGCCGGTAAGAGTCGTCGACACGGATTAATCCTTCGTTAATTTCGCCGGATTTTGGTCCGGAACTCCTTGGTATCTATGGTTAATTTAAAAAGGGAATACGGCAAAAAAAAGGCCGCGCTGTGGCGCGGCCGAGGCTGAGTGCATCGCGGATTAAGTACGATAGGAAGCAATTTAGATAATTTTTCGCAAAAGGTCTGTGATCCCCATCACCAGACAGGGATTTTTCGCAGAATCTCGGAACTTTAAAATATGTGTTTGTCGACAGGTACTTATGCCGTATTTGCGGCGTCAATGAACCAGGATTTGACTCAAGAACAGCTTGGTCCGTTCGTTTTCCGGGTTCTCGAAGAAGACATCCGGCGTGGCAACCTCGACGATTTCCGCGTCGTCCATGAACACCATTTTATCTGCCACGGTCTTGGCGAAACCCATTTCATGGGTCACGACGATCATTGTCATGCCGCTTTCCGCCAATTCGACCATGACGTCCAGCACTTCCTTGATCATCTCGGGATCGAGGGCGGATGTGGGCTCGTCGAACAGCATGATTTTCGGCTGCATGCAGAGTGCCCGCGCGATGGCCACGCGCTGTTGCTGGCCGCCGGAGAGTTGACCGGGGTACTTGTAGGCCTGTTCGGGAATTTGCACGCGCTCAAGATATTGCGTCGCAAGGTCCTCGGCATCCTTCTTCGGCATCTTTCGCACCCACATGGGGGCCAGCGTCAGGTTGTCGATCACGCGAAGATGCGGGAACAGATTGAAGGATTGGAACACCATGCCGACTTCGCTGCGGATCGCCTCGATATTCTTGAGGTTGTCGGTGAGTTCGATGCCGTCGACGACGATCGTCCCGCGTTGATGTTCCTCGAGCCGGTTGATACAGCGGATCATCGTCGACTTGCCCGATCCCGACGGGCCGCAGACCACGACGCGCTCGCCCCGGTCGACGCTCAGGTTGATGTCCCGCAAGGCCTGAAAATCGCCGTACCATTTATTGACGTCGGTGAGTTGGATTGCCGGCTCGGCACTCTCGGGTTTCGCCATAACGGATTCGCTCATTTGGATGTCTCCCAGATCAGAACCGGCGGCCTTCGTTCAGCCAACCTTCGACCTTTTGGCTGTATTTCGAAAGCGCGTAGCAGAAGATGAAGTAAACCACCGCGACGAACAAATAGGCCTCGACGAAGAAGCGGCGCCAGAGCGGGTCTTGCATGACCGCGGTGGTCGCCGTCAGAATGTCGAACAGGCCGATGATGAGCACGAAGGACGTGTTCTTCAGCGCGGCGATGATGTGATTGACGATGCCCGGCAGACAGATGCGCAGGGCCTGCGGCAGAATGATCTTGATCGTATGCTGCCAATAGCCGAGGCCGAGCGCTTCGGCGGCTTCGTATTGACCGCGCGGGATGGCCTGCAACCCACCGCGGATAACCTCCGCCTGGTAGCAGGCAAAGAAGATCGCCATGCCCACGATCACGCGGAACAGCTGATCGATTTCCATGCCTTCCGGCAGGAACAGCGGGAAGACGTTCACCGCGACGAACAGGATGGTGATCAAGGGGACGCCGCGCATGCTTTCGATCAAGGTGACGCAGATCGCCTTGACCGCCGGCAGGTGTGACCGCCGGCCTAGGGCGAACAGGATGGCGATCGGGAAGCCCAATACGACGGTGCCTGTGAACAGGACCATGGTCAGCGGCAACCCGCCCCATTGGCTCGAATCGACATAGGTCAAGCCAAACAATCCGCCCCATAGCATCAATCCGACGGTGCCGCCGCCGACGATCCAAAGTGGAACAAGGAGCTTCATGTTCCAGAACCGCGGGGTCAGCGTCATGATGACGGTGATCATGTAGGCGATCAGGGCAATGACCAATCGCCAATGCTCTTCATACGGGTACACGCCGAACAGCATCGGCCGATGTTTTTCCGCGACGACCGCCCAGCACGCGCCATCGGCCTCACGGCATACGTTGTGGTCCGGCGTGTACCAGATCGCGTCCAGGATTCCCCATTGGAAGAAGCTGGGGATCCAATCGGCGAGCAGGAAAAGCATGATGATCGTCAGCACCGTATTGAGGGGGCTGCTGAACAGGTTTTCCCTGAGCCATCGCAGGACGCCGATCTTCTCCACCGGCGGCGGCGTGGTTTTCTTGCTGGCCGCTGGTTCTGCGGCGGTTTTCTGGCCCGGCAGGGGGGCGGCGCTATCGACCATCTTCCGTCCCCCCTAGCGTTCTTGAATCGCGACGACGCGATTGTAGACATTCATGAAGATCGAGATCGTCAGGCTGATCAAAAGGTAGACCAGCATCATGATCGCGATCGCTTCGACGGCTTGGCCGGTTTGATTGAGTGTCGTGTTCCCGACGTTGACCAAATCGGGATACCCGATCAGCACGCCGAGCGAGCTGTTCTTGGTCAAGCTTAGATACTGACTGGTGGTTGGCGGCACGATGACGCGCAGCGCCTGCGGCAGGATGACGAGCCGCATCACCAGCCCGGGCCGGAGCCCGAGCGACCGCGCCGCCTCGACTTGCCCGTGTTGCACCGATTGGATGCCGGCGCGAACGATCTCGGCGATGAAGGCCCCTGTGTAAACGGTGATACCGATCAGCAGGGCGACGAATTCAGGGGTCAGCGAAGAGCCGCCCTGATAGTTGAACCCGCGCAGCGCCGGTACGTCCCATTCCAGGGGCGCGCCCGCGGCGAGCCAGACAATGAGCGGCAGCCCGAGGATTAAACCCAGGCCCGGCCAGAAGGTCGGAATGTACTGCCCCGTTTCCTCCCGGCGTTTCTGGGCGCGGCGGCTCAGGATCACCGCGCCGATGATGCCGGCAATCAAGGCGGCGCCGAGCCACGGATAGATGCTGTGCGCCTCCGGGATCGGGTAGATGATGCCCCGATTGGTAATGAAGATGCCCTCCATGGGCACTATCGCCTGTCTTGGCGAGGGCAGGTTGCGGATGATCGACGCCCAGAAGATGACGTGCAGAACCACCGGTACGTTCCGGCACGCCTCGACATAAGCCGATGCGAGTTTGGAAATCAGCCAATTTCGCGAGACGCGGGCGATGCCCATCAACACGCCGACGATCGTCGCCAGAAAGATGCCGACGATGGCGACATGCAGCGTATTCAGGATGCCGGCGACCATGACCCGGCCGTAGCTTTGGCTGGAATCGAACGCGATGACGGATTCGCCGATATCGAAGCCCGCGTCTTCGGTCAGGAAGTCGAAGCCGGTCGCGATGCCTTGGCGTTCCAGGTTCGCATTGACATTGATATAGAGATACCAGCCGATCAGGATGACGCCGGCTGCGAGCAGGACTTGGTAGGCTATCCCTCGAAAAGCGAGGCTGTTCAGGATCGACGTATTGCTCTTGCGTGGCGCTTGAATGTCCGCCATGGCCTTTGCACTCCAATCATTCGGTTCCGGCTATGCCGGAACGCAGCGACCGATCGGGCCGTTCGCTGGAAAGGAAACCGCCGCCACCGGGAAGGCCGGTGGCGGCGGGATATTGGAGCTTACTTCATCGGCATGCCGTACAGGATACCGCCGTCGTTCCACTGCGCGTTCAGGCCGCGCGGCAGTTTCAGCGGTGACTTTTCGCCGAAGTTGACTTCGTAGATATCCTTGTAGCTGCCGACCTGCTTGATGACCCGGTAGGACCAATCCGGATCGAGGCCGAGCTTCTTGCCAAGGTCGCCGGACTTGCCGAGCAGACGCTGGATGTTCGGATTCTTCGTGTTCTTCATCTTGTCGACGTTGGCCTTGTGCACGCCGAGCTCTTCCGCGTTGAAGGTCGCGTAGGTGACATACTTGATGATGTCGTACCACTGGTCGTCGCCGTGGCGGACGCCGACGGCAAGCGGCTCTTTCGAGAACACGCCGTCTAGGATGACATGCTCATCGGGGTTCTTCGCGTCATACCGTTGATGTCCCGGCAATCCGGCCTGGTCCATCGCCAGCACGTCGCAACGGCCCGACATATAGGCACCCACAAGTTCTTTCGAATTCTCGATGACGACCGGCGTGAACTTCATGCCCTTCGACTTGAAGAGGGCCGACACGTTCTTTTCGGTCGTGCTGCCCGGGAACACGCAGACGCTGGCGCCGTCGAGTTGATCGACCTTGCTGACCTTGATGTCCTTGCGCACCATGAAGCCGGTGCCCGTATAGAAGGTCGGCGGACCGAAGTTGAATCCGAGGGCGGCGTCGCGGGTCAGCGTCACCGTCGTCGTGCGGGACAGCATGTCCACTTCGCCGGACTGCAACGCCGGGAAGCGCTGGACACTGCCGAGCGGGATGTATTTCACTTTTTCGGAATCACCCAGTACGGCCGCGGCAACCGCGCGGCAGAAGTCGACGTCGAGGCCGACCCATTTGCCCTTACTGTCTGCAATGGCAAATCCATAGCGGCCCTGATGCACGCCGCAAACCAATTGTCCTCGCTCTTTCACGGTTTTCAGCGTCGGCCCGTCCGCGGCCAGCGCGGGGGCGGCCTGTTGCGCGATTACCAACGCGGCGGCAACAGCCGTCAATTTTAGGCTTTTCATAGAACTCTCCCTGTCAGACGTTCGCGGAAGCTGGGCCAAATCCGACTGCCATCGCTTCCATCGAAGAGAATGTTAGCGGTGCTTTGTGAGACTCACAACGTCTGACCGCCCGGAATTGCCAAATCGTGCCCAAAAGGGTGCGATTAATCGCTTGTTGGAAAAAGATTAATCACTTTGCACACGGATAAGCGCGACATTTGGGCAGGCATCTCCGTCGACTATCAGAATGGTGTTCCTGCATAGGTCGAGATAGTTGAGCGCCCGTGCAGCTTCACCGTTAAAAATGCGCCGCCGTAAAGGTCCGGCGGCGCTTGGGGGAAAGCTCGAACACAAAGAGGGATGCGTTCATGGGATTTACGAAGCCGGCTCCGCAACTTTGAGAGGTTCGCCCTCAGTTCCCGGAACACTGTTCCTCCGGGCTAGAATTTTGTGCAGCGGAAGATTACTCCTTGGCCTTCGTTTCACCTTGCGCGCCGTTGCACGCGCCGGCATCCGTAATTCGATGCTTTATAGGATCGTCGTTCCGCGCACGCATTGATGTGCCTCAATGCCGGGATGCGGTAACGACACCAGTGTCAGCTTTTAGCGGGTTAGACGAATGCGGTTGCGGGCAATTCATCGACAAGGAGTTTCGCTTGGGCGATTTCGCCGGTGATCAACAGCGGGTCATAGATTGCCTCTCCGATCCGGCGAGC
Organism: Alphaproteobacteria bacterium; assembly: GCA_965228425.1. Taxonomy (GTDB): domain Bacteria; phylum Pseudomonadota; class Alphaproteobacteria; order UBA8366; family UBA8366; genus JAJFJD01. The sequence continues at coordinate 4,665,226 of OZ245815.1, read as the reverse complement.
TATGGCGGCGGTCCGGTCGAGACGATCCGGACGCATGGCGCCTATGTCTTTCTTGCCGGTGATTGCGCGATCAAGCTCAAGCGCGCCGTCAAATTCCCGTATATGGATTTTTCCACCATTGCCAAGCGGCGAGCCGTCTGCGAGGCGGAACTACGGCTGAATCGCCGAACCGCCCCCACGCTCTACCGTTCGGTCGCGCCGATAACCGAAAGCGCCGGCGGCGGGCTGATGATCGGCGGTGATGGGCGCGTGCTCGATTGGGTCGTGATCATGGACCGGTTCGATCAGGCGACGTTATTCGACCGTCTCGCGGAAACCGGTACTTTGACGGTACCGCTCATGGAGTCGCTGGCGGATGAGATCGCGCGATTTCACGCGTCGGCCGACGTCGCGGCCGACGTCGATCTTCCGGCGGAGATGTGTGATGTGGTCCGCGGCAATACGGCCAACTTGCGCCGGTTGAGTCCGTCCGCATTTTCCGCCGCCGCGGTTGGCCGGCTGGACGCGTCGTGTACGGCGGAAATCGAAACGCATCGGGAGTTGTTGCGGCAGCGCGCCGGCGGCGGGTTCGTGCGCCGGTGTCACGGTGACCTGCATCTGCGGAACATCTGCCTGGTCGATGGCGTGCCGACCCTGTTCGATTGTTTGGAGTTCAGTGAACGGCTGGCCACGATCGACGTGGCCTACGACCTAGCGTTCCTGCTGATGGATCTGGAGCATCGTGGACTGCGCTGGGCGGCCAACAGGGTATTGAACCGATATTTGGCGCGCACGGCCGACTATGCCTGCCTGGCGCTTCTGCCGCTGTATATGTCGGTTCGCGCGGCGGTGCGAGCGCATGTCGGTGCGGCGGCCGATCAATTCGACGAGGCCCGCGAATACTTCCAATTGGCAGTCGGGTTGCGCGCCCCTGTGCCGCCACGGCTGGTCGCCGTCGGCGGCCTGTCGGGCAGCGGCAAGAGCACGTTGGCCGCTGCGCTTGCACCGGCTTTCGGCCGTTCGCCGGGCGCGGTGATCCTGCGGTCGGATGTCCTGCGCAAGCAGCTCGCGGGGATTGATGTTTTTGAGACCTTGCCGGCGGAGGCCTACACTCAGGACCAGAGCGACGCGGTCTATGCGCGCCTCGACGACGGCTGCCGCTCGGCGCTGGCGACGGGATTTGCGGCGGTGGCGGATGCCGTGTTCGGCCGCGATGCCGAACGGCAAGCAATTGCCGATGTTGCCGCCGAGGCAGGTGTTCGGTTCCAAGGGCTCTGGCTCGACATTGCGGCGGAGGAACAGGAGCGGCGATTGACGGCGCGAACGGCCGACGTGTCGGATGCGACGGCCTCGGTCGGCAAGCAGCAACGGGCGACGGTCGATCCGGTTCGCGATTGGCATCGGATAGATGCGGGGCGTGAACCAGAGGAAGCCTTGGCCGACGCACAAGCGGTCGTTCTCGAAGGTGGATGAACGGTCCCGTCGCCGGGGCGCGATGGTCGGATAGGGCACCCTGGCTGCGTAATCCGCCGCAGGAAACAGCCTATGGTAATGTCGCGCAAAGACAGGCAAAGATCGATCAAACAAAACAAATGTATGGTTACCAGGGAGAAAACGATCATGAAGCATGCCATCCTCAAATCATTGGCCGTCGGGGCCGTGGCCGGCACGGTCGCACTTGGCATCGGGGCGACCGCGGTGAGCGCGGAAGACAAGAAGGTTCGCCTCAACATGGGCAGCGCCTTCCCCGGAAAGCTGGTGCAGCTCGGCAGCCTGGGCAAAAGCCTGTCGAAAAAAGTGCAGCTCATTTCCGGCGGCAGCGTTCAACTGAAATTCTTCGAGCCGAAGGCTTTGGTGCCGCCGCTGGAGATGTTCGACGCGATCTCGTCCGGATCGCTGGATGCCGCGTGGTCCACGCCGGGCTATTGGTTCGGCAAGGAACCCGCCTTAGCGATGTTCTCCGCCGTGCCGTTCGGTCCGCGCGCCGGGGAGTATCTTGCCTGGTACTATTATGGCGGCGGCAAGAAGCTGATGAAGGATATCTACGCCAAGCACAATATCCATTCTATCATGTGCGGCGTCATTGCACCGGAGGCATCCGGCTGGTTCCGCAAGGAAATCAAATCGGTTGCGGACCTCAAGGGATTGAAGATTCGCTTCTTTGGTCTTGGCGCGAAGGTCATGCAGAAAGTCGGCGTCTCGACCCAGTTGATCGCCGGCGGCGACATTTATCCGGCGCTGGAGCGCGGTTCGATCGATGCGACCGAATTTTCGATGCCGGCAATCGACTTGAAGCTTGGTTTCTATCAAATCGCCAAGCACTACTATTTCCCGGGCTGGCATCAGCAGGCGACGCTGTTCGACCTAATGATCAGCGACAAGAAGTGGAAAGAACTCTCGAAAACTCAGAAGGCGCAGCTTGAAGTCGCGTGTGGCGACAACATCCGCGAAGGTCTTGCCGAAGGTGAGGCGATCCAAGGCAAGGCGCTTACCGAGTTGAAGAGCAAGGGCGTCACGATCCATCGGTGGCCGCCCGAAGTCCTGGCTGAGCTGGAGAAGGCCTGGAAAGAAGTCGTCGGCGAGCTTAGCGCGAGCAATGCCGACTTCAAGAAAGTCTGGGCGTCGTTCACGAAGTTCCGCGGCGAATACCAGGTATGGAAAGAGCTAGGCTATCTCTGAGTTCGGTAAAGAAAGAACCGTAAGCCGATAACCGAAAGAACGACGGGGTCCGACATCGGATCCCGTCGCCTTTCGCCCAAGCGCGGTTTGCGGGCATTCTTATGAAACATCTCGTCCTCCTCAGCGATTTTCTCGATCGCTGGATCACGCGCATCGGCAAGACGGCGGCGTGGGCAGGGGCCTTGCTGATCGTCGTTACGATATTCGACGTGGTGACCCGCCGCTTCTTCGTCCTGGGCTCGACCAAGCTGCAGGAGTTCGAATGGCACCTGCACACCATCTTGTTTGCTTTTTGTCTCGGCTTTGCCTATCTCGCCAATGCACATGTTCGTATCGATCTCGTGCGGAACATGTTGAGCGAGCGCACGAAGTGGTGGCTTGAGTTGTTGGGCATTTTGCTATTTTTGCTGCCCTATTGCGTCGTGATCATCTATTACGGCATCGATTTCACGCACCGCTCTTTCATCCAGAACGAAGCGTCTTCCTCGGCGACCGGTCTCAGCCATCGTTGGATCATCAAGTCCGCTATTCCGATCGGATTCGGATTGCTGTTCCTGTCGGGCGTTGCGGTTCTGCTCCGAAAGATCGTCGAATTGTTCGGTCCGCCGGATCTGCGTGAGCGGGTCAGCGCGGTCGAGCAGGAAGAGGCGCAACCTCTCGACGAAGCCGACATGGCGGCGGTTCGGCCTGGCGCATCCGGCCCCGCCCGCGGGGACGGCTGATGGACATCGTCGACCTTCTGCCGGTTCTCATGTTCGGCGCGTTGGGCATCCTGCTGTTCAGCGGGTATCCCGTCGCCTTCGTGCTCGGCGGCGTGGCGTTGGGATTCGCCGCGTTGGGCATGGCCTACGACGTGTTCGTGCCGTTGCAGCTTTTCAATCTGTTGCCGCGCATCTGGGGCGGCATTGCCGAGAACTTAATCCTCACCGCGATTCCGATGTTCATCTTCATGGGCACCATGCTGGAAAAAAGCGGCGTGGCGACCGACCTGTTGCACTGCCTGCAGGTGTTGTTGCGTCGGGTCCCCGGTGGGCTCGCGCTGTCGGTGACGGTGATGGGCACGATTATGGCCGCGACGACCGGGATCATTGGGGCGTCGGTCGTCATGATGACCCTGCTGGCGCTGCCGGTGATGATGCGGCAGAAGTATAGCAACGAATTGTCCAGCGGCACGATCGCTGCGTCCGGCACATTGGGTATCTTGATTCCGCCCAGCATCATGCTGGTGGTGATGGCCGACCTGCTGGCCCGGTCGGTCGGCAATCTGTTCGTTGCGGCGCTGTTGCCGGGCCTGATGCTGTCGGGGATGTATTTCGTTTACATCTTCACGGTCAGCCGTATCAAACCTAGTATCGCGCCGCCGTTGGCGAGCGATGTCGGGCCGGATTCGGTGGGACAACTCCTGTTGCTCGTCGTGCGCAGTTTCATCCCGCCGGTCTTTTTGATCTTCCTGGTGCTGGGCTCGATCCTGTTCGGCTGGGCGACACCGACCGAGGCAGCCGGCGTTGGGGCGGCGGGGGCGACGGTGCTCGCGCTGATACGCCGCAAACTGACGCTGCCGGTCCTGAAGGATGTCGTCGAGCGCAGCGCGCTGACTGGCGGCATGCTGTTCATGATCTTCCTGTGCGCGACCGCTTTCTCCTACGTCTTCCGGGCGCTCGGCGGGGACGACGTGGTGATCGGCACGGTGGAGGCCGCGGAACTGGGTTCCTGGGGCATCCTGTTCGCCCTGATGCTGTTGGTCTTCATCCTCGGGTTCTTCTTCGACTGGATCGAAATCACGTTGATCGTCCTGCCGGTGTTCACGCCGATCATCGAGTTGCTGGACTTCGGAGATCACGTCATGAAGAAGGATATCGTGTATTGGTTCGCGATCCTGCTTGCGGTCAATCTACAGACGTCCTTCCTGACGCCACCCTTCGGATTCGCCTTGTTCTATATGAAGGGGGTTGCGCCGGCCGGGCTCAGGATGATCCAGGTCTATCGCGGTATCATCCCGTTCGTGATCCTGCAACTCATCGGGCTCGCCGCGGTGATGGCCTTTCCGGACATCGCCATGTGGCTGCCCAACAAGCTGCTGGATTGATCCGTCGGTCCGGGCGCTTCGTCCTTAGTGGATGTCCTCGCCGTCCGCCATCGCCTTGCGCAACGCATCGACGGTGAAGTTTCCGCTGCGGGCGGCCTCGAGGATGAAGCTTTCCTTTTTCTCGATCACCGTGATCGCGGCCGGCAGGTCGTTGGCCACCGCATGCGGGATGACGACCGCGCCGTGATGATCCGCATGGATCAGGTCGCCGTGTTTCACTGCCATGCCGAACAGATTCACATGCGTGCCGAACTCGACGACATGTACATGCGCATGGCTCGGCCCGACTTCGCCGCCGATCAAGTGGAATCCTTCGGCGAGCGCGTCGAGATCGCGGATCGACCCGTTGGTCACCGCGCCGGGGCAACCGAGCGCCTTATGCACGTTGGTCTGTACTTCGCCCCAGAACGCGCCGAAGCCGGGGACCGGATCGATATCCTGGATCACCGGAATCGTCGGTCCGTCGCCCGACGCCACGTATTCGTAATACCCAAGCCGCTTGTCCTTGGTCTCTTGCGGGGACATGGTCGGTGCGTCGACGGCGCGGATTAGACAGGTGCGCGCATAACCGACGATCGGCGGCAGCGACGGATTGCAGGACACCATCTGCGACGTCGTGAAACCGGTCGCGCGGCGCTCCGGTGCTACGATTTCGAGCCCGTTGCAGATCGTCGGGGTGTCGTACTTGCGCAACGTGTCGAGCAGCGCGGTGTCCAGGGGCGTTTCGGTCATTGGTGCCGTCCTTTCGGATCATTGAAGATGGTGTTTTGATTTGGTCGACGCGATTACAAAATCGATGCGGGCGTTTGCATAGCCGCCGCGTATCCTGCTATGGAATTTGGCAGCGGCGCAAGGCCGCACCTTGGTTTTCACGACGGATCGTCTCCTTCCGGTTTCCCTTCGCTGGACATGACGCCCGCACGAGCGATGGCCCAGGCGAAGCGGCCGCGGAGTTTGCATGACGAAAAATCAGCACAAGGTCCTTGTCATCGGCGAACTGCCGCCGTCGGCGCTCGATCTTTTCACCGCGCGCGACGACATTTCGGTGGAACACATAACGGATGTTTCCGAGGAGTCGCTGCTTGCCGCGTTTCCGGGAACATCCGGTGTCGCGTTGCGCGCCGCTTTCGTGACCGGCGGCATGATCCGGTCCGCGCCGGACCTGAAAGTGGTGTCGCGCTACGGCGTCGGCTACGACAATGTCGACCTGGAGGCGCTGAATGAATGCGGCGTGCCGCTCACCGTCGTCGGCGAGGCAAATGCGGTCAACGTCGCCGAGCTTGCGATCTACATGATGCTCGAACTCGCCAAGCGCGGACGGGATCACGACCGGGCCGTGCGCGGCGACGATTGGACCTTCAAGTTCCAGGCCAACATGATCGAGCTGTGGCAGAAGACGCTGTTGATCATCGGGTTCGGCCGGATCGGCCGCCGGGTCGCCGCGCGTTGCAAGGCATTCGAGATGAACGTCCTGGTCTGCGATCCGTATATCGACCAACAAATCATCCGTGACGCCGGGTGCACGCCGGTCGCCGACTACCGGTCGGTTCTGGGTGAGGTGGACTATCTGACCGTTCACGTGCCGAAGAACGAGGAAACCGTCGGCATGATCGGCGCCGATGAACTGGCCGCGATGAAGGATACGGCGATCGTCGTCAATTGCGCGCGCGGGGGCCTCGTGGACGAGGCTGCGCTGTTGGATGCGTTGACGGCCGGCCGTTTGTTCGGTGTCGGGCTCGACGTATTCGCGGTGGAGCCACCGGCGCCCGACCATCCGCTTTTCGCCTTCGACAATGTCTTGTGCGCGCCGCATATGGGCGGGTCGAGCAAGGAAGCGTCGTTGCGGATGGGGATGGTCTGTGTCCAGAATGTGCTGGACGCGATCGATGGGAATTTGAATCTCGACATGGTCATCAACCCGGACGTTCTCGATCTACCGTAGCGACCGGGATTCGGAGAACAACACTTAATCAGTTTCAGGGAGGAATTCATGCGTGCAAACAATGTCCGCCGGATGTGGCGGGGCAAGAAAGGGGTCGTCAACGGCTGGTGCTCGATTCCCAGCAGTTTCGCGGCCGAGGTGATGGCCCATCAGGGATTCGATTCGGTTACCGTCGATCTGCAGCACGGCATCGTCCACTACGACACCGCGGTCCCCATGCTCCAGGCGATCAGTACGACCAAGGCGACGCCGATGGCGCGCGTGCCCTGGCTGGAAGAAGGCATCATCATGAAGATGCTGGACGCTGGCTGCTACGGCATTATCTGCCCGATGATCAACAACAAGGAAGACGCGGAGCGTCTGGTCGCTGCCTGCCGGTATCCGCCGAAGGGACAGCGCAGTTTCGGACCGGCGCGCGCCTCGATGTACGGCGGCGACGATTACGCGGCGAAGGCGAACGCGACCGTCCTGGCGATCGGCATGATCGAGACCGAAGACGGCCTCGCCAATCTCGACGACATCCTGTCGGTACCGGGGCTGGACGCCGTCTATGTCGGACCGTCGGACCTGGGTTTGGCGCTCGGCAAGATTCCGAAGCTGGACCAAACCGATCCGGTCGTCGTGAAAGAGATCAAGCGCATCCTGCGCCAAGCCAAGAAGCATGGCGTGAATGCGGGCATCCATTGCGCCTCGTCCGAATACGCCAAGAAGATGCTGAAGTCGGGCTTCGATCTGGTGACGCTGTCGGTCGACTACCGCATCCTTGGGGTCGCCGCTGCGGAGATGGTCGCCAAGATGCGGTGACGCTTCGGCGCGGGCTGATGTCGTCTAAAGCTGCTGGAATGCGAAGACGCCGCTGATATCGGCGGCGCCTTCGATATTCAGGATCGTCTCGATTGCACGGTCGCATTGCGCATCCGACAACGGACGGATGCCCGATGCCGTGCAGTCGCGGAACTTATCCTTCAGGTCGCCCAGGCTCATGGGATTCTCCGGGCTTCCCGGCGTGTGCGCCGCGTGATGGTTCAGGTCCCGCCCGTCGGCCGTGCGGATCTGCAGGTCGCAGGGCGCGAACTTACCGGGCCAGTCCTGGTTCACGCGCACCGATATCTTTTCTGCCAGGGCATTGATCGACGGGTCGGCAATGATGTCTTCCTGGATTTCCGCGATACCCAGCCGCCCGCGCACGATCGCGCAGGCGACCGAATACTGGACCGAGAATTGCGCCGCGACCTGCGGGTTGTCGGCCGGGTCGAACGGGCCGCCGACCAGGCCGTCCATGAAGGGTGAGATCGTCACGGTTGCCCCGTCGATGTCGTCCGCGGTGAGACCATGCGCGTCGCGCAACGTAAGCGCCGCCTCGATCGCGACGTGGTTGGCGGTGCAGCTTGGATATTTCTTGGTCACCGTGTCGGCATTCTCGTACCGCTCGCCGAGCCGCTCGAGCAACGCGCCGCTATCGCCGTCGCCGTATAGGGTATGGAATCCGAACGTCCCTTCGAACACTTCTTTCGGTGCGGATACGCCCTGCTGGGCGGCGAGCGCGGCGAAGACCGCGGCGCGGGCGGCCATGCCGGACAGCATGCGCTTGACGAGGCTTTTTTCGACGAGCGCCTGTTGCGATCCCGCAGCCTGACTGAACGCAAGTCCCAGCGCGTCCGCGGTTTGATCCGCATCCAACCGCAGGAGCTTCGCGGCCGCCGCCGCGCCGCCGAACACGCCATGCGTCGCCGTATTGAACCATCCCCGGTTGCCGGTCATCGCCCCGCCGGACCGGCACGAGATGTCGTTGCCGAGGGTCAGTGCCGTCAACAGGTCGCGTCCGCTGGCATGTTGTTGTTCCGCAATGGCGAGGGCGGCGGGCAGTGTGACGATGTCGGGATGGACCGATCCCTTTTCATACACCCCGTCGAAATCCAACGCGCCCGCATACATGCCGTTCAACAGCGCGGCCGACGTCGGCGGTAGCCGATGGTCCGAGGCGAGTTCCGTGCAGTCGCCGGCGGCGTGGTCGGCAAGCACCGTCCGCCGCAAAGCGTCGGCGCCGGGTGCTCCGGTTCCCGCCCAGGCGACCCCGACCGTGTCCAGCAGGAACCATTTCGCGGCGTCGATGGCGGGTGCCGGCAGGTCGTCATAGGTCGTCCGCACGACATGCCGGGCAAGGGTTTGCGATGCGCTTTCCATGGCCTCGATCTTTTTCATCCTGTTTGGGAGTGGCGTTATGCCAGCGCGGTGCCCCGCAGCGTCGTGCGGTGCATGTAACGCCGCTGCGGCAGGGCATAGTCCTGAATCGCCAAATGCTGCGTCGGGATGTTGTCCCACATGACGACGTCGCCCTTTCGCCATTTGTGACGATAGGTGTAGGCCGGCCGCGCGATATGGGCGAAAAGCGTGTCGAGCAGCGCACGGCTTTCCCCATCGGACATGCCGAGCAGCCGGGCCGTCTGACCCTCGTTGACATAGAGGACGCGCCGGCCGGTGATGGGGTGGGTCTGCACGATGCGGTGGGTCACCTCCGGTGCTCGTTCAAGCTGCGCTTCCGTCATCGCCGCGTCCGCGTCGCCGTCCGCGACGAGGCGGGAGAACCGATGCCCGAGGCTGTAAACCGCTTCGAGGGACTCGATCTGCTCTTTCAGGTCGTCTGTCAGTGCGTCATAGGCGGCCGTGGTGCTGGTGAACAGCGTATCGCCCAACGGTTCGCCGTTTTCCACTGGCACTTCGATTGCGTGTAGCATCGAGCCGCGGCTCGGCACCTCCATGTAGGAAAGGTCGGTGTGCCAATACTTCCCGGCGTCGTAGATTCCCACGTGGCGGTCGCCATCCATGACATTCGAGACGATCAGGATCTCCGGAAAGTCGGGATGGTTGTATTGATCCAAGACATGGGTTTCGAGATCGCCGAAGCGCCGCGAGAACGCTACTTGCTGGTCCGGCGAGAGCGATTGGTCGCGAAACAGCAAGACCGAGTGGGCATGGAAGGCGTCCTCGATCCGGGCGAATGTCCGGTCGTCCAGCGGTTGAGCCAGATCGATGCCCTGAATTTCCGCCCCCAGCGCATCGGTCAACGGGACAATTGATATCGTCATGTTTCAGGCCTCCTCGCCGCTGCGAACACCGTTAATGGGGAATGTCGCCGGCGGCCGTCGTGCGATGCATCAGCCGCGGCATCGTATCGTCGTAGTCGCGCACGGCGTAGTGCATGGTGCATCGGTTATCCCACATCAGGACATCGCCAACCTGCCATTTGTGCCGATAGACGTTTTCCGGGCGGGTGGCCCGGGCGGTCAGCATGTCGAGCAGCGGTTGGCTTTCCTCGGGCGTCCAGCCCTTGAAGCTCAGCGTGTAATGCGGATTGACATAGAGGGCCTTGCGCCCGGTGCCGACATGGGTGCGCACGACCGGGTGCTCGACCGCCGCCGGCGCGATGTCCACCGACAGCCGGTTCGGCACCTCCCGCACGAGCTTTTCGGCGGAGTGCAGGGCTGTCATGCCGTCCAGCATCGTGCGCAGGCCGTCGGACAAACCCTCGTAGGCGTCATACATGTTGCAGAACATGGTGTCGCCGCGGCCTTCGGTGATCTTGATCGAGTACAGGATCGATCCCAGTGGTGGTTGGTCGCCGAAGGAAATATCCGAATGCCAGAAATCGTTACGCGGTCCGAGCTTCCCCGGCTTGTTCTCGAGGATCATGACTTCGGGCTGACTTTCCAGCCCGCGCCGCGAGCCGAGCGGATGGGGTTCGACCGCGCCGAAGCGCTCCGTGAAGGCGACCAGGTCGCCCGGTTCGATCGTTTGATTGCGCAGGACGATGACCAGATTTTCGTGGAAGGCCTGTTCGATCTCCGCGAAGACCGCATCCTCCAGCGGTTTCGACAGGTCGACGCCGACGATCTCCGCCCCCAAGGTGCCCGCTTGCGGATGCACGGCGATTTGGTCGTAGCGCTTGGACTGGTCGGGCTTGGCGACATGGCTCATGGTTCGTCCTCCCAATTGGCACGCCGTTACTGTTGGTGCCGCTCCGGTAATCGGTTTTCGATCACGGTAGGGAGCGGCGGGTGATATGGCAAATACGTTTTTCTTTGCTATCGTGATATGAAAACCCTATCACTAAGCAAGTGCGTAGATAGGAGGCTGCGGTGCCCGACATTCGCCAACTCGAGCGGTTCATTGCGGTTGCGAAAGAACGCAGTTTCCGCCGCGCCGCGGCACAACTGCATATCTCGCAACCGCCGTTGAGCGAGGCCATCCGAAAGCTGGAAGAGGAAATCGGGACGCCGTTGTTCTTGCGCGACCGGCATCGCGTCGAGCTGACTCGCGCCGGCGAGGTTTTTCTTGGTCGCGCCGAACTTCTGCTGTCCCAGTTGGACGACAGCGTGGCGGTGGCGCAAGCGGTCGCGAGAGGATTGAGCGGTCGGATCACGATCGGGTTTTTTCCGACGGCGACCTATGATGTTTTGCCGCGAATCCTGCGAATCTTCCGGGACCGGCATCCCGAGGTGGGCTTGCGGTTTGCCGAAATCACGACGCCGGACCAGCCGGAGGCGCTGCGGGTCAAGGAAATCGACGTGGCGCTCTTCCTTGCGCCGATGGCATCCGCGAAAGGGGTGGTGCAGCAGATTTTCCACAAGGAGCCATTGATCGTCGCCGTGCCCGAAGAACATCGCCTGGCGACGCGAAAGGTTGTGGGTATCGCCGACCTGCGGGACGAGCCCTTCGTCTTCATCCCGCCGCGTTGGGGGACCGGCCTTCACGCGCACGTATCCTCTGCCTTCGCGGAAGCCGGGTTTGCCCCGAAAGTTGTCGAAGAGGTGCAGCATCTTCACACGATGGTAAGCCTCGTCGCGGCGGGGATCGGCGTCGCGGTCGGCGCGGCATCACTGCGGCATTTCAGGCCGCCGGGGGTCGTGTTCCGCAATCTCAAAACGCGACCCGCATCGCGCCATATCGAATTCGGCGTCGCGTGGCGGCAAGATGATGCATCCCCCGCGGTCGCCCGATTTCTCGATATTGCGCGCAAGACCGGCACATTGACGAAGCCACGGAAGTGGGCCGTTTGACCGCCCGGACGCTTATTTTTCTGATACCGGGTCCCTATTTTCGGAATTATGGGATTGTTGTGCCCGGTCGGACGTTTCTCTTCTAGGCACGCTTGGCTTGGGCGGGACAACGTGCCGTGCGAATTCGCGGGACCAACCATGAATTTCGCCGTAAGGTCGCCCGTCTTTAAGGCGATTGCGCCGCCCGCGTCCGTTCGATGGAAGGTCGTTTGATGTACAGACTCTTAAGGTCATTCGCGCAGCGGATAATGGCGGGTTTTCTCGCCGTTCTTCCGATCCTCCTAACCGCGATCGTGGTCGTTTGGCTAGCGGATTTCATCCGGGACTATCTCGGCCCGGGCAGCGTGTTCGGGCAGTTCCTTTCCCGGCTCGGCGTCACCATCCTGCGCAACGAGACGATCGCTTACGGCGTCGGCGTCGTCGCTCTGCTGCTGCTCTTCTATCTGGTCGGACTGGTCGTCATGTCGACCTTGCGCGGACGGTTCAAGGCCTTTCTCGACAACACGGTCGGTCGCGTCCCGCTGATCGGCAGCATGTATAGCCTCTCCAATAGCTTCATCGCCATGTTGGAGCGCCGGGAGGAAGTCGATCTAAAGTCGATGAGTCCGGTATGGTGCTTTTTCGGCGGTGACGCGGGCGCCGCCGTGCTTGCCCTGATGCCCACGTCCGAACTCATTCACCTCAAGGACAAATCCTATTGCGGGATTCTGGTTCCGACGGCGCCGATCCCGTTCGGCGGCGGCCTGATCTTCGTTCCGAAGGATTGGATCGAGCCGGCCGATTTCGGCGTCGAGGCGTTGACGCAGATTTACGTCTCCATGGGCTTGGCGGCCCCGCAATACCAAACCAAGGCCACGGAGGAGCCGCGCGAGTGACGCGTGGCCGGCGCCCGCCTCACTTCTTCGCCGTCCATTCCTCGATCCACAGGCTCGCCGGATATTGATGGCCGGTCGGGTTCACCCCTTTCAGCCATGTCGGCATGATGTGGGGCTGGGCGCGGAAATACAGCGGCAAGGCCGGCAGTTCCTCCATGTAGAGCTTTTGCAGGTCGTGCCAGAGCCGCATGTTCTTTTCCGGGTCGCACTCGGTTTCGAGGCTGTCTAGAACCGCGTCGAAGGCCGGGCTGCGCAGGCCCGGGTAGTTCTGTCCCGACCATCCGCCCTCGGCGCTGGGGATTTCTTCCGAATGGAGTTGTCCGCGCGGCACGTTTTGCGGCGACGACAGCCACGCGTACATCGCCAGCCCGGAGAATTTCCGCCGCCGCACCGTTTCGCCGAAGAAGACGCGGGCCGGCTCGTTCCGGATGCGCATGTCGATGCCGACCTGCCGCCAATTGCTCTGCAGGACCTGTTGGACGAGTTCCCGCGTCTTGTTGCCGGCCGTCGTCATGATCATGAGCTGCAGCCGCTTGCCCTTGTCGTTGTAGCGGATGCCGTCGTCGCGCAGCCGCCACCCGGCGTCGTCTAGCAGCGCCGAGGCTTTCTCGCGGTCGAGCGGGTAGCGCGGCGTGTCCGCGCTGTAGACGCGGTCGAGCGGGTTGATCGAACTGGTGGCGACCGGCTGGTAGCCGTCGAACAGTTGCGTGCTGATCGCCTTGCGGTCGATGGCATAGAGCAAGGCCTGCCGGACGCGGCGGTCGGCCAGGACGGGATTGTCCAGGTTCACGTCGATATGTTCGTAGACGAGGCTCGGCTTGAAGACGAAGTTGAACCGGTCGCCGTGGCGGTCTTCCAACGCCATGGCCTGGTCCAGCGTCATGCCGACTTCACCGGCGATATAGTCGATGCCCCCGGCGAGCAGGTTGGCGGTCATGGCCGAGGTGTTTTCGATCGCCTTGACGACGACCCGGTCGAAGGCCGGTTTGCGGCCCCACCAGGTGGGGTTGCGCTCCAGCACCACATGCGAGCCCGCCTCGACCTTGGCGACCCGGTAGGGGCCGAACCAGAGCCCCGGATTGGTCGTATCCGATTCGTAGGCGCTGCGCCGGTTGTAGGTGCTGGGATTCTTGAACTTCGGTTTTTCCAGATGCGCGGGGACGATGTGGAAGTCGTTGGCGTTGGCGTAGGTGCAGGTCCGCTTGTTCTTGTGCAGCGTGAAGGTGTGGTCGTCCTTCACGTCGATGCGGTCGATCCGGCGATAGAACTCGGCGTTGCTGACGCCGCTCATCGGATGCTTGCCGATCTGCCAACTCAAGACCACGTCCTTGGTGGTGATCGGCGTGCCGTCACCCCAGCGCGCGTCCGGGCGCAGCGTGTAGGTTACGGCGACGCCGTCCTTGCCGTCCTTGGTCTTCTCAAAACGTGCGGTACCCTTCTCCTTGCTCGGCAGTTCGGTGCACAGCATGCAGATCAGGTTCCAGTCCGCGTCGAAGGTCGTGACCGGCCGGCGGGCCAGGGCCAGGATGTACGACTTGGCCGCCATCGAGTTGATCTTGGGATTGAAGTTGTCGGGAAATTGGCTGATGCCGATAACGAGCTCATTGCGCGCTTGAACGGGGGCGATCGACAGCCCGCCGGCGGCGACAATACACAGGGCCGCTCCGGCGAGTCGGCGTAGAGATCGGGTCGCGGCGGTCATTCGGTCGATGGCTCCGTGGTTTTCCCGGGGAGATGAAGGGCGAGCCAAACGGTCGGCTCGTCCGCGCTGGTCCATTCTACGCGATGGCGGGCATGCGGCGGGATCAATAGATGGTCGCCGGGTTCAAGAATGCGTGTGTCCGGCTCGTCCTCGAACCGAAGCCCGGCGCGGCCCTTGACCACCATTACCCACTCGGCCTGCGCCTGATCGTACCAGTCGCCGGGGTCGGTGCTGTGTCCGGTCGATATGATCCGTTCGAGCTTGGTGTTGCCGGATTGGACGAGCGTTTCGAACCGTTCCTCGGAGAGATGGTCGGGCAGGTCCGCGAGGAGATTGGCGATCGCATGCTGTGTCATGCCCGGAATTCCGCAATGAGGTTATTGGCGCGGGGGCACTCTACACGTAACTGGTGGGCCATGCCTCCAGCTTGTGCTCGCCGATCCCGTTGCTGAGACGGGACCGGTGGATGTCCAGCATGTCGATGAGATAGGCCCGCGTCTCCCGCGGATCCAGGACTTCCTTGACGCCATACACCGCGGCGAGATCGTAGGCGCCGCCGTCGCGCGCCATTTCCTTCAGGAGTTCCTGGTAGCGTTCGGGATCGTCTTCTTCCTCGATACCGTGCACCACGGCGACCGCCGAGCGCGGGTCCATGAAACTGACCTCCGCGCTCCACCAGGCGGCAATCTCTTCGACCGTGTTCGCGGCCCCCATGTTGATGAAGCCGCGGCCGTAACTCTTGCGCATGATGATCGTGACCTTCGGCACCGTGGTCTGCAGCATCGCGTTCATCCAGTTGATGATCTTGCCGATGATGCCCTGTTTCTCGGCGTCCGGGCCGATCAGGAAGCCCGGCTGGTCCTGCAGGAAGACGATTGGAATGTTGTACGAATCACAGAGCACCAGAAAACTCGTCGCCTTGGTGCAGGCCTGCGCATCCATGGCGCCGCCCTTGAACTGCGGGTTGTTGGCGATCAGCCCGACGCTCTTGCCGTCGATGCGGGCCAGCGCCGTGCACATGCTGCGGCCATACCGCGCCTTGATCTCGAAGAAGCTGTCCTTGTCCACGAAGGCCTGGATGATCTTGCGCACGTCGTAGACCTTCGTCGGCGATTCCGGGAACAGGTCGAGGATGGTCTTACCGGCCTCGTCCGATCCGTCCGGGACGGGCATGACCGGCGGCGCTTCGTTCTGGTGGCTCGGCATGTAGCTCAGGAATTTCTTGACCGTGTCGATCGCTTCCTCGTCGGTGTCGACCACGACGTCGGCGAACCCCGTGTGATCCGCATGGACCCGCCAGCCGCCGAGGTCTTCGCCGGAGATTTCCTGGCCGACGGCGCGCGACACCATCCGGGGACTGGTCACCGCCATCACCGAGCCTTTGCGCATCACGTTGAAGTCCGAACAGACGGCGTGCCACGCCGCCGAGCCGAAACACGGGCCGAGCTGGGCGCAGACCCAGGGCGCGGTCCGGGTGCGCATGAAGCGGCGGCCTTCGTCGGTGAAGCCCATGCCTTCGCCCATCACGTCCGGCATGCGGACGCCGGTGGATTCGGTCATGAACACCACGGGAAAGCCGCGCTTCGTGCCCATCTCCTTTATATGCGACATCTTGCGGTTGTTGGTGTAGCTGCTCGACGATCCCTTGACCGTGAAGTCATAGGCCACCACCCCGACCTTGCGGCTGTCGACATTGCCGAACCCGGTCACCTTGCCGTCGGTCGGTGTCTGGTCGCGCATATCGGGAAGGTAGGAGACGCCGTAGAGGCCGGATTCCCGGAAGCTGCCGGCGTCGAACAGGTAGTCGACCCGTTCGCGCGCGTTCAGCAGCCCGTTGTCGCGGCGGCGGTCCAGCTTGTCGGGGCCGCCCATGGCTGTCGCGCGTTTCGTGCGTTCTTCGTGTTCTTTGATCCTGTCTTCGAAGGCCACGGTTCTGTCCTCTTTTGGTGCTTTCCCGAACAATAGCGGGGCGGTTTCATCGCGTCGAACCGGTGACGGCTACGGCCGCGTTGGGTTGACGGGGATGAACCTAAGGATATGCGCGCGCACGGCGGAGTCGCCGCGTCAGGATAGATCGGCTCAGGTGATCCGGTCCAACTCGGTGAAGAGCCGGTCGATCTCCTCGGCGGTATTGAAGATATGGGGGCTGACCCGCAGGGAATCGCCGCGCAGGCTAATATGGACGTTCTTTTCCGCCAACCGCTCGTCCGCGCGGTCGGGCAGGCCATTTGGCATGCGCATGCCGATATAGTGCGCCACCCGATGCGCGTCCGGCGGCACGGCATAGCCGCGGTCGCGCGCCGCGGCGGCGACCCGGTCGGTCAGCGGTTTGATCGTTTCGGCGACCTCTGCGGGCGTCCATTCGATGAGTTGTTGCAGGGCGGTGGCCGCCATCAACAGGTTGATCGGATTGTTGCGCTCACCCATGTCGTAGCGCCGCGCGCCGATGGCCGTCGCGGTCGGATCGCGGTCGCTGGACCGGTTTTCCATGCCCGAAACCGCCCATTCATGGAATTCGATGGGCCGTCCCGACTGCCGGTGCGGTGCGGCGTACAGAAAGGCCAAGGTGTAGGGACATAACAGCCATTTATAGGCGGAGGAGACGAGGAAATCCGGCTGCAACCTATTCACGTCAATGGGGGCGGCCCCGGCGGCCTGGGTCGCGTCGATCACGAAGGCGGCGCCGACGGCCCGGCACCTCTCGCCGATCACACCGAGGTCGAGGGCGCTGCCGTCGGTCCAATGGCAGGGCGGCAAGGCCACGACCGAGGTATTGTCGTCGATCGCGGTCAGGACGGCGGATGTCCAATCGCCGTCATCGGGCCGGGCGACTTGGTGGAAGTCCGCGCCGGCGTCGTCGGCCGAGACGCGCCAGGCATGAAAATTCGATGGAAACTGGTTGTCCAACGTTACTACGCGCTGCCCGGCGGCCAATGGCAAGTTCCGCGCGGCGACGGAGATGCCGTAGCTGGTCGCCGGCACGATGGCGACATCGTCGGCGGTGGCGCCGATCAACCGGGCGAATAGGCCGCGCGCCTGTTCCGCGTTGGCGGCGGCTTCGGTTCGGAAGTCCGTCCAGGGATGGGCCTTGCGCAGCACGCCTTCTTCCCCGGCGCGGCAGACGCTGTTCAACAGCGGCGACTGCGACGCGCAGTTGAGGTAGACGATCTCGTCGGGGATATCGAACTGATCGCGTTGGTTCGGGATCATTTCCGAGGGTCGCTCCCTACCAGTCGTTGCGCAGTTCGCGCAGCTTCAGGAAGACGGTCTTGGGGTCCGGATTCTCCGGCACGTCGCTGAACTTCTCCTGCAGCGCCTTGATCACCGACGGGTTCTGCAGACGGAAGAAGGTGTTGATTTCCTTCTCTAACGCCATCGTCGAGACGAGCGGCTGATTGGTGTCCTGATTCTCGACTTCCTTCAACAGCGCGCCCGCGCGCGGGTTGTCGGGCTCGCGGTCGAGGGTGAATTCCAGATTATTGGCGATGTAGTCGTGACCCGGATAGATCAGCGTTTCCTCCGGCAGGTTGGCGAGCTGGTTGGCGAAGGTGTCGTACAGTTCCGCTGGATGGCCGCCGTTGTGGCAGTTGCCGGCACCGGCATTGAACAGCGTGTCGCCGCAGAACAGCGCGGGCACGTCCGTGCGCGACATCAGGCAGATATGGCTCATGGTGTGGCCCGGGGTGTCCAGGCATTCCAACTCGACCGAATTGCCGATCTTGATGACGTCGCCCGCGCCGAGGCCGCGGTCCATGTTCGGGATTTTGTCCGATGCGCCTGCATGCGCGAGGATTTTCGCGCCGGTCGCATCGACCACCGGGCCGTTGCCGCCGATATGGTCGCCGTGATGATGCGTATTCAGGATTTGCGTGATCTCCCAGCCCTTGTCCTTGGCGGCGGCCAAGCATTTCTCATGGTCCAGCGGGTCGATCGCCATCGCTTCGCCGGTATCCGGGCACGCAATGAGATAGTTGAAGTTGCGATAGGCGTTATTGGTCCAAATCTGCTCTACGATCATGGTGCGATCCTGGTCCTCTGTGGCTGGCTTGGGAAAACAGTAGCATAGTTCGGCGGCCTAGGAAGTCTTGGCCGCGGCGGCCGCGGCGGCCGCCGCCCGTTGTTCCCGGTGCAGAATGTACAGCCCGCTTGCCACCACCGCCAGCGCGCCGAAGATGATCCAGCGGTCGGGCAAGTGTCCCCAGATCAGGAATCCGAACAGCGTGGCCCACAGCAGCATGGAGTATTTGAAGGGGGCGACGACCGGGGCCTGAGCCTGCCGGTAGGACTCGATGATCAGGAAATGCGCGGTGCCGTTGACCAATCCGTTCACCATGAACAAACCGGTTGCCGTCCATGTCAGCGGTTCCCATCCCCAGGGTATCGTTGTCATGCCACCGATGATCACGGCGATGGACGAAAAGAACAGGATCGAGATCGACGTGTCGGTCTTGCTGAGCCATCGCGTCGCGACGTCGCGCAGCGCCGCCGCAAAGGCGGCGGCCAGCGGGATCAGCCCGATCCATTGGATGCCTGCGCCGGTTGGCCGCAGCATGATGAGCACGCCTATGAAGCCGAACAGGATTGCGCACCAACGCCGCCATCCGACCGACTCGCCCAGCAGGAAGGGCGCCATCGCGGCGATGAAGATCGGTCCCGCGAAGGCGATCGCATGGACATCGGCCAAGGGCAGGTAGGTGATGCCGGTCACGAAGAACGCGGCGGATGCGACATGGAAGCCCGCCCGCATCGTTTGCCCGCCCCAACTCTTGACCCGCAGGTCGCCGAAGCTGTTCCGGTGCCACACCACGATGAGGATCGGGATCATGACGAACACGTTGCGCATGCTCATGATCTGGCCGATGGGATAAGTCTGGCTCAACCACTTGGAGACCGCATCGCTCATCATCAGGAAGGCACAGCCCGCAACCATCAAGCCGATGCCTCGGAGTACGGTGGGGCGCGCGGTGGGCGTGCTTGTGGACATAAAACTCCGGGGGGCGGTGCGGCGGATGGGGGCATCTCTATAGCACACGGCCCGGCCCGGACTAGCCAGAGCGCGGCGGATACACGACAATGTCTTGGTCTTTATGCAGCCAGGCGTCGCCCCGATGCCGGCTATTCTATTGCAACGGGAGAATATGCGATGGCATTGGTGGAAACGGAGCGCCGCGGGCAGATCATGACGATCCGGCTGAACCGGCCCGAGCGGATGAACGCATTGGGGTTCCAGCTTCGGAGCGAGATGGCGGCGGCTTTCACCGAGTTCAAGGATGATCCGGACTTGGAAGTCGCGGTCTTCACCGGAACCGGCCGGGCTTTCTGCGCGGGCGAGGATATGAAGGAATCGCTCGAGCGCGGCGCGCCCGGCAGCGACGGCGCGCCGGTCCATGACCCCTGGAAAGCGGGCGAGATCGACAAGCCGGTCATTGCCGCGGTCAACGGGTTTGCCATGGGCGGCGGGTTCATGCTTGTCGAACGCACCGATCTGCGGGTGGCGGTGCGCGGCGCGGTCTTCGAGGTCTCCGAAGCCAAGCGCTGGCTGCTCGGCGGATACAACCACGGCCATTTCGCCGGCTTGCCGCATCCCGTGGCGACGGAAATGGCGCTCGGCTTCCGTTTCACCGCCGAACGGCTCTACGAGGTGGGCTATATCAATCGGCTGGTCGATCCCGACGATCTGATGCCGACCGCCTATGAGATGGCGGAGCATCTGCTGACCCTGCCGCCGGCGTCCCGTGTCAACACGGTCTACATGATGCGCCAGATGCGCCCGGCCGTGGCGCCCGATCTGGAGAAACTCGCGGCGGCGCTGCATGAGCACGGCGATAAGAACGACCGCATGGAATCGCGCGCCGCCTTCGCCGAGAAGCGCAAGCCGAACTTCAAGGGCTGGCACAACCCCGAGGACCGCTACAACATGCCGACCTTGGAATCGGTTCGCGGGAGCGGCGACGACTAGGTTGTGTACCCATTAACAGTTGAGAGCGGACGACCGCTTTTTTGGAAACGCTTCAAAACCACATATCCTTCACCGTCCGGCCGTCACGCGGAAGTTCTTTGAAGCTGTCGTGCCCCTCAAAGTGACGGATTGGAAGCTCGCTGATCGATGTCGGGTCGGACATCCGTAGATTCACGGCAGCCCGGGTGCGCCCTTCTTCACCCTTGGTACTCGCAACGTAGTGCGTTACACAGCCGCAATTGGCGCAGAGGTGGAAATAGATATCGCCGCTATCGCGACGAAGATAAGTTTTCGTTTGCCCGGTCGTTTGAATGTCATAGCCGATATACCCGTATGCCCAAAGGGCACCGTATCGTCGACATATTGTGCAATTGCAGGCCGTGGCCGACGTCGGCGATGTTTCGAGTGTCCAGCCAACTTCACCGCAGTGGCACGTTCCTTCCAGCATTTATCAATGTCCTCTGTCGGTGGATCGCAGTGCGGTGCGGGCAGCATGCTGACAACTTCCTCGCCTTCGTCAAGTTCGCTACCATCTGGCTTCGGTTTCGAGCTTATGAGCTCACAGCTTAGGGCTCAGCTATCGTAGATCAGTGCCTGAACCGCGAGGACGATGCAGGTCGCCGCAGCGATACCGATGACATTCAATGTCGCAACCATACCCCCAACCCGGGCCATCGATCGGGGGGCGAGCGACGTCAAAGCGACGGCGTGCAGCGCCCGTCCGGTCACGAGCGCGATGCCCAACACATGGATAAGCCAGGGCCAGCTGCCGCCCGCTTCGGCCAAGGCGATCAAGATCAGCGCGATCGGCACGTATTCGGCAAAATTGCCATGCGCCCGAATGCGGCGTTCGAGCAGAGCGTTGCCGCCGTCGCCCAAACTTATGCTGTCCGCGCGGCGGATGCGGATGACGTTGGCCGCGAGCGGAAGATACAGAAGACCGAGAATTCCGGCGTAAAGCGCAACAATGGTCATGGTCGCGTACCTCGCGTTCGGCGGCGATTGCCCATCCTTAATCTCATACGTGAACGGATATCCGATGGATCAGCGGTTATGCCGCCGTCCAGCCGCCATCGAGCAATAGCGCGGACCCGGTGACGAGGGCCGAGGCGTCGGAGGCGAGATAGATTACCGCGCCCATCACGTCCTCGACTTGGCCAAGCTTTCCGTTGGCGATCTTCGACTCGACGAAGTCGCGGAATTCCGTGTCGTCGAACATCGGTGCCGTCAGCGGCGTGTAGATGAAGGTGGGGCCGACGGTGTTGACGCGAATGCCGTGTTCGGCCAGCTCCCAGGCCATCGCCTTCGTTGCTCCCTCAAGCGCGTGTTTCGTGGCGCAATAGACCGTCCGCTTCGGCCCGCCCACATGCCCCATTTGTGAGGAGATGTTGATGATCGACCCCGGCAGTTTCGCGGCGATCAAGTTCTTGGCGACCGCCTGCGCCAGGAACAGGGCGGATCGAAGGTTCAGCTCGGAAACCGCGTCGAAGTCGTCTTCCTTGATGTCAAGGAAATGATCCAGCCGGTTGGTGCCGGCGTTGTTGACGAGGATCTGGAAGGGCCCTTTGTCCTTGACCAACGCCGCCGCCGCGGCCGTGTCCGTCACGTCCAGCGTCACGGCTTCGGCCTGCTCGCCGCGCGCGCGTATCGCCTCGGCGACGGCTTCGACCTCCGCGAGGGTGCGGGCCGCCAGCACGACATCGGCCCCGGCCTCGGCCAAGGCGGCGGCCATCGGCACGCCGAGGCCGCGCCCCGCACCGGTGACCAGCGCGCGGCGTCCGTCGAGCCGGAAGCTCGGGGTCTTCGGCAGGACGACCGCGTCGGTCATCGCTTCGCCACCGCGCCATACGGTTCCACATTGCCGCCGCCGTAGCGCCGCACGCGGATGTTGGCCTGCTCGCCGTGGCCGGCGAAACCTTCGATGGCGCAGAGCCGCGAACAGTATCCGCCGATCATCGCCGAGGCTTCGTCGGTCAGCACTTTCTGGTAGGTGCAGGTCTTCATGAACTTGCCGACCCAAAGGCCGCCGGTGTAGCGCGCCGCTTTTTTCGTCGGCAGCGTGTGGTTCGTGCCGATCACCTTGTCGCCATAGGACACGTTGGTGCGCGGGCCGAGGAACAGCGCGCCGTAGTTGCTCATGTTGTCGGCGAAATAGTCGGGGTCTTCGGTCATTACCTGCACATGCTCGTAGGCCAGCGCGTCGGCTTCCTCGACCATCTCGTCGAGCGTCTCGCAGAGAATGACCGAGCCGTAATCCTGCCAGGCCTGCCGCGCGATCTCGGCGGTCGGCAGGATGCCCAGTTGCCGGTCGACCTCCGCCAGCGTTTCTTCGGCGAGTTTGCGGGAATTGGTCAGCAGCGCCGCCGGCGAGGTCGGGCCGTGCTCCGCCTGGCCCAACAGGTCGACCGCGCAGAGTTCCGCATCGACCGTTTCGTCGGCGATGATCAGGGTTTCGGTCGGGCCGGCGAACAGGTCGATCCCGACCCGGCCGAACAACTGGCGCTTGGCTTCGGCGACGAACATATTGCCGGGCCCGACCAGCATGTCGACGCCGTCGATCGTCTCGGTGCCGAGCGCCATCGCGCCGACCGCCTGTACGCCGCCCAGCAACAGGATTTCGTCCGCCCCGGCCATGTGCATCGCCGCGACGACGGCGGGGTGCGGTTTGCCGTCTTGCGGCGGGGCGGAGGCGACGATGCGCTTTACCCCGGCGACCTTGGCGGTCACGACGCTCATATGCGCCGAGGCGACCATCGGGTATTTCCCGCCGGGCACATAGCAGCCGACGGAATTCACCGGCACGTTCTTGTGGCCGAGAATGACGCCCGGCAGCGTTTCGACTTCCAAGTCCTGCAGGCATTCCTTCTGCTTCTGCGCGAAGTTCCGGATTTGCGCCTGGGCGAATTCGATGTCGGCGATGTCGTCCGGGGAGACCTGGGCGACCGCCTCGGCGATCTCATCGGCGCTCAGCCGGGCATGTTCTCGCGCGGTGCCGTCGAATTTCTTCGCCAACTCGCGCACCGCGGCATCGCCGCGTTTTTCGATATCGCCCAGGATTCCCTCGACGGTCTGGCGGACCTTGGCGTCGTCTTCGGCGACTTCGTCGGCGCTCTTGCCGCGTTTCAAATAGGTCGTCATGTCGGTTTCCTTCCTGCGTCATTCGAGGCGACCGCGATCGCGAAACCTACTGTTCGGCGATCGCGAAAGTCAGTCAACCCGTTGCGGGGATTGCCGGCGCTACGGGCCGGGGATCATCGGCGCGCCCCGGGTTTCCGTTTGGATTCGGTAGAGCGAGGTCGATGCGGTGATGAACAGGACCGACCGGTCCGGCCCGCCGAAACAAAAGTTCGTCGATTTCTCGGGCGTCTTGATCACGCCGAGGCAGAGGCCGTCCGGCGCGAAGACGTGCACGCCGCCGGGGCCGTTGCAGAAAACCCGGTCCTGCAGATCGATCTTCATGCCGTCGGGCACGCCGTCGCCGTCGCCGGTAACGGTGGCCCAGACATCGCCGCCGCCCAGGGTTCCGTCGTCGTTGACGGTGAAGCTGCGGATCGTGGGTCCCCAACTGTCGTTGATGAACAGCGTCGACTCGTCCGACGAGAAACACAGGCCGTTCGGCTGCTGGAAGTCTGAGGCGACGAGGGCGAGGATCCCGTCCGGGTCGAGGCGAAAGACGCCTTGGACGTCGAGCTGCTGATCGCGCAGGATGCCCAGGTCCTCTCGGATGCGGCCGAAGACCGGATCGGTGAACCAGATACGGCCCGTGCTGTCGACGACCACGTCGTTCGGGCTGTTCAGTTCCTTGCCCTCGTAGTGCGTGGCGATGGGTTGGATCAGCTTGCCGTCGTGGTCGTGACGGATCAGCCGGGATGCTGCGTGTTCGCCGCTGACGATCCGGCCTTCCCAGTCGAAGGCGTTTCCGTTCGCCTGGTTCGACGGGCAGCGGAAGACCGTCAATCCCTCCTTTTCCGACCACCGGTACTGACGGCTCTCGGCGATGTCGGAGAAGACGAGCCAATGCTCGGTAGGGTGCCAGATCGGGCCTTCGGTGAAGGTGAAGCCGTCGGCGACGGTCTCTATCGTGGCGTTCTCTGCAACGATGTCGTGAAAGGACGGATCGCGGATTTCGAACATCACTGGCCTTCTACTTGTTCGCATTGGGTTTCGGTCACGGTGCGCCTTCGCTCATACCAACATACGGCCCGAAAAGCACGTCCTGTGGCGGTAGAGTCCGTAAGGCGACTGTCAGCGCGCTCGCATCCAATAGAGCAGACCGAGTACGAGCATCGCGGCGACAACGCCGTGAAGGAGTTGCGCCGAAACGAAAGTGAGGGCGAACCCGGTGGTCAGCGGGCCAATCGCCGCGCCGAGATCGCGCCATGCTTGCATACGCGCGAGCGGGCCGATTGCCGCGTCGTCTTCGGCGAGCCCGTCCACGATGATCGCGGGGCCCAGCGAGGCCAACGCCCCCCGGAAGACCAGCATAGCGACGGCGCCAATCACGGTGAAACCGGTGGCGATACAGGCGAAGCCGGCGATCGTCAAGACGGCGGACGTGATGAACACGCGGCGTGTTCCGAACCGGTCGGCTGCCCATCCGAATACCGGTGCCGCCACCGCGCCGGCGAGATGCCGCATCGCCAGGATTGCGCCGCCGGACATCACGGCGACCGCGGCGGAGGAATCCTGCGCGAAGATCAGGGCAATGCTGATGGCGAAGACGCCGTCGACGCCGAACCCCAACAGGAAGAATACCAGATCCACCGGATAGGGCCGGCCGAGGCGTTTGGGCGGGGTCTGTTGTTGCTCGCCTTCGCGCCGGGCCGGAAGGCTCATGGCCAGCGGGATGGCCAGTACCGACACGCCCGCCAGCACGAGGAACACGTCGGTTGGCCCGATCAGCCCGGTCAGCCATGCGCCGCCCAATAGGGCGATGATGGGGCCGGTCCGCTGTATCGCGACGCTGACCCCCACGCGCGTGCCGGCCTGCTTGCGGAACTCGACCGCGTAGTCGAGCGTGACCAGCAGCAGGATGGCGTAGGTCACGCCCCAGAGGGCGCGGCCGATGAGCAAGACCCAGAACCCTTGGCCGATGCCGTAGGTCGCGGTGGAGACGACGGCCAAAACCGCCGCCACAATGCACATGCGGCGGCTGCCCACCTTGTACGTCAGCCTGGCGACCGCGCCATAGGCGAAGACGCGGACGAACCGGTTGGCCGAGAGAAGAATGCCGACCATCGCGAGGCTGACGCCGAAAGATGCGGCGTAGACCGGCAGCACGGCATAGATCAATGCGTCGCCGAGCAACGCGAGCGAGAGCACGGATGAAGCGGTCACGACGGCGCGCCAGCTTCCCGATGTGCTGGTCATGCGGTCATTCGATAAAGCTGAGGGCGTAGAATACGCCGGCGGACAGCAGGGCAGTCGCCGGCACCGTAATCACCCAGGCGGCAACGATAGTCAGGAAATGCGCGCGCCGTACCAGTTTGCGGTGCCGCAGCTCTTCGACCCCCAGTTTCGGTACGCCGTTTTCGTCGGTGCCGCGGCGCGGCTGAACCATCGCACGGCGGCGTTTGCTGTGCTTGGTATAGTACTCGCGGAAGAATCCGACACCGAAGACCGCACCGACCGCGATATGCGTCGAACTGACCGGCAGGCCGAGCCATGATGCGATGATCACGGTGATCGCGGCGGACAAGGCGACGCAATAGGCGCGCATCGGGTTCATCTTGGTGATCTGCGCGCCGACCATGCGGATCAGCTTGGGGCCATAGAGAAACAGGCCGAGGCTTATCCCGAACGCGCCGATCAACATGACCCAGACCGGGATCGCGACTTTCGTGGCGATGTCACCGAATTGCGCGCTGTGCAGAATGGCCGCCAAGGGGCCGATGGCGTTCGCCACGTCGTTTGCGCCATGCGCGAAGGACAGTAAGGCGGCGGAGCAGATCAGCGGAATGCGGAACAGCGTGCGGAGGGACTGGTTGCGATTCTCCATCCCCTCGGATTGGCGCCGGATCAATGGTCGCATGACTGCCCATACAGCGAAGAAGATCGCGATCCCGACCAGGGCGACCGTCGCCGCATCGGGCCGCCAGATGCGTTTGAATCCTTTGATCGAGAGGTAACATCCGAAGGCGCCCGCCATGATCGCCACCAACAGAGGGACCCAACGCCGCGCCGCCGCGATCTTGTCCGACTGGTAGATCAGGTTGACCTTGATGAAGGCCAGAAACCCGGCGGCGATCACGCCCCCCAGCAACGGCGAGATGACCCAGCTCGCGGCAATGGCGCCCATCGTGGCCCAGTTGACGAGTTGGAACCCCACGGCGGCGATCCCCGCGCCCATGACCCCGCCGACCACGGCATGGGTCGTTGAGACCGGCGCGCCGATATAGGTCGCGATATTGACCCAGACCGCCGACGAGATGAGCGCCGCCATCATCGCCCAGATGAATACGGAATCGTCCTTCACCATAGACGGATCGATGATGCCTTTCGAAATCGTCTTGACGACGTCGCCGCCGGCGATCAATGCGCCGGCGCTCTCGAAGATCGCTGCGATGACGAGCGCGCCGACGAGGGTGAGGGCCCGCGCGCCGACCGCGGGGCCGACATTGTTGGCGACATCGTTGGCGCCGATGTTGAGCGCCATATATCCGCCGAGGATCGCGGCGAAGACCACGAGGGCCGCGTCCGACGTGACGCCGGAATAAATGCTGGCGATCAGAGCCGTGACGCCGAGGAAGAGGAAGGCGAAGCCGTGGGACCGGACGCTGTGGGCGGTCACGCGCGTCGCCGCTTCGACATGGACCAGTTTTTCGAGATCTTTGTCGAGCGATTGTTTCGTCAGGTCCATGATGTCTCGTCAGACTGGTGTCGGCGTGCGGTTGGACGTCATTGTTTCCGCGACGAAGGCGTGCAGGCTGGAGCCGTCGGTATCGGCGAGATCTTCGAGAACCTTGCCGACGCCGTCCTCGTCGACATGCTCTGCGGCGTCCGATAGCGAGAGCCATTTGAACGACCGTTGCGATTGTTCGCGCCATGCCAACCGGTGTTGCGTCACCAACAGCGGATAGATGAATACCTGACACGTCACTGGATAACCGGGCTTTGTATTCTTGGAATAACTGTAGCTGCCGACGGCATCGGTCCGGACCGGGCCAAGCACGCCGGCTTCTTCGGATGCTTCTTTGGCCGCCGATTCCGGCAATGAGAGATTCTTGACCGGCCAGCCCTTTGGGAGGATCCACCGCTTGCGCCGACGTGACGTTATCAACAGCACGTCAATCGCGTTGTCGGTGGGGACAAAGGGCAGCGCGGCAACCTGCTGCACCGATTTGGAACCAAATAATGCGATCGGACTGACGCTGATTGTTACGGAAATATGACGAAAGCTAATACAAGCGCACCCCGAGACGGTCAAGTAAGGCTACTCGGCCTGGCGATAAGGGCCTGCTGGGCAAGCGAGAGAGGGGGACGGCAGGATGTGCGATAGATATTGCGAACTGCCTCGATTGTGTCATCCGATTCGCAACGTGGTTGTCATGCTCGATTGAAACGCAATCTCTGCGTAATTGCGGCGGCTGGACGATGGCGCTACGCTTCCGGTTCAACGGATTCAATCGTAATCTCGAAAAGGAACGACCATGTCGCAGGCCAGAGTGTCGACGGGCGGCGCGCCCGCTGACTTTGCGGCGATCCGCGAAAGTTTTCCCGGTGCGCAGGACAAGGTCTACATGAACGCGGCCGCGCGCGGGTTGCCGTGCCGCGAGTCGCGGGCCGCGCTCGACGCCTATCTCGACAAGCTCACCGACGGGCGTGTCGACAAGGCCGCCAACTTCGACATGATCGAGCGCGTGCGCGAGAAATACGCCCGGCTGATCAACGCCGACAGCGACGAGATCGCCTTCACGAAGAATGTCTCCGACGGATTGAACATGATCGCGGCGTCGGTGCTGCTGGCCGAGGGCGACAACGTGGTTTTGTGCCGCAACTTGGAGCACCCAAACAATATTTACCCGTGGCTTAACTTGGGTCGGACCAAGGGTGTCGAGATTCGCGACATCGCCGACCGCGACGGCTTCATCGACGTGGACGGCATTATCGCCGCGATGGACGACCGGACCCGGCTTGTCACCGTGGCGACGGTAACCTTTGCCCCCGGGTTCCGGACCGATGTCGCAAAGTTGGGGGCGGTTTGCCGGGAACGCGGCGTGTTCCTGTTGGTGGACGGCGTGCAGTCGGTCGGCATCGTGGAGACCGACGTGCAGGCGCTGAAGGTGGATGCTCTCGCCGTGTCGACGCAGAAAGCGCTGCTTGGCCTGTACGGCATGGGCTTTATCTATTGCCGCCGCGAATGGGCGGAAAAGATCACGCCGGCGGCTCTCGCGCGGTTCAGCGTCGATCTGGGCGAGGGCACGCATGAGGCGACGATGGGCGGTGACAGCTATGCCCTAATGCCGGGCGCGCGGCGCTTCGACCTGGGCAATTACAATTTCCCGGCAGCGGCGATGGTGGAGCCGGCGCTCGACCTGTTGTTGGCGGTCGGGCCGGCGGCGATCGAGTCCTATGTCTGTGGCCTGTCGCATCGGCTCGCCGCCGGGCTGCATCAACTGGGTCTACCGGTCAGCGGCGGCCCGCCGGGTCCGCATCTGGCGCATATCGTGACCGCCGGACAGTACACGCAGGACACGCATGATGGCGCCGGCGATGCCGATACCGACGCGCTGTACAACTATCTGACCGAGAACAACGTGGTCCTCACCGTGCGGCGCGGCATGCTGCGCTTCGCGCTCCACTTCTATAACACCGAGGAAGACGTGGACCGCGTGCTCGATCTGGTCCGGGACTGGCAGGACGCGCAGAAGGCGGCCTAACGCCCCCGGCTAACGGGCGCTGCCGGAATAGGGCGAAACGTCGCGCATATCCTGCAACAGGTGCAGCATCGCGGGACCGTCGACCGCCATCATCTCTTCCAAGGCGCCGGCGAAGTCTTCGGTCTTCGAAACCGTCCAGGCCGGCATCCCGAAGCCGCGGCCGATCGCCGCGAAGTCGGGGCTTTCCAGCCGGGTGCCGAAATCCCAGCCCTCGAACGTTTTTTGCTGATGGACGAGGATCGAACCCCAGCAGTTGTTGTCGCAGACGATCAGTTTCACCGGCAGCTTTTCCTGCGCGATGACGGCGCATTCGTTGCCGGTCATCAGGAACCCGCCGTCGCCGACCCAGACGAATACCGGATCGTCCGGATTGGCCACCTGGGCGCCGATCCCGCCGGGCACGCCATAGCCCATCGCGCCGCTGACCGGTGAGAGTTCGGTATTCGGTTCGTTAAACCGGTAATAACGGGTGATCCATCGCCCGAACGTACCGGCGTCGGATACCATCACGGATTCCTTCGGGACCGATTTGTTGAAATGCTCGATGACCTGGGCCATGTCGATGTCGCCCTGAACCTCGATCTCACCGGGCTTCGCGAAGTCCACTTCTTCTTGATGGACTTTGTCACGCCAGGCGATGCGGTCGGGCGGCGGCGGGGCGGACAGGGCGTTGGCGATCGCTTCCATCGCCGGGATGACGTTGGAGCCCAACGCCGCATCGGCCTGCCACTGCGCGAAGGCGGACGGGTCCGGATAGATCATGACCAGTTTCTGGTCCGGCCGCAGCATCGTGTAGTCGGCGGTCGTCACGCTGTCGAGGCGGCTGCCGACCGCGATGATCAGATCCGACTCCTTCAACGCTTGTTCCTGGAAGGGCAGACGGTTGATCGAAAGGTGCCCGAAATGAGCCGGATGATCCGCGCGGATCGAATCCTGTTGGCGGTAGGCGGTCAGCACGCCCGCGCCGGTCGCATCCGCGAATTTTTCCAATTCCTCATTGGCGCTCTCGAAGCCGACCATCTCGCCGGCCAGGATGATCGGGTGCTTCGACGATTCGATCAGGCGAGCGGCCCGGTCGACCGCCAGCGGATCCGGACCCACCCGGACCGGGGCAGCCGGTTTCGGAATGAGGGGGTCGTCCGCTTTCTCGTCGAGGATATCCTTCGAGATGGCGACCACGACGGGGCCGGGCCGGCCGGAGATCGAAATATCCAGCGCCCGGGCCACATCGCCGGCGAGTTCGTCGAGGGAATTGACGTCGATCACCGCCTTCGCGATCGGCGCGTACATTTCCGGATAGTTGATTTCCTGGAACGCTTCGCGGCCTTTCATCCGGCGGGGAATATTGGTGATGAACAGGACGACCGGCCGCGATGCCTGCATTGCGGTGTGAATGCCGATCGAGGCGTTGGTGGCGCCGGGCGCCCGGCTGCAGACGACGCAGGCGGGTTTCTTTCGGATCGCGCTATAGGCGTCGGCGGCGAAGACCGCGGAGGATTCGAGGCGGGTCGGCACCGACCGGATCTTGTTCTGGTTCCGGCTGAGCGCTTCCAGCACCGTCACGTTCGTGCCGCCGGGGACGAAGAAGACGGTATCGACACCGCGTGACAGCCACGTTTCGACGACAATTTCACCACCGTGCATGAAATTTTCTCCCTGCGCGAACGGTATGCCGTCGCTCGCGTCTCCATGTGATTCATCGCCGTGCGCTGGCGGAAGAGTGTGTTAAAGTTCTGGCTCAGTGATACCGAAAAACCGGACCAAGCACAAAATGCAGGATGGTGGAAACGGCGCGCATTCGGGTGGCGCCAGCAATACAGGCGATGGAATTGGCGCTTCGGTGCCGCGCCGCGAGGATGCCGCGTTGCTGACCGGACGAGGCCGGTTCATCGACGATATCGACCTTGCGGGACAACTCCATGCGAGTTTCGTGCGGTCGCCCTATGGCCATGCGCGGATCGGCGGTATCGACACCGCCGCGGCCGCATCGATGCCGGGCGTCGTCGCGGTTCTGACGGGGGCCGATCTCGCCGCCGACGGGATCGGATTGATGCAGGCGCCGGCGTCCCCGTCCGGGAAAGATGGCACGCCGATCCACAATCCGCCGCAGCCCGCTATGCCGACCGACAAGGCGCGCCATGTCGGCGACACCGTCGCCATGGTGGTTGCCGACACCCGCGCCGCCGCCCAGGCCGCGGCGGAGGCGGTCGCGGTCGATTGGCAGGAATTGCCGTGCGTGACCGCCGGGGTCGATGCGCTGGACCCGCAATCGCCGAAGGTTTGGGACGACTTGCCGTCGAACGTCGCCCTCGATTGGGAGATGGGCGACAAGGCCGCCGTCGAAGACGCCTTTTCCCAGGCGCACCACGTCACGACTGTGGATTTGGTGCATAACCGCATCGTGGTCGCCGCGTTGGAGCCGCGCGGCGCGCTTGGCGTGCATGACCCGGCGGGCGACCGCTATACGATCTACACGCCGACCGGCGGCGGCACGGCAATCCAGTCGGGCCTTGCCGGAAAAGGGCTTGGCGTGCCGGCCGCGAGTATCCGCGTGGTCACGCCGGATGTCGGCGGTGGCTTCGGCATCAAGAACTACATCTATTCGGAACAGATCCTGGTCTGCTGGGCGGCAAAGCGGCTCGGCCGGCCGGTGAAATGGTATGCGGATCGTGACGATAGTTTCCTGACCGACCGTCAGGCGCGCGACCATGTCATGCATGCGTCGCTGGCTATGGATGCCGACGGCAAATTCTTGGCGCTCCGGTGCCGCACGATTTCCAACATGGGCGCGTATCTCACCGCGTCGGGGCCGGTGATCCCGACCGGCGGCGGCACGCGGATGCTGACCAATGTCTATCGCATCGACAAGGTCTATGCCGAAACGCAATGCGTGTTCACCAACACAGCATCGATCGCCGCCTATCGTGGCGCGGGCAAACCGGAATTCTGCTACATGGTCGAGCGGCTGGTGGATGCGGCCGCGCGCGAGACGGGCATCGACCCCGCGGACCTGCGCCGGCGCAACCTCATCCGCGAGGAAGACCTGCCCTACCGGACACCGACGGGCCTGGTCTATGACAGCGGCGATTTTCAGGAGAACCTGGATGCGGCGCTGGTTCAGGCGGATCGCGATGGTTTCGCCGCCCGGTCCGCCGCCGCGCGCGCGGCCGGGAAGCGCCTCGGCTTCGGATTCTCCGTCTACACCGAACCGGACGGATTCAAGGACAACCGCGCCGGGTTGCAGTTCGATCCGAGCGGCCACCTGACGGTGACGTCCACGGGGCAAACCAATGGGCAGGGCCACGAAACCACCTTCGCGCAGGTCGCGGCGAGCCAGTTGGGCGTGCCGAGCGACGAAATCACCGTCGTGCAGGGCGATACCGACCGGGTCGGTCGCGGGTCCGGTTCCGGCGGGTCGCGCACGGCGACCGTGATGGGCGCCGCCATCTATCACGCGTCCCGTGACATCGTCGAACAAGGAAAAGCGATCGCGGGGCGTTTGTTGCAGTCGAACGCCGAGGATATCGAGTTCGATCACGGCATGTTCCGGGTTGCCGGGACGGATCAGGCGGTGGGGATCGCCGAGGTGGCGCGTGCGTCCTACGATGAGACGGTCATGCCGTCG
The DNA here is from genome assembly GCA_965228425.1 of Alphaproteobacteria bacterium. Lineage (GTDB taxonomy): Bacteria > Pseudomonadota > Alphaproteobacteria > UBA8366 > UBA8366 > JAJFJD01. Next base: position 4,632,443 of record OZ245815.1, on the reverse strand, counting down.
GGCGCCGGACTTGGTCTCGAGGCGAGCTATCACTTCAACGCCGAAGCCTACAGTTACCCCTGCGGCTGTCATGTCGCCGAGGTCGAGGTGGACGAGGAAACCGGCTTGGTCGATGTGGTCCGTTACACGCTGGTCAGCGATTTCGGTACCGTCATCAACCCCATGCTGCTGCAAGGGCAGCTCCATGGCGGGATCGCGCAGGGTATCGGCCAGATCATGTATGAAGACTGCCTCTACGACGGCGACAGCGGACAGCTCTTGACCGGATCCTTCATGGATTATTGCATCCCGCGCGCGACCCATCTGCCGATGTTCGATTGGGGTCAGACCGAAACATTCTGCAAGACCAATCCGCTGGGCGTGAAAGGCTGCGGCGAGTCCGGTCCGACGGCCGCATTGCCGGCGGTCATGAACGCCGTGCTGGATGCGCTATCGGACTGCGACACCGCAGGTCTGGACATGCCCGTGACGGCGGAGAAGGTTTGGCGCGTTATACAGACGGCGCAATAGATCAAAGAAAAAGCAGGGAGGCAGGGATGGACGTTCGATTGACACTCGAGGAGGTGCATCAACTTACGACGGAGACGCTGACGGCCTTGGGTGCGTCGGATGACAACGCGACGGCGGTCGCCGACGTGATCACCGCGGCGGAACGCGACGATTGCAAATCGCATGGCCTGTTCCGTCTACCCGGATACAGCATCGGGCTGAAGAACGGCCGCATTGACGGCAAATCGGTTCCCGAGGTCAACGAATTAGCCCCCGCCGTTGTGCAGGTCGATGCCAAGGGCGGTTTCGCGCCGCTGGCGTTGCAGGTTGGCCGGGCACCGCTGGTCGAGAAGGCGCGCAGTCAGGGCATCGCAGCGATGCCGATCGTCAATTCGCATCATTTCGCCGCCCTGTGGTTCGAGGTGGAGGCGCTGGCCGCCGACGGCCTTGTCGCGTTCGCCTTCGTCAACTCCCGCAGCTTCGTGGCGCCTGCCGGCGGATCGGAGCCGATCTTCGGCACCAACCCCATGTCCTTCGGTTGGCCACGCAAGGGCAGGCCGCCGCTGGTCTTCGATCAGGCGTCGAGCGCCAGCGCCCGCGGCGAGATCATGATCCACAAGCGCGACGGCAAACCGATCCCCGAAGGCTGGGCGGTCGATGCGGACGGCAATCCGACCACGGACCCGGAAGCCGGGCTGGCGGGCGCACAACTGCCGTTCGGTGGTTACAAAGGGTCGGCGATCGCCTTGATGGTCGAATTGATGGCCGCCGGTCTGCCGCGAAACCATCTGGCATTCGAAGCGGCGGCCGACGATCCGGGCGACGGCGGGCCGGCGAAAGGGGGCGAGTTGCTGATGGCGATGGATCCGTCCCGCTTCGTCGGCGACGGCGATGCCGATGCGTCGCTTGACCATGTGGAACCGCTGTTTGAGCGCATCCTCGGCCAGGGCGGAACCCGCCTGCCGTCGGACCGTCGTTATGAGGCGCGCAAGCGCACGCCGAGCGAAGGCATCACGATCCCCAAGAAACTCCACGACGATATCCTTGCGATGCGGGACTCGGCGTGAGCGATCATCACTCTATCCACCAAACCAGAAACTAAGGGAGTACCCGCATGAGCATTGAACGGATCGATCCGAACCCGACCATGAGCCGCGCCGTGGTGAACAACGGCGTCGTCTACGTCTGCGGCCTGACGGCCGACGACCAGACCGCGTCGATGAAAGATCAAACCGCGAATGTCCTTCAGAAAATCGACGGCTATCTCGCGAAGGCCGGCACGGACAAGTCGAAGCTGTTGACCGCGATGGTTTATGTCTCCGACATGTCCAAGAAGAGTGAGATGAACGACGCCTGGCATGAGTGGGTCGATCCGGCCAACCCGCCGACCCGTGCCACGGTCGGTACGGTTTTGGGGTCGCCCGAAACACTGGTCGAGATCGTCGTCAGCGCGTCACTCACCTAAACCGTACGCGCTATTTCTGGGCGGCGAGGTAGGCATCGAACGCTGCGATTCCTGCCTCGCAGGCTGCGATATCCTCTTCGCCGTTGCCGCCCGATGCGCCGATCCCGCCGACCACCTCGCCATCCGCTTCGATCGGGAAACCGCCGACGAACACCGTCAGCCGTCCGCCATGTTGGGTGAAGATGCCCCAGGCTTCCTCTCCGGGATACGTGTTGGTGAAGGTATGCGTCTTGCGGCGGTGCCCCGCGGCGGTGAACGCCTTGTTTTCGGCGATCTGGACGCTGGTCACTTTACCGCCGTCGAGACGGCGCAATGCGATCGGGTATCCGGCATTGTCGGCGATGCATAAGACATGCGCGACGCCGATTTCCTCCGACTTCGCCTGCGCCGCATCGAGGATGAGGTTGGCTTCGGCGAGCGAGAGCGTTTTGACCGTCCTCATTCGGCGGCCGCGCTTTGGGGCGCCACATATTCGTCGTATAGCGCATCGAGATAGAGCCGACGCATCAGCGTCGCCTCGCGCACCGCGCGCAGGCAGGCCTGTTGTTTTTCCTCGGTGTCGGCAAGCCGTTCGACGATCTCGTAGCCGCGTTTGCCATGCTCGGTGTCCGCGACGATGTGCAGGCGGAAGAACACGATATCCTCTTCGCTGAATCCGTATTTTTCCACCAGGGGCGGCGTCGTCCGCTTGTAGATTTGCGGCACTTGGCTCTCGAGCCCGACAAGCAGGCCGGCGATGGCTTCATGCGTCGGCTTGGTGGATTGAACGGTGCACCAGGATTGCAGCCCCAGCAGACCGGCCATCAACTCACCGTTCTTCTGCGCGTCCTTCATCGCCTGCCGGTCCTTGCCGCAGGCCTCGCCGAAGTTCAGCAAAAGGTCCACATGCTTGGCGGCGGGAAAGCCGCCTTCCTCGACGAACCCTTCCTCTTCCATGATGTTCTCCACCAGGAAATGGTTGGTTTCCTCGTCCTGGCAGTTCGCGAAAATAGCGCCGCACCACTGTGAGAAATGGCCGACATAATGGTAATGCTGCGTTACCCATTCGCCGAGTATCTGGCGGTTCAAGCCGCCCGTGACCCAGGCTTCGCTAAATGGATGAATCTTGGAATGGCGTTGCTCGACCATATCCTTGAGGGCAGTCCGGAACGCACTTTTGGCCATATTGGATGTCTCCTCTGATTCCTGGTGTGAATTTTTTATGCCGACACGGCTTTGTGACAGGTTAGCACAGCATTGTCGCAAGGGTCAGATTTTGCGCGGAAGTTTGGCGTTTCGCAGGTCGGAGGTAGCGCCGCTGCCCCCGAAATGCCCCATAAATGCAGTTGCCGAAATGCCCGCTTCGGCTCATATTCAGTGCTCAGAAGAGATCGTCACAGTGAGTGGATTTTGTCGGATTTTCGGTACTTTGTCGTAGCGCTTCTGCTGTTTTCAATGGCTGGCTGTTCGTCGGTTGGACGGGCGCCGGGGCCGGAAGCCCAAGAGGCTGCTAAACGGCTTTCCAGCGATATCGTCAGTTATCGCAACGGCGTGGACAAGGTCAAAGCCCGCCAGGATGCGAGTGTTCTGGTCCGTGGGGCGAACCTGTTTGCCCAGGTTTACGAAAAGGTCCGCGTCCATTACGTCCGCGACATCGACGATGAGGCGCTTATCGAAGCGGCGACGCAGGAAATCCGCAAGCGTCATCCGGAACCGCAGGACGCCGAGGACAAGGAACTTGTCGAGGCGGCTATCCACGGCATGCTGGGATCGCTCGACAATTACAGCAGCTATCTGGACAAGAAGCATTTGAAGGCGCTTCGCGAACAGACCCGGGGCCGGTTCGGCGGTTTGGGCATCGAGGTTCGCAAGGGCGATACGTATATCGATATCGTCGCGCCGATCGACGGTACGCCGGCCCAGCGGGCGGGCCTGAAATCCGGTGATCACATCGTCCGGGCGGATGGTAAATCGCTCAAGGACGCGCTGCTTCGGGATGCGGTACTTCTGTTGCGCGGCGCCCCCGGATCGGATGTCACGCTATCGATCCAACGGGGCGAGAAAGCACCCTTCGACGTCACGATCACGCGAGCGATCATCAATGTCGCATCCGTGCGGTGGCGCGCCGAGGGCGATATCGGGTATCTGCGGATCACCAGTTTTTCCGAACGGGTCGGCGACGATGTGGCCGGGTCGGTGATGTCGCTGAAAAAGGCCATCGGATCGCGGATGCGCGGCCTCGTTTTGGATTTGCGGAATAATCCGGGCGGTCTGCTCGATCAATCGATCGAAGTGTCCGATGTCTTTCTGGACCAAGGGCGGATCGTCTCAACCCGCGAACGCCATTACGAGCAGCACTACAGCGCCACAAAGGGCGATTTGACCGACGGCTTGCCGATGGTGGTGTTGATCAACAACGGCTCGGCATCGGCGGCGGAAATCGTTGCGGGCGCGCTCCGCGATCACCACCGGGCGACTTTGATCGGTACCCGCAGCTTCGGCAAGGGAACGGTGCAGACCATTCTGCCGCTCAGCAGCACGGATGCGGTCAAGCTGACGACGGCGATTTACCTGACGCCGTCGGGCGTCTCGGTCGAGGGCGGGATCGCGCCCGACCATACGGTCGAGATGGACGAGGAACGGGACGGCGACGAACAGCTCGAACGGGCGCTTCAGCTTCTGTCCGCGCAGACCGTCAGTGCGCCGACCGGCGTGATCAGCCGATAACGCTCAAATCCCATTCAGAGGGGAACCCGCCGCAAATGGTTAGGCGGGTACGTCGGCTTCCGTAATGTACTGATCGCCATTGGCGGACGTTTGGCGGACAAGCCGTGCGCCGTCGAAGACCGGCCAGCCTTGTAGCCATTTGTCCGTGATGTTCGGATCGGCGAGGGCGATCGCCATGGCGGCCGTGAATTCGAGCGGATCGGCGCTTAACCCCTCCGCCTTGAGCGCGCCGGCCATGCCAACCTGTGCGCTGTCATACAACATCTTCGGGATCAGCATGTAACGGCCGTCCACGCTGCCGTCGGCGACGGCCTGCTGCGTATTTTCCCGGTCTTCGAAGAGGCTGCGGCAATACTCGACGTCTTCGGAATACCCGCCGCGGCATTGCAGCGGCCGGGCCGGGTAGATCGAACAGATATTGTCGACGAGAAAGGCACAAGCGATCCGGCTATCCATACGCTCGTTGCTCGACCGTCCTTCGATCGCTTTCGCGCGGTCGGCGACACGGGCCTGCAATTGGTCGATTTCCGCCTCGGAGAGGTTGTCGCGCAACAGTTTGACGGTCAGCAGCACTTCCGGCGCCGTGGTCATTACCGACTGATGGCAGCACATGGAGCATCCCTTGCGGCAAGCGGCGGGTTCAGCCTCCGCGGCGAGGTTGCCCCAGACTTCGGCCATCGTCTTTATGGCGTTCTGCACCAGGGCGTAGAGGCTATCCGGTGTGCGGCTTCGGCCAATGATTTCCTCGGTATCTTCGTAGATCGCCTGCATCGTCGCCGGCTCGAGCATCCGCTCGGCCAGTTCTTCCGAGTCGACCGCCAAGATTTCATTGAGGGTCGGTTCTTCGTTGAGTGCCTGTGCTTGCATCTGCCTCTGTCTCCGCCTAACGCAATTCTATGACTTGAAATGCAAGAAACTTGCCGATTGACGGTCTGTATCCGTAAGCGGCTGAATTTCTTTAGGGAATGAGGTTTCGTGTTTCCTCAAAGGCTGAAAAGCATCGAGGTGATGGGCATGGCGGTCCGGTGCGTCGATAATTGCGGGTAAAAATTGCCGGGGTCACGCGGCGAATAGCAGCGAGCAGATGAAGACGGCGGCGACGATCCCGGCGAAATCCGCGGTCAGTCCCGCCGCGAGAGCGTGGCGGATCCGGCGTATCTGCACGGCGCCAAAATAGACGGCGAGGACATAAAAGGTGGTCTCCGTCGATCCCTGCAAGGTGCTGACCAGGAATCCGGTGTAGCTGTCCGGCCCGATCGCGGGATCCTGAATGATCGCGCTGAGATAGCCATAGGCGCCGGAGCCGGACAACGGCCGCAGCAATGCCATCGGCAGCGCCTCGGCGGGCAGGCCGACCAGTTCCGTCAGCGCGCCGAGCGGGCCGACCACCAGTTCCATTGCGCCGCTCGCCCGGAACATGCCGACCGCGACCAGGATCGCGACGAGGTAAGGGATGATGCGGATGGCGACTTGGAATCCATCCTTCGCGCCCTCGACGAAGACCTCGTAAATCGGCACGCGCCGGATGACGCCGAAACCGAGCAGCGTGACGATCAGGCCGGGGATGATCCACGGCGAGATCGCCCGGCCATACAGGATCGACAGCGGGATCAGCGCCAGGACGCTTAGGATGGCCGTGATCGTGGCCCACATCGGGTAGGATTCGGCGCTTTGTACGCTCGCCGCCGCGTCGGCGACCGCGTCGCTGTCGGTTTCGACGGCGTCCGCGGGGCTTTCCGGTTCGTTCGCGGGCTGGGCTTGTTCGGGAAGGGCGGGCGTGGCGGCCGGCCAATAGCGGCCGTACAGCTTGGCCGCGGTGATGGCGACAATGGTCGAGCACACCGTGGCGAACAGGGTCGTCGGCAGGATGCCGGCGGGATCGTCCGATCCGGCCGCCGCCCGCAGCGCGATGACGCCGGTCGGCAAGACCGTGATGCTCGACGTGTTGATGGCGAGGAACAGCGCCATCGAGTTTGTCGCGGTGCCTTTCTGCGGGTTCAGTTTGTCGAGTTCCTGCATCGCCCGGATGCCGAAGGGCGTCGCCGCGTTGCCGAGGCCCATGACGTTGGCCGACAGGTTCATGATGATCGCGCCCATCGCCGGATGGTCGGCCGGAACGTCCGGGAAAAGCCGCACCATGATCGGCCGCATCAGGCGCGCGATGATGGTCAAAAGGCCGCCGGCCTCCGCGACCTTCATCAGGCCGAGGAACAACGCCATCACGCCGATCAGGCCGAGTGCGAGGGTGACAGAGCCCTTGGCGGCTTCGATGGTGCCGGTCGACAGCAGGTCCATCGGCGTCGGCTGGCCCGCGACCGACGGGACGACGAACTGCCGGTAGCCCGCGATCAGGAAGGAGACCAGCACGATGGCAAAGAAGATGACGTTCAAGAACCGACCTTTCGCGCCGAAATCCCGGACCCATCCGCGTCGATGCCTTGTCGTAGGACACGCCGATGGGTAAGAAGGACGAGCCAAGAATACAGGCATTGAAAGGAAAAGAAACGATGAAGGGTCCGCTCACCGGCCTAGTTGTGTTCGATCTCACGCGGATTCTCGCGGGACCGCACTGCACGCAGATACTCGGCGACCTGGGCGCCGAGGTGATCAAGATCGAGCGGCCCGGCGTCGGCGACGATACGCGTAACTTCGCGCCGCCCTACCTGCCGCTGCCCGGTGGCGAGGACAGCGAGGAAAGCGCCTATTTCGCGGGGACGAACCGGAACAAGCGGTCCATGACGCTGAATCTCAGCGACCCGGAGGGTCAGGACATCGCCAAGCGCTTGGTCGCGAAGGCCGATATCCTCGCCGAGAATTTCAAGACGGGAACACTTGCGAAGTATGGGCTCGGCTACGACGACCTGAAATCCGACTTTCCGCGCTTGATCTACTGTTCGGTCACAGGCTTCGGCCATACCGGCCCGTATGCGGCGCGCCCCGCCTATGACGCGTTGATCCAGGCGATGGGCGGCGTGATGAGCCTGACCGGCGAGCCGGCCGGCGAGCCGATGAAGGTCGGCGTGTCGATCGCCGACCTGATGTCCGGCATGTATGCGGCCGTCGCGATCCTCGCGGCGGTCCGCCATCAGCAGCTCACCGGCGAGGGGCAGCATCTCGATATCAGCATGCTGGACGCGCATGTTGCGTGGCTCGCCAACCAGGGCATGAACTATCTGGCGACCAACGAGAACCCTGAGCGTTTGGGGAACCAGCATCCGAATATCGTGCCGTATCAGGTGATGCCGTCGGCGGATGGGTATTTCGTGCTGTCGGTCGGCAACGATCCGACCTTCGAGCGGTTTTGCAAGGTAGCGGGCTGCGAGAACCTGCTGGACGATGAGCGGTTCAAGACGGCGGTCGAACGGGTCCGCAACCGGGATGCCGTGACCGAGACGCTGAACGACATCACGCGCACGAAGCCGTCCGCCTGGTGGATCGAGAATTTGGAGAAAGAGAAGATCGGCTGCGGCCCCATCAACGAACTGAGCGACGTGTTCGACGACCCGCAGGTCAAGGCGCGCGAGATGGTGATCGAGATGGACCATCCGGCGACCGATGGCCGCCCGGCCAAACTGATCGCCAGCCCGATCAAAATGTCCGGCACACCGGTCAGCTACCGGCAATCGCCGCCGACATTGGGGCAGCACACCGACGAGTTGCTCGGCGAATATCTCGATATGGATTCGGCGGCGGTCGAGGACCTGCGGTCGCGCGGTGTGGTTTAGAAAGATTCCGTAGTGTTGACCAGAGCTGTTTTCACACCGAATTCGCTGGGAACCTTAACCAAATCGTAGGATCCGAAACCGCGCCGTTTAGCACACATATCCCAATTTATTGTTTAAAATCAGCTTGCTGAGGTTGGTTTGACCGAATTTCAAAGGTTAAGCATGCATTAATCTGTTTTTCCTAATCTGGGTCGGATTTCAACAATCATAGGCGCGGTTTCGGTGGTGAGTATGTCTCAGCAAGTCGCCTCCAATGCGGCTTCCAATGTCGGCCAAGGGGATGATTACGTTCCCTTCGCCGTTCGTTTCCGCGCCTGGTGGGATGGCGTGGAGCCGGGCGCCATGGTGCGTCAGGGACAATCGGCGTCGGTTCGGCGCAATCGGTTGATCGTCGTCGATGCGCCGACGGCGGAGAGCGGCAGCAGCGAAGAATGGGCGGATCTGCGCTATCGCCTGTGGTCGCGTCTCTATGGTGAAGGGTTCTCCTTGCCCGGCGGACAGGAAGTCACGACCCAATTCCTGAAATACATCGATCTCCAGAAGACCCATACGGTGCTCGACCTAGCCGCCGGCCTCGGCGGAACGATCCGGGCGGCGGCGTTGCAGTTCGGCGCGACGGTGATGGGACTGGAGCCGGACGCCGACGTCGCCGAGTTGGGGATGAAGATTTCCCTGATCCGCGGGCTGGAGGCGCGGGTGCCGATTTCCACCTATGATCCGGAAACCATTTCCCTATCGGATCAAGCCTATGACGTCGTCATCATTCGCGAACGTCTGGCTCAAATGGCGGGACGCGAGCGGTTGTTGGCCCAGGCTGAGAAGGCGCTGGCATCGGATGGCCGGCTCGTTGTGACCGACCTGTTGCTCAGCCGGACCGATCTGCGGTCCAGCGGCCCGATGCAGGCGATGGCGGACGATACCGAAGTCGAACCGTGGACGCTGGGCGAATTCCAGGAAGAATGCGGCCGTTGTGGCCTGCAAATCGCGCATTACCGCGATGAAACCGACGGATACCGGCGCCTTCTGCTCGATAGCTGGACGGACTTTTCTAACAGTATTACCAAGGAAACGCTCGATCGGCCCTTCGTGGACACGCTGATGCGCGAAGCCGAGGTGATGAAGCGCCGGATCGCCGCGATCAACAGCGGGTCCCTGCGGTACTGTTATATGGAATTGAGCCGAACCAGCAGCAAGTCCTGACGTCCGGAAATTCCCATCTTCCAAGGTCTAAAACGGCCCGCTTGGCATTGACAAGCCGGCCGCTGCTCCATATTGTCCGCCGCTGTCGAGATACAGGATAAGAGCCCGGGAGCGGACCATGAAAGTCGCAAGCTCGTTGAAGACTTTGAAGAAGCGGCACAAGGAATGCCGTATTGTGCGGCGCAAAGGCCGTGTCTACGTGATCAACAAGCGGAACCCCCGTTTCAAAGCCCGCCAGGGTTAAGGACAGCGCGGGGCCGACCCCGTGCGCCCGGACTGACCGCGCCTTTGGCGCGGTTTTTTGTTGCCGGCTTGGCGGCGACGATCCGAGCAATTTTGCATGGTGTTTCCGGGCCGGAACGCCCATGATATCCCGGAATTGAGGTAAACGATCCTGAGTGTCTTGTCATGAAAATGCCCGATCCGGACCAGGACATCATCGCCCGGCGCCTCGAGATCGCCGCGGCGCTCCGCGCGATCGTTCCGGGCGAAGGCGTCATCGTCGAAGAGAACGAACGCCGGCCCTATGAAAGCGACGGCCTGACCGCTTATCGGCAATTGCCGATGATCGTCGTGTTGCCCGAAACGACGCAGCAGGTCAGCGACGTTCTGCGCTATTGCCACGCGAATGGCGTGAAGGTCGTGCCGCGCGGCGCGGGCACCTCGCTGTCGGGCGGCGCGCTGCCGTTGGAAGACGGCATCCTGCTGGGCATGGCAAAATTCAATCGCATCCTGGACGTCGACTTAGACAACCGCTGCGCCGTGGTGCAGCCGGGCGTCACAAATCTGGCGATCAGCACGGCCGTCAGCGACGATGACTTCTATTACGCGCCGGATCCGTCGAGCCAGATCGCCTGTACGATCGGGGGTAATATCGCCGAGAACTCGGGCGGGGTGCATTGCCTGAAATACGGCCTCACCACCAATAATGTGCTCGGTCTGGAACTGGTGCTGATCGACGGTGAGGTGATCCGCATCGGCGGCTCGCACTTGGATGCCGAAGGGTATGACCTGCTCGGCGTATTGACCGGGTCGGAGGGATTGTTGGGCGTGGTCACCGAGGTCACCGTCCGTTTGCTGCGCAAGCCGGAAACCGCGCGCGCCGTGCTGGTCGGCTTCCCCACCAGCGAAGACGCGGGCGCCTGCGTCGCAGGGGTCATCGGCGCAGGGATCATTCCCGGCGGCATGGAAATGATGGACCGCCCGGCGATCCACGCGGCGGAGGATTTCGTCCATGCCGGCTATCCGCTGGATGTGGAAGCTCTGTTGATCGTGGAATTGGATGGACCCGAGACCGAGGTCGATTATCTGATCGGCCAGGTCGAGGAAATCGCCAAGGCGAACAAGGCGGTCACCGTCCGCGTGTCGCGGGACGAGGAAGAACGGACCCGGTTCTGGGCGGGGCGCAAGGCGGCCTTCCCGGCGGTCGGCCGGATTTCGCCGGACTATTACTGCATGGACGGCACGATTCCGCGCGGGAAACTCCCGATCGTTCTGACCCGCATGAACGAGCTATCCCGGAAATACGACCTTCGGGTCGCGAATGTGTTTCACGCCGGCGACGGCAACCTGCATCCGCTGATTCTCTACGATGCCAACGCGCCGGGCGAACTCGAAAGAGCCGAAGATTTCGGCTCGGATATTCTCAAGCTCTGCGTCGAGGTCGGTGGCGTCCTGACCGGCGAACACGGCGTCGGCGTGGAAAAGCGCGATCTCATGCCCGCGATGTTCAGCGAGGACGATCTGAAGCAGCAACAACGGGTCAAATGCGCCTTCGATCCCGATAACCTGCTTAATCCCGGCAAGGTATTCCCGACGCTGCACCGCTGTGCCGAATTGGGCCGCATGCATATCCACGGCGGCAAAATGCCGTTCCCGGACATTCCGCGCTTCTAAGGCCACTGGATGGCGGAGCATTTCAAGCCGGAAACCCCGGAACAGGTTAAGGACGCGGTGGCGTGGGCCATCGCCGAAGAGATTCCGTTGGAAGTCATTGGCGGCGGCAGCAAGCGCAGCCTTGGACGGCCCAGCAACGCGGAGACGGTACTTGAGCTCTCTGCGCTCAAGGGGATCAGTCTCTACGAAGCCGAAGAGTTGGTGTTGAGCGCGGGACCCGGCACACTGTTGTCGGAGGTCGAGGCGACCCTGGCGCAATCCCGCCAGCAACTTGCCTTCGAGCCGCCCGACTACGGTCCATTGCTCGGCGGGCCGCCAGAAGCCGGCACGCTGGGCGGGATGATCGCCTGCAACCTGTCGGGCCCGCGCCGGATACAGGCCGGTGCGGCCCGCGATCATTTTCTGGGATTTAGCGCGGTAAGCGGCCGGGGCGAAGCCTTCAAGTCCGGCGGACGGGTCGTTAAGAATGTGACCGGATACGACCTGTCGAAACTGCTCTGCGGGTCCTGGGGCACGTTGGGCGCGATGACCGATCTGACGGTCAAGGTCCTGCCGGCCGCCGAGAAATCCTGGACTGTGCTGGTGCTCGGACTCGATCTGAAAGTCGCGGGCCAGGCGATGACGGCGGCGTTGAAGAGTCCCTACGAGGTCTCGGGCGCGGCTTTCCTTCCCGCGCATTTGGCGGCGACGTCGAAGACGTCCTACGTGGTGGAGGCGGGCGGCAGCGTCACGGCGATCCGGGTCGAAGGGCCGGGACCATCGGTCGAGTACCGCGTGGCCGCGCTGCGCAAGCAGTTGGCGGCATTCGGCGACACGGAAGAGCTGCATAGCCATAACAGCGGTGGGTTCTGGCGCGAAGTCCGCGATGTCATGCCCTTTGCGGCGTCGGGCGATTCTCGCTGTGTCTGGAAGATATCAGTGGCGCCCACGGCCGGGCCGGCGCTCGCCGCGCAATTGACCGAAGCGCTCGGCGGTGACGCCTTCCTCGACTGGGGCGGCGGGCTGGTTTGGTTCGCCGTGGACGCGCCGCAGGATGCCGCGGCCGATACGGTCCGCGCCGCGGTGGATGCGGTCGGTGGACACGCCACCTTGATCCGGGCGCCGGAGCCGGTGCGCGCCGCGGTGCCGGTGTTCCATCCGTCCGCTGCCGGGGTAGCGGCCTTGTCCAAGCGGGTGAAGGAAAACTTCGACCCGCGCGGTCTGCTCAATCCCGGCCGCATGTATGCGGACGTATAGCGGGGCGGCATGCGAACCGAATTTTCCATAGCGCAGCTTGCCGATCCCGACCTGGCGGAGGCCAACGCGATCCTTCGCAATTGCGTGCACTGCGGTTTCTGTACCGCGACCTGCCCGACCTATGTTCTGCTGGGCGATGAGTTGGACAGCCCCCGCGGCCGCATTTACCTGATCAAGGATATGCTGGAAAAGGGCGAGGCCGCGACCGGCGACGTGGTGAAGCATGTCGACCGATGCCTAACCTGTCTGTCCTGCATGACGACCTGTCCGTCCGGCGTTCATTATCAGCATCTTGTCGATCAGGCACGGGTTCACATCGAAAAGACATACCGCCGCCCGCTGTTCGATCGGCTGCTCCGGTCGGCCCTTGCCGCTGTCCTGCCGTATCCGCGGCGGTTCCGCTTAGGGATGGTGGCCGGCTGGGCGGCACGCCCGCTGGGGCGTGTATTGCCGGGACAATTGGGCGCGATGCTCTCGCTCATGCCGGCCTCGTTGCCGTCACCGTCGCCGACGGAAAGAATGGAGGTCTTTCCGGCGATCGGCCGGCGCAAGGGACGGGTCGCGCTGCTGGCGGGCTGCGCACAACGGGTTCTGGCGCCGTCTATCAACGAAGCGACGATCCGCCTCCTACAGCGCCACGGACGCGAGGTGGTTGTCCCGAAAACCGCCGGGTGTTGCGGTGCGTTGGTCCATCACATGGGACGCGACGGCGACTCGCACGACCAGGCGAAAGCGAATATCGCCGCCTGGCAGGCCGAAATCGACGGCGACGGGTTGGACGCCATCATCATCAATGCGAGCGGATGCGGGACGACGGTGAAGGACTACGGCTTCATGTTGCGGAATGACCCGGAGTTAAAGGAACCCGCCGCGAAGATTTCCGCCATGACGCGGGATATCTCGGAGTTCATGGACGAGATCGGCATGGACATGCCGGTCCGCGTGAGCGACGTGACAGTCGCCTATCATGCGGCCTGCTCGCTGCAGCATGGCCAGAAGATCACGGCGCCGCCCAAGGCGTTGCTGAAGCAGGCGGGATTCGATGTCGTCGAGCCTAAGGAATCGCATCTCTGTTGCGGTTCGGCCGGCACCTACAACATCCTGCAGCCGGCGATCGCTGGCAGGCTCAGGGACCGCAAGATCGATAATCTGCGCGCCACGCAGCCGCAGGTCATCGCGACGGGCAATATCGGTTGCATGACGCAGCTTGCGGGCGGCACGGACATTCCGGTCGTACATACCGTGGAGCTGCTCGACTGGGCGACCGGCGGCCCGGCGCCGGGCAAGCTGAACGATTTAGCGTGAGATGTCGCAGGCCGAAATCGAACGACGCATTCTTGAGGTCCTGACGGCGACGTTGCAGCAGGACGCCGTGCCTGCCGGGCAGCGGCTCGACGACGCCTTTCAAGTGATTGCCGCCTACCGCGCGGCCCGTCTTAAAGCGCCGTTATCCGGCCTGATAGGCCGAACGGTCCAGTCGGGTCCGTTCGCCGGAATGACCTTCTTGGACCGCGTCTCGGAAGGCGCATACATCCCTAAATTACTGGGATCTTACGAAGCCGAATTGCATGGCATGATCGAGAAAGTTTGCACTGCCGGATATGACTCGGTGGTGAATGTCGGTTGTGCCGAAGGGTATTACGCCGTCGGGTTGGCTCGGTGTTTGCCCGATGCCCGGATTCATGCGTTCGATATCGACGCGCGCGCGCGGCAATTGTGCGGTGAGCTTGCGGCGATGAACGGTGTCGCCGACCGGATGGAGATAGGCGGTGATTTGACCGGGCCTGACTTTGCGACCTATGCCGACGGTCGGGTGCTGGTGCTCTGCGATATCGAAGGCGCGGAAACCGACCTGCTCGATCCCAACCTTTACCCGGCCCTGCGGTCGATGGATCTGCTGGTGGAAATCCACTGTATCTCGGATGCTTGGACGTCGGATGTTCTATATCCGAGATTCGAGGACAGCCATTCGATCACCGAACAGCGACAGGAACCGCGCCTTGCCAAGCAGTATCCCGCGCTCGAGAAACTGGATGCGGTCGATCAATTTTTCGCTCTGCTCGAGCGGACTGAGCAGACCCGTTGGGCATTTTTCGAAGCGACCGAAGCGGCGGCCAAGTAGGAGAGCTTGCGGTCCCTTATTCGCGGTTACCGAGCAATTCCCTTCAAGAATCCTGTCCGCTGCTTCCCGGCCGCGATCATGAAGCTGGTGTCCGAGCCGCCGAGCAGGAACTGCGCGCCCATCTTGATGTAACGCTCCATCGTGTCGTGGTCGTAGATGCCGCCCATGCCGGCAAACTTGCCGTTGTTGCGCGCGGCCGCGATCGTCGCGTCGTAGGCAGCGACGATCTTGTCGTCGTTGTATTCCCCTGGAATGCCCATTTCGGCGCTCAGATCGTTGCTGCCGATCAGCAGCACGTCGACGCCGTCGACGGCGGCGATTGCGTCCGCATTCGCGATCGCTTCCGGCGTTTCCAGCATCACGGTGACCATCGTGTTCTCGTTCATCACTTTGGGCAGCTCCGTCTTGCCGGGGTTCTCGAAGCCGAGTTGCGGCAACAGGCCGGTCATCGACCGGTGGCCGATTGGCGGGAACTTGGCGTGATCCACCGCCGCGCTCGCCTGCTCGGCGGTGTCCACATGCGGCACCACGACGCCCATCGCGCCGCCGTCCAGCACGCGGGCGGCGTGAAAATGCTGATGGCCGGGCACGCGTACGATCGGCGTGATCTCGGTGTCCAGTGCGGCGACGCTAATCTGGCAGACCATATCGACGTCGAAGCTGCCGTGCTCCATGTCGATGAAAAGCCAGTCGAATCCGCAGGTCTTGGCGATCTTGGCGATGTCGGTCGTGCGGGTCGACCGTAAACCGAAGCCGATCGCGAGTTCGCCCGCCTGGAGTTTCTGCTTTGCGACGTTCGGGGTGATGCTCATCTTGAAAACTCCTGTTCTTCGGTTGTGACTCCCGCAGCCGGGACGACGGCACCGGCCATAGGAATCAGATTTGTCGATCTAATCGTGGCGCCCCGTTCAGGCGCCCCACACTTCCTTCAGCACGCGCATCCAGTTCTCGCCCATCACCTTGCGGATGCGGTCTTCCGGCCAGCCGCGCTTTTCCATCGCGGCGGTGAGGTTCGGGAAATCGCCGATCGTGCGCAGTCCTTCCGGCATCTTCACCGTGCCGTCACCGGGCCGTTTCGGCACCACGCGGCGCGCGTAGCTCTTGTCCAGCGACAGATAGTCGAAGAAAGCGCCGTCCTGATCCTGCGTGAAATCGGTGCCGATGCCGACCGTGTCTTCACCGACGAGGTTGATCAGATATTCGAAGGTATCGACGCAGTCCTCGACGGTGGAGTCGGTGCCCTGCGCCATGAAGGGCGGGTAGGTCGCGAACCCGACGAAGCCGCCTTTGTCGGCGATGAAGCGAAGCTGCTCGTCGGTCTTGTTGCGGGGATGGTCGAGCAGTCCGGCGGGCGCGCAATGAGTGTAAGCCACCGGCATCTTGGAATGTTCGATCGCGTCTTGGCTGGTCATCGGCCCGACATGCGACAGGTCGACCATGATGCCGACCGCGTTCATCTCGTCCACAACCTCGCGGCCGAAGTCGGAGAGGCCGGCATCCACGCTTTCCCAACACCCGGTGCCGACCAGGTTGCGCGTGTTGTAGGTGAGCTGCATCACGCCGACGCCGAGATCTTTAAAAATCCGCAGATAGTCGATGCGGTCCTCGATGCCCCAGGTGTTCTGCCAGCCGAGGTAGATGCCGGTCTTGTTCTCGGCCTTGGCGCGGCGGATATCTTCGGTCGTGTAGACTTGCAGGATGATGTCATCGTTGTCGCGGAACCATTGCTTCCACTGCGCCACATTGTCGAGCGACCCGCGGATGCCTTCCCAGACCGAGCAGGTGGCGTTGATCGCAGTGAGGCCGCCCTTCCGCATGTCCTCGAACACCGCGCGACTCCAGTTACAGATTTCCAGGCCGTCGATGATGATGGCGTCGCGATGAAGGTCTGACATGGCGTGTCCGCTCCCGAAGTATGTGCTTTTCATTTCCTTAGCACCCGAGTGTACGGGGCGGTAGACTGTCCGCCAAATTAGCGGCGAAAATCACAATTTCGGCATAAGCGGCTCGGCGTATTGGAATCCGCGCGGGGCTGGTTTATGTCGCTCGAAATCAATCTCGGTAGAAGGACGTCGATAATGCCACGGTCGGAAAAGGTCGAATTTGCCGGATCACAGGGCCATACGCTGGCGGCCCGGCTTGAATTGCCGGACGGTGCGCCGCGGGCCTATGCGCTGTTCGCGCATTGTTTCACCTGTTCGAAAGACATCTTTGCCGCGGCGCGGATCGCGACGGGCCTTGCGGAGCAGGGGATCGCCGTCCTGCGGTTCGATTTCACGGGATTGGGCGCCAGCGACGGCGAATTCGCGAACACCAATTTTTCGTCGAACGTAGATGACCTTATCCGCGCGGCGGATTATCTGCGCGACGATCATGGCGCGCCGTGCATTATCATTGGCCATAGTCTCGGCGGTGCTGCGGTCCTCTCCGCGGCAGGCTCCATCCCGGAGATCAAGGCCGTCGCCACGATTGGCGCGCCCGCCGATCCCGCGCATGTCCAGCATCTGTTCGCCGATGCCCGGCCGGAAATCGAAGCCCAAGGCGAAGCGGAGGTGAAACTCGCCGGCCGCACCTTCCGGATACAGAAACAGTTTCTCGACGATATCGAAAGCCACAAACTTTCGGACGCCATCGCCACGATGAAAAAGCCGCTGTTGGTGTTCCATTCGCCGCTCGACAATACGGTGGGCATCGACAATGCCAGCGCAATTTTCGTCGCCGCGAAACATCCGAAGAGTTTCGTCTCGCTGGATGCAGCCGACCATCTGTTGAGCCGTCGCGAGGACGCGATTTATGTGGCCGATGTTCTGTCCGCTTGGGCGACGCGGTATCTTGGCGAAAACGATAAGAAGGTGGAGGCCACCCCGGAGACCGAGGACGGCGTTGTCGTCGTGCGCGAGACCGGCAACGGCGCCTTCCAGCAGGAGGTTCTGAACGGGCCGCATCGGTTGCTGGCGGACGAACCACCGTCCGTCGGTGGCGCGAACACGGGGCCGACGCCCTACGGTTATCTGTTGGCGGGTCTCGGCGCCTGCACGTCGATGACGATGCGCATGTATGCCAATCGGAAGAAATGGCCGCTGGAACAGGCGTCGGTGACGCTGAAACACGACAAGATCCATGCTGCCGATTGCGAAGACTGCGAAACCCGTGAGGGCAAGGTCGACCTGATCGAACGCGAGATCGAGCTGACCGGACCGCTGGATGAGGATCAGCGCGCGAAACTGCTCGAGATCGCCGACAAATGCCCGGTTCACCGGACACTGCATTCCGAAATCAAGATTACGACGCAATTGAAAGGCTGACGCCCTGAGCCTTATTTGGATTTGGGGAGAGACAACAGGACATGTTGGATGACGCCTTGCGCGGACGACCACGCCTGTTCGCGCCAATCGGTCGTGTCCGGGTAGAACACCCCACCGCTGCCCGCGGACAGTACCGACCGCATCGAGTAGGTGCCGAATTCGAGAACGGCGGCGGTCAGATCACTGCGCTCGAGCGCGGTGATGAGGCCATGCGCCAGGTCGCCGGGCGTACCGTGCGGCGTCGGCGCCGCGGAATCTTCCGTGGTGCCGAAGAGCTGCGCCGCGCGTTGCATCGTGGGATCACTATGGGTTCGGCAAGCCAACAGGTCCGCCTCGCCGTAGAATCCGGGGCCGGTTCGCAGGTCGATCAGGCTGATTGTTCGCGCGTTGGCAAAGTACGAGTCCGCGATTTGGCAGAGTACCCGCGCCTGCCATGGAATGCTGGTGCCGCCCGCTTGCTTCGGCGTATGCGTTTCCCGGACATAGGATGCAAATCGGTTTTCCGCCGCGGCGAGCGCATGATTGCTCCATTCCCGGATCGAGTTGTCCGATACCGCCGGGCCGCGATTGCCAAGTCCCGAGAGGCCGGCCGGCGCAACCGCATGAACCAGGACGAGCGCGATGTCGTTCCGTCCGATGCGGCCCAGTCCTTCGCGCAACAGCGCGGTCTGAATCCCCGACGCGCAGAGGCCCTCGTCGACCCAGGAACCGTTGGTAAGGGTCAAGACGATCGGGGCTTTATGCGGCCCGACGCGAGCGACGTCGATAATGGGCTCGCCGCTGTCGTCGACGTCTCTCGGCGCGTAATAGGAGGAGAAATCCAGATTCAACGCGTTGCAGGCGGCGACGAACTGCGCCCGCGCTTCCAGCCGGTCTGATGCGAAATATCGCGAAACGGGCATTCGGTCACTATCGGTTGGTTATGACTGGTCCTCACCATGCCTCGCAGTTTCGCTATCGGCAATCGTCAAATTGTGGATTGCCAAAAAGTGGCGGATTTCTGCATACTTGGCGGATGATTCGCGCATTGATCGTCGTTTTGGGGCTTTTGTGTTGGACCGGCATGCCGGCACATGCCGATTCGGCCGATTCGCAGGCACTCAACCGGTTGTTCGAAGCCTTAAAGGGCGCGCGGAATGCGTCCGAGGGCAACCGCCTGACCTCGCTTATATGGCAGATTTGGAACCATCCGGACGATCCGGAAACCGGCGAATTGATGGTTGAGGGTCGCAACGCGTTGGAAAAATTAGATTTTACTACGGCCCTGGATCGTTTCGGCGCGGTCATCAAGCGCGCGCCCGAACTGGCCGAAGGGTGGAATAAGCGTGCGACGGTCTATTACGTGATGGGCGATTTCAAGGCCTCGATTCGCGATATTCAGCAGGTCTTGCGGCTCGAACCGCGGCATTTCGGGGCGTTGGCGGGCCTCGGTATGAATTACGACGCACTTGGCGATAAACAGCAGGCGTTGAACGCCTGGCGTCGGGCGCTGGACGCCAATCCCCATCTCGAGGATGCGCCGGTCCGTATCCGCCAGCTCGAGAAAGATCTGCAACAGCAGAATATCTGACTGTGTAGCCCGGCCCGGACCGCATCGTGGCGAGGGCAGCGCGAACGCGGTATTGTTCGGACGATAGCCCTTTTCGAGCCTCGAACAATGCGTGACCTGCCGCAGGATCTCAGAACCGCCCTGATCCGTCTCGACCTGCTTGCCGCCGATACGCCCGCGACCGCCGAGCCGCTGACGGGCGGCGTGTCGTCCGATATCTGGCATGTCGATCTGCCGGACGGCCCGATTTGCATCAAGCGTGCCTTGTCGAAACTAAAGGTCGACGCGGATTGGCAGGTTCCGGTCGAACGCAATCAATACGAGATTGCCTGGCTCGAAACCGTGGCGGCGATTGCGCCGGCAGTGGCCCCGCGTTTGCTGGGGCGCAGCGACGATGATGGTTTGTTCGCCATGGAATTTCTCGATCCCACCGCCTTTCCTCTTTGGAAAGCGGAACTGATGGCGGGCCGCGCCGACCCCGACTTCGCCGCATCGGTCGGCGCCACGCTTGGCCGCATTCATGCCGCGACGGCGGACGACGCAGCGGTCGCGGCCCGTTTCGACAGTGCGGCGATTTTTCATGCAATCCGCTTGGAGCCCTATCTGGAAGCAACCGCGCGCCGGCATCCGGAGACGGCCGACGCCTTGAAACGGTTGGTCGCCGTCACGGCAGGTTCGCGGCGGGCCTTGGTTCATGGCGACGTCAGCCCGAAGAATATTCTCGTCGGCGAGGAGGGTCCGGTGTTTCTGGACGCGGAGTGCGCCACTTTTGGCGACCCTGCCTTCGACATTGCCTTTTGCCTCAATCATTTGCTACTGAAATGCCTGTACCGGCCCGAGGCGTCCACGGGGTATCTGGCCTGTTTCGCCGCACTGTCCGATGCCTACTTGTCGGCGGTGGATTGGGAGGATCGCGCCGCGATCGAACGGCGGGTGGCGCATTTGCTGCCGGGGTTGCTGTTGGCCCGAGTTGACGGAAAATCGCCGGTCGAATATCTCGAAGACTCAAGACAACACGCCTGCATACGCGGCTTCGCCCGCACACTGCTCGACGCGCCAATCCGGAGGCTCGATTCCTTGCGGGACCGGTGGGCCGATGCGATCGCCACTTTCCGAGGAGCACCCGCGTGAGCCTATCGCGTATCACCGATGTCCATGCCCGGCGCGTTTGGGACTCGCGCGGCCGACCCACGCTGGAGGTCGAGGTGACGGTCGCGTCCGGCGCCACGGGCCGGGCTATTGCGCCGGCGGGGGCGTCCACGGGATCGGGCGAGGCGGTCGACCGGCGCGACGGGGGCGAGGCCTTCGGCGGGTACGACGTGACCAAGGCGATCGCGGCGGTCAACGATGAGATCGCGGATGCGCTGATTGGCTTTGACGCGGAAGACCAGGAAGACGCCGATGCCACATTGATCAATTTGGATGGGACGCCGGACAAACGCCGGCTCGGCGGCAACGCGATGATTGCGGCGTCCATGGCGATCGCGCATGCGGCGGCCGCGGCGTCGGAGAATCCGCTCTGGCGTCATCTCGGTGGATTGGCCGCGCATACGCTGCCGCTGCCGGAAATTCAAATTTTCGGCGGCGGCGCCCATGCGGCGTCGCGCGTCGATATCCAGGATTTCATGGTCATAGCGGTGGGCGCAGAGGACTACGCGCAGACGCTCGACTGGACGGCGGAAGTTTATCGCGCGGCCGGGGCCCTGATGTCCGAAAAAGGTTTGTTGCAAGGCGTTGCCGACGAGGGCGGCTACTGGCCCGCCTTCGACGATAACGAGGCCGCGCTCGACATGCTGGTGCAGTCGATCGAGCGGGCGGGCTTCCGGCCGGGCGAGGACGTGGCCATTTCGTTGGATATCGCCGCCTCGGAGTTCGGCAGGAACGGACGCTATAATTTGGGCCTCGAAAAGCGCGAGTTGGATAGTGACGGGCTCATCGAGATGTTGCTCGGCTGGATCGACCGCTATCCGATCGTGTCAATCGAGGACCCGTTGGGCGAAGATGACGAGGACGGACTTATACGGTTCACGGCGACGGCGGGCGACAAGATTCAGATCATCGGCGACGACTATCTGGTCACCAATGCGGACCGCGTGGACCATGCGGCGCGCGTCGGTGCGTGCAACGCGGTGCTGGTGAAGCCGAACCAAGCGGGCACGTTGACGGAAACGCGGGCGGCCTTCGATGCGGCCCGCGCCGCCGGTTGGGGTGCGGTGGTCTCGGCCCGCTCCGGCGAGACCGAGGATATGACAATCGTTCATTTGGCGGTCGGCTGGGGCGCCTACCAACTCAAGGTCGGCTCCTTCGCCCGCTCCGAGCGGATGGCCAAATGGAACGAAGGGCTGCGGATTGCCGATGCGCTGGGCGAGCGCGGCCAACTGGCGGCGCGCGCACTGTTCCCGTGGGGACGTTAGAAAAGGACCGGCACCTGTGACCGAGTACACGACACTGGAAGACCTGGAAGCGGCGATCGCCAAGGAATTGGCATACATGGATTTTCCGCCGAAAGATTGGATGCTCGAGCATCGACATCCGAGCAGCGATCCCGTCTACGATGTGGTGATCGAGGGCGCGGGTATGCAGGGGCTGGCGATCGCGCACGCGTTGATCCGGCAACGGGTCCGGAACGTTGTGCTGCTCGACGAGAATGCCGTTGGCCGGGAGGGCCCTTGGATCACCTACGCCCGGATGGAGTCGCTGCGGACGCCCAAGATTTTCGTCGGCCCGGATCTCGGCCAGCTCAATCTGGCGGTGCGCACCTGGTACGACATCAAGCATGGCGCCGGCGCGTGGGACAAACTGGTCAAGGTGCCGAAAGACGAATGGATGGATTATCTCAACTGGTTCCGCGAGGTGCTGCGACTTCCGGTCGAGAATGAAGTCACGCTGAAACTGGTCGAACCCGAAGGCGAGTTCCTGCGGCTCACCATCGAACAGGGGGGTGCCATGCGGACGATTTATGCCCGGAAGCTGGTGCGCACTGCCGGTATTGCAGGCTGCGGCGGCAAGCATATGCCGGCGATCGTGACCGACGGACTGCCGTCCGACCGGTATGCACACAGCGCAGACATGATCGATTTCGCGGCGCTGAACGGCCGCGACGTGGGTGTCATCGGTTGCGGTGCGTCGGCCTTCGACAATGCGGCGACGGCATTGGAACAGGGGGCGATGTCGGTTCACATGCTAATGCGGCGCAAACGGTTGCAGACGGTCGTGATTTCCCGCGCGATGCACTCGGTCGGTTATCTCCAGCATTTCGGCGATTTGGGGGATGCGCAGCGGTGGGAGATCATGAATCACTTCTCGGGATTTACGCCGCCGCCACCGGAAGAGACGTTGGCGCGAACCACCCGGCATGACAATTTTCATCTGCGCGCCGACAGTTCGTTGAAATCTGTCGGGATGGAGGGCGATAAAATCCACATCGATACGACATCGGGGCCGGTCGATCTGGACTTTCTGATTTGCGCGACCGGCTTCACGATCGATGTCACCAAGGTGCCCGAGCTGACGCCGCTGGCCGAGGACATCTTGGTGTGGCGGGATCGTTACGAGCCGCCGGCCGGTCAGGAGAATCCGGATCTGGGACTGCACCCCTATCTCGGCCCGAACTTCGAATTCATCGCGAAAAATCCGGAACGGAATCCGCGTATTGGCGATATCCATGAATACGGCATCGCGTCGATTTCCAGCCTCGGCCCTATCTGCACCGGTTTGCACGGAATGGCGTTCGGTGTCGAACGGCTGGTGCGCGGCATCACCCGCGATCTTTTCGTGGCGGACGGCGACGCGCATGTGGCCCAAATCCTGAACGTGAACGAGCCGCCGGTCGCACCGGACAGCGAAGAAGATTGGACCATTTGACCGGAACGATCACCGCCCTTGCGGAAAACCACGCGGTGATGGAGGGTGGCCGCGCGCAAGACGAGCGCCGACCGATTGGTGGAAAGGAATAAACGCATGCCACGGCGTTTCTGGTTCGAGTTCGACTTGGACCCCGACGACCAGAACATTCCGGTCTATCTGCGGCACGGCTGCGGCGTGACCGCGGAGGATTACGAGGATGCGGTCAAGATCGTGCACGAGCGGGTGTTTCGTGGCGAACCTTTGCCGCCGATCCTTAAGATGATCGAGGACGTGGACGTTGCCACGCTGGACGGCAACCATGTGTTGCCCAATATGGGACTGCCGCTGATCCGCGGCATCTGGTTTCCGCTCGGATTCAACAAAGGTTTCGAATAGCGGCAGTTAGACCGGTCACCGTCGGCGGCTGCCCGGTGCTTCGACGCGGGCAATACGCAAGATATTCGTCGACCCCGGCGTGCCAAAGGGGAATCCCGCGGTGATAACGATGCGGTCGCCGGGATTGGCGAATCCGTCGGTCAGCGCGTGCTGGCTGGCGTTCTCGACCATATCCAGGAAATCCCGGGCGTCTGCCGAATGGACGCTGTGTACGCCCCAGACCACGGCCAACCGGCGCGCTGTGTTGCGGCTGGGTGTCAGTCCGATCACCGGGACGTCCGGCCGCTCGCGCGCGGCGCGCAGCGTGGTCGATCCCGATGTGGTGTAGCTGACGATCGCTTTGACCGAGAGCGTGTTGGCGACCTGCCGCGCGGCGGCACTGATCGCATCGGCGGATGTCGCGTCCGGGTCTAAGCGCGCCGCATCGCCGATCCGCCGGTAGAGGGGATCCTGTTCGGTATGTTCGATGATGCGGTTCATCATCTGCACCGCTTCGATCGGGTAGTCGCCGGCGGCCGACTCCGCGGACAGCATCACCGCGTCTGCGCCGTCATACACCGCGGTCGCCACATCCGAGGCTTCGGCGCGGGTCGGGGTCGGCGACTTCACCATGGATTCCAGCATCTGCGTCGCGACGATCACCGGCTTCCCGGCATCGCGGCAGGCGCCGATGATGCGCTTCTGCAGGACGGGAACTTCCTCGGGCGGCATCTCGACGCCGAGGTCGCCGCGCGCGACCATTACCACGTCCGACAATTCGACGATTTCCTCAAGACTGTCGATCGCGGCGGGTTTTTCGAGCTTGGCCAAAAGGGCGGCGCGTCCGGCGATCAACCGGCGGGCGTCAGCGATATCCTGCGCGCGCTGGACGAAGGACAGGGCGACATAGTCGACGCCTTGGTTGAGGCCGAACTGCAGATCCGACTGGTCTTTCTCGGTCAGCGGCGACAGTGGCAGCACCACGCCCGGTACGTTGACGCCTTTGCGGTTAGAGATAATGCCGCCGTTCACGACGGTGGTGTCCGCCGAGGTGCCGTCGCAATCGTCGACGCGCAGCCGGATCTTGCCGTCGTCAATCAACAGGTCGGTCGGCGCGCTAAGTGCCTGGAAGATTTCCTTGTGCGGCAGTTGGACCCGATCTTGTGTCCCAGGCGCGTCATCCATATCGAGACGAAATTTCGCGCCGGCTTCCAGCGTGACCTCGTCGTTTTCGAAGGTGCCGATCCGAAGCTTCGGACCTTGCAGGTCCATCATGACGGCAATCGGGCGGCCGGTTTCTTCTTCGAGCGCGCGGATCGCCTCGATCAGGGGAATTTTGTCTTCCTGCGTTCCGTGGCTGAAGTTGAGACGGAATACGTCAACGCCAGATTCGAACAGGGATCGGATGATCGCCGGGTCCGAACTCGCAGGCCCGAGCGTGGCGACGATCTTCGTCAAATGTGTGCGCCGCATACTTTTTGGTTTCCCTGTTCGCGAGACGGCCAATGCCGGCCGATTCGTTTTGGCGATTTATCCTATTGCTTATACGGAAACTATGGCTTTTTGGTTAACAAATCTTAACCACGAATCGTCCCATTGACCGGGGTATTCGCGGACCGGCGGTTTTCGGTCAGGACGTTGGCGCCAAATCGATCGATTGAAGCCTGCGTTCGGTGTCTTCCATGGCAGCTTCCTCACTGTATTTCCAAACGATCATCCCGGTCAGGCGGCCGCGGATAGCCTGTTCGGGCGCTTCTCGGAATCCGTCGAATATGGAATCGTCATGCGCGAGTTCCGCATGCGCGGCGGCGACCACGGAATCGCTTAGGGCGATATCGGTGCCCAGGTCGCGCGTCAGATGCTCGATACGGCTCGCGACGTTGACCGTGTCCCCGATGACGGCGAATTCCAGGCGTTCCGCCGTACCGATGTCGCCCATGATCACCGTACCGTAGTGCACGCCGATCCCGACATCGATGCGCTGATAGCCGAATTCGTCGCGCTCTCGGTTCCATTCCACGATCGCGTTCCGCATTGCGAGGGCGCAGGCGATGGCGTTCGTGGCATCCCGGGCGCCCTTCTTCGGCACGCCGAAGGTCGCCATCAGGCCGTCGCCGATATACTTGTCCAGCGTGCCGTCATGAGCAAACACCTCGTGCGACATGCGGCTGTGGAAACTACGAAGCAACTCGAGCGTATCCTGCGGCGAAAGTTGCTCGGCGAAGGAGGTGAAACCGCGGATGTCCAGGAACATGACGGCCGCGTCCTGGATGTACTCGTTGCCGAGGGTGTCGTGATCGCGGGTCAGTTCCTCGACGAGATTCGGCGAGAAATACCGGGCCAGGTTGGCGCGCTGCCGCTCGACATCCGCTTGTTCGAAGGCGAGCCGGCGCATCCGCCATACCACCGAGGCCAGCACCCCTGTCACGACGAGAACGATGAACACGTCTTTAAAGACGGCCTCGATGTCGACGAATGTCGGGTATAGGAAGGTCTGCAACTGCGTTTCGGGGGAAAGCTCGTTCCAATTCGGATAATCCCCATGCGACAAGGTGTCGGGCAGCATCGCGATCGCGAGAATGGCGGTGCTCCACAGCAGCGAAATCGTCACGCCGGCCCAGATGACTTGGCGCGGCGAATAGGTCAGCAACGTCCCGGCCAGGAAGACGTAGAAATAGGGAAAATTCCCCATTCGGAGCGCCATTTGCTGGGGCCATTCGCCGTAATAGACCGGGCTCGGAAAGATCAGGATTGCCGCCAACAGGACGATATCCAGCGTGATGAATACGTAGCCCGGCCATGATCGAGTCGGGTCGCGTTCGACCACGAGCTGATGCGCGAGTCCGATGCCGACGAACAGGACCAGCGTAAACAGATAAAAGGACGCAACCGGGAACGGCACCTGGAACGCGATCCACACACCGATCGCGGCCATCGCCGCCGCGCGCGTCCAGGTTGCCTGCTTCAGACCGGCAATGGCTTCCCGCTCGATCTTTCGCTCGATACGCGATTCGATTCGGGTCTTCAGCTCGGTCACGCTTACCGGTGGCATGGCCTAAGCATATCCTTTCCGCGCGATGAAGATTCCCCAGAGAATAATCGCCCCGCCGACCGTCTGCCATGCCGTGATGGGTTCCGCAAGGATGAAAAACGCGAGCACGGCGGCGGCGACCGGTTCGGTCAATAGTCCGACCGCGGCCAATCCCGCGGGCAGATGCGCAAGCGCATACACGACGAAACCCTGGCCGGCCGCATGGCTGACCCACGCCAGCGCCAACAGGATGATCCAGCCATAGGCCGTGGCCGCGATCATTGTCTCACCGCTCAGTGCGGCGACGGGCAACAGGACCGCCGAGGTGCCGACCGACGTCCACAACAGTATCGTTGCGGTGCCGAAGACCGGCCGCAGCCGCTCGACTGCCATGAGATAACTGCCCAGGAATATTGCGGTCACGACACCGTAGAAATCGCCCAACAGGTTTTCGGGGTCCAGGGCAAAGCTTCCCCCAGCGAGGCACGCGCCACCGACTAAGGACAAGAACAGGCCCAGGACGAAGGCGCGTCCGATCGATCGGCGGAAAAGCAGCCAATCGGCGAGCACCACCACGACCGGGGCGGAATTGGCGAACAGGGTCGCGTTCGCCACGGACGTGTGATGCAGCGACAAATGCCAAAAGGCGAGGTCGCCCGCAAAGAACGCACCGGCCAGAAAGAGGAGCCCGAAATCCTTGGCGGTCGCGGCGCGCTGTTTGATCTCGGCTTTCGGTCGCAGCGCCAGCCACAGCCACACGACCGGGATGGCGAGAAACGGCCGGTAGAAGGCGGAAGATATTGGGCCCAGTTCGCTTAGCCGGACGAATATCGCGGACGCGCCCACCGCAATGGCGCCGACCACCAACGCCGCCAGCGCGAGGGTCTCGACGCGGCGGGCCGTCAGGGGGAGCTCGGACTGTGGCATGGCGCGACTATATAGAAAAAGCCGCAATGGCCCTAAGGACAGGGCCATGACGGACGGTCCGCGAAATCCAAGACCCGACTCAAGACGTCCAAAGCGCTGGCTGAAGCCAAGGCTGCGGCAGGGAGAGTTCACCCCGCGGCGGCCGCCCAACGCCAGTTAGGCTCTTCGATTGCCATGCGCCGCGCCATTCCGCCGGCAGCGGGTATGGTGGCGTAACGAGCGATTCCGGCCGAAAGCCGAAGCGTCGGTAGTAGTCGGGGTCGCCGAGCACATAGATGTGGGTTACGTCGGTATCTTCTAGTCGCTCAAATCCTGCTTGGACGAGCGCTGTGCCGATACCCTTTCTTTGACGAGTGGTGGCGACGGCGAGAGGACCGAGTAGGGCGGCATTGTCACGGCCGCCGTCGACGTTACAGCGCGTGAAGATGACGTGGCCCACAAGAGACGATCCGAATACGCCGACGAGCGAAAGTATGGATGGGGCATCCTGAAATAGTTCTCGTAGCAGTGGGAGCAGGTCCTCTTCCGGGAAGGCGTCCGGATATAGAGCCTTGATCGATTCCCGGTCCGCTGCTTTGCTCTCGCGGATTTCAATCTTCTCGGTCACGTGGCCGTCTCCCGTCGGATCGCTAGTTTTAGCTCACAAATGCACGATTGGCCCTGTTGCATCCGGCGCGCCCTTTTCACACCTAAGGCCGGGCGAGCATCCGTCACGGTTCGGCAACCGTCAATTTCCGGTTGTCAGCCTGACTTTAGCGCCTGTACCAACGCAACCTTTATTCGGCCCGGCCATCCGATATAGTGCCGCCTATGTCTGCTCTCTCGAATGAAATGGGTGGGGGTATTCCTTTGCTTGGGCCTGCCGATCCGCCCCCCGCCGACGTTATCGAAGGCTCTCCCGAGTCGGAGGTCATGCTGATCTGCGACCATGCCAGTGCCGCGCTGCCGAAATCGGTGGGAACGCTTGGTCTGGCGGACTCCGAATTGGGGCGTCACATCGCGATCGATATTGGCGCGGCCCCCTTAACGCGGAATTTGGCCGATTATTTCAAGGCGACGGCCGTGCTGGCGGGGTATTCGCGGCTGCTCATCGACTGCAACCGCGAGGTGGACGATCACACGTCAATCCGCGAGATCAGCGAAGGCACGATCATTCCCGGCAATCGGCGTCTGCCCCCGCAGGATCGGGCGGCGCGGATCGAAGCGGTTTTCCATCCCTATCATGCGGCGATCCGCGATCGCCTCCAATCGCTGGAGCGAAACGGCCAGCGGCCGGCGGTGATCGCGATGCATACCTTCACGCCGAGCTTTCACGGGATCGATCGGCCGTGGGAGGTCGGAATCCTATCCGGCCGCGACCGCCGCATCGCGGACCCTCTCATCGCCGCGCTTGAGTCCGAATCGCTGACCGTCGGGGACAATCAACCGTATTCCGCAATGGCTTTCGCCGGGTATACGATCGAGGTTCACGCCATGTCCGCCGGCCTCGCCAATGTGATGATCGAGGTGCGTCAGGACTTGGTCGCGGACGATGGCGGTGTCCGCCAATGGACCGACATTCTGTGCCGGGTGTTGGAGCCGATTCTAAACGACGCCAGTCTTTTCGCATCCGAGCAAGGAGGAGCCCGGGACGCATGACGCAATCTGACCAACCGCTCACGATCGGGATCGAGGAGGAGTATCTCCTTGTCGATCCGGAAACCCGCGACCTGGTTGCCGACCCGCCACGCGACCTGTTGGACGATTGCAAGAAGCGTATCGGGGCAGACGTCGGCAACGTCACGCCGGAATTTCTTAAAGCTCAGATCGAGGTGGATACGTCGGTTTGCGGGACGCTCGCCGAATGCCGGGAAAAGCTGGCGACCTTGCGGCGATGCACCGCCGAGGCGGCGGATCGGCACGGGTTGCGCATCATTGCCGCGTCGACCCATCCCTTCGCCGAATGGACCGAACAGCAACATACCGACCGCGCCCGGTACAATCTGTTGGCGGAGGACCTCCAGACGGTCGCAAACCGGCTGTTGATCTGCGGCATGCATGTTCATGTCGGTGTCGACGACGACGAGTTACGGAACGACCTGTTGAACCAGGTCAGTTACTTCCTGCCGCACCTGTTGGCGCTCAGTACGTCGTCGCCCTTCTGGCAAGGGCGCCACACGGGATTGCGCAGCTACCGGCTCAGTGTATTCGACGAACTGCCGCGCACCGGACTGCCCGAAAAATTCGATAGCTTCGGCGAGTATTCGCGCCACGTCGACTCGCTGGTCAGCGCGGGCGTCATCGAGGATTCGTCGAAAATCTGGTGGGACATTCGCCCGAGCGCCCGCTTCCCCACGCTCGAGGTGCGCATCAGCGATATTTGCACACGCCTCGATCATGGCATCACCGTTGCCGCGATCTATGCCTGCCTCTTGTCGATGCTGCGGCGGCTGCGACGCAACAACCAGCGCTGGCGGGTTTATGCGAATATGCTGATCCAGGAAAACCGCTGGCGCGCGCAACGATATGGCACGGACGAAGGCCTGGTCGATTTCGGCCGGGGGGATATCGTGCCCTATGCGGAGTTGCTGGAAGAAATCCTGGAATTGCTGGCGGAGGACGCGGAACGGTTGGGATGCGTTGACGAAATCAACGGCGCCCGCGATATCCTAAAAGACGGATCTAGCGCCCATCGTCAGGTTCAGGTCTATGAAGCGTCCCTGAAAGCTGGCGCCGACGAGACAGAAGCGCTGAACGCGGTCGTCGATTGGTTGATCGAGGAAACGTTGAATGGCGTGGAGGCGTGAGGGCTGAATTTTGGCGCAGCCGCACCAAATAAGTAGATGGATGTTGGAATAATACGGAAAGACCGAGGATATGGACGACAAGACACGGACTGAACTGGAGGCGGCGACCTTTCGCCGGTTGCGCGATCATCTGCGTGAAAATACGGACGTTCAGAATATCGATCTGATGAATCTTGCCGATTTCTGCCGGAACTGCCTGTCGAAATGGTACAAGGCCGAAGCCGACGAGCGCGGCGTCGACTTGGAATACGAGGCAGCGCGGGAAATCGTCTACGGCATGCCGTATGGCGAGTGGAAATCCAAGTACCAGACCGAGGCGACGCCGGAGCAGAAGGCGAAATTCGAAGCGTCGAAGAAGCACTGAGCGGACCCTAAAACGCTCACATTATCGCAAAGTTTCAGCTTGTATCGGTGCGATTATCGGCCTGCTATTGCGCGCTTGTCCGTGCCGGAAGGCTGGTCTACTGTCGCGCTCCAATTCGATAAACCGACACTCCAGGGGGTGAGTATGGCCGAAGGCGACGGCGCCGCGGGCGAACGTCTACGGTCGTTCATTCAACGCATTGAACGGCTGGAAGAAGAAAAGAAAACGATCAGCGATGACATTCGCGAGGTGTACGCGGAAGCAAAATCCAATGGCTATGACCCCAAGGTCATGCGCCAAGTCGTGCGAATCCGAAAAATGGACGATGCCGACCGTCAGGAGCAGGAAGCGATTCTCGAGACCTACATGTCCGCGCTCGGGATGTAGAGCGGGTTAGCTCTCCGGGACCGGGAGTTTCGCGAGATTGTGCGCGAGCCGGGCGTAGAGCGCGCGGGTCCATTCCGATCCGTCTTTTACCCGCGGCGGTTTATGAGACCGGAAGTCGTGCGGCGCGATCAGGATTTCCGTGTTCCGGACGCCGGCGTCCGCCACGAGTGTGAAGACCTCTTCCACCGAATCTTCATCCAGCGCCAGGCATCCCTCGGTTCCGGTGGTCGGTCCGTGAATGACGATATCGCCGCCGAGCTTGGTTCGGCCGTCGGTTTGCGCCCGCGCTTTGTCGAAGGCGTTGGGATACCCGATCATCAGGGATACATAGGCTGCCGAATTGGGATTCAGGTAGCGCAAGCGATAGCGGCCTTCCGGCACCTGGCGGTCGCCTGCGCGCAGCTTTGGCCCGGGGCCGCCGGCGGCGGCGACGATTCGGTGATCCATGACATAGCGCAAAGCGCCGTCGCGGCCGGGCGCATAGATCTGCAGCCGCCGTTCTTCCTTCAGGCCGACGAGGACAATGCGCGCCGGCGGATACGGAACCTGCGCCCGCAGGAAATGCGAGAGCAGCCGGTTGCGTGCTGCCGAGCCGAACTCGTCCAGACGATCCTCGATACTATGCTGCTGCCGCGGAATCTGGCTCAGCGGAAACCAAACCATGGCGAGCGGCGCCGTCAGGACGGCGATGGCGATGACAATTGCGTATATCTGTGCAGTCATGGCGCGTTTGTGGCGGTGAAACCCGGCGACATTGGGGCAGGCCTGTGAATTTTCGTTGGCCGCGCGGCGCAGAACTACTCAGCCGCGCTGACCACCGCGGCGGTTTGCGGGTCACGATAGGCGGCAACCAGTTCTTCCTGCCGGGCGCGCGCGCAAGTAATGCTCGCCTCCTTGACGTGACCGTAGCCACGAATCTGTTCCGGGATACTGGCAATCTCGATGGCAAGATCTTGATTCTGCGGCGTTAGCGTTTGCAGAAGCGATTCGATCGTCGCCTCGTAGTCGGCGATCAATTGCCGTTCGGTCTTGCGTTCCCCGGTGTATCCGAAGGGGTCGAAGGGCGTGCCGCGCAGGAATTTCAGTTTCGTGAGCATGCCGAACGCTTTGAAGACCCACGGCCCATATTCGCGTTTCCGCAACTCACCCGTTACCGGGTCTTTCGGCGCGAGCAGCGGCGGCGCGAGGTGGAACTTCAGCTTGAAATCGCCCTCGAAGGCGGCGTTCAAGCGGTCTTGGAATCCCGGATCGGTGTAGAGTCGTGCGACCTCATACTCGTCCTTGTAGGCGAGCAGCTTGAAGAAGTAGCGGGCGACCGTTTCGGTCAGACCTTGGTCCTGCGGTGTGTTGACCGCCTGAACCGTGCGGACCCGGTCGACGAGGCGGGTATAGCGTTCCGCGTATTTTGCGTTCTGGTAGTCCGTCAAAAAGGCGATGCGATCCTCGATCAGATCGCGCAGCCGCGTGCTCGGGTCGGCGGGCGCGGTCGGTTCGGGTGCACTCGGCGATGCGATGCGTTGTACCGCGGCCAGATCGTGCGCGGCGCGCCGGCCCCACGTGAAGGCGCTTTGATTGGACTGCACGGCAACGCCGTTCAGTTCGATCGCCTTGAAGATGGCGTCCGCCGAAATCGGGATCAGGCCCTTTTGGAATGCGAAGCCCAGCATGAACATGTTCGAGGCGATGGAATCGCCCATCAGGTCGGTCGCCAAGCGCGTGGCGTCGACGAAATGGGTCTTTTCCGGCCCAACGGTGTTTTCGATATTCGTTTGCAGTTCGTCCGTCGGGAACTGGAAATCGGGATTGCGGGTGAAATCGCCGGTAATCGTCTCGTAGGTGTTGACGACGGCGCTGGTTTCACCCGGGGTGACCTTGCTGAGATTGTCGCCGCGTGCGGCGACAATGATGTCGCAGCCGAGGATGAGCTTGGCCCCGCCGGACGCCAGGCGGACCGCGTGAATATCCTCGGGCCGTTGCGCCAGGCGCACATGGCTGACCACGGCGCCGCCCTTTTGCGCCAGGCCGATCATATCGAGGATCGAGCAGCCCTTGCCTTCGATATGGGCGGCCATCCCGAGCAGCGCGCCGACCGTGACGACTCCGGTGCCGCCGACGCCGGTCACGAGAATGCCGTAAGGCTTGTCGATGGCCGGTATCTTGGGGTCGGGCAGCGCTTCGAAGATATCGGGCTGCGTTCCGTCCGCGCCCCGGCGCTTGCCCTTTTTCGGTGCGCCGCCGTGCACCGTCACGAAGCTGGGGCAGAAGCCGTTGACGCAGGAAAAGTCCTTGTTGCAGCTCGACTGGTCGATCTTGCGCTTGCGGCCGTATTCGGTTTCGACCGGGATGACCGACAGGCAGTTCGACTTGGCCGAACAATCGCCGCAGCCTTCACAGACGAGTTCGTTGATGAAGGCGCGTTTGGGTGGGTCCGGGTAGAGGCCGCGTTTCCGCCGCCGCCGTTTCTCCGCGGCGCAGGTCTGGTCGTAGACCATCACGGTAACGCCGGGCGTGTCCCGCAGCTCCCGCTGGACCGCGTCCAAGTCGTCGCGATGATGGACGGTAACGCCGGCGGCGAACCCGGCGTTGCGATCGTATTTATCCGGTTCGTCGCTGACCACGACGATGGTTTCGACGCCTTCGCCATGCAGTTGCTGGGTGATGCGCGGAACGGTCAATGGTCCGTCCATGGGCTGGCCACCGGTCATCGCAACCGCATCGTTGTACAAAATCTTGTACGTAACCTTGACTCCCGACGCGACGGCCATCCGTATCGCCAGCAGGCCCGAATGATAGTAGGTGCCGTCGCCGAGATTGACGAAGACGTGGTCGGTCTCGGTGAAGGGCGCCTGTCCGACCCAAGTCACGCCTTCGCCGCCCATATGGGTGTAGGTCTCGGTGTCGCGGTCCATCCACTGCGCCATGTAATGGCAGCCGATACCGGCGAGCGCGCGGCTTCCTTCCGGCACCTTGGTGGATGTGTTGTGCGGGCAGCCGGAGCAGAAATACGGTGTCCGCAACACGCTCGGGTCGCGGCCCTTGAGGGTGCGTTCCTGCTCTTTGAGGAAGGCGACCCGTTCTTCGATCTGCGGGCTGGTGTGGAAGCGTTTCAGCCGGTCGGCGATTACCTGTGCGATTCGTCCCGGCGTCAATTCGCCGTTCGACGGCAGGATGAACGCGCGGTTCTCGTCGAACTTGCCGACGACCACGGGGCGGACGTCGGCCCGCCAGTTGTACAGTTGTTCCTTGAGCTGGTTCTCGATGAGGGCGCGCTTCTCCTCGATGACGAGGATTTCCTCCAACCCTTCGGCGAACTCGCGCATGCCGTCGCGCTCGAGCGGCCAGGTCATGCCGACCTTGTAAACGGAAAGCCCGATATCCTGGGCGTAGGTCTCGTCGATGCCGAGATCCTCGAGCGCTTGCCGCACGTCGAGATAGGACTTGCCGCAGGTCACGATGCCGATGCGCCGTTTCGGTCCGTCGATCACGGCCCGGTTCAGATTGTTCGCGCGGGCGAAGGCGAGTGCGGCGTAGAGTTTGTGATGATGCAGCCGTTCTTCCTGTTCCAACCAACCGTCCGGCCAGCGGATATTCAGGCCCCCCGGCGGCATGTCGAAGTCTTCGGGCAGTTTGATGTCGATGCGGTGCGGATCGACGTAGACGGATGCGGAGGTATCGACCGTCTCCGCCACCACCTTGAACGCGACCCAGCATCCCGAGTAGCGAGACATCGCCCAGCCGAACAATCCCATATCCAGAAATTCCTGGACGCCCGACGGGTTCAACACGGGGATCATCGTGTCGACGAAACCGTACTCGGTCTGATGCGCGGTGGTGGAGGATTTCGATGTGTGGTCGTCGCCGGCGAGCAGTAGGACGCCGCCATGCGGGGCGGTGCCGGCCAGATTGGCATGGCGCAGCGCATCGCCGGACCGGTCGATGCCGGGGCCTTTGCCGTAAAACATGCCGTAAACGCCGTCCACGGTAGCGCCGGGGAACAGGCCGAGCTGCTGCGATCCCCAGATCGCCGTGACGGCCAGATCCTCGTTCACGCCGGGCTGGAACTCGATATTGTGTTTCTTGAGGAATTCGCGGGCCTGCCAAAGCTGCTGGTCCAGCGCACCGAGCGGCGATCCGCGATATCCGGAGATGAAACAGCCCGTATTCAGGCCGGCGGCCTCGTCCCGCCGCCGCTGCATCATCGGCAGGCGAACCAACGCTTGCGTGCCGGTCAAAAAGACTCGGCCGCTTTCAAGCGTGTATTTATCGTCGAGCGTTACCGCCGATATCGTCATTCCCGGACCTTACCCTCCCGGTACTAAAAAAACTAATGAGTACGGCGGCATTTTCAAACGGTTATGGTCATGCCGCCACACTTTGCAACAAAGCACCGAGCAGAGTCCAACATCGGGGGATTTGTTGCGCCGCACATGTCCCTAAAGTTGTGATATTGCGCGACTCCGGCCCAATAGGTATGCCAGATGCCGCATCCAGGGCGTGAGTTCGAGTCAAAGCCGCGCTATATGGGGGCGGCGAAAACCACGGAGCATGTGAATGTCTGTTCTTGTGACCGGCGCGGCCGGCTTTATCGGTTCCCATGTTGCCCACGCCCTGCTGGCGCGGGGGGAACGGGTGATTGGCCTCGACAATCTTAACGATTACTACGAGGTCAGCCTCAAAGAGGCGCGCCGAGACAACCTATTGCGACACAATGCGTTTTCCTTCGAGCATTCGGATATGGCGGATCGCGCCGCCATGGAGGCGCTGGCGTTGAAACATCCGGAGATCACGCGCGTCGTGCATCTCGCCGCGCAGGCCGGCGTTCGGTACTCCTTGGAGAACCCGTTCGCTTACCTTCATTCCAACTTGCTCGGTCATCTCGTGATATTGGAGTTCTGCCGCCACCTCGACCGGCTCGACCATCTCGTCTACGCAAGTTCATCCTCCGTCTACGGCGGCAACAAAAAGGTCCCGTTTTCAACCGCCGACCGGACCGACACCCCGATATCGCTCTACGCGGCGACCAAGAAATCGGACGAACATATTTCACATTGCTACAGCCATCTCTATCGGATGCCGTCGACCGGGCTGCGGTTCTTCACCGTGTACGGTCCCTGGGGACGCCCGGATATGGCCGCGTATATCTTCACCAAGGCGATTTACGAAGGGCGGCCAATCCAGCTCTTCAACAACGGCGACATGATGCGCGACTTCACCTACATCGACGACATCGTAAGCGGGGTGATCGCCTGTCTCGACAAACCGCCCGCCGACGACGGAGACGCAGCACCGCATCGGGTATACAACATCGGAAATAACAGGTCGGAACAGCTGACGCGATTTGTCGAGATCATCGAAGAGACGATCGGCAAGAAGGCGCAGATAGAGCATGCGCCGATGCAGCCGGGGGACGTCAAGGAGACCTGCGCCGATATCACCGATACGCAGCGGGATTTCGGATTTGCGCCGCAGACGCCTATCGAAGTCGGTCTGCCGAAATTCATCGAGTGGTATCGCGGCTATCACAGATTGTAGGGTCGCGACCCGCCCATAAAGGCAGCGGAGCGAGCGCATGGCCGGTCACGCCTCATCGAAGACAGTGATTTACGCGGCGCTTGTGGGGAATCTCGCCATCGGCGTGACGAAACTGGGGGCGTCGATCTACACCGGCAGCTCGGCGATGCTGAGCGAGGCGATCCATTCCTTCGTCGACAGCGGAAACCAGTGGCTCCTGCTGCACGGGCTGCGACGGTCGACGAAAGCGCCGGATGCCAAGCATCCGTTCGGCTACGGCATGGAACTGTATTTTTGGAGTTTCGTTGTCGCGATTATGGTCTTCGCCGTGGGGGCCGGCGTCTCGATCTATGAAGGCATCTCAAAGATCCAAGATCCGCACGCGATTACAAGTGTACATATCAACTATATCGTGCTCGGCACCGCGATCCTGATCGAAGCGGGGCCGTGTTATCTCGCGCTGAAGGCGTTCCTGGTTGAGAAGGGTGACCGACCGTTTTTCAAAGCCGTCCGCGAAAGTAAGGATCCGACTATCTTTACGGTCCTGTTCGAAGACAGCGCCGCGATGCTCGGATTGATCGTGGCGATGATCGGGATCGCGGCCGCTGACTACTATAACTATGCGGAATTGGATGGCATCGCGTCCGTGGTCATCGGGGTGATCCTGGCCGCCACCGCGGCGGTGCTCGCTGCGGAAAGCAAGGGGTTGCTGATCGGCGAAGCGGCGATGCCGGAAACACAGGCGGCAGTGCGCGCGATGCTGCAGGCGGACGACCGGATTTCGTCGACCAATGAGGTGCTGACCATGCATCTCGGTCCCCGGGACGTCCTGGTCAATCTGAGCGTCGACTTCCGCGATGGATTGCCCTCGGAAGATGTCGAAGCCGCAATTTCCGAATTGGAAACGGGAATTAAACGTGAATTCCCGGAGATCAAGCGCGTCTTCATCGAAGCGCAGAGTTGGTTGGCACACCGGACAAACGAGGCACGCGCGTTGAAACCGCCGTCTAATTGACCCGGTTTTGATACCGGCGCGAGTGATGTCACCGCGCCGGACCGTTGCGCACGATGCGGAGACGGTCGATCACTTTCTTGATGCCTTTGACCTGTTTGACGACGGCCAGCGACCGGTTGTGTTCCCACTCCGATTTCGCATGGCCGAACACATAGACCACGCCGTCGGTGACACGATAACTTAAGCGCGGGATCCGGCTCCCGAACACACGGACGAGGGAGGCCTTGATCTGGCGTTCCAGGTTCAAGTCGTCGATCGCCTGGCGCATCGTCGTGGTCCTGCCGACGTGGATTTCGTTGATCACCGTTTGGACACCGGGAACGCTACGGACGAGGGCGGAAGCGCGGCGCTTGTCCATTGGGTCGGCGACGCGCCCGCTGAGCAGAACATCGCCGCCGATAACGTCGATGCTGATGTCGGCGTAAAAACGGGCTCTGGCGTCGAGCATGCGGGTCTTGATTTGTTGCAGGAGGACGCGGTCCGGACGCTGTTGCGTGCTGTCGTTGACGACCGTTGCCGATCCGCGCGGCCGATCCGCCGCCGACGTTTCGGTCGGCGTTGACGCCACCATAAGGCTTGCGGTCAGGACGAGGGCGGCAAGGATCGGTCTCATTTCCTCTCGCAGGTTGAAGCGGGTGCGTACCGGCCCGTAATCCTTACCCGGCGGCATTACGGAAACCGTCCTTTCGACCGTTACCCATTCGGTCAATGGCCGTAGAGTCCCTCCAAGGCGTCGCCGTAGGCGGCCTTGACGACATGGCGCCGCAATTTCATCGTCGGCGTCATCATCTCGT
This sequence comes from Alphaproteobacteria bacterium, assembly GCA_965228425.1. Taxonomy (GTDB): domain Bacteria; phylum Pseudomonadota; class Alphaproteobacteria; order UBA8366; family UBA8366; genus JAJFJD01. The sequence continues at coordinate 4,593,714 of OZ245815.1, read as the reverse complement.
TCTCGATGGTGAACGCTTCCGGTGCGATCTTGAGGCGCCGAACCCGCTCGGTGACCGAAAGCTTCCCGTTGACCCGATCCAGCACGTCCTGCAGCGTTTTTTGCAGGTCGGGATCGTCGGCCAGATCGGCAAGGTCGCCGGGTTTGCCGTTGTCTTTCGACCATTCCGCCATGAAATCCGGGTCGGGCACGATGAGCGCCACGAGATGGGGGCGCTTGTCGCCATACACCATGGCCTGGCCGATCTCGGGTTCCGCGGTCAGGATGCCTTCGACGCGGGCCGGTGATACGTTGTCGCCGCCGGAATTGACGATGATGTCCTTCTTCCGGTCGGTGATACGGATGTAGCCGTCTTCATCGATTTCACCGATGTCGCCGGTGTGAAGCCAGCCGTTGCGGATCGTTTCGGCGGTCGCTTCCGGATTATTCCAATAGCCTTGCATTACCAACTCGCCCTGCACGAGGATCTCGCCGTCCTCGGCGATGCGGACATTCACGCCGTGCAACGGCGGTCCAACGGTTTGCAGCTTGTTCAGGGTGAAGGGATTGCAGCTGACGACGGGTGCGGCTTCGGTCTGTCCGTAGCCTTGCAGGATTTGCAGGCCCAGCGCGGTAAAGAACACGCCGATGTCGTAGTTCAGCGGCGCGCCGCCGGACACGAATGCCTTGAGCCGGCCGCCGAACCGCTCCTTTACTTTCTTGCGGACGAGTTTGTCGAGGAGGCTGTTCGTGACTTTCTCACCGACGGTCAACGAACCTGGCGTTTCATACGATTTTCTGCCGAGCTCGACGGCGCGTTCGAACAGCGTCTGCTTCAGCCCGCCGGTGCGTTCGACGCCGCGGCGCACGCGATTATGCATCGCTTCGTATAACCGCGGGACCGCCGTCATGATCGTCGGGCGGACCTCCGCAATATTCGCGGTCAGTTTGTCGATCCCCTCGGCGTAATAGATTTGTGCTCCGATCGATATCGGAAAGAATTGACCGGCGCTGTGCTCGTAGGAATGCGACAGCGGCAGGAAGGACAGGAAGATTTCGGTTTCCTGTTCGAAGCCCGGCAGATCGTGCAGGAAGTAATAAGCGCCCTCGCAATTGCATAGGATCGCGCCATGACTCAGCATGACTCCTTTCGGCTTCCCCGATGTTCCCGAAGTGTAGATCAAGCAACACGTGCTGGTCCTTTCGATCGCCGCGATTTCTTTCGCGAGGTCGCCGCCGGCTGCTTGCCCGTTGGCCATGACGTCGTCCCAACCGTGGTGCCGGATGCCGTCCGGTATTGCTTGGGTCAGCGGCTCGATGGAGATCACGGTCTCGGTGTCGGGGGTCTGGGCTGCCGCGGGCAGCAACGTCTCGGCCAACGCCGGTGTCGAGACGATGGCGGCGACGCTGCCGCTGTCGGATAACACATGCTGGTGGTCGGACACGGTGTTCGTGGTGTAGGCGGGAACGGCGATCGCGCCGACCGACATGATGGCCAGGTCCGCGATCAGCCATTCCGGCCGGCTCTCAGATACCAGCGTGACGCGGTCGCCGGTGTTGATTCCGGCGGCGCGCAGCCCGTGCGCCAGCGCGGTTACCTTGTCCGCGACCTCGCGCCATGTCAGCGCGTGCCAGTCGTCATCCTGTTTCCGCCAGAGAAACGGCCGGTCGCCGAATGTCTCGGCCCGTTCGAAGAACAGGGCCGGCAGATTGCGTATCGCCGCGTAGTCCATGCTTTTTTCGTATCCCCCCGATTGGCCCGGTCAGTCTTGTCGTCTTCCGATTGTCCTTCCCTGACCGAGGCCAAGCCTTTCGCGGCTCAGACGCCAAGCCGAAGCCGCGATATTCTAGTGCTATTAAATCAAAAAAAGAAGCATTTGAAGTTGTGTTAGAGAAATTTTCTAATCTGCAATATAGAGATTATTTTATGCTTATTTTTCATTTGTAATCATCAGAAATTTCTAACGGAATACTGCAAAATCCCAAGAAATTCGCATCACGTGTTTCGTTCGATTCTGTGGCGATGCCAGCAAAACTACGATATGTAGCTCGCGCCGCGCGGACGGGGACGATTTGACCAAATATGGTTCGGATGTTCGAAAACTCCAGACGAAAAATCCTTCTGCCGGGTGCAGTCCATAATTTCAACGGGGTGCGTCAGTGATGCGCTCGATCGAAGCTGGCCTGGAAATCCTTACGCGGCGCCCGGTCGGGCGCGCCGCACCTGCGCCCCTATTGTTTGTGCATGGCGCGTTTGCCGGCGCGTGGTGCTGGGATGCGTATTTTCTGCCGTGGTTTGCGAAGCGGGGCTATGCGGCGCATGCGGTCAGTCTTCGGGGGCACGGGGGCAGTTATGGACAGGACACGATCCATGGCTGGTCCATTCAGGACTATGCGGACGATGTCGCCACCGTCGTTGGGCAGATTGAGCAGCCGCCCGTCTTGATCGGTCATTCGATGGGGGGCTTCGTCGTGCAGCATTGCCTTGCCGAAGAAGGGGCAGCGGGCGCGGTCCTGATGGCGTCCGTACCGCCGAACGGATTGGCCGGGCCGGGGCTGTCGCTGGCGGTCTGGAATCCGGCGGCCGCCTTCAACATCGGGTCGGTCCAGGCGATGGGCGGCGATTGGGGGTCGCCCTCGGTGATGCGGGACGCATTGTTTTCGGCGCAGATGCATCGGCAGACGGCATTCGAGTTCCTTGCCAAGATGGGGCCGGAGTCGACGCGCGCGATGATGGATATGTATGGGGGCGACTTGCCGTCGATAGACGTGCCGCTGTCCGTTCCGGTCCATGTCCTCGGTGCGTCGGACGATGAACTGATCCCCTCCGCCTTCGTGCGCGCAACCGCCCGGCGGGTCGGGGCGACACCGCATGTTTTGGACGATATGGGGCATTTGATGATGCTCGATGCCGGTTGGGAGCGTGCGGCGGAATCCGTTCTGGACTGGTTGCACCGAAACGGGCTTTAGTACCGGCGGGGAGGACCTGCCGAAACATGTCGACATCGGAAGACGTGTCGCCGCGCCGGATCGGCGTTATCGGCGGTGGCATCACGGGTATCAGTACCGCCCATTTCTTACGCAAGGACGGTCACGACGTCACCGTCTTCGACCCCGGTGATCCGGGGACGGGAACGTCGTCGGGTAATTCCGGCGTCATCAGCACCGGGAGCGTGGTGCCGACGGCAACGCCGGATATTCTGATACGGGTGCCGAAGATGTTGCTGGATCCGTATGGTCCGCTGTCGGTACGGTGGCGCTATCTTCCCCGTATCGCGCCGTGGCTGTTGAGTTTGGTCCGCAACGGCATGCCCGCCCGTATCGAGGCGAACGCCAAAGCGAAAGCGGTGCTGTTGGATCACGCTTACGATGCGTATCGCGTGATGTTGTCCGATACCGGCACCAACGGGTTCGTGCGCGAGATCGGGTCGATGGCCGTGTGGGAGTCGGATGCTGCGTGGCAAAGCGCGCAATGGATGATCGACCTGATGCGCACCTGCGAGCGGAAATTCGACATTCTGTCGGAAGACGAAATCCGCCAGATGGAACCCGGCCTGCAACCGATCTTCAAACACGGCTATTTCATTCCCGGCAACGGCGCGATTTCGCACCCCGGCGATCTGGTCACGGCGTTGCATGCGGCGTTCGTCGGCCAGGGTGGGATAATCGTGAAGCAGCCGGTCGACCGGATCGAACGCATCGACGGCGCGGCGCGCCGCTTGGTCGTGGGCGACGCCGTGCACGACTTCGATATTTTGGTCATCAGCGCCGGGGCCTGGTCGAACACGTTCCTGAAGCAGATCGGTCACAGCGTCCTGCTCGATGCAGAACGCGGGTATCACATCATGTTGCCGCAGCCGGACCCAGGTCTGAACCGGCCGGTCCTGATCGCGCAGGACACAATGTTCCTGTCGCCGATGGCGCATGGCATGCGGCTGACCACGGGGGTCGAGTTGGCGGGAACGGAAGCACCGCCCGATTATACCCGTGCGCGCCGGATGGTGAGCCGGGCGGCCCGTGCCGTCCGGAATTTGGATGAAACCGAACAGAGCACATGGCTCGGCTTCCGGCCGTCGACGCCGACCTCGGTGCCAATTCTCGGCGCGGCGCCTGGCGAAGAAAACGTGTATTGCGCCTTTGGCGGCGGCCATATCGGCATGACGCTGGGCCCGATCAGCGGCCGGGTCGTCGCCGATCTCGTGGCGGGCCGCGATCCGGGCATCGACCTGTCCCGTTATGCGGTGAGCCGATGAGCGAACAAAACCAACCGTCGGCGAAACGGGCGATTATTATCGGCGCCGGCATGGTCGGTGCCAGTTGCGCGCATTTCCTGCAGCGCGACGGACACGACGTTACGATCGTCGATCCGAACGAGCCCGGCACCGGCGCGTCCTTCGGCAATGCCGGCCTGATCAGCCAAAGCGGCGTGATGCCGTCGGCGCAACCGGGCCTGGTCAAACGCATTCCCAAGATGTTGGTGGATCCGACCAGTCCGCTGGTCTTGCGATGGCGCTACGTGCCGCGGCTGCTGCCCTGGCTGGTCGGCTTCCTCGCCAACTCGAAGCGCGACCGGGTCGAGCGCAACTGCCTCGCGACGATGGAGATATTCCGTCACGTCCTGAGCGCCTATGACGCGCTGATCCAGGAAACGGGCTGCGGCGAACTGATCCGTTCCGCCGGGACGCTCAAGGTCTTCGAGACCGATGCGGCCTTCGAGGGCAACGCCTTCGAGCGGGCGATGATGGACCGCTGCGGCTGCCGGTATCAGATTTTGACGCCGGACGACATTCGGGATGCGGAGCCGAATTTGGCGCCGCTATTCCGTCATGGCGTAATGATGCCGGAGTCGCGCCATATCAAGAATCCCGGCCGTCTGGTCGAGACCGTGGCCAAGTCGGTCTTCGACCGCGGCGGCGCGTTGCTGCAGGAGCGCGTCGAGCGTGTCGATGTGAGGGGCGACGGCACGCCGGTGGTCGTCACCGATGCCGGCCGGCACGAGACCGATATGGTGGTGGTCGCCGCCGGGGCGCGGTCGGGCAAACTGGCGCGCCAGCTCGGTGCGAAAGTCGTGCTGGACGCCGAGCGCGGCTATCACGTGATGCTGCCGACGCCGGAGAAATCGGTCAGCAATTACGTTCAACTGGCGGAACGGAAGTTCTCGTTGTCGCAACATGAGAGCGGCATTCGCATGACCGCACTGGTCGAGTTGGCGAGCGTGGATGCGCCGCCGGACTACCGTCGCATCCGTTCATTGCTGCCGATGGCGCAGACGGCTTTGCCCGGCTTGTCGATCGAGGAACAGAGCATCTGGATGGGGCCGCGGCCGTCGACGCCGGATAACGTGCCGGTGATCGGCAAATCGCCGAAGCATGACGCCGTCTATTTCGCCTTCGGGCATAGCCATCTGGGAATGACGATGGCGCCGGCCACCGGCCGGATCATCGCCGACCTGGCCGCAGGCCGTGATCCGGGCCTGGACATGGCGCCCTATGCGCCGGTGCGGCCGTTGCTGTGACGCCGTCTAGCGATTGAGCCGGAACACGGCGGTCACGTTGGCCCGTTGATCGGCGGTTGCCGGATGCGGGTCCTGCCGGAAATACACCGTGTCGATCTTGCCCTCGAAGAGCCGAATCAATTGACCCGAATTGAAGAAGCGCGAGACGGTCTTGCTGCCGTCGGGTGTGGATACGGGAACCCCGCCGACGGCGATCGCGGCTTCCTCGGTGCCGGGCTCGCCATGGATTTCCGCCGGGCAGCCGATGGCGATGATCCCGCCGGGCTTCGCGACGCGGACCGCTTCGTCGGCGACCGTTTGGTTGTCCGAACTGTAGGGCAGGACCCATCCCATGACGACGATATCGAAGCTGCCGTCGTCAAACGGCATGGCGTGCATGTCGCCCAGTTGCACGAAGTCCGAGTAGGAGATCAGGTCGAGGCCGGTAATGTTTTCCGGATCGAAGCCGGCGGCGATAAGCGAGAAAATCTCCGACTCGGTGCGCGGGCCGATGGTCAGTACTTTCAGTGCCGCCGCGTTGCGCACGACATATTCGATCCCGCGCAGCGGATAGACCAGGATGGACGGGCGCTCGACCGCCTCCATCTTCCGCAGGTTGTTCATGTTGTGCTCGATCGCGTGGGATCGCACGGCCTCGCTGGTATCGTCCAAGGTTTCGAGCGCCCCGGCTTCCACCCGTTCGAAGCGAGACTTCGCAAGCAAGGCCCGCACGCTGGGGATTTGCAGCAAGTCGGCGGGGTTCGATTGGATATGATCGATGATCTGTTTCGATTCCGCCGGTGTGAGATTGAGCTTGCGGGGGATTTTTCCGCTTGCGGGATTGTCGGTCATCGCGGTTATCCTTCCGACGTTAGGGGCTGCACGTCCGCCGCGGTTTTGGCCGGCCAGTTCTTGTCCACGCAGGGCCAGTCGGCATTGTCGCGCGGGATGGCGTATCGGCTGCAGGCGTCGCGCCACGCGACCGGGCTGGGTACGATGCAAATCTGGAGCAGGTAACGCGGGCCTTTGGTCGGCCACACGCCTTTGTGCAGGATATTGGCGGGCTCGAACAAGATGGCATCGCCCTCGTTGAGCCTTGCCCGAAGCGGTTGATACGAGATGCCGTGATTGCGGCTCAGCGCCGAGAGGTCGCCCACGCGCTCATCGATGTCGCAGAACACGTAGCCGATGGATTTGAACGCCGCCGTGGAATCGCGATTGAGGAACTGCGTGTTGCCGCCATGCTCGTCGCTGCCGTTCAGATAGAGCAATAACTTCAGATGCTTGCTCGGACCGCCGTCGCAATGCCACCGGAATGAAACGCCTTGTTCGCCGCCCGGATCGTTGCGGTAGGTCCGGCACCACAGTGGCAGATACTCGCTCCCGAAATAATCGGTGATCCTGTGGTCGATGTCGCCGGTCAGGATTTTTTCCAGCAGGGCGCGCAGATAGAGCCGGTTGGAGAGGAAGGGCGAGCCCAGGTCGATCATCTTGCGCAGCACGGCACAGTCCTCCGGCGCCAGGACGGGCAGCTTCTCCATCCCGTTCCGGGAAAGATGGCTTGTGCCGCCGGTGGCCGGACGCTGAAAGGTCTGCTGGCACACGGTATGAAGCCGTGCATAGCCCGCATCGCGATCGTAGAGCATCTTGATTCGGGCGTCGCCGCCCGGGTTGAGCGTTACCGCCATCAAACCCCCTTGCGGCGGAGAGTAGCAAATAGGTCGTTCGAGGACTATCTATCCTTCCATGGCGGATGATGACGACAATTCAGTCTCGGGACGCGTGCGGCGATACGCGCGCGTCGGCACGGCGGTGGGAGGGCTTGCGGCGCGGCTCGCTGGCGCTCGCTACCTCGGTTTCGACCTGGATAAGGGCCAGCACGCACAGGATTTGACGGCGGCGCTGGGCGGTTTGAAAGGGCCGCTGATGAAGGTGGCGCAGCTTATGGCCACGATCCCCGACGCCCTGCCGGCGGAGTATGTCGAGGAGTTGAAACAGCTTCAGGCGCATGCCCCGGCGATGGGCTGGCCCTTCGTGCGGCGGCGCATGGCCGCGGAATTGGGCCAGGACTGGCGCTCGCGCTTCGCATCTTTCGATCGGACGGCGGCGCATGCGGCGTCGTTGGGCCAGGTGCACAAGGCCACCTCGCTGGACGGCGACCCGCTGGCCTGCAAGCTGCAGTACCCGGACATGGCGTCCGCGGTGGAGGCCGACCTCAATCAACTCTCGCTGATCTTTTCGGTATACGAACGCGGCGACAAGGCGATCACGACAAAGCAGATTCATGCCGAGATATCGGCCCGGTTGCGCGAGGAACTCGATTATGGATTGGAGCGGCGGCATATGGCGCTCTATGCCGCGATGCTGGCGGAACAGCCGGACGTGTATGTGCCGGAAGGGGTCGACGCCTTGAGCACGGACCGGCTGCTGACCATGACCTGGCTCGACGGCCAGCCGCTGATGGACTTTAAGGAAGCCGACGCCGAGGTTCGCAACGCGATCGCCCGCAACATGTTCCACGGCTGGTATGTGCCGTTCTACTTCTACGGGGTGATTCACGGCGATCCGCACCTCGGCAACTACAGCATCCGGCCCGATCATGCGGTGAATTTGCTGGATTTCGGATGCGTTCGCGTGTTCCCGCCGAAGTTCGTCCGCGGCGTGATCGACCTGTACCGGGCGCTGCGCGACGGTGATCATGACCTGGCGGTGCATGCCTACGAAACCTGGGGCTTTTCCGACCTGCGCAAGGAGGTGATCGACGTCCTCAACATCTGGGCGGAGTTCGTCTATGCGCCGTTGCTGAAGGACGAGGTCGCGCGCATCCAGGAATCAGAAAGCGGCCTCTACGGCGCCCAGGTCGCGGGCCGGGTCCAGCGGGAATTGCGGGCATTGGGCGGCGTGACCCCGCCGCGCGAATTCGTCTTCATGGACCGCGCCGCCATCGGCCTCGGCTCGGTCTTCATGCATCTCAAGGCGGAGATCAACTGGCACCGCATGTTCCACGACCTGATCGACGACTTCGACGAAGCGACGCTTGCCGAGCGCCAAAGCGCCGCGCTCACCGCAGCGAACGTGCCGTTGCCGGAATAGGCGAGCCGGGTATACTCCCGACAGAATAGTCCGGGGGGATGCGCCGCATGGGCCGCAAGATTCTTTTCATTACGACCGATCAGCAGCGCTACGACGCGCTCGGGTGTAACGGCGGGACGGTCGCGCGGACGCCCGTGATCGACGGGCTGGCGGCGTCCGGCATCAACTATCACCGGGCGCATAACCAGAACACCGTGTGCATGCCGGCGCGGTCGACGATGCTGACCGGGCAATATGTCGGGACGCATGGCGTCATCACCAACGGCATTCCGCTGCCGCTGGACGGGCCGGACGTAGCGGCGACGCTGCGCGAGGACGGCGGGTACCGCACGGCGTTGATCGGCAAAGCGCATTTCGAACCGGCGTCCGATCCGAACGGCTCCTTCTTCGAGAACTGGGCGGCGACGCGGGAGACGACCGGGCCGCACCGCGGGTTCGAGCGGATGGAACTCGCCGCGCATACCGGTCGCGCGGGACGCAGCTTGTACCACTATCCGAAATGGCTGAAGGAGAACCATCCCGACGCGATCGACGGGTTCTTCGAATACGTTACCGCCGACAAGCAGGTCAGCGGCCGGGGCGGCGGCGACTGCGGCGCGCCGCAGGTCTGGTTCAACCCGATCCCGCGCGAGCAGTATCACACCGATTGGGTCGCCGACCGGGCGATCGCCTGGCTCGACTCGCTCGATGTCGATGACGACTGGTTCCTGTGGCTGAGCTTCCCCGATCCGCATCATCCTTGGGATCCCCCGCAATCGGAACTGTCGCGGGTGAATTGGCGCGATCTCGACTTGCCTGCCGGCTATCCCGGCTCGCCCGAGAAATCGGCGGAAATCTTGGCGCAGAAGCCGCGGCACTGGCTCGAATGGTATGAGGGGCGCGGGCAATTCAATTTCGAGGTGCCGCCCAGTTTCCGGCCCTGCGACCTGACCGAGGATCAGATTCGCGAGGTCAACGCGATCGTGCATGTGGAAAACGAGTTGATCGACGAGGCGTGCGGCCGGGTCTTGGCGTCGGTCGAGCGGCGCGGCTGGGACGATGACACGGACGTGGTGTTCACCACCGACCATGGCGAAATGCAGGGCGACTTCGGCATGCTGTTCAAGGGGCCGTATCACGTGGATGCGTTGATGCGGGTGCCGTTGATCTGGCGCCCCGCGCCGTCTGCGGGGATCGCGCCGGCCGATCTGCAGGATCCGGTCGGGCATGTCGATCTCGCACCGACCTTCTGTGAGATCGCGGGGGTAGACGCGCCCGCCGCGATGCAGGGGCGAACGCTGCCGATGGAACCGGATAACAGCCGCGAGCGCGTGATCACCGAATGGGACAGCGACTTCGGCGGCGCCGGGCTGTATTTGCGCAGCGTCTACCGGGACGGTTTCCTGTGCACCGTTTACGAAGCCAGCAACTTCTACGATGGGACGGAGGGCGAGCTGTACGACTTGGCGGAAGACCCGCTGCAATGGCGGAACTTGTGGGACGACCCTGCGCGGCGGCCGCTTCGCGACGATTTGGTCGCGGACTTGCGTGACAACCTGCCGCCCCGCCGAAAAGAGTCGCTGGAGCAGGTCGCCCCTGTATAATTGCGACGGTCGAAATGAAATCTTCGCTCAAACTAGATTCCATCCTTGGCAAGCGGCGCCGTAGCTGGCATATCGCTTGGAATACTGGGGATGTGGTGGACACTAGGATTTATCCGGGCAGGCCAGAATGAAGATTGCGGTACTCAAAGAGAGGTGGCCGAACGAGACGCGCGTGGCCGCGTCGCCGGAGACGGTCAAGAAATACTGTGGCCTCGGCGCAGAGGTCGCGGTTGAAAAGGGCGCGGGCAAGGACGCGTCCATTCCCGATGCGGATTTCAAGGAAGCGGGCGCCAGCATCGCGGCGACGGCCAAGGCAGCGCTGAAGGATGCGGATGTCGTCCTCAAGGTGCGCCGTCCGATGATCGAAGGCGAGGGTGAGAATGAACTGGCCAATTTCGCAAAGGGCCAGGCGTTGTGTTGCCAGATCAACGCGCTGACCGAACCTGAATTCGTCGACGCCATGGCCAAAGCGGGCGTGACCGGCTTCGCCATGGAATTGATGCCGCGGATATCGCGGGCCCAATCGATGGATATCCTGTCCTCGCAGTCCAACCTGGCGGGCTACAAGTCGGTGCTGGATGCCGCGGGTGAATTTGGCCGCGCCTTTCCGATGATGATGACCGCTGCGGGGACCGTGCCGCCGGCCCGTGCTTTCGTCATGGGCGTCGGCGTCGCCGGATTGCAGGCCATTGCGACCGCGCGGCGGTTGGGGGCGATTGTATCGGCGACCGATGTGCGCCCCGCCACCAAGGAACAGGTCGAATCGCTGGGCGCCTCCTTCGTCGCGGTTGAGGACGAGGAGTTCGCACAGGCGCAGACCGAGGGCGGTTACGCGAAGGAAATGAGCGACGGCTACAAGGCCAAGCAGGCGGAGTTGATCGCCGAGACCATCGCCAAGCAGGATATCGTGATTTGTACCGCGCTGATTCCGGGCCGGCCCGCGCCGCGCCTCGTGGACGAGGACATGCTCAAATCGATGAAGCCTGGGTCGGTGGTCGTCGACCTGGCGGTCGAAGCGGGCGGCAACTGCGCTGGATCCAAGCCGGGCAAGGTCGTGACCAAGCACGGGGTGAAGATCGTCGGGCATATCAACGTGCCGGGGCGCGTCGCCGAGGATGCCAGCAAGCTGTTTGCCAAGAACCTCCTGAATTTCCTGACGCCGATGGTCGATGAAGAAACGAAATCCTTGAAGATCGACCTCGAGGACGAGGTGGTCAGCGGTACGCTGGTCACGAAGGACGGTGAGATCGTCCATCCGTTCCTGACCGAGCAAGACGAAACCTCGGATAAGACCGGGGATGCGGCGGGGGATGACGACAAAGCGGAAGACGCCGACGCCGAAAGCGCATCCGACGACAGCGCGGATTCCGCCGACGCCAAGGCGAAAGGAGACTGATCCTGATGCAAGGCCAGGACCTCATTCAAAAAGCCGAAGAGATTTCGCGGCGGGCCGCGGAACTCTCGGTGGAAGCGGACGCCCTGTTGGAAAAGGCCGTGCAGGCCGCGTCGACGGCGGCCAGCGGCGGCGAGCCCTTCGTCTTCATGTTCACGATCTTCGCGCTGGCGGTTTTCGTCGGTTACTACGTGGTCTGGAACGTGACGCCGGCGCTGCATTCGCCACTGATGGGCGTTACCAACGCGATCTCCTCGGTCATTATCGTCGGCGCGCTGATCGCCGCCGGTCCGGCCGACATGAGCCTCTCCAAGATGTTCGGCTTCATCGCGGTCGTCTTGGCATCGGTCAACATTTTCGGCGGTTTCATCGTGACGCAACGCATGCTTCAGATGTTCAAGAAGAAACCGAAGAGTTAACGGAGCGGCAGACCCGTCATGAGTGAGAATTTTTCGGCCTTTGCCTATTTGATCGCCAGCATCTGTTTCATCATGGCGCTGCGCGGACTGTCGTCGCCGGATACCGCCCGGACCGGCAATATCTACGGTGTCGTGGGGATGGTGATCGCCGTCGTCACCACCTTGGCCGCGCCCGGTGTGTTGAGCTTCTCGATGATCATTCTGGGCGTGCTGATCGGCGGTACGATCGGGACTGTCGTCGCGCTAAAAATTCAGATGACCGCGCTGCCGCAGCTCGTGGCGGCCTTCCACAGCCTCGTAGGCCTCGCCGCCGTCTTCGTCGCCGCGGCGGCTTTTTTCCAGCCATCCGCCTACGGCCTGGGCAGCTACGGCCAAATTCCGGTCACCAGCCTCATCGAGATGAGCATCGGGACGGCGATCGGCGCGATCACCTTCACCGGGTCGATCATCGCGTTCGGCAAGCTGCAGGGCATCATGAGCGGCGCACCGATCGTCTTCTCCGGCCAGCACCCGTTGAATGCCCTGCTGGGCATCCTATTGGTCGTGCTCGTGGTCTGGATATGTCTGGACCAGGGCGCGGGCTTGTTCTGGATGATCGTGCTGCTGTCGCTTGTCATCGGCGTGCTCATCATCATTCCGATCGGCGGCGCGGACATGCCCGTCGTGGTTTCGATGCTGAACAGCTATTCGGGCTGGGCCGCCTGCGGGATCGGCTTCACGCTCGGCAATACGGCGCTAATCATCACCGGGGCGCTCGTGGGATCATCCGGCGCCATCCTCAGTTACATCATGTGCAAGGGCATGAACCGCTCCTTCTTCAACGTCATTCTCGGCGGGTTCGGCGGCGAGTCCGCGGCACCAGACGCGGCGGCGATGCAGGACCGGAATGTGCGAATGGGCAGCGCCGACGACGCCGCGTTCATCATGAAGAACGCCGGCAGCGTGATCATCGTGCCGGGTTACGGCATGGCCGTTGCGCAAGCCCAGCATGCGCTCCGGGAAATGGCCGATCTGCTCAAGTCCGAGGGTATTTCGGTGCGCTATGCCATTCATCCCGTTGCCGGGCGGATGCCGGGCCACATGAACGTGCTGTTGGCCGAGGCCAACGTGCCGTATGACGAGGTGCTGGAACTGGAAGAAATCAACCGGGATTTCGCCGGCGCCGATGTGGCCTTCGTGATCGGGGCCAACGATGTGACGAATCCGGCAGCAAAGACCGACCCGCAAAGCGCGATCTACGGCATGCCGATTTTGGATGTCGAAAAGGCGGGTACCGTATTGTTCGTGAAGCGGTCGCTAGGGTCCGGCTACGCCGGCATCGAGAACGAACTGTTCTTCCGGGACAATACGATGATGCTGCTGGGCGACGCCAAGGCGATGTGCGAAAACGTCGTCAAAGCGCTCGAATAGGCGCGAAACCTCGGCAAAATCCCCAAAGGACCCACCGCGCTAGGCGCGGTGGCGTGTGCCGGCCTTCGATTAGAGGCGGGCGATGATATGTTGCGGAATCTGATCGCGCGTCAGGTTCAGGGCGGCGAGGGACTCGTCGCTCATGTTGCTCAGACGCTCGAATTCGAGATGCGCATCCACGGCGCGACCTAAGGTGGCGAAGAAGCTGCGCCGGCCCGATTGAGTTTTATTGGCGTGTGCCATTGCTCTCTCCAACTTTAAAAATTTACTTGATGACTATTGTTATATGGCAGGTATCCGCCATTTTTGCAGGCCAAATGCTGCATTGCAGCAATGCAGTCCGTGCATATCGATTTTGCCGTGGAAATTGTTAAGAAATAACTACTTATGGATGTGGGAGTCGGGCTTAAACGCGTGGAACGCGAAGGCGAAATCCACGAAATAGGGGATGTCGACCAATCCGCCTCCGGTCATGCGTTGGACCGTCACATTGCCGACATCCTTGCCTTCCGCGATAACGCTGGTGTCCAGCGCGGAATTCTGGCCCGGTTCCCACCGTATCACCGTCTTATCCTCGAGGCGCACCTCGCGATGGCGCTTCAAGTAGTCCAGGCTCCAGGCCTGATCCTTCTTTTCCAGCGAGACGACACGGGATAGCGGGGGGATGCCTTCCGGCATCTTGCCGTTGTACAGGAACGGTTGCGGCAGCGAGTCGTATCCATTGTAGGGGTTCATGCCGTAGGCGCGGATTCCCGGGTTGTTGGGCACGAGGACCATGCCTTTCGACGCCCTTGCCTTGAACTTCGCCCAGGCCTCGAGCCGTGCGGGCAGCGCCTTCAGCGTCTTGCCGGTCATGGACCCGACAATTCCCTGTCCGAGGAATTGCTGCCACCAGCTTTCGGTCTGCCGGTCATACATGACGAGGTCGGACTTGCGCAGCTTTCCGGTTGTGCCGAAATCGTAAACCTCGCCGTCGAGACGGCGGTCGAACACGATCGCGGCGTTGCATAGCGGGCAGAACGTGACCGATACGGGGACGCCGCCGAGTTCGTCGTTGACGATCTCGTGCCACATCAGGATGCGCAGCGGATAGGCCTTGGTCTCGCCGTTGATCGTCAAGCCGATAACCGGCTCGGAGTCCTTAAGGTTTTCGACTTCCGAGATCGGCTTGAAGGTGGGGTCGTCGATCGCGGGAATGCCGTCTTTCGGCGGCCCGCCGGAGAGGATTTCCTGGAACTCGACGGATTTCTTGGAGAAATCCGTCTTCGGCCATTCGTATTTCCATGCCTCTGGGTTCGCGGCGGCCTGACCGAGGCCGCCCAGCAGAATTAGGAAGGCAAGGAAATAGCGCTGCATGCGGCACAGTCTGGCCAGGAGCCAGACTACGGGCAAGTCACGCTTGTGTGAGGGTCGGTATGACTGGACGTGTTGGACGGGCGTCGGCGCGGCGGCTCGTTGCGGCCGCGGCGGTCAATGCGGGCTAGTAGCCCTCGCGGTCCAATCGTTTACGCAAAAGCTTGCGATGGCGCCGCACGGCCTCGGCCTTTTCGCGGGCCTTGCGTTCGGACGGCTTCTCATACGCACGACGGAGCTTCATTTCCCGGAAGACACCTTCGCGCTGCATCTTCTTTTTCAGGGCCTTGAGCGCCTGATCGACGTTATTGTCCCGGACTACTACGTTAACGATGACACAAACTCCTTCTTCGCCCCTTCGGCGACCATTCATCCTGAATTCAGGTGTTGCCCCGACGACTCATCAAGGGCGCGCGGCTTATAGCATAGCCAATTGGCGATGTGAAGGGACGCTTTACCCTTCTTTCCACGCTTTACCAGTTCGTAGTGAAACCCCATATTACCGCCATGGCAATCCTAAAAATAGCCCGAATGGGCCATCCGGTGCTGCGTGCGCCGGCCTCACCGATACCGGACCCTACCGCGCCGGAAATCCAGCACTTGGTCCGGGACATGGTGGAAACCATGGAGGACGCGGATGGCGCCGGTTTGGCAGCACCCCAGGTCCATGTCCCGTTGCGGTTGGTGATATTTCATGTGCCTGCCGACCGGGAGGAGCCGGATGACGGGGCCGACGCGGCGCGAGAGGACCCCAGCGTCCCGTTGACCGTTCTGATGAACCCGGTGATCGAGCCGCTCACCGAGGAACAGGATATGGGCTGGGAAGGCTGCCTGTCGGTGCCGGGCCTCGTGGGCGCGGTGCCGCGGTTTACCAGGATACGCTATCGCGGTGTCACGCTGGGCGGCGAACCGATCGATCGTATCGCAGAGGGCTTCCACGCCCGCGTGGTGCAGCATGAATGCGATCATCTTGACGGTATATTGTATCCGCAGCGCATGACCGACCTGTCGCTGCTGATGTTCCGGGAGGAGATGAAATACGGCGCGCCCGGCGGGGTGGAGGACGAGGAAATCGACGAATTGGAGGCGGAAGAGTCATGACCGATGACCTGATGACGCTGCGCGACGAGATCGTCGAGGCAGCCCTGCCGCATGTTCCCTTCGACGGATGGACGCCGCGGGCCGCCCGCCGGGCCGCCGCCGATCTGGGTCTGACGAAGGCCGATGCCGCGCGCGCCTTTCCGTACGGCGCCGCGGATATGGTGGCGCATTACAGCGATCTGGCCGACCGGCGCATGGTCGCCGAGTTGGATCGCCGTGACATCGGATCGATGAAAATCCGAGAGCGGATCGGAACGGCCGTCCGGGTCCGGTTGGAGCAGGCCGCCCCGCACCGCGAAGCGGTCCGCCGAGCCTTGGCGGTCCTGGCCTTGCCTAGCAACGCGATCCTCGGCGGCAAATGCCTTTACCGGACCGTGGATGCGATGTGGGTCGCGGCGGGCGATACGTCGACGGATTGGAATTTCTACAGCAAACGCAGCCTGCTGGCCGGCGTGTACAGTTCGACTGTCTTGTATTGGTTGGACGACCGGTCGGACGACTTGGGCGATACGTGGGCTTTCCTAGACCGCCGCATCGCCGATGTTATGCGCATTCCGAAGGTGACGGGACGGGTACGCTCATTCGTGGACCGCCTGCCCAATCCCGCGCGGTTGTGCCGGCCGGGATACCGCTACACGCCGAGGACCGGCGTCTAGGCCTCGTCCTTGCGTTCGGTTAGCCGCGTGATGTGCCCCATCTTGCGGCCTTCGCGGATCTCCGATTTTCCATAGAGATGCAACCGCGCGCCCGGTTCGCCGAGCACGTCGCGCCACGTCTCCACCTCCGCGCCGATCAGGTTCTTCATCACCGCGTCCGAATGCCGTTCGGTCGACCCCAGCGGCAGGCCGCAAATCGCCCGGATGAGCTGCTGGAATTGGCTGATGGCGCAGGCGTCGATCGTCCAATGGCCGGAGTTATGCGGCCGGGGCGCGACCTCGTTGACCAACACATCGCCGTCCCAGGTCACGAACATCTCGACGGCGAGCAGCCCGACGACGCCCATCTCCTCCGCCGCGTGGCGGGCGATCTCGCCGGCCTTGGCAGCGATGCCGGGCGATACGCCCGCAGGGGCGATCGTCGTGTCCAGGATGTGATTGACGTGCCGGTTTTCGACGGGAATGTAGGAAATCGTCTCGCCGGTCAGGCCATGCGCCACGATGACGGAAATCTCCAAGGCATAGTCGATCCAGCCTTCGAGCACGGTGTGCTTTGAATTGATCTGCCGGAACACCTGCGCAAGGCTCGAGTCGCGTTCGATCAGGATTTGGCCCTTGCCGTCATACCCGAACTGCGCGGTCTTCAGGACGCACGGGCGTCCGATCGCGTCGACCGCCTTTTCGAGCGACGGTAGATCGGTGACGTGGGCGTAGGGCGCTGTCAGGATGCCGACGCCGTTGAGGAAATTCTTTTCGAGCAGCCGGTCCTGCGCGATGGCGAGGACCTCCGGACCCGGCCGGACGGGCACGCGCTCGGCGAGATAGCGCACCGATGCTTCGGGCACGTTCTCGAATTCGAGGGTCACCACGTCCACCGCATCGGCGAAGCTGTCGAGTGCTTGCTGGTCGCCGTAGTCGGCGACGGTCGATGCGGCGCAGACCTGCGCGGCGGGACTGTCCGGACGGTCGGCGAAGGTGTGACAGCGATACCCCAAGCGCGCTGCGGCAAGGGCGATCATCCGGCCGAGCTGGCCGTCGCCGAGGATACCGATCGTCGATCCGGGGTCCAGCCGTTGCGCAGTGTCGTCCGCCATCGTTAGTCGTCTGCCGGGTTATCGGCAACGGAGGCGGTTTGTTCGGCGCGCCAATCGTCCAGCGCTTTTGCGACGGCCGGATCGGACAACGCGACTACCGCGGCCGCCAACAGTGCCGCGTTGACGGCGCCGGCACGGCCGATCGCCAACGTACCGACCGGAATGCCGGCGGGCATTTGGACGATGGACAGCAGGCTGTCCATGCCGCTCAGCGCCTTGCTCTCGACCGGGACGCCGAAAACGGGCAAGGGCGTCATCGCCGCCGTCATGCCTGGCAGATGGGCGGCGCCGCCGGCGCCGGCGATCACCGCCTTGAGGCCGCGATCGCGCGCGCCTTCGGCGAACTCGACGAGCCGTTTCGGCGTGCGGTGCGCCGAGACGATGCGGGTCTCGAAGGGCACGCCCAGACTCTCGAGCGTCTCGGCGGCGTGTTGCATGGTCGACCAGTCGGACTGGCTTCCCATGATGATTCCGACCTGCGGTGCGTCGGTCATGGCGCACGTCTTTCCTTGTTGAACGGCGGTGCTGCATTGAAGCGGCGCATTATAAGTTGCGTCCCCGCGCGTGCAAGCAGATCGCGTTCGCGCCTCTAGTGTCTTAGTCTGGTTCTACGGCGCGACGGCCAATTTGACACGGCGGGCGGTTCGCTGTGCCATTGGCATCCGTGTGATTTCCACCGGCGTAACGCTTGGATGAAGGAGAGGACATGCTCGACCCGCAACCGCTCAAAGGCCGCACCGCAATCGTCACCGGATCGGGGCAGAATATAGGCGAAGCCATCGTGAAGCTGTTCGCCGCCGCCGGTGCCAATGTCGTGGTCAATGGGCATTCGTCCCGCGAGAAGGTCGACAAGGTCGTCGCCGATATCGAGGCGTCGGGCGGAAATGCACTCGGCGTGATGGCCGATGTCGGCGATGCGGCTGCCGTCGAAGCGATGGTGGCCCAAGCGGCGGACCGTTTTGGCGCTGTCGACATCGCGGTCTCCAACGTCTCGATCCGGAAGAAGCAGCCGGTCGAGGATATCTCGGTCGAGGATTGGCAGGATACGATCAACACCAACCTGAATTCCGCCTTCTATCTGGCGCGCTGCGTGGTGCCGCTGATGAAGAAGGGCGGGTGGGGCCGCATCATTCATATTTCCGGCGTCGATGGGTTCGCGGCCCATGTGCCGACCCGCACGCATAACATCACCTGCAAGGCGGGCGTGCATGCCTTCGCCAAGGCGCTGGCGTTGGAACTGGGGCCGCACGGCATTACCGCGAACACGGTCTCGCCTGGCGCGATCGATACGACGCGCGACTGGAGCCAATACGACGATCCCGAGGTGTGGCGGAAGGCCCGTATCGAAGCGATCCCGGTGAAACGGATCGGCACCGTGGACGATATCGCCAATGCCTGCCTTTACCTGGCCGGCGAAACCGGTGGCTTCATCACCGGCGAAGTGATCCATGTAAACGGCGGTCAGTTTCGGTTCTAGGCTGCCGGGTGCGGCCCGGCCCGATCACGCAATGATGTCCGGCAGCAGCGAATCCTCGAGCCGGCTGATCTCGTCCTTGAGGACGAGTTTCCGTTTCTTCAGGCGTTGCACCTTCAGTTGATCGTAGGGCGGATTTTCCAACACGCGGGCGATCGCGTCGTCCAAGTCGCGATGTTCGAGCTTCAGCTCCTCGAGCTGTCGTCGAATGGTGTCTTGGTTGCTCATCGATTGGCCGCGCCGCCTGTTTCGATCCGGCCCGTATTGTAACAAAATAATCGTGGCTTGGGGCCATCCTGTGCGCAAGGATATCCCCGCGACTTCCGGCGGCATAATGGGGGTAATCTTGAGCGACATTAAACGTATCGGCGTGTTGACCAGCGGTGGAGATTGCGCCGGACTCAACGCCGTTCTGCGCGCCGTCGTTCATCGCGCAATCCTTGGCTTCGACTGGGAGGTGTTCGGCATCGAACAAGGAACGCGGGGTTTGATGGACCGGCCGGTGCGGGCGCGTCCGCTCACCGTGGAGGAATTCGACGGGACATTGCTGCGGCGGGGCGGCACGATCCTGGGCAGCACAAACCGGGGCAATCCCTACGCCTATCCGATGCGGGACGGCAGTGTCGTCGACCGGTCCGAGGAGGTCATCGAAGGCTATCGCGAGCTTGGGCTCGATGCGTTGATCGGTATCGGTGGGGATGGCAGCCAAGCGCTCTTGCGGCGGCTGGCCCAGCAGGGCGGGATAAACCTGGTCTGCATTCCCAAGACCATCGACAACGATGTCGGTGAGACCGAGGTTTCGATCGGCTACGATACCGCCGTGCATGCGGCGACATCGGCGCTCGACAGTCTGCAACCGACCGCGGCCAGCCATGACCGGGTCATGATCCTGGAGGTCATGGGCCGCGATGCCGGCCACATCGCGATCGCTGCGGGAATCGCCGGCGGCGCGGATGTGATCTTGATTCCGGAAATCCCGTACGCGCTGGAGCATGTGGCGCGGAAGATCGATCGCGTCCGCCGTCACGGGCGCAATTTTTCCCTCGTCGTGGTCGCCGAGGCGGTCAAGACGGAAACCGGTGAGCCGGTCACCTTAAAAAGCGCGGAGAAACACCGTTACGGCGGGATCGGTCACTATATCGCCGATCAACTGGCCGATCATATCGATGCGGAAACCCGCGTGACCGTGCTCGGCCATATCCAACGCGGCGGGTCTCCGGACGCCCGCGACCGGCTGATGGCCTCGGCGTTCGGCGTCCATGCCGTCGATCTGTTGGCGGCCGGAAAATTTGACCGGATGGTCGGTTGGCGCAATCGTGGTCTGATCGACGTCCCGCTGGCCGATGCAACCGCACGGCCGCATATTGTGGATGTGAAGGGCCCGATTGTCGCGACGGCGCGCGCCTTGGATATCTGCCTGGGGGATCAATGACCGAGGACTCGACGGACAACCCGACGCAGAACCCGTTCTGGGACTTTTCCCTAAGGGTCTATCGAGCCGACGGTGTCGCGGACGCCTGCCTTCGCTTGCAGGACCGTCACGGCGTGGACGTGAACCTTTTCTTCTACTTTTGCTGGCTTGGTACGGTGCGCGACTCGGCGGTCGAAAAGAACGAGGTCGCAGCGGTTGTGGAAGCGACGGCGGATTGGCGCGAGCAGGTCGTCCAGCCGCTGCGCGAGGTGCGGCGCCGAATGAAATCGGGCTTCCCGGGTATGAACGCCGGGGCAGTCGAATCACTGCGCTCGCAGGTTAAGCGGATCGAGCTGGAAAGCGAGCGCCAGCAGCAGGATTTCCTCTACGCGATTGCGAAAAACAATAATGATAAAAACGACTTAAGTGTCCTTGCGGCGGCTCGCGCGGATCGAAATATCAGGCGTTATTTCGCAAAAATCGATGTTTCGCTTGAGCCGGCCGACGAGTCTGACTGCGAAACCGTCCTGACAGGGTGTTTCGGGACGGGGCCTGCCGCGGACAATTAGGCCGTATGGCCAAAATCCCTGGCCTCGCCCGTGGTGACAAGCCGATTTTCTCGCGATACGATAGTCGTTACTGAGGTGGGCGGTGAAGTGGGGTAATTGGTAACATTCACGGCTAAGTGGAGGTGTATATGTCCAACACGATGACGGAAGGAGTCACGGCAGGTGACCTTTCTATCGAAGATCAAATTCAAATTTTAGAAAAGCAGCATTGCGATCTCGATGCCGCCTTACGCGAGGAGGAGGCACGACCATTACCGGACTCACTGGAAATTTCCGACCTTAAACGCAAGAAACTCGCGGTCAAAGACCAACTGGCGCAGCTAACCGGGACCGAATAGGCCCCGTTCGTAGACCCCGTGGCGAAGCGATCCGCGCCGGTTTGACGCCGGTGTAGGAAAAAGGAATATTTGGCCGATTTTGCGCCGATAGCACGGCCCCGGCGATACCCTCGGGCCAATCCCTAGCCTTTTCCCAAAGGTGGCGTTTCATGCCCGGTTCGCTTGCGGGATACCGCATCCTCGATCTGACGTCCGTCTTCCTCGGGCCCTTCGCCACGCAGATCCTCGGCGACAACGGCGCCGACGTCATCAAAATCGAAGCGCCGGAAGGCGATATCACCCGCGACATTCAACCCGCGCGGCACCGCGGCATGGGCACCGTTTTCCTAAACGCCAACCGAAACAAGCGCAGCCTCGTCCTCGATCTCAAGAAGCCCGCCGGCCGTGATGCGCTTCTGCGGCTGGTGACGTCCGCCGATGTCCTGGTCTACTCGGTCCGGCCCGAGGCGATGGACCGGCTCGGCCTCGGCTATGAGGCATGCCGGGCGGCGAACCCGAAAATCATCTACGCGGGGGCGCTGGGGTTCCGGCCGGGCGGCCCGTATTCCGGCAAGGCGGCTTACGACGACATCATCCAGGGCTTGTCCGGGCTTGTCGCGACCCAGGCTTTCACCACCGGCGAGCCGCGCTACATTCCCTCCTCGATCGTCGACAAGATCGTTGGCGTGCATCTCGTCTATACGATTACCATGGCGCTGCTGCATCGCGAGCGCACGGGCGAAGGCCAGCATGTCGAGGTGCCCATGCTGGAAAGCATGGTCGGGTTCAACATGCTCGAACACGCGGCGGGCATGTTGTTCGATCCACCGCTCGGCGAGCCGGGCTATTCCCGGTCAAAGGCGCCATTCCGCCGGCCCTTCGCGACCATGGACGGACATGTCTGCATGCTGCCCTACACCCTGCGGCATTGGCGCAACTTCTTCCGCATGATCGGCCGGGAGGACATGGTGGACGATCCGCGGATCACCGATCCCGTGAAACGCAGCGAGTCCGTGGACGAACTGTATCGCATGGTGGCCGCCGCCGTTGCCGAGTGGACGACGCGGGATTTGCTGGCGGCGCTCGACGAGGCGGACATTCCCGCCGGCGCGGTGAACCGGCTCGAAGATTTGTTCGAGGATCCGCAGCTCAAGGCGACGGGCTTTTTTCGAACCATCGACCATCCGACCGAAGGGCGCATCGTTCTTGCCGACGTGCCCACGGCCTTTTCGAAATCGCCGGGCGGGATCGACCGTCACGCGCCGCTTCTCGGCGAGCACAGCGTCGAACTGTTGCGCGAGGCGGGCCTGACCGATGATGAAATCGATGCGATGGTGCGGGACGGCGCAACGGTGGTTGCCGGCCGAGACGGTTGATCACACGAAAACCACCAATGGAGTCAGTTGGGAGATCATGACATGACCGGGCCGCTTTCCGGGTATCGGATCATCGATATGACAACGGTCATCATGGGGCCGATGGCGTCCATGATGATGGGCGAGATGGGCGCGGACGTCATCAAGATCGAGTCGCCGGCGGGCGATCAGACGCGCAACTACGCGCAAGGCAAGACGCCGGGCATGGGGTCGATCTACCTGAACCTCAACAAGAACAAGCGCAGCGTCATGCTGGACCTGAAGCAACCGGCCGGGCGCGATGCCTTGCTGCGGCTTCTCGAGGGTGCCGACGTGTTGCTCTATTCGATCCGGCCCCAGGCGATGGACCGGTTGGGGTTGGGCTATGACGAATGCCGCGCGGTCAATCCCAAGCTGATCTATTGCGGCGCCTACGGTTTCCGGCAGGACGGTCCCTATGCGGCGCGGCCGGCGTATGACGACATCATCCAGGGCCTGTGCGGGACCGCGTCGAACCTATCTTGGGTCACCGAAGAGCCTCGGCTGATGCCCGCAATGAACTGCGACAAGACGACCGGCCTCTATGTGGTGCAGGCGGTGATCGCGGCCCTGCTGCACCGCGAGCGCACGGGCGAGGCGCAGGCGGTCGAGGTGCCGATGTTCGAATCCAATGTTCACTTCAACCTGATGGAACATTGGGCCGACATGATCTACGACCCGCCGGCGGGCCCCGCAGGGTATAGCCGCGCCAAACTGCCCAACCGGCGGCCGTTCAAGACCAAGGACGGGCATCTTTGCATCCTGCCGGGATCGACCAAGCATTGGGTGAATTTCTTCACCGCCGTCGGACGGGACGACCTGGCGGCCGACCCGCGCGTGACCGACCCCGCTGAACGCTATCGGAACGCGGACGAGTTCTACCGCACCCTCGCGGGCATCGCCGTCGAATGGGAAACCGAGACGTTACGCGCGGCGTTGGAAAAAGCCGATGTACCTTGCGGGCCGATCTACGCTTACGAAGACCTGCCCGACGATCCGCATCTGAAGGCGGTCGGATATTTCCAGGACTCGACGCATCCGACCGAAGGGCCGCTCAAGATCCCCGACATCCCCGTTCGGTTCGCCGCTAGTCCCGGCGGCCAGTCCCGGCCTGCGCCCGCGCATGGCGAGCATAGCGCGGAGCTGTTGCGCGAAGTTGGCTATTCGGACGAGGAGATTGCCGCGATGGTGAGGAGCGGGGCGACGGCCGGAACTGACTGATCGTGGGCTAGCTTTGCGCCACGCGGTCGCGCAGCACGAATTTCTGGACCTTGCCGGTCGACGTCTTCGGCAGCGGGCCGAAAACGACCTGTTTCGGGCATTTAAAATGCGCCATGGCGTCACGGCAGAAATCGATGATTTCCTGCTCGGTTGCGTCCTCGCCTTCCTTCAGCGTGACGAAGGCGCAGGGCACTTCGCCCCAATGGTCGTCGGGCTTGGCGACGACGGCGGCCTCCAGCACCTTCGGGTGCCGGTAGAGCGCGCCTTCCACCTCGATGGTCGAGATGTTCTCGCCGCCCGAGATGATGATATCCTTCGACCGGTCGCGCAGCGCGATATAGCCGTCCGGTTCCCAGACGCCGAGGTCGCCGGTGTGGAACCACCCACCGCCGAAGGCCTCGTCGGTGGCGGCCGGGTTCTTGAGATAGCCCTTCATCACCACGTTGCCGCGCATGAACACTTCGCCCAATTCCTCGCCGTTGCGTTCGACCGGCTCCAGGGTCGCGGGGTCGGCGACCATGAGGTCTTCGAGCACGGCGTAGGGCACGCCTTGGCGCGATTTCTTCACCGCCCGGTCGTCCGGCGACAGGTCGTCCCATTCGTCGTTCCAGACGCAAACGACCGACGGGCCATAGGATTCGGTCAGTCCGTAGACATGGGTGATGTGGAAGCCGTCTTCCTCCATTTGTTGCAGCACGGCGGGCGGCGGTGGGGCTGCGGCGGTCATCACCTCGATCGTGCGCGGCAGGGGGCGGCGCTCCTCCGGCTTGGCGTTGATCACCATGTTGAGGACGATCGGCGCGCCGCAGAAATGCGTGACGCCTTTATCCGCGATGGCGTCGAAGATCGCCGCCGGTTCGACCCGGCGCCCGCAGACGCTGGTGCCGCCGTTCGCGGCCAAGGTCCACGGAAAGCACCAGCCGTTGCAATGGAACATCGGCAGCGTCCACAGATAGGTCGCATGCACCGGCATGTTCCAAGCGAGGATATTGCCCAGTGCCAATAGATATGCGCCGCGATGATGATAGACCACGCCCTTCGGATTGCCGGTCGTGCCGGAGGTGTAATTCAGCGAGATCGCATCCCATTCGTCATCGGGGAACGACCACTCGAATTGCGGATCGCCTTCCTGCAGGAAATCTTCGTAGGTGATCTCGCCCAGCAGTTCACCGCCATCCGCCAGCGGGTCGTCGATGTCGATGACCAGCGGGGGCGATTTGCATTTCTCGAGTGCCGCCTTGATCGTCGGCGAGAACTCGCGGTCGGTGATCAGCACCTTCGCTTCGCCATGGTCCAGCGTGAAGGCGATGGTCTCCGCGTCGAGACGCACGTTCAGGGTGTTCAGCACCGCGCCCGCCATCGGCACGCCATAGTGCGCGTCGTAGATCGCGGGCACATTCGGCGCCATGACCGCGACGGTGTCGTTCTTGCCGATGCCGCGTCGTTGCAGGGCACTCGCCAGCCGCCGCGCGCGGCCATAGGCCTCGGACCACGTGATACGCCAATCGCCATGGACGACGGCGTCCCGGTTGGGATACACCGCCGCGGCCCGCCGGATGAATGTCAGCGGCGACAGCGGCATGAAATTCGCGCCGTTCTTTTCGAGATCGGTGTCGTAGGGGCTCCCGGCAGCATTCCCGGTCATGGCGTAACCTCGGTGCATTCGATGGACGCGGTTTGCCCGCGTTCCGGTCGGATTGCCACCACTATGAGGTATTCGGCTGGTGTTTTGCAAAGGGGGAGCGCATCCTATACTCGTTCTTGAGTGCGCCGGAGGCAGCGCAGCACGGGGCGGCCGTAAACGACCTCGTGCGCGATCGGCGCGGCAGGGTTGATGAGCTTCAAAAAGGTGGTCGGTCATGGCCGGAAAATTCGATGAAATATACGCCCGCTCCCTAAACGATCCGGAGGGATTCTGGGCCGATGCGGCCGAAGACGTGCATTGGTACAAACGCTGGGACAAGGTGCTGGACGACAGCAACCCGCCCTTTTACCGATGGTTCCCCGGCGCCGAGACCAACACCTGCTACAACGCGGTCGACCGCCATGTGGAGGCCGGGCGCGGAGATCAAGACGCGATCATCTACGACAGTCCGATCACCGGCGGCGTGCAGCGCAAGATCACCTACGCCGAACTTCAGGATCAGGTCGCGCGATTCGCCGGCGTCCTGCAGGCGGAAGGCGTCGGCTATGGTGACCGCGTGATCGTCTATATGCCGATGGTGCCGGAAGCGGCGATCGCCATGCTTGCCTGCGCGCGGATTGGCGCGGTCCATTGCGTCGTGTTCGGCGGCTTCGCGCCGCAGGAACTCGCCACTCGGATCGACGATTCCGAAGCCAAATTGATCGTCACCGCGACCTGCGGCATCGAGCCGGGGCGGATCGTCGAATACATGCCGATGGTGTCCGAGGCGATCGATCTGGCGAAACATGAGATCGGGCGGGTCGTCCTGCTGCAGCGGGAACAGCATCGGGTGGCGCCGGTCGAGAGCCGCGACGTGGATTGGCACGAGGCCGTGGCGGCCGCCAGCCCCGCCGATTGCGTGCCGGTTAAGGCGACGGACCCGCTTTACATCCTCTACACCTCGGGCACGACCGGGCAGCCGAAAGGCGTCATCCGCGACACCGGCGGGCATATCGTCGCCCTGAAATGGTCGATGAAGAACATTTATGGCATTGAACCCGGCGAAGTTTACTGGGCGGCCTCGGATGTCGGCTGGGTGGTTGGGCATTCGTACATCGTCTACGCGCCCCTGTTCCACGGCAGCACGACAATCCTGTTCGAGGGCAAGCCGGTGGGCACGCCGGACGCGGGCGTCTTCTGGCGCGTGATTTCAGAACACAAGGTGAGCGCGATGTTCACCGCGCCGACCGCCTTCCGCGCGATCAAGCGGGAAGATCCCGAAGGCAGGCTGATCAAGGAGTATGACCTCAGCAACTTCCGCACGCTTTTCCTGGCGGGGGAGCGTACCGACCCGGATACGCTGCATTGGGCCGAAGACAAACTGAAGGTTCCGGTCATCGATCATTGGTGGCAGACCGAAACCGGCTGGTCGATTGGCGCCAACTGCATCGGCATCGAGATGCTGCCCGTGAAGGCCGGATCGCCGACTCGGGCCGCGCCGGGATACGACGTGCAGATCCTGGACAACGACGGGTCGGAATTGCCGCGCGGCGAGATGGGCGCGATCTGCGTCAAGCTGCCGTTGCCGCCGTCCGGTTTCCCCAACCTGTGGAACGCGTCGGACCGTTACGTGGAGTCCTACATGGCGGAGTTTCCCGGCTATTATAAGACCGGCGACGCGGGGTATCTGGACGAGGACGGCTACATTTTCGTCATGACCCGCACCGACGACGTCATCAACGTGGCCGGGCATCGCCTGTCGACCGGCGCGATCGAAGAAGTCCTCGCCTCACACCCGGATGTGGCGGAATGCGCGGTGATCGGTGTCGCCGATCAGCTTAAGGGGCAATTGCCGCTCGGTTTCCTGGTGCTGAACGCCGGTGTCGCCCGCGACGAACAAGACATAGCGGACGAAGCGGTGAAACTGGTGCGTCAGGAAATCGGCCCGGTTGCCGCCTTCAAGACAGTGACAGTCGTGGATCGATTGCCGAAAACGCGGTCGGGCAAAATCTTGCGCGGCACGATGCAGAAGATCGCCGATTCCGAGGCGTACAAGATGCCGGCGACCATAGACGACCCGGTCATCCTGGACGAGATCGAAGGCGCGCTGAAGACTGTCGGCTACGCGCGAGACTAGACCGAAAAGCGGGAAATCCCGCGGCGGTTAGTCGCTTGTGGTCTGGAACGGGTTCTGCGGCACCGCGGTATCGGTCTGCGGCTCGACGCCCGAGAGTTCCTCTTGCGGCTCGGCGCCTTCGGCGGCCGGCGGGAACTGGCTCGGCTGCGGCGGTGGCTTGCCTTCGCGTTTGGCTTTCCGGGCAGCGGCTTTCTGCGCCTTTTCCAAGGCGATGCTGAGGTCTTCGTGCTTGCTGAGGCCCAACTCGACCGGACTGCGCGGCCGCAGGTTCGGCGAATTCCAATGGGTCCGGTCGCGGACCGCGTTGATCGTCGGTTTGGTGGTCCCGATCAGCCGGCCGATTTGGGCATCGGACAGCTCCGGATAATGCCGCAGCAGCCAGGCGATGGCGTCCGGTTTGTCCTGGCGCTTGGAAAGAGGCGTGTAGCGCGGTCCCGCGCCCCGTGCCGTCGGTTGCGGAATGTCGGATTTCAGCATGTCGAGGCGGGCGCTGGGATCGCCCTCGCAGCGCTCGATTTCCTCTTTCGTGACCTGGCCGTTGGCGATCGGGTCCATCCCTTGCATGCCGATGGCGACTTCCTCGTCCGCGATTGCCTGGACCTCCAGCATATGGAGACCACAGAAATCGGCGATTTGGTCGAATGTCAGGGCGGTGTTTTCGACGAGCCATACGGCTGTCGCCTTTGGCATCAATGGTTTATTCATGAAGTCCCCCAAAAGACGGCCCTGCCGTCCGGAAAATAACCGGATCGCCCGGAACGCGCCGTTTGATTACGCCAGAGTTGGTAATATGCGGTCGCGCTTGGCGGACCGCAAGTGGTGATGTTGCGTTGATTTTCTAGGAATTTTCTACCGTCAGCATGATTTTTCCGATATGCGCGCTGGATTCCATCAGCCGGTGCGCGTCCGAGACCTCGGCCAGAGGGAAGGTCTTGTAGACCATCGAGCGAATTTTGCCGTCGTCCAGCATGGGCCAGACCTGTTCGCGCAACTCGCGCGCCATCACCGCCTTGTCCTCGTCCGATTGCGGCCGCAGCGTGGAGGCGGTCAGCGTTTGCCGTTTGATCATGAACAGCGCCAGGTTGACCTCGACCTTGGAACCCTTGAGGAAGGCGATATTCACGATTCGTCCGTCCCAGGCGAGGCAGCTCAGGTTCTTTTGCACATAGTCGCCGCCGACCATATCGAGGATCAGGTTGACGCCTTTCTTGCCGGCGAATTCCTTGACCACGGCGGGCCAGTCCTGTTCGCGGTAGTTGATCGCGAGATCCGCGCCAAGCTCTTCGCAGGCCTTACACTTTTCGTCGCTGCCCGCCGTTGTGATGACGGTCGCGCCGAATTGCTTGGCCAGTTGGATCGCCGTTGTCCCGATGCCGCTCGATCCGCCGTGAACCAGGAAGGTCTCGCCCGCTTTCAGCCCGCCGCGCTGGAACACATTGTGCCACACGGTAAAGAAGGTTTCCGGCAGCGAACCGGCCTGCACCATGTCGTAGCCCTTGGGCACCGGCAGGCAGTGGGCGGCCGGCGTTATGCAGTATTCCGCGTAGCCGCCGCCCGGAGTGAGGGCGCAGACATCGTCGCCGACGCGCCAGTCCGTAACGGCGTCGCCGACCGCGACGATGGTGCCGGCCACTTCGAGGCCCAAGAGGTCGGTGGCGCCCGGCGGCGGCGGGTAGGCGCCCGCGCGCTGGAATACGTCCGGCCGGTTGACGCCGGCGGCCGCGACCTTGATTAGCACGTCGTTCGGTCCCGGCGTCGGCACGGGTCGCGTTCCCACGGTCATGGCGTCCGCGTCGCCCGCTTCGGGCACTTCGATAACAGTCATTGAGTCCGGCAAAGTCATGGGGGCTTACCTGGAGTCCTGGTCGATATGAAATTGTCTTAGCAGGGTTGCAGGTCTAGCCGCTAGCCACCACACTTGCAAGACGCAGCGCGATTTGACGGAGGAAATGATGGAAGAACAGGACCTTGAACCGCGGACCCAACGGAAGAAACTGAAAGATCTGGAGGTCATGTCCATCGAGGCCCTGGAGGAATACATCGCCGAAATGGAAGCCGAGATTGAGCGGGCGCGGGCGGAAATAGCCGCAAAAAGGGATCATCGCAGCGCCGCGGAGGATGTTTTCAAGCGATAAGGCGGTTCGGACAAAGCCTGGTGCGGATAAACGTTAATTCCCGGCGTTCCGGTGGCCGGATTTGCGCAATTTGCTCAATGTCCTTGCGTCAATAATAAGTAAAATCATATAGTTACAGGAATTTTGTCGTTGGGCGGGGCGTTAACATTTTGTTAGGGCTTTGGCGCGATAACAGGGCCAGCACACTTGTGCCACTTAAGTGCCTCACGTGGGTCTCTCGGATCCACTTAGTACTTGATACCTCCCTGTCTCTTGCCGAGCCCTCTGGGCTCGGCATTTTTTTTCCGCGGCATGTTGCAGACCATTGAGCGACGGCCGCCCCCTCGCTACTGTCGCCGCGGTGAGGCAGTTCATACGTTTCCGAAGCGGTGACTCATGGAAAACCTATCCGTCCGCGGCGAGCGGGTCCGCGTCGCCGGCGACCTGCCGGATGTCGATGCGGATGATCCGATTGCCCTTTTTCTGCATGGCGCCGGGATGGACCGCACAGTCTGGACCCCGGTGACGGCCGCGCTCACCGCCGCTGACCGGCCCTGGCTGGCGGTCGATTTGCCGGGTCATGGCGGCAGTACCGGCGATCCGCTCGGAACCATCGGTGAGATGGCGGATTGGCTGGCGGAGGTTCTCCGCGAACTCGGCAATCCGCCGATCATCGCCGTGGGACATTCGATGGGGGCCTTGGTGGTATTGGAATTAGCCGCCCGCCATCCACGGAAAACCCGCGCGGCGGTTCTTATGGGGGTTGCGGCGCGAATGCCGGTTCATCCCGATCTTCTGGCGATGGCGCAGGCGAACGATCCCAAGGTCGCGGCCTTGATCGCCAAATGGGGCGTCGGCCAGGCTGCCCAGGGTGACGTCGCGCCGCAGGTGGCGGCCTGCGTGACCGGCGCCCCGGCGGGCGCGCTGTATTCGGATTTCGTGGCCTGCGATGCCTATCGCGATGCAGAAGGAATGGCGGGTCAGGTTGCCTGCCCGATGCTGTTGGTGCTCGGCGAAGGGGACCGGATGACGCCGCCGGACAAGGCGATGCCGCTGCTTCAGGCGGCCAAGGATGCCCGCCAAACCGTGCTGCCCGAAACTGGGCATATGATGATGCTTGAAGCGCCGGGCGCCTGTGCCGAGGCGCTGTTGGCCCTGCAGGAGACCGAAATTTGAGCAGTTCCGACCCCAAGGGCCGCGGATACTATCCGCACTTCCGCGCCATACCGACCCGCTGGATGGACAATGACGTCTACGGGCATGTGAACAACGTCGTTTACTATTCCTACTTCGACACGGCCGTGAACGGGCACCTGATGGAGCACGGCGCGCTGGATTATGCCGAAGGAGAGATTTTCGGCATCGTGGTCGAGACCAAGTGTCAGTTTCTCAAGGAACTGGCCTTTCCGGACGTTATCGAGGCCGGTCTGCGGATTGCCAAACTCGGTAATTCCAGCGTGACCTATGAAATCGGATTGTTCCGCAAGGAGGAGCCCGATGCCGCCGCCATCGGTTATTTCATCCATGTCTATGTGGACCGGGAGACCCGGCGGCCCGTCCGCATTCCCGATCCCGTCCGCACCGTGATGGCGTCGTTGGTCGTCGCCGACGGCTGCTAGGCCGCCGCGGTTTCTGCGGCCCAAACGAAACGCGCCCCGGCGAAGCGGGGCGCGTTAGGGGTTAGTTAGATTGCAGGGTAGCGGTTAGGCGGCCTTCTTCTCGATCTTGGCCGTCTTGGCTTTGCCCTTGCCGTTCGTGATCGCGATCGTGCGGGGCTTCATCGCCTCCGGGACCTCGCGGACCAGTTCGACATGCAGAAGCCCGTTCTCGAGCGACGCCGTCGCGACCTTGACGTGGTCGGCGAGGCTGAACGTGCGCTCGAAGGCGCGCTCGGCGATGCCGCGGTGCAGGAAGGCACGGGACTCGCCGTCCTCGTTCTTCTCGACGCGCCCGGCGATCACGAGCTTGTTGTCCTGGGTTCTGATGTCGATGTCGTTTTCCCCGAATCCGGCAACCGCCATGGTGACTCGATAGGAATCTTCTCCGGTTTTCTCGATATTGTAGGGCGGATAGCCAGTGGCCTGTTCGCCGGGAATGTTATCGAGAACCCGCGCGAGATGATCGAATCCAACGGTGCTGCGGAAAAGGGGTGAAAAATCGTACCTACGCATTGCCATATCCTCCTTGCAAGCGATACGGGATCAATGGAGCCGCCAAATGGCCAAACTCCGGTTCAAATGCCGCCCGACCCACAGTTGGCATCGGGAGACAAATCTTAGGTGGGAATGCGCATCGCGCTTGTCAAGATATCGGCGATTCCGTCGCTCGTACCAAAGGGATAGCGCTTAATTACGAGTGACGGGCGATTTTGATTAACTAATAATAATAGTAGCTTAGTGGTTCACCCCCGCACCGCAGGCTTTATATTTAAGAGTAAGGGCGCGGGCGGAGAAATCCGCCGGAAAGAACCCAGGGACACCGTCAAATAAGGGAGACGCCGGCCCGTGCAAAAGGCGCAATCGGCATTCTTGCTCGAGACCACGTATGAAGAGGCGTATGACCTCTTGATCGAGTCGCGCGACTATATCGGGACCAAAGTCCCCGAGGTCCGCAAGAATGCCAGTCAAGCTTATCAGATGGTCATCAGCGTCGAGACGATGCGCCTGACCACCCGCCTGACTCAGGTCATGGCATGGCTGTTAACGCAGAAAGCCGTGTATCTGGAGGAAATGTCGCCGGAACAGGCGGCCAAGCATACCTATCGCCTGGGTGGCCAGAAGATGTGCCTCGACCGCGGACGCGCCGATTACGAAATCCTGCCGATCCAGCTCCGCCGCCTGCTGGAACGCAGCCACGATCTTTACCTGCGGATCAACCGGCTGGATCAGCAGCTCGCTGCCGCCGATTAGAAAAATATCGGTGGTTCGGCATTAAAAAAGGCGCCCAAAGGCGCCTTTCTTCGTTTCAACGGCCGGGTCGTCAGGATTTCAGGCCGAAACCCTCGAACCGCTTGTTGAACTTAGCAAGTTGGCCGCCGCTATCGACCAGGCGGTGCACGCCGGTCCAGGCCGGGTGCGACTTCGGGTCGATTTCCAGCTTCAGCGTATCGCCGGGCTTGCCCCAGGTCGAAAACGTCTTGTAGCTGGTTCCATCGGTCAGCTGGACCGTGATCTCGTGATAATCCGGATGGGCGTCTTTTTTCATCATACAGGCTCCAAAGCTCGGGCGGCTGTATAGCCGAGCCGGCCGGGGTTTGCAAGGATTCTCGCGCCCCCGCGGTATTGGCTCCGAAAGGAATTATACCTCCGTCGTTTGCGGGCAGCATGCAGTTGATTCGCCCGCGGATAGGTCCTCGCGTTTCACCCGGTCTTTGCCATATTCCGTGATCTGCCCGAAGGTGCGGAAGGTCTCCCAGGCGATGTCCTGCGGATCGGATACCCACGCCTTGTCGCCTTCGGCATAACAGCACTGTGCCGCTTTCTGCTCGACGATGGGCCGCCCAGCTTCCTCGAGGCGGTCAGACAGCTCGGACAGCTCGCTTTCCTCATCAACCTGTATCCCCAAATGGCTGAGGCCCGGCGTCACGCCGCAGCGTTCGGAGATCGCGAAGTTAACGCTGGGATCGTCGAGCATCCATTTCGCATAGTCGGATTCCGTCACCGTCGGTGTCGTTCCGAACAGCGTGGAGTAAAAGCCGATCGATTCGTCGAGGTCCTTGACGGTCACATGGACATGCAGGCGTTTCATGGGATCAATCTCCTTAGGTCGCGTTCGCCGCCATCGAGGCGGCGTCGGAAGGGGTGGGGCCGCAGGCGTCGTCGCCCTGACAGCAATTCTCGGTCAAATAGGCCATCAGGTCGCTCATTGCCGGATAGTTCGCCGAATAGATCAGCGAGCGTCCGTCGCGCACGCAGGACAGCAGGCCCGCCTGCTTGAGTTGGCTCAAATGGAAGGACAGGGTCGCGCCGGGCAGGCCCATTTCGTCGGCAATCTCGCCAGCCGGCGCGCCGCGCGGACCCCGTTCCACAAGCCAACGAAAGATCTGCAGGCGTGTTTCCTGGGCGAGCGCGGATAGAGCGGTGACGGCGTCATTCGTTTCCATATTTCCAGATATATGGAAATAAAATCGAAAGTCAAGGCCAGCCGTCTGGCGGCGCGCCGGCGATGGGTTTCGCCTTGGCGGAATCGGGTTACACTCCCGCCCGCTCTGTTCAGAGACATTCCGTCGATAGTGAAAGGCCGCATGTCTTGCGCATTTATCTCGTCCGCCACGGCGAAACCATGTGGAACCGCGAGGGCCGCATGCAAGGCCATCTCGACTCTCCGCTGACCCGCGCCGGCGTGGAACAGGCGCAGCGGGTTGGCCGTGCGCTCGGCGCCCACCTCGCCGGCGGCGAGGATCAACGGATGGTCGTAAGTCCGCTCGGCCGTTGCCGCCAGACCGCCGCGTTGATCTGCGAGGAGGCCGGGTTGGACTATGCCGCGTGCGAGTTCCAGGACGACCTCAAGGAAATTTGCTGGGGCAAATGGGATGGCCATACCTTTGCCGAGATTGACGCAACATACCCGGGCGAACTCGACCGCCGCCGCGCCCAACGTTGGGACTATGTCCCGCCGGACGGCGAGAGTTACGGCATGCTTGCGGCGCGGGTCGGCCGTTGGCTGAAGGCGCTGCCGGACGAGGGCGCGCGGATCGTCGTCGCCCATGGCGGGGTAGGCCGTGTGTTTCGCGGGGTCTACGCCGGGCTGGAACCGCAGGACATGATGGACCTGGAACAGCCGCAGGATGCCTTTTACCTTTTGGAGGGCGGCGAGATTGCGAAGATCGCCGCGGGTGATTGAAATTTCCTGACTTCGCAAATTCGACGGCGGCGTGTCGTCCTATCCCGGCCAATCGGGGTGTTCTTGCAGGGGAAATTTTCGCTTAAAGGGCCGCGCGACGAACTTCAACGGAACCTCCCGGAAATCGATGTCGAACGGCGTTTCGACCTTCCGGTCCAATGATTGCAACGCTCTCTCGCCCCAGACCGATGCGAAACACATCAGATATTTGTCGTTCGGCGGCGCTATCGCCGGGTCTCGCGAAATCCGTTCATAGGCGACGATCAGTGACTCCAATGCGTCCTCGCGCTCGCCAACCTTGAAAAGCAACACGCCTTTGAGCAACGTCAGTTCGGATCGCGTCGCGCCCCGGGACTCCATCTCTCGCACGACATTCAAGGCCGCGCTGAAATTCTCGTTGGCAGCCAAATCCAGCGCCTGATTCCACATTCTTGCGATTTGGATGACGAGTTTTATTCTCTCAACGAAGTTTGGCATTGATTAAAGTCTGTCGAATGATTGCGGTGTGGGAGAGGTGTCGAGTGTTCGCCAACGCTGTGTTGCGGGATTAGGATGCTGTTTAGATCAATTTCGCAAAAAGAGGAACGCCGTGACCGACACTAATCGCCGCTGGGTTCTCGTCAGCTACCCCGAAGGCATGCCGACGGAGTCCGACTGGCGGTTGGAAGAAGCGCCGCTGCGCGAACCGCGTGACGGCCAAGTTCTGATCCGCTCGCTGTACCTTTCGGTCGATCCCTATATGCGGGGGCGGATCAGTCCCGCCAAGAATTACGCGGCCAGTGTGGAACTGGGCGGCGTGATGCGCGGCGGCGGGGTCGGCGAGGTAATTGCATCCAAGCATCCCGACTGGAACTCCGGCGATATCGTCGAGAGCATGGGCTTCGGCTGGCAGGAATATCCGGTTCTGAAGGGCGAGCATCTACGCCGGGTCGATCCGTCGATCGCACCGATTCAGAGCGCGGTGAGCTATCTCGGCATGCCGGGGCTGACCGCTTATTTCGCCCTGCTAGACCTGGGCCGGCCCAAAGCGGGGCAAACGGTCCTGGTCTCCGCTGCCTCGGGTGCGGTCGGGCAGGTGGTTGGGCAGATTGCCAAGATCATGGGCTGCCGCGCCATCGCGGTCGCCAGCAGCGCGGCCAAGCTCGACTGGTGCCGCGAGATCGGCTACGACGGCGGCATCAATTACCGCGAAGCCGAAGACTTGACCGCCGCCGTCGCGGAGATGTGCCCGTCCGGCGTCGACATCTATTTCGACAACACCGGCGGACCGATTCACGATGCGGCGATGCAGAACCTGGCCCTGAACGCCCGGATCATCATCTGCGGCCTGGTCTCGCTGTCCGGCAAGTTCGAGCAGCCGGACACCGGTCTCCGCCATCATCGGCAACTCCTGATCAACCGCGCCCGCATGGAGGGCTTTCTCGTCAGCGACTATGCCGACCGCTTCGGCGAAGGCATCGAGCAGTTGGCGGCGTGGCACCGCGAAGGCCGGCTCAAATTCCGCGAGGACGTGATGGAGGGAATCGAGTCCATGCCCGCGGCCTTCCTGCGCTTGCTGACCAGCGACAATTTCGGCAAACAGTTGGTCAAGCTCGGCGAGCCGTCGGGTTAGGGTCGGCCAGTTCCCTCAACTTGGCGGCCCGGACAATTGATGTTTGAATCAGAACTCTGACACTCTTCGGAGACAATCCCATGGCCGCGTTGACGATAGAGAAAATTCACTCGGATTTCGGCGCCCGGGTCACCGGGGTCGATCTTCGCGAACCGATGAGCGACGACCTCGTCGGGGAAATCCGCGCCGCGATCGACGACTATTCCTTCCTGTGTTTCCCCGGTCAGCCGTTCGACGACGAACACCAACTCGCCTTCACGAAGGCGCTCGGGGAGCCGGAACCCAGCCATGTGAAGTTGGGTCAGGAAGGCATCATCGAATATTTCGGGACCATCGGAAACGTGATGGCCGATGGCAGCGTTCTCGACAATTCGCATAAACGGACGCGCTTCCAGACCGGCAACAACATGTGGCACTCGGACTCCTCCTTCCGCGAGGTGCCGACCTATGTGTCGATCATGTGCGCCTACGAGGTGCCGGCGGAAGGCGGGAAAACCGAATTCGCCAGTGGCCGCGCGGCCTACGATCGCCTTTCCGCGGACGAGCAGGAAAAGGTCGATCCGCTGATCGCGGAACACGACTATGTATTTTCCCGGTCCAAGGTGGGCCCGGATGCGGTGACGCCCTCGCATGCGGCGTCGCTGCCGCCTGTGCAGCAGAAACTCGTGCGCAGCAACCCGCGGACCGGGGCGAAGAACATCTTCGTCGGCTCGCACGCCAAGTCGATCGTCGGCTGGAGCTTCGAGGACAGCCGCGTCCTGCTCGACGATCTGCTGGACCGAGCGACGCAGGACGAGCATGTTTACTCCCATGCATGGCAGCCCGGCGACCTGGTGATCTGGGACAACCGGTGCCTCGTCCATCGCGGCAGCGGCTATGACGCGGACAAATACCGCCGGTATATGCGGCAGACGCGCGTCAAGGGCGTGGGCTCGAGCATGGACGAGTAGGACCGAGTGATTAACCGTGCCACCCGGCACAAGAAAAAGAAGGAGTGCAACATGCCGGACGAAGGCTTTCGGAAATGGATGGGTGTCGAGTATGAAGTGATGGAAGACGGCCATGCGGTCGTCGGCATGCCGGTGCGCGAAGAGATGCGCAACCTGCGCGGTGTGGTGCAGGGCGGCGTGATCGCGTCGCTGGTCGATGTGGCGATGGCCACCGCGGCGGCGGGCGGCAACTACGACACGCGCAAACGCCCGATGGCGACGCTGGAGATGAAGGTGAATTATCTGGCGGCGGCTACGGGCGACCGGTTGACCGGGACCGCCGATGTCATCCGAGCGGGATCGCGGTCCGCGGTCGTTCGCTGCGAGATCGTCGACGGCACCGGCAAGGTTTGCGCGGCGGGTCTCGGCACCTTCATGACGCGCCGCGTCCACGCGACCGACCCGAAGGACATGCCGCCGTCGAAAGGATAGAGCGCGCGGTCCCGGTTTTTCAGGGGCTGGTGCTGTACTGCTGTTCGGAGGGTTGCCGTCGCCGGACGATTGCGCGACCATCAACGCCGATCCGCTTCTATCGGAGTATGCCTTGATGACTGACGCCATAGATATCGAAGTCGTGCTCGCTGGCCAGAAGTTCCTCGAAGGCCGCACTCGCTTCTCAGACACCACGGGTGTCTTTGCCCGCGTGGCGGAATACCGTGACGGCGCCATCTTCGCCGGTGGCTTCTCCGGCGTCAGCCAATGGGAGCGTCATCCGAATGGTGACGAAATCGTGCAAATTCTAAAGGGCAGCGTAACCCTGACCTTGCGGGACGCCGACGGCAATGAAGACAAATTGGATCTTGCGCAAGGCATGATCGCCATCGTGCCGCAGAATACCTGGCATCAGTTCCATGCGCCGGACGGTGTGACGATCATGACGACGACACCGCAGCCGACCGAACACATCACCGACGAAGAACCGCCGGCCGCGGGCTAGTGGGATCGGCCGTTATCGGGCATTCTGGAAAATCGGCGTGATCGCGCCGATCCTAGTCACAGACCCATAGTCCATGCCGCTCATCAGCTACCTGCGCCTTATCGGCGCCCACGGCCGTTTCCTGAGTTTTGGTTTCACGATGACCTTCGCCGCCAGCGCGGGGCAGACGGTCATCATCGGCACCTTCGGCCCGGCGGTGCGCGGCGAATACGGCCTCAGCCATACCGAGTGGAGCGGCATCTACATGCTGGGCACCCTGGCGAGTGCTGCCGTGCTGCCCTGGACCGGCCAGCAGATCGACCGCTATCCGTTGCGCGCCTTCGCCCTCCTCGTCTGTTTCGGTCTCGCATTTGCGTCGGCCTTCATGGCGTTGGTGCCGTCGGCGGTCTTTCTCATTATCGCGATCTTTCTGCTGCGCCAGATGGGACAGGGGTTGGCGAGCCACACCGGCAAGACCGCCACCGCACGGTTCTTCCACATCGACCGCGGTAAGGCGATCGCGCTGGTTCTGCTGGGGGACGGTGTCGGGAAAGCCGTGTTGCCCGTGCTGGCGGTTTTGTCGATCGCGACCTTCGGCTGGCGCGAGACCTATGGCATTACGGCGGTGATTCTGGGGGCGGGCATCCTGCCGCTGGTGTGGTGGCTGCTGCGCGGGCATGGCGACCGGCAGGACACGCCGGCACGGTCCGGGTCGGGATCGCACGCCGTTATCAAGGATCCGGAGCAGTGGTCGCGCAAACAGGTTCTGCGGGATGGCCGCTTCTACATGCTGTTGCCGGCTATCCTGGCCCCGGCCTTCGTCAGCACCGCGCTGTTCTTCCATAACCTGGAGATCGCCGCCGTCAAAGGATGGAGTGCGGCCTGGATGACCGGCAACTACTGGATCTATGCCGGGGGATCGATCGTCGCGTCTCTCGCTTCCGGACCGCTGATCGACCGCATCACGGCGGCGCGGGTCCTGCCGGCGTTCTTGTTGCCGATTGTCTTGGGGCTGCTGATCATCTGGGCCTTCGACGCGCGCTTCTGGGTTTTGCCCTATCTGTTGCTGGTGGGCCTGACCAGCGGCGTCGGGAATACGGCGGTCACGTCGCTTTGGGCCGAGGTGTATGGCGTCCGCCATCTGGGCGCGATCCGGTCGCTTGCCGTGTCGCTGATGGTGTTCTCGTCGGCGCTCGGCCCATTGGCAATGGGCGCGCTGATGGACTGGGATGTGTCCGTGGAATCGATCTGCGTGCTGATGGCGCTATACTGTGTGGCGGCCACCGGTTTGATGCTGTTCGCCCTTAACGGTTACAAACGTCCTGCAGCGGCTTTCGAGCCCCGGCCGTAGCCGGCACCAAAACATCGCACGAAACAACAAATTGGGAGACGCCCTCATGTCCGAACAAGTGATCAAAGAACTTGCCCCGAACGGGGTCCTGCGTGTCGGGGTCAATATGGGCAATTTCCTGCTCGTCACCGGCGAAACGCCGTCCGGTGATCCCGATGGGGTTTCGCCGAACATGGGCGCCGAGCTGGCCCGGCGGTTGGGCGTCGACGTGGCCTATGTGCCGTACGAATCGCCGGGCCTCGTGGTCGCGGCGG
Source organism: Alphaproteobacteria bacterium (assembly GCA_965228425.1). Lineage (GTDB taxonomy): Bacteria > Pseudomonadota > Alphaproteobacteria > UBA8366 > UBA8366 > JAJFJD01. The sequence continues at coordinate 4,553,915 of OZ245815.1, read as the reverse complement.
CGGGCAAGGACGAATGGGACATCGGCAATGTGGGCGCGGAACCGGCGCGCATGGAAAAGATGGCCTTCACCGCCGCCTATGCCGAGATCGAAGCGACCTACATGGTGCATGAAGATTCGCCGCTGAAGCACGCCGATGAGGTCGACCGCGACGGAAATACGGTCATCGTGCGCGGCGAGGCCGCCTACGGGCTGTGGCTCGCCGCCAATCTCAAGAACGCGACGTTGATCACCACCGATAAGGGCGAAGAAGCGAAAGAACGCTTCATGGCGGAGAAGATCGACGCCTTAGCCGGATTGCGGCCGGGTCAGTTGGACGACCTGGAGAAAATGCCCGGCACGCGGATTCTCGACGGCAAGTTCGCCGAGGTGCAGCAGGCGATCGGTACGCTGAAGACGAACACCGCAGCGATTCCTTACCTGCGCGATTTCGTCGAGGATTGCAAAGCCTCCGGTCTGGTCGCCAGTATGATCGAGAAGCACGGCGTGACCGGCCGGTTGTCCGTCGCGGGGCCTGGATAATCCGCAACCGCACCGCGGTGCTCAATAGCGGTTTTTGATTTTCGCTTCGCCGTGCTTCTTCTGGTGGAAGTAATTGGCGCTGAAAAACTCCATGATCAGGTCGGCGTAAAGCGCGGGCTCGTATTTCGGCGGGTTGTCGGCGTCGATGCCGCTCGGCAGCACCTCGATGGTGCGGTACGGGTTCGGGCTGTGGAAATAGGCGATGGAATACCGGTCCTTCTCGCCGTCGACGATCACGCCATGCGGTGTCGACAGGAAGCGGTTGTTCGACATCCGCCGCATGATGTTCCCGAGATTGACCAGGAAGGTGCCGTCGATCAACGGCGGCGACACCCACTCGCCCGACGGCAGCCGGATCGCGAGGCCCGGCACCTCGGATCGCGCCAGGATTGTCAGGAAACTGTTATCCGTATGCGGCCCGGCGCCGAAGTCGTTGTCCTCCAGCTTGGTCGGCGGATAGTGCAGCATGCGCAACGTCGCGTGGTTTTCGTCCGAGAATAGCGGCGTGAATTGATCCGCCGGCATGCCGAGCGCCACGGCGAAGGCCGGCAACATGCGTTGGCCCAGATCGTGGACCGCCGTGAAATAGGCCATCACGTCCTCGCGGAATCCCGGCAATCCATCGGGCCAGTAATTGCCGCCGCGCAGCGGCTTGCCGGCGACCCGGTCCGGATGGTCGGCGGGCCGGTCGTGGGTCACGAAAAAAGATTCATTCTGGTTCGGCTTGGTCGCCTTGTGCACCGTCGAATGCGACTGCATGCTGGTGTTCATTTCGAGATAGCCGACGTTGTACTGGTCGAGCTTCAGCTTGCGTTTCTCTTCCAGCGGCAAGGCGTGAAAGCGCTTCGACGCTTCGAAAACCTGGTCGATCGGGGTCTGCGGCACGCCGTGGTTCTTGATGTAAAAGAAGCCGACTGTCTCGCAGGCGTGTTTCACCTCGGCGGCCAACGCTTCCAGCGTTCCGTCTTCGCCTGCGAAGTAAGGACCGAAATCGATCACCGGGATTTGCGCGACCGCCGCGTCGATGTCGTCCGGGGCGTTTTCCTTGAAGAGATGTAGCGTCATTGGGGAACCCTTCCGGATAGGTTGCTTCGGACAGGAATGGCGTCGCGCGTCCCGGCCCTGGCAATCCAGTTTACGGTACTTGGCTCAACGAGAAAATTGTTGGCTGGATAACTTGCTCCAACATTCCACGCGAAGTTGTGAAGAGACAGGCCGTTTGCGACCCGCTACCATACTGGTTGCGACGGGGCCCGGCTCTCTTAGGTAGACGACGGCAAGACGACGCACGAGGGCGACGGGGCTCTGGAACCAACGGTTCGGAGGGAATCCCATGGCCAGTATTCGAAATCCGATTGAATGGGCCGGCTCCCATCTTAGAGGGTCGGCGGAAGGCATACGGTCGACAGGTCGGTCGGTGCGCGGCGCCGATACCGGGGCGGAGACCGGGCGCCCGACGGTGCGGCGGATCGAAACCGCGGACCTGAGAGAAGTCCTGGCGCTTGGCCTGGAGGATTTCAAGGCCTGCCGGACCGACGTCTTGTTCCTGTGCATCGTCTATCCCGTGGTCGGTCTTGTCCTCGCGCGATTCGCATTCGAATACGCGATGTTGCCGATGCTGTTTCCGTTGGCGAGCGGGTTCGCGCTGATCGGGCCGATTGCGGCCATCGGCCTTTATGAGATGAGCCGGCAGCGCGAGTTCGAAGGCCGCGCCACCTGGGCCGACGCCTTCGGCATGGTGAAGACGCCGGCCTTCGGCGCCATCGTCGTGCTGGGCTTGGTCCTGTTGGCGGTATTCCTCTTGTGGCTCGCGGCGGCTCAGGGAATTTACGTGGCGCTGTTCGGGGCCGAACCGCCGGTGTCGGTCGCGGCATTCGCCGCGAGCGTGTTGACGACCCAAGCCGGTTGGATGCTGATGATCGTCGGGGGCGGCGTCGGGTTCGTGTTCGCGCTCGTGGTCCTGTCGATCAGCGTCGTGTCCTTTCCGCTGCTGCTGGACCGCGACGTCGGCGTCGGCACCGCGATCGTGACTTCCATCAACGCCGTGCGCACCAATCCGGGGCCGATGGCGGTATGGGGATTCATCGTCGCCGCCGGCTTGGTGGCCGGATCGATTCCGATTTTCCTGGGTTTGATCGTCGTGATGCCGGTGCTGGGTCATGCCACGTGGCATCTATACCGGAAGGTCGTGTCGGTCTGACCTGTTGTTGGATTTGTTTTTTGGATTGCCATGCGGCCGGGTCGCGTGGTCACGAAGAATTTTGCTGCGTGACCTGCGCGAATGGTATCCAATTACGGGATTAGGGCCGCGTGAATAAACTTCGGGAGCATTGGTGATGACTGAAAAGAAAATCGATCCTCGGGTCTTCGATCTCTACGACGACTACTGCCACGGCCGGATCGACCGGCGCGAGTTTTTCGGCAAAGCGGCGATGATCACCATCGGCGGCGTCTCGGCGTTGGCGATGGCGCAAAGCCTGCTGCCGAATTATGCGGCGGCGCAGACGATTTCCTTCACCGACAAGCGGATCAAGGCGCGCTATGTGGAGTATCCGTCGCCGGGCGGTACGTCCGGCACGATGCGCGGGTATCTGGTCGCGCCGAGCGGTGACGGGCCGTTCCCGTCGGTCCTGGTGATTCACGAGAATCGCGGTCTGAACCCGTATATCGAGGATGTGGCGCGCCGGGCCGCGACGGAAGGTTTTCTCGCGCTTGCCCCGGACGGGCTGTATCCGGTGGGCGGCTATCCCGGCAACGACGATGATGGCCGGGCGATGCAGAAACAACTCAAGCAGTCGGAACTGAAGCAGGACATGGTGAACAGCGCCCGCTTCGTGAAACAGCACAAACTGTCGACCAACAAGCTGGGTGCGACCGGTTTCTGCTGGGGTGGTGCTGCGACCAACCATGTGGCGGTTCAACTGGGATCGGAACTGAGTGCAGGCGCGCCCTATTATGGCCGAGCGCCGAAATCGGAGGATGTCTCAAAAATCCGCGCGGCGATGCTGATCCACTATGCGGAGAACGATCCGAAGGTGAACGCAATGCGGCCGGACTATGAGGCGGCGCTGAAGGCGAACAAGGTGGACTTCGCGATGCAGACCTATCCGGGCACGCGGCACGGCTTCCACAACAACTCGACCCCGCGCTACGACGAAGCGGCCGCCAAGTTGTCCTGGGACCGCACGATGGAATTCTTCAAGATGCACCTGACGTAGGATCGGCAGGTCATTGGCCTTGCGTGTTGTCGAGGATCAAACTGGATCTTCAGAGTTTCTTGGCACGGCAAGTCTTTTCCGCCGTACCGACGAGAGTTGCAAATTCATCTTGGAACTCCATTGCCGTCACAAGATCGATGTCTGCTGTTGGCTGATTGCCTAGCGCGTTGGTCAACGCAGGCGGCATTCGTGATTTCGTCTCCCGGATTACACAGTCGCACAGGGCAATAGTGTTGGAGTTTTCGCAAATTGAGTGAGCCAAAAATGCGTCCGCCCATTTACTGCGAAACATTGCAACACCGCAAACGGTGCGTGTTAGCGAGTTTACGACAATCCTCAATCCTACGATTCTTGCATGCTCTTCGAAGTTTCGATTCTTCTTTCCCACAATCTCGAGATGATTCGGAGAGATCGCCTTACGAAAGATTGAGTAAAAACAGTCGCAGGTTACCACGCCGTCCGCGTACGACATCTCCAAGCCTTGCATAACCTTTTTACATTTGCGCTCATATTCAAACATTTGAGTCGCTTCTGTTGCACGTGTCGACGGAATGGCAATTATGCCTACCGTAGAGAGCACCCCGAAGGTTGCCGCAAGAGCGACAAATCGAATTCTCGAGTACCGACGGCTATCGAATCGAGACAATGGGCATCCTCGCGATCAAATATTCAGACGGGCAATTGGTTGCAATTATAAGAGGAATTTCGACGACTACAATGCGTCTCTACCCTGTACGGCGGGAATCACCTTCTCCGACAGCAGGCGCGTCTGCTCGATGATGTCGTCGTCGTCTTTTCCGATCGGGCGCAGGATGAACTTGTAGATGCCGGCGTCGGCGAATTCCTTGATGCGGTGGATGACGTCCTCCGCGCCGCCGATCGCCATGTGATGGCGGGGGTCCTTGTTGGGCGCGCGCCGCCGGTAGGAGTCCGCGTAGCGTCCCGAAATCTCCTCGTCCCAGGATCCGAAACGGTAGTGGAAGCCGGTGCCGAAATGGTCCTCGTCGATGCTGCGGCCGTATTCCTTCGTCTTTTCCTTGATCGCCGCGACGACGGGGCCGACCTCCGCCGGCGTTTCATTGCCGGCCTGCCAGCCGGTGCCGAGGCGGGCGGTGCGGCGGATCGCCGGCTTGCTCGACCCGCCGATCCAGAGGGGCAGGTTCTTTTGCACCGGGCGCGGCGAGATGGTCGCGTCGGTGACCTGATAGAACTTGCCGTGGAAGGTGACGTTTTCCTCTTTCCACAGGCGGGCGATGATCTCCATGCCTTCCTCGGCCTTGGCGCCGCTGCCCTTGAATTCGTTGCCGGTCACCCGCCAATAGGGATTGGTTTTGCTGCCCACGCCGAAAGCAGGGAGCAGGCGGCCATTGCTCAGCACGTCGATGGTCGCGCATTCCTTGGCCAGCACGATGGGGTCCCGCTGCGCCACCGACGCCACGTTCATGCCGAATTTGAGTCGTTGCGTGCGGCCGGCAAGGGCCGCCATCACGCTCATGCAGTCGAGGAAGGGCTGCGACGACAGCACACGATCGGTCTGCCACAGCGAGTCGATGCCGGTATCTTCGCAGAGGTCGACCCAACGCCAGAAGGCGTCGACGGTCGAAAACGGGAAATTCGCGAGGCCCAGTCCGACACCGATTCCCATTCCTCGATCCTCCTCGCGGGTTTGGATGCAGTCGTCAGTAGCGTTTGGTCACGCCGCCCCGGCCGCCGGTGTTAAGCCGGTCGGCGAATTCGGGCGCGAGCGGCCGCCCGTTCGGCACGTTAACCCAAAGGCGCAGCAAAAACCGATTCTTCGCCGGATCGTCGAAGTCTTCATAGGCGGTGCGCGAGTGCAGCGTGCAATGGTTATTCAGAAGCTGGATATCGCCCGGCTTGAAATCCATGTGCAGGAGGAAGTCTTCCCGGACCGACAGTTCTCGGACGTAGTCGATGGCGTCCTGCTGCAGTTGCGTCAGGGGGATGCCCGCCTTCGCCGCGCCGAGTTCGATCTGCTTCTTGTTGAAGCGGCAGCTCAGGATGCCTTCGAAATAGCTGAAGACCGGGATCTTGCTGTTGCTGACCTCGACCGCCTTGGTGCCCTTGCCGATCAAATCGAAATGAAAACCGGACGTTAGGGGTTCGATGAACTCCGGCCGGGTGGCGAGGATCTCGTTGTAGATCGCCATCGAGTTGCTGACCATGCTGTAGCCGCCGCTCTTCGCCGGGCGCACGCACATCAGGCCGACCACATCGGAACTGTCGCTGTGCGGCCGCAGGAAGGCGTTGGTGCGGTGGCCGCGCACGTTCTCCTCGTAATAGCCGCCGTCGGCGTATTTGCCGCCCTCGAAGTCGGTAACGACGCCGAGCAGGTCGCCCTGCGAATTCTGGGAGATGATTTCCCCCAGATGCGTGCCGAGACCCCAATACAGCACTTTCAATGTGTCGAGGTCGTAGTCATCGACGTTCAATCCGCGCATCAGGACGAAGCCCCGGCCATACTCGACCTCGTGCAGAACCGTCTCGATCTTTGGGCCGAGCGTCGGCAGCGGAAAATCGGATTTGGTGAATTCCAGCGGTTTCAGGCCCCGGGCCTTCAGCGCATGCGTCGCGGTGTTCAATTCCCGCAGGTCGCTATCGGTGAGCTGGAAAATCCACGAATTGTCGTTGATGAAATCGGTACCTTTCCAGGCGGACGGCCCGGTGACGGGCTGGCGCAGGATTTCGGGCATGAGAGCGTTTCTCGTCGTTCTTGGGATGCGATGGACAATCGCGGCCTTTATAGGCCAAATACCCGATCGACGGCAAAAACTGCGGACCGGATCAATCCAGATAGATTGGGCCCGACAGGAGGGATTCGCCGTTCCGGCGCAAGGCGAGGGTGTTGCCGACTGCGAGCGGCGGGGCCTCGGCCTCGATATCCTTTTCCTCGTCGATGGCGACCCGGCCGTCTTCGGTCGTGAGAACGACGATCAGAGTATCGTCGGACACCAGTTCCAGGCGTTCGCCGTCGGGCAAGTCCAGCCCGCGGCAGCGGAACTTCAAACGCTGCTTGCCATCGCCATACTGTTTGTATTCGAGCTTGCCGGTGGCGTCGCGAACGGCGGGGGAGAGCCCGTCGGGGGTCAGCTTCGCTTCCAACTCCATCAATACACGGCGAAAAATCATCGGATCATCCTTCCAAAATGATCGGCGGCGGTAGCTTCTCACCGCGTCCAGCGGGAATCACTCCTATAATGGTAGTGGAACAATTACCGCAATCCACACCATCCAGCGTTGTTTGATGGCGGGCCTATCGTCGGTGGCATACGACCGTTAGTCTGCCGCCAGCCGAGGTAAAACAGGGAGTGGGCGCAATGACATCCGATCAACCGGAACCGGCGGAGCGGCAGGGGCCGCTGCGGAATATCCGTATTCTCGACCTGGCCACCATCATCGCCGGGCCGTTGGCCGCCGGACTGCTCGCCGATTTCGGCGCCGAGGTGCTAAAGGTCGAAATGCCGGGCAAGGGCGATGGTTTGCGCGCGCTGCGGCCGCACAAGGACGGGGTTTCGCTCTGGGCGAAGGTGGTCAACCGGAACAAGCGGGGCATCACCTTGGATCTGCGGACCCCAGAAGGCGTCGATCTCGTGAAACGCTTGGTGGCGGATTGCGATGTCCTGGTCGAGAATTTCCGGCCCGGCACGATGGAGCGGTGGGGGCTGTCGCCCGACGTTTTGTGGGAGGCGAACCCGAAACTCACGATATTGCGGGTCAGCGCCTTCGGCCAGGAAGGGCCGTATGCCGAGAAACCGGGATTCGCGCGGGTTGCAGACGCCATGTCGGGCTTCCTGTCGCTCTGCGGTCCGGCCGACGGCGCGCCGGTTCATGCCGGGTACCCCATCGCCGACTCCGTCACCGGCTTGTTCGGGGCGCTGGGCATCCTGACGGCCCTGTTGGAGCGAAATGAAAACCCGGAGGCGCCCGGTCAGGTCGTTGCCGTGTCCTTGTTCGAATCCATGTTCCGCATCCTCGATTTTCTGGCGATCGAATACGATCAACTCGGCGAGGTGCGGCAGCGGTCCGGCAACCGCAATCCCTATGCGGCGCCCGGCAACGTATACCGGGCGCGCGACGGCCAGTGGTGCACGCTGGCGGCCAGCACCCAATCCGTCTTCGAGCGGCTCGCCGGCGCGATCGGCCGGCCCGACTTGGTCGACGACCCGCGATTCGCCGCCAACACCGACCGCCTGGCCAACCACGATGCCCTCGACGCCATCATCGCGGAGTGGTTTGCCGCGCAAGACGCGGACGACGCCTGCGCCCGGCTCGACGCTGCCCAGGTGAGCGCGGCCCGGGTGCGGACCATCGACGATCTGTTCGCCGACCCGCAGGTTCAAGCGTCGGGCATGCTCGTCCGGGTCGCCGACCCGGAGTTGGGCACGGTGCGCATGCAGGGGATTACGCCAAGATTTTCAAGGACTCCCGGCGCGGTTCACCGGTCCGGTCCGGTGCTGGGCGGGGATAACGAGGCGGTTTACCGCCATCTGCTGGGGCTCAGCGCGGTGGAAATCGCCGATTTGCGGGCTAAATCGGTTATCTGAGGTCGCCCCGCCCGGGGGCGTCATGGTATTACAACTTGCGTCGATATTTCCCACGACGCTAGACTTGGGGTTAAGCGAATCAATCCATCTCCTTCGGCCGGATCGGACGCCTTCGGGCGTGGCGCGGTCGAACGGGTGAGAGCGGTCAGCGCCGTTGCCCGGTTTCCAATCAAAATGCGCCGGATTTTGGGGAAAGCGCGCCGCCGTGAAAGGGTCATTAAATGAACGAGATCAAGAGTCCATACAAATTCGTCGGAACCGCTCCTGTTCGTCCGGACGGCGTGCCGAAAGTGACCGGTGTTGCTAAATTCGGTAACGACTTCAGCCTTCCCGGCATGCTGCACGGTAAGATCCTTCGCAGCCCGCACGCGCATGCGCTGATCAAGTCGATCGATACGTCCAAGGCCGAGGCCCTGCCGGGCGTCAAGGCGGTGATGACCGCCGAAGACTTCCCCGACCAGAATTTCGCCTATGTGGGCCCGGCCCGCGTGCAGGTCAATTTCTGGCATATCACCCGGAACATCATGGCGCGCGAAAAGGCGATGTACGACGGACACGCCGTCGCCGCCGTCGCGGCCACGAGCGCGGCCATCGCGAACGAGGCGATCTCGTTGATCGAAGTCGACTATGAAGTCCTGCCGCATGTCATCGACGTCGATGAGGCGATGGCCCCGGACGCGCCGTTGCTGTTCGAGGACATGATCACGCGTGGCGTCGAGCCGGCCCCGACCAAGCCGTCGAACGTGGCGCGCAACGTGGTGTTTGAGATTGGCGACGTCGAAGCCGGCTTCGCGGAAGCCGACGAAATCGTCGAACACGAGTTCAAGACCAAGCCGGTGCATCAGGCCTACATCGAGCCGCATGCCTGCCTCGCCCGCTATGACCCCGATGGCCAGGGCGAGCTGTGGAGTGCGAGCCAGGGCCATTTCGTGGTCCGTAACCTTACGGCCAAGATCGTCGGCATGAAGCTCGGCAACCTGAAGGTCAATCCGGCGGAAATCGGCGGCGGCTTCGGCGGCAAGACGGTTGTTTATGTGGAGCCGGTGGCGATGGTGCTGTCGAAGAAGGCCGGCGCGCCGGTGCGTCTCGCCATGTCGCGCGACGAAGTGTTCCGCGCGACGGGGCCGACCTCCGGGTCGTCAATGTGGGTCAAGGTCGGCGCCAAAAAGGACGGCACGATCACAGCGGCCCAGGGCGTTTTCAAGTTCCAGTCGGGTGCCTTCCCGGGCTCGCCGGTCATGAATGCCTGCATGTGCGCCTTCGCGCCCTACGACGTTCCGAACCAACGGACCGAAGGCTTCGACGTTGTCTCGAACCGGCCCAAGGCCGCGGCGTATCGTGCGCCGGGGTCGCCGATTTCGAATTTCGCGGCGGAAAGCGCATTGGATATTCTCGCCAAGAAGATCGGCATGGACCCCCTGGAATTCCGGCAAAAGAACGCGGCGCATATCGGCACGCAGACCATCGCCGGACCCAAGCTCGCCCATGAAGGCTATAGCGAAACCGTCGATGCGATCCTGGAACACCCGGGCTACAAAGAGAAACTGGGCCCGAACCAAGGCCGCGGCGTTGCGTCGGGGTACTGGTTCAACGGTGCGGGCGAATCCGGCGCGACCGTGTATGTAAACGCGGACGGTACCGTGGTCGTCGCCACCGGCAGCCCCGATATTGGCGGATCGCGCGCCTCCATGGCGATCATGGCGGCCGAGACGCTCGGTATCGACTATGATCAGGTCCGCGCGACGGTGAACGACACCACATCGGTGCCCTACACCCATGTTACCGGCGGGTCACGCGTGACTTATGCCAGCGGCATGGCCGTGATCGGCGCTTGCGAGAAGGTGATCGAGGATTTGCGGGCACGCGCCGCGATCATCTGGGATGTCGATGTCGACGTCGTGGTTTGGGAGGACGGGCAAGCTCGTCCGGCCAGCAGCAACGTGGGCGACTTCGATCCGCTGTCGATCGGCGAAATCGCCGCCAAGGCGGGCGCAACCGGTGGCCCGATCGGCACGTCGAATTCGGTGGCCGCCGGCGGTCAAGCGCCCGGCTTCTGCACCCAGTTCATCGACGTCGAGGTCGATCCGGACACCGGCAAAGTCACCGTCCTGCGGGCCGTCTGCGCGCAGGATGCGGGCCGGGCGATCCACAAGGGCTATGTCGAAGGCCAGATGCAGGGCGGCGTCGTCCAGGGCATCGGCTGGGCGCTGAACGAGGAATACATCTACGACGACGAGGGCCGGCTTTCCAATCCCGGGTTCCTCGACTATCGGGTGCCCGTGGCATCGGATCTGCCGTATATCGAGACGGTCGTCGTCGAGGTGCCGAACCCGAACCACCCGTTTGGCGTCAAGGGCGTGGGCGAAGTCAACATCTGTCCGACGATGGCAGCCATCGCGAATGCGATCGCCAATGCGACCGGACGGCGGTTGGATTCTCTGCCGATGTCGCCGCCGAAACTGCTGGAAGCGCTCGACCATCGTGACGGGGGCGAGCTCTAAACCATGGATGGCGACGTCACCGTACGCGTCGTTTTTACCGATGGGTTGAGCCACCTGTATACGGGCGGCAAGAAAGAGTTCGAGATTAAGGCCCGGAATCTGCGCGGCGTCATCAAGGCGCTGGATGCGCAGTATCCGGGCCTGGCCGAACATATCGAAGAAGAAACGACCGTCGCGATTGACGGTGAGATCCACGAGTCCGGCAACTATATCCAGCAAATCCGAGAAGGCAGCGAAGTCTTCTTCATCCCCAAACTCGAAGGCGGCTGATCCCGCCGATTTGTCGCCGATCCGGCGTTAGCGATACAGTTTCGGTCTTCACATGTCTGTCGGAGACCGAACCATCATGGGTATCGACTATATCGTCGTCGGCGCGGGGTCGGCCGGCTGCGTCATGGCCAACAGGTTGAGCGAGGACGGGGCTAACGTCGTCCTGCTCGAGGCGGGTCCGAAAGACCGCAATCCGTTCATTCATATTCCCGCCGGCGTACGCACGCTGCTGTACAACAAGTCGATCAACTGGATGTACAGCAGCGAGCCGGAGGCCGGCAGCGGCGGCCGCCGAATTCATTGGCCGCGCGGTAAGGTGCTGGGCGGGTCCAGTTCGATCAACGGCATGCAATATGTGCGCGGCAACCGCACCGACTATGACGGGTGGGCGCAGCGCGGCTGCAAGGGCTGGTCCTACGATGAGATTCTGCCCTATTTCAGGAAATCCGAAGACTTTCAAGAAAGCGGCGATTCCACGTATCGGGGGAAGGGCGGCCCGCTCAAGGTGGAGGAGGCGCGGACGATCCTGCCGTTGACCGATGTCTTCGTGGAAGCGGCGCAGCAGGCCGGATTCCCGCTGACGGCGGATTACAACGGCGCGCAGCAGGAAGGCGTGGGCTATTCGCAGATGACGCGTATGGGCCGCCGGCGGGCGTCCACCGCACAGACCTTTCTTGCCGCGGCGAAGGGGCGTCCGAATCTCACGATCGAAACCGATGCGATGGCGGCGAAGCTGCTGTTCGAGGGCAAGAAATGCGTCGGCGTTTCTTTCCGGCAGGGCGGCCGGATGCGCGAATTGCGCGCCGACCGGGAAACCATCGTGTGCGGCGGCGCGATCAACTCGCCGCAGCTTCTGCAGGTGTCGGGTATCGGGCCGGGCGCGCATCTGCAATCGCTCGGAATCGAGACGCTGCATGACCTGCCCGGCGTCGGTGACAATCTGTCGGATCACTACGTGGTGCGTATCGCGCACCGGGTGAAGAATGCGGTGTCCATGAACCAGCAGGCGCGCTTCCCCCGCGTCGTGCCGGAGGTCATCCGATGGGTGCTGCGCGGCGACGGCGCGCTGACCTTCGGCGCCACCAGCGCGATGATGTTCACCCGCAGCCGCGAAGGGTTGAGCAGCCCGGACCTGCAGTTGCTGTTCGCCCCGGTCAGTTTCGAACCGGACCGCAAGAATGTGCTTGAGCGCAAACCCGGCATGGCGGTCGCGATCTGCCCGGCGCGCCCGGAAAGCCGCGGGACGATCATGGCCGGCAGCGCCGACCCGTTCGAAGCGCCGGTCATCCGGCCGAACTATCTGTCTGCGGAAAGCGATCTGCATGTCCTGAAAGCGGGAATCGAGCAGACGCGCAAGGTCTTCGCCGCTCCGGCGATGGCCAACTACACCGAAGGCGAGGTGCGCCCCGGTACGCCGATGGAAACCATTGACCAGGTCCGCGAGTACGCCCAAAGCCAAGGCACGACGATCTACCATCCGGTCGGCACCTGTAAGATGGGTGAAGACCCGATGGCGGTGGTCGATTCCCGGCTACGCGTGCATGGCATCGGCGGTTTGCGGGTGGTCGACGCGTCAGTGATGCCGACGGTGACCACCGGCAACACGAACGCCCCGACGATCATGATTGCGGAAAAGGCCGCCGCGATGATCCGCGAGGATGCGGCGGCGTAGATCGGTAGGTTAGATCGGCCTTTCGCCGGCGACCTGTACCTTGTGCAGCCGTCGCCGGTCGGCCGGATCGAACGGGTCGCGGTGATGCATGGTGATCCGGTTGTCCCAGACCAGCGTATCGCCGAGTGCCCATGCGTGCGACCAAATCCGGTGGTCCTGCACTGTATGGTCCCATAGGGCATCCAACAGCGTTTCGCTCTCCTCGACCGGAAGGCCGACGATATAGGCGCTCAACCGGCGGCCGAGATAGAGGCACTGTTTTCCGTTCTCGGGAATGGTCCGGATGATCGGATGCTCTGGTCCGGGCGCCTGCGTGATGTCGCTGACCTCGTCATAGGCGGGCCGCTTCTTCCCGGTGCTGTCATAGACTTGCGAGTGACGGATGCGGTGCCCCTCGATCCGGGCGCGGAGATCGGCCGGCAGCGTCTCCAGCGCGTCGATCATGTCGAGGAAGGCGGTGTTGCCGCCATCCGCCGGCAGTTCGACCGAATGCAGCACGCTCGCCGACGGCGGCGTCTCGGTGAATCCGCTGTCGGTATGCCAGAAACATTCGCCGTCGCCGAGGCCGCCGATCTTTTTTCCGTCGATCTCGATGTTCGAAATGACGCTCACGCATTCCGGGATTTCGTCCGGCTGATGTCTCCGTTTGCCCAAACCCAGCAATGTGTCGGCGATTGCGCCGAGGTCGCCGAAACACCGCGCGAACCGGATTTGATCGTCCACCGCGAGGGATCGTCCACGGAACAACAGAACCGAGTGATCCGCCAACGCCGCGCGGAGCTGCCCTTGGGTGTCGGGGTCGATCTTTGCCGACGGGTCGATGCCGCGAATTTCTGCGCCAAGCTTCGCACCGGTGGGAACGATCTCCAGTGTCACCATGTTTCCCTCTAAATCGCTGTCCTTTTCGACGCACGGTCATTCTATAAGCTCGGCATGGACGATCAAAATCGGTTGTTTCCGGTCCGTGTCAAAACACCGTCCAAACCCGCGGCGGATTGAACCTGGTTTTAATGAGCCTTATCCCGTATGCGTCGTGCGGCTGTCTTCTGCTATTTCCCAGAAGCGGACGTGCGGCCGACCAAAGCTGACTTTCGCTCGTGACCATTGGCCGACATGAATCAACAAACCGTCGTTAGACAACGATCAGTGCGAGTTGCTGGATTTGAACCCTTTTGCCATCATCCATTCGACGACCCTGTCTTCTGCCCAGCCCAGTCGGTTTAAGGGCCCGTGCCCGGCGTTGCATGTACCGCACCGCCATTTGTGGTGATAAACGGGTAGCCGCAGAGGCGCGGGTCCCGGTTCTGTTACACTGTCTTAGCGGTCCAATTGAAGAATGGCCATTTTGGCAAGAATGTCATGATCGACACATCAAACAATACCGGTCTCGAAGGGTTGACGCGACGCTTCGCCGAACTGGCGGCAAGTCTAACGTTCGAGGATCTGCCCGAGCCAGTGGTCGACAGGACTAAGCTCATCATCCGCGACAGCATCGGCATCCAAATCGCCGCATCGGCGGTGAGCGAGTCGGCGCGGATGGGGACCCGTTTGGTGCGGCGTTGGGGCGGTGCCCCCGAAGCGACCGTCGTCGGCCACGGCTTCAAGGTGCCGGCCCCGAATGCAGCACTCTGCAACGCGATGATGGCGCATGGCCTCCAGCTTGACGATACCCACTCGTCGGGCCTGCTAAAGGCCGGATCGGTCCTCGTTCCCGCGACCTTCGCTTCGTCGGAACTTACCGCTGCGGATGGCAAGGCCGCCATTACGGCTCTCGTGCTCGGTTACGAGATTGCCGTGCGAATTGCACGTGCCATCAACCCCGGTCACCGGCGGCGCGGTTTTCACACGAGCGGTACAGTGGCCGGCTTTGGCGCCGCCGCCATCACGGGCCGCCTGCTCGACCTGAACTCGGAGGAGATCGCGTCGGCGCTTGGACTCGCAGGAAGCCAGTCCGGTGGCCTGGTTGCTTTCCTGGACGATCCTTGCCTCTCCAAGCCATTGTTGACCGGTAAAGCGGCGTCCAACGGAGTGGTGTCCGGGTTGCTCGCCAAGGAGGGGCTAACGGGGCCGCGGACGATTCTGGAATCAAAAGAAGGCTTCCTCAATGCATTCGCAGACCATGTGGAGGTTGATGGTCTGTTGGCGGGACTGGGATCCGATTTCGTCATCACCGAAGTTGGTCTAAAGCCGCACGCCGCCTGCCGATATTCACATACACCGATTGATTTAGCGCAGAAGATGTACCACGAGGACGGGATCAGGCTCTCGGACATCCAGGAAGGTACAATCTGGATGAGCGAGATCGCGGCGCGACAGACAACCATCCCAGTTTGCGAAACCTTGGCAAGCTCGATGGGCAGCACCGAGTTTAGCGTCGCCCTGGCATTGGAACGGGGCGAGAATGGACTCCGAGATTGCTGGGCCGGATTCGAAAACCGACAGGTTCACGACATGGCGAAACGTTTCGCGATGCAGGTCGAGCCGAGCTTCGAGCCGGCCAGCCGCGAAACGATTCTCGAAGTGCGCACGAAGGATGGCCGAACCGTCCGCTATCGGCAGGACCTTCCAAAGGGTGAGCCCAGCAACCCGATGACGTCTGCAGAGCTGGAGCAAAAGTTCATGTCGCTTGCAACGATGGTGATCGACGCAGCGAGTGCCCGGCGATTGAGCGAGCGAATCATGGGAATAGAAAGCGAGGCTGCGGCGGCCGATATCCTGGTCGATTTGACGGGCGCCCCCCAGGAAGGCTCCGAGCTACCGCAGGAAGTTAGGGCCAGGCTGGCCTAGAGCCATCCAACGAGACGCCTCGGGGCCTTTGTCCGCTCATGGCTGTTAGTGGAAGTAGCCGCCCCCTCTATGCACCAACTACGAAACTGGGCCAACGCCTGCAGCGGTGGGCGTCGTGCCGATTACTCGTAGACATCGGTGTAACCGACGGTGACGCGCCACATCATGCGCCGCAGCGGCAGCTGATAATCATGCATGGCTAGATGTTGCACGGCGCAGTTGTCCCACATAATGACGTCGCCCAGACCCCAGCGGTGGCGGTAGATAAACTCGTCGCGGATTACTGTCGTTGCCAGTTCGTCGATCAGCGAAAGCGCGTCGTCGTCGTCCATTCCCTCAATGGCAACGCATTCCAAGTTGCTGACGTATATCGTATTCCGGCCGGTGTACGGGTGCTTGCGAATCGCCGGATGGACCATCAACGGTTTCGCTTCGTGTTTTTCTTGGTCTTCGGCAGTGCCTGTGCCGGATTTGCGACGCCGTCCTGCGACATCATGCACAACGCGCAGTCCTTGCAGCCTCTCTTTCATCTCAACGGCCAGGGAATCGTAGGCCTTGACCGCACTGGCAAAGAGCGTGTCGCCTAGCACCGTTCCGTCTTTCGTCACGGGAACTTCTCTGGCGTGCAGTACGGTCGCCCGCGGCGGGTGCTGCTCGAATGACATGTCGGTATGCCAGACCGAGCCCGCATCGGCATATCCGATGTCCTTCCCGTTCTCCTGAATATTTGACACGTAAAGAATTTCCGGATGTTCCGGCATCGCGTAGTTGTTCAGGAAAAGGCGCTGTACTTCTCCGTAGCGGCTGGCGTAGCCGATCAATTGTTCGGGCGTTAAATCCTGATCCCGAAAGCACAGGACGGAATGTTCATTAAATGCCGCTTCGACCATGCGGGACGTCTCGTCATCCATCGGCATCGACAGATCGACACCCCGGATTTCCGCGCCGAGCGCCGCACCGCTCGGAACAATTTCGATGCCCGTTTTTGTCATCATCTCTTTATCTCCTTTGCCATGGGCCGAAAGAACGGACGCGAAATGCGGGGTACGAATAACGAGGTTTTCCGAGATGTCTAAACGATGACGCCAAGTCTGTATGACTGATGAGTGCCGCTAGTCTAAACTTGCAGTGCAGGTTGGCTAGTGGCCGTTCGTACGTAACCCGATGACGGCTCCGGGTAAAAATAGACATGAACCATAACTATGTGACTGCCCGATTTGGGTCAAACTCGGACTTCGGGTGACGCAGCTCCGATGTCTGTCCTTGGGGCAAAATCGGTAACCAACCCCACAATGCGAGCGGGATCAAACGCATTCAACGTGGTTTCAAACCGCCGCGGCGGACAACGATTTGCTCTCGGACGGCAGCGCCGTCAGAATTGTTCCCGCGACACTGCTGAGCGGTAGACGGAGGCTGATAATGAGTGCGACAGACATTTCCGGCAGCGGGACCCATACCGAGCGACCGGCACCGCCCTTCACCGTTACGCCTGTGGGCCGGGTGATGGCGGCGGAGATTGGCGGCATCGACCTCTCCAAGCCGTTCGATGACCCGATCCGTGACGCGATCTTGGGCGCGCTGAATGCGCATCAAATTCTCATCTTCCCCGACCAGGATTTGAGCAAGGAGGGGCAGGTCGCCTTCACTGTGCGGTTCGGCGATGTGGAGCAGCACGTGGCGCGGAACTATGACGGCAAAACTTTCGGCGATGTGCATCACGTGTCCAATCTGGATCCGGAGGGAAATCCCACGAAAACGCCCCGCAGCAGCGGCAATTACTTCTGGCACACGGACAAGTCCTATCACGAGATTCCGTCGCTCTCGACGATCCTGCATGCGATCGAGGTGCCGCCCGAAGGGGGCGGCACGCAGTTCGCGAATATGCAATTGGCGTATGAGGCGTTGCCGGAAGAGACGAAGGTACGGATCGCCGGTCTACGCGCAGTGCATAGCTGGGAGGCCAGTCGCAACAATACGTTCAACCGGCCGGCGACCGAGCAACAGAAGAAGGAGCGCCCGCCGGTCACGCACCCCATGGTGCGCACGCATCCCGGTACCGGCCGGAAAACGCTCTATATCGGGACTCACACCTCTCATATCGAAGGAATGCCGATCGGCGAAGGGCGGGCGCTGTTGTACCAACTGCTGGATTTCGCGACGCATCCTCGTTTCCAATACACACATTATTGGAAAAAGGGACAGGTCGTGATGTGGGACAATCGCTGCCTGTTGCATCGTGCGACCGCCGATTTCGAGATGGATAAGTACCCGAGACTGCTGCACCGCACCGTCGTTCGCGGGACGAAGCCGTATTAGGCAAAGCCACGCAGTGTTATCGGACAAAACCCGGAGTCCCTAGGACTGGCCAAACCTCAGGTTGCGCAAAAATTCCGGGATTTGGCCGGTCGACCGGATGAACTTCCAACAAGAAACGAACAAATAGGGAAAAGCAATGACCCTACCGCTCGATGGGATCAAGGTTGTTGAATTGGGCCAGAATTTTGCCGGGCCGTTGACCGGGCAGATACTCGGCATGCTGGGCGCGGATGTGGTCAAGGTCGAGCGACCGGAAAAAGGCGACGATGCGCGCGGCTGGGGACCGCCCTTCGTCGACGACTCCTCCGCCTCCTTCCACGCGGTCAATCGAAACAAGCGGTCGATCACGCTCAACCTCAAGGACGATCGGCATCTCGAATGGCTCAAGGACTATCTTGGGCAAGCCGATGTCATGGTGCAGAATCTGCGGCCGGGGGTCGCGGAAGACCTGGGCTTGTCCGGCGAGGCGTTGCGCGCGCGCTGTCCGCGGTTGATCGTCTGCGCGTTGTGGGCCTATGGCAGCACGGGACCGATGAAGATGCGTCCCGGTTACGAGCCGATCGTGCAGGCCTTCTCGGGGTTGATGTTTCAAAGCGGCGAAGACGGCGGCCCGCCGGTGCGGATGGGGACGCAGATTCTCGACCAAGGCACCGCCATGTGGTCGTCGATCGGCATTCTGGCCGCGTTGGCGCAGCGCGAACGGACGGGGCGCGGCTGCGACGTCGATACCTCGTTGTTCGAAACGGCGCTTGGCTGGCTGACGGTGGCGTTCTCCCGCTACAGCGTGACCGGAAAGCTGCCGCCGCGCCATCCCACGGGCAGCAATCAGCTCATCGTGTTCCAGGCCTTCGAGACGAAGAACGGGCCGCTGGTCGTCGCGGCGGCGAACGATCGGTTGTTCGCCAAACTGGCGGCGGCGTTGGGTCGGCCGGAGTGGGCGGAAGATGCGCGTTTCACCACGAATGCGGCTCGGGTCGAAAACCGCGAGCTACTGCTGGCCGATGTGGCGGACATCATGGCGACGCGGACCCGGGGCGAATGGCTGGATGCGTTGTCCGAGGCCGGCATTCCCTGTTCGCCGGTTCACAACATGTACGAGGTCGACGAACACGAACAGACGGCGGCGATCGGAATGATCCAATCGTCGCCGGATCTCGACGTACGCAGCATGGGGCTGCCGGTCAATATCGACGGCCGCCGGCCGCCGCTGACCCGCACGGCGCCGAGACTGGGAGAGCATAATGCCGAGATCATCGGCGATGCGCTCGATTGACACGGTGCGGTCCTGCCGCCAGTGGTTGAACGGCGACTTTTCCTTGATTGCTGAGGCTCGGCAACACTGCTAGGGTCCGTCGCGAAATCGATACCCGGCCGGTTTGACGGCCAACATTCTGTCGGCCGACCTAGGTTCGGTATGTCGCCAGAGGAAGCGCGGTCCATGCGCGCTACGAACAAGGAGACATACCATGGCACAAGCAGCGGCCGGCGATACCGTACAATTGCATTACACCGGCAAACTGAAGGATGGTACCGAATTCGGAACGTCCCGGGGGCAAGAACCACTCCAGTTCACGATCGGTGAAAACACGATCATCCCGAAGCTCGAGACGTCGGTCGTCGGCATGGCGGTCGGGGACACGGCCACAGTCGAAATCGCCGCGGCGGACGGATACGGCCCCCGCCAGCCGGAAGCCATCGAAACCGTAGACCGGTCGGCCTTGCCGTCGGAAGTCGAGTTGGTGGTCGGCAACCAACTTCAGGCACAAACGCAGGATGGCAATACGTTGATCGTCACGATCATCGCGGTCGACGACGCATCGGTGACCCTCGACGGCAATCATCCCCTCGCGGGCGAAGACCTGACCTTCGAGATTGAATTGGTCGAGATCGCTGCCGGCGCCGGTTAGAAACGTCGCTACCCTTTCGGCGCGCCGATCCGACGAAGAGGCAATGCATATTGACCGCCGCGGCGGTATGATCGTCCGGTCCTTCGTTCGTCCTGCGGAGTCTCATGCGCGTTCTCGTTCTCGGCGCTAACGGGTTTATCGGATCGGCCGTGGTCGCGGCGCTGCTGCGTGCCGGGTTCGCCGTGCGCGCCGCGGTCCGCAATCCGGAGAAATTCAAAAGCCGGTTCCCGTCCGTTGAAACGCTGTCCGCCAATTTGTGCGACGACGCGGCCGGTATCCCTGGTTACTGGAACACGGCGCTCGACGGTGTCGAGGCGGTCGTTAACGCCGCCGGCGTGTTGCAACCGCGCCGGGACGACGATGCGTTTGCTGTCCATGCTCGGGCACCGGATGCCTTGTTTGCCGCTTGCGCCGACCGTGACGTGCGGCGAGTGATCCAGATTTCCGCCGTCGGCGTGGCCGAAGGAGACACGGTATTCGCCCGGTCGAAGCGGGACGGCGACACCGGCCTGATGGAACGCGATCTGGACTGGACGGTCCTGCGACCCGCGATCGTCGTGGGCGACGGGTCCTACGGCGGCACGTCTATGTTGCGGGCAATTGCCGCCTTTCCCATGGTCACGCCCGTCATCGGCGCCGGCGCGACACCGCTTGACGTCATTCACAAAGACGATCTGGCACAGGGCATCGCGCGGCTGTTGGAGACCGGGGCCGCCACCAAGCAAATTCTGGAGCCGGCGGGGCCGGAGCGGCTGGACCTAACGTCTGCCGTGCAAGCCTACCGGCGCTGGCTTGGGCTTCCCGCCAAGGCGATCCTGTCCGTTCCGGATGGGGCCGTGAAGGCGTTGGCGCGGATTGGCGATGTTTGCAAGCTCGATCCGATCAACACCTCGGCGATGGCACAGTTCAAGACGCGGTTGACCGGCGATCCCGATTCATTTGCCGCCGCCACCGGCATCGCGCCTCGCACGCTGACCGAGATTCTCGCGTCCCGTCCATCGGAGACGCAGGACCTGTGGCATGCCCGGCTCTATCTGCTGCGCCCGTTCGTGCGGTTGAGCTTGGCGCTATTATGGCTGGTGTCGGGCCTACTCGGCCTTTTCGCCGGGACCGGGTACTTCGTCTCCGTGCTGAACCCGCTGATCTCGAACGAAATCGCCGCGACCGCCATTGCGATCGTGGCCAGCCTCGCCGATCTCGCCATTGCCGCGGCGCTGTTCGTCGGCTGGCGCCTGCGCGTTATGGCGATGGTGCAGCTTGCGATGGTGATCGGCTATACGGTCCTCTTGACCGTTCTGGCGCCGGCACTGTGGAGCGACCCGTTCGGCGTGTTGTTGAAGAATGTGCCGATCATCGCCCTGATCCTGGTCCATCGGGTTTTGGAAGAGGAACGGTGAGCGACCCTTATCTCTGGATCAAGTGGCTGCATATCCTGAGCGCCACGGTCTTGTTCGGCACCGGTCTCGGTATCGCTTTCCATATGCTGATGACCCATCTCCGGGGCGACGTGCCGGCGATTGCCGCCGCGACGCGCAATACCGTGCTGGCGGATTGGCTGTTCACCGCATCCTCGGGAATCGTGCAGCCGGCGACCGGCTTTGCCCTGGTATATATGGCCGGGCTCGACCCGTTCGAAAGCTGGCTTGTCGTCACCTATGTGCTCTACGGTGTCGCCGGCCTGTGTTGGCTAAAGGTCGTCCAGCTTCAGTATCGCATGCGTGATCTCGCCGCCACCGCGGCTGCACGGGGCGATCCGATGCCGGCCGATTACGACAAGGCGATGCGGCTTTGGTTCAGGCTGGGGTGGCCGGCCTTCATTAGCCTGTTGGCGATTTTCGCCCTGATGGTGATGAAGCCCGCCCTTTGGTAGGGCCGCGAGACGGCCGAAATAGCGCGCTCCTTTGGACACTGCTAGACTGGCGAAAAGGCCGGTTGCCGATCCGGCCGAGCCACTGCGGGAGGAATGGATGCCGAAGACGCCAGATTATTTCAAGGGAAAGACCATCGTTATCACCGGTGCGGGCAGCGGGATTGGCCTGGCAACGGCGAAGATATTCGGGCGCGAGGGCGCCAACGTCTTGTGCGCCGACGTGAATGAGCAGGCGGCGAATCAGGCCGCGCGGGCCGTCGACGAGGCCGGAGGTGCGGGTGCCGCGGTCTTTGCCGACGTGACGCAACGCGCCGATGTCAAGAAGATGATCGCCGCGGCCATCGAGAAATTCGGTCAGGTGCATTTCCTGTTCAACTCGGCCGGGTCCGCCATCCGCCGCGCCAAATTCCTCGAGATCGACGATGAGCTTTGGGACAAGACCTACGATCTCAACGTCAAGGGCACCTTCTACGGCATGCAGGAGGTCATCCCGCACATGCTGGAGAAGGGCTTCGGCGTCATCGTGAATGTGGCGAGCACCGCGGCGAAGGGCGGCGGCCCGGCGAAGTCCCCGCACTATGCGTCGTCAAAGGGTGCGGTCAACACGTTGACGATGGGCGCGGCCCGCGAGTTCGCGGATCAAGGCATCCGGATTTTGTCGGTCTCGCCCGCCATCGTGGACACCGCGTTCCAGGACATCAATGAGGAGGGCATGTTCGAAGCGGCGGTCGCCAACGTGCCGTCGAAGCGCCCGGGTCGTGCCGATGAAATCGGCGAACTGGTGCAGTTCTTGTGTTCCGACGCCTGCGAATTCATGGTCGCGGATACGGTGATGGTGACCGGCGGCGGTGGCTACCGGTAGGGAAGCGCAATCGACGAAATCTGTTGGAAGGAGCTGGATCAATGACGATAGATACAACGACCGCTGAAAAACCGCTGGCCGGCGAAACCGAAGGTCCGGCCGATCCGCCGGTCGCGCAGGCCAAGAAGGTGCAGATGTTCAAGTACGAGCGTCCGGACGTCACGGCCCCCAAGGGTATCATGCGTCTCGCGCAGACCGATCTGGTGAAAGGCGCGGTGCAGGTCGTCCGCGAAGGCGGCGACAACAACCTGCACAGCCATGCCGCGGTGGATACCTTTTGGATGGTGCTGAAGGGGCGGGCGCGGTTCTACAGCAGCGACACCGACGTCATTTCGGAATTCGGCCCGCACGAGGGGATCGTTACGCCGCGCGGCACGCCGTATTGGTTTGAGAGCGTCGATCCGGACGAAGACCTCGAATTGCTGCAGGTCGCGGCCTACGAAAAGGGCAAGAAGGACATCCGAACCAACCACTCGCCGCGCATGAAGAACCGGGGCAGCCAGAACGAACGGTTCAGCGGCCGTATCCGGTAGGCGGCGGTCCGTATGAAGTTCGGTTTCACGGTGCCGACGCGGGGGCCGCTCGCTACCCGGGAAAGCATCAAGGCGATCATCGAAAGGGGTGAAGCCCTCGGCTTCGCCTATGCCACCGTCAACGACCACATCGTCGTGCCGAAGGACGTGGCCTCGCGCTACCCCTACAGCGAGGGCGGCGATTGGGCCGGCGGACGATTCGGCGAAGCGCTGGAACAGGTCTCGATGCTGGCCTTCCTGGCCGGGGTCAGCGAGACGCTGCGCCTCGTCACGGCGGTGATGGTCGTGCCCTACCGGAACCCGGTGCTGGTGGCGCGGATGCTGGCGACCGCGGACGTGCTGTCGAACGGGCGTATTACCGTCGGCTGCGGCGTCGGGTGGATGCGCGAGGAATTCGAAGCCGTCGGCGCGCCGCCCTTCGACGAGCGCGGCCGTGTCGCGGACGAATATTTGCGCGTCTTCAAAGAAGTCTGGTGCAACGGTGAACCGTCGTTCGACGGGGCGTATACCCGGTTCGACAATGTCTCGGCGTTACCCTTGCCGGTTCAGGACCCGCATCCGCCGATCTGGATCGGCGGCGAGAGCGGACCGGCACTGCGGCGGGCGGCATCCTTGGGCGACGGTTGGTTCCCGATCGGCAGCAATCCGCGGCATCCACTGGACACACGGGAACGCTATGCCGCAGCGCTTGGCCGGTTGCGGCAAGCGGCGGAAGAGGCTGGGCGTGACCCGGGTGCGATCGATCTCGCCTACAGTGCGAACTGGACCTACGGCGCGGACGCGATGACGACGGATACCGGCGAACGTCACGCCTTTACCGGCTCGGCAGCCGATTTGCTGGACGATATCGATGCGTTCGGGACGATGGGCGTGCGCCACCTGATGCTCAATTTCCAGAGCCGGTCCTTAGAGCGCACGATCGCGCGGATGGAGGCATTCGCCGATGAGGTGATCGCGAAGGCTGCCTAGGGCGCAGCCGCCGTCGATTGGCCTAGACGCGCCACCGCCATTTCTTGAAATGCGGCAACAGACAGGCATGAACGCGGTTGGCGCTCATGTCGCCATTTTGATTGCCGGTCGGGGAAATGAATACCTGTTCGTGGCGCACTGGCGGCGGCAACTGGTTCTTGGTGCGCTGGGTCGCGATCCAACAGGCGAAGGACAGCATTCCGAAAGCGGCGGCGGGAATGATGATCAGTGCGGCGCCGGAGGTGATGCCGACGGCCAGGTTCAGCATCGTCAGCACGAGCAGGAAGGGGATGACCTGCATGACGAAGGCGATCACCAGGACGGTGAGCCACAGGCCCGCATGCAGGATGCGGGAAACGCTGCCTTCTTCGGTAATCGAACTCATGCTGCCGTCTTTCCTTGCCTAATTCGCCCCAGTTCGCGCGGCGACCACAGTGTGCCATCAAAAGCTTAACGAATAAACGGTGATCTGACCCGCTAACTCAAGCGTGAACGGCCGAAATTTAGCGGTACTCAGGTCCGCTGTCGCGAATCTCTCAAATTAAAGCGGTTCTTTCGCCAAGCGTGTCTCGACCAGCCGCGACCAATAGCTGGCACCGAGCGACAGGATCTCGTCGTTGAAGTCGTAGCCCGGGTTATGGACCATGCAGGTTCCTTCGCCGGCGCCGTTGCCGATGTTGATATAAGCGCCGGGGCAGGCATCCAGCATGTAGCTGAAATCTTCGGATGCCATGATCAGCGACCGGTTCCGGTTGACGTTGTCGTCGCCGACGATGCCGGCGGCGATATCGGCCGCGAATTCGGTCTCGTCCGGCGTGTTGACCAGCGGCAGGAAGACTTCGCGGTAGTCGACGTCGGCAGTCGCCCCGAACCCGGCGACGATTCCGTCGACGAGGGCGCGCATGCGGTCCTCGACCAGCTGCATGGTCTCGCGTCGGAAGACGCGAACGGTGCCGCTTAAGCTGGCGGTTTGGGGAATGACGTTGTAGGCGTCACCGCCATGGATCTGCGTAATGCTGACGACGGCGGTATCGACTGGATTGACGTTGCGCGAGACGATGCTTTGCAGCGCCATGGTGATCTGTGCCGCGATGACGACCGGATCGGTGCCCGATTCCGGACGGGCGGCGTGCGCGCCGTTGCCGGTGATGCGGATATCGAAGAAGGCCCCGCCGGCCATCATCGGCCCCGGGCGGATGGCGAATTTTCCGGTCGGCAGGCCCGGCGAGTTATGCATGCCGAATACCGCTTCCATCGGAAATTGCTCGAACAGGCCTTCCTCGACCATCGCCTTGGCGCCGCCGAGCCCTTCCTCGGCCGGCTGAAAGATGAAATGGACGCAGCCGTTGAAGTTCCGCGTCTCGGACAGATAGCGCGCAGCGCCGAGCAGCATGGTGGTGTGGCCGTCGTGGCCGCAGGCATGCATCTTGCCCTCATACCGGGACCGGTGGTCGAAGGTATTGCCCTCCACGATCGGCAGGGCGTCCATGTCGGCGCGCAGCCCGATCGTCTTGGGGCTGTTGCCGACGCGCAGCGAACCGACCACGCCGGTCGTGCCGAGCCCGCGATGCACCTCCAAGCCGAAATCTTCCAACTTCTCCGCGACGATGTCCGACGTACGGTTTTCCTCGAAGCCGAGTTCCGGATGCGCGTGGATATCCCGACGCCATGTGGTCATGTCGTCCTGAAAGGCGGCGATTTCGTCGATGATCTTCATGGCGTCCCGGCGCTCCCGTTGCTGGTAAAAGGCGTCCGATCGGGGACGCCAGTGGGGATCATGCCGGGATTGGTGCCGAGGCTCAACCGCTGGACAGCGTAAGTGGATGCCCGAACATATAGGCGCCGACCGTGCGGAAGTGATCCCGCCGGCCCTGCATCTGTTGGGTGACCGTGTGGAGGTCCCGGAAGCGGCGCTCGAACCCATTGTCATTGAAAATGGCCGTTGCCCCGGCGGCATCGTAGACCGTGTCGGCAGCGGCTTTCGCTTCGTGGATGCCGAAGGTCGAGGCAAGGCGTATGCGGGCGCGATGGTCGTCGCTCAACGGAACTCCCGCGACAACTTCGTCCCAGATTTCCGTCGTTTCTTTTAGGATGAAGGCGCGTGCCGCCTTGAGGCGTGCATCGCTGATTGCCACCTCGGATTGGACGACGGCATTGTCGCGCAAGACATGCGGCATGTTGCGCGGCGCCTTGTCGGCGGCCAGTTTCATGAAGGAATCATGCATCTTGCGGGCGATGCCCTGCGCCACGCCGGAGAATCCGGTCGCATACAGGTTGCTGGTGATGAAATTGTAGAGTGGGCCTTCGTATTGGCGTTCGGATGCTTTGTCGCGGGAAACGGTGTGCCCGGCCGGCACATAAAGGTTGTCGACGGCGAACGCGTCGCTGGCGGTACCGCGCAGACCCATCACATTCCAGATGTCGGTGATTTCCGCAGACGCGGCGGGAAACAGCATGGTTCGGGCTACCGGCTTGCCGTTCTCGTCCACCCGCGGGGTGCCGTCCGCCTCTATGATGGGCGAATGCGCGCCGAGCCAGGTCGCGTGCCGCATGCCGCTAGCGAAGGCCCATTTCCCGGTGACGCGGTAGCCGTCGCCGTCGACCACCGCCTGGCCCTTTCCGGGCCCCCACGCGAGAACGGCGTGCGGATCTTGTCCCCAAATTTCGTTGGCGACCGCAGGGGCGACATACGCGGCGGCCATTGAACAGCCGTTGGCTTGGCCGATGCACCAGGCGGTGCTGGCGTCGTGTTGCGCAATCGCGTAGGTGAGCCGGTAGAAGTCGGGCGGGGCGATCTCAAGGCCGCCATAGGCCTTCGGCAGCAGCAGCCGGAAGAACTTGGCGTCGTGGAGCGCTTCGAGCAGTTCCGGCGGCAGTCGCCGGTCCTCCTCGATTTTCGTGCTGAGGTCCTCGATCAATCCCGACAGGTCTTCGACCCGGTTGAGAAGGCTCTCCGCCGACACGTCCGTTGCCGTACTCACCGTTGCATGCTGTGACATCTTTCCTCCGCGGCCGAAATGCGCCGTGTGCACATCCAAAAAACGAGGTCACCTGAGCTATTGAAGGGCAAAGCCCGGGTTCGATCAAGTTAGGTCATCTTGGTGGGCCTGCCGGCGCGGCTTGCGCTGCCGCGTCGTAACGCCGGATGGCGCTCCGGGAAAAGCCCTGCTATAGGAGGTTCGAAGAATACCGTGTCCCGGGAGTCCGTCTTTGCGCCATACCACGTATATGGACAAATCCGCGTCTGAACAACGCTCCAGCAGCCGAAACTTTGGCGTTTTACGGCCGCTGCTGGGCTATCTGAGGCCCTATCGGCTGCATATCGCCGGGGCCGTGCTGGCGCTCGTGGTGGCTGCGGGGACGGTTCTGTCGCTCGGGCAGGGGTTGCGGTTTCTGATCGATCAGGGATTCGCGGCCGGTGACGGGGAGTTGTTGAACACCGCGCTGCTGGTCCTGCTCGGCGCGGTGGTGGTATTGGCCATCGCCACCTACAGCCGGTTTTCGTTGGTATCCTGGATCGGCGAGCGGGTCGTCGCCGATCTGCGGCGCGACGTATTCAGCCATGTTATCCGATTGAGCCCGGGTTTCTTCGAGATTACGCGGACCGGCGAAGTGCTGTCGCGGCTCACCACCGATACCACCCTGTTACAGGTGGTGATCGGCTCGGCGGTTTCGGTGGCGCTGCGCAACATCCTCCTGTTCATCGGCGGGACGGTGTTGCTGATCGTCACCAGCCCGACCCTGACCGGCTATGTCCTTTTGTTCGTGCCGCTGGTCGTCGCCCCCATCGTCATCATCGGCCGCATGGTTCGCCGGCTCAGCAAGGAAACGCAGGAACGCATCGCCGACGTCAGTTCCTTTGCCGATGAATCCTTGAATGGCGTCCGGATCATGCAGGCTTTTACCCACGAGCCGGTCGACCGCGAGCGTTTCGGCGACCGGGTCGAGAATGCATTCCGCACGTCGATCCGAAGGATACGAGCGCGGGCGCTGCTGACGGCGATCGTGATCCTGCTCGTGTTCGGTGCGATCGGCGTTGTCCTATGGCTCGGCGGGCGCGCAGTCATCGTCGGCGACATGAGCGGCGGCGACCTGTCCGCCTTCGTCTTCTACTCTATCGTCGTGGCCGGGGCCGTCGGCGCGATTTCCGAGGTTGTCGGCGATCTGCAGCGGGCGGCCGGCGGTGCCGAGCGTCTTTTCGAGTTGCTCGATACCGAACCGGAAATTCAGGCGCCCGCCAATCCGGTCGCCTTCCCGGAGCCGGCGCGTGGGGCGGTCGCGTTCGATTCCGTGACGTTCCAGTATCCATCCCGGCCGCAGGTCAATGCATTGGATCGGTTCTCGCTACAGGTCTCGCCGGGCGAGACGGTGGCGTTGGTCGGGCCGTCGGGTGCGGGCAAGACGACCGTGCTGCAGCTCTTGCTGCGGTTTTACGAGCCCGCGGACGGAACGATCCGGGTCGACGGCGTCGACATACGCGATGCAGATCCGGCGGACTTGCGGGCGCGTATCGGTTTCGTGCCGCAGGATCCGGTGATCTTCTCCTGCGATGTTGCGGACAATGTGCGCTATGGCCGGCCTGATGCCACCGACGCCGAGATCGATGATGCGGTTAAAGCGGCCGCCGCCGATGAGTTCATCGACGCGATGCCGGACGGCATGGCGACGCATCTGGGCGAACGTGGGGTGCGCCTGTCCGGCGGTCAGCGTCAGCGGATCGCCATCGCGAGGGCGATCCTGCGCGATCCGTCGCTGTTGCTCCTCGACGAGGCGACCAGTGCGCTCGACGCCGAGTCGGAGCGCTTGGTGCAGGAGGCCTTGGACCGTTTGATGGCGGACCGCACGACCATCGTCATTGCGCATCGTTTGGCCACGGTCTTGAAGGCCGATCGCATCGTGGTCGTCGACGAAGGCAAGATCGTAGCCACCGGCACGCATGCGGAATTGCTGGCCGAAGGGGGACTATATGCCCGGCTTGCACGGTTGCAGTTCGAGGCGGGGCGCCAAGCGCTGGACGACGTACCGCCACCGGGCCCTCGAGTCGTGGCCGGGTCGTAGCGCCTAGCGCTGATCCATCTTCATTTCGATCCGGCGATTGCGCAGCCGGGCCGCATTGTCGGTGTTCGGCTCCAGCGGATGGAACTCGCCGAATCCGGCGGCGGCCAACCGGTTCGCGGGAATGCCCTGCTGGGTCAAGAATTTAACGACCGAGATGGCGCGTGCCGAAGACAATTCCCAGTTCGACGGGAAACGCGCAGTGGAAATCGGAACGTTGTCCGTATGACCGTCGATGCGCAACACCCAATTGATGCCGGGCGGGATCTTGCCGCTGATGGACTTCAAGGTCCCGGCAAGCCTGCTGAGTTGCTGCTTGCCCTCGGCGCCCAGCTCCGCCGAGCCCGAGGCGAACAACACTTCCGATTGGAAGACGAACCGGTCGCCGACGACGCGGATATCCTGCCGATTGCCCAAAACGACGCGCAATCGGCCGAAGAACTCGGACCGGTATCGCGATAATTCCTGCACCTTGCGGGCCAGGGCGGCGTTCAGCTTCTTGCCGAGATCGGCGATCTTGGCATTCTGCTGAATGTCCTTTTCCTTGGACGCATCGAGCGCGGCGTTGAGCTGCGCGATTTGTTTCCGCAAGGCGGCCATCTGCTGATTCAACAAGGCCACCTGTGCCTGCGCCGCCAAGGAAATCTCGCGTTCGGCGGCGACGGCGCTACGCTGGGTTTCGGTGGCGGTCTTCGCTTCCTTCAGTTCGTTCTCGAGTTTTTCCTTGAGCGCCTGCAAGGCGATGATGTCCTGCTCCAGCGCGGCGAGTTTGCGGAGTTGGATCTCGACCTTCGCCTTGTTGGCGTCCACGACCTTGTAGGCATCGGCAAGTTTTTCGGCGAGCTTGGCACGTTCGTCCTCGACCGATTTGCGGGCGTCCGCGAGCTCTTCGCCCAGGAAGGTCATTTGCGACTGCATTTCGTCGCGCTGCGACAGGCTGCTCTGCAGTTCGGACGACAATTCGGCGAGATCGCGCCGCAGGTCGGTATTGCTTTTGCGCTCGAGGTCGAGCAATTCGGCAAGTTCGGCGACCTGTTTGTTGAGGCTGTCGAGTGCTTTGTCGCGACCGAGCAGGGCGTCATTCAGATAGAATTGCGCGACAATGAAGATCATCAGCAGGAAAATGATGACCATCAGCAGCGTGGCCAGGGCGTCGACGAATCCAGGCCAGATGTCTAGAGCATTGCGCGGGCGTCGTGCGTTGAGCGACATGGCGGCGGCCTAGGGCTCGGCCTCCTCGGCTAGCGCGGCAATCGTGCGCGCGAGGAGGCGAATCTCCGAGCGGATTTCCTGAACGGTTTCGATGCGGCCGTTGGCCAGTTCTTCGGCGATGCGCCCGACCAACGCTTCCAATGTGCGGTAATGCTCGGGATGGGGAGTCGCACCGCCGCCCATCTCGCTCAGCCGGATCAACGCCGGCTTGAGTTCCATCTGCCCTTCGGCCAGTTTCAGCATGAGGTTCTGTTCGGTTCGGATGGTGTCACCTAACGACGCGATCGCCTCGCTCAGTTCGAGCATCCGCCGGTTGTCCTCGCCCCGGCTGTCCTCGTTCCGCGCAATGGTCCGCTGCAGATTCTCGAGTCCGTCCGCTGTCTGTTCGAGCAGCGCCTGGATATAGGCGGGGATCGGCTGATCGCCCTCGCCGCCGATGCCGCCGCGGCCGAGTTTGGTTTGACCCGACAGCCATTCCTCGAGATCGTTGTAGAATCGGTTTTGCGCCTGTCCGGCCTGCAGCGCCAGGAAACCCAGGACCAGCGATCCCGCCAGACCGAACAACGACGAACTGAACGCCGTGCCCATGCCCGCCAACGGGGCCTTGAGACCGGACTTCAGTTCTTCGAAGGCGGTGGATGCGGCGCTGCCGGCCGTCAAACTGCCGATAACATCGCTGATCGAGTCGACAGTACCGAGAAGTCCCCAGAACGTGCCGAGCAGGCCGAGAAACACCAAAAGGCCGATCATATAGCGCGATATCTCGCGGCCCTCATCGAGGCGCGTGGCGATACCGTCGAGCAACGACCGCATGGCGATCGTCGATAGATTGAGGCGCTCCGGCTTGTGTTCGCCCAGCATGGTGGCCATCGGCGCCAGCAGACGCGGGGTGGACGCGCTTTCCGCGATGATGTCTTCCCGTTGGAAATCGTCCAGCCATTCGACTTCGCGGCTCAACATGGTGACGTTGCGGAAGGTATGGATGATACCGATCAGCAGCGCCCCGAGGATCACCCCGTTCAGAACCGCATTCGCCATGAAAGCAAGGCGCAACGGCGGAAACAAAAACCCAACCGCTACGGTGACGATCAGAAGGAACACCACCATGCGAGTGAGGTAGCGATTCGGCTTGGTCATATGGTCTACCGGAGCTGTCCGCTATTTTCGGATTACGGCGTCGACGCGGTCGAGTGTGCCGTCTTCGACGCGATTGCCAAGCGCCCGCACGTCCATGCGCGTACTGCGGATGCCCTGCTTCATCAAATAGGTGCGGACCGACAAGGCCCGGAAAAGTGAAAGCCGCCGGGCCTTACTCGCCGAATCTTTGGTGCTGCCGGCATATCCCAGCAACTGGATCCGGATCGCGCTGTCGTTTTTCATCAACTGCGCCAATTTCGAGAGCTGTCCCTGACCGGCATTCGGAATATCGGACGAGGTCGAGTCGAACGGAATGCGGAACAGCTTTCCGTTATCCAACACCTGCGGCGGCTCAGCCTTGGACGGCGTCAGGGCTGCGACTTGCGTCCCCGATCCAGCAGCCGCCTTGGGCGGGCTCGGCGGTGCGACGGCCGGCGCGCGCGGTTGCAACGACCGCGGGGTGACCTTCGGCGCCGGTTTGGCCGCCGCGACGACCGGCGGGGTGGAAACCTTCGGGGCGGCCGGCGGCGTCGGCGTCACGACCTTCGGTACGGATGGCGCTTTCGGCGGTGACGGCGGTACGATCGCCGGCACGCTCGGCGTTTTCGGCGGCTGAGGCGTTGCCTTTGCCGCGACCGGCGGAATTTTTGGTGTTTCGGGCGGTTTGACCGACGGCACGTCAACTTTCGGCGTTGCCGGAGGCTCGATCTTGGGTACGCCGGGTGTCTTCGGGATCGACGGCGTCGCGACTTTCGGCGTTGCCGGCGCCTTCGGAACCGTTGGCGTGGCAATCTTCGGTGTTGCCGGCGGCGTCGGTGCTGCGATTTTCGGCGCGGCGGGCACGCTCGGAGTCGGCGGTGTCTTCGGTACGGTGGCGACCGGCGGCGGTGCAAGCGGTTGGCTGAGCGCGCTCGTCGGCGCCTTCGGCGGAGTCGGCGTCGCCTGTTTCACGGCGGCGGGCGGAGTTGGCGCGCTTGACGGTTGTGGCTTGACTGCGGGCGGAGCCGGCGGCCGGGCTGCAATCTGCGGCGCGGCGGTTGGCCGGGAGATGACCGGTGTCCGCGGCGCCGGTGCGACCCGGGCGCGGCGGGTCGGCTCCGGCGTCACGGGCTGCGATGCGCCTGGCACCATAATGCGTGATTTCGGTCTTACCGGCGGCGGCGGCAGCAATTGGCCCGTTTGCAGCGTCGACGCGGTACCCGGCGCCGACCGGTACCCCGGTTGTTGCGCCGGCCGGTATCGTTGCGGTTGCGGTCGCACGATGGCGTCCGGCAAGGATTGCGGCGGCGGTCCTAGCTTATCCAACACCGATTCGTCGACGACGACGCTGGGCGCCCCATAGGACTGTGCGCCGGCCGGTCGATCGGCGGCGCTGACAATCAATAGTGCGGCGAACACGCCCGCCAGGACACCTTGTCCGACGGGAATTCGGGAAGCGCGCTCGTACATGGAACCTCTGACCGTATATTGTGTTCCTGTCGCTGGTTAATGCTCCCGACTCAAACGGGCATTTTCATTTGCTTGTTAAGCCCGATTTGAGTGCCGAACATAACGCAGCGCCGATTTTAGAACAACTCTCCGTCCTACTTGTCTTTCGCCGATGCGTTTGCGAACAATCCCACCAGCGGTTCGTGCAATGAGTCGTTCGCGGCGAGAATATCCGGGGCACCGAGTTCGTAACGCTGCCCGTTGATTTCAGTCACGAATCCGCCAGCCTCTCTGACGATCAGAATACCGGCGGCAACGTCCCATTGGTGCAGGCCGTTTTCCCAGTATCCGTCATACCGGCCCGCGGCAACATACGCTAAATCCAACGCCGCGGAGCCGAACCGGCGCACACCGGACAGCCGACCCATAACAGTCTGAAGCTGTGCGATGAATTTTTCGTTAACCTTATTTCCCTCATGAATCCTAAAGGGAATCCCAGTTGCGAGAACCGAGTCGGCGAGTTGCCGGCGAGCCGATACACGCAGGCGGCGATCGTTGAGATACGCACCCTCGTTCTTTTCCGCCCAGAACACTTCGTCCTTGATGGGGTCGTAAATCACGCCGGCGACGACTTCTTTATGTTGGGCCAAACCGATCGACACGCAGAAATGCGGCAGGCCATGCAGAAAATTCGTCGTACCGTCCAACGGGTCTACAATCCACGTGAAGTCGGGATTGGTGCCTTTCGTCTCGCCGCTCTCCTCCATCAGGAAATTGTAACCGGGCCGGGCGCGTTCGAGTTCCTGCCGCACGGTCTTCTCGGCCTTCAGGTCCGCCGTGCTGACGAAGTCCGCCGGTCCTTTGCGGCTGACCTGCAATTGTTCGACTTCACCGAAGTCCCGGATGAGGGCCCGGCCGGCGCGCTCGGCCGCCCGTATCATGACGTTAAGAAGGGCGGAGCGGCGGGCCATAGGCGCGGATCAATCCTTCGCCCGCTCGACGTAACTTCCGTCGGCGGTATTGATGACGACCCGTGTGCCGGCGGCGATATGCGGCGGCACCAACGTTTTGATCCCGTTTTCCAGTACCGCCGGTTTATAGGACGACGATGCGGTTTGGCCTTTCACGACGGCGTCGGCTTCGACGATTTCCAGCACCACTTGTTCCGGCAGCGCGACGCTGATCGGTGACCCTTCGTAGGATTCGATCATCACCGTCATGCCGTCCTGGAGATAGGCAACGGCCTCTTCACCGATCATTGCTCGGTCCAAGGTGACCTGGTCGTAGGTTTCGTTGTCCATAAAGGTATGGGCATCGCCGTCGGCATAGAGGAACTGATGCTCCTTCTGATCGAGGCGCACGCGCTCCACCGACTCCGAAGAGCGGAACCGCTCGTTCAGCTTGGTTCCGTCGCGGACTTCCTTGAGCTCCACCTGCAGGAAGGCGCCGCCCTTGCCCGGCTTAACATGCTGGGTTTTCACAGCACGCCACAATCGACCCTGATGTTCGATTACGTTGCCGGGTCGAATTTCGTTCCCATCGATCTTCATGGGGCTAACCTTATTCTAGGGATTGCTTACGGCGGCGCGGTTATAGCGGTTTGCGGGGACTCAGGCAATCTCGGCAATCGCTTTGTTGAAGGCCTGGACCGCTGCCGCCGGACCGTCCGGATAATCCCAGACGCCGGAGATGACCGATAGGAAATCAGCACCGGCGGCGATCAGCGGGCCGCAGTTCTCGATCGTGATCCCTCCGATGGCGACGCTCGGCACCGTCATCAGGCTACTCCACCATTCGAGGATTTCGGGCTCGGCGATATTCTTCGGCGGCTTCGTCGTCGAATGGAAAAAGGCGCCGAACGCCACGTAATCCGCCCCTTGTTCCGCCGCTTCCATCGCCAGATGCCGCGAATTCTTGCAGGTGACCCCGACAATGGCATCGGGACCCACCAATGCTCGGGCGTCCGCATAGGAGGCATCTTCCTGGCCGACATGGACACCGTCGCAGCCGGCCTCGACCGCCAGGTCCGGCCGGTCATTCATGATGAAAGCGACGTCGCGTTCCTGCGTTATCGGCCGCAGAACGTCGGCGGCGAGACGAATTTGGTCGTCGTCCGCATCCTTGAGGCGTAGCTGGACGCTCCCGACATCGCCGGCGTCCAATGCCGCCGCAAGCGGGTCGGCGAAGGCCGCCGGATCGATAGCGGGCGGCGTTATCAGGTAAAGCCGGCAGCGGCTGTCGTCGGTCAAGCTTTGCCCTGGTAAATCTTGATGATGGTGTCCAGCATCGACAGCGCTTCCTCGCGCGGCCGCTGGAACGTGTTCCGCCCGATGATCGACCCGTTGCCGCCGCCGTCGCGCACCTGACGGATTTCATCGAGGACGCCGTCCAGGTCCTTGGCGGCGCCGCCGGAGAAGACGACGAGGCGACGGCCATTGAAGGCGGATTGCATCACATGCGCGATCCGCGCCGGCAGCGTCGATACGTCGATCCCTTCGGCTTCGTATACCTTCCGGGCGTCGTCCTGCTCGATGTCGGCCATCGGCGGTTTCACCTTGATGATATGAGCGCCCAGTTCCGCGGCGAGATGGGCCGCATAGGCGGTCACGTCGATGGCGGTTTCGCCGGTCTTGGATAGGTTTCCGCCGCGCGGGTAGGACCACAGAACGACGGCGAGGCCGAACGCCTTCGCTTCCTCGGCGAGTTCGCGGAATTCCTCCATCATTTCGAATTGGTCGTCCGCGCCCGGGTAGATCGTGAACCCGACGGCCGCGCATCCCAGGCGAAGCGCATCGCCGATGCTGCCGTAAACCGCTTGATCCTTGGCGGTGGCGTGGCTGTTCGAGCTATTCAGTTTTAGGATCGTTGGGACGGCGCCGGCGAAACTGTCGGCGCCGGCCTCCAGCATGCCGAGCGGCGCCGCATAGGCGTTCAATCCGGCATCCACCGCGAGTTGGTAGTGGTAATGAGGATCATAGGCGGGCGCGTTCTTGGCGAAACTGCGCGCCGGACCATGTTCGAACCCCTGATCGACCGGCAAAATGACCATCTTGCCGCTGCCGCCCAGGCGGCCGTGCATCAGGATTCTGGCAAGGTTCGATTTGGTGCCCGGGTTATCGCTCTCGTAATTCGCGAGTATCTTGCGAACGCGCTGTGTGACCTTCATTTTGGCCTATTCCTCATCTCGGATTATCCGTCAATTCTTCTTCGACGACATACCCGAGTGGTGGGATTTTGGCAATGCCACCAGGGGGCGCAGACCTAACCGAGACGAGGTAAACCGGAAGAATTCAGTCCTCGTTTTCCCGTGCCGCGACGAAGCGCAGCCCTTGCAATGCGGTATTGAACCGCTCGTCGGTCCGGTCGTTGTTGTAGATCATGTAGATACGATGCCGGAAACGGGCGGCCGAGTCCGCGATCCGAAGATGGCCGCTTTCCAAGGGTTCGCGGACCAGCCGAGTCGGGAAGTACCCGGCACCGCCGTTTTCCAGGATATAGGTCAGTCCGAATTGACTGGGGCTGACGGTCAGGGCCGGCGTATCGGCGCTGGGATAGGCGTTTTCGTGGTCGAGCCGGAAGGACGTTCCCCAATCGACGAAGACATAAGACCGGTGCCCCGGCACGATCGCCTCGTTGCCGGTCGATACGAGGACGAGTTCCTCGTCGAGCAGCGTTTCGACCTCGAGCCCCGGCCGGTTCACCGGTGCATACATGATGCCGAGGTCGATCGAGCCCTCGGCCAACCGGTGCATCAAGCTTTCCATCTGCAGCACTTCGGCGCGGACGGCGACATCTGGCA
This sequence comes from Alphaproteobacteria bacterium, assembly GCA_965228425.1. Classification (GTDB taxonomy): domain Bacteria; phylum Pseudomonadota; class Alphaproteobacteria; order UBA8366; family UBA8366; genus JAJFJD01. The sequence goes on along the minus strand of OZ245815.1, from coordinate 4,517,296 downwards.
GCGACGACCGCATCCAGGGCAACCATCGAAGCAGCAATTGGTCCCACAGCGTCAACTCGCCCGCGACGCTGATCATGGATTGGTATTCCGACGGTGTGCCGACCTGCTGCCGGGCTTGTTCCCAAATTCGAATCATCATTTCCGCCGAGCTTTTGAATTTGCTGCCTGCGGGCGTCAGCGTGGTTCCGGTTTTGCTGCGCACGAACAAGGGCTGCCCGAGCAGATCCTCGAGCGTCTTGATGCGCGCGCTGATCGTGGATTGAGTGACGTTTAGGGCCCGCGCGGCTTTGCCGAAATGCGCGGTTTCGGTGATCGTCAGGAATGTGCGTGCTAAGTCGACATCCATTAGTCAAACCCTCCCAGGACGGGCCCGTGGCCGCATCTCGCTCGATGCGCCGCGCGGCCAGTAAGAACATCTTCAAATCGTCGGCAACCCCTGCTTATCTTCTGATCTAGCACTGGGAGGACGGTGTTCCGGTAACAAAGTGGTGACCGAACTCATTGATCCATTTATTTGATCGATCAGATCGATTTCTTCGATTTAGAATTCCCCGAAGCGGCCGATTGATGCGGGTTTCCCGTTTTCCGCCGACTTGTGGCGGGGCGGCGGTAGCGACGTAACGCCGGGGCGCGGTAGCGGTGTAATGTTGAGCATGGAAGCGGCGTCAGCCATGTGTCTCGACGGCCGGGAATGGTCTCACGCAATCGTTATGGCGTCGTGAACGCCGATGATGCTGATCGGCCGAATCGATTATCTATTCGGCGGTATTGGCCGTGATCGTTTGACCGGGATAACGTCGCACCACATATGCTTTTTGTCGGTTAAAAATGGAATTTCCCTCCCGCCCGCGCCACGGGTCGACTATCATCGCGCAATCGGGGGACGACTCTGGCGAAAGAGGCTGTTGGAATGTGGAGTTTGTTCGGCCAGCGCAAAGCGCTGGATAAGGAAGTTTACGATACGCTGACGCCGGGCAGCCTATACGGGGGCGAGCATCGGACGGGTTGGCAGCCGGAGGATCTGGTCCGCTACTTGTTCCTTGCCAATATCCCGGCCTGTACGTTCTTTTCGATCCTGATGACCCGTGTCGATGCCGCCAATGATGCCTATGAAGACATCAACGCCGCCGTGTGGCTCACCGCGGTGGGAACGCTTATTGCGTTCGGCGCCTGGACGTTGTTCCGCTTGTCGAGGGCGGGTGATGAGAAGGCGCTCGCGGAACAGGGCCCCGAGACCCCGCGTGAAGAAGTCCGTCCGGACGTGCGGGCGATCCTGAAGCGGGCGGCAACGCAGAAACTCCTGGCCTTCCGCATCATGATTGTGTCTGGGATTTCCTTCTGCGTCGGCATCTATACCGGGATAAAAGGTCTTATCTTTCTCTAAGAGGCACCCGTCTAGCCTTCACGCATCCAATCGCGGCAGGCTTCCTCCGGATCGTGACCCTCGGTTTCGATCGCGGCTAGGTCGATCGACGGCGGCCGCTCCCGGTGGACCGTCGCACCGATCTGGCCGGCAATGTCCCGGATAGCGTCGACGGCGGGGCCATCGTAGCGAATCGCCGTGTGACCATGCCGGAGCGCGGCCGCGGCGAATCCGGGCGATTGACCGCAATCCAGCATCGCTTCGATGTCGACGGTTGGGTAGGCCTGTTGCGCGGCTTCGGCTATCGAAAGAAAAACGGCCGGCCCAAGGGTACCGGCCGCATCGGGCGGACTCAGCAGGACGATCCGCCGCCCGACATCGGCCGCTGCGGAAGCGGCGGCCATCGCCTGGCGGAGATTATGGACCGTGACTGCTTTTACCGTTTCGTTCAGCCGAGATTTCCAATCGCAACAGCCGTGTCCGACATCCGGTTCGAGAAGCCCCATTCGTTGTCATACCAGGACAACACGCGGACAAGCCGGCCATCGACGACCTGTGTTTGCGTCAGATCGAAGACTGAGCTTGCCGGATTGTGGTTGAAATCGATCGACACGAGCGGCGCTTCATTGGTGGCAAGTACACCGTCGAGCTTGCCGGCGGCCGCTTGCTTGATTGCGCCGTTGACCTCTTCCGCATCGGTTTCGCGCGATGCATCGAACTTTAAGTCGATTACCGACACATTCGGCGTCGGGACGCGGATGGACGTGCCGTCGAGTTTGCCGTTCAGTTCGGGCAGCACGAGACCGACGGCCTTTGCGGCACCCGTCGATGTCGGGATCATGGAGGCCGAAGCTGTGCGCGCCCGGCGAAGATCGCTGTGCAAGGTGTCCACCGTCGACTGGTCGCCGGTGAAGGCGTGCACCGTCGTCATGAAGCCACGGTCGATCCCGATCGCCTGGTTCAGGACGTAGGCGACCGGCGCCAAACAATTGGTCGTGCAGGACGCGTTGGAGATGATCGTGTGATCGGCCGAAAGCTGGTCGTCGTTCACGCCGTAGACCACGGTGAGGTCGGCGCCGCTGGCCGGTGCGGAGACGAGAACGCGTTTCGCGCCGGCTTCCAGATGCATTGCCGCTTGATCGCGAGTGGTGAAGATGCCGGTGCATTCCAGCGCCACGTCGACGCCGAGTTCCTTCCACGGCAGCTTGGTTGGGTCGCGTTCGGCCGTGACCTTGATCTTGCCTTTGCCCAGATCCATCCAGTCGTCGCCAGTCTTGATGTCGGCGTCGAGCTGGCCGTGGACCGTGTCGTATTTGACCAAGTGTGCGTTGGACGCAACCGGGCCCAGGTCGTTGATGCCGACGAACTCGACATCGGTCCGGCCCGATTCATAGGCGGCCCGCAAAACCAGGCGCCCGATCCGGCCAAATCCATTAATTGCAACGCGAACTGCCATCGATGCTTCTCCCGAAAATCAGAATGTGTCTCGTATTCTCCGTCTTGAGCCGCAACCCCGCAAACTTCGGGCGGGGACGCCGGGCGCACATGATGCCGTCTGGCGGTGCGGCGCCGACTTTATCCCTATTATTTACAATTGCGCTTTGATCGCGTCGACCACCGCCGTCGGGGTAATGCCGAAATGCTCGTAAAGCTGGCCTGCGGGGGCGGAAGCGCCGAACCCGGACATCCCGATGAACGCACCGCGCCCGGCCAGATACCGGTCCCATCCCATCGACGTGGCTGCTTCGACGGCGACCACCGCACTGCCCGGCGCCAACACTGCCGTCCGGTAGGCCGCGTCCTGCTGGTCGAACAATTCCAGACAAGGCGCCGAAATGACCGCCGTCCCGATGCCGTCCTGTTGCAGGCGATCCCTGGCGGCGAGCGCGATCTCGACCTCGGACCCGGTGGCGATAAGGGTCGCCTGGCGGGTGCCGTCGGCGTCGGCCAGGATATACGCGCCCTTTGCGCAGCGATTTTCTTCCGTGAAGTCCGTGCGGACCGGCGGTACGCTCTGACGGGTCAGCGCCAGCACCGACGGCGCGTTCCGGCTCTCCAGCGCGATCGCCCAGCATTCGAGCGTTTCCGTCGCGTCACAGGGTCGGAACACCTGCAAATTTGGAATGGCGCGCAGGCTGGCCAGATGTTCGACCGGCTGGTGGGTCGGTCCGTCCTCGCCTAGCCCGATCGAATCGTGGGTCATGACGTACACGACCCGCTGCTTCATGAGCGCCGCCAACCGGATGGATGGGCGGCAGTAATCGGTGAAAACCAGGAAGGTGCCGCCGAATGGGATGAAGCCGCCGTGCAATGCGATGCCATTCATGACCGCCGCCATGCCGTGCTCGCGCACACCGTAATATATGTACTGACCGCTGAAATCGTCGCGGGATACATCGGCCATCGTCGCGGCCTTTGTGAGGTTCGAGCCGGTCAGGTCGGCTGAACCGCCCACGAGCGACGGCACCGCCTCGTTCAGCATGTCGAGGGTGTTCTTCGAAGATTGGCGTGTCGCCAGCTTAGGCGGATCGTCCGCCAGGGTTCGTTTCATGGCCGTCACCGCGGCGTGGAATCCCTCCGGCAGATCGCCCGCCATCATCCGCTCGAACGTGGCGGCGGTTCCGCTATCGACCGATGCCAACCGGTCCTGCCAACTGGCTCGTTTCCGCGCGCCACGCGCGCCGGTCTGCCGCCAGCCGTCCAACGTTTCGTTCGGGATGATGAAGGGTGCGTGCGGCCAACCCAACGCATCGCGAGTTGCCTGGACCTCGTCGGCGCCGAGCGGCGCGCCATGGGTCCCGGCGCTGCCCTGCTTGCCGGGCGCGCCGTATCCGATGACGGTGCGGCAGGCGATCATCGACGGTTTGTCTTCGGCCTGCGCCGCTTCGATGGCGGCGGCGATTGCGACCGGATCGTGGCCGTCGATCGATTGCACATGCCAACCGCTCGCCTCGAAACGCATGGCTTGATCGTCGCCAGTGGTCAGCTCGGTCGCTCCATCGATCGAAATTGAATTGTCGTCGAAGAACACGATCATCTTGCCGAGGCCTAGATGGCCGGCCAGCGAGATCGCTTCCTGACTGATGCCTTCCATCAAGCAGCCGTCGCCAGTGAAGACGTAAGTGTAGTGGTCGACCAATTCCGGGCCGAACCGGGCTGCCATCATGCGTTCCGCCAAGGCCATACCGACCGCGTTCGCCAATCCCTGGCCCAGGGGACCGGTGGTGGTCTCGATGCCGGGCGCATGACCGTATTCCGGATGGCCGGCCGTCTTGCTGCCGAGTTGGCGGAAATTCTTGATCTGCTCGATATCCATCCCGGGATAACCCGTTAGATAGAGCAGCGAATAGAGCAGCATCGATCCATGGCCGTTCGACAGGACGAACCGGTCGCGGTCGGGCCAAGCCGGATCGGCCGGGTCGTATTTCATGTAACGGCTGAACAGCACCGTCGCGATATCGGCCATGCCCATCGGCATGCCCGGATGGCCGGAATTGGCTTTCTCGACCGCATCCATCGAGAGAAAACGTATCGCATTCGCCATATCCATATGGCTTGGCGACGACGCCGTGTTTGAGTCGGCGGCTGTCATTGGGCGGTATCCACTTTCCTATACGTCTATAGGTTTTTATCTGACGGTGCCGGTTGACGGATGTCGGATTGACGACGAGGCGTTTGCGGCCAACACCGGCGGCACCATGCCGCCCCCGTTAACGTCCGTCAATGGCGGAGGCGGTGTACGGCAAGGGCGGTAATCGGCCGATGCGGGTGGTTAGGGGACGAGCATATCGCGGGGATGCGATCGCATGGGCAAAACGCCGACTAAATTTTGCATTCAGCCGAATTTCTTGTGGAACGTGCAGACGGCGTGACTTATGCTGCTGGCCGAGTGCAACATCTTGAATTCTAATTGATATCGAGTAGGCAGAATGTCTCGATTACAAGAGGCTCACGAACGTCTTGAAACAGCGGTAACCCGGCTCGACCAAGCTGTGGAGAAGCGGTTTACCGTCGTCGACTCGCAACAGGACGTCGCGGTTTTATCCGAAGAATTGGATGCCGCCCGGTCCGACAACACGCGTCTTCAGGCCGTTACATCGACTTTGGCGAGTCGCCTGGACAGCACGATCGACCGGTTGCGCAAAGTTCTGGACGAGTGACTGCGCAAATTCTTAAACGACACTGCGGAATAAAGCCGTCTCACCATGAGCCAAATCTCCATAACGATAAACGGCCGCGATTACTCCATTGTCTGCGACGACGGACAAGAAACCCATCTTGCCCGCCTTGCGGAATATCTCGATCGCCGCGTCGGCGAATTGGTCGAATCGGTCGGGCAGATCGGCGACAGCCGATTGCTGCTGATGGTCGGATTGCTGATCGCTGATGAGCTTTCCGATGCTTACGCCGAATTGGCGGTTACGCGCGGCGAAGCGGACAGCGACGTGTTGTCGCGTCTGAACGATTCAAAGACTGCGCAGATCACCGAGGAAATGGCGGCAGCCCTAGAAACGACATCGGCGCAGCTCGAAGCTATTGCCGCCCGGCTGGAAGAGGCCTAGGTATACAGCGGGCGGTGGCTGCGCGGTTCGCCCGGTCACACATTGTCCCGGGGGCTTAAATCGTTTGCGGGGAGCTGTCACTGTCGGGATCCTGGTCTCGATACACGGCGCCCACCTGGTTAACCAGGTCCCAAACGGACTTTCCCGACCAACGGCCGATGCGGCGCCGCCCAACTTCAATCACCGAACGGCCGTCGTTTGACCCCGGATAATCCGCAATCGCTGCAGGAGGAGAAGAAGGCGCTGCGCACGGTGTTGCGGGCGCGCCGGGCTGCAGCCGTTGCGCATTCCGGGCAAGCCGGGCCGGCACTGCGGGATACTTTGACGCCCGCGTTGTCGATACCGGATAGGGCTGTGGTTGCGGGATATCTGCCGATGGGCGATGAAATCGACGTGCTGCCCGCGTTGTCGGCTCTGCGGGAATCGGGGCATGACATCGCAATGCCTGTTGTGGTTGCGCGTGGCCGCCCGTTGCAGTTTCGGCGATGGCGGCCCGACGATCCATTGGAGGACGGCCCGTTGGGAACCAAGCATCCCTGCGAATCGGCCCCGGCGGTTCAGCCCAATGTGTTGATCGTGCCGCTCCTCGGATATGATCGGCGCGGCTATCGACTGGGATATGGCGGTGGCTATTACGACCGGACGGTGGCGGCGTTGCGGTCCGTCCAAGAGATACTTGCGATCGGGGTTGGGTTCGCCGACCAGGAAGTCGCCGAGATTCCGCGCGGCCCGCAAGATGAAGCAATGGATTGGATCGTGACGCCACAGGAAGCGTTTCGGCCTGAAGGGAAGCCCTGATGCGGCTATTATTTTGTGGCGACGTCGTGGGACGCAGTGGCCGGGATGCGGTAACCGCCGCTTTGCCCGGATTACGCAAGGACCTTGCGATCGATTTCGTGGTCGTCAACGGCGAGAACGCCGCGCACGGCTTCGGTCTCACCGAAAAGATCTGCAACGAACTTTTCGATGCCGGTGCGGATGTGATTACGGGCGGCAATCACACCTGGGACAAGGCCGAGATCATTCCGGTCCTGAACGAGGATCGCCGCCTGTTGCGCCCGTTGAATTATCCGGCGGGAACTCCCGGACGGGGCGAGCACGATTATCAGGATAGCCGCGGACGTCGGATCAAGGTGGTCAACGTGATGTGCCGGTTGTTCATGGAACTTCTGGACGATCCGTTCGCCGCAATGGAAAAAACGTTGCCGCAAGGCACGCCGAAATCCGCTGGCTATGACGCCATCCTCGTCGACGTTCACGGCGAGGCGACCAGCGAGAAATCCGCATTGGGCATCGTCGCGGACGGGCATGCGACGCTTGTGGTCGGCACGCACACCCATGTGCCGACGGCCGATGCGCGTGTGTTGGGCGGCGGCACCGCCTATCAGACGGACGCGGGCATGTGCGGCGATTACGAGTCGGTGATCGGCATGGAACCGCGTGCTTCGATCCGCAATTTTCAGCGGCGGTTTCCGAAAGAACGGCTCAGCCCTGCATCGGGCGAGGGAACGTTGTGCGGCACATTCGTGGAAACGGATCCGGCAACGGGTTTGGCGACCCGGGTGGAACCGGTTCGCGTCGGCGGACGTCTCAGCAAATCGGTACCGGACGTGGATTAGTCGACCCGGCGGCCGATCTTCTCTTCCAAGGATAGAAGAATGTCGCGGCCTTCGTCGCCGCCGTCGCCGGTGGCTTCGGATTCGATGATCGCCTCGACGGCGTCGATATGGGAAGCCAGTTCCGCAGCGAGCCCGTCGGTGTCCAGCGACAGCTTGAGTGTCCCGGAAATCGATTGCGCGACCTGTGTAATCAATGGATATCCGAAGGTACTGCCCTGGCCGCGCATGTCGTGCGCGATCGATCGAATTTTTGCGATCGCGTCGTCGCGCTTGGCGTCGTCGGAAAGGGACGCGAGGCAACCGCGCAGCGTTTCGATGTCGCTGAGCGCCCAGTCCCGATATTGCTCGGACAATTTGCTGACGGCTTCTTCCGCGCGCTTGAACGTATCCGCGTTGATGACGCTATTGTTCTGCGACGGTGCCGCAGCCGTGTTCTGCGTCGTGCGCCGTGGCATGGCCGTACCTTTCCGTTGGGTCCTGGAGCGAGGCAGCGCTGCTGGGCATGCACCAGGGCCGGCCGCCGGATTACCGGCCGAATCAATCGCAAGTCAGGGTGAAGAATTCGTTAATCCGCCGGGACAGAAGGGGTTCGCGCGCGCGGTTTATTGCGTGGCCGCAATGACGCGCGCGGGTCGCGGTAATCCCCGGAAACGCCGCAAATTTGCCATATTGGATTGTTAACAGACGCTATCAGCGGTTTATTTGCGTACAAAATGTGGTGTATAGACCGGCTATATTACTCATCTGCTTGAGGGCGTCCGCGCGGGCGCAGGAGCAATGGCTGGTCATTCCCAATTCAAGAACATCATGTACCGCAAGGGCGCGCAGGACAAAAAGCGCGCCAAGCTGTTCTCGAAACTTGGGCGCGAACTCACCGTCGCGGCCAAACAGGGCGGCGACGATCCGTCGGCGAATCCGCGGCTGCGGTCTGCGATCTCTGCCGCCCGCTCGGCGAACATGCCGAAGGACAACATCGATCGCGCCATCAAGAAGGGCGCGGGCGGTACTGACGATAGCAATTTCGAAGAGATGCGCTACGAGGGTTACGGCCCCGGCGGCATCGCGGTAATCGTGGAAGCGCTTACCGACAACCGAAACCGAACGGCATCGGAACTCCGATCGGCGTTCAGCAAGAATGGCGGCAACTTGGCGGAATCGGGGTCGGTGAGTTTCATGTTCGATCGGGTCGGCGAGATCCGCTACGCGGCGGACGTGGCCGACGACGACGGTATGTTCGAAGCAGCCCTCGAGGCCGGCGCCGAAGATGTCCAATCCACCGCCGACGGGCATGAGATAACCTGCGCGGCGGATGATCTGCACGCGGTTGCCGACGCCCTGGCCGACAAATTCGGTGATCCGGTTTCCGCGACCCTTGTGTGGCGCCCGCAAACCACGGTCACGGTTGGCGAAAAGGAAGCATCGACCCTGTTCGGCCTGATGGACGCCCTCGACGATAACGACGACGTGCAGACGGTTTCGGCCAACTACGATATCGAAGAAGAGACATTGGCACGGTTGACGGCTTGAAACACGGATCCTCCATGCGTTTGATCGGTCTCGACCCCGGCCTGCGGAGCACGGGATGGGGCATCATCGACGTGTCGGGCAACCGGTTGGCGCATGTGGCCGACGGCGCGGTGCGCCCGGACCCGAAAGAACCGCTGGCTTGGCGTTTGCGCGCCCTGCATGACGGGCTGATGGAAATCTTGGAGCAGTATGCGCCGCACGAAGCGGCGGTCGAGGAGACATTTGTCAACAAGAACGCGTCGTCGACGCTGAAACTGGGCGAGGCACGTGGCGTCGTCCTGGTCGTGCCGGCCTTGGCCGGACTGGCGGTCGCCGAGTATTCGGCGAACCGCATCAAGAAGTCGGTCGTCGGCGCGGGGCACGCGAACAAGGATCAGGTGCAGCACATGGTGTCGCGCTTGTTGCCCGGGTGCACGATTTCGGGGCCCGACGCGGCGGATGCCCTTGCGGTTGCGATCTGCCACGCGCATTTTGCCGAAACTTCGGCCGTCTGGTCGGGATCTCGGCAGGGAGTTGCGGGATGATCGCATCATTGCGCGGCGTGTTGGAATCGCTTGGCGAGGATAGCGCCATCGTCGATGTCGGCGGTGTCGGCTATCTCGTTTTCTGTTCATCTCGGACACTCGGCGATTTGCCCGTGCCCGGGGGGACGGTGCGGTTTCATGTGGAAACGCATGTCCGGGAAGATCACATTCATTTGTATGGTTTCCTGGAGGAGGCCGAACGATCCTGGTTCCGGTTGCTGACCCGGGTGCAAGGTGTCGGTGCGAAAGTGGCGCTGGCGATTCTCAGCGCGGTCTCGACCGAAGAGTTATTTCAGGCGGTTGCGGCGCAGGACAAGGCGACGGTCGCCCGGGCAAACGGAGTCGGTCCGAAACTGGCGGCGCGGATCGTCACCGAATTGAAGGACAAGGTCGGTGAACTAACGTTCAGCCCTGCTGCGTGGGGCGCGCAGGCACCGGCTGCGGTGGAAGGGTCGTCGAACGAGGAAGCGGTGTCGGCATTGGTCAATCTTGGATTCTCGCGGACCGAAGCCTTCGGCGCCGTAGCACGGGCGGGTCAGTCGCTCGGCGAGACGGCGGGGACCGATGATTTGATTCGCATTGGCTTGAAGGAGTTGGCACCGTGAGTCCGAACGCGGACCGTGTGGTCGAAGCGTCCTTCGCCGAAGAGGATGCGTCCGAAGCGTCGATACGGCCGCAAAGCCTGGCCGATTTCATCGGTCAGCCGACGGTCAGGGAGAACTTGGCCGTGTTCATCGAGGCGGCGCGGGCGCGGTCCGAAGCGCTCGACCATACGCTTCTGCATGGGCCGCCGGGGCTGGGCAAGACCACGCTGGCGCAGATCGTCGCCCGCGAGCTGGGCGTCAGTTTTCGCGCAACGTCGGGACCGGTGATCGCGAAAGCCGGAGACCTGGCGGCGATCCTGACGAATCTGCAGCCGCATGACGTGTTGTTCATCGATGAAATTCACCGGCTCAATCCCGCTGTCGAGGAAATTCTTTATCCCGCGATGGAGGATTTTCAACTCGACCTCATCATCGGCGAGGGACCGTCGGCGCGGTCCATCCGGATCGATCTGCCGCCGTTCACGCTGGTCGCGGCGACGACCCGGTCGGGGTTGATCACGACGCCGCTGCGCGAACGGTTCGGCATCCACCTTCGCATGAACTTCTACAGCGAAGAAGATCTGTGCAAGGTCGTGCAGCGCGGCGCCCGGGTTCTGGGCATGACGCTGACGCCGGAGGGGGCGGGCGAGATCGCCCGGCGCAGCCGCGGAACGCCGCGCGTCGCCGGCCGTTTGCTGCGCCGCGTGCGGGATTTTGCGTTGGTCGACGGGGACGGCGATGTAGACCAGAAGGCGGCGGACGCCGCTTTGAGTCGTCTCGGTGTCGACCCGGACGGCCTCGACGCGATGGACCGACGTTACCTGAACTACCTTGCGGTGAATTGCGCTGGCGGTCCGGCCGGTGTGGAAACGCTGGCGGCGGCGCTTGCAGACCAGCGCGACGTATTGGAAGACGTGATCGAGCCGTATCTCATCCAGCAGGGATATCTGCAACGAACGCAACGCGGCCGCATGTTGACGTTGCAGGGCTGGCGCTACCTTGGATTGGATGCGCCGAAATCGGCGGCGCACCAACTTGAACTCATCGAGGACGAGGACGACATACCGGAGGCCGGTAATGGCTGAGGCCGTATCGGATGACGTTCATGTCTTTCCGTTTCGGGTCTATTACGAGGATACAGACGCGGGCGGGGTTGTTTATTACGCGAACTATCTCAAATTTGCGGAGCGCGCGCGCAGCGAGCTTCTCCGGCATCTTGGGACCGACAACACGGCGTTATTGAAGAAATACGAGGTGATGTTTGCCGTCCGGGATTGTTCCGTTACCTATTTCAAGCCGGCGCATCTGGACGAGGCGCTGGAAGTGCATACGCGTATCACCGGGGTCGGCGGCGCGACGCTGTCGGCGCGTCAGTGCGTCGTGCGCGACGGTAAACTTCTGACCGACATGTCGGTACGACTTGCATGCCTCAGTCCGGCCGGCCGGCCGGCGCGCCTGCCGGCGGAAATCCGATCGGTTTTGGCGACACTGCATAAACGGAGTTAGCGAGCAAAAGATATGGAACAAGGGATTGTTGACTCGGTTGCCTTGGCCGGTTCCACGGGCGCCAATGACCTGACGATTTGGAGCCTGTTCCTGCGGGCGGATTGGATCGTGAAATTGGTCATGGGCGTCCTGGTGCTTGCGTCGGTTTGGACGTGGGCGATTATCCTGGACAAGATGTGGCGATTGCGTCGCCTGGAAACGCGGGCCTTGCGCTTCGAAGACGCGTTTTGGTCGGGCGGTTCGCTAGACGATCTATATGAGCGTGTTGGGCAACGGCCATCCGATCCGATGACGGCGGTGTTCTCCTCGGCCATGCGCGAATGGCGGCGTTCGGCGGCAAAGGGACTCGTGCAGCAGGCGACGGCGCGCGCCGGCTTGCAGGCACGGATCGACCGGGTGATGCAGGTGACGCTCGGCCGCGAGATGGATCGTCTCGAACGCTACATGATCTTCCTGGCATCGGTCGGGTCGACCGCGCCGTTCATCGGTTTGTTCGGCACCGTCTGGGGCATCATGAACAGTTTTCAGGCCATCGCGGTGACCAAGCAGACCAATTTGGCCGTGGTCGCGCCCGGTATCGCCGAGGCGCTGTTCGCGACCGCGCTGGGTCTGATCGCAGCCATTCCGGCGGTGGTCGCCTACAACAAGATTTCCAATGACTTGGGTCGTTACGGCGGCCGCCTGGAGGCCTTCGCCGTCGAGTTCAGCGCGATCCTCTCGCGGCAATTGGAAGAGGGGGATTAGCCGGTGGCAAATTCCGTCCAAGGACAAGGCTCCTATTCGCGGCGCGACAGCAAGTTCCGCCGCAGGCCGATGTCGGAAATCAACGTGACTCCCTTCGTTGACGTCATGTTGGTGCTGCTCATCGTGTTCATGGTCACGGCCCCGTTGTTGTCGGTCGGTGTGCCGGTCGATTTACCGAAAACAAAGGCCGCGTCATTGAACGATTCACAGGAACCGCTCGTTATTAGTATCGATGGTGAAGGAGTCGTCTATATCCAGCAGAAGGCGGTGGAAATGGAACAGTTGATTCCCCGGCTCGTCGCCATAACTGGAGCCAAGCCGGACACCAAGATCTTCGTGCGGGGCGACAGGGCGATCCAATACGGCACCGTAATGCAGGTCATGGGCGAAATCAGTTCCGCTGGTTTCAAGAAGGTTTCGCTGTTGGCGGAACTGCCGAAGCCCGGTAACGCGAAGTCGAAATAGTCGAGTGCTATGCGCGGACCATTCATCCTATCCACTGTTTTACATGTCGCGGTCGTCCTGCTGGCATGGATAGGGTTGCCGTCCTTCGCGCCGGATCGGGTTATCGAACCGCGGCAGATCATCGACGTTGCCGTGGTCACCGATATCGCGACCAAGATTCCGCCGACGCCGCCGAAACCGGTCGTCAAGGCGAAACCCAAGCCCGAACCGAAACCGAAGCCCAAACCGAAGAAGGCGCCGCCGCCGCCCAAGCCGCAGGCGTCGCTGCCGAAGCCGCCGGCGCCGCCACCGCCGCCGCCCGATGCCGTCTCGCTGCCGGAAAAGCCGAAGAAACCCGAACCAAAGAAGCCCGAGGTCAAGCCCGAGCCGAAACCCGAACCGGTGGTAAAACCGGAGCCGAAGCCCGAGCCAAAGCCGGTGGCGAAGCCGAAACCGGAGCCCAAACCAAAAGAGCCACCGAAGCCGAAGAAGGTGGCGAAACCCGATGTGAAAGCACCCCCGAGGCCGCGGCGCAAACCCAAGCCGCCGCCAGAGGACGATTTCGCCTCGGTGCTGAAAACCGTCGAAAAGCTGAAGAAACAGCCCAAGCCGAAGAAAACGGAAAAGTCCTTCGACCAGTCGATCGCCGACGCGTTGAAGAAGCACGACAGCAGCAGCAAACCGCAATCGCAGCAGGTGAGCCGCCTCGATCAACGGCTGTCGATGAGCGAGGTCGACGCGTTGAAGCGGCAGATCGAAAGCTGTTGGAATCCGCCGGCCGGGGCACCGGAAGCCGAGAATTTGGTCGTCGAGGTCCGGTTGGTGATCAACCGGGACAGAACGGTTCAATCCGCGCAGATCGTCGACACGTCGCGAATGTTCCGCGAGCCCTTCTACCGGGCCGCCGCGGAAAGCGTGATCCGGGCAATCAAGAACCCGCGCTGCACGCCGCTCGAGTTACCGCAGGGAAAGTATGATCTTTGGAAAGAAACACGACTCACATTCGATCCGAGAGAATTGGTTGGACGCTAATGAGATTGATTGACGAAATATTCTTGTGTCTGGCGCGACGCGCAATGGCGATTGCCGCGTCGATCATCCTTGTTACAACGGCGCTGCCTGCCGCCGCCGAATTGCAGGTGGACATTACGCGCGGGCATTTGCAGCCACTGCCGATCGCAGTCGCCGATTTCCACGGCACGCAGTCGACGGAAACGCAGGTAGGCCGCGACATCGCAACCGTTGTGGCCGCGGATTTGGAACGGTCGGGCCTTTTCAAACCCGTCGACAAGCGGGCTTTCCTGCAGGATGCCGCGTCGCTGCAAGTGCAGCCCCGTTTCGCCGATTGGCGCATAATCAATGCGCAGGCTTTGGTGAACGGTGCGATCCGGGTGCAGGGCGACGGTCGGTTGAAGGTCGAGTTCCGTCTTTGGGACGTTTTCGCGGAGGCTCAAATGGCCGGGCTGCAGTACACGACGCGCCGAGAAAACTGGCGGCGCGTGGCGCATATCATCGCCGACGCGATCTACAAACGGATCACTGGCGAGGAAGGGTATTTCGACACGCGCATCGTGTACGTCGCGGAGAGCGGTCCGGCGAACCGGCGCATCAAGCGGCTCGCCATCATGGACCAGGACGGGGCCAATCATCGGCATTTGACCGACGGACGCTCGCTTGTTCTGACGCCGCGCTTTTCGCGGTCCGCGCAGGAAATCACCTACCTGTCCTATTTCAACAACACACCGCGCGTCTATTTGTTCAACATCGACACCGGACGGCAGGAAGTATTGGGGGCCTTCAAGGGCATGACCTTTGCGCCCCGCTTCGCGCCGAGTGGAAACTCGGTGATCATGTCGCATGCCGAGAACGGCAACTCCGACATTTTCACGATGGATCTGCGGACGCGTAAATCGAAACGGCTGACCTCGCATCCGGCGATCGACACGTCACCGAGCTTTTCGCCGGATGGCAAGCGCGTTGTCTTCAATTCCGACCGGGGCGGGAGCCCCCAGGTTTATGTCATGAGCGCAAGCGGCGGCAACGTGCGCCGGATCAGCTTCAACCGAGGGCGTTACGCGACGCCGGTCTGGTCGCCGCGCGGCGACTTGATCGCGTTCACCAAGCAGAGCGGTGGCCGGTTTTTCATCGGCGTGATGCGGCCCGACGGGAGTGGAGAGCGTCTACTCAGCGAGAGTTTCCTGGAGGAATCGCCAACCTGGGCCCCGAACGGCCGGGTCATCATGTTCTTCCGCCAGGAGCCGACCAATAAACAGGGCGGCGGCGGTGCGGTGCATTTGTACTCGGTCGACCTGACGGGACACAATCTTCGCCGGGTCGTCACGCCCGGCCAAGCGTCGGATCCGGCGTGGTCTCCAATAATCCCGTGAAGTATGTGTCAGAATTCAGGCAAGAAAATGGCAGATATTGCTTTGATGCAACGGAGTTATTTTTTAGTATTCACCTGTTGTGTTTTAAAGGATGACTGTTTAAGTTTGGCCCGTCGACCTATTGTCGGCGCGGGAACTTTTTGTTTGTCCTCCGAGGGGGTATTTTAGATGCGGTTTAAACTTTTAAGCCTGCTGGCGGCGTTGTTGCTGGTGTCGGCGTGTGCGACCGACCCAGAAGACACCGACGGTCAGACAGGTGGCGGCGCTGCGGCGCAGACGACGACTGGGGGGTCGGCGTCCGGCAGTGCACCCGTACAGGTCGTTCCAGGTTCGATACAGGACTTTATCGTCAACGTTGGCGACCGCGTATTCTTTGACTTTGACAGCTCGACGCTGACGGCTAAGGCGCAGGAAACTCTGGACAAACAAGCAGCTTGGCTGTCCCGGATTTCTACCGCGACGATAACGGTCGAAGGCCATGCCGACGAACGCGGCACGCGTGAGTACAACTTGGCATTGGGTGATCGGCGGTCAAACGCTGTGAAAGACTATCTGATCAGCAAAGGGGTCGCGGCGAATCGCGTCAAGACCATCAGTTACGGCAAGGAGCGCCCGGCGGTCCTTGGTTCGAACGAATGGGCTTGGTCGCAAAACCGGCGATCCGTTACCACGATTACCGGTGGGGCGAAGAGCTGACGAACTGCAGACGGCGATCACTCCGGTGGTCGCCCTCGCAGTTATCGTCGTACACCAGCCGTCTTCGCCCGGTAAGATTGAATTATGAACGGGCGACAGATGTTTCAGATTTCTAGTGGGGCCGCCGGATTACCGCGTCTGGCGGTCCGCGCGTGTCCACGCCGCATTCGAATTTCGAGTATTGCGCGCCGGCTTTTGCCCGGCGCGTTAGCCGTATTCATGACTATCTTGACCGGTCCGGCGGCGGCGCAGGATTCGGAATTGGCCCTGCAACTGCAACGTCTGCGGCGGGATCTCAGCGATCTGCAGGCCTATGTCTATTCCGGTAAGGCGCCGAAGCGTGATCCGATCGAAGGGGCCGCACCGTCGGCTGGCGGCGATAGCGCCTCGGTCTCGCGCATGCAGGTTCAAATTCAGAATCTGCAAAGTCAGATGCGGGACCTGACCGGCCGTGTCGAAGAAGTCGAGTTCGGAATCAACACGATCAAGGACCGGCTCGAGAAGTTGAGCTCGGACGTGGACCAGCGGTTCCGGGCGCTCGAAAATGGGGCGGGCGGACAGAAGTCGGGCAGCTTGCCTTCGGGCGGCGCGCAAGCGACCGCTGCGGCGGGGGGCGGATCGGCCCAGGCCGGGTCTGCGCCGAAAGGGATCAAGCCGATCACCGGCGTCGGGCCGGGCGGCAAGGCCGCATCGGGGCAAAAACTTCAACCCGGTCAACAGGTCCTGGGCACACTGTCGCGGTCCGGTGGCGCCACGGTCGTCAAGCCGCCGGTGAAATCGTTGCCGGACGCGCCCGCGGGCTCGCAGATCGCCTCGGCGGGCAATGCGTCCGAAACACCGCGGCAGCAATATGACCGTGCGTTCGGATTGTTGCAGCGGCGGGATTTCGCTGCCGCGGCAATTGCATTCAAAGGGTTCGTCGACGGCAATCCGGATAGCCCGCTGGCGAGCAACGCGCTTTATTGGCTGGGCGAAACCCATTACTTCCGGAATGACTACGCGGAAGCCGCGCGGGTGTTCCTGGACGGGTACAAGAAATATCCGAAGGGCAACAAAGCGCCGGACAGTCTTTTCAAGCTCGGCAAATCCCTGTCGGGGATAAACGAAAAGAAGCCGGCCTGTGCGGCGTGGAAAAAGTTGGTGAAGTCCTTTCCGAAGGCCAACAAGCGATTACTCGCCAACGCCAAGAGCGAGATGAAGAGAAGCGGCTGCTCCTGACCGTCGAGCGATGACAGTGGAAAGCGAAGTCACTCCGGACGCGCCTATCGGGCGCGACGAGTTCGCCTGTTCGATGAACACGGTCGGACCGTTCGAATCCGCCCCGCGGCTTGCTGTCGGGTGTTCCGGCGGCGCCGACAGCCTAGCGCTGACGCTTCTAATGAATGACTGGGCAACGGCGCAGGGCGGAACGATGACGGCGTTGACGGTCGATCATCGCTTGCGCCCGGATTCGACGGCAGAAGCGAAACGTGTCGCATCTTGGCTGCGAGATCGAAACATTTCGCATGAAATTCTAACCCGGCCTGATTCGCCGGTCGTCGGGAATCTGCAGGCGGCGGCTCGTGCGGCCCGGTACGGCCTATTGTCGCGCTGGTGCGTCCGACACGAGGTCCTGCACCTCGCGTTGGCGCATCATGCCGAGGACCAGGCGGAAACAGTCTTGCTTCGACTGGCCCGCGGTAGCGGTGTTGACGGATTGGCGGCAATGGCGCCGGTTGTCGAGACCGCCTCGGTCCGGCTGCTTAGGCCTGTCCTCGACCTGCCGAAAGCGCGGCTGCGGGCAACCTTGGCGGTCACTGGCGCGGCGCATGTCGAAGATCCGTCGAACGAGAACGCGTCGTTTGCGCGCGTGCGGTTCCGTAAGGCAGCGCCGATGCTTGCGTCGGAAGGGCTAACGGTTACGCGGCTCTGCAAAACGGCCCGACGGATGGCGGGCGCCCGGCAGGCGCTCGATCAGGGAGCTGCAGATCTCCTGGCGCGATCGGCGGCGCTCCATCCCGAAGGATATGGTTATCTCGACCGGGCCGCGCTGTGCGCCGCGCCGGAGGAGACCGCGCTGCGGGCTCTCTCGCGAATGCTCGGTTGCATTGGTGGTACGCCCTATCCGCCGCGGCTGGAGCGGCTGGAGCGGCTTTATGCCGCGCTGACGGCGCCGTTGGGGCTCGAAAGCGCGCGGACGCTGATGGGATGTCGGATCGCGCCGGCACATGACCAAGTGTTGATCTGCCGTGAGCCGCGGGCGGCTAAGGAAGCGATGCCAGCGGATGGCGATGTGCTGTGGGACGGGCGATTCAGGCTCACCATCGACGGTGACCCCCGTTTCGAGCTACGCCGGCTCGGTCGAAAGGGGTGGGCCGAAATCGTCAAGGCAAGCCCAGAAATGCAGAAAACTGCGGTTCCGGCGGCAGTCCGTCCGTCGCTTCCTACTTTTTGGCATCTTGACGTGGTCGCGTCCGTACCCCACTTGAGTTATGTGTATCGCGGGACCGAGTTCGTACCCCCTCGCGTACGGGATTTGCGGTTCGCGCCGGTTCGGCCCCTCAGTTCGGCTCGCGTGGCGGAACCGGGCTCGGTAGCAAATGCTTAACCTGCGGTATGGCTTTGTGTTATTTAAGGATTAGGCCAGGACGGCGACCGGCGAAAAACGCCTGTAGGACTCTAAATTTTGGCCTCTAAACCGATGGAGACTTGGCGCTGTTCGGCAGGAATATAGCACTTTGGATTGTGATCCTGATCCTTCTGATCGGGCTCTTTAATCTATTTCAGGGATCGACGCATCGGTCGGCGGATATGCCGATTCCGTATTCTGCCTTCCTCGATAAGGTCGAAGCGGGTGACGTCAAGAAAGTCACGATCGAAGGCCGTAAGATTTCGATCATCGATAACGCCGGCGCGAATTTCGTCACCAATGCGCCCGATGACCCGAACCTCGTTGACAAACTCGTCAAACATAAAGTGACGATCGAGGCGGAGCCGCCGGAAGAAGGCATGCCGACGCTGTTCGCGGTGCTGCTGAATTGGTTCCCGATCCTGCTGCTGATCGGCGTTTGGATTTTCTTCATGCGGCAGATGCAGTCCGGTGGCGGCCGCGCCATGGGCTTCGGCAAGTCGCGGGCGCGACTGCTGACCGAGAAGACCGGCCGTGTCACCTTCGAGGACGTTGCCGGTATCGACGAGGCCAAGCAGGAGCTTGAAGAGATCGTCGAGTTCCTGCGCGATCCGCAGAAGTTCCAACGGCTCGGCGGCCGAATTCCGAAAGGCGTGCTTCTGGTCGGCCCGCCGGGTACCGGTAAGACATTGCTGGCCCGCGCCATCGCCGGCGAAGCGAACGTGCCGTTCTTCACGATTTCCGGTTCTGAATTCGTCGAAATGTTCGTCGGCGTCGGCGCATCGCGTGTGCGCGACATGTTCGAGCAGGCGAAGAAGAATGCGCCCTGCTTGGTGTTCATCGATGAAATCGACGCCGTCGGACGCCACCGCGGCGCCGGGCTGGGCGGCGGTAACGACGAACGCGAACAGACGCTGAACCAGTTGCTGGTCGAGATGGACGGTTTCGAGGCCAACGAGGGTGTCATCCTGATTGCCGCGACCAACCGTCCCGATGTTCTTGACCCGGCGCTGCTGCGCCCGGGTCGTTTCGACCGTCAGGTCGTGGTGCCGAATCCGGACGTCTTGGGCCGCGAGAAGATTCTGAAGGTTCATTTGCGGAAGGTGCCGCTCGCGCCGAATGTCGACGCCCGCATTATTGCCCGCGGAACCCCTGGATTCTCCGGCGCCGATCTTGCCAACCTCGTGAACGAGGCCGCCTTGCTGGCGGCGCGCAAGAACCGCCGCGTCGTCTCCATGCAGGAGTTGGAGGACGCCAAGGACAAGGTCATGATGGGTACCGAGCGGCGCTCCATGGTCATGACCGAGGAAGAGAAGCGCTTGACCGCTTATCACGAGTCCGGTCACGCCATCGCTTCGCTTCATTGCGAAGCGTCCGACCCGATCCACAAGGCGACGATCATTCCGCGCGGCCGCGCGCTCGGCATGGTGATGCGGTTGCCCGAAAAGGATCAATACGCCATGTCGCGCGACCAGCTCGAGGCCAACCTCGTGGTGGCGATGGGCGGACGCGTCGCGGAAGACCTTATTTTCGGGCGCGAGAAGGTAACGACGGGCGCCTCGAACGATATTGCGCAGGCGACGGACATCGCGCGCAAGATGGTCACCGAATGGGGCATGAGCGATAAGCTCGGCCCGCTGCGCTACAACGAAAACCAGGAAGAGATATTCCTCGGCCATTCCGTGGCGCAGACCAAGAGCGTCTCCGACGCGACGGCGGAGGTGATCGACCAGGAAGTTAGGGACATCGTCGATAGCGCCGACAGTCAATGCCGAAAGATCCTTACCGACAACATCGACGATCTGCATACGCTCGCCAAGGCGCTGCTCGAGTACGAGACGCTGTCCGGTGACGAGATCAACGCATTGCTGCGCGGTGAGGAGATCGTCCGCGAGAAAGACGATGACACACCGCCGCCGAGCGGGGTCCGTTCCTCGGTTCCGACAACCGACGGAACCGGTGGCGCCAGCGGCCCGGTCGGGCCCGGCCCGGAACCCGAACCGCAGGGCGGATAACCCGGCTTGTTGAATACGGCCCGCCGAGAAATTCGGCGGGCCGTTGCCTTGTCAGCGCCCAATTTCCCCGTTAAACAGCGCAATCAGCCGTATTCCGGCGCTGCGGTCCGTATACCGGTACCGGCATCGCCGTATCGCACTGCCTCGGCGGGATTAAGGTGGAGGAGGTCATGAGCCGCAAGTTCTTCGGCACGGACGGTGTCCGCGGCCTAGCCAACGAAGAACCCATTACACCGCAAACGGTTCTGCGCCTGGCGATGGCCGCGGCCGAACGGTTCAAGCGCGGGGACCATCGCCACACGGTGGTTATCGGCAAGGACACGCGGTTGTCCGGCTATATGCTCGAGCCGGCGTTGACCGCCGGATTTGTCGGAATGGGCATGGATGTGGCGTTGGTCGGACCGATGCCGACCCCGGCGGTGGCCATGCTGACCCGATCGCTCCGGGCGGACCTCGGCGTGGTGATATCTGCCTCGCATAATCTCTATCAGGATAATGGCATCAAGCTGTTCGGGCCCGACGGTTACAAGCTGTCGGACGAGGACGAATCGGAGATCGAGGCTTTGATGGAGAACGGCGACTTCGCCCTCGCCGGATCGTCGCGCCTCGGCCGGGCGCGCCGCATGGAAGACGCGCCCGGGCGGTACGTCGAGTTCGTCAAGCAATCCTTCCCGCGCGGCATGCGGCTCGATGGCCTCAAGGTCGTCGTCGATTGTGCGAATGGGGCGGCCTATCGAGTCGCACCCAGCGTGTTTTGGGAGTTAGGCGCGGACGTCGTTCCCGTCGCGGTGCAGCCGGATGGGCTGAACATCAACAGGAAATGCGGCGCAACCGATCCATCGCATATGTGCGAACAAGTCGTGGCGCATGGCGCGCATATCGGTATCGCCCTGGATGGCGATGCCGACCGGTTGATCATCGCCGACGAGGACGGGCAGCGCCTCGACGGCGACCAACTGATGGCGCTGATCGCCTCGAATTGGCACCAACAGGGCCGACTGAACGGCGGCGGCGTGGTTGGTACGGTGATGTCGAACCTCGGGTTCGAGCGGTTCCTCGGCACCGTCGGGCTGGATCTCGTGCGGACGCCGGTCGGTGACCGATATGTCGTCGAACACATGCGCCGGCATGATTTCAACGTGGGCGGCGAGCAGTCGGGCCACATCATCCTGAACGACTATGTGACAACCGGCGATGCGCTGATCGCGGCATTGCAGGTTCTGGCCGTGGTTGCCGAACAAGGGCGTCCGGTCAGCGAAGTCTGCCGCGTGTTCGAGCCGGTACCTCAGCTCTTGCGCAATGTGGAATTCAATGGCGGTACGCCGCTCGACGCGGACCCGGTCAAGGCCGCGATCGCGGAAGGCGAGACCCAGTTGGGTGACGGCGGGCGATTGGTGATCCGGCCATCGGGCACGGAACCGGTTATCCGCGTGATGGCCGAAGGCGACGATCCTGCGCTGGTCGATTCCGTGGTCGGCAACATCGTGAATACGATTAAACGCACTGCGGCCTCGTGACCGACACGTTAACGCAAATGGCTCGTGTCCTGATCATTGCCGGGTCGGATTCCGGCGGTGGTGCGGGCATCCAAGCCGATATCAAGACGGTTACCGCGCTCGGCGGGTATGCCATGACGGCGGTGACCGCCTTGACGGCGCAGAACACCCAAGGCGTGTTCGATGTGATGGGCGTTGATCCGGCTTTCATCGCCCAGCAAATGCGCCTGGTCTTGGACGATATCGGCGCGGATGCGCTGAAGACGGGCATGCTGCACAACGCGGCGGTCATCGAGACCATCGCCGACACGATTGCCGAGACAGCGCCGGCAATCCCGTTGGTGGTCGATCCGGTCATGTTCGCCAAGGGCGGGCATTCGTTGCTTGAGGACACCGCCATGGCCGCGCTGAAGCAGCGCCTGTTGCCGATGGCCGCGGTGCTGACCCCGAACATTCCGGAAGCCGAGGCGCTTTGCGGCGCGTCGATCGGCGATGTGGACGCCATGGCGGCGGCGGCCCGGGAGATTGCCGGGCTAGGGCCGTCGGCCGTGCTGGTAAAGGGCGGACATCTACCGGGCGATCAGGTGACCGACGTATTGTTTCGCGACGGCGCCGTCGAGACCTTCCCCGACACCCGCATCGACACGCCGCATACCCATGGCACCGGGTGTACGCTGGCGTCGGCGATCGCCGCCGGCTTGGCGCAGGGATTGGCATTGACGGAAGCGGTACGCCGCGCCCGCGCCTATGTGCGTGTCGCTATCGCCACCGCGCCGGAATTAGGCGCCGGGCACGGCCCGCTCAACCACGGGCATACCGTCGCGCCGTTCGACGGCTAGGCGAAGGACGCCCCGGCGCAGGCCGGATCCGCCAGCATATTCGCGATCGTCTTCAAGCCGGTCCTAAGCTCGTCGCGGGTGCGCGGCATGCCAAAGCAGATCCTGACTGCGTGCGGTGTGCTGTTGCGGCCGACCGCGAAACTTTCGGCGGGGGTGACGGCGACATGCCGGCGCCGCGCCTCGGTGGTGAAATCGTTGGCGCGCCAGGGGTCCGGAAGCTGCAGCCAAAGATGGATGGGACCACTGCGGATCATCTGTCCATCGACCGGCAGGACTTCATCGCACATTGCTTTTCGCGCGGCGATCTCGCGTTTCCGGCCGTCGAGGATTCGGCCGGCGGCACCGCTCTCGATCCAGCGTGCGGCAATCTCGGTGGTAATCGGGGTCGCTGTCCAGCAGGTCGCCCAGATGGCGGCGGACAATCGGTCGGTCATCGCAGCGGGGGCGGCGACATACCCGACCCTCAAACCCGGTGCTATCGTCTTTGAAAGGCTCGTGATGTAGTAACTCCGCTCCGGCGCGAAGGTCGCTACCGGCGGCGGTGGGGCGTCGAACAGATAGGCGAGGATGTCATCCTCGATAATGCTCACGTCATGGCGCCGGGCGATGTCGGCGATCTCCTTGCGGCGCTCGACCGGCATCACGGCCGTCGTCGGGTTTTGGCCGGTCGGAATGCAATAGAGCACCCGCACCTGTCCGTCCCGGCAGGCGTCTTCGAAGGCGCCTGGGATCACGCCGCTCTCGTCCATCGGCAGTCCGTCAAGCCGCAGGCCGAGCGTCGCTGCAACGGATTTAACGCCGGAGTAGGTCAGGCATTCGGTCACGACACGATCGCCCGGGCGGGTCAACGCGCTGAGCGTTACGAGGATGGCGTGTTGCGCTCCCGCGGTTTGCACCACCTGTTGCGGCGTAACGTCGAGCCCGACCTGCGCCATCCAATGCGCCCCAGCCGTGCGTTGGCGTTCGGTTCCGGCGTTCGGCTGGTAATCGAGCAACGCTCCGCAATTCGGATCCGATGACAACGCCTGCAGCGTTTCGGCAAGTTGGTGTTCTTCTTCGGCGCCGGGCGGTGGAAAGGCGAAGGTGAGGTCGATGAGCCCCGGCTCGGGCTCCGCATGCACCGGGTGTTGGTGTCGGTACCCGGGGCGCATCACATAGGTGCCGCGTCCGACCTCGCCCTTGACCAGTCCGGCACGCTCGGCGTCCGCATAGGCTCGGCTGACCGTACCGACGGTAACGCCAAGGGCCCAAGCCAATTCGCGCTGTGGCGGCAACCGTTCGCCGGAGGCCAGCCGCCCTTCGGCGATATCGGCGGCGATGGATTGGGATATCGCCCGGTATTTCGGGCCCGCATACTCTTCGAGCGAGGGTTTCCATATTGTCATGGTGACAATATACAAATTGACACCTAATTAGCACAAGAATAAAAGCGGATTTACACCAATCAACGCCAAATCTATTGGCTTCGAGGACGAAGAATGGGTGCAATATCGAAATGTCCTGAAATTGAACCAAGATTGGCCGTCGGCGATCTTGGGTCGAAGGTTTCCGAACGGATTGTCGGCGTGTTCGATCTGCTACAGGTCTGGCAGGAGCGGGCTAAACAGCGGCGACAGTTGGCGGCGCTCAGCGACCGCATGTTGCGTGACATCGGGGTCAGCGCGTCGGATGTCGAAGGCGAAATCCGGAAATGGTTTTGGCAGCGGTAAGCGAACAACGGATCGTCGGCGGAAAAGGGGCGGAAGATAGGAGAAAGGAATGACTGAGATACCGATCTATCAGGTGGACGCATTTGCGGACCATGTCTTCGCGGGGAACCCGGCGGCGGTGTGCCCGCTCGACGACTGGATTCCCGCCGAGATGATGCAGAGTATCGCTGCCGAGAATAATCTTTCGGAAACCGCGTTTTTCGTCCGGAACGATGATCATTACGACATCCGTTGGTTCACGCCGGTGGCGGAGATCGATTTGGCCGGGCATCCAACGCTCGCGACGGCGTATGTCATCTTCACCGAATTGGAACCGTGCCGCCGCGACATTCGGTTTCGCAGCAAGCTCGGCGATTCTCTCGTCGTTCAGCGCGCGAAAGATCGGCTCTTGATGGACTTCCCATCCCGCGCGCCGGAACAGGCCAATGGACTTGGCGATGTGGCACGCGCGCTGGGTGCGGCGCCGGCGGAAATGCTGCGGGCGCGCGACGGGTTCGCGGTGTTCGAGACCGAGGCGCGTGTTCGGGATCTACGGCCGGATATGGCCCGGGTCGCCGGATTGGATTTGCATGGGTTGATCGTAACGGCGCCGGGTGAGGACTGCGATTTCGTATCCCGGTTCTTCGCGCCGCGGATGGGCATTCCGGAAGATCCCGTGACCGGCTCCGCACATTGCACACTTATTCCGTATTGGGCGAAGCGGCTCGACAAGACCGAGCTGCACGCCCGGCAGATCTCGGCGCGCGGCGGCGAATTGTTCTGCCGGTATCGGGGCGAGCGGGTCGAAATCGGCGGTCACGCGGCCTTGTATATGAAGGGCACGATCTACGTATAGACGGGGCGGATCGACGAAATGGCAACGCCGGTCATCAAGATCGCTGAAACCGATACCGACTTCACACAAGGGCGGCAGCTTGTTCACGAGTATGCCATCTGGCTCGACGTCGATCTTTGTTTCCAGGGGTTCGACGAGGAGATGGCGAATTTCGCGTCGGTTTACGGCCCGCCGCGCGGCCGCCTGCTGCTGGCGATGGATGGTGCCGATGCCGCCGGCTGTGTCGGCCTTCGGCCGCTCTCCGCAGCCGGGGAAGGTGAAGTTAAACGCTTGTTCGTCCGTCCGCCTTATCGGCGTACTGGGCTCGGCAACACGCTTGTCGCAGCGATAACCGATGCGGCGCGCGACATGGGGTATCGCCGGTTGCGACTCGATACACTGCAGTCGCGGATGCCGACCGCCGACGCGCTGTATCAGCAGCTAGGGTGGGTCCAAACCCCAGCCTACTATAACAATCCAGCCCATGATGCGGTCTTCTACCAGCTTGATCTCGCGTCATAAAAGCGCCGCAAGATTCGGGTGGCGGCAGGCCGGCCTTTATCCGTAAGCTGGCACCATGATGACTGAAATCACCGACCAGAAAACCTACGAGCGGATCGAGCAGGCTATCCATTGGCTCGCCGATCATTATGTCGAACAACCCAGCCTCGCCCTCGCGGCGTCGGAAGCCGGGTTGAGCGAGTATCATTTCCAGCGCCTGTTCTCGCGGTGGGTTGGGGTCAGCCCGAAGAAGTTTCTGCAATATCTGACCCTGTCGCATGCCAAGGAACGGCTCGCGGCGAGCGACAGCGTTCTCGACGCGGCCTACGACGCGGGCCTGTCGGGCCCGAGCCGCTTGCACGATCTGTTCATTACCCACGAAGCGATGACCCCCGGCGAATGGAAGGCGATGGGGACGGGGCTGACGCTGTCCTACGGCTGGCACGACAGTCCGTTCGGCGACTGCCTGATGGTGGCCACGGACCGCGGGCTCTGCGGTCTCGCCTTCGTTCTGAACGAGGGGCGGCAGGCGACGGAACAGGATCTGCTGTCCCGGTGGGGGCAGGCGACCATCGTCGAGGACCCGGCGAAGACCGCGGCCTATGCCGCCGCCGCGTTCGGGACCGGGGGCGATAAGCTCCATCTGGTGCTGCGCGGCACACCTTTCCAAACTAAGGTTTGGGAAGCGCTGTTGCGCATCCCGCCCGGCGCGGTCGTGAGCTACGAACGGTTGGCGAAGCATTTGGGGAAACCGCAAGGCGCGCGCGCCGTCGCCGGCGCCGTGGCCCTGAACCCTGTGTCGTGGATCGTGCCTTGCCATCGCGTTATTCGCAGCACCGGCGCGATCACCGGCTATCGCTGGGGACCGGACCGTAAACGCGTCATTCTGGGGTGGGAGGCCGCCGAGGCCGACCGTGTCGGCTCTACCGCCTAACCGAGTCCGCCCCAGGCAATAAAGCCGGGATTCCGAAATCCATTTTTCCCATATACGAAGGCATCTCCGTCGGTCGTCGTGAGCTTGCCTCCCGAGGCGGCAAGCACGGCGTGTCCGGCGGCGGTATCCCATTCCATCGTCGGCCCGAAACGCGGATAGAGATCGGCGTCACCCGAAGCGACGAGGCAAAACTTGAGCGAACTGCCGCAGATGATCCGGTCGGCGACGGTGTAGTCCGCCAGGAAACTCTCCAATTCGAAGTCGCTGCCATGCCGCCGGCTCGACGCGATGGTTAGACCTTTCTCCGGCGGCATTCGTACCGTGATGGGCTCGGGTAGGCCGTCGCCGTCGCGGATCGTTGCGCCGGCGCCCACGACGCCGGCATAGGTGACATCACGGGCGGGGGCATGAACGACGCCCAGGACGGGATGGCCGTCGCGGACGAGGGCGATATTCACCGTGAACTCGCCGTTGCGGTTGAGGAACTCCCGCGTGCCGTCCAGCGGATCGACCAGCCAAAAGGCATCCTCGACGGCAGGCGTCTTGCCGGCCGCCGCCTCTTCCTCGGCGACGATGGGAATATCCGGCGTAAGAGCTTGGAGGGCCTTCAAGATGACCGCCTCGGCCTTGACGTCGGCCTCGGTCACGGGCGAGTCATCGGCCTTCTGGTCGACATCGAAGTCGGTATCATAAATCTCGAGGATCACCTTGCCGGCTTGCAGGGCGGCCTTTTCGATCTCGGCGAGGAGCGCCGCCGGATCGGTCATCCGAATCTCCCGACGGTGGATGCCGTCGATTGGCGGTCGTTGGGCTTTTTCATTTGGATATTCGTTCCCCGATTGACGACGCGATCATAGGGAGGCCCGTTGCGGCGTCAAAGTTTTATCTAGGACGCGGTCTTCATCCGCCGTTTCGCCGCGTTCAAGACCACCGTGCCCAGCGGCCGCGCCATGAAGCGGAATGCCTGGTCCTCGGAAGAGCGGAGCGGCCGGTCGATGCCCGCTTTCTTCTTGAGATGGTCGACGAACTCCCGCGGATCCTGAACGTCGATCCAGACTTGCGGCAGGAACAGGCCGCGCTCATTTCCGGACTGAACCAAGAGGCCGTCATTCGGGCGCCGAAGCTGACCGACTAGATCTTCCTCGTCCGTGAACTCGATCCGTTGCTTCGGCGAGATCAGGGAGATCGAGATGCTGAGGTCGGTTAGATCGTCGTAGGTGAGCGGCGGGAAGCGCGGATCCTTGAATCCCGCGCCATACGCGTTCTCCACGACGTCGACCACGAGGGGCCGCCGTGGTTCGACGGTGCCTATACAGCCGCGCAGCTTCGATCCATGTTTCAGGGTTACGAATGTCGCGGCGGCCGGGCGAAGCGGATCGGGTACTTTCGACAAGTCGACCCGGGGTGCTTTCCCGTAGCGGACGGCGTAGCGCAAGGTGGACGAGGCGCTCCGGAGCAGCCGTTTGGCATGCGGCAGAATGTGCGCCTGCGGGTCGACTCGCCGGTCGCGGGCCGATGCCGCTGCCGAACCGCTTTCGCGGAATGCCCAGGAGCCGTAACCGACCACGCGGTCGCGCGGGCCGCCGGTATCGCCGGAATTGCACAGATCCAGGCGATCGACCGAGAGGTTGTGACGCTGTGCGCTCAGCAGCATGCCCGCGATCGGCAGGCGGCCGCATGCTTGATCCGCGGACAGATCGTCGGGGGAAAGCGATTCGATCGCTTGGGCCGCCTTCCCATCCAGATCTTGTGCCGCATCGTAGTCGTGGTAATGGCTTAGGTCCGAGCTGATGACGATCAGCGTCTCCGGCCCACCCCAAAGCCGGTCGAGCAGGGCGGCGAGCTGTTCCGGGCTTGCGCCGCCGACCACCAACGGGACGAGCGTAAAGGCCCCGAGAACGCGTTGCAGGAAGGGCAACTGCACCTCGAGGCAATGTTCTTCGCGGTGGGCGTCGTCGCGCAGTTCGACATAGGGCAGGTCGGCGATGGCGTGGATCGACGGGCGATCCAGCGGGACCGTTCCCAATGGTGTTTGAAAGGCGTCGGCAGTGGGTGCGGCCACACCGGGGATCGCTACGCGGTGGCCTGGACCGAGCAGGACGACGCGCCGGATGCGATCGGCGGCTTGCCGGATCTGGGCATATGCCGGGCCGGCGACGGCGGCCGAATAAACGTAGCCGGCATGGGGAACGATGATGGCCTTAGGCGCCGAGACGACGGGCACAGGGCGCACCGACAGGTATCCGTCGACGTCGGCGGTCAACGTCGCGGCATCGGCCGGATAGAAAAACCCGGCGACGGCAGGTGGTCGTACCGCAGTCATTCCCGCGGACCTCCTTAGAACTCGATCAAGCGCCGGAACGCCCTTACCGAATATTAAAGTCCGGGTCGTAGCGTCCGATAGCGGATTGCCGGCACGATGACTTGAGGCGCCGCAATCCAGCGCTACAGTATAGGAACAGGATCATAACACCTGGTTAACCAAAATGGGGCGATTAGAGGGGTTTAGCGGCCGATATTGGGCGCCGGTCGGTGATGGCCGGCTGCAATGCGACATCTGCCCGCGCGAATGTAAGCTGCAGGACGGCCAGCGGGGATTGTGCTTCGTCCGGGGCCGTGCCGGGGACGAGATCGTGCTCACCACCTATGGGCGGTCGAGCGGGTTCTGCATCGACCCGATCGAGAAGAAGCCGCTGAACCATTTCCTGCCGGGAACACCGGTCCTGTCCTTCGGAACGGCCGGGTGCAATCTCACCTGCAAGTTCTGCCAGAACTGGGATATCTCGAAATCCCGGGAGATGGACCGGTTGATGGATCAAGCCGCGCCGGAAACGATCGCCGAGGCGGCGGTCCGGACCGGATGCCGCTCGGTCGCGTACACCTACAACGATCCGGCCATTTTCCTCGAGTATGCCGTCGATGTGGCGGCGGCCTGCCGTGCCCGCGGCGTCAGGAATGTAGCGGTAACGGCGGGCTACATGAAGGCCGCGGCACGGGAAGAGTTCTTCGGCGTGATGGATGCGGCGAATATCGACCTCAAGGCGTTCACCGAAGGGTTTTACAAGTCGCTCTGCACCGCATCGTTAGGGCCGGTGTTGGAGACCTTGTGCTATCTCAGGCATGAGACGGACGTGTGGGTCGAGATCACCACGCTGTTGATCCCCGGCGAAAATGATTCGGCGGTGGAGGTGGAGGCGCTTTCCCAGTGGATCATGGACAATCTCGGTCCGGACGTGCCGCTGCATTTCTCGGCGTTTCACCCCGATTACCGGATGACCGATACGCCGGCGACCCCGGCCGGGACGCTGCATCGGGCGCGCGATATCGCCCGCGCTAATGGGCTGCGCTATGTCTACACGGGCAATATTCACGATAAATCCGGCGGCAGCACCTACTGCCATGCCTGCGGCGAATGTTTGATCGGCCGCGATTGGTATGCCCTCTCTGACTGGAAAATCGAGAATGGGCATTGCGCCGCCTGCGGGACGGCGGTGGCGGGGCATTTCGACACCGGGCCCGGCGGTTGGGGCCGAAAACGCCAACCGGTCCGGATTTCCGCCTTCGGATAGCGATTTCGACCCGGAAGTTACCCTTCCTTAATCATCGTCCGGTAGCGTGATCCGTCCACCTCCCTGACCGCAGCGGA
Organism: Alphaproteobacteria bacterium; assembly: GCA_965228425.1. Taxonomy (GTDB): domain Bacteria; phylum Pseudomonadota; class Alphaproteobacteria; order UBA8366; family UBA8366; genus JAJFJD01. Next base: position 4,486,778 of record OZ245815.1, on the reverse strand, counting down.
ACGGCGTGATATCCCATGAATCTCGAAGAGCTTGGAGAAAAAATCCGCGCCTATTATGAACCGCGTCTGGCAGCCACGGACTATTACTACGAAGCGGTCGGCTACACGGCGCCCGAATTCGCGACGACGCGGTACTCCATCCTTTGCGACATCGGTCCGCTGAACGAAGCGTCGGTTCTCGAGATCGGCTGCGGCGTCGGCAATCTCCTCGCGTATATGAAGGAAAACGGCTTCAAGGGCGACTATACCGGTCTCGACCTGATGCCGGAGATGCTAGCCCAGGCGTGGCAACGGCATCCGGATGCGCGCTTCATCGAGGGCGACCTACTGCAAATCAAGAATGGCGCGGCGGCCGACTACATCATCGCCAGCGGGGTCTATCAGCACGCGTCAAAAGAACTGTTTCAGAAATCCATTGCGGCGATGTTCCAGCGATGCAAGGTGGCGGTCGCCTTCAACATGTTTTCGATCTGGTGCCCGGCCGAGAGCCGCAACGAGTACCTGTTCGTCGACCCGCTGGAAACCATGGATTACTGCCGGCAGTTCACGCAGCATCTGCTCCTGCGGCACGAATACATGCCGCACGATTTCACGATCTATATGTATCGCTGATCAACGGCCAAGCGCGGATTTATCGACGGCGGCCGAGCCTACGGCGGTCCAATCCTTCCGTTGGGAGAGATTGGCTGCGATCGCCAATATCGAATAGACCGTCACGGCCACGAAGGTTTCGATAGACCATTCGATCCGTGTGTCGAACTGTTGCAGTCCAAATACCAAGGCGGGACCGAAGGCGGTGATGACGCGTGCGCTGAGAGGGCTGATCCTCGCCATCCCGACCTGGTTGAACCACACCGGGATGACGATGAGCAGGAGGGCCGCGGCTGCCACGCTGAAGAGGCCTGGTGTTTCGATGCCGGTTGCGATTGGCATGCCTTCGTAGACCAATCCGCATCCCGCGACCGCAAGCAGACCGAAGAAGCGGGCTCCGAGGAGGGCCGGCGGGGCGGCTCCCCGCTCGTCGAGCCGCTTGGCGAATAAGTGGCTCACCGTAATCAATGAGCCGGCGACCAGCGCAAGCATTGCGCTGCCGAATGCTGTCCGGCCGTCGCCGATCTGAAAGCCCGACCGGCCACTGACGACGATCCAAACCAGAACGATCAATGTCACTACGGTCCCGGCTTGAAGGAGGCGTTGGAACGGGGTGCTTCGGCTGGGGCGGGCGATTCCGAAGCGGCTCCCGGCGAGCGCGATCACGACGAAGGGACCGATGCCGGCGAACAGCGTGTTGACGATCGACGGATCGAGAAATTTCAGGGCGAAGAAGTAGGAAGTCCATGCACCGGCGGTGGCGATGTTCATCATCGCGGTATCCATCGGCGCGGCCGCGATGATTTTCAGGCTTGCGCGGTCCTTCCAAACTGACACCGCCAGTCCGGCCATTGTCATCGAACCGAAGGCGAACAACAGCACGAGAAACACGCTGACCGATTGGAACGCGCCGCCGAAATAGACGTCCCGGACGGCACTGCAAAGGACGAAGACGAAAACGCATAGCGCGCCGATGTCGGCCTGTGATCGCGGTTTCATGCCGACAATATCGCGGCCCGGGCCAGAACGATCCACCCGGTTCTTGCGATCGGTCGGCGAAATGCAGAGCAAAAAATCCCCTGCCCGGGGCACCGGGACAGGGGATAAGGCTGCCCTAGAAAGGGCTGCTCAGAAGGAACGGTTAGTCGAAGGCGTCTTCCCAGGTACCCTGCGTCGACGCCCGGGAGTATTCGGTAGCCCTATTTTCGAAAAAGTTCGTGTGTTCCACGCCGTTCAGCATGTCGTCCAGCCATGGCAGCGGATTCTTGTCGGTGTGGAAGATCGGTTGCAGGCCGAGCTGCGCGAGCCGCCGGTCGGCGATATAGCGAATATATTGTTTGACGTCTTCCGCCTCCAATCCTTCGACGCTGCCCAAACCAAAGGCAAGGTCGATGAAGGCATCCTCATGATCGACGATGGTCGAGCAGGCGCGGTACAGGTCGCGTTGCAGGTCTTCGGTCCAGATGTCCGGGTTCTCGCTGCGGAAGGTTTGGAACAGTTGGATGATCGAATTGGTGTGCAGGCTTTCGTCGCGCACCGACCAGCTGATGATCTGCCCCATGCCCTTCATCTTGTTGAAGCGCGGGAAGTTCAGCAGCATGGCGAAGCTGGCGAAGAGTTGCAAGCCCTCGGTGAACGCGCCGAACACCGCAAGCGTTTTCGCGATGTCTTCGTTGGTTTCGACGCCCCATTGCTGCATGTAGTCGTATTTGTCCTTCATCTCCTTGTATTTTAGGAAGGCCTGATACTCGGTCTCGGGCATGCCAAGGGTATCGAGGAGATGCGAATAGGCGGAGATATGGATCGTTTCCGTATTCGAAAAGGACGCAAGCATCATCAACACTTCGGTCGGTTTAAAGACCCGGCTGTAATGCTGCATGTAGCAATTGTTGACCTCGACGTCCGCCTGCGTGAAGAAACGGAAAATCTGCGTCAGCAGGTTCCGCTCGGACTCGCTGAGGTTATGCCGCCAGTCCTTTACGTCGTCGGCCAGCGGCACTTCTTCCGGAAGCCAATGAATCCGTTGCTGCGTCAACCAGGCGTCATATGCCCATGGATAGTGGAACGGTTTGTAAATCGGATCTGAGTCGAGCAACGACATTTTCTTATGGCTTCCTGTGTAAATTGATTATTGGCAGGCAAGGCATTCTTCGTAATCGTTCGCGGCCTGCAGCGTGTCCTCGCCGTTCACCTTGCCCAGATGCGGCACCGTCGGCAGTTCGGCATTCGCGCCGTTTTTCGCCACCACTTCGGCCCGCTGGATCGATTTCGAGCGGCAGTAGTAGAGCGTCTTCACGCCCTTCTTCCAGGCCTGAAAATGGATCTGGTGCAGGTCTCGTTTATGGACGTCGGCCGGCAGGAACACGTTGACCGATTGCGCCTGGCAAATGTAGGGCGCGCGGTCGGCGGCGTGCTCGATGACCCAGCGCTGATCAAGCTCAAAGGCGGTACGGTAGACCGCTTTCTCGTCGTCGGTCAGGAAATCGAGATGCTGGACCGACCCTTCGTTGGTGGTGATCGACGACCATGTCTCGTCGTCGTCGCGGCCTTTCTCGGCGAGCAACTCCTTCAGGTACTTGTTGCGCACGTTGAAGGAGCCGGACAGCGTCTTGTGCGTGTAGCTGTTGGCGGCATTCGGCTCGATGCCCGGCGACGCGCCGCCGCAGATGATCGAGACCGACGCCGTCGGCGCGATCGCCATCTTGTTCGAGAAACGCTCTTCGATGCCGTAGTCGGCCGCGTCCGGACAGGCGCCGCGTTCCTTGGCCAGGGTCTTGGACGCCACGTCCGCTTGTTCGCGGATATGCTTGAACATCCGCTTGTTCCAGACCTTCGCCATCACGCCTTCCATCGGAATGCGCATTTTCTGCAGGAAGGAATGAAAGCCCATGACGCCGAGTCCGACCGAGCGTTCCCGCATGGCCGAGTAGGTCGCGCGTTCGAAATCGTTCGGCGCGTTGTCGATGAAGTCCTGCAATACGTTGTCGAGGAACCGCATGATGTCCTCGATGAACTGCGGTTCGGACTCCCACTCGTCGTAGCGTTCCAGATTGACCGAGGTGATGCAGCAGACCGCCGTGCGTTCCTGATCATCCTTGTCCTTGCCGGTCGGCAGGGTGATCTCAGTGCACAGGTTCGACGTCTTTACGTTTAATCCGGCCAGTTTGTGGTGTTCCGGAATCGCCCGGTTCACGTGGTCGATGAAAACCATATAGGGCTCGCCGGTCTCGACGCGCGCGGTCAGGATACGAATCCACAAGTCGCGCGCCGATACCTTGCGCTGCACGGCGCGGTCCTTCGGGCTGACCAGCGCCCATTCCTCGTCTTCCTCGACGGCGCGCATGAACGCATCGGTCAGCAGGATGCCGTGATGCAGGTTTAGCGCCTTACGGTTCGGGTCGCCGCCGGTCGGGCGGCGAATCTCGATGAATTCCTCGATCTCGGGATGGTCGATCGGCATGTAGACGGCCGCGCTGCCGCGCCGGAGCGAGCCTTGCGAAATCGCCAGGGTCAGCGAATCCATGACGCGGATGAACGGAACCACGCCCGAGGTCTTGCCGTTGTGGCCGACCCGCTCGCCGATCGAGCGGAGATTGCCCCAATAGCTGCCGATGCCGCCGCCGCGGGCGGCGAGCCAGACGTTCTCGTTCCACAGGCCGACGATGCCGCGCAGGCTGTCGTTCGCCTCGTTCAGGAAACAGGAAATGGGGAAGCCGCGCGTGGTGCCGCCATTCGACAGGATCGGCGTCGACGGCATGAACCACAGATTGCTCATGTAGTCGTAGAGCCGCTGCGCATGCTCCGAATCGTCGGCGAAATGCATCGCGACGCGTGCGAACAGGTCCTGATAGCTCTCGCCCGGCATCAGGTAGCGGTCCGACAAGGTCTCCTTGCCGAACTGCGTCAGGTTTGCGTCCCGATCCCGGTCGATCTCAACGCGGACGCCGCGCTCGTTTTGCGCGAAATCGAGCATGGCCGCATAGGAATCGTCATCCTCAACCGGCTCCAGCAGATCCTGCAGGACTTCTGGTTCTTCTTGTACTAAGTTGTCCACAGGCACTTCTTCCCGCGCCAAAGCGTCGGTTGCGTCCACCATTCCCCCTCCTGTCCACAGCTGTGGAAAGAATAAAATGTGAATAAGCACTACATATCGTGCTTTATTGAAGACGCGATACTAAATGTGCCAAAACTATCTCGCAAGAATTTCGTCAAAAAACTTTCGTTTTTTTGCTTTGTGCGTCGTCGGTTAGGTCTCGAAGTCTTGGGAAACCGGCAGTTTCGCTTACTCCAGTAACGGGTGGAAGGACATGCGTCTAAATCTAGGGTGTGGCTTCAACAAGCGGGACGGTTTCCATAACGTCGACAAGTTCGAGGACTGTGGGCCGGACGAGATCGTCGATTTGGAGCAATTCCCTTGGCCTTGGGCCGACGACTCGGTGGATGAAATTTTTATGTCCCATGTGCTGGAACATCTGGGCGCGACATCCGAGGTTTATTTCGATGTCATCCGCGAGATGTACCGCGTCTGCCGTGACGGTGCGACGGTGACGATCACGGTGCCGCATCCGCGCCATGACAGTTTCATCAACGACCCGACGCATGTGCGCATCGTGACTTTCGACGGGCTGGCCATGTTCTCGCGCCGGCAGTGCGAGATCTGGATCCGGGACGGAGCCTCCAACACACCGATCGCCTTGATGATCGGTGTCGACTTCGATATCGAATCGACCCAGCTCGTGCTCGAGCCGATCTGGCGCAGCAAGTTGGACCTCAAACAGATCACCGAGACCGAGTTGCTTCTGGCGATCCGCGAACGCAACAATGTGGTACAGGAAATGACCGCGGTTCTGAAGGCTGTAAAGGGGCCGCGCTGATGCGACTGTGTGGCTTTAAGCGGACGGAGGACCGATAGGCGCATGTGCGGACGCTACAGCCTGACGACGCCGGTCGAGGCGTTGCGCGCCCTGTTCGGTTTCGACGAACTGCCGAACCTGGAGCCGCGCTACAACATCGCGCCGACACAGGGCGTGGTGGCGGTGCGGGTGGCGGCGTCCGGCGCGAAACGCGAACTGACTGCCTTCCGGTGGGGGTTGGTTCCGTCCTGGGCCAAGGACGTGTCGATCGGCAGCCGCATGATCAACGCCCGCGCCGAGACGGTCGCCGAGAAGCCCGCCTACCGCAATGCGTTCAAGCGCCGGCGCTGCCTGATTCCCGCCGACGGGTTCTACGAATGGAAGAAAGCGCCGGACGGTGGCAAGCAGCCGTGGCGGATCGCCCTCGAGGGCGATGCTCCTTTCGCGTTTGCCGGCCTGTGGGAGCAATGGATGGCGCCTGAGGGCAGCGAGGTCGAAAGCTGCACGATCGTGACCACCGAGGCCGCCCCCGACATTGCCCCAATCCATCACCGCATGCCGGTCATTCTCGACCCCGCGGGGTATGACACGTGGTTGAACGGCGAGCCGGAGGAGGCGCAGGCGCTTTTGCACCCGTACGGCGGAAAACTGCGGGCTTATCGGGTGAGCCGGCAGGTTAATAACGTGCGCAACGACGAGCCCGGCCTATTCGACCCGGCCCCGGAATCTGACGAGACCGTCGCGGAACAGCTCGATCTTCTGTAGCCGGCGGCCAAGCTGTTCAGGGTCAACGCTTTTCGGTAGTTTTAGGGTATGCACGGAATCATCGGCGTATCGGTGGAAAAGAGGAGTGCTAGCATGGCGGTTGAGATTCGGAAACTGGGGGATGCGGCCGGCGCTGAAGTCTTGGGGCTCGATATGTTCGAGCCGTGGGATGCCGCGACGCGCGACGTCGTCTACCAGGCCTATCTCGACAACCTGGTTTTGGTGTTCCGGGACCAAGTGCTGACGGCGCCGCAATTCATGTCGTTTTCCCGGAATTTCGGCGATCTGCAACCGCATGTGGCAAAAAAATACCGGCATCCCGAGGCCAAGGACATCGTCATGATGACGAACGTCGACAAGCGGGGAAAATTCGATGAGGTGGGGGCCAACCGCGGGGTCGGCTGGCACTCAGACCTCAGCTACGACCAGGTCCCGGCGAACGGCACGCTGCTGCATGCGGTCGAACTGCCGGACCGCGGCGGCGACACATGGTTCTGCAATTTGTATCGGGCCTATGAAACGATGCCGGCAGCGCTGAAACGGCGGATCACCGGCAGGATGGCGTTGTTTCGCTACGGCGGCCGGTACGGCCAGAGCACCGAGCATCTGTTGCCGAAGGACAAGGCGAAACCCGATGTCATTCATCCGGTCGTGCGTCTACACCCGGAGACCGGCCGCCCCGCAGTCTACGTGAACCCGTATCATACGGTGCGGATCATCGGAATGACGCGGGCGGAAAGCGACGCGCTGCTCGACGAGATATTCGCCTGGTGCGATCAAGCGGAATTCCAATGGCATCACGCCTGGCGTCTGGGCGATACGATCATCTGGGAGAACCGGTCGGCGGTCCATTCCGGGAAGCTGGACTATCCTTTGGATCAACGCCGGATATTCATGCGCGCGACCGTGCGTGGCACCAATACCCTCGCCGAGGCACGCCTACCCGCGTCGGACACTGTTCTGGCGGCGTAAATCCGCGGAACATTGATACTTATATTCAAGATTTGGATGGAGATTCCATGCCCAAGGACAATGAAACCGAAAGCCGGACGACGAGCGAGACTATCGAGGTATTGCACAACCGTGTCAGCGTTCGAAAATACAGCGACGACCCGGTTTCCGACGAGCATGTGAATGCAGTGCTACAGGCCGCATTCCGGGCGCCGACATCGTCGAACATCCAGGCCTACAGCGTTGTCGTTGTGCGTGACGAAGCCGCCCGTCAGGCGCTTTCCGTGACAACGGGCAACCAGAAGCACGTCGCCGAGACGCCAGTTTTCCTGGCTTTCTGCGCCGACCTGCGCCGCATGGAACACGCCTTGCAGCGCCATGGACATGACATGAACGACAACAGCCTGGAAATCGGGTTGGTCTCGACGATCGATGCGTCGCTGGTTGGGATGTCGGCCTATCTGGCCGCCGATTCACTAGGCTTGAAGGGGCTTATGATCGGCGGCGTCCGGAACGATCCGATCGAGGTGGCGCGCATCCTCAAGCTGCCGGAGCGCGTCTATTGCGTTTTCGGCATGTGCCTGGGGTGGCCCGCGGAAGCGCCGCCGCAGAAACCGCGGATGGATACCGGACTGACCGTACATTACGAAACCTACGATCCGGAAGGGCTGAAGGCGGATCTGGACGCCTATGATAAAGAACTGGCCGCTCACTACGACCGGTTGGGAAAACCGACCACGCCGGATTCCTGGACCAACGATATCGATAAGAAATTCGCCTCGCCGCGCCGGGATGCGCTGCGGCAGCAGCTCAAGGAGCGGGGGTTCGACTTCCGCTAGGCCGCCGTCTCAGACGGGCGGTTCGTAACATCCCGCGGCCTGAGCCTTCAGGCGCGTCAAGGCGTAGATCATGTCGCATGTCGGTGTTTCGACGCCAGCTCGGCGGCCGAGTTCCCCGATAACGCCGAGCAACGCGTCGAGTTCGATCGCCTTGCCCGCTTCGAAATCCTGGAGCATCGACGTCTTAATCGTGCCGAGCTGCCGGAACGTGTCCAGGCGCTCGTCGACGTCGGGTGTGATATCGCAGCCGCTTGCCCTGGCCACATGGCCTGCTTCGGTCATCATGTCCGCCATGATGCGGCAGACATCTTCGTCCTGACCCAGCTGTTCGCAATTCGCCTGGCACAATACGCTCATTGGATTGCCGGAAAGGTTGCCCCAAAGCTTCGTCCACACCTCGCGGCGGATGTCCGTGGACAGGACGCCGTCAAGGCCGCCGTGAACGAGCAGGTCGACGACGCTTTGCGCTCGCGCGCGTCGGCTGCCGTCCGGCTCGCCGACGATATAGGTGCCGCCGTTGTTGTGTTCGATCACACCGGGCTCGGGAATGTTGGCGCCGACATAGACCACGCAGCCGACCGCCTTTTCCGGTCCCAGTGCCGCCGCGATGCGTCCGCCGGGATCGACCGACCCGAGATATGGCGACGGCCAAGGACCCGGCAGGGCGTGGAAGTACCACCACGGGATGCCGTTGACCGTATGAACGACCGCCGTGTCCGGTCCGATCAGGGGAGCGATCTGATCCAGCGCGGCGCCGACCGTGTGCGCCTTCAGCCCCATGATTACGATGTCCTGCGGGCCGAGCGCTGTGGTGTCGTCTGTGGCGTCGATGGGTACGGTCCATTCACCGTCGCGGTCTCGCACTGTCAGGCCGTCCTTCCGGATGGCGGCCAGGTGAGCGCCGCGCGCCACCACGCTGAGATTTTCCGTGCCGATCCGCGCCATCCGCGCCGCCGCCAACCCGGCGACTGCGCCCGCGCCAAAAATGCAGATCTTCATCGATAATCCATATGTGTTGCCAGGGGAGGCATGATGCCGCCGGAGAACGCCGTCGCCAAGGATAACTAAGTGGTCGGGATCCTATATCAACGCGGCCAGAACCTCGTCCCAGCTTTCGACGCGATGGACGCGGACCAGGTGGCGGGCGTGCTTTTCCACCTCGCCGGCGGTCGGATGGAACAGATACAGGTTCGGCACGGATGTCAGATACCCCAGGACTTCCAGCCGGTCGTCGATGAAATGCGTCAGCCCGAGGGTCTCGCAGATCGGTGCCTTTTCCTGGCGTTGACGGCAGAAGTGCAGATGCGCCGGATCGACCCCGGTCGTGCGGAAGAAATCGTGATGGGCGAGCCAGTCGCGTGATTTCTGCTCGACGCGCGGGCCGCATTTGGACACCAAATGAATGTGCCCGCCGAAGCGGCGTTCGGACAATTCCATTATCGCATCGAAAGCGCCCGGCACTGCCGTTGTCCGAAGGTAGTTGTCGCCGAAAAACGACGTATCGGTATTGTCATTGATCCGGTCGATCAACACGCCGCCGATGTCTACGCCAAGCCGCTCGATCATGGGTATGTCTCTCGCCTAACCTGTCGTCCGCTCCACAGGAAGCTTAGCGGATCGGGGGCGCATAGAGAATGCCGCCGCGCGTCCATAGCGCGTTGACGCCCCTGTCGATCTTTAGCGAAGACTTGCCGCCGAGGTTACGCTCGAAAATTTCGTCGTAATTGCCGACCTGGCGAATGGCCCGGAAGGCCCATTTGTCATCGAGCCCGAGTTTTTTGCCAATCTCACCGTCTGCCCCCAATAGGCGGCGAATTCCCGGCGTTTTCGATTCCCGGCTCAGCTTCAGCGCGTTTGCCGAGGTGACGCCTTGTTCCTCGGCGTTGATCAACGCGAAGAGAGTCCATTTGACGATTTCGAACCACCGATCGTCGCCATGCCGGACCGCGGGTCCGAGCGGTTCCTTCGAAATGATCGCCGGCAAGATCATGTGTTGGCTGGGTGTCTTGAGCCGCGACCGTTGGGCATAGAGCGCGGAATGATCGGCGGTATAAACGTCGCACTCGCCATCCCGATAGGCCGCGAGCGCGTCGTCGGACTTTTCGAACGATTTCAGCGTGAACCGCATGCCGCGCGATTGGAAGAAGTCGTTGATGTTGGCCTCGGTCGTGGTGCCCGTGTTCAGACAGGCCGTAACGCCATCCAATTCCAACGCGTTTTTCACGCCCAGCGTCCGGCGCATCATGAACCCCTGACCGTCATGGTACAGAATTCCGGCGAAATTCACCCCGCGGTCGGTCTCCCGGCTCAATGTCCAGGTTGTGTTTCGTGTGAGAATATCGATCTTGCCGGATTTAAGGGCATCGAAGCGCTTTTGGCTCGTCAACGGGCGGAGCTTGATTTTTCCAGCCTTGCCTAAGACCGCCGCCGCCACCGCACGGCAAAAATCGACGTCGAGGCCGGACCAGCGCCCTTTCTCATCCTTGTGAGAGAAACCCGGGAGGCCCTGGCTGACGCCGCAAATCAAATAGCCGCGCGCTTTCACCTGGGCCAGCGTATCGTCCGATGCGGCAGCCGGGCTTGTGAAAATCGCGGAGCAGAGAACGGCCATCGCCGCGGTGCGGATTGAGTCCGCCGTCATGATATTCCTCACTCGTACTCGCATCGCCAGAGATGGTGACGAGGGCGCCGATATGCGAGGCGTCGGCAGCAAATTTTTCGGCTGGTCCGGGCCACGCCAAACGGGGGCTTACACCATGGCGAAACCGCCGTTCACGCTGAGCACCTGTCCTGTGACGTGACGGCCACGTTCCGATGCCAGATAGAGAACCGCATTGCTGACGTCCTCCATCTCGCCGATACGGCGCAGAGGATAGACGCGTTTCACCTTCTCCTCGCGGGCGGCGACTCGTTCCTCGCCCATACTTTCGCGCATCTTGTCGAGAATGGCATTGCGCATCGGTGAGTTGGTTGCGCCGGGCGAGACCACGTTGACGTTCACGTTGTTCTTGCCGACCTCTTTGGCGACGGATTTCGAGAAGGAAATCACGCCCCCCTTCGCTGCGGCATAGACCGCCTCGCGTTCCTGTCCGATCCGGGCGGCATCGGTCGCGATATTGACGATCTTGCCATAGGAACGCTCGATCATCCCAGGCAACACTGCCCGCACGCAGTTGATCGTGCCATAGAGGGTCACCTTGATCTCCTGGTCGCATTGTTCGATCGATTTTTCGAGAAACAATGCATGTTTGGTCATCACAGCCGCATTGTTCACCAGCACATCGACCTGTCCCCATTGCGCTTCGATCGCGGCGATCATGGCGGCGACCGCGTCCGGGTCGGTGATGTCGCATGGTGCTGCCATCCCGGCACCCCCGGCTTGGTCGATCATGCCGAGCGTCGCTTCGATACCGTCTGGCGCGATGTCGTTGACGGCGACGCTGGCTCCTTCGCGCGCGAACGCGACGGCCATGTTCTGCCCGATACCGCTGCCACTGCCGGTGATAAGGACGACTTTTCCTTTGTAGTCGAGATCCATTTTTGCCTTTTTCCTTCTTACGGTTGCGGTCTTCAGCGTTGAGCCGGATTCTCCTGATTTTGGGCAGCGAAGATGGAGACATACCCCTGTTGCGCCCAATCGGGTGGGATACGGCAAGGCCGAGGGTCGTTATGCGACCAGCGCGCCGGTTCGCCGCGAACGATCTCGCCGGTATGGGTGGTTGGCGTCGGCGGGGCGCAGAGGGCGAATGCATCCGCCGACGAATAAACGTTCAACAGAAGCGGTCGGGCGTGACTGCCCGAATTCCTTTGTGAACCGTGGATGGTGCGGCAATTGACGATTGCCAGTGTGCCTGCCGGTCCTTCCATATCGTCGGCCGTGTCCAGCGCGACGGCGGTTAAATCCCGGTCCGCGATATAGCCGGTCCAAGATCCGTCCTCGCCGAAATGGTCGAAAAGATCGCGGTCGTGGCTGCGCGGAATCGCGGCCAGCGGTCCGTCCGCCGTTGCTACATCTTGGAGATAAATACCGATGGTAACCGGGCTGAAGTTGCTGTGCGGCCATGCGGGGATGTCCTGATGCCATTTGATTTCGTCGCCGCCAGGCCATTTGAAATTCAGTTTCGAGCTATGGAATTTCACGTCCGGTCCGACCAGGTCGGCCACGATATCGGTCATCAAGGGGGAGGAGGCAAATTGCCAATATGCCGGATGCTGGTCGACGGCGGCACGGATGCGGCGGGGCCGTGGGTCCTGTGCGCCATGGTCCGGCGATAGGTCGAACCGCTCGTTCGACGCGGTAAGGCTAGCCGACTCATCCACGAGGTCCCACGTCGCCTTTTGCAACGTTTCAAGCACGTCTTGTGGGATTAGGTCCTGCGCTGCGAGATATCCGTTCTCGAAGTAAAACTCCCGTTGCCGTTGACTAAGGGTCAAGGGCGGCTGAGCCAGGATGTCCTCGGGCGTCATGCGCTTCCATTCCGAACTTTCGTTTCCTTGCTGTATCGTATCACGAACAACGGTGGCGAATCGAAGCCGGGCCGGGCACTGGTGCCGGGCAATACGAAGTGTAGGGACGAGCGGACGGATCGATACCGTTCTGGTTACCGTCCCGTACGACGGGACCGGCGTCGATGGTAAGGCGACCTTGGCGAACCTGAAGGGCAAGAAGCGCCAAATACGCGCTAGAAGTGAACCGCATGATGCAGGAAACGGAATCATATATGGCCGACGATACGGTACGTTTCGCCTTCGGGGAGAATTGGCAGAGTTACGCGGACACGCTCGATCCCGGAAAGGTCGACGAAGCCGTCGCGTCCTTGCGGGCGTTTTTTCCGGACGATCGGATTCGGGGCGCCCGGTTCCTCGATATCGGATGCGGGTCCGGCCTTTTCTCACTTGCCGCGGTAAAATTGGGCGCCCGTGAGGTCGTCGCCGTCGACTACGACCCGAATTCCGTGGCGGCTGCGACATCCGTTCTGGAAAAACACGCCCCGGTCGGGGCGTGGCGGTGCCAGCGCGATGATGTCCTTGCGATGACACAGGATTGTCTCGGCGAATTCGATATCGTCTACTCCTGGGGCGTGCTGCATCACACGGGTGACATGTATCGCGCCATCGACTCCGCCTCGAAATTCGTCAAGCCGGGCGGGTTGTTCCTGATCGCCCTATACGGCAAGACCCGGTTTTGTGGGTTTTGGGAGTGGGAGAAGCGATGCTACGTGCGGCACAAGCCATGGTTCCCGATACTCGCCAAGAGTCTATACAAGCCGCTGGTTCTGCTGCGGTTGTTGCTGGGCGGGCAAAACCCGAAACGCTATGTCGAAACCTATCGCACCCGTCGCGGCATGAACTGGCACCACGACGTCGAGGACTGGCTGGGCGGCTATCCGTATGAATCAATTACGCCGGAAGACGCGACACGTTTCGTAACGGCGCGTGGATTTGTGTGCCAGCGAAGCGTTACGGGATCGAGGGTCGGGGTATTCGGTACGGGGTGCGACGAGTTTTTGTTTGAGCGCGATCCAGCAACCGCGAAGGCCACTGAAAATGCCTGATACGGGCAGCTTCACGCTGGCGGATGTCAGTCTTGCCACGCTTTTGCTGGTTGCCCTCGTCGCCTATGTGAGTTCCGTGCTCGGTGGTTTGGCGGGGACCGGTGTCAGCTTATTGATGCTGCCCATGCTGGTGCCGTTGGTCGGCATCAAAGGCGTAATTCCCGTGATCGCCGTTGCCATGTTGCTCGGCAGCACCTCCCGGCTTTGGGTTTTTCGTCACTCGGTTCAATGGCCGATCGTCGGCCGCATTCTGATTGGGGGGTCGGTCGGCGTGCTGCTGGGCGCGTCGATTTACGACTGGCTACCGGCCGATATCCTGACCTTGCTGGTGGGGGCATTTCTAGTGTTGTCCGTGCCGGCCCGGCGCCTTTATGCACGCCGTGAACGGGTCATCCGGCCGTCGCCGGCGGGCACGACCGTGTTCGGTTTCGGGTACGGCATCGCGTCCGGCACCATTTCGGGCGGTGGGCCGATCCTGGTCGCTTTGTTATTGGGAATGGGGCTGCGCGGTGCGGCGGTGATCGGCACCAAGGCCGGAACCAGCATCGTCATGCATTCGCTGAAGACGATCGCCTTCGGAATTTATGGGCTGATCACCCTGGAATTGGCGTTGGCGGCCGTTCTGATCGGCGTGTGCACGTTGCCCGGCGCCTACACCGCGAAATGGATGGTCGATCGCATGAAGGTCAAGCTGCACACGCTGATTGTGGATGTTGCGGTGATGTTCGGCGGACTGTCGTTGCTATGGCAGTTGCTCTGAATGGCTGTCAGTCGAAGTCGTCCATGATCTGGTCGATCTGCGATTGAGCGCTCCGGTCTTCGTTGCCGTGAATGATCGCACCGGCGCGGTCCACGAGGTCGCCCAGCATTGCCGAAACCTCGGTGCACAGGAGGCGGACATCGTCCGAACGTTCCTGTTCGATCAGTTTTCCGAGGGCATCGACGGTAGTGGCGATGCATTGATTGGCTGAATCGATTGTCTGCTCGAAACGAAGACGGAACCGGTCGGGAGACCATTCATAGGCTTCGATCGCTAGATCTTTATCGGCGAAACTGCTGTCGCGAAAATGCTCCGCATAGGTCTTGGGTTGCCATTCGGCGAGTTCGTCCATGAGTTCCGGCACGTCCGCGACCATTTCGAGCAGCATAATCGGCTCGTTGATGTGGTTCAGATAATCGGTCGCAAGCAAGGTTTGCTCACAGATGTTGGTGCCCTTCACGCGCTGCTGGAACTCTTCGAAGGACGGAGCAGTGTTTGACATGGGGATGAATCGTGGTTGGGCGCGGATTTGGCCAGGATGGAGAACGAGAGTCATGGCACATTTTTGCTTAACTTCGCGTTAAGCGAGTGGACGCGGGAATACGCAATGGGCAGGCTTGGCGTTCTGTTAACCGTTTTTCGCTATTTGGTAGAAGGCGGAGAATGGTCCCACAGTCTAGCGCTGTAGCGGTGCGAACGCCGTTCGGTCGAGGCGGCGGGGTCGTGATCGGGTCGTAGCGGAAATTTCGGATTTCTCCTTTGTGGCCTAGATGACTATAAATAGAGAGATGCATCGATATCGAGCGGTCGGTCGGTGCGGGCGAAATGCCCGGCCGGTCGCGAGTGCAGCGCACGTTCTGTGGCGCTGCCCGTCTGTGAGATAAAAATGGTATTATCGAAGGCCTTACGGAGGCCAAACTTTGCCTGACGCGAACGATGCACCGGTGCCGGCGCAGACCAAGAAGGAAAGCGGCAAGCTTCCCTTCACGACACGGCGCTTTTTGCGCGGGTTGTCGCACGATGTCGGGAAACGGCGCCATCTGAAACTGCAGCATATCGCAGCCGCGATCGTTATCGTCGCCGCGGGCACATGGGCCGCGTTGGAGGTTCATGAACGCGTTACGCATGTCTACGAATATGATGCGCGGATCACCGGGAATCTGATCACCGTCAGCAGCCGCGTTGCCGGCTGGGTGACGAAAATCGACGTTACGGAAGGCGCTGCCGTTAAAACCGGACAGGTGCTGATTACGATCGATTCGCGGGAGTCAGTGCTGCAATTGCGCGAGCTCGAGTCTCGGCGGCAGCGGATTAAGGCGGATCGGGCGCGTATGGGGACCGAACGCGGCCTGATCGATCAGCAAACGCAGACGCGCTATCAGACCCTCGTCTCGGCGCGGGGCGCGGCGGCGGCGGCCGTGGCTGCGCTTGACCCGCAACTCGATCTGGCGAAAAGGAACCTCGCCCGTGCGAACTCGCTGTTCGCGAAGAAAGTCATCCCCCGCCGGCAACTCGACGAAGCGCGCACCAACATGCGGAAGATCGATGGTGATTATCGGCAAGCGGTCGCGGTTCTGGAACAGGCGCGCGCACGTCTGCTCGAGGCGAAGGCGGATCGCGCGCGGCTCGACGTTCTCGACGGTGAAATCGAGATGCTCCGCTTCGAAGAAGCCGAACTCCAGGCAAAGGAAGATCAGCAGAAGCTGGACATCGCGGATCGCACGATCCGCGCGCCGGTCGATGGCGTCGTCGACAAGACATTCGTCGAAACGGGGGAATATGTGACGCCGGGTCAGCGGCTCGCCATCGTCCATGACCCGACGGAGATCTGGATCGAGGCCAACATCAAAGAAACCGAGATTCGGAAATTGAAGATCGGCCAGCCGGTCGACGTTCTAGTGGACGCCTATCCGGACGAAACTTTTGTCGGCAAGGTCGCTGTCATCGGCAGTTCCACCACCAGCGAGTTCGCCCTTCTGCCGACGCCGAATCCCAGCGGCAACTTCACGAAAATTACCCAACGCCTTCCGGTTCGAATTGCGATTGACCAGCAGGCTCGGAAACTGCGGCCGGGCATGATGGTCGAGGTCAATATTGATATCCGGGGACGTTGACGCCCTATTTGAGCGGTACGGGTCGAATTATCGCTGGTTTGTAACCCTCGCCGGCGTTACCGGTGCGGTTGCGATGATCCTGTCGGCGACGATCGTCAACGTCGCGGTCCCCAGCGTTATGGGCGCTTTCGGGATTGGGCAGGACCGGGCCCAATGGATCGCCACCGCATTCATCGCGACCATGGTCGCAAGTCAGTTGCTGAGCGCCTGGCTGGCCAACAGCCTCGGCGAGAAGCTTGCCTTCCTCATCATCAACGTGATCTTCCTGGTCGGCACGGCCATCACGATCTCGGCCACCAATCTTGAAATTCTGATCTTGGGACGGGTGATCCAAGGGTTCGCCGCGGGCGCCATTCAGCCCATGGTCATGGCACTGATCTTCCGCGTCTTCCCGGCGCAGCGGCGCGGATTGGCGATGGGTGTTTACGGAATGGGCATTCAGATCGCGCCCATGCTGGGACCCATGTTCGGCGGAATCGTGATCGACGCGATCAGTTGGCGGCAAATTTTCCTCGTGCCGGTGCCGCTGTGTCTGTTTTCCATGACGCTGGGTTTCTTCTTCATGCCGGGTAGGCTCAAATTCGGCAAATTGCCTCACTTCGATTGGTCCGGATTTATTCTGCTGTGCACCGCGCTGGTCTTTCTGTTGTCCGCCGGGGCGAACGGCCAGCGGTTCGGCTGGTTCTCGGACACGCTCTTGTTGATGTTGACGGCGGGGCTTGGTGCGGCCGCGTGGTTCATCATCCTGCAACTGCGATCGCCGTCGCCGTTGCTGGATTTTTCGTTATTCCGCAACGCCCAGTTCGCGTCTGCGGTTCTGGTGTCGTTCGTCTTTGGGATCGGGAATTTCGCGTCCAACTACATTATCCCGATCTTCGTCCAGGAGGTGCAGGGGTTCTCGCCGAGCTTGGCCGGATTTCTGTTGGTCCCGGCGGGTATTCTCGTGATTTCCGGGACACCCTTGTTCGGCCGTCTGGTGGACCGATTCCCGGCCCATATCATGGTGATGGTGGGCGTCAGTTTGTTCGCCTTGGGGAATTTTCTGATGAGCGGCGCCGACGTGAACACGTCCTTCTGGACGTTGAGCCTGTTCATCGTGGTTGCCCGGTCCGGTATGGCGCTGATCATGCCGTCGGTCAACGCCGCGGCCCTGCGGGCGCTAACGCCGGAGCAACTCAGCCAGGGCTCCGGCACCATGAACTTCTGCCGCCAGTTCGGTGGGTCCTGCGGGATCGCCGCGCTCGTGGTGTTCATGGAACAGCGCACGCAGTTCCACGGGGAAGCGCTGACCGCGACACAAACCGCAGCCAACCCGGCGAGCCGCGAACTGCTCGATCAGGTGGCGGGCATCATGAACGAGGCGGGCGTACCCTCGGCGCTCCATCAATCGGGAGCATTGCATTACCTGGGCCAGGTCATCGAAGCTCAGGCCGCGACGCTCGGTTACCAGGACGGATTCGTCATGATTACGGTGATGTTCGTGCTGACGCTGATCCCGGCGTGGATTTTGGGCCGTGCGAAACCGAAAGTTCAGTCTGACGGTAAGGCCGACTGATGCCGGCTGCCTCGGTGCTACAGATCTTTAAGAATTGTCTCGGCGCTGGATACGCCGTAGCTGCCGTCCGGTTCAAGGTTGAGCTTCCTGATCACGCCGTCGTCGACGACCATGGCATAGCGCTTCGATCGCAGGCCCATGCCGCTTGCGCGACGATCGATTTCCATGCCGACTGCCGTCGTGAAGTCGGCGTTTCCGTCGGATAGCATCGTAATCGACCGGCGCTCGTCTTGCGCCTTGCCCCAGGCATCCATCACCGCCGCATCGTTCACCGCGATACAGACGATTTCGTCGACGCCTTTCGCCTTGATCGCATCTGCATTTTTCACGAATCCGGGTAGGTGCCGGGCGGAACATGTTTGGGTAAAGGCACCCGGTACGGCGAACAGGACGACGCGTTTCCCGGCAAAATACTCGTCGGTAGACAGCGGCTTCGGTGCACCGTCGTCCCCAAGCCGATGCAAGGTTTCCGAGGGGAGGGGATCGCCTTCCTTAATCGCCATTGCGTCGTGCCTTCTCGCGTGCCTCGATTTGGCAAGCCATGACACCCCGGTCAGCGATATGCCATAGCGCCGGTCGGACCGTATCATGGAATTTTCGCGTGGACGAATCGCCGGCGCCGGCAAGCAACGGCTGGGATGCGCTGCGTCGCGCGGGATAAGCGTGGGTTTTTTACTTTGTCGTCGGTTAGCTTTTGGCTTGAGCCTGCTTCGGTTTCCAGGCTTCGACCCGGCGTTCGGCGTCCTCGCGCTGTTCGGCAGACAGGGTCGGTCCGATCTCGTCCCTTTTATCGGCTGCCGACTTATTGCCGCCGCGGGCGGACAGAGTCAGCCACATGTATGCGGCGACAATATCCTTCTCTACGCCATCGCCATTCGCCAGGCGAACGCCGATTCGATGTTGCGCCCGGACGTGGCCTTGGCGGGCCGCTTCAAGGAACCATCGGGCCGATTCGGCTTTGTCCATCTCCACGCCGAATCCGTCCCGGTATCGCTTGCCCATATTGTACTGGGCTTTGTCGAAGCCTTGTTTCGCCGCCATCAAGATCCACTTGGACGCTTCGGCCTCGCTTTTATCGACCCCGAAGCCGTAATCGTACATGCGGCCGAGCGCGTATTGCGACCGAACGAGGCCCTGTCCGGCGGCCTTCTTGAGCCAAGCGACGGCTTGCCCGTAGTCTTGGTTGACGCCGGTGCCAGCCAAATAGGCGAGGCCGAGGTTGTGCTGGGCTTGCGAATCGCCCTGATCGGCGGCCTTGGTCCACCATTGGATCGCTTTGCTGCGGTCCTGGTGCAGGCCTTTGCCCTCGTCATACATCACGCCGATGTTGAACTGCGCCCGGGAATCCCCTTGCGCGGCGAGCGGCTGCCATTCGTTGAAAGCGGTCAGGAAATCGCCACGCTGATACGCCTGCCACCCGTCGTCAAATCCGGCGGAGGCATTGGAGACGGCGGCCATGCTGCTTACCGCCATCGCCGCGACGAAGGCTATTCCCACCGTCTTGATCTTCCGCACCAAGCCGGGCGCCCACACGCCGCAAGCCTGTATTTGATTAATCCGCGTTTTCATAGCGCTCCTCCAACATCGCCAGACTTATGAGGATCTCGCCGAGAATGACGATACTTTCGCCCGAAGGATTTCAATGAGCCCCACGACCCCTTGCTTGCGGACGATTGTCTCGAACTCCGATCGCTGTGCTGCCGCCATGCTGACCCCTTCGACCATCACGTCGATTATTTTATGGCCGTTCCCTCTGTTTCGAACCCGCCAACCCGCCTTGAGGGGCGGCCCTGCCTGGCGGGCAATTTCCGTGACGACGATTGCGTCGCGTCGCCCGAGCGGTTTTGCCGACGTGATTGCAAAAGTCTCCCCGGCGTATCCACCCAGCCGGATCGCGTAGGTGCGAACCACGAACTCGCTGAAGAGGTTCAGATACTCTTCACGCTGATCCGGCGATGCGGTTCGCCAGTTCTTACTTAGAACGAACCGCCCGATTGTCGTCAGGTCGAAATGTTGCCGCAACAGATCGCGAATTTTCGCTTCCCGCTCGGATAGAGGAATTTTCTTGTCGGCAAGTAGCTTGACCGCATTATTCCCGAGTTCCTCTATGAATTTCGACGCTTCTTCTGGTGAGGTTTTGTTCGCCGCCGTGACGGGTTGAAACGCCACCGCGCAGAACAAAAGGCTCAAAACCATAAGCCGGCCCAAAGTCATCCGACCTCCAATTACTTGACCCATACGTACGGGTTTGTTTGCCACCCGTATTCCCCATCCGGAGCCCCTCTCGGATGAATGGCGATCATATAGGAAGCTACGGCTTAATACAATTCAGTATTCGTCCTTAAGGGGTAATAAAAATCAAAGTAAATAGCGTTGTTAACCAAGTGTTGTTATTCAATTTCCGCAATTGTCGAAACAATATCCAGGCCAGTGGACCCACCGAATGTCGACTTAATACAAGAGGGCTAATTCGGATTTGCCGTACCTCCCGGCGCGGTCCGAAGGGCACAATAAGAAAAAAGGATACGGAGGGAGCACCCATGACAGTAACCATGCTGTCCGCCCTTATTGGACTAGGACTCTGCCTGG
The DNA here is from genome assembly GCA_965228425.1 of Alphaproteobacteria bacterium. Lineage (GTDB taxonomy): Bacteria > Pseudomonadota > Alphaproteobacteria > UBA8366 > UBA8366 > JAJFJD01. Next base: position 4,466,206 of record OZ245815.1, on the reverse strand, counting down.
CTGTCGCATACGGGGTCTATGCTCGGCGTCGTGCGCTTCGTCGCAACAGTCCGGCGCATTCCACGGTCGGCGCGAACGTATTCGGGATCCGGCCGGGCGAGTTGGACGATTTTCGTCGGTCGGCACGCGATCAACTGCAAAGTCAGCGCGAACAATGGGATCGCGATTATCATCCGCAAGCGGCGGACGGGCTGCCTGGACGGGTTGCCGGAATTCCGCGGGCGCTGCGCGTCCGGTAAGCGCAAGCGGCGACAAACACTCCCGACATGACAATTTGGGCCGGATGCAATTCGGACTAATACCGCTGCGCCGGGGGACTGTGCTCATGGATGTTTGAAGCCCGCCGGTCAACTCTTATACGCTTGAAATATAACAAAGAATAGAATCGCGCCGGAGAAATTCTGGAATGCCTTGGTCGGAGTCGGTCGTCATGATGACGCGGTTGGTGTGTTTCACCGCAATCCTGACCTCTCCCGCCTGGATGTTTGCGGTCTATTTCGTTTTTCGCGGATGACCGTATGGGCGCGGTCATCCGGCCGAATCGGACGCGGAAGGTCTAGGTGCGCAGGGAATGTCGATGGCGGCAAGCGGCGGAAATCGCCCCCATCGGGCGCGATGTTGCCGTTGGATTTCTTGCATGTTTAATGGCTGGCTTCGCGTACGGGCCGAATATGAACCTGGCGCGTGCCGGCGAGAGGACGGGTAACGGATCATGAGCGACACAGGGTCGTTCACAAGTGAAACGGAACGGAACGACGCCGAGCGCGCTGGCGGCGATGCGGCGAATGACGACCGTCATCTGCGAAGGGACCTCATCCTTTTGGGGGACGCGCTGGATCTCATCACCCTCTCGCAAGGCTATCACTCGCCGGCGGTGCCACCGCTGCTCCGGACATTGATCCGCGACGTGCGGAAACTCGAAGAATCGCAAGAGACCGAGACAGCGGCGGATGCGGAACAGGCGCCTGCTGACTCGACCGAAGAGGACCCGGACGTTCCCGCGCCGCAGACCGTTTCGGACGGCACGACAGAAGACGCTGCAGCGCCGGAGACGGAAGACGCACCGGATTCGGACGAGATTTCAGCCCTGCAAGACCGTGTGCGGTCGGCCGACGACAAGCTCGCGGCGCTGACGGGTGCGGTCGGCCAATTGATCGAGGTGCTGCAGCGGAATGCCGGCGCCGGCGTCCGCGGCGGCGCGGACCGGCGGCGGTCCTTTCGGGTTCCCGGCGTGAACGCCAAAATTATCGTCCGTGACCGTCAATACGAGGTCGTGAACTGGAGCAAATCCGGCTTTCTGATTAAGGCGGGCGACACCGACCGGTTCAGCCGGCGCGGCTTCGATTTCCATTTCGTCCTGGAAATGCCCGACGAAGTGATCGAGTTCCAGGGGCGCGCGACGCCGGTCCGCATCGAGCGCGAGACGCTGGCAGCGGAGTTCAACGATCTCGACGAAGCGACCGCCGAGAAGATGGGCGCCGTCGCCGACGCATTGGGCGGGGGCGGCTAAGGTCCGCCGGGCCAATCATCGACCAAATCAGATAGGGACCCGGCGACGCAGCCGTTCGGATCATGGCTTTCGCCGCGCGCCGCGTGCCGGTAAGGTTGCGCCGCCGACTTCGCTGGACGAGGGCGCACAGGTGCCGACGCTGCCAACTCTTCATCGACAACCGTTTGCCGTTGCCGCCTTTCTGCTGCCGTTCGTGACGCTGTTCCAGAACAAGCTGTTGACGGTGCTTTTGCTGGTGTTGACGGTGGCGGTCCTTACCCTGTCGCGGACCAAGTCCGCTCGCGGGGGTGGGCAGTTGTACTGGCCGATCCTGATCGGGCTCGGTTTGTTGTTGCTCTGGGCCCTTGCATCCGCGATGTGGTCGATCGATCCGACTCATTCGCTAAAGCGATACGGACGACTCTTGCCGACGGTGCTGGCCGGAATTGTGATCGGCTACGCCGCGTTGTCGATGGATCGCGAGCAACGTCGCGGCGTGCTGTTGGCGGTTGCGGTAGGCATGACGATCGCCAGTCTTCTAGCGATCTTCGGCGAATTCGTGCGGTCCGGGGCGATCGGAAGTCCGCAGAGCCACCTGGTTTGGAAATGGATCGCGTATTGGTCGTTCCGTCCGTTCAGCGCGCTCGCTGCGATCTTGGTCTTTCCAGTGCTGGCGGTAGCAATTCGCGGGGCTGACCGGGTGCTGATGATCGCGGCGGTCGCCGCGATGGCCGCGGCGGTGTTCGTTGCCGGCGCATCGGCATCCAAGCTTGCCCTTTGTATCGGGGTGCCGGTGTTCCTGCTGGCATGGCGTTGGGGGCGTCCGGCGTTGCGGGGACTGGCGGTCGTGCTTCCGGCCGCTTTCGTATTGTTGCCCGGGATTGTCACGGCGCTTGACCTGCCGTCGCTGCTGCGCGAGCGCAACCAAGAAATCCACGTCTCGGCCGCACATCGTCTTGTGGTCATGCGATTCGTGAACGAACGGATAGACGAGCATCCCGTCTTGGGCTGGGGCCTGCATTCATCCCGGCTTCTGCCCGGCGGAAAGAAGGATGCGCGGACTGAGCCGGACTATTCGGACATCGTCGGCGTGATGTCCTATCAGCCGACCGCGACGGTCGAATTGCTGCCGTTGCATCCGCACAACGCTTCCCAACAGATGCGGGTCGAGCTCGGCATGCCGGGTATTTTGCTCTACGCGCTGTTGTTCGCGCTGTGCTGCTTGGCGCTTCTCCGCCGCTTCCCCGAAGGGCCGCCGCTTGCGGCCGGGGGCGGCGCGCTTGTTGCAGTCTTCGTGATCGGGCAGCTGAGTTTCAGCGCATGGCAAAGCTGGTGGATCAGCGCGCAGCTTCTCTGCGTTTGTCTCTTCCTCGCCGCGATGGCGCCGCGGGCCGGCGCGGATTCGGGCGACGATACCGCGTCGACCTAGCGGCCGGAATCCCGAAAAGCCCGGCATGACAAAACACCGGGCTTTTCATTGTCTCCCCGCCGACAGACGGTTTAGTTTTTGCCGAGCAACGCCTCGCGGAATTTGCCCTTGATCCAGGATGCATCGCGCGACCGGAAGATCTTCGGCGCGTCGGTCGGGGCGACCTTTACCAGAACGAAGGATGTTCCGTTCGATTCCCGCAGCATCTTGGCGGCTTCCGCGATCTGCGAGTCCTCGGTCACGGTCCGGACGTTCTTGATCGCGCCGCCTTCGGCCATTTTGGCGATATCGACGCCGCGCGCGGTGTGGCCTTCCTGCCAGCCGGTTTCGCCGTAATGCCCGTTGTCGATGCAAACGACGCTGAGGTTCGGCGGGTTCATGACGCCGATCGTGGCGAGCGTGCCGACATTCATCAGCAACTCGCCGTCGCCGGTCAGGACCACGACGCGCCGATCCGGTTGCGCGAGCGCGAGGCCAAGTCCCATGGCCGCCGCGGCTCCCATGGCGCCGCTCAGCGTGAAGGCCCGCGGGACATCGCCGAAGGTGGCCAGGATGTCGTCTTTCGTGCCGGCGAGGCCGGTGACGTACAGGACGTCGTCCGAATCGTCGCCGAGCAATTTCTTGACGGCATCGCGGCGTTCCAACTGGCCCTTGGTGACGTTCTCGTCGGGGCCGGTGCGAAGATTTGGTTTGCTGGACATGATGAATCCTACTCCGTCGAGAATGCTTTGGCGCCGAGAAGCTTCTGCGTCAGCAGGACGGCAACCGCATGTTCGGATTGGTAGACCATGGTGCAGGCCGCGTCCGCGACCTTGATCACCTCGTCCTCGGTTTCGGCGCGCAGGCATCGGATGCCGCTCGCCTCGAGCACGGGCTGCGTCGCTTCGCCCATGGCGATCTGCCAGGGGTTCCCCTCGCCGAAATCGCCCCGCATGCTGACCAGGGTGAGGAACGGGAAACGGCCATGCTTGATAAGGGAAAAGAAGTTGACGCAGTTGCCGATGCCGCTGCTCTGCACCAGCAGCACGCCGCGGGCACCGCCGAGATGCGCGCCGGCCAACAGGGCCACGCCTTCCTCCTCGGTGGTCAGCGAGACGGAATGCACATCCGCGTCCTCGATCGACCGGTTGATCAGGGTCTTGTGTCCCGCATCGGGGACATAGGCGAACTGCGAAACATCGTGTCGCCGCAGCAAGTCGTACAGCTCGCCCTGCCATGCAGGTGCGTCGGCCATGATTATCCTCCCTCGTGTCGAGCCGGACCGAGCAGCGCGAACCGCACTGTTCCCGGGCTCTCGCTTTTATCGGCGTCTTGCAATGACGCCCTCAATGGGATCATGCCCCGGCTTTCGCGACGGATCATGTCGAACGGCGAAGCGCGGAGCGCCTGGCGAACAGGCGTATCCGAGAGTACTGGTTTCGCCGCGGGAGGTCCAATTTGGGCGAATCCAAAATCCGATTCCCAAAATCGCGCGGTTTTGCGACACTGCGCGCCGTCAACAGCCGGAGAATGCCCCTATGCCATCCGATAGCGCCTCGAAAGACGTTCATTTTCTAGGTCTTGCGCCCCGGTTTCTCGGCGGCGTGTTGGAGGTTCCCGTCTATCACATGCGGGGCGGGACCTCGACGGGGATCGTGCTGTACGAGAAGCATTTGCCGGCCGACCTGGCGCTGCGCGAAGAGGTGATCCGGCGCGTCATGGGCGTGCCGTTGGACGGCGAGGTGGCGGGCAACCGGCAGATCACCGGGCTCGGCCGCGGCATTCCGCAAAGCTGCAAGGTCTTCATCGTCGCCCGGTCGGACCGCGACGACGCGGAGATCGACAGCACCCTGGCCCAACTCGCCCCGGACAAGGCGGCGATCGACTGGAGCGTCAATTGCGGCAACATGTCCGCGGCGCTGCCGGTCTTCGCCGGCGAAGTGGGGCTGCTGTCGCTGGATCCCGGCACGAACCGGGTGCGCATCCACAACACGAATACCGGCGTGGTCGCGCATGCCCTGGTCGACGTGCCGGAACCGGGTGCGCCGATGACCGCCGAGACGGAAATTCCCGGTGTGATGGGACAATGGCCCGGCGTGCAGCTCGCGCTGCTGGAGCCGGTCGGCGCCAAGACCGGTAAACTGCTGCCCACGGGGAACCCCATCGACACCGTCGACGGCATCGAGGTTTCCTGCGTCGATCTGGCGGTGCCGATGGTGATCGTCCGCGCGGGCGACCTCGGCAAGACCGCGTCGGAAACGCCCGATGCCCTCGATGCCGACGCGGCGTTCAAATCGCGCCTGCAGAAGATATGGGTCGAGGGCGGGCAGAAGATGGGCTTGAAGAATACCGACGGCAGCCCGATGACCGAGGCGCAGTTGGCGGCGAGCGAGACCATCCCGAAAATCTGCATCGTCGCCGAGCCGTCCGACGTGGAGGCCGAACGCAGCGCCAACATTCGCGTCCGCTATTTCACGCCGCAGGCGGGGCATAAATCGCTGGCGGTTACCGGCGGCGCGTGTCTGGCGGCGGGGTGTCTCATCCCCGGCACGGTCGCGAATGCGATCGTCCAGAACGCCAGCGCGCTGGGACCGGGCGAGGAGGATCACATGATCCGCATGGCGAATCCGGCGGGCCTCCTGAAGGCGACGATCACCGGATCGATGCGGGACGGCGAAATCTCAATGCCGAGCGCCGCCTACGAACGCAGCACGCAGGTCCTGCTGCGCGGCCACACGCCGATCTACAACGCATCGCCTGCGTTGCTCGCCGCCTATAAGGCGCTGGCCGAGGCGGCGTAAGCTCTACAGCGTCACGTAGCGCTTCAGGTGGTAGTTGTGGTCGCCGAACATCACGTCGATCATGGCGAGGCGCTTGAAGTAATGGCCGATCTGCATTTCGTCGGTCATGCCCATGCCGCCGTGCAGCTGGATCGAATTTTCACCGATGAACTTGCCGGATTGGCCGATCTTGACCTTGGCTGCCGACACTGCTTTTTCGCGCCGGGCCTCATCCTCGTCGTCCAGGCGCAGGGTCGCGACCAGCATGCTGGAGCGGGACTCCTCGCATCCGATCAGGATGTCGACCATGCGGTGCTGCAGCACCTGAAACTTGCCGATCGGGCGGCCGAACTGTTCGCGCGTCTGCAAGTAGTCGTTGGTCAGGGCCTGCATCGTGTCCATTATGCCGACCGCTTCCGCCGACAGCGCCGCCATGCTGCGGCGCGCCACGTCGTTCATCAGCGCAAGGCCGCCGTCGACCTCGCCGAGCACCGCATCGCCGCCGACCTCGACATTCTCGAGGCCGACTTCGGCGGCGCGCAATCCGTCGATGGTCTGGTAGTCGCGCACGGATACGCCGTTGGCGTCGGCGTCGACGATGAACAGCGTGATGCCGTCCGTGTCGCGGGCGGCGCCGCCGGTTCGCGCGGAGACGATGATCTTGTCCGCCGAGCCGCCGTGAATCACGACGCCCTTGTGGCCGTTCAGGATATAGCCGCTGCCGCTTTTCTTTGCCGTGCTTTCCACGTCGAACAGGTCGTAGCGCGCCTGGCGCTCCGCATAGCCAAAGGCGAGCATCAGTTTGCCTTCGGCGAGGTCGGGGAGGAGCGCCGATTTCTGCTCGTCGCTGCCGCCCTGCAGGATCAGGTTTCCGCCCATTACGGCGGTCGCGTAATAGGGCTCGACGACGAGGCCGCGCCCGAACCCTTCCATCAGCACCATGGCCTCGACGGGGCCACCGCCGATGCCGCCGTATTCCTCGGGCAGTGTCGCGCCCAGCCATCCGAGTTCGGCCATGGTCGCCCAATGGTCGCGGCTGAAGCCGTCCTTGCTCGCCACCAGCTCCCGCCGTTGGCTCAGTTCATAATTTTCGCGGACGAAACGGTCGACGCTGTCTTTCAACAGTTGTTGTTCTTCGTTGAGTGAGAAATCCATGATCTGTCGTGCGTCCCCTCAGAGGCCAAGAACCATCTTGGCAATGATGTTGCGTTGAATCTCGTTCGATCCGCCGTAGATCGACGCCTTGCGGATGTTGAAATAATGCGAGGCCAGCGGGGCGGCGTAGTCGGGGCCGATCGGTTCCTCGTTGTAGCCGTATTCCTTGGCTTCGGGCACGAAAGGCATCGCGTAATAGCCCAGCGTCTGCATCAACAACTGTGCGATGCGCTGTTGCAGTTCGGTGCCGCGGATTTTCAGGACATTCGCTTCCGGACCCGGGGACTGGCCCTTTGCCGCCGACATCAACGCCCGCAATTCGGTGTATTCGAGCGTGTGCAAGTCGATCTCGACCTGGGCGACGTCGCGCTTGAAGTCATCGTCGTCGATCAACAGGCCGTCACCGCAGCGTTCCTTGGCCGCGATCTCCAGCAGCTTGGCAAGTTGCGCCTTGGACGCGCCGATCCGGGCGATACCCGACCGTTCATGGCCCAACAGGAATTTGGCGTAGGTCCAGCCTTTGTTCTCTTCGCCGACCCGGTCTGCGACCGGAACCTTCACGTCGGTCAAGAACACCGTGTTGATTTCCTGGCCACCGTCCAGCGTGCGGATCGGGCTCACCTCGATCCCCGGCTGGTGCATGTCGATCAGCAGGAAGGAAATGCCTTCCTGGAATTTCACGTCGGGGTCGGTGCGGCATAGGCAGAACATCATGTCCGCGTGTTGCGCCATCGTCGTCCAGGTCTTCGTGCCGTTGACGATGTAGTGGTCGCCGTCGCGCACCGCGCGAGTCTGCAGCGAGGCGAGGTCCGAGCCGGCGCCGGGCTCCGAATATCCCTGACACCAGAAGTCCTCCTGGTTCAGAATCCGAGGGAGGTATTTCTGCTTCTGCTCGTCGCTGCCGAATGTGTAGATCACCGGTCCGACCATCTTGAGCCCGAAGGCGATCAGCCGCGGCGCGTAGGCGCGGGCCGATTCCTCGTTGAAGATGTAGCGCTGGACCGGGCTCCAGTCGGTGCCGCCGTGTTCCTTCGGCCATTCCGGCGCGAGCCAGCCTTGCTTGTACAGGATCGTCTGCCACCGGACGTAGTCATCCTTGCCCAGCGCTAGTCCGCCTTTCACTTTTTCGCGGATATCGGTCGGCAGATTCTCTTCTAGGAACTTCCGGACCGTCTGCTGGAATTCGAGGTCGGTGTCCGAAAATTGGAGGTCCATAGGGGGGTCTCCTCAAGCAGGGTCTGATGGTGCGCCGTAGGGCGGGATTTCTGTGCGACAACCCCTATATCGCCCATGCTTGTGCGGTGTCGTCAAGAGATCGCGCGGTGCAATCCTGGATTGCCGGGCAGGCGTAATTTTCCTGCCTATGGTCTACATGCCGAGCACGCCCTTCGCGATAATATTGCGTTGGATTTCGTTGGTCCCGCCGACGATAGACGCCTTGCGGGTGGAGAAATAATTCGCGCCGAGGGACGCCGAATAGTCGGGACCGACCGGCGCTTCGTTCCAGCCGGCTTCCATCGCTTCCGGGATGAACGGCGCGCTGTAATAGTCGACCGCCTGCATCAGCAGGTTTGAGATCGACTGGGCGACTTCGGTTCCCTTGATCTTCAGCACGCTGGCTTCGGGGCCGGGTGCGTCGCCGCGCGCCGTCGCCATGACCGCGCGCAGTTCCGTGTGTTGCAGCGAGTCCAGGTCGATTTCCAATTGCGCGATCTTGCTCGCGAAATCCATATCGTCGATCAGGCGGCCGCCGCCGGACGGTTGCAACGCCGCGATCTCCTTCAGTTTGCCGAGCTGCGCTTTCGAATAGCCGATCTTGGCGATGCCGATGCGCTCGTGGCTCAGCAGGAATTTGGCGTAGGTCCAGCCCTTATTCTCCTCGCCGACAAGGTCTTCGACCGGCACTTTAACGTCGGTCAGGTAGACCGTGTTCACGTGATGGGTGCCTTCCATCATGATGATCGGCTTTACCTCGACCCCTGGTTGGTCCATGTCGATCAGCAGGAAGGAAATGCCCTCCTGAAATTTGACATCGGGGTCGGTACGGCAGAGGCAGAACATGCGGTCGGCGAAATGCGCATGCGAGGTCCAGGTCTTGGTGCCGTTGACGATGTAGTGGTCGCCATCGCGGACCGCCCGGGTCTGCAGCGAGGCGAGGTCCGATCCCGATCCGGGCTCCGAATACCCTTGGCACCAGATGTCGTCGCTGTTGATGATCCGCGGGAGGTATTTCTCCTTCTGCTCGTCGGTGCCGAACGAATAGATGACCGGTCCGACCATGCGGACCCCTTGGTTGATCAGCAACGGGGCGTAGGCCCGAGTCAATTCCTCGGTCAGGATGTAGCGCTGGACCGGTGTCAGCGGGGAGCCGCCATACTCTTCCGGCCATTCCGGGACGAGCCATCCCTTGCCCGCGAGAATCCGCATCCAGCGGACGTAGTCCTCGCGCCGCATCTTGAGACCCATCTTCATCTTTTCCTGAATGTCGGCCGGCAGGCCGTCGGGGATGAAATCCCGAACTTCTTGCTGGAAAGCCCGATCCTGTTCCGAGAATGTCAGATCCACGATTCTTCTCCCACAGAACAACGGATTTCCGTTGTTCGAATTAAACAGAACGGCGGTGTTCCGCAGTTCGTATGAAGCAAAACGGCGGTGTTCCGCTGTTCGTATCAAGCAGAGCGGCGGCTTGCCGTCTTTTCGCTCATGCTACAAGTTGTCGGGACAGTCTATCAGAGAGCCGGGCATCGTGCAGAACCCGCCGCCGAGTTTCATAAAGTTTGGAGATGCCGATGGGTTACGACGCTCCGTATAAGGGCCTGAAGGTGGTCGACCTGAGCCAGGGCGTTGCCGGGCCGTATACCGGCATGTTGATGGCGCAATACGGCGCGGATGTCATAAAGGTGGAGCCCCATGAAGGTGATTGGGGCCGCCGTATTTCCCGAAGCTACGACGGCCATTCCGCCTATTCGGTTCCGGCGAATCTCGGGAAACGCAGCATCGCGCTCGACATGAAAACGCAGGACGGCAAAGATATCGTGCATCGCTTGTTGCAGGATGCGGACCTGTTCATCGAAGGGTTCCGCCCGGGCGTCGCGGCGCGGCTGGGCGTCAGCTACGAGGCGGTTTCGGACGCGAACCCCGACATCCTCTATCTCTCCATCTCCGGTTTCGGGCAGGACGGTCCGATGCGCGACCGGCCGGCAATGGACCCGGTGCTGCAGGCCTTTACCGGCCTGATGTCGGTGAACAAGGGGCCGACCGGCGTGCCACAGCGGTTCGGCGTAATCGTGTGCGACATGGCGACGGCGCTCTATGCGTTCCAGGCCGTTGCGGTCTCGCTCTATGCGCGTCGTGACGCGCGGAAGGGACGGCACATCCAGGCGAATTTGATGCAGGCCGCCGGGTGCTTCCAATCGATCCGCATGCTGCTGAACTATATGGACGGCGGCAAGATGGTGCCGGGCCGCGTGCCGTCGGCCCTTTTTCCGACGAAAGATGGATGGGTGCTCATTCTGGTTTATAAAGAAGAGGAGTTTCCCGCCCTTTGCGAGATCATCGGCGAACCGGCCTTGGCCGAGGACCCGCGGTTCGCCGACAACGCAGCGCGGATCGAGAACGAGGCCGCTCTGGTACCTCTGCTGAACGAGGCATGCGGCAAGATCGACAGCGATACGCTCTGCGCCGGTCTTGCCGAGGCGCGCATCATGCACGAGCGGGTCAACGAGTTTGCCGACTTCCTCAAACACCCGCAGGTCGAAGCGACCGGATTGATTTCGTGGTTGGAGCATCCGGGCATGGGGCGTATTCCCGTCCCGAACGTGCCGGGGTTACAGGTGCTGGCGGATGGCGCACCGCTCGCCCGGGCGCCCGGCATCGGTCAGCACACGCGCGAAATCCTCAGCGCCCATGGGTACGCCGATCCGGAAATCACGGCCTTCGCCGATCGGGGTGTGATTGCCGGCTAAGCAATCAGGAGGGTCGAGCCGCGTCATTCGCCCGATTTTCGCGCGAATTTTTCGACCAGTTCGGCGGTCGATTCCAAGAATACCGCTGCGTCCTGCGACCGAGCCTCGTCGGCGATCGCCCGAAGCTGTTCGGCGACACCGATAAGCCGGTCTTCAAGTCTGCCTTCCATATGCACCATAAGCCTGGACTCCACCGATCCAGAAATAACAACAACAATAGCTGAAGTATATTTAAGTAATATGACAACGTATTACTTTATTTCAGCTCAGATTTGGAATTGATCGAGGCAAAATCTTCCGTTTTTGCGAATATTGCCGGTACGAATCCGACGGTGTGTTGCTTCGCGGAAGTCCGGCCCCTGGTGATGCGGTAATTATAGAGTTAGGATCGCGGCACCGTGGTTTTCACTAGGGAACAGTATCGGCAGGGCGTTTTGGCGGAGAGAAACTTAAGTGAATTCGTCCGCGTCTATGACGGGGTGCTGAGCGACGCCCTATGCGACGACATTGTGCGCCGTTTCGAGGAAGATACCGCAAATCATTCGGGCCCGGGCGGCGTGCCGCTCGGGACGGCCGATGTCGATGCGCGGTCCAGTTGGACGGAATTGAACATTCAATCGCTCGATCATTGGGGCGACGTGCTTAGCCAATTGCTTCCGTCGACGACCCAGTACTCCGAGCGATATGCCGAGGAGGGTCAGATTTGGTTCCCGTCGCGCGCCAAGCTCGAGGACTACCGGATCAAGCGCTACCAGCCCGGTCCGGGCGATCAGTTCCATCCGCATGTGGATATCGATTGTCTCGATCACGCAAAGCGGTTCCTGGTCCTGTTTTGGTATTTGACCGATGTGGACGAGGGCGGCGAGACCTACTTCAACGACCTCGGTTACGGGGTGAAACCGAAAAAGGGCCGCATGCTGATGTTTCCGCCGTTTTGGATGTACCCGCATACCGGCGTCCGGCCGGTATCCGGCACCAAATATATCCTCGGGACCTACTTGAATTTTGCCGAGTAGCGGATAGAAATTATGCGGCGTATTAAACCAGAAATGGTATTGCGGGGTATGCGGTAATTCGCAGCCGGCGCGTATTACTGTACCACTCGACTCCAGCGCGATGAGAATAACAATTTATTTTCAATAGTTTACCGCGCATGTTTTTGATCCGAGCAAGCCAAATCAAACTGTCTGTTCGAATGGCGACCGGGATTAACTTGTTGAATTAACGGAAATTAAACCTGCCGGCGTCACCCTCTGGGTAGGCTGGACCACCGGCCATCAGTCATTATGAACGGACACCATGGCTCAGTCGGAAAAGCCGGGTTCAACCGCTGGATCGCGGTCTGGCACTCAGTCAAATTCCACGAACGGAGCGGCGCGGGCACCGGACTTCGACGCCACCGGTGCCGGCATGCTGCCGGCTGAAGCGCCATGCGCTTCGCCGAAACGCGATGAACTCCGGGAGTCCGAACTCACCTATCGCAAGCTTGCTCAAATCGGCTCCGATTGGATTTGGGAAACTAACGATCAATTCCGTCTCATATCGAACATTCGCCACAATGCGAGATCGGCCGATTTTCTAAACAATATTGAGGGAATGACGCATTGGGAATTGGCCGGCGTCGATCCCGAAACCGATTCTGCTTGGGCGGCGCACCGTGCGGACCTTCTCGCGCATCGGCCGTTTCGGGATTTCAGGTTTTCCTTCTTGCCCCCGGCGCAACAAGAAAACCACTATCGCGTCAGTGGCAATACCGATTTCAACGATGCCGGTCAGGTGATTGGGTACCGTAGCCTGAACAAGAATGACGGCGGACGCGTCCACGTCAGCATCAGCGGGTTCCCGGTTTTCGGGCCGAACGACGTTTTCACGGGATATCGCGGTACGGCGCGCGATATTACCGAGACCGTAGTCGCGGAAGAAACGGCCTCGCAGGCACATCAACGCATGCTCGACGCCATCGAAGCGCTACCCGAAAGCTTTATCCTTTGCGATGCGGAGGACCGTATCGTCCTCTGCAACAGCGCCACGCGAACCAAAATGCCATGGTGCAATATCCTGACCGAGCCGGGGATGAAGTTCGAGGACCGGTTGCGCGATCTCGTTTTCTCGGGGACCGTGCCGGATGCGATCGGTCGCGAAGAAGAATGGATCCGGGCGCGGATGGAGCAGCATCGAAACGACCCCGGTATGCGCGAATCCAAACGAGCGGACGGCCGCTGGGTCCAGATTACCGAACGCCGAACGGCCGATGGCGGCACCGTCCTCATCCACGCCGACGTTACGGCGCAGAAGCGGAACGAGATGGAACGTGAAGCGGCGCTGACCCGCGCGACGGAAGAAAACCGCGCCAAGTCGACTTTCTTGGCGAACCTGACCCATGAGCTGCGCGACCCGCTGACCGCCATCATGGGCGTTGTAGAGCAATTGTCCGATGAACCGAACGCGTCGCGGGACATCCGGCGAGAGAAAGAGTCGATCCGGGATGCGGCGCAACATCTCTTGGCGTTGGTGAACAACGCCCTCGACATTTCGCGTATCGACGTTGGCAAGTACTCGGTCGAGCCCAGCGTCATCGACATCACTGCGATTATCCGGGAGTGCAACGCCGCCGTTTGGGACGACGGGGCGAATAGCGGACCGACGTTGGTTCTGGAATTGCCGGACGATCTGAGCCCGGTCTATGCCGATGAGCGGACATGCCGCCAGATTTTCATGAATATCCTGGGCGATGCATGCCGCTTGGCGCCACCGGATTGCACGGTCCGCGTCTCGGGACGGAACCACGACGGTTACGTTGAAATCGCTGTCGAGGACAATGGTCCCGGACCCAGCGAGGCGGATGTCGGATCCCTGATGAACCCCTTCGATCGGCCCGGTAGCGCCGATGAGCCGTTGGATCACGCACGGTGGAATGGAATCGGTCTTCGGCTTACCGCCGCGGATGCGATGGCGCGGCATCTTGGTGGCCTTCTCTCGGTGACCACCCCTGCCGGGTGCGGAACCATCGTAACCGTCCGGCTTCCTCGCCCCGTTGAAGATCAGGCTGCCGACTGACACGGTTTTCAGCCGCCGACACCCAATCAATCGAGATGGCCGAACGCTAAATCGTAGCCCCTGTGGGTTTTGCGCGCCCTGGTTTGTTGCCGGTCCGGCGCGATTGTGCGAATTGATATGCCTCGACAAAATCAAAAACGACGGAAGGGGCAAGCGCCATGTCCGAGCAACCGATGGGAAGTCCCGACGATGCATCCGCTGCACCGGGTGCCGCGGTAACCAGCGGCACGATCCGCGACCCGATTGCCGAAAATGAACTCGGTTCGGTCACCCTCAGCCCCAACGGTTCCTTCGAAGCAGGGTCGCATACCACGTTCACGCTGACCTACACTGCCGGCAAATTCGGCATCGACGACAGCGGTTCGCTGCGGATTTGTTTCCGGTTCGCCTCCGATCAGACACGGCCGCAGTTCGAAGATCCGAAACGGCCGAACTACACCACGGTCGAAGCATCGAACAATGCGGTGCTCCAGTATCACTATGATCCCAAGGGTAATGTCCGGCCCTGGGACCGCACGCTCTACATCAAGGTCGTGAACGGGTTCCTGCGCGAAGGCGATACCATCACCGTCCGCTTTGGCGTGACCGATGGCGGCTCGCCGGGGATGCGGCTGCAGACATTCTGCGAGGATACCTTCGAATTCCGGGTCCTGGTCGACCCGATCGCGACCTACAACTACCAGCCGCTGCCGGAGCAACCGACAATCAGCGTCGTTGCCGGCAAGCCGGAAAGCTATGTTGCGGTCATGCCGACCCTGCGCCGTGTGGGCGAGTCTTTCTCGCTGAAGCTGCGCGGCGAGGACTTGTGGGGCAATCCGTCGGATCAGTGCGACGCGACGCTTCAACTGCGGGCAAACGCCGCCGTCGCAAACCTTCCCGACAACGTGACCTTCAAGCCCGGCGAGTTCGCGGTCGAGCTTCCCGATCTTTCGGTTGCCGAGGCGGGGGATGTCCGGATTGAGTTGGTCGATGCGGACGGGAAGACCGTCGCCGAGGCAAACCCGTTGCGCGTGGTGGACGCCGCCGACCTGATTCCGTTCTGGGCCGATATGCACGGGCAGTCGGAGGAAACGATCGGCACCAACAGCGCCCGGCAGTTTTTCGATTTCGCGCGCAACAAGGCGTTTGTCGATGCCGCCGGTCATCAAGGGAACGACTTTCAGATCACGACAGGGTTTTGGGACGACCTGAACAAGGTAACGGCCGAGGCCAACGAGGACGGTCATTTCGTGACACTGCCCGGGTACGAATGGTCGGGCAACACCGGGCTCGGCGGGGATCGCAACATATTCTTTCCGGACGAGGATCGGCAAATACGCCGCTCGTCTCATGCCCTGATCCCGGACAAGAGCGATATCGGGACCGACTGCAACCGCGCGTCCGAATTGTTCGAGGCTTTCATCGAAAACAATGAAACCGATGTCGTCGCCTACGCGCATTGCGGCGGGCGCTACGCGGATGTGAAGCTGGCGCATGACGGACGGATCGAGAAATCGATGGAGATTCATTCCTCCTGGGGCACTTTCGAATGGCTTGTGCAGGATGCGTTCGAGATGGGCTATCGGGTCGGCATCGTCGCGAACTCCGACGGCCATAAGGGCCGGCCGGGCGCAAGCTATCCGGGCGCGTCGCTGTTCGGCGCGGTCGGCGGGCTGACCTGTCTTCTGACCGAGGAACTGACCCGTGAATCGGTGTTGGATTGCCTGCGTAAACGGCGGCATTATTGCAGCACGGGCGGTCATGGCGGGCGTATGGTGATCGACGTTCAGGCGCGTTTCTCGGCCGAGGCAACGCTCTATCACGACGATCCGGCGCTCGGCCCGGCGGAGGGCCATGCCACGCAAACCGCCATGATGGGCGATATCGTTCACCTGCCGTCCGGCGATGCGGAGATCAATGTCGATATTCTGGCCGCCGCCCCGATCGAGCGGGTCGACATCTTCAACGGCCTCGACCATGTGGAGACGATCCGCCCGTATACGCAGGACGAGTTGGGCAACCGCATCCGCGTGGTCTGGGAAGGCGCGGAATATCGCGGTCGTTTCCGCCAAGTGATTTGGGACGGAACCGCGCATCTATCGGACAACAAGATCGTCGATGCGCGGCCGATCAACTTTTTCAATCGGGACAAGACACTCGATCGTGTCGGCGATGCGGGCCTGGAGTGGCGCGCGCTGACCACCGGCAACATCGGCGGTTTCGACATGTGGGTCGAGGATGCCTATGGCGGTACGCTGAAGTTGGAGACGCCGCTGATCAAATGCGGTGTCCCGTTGGAAGAGATCGGTTACGAGGATGAGGTCTGCGACAACAGTGATGTCCTGCCGCGCTTCCTCAAGCTGTTCCGGATGCCATCGGAAAATCCGCACCGGACGATGACGTTCTCGCGCAAGATCGACCTGAAGGACAGCGGCGACAATCCGGTCTTCATTCGCCTAACACAGGAAGACGGCACGATCGCCTGGACCAGCCCGATCTACGTTTACCGCTAGGCCGCGGGGGTCAACCGAGCTCTTTCAGGAAGGCGACGAGCAATCGGGTCGCTTCGGCGAAGTCTTCGATCTCCATCGCCTCATCCGCGTTATGGCTGCCCTTGTCGTTGCGGATGAAGATCATCGCCGTGGGCACGCCCTCGTTGGCGAAGGTGGCGCAATCATGGCCGGCGCCACTGGATAGTTTCATCGCCGGGATATTCAACTTTTCGACCTGATCCTGAAGGATGGCGCGCAGGTCCGCGTCCATGATGCCGGGCTTGGCGTTGGTGAACTCGCCGAGGTCGATGGACACGCCGCGCTCTTTGCTGATTCGCGCGGCCTGCTCGCGCAGGTAGGCGTCCGTTTCCAATAGCACATCGTTGTCCAGGCTGCGGATGTCCATCGTGAAGCGCAGCTCGCCGGAAATCTTGGTCATCGCGTGGTGGGTCGGATTTGTGTGGAACTCGCCCATGGTGCAAACGAAGTCGACGCCGTCCGCATCGCGTTGGTTCCAATGCTCTTCCAGCACGCGCCCGAACTCGATGGCTGCGAACACGGCGTCGTGCCGGAAGGCGCGCGGCACCGCTCCGGCATGGCTGTAGTTGCCGTCGACCCGGCAAAAGCGATAGCGCAGATTACCGCGGATACCGGTCACGATCCCGACGGGCAATCCGGCTTCGAACAAGGCCGGTCCCTGCTCGATATGCGGTTCGATGTAGCAACGGATCTTGAAGCCGTCGAGATAGGCTTTCCCGGCCTTGAGCGCGTCGGCGTCGAAGCCGAGGTCGTTGATGTGATCGGCGAGGCTGCGCCCCGTATCCGACCGTTTGAGATCGTCGTAGTCCGATGCGGGCAGCAGACCGAAGGCCATCCGGCTGCCGGCATACGGTGTCGGGAACCAAACCAGCTCCTCCGCGCGGATCGCCATCACGGTGATGTCCTGTGCCGGTGTCCAGCCGTCGCTGCACAACCGATGCAGGGCCGACATGCCCATGATGACGCCGGCGGCGCCGTCGTAGTTGCCGCCGTGGGGCACCGAATCCATGTGCGAGCCGATCATGATCGACGGCGCATCTCGGTCCGTGCCAGGCAAGGTCATGTATTGATTGCCGGCATAGTCGTGGGCGATCTCGAGTTCCAGGTCGCGTGCGACATCCGCCACCAATCCGTGGGCGATGTTCTCGCCGTCGCCGTAGGATTTGCGCGTCACGCCCGGCGGGTCTGCCGTTTTTTCGCGCATCTCGTCGAATATATTTCGGGCGACGTCGATTTCCGACACGGCGTTTCCTCTTGATATGCTGGCGGTTGCCCGGCCATCCTCGATAGGAACTAGCAATACGCGGGCCAGTGCGGGATCATCGTAGCCGCTGTGCAGCGACTGTCACGGCAATTGCATCCCCGGTATCCGAAGGCCACCGTTGCCGGCCGGCAACCAAACAAATCAATAGGAACGCCGTCATGCCTGAGTCCAATCCGCGCATCCCGTTCGAGATGATGACCGAGCGCAAGCCGCTCGCGCCGTTGAAGGAAAAATCCCTGATCGTGCATGTGGTGTTGAATGTCGAGTACTGGCCGTTCGACCAGGCGATGCCGCGGACGGTGATGCCAGCGCCGCATGGGCAGTCGCCCGTACCCGACGTCGGCAATTTCGCTTGGGCGGAGTATGGCGTCCGAGTGGGCGTACCGCGGATCCTCGGCATCCTGTCGGATCGCGGGATCAAGGCCAGCGCCTTCATCAACGCCTATTGTTGCGACATCTATGCCAGCGCGTCGGAAGCAATGCTCAAGGCGGGATGGGAATTCGTCGGCCATGGCTGGATCCAACGGTCGCTCCTGCGGGAGGACGACGAGACGGCCGTGATCCAGCAATGTCTTGAGCGGCTGGAATCCTTTACCGGGGAGAAAGTGCGCGGCTGGCTCGGCCCGGGCATCGGCGAGACCTTCGACACGCCGGATGTGCTGAAGGCGCAGGGTATCGATTGGCTGGCGGATTTCTTCGTCGACGACCTGCCATGCTGGATGCGGACCAAGCACGGACCGCTGGTCGGCTTGCCCTATACCGTGGAGTTCAACGACTCCGCCATCACCGCGGTCGAAAAGCACCGGTCGGACGAAATGTTCCGGCGGTTGGAGGCCACGTTGCCGGTCTTCGAACGCGAAATGGCCGGTAATCCAAAAGTCCTTACGCTCGCCTTGCATCCCCATCTGACCGGACCGGCGCACCGGGCCTATTACCTGGAGAAGATGCTGGACCTGCTGCTGGCGCGTGACGATACGGTCTTTGTGACCGGCAGCGAGATTTGCGATTGGTTTATCGAAGCCGACGGCACCGATGGCGCGGCGGTCGCTTAGGATCGGCGGCGGGGGCACGTATCCATGACCGATCGTAAGCGGCTCGGCATGTTGACGCCATCGTCGAACACGGCGTTGGAGCCGTTGACGGCGGCCATGTTGCACGGCTTGCCGGATATCACCGCGCATTTCGGGCGGTTCCAGGTCACGGAAATCTCACTGTCGGAATACGGGCTGGGACAGTTCCAGCTTGAGCCGATGCTCGCCGCGGCCCGGATGCTTGCCGAGGCGCATGTGCATGTCATCTGCTGGAACGGCACGTCGGCCGGCTGGCGCGGGTTCGACACCGACGAAGAACTGTGCCGGCAGATCACCGCGGAAACCGGTATCCCTGCGACCACGTCTGTGCTGGCGTTAAACGACGTGCTGAAGGCTAACGGTGTCGAGCGGCTTGGCCTGGTTACGCCTTATAGTGAGGACGTGCAGGAAGCCATCGTGGCCAACTACGCCAAAATCGGGATCGTTTGTGCCGCCGAACGGCATCTCGACATCGAGGTGAATTTCGATTTCGCGGAAGTCGAAGAAGCTGTGATCGAGGAGATGGTGCGCGATGTCGCCGAAGCCGGGCCGCAGGCGATCACGACGTTTTCGACAAATCTGAAAAGCGCGCAACTGGCCGATAAGCTGGAAGCGGAGACGGGGCTGCCGGTCTATGACACCGTATCGACCGCTTTATGGAAGTCGATGAAGATGGCGGGCGCGGACCCGTCCCGGGTTACCGGGTGGGGACGGTTGTTCCGCGAACCGTAGGAAACGCGAGGGAGGACGGCGGCATGGCTGACACACGCGACTTCAAAGGATACGGCGAAACGCCGCCGCAAGCCGACTGGCCGAACGGCGCCCGGGTGGCGGTCTCGCTTGTGGTGAATGTGGAGGAGGGTGCGGAACTCAGCGTCTCCGACGGCGACGAGCGGAATGAAAGCACCTACGAGGCGAAGGCGAGCGACGAGGTCACCGGTCTTCCCGACCTCTGCATGGAATCGCATTTCGAATACGGCACGCGCGCCGCCTACTGGCGCATCGCGCGGGTCCTCGAGGAGCGCAGCATCACCGCGACGATGAGCTGCTGCGCCCGCGCATTGAAGCGGTCGCCGTGGCTGGCCGAGGATATGCGGCGGCGGGGGCATGAGATATCGGCGCATAGTTATCGCTGGGAAACGCATTCGGGGATGGCGGAAGACCACGAACGTCAGGTGATCGCCGATACGGTGGCGACGATCCGCGATGTCGCCGGCGTGCGGCCGCTCGGCTGGCACACCCGGTCGGCCACATCGGTGAACACCCGCCGCCTATTGGTCGAGGAGGGCGGGTTCCTATACGACTCCAACGCCTATAACGACGATCTGCCGTATATCGAATCCGTCGCCGAGCGGCCGCATGTGGTGCTGCCGTATGCGTTCGATACCAACGACATGCGGTTCAACCCCGGGGCGGGCTTCGTGCATGGCCACGATTTCGCGCGGTACTGCATCGACGCCTTCGATTGCCTGTGGCGCGAAGGGAAGGACACGCCGAAGATGATGTCGGTCGGATTGCATCTGCGTCTGATCGGACGTCCCGGCCGGATCGGCGGACTGGAAGCCCTGCTCGATCACATGAATGACAAGGGCGGCGTGTGGTTCGCGCGGCGGGAACAGATCGCGCGGCATTGGCGGCGGCTCAACGGGCTGCCGGATTGGCCGGACGCCGATTAGGCGTTACCGCTGCACCATGTATTTCGGCAGGAAGGTCGCGATCTCGGGGAACACCGCGAGAACGACGATGCTGGCCAGCATGACGCAGAAGAAAGGAATCGACGCCTTTGTCACCTGGACGATGTCGCGTCCGGTCATCCCTTGCAAGACGAAGAGATTGAATCCGACCGGTGGCGTAATCTGCGCCATCTCGACCACGATCACGATATAGATGCCGAACCAGATCAGGTCGATCCCGGCGTTCTGCACCATCGGCAGAACGACCGATGCGGTCAGCACCATCATCGACACGCCGTCGAGAAAACACCCCAGGATGATGAAGAATATCGTCAGTACGCAGAGCAGTGCCGGCACCGATAGGCCGAGCCCATTGACCCATCCGGCGAGCGCACGGGGCAGGCCGGTAAAGCCCATCGCGATCGACAGGAAGGCGGCAGCGACCAGGATGAACGCGATCATGCAGCTCGTCTTCATCGCCCCCATCAGGCTGTCGACGAAGGTCGCCCAATTCAGGTTGCCGCTGACCGCGGCCAGGACAAGCGCGCCGATGACGCCGAGGGTCGCCGCCTCGGTCGGCGTTGCGATGCCGCCGTAGATCGACCCGATGACGGCGATGATCAGGCAGATGACCGGGATCAGCCGGCGGGAACTCCAAATCTTCTCGCGCAACGTCATGCGGATGTCGCTGGCCGGCGTCTTGTCCGGGTAAATCCACGACCAGACGATCACGAAGCCCATGAACATCGCCACCAACAGAATGCCCGGCAGGATGCCCGCGATGAACATGCGCGCGATCGATTGCTGCGCCACCACGCCGTAGACGATCAACATGATCGACGGCGGGATCAGCAGGCCCAACGTGCCGGACCCGGCCAACGTGCCGATGCACATTTTTTCGTCGTAGCCGCGTTTTTTCAGTTCCGGGATGCTCATCCGTCCGACCGTGGCGCAGGTGACGGCCGACGATCCTGCGACCGCCGCCATGACGCCGCAGCCGACGATGTTCACATGCAACAGCCGGCCCGGCAGCCAACTCAGCCACGGTGCAAGCCCTTTGAACATGTCTTCCGATAGGCGGGACCGGAACAGGATTTCCCCCATCCAGATGAACAGGGGCAGGGCGGTCAGCGCCCAGTTCCAACTCGCGTCCCAAATAGTGGACGCCATGAGCGATCCGGCCGGTGCGGGGGTGAAGAATTCGAGGGCGACATAGCCCACGGCAAGAAGCGAGACGGCGACCCAGATGCCGCTCCCGAGAAACAGAAACATGACGGCGACGAGGACGATCGAAGTGACGGCGGTTCCCACGGCGGTGTCCTATGACGCTCTATATTCTTCGGGGGGTGGTTCGTCGCCGAGAACCGCATCGATATTTTCTTCGTAGGCAGGCTCGCGCCCTTGTGCGACGCGGACGAACTCGTCGATCAACGCGATGGTCAGGATCGTCGCGCCGATAGCCATGCCGGATTGCGGGATCCAGAAGGGCGCGGCGATCAGGCCGGGGCTCTTGTCGCCGAATTCAAAAGATTCGTAAGCAAACAGGATTGCGTTGTAGGCGAAATACCCGACCGCAACCGCCCCCGCGCCGCAGCACCAAAGCTCGATGGCTTTCTTCGCCTTGCCGCGAATGTTCCGGATCAGCAAATTGACCCGTACGTGGGTGCCGCCCTTGAGCGCGTAGGCCAACCCGAGGAACGAGCTCGCGGCCAGGCAGAACCCGGACAGTTCGGTGGAGTCGATGGCGACGCCGAAGAAACGCCCGATGATCTGCAAAACGATCGTGGCGCCGATTGCGAACAGGAAGAAAGCCGCAAGATAACCGCTGATCAGATAAAGCCGATCGAGGAATAATCGCATGCCAGCGCCTCGCCGCGCCGGGACGATTGCGCTGACCTATCAGCGCGACTGCCCCGGCGGTTGGTTGGAGTAAACCCTACCGTTTACTTCAGGTATTCGGCGAGAACGGCCTTGGCTTCAGGACTGGCGGTCTTCTTCCAGTCTTCCATCATGGACTTGCCAATATTCTTCATGTCCGAGATGAGGCCGGCCGGTGCGTCGGCGACTTTCATGCCGTTCTTTGTAAGGATGCCCTTTTGCTTCTCCGTGGTTTCCTTACTCATTTCCCACGCGCGCTTCTCGGCGGTCGCGGCAGCGTCCATGACCACCTTTTGCACGTCCGCGGGCAGCTTCTTGAAGGCGCGCGCGTTCACGATCACCGCATTCTTCGACAGGATCGCGCCGGCATAGGTGAAGTTCGACGTGTTGTCCCAAGCCTGGATGTCGATGCCGGTCTGCGGGCTCGTGAACAATGCCTCGATCAGGCCGGTCGAGAAGGCTTGCGGGATTTCCGCGAACGGCAGGATGGTCGCGTTGAAGCCGAGCATCTCGCCCATCTTCTTGGTCGCCGTCGAATAGATGCGCAGCTTCTTGCCTTTGAAGTCCGCGGTCTGTTTCACCGGAAACTTGGTGTAGAAGCCTTGGCCGGGCCAGGGCGAATAGAACAGTATCTTCATGCCGTTCTTGGCGAACAGCTTGTCGAAATACGGCTTCTGGACGTCCTTCAGCTTCCAGGCCTCGTCATACGTGCCAGCAATGAAGGGCAGGCCGGCGAGGATGTACATCGGGTCCTCGTTGCCGTAGACGCCGAGACGGATTTCGCCGATGGGAATCTGATTGGATTGGACCGCGCGCTTGGTCGCATCCAATTTTATCAGCGTGCCGTTCGAATGCAGGGTGATCTTCAATTTGCCGCCGGACTTGGTTTGCACCTCGTCGATGAATTTCTTGATGTTCATCGTGTGGAAATTGTTGTCCGGATAGCCGCTGGACATGACCCATTCCGCCGCCGAAACCGGCATGGCGGCGATGCTCGCTACCGCGGCTGCGATGGCCAATTTTCGTAGTGAAAGCATTTGAAGCCCTCCTGTCAGATTTTTGTTGCCGCTGATACGCAACGGGGGCGATTTATCGAAATGACGAAGTCATGCCGTCCCGAGTTGCCGTAATCGACTAAGCCATGACCTGCTCTGCAACTGGCAGGCCAACAATGCGAGTTGCAAGGGTTTCCGGGTATCGAAAGTCCGCATCGGCACCGCCCCTGCTCATTTTTTGATCAGAGCATTGTAGGGGCCGGATATTTCCTGTGCAAAATAAATAAGTTCGGCGGTTTTCGCGGGTTTTGCGCCACGGCGTCGCCATCACCGCGCATAGCCCATTCGGACGAGGTCTCTCGTCCTTTTGGACGATAGGGGTGTCATTGCGGATCGGCCAAAATGGGGTCAGAGCAGCGGAAAAGAATAATGAATCGCTGCCGGGGAAGGAGGCCCCCCATGCGCAGCACAAGTATTGCGCCGTTCCAAGCGTTAACGGTCCCGGTGCCGAAACCCCGGGTGTCGCGCGCGGTCCGTAAGGTCGCGCCGCCCGCCGCCGTCGTCCGGATGGACGCGCATCGCATGATTGGCGAGGACAGCGCCCGTTTCACCTTGGCCCTTCGGGCAGCGCAACGCGACGGCTGCCGCGGCCATCTGGTCGACGTTCTGGTCTAATAACCCAAGCTGACCGTTCGGCCAGCCGGCCGTTAAGCCGTACCGGTTATAAACGTGTGAAAATCGTAGACATCGTGCAGGTCCAACGCCGTGAAACCGGCGGCCGTCAGTTCGTCCCGCAGGCGCGCCACGGGGACACGCCGTCCGACGGGCGGGCTTTTGCCGTTGTCCGCGTCGGCCCAATCCACGATGGCGATCGTCCCGCCCGGGCGCAGCAACCGTTTGCACTCGGCGAGCAACGGGGCCGGTTCGTCCAGCTCGTGATGAAGCTGCGCCATAACGATGATGTCGGCGGTGTCGTCCGCCAGGGAGATCGAGTTCGCCTGCATGACGATGCCGCGGACGTTGCCGAGTCCGCGCGCGGCCGCGTCTTCGGTTAGAAGCTCGATCATGCCGTCGAGGATATCGCAGCCATAGACCGTGGCGCCGGGATAGCGTTCGGCGAGCGGCAAGGCGACAAAGCCGACGCCGGTGCCGATATCGATCACCGTGCAGTCAGAGGGCGGGTTCAGTTCGTCCCAAATCTTGCCCGGGTCGAAATACTCCAACCGGTCGGGGCTGCGCAACCGCTCGATGCGGGCAGGGTCCATGCCAAGTCTGTCGGCCATGATCGATCCTTAGTTGGGGAAACGGCGGTGCAGGTCCGCGACCTGTTCGGGTGTGAGATACCGCGTCTTGTGTTGATGCAGCAACAGAAACAGTTTCGCCGTCTCTTCCAATTCCTCGGTCGCGTAGACCGCGTCTTCCAAAGACTTGCCGGCAACGACCGGCCCGTGGTTCGCGAGCAGGACCGCGTGGTGATCCGACGCCATCTCGCGCACCGCCTTGGCGAGGTCGAGGTCGCCCGGCGCGAAATACGGCACGAGCGGCAGCGTGCCGATCCGCATCACGTAATAGGCCGTGATCGGCGGCATCACGTTGGCCGGGTCGATGCCGTCGAGACAGCTCACCGCGACCGAATGCGTCGAATGCAGATGCACCACCGCTTCGCAATCCTGCCGCTGTTCGTACATGGCGGCGTGCAAGAAGGTCTCCTTGGTGGGCTTGTCGCCGGAGAGGTGGGAGCCATCCGGCCCCAGCTTCGACAAACGGGCCGGGTCGAGTTCGCCCATCGACGATCCGGTCGGCGTCATCAGCCAGCCGTCCTCGACGCGGACGCTGATGTTGCCCGACGATCCGAATGTCAGGCCGCGGTCGTAGATCGACTTGGCGAGCGTGACGATCCGATCCCGCAGTTTCGTCTCCGTCATGGATGCATCCTCAAAGCTTTTGCGAAGAAATCCTCGCTGCCGAAATTTCCCGACTTGAGCGCCAGCGCAATCCGCGAGCCCCCCAGAGCCTCGGTCCAGGGTACGCCGGTATCGATCTCGGGGCCAATGCGGAGCGCCTCGACACCGAGCGCCGTGACGACCGCGCCGGCGGTTTCGCCACCGGCAACCACAACGCGCCGGACGCCCTGGGCAACCAGACCGGCCGCAACCTCGCCGATCACCTTTTCGACCATCTCGCCCGCTTCGATCACGCCGTACTGCGCCTGGATGGCGGCGACCTCGTCGGGGTCGGCGGAGCCGAAGACAAGAACCGGCGTTGATGTATCCTGCCGTGCGGCCCAGTCGAGAATCTCGTCCGCCACCGGATCGCCGGATGCAATGCGGTGGACGTCGATTTTGCGGTGCGGCCACGCCTTCTGTGCCACCGCGATCTGCCGCCGCGTCGCCTGGCTGCAACTGCCCGCCAACACGGCGGCGCGCCCGGTCGCGCTCGGCAGCGTCGCCGGAACCGGGTCGCCGAGCAGACCGGCGCGGCGGAAGTTGTCGGGCAGTCCCATCGCCGCCCCCGACCCGCCGGTGACCAGCGCATGATCCGATGCGGCCGCGCCGATCGCGCGAAGGTCCGAATTGCGGTCGGTATCGATCACACCGTATGTGATGCCGTCCTGGCGCAGCGCGTCGACAGCCGCGGCGATGGCGGCCGGGCCGTCGGATACGGTCGCCTGTTTGATCAAACCGACTTTGCGGTCCGTCTGCACCCGCATCAGTTCGATGACGCGCGAGTCTCGCATCGGCGTCAACGGATGATCTTTCATCGGTGAGTTTTCCAGCAACTCGCCGTTCACATACAGCAGGCCATCGCGGACGACCCGGCCGTTGTCCGGGAAAGCCGGGCACAGGAAGGTGAAGTCCGCGTCCAGGACCGTCAGCAATGCATCGGCGACCGGGCCGATATTGCCCGCCGGTGTCGAGTCGAAGGTGGAACAGTATTTAAAGAAGAACTGCTGCGGTCCCAACCCCCGCAACCAGGTCAGTGCCTCGCGCGAGGCGTCGACGGCGTCCTTCACCGGCGCCGTCCGCGACTTCAACGCGACAACCACCGCGTCGGCATCGCCGAGATCGATATGATCGTCCGGCACGCCGATGGTTTGAACGGCGCGCATGCCTTCCTTGACCAGGGTGTTGGCCAAGTCGGTCGCGCCGGTCGAATCGTCGGCGATGGCGCCGAGAAGAACAGCCATGGCTATGATCCCGTCCGGTTGCGATTGCCGTATCTCATGTCGGTTTTCCCATTGCCGCTATCGGATCAGGTCGAGGAGTTCGTTGGTCACGGCGGTCGTGCCCATGTCGCCGCCGAATTCCATGGGGCGGATCCGGTTTTCCGCGAAGCCGGTTTGGACCGCGTTCTCGATGACGGCGGCGGCGTCCGTCAATTGCGGCTGGTCGGACTTTTGCGCCAGGTATTCGAGCATCATGGCCCCGCTCAGAATCGCAGCCAGCGGGTTCGCCTTGTCTTGCCCCATGATGTCCGGTGCGCTGCCATGCGCCGGCTGGAACAACCCATGTTCGTCGCCGATCTCGCCGCAGGCCGCCATCCCCATGCCGCCGACGAGGCCGCCGCCCAAATCGGACAGGATGTCGCCGAACATGTTCTCCATCACCAGCACGTCGAACTCCCAGGGCCGCCGGATCAGGTCCAGCGCTTGCGCATCCACATAGTTGTAGCGGCGCTCCACATCCGGGAAGTTCGCCGCGCGTTCGTCGAATATCTGCCGGAAGAACGCCATCGACCGGAACACGTTGGCCTTATCGACGCAGGTGAGGGAGCCGCCACGGCCTTTCGCCGTTCGCTGCTGGGCGAGGCGGAAAGCGAAGTCGTGGAGCTTTTCCGTCGTCGGCCGGGTGATCCGCAGAACGTCCTGCACTTCGTCGTCGTTGGCGACCGGGTTCCTGTTATGCGCGGCGGCCGTATAGAACAGTCCCTCGGTGGATTCGCGCAGGATGATCAGATCGATGTCCGCTGCCCGTGGATCGGCGAGCCGGCAGGGTATGTTCGGATACGCCTTGACCGGGCGAACGCCGGCGTAGAGCTGGAACATCTCCCGCAAGCGCAGGTGCGGCGATATCTCCGTCCCGTCCCCATGGCGAACTTCCGGCAGGCCGATGGCGCCCAGGAAGATCGCGTCGGCCCTGCCGGCGGCATCTTCGGCGCCGGGCGCCATGTCTTGTCCGCTTTCCCGGTAATACGCCGCGCCGCCGATGAGATCGTTATAGGTCAGGCGAAAACCGCCGACCCGGTCCCGCGCGGCATCGATCACGGCCAGCGTCGCATCGGTCACATCGACGCCGATGCCGTCGCCGCGAATCACTGCAATCTGAAAATTCGGTTCGTTCATGGTCGTGCCTCGATTGATCCTGCGCCGCCATTGTCGGCCGGGTCGTAGGGTTGGTTCAACAACGGCGACTGCAGGATGAAATCCGACGTAGCCCGATTGCAAGCGATAACCGTCTCGTGCAGCGTCGAGACGCGCAGCAAGGCCTTCACGTCGACATCGTGCGGCAGCGCCGCCAGCGGATCGGTGAAGAAGATCAGCAGGTCGATCTTCCCCTCGGCGATCATTGCGCCGAGTTGCTGGTCGCCGCCCTGCGGCCCACTCATCAAGCGCGTCACGTCGAGCCCGGTGCGCTCGGCGATCAGGCCCCCGGTCGTGCCGGTCGCCCAGAGGTCATGCTGAGCCAAAACTGCTTTGTTTCGGTCCGTCCAGCAGGCCATGGCGGCCTTCCGCGAGTCATGCGCCACCAAGGCTATTCGCTTGCGTGCTCTCACGATTGCATCTCCGCGTCGCGTCGTCGGGCTCTAATGTCCGGTCCAGCGGTCAACCTGCCACCGCGTCGGCCACGACCTTCGCGAAGGCTTGGGTGCCCAGGTTGCCACCCAGATCCGCGGTCCGGCTGGCCGGGTCGGCCAACACGGTATCGATTGCGCTCTCCAAACGCGCGGCGGCGGCGATCATGTCGTCGCGGCCGTGCCGGTTGCCGAGCCAGTCCAGCATCATCGCGATCGACAGGATCATCGATGTCGGGTTTGCCTTGTCTTGGCCCGCGATGTCCGGCGCCGAGCCGTGCTGTGCTTGGGCGCAACAGAGCGTTTCGCCGGCGTTGATCGATCCCGCGAGGCCAAGGCTGCCGGACAGTTCCGACGTCAGGTCGGACAGGATGTCGGCGTGAAAATTGGTCGCGCAGATCACGTCGAACCGGGCCGGGTCGCGCACGAGGATCGCGGCGGACGCGTCGATGATCATCTCTTCGACCTCGACCTCGGGGAAGTCGCGGGCGACTTTTCGGACCTCTTCCAGGAACAGCCCGTCGGACATTATGAAATTGTTCGCTTTGTGGATCGCCGTGACCTTCTTTCGGCGCGTCATGGCGAGCTCGAAGGCCCGCCGTGCGATCCGGTTACAGCCGCCGCGCGTCAGCTTGCGCATCGAGATCACCACGTCCTCGGTCGGCATGAATTCGCCCTTGCCGGCGAACATGTTGCGGTCGGGATAGAACCCTTCGGTCGCTTCCCGCATGATGACCAGATCGAAATCGCCGACCTTATTGGGCAGGCTCTTGCGTGTGCGTGCGGGCCGGACGTTGGCGTAGAGATCGAGGGCGACGCGCACGACCGCCGAGACGTTGACGCCGCCTTTGTCGCGGTCGGGATAGTCCATATGCGAGACCGGGCCCAGGATGATGCCGTCGCTGGTGCGGCAGCGGTCCAGCACGCGATCGGGCAGGGTCGTGCCGGTCTTGTCGTAGGACGCAAATCCGATCTCTTCGACCTGATAGGTCAATCCCAGCGGCGATATCGTGTCGACCGCTTCCAGCACGGTCATGCCCGCCTGGATGATTTCTTCGCCGATCCCGTCGCCGGGTAGAACCACGATATCCATGAACTCCCTCCTGTCGTCCTGTCGTTTGATCCGATGCGATGATAGGTGGCGAAGGAAGTTAGGAAAAATATGTTTTTCTTTATTCAAAAATAAGTTTTTATATTTTCATGGATACCCGGTTCCTGGAGAGTTTCATCGTCGTCGTCGATCGCGGCTCGATCGCGCAGGCGGCACAGGTGCTGAACCTAACGCCCGCGGCGGTGGCGCAGCGCATCCGGGCGCTGGAAAACGACATCGGCGCGGCCCTGATTTCCCGGTCTGGGCGCACCGTACAGCCGACGAAGGCCGGTTGGGCGATCCTGGATCGCGCGCGGGACTTCGTGAAACAGGTCTCGGACCTGCAAGCCCTCGCTGCCGTGGACGAACCGTCCGGCGAAATACGGATCGGCGCGAGTTCGACCGCGATTGCGGGGATGCTGCCTGGTATCCTGCAGCGGCTCAGCGGCAAACATTCGAATCTTGATTTTCAGATCACGCGCGGTCATTCGGGTGCGTTGTACCGGGCGGTGCTGGAACAGCAGCTCGATGCCGCGATCATCGCCGAGCCCAGCTTTGCCATGCCGAAAGCCTGCGGCTGGCGCGATCTGCGGCGCGAGCCGTTGGTTCTGCTCACGTCGTCGGACGCGCCGCGGCAGACGGTGAAGACGATGCTGCGCAAGAACCCCTATATCCGGTTCAGTCAAGGCCGGTGGGGCAGGCAGCCCGCCGACGTTTACTTGCGGGACGCTGGGTTAAACCCCGCCATTCGGTTCGAACTGGATGCGCTCGACGCCATCGCCGTGATGGTCCACGAAGGACTCGGCGTATCCCTCGTCCCCGACTGGGCGCCGCCCTGGCCCGAAGATCTGGCGATCAGAAAGACCCAGGTGGGCGGCATGACCTATGCGCGCAAGACCGGCGTGATCTGGCTGCGGTCGTCGGCGCGCATCCGCCTGATCGATGCTTTCCTCGACGAGGCGGGGACGTTTTGACGGACGCTTGAAAAACCGCGAGGCTCCTTTTTGGAAACGCAGCCGTAAAAGCAAGAAGGCGATCGGCAAGGGAGGAAAAACATGCGCGCGTTGGAGGTGGAAGAATTCGGCGGTCTGGATAAGCTGAAGGTCCGCGACGTCCCGATGCCGGAAGCGGAGGACGGCGAGGTGCTGGTGAAGAACGCCTATGCGGGCGTGAACTTTACCGACATCTATCGCTCCCGAGGCGACTACAAAGACTCGCCCACCTATCCCACGCCGCTTCCCTACCGTCTCGGCGGGGAAGGTTGCGGTTGGGTCGAAGCGGTCGGCAAGGGCGTGACCCGCGTCGCGGTGGGCGACCGGATTGCCTACAGCCGGGTCCATGGGGCGCAGGCGGACTATGTCGCCATCCCGGCGATACGTGCCACCAGGTTGCCCGATGACGTCTCGTTCCAAAAGGGGATGTCGGTGATGACGCATGGCATCACGGCGCATTATCTGGCTTTCGACGCCTATCCCTTGGAATCCGGCAGTACATGTCTGGTCCATGCGGCGGCGGGCGGGGTCGGACAAATCCTCGTCCAACTCGCCAAGAACCAGGGAGCCGAGGTGTTCGCGACCGTGGGCAGTGCGGACAAGGTCGACATCGCGAAGCAACGCGGCGCCGACCATGTCATCGAGTACACGAAGGTCGATTTTCGCGACGAAGTGATGCGGCTCACCGACGGGGCCGGCGTTGATGTCGTTTACGACTCAGTCGGCAAGGACACGCTGATCCAGTCGCTGAACTCGCTCCGCCTGCGCGGCTATTGCATCCTCTACGGTCATGCCTCGGGAAAGGTCGAGAATTTCGATTTGCTGGAACTCGCCGAAGCCGGCTCCGTCTTTATCACCCGGCCCCACATGCAGCATTACGTGCCCACGGAAGAAGCCTACCAGGCCCGGGCCGACGATCTGCTGCGGTGGTTGCAGGAGGGCAGCGTCGACGTCACCGTCGACCGGATATTTCAACTGGAACAAGCCGCCGACGCCCTCGGCGTCCTTAAGAACCGCCAGAGCAAGGGCAAAATCCTGTACGAAATTTTCGGGGAAGGCTGAAGAGCCTATTCAAGGGATGGTGGGCGCGGCTGGGATTGAACCAGCGACCCCCGCCGTGTGAAGACGGTGCTCTCCCGCTGAGCTACGCGCCCGCCGTAAAGAAGCGGACCGCACATCTACGCCCGGCTTTGCGGGCTGTCAAGGGAGGGCGCTTGACCTGCCGGGCGGACGTCGTATGTCTAGGCTATGCTCCGCGTTTCGGACAGGAGAAGGTTAGAGAGTTTCGGGCGGTTTCCGCTGGCCGCGGTGCTGTTCGCGGCTCTGGTTTCCGGGTTGCCTGCGAAGGCGGCCGAGGAACCGGTGCGGCTGGCTTATGACGCCTATCTCGGGCCCTTCTATGTGCTGTCGGCCGAGGCCGACCTGGAGATGTCGGGTGACCGGTATCGGGTCGTCACCCGCGCCAAGAGCCAGGGTGTCGCCTCCTGGTTCTTCGAGTGGCAAAGCGAAGCCCGCACCGAAGGCGGGCTGTCTGCCGGCAAGCTGGAGCCGCGCCGCCACGAAGTGGACGGCCAATGGCGTGGCGAGGTGCGAAAAGTCCGGCTTGCTTATCCCGACAGCTTCGGCAGCGGGGCACCGGTGGAATTCGACGTTTCGCCCCGGCCCGACGGTGACGAGCGCGATCCGGTCCCGCCGCCGCTGACTAAGGGCACGATCGATCCGCTCTCCGCGACGTTGACCATGTTGATGAAGTTGGCGGCGGGCGGGCGTTGCGAAGGGGCCTTCCGCGTGTTCGACGGACGCCGCCGCTATGATATGGCGGTGTCGAGCGGCGGGCAGGCCGTCCTGCCCCGGGTTCATTCCTCCGTCTTTGCCGGCGCGGCGCAGAGTTGCACCTTTCAAGTCAAGCGGATCGCCGGGTTCTGGAAAAAACGGGATGACGAACCCCGCCGCCGGGTGACCGAGCCGACGCTTTGGGTCGCGAGCCCGATGGTGAAAGTGCCGCCCGTGCCCGTACGGTTTACGGCGGATACCGGCTTCGGTGAGTTGCGCATTCACCTGGTGCGCGTGCAGCGGGGGAATCAGGTGATCGCGATTGAGGGTTCCGAAGGCGGATCATGACCCTGCGGTCGTGAGGTCCCGCGGGCTAGGGCGCCGACTTGCGCCCAATCGGCATCTATGCTTTTTCGAATACAGGTGACCGAGAACGAGAATAGGGGCTAAGGATGGATTTCGGCCTGTTCAACCTGTTGCAGCACCGCGACCGGTCGAAGACCTCGCAGGATCTGATCAACGAGGCGCTGGATCATACGCGTGCCGCCGAGGACCTAGGCTTCAGCCGGGTCTGGTTCGCGGAACATCATTTTTCAAACTACAGTCTGGTGCCGTCGCCGCTGATGATGTGCGCCCATGTCGCGGCGATGACCAAGCGCATCCGGGTCGGCAGCGCCGTCGTGATCCTGCCGCTTCACACACCGGCACGGCTGATCGCGGAAATCGCCATGGTCGACGCGTTGTCCGATGGGCGGCTCGATGTTGGTGTGGGCAGCGGGTACCAGAATTACGAATTCGAACGGCTCGGCGCTGACATCGCCAACAACAAGGTGATGTTCCACGAGATGCTCGACATGATCGAGTTGGGACTGCGGCAACCGAACTTCAGCTATGACGGCACCTATTTCCAGCAGAAGCAGACGGCGATCAATATCCGGCCGGTCCAGGACCCGAGGCCGCCGATCTGGATCGCCGGTAAGGACCCGGACAGCCATCGGCGATGCGCCCGCGACGGCTACATTCCGTTCATTTCGGGCGGTATCGGCAGCCCCAAGAAGATCCGGGATCTGCGCGATCAGATCGAAGAATGCTACCGCGAGGAAGGCAAGGACCCGGCCGGCGTTCCAATCGGCGTATTGCGCTTTATGTGCGTGAGCGACGATCGTAAGGAAGTCGAACGGTATGTCGACGGCGCACGCTATCAGCAGCGCATCGCGGTCTCGTTGCGCAGCCGGCGCGAGGTCGTGGTCGACGACTATATGGTCGAGGAGGCGGCGTTCGAGGGCGAGCCGCCGCTGGACCGGGTGGAACGGAACATTCTCGCGGGCGACGCGGATACCGTGGCGGAGAAACTCTGTGCCGAGATCGAGCTCTACGGCCCGAGCCACATCAACTGCTATTTCCAGGTCGGCGACGTGCCGAGCGCAACCGCCCTGAAGTCGATGGAATTGCTGGCCGGGAAGGTCGTCCCGCTGATCGAGAAACATTTCGGCAAGCCGCTGGCCGAGATCAATCCGGCGGCGATGCCCACGCCCAAGCCGCTCGCCCTCGCGGCCGAATAACCGTCCTTAGGGGTCGGTGCGCCGGCGGTGATCGGTTGATGCCCGGAGTCATTTCGGTCACACTCGCTTGCAGAGCACCGATACAAACAACGCGTAAGATCACGCGATGACCAGAGAATATCCCGCAGGCGCGGCACTGTTCCAAGAAGGCGACCCAAGCGATGTCGTCTATCTCGTGCGGTCCGGCACCGTTGCCGTCATCAAGGAGCGGGGTGATTCGCCGGTCCTGCTGGGCCGTGTCCGCACGGGCGAGTTCCTCGGTGAGATGGGCGTGGTCGAAGGATTGCCGCGCAGTGCGACCGCTCGGGCGGAAACACCGGTCACGGCGGACATCTACGAAAGCGGTCAATTCCTCGAGTTGGTCGCATCGGACAGCGAATTGGCGCTGAATCTGATTCGTCGGTTGAGTGTGCGCTTGCGGAAGGTCGACAATCGCGTGGCCCAGTTGCTGCCCGGTTCCGAACCCGTCCCGCCCGCGGCAGACCCGCCGAAACCTCCCGATGGCGGCGGCGATTGGTCCGGTGTCGCGCCCGTGCCGGTGACGATCCGCGGCGGCAGTTATGCGCTTCAGATGTATATCGGGACCGATCCGATCAAGGTCGGGAAGATGCCGTTCACCGTCGGGCGCGTGCCGGAAAAACCGAGCCCCGACGACGGCGCCGAGCCGGATCTCGGCATTCTCGATCCGAAACCGCACCGTTTGTCGCCGGCTCATTTCATCCTGTTCGAGGATCACAAGCGGATCTTCGTCCGCGACTGCAACAGCGAGCTCGGCACCGTCGTGAACGACCGTAACCTGGGGCGCGATTTTCCGATCGACCAGATTGCACTCAAGCCCGGCGAGAACACGATCATCGCGGGCGGCGACGGATCGCCGTATAAATTCCTTATCGACGTGTAGACGGCGGCCCGGTAGGCGATGACTCCGACCGGCAGCACCGCCAACGGTGTCGATTTCAACGTCATAGACCTGACGCCGCCGTGGCGCGGCGCACCCGAGACGATCCTGTTCCATCATGGGATCGGTACCTGCGCCGATTGCTGGCTGGATTGGGTACCGGTGCTGGCGGACCGCTACCGCATCGTCACCTTCGATTTGGCGGGGCATGGCGCGCGGCCGGTGCCGGACGGCATCACTTGGGAATGGCAGGCCCTGATCGACGACGTGCTGGCGGTGGCCGACGCGGCCGACGCGCCGCGTTTTCACCTTGTCGGCGAATCGACCGGCGGCACCGTCGCCCTGGCCTGTGGTGCCGATCACCCGGACCGGGTCGCGAGCATCGGCGTCAGCAACGGCGCCTTCAAAGGGGCATCGATCCAGAATGTGGCCGCCTGGCAGGACGTGATCGATCGCGGCGGGATGACGGCGTGGTCGGATTTCATGATGCCGCTGCGGTTCTTCGACGATGCGGTGCCGCCGGAAAAACGCCGCTGGTACGAGAAGCAGCAGGCAGCCTGCGATCCGGCCGCCGTGATGGGGATCCTCACAGCGTTGCAGCAAGCCGATCTGAGCAACCGGCTGACGGGGATTGCGCAACCGACGCTGATTTTGCATCCGGACTCAAGCCCTTTCATCCCGGTGGAGAGAGCGGCGGCATTGCAGGAGGCATTGCCGAATGCCCAGCTTGAAGTCTTTCCCCATACCCGGCATGGGTTGCCGTTTTCGCATGGCGCGGACTGTGCCGCCGTGCTGCGGCGTTTCCTCGACGGCCTTTCGGACGGTTAGGCCGTCAGGCCGGCAAGGGCGCCGGGAAGGGCGTCGAAACGGTCGATCAGGACGTCGGCGCCCAACTCCGCGTGGGGGATGTTCGAATATCCGTAGGTCACGGCGACCGAGCGAACCTCGGCGGCGATCGCACAGTCGATGTCGTTCGGGCTGTCGCCGATCATGATGGCCCGCGACGGCGTCGTGCCCAGCATTTCCAACACGCCGAGCAGATGGCCCGGGTCGGGTTTACGGATGGGAAATGAGTCCCCGCCGGCGACGGCCTCGAAATAGTCCGCAATTTCAAGACCATTCAGAATCCGCATGGTGGCTCGATACGGTTTGTTGGTGCAGATCGCCATCCGATGACCGGTATCCCGCAGGAAATCGAGCGTCGGCCGAACGCCGTCATACAGGGTATCCTCGACCGGCGCGGCATAGTAATGCGCCATGAACTGCTCCATCGTGGCATCCAGATCGGCCGGTGCGCCGCCGGTCGCATTAAATCCACGCTCGACCAACTTTTTGACACCATTGCCGATCATCTTCTTAACCGCCGCCACGGGCAGGGCGGGTCGGGCATGCGCTGCAAGGACCGCGTTGAGGCAGTGCTGCAGTTCCGGTGCGCTGTCGATGAGCGTACCGTCGAAGTCGAAGACGAGGATCGGAAGTTGATCAGCCATGGCAAAGATTATGTCTTTTTTAACAGTATGTTGGGTAAGTTCCATCCGAACGGGGCGGGAATTGCGTGGTCCACGTTCTAGCGGGTTGGCGGCCGGCCTCCAAGGAGATTCGCTTTTCCGCGCGCCCGCGGCTGCCGCGTTTGGCCGGTGACAGAGCGATGCCCGGTCCATTGAAAAACTGCGAAATAATATGTGACTTGGCCCTGTCGGCACCCTATGGCAACTTCCGCAGCCGAGCGACCGTTATGGTTAAAGCATCTGGATTTGACGACGTATGAGCACTGGCGAAACCGTTGCCTTGATACTTGCTGCCGGCAAGGGCACGCGTATGAACTCGAAATTGCCGAAGGCGTTGCACCCGGTCGCCGGGCGGTCGATGGTTGGACATGTCCTTGCCGCATTGGAGCCATTGAACCTCGCTCGGGTGGTCGTCGTCGCCGGGCCCGACATGAGAGTGCTGGAAGACGCGGTGGCGCCGCATCCGACCGCCATCCAATCGGTGCAGAAGGGAACGGCGCACGCCGTCGGGGCTGCGCGGGACGCGTTGTCCGATATTGCCCTGGACACGGTGCTCGTCCTCTATGGTGACACGCCCCTGATCCAGACGAATACGCTGCAGGATATGTTGCGCGAGCGGGCCGATGGCGCGTCGATCGTGGTGCTCGGTTTCAGAACCGACGATGCGGATGGCTACGGCCGGGTCATCTGCGACCAGGACGGCAACGTCAACGCCATCGTTGAGGATCGGGACGCGACGCCGGAACAGAAGGCAATCGATCTCTGCAACTCCGGCGTCATGGCGATCGACGGGAGCATCATATTTTCGTTGATCGACCGGGTTGGCAATGACAATGCCAAGAACGAATACTACCTCACGGATTTGATTGGCCTGGCGCGGGCCGAAGGGCTGCGGTGCCGCCTCGTCGAAGCGGACGCGGATGAGCTGATGGGCGTCGACAGTCGGCTCGCCCTTGCCGAGGCGGAATCCGTTTGGCAATGCGACCGGCGCGAACGGGCGCTGGAAGAGGGCGCGACACTGATCGATCCCGACACGGTCTGGTTCAGTTACGACACGGTGATCGGCCGCGACGTGACGATCGGTCCGAATGTGGTGTTCGGCCCCGGCGTGACGATCGACGATGACGTGGTGATCGATGCGTTCTGCCACATCTCCGAGGCGACGGTCGGGCGGGGCGGACATATCGGGCCCTTCGCCCGGCTGCGGCCGGGGGCCAAGCTCGAAGCGGACGTCCATATCGGGAATTTCGTCGAGGTCAAGAACGCGGTCCTCGGCAAGGGCGTGAAGGCCAATCACCTTTCCTATATTGGCGATACGGATATCGGCGCCGGCACCAATGTCGGGGCGGGGACGATCACCTGCAACTACGACGGTTACAACAAGCACCGGACGGTGATCGGCAAGTCGGTATTCATCGGTTCGAACACGGCTCTCGTTGCGCCGGTGCGGATCGGCGACGGCGCGATCATCGGGGCGGGCAGCACGGTGGTGCGCGACGTTCCGTGCGGCGCGTTGACGATCGGCCGCGGCGAACAGGTGGACCTGCCGGATCGGGCCGAGCCCATGCGCGAACGGCTTGCGGCCGAGAAGAAGGAACGGGCGAAGGACAACGGCTGAATGTGCGGGATCATCGGAATAATCGGAAATGCGCCGGTCGCGCCGCTGCTCGTGGACGGGCTCAAACGGCTGGAGTATCGCGGCTACGATTCGGCGGGCGTCGCGACGCTGGTCAACGGCAGCATCGAGCGCCGGCGCGCCGAGGGAAAGCTGGTCAATCTCGAAAAAATAATCGATAGCGATCCGGTCGCCGGAACGATCGGCATCGGTCATACGCGCTGGGCCACGCATGGCGTTCCCAGCGAAGCGAACGCGCACCCGCATGCGACCGACCGGGTCGCGGTGGTCCACAACGGCATCATCGAGAATTTTCAGGAACTGCGCGACGAATTGACCGCGCGCGGCAACCAGTTCGTGACCGACACGGATACCGAGGTCGTGGTCCATCTGGTCACCCGCTATCTGGAGGACGGCTGCACGCCGCGCGACGCGGTCTCCGCGACGCTGCGCAAGCTGGAAGGCGCGTTTGCCTTGGTGCTGATCTTCAGCGGGCATCACGACCTGATGATCGGCGCGCGGCAGGGGAGCCCGCTGGCCATCGGTTACGGCGACGGGGAGATGTATTTCGGATCGGACGCGCTGGCCTTGGCGCCGCTGACCCAGCGAATCTGTTACCTCGAAGAAGGCGACTGGGCCGTCGTATCGGAAAGCGATGCGACGATCTACGATTGGACGGGGGCGGAGGCGGACCGGCCGATCGTCCAGACCGCGGTTTCCGGCGCGCTGATCGGCAAGGGCAACTACCGCCATTTCATGCAGAAGGAAATCTTCGAGCAGCCGTCGGTGATCGGCGATACGTTGCACGCGGTGCTCGAGCCGGTGGAACGCACGATCACACTGCCGCCGCTGCCGATCGATCTGGCGGCGGTGCCGCGCGTCTCGATCAGCGCCTGCGGCACGGCCTACTATGCGGGCCTGGTCGGCAAGTATTGGATGGAGGAAACGGCGCGCATACCGGTCGAGATCGATGTGGCCTCGGAGTTCCGCTACCGCAACATGCCGATGGAACCGGGCGGCCTGTCGATCTTCATCAGCCAATCCGGCGAGACAATGGATACCTTATCGGCGTTGCGCTATGCCGCGTCGCAGGAACAGGGCATCGTCTCGGTGGTCAATGTGCCGGAATCGACCATCGCCCGGGAATCGCATGGCGTGCTCCGCACCTTGGCGGGCCCGGAGATCGGTGTCGCCTCGACCAAGGCCTTTACGACGCAGCTGACCGTGCTGGCCTGTTTCGCCATCGCCTTTGGCCGCGCACGCGGCACGCTGGACGTGGACCGGGCGGCGCATCTGACCGGCGCGCTGACGGAAATTCCCGGCCGGACCGCTGAGGTGCTGAGCGACGTGAGCGCGATCGCCGACATCGCCGAGGAATTGGTCGAGGCCCACGACGTGCTTTATCTCGGCCGCGGCACCAGTTTCGCGATCGCGATGGAAGGCGCCCTCAAGCTGAAGGAGATTTCCTATATCCATGCCGAGGGTTACGCCGCCGGTGAGATGAAGCACGGCCCGATCGCCCTGATCGACGAAGCCGTGCCGGTGATCGTGATCGCGCCGGGCAACGACCCGTTGTTCGAAAAGACCGCGTCGAACGTGCAGGAAGTGATCGCCCGCGGCGGCCGCGTCATCTTCATTTCCGACAAACACGGCATCCAACGGCTGGAAAGCCAGGCCGAACCGACGGCGACCATCGAAATGCCGCAGGTCGACCCCTTCGTCGCACCGATCCTCTATTCGATCCCGGTGCAGCTGCTCGCCTACCACACCGCCGTGCTCAAGGGTACGGACGTGGATCAGCCGCGCAATCTCGCGAAATCGGTGACGGTGGAGTAGCGGCGTCTACGCCGGATCCTCGCGCTTCGCATCGACCAACTGCATACGCCAGCCGTCCGGGTCGCGCAGGTTGATCGTCGTGCGGCCGGTGGCTTCCACGTAGTTCGGTTCCCGGAATTTGATCGGGGTTTTCTTCAGCGCCTCGTGCGCCTCCTTCACGTTATCGACGCGGAAGGCGATGTGGTTGACGCCGATGACTTCCTCGCCGGTCGCCTCGTGTATCTCGAAGATCGGCTGGTTCTCGCCCTCGGCCTGCAACTCTGCGGATTCGCCATGATGGCTGGTGCGGGTCAGCATCTTGAATCCGATGCTTTGCAGGAACTCGATATATTCGTCGAAATCCCGGACGATCAGTTCGATATGGTCGATACCCTTAATCATGACGCGGCTTCCTCCGATGGTGTGGTGCGCTCCGACGATGGATCGGTTCGGTCGCTGTATCTACCCATCCTAGTCGCGCCGCGCGCGGGATGCGAATTGCAGGATCGTATGCGCTTGGCGAAGTCATTGTCGCATGCAAGCAGATATCATCCCCGGTTCGCGCTGCGCGGGCGCGAATGGTAAATTCGCAGGGCCTGGCGTTCGCCTCGGCATCCGATAACAATCAAGAAACTTGAGGGTAGGATGACAGAAAGTACGCCGCCGGAGACACCGGCTGGGACTTGGGACGAGGAAACCGACGTCATCGTCGTCGGGTTCGGGTTTGCCGGCGGGGCGGCGGCCATCTCGGCGCATGACGAAGGCTCCGACGTTCTGATCATCGAGAAGATGCCGCATCCGGGCGGGATATCGATCTGTTCGGCCGGCGGCGTTCGGATCTCGCGTGATCCCGATGGCACCTTCGAATATCTCAAGGCGACGAACGCGGGCACCACGCCGGATGACGTGCTGCGCCAATTTGCGGACGGCATGGCCGAAATCGAGGACTTCATCCGCGACCTGGCCACCGTAAACGGTGCGACCGTGATCAACCGGCCCGGCCTCGGCAATTATCCGTTTCCAGGCCGCAATAGTTTCGCCTACGCGATGATCGAGGATATTCCCGGCGTCGATATCGACGAGGCTTACCCGCATGTGCGCTCGCTCGGCGCCGGCTCGCGGCTCTTCAAGGTGGTGGAAGACAACGTCAAGCACCGCCGTATCCCGGTTTACACGTCCTGCCGGGCGCATCGCCTCGTCACCGGTCCGGACCGGTCGGTCCGGGGTTTGGTGGTCGAGCGCGACGGGGTGAAGCGCCGCATCCGGGCACGCCGCGGCGTAGTCCTCGCCTGCGGCGGGTTCGAGGCGGATCCGTCGATGCAGATGCAGTATTGGCAGGGCCAGCCGGTCTTTTCGACCGCCTTTCGCGGCAATACCGGGGACGGCATCCGGATGGCGCAGGATGTGGGCGCGGACCTTTGGCACATGTGGCATTACCACGGCACCTATGGCTTCAAGCACACGGACCCGGACTATCCATTCGGCATCCGCACCAAGCGCCTGCCGGACTGGTTTCCGGTGGCGGACGGCGAGGACACGGTCGAATGGGACAGCGGATTCGCCGGCGATCGCGCGGTCCGGATGCCGTGGATCCTGCTCGACCGCGACGGCGAAAGGTTTATGAACGAGTACGAGCCCTATATGCAGGATACCGGTCATCGGCCGATGCAGCGGTTCCGGCCGGAAACGCAGGACTATCCGGCCCTACCCGGATGGTTCGTCTTCGATGAGGAAGGGCGGAAGACCTTTCCCGTTGGGCAGCCGCTCTATAACGAAGAAGGGCTGGATTTCCGCTGGAGCCAGGACAATCAGACGGAAGTCCAGAAGGGAATTCTCAAGACCGCTGGATCGCTCGCCGAGTTGGCGATGGCGCTGTCGGTTGACGAGGCCGAACTGTCGGCGACGTTGGAGCGCTACAACGCGTATTGCGCGGCGGGTGAAGACGCGGCATTCGGCCGGCCCGCGTCCAGCATGATGCCGGTCGCGACCCCGCCGTTCTACTATGCGGCGGCATGGCCGCTTGTCTCGAACACGCAGGGGGGCCCGGTGCACGATTCCCGGCAACGTATCCTCGATGTGTATGGCGACCCGATCCCAAGGCTTTACGCCGCTGGGGAACTCGGCAGCGTCTTCGGGCACCTCTATATCGGCGGCGGCAACCTTTCCGAATGCTTCGTCGGCGGCCGCGCCGCGGGTGCCGGCGCGGCAGGCGAAGAGGCGGCATAGCAGCCGAAGCCAATACTGTCGGGCGGTTCGAACCGCTATATATTCAGCGTCGTGCGTTGAAGCGGACCGCCTTTTCGGTCGTGAATCGCCACAACAAGTTTGTTCGCAGCCTTTCGCGGATCGTAGCTGACCCGGGTGAAGTTGTCGGTGGAAAACACTTTCCCGGCACGTGTGATCCTGTACTTGTGTGCAAACTCGTCCAATGACCCACCCATCGCAAAATCGGATTTGCGGCCTTGCGGGTAGGGCCAGAAAAAAGACGAAGAGATCACGGACGTCACCGTGAAGGCATCGTCGTCCTCATGCGCGAGTTGAGCCGTCAGCGAGCAATGCACATCGCCGCCTAGGAATACAACGCGGCGGATATTGTTCATCCGAATGTGTTCTAGAATCTCGAACCGCTGTTCTTTGTATCTGGTCCATTTATCGTCCGGATCCGGCATGAATTCGGGAAAAAAAGGAACGGACGAGACGATGAACCGTGCGGTTGGTGTGTCTTCCTCTTCGTCGAGCCATGCCTTGAGAGCGGCCATCTGTTCGGGCCCGATCATGCGCCTGATTGCCTCCGGTTCTTCGAAGCGTTCCGTCCGTGTGTCCATCACGAACAGCTTCGAAGCGCCGGTCCGGTAGGAAT
Source organism: Alphaproteobacteria bacterium (assembly GCA_965228425.1). Classification (GTDB taxonomy): domain Bacteria; phylum Pseudomonadota; class Alphaproteobacteria; order UBA8366; family UBA8366; genus JAJFJD01. The sequence continues at coordinate 4,424,058 of OZ245815.1, read as the reverse complement.
ACCAAACGTTTTCCGGCGTATCCGTGTGGTTTGGACGGCCGGATCTAACGAATGCAGGGCCGTGGACGAGTTGGTAGGAGTGGTAAGACTGCATCGCAGCGGCATAAAGATTATAGTTGCTGCGCGCTTTGTCCTGCGACCAATTATCTTCGATTTCGTGGTCATCCAGGATCATGTACGTGGGAACATGGCTCATCATGTCGCGGATATGCTCCTGGCAAAACGAGATGCGATATCTTTTGTTGAAATCGTCAAGCCCGGTATCCGGACCGATCACATTAAGGTCGTCGGCGTATATCTGATCCCCTACCATGAGCACGAAGTCGGTTTCCTGGCCGTTCCGAACCTGTTCCATGATTGAGCGGAAGGCCTTGTCGCCGCGTTCATCAAAAAATGTTCCGCCGAACATTCGCAAGAGATATCGGCAAGAGCCGAATATGAAAGATGTCGCTGCTCTCGCCGACGAAGGGGCGGTCGTAAACCTGCCGTTGTGGGCGTCCTCCCAAGTTTCGTCGTCGTTGGGCGGATTGTTGATATTGTCCGCATCCAACTCCGCATTGAAGAACCCGATTTGGTAATCGTATGCGGTGTTTGGCGACAGGTCTTCTAGGTCGATAATTCCGGTAAAGTCGAAATGGGCTTTCATTTTGAACATAGTGGCCGGCCCATATCTCTGAGAACCGGATTTACGAAATCTTGCAATACCGAAACACCGTTGCGGGCGGCCATCGGGGCCAAACGCCCCGTTTCCCCGGCCCCAGAGACGCGTCGTTGTGGACGTCGTCACGCCGACGATAGGACCAACCGTTAGCGGTAGAATTTTCATGTCGAGCCTCCCCAACTTACGAAGTTATCGGAATACATCTTTTAATTGATTATATTCCGATCTTAATCCATTGAGCCGATGGCGGTCACCTCTCCCGTAAGCGGATCGAGTATGGAGCTCGTCGTAAGACTGGACCGCAGCCTAGTCCGCCACGTGGCCGTAATGCGGGATGAGCAAGGACTGACTTCTTCGCGTGCCGAAGCGGTGGCCCATCGGCGGCTCGACGCCTATATTGTCGATTAATAAATATTCATCATCACAATCCCAATCACGGGGAGCGGCACCATGAAACTGAAAGATCCCAGCCTGTTCCGCCAACAATGCTACATCGACGGCGCGTGGGCGGATGCGGACAGCGGCGACACGATTGCGGTCAACAACCCGGCGACCGACGAGATTATCGGGACGGTCCCCCGGATGGGCACGGACGAGACGCGCCGCGCGATCGAGGCGGCGAACAAGGCCTATCCCGCGTGGCGCAAGCGCACCGCGAAGGAGCGCGGGGAGATATTGCGCAGATGGTACAACCTGCTGCTGGAAAACCAGGACGACCTCGCGGTCTTGATGACTACCGAACAAGGCAAGCCCTTGGCCGAGGCGAAGGGCGAGATCACCTATGCCGCCGCCTTCATCGACTGGTTCGCCGAGGAAGCCAAGCGAGTCTATGGCGATACGATCCCGTCACCGAACGATGATTGGCGCATCGTGGTCACGAAGGAACCGGTGGGTGTCTGTGCCGCGATCACCCCGTGGAATTTCCCGGCGGCGATGATCGCGCGAAAGGTCGGCCCGGCGTTGGCCGCCGGCTGCACGATGGTCGCGAAACCGGCGACGATGACGCCCTATTCCGCGTTTGCCTTGGCCGAACTGGCCGAACGCGCAGGCGTGCCGAAGGGCGTGTTCAGCGTGCTCACCGGCGATTCCGGCGCGATCGGCGGCGAAATGACCGGCAACCCGATCGTCCGCAAGATCACCTTCACCGGCTCGACGGAGATCGGCAAGTTGCTGATGCAGCAGGCCGCGGGCACGGTCAAAAAGGTCAGCATGGAACTCGGCGGCAACGCGCCGTTCATCGTGTTCGACGACGCCGATCTGGATGCCGCGGTTGAAGGCGCGATGGGCTCGAAATTCCGCAACACCGGGCAGACCTGCGTCTGCGCCAACCGGCTGTTGGTACAGGACGGGGTCTACGATGAATTCTCCAAGCTATTGACCAAGCGGGTTGCTGAAATGCAGGTCGGCAACGGCATGGAGGACGGGGTCACGCAAGGGCCGTTGATCGACTTGAACGCGGTCGAAAAGGTCGAGGAACATATCGCCGATGCCGTCGGGAAAGGTGCTCGCGTCGTGGTCGGCGGCAACCGGCATTCGCTCGGCGGTAGCTATTTCGAGCCGACCGTGCTCGCGGATGTCGATACGTCGATGATGGTGACCCGCGAAGAAACCTTCGGTCCGGTGGCGCCCCTGTTCCGCTTCAAGACCGAGGAAGAGGCGATCGCCATGGCGAACGATACCGAGTTCGGTCTGGCGGCCTTCTTCTTCAGCCGCGATATCGGCCGTGTCTGGCGGGTCTCGGAAGCGCTCGAAGCGGGGCTTGTCGGCGTCAACGCGGGCGTGATCTCCACCGTCGAGGCGCCATTCGGCGGATTCAAGGAATCCGGCGTCGGGCGTGAAGGCTCCAAATACGGGATCGACGACTACATCGAAACCAAATATGTCTGCATGGCGGGTGTGAGCACGTAGCAGCGCCAATCACGCTCACGTCTCGACTCCTGCCCAGCGTTTTTCCGGAGGCCCTTCGTTATGCCCAGTTACGATTACGATCTATTCACCATCGGCGCCGGATCGGGCGGCGTGCGGGCAAGCCGGTTCGCGTCCGGGTTCGGCGCGCGCGTCGGCGTTGCCGAGGAACGCTATCTCGGCGGTACCTGCGTCAACGTCGGGTGCATTCCGAAGAAGCTGTTTTCCTATGCCGCCCATTTCGCGGAGGATTTCGAGGACGCCGCGGGCTATGGCTGGACGGTCGGGGAGCGGAGCTTCGATTGGCAGACGTTGGTCGGGAACAAGGACACGGAAATCAACCGGCTCAACGGAATATACGACCGGTTGCTGAAAGGGGCGGGTGTCGATGTGTTCGAGAGCCGGGCGGAGATCGTCGATCCCCACACGGTTCGCGTCGGCGACAAGACGGTCACGACCGATAAGATCCTGATCGCCACGGGCGGTTGGCCGGTCGTACCCGATATCCGCGGCAAGGAGTTGGCGATCACCTCCAACGAAGCCTTCTATCTCGACAAGTTGCCGGAAAAGGTCGTGATCGTCGGTGGCGGGTATATCGCGGTCGAGTTCGCCGGCATCTTTAACGGCCTCGGCGTGGACGTTTCGCTGATCTATCGCGGGCCAACTTTCCTGCGCGGCTTCGATGACGACGTGCGCCATTTCCTGGCCGACGAGATGCGCAAGAAGGGCATCGACCTTCAGTTCAATCAGAATATCGCCTGTATCGAAGAGCGCGGTGACGGTTTCTCCGCGATGCTGGAAAACGGGCGCGAGATCGAAACCGGCTTGGTGATGTACTGCACCGGCCGGGCGCCGTTGAGCCGCGGCTTCGGCGCGGAGGAGGCCGGTGTCGCGATGGCCGACAACGGCGCGATCCAGGTCGACGATTATTTCCAGACCTCCGTGCCGTCGATCTACGCGCTCGGCGATGTGATCGACCGGGTGCAGTTGACCCCGGTGGCGCTGGAAGAAGGGATGGCGCTGGCCAATACGCTGTTCAACGACAAGCCGACGGTGGTTGACTACGACAACATTGCGACGGCGGTATTCAGCAATCCGAATATCGGCACCGTGGGTCTGACCGAGTTGGCGGCGCGCGAGAAATACGGACGGTTGCGCATCTTCGCCAGCGACTTCACGCCGCTCAAACACACGATGACCGGCAGCAAAGAGCGCACTTTCATGAAGCTGATCGTGCACCGCGAGAACGACAAGGTCCTCGGCTGCCACATGGTCGGCCCCGACGCGGGAGAGATCATCCAGGGCATCGGCATCGCCCTGAAATGCGGTGCCACGAAGGCCGATTTCGACGCGACGATCGGCGTCCACCCGACGCTCGCCGAGGAATTCGTGACCATGCGCGAGGAAATCCCCGACGAGGAAGAGGTCGACGACGCCGCGGCGGAGTAGGGAATTCGAGCTATAACCGCAACACGCCCACGCCGCCGGTGATCAGCAGGGCGGCGGCGATGCGCCAGCCGGTCAGCTTTTCCTTCATCACGATGGTCGCGATGGCGACGGCGAACAGCACGCTGGTTTCGCGCAGGGCGGCGACGGCGGCGATCGGCGCCTGGGTCATCGCCCAGATAACGATCCAGTATGCGCCCAGCGAGAGCGCTCCTCCGATACTGCCGCTTGCCCAGGTTTGGCGCGGCACGCGAATGCGTGTGAAGCCGCGCTGCTGGACATAGAAGACGCCCATCAAGAGACCATCCAAGACGAACAGGTATACCGCGAAACTCAGCGCGGACGCCGCTTCGCGGGCGCCGATCCCGTCGACCAGCGTATAGGACGCGATGAAACAGGAGGTGCAGAACGCGGCGAGAACCGCCGATCGGTTCAACCGGCGGACACCCGCGCCGCCGCGCAACGCCATCAACCAGATGCCGCCGACCAGGATGGCGATGCCCGTGAACAGGCTGAGCGTGACGCCGTCGGACAGGAAGATCACGCTGACGACCGCGACGATCAGCGGCGCGGTCCCCCGCGCCAGGGGATAGACCTGCACAAGGTCGCCGGCGGCGTAGGCGCGCAGCAGGAAAATCTTGTAACCGGTGTGAAGCAGCGTCGACGCACCCAGCCAATACCAGACCGGCCCGGCCGGCCATACGACGAAGGGCAGAAACAGCGCCGATAGCGAACCCGACGACAGCGACACGATCGTCATGGTCGTCAATCGATCCGCGCCCGCCTTCACGACCGCATTCCATCCCGCATGCATTGCGGCGGCGGCTAAAACGGCGAAGAAAACTAGGGATTCCATGCAGGCAAACTGTGTGAGTAATTTAGAGATAGAAGTAAGTGAATGTGTCTAAATGTTTATTCAAGAATGCAAAATCGATTTAAAGTCACCGATTATGTGATATTATCTCACATAATATGACGCGAACGTTGCCGCCGCTGAATGCGCTCCGGGCTTTCGAGTCCGCGGCGCGGCATGGCCGCATCGTCGATGCGGCGGCGGAACTCTGCGTCACCCACGGCGCGGTCAGCCGCCAGGTCAAGCAACTCGAACAGGCATTGGGCGTGAAACTCTTTCGACGCGCCGGCACAGGCGTTGCCTTGACGGAAGCGGGGGCGCGATTGTTGCCGACGTTGTCCTCGGCCTTTGACCTCATCGAGACGGGGGTGGAGCGGGTGCGGCCGTCCGCATCCGGCGCCTTGCTGGTATCCTGCATCGGCACCTTTATCATCCGATGGCTGATTCCGCGCCTGCATGAATTCCGCTCGCGGCACCCGGACATCGAAATCCGGTTATCCGAATCCGATGGGCCGGTCGATTTTGCGCAGGACTCCGCCGATCTTGCCATCCGCACCCTGCAGCCGCCCTGGCCCGGCGATATGATCACCACGCCGATCTTCGGTGAAGAGGTGGGCCCGGTGTTGAGCCCGGAGCTGCAGACGACGTTGGAAATCCGAAGTGTCGACGATTTGGCGCGGGCGCCGTTGCTGCACACCGAGACGCGGGAGACGGCATGGTCCGATTGGCTCGCCGCCGCCGGTCGCACGGATATCGATGCCGCATCCGGCGATCGATTCGAGCATTTCTATTACATGCTGCAGGCGGCTGCGTCCGGGCTGGGCGTCGCCATCGGGCCGCGGCCCTTGGTGGATGACGATATTGTCACCGGCCGGCTGGTCGCACCGCTGGGATATATCGAGAGCGGTTTTCATTATGTGGCGCTGCGTCCGGTCCGCGATGATCCGCGTGCAGAGGCCTTCGTCGCGTGGCTGGCGGCCGCCGCGGTCGCGGCATAGAAGGGTTCCATTCGGTTTTCGGTTGCAACACGGGTGGAAACAGCGCGCCGAACACCTAGATCGGCATGTATCGTTTGCAGCGACCGCTGCGGAACCGGCGGGAAGAGGGGACTATGCCACCAGAGTCATTGGTTGAAACGGTCATCGTGCCGCGGTCGACGGACCTCGGCGGGTTCGAGGTCAAACGGGTTTTGCCGTCGTCGCGGCGGCGGATGGTCGGGCCGTTCATCTTCCTGGATCAAATGGGCCCGACGGCTTTCGAAGACGGCACCGGGGTCGATGTGCGGCCGCATCCGCATATCGGATTGTCCACGGTGACGTGGCTGTTGGACGGCGAGATCATGCATCGCGACAGCGTCGGGTCGATCCAAAACATCCGGCCCGGCGAGGTGAACTGGATGACGGCCGGATCGGGTATCGCGCATTCGGAGCGCACGCCCGATGCGCTGCGTCCGGGCGGCTCAAGCCTTTATGGTCTGCAGACGTGGCTCGCCCTGCCGCAACCGTATGAAGAGGCGGAACCTTTCTTCGAGCATTTCGGCGCGGAGGCGCTGCCGACGTTGGACGGCGATGGTTTGACCGCAACCTTGATCGCCGGCACCGGCTGGGGCAGGCGGTCGCCGGTGCAGGTGTTTTCGGAAACGGTCTACGCGGACGTGCAGATCGCTGCCGGCTCGACATTGCCGATCCCGCCGGAGCATGAAGAACGCGCGGTTTATGTCCTCGAAGGGTCGGTTGCGGTGGATGGCGAGGATTACGAGGCGGGGAGCCTGATGGTCTTCAGACCGGGCGACGCGATCGACGTTCGGGCCGCGGCCGATGCGCGGGTTATGGTGCTGGGCGGCGAGGCGGCGGATGGGCCGCGTCATATCTGGTGGAATTTCGTGTCGAGCCGGCCCGACCGGATCGAGCAGGCGAAACGCGATTGGGAGGAGAAAAAGTTTGCCGAGGTTGTGGACGACGATGAGTTCATTCCGTTGCCGAAGGACTGATCGAGCGATCCGGCAGCGTATTCACCAAGATCGATCGGAGCGGTCATGTCGCTCCTAGTGCAATCGGCGGTCTTTCTCGGCGCCGCGGTCATCGCCGTGCCGATCTCGCGGCGGCTCGGCCTCGGCTCGGTGTTGGGCTATCTGGCGGCGGGTGCGGCGATTGGACCATGGGGGCTCGGCCTGGTCAGCGACGTCGAGAATATTCTGCACTTCGCAGAATTCGGTGTCGTCCTGTTGCTGTTCGTGATCGGCCTCGAACTGCAGCCATCACGGCTGTGGACGATGCGCCGACCTGTGTTCGGGCTGGGCGGATTGCAGGTAACGATTACCGCATTGCTGATCGCAGCGGTTGCGTTGGCGTTCGGATTGGAATGGCGGGCGGCACTCGTTACCGGGCTGGCCCTGTCCTTGTCGTCGACGGCTTTTGCCCTGCAACTGTTGGCCGAGAAGAAACAGATGACGACGCGGCATGGCCGGACCGCGTTTTCCATCCTGTTATTCCAGGACATCGCGGTGATTCCGGTTTTGGCGCTGGTGCCGTTGTTGGGCGTCAACGATGCGGGCGCGCTTACGGCGATGGATGTTCTGATCGGCGTGGCGAAGGTCGCCGGGATAATCGCGGCCGTCATCGTCGTCGGTCGCTTTGCCTTGCGCCACGTCTTCCGGCTCGTCGCCCGATCCGGCATTCATGAAGTCTTCACCGCCTGCGGGCTGCTGACGGTGATCGGCACCGCGTTGATCATGGATGGGGCCGGCTTGTCCATGGCGCTCGGCGCCTTCCTTGCCGGGGTGTTGCTGGCCGATTCCGAATTCCGGCACGCACTGGAGGCGGACATCGAGCCGTTCAAGGGTCTGCTGCTGGGATTATTCTTCATCGCTGTCGGCATGTCGGTGAATTTCGGACTCCTGGCGACCGAACTATGGTTGGTGCTCGCGCTTGTGCTCGGCCTGACGGCCCTGAAGTTTGCGGTGTTGTATGGCCTCGGAGCGGTTTCCGGTCATCCGCCGCGGTCGGGGGCCTATCTGGGGATCTCGCTGTCGCAAGGGGGTGAATTTGCTTTCGTCATTCTGACGATTGCCGTCGCCGCTGCCGTCGTTCCAAGCAGCCTGTCGGAACTTTTGATTCTGGTCGTCACCTTCTCGATGGCGTTGACGCCGGTATTGTACGTGCTTTACGAGCGCAGTCTTGCCGCGTGGATGGTGGACACGTCGGACAAGCCGTATGACGTGCCTGAGGACGAAGATAACAAAGTCATCATCGCCGGCTTCGGGCGGTTCGGGCAGATCATCGGACGAATTCTACAGGCGCAGAAAATTGCATTCACCGCACTCGAAGCGGATTCCCAGCAGGTGGACTTCGTCGCGAACTATGGCAACAAGGTCTATTACGGTGACGCGGGGCGCGCCGATCTGTTGCGCGCCGCCGGTGCTAGCAAGGCCAAGATTTTTGTCATCGCGGTCGATAACGCCGACACTTCGGTTCGCATCGCACGGGCCGTGGTTGAGAATTTTCCGAACCTTGAAGTACTTGCGCGGGCGCGCAACCGGCAGCATGCGTATCGGCTCATGGATGTGGGCGTTACGCGCATCTGGCGCGAAACTTTTCATTCCAGTCTGGAGACCGCTCGGTACGCGCTGACCAATCTCGGATTTTCCGACAGCGAAGCCGAACACACGGTGCAGATGTTCCAAGAGCATGACGAGGCGAGATTGGTCGAACAGCACGGGATGCAGGATCCCGCCAAGGTCGCTGCGCAGTCGCGGGAATGGGCGCGGGAATTGGAAGAAATCCTGGCCCAGGACAAGGAGGACGAGAAGACCGGATAGTCCGCCATGTGTTCCCGGCCGGACTATTTTTCGAGGTTTTCGATCGCGCCCAGCATATCGTTTACACGGTAGGAGAGGATGCTCGCGATATTCTTGACCAGGTGTATCGCGGCGCGCGGCTGCATCTCGCAGAATTTCTCGAAGTCGACCTTTTCCAGCCGGTAGCCGATGACGTCGGTTTCGGCGATGACGTCCGCGGTCCGCGGTTGATCGGTCAGCAGCGCCATCTCGCCGAGGATCACGCCGGGGCGGCGCGTCGCCAAATGCAGCGCGCGCTCCTCGCCCTCGATCATGCGCTGGATGCGAACGCTGCCCTGGAGCAGAAAGATCATGAAGTCCGACTCGTCGCCGTATTCGATCAGCGGCGTCCCGGCTTCGTAGGTGCATTTCGTCATGCTCGATTCCAGCGCCTTCAATTCGCCGGGTGTGAAGTTTGCCAGAATGGCGAAGTCGCGCAGCGGCACCTCGTCCTCGCCGATCCGGCAGATGTACTTGCGGCTCAGGATGTCGTCTTCGGCGTGGCGCAGGGCGGTGTCCAGATCGTCATGGACGCGACTTTCGCGGTAGGGCCGTTCGACCCCCATATTGATGAGGAATTCCCGCATGCCCTCGCCATAGGGGATGTGGCTCAACAACAGCGTCTTGTCGTACCGGTCGAAAAGGTTGTCGAACCGCCGCAGCACGAAGGCGCCGCTAGCGTCGATATCGGAGACACGGCGGAAATCCAGGATGACCGTCTCCACCTCCTGCAACACTTTCTCGATATCCTCGGCGAGCTGATCGGCGGTGCCGAAGAAGACGGGCCCTTGGATTTCAAAGATCGCGATCTGCCCGCCATGTTCATTGAGATATTCGGTTTCGTCGCTGGCGCGCTCGGTTCGCGAATGGATCGTGTCGCCGTAAGTACTGCGGCGAAGGACCAGTTCGCGGCTACGCTGGAAGAACACCAGCAATGAGATGATCATTCCGGCGATAATGGCTTCGATGATGCCGACGACCAGGACCATGCCGGTGACGAACAGGCTGACGGAAAAGCTGAGCAGCAGGGCGCGGCTGACATTCGACGTTCGATGAATGATCACGCGGAGGAATAACTGCCGGGACCAGCCGTCGATGATCGCGATGGAGCCGAACATGATCACGGCCGCAATCGCGGCCTTCGGTATGTACTCCATGATCCAGGGGACCTGGGTCACGATGAACAACAACAACAAGCCGGAAATCAGCGTCACCGCTTTCGCGACGCCGCCGATCTCGTGAATCATTCGGGTAATGCCGATCGATCCGCTGCTCGGCAGCCCGCCGAATGCGCCGGACGCGATCAGTCCGACACCCTGCGCGACCAACTCGCGGTTTCGGTCGGTCCGGACACCTTGCAACGTGTCGACGACGGTCAAACTGACCAGCGATTGGAACGATCCGATCAATGCGATCACCATGGCGGTGCCCGCGATTTTCATCAGCAGTTCCAAAATCTGCTCGGAGTTGAGCAACGAGAATATTTCAAGATATGTGCCGGGAAGGGGAATGCCGGCTTGGATTTCGCTGGTCGCCGCCGCGACCGTATCGACCGGTTGGGTCGGGAAAATCAACTGGTACACCAGCACCCCAACGCAGATTCCGATCAGCGCATTGGGTGTCCGTTTGAAGAAGCGCCGCATCAGTATGATTGCGAGGTAGCAGGCAAGGCCGATCAGCGCCGCCACGCCAAGCATCTCGTTGTCGGTTTCGATGACCTGCGCGACGCCATCGCCGGGATTGGCCCCGAGGACGACGGGAAGTTGGCCCAGGAAAATGAGGCAGGCGATGCCATTCATGAAGCCCGCGACCACCGGATAGGGAATGAAGGTCACCAGCACGCCGAGCCGCAACACCGCGAACAGGATCTGCAGCACGCCGGCGAGCATGATGCAGATCGCGATCGTGCCCATGTAGAAGATCGCCAGATCGCCCTGATAGGCATTCACCAGCGTCTGAATTGCCGGATCTTCGGCGAATTGCGCGAACAGGCCGGCGACTAGGATGGCGAGCGAAGACTTCGGCAGCGATATCAGTGATTGCGACTTGCTCGTGACCGATGCCGCGAAAACGCCGATGACACCGGCGCTGATGCCGGCGGCGATCCCGACCGAGGTGTATTCCGGACCGAGTGGGGCGACCGCCACCAAGCCCGATCCCATGACGATCGGGAAAAGATTGGCACTGCACGTCAGGCCGCCGAGCACGTTGTACATCAGCAGCCGCAGGCGTGCGCCAAGTGACGAATCCGATATGGCGCTGTTGGCCATCTCTCTCCCCATGGTCAGGCCGGTCAATAAAACAGCAACGAAGATAGACTGTTATTGAAATCTACGTGAGGGGCAAGTGAACGCCGGTGCTGTCCGGTTCCTCAGTTCACGCCGACCGCGTCGCCCAGGGTGGGGCCGATTTCCTCGTTGAGAACAAGATCGGCGTAACGGTCCAGATCGGTTGGTTCGCGGTTCAGGATGACCATCGATGCGCCGTGCTCCTTGGCAATCAGCGGAAATCCGGCTGCCGGGTAGACCACCAACGACGATCCGATCGAGATGAAAAGATCGCATTGCAGCGTTTCGACCTGCGCCGTGCGCATCGCGTCTTCCGGCATCGCCTGGCCGAAGGAGATCGTCGCCGTCTTCACCACGCCGCCGCAGGCATCGCAGACCGGCAATGTTTCGTCGGCGAGGAAGGCCTCGCGGATCGGATCGTTTTCGTGTCGCTGCCCGCAGTTCAGGCAGGTCGAGTAGGTCGAGTTGCCGTGCAGTTCGATGACTTGTTCGTCGGGAACGCCGGATTTCTGGTGCAGCCCGTCGATATTCTGCGTGATGACCGAAGAGACTTTGCCGCTTCGCACCAGCTTTTCGACCGCCCGGTGCCCGCGGTTTGGTTCCGCTTCCCGCATGTCGCCGGCCCGGGCAAACCGCTGACGCCAGTATTCGCGCTTGGCGTCATCGGATGCCATGAAGTCGTCGTACATCACCGGCTTGTACTTCTCCCAAACGCCGCCGGGACTACGGAAATCGGGGATGCCGGATTCCGTACTGATGCCCGCACCGGTGAAAATGACGGCGCGTTGGCTGTCGTCGAGCAGCCGCCGGAGCGCTTCTGCCCTATTCGCGTTCTCGTTCATGCCCTCGCTTTCCTGGTTTGGTCGTGGAACCACTCTATGTCATCTTAGCAGGAACGGCGGGTTTAAGCCCCTTTAGCGGTGGAAAACGGGGTGCAAAGGGCGTAAAAGCACCGTCTTGGTGGGAGCGAATGAAAGATGAGAGGCTGATCATGGCCCAGGATTGGACACCGGATAGCTGGCGCGGACTTCCGATACTACAGGTGCCGGAGTATGGCGACAGCGCAAAGGTCGAAGCGGTCGAGGCGGAGCTTCGGCGGCAACCGCCGCTGGTCTTCGCCGGTGAAGCGCGGCGTCTTAAACAGCAATTGGCCAATGTAGCCGAGGGCAAGGCTTTCCTGCTTCAGGGCGGCGATTGCGCCGAGAGCTTCGCCGAATTCAGCGCCAATAACATCCGCGACACGTTTCGCGTCATCCTGCAGATGGCGGTGGTGCTGACCTTCGGGGCCGCGGTTCCGGTGGTGAAGGTCGGGCGCATGGCCGGGCAGTTCGCCAAGCCGCGGTCCGAGCCGGTCGAGGTGCAGGACGGCGTCGAGTTGCCGAGCTATCGCGGCGACATCGTTAACGGCATCGAATTCGAAACCGGCCGGCGGGAGCCCGATCCCGAACGGATGCTGAAGGCCTATCATCAGGCATCGGCGACGCTGAACCTGCTGCGCGCTTTCGCGCAGGGCGGATTCGCCGACCTCCACAAAGTCCATCAGTGGAACCTGGATTTCGTTGCCGACAGCCCGGAAGGCGAACGCTACGAAGCGCTGGCGGAGCGGATCGGCGAGACGCTCGACTTCATGGGGGCCTGTGGGCTGACCGGCGACGCCGTGGCGCAGTTGCGCGAGACCGAGTTCTACACCAGCCATGAGGGCCTCTTGCTGCGCTACGAGGAAGCGTTGACGCGGCAGGATAGCCTGACCGGCGGATGGTACGACTGTTCGGCGCATCTGGTTTGGATCGGTGACCGCACGCGGCAGCCCGATGGCGCGCATGTGGAATTCTTCCGGGGCATCGAGAACCCCATCGGCATCAAATGCGGGCCGACGCTTGAAACCGACGACCTGATGAAGCTTATCGAGACGCTGAACCCGGAGAACGAACCGGGCCGTATCACGCTGATCTCTCGAATGGGACACGAGAACGTCGAGAAATACCTTCCGGCGCTCATCCGCGCGGTCCAACGCGAGGGATTCTCCGTCGTCTGGTCGTCGGACCCGATGCACGGCAACACCATCAAGGCGTCGACCGGCTATAAAACGCGCCCGTTCGACCGCATCCTGTCGGAAGTCCGGCAGGTGTTCGCCGTTCACAGTGCCGAGGGCAGCTATGCCGGCGGTATCCATGTGGAGATGACCGGTCAGGACGTCACGGAATGCCTTGGCGGGGCGCAGGCGATCGACGACGATGGCTTGTCGCAGCGCTATCACACGCATTGCGATCCGCGATTGAACGCGATGCAGGCGCTGGAGTTGGCTTTCTTGATTTCCGAGGCGCTGAAGGAACAGCGCGCGGATCAGGGTCAGAAGGTCGCCGCCGCCGCGTCCTAGCCGCTCGGCCGACGTTTGTTACGGATAGGATCGGGAGGGGGCTGCAGGGCCCCCTTCTTTTTGCTGACGGGCGAGCCGCCGCCGCCGTCCGGCGCGCATGCGTTGGGCCAGGACAAGGCTGCTTTCGACGAAAGCCCATAGCGACAGGGCGCAATACAAGGCGAAGCCTATCCCCAGATAGCCGCCGAGCTTTTGCGCCGCGCCGGAGGCGATCATCGCGATCAGAATGAATACCAGCAACGGACCGGAGCAGGCGAACAACAGCAGATAAAGGATAACCGCCTGCTTGCCGAGATTGTCGACCGCGGCGCCGGTCATCAGGGATAACCTCCACACCCGGCGTCCGTTGCGCCATCGGTCCAGGCCGTCGAGCGAGAACACGCTTTCCGCCGAGGGTAGGTCGATCATCATCCGCCTGCGCAGAATGGCGAACGGCGCGTTGTTGACCCTAAGGATCGTCGTGATCAAAACATAGATCGTCAGTAGATGGGCCGTCACGGCCAGCGGGAAGCTCATAACCGCCATATATAGATTCAGGATGTCGAAGATGAAGAAGTGGATGCCGAGGAAAAGCAGCGCCACGCCGATCAACATTTCGTAAGTTTCGGTCCGCAGCAGTTTGGCGATCTCCTGCGGGCCGACAAGCCGGGCATGGCGCAGGTGCCAAGGCATCCGGCAAACCGACGGCAGGAACGCCACCTGGCCGTTCGGAAGCTTCTGAAAGAACCCCGAACCGGTGCGCAGGAATCCGCCGGGCGGCAGGTCGAGGATCTTTTGCAGGGATGCGCCGGACATGGTTTGAAGGGCGCTCTACGCGCCGCCGTCCTCCCGCATGATTTCCATATAGTCTCGATCCAATGCCTGCAGCATCGAATAGACCGCCGCGACGTTGTTGTGGTTGTAGCGTTTGCCCAGGCTTTGCCGGCCTTCATCGCTGTCGAGCGCCGTCCGCAGGCCGAAATACAAGGCATCCATGAGCATATGAAACTCGCGGTCGCCGAACCGCCAGTCCCCGTCGCTATCCGCCTTCGCCGCCGGCAGGGCGGAGGTGATCAGGTCGACCATCCATCGCCGCCGTTTCCGCATGTTCAGGAAATGCCGGCTGATGTAGACCAACACATCGTTCACGACAGTTTGACCGGTGGGTTCCTCGAGCACCATGTCCCAGGTGAAGTCTGCGCCATGCCGGTTCTGCAGCCGGCCGACCATGCGATTGCAGCCCGATTCATACTGGTCGAAGGTTTCGGGCCCGAGGAGCTGCCGCAAGGCGTTGAGAAATGGACCGACGATACTGCGCGAAACATGCTTGCCCTGAACCGGCGTCTCGCCGACCGGCGGCAGCAGATGCGCGAAGTTGTTCATGACCAAGCGTTCGAGGGGGCGCGTCCGGTCTTTCTCCCATTTCTCGGAGTCGACCGCATTCACGCATTGCTTCCAGGTTTTCCGGTAGAACGTGGTCAAGGCTTCGCTCGGCTGCGCCTTGAAGGCTGCGACCTCGTCTTTGATCTCCGCGAAGGTCAGGCGTTTGTTCGGTTTGTCCTGTGCGGCTTGGCGCAGATGCTCGAAAAGCATATCGATGCCGTCGTCGACGATCCGCTGGATCATGTCGGCGCCGCGCCGGCTGGGCTGGCGCGACTTGGTGACCGCGGCAATCGCCTCGGTCGCTGCCCGGTCGAACCCGATTCCGTGCTCGGCAGGGTCGGCCGAGTCCTGGGGGCCGTCCGGCAGTTGGAACGGGGCGGGGTCCTGGTCCATATCGCGGTGCTCCTGCGAATCCTTCGGTGCGGCGCTGGAAACTCTTGATTTTTCGCGGTCGGTCGCGATTATCCGCGTCAGATGTATGTCGTCCGACGTCACGATCGATCAGCCTAGAGCGTATTTATGACCGAGCGGTTAACCATAGCCCTGGCCCAGCGAAACCCCATTGTCGGGGATATCGAGGGTAATATCGCCCTGATCCGGGATTCCGCGGCCGCCTGCAAGGATGTCGACCTTGTGGTGTTCTCCGAATTGGTGATTTCGGGATATCCGCCGGAAGACCTTGTTCTAAAACCCTTCTTTCAGGACAAGGTCGAGGCGG
Source organism: Alphaproteobacteria bacterium (assembly GCA_965228425.1). Taxonomy (GTDB): domain Bacteria; phylum Pseudomonadota; class Alphaproteobacteria; order UBA8366; family UBA8366; genus JAJFJD01. Next base: position 4,408,613 of record OZ245815.1, on the reverse strand, counting down.
CGGTCGAGGCCCTGGCGGCGGAAACGGTCGATGGCGGCCCCGCTCTGCTGGTGCCGACGCCATGGCGTGAGGACGGCAAGCTCTACAATGCCGTGGTGCTGCTCGAGGGCGGAAAGATTACCGCCACCCGGTTCAAGCACGACTTGCCGAATTACGGCGTTTTCGACGAAAAACGCGTTTTTGCGTCGGGTCCGATGCCCGGGCCGATCAATTTTCGCGGTGTTCGGCTCGGCGTGCCGATTTGCGAGGATATCTGGAAGCCCGACGTGGTCGAGTGCCTGGAGGAATCCGGCGCGGAGATTCTGGTGGTGCCGAACGGGTCGCCCTACGAGTCCGACAAGCATGAAGACCGTCAGATGCATGCGGTGGCCCGGGTGACCGAGACAGGTCTGCCGCTGGTCTACGTCAATCAGGTGGGCGGCCAGGACGAATTGGTGTTCGACGGCGGCTCCTTCGTGCTGAACGCGGATCATTCGCTGGCGGTGCAGGCGCCGTCCTGGCGCGAAGCCACCGTGGTGACCGAATGGACGCGGGATGAGTCCGGCGGATGGCATTGCGCGACCACTGAGGTCGTGAAACCGTCGGAAGGGCTGGACGCGATCTATAACGCCATGGTGCTGGGCCTCCGCGATTATGTCCGCAAGAACGGGTTTCCCGGTATCGTGCTCGGCATGTCGGGCGGCATCGATTCCGGGCTCAGCGCCGCCGTGGCCGTCGATGCATTGGGGCCGGAGAATGTACACGCAGTCATGATGCCGTCGCCCTATACCAGCCGCGAAAGCCTGGAAGACGCGGAAGAGGCGGCGACGCTCATGGGCATCCGCTACGACTCCGTCGGCATCGAACCGGCGATGAATGCCTTCGAGACGATGCTGAAACCGATCTTCGGGGACCGCGCGGCGGACATCACCGAAGAGAATATCCAGGCGCGCAGCCGCGGGCTGCTGCTGATGAGCATCTCCAACAAGTTCGGCTCTATGCTGCTGACCACGGGCAACAAGTCCGAGATGGCCGTCGGATATGCGACCCTCTACGGCGACATGAGCGGCGGCTATTCGGTGCTCAAAGACGTCTACAAGACCGATGTGTTCAAGCTCTCCTCCTGGCGCAATCAGCACCGGCCGGAAGGCGCGCTCGGCCCGGAAGGCCGGATCATCCCGGAGCGCATCATCACGAAACCACCCTCGGCCGAATTGAAGCCCGACCAGAAGGACGAGGATACGCTGCCGCCGTATGACCAACTCGACGATATCCTGCGATGTTTGATCGAACATGAAATGGGCATCGCCGAGATCACCGATCGCGGGCATGACGCGGAAACGGTGCAGCGGGTCTGGCGGATGCTGGACCTCGCCGAATACAAGCGGCGGCAGGCGCCGCCGGGCGTCAAGGTCACGGCCCGGGCCTTCGGCAAGGACCGCCGCTATCCGATCACCAACGCGTTCCGACGCATTCTTTAGGTCGGATTCCAACACTTCGGCGTGAGATCGGGTGGGTTTCGCCGTAAGGCGGCCCCGTTAATCTTGAATCCATCCGCCGATGCTGGCATAGCTTGCCGGCCTTTGAAGACGGGATTTCCCAATGGTACTGCAGATCTACAACACCATGAGCCGCCGCAAGGAGGCGTTCAAGCCGCTCGATATCGGACATGTGGGCATGTATGTCTGCGGGCCGACGGTCTACGACTTCGCGCATATCGGCAACGCGCGGCCGGTCGTCGTGTTCGATGTGATGTACCGGCTGCTGCAGCGTCTGTACCGCAAGGTCACCTATGTCCGGAACATCACCGACGTCGACGACAAGATCAACGCGCGGGCAGCGGAGACTGGCGAGGACATCCGCAGCCTGACTGAGCGGACCGCGAAACAGTTCCATCAGGACATCGTGGCGCTCGGCGCGATCCCGCCGGATGTGGAGCCGCGGGCGACCGATCATATCGCCGAGATGATCGTCATCATCCGCGACCTGATCGACAAGGGCTATGCCTATGTCGCCGATGGTCATGTCCTGTTCCATGTGGAGCAGATGCAAGACTACGGCGCGTTGTCCGGCCACAGCCGCGAGGAGCTGATCGCTGGCGCGCGGGTCGAGGTGGCGCCGTATAAGAAAGATCCCGCTGACTTCGTATTGTGGAAGCCGAGCGAGCAGGGGCTCCCCGGATGGGACAGCCCGTGGGGGCGCGGGCGGCCGGGCTGGCATATCGAATGCTCGGCGATGAGCATGAAGTATCTCGGCGATAGTTTCGACATCCACGGCGGCGGCCGCGACCTTATCTTCCCGCATCATGAGAACGAGATCGCGCAAAGCCGCTGCGCGCATCCGAATTCGCATTTCGCGCGCTACTGGATGCACAACGGCTACCTGATGGCCGAGGGCGAGAAGATGTCGAAATCGCTCGGCAACTTCTACACGATCCATGAGCTACTGCAGGAATTCCCGGGCGAGGCGATCCGGCTGACACTGCTGCAAACCCATTACCGCCAGCCGCTCGACTTCACCAAGGATAGCCTGCGCCAGGCCAAGCAGACGCTTGACCGGTTCTATGGTGCGCTGCGCGACGTCGCCGATATCGAGGCGGCGGAAAGCGAGGCGGAAGCGGTGCGCGACGCGCTGATGGATGACCTGAACACGCCGCTTGCCCTGTCGGCGATGCACGCCCTTCTCGGCGACCTCAACAAGGCGGACGACGATGCCGAGATGGCGCGGCTTAAAGGTGCGCTGCTCGATGGTGGCGCGTTGCTTGGGCTGTTGCAGGACGATCCCGAAGCGTGGCTGCGGCAGGGTGCTGGCGCAGACGGTTTGAGCAATGCGGATATCGACGCCATGATCGCCGCCCGCAACGAGGCCCGGAAATCCAAGGATTTTGCCGAGGCCGACAGAATCCGCGATGATCTGGCGGAACAGGGTGTCATTCTCGAAGACAAGCCGGAGGGTACGATCTGGCGGCGGGCGTGATTCCCTGACAACCGGCTTAAACAACCGGCAGCAAGCCGGATCGGGAGGAACGACCCCATGCTCAACGGCAGAACAGCACTCATCTCAGGCTCGACCGGCGGGATCGGCCATGGCACGGCCGATGCGCTGGCGGCGCAGGGTTGTCAGGTCATGCTCAACGGTTTCGGCGACCCGGCCGAAATCGAGGCGACTCGCGCGGCGCTGGAAAAGAAGCATGGCGTCAAGGTCGGCTATCACGGGGCCGACCTGCGCAAACTCGATGAGCTAGAGGACCTGGTAGCCGCGACCGAGCGAGAACTGGGCCCGGTCGATATCCTCGTCAACAATGCGGTGGTGCGGAACTTCGCCCCGATCGAGGAGTTCGATCCGGCGGTCTGGCAGGACGCGCTCGACGTCAATCTCACCTCGGGATTCAACTTGATCCGGCTGACCCTGGGCGGGATGCGCGAACGCGGCTACGGGCGGATCGTCAATCTGGCGTCGACGCTCGGCATCATGGCGATGCCCGATCGCATCGACTACGTCGTGACCAAGACCGCGCTGATGGGATTGGCGCGGGGCGTCGCGATCGAGACGCAGGACGAGCCCAACATCACCGTCAACGCGATCTGCCCCGGCGCGGTCCGCACGCCGGCGGCGGAGACGCGCGTCGCCGCTCTGGCGGAGAGCAAGTCGATCAGCCTGGAGGAGGCGACTAAGGAGTTCCTGGCCGGGCGCCAGCCCACCGACCGCTTTATCGAACCGGCACAGGTCGGCGCGTTGATCGCGTTCCTGTGCAGCGATGCGGCCAACGTCATCACGGGTACGTCCATTCCGATCGACGATGCGTGGACGATTTCGCCCTAGCGTTTCGTTCTATCGATCGAGCCGGTCCAGGAAGCGCCACCAGTTCATCCGCACACGGGCGAGCGGGATCAACAGCGACCGCATCGGAACCGGTTTCAATGGCGAGACGGGAACCGGCAGGTCCGCCGCCGGCGTCCCTTGCACCCGCTTGGCCAGCAGCTTGCCCATCGCCGTCGCCATCGCGATGCCGCGGCCGCTGTAACCCAGTCCGGTGTAGACGCCTCCCGCCAACTCGTGGAACCGGGGCAGCCGGTCCAGCGTCACCGCGATCTTGCCGTCCCAGAGATGATCGAACTCGGCGTCGCCGGCTTGCGGGAACACGGCTTTGAGTTGCGCGACGCAAAGGTCGCGCAGCGGGCCGCGGAATCCCGGCACGAGCGGGGCGGCACCGGTCACCAAGCGGCCCTGCCCATCCTTGCGGAAGGCCCAGAGGACGCGCCGCGCATCCGAAATACCCTGCCGTTCCGGCAGGATCGTGCGCGCGACGTTGTCGCTGAGCGGTTTTGTCGCCGCTTGCAGCAACCGAACCGGTACGACGCTGCGAGCAAGGTTGGGCCAGAGATCCCCGGAATAGGCGTTGGTTGCGAGGATCACGTGGTCGGCCTCGACGGCGCCGCTCGGCGTCGTGACACGCCATGTGCCGGCGGCGCGTTCGATCGCCGTCGCCGGAGAGGCGGCATGGATGCTTGCGCCCGCGTTCAACGCCGCTCGCGCCAGGCCGCGCGTGTATGCCAGCGGATTGATATTGCCGCCGCCGCGATGCAGCCACGCGCCGATATAGTGTTCGCTGCCGGTGAGCGCCGCCGTCTCGGCCCCATCCAGCAACGCGACCGACGCGCCCCGCGCGGCCCATTGATCGTGTTTCGCCCGCGCGATCGCGAGACGCGACTCCGTATGCGCCGGCATCAGCCAGCCGTTCTGGGTGGCATCGCAATCGATCCCGTGCCGTTCGATCAGGTCGAAGACCAGGGCCGCGGCGCTCTGCACCCAAGTGCTCAAGGCCTCGCCGCGGTCTCTGCCGAACTCGGCAACGACCTCGTCCGGGCTGTGGCGGCTGAAGCCGGGGACGACCTGCCCGTTGTTGCGCCCGGAGGCGCCGAAGCCCGGCGCCTCGGCTTCCAGCAGAACCGTGTTCACGCCGGCTTCGGCGAGATGCAGGGCCGCCGATAGACCGGTGAATCCGCCGCCGATCACCACCACGTCCGCTCGTCGGTCGCCGGCCAGCGGCGGCGTATCGGGCGGCGGTGCGGCGGTCGATGACCAAAGCGCGGACCGGGGATCGGATGTCTTTAACATTGTAAGCGGCGGTGCGGCGTGCGGCGGTTACAGCACGGCGACGAACTCGAGCTGGATTTGCATCGGGTCGTCCAGGTCGCTCTTGACCGCATGGCGTGCCGGCATGTTTTTCTCGTCGGGGAACAGCGCAAGCCATTCACGGTTCACCGGTTCCCGGTTGGCGCGGGTCTTCAGGAACACCGTCACGTGCGCGACATCCTCGAGCGTGGCGCCCGACCCCTCGACCATCTTGCGCATGTTGGCGAAGGCGCATTTCGTCTGCTCTTCCAGCGTTTCCGGGATGTTGCCGTCCGCGTCGTACCCGATGATCCCGCCGGAAAAAATCATGTTGCCGGTCCTCGATACATGCGGGATCGGGTTCTTGTGCGGCACGAGACCGGGAATATCCATGCTTTCGCGTTTCGCCATGGGGTGCTCCAGAATTTTGGGATTAGAAGGATGGCCCCCATCGTGACGCGTGGGGCCGCCGGATGCAATTCACATGGACATTATCCGCGTGGGGCATGGCGAAACGCGAGCGGGATCGCTAAAACAGCCACATGGCAGGAACCGACCGATCCAAACAAACGCACACCGGCGGACCCGTCGTGGTTTTGGTGCAGCCGCAGCTCGGCGAGAATATCGGCTTCGCGGCGCGGGCGATGCTGAACTGCGGCCTGACCGAGATGCGGCTCGTCGCGCCGCGCGACGGCTGGCCGAACGACAAGGCGCGTGCCGCCGCCGCGGGCGCCGATGCCGTGATCGATGGCGTCCGGCTGTTCGGCACGACCGTAGAGGCGGTGGCCGATCTTTCGCGGGTGTTCGCCGCCACCGCGCGCAACCGCGACATGATCAAGCCGGTGATGGTGCCGCGCCGCGCGGCGGCCGACCTGCGCGCGGAAGAGGGGGCATGCGTTTCCTGCGGATTGCTGTTTGGGCCGGAACGGTCGGGCTTGACCAATGACGACATCGCGCTCGCCGATACCATCGTGCAGGTGCCGTTGAACCCCGGCTTCAGTTCGTTGAGCCTGCCGCAGGCCGTCTTGTTGCTGGCCTACGAATGGTATCAGGCCGGCGACGACACACCGGACGAGGAGTTGGTGACCGGCCGGACCGAGCCGGCGAGCAAGGGCGAGCTGGAGAACTTCTTCCTTCGCCTCGAAGCCGCGCTCGACGCCCGCAATTTCTTCCATGTCGACGAGAAGCGCGCCAGCATGGTCCGTAACATCCGGAGCCTGTTCCAGCGTAGCCGCCTGACCGAACAGGAAGTCCGGACACTGCACGGCATCGTCTCGGCGTTGAGCGGGGAGCGCGGTTCGAAAGGCGACGAATAGGGGTTTGACCGACTATTCGGATAATCCGGCTTTGCGGAGCCCCTCGACCAAATGCTCCAGGTCGTGCGGGGCGGCGTTCCATTTTTGTAGTTCGGTTTGGGCGGAGAAATCCGGCTTGACGTCGAAGAGCCGTTCAAGGGCGGCCGGTGCATCCGGGCGCTCCAACTGACCCAGCGCCGCCGTGTTCAACAGATGTGTCCAGTAGAAATGCGGCATGCTGATCCGTTGGACGTCGGCGATGGTCTTCTCATACTCCCGTTGATCGAAATGATAGCGGGCGAAACTGAAGTAGTACCAGCCCGGGTGCAGCGGGTTGAGTTGCTGCGCCCGCTTCGACAGTTCGATGCCCCGCTCGAACTCGCCCATGAACGCGAGATAGTGGCCGATATCGGCCAGCGTTTCCGGATCGTTGGGGTTCAGATTGAGCGCGCGATTTGCCTCCGCTTCGAACATGTCGTTCTCGCCCCGGAAGAAATGCACGATCGCCAACCAGCACCGGGCATAGGCGCTTTGCGGATCGAGCCGCGTGGCTGTCTGCGCCACCGTCAACGCGCGGCCTACCGGATCGGAGCGCGGGTTGGTATCGAACCGGTATTCGGCGAGATACACATTCGCGAGAAGCGCCTGTGCGTCCGCATTCGTCGGGTCGAGTTCGATGGCCTTTTCCAATAGGTCGCGCGCCTCGGCATGCATTTCAGCGCTGAGCATCGAGGTGTAGCGCCGTGCACGCAGGACGCAATCGTAGGCATCCAACTCGGCCGGGCTTTTCGTCAGGGCGCGCTGCAGCGCTGCGTCCTGGACTTTGACCCCAAGCGTCGCCGCGATCGTACGAGTGACTTCGTCCTGGACGGCAAAAATATCTTCCATGTCCCGGTCATACGCTTCGGCCCAAAGATGGAGGCCGGTCGCCGCATCGATAAGCTGAGCGGTGATGCGCACCCGCCCGCCGGCGCGCCGGACGCTTCCCTCGACGATGTAGCCCGCACCCAGTTCCCTGCCGGCATCGATCATGTCGATCGCGCGTCCCTTGAATTGAAATGACGAGGTGCGGGCGATGACCAACAGGTCGCGGAAACGGGACAAATTGGTGATGATGTCCTCGGTCAACCCGTCGGCGAAATACTCGTCGACGTCGGCACTCAGGTTATCGAAGGGCAGGACGGCGAGAACCGGTTTGTCCGCGGTCGGCCTCGTCGGCCGCTCGTCGGTTTGGGCTGCGATGTCCGGTGCCGGGTTGCCTGCGGTGCCGGTGTGGCTCGTGGGATCGCCGGTAACGGACACGTCGCCGATGAACCGGAAGCCGCGGCCGTGGACGGTCTTGATCAGGCGCTGCGCCCTGCCGTCGTCACCGACGGCCTGACGGGCTGCCTTGAGACAGGTCGATATGGTCGATTCCGTGACGATTCGGCCGCCCCAGATTTCCTCGACGATCTCGTCCTTACCGACCACGCGGTCGCTGTTGCTGACGAGGAACCGCAACAGATCGTAGACCTGTGGCTCGACCTTTTGCGGCCGTCCGTTTTGCCGGAGCTCGTAAAGTCCGGTGTCGAGCTCCCATTCGCCGAATACGAAGCGCATCAGTCGCCGTTGTGCCTCACCCAGGGTGATATTCGCTGATTGTAAAGGGATATCAGCGGTTGTCGAGAAACCATGCCGTTACCGGAACCGTGCGGTTGCTCCGCATTGGTTGAGCAAAATTCAGCGTTTCCCCATGAATTCTTCAAGACCTCCTCAAGCTTCCGGGCCGTTTGCTCGGTAAAGCTGGGACCACGCAATGGGGTCGTCCCGTTGCGGGTCAATCGAGAGGAAATGTCATGTCAGTTGTCGACGCGGGGATACGGAGAAATGCCGCCCATCGGACGCTGGTCGCTCTGTGGCGCAGCCCAGTTTTCGTGTTGGTCGCCGCGTCGTTGATCGTCTTCACTGCCTTCGGCATCCGCCAGAGCTTCGGCCTTTTCATGCGGCCGATCACCTTGGATTTGGGGTGGGGCCGCGAAACGCTCTCCATGACGCTGGCGACGCAGCAATTGATGATGGGATTGGCCGCGCCCTTTGCCGGCGCCTTGGCCGACCGATGGGGCGCGCCCCGGACGGTGGCGCTCGGCGGTACGTTATTCGGGCTCGGAATCGTCATCATGAGCCAATCCACCTCGCCGGAATGGATGCTCGGGAGTGCCGGCATCATGGGCGGGCTCGGTCTGGGCGCCTGCGGGCTGCCGCTGATTTTGACTGTCGTCGGTCAGGTCGCCCCGGCGGAGAAACGGAGCCTTTGGCTCGGGATCGCCACCGCCAGTGCGACCGGCGGTCAACTGGTCTTCGTCCCGATAAGCCAGTCGCTTCTATCCGGTTACGATTGGGTCGTCGTGCTCGTCGTGCTGTCCATGTTTGCCGGTTTGATCGTGCCGATGGCGTTTTCCATGTCCGCGTCGGTAACGGCGGAAACCGGCAAGGACAGCAAGATCAAATTGGGCGAGGCCCTGCGCGAGGCCGGGCGGCACCGCGGATATGTATTGCTTACCGCGGGTTTCTTCGTGTGCGGCTTCCAAGTTTCCTTTATTGCCGTCCACTTGCCGGCCTACCTGATCGACCAGGGGGCCAGCGCCGCCCTCGGGGCGACGGCATTGGCCTTGATTGCCCTGTTCAACATGGCCGGCAGTTGGGCCGCGGGCTGGTTGGCCGGCAGGATGCGCAAGAAGTATTTGCTCTGCGCGATCTACATGCTGCGGTCCATGGTCATCGCGGTATTCATAATGGTGCCGACGGGTCCGGTGACGGTCATGGTCTTCGCCGCCGCCATCGGTTTCGTATGGCTTAGCACCGTGCCGCCGACGTCCGGTTTGGTGGCCCAGATCTTCGGCGTCCGCTACATGGGCGTGCTATACGGCATTGTCTATCTGGGGCATCAGCTCGGTAGCTTCAGCGGCGTTTGGCTCGGCGGTTGGATTTTCGACTCCACCGGTAATTACGACATTATTTGGTGGGCCGCCGTCGACCTGGGTGTCTTGAGCGCGTTGCTACACCTGTTGATGTCCGACAAGCCGGTCGAGCGAATCGAACGACAGGCTGTGTGACCGGTCAGTACTGGATACGTGTCGTCGCCGCGCCGTCCACGATCAGGTTCGTACCGCTGATATAGCTGGCGGCCGGGCTGGCCAGGAAGACCACCGCGTTCGCGACTTCTTCCGGCGTTCCCAACCGCCCCATAGGGCTGCGTTTGACGGCTGCGTCATACATGTCCGGTTTTTCGCGTTTCCGATAGTCCCAGACGCCGCCGTCGAAATAGATCGCGCCCGGCGATACCGTGTTCGCCCGGACGCCCTTTTGCCCGGCGATGGTGCTGAGCCCGGACATGTAGCTGATGATCGCCGCCTTGAGGCCGCTGTACGCGCGGACGCTGCCGGACGTGTTGACCGCCGCCGTGCTGGCGATCGAGACGATCGAGGCGCAGTCCGATTTCTCCAGGAAGGGCATCGCGGCCTCGACCGCGCGTACGGTGCCGAGTACGTCGACTTCCAGGCCGAGGCGCCATTCCTCCTCGGTGGCGCCGGTGACCAGGGCGCTGGCGTTGGGGATCAGTATATCGAGTCCGCCGAGCGCTTCGGCGGTGCTGGTGATCCACGCCCGCAGCGCCTCGCTGTCGGAAACGTCCAACCGGCCGCCGATGATCGTCGCCCCGTCGCCAGACAGTGCCTTGACGGCGTCGTCGACCTCGTCGGTATCGCGGGCGCAGAGCCCGACGCTGCATCCTTCGGCGACGAGAAGGTCGACGATCTTGCGACCGATGCCGCGGGTCCCGCCCGTTACGATGGCGCGTTTTCCCTGTAGTCCCAATTCCATATTTCGTCATCTCCTGTTGATCGATTTTGCTTCCAGCCGCTTCGCCGGGCAGCGCGTCATCGCCGTTTGGTCTACTCTACTGCCTGCGCGCGGCGGAGACGAGCCGGGCTATGCAGGAGGCACGAGAGCATATGAGCGATCATGATTTCACCGGTCAATCCGCGGTCGTGACCGGCGGTGCGAATGGTATCGGGTATGCGGTGGCCGAACGGCTCTGCCGGGCCGGAGCGCAAGTTGCGGTTTGGGATTCCGATACGGAGAGCGGTGAGAAAGCCGTCGATGTCTTGCAGGACATCGGCAGGGCGTCGTTCGTGTCCGCCGACGTCACCGACCCGGACAGCGTGACCGACGCCCTGGCGCGGACCGAGCGTGCTATCGGTCCGATCGCTATCGCCGTGAACAGTGCCGGCATCGCCGGGATGAACGCAACGGTCGACGAATATCCGATCGACGAATGGAAGCGCGTGCTCGACGTCAATCTGAACGGGACCTTCTACGTCAACCGCATGGTGGTACCCGGCATGCGCGACCGGAACTACGGCCGTATCTGCAACATCGCATCGATCGCCGGTAAGGAAGGCAACCCGAACGCGTCGGCCTACAGTGCGTCGAAGGGCGGTGTGATCGCGCTGACCAAGTCGCTGGGAAAGGAATTGGCGGGTTTCGATGTCGCGGTGAATTGCGTCACGCCGGCGGCGGCCCGGACCAGGATTTTCGATCAGATGACCGAGGAGCATATCGGCTACATGCTGTCGAAGATTCCCCGGAACCGGTTCGTCGAGGTCGAGGAAATCGCATCCATGGTGGCGTGGATCGTGTCGCGCGAGAACAGTTTCACGACCGCCGCGGTCTTCGACATTTCCGGCGGCCGGGCGACCTACTGAAAGGGTAGGCGCTTAGGCCTGGTAGTGGCGATACCAGGGATGCGGTTGTCCCGGGGTTTTCATGCGCAGTGTGTAGATGGAGGTGACGGCGGTGACGAACAAGGTCTTTAGATCGCTGCTGCCGAAGGTAAAGTTGACCGCCTGTTCCGGCACGCGGATGGTGCCGATGTGGCGTCCGTCCGGCTCCATGACCCAGATACCGCCGGGTCCCGTGCAGTAGACACGGCCCAGGGAATCCACCTTCACGCCGTCGGGCGCGCCGGGCTCGTCGCCGTCGCTCAGGTCCGCAAAGATGCGTTTCCGCTGCATGACGCCGTTAGCATCTATGTCGACCGCGAGTATGTATTTCGTCCATCGCGTGTTGGCGATGTAGAGCGTCCGCTCGTCCGGCGATAGGGCAAGGCCGTTGGGATATTCCACGCTCACCACGGCGGTCAGCGCTCCGTCGGGTGCGATGCGATAAACCCGCGCGCCGCCCCAAACACCGTCTTCGCCTTCGGGCTTCGGTTGTTCCCGGTCGGTGATCGGAATGCGCATGGCCGGGTCGGTAAAGTAAAGACTGCCGTCGGAATGGCAGATGACATCGTTCGGGCGATTAAATCGGCCGTCCTCGAACCGGTCGGCGAGCACGGTAACGGTGCTGTCCGCGCCAGTGCGCGTGACGCAACGCCCGCTGCCCTCGCAGTGAATGAGGCGGCCTTCGAGGTCGAAGGTCATGCCGTTGCCGCCTTCCGTCTTGCGAATCAATTCCGGGGCTTCCCCGAGGGTGAGGCGGTACAAGGCGCCAGGATGGATATCGTTGAAATAGTAGAAGCCGTCCGGATGCCACAGCGGTCCCTCGGTAAAGACGTAGCCGGTGGCGTGCCGTTCGGCATCGGGCGACTCGAGGAGTTCCGATAGGTCGCTCATGGTCGGCCCTTTTCGTTAAGGATCAGCGTTGCATCAGTTCGATGCTGACGCCATCGGGGGCGGCGACGTAGCAGAGCAGCATGCCGTTGCCCGCCTCTTTCAATTCGACGGGGAAGGTTGCGCCTTTCGCCTTCAGTTCTTCGCAGAAGGCCGTGAGGTCGCCGTTGTAGAGGAAACCGAAATGGTCGGTGCCATACGCATTGTGGCTCGAGTGATCCTCGTATTGCTGCACCGGCCGGGCCGGAACCGGGTCTTCACCCGGCCGCTTGCCGCGGATGATGATGATCGCACCGGCGAGTTGAACAAATATCTGCGGTGCGCCGCGGGACATGGTTTCGGCGGTGATGGTGGCGCCGAACATGTCCACATACCAATCGGCCGACGCCTTCGGCGTCTCGCTGATGATGTGGATATGGTCGAATGTTAACGTGGGATTGCTCACTCTTTTTCCAATCGATTGGCTGCTTCTAGATCGGTACTTTTCCTAAGAAACTCTTCCCTTTTTCGCCCTGCACCGCATCGGCGAGCCAGCCGTCCCAGTCTGCTTGCGAGGGACCATGCGCGGTCGGGTCGCGCGCGATGCCCAGATCGTCCATGAAAGTCTCGAACCGTTTCACGCCTGCGTTCAAGTCCTCGCCGAACACAGCCGCAAGCCCTTGATCGCATGTCTCGTCATGACCGATGGCCCATTCCATCACCATCGGCAGCGAGAAGCCGCAGGCGATTCCGTGCGGCACGCCGTGGTGCATGGTGAGCGGATAGGACATCTGATGCGCGATCGACGTGCGGGTCTGCGACAGGGCGATGCCTGCCAGCATCGCGGCATTCGCGATGCGCGTGCGAAGTTCGATGTTGCCGAGATCGTCGCTCAAGGCGGGCAGATATCTCAGAACGTCGCGCGCGGCCTGAGCGGCAATCGGTTGCGTGACCAGATTCCGTTTGACGGTCCAGATGCTCTCGAGCGCGTGGCTCATGGCGTCCAGCGCCGTGCTGATCGTCTGGTCGCGCGGCAGGCTCAGCGTCAGTTCCGGGTCGACCACGGCATACTCGGGATAGGCATACGGCGACCGAACACCCCATTTGCCGTCGTTGGCACGGTCCCAGATGACGGCGCCGAGACTGACCTCGCTGCCGGTGCCTGCGGTCGTGGGGACGGCGATGATGCAGGGTCCGTGCAGTTCGTCGGCGCGGTCGCCCTCGGTTTCCAAATGCTCCTTCAGAAGGTCCCAGTCGCCGCCGGATGTCGCCAGCGCCTTCGCCGTATCGATCGCCGAGCCGCCGCCGAGGCCGATATAGACCTCCGGCAAGGTGTCCAGGTCAGCCAGTTTCTCGCAGCCGATCTTCACTTCCGGGAAGTCGGGATTGGCCATCACGTTGTCGATGACGATGGCCGCCTGACCGGCTGCCTGTTCCAGCCGGTCGACGAGTCCGGCGAAATACGGTTCGCCATAGGTCACGACGGCATAGGGCCGCCCGGCGATCAACGCGGGCAGACGGTCGAAACTCCCGGCGCCGAAGATCGCCTTCACCGGGTTGTGGAATTCACCCATTTGTTTTCTTCTCCTTAGCGCCGGGCTTATGCGGCCAACAGCGGCGTGCCCTCCATTGAAGTCGACTTGCGTCCATCGACGCCGTAGGGGATGTCGCCCACCGTCGTCGTTCGGAAGAGTTGCCGGTCGTAGTCGGTGCGCTGGATGTCGCGGGGGGCCAGATGCGCCGTCGTCCGGTTGTCCCACATCGCGACCGATCCCGATGTCCACTTGAACCGGAGCGTGAACTCCATTCGCACCGCATGCGATTTCAGCATGGCGAGCATGGCCTCGTTTTCGGTCGGCGACAGGCCGACGATGCTTTGCAGGAATTTCGGACTAACCCACAGGGCCCGGCGTCCCGTTTCCGGATGCACGCGGACAATAGGATGTTCGGTGGTTTTCTGGTTGGCGGCGATCCGGTCGCGCAAATCCTGCGTCATCGTGACGCCGGCATATGTCATGTAAGTGTGGATGCCCCGGAGGTCGTCGACGATAGCCTTCATCGTCGGGGACAACGCGTCATACGCGGCGGCCAAGTTGGTCCATTGCGTATCCCCGCCATAGGGCGGTACGACGGCGCCCCACAGGATCGACGCGGTCGGCGGGTTGATCGCGGGCGTCAGGTCGGTGTGCCAGCCGGTCCACGGATCGAAGGCGGGCTCTCCGGATATGCGGCCTTTCTGACGGCCGCGCACCACCTGATAGATTTCCGGATGGTCCAGGTCCGGCGTGTGAATGTTATGCCCGCGGTTGAGTTGACCGAACTGCCGCGACATCGCGACGAAGCTGGCCTTGTCGAGGTTCTGGTTGCGGAAAAAGATCACCTTCCAAGTATTGAAGGCATCCCAGATCTCGGTGCGCTGCTCCTCCGAAAGCGGCTGGGAGAGATCGACACCGCTGATTTCCGCGCCGATGTCCACGGCGAGCGGACTGACCGTGATGGATTTCGGTGCGGTTTCGACATGCGCTTCGGTTACCGACATGAAATCGCTCCTGCGTTGGACCTGTGAACAAGTATTACAGGGCCAGGGCCGATCTGCGTCAAATCCCGGGCCGGGTTACGGCGCTGCGGACCGAAGCGGCAGAAGCGTGCCGGCGCCGGATCGTTCGGCGCGGCGCAGGATTTCAATCCCGGTGGCGAGGTCTTCCAAGGCGATCCCCAGATTGAATGCGAGTATCCGCTCGTCGTCGGATGTCCGCCGCCCGGTTCCATGCGTGACGAGATCCGCGACCGTCGCGTCGATCCGGGTGACGCCGGGAAATTTGCCCTCGTTCCGGCGGGCATCCTCGATCTGGCCTTGGTCGTCGGTGAGGACGAGATCCATCGCATCGATGGCGGCATCGGTCACGTAGCTGTCGTAGTCGATCGTCACGACCAGCGCGCCGGGTCTGATCCAATTCGGTTCGATCGTGGGGTCGCGTTTGTCGGCGATCGGGCCACCGGTGATCAGAACGTCGGACGCCTTTGCGACCTCTTCCGCGCCGGCCGCGCCGTCGATCTTGTGCCCGAACGTCCCGCTCATTTCCTCGATGAACCGCTGCTGACGATCCGGACGCAGGTCGTAGCAGATGCAGTGTTCGATATCCGGCCGTACCGCGTGGATCGCCTCCAGATGTTTTCGACCCTGCAGGCCGCAGCCGAGAATGCCGAGCGTGGCCGCGCCGCCGCGGGCGAGATGTTTGACGACCAAGCCCGAGGCGGCGGCGGTGCGGTTCCCGGTGATCCATTCCGCATCCATGATGGCCCGCATCTGGCCGGTCGCATCCTCGGTCAGGATATAGAGGCCTTGGATATACGGCAGCGCCCGGCCCGGGTTGTCGGGATCGCCGCTCTGCCATTTGCAGCCGGCATAGCCCAGGTCGGGGCTGGCGCTGACCATCGAGCTGTAGAAGCGCGGGCCGTGCCGGTGGAAAAAGATTTTCGGCGGCATCATGACGTCGCCGGTCGCCTTGACGCGAAACGCCTCTTCGAGGATTCCGATGATCTCCGCCATGGTCAGCCCGAGCGTGTCGAGGTCGGCCGCGCTCAGAAAGCGAACGTCCGTGTAGATCTTTGCCATCTCGCGATTCCTGCCGCTGTCCGTCATTCCCGGGTCCCGGATCATAGCATCGGTTTCACCCTCCGATCTCGCGGTGCCGCGGAACAATCGGATGAAAACATCGGAATCGTAAACCGTTGTGCGATCTGTTACCGTTTTGTGTGATTGAGATACCGATCTGGCGTTTCACGTATGGCGCGAAAGCCGGGTCGGCGGCGAGACTGGAAGGCACGAGGGGACAATCGTGTACGGACGGCGCGCCTCGTAGACCGCTTGGTTAAATCGAAGAGCGGAGAGAGTGGGCCCGCCACCCCTGAGTGCAGAATCGAAACGACTAGGGGGACGAAACGATGGATTTCTTGAGGGCGGTATTCGGCTCGATTGGCGACGGCACCTGGGGATGGGCACTGATCCCGTTCCTTGTTGTCCTCGGACTGTTCTTCACGATTGCTTCCGGTTTCGTTCAATTCCGCTTCTTCGGGCGTATGTTTCAGGTGCTGTTTCCCGGCGGCCAGCCCAGCGGGGAAGGGCATGTCAGTTCGCGGGAGGCCCTGTTCGTCAGCGTCGGCGGCCGGGTCGGCGGTGGCAACATCGCCGGCGTCGCGGTCGCGATCACGTTGGGCGGACCGGGCGCGGTCTTCTGGATGTGGGCCATCGCACTGGTCGGCATGGCGACCAGCCTGATCGAATGCTCGCTGGCCCAGCTTTACAAACGCACCGACGAGAACGGCACCTATCGGGGCGGGCCCGCGCAATACATCCTGCACGGCCTCGGGCCGGAGTATAAGTGGCTGGCGATCATCTACGCGATATCGCTGATCGCCGCCTTCGCATTGGGCTTCAACGCGTTCCAAGGTAACACCGTGGCCGGCGCGGTGCAGGAGAGCTTCGGGCTCGATCGCATCTGGACCGGCGGCGCGCTTGCCATCGTGACGGGCTTCGTCGTCTACGGCGGCATCAAGCGCATCGCGCATGTTGCCGATGTGATCGTGCCGATCATGGCCATCGGCTATATCGGCATGGCCCTGCTGATCATCGTTCTAAACATCACGGAGATTCCCGCCATCGTCACGATGATTGTGAAGAATGCCTTCGGGCTCGAGGAAGCCGTCGGCGGCGGTATGGGCGCGGCGGTTGCGCAAGGCCTTCGCCGGGGACTGTTCTCCAACGAGGCGGGATTGGGCAGCGCGCCCAACGTCGCCGCCGTGGCGCATGTCCGGCACCCGATCAGCCAGGGGATCGTGCAGTCGCTATCCGTCTTCATCGATACCATTATCATCTGTTCCTGCACGGCCTTCGTGATTTTGCTGGGGGATGTGTATGTGGCCGGCGCGACGGGCATCGACGGTGTCGTGCTGACGCAGAAATCGATGGTCTCGCATGTCGGCGAGTGGAGCCAGTACTTCCTGGCCATCGCGATCATGCTCTTCGCCTTCAGCTCGATCATCTACAACTATTATCTGGGGGAGAACGCGCTGACCGTGTTCACCGAAAACCCGATCTCGCGCCATGTCCTGCGCATTCTCATCGTCGGGTTGGTGTTCCTCGGCTCGTCGGCACCGGGCGCGACGTCGGTCTTCTTCTTCTCAGACCCGATGATGGGTGTTCTGGCGATGGTGAACTTGCTTGCCGTCATGATGCTGTTCCCGGTTGGCATGCGCGTGCTGAACGACTACCGGAGCCAATTGAAGGAAGGGAAGGAGCATCCGGTATTCGATCCCGAGAAGTTCTCGGACCTGGATATCGACCCGACCGCTTGGAAGCAGGATTGATCCATCGGCGATAGGGGGATTTGACTCCTCCCGCGATGCGGCGACACTTGTCGGTGTCATCGTTCATCGCGGGAGGACCCAATGCCCATCACCTATGAGAAGAAAGGCGCGGTCGGCATCGTCACGCTGAGCCGGCCCGATGCACGCAACGCCTGGGGACAGGATTACTACGAAGGGCTCGTCGACTATTTCACCGAGATGGAGGACGACGACGAAATCTGCTGCGCCATCCTGACCGGCGACGAAGCGGGCGGGGCGTTTTCGGCCGGGGCCAATCTCAAGGACCGGAAGACCCATTCGCTGGACTCGACCGCCGAGTTCATCAAGCGGCTGCCGAAACGCCGGGTCAGCCCGTTCAACGTGTTATCCAACTTTCCCAAGCCGATCGTCGCCGCCGTGAACGGCTACGCCATCGGCATCGGCTGTATCGTCACCTTCTGCTGCGATCTGATCGTGGCGTCCGAGAAGGCCGAATGGCGGCTGCCGCAGGTCGCGCTCGGCATCATGCCGGCCTATGGCGGCGGGCCGCGGCTCGCCCGTTGGGTCGGGAAGGGGCAGGCGACCAAGCTCGCCATGGGCTTCCCGCTCCCCGCCGAGGAGGCGTACCGCATCGGCCTCGCGCAATGGCTGGTGCCGCATGACAAGCTGATGGGGCAGGCGATGGAGGTGGCGGAGCATATCGCCGCGATGCCGCCGCTGGCGTCTCGCATGGTCAAGGAATCGATCCAGCACGGCCTGGATGTGCCCAATATCGCCGATGCCTCGCTGACCGATCTCTATCGATTCATGGCCCTGGAATTCACCCAGGACAAGGCGGAGGCGCACCAGGCCTGGCGGGACCGCCGCGAACCCAAATTTAAGGGCGAATAGAGGGCTTTCGGCGTTTGACAAATCGGCCGGAAGCCCTATAGTCCGCGCACTTTTCCGGTAATGCGGGTTCGTCTCGGACCCCGCCGACCTGGCAACCGGCCGGGCGGCTGACTGGAAGCAACAAGAACTCCGGGAAAACCAGGGGTTAAAGGTGATATGAGCAAACGCGTAAAGTCGAAGTACAAGATTAACCGCCGCCTCGGCGTTAATCTCTGGGGACGCCCCCGCAGCCCCGTCAACAAGCGGGATTATGGCCCCGGCCAACACGGTCAGCGCCGCCGCAAGCCTTCCGATTTCGGAACCCAGCTTGCCGCGAAGCAGAAGCTCAAGGGCTATTACGGCAATATCGGCGAGAAGCAGTTCCGGCGCTATTACAAGATGGCGGATCAGCGGAACGGCGATACCGGCGAGAACCTGATCGAAATCCTGGAGCGCCGGCTCGACGCCGTCGTCTACCGGGCCAAGTTCGTGCCGACGGTCTTCTCCGCCCGGCAGTTCGTCAACCACGGCCACATCATGGTGAACGGCCGCCGCGTCAACATCCCTTCCTATCAGGTCAAGGACGGCGACGTGGTGCAGGTGCGCGACAAGAGCGTGCAGATTCCGATGGTGCTGGACGCGTCGGCCTCGTCCGAGCGTGAAATCCCCGACTATGTCTCGGTGGACTCGCGGAAGATGGCGGCCACCTTCGTCCGGGCGCCGAAATTGGAAGACGTGCCGTTCCCGGTCCGGATGGAACCGAACCTCGTCATCGAATTCTACTCGCGCTAGTCCGACGACCGTTGCAATCCGACGGCGGCTCGGCGATCCTCCTTTGGATTGATCGCCGGGACGCTCCCGGCTTGCCTGAACGGAGAGCAGGATGGCCGCGAAACCCTCCATCAAGTTCCAGCGCTCGACGCCGGTTCTCAAGTCCGCCGACTATGCGCGGTCCAAGGCCTTCTACACCGAAAAACTCGGTTATACGGTAGTCGAGGAAGGCGGTGAGCCGCCCCAATTCGGCATTTTCGACCGCGATACCAGCGTGCTGTTCGTCAACGCCTGGCAGGGCGGCCCGACGCCCGTGGCGGGGGCGTGGGACGCCTATATCCATGTCGCGGGGGTCGAGGCCGTACACGATGAACTCGCCGCCGCCGGGGTGGAGATCACCCGGCCGCTCGAGGTGACGGTCTACGGCATGCGCGAATTCGAAATCCGCGATCCGGACGGCAACGCGCTGTGCTTCGGCGAGGACGCGGAGAAATCGGCGGGCTAGCGCGCCTGTGCTAGGGTGCCGCGACGAAATTCAATCAGGGAGATGGGAATGCGCTTAGGTCTCGTTCACGGCAGCGGGGGCGCCGGTTATTCGGTCGATATGGAGATGATCCTGGAGGCCGAGAGCCTCGGCTACCATTCGGTGTGGACCTCCGAATCCTATGGGGCGGACGCGGTCACCCCGGCGGCCTGGATCCTGGCGCGTACGACCAAGATCAACGTGGGCACCGGCATCATCCAGATGCCGACGCGGACGCCGACCATGACGGCGATGACCGCGAATACCTTGCAGGCGATGTCCGGCGGCCGGTTCATCCTGGGGCTCGGCGCATCCGGGCCGCAGGTGATCGAGGGCTGGCACGGCGTGCCCTACGGGCGGCCGCTGACCCGCACCCGCGAATATATCTCCATCGTCCGGCAGATCCTGGAGCGCAAGGGACCGGCGGTCCACGAAGGCTATCACTATCACCTGCCGAACAAGGGCGAGGGGACGACCGGCCTCGGCATTCCGCTGAAGAGCATCCTGCACGGCGACCCGTCGCTGAAGATCTACACCGCCTCGATCACGCCCAAGGGCGTGTCGACCGCGGCCGAGGTCGCGGACGGCTTCCTGCCGATCTACATGAATCCGGACCGTTACGACGTGTTCGAGGCGGCGATCGACGAGGGGCTGGCCAAGGCCGGCAACGGCAAGAGCCTGAAGGATTTCGAGGTCGCGCCCTATGTGAACATCGCCATGGGCGACGATCTGGACGCCTGCCGCGCGCCGATCAAGGCGCAGCTCGCGCTCTATGTCGGCGGCATGGGGGCGCGGAACAAGAATTTCTACAACGACCTCGCCAAGCGTATGGGCTACGAGGACGCCGCGGTCGAGGTGCAGGATTTCTTCCTGGACGGCAAGAAGGCCGAGGCCGCCGCCGCCATTCCGGATTCCCTGGTCGACGAGGTCGCCCTGGTCGGCCCGGCGGACCGTATCCGCGAACGGCTCGGCGCCTGGAAAGCCGCTGGGGCCGACGGCAAGGTCGGCACGCTGCTCCTGCGCAAGCCGAGCATCGAGGCGCTACGGCTGGTGGCGGAAGAGGTGCTTTAGTGCGGCTTTATGAGGCCACCAAACAAAAAAGGGCCGCGATGCGGCCCTTTTCTAACTTGGGTTCGGGTAACCGTCAGGCGGTTTGTTGGACGGCGACGCCTTTCGACGTCATTAGTTCCTGCAGCTCGCCGGTGTCGTACATTTCGCGCACGATGTCGCAGCCGCCGACGAATTCGCCTTTGACGTAAAGCTGCGGGACGGTCGGCCAGTTGCTGAATTCCTTGATGCCCTGCCGTAGGCTCGGGTCTTCCAGCACGTCGATGCCTTTGAACTTGGTGCCGAGTTCGCTCAGCACCTGCACCACCGCGGCGGAGAATCCGCATTGCGGGAATACCGGCGTGCCCTTCATGAACAGGACGATCTCGTTGCTGTCGATCTCGCCTTGAATCCGTTGCGTTACTGTCGTGTCGCTCATTGCGCCGTCCTTTTCTCGTTCTGCGGTTATGCGTCTTCCGGGGTCGCCGTCTGCAGCGCCAGGGCGTGCAGTTCATTTCCCATGCGGCCGCGAAGCGCATCATAAACCATTTGATGCTGTTGTACGCGTGACTTGCCCTTGAACGCCGAGGCCGTGACCAGTGCCGCATAATGGTCGCCGTCGCCGCGCAGGTCGGAAATCTGCACCTCCGCCTCCGGAATGGCTTCCTTGATCATCTGCTCTATTTCAGCCGCACTCATCGGCATATTTGTGGTCCTCCCCCGGGGTCGTGATTAGGGCTGCCCCAAATAACCGGGCAGCCAGCCTTCATGGGCGTCGCGCAAATCCTCCAGCGATATGGTGGCCCCGCCCCGCAGTGTCAACGCCGTCCCACCGGTCCGGCCGATGGCCTGAGCCGGGATCCCGGCCTTTTCCGCTGTCTCCAGGACGGATTGCGCATCCGCCACAGTGACAATGTAGCGGCCCTGATCCTCGCTGAACAGCCAGCAATGGGCCGGCAGTGCCGTCTCGGGTATTTCGATCTCGGCGCCGATCCCGCCCGCGAGCGCCATTTCCGCCAGCGCCACCAAGACGCCGCCGTCCGCAACATCGTGGCAGGTCGTGACCGTGCCGCCGGTGATCAGGCCGCGGATGAAACTTCCCGTCGCCTTTTCCCGGTCGAGATCGACCGGCGGCGGCGCGCCCTCGGCCCGGCCCTCGATGTCGCGCAGGTAGATCGACGCGCCCATATGGCCCGCTGTCTCGCCGATCAGCAGGATCGCCTGATCGGCCTCGGCGAAGGCCATCGTGGTTGCATGCGCCAGGTCGTCGATCAGGCCGAGGCCGCCGATGACCGGTGTCGGCAGGATCGCTTCGCCCTCGGTTTCGTTATAGAGCGAGACATTGCCCGACACGACGGGGAAGTCCAGCGCCGCGGCGGCCTCGCCCATGCCTTGGACGCAGCCGACGAGTTGGCCCATGATCGGCGGCCGTTCCGGGTTGCCGAAATTGAGGTTGTTGGTGATCGCCAGCGGGTGTGCGCCGGACGCGATGAGGTTGCGCCACGCCTCGGCGACGGCCTGCTTGCCGCCGGTTTCCGGGTCGGCGAGACAGTAGCGCGGAGTCGAATCCGTCGTGATGGCAAGGCCGCGATTGGTGCCGTGCACCCGCACCACCGCGGCGTCGCCGCCGGGGCCGCGCGCGGTGTCGGCCATCACCATGTGGTCGTATTGCTCCCAGATCCAGCGGCGGCTGCACAAATCCGCGGAGCCGAGCAATTGTCGCAACGTCTGCAGCGGGTCGTCCGGCGCGGCGACCGTCGCCAGATCGAGCGCAGGCTTCGGCGGGGTCGGCTCCCACGGCCGGTCGTATTCCGGCGCGGCGCTGACCAGCGGGTCGACCGGGATATCGGCTTCGATGATCCCGTCCTTGCGCAGCACCAGATGGCCGGTCTCGGTGATCCGGCCGATCACGGCGAAATCCAGTTCCCACTTCTCGAAGATGGCGCGCGCCGCGTCCTCATGGCCCGGCTTCAGGACCATCAGCATGCGTTCCTGGCTTTCCGACAGCATCAATTCGTAGGCGGTCATGCCGTCTTCGCGCATCGGCACCTGATCCAGGTCCAGTTCGACGCCGACGCCGCCCTTCGACGCCATCTCGACCGAGGAGGAGGTGAGGCCCGCCGCGCCCATGTCCTGGATCGCCACGATGGCGTCGGTCGCCATCAGTTCCAGGCAGGCTTCCAGCAGCAGCTTCTCGGTGAACGGGTCGCCGACCTGCACGGTCGGGCGCTTCTCTTCGGAGTCCTCGGAGAATTCGGCGGAGGCCATGGTCGCGCCGTGAATGCCGTCGCGCCCGGTTTTCGACCCGACATAGACCACCGGGTTGCCGGGACCGCCGGCGGCCGAATAGAAAATCCGGTCCGCGTCCGCGATCCCCACGGTCATGGCGTTGACCAGGATGTTGCCGTTATAGGCGGGGTCGAAATTAGTCTCGCCGCCGACGGTCGGGATGCCGATGCAGTTGCCGTAGCCGCCGATCCCTGCCACGACGCCGGCGACCAGATGCTTGGTCTTCGGGTGCGACGGTTCGCCGAAGCGTAGCGCGTTCATGTTCGCCACCGGCCGCGCGCCCATGGTGAAGACGTCGCGCAGGATGCCGCCGACGCCGGTGGCCGCCCCCTGGTACGGTTCGATGAAGCTCGGATGATTATGGCTCTCGATCTTGAAGATCGCCGCCTGGCCATGGCCGATATCGACCACGCCAGCGTTCTCGCCCGGCCCGCAGATCACCTGCGGTCCTTCGGTCGGCAGGGTCTTGAGCCACTTCTTGGAAGATTTGTAGGAGCAATGCTCCGACCACATGACCGAGAAGATGCCGAGCTCGGTCATGCTGGGATTGCGGCCCAGGATGCCGAGCACCGTTTCGAATTCGCCCGGCGTCAGGCCATGCTCGGTCACCAGCTCCTGGGTGATCGCGGCGGGCTCCGGGCCGGTCGGGGCGGCGGACACGGTCACAGTGCTCCCGCCAGGGCATCGAACATGGCTTTGCCGTCGGTGCCGCCATGTTGCGCGTCGGCGGCGCGTTCCGGATGCGGCATCATGCCCAGCACCGTTTTCGTCTCGTTGAAGATTCCGGCGATGTCGCGGGCCGATCCGTTCGGGTTGCCGGCGCCGCCGTTCGCGGTGTCATACCGGAAGGCGACGCGGCCATCGCCCTCGAGCCGGTCCAGCGTGTCGTCATCGGCGAAGTAGTTGCCGTCGTGATGGGCGATCGGGATGTCCACCGTCTGCCCGGCGTCGTAGCCCGCCGTGAACAGGGTCTGGCTGTTCTCGACGCGCAGCGTGACCGTCCGGCAAACGTATTTGAGGCCCGCGTTCCGCATCAGCGCGCCCGGCAGCAAGCCGACCTCCGCCAGGATTTGAAACCCGTTGCAAATGCCAAGCGTCGGCACGCCGTCTTCCGCGCGTTTCGTCACCTCGCGCATGATCGGCGAATTGCCGGCCATGGCGCCGGGGCGCAGATAGTCGCCATAGGAGAACCCGCCCGGCACGACGATGAGATCGAGTTTCGGCAGATCGGTTTCCCGATGCCAGATCATCGCCGGCGCGTGGCCGGTAGCGTTTCGGAGCGCGACGGCGGCGTCGCGGTCGCAGTTAGATCCGGGAAAGACGATGACCGCGGTTTTCACGGCGGCGTTCGCTCCTCTTGTGAGACCGGGTGACTGGTGCCGGCGCCGGCATCAGTCGAGTTCGATCACGTAGTTTTCGATGACGGTGTTCGCCAGCAGCTTGCGGCACATTTCGTCGACCTGGGCGCGGGCCTTCGTCGGGTCTTCCTCGACCAGGTCGATCTCGATGACCTTGCCCTGCCGTGCGTCGGTGACGCCCTCGAAGTTGAGCGCTTCCAGCGCGTGGCAGATGGCCTTGCCCTGCGGGTCGAGGACGCCGGTCTTCAGGGTGATATGAACGCGTGCTCTCACGGGAATGGGTGTCCTATTGAACCATGTCCTACTGAACCATTTCCGGACCTTTGAGATCGCCCGGCCCGCCTTCCGGCAGGATGCCGAGCCGGCGCGCGACCTCTTGGTAGGCTTCTTCGACCTCGCCCATGTCGTGGCGGAAGCGGTCCTTGTCGAGCTTCTCGTTGGTCTCCAGATCCCAGAGACGGCAGCTGTCGGGGCTGATCTCGTCGGCCAGGACCACGCGCATGTCGCCGTTCTCTTCGTAGAGCCGGCCGAACTCCAATTTGAAATCGATCAGCTTCAAATTGACGCCCAGGAACAGCCCGCCGAGGAAATCGTTGATCCGCAGCGCCAGCGCCAGCATGTCGTCGATATCCTGCGGCGCCGCCCAACCGAAGGCGGTGATGTGCTCTTCTGAGACGAGCGGATCGTCCAGCTCGTCGGCCTTGTAGTAATACTCGACGATCGAGCGCGGCAACGGCGAGCCTTCGGGCAGGTTGAACCGCTTCGACAGCGAGCCGGCCGCGATGTTCCGCACCACAACCTCGATGGGGATGATCTCCACCTCGCGGACCAATTGCTCGCGCATGTTCAGCCGGCGCACGAAATGGGTCGGAATGCCGATCTCGCCAAGCCGGACCATCAGATATTCGGAAATCCGGTTGTTCAGGACGCCCTTACCGGTGATCGTGCCGGTCTTCTTGCGGTTGAAGGCGCTGGCGTCGTCCTTGAAATACTGCACCAGGGTGCCGGGCTCAGGTCCTTCGAACAGGATCTTGGCCTTGCCTTCGTAAATCCGTCTCCGTCTTGGCATATCGGGAAAACCTTTTGGTGAGGCGCCGGTCCGGCCCCTCCATCAGGTCTCATATAGCAATAGACCAGCCAGCGCACAATGACGCCTTCCACGGGCCGATTGGGGGCAAAATAGTCATTTAAGATCAAAGTATTATAGAGAAATCCGGTTAACCATGCCGTCGGCCGAGCGCCCGGTTCGAAGCCTGAAGCCGGATCGGAGTCCCGCTGCTCCGCCTAGGAAGACTGACGCTGCGTGAGGTCCGGCCAGAAGGCGTCCGCTCCTCGGGCGGCCACGCGGCGTCCGAGTTCTTCGGCCCATTGGCTTTCCGACCCGAATTCCGGCCGCCAGGACCAGAGGCGGCGCGTGGTGAAATGCAGCGCATGTTCGTAGGTGAATCCCATCGCGCCGTGCACCTGATGGGCGATCGTCGTCGCGGTCTTAGCGGTTTCACCGGCGATGATCTTGGCGGTCGCGACCTCGAACTGCGGATCGCCGCGATCGGCGGCCCGGCACGCGCTCGCGGCCGCGATGGTCGCTTGCGCCGATTTCGCGGCCAACTGCGCCAGTTGATGCTGGATCGATTGGAATTTCGAAATCGGCTGCCCGAACTGGGTACGGTCCTGGGCGTATTGAACCGCTTCCGCGACGGCCCGTTCGACCGCGCCCGCCATCTGTACAGATCGGATAAGCGCGCCGTAGAGCCGGATAGGGTTGGTCGTGCCGGTCGAGGAGGCGGGGCCGCCGATCGCTACCGGTGCGCCGTCGTATGTCAGCGTGTCGCGCGGCTCGCGCGCCATGTTGCGATTGCCGGATACGGCCGCGTCGGAGGTCTTCGCCATCGCGATGCACGGCACGCCGTCTTTCTCAATCAGCAGGACGACATGTTCGGCGGCGCCGCCCCAGGGAACCGCCGTCAAAGTTCCGGAAAGACGCCAAGCGCCGCCGTCCTGTTGGACGGTAAGGGCACTCGCGTCCGTTGTGTCGGCCAGGGTCATCGGGCCGCCGGGAAGGTCCAGTCCCGCGCCGCCGGCCAGCCAATTGGCCACGATGGTCTCGGCCAGCGGCACCGGGGCCGCCGCATGGCCGGCGGTCTTCAGAATCACGAAGGTCTCGTCCCAGGAGGCGCCGACGCCGCCCAATTCTTCGGCGGACAGCGGATTGGTCAGGCCGTTCTCTTCCAGGCCCGACCACAGGGCGTCGGGCCAGGTGCCGCTCTCGGCATCGGCCAGCACCTCGCGCGTGACCATGTCGCCGAACAGGCGCGCCACCGACTCCTGCAGGATGTCCTTGAGTTCGCTCATCGCAGGCCGAGCCCCCGGGCGATAATGCCGCGCACGATCTCCCGAGTACCGCCGCGGAGCGAGAAGGACACCGACGCCTGCGTCGCGTAGGCCAGCGATTCGTCATAGTCGCTGGCACCGTCCAGTAAGGGCTGGGTGCCGAACAGGTCGTGCGCGATGTGGGGAATTTCCTGTTCGAAGCTGACGCCCACTTCCTTGACCACGCTGCCTTGCAGCGCGGGGTCCTTGCCGGCCTGCTGCATGCCCGCGACGGACAGCGACATCTCACGCAGGGTCGCGATCTGCGCCGCCATGCGGCCGATGCCTTCGGCGGTGCGTTCGCCCGGGTCCTGCGTCGCTTCCCGCACCATCTGCGTGATCATCGGGAAGTTGCTCATGTAGCGTTCCGGCCCGGCGCGCTCGAAGGCGAGTTCCGCGATGACCTGCTTCCAGCCGTCGCCGGGCGCGCCGACGATGCTGTCGTCGGGAAGGAACGCGTCTTCGAAATCGACCTGATTGAAGTCGTGATCGCCGGTCAGGTTGTGGATCGGTCTGATCGTAATCCCCGGATTGTCGAGATCGACGAGGAACTGCGAGAGACCTTCGTGTTTCTTCTCGACCGTGCTGTCGGTGCGGAACAGGCCGATCATGTATTGGCATTTATGGGCGTAGGAGGTCCAAACCTTCGTGCCGTTCACGACCCATCCGCCGTCGACCTTTTCCGCCTTGGTCCGGACCGACGCGAGGTCGGAGCCTGAATCCGGTTCGCTCATGCCGATGCAGAAGAAAGCCTCGCCACTGGCGATCTTGGGCAGAACCCTTTGGCGTTGTTCCTCGGTTCCGAACTCTAGGATCAGCGGTCCGCTCTGCCGGTCCGCCACCCAATGCAGCCCGACCGGGGCGCCCACGGCCAGCATCTCTTCGACCATCACGTAGCGCTCGATCGCCGACCGCTCGTGGCCGCCGTATTCCTTCGGCCATGTCATGCCGATCCAACCCCGTTCCCCGACCTTGCGGCTGAATGCCGGATCGCCGTGGACCCAGGATTTCGCGAGAGTACCCGCCGAGTAGTTTTTGAGATTCTCCGCAAGGAATTCCCGTATTTCCTGGCGTAGGGTTTCCGTCTCGGAGGGAAGGTCGTTCGGCTCGAAATGCAACGGCGTCGTCATGCGGTCGTTCCTTGATCTAGGCAGGGTTCTATCGTGTCGAATACTCTAGACAAAATAGGCCGGTAGCTCATGTGGGCAAAGGGACGCGCTCGAACGGCGCAGCGTCGGGCTGGCCGGCGGCAAACAACCAAATATTCTCGACCTGCTCGCTGACCGCTTCGGGCGAGGCGAGGGCGATCAGGCTGCTGGAAACCGTGCCGTAGCCGTAGTCGGTCACGATGCACATGGCGCCGCTGGTGCCATGGCCGGGCGCACCATACGGATCTTGCAGGATCGAAGTCCAGGCCGCCCAATCTCCGGTGTCTGGGTCGGGAACGGCGGCTGTCTCGAATTGCGGCAGATAGGTCTCGATCCGGCCGTGGGTCGTATCGTTCAAATCGGCCGAGGTCAGCATCGAAATGCCTTCGGGCAACGGCGTGACCTCTACCGTGCGTGCGCCGTCGCGGCCGCTCAGCCAGAAGGCATCCCGATTGTCGGCGATCACCAGATTAAAGCTTCGGTAGGCTGCAGGGTCGAGCGCCGCCAGTGCCTCCGCGGCGTCCTGCGCATCCGCGTAGTCCAGCGCATCCAGCACGAGTTCGCCGCGGCTGCGCTTGTCGTCCGCCGGGCCTAGGGAGCCTTCCCGGTTGAGCACCGCCGCCGTGACTCCAGTTGCGTTCCAGCCGAGCCAGGTGCCGCCGGCCAGCCGGTCGCGTCCGGCGACGACCTCCGGGCGGTCGGGCCAGTGCGGCCCTGGCGGGTCCCAGGGCCGGTCCAACATTTCGTCTCGATTGGCGGCGATCAACACCGGCCAACGGTGGCCGGAGCGGCGGAGAAGGGTCACGGTGCACATTTCGGCCTCCGCATAGCATAGAAATGTCGCCGGCGCGAAACCCCGGGATATGGAAAATCGGTGCAAAGATGGTTATATGCAGTTAAAGACATGTCCCGGTGGGACCCGCCAACAAAGCCGTAAGATGTAAGGTAGGTTGATATGACTCAGTTTAGCGATCGCGAGAAGGCGTTCGAAGCAAAATTCCAGAAAGATCAAGAGCTTCAGTTCAAAGTGACGGCGCGCCGGAACCGATTGCTGGGCTTGTGGGCCGCGGAACAGATCGGGCTCGACGGTCAGGACGCCGAAGCCTACGCGAAGGATGTCGTCGCTTCCGATTTCGACGAGCCGGGTGATGACGACGTGCTGCGCAAGGTTGTCGCCGACCTGCAGGGTAAAGGCGTCGATGCGGATGAAGCGGCGGTCCGAAAGCAGATGACCGTCTTATTCGAAACGGCCAAACAACAGCTCGCCGAAGAGGCTTAGTCGGCTCGAACGTCGCCGGACGTTCCGAAAAGCTAGGGCGAGCTCCTGTTGAAACTATCCGGACGTGATAGTGACCGGCCTTTTTTCGCCGATGTCTTTGCTTCCTGTGTTCGATGCGGAATGGACAATGCAACCTGATGATAGGCGTTGGCCCGTCCTGACGGGTGGCTGATTTTTCGGGCCGCGCGCAGCGCCAGCGATCCTTGACCGCGTTTCACGGCAGCAACCGCCACCGCCGTGAGCGCTTTGTATTTCGGCAGGTCGCGGATGTCCGCGCGCGTCATAGAAACATCGGGATCTTCGGAAAACCGGTCCGGAATTCGTGCGGCGGTATCGAAGGCTAGAAGCAATTCGCCGATGTCCAGTTGGGCGCGCGCGATCTTGTTCAAAAGCTCCGGAAAAACTTCCTGATCCTTGCTGAACCAGGCGATGCGCCACGCAAGCCCGAGCGACCGTTCCGCGGCTTCCTTCTTGTCTTCGAGGATTTCGGCATGCGCGATGCGGGTCATGACCGGAACCTTGAGCGGCTTGTCCGGAATCACTCGCAAAGTGTCGGCGATCTGCAGCAGTATTTCTTTCCGGTTCGGCGTGTTGCCGACCTCGGTTAGTACTTCGCGGACGAGCGGTATCGCGTCGATCAGCATCTCCGGTTTGGGGTCGATGCCGGTCGGTGCCAGAGCCTTTTGCAACAGGTCCGCTGCCGAGCCTCGGTCGCCCAATTTCGCACGGTGCCGCGCGGCATGTGCGAAGAGTTGGGCGCGCATCCCGACATTCGGAATGTAGTCGACGAGCTTGAGCGCTTCTTCCGGCTTGTCCATTTCCAGAAGGACCTGCCCCATCGCGAACATCATGCCTTGCTGATACTTCTTGTCCTTGACCTGCCCGATCGCGGTGAAGGCATCGGCGAGCCTGCCGGCGCGTGTTTGCTCCTTGATGATATGGGTCAGCAGGTCGCGTTTTATCAGAGGGTCGGTGATCGCCTCGAGATCCTGGAGGGCAAGGAAGAAGAGGGGTGCCGCCCCTTCGATCGATCCGTTCAAGGCGATGGCCCGGGCAATCGACGCCAAAGTCCGGGCATGCTCCGTTTCCTGCTTGAGCGACCGCAAGATGTTCATCGCCCGGACGGTGTTGCCGGCATCCACGAATGCAGCGGCGAGGCTCGCCAGCAGTTTCGTATGCTCGTCGATTCGTACTTGGTGAAGATAGCGGTAGGCGTATTCGAGCGTCTTGACCGCCAACGGTTTTTGCTTGTGACCGGCCATCGCCTGCGCCACTCGAAGCAGCAGACGGACGCGTTCCGCGCGGCCGGCCGGGATTTCCTTGGCTTCCGCGAGAGCCAACGTAAATGAGGTTCGGGCATCCTTCGACGTGGCAGGGATCGGCGATCCGCTTTGCATTCGCGCCAGTTTGAGGAGTTTTTCAACGCGCGCGAACGGTTCGGGGATGCGTTTCGCCGTTTGCCGGGCGCCCGAAAAATCCGCGTATTCAGCCTGTCGTTGACTGATCAGGCTCAGAACGTGGCCCTTGTCCCGTCCTTCGATATCGTCGTTGATGAGTTTCGAGGCGTCACGGAGGATGCCGCGCGCCTTCGGGATGCCGCTCTTCTTGCGTTCGTATCCCGCGAAATGAACGAGCGCGTGCGCCTTCCAAAGGGGCGTGCTGATGACCTTGAAATCGATCTGCGCGTCCTTTACCCGGTCGTGTTTCAGGAAGGCGCCGACGATACCGGACAGGGCTTCGCCTTGGTCCTCGGGATCGCTTAGGGCAATGGCGGCAATTCGCAACTGTGTCAGGATATCCTGCCGCACGGCTTCGGTGACGGGGTCGACCGCAGTCTTCCCGTCGTTGGCCGCCGGTTTAGGCATTGTCGACGGTATGTCGTCGGCGCCCATCGCCGCGCCCGCCGCGCAAAGCAGCAAGGCTGGCAGGAACAGCAGCGCCGGGCGCATCATCGTCGCCTCCTATGCGGACCCGAACACGCGGGCGAAAATCGTGTCCACATGTTTCGTGTGATAGCCCAAATCGAACAAACCTTCGAGTTCGTCCTGCGCCAGGTATTCGGCAATTTCCCGATCGCCCTTCAGCAGGTTCAAAAAGGCGCCGTTGCCGTGCCAGACATCCATCGCGTTCCGCTGTACCGCCTGATAGGCGCCTTCGCGGCTCATCCCCTTCTGCGTCAGGGCGAGCAGCACCCGTTGCGAATTGTGCAGTCCACCGAGTTTATCCAGATTGGCCTTCATCGCGTCCGGATAGACCAGCAGCTTCTCGATCACGCCGGTCAGACGCGCCAGCGCGAAATCCAGGTTGACGGTGGCGTCCGGGCCAATGACCCGCTCTACCGAGGAATGCGAGATGTCGCGCTCGTGCCAGACGGCGACGTTTTCAAGCGCGGGCGTCACCGCCGACCGGACGAGACGGGCCAGGCCGCAGAGATTCTCGGTCAGCACCGGATTGCGCTTGTGCGGCATCGCGGACGACCCTTTTTGGCCGGGCGCGAAATATTCCTCCGCCTCGCGCAGTTCGGTGCGCTGCAGATGCCGGATCTCGGTCGCCAATCGCTCTATCGCCGAGGCGATGACGCCCAGTGTCGCGAAAAACGCCGCGTGGCGATCGCGCGGGATGATCTGGGTCGAGACGGGTTCGGCCTGCAGGCCCAGTTTCTCGGCGACATGCACCTCGACCTGCGGATCGATATTGGCGAAGGTGCCGACGGCGCCGGAGATCGCGCAGGTGGCGATTTCCGCGCGGGCGGCTTCGAGGCGGTCGCGGCAGCGTGCGAATTCCGCGTAATGCCCGGCGAGTTTGACGCCGAAGGTGGTCGGCTCCGCGTGGATGCCGTGGCTGCGGCCGATGCAGACGGTGAATTTGTGCTCGCGCGCGCGTGTCTCGATCGCGTCCAGCAGTTTCGTCAGGTCGGCGAGGAGGATGTCCGCCGCCTGTTTCATTTGAACGGCAAGGCAGGTGTCCAGTACGTCCGATGACGTCATGCCCTGATGGACGAAGCGCGCTTCGTCACCGACATGTTCCGATAGTTCGGTCAGGAAGGCGATGACATCGTGATGCGTCTCGCGTTCGATCTCGTCGATGCGGGCGATCCGGTCGGCCGTGTAGCTTTTGTCTCCGCGCTGCCAGACCGCTTCCGCCGCTTCCGTGGGAATAACCCCGAGTTCGGCCTGCGCGTCGCAGGCATGGGCCTCGATCTCGAACCAGATGCGAAATCGGTTGGCCGGTTCCCATATCGCCGCCATTTCCGGACGGCTGTAGCGTGGAATCATCTAGGCGTTCTCTTACGTCATGTGCGGATGGCCATGGTTATGCCAGAGCCGGCTTATCTTGCAAAGCTCTCATGCGATATTTGCGCGGGCCCGCTAACGGCTTAATATTCAAGCGGAAGCCGTGAACAAAGGATTAATCGATGACCGTGTTGAGCGACGCCGACATCCAGGCCTGCCGAATCGATCTGGCTGCCGCCTTTCGCTGGGCCGTGCGCCACGGTCTGAACGAGGGCATCTGCAATCACTTCAGCATGGATGTGGGCGGCGACCGTTTTCTGGTCAATCCGTGGGGCTGGCACTGGTCGGAACTCACCGCGTCGAGCCTTTTGCTGGCGGATTTCGACGGCACGGTGCTGGAGGGGGAGGGCGACATCGAACCCACCGCCTTTTACATCCACAGCCGCCTGCACAAGGCCTGCCCGCAGGCGCGCGTCATCCTGCACACGCACATGCCGTATGCGACGGCGCTGACCATGGTCGAGGGCGGGCGCATCGAGCCGTGCGAGCAGAAGGCGATCCGGCTGGCGCAGGTCACCGCCTACGACGACGACTATAACGGGATCGCGCTCGACACCGAGGAAGGCGACCGCATGGCGGCGGCGCTCGGCGACAAGCGTATCCTCTTCCTGGCGAGCCACGGGATCATCGTGACCCACCGCAGCGTCGCCGAAGCCTATGACGATCTTTATTATCTGGAGCGTGCCTGCCAGGTGCAGGTCTTGGCGCGGCAGACCGGCCTGCCGCTGCGGCAGCTACCGGGGCAGGTGGTGACCCGGACGCAACGCCAATCTTCCGGCGACCGTGCCAGCGCACCGATGCATTTCGCTTCGCTGAAGCGCGTTCTCGACCGCGATGAGCCCGATTACGCGGCATAGCTTCGCCCCCCTGGACGAAACGGGTCCGGCACATTAAGTCTTTAAGAGGAAAGGTACCGGTAGGATAAGTCCATGCTGCGGCAAACGGTGAAATTCGGCGGTTTGGGAGCGCTCGCGGGGATTGTCGCAATCGCCGCTTTCGTGTTGCTGAACATGAATGTCGCCGGATTTGCCGCCAGCATGGAATCCACCCAAGGCTCGGTCTACCTCAGCAGTCATTTCTGCTTCTGACCACTCGGTCATACCTCGCCCGCTTTTTTCAATGCCGCGCGGATTTTCGCCGCCATCGCATCCGGCCCGATATTTGGGGGCACGACGGTGAGGAAATTTCCGTCGCGATCCATCAGATACGACAAGGCCGAGTGGTCCATCTGATAGGAGTCGCCGGATTTGGCGTCGACCTTGCGGTAGGACGCGCCGAAGACCTTGGCGGCTTGCGCGACCTGCTCTGGTGTTCCGGTCAGGCCGATCATCGTGTCGCTGAAATGGGTGACATAGCCCTTCAATAGCTCGACCGTATCGCGCTCCGGATCGATCGAGATGAAGATCGGCTGAATCTTCCTGCCGAGGGGGCCAAGCCTGTCGAGGGCTTGCATCGTATCGACCAGATGGGTCGGGCAAATGTCGGGGCAGAATGTGTACCCGAAATAGATCAGCGTCGGCTGCCCTTTCAGCTTGTTCTGGGTGAAGGGCAGACCGGTGTGATCGGTCAGGATGAACGCGCCGCCCGGCTCGCGCGTCACGAAGGGCAGGCTCAGGTCCAGGCCGGCGCGCTCGGCGATCGTCAGCCCAAGCCAGACAGTGCCGCCGAAGGCAACGGCGAAAATCGATCCCGCGAATGAAAGGCGCAGAAATTTCTTCATCGGACGTTTGCGACCATACGACCATTGGCCGTGATTTGCCGGCCGGACTTCAACTATGATCTAACCCGATTGTTTCGCAAGGCCAATACTGACCGCGAGGAAAGATCATGGTGGATATCGGACTGACGGTGGCGTGCTGGGACTATGACCGGACGAAGGCGTTGCTCGACGGGCGCGTCGGGATCGAGGGGTGCCGGGTGATTCCGGTGACCATCGGCACCGAGGACGCCTTTCCCCGTGCCGTGACGCGCCAGGACTTCGACGTGTCCGAACTGTCGATGAGCAGCTATCTGCTGCAGCTCTCGCGCGGCGAGTGCCCGTATATCGCGGTGCCGGCCTTCCTGTCGCGTGCCTTCCGGCATGACGCCTATTACATCCGCACCGACCGGGGCATCGAGACGCCGAAGGATTTGGAAGGCAAGGTGGTCGGCGTGCCGGAATACCAGATGACGCTGGCGCTCTGGGCGCGCGGCATCCTGCAGGACGAATACGGCGTGGATTTCCGCACGCTGCGCTACCGCACCGGGGGCACCAACAAGCCGGGCCGCAAGGAACGCCTGCCGCTCAACCTACCAGACCATATGGATGTGGTGCCGATCGCGCCGGACAAATGCCTGAACGATCTGCTGGTGTCCGGCGAATTGGACGCGGTGATGTCGCCGGGCCCGCCGCGCGCCTATTTCGAAGGCGACCCCAACGTTCGTCGATTGATTCCCGACACGACGGCGGCGGAGAAAGCGTATTATCAAAAGACCGGATTCTTCCCGATCATGCATTTCGTCGGCATCCGCACCGAACTCGTCGAGGAGCACCCGTGGCTGCCGGCCCGCGTCTTTGCCGCCTTCGTCGAGGCCAAGAAGATCGCGATGGCCGAGATCGACGAGGTTATGTCGCTGTCGGCCAACAAGATCAGCATGCCCTGGTTTGCCGCCGAGATGGAGGCGACCCGCCAACTGATGGGCAAGGACTACTGGTCCTACGGCGTCGCCGACAACCGGGCCGAACTGGAAGCGATCTGCCGCTATTCGCAGGAGCAGTATCTGTCCGAACGCCCGATCACGGTCGAAGAGCTGTTCGCGCCGGAAACACTCGATATGCCGGGCGTTTGATAGATTGTGACGGCTGTCGTTTGCGCTAGGTTTCTGTCATGGCGATAATGCGCGTTGCCCCAATCGCGCAAATTTCACAGATTTATTGGAGGACCGCATGGCCACCGCATTGAAAGAGGTGAAGCGTCCGCAGGATGTTTCCGACGAGGAATGGGATACCCGGGTCGAGTTGGCGGCCTGCTATCGCATGGTCCACAAGATGGGCTGGGACGATCATCTGGCGACGCATATCTCGGCCCGCGTGCCGGGACCGGAGGATCACTTCCTGCTGAATCCCTACGGCATGATGTTCGACGAGATCACCGCCTCCTCGCTGGTCAAGATCGACGTGGACGGCAACATCATCGGCGACAGCAACGGCTATTCGGTGAACCCGGCGGGCTTCGTGATCCACAGCGCGGTCCACATGGCCGCACCGCATTTGCTCTGCGCGCTTCACACGCATACCTATGCGGGCGTCGGCGTATCCTGCCAGAAGGACGGCATCTTGCCGCTCAGCCAGATGCAGCTCGTGATCTGGGACGAGATCGCCTATCACGACTACGAGGGCGCCGCCGAACAATTGGACGAGCGCGAGCGCATCGTGGCCGACCTCGGCGACAAGCGCATGCTGGTGTTGCGCAACCACGGCTTGATGACCGTGGGGGAGACGA
The DNA here is from genome assembly GCA_965228425.1 of Alphaproteobacteria bacterium. Classification (GTDB taxonomy): domain Bacteria; phylum Pseudomonadota; class Alphaproteobacteria; order UBA8366; family UBA8366; genus JAJFJD01. The sequence continues at coordinate 4,372,821 of OZ245815.1, read as the reverse complement.
TCGGCGAAGCCTTCGTACACATGTACAAGCTGGAGCGCGCCTGCCGCATGCAATTGCATTTCCAGCAGGCCGGCGCGGATTGGGCGGAAATCAGCGACGCCACAATCCGCAAGACGGCGGATCAGGGCAAACGCTTCTCCGGCAAGGACGGCCACCGCCCGGTCGGCACCGTCGAATGGGACGCCTTCAAACGCATGCTCGACCGCGACGACACCAGCTATCGGACGTAGAGGCACTCGTACGTCAAACAAAAAGCCCCGGTCGATTGGACCGGGGCTTTTTCGTTTCGATATCGTGTGGCCTACAGCCCGTCTTCCCGCAACTGCTCCTTATATTGCTGCCAGCGGCGGACGTAATTGCCGGGGATGCGTTTTACCATCTCGATGTGTTTGTCCTCGACTTCCTTCACCACCTTGCCGGGGGAGCCGAAGACGACCGAGCGGTCGGGGATCTCCTTGCCTTCGGGGATGAAGGCGTTGGCGCCGATGACGCAGTTTTTGCCGATCTTAGCGCCGTTCAGGATGACGGCGCCGATGCCGATCAGGGTTTCGTCGTCGACGGTGCAGCCGTGCAGCATGACCGAGTGACCGATGCTGACATTGTCGCCGAGCGTGCAGGGGAAGCCGGGGTCGGCGTGGATGACAGTGCCGTCCTGCACCTGCGTGTTCTCGCCCAGCGTGATCGGGTCGTTGTCGCCGCGCAGCACGCAGTTCCACCAGACGCTGGCGTTCTTCTTCAGGATCACGTTGCCGATGACCGCGGCGTTCGGCGCGATCCAGTAGTTGTCGCCGTCCGTTTGCACGCGCGTGTCGCCGAGGGCGTATTTCATGCTTGAGTCTCCGTTTTAATTGGCTCGATGGACTCCCGCTTTCGCGGGAGCGACGCTGAGATATGGATCTCCGCTTGATCGTCATTCCCGCGAAAGCGGGAATCCAGAAACGTTAAATTTCGTGCCTGACGTCGAACGGTCGACACCCGTCACGCCGACTTCGCCATCTCGGGCGGGTCGAAGGCGGTGACTTGCGGGGCGTCCTCGTCATACAGCTCGATCTCGACCAGCGCGCTATGGGCGATGGGGCCTTGCGCCAGTTTTGAGGTGCCGCGGTCCGGCGTCAGCACGTTGGGATTGCCGTGTTTCTCCAGGCTGCCGATCCGGCCCGGCTCGGCCGGGTCGTACCACGCGCCGGTGGAGATGCGGATCACGCCGGGGCGGGTGTCTTCGGACAGGATCGCCGCCGAAAGGATCGCGCCGCGGTCGTTGAAGACGCGCACGATGTCGCCGTCCTTGATGCCGCGCGCCGCTGCGTCGTCGGGATGCATGACGACCGGTTCGCGGCCTTTCACCTTACTTTCGGCGCTGACGCGGCCGTCGTCCATTTGACCGTGCAGTTTGGTCACCGGTTGGTTCGAGACCATGTGCAGCGGGAAGGCCGCCGCCCGGTCGCCGCCGAGCCATTCCTTCGGTTCGAGCCATACCGGATGGCCGGGGCAGTCGTCGTAGCCGTAGCCGGCGATGGTCTCGGAGAAGATCTCCACCTTGCCTGACGGCGTGCGCAGCGGGCTGTTCTCGGGATCGTTGCGGAAAGCTTCGAAGGCGATATAGGCGCCGTCCGGCTCCGGCGTCTCCACATAGCCTTCTTCCCAGAACTCGTCGAAGCTCGGCAGTTCGATGCGCTTCTTCGCGGCCTGCTGGCGCGACACGTTGTAGAGATGGCGCAGCCATTCGTCCTCGTTGCGGCCCTCGGTGAAGCGTTCCTCGAAGCCGAGCCGCTTCGCCAGGCCGGCGAAGATGTCGAAATCGTTGCGCGCGTCGCCGACCGGCTCAATCGCCTTCTGCATCGCCATGATGAAGCGGTCGCGTGAGCTGGCGCCGATGTCGTTGCGTTCCAGCGTCGTCGTGGCGGGCAGCACGATATCCGCATGGCGGGCGGTCGCGGTCCACCAGATTTCGTTCAGCACGATGGTTTCCGGCTTTTGCCACGCCTTGATCAGCTTGTTCAGGTCCTGGTGGTGATGAAACGGGTTGCCGCCGCACCAGTAGACGAGGCGCGTGTCCGGATAGGTCCGGTCCATGCCGTTGAATTGATAGGGCCCGCCGGGATTGAGCAGCAGGTCGGCAATTCGTGCGACCGGGATATAGCTGCGCGTTGGGTTCTCGCCACTCGGCATGGCGGGCACGGCGAAACGCTCCACCGGGTTGCCGTAGCCGTTCATGCTGCCATAGCCGAAGCCGCAGCCTCCGCCCGGCAGGCCGATCTGGCCGAGCATCGCCGCCAGCGTCGTGGTCATCCAATAGGTTTGCTCGCCGTGCTCGGCGCGTTGCAGCGCATAGGCGGTGCCGATCATCGTGCGCCCGGCGGCCATGCGGCGCGCCAGCCCGCGGATCGTGTCCGCATCGATTTCGCAGATCGCGGCGGCCCAGTCGGCGGTCTTCGGCTGACCGTCGGTCTCGCCCAGCAGATAGGGCTCGAATTTATCGTAGCCTGTGCAGAACCGGTCGAGCGCCGCGCGGTCGTGCAGGCCTTCTTCGACCAGGGTATGCGCGATGCCCAGCATCAGGGCGACGTCGCTGCCGGGCCGCGGCGCCAGCCAATCCGCATCCAGGAAGTCCGCGGTGTCGTCGCGCAGCGGCGTGATGCTGACGAATTTCGTGCGGCCGTTCTTCAGCTTGTCGAGCCATTTGTGCGTGCCGTGCTCGCCCATGCCGCCCGGCTCGACCTGCGTGTTCTTGAGGCCGAGGCCGCCGAAGGAAACGAACAAGTCGCAATGGTCCGCGATGCTGTCCCAGGAGGTGAACGGCCCACGGCCCAGGCCGGGGTCGCCGAAGATATAGGGCAGGATCGCGTGTCCGGCCGCGTTGCTGTAGCTGTGCACTTGGGCGGTATAGCCGCCGAACATGCCGAGGAATCGCTGCAACTGCGTCTTGGCGTGATGGAAGCGCCCGGCGCTGGACCAGCCGTAGGACCCGCCGAAGATCGACTCGTTGCCGTGCTTCTCTTTGACCCGCTTCAGTTCCGCCGCCAGGAGGTCGAGCGCCTCGTCCCACGGGACGGGCACGAAGGGTTCCGCGCCGCGCCGGTCGGTGCGGGCGCCGGGGCCGTCCTTCAGCCAGCTTGCCCGGATCATCGGCTGTTTGATGCGCGTCTCGGCGTAGAGCGAGTCCGGGATCGAGTCGATGATGCGCGACGGATGCGAGTCCTTTTCGAAGGGTTCGACGCCGACCAGCTTGCCGTCCTTCACCAGCGTGTTGAACGCGCCCCAATGGGACGAATGCCGTCGGCGGATAATCGATGGATCTGCGTCGCTCATGCCTCAAAATCCTTTGCGCAGCGGTGGTTACGGCGGCCGGGGCAGGCCGGATTGCTTCTGTCCTCTGTGATACCTGAAAAACGGATGTCTCGCCAGACCGGCCGCGAAGGTGTATGAGAACGGCCATTCTTCAGTGCCTTGGCCCATTGCGCGCCATGGCAAGACCAAGGAAGCCCTGCGCCATGTCGGAACCTGTCCACGGCCCCACCTCGCACAGCTATTTCTCGCAACGGCTGCGGCTGCACTATGTCGATTGGGGCAATGCCGGCGCGCCGCCGCTGCTGCTGGTGCATGGCGGGCGCGACCATTGCCGGAACTGGGACTGGGTCGCCGAGGCGCTGCGGCACGACTATCACATCATCGCACCCGACCTGCGCGGCCATGGGGATTCGCAGTGGATGCTCGGCGGCAGCTACTCGATCTCGGAATACGTCTTCGACATCGCACAGCTTCTGCATCAGACCGAGCTGACGCCGCTTAAGATTATCGGCCATTCCCTCGGCGGGGCGATCAGCTTGCGCTACGCCGGCCTGTATCCGGATATCGTCGAGAAGGTGGTCGCGATCGAGGGTGTCGGCCCGCCGCCGGACCGCGAGAAGGAAGACGCCGACCTGACCGCACAGGGCCGGGTGGTGCGGTGGGTCGATCAGTTGCGCAATCTCGCCGGCCGGGTGCCGCGCCGCTATAAGACGCTGGAAGATGCATGGCAGCGGATGCAGGAAGCGAACCCGCATCTGACGCCGGAACAGGCGCGCCACCTCACCATCCATGGGGTCAACCAGAACGAGGACCGCACCTATAGCTGGAAATACGACAACTACACCCGCGCGACGCCGCCCTTCACCATGCCCAGCGCGGCGACCAAGGAATTGTGGGGCGCCATCGCCTGCCCGACGCTGCTGATTCATGGCACCGATAGTTGGGCGACCGATCCGCGCAAGGACGGCCGCGCCGCCTACTTCAACAACGCCGCCGTGGAAGAGGTGAGCGGCGCCGGGCATTGGGTGCATCACGACCAGCTCGACGTGTTCCTCAAGCTGGTGCGGGATTTTCTGAAGGACTGACCGGAGCGCGATTTTATGTGGCCCAAGACCGACTTGCTGGAACTGCTCGGAATCGACCATCCGATCATTCAGGCGCCGATGGCGGGATCGACCACGCCGGCGTTGGTCGGCGCGGTGTCGAATGCCGGCGGGCTCGGCTCGCTCGGTTGCGCGCGGCAGACGCCCGACGGGCTGCGGACGCTGAACGCCGATATCCGCAAGGCGACCAACCGGCCGTTCAACCTGAATTTCTTCGCGCACGAAGAGCCGGAACTGGACCCGGCCGCGGCGGAAGAAATGCGGGAACGCCTCGCGCCCTATTACGCGGAATTGGGCATCGGCGAGGTGCCGCAGGCGACCGTGCCCTATGGCGGGTTCGACGATGCCATCCTGGAAACCATGCTGGACCTGCGGCCGCCGGTGATCAGCTTCCATTTCGGGCTGCCGGACGAGGCGGCGCTCACTGCACTGAAGGAGGCCGGGATCGTCCTGATCGCCAGCGCAACAACGGTGGCGGAGGCGCGGCTGTTGGACTCATCCGGTATGGACGCGATCATCGCGCAGGGCTACGAAGCGGGCGGCCATCGCGGCACCTTCGCCGGGCCGATGGAGACGGGCAGCGTGTCGAATTTCCCGCTTATCCCGCAAGTGGTCGATGCGGTCGGCGTGCCGGTGATCGCCGCGGGCGGCATCGCCGACGGGCGCGGCATCGCGGCGGCCCTGGCGCTGGGGGCGAGCGGCATCCAGATGGGCACCGCTTTCCTGACTTGTCCCGAAGCTTCGGTGCATCCGATGTGGCAGGATGCGTTGGTGAACGGCCAAGCCGAAGACACGATGGTGACGGCGCTGTCCTCCGGCCGGCCGGCGCGGCTGGTGCGGAACCGGCTGTATAACGAACTTGCCGATCTGGAACACGACGCGCCGCCTTTCCCGGTGCATTACAGCCTGGTCGCCCCCCTGCGCACGGCGGGCGGGTCGCAGGACACGACGGATTTCCAGGCGATGTATGCGGGGCAGGCGATGGCGATGAACCGGGCGATGCCCGCCGCCGATTTGATCGAAACGCTGGTCGCCGAAACCCGCGACGTGCTGTCGAAGCTCTAGGGCGCGGTCAGCCGCCGCAGCCGAGCGTCCCGAGCGCGTCGATCTCCACCTTCATTTCCGGGCGGACCAGCTTGCTCACCTCAAACAGGGTCGAGACGGGGAAAGGCTCGGTGAAGAATTCGCGCCGCGCCTTCCAGACCGCGTCGCGCTCGTCGATGTCGGTCAGGTAGACGACGATCTTGGTCAGGTCGTCCATCGACCCGCCGGCGGCTTCCATCAGGTGCTTGATCTTCTGGAAGATCGCCTTCGCCTGGGCGTAGGCGTCGCTCTCGTCCATGCCGCCGTCGAATTCCGACCCGCGCGCGGTCATCCCGGCGATCGAGACCTGGTCGCCGACGACGAGGCAGTTCGACCAGGTGCCCTCGGGCGGCTCGCCCACATGCTCGCTGATGACCCGGCGTTTCTTTGGGGTGGTATCGCTCATAACAATCCTTTCGCCCGGAAGCTTTCGTGGCCGTGGCGGCCGATGACCAGGTGATCGTGCAACGCGATGCCGATTTTTTCCAGCGCCTCGCGCAGCTCCTTCGTCATGCGGATGTCGCCCTGGCTCGGCGTGGCGTCGCCGGACGGATGGTTATGCACGACGATCAGGGCGCTGGCGCTCAATTCCAGCGCGCGTTTCACGACCTCGCGGGTGTAGAGGGGCGTGTGGTCGACGGTGCCCTGCTGTTGCACCTCGTCGGCGATCAGGACGTTCTTGCGGTTAAGGAACAGCAGGCGGAGCTGCTCGACCGGTTCATGCGCCATCGCAGCGGTGCAGTACTCCACCAGCCGGTCCCAGCTGTCGATCACGTCGCGGCCGAGCACTTGTTGTTGCAGCAGCCGGACCGCGGCGGCCTGCACCACCTTCAGCGCGGTGGCCGAGCTGTCGCCCATCCCCTTTACCGCCGAGAGCCGGTCGGGGTCGGCGGTGATCACCCCGGCGAAACTGCCGAATTTTTCCAGCAGGTCCTTGGCGAGCGGCTTTACGTCGCGGCGCGGGATCGCTTGCGCGAGCAACAGTTCCAGGAGTTCGTAGTCCGGCATGCCGTCGCCGCCGGTCGCGGTGAAGCGTTCGCGCAGACGTTGCCGGTGGCCGTGATAATGGGGGCGTTTCGCTGCCGGTTGGCGGGCAGGAGGGGTGGCGGGGTCGTCCGGTGTGCGCGGCATGGTGTCCTCTGCCGCCGCGCTATGCCCTAAGTGAAGGGCGGCGCGGTATGTCCGGCGGGCGAGAGCGTGAAGATTTCGTAGCCGTCGGCGGTGACGGCGATGGTGTGTTCGAACTGCGCCGACAGGCTGCGGTCCTTGGTGACCGCCGTCCAGCCGTCGCCCAGGATTTTCACGTCGAAACGGCCCGCGTTGATCATCGGTTCGACGGTGAAGAACATGCCTTCTTCCAGCGGCATGCCCTGGCCAGGTGCGCCGAAGTGCAGGATGCTTGGGGCGCAGTGGAAGATCTTGCCGATGCCGTGCCCGCAGAAATCGCGCACCACGGAAAAGCGCTTGGATTCTGCATAGGACTGGATCGCGTGCCCGATATCGCCCAGCGTCGCACCGGGGCGCACCACGTCGATCCCCATCATCATCGCGTCATAAGTGGTCTGCACCAGATTGCGCGCCTTGACCCCGACCTTATCGCCGACGTGGAACATGCGGCTCGTGTCGCCGTGCCAGCCGTCGACGATCACGGTGATGTCGATGTTGATGATGTCGCCGTTGCCGAGCTTCTTCGCGTCGTCGGGGATGCCGTGACAGACCACGTGATTGACCGACGTGCAGATCGATTTCGGAAAACCGCGGTAGTTCAGCGGCGCCGGGATTGCCTCATGCTTCAGGATATAGTCGTGGCACAGACGGTCCAGCTCACCGGTCGAAACGCCGGGGATCACATGGGGCGTGATGAAATCGAGTACCTCGGCGGCGAGGCGGCCCGCCACCCGCATGCCTTCGTAGTCGGCCGCGTCGTGGATGGGCACGGTGTCGTAGGATCGGCGCTCGCTGCGCTGTGCATCGGTCATGAGGTCGGCTTGATCTCGTTATTGCAATTGGTGGTAACTTAGGCCGTCGCCCGGGTTATGTGTAGGTCTGGCAGGAAATAGTTGGGGATTGGTAAACCGAACCCCAGGGTTTCCGCGCCTTTCCCGAAACCCGCAGAAAACCCCGCACGGGATCGGAACGCAAGGAAAATAAGGACATGACCGTGGATCAGGACGCCTTGAATGAGTGGATCGGCCGGACCGAAACCGCAGCGGACGAGGTGACCGCCGCGCCCTTGGCCGGGTTGGCGGCGACGCTGGATCACGAGCCGGCGGCCCTGAAACCGGGGGATGCCGCCCCGGTCGGGGCGCATTGGATGTATTTCCACGCCCGGGTGCCGCAGTCGCAATTGGACTCCCGCGGTCACCCCGGCGGGGAGGATTTTCTGCCGCCAGCGCCCCTGCCGCGCCGCATGTGGGGCGGGGGACGATTGACCTTTCACCGGCCGCTGCGCGTGGGCGAGCGGATCGATCGCGTCTCGACGATCGCGAACATCACCGCCAAGCAGGGCCGCAGCGGGGCGCTGGTCTTCGTGCTGGTCCATCATGCCATCGCCGGGGAAGATGGCCTCGCCGTCGAGGAGGAGCACGACATCGTCTACCGCGAGGCGGCGAAGCCGGACGCCCCGCCGCCAAAACCGCAGCCGGCGCCGACCGATGCCGCGTGGACGGAGACGGTCGAGCCGGATCCGACGCAGATGTTCAGGTTCTCCGCGCTGACCTTCAACGCCGCGCGCATCCATTACGACCGGCGCTATGTGATGGAGGTCGAGAAATACCCAGGCCTGATCGTGAATGCCCGACTGGTCGCCATGATGTTGATCGAAATGAGCCAGTCGCATTTCCCAGGCCGCGCCATGACCGGCTTCGACTTCCGTTTCGGCCGTCCGCTGTTCGACACCGCGCCGTTCACCGTTGCCGGAAAACCCGGCGACGGCGGCGACAGCGCCACCCTCTGGGCCGCGGATGGCGAGGGTAACCTGTCGCTCAACGCCGAAGCGCGCTTCGGCTGACGGGGCGCGGGTTTGGGGGTCTCGGGATAGAAGAGGTAGAATACGTCACCCGTCGCCGACACCACATTTATTGGAAGCAAGGAAGGGCCCCCGCTATGCCGCCGGAAGCGCCGCACCAGGACGTCGAGACAACCTCGATCGAGGTTTCGCCACTCTCCATCCACATCGGGGCGGAGATCGGTGGTGTCGACTTGACCAAGCCATTGCCGCCGGAGCAGGTGCGTGATATCCGCGCGGCCTGGCTCAAATGGAAGGTCGTGTTCTTCCGCGATCAGCAGATGACGCACCGCCAGCATATCGATTTCTCGGCGCAGTTCGGCGAGGTTACGCCGGGGCATGTTGTCTACGGCAGCGACAGCGAGTATCCCGAAATCTATTCGATCGCGAAGAATCGCACCGCGAACCATTTCCGCGATCAGGTCCTGTTGCGGGCTTGGACCGGCTGGCACACGGACATCACCGCGGCGATCAATCCGCCCATGGCGTCGATCCTGCGCGGTGATATCGTCCCGCCCTACGGCGGCGACACGCAGTTCACCAGCATGATGGCGGCCTATAACGCGATGTCTCCGACGCTGCGTGCGTTCGTTGACGGTCTGCGCGGTATCCATCGGAACGGGCAACCGCAGAATGTGGAAACGAACAAAGACTACAGCGAGAAGATCAAGAATCGCTTTATGGAGTCGGAACACCCGTTGGTGCGGGTCCATCCGGAAACCGGCGAGCGGGCGCTCTACACCGGGCCGAGCCATCTGAAGGAGATCGTCGGTCTGACCCCGCGCGAAAGCCAGGGTCTTTTGGAACTGCTATGGGAGCATCTGGTGCGCCCCGAATTCACCGTGCGGTTCAAGTGGGAGCCGGGCAGCGTCGCCTTCTGGGACAACCGGTCGGTCTGCCATCTGGCGCCGCGTGATATCTTCGATTCGGAATTTCCGCGCGAATTCTATCGCACGACGCTGGTCGGGGATGTGCCCGTCGGGATCGACGGCGAGAAATCGATCTCGCTGAAGGGCGAGCCGATCACCGCCGCGTAGCCGGATGCAGGTCTAGGCATTGCCGGTGATCGCCAACACCACGGCCTTCAGTGATGCGAGAAGCGACACGAGGTGTTTCTTGTCGCGCGCATTGTGCTTGAAGCCGACGACTGCATTCTGAAAAAACTCAGAAAGCGTGTAGGGGTTGAGCCCGGCCGCGGCGATCTGCTTTTCATACGGGTGCAGCACCGTTTCGATTGCGGCCCGGTAGCGCTCGTTGGCGATGGCGATTTCGTCCTTGGCGGCATCGTTGTACCCCCGGATGATGTCGATCGCGTGCGGCGAGGCGTGCAGCAGCTCGTAGGGCCGCACCGCCCAATGCTTGAAGATGATTTCGATCTGGCCGCTTAGTGTCGATGCCGTCGCGCATTCGGACTCGATCGCCGTGAGCGCCCGATCTTTGAAAGACCGGATCGTCGCGCGAAGCACTTCGTCTTTGTTCGCATGAACATTGTAGAGCGTCTGGCGCGCGATTCCGGCTTCGCCGGCGATGTCGTTCATGGTCGTGCGCCTCACGCCGTAACGCGTAAACACCCGGCTCGCCGCCTTGATGATCTTCTGCTCCTTGGTTTCCATGCAAGACATATCGACAATTTGCATATGAATGTCAATTTAGACATAATGACGTAAATTGTCTAAATGGATGATCACATGGCCGAGCGTTGGGTCGCCGCTGATCATCCGCAATGCGATGCAGGAGACCAGAATGCGCACCGACGTGATGAAGATGTTCGATCTAGAAGCCCCGATCTTTGCGTTTTCCCATTGCCGGGATGTGGTGGCGGCGGTGTGCCGCGCGGGCGGGATCGGCACGCTCGGTACGACGCATATCACCAAGGAGCAGTTGGAGATCGAGCTGAACTGGCTGGATGAGCATACGGACGGGAAGCCCTATGGCGTCGATCTCATGTTCGCCTCGAACGCGCCCAAGGAATATGAGGGGCTGACCGTCGACGACGCGGCGCAACACCTTCCCGCGGAGCACCGGAAATTCGTGTCGGACCTGATGACGAAACACAACGTGCCCGAGTTCGACCGGGAAGAGCGGGAAGCGATCTTCGCCGATTACATGACAGGGTTGGTCCGCACCCATAAGACGGCGGAAGGCCGAATGGAGATCGTCTACAAGCATCCGTTGGCTCGCCTGTTGGTCAGCGCGCTTGGCGTGCCGCCGCAACACGTGATCGATCGGGCCCACGATCACGGGATTAAGGTAGCGGGCATGGTCGGCAAACCGGAACACGCACCGAAACATGTAAACGCGGGCGTCGACATCATCATCGCCGCTGGGTATGAGGCCGCCGGCCATACGGGCGATATCGCGACCATGGTCCTGATCCCGCAAATTGCCGACCTGGTCGCCCCGGTCCCGGTGCTGCATGCGGGCGGGGTCATGCGCGGGCGACAGATCGCCGCCGCCCTCGCGCTCGGGGCGCAGGGCGTGTGGACCGGTTCGGTCTGGCTTGGCACAGTGGAGAGCGAATGTTCGCCCTTGATCCGCGAAAAACTGTTCGAGGCCACGTCCAGCGACACGTTGCGGTCGCGGTGCGGCACCGGGAAACCGGCGCGGCGGTTGCGCTCCGCCTGGGTCGACGCGTGGGAGGCGGAGGGGGCGCCGAAGGCATTGCCGATGCCGCTGCAATCGATGCTCGTGAACGAGGCGCTCGAACGGATGGACAAGTATCAGCCGCGGGATCTGATATCCTATCCGGTCGGGCAGGGCGTCGGCATGATGAACCACGAAACAGATGTGCGATCGGTGGTGTACGATATGCTGACCGAGTTCGGCGAGACGATGGAGGCCATGAGCAGCGCGTTCGCCGCCCTCAACGAAGAATAAGATCAAGAGGAAAACAAAGATGGCGGATGAATCCACACCGACCGGACCGCTGAGCGGAATCCGGGTCATCGACTTCAGCCGGATCGTCGCGGGTCCCCATTGCACGCAGTGTTTGGCGGATTTCGGGGCCGAGGTGATCAAGCTCGAAGATCCGAAACATGGCGACGATCTGCGCCATCACAAGCCGCCGACCATCGAATGCGATTCGCCGTTTTTCCTGTCGCTCAACCGGAACAAGGTTTCGATCGGCGTCGATCTCGCCACGGACGGTGGTAAACAGGTTGCGCATGACCTGTTGTCGACCGCCGACGTCCTGGTCGAGAACTTCCGTACCGGCGTGATGGAACGCCACGGCTTCGGCCAGGAATCGGTCCGCGAGAAATATCCGCGGCTAATCTACTGTTCGATCTCCGGCTATGGGCGGGAGGGATCGCAGAAGGTCCGGGCGGCTTACGATCCGGTGGTGCAGGCCGAGAGCGGCCAGATGGCGACCAACGGCAGTCCGGAATCGGGACCGATGCGGACGGGGCAGGCGGTGATTGATATGCAGTCCGGGCATTTCGCGGCGCAGGCCGTTTTGGCCGCGCTGTTTGCCCGCGAGCGCACCGGCGTTGGCCAGTTCATCGAGGTTCCGTTGTTCGATGTTGCCGTGGCGTCGCTGTCGCATTACGGCATTCGGTACCTCCTGGACGGCACGGAATTGCCGCGTGTCGGCAACGGCAGCAATGCCGCGCAGCCGATTGGCGTTTTCATCGCCAAGGACGGAAAACGTATACAGGTCACCTGTGCCAGCGAGCGCAGCTTCGTCCAATTCGCCGAGGCGATGGACCGCGCCGACCTGCTCGACGATCCGCGATTTGCGACCAATCCGAAACGGCTGGAGAATAAGGACGCCTTGTTCGAGATCGTCGCGAAAATTCTGGCGACGGACACGCGCGACGCTTGGATCGCGAAAATGCATGAACACGGTGCGCCGGTCGGCGCCGTCAATGAAATGGGCGACGCGCTCACCAACGATTTCGTCAAGGAACGCGGCCTGACCGAAGACCTGCCGCACCCGCTGGTCGGCACGGTCCCGAACCTGCGGTCGCCGATCCATCTGTCGGAGACGCCCATCCGTCCCGCGACTGCACCGCCGATGCACGCGCAGCATACGGATCAGGTGTTGCGCGACGTTCTGGGCTACGACGACGAGCGGATCGCCGCGCTGAAGGAGTCGGGCGCGGTCGCGTCTACGACGTAAACTTCATGTCCGCCATCGCCTCGATGGTGGTGGCGGCTTCGTCGAGATTGGCGCCGTCGCCGGCCTCGTAGTGGGCGGCCTGCAGGAGGCCCCGGGTCGCATTTGCGACCATCATCGGTGCGCCGCAATTGATCCCGAGCTGGGTCGCGAGGCCCACGTCCTTCAACATCAGCGCCAGCGCGAATTTGGAACTCGGCTCGCCCTCGACCATCTTTGGCAGCATCCGTTCGGTGGCGCCGTTGCGGCCGGAACTCTTGTTGATCACCTCGGTCATCTTCTCCAGCGACAGGCCGTATTTCCGTCCCATGGCGACGGCTTCCAGCGTCGCGACGCGGCAGCAGGCGGCGATCGTGTTGTTGACCAGCTTCAGCACATGTGCGTTGCCGACGTCGCCGCAGTGGAAGACGTTTGGGCTGATCGATTCGAAGTATGGTTTCACCGTTTCGAAGACATCCATCGGCCCCGCCGCCATGATCGCGATGGTGCCCGCCGTGGCGCCGTCCGGCCCGCCGGACACGGGGGCATCGATGAAAGTGATGTTCTTTTCCGCCAGTTCGGCGGCGATCGCGCGGGTTTCGTCCGGATCGCCGCTGGTCTGGTCGACGACGATCTTGCCGGGTTCCAGCCCTTCGATCAGGCCGCCCGGTCCGAAGATCGCGTCGCGGACGTCGGCGGATCGCGGCAGGCAGAGCATGATGATGTCGCACTCGCGCGCCAGCGAAGCGCCGTCCTGCGCCGGCACAGCGCCGTCCTTGGCGAATTCCGCGACGACATCCGGCCGCAGATCGAGCACCCGCAATTTATGCGACAGCATCAGCCGCCGCGCCAAGGCGCCGCCCATGGCCCCCAGGCCGATATATCCCAATTCCATGACCATTCCTTTCTTCTCTTGAGCCGCAGCGGGTTAAGCGCCGCGGAATGACGGTTTCCGTTTTTCGACGAAGGCGCGGCGCGCTTCCTTGGCGTCTTCCGAGCTTTGCAGGATGCCGCCGACATTCGAGGTCAGCACCATGGTGGTCTCGAGACTGCTGTCGAGCGCTGCGCGCATGATCCGTTTGCTGGTCCATTGCACCATCGGCGGCTGTGCGATGATCCGCGCGCAGAGATCGCGCGTCGTCCCCTCCAATTCCTCTGACGAAACCAGATGGTTGAGCACGCCCCACTCATAGGCGCGCTCCGCCGTCAGCGTCCCGGTGTAGGCGAATTCCAGCGCCCGGCCGAGGCCGATCATCTTCGGCAGATAGTAACAGCCGCCGTTCTCCATGATTTGGCCGGCCTGCTGATAGCCGATGAAGCGCGTCTTCTCGCAGCCGATCCGGATATCGCAGTGTAACGCCATGTCCATGCCGGAGCCGACCGCGGCGCCGTTGATCATCGCGATCGTGGGTTTCCGGATGACGGAGATGTCGCGGTGCAGCTTGGTAAACCCGTGATAGAAATGCTGGCGCATCCGGTCGACCCCGTCCTGAAGGTTGCGCGCGCCTTCCACATTGGGACCGATCTCGTCCTCGGTCGGCCGGGTTTTAAGGTCCGCGCCGGAACAGAAGCCGCGCCCGACGCCGGTCAGAACGATCACCCGCACGTCCGGGTCGTCGTCGGCCGCCCGCATGTATTCGCCGACCTTGGCGACGGTGCTGTTTCCTTCCGCCGTGCCGTAGAGCGCGTTCATCTTTTCCGGGCGGTTGAACTTGATCCAGAGGATGCCGTCATCCTCTTTCTCGTACAGCAGATAATCGACCAGTTGCGGCCCCATATCGGTCTCCTCCGTTCCAGTGGCGTGAGACCACTATACGGGGAGCGCGGCTATCTCGTCATATCGGGGCAGGGTCGCGGGGTACTGTTATGCGGGTTGGAGAATCTCCGCCAGCGCGGCTCGCGGCATCAAAAGGTCGGCAAGCGTATGGCGGTCGAGGACCGCCAGGAAGGCGTCCAAGGCCTCGTCGAGGATGGAGGGTAGGGCGCAGGCCCCGGCGATCCGACAGGTATTGGTTTTCGCGTCGAAGCATTCGACCAACCGCATGTCGTCCTCGCAGCGCCGCACCAGATCGCCCAGATTGATTGCCTCCGGCGCCATGGCGAGCGCCATGCCGCCCTGACGGCCGCGCACGGTCCGGACGTATCCCATCTGTCCCAACTGATGGACCACTTTCATCAAGTGGTTTTCCGAGATGTCGTACTGCGCCGCGATCTCCTTGATCGTGGACAGTTCGCCGGCGGGTCGCAGGCCCAGATAGGTCAGCACGCGCAACGAGTAATCGGTGTAACGGGTCAGCCGCATGACGGTCTCCGATAAAAAAATCCTCATAAGATGTATTTTATATATTGCTTTTAGGCAAGCGGTCATTATATAAGATGTATAGAAAATACACCTTAAGGGCAGAGGCAAGATCATGGGCGCAATTCTTGAAACGAAAACCCCGGCCAATCAGGCCAAACATCGTCAGCCGGAGAATCTGAGCGACCGGGTCGCCTACGGCTTCGTGAAGACCTTGCGCTTTGTGGCGGACCGGTTCTTCGCGGGGCGTTATGGCCATCGGGCCGTGGTCCTGGAGACCGTCGCCGCCGTGCCGGGCATGGTCGGCGGGCTGCTGCAGCATCTGAAGGCGTTGCGCCACATCCGCGACGACCAAGGCTGGGTGCGGGAGTTGCTGGACGAAGCCGAGAATGAGCGCATGCATCTCATGACCTTCGTCCAGATCGCGAAGCCGACGGTGGTCGAGCGGATCGTGATCATGGTGACCCAGGCGGTCTTCTATAACTTCTATTTCTGGCTCTATCTGTTCGCGCCGAAAACCGCGCATCGCGTGGTCGGCTATTTCGAAGAGGAAGCCGTCGCCAGCTACACGCACTATCTGGCCGATATCGACGAAGGGCGGCATCCCAATCCGCCGGCGCCGCAGATCGCCCGGGATTATTGGAACCTTCCGCCCGAGGCCACGCTGCGGGATGTCGTGCTGGTTGTTCGTGAAGACGAGGCCGGGCATCGCGACCGGAATCACGAGTTTGCAGATGTCTTGCGCCAGGGCGGCGTGCCCAAGGGCCAATTGGCGCCGGCGGAATAAGGTGGCGATCATGCAAGTTTCTTCCGCACCAACCATCGATGACCGGCCTGATGGCCTGGTCATCGATGATGCGTCGATCGAGCGTCTGGTACGTCACTTCTACGCCCGGATCCGTTATGATACGGAACTGGGACCGATCTTCGCGGCAGCGATACCCGGAGACTGGGAACCGCACCTCCGCACGATGATTGATTTCTGGTCCTCAGTGATGCTTCGCAGCCGCCGGTTCAACGGTCGCCCGGTGGCGACGCATAGAGCGCTTGCCGGCGTGACGCCGGAACACTTTGATACCTGGCTCCGATTGTTCGATGACAGCGCGAGGACAATCTATTCCGCCGCGATTGCCGAACAGTTCGTCGACCGAGCCGGGCGTATCGCCGACAGTCTGCAACGGGCGATGTTCCCGTCCCCGGGCCCGAGGCCGTCTCGTCACCCCGAGGGAGAGAGATGATGAGAAGCATTCCGGAATCCGCGCGCGCCTATACCCGCACCAAGACCTTCACCGAAACGACGGTGCCGGCGAAAATTCTCGTGAACCATCAAACGGGGCCGGGCGTCTGGGGCTTGATTACGGTGGTTCTCGGCCAGGTCCGATACGAAATTCGGAGCACCGACGAAACCCACATTCTGATGCCCGGCACGCCGGGGATTGTCGAGCCCGAGGTTCCGCACCGCGCGAAACCGGTCGGCGAGGCTTCCTTCTTTATCGAATTCTACCGTCAGGACCCTGATTGAACGGCCAAACGGCCGGTTGGAGATATTGACATGGATACGCTAACGATTTTTCTCACGCAGTTTCTTTTGAGCATTCTCGTCTATTCCCTGATCGCAAAGTGGTACGTCGCGCCGTGGCTCGCGGGAAAGTCCCTTGAGACCGCGCTGATGCTGCTCATCCTGCCGCACGCCTTTCGGCACATCGGGTTGGGCTTCATGGTGCCGGGGCTGGTCGGCGATCCGCTACCGGGCCTGTTCGCCGGGGGAGCGGCCTACGGCGACTTCGCGGCGGGCCTGTTGGCGATCGCGGCCTTGATCGCATTACGCAACGGATGGGGTTGGGCGATCCCACTGGTCTGGGTCTTCAATGTCGTCGGCACAGCCGACCTGTTAAACGCCTTGCGCCAGGTGGACGCGGTGCCGAATCTCGGTGTCATGTGGTTCGTGCCGACATTCATCGTGCCCTTGCTGCTGGTCACGCATGCGATGATCTTCGCCCGGCTGGTAACGGCGGCGCGGCCCGCCAATATCGAGGCGCTGTGTGCGCCGAACCGACGGAACCCAGCGCCCGTCCCGAACCGTTAGGTGTCCCGTTAGAGGTTGGGTCGGCGGCCGCGAGGGATTCCATGCGGCCGTCGGCCTGTGTTATGGTTTTGCGTGTTGCGCGATTCGACGCGCAACCGCGAAAATCAGACATCGAGCCGGAGAGACCGCCGTGGCAGCAGCGCGCACCATGTTCGAGAAGATTTGGGATCGGGCGTGTATCCTGACCCGCGACGACGGGCAATCGTTGCTCTACGTGGATCGCCATCTGGCGCATGAAGGGTCGGGACGGGGCTTTGCCCGGTTGCGTGCGGAAGGACGGAAACTGCGCCGGCCCGATCTGATCTTCGGCACCGCGGACCACTACATCTCGACCAAGGGGACGACGCTCGACGATATCGACGATCCGGATCGGCGCGAGCGGGTCGCTCTATGCGCACCGAACGCCGAGGAGTTCGGCGTCACCTTCTTTACGCTCGGCGACCCGCGCCGCGGCATCGTTCACGTGGTAGGGCCGGAGCAAGGTTTGACCCAGCCAGGCCTGCTGATCGTCTGCGGCGACTCGCACACGTCGACCCATGGCGCGCTTGGCGCCTTCGCTTTCGGCATCGGCTCGACGGAGCATTATCATGTGATGGCAACGCAATGTCTGTGGCAGCGCAAACCGAAGACCATGCGCATCACCGTCGACGGCGCGCTTGGGTTCGGTGTCACCGCGAAGGACGTGATCCTGCATATCATCGGTGAGATCGGAGCGCAGGGCGCCAATGGCCATGCAATCGAGTATGCGGGATCGACGATCCGCAACATGTCGATCGAAGAACGGCTTACCGTCTGCAACATGTCCATCGAAGCTGGCGGCCGCGCCGGGATGATCGCGCCGGACGAAACGACCTACGACTATCTCAAGGGTCGGCCATTCGCGCCGCAAGGGGCGGACTGGGCGACCGCGCTTGCCTTCTGGAAGACGTTGCCGACCGATGACGGGGCGGCCTTCGACCGCGAGGTATCCATCGACGCGGGAGATATTGCCCCGACCGTAACCTGGGGCACCAGCCCGGAGAATGCGTTGCCTGTGACCGGCGCGGTGCCCAATCCTGCGGCCGAGGGTGACGCGACGCGGCGGGCGGCATTGGAAAGCACGATCGACTATATGGGCTTGCAGGCCGGCGCACCGCTCAGCGACCTGTCGGTGGACGGGGTGTTCATCGGGTCCTGCACCAACGGGCGGATCTCGGACTTGCGGGCCGCCGCCGCCGTGGTGAAGGGGCGCAAGGCCGCGACCTTCGCGATGGTCGTGCCGGGTTCCGGGCAGGTCAAGGCGCAAGCGGAGGCCGAAGGCCTCGACCGAATTTTCACCGATGCCGGGTTCGAGTGGCGCGAAGCCGGTTGCTCCATGTGCTGCGGCTTCAACGGCGATATCGGCAAGCCGCAGGAGCGCTGGGCCTCCACGTCGAACCGCAACTTTGTCGGCCGGCAGGGGCCGGGCGTCCGCACCCATCTGATGAGTGCGGCGATGGCGGCAGCGGCGGCAGTGACCGGCAAGTTCACCGACGTCCGCACGCTGCAGGAGAATGCCTGATGGAAGCCTTCACCACGCTGACGGCGGTCGCGGCTCCCTTCGACCGGCCCAACACCGACACCGACCAGATCACGCCGGGGCGGTTCCTGAAACGCTGGGACGCCGATTGGGCCAACGTGCTGTTTCACGACCTGCGATTCGGCGGAAACGGTTCGGAGCGTCCGGATTTCATCCTGAATCAACCGGCGTTCCGCGACGCCAAGATTCTGGTCGCCAATATCAATTTTGCCTGCGGCTCGTCGCGCGAAAGCGCGGTGCATGCGCTGGTCGCCTACGGTTTCCGCGCGGTCATCGCGCCGAGCTTCGGCGATATCTTCTTTAACAACGCCAGCAAGAACGGACTGCTGACATTCGTGCAGGATACGGAGACCTGCGATTTGCTGCGCGGCCAATTGCATGCCGATCCGGGTGCGGAGATGGGCATCGATCTCGACGCCCAAAGTTATACTGGTCCCGACGGGACGGTGTATTCTTTCGAGGTCGACAGCTTCCGCAAGCATGTGCTGTTGAACGGTCTGGACGACATCGACCTGACCATGCAGTACGAGGACGAGATTGCCGCGCATGAAGCGGCGCTGAAGAATGAGATACCGTGGCTATCGGCGAAGGCATGATGGCCAGTGGTTCCCAAGCGATGAAGGGACTGTAGCGATGCCGAAGGTTCTTTCCGACGACGCGGTCGAGCATTTCCATACGCAAGGGTACCTGTCGCCGGTCCCGGTCTTGTCGGCGGAAGAGGTTGCGCATTTCCGCAGCTGTCTCGAGCGGTTCGAGGCGACCTACCCGGATGACGTCAAGAAGCTGAAGAGCAAGTCGCATCTGCTGTGTCCGTGGGTGGAGGATATCGCGCGGCACCCGGGCATCCTGGATGTCTACGAAGATCTGATCGGCCCGAACATCCTGTGTTACAGTATGGCCTTCCGCACCAAGGACCCGGACGGGCGGACCCATGCCGGCTGGCATCAGGACGGGGCCTATAACCCGATCAAGCCGATCCTGGTGATCGGCGCGTTGGCGCTCGCGGATTGCACCGTGGCGCATGGCTGCCTCAAGGTTATTCCGGGATCGCACAAGACCGGTGTCCTGCCGCATAAGGATACGGGCAATCCGGAAAGCATCCTGTCGCGGGGGCAATACATCACCGCGGACATCGACGAGGCGAAGGCCGTCGATATCGTGCTGAAGCCGGGCGAGATCGGCCTGTTCAACGCGGGGATCATCCACGGCTCGGGCGTAAACGTTTCGGACGACCGCCGCCTGATCTTGCTCGTCGAGATGATGCCGACAAATGTCGTGGCTCGGGCGCACCGCGATTCGGCGATGCTGGTGCGCGGCGTCGATACCCACGGCAACGTCGACATCGACCCGTCACCGACGGTCGAGTTCGGCGCGGCGGAACTGGCCGCCTGGCGCAACACGACGAAGAAGACCGGCAAAAATATATTTGAGGGCAGTCCCCTGCCGCCGACCGAGGTTTATGGCGGCGTGGACACGTCGCGTAGCTGAGAAATCGCGCGCGAGCGCTAACATCTCATCATCGGAATCAGGAAGGATTGGACCATGAGCGTTGCAGATCCGAACCGCGTGTTGCTGACCGGGGAAAATCCGTTCATTCGACTCAGTGTCGACGACAGCGACGACTACACGACGAATGCCAGTTTCTGGCGCATCATCTTCAGCCCGAAGGGGGGCGGTCATGTCCTCTTCGTCCAGAGCGAGCTGACGCAGAACGCGTGGCGCATTTACACCGACAACCAGGACATGACGCGGTGGCTGCAGGCCGGAATCCAGGGGATACTGAATGCGGAATTGGCGAACCAGGACATCGGCATGATTGACGCTGATTTCTCCAAGTCCGGGGATGCGCAGAAGGATTGGACCGAAACCATTCGATCTGCAGACGAGGAAGTAGTTCTCTCGTGGCGCGACCTCGGCGACCCGATGCTCATTCACACCTATCCCAGCGACAAACCCGGCGAGCGGCCCGTGGGCGTGTGCACCGTGTTCGTGCCGGCGCTCAGCGCGGGGTTGTCGATCAACGGCGAGAATGCGCCGGGCCAGGCGTGGCCGCGGGAACGGGAAGGCCGGCCCTTCAGCACCTGTTCCCTGGCATTCTCTGAGAGTTGGACCGAGGCCCGCTAAAGCCGCACCGGCAGCGCGTCCGCCACGTCGATGCCGTCCTTCCGCATGTCGCAGACATAACAGAGGACTTCCACGCCGGCTTTCGTTGCGGCATCCAATGCCCCGGCGTAGCCCGGGTCGATGTCGCCCGCGATGCGAAGATGATCGCAGTCGCCGCGCTGAACCAAATACAGCATCACCGCGCGATGCCCGTCGGCGACCATGTCGCTTAACTCGACCAGGTGCTTTGCGCCGCGCTTGGTGACGGCGTCGGGAAATTCGGCGGCGGTTTCGCGGCCCGGTTGGGCGCGCTTCAGGTTCACGTTCTTGATCTCGACATAGCAGTCGGGTTTGGCGGCGTCCTCCAACAGAATATCGATGCGGCTGTTCTGGCCGTATTTCACCTCCCGCCGCAGCGTGTCGTATCCGCTCAATTCGGCGATGCCGTCGCGGGCGATGGCCTCTTCCACCAGTTTGTTGGGGTGGGATGTATTCACGCCGACCAGATGGCCGCCGACCGTCACCAGTTCCCAGCGCCAGTCGAGCTTGGCCTTCGGGTTGCGGTTGGGCGACAGCCAGACCTCGGAACCGGGTTCCGCCAGGCCGATCATCGAGCCGGGATTGGCGACATGGGCGGTGACCGTCTCGCCGTCTTCCATTTCGATATCGCTGAGGAAGCGCTTGTAGCGCTGGATCAGCGTGCCGCGCACCAGCGGGTCGGGGAATTGCATGCGGGTCCCGTCCTAGTAGGTTTCGAACATGCGCTGGATTTCGGCCGGATCGTCCGACCGGGTCAGCGCCAGCATCAACAGAATGCGCGCCTTCTGCGGCGGCAGGTTGTCCGCCAGCACGCAGCCGTCGGACCGCCCGCTGTTCACCTTCACGACGCGGCCGCTGCTGTTGCGCGTGCTTTGCGCGATCACGACGCCCTTGGCGGCGGCGGCGTTATAGGTTTCGACCTGCGCCTTGGTGTTGAACCCCGGCAGCAATCCGGCGGCGACCAGACCCTTTGCCCCGGCCGCGACGAAGGCGTCGATCGCCGTACCGTCGGCACCCGCATAGCCGGGCACGATGTCGACGCGCGGCAGGCTGTCCATGCTGGCGACGTCGAACTCGGTATCCGGCGCGCGCTTGCGCACCGGCGTGCGATAATAGATCACTTGATCCGCATCGGCATGGCCGAGCAGGCCAAAGTCGTGGCTCTTGAAGGTCTGCAGCCGCAGCGTCGAGGTCTTGGTGACGTCACGCCCGCTATGGATTTCGTCGTTCAAGACCGCGAGGACGCCGAGACCGCGCGATTGCGGCGCGCCGGCGACCCGGATCGCATTCACGAGGTTCAACCCGGCGTCGGTGCTGATCGAGGAGGCCGGACGCTGCGCGCCGACCAGCACGACGGGGATGTCCAGCTTGACCGTCAGGTTCAGGAAATAGGCGGTTTCTTCCAGCGTCGCCGTGCCGTGGGTCAGGACGATCCCGGCAAGGTCGGGGTTGTCGGCGGCGGTCTTGTGGATCAGCGCGTGCAGTTCGAGCCATTCCGGGGGGCCAATCTCGGTGCTGCCGACCGCGCGGAAGCGGATCATCAAAAGGTCGGCGACCTGCGATGTCTCCGGAAACTGCGCGAGCAATTCGTCGACCTCGTATTTCTTCTTGTTCTCCGCATAGGTCGCGATGTCCATGCTGTTCTTGCCGACCGAAGAGATGGTCCCGCCCGTGCCGATAACCGCGACGCGCGGCAATGTCGCTTGTGCCGTCATGATGTTCCGCCCAAATGAGTCCAGGAGTCAGGGATGCAACCGTCGCACACGTCTCGAACCGGGGCAACGTTCTCCGTCAAATTGCCGTCAGGTCGACGAGGCGGTCGATATTCTTGGCCTTGTCGACCGACCAGATGAGGTCGGCCATCTCGTTGCGGACGCCGTCCGGCAGGCTCGCCGATGCAAGAAGATGAAACTTATCTTCGAAGGCCTTTTTCGACGGGCCGCGCTCGATGTCGCGCATTGTTTGCCGGTGTTGAACGGCGAATTCCTTGCCGTCCTTGGTCGTCGCGATGAGCCGGCAGGTCCGGGTCGCGGGCGCGACCTTCTCGAAGTCGTCGTTCAGTGTGATCTTCAGCCGCTTGATCAGCGCCAGGATGTCCTTGTCGAGATAGCGGCCGATCTCGAACGTCGCCGGCGTTACCGCGCCGTCGATCATCGCCGCCGCGACGCAGAACGGGAGCGAGTGGTCGGCGGATTCGCGGGTCTTCGGCGTCCACAGCGCCTTGTCCTTCATCGCCGCGGCGAAGTGTTTGGCGTAGGTGTCGATCTGGAGTGATTGAATGTCGGCAATGGCCACTTTTTCCCGCAGTTTCAGCGCCGCCATGATCGGCACCTGGATCGCGTCGCGGACCGGAAAGGTTTTGATGTTGGTTTGCTCGATGATGAATTTGTGACCCTTCAGGCGTTTCGGAATTTGCACCGAATGGCGCTTGCCCACGGTCTGATTCCACAATCCGACCGGACCGTCGAACGGGTCTTGCGGGCCGGTCATGCCGGCGGCGGCGAGTTGGGCGGCGAAGACACCTTGGCGGGCGGCATTCGGCCCGGCGACGCCTTTCCACATGGAAAGCTGGCCGTTCCGCGTCTGGTTGCTGGCGAGGTTCGGTACCACGGCGAGGGCGAGCGCATCGCGAAGCTGATCCTTGTCGAGGCCCAGCAGCCGGCCCGCGGCCATGGCGGCGCCGGGCGCGCCGGCGACCGGCTGGTCCCAGCCCGCGACCTGGAATGGGGCTGCCTGGCAGAGGCGGCATTGCACCTCGTAGGAGATGACAATGGCTTGGAGTAAATCCTTGCCGGATGCACCGGTCTGCTCCGCGATCGCGATCAGGCCCGGAATATTGTCGGACGGATGCGCCGTACTGGTCATCAGATAGGCGTCGCTCATGTCGAGATATCGGACCATTGCGCCGTTGACGAGTGCCGCGAGGTCCGGCGTCGTGCGCGTCAGTGTGCCGAAGATCCGCGCGCCGTCGGTCCCCGCGATCGGATAGGCGAGCTTGCGCGCGGCGCGCACCGGCGGGGCCAGAAGCGCAGCCATGGCGCAGCCCATGGAGTCCAGCAACCGCCCTTTCGCCGCCTTGATCGTCGATGCGGGGATGTCGGAATAGCGCAGGCCGGCGGTGAAATCGACAAGCTGGGCGGCGGTTTTGTCCATGGGGGGCGTCCTCGTTTACTCTGCAGTCATTCTGTTGTTGCTGCGCACTCTAATCAAAAATCCACGGATCGAACAGGAACCGGCCGATGAAGAGCAAAGGACGTCGTTTCAAAGAACTGCTGGAAGCCCCCGATATCCTGGTTGCACCGGGTGTATACGACGGATTCAGCGCGCGCATCACCGAAGCAGCGGGGTTCGAGGCCGCGACGATCAGCGGCGCCGGCGTTTCAGAGAGTAATCTCGGCTGGGCTGACAAGGGCATCATGGGCGCGCAGGACAACATGCGCGCGGGCCGGGCGATCGCCGAGTGCACGAACCTTCTGCTGCGCGCCGATGCGGACACGGGTTACGGCAATGCGGTGAACGTCTATTTCACCGTGCGGGGTTTCGAGGATGCGGGGATGGCCGCCGTCATGATCGAAGATCAGGTCTGGCCAAAACGCTGCGGCCATATGCAGGGCAAGGATGTCATTCCCGCCGCCGAGATGGTGCAAAAGGTAAAAGCGGCCTGCGACGCGCGGCGCGATCCCGACACGGTTATCATGGCCCGCACCGACGCGGCCGGCGTGACCGACGTCGACGACGCCATCGACCGGCTGATCCGGTATGCCGAGGCGGGGGCGGATGCGCTCTATGCCGACGCACTCTTGTCGGCGGAGGATATCGAGAGGGTCGCCCGCGCCGTGCCCCGGCCCTATGTCTGCAACATGGGCTTCGGACTGCAGGCGCGGTCGACGACCCCGTTGCTTACCGCCAAACAATTGCAGGGGATGGGCGTCGCCATGGTCACCTATCCGCGCATGCTGAGTTCGGCGGCGGTGCACGGCATGATGACCGCGATGCAGGCGTTCAAGGACGGCGCGTATGCCGACACGCCGGTGGAACGCCCTGACCTGCAAGTCGACTTCGCGCAGTTAAGCGCCCTGATGGGACTTACCGAACTCGACGCGATGGAAACCAAATACGAAACCTCGGATTGACCGGTTACGATTGCGCTTTTCCGGCGGCCTAGGACTGTTTGCCGGCGGCCAGACGCCGCAGTTTCTGGATCGCGATCTTCGGGTCTTCGCGAAATGCGATCGTGCCCTGGAAACTGCCGTCGCGCCGGATCAGGTAAATCGACGCAGTGTGGTCCATCGTATAGTCGCCGTCATCCAAAGGAACTTTTTTTGCGAAGACGCGCCACGCTTTGATGAGTTTCGCGATTTCCGCCGGATCCCCGGTTATCCCGGTGATGCGGGGCGAGAAGGCCGTGACGTAGTTCTTCATCAGGTCCGGTGTGTCCCGTTCCGGATCGACGGTCACGAAGAAAGCCTTCAGCGGTGCGCCGTCGTCGCCTAGGTCATCGAGCAGTATCGCGAGCTCGTTGAGGCTGGTCGGGCAGACTTCCGGACAGTGGGTGAACCCGAAGAACAACGCCGTCGGATGGTTCGCGAAGGCCTTTTCCGAGATCGGGTCGCCATTGTGATCGATGAGATTGAAGGGCGCGCCTAAGCGCGCCGCCGAGACCACCGACCGATCCGTGCCCTTGTAGACGGATTGGTAGATCATGACGCCGCTCATAAGAAGGGCCAGCACGGCAACCGCCACCCACGCGCCCAGTCGAAGAGATTTCAAGGTCATCGATCAACCTTTCCCTATTTGTCCTTCATGCCATGGCTTCGATCCATGCCGTGACCGTGATGCTTCTTTCCGCTGCGCATGCTTTCGACCGCGAAGGGCAGGTCGACCTTGCCGGCTTTCTCGAACATGAGCGTTACGGTGCGTTTCTCGCCTTCCTTCAACTGCTCCCTGAGCTTCATGAACATCACATGATAGCCGCCGGGTTTGAGAGTGACGGAGCCTCTCGCGGGAATCTCCAGACCGCCGACGACCTCGCGCATTTTCATGACATTGCCTTGCATTTTCATCTCGTGGATTTCGACTTTGCTGGCAAAGGGCGCCGATCCGCCGACGAGCCGATCCGGCTGCGAGCCCGTGTTGGTGATCGTCATATAGCCGCCGGCGACGGGCGCGCCGGGAACTGTTGCCCGGGCGTACGGTTGGTCGATTTTGAGGCCGCCGACGGTGACCTCCCCGGCCAAGGCGGCGCCGGAAAACGCCGCAACGATGAAGGCGGCGTTGAGGACGGTGCGTTTCATTCTTTTCTCCTGCGCAAGGAACAGAGCATGCGCGCCCGGGGGATCGTCGCTGCGGTCTCATTCCATGCGTCTAATGATATGGTGACCCGCGCCGATGAGCGGAATACCGTCAGGCGCCTGTCGTATTGGTTTTCTTGGAAGTCGTTGTGCCGCTAGGCGAGCGGCGGGCCTCGCAACGGGGCGTCGGGCCGGTGTCTCGTCGAGAGGGGGCGATTGTCGCGGGGCGCCGTAAGGTCGGCATTAACCGACCGGACAAGGGGTTGCGGCACGCATGCCGGCGGCGGCAACAGAACTGTCCCAGCGACGCGGCAGAATTCGCAAGGGCCGAGGACGGAGGGGGTTTCGCCGCCGTCTCCCAATCCTGTGATGCAGAACTCCGGCAGGCTTCCGTCGGGGAGGGCATAGGCCGCGAGATCGGCGGTGCCGGCGCCCGGAATGCCGGAAACCGCCGCAGGCTGATGCGCGAACGCGACGAGAATCAGCGCCAGGGCGCAGAACCCGCGCACCAAATGATCCGATATTTTGCGACCGTATGTCACCCGCGGCTTTATCCTGATCGGGTTGCCCTTCACCGTTCATTTGAATAATGCGCGGCCGGGCCGTCCGCCATGCGGCAATTGACCGCAAGATCGTCACCGGGTCGCGCTGGCGGCCGTAAACCGTTTGAACGGCGGTCATTTTGTCCTTGGACCGCGTCGCCGCTATTGTTGCGCCATAGCCGTGTGACGATGGCTCAAGCCGCCACCGGGCCGCGCACCGCAGAAAGAGGGAGAGATAAAGATGAAAAGCAAAGGACGCCGCCTGAAAGAGTTGCTCGACGGGCCGGATATTTTGGTTTCGCCCGGCGTTTATGACGGGTACAGCGCCCGGCTGGTCCAGGCGCGTGGGTTCAAAAGCGGCGCGATCTCCGGCGCGGGCCTCTCCGAATGCCATCTTGGCTGGTCGGACAAGGGCATCATGGGGCTGGAGGATAACCTGCGTTTCTGCCGCGCGATCGCCGAATGCGCCGAAGACCTGTTGCTGCATGCCGACGGCGACACCGGTTACGGCAATGCGGTCAACGTTCATTTTGTGACGCGCGCCTTCGAGCAGGCCGGTGTGGCCGCCGTCATGTTCGAGGATCAGGTTTGGCCGAAGCGGTGCGGCCACATGGTCGGTAAGGACGTGATACCGGCGGAAGAAATGGTGCAAAAGGTCAAGGCCGCCTGCGACGCGCGCCGTGATGACGACTTCGTCATCAAGGCCCGGACCGATGCGGCCGGCGTGCTGGGTCTTGACGCGGCCATCGACCGGCTGAACATGTATGCGGAGGCTGGGGCGGATTTGCTCTTCGCCGATGCGCTGCTGTCGGCGGAGGATATCGAGAAGGTGGCGCGTAGCGTGCCTAAACCGTTGACGGTCAATATGGGGCTCGGCATCCGGTCGCGCCCGACCACGCCGCTGATCTCGCCGGGCCGGTTGCAGGAGATGGGCGTCGCGGCGGTGAGTTATCCGCGGCTGCTGTCGACCTCGGCGGTGCGCGGTATGATGAATGCCATGGATGCCTTCCAGGAGATGGTCGCGAGCAACGAGGAAGTCGATCGGCCCGACCTGTTGGTCTCGTTCGACGAGGTCAACGCGCTGGTCGGGTACGACACGTTGACCGAGATGGAGCATCGCTACGCGGTCGAGGGCGATTCCGCTCCGAAAAGCGCGGCTGGCGACTAACGGCTGCGGAGGAAATCGCCATGGGCATGACCATCATCGAAAAAATCCTCGCTCGGCAGAGCGGGCAGGATCGTGTGCGGCCGGGCGACCTGGTCACCGTCAACGTCGATACGGTGGTCATGTTCGACAACAACTTCATGGACAGCGTGTGGCGGGAAATCCTGCATGTAATCGATCCGGACCGCGTGGTCGTCGCGTTCGATCATCGCGCGCCCGCGGCCCACGTGGCCAGCGCAACCGCACATCAAACCGGTCGCCGCTTCGTCGAGAAGTTCGGCATCAAGCGCTTCCACGACGTGGGGCGAACGCAAGGTATCGCGCATGTCCTGGTGGCGGATCATGCCTATGCGATGCCGGGCACGGTCCTGCTGTGCAGCGATTCACATACCTGCAGCGCCGGGGCATTCAACTGCGTCGCCCGCGGTGTCGGCGCGCCGGACATCACCTATGCACTGACCAAGGGCGAGACCTGGTTCCGGGTCGGCGAGACCGTCCGATACGATCTGGAGGGTAGCTTCAATCCGGCGGTTTCGATGAAGGATGTGTTCCTGCATATCGCCGGCACCTACGGCGGGCACGAGACGATGAATGTCGAGTTCGGCGGACCCGCGTTGCCGCAGCTCAACATGAACGCGCGGCGCACCCTGACCACGATGGGCGCGGAGTTGAGCGCCGAATTCGCGACCTTCGAACCCGATCAAATCCTGTTCGATCATATCGACGCCCACAATCCGGACCATCCGGCTTACGAGGCGCAATATCCGGACGAGGACGCGGCCTATGCCGACCGGCGGACGATCCGTCTCGACGAGATCGAGCCGCTCGTGGCCTTGCCCGACAGCGTGCTCGATAACTCGCGGCCGGTCGGCGACCTTTCCGGCACCGCGATCGATCAGGCCTTCATCGGGTCCTGTGCCAACGGCACGATCGACGACCTGGAATGCGCGGCGAAGGTTCTGGCGGGGCGGCAAGTGTCGGACAAGGTCCGCCTGATCGTCACGCCTGGGTCGCAGACCATCTACCGGCAGGCTGCGAAAAGCGGCGTCCTGTCGACCCTGGTCGAGGCGGGGGCGGTGGTGACGAACGCGACCTGCGGGGCCTGCGGCGGCGGGCATCTTGGTGTGCTGGCGGCGGGCGAAACCTGCATCACGGCCAGCACGCGGAATTTCAAGGGCCGCATGGGCGACCCCAGCGCGAAGATCTATATGGGATCGCCGGCGACCGTGGCGGCGTCGGCAATCAAAGGATCGATCGCCGACCCGAGCGAATTCCTCGGACGGGGAGACTAGGCCATGGATTTCGAGGGCAAGACCTGGCGTTTCGAGGCCAACATCAATACCGATTTGATCCTGCCGAGCCGTTGCTACTACCTGCCGCCGGAGGAGCAGATCAACTACATCTTCTCGGCGAACCGT
The DNA here is from genome assembly GCA_965228425.1 of Alphaproteobacteria bacterium. Taxonomy (GTDB): domain Bacteria; phylum Pseudomonadota; class Alphaproteobacteria; order UBA8366; family UBA8366; genus JAJFJD01. Next base: position 4,343,743 of record OZ245815.1, on the reverse strand, counting down.
CCCGGCTGGGTCGACGAAATGAACAAGGGTGACATCATCGTCGCCGAGCCGAATTTCGGCATGGGGTCGTCGCGTCCCGCCGCCCGGAATTTGCGCTTGCTCGGCGTCGCCTGTCTCGTCGCGGAAACGATCAATGGACTGTTCTACCGGAACTGTATCAATTTCGGATTTCCCGCGTTGGAATGTCCCGGCGTGACGGACCTTTTCACCGAAGGCGACGTCGCCGTGGTGTCCTTCGACGACTTCACGGTCCGGAACGTCACCACGGGAAAGTCGCTGGAGGCGAAGCCGATACCGGACGCGTTGCTTCGCATCCTGACGGCAGGCGGCATCTATCCGTTGCTGGAAAAGGAAGGGTTGGTGGCGCCGCCGGAGGCGGGTTAGCCGGTCGCCGCTTTCGATGGCGATTGTCCGGGCGGCGATTGTCCCGGGATCGTGATCGGCAACTCGATCTTCACCGACGTGCCGCGGCCGGGCGCGCTGCGCAGATCGATTTCACCGCCGAGCAACTCGATCAGCTTGCGGGCGATCGGCAGACCCAGTCCGGTTCCCTTGTCGTCATGACTGCCGCGCTTATACGGCTTCATGACTTCATGCAGGTTTTCCGCTGTCATGCCGATGCCGGTATCCGACACGACCAGGACCAAGACGCCGTCTTTTTCCGCGCGTTTGGCCGATAGCATGACGCGGCCGTGCTCCGGCGTGTATTTGATCGCGTTGGAGACGAGGTTGACCAGCACTTGCTTCAGCTTGCGCTTGTCGGTCTCGATGACGGGGAGGTCGGGTTCGATGTCGATTTCGAGATTGATGTTGGCGTCGACCGCGAGCTGGCCGAGCATCTCGGTGGTTTCCTCGATGACGCTATTCACGCTGACATCTTCGATTTCGAGCGGCTCGGCGCCGACCTCGATCCGGGTCAGGTCGAGCCGTGCGTCGATAATGCCGAGCAGGTGCTGGCCCGCGTCGAAAATGTTGCTGGCGTATTCCTTGTACTTGCCGTCGGGCATCGGTCCGAATGTCTCCTGCCGCATCGCGTCGGACATGCCGCAGATCGCATTGAGCGGTGTGCGCAATTCGTGATGCGTTTCGGCGAAGTAGTCGATACGCTCGCGGTTCTCGGACCGGACCGATTCGAGTTCGCTGGCCAGTCGCTTTTCTGTTTCCTTCAGCATGGCGAGCGCGCTGTTGAGGCGCTTGGTCCGGCGATCCAGCTTGGCTTGCATCTGTGCGTGCGACTGTACCCGCGCGATCAGTTCGACGGGATCGAGGGGCAGTGAGACGAAATCGGTGCCGGCATAGGAAAGCAAATCGCGGTGTCCGGCGTGATCCGATGCCTCCGTAAAGAACAGGACCGCGCCGGCGTATGGGTCTCCGGCGTTCGTGATGGCGTCGATCAGGGCCAGGCCGTCGGAATTGGCTTCACCGGGGACGGCGAGCACGATGCTTGGGGGTGCTGCGGCGATCTCGGCGAGCGCCGCTTTCGTGTCGGCGCAAACGGTGACCGATTCAAGCCCGGCTTTTTGCAGGATTTCCAGGGCTTGTGGCCCGACGGCACCCGTCGGATCGACGATCAAGACGGCAGCGTCCGCCACCCGGACGCCATTCGCTGGCGTACCGGTTGCCTGGCTTTTTGTCGGCTGCTCGGTATCGTCTTTATCGGCCATGATCGGAAAAAATTTTGACTATGAATTCCGGCGTTAACCTTATTCCCGATGTCTTAACATCGACTTACCCTTGCGCGCATAAAACCCCTGCAATTCCGCCCAGGTTGTAGCGTCACCAAATTTGCAGATAAAATTCCTAATTTGGGCAATTCATAGATGTTTACCCCGCATCCGGGCCGAAAAGAAGCGAACATAACGGGTTTTTCGGGTGTTCTCTCGCCTTTTGGTAGCAGTGCGCGAAAAGGTGGCGGGGATTATGGCTCCGAGCCATGCCCCGGGATCACCATGTCGGCTTGAATTTCTCGAATGGGGTTGGAATTTTCTGCAGGCCCTCGATGACTTCGCCCGGCAGCGAAACGTCGACGTCGGCGGACATACTGGCGTTCAGCGTATCGGAAACCCCACCGAATCGCGCCTCGACGGCGCCGACGATCTCGTCGTAGCCGCCGACGGCGGCGAAGAGATGCACGATGTCGTCGGGGACTTCGGCGGCCATTTTGTCCCACTCGCCGCGCTTCGACATTTCGTGCAGCTTCATGCCGAGATCCTGCTGATCGTGCAGCTCCCAGACCGGGAAATAGCTGCGGGTGGAGCCGTAGAAGGCGACACGGTAGCGCACCCATTCGAACAGCTTATCGATGCTTTCCTGGTCGGGGCCGGTGACGATGTAGCCGCCGCCGGTGATCTCGAAGTTTTGCCGTTTGGTGCCGCCTTTGGCGAAGCCTTCCTCGAGCCGCGGCATCACGACCTCTTCCAGGTATCGTCGGGTGCAGAAGGGGTGCAGGCGCACGCCGTCGCAGACCCGGCCGGCGAGCCGCAGCATCGCCGGGCCGACCGCGGCGATGGTCACGGGGATGGGCGGCAGGCCGTTCCGGTCGGGAATGAAATTCGGCGTCATCAGGGTGAACTGATAATGCTCGCCGACATAGTTCAGCTTCCCGCCCTTTTCCCAGCACCGCCAGATTGCCCGCATACCTTCGATATACTCGCGCAGGCGGGGCACTGGCGGGCTCCAGGGCACGCTGAACCGCCGCTCGTTATGGCCCTTGACCTGCGAGCCGAGGCCGAGGGCGAAGCGGCCGTTCGACGCGGTCTGCAGATCATGCGCGGTTTCGGCGACGACCATCGGGCTGCGGGCGAAGGCGATCGCGATGCCGGTCGACAATTCGATCCGCTTCGTCGCCGTCGCGGCCACGGCGAGCGGCAAAAACGGCTCGTATTTGTTTTCCATGGTGACCGCGCCGTCATAGCCGGCCGCTTCGATGGCGGCCGCCTCGGCCGGAACGTCCTGCAGGTTGTGTTGCGGCAGGATCGTGAGAACGCGCATAGCGGAAAGCTCCTAGATAGTTGAAATCGGGCGATAAAATTTTCGATCGGGCTGGTTTGGCTGGCCTGGGCGATCCTATGCTATAATAGGGTTCAAGCCGAGTTGCGGCCCATTCAATTCTAAATCAGTTTCTATCCCAGAGAGGAATCGCTCATGTCAGCGCTGGCAGCAATCGATGTGCGCCCGGAAGATATCCCGACGATGCGGGAAAAAGTGTCGCCGGAAGAATGGAAAACACGCGTGGACCTGGCCGCCTGTTACCGGCTGGTCGACTATTACGGGATGTCCGATCTCACGGGCACGCATATTTCCGCGCGCGTGCCCGGCGAGGAGGACACCTTCCTGATCAATCCCTATGGCCTGTTCTTCGACGAGATCACGGCGTCGAGCCTGGTCAAGATCGACATGGACGGCAACATCCTGAGCGATACCGAATACCGCATCAATGCGGCGGGCTACACGATCCACAGTGCGGTCCATGGCGCGCGCCACGACGTGCAATGCGTGTTGCACACGCATACGCGGGCCGGGATGGCCGTGTCCATGTTGAAGTGCGGCCTGTTGCCGATCACCCAGCATTCGGCGCGGTTCATCGGCAACACCGGCTATCACGACTACGAGGGCGTGGCGACGAACCTGGACGAGCGCGAGCGTCTGGTCGCGGACCTGGGGCCGACGAATATCGCGATGATCCTGCACAATCACGGTCTCATGACCTGCGGCTACAACATCCCGCACGCCTTCTGGCTGGTTCACAAGCTGGAGAAGGCCTGTCAGGCACAGATCGATGCCATGGCGGCCGGTGCCAAGGTCACGGAAATCTCGCAGGACGTGCAGGACAGCACGGCGGAGCATTTCCGCAAGGGCGGCACCGCCGGCGCCGACCGCGGGTGGCCCGGCCATCTGCGTCAGCTGGACCGCGTCGATCCCAGCTACAAGCATTAAGCCGAGAAGGAAACCAGCCAATGTCACTACGTGACCGCGTAACCCACGAGGAATGGCAGACCCGCGTCGATCTCGCCGCCTGCTATCGTCTTTTGGATTTTTACGATATGTCCGACCTGACCGGCACGCATGTCGGCGCCCGCGTGCCGGGCGAGCCGGACGCCTTCTTGTTGAACCCGCACGGCATGTTCTTCGAGGAAATCACCGCGTCCAGCCTGGTCAAGGTGAACTTCGACGGCGATGTGCTGACCGAGGACAGCGAGTATGGCGTCAACGCCGCCGGGTTCACGATCCACAGCGCCGTGTTGGGCGGCCGGGACGACGTGGCCTGTTCGCTGCACACGCATACCCGCGCCGGGATGGCCGTATCCGCGATGGACTGCGGGCTGCTGCCGCTGTCGCAGCATTCGATGCTGTTCTACGACGCGATCTCCTATCACGACTATGAAGGCGTCGCGACGAACCTCGATGAATGCCAGCGGTTGCAGCGCGATCTGGGTGAGACGAACATGGCCCTGATCCTCAAGAATCACGGCCTGCTGACCTGCGGGCGCAATATCCAAGAGGCGTTCTGGATGATGTTCCGGTTGGAGAAATCCTGCCAGGCGCAGGTCGACGCCATGTCGACCGGGGCCGAGCTTATCCACGTCTCCAAGGATGTCGGCGAACATACCCGCGGCCAGATGGTGTCGCGCGGCACGGCGTTCGGCGACATGGGCTGGCCCGGGCATCTGCGCCGGCTCGACCGGATGGACCCGAGCTACGCGCACTGATCCGAGCGGCCGGCCGGCCGTTTGAACGCACTGAATTTTGAAGGATGCCGCCGTTCCCAGGGGTGACTCGGCGGCATCCTTCGTTATGATCGCAAGCCTTCCTTTCGCCTGAACCGGACCGGTCCATGAGCCCATCACCGAAAACCGTTACCGCCGCCGTGATCGTTATCGGCAATGAAATCCTGTCCGGCAGGACGCAGGACAAGAATGTCGCGCATATCGCCGTGACCTTGAATGAGGTCGGCGTCCGCCTATCCGAGGTGCGGGTCGTGCCCGACATCGAGGCCGAGATCGTCGACGCGGTGAATGCGCTGCGCGCGAAATTCGACTACGTCTTCACGACCGGTGGCATCGGCCCGACCCATGACGACATCACCGCCGCGTGCGTCGCCAAGGCGTTCGGCCAAGAGCTGATACAGAACCCGGAGGCGACGCGCCGGCTGGTCGAGCATTACGAACACAGCGAGATGGAGCTGAACGAGGCGCGGATGCGGATGGCGCAAACGCCGGAGCACGCCTCGCTGATCGACAATCCGATCTCGACCGCGCCCGGTTTCCGGGTCGAGAATGTCTTCGTCATGGCCGGCGTGCCGTCGATCATGCGTGCCATGCTGGATGGCGTGAAAGGCGGCCTTGCCGGCGGCGTGCCGGTGTTGTCGCGCACGGTTCTATGCAATCTCGGTGAGGGCATGGTGGCCGGTGGTCTCGGCGAGCTTCAGGATCGCTATCCCGAGGTCGATATCGGCAGCTATCCGCAATATGCCCGCGGGGAATTCCGCGTAAGTCTCGTCATGCGCGGCACCGACGCTGTCGAACTCGACGCCTGCGCCGATGAGGTTCGGGCGATGGTCACGGGGCTCGGTGGCACGCCGAAGGATCTCGACGAAGACGAGGCCTGATCCCATGGCGGCGAACCGACGGATCCTGATCCTCGCCTTCGACGCGCTGCGGCCGGACATGGTGACGCCGGACCTGATGCCGAACCTGTGCGAATTTACGGCCGCGGGGTTCGCCTTTCCCCACAGCCGCTCGACATTTCCCACCGAGACGCGCGTCAACCAGTCGGCGATGATCACCGGCTGTTACCCGCAGCGGCATGGCATCGTCGGCAACAAGTTCCTGGACCCGGTGGCCGCGCCGGACGGTTTGTTCAACACCGGCGACGAGACGCAACTGGCCGACGGCGACCGGCGGCTCGGCGGCAAACTGGTCGACGTGCCGGTGATGGGCGAACTGCTGGCGGATGCCGGTAAGACGCTCGCGGTCTTGAGCGCGGGCACGCCCGGCGGCTGCCGTATGCTGCACCACAAGGCGGAGGCGCTCGGCATGTTCCGCTTGGCGCTGCACCGGCCCGATGCGTCGGTGCCGGCGGCGCGGATTGCCGAGGTGCTCGACCGGGTCGGGCCGATCCCGAAGCGCGAAATCCCGTCGCTGTCCTGGCTGACCTACGCGACCGATGTGTATCTCGACTATATCGAGCCGGAGTTGCAGCCGGACGTCACGGTCCTGTGGTATTGCGAGCCGGACAACAGCTATCACCACAAGGGTATCGGGACCGAACCGAACCTGCAGGCGCTGCGGCAGTTGGATGCGGAGTTCGGCCGTCTCCTGAAATGGCGCGCGACCGGCGGGCCGGGCGAGGCGCTTCAGGTCATCACGTTGTCCGACCATGGCCAGATCACGGTGGCGGAAGAAAGCATCGACCTGGCGGGCAAGTTCCGCGCGGCGGGCTTCACGGTCGGCAAGACGGTGACCGAAGGCGCGGACGTCGCGATCGCCCTGTCCAACGGCGGCGGCGTCTATGTGCGGGACTCCGACCCGGTCTTGATCCGAAAAGTCGTCGACTGGTTGCAGGCGCAGCCGTGGTGCGGGCCGGTGTCGACGCGCGATGGCGTCGGCGCGCTGCACCACAGTCATTTGCAGATCGACCATCCGCGCGCACCGGACATCGGCTTGATCCTGGCGAGCGACGACCGCCCGAATGCGGCGGGCCTAACCGGGCATACGCTGCAGAACGCAGCCTACCCGGTGGATGGCGGGTTGCATGGCGGCCTGCATGCCATCGAGTTGAGCAACTGGCTCGCCGTGGCGGGCGATGCGTTCCAGGCCGGCGGCGCGTCGGAGCTTCGGGCCGGGATCGTCGATGTCCTGCCGACGGTGCTGACGCTGTTGGGGATCGACGTGCCGGCGCATGTACAGGGCCGCGTCCTCTCGGAAGCCATGATGGATACCTCCGGCGAGCCGCCGGAACAGAAAACCGAAACCGTGACCGTCGATGGTGCGGCGGGGTATCGGGTTCACCTGACCCATAGCAGGGTCGGGGACACGCCGTATCTCGATCGGGGGTGGGTCGAACGGGCGGACTAGCCCGAGACAGCCGCCGGTGCCGCCTTGGATGCGTCGTCGCGCGCCGCCAGTTCAAAGGCATCCGCGTGGATATCCGCCAGACGCGCGCCCTTGAGATAGGCCTGCTTGCGCACCGCGTGCACCATATCCGGCAGCCCGCAGAGAAACACCCGCCAGCCGCTTAGGTCGCCGGAGTCTTCCAGCGCGATATCGTCTGCGCGCCCGGCGATGCAATCGTCCGGCACATCCCGGCCCGAGACGCAGGGGTGATACTGGAAATTGCCGTGGGCGGCGTGCATGTCGCGCAGCGGATGGTGAAGGTACAGGCCCTCGCGCGTGCGGCTGCCGTGATAGAGATGAATGTCGCCTTGATGCCCGGCGAGCAGCGCGTCCCGCGCGATACCGAAGAGCGGGGCTAAGCCGGTGCCCGTCCCGACCAGAAGCATGTTCAGCGGTTCGCGCGACGCCAGATAGAAACAGGTACCCGTCGGTGCGCCGATCTCGACCGTGTCCCCGGAACGCAACGTGTCGCAGATCCAAGTGCTGACCGCGCCGCCCGGCAGGCGTTTGACGTGGATTGCGAATTCCGGCGCAGCGCCCGGCAGGCTGGCGAGCGAGTAGCTTCGGATCAGGCCGTCGGATCGGCGCAGGTTGACGAACTGGCCGGCCCGATACCGCAGCGGCGTTTCCGGCCGCAGGACCACGCGCTGCACCGTATCGGCGAGCGGCTCGGTGAACACCACGGTCGCCGGCTGGAATGGGCTTGCCGCGTCCGGCGACGCCAGTGTGAGGTCGCCGTCGGGGTGGCACTGACAGGCGAGGAAGTATCCTTCGTGGATGAGGGTTTCCTTGAGGCCATTTTGCGCCTTCGCCGGAACCGGGCCGTCCATCGCCCGCATCATGCAGGACTGGCACGCGCCCTTGCGGCAGGAACTCGGCACCGCGATGCCGTGGCGCGACAGCGCGTCGAGCACCGTCTCTTCATCGGTGCAGTCAAACGAGGATCCGGCGACGGTCAGTGTCGGCATGGATATGGGCGACGCCCGCTCAGCGGTTGAGCACGTCGTCGCGCACGCTGTCGGCGACGCCGAGCACCGTCTTCAACAAATTTTCCGGCACGCCGAGTTCTTCCAGCGTTTCCTTGAGATGGTTGCAGACCGTGTCGAAATGGCGGTCGTTCAGGCCGCGCGACACTAGGCCCGCATGGGCCGTCCGCATGTCCTTGCCGGTGTATTCGTTCGGTCCGCCGAAGGCCATGGTCAGAAAGGCCTTCTGCTTCGCTTCTTGGTCGTCCATATCGACGGAATCGAAGAAATGGCTGATGCTCGAATCGGTCAGAACCTTGCGGTAAAAGATGTCGACCGCCGCATCGACCGCCGCCGCGCCGCCGAGCTGGTCATAGATGCTCTTGTCCATCCTGCGTCTCCAAAAAGCCTGCTCGAAGGGCGGAGTCCCTCCCTCCTATTGGCGCGCAGGGTAGGCGGATCGCATTAACCAAACATTACCGTAGTGGTTGATTTTGCAGGGTTTGTGTCGCGAAAAACAGGCAAAGCGTGGATTTCGGCGCGGTTTTCGGGGCTCAGCGGCTCAGCGCGTTGACCAGCAACAACACGCCGAGCACCAGGAAAATCGCGAGCGCGATCAAGGCATACCCCTTCATACCGGCCGCGCCGCGGGCGCGCATGACGAACAGCAACAGCGCCGCGCCGGCGATGAAATAGGCGAAATATTGCCAGTTCCAGTCCATTTCTTGTCCTGCCGCTCCGCGGTGCCGCGATCGTGTCTGGTCTTTCCGGGAAGCGGGAGTATATCTCAGGAATGGAGAAACGCCCGATATCGCGGCGCGAAATGATCGCACGGCTGGCCGCCGCCGGGGCGGGCGCGATGCTCGTGTCCGCCTGCGAAAGCAAGCCGCCGATCCGCATCGAAGGCAAGGGCGGCTCCAAGACCAAGACCCGGGTCAAGGTGAAGGTGCTGTATTGACCGGCAGTTGACCTGTGCCATCCACCCGGAGCCGGGTCCCATCTTGAATAAAAGTTGTGCCTGATGTCAGGCGCATCCGTCGCATGGTTGTATGGATTGGGGCGATACACGCGCAGGCGGTGTTTCACGGGCCTGCGAATCAGCCTTCCCAAACTATCTCGTTAACTCCCTGGCAATCTCCACATCGATAAGATCTGCCTGTATTCACCATGGCAGGATACAACCAATGCAGTTCCCAATTCTCTCCCGCATCATTATTTCGATCGTTGCTCTCGTCGGTATTTTCGCGGTGTTACCAGCGATGGCACAGGACATCGACCATCCGCCGGGGTTGAAACGTGCCCAATTCGATTTGCTGTTGTTGCGTCCCGGACTTACACGCGAAATGCATGTCAACGCACTCACGAAATTGGTTCGCAAATACGATCGAAACGGCGATGGGCTTACCCTGCGAGAAATAGAAGCATCGAAAAAAAAGCGCAGATGGAGACTCGTAAGGAGTTTTCTCAGCCTGGATCCGAACAACGATGACCGTCTGACAAACAAGGAATTGGAGGGGTTGGTCGACGATGCATTCCGCCGTCACGACAAAAACACTAACGACGTAATGGAACATGAAGAAGTGAAGTTGCTGTTATCTCTGAGGATGGCTGTCATCGACAGATCTTTGCGGACCTGCAAACTTCCGATGCCGTCGAGAGATGAGCATGTCGTCGTGTTTGGTACATATCGAGGCAAATCGATTTCGACGACGTCGGTCGCCGGCCCAAACATGTTGACGACGTCTCGGCCCATCCGAATCGAGTCCGGCGATAATCCGCTCTATGTCGTGTTGACCGCTGCGAACAGCGTGATTTGGAAATTTGAGGGTGCAACCGAACGCGTCTCGCGCGCAGTTGTCATTACGCGTGGTATCCCCCGAGGGCAAAGTGCCGGCGTGGTTGGACTTCGAGCCGATCGGGTGCAGTTCATGAAACCCGGATCATGTCCCACCTACAGTGCCCGGGTGCTCTCTCCGGATTATTTACGAGGCCTAGGGGAAAAGTCGGCCAATAAGAAAATAGAAGAATCTAGACGTAAGGCGGCGGCGGACCGCGCCAAAATGGAACTATTGGTTGACCGGAAAATCGAGAATTTTGCGTACAGCAAAACGCACGATTTGGTCAGTCTGCCATCAGGCAAAACAACCAAACTGCCAATGCGTCTTCGGGCCAAGCCCGATGGTATCGATGCTCGAATTTGGCAGCTTCACGAGAAGCGATTTCCGGGAGGAGTGGACGAGATCGACCCGAACAAAGTCGTTTCACCTAACGAAGTAGTGAAATATACGGTCCTTCCACAATATGCCGGTTTGGCTCAATTGCTGCGGGCGTCAGCCATCGAACCGATAGGCGAACGGGAGTATCGAATTCTCAAGCCGTTCGCGCACGTGCCGGCGGGTCTAGCCCATGGGCACAGAGTTACGTTTCGCCTCGGCCGCAGCGTACCGAAACCAGGTGGTTTCCTCGGCAATTCCTGCATCATTTCCGAGGAGTCGGGACTGCCGTTGAAGGAAGCCTCAAAATGTCCAAAGAAAAAGCGATGATGTTGGCCCACCGAGAACAATTGAGTGTGCACGAGTAGTCCGCGCACTTTACGCAACATTCTCCTGATTTCCCCGAAGCCCGAGATTGAGTATGGTGCGCCGGTCTATCGCGCGCCTGCGCACCGGGTTTGCCCGCTTGGCGGAATTGGTAGACGCAAGGGACTTAAAATCCCTCGGCCGCTTAGGCCATCCCGGTTCGAGTCCGGGAGCGGGCACCATTTTGGAACTCTGCAGGCGTGTCCTGTTCTGGAGGCTCAGCAGGCACAACCCGAAGACCGTGTTTGATCCGCTAATGACCCAAGGCGGAAGCTCGCCACTTTCGCAGGTACGTCTGCAGCGCGGACATTGCTGCCGCTTCAGAGCCAAGATGAATGTCAGCTAAGTGCCTTTGTCGGATCGCTTGCCGCGCTCGATCTCCGTTGCCAGGGCCTCCATTTTGGACGCCCAGAAACGGCGAAGCTGATCCAACCATTCGTCCACATCGTCAAATCCTGCAGGATCGATTTCGTAACAGCGTTTTGCACCGTCTCTACGCACTTTTGCAAAGCCGGTGTCGCGCAAGATGCGAAGATGCTGTGAGACTGCGGATTGAGAAATGCCAAACTCGGCCTCAACGACTTTGACGATTTCACCTGATGCATGTTCCCTTTGTGAAATCAGCTCTAGAGTCCGCCTGCGCACGGGGTCGGAAAGCACCTCAAAGGCGTTCATTTTTCCTCGCCAGTGTAGAATGCAGCGGTGCGTTCCGCGGTTTCCATGGCGATCTGCGCGGTCGCTCCGGCTCTGGTATGGGCCTCTCCCCATGCTTCGGCCCATCCACGCAGTGTTGCCTTGCCTTTCGCGCTCCCGGCCCAAGCCTCTCCGGCCTCAATGATCGATGCGCCGTCGCCAGCTACATGCATCTCTAAGCCCAGTATTGACAATTCCCACCCTACGCCGGCCGCACCGGGGCCATACTGGTCCCAATGCGCTTGGCTTTCGTGGTCTGTCGGATGTTCATGTTCGAGCGTCAAAAGTGTGCCTTCGTCTGACGTTTCGATTGTGACCTTGACCCAGCTCGTGTTGCCGCCGAACTCCCAAGTGAGAAGCAACAGTCTGGGCGGTTCGCAGGCGAGAATTTCACCGTCCGCATTTCCTTCTATGGAAAATCGCCCGCCTTGTTCGAAATCGCCAGTGACTTTCGCGAACCAGCGCGGGAGACGCTCGTTGTCCGTCAAAGCACTCCATAAATCGGCCGGAGTTGTTGGGTAATTTCGACGTACACGAACGATGTGCGTCGGGCTTCCGTCGCGTTCACCGCTAACAACCTCTCGAAAGGAAGCACCTAGCACTTCGTCGAAGTTCACCTCTTTGCCTCGCTATCTCCAAGTATATTAATGTTGGCTAATATGATTCTCTGCTAATATCAAGTTGATTTCCAGAGGTGTCACTCGTTGTGGCGCGGAATGATGGAGAAATGGACTCGAAACTGTCTTTCGCTGCACCAATATTCAATGTCCGCTTTGGGCTCGGTCGTTTTGCCCCGTTTCAGTGGACGGTTTCGAAAGATCCGGCTGACTGCTCTTCGAAGTCGGCCGGGCTCACGTTGCCAAGGTAACCATGGCGTCGCTTTCGGTTGTAGAACACCTCGATGTACTCGAACAGATCAGCACGAGCCTCATCCCGGGTTCGATAGCGAACACGGTTCACGCACTCGCGTTTGAGTAACCCAAAGAAGCTCTCGACGACGGCATTGTCATAGCAGTTTGCCGAACCGCTCATGCTGCATTCGATGCCGTGCTTGGCAAGCTCGTCACGGAAGTCGTCGCTCGTGTATTGGCCGCCGCGATCCGAGTGGTGGATCAGGGGTCCGTCCGGCTGGCGCGCAGCGATTGCCATCCGCAAGGCATCGACAACCAGGTGTCGGCTCATCCAATGACTCATCGACCAGCCCACGATGCGACGGGAGTAGAGGTCCATCACCACCGCCAGGTACAGCCAGCCCTGACCTGTCGAGATGTAGGTGATGTCGGCCGCCCAACGTTGGTTCGGCGCCTTGGCTTTGAAGTCCTGCTTCAGCAGATTCTTCGCAACCGGATGCGCTGGCTCTCGTTGCGTCGTGACCCGAAAGCGCCGCTTTGGACATCCCCTAAGCCGCTCCAGGCGCATCAGACGCGCGACTTTGTGTCGTCCCACGGCAACACCCTCAGCAACCAACTCCGCGTGAACGCGCGGGCTGCCATAGACCCCTTTGCTGACGTCGTGGACGCGCCTGATCTTGGCCATCAGATCTCGATCTCGCTTCGCTCGAGGGCTCTCCGGTCGGGTTCGCCAGGCGTAGTAGCCGCTTGCCGAGACCTTCAACAGGCGACACATCATGCGCACCGGATAGCGATCGCGGCGGCGATCAATGCACGCGTACCTCACTTCGACTGCTTGGCAAAGTACGCCGCCGCTTCCTTTAAAAAATCCCGTTCCTTCTTCACCTGAGCCAGCTCACGCTTCAGCGCTGCGAGCTCTTGATCGCGGGTTCGCCCTTGGCCGGGAAACGCTTCTTTACCCAACAGCTCCAGCTCGTCCCGCCAGCGGCGAAACTGCCGGGTGCTGATCCCCAGCTCATCGCACACGGCTTTGTCCGTTAAGCCTTCCTCGCTCGCTCTAAGGATCGCTTCCCGCTTGAACTCCGCGCTATAGCGCTTGTATCGCTTCGGCTTCGTCAATTGACACCTCCCGGCGCTCAACACGCCTCATTCTAGGTGTCCACGAAAACCGGGCAAAACCACGGTGCTGACATTTGCTGCGTTGCAAAGAATGTCCGCTTCTGACCCCGAGCGCACACGGCGGCTCGCTTCGGTGCGAAGCGTGGAAGCCGCCTAGTGCGCTCGCGAGCCGAGCAATAACGCTACTTAAGGATTTCGCTCAAAAATGACAGGGTCTGACGCCATGAATCCTCATCGGCTTTGGCATCATATTTGAGCGGCAGTTTGAGTTTTTCGCCCTTTTCGGTTGCCTTCGGATTCGTGAAACTGTGGGTCACGCCCGGGTAGGAGACATACTCGAAATCGGCTCCCGCCGCTTTCATGCCGTCTTTGAAGACCTTGAGTTTCTCGGGCTTGATGAACGGATCGTCGGCGCCGTTGAAGACGCGGACCTTTGCCTTCACCCCGCCCGGTTTCGCTTCGATCGTTTGAGTCAGGCTCGCGTGGTAGGCGACCACACCTTTCAAATCGACCCCGGCGCGCGCCATGTCGAGAACGACGTTGCCGCCGAAACAATAGCCAATGGCAGCCTTTCTCGATGCGTCAACCGTCTTGTGCCGTTTCAGCACTTCGTAGGCGGCCTTGAAACGGGCATGCATAATGCCCTTGGTCTTAATCACTTCTTTGGCGAATGCGCCCGCATCTTTCGGGTGATCGGCGAGCCGGCCAGTGCCATACATATCCAAGGCGAAGGCCGTATATCCTTGACGCGCCAGCATATCGGCCCGCCCGCGCGCATAGGCATCATGCCCCCACCATTCGTGAACGACGAGAACGCCCGGCCGCTTGCCGGCACGCGCATCATCATAAACCAGATACCCGGTGAGTTCCCGGTCGCCCACCTTATACGTCACCTTCTCGGACTTGAGCCCGGCATCGGCACCGCCAATGCTCAGACCAAAAACAACCATTACGCCCAATGCTGCTTTCGTGATCCAGCCGAGCATGATGCCTCCTTGATGTTGTCGTCTGCGAAGAACCAGAGCCTTGGTTTCGATGTTAGGCAATCATTTTCGTATGCGGAAGGTGTTTTCCGCTTCCGATCTCCTGAATCCGTCGTTTGAAGCCGAGGCTGAGTACATGCATACCGCCATGACCGATGGCCTCCTATTCAGGAATGCGGCGTCTCGTTTTCAGGACCACTCGGCCATGGTTCCGGGGAGGTGGCCGACGGCATATTGAGACAGAGCAGCAGTCGCGTGTATCCGGTGCCCGCGATCGCCGGCGAGCGGTGCACGATTCCGCTGTCCGGTCCGGCGCTGCTTCCCTTGAAAATCGCCACGTCATTGTTCCCGAGGGACTCCGCCGGTCCCTTATATTCTCTCTGTTCGTGCAACGCCTGGGGGGCGTGACGCGGGTGGACCCATTCCGTGGCGGGACCACGGTAGGTCGTCAGGAGGCGCGCCTTGACGTAGTCGCGGTGGAATTTCCAGCAAGAATCGTCGCTGACGCGCTCGAGCCGGACATCAACGAGGTCACTTCGGGTGATGCCGGCAAAAGCCGAGACGAGATCATCGACGTCCCCGATCAGCAAGTCCCGCATGTCCCCCGGCGGCATGCCGCATTCGTCCAAATGCGGTTCGACGGCATCCCGAAAGTCGCCGGGCTTAACAAGAATCCGTACATAGGGAAGACGCGAAGCGTCCAGCCGGTCGAGCCAGGTCTGCAAGGACACGGGTAGCGCGCGGCGCCAGATCACGAGTTCCACGCCGGGCTTGCCGATGTCGGCGAGGCCTTCCGCTGTGTCGCATATCTCGATGCCCGCGCCGTCCAGGGTCGGCGTGTCGACGAGCGCACCGTCCAGGGATGCCGACGGACCGGTCACGACGGCTCTGCCCGCTTCCAGATCGGGAACGGATCCTTCAGCTTTTTCCAGGCAGCAAGCTGCATGGCTTCGGCATTGCCGACAAGGCAGGCGTCGAGTCGGCGTCGGATCGCGATCTCGTCCATGCCGGTGCCGATAAAGACAATCTCCTGGCGTCGGTCTCCGAAAACGGGATCCCAGGAATTGGCGATGTGCTGGCGCCACTCCGGATGATCGGGCCATCGCTCCTTCGGCACATTTGCCCACCAGAACCCCATGGCCTCATGGCGCACGAGCGCGCCGGCTTGGCTCAACTCGCCGACCCATTCCGGGCGGGTGGCCAGCCAGAAATGTCCTTTGGTGCGAATGACACCCGGCCAGGAGGAATTAAGGAATGCGTGGAACTTTTCCGGATGGAACGGGCGGCGCGCCCGATATACGAAGCTCTGCACACCGTATTCTTCCGTCTCCGGTTTGTGCTCCGCAAAGCCGTACAGTTCCTTGAACCAGAGCGGGTGTTCCTGAGCCTTGTCGTGGTCGAACCGTCCGGTGTTCAGGACCGTGTCCAGCGGCACGCGCGACATGCTGGTTTCGATGAGTTCCGCATCGGGATTGAGCGAGCGGATGATCGTGCGCGCAGCACCGATCTGTTCGGGTGTTGCTGCGTCGATCTTGTTCAGGATCACGACATCGGCAAACTCGATCTGGTCGACGAGCAGGTTGACAAGGGTACGATCGTCTTCTTCGCTCAGCGACTCGCCCCGGTCCTTGAGGAAATCCGTCGAAGCGTAGTCGCGCAGGAGGTTCGCGGCATCGACCACGGTGACCATCGTGTCGAGGCGGGAGACGTCCTCGAGGCTCTCGTCATCTTCAGTCCGAAAATTGAAGGTGGCCGCCACCGGCAGCGGCTCGGAGATCCCGGTCGATTCGATCAGAAGGTAGTCGAAGCGGCCATCTTCAGCGAGACGGCGCACCTCCTGGAGAAGGTCGTCGCGCAAGGTGCAACAGATGCAGCCATTGGTCATTTCGACCAGAGTCTCTTCGGTACGGCTTAGGTCTGCGCCGCCGTCACGGATGAGATCGGCGTCGATGTTGACCTCGCTCATGTCGTTGACGATGACCGCGACACGCTTGCCTTCGCGGTTATTGAGGATGTGATTCATCAAGGTCGTCTTGCCCGCGCCAAGGAAGCCGGACAGGACCGTAACGGGAAGCTTGGGGTGCGAGAGGGTTTCACTCATGGATGGCGGCTTTCATGTTGACGTCGTCGGTTATGGCTTCACTGGATTGCTGAAGGCAGGCTGCTTCAGGCCGATATCTCGCGGGCAAGTTGGCTCAAAACAGTAGTTGCGCCGCGTGGTCCGTAAGTCTCGACGAGGCGCGGCACCAACTCTGTCACCAAAGCGGCGAGCACGGTATCTGCGGGTATCCCCGCCTCATCGCAACGTTCGATCGCGATACGCACCTCAGTCAGGGCATCGGCGAAGCGTAGGGGCAATTCGACATCGGAGATGTCGTCGACGGGCGCGAGCAAAGTGAGTGTTTCTGTTCGATCGGGCATATGAGCGTCCTACGTCAAAGCTGCGTCGGGTTCGGCGCGTCGCCGTAGACGTCCTTCGGATCGAAAGTTTTCCGTGACTCCGTGAACACGAGCCGGGCAGGCCCACCTGTGGGGCCGTTGAGCTCAATCGAGCGGTAGAAGCAGGAACGGTATCCGACGTGACAACTTGCGCCCGAACCACCGATTCGGGCGCGCAGCCAGACGGCGTCCTGGTCGTCGTCGATGCGCATCTCGACAACCTTCTGTGTGAGCCCGCTGGTTGCGCCCTTGCACCACAAACACTGGCGGCTTCGACTCCAGTAGTGTGCCTCGCCGGTCGCTATCGTTTTTTGCAGCGCCTCGTCATTCATGTAGCCCAGCATCAAAACCTCGCCCGTGCTTGCGTCGGTTGTGATGCAGGGGATCAGTCCGTTGGCGTCGAACTTGGGTGCTAGTGCAAGACCCTCTTCGACCTGCTCGACCGTCGCACGGGCGGCAAAGGGGGCTGTCGGGCTGGACTTATCAGGCGCCATTAGGGCCGCTCCCGGAGCTGCCGATCATTGCAAGAAACTCCCGGCGGGTTGCCGGGTTGTCTCGAAAGGAGCCGAGCATGCGGCTGGTCACCATGCTGACTCCCGGCTTGCGAATACCGCGCGTGGTCATGCATTGGTGCGCGGCCTCGATGACGACGCCGACACCGCGCGGCTTCAGCACCTCCTGGATGGTATCCGCGATCTGCGCCGTCAGCGCTTCTTGGATCTGCATCCGCTTGGCGAACACCTCGACAAGGCGCGTTAGCTTGGAAATCCCGACGACGCGGCCGGCCGGCAAATAACCGATATGCACCTTACCCAGGATGGGAACGATGTGGTGCTCGCAGTGCGATTCGACGCGGATATCGCGCAAGACGACCATATCGTCGTAGTCGGCAGTCTCCTCAAATGTAGTGGCAAGCAGCGCGACCGGGTCTTCGTTGTAACCGGCGAAGAACTCTTCATAGGCCCGCACGACGCGTTCGGGCGTGCCCTTAAGACCTTCGCGGTCTGGGTCTTCGCCCGCCCATTCGATCAGCGTCCGTACCGCTGCTTCCGCCTCCGGTTGGGTGGGCCGCTTCGACCGGAACGACTTGGAACGCATTGAACCCGGCGGACGGCTCTCGGCCACCGTTCCATCCATGTGGAATCCTTCCTGTGAGACGCGGTCAGCTGTTGCCGGCCAAAGGTCTTATGGTTTCAAAATAAAATGTTATAACATATCATTTTGATATGCAATTAGGGACGTGATCCTGATTGCCCGCTCGCCCGGGCCCTGTGCAAACCAGATCATCGCGGACGCACGGCCCGGATGAACGGCGCGCTTTGGCCATGTCAACTTGCGACTCTCGCGTTATGCGACCGTTTATCGGACCATCGCGCGGAAAGCGCGCCGGCGGTCGTCTTACCCCGGCCAGAGCGCGGTTTGCGGATGGAACTGTGACCAGGCAAACCAGAACGCCTCGTGGCTCCCAAGATCGGAACCGTCTGAATCGACGGCCCGTATGCCGCCGGCATCAAGCTTTAGGCGGACGTTCTCATAGGTGATCACGTCGCCCTTTTTCAGGGCCACGAATGCCTTGCTGCGCTGAAACGCCACCGGTTTGCCGGACGCCGTGATCACGCCAATGACGTCCTCGTGAACCGGCAGGCGCGGATCGACGTCGCCGACCGGAAAGATCGGACCGTCGGCATCCCGGCCATTGCGGAAATCGGGGTCGCGGCCGAGCGCCAGCGCTTCTACCAGCACGGTCGTCTCGGGGTGCGCTTTCTTCCAGGTGCCCCAGTCGGTCGTCACGACGGTGGTTTGCTTCAGGTGCAGTTTCTTCTTCGCAAGGGGGCCGGTCACCGCTTTGCCCAGGAATGTATCGAACACTGAATACGTATTGATGTCGTACATCACTTTGTTCGACCGGATGAGCAGTCCCGTCGTGCGCAGGATCGGCCGGTCGATGCCTTCGGGGAGCCGGTCGGTGAAATAGGCCTGCGCCGCGCCGCACAAGGTGCAATAGGGTATGCCGAGATGCCGTCCGCCCAACGTATCGTTGACCATCTCGCGCACTTCCATGATGCGCCGCGGATAGGCCCGATACTTGCCGTTTACCTCGATGCCAAAAACGATGTCGTCGTCTTTCAGCCACGTGGCGTCTTTCGCACTGCTCACATCGGGGTTGTCCGCCGCGGGAATGCATCGGCACAACTCATCCGTCGTATCGTATTTGCGGGCGTCGATCAGCACGCCGCCCCAGGAAACGTGCCGCCAGTCGATATCGCCCTCGACGAAGATCTTGTCCCAGCCCGGCACGAACCCCGTGAAAATGGTTCGTTTTGCCCGCAAATAATCCGGGGGCGCCGGAATATCCCATGCGATGAGATGATCCGTTAATGTCCCCCAGCGATTTTCTGTTGGCGCCTTAATGCCCAGTAACGTGGAGGCCGTATCGTTAAGGACCGCGGTCAACCGGCCCCCAGGGATGAAGCGCATCAAATCGGTGATAAGCCAGGCAATTCGGGGATCTTTCGACTTGGCGATCGCGTCGAGGGCTACCATCTGGTCTTGCCCCCAGGACGATTGGGTCACGCTGTCGATAAAGACCGCCTTCACTGCGGACTGTAACGGCTTGGACAGCGGGCCTTCCGGTACTGCCGGCGGTTTGCCGAATTCCTTAATCACGTAGTCCGGCAACGGTGCCCCTTCCTGGGCCCGCAGAGTACCGGCGCAGAACAGAGAAAGCGCGACCAACGACGCAAGCAAGATGATGTGGGGTCTAGAGTTGATTACCGATGCCATAGAAGGGCCTTTCCCGTGCCTATTTGGTCCTCCAGACGCAAACGCCGTCGTAGAGTTCGCCTGTGCAAACACGGTGCACAGCCCGGAAAGACCGAGTTTCGAGCGAGAGCCCGAGCGCACCGCGCTACAATCAATAGTGGCCTCAACTGTCTGCGTCGCCAATCACGATATATCAGCATCCGGTGAGCATTGGCGGCGGCATGTCCGGATGGCGCGGCAGAGCATTTCGCGGGGATCATCGCTCGTCTAGACGAGACCAAGCGTGGCGCATGGCGTATAAACGCGTTGTGCGACTGTCTCATCCGATAAAACGTGGTGCGCGGAGGTCTGCATTCGGTATCCATCCGGATCGCAATTTGGTTTGATGGTCCTCGGCCGGTTTGAGCCCTGGCGGAAGTGCCGGGGAAACAACATTGGGCCCGCTGCGCTACGGAGGGACTAGATACATGCCAGAGCAACGCAACACAGTAGACATCGACCAGGCGCGGGCCGACGCGGAAGCGCATTTCTGGCCGCATTCCCAGCAGGCGGGCAACCTGTCGAAGGACTCCGGCGTGCAACTCGTGACCGGCGGTCAGGGGGTCTGGGTCGAAGACGGGGACGGGGAGCGTTGGTTCGATACCCTATCCGGCCTCTGGCTCGTCAACGTCGGACACGGACGGCGGGAGATCGCCGACGCCGTCTACAAACAGATGACGACGCTGGCGTTTTCCCCGAACGATACCGTCAGCCCCGTGACGGCGGCGCTCTCGGCCAAGCTCGCGGCGTACTCCGGCGACGATCGCGCGCGGGTCTACTATGTGAGCGGCGGGTCGGAAGCGAATGAAACCGCGCTCAAGATCGCCAAGAACTATCATCATCTCAAGGGCGAGCCGAACCGCTGGAAGGTGATCAGTCGGCGCGGGTCGTACCATGGCGCGACGCTCGCCTGCACCAGCCTCGGCCGGGGCGGACCGGGCGGCGGCAGTGTGCCCGCGGAATTCGGACCGCTGGTGCCCGGCAATGTTCACGTCGCGCAACCCGCTCCGTATCGCTGCCATTTTTGCGCCGGGGCCGGCGACTGCAGCCTCGACTGCGCCGCCGATGTCGAGCGGGCCATTCAGCATGAAGGCCCGTCGACCGTCGCCGCGGTGATCGCCGAGCCGATCTCGGCGGCGGCGGGCATCCACGTCCCGCATCCCGAATACTGGCCCAAGCTTCGGGAGATTTGCGATCGCTACGGCGTGTTGCTGATTGGCGATGAGGTCATCACCGGGTTCTGCCGCACCGGCAAGATGTTCGCCCTGGACCGCTGGGGGGTGAAGCCGGATATCCGCACCGTCGCCAAGGGCCTGACGAGCGGTTACATCCCGATCGGCGCCGCCATCGTGAGCGGTGATATCGCCGACGCCTTCATCGGCGCGGGCGACCAGACGTTCAAGCATCTCATCACGTTTGGCGGCAATCCGGTCTCCTGTGCGGCCGCGCTGGCGAATTTGGAGATCATGGAGAACGAGAACCTGGCGGATCGTTCCGCCGAGAGGGGGGACTACCTCTTCGAGCGCTTGCAGACGTTCGGTAAGCACGGGATCGTCGGCGACGTGCGCGGCGGCAAGGGACTCCTCTGCGCCCTTGAACTCGTGAAGGACAAGAAGACGCGGGAGCCTTTTCCGAAAGCGGCGAACCTCGACCGGCTGGCCGTTCAGACGATGCGCGAGAACCGGATGTTGGGCCGCGCCGGCAGCATCATTCCGATCGCCCCGCCGCTTTGCATCACCCGCGACGAGATCGACGACGTCGTGACCCGGCTGGGCCGGGTCCTGGACACGCTGGAAGAGAAACTCTCCGAATTCTTGGACGAGGGTTAGGGCCGGAGCGCCAATCGGCTATTTGTTGCCCGTTTTAAGTTTGCTGTACGTGCCACGCAGTTGCACCGTCACCGTCAAGGCCGACTTGTCGCGGTTCCGCCAGAACCATCCATGCTCGCCGTCGAACGCGGCCTCGATCCGGCCTTTCGACCCAGTCGATCCGCGGCCCTTCTCGTATGTGATGGATTGCCCTTTACCGTGAGCATGCAGGTCGAAGTTCACACGTCCCCCCTCGACCGCCATATCAAACTCCGCGACGTCGCCCTTCTTCATCGTGAGTTTGAGTTCGTGGGTAGCGCCCGGTGCCAGATCGAACCTTACCGTGTCGGTCCATGCGGTCTTTTCTTTGGCGTGAGCGGTCCCGACGAGGGCATCGAACACCCGGTCGAAAAATATCGGCCGCGGGTCCGTCCGCGATTGGGCGCCGTGGTCGCGCGCGGCTTCCTCGGACAGCTCGCGTTTGATGTCGCCCATTTCCTTGAGACCCAGCACTTTGCCCACACCGGTCGGGTCAATTCCATATTCGGCCGGCAGGATGACCGCCACGAGGATCACGATTGCGGATAGCGCGGCGATAACGGTCGATCGAAGCAATTGCGCCGAACTCGGCAGTTCTTCGAGGCTCGGTTTTTCCGCGTTGAACATATGTCTCTCCAATCAGCTACGCGGCCACGAAATAGCCGGCAATATGATAGCCCATGAGCATGAAACCAAGGGACATCATGACGACGTTCGCCGTGTAGGCTTGGCTAAAGAACTTCGATGTCTTCCGCCAATACCCCATGACGATGAGGATGAAAGCAAGGGCGAGTATCTGGCCGAATTCGACGCCGACGTTGAAGGCCAACAAGTTGGCCAGCAATCCGTCTTCGGCGATCTTATAGTCCAGAATCTTCGTCGCCAGGCCCGTTCCGTGGAATAGCCCGAATATCAGCGTTGCCGCCTTCGTATTCGGCTGGAATCCGAACCATCGTTGGTAGGCGCCAAGGTTATCGAGTGCCTTGTAGACCACGCTAAGGCCGATGATGGCGTCGATGATATAGGCGTTTATGCCCCAACCGAACCAGACGCCGGCAAGCATCGTTACCGAATGGCCGAGCGCGAACAGGCTCACATAGATGGCGACATCCTTCATCTTGTAGAGGAAGAAGACGACGCCGAACAGGAACAGGATATGGTCGTAGCCGGTCACCATGTGCTTGGCGCCGAGATAGGCGAAAGGAACCAGCTTTACGCCCCATATTTCCTGGATATACCCAGCGTCGCCTTCGGTCACATTGTGCGCAAGTGCGCTGCCCGAACTTAAAACCAGTGCGGCAACGATGAGGAGGCTCAAAGAGACTGCCCTGCGAATCAGCGAGCGGCTGCGGCTCCCGGTCTCGTTAGTCACGTAGGGATCTCCTCAACTGCGCCCTATTCGTAGCTCTACTGATGACGAATCTCGTGAAATATGCATTTTGCGGCGACCGGGCGGTACCGCGCAATGTGGTCATAGTGATGTCCGATGGCAAGAATGATGGGCGACTAGGCATCTAGAAAAGGTAGCGCGGGATGCCGGAAATTTGGTGAAATCCTGTCGGGCTGCTGCGGCCAATATACGATGTCATCGTCCTATCAACGACTTCTACCGGTCGCAGAACTACCGAGATTGCGCGGTGGGGTCGATTTGGGCTTTTCGGGCTACGCTTGCGGCACCCATTCCCTGCCATACACTCCTCGGGTTTGGGATATTCCGATACCGGAACTTGCGCCGAGTCGAACCTTAGTGCTTTGATATGGGTTCGCGAGTTGGAAAACTTCGCTGCGACCCTCCGTCTTTGCGCTGTCGAACCCATGCCGGACGGACAAAACCAATAATGATCAAGATAATGAAACGACACATAGGGAGAACTGGACCATGTTTAGGAGGACCTTTTTCGCAGTAGCTGCGAGTGCCGTCGGCGGTATTGCCGTTAGTTTGACGGGCATTGGGGCTGCTCACGCCGTTGATTTCAAAGGGAAGCGGGTTACCATCGTCGTCCCCTTCAATGAAGGCGGAGGCACCGATAGCCTGACGCGGTTTATGCAGCCGTATTTCGAAAAATACCTGCCGGGCAATCCGAAAATTATCGTGCTGAACAAACCCGGCGCGGGCGGCATCATCGGCGGCAACTACTTCACGCAGAAAGCCAAGAACGACGGTACCTGGGTGATGGCGCTATCGACGTCGACCATCTTCAACTATGTCCTGCGTGATCCGCGCGTAAAATTCTCGATTCCCAATTGGGTTCCGATTCTTTTGGCGCCACGCGGCAACATGATCTACACCCATGAAAAACTTGGGGTGCATAAGGCCAAGGGCATCAAGGCCAAAGTCGAGGCGTTGAGAAAGATCCCGGTCGAAGAACTGGTATTCGGCGGCAAGACCCCGACATCATCGGCGATCAACAAGCGCATCGCGCTCGCGTCGATCGGCGTCAACGTGAAGAACGTTTGGGGCATGAAAGGCAATGGCCCGATGGCGCTTGCCTTCGAGCGCGGCGAATTCACGATCAACTTCGACAATTCGCTGTCCTATTTGAACAACCGTAAGGCCCTGATCGACAAAGGCCTGGCACAGCCGTTGTTTACCCTTGGCGCTCCGGACTCGAGCGGCAAATGGGGCCGGGATCCGGTGCACCCGAATACGCCAACGATCTATGAGTTCTACAAGGTCGTGCACGGCAAGGAAGTTTCGGGCGGCATGGGTGCCGCGCTGGATTCGCTGGTTCAGCTCGGTGTCGGCGCCAACAAGTCGTTCCATCTTCCGAAAGGGACGCCAAGTGACGTCGTAGAGGCGTGGCGCGATGCGGCCCGCAAGATGTTCAAGGATCCCGATTTCGCGAAGCGCAAAAACGTGATCCTTGGGCCGTACGACGCGACCATCGGCGAGCCTGCGAGAAAGCTCATCCACAGCAAGCTCAAGCTGCCCGACGAAGCGAAGGATTGGCTTAAGGGCTTTGCGAAAACGCGTTATGGCGTCGAGCTGAAATTTGAACCCCGTGTAAACTAGGGGAATAACAAAGCAAACTTGAACCTTCCTGAAGTTTGTATCCGATAAACCCCGATCGTCGTGGAGCGTTTCCAGAAATGGGCGCTCCCGACCATCGGGGATTTTTTTTGCAAAATTTGGGTTGCGGCTCCGGCTTGGCCCGCGTTTTTGTCCGCTATGGAAGTACCGGAGCGACCTCAACCGATACATCCATGCCCTCGAACGCATCGCGGCTTCCGCTGAAACTGCCGGATACGGGCATTGCCTGACGAATGTGGCGTGCAACGGCGATTGGAATCAGGTTGAACCCGCCGACACTTCGATTTGTCGGGTCGAAGACGATCCATCCCGCGCCGGGGACGTAGACTTCCGCCCAGGCATGGGTTGACCCCGCACCGTCGGATCCGACGGCATCCTGATTTGGGTCGTACAGGTACCCCGATACGATACGGGCGCCGAAACCAAGACTGCGCACGGCATCCACAAATAGAACCGCGAAGTCGCGGCATGAGCCGTGGTTTCTGGAAAGCGTGGTGGACGGGGATTGGGCTTCTTCGGTCTCGCGATGTTCGTACACGACCCGTGCGGCAACGCCCGCGCACAAGTCTTTCAGCAGCGTAAGCGTATCGGTCCGCTCCTCGGTCAGGAAACCTAGAGCCCATTGCCGGAGTTGTCCTTCGGTGTCCAGGTAGGCTTGCAGTCTCATCGCCCCGAGATCGACCATCTCATCGTCGGTCAGCAGGAACGGATACGTCGTGGCGGAGGCCGCGATGTCGAACACGGGCCATTGTTCGATGTCGAGATTGAGGTCCGCATCGCTCTGAATGACGAGGCGGTCCGAAGGTTGCTGAAACGCGAGGGTCGCTACGGCGTTGCCGAAAACATCATGCGCCCATGTCACGGCGGCGGCGGGCTTTATCTCCAAATCATGGGCGATCAGGCGCAAGTTGCGGCTCTCGCGCGGGCGCAGCATCAGCTTGTGCACGCCGAATTCGACCTGTTTCCGGTACCGGTAGATCGTCCGGTGGCGAACTCGGAGCTTGGTCAATCGATGTCTCCGCGCGCGGCCTTACGCAAATCGGTCGGAGCCAGGTTCCAACAGCGGGCGGGTGTCGCGGTGCTGATTGCCGATTGGCATCGCTATTTTTTCCCGGTTGCTTCCTTTTCGGCGGCGGCTTCCTTGTCGGCTGCTTCTTTGGCCAAACGAAGCGCGCGTAGGTCGGCCGTGCGTTGCAAATCTTTCTGCCGCTCCTTTTCCTTCTGCTTCATCACCTGATCGTGTTTTCGTTGTGTCGCGGCGAATTTTTCCTCGGCCTTTGATTTCGTGGATTTGAACATCTTCGGTTTCCTTTGCTTCCGGTTAAGGCCAATTGGCTATTGTCGGCGGTCCGAGCGTCGGACCTATGGCAAAACGCATTTGTCGTCCGACCGCTGATAAGGACGGTCGCACTCCCACTCGTTTCCCGAGTAATTGATATGCGCATTCGCCGGCACCGCGACAGCGACACAGGAGTCTTCGACCGCCCTGTAGCCGCGATTACAGTTCCATCCCCGATCGTATGACGACTCCACCAAAAACCCATTTTCGGGAACATCGATGGCGACACACCGGTCGTCGACCGCCCTGAAGCCGCGTTCGCAGCGCCAGCCGGATGTATGCAGCGAGGAGGATAAATACCCGTTGGCGGGCACTTTGATGGCGACGCAGCGATCGCCGGTCTCCTTGTAGCCACGGTCGCATTCCCAATTGTCGCCAAAGGCGTTGAGGTAGGCGTTTTTGGGAATCTCGATTGCGATGCAGTTTTCGTCCGTCGCCCGAAATCCGCGGCGGCATTCCCAGCCTTTTCCGTAGGACGAATCCGTTGCGAAAGCGTTGGCCGGTATCCTAATGGCACGACAAGCGTCGTCCTTTTTCCGATAGCCATTGTTACATTGCCATCCGCTGCCATAGACCCTGGCGGTTGCATTTTCGGGTACGCCGACCGATGCAATTTGGGCGAATGCGGCGCCCGGCAATACGGCCACGAACACCAACAGAGAAGTTAGGCAGATCAAGCTGATGTTAAGGAGAGTAGGCTTCGACATGGGTTGTTACCTTTGACGTATCGGGAAAATCCTTCTGAATTGCCGTGTGCACCGGGAAGGAATCTGACCGACCGAACTGAAATGAAACGTACCCGCACGCTGTCCATTTGCCCGCGGGCGCGCTGAATATGCCGCCTCTTCGTAAAGAGGTTGGCTCAGTGATTTTCGTTTGTTGGAGGGATCGGTCTGTGACACATCGCGTGTCGTCGATTCCCACAGCAACGAATTTCTTCAAATAAAAATAGTCATAATTGTAAGATTATCAATGGTTTCGACAAAAATACATTTATTTTTATTTTCAACAATTGTTCGAAAATATTCAATTATGCAGAAAAGGTATTCTGTATAATTTACAAAAAATGGATTTTTTATTTGAAGACAATAAGTAAATATTTTTTGTCCTCTCGGCATTGGTCGGTAACTGTTCGGCAGCGTCGAAACGGTCCTTGTCTTGTCGGCTTATGGCCGGGACCGGTTCAATAAGCCACCGTCCCGACTACAGTTTCCGGGAGATTTGCGATGTTTATGGACAGGATATCGCGCGCTTGCCGCGAAACTGGCATACACTTTCAGCACTGGCCGACAGGGCCGGGTTACTGGAAAAGCGGGGCGGCCATGGCGATAACTTTATTCATTCAATACAAGATTCATCCATTCAAGCATGAGGAATACGAGGCGTATGCCAAACGGTGGTACGATATTGTGCCGAGATGTGGCGGTGAATTACTCGGCTATTGGATGCCGCATGAAGGCACACGGGATATCGCCTATTGCTTGATCAACTTCGAGAGCCTGGCAGCCTATGAGGCCTACCGGGAAGTGATCAAGGCCGACAAGGATGGTGCCGCAAATTTCCAGGCGGCCGCCGACGGCGATTTCATCATTGAAGAAAATCGGACTTTTCTACGGCGCGTCGACTAACGGACCGGACTCGCATGGAACCTCTTCAAGACGATACGCTGCCGGCAGGCATCCGCGCGCGCTTCGTAGAGGGCGTGAACGGTCTTCGGATGCATGTGCTGGAAGCCGGAACCGATGCGGCCGACGGGCCGGTCGTGCTTCTTCTGCATGGTTTCCCCGAGCTGGCCTATAGCTGGCGCAAGGTGATGCTGCCCCTGGCAGAGGCGGGGTATCGCGTCGTCGCGCCGGACCAACGGGGCTACGGCCGCACCAGCGGCTGGGAGCCTGGGTACGACGTGGACCTGCGCCCCTTCAACATGGTGAACCTGACCCGCGACATCGTCGCCTTGATGGGCGTATTGGACATTCCGAAAGCAGCGGCGGTCGTCGGGCATGACTTCGGCGCGTCCGTGGCGGCTTACTGTGCTGTCATCCGCCCCGACCTATTCGGTAAGGTCGCGGTGATGAGCGCACCCTTCCAAGGGCCGCCCGCCTTTCCGTCCTCCGATGACGCGACATCTGCGGACATTCATGCGGCGCTGGCAGCGTTGGACCGGCCGCGCAAGCACTATCACAAATACTATTCCACCCCGCAGGCCGACCGGGACATGTGTCAATGCCCGCAGGGCCTAGCGGACTTCCTGCGCGGGTATTTCCACGCCAAAAGCGCGGATTGGCCGGGCAACGATCCACACCCGCTCGCCGCCTGGCGGGCGGAGGTGATCGCCGACATGCCGACCTATTACATCATGAACCTGGATCAGACCATGGCGGAGACGGCGGCCGATTTCATGCCGAGCCCGGCGGAGATCGCCGCGAACACCTGGCTGACCGACGCCGAGTTGGCGGTCTATGCCGGGGAGTTTTCCCGCACCGGCTTGCAAGGCGGGCTCAATTGGTACCGGTGCCGTTTCGAGAAAGACCTGCTCTCCGAGTTGCGGCTTTTCGGCGGGCGGACGATCGACCGGCCAGCCTGTTTCATCGCGGGCGATAAGGATTGGGGTGCCCACCAAAGACCGGGTGCGCTGGAGCGCATGCAAAGGCACGCATTTACGCGGATGCAGGACGTGCATTTCGTGCCCGGCGCCGGTCACTGGGTCCAGCAGGAACAGCCCGAGGCGACAAGTCGGCTGCTGCTCGATTTCCTCGCGGGATAGGGTCGGCGCTGTCCGGAGACTTATCGGCACGATAATCCGACCTAGACGCATGGGAAGCGAATTGTACTGGTGACAATGTATTCCTTGTTCGGCGCAACCCCGGCTTGGTACAGGAGCGTCCTCAAGGAGGGGTTTCCATGCCGGATCTATCGACCGTCCACCGCATGATGGCCTATACGGCCTGGGCCGACGATGTGATGTTGTTCAATGCCCGACAGCTCTCGGACGAGGAACTGATGACGCCGCGCGATGCCCTGTTCGGAACTATCGCGGGAACATTCGATCACATCCTCGTCGTGGGGGAAATCTTCCAGGCCCATCTCGAAGGCCGCGATCATCCGCACCAAGCGCGTCATCGAAGCCAGGTGCTTCCCTTTCCCGATGTCGCGCGGCGACTTCGGAATATGAACGACTACTATGTCGGGCTGGCGCGGCGCTGGACCGAAGCGGAATTGGCGGAAGTGATCGATTTCACCTTCGTGGGTGGCGGCGAGGGTGCGATGACGCGGGAGGACATTCTCTTGCACCTCGCGAACCATGCGACGTATCACCGGGGCTTCGTCAGCACCCTGCTCTATCCGCACAAGGTCAAGGGGCGCGCGAGTGACCTGACCGTCTTTTTACGGGATGCGTGGCCGGCGATGTCCCGCACGATCCATAGAACCGTAACGTAGTCGGGGTCGCCTAGACCGGCCGCTTTCCATTCGCGGCGATTGATCCTGGTCAATTCGATCGGGGGCGAAGGTGGGTTAGTATCCCGCAGGTTTTAAGATTTGTGTGAAACGCAAGAGCACGCCAAGGCTATGTCCGTTGACGTAAGCCCTTTCTACGACGAGGCGACCGGCACCATCACCTACGTGGTTGCGGACCCGCCGACGCGCCGCTGCGCGATCATCGACCCGGTTCTCGACTATGACGCCAGTTCAGGGCGGACCGCGACCGGCGGCGCCGATACGGTGGCGCATTTCGTCGCGAAGCAGGGATATACGGTCGAATGGATCCTCGAGACGCATGTCCATGCCGACCACATGACCGGCGCGTGCCACCTGCAGGACAAGCTGGGCGGCCAACGCGGCATCGGCGCGGAGATCGTGGCGGTGCAGCGGACCTTCGCGGAAGTCTTCAATCTCGGGCCGGACTTTCCAACGGACGGCACGCAATTCGATCGCCTGTTCGAGGATGGGGCCGAACTATCGTTGGGCGACCTATCCGTCAAGGTCCTCCATTCGCCCGGCCACACGCCGGCCTGCGTCTGCTACCAGGTCGGCGACGCGGTCTTTACCGGCGACACGGTCTTCATGCCGGATTTCGGGACGGCGCGCTGCGATTTTCCCGGTGGGGATGCGCGCACGCTCTTCCGGTCGATCCGGCGCATTCTCGCGCTGCCGCCGGAAACCCGCGTTTTCGTCGGCCACGACTATGGCACGAAGGAGCGGCAGCCGGCGTGGGAAACGACGATTGCCGCCGAGCGCGACGGCAGTGTTCATGTGCGCGACGGCGTGTCCGAAGAGGACTTCGTGGCGATGCGCGAGGCGCGCGACGCGGAACTCGACTTTCCCAAACTGATCCTACCGTCGATCCAGGTCAATCTCCGGGGCGGCAATTTCCCGGACCCCGAACCGAACGGGGTTTCCTACCTGAAGATTCCGCTGAACGCGCTGTAAGCGCCTGTACCGCATGGCGTTGGGGCGCGACGGACCAGCTTGTGGATGTCCGAATTGCGGACGCGTGCCCATCATTTCAATATCAGATTGCTCCATGGCTGCCTAAGAAGACGATTGTTTTTTCAGGACGCGTGACGCAAGAATTCCTTCTCGCATAAAGGCGATAGGGCGATGAGCAAGACACACTGAATCTCACGGGTCGGAAGACCCACTCTCACTCGAAACAGATGAGACGTTGTGCGCTGCGCATCTGTAGCCGCATCGCAGGAGATTTGGTGATGAGTATGCCGAATGCGGCGCCTTTCACTCTTCGGGACTTCGAAAGGAACCAGAACGATTATACCGGCGTGGCCGAGGTTGCGACCGCGGTGTGGCCCGACTACCCCACGACGGTGCGTGGTTTGAAACAGGATGACGCCCACCGCGATCCCGACCTGATCCATGGCCGGATCGTCGCCGAAAAAGGTGGCCGGGTCGTCGGTTTCGCCGTCCATGGGCAGCCGGAATTTTCGCCGCGCTCGGGGAAGTTCTTTTTCCATGCCGCCGTACATCCGGATCACCGGCGGCAGGGCATGGGCGCGGCGCTCTACCGTCGTGTCCTGGAAATCGTGTTTCCGCATCGACCGACGGACCTGATTGCCTCTACGCATGACGATCAAACCGATACGCTCGGATTTCTGGGGCGGCGCGGGTTCGAAGTGGTTTTGCGCCGTCTGGTGTTGCGCCTCGACGTTCGGTCCTTCGATACGGACGGCATTCGGTCGGGCCTGTCGGATGGCGGGATCACGATATCCGCGCTTAGCGATCTCATGACCGTCGTGCCGGATTGGAAGCGCCGGTGTTGGGAGTTGGACTGGAAGATCATTCAGGATATCCCGCTGTTCGAAACGCCCGTGCGCCCCACGTTCGAGCGTTTTTCGCGTACGTTCGAGGACTCGAAGTTTGCACCGGATTCGTGGTTCATCGCCCGCCACGGCGATACATGGGTCGGGTTGAGCATCCTGTGCACCGATCCGTCGACGCCCGGCACGTACTTCACCGGGGTTACCGGTGTCCGTCGCGAATTTCGCCGTCGAGGTATCGCAACGGCCCTGAAATTGCGTGGCATTGATCATGTCAAAGCCGCGGGCGGGCACGTTGTCGAAACGGACAACGAGGAAAACAACCCGATGCTCGACTTGAACCTTGTGCTCGGTTTCAAACGGGGACCGACCTTTCTCGAATTCAGAAAAACGTTCTGACGTTGTGTGTTTCTTCCGTGCTTCGCGATATCGACTCCGGCATGGCTCGGCTAACATGGCGGATGCGTCGGATCTCACACCATGTACGAACGGAACTTCACCATGATCGATTTCATCGGACAGCCGGAACCGGATTCAATTCGGCCCTTCAGCCGTGCAACGCGGGCTGCCGGTCTGATCTTCGTTTCCGGCCATTCCGCGCCGCACGATCCCGCGAATGGCATCGAGCGCGGCGCGACCCCGGCGGAGCAGGTTCGGAACTCGCTCGCCTTCATCGATAAGATCCTTAAGGAAGAAGGAAGCTCGCTTCAGCGCGTCGTACAGGTCACGATGTTGATCACGGACCCCGCGAACTACGCCGCCTGTAATGAAGAGTATGTGAAGCATTTTCCGGGCGGGCTGCCGGCGCGCCATACCGTCCGCTTCGGTGTCCCGACGGAGGCGCTGGTTGGTTTCTCTTGTATTGCGCTGGCCGCGGACTGACGCGGTGCAATTGCACAAGCCCCTTGCAAGACGAAGGGCTCCAGGGCCGCAACCGGGCTAATCCAACGTCTTGATCTCCGCCGTGCTCTCCAGATGCCAGACCTTGGAGACGATCTTCCATCCGTCCGGGCCCTTGACGAAGGCGAGGTGGTCGACGAACACTTTCTCATGGGATTGGAGCCGAAGCTTCACGACGGCGCTCAATTCCGAAAGCCAATCGATCGTGATGATCTCGTCGTGCCGTGTCTGGTTCCGCCCCGCCGGGGACGGTCGGCTGCCGACATCCGCGCGGAAACTGGCGATCGGATCGACGAAAATCTTTCCTTCATCGGCGTCGAACAGGCTGGAGGCCTCATGGAAGACCGCATCCAGTTTTTCGACATCGCAGTCGTAGATGGCGTCGAAATAGACGGAAACGGCGTCCAATAGGCCGGGCATTTCGTTCATTTGATATCTCCCTTGGTTCTTGTCATTATTTCCGAACAGGATGAAATCGTGCCATTCGGGATTGTGCCAAATGCGATGGAAATCATGACAATTTCAGCGCCGGGGGCCGTGGATTCCGCCAAGACGAACGTCGTCGCTCTTGTGTATGACGGTCTTTGCACCTTTGAATACGGCATCGTGGCCGAGGTCTTCGGCTTGCCGCGGCCCGAGATTGTCGGGGATTGGTACCGGTTCGAGTCCGTCGCGCTGGAGACGGGGCCGCTTCGCGCCGCCGGCGGGTTGGAATTCACCGCCACCGGGTCCGACGATGATTTTGTCGCGGCCGGCACCATCGTGATCCCGGGATGGCGGGGAAAAGACGCGCCGGTGCCATCGGCCCTTTGCGATGCCCTTCGGGAAGCGCATCGGCGCGGCGCGCGGCTCGTCACCATCTGTTCCGGCGTTTACGTTCTGGCGGCTGCCGGTCTGCTCGACGGGCGCCGGGCCGCGACACACTGGCGCTATGCGGATGATTTCTCGCGCCGGTATCCCACTGTGCACTTGGCGACCGACAGCCTCTATGTCGACGATGGCGACATCCTGTCGTCGGCGGGCAGTTCGGCCGGTCTGGACCTCTGCCTGCATATCGTGCGGCGTGACTTCGGGGCCAAGATCGCGAATTCGGTTGCG
The DNA here is from genome assembly GCA_965228425.1 of Alphaproteobacteria bacterium. Taxonomy (GTDB): domain Bacteria; phylum Pseudomonadota; class Alphaproteobacteria; order UBA8366; family UBA8366; genus JAJFJD01. Next base: position 4,310,712 of record OZ245815.1, on the reverse strand, counting down.
CGCCGTTTGGTCATGCATGCGCACCGGCAAGGCGGCCAGGCCCAATTCATCGAACAGCCGGTGCCGGCGGAAAACGAGGCGCATCGCCTGTCGGCGACCGTCGACTATATCCGGGCCGGTCTGAACCGGCCGCACAGCGTGGCGTCGCTCGCGGCGGTGTCGGGCATGAGTCCGCGAACCTTCCAGCGAAAATTCGCGGCACTCACGGGTATGCCGGTCGGACACTGGATCGTCCAGGAACGATTGGCCACAGCCTGCACGTTGTTGGAAACGACACAGGCGTCGCTCGACGATATCGCGGACGCGGTCGGCCTCTCCAACCCGCAGAATCTACGCTACCATTTCCGCAAGAAATTCGACGTCAGCCCGAGCCAGTATCGCAAGCGCTTTGCGGCCTATGCGGACTGATCTTGTCGGCGCCGGACAGCGCTAGTCTTTTTCCGCCGTTGCAGAGGCGATCGCGCCCTCGGCCTCGAGCGCGTCCAGCTCGGCGTCGGATAAATTTAGGTTTTGGGCAAGGACGGTGCGGGTGTCGTGGCCGATGGACTGTCCGGTCCAGCGCAGCGCGCCGGGCGTGCGGGAGAATTTAGGCGCGATCCCCGACAGTTTCAACGAGCCGACCTCTTCGTCCGGCACATCGACGATCATGTCCCGCGCCGCAAACTGCGGATCGGTGAACACGTCCGCGACGCTGTAGATCGGCGCCGCCGGGATGTCCTTCTCGACCAGATATTCGTAGAGTTCGCCGAGCGTCCAGGTCTCTGTCCAACGGCTGATGGCTTGGACCAGTTCGTCCTCGTTTTCCAGCCGTGCGGGACTCTCCGCAAAGCGCGGGTCTTGGGCCAGCCCGGGTTGATCCATGGCCGCCGCAAGCCGCTGGAAGGTGGAAGTGTTGCCGGCGGCGATGTGGATCCACTCCTCGTTCTTCACCGGAAACAGGCTGTTCGGCACATGGCCGTGCAGGCGCGAGCCGACCCGGTGCGGCACGATCCCCAATTTGTCGAAGGCAGGGACGAAGGACTCCATCATCGAGAATGCCGCTTCGTAGAGCGCGACATCGACCACCTGGCCGCGTCCCGTCCGGTTCCGTTCGTGCAGTGCGGCGGCAGCGCCGAAGGCGCCGTATATGCCGGCCACGTAGTCGGTCAACGGCGTGGCCACGCGGGACGGCGGCCGGTCCGGTTCGCCGGTGATCGACCGGATGCCGCTGAGAGATTCTCCGATGATGCCGTACCCGGCCCGTTCGCTATAGGGGCCCGTCTGTCCGAAACCGCTGATCCGCACGAGGATCACCCCGGGATGGTCCTGTGCCATTTCGTCGTAGCCGAGGCCCCATTTCTCCAGCGTCCCGGGTTTGAAATTTTCGATGACGATGTCGAAGTGAGGGACGAGCCGGCGGACGATGTCCCGTCCGGAGTCCGATTTCAGGTTGATCGCGATGGCCTTCTTGTTGCGGTGGATACTGGCCCACCACAAGGACTTGCCTTCGTAGTGGCGGCCGAGGCTGCGCAGGGAGTCGCCGGCCGGCCGTTCCACGTTGACGACCTCCGCGCCGAGATCGGCGAACAGCCGGCCGCAGAAGGGGGCGGCGACGGTCGAACCCAATTCAAGAACCCGGCAGCCTGCGAGCGGACCTTGGGCCTCGTTGTTTGTTTCGCCGTCCATCGTGAATGTCCTTCTTGTCGCGGTGCCCGATGTTCCGAATCCAACGCCGCTATCCGGCAGCCGCGATGCGGTCTTCCGGATATTGCCATTGCGGCGTCGTGTCGCGCGCGCTTCGGGTGTCGCCGCCGTCCGCCCGCATGGCTTCCGTCTTCCAGTCCTCGTCGTCGGACCAGCGCCGCTCTAGGTCGACGATGACGCCCGGTTTCTCGATGGTTTCCAATCCCGCGAGGGCGGCACGGGTTATCTCGTCCTGATCGCCGGGATCGAAGGGCCGGCCGGTTGTGTGGCCGAGAGGATAGTCGACGAACAGCGCGCGCGGCGGGTTGCCGGCAGTCGTGATGTCATGGGCGCTGGTCAGGGAAACGGTCGGCGTGCCGGCGGCTTCGAGGTGGCGGGCGATCAGACCCACGGTCTGATGGCACACCGGTCACATGGGTATGAGGAAGACCGCGTCGACCGATTGCGCCTCGAACCGCGCCGCCAAGTCCGGAATCAGTTCTTCGCGCACCCGGCGCTGCGAGTAGATGCCGCCCATGCAGGAGAGGGCGTCGTCCGCCATCTCGCCGACAAACCCTTCGCTTTCGAGACGGTTCAAGGCCGACAGCGGTAGGACGCATTCCGAATCGCGCCGTGGGTCTTCCAGATAGTATTCCGTGATATGCGAAAACCGGATGTCCTGTTTCGGCGTCGTCTTCGGGATTGCCCGGACACCGGTGTCGTCCTTGTAGTGGAACGCCGTCTGACCGAGCGCGTAGGCGCCGGACGTCGTCAGGACGCCGACCCGCGCTTCCGACAATGGTTTATTGAGTGGTGTGAAGGCCGGCGGCTCCTCCGCATAGACCCAGCGGTAGGGCTCGTAGCCGAGCTTCGTGTAGCGTGCTGTGATGGCGTCGATATAGCGGACGGGCATTGGGGCTCTTTCTTCGGTCATAGTCGACGTTCGCCGGGAAATCGCAGGCGATGCCACTCCCGGGTAAGATTTTGGCCGAGCGCGGAATAGGCCGCAACCAGTGATGCCGTGGGAAGCGATCCGGTATTCTATCCGGCGGCCTGCTCCCGGCGCCAATCATGCATTTGGACAGTTCAGAGCGGTCCGGTTACGCTATGCCTCGACTGCCGTATCATGAATGAATAAATGGGCCGCCGATACTGGATGGCCCTTCGACGAGACCTCTGGGATCAGCGTGGAGACGAGCCATGACAGAACGCCCCCCTGCCTTTCGCGGTATCCGCCATGTCGCCTTCCGGGTGAACAACCTGGAGGAATGCGAGAAGTTCTATACCGATGTGATGGGGATGGAACTTCTCTATCGCGCGAATGAGAATCTCGTGTATCTGACCTGTGGCAACGACAACCTGTCGCTGGCGCGCGCCAAATCCGAACCGGAGGAGGGCGGGGTCTTCGATCATTACGGCTTCATCGTCGAGAGCAAGGAATCCCTGGATGCCTGGTACGCTTATTTCTCGTCGATCGACGTTCCGGTTCTCGACCAGCCCCACGATCATGCGGACGGCGCCCGCAGCTTCCATATCAAGGACCCGGCCGGCAACATCATTCAGCCGATCTATCATCCGGCGATCTCGGCGCAACGGTTCGAGTGAGTGTTCGATCAACGATGACTGACACCAAGCAACAGCCCCTCCTGTTTACGCCCATCACGATCCGCGGCGTGACGTCGAAGAACCGCATCGTCGTCTCGCCGATGTGCCAGTACAACTCGGACGACGGCGGGCCGGGCGACTGGCAGATGATGCATCTCGGCCGGCTTGCGGTCGGCGGGGCCGGAATCGTATTCGGCGAGGAAACGGCGGTCGAGGCGATCGGGCGCAAGACCTATAAATGCGCCGGGATCTACGACGACAAGCATATTCCGCAATACCGTAAGCTGACTGATTTCATCAAGGAGCAGGACGCAATCCCGGCCATTCAGTTGGGGCATGCGGGGCGCAAGGCTTCGTGTCATACGGCGACGCAGGATTGGCGGCCGCTGACCGACGAGGATGCAAAGGATGGCCTGCCGCCCTGGCAGGGATTGGCGCCCAGCGCGCTGGATCATCTGCCGCGCCGATTCACGCCGAAGGCGATGGACAAGGACGACATTCGAAACAATCTCGACGCGTGGCGCGAAGCCACCCGGCGCAGTATGGATGCCGGTTTCGACATTCTCGAGATTCACGGGGCGCACGGCTATCTGATCCATCAGTTCCTTTCGCCCGTGAGCAACCATCGGAACGATGCCTATGGCGGCGACCGGCAGGGACGGATGCGCTTCGCCCTCGAAATAGCCGAAGTCGTTCGCGACGCCTGGCCGCAGGACAAGCCGCTCTTCTTCCGCGTGTCGTCGGTCGACGGTCAGGGCGGCCTCTGGGATTTGGACGATACGGTGGCCTTGTCGAAGGAGTTGAAGGATCGGGATATCGACCTCATCGATTGTTCCTCCGGCGGCATTTTCGGCGACAGCGAGATGCCGATGGTGCCGCGGATCGAGCAATTCCAAGCCGGATTTGCGGAACGGGTGCGGCGCGAAGCCGGGATCATGACGATCGCCGTCGGCGGGATCACCGAAGCGCGGCAAGCGGAGAATATCCTGCAAGACGGCCGGGCGGACCTGGTTGCCTTGGCCCGCGAATTTCTCTGGAACGCCGATTGGGCGGCGCACGCTGCGAAAGAGCTGAACGCCACCGACCCATACGGTCAGATGCCGCACGAGTACGCGTATCGCCTGCGCCAGCGCGAGAAGCAGAAAGAAATGCCGATCAATCAAGGCGGCGCCGAGACCCAGGCGGCCTATCAGAAGATTTTTGGGCTGGAATAGGGTCCGAAATCCCCGAGCCGCGCGATTCGCGACGGCCGTTCAACGCGCCATCAGTCGAAAGTGAGTGCAATGCAAACGGTGTTTCCGACCGGCACGACAATTTACAAGCCCGAGAAATGCTTCAACGGATACACGCTGTATCCGTCCAAGAAGCAGGGGGTCGGGGCCGTCCTCGTCGACATGAACGGCAATGTGGTCCGGAACTGGCCGCAGTTCGACGGCTACATGATCAACATGTTGCCGGAAGGCCGGATCCTCGGTGGCCAGATCGGACGGGTGAGCCAGGAATACGATCATCATGTCGGCTGCGACGATGTCGTTCAGGAAGACTGGGACGGCAATGTCGAATGGAAATTCGAAAAGGCGGACGAAATCGACGTCGACGGCAAACGCGCCTGGTCGGCCCGGCAGAATCACGACCTCGTCCGCGAAGGGTGCCCGGTCGGCTATTACGTGCCCGGCATGACGCCGAAAATTCAGGACGGCAACACTTTGATGCTGAGCTACCGCAGCGGGACTTGGCCCGACATCAGCCGGGATTATCTGCCGCGCTCCACCCGTATGTTGGAAGTGACATGGAACGGCGACATCTCATGGGACTGGATGCCGGCCGATCACTTCGAGGAGTTCGGGCACTCCGAAGCGGCCAAGAACGCGATCATGCGCCATTGCCGTAACCAGCATGCCGTCTTCCAGAACACGATATCCTATGTGGGACCGAACAAGTGGTTCGACGCCGGGGACGAACGGTTCGATCCGGAGAACATCATCACGGATGACCGCGGCACCATTCTCTACATCATCTCGAAGAAAACCGGCGAGATTGTCTGGAAGATCGGGCCCGACTACGCGAGTTCACCGGAACTCAAGGCGCTGGGCTGCATCATCGGGCCGCATCACGCTCATATTATTCCGAAAGGGCTGCCGGGCGAGGGCAATATCCTGGTGTTCGATAATGGCGGGGCTGCGGGCTTCGGCAGCCCGAACCCCGGTGCGCCGGACGGGACGTGGAATGCCCTGCGGGACAGTTCCCGGGTCCTGGAGATCGACCCGATCTCGCTCGATCTGGTTTGGGAGTATTCTGCGAAGACTGCTGGCTTCCCGTCGGAGGGCGAGGACGTCCGGTTCTACAGTCGCTATGAAAGTGCGGCCCAACGCCTGCCGAACGGCAACACCCTGATCACCGAGTCACGGTGCGGCCGCGTGATCGAGGTGACGCGGGAATGCGAGATCGTTTGGGAATATGTCTGTCCTTACAACCTGATGGACGATGACACGCAATTCCTGAGCGATGTCTTCCGGGCCTACCGCTATCCCTACGATTGGGTGCCGCAGATCGAACCGTCCCGAGAACGGGCGGTCGTGCCGCCGGCGAACGGCGAATTCCGGATCGAGCCGGTGCCGGATTAGGGACGGCAGAGTTCGACCGACGGCTTGGCGGTCAATCCTTCCAGCCGACCGCTTCGCACCAAACGATCGCCATAAAGGCATCTTCGTGGTTACCCCATTCCTGGAGGGCGCGCGCGGCGTCGTCCATCTGCGCCTGATCCGCCCAACCCATCTCGATTGCGGTTTCGGCGATCCTCGGCCCGGCGAACTCGCTGGCTAGCGCCGCCGCTATTGTTCGTGCCGATTGCGGCGTGCCCCAGCTTTCGCTCGACCCGGTCCCTACCGTCCTCGCGAAGCCCGCTTGCCGGAGCAACGCGCGGAGGCGGCGGCCCATGAATGGGTCTCCGCCGCAATGCCGTCTGAATCTTCGCCAGGTATCGTGGGCTTCGGTCAAAACGGCATCGTGCGGCGCAATCAGCGTCGCCCCCAGGTCGATCGACCGGATGCCGACCAACCCGCCCGGTTTCAGCACCCGGCGCATTTCCTTCAGGACGGATACCGGATCATGCATGTGTTCGAGCATGGCATGGCTGAACACCGCATCGAACCCATCGTCCTGAAACGGAAGGTCGTACACATCGCCGCGTTCGAATGTCACATTGCCGATGCCGATTTTGGCGGCGTTATCGCGGGCGATGTCCAACTGGCTCTCTTCGAGGTCGATGCCGGTCACCGCACCCGGGGCGGTTGCCCGGGCCAAGCCCGCGGTGATCGTGCCGGGGCCGCAGCCGCAGTCCAGGAGTGTCATGCCGGCACGGAGATATGGCAGGAGAAAAGCGCCGTGGACTTCGGCGGTGCGCCCCGCAATGATCTGCTCGGTCAGCGCCCCATCGTAGTCGTGCATATAGTTTTCTTGCTCGCTCGGCGGCGGAGTATCGCGTGCCAAATCCTCTCTCCAACAATCTACTTTTGGGAAAATATACGATGCCCGCAATTTGACCGTTGAATTCTATGGGTAGTTTCGTCTGCGTGAAAGGCGTCCGGAACGCCGTTAACCGGAACGACTTTCGGGTCGTGCTCGGTCGTCCTACACTGCGCGTCTAACGGACTGGTAAGGAACGAGATCCATGAAAGTCACCGGCAAATGCCATTGCGGCGCAATTTCCTACGCGGCGGAGGTCAACCCGAAGCATGTGGTCATCTGTCACTGTACCGACTGCCAGGCATTCTCGGGTTCGGCCTATCGCACGATTGCGCCGGCGCGGGGGGATACGTTCGAACTGCTGTCCGGCACGCCGAAACACTACGTGAAGACAGCGGACAGCGGCACGAAACGGGTGCAGGCCTTCTGTCCGGATTGCGGCACCTCGCTGTATTCGACGTCGGACGAGGCTAATCCGGAGATTATCGCCCTCAGGCCGGCGACTCTGGATCACCGCGACGACCTGCCGCCGCAGAACCAGATTTGGACCAGTTCGGCGCAGTCCTGGTCCGGCGACCTCAGCGGGATCAAAGGATTCCCAAAGCAGTTCGGGTCTTGACGGATTCGGCGGCATTTAGAGATTTATTGCTTTCCAATAGGTTATCTTCGATTTGATGCAGTGGTACCAGGGTACTCGTCCCGCCAATTAACATTATTTCAAGGGTTTAGACCGACCTTTCTCCCGAGCCGGTAGGACTCTCTGCCGCGCGGCGAGGAGCGTTGATCGATGGCCTATATCATCATTTCGATTGTCTGTGTCGTGGCCTTTGTGGTGGGCCTGCTGGTTCGACGGGTACGTCTGCTCGTGCCGCCGCTGGCCGCCATCATTTGGGGCATCGCCACGCTGGTGGCCAGCATCATCACGGTATCGCCCGGGATGGTCGCCGTTGCCGACCTGTTCGGTAAGGTCCAGACGGAAACCTATGGCGAAGGGCTGCATCTGATCAATCCGCTCTACACCACGCGGCAGATGACGATCCGGCGGCAGAGCCTGCATTTCACCTCGACCTCGCGCGATGGCAAAAGCGTCACGGCGCTATCGGCGGACCGCAATCCGCTGGAGATCGACGTGTCCTTTCCGTTCCGCCTGAATGCCAGCGTGGCGTGGAAGATTTATCAGCGGGTCGGCGGCACCGGATACTATCGGGGACAATTGATCTTCCCGTCGGCGCGGTCGGCGGTGCGGGACGCGGTCTCGCAGTTCCCGTGGGCCGAGGCGAGCATCGAGAAGCTGCCCGAGGTCGCGGCGCTGATGCAGGAGAAATTTGAGAACCGCCTGATCCAGGATCTGATCAAGGTAGGCTTCACCGAGCCGGAGGCCCGGGCATCGTTCAGCATCATGCCGGTTCAGTTGCGCAAGATCCTGCCGGACGCCAAGGTGCGGAACGCGATTGCCGAGCGTGTCGCGGCCGAGGAAGACCTGAAGCGCCAGGTCGTGCTGACCAAGATCGCCAAGCAGGAGGCCGAACGCCGTGCCAACGAAGGGCTCGGTGTGAACAAGCTCTTTGCCGAGTTGCCGAAGGATTTCAACGCGAATGAAATTCGCCAGGTGCTGTCGGCGATTTCGGAAAAGGTGCGGGCGGACGCGATCATGAAGGCGGTCGAGAACGAGCGCATTCAGACCCTTGTCATCACTGGCGGCGCGCCGGTCTCGATCCCGACGAAATAAAGCGCCGGTGGTTAGCCGCCGAAAGTGCGGTTCAGCCAACTGTCCAGTGTGAGAAACGACAAGGCGGCGAAAAAGACGAGCAGCGCGGGCAGCGCGGAAACGATGAACGCGGCCTTGCCGCGGTTTTTCTGTACCAGCACCCACGGGGCAATCACACCGGCAACCGCCGCCGCGGCGATCCCGTTCACCACATAGAAGCCGACCCGCATGGTTACGTCCTCCATGTCCGGTGCCGTCGCAAAGTTGCCGACGAAGAAAGCGGCCATGCCGATCGCAGCGTTGAGCAGACTCGATGCGGTCAGCAGCGTGATGATCTTGCCGGACACGAAGCGCCGTCCTGTCGGTTAGGGGAGCGGGTGCAACCTCACGCGCAAGATGTGGTTGGTCTTACGTGGGTGGACAGCGGGTCGCCATCCCGGATTGGCACGCATGTGCCCTCCATAATCAAGGGAAAAGGCGGTCCCTACTTGTCGGCGAATAGTTCGCCGCCGACGCCCCAGTTTTCCTGGCTCAATTCGTCGACGATGACATGCACTTGGTCGGGTTTGCCGCCGCAGGTTTCGATGAAGCAGTCGGTCACTGCCTTCACCAGGTTTCGCTTCTGCTCGATGGTGCGGCCTTCGAACATCTCGACACGGATCATGGGCATTTGTTTGCTCCCCGGAAAAATTAACGAATGATCTTTCCCGGTTGTACCGGAATTTTTCCATCCGGGAAATCGCGCCGGTCAGCCGTCGGTGCGCCCGTTCATGTCGTATCCGGCGAGGGCTTTGTCGATCAGCGACTCGCATTTATCGAAATCGTAATTCCACATGAAGCGGTTCTTCACGATGAAGGGCGCCCCGGCATAGAACTTTTCGTATTGCTCGTGGCGTCCGGCGAATTCCGACCCGACCGCATCCCAGGCCAACTTCATGAGCTTGACGCGATCTTCCGCCGGCATGTCGGGCGATTGGATATAGCGGCGGATATCCTCGCCGGATTCTTCGGCGTCGAAATCCCGCACGTCCGACGGCAATTGGATGAGGCCGCCGCCGGCGAGTTCCCGGAGAATGTTCAGGATTTCAGGATAGAGACGGGATTGTAGCGCCATCGCCGCGTAATGTATCTGCGGGTTCGGGACATACACGCCGTTCTGGTTCGGCGCGGCCGTCGCGATCTGGGCATCGAGCAGGCCTTCGTACATCGCCGCTTGAACAGTGATATCGGCGACCTGTCCCTGCACCGGCGGCATCGGCCAGACCCCGTTCATCTCCGTGATCCGCTTTGCGAGCCCCGTCAGGAACCGGAGCTTTGTCACGAAGCGGATTTGCGCCTGATTGTTCCCGAGGATGTGGGCCGGCGTTTCGAACCACTGGTCCCGGCAGATTTTCGTGTTCTTGAAAACGAAGACATGTTCCCACGGCACGAAGACGGAGTCGTAGACGACCAAGGAGTCCGTCTCATCGAATTGCGATGCCATCGGATAGTCGAAGACGCTGGAGGCGGCGCCGGCGTAGGATCGGCGGGAATAGATCTTCACGCCGGGCGCGTTGCACGGGACGATCAGGGAAATCGCGTAATTCTCGTCGCCGGGCCGCAGGGGATGGATCGTCGAAAGATGCACGTAGTCGGACAACACCGTGCCGGTGCCGAGCATCTGTGCGCCCCGGATGACGATACCGTCGTCCCGTTCGTCGACGACGCCGGCATAAAGATCGGGCGGATTCTGCTCATGCGCTGGTTTCGAGCGGTCGATCTGCGGCGGCACGATGGTATAGCTGATGTAGACGTCGCTATCGCGCAGGAATTCATAAATTCGGACCGCGTTGTCGGCGAAGGTCTCGTTGCCGTCTTGCGCCAGGGTTTGCGGTTCTGCGGCGTAACCGGCGAAGAATCCGGCGACATGATCCGGCGACCGCCCCATAAAGCCGAAGCTTTCCTCGGACCAGCGCTCGATCGCGGCCCGGCGTTTCTGCAGGTCGTCGACGGAATAGGGCAACTGCCATATCCGGTTCACCGGCTCGCCGGTCGTCGGCGACGGGTAGGTCATCAGGTCCCGGTTGGCCGGGTCGCTCGCGATGTCGAACAGGCGTGCGATCGTTTGTGCGGGCCCCGCGAAGGCGGGATGGGATGTGACGTCGTTCACCTCCTCGCCGTCGATGAAGACGCGCCGGCCGTCGTTGCGAAGAGCGTCGAGATATTGCGCGCCGGTTCGAAGGCCGCCGGGGAACCGGTCGTCTGTCAAGCTGCCGGCCTGCGATTTCTTGGATCGGGGCATTGCCTACCATCTCCGTTGTGCAATATCGGGCCGCAAGAATAGCAATGAGACATAGCTATTTCAATCTGATACGGTGGCCCTTTCGAGGCCGCCCCAACCGCACTCCAGAGGCGAGAGCTGAGCCATGACCCGTGAAGACCGTGCGCTGACCGTTTCCATCGATGCTCTTTTGGTCGGGGGCGAAGACCATGAATTCCGGGAGCTGATCGCTCTGCTGTTCGCCGCATCGGGGCGGCTGCAGGCGATGCGGCGCGAATTGTCCAAGGCCCTGTCGGTGAGCATCGCCGAGTTTTCCGTACTGACTGCGCTGATGCATCTTCAGCAACAGGGAAATGTGCGTGTGCGCACCATTGCCGATCACCTGCATGTCGCCGCCGCACAGGTCACCGCGATCGTCATGAAGCTGGAGGCGTCGGGTTGGGTCGAGAAGTCGACGGACCCGGCGGACAATCGGGCTGTCTCGTTGCGGATGACGCCGCTGGCGTTCGAGCGGTTGAATGCGTTCGCCCCCACGCTGCGGAGCGTGAACGACCGGTGGTTCGACGGGATGAGCGCCGCCGAACTGATTGTCGTGAAGGACTTTCTGCGCCGGCTGGTCGGGCAGTTCGAGCCGGCGGTTGCGATGGCGAAGGAAGACACTGAAGCGTAGGCGCGCGCCAGCCGGTCAGTCCGCGTCGGGTTCGTAGTAATAGTGCGTCTCGTAGAGTACGCAGCCGCCTTCCGACTTGAACGGTCCGTGATAGACGCCCGGCGGCCGGCAGGCGTAGGTCGGCGCGCTGAACGCTTCGCCGCCGTTTCCTTCGGCATCGTTCCCGACCGTCAGGTCGCCGCTGACCAGATACACTTCCTCCCAGTGATCGTGGACGAAAGGTACTGTCGAGTAGGCGCCGGGATCGAACCGTAGCAGGCGTGACCGGGAGCCGGTCTTGTTCGTCTCGTCGATATCCGCGGCGAGGATCTTTTGCTTGATGCCGTCGGGATAGCCGGGCGGCGTCTCCCACCCGCTGTCCATGTCCAGGGCGGTGAACTCGATATGAGGCTTTCCTTTTCCCATCTTTACCTCCTGCCGCGGCCGGCTACGCGGCCCAGTGATCCGAAAATTGCGTTGCGACGACCTCTTCGTACGGGACCTGCGCGTCGAGCCAGCCGAGCGAGATCATGAATTCGTTCATACCATGGACGAATTCTGGCGAGATCGCGGCGTCGTAATAGGGCAGGTCGCGGGCCACCACGTCTGCGATCATGGCGGCGTCGGACGCCGGAAAATGCGCTTCGCCGACCTTGGTCGCTAGAGATAAATCCGCCTTGATCGCCGCCTGCGTGCGCACGATCGCCCGGACCGCCGCGGCCGCGGCATCCGGGTCCCGCTCGATCAAGGCATCGGTGCATAGCAGCGCCGGCATCGTGTAGTTGAAGGCCTTGGTCGGCTTGTCGCCGCGCCGGATATCGACCAAGACCTTGCCGACACCCTGCCGGACCGCGGTCTCGGCGCCCATGCCGTTGGCCCAAAACGCGTCGATCTTCCCGTCCGCCAACGCCTGCGCGGCCGTCACACCGAAAGAAACGCCGGGTCTGATAGCGCCCGGCACTGGTGCGATGGTCACCTTGTCCGCTTCGATGTCGATGCCGGCTTCCGTCAACATGCCCCGGAGGCCGAGATCGACGAAGGGCGCCGCGCCGATGTTGAGACCCTTTACCGCCGAGATATCGCCGCGTTCCGCGTCGAGATCGGTCCGGACGACCAGCAGCCAGTACATGCCTTGTGCCAGCGACGCGAGGACCTTGGCGCCCTTCCAGTTCGGAAAGGCGGCGAGGGCACTGTGGGCGGAGCCCGCGACCATGTCGAACGCGCCGTCGCGCATCATTTCGCAGCATTTGTCGACCGGGAAGACATGTTCGAATTCCATGACCAGGCCTTCGTCGCGGAAGAAACCGAGTTCGACCGCCGCGATCGCCGGAAAGTAGGAATTGGAAATGAGGTCTGGTACCGCCAGTTTCACGGGCTGTTCCTTTGCGTATTTCTTGGTTCGGTAGCCTTCTCGGTTGCGCCCATATACTATGCCACATTGCTAATGCCTTAGATAGAGGCCGGGCCGACTGGCCGGGGTCACGGAGACGCAGCATGGCCTATCGAGATTTGCGGGACTATCTGCAGGAACTGAAACGGCGTGACCTCGTTCACGTGATTGACGAGCAGATATGTAAGGACACCGAGCTGGTGCCGCTCGTTCGGCTGCAGTTTCGAGGACTGCCGGAATCTGAGCGGAAGGCGTTCTGGTTCCGCAACGTCACCGATCCCCGCGGGCGCGATTACGATGGCGCGGTCGTGCTGGGATCGCTGGGCTGTTCGCGGGACGTCTACGGCGCTGCGCTGGGGGTGGAGAGTTCGGAGATCGCCGGAAAATGGGCTGCCGCGCATGGCAACCACCTGCCGCCGGAACCGGTGGCCGCCGGCGATGCGCCGGTCAAGGAGGTGGTGCTCACGGCGCCGGATTTGGACGGCGGCGTCGACCGCTTCCCGCATCTTATCTCGACGCCGGGTTTCGATCCATCACCGTTCATCACCGCTGGCGTATGGGTGACCCGCGACCCGGAGACCGGCGCGTATAACCTCGGTATCTATCGCGGCATGATCAAAGCGCCCGACCGCGTCGGTTGCGCGACCGACGTGCCGACGCAGCATCTCGCGATCCAATGGGAAAAGGCGCGCCGCGCCGGCAAGCCGCTGGAGGCGGCGATCTTCATCGGCGGACCGCCGTCGCTGCTGTTGGCCGGGGCCAGCAAGGTGCCCTATGGGGTCGACGAGTTCGGATTGGCCGGGGCGCTCAACGGCGCGCCCATAGAGGTCGTTCAGGCGGAAACCGTCGATTGTATGGTGCCGGCGACCGCCGAGATCGTAATCGAGGGCACGATCCGCACCGATGTCCTCGAGCCGGAGGCGCCCTTCGGCGAAGCGAGCGGATATATCGGGCCGCGCAAGATGGAAAAAGTGTTCGACGTCACCGCCGTCACGCATCGGCAAAAGCCGGTCTATCAGGGCATCATCAGCGAGTATCCGCCAAGCGAGAGCACCGTTATTCGGAAGGTCGCGTTCGACGCGATCTACCTCAACCATCTAAAGAACGCCTGCAATATCCCGTCGGTCACGAAGGTGGCTTGTCATGAGATGGCGAGCTGCAACATGCTCTTCGTCATCCAGCTCGATAATCCGGCGATCGGCCAGCCGTGGCAGGCGCTTCGCTCGGCGGCGGGATTCGATGCGTCGCTGGGTAAGATGTTCATTGCGGTCGATGCCGACGTGGACCCGGATTCGATGGAATCGGTCCTCTGGGCCCTGTCCTACAGCATGCAGCCGCATCGCGACGTCGAGGTCATTCGCGGCAAGGTGCCGCGCCTCGACCCGTCGGTTTCGCCGGGGCCGGACGAGCACTACCCCGAGGGACGCGGCGCGTCGGCCATTTTGATCAACGCCTGCCGGGAACATCCCTATCTGCCGGTCTCGCTGCCGACCAAGGATCTGATGGAGGCCGCCAAAGCACGGTGGGATTCGTTGTCTTTGCCGCCCTTGGACCTCAAGGGGCCGTGGCATGGGTATCCCTTGGACGGCTGGACCGCCGAGAACGAAGCCGAGGCGGCGCTCGCCCTGATTGGCCGGTATTTCGAGACGGGAGAGAAGCTCGCCGGCCGCCGCGAGAATCTCGACGGCGAGCAGGAAGGCTGACCGGCGGCTAGCCTACGCTTCCACCAAGAGGCGCCGGATCAGGCCTTCGCCGATGGCGGGGTCGAAATATCCGAACTCCTGCAACCGGATCATTCCGGCCTTGTCGACGATCGCCATTTCCGGCGTGCCGCGGGTGCGGAAGCGGCGCATGGTTTCCGGGACATGACTGCCGTCGACGTGGCGGTCGATGCCGACCGGGTGGAGAATCTTCTTCTTGCGGATGAAACGTTCGAGCCGTTCCGGCGTTTGATAGCCGTGCCCCTCGAAAACGGTGTGGATGCTGACGAAGGCAAGTTGGCCCGCCTTCACCTCCTTCGCGAAATCCGCCTCCCACTGGTTCATCAACGGGATCGAAAAAGCGATACATCCCGGACACCAGAGCTGGAAGAAATCGATGACGATGACCGTGCCGCGCAGGGCATCGACATTGCGGCCGTCCCCGTTCAGCCATTCGGACACGTCCCATTGCGGCGCGCGCCGGGGAGTCGGGACGGCGGGCACGGCGGACGATGCGCCGGTGGCGCAAAGCGTTATCGCCGCCCCGGCCAGCAGGCCGGTCAGGAGGGGGCGGCGGCCGATCGCAAGGTCGAGTTTGCGCATGTTCCAACTCCTCGGGTGGTCCATGCACGGCTATAGCATCGGGTTCCGGGCGGCTCCATTCAAGCCCTCGTGAGGGTAGCGGGGTGTGCGTCTAGATCGCCTCGATCGGGTCGCCTTCCAGCGCCGTCGAGGGTTTGCCGTCCACACCGACCGGTACGTCGCCCAGTAGCGTCACCCGGTAAAACTGCCGGTCGAATTCGGAATCGAAGATGTCGCGCGGCGCAAGATGGGCGGCCGAGCGGTTGTCCCAGAAGGCGATGCTGCCGGGTTCCCATTTGAAGCGGACTGTGAATTCCGGCCGCACCGCGTGCTCCCATAGAATTTCGAGCAGGCCCTGGCTTTCCCGCGGCGTCAGGCCGACGATGGATTTCAGGAAGGACGGGCTGACATAGAGCACGCGTTCGCCGGATTCCGGATGAACCCGGATGAGCGGATGTTCCGTCACCAGCGTCCGCTTGCGCATGAGCTCGCGATATTCGTCGGACGCGTCAACGCCCGGCGGTGGTGCAAACCGGTGCAGTCCCCGCAATCCGTCCAGGAATTCCCGCATCGCCGGCGATAGGGCGTCATAGGCCGCGGCGAGATTGGTCCATTGGGTATCCCCGCCGAAGGGCGGGACGACATCGCCGCGTAGGATCGATGCGAAGGGCGGGTTGATCGCGGCCGTGATATCCGCATGCCAGCCCGACCACGCGCGGTACATAACCTCGCCTTGGAACCGGTTGGCCTTACGGTTTTTCGCCACGGCATAGATTTCCGGATGCGTATCGGTGTTTCCGTAGACGACATGGCCGGGCGTCGTGTCGCCGAACTGGCGCGCGAACGTGATCTGCTGATCGTGGGTCAGCGGCTGATCGCGGAAAAAGATCACTTTCCATTGCACCAACGCGGCCCGGATTTCCGCGACCTGCTGCGGGGACAGCGGCGACTGGAGATCGACTCCGCTAATGGTCGCCCCGATATGGATGGAAAGCGGATCGACCTGGATCGTGGACGGTTCGGCCGCCAGATCGTCATGGGTTTCTTCGAGCGCCATGGGTTTCCTCCATTGCCTTGGGATGGACACGCGTGGGCCAACTGGAGAACGTTTATTTTCTCATAAAACGAGCCAGAGCGGAAATTCAGATGCGACGCGAACAGGCCGGCATAGCGCCGGCCTACTGCGTTGGCTGAGCGTCCGTTGCCGTCGATCGGCACCGCGCACCCAGGGATTGGATATTATCGGTTGCGCCGAAGGGATTGGACGATTGTCGGACTCTTCCGCCTAAACGTTCATCCAGCCGCCATCAACGACGAGATCGGTTCCCGTGACATAGCCAGATTCGTCGCTTCCGAGATAAACCGCCGCGGCGGCCATGTCCCGGGTCGTGCCCTCGCGGCCAAGCGGCGCGCCCTTAACCACCATATCGATGAAGCCTTCGAATGCGCCATCGGGCAAATCCAGTTTGCTGTCGAAGGCCGTCCGGACGATACCGGGGCTTAAACTGTTCACGCGGACGCCTCGGGAACCGAATTCCGCAGCGAATGTTCGGGCGAAGGAGCGGACGGCGGCCTTGGAGGCGAAATAGACGCTCCCCGTGGCGACGCCTTTCGCATTCACCGCTGACGCTGTGAGGATAATGCTGCCGCCATCGTTCAGAATGGGCGCCAATTGTTGGACCGTGAAGAACACCCCTTTGACGTTGATGTCGAACTGGTTGTCGTAAGCCTTCTCCGTAAGCGCTTCGACGGGACTAAAGACGCCGATTCCCGCGTTCGCGAAAATAATATCGATTGATCCGAAGATTTCTCTTGTTCTAGCGGCGAGGCCCGACAATTCCTGAACGCTTGCGGCGTCCGCTTTCACGCCTATCACGCCGTCGCCTAGTTCACCCACCGCCGTGTCGAGACGGCCCTGGTCGCGGCCGGTGATTATGACTTGGGCTCCTTGCGCCAGATATTCCTTTGCGGTTTCAAACCCGATACCTGTGGTGCCGCCGGTGATAACGGCTTTCTTGCCCGACAATCGTCCTGTTTCGCTCGTACTCATGATCATCGATCCTTTCGATCTACGCTTGCGGCAAAATTTCTTTGGCGTATTTATTTTTGAACAACTAGTAAATTTTGGTGGTAGTTCAATGTTTATCCGACAAAAGAGCATGGAAAATGTATTTAATTGACGAAAATTCATAAATTTGTAATTTGAATTAAAGTTCAAGGATGGATCATGGTCGCGGTACGCAAATTCGACGACGAAAAGACGCTGCAGGCAGTAATGGAGGTATTTTGGCGGAAAGGATATGAACGCACGTCGATCGACGACATCGAGGCCGCAACCGGCGTCAAGCGGGGAAGTCTCTATAACGCCTATGGCGGCAAAGAAGAGTTGTTTCTATTGGCCTTTGACCGTTACAGCCGGCACGTCGAGGATCAATTGATCGAGTTGCTGAACGGCGGCGAAATTCGTGAAGCGCTGGCCCGCACAATTGAAGCGCAAATCGCGACATTGGATGACCCGACTATCCCATCCGGTTGTCTTGTCGCGAACTCTTTGGCGGAAATCGGTTGTGTGGATGGGCGCATTGCGAGTGCGGTACGAGTACGAATGGAAAAGTCCGAGTCCGCCATCTACGATCGCATGGTCATGGCGCAGGCGGTTGGGCAAGTTCCGGCGGGATGCGATATTCGGGCACTCTCCCGGTTTGTTAACTCGCTCATGCGGATATTGCCGATCCTGTACCGCGCGACACATGATGGCCGTGCCGTGCGGGACGTAGCGAAAGTCGCGCTTGAGGCATTCAGTGCCGATAGAGACGCGGCCGGTTAGGTTAAGGTTTCGCCGGTTTATTTCGGACGGGATGTCGGCTTGAAAGCCAAAGATTTCTTGACGTTCACGCCATGAACATGGTACATGATCGCCGCGCGCCCGGTGAAATTCGGTTTCACCCGGTGTGCGGTAGCATTGGGCGAACCCGCCCTGCGCATCTTCGGAAAAGCGAATGGTAGACAAGAACACTGCGCCTGTACGGGTCGCGGTAGCCGGTTGTGGCTATTGGGGCAAGAACCTCGTGCGCAATTTTGGCGAACTCAACGCCCTTTGCGCGATTCATGATCCCTCGGACGAGATCGCCCGCACGCAATCGGAGGCAGCCGGTGTTCCGGCGCGGGGTTGGGCCGAATTGTTGAATGATCCGGCTGTTGACGCCGTCGCCATTGCGTCGCCGGCCGTTCTGCATGGCGCATTGACGCGAGAGGCGCTGGACGCCGGGAAACACGTCTTCGTCGAAAAACCGCTTGCGCTCGACCCGAAGGAGGCCGAGGCGCTCTGTGATGTCGCCGACGCGGTCGACCGGCGTCTTATGGTCGGCCATTTGCTGCAGTATCACCCGGCTTTCCTGAAATTGAAGGATCTCGTAACGCAGGGCGATCTTGGCCGATTGCAATATATTTATTCCAACCGGCTCAACCTCGGGAAGGTGCGGCGAGAAGAGAACATTCTTTGGAGCTTTGCGCCGCACGACATCTCCATGATCTTGTCCCTGGTTGGGGATGCCCCGGATACGGTCGATGCCATCGGCGCGAATTATCTGCACCAGGTCATTGCCGACGTTACGACCACGCACATGAAGTTTTCCAACGGCGTTCAGGCGCATGTCTTCGTGTCCTGGCTTCATCCCTTCAAGGAACAGAAACTTGTGGCGGTGGGCGACCGCGCGATGGCGGTCTTCGATGACGGCGCGCCTTGGGCGGAAAAACTCATTTTATATCCGCACCGGATCGATTGGATCGACGGCATGCCCCAACCGGCGAAGGCCGACGCCGTGGCCGTCGAACTGGATGAGGCCGAACCGCTTCGGCTCGAGTGCCAGCACTTCCTGGATTGCGTTGCCAATGACACGACGCCGAGGACGGATGGTCGCGAGGGCGTGCGGGTGCTCAAGGTGCTGCATGCCGCCGAGTTGTCGATGTCCGGACAGTCATCGAACGACGGTAAGAGCAGCGTTTCAGCGGGACCGGCGCATCCGAATGTCGTGGTCCATCAGTCGGCGGTCGTAGACGATCCGTGCTCGATCGGCGCCGGCACGAAGATCTGGCACTTCAGCCACATTCTCGCAAACGTCCAGATCGGGAAGGACTGTGTCATTGGGCAAAATGTGATGATCGGCCCGGATGTCTCTGTCGGAGACGGCTGTAAAATTCAGAACAATGTGAGCCTCTATAAAGGCGTCACGTTGGAAGATGGTGTGTTCTGCGGTCCGTCCTGCGTCTTCACCAATGTCAAGACGCCGCGCGCGGAGGTCGAGCGCAAGGAGGAATTCCTGCCGACGACAGTGGGGCGTGGCGCCACCATCGGCGCGAATTCCACGATTGTATGCGGCCATGATATCGGCGCGTACAGCATGATCGCGGCGGGCGCGGTCGTAACATCGGCGGTTGCACCGCATGCGCTGGTGGCCGGTGTTCCCGCCCGGCGGATCGGATGGGTTTCCCATGCCGGTGAACGGCTGGGCGACGATCTTGTCTGTCCCCGAACGGGGGCGCGGTATCACGAAACGGGTCCGGATCGTTTGGAGGTTTTGGAAGAATGACGAAGAGCGATATCAGCGCGGCGAAACTGTCGGATGATCCATCCGCTGGACCGATTCCCTTCATAGACCTAAAGGCGCAACGCCGACGGCTCGGGGATCGGATCGATGACGCCGTGATGCGGGTCGTCGATCACGGCAAATACATCATGGGCCCGGAGGTCCGCGACCTTGAAGGCGAGTTGGCTGCGTTTGCCGGCGCGTCGCATGCGGTCACGTGCTCAAGCGGGACCGATGCGCTGCTCTTGGCGCTGATGGCCTGGGGCGTCGGTCCGGGTGATGCGGTGATCGTGCCCACCTTTACCTTCGCGGCGACTGCGGAAGTTGTCGCTTTCTTGGGCGCAACGCCGATCTTCTGCGACGTGCTCGAGGACACTTTCAATATCGATCCGGAGAGTGTCGTTGCGGCCGTGGAAACGGCCAAGGCGGCATCCCTTCGGCCAAAGGTGATCATTGCAGTCGATTTGTTCGGCCAGCCGGCCGATTACGAAAGGATCACGCAGATCGCCCGCGATCATGATGTGAAGCTGCTGGCGGACGCCGCGCAGAGTTACGGCGCTTCGCTCGGCGGCCGCCGTGTCGGCACGTTCGGTGACGCCACCGCGATCAGCTTTTTTCCTGCGAAACCGCTGGGTTGTTATGGCGACGGCGGCGCGGTTCTAACCGAGGACGAGTCGATGGTCCGGGTGCTGGATAGTTTGCGCGCGCATGGCAAGGGAACCGACAAGTACGACAATCAGCGCATCGGTCTGAACGGCAGGTTGGACACCATGCAGGCGGCGGTCCTATTGCAGAAATTGTCGATTTTCGAAGACGAGATAGAGGCGCGCCAGCGCATCGCGAACCGATATAGCACCGAACTCGGGAATCTGGTGGGTACGCCCCGATTGATGTCGGGCGCAACGTCCGTGTGGGCGCAATATACGGTGACGACCGACCGCCGAGACGATGTGGTCAAACATCTCGGTGAGGCCGGCATTCCGACCGCGATCTACTATCCGTTGCCACTGCATCGTCAGACTGCCTATCGGGATTACCCATCCGCGGGCGGTGGGACGCCGGTTTCCGACCGGTTGTCGGAGCGCGTGTTCTCCCTTCCCATGCATCCCTATCTCGACGAGGCGACTCAAGATCGGATCGTCGATGCGGTGCGGCAAGGTCTGTAGGTTCCGGCCCGAAAACGAAATACAAGAAGGTAAGCAAGAGACATGGATATTCGCGGCAAGAGATTTGTCGTCATCGGCGGTGCCGGGCTGATCGGATCGCATACGGTCGATCGGCTGGTGCGGGAAGATGTGGGCGAGATCGTCGTCTACGACAATTTCGCGCGCGGCACCTCGGAAAATCTGGCGTCGGCGCTGAAAGACCCACGCGTTAAGATTTACGATGTCGGCGGCGATATCTGTCAGGCCGATATCCTAGGATCGGCGTTGAAGGGCGCGGACGGCGTTTTTCATTTTGCGGCGTTGTGGCTGTTGCAGTGTCATGAATATCCCAGGTCGGCCTTCGAGGTGAATATCGGCGGGACGTTCAACGTGCTCGAAGCTTGCGTCGCCAACGATGTCGGGCGGCTGGTCTATTCCTCTTCGGCGTCGGTTTACGGAGATGCGCTCGAAGAGCCGATGACCGAGGATCATCCGTTCAACAATAAGAACTTCTACGGGGCGACCAAAATCGCCGGCGAGGCGATGGCCACGGCCTTTCACTACCGGTACGGTCTGCCGGTGGTTGGGCTGCGGTACATGAATGTCTACGGGCCGCGTCAGGACTATCAGGGCGCTTATATCGCGGTAATCATGAAGATGCTCGATGCCCTGGATCGTGGCGAAGGACCGACGATCTTCGGCGACGGCAGCGAAGCGTTCGACTTTATCTATGTCGGCGATTGCGGGCTGGCAAATCTCTGCGCCATGAAGTCCGATGTGGCAGCCCAGTATTATAATGTCGGGACGGGCAAGCGAACCTCGCTTAAGGAACTTGCGGAAATGTTGCTGCGGCTGACCGGCAGCAACCAAGCCATCAACTATCAGGAACGCAGCCAGGCGACGTTGGTGCGCAACCGCATCGGCAGCCCGGATCGCGCGACGGCGGATATCGGGTTCGTGGCCGAGAAGGATCTCGAAGAGGGACTGCAGGAATTGATCGAATGGCGCGCGTCGCACATCGCGGAAGTCGAGGCGCGGCGTCAGCGGGCCCGGTAATGAGCGTTACGGTGCCGGGACGAAGCCAGGAACCGCCGGCAAGCGTATACGAAAGAGCCGTGCAGGCGGCGGGTCTGCCACTATCGAAGGACGCCCGTATTCTGGATTTTTGCTGCGGTGCAGGCGCGGATGCGTACCGGTTTTGCGATCGCGGATACGCACATGTTCACGCGTACGATGTGCGCGATTACGTGGATCGGCGCGCCGATGGACCGCAGCCGGAGTTCCGCTTCAGTGATGCGGAAGGCGGGATTACGTTACCGTTTCCGGATGACTATTTCGATTTCATCTATTCCAACCAGGTTCTCGAACATGTGCAGGATTTGGATGCGGCATTGTCGGAACTATCGCGTTGCCTGAAGCGGGATGGATTCAGCTTCCATGTTTTCCCGTCGAAATGGCAGCCGATCGAATGTCACATCCATGTTCCGTTCGGCGGCGCCATCACGTCGGACGCCTATTTTCGATTTTGGGCGATGCTGGGAATTCGAAACGAGTATCAGAAAGACAAGAGTGCCGCGGAAACCGCAGCGGCGAATATTCGCTATACCCGTGACAGCCTGAATTACAAAACCGGCACGGAGTTGGCGGCTCTGTTCAGACGGCATTTCGGGTCGTTCGAATACGCCGACATACATCTCTTGAAACACAGCCTTGGCAAGGGGCGCTGGATTTACCCCATCGCCAAGTCATTTCCACCATTGTTATGGCTCTACCGCTTTGCGCATATGCGGGTGGTGCTGTTGTTCAACGGCCCAGGACGGGAGGAATCGGTAAGTTCATGAGTCGGCGACGCATAGACATCGCAAGACCGAAATTCGGCGACGAGGAATTGCAGGCCCTGCGGGGTCCGTTGGAGAGCGGTTGGCTGACGCAAGGGCCCGAGGTCAATGCGTTCGAGCAGGAATTCGCGAAACGCCATGACGTCGGGCATGCCTTGGCGACGACGAGTTGCACGACGGCGCTGCACTTGGCGCTTGCGGCACTCGATATCGGACCGGGCGACGAGGTGATCGTGCCGGCCTTCACGTGGGTTGCCACGGCGAATGTCGTTTTGTACTGCGGTGCGACGCCGGTCTTCGTGGATGTGGAGCGGGAAACATTCAATCTAGACGTCAGCCAGATCGCTCAGAAGGTGACCAAACGGACGAAGGCGGTCATCCCGGTTCACCTCTTCGGTCTTTGTGCCGATATGGATGGATTGCGGGCGGTGCTGCCGGACACAGTGGCGGTGGTCGAAGATGCCGCCTGCGCCGCGGGCGCCAGCTACAAGGGGAAACCGGCCGGCGGACTTGGTGATTTTGCGGCATTTTCCTTCCATCCCCGGAAATCCATTACGACCGGCGAAGGCGGTATGCTCACCACGACCGATGATGACTTGGCCGCCAAGGCAGAGATTTTGCGCAATCATGGCGCCTCCATCTCCGAGGAGCAGCGGCATCACGGACCGCAGCCGTATATCCTTCCGGATTTCAACCTGCTTGGCTTCAACTACCGCATGAGCGATTTGCAGGGTGCGGTCGGCCGAGTACAGCTCGGGCGGCTGGACGGCTTTATCGCGGAGCGGGAGCGGTGGAGCGGGTTCTACGATGAGGCCTTTGCTGATATTCCCTGGATACGGCCGCCGATCCGCCCAGAAGCGGGACAGCATGCCTGGCAGGCCTATGTCACCTATGTCGATCCGGCGCAGGCGCCGAAGCCGCGGAACGAGATCATGCAGATACTGCACGAAAAAGGAGTCGCGACCAGGCCGGGCACGCATGCGGTCCACATGCTCGGCTACTATCGAGATAAGTATGGGTTCGCGGCCGACGATTTTCCGGGCGCGCGTGATTGTGAGCGAAACAGCATGGCCTTGCCGCTGCACAACCAAATGACACAGGAGGATTACGAGTTTGTCGTCTCCGCAATCCGTTCCCTCTGACGGTCTACCCAAATGGTTCTGGGCCTTGCTCGGCGCAACCGAGGCCGGCCAGATCGAACCGCGGTTACAGGCACTCGGCCTCGAGATGCGGGAGGGCTTGCCGCGCGGTGTCGATACGGACTCGGATACGCAGGCTCAGACCCGCGATACGTTCGGATACAAATGGAATCGCCGGGAGACCTATGAGTCCGAGAGCGGGTTGGCGCACATGCGGGCATGGTTGATCGAGCGATACGGCAAGCCCGAGACGTTTGCGTTCCTTCAGGGCGGGTCCGAAAAACCGGTGGTGTTGGATGCGGGCTGCGGTGCGGGATATTCCGCGTTGGAATTGTTCGGCCCGATCCAAGACCAAATACGCTACATCGGCGCCGATATATCCACTGCAGTCGATGTCGCAAGGGCCCGTTTCAATGAACGAGGCTTCGGCGATGCGGCGTTCATTCAAGCCGATATCACGGACCTTCCGCTTCCACCGAAAAGCGTCGATGCCATCTTTTCGGAAGGCGTTTTGCATCATACGGATTCGACCAGAAATGCCTTGCTGGCGCTTGCGCCGAAACTGAAACCCGGCGGCCGGTTCATGTTTTACGTCTATCGCCGCAAAGGACCCATCCGTGAATTCACGGATGACTATATCCGCGACAAGCTGCAGTCGATGGCACCGGAAGAGGCATGGAAATCTCTCGAGCCGTTGAGCCGGCTGGGCCGGACCCTGGGCGATTTGAATATAGACGTCGATATACCGGAAGATATCGACCTCCTTGGCATCCCCGCGGGCAAGATCAATCTTCAGCGGCTCTTCTATTGGCATGTCTTCAAAGCCTTCTATCGGCCCGACATGGATCTCGATGAGATGAACCACATCAATTTCGATTGGTATGCCCCGATCAATGCGCATCGTCAGTCACCCGAAGAGGTTCGCCGATGGTGTGAAGACGCGGGAATGGAAATCGAGCGCGAGCGCGTCGAAGATGCAGGCATCACCGTGATTGCCCGGAAGACCGGGGACTGACCGGCGATGTGCGGAATCGCAGGATATCTGAACCTCGATGGCGCGCCCGCGTCGACAACCGTGGTAAAGGCCATGGCGGATTTCCTGCGGCACCGCGGTCCGGACGATGAGGGTGAATACGCCAATGGCGCGGTGGCCTTCGGTCATCGGCGGTTGTCGATCATCGACCTTAGCGCCGCCGCGCGACAGCCGATGCTGACCGAGGACGACCGATACGTCGTGACCTATAACGGGGAGATTTACAATTTCCGGGAATTGCGCGCCGAGCTGGAATCGCTGGGCGTTGCCTTCCGGACACGTTCCGACACCGAAGTGCTGCTCAAGGGATATGTGCAGTGGGGCGAGGGTGTCGTTTCCCGCCTGAACGGCATGTTCGCTTTCGCGGTCTGGGACAATCATACGAAACGATTGTTCCTCGCACGCGATCGATACGGGGTTAAACCGCTCTACGTTTGCCGGATCGGCAACACCGTTTTGTTCGCTTCTGAAATCAAAGCGTTTCTCGCACACCCGGCCTATTCCGTCGGTATCGATACCGAAGGTCTTGTCGAGTATTTCGCCTTCCAGAATTTCTTCACCGACCGCACGCTCTTCAACAATGTCCGGACTTTCCCGGCCGGGCATTTCCAGATTATCGACAGTGCGGATGGCGCCGGCGGCATGGCCGACCCGGTCCAATACTGGGACTACCAGTTTGTCCAGCCGGACAGCGCCGGCGATCGGGACTCGTATCTCGAAGAATTCGACCGCTTGTTCGTCCAAGCGGTCGGGCGGCAGCTGGTCAGCGATGTCGAGGTCGGCAGCTACCTTTCGGGCGGCATGGACTCAGGATCGATCACCGCCATCGCCCGCCGCGACCTGGAAAACCTGAAGACATTCACGGTCGGGTTCGATCTGCATTCGGCATCCGGATTGGAGCTGGTGTTCGACGAACGCGAACGGGCCGAGTTCATGTCCTATCACATCGGCACCGAACACTATGAAATGGTGCTCAAGGCCGGTGATATGGAGCGTTGCATGCAGCGCCTCACCTGGCATCTCGAGGAGCCGCGTGTCGGGCAAAGCTATCCGAATTTTTATGCCGCCAATCTCTCCAGCCGTTTCTGTAAAGTCGTGTTGGCGGGCGCCGGTGGCGATGAGATGTTCGGCGGCTATCCGTGGCGGTACTACCGCGCCGTGGTCAATGACGATTTTCCGCACTATGTCGGGAAATATTACAGCTACTGGAAACGACTGTTGCCGGAAGGCGTGTTGGAGAAATTCCTCGGTCCACTCGGCGGCGCCGTCGATGCCGTGGACTTGCGCGGCATCTTCGCCGGCGTCTTTACCTCGCATGCCGACACGCTGACGACGCCGCAGGACTATGTAAACCACTCGCTCTATTTCGAGGCCAAGACGTTCCTGCACGGCCTGTTGACGGTAGAGGATAAACTGTCGATGGCGCACGGGCTCGAGTCCCGCGTGCCGTTTCTGGACAATGACCTGGTCGATTTTGCGATGAAGGTCCCGGTCGAGATGAAGCTGGGGAATCTCGGCGAGGTGGTGGCGCATAACGAGAACGAGCCCGGGCCGAAGACGCGCAAGTATTTCCAGAAAACCCGCGACGGGAAACTGTTGCTGCGCGATGCGATGCGGCGCTATATCCCGGACGAGATCACGCAAAGCGTCAAGCAAGGCTTTTCGGCGCCCGATGCGAGTTGGTTCAAAGGCGAAAGCATCGACTACGTGCGCAAACGGATCATGGGGAAGGACGCAGGCATTTTCGAATTCGTCGATCGCGCTACCGTGCACGGCCTCGTCGAGGACCACCTGCAGGGGCGCGAAAATCGCCGCCTCTTGATTTGGTCGCTCTTGGCCGTGGAAGAATGGATCGAGACCTTTTTGAACCAACGTTCCGGCGACGTCGCGATGGCGGCGGGAAATGGTTAGGACGCGGCGATGAAAGTCGTAATCGTCAACAGCGGGGTCGCCAATGTTCGTTCGGTCGCAAACATGCTGCGGCGATTGAAGATTGACAGTGAGATCAGCGATGAGCCGGCTGTCGTTGCCGCCGCCGATGTGTTGATCCTGCCGGGTGTCGGCAGTTTCGATGCTGCGGTGCGAAAATTCCGGGAATGTCAGCTCATCGACCCGCTGAATGACAAAGTGCTGGGGCAGGGCGCACCGGTGCTGGGTTTGTGTCTCGGCATGCAGTTGATGGGTCGTTCCAGCGAAGAAGGCGACGAGGCGGGTCTGAATTGGATTCCGGGGCACCTGAAAAAACTCTCGCCGGAGTCCGGGGGCGGTACGCGAGTTCGGGTGCCTCATATGGGCTGGAACATCATCGGCGACCGTGAGGGCTGCCTGTTGTATGACGGGATGGGTGACGAGGTTCGATTCTATTTCGACCATTCATACTATTTCATTCCCGATGCGCCGGAACACTACTGCGGGACCGTTCAGCATGGCCCACGGTTTGCGGCCGGAATTCGCAAAGGGAATATCTTCGGCGTTCAGTTTCATCCGGAGAAAAGCCACCGGTTCGGCTTGGCGCTATTTAAAAACTTCATTGCATATGCGCGGGACCATGTGCGGTCTCCCGTTGGAGTGACTGGATGATGACCGGTGAGAAGACAGGGCCGGCGGAGCAATGGGGCGACCGGATCCGGCAAGCCTATGAGGATGCGGACGCACAGCTCCGAACCGAGTATGACCGTAGCCTGCCCTTTCAGGATGCGATGTTCGATCGATGGGAACGTGCCCGGAAATTGGGCTTCGGTGATAAGACGAGCATCTACAACAGCGCGGTGATCTTTGGTTCGGTTTCGGTCGGGAAGGAAACCTGGATCGGTCCGTATGTCGTGTTGGACGGTGCGGGCGGCGGCATTCGCATCGGGAGCACCGTTTCGATTTCATGCGGTGTCCATATCTATACGCACGACACGATTGCCTGGGCCTTGAGCGGTGGTGTAATCGACCCGCGGCGTGGTGCCGTTTCGATCGGCGATCGCTGCTACATCGGCAGCCAGAGCGTCATAACCGCGGGCGTCACCATCGGGGACGGATGCGCCATTGCGGCTAACAGCGTGGTCAACAAGGATGTACCCGAAGGGAGCATCGTGGGCGGTAGTCCGGCCCGGCGCTTGGGTACGGTCGAGTTGCGCGACGGTCAGCCGGTTCTGGTCTATGACGACGGATCCGAGACATTCGTGGCGAATGGGTTCTAGCGATGTCCGGGAATTTGAACCTCATGCAGGCGCTTGAACAAATGTTGTCCCGTCTGGAGATGGATCAGTTCGGCGGCCGCGATGCGCCAGTCGTCAGCCTGGCGTCGGGCACCGGCGTTGATGCCAAGGGCGATCTTCAAGGTGCGTTGGAAATCCACATTCCGCGTAAGAACGGCGAGCTGGCGCTAATCCATACCGAACGGTTGCACGACGTTTCCGACGAGGCGGTGTTGCGGGACGCTCTCGCGGACGCATTGAGCAAAGTTCTTTCGGTTCATGATACGTGGCCGCGCTGATTGTGGGTCCACGGTAACTCGAATGAGTGAATGAATGGGTGTCATCAGTAAAATTCGAACGGTTTCCCGGATCGCCAAGGCAAATCCGAAGGGCTGGCAATCTTTCGTGTGGAACACGGGCATGGCGCAGATGGGGCGGGTCGGTCCGTTGATGGCGCCGGTCCATATCGCGATCGAACCGACCAACGCGTGCAACGCCAAATGCCCGGTCTGCGAGACCGGAAAGAACGAGATGGATCGCCGGAAGGGCATGCTCGACAAGCAGGCGTATGAAACGTTTGTCGACCAGGCTGCCAAACACACCAATTCCCTTTTGTACTATTTCATGGGCGAGCCGTTCCTGAACAAGCATGCCTATGACATGATCCGGTATACCCGGGGCAAGGGAATCTACGTCGAGACCTGTACGAACGGCGACTTCGTCGATCCGCTGGGCGTGATCTATTCCGACATCAACAAGATCAGTTTCCAGCTTGGCGGGATGACCGAGGAAACGCATAGCCGCTACCGGGTGGCGAGCAGCCTGAAGAAAGCGCATGAGAATCTGCATGCGCTCATCGAAGAACGGCGCAAACACCCTGATTCCAATGTCCAGATCGAAGTCGGCTTCATCGTCATGCGCCATAACGAGCATGAGGTGCCGGCATTCCTGAAATGGGCCGAAGAGATCGGCGTCGACGTGGCCAACGTGGTCGATCCTTGTGTCCGCAATATGCTCGAAGGGTATGCGTATCTGCCGCGCGATAAGAAATATTGGTATTACGACGAACAGGCCTTCGAACAAGGCACGCTTCGGCCTAAGGTTATTCCGGAAAACGAATGTGTATGGATCTGGAATTCGATGCAGATCAACTGGAACGGCGATGCCGTCCCGTGCTGCCGCGATCCGAACGGTCATCATGTGCTTGGCAACGTGTTCGAAGATGGCGTGGTGCGGACATTCAACAGCCGCCGCTCCCGAGAATTTCGGCGGCGCATCCTGACCGATCAGGGCAATGTAGACATCTGCCGCTTGTGCTCGAGCTACGGCATGCCCGACCTTACGAAGGAAAAGCCGCCGTCGTTTTCGGTACAACGGCATACGATGAACCCGGAAATCGCATCTGACGTGGAGCAAGCGGCCGAACGGGCTGTCGGCTGAACATTCTTATGGCTCGAAAGACCTTTATCGACGATACCGCGATCGTTCATCCGACCGCGGAAATCGGTGACGGGTCGATGATTTGGAATTGGACCAAGATCCGCGAGCGGGCGGTCCTTGGGATCGATTGCAACATCGGCCAGTCCGTCTATGTCGATTTCGAGACGCGGATCGGCGACCGCTGCAAGATTCAAAATGGTGTCTCCGTGTATCACGGGGTAACGATCGGCAACGACGTTTTCGTCGGGCCGAATGCGACATTCACAAACGATCTTCGGCCGAGAGCCCATGCAGAGGATTGGGAAATCACGGAAACGATTGTGGAGGATGGGGCTAGCGTCGGCGCGAATTCGACGATCGTTTGCGGCGTCACCTTGGGCCGGCATTGCATGGTCGGTGCCGGAGCGGTCGTAACGGCGGACGTGCCGCCGCATGCCTTGGTCCTCGGTTGCCCAGCGCGTGTGGTTGACTATGTCACCGTGGCCGGGCACCGGCTGCACGTTCCACCGGCCGATGGTCTGCCGGATCCAGACCGCCTCAACGATAAGAAAATACAAGGGTCGTGACGGGATGACCAAAGGGCAGAAATCGGCGGGTGCGGCGAAGGGACCGGTACGAGTTGCGGTCATCGGTGCCGGCAATATGGGGCGCAACCATCTCCGCGTTTATGGAATGCTTAAGAATGTCGATTTGGTCGGTGTCTATGACCTTGATGCCGCGGTCCTTGCGGCGGCGGCTGAACAGTTCGATTGCGGTCCGTTGGCGACACTGGACGAGGTTGCCGATCAGGTGGATGCGGTCAGCATCTGCTCGCCGACATCGACGCATCGGGACGTCGGGCTACGGATGTTGGAAGCCGGCATCCATTGTCTGATCGAAAAACCGCTGGCTGCGACGGAGCAGGAATGTTCCGAACTGATCGCTGCCGCTGGCGCCTCGAACGCAAAGCTGTTGGTCGGCCATATCGAGCGGTTCAATCCGGCCGTACAGCAATTGGCGCTGCTGCTTGACGGTAATCAGACGGTCCAGGCGATCGATGCCCGGCGGCTTAGTTCCGTCGGCAAACGAATTACCGATGTCGATGTGGTCGCTGACCTGATGGTTCATGACCTGGACATCGTGATGGCCTTGGTCAAAGAAGAGGTCGTCTCCGTGGAGGCGCAAGCGGTGCACACCTTCGGGTCGCCTGGCGGCGATCACGTGATCGCATTGTTGCGCTTTGCCAACGACTCGGTTGCCTGCCTCACGGCTAGCCGGATTACGCAGAACACGGTGCGGAAGCTGACCGTGACGACCGACGTCGGTTTCATCGATGTCGATTACATCGACCAAAGTATCGAAGTTTATCATCAGGATACGATAAAGGTCCCAAAGGAGGGCGTGTCCGGGTTTGGCGATTATGCCCTCGATATTGCTATGGAACGTGTTCACGTTCGTCGGACGGAGCCGTTACAAATGGAGTTGGGCCACTTCGTGCAAGTTATTATGGAGGACGTGCCGCCAATTACGCCTGGCCAAGATGGATTGGCCGTGTTGCGCCTCGTCCGCCTCATACAAGACTGTCTCCAAGAAGGGTGATCACAATGGCGATGTCCCAACGACCGGATTTTTCGGGCATGCGTGCCGTCGTGACCGGCGGCGCGGGTTTCGTCGGAAGCCATCTGGTGGATGCTCTGTTGGCCGCGGGCTGCGCGCGCGTTGCCGTCGTCGACAATTTTTTTCTCGGCAAGATGGAAAATATCGATTCCGCGGCCGAGCAACAGGACCGATTCCAGCTCTACCGCGAAGACGCCGGCGAACGAACGGCCATGGAAGCGGTCATTGATGCCGAGAAGCCGGATATCGTATTCAACTTGGCGACCAAGGCATTGCTCTATTCATTTTTCAATCCCGCTGGCGCTTGCAGCGTCAATCTCGATATCGCCTTGATCCTCGCGGACCTGCTGCGGGGCGGCGCCTATGACCGGCTTGTCCACGTCTCGACATCCGAGGTTTATGGATCCGCCGTGCGGACGCCGATGGACGAGGACCATCCCATGCTGGCGGAAACGACGTATGCGGCGGGAAAGGCGGCGGCCGACCTGGCGCTCGCGTCTTACGTCAATCAGTACGACATCAACGTCACGACGGTTCGGCCCTTCAACAACTATGGTCCACGGCAGAACGACGGCGCGTTGGCGGCGATCGTGCCGCTCACGATCAAGCGCATTCTCAACGGCGGCAAACCCGTCATCCAGGGCGACGGATTGCAGACGCGCGATTTCGTGTATGTACAGGATACCGTGGACGGGCTGATGCGTTTCGCGAAAAGCGAGGATGCCCGGGGCGGTGTTTTCAATCTCGCGAGCGGCCGGGAGACCACGATCAAGGCGATTGTCGAGGGCATCAGCGAGGCGCTCGGCTATGACGGCGAAATCGATTGGCAGCCCGGCCGGACCGCCGATGTCCGGCGGCACCTGGCGGGCGTCGATAAGGCAAAGGCGTTGATCGGCGATGTCGCGCCGACGACTCTGGAGGACGGGCTAACGAAAACTGTCGAGTGGTATAGGAGCCGGAACCGTCGATGATCCCGTTGATCAAGCCTGATATTTCCTTCGACGAAGTCGCGGACGACATTAAGGCCATCCTCGATTCCGGTCGCCTTACGTCCGGTCCCTATGTCGCCGCCTTCGAACGCGAGTTTGCTGCCTACATTGGGGTAAAGCACGCGGTTACCACAACCTCGGCGACGACGGCGCTTCATATGTGTCTCGTGTCATATGGCATCGGGCCGAGTGACGAAGTCCTTGTTTCTGATTTCACGTTCCCGGCATCCGGAAACGCGATCATACAGACCGGAGCCACACCGGTCCTTGTTGATTGTGAGCCGGGCCGCTTCGAACTGGACTTGGATGACGCGCGGGCGAAGGTGACGTCCCGGACCAAGGCGATCATGATCATTCATCCATTCGGTCAACCGGTTTCAGCGACTGAGATAGAGCGATTTGCCGCCGATACAGGTCTCTGGGTTCTCGAAGATGCCGCTTGCGCGGTGACCTCAAATTCTAACGGATTGCGCTGTGGCGCGGTTGGAGGGGCGGCGGCCTTTAGCTTTCATCCCCGTAAGATTCTGACAACCGGTGAAGGGGGTATGATTACGACGAATGACGATCATCTGCATGCGACCCTTAGCATTCTCCGGAACCACGGTAGTAAGGTCGTGGATGGTACGATGCAGTTCGTCGAGAACGGTTTCAACTACCGTATGAGCGAAGTGCAGGCGGCTCTTGGCTTGGCGCAACTCAAGCGCATCGACGCTGTCGTTGACGAGCGCCGGCGTGTGGCGCAGTTGTATTTGCAGAGGCTGGAGGCGCTGAACTTCGTGTCTGTTCCTCTCAGCGGCACCAGTCAAGAGTTATCCTTCCAATCTTTCGTCATTCTGTTGGCGGATAGGGTTGCCCGGGATCGAGTCATTGCACTGCTCAAGGAAGATGGCATTGAGACGACGCTTGGTACATATGCGATGCACGCGCACCCGGCATTCTCTCGATTTGGGTATCACCCCGGTTCATTGCCGAACTCATTCAATGCGGAGCGGCAGTCCCTGACGCTACCGTTGATAAATGGAATGACGGAAGATGACGTCGACATGGTGGTGGAAAAATTGCGTTTGGCGGTCGCACGTGGTTGAGCTGACCGCAGCTTCTATGCCCGGTGATTTGCAGCTTGAGGAAGGGCTTTGAAATCGGATGTGACATCAGGTGCGTCTTCTGACGAATCGGATGTCCGCGCCTTTATCGAGTCTCACGATGCTGCCCAACTCTACCATACCGGAACATGGCGAAAGATTATCGAACGCGAGACTGAAAGCTCGGTTGTTTCCGTCGTTACGCGCGATACCGTTGGGGACATTGTCGGATGGATGCCGATATTTTCGAAGCAAGGTCCGGCCGGGTTCATTGCGAACTCAAGCCCGTATTTTGGATCCCATGGCGGAATCCTAGCGAAGTCGCCGGGAGCATTTGATGCAACGCTCGGGACCGCGGTCGACTATCTTCGCAGCGAGAAGGTCATGAGCCTCAACGTAATCCATCCGTTGAAGGATGAGTATCGAAGCCGATATGCAGGCCGGGTGGCTATCGCGGCGGAGTCCGCCAGAGTCGCGCATGTCAAATCTCTAGATGGGATGGACGACAAAGAATCACTCTACGAGAGCCTATCAGGCCTCACCCGATCGAACCTTCGTCGCAAATGTTGGAAAAGCGGAATTACCGTCGAGCGGGACGAATCCGAGGACGCGGTATCGCTGTTGCTTATGTGGCACGAGGCGCAGATGCAGGCGATGGGTGTTCAGCCGAAATCACGCGAATTCTTTGACGGACTAATATCCGGGCTAGCAGAAGATTCGGTGGAAGGGCGTCTCTATCTCGGGCGGCGGGATGGCGAAGCTATCGCGGCACTTTTTGTATGTGGCTGGCGAGAGTGGGTCGAGTATCTGACACCCGCGTTCGACCTGGAACACCGAAACGTCCAGCCGCTTACCGCGGTGATTTTTGAGAGCATGCTTGATTGCGCCGCGGATGGGTTCAAGTCATGGAACTTCGGCGGTTCCGGGACCAACCTGACAGGTGTACGCGCGTTCAAAGAGAGCTGGAACGGACAAAACATCGACTATACCTACTATGTCATCGACACCGGCGGGTTGGAAGACGTCCGGCGCTATGCGCAGGAAAACGGCACCCGTGGATATGATGGGTATTTCCTTTATCCCTTCTAAGGAAAATTTGCTGCTAATCGATATGCCCAAGATCGACCCATTGCTGGGAAAAGTTGAGAAATTCTACTCGGATGCGATAACCGAATACGGTCCGGTGGCGTCCGGTGTGAACTGGAAAAGCAAGCGAGATCAGGACATCAGATTCGAATATCTCGCGAGGGTGATACCGGAAGGGACGGCACCGGTCGATGTTGCCGACATCGGTTGCGGCTATGCGGCGTTATACGCCTTCCTGAAAGAAAGCGGCGTGCCCCTGGGCCGATACATTGGCTACGATGTCTCCTCGGCAATGGTTAAATCCGCACGGGAGCGAACCGCTCGCGCGGATGGCGTGGAATTTCTTGTCGGCGACAGGATCGACCGAGAGGTCGACTACGCCTTTGCGTCTGGAATATTCAATGTGTCGTTGGGCCAAAGTGAAAGCGCTTGGACGGAACTCGTAAAGACGGTTTTGGACAATATGAATGCTGTGTCCCGGTGCGGGTTTGCTTTCAACATGATGACCGACAAGGTCGATTGGAAAGTGGATGATCTCTACTATGCAAGTCCTGGAATTTGGCTGGAGCATTGTCTGTCGCAATATTCGCGGCAGGTGACGCTGTATCATGACATGCCGTTTTTTGAGTGGACGATGATTGTCCGAAAGGATCAAGGAAAGGATCCAATAGTGGTTCGGCGTGGCGATGACGATGTCCGATAAGAAACCGTTGATACTCTTCGGTGGCGATCCCGATCTCATTGAACTTACGAAATATTATTTTGAAAGCGATAGTGACTATGAGGTTGCTGCGCTGACGATGGACGGCCAATACATCAAAGACGAATCCATGTTTGGCTTACCGGTTGAGCCGTTTGAAGACATCGAAAAAAAACGGCCGGCGGAGGAATACGATCTCTTTGTCGCGTTGAGTTATTCGAAGGTAAATGCGAACCGTCGTTTGAAATGCGAAGAGGCGCGCGCAAAAGGATACTCGTTGCCGAGTTACGTTTCATCGCGGGCGACGACGTTTTCCACGTTGGTCCATGGTTTCAACTGTTTCATTCTCGAAGACAACACGATCCAGCCGTTTGCTCGTATCGGTAACGGCGTTACGCTCTGGAGCGGCAATCATATCGGGCATCATTCCGTGCTCGGCGACTACTGCTTCGTTACGTCCCATGTGGTCATTTCCGGCGCCGTCGTGGTCGGAGAGCAGACATTCCTTGGGGTCAACAGCACCGTGAATGATTCAGTTGTAATCGGCAAAGCGTGCGTGATCGGTTCCGGTAGCCTTATTACCAACGACGTTGCGGATAAATCCGTATTGTCGGCGAAGCCGGCGGAACTTTCTCGTGTGCCAAGCAATCGGTTGCGCGGCTTCTGACGCACCATGCGACTCGTCAAGATCGGTCGGGTACTGCCGCCGGAAAAGTTTGCGCCGTGGATGGCTTCGCATGCTGCCTATCCAACGCCTTTCCGCGTAAACGACAAAACGATCAGAGTATTCTTCGTTTCGCGTGATGTAGATGCCCGTGGACATGTCGGTTGGTGCGATGTATCGGCGTCGGATCCGACCAAGATATTGCAGATTTCAAAAACGCCGATTTTGGGGCCGGGAGAGGCCGGTGCATTCGACGACAGCGGTGTTGCCATTGGCAATTTCGTAGCCGGTGAAGATGGTCTCTATTTGTACTACATGGGCTGGAATCGAGGCGTGTCCGTACCCTTTCGCAACGCGATTGGCGTGGCGGTCAGCAGAGATGGGCGCGGCGAGAATTTTGAACGGTTGTTTCCTGGACCGCTGATCGATCGCAATCCGCACGACCCGTACTCATTGAGCTATCCCTTCGTCTTCAGAACCCATGATACGTGGGAAATGCTGTATGGAAGTCACCGCGGAGAAACATATTCACCGATGCATCATGTCTTGTGCCGTGCCGTGTCTGACGATGGCATTCTTTGGAAGACTGACAATGCCCGGGCGCTTGACTTGATTGACGGTGAAGCCGCGGTGTGTCGTCCGTGGATTTTCGAGGGGGCGGACGGCCTCCGCTATCAACTGTTTAGTTCCGATCGCGGACGGTATGAAATTGGTTGTGCGGTTAAAGATGGAGTGAAGTCTTGGCGCCGGATACCCATCGACACGGGATCGTTGGGCAAGGATTCCTGGGAGAATGAGGAACTTTGCTATGCGGCGCATATAGAGGTGCAAAGCCGACATCTGGTTTTTTACAACGGGAATGGATATGGCGGGACAGGGTTTGGCGTATGCGAATTGTTCCTCTGATATTCAGGGTCGTCTTATGGATGGCGTACTGATGGCGACACGGGTTGATCGACAAAATCGCGCGATCGGATTCTGTATGACCAATGGGAGCAACGGCGGGGAGGCGCTAATCCGTATCGGTGGTCTTCCTGCGGTGTCGCTTGTGGTGGCAACACGATGAGCGTGCAGGTGTCGCAGGAAAATCTCAAAACGTGCACACGGTGTACTTACGATGAGATGGTCCCGCGGATCGAATTCGACTTCGATGGAGTCTGTAACTACTGCCATATCCACGATCAACTAAATGCCGAGTATCCGACTGGAGCTGAAGGGCAGGCATGGCTGGACTCATTTGCCGCGAAAGTGAAAAAGGAAGCTCGCGGCCGTAAGTACGATTGTGTGGTGGGTGTTAGCGGTGGATGTGACTCATCTTACTTGATCGTTCGGATGGTGGAGTTGGGGCTTCGGCCGCTTGCGGTGCACTTCGACAATACCTGGAACTCGCCGGTTTCAACCCAGAATATCTACAATGTGCTCGAGCGGCTGAATGTTGATCTCCACACCTATGTCGTCGACAACCGGGAATATGATGACATTTTGCGGTCATTCATACTGTCGGGAGTGAAAGACATTGATGCGCCGACGGATCTTGGCCTTGCGTCGGTGCTTTACCAAACGGCTGAGAAACACGGAATAAAATATATCATTGAGGGGCATTCCTTTCGGACGGAAGGCATCGCGCCGCTTGATTGGATTTACATGGATGGACGGTACATCGGGTCTGTCCATAAGCAATTCGGTCGATTACCGATGAAGACCTATCCCAATATGTCGATCGCCCAGTTCATACGTTGGACCGCTCTCCGGGGGATTCAGCGCGTCCGTCCGCTGTATTATATGGATTATGACAAGGAGCAGGTTAAACGGATGCTGGCCGAAAAATACGGATGGGAGTGGTATGGCGGGCATCATCTTGAGAACCGCTACACGGCATTCGTGCATCTATATTTTCTGCCGCGCCGATGGAACGCCGACTTGCGGCATTTGGGCCACGCGGCGACGGTTCGATCCGGACAAATGCCGCGCGAGGTCGCGCTGGCGGAACTGCGGGAAGATGTCGACTGTCCCGATGACTTGCTTGATATGGTGCGAAAGCGGCTGGGATTCTCAGAAGAAAGTTTAGAACAGGCTATGCAAATGCCGAAAAAGTATTGGCATGATTATCCCAACTACAAGAAGACCTTCGAGCGATTGCGACCACTTTTCGCGATGTTGGTGAAATCGGGAAAGGTACCGCAAAGCTTCTATATGAAGTTCTGCTTTCCGAAACAGTTCGGCGAAGACTGACGTACAAATCTTTCGTTTGTACTGGCCCCGCCATGGAAAAGAAAAAAAGGATATTCATCGGTTATCTCGATCACTGTTCGTATTTCTCCAGTGTTCTGACAGGCCTTCGCGATATCGGATGCGAAGCACATCTTCTTCACCGGGGGGCCGCGGCCTCTACGGGCTGGTCGGCAGACCAATTGCCGTTGACGCCTAGGTATTATTACCGCGCCTACAAACATTTCTGGTCGACCCGCGAATTTCCTCGCTTGTCGCTGAGACGGCTATCGGCGACCGCAAACGTGATCGTATCTCAGGTTTTGCTGCTGTGTTGGATGGTACTAAAAATCGACGCGGTGATTCTTAAATCCGGGGACTCTATCTATGCCAATGCATTCGATATCAAGGTCTTGCGGTTTTTCCGGAAAACGATCGTTTTCTTTTTCGTTGGTAGCGACTCACGCCCTCCCTATCTAGCCGGCACTACATGCAATGATGATGAATTGGATGCGCTACACGAAATGACGCAGCGTATCCACACAAACCTGAAGAAGGTCGAACATCTTGCCGATTTTGTCATCGCCAATCCGTTGTCTTCGCAGTTTCACACGGGAGCGATCTGTATTGCCCAGATGATCGGCAATACCGTTGACCTGCCAAAGCTGAAGCCGGGCTACGATTACCTGAAAGCCGATACGGGCAAATCGAAAGGCGATGGGTTTCGAGTTTTGCACGCTCCCTCAATGCCTGCCCTTAAGGGAAGCGATCGAATACGGGCTGCGATCGAAACACTGAGCGGCGAAGGTTTCCCGATTGAGTATGTGGAAATCACCGGGCGGCCGCATGGCGAGGTAATGGTGGAGTTAGCCAAGTGTGACTTGGTGATAGATGAACTCTATAGCGATTCACACGCCGGCGTTCTTGCGGTAGAGGCATGTGCATTTGGTAAACCAGTCGTTGTGTGCGGGTATGGAACCGATGAATTGGATCGGCTGCTCCCGCCGGACGCGACGGTTCCGACGATATTCCAACATCCGGATCTGCTCGTCGATACGGTTCGTGATTT
Source organism: Alphaproteobacteria bacterium (assembly GCA_965228425.1). GTDB lineage: Bacteria > Pseudomonadota > Alphaproteobacteria > UBA8366 > UBA8366 > JAJFJD01. The sequence continues at coordinate 4,271,931 of OZ245815.1, read as the reverse complement.
GCTTGTGGATGAAATTGTGAGGGAAGAGGCCGGGCGCCGAGCCGGCGACTATTTCCTGCGACTCCGCCCGGGGGAGGTTGCGAAACGGTTTCTTACGGTCATCAATCGCGACGCACCGCAAGACTGGTTCGTCCAGGTCGGCGACATTCAGTATACCGGTGGCGTTTGCGGGCCAATCGAACAAATTTCGGACAACGTTCGCAGGTATGTCGCGAAATTCGGTGATGAGGCACTTCTCCTGGACGACAAGCCAGAGCTGAAACGACGAGTCCTTGATTTGGCTTTTCGATCCGACCCTGAAATAAAAAAGGCGGCTGTTGCAAACGAGAGCTAATCGTTCCGCTCCCGAAGCCGCAACAAATCATCCGCATGCTAATCCCTCGCGTCATACCCTGCCTGCTGATCGAAGAGGGCGGAATGGTCAAGACGCGGCGTTTCGGCAAGCGGACGTATCTGGGCGATCCGGTCAATGTTATCAACCTCTTCAATCAGTTCGAGGTTGATGAAATCGTCCTGTTAGACATTGGCGCTACGGTCTCCGGGCGCGGCCCGGATTTCGATTTGATCGAAAGCGTTGCTGGGGAATGCTGGGTCCCACTGACTTACGGCGGCGGAATTCGGTCAACGGATGATATCGAGCGCATCATCCTATCCGGCGTAGAGAAAGTGGTCATCGGCCATTCAGCCGCTGAGAATATCGACCTTGTGGCCGATGCGGCGGCGACCTTCGGCAGCCAGTGCATTGTCGGTAGCGTCGATGCCAAGCGCAAACTGTTGGGTGGTTACGAAGTCCGCGCGACCAACGCAAAACGCAAGCTAGGGATCGCCCCCGGCGAACGGGCACGCCAACTGGAAAGCGCCGGCGCCGGCGAAATTCTGCTGCAGTCGATTGATCGTGACGGTGAAATGAACGGTTATGATTTGGACCTCATCAGAGAAGTGACCGAAGCGACGACAATTCCCGTTGTCGCCTGCGGGGGAGCCGGGGAGCGGGTGGAGATCCTACATCCCATCCGGGACGCCGGCGCGTCTGCCGCCGCGGCGGGAAGCATCTTCGTCTTCTCCGGCCGGGAACGCGGCGTGCTGATCAATTTTCCGGAACGAGATTTTCTCGAAGATCTGTTGGGTGGCATTTCGGACGTGCCAGGTCAGAGTCTCTAGTCGGGTCGAGCCGGAACAACCACATCGTGCCGCTGTCCGATGAATTCCCTGGCGCCTGGACACACCTAATTGCGGTGTCCATGCTTGTTCCGCTTTTTCTTGCGATTCGGCTTTATCCGATTTGGCCCCGTCGGTTCCAAGGATGCGATGCCTTCAACATTCTCCTCAATGCGGAATGCCTGCGCGAACGAAAGCGGTTACCCATTCGGCTGCCGCCGGTCTTCATGCTGGAGGATCAAGATCAGTGGTATCCGCCGGGCTTTCTGGTTCTCTGTGCGCTGATGCCGAAGGGCTGGCTCGAGAAACGCTATTGGGCCGTAAATCACCTGATCGATCTTGTTTCAGCCTTGCTCATTTATGCGGCGGCCGTCTGGTTCGGGGCCTCCGCCTTGGTTGCATGTGCGGTCGCGATCTTCTATGCGGCTATCGCAGGATTGGTGACGGAGTTTGCCAGTCTAAACGTCCGCCCCATCGGTCTTCTTCTGGCCAACCTCTTGATGCTCGCCGGATTCGCTGCGATGCAAAACCCGTACTGGTTGGTCGGCGCCGGTGCGGTCGCGGTCGGAACTTTCTTCAGCCATAAACTCACGGTCCAACAGCTTTGGTTCACGTTGCCGGCCCTCAGTGCCGTCACCGGCTCTTGGATCTGGTTGGCGCTGCTTGGAATGCTCTATGTCGCTCCTTTCGTAATTTGGCCGAAAGGGGCGTGGCGTGTTCTGCGCGGGCACTGGGTTATCGTCCGATTTTGGCACCGGAATTGGGACAAGCTCGGTGCCCATGCCGTCCGACAGTCCCCGGTCTACGGCGACGGGCACACGCGCGTGGATTTCTATCGGGATGACACGCCGCGGTCGTGGCTGGCCTATCTGAAAGACGGTCTTCATCAGAATTATTTCATTCTTCCGGTTCTCGCGACGCTTTCATTGGAGGGGGCCGCGGCATCGCCGGCATACATATTTCTTTGGGTATGGATCGCGTCGGTCTATGGAGCGGCAGTCCTGATCCACTTCGTCAAGCCGCTGCGCGGAATCGGTCTCGGCCGGCAATATTTCAAGTTTGGTTTCGCCCCAAGCTTGATCGTCACGGCGATCGCCGTTTCGGGCGACGGCAATCCGGTCGTTTGGGGCGCCGCTGCGGTCGCCGCCGTATTGACCTTGCGGCAGTACTACCTGATCGCGCGGCTCATGCGACAGCCGGCGGACGGCAGTACCGGGTCCGAGAGTGACGAGCTTCAGCAACTGTTGGACCGCATCGCCTCGGACAATGAAGCGCGTGTGATGGCGCTGCCGGTCCATCTATGTGATCTCGTGGCATATCGCACGCGGACGCCGGTTTATTGGGGAACGCATAGCGATGTCTTCGACGACCGGCTCGAGGCATTCTTTCCCGTATTGAAACACGACCTGAGCCACTACGTGCGCGACGGCGTTACGCGGTTGTTGCTCGATACCAGTTATGCGAAGCCGGAGGAGTTGCGGGTGTCCGAGACGGCGTTGATCGAGAGCAGCGGAAGCTATGGGCTCTACGATTTGACGAAGCGGGATGCGGTATCGACGGCGGCATTGCCATGATGACCGTTGCCGCGGATATCGGTTCTGGCTCCGAGACGGAGTCACTGGGGCGCACCGGCAACCTGAAAATTGCCAATTTCATGGACTCCAGCTTGATGGACTTGGAGAAGAAGGGTGTGATCGCCAATGTGCCGGATATCTATAACCCGGATCGCGCCTACGCGTCGGTTTTTCACTTTACGCCGCACGAACGCGATTTGGAGCTGAGCGGGTTTTTCGCGCCACATGGAATAACGATTGTTCATCATCCGTCGGCTTGGCTCAGCCCAATCCGGTTTTTTCGATCCTTGCGTCATGCGATGCGGTTGTTCCGGACCGAGAAGATCGATCTCGTGCGGGGTCGATTGCCGTATTTGGGTAGCCTTGTTGGCGGTGTCGCCGCGCGGCTGTGCGGCCGCCCGTTCGTTGTGTCCTTGGGCGGGGACAACCGAATCGTGCAAGAGCGGAACCGATCGTACAACTATGACAGCCGGCGCATCTCCTATGGAATGGAATGGTTGGTCCTGAAGCTTGCGCACCGCATCATCGTTCCCAACCGCTTCACGCAGACCTATGTGGAGAACATCATCGGTCGGGCGGGCGGCGCGAAATGCGCCCATATACCGTGGTTGAGCAAGCCCGTTTCAGAGGTTGTCGACGATGACGAAGCCACTTTGGCCGAGCTATCGATACCGCAGGGTTCGGCAATCGTGCCGATTGTCGGATTTCTGAATCCGTATAAGTTCACGGACGTTCTCTTCGATGCCGTCGAGGGCTTGAACCTCAAGACAGCGGACGGTCGGGAAGTGTGTTTCTGTTTCTGCGGCGATGGACCGTTACGGGAAGAGGGTGAACGTCGATTTGCAGGACAGTCAAACGTCAAATTTCTGGGTTGGCAGGCAAGTGCCGTGGTTCACACGCTCTTGCGGCAGGCCGAGATGGTGTTGATTCCGATGTCCGGATTTGTGTTGCTGGAAACGGCGAGTATCGGAAAACCCGTGGTTACAAGCAATGTCGAGTGGCATACCGAAATGGTTGAAAGCGAGCGGAGCGGCATCGCCGTCGATCCTCACGATCCGCAGGCTTGGCGCGATGCCATCGGGCGGATGCTTTCGGATTCGGCACAAGCAGCCGCCATGGGCGGTCGGCTGAAGGAACTGTATTGGCGAGAGTACGCACCGCAACGGTGCAAAGCCGCCGAGCTCGATCTGTATTTGAGTTTGACGGGAATCGGGACGAAACCGTGAAGATTGTCAGCATTGTCGGCGCGCGCCCTCAGTTCATCAAGGCGGCGCCGGTCTGCAAGGCTTTCCAGAATGCCGGTATCGACGAAATCCTCGTGGACACGGGCCAGCACTACGACGACGACATGGCGGGCGCGTTCTTTCGCGAATTGGATTTGCCGGAACCGGCGTACAGTTTGGGCGTGGGAAGTGGGTCGCATGGCCGAATGACCGGCAGGATCCTGGAAAATGTTGAGGCGGTGTTGGAGGAAGAGGCACCGTCTGCGGTCCTGGTGTACGGCGATACAAACAGCACGATTGCCGGGGCATTGGCCGCAGCGAAAATGGCAATTCCCGTCATCCACGTCGAAGCGGGATTGCGCAGCTATCGAGCGTCCATGCCGGAGGAGATCAACCGCCGCCTGACCGATCATGTCTCTAGTCTGCTGTTTTGCCCGACGGCATCGGCGGTTGAAAATCTGCGAATGGAAGGTGTGGCCAGTCCCGATGCTGACGCCGGATTGTTGTCACAGGCTGCATGCCGTACTTTGCGGCCGACCGGGAAACCCATCGTAGCGAATGTCGGCGACGTCATGATGGACGCCCTCTTGGCGATCCGGGACCGGGAGATCGAAGACCCGTTGATCGATACCTTGGCGCCGAAGGGGTATGCGCTGGTGACGTTACACCGTGCAGAGAGTACGGATGACGCAGGAATTCTTGAATCGCTACTGGAATCTATTGCGGAGTTGTCCACGGCGATGCCGGTGGTGTTTCCAATGCACCCAAGGACGAAGTCGAGTCTCGAGCGTGCCGGATTGAACGAGATTGTGGACGGCCAGTCCGAACTCCATTGCGTGCCGCCGATGTCTTATGGCCGGTTCGTGCGGGCGCAGGCAGAATCCCGCGTCGTGGTGACGGACTCGGGAGGAGTCCAAAAAGAGGCCTACATGCTCGGCGTGCCTTGCTTGACGTTGCGGGAAGAGACGGAATGGCCGGAAACGATCAGCAGCGGCTGGAACCGTTTGTTAGGGTTTCGTCCGGCCGACCTGTCGGCGGATTGCCGCGATGCTTGCATTCCGGAAGGCGATCCGCCGGCGTGGTTCGGCGACGGCCATGCCGCCGAGCGGATTGCCGCCACGGTGGCCGCGGTCTTGGGCGGATAGTGCAACCCGCCACCCGCTCGTATTCGCGCCAATGAATGATTCCGAAACTCACCCCGCGATGGATGATGGTCGGCCCGGGCAACCGACGGTGCTCTATCTCACCTTCGATGTCGGATTCGTAAACCCGACCAGGGAACTGTTGTGCGATATCCTGCGCAACATTGCGGATGTGACGTTCTATGGTCCCGGCTATCTGCGGCCGGATGAGTTGAGCAAGGGATTAGCGGCGTTCGTTGCGGCAAAGGGACCCTACGATTTCATTCTGTGCGATGAAACGGCGATCGAGGATTTCAGCATCCTCGATAAGGGGCAGGACTTAAGGTTTCGGAACCATGCCTGCAGATTCGATCCTTCCCTCCTCAGAATGGGCCGGGATTATCAGGATTTTATGCGCGAGTATGATGGCACGCGGCTCATCGCGTTGCTGCAATCCGACTACTACAACTTTTCAAATCAACGAATCGAAGCAATCGAATCCATTGGTGATTTTTACATAACCTGGGGGGGCGAGTTCATCGATTCGACCGCTGATCTGGACCCGGCAAGCATGATCGAGGGTGGCGTAAACCTAATGGCATTTGGCCATTGCAATGATCATTATCTAGAGTTTCTCAAACGCCAGCCGGAGAAGATCATTTCGTGCCCGCAGTTCATTTCCGAAGCGGAAATCGATGAAAACCGGATTGCCGCCCGCCGCTTTGATTGGAGTGTGTTAGGCGCGGATTATGACGCCCGCGTCCTGGCGCGGCAGGCCTTGGACAAATCAGGAATAGAGCGAAGCGGTGACTGGATCAGATATATCCTCGGTGCCGCGCAGAAGCTGCGGGTCAATCTCTACAACAAGTATGTCACCATCAGATTGCTGCAATGGGCGTTCCGTCGTGCGCTTCAACAGTCGAAATTCAGTTTTACCTGCGGCAGCTTCGTCAACTGGCCAATTCGCAAGTACTACGAAATACCGGCCAACGGATGCGTCCTGGTGTGTGAGCGGTCGAACGGTTTTGAGGATTTGGGATTCGTCGATAAGGAAAACGCGGTAGTTTGCAGCGGCGGCGGCATTCTCGATGCGCATGCTTGGCTGACCGCTGACATGGATCGCGCGCAGACGATTGCCGATGCGGGCCGCAGATTGGTTCAAGACCGGCATAGCGTGCCCGCCCGGGGACGACAGATCGCCGCGGCGCTGCAGCGTATTCAACAGGGCGCCTTTGTCGGAAGCCGTTGGCGTGGCGGCGCATTCGAAATGCTGGACTCATGAGTCCATCGTTCGCCCCAATCCAAAGATCGGACGTTCATGTTTAGCGCCGTATTGCGCGACAGCTACCGGTCCCTCGGCTATCGCGTTCCGCTGCTGGTTGTCTTGATGTGCGCGGCGTCGTTACTGGAAGGTATCGGTCTCACCATGCTGTTGCCGCTCCTGTCCAAATTTGGGCTCGGCAGCGACGGCGATGCGAATGTCCTGAACAATGCCGTTGATCAGGTTCTCGCGGCGCTGTCGATACCATCGGAGTTGGAGCCGTTGCTTGCGGTCATGGTCGGTGTTTTGGTGCTACAGGTTTGTGCGACCTTCGCCCGGACTTGGTTCGAGGTGGTGTGTACCAACAAATACACGGCGGATTGGCGGCACCGTCTTTTCAACACGGTGATCATGGCGGATTGGCCGTATCTCATGCGGACCGAAGCCAGTCAGCAAGCGAATATTATCGTAAGCGAAACCTCGCGGATCAGCGCAGCGCTTAGCATGGCGTTGCAACTCATCAATTCGGCCTTGTTTATATTGGTTTACGCTGCGATCTCACTCGCCGCCGCATGGCAAATGGTTGCCTTCCTGACGGTTTTTGGGATGGCTATATTTCTTCTAACGCGGCCATTGAGCCGGAAGAGTCGTAGGGTGGGTGAGGACGTAACGGCGGTCTCGGAGCGGGTCTTGCACCACGCCCAGGAATTTCTTGTGAGTGCCAAACTCATTAAGGCGACCGCGACGGAAGCGACCGCACAGACCGTGATGCGGAAAGCTATCGAACGGTATCGCGAGACCTATGTTACGGCCGGCGTCATTCCCGCGGTGGTCATGCTGATATACATGTCCGTCGGGTATGTGATGTTGGGACTGGGGGTCTGGCTTGCGCTGAAATACGCAACGATCAGCGTGGCTTCGATAATCGTTTCGATTTACGTCTTCCTGCGCTTGTACGTGCAACTCTCGACATTTCAACAACTTCGGCAATCCTTCGCCTTGTCGGCACCGGCGTTGTTGTCAACGCAGAGCGAATACGAGAACGCGATCGCGGCGGCGGAACATCGGGCCGATGGCATAACGCTGCCGTCCGCGGCCCCTGCGGCCATCTCGATTCGTGGCATGACGGTTCGCTACGATGATCAGCCAGCCTTGTCCGACGTATCGGTCGATATTTCAGCCGGCTCGGTCGTCGGTCTCACCGGGCCATCGGGTGCGGGAAAATCGACATTTGTCGACTCGATCGTCGGTTTGGTCGCGCCGGTGCAAGGAACGGCTGCGATTGACGGTAATGCCGTTCAGAAGCTGGATCTGCGCGCGTGGCGACAACAGATCGGCTACGTGGCGCAAGAGACCCTGCTTCTGCAAGGGACGGTCGCGGAGAATATAGCGTGGGGTTCCAACAACGTCGTTGCTGCGGAAGTCCAGCAGGCCGCGATTCTCGCAAACGCGGACGAGTTCATCCGGAAATTTCCCGACGGATACGATACGGTAATCGGCGGTCGGAGCGTACGCATGTCGGGCGGGCAGCGCCAGCGGATCGGGCTCGCAAGGGCATTATACGGGAACAAGCGATTGATTATTCTCGACGAAGCGACCAGTGCGCTGGATTCCGAAAGCGAACAGCAGGTTCTGCGGGCGATCGATACGCTTCGCGGTAAGGTGACGATCGTCATGATCGCGCACCGCCTGTCGACCCTGCGGAAGGCGGACCGGATCCTGGTGTTCGAGGATGGCCGTATCGTGGAGTCCGGAGAGTTCGAGTCCTTGATACAAGCGGATGGACCGTTCCGGCGCTTGTGGGAGTTTCAAGCCGCGCAGGGCGACACGGCGGAAGCATTGCTATGATTCGTGCTTCGAAGATTGCGTCTTATCTCGGCAGTTCGTTAGTCGGTTCGGATATTGAAATCACCGCCGCTCGGTCGTTGACCTCGGCGGAAGTGGGCACAATCGTGTTTCTGAGCAAGGCCGATCCGTCGGCGACGGCTGCGCTGAATAAGCTTTCGACGGTTCTCTGCATCACGACACCGGAGATCGCCTCGGACCTGAAGTGTGCCGTCGTACCCTGCGAGAATCCCCGCTTGGCGTTTTGTAAGACACTGAATAAATTTTTCGCCGAGCCTGACCCGGCACGTGCCAATGAGACGGCAACCGTTTCGGACACCGCCGTACTTGCAAAAGACGTCGTGCTCGGCCCAGGCGTATGTATCGGTGACGATGTGGAAATCGGATCCGGGACAACAATCGGCGCCAACGTGGTCATCGAAGCGCGGACGGTGGTTGGCAGTGGGTGTCTTATCAAACCCAACACGACGATTGGTGCACGCGGTTTCGGGTTTGTGCGAGACGACAACAACTCGCCGATTTCCTTTCCGCATATCGGGATGGTCCGGATTGGCGATGGCGTCGAGATCGGTGCGAACTGCACCGTGGTGCGCGCGGCCCTCGACGAAACCACGGTCGGCGACCACGTGAAGACCGACGATCACGTCCATATCGCGCATAACTGTAGCGTCGGCGCTCGAACCTTTATCGCTGCTGGCGTTGTCGTGTCCGGCAGCGTGACCATCGGCACGGATGTTTGGATCGGCCCGAACGCGACCATCATCGACTACATCTCGGTCGGCGACGATGCACATATCGCGTTGGGGAGCGTTGTGATGCGTCCGGTCGATTCCGGTGCGAAGGTACTCGGCAATCCTGCGAAGCGTTTACCCGGCAGTAGCAGCTAGGCCTGCGCTGGCTCTGGCGCTTTTGTCGAAGAATAGGAGACACCCAATACCGATGACCCGTTCGTCCGCCGACGAGAGGCACGCCGAAGAGAAGGATTTTACCGAAGCGAACTATGGACGTTTGCTTCAGATCGCGGCGTCGAAGTATGAGTTCGTATCATATGGCGCTGCACCGGACGTGCCGTTCGTGATTTGGCGGCACGACGTCGACTATAGTCCGCACCGCGCGCTGGCTTTTGCGAAGTTGGAAGCGACGCTCGGTTTACGGTGCACCTATCATGTCCTGGCCAGCAGCCGCTATTACAACATCCTCGAGCCCGATACCGCAGGCGTTATCCGGCAAATTGCTGAATTGGGTCAGGAAATCGGCTTGCATTTCGATATGGATGTCGGCCTGGAGGCCGGGGCGGCGTCACAGGACCAAATCCTCGACCGCATCGGCCTCGAAAAGCAACTCATCGAGGCGGTTGCCGGCGTGCCTGTCACCACGATGTCCTTCCACAACTACGTCCTGCACCAGTCACGGCTCGATCGTGCGGAAGAAATCTGTGGCATGCTCAATTCCAGTACGAAATCCTATCAGGATGGCTACAAATACGTCTCGGATTCGAACGGGATTTGGCGCTACGATCGGCTTGAGGACGTCCTGGCCGCGCCTCCCTTTCCGCGGTTGCATGTGTTGACTCACCCTGTTTGGTGGACGCCGGAACCGATGCCTCCGGTGATGCGCTTGCGTCGCGTCGTGGATGGCCGCGCCAGTGCGAATTTCGACTTCTACGCTGCCGTGATGGAACGGGACGGACGTCTCGAGGCGTTGGCCGAACGGCTCGGATTTCCCGCGGCAGAGCACAATGGACGGTAGCGCCTCGGATCGGAAAGACCCGGTTTCCCTGCTCGTAGTCGCGTGCGGTTTCGGAACCGGCGGGACGGAGCGGCATCTGTCGTTGCTTCTGCCGCGGCTTCTCGCGCGGGGGATCACACCGCGTGTTTATGCGCTCGGCGATGAAGGGGTTATGGCGCAGCCCATTCGGGATGCCGGCATCACGGTTGACTTTCCGCTTGGCGACCAGCCCTTCGTCACCAGATTGCCGCCGCCGTTTCGAGGTTTGGCGGTGTATGCCACTGAGATTTTCCGACTGCGCAATATCATCAAGCGGGAGAAACCGGACATCTGCCATTGTTTCTTGCCGATGGCGACCGTCATCGGCGGCGTCGCGGCGGGGCTCGCTCGGCATCCGCTTGTGTTGGCGAGCCGCCGGTCGTTGCGCAACTATCAAGCGGACAATCCGGCGCTGGCCCGGGTGGAACGCCGTCTCATCCGCGGCATGAACGCCGTATTGGGAAACTCCCGCGCGGTGATCGAGCAGCTCGCCGAAGAAGGTGTGCCCGGGGATCGCATCGGACTGATCTACAACGGCGTGCCGGTCGATGCGCCCGGAACCGGACAGAACCGGCGCTCCATGCGCCATCGTTTGGGCATAGAAGATGACGCGTTGGTATTGGTCTCGGTCGCAAATCTTATCCCCTACAAAGGGCACCGGGATTTGTTCGCGGCGCTGTCCCGTATCGCTGCCGAATTACCGCCGCAATGGGTTTTGCTATGCGCCGGTCGGGATAGCGGAATCGCGGCCGACTTGGAACACTACGCTGATGAGCTTGGCATCGGATCAAATGTGCGCCTCTTGGGTGACTTCGATGATGTCGAGGGCCTTTATTGTGCGGCGGATATCTCTGTCCTTGCGTCGCATCAGGAAGGGTTCTCCAATGCCGTACTCGAATCATTGGTCGCCGGTGTCCCGACGATTGCCACAGCGGTCGGCGGCAACGGGGAAGCGATCGGCGATGATGACGTTGGACGCTTGGTGCCGCCGCGGTCTCCCGAGTCGTTGGCGGCGGCGATTCGAGAACTTGCCGAGAGTGCCGATTTGCGCGAACGCTTGGGGGTCGCCGCCAGAGATCGTGCATGCGCGTTATTTGCGATCGACGATTGTGTCGACCGGTACGAAAATCTCTACCGCGGGCTGCTCTCGGCTTCGGATAAACCGGTGAACGGATTTGTCGACAACGCCGGATGGACTACATCGTGACGGAACACGCGCAAACGGCTAAGCCCGTCGACGCATTCGCCTTTGGCGAGAATTGGCAACGCTTTCTCCATGACCTAGACGACGACCGGATAGACAAGGCGGAAGAGTCGTTGGTCGAGATGCTCGAGCTCGACAATCTCTCCGGCAAACGGTTTCTGGATATTGGTTCGGGAAGTGGATTGTTCTCGCTTGTTGCGCGCCGGCTTGGTGCGACGGTGCGGTCTTTCGATGTCGATCCGGATTCCGTCGCATGTGCGATGGCTTTGCGAGACGGGTATCGCCGCGACGATCCGGATTGGACTATCGGCGCTGGATCGGCGCTCGATACCGACTTCCTCGATACGCTGGGACAGTGGGATATCGTCTATTCCTGGGGTGTCCTCCACCATACGGGCGCGATGTGGCAGGCGCTCGAAAACGTCGATTCTCTCGTGGCCGAGAACGGCCTGCTCTTCATCGCGATTTACAATCACCAAGGCGGGCCGACGCGGCGCTGGGCGTGGATCAAAAAGACCTATGTCAGCCTGCCTCCTTACCTCCGTTTTCTGGTTCTATGGCCATGTTTCCTGCGTATGTGGGGCAAAGCCTTTTTGCGCGACCTGTTGCTGGGTCATCCCGTTCGGGCTTGGCGGGAGTATTCGCGCGAGCGCGGCATGTCGCCGTGGCGCGACGTCGTTGACTGGGTCGGGGGATATCCCTTCGAGGCCAGCACGCCCGAAGATATCTTCGAGTTCTATAAGAAGCGGGGTTACGTGCTCCGGAAACTCCGGACGCGCAACGGGCACGGCTGCAACGAGTTTGTATTCCAGAAGGCACGTTAGCCGGCACCGCCGACTTACGGACTAAACTGTCAGTCGATCCGCCACCGTCTCCAATGAAAATTATGTTCCTCGTCCGGTCGCTGGATCTAGGCGGCGCGCAACGGCAGTTGACCGCGCTTGCAGTCGGGCTGCAGAAGCGCGGTCACGATGTGACCGTCGTCACATTTTATGATGGCGGCACATTTGCGGCGGAAATGACCTGCGCGGGAGTTCGGCACGTCAGTCTCGCCAAACGCGGCCGCTGGGACTTCCTTGGATTTGCATTTCGTTACGTCCGTTGTTTGCGGGCCGAGCGACCGGAAATTCTCCATGGGTATCTGCCGACCGCAAACATTATCGTTGCCCTGTCGCGGGGGCCGGCGGTGGGCCGGCTTGAAATCATCTTCGGCATTCGCGCATCGGACATGCAGCTTGATCGCTATGACTGGATGGCGCGGCTGAGCTACAGGGTCGAAGCGCATCTGTCGCGTTTCGCGGATTGCATCATTTCCAATTCGCGACGAGGGCTGACGACGGCGATCGAGCGGGGAATGCAGGCTAAGCGGGCCGTCGTTATTCCCAACGGCATTGATGTTGAGCGGTTCCGGCCGGATGTGGGAAAGAGGTTCGCCATACGGGCCGAGCTCGGCGTTGAAGAGTCGGAGTTGCTGATCGGCTTGCCCGCGCGGTTCGATCCCATGAAGGATCACGCGACTTTCCTGACGGCATTGCGTCGGCTGGCCGATCATGGACAGGAATTTTCCTTTCTACTTGTCGGCGCCGGTACCGGGCAGGACAACAAGCCCTTGAATGCACTCGTGGAGGCACGGCAACTCCAGGAGCGCGCTTACCGGTTAGGACCCCGCGTCGATATGCCGGCGATTATGGCGGCATTGGATATTGTTTGTTTGTCCTCCGCCTTCGGTGAAGGATTCTCGAATGTGTTGGGTGAGTCCATGGCGGCCGGTGTGCCTTGTGTTGCGACGGATGTCGGCGATGCGCGCCAGATTATCGGCGATACGGGCGAGATAGTTCCCGCTGAGGATCCAGCAGCGCTTGCGGACGGTATCGGCCGCCTGATTGACCGGCTGATTGAAGACCCCGTTGCCCTTCGCGCCGATGCTCGGTCGCGTATCGTCGAGAATTTCAGCGTGGAGAAGATGATCGATCGAACGATTGCTGTCCTGGACGTGGAGCGGACACCTATTGTTCATTAGCCGGCATTCGACCTCGCCCGGCTAGTCCGGCTAAACTGCGCCGCAGATCAGAATTCACGCCAACAACCCGATACGGTGTCGCATGAAACTCCACACAAGCAGCGTTGCCCCCAACCCGCGCCGGGTTGCGATTTTCCTTGCGGAAAAGGGCATTGACGTCCCGACGGTAGAAATCGATCTCGCTACGAAACAGAATTTCGATTCGGCCTTTGTCGCGTTGAATCCGCTGGCGCGCGTGCCGGTCCTTGAACTCGACGATGGCACCTGTATCGCCGAATCGGTCGCGATCTGCCGATACTTCGAGGAACAGCAGCCCGAGCCGCCGCTCTTCGGAACCGGTGCCGAAGGCAAGGCGGTCGTGGAAATGTGGAACCGGCGCATGGAGTTCGAGGTCGTCGGCAACATCTCCTTTGCCTTCCGCCATGGCCATCCCTATTGGCAAGGCCGGATCGAGCAAGTGCCCGATTTCGCCGACCTTTGTCAGCGGACGATCGAGGAGCGGATGACCTGGTTGGACGAAGAGCTAAAGGATCGGGAATACATGGCGGGCGAGGCCTATTCGATCGCCGATATCACCGCCATCTGCGGCTTCGATCTGGGGCGCGTGGCGAAGATCCGTATTCCGGAAAGCCTGTCCAATCTCAGCCGGTGGTATGCGACCGTGGCAGGTCGCCCGGCGGTGGCATCCACGGTGCCTTCGCGCAAGAAGAAGTAGCGCTTCGAAATACGAAATGGAAAACCCCGGACGCTGTGGCGTCCGGGGTTTTTGTTTTCCGATCGACGCCGGGTTAGTAGGCGCCGGTTCCGCGGACGACCGTCACGATGGTACGCATCAAGACGTAGAGGTCGAGCCACAGCGACCAGTTCCGGATGTAGTAGCTGTCCAGCGACTCCTGCACCGCGAGGTCGCCGTCGCTGCGCGCGGAGACCTGCCACAGACCGGTGAGACCCGGCTGTACGCTGGCGCGGAAATCGCAGAACCGTTGATCGAAGTGACACAGCTGATATTCCGGGAACGGCCGCGGGCCGACCAAGGACATGTCGCCGCGCAAGACATTGAAGATTTGCGGCAGTTCGTCGAGGCTGGTGCGGCGCAGGAAGGAGCCGACGCCCGGCAGGACGCGCGGGTCCTTCTTCAACTTGAAGAACCGCTGCCACTCTTCGCGGGCTTCCGGATTGTCGGCGAGATGCTTTTCCAACCGTTGTTCGGCGTCACGATACATGGTCCGCAGCTTCAGGACCTTGATCGTCTTTCCGCGGAAACCGCGGCGCTCCTGCGTGAAGAAGATCGGCGCACCGTCGACCAGCATGATCCACAACGCGGACACCAGCAGGACCGGCAGCGACAGGATCGCGGCCGGGATCGATACCGCATAGTCGAGCAGACGCTTGATCACGTAGTTATGCGGCAGCGAGAGATTATTCGTTACCTGAAGGCCGACAACGCCATCGAGATCGATCGGCGAGACCCACAGGCTCTGCACGCCGAACAAGCGCGGCACGAAGATGACATTCTCGAAGCGAAGTTTGTCCAGGACGTCCGTGGCCAGTTGCCCGTCGTCCATCGGCATGGCGAGGATCGCGGTCCGAATGCGCGACTGGTCGAGCGACGCAGCATGGGCCAGAGGTCCGAGAATCTCGACGCCGCCAACCTGCTTGCCCCACTTTGTCGAATCGTCGTCGAACATCGCCACTGGCACCATGCCCAATTCCGGGCGGCGCTGAAGCAGCTCGATCATGTTCGTTCCCGTGTCGCCGGCCCCTAAAACAATCGTCGGCTGTCCCCACATCTTGAGTTTGATGAGGATTTTTCGCGCCACGGCTTCGATCAGGAAGGGCAGGATCAGCGCGTAGGCCATCGATGCGACCAAGATGCCGCGCGACAGTTCTTCGCTACGCTCCAGGTAATTCCAAGCGATAAGTACCCCGAACAGGACGAAACTTGCCATGACCCGTTGGCGCAGCCGGACGATCGGGCTGATGCCGTAGCCGGGATACATGCCCATGAAGTGCAGCGCGACCGGCAGGGCCAACACGCCGAGCGCGATGGCGCCGAACTGATCGGTGCTGATAGCGATGGGCCAAATTGGGCTGAGCGCCAGGCGCGTCAAGTAGCCGAGAAGAACGCAGAGTTCCAGCGCGACCACATCCGCCAGAAGCATTATGAGCCAAATGGACCGGCGCTCGCGCAGATCGCGGGCGAGGTCTCGGAAGTCCACAAAGCTTTTGGCGATGACCGAATCTAGCGGCACTACGCTCTCCC
This sequence comes from Alphaproteobacteria bacterium, assembly GCA_965228425.1. Taxonomy (GTDB): domain Bacteria; phylum Pseudomonadota; class Alphaproteobacteria; order UBA8366; family UBA8366; genus JAJFJD01. The sequence continues at coordinate 4,256,495 of OZ245815.1, read as the reverse complement.
CCCTTAATTTTGACATCGTCGTTATAAGCCCTTTAATTGAAAGGCTAATTTCACCATGGGGCCGTGCCGGTATTCTTCGATTTAGCGATCCACTCCGTCCCATCCAGTTCGAAAAATGAACTGGCCACCCATACGGACTAGAAAGGTTGAGATGCGGACCCTGACCGAAAACAAGCGATCAGACGCATCCCGACAACACCGTAACCCTTTATATTGTCAGTATGATTCGCCTTGATTTCTGGCGCAAAGTGAATTGGGGGTTATAGAACGTCTCAATAGTAGTAAAGAACTGGGGGTAGATAGATTGTATTTTCGATAAAATTTATAGGCTTTTAAATGGGGAACTATTTGAAAAGGCGTAGTTTTTATTCGAACAATTCGGGCTGGGTAGCCGGCCGTGACATGCCTAGGCGACCGATATCGCCGCCGTTTCGCGCTGACGCAGGGGGGGTAGTTGGAGGCAGTAAAAGATACCGGGCAGATTTTCCCGGAGATTATGGCGGTCGTCCAATTCCAGCAGATGGATCTTGAAATAGTTCTGGAGCAGCGTGAGCTCGCGGCCGATGTCGCTGTCCAGCTGGTCGACTATGACGTCTTTCTGATGCAGGGCCGTGCCAACCTCCGACAGGAACATCCAATTCAGGAAGATCGATTTGTAGTCGTCCGGCTTGGCGCTCAAGAGGTGTTTCAATTCGCTGTTGATGCGCATCGCCGACTCGACCGAGTAATCCGGCGTCACCTCGCCGAGCTCGCCATCCAATACATCTCGGAGGAATCCGTCCCGGATTCGCCGCGCACGGCGGAGGGGTTCGCTCTTGAAGTTCTCTTCGAGGGTGTCGAGCGTCTCGCTTGTGCCGGCGGCGTTCGCGCCCAAATCCAGCGATAGATCGTCAGTCCCGAAGATTTGCGCGAAGGCCGACCGCTGCTTGCGCCGGCGGCTGCCGTAAACCACAACGCCTGCGATGATCAGAAGGGCGACACCGGCGGGGATTGCGATCTTGTCCCAACTGTCCAACTTGATATTCACGTTGATCAAAGGCGTCTTTGCCTCGGTATCCGAGGGTTCCGTGACGCTCGGGGCAGTTGGCGCGGTTGGGGGACGTGCGATGGCAACGTCCCGGCTGTCCGTCGGCGACGTCGATTTCTCGGGGGTTTCCGTCGTCTCCGGTGCTGATTTCTCCGTGTCCGGGGCGGTTGGCGAGGTCGGCACCGACGAAGCGGGGTCCGCCGCCGATCCTGGGATCGATTTCGTAGGCGTGGTCGGCGGTGTCGGGATAGCGGCGGTCGCGGTGGGTTTTTCCGGCGCCGCCGCGGTTGCTTGCTCCGGTGTTTTTGCGCGCGATTTGGCCGTGGTGTCCCCATCGGCCGGCGGGTCCGTTTTCTCCGCCGGCGCCCCCGGGACGACCGGTAGGGGCGCGACGGCGATCTTGCGGTCTTCCTCGGTTTCTTCTTTTTTGCGGCCGTCCGCCTTTTCGTCCGTCGCCTCCTTTTCGGTCGCCGGATCACTGCGCTTTTCCGGTTCCGATTCCGCTTTAGACTGTTCGGTTGAGGGCGAGGCGGATGGCTTAGAGTTGGTCGGTTCCGGAACAGGTTTCTGTGCGGTCTGAGGGGGGGGCGAGGGATTTTCGGTTTGGGCCACCGGCGGGCTGCCGGCCGCGGATGGTTCGGATTTCGGACGTTCGGATGTTGTCGGGGCTTCTACCGGCGACTTTGCGGGCCGTGACACGCCAACCCCTTCGGCAAGTCTCTTGTCATCATCGAGCCAGGACCGTTGATCAGGATTGTTCGGATCCATGGGGATTACGGCATTCGGATCCTTGATCGCACTTAGGTTCCGTCGCGTGGTTACGCATGTTTGTCCGTTGCGCTTGAGCAGTGAGCACAGGACCGCGGCGGTTTCCCGGTCCCTTACCGGACCTACGAGAATACGATAGAAGATGCCGCGGCCTTTGATATTCGCCTTCTCGAAATAGACGTTCTCGGCCCCCAGGGCCGCGCGGTTGGCATCGCGGATGCGACGCCACTCGCGGCGCGCGGATTGCGAGCTGCGCAACGAGGCGACCTGTACGAAGTAGAGCCGACGCCCTTGCTCCGAAGGGGTGTCGGGAGGTGGCTTCGCGGCCGTCTTGCTAGGCGTGGCCTGCGCTTTGGCCTGCGCTTTCGCCGGTGCGGGTTTCGGCGCGCTGGGTTTGATTTCGGGCGTTACGGGTTTGGGCTCCGGCGCGGCAGCCGTTTTCGGCACGGTCGGCGCCACCACGGTCGGTGCCACCACGGTCGGCGGCTTCACGGGCGCAGCCGGTGAGGCGGGCGCCGGCGATTTCGGTGCTGTCACGCGCGGCCCCAGCGACGCCGTGGACCCTGGCCCCTTGGGCGGCGATGTCTTTGGAGCGGTGGGTTTATTGGCTGGCGGTGTCTTGGCCGAGGCGGCGCTGGTCGCAGGTTTCGGTTTGCTTGCAGTGCCTGACGGCGGCTTGGACGCGGATATGCGCGCTAATGCGGCGAGGATTTCCGAAACCAGTTGATCATTGTTCCGCGGCGGCGACGTGAGGCCGGCGGCCTTTTGGAAGTTACTGATCGCGACGGCGGTATCGTCGCCGAACACGCCGTCCACCCGCCGGGGGTCTACGGAAGCGTATTTTGCCGGATAGCGTCCGGACAACAGTTTGAGCAGACGTTGGATATTCTGGACTTCTTCACGGCTGCCCTTCCCGAGGGACGAACCGGCTTGCGCAACCACAAGTGGCGACGACGACTCGGAAATTGCGTTCGCGCCGGGCCAAACAACAAGAAAGGCGGCCCCTATGATGGCCCCCTTCACCGTCCACCGCTTTGCGGCGGAATTTCGTATGAAATCCGAACGAAATATAATGCGCCCCATCGCCCTTAACCACACCGCACCAAAAATATTAAATATCAAAACAAATGCCGGCTCAATTGAGGAAATTAACGCATCTGGAGTACACCTAACAGTAAGAATCTGTAGGGGCAACGGCGCACGATAAATATGTTTCCGTAATCGGTTTGGCGAAGTGACTCTTGCGCTTGCTTGAACCACGCCGTCAGGTCGATGCCGGCGACCGCCCCGATGTTCGCGCTGGGCCGGTCGCCAACTGCCTCAGAGCAGTCTGTTATCGAGTTCGACTGTATCGATGAGGTTTTTGGCTTCGAGGATTTGCTTGTACCATCCGACGGTTACGGTCTTCGGTCCGGTGTCGACCTTTCCGGACTTCATGGCGTCGTATATTTCCATGACGCCGCTGCCGATCGTGATGCCGGGCCTGAAGGCGATGCGGTCTTCGATCTTGTCGAAGGCGACGCGGTAGTCGCGTGCGTCAGCATCCTCGGGCATGACATCGACCTGGATCGGGAAGGGCAGGGCCTCGCGGACCTTGTAGGCGATCTCGAGGACGCGGGCGTTTTCGTGCCCGATGTTGAAGACTTCGCCGTTGACCGCCTGGCGGGGCGCCTCGAAGACGGCCTGTACCGCGCGGCCGACATCGGCGACATGGACCAAGGGGCGCCATTGCTGTCCGCCGCCGAGGACGGTGAGGCGGCTGTTCTCGACCGCATGGCGGGTCATGATGTTGACCACGAGGTCGAAGCGCATGCGCGGCGAGAGGCCGAAGACGGTGGCGTTGCGCAGGGCCGTGACGCAGAAGTCGTGCGACGACATGGGCAGGATGTCTTCCTCCGCCATCAGCATCGACTTGGCGTAGACGGTGAGCGGATTGGTCGGCGAGGTCTCGTCGCACAGGCCGTCACCGCCGGCGCCGTAGACCGAGCAGCTGCTGGCCATGACATAGCGGGGCACGCCGGCGTCGCGGGCGGTGCGGGCGACATGGACGCGGCCGCGATGGTTGATGCCGAGCGTCATGTCCGGATCGAGGTCGCCGCAGGGGTCGTTGGACAGGGCGGCGAGATCGACGACCATGGCGCAGCCGGCGACGTCCTCGGGAACCAAATCGCGAATGTCGCGGCGGACGATCTCAAGCTGGCCGGCATGGCCGTTGGTCGGCGGGGTCAGGGCCGACTGACCGAAGAAGAACCGGTCAATGGCGCGGACCGTGTGCCCGGCATCGACCAACTGGTCCACGAGCCGCGATCCGATATACCCACCCGCGCCGGTGACAGCGATCGTTTTCATTATGTGCTCCAATCCTTTTTAAACCTCAACCGTAGGCCCCTCGCCGAGGCTCTTCGATCAGCGGCTTGACCTGTTCGTTGAGCACGCGGATCACGTAATCCTGTTCGGTTTCCGATAGTTTCGGGAACAGCGGCAGGCTCAGCGTGCCTTCGCCCCACTCGCTACTCACCGGGAAGTCGGAATCCGTCAGGCCATACTTCTCGCGGTAGTAGGTCAGTTTCGGTACCGAACGGTAGTTCACCGTGACGCCAATTTCGGCCGCGTTGAGAACGCCAATGACTTCGTCGCGGATCGCCGGCGGCACATGGATCGGCATAAGATGCCAAGCATTGACACAACCGGGAACGGTCTCCTGGACCCGAATCCCCATTGCCGTGATGGCGTCGCGATAGCGTTGCCCGATGCGCTCGCGGATCGCCAACCGGTCGCGGATCGTATCCACCTGGTCCGGCAGCAGGGCGGCCAACAGATCCGGCAAGTTCGCCTTGGTTCCCAGACGGGCTACGTCCCAATGCCGATAGCTGCCGCGCCGCATCCGGTCGATCGCGCCGGCCGACATGCCGTGCAAACGAGTCTGGGAGAGCAACTCAGCCAAGTCGGCGCGGTTCGTGATGATCGCGCCGCCTTCGCCGCAGGTGACATTTTTCGTGGCGTAGAACGAGAAAAGCGCCGCGTCGGAATGGGTTCCCGGCGTGTCGCCGCGCAACGTACCCTCGAAGCAGTGTGCCGCGTCTTCGATGATCGCGATGTCCGGCCGTTGCGACAGGACAGCTTTCATCGCTGCGATGTCGCACATTTGCCCATACAAATGGACCGGGATTATGGCCTTGGTCTTTGGCGTGAGCTTCGCCGAGACGTCTTCGGCCCGCATGAGCAGCGAGCCCGGATCCACGTCTGCGAACACCGGCTTTGCGCCCACCAGTTCGACGACGTTAGCCGTTGCGACGAACGTCATCGCCGGGACAATAACTTCATCGCCCGGCCCAACATCCAGCGCCAGAAGCGTCGCAATTGCGCCGTTCGTCCAACTATTCGTCAGCAGGGCATGGTCGACGCCAAAAAACTCGCACAGCTTGGCCTCGACGTCGCGGCCCACCGCACCGGACGTTAGAAACGCCGTTCCGAGAACCTTTTCGACACTGCGGGCGTGACCTTCGTCAAGCGAATGCAGATAAAATGGTACTTTCATAAATAAATCCTCCACAATCCGGATACGCCAAAAGATCTGGGGACACCACACTCCTTTTCGGGAAGCGTAGGAAATTTCGGGTCAATCCGAAAGAGGTGTATCTCGAATAAAGGTATTGAATTTGTTAACAGATTCACGTTTTCGCGAAAGAAGAACATGCGTAATATCTGCCGTTCTCCGACAAATTTGAAAATTTCCTTGGGGTTAGGTCGAGCATTCGTTTTCGTGGTCCAGGATAAGGCGCGAAACCGCCGCAATCTGATGGCTGTCGCGCGTCAGAAAATCCACGAGGCTCGGCCGTGGGACGACCGCTAATTCCGTATATTGGTCGTCGCTGATACCCGCATAGGCTGCGTGAATTTCCGGGCCGGTTGCTGTGGTTTGCAGCGCGACCCCGATATCGACAATTCGTGTCTCCGGATCATCGATCAGGCAGAATGGCGTGGCTTGGCAGATCAAGTCCGGCCGAAGGCCAACCTCTTCCCGCAATTCCCGCAGGACCTGAATCTGCGGCGCAAGGGCGCCGTCGGCCCGCCGCGCGCCGGGGTCGACAAAGCCGGATGGGACCAGTTCCCAAAGGCCGGGATCCTGCGTGCTGCCGCGCTGGCGGCGGCCGAACACAATGCCATCCGGCGACCGGAGCAGCCCGGTGACCGCCAAGGGGCGAATCGCCAACTCGTCGAATAGCGCGGGGTCCCGGCGTTGCGCCGAAAACCGGGCGAATTCGACGAATTTGCCCGAAATTTCGGTGGATGACGTTCGGTCGACACTAAAAATTTCACCGTTAAATACCGATGTACCACGTTCGCGCCGTTCGGCGGCCCATAGCGCCGCGACGCGCGTGGCGGTTTCTGGGCGCAAATGCCCCATCTCTCCGGTTTCGACGATGGTGACGCGGGCGTCTAAACAACCGTAATTAAGGGTATTTTTTCCCATTTCCCCGTAATATAAGGCCGTGCGGCGTTGCCCCAAAGGGATTGGCGGGCGCGCTGCTGCCTAAGCGTTGGTGGGATCGATAATCTCGATCGAGTAAACACTAAATTTCAACCATTTGCGAACTACGATCGGTATGATTCGGCTGGGTAATTCGGAGAGAGACCTCGGGGCAACGTGGTTCTTCATGGTAAAGGTGCCGGACTAAGGGTCGCGCCATTATTGTCGCCGATACACACAACTCGACATGACAACTATCAAAGACAGCATTATGAGAGACGAAACGTCAGATACGCTCCAGCGGCGGCCAGCTGATATATCGACAATCCCGGATCAAAACTCTGGTGGCTTGCCGCATGTTCGTTGACGCACGAAATTTGCCGGACGGAACCGAGCTGGAAGCGGAAATTTGCATCATCGGCGCCGGCGCTGCGGGCATTACCATTGCGCGCGAGATGATTGGCTTGCCGCTCAAGGTAATTGTGCTGGAAAGCGGCGGCCTTTCCTTAGATTTGGCCAATCAGCTTCTGTATCAGGGCGAAAACACCGGACTGCCGTACAGCGATCTTCATACGATCCGATCCCGTTACTTCGGCGGCAGCACGAATTGCTGGGGAGGCTGGTGTCGGCCGTTCGATCCTATCGATTTCGAAGCCCGCGACTGGGTGCCGCATAGCGGCTGGCCCTTCGGTAAAGAGACCTTGGACCCGTTTTACGACCGCGCGCACACGCTCTGCAGTGTCGGCCCGAATACGTACGAACCGGACGACTGGAAGGATGAGATGGAGGAAAGAGACCTCTCGCTCATCAACCTGCCGGGGGGTCGGATTACCAGTCAAATTTCGCAGCTCAGCAAGGAGCGGCGGTTCGGTGTCGCGCATGGCGATGACATTAAGGCCGCGGACAATATCGAAGTGTATCTGCACGCGAATGTCCAGGACATCAAAGCTAGCCACGACGCCGCGTCCATTGTCGGCGTAGACGTTGCGACCACGGCCGAGAATAGGTTCAAGGTATCGGCGAAAAAATTCGTTCTGGCGTCCGGCGGGTTAGAGAACCCGCGTCTCTTGCTGGCGTCAAATGGCGTACAGAAGGCTGGGTTGGGAAATCAGAACGACTTGGTCGGGCGGTTCTTCATGGAACACCCCCGCCTTGAGACCGGCAATGTAGAGTTCAATGGCTCCGCGACATCGACCAACCTGTACGATGTCCAATACACGTTCTTCCATTCGCCGATCGCGGCGAATATCGCCTTGTCCGAGGAAACGCAGCGGACCGAGCGGACGCTAAATTACAAGGCCTGGATTCTTTCGGTTTACAAGGGCGAGGAATCGAAAGGCGCGGAAGCGCTCAAGTCTGTTTATCGGGCGATGCGCAAGACGACGTTGCCGGACCAGTTCGTCGATACGTCCCCTGCCTTCTGGCTGAGCAACATCGGCACCATGATCGCCGATTTCCCGAATACGGCGTCAGTTGTCATTGGGCGGCTATCGAAGCATCAGGGCATGATCGGGAAACGGCAAATGGCGAATCTTTGCGAACCGATGCCCGATCCGGAAAGCCGTGTGACGCTTGGGCCGGAGAAGGATCAATTCGGCATGAACCGCATCCAGCTCAAATGGCGACTCAACCAGCTGGACAAATATACGATGCGGCGCGGACAGGAAATCTTCAACGAAGAGCTCACCAAGTCCGGGCGCGGCCGGGTTACAGGCACCATGGTTGACGACAGCAACAACGATTGGCCGTCGAACCTGCTGATCGGCTGGCATCATATGGGAACGACACGGATGCATGACGATCCGAAGCGCGGCGTCGTGGATGCCAACTGCCGCGTGCATGGAATCGAAAATCTTTATATCGGCGGCAGTTCGGTCTTCACGACCGGAGGAAGCGATCTCCCGACGATGACGATCGTGGCGCTGGCGCTCCGTCTTTCCGATCACCTGAAGGAACAGCTTAAGCTCCCGATGCCGGGTTCAGCCTAGGCCAAGCCTTCCCCGAGACGACGAAGGGCGGCGTTTATGCCGCCGGTCTTGCTGTCAGTTCCGTTAGGCGGAGCCGGAAGCCGTGGATCAGCAACAGGAATTTGACAATCTGGATCAGTAGAATGCCGGCCATCGCACCGGTGATGCCAAAATAGTTGATAAAGGGATAGACGCAAATCACGGAGACGATTGCGCTCGCGAGGGAAGCCCAGAATATGGTCCGTGTGCGTTCGATCGTTCTGAGACCAAAGTCCAAGGGCGTGCCAAGGAAAAGCACAAGGTGCAGCGCCGACCACCAGACTACGATATAGCCATAATCCATATATTCGGATTTGATAAGGCTAAGCCAGAAGCCGGGCGCCACGGCGGCGATGAGCGCGATCGCGCCGACAAGCAAACCACCGTAGAATGTCAATCGCTTGATGTAGGTCAGCAAGGCCGATGCGCCGCCTTCGCGATAGTGCTGGGACGCACGAACGATGGCGAAGTTTTCGATTCCGAAGATCAAGATATTGCAGAAGCCGAGGACGAGTTGGGCCGCGCGGATCGCGCCGACCGCGACGGTCCCGAGAACCGCGCCGGCGACAGCGAAAAAGAGATTGATCGTTCCCCATCGCATGACCTCGGACAGCAGGAACCATTCCGCAAACTCCCAGTGCCGTCGCAAGGTGGTGAGGAACAGGTCATAGTCCCACTCGACCCTGTCCAATAGCAGAACGCCGATGGCCGCTGCCGCGCCCGATGTGGCGGCATAAACCCAGAGGGCATCGGTGGCGTCCAACGATGTCGTGAGCATGAGGGCGAGCAACACCGCGGCCTGGCCGGGATATCGGATCAAGTCAATTAGGAACGCGAACTTGCCACGGTCATTCGTGAACAGATAGCGGCGGAAATAGTTTTGAAACTGCACCGCGAAACCGGCCACGAGCAGCGGCAGGATCATTTCGCCGAGCGTCCAATCCGGCTGCAACGAATGCGCCAGCATGATGCAGCCGAAAAAGAGCAACAGGCTTGCGGCGGCGAATAGACCTTGCTGCGCCAGGACGGCTCCGAAATATTTGCGTTGTTGCGTGGGATCGGTTTTAGGACCGATGCTCATCATCGGCGCGACGATCAGGCACTGCTGGAAGGTGAGCAGGAATTCGATTGTCATCCAAGCGAGGGTAAATCGGCCAAACTCTGCCAAGCCAAGATAGCGAGCCAAGATTAGGCCGGTTATGAAATTGAACCCGCTGACCATGCCTTGATCGAGCATCGCCCAATTCATGTGCCGATGCCGGTGCAACAGGGCTTGGGCCTTACTGTAAAGGCCTCTGCCGCTGTGCGCGGGTCGTGCCGGCGGTGTCTCGCTGTTCATGCCAATAAATTTTTTATGCGGTTGTAGATTCGGTGCGGCCTATTGCCGAACCGAATAATTCGCGGCTGTCGGTTCTATGCGCCGATTGTTGTGCAATTCTTGGGAATAGACGAAAGCGAGTGTGAATCCGACGACCGACCAGAACCAGATACCGCCTTGCGGCCCCTCCAAATAGACGTCGACGGATGTGTTGATAAAAAAGGCGGACAAATACGCCATCAACCAAATGTTCAAATCCGCGCGGACCTTGTTGCCGTCATGTTGGGCCCGAAGGAAACAGCGAAATAGACTTATATACAAAGCCCCGATCAAAATGAGCCACAAAGCCAGCCCCGGTACACCCGATCGCGCCAATAACGTCAGATGGCCGTTATGCGGACTTCGGTTGCCGGTCCGGTCCGCAAATCCATGCCGGCTCGCAATGTCGGCGCCGTAACCCACGCCTGTCCAAAAATTCTCCCCGTAGACGGTATCGTTGAGAATTTGTTGCCACCACTTGATGCGCCAACTGGATGTTTCCGACAGTTCCCGGCGCTCCGTGCCGACGAAGATGCTCTCGATATTCGAGGCAATCTGTTGCACGGAAATTTCCCGCTCGCCGCCAATCGGTATGCGAACATCGAAAGCGACGAACATCAGTCCAACCAGCGCAGCCGGCAAGATGAAGTTTCGGAGGCGGTTGTTCGGGCGGAGCAGGAAGACGATGGTTACAGCGACAAGCACGGACAACAGTCCGCCGCGGTTCCGGGACCCCATGGCGATAACGCCGGCCGCCAGCGCACACCACCAAAACAGTTCCTTATAGTTAAGCAATTTCAAGCTGCGCGCCGGGAACGTTCGATGCAGGCCCAAGGCCAAAAACGCCGCGGCACCGGCGAGATGGACGCCAAGGTCGCCGGGCTTCAGGAACAAGAGGCCGATGTCGGTTCGAACCTCCGAGAGATCGGGCGCGCTTCCGTGAATGCGGACAAATAGGAAATATCCGATCGGTGACCAGACGATAAACCACGGAAACCACCAACCGTACCATTGCACCGCCTTGCCGATACTTTGCGTCCGCAGCAGCAACCCCGCGGTGATAAAGGCAAAGATCGCATACCCCCAAATCACACTGTCCCGCAGGATGATCATGATTTTCGCCGGTGGGCCGGTAAAGACCATTGCGACTTGCCACATCAGGAATATGACAAGTATCCAACATAGCGGCGCCCGGAAAATACGCAGGTTGGGCCCGCCCAACAATGTGGCGGCCAGTATGACCGCCAGCGCAATCTCACCGATGAACAGCGGCGGCACGCCGAGATAGGCGAACCCTTTGCTCAGAAAAGCATAGCCCATCAGCAGGGCGCCCAAACACCATAGGGCGATCTTGTTGATGTCGGTTGTCATTTCGTTTCCCGTCGCCCCGGAGTTAGAGGTTGGACGATTCTGCTTTGGGCTGGATCTCGGTGTTTGCCGCGACGTCACTGCTGTCGCCGCGCCGCCGTTTCGCCGCCCGGTAAATGTCCTTGAATATTGCGAAATTGCGTTCCGGCGTATGTCGTTCCTCGAACGTGTTACGGGCGTTGGCCCGCATTTCGGGAAGTTTGTCCCGGTGCTCCAACAACCATTCGATTTTTGCCGCCAGATCGTCTGCGTCGCCGGTATCGAACAAAAGGCCCGACTTTTTGTCGTCGATAAATTCCGGGATCGGCCCGATTTTCGAAACGACCAGAGGCGTGCCGAGGGCAAGCGCTTCGATCACGACGACCGGCTGCCCTTCGTACCATTGCGATGGCAGTACGATACAGTCCGCATTGCCAATAAGCTCGTAAATCTGCGGCTGCTCTTGGAAGCCGAGATACTCGACGCCGTCGATGTCTTTGACAGCCTGTTCCACTTCCTCGGTAAGCGGCCCGGTTCCGCAAATCTTGAGCGGCAGCTTCGATCCGATTTTGCGCCAAGCGTTCAGTAGCGTCCGGACACCTTTTTCCTCGCAGATCCTGCCAACGAAAATCGCATAGCCGCCGCCGCCCGGTTTTGCTGCGGGTGGTTCGGCTAGGAAATTTGGTTTGAGATACACCTTGTCCTCAGGCAGTCCGACATCGATGAATTTGCGTCGCTGGAACTCCGATAGGACGATATAGGCATCGACCAGGTTTCGCCACGTTCCGATGCCCCGGTGCAGCCCCAACATCGCCGCCACCACCGCGGTGGCGCCGCGGCTGTCGCGGTAACAACCGTGATAGACGCCGTTCCATGGGACAAATTTGTTCAGGCAATCCTCGCAGACCGAGCCGTTCCGGAAAAATGTCCCGACCGGGCACATGAGTCTGTAGTTGTGAAGTGTTTGAACCACGGGAACACCTTCCGCCCGCGCGGCGTAGTAGACCGAGGGCGATAGCAGCGGCAGATGATTGTGCACGTGAACCGCATCGTATTTTTCCGCCTGCAGCATCTTGCGGACCTGCTGGTAGCTTTCCGACGACCAAATTGCGCGAAGGCTGGTCTTTAACTTTCCGAGTTCGGCGACCCGCTCATTGTCTTGAACGAAGGTGTCCACCGTGCAGCCGAACCCGCGGAGCAACTTGATTTCGTTCTGGAAGACGACCTCTTCGCCGCCGTGCAAGAGGTATTTGTTATTGAGCATTAAAATTCGCATTTGAAGTTTTTCTCCGCCTTCCGGGCCGATTATATAAGTGTCATTGCTGCGGTAATGTGGGAAATCTGATCCATTGATGCGTAGGCGTATCACAAATCAATTAAGCTATTGTGTTTATGGCCTCTTTCCGACCCACTATCGTGATTCTCGATCGATCCGGCAATTAGGCTCTCGGTGATAGACGTAGCCCTAAAAAGTAGTATTATTTCCATAAATTACACGTAAAAGTGCATTTTATGGGGGTGAGGCTAGCGTTTCGCTGAAAGGTGTTAGTCCGTTTGTTGATCGCTGACGACCACTATCTTGTCATGCGGATGAATCGATACATTGGCAATGAAGCTGTACCTCGTTAGGAGAAAGCGGCCCTTCTTCGCGTTGCGACGCAGTCGAAATGCTCCGCGATCCATCGACGGTTTTCTTCGGATGATTAACCATTAGCGCCTGGCGGCGAAATTCGCCGCGGTTCCATGTGGCTTAATGATCCACTTCATGTTTCGCACGCCGGTGCGCGGTGCGTGCAGGCAGATGAGCGGCGGCTATCTCCGAAAAGATACCACTTATGGTGCATCGCAGCGGGGCGGTCCTCTATGTTATAAAAATTAAGCCGCTATGGGCTGTTTGGGGATCGTCCGAACTGTCGAGTGAGCACCCAATATTCGATGTCATCGTTCGAAAATAGAGGCCGCACCGACGTGGTTCTTATCAAGAAAGGCAGCACGATTATTGGGAAGGGTCCGGCGCAAAGCCTTCCGGTGGATTTAGCTGGTCGGCGGTGGGCTGTTGTGTGAATTGAATTGACGTTCGGGGAGAGTCTCGGTGGCTTTTGATATTGCGTCTTTGATCGAATCGCGACGGTTCGAGAAATTCGACCTCTACGAGCAGTATGTGAACCCTTGGGTGGTCCATACGGCTAAGCGCATTGGTTTCGACAAACATTTCGTGAGCGCGAGCGGGGCTCATTTGTTTGACGAGAACGGCGAGCGCTATCTTGATCTCGATGCCGGCAGCGGCGTGTTCGTGCTTGGGCGCAACAATCCGCGCATGCTCGATGTTATGCGGCAACTGTATGACATCAGTCCGCCCGGTATCATCAATCGCAATCCGCATCTTTTGGCCGGGTTATTGGCCGAGGCGTTGGCCCAGCGAGCGCCGGCCGACCTGAATAAGTCGATTTTCACCAATGCCGGCGCCGAGACCGTTGAAGCGGCGTTGAAGTTTGCCCGCAAGGTCACCGGCCGCCCGCGGATCATCTATCTCGATGGTGATTATCACGGCAATAGCTATGGTGCGATGTCCGTGACCTCGACCGACGAAGGGGCTATCGATTTGGCGGCGGGCCTGGGTCCGATGCTGCCGGGCTGTATTCAGTTGCCGCGCAACGATCTCAACCGGCTGGAGGAGGAGATCAAGAAGGGCGACGTGGCGGCATTGATCGTTGAGCCGATCCGAGGTTCCACGGTGGAACCGTTGTCGGATGAGTATTTCGCCGGCGCACGTTCGCTCTGCACCGAGCATGGTACCGTATTCATCATCGACGAAATCCTCTGCGGCTATGGCCGTACGGGTAAGATGTTCGCGTCCGATTACTTCGGTGTGGTTCCGGATTTGCTGCTGGTTTCAAAAGCGATGAGCGGAGGCGTCGTGCCGGTTGGCGCAGTCCTGGCGAGCGACGAACTGCATGCCCAGGCCTACGATCGCCAGGGCGTGTTCGTGCATCGCTCGACCTTCATGGAAAATGACTTCGCCATGGGCGCCGGCCTCGCGACCCTTCACATCATCGAAGAAGACGGGCTGCTGGAAAAGGCGTCGACGACCGGCCAAATGCTCCTCGATGGCCTGAAGGAACTGCAGAAAAAGTACAGCATGATCGCTGCGGTGCGCGGCCATGGAATGCTGATCGGCATCGAAATGCAGGCGCCGAAAGCCATCACGCAGAAATTTAGCGGTAACTTGCTCGCCCGTAAGGGGCTGCTGGGCCACATGATGATGATGGAGCTGATGAAAAAGCATCGGATTCTCACCGCGCCGGCCCGGCAAAAGAACATGCTTCGCATGCATCCGCCCTATGCGATGAGCGAGGAAGATGTTCAATACTTCCTCAACTCTTTCGACTCGGTTCTAAAGGATGCGCACCGTTTCCCGGACGGCATCAGCCAGTTCCTGGTCGGTCACTTGCTCAAGATGGCGAGCTGATTAGGTAGGACCAATTGATGCCACGGTCGGTTAGGTTTCCGGCCAGGCAAGGTTTCCAGGCGCCCGTGGGAAAGTCCCGCGGGCGCAGTTTTTTTATCCCTTCGTGCAGGAAAGAGCCATCGGCTCGCTCTGCCGCACGATGATGCGGCCGCCTGGTTCCATGCCCAACTTTCGAAAGGCGTCCCATGTATCGACATGGTCGATCGTCCGCCAATACTTGGCCTTCGGATTCGGTATGACGTAGGTATTTGCGTCGAACACATTGTTGTGGTTCGCGCGAAACCATTCCTGTTCATAATCAACCGCGAACCCGCTGCGGCCGTGAACGCCCGTATGGATTATGCGGTTATTGTAAATGCGGTTGTTTTGGCTGACGTAGCGGCCATGCTCGCCGTCGCCCCGATTTTGGTGAATGATGCCGATTCCGTTCCCGAAGGTGGGGGCGACCTCCACGATGTTGCCGTAGACTTCGACATTCTTGCTGTTCTGGACCAGGATATTCGACCCCCACATCCAGCCGTCCCGGTCGCTGGCGTTACGGGCGACGATATTGTTGCGGATCGTCGCCGCGTAGGAAATCTCCTGAAGAATACCGATCCGGTTATTGTCGAACACCTTGTTGTTTTCGAAAAGCGTGTCGATATTGTCGATATCGTTCCACATACCGACGCCGTTGTTGTGGTGCACGCACGCGTTCCGAACGATCATGCCGCGCGACTTGACGAATTTGAAACCGCCGGATTCCCACTCGTAATGGAACCCGGCGTAATTGTTGTATGAAATTTCGGGTCCGTCGATGACCACATCGTCGCCGACCCCGCCAAGCCCCATCTGGCCATTCTCCGTAAACAGCCCTCTCTCGATCCGGGTACCATTGCCGATGAAAAGGCCAATGCCATGGTTCCAACGGGCGGTTATGTCGACGAATTTCCAATTCGTGCTGTGGCGGGCATCGATCGCGCCGGCTTGCGCTTGCGATGCGTATTTCTCGACGATCAGGTTGCGCAATGTGACGCCGGCGGCGCGGCCGCCGAAGGCGCGCCCGACGACGCTGACTTCGACACGCTTGCCGCGCGGGTCTTCGATAAGCAGCGCCTTGTTCCCGTCGCGGTACCAAGCTCCCGGACTTAGGTCCTCCACGCTCAGGACCCTCTTGTAAACCTTGTTGTCGACGAAGAGATCCTCGCGATGCGGGCAAGCCGGATGATCTTCGTGGCAATCGCCATGCGGCCGAAGCGGGTTGGGCAGGCCTTCGAAAATCCAAAACGGCCGTTCCTGGGTCCACTTCTCCAACAGCATTGCGCCGTTTAGGATCGCGCCGTTCTTGCCGACAAATTGTTGGCCATCCTTGGGTTCGAGCGAGTAACCCCGATAGACGCCGGGTTCCAATACGAATTTCGCATTGTTGCCAGCGTCGCCGACCAGCTTGGCAAGGTTTTTGTCGGGGGTGACGTGAACCACAATCCCAGTGTCATCCGCCGCTTGGCAGGCGGTCAAAGGAATGAGCGTCATCAACCAGGCGATGATTGCATTCCGTCTCGATCTCATTCTTGCCTCCGGGCCGCCTATCAGTTCGAACGCAGCTTATGGTGAGATAACGGCTAAGAAAACCCGCTTGCGACGAGGCCCGAAACCGCGCCGGGAACGTCGCATGGAAGATGTTTAACTTAAGTTAATGGCTTAGTCCCACTTCATCGGATTCGGTTGCCGCGTTAGAGGAATGGCACCGGGACCGCCGGAAAGGGGAGCAAGTAATACGGACGACGTGTTTTGCCGTCGAACGGGTCATCGATCATTTGCGAGATGCAACCCTTGCTAGGGGTGAATTACGTGATTTTTCCCAGTTGGCGGCCGTTTCGATTATCGTCTCGAGTTTCCGATACTTGGGATTCCAGTCGAAGCAGTCATCGGCTTTACGTGTATCCGCCACGAGTTCGGTCGGGTCACCATTGCGCCGGGGGCCCACGGTGTGGGGAACAGGCCGTCCCACAACTTTCTCTGTCGTCGCTAGGACTTCCCGCACCGAGTGTCCTGATCCCACGCCTAGGTTCGCTTGAATTGATGCGCCCCCGTCGAGGAGATAGGCGAGGGCGGCCACATGTGCGGTTGCCAGGTCACTGACGTGAATGTAGTCGCGGATCGGCGTACCGTCAGGCGTGTCGTAATCGTCGCCGAATATCGTCAACGGTTCTCCCGTACCGAGCGCTGCCCGCAAGGCGAGGGGGATGAGATGTGTTTCGGGATCGTGACACTCGCCGAGTTCGCCATCCGGATCGGCGCCCGCGGCATTGAAATATCGCAACGTTGCGGAGCTAAGGGCATCGGCCGAATTGAAATCGCGCAGCATTTGTTCGACCATCAGCTTGCTATGCGCATAGGGATTTATAGGCTGGAGCGGATGGTCTTCGGTGATCGGGGTCGAGATTGGGTTGCCGTATACGGCCGCTGTGCTCGAGAACACTAGCTTGTCGACCCCGTTGTCTCTCATCGTATGCAGAAGGTTCAACGAGCCTGCGGTATTGTTCCGATAATACTTGCCGGGTTGTTCGATCGACTCACCGGCGGCGATGTAGGCAGCCAAGTGGATCACGGCGTCGGGTTTATGTTGGCGCAGAACTTCGGCTAATCGGTCGCCGTCCAATGTACAGCCGCGCTCGAGCGGACCCCACTTGACGAAGTCCGAAAACCCGTGTTCCAGCGAATCGTATGCGATCGGGGCGTGGCCGGCCTCCGCGAGCGCTTTGCATGTGTGGCTGCCGATATATCCAGCGCCGCCGGTGACCAGAACGCAAACCATTTCGGATCTTGAATGCCTCTTTTTTTTCGATCGGGAATGTGGGCAAGTGAAGCCGAAAACTTAAAGGTCGGCTTATCGGTGGCAACTATCTACATTCGAGGTCGGCTTATCGGTGGCAACTATCTACAATAGGAGCAAGAAATACGCCGGGCCGCTCGCCGCTGCCCAATCAGCTCAAATAATGTAAACTAGTGGTTGCCACTGAACATGGAAGCAAGTCGTTAACGATATCAGTCATATTTCACTAATTTTCCGAAATGGAAGCCAAAGGGTTCGTTAAAACGTGTTCACTGTAATCGCTAAAGTGCCAGGGTTGCCCGCAACCATCAAGGGAACAAATATAGACTAGTAGAAATAATACTTAGGGATTATTAAGGTCAGTTTGGAAAAATGTAACATTATCATTAATACTGTAGATATTATGGTATTCACTAAGTATTACGGTATTCGTTTCAATTGGAATTCGGTGGTTAACACGAAATTGCGCTGCGCCGCATATTTAACTTGGACATCCGTATGAACATGACAATCGAAAAGAATCGCCGGTGGGAAGAAGCGGATATCGCAACTTTCTGGAATTCCTTTCCCTGTGGCGATCATCAGGTCGGCGGACTTGGAGATGATCCAAAGGAATTTTTCGACCGTTACGATGCATTTCGGTACCATCGCGAGCCCCACATCCTGCGATGCCTGGACGAGATCGAATTTGCCGATAAGCAGGTCCTGGAAATTGGCTTGGGCGAAGGGGCGGACAGCGAACAAATGATTCGCCGCGGTGCTCATTGGACGGGCATTGATCTGACCAAGGAGTCCTGTGACCGGGTGCAAACGCGGCTCGCGCTTCGAGATTTGCCGTATGAAGGGTTGGAGAATGGATCGGCGTTGGACATGCCGTTCCAGGATAATTCCTTTGATATCGTGTTCTCTCACGGCGTCTTGCATCACATTCCGGACATTCATCGGGCACAGCAAGAGATCGCCCGCGTCCTGAAGAAAGACGGCCAGTTGGTCATGATGGTGTATGCCAAGCACTCGATAAACTACCTGATTTCCATCGGCGTATTGCGACGGATCGGCTTGGCCGCGTTTTACCTGTTGGGTATCAAACCAGGCGGTATCTACAATGATCACCTGACGAATGCCAAATCCGAAGGATTGGCGAACTATTTAAAGATGGGGAATTTCATCCATCACAATACGGACGGCCCCTTAAATCCGTACAGCAAGGTATATACTCGAAAAATGATCGAAGCGGATTTCCCGCTCTTCGACATTGAGCGTTGCCATAAAGAGCATATGCATGCGCCTCCCTTGCCGATCAACTCGCTACCTGGCGGCAGTCTGATGGGTTGGCATTTGTGGGCCCATATGCGCCAAAAGGCCTAGGATCGCAGCGACGCGGCTTATCCGTCTGATCTTCGCCGACATTCCAATCATCAATCTTGCCGAACCGTCAGGTTCGACTTCTGGCTCCGGCGTCGGCATGCGCCAGTAAAAAGAATACGGCCGCCTATTTGGCGGCCGTATTTGGTACTCGTGGGAAGTCGAGAGATTCGATGTCAGAGCAGTCTGTTATCGAGTTCGACTGTATCGATGAGGTTTTTGGCTTCGAGGATTTGCTTGTACCATCCGACGGTTACGGTCTTCGGTCCGGTGTCGACCTTTCCGGACTTCATGGCGTCGTATATTTCCATGACGCCGCTGCCGATCGTGATGCCGGGCCTGAAGGCGATGCGGTCTTCGATCTTGTCGAAGGCGACGCGGTAGTCGCGTGCGTCAGCATCCTCGGGCATGACATCGACCTGGATCGGGAAGGGCAGGGCCTCGCGGACCTTGTAGGCGATCTCGAGGACGCGGGCGTTTTCGTGCCCGATGTTGAAGACTTCGCCGTTGACCGCCTGGCGGGGCGCCTCGAAGACGGCCTGTACCGCGCGGCCGACATCGGCGACATGGACCAAGGGGCGCCATTGCTGTCCGCCGCCGAGGACGGTGAGGCGGCTGTTCTCGACCGCATGGCGGGTCATGATGTTGACCACGAGGTCGAAGCGCATGCGCGGCGAGAGGCCGAAGACGGTGGCGTTGCGCAGGGCCGTGACGCAGAAGTCGTGCGACGACATGGGCAGGATGTCTTCCTCCGCCATCAGCATCGACTTGGCGTAGACGGTGAGCGGATTGGTCGGCGAGGTCTCGTCGCACAGGCCGTCACCGCCGGCGCCGTAGACCGAGCAGCTGCTGGCCATGACATAGCGGGGCACGCCGGCGTCGCGGGCGGTGCGGGCGACATGGACGCGGCCGCGATGGTTGATGCCGAGCGTCATGTCCGGATCGAGGTCGCCGCAGGGGTCGTTGGACAGGGCGGCGAGATCGACGACCATGGCGCAGCCGGCGACGTCCTCGGGAACCAAATCGCGAATGTCGCGGCGGACGATCTCAAGCTGGCCGGCATGGCCGTTGGTCGGCGGGGTCAGGGCCGACTGACCGAAGAAGAACCGGTCAATGGCGCGGACCGTGTGCCCGGCATCGACCAACTGGTCCACGAGCCGCGATCCGATATACCCACCCGCGCCGGTGACAGCGATCGTTTTCATTATGTGCTCCAATCCTTTTTAAACCTCAACCGTAGGCCCCTCGCCGAGGCTCTCCCGACCCACGGTTCGTGGATAGATTTTCAATTTTGCCGCTCGACGAACCGAATTCGGAAACCAGAACGCTTGTTGCGTTCCTAATTTTCGGTTTCCGGCACCCCAAAAGGCTCTAAACAATTTTCTAGAAGCAAATAACGTAAAAATTTCTACTCAATGATAGATACTCCAAAAGAAGTCGGAAATAGGGGTATTAGGATTAGCCAAATAGTTAATGTGTCATACACAAAAGATCGAAGGTTCATTCATGCTGAAGCCTATCGATTTTATGAATTAGATATATAAATCAAATATTTGATGCATTGGCGGCTGGCTGTGCCTAGGGCGGGAATACTTGGCCTCGTCCGTACCGGCCTTTTGCCCATCGCCGGTTTGGGAAGCCGTCAATTCCGGATCGAGATGCAATCGCCGTGGGTACGTTCGAGACCCGATATAGCGCTCTTGGACATGGCGCAGCGGCGTATCTCCGCACAGGTGGATACAGCCATCGACCGGAGCTGAGTGCGATGGCGATGCGAGATCAAGGATGGGCCGGTCGCTCGGCATTAAACCAATTGCACGTTCCGAAAATAGGCACGACGTACTTTGTTGGTATATTAGCTGCAATCCGTTTGTGGCAAAATCTATCGGGAAAGAATAACTAATTTAAATCAATAAGTTATTCTCATGTCGGAGCGCTGTTGTTGGGCGACGCAATGCCCGGGACAAGGCCGTTCTGCTGTTGGACAAGGAATAGTGGTTTGGCGCTCACCTATACAGAACTGACGCAAGAAAATCTGAACGTCATCGAGAGCATCGTCCTGCCCTTTCTAGAGCGTGAATGGCCACGCGACTTTACCGACGAATTTTTGTCATGGCAGTTTCTTCAGAAGCACGGGGCGAAGAATGTACTCGCCCTGGACGGCGACCGCTGTGTCGCCATGATCCATTCTTGTTTGCGTCCTTACGCGATCGATGGGGAGAAAGTGTCGGTTCGCGAAACCGGGTTCTGGGTTACGGAGCCGGAATATCGGCCCTTTACCAGCATTCGGGTCCTACAGACCATGATGTCCGAGCCGGAGCCGATCATGGCGTCCACGGAAGCCGACTTGGTGGTCTCGATCATGTCGCGCATGAAGTGGCAAAGACTTTCGGACATTCCGCGCAAAGTGCTGCTGCTCAGGGCTGGTTTCGCGCTTAAGGCATTGGCCAACAAGGCTGATAAGCATATGGGTGAGCTACCGGGGTTCCTACCCAAGTTGCTCAATATTCCGGTTCGCCGTGTGAAGCGGGTTGCCGCACCGATCCCTGGGGCAACGGTCCGGGAAATTTCATCCGCCGCCGAACTGCCCGAAATCATGCCGCAAGCGGGCACGCCGGGCGCTGTACGATTGGCGGACCATCATGATTTTCAATGGTACGAGGCGGCGCCGGATGACTTCGGATCCTTCCACTGGCTGGTGTTCGAGGCGGACGGCAAACCCACCGCATTTGCATGCGCCCGTATTTATCAGGAGGGCAACTGTACCGCCGCCAAGTTTATCCAGATGCAGTCGTCACGGCACGACCTCGATACTTACATGTGGATCATTGCGGAGACGTCCCAGTATTTGGCGAGCCGTGGTGCAAACTGGATCGACGCGCGATTTTCATGCCCGATCATGTCGGACGCCCTGAACCGTGTCGGTTATATGAATAGCGGTTCGGATATCGTGTTCTGGTGGCCCGGGTCACGCGAACCTGTCGACGGCGGCTTTTCGATTTCGACTCTGCTCGGCGGTGAAGGCCTCGGACCGTATCCCCTTTGATCGAAAATCGGATAAGTGCGAAAGAGCGACGATCGTTATGCCGAGACCAAAGAAACCGGCAAAGATATGGAGCCTATAATGCTGGATCAAAATAATAAGAATCGTTTGCTCGGAATCGAAACGAGAGTGACCGCAATTTTGGCCGATGACTTGAACCTTGCGGTGCCGACATCGGATACAGACTTAATCGGCGAGAGGATTCTGGATTCCTTAGCGTTGGTAGACTTGGTCATGCACCTGGAATCCAGTTTTGGTTTCACGGTCGCGCTGGAGCAACTGGACTTGGAAAACTTCCAGACCGTAGAGCGCATCAGCCAGATGGTCGCCGCTTCGACGGCCGAACCGTCTTACGCGCTGGCCGCCGAATAGCGCAATTGCGGCACAACCGGTGCGGATGCGCCGGTCAGCTCACCTCATCGGGCATATCGTTGCCGAACGACATCGATTGCGGCGAACAGTAGCGGTCGCGAGAATACGTAAATCAACAGCGCGAAACTGGCCGTATAGACCGCCCCGTTGACAAATGCGTCCAGGGCAGGGTGCTGGAACGGCCCGAACCCTGCTCCGACGGCCCACGCCGTCGCCAGCGCGCCACAGGCCATGGCATAGGGCCAGAGCACGGATTTTATCACGACCATCGGCGGCAGTTCCGTGTGGCGCAGGACGATCGCGATATAGATGACTCCAACGATCATCATATAGGCCCCGACCGAGATGCAGATCTCCACCAACCCGCCGATTACGGCGCCGAAGGCGGCACTACCGACGAGGCCAAGGCCTTCGACCCAGGCAAGACAGGCGACTGTACGCCATTCGCCGCGGGCTTCCAGCAACGATCGGGAAACCGGCGAAACCACCCGGGCCAATGATGCCACCGCGGTAATCTGGACGATAAGGATAGCGGCATCCCATTTGCCGGCCCAGACCCATCCGATCAAGGGTTCAGCCACGGTCGCGACGCCGAATAGCATGAAGAACAGAAGCAGAGCGCTGAGTTCGAGAGAGCGCCGAAAAGCCCGCTCCTGGCGCGGTCGGTCGTTGCCGATGGTAACGAAGGAAGAGATGAAGACGGCGCGCAGGCTGTTCGTAAACAACGTCAAGATTGCGACCGTCAACTGGAAACCGAAGAAATAGATTCCCAACGTCTCTTTGCTTTCCATAAATCCGATGACGAGATAGTCGCCGTTGATGATTAGCGTCGCCGCAACCATGCTTAAGGCGATCCACATCATCGGTTTGATGACGACGGCGAGGAGCCGCCGGCGCGGTATCGCCGGGCGCCAGCTTTGTTCCCGCGTCCGACAGAGATAGAGTGACTCGAACACCGCGACCGCGATGACCGGAAGCACGAAACTCATCGGTCCGAACCCCATCACCGCCAAAACGATGACGCCGCCGTTGCGCAGCAAGGCCGAGTAGACGTCGAGCACCGACAGATCGCCGAAGCGCAGGTTAACCAACAGGTTCGTCCGCAGCATGATCGACATCGTTCCGAGCGGCAGCGACAACCCGAACAGAACGATAAGCGTGCTGACCTCCGGCGCTTTGTAGGCGGTGGCGATGAAGGGAGCCGCGACGATCAGTATGGCGAACCAAAGCAGGTTTATCGCAAGTGACATCCCGAAGATCGGCGCATAGTGATGGTCGAACGAGCGCTCCCGCTGCAGCAAGAAACGGTGGAGACCGCCGTTCTGCAAGTATCCGAAAATTTCGCCCCACGCGATTGCAATCGCGTAGATCGCGAAATCGCTTTTCGTCAGCACTTTGCCCGTGACATAGATCGTCGCGATGCCCGCGAGTTTGGCCAGGAAACTCGCAATCATCAGTGTCGCGACGCCGTGCACCGCGGTCGCACCGAGAGTTCGGGGTGGGCTGGGTCTCAGGGGCATTCACACGGCAGTCGATGGTTTCTGACTAGAGCCTAATGATCCGAACAGGGACGGCTTGATGCGCTATCGGAGCGTGCGCTTCTTAACAGTTACCGCACGGAGCGGCCAGTTTGCTTTGCCGAGCGGATTGAACCGATGGCTTTAGCCCAGAGAGTAGGTTAACTCGCTTAAGGCTTTGCTAACCGTGGGATAGTCGGCTTGGTCAGGTGCGGCGTCGCCGTGGACCAAGCGGCGGATAGGTCCGCGAATCATGGGCGGGTGAGGGCGATGAAACGGGCGCAAAGAATCACTGCCAGCACGAGTTCCGCTAACAACGCCGAGAATATTGCGCCGGTTACGCCAAAGGCCTGCATCAGGGGATAGGCGCTGCCGAGGCCGACAATACTGGCGAAAACATAGCCAATGAAAATCGGACTTGTCTTCTCGAGGCTCCATAGTCCCGAAGCGATCGAGTAGCTTATGGCGCGAACGATGAACACCACGCCGAACCAGCGAAGCAGGTTACCGGAGCCGGCATATTTGTCGCCGAACAGTAAGGTCAGCCAAAATTCCGGGTAAATGCCGAAGAACAGGGCGATGCACACGGTCACGCCGATAATCGCTAGCGCCATCCGGAAGATGAAGCGCCGCATGCTTTTCTTGCCCTCGTTCTTCAGGATTTGGCCGGCGCGTTTCGGTATGACGTTTTGAGACGCAAGGAAAATGATATGGGCGACACCCATTAGGCTTTCCGATGCCCGCACGGTGCCTGCCATCCCGCTGCCGAGGAAGGCACCGGATAAGAGAAGCGCGAGTTGATTGGTAATCGAATCCAAAATCGCACTCCCGATTAGCCAGCGTGCGATTTCCCAATGCCGCTTAAAAACTTCGCGGAAACTGGAAAGGTCATAAACGATCGTGGCGATTCGAAGAATCAGCATCGCGGTGGACGCGAAAGCAACGATGGTAATTGCCCAAAGTGCGGTCGAAACCGAAATTTCATCGGTCCACATAAGCGCCGCGAGCAAGCCGACCTGCCCGCCGTATCCAAGGAGATCGAGCAAAAATGCCGAGCCGGACCGGTCGCATGCGAAGAAGTAGCGCCGGAGGAAATCACGGATCTGATACCCGATGGTTGCGAAGGCAAGTGCCAGGGCGATTGTGTGCGCGCCGGTATCGGGAAAGAGTTCCCCGAAGGCTAAAGTGCCGCCGTAGACCAGCACGAACGAACCAATGACTGTGACGCCGAACTGCATGAAGACGCCGCCGAAATACCGTGGCCGTTCCTGATCGCTGAACTTCGCCGCGATGCTCAGCATTGGCGAGCTGATATACGCGAACTGCAACGCGTAAATGAAAAGCACGGTGAACCATGCCAATGCGTAAACACCGAAATTGGCTGGGCCGAGGGCCCGCGCGAGCAGGATGCCGGTAACGAAGTTGGCTGCGCTGACCAGCGCCTGATCTGCCAAAGCCCAATTCACTTCGGCATATCGGTTTATCAATCGCTGAATAATGACCCCGGGGCCACCATTCGCCGGGTCATCGTTGGTCTCGCTGGATTGCGGCTGGTGCGCTTTGCTGGTGCGGTCGTCCATATTCTTATCTAATTGGCTCGCACCGGGGCACGGGGCGTTTCGGTCGGTAAATCAACATTGAATGTATTAAGTGTCATTTAATATTTGAGTTTTATTGGCGATTCTATTTATTGATTGCAACCTACCCACAGCGGTTGAGATCGGTCGTAACCCCCTCAAACGCGCACCTGCTCAATAGCGCGAGGCTAGTTAGCCATCCGGACGGGTTCTATAGTTCTATCGTGTTACGCTGGTTGATCAAACGTGCGAGGGAACGCATCGTCGGTGGGGAATAATTACGCAGCTTTATTACTTAATTCATCTCTGAAAAAATTTAATCGATTGAATGTTTCGGCGATTTTTTAAAATAAATAATTCTTTCGGATTGAATTGTACTTACCATTAGGCGAGTACAATTTCGTTACAACATCATATGATGGCGGAGAAAACTTATGTTATCAAAATTTCTAGTTTGAAGTCATTGTATGCCCTTAATTATTGGAAATTGAATTGTTGACATGCCGGACGTCGGGAAAACCGGGCTGAAGCCTGACGTAGGAACCGCATTGGTTGAATGGGGCGATGCGGTACGGGTGCTCCGTTTGGCGGTCGTCTCGTGCATCGCCTGGTTGCTGCCGGTTCGGTTTTTGCCGGTCGTATCGCGCAGCCTGGCGCGGCTCGACGTGCGGATGCGCCGTGGCGAGATGGGCCGCCGCACCCGGGAGATCGCGTCGGCAACTGGAGGAATCGACGGGTTCGACGCCGAAGCCGCCGTGAGCGAGAGCATGGTGGCGCGCTGCGAAGCTCAATTGCTGCAATTCCGCTGCTATCGGCCGGATGGCTGGCAGCCGGAGATCCGTGTCGAAGGCTCGCACCATATCGAGGATGCCCTGGCGCAGGGAAATGGCGCCATCTTGTGGGTCGCGAACTTCATCTACAGCGACCTGGTCACCAAGATGGCGCTCGATCAGAGCGGCTATCGCGTGACCCATCTGAGTCGCTTGGTGCACGGTTTCTCCTCTACCCGCTTCGGTATCCGTTTCCTCAACCCGCTGCAACAGGCGATCGAGGACCGGTTCATCCGTGATCGCGTTGTGGTGGAGGAGAATGGCCTCGTGTCGGCATTGATGGTCTTGCGCCGCCGATTGCTGGATAACGGCCTGGTATCCATTACGGTCGGTGCGCACGCCTTACGGATGGTCGAAACACCCTTTCTGAACGGGGTCCTCCGTCTATCGTCCGGTCCCGCTGAACTGGCGCAAATGACCGGCGCGGTTCTGCTTCCCGTGGTCACGTTGAAGGATGGCCCGATGAGTTTCACCACCCGTATCGGCCCGCCGCTCAATCGACAGCGCGACGGCGATGCGGCCTCGCCGGAATCGGTAGCATTGGCCTATGCCGAACAGTTCGAGCCGGTGGTGCGCCGGCACGGAGCGTATTGGAACAATTGGTACATGATGAAGCCGGGCGGGCGTTAGCGGCGTCGCGACGCTTGGATGTTGGGCGGGACGGCTCCCCGATGTGCCGAATACGGCAACGGCCGGATTGACCCGCAAATCGCCTGTTTGGCAGCAAGGGAAGCGTGCGAGCAGGCCAATTTCATGACCGGCCGCGCCAACAGCGCTTTCCGGTGGTCGGTCAAGTCCAAGACGCCCTACCGGCGGCACCTTATTTCGGTACCCTTTAGGGGCGAGGGGCTTGCGGCATATCCCATAATTTAAGGAATCCGGCTGGGTTCGAGAGAGGGCGCCGGCCGGCACCGCGACCGTGTTTGCGAATATTAGGTACCACCAAAAGAGGATTCCAATCCTGGTGGTAATGTAGGCACAGTTCCCTTGGAAACTCATATATTTAACTGAAATGAATCCGTAACATGAGCGCCTCATCTTCCACCCGAAATCGCTTTGATATCTATTCGACTTCGCCGCAATCGAAAGATTTACCGCGGGAAGACTACGTGGACCAAACAATTCGCGTCGCGCAATGGAGCGAGGAGTTCGGCTACGAAGGAATTTTGGTCTATACGGACAATGGCTTAGTCGACCCTTGGCATGTTTCGCAACTTATATTAGAAAATACTAAGAAGTTATGCCCTCTTGTAGCGGTTCAGCCGATCTATATGCATCCCTACACGGCGGCGAAGAAGATCGCGACTTTTGCCCATCTCTATGAGCGGAAGATTTGCCTCAACATGCTCGCCGGCGGGTTCAAGAACGACCTGATCGCATTGGGCGACGATACGCCCCATGACGATCGGTATGTGCGGACGACCGAATACACGCTGATCCTGCGGCGCTTGCTCGAGGGCGGGCCGGTCACGTTCAAGGGCAAGTACTACAACGTCGAAAACCTCAAATTGACACCGGAACTGCCACCGGAACTTTTCCCCGGCATTCTGATCTCCGGTTCCTCGGACGCCGGCCTGCAGGCGGCGCGCGATATCGAGGCAACGGCGATCAAGTATCCGAAGCCCCCGGCCGAGGAAACCGACGAGGCTATAGATGAGCCTATGGAAAGTGGCATTCGTGTCGGCATCGTCGCGCGCGACAATGACGAGGAAGCCTGGCGTGTCGCCCTGGAGCGGTTCCCGGAAGATCGGCGCGGTCAGATCACGCACAATCTGGCGATGAAAGTGAGTGATTCGAGCTGGCACAAGCAGCTCTCCGCCAAGGACGAAGAGGAGCCGGTCGGCAACGTCCGCAACCCGTACTGGCTTGGTCCGTTCCAGAATTACAAAACATTTTGCCCCTATCTCGTCGGCAGCTACGAGCGCCTCGGCGATCAGATCAGCAAGTATTACGCGCGCGGATACCGGACGGTTATTCTGGATATCCCACCGAACCATGAAGAGCTGGAACACACCGACCGGGCCTTCAAGGAAGCGGCGAAGTTGGTGGGAGCCTAAATAACCATGCTTATGCAGGACCTTGTTACCGGCGCTGCGGAACAGCATCCCGACGCAACGGCACTCGTGATGGGTGATGAGCGCATAACATTCGAGGCGCTGGAAGCCGGCGCCAACCGGACGGCAAACATGCTGCAGAGCATCGGATGCAAGCCTGGCGATCGGGTTTGCCTTCTGTTGCCGAAGTCGATTCCGACGATCGCGGCCATGCTCGGCACGCTAAAGGCTGGTTGCGTTTACGTACCGATGGACCAAGAGAGCCCAACCGCGCGGCTGGCGCATATCGCCCGGGCTTGCGAACCGGCGGCAATTCTGGTGTCGAAGGAATCGATCAAACAGGCCGCCGAGCTGCGCGCTATTTCACCCGAAGCGGCGGCGGCGCAGTGCGGTACCCTCGCCACCGGGCTTGAGCCGGTGGACGGCATCGAGTTTGCTTTCACAGGGGGAAGTATTGCGACCTTGTCGGAGCGCGCACCCGACATCCGGCGGTCCTCCGGCGACACCGCGCATATCCTGTTTACCTCGGGCTCCACGGGGCAGCCGAAGGGCGTGCAGATCACCCATGAGAATGTCGTTACCTTCGTCGATTGGGGTCGGCGTTACTTCCAGTTTCAGCCGGGCGACCGGCATTCCGGCCAGCCACCGCTGCATTTCGACCTTTCGACCTTCGATATCTTCGGCACTTTGTCCGCTGGGGCGGAACTGCATCTGGTGCCCGGCGGTCTGAACATGTTCCCGAACAAGCTGGTCGAGTTCATTCGTGAGTCGAAGCTGACCCAGTGGTTTTCCGTGCCGTCGCTGCTGTCCTATATGCAGAAGTTCGACGTGGTGAAACAGGACGACTTCCCGGACCTGAAACGCCTGCTGTGGTGCGGCGAGGTTTTCGCGACGCCGGGGCTGATCTACTGGATGGAGCGGTTACCGCACGTCACCTTCACGAACCTGTACGGGCCGACCGAGGCGACGATCGCGAGCAGCTATTATACCATGCCGGCCTGCCCGCCGGACGCGAGCTGGCAGACGCCGATCGGCACTGCGTGCGACGGAGAGGAACTGCTGGTCCTCGACGAAAATCTGGCGACGGTCAAGCAGGACGAGATCGGCGACCTGTACATCGCCGGCAAGGGCTTGAGCCCGGGATACTGGAAGGACCCCGCAAAGACCGAGGCGGTGTTTATCGACGATCCGCGCGGCGGCGAACCGGGCGCCCGCATCTACAAAACGGGCGACCTGGCGACAATGGGGGAGGACGGCATCGTCTATTTCCTTGGGCGGGCGGATAGCCAGATCAAGTCTCGGGGTTATCGTATCGAACTAGGCGAGATCGAGACGGCGGTGAACGCCATCGAGGAGATCAGCGAGGCTGCGGTAGTCGCCGTCGACGGCGAAGGCTTCGAAGGCGCGATCATCTGCTGCGCTTATGCCTGTATGGATACGGCGGAATTGACAGCGGCCGAGCTGCGTAAGGCGTTGACCGACAAATTGCCGAATTACATGTTACCGGCACGCTGGCTTGAACAAAGCCCACTGCCCAAGAACGCTAACGGAAAAATCGATCGACGAAACCTGCGGGAGCAATTCAGCGATGGTCTGGGTCAAGCGACTTGATACCGATCATCTCGAGGTAGCCGGCGAGTGGCTATCGCGGGAAGAGGTCTATAAGTGGCTCGATTTTGGCGCTGGCGTCCAAAAGCTATCGGCCGTCACGCTCGCCGTTATGGTCAAACGAGACCTGCATGACTTGCGGGTGTACGGTCTCGAGGGTCAGAGCGAACCGATAGGCCTGGTCGCGATCAGCGACATTTCGAGCTCGTTCGGTTCGGGTACGTTGTGGTATGTCCTGGGCGACCAGAGCTACGGCGGCAAGGGCTATACCAATCAAGCCGTCGGCGTCATGCTCGACCGGGCCTTCGGTAAGCTTGGAATGACCAGCATCGATGCATGGGTGGTGGCGAACAATCTAGGATCCATCCGGACTTTGGAGAAAAACGGATTTCAACGGATCGGCTATCGACGCATGTGCCATCGCATTGGCGATGAGCTGCTGGATCGGGTGTATTTCGACAAGTTGGCGAGCGAACATGCGATTGGCGGTCCCGTAGCACCGCCGCGAGTGAACGAATTGGCTAAAGACGCTTAAGAAAACGGTTTATCAAAAATCCGCAGTTGGGGATTCTTGGTAGAAGAAACGAGGACACAGTGGAGCATAACGTAACTACAGCCCCGCCCAGCGAGGCCACGGAGAAGGTCTTAAATATTCTGACCGACCGATTGAATCTGACCGTCCCGACGCCGCAGACGGATCTGATCGGGGAGGGGATTCTGGATTCCTTGGCCCTCGTGGATCTTATTATGCATCTCGAGGGTGAATTCGGTATCGTCGTCGAACCGGACCAGCTTGAGTTGGAGAATTTTCAGACTGTCGAACGCATTGGCGACATGGTGGTCCGTTTCTCTGGGTGATTGTGGCGGGCCCATTTGGGAAACAAAAACGCCGCCGGGTTGTGCCCGGCGGCGTTTTTCATTTCGGCTCGGCCGCGCGAAGCGGCCCTGCGCCGCTTAGCGGTTGCGCCGCACCAACTCCTCGAAATACCCGATGGTCTTCACAAGACCCTCTTCGAGCGCGATCGTCGGTTCCCAATCGAGATGCTTCTTTGCGGCCGCGATGTTCGGGCAACGCTGGGTCGGATCGTCCTGCGGGAGCGGATGGTAGCTGATCTCCGATTTCGAGCCGGTCATTTCGACGACCTTCTCGGCCAATTGTTTGATCGTGAACTCGCCCGGATTGCCGAGGTTCATCGGACCCGTGACGTCGTTCGGCGCATCCATCATACCCAAAAAACCGCGGATCAGGTCGTCCACATAACAAAACGAGCGGGTCTGGCTGCCGTCGCCGAAGATTGTGATCGGCTGGTTCTGCAGCGCCTGCATGATGAAGTTCGAAACCACGCGACCGTCGTTCGGCAACATGCGCGGGCCGTACGTGTTGAAGATGCGGGCGACGCGGATGTCGACCTTGTGCTGGCGGTGATAGTCGAAGAACAGCGTTTCGGCGCAGCGCTTGCCTTCGTCGTAGCAGGCGCGCGGGCCAATGGTGTTCACGTTGCCGTGGTAGTCCTCGGTCTGCGGATGAACGTCCGGATCGCCGTAGACTTCGCTGGTCGATGCCTGAAATATCTTCGCCCGAACCCGTTTCGCCAGTCCAAGCATGTTGATCGCGCCATGCACCGAGGTTTTGGTCGTCTGCACCGGATCGAATTGGTAATGGACCGGCGAGGCCGGGCAGGCGAGGTTATAAATCTCGTTGACCTCGACATACAGCGGGAAGGTCACGTCGTGGCGCATGACCTCGAAATAGGGATTGTCCAGGAGATGGGCGATGTTTTCCTTCGTGCCGGTGAAATAGTTGTCGACACAGAGGACGTCGTGGCCGCGCTCCAACAGTTGCTCGCACAGATGGGAACCCAAAAATCCGGCGCCACCGGTTACCAATACGCGCTTACGCACTTTCGCTTCTCCTAATACTCAAAATCTAAATCGGGCACCGAGGCTGTGGACCTTTGGCACGGTCCACAGCCTCGGCAATTGTCATTAAATTACGGTTAACCAATTACGATTTGGGTTGTCTTATCCGCCGTGACCGTCCTTGGCGACCTGTAATCCGTCTCGGCTGCCCCGCGGTGTCTTGAACCGGGCGAAGATCGCGTCATAGGCGGTCAACAGCGGCGGCACCGAATGCTGCCATACCAAACTCTCCCGCACGCGGTGCGACCCGTAATCCGACATCTTTTTGCGGGTCTCTGGGTCGTCCAGCAGTTTGGCGACTTCTTCGGCGAGGGCCGCTTCGGAATTGGACTCGGCATAAATCGCGGCATCCTGCGCCGACACCCGATGCTCCGCCAGGTCGTAGGACACGATCGGCAGGCCGAAGAACATGTACTCCATGATTTTGTTCATGGTGCTCTTGTCCGACCAATCGGTCTTCGGGTCCGGATCCACGGCCACATCGGCCGAGGACAGGATGCGGCAAAGATCTTCGTCGCTGACCCGGCCGGTGAAAGTACAGATATCACCAACGCCCTGCTCGTCTGCGTATTCCTTGAGCAAAGGCTGTTCCGGTCCGCCGCCGACGAAGACGGCGTGAACGTCGTTCCGTCCAAGATCATCGCGCAGGATTCTGACCGCGCGGACCAGATGGTCGACGCCGTCCTGCTTGCACATCTCACCGAGATAGACGATCGCGAACGGCTTGCCGTTTTTCCAACTCGGGTCGGGATCGTAGACCTTGAAGCGGCTGACATCGGGACCGGACCGCACGACGTAGACGTCGTCGGCTGCCATGCCGCCCCGGTCCTGCGCGATCTTCTTGTGGCTTTCGTTGGTCGTGATGACCACATCGGCGGTGCGGAAGGTCATGCGTTCCAGGAACAGCAGTCCCCGGTACATGAGTCCGTCTTCGCGCTCGAACTTCGCCGCGTACATTTCCGGCGACAGGTCGTGATGATCGAACAGAAAACGCTTGCCGAAAATCCGCCAGAACCAGCCGAGCAGCCAGAAAGTTTCGGGTGGGTTGCAGGCATGGATGATGTCGAAGCCGCGGCCGGTGACGGCGATGCGGACCGACTTCATGAAGCTTCGGATGAAGCACCACGCGAATTCCATGACGAAGCCGAGGGCGCCCTGTGCATCGATCGGCAGGTCGTAGCGGTAGATGTCGACGCCTTCCAAGGTTTCGAAAGATGTGTTGAAGCCCTTTGCCTTGGGGCAGACGACGCTGACGCTGTAACCCGCTTCGGTGAGCGAGGTCGCCTCGAGCCAGACCCGCCGGTCGAACGGGACCGGCAGGTTCTGGACGATGATCAGGACGCGCCGGCCGTTACCAGCAGATGCCATTGTAGCCACCATTCGCCTTCGCTTCGTTTTCGATGCGCACCAGGTCGATGACGCGCTGTGTATCGTTGAGCCGCCCGACCACATCCGAGAAACGGCTGTCGCTATTGCCGATCACGATGGTGCCGCCGTGGGTCACCACCTCATCCATCTCGTCGACCATCAGCTTCGCGATATGCGGCAGATGTTCGTAGATGTAGGCGCGGTTCGCGCCGACCAGACGGCTGAGGTTGACGTTCTGATCGAAGATGCGGATCTCGTGACCTTTGCCGAGCAGCCGTTCCACCAGTTCGACCATCGGGCTTTCCCGCAGGTCGTCGGTGCCCGCTTTGAAGCTAAGACCCAGGACACCGACATTCTTTTCATTCAGGTCCATGATCATTTGCATCGCGCGGTCGATATGACTGCGGTTGCTGGGCATGATCGAGTTGATCAGCGGCAGTTCCAGGTCGAGGCTGCGGCCCTTGTAGTTGAGCGCCCGCACGTCCTTGGGTAGGCAGGAACCGCCAAAGGCGAAGCCCGGCCGGAGATACTTCGACGAGATATTCAGCTTCGTGTCCTGGCAGAAGATGTCCATCACGGCGCCGCCGTCGATATCGAGCGCCTTGCTGATGCTGCCGATTTCGTTGCCGAAGGCGACCTTCAACGCATGCCACGTGTTGTCGGCGTATTTCACCATTTCGGCGACTTCGTAGTCGGCGCAGCTCAGCGGCGCGTCGAAGTCGGCATTGAGTGATTCCAGCATTTCCCGGGTGCGGTCGTCGCTCGCCGCGATGACGACTTTCGGCGGATTGTAGAAATCGTAGACCGCCGTGCTCTCGCGCAGGAATTCCGGGAAGAAGCCGACGCCGAAATCCACGCCAGCCTTCTTGCCGGACGCCTTTTCCAGGGTCGGGATCACCAGCGTGCGGAGTGTGCCGGGCAGGACCGTGCTGCGGATAATGATGGCGGTGAAGCCGTCCTTCTCGCGCAGTTCCTCGCCGATGTCCTCGCAGACTCGCTGAACGAAATCCAGGTTCAGGTTCCCGTTGACCGCGCTCGGCGTGCCGACGCAAACGATGGCAAGCTCGCTGTCGCGGATCGCGGCGCGGTTGTCCGTGGTCGCCCGCAGCGTGCCCTTGCTGACTGCCTCGGCGATCATTTCGTCGACATCTTTCTCGACGACCGGGCTCTTCCCCTTGTTTATCAGGTCGGTCTTGCTGTCGTTGAAATCGACACCGATGACGTTATGCCCTTCCTTCGACAGGCACGCCGCCGAGACGGCGCCCACATAGCCAAGGCCGAAAATCGCAATATCCATTTTTCGTTCTTTCCTTCGTTTACGAAACGGCCGTGGTTTCGGCTTCATCTGCCGAGGCACGGGAAGCGCTTCGATCCTTCAAATCGATTTTGATATCGGTGATAAGTGGGTCGCCGCCGCCGGTTCGTCCACTTCCGACCAGCGTCGTGATCGGCATCTTGGCGCCGAAGCACGGGGAGTACCATCCGAGCGGCGGTTCGGTTTGTCCACGCACGGTCGACCACTCCAAAGACACGGGCAGTTGCATCGTCGCGCGCCGCGTTCCGTCCGCAGTCTGCCATCGTAATTGCGCGACGGTACCGTCCAGAAAGCAATCGACCTCGGGGCCGAGATGGAAGGCCAGGCGGCAGTCCAACTGTCCCGAACTTTCCACAATATCCTCGATAACCATTCGGCCCTCGCCGCGCACCAGCCTTACGCTGCGCTGATGCTGCGCCGACGGGGTCAATCGGCCATAGCCGCGATGGGCCGCGGTCCAGACAGCCTCGTCGCCGTCCTGCAGGCCGGTGGTCGCGATGGCTTCCCCGTCGGTCGACTTGAGCCACATGAACGGTCCGCCGGATTGCGATTGGTTCTCGCCGCCGAGTTCCAGGCAGTTATGCCCGATTGTCGAGCGAAAGTAGGACCGCCACTCGGCCTCGCCCTGATACGTGTAGGTTCCGGGGTCGACCAGAATTTCGACGCCGCCGCAGCGTAATTCGACCGATAGGGCGTCTGCATGGGCATGCGCTGCGATCGACAGAAATCCGTGCGGGCCTTCGTCGCAGCGGCACCAGATCTCGTCATCGCCGCGAACGTTGTCGCGCAGGATGACCATGCCGGCATCCGCGAATCGATGCGGCATGGCGTTCGGTCGCGCGCCGCCCGGCATCGGACCATCGACCAAGTTACGCCACAATAGAGTGCGTAGGTCGTCCGCGCCGCTGTCCGGCCACCAGTCCTGACGGCCGAAGATAGCCGCACCGGTCGCCAATAGCGATGGGCAGGGGTTTGTGTTCGGATCGTCCAATACAAGGCCGCGGCCCTCGTCGCCGTCACCTTGTCGCGGCGGCCGGCTGCGGACGTCGATGATCGCGGCCAGGGCGTCGGTCATCGCGCAGATGCAATGCCAGAACGGAGAGCCCAACGGCTTGCCGGCGGATTCGCCTTCGATGGCGGCCACGAGGAAGAGCTCCAGGACAAAAACGTGATAGCTCGACGCCAATTCCTTATTGATGCCCGAGGGAAACGTCTGAAGGTCCGCTTCGCGCCGCAGCACGTCCGCGGAATGTTCGCGCCATGTTGCCGATTCCGGGAAGAAGGGGAACGCGCAGCTCGCGGCAAACTGACCGGCTTCCTCGGCGATAATGTGATTGTTGGCCGAGGAGCCATGGCTTGGCAACGCAGCCAAATACTCTTGGTGGTGATGAAGCTGGCGCAGGAAATCGGGGTTGTCGTCGAACAGCTCCTTGACCCGGGGCCAGCCATCGAGCAACCGGCGGACCCAGACCCATGAGATCAGGCGAACGCCCACTTCGATTCCGCTCGTCCAATGGACGCCGGAGAGAAATGGATTCTTTCGCCACCAAGACCGGAGCTGATCGGCCACGAACTCGGCATAACGGTCGTCTGACGTCAGCAGGTAGGCTGCCGCCAAGACTGTGAGTTGATAGTGGCGCGACGGCTCCCAAACATATTTGATCGTGCACACCTGTTCCACGTTGCGGTGGTCGATATCGAAGGCGTAGGTGTCGTCCGGCGCGCGCCGGCCGGTCCGTATGTCCAGGAACCAATCCGGGTCTCGGTTGAGGTCGTCATGCTCCCGGTCGAAGAAATGGAACCGTCCCGCAAGCGCGGCATCGGCGGCGCGGATCAGACGCGCCCGCCCGTCCTCGGAAAGCGTGTCCGGATCGAAATTCCGGAGCGGCGTCGCAAACGGCGCGACGGAGGCGGGTAACGGTAACGGGTCGTCCTGGCCCGGCCGAATCTGCCTGCGCCGCCACTGGCGTTTCGTCCAGCTATCGCCGAGCCGGCCCGAGATCTCCGCAGGGGACATCCGGGACAGCCGCCGCATGTACCACGTCAGGTTCATTGCGCGGCCTCAACGTCGGGCAGGTCTTCGCCGTCCGCGGTTACCGGTTCCCAGGCATCGACCTGCTCGGGCTTGCCGGAAGCGATACTGCGTCCGACGGCGAAAGTCGCTGCGGTGGTCGCCATCAGCGACGACAGCGGGTTCGGCATTTCGCCGCCGCTCTTGATCGCGTCCACGAAGGCCTCGAGCTGATACTTCTGCCCTTTATCGATGTTGGCCGCTCGCATCGTCTTGCACTTGCCGCCGCGCCACACCTCGGTGCGCTTGAAGTTCTGCATGCGGGCGACACGGCCGTCGCCGAAGACTTCCATCATTTCCTTTGGGTATTTCGGATCGCCGTTCGTCGCATACGCGATCTTTGCGACCGAGCCGTCCGGGTATGTCAGCAGGGCGATCAGGTTGTCCGGATCGTCCGGTGTCGCGATGGCGTGTGCGGAAACCGGGTCTGCGCCGAGCCACCACGATACGGTGTCGATGAAGTGCCCGCCTTCGCCGGCGAACCGCGTGCCTTGGGTGTCGGTCTGATTGTACCAACTGCCGGCCTCGAGCGGCCCGGCGTTGACCGTGTAATGGACCATCTGCGGTCCGGCACAGTCGCCCCAAGCGTCTTTCAGGCCGGTCACCACTTTCGCGAAGCGCCGGTTGAAGCCGACCATCAGCCGGTCGTTGCCGGTTTCATGGATCGTGTCGCGCACGGCGGCGAGTTGTTCCGCTGTGACCGCAAGCGGCTTCTCGACGAATACGGCCTTCCCGGCGCGCAACGCCTCGCACACCATATAAGAGTGACTGTCGTGACGGGTGGCGATCAGCACCGCGTCGATCTCCCGGTCTGCAAGCAGGCCTTGGTAGTCGGTCGACATGCGGTCGAAGTTGAACTTCGTCTGCGCGTTGGCCGCCGACAGGGACGTTGCCGTGGCGACTTCCACAAGGTCCACGTCCGAGCGGCTCTTGAGATGCGGCAGCAACATGGTCGTCGCATAATTGCCGCAGCCGATGACGCCCACGCGGACCCGGTCCATGCCCGACGGGTGCAGGCGCAGTGCCTGCGCCGGGGCGGGCTTGGGCGCTGGGATCGCTTCCACGTCGGCGCCTTCCAACGGGTATTTGAAGACCACGCCGAGACCCTGCAGTTCACCGGCGTTGATCCGTTCATAGACCGAGACGGCGTCGTCGAAGTCCACGACATCGCTGGTAATCACGTCGAAGTCGAGCTTGCCCGCCGCCAGCAGGTCGATGATGCATTCCATGTTGCGGCGTTCGGTCCACCGGACATAACCGATCGGATAATCGATACCGCCTTCCTCGTAGGTCGGGTCGTAGCGGCCAGGGCCGTAGGACCGTGAGAAACGGACATCGAGTTCTTTTTCGTAATAGGCGTTCCACGGCAGGTCGAGCTTGCACTTGCCGATGTCGACGATGCGCGCGCGGTCGCGCGCCAGGTCGGCGGCGATTTCGACCGGCTGGTTCGTGTTGCCGCCGGCGGTCAGAAAGATGTGATCCGCTCCGGCCCCGTTGGTCAGCGACATCAACGTCGCCTTCATCGCGTCGAAGGAGGTCTCGCCCGGGATTCCGCAGGCGGCCGCCCCGCTGGCGACAGCCTGATCGCAGCGTTCGGTGGAAACGTCGATGCCGACGACGTGAACGCCGGCCGCGCGAAGAATCTGCACCAGGATTTGGCCGACCAGGCCGAGACCGATGACGCATGCGGTTTCGCCGAGCGTGGCTTCGGATTGCCGGAATCCCTGCATCGAGATCGAGCCGACGGTGGCGTAGCTGGCATGCAGCGACGACACGTCGTCCGGGATCGCGACGCACATGTTGGTCGGGACCCAATTGTATTCGGCATGGAGGGCGAACTGGTTGCCGCCGCACGCGACGCGTTGGCCGACCTTGAATTCCTCGACCCCGGAGCCCACCGCGACGACCACGCCGGACAGCGAGTAGCCGAGCGGCGTATAGCTGTCGAGCCGGTTCATGACCTTTTTGTATGTTGCGACCGGACCCTGCTGCGCCACGGTCTCCATGACCTTCTTAACCTGGTCGGGACGGGCGCGCGCCTTGCCGATGAGCGACAGTTTGCTCTCGTGGATCTTCATGGCTTCGGTGCCCATGGAGATGAGCGAATAGTCGCTGCGCACCAGTACGCCGCCGGACTTGCAGGCGGGGACGGGAACGTCGAGCAGGGAGATTTCTCCGGATTTATAATTTTGTGCGATTTGCTTCATTGTCTTGTGCCTGAACACACCCTGTTAAGTATCGTTGCGATAAAGAATTACGGGCTAACGGTTATTTTTTCGTTGCGGTTACAGCGTCGCCGACTGTTTTCGCAGCCAGCTTTCCAGTGTCATCAATTGCCAGATTTCCTTCGAGCGGTCGGCCGTGCCGGCGCGGTCTTCGTCGACCATGCGGCGCAGGGTTTTTCCATTCAGGAAGCCCGACTTCACCATGTCGCCTTCGATCAGCAGGTCTTCCACCATTTCCTTGAGATCGCGACGGATCCATGCGCGCAGCGGGGCGCTGAAGAGCCCCTTAGGCCGGTAGATGACCTCCTTGGGCAGATACTGCTCGGCGGCCTTCTTGAGAACCGACTTGGTCTCCCGGCCGGCGATCTTGCGCTTGCCGGAAATGCCGAAGGCGGCGGCGATGACTTCCCGGTCGACATAGGGCACGCGAACCTCGGTCGACGCGGCCATGCTGGCTCGGTCTGTATAAGCGAGGTTCAGGCCCGGTAAGAAATGACGGGTATCGGTGTAGCACATGCTGTTGACCTGATCGCCGCAATTCGCCGTCCGGTATTCGTTGTATAGGTCGGCATGCTCATCGACGAGGGTATCCACCGAGCCGTGCAAATCCGGATTGAGAAGTTCATGGAATTCGGGCACGCCGTAATGCGTGTAGCTGCGCCGGAATGCGGTTTCCTCAGGCATGTCGGCAAAGGCGAGGAAGCGCTTCGCCCAGCGCACCGTGCGGAAGCCACGATCCTTATACGCGACCGGCAGGCGGTCGACGGTCGGACGGATCATACCCTGCCGGACGAAGCCGGGAACTTTCCGGTATTGCCCGGCCAGCATGCAGGCGAGATGTTTGCGGTAGCCGCCGAACAGCTCATCGGCACCCATGCCGGAAAGCAGGACCTTGGTCCCGGTGTCCCGGGCCGCCTTGCAGATCAGATAGGCGTTGATCGCGGCCGCGTCGCCGATCGGCTCGTCGAGCATATCGACCACCCGGGGCAACATATCCGCTACGTCGGGGGCGATTTCGATTTCATGCAGTTTCAGGTCGTGAGCCTTGGCGATCTTGCGCGCGTAATAAAGATCGTCGGGCATCGCCTCGAGTTTCTGATCCTCTTCGCGGAAGGAGATCGTGTAGCCTTCTACGTTGTGGCCCTGCTGGGCCGCGATCACCGTGAGTAAGCTGGAGTCGAGCCCGCCGGAAAGAAAGGCCGAGACGGGCACGTCGGCAACCATATGGGCCGCGACCGATTCCTCGATGATCGTGCGCAGCCGGTCGACCGTGATCTCTTCGTATGAGTCGTGGATCAATTCGCGCTGCGGATCGTAGTAGCACTGCTCGCGATAGTCGCCGTTCGGCGAAATCTCGGCCCAGTAGCCCGGCGGCAGTTTTTGCACGCCTTCGTAGACGCAGTGCCCTTCCGGGATCCAGTAATACATCAGCGAGGAAATCAGCGCCGTCGAGTTGACCTTCAGGTCGTTGCCGAGCGCCGGGGTGATCCCTTTCAGTTCCGACGCAAAGGCCAGGCCGCCGTTGCGCCGTGCGATGAATAGCGGCTTGATGCCGAAGGGGTCACGCGCCAGCACCAGACGGCCCGTGCGGGTGTCGAGCATCGCGAAGGCGAACATGCCGCGGAAGCGGTTCAGACAATCGGCGCCCCACTTGCGCCACGCCTCGAGGACGACTTCGGTGTCCGATGTCGTCCGGAACCGAACACCCGAAGCGCGGAGTTCTGCCCCGAGCTCCTTATAATTATAAAGCTCGCCGTTATAGACGATGATCAGGCCGTCTTTCTCGAACGGCTGGTTGGCGGCTTCCGACAGATCGATAATCGACAGACGCCGATGTCCGAGCCGAACGTCCGCGCCATGGGTAACAATTTCGTGAACGCCTTCGGCATCCGGTCCGCGGTGGGCGATCGCGTCGAGCATGCGCGGCAAAACATCCGCATCGGCCGGGATGCCGTATAGGCCGGCTATTCCGCACATGTCTGAAAATCTCCTTGCATGCCAAATCCTGACGTCGAGTCGGCGACCGCGGTCCTTGACCGTGTACGGGCGTCAATTCGGACATCCGCCGTAATTTCGGCTGGGCCGCCGTCGAAATGAACGGGCGGCAATCGCTTCGGGTTTGGCAAGGTGGCCTCAATTAAATCATTGTAAAAAATGGGGGAAAACCGTTCCGAATTACGTAGGGTTTCGGTACTTCTACCGCCGCGATCCGTCCTCGTTTCGATCTCTGCTGTATGGTCCCCCATACCGAAAACTCCCCTCGGAGCTAGCCCGTTCACGTCGGGTGCCCCACAAGAATTGTCTTAACCCGGCGGAGTTTGGGCTAAGAACGTCTTGTTGACATTAATCCATTCGAAATAACCCCTTTTGGTCGCTGCCATTGCCCCAAAATCTATGGCTTATGGGGGTATGGGCGGTTGGCTTTCGCGGAATGCGGGTGACCGACCGCCTGGAGACCTAGACTTTCTGAGGAGGTCGTCGTTGCGTGGAGAATTTAACTGCAAAGGTGGTAACACCATTGCGAAATTGTCTCTACAAAATATTGATTTACCTTAGAAATCTTAGTCGAAGGGAAAACGATTAAGATTCGTTTCGAGAAAAAACTTATACTAATTTTCGGCTGCCCTGAGGCCCATTCGTAATGCACCCGATTGATAAACAGATATTCACGCGATTGATCCGCCTTTTGCGCAAGAATCGGCGGACGGCGACGCCGTCGGAAGCGGTGGACGTGGTTGAGATGATCGATCCGATCCTCGGCCTGCCGACGTCCGGCAAGGCGGGCGCGGCAACCAACGGTAGTGCGCAGAGCGAGGGCCGGAAAGCAAGCAAATCGGTCCAATCCAAGCGGGGCCGGAAATTGCTGGGCGAGGACGCGCAATTGGACGACGCTGGAAGCGTCGATGTCGACGCGGGCGTGTCCGAGCGGCGGCAGGCGGCCGACAACCAGAATGAAGGTCCGCGAGCCGCCGATGGCGAGCCGGCGGAAGACCTTAGCGGGGCGGAACAGAAAAGCACAATGTTGCGGACGGTGTCGTTCCGCCAGACCGAACTCGCCAAGCATGAGAGCACCCTTCCGGAAGCGCCGTCGTTCAATATCGTGGCCAACGCGCGGCTTTGGCGGCGGGACCAAGGCAATCTGAACTATTCGGGGGAGGTCGCGAAACTCTACCGCGACGTCTTTACGCCGACACGGCCCAAGCGCCTCTATAAGGACTTTTCCGGCCGGCGCGACATGATCGAATCGGTTATTCAGGCGGTCGAGGAAGAGAAGACGCATGTCGTGCTTCTTGGCGAAAAGGGAATCGGCAAGACGTCGCTCGCCAACATCGTTGGCGAGTGCGCAAAGGAAGCGGGATACTTGGTGGCGCGGGTGACGTGTTCCGCCGATCTCACGTTCGAGCACCTTATGCGGTCGATCCTGGAGCAGTTTTCGAACCGTATCGCGGAGGCACCCGTTGGCGATCTGCTGCAAAAACGAATTGGCGCCACGGACCTCATGGACCTTGTCGAAAACGATGTCTACGATGTGCCGTCGGCAATTCGCGTATTCCAGAAACTTTCGGAAAATCAAGCGGTTGTCTTAATCGATGACTTCGAGCGGATCGAGTGCAATGAGTTCAAGGTCAAGATTGCCGAACTCATGGAAGTGCTTTCGGACCAAGGCGCTTGGCTCTCGCTGCTCATCTTCGGACGTGGCTCACGGGCGGCCGATATTCTGCCGGATGCATTCGAGACCGTACCCAATGTCACCTGGCTCAAGCTGCAGCCCATGACCGACGAGGAATGCGGCCACGTCATCCGACGCGGCGCGGCTTCGGTCGGAATTAGATTTGAAGATTCGGTCGTCGACTCTTTGATTCACCTGTCGCAAGGCGTGCCCTCGGCGTTGCAGTGGCTTTGTCTGCTGTCGATCAGGCAGGCAACGCAGCGATATGCGTCCGACGTCGAAATGCAGGACCTGGCGGAAATCGTCGGGCATGCCGCGAACAAGGTCGACCCGAGACTCAGTGCCTGTTACGACGATTTGTGCGGCTCTAATCGGGGACGGTCGATCGACGATACGCTGTACCTGGCCGTGCAGACGCCGACAGATCCGAACGGTATTTTCTCCACGGACACCATGAGCCAAATCTCATTCGATGCGATCGGGCGCTCCATGGTCGAATTGCCGCTGCATAAAGCATTGAGCCGGCTTTCGAGGAATGGCGGGGATCAGCCGCCTGTCTTGGAGAAGGTCCAGGCGTCCGGCGGGACGTGCTATCGCTTCGTGAGCCCCACGATGCGGTCCATCGTGATGATGAAGAATGTCGGCCGTATGGCGAATATGCCGGATGCACTGCTCGAAAAAGCTGATGGTATCGAGTTGTTGCCGTCACCCGGGGCCGCGTAGGGCTTTATTTACCATTTATGGTTAATGTCTCTGTCTGGCGTGATTGCCGGGCAGTGTTATCTAATTGTCACAGTCACCTAGACAATCTTGAAAGTTGTGAAGTGAAGGTTTGTCAGCCCTCGCTTTCTCAGGGTAGATTACGTCAACAATTGTGTGGTTGATGGGAAGGGGCTATGTGGGGAAAGCTCTCGTGTCCGGATTTGCGTGTTGCGCCATCGGGCCTCGCGCTTAGTTTTCTGGGACTTGGATTGAGTTTGGGCATAGGTGTGTTGTCCGCTACGGCGGCGAACGCGCAGATTGTTCCAGACAACCGTAATATTTACGATTCTGATTTGCAGCGCCGCGGAAGCGTCTTCGATTCCTATATTCCGCGCGGTGAGACAGTGCGCTCGCGGGAGCGCCCGGAGCTCGACCCGCTCGGTGTACGCGGCGGCGGGTTCTTGGTGTTTCCGTCTATGACGGCCGGTGTCAGTTACAACGACAACATCTTTGCCACCGAACGCAACGAGACGGACGACTTCATATTTCAGCTCCAACCCGAACTCGACGTACGGTCGGACTGGAACAATCACGAGGTCGTGCTGAACGTCGGCGGCGATGTCGGGTTCTACGCCGATAACACGGATGAGAACTTCCAGGACGTGCGCGCGTCGGCCGCTGGCCGCCTTGACGTTAAGCGCAGCACGGCGGTCCGCGGCAATATCGGGTT
The DNA here is from genome assembly GCA_965228425.1 of Alphaproteobacteria bacterium. Classification (GTDB taxonomy): domain Bacteria; phylum Pseudomonadota; class Alphaproteobacteria; order UBA8366; family UBA8366; genus JAJFJD01. The sequence continues at coordinate 4,212,868 of OZ245815.1, read as the reverse complement.
TGCCCGCGAACACGAAGAACGCAGCGATCCGGACGATGTCGGTGGTACGGAGCCGACGATTTTCCGCGCCTACGATGCGGGCGCCAGCATCCGGCACCAGTTCAATCGGGTTTCGGTCACCGGTGGCGGCGCGATTCAATATCTCGACTACGACGATACGCCGACCTCCACCGTGGACATCAACAACGATGACCGCGACCGGTTGGTGATCAGTCCAAGTGTCCGGGTCGGTTATGAAATCATTCCGAGTTACGAAGCGTTCGTTCGTGTGGACGGCGAATTCACCCGGTACGATTCGAGCCGGGATGACGCCGGATTCCAACGCGATTCCGAAGGCTTTGATATCGTCGGCGGTGCGGCCGTCGACCTTACCGGCCTCTTGTTCGGTGATTTCTTCGTCGGGTATCGGCAGCGGCATTTCGATGACTCGCGATTCGATACGCTCAGAGGGCCGGTCGTCGGTTCCAAGCTGACCTGGATCCCGACGGGGCTGACCACGGTGACGCTCGACATCAACAGCGAAATCGTCGAGTCGACCCAATCCGGTTCGTCGGGCTATCAGAGCACGGCGGGAACGATCGGCGTCGATCACGAGTTGTTGCGCAATCTTATCCTCGGCGGTGAAGCGTCGATCCGTTACGACGACTACGAGGGGATTTCGCGCGAAGAGACCAACTACGGCGTTGGCGTCTCTGCGGATTATCTCTGGAATCGGTACCTAACACTCGGGGCGGCTTACAATTTCCGGCTTCGGGAAAGTAATTCGGCCGGTCAGGACCTGATGCGCAACATCGTTTCGGTCTTCTTGAAGGCGCAACTCTAGGCGTCAATCCGGCCAATAAATTCGGTTCATGCGCGGCCGCGTCGATGGCAAATCGATGCGGCCGTTTGCATGGTGAATAGCTCATTCTATCGATTGGATAGTACGCCGCCGTCTGCCATTGGCGTCACGGGGCTCTTGGGCGGCGCCGAGCCCCGGCCGACATGCTGGGGCAGGCGTGCCAATTTTTGGTAGTAATACTAAAGCACAGCTTAGTTCTCTGAACTTCTTATTATAATTGAAGCAACGGATTTAGCCGGGTGCGGCCGGATTTCGGTCGTGCCGCGGGCGATGCGTGGACGCGTAAAACGGCGTGTTGAAGGTCGTTTTTCGTATCCGTGTTTAGAACCAACGATACGACGATTTTAAAGGCGCTAGTCATGATGAAAATGATGCGTTCGATTTTTGCGGTATTCCTGATTGTCGGCTTTTCGGCATCCGGGTGGGCCGGCGATTCCACTTACAGCTTGGGCGCCGGCGATAAGGTTCGGATTACGGTGTTCGGCGAAGAGGACCTGACCGGCGAGTATGAGGTCGACGGGTCCGGCGTCGTGGCGTTTCCGCTGGTCGGCGAAGTTTCGGCTGCAAACGGGACGGCACGGGATCTGGAGAAAAAGATCGTCGCAAAGCTCCAGGAAGGATATCTGAAGAACCCGACAGTCAACGTCGAAGTATTGACCTATCGGCCGTTCTTCATCATGGGCGAGGTCAAGTCGCCGGGTGGGTATGCGTACCGCAACGGGCTGACGCTGATGAACGCTGTCGCCATGGCGGGAGGATACACCTATCGTGCGAAATCCAACCTGTGGGTGATCACGCGCGACGGGGCCCAAAAGATGCAGGCGAAGGAAATTGCCAATGGTAATTTCCGCGTGCAGCCGGGCGACACGATCTTAATCCCGGAACGCTTCTTCTAGGCCCGTTTACTCCCCGGTTGGTGGGAAAAGGGGCGACGGCGCGATCGAATGGGCTCGTTTCAATCCCGTCCGATCGATTTCAGGTCCATTTATGTCTTTTTTGACCTGCTAACTTTTTTATTACCGCCTTTGCTCCTTTCGTATCGAATCTGGCCATGGGGTATACATTCTTTAGATAAATAACGAATTGATCCTGCGACCGTATGACAGCCGGATTGAATAAAAAATAGAGTGTGAAATCTATTGTTGTGAGCCGGCCTAGTCGGCTTGGGAGTGTAAGAGGGGAGATGCGGAATCATTCTAGTCCGTTCGGGGACGCAAGCCGGAAAAAATCCGGCGGCCCGGTGCAACGGTTGAGTGGTCTGCTTTCTGGTCCTGTGAGTGTTCGCGAAACCTGGTGGAACCCTGTTCGGACGAGTCTCAAATAATGCAACGTAAGATCGCGTTTCAGCCCAATCAAGAAGATGTCGTTGATCGCCCGATTATCGACGTTACCCCGGAACCCGTGGATGAGGTTAGCCTCAGGGATGTTCTCGACCGACTTCGCCGCCGGTGGGGCATTATGCTCAGCATCGTTTGCATCGCGCTGGTCATTACGACGGTGTTCCTGTTGTCCGTTAAACCGACCTACACGGCGATGGGGCAGCTGCTTCTGGATAACCGCGCCAATCAGGTGACGAATATCCGGTCTGTGGTCGAGGCGTCCAAGTCGGATCTCGCCGACGTGCCGAACGAGGTCGAAATTCTCAAGTCGAGTATTCTCGCGAGCATGGTGGTCGAGGAGCTTGAGCTCCATAAGGATCCCGAATTCAACATCGCCCTGCGCAAGAAGACACTTGAAGACAAATCACCCTGGCAGCAGTTCCTGTTTACGGTCGAGCAAACCGTTCAGGACTTCTTCAAGGACGACGAAGAAAAGTCCGAGATGAAGCCGGAGGAGAAGAAGAAGATCGACGAGCAGGTTGTCATTGGAACGCCGAATATCGACCGCGCCCACATCAATGAACGATTTGCGAAACACCTGACTATCAAGGCGACCGAGCGCGCCCGCATCATCGACGTGGAATTCGAATCCAAGGATCCGGTCAAGGCGTCGAAGGTGGTCAATGTCCTGATGCGCATCTATCTCGCCAATCAGGTGCAATATCAAAAGCGCGGTATCCAGAAAGCAACCGAACGCTTGGAGAAGATCGTCGCGGAACTTAAGGGCGAAGTGCTGGCCGCGGAAGACTCCGTGCAGGCATTCCGGTCGAAGTCGCGGTTGATCGAAGCGAAAGGCACAAGCGTTACGGCACAGCAGCTGGCGGAACTGAACTCGCAGCTTGTGCAGGCGCGCGCTGACGAAGCGGCTGCCGCGGCCCGTTTGTCGCAAGTGTCGCGGTTGCTCAAGGTTCCGGGCAGCATGGATGCGGCGCCGGACGTCCTGGCTTCGCCGCTGATCCAGTCGTTGCGCAACACGGAAGTCACGCTCATTCGTGAGCGGTCGGACCTGACGAGCCGGTATGGATCGAAGCATCCGAAGATGATCAAGGTCCGTAACGAGATTCGCGACCTGCGGGCGAAAATCCGCGAGGAAATCAATAAGATCGTCGAAGGCCTTTCGAACGAAGTTGCTGTCGCCCGGGCGAAGCTCTCGGCGTTGCAGCGTGGCCTCGGCAAGCTCGAAGGCGAAGCGATCGACATCAACAAGTCGGAGATTCGTCTGCGCGAGCTGGAGCGGGAAGCCACTTCGAAGCGCGAATTGCATCGAACCTTCATCATCCGCCTCCGAGAGACCAGCGCCCGGGAGGAAATGATCGAGCCGACGGCCCGTGTCGTGTCCTTCGCCGAACCGCCGCGCAAGCCGTCCTTCCCGAAGACTGGAAAAACGCTGGCGATCGCCACGATGCTGTCTGCGTTATTCGCGATTGCGGCGGCCCTGGTTCTCGAAGGATTGCGGCGCAATTTCGAGACTGCGGAAGAGGTCGAGAAGATCACCGGGTATCGGTGCCTCGGCGTGCTGCCGCGGACGCAGAAGGCTCTTGCGACCTTGCAGCCGGGTGAACACAAGCGTCTTATGAATCCGTACTCTCGCCTTAATCAGGCGATACAGAACGTACGATCTACGCTTTACCTGTCGAACGAGTCGCGTCATCCGAAGACGCTGCTTGTGACATCGGCCTTGCCGCGGGAAGGGAAATCAACCTTCGCCATGTGGTACGCGACATTCTGCGCGAGTACCGGTAAGAAAGTCCTGTTGATCGATTGCGATTTCGAGCGGCCCAAGATCCACAAGATGCTGGGTGCGCCGAACGACAAGGGATTGATCAACGTCTTTGCCGACAACCTCGATGTTAAGGATGTCATCCGCGACGACGCCAAGCGAGGGATCAGCTTCATCTCGGCCGGCAGTGGACACGGCAATGCGTCCAAGGTCATCGAGTCGGCCAAGATGCAGGACATCCTCGATACTTTGGCCTGGGACTATGACCTGATCGTCATCGACTCGGCGCCGGTGTTGGCCCTCACGGATGCGCATATCATCGCGAAGTTGGTGGACAGCACGGTGTTCGTCCTGCAGTGGCGGCGCACGCGGCGTGACTTGGCCGTTGCCGCGGCACGGCGGCTCGAGAGCATTGACGTGACGTCGCTCGGCGGCTTCATCCTGACCCAGGTAAGCCCCAGCAAGAGCGCCGGCGTCATCGGATATGCGCCTTACACGAGCGACATGGACGAAGGCACGAGCAGCGCTTTCAAGCGCTACATCCGGCGTTTGACCGGCCGTGGTCCGTCGACAGAGGGCAACCGCGTGCCGCCCCGGATCGAGGCCTAGCCTTCCTCGGCCGGGATCAATAACCAATCGACGAAAGGCGGCGGGTTTCCCCGCCGCCTTTTCGATTCCCTAAAGGGCCGCGATGTGTTCTAAGCGGTGTGTCCCGAGCGCGTCTGCTCACGGCATTGTTCCACGGAGATGATGACGGTCAGGGTTGACAGTTTTCCTGCGACATTTAAGTGGTAGCTGCCAGGAGTATTTATCTGCAGCATCTGATAATATCGCTGCAAATCGACTGTTTAATTGCACCGAGGTTACCAAATACCGACATGCCAGCCAGACGGTACCGCGCGCTATTGCTGTTTCCGGCACTCATCGTTTTGCTCTTGGGACCGGTCTCTGCGCCGAAGGCCGACCCTGTCGTCATGGGGTGGATCGAGCGCGTTAAAGTCCTTCCCCATGGTCTCCTGATGGAGGCAAAGATGGATACGGGCGCCAAGAACACCTCCATCGATGCGGCGGATATCGTCGAGTTCAGCCGCGGGGGGAAAAAGTGGGTGCGCTTCAACGTGTCCGATAGGAAGGGCCGCACGGTGACGTTTGAGCGGCCTGTTTTCCGCATCGCCCGCATCCGCCGGTCGGAGATGAAGACCACCTCCCGTCCCGTCGTGATGCTGCCGCTCTGCATCGGCTCTTTTTTGCAGGAAGTGGAAGTCAACCTCGCCAAGCGAACGCATCTAAGCTATCCGTTGCTTGTTGGCCGCTCCGCGATGGAAGGGAAAGTGCTCGTCGACTCTTCGCGCAAATTCACGAAAGATCCTATGTGCCAGGGACAAATGCCGGGTAAGGGATGAAGAACACCCATCCTTACGTTCTTGCTGCGGTGCTGGCGGCGATCGGGATTTCCATCTTCGCCTATAAGTATGTCGGATTGGGGCTGCCGCTGACGCAGGAAGAAACCTCGCAAACCTGGCAGGTCGAGACGCGTATTGCATTCCGTGCCGGCATGGGCCCGACGAAGGTCGAGTTGCAATACCCGAACAACACGGGCCGTTTTGCGATTATCGACCAGAACTTTGTGGCGCCAGGATATGGGCTGTTCACCCAGGCGGAAGGTTCGAACCGTCAGTCGGTCTTCGCGATCCGCGATGCGCTGGGCGAACAAGTACTCTACGCCAGCTTCGTCGCCCATCTCGTGCCACGGTCGACGGAATTCATTCCGATGGAGGAGTCGCCGCCGGAAGCGACAATCCGGCTTGCCGGCGCGAAGCTGTTGGCGGGAGAGTCGGTCCTCGGTGCCGCGCGGGCGAAATCCGCTGATACACCGACGCTCGTTCTCGCGATCCTGTCGCGTCTCCAACTGGCGGGATCGGACGACCGGGTCGATGTATTGCTCGAAAATCAGAACTCGCAGGAGCAGGTGGCGCGCGCGGCGGTCGAGGTGCTCGCGCTGCCGGTGTTCCCGCGCGCGTGGTGCATGGGATCCGCCTCGTGCCCGGTGAGCGGAATGTCCGTTTCATCCATTGGATCGAGGCCTACAGCGACGGCTTCTGGCGGCCCTATCGCCTGAACGCGGAACAGCCGGGTCTGCCCGAAAATTACTTCCCATGGTGGCGTGGCGATGCGCCTTTCGTCCAGTCGAACATCATGGGACCGATAGATACGCTGGTTACCGTGGCGCGCGCGACCGAGACGACCGGCCGCTCCGCGCTGGTGCCGTTGAGTTTCATGGAACGCAATCTGTTGGAATTTTCGCTCTTCACGTTGCCTTTGGACGTGCAGCAGGTATTCCGTGTCATTCTGATGGTGCCGCTTGGCGTCTTGGTCCTCGTATTCCTGCGCAACGTAATCGGCGTCGGCATGTTCGGGACGTTCATGCCGGTTCTGATCGGCCTGGCGTTTCGCGAAACCACATTGCTGTGGGGCATATTCCTGTTCACGGTGGTCGTCGGCTCCGGACTTTTGGTTCGGGTCTATCTGGAATACCTGAAGCTGCTCATCGTGCCGCGCTTGGCATGTGTGCTGATCGTCGTGATCATTCTCATGACCTTCCTAAGCGTGTTGACGCATAAGCTCGGGGTCGATCGGGGATTGTCGCTGGCGCTCTTTCCCTTGGTCATCATCACGATGACGATCGAACGCATGTCGATCGTTTGGGACGAGAACGGACCGGCCACGGCGTTGAAACAGGGCCTGGGAAGCCTCTTGGCTGCCACGTTGTGTCACTTCGTAATGACGATCGGTTACCTAGAGCATCTGTTTTTCGTCTATCCGGAGATTCTGATCGTACTGCTTGCGATTTCGATCTTGATGGGCCGGTACAGCGGATACCGCTTGATGGAGCTGTGGCGGTTCCGGGATTTCGTTAAGCTGGCCAACTGATGCTCCAGACCTACAGGACACTCAAGAAGCTGGGGATCGTTGGGCTTAATTCCCGAAACGCGCAATACATCCTGCCAAACAACGAACGTGAAAACTATCCGGCGGTCGACGATAAGCTCCTGACCAAGGAAATCGCGAAAAAGGCAGGGCTCGCCGTACCGGAATTGTACGACGTCATCCGCATCAACCATGAAATAAAGGACCTCGGGAGCCGCATTGCGGGGCTGGATGATTTTGTCATCAAGCCGGCGCAAGGGGCAGGCGGAGACGGCATTCTCGTCGTGGTGAACCGGTCCGGCGACCGATACCGGCTGGCGTCGGGCGAGATACTGACCCTAGACGAGATTTCCTACCACGTGCACATGATCCTGGCTGGCGTGTACAGCCTCGGCGGTCAGCCGGACAAGGCATTGATCGAATATCGGGTTCAATTCGATCCGCTCTTCGAGAAGATTTCCTACCAGGGCGTCCCCGATATTCGGATCATTACCTATCTGGGGGTTCCGGCCATGGCGATGGTGCGGTTACCGACCCGTCAATCCCGCGGCAAGGCCAATCTTCATCAGGGAGCCATCGGCGCCGGCATCGATATGGCGACGGGAGAGACGCTGACCGCCGTCTGGAACAGCCGGATCGTTTCGGAACATCCGGACACCGGCAATCCCGTTTCCGGACTGGTCATTCCCAATTGGGATGAGATGATGCTTCTGTCGGCGAAATCGCAGCAGCTGACCAAGCTCTGCTATCAGGGCATCGATATCGTGCTCGATCGGGACCTCGGGCCGCTTATCTTGGAAATGAATGCCCGGCCCGGTCTGGCGATCCAGATCGCCAACCAGGCGGGCCTCAAACCGCGGTTCGATATAATTGATGCCCATGTCGGAACCCACGCGGATGACGCCGCCCGGGTCGAATTCGCCAAGGAACGGTTCAGCGCACAGGCATTGAAATCCCCGTCGAGAGCTTAAAATCTCGATTTGCGTTAACTATATGTATTGATAGGCATTCCCCCGCGGTCCCGCCACGGGCGGGACCATCGCGAATTAAATGGCGCAATATCAATGGCTAAGAGTTGCCTATCTTAAGGGGCTACCCCTTAAGTAATAGAATGGCAATCTAAATTTAGTTCAAAAGCAGTAATCTAAAATTCGTCCTAATTACCTCTAAATCCGAATACACCCCAAACGGATCATTCGATAAAGTGAGTGAATATTCTAAGGGATGAGGCCGTTGGAGTGGGGATGCTACCTACGGTCATTGGCGTCGAGAATCGAATTCAGGGGTGTCGATATGAATTGTGTCTCAGTCGGATTGGTCAGCAGCGACCAGTTTTTTCGCGAGGGTCTAAAGGCCCTGTTGGAAGAAAACGGATACAAGGTGACGGCCAGTGTCGCCGATCAGCGCGAATTGGATCCGACGATGTCGCCCGCCGACACGCCCGTTCTTGTCCTGATCGACCTTGCCCGCGATATCGATACGGCGGCCGATCAGCTGAGCTATCTCAACACCAATTTGCCGGGTGTGGGCATCGTTTCCTTCAGCGATGAGCGGGACGGTGACTGGCTCACGATCTGCGAGGATTACGAGGCGAGCGCCCTTTTGCGGAAACAGGTTTCCTTTAAAGCGCTGCTGCACTGCCTCGAGCTCGTGATGATCGGCGAAAAAGTGCTGCCGACCGACATTCCCCGGACCTCTCGCGAACGGACGAGCGAGGCGGGACGGAACGGGAGTGCGGCAAGCGCGGAGCCGAAAGGCGACGTCATCCCTTGCATGACCTGCAGCCAGCCGTTTGAGACGGAAGACCGGCGTGCCAACCGGATCTGCTCGGGCTGCAAGTCACGGATGTCCCGGATCAGCAGCGTGTCCGAGCATACGCTCCACTACTAATCGCCATTCACATTACTCCCTCGTGAGGCACGGACGCCGGACCGCTTGATTGTGGTTCGGCGTTCAGCCTTTCGACCAGACGATCGCTCGGTCACCGTCCACCGTCAGCTCGGTGCCGAGATCGGCGGAAGCGGTCCGCAGCATCTCAAATTCTTCCGTTTCGTCCTGCACGCTGCGTTGGAAGGTCTCGTTCCGGTCGTTATGCCGGACGAAGGTGAAGCCCGCCTGATCCAAGTGTCCGTCCGATACTGTTAGGTCGACCATGAGACCGATCCAGTCCGGATGCAACTGGCCCCAATGTCCGGTCTCGAAGGAAAAGCTGCCGAGGCCGTAGAACGCCGGTTTATCCTTATAGACTTCCATCGCGTTCGGAACATGCGGGCCATGACCCATGACGACATCCGCACCGGCATCGATGGCGGCTTTGGCGATTTCGCGTTGGTATTGCAGGACGTCCCGGTTCAGGCCCCAATGATTGCTGGAGACGACGAAATCGGCACGTGCTTTGAGCGCCGCGACGTCCGCCCGGAATTGTTCCAAGGCGTCGGGTTCGGTCCAGGTGATGACCTCGGGCGGCATGCCCGGGCGCGTGATGGTCCTGAGATTTTCGATCGGCGGGCGGTAAGCCGTATGGGCCTTCAGAGTCGCAACGCCGGGGTATTCATCGGTTGCCGCGTGACCATGTGAATGAAACACGGACGTGCGTTGCATGAATCCGTAGCGCACGCCGTCCCGTTCGATAATGATGGGTTGGGCGGCGTCTTCGCGGTTTACGCCGGCACCGCAATGCGGCACGCCTGCACCATCCAGGGCCTGGAGGGACGATCGAATCGCCGGAGCGCCGAAATTAACGTTGTTCGCATTTCCGATCCCATGGACTCCGGCGATGTTGAGCGCTTCGACCGTCGCCAACGGGGCGTAGAAGCCTTCTTCATCCACCGAACGTTCCAATGCGGGTTCGTAGAAGCAGCATTCCAGATTGGCGAACACCACGTCGGCCGTATGCAGCGTGTCCTTGATCTTGGCGAATGGAATTGTGGGGTCTGACACCCCCATCAGATTGATATCGCCGGTCAAAATGACCTTATGCTGCATTACCAAACTCCTATCTTTGGTCTGAAAGTATCCGATCGAGGCTCCAAACCCCGCTAAAGGTCCGGATTTGCGTGGTTATCGAGCGACATGGCATCATATCCGCGATCACGCAACCACACCAAATCGAGGCATATTGGCGGTCAGGTCCGCCGGAAAGCGCGGCACCCGGCCGCGTCCGGGCTTCTTGGCCGATTGCCGGAAGGATCTCGCTATGAGCGTGCAGCACGCTATCGAACCGAACCCCACCGGGCCGACCAAGGCGCTTTGCCGCTGGGCAGCCAACTTGCGATTCGGCGATCTCGACCCGGTGACGCTTGCCCGGACTCGTGCGCATACGCTGGATTCGATAGGGGTTTGCGTTGCGGGCAGCCAGGAAGAGGTCGCCCAAATCGCAGCGGCGACGTTATCCGACGTCGGCGTAGCGGGCAGCGTGCCCGTCGCCGGTACCGACCGTCGGGCCGATATGCTGTCGGCGGCATTCCTGATGGGGACCGGGTGTCACGGCCTGGAACTCGACGACGGTTTTCGTTCCGGCAGCGTCCATCCGGGCTGTGTCGTCATCCCGGCGGCGCTTGCCGTGGCGGCGGCCGTCAACCCTAGCGGCCGGCGGTTCCTGACCGCGATCGTGGCGGGATACGAGGTTTCGTCAAGGATCGCCGCACTGGTTCATCCGAAGCCCCGCTGGCGCGGATTTCACAACACCTCGACTGTCGGTGTCTTCGCCGCCGCCACCGTCACGGCGGTGCTCAAGCGGCTCGATGCCGACACGCTGGAGAATGCGTTCGGCCTGGCCGCCAGCAGTTCGTCGGGTATTCGCAGCTATGTGGACGGCGGCGACGTCAAACGCATTCATCCGGGCTTGGCGGCACGGGACGGCATATTGTCGGCATTGCTGGCGGAGAAGGGGCATCAAGGGGCGCCGGACGTGCTGGAAATTCCCAGCGGCTTCTTCAATGCATTTGCCGGCGATGCGGCGGACGTCGCGGAGGCCGATATCTTCCAGGCGGGTGGACAGACGAATGCCCGCTACGCCATCGCCGACTGCTATGTGAAGCCGCATGCCTGTTGCCGTCATCTTCATCCGGGGATCGATGCCGTTCTCGACATCGTGATCGAAAACGACCTGGCGCCAGACGACGTAGCGTCGATCGATGTTGCGACCTATCGGGTGGCGTCGACCCATGGCTCCATCGGATGGAGCGAGATGACGACCGCGCAGATGAGTTATCCCTTTGTGCTGGCGGCCGCGATCCAGCATCGCTCGGTGGCGTTGCGTCACTTCTGGGACGAGGGGCGGCAGGACGAATCGGTCTTGCGTCATTGCGACAAAACACAAGTGACCGCGGATGACGCGCTCGATGCGACCTATCCGGAGAAGCGGCCGGCGCGTGTCGAGCTTCGAACCGTGGATGGCCGGTCTTTTTCGAAGCAGGTGGACGAGCCGCTCGGTTCCGCGACGAATCAGCTTTCCGACGACCGCTTGCGGGAGAAGTTCCATGGATTGGCCTCGCCGGTCATCGGACACGATGCCGCCGATGGTGTGCTGGATTTGGTCTGGTCGCTGGATAATTCGGAATCGGTTCATCCGCTCATCGAACGGTTGCGCGCCAGCAGGTAGATTGCAGAGGGATACTCCAAGCTCATGACTGATTCGTCGCCCGAAATCAGCGCGCCGATGCGAGATTTGTGCGCCTATCTTGCCGACGCATTGTCGCGTCCGGTTCCCGACGAGGTCGCGGAAAAGGGTAAACAGCATCTACTGGACACGATCGCGGCCATGGTATCCGGTTCGCGTCTCCATCCAGGTGAGATGACCTTACGCTACGCCGCGACGCTGGGCGGCACCGAGGAGTCGGTGGTTGTCGGCAGCAAGATCGTGACCACGGCCGTGAACGCCGCGTTGGCGAACGGGATGCTGTCGCACGCGGATGAGACGGACGATTCGCACAAGGCGTCCCGCAGTCATCTCGGCTGCGGCGTCGTGCCGGCGGCACTCGCCATGGCGGAACGGGAGCAGGCGTCCGGCGAGGCGTTGCTGCGGTCGGTTGTCCTTGGTTACGACATCGGTGCGCGGATCAGTTTTGCCCTGGATACCCACCGATTTTATGACGCGGGACACAGCACGCATACTTTTTCGCCCCTGTTCGGTGCGGCCGCATCGGCGGGGGCCCTTGCCGGGCTGAATGCCGACCAGATGCGTTGGATGCTGTCCTACACCGCGCAGCAGGCGTCGGGCGTGAATTGTTGGCAGCGAGATCTGGACCACATCGAAAAGGCCTTCGACTTTGGCGGCATGGCCGGGCGGAACGGCGTGACGTCGGCCACGATGGTGCAGTGCGGCTTCACCGGCGTGGACGATGTCTTCTCCGGGACACGAAACTTCTTCTTCGCATTTTCCGACAACCCCAAGCTGGAAGAGCTGACGGATGGGCTGGGTACCCGGTTCGAGGTGATGCTGACGAATATCAAGAAATGGTCGGTCGGGTCGCCGATCCAGGCCCCTTTGGATTGTATCGAAGCGATCTTGGCCGCGAACGACGTGTCGCCGGAGACGGTGGAGCACGTATCGCTGCGCCTGTCGGACCTGGAACACAGCGTCGTCGATAATCGGCATATGCCCGACATCTGCATTCAGCATATGGTCGCGATCATGCTGCTCGACGGAACGGTGACATTTGCCTCGTCGCATGACGAGGCGCGGATGGACGATCCCGCGGTGAAAGGGATGCGGGATCGTATCGAATTGATCGCGCAATCGGACCGGGAACGCCGCACCGCCGAGGTCGAGATCAAGCTGACCGACGGCCGGTCGCTGACGGAAACGCAGGACGCCGTCCGGGGCACCCCCGACAATCCGATGGAGCGGGCGGAAGTCGACCGCAAGGCGGACGACCTGATGGCGCCGATCTTGGGCGCGGACCGCAGCCGGGCCCTGATCGATCAAATCTGGTCGATTGAAACGCTCGACAATGCGCGCGCATTGCAGCCGTTATTGATGGCCTAAAATCAGGAAAGGCGGCCGCAGCCGCCTTTTCCTTTGGTGTTCCTTTAGCCGCCTAGCCACCATGGCATATCGACGACGGTCTGTAGCAGACCCGGCGGATACCGCAGGGTCAGGAAATGCGACATGACCCCCAGGAAGGACACGCCCGCGATCCCGAGGATCGCGTTCCGCAACATCGATCCATCCGCATTCTTCGTGATGAAGATGAAGATGAACAGGGCGCAGCCAATCGGAAAGCCGACGACACCAACAATCGCCAGCATACCGATGATCCAGCCCAAGTAATGATACTCGTTATGTTCGACGACTAAGCCGCGCTCGTTGTCATAAAGCACCGCATCCGCCGCTTTCTGCCGGACAATGGATATGATGAGCGGGATCGACAACGCCAGACAGATAACCGAAACGGTCATCGGGAAGACCGCGCCGCGCGGATGGTATTGGAAGCTGTCAACCAACGCGAAGACGGCAAAGGCAACCACGGCCCCGGCAAACATGAGCTGCGGCTTCTTGTTGCCAAACCCATGCGGACCTTCCTGCTCGTAGGTCTTGCCGCGGTTCGGCGAGAAGCGCCAGGCGGAGTAGATCGAGAGGACCGTGAGGATGAAGAGGACGATCACGATGGGACGTTCGAAGAAGCTCCAGCCATAGACTTGGGCAGCTTGATAAATCTTCGGTTCAAGGCGCGGCGCCAAGAAGTAGCCGATCAGTAGGGCCGGCCGCGACCAGCCGAACCGCTTCATGAATCCGCCCAGTGTTCCCATTACGAACAGGGCGATCAAATCCTGCCAATCGCGCGTCGCCTGGAAGGCGGCGAAGAAGATCAGCATGATCATGAACGGCGCCAGCAGCGCATAGCGGATCGTGGTCAGCAGGGCCACGTAATTCGCCAAGGCTAGACACAGCCCGGCGCCGATGACATTCGCCAGCGCCAGCGACCAGATCATCACGAAAGTAAGATTGAGATGCTCGGTGATCATCGTAACGCCGGGTTCGACGCCGACAAGGATGAAACCGCCGAGCAGGATGGCCATGCTGCCTGAACCGGGAATGCCGAACAGCAGGGTCGGGATCAGCGCGCCGCCTTCCTTGGCGTTGTTGGCGGCTTCCGGCGCCAGGACGCCGCGAATATCGCCCTTACCGAAACCTTCGCGATCCTTGGTGGTTTGGACAATGTGCCCGTAGGCGATCCAGTCGACCACCGAGCCGCCCAGGCCGGGCAGTGCGCCGACGATGCAGCCGATGACGGCGCAACGCAGCACGATCCACTTATGCTTGACAGCGTCCTTGAAGCCTTGCGCCCAGCCCTTGCCGAGCGTTCCCGTTTCCGAGATAGCCGAGCCGCGCCGCAGCAGGTCGACGATCTCCGGCATCGCGAACATGCCGAGGCCGACGATCACGATGGGAATGCCTTCGCTCAGATAGATGGAACCCATCGTCATTCGGAATTCGCCGGTTGCCGGTGCGGCGCCGATGCTGCCGAGCAGCAGGCCGAAGGCACAGGTCGCAAGCCCTTTCAGGGCGCTGGTGCCTGTCAGCATGCCGATCATGCTGAGCGCCAGAATGATAAGTAGAAGCTGCTCGCCGAAACCCATGGCGAGAATAATCGGGCGGGCAGCGAAGATCGCGCCCGTCAGGACCATGGCGCCGAACAGGCCGCCGAAAAGCGATGCCGTGAACGCGGCGCCCAGTGCGCGAGCGCCTTCGCCGCGCTTGGACATCGGGAATCCGTCGACGACCGTCGCCTGCGATCCTGCGGTGCCCGGTATGCCCATGAGCACCGATGGAAATGTGTCTGAAGTCGTGGTCGGCGCTAAAAGGCCGATCATCATCGACAAGGCGTGCGATTCCTCCATGCCGAAGATGAAGGGCAGGATAATCGACAAGCCGGCAATGCCGCCAAGCCCCGGCAAGATACCCACCACAAGGCCGAGGACTGTTCCCAAAACCAGGAAGAACAGATGGGTCGGCGTAAACATGTCGTTCAGGGCTTGGAAAAAGAAATCGACTTCAGGCATGGCCGTTTCCTTACTTTACCGCTTGCTCGAGCAACGCTCCAAGGTGCGGCAGGCGTTATAAATGTTTGAACAGCTTACTATGCCCCAACGCCCGGCGGAAATCCGCCGGGCGTTGGAACTTAGCATTCGTCATTGACCTTTGGCTTACTTGCCGAGGGTCACGCCGTAACGGGCTTTGACGTATTTGCCCAGCCACGTCTTGGCCGTAGGCGATAGTGTCGTGGCAGCGTCACGAATGGCGTATGCGCCGTCACCAATGGTTTGCGGATAGGCACCGAACATCTTTTCCTTCTTTGCAAGGAAGTCCGGGTCTTTCAGCATTTTCTTGGCCGCGGTGCGATAGGCCTCGACGATGTCCTTCGGCGTGCCAGCCGGCAGGTTCCAGGACTTCGACATGGTCACGCTCATCTGATACAGCGCATACCACGCTTCGAACGCGTCACCAGACGGCTTCTTGCCATTAACGGCCTCATACACTTCCATGAAGTGCGGAACACCCGGATGCGCGGGATCCCGAATGATCGTGCCGTCGGCATTGACCACGCCGAGGGTGTAAAGCGGAATCGCGATACCGTCGGCGATCAGCTTCTTGCGGTTGTTCTTGAACGACAGCGAATTGTCGTAGTTGACCGTGAACTCGCCGCGTTCGAAGGCAAGCGCCATCGGGCCATTACCCTTCATGCCCCAGACACTCTTCACCTCGATGCCGAGCAAGCTCAGCGCGACGCGCAGGTTCAAACCACCCGACGTCGGGGTCTTGCCGCCGAAGACCAACTGGTCCGGCGTGTAGGACCGCATCTTCTCGATCTTGGCCTTGATGGTCTTCTCGTTCTGAATGCCGAGATCCTTCCGCACATACTGCATGATGCCGCGCGGCGACAGAATGATCGGAATGAACTCATTCAGCTTGAACTTCACCCGCGGGTCACCCAGCGCGAAGTTCGAGATGGTGGACGTGGACAGCGCGAAGACCGTTTCGCCGTTCGGCTTGGCCCTCTGCTGGAAGTAGTTGCCGCCGAGAATGCCACCGGCGCCCGGCTTGTTCACGACCAGAATCTTCGGATTGCCGGGAAGATACTTCGTGAAGAACGGCTGCATGAAGCGCGTATAACTATCGGTTCCGCCGCCCTCGTTGAACGGCACGATAATCGTGATGCGCTTACCTGAGAAATCGGCAGCGACGGCATCTTGGGCGGGAACCGCCGTCATGCCGACTGCCGCGGCCGCGACGGCAAAAGCACCTGCCACGCCGCCAAGCGTCAATTTCTTGAACATTACTTACAAACCTCCCTGTCGAAGAACGACATACAAATTATGCCGATTGAATTCCGGAGTGTACCTCAAACGGCACTCTGACGCCTAATGCAAGCATCTCTCCAGGCAATCGACACCTCCGATACATAATGACACGTTAAACAACCTTCCCCACATGTTGCAAGCGCACTAAATAAGCTGGCCGTGGAATCGTCGGAAATTGGTACTGTCATGGCTGTTCCAGCGTTCAATACCCTCTTCTGATTGCGCTTAGATATTTTCGAATCAACTTACGATTATTTCAATTTACATTGCCTGCACTTCGCTTGACATTGAGGCGGTCGGCGCACTGCAATGTCGATGCAATCCGAATCGAATCCGAGACTAGCCCGAGGCGAAAATGTCCGATCTACCGCAGCGTATCGATGTCCAGGAAGAGGGGCCGCGCGAGGGGTTCCAGTTCGAGAAAGGGCCGATTCCCACGGCGCGCAAGATCGAACTGATCGATGCGTTGTCCGAAACCGGTCTCAGCGAGATTCAAGTCGGCTCTTACGTGAATCCGAAACGCGTGCCCGGTTGGGCGGATGTCGAGGATGTAGTCTCGGGGATCGCGCGACGGGACGGCGTTCGCTACACGGCGCTGTGGCTCAACGAACGGGGCCTGGAACGGGCGTTGGAGGCCCAGGGCCTCTTCCTGAAAGGGTCGATCGGAACGTCGGCTTCCGAAACCTTCATGAAGCTCAACCAGAACCGCGGCTATGCCGACAACGAAAAGGTCCAGCACAATCAGGTCGCGCTTTATAAAGAACACGGGATTACCTATTTCCGCGGTTCGATGATGGCGGCGTTCGGTTGCAATTTCGAAGGCGACGTACCGGTCGCGAAGGTAATCGAGCAGGCCGAAACGATTCGCCGCATCGCGGGCGAAAACGACGTGACGGTCGATATTTTATCGCTGGCGGACACAATGGCCTGGGCGACGCCGGAATCGATCAAGCAGGTCGTGGGCGCCGTGCGTGACCGCTGGCCGGACTGGCGAATCACACTGCATTTACATGATACCCGCGGCCTAGGTGTCGCGAATGCCTTTGCCGGCCTGCAGATGGGCGTCGATAGTTTCGATTCGAGCGTCGCCGGTCTGGGCGGCTGCCCCTTTGCCGGCCACAAGGGGGCCGCTGGCAATGTCTGCACCGAGGATTTGGTCTTCATGTGCCAAGAAATGGGGATCGAGACGGGCATCGATCTCGAGGCGCTTTTGGATGCCGCGCGGTTGGCGGAGGATGTGGTTGGCCATGACTTGCCCGGGTCCGTGAAGCGGGGTGGCAGCCTGGACGCGCTGCGCAGGAAACTGAACTAGTATCCAGCTACCGCGACGATGCCCACGGCATCGAACTTTTCCGTGAATAAATAAGCAGCCGATCTCCAGGCGGCTCAACGGTTTCAGCCGGCCCGGCCGGGCCGAGCCGTTCAAACCGCTTGCTTAGCCCCATCTTCGCAGCCTAGCATTCTCGTGAAAACAAGAACGTACCGCTTGGCGGTAGCGTAAAAAATCGTGCGCAGAAAAAGACATGATGACAAAAGAGCGTGCGCAACTCGAATAGTGGAGGAATATTTACGATGTCGGGAAAAATCACCCTCGATCGTCGCACGGTACTGCAGGGCGGCGCGGCGGCCGTTGGCGGTGCAGCGCTGACGGCGTCACCCTTGGCGAGCGCCTTCGCCGATAAATTTCCATCGCGAAATCTGAGCGTCATGGTTGCCACCCGCGAAGGTGGCGGTGCCGACCGGAACCTCAGGGCGTTCTGGAGCGTATGGAAGAAATACCTCAAGACCGATATGGAGGCGTCCTTCTATCCGGGCGCGGCCGGCCGGGTCGGCTATCAGAAATATATGGGGATCGCCAAGCCGGATGCCTACACGCTGCTGTTCGGCAACATGGGCCCCGAGACGCTGAACTGGGTCGTCAAGAAACCGACCGGGTTCAACTTCCCCGGCGACTATGTCTATTTCAACCGGGTCGACGTCGACCCGAGCTGCATATTCGTCGATATAAAACGGAGTAAGTTCAAAACGATCGACGACATCGTCGCGGAAGGAAAAAAACGCACGTTGAACGTCGGGGTAAGCCGGATCGCACATCCCGCATCGCTTGGGGTGCTGGCGCTCGGACGTCACACCGGCGCCAAGTTCAACTTGATCCCCTTGTCCGGCGGCAAGAATACCTATGCGGGCGTTAGTTCGGGCGAAATGGATTTCGGTGCGCTGCCGTTGTCCGGTACGGCGAAGCGTCACAAGACCTTCCGCACGACGCTGATCTTCGATGATCAGACCTATAGTGATGACCTGATGAAGAAGCTCTATAACGCGCCGTTGGCCAACAAGCATTTCGGCATGAAGCTGCCGCCGCTCGTGTCTGCCCGTGCTTTCGCCATCAAGACCGAAGCGGTCGAAAAGCATCCGGATCGGTTCAAGATCCTTCAGGAAACCGCCGAGAAGGTTTTCAAGGATCCGGATTACAAGGTTGCGGTCGAGAAAGCCAAAGCGCCGTGGGAGTTGATCCGCTACGGCGATCCGAAAGAGTGTGCCGACTACGCCAAGAACATCATGGCCATCGGCGAGCAGTATAAAGACCTTCTGAGCGGAAAGGCCTAAAGCGGCCGATCATCCACGGCGCACCGACGGCCGATGCTTTGCATGGGCCGTCGGTGGCGTCCGCATGGACCCTAGGGACGAGTATCCAGCCGGGTCGCGAAGCCGGCGGGTATCTCCTGCTCTGTGCCGTTCCGTCCAAATTGAAACAGGGAAGGTACCCCAATGTCCGTTGAGCCTTCGCCCGGTGGGCCGGGTAAGAAGTCGCTTGGCCCTGATCTGATCATCCCCGTTGCCGCGATTCTCTTCACGCTCTACTACTTTTCGACCATCATCGACTCCCCTTGGACCGCGCAGGTCAGCGCGTTCTTCGTCGGGACGATTCTATTGGTCTTGTCCGGTGCATTCTTGATCATCACGGGCATTCGGGTCCTGCGGGGGCAAGCCAATTTGCGGATGGGCGACCTGATCGCACCCCGATCGATCGCGCTGCGGCGATTGGCACTTTTTGTGTTCACGCTGTCCTATATCTTTTTCATCGATTGGCTCGGCTTCACCATCACGACTTTCCTGTTCATATTTCTCGGCATGGTGTTGCTGTCCGGCTGGGAACGCCAGAATAAGCGCTTGATCCTAGCTTTATCGGTCGTTCTATCGGTCGGCGGTTACCTGCTTTTCGTCGTCGCCTTCCAACGGCGGTTCCCCGAAGGTCCCTTCGAGCAGGCGTTCAAGGCGCTTATGGCGTCCGTGGGTGGGGGCTGATATGAGCGACGTCGGTCTTTCCTTCTTCATCGAGCTGTTCGCCCACACCTTTAGTTTCTGGTGGGTCATCATTCCCGCCATCTTTCTCGGGCTGATAGTCGGGGCGATCCCGGGGTTCAGCGCCGCCAACACGATCATCATTCTTCTGCCGCTGACGCTCGCAATGGGCGAGGAGATCGGGTTGATCTTCATGGTGGCGCTCTATTGCTCGTCGCGGATGGGCGCCGGCATTCCGGCGATCCTGGTCAATATCCCCGGCACGGCGGGCGCGGCGGCGACACCGCTCGACGGCTACCCTATGACGCAACAGGGGAAGGGGCCGCAGGCGCTCGCCATCTCCTTCGTGTCCTCGACCTTCGGCGGTTTGCTGACGACGATCGCGGTGCTGTTCGTTATGCCCTATGTGGCGCAAGTCGTTTACTACCTGCACAGCGTCGAGATGATCGTCGTCATGCTGTTCGGCATCTCCCTGATCGCGACCATCGCCGCGCGGGATACGCTGAAGGGGCTGATCGCGGGATTCTTCGGGTTGATGATCGGGGCGATCGGCGCAGACCATGTCTATGCCACGCCGCGCGGTACCCTCGGGTTTCTGGAGCTCTACGATGGCGTGCCGCTGATCCCCGCGCTTGTCGGGTTGTTCGCGATTTCCGAAGCCTTCCTGATTATCGAAGGCGAATCGATTCTGTCCAAGAAAGGGCAGGATTTGATGCGTGACGCGAAATGGGCCGAGACCATCGAGGGCGCGCGCGAAGCGTTGAAGCGCTGGTGGCACATCGTCTGGACGAGCATGATCGGTCTCGTCATCGGCGTTGTGCCCGGCGCCGGGGCGGCGATCGCATCCTTCGTCGCTTATCAGCAATCGAAGACCTTCTCGAAGACGCCGGAACTCTACGGTACCGGCCATATCGAAGGTCTGGTGGCGCCGGAGTCCGCAAATAACGGCGTTACCTCGGGCACGCTGGTGCCGTTGCTCGTGATCGGCATCCCTGGCGGTGCGACGGCGGCCATCATGCTTGTCGTCCTTCAGTTCCATGGCACGACGGTCGGGCCCGATCTCTTCATCCAGAAGCCGCTGCTCGCCTACGGCGTGTTTTCGTCGATGGCGGTAACGTATTTCCTGATGATTTTGTCCGTGTTCCCGCTTGCGCGCTACATGTCGCGCGTGACGATGGTTTCGACGATCTACATCGCGCCGGTGATCATCTCGTTCACGCTGGTCGGTTCCTTCGTGCCGCGCGCCTATGTCTTCGATATGTATTTGGCGCTAGCTTTCGGGGTGATCGGCTATATCGCGCGGAAGACCGGTTACCATGTTGCGGCCATCTTGATCGGCGTTATCCTCGGGCCGTTGCTGGAACAGTATTTCCTGCGGGCGCTGAAAATGTCGCAGGGCGATATCATGGTGATATTCTCGTCGAACATCGGCAACGTCTTGTGGGTCTGCCTCGCGTTGTCCCTGTTGATTCCGTATCTAAAGGAACGCCACCGGAAGCGCAGTGCCGCGCGCGAAGCCCTGCGCCGCGGCGAGCAAGCGGAAATGGGCGGCACAACGGAATAGGTCAAGGAAAGGGAGGCCACGATGGCGCAATATGCGGTTGCCCATAACGGGAAACGCATCGCCCACTTGGACAGGCCCGGCGGCGGTCTGATCTGCCTGATCGACCGCAACGACGGTTTCGATATTCTGGCATTCGAGGGTTAGGAGAACCGAATGAAGTATCGCGAACTCGGCAGAACGGGGGCAAAGGTTTCGGCGATCGGTCTCGGGTGCGCCGGATTTTCTCCCGACGGGTTGCCACGTGATGATGACGCTGCGGCGGCCACGATCAATCGTGCGCTCGACCTGGGGGTCACGTTGCTGGACAGTTCGGACGCCTATGGCGGCGGACATAACGAGGAATTGGTAGGCCGCGCTATCGCGGATCGTCGTGACGATGTGTTCCTGACCACGAAATTCGGCAACATCCGCGGACCACAGGGCCAGCGTGGCGGCACGAACGGCCGGCCGGATTATGTGCCGGTCGCCTGCGATGCGAGCCTCAAACGGCTCGGCGCCGACGTGATCGATTTGTACTACCTTCATCGGGTCGACCCCGAGGTGCCGATCGAGGATACGGTCGGCGCTATGGCGAAGCTGGTGGAACAGGGCAAAGTGCGTTTTCTCGGCCTATCCGAGGCAAAGCCCGACACCCTGCGTCGCGCCCAGGGGGTGCATCCCATCTCCGCGCTGGAATCCGAATATTCGCTGTGGTCGCGCGAGCCGGAGTTGGAAATCATTCCGGCCTGCCGGGAACTCGGTGTGTCCTATGTCGCTTACTCGCCGCTGGGCCGCGGTTTTCTTAGCGGGACCGTCCGGCAGGTGAACGATCTGCCCGAGGGCGACCGGCGGCACGACCATCCCCGCTTCCACGACGAGAATTTGAACCGGAACCTCGCCCTGCTGGAACCGCTCGATGCGCTGGCCGCCGAAAAAGGCTGCACCCAAGCGCAAATCGCGCTGGCTTGGGTCGTGTCGCGCGGCGAGGACGTCGTGCCGATACCGGGCAGCCGCCGGCAGGAACATCTCGAAAGCAACGTCGCGGCCTTGGATGTGCAACTCAGCGAGGCCGACTGCGCCGCGCTGGAGGCCGTGTTCGAAATCGGCGCGACGCAAGGCACCCGCTATCCGGAAAGCCAGATGAAGCTGATGAGTTTCTGACGCTGCAGATTGGGAAGAGGCGTAAGCCGCGACGGACATCGTTGGCATAGAACTGGATGTCTACGGTATGCTGCCTGACACGGATGAACAGGTCATCGCCGGACAGACCCGTTCCGCGCCGGTCGACGTCGAGCGGGAACGCTTTTTTGCCTATCGCGCACGGAATCCGCGTGCTTCCGGACCGGATCGACATTCGGTGCCCGTTTGTTTAAGTACGACCTCAATGACCGGTTCCAAATTGCGATTTGTGTAATGTTGTACATCTTGAGACGTTATTGGGCAGGTTCCGTTTTCCGGCAGGTTCATCTGCGGATCATCAATTCGTTCACCGATGAGTCGTTCTAGTTCGAGATCCTTCGGGCAAAGAATGCGGGAACTGTCTCTCGCGTATTTTCGCTGGCTGCACGACGATGAAATTTGGACCTATAACCAGAACCGCTACCTGCCGATCGTAAAGGAAGCGCTGGACTCGGCCGAGGGCGTGGTTGTGGACGCGGCCTGCGGGTTTCGAAACATTTATCTCGAGCGGTTACCCGTCGGTGATTCGATTGGGATCGACATCGATGAATCGGTGCGCGAGAAAAACCCTCACCATTCGGAATTCGTGATCCAGAATTTGCATGATGAAATTGATTTAGTTGATGTTGGCGCAATAATATCAGTAAATACTTGGGAACATATCGAAAAACCAGAAATAGTATTACGTAATTTTCGTTCTATACTTAAAAATGACGCGCCGTTGATTATACTTGCGCCGCAGAAATACTATTATATTAGTCTTCTGACACTCGTTCTTCCCGGTAAGATCCAGGATTTAGCATGGCGTCTCGCGAAGAATCGCAGCCATATGCCGTATCCTTCTTTCTATCGTTTATGCAGTCAAAAGACGTTGGCGGCGGCGGCGGAGAGGGTGGGGTTTGAACTGGTGACCTACCGGCCGAGTGATGTCGCCACGAATTGGTTCTTGAAGGTGCCGCCGCTTTTCTTGTTGGCATGCGGATGGATGGCGATCGTCAACCGGGTCGAATGGCTTTCGCCGCTTCGAAGCAGTTTTGTCGCGGTGCTCAGAAAGCGCTGAACTGCGGACTTGGTCGGTCCCTGTTCCGTTGGCTACCCCTTGCTCAACAGCCGCGGGATGTCATCAGCGTCCTTTAGGTCTTCCAGGTTCAGGATCGCGTCCCGCAACTCGGCCATCTGCGCATCGGGCAGGGTGTGTTTCGCGAGCTTCTCGAACTTCGCCGCCACATCGGCCTCGGAGGCAAAGCTGAATTCGCTGCCGCGCGGCGCTTCGCAGCGTTCTTGCAGGTGCGTCCCGTCCTTGAGGAAGACCTCGACCCAGACTTCGTGCCGAGCGGTTGAGCCCTTGGCGGTGATCTCCGGATCGTGCATGGTTTCGACGCGCTCGGAATAGGCCATGCGCTCCGGGTCGGCGACGCAGTCTTCGGTGAATTGTTCGACGAAGCAATCGCCTTCTAGCATGTAGGTCGCAACGCAGAAGGGCAAGTTGAGCTGCGCCGAGGTCAGGCCCTCGGGCTTGTACTTCCAACCCACGTGATCGACCGTCACCTGCGAGCCGTGCACCACGAAGCGGTCCACGTCCTCCGCGCCGAAAGGATGGCGCTCCTGCATGGTGCGGATGGCATCCAGCGTGGTGTGGTTGCTGCCGACGCAGGAATAGAATTTCAGGCTGATGCGCATGGTTTCCCAGTCGCTGCCGAGCCCCTTGGTGAGTTCGGTCAGGTCGAACCGGTCCTGCGAGCGCGAGAAGGTGGAGCAGAAGCCGCCGTATTCGCTTTCCAGCACGTCGACGATACCGGTGAAACCGTTGGCGGCCAGCAGCGCGCCGTAGAGCCCGCTTTGCGAGGACCGGCCTGCATGCATGCGTTTCACCATCGCGCCGTATTGCGCGGCCATCAGGCCGGCGGACTGCGTTCCGGCGACGCCGAGGGCGTGGATCGTCTGCTCCGGTGAAAGATTGAGGCCGCGCGCGGCGCCGGCGGCGGCCGAGAAGACGCCGAGCGTGGCGCCCGAGTGCCAGCCCTGACCGATATGTTCCTGGCCCATGCAGATGCCGACCCGCGGCCCGATCTCGTAGCCCGCGACCGCGGCCGTCAGGAAGTCCTTGCCGTCGAGGCCGCCCTTCATTTCGGTGACTGCGATCAACGCCGGCAATACGACCGCGCCCACATGCATCACGCCGCGGCGATGCACATCGTCCAGTTCGAAACCCTGCACCATGGTGCCGTTGATCAGGGCGGCATGGGGTGCGGAGAGTTTCTGATCGGTACCCCAAAGCCTGCATCCGTCGGTCGTGCGGTCGATCGCTTGCATCGTTTCCCGCACGATCCGCGTCCATTCCAGGTCGACGCCGTAAAGGCCGCAACCCAGGGAGTCGAGCATCAGCAGCTTGATGCGTTGCCGCACCTCGGCCGGTATGTCGTCGTAGGTCAGGCCGGAGACGAACTCCGCCATGCCGCGTGTATAGGGGTTGTCCCGGACGCCGTCGTGGGCCATGCGATCCTCCGTCTTTTTGCTTTATTTGCCGCGGTTGTTGTTTGGCGATTAACTTGTCGGGACATTACCACAAGGTGGAATTCGAGGCATGTCGGGCAGCGAGAACCAGGAATTCGACGTGGTCGTCGTCGGCTGCGGCGTGGCGGGCCTATCGGCGGCGGTCGCGGCGCTGGAAACGGGAGCCCGCGTGGCGGTCCTGGAGCGCGCGCCGATGGCGGAGCGCGGCGGCAACACGCGCTACACCACCGCAGCCATTCGGATGTCGAGCGAGACGGAGATTGCGCCCGACTTTGAGGACATGTTCGCCGCGAATGCCGGTTACCATCTGGACCCGGCGATGGTCGCCGAGACCGCGGTCGATTACGAAAACTGGCCTGGGGTGGTGAAGACCATGTCCTTCGCCGACCCCGAGCTCGTCTCGACTTTTGCGGAAGGCGCGCCGCCGACCATTGCCTGGCTCAAGGAGCAGGGTGTCCGTTTCGGTCCCATCGACTATTTCGGCCTGACGGAACGGTCGTCGCCCCGCATCGGCATCAGTGGCGGCGGCTTGGCGCTTGTAGAGACGATGGCGCCGCTCGCCGAGGACCGCGGCGCTGTGTTTTTCTACGAGACGACCGCGCATTCCTTGATGCAAGACGTCGACGCGCGGGTAATCGGCCTGAACGCGACGGGTAAAGAGAACCGGCCGATCCGGTTGAAGGCCGGCGCGGTCATCCTGGCGTGCGGCGGTTTCGAGGGGAACCCGGAGATGGTGGCGCACTACCTCGGCGAGAGCGGACGCTACATGCGCCCAGTCGCGCGCGGCGGGTACTACAACAAGGGGGAAGGCATCCGCATGGGCCTCGACATCGGCGCATCCCCGGCGGGCGACTACAGCGAGTACCATGCGCAGCCGATCGATCCGCGCTCGGGCGTGACGGAACCGATCGTGATGATCTTCACGCAAGGAATCCTGGTGAACCGGTACGGCGCGCGCTTTGTCGATGAAGCGCCGGGTTCGGTCGATGCCAACTACGAGGAGATCGCGCGGACGATCCGCAAGCAGCCCGGCGGCATCGCCTGGTGCATTTTGGACGCGGCGGTCGACGATATCGAGAATTGGCAGCGCTGCGTGCGGTCCGACCAGCCGCCGGTCGAGGCGGCGTCGTTGGGGGCGCTGGCGTCCGAGATCGGCATTCCCGCGACGGCCCTGCAGGACACGGTGGAGGTCTATAACGCGGCCTGCGTCGACGGCGAGACCGATCCGCATACGGTGGACGGACTGGCGACTCGTGAACTGTCGCCGCCGAAATCCAACTGGGCCGCCCCCATCGTCCGGCCGCCGTTCAAGGCCTATCCCATTATTTCGTCGAACACCTTTACCTTTGGCGGGCTGAAGACGACGAAAGATGCGCAGGTTCTCAACACCAGCGGTGAGGTTATCCCGGGCCTCTATGCTGCGGGAGAGACGGCGGGTCTGTATTACGGCAAGTATCCGGGTGCGACCTCGGTGCTGCGCGGCGCAGTCTTTGGCCGTCGCGCCGGCCTCCATGCGGGGCGGGCGAACTCAGCCGCGTGAGCGCACCGTCGCCAGCGTGTAACCCGCCAGGTCCGACATGATGTCCGGATGCAGCGACGGGCCGGTCCACTGGAAGCGCTTCACAGCGGCAATGTCGACCGGGTCGTAGCTCGATAGCCGCTTCAGCAACCCCTCCACGGCAGGCTCCAGATCATCCGGGGCGAAGACCCGGCTGACCAGGCCGGAGGCGAGCGCGGTCTGCGCGTCGATTTCCTCCACCGAATAAACCAGATCGGTCACCGTCTTCGGCGCGACCTTGGCCAACGCCGCCATGGCGAGGGTGGGGGCGGTGCCGTGCAGCATCTCGGGCAGCGCGAAGCGCGCCTGGTCCGAGGCGTACGCGACGTCCGACCCGCCGACCAGCGCGCAGCCGAAGCCAAGCGCTTTGCCGTGCACGACCGAGATGATCGGGATCGGGCAGTTCCGGAAGGCGGTGTAGACGGCAAGGATCTTGCTCATGGCGCGCGCGTGCAGGTCGAAGCCGTTCTTCGGCGGGCCGCCGGGCAGCTTCTGCTCGCGTCCGTGGCAGAAATCCTTGCCGTTGCCGCGCAATACGATGGCGCAGGTCTTGCCGTCGCGGCCGAGATCATTCACCGTATCGGTAAGGAACTCCTTCATCCTGGTGCTCATCAGATTGCCCTTGCGGGGCCGGTTGAGCGTGATGTGTACGATCCGGCCCTTCTTTTCGATCAGGATCTGTTTGGCCATGTGGTCCTCCCGGATATTCGGTTTTGATTTGTTGGATGGTCAGTCTTTGCGGCCTTGCGCGATCAGGCCGAGCAGATATTCCGGCGTCACCGGCACCTGCGTGATCTTAACGCCGAAGGGACGCAGCGCGTCGTCGATGGCGGATGCGATGACGGCGGCGGCGGGGATCGTGCCGCCTTCGCCGGCCCCTTTCACGCCGAGCGGATTCAGCGGGGTCGGCGATTCGATATGGCATTGCTCGATATTTGGCATCTCGGTCGCCATCGGCAGCAGATATTCGCCGAAATTTACTGTCGTCGGTTGGGCGCCGTCGTCGTAGCGCATCCATTCGAAGAGCGCGTTGCCGATGCCGTGCACCACGCCGCCGGCGACCTGGCCCTCGACCATCATCGGATTGATGATCGTGCCGCAGTCATGCGCGGTGACATAGCGCAAAATCTCCACATTGCCGGTCTCGATGTCCACCTCGACCTCGACGACGTGGCAGCCGTTGGCATAGGTCGACCGTTCCGGCTTGAAGTAGGTCGTGTCGTCGAGCCCGACCGAGATGCCGTCGGGCATCGAGAAGCCGGGCATGCCGTTCGCGACGATGGCGATCTCGCCGAAACTCTTGCCCATCTCGGGCACGCCTTGCACGAACACCCGGCCGCCTTCTAGCTCCAGGTCTTCTTCGGAGGCTTCCAGCAGGTTTGCCGCGATCTTGAGGATCTTCTCGCGCACATTGTTGGCGGCGACATGCGCTGACGATCCCGCGTTTGCCGTCACGCGGCTGGCGAATGTGCCGATGCCGTGCGCCAGGTCAGAACTATTGCCGCCGGTCACGGTCACCTCGTCCGGCGTGACGCCGAGCCGGTCGGCGACGATCTGCGCGAACATGGTGCGATGCCCCTGTCCTTGGGCTGATGCGCCGATCTGGGCGATGACATGCCCACCCGGCGTGACCTTGACGGTCGCCCCCTCGAACGGGCCAAGGCCGGTACCCTCGACATAGCTTCCGATGCCGATCCCGATATAGCGGCCCTCTTTGCGTGCCGCCTCCCGTTTCGCACGGAAATCCTCGTAGCCGGAGAGTTCGATCGCTTTTTCCTGGCAGGCGGGATAGTCGCCGCTGTCATAGACGACCGGACTGCCGTCGCGGAAGGTGAGCCCGACCGCGTAGGGCATCGCCTCCGCGGGGACGTAGTTGCGCCGCCGCACTTCCGCCGGGTCCAGGCCCAGTTCCTGCGCGATGCGGTCCATCAGGCGCTCCATCGCGAAGGTCGCCTGGGGCCGTCCGGCACCGCGTACCGGCGTCGTCGCGACCTTGTTCGTGAACACGCAGGTGACGTCGAGTTTGTAGTTCGGAAGGACATAGGGCCCCGGCGTCGTCGAGGCCGAGATGAAGGGCGTGATGATTCCCCAGGGCAGATACGCGCCACTGTCGTGCAGCAGCGTGCCGCGCACGCCGAGAATCTTCGCATCCGCGTCGACGGCGATTTCCAGGTCCCAGAACTGGTCGCGTTCCTGGTGGGTCGCGAGGAAATGTTCGCGCCGGTCTTCGATGTATTTGACCGGCCGGTCGAGTTTGATGGCCGCGGCGGCGATCGCCATATGCTCCGGATAGGCTTGCACCTTTGATCCGAAGCCGCCGCCCGTATCCGGCGAAATCACGCGGACCTGATTGTCCGCCGCCCCGGTCATCCGGCAATAGACATCGCGCAGCCGATGCGGGGCTTGCGTGTTGGCCCAGATGGTCAACGTATCGGTCACGGGGTCATGCGCGGCCAGCATGGTGCGGCACTCGATCGGATGGCCCGCCCCGCGGTGTTGGAATAGTTCCTCGCGGAAGACATGCGCGGCCTTGGCGAAGGCGCCGTCGACATCGCCATAGACCTGGCTGAACTGGGCGGCGACGTTGTCGTCCCGCTCGGCATGCGCGGTCGGCGCGCCGGGTTCCAGCGCCGCCCGGAAATCGCCGGCGGCGGGCAGCGGATCGAAATCCACCATGATCCGTTCCGCGGCGTCCTCGGCGATGTATCGGTCGTCGGCCACGACCACGGCGATCGCCTCGCCCGCGAAGCGCACCGCACCCTTGGCCAGCACGTACTGCATCACGGGATAATGGATCGCCGGGTTGGGTACCAAGAGCGGGATCTGGTTCTGCAACTCGGCCGGCAGGTCGGCATGGGTGATGACTGCGTGTACACCCGGCATGGCGAGCGCTTCGGTGGCATCGATGCCGCCGATCTTGGCATGGGCGTAGGGGCTGCGCAGGACCGCCGCCTCGACCATGTTCGGCAGGTGGATATCGTCGACGAACTGGCCCTTGCCCTGCAACAGGGCCGGATCCTCGACCCGTTTGACGGCGCTACCGACCCAGCTCACGAGGCTTTCCCCTGAAGGGTTTTTGCCGCGGCGAGGGCGGCATCGACGATCCCTTGGTAGCCAGTGCAGCGGCAGGCATTGCCCGACAGCCATTCGCGCACCTCGTGCTCCGTCGGATCGGGATTGGTGTTCAGCAATTCGGTGATCGTGGCGAGCATGCCGGGCGTGCAGAAGCCGCATTGCAGGCCGTGTTGGTCGATGAAGGCCTGCTGCAGCGGCGACAGGTCGTCGCCGTCGGCCATACCTTCGATGGTGTCGATCGATTGCCCGTCGGCCTGTACCGCAAGCGTCAGGCAGGACCGCGCCGTCCGGCCGTTCATCAGGATCGTACACGCGCCGCAGACGCCGTGCTCGCAGCCGAGATGCGTGCCGGTCAGATTTAGTTCGTGCCGCAGGAAATCGGCCAGCGTCATCCGGACCGGTACCTCGCGCGTGACATCATCACCGTTCACGGTCAGCGATATGGACATGCGATCAGTCATCGCCGCCTCCCTGGATTTGTGCGTGAGCCTGCGCCAGGGCGCGCTTGGTCATGACGATGGCGAGCTTCCGACGATACTCCTTCGAGGCGTGCACGTCGTCGAGACCGGGTACCGTGCGGGCGGTCTGGGCTGCATCGGCGAACAGCGTTTCGCTTGGCGGTTGGCCGGTTAGCATCGCTTCGGCATCGTGCAGCCGCACCGGGCCGACATCGACCCCAGTGACCGCCAGGGCCGCGCGTTCGATCGTACCGGACGGCGACAGGGCGAGCATCGCAGCGGTGCCCGCCATCGCGAAGTCGCCGTGACGGCGCGCGAACTCGACGAATCCGGCGCCATGACCGGCGGGCCAAACGGGGACGGTGATCGCGGTCAGCATTTCGTCCACCTCGAGGTTGGGCGTCATGTAGCCCATCGCCCAGTCCTTGATGGCGACATCGCGCGCGCCGCGTTGGCTGCCGACATGAAGTGTGGCATCCAACGCCATCAAGGCGGCGGGCAATTCCGCCGCCGGGTCGAGATGCGACAGGCTGCCGCCGATCGTGCCCCGGTTGCGGGTCTGGACATGGCCGACATTCAGCAGTGCCGCATGCAGCAGCGGGCAGCGCGCTTTCACGACGTCGGAGAACTCGAGATCGCGCTGCCGAACCATCGCCCCGATGCGCAGCGTGTCGCCGGAGTCCTCGATTTTGCTCAAATCGCCGATCCGGTTGATGTCGATCAGGTTCGCCGGCATGACGTAGCGAAAGTTCATCATCGGCATGAGCGATTGCCCACCGGCGAGAATCTTCGGATCGTCGAGCGTCGCCAGCAAGCCGAGGGCTTCGTCGACGCTATCCGGCCTGTGATAGGAAAAGGGGGGCGGCTTCATCGGTTCAGGCTCGTCCGAAAAGGTTGGCGAAGAATCGGCGGATCATGCGTATCACGGCGCCCAATCCGATGCTCACGCCGGATGCGGGCGGCGGTGGCGTGTCGGCTGCGGGTGATGGCGTCGAAGCATCCGAGGCATCCGATGTCTCGGCGGCAAGGATGTCTCTCTTGAGGGCCGCCGCAAAGCGGCCGATCATCTCTTCCGAAACGCTCAAAATTACGCCCTGACTACGGCCATACTGCGCGACGGGACCGGAGAGTTGTAGGTCAGTCTCAATGCGCACCAGCGTGCCGTCTCCCTGCGGCTCCAGTACAAACGTCACGTCGGCGTCCGCGGTCCCGCGGTTCCGGGTTTCGCGCCCGTTGGCGCGCAGCTTGGCCGTATGGGCGTCGTCGTCGCGCTCGACGAATTGCGCCTTGCCGTCGAAGGCCAGGCTGACCGGCCCCAGCTTGACCTGCATCGTGCCCTTATAGGCGTCGTCGTCGAGTACTTCGGTCAGCCGGGCACCTGGGACGCAGGGGGCGACCCGTTCGACGTCGGTCAAAATCCGCCAAGCTTCCGCCGGGGCGACGGGAACGTCAAAGGAATTTTCCAGGCGCACGATGTATCCCTGCGATGGGTGTCTACTTTGGCGCGCAGAGTAACATCGGTTTTGAAAACACCAAAATCCCCAACAGGCCGAATTAGCATTCCCTGGCTAGGAGATTTTCTTGATGATTCTTGGGATATCGCCAAGCGACCGTGCGACATGCGCGCCGGCTTCTTCCAGCATCTTCCGCTTTGCCGAGACCGTGTCGGATTCCGACTGAATCATCGCCGCGACATGGCCGAAGCTGACGCCCTCCGGATAGTTCTCCTGAAACTCCCCGGCAAGGAGGGCCACCAGCGGCTTATCGCATTTTCCGGCGCGCAGGAAATCCGCGACCTCATGTTCTGCCGTCGTGCCGGGTTCGCCGAAGATCACGATGGCATCGGTGTCCGGATCGGCGTTGAACATTTCGACATAGCGGACCATCGGCGTGCCGGGTGTCACGTCGCCGCCCATGGAGATCGAGGTCGACACGCCGAGACCGCCGCGTTTGAGAGCGAGGGCTAACTCGGCGGACATACCGCCGGATCGCGAACACACCCCGACGCGGCCGGGCACAAAGACCTCATCCGGATCGTCGCCGCCGATCGCGCCGAGTTTACTTTTCCCGGGGGAAATCAGGCCGTTGGTGTTACAGCCGACGATCGTCGCGCCGGCCTTCTCGGCGGCGGCGCGGACAATCACCGTATCGTGGCGCGGTACGAACTCGGCCAGTGCGCAGATTAATTTCACACCGGCGTCGACCGCTTCGAGGATGGCATCCTTGGTCCGCAGCGGCGGCGCGTAGATCACAGAGGCGTCGATGTCGTGCTGTGCGACGGCCTCCGTAACCGTGTTGTAGACCGGCAAGCCGTAGACCTCTTCGCCGCCTTTGCCCGGCGTGACGCCGCAGATGATCTTGGTGCCGTAGTCGAGGCAGAATCGGGCGTCCCGCCGTCCTTGCGTTCCGGTCAACCCCTGCGCCAGCACGCGGGTGTTCTCGTCGATCAGGATGCTCATGCCGGTGCTCCGTCCGACACGATCCGGTTCCGGGTTTCGACCGCGGCCTTGACCGCATCGTCGAGCGACGCGTCGAAGGGCAGATAGACGATACCCGGATAGTCACTGGCGAGGGCGTGCGCTTCTTCCTCGCCGGGGCCGACCAGCCGGATCACGATCGGAAACTTGCTGACATCGACATTGCGCTCGCGCAGCACCTCGAGCAATGGAATGACCTTGCGGTCGCAGCGCGTCAGCTGCTGATGGTTGAAGCTGACGAGCAGGCATTTGGCTTGCGGGTTGTCGAGGATCGAATTGACCACCACCTTGAACTTCTCCTCGATGCCCGCGCCGGGATTCGTATCCGTGTGGTTCGCCGGGCGGCCGCCGGCGGCCAGCATCATGTCATGCTGCAGCAGCCCGGCCCCGCCGCCGCCGACCAGCAGCGCGATATCGCCGTCGAGTTCGGTGTAGCGGATCGCCCCGCCCTTGATCTTTCGATTGGCCTCGGCGACCCGCTTCTCCCGTTCGTTGAAGCCGCGCCAGGCGGCGATCAGGCTGCCGTCCGCATCGTCGGCCCAGTCCTCGTGCCGCGCCAGACCGTTTTCGTCGATTCCCATCATCGCGCCGACCAGCGACGGCGTGCCGTCCGTATCCAACGCAATCGGATTCAATTCCATCATCACCGCATCGGCAGCGACGAAGGCCTGGTAGAGGCCTGCGGTCAGCGGGGCGAGCACCTTTACCTGCGCCGCCTCGAGGCCGCAGCGCTGCCAAATCTCCGCGGCGACGGCTTCCGTGACGCCGCCGATCGGGTCGATGTCGTGCGAAATCACGGCATCCGGGTTGGTCCGGTGTGTTTCTTCGATATCGACACCGCCTTCGCGGCTGGCCAGCAGTTTCGGCGGATAGCAGTCGATCGTGAAGCTGAGATAGAACTCATCCGCGATGTTGATCTGCTCTTCGACATAGACCCGCTCGACCTGGAAGCCGTGGACCTCGGTGCCGATCATGTCGGCGGCGGCTTTTTTCGCCTCTTCCGGGTCGTCCACCAGCCGCACCGCGCCGGCCTTGCCGCGCCGGCCGGTCGGGATTAGCGCCTTGATCACGGCCTTGCCGCCAAACTCGTCGGCTATACTACTGGCTTCTTCGGGTGACGCAGCGGCCTTGCCGCGCGGGGCAGGGAGGTTCGATGTCGCGAGCCATTCCTTCGCCCGGTCTTCCGTGAGCGAGTACACGGTTCTCTCCTTTAATTCGTTGGCCGACGGTGCGTTTTGGGTGCTGCGCTTGACGGCGGTCGGGATGAAATGCTGACTCTAGGATGCATCTCACCGCTCCGCCGTCAAAACGCGGGGCCAGGACGGCCCCAATACGGGAATGGTTGTCCTACTGCAATCCAATCGAAAAGACAACGGAACCCATGAGCTGGAAAACCGAAGTAGACGAACTGAATCAACGCCGTGAAAACGCCCGGAAACTGGGCGGCCAAAAGGGTATCGACTATCAGCATAAGCTCGGCAAATACACCGTGCGCGAGCGGGTGGACAAGCTGCTGGATGACGGCACCTACCGGGAACTCGGTATGATTTCTGGCAAGGCCGAATATGACGCCGACGGCAATTTCGTCGATTCGACGCCGTCCAACGCGATCATGGGCCGGGGCAAGATCGAAGGCCGGCGGGTCGTCGTCTCGGCGGACGATTTCACGATCCGCGGCGGCTCGTCGGAAGCCACGATTTCCGACAAATGGGTCTATGCCGAGCGCTACGCGCATGAGATGCAGATGCCGCTGGTGCGGCTGGTCGACACGGCGGGCGGCAGCGTGAAACTGTTGGAACAGATGGGATCGACCAAGATTCCCGGTTACCCGACCTGGCCGGTCATGCAGCTCATGGGGACGGTGCCGGTGGTCGGCGTGGCGCTCGGGTCCTGCGCCGGGCTTGGCGCGATCAAGGTCTGTGCATCGCATTTCTCGGTAATGGTCAAGGACACCAGCCAGGTTTTCGCGGCCGGCCCGCCCGTGGTCAAGGCGGCGCTGCGAGAGGATATCGACAAGAACGACCTCGGTGGCTGGAAGGTTCAGGCGGGGGACGGTGGCGCGGTCAACAATGTGGCGAACAACGAGGACGACGCCATCGAGCAGGTCCAGCGGTTCCTGTCCTATTTGCCGACCAATGTCTATGCCGTGCCGGAGCGCAAGCCGAGCGGCGACGATCCGGAACGCGCCGAGGAAGAGCTGCTGACCGTAATTCCGCGCAACCGCCGGCAGGTCTACAAGGTGCGCGATATCCTCGACATGGTGCTCGATAAGGGCTCGATATTCGAGATCGGCCGGTTCAACGGCCCGTCGACGGTGTGCTGTCTGGCCCGGTTGGACGGTTACACCGTCGGCGTCATGGCGAACGATCCGATGCGGTCGGGCGGCGCGATGACCCGGTCGTCGGCGATCAAGGTCGAGAAATTCGTCGACCTCTGCGATACCTTCCACATTCCGATCGTCAACTTCACCGACCAGCCGGGCGTCATGCCCGGGATGGCGGCGGAAAGCTCGGGTACGATCGGCGCGGTGATGAAATGCCTGGGCGCAATCGAACAGAGCCAGACGCCCTGGGTGTCGATCATCATGCGCCGCGCGTTCGGATTGGCGGGCGGCATGCATGGGCGCAAGCGTTCGGTCAATTTGCGTTTCGCCTGGCCCTCGGCCTATTGGGGGTCGATCCCCTTGGAGGGGGGTATATGGGCTGCCCACCGCAAGGAATTGGAAGCGGCCGATGATCCGGACGCCCGGCTTGCGGAACTGGAAAAACACTATTCCAAATTCACCTCGCCGTTCCGCACCGCCGAGAAGTTCTCGGTCATCGATATCATCGACCCGCGGGAGACCCGTTCGATTTTATGCGATTGGGTCGAAGAGGCCTACGCGGTGACAAAGACGCAGGTTGGCGAGGTAAGCCGCACGATGCGGCCGTGATCGGCGTCGTGAAACGAAAGCCGGACGTCGACTGCGTTTAGCGGTACCATTGCCGACGTTGCTCAGGGAGGGTCGGTATGTATGACGTCATCGTCGTGGGTGCGGGATTGCATGGTTGTTCGGCCGCGCTGCATCTGGCGATGCGCGGCAAGTCGGTCCTGCTGCTCGAAAAGAACGCGGCAGGCCGGCATGCGTCCGGCGTAAATGCGGGCGGCGTGCGGCGGCTGGGGCGGCATCCGGCGGAAATCCCGCTGTCAGTGGAAAGCATGGAGATTTGGCATCGCATCGAATCTCTGGTCGACAACGATTGCGGCTTTCAGGCCAGCGGGCAGGTCAAGATCGCCGAGAACGACGCCGAACTGGCCGACTTGGAGAAGCGCGCGTCGATGGTTCGGTCACTCGGCTTCGATCATGAGGAAATAATCGATCGGGCGGAATTGCGCCGGCTTTGCCCGGCGGTGGCCGATCACTGCGTCGGCGGGGTGGTTGCGCGGCGCGACGGATTCGCCAACCCCTATCGCACGACATGGTCGTTCCGACAAAAGGCCGTCGCGTTGGGTGTCACATTACACGAGGGCGTCCGCGTCCTGGGGATCGACCGCAAGGGTGACCATTGGGAAGTCGGCACATCGATCGGCCGGTTCGAGGCTGAGACGCTGGTCAACAGCGCCGGTGCGTGGGGCGATCAATTGGCGGCGATGATGGGAGATGCCGTACCGCTGTCCCCCGAGGCACCGATGATGATGGTCACCGCGCCGGTGCCGCCTTTCCTGGACCCGGTCGTCGGACTGGCCGGGCGGCCGCTCTCGTTCAAGCAAGGCGCGAACGGCACCGTGGTGATCGGCGGTGGGCACCGCGGCGTCGCGGACCGGGACGCGGAGACGACGACACTTAATTTCAAGGGATTGAAATTGAGCGCCCGTACCGTCGTCGATGTCTTCCCGCATATGCGGGATGTGCCGATCGTGCGTTGCTGGTCCGGGATCGAGGGCATCATGCCGGATCAGATCCCTGTCATCGGGCCAAGCCGGAATGCGCCGAACGCTTTCCATTCCTTCGGTTTTTCCGCGCATGGA
Source organism: Alphaproteobacteria bacterium (assembly GCA_965228425.1). Classification (GTDB taxonomy): domain Bacteria; phylum Pseudomonadota; class Alphaproteobacteria; order UBA8366; family UBA8366; genus JAJFJD01. The sequence continues at coordinate 4,176,579 of OZ245815.1, read as the reverse complement.
TTTCAGATGGGGCCGATCGTCGGCCGTATCACGTCGGAACTCATCGTGGACGGGGAGACGCCCTTGCCGATCGAGGCGTTCCGCGTGGACCGGTTCAATACGGTCGATGGCGCGGCGGACCCGTCGGCGTAGGCGAAGCGCGGATCCCAAATGAAGGGAGGCCCCGTTGTCCGCCTATTTACAACGAGGCCTCCACAGTCCGGAACACCTTTCCGCTTAACAAATACAAGCAGCCAGGACACGTCCGGGACGACCAAAGGCTATTGAGGGAATTGGCCGCCAGGGAAGTTCCCGCAACGAGGCCCCTCAGGATGGGTGCGTGAGCGACCATGCGTTGCGGAATACCAAACCCCAAGATCGTGTACGTCGAACCCTGTCTCTTGGATCACATGTGCTAGTCAGATTCAGTCTCTGACTCTCGAATCCTCAAGCTTGGAAACGGTAGGCGGCAGATTGGGCGAAATTACGGCGAGACTGTGAAATTTGCCCGCCGTGTCGGATACGGGCGTTTTCAGCCGTCGTTCCAGGGGGACAGAGCGGCCGCCTCGCGTCCGGCGATCCGGCCGCCGACGAAACATTCGGTCAGATTGGCGCCGCCGCAGTAGAGGAAGCCCCAGATGCCGCCGCACTCCCCGGCCTCGAAAAGGCGCGGGATCGGCTCGCCGTAGGGGTTCATCACCCGGTTCCGTTCGTCATGGACCGGGCCGCCTTGGGTGTTGGACACGACTGGCCAGATCAGGCCGGTATAGAAGGGTGGCTCCTTGATCGGCATCATCGTCTTGGGGCTGCGCCCGAAGTCGGCATCCGTGCCGCTTTCGCAGGCGGCGTTCCATTTGTCGATCGTGGCCTTCAACGTGACGGCATCGCAGTCCAGCAGGGCCGCCAATTCCTCCAGGGAATCGGCTTTCTTCAAAATCCCGTTCTCGACTTCCTTCAGGTTGTCGTCGCTCCAGAAATAGGGCTCGATCTCGGTATCGTTGAAGATCGTGGTGCCGAGCGGATAGCGGCTGCGGCCCACCTCGTCGACGATCATATGGCACGGCACATACGGGAAGGAATTGGTCACCGTGTCGTAGTAATCGAGCGGGCGGTGCCCGGTGTCCTGTGCGTAGGGCGAGTATTCGTTCATGAACCGCTTGCCGCCCTTGTCGACGAGAATCCACGCCATTTCCACCTCGGGCTCCTTTACGGTCGGGGTCCAGTCCGGCAGGCGCTTCATGCGGATCGAGAAGGGATAGTCCGGATCCGGATGCCGAAACCCGTAGGAACCGTGATAGTGCCACATATGCCAAAGGTCGGCGCCGACATCGAGCGCCATCTGGATGCCGTCGCCGGTATTGCCGCGGTAGGCGGCCGTGATGACCGGGTAGACCTGCCAATACTGGCGTTGCATCTCGTAGTTGGCTTCGAACCCGCCGCAGGCGAGGATCACGCCACGGCGCGCGCCGATCGCCTTTCGCCCGTCCGGTCCGTCGACCCACAGGCCGCGCACCTCGTTGCCGTTGTCCGTGATCAGCCGTTGTGCGGCGGTGCCGAGGCGAACCTCGATGCCGCGTTCGTTGACATTGTCGTGCAGCACCTTGAACATTTTCGTGCCGTTGCGGTGCGACCGGGCGCTGGGATAGGCGGTGATCCCGTCGAAGCCGGGAATATCACCGATCTCAAGGAAAAACATGTCGTCATGGCCGGGGAAGGGATAATTGCCCGGTCGGTCGATAAGCACGATCTCGCCATCGTTTACCTTGGCGAGGTCACTGACATAGTCCTGTAGCCCCATCATCTCATCGACGAAGGCTTCGTGGACATTGCGCGGTGTCGTCCCGTCGTTGGTCGCCTCGAAATAGCTGAGCGCCGAGTCGCGGTTTTTCGACAAGCGGATGCCGCCGCCGGCGCAAATTGAGATGCCGCCGGGCGCATTCATCTTCTCGATCAACAGGACATTTGCACCTGCGTCATGCGCGTCGATCGCGGCCACCCCGCCCGCATAGCCGAAGCCGACGACGATCACATCGAAGATTTCGTCGAAGGAGTCGACGGTCTTTGGCGGCATGTTGTTTTTGGGCATTCGACGGAGCCTCGTATCTTGCGGTGGATTAGGAAATTGTTCGAAAACGTCACTTATTGCATCGTTCCGTGCCCGGTCGTGTCAAGTTCGCCTCGCGCGGATTAGGCGGCGAAAGACGCAGCGGGGCGACCGATGCCGCGGAAAACGTAACGTCGCGATGATAATTGTCGAGAATCCCGGCCCGGGACATCGGCTCGAAAATCTATTGTGCTGGCTGTTGCAACTCCGCTATCTCTCCATTTTCGCGGGTTGTAGTTTCCCCGAACGGTTGTATAAAAATGAGACTTTTTTTCTCATTTTTAAATTAATCTTGGCGTATACTGCGCGGATATGGGGCGAAGGAGATATTTCTTATGAGTACGGTCATCAAGCCCGCTGTATTTCAGCGCAATATCGGCGCGGGATCGACGTCGGTTTCGGAGAGGTTCGCCGAATATGCGGCGACTTTCGATATCGAGCGTGTGCCCAATGACGTTGTATATCTTGCAAAGCTGCATCTCTTGGACAGTATTGGGATCGCCCTGGCGTCGACGACACGGGAATTTGCACAGCGTGCGTTGATGGCCGCGCGCGGCTTGGCCGACGAAGGATCCTCGCCGGTCATCGGGATGTCAGCGCGGTTGCCGATGCGCGACGCTGCCATGGTGAACGGTGCACTGATCCACGGCCTTGCCTTCGACGATACCTATACGGCGGGGATATATCATGCCTCGTCGAGCGCCGTCCCGACGATGCTGGCGGCGGCGCTGGCGGGTCGAAAGAGCGGGCGGGATGCCTTGGCGGCCTATCTTGTGGGCATTGAGGTCGGCACTCGGATCGCCAAAGCGGCCGGCGGTGATTTCCATACTGCCGGCTTCCATTCAACGTCGGTTGTCGGCACGTACGCAAGCGCGATGATCGCGGGCCGGCTGATGGACCTGACCGAACAGCAGCTCTCCCATGCACAGGGATTGGCCCATAGTATGGCCGGTGGAATGCGCGAGTATCATACAGACGGTGCCTCGTCGAAGCGTCTGCACCCGGGGTTGGCGGCGGCGAACGGCATTACGTCCGCGGCGTGGGCCAGGCACGGATTTACCGGTCCGCGCACTTGCTACGAAGGTAAATACGGCCTCTACAATTGCATGACCGATCAACCGGAACCCGATGTCGAGGCCTGCACCTACGGTTTGGGCGAGGAGTGGGAGATCATCAACGTCGGCTTCAAGCCGTATCCCGCATGCAATTGGAACGATGCTTTTATCGATTGCGCGCTGGCGCTTCGCGAGGAACACGACCTTCATCCTGATGAAATAGAATCCGTTACCGCCTATGTGCATAAGGATCAGATGGCGATCTGCGAGCCTGAAAACCGGAAGCGCCGGCCGAACAACTCTTATGCATCGCAATTCAGCATCCACTATACGATCGCGGCGGCGCTTACACGGGGCCGCTTCACCTTGACCGAGATCCAACCGGCCGCATTCCTCGATCCGGGCATAGCCAGTTTGAGTGACCGGGTCAGCTACGAAGTCACCGATGGAACGCTGTTCCCGGAGTATTTTTCCGGTGCCGTGTCGATCCGGACCGCCGATGGCCGGGAGTTGACCCATAGTCAGCAATACAATCGCGGTTCCGATCTCAGTCCGATTTCGGCAACCGACGTTGCGGAAAAATTCGAGGACAATGCGCGGCGCGCGGTCAGCGCGAGACGGGCGAAACGCATTCGCAAAGCCATCATGGGGCTGGAGACCGCCGACGACCTGTTGGAACTCGACAGCGCGATCTGCCTCGCGGCGAATTAAACCGGGATTTTGCGCAGCTTTAACTGTGCGGACTCGGCGCCAGCTCGATTTTGAAAAAGCGCTGCAGGATGTCGGCGATCTGATCGAAACAGACGCCCCAACGCAACACCTCGAAATTAGCGAGATCGATAATCGTGCTCGAGGTGCCGACCGCGTTGTGATAGCGGCAGAGGCCGTAGTCGATAATCAGGTCCGCGGCATCGCGCACTTCGGGGTCGACGTCCTCAGCGCGGAACTTGCTGCCGGTTTCCGACTTGTTGGCCGAAGATCCCAGGACGGGCGTTCCCCGCTCTAGACTCATGTCGGCCAGTTTCCTGGCCAGCGGTCCTGCATTCAACAGGATGTCCTGCGTTCCTGCCTTGGTCGACCGTTCGATCGCGAAAGGCTCCAATCCGGCCAGAATCGGCGCGTCGGGACGGAAGGGCGCGACGACCGAGAGCGGCAGGTCGAAATCCTGGGTAACAGCACGAGTTACGTCCTTGGCCTTGTCCGACGTGATCAGCAATTGCTCGAATATTTCGTAATTGGCCAGCATGCCGTTCGGCTTCTCGAAGGTGCGTCCCTTGGCTTCGAAGATGCGCGCGATGGCGTCGGCCTTGTTGCCGCATACGAGGTAGGCGACGTCAAGTTGGAGCACGGCGATGCCGCCACCCTCAATCGTTTCCATCACTTTGTTGGCGTCGTCTTCCAGGTTGAGAAGCGGCATGGGGTGTCCTGTCGTTGTGCTTGTACTTAAAGGAGAAAGTTATGTCCGCGCGAACAAGCCGACCAAGGAATCGGCATTCGGGGCATCGGGAAATGCATCGATGGCATCGAACACCGCCGTTGGATCGAGGTCGGGCATGACCGTGGCCGCCAGACCGGCGAACTTGTCGCGCAACGCCTCATCCGGCATCGGGCGTGCCGCGGTGCCGTAGCTGTCCAGAACGTCGGCCCGGCGTATTTCGCCGTCGCGCGTCGTCACCTCGACCCAGCTACCAAAATGGGCCGGGAAGGCGTCGTCGAGTTTGTCCTCCACGACGGCATCGACGCGGTCCCCAAGGTCGAGGATGTCGCCGTTGTCGAGTTGGTCTTCCGAATAGGATTCATAGGCGTGCGGGTTCTTCAACAGGCTCGTGGCGAGCGCAAAGGGCAGGCTGTATTGCGCGGCCATGACACTGGTCGGCCGCCGCATCAGATGTTGCGTCACCATGATCGTCGGTCCGCCGACGAGAATCTTCTCGATTTGGTCGGGCTGAAGGGTCATGCCGTCGGTCGTCTCCGACAGGGCGTCGATCGTCGAATGGAACAGCCGGCAGCAGGGGTAGGGCTTGATGCTGATGTTATGGATTTCCAGCCGGGCATTGGATTTTTTGGCCAGCTTTTCCGGTTGCGGTGTCTGACCGTACATGTTGCACAGACCGTAGGTACCGTCGAAGGCTTGCTTCGGCCCATCGATGCCGAGCTTCGCGAACTGCGCCGCCATCGTGCCGTTATGCGCGCCATAGCCGCCGTGCAGCCGCTTGACCGTGGTGCCGTGCGGGTCCTCGGCGAACTGCATCGAACCGCCGGCCATCGAAAGCATCAATCCCCAGGCAGAACACAGGCCCGCCGCGTCGAGCCCCAGCAGCTTGCCGGCCGCCGTGGCCGCGCCGAAGCCGCCGAACAAAGCGGTCGGATGAAAACCGTGCTCGATCATGTTGGCGACATCCGCCGCCGGGCCGATGCGCGCCATCACCTCATAGCCGGCCGCGATCGCTGCCAGAATGTCGCTGCCGCTGCGGTTCTCCGCGTTGCCGACGGCCAATGCCGTCGCGATCACCACCGCGCCCGGATGGGTGATCGATTCATCGTGGGTGTCATCCATTTCGAGACCGTGCGCCGCCGTCGCATTGACCAGCGCCGCCACGGGTGGGGGCGCACGAAATTTCGTGCCGAAGATCACGCAAGGGCCCGACGTGCCATACGGTTCGGCCCACTTGTTAAGTGCCTCGCCCCAGGGCAGCGACGAGCCGCGCAGGCAGACGCCCAGATGATCCAAGAGGAGGCGTTTCAATTGCGCAATATCTTCCGCGCTGAGGTCGCCGGGTGCCAAGGCGACCGCCTCGCCGGCGAGCTGCCGGGTTCGGTCCGGTGAATTCGAGTTGGCGGCGGATTGCTGCACGATGGAACTCCTTAACGGTGAGCCGCGCCGGGCCGGGCGCCTCGCCAATCAACTGAGCCGACTTTATCGTTCCGCCTGATTTCGGGCAACTTGTCCGTACAAATTTGCATCGTCAATTCGATAGTCTTGGCGGTGCTGTCACCGGTCTTATAGCCTTGCGGCCATGGACCCCTAACGACGCAGAAAGATGACGCCATGGAGTTGCCTCTGAAGGGCTTGAAAGTTCTCGACATCAGCCAAGGAATTGCCGGCCCGCATTGCGGCATGCTGCTGGCGTTGTATGGCGCGGACGTGGTCAAGATCGAACCGCCCCGCGGCGACTGGATACGCGGGATTGGCGTGCGGTACGGTACGCAGACATCGCTGTCCGCCTCGTACAACCGCGGGAAGAAGAGCATCGTTCTGGATCTCAAGAAACCGGCGGCACTGGACGTGGCGCACCGTATGGCCCGGGACGCCGATATTTTCATCGAAAATTTCCGGCCCGGTGCGGTGGCGCGCCTCGGCCTCGGCTACGACGCGGTCGCCAAGGAAAACCCGGGCATCGTCTACGTGTCGATCAGCGGCTACGGCCAGGAGGGGCCGTATCGCGATCAGCCTTGCACCGACACGGTGGCGCAGGCCTTTTCCGGCATGATGTCGGTCAACCGGTCCAGCACCGACGAGCCAACCAAGACCGGTGCTTTCCTCATCGACCTGTTGACCGGGCTTTACGCCTTCCAGTCGGTGTCCATGGCGTTGTTGGGACGGCAGAATGGCGGCGCCGGGCGCTACCTCGACATCAGTCTGATGCAGACCACGGCCGCGGTTCTCGCGCCGAACATACTCGAGCATTATCTCGCCGGGGGGCCGCCGCGCCTGCCGAACGTACCCGGCGGAATTTTCCCGACCAAGGATGGATGGGTCTTGGTGACCCTGGTGCAGGAAGAGAAATACCCGAAAATCTGCCGCGTCCTCGGCGTGCCCGAGTTGGCCGAAGACCCGCGCTTCGACAGTTTCGAGACTCGCGCGACGAATAAGGACATCCTGCTGCCGCTTTTGCGGGAGGCCTATCGGAAGGAATCCACGGCAACGTGGGTCGAACGGATGAAGGCGGTCGATGTGCTGTGCAGTCCGGTTCTGTCGCCGCTCGACTGGCTCGACGATCCGCATGTGCGGGCGGTCAACGCCGCGCCGATGATCATGCAGCCGGGCGTCGGCGCCGTACCGGTGCCGAGCATTCCGGGCGCCCCGCCGGCCCGGGAGGGCGACCCGCTTTACCGCCTGCCGGAAGTCGGCGAACACACGCGGGAAGTCCTCGAGGGCCTGGGATTGAGCGCCGAAGCCATCGATGACCTTTGCGGCAGGGTGGCGGCCGGCTAGTCCGTGTCCTCCGGCATCAGGTCGTTGGCATCGCCGAGCTTCGGATAGCCCGCGTCTTTCTCGTCGTTGCGGAATTGCGGCGCGATGGGGACGGGGATCGCCGTGATCGCCTCGCCCCCGTCGACGACGCGCCGGTCGAACAGGCCGCGGTCCTTGAAATGGGGATCGGCCAGCGCCTCCGCCATGTCCTGGACGATGGTGCAGCAGGTGTCGCGGGATGCGAAAACCTGCCGCCAATGGTCGGCGGGTTTGGAGGCGATGATCTCGGCGATGGCGTCGCGCGTGGCGTCGGGGTCATTGGCATCGTCGCGGAAGGTATCGGGCAAGCCGATGAGGTCGCAGAGATTGTCCCAAAACTTCTGTTCCAACGCGGCAATTGCCGCGAACCGTCCGTCGGCGGTCGGATAAATCTGATAGCGCGGCGTGCCGCCGGTGACCAGGTCGCGGCCCGGTTTCGGCGCGCGGCCGGTGATGCCGACCGCGCCGATGGCCCAATACTGCCAAGCGAACAGACCGTCGCACATCGCAATATCGAGATGGGTGCCGCCGCCGGTCTTTTCCGCCTGGCGCAGAGCCAGCAGGATGTTGATCACCGCGGGTAGCGTGCCGCCGCCGATATCGGCGATCAATCCCGGCGGCGGGATCGGCTCGCCGTCTCGGTCGCCAGATAAGGCCAGCATGCCCGTGTCGCCGATATAGTTCAGGTCATGCGCGGCGGTTTGCGCTTTCGGGCCATCCTGTCCGTAGCCCGTGATCGAGCAATAGACGATGGCAGGATTGATCGCCTTGACCGCATCGTAGCCGAGGCCCAGACGGTCCATAACGCCCGGCCGGAACTGCTCCAGGATCACTTGGGAGTCGGCGATCAAAGGTTTTAGTTTTTCGATGACCGCCGGGTCCTTGAGGTCGAGCGCCAGGCTGCGCTTACCGCGGTTCAAAACGGCGAAGTTCAAGCTGGTGTCGCTGAAACGCGGCTCGTAGAGGCGCATTTCCTCGCCGTAGTCGGCGCGTTCCACCTTGATCACATCGGCGCCCGCCTCGGCCAGCAGCAGCCCCGCGAGAGGGCCGGGTAGCAGGGTCGAGAAATCGAGAACACGGACGCCGTCCAACGGTTGCATGGCTGTCTCCTTGAGCGCCGAGTGCGGGGTTAGAGAATTTTATGGACGCCTTGCGCGGTCGCCAAGATTTTGCCGCTCGCGTCTTCGAACACCTTGTTGTCCGTGAAGAAGGTCGAGCGGCCTTTTCGCACCAGCCGGCCTTCGGTGCGAATGATGTCTTCCTGGGTGCCGGCGATGAAATTGCTCGACATGTTCATCGTTACGGTGGCTGTCGGCCCCGCCTCGCTGTGATTGCCGGCGAAGGTACTGGCGATGTCGAGCAGGCTGAGAAGAACGCCGCCATGAATCCAGCCCTGCCGGTTCCGGTGTTTCTTCAGCACCTCCAGTTCCAGCTCGACATAGCCGTCGCGCCATTCGCGGAAGGTGTAGCCAAGCAGTTCATGGAAGGTGTTTTCCGTATCCGGAAGCGTTTTGAAGGTCGCCATGGGAGTCCGTTTTGTTGTTATTTTTCGAGGAAGCTGCGGCCGATGAGCTGCCGGTGGACCTGATTCGTGCCTTCCCAGATTTGGGTGACCTTGGCGTCGCGCATCAGGCGTTCGACCCGGTATTCCTTGATATAGCCGTAGCCGCCATGGAACTGCACCGCGTCAGTCGCGATCCGCATCGCGAGGTCCGAGGCGCGCATCTTCAGCATCGATGCCTCGATGCCGAAATCGTCCGCGCCGCCGTCGACCAGCCGGCCTACATGCCAGAGCCAGTTCTCGCACATCGCCAGATCGGTCGCCATGTCGGCCAGCATGAACTGGATGCCCTGGAATTCGACGATGCGGCGGCCGGATTGGCTGCGCTGGTTGATGTAGGCGACCCCGTCCTCGAAGGCGGCGCGGGCGATGCCGAGTGCGTGGGCCGCAACGCTGGGGCGGGACTTATTGAGCGAGGCCAGCAGGATCGGCAATCCGTCGCCCGGCTTGCCGAGCAGATTTTCCATCGGCACCCGGCAGTCCTCGAACACCAATCCCGAGGTGGAGGACGCGCGCAACCCCATCTTGTCCTCGGGTTTGGTCGTGCTGAATCCGGGCGTATCCTTCTCGATGATGAGCGCGGTGATTGCGCCGCGGGCGTCGTCGATCTCGCTCCACTTCCCGAACACGAGGTAGAAATCCGATACGCCGCCGTTGGTGATGAAGGTCTTGCCGCCGCTGACCACGATGTCGTCGCCGTCCGGGGTGAATTTGGTCTGCATACCGGTGGCGTCCGAGCCGGCATTCGGCTCGGTGATGCAGAGCGATGCCAGCGCGCCCTCGGCCATGCGCGGCAGGAATTTCTGCCGCAACGCCTCGCTGCCGAGATCGATCGCCGGTTTCATGGCGTGAAAGTTGGTCGCCCAGATCACGCCGGTCGACGCGCAAGCCTTGGAGATTTCCCGGACGCAGGCGAGGTAGACGCAATAGGACAAGGCCGCGCCGCCGTAGGCTTCCGGGATGAACATGGCGTTCAGGCCGAGCGCGTTGATATCCGCCACGTTGTCCCAGGGGAAACTGCTCTCGCGATCATGGCCTTCCGCGCGCGGCGCGATCTTGTCTTTCGCCAAGGCGCGGACGCTGTCGAGCAGCATCGTCTCTTCTTCGTTGAGCCGAAGCGTATCGTCGAGCTGCGCGAATATCTTCACAAGGCCATCCCTTGGCCGCCGTCGACATAGATCGTCTCGCCGGTCAGGAAACCGACATCTTCGGTAAACAGCGATGCCACGATCCGGGCGATCTCCTCCGTCGTGCCCGGGCGGCGGACCGGCGATCGCCCGTTCAGCCAGGTCTGGAATTTTTCTTCCGTCACAACATCGCTATTCAGGTCAGTCGCGATGAAACCGGGGGCCACGTTCACAACGCTAATCCCGGCCTTGGCCCATTCGGCGGCGAGGCAACGGGTCATCGCGGCCACGGCGGCCTTCGACGCGCAATAGGCGAGGGTGCGGGGCACCCCGAGCTTGTCATAGAAGGAACCGATGTTGACGATCCGGCCGCCCTTTGCCTCGAGATGCGGATAGGCCTCGCGGCTGGTAATCATCACCGATGTTGCGTTGGTCTGCATGATCTCGGCGTAGTCTTCGGTCGTGAGGTCACGGCTGCGCGTTTCCCGGTGGATGCCAGCGTTGTTGACCACGCCCGCGAGGCCGTCCGCCTTTTCGGCCACGGCGGCAAGAGCGTCGCGGATGCTGGCTTCATCGGTCACGTCGCATTGCGCCGTGATGAATTTGTCCGACGCCGCCGCGCCGTCGGGCAGGCCGCCGCCGCGCGACAGGCAGCCGACGATGAGGCCGCGCGCCGCCAGTTCGCGCGCGATGGCCGCGCCGATGCCGCGGCTCGATCCGGTAACGGCGATGGCACCTTCAGGCATCCTTGAACTCCGCTTTGCGTTTCTCGACGAAGGCATTCATGCCTTCGACCACATCCTCGGTCTGAAAGGCCAGGGTGTTGAGATCGGCCTCGATCCGCAACCCTTCATTGATCGGACTGTCGGACGCACGGGTGACCGCTTCCCGGGCGAAACCCAGTACCGGCAGGCTGAAGCCCGCAAATTCCCGTGCGAATTCGACGGCGGCGTCCAATGTGTCGCCGTCGGCGATCCGGTTGACCAGCCCGATCCGCTCGGCCTCGGCTGCATCGACGGTGCGGCCGGTCATGATCATATCGAGGGCGCGGCTTTCGCCGATGACACGCGGCAGGCGCTGTGTGCCGCCATATCCGGGGATTGCACCGAGTTTGATCTCCGGCAAGCCCATTTTGGCGGTCTCGCTCGCCACGCGGAACGTGCAAGCGAGGGCGAGTTCCAACCCGCCGCCGAAGGCATAGCCGTTGATCGCCGCGACCGAGGGCATCGGCAACCGGTCGAGCTTGGCGAAAGTCCACTGGCCGAGTTCGGCCCCTTGTTTTGCCTCGACCAAGGAACGGCCGAGCAGTTCCTTGATATCCGCACCGGCGCAGAACGCCTTGTTGCCTTCGCCCGTGAAGATCAGGGTCCGCGCATCGGAGGCGCCGACGTCGTCGATCGCCGCGCCGATATCCTTGATCATCTGGACATTGAGCGCGTTCAGCGCTTCGGGCCGGGACAGTGTGATCACGGCGAATTCGTCCCGGCGGCTCAGTTCGATCGACATTTCGCTATTCCTTCTAGGCGTCGGGTTCGGTGAAGCGAACTGGGTCGGGGCTGATACGGCCGCTGCGCGCCCAGTCCGCCAGTTCGCGTTTCAGGATCTTGCCGCTGGCGGTCAGCGGAAAATCGTCCATGACGATGAAGTACTCCGGCATGTCGTATTTCGACAGGCCCGCGGTGTGCAGATGGTTTAGGACATCGTCGCCGGCCGGCGCCGGTGATTGCATGGGCATCACCGCCAAGCCGACCTTCTCGCCCAATCGCTCGTCCGGTACCGCAAAGGCGGCGGCCTTCTCAATATTCGGATGCTTGATCGCCAAATCCTCGATCCGCGCCGGATGGATATTGTGGCCGCCGCGGATGATGATGTCCTTCATCCGGCCGACGATGGCGAGGTTGCCGTCCTCGTCCAGCCGGCCCAGATCGCCCGACAAAAACCAGCCGTCCCGGTTGAAGGAATCCTCGGTGGCGGTCTGGTTGTCGAAATACCCGAGCATGAGACACGCGCCCTTGCCGCCGATCTGACCCACCTCGCCGACGGGGACTTCCGCGTCGCGGTTGTCCTGTGCGAACAGCTTGACCTCGTAGCTTCGGCCGCCGCGGCCGCAGGTCTCGCAGATCGTCACCGGGTCGTCGCCGGGGTAGGTGTATTGATGCGACGAATTCTCCGTCATGCCATAGACGTTCTGCGGCTTGATGCCCTGCTTCAGGAAGGCCTCGGCAGTCACCGGCGGGATCGGCGCGCCCGCCATGTAGAAGGTCGCGACCTTGCCGAGCCGGTCGAGACCGCGCGCCTTCTGGTCGGCCAGGATGTCCATGCCGTGGGTCGGCACGCCCATGACATAGGTCGCCCCGGTCTCGACGATCCAATCGAGCGGCTTCATGCCATCGGGCGGGTCGTTCAACACCATCTCGCCGCCGCAGACCATGATTTCGGACGCCGCGACCCAGGCGATGTGATGACTCAACGGGCTCAGCGTCAGGATCACCGTGTCCTTGTCGTGATTCCAGTCCCGCACCATGTCGCGCGCATTGGCCAGCAGTGTGTTGTCCGAATGCAGCACACCCTTGGGTTTGCCGGTCGTGCCCGACGTAAAGGCGAGGTAGAAGGGTTTGTCCGGGCTCGGGTCCGGGTCCGGCCGTTCGCGTCCGTAATCCATGATCTCGGGGAAGTCGCTGCCGCTGGTCCGTCCCGACGGTAGCCGGAAGACCCGCTTTATCGATGGCAGCCCGGCGATTGTATCCAGCACATCGGGTGTGGCCGCGCCGTAACCTTCCTCGACCACGAGGGCGGAGGCCCGGATGGCGTCCAGCAGGCCGACGATCTCGTCCCCGGCATAGTTCAGGTGCAGCGACGGGTTGCAGATATAGCCGTTGCGCGCGCAGGCCAGCATCGTAACCACGGCTTCCACCCGGTTCGGCTGCCACAGCGAGACGCGCTGCCCCTTGACCAGTCCGCTTTCGTGCAGCACCGCCGCCATCGAATCGGTCCAGTCTTTGAGTTGCCACCATGTCAGCCGGCGTTCGCTGTCCCGCACGGCGTAGGCGTCCGGGCGGTCCCGCGCATGCGTGCTGAGCAGCGAATACAGGGTGTCCGCCTGCCACATCCCCTCGTCGTAGTAGTGGCGGGCGGTTGCCGGATCGTGCAGGGTCAAAGTCCGGTTCGTCACGGGACCGTCCTCGATATCGTTAGTGTCCGAACTTTTTCGAATCCGGTTTGCGCCGTTCGCCGAAGGACGCGCTCAATTCCTTGGATTCTTCGGAATCGAGATACTGGCGCAACAAAAGATCATGCGCCATGCGGCCCAGCCCGTTTACCCCGGTCGTCCGCACGCTGAAGGAATGCTTGATCGAGGCCAGTGCCACCGAGCCCCGGTCGGCGATATGCAATGCCCAGGCCTTGGTCTCCTCCTTCAGCTTGTCGTCCGGTACGATGCGGTTGATCAGGCCCATCGCGAGGGCTTCCTCGGCGGTGTATTTGTCGTTGCAGAACCACATCTCCTTGGCGCGCTTCTTGCCGATCTGGTCTTCGAGATACCAGGTGCCGACCCCGGCGTCGAAGCTGCCCATGGACGGGCCGACCTGCCGGAAGATGGCGCTTTCCGCGGCAATCGTCAGGTCGCACACGACCTGCAGCACGTTGCCGCCACCGACCGCGTAGCCGTTGACGCTGGCGATCACCGGCTTCTGAGACCGTTCGATGCTCTCATACATGTCGAGGACCGGAATGACGCCGGAATAGGTCAGGCTGTCCTCCATGTCTTCCTTGCGGCCCCCGATGCAGAAGAAGCGGTCGCCGGCGCCGGTCAGGATGATCACCCGGGTGCGTGATTCCCGGCGGTTTTTGTCGATGCAGTCCCGCACCTCGAAACACATCGTCGGATTGAACATATTGCCGTCTTCGGGCCGGTTCAGCGTGATCGTGGCGACCGGGCCGTCTTCTTCGTACAAGATCGTTTCGTAGTCCATGATGCTCACTGGTGCTCGTTTCAAATGGGTAAAGCGGATGACCGAGTATGCCGCAAATTCGGATCGTTTGCGCGCTGCGGCGATTGTAGCGGGAAGTGGGCGGTAAGCGAAAATCCGAAGCGGGAGACAACCCGGGAATCCAATTTTTAGCGCCAACTCAATTGGGTTATACTCTTTTCCTCGACCCGCAGCATGCAAGGCTGCGGCAACGACAAGAAAAATTCGATGGGAGGGTTCCGTGTATGAGCGGTGATTTGCCGGCACCGGTGGTCAACGCCGATTCCGCGCCCTATTGGGAAGGCGCGCGCAACGACAGGCTCCTCCTGCAAAAGTGTTCCGACTGCGGAACGCTGCGGTTCTTTCCCCGATATCTCTGCACCGAATGCGGCTCGGACAACACCGATTGGGTCGAAGCGGCCGGTCGTGGCACCGTCCACAGCTTCACCGTGGTGCATCGCGCCGCCTTTCCCGAATTTCAGGCGCAAACGCCCTATGTGGTCGCATTGATCGACCTCGAAGAAGGGCCGCGCATGATGACGAACATCGTCGGCGCGGACGCGCTCGACGTGGCGATCGGCGACGCCGTGACAGTCGAATTCGAGGACCGCGGCGGCGACGGCGCCAAGGTGCCGCAGTTCAGGCGGGCGTAATCGGATGAGCCTTCGCAACGAGATCATCGTCGCCGGCGTCGGCGAGTCCGATATCGGCAAGGTGCCGGAGATGACGGGCGTCGGCCTCAACGCGCAGGCCTGCAAGCGGGCGCTCGACGACGCGGGGCTTACGCTCAAGGATGTCGACGGCGTGCTCACCGCCTATACCATGACCGAGCCCTATTTCATGCTGGGCACGGTGGTCGCCGAGTATCTGGGGATTCAGCCGCGTTACTGCGCCTCCGTGGCAGTGGGTGGGGGATCACCGGCGGTCATGCTGAAGCACGCGGCCGAAGCGGTGCTCGCCGGGCATTGCGATACGGTGCTGGTGTGCGCCGGTGAGAACCGGGCGACCGGGCAGAGTCGGGACTCCGCGGTGGCGGCGCTGACCATCGTCGGCCATCCCTATTTCGAGAACCCGTATGGCCCGCTTATCCCCGGCTTCTACGCCATGATCGCGCGTCGCTACATGCATGAGTTCGGCACGACCCGCGAGCAAATGGCCGCGGTCGCGGTGAACGGACGCAATCATGCGCTGCGCCATCCGAACGCCCATATGACAAAGCCGATCACGGCGGAAGACGTGCTGAATTCGAAGCCGATCGCCGAGCCGCTGAACATCCTCGATTGCTGCTTGATTTCCGATGCGGCCGGGGCCTTCGTGGTGACCCGCGCGGATCGCGTGCCGGATCTTGCCAACGCGCCGGCCTATCTGTTGGGCATCGGCGAATTCCATACCCACGAGCATCTGATCGCCGCACCGAGCCTGACGGATTTCGGCTGCCGGCAATCGGGCGAAGCTGCCTATGCGATGGCCGGACTGGGCCCCAGCGATGTGGATTTCGCGCAGCTCTATGACTGTTTCACCATCGTGCCGATCATCGAGATGGAAGAACTCGGATTGGCGGAACGCGGCGAAGGCGGCGAACGGTTCCTGCGCGGCGAGACCGCGATCGAGGGCAGCCTGCCGATCAACACCGATGGCGGCCTGCTGTCCCATGCTCAGGCGGGCGCGGGCGGCGGAATCTTCGGCATCGTCGAGGCGACGCGGCAGCTACGCGGCGATCAAGGCGACCGGCAAGTCAAGAATCACGACGTGGCGCTGGTGCATAACGAAGGCGGCATCCTGTCGTCCAACTGCACCATGCTGTTGGGGAGGGAAGCGCGATGAGTGCCGACGGCACCACAAAACCGCGCGGGATGTATTACGAGGATTTCGAGGTCGGCATGACGCTGACGACGCCGGCACGTACGATCACGGGGACGGACATCGTCAATTTCTGCTGCCTGACCGGGGACTTCAACGAGGTCCACAGCAATTTCGAATATGCCAAGACCACGCCATTCGGCGAGGTCATCGCGCATGGGCCGATGGTCTACGGCATCGCGGGCGGGCTGCAATACGCCAGCGGGATCAACGACGGGACGCTGCTGGCGCTCTTGGGCATCGACAAGTGGCGGTTGCTGACGCCGGTCAAACACGGTGACACGATCCGCATGGAACAGACAGTGTTGTCGAAGCGCGAGACCAGCAAGCCGGGGCGCGGTGTCGTCACGCTGAAACGGGAAATCAAGAATCAACACGGCGATGTGGTGCAGGAGATGGAAGCCACCATCCTGTACCGGTGCCGCGATGGGGGATAACCACAACGATGTCCGATGATCTTTTGTTCGAAGTGACCGACGGGGTCGCTGTCATGACGTTAAACCGGCCTGATGCGTTGAATGCCTTCACGCCGGACATGCTGACCGGCTGGGTCGCGTATTTGAAAGAGGTGCAGGAACGCGACGATATCCGCGCCCTGTTGGTGACCGGCGCCGGCCGCGGGTTCTGCAGCGGCGGTGACGTCAAACGCATGGGCGAGAAGGCCGACAACACCACAATGACGACGAAGACCCGGCTGTGGACGCAGACCCAGATGGTCGCCAAGCGGATGATCCAAATGGACAAGCCGAGCGTTGCGGCGGTCAACGGCGTGGCGGTCGGCGGCGGGCTGGACCTGGCCCTGACCTGCGACATCCGGGTCGCGGCGGAAAGCGCGCGGTTGGCCGAGACCTATGCCCGCATCGGTTTGATCCCGGGTGCGGGCGGCGCGTGGCATTTGCCGCGCATCGTCGGGCGGTCGAAAGCGCTGGAAATGTTCTGGACCAGCGAATTCCTGAGCGCGCAGGAAGCGTTGGACATCGGCTTGGTCAATCACGTCTGGCCGGACGATGAGTTCATGGACCGCGCGATGGAGTTCGTGGGCAAGATCGCCCGCGGTGCGCCGCTGTCCAATCGCATCATCAAACGCACGTTGACCCAAGGTCTGGAAACCGACCTTTGGACGCATATGGATCAAATCTCCTCGCATATGACCGTGGTGCGGTCGAGCGAGGATCATCGGGAGGCGGTGGCGGCCTTCAAGGAGAAACGGCAACCGGACTTCAAGGGCCGGTAAGAGAAAATGTGAATACCGCAGGCTAAGGCTCCGGAAAACGAGAGCCGCTAAAAAAGAGAACCACATCGGCGCTGCGGTCACGGGGAGGACGAAATGGGACGACCGGTATTGCGGACTCAGCTCTGCGACATGCTGGGTATCGAATACCCCATCCTTTTGGCGGGGATGGGGTCGCGCGGCAAGGCGACGCCGCCGGCGTTGGTGGCGGCCGTATCGGAAGCGGGCGGCATGGGAGTCGTCGGTGGCTCCGGATTGCCGCCAGAGGAATTACGGCGCGTCATTCGGGAAACCCGAAGATTGACCGACAAGCCGATCGGCGTGGACTTGTTGCTGCCGGCGAGCCTCGCGAAAGGGGCGGGCACGACCCGGACGGAGGTGCGTCGTCAGCTTTGGGAGAAGTTCCCGGAGCATGTCGCCTTCGTGAAATCGTTGATGGAGGAGTACGACCTGCCCGATGTGTATGTCGACAACGAGGCGGTGGTGTCCACCAACCTGATCGAAGATCAGGTGCAGGTGGTCATGGAAGAAGACGTCCAGGCCTTTGCCGCGGGGCTCGGCGACCCCTCTTGGGTGGTGCCGCAGGCGCATGAGAAAAAGATGGTCGTGCTGGGTCTCGCCGGAACGCCCCGCAATGCCGAGCGCCAGAAAGCGGCCGGTGTCGACATCGTCGTCGCGCAAGGTCATGAAGCCGGCGGCCACACCGGTCATCTCGCGAATTTTCCGCTCATTCCGCAGGTCGTCGATGCGGTCAGCCCGATCCCCGTGGTCGCGGCGGGCGGGATCGCGGACGGGCGCGGCGTCGCCGCGTCTTTGGCGCTCGGGGCTATCGGCGCTTGGGTCGGCACGGCGTTCCTCGTCGCCGAGGAAAGCGATATCGGCGGCAAGAAACAGGACGCTATCCTGAGCGGGGAGTCGAAAGACTTCCAAATCCGCCGGGTCTATACCGGCAAGACCATGCGCGGCCGCACGACGCCGATCACCGAAGCGTGGGATGCCTGCAGCCTTGATCCCTTGCCGATGCCATATCAGAAGATCCTGATGGATGACTTCAACGAGGCCGCCGTGCGCGCCGGCCGCGACGACCTGATCAGCAATCCCGCGGGACAGATCGGCGGCATGTTGAAGGACCGCAAGCCGGCCCGGCAGATCATGGATGAAATCGTGGCCAGCACCATAGAGACGGTGAACGGCTTTCGTACCGGGGCAGTTGTGGAATTATGACCGATGCCGGTTCGGCTTCGCCGCCGCTCACGGGTATTCGGGTCCTCGACCTGACCCGCATCGTCGCCGGACCGTTCTGTACCATGCAGTTGGCGGATTTAGGTGCCGAGATCATCAAGATCGAGCGGCCCGGGCAGGGCGACGACACGCGCTTCTTCAAGCCGCCCGAGGCCGGCGGCGAATCGGCTTTCTTCATGGCCTTCAATCGCAATAAGAAGAGTGTCGCGCTCGACCTCAGCAGCGAGGCGGGGCGCGACGTCGTTCACCAGCTCGCCGCCAAATGCGACGTGCTGATCCAGAACTTCCGGCCCGGCGTGATGCGGCGGCTCGGCCTCGACTACGACACGATAGAGGCGCGGCACCCGCACCTGATCTATTGTTCGATATCGTCCTACGGCCAGGAAGGCAGCATGGCCGACCGGCCCGGTTTCGACCCTGTCCTGCAGGCGGAATTCGGGCTGATGGCGATCACCGGCGATCCGGCGGGCGATCCGCTGCGGTCACCGTTGTCGTTGACCGATCTATTCATCGGGCTGTACGCCAGCACGTCGATCCTGTCGGCGGTGATTGCGCGCGGCGAGCGCGGGCGAGGGCAGCATATCGATCTGGCGCTGATGGACGGCGCGGCGGCAGCGCTCGGGAATTTCGCGCAAGGCTATTTCTGTACCGGCGAGAATCCGGTCCGCACCGGCAACACCCATGCGGTGGCGGTGCCGGTCGGTGCGTTTCATGCGAAGGACGGGATGCTCTATCTCGCCTGCGCCACCGACCCGCAGTTTCATTCGCTCTGCAGGGACGTGATCGATCGGCCGGATTGGATCGAGGATCCGCGTTTCCGGCGCAACCCGGATCGGGCGGCCAACCGGGACGAACTCATGCGTCTCTTGAATGAAATATTCGCCGCGCGTCCGCTCGACCATTGGGTGTTGAAATGCCGCGCGACGGGGGTGGCCGGCGGGCCGGTGCGCCCAGTCTCTGAAGCGCTGGAATCGCCCGAGGTGGCGGAGCGCGACATGGTCGTGACCGTGCCGCATCCGACGGCGGGCGATCTGCGCATGCTGGGTACGCCGTACAAAATGTCCGATACCCCGGCGGCGAAGCCGACGGCGGCACCGTTGTTGGGGCAGCATACGGACGAGGTTCTGCGCGATCTGCTGGAGATGGACGAAGGGGCGATCGCCGCCCTTCGGAATGCGGGCGTTCTTGGCGACGAATAGGCGGCCGAACTACCCCTCGGCCTTGAACCAGAATTCGATCTCTTCAGTCTGTGTTTCGCAGCGGGCGGAGTGTTCCGCGCCCGCGCGTACGTGATACCAGTCGCCGGGCCGGTAGGCGGTTTCAGTGCCGTTCATGGTGATGAACATCTCACCCTTTGTGATCACGCCCCAATTATCCGTCTCGTGGGTATGCGGTTCGATCGCCGTACCGGCGGGATAGGTTGCGAACAGTACGTCGCAGTTTTTGGCCGGTAACCGGAAGGCGTCGAACCGGTCGGAGAAAGGTTCGAGGCTGCGAATCTTGTCGGGGAATTGGGTGGTTTTCATGAGCGCCGTACCGGTCGGTTAGAGGAGAGATTCGCACGGATAGTAATTGCCTTCTTGCGTAAGGTGAATGGAGTTCGGAATCGATCGCTTGAGAGCATTCATGCTTCGACAGGGTCAGCATGAGGAAACTATGAGAATGATGTCATCCCCGTGAAAACGGGGATCCATGTGCGCCGATGTATGGAATCCCGCTTTCGCGGGAATGACGGGAAAATCAGAGTGAAAACACCCTCAGCCTGCGGGTGTCGACGGATGACGCGCGGACCGCGTTCGGCCAACTACCGGTGGACGACCAAATGTTTGCCGTTCGGCGCTTTCGGGTCGGGCACTTCGAAGATGTCGTAACCCGCATCTTTAGGCAGGATCATGCGCGTCGATCCGTCGGGACCTTTCTCCCGCTGGCCCAAGACGGTCACGACTTTTTCGCCGCGCGCCCGTTCGAGCGCTTCGTCGACGGTCTTGCTGCGGTCGAGCCGCATCAGCGTGCAATAGGTCGGGAACATCACGAAATGTATGCCGCCCACATAGTCGTCGATCACGCCTTGAGGGCTGTTCCAAAGGGAATCGAGGGATTCCCTCCCGTCATGGAGCGCAATTTGGCCCGGCGGTGTGGGCGCTAAAAAGAAATGCGTGTCGAACCGTTTCGGCCGCATCTCCGGCGTGATCCAATGTGCGTAATAGACCAGCAGGTCGCAGGCGAGGTCCAGACCCTCGGCCTCGATCATCTCGTCGATGCCGATCTCGTCTTTCATCAGCGGCTGGCGGTATTTCTCGTCGAGTTCGGGCACGCGGTCGGCCGCGATCATCTCGGAACTGCCCTTGGGCCGGGCGAGCAAAACGCCGCATTCTTCGAAGGTTTCGCGCACCGCCGCGACATGCAGCGACAATTGGAAATCGTCGATGTCGCCGATCGGGCCGCTGCGGTCTCGCAGCCAGGGTGTCTTGTCCGCCGGATCCACCTTGCCGCCGGGATAGACCAGCGCGCCGGCCGCGAAGTCCATCTTGGTCGGCCGCTTGACCATGAAGACTTCCATCCCCGCATTCCCGTCGCGGAGAAGCAAGACGGTGCTGGCGGGCAGGGGCGTGACGGGCGTATCCGGCATAAGGGGGCGAACTCCTGCTTTCTAGTAGGTGTGCGGGTCGAGGGCGACCATCGGATGCTGGCTGAACACCGTCGGCTCGTTAACCGGATCGGCGGCGCAGATGAAGGATTGGTCGAGTTCGTCCCACCCGTTGACGCCGAGCAGGCCCATGCAGATGTGGATTTCTTCCTCCAGCAGCTCCAGCACGCGCAGCAATCCGGGGACACCGGCCGCCGCCATGCCGATGCACTGTAGCCGTCCCACGCCGACCGCATCCGCGCCCAGGATCATCGCCTTGACGATGTCGGAACCGCGCATGACCCCGCCGTCGTAGATGACTTTGGCCCGGCCGTTCACCTCGGCGACGATCTCAGGCAACACGTCGGCCGATCCGCGCCCTGTATCCAGCGCGCGCCCGCCATGGTTGGTGACGTAGATGCCTTCGACGCCGTGTTCCAGCGCGAGCGCGGCATCCTCGATGCAGCCGATCCCTTTCAGAATCAGCGGGATGTCGAACTTGTCCTTGAACCGCTTGACGTCATCCCAGTTGTAGCCGGCCTGAAAACCGATGGACTTTTGGTAGGCCGCCGGGTCCTGGGTCGCCTTGCGGCGGGACAGGCGGACGTAGCGGTTGGCGAGATCGCGCTCCCGCCGCGTGTAGAGGTCGAGGTCGACGGTCACGGCGAAGGCGAAATAGCCGTTGTCCATCGCGCGTTTCACGTAATCGTCCTGGAAGGCGTGATCGCCGCGGACATAGAGCTGGAAAATCCGGTTGTTGTCCGGCGCGGCCTTGGCGGTTCCTTCGAGGCCGGGCGCGGCCTGCGAGCTCAGCATATGCACCACGTCGAATATCTCGGCGGCCTTGGCGGGCGTGGCGCCGCCGCCTTCCTCGACCGTCTCGAGCGAGCCGATCGGGGCGAGGATAACCGGCATCCGAAGGTTACGGCCCATGAACTCGGCCTTGGCGGTGCGGGCCGACACGTCGCGCATCACCCGGGGCCGGAAGGCGATTGAGTCCAGCGCTTGGCGGTTGCGGCGCAAGGTGGTTTCGGTGTCGGTACCGCCGACCACGTAGTCCCAGACGCCCTGCGCCAAGTTCTTGCGCGCGGCCTTGACGATCTCGTGGACGGTGGCGAATTGCCGTGCCGGTTCGATGCTCATCGATCAATTAGCCTTCTTCTTAGTATTTGTTCGGGTTCAGGCTCAGCATCTGATGCGCGCTGAAGACCGAGGGAAAGGCGACCGTGGTGGATGTGGACACGCAGCTCGGGTCGAGATCGGCCCAGCTCGTGGCGCCGCTGAGGCCCATGGAAATCTGGATTTCCTGCTCCAGGATTTCCAGCGCCCGCACGACCGCGCCCATGCCGCCGGCGGCGAGGCTGGCGCATTGCAGCCGCCCGATACCGACGAGATCCGCACCCAGCGCTTTCGCCTTCACGATGTCCGAGCCGCGCAACACGCCGCCGTCGACGATGACCGTCGCCTTGCCTTTTGCCTCGGCGACGACTTCGGGCAGCACGTCCATCGACCCGCGGCCATGATCGAGTTGGCGTCCGCCGTGGTTCGAGACATAGATGCCGTCCACCCCATGTTCGACGCAGAGTGCGGCGTCTTCCGCGGTGGCGATGCCTTTCATGATCAATGGGATGTCATGCGTATCCTTGAACCGCTTGACGTTGTCCCAGGTGTATTTCGCCTGCCAGATCTGTTCGTCGTTGCTGACATCGACGCGCCATTTCTTCACGAAGCGGTTGGCGTAGTCGCGTTCGCGCCGGCTGTAGACCGCCGTGTCGATGGTGACGGCGAAGGCCTTGTAGCCGTGCTCGATGGCGCGGCGGGCGAAGTCGTCCTCGAACGTGTCGTCGCCGCGTACGTAGAGCTGGAAGATTCGGTGATTGTTGGCCGCCGCCGCGACTTCTTCGAGGCCGGGGCTGCAGCGCGAACTCAGCATGTGAATAATGTCGAAGGCTTCCGCAGCCTTGGCCGACGCGGCGGCGCCTTCGGTCGGCGAAAAGGATTCCAGCGACCCGATCGGCGCAAGCAATACCGGAATGCGCAGGTTCATGCCCAAAACTGTATCGCTGGCGTCGATCTCGCGGATGTCGCGCAACGCCCGCGGCTTCAGGGCGAGCTTGTCGATCGCCGCCCGATTACGCCGAAGCGTCGTCTCGGATTCCGACGCGCCCGCCATATAATCCCAAGCGCCCTGCGTGAGATTGGTCCGCGCGGCGCGGATGATTTCGTGGATCGTGGCAAACTCGTTCGAGCTTTCCGGGGAGTCGGTCGCCATTCGTGTCTCGCTGCTTTCTTATTGCATCCGGTGATTGGTAGAGAGCGCTACTTGCCCTTGAAGACGGGGTGGCGCTTCTCGAGGAAGGCGTCGACCGCTTCCATGTGATCGTCGCTCGACCGCGCGATCGTCATATGCGACGAAATCTGGTCGAGATGGGTGACCAGGTCGACGCGCTGTCCCTGATAGGTCGCGCGCTTGATCAGCCGCACCGAAATCGGCGCGCGGCGCGCAATCTTGGTCGCGAGTTTATAGGCCTGCTCCATCAACTCGTCGTCCGGGTAGACGTGATTGACGAGACCGATTTCCTTGGCCTCGGCCGCTTCCACGAAATCGGCGGTGTACAGCAGTTCCAGCGCCTTCGGCATGCCAACCAGGCGCGGCAGGAACCAGCAGCCACCCGCGCCCGGCACGAGGCCCATGCGGACGTAGCTCTCGGCGAATTTGGCGCTTTCGGCGGCGAGGCGGATGTCGCACATGCTCGCCATGTCCATGCCCGCGCCGGTGGCCGGCCCATTGACGGCGGCGATGATCGGCTTGTCCATCTCCTGCAGCGTCTTCGGGATATGCTGCACCATGTCCCACAGCCGGCTCTTGGTTAGGTTCGGGTTGTTCCGCTCGGGACTTTCCTTCATCGCCCGCACGTCGCCGCCGGCGCAGAAGGCGCGCCCGGCGCCGGTCAGGATCACGACGTGGATGTCGTCGTTGTCGCGGCATTCTTCCAGCGCGGCGACCCAGGCCCGGATCATCTCTTCCGTGAAGGCGTTCAGCACGTCCGGGCGGTTCAAGGTGATCGTGGCGATATGATCTTTGGTCTCGAAGAGAAGCTGGTCGGTCATGATTTTTCCTTAGGGCTCGGGGCTTCCTGTGTCGAATTGCCTGCTACAGGGTGTATCGCGGCGGGCGGGGCGCTGTCCAGTTGGGCCGGACCGGGGTTGCGGGCAGGGGCAGCCGCGCGGATGCGGGCCGATGTGGCTTATTTTAGGTCATATGTGTCCGGGGTGATACCGGCCCCGGATCGCCGGGGGTCAGATCGTTATTCCGTACCGGCTGATCGCGGTTTCCTGCTGTTTCAGGACCTCGCTGGATGTGAGGGTGCCGGACGCCATGTCGAGGATGTAGTCGTACAGCCTGTCGCCCATATCGGCGAAGCTGGCGTCTTCCTCCAGGATGCCCGAGACGTCAAAATCGATGTTGTCGGGGAAATCCCGGATCGTGTTGATATTGCCGCTGATCTTGGCGGTCGGCATGATCATGTTGCCGATCGTGTTGCCGACGCCGGTGGTAAACGCGGTGAGTTGGCAGCCGCCGGCCGCGAGCCCGGTCAGCGATTCGACGGCCGGGGCACATCCGGCCATAAAATGCAGGCCCTTGCGTTTCGGGCTTTCCGAATACTCCAGGACATCGACCAGCGGCGTGGTGCCCGACTTGGCCATCGCGCCCAGCGCCTTTTCCTCGATGGTGGTCAGGCCGCCGCGGATGTTGTCCGGCACCGGGTTGACGCCCCGGATATCGACGCCGGCTTCCATCGCCTTCGCCTCGTGATCCAGCACCATCTTCAGGAAAGCCTTCTTGACGGTCTCGTCCGCTGCCCGTTCGGCGAAAATGTCTTCCGCGCCCAAGAATTCGGAGGTTTCGGTGATGACGGCGGTGCCGCCGGCCTCGATCAAGCGGTCGGCGGCGCGGCCGAGCGCCGGGTTCGACGCCAGCCCGGACGTGGTGTCCGACCCGCCGCATTCGAGACCGAGGATCATCTCGGAGACCGGGAACTCGCGGCGTCGCTGTTTGGACGCTTCGATCGCCATGCGGCTGGCCTTGCGGACGCCGTCGGCCATGGCGTTGATCGTCCCGCCGAGTTCCTGCACGAGCACCGTTTCGACCGGCTTGCCGGTGTTGCGAACCCGGTCCGCAACGGTATTTGTGCTGGTCTCCTCCAGCCCGACGATGACGACGCCGGCGAGGTTGGGGTTCCGGCCCATGCCGGCCAGCGTGTTGTAGGTGATCTCCAGGTCCTTGCCCATCTGCCCGCGGACAAACAGCGTGGTGATGGGAACCGCTTCGGAGACGTGGTCGGCGATCGACCGGGTCACCGGATTGACGTTGTCCATGATCGACAGGATGCCGATCTTATTGCGGACGCCGACCTGTCCGTCGGAGCGTTCGAACCCTAGAAATGTATCGGTCATTGTGCTGCCTCCGGACCGGACTAGTTCATCTTGTCGCCTCGGCCCCGCTGTGAATCGACGTTGTGCACGTGGACATGGTCGCCGGCATGGATTTCCGCGGTGGTCTCGCCGATCACCTTGCCGTATTTGATGACTTCGACGCCCGGCGCCATATCGGACAAGGCGACCTTATGGCCGAAAGGAACGTCTTGGCGGAGCGATACGGATCCCTTTCTCTCGCCGCGCAGATCGACCGCCATCTCCGCCTCGCCGCCGCGGTCGATGAGTGTCGCGACATTGTCGTCGGCGTTCAGGACGATCGCGCGGACCATCGCTTGCTCCTGTCTTCGCTGGTTTAGGCTGCCCCGACCGGATCGGCGAAGTCGTTGAGGATCTTGCCGGGCCGGGCGCGCATCATGTCTTCCAGTTCCTTGCGCACGGCACTGTAACCGGCGTCATCGAACACATTCGTCATCTCACCCGGATCGTTAGCGAGGTCGTAGAGTTCGCCTGCGCCGGATTCCAGCTCGAAGGTGCATTTATGCGTTTTCGTGCGGATCGTGCGCAGCATGAGCGGTACTCCACAGCGGGTCGCGGCCAGGTTCCATTCGTTGTAGGCGACGTCGCGCGACGCGCCGGACGCACCGGTCACCAGGGGCATAAGGCTTTCGCTCTGGATTTCCTCCGGCTTCTCCGTGCCCGCGAGATCCATGAAGGTTGCTGCCAAGTCGAGGGTCGACACCGGATCGTCTACAACGCGGGACGCCGGGACGCCGGGGCCGTGGAACAGCATGCCGACCCGCAGCAGGCCCTCATACGGCGTCGGCCCCTTCAGGTAGAGGCCGTGATCGCCCAGCAGGTCGCCGTGGTCGGTCGTGTAGACGACGATGGTGTCCTCGGCGAGGCCGTATGTGTCCAGCGCGTCGAAGATGCGTCCGACATTGTGATCGATCAGCGAGATCATGCCGTAGTAATTCGCCGTCATGTCCCGGAGTTGTGCTTCGGTCTGCACCGGCGCGCGCGAACCGGTCTTGCGGAACTCGACGAGTTCGGGGTCGTCCATTTGCGGTTCGCCCTCGAGGGTCGCCCGGTGCCACCAGGGACGGGCGTCCAAATCCATTTCATGGGTCGCTGAGATGTCGACCTCGTCGGGATGATGCAGGCGGCTCCACGGTTCGGGGCAATCGAACGGATGGTGCGGGTCGGGGAAGGACGCCCACAGGACGAAGGGGTCGTCATTGTCGTGCTGGCGCAGGAAGTCGACGGTCCGGTCGCCGACCCAGGTGCTGGTGTGCCAGGCTTCGGGCAGGGCGGAATGCCATGTCTGGTTCGCGCCGGTGCTCGGCGGCAATTCCTCGGCCCATAAATCCCAGACTTCCTGTCCGTCGCGCTCGCCATGGCCGTAGTACCAGCGCTCGAAATGCTGGCCGCTCGGCGGCATCATCGGATTTCGCTTTTTGTGGAAATGGCCGAAGCACATCAGCTCCGCATGGTCGAAACCCATATAGGGGCCGTTCCAGTCGTCGCCGAAGTCCCGGGAACTGTATTGGCATTCCGGCGAGCCGGTGGGCGCGAAGGTGCCCTTGGTGGCGAAATGGGCTTTGCCGATGAAGGCCGACCGATACCCCGAAGCGGCGAGGCGGCGGGCGAAACCGGTTTCGCCGACGGCCGGGTCGAGATCGATGCCGTTGTCGCAGACGCCATGGCTCAACGGCAGTAAGCCGGTCAGGATCGAGGCTCGCGACGGCTGGCAGACCACGTTGGGCGTGATACAGGCGCCGAACCGGGTGCCGTTTTGCGCCATCCGGTCGAGGTGCGGGGTCTTTACCTTGCGGCCCTCGAAGCCATAGCAGTCGCCCCGCTGCTGGTCCGACGTGATCAACAAAATGTTCGGTTTCTTCGGCATGTCCCACCCGTGTTTTCGCACCCGTGACAGCGCATCGATTTCCTAAAGACCAGCATAGCCGGTCTGTGGGGATACCGGAAATGCGGGGTGGAGCAGTCAGTCGCTTTTCAACGTCAGGCCGCCGTCCACGAGGATTTGCGTGCCGGTGACGTATTTCGCCTCGTCGGATGCGAGATAGAGCACGGCATAGGCGACGTCCCATCCGTCGCCCATGTGGCCCATGGGCACGCGCTCGTTGCGTTCGCGGATGATCCGCTCCACGTCGCCGCCGGCGCGGTCGCCGGCCAAGCGCGCTTCGACCAGCGGCGTGTGCATCTGGCCCGGGATCACCGTATTGCAGCGGATGCCCTTGTCTGCGTATTGCATCGCGACCGCCTGGCTGAACCGGATGATCGCGGCCTTGGTTGCGTCATAGGCGATGTGATGCGCGCCGGTGTAGCTCAGCGCCGCGACCGACGACATGTTGACGATCGCGCCCTTGCCTTGCGCCTCCATGATCGGCAGCACCGCCTTGCACACCAGATAGACATGCTTGAGATTGTGATCCATCTGGCGGTCCCAGACCTCTTCCGGCATTTCCACCGGACCGCCGGGCGCCGACCCGCCGACATTGTTGTGCAGGATGTCGATCCGCCCGAAGGCATCGGTACAGGCGCCGATCATCTCCGCGACGGTCTCGGATTTCGATACGTCGCCGACATGCGCCTGACAGGTGCCGCCCTCTTCCTCGATCAGGCCTTTGGTTTCCATGACCGCGTCTTCGTTGATATCGACGGCGAAAACCGAAGCGCCTTCGCGCGCGAGCAGCACCGCGGACGCCTTACCGTTCCCGTAGCCTGGACCCACCGACCCGGCGCCGGTCACCAACGCCACCTTGTCCTGCACGCGTCCTGCCATATCGAATTCCTCCGCCGCTTTGCCCATGATCCGGTGTATACCGCCGAATCATCGGCGGATGCACGCTAGTATCGGGGTCGACCGCAGGCGCGGCAAATCGGCGCGCGAAGCGCAGGGCACGCGAGATCGTTCGTTGATGTGGAAGGCCGGGATTACGCGGCGTTGGCGCGGAACAGTTCGCCCTGATCGCGATAGCCGCAAAGGGCGAGCCCCAGATCATGCTCCAACGACCCATTTAGCCGTTCGGATCGCAGGAAACTGCGGATGCCACGATGTACTTCGCTATCGTCCGGCGCGACGCTGGTGTAGCGGTCGAGCGGCCGGAAGAATTTCTTCTGCGGCAGACCATCCTGCGGCTTCAGCGAAAGGTCTCGTAGCGTATCGCTGGCGGCGCACAGGAAATTCACCGGTCCCTGCTGCACGCCGACGCGCATGGCGTCTTCGGGCACCGCATTGGTGACGAATAAGCGCTCGTTGTTCGGATCGTCGGCCCGTTGTCCGAAAATGAGGCTGTAGTCCTGCCCGTGGCTGCGCGACACGACGAGTCCGTCGCCGATTTGCATGGCGGCGACACCGCTGGGGTTGGCGGCGAAAACGGTAAGCGTGGTCGCAAGGTCGCGGACCGATGCAACATTGTCGAAGGCGGCGGCCCTTAGCCGCTCCAGCACGGTCGACATCATGTCGGTATAAAGCGCTCGGGCCGTGTCGCCAGATTCGTCGGATATGGCGCGGCGAACCGTCGGGATGTTTTGGCGTAGTGCGGTGAGCGATGCGCGCACCGCGGTTTTCGACCCGATGTGGGAGAGCTTGGCGTCCGGTGACCCCGATGCGATCGCGCCGACCATCAGGTCGAGGCTGATGTGATCGACCTTGCCGTACACCTGACACGGATGTTGCCGTTCCTCGAGGCGGTTGGCGCGTCGATAGTCTGCTGCGGCAACCCAGGTCATATTGGAATCGTCCCTAGTTTCGCTTCCGCAATTGGCCGGTGGGGACCGTATCGCCGGTGGAAATCGACGGAAAAAGCGTTCGAGCCAAAAGACCGGTTTTCAAGGGCCGACTCGGCAAGACTTTCCCGAAATCTGTATTTCCTAAATGCTGAGGTCCACCGCCACCCGATGCCAAAAGCACAGTTCACTCCGAATTGAATGATTAGGTTTTTAAACCTTCGCGAGGACTTTCCCAATATTGCGATGCTTGTTTCACGAGGATTAGATTTTAGTAGTGATAAAAAAATCATATCTTCACGGCTAGACACGAGTTCGCGTCGCGAAGAGTTCATGCAATCGAGTTTTGCTTTGCACAAGCGTATGTGAAGAAAATATGTTACAGTAATACTGACGTGAAGCGGTGATGGGGCAATCGGTATTGTTGTATT
Organism: Alphaproteobacteria bacterium; assembly: GCA_965228425.1. Lineage (GTDB taxonomy): Bacteria > Pseudomonadota > Alphaproteobacteria > UBA8366 > UBA8366 > JAJFJD01. The sequence continues at coordinate 4,146,974 of OZ245815.1, read as the reverse complement.
ACGATGACGTTCTTTGAACTGGAAAGTTCTTCGGTGCTAGAACAGAATCCTAACCGGACCCGAAACCGTATGACAGACCCGCGGCATGACCTGCATCGTGACACCGGAGGCAGGTCGACTTGCGTCTTTAGGGGGGACTGACATGAACGCCCCATTTAGAATCAAAGGTCTCGATCATGTGGTCTTGCGCGCCACCAACATCAGTAAGATGAAACATTTCTATTGCGATGTTTTGGGATGCGTCTTGGAACGCGCGCAGCCGGACGTCGGCCTGTATCAGTTGCGGGCGGGGCATTCGCTGATCGATCTTGTGGATATGGAGGGCCAATTGGGTCAAGCGGGCGGTAGGCCGCCGGGACTCGAAGGGCGCAACATGGACCACTTCTGCATCGGCATCGATCCGTTTCAGGAGTACGAGCTGCGGGCGCATCTTAAGGCGCATGGCATAGCCGTCGGAGACGTGGCGGACCGCTACGGCGCGGAGGGCGGCGGACCATCGCTCTATATCAAAGATCCGGAAGACAACGTCCTGGAACTGAAAGGACCGTCAAGCTGACTGCGGTGCTTCCTGTGCGGCTATTTTCGACCGCCCGGCGGGGCGAGACGTCATGTGACCCCATGTTTCGATGAAAGAATGCAGTAAATCGATTTCGCGCCGCCAGTCGGACCCGAACTTCCTGAACCGTTACTTTTCCGGTGATGGGATTGACATCGGCGGCGCACCCGACCCGCTGTCGTTATACCGCGAGCTTTTTCCTCGAATGGGAGCGGTGCGGGTTTGGGATTTGGCGGATGGCGACGCCGAATTGATGGAAGGCGTCGCCGACGCAAGCTTTGATTTCGTTCATTCAAGCCATTGCCTTGAGCATCTGAACGATCCGGCTCGGGGCCTCGCAAACTGGTTTCGTATCCTCAAGCCCGGCGGGTATCTGGTCGTGACCGTTCCGGACGAGGATTTGTACGAGCAGGGCGTATTCCCCAGCAGTTTCAATTCCGACCACAAATGGACGTTCACGATTTTCAAGCAGGACTCGTGGAGCGCACATTCCCGGAACTTGCTGGCGATGTTATCGGCGTTGGGACCGGCGGCGGATATTCAGAAGTTGGAACTGCTATCGGCGAGTTTCCGGTACGAATTGCCCCGGTTCGATCAAACGCTGACCCCGATCGCGGAGGCCGGTATCGAATTCGTGATCCGCAAGCGGCCGGATGCCGAGGTCGAATACGGCGGCCGCCGGCCGCCGGAAGGCGCTGTTTCGCGGGAGCAGTTCACCCAGCTGACGGGTATCAAACTGGCCCAAAAGGCAGCGCCACCGGCTTCGGCAGAACAGACAACGGCCGCAGCAGAAATTTTCGATTCGGCAATGGCGGCACATCGCGCCGGTGCGCTGGATGTCGCGGAAACCAAATACCGCAGTGTTCTGGAACTGTCGCCGGACCATGCCGACGCCCTGCACCTTCTCGGAACCGTTTTGCATCAACGCGGCGACAACCGGGCTGCCAAGCCGCTGATGGAGAAAGCCATCGCGGTCAATCCCGATGCCGCCAGCTATCAGAATAGCTATGGCTTGGTCTTGCGTGCATTGAATCAATCGTCCGAAGCGTGCCAAGCCTGGGCCCAAGCGCTGAAGCTGTCGCCGGGATATCTCGACGCGCATAACAATCTCGGCATGACGCTTGCCGAGATGAAGCAATTCGACAATGCGGAGACCGTGCTGCGTGTCGGGTTGGAGGAAAAACCGGACAGTACGATGTTGCGCACCTCGTTGGGGCGGACCTTGCTGCTCAAGGATGACGTCGGCCGGGCGGTCACCGAATTTCAGAACGTCCTCGATGCGGATCCAGCCCATGTCAGCGCGTTGAACAATCTGGGCGTTGCGCTGAATCTGATCGGCGACCGCGCCGGCGCCCGGTCAGCCTACGAGCGCGCGCTTGCGGCGGACCCCGACCATGTCGACGCGCATTTCAATTACAGTCATCTGCTTCTGACCGAGGGCGATTTCGAGAACGGATGGCGCCATTTCGAATGGCGTCTCCGCCGCCCCGATTACGGGCGGAAGTTCGATGTCCCGCTGTGGCGCGGGGAACCGCTGAACGGCCGCACGATTCTGTTGTGGAGCGAGCAGGGTCTCGGCGACGCGGTTCAATTCATCCGGTATGCGCCGATGGTCGCGGCCCAAGGCGGAACCGTCGTCGTCGAGTGTCGCAAGCCGGTGATCCGCCTTTTCGAACAGATTGCGGCACTTTCGGGTGTCTTCGAGAACCGCGAGGCCAAAGGGTATGACCTGCACATTCCCATGATGAGCTTGCCGTCCGTCTTCAAGAGTGATTTGGACAGCATCCCGGGAACGGTTCCGTATGTGGAGGGGCTGGAGCCGAGTCCGGTGCCTGCCTCCGACGGTGCGTTGAAGGTCGGTTTGGCATGGGCCGGTAACCCAGGGTATTCGCGGGATAAACATCGGACGCGGGCCCTCGAGGAATTCGCGCCGTTGGCCGACGTGCCGAACGTCGAATTCTTCGGCCTTCAGACCGGCCCGGCGGGCAAACAGGCGCCGCCGCCGGGAATGGTCTTCACCGATCTCGTCGAGGACGTTCTGGATTTTCACGATACCGCGCGCATCATGCTGGATCTCGATTTGGTGATCTCCGTCGATACGGCGATGGCGCATCTCGCCGGGGCGCTTGGGCTCCCTGTGTGGGTGTTGCTGTACAAGGCGTCCGATTGGCGATGGTTGCTCGACCGGGACGACTCGCCCTGGTACCCGACAATGCGGTTGTTCCGCTGCGAGGACGACTGGCCGGCGTTATTCGGCGATGTCGCGTCGGCGCTGCAACGATTCCGACCTGCCTAAAAATTGCGCTTTCATCCAGCCGAGCCCCGTCCTACGGTGATTGCCGGTTGGATCATCGCCGCGCACGGGAGGGCAGTTCATGCTGGTCGGGGTGCCGAAAGAAATAAAAACACATGAGTACCGAGTCGGGCTCGCGCCCGGCAGCGTGCGTGAAATCGTCCACAACGGTCACGAGGTGATGGTCGAGACGCGGGCCGGGGCGGGCATCGGATTCGACGACGATGCATACCGCGCCGCGGGGGCGCAGGTGGTCGATTCCGCGGACGACGTTTTCGCGGCGGCGGAGATGATCGTGAAGGTGAAGGAACCGCAGCCGGAGGAATGCGCGAAGCTTCGGGCGGGGCAGGTGCTCTTCACGTATCTGCATCTCGCCGCGGACCGGGAATTGACCGAACAGTTGCTCGCCAGCGGATGCGTCGGGATCGCCTATGAGACCGTGACCGGCCAACACCGTCGTTTGCCCCTACTGGCCCCGATGAGCGAAGTTGCGGGGCGGATGAGCATTCAGGTGGGCGCGCATTACCTCGAGAAGGAAGGCGGGGGCGCCGGCGTGTTGCTGGGCGGCGTGCCGGGCGTGGAGGCGGGCCGCGTCTGCGTCATCGGCGGCGGCGTCTCCGGCATCAACGCGGCGCGGATGGCGATGGGGCTGGAGGCGAAGGTCACTGTCCTGGAACGCTCACTCAGCCGGCTCGATGAGCTAGACATGCGTTTCGGCGGGCAGCTCAACACGATTTATTCGACCGTCGATGCGATCGAACAACTCGTCTGCACCGCCGATCTCGTGGTTGGGGCGGTGCTCGTGCCGGGCGGGGCGGCGCCGAAGCTCGTGACGGAGGAGATGGTGCGTAAGATGCAGCCGGGAGCGGTCATGGTGGATATCGCGATCGACCAAGGCGGCTGTTTCGAGACGTCGCGTCCGACAACCCATGCCGAACCGGTCTACAAGGTGCACGATGTCGTCCACTACTGTGTGACGAACATGCCGGGCGCGGTCGCGCGCACCTCGACGCAAGCGCTGAACAACGCGACACTGCCGTATGTCCTACGGTTGGCCAATGACGGATATCGTCAGGCGCTGGCCGACGATCCGAATTTCTTGGAAGGGCTCAATATTCACGAGGGCAAGATTACCTACGAAGCCGTCGCACAGGATTTGGGTCTTGATTACACGCCTGCCGAAGAAGCCTTGAGGCTCTGACGTTTGCGGCGGCTGTGTCCGGTCTGAAGGTCTTCCAGCTGACGGAAAGCTCTTGCCGACATTCCGTTGAATTGCAGGCCGAATTCGTCATCGGCGCCGACGCGGACAACAGTTGCGTTCAAGGATAGCGTGCCGCCGGTGGGAATGTCGATCTCGACGAGAACATCGTCCTCGATCTCCAAATCGGCGTCGAATGCAATGATCGCCATGCCGCCGAAGCTGATGTCCTTGACCATCACCGCGTCGCCGTCGACGCGGGCGTTAAGGTCGACTGCCAAGCGCCGGTCCTTGCGCTTGTTGATCAGGGTATAGCCGCGAAGTTTATACTCCACTGTTATCGCCTTTTCGCACCATCTATATTGCCCGCAATCCTGAAACTGGCAGATCGTCTATGGGCAATGCCGTTAACCCTAACACCGTACCCATTCGGGCCGATGCGCGCTGTGACGGCCGTCGCACCGAAGGGTGAAATTTTGAATTTTGGCTCGTAATGAGTGTGGCGGCGGAAACTCCCGCATCACGCGGTTTTCGGCTCCCCCCGGAGTGGGCGCCGCATGACCGGTGCTGGATGGCCTGGCCTTGCCGGACAGATCTTTGGGGTGATGGCCTGCGCGCCGCGGCGGATGCGTATGCGGCGGTGGCGCGGGAGATTGCCCGTTTCGAACCGGTGACGATGGTCGCGCCGCCGGACCGGGCCGCGGATGCTCGCGCGCTTTGCGGTCCGGACGTGATCGTCGAGGTTCTGCCGCTGAACGATTCCTGGATGCGGGATATCGGGCCGACCTTCCTGTGCAACGGCGCGGGTGATCTCGCTGGCGTTTCCTGGCGTTTCAACGCCTGGGGCGAAAAATACCCAACCTATGCCGACGATGCCGACCTGGCCGGCCGATTGCTCGACCAATTGAACGTCGAGCGATATGAAGCGCCCTATGTGTTGGAAGGGGGCGCGTTTCACGGCGATGGCGAGGGAACGCTCATCGTCACGGAAAGCGTTCTCCTGAATGCCAATCGCGACGGGCCGCGTGCGCGCGCCGAGATGGAAACGGTCTTGGCGGAATGGCTCGGCATCCGGAAAGTAATTTGGCTGCCGGCGGGGTTGGCGGAGGATGAAACCGATGGCCATGTCGACAACGTTGCTTGTTTCACCGGTCCGGGGAAACTCCTGGCGCTGGCGGCGCCGTCGTCGGACGATCCGAACCATGAGATTTTGCAGCGTAACCTGGCGGTGCTGGACTCCGAGAGCGATGCCTTGGGACGGACCTTGAACGTAACGGCGATCGAACAGCCGACCTTGCGCGGCGATACGGGGCAGCCGCTGGCGGCGTCCTATATCAATTTCTATGTGGCCAACGGAGGGGTCGTTATGCCGAAATTCTCGATCGATCACGATGCCGCGGCGGCGGCGGCCGTACAGGCGGCGTTTCCGGACCGCGAATTGGTGCAGGTCGATGCGCGCGCCATCGTGCGCGGGGGTGGCGGCATCCACTGCATCACGCAACAACAGCCGGCGGCGTCATGCGCCCGGTAACCCTCGCGGCGACGCAGATGGCCTGCGGTTGGGATCGGGACGCCAATCTTGCGGCGGCCGGGGAAATGGTGCGCCGCGCCGCCGGGGAAGGCGCGACCTTCGTACTCCTGCAGGAATTGTTCGAGACGCCGTATTTTTGCCCGGACCAGAAAAGGGACCATTTCGATCTGGCGCGGGCGTTCGACGGCAACACCATGATCGCAGCCATGGCCCAACTTGCGTCGGAATTGAAGGTCGTTCTGCCGGTCAGCTTCTTCGAGCGGGCGGGAGACTCGTATTTCAATACACTGGCGATGATCGACGCAGATGGCGCGGTTCTGGGCACCTATCGGAAGAGCCATATTCCCGAGGGGCCGGGTTACGAGGAAAAATTCTACTTCACGCCGGGCGACACGGGATTTCGGGTCTGGAAGACGAAAGTCGGCGTCATCGGGGCGGCGATCTGCTGGGATCAGTGGTTTCCCGAATGCGCCCGCGCGATGGTCTTGGCGGGTGCGGAAATTTTGGTCTATCCGTCGGCGATCGGCAACGAACCGCAGGACCCGGCGCTGCAGTCGCGCGAGCATTGGCGGCGGGTCATGCAGGGCCATGCCGCCGCCAATATGGTGCCGGTCGTCGCTTCGAACCGCATTGGGACGGAAGAACATGACGCCGCGACGATGACGTTTTACGGATCGTCCTTCGTCGCGGGGCCACAGGGCGAGATCTTGGCGGAGGCGTCCCGCGATCAGACGGAATTCGTTACGGCGACGGTCGATCTGGATGGAATTGCCGAACAACGCCGGTCCTGGGGACTGTTCCGCGATCGTCGGCCGGAGTTGTATGGCGCGCTGGTCGAGCCTGTCGACAAGCCGAACTAAGTCAAGCTATTCCGCGGCGCGGGGCGTTTCTGCATCGCTCCATTCCTCGACATAGTCGGCGGCGTTCGGGCGGCGTTTCGGGCGCGGTTCCGATTCCGGTGTGCCGAAATACAGGAAGCCGATGATCTCGTCCTTGGCCTTCAGGCCGAGCGCTTCCTTGACCAACGGATCGTGCGCGTTGGCGCCGGTCAGCATGATGCCCGCATATCCCATGGCATGGGCCGCGTTCATCATATTCTGCGCCGCCGCGCCGCAGGTCACGATCTGCTCCACGACCGGAACTTTCGGATGGTCCTCGACGACCTCGGCGCAGACCGTGACGATCAAGGGCGACCGGAGCGGGCGGTTCAGTTCTTTCTGGCGGGCCTCGGCGTCGGCCAGCGGATCACGGCGGCACAGCGCCGCGGCGAACACTTCGCCCAGTCGCTTGCGGGCATCGCCCCGGATGACGATAAAGCGCCACGGCCTTAGTGAGGCGTGGTCCGGCGCCCGCATGGCGGTGTCCAGGATGGTCTGCAAGTCCGCGCCGTCCGGTGCGGGGTCGCCCAGCAATCGGGCGGGCACGGAATTTCGGGTCAGAATGGCGTCGAGAGCTTTCATCGGCGTGTTCTTCGCTGTCCTAATGGCAGTTGCGACTCATTATTACAGGAAATCGGTTCACAGGAAACGGTAGGGTGGGGCGACCACCTCGATCCGGCCGCGGCCGTCGAATATGCCGATCAGCAGGAATCCCGCGACGAAACCGCCAAGATGCGCTTCCCAGGCAATCCCGCCATAGGCTTCGGAGAGGAAGATCGGGAAAACCCCGAAGCCGATATTGAGGGCGAGCCAGATCACAACGAAGGCAATCACGGTCGAGCGGCGCCAAAACGGCAGGGCGCTGCCGGTGCGGGGAGGCCAGATGCTGACACGGGCGGCCGCGCCGACCATCCCGGAGATTGCGCCGGAAGCCCCGAGCAGAAGGGCGACCTGCGGCGGATAGAGCCATGCCCAGAAGAAAGCCGCGGCGAGACCGCAAAGTAGGTACAGCAGCAGGAATTGGATCGCCCCCATCCGGCGTCCGACAGCGGAGCCGAAGGCAAGCAGGAACGCCATGTTGAGGACGAGATGCATCCAATCCGCATGAAGGAACATGTGGCCCACCGCCATCACGAGCAGCCCGTCCAAGCCGATCCCGCTTGCGCCCTCCAGGCCGAACCGGGCCGGCATGAAGCCGAAAACCTCGAGAATGGTGTTGTCGACCTTTTCGGGCGCGAGCACGCGGACGAGATGCGCTACGACTGTGATGGCCACTAGCCAACGAACGGCCGCAGGGGCGTTTAGAACCGGCGCATTGTCCTGGGGGGCCAATTATCCGTACCCGATAGCGAAGCCAGCTAGCTATGTAGGCTGTGTAGCCGCATTCGGCAAGTTGCTTGAAGGGGTAGTTGGGAATTTCTTCCACTTCTCAACGGCTTATTTTTCCGTTGCCGCCGCTGCAGTGGATTGCCAGAATCGGCGGAAATGCGGAGATTTTCATGAATTTGGCGGCGTGGCTGACCCGGGCCGGCACCTATATGGGCGATCAGCCGGCGCTCGGGCTCGGGGAATCGGTGGTGGCCAGCTACCGCGATTTGGCAGGACGAACGGCCCGTCTGGCCGGCGCCATGCGGACCGAACTGGGTTTGCGGCCCGGCGACCGGGTGGCGCTGACCATGACCAACACTCCGGAATATGTGGAAATCCTATTCGCGGCCTGGCATGCCGGTCTGGCCGCGGTACCGATCAACGCCAAGCTGCATCCCAATGAATTCGCCTACATCCTCGGCAACAGCGGTGCCCGGGCCGTTTTCATGTCCACGGACCTTGCCGGGACCGTATCGGCGCTGCCGGTCGAAACGCTTGATCATCGGATCGAGGTTGGATCCCCCGCGTATGACGCCCTGTTCACAGCGGACCCCATCGACATCGCGCAGGTCGCGCCCGATGACGTGGCATGGCTTTTCTATACCAGTGGCACGACCGGGCAGCCCAAGGGCGCGATGCTGACCCATCGGGTGCTGACGGCGATGACGTTGAACTATTTCGCCGATATCGACACCGTGGACCCGGGCGACTGCATCCTCCATGCGGCGCCGATGAGCCACGGGTCCGGCCTCTATCTGCTGCCGCATATCGTCCGGGGGGCGTGCCATGTCGTGCCGGAAAGCCGGCATTTCGATCCTGCAGAGATGTATGGCTTGATGGCCCGCTGGCCGGGCATGGCGTTTTTCGCCGCGCCGACCATGGTGAAACGGTTGGTCGATTACGGCGGCGACGCCGATACGTCCCTGTTGAAAACGATCATCTATGGTGGCGGACCCATGTATGTCGCCGATGCCAAGGCGGCGCTGGACCGGTTCGGACCGAAGCTGGTGCAGATCTACGGGCAGGGCGAGAGTCCGATGACGATCACCTTCGTTTCTCGCGAGGTCATCGCCGACCGGTCGCATCCCCGCTGGGAGGAGCGTCTCGGGTCGGTCGGTGTGGCGCAAAGCGTCGTGCAGGTCCGGGTAGCGGACGGGAGTGATGTCACCCTGCCGCACGGCGAGACGGGCGAAATTCTGGTGCGCGGCGATTCCGTGATGACAGGCTATTGGAATAATCCGGAAGCGACCGAGGCGACGTTGGCGGGCGGCTGGCTGCACACGGGCGATATGGGTGTTATGGACGCTGACGGATTCCTGACGCTGAAAGACCGGTCCAAGGACATGATCATCAGCGGCGGCAGCAACATCTATCCCCGCGAGGTAGAAGAAGCGCTGTTGCAACATCCCGACGTTGCGGAAGTGTCGGTGATCGGCCGTCCCGACCCGGAATGGGGCGAGGTGGTCGTCGCCTATGTCGTGCCGACCGATGGTGAGCCGGACATCAAGGAACTCGATCGTTACTGCTTGGATGCGATCGCCCGGTTCAAGCGGCCGAAGGATTACCGGATCGTCGGCGGCCTGCCGAAGAACAACTACGGCAAGGTTCTGAAGACCGAATTGCGCGAGCGTGACGCCGCCGACGGGCCGGTGGATTAAGCCGAAATGAACTGACCCAGCCGGACGGCTGTCTGGCCCTGCGCCGTTCGGCGCGACGGCATGATGAGGACGCAGTCGTCATGCGGCGTGGTGACGGGTTCGGCGTCGTCATGCCCGATTACCGTTCCCTTCTTCTCGATCACCTCCATCCCGACAAACTCGTCGACGAAGCTGAAATTGTCGCTCTTGATGGTGATCGGGTCGGTGACGGTGATGAATTTCTGCGGCGGCGGCGCCGAGGCGAGATGTTCTTCGATGAAGGCCGGATCCACCACATCGCAATGCTTCAAAAAACGCAATGTGGTCTGCATCGCGACATCGGCGCTGGCGCTTTCCCAATGCTGGCCGCATTCGACGAGCAGCGCGTTCTTGGGACTATTCGGATTGCCGAATTCGCCATAGTCCCGCATCCGTTTGCCGGCGGCGTGTCCTTCGTCGCAGACGACATATTCGGGGACCTGGACCGCACCCGCGAGTTGGCGGCCCTTCGGCAATGGGCCCGCGAGCATCAAGGCCGGCGCGCGCGTCTGCATGGAATGGATATCGAGCAAGATGTCGACCGTATCGATCAGCGGCCGCATTTCGCGGGCGCGGCGTAATTCGGCGCTATCGCGCGGCCCATCGAGCACGTCGGGCGACCACAGGCGATTGAAGTCCTCATCCACATACCGTGACATTCCGGGGTGGCGCGCATCGAAATTCAGGAAAGCCCGATAATTCGCGAAGCTCAGCGTCAGCTTGCCGCGGGTCGGTTGGACGCCTTGCTTGAACAGGAAATCGACGACGATCGCGCCGCAGAGCTCGTTGCCGTGCGTCACCGCGTTGACCATGACATGCGGACCGGGGACGCCGCTGTCGTAGGTGGTGGCGTAGTCGATGCCGGTGTTGCCCTTCGCGTAGGCGCTGATATCGGGAGGCGATAATTCTATGGGATCGCGCGTCGGTGCCACGGTGGGTCTCTCCTTGGGAACTCGATCGGTTCAGGTGTCGCCGCAGACATGGGTGAGCAGGCGGTCCATAAATGTCTCGCATTTGCGGACCTGGTCGATCGTCACGAACTCGTTGGGCTTGTGGGCCTGATCGATGCCGCCGGGACCGCACACCACCGTCGGGATGCCCGCCCGCTTCTGAAAAAGCCCGGCTTCGGTGCCGAAGGCGACCTTGCCGTGGTCGTTCCGCTCGGCCAGCGTCTTGGCGAAGGTCACGACCTCCGCGCCGGGATCCATGTCGAGGCCGGGTATCGAGGACAATTCCTCGATGCTGAAACCAGTTGAAGGGTCGATCGCCTGCATCTCCGGCTCCAGCGTTTCGCGGATATAGGTCTCCACCTCCGCGTACAGGGCGGCGGCGTCATGACCGGGGAGATGGCGAAACTCGAAATCAAACTGGCAATCCTTGGGTACAATATTCAGCGCCGTGCCGCCCTGTATGGTCCCTGTATGAACCGTCGTGTGCGGCACGTCGAATTCCTCGTCGAATGGGCCTTCCGACGCGATGCGACGAGCCATGTTTTTCAGGAATGTGACTGTCTCAGCCGCGTATTCGATGGCGTTGACGCCATGCGGCGCCAGGCTCGAGTGCGCCTCCAGACCGCGCACATGGGCGCGATAGCTGTATTTGCCCTTGTGCGAGATCATAACCTGCATATCGGTCGGTTCGCCGACGATGCACATGGTCGGCGTCACCGGCATATCCGACAGCATGTCGATCAGCCGTCGAACGCCGATGCAGCCCACTTCTTCGTCATAGGAAAAGGCGAAATGGATCGGTGTCTTCAGACCTTTCTCCAGGAATTTAGGCGCATAGGCTAGGCACACGGCGACGAAACTTTTCATGTCGCACGTGCCGCGGCCGTAGAGGCGGCCATCTTTCTCGACGACCTGGAACGGATCGGTGTGCCAGTCCTGGCCGTCTACCGGCACCACATCTGTATGGCCCGACAGCAGGATTCCGGGCCGGTCTTGCGGCCCGAGCGTGGCGTACAAGTTGGCCTTCTGTTTCGCGTCGTCGTAGGTCAGGGTCGAGGATACGCCGAGCCCCTCGAGATAGCTCTGGATACGATGGATGAGGTCGAGGTTGGAATCGCGGCTGGTCGTGTCGAAGGAAATGAGTTCCTTAATCCAGTCCAGGCTTGCGGGATTCTGTTCGCTCAAAGGTCGGATCTCCGTGAATGTCCCGGCCGGGACGGTCTCGCCAGGTTAGGCCGCGCGCCGCGACAGACCGCCAAGCATAGTCAATCCTGTTGGCGGGACCAGGGGATATTCCGGGCGGCGAAATGGCACGATCCGGGCCGGCATGATTTGCGTTGCGCGATCTTCGCTTTGACAGCAAATTGCGCCGCATGACCGATGACGTTCGTTACGTAAATCCGAGGACCCAGGGGACTTGGTCCACCGAAACGCCGCTCTGGCGCGCGCCGGACGATGGGGGCTATGTAAATCTGTCAATGGGACCGGGGATCACGAAGGATGAGATCGACGGCAGTCAGCACTCGCTTTGGCGGTATCGCGCCGGGCTGCGGCTTCCCGGACCGCCGCTACGCAGTCTCGGTGAAGGCTGGACCCCGCTGCTCGATTCCGCATGGGACGACGTGCCGGTCCGCATGAAAGCGGAATTCATGATGCCGTCCGGGTCGTTCAAGGACCGCGGCGTCGCCGTGATGCTGACCTATCTGAAACAGTGCGGCGTCACGGAAATCCTGGAAGATTCCTCGGGCAATGCCGGGGCATCGGTGGCGACATACGGCGCCGCGCTGGGATTCGATTGCCGGATTTTCACGCCCGCGACGGCGCCAGCCGCCAAGCGCCACCAGATGGCGTCGATGGGCGCCGAGGTCGTGCCGGTACCCGGCACACGGGACGACGTGGAGGCGGCCGCCTTGGCCGAAGCGGAAAAACGGTTTTACGCGGGACACAATTATCAGCCCTTCTTCCTGGAGGGGACCAAGACGCTGGCCTTTGAAATTTGGGAACAGCTCGGCTTCGACGTGCCCGACCACATCATCACGCCGCTCGGCCAGGGCAGCAATGTCATGGGGAGTCATATCGGTTTCGAGGAATTACGCCGGCGCGGCGTTGTCGATCGGCTTCCGCGGGTTCATGGCGTGCAGGCTGTTAATGCGGCACCCTATCACGCCGCCTATGCGGCGGGCTCGGACGAACCCGTACCGATCGACGCCGCACCGACGATCGCCGACGGCATTGCGTCGACCAAGCCGGTCCGGTTGAAGGAAGTGCTCGATGCCATCCGGTTGACCGGCGGGACATGCATCGCCGTCACCGAGGAAGAGATCGTTGAGGCATTGCGACAGTTCACGCGGCGCGGTCATTTCATCGAGCCGACATGCGCGGCGGCGGGTGCGGGGCTTAGCAAGTTGATCGCCGATGGGACCGTGAAGGCCGGCGATACGACCGTCGTCGTCCTGACAGGGTCGGGATTGAAAGCCGTCGATCGCATCGCCGGCGCGCTCGGTTTGGCGTCATGACCGGTCGGAACGGATGCGCGTCAATCGCTATGAAACCGGCCTTTTCGGTGAAGATTGTGAATGCCATCGCTATTGAAAAGAGCTACGAGTTAAGACATGATTTTTCTTAATCAATCGCGACCCGTGCCGGCGAGAGGGGATCTCACTGAATAGTCGGCCGGGTCCACTCCATTTTGCGTGACAGGGAGCTACCAATGATCCGGAAAATGACCCGTTTCAGCGCCGCTTTGGCCGTCGCCGCCGCCGTCTCGACGGGGGCATGGGCCGAAGAAATTCGCATCGGCATTTATTCGGAACCATCTTCGATGGATCCGCACTTTCACAATCTCGGCCCGAACAACGCCTTCATGGCGCAGGTCTTCGGCCGCTTGGTCGAGATGGACCACAAACAGAAACTGCAACCCGGCTTGGCGGTTTCCTGGAAGACCGTGAACGACACGACTTGGGAATTCAAGCTGCGCCAGGGCGTCAAGTTCACCGACGGGTCGGACTTCAACGCCGACGACGTCATCTTTTCATTCGATCGGGCATCGAACTATACCGGCGGCAACTCCAGCTTCCGGACGTATCTGAAGGGCAAGACTTTCAAGAAGGTCGACGACTACACGATTCACGTCACGACGCCGGCGCCCTATCCGCTGATGCCGGTCGACATGGCGCAACCGCATATCATTTCCGACAGTGCCAAAGGGTCCGGCAAGGCCGACGTCAACAAGGGCCTGTCCACGAAGGACTTCAACCAAGGCAAGGCCATGGTTGGCACGGGTCCGTACAAGTTCGTCGAGTGGAAGAAGGGTGATCGCATCGTTCTGGTTCCGAACCCGAACTATTTCGGCGCCAAGGCGAAGTGGAGCAAGGTGACGATCAAGCCGATCCCCTCCGCCCCGGCGCGTGTCGCGGCGTTGCTCGCGGGTGACGTCGACATGATCGACAATGTTCCGACGACCGACGTCGAGCGCTTGAAGAAGAATAAGAAGGTGCGCTTGAGTTCCGGTATCTCCAATCGCGTGATCTATCTCCACATGGATCAGTATCGCGACAACTCGCCGTTCGTGACCGACCGCGACGGCAAGCCAATGGCGAAGAATCCGCTGAAAGACGTTCGTGTCCGCAAGGCGATTTCGATGCTGATCAACCGTGACGCCATCGTTGCGCGTGTCATGGAAGGCCTCGCCATTCCGGCCGGACAGCTTCTTCCCGAAGGATTCTTCGGTGTGTCGCCAACCTTGAAACCCGAAAAGTTCGATCCCGCAGGTGCCAAGAAGCTGCTCGCGGAAGCCGGATATCCAAACGGATTTGGGCTGACCATTCACGGACCGAACAACCGTTACATCAACGACGCCAAGATCGTCGAGGTGATCGCGCAGATGCTGACGCGCGGCGGCATCCCGACCAAGGTCGTCACCATGCCGAAGAGCGTTTATTTCAAGCGCGCTTCCAAGGGCGGTAAAGACGGGGCGCCGGAGTTCAGTTTCATCCTTGTCGGATGGGGATCGGGCACCGGCGAAGCGTCGTCGCCGCTTAAGTCGCTGTTGACCACGCATGACAAGTCGAAGGGCTTCGGTGCTTCCAACCGCGGCCGGTTCTCCAAGCCGGATGTCGACAAGCTGGTCATCGAGGCGTTGGCCACGGTGGATGATCCGAAACGCCAGGCGCTCTTGGCGAAAGCGACCGAGACGGCCATCGGCAAATATCAGGGGATCATTCCGCTTCACTACCAGGTCAACACCTGGGCGACGCGGCCTAGCCTCAAGTATCGCGCGCGGACCGACGAGCGCACGATTGCCATGGATGTGTTGAAAGACAAGTAGGCACGTCGGCGACGGGCGGCCCTCCACGGGCCGCCCGTCGCCATTTCCGCAATCGGGCCGGAGTTAGTCCATGTCCGTTTACATCATTCGCCGGTTGCTGCAGTCCGTGATTGTGGTGATCGCCATGTCGATCATCGTTTTCTCCGGCGTATACCTGATCGGCGATCCGGTCGACATCCTGATCAGCGATGACGCCGACCAGGAAGACCGTCAAAAGCTTATCGAATCCCTCGGGCTCGATAAGCCGTTCCACATGCAGTATCTCACGTTCGTCGGGCGGGCGCTGCAGGGTGATTTGGGCGATTCCTTTATCTTCGCCGAGCCGGCGCTGCTGCTGATTTTGGATCGCATGCCGGCGACCATGGAACTCGCGGTGTGCTCGTTGCTGATGGCGATCGTCATCGGCATCCCGCTTGGCATGTGGGCCGGCTTGAAGCCGGATTCCTATTTCAGCAAGAGCGTCATGGCCGGCTCGATCCTCGGCTTCAGTCTACCGTCCTTCTGGGTCGGTATCATGTTCATCATGATCTTCGCCGTCATCATGGGATGGCTGCCGTCGGGCGGCCGCGGCGACACGCAGTCGTTTCTCGGGGTCCAGGTGAGTTTCCTATCCTGGGACGGCTTGTCGCATCTCTTCCTGCCGGCGCTGAACCTCGCTTTGCTGAAGATATCGCTGGCCATTCGGTTGACGCGGGCCGGAACACGCGAAGTCATCCACCAGGACTACATCAAGTTCGCCCGCGCCAAGGGCTTGAGCACGAAGCGGGTGATCCTGGTGCACGTCCTCAAGAATATTCTTATTCCGGTGATCACCGTTATGGGCCTGGAATTCGGCTCCTTGATCGCTTTCTCGGTCGTGACGGAGACCGTGTTCTCCTGGCCGGGCATGGGCAAGCTGATCATCGATTCGATCAACCTGCTCGATCGGCCGGTCATCGTGGCCTATCTCATGATCATCGTCTTCATGTTCATCATCATCAATCTGGTGGTGGACGTGATGTATTCGGTTCTTGACCCCCGGGTCCGTCTTCAGGATGTGAAATCATGACCGCGGCAACCGAACAAACGGTTCTCGACACGGCCGAAGACGAGTCGTCGGCGCAACCGGATCAGATTCCGTTCCGGCGGTTCGCGTCGGATTTCGCGGAAAGCAAGGTCGCGGTCGGCGGATTGATCGTCTTCAGCCTTATTATCCTGATCGCGATATTCGCACCCTTCATCTCGCCGACCGATCCGTACGATTTGGCCACCGTCGATATTCTCGATAGCCGGTTGGAACCGGGCCAGCAGATGATGAACGGGACGACCGCCTATCTGGGGACCGACGGGTTGGGCCGTGACATGCTGAGCGCGATGTTCTACGGCCTGCGCATCAGCCTCGGCGTCGGCGCGGTAAGCGGCTTCGTCGCGCTCTGCATCGGCGTCGGTATCGGGCTTATCGCTGCCTACTTCGGCGGCCGCACCGACACGATCATCATGCGGATCGTCGACCTGCAACTCAGTTTCCCCGCGATCCTGATTGCGCTGGTCCTGCTGGCGACATTGGGTAAGGGGATCGACAAGATCATCATCGCATTGATCGTCGTGCAATGGGCGTATTACGCCCGGACGGTGCGCGGCAGCGCCCTTGTCGAGCGGAACAAGGAATATATCGAGGCGGCGACATCGCTTGCCCTGTCGCATCGCCGGATCGTCTTTAAGCATCTTTTGCCGAACGTGATGCCGCCACTGATTGTGGTCGGTACCGTGCAGGTGGCGAGCGCTATCGCACTGGAGGCAACGCTATCCTTCCTCGGCATCGGGTTGCCGGTGACCGAACCGTCGCTCGGTCTGCTCATCTCGAACGGATTCGAATACATGATGAGCGGGAAATATTGGATCAGCATCTACCCCGGTATTGCCTTGTTGGTCACGATCGTCAGCATCAACCTGGTCGGCGACCGGTTGCGCGACGTGTTGAACCCGCGTCTGTCGAAATAGGATCGTGCGATGAGCGAGACAATGCCGACGTTACAGGTCGAAGACCTCAAGACGCACTTTTTCACGAAAGGCGGGGTCGCCAAGGCGGTCGACGGTGTCAGCTTCTCCATTCAAAAAGGGGAAGTGATGGGCTTGGTCGGGGAGTCCGGATCGGGCAAAACCGTAACCGGCTTCTCGATCATCGGCCTTGTCGACCCGCCGGGGGAGATCGTCTCCGGCCGTATTCTTTTCAACGGCGAGGATTTGGTCACGGCATCCGAGGAGCGCATGCGGCAGCTTCGCGGCAGCCGCGTCGCGATGATCTTTCAGGACCCGATGATGACGCTGAATCCGGTCCTGCGGATCGATACGCAGATGATCGAAGCGGTTCAGGCGCATGAGGACGTCGACCGGAAAACCGCGTTCGAACGGTCGCGCGATGCGTTGGGGCAGGTCGGTATTCCGGCACCGGAAGAACGCCTCAAGGCCTACCCGCATCAGTTCTCCGGCGGCATGCGTCAGCGCGTCTCGATCGCCATCGCCCTGCTGCATCAGCCCGATCTGATCGTTGCCGACGAGCCGACCACCGCACTCGACGTGACGATCCAGGGCCAGATCCTGTTCGAAGTTCAAAAGCTATGCCGCGAGAAAGGCATGTCGCTGATTTGGATCACCCACGACCTTTCCGTCGTTGCTGGGCTCGCGGACAAGATTTGTGTGATGTATGCCGGCCGCGTGGTCGAGGCGGGGCAAATCTCCGACGTGCTCGACGCGCCGATGCATCCGTATACGCGCGGGTTGATCGGGTCGGTGCCGAGCCACAACAAGCGGGGCCAGCCGTTGGCGCAAATCCCCGGCATGGCGCCGTCCTTGCTGGCGATGCCTCCTGGCTGTGCCTTTCATCCGCGCTGCCCCAAAGCTGACGGAAGTTGCCAGGCGGTTCCCGACGTTAGCGCGCCGATTGCCGAAGATCACACGGTCCGCTGTTTCCATCCGCATGTCGAAGGCGCGTCATGACCGACACGGTGATCGAACTCGATGGCGTCTCGAAGCGGTTCGAAAAGAAACTCGATATCGCGGAGAAGATTTACAATTTGATCGGCGGCGACCTTCGGGAAGAGATTGTGCACGCAGTTGATTCCGTGAACCTGCAGGTCAATGACGGCGAGGTGGTCGGGCTGGTCGGCGAATCGGGTTGCGGCAAGTCGACGCTGGGCCGGGTCGTCGCGGGTATCCATCCGGCCTCGGACGGGATCGTCCGGTTCCGCGGCAAGGACGTCGCGGCGATGACGCCGGCTGAGGAGCGCGAGTGGGCGTTGCAGGTCCAGATGATTTTCCAGGACCCGATGTCGTCACTCAATCCGCGACTGCGCGTCCGGGACGTGATCGGCGAAGCGCCGCTGTTTCACGGCCTGATCAAGGCTGAGGAATTGGACGATTACGTCGATGAGATGATGCTGCGGGTCGGCCTCGACCCGTCGTATCGCCGGCGATATCCGCATCAGTTTTCCGGCGGGCAACGTCAGCGGATCGGCATCGCCCGCGCACTTGCGGTCCGGCCCAATTTCTTGGTGTGCGATGAGGCTATTGCCGCGCTCGACGTATCGATCCAAGCGCAGGTGATCAATCTGTTCAGCACGCTGCGGGAAGACCTTGGTCTCACCTATTTGTTCATCAGTCACGATCTGGGGGTGGTCGAGCATCTATCCGACCGGGTCGTCATCATGTATCTCGGCCGCGTGGTGGAGATTGCCGACACCGAAGAGTTGTTCGAGAAACCGAACCATCCCTACACCATCGCACTGTTGGGTGAAGTGCCGCGCATCGACAATCGGGGCCGGCAGTTCATGCCGATCAAAGGCGAAATTCCTTCGCCGCTCGACCCGCCGCCGGGTTGTCATTTTCACCCGCGTTGCCCGCATGCGACGGAACGGTGCCGGACCGAACAGCCGGCCCTTAAAGAAATCGCGCCCGGGCGGATTTCGGCTTGTCACTTGAATGACGATGCTTAGGGCAAATGGCGCGCGAAGCGCGCCCGGCACGGGTAACCTGCCGGGCGTCCTGCAGTTCCAGCCGGCGTCGGAACCGGCGGTGCCGGTGGTTTTCGATTCGCCGCATAGCGGAACCGAATACCCCGTCGATTTCAACCATGTCGTTCCCGTCGAAAAGTTGCGCAAGGCCGAGGACATGTATGTCGACGAATTGTTCGGGAGCGCGCCACGTCATGGCGCGAGCTTGATCGCGGCCCTTTTCCCGCGCAGTTACATTGATCCGAACCGGTCGCTGGACGATCTCGATCCGGAACTGCTGGCGGATTCCTGGCCGGAGCCGGTACGCCCGGGCGAGAAGGCGCGGCTCGGTCACGGTTTGGTCTGGCGCCTTTGCCCGCCGGACATGAACCTATATGCCGGCAAACTCGCCTCGGATGATGTCCGCCGGCGGATCGACGGCTATTGGAAGCCGTACCACGATCAACTTCGCCACGTTCTCAATGACATGCACCGGCGCTTCGATTCCGTCTGGCATGTCAATTGCCACTCGATGCCGTCATTGACCCGAGGGTCGTTTCTCAACGGCAGCGGACAAGTGGACTTCGTTCTCGGTGACCGCGACGGCACGACGTCGTCCCCCGAATTCGTGCATCTCGTTCGCGATACCTTGCGCGAGTTTGGATATTCGGTTCGGGTCAACGATCCCTACAAGGGCGTGGAACTGGTGCGCGCCTACTCGAACCCGCCCGGCGGGCGTCACAGCTTGCAGGTGGAGATCAATCGCGCCCTTTATATGAATGAGTCCACATTCGAACGGTTGCCGAAATTTGCCGATCTGAGGGAGAATATCGATCGGCTCATTACCGTGGTGTGCGCCTATGCCCGCGACCGAACGAGCTAACCGGCAGGGTGCGGTTACGGCGTAAACTGCTCCTTGATAATCCGCTCTTCCAGGTCGTGTTCCGGGTCGAACAGCAGTTTGACCAGGGTCGTGGGATCCTGCGTGATGTCGATCCGGACGACATCGCGGATTTCGGTGTAATCGGCACAGGCGCTGACCGGCCGTTTGTCGGCCTCGAGGATCTCGAAAGTGACCTTGGCGGAATGCTGCAAAAGCGCGCCGCGCCAGCGCCGCGGCCGGAACGCGCTGATCGGGGTCAGGCAGAGAATCTCAGACCCGATCGGCACGATCGGACCATGGGCCGACAGATTGTAGGCCGTGCTGCCCGCTGGGGTGGAGACGAGCGCGCCGTCGCAGATCAACTCGTTAAGCCGAACAACGTCGTTCACCAGGATGCGCACTTTGGCTGCTTGCTGGGTTTGCCGCAGGATGGACACTTCGTTGATGGCCGGGGCGGTTACGGTTTCGCCGTCTGCGGTTTCCGCCGTCATGAGAAGCGGTTTCAGGCTGATCGGTTCGGCGCGGTTCAGCCGATCGACCAAACCGTCCGGCTCGTACTCATTCATCAAGAAGCCGACCGACCCCCGGTTCATGCCGTAGAAGGCAATATGCTCGCCCTTGTGTTCATGCAGGGTGTGGAGCATAAATCCGTCGCCACCCAACGCGACGATGATATCGGCATCGCCGGGATCGACGTGGTCGTAACGCGCCTTCAGGTCCTTCTCGGCCTGAACGGCTTCGGCATTTTCGGCGGCGACGAATGCGATCTTCTTGTTCTTCATTGGAAAACCCGTATGGACAATGCCGGACAGGGCGGCTCAGTATAGCTATGGCACATCGTTGCGCCAGTCACGACGATGGATTTATTTCGACGGAGAGAGAATCGATGCGAATTGCGAGAAGCGGACAGTGGGCGGTCGCGGCGGCGTTTGCGGTGATGGTCGCCGGCTCCGCGGCGTTGGGCGCGGACCGGCATGCGGAGTACTACTATCCCAAGCCGGCGACGACCGAAACCTACAAGGCGCGCGCCGAAAGGTTGCCGGAGGCGAGCCGTCGCAGCCGCATCGCCTTCGTTACGCACGTCATGAACGAAATGATCCGTAAGAATCCGTATCCGCCGCCTTATGCGATTTTTGCAAAAGGCGCCGAAGCGGAAAAATTGATCATCGTCGGGCTTACCGGAGACAGCTACGACTCGCTGTACCGCATGCGGGCGCTGCTTGCGGTGCTGACCGCGGTCGCGCGGGCGACCCCGTTGTTCAAGGAAGAACGGGTGGAGGACTACTTCACCTTTCTCGATCTCGGAAAGATGCTCGGGTTTCAATTGCTGACGGTCAGTGACGGGAAGAAATTCGCCCACCAGATCAAGATCGAATAACGGGGAGCTTCGAGATGCCGCAGCACGAAGCGGTCTTGTTCGCCAATGATGCTTTCTATCTCGCCTTTCAAGGCAAGGACGTGGAAGGCATGGATGGCATTTGGGCCGAAGTCGCCGCCGTGTCCTGTATTCATCCGGGTTGGCACGCGCTGCACGGCCGCGACGACGTCATGGAAAGTTGGGAATCGATCTTGGCGAATGACGGTGCACCCGATATCCGCTGCCGGGAGCCGCGCGCGTCGGTCTATGGGGAGACGGCGACGGTGATCTGCTTCGAGGAGATCGGCGGCGACTACCTGATTGCGACGAATATCTTCCACAAGGAGGCGGGCCGATGGCGGATGGTCCATCATCAGGCCGCGCCGACGAACGGGGCGCCGACGGACGATCCCGATGCCGATCCGCAAACCATGAACTAGCCGTTGGCGGATCAGAGTTCTTCTTCGAATTGGTCTTCAATCCGCGGGTCGAGCCCGGCGACATTTGGCGACGTCATCGAGGTTTGCGGCATGGCGACGAAATCGGTCTGTTGGTCTTCGGGCAACGGCGCGCGACGGGTCATACGGAACAAGGTGAATAGGGCCAGGATCACGTAAACGCAGGCGCCGAACGCGAACAATCCGCCGGGTCCGACGGATTCCATGGTGAGGGACGCAACGATAGGACCGATGCTTGCGCCGATGGCGAAAAAAAGCAGCAAGCCCGCGTGAAGGGCGACGGTCTGTTCCGGCTTCGCGTGATCATTGGCGTGAGTCATCGCGATCGGGTAGATGGTCGCGCTCAATCCGCCGACCAATGCGGAAAGCCCCAACAGCATGGCCAGCGTCGGTTGCCCGGATGCCGTGATGAACGCCATCCCGACACAGGATGCTGCGGTGACCAGTGTCACGCTGAACAAGACCGTCCGGCGGTCGAATCGGTCCGACAACCGTCCGATGGGAATTTGCAGGACCAAACTGCCGGCCAAGAAGATGGCCATGAAGAAGGAAACCTGGGTCAGCGTCATGCCAAGACCGTCGGCGAAGACCGGCCCCAGCCCGAGCAGCGACGAATTGGTCGCGCCCGCCGCGACCGCGCCTATTACCCCGACCGGAGAGAGACGGTACAGGGCTTGCAGGCCGAGCGGTTCCGACCCGATCCCTTCCGGCGCTTTGATGCGGGTGAGCGCGATCGGGATCAGGCAGACGGCGTATAACGCGGCGACCAACATGAACATGCGGTCACCGGCCGGGTCGCCAAGCATGATCAGCAGTTGTCCGGCCCCGAACCCGCCCTTGTTCACGATCATGTAGACGGCAAAGACCTTGCCTTTGTCCTCCGCCGGCGCCGCGCCCGCCAGCCAGCTTTCGCCGACCATGAAGACGGCGGCAGTGGAATAGCCGAAGATGAGACGGAGCACGATCCAGGCGACCGGGTCGACGGCGACGGGAAAGCAGAGGCAGCATACGGCCAAGGCGGCCGCGAACCCGGCAAAGACCCGAATATGCCCCACGGCGTCGATGAGCCGGGTGCTGGTCAGGCAAGCCGCCGCGAAGCCGACCGAGTGGGCAGCGACGACGATACCGATGGCCGCGGCCGAAAAGTCCTCATGCGTCATCCGCAGCGCGGTCAACGTCCCGAACAAGCCGTTTCCCAGCAAAAGGAAACCCATTCCGAATAGAACGGCGCCAAGGGCGCCCACGACCTTCACCATGCCCTGGCTCGCGGCTGGTTCACCAAAAAGACGCCGTCCCGTACACCCGCTGCCGGACAGCGTCTATTGCATTTACTGCATGCCTGTCCGGCGGTTTTGGCAGATCGGGGCGTCACACCCTCGGGGTGTGGTCAAATACCCGCTCAGGCATCATATTATGCGGTATGGAAGAGTTTCTTTTGCAACCGAATCCGGCCGATCCGCGTCTGACCGAGCGGCTGTCCGGTATCGATCAGGACGGCGGCGCGGTCGATACGTCGGTTGTGGTCGAACGGCCGCTCACGCTGTTCCTGAACAACCGCGAGATCGTTACGATGATGACGATCTGCGACTACCCGCAATATCTCGCGGTTGGTTATCTGGTGAACCAAAATATGCTGCAGGCCGATGACGAGATCATCGGAATCGACTATGAGGAAGATATCGAGACGGTCGTTGTCCGCACCAAATCGAAGACGGATTTCGAGGATAAGCTGCGCCGGAAGACTCTGACATCCGGCTGCGCCCAAGGCACCGTTTTCGGCGATCTGATGGAGCGGTTCGATGAAATCGACCTGCCGAATGACGCGGAAATCCGGACGTCCTGGCTCTATTCGCTGACCCGCAAGATCAACACCTGTCCAAGCCTGTATCTGGAGGCCGGAGCGATTCACGGTTGTGTCCTCTGCGAGGAGGATCGGCCACTCCTTTATATGGAGGATGTGGGCCGCCACAACGCGGTGGACAAAATCGCCGGATATATGCGGCTGCACAATATTTCCGCCGTTGGAAAGAGTTTCTACACCACTGGCCGTTTAACCTCGGAAATGGTGATCAAAACCGTCCAGATGGGGATTCCCATCCTGGCCTCGCGTTCCGGCTTCACTGCCTGGGGTGTGGAACTGGCCCGCAAGGCGGGTTTGACGCTGATCGGGCGCGCGCGGGGGAAGCGGTTTATCGTCCTCTCCGGCGAGGATCGCATCGTCTATGACGAAGATCCGAGCACCGTGCCCGATGAACCGAAACGGACGCAACGCAAGGCCAGCCTTGACGAAAACGCAGCCTAACGAACTGCCCGTCCTGACCCGGACCGCGCCGGCGGAAGAGCTCCCCGCGATCCGGGAGGATTCGCGCGATATTCTCGACGCGATCGACGCGGCGATGGAAGAACACGCGGATTGGCTCCGCAAATGGCATCGCGCTGTGGTGTGCGGGCTGCCGCCGGCGCGCGAGGTCGTGTCCAAGCATGCGCATTACCTGGGCCGGTTCGGCAGTTGGTTCGATATTCATTCGTCGCGCAACCTGCTTGATCAGCCGGTTTTTCAGGAACTCTGGTCGGCCCATGTGGAAAAGCACGAGCGCGGCCGTAGCCTTGCGCTCAAGGCGATCGACGGGGAGCCGCTGCCGGCGCGCGACTATGACGCCTTCATGGAAAAAGTCGACCGGTTCAGCGCGATCGCCCGGCGTATCCGAGATGCCTTCCAGCGGGCGGTTTTCGACCTCGATCCGCTGACCGGCGTGCATAACCGCCGCAGCATGATCACGGAACTAAGCCGGGAGCGGGATCGATCCCTTCGGACTGCATCGCCCTTCTGCATCGGGCTCTGCGATATCGACCATTTCAAATCGGTCAATGACCAGTTCGGACATGGCGTCGGCGACGTCGTGCTGTTGTCCGCGGTCGGCCGTCTGATCGCGAACCTGCGGCCGTATGACAGTATCTACCGGTACGGCGGCGAGGAATTCCTGTTGGCCCTACCGAATACCGACCACGAGACGGCCCGGTCGATTGCCGAACGGCTCCGATTGGCGTTAAGCAAATCGCCAATTTCCGCCAGCGACGAGGTGTCGTTGCCGATAACCGCGTCTTTCGGTCTTTGCATGGTCGACGGCTCCGTCTCGTTGGAAGAGACGATCGAGCGCGCAGACCGAGCCCTTTACCAGGCGAAGGATGAAGGACGGGACCGCGTCGTGCTCTGGACGGATGGCATTGCCGACGAGCCCGAGGATGACTGATCCGGTTGCCGGCGTCTTGCTCGCGGGCGGGTTGGCCCGCCGGATGGGCGGCGGCGATAAGTGTTTGAGATTGCTTGGTGGCGAGACGATCCTCGATCGAATTGTCGGCCGGGTGCGCCCGCAGGTCGATGCCTTGGTGCTGAACGCCAATGGCGATGCGTCGCGGTTCGCGGCCACCGGCTTGACGGTGGCTCCGGATACCATCGACGGCTTCGCCGGGCCGCTGGCCGGCGTCCTCGCCGGAATGGAATGGGCGCAGGCGAATGCATCCGAATGTGCGTGGTTGGTCAGCATTCCGACCGATGCGCCGTTCCTTCCCAAGGATCTCGTGTCACGGCTATGGACGGCGCTCCAGGACGACGGGGCCGAGATGGCCTGCGCCGCCTCCGGCGGGCGGGCGCATCCGGTTGTCGGACTTTGGCCGGTGGCGCTGGCGGGTGCCTTGCGGCGGGCCCTGATCGACGAGGATATTCGCAAGGTCGATGTTTGGACCGGGCGATATCGTATGACGACTGTAGAATTCTCAACGGACCCGTATGACCCGTTCTTCAATGCAAACCGCCCCGCCGATTTGGAAGCGGCGGAGCGGTTGTTGGCCGGACAGTAGTGATCGGGAGGGAACAGCTTCCGGCTTGGTCAGCGGATCGATTTTGCGGCGGCGCGGCTGAACGGCCCCGCCGTCCAAAGACGCCTTAACCCATTCCGAATTGCCGTATTTCGCTCGGTATGGGCGCGGTTGAGCGCAGCTTCGAGATCGAGGTTCTGCAACGTTCCGTATTCGTGAAAATTCGAACCAGCCATTGTCCGTCTCCTTGTTGAAGGGTTGATCGGCACCGGGCGCCAATCATGATGAATACATAATTCATTCCAATTTGATATAAAATAGGATATTGAGAACATCATTTGTGAAAATTTGGAAACAATGAGGCCGCGATGGACCGATCGGACGAGATGTCGATTTATGTCGAGGTGGTCAACAAAGGCGGATTCTCCGCGGCTGCGCCGGGATTGCGGCTCACGCCATCGGCCGTCAGCAAGAAGATTGCGCGGCTTGAGGACCGTCTCGGCGTCCGCCTGCTAAACCGGACCACGCGCCAACTCAGCGTGACGGAGGAAGGCGAGGCTTTTTTCCAGCGCTGCAAGCGAATTCTTGCGGATATCGAGGAGGCGGAGGCCGAGGTCGCCAGCGTGGGCGCCGAGCCGCGTGGGACGCTTCGGGTCAATTCGGCAATTCACTTCGGCTTGCATCATCTGGTTCCCCTGTTGCCGGCATTCTTCGAACTTTATCCGAAGGTCGAGGTGGAGCTGACCCTCGACGACAGAATGGCCGATATCGTCGAGGAAGGGATCGACGTAGCGATCCGGGCCGGTTTCCTGGAAGACTCGAGCTTGGTCGCCCGGCGATTGGGGGGCAACGACCGGGTTGTCGTCGCATCCCCATCGTACTTGGAACGCCATGGCGAACCATCGGAGCCGGAAGCGCTGGAGGACCATAACTGCCTGCGATACAACCAAATGGAAATGTTGAACCATTGGGAGTTCGTGATGCCCGATGGCGCGCGCAAGGTTATCCACGTATCGGGCAATTTCTCCGTGAGCACGGGCGAGGCCATTCGCGAAGCGGCGATTGCCGGCATTGGCATCGCTCGCCTGGCGACATTCTCCGTCGGCTCCGCAATCGGCGACGGGTCGTTGCGCCATATCCTTCAAGACCACACGCAGGACGGCGGGAATGTATTTGCGGTCTATCCGCATCGGCGGCATCTCTCGTCGAAGATTCGAGTCTTCGTCGACTTCCTCGCCGACCGGATCGGTCCCGCAGCCCCGTGGGATGCCCTGCCCGATGCCTAAAGCGGGCGCTTAGTTCGATTCAAATTGTAACGTTGCGAAACGGCCGTGCGGGCGCAGGGACTTTACCGTGCCGCCTTCGGCCGTAACGCGGGCGCAGGCATCCGGGTCGCTCGCGATGAATCCCGATACCGCGTTGACGCCGACACATGACAGCGCGCTGGAGAGCGGCGTGCCGGGGCCGACAAGCACCGCGAACCCGTCGCCCAATTTCGAAAGAATCTGCGCCAGCGTGCCATTCGCCAAGGCAGAGGCGGTGATTGCGACATAGGCGGCACCGGGCAGCAAAGCATCGAGATCGTCTTCGCCAAACTCACCGGGTTTCGGCGCACGCTCGACGATTGCCGCGTCCGGCAGCCGTTCCTTGAGCCCGGGGAAGCGCCCGATAATCACTGTCCGCTTTCCCTCGTCTTGCAGCAGATCCAAACCGTTGTCGCGGCTTGCCTGCAGATCGAACCGGTTCCAATGGGCATTGACGGCGGCAACGCCGATTGCGCGCTCGAATACGTTCTCGGACCGCCAAAGTGCCGCGAGATCGGCTAAATCCTTGCCGCTGTAGCCACCGGGGTTGGGCAATCCGTAACAGCCGGCGGTTCCGCGGGCCGGCGTGTGGGCAAACCCGGCACCGTTAGGTCCTTGTACGAACGTCCAATTCAATCCAATGACAACCCGTTCGGCCGTGCCGGCGACGTCGGCGGCCAACCGGTCGTGCAGCATGATGTCGGTTACCAAGCCGTTCCCGGCCCATTCCTTGTTGATCATTTCGATTTCTGGCATGTGAGGTTTTCGGGTCTTGGTGGCGAAGACGCCCGTGAAGAACGGGCAATGGTCGCGTGTTACTTGGCATTTTTCTGGTGATTTTGAAATTCACCGTTGCGCGATTGCCAAGCATGAATTGGGCCGACCAAATGCGACATTCTGTTTGATCCGGACGCCGCTGCAAATCTTCGGGCGGGAAGACCTTGGGCCACGGCGTGCGATGCGCTAGGTTGCGGGCCAACGTTTTGGTTCCGGAAATCGCGAAGAGACTAGAGCTGATGAAACCGAATGTCGACCGGCGCATCGCCGAACTCTTGTGCTCGAGAATTTGTCATGAATTGGTTGCGGGTATCGCCGCCATAAACAACGGTGTCGAGTTGATCAATGAAATCGACTCCTCGATGTTCGATGAGGCGATGGGGCTGATCGGCGGCAGCGCAAAACAAGCGAGCGCTCGCGTTCAGTATTATCGGATGGCATATGGATTTGCCGGCCATGACGCATTGCAGAGCATGTCGGCCGTTCGTGAGCTCGCCGAAGGGTTGGTGGAATCCGAGGAACGGTTCGAGGTGTCGCTGCCCGATGCCGCGACCGCCGGCGATTTGAAGCCCGGTACGGGTAAATTGATCCTAAATCTGATGGTGTTCGCAATGGATTGCCTGCCGCGCGGCGGGAAGATTACCGCCGATGTTCACAGTGTGGACGGTCGTCCCTGCGTCATCGTCATGGGGGAGGGGCAGGAAGCGCGTCTTTCCGAACGGTGCGCGGCCGCGATTGCCCCTGGTGCGTCAGACGAGGACGTTACTGCGTTGAACGTACATGCTTATTTCACAGCGGCCTTGGCGGCCGAATTGGGCGGCGACCTCATTACCGACATTTCCGGCACGACCGCGACGTTGCGTGTTCCGGTATAGGGCCGATCGCGCAAAGCGCCCTGATATCAGGCAGTTTACTGCTTCTTAAAGAATTTTCGCCAAATTGTCCCCACGGAATAGTGGTTAACCACCGACCGGCCGCGCAAGCGGCTTTGGTGGTGGAACAGGGGATATTTGATCGTGGACGACCTACTTCAGGAATTTCTGACCGAGACCGCCGAGAATATGGACGTCCTCGACGTCGAGCTTGTGAAGCTTGAGCAAAACCCGAACGATCCGGAACTATTGAGTAACATTTTCCGTCTTGTTCATACGATCAAGGGCACTTGCGGATTTCTCGGCTTACCGCGTCTGGAGTCGGTCGCGCATGCGGGCGAGAATGTTCTGGGCAAAGTCCGCGATGGCGTTTTGACGGTTACCCCGGATGCCGTTTCGCTTGTGCTCGGCTCGCTCGACCGCATCAAGGAACTTTTGGCCGCGCTCGAAGAGACCGGGTCGGAGCCTGAGGGCAGCGACACCGATTTGAACGATCAATTGAATGCATTCGCCGAAGGGGGCAGTGCGGCTCCGGCGGAACCGGAACCAGCGCCCGAGCCTGTGGTGGATACCGAGGGCGGCGAGGCATCGGATAGCGATGCGTTGCAGGCCGCGTTCGATGCCGCGGAATACAAGGGGCCGGCGGCCATCGTCAGTGCGGATGACGGCGCGGCCACAGGTGACGAACCGGCGGAAAAGGAATCGGCGGCGTCGACGAAAAAGGCCGACGCATCGAGTGTTCCGGTTCCGGCGAAGTCGGAGCCGGCCGCGCAGGCCGCGTCCGGCGGTTCGCCGAAGGGGCCCTCCGTTGCGAACCAATCGATTCGCGTGAATGTCGATGTGCTCGAAACCCTGATGACGATGGTGTCGGAGCTTGTCCTGACGCGGAACCAACTTCTTCAGCTTTTGCGCCATCAGCAAGACAGTGAGTTCACCGCCCCACTTCAGCGGCTGTCGCATGTAACGACCGAACTGCAGGAAGGCGTCATGAAGACGCGGATGCAGCCGATCGGCAATGCCTGGGCAAAGCTGCCGCGTATCGTACGCGACCTGTCGCTCGAACTCGATAAGAAGATGGACCTGCAGATGATCGGTGCCGAAACCGAGCTGGATCGGCAGGTGCTGGAACTCATCAAGGACCCGCTGACCCATATGGTCCGCAACTCCGCGGACCATGGTTTGGAGTCGAATGCGGATCGCGCCGCGGCTGGCAAGCCCGAGACGGGAACAATCACGCTGAACGCCTTCCATGAAGGCGGCCATATCGTGATCGAGATCGGCGATGACGGCGCCGGTCTGAACAGTGACCGCATCAAAGAGAAAGTCATCAAGAACGGTTTGGCGACCGAGAACGAGCTTGAAACGCTAACTGATCAGCAGATTCATCACTTTATTTTCCGGCCTGGCTTCTCGACGGCTACCGAGGTGACGGCGGTTTCGGGCCGTGGCGTTGGAATGGATGTGGTTCGAACGAACATCGAGATGATCGGTGGCACCATCGAGCTGAATTCCGAAGAAGGTAAGGGCACCACCTTTACCATCAAGATTCCACTCACGCTGGCGATCGTTTCCGCGCTTATTATCGAGTGTGCGGGCGAGCGATTTGCGGTACCGCAGATCAGCGTCCTGGAACTCGTGCTCGCGGGCAAAGGATCGGTTCACAAGATCGAGCGGATTCAAGGCACGCCGGTTCTGCGGTTACGCAACCGTTTGTTGCCGCTGGTGTCGTTGCGCGGTCTGTTGAAAATCGAAGAAATCGAGGAATCGGCCGACGCGGCGGAAGCCGACATCGGCGAAGAAGAAACCTTCGTCATCGTCACGCAGGTCGGTCAATCGGTCTTCGGCATCATCGTCGACCGGGTCTATGACACCGAGGAAATCGTGGTCAAGCCGACATCGCCGGTGCTGAGGAACCTTTCGGTATTCTCCGGCAATACGATTCTCGGCGACGGTAGCGTCATCATGATCCTCGATCCGAATGGTATCGCCGGTGAAGTCGGCGAAGTCGTCGCGGCCGATCATATCGAAGCCGAGGAAGCGCACCAGCAGATCGCCAGCGATCAGGATCGCGAAACTCTGCTTCTGTTCAAGGGCGGCGACGACGTGCCGAAAGCCGTGCCCCTTGCTCTTGTCGCACGCCTCGAGGAGATCGAAGGCGAGAATATCGAGTTCAGCAACGGCAAGCCGATTACCCAGTATCGCGGCAGGTTGATGCCCCTTATTCCAGTGGCCGAAAATATCGAAATCAATGCAGAATCCGGCCGCCAGCCAGTGTTGGTGTTCACCGATGGAGACCGGTCGATGGGCCTGGTCGTCGACGAGATCGTGGATATCATCGAGGACCGTCTGTCGATCGAACTCGGCTCCGAGAAGAAGGGTGTCTTCGGCAGCGCGATCATATCCGGATCGGCGACCGACATTATCGATACCGGATACTTCCTGGCCGAAGCGCATGGCGACTGGTTCGGCAAGGATGGCATAAGCCATGCCGCGGCCGACGGCGACGGACAGCTTCAAGTGCTGCTGGTGGATGACAGTGCGTTCTTCCGGAACCTGCTGACGCCGATGTTGTCGCTTGCCGGATACAACGTGACCGCGGTCGAATCCGCGGGCGAAGCGCTGGCGATGCGAGAAAACGGGCGTGCATTCGACATCATCATCAGCGACATCGAAATGCCGGAAATGAACGGATTTGAGCTCGCGAGCGAAATTCGAGGGAACGGGACCTGGTCGGGTGTGCCGCTGGTCGCCCTGTCGTCGCGGAGCACGCCGGATGACATGGAACGCGGCCGCGAAGTCGGGTTTACCGACTACGTCGCCAAGTTCGATCGTGAGGGTTTGCTGCAGACGTTGCAGGAAACGTTGCGCGTCCCCGAGGGGAATGCGTAGGCGAGAGGCGGGTCGGTGGCACCCGTCTGAAGAGGGGACGATTGCGGGCGTGTCGTTGAATGGCCGCGGTGAAAGTGTGGTTTCTTGTATCGCGGAACCTGTTTTCGGCTCGGGATTGAACAACGGGTTGTTCGCGTGGGACGTGGAAAGGAAGTTTCGACATGAAGACCTGCCTTGTAGTTGACGATTCCAAGGTGATTCGGATGGTGGCGAGAAAAATTCTCGAGGAATTGAATTTTTCCGTCGTGGAGGCGGAGGACGGCCGGATGGCGCTCGACGCCTGTAAGGTCAGTCTGCCGGACGGCGTTTTGCTGGATTGGAACATGCCGGTCATGGACGGTATTGAATTCTTGATTGCCCTGCGCGCGTTGCCCGGTGGCGATCAGGTCTCCGTCGTTTTCTGCACGACCGAAAACGACCTGGAGCATATCCAGAAAGCTCTCGCGGCTGGCGCCAACGAATACATCATGAAGCCGTTCGATAGCGAGATCATTCAAACCAAGTTCACGCAGATTGGCTTGATTTGAACGTCCTCGCGATCAGCGAACAGCAATACGTAAGGCGAACCGAAGTGGCAAATGCGTCTGGATCGATAAAAGTCATGGTTGTCGATGATTCCGCCGTCATCCGCGGTTTGTTTACGCAGGTGTTGGAAAGCAATGATGCGATCGAAGTCGTCGAATCGGTTGGCGACGGTGCGCTGGCGCTAAAGGCGTTGGATCGCACCAAGGTCGATGTCGTGCTGTTGGATATCGAGATGCCGAACATGGACGGCCTGACGGCATTGCCGCAAATGATCAAGGCCCATCCGGGCCTTACGGTGATCATGGCGTCATCCTTGACCGAGCGGAATGCGGACATCTCACTACGCGCCCTGCGGATGGGGGCGACTGATTACGTGACCAAGCCGAGTTCCCGCCAAGCGCTTCGCCAAGCTGATGACTTCAAACGCGATCTTGTCGCGAAGGTTATAGCGCTGGGCGGCCGCGGCAAGGCGCCCACGGACCGCATGCCGGAGAAACCGGTGAATGGCGCCGCAGCGGTCAATGCTCCCAAGAGCTCGATCATCCAGTTGCGTGACGCCGGCAAGACCAAACCATCCATACTGGCGATCGGCAGTTCGACGGGCGGCCCGCAGGCGCTGACGAGTTGTATCAAATCGATAACCGACAATATTACGCTGCCGATCCTGATTACGCAGCATATGCCGCCTACCTTCACGGCAATTCTCGCGACCCATCTGGAACAGGCAAGCGGATGGCCAAGCGCGGAAGCGCAGGACGGGGAGGCCGTCGAGGGCGGGCGGATTTACGTCGCCCCCGGCGGGATGCATATGCTTGTCGAGTCCGCTGGGCTTAACAAGGTGATCCGGCTGAGCGACGACCCGCCTGAGAATTTTTGTAAGCCGGCCGTCGATCCGATGCTGCGAAGCATCGTGGATGCCTACGGGCCGGCAGTTCTGGTCTTGATCTTGACGGGAATGGGCGCTGATGGGCGCGCCGGCAGCAAGGTCGTCGTCGATGCCGGCGGTACTGTCGTCGCGCAAGACGAGGAATCCAGCGTGGTGTGGGGTATGCCCGGCGCCGTTGCAACGAATGGGCTTTGCAACGCCGTCCTGCCGCTTCCTGAAATTGGCCCAAAAATTTCTAGACTGGCGGTGTAGGTCAGATGAATACCGCAGATTTCGAATTTCTTTCCGCGATCCTGAAACAGCGATCGGGACTCGTCCTTACCGAAGAGAAGGCGTATTTGCTGGAAAGTCGGTTGATGCCCGTTGCGCGGAAATTCGGCTTCGCCGGGCTTCCGGAACTCGTGGCAATGGTCCGCGAGGATCGGCCCGAGGATTTGTTGTGCGATATCACCGAAGCGATGACGACGAATGAGTCGCTTTTCTTCCGTGACATGAAACCTTTCGAGCAGCTTCGGACACTGGTGATTCCCGAATTGGTGCAAAAACGCGCGGCGCAACGCACGCTCCGCATCTGGAGCGCGGCGGCGTCGAGTGGCCAGGAGCCGTATTCGATCGGTATCTTGTTGAAGGAACTGGGCGACATGGTGGACGGCTGGGATATCCAAATCCTTGCCACCGATATCTCCGCCGACATGCTCAACCGGGCACGTGCCGGCCTCTATACCCAGTTCGAGGTTCAGCGTGGCTTGCCGATCGCGACATTGGTGAAATACTTCAAGCAGGTCGGCGAGAAGTGGCGTCTCGATGCGGGCATTCGCTCGATGGTGAAATTCAAGGAATTCAATCTGCTGGACGATGCCGCGGTGTTGGGCCAATTCGATATCGTCTTCTGCCGGAACGTGTTGATCTATTTCGATCAGCAGACGAAATCGGAAGTTCTTGGGCGCATCAGCAGTGTCATGCCGAACGATGGCGTTCTCTACCTCGGCGGCGCGGAGACCGTATTGGGCATTACCGACAAGTTCGTCCCGATTACCGGACACCGTGGCATGTATGCCCTGTCCGGCGGCGAGCCCGCCCTCAAATCGGCATGAAGAAACGCGCGCCTCCCGAGAGAGGCGCGCGCCATAATTCCTAACAAATCGAACTGAAAACCGCGGTTGCGGCGGCCGATTATGCGGCCGACGCTTCCGCTACTTGTTCGGGGCTGTCTTCGGCCGGTACCGGGTCGCGCAAGACATAGCCGCGTCCCCAGACCGTTTCGATGTAGTTTTCGCCGTTACATGCCGTGCTGAGCTTCTTGCGAAGCTTGCAGACGAACACGTCGATGATCTTGAGTTCCGGTTCGTCCATCCCGCCATAGAGATGGTTGAGGAACATTTCCTTCGTCAGGGTCGTCCCTTTGCGGAGCGACAGCAGTTCCAGAATGCCGAACTCTTTGCCGGTCAGGTGAATGGGCTTGCCACCCACTTCGACTGTATGATCGTCGAGATTTACGCTGATCTTGCCGGTCTTGATGATCGACTTGGCATGACCTTTGGAGCGTCGGACAATCGCCTGAATGCGGGCAATCAATTCGCGCTTCTCGAACGGTTTGGTCAGATAGTCATCTGCGCCAAATCCTAACCCTTTGACTTTATTATCCAATTCGCTGAGGCCGGATAATATCAAAATCGGCGTGTCCACTCTGGCGTCTCGCAAACGACGAAGCACTTCATACCCGTCGATATCCGGCAACATCAGATCGAGAATGATGATGTCGTAGTCATAGATCTTCCCGATCTCCAGACCGTCCTCGCCGAGGTCCGTCGTATCTACGACGAAACTTTCGGACTTAAGCATCAAGGCGATGCTCTTGGCCATCGCTTGATCATCTTCAACAAGTAGTACCCGCATAGGTATTCCCCTAAACTACACTAAGACCCCGATGTGGATTACGTAAACTTATATGGTTAATGTTCTAGCAAATCTACTGTAAAAAGCGAAGTACTTTTTAACTGGCATTTTAAGTATTTTGTTTCTATTTTGGAGGTGGGGAGAGTCGACTGGAACAACATATAAGTTCTATTCGACCATTTGAAGTACTCGGGGCGAGGAGAGAGGACGCTGCGCACCCTGATTGATGACCTGTCGCGGGTCCGGGATACCCGCGTCCACGGTCGCGTGACATCCATCATGGGCATGCTGGTCGAGATCGGGGGCGTACAGGCGTATCTCTCGGTCGGGGATCGCTGCGACCTCATCGGACGGTCGGGCGATCGCGTGCCGTGCGAGGTGGTAGGCTTTCGGGATGGCCGCACGTTGGCCATGTCTTTTTCGTCGCTGGTCGGCATCGGTTTGGGTGCTACGGCGGAAGTGCTTGGCGAGGACGCGGCGGTATATCCGCATGACGGCTGGCTAGGTCGTGTCGTCAATGCCTTTGGCGATCCGCTCGACGAAGCCGGTCCGCTGACCTCCGGTCCACGCCGGTATCCAATTCATAGCGCCCCGCCGCCGGCGACCATGCGGCAGCGTGTTGGCGAGAAACTCGATTTGGGTGTCCGAAGCGTCAATACCTTCCTGACCTGCTGCAAGGGACAACGCCTCGGTATTTTCTCCGGATCCGGTGTCGGGAAGTCCGTTCTGTTGTCGATGCTGGCCCGGTATTGCGCGGCGGACGTGGTCGTAATCGGCTTGGTTGGCGAACGCGGCCGTGAAGTGAAGGAATTCATCGAGGAACATCTTGGTCCGGAAGGTTTGGCGCGCAGCGTCGTGGTCGTCGCCACGTCGGATGAATCCGCGCTGATGCGGCGGCAGGCAGCTTACTTGACGATGACGGTCG
Organism: Alphaproteobacteria bacterium; assembly: GCA_965228425.1. Classification (GTDB taxonomy): domain Bacteria; phylum Pseudomonadota; class Alphaproteobacteria; order UBA8366; family UBA8366; genus JAJFJD01. The sequence continues at coordinate 4,111,641 of OZ245815.1, read as the reverse complement.
CGGAGCATTTTCGCGACCAGGGCCGCAGCGTCCTATGCCTTATCGACAGCATCACCCGCTTCGCCATGGCGCAGCGCGAAATTGGCCTGTCCGCTGGGGAGCCGCCCGCCAGCAAGGGGTATACGCCGACCGTTTTCGCGGAACTGCCGAAATTGCTGGAGCGCGCCGGCCCCGGAACGGAAGAGGGAACCATCACCGGCTTGTTCACGGTTCTGGTCGACGGTGATGATCACAATGAGCCGATCTCCGACGCGGTTCGCGGCATCGTCGACGGCCATATCGTGTTGGACCGGACGATCGCGCAGCGCAATCGTTATCCCGCGATCAACGTGTTGCAAAGCATTTCGCGGACCATGCCGGCCTGCAATACCACCGCACAGAACCAGTTGGTGGATAAGGCGCGGCAAGTCATGTCGGTCTTTGACGATATGGCCGAACTCATTCGCCTCGGCGCATACCGCAGCGGCAGCGATCCCGCCGTCGACGAAGCGGTCGCATTGAACGCGCCGTTGGAGGCTTTCCTGAGCCAGACTATGGAAGATCGGACCCCTCTCGATGAAGGTTACGCAAGGTTGGCGGAAATTCTGGGCATGCCGTGGCCGCTCGGCGATACGGGTGACGCCGCTGATACGGCCGACAATGCCGTCGACGTGCCATGAAGGCGCTGGCCAAGCTGATTCGGTACCACCGGTATCTTGTCGATGAGAAGCGCCGGGAAGTTAAAGAACTGGAAGAGCGCGCGGTAGCCCTCGAACAGTCCATCGACCGCCTGGACGCACAGGTCGCCGCCGAACGACTCTCGGCGGTAGAGACCGACCTGGGATCCGCCGACTATGGTCCGTTCGCGCAGGCGTCCTTAGTTCGGCGGGCTAGCCTGGTTGCCGAGTTGAGCGAGGCGGCCGACGCCGTGGAGGCGGCGCGCAGCGGTCTGCTCGATGCGTTCGCCGAGTTGAAAAGATATGAAGTCAGCCTGGAAAGAAGAGAGGTGCTCGCTCGACAGAACCGGGCGCGCCGAGACCAACTCGAATTGGATGAAGTCTCGTTGACCGGTCACCGCCGCGGCAGCGCCTTGTCCTAGCGCGGCTAACGGTCCGATGCTCGTGCGACGATCTGCGGGTTGTCCCAGTTGGGCTGACGATCTTCGATCAGGACTCGGTATCCGGCGGCCTTCGGGTCAGGGCCGTTCCCACCATCCTCGATTGCCACTTGGACCCAGCGCGGCACGACCTCGTTGTTGATGTCCTCGATGATCGCAAGCGCTAATTCTTCCGCCGGTAACTCGTCCTTGGACGTCAGGGCGGAGAGGTAAGTATCGAAAGCATCGGGCCGAAGCAACAGTTTGTCCGGAACGTATCGCAGCCGAATATCGCGGCCCGAAGAAGCCTCCGCGTCGATCGCCACGAGATAATCCAAACCCGTTTGCGGATTGGGACGGGTTTCCAGAATCTCGCGCCGTTCCGGCGGTCCTTCGGTCCGCGGACTACTGTCCGATATGTCGGGTGTGGCGGTCATGCGGTTACACCGATACATCGCTGCGCTGATCGAGCGTCGATTCAACGGGCGCCGTATCGAACGATGGCGTCACTCTGAAGGCGACGTTGCCGGCAAATCCCATCGCGGAAAGCGTGTTGGTGTAAATGCTCCGGATGTCCTCCTGCATGGTCTGTGGTAATTCACTATGGGTCTTCACGACAAGATCGACTTGATCGCGGCGCGCAAAACCGTCGAACTGGAAGGCGCCCAACCGGCTCATGTTGACTTCGATCACGAAGCGGACGCCCGCATGATCTTCACTGTCGGCTATGTCATCGTCGCCTTTGTGCAGATGGAACCGCACCTGCTCCAGCCCGGCGCCCGTGTTGATCGGGATGAAAAAACTGCGCCAGTCGGGTCCGGCGGAATCGCCGGCGAGGCGTTGCATTTGGGAAAGTTCGCCGGACAGCCGGTCCAGGAGACCGGGGGCGCTGCGCGACAAAAGCCGGTGCGCGTCATCCCCGAGAATACGCCGGACGTCGCCGGTCAGGATGGCCGAGAGGAAGAACAGCATGCCGGGCGCCAGCCGCGGTCCGACGGTGGGAAGCAATACCTCCACCGCCTGCCGGGTCATCCCAGCATCGCCGGATTGCAAGATCGCCATCACCTCCCGCAACGTCTGCCATGGATCGACGGGGGCGGGAGCCGGGGTGCCGCTGGTCCGAAACGGCGGCTGGAGAGTCAAGAGTTCGAGCGACAGCCGGCTGCCGACCGGCAAAGGTGATGCCGTAGCGAGGGTGAGCTCGACGCCGTCGACTCGCGCGATCGGATTGCCCGCCGGCGTGTGACCCGTGATCGTCGCTGTCAGGAGAGCATTGTTGCCGCTTGCCGTCGTAGCTTGAAGAACCCCGGCTGGCGGCGCGGCGGCGAGAATCCGAAGCGTCAGCGATGTTCCGCTCTGAAGCGTTGGCGGAAGGGACGAGGTTGTTGCCGACGGGGCGGCAGTGTTGGACGTGGTGGTTTGCGCGCCGTTCGCCGCCGCCGAATTTTCGCGTGCAGCCGTGACGGTGGCCTGCAGGACACTGCCCTGCGTGACCTGCGTGGTCACCGGATTGGCGACCGCCGGGGTCGACGTGCTGCCCGCGGGAGCCGAGGTTTGATTTTGCAGCGTCGCAACGGTGCCGTTCGGTGCGCCGGACTGCAGTTGAATTGTGATTTGTTGCGGCGGCCCCGCGCCGTTGACTTGCAGCGATACCGTTGTGCCGACGGGCAGGGTCGTCGGCGATTGTACCGTTATTCGGCCCTGATCGGTTTGCAGGACGAGTTGGTTGTTTGCGTTCGCAACGACCCGCGCGGACAGCGTCTGTCCCTGCGTCAGCGTTGGTGTATTCGGAGCGGGGAGGACGGTCGTTCGAATGGGCGCGGTTGCTGCGGGCGCAACAGGCGCGGTCGATGGCGGTCCGCTTGGCGGGACCGAATTGCTCATTGTGATTCCAGCAGCGGACGCGCCAGCTTCTCGACATCCGCCGCGGCATCGCAGTTCGGGTGGCGCGTGAGCATGGCCGTCTGGTGACGGATGCAGTCGGGCACTTTGCTGTCTCTTCGAATAATGCCGGCGAGCGGCGGCTCGAATTTCAGGAAACTGCGGCAAGCTTTCGTCAACGTCTCATAGGTCTTGCGGCCATGCGCCGTCGACTCGGCAAGATTGACGACGATCCGGATATCGGCCTTCGGCCGGTCCGCAATCGTCAGTTTGATGAACGCATAGGCATCGGTCAGTGACGTGGGTTCATCCGTCACGACCACCAGCGCGGTTCCCATGGACGGCGACAATGCCTGAACCGTCCTGTCCACACCCGCCCCCAGATCGACCAGAACATGATCGAAGGACGCCGATAGTGCCAGCAGCTGATCGCGTAACGCGGTGAGGTGCGGCGGTGGCAGTAGCGCAAGGCTGCCGGATCCCGACCGGCCGGCAAGCACCGAAAATCCCGTCTCCTCGACCGGCGTGATGCATTGTTCGAGCGTGCGTTTCCCCGCGATTACGGATCCCAAATCCCGCTCGGGCAGCAACCCGAGTTGGATGTCCACATTGGCCAATCCCAAGTCACCATCGAACAACAGGACTTTCCGGCCGGCGCGCGAGAGCGTGTGAGCCAGGGTAATGGCGAACCACGTCTTTCCGACGCCGCCTTTGCCGGACGCGATGGTAATGACATTCCGGCCGGTTACCGGTATCTGCGCGACATTGGTTGCGGGATTGCTGGCCATGCTCATTTCCAACTCGTTGCTTGGCGATCAGCGTCGCCGAGGTTAGGACGGCGCTCGTTTTGTGTCGTTGGAATCTGCACATGTTCCAGCAACAATCGCGCCAGTTTGACCGGATTGACCCGGTGAATGCCGTCAACGATTTCCGGCGTGTGGCTCATTTCGCTGAAGGCGGCTTGGCTGCCGTCCGCGACCGCCAGGAGGCTGCCGAGCCGCCGCGACATGTCCATGCCGGTGAAAACCAGACGTTTCGGTCCGACGGCCTGAAAGGCGGATGCGATCTCTCGCGCCTCCAAGGCATCGCGGCCCGCGTTGATGGTCAGCACGCGGTCGGCGTCGATCGCATCCGCATAGGCCGACAGCCGCTCCAGATCATCCGCGGCATAAGGGTTCACGCTGGTGGTATCGATCAGCACGAGCTGGTCCGGTGCGATACTGTCGACGACGGATGCCAGATCGGCGGGACTTTTCGCCGTTTTGACCGGTAGCTTGAGGCGTTCGCCGTAGGCTTCGATCTGCTGGATGGCGCCGGCGCGCAGGGTATCCGTCGTCACCAGTGTAGTCGGTGTCCGGTCGACGACCGCGCGGGCCGCGAGTTTGGCCACCGCGGAGGTTTTTCCCGTGCCGGGCGGACCGAACAAGATCAACGGCCGGTCGGTAGAATCGTCCGCGGTCGCGAATTCGAACACCAGGTCGAGCGCGCCGGCGAAGGTCTGGATTGTGTCATCCGACGCCAAAGTTGTCGCAGTGTTGAGCAGCCTGTCGGTGAGGGTTTGCGGCGTGCCGTGCCGTTCGAGCGCGTCGCAAATCTGATCGACCGCATTCGACTCCGAGACGGTCTCAGCGAAATCCAAGTCCAAATCGGGTGTTTCGACCGCGGCGGTAATGCGTACACCGTTGCTGCCGTTTTCCGTCGTGGACACGATGATCGCATCCTCGCCAAGTTCGTTGCGGACGAGCTTCATGGCTTCGGACATATTCGGAGCCTGGAATGTTTTTAACCGCATCGCGTTCCACCCACGTCTTTAGACCTGTCCCAAGGTTTTGATCTTCGCCTTCGGATAAATCTCGTTCTGTGACATGACCACCGTGACCGGCCGGAACCGCTCGACAACCGACCGGACGAAGGGTCGGATTCCGGGGCTGACCAGCAATACCGGCGTTTCGCCCTGCATCGCTTGTTGTTCGAAAATCGTTCGGACCGCGCCGATGAATTGCTGCAGCGTGCTCGGCGCCATGGCCAACTGCCGTTCGTCCCCTTGCCCGACGATCGATTCCGCGAAGGATTGTTCCCATTCGGGCGATAGCGTCACGAGCGGGATGAAGCCTTGATCGTTGGCCGCGTTGTCCGACAACTGGCGGGCGAGGCGGGACCGGACGTGTTCGGTGATCTGCATGATATTCCGGGTGAATCCGGTCGCTTCCGATATGCCTTCGAGGATGGTCGGCAGATCGCGAATGGAAATTCGCTCGGTCAGCAAGTGTTGCAGGACGCGTTGTATGCCGCCGACGGATATCTGATTCGGGACCAGGTCGCTGATCAGTTTCTGATGCGGTTTGTCCAGATCGTCGAGCAGTTTTTGTGTTTCCGCGTAAGACAACAGTTCCGCCATGTTGTCGCGGATAAGCTCCGTCAAATGGGTGGTCACCACCGTGGGCGCGTCGACCACGGTATAGCCGCGAAAGGTCGCTTCCTCGCGATGCCTGTCCTGCACCCACATGGCGGGCAGGCCGAAGGTCGGCTCGATCGTCGATTCACCGTTGAGCGCGATCGCTTCGCCGCGGGGGTCCATCACCAGCAGCATGTTGGGGCGCAATTCGCCGATACCGGATTCGATTTCCTTGATCCGCACCACATACTGGTTCGGCGGAAGCTGGAGGTTATCCTGAATGCGCACCGCCGGCATGATGAAGCCCATCTCCATGGCGAGTTGCCGGCGTAGCGCTTTGATCTGGTCCGTCAGGCGTCGTTCCTGCGGGTTGTTGATCAGCGACAGCAGCCCATAACCCAGCTCGAGGCGCACGCTGTCGATCTGGAGTGCGGTCGAGATCGGTTCCTCGGCGGCGGGCGCGGGCGCGTCCTCGGCCGCCTCGATCTCCCGGCGCTCGGCCTCGGCCTTGAAATTCCGGCGATAGGTCATAAAGGCGAAGCCGCCGGTTGCCGAGGCGAGGAGCAGGAAGGGCACGGCCGGAATTCCGGGAAGAACGGCAATGAACAGAAGGAGGAAGGTACACATCGCCAAGGCGGTCGGATAGCCGCCGAGTTGCGAGAGCACTTCTTGATCTGCCGTGCCTTGGGGGCCGGCTTTCGTGACCAACATGCCGGCGGCGGTGGACACGATCAGGGCCGGGATCTGCGTGACCAACCCGTCGCCGACGGTGAGCAAGGTGTAGGTTTGCGCCGCTTGGCCCAGCCGCATGTCCTGCTGCGCGATCCCGATAACGATGCCACCGACGATGTTGATGAAGGTGATCAGGATACCGGCTATCGCATCGCCGCGAACGAATTTCGACGCACCGTCCATTGCGCCGTAGAACGTGCTCTCCTCTTCAAGCGCGCTGCGCCGTTGCCGTGCCTGGTCTTCGTTGATCAGGCCGGCCGACAGGTCCGCGTCGATCGCCATTTGCTTGCCGGGCATCGCGTCCAAGCTGAAGCGCGCCGCGACTTCGGCGATCCGGCCGGCGCCTTTGGTGATGACGACGAAATTCACGATGACCAGAATGGCGAAAATGATGATGCCGATGACGTAGTTGCCGCCGACAACGAAACTGCCGAAGGCTTCGATCACGCGCCCGGCCGCGGCTGTTCCCTGGTATCCGTCGGCAAGGATGAGGCGCGTTGATGCCAGGTTGAGCGCCAGCCTCAGCATCGTGGCGACCAGCAAGATCGTCGGGAAGGTATTCAATTCCAACGGGGTCCGGATGAACAAGACCGTCATCAGAATGACCGTCGAGAATGTAATCGACAGGGCCAGACTGAAATCCAGCATCCATGTCGGCATTGGCAACAGTAAGACGACGAGAATGCCGATGACACCGACTGCCAAGACGGCGTCGTTCCGCTCCTTACCGGGCAGGATGGATTGAAGCGCATTCTGGACGGCCGAGAACCCGCCGACGGCGGCGGATTTACTGCTTTCTGCAGGCGCTTCGGTGGTTGTATCGGTCATGAGCGGCTGGCGTCGATTGGCCTACCTCGGTGCCGTTAGGATTCACCTGGCATCGGAACGGGGATGCCTTCCTGGGTGTATTGCTTGAGTTTGTTGCGCAGTGTTCGGATCGAGATGCCGAGGATGTTGGCTGCATGCGTCCGGTTGCCCAGGCAATGGTGCAGCGTTTCGATGATGAGGTCGCGCTCGACCTCTGCGACGGTCTTGCCGACCATCGGCACGGACCCTTGTCCGTCTCCGTTCGCCGCTGTGCTGTCGGCCGTCGCCATTTGTTCGGACATATTGAGCATGATGGCGTCGGTGTCGATTTCGTCTTCCTGGGCCAGCAAGACCGAACGATGGATGGCATTTTCCAATTCACGAACGTTGCCGCGCCACGGATGCGCGCGCAGGCGTTGTTCGGCCTCCGCGCTGAACGGCTTCTTCTCGACACCGTTGGCTTCGGCGTATTTCTTGGAGAAGAACTCGGCCAGCAGCATGATGTCCGCCGGCCGCTCCCGCAATGGCGGCAGGTTCACGTTCACCACGTTGAGCCGAAAGAACAGGTCTTCGCGGAAATCCCCCTCGGAAACGGCTTGCTCCAGATTTCGGTTCGACGTCGCGAGGATGCGTACATCGATCGAGATCGGCTGCGTGCCGCCGACCCGGTCGATCTCGCGTTCCTGAATCGCGCGCAGGAGTTTCGCCTGAAGGCGTGGGTGCATTTCGCTGATTTCGTCGAGCAGCAGCGTGCCGCCGTTCGCTTCCTCGAACTTGCCGATCCGCCGCGCCACGGCGCCGGTAAACGATCCTTTCTCATGACCGAACAGTTCGGACTCGAGCAGGTTCTCCGGAATGGCTGCGCAGTTCACGGCGACGAACTGTTGCGCGGCGCGCTTACTCTTATTGTGCAGGTGACGGGCCATCAGCTCTTTGCCGGTGCCGGATTCGCCGGTGATCAGCACCGACGCTTCGGAGGGCGCGATCTTTTCGGCGAGTGTGATGACGGTCGACATCGCGGGGTCGCGGTGGATGATCGTATTGCTTTCTTCGGCGACCGCTTCCAGGACGGCGGCGATCAACTCCGCGTCCGGCGGCAAGGGGATGTATTCCTTGGCACCCGCCTTGATGCTTTGCACCGCCGCGTCGGCATTGGTGCCGATGCCGCAGGCCACCACGGGGATGCTGATCCGTTCGGAGGCGAGACGTTCCACCAGGTCGCCGATGTCGAGTTTGACGTCGATCATGAGCAGCTCGGCGCCGCGGCCGGACCGTAAGGCGGCCAATGCTTCGTCCACGCTGTCGACATGGCTGACCTTGGCGCCGCGCGAGATCGCGATCTTGCCGGCGGTGGAGATGTGTCCTTCCAAGTCCCCTACGATCAAAAGTCTCATATTTCAGTCCCGTTTCCCGATCGATTTTCTGAGTTTTACGGCGCCCGTAGTCAGGCCTACCGATAGAAAGAGATTCGGTGGCCCGGCGGCAGCACCGTATTGAGCAGCATTTCGAGCCGGCGCGGATTTTCCTGACGCGCAATGGAGCCGGCTGCCATGATGTAGAGGTTGTTGACCATCGTCTCTTCCATCTCGTTCTGTTCCAATTTCGACGCGAGCGGCGTGAAGACGAGGTTCGCCAGCACAGCACCGTAGAATGTGGTCAACAAGGCTACCGCCATGCTCGGTCCTATGGTGGTCGGGTCTTCGAGATTTCCCAACATCTGCACCAACCCGACAAGCGTGCCGATCAGTCCCATGGCGGGGGAGATTTCGGCGGCCTTGCGCAGAATGTTCACCGTCTGGGTATGGCGCTTGCCCGCCGCGTCGATTTCCCGTTGCATGATCCGTTCGACCTCTTCCGGCGTGCTGCCGTCGACAACCATCGCGATGCCTCGGTGCAGCAATCCGGTCCGGGCCAGATCGGGCAGGAAATCCTGCAAAGAAAGAACGCCCTTGCGGCGGGCCATGTCGGCGAGCTGCATGACGTGGTTGGCCGCCGCCGCCGGGTTCGACGCCGAACGGAAGACCGCCTCCGTGACGACGCCAAAACTGACGACGATGTCCCGCAGCGAGAAACAGGCCGTGGTGACGCCGAATGTTCCCCCGATGACGATGAAGATCGCCGGACCGTCGACGAAAGCGCCGGGCGAACCACCCACGAAGATCGCGATCGCAATAAGGAGGAAGGCCGCGGACAGTCCGACGACCGTTGCGACATCGAACGACATCCGAACCGGCGGGGCTTTCATTCTGCCGGGGCCTCGCAGCCGTGTTGCCGTATCCGTACCGTAAGCCATGGTTTTCGCCGTTACCTCGTGATTGCGCGGCGGCCTAGGCGCTGCGGTCCGACTTGATGATTTCCGTCATCGTGACGCCCAACTTGTCCTCGACGACGACCACTTCGCCGCGGGCCACGAGACGGTTGTTGACGTAGATATCGATCGCTTCGCCGACCTTGCGGTCCAGTTCGACGACCGCGCCGCGGCCGAGTTTGAGCAACTGGTTCACCTGCATTGAGGCGCGGCCGAGTACGGCGGAAACCTGAACCGGAATGTCGTAGACCGCCTCCAGGTCGCCGGCGCCTTGGGGCCGTCCGGCATCTTCCGCCGCCATGGCGAGCGCCATATCGGTGCTTTCGCTGCCGGCGTCGTCGCCGGCGGCCTCACCGCCACCGTCTCCGCCTTCGCCTTCAAGCTCGTTCAGTTCTAAGTTTTCGTCATCCGACATCGTCAGATCCTCCATTGGTCAGGAAGCTCATGCAGGAGCTTCCGGATCGATTGCCTTCGTCTGGTCGTCTTGCGGAGAGGTGCCGTCTTGCGGTGCCTCCGCTTCATCGGTTGCAATGTTGTCAGCGTCAGCGCCGGTCGTGTCTTCGATCGCGGGATGTGCGGCGGTTTTCGCTGGGTCTGAATGCGCGGCCGCATTCGCCGATTGCCGGTCAGGCCCATCGTCATCGGCTTCGACTTGGGCCGTGTCGAGCGCGGATGTCGTGTCCTCTTCCGCGGCGTCGGCCGCCGCCGGCGGATCCGGAATGCCCTCTCCATACTGGGCGAGAAATCGGTCGAGCGCGGTGTCGATTTGGGCCCAGATTTCTTCGGTCTTTTTTTCCATCCCGCCGCCGGGCCAGTCGATGCTGCAATCCGTTGGCTGCATCTTCTCGTCCGGTTCCACGAGAAAGCGTCCGCCGAACCCGCTTGCCGAGACGAGCCCCTCCAGGCGTTTTTCGATCTCCCCGGCATGGTCCGCCGCGACGCGGATGCGAATTTTCGGTTCGTCCGTCAAATTCGAGACGCAATCGGACATCAAAGTGTCGATTTCCGCCGCGCCTTGGCGTTCAAGCAGTGTCGGCATCAATTTTCGCATGATCGTGACGGCAATCTCCGCCGCATTCGCCATCATTTGCTCATTCGCGACGGATTGCGCCGTAACGAGACTCGGAAGGTGTTCAGCGATGCGTTGGAGCGTCTGGTCAATGCTGTTTTCGATGCTGCTCGACGCTTCCTCCCGTCCCGCTTGAACGCCTTCTTCGTAGCCCTGCTTCCGCGCTTCGTCGATCTGCAGCAGGGTGAATGTCGGTTCGGGCGGCTCTTCCTCTTTCGCCTTCGCTTCGGCCTCCGCACGTGCGATCTGATCCGCATCGAACGAGACATCGAACAGGTAAGGCGACGGCTCCTCGGTGACGGTATCGGTTGTCGTGTCATCCACCGCGTGGACTCCAAACGTGGTTCGGCCTAATAGACCAGTTCATCTTCCGCATCGCCTTCGGCGATGGTGATTTCACCCTTGGCCGACAGATCCTTGGCGGCCATGACCATTTCGATTTGCGCCTCTTCGACGTCGCGCAGGCGGACCGGACCCAGTGCTTCCATGTCTTCGCGCATGATCTTGGCGGCGCGCTCGGACATGTTGCCGAAGAACAGGTCGCGGATCGCTTCGGACGCGCCCTTCAAGGCGACGCCCAACTTCTCCTTGTCGACGGTCCGCAGCAGCGTTTGGATGCCCGCCGCATCGATCTTGGCGAGATCTTCGAAGGTGAACATGAGCTGCTTGATCCGGTCGGCGGCGTCGCGATTGCGGTCTTCGAGCATGCCGATGAACCGCTCTTCGGTGCTGCGGTCCAGGTTGTTGAAAATTTCAGCCATCATCTCGTGCGCATCGCGTCCTTGGGATCGGGCCAGGTTCGACATGAATTCGTTACGCAAGGTGCGTTCCACATCGTCGATCACTTCCTTCTGCACCGACTCCATCCGCAGCATGCGCATGATGACTTCCATCGCGAAGTTTTCCGGTAGGCATGCCAACACGCGCGACGCATGATCCGGGTTGATCTTCGACATGACGACGGCGACCGTTTGCGGATATTCGTTCTTGAGGTAGTTGGCGAGCACCAACTCGTTAACGTTCGCGAGCTTGTCCCACATGGTGCGACCGGCCGGGCCGCGAATTTCTTCCATGATCAACTGCACGCGGTCTTCGCCCAGAACGCGGTTCAACAGGCGTTCCGTGCTTTCGAAGGTGCCGGTAAGCGAGCCGGTCGATGACATCTTCTCGGCAAACTCGATGAACAAACGTTCGACGAGATTGGCGTCGATCGTGCCGAGATTCGCCATCGTCGATGACAGTTCGCGGATTTCGTCGTCGTCCATATGCCCGAACACGCGGGTTACGTGTTCTTCGCCGAGGGACAGCAGCAGAATCGCCGCTTTCTCGGTGCCGTTCAGGCCACGGTAATCTTCTCGTACGCGCATTCCGGTCCCTAAGTCTGGTCTTGGTACATCCAACTGCGGAGGATCGTCGCCGCTTCCTCCGGATGCTTCTCGATGATTTCGCCGATCTTGTTAAGCGACGATGCCTGGACCCGGCCCTCGACCTGGCTCACGTCAAGCATGTCGCCGATTTCATTGCCGGGAATAACGGCGCCGTCCGGTCCGACCGCCGTACCGCCTGCTATTGCGGCGCCGCCAGGTGCTGGCGTGCCATCCGGCCCAACCGATTGGTTTGTCAGGAGCGGCCGCCCATCCGCGCCGATCGCCGCCGGCCCATCCGCCAATGCGGCGGGGCTGGTCTCGAATATCTTCGCAATCAGCGGCCGCACGACCAGCAAGATGATCAGAATGCCGACGACCGCGAGAATCAGTACTTCTACGATGCGCCGGAGATCGGCGGTCGAAAATCCGAGGAAGATGGCGTCGTCGACGCCGCCCAGCATTTGCGGCGGCTCGGCGAACCGCATGTTCACGATCTCGACCGTGTCGCCGCGTTTCTGATCGAAGCCGACTGCGGATTTAACCAGCTTTTCGATGTTTGCCAACTCCTCGGCGCTGCGCGGCTCGAAGCTCGGTTCGCCCTCGGCGCTTTCCTTGACCCGGTGATTGACCAGCACCGCGACCGATAGCTTCTTAATGCTGCCGCCTTCGCGAATATGCTGGCGGATGGTTTTCGATATTTCGAAATTCGTCGATTCCTCGGTCCGGTTCGACGCGGACTCGGCGCCGGGCGTGTTCTGGTTGTCTTGGGCGTCCGGCAGGTTCTGGCCGACCGTAACGGCGGCGGAATCGGTTTCCTTATTATTGTTGGCCTCGGAGATCGATTGCGTGGATCGAACTACTTGCCCTTCGGGGTCGTAGATTTCCTCGTTCGTCACGACGCGATCGAAATCCATTTGCGCGCGCACTTCGGCTCGAACGTTGCCGATGCCGACACTGGGCTCGATCAGCTGTTCGATCGTTCGGTTGAGGCGCCCTTCGAATGAAACCCGCCGCTCTTCGGCGTTCAGCGCCGCAACGTTTTCGCCGCCGCCGTCGCCGCCGCGCGACAGCAACGTTCCGCGATCGTCGATGATGGAGATACGGTCGGGCTTCAAGCCCGCGACCGCGGTCGCGACGAGGTGCTGCACCGCTTGAATCTGTCCACGGTCCAGGCGGCCCGTTCCGCGCATCTTCAACACGATCGACGCGCTGGGGTCGAGCCGTTGGCGGCTGAACAATTCGCGCCGGGGCAGGACGAGATGAACCCGCGCGGCGCTGACCGAGCTGACCGTCGCAATGGTGCGCGCCAGTTCGCCTTCGAGGGCCCGGACATGATTGATATTCTGAATGAAGTTGGATGTCCCCAAGGTCTGGTCCCGATCGAAGATTTCGTATCCGATCGACCCGTCCTCCGGCAGGCCCTGCTCGGCGAGGGCGAGGCGAAGCCGCGCGACCTGGTCCGACGGAACCCGGACCTGGCGGTTATCGGCGCTGACCTCATGCGGGATCTCCATCGATTCCAGCTGCTGAACGATCCGTGCGGTATCGTCCTGCTTAAGGTCATCGAATAAGAGAGCCAACTGCGACGTCGAAAGCCGCGTCGCCAGGAATACGAAAAAGACAACCAAACCAATCGTCATGCCGGCGGCGGCGGCCAGCCGGCCGACACCGAGATTCCGAAACGTCTCGACGAATGCGTTCACTCTTCCCCCACCTCTAAACGAACGCCTAAGCGATCAAATCCTAGGGTTCTTCCCCTCCTAGAATCCGTTGAACGACCCGCCGACTCGACGAACCCCACCACTTCAAAAAAGGGCGGGATTCTTAACTTCGAGGGCGCTCGGATCGAGCATCGGCCTCTAATGGAAGAGGAACCTAAACGAGTTCTGAATAAAAATGAAGATAAAACTCGGCAAAATTTGCCGATCTACCAAAAAAAGTGAAATTGAATCGTTGCGAGTCTGCTGAAAGCCTAACGAATAGAAGAATTCGAAAGACTTCGATCACTAGAATCAGCGATTCAAACGCAGTTTTCTTTGGCGAATATGCGAATGCCGTTATCGCGCAGGCGGAATACTTAGAGTCAATGCAAGGGGTTGGGCAATGTTTGGCCCGTCCCGGCGCGGGGGCGCTACCCGGCCTGGCCTTCCGACTTGCGATACTCTTTCAGGCGCGTGACACGAAGTCCGCGGATGCCGTGACGTTCGATCAGGCGCTCCCAGGAGGCATACTCCTCGGATGTCAGGTTGTAGCGGCGGCAAGCGTCCTCCAACGAGATGAGGCCGGCTTGCACGCCAAATACGACCTGTGCCTTACGACGCACCACCCACCGGGTTGTGTTCGGTGGGGGCAAATCGTGGATCGTCATGGCCCTGCCGTCAGGTCCGACGACAGATTGTGTGCCTGTATCTGCAGCTTGCCTCATTCAGTCCGACTTGCTGTCTAGGTTGGAAAAATTTCAGTGCTTAGCTATACGCCGCATTCTTTAACAAATGGCTAAAGCAGGTCAGCAAGACGGCAGGGTGAGAATTAAAAACAAAGATTTTTCAATAATATAGGATAAAATCCAAAAGAAATGGCCCGGCAAATGCCGGGCCATAGGGAAGCGAAGTTCTTGCGGTTGTGGGCTAGGCTTTACCGAATGATCTGTACCAGCTCCGTGAGCAATTCGTCGCCGGTGGTTATGACCCGCGTATTGGCCGAGAAGGCGCGCTGGGTGATGATCATACGGGTGAATTCATCGGCGATATCCACCGTTGAGGCCTCCAGGGCCGACGGGGCGATCGTGCCGGCGCCGCCCGTATTGGGCGCGAGGGCGGTCGCCGTGCCGGAGCCGGTTGTCTCTATGTAGACATTCCCCGATTGCTCGGCGAGGCCGTTCGGATTGTTGAACGTCACCAGCGGCACCTGATACACGTTGCGGGTTTCGCCGTTGTCGAACTGCACCGTGACGATACCGTCTTCATCGACTGTCACACCCGTCGGCGAGCCGAATTGGCGGCCATCGCGGTTGATGAAGTTCGGCGTGCTCGAACCCGCGAATTGGGTCAGTCCGTCCGCTGCATTCAGGGTGCCGAGGTCCAGCGTGACGGCAACCTGGTCGGCCGTAGTGCCTAAGGCACTGTCGTAGTCCATCGTGAAGACGAGATCGTCGCCGCTCAGGGTCGTGGTGCCGGCATTGGCTGCAACGGTCCCGAGCGTGCCGTCCGCGTTGAAGGTCACCGTCCCAAGGGCGACGGTCGCCGCGCCTGTTGCGCCATCGTCGAACAATGCATTTGCGATGGTACCGTTCATGGTCCACTGGTTGGCCGTGGCCGTCTTGGTGAACGTGATCGTCAGGTTGTGCGTGGCGCCTTGGAGATCGAAGAGTTCCGCGGCCAGGTCGAATGTGCCGCTGGTCGCCGTGGCGGCGTCCAGATTGGCGCCGACGGATACCGATGTTGTTTCCTGCGGCGTTGCGGTGAGATTGCCCACGTTGACGATCGAAAACGCGCCAAGCACGTTGGTCTGCTGGACGACGCCGTTCACGATCGGCCACCCCATGAGATAGAACCCGGCCGTGTTGACCAGATTACCGTCCTTGTCGGGGGCAAACGCGCCGGCGCGTGTGAAGACGGTGTTGCCCGACCCCGCCGCGTTCTCGTTGACGACGAAGAAGCCATTCCCGGCAATGCCGAGATTGGTTGCCGAGGAGGACGCCTCGAGCAGCCCTTGCTCGTCGATGCCGCGCAGGACATTGGGCTGAACGCCGCCCGGCGAGTGAAGCGTCTTTGTCGCTTGCACGGTCACCAGGGTCGAGAACTGCGGCGATACTTTCTTGTATCCCGTCGTACTGACGTTGGCGATGTTGTCTGCAATCATGCCCAGCGCTTGGCTCTGTGCCGCCAAACCTGTAACGGCAGAACGTAGTCCGCCAAAAATACTCATCGCATGCTTCCCTTATTCAATCGAACTCTGGTGGTCCTCTCTCCGTCGAGCGGTCTGACGGCCGTCAGCCGCTCGCGTCCTCCGTCGTCTCGTCGTCGGATCCATTGGATGCGTCGTCGGCTCCCCCTTCGCCGGGTTCGCGGATCCGGGTAACGTTCCCCAAGGGCACCTGCACATCGCCGATCTCGAGGATCGCGCTGCCGCTGTCCAAGGTGACACCGGTAACGGTGCCGAAGGTGCTGTAGCCGACTTCGACCGGCTGATTGTTTGCGTCCTGCGCATTGACCTGAATGATGTACACGCCGTCCTTCAGGGTATTGCCGTTGTCGTCCTTGCCGTCCCAAACGAAGTCGTGTTTGCCTTCCTTGACCTCGGCGGATTCGGTGCGGACCCGTTCGCCGTTCTGCCCCAGGATCGACAGCGTGGCGGACGTCGCGTCCTTCGGCAGGATATAGCTGAAGGTGGCTTCGCCATTCCGCAGTTCCGATACCGGCCAGGCGACATCGACCGACTTGTTCATGAAGGACAGGGCGCCCACCGCGATATTGTCCTGCTGCAGCGACACCATTTGTTCGAGGTTCTTATTCTGCTGAATGTCCTGCTCCACTTGCGCGAAGAGCACGAGTTGATTTGTGAACTCGCTGGATTCCAGCGGTTCCAGCGGATCCTGAAACTGCAACTGGGTGGTCAGGATCGTCAGGAAGCTGTCCAGGTCGCTGGACAACTTCGACAGCGACGTACTGCTGTTGCTCTCCGTCGTGTTGGGATTGACGATGCTGTTGACATCAATTTCCATGATCGATTCCCTGCTGCGTCCTTACGCTAAACTTCGATGTCGACGCGGTCGTTGGTCACAATGTCTTGCCGGGCGGCAGGCCCGGTCCCATTGGTTTCGTCGCCAAGGGCGCCGTCGCCATCGGATTGGCCGGCGGATTTTTCGCCTTCGTTCTGCGCTTGGTTTTGGCCCTTCAGGTTAAAACTCAAGCTATCGGAATCGGTCCGCAGACCCGCGTCGTTCAACGCATTCTGCAGCGCCCGGGCATCGCGTTGCAGCAGGTCTAGCGTCTCGGACCGTTCCGCGGAAATGACGGCCGTCACGCGCCCATCCTTGGCGACGTCCATTTGAACTTCAACGCGGCCCAACTCGGCCGGTTTGAGCTGAATATTGATTCGGTCGGCGCCTTGCGCCGCCGCTTTCTGTATCTGGACGGCGACCTGGTTGGTCACGAGCCGGGGCGGCACGGGCGGCTTCGGCGGTTGTACCGGGGCGGGGTTGGCGGCCTGTCGCGCCACGGGCTGTCCGGCGTTGCCGCTGCCCGCAAGCACGGCCTGTTCAGCGCGGGCGAATGAGCTGGCCGGTGCGGGGGCGGGCTGTTGCGTCGCGGCAGTTTGCGTGGCCAGCATCGCGTTAAAGGCGTCGGTCGCCGGAACCGCCGACGCCGGGTTATTGGTCTGTGGGGCGGCCTTGGCAGCCGCGGCCTCGCTTGCGAGTTTGCCCGGCGTCCTCGCGTCCGAATCCTTGCCGAGGGCGCGTTGCTGGGCGTTCTGGGCGGCCAAGCCGGCTGTCGATCCGACCGCCGCGGGGTTTGCAGCTCGGCCGTCGGTGCCGTTTTGTGCCACCACCGCGGCGTTGGCGGTCAGTGTATTCGACGGTTGCGACACGAGTTCCGCGGGCGTGTCCGTGACTTGCGCGCGGAGCCCCGCGTTGGGGGCGGTCGTTTGCGCCTGAGCCGATGCAGCTCGCGATTGAGCGGCGGCCGCCTGGTCCGCGGTGGTATTGGATTGCGCTGTCGCTGGCGCGGTGCGGCCGCTCTTCGGTTCGTCAGGCACCGTTCGGTTGCTCGAAGATGCAATCGCAGCGGCTTCCGGCGACCGGAGCACTGCATCTTCCGCAGGTGGCGGGTCGGTATCCGCTTGCTGCGGTGGGCGCGATCGGTCCAACGGCGCTTCGGGCGCCTCCGGGAGATCGCGCTGCGGCGTCGGAGGGTCGATCGGCCGGTCGGTGAAACCGTTTTCTTGCAGCCGGGCGTCGGGCGCGGCTTGCCGGGCGAGGCTGGCCAGAACGATATCGGAAACCGATCCACCGCCGAGCAGGGCCGCGAAGGCCTGTTCATCTTCCGGCGACGCAGCCGTTCCGTTCTTGCCCGACAATTGAGGGGCAACGGAGTCTGCGGACGGGAATATGGCGGTTGCGCTCATTCAACTCACGACGCGGTTCATCAATGCGTCAGGAACTGAGCAATCGCCGGGCCAGTTTTAACCTATTGATAAAGTGAGATATTATAGCCGGCATGCCACGCCTGGAATGGTATTTATTGCCTGATGGGAAATTTATGCTGCCGGATCGGGGAATTTTGTTCCGCGTCGCGAAACGCCTTTCATTTCAAGGTCCAGACGCGCGAAATTGCACCGCTGAGCGGCGCTCGCGGCGAATTGTGCGTTGGTTCCTCAGGCTCGTCTAGACGGACTTGTCGATCACGATACCGCCGGAAGAATCCTCTGAGGTGGTTGGCAGCGAAGGATCCAAGCGCCCCTGAAGCTGGCGGACCAGTTCTTCCGATGGGATTGTGTCGACGACTTCCTCGGTACGGGTGTCCACGATTTGAAGAAAGACCGTGTTCAGCTCCGTATTGAAGTCCAACTGCGTGCGCCTGTTGCTGAGACGCAGGCTTTCTATGGCTTGTTGTGCGGTGACGGACTCGTCCTGCTGCTTGCCAAGCTTATCCTGGCGACGTTCAGCCGACGGGCTCGACGTTTCCTGAGGAATGGGGACCGCGTTGTTGGTGAGCGCTTTCGCACTGGATTCGGCGCCGGTGGTCGGCGACGAACTTGCCGGCTGCGTTGCGCCCGAACCGGATGAAAGGGCCGGTTTCGGTACAAATAGTACGTCCATTTTATCCTCCTGAGCCTGCTTTCTGCCGGCTCATGGCGGTGTTTCATGCGGCCTTTCGGTGCGTTATTCAGATTTTTTGTAGCCGCACGTTTTTCGCGCCGTCCGCTCGCTTAAGTTCTTCAGCGATGGACGGGTCGTCCCAGTACCGCAAATCTGAACGCTTGCAATAATCGGCGTTCCCGACCTGGGTATTAACGTCCCCTAAAGACATGCAACCGTTGTGCCATGAAATAGGAAAAATTCGCGCCGTTTTGCGGCGGGCTCTCCATCTGTACCGCATGCGGATTTCGGCTTGTAGGGCAGGTTCACTGATCTAAATAATGAATTGAAAATAAATGGTAAAATCATACATTGCGTAATAACGATCACCGGAACCCTTACCGGGCGATCAGGGACACCTTGATCGTCCTGCTTGTCTCGATACGGATCCCGCGGGTGGTTCGTCGACCCGGCAAATTTTGCCGGGTCGGTAGGGGGGATTCTGCCCGGCAAATTTTGCCGGGTTAACCCCAAACCATCGTCAGCGGTAGAGGTAAACGGTGTATTCGTACAAGCCGTAATCCTGGCGGAAGACGAACCGGCGGGTCAGGGTCTTGGTTAGAAATTCCGCCATGGCGTCGAATGGAACG
This sequence comes from Alphaproteobacteria bacterium, assembly GCA_965228425.1. Lineage (GTDB taxonomy): Bacteria > Pseudomonadota > Alphaproteobacteria > UBA8366 > UBA8366 > JAJFJD01. The sequence continues at coordinate 4,092,558 of OZ245815.1, read as the reverse complement.
TGAAAAAGATCGTCGCGCTGCCAATCGACTTGCGCCGACATGACATTGAACGCCATTCCCTTGGCAGCCAATGGCCATGCGGCGCTCAACATGGCGTGCATGAATTCAGTCATATCGTTCTGCGACAGACTTAGCTTCTCGGTGAACACGCCGTTCAGGACCAGGTAGTCGGCGGGATCGATCCCATCGGCATCCGCCAGAATGTCCGCGTGATGGAACGTGATTTCCGGGAATTTGCGGCGGCATAGCTCGACGAACCTCTTCGAGATATCGAGGCCCCGGTAATCGATATCTTGATCAGCCGCCCGGATAAACTCCAGCAAGTGACCGGCGCCGCATCCGATGTCGAGGAGGGACGCAGGCGTCACCGGCGGTTCCCCGGCGACGTCGAGCATCACCCGGTAGCGCTTTGCCGCATCCTCCGCATTCGGCCAATCCACGCCCAGATGCGAATCGCCGTGGCGGTCGAGGCAAGCCTCGTAATGGTCGGCAAGGCGCCGATAGGGCAGGTTTCGGTGGCTTTTGCTCGCGGTGTCGGATTCCATCCCTGCAAGCTGGCACAGCGTTTCGGTATTTGGAAGCCCGGGCTGCATGCCGTACAGTCGCGGCATGGATGACGCAGCGCGACGCCAGGCCTTGGACGAAGACGGGGTGGTTGTTCTTCAAGGATTCTTCACCGGCACCGAACCCAGCGACTTGGTCGATGCGTTTCGGGAGATGTTTCGTCGGCAGATGCGGCGGCATGACCTTGCGGGGGCGAGGGAAACCGGATCCGCACTCGACCGATCCCTGAGCGAATTGTTTCGGAAATCGATGCCGAGTTATCTCGCCGCCGCGAAGCTGACCCAATATTTGCCGGCGCTGCATCGGCTTGGTGTCAGCGACCCGATGTTGGACGTTCTATCCCGGTTGGGTTTGGCGCATCCGGTGATTTCGACACGCCCAGTCGTTCACATCATATCCGACGCGTTGAAGGTGCCAGGCGGATATCATCGTACCCCGCCGCACCAGGATTGGCGCAGCGTACAGGGCAGTCTCGACGCGGTGGTTGCCTGGATGCCCCTGGTGTCCGCAGGTGCCGATAATGCGCCGCTGGAGGTGATTTTGGGCAGCCATCGGAACGGGCTCCTCCCTTCCGAGCCGCACGCCTTCGGCAATGCCGTGCGGGACGAAGCCATCGCGGGCGAGACGTTTCACGCGATTGAAGCGGAACCCGGCGACCTTGTAATTTTTTCGATGTTCCTGGTGCACCGGACCGGTGCGGCGCAGGGCGATGGCGTACGATGGGCCGTCAGCTTCCGCTACAACAATCTCGACGAGCCGAGCTTCACGGCGCGCGACTATCCAAACCCCTATATCTACAAACCGCGGGAGGATTTATTTGTCGAGGGATTCCCCGGCCGTGCCGATCTGGCCCAGATTTTTGGCGGGGACAACGGCAGTGACTGACGCGGCGGTCTAGTCCTGGTCGAGCACGGCGAGGCCCATGCCGGCGTGGCCGTATCCGTTTCCGGCGTAAAGCATATACCGGCTCCCGGCATGGTCGAAGACGAAGGGGTAGGCGGTCATCTCGCTGTCCCAGCCGTCTTCCGATACGGTGAGCCCGGCCCGATCGTCGAGTCGGGCCCAGGTCCGGCCGTCACCGGACTCCGCATACCCAATCCGATAAGGATGATCGTCGCCCCGTCGGCAGTACCACATCCGCCAGCGGTCCGCGTCCCGGATGACGCAAGGCCGCGCGAGCGCGCATTCCGATGAATCCGCGAAATCGATGCATGGTCCGGTATCGGGCTTCCAATCGTAGCCGTCCCGGCTGATCGCGCGCCGGATGTTGTAGTCGGGGAAGGCGTTGCCCGGCCGCCATCTGGTGGCCGACAGGTAGTACATCACCCAATGATCGTCCGCGGCGAGGACGCAGGGCGTCGAGACCAGGATCGGGTCGTGCGGATTGCGGTCAAGCACGGGATTGTCGTCGATCCGGGTGAACGCAACACCGCCATCCCGGTTGCGCGCCACACCGATTGAAAGGTGAAACGGCGCGGTGCCCGATTGCGTCCAGCCGATGTAGTAGTGACGCCGGTCGCCCTCATGATCGACGATCCACGATCCCATCGCGCCGGTATCGTCGAACGCGCCCTGCGCGCCTGGTGTAAGCGTCGGCGTTTCCGCAAGCTTCAGAATTTCTGTTGGCCGATCCAGGTCGATCTCGAGCCACGCGAGATGCGATTGATTATTCTGGTCGCGTGGCGTGAACCAAATCCGGTGGCGGCCATTCGATACTGGCTCCGCAAACGGCATCGACGTGTAACTGTGCATCCAGGGCCGCTGCCCTTCGGCGGTAAAAACCCTCCCGAGTTTCCGCCACCGCATCAAATCCCTCTAAGCCGGTTGCTCGGTACCTTCGACTTCTCGCTCGCCGTCCCGGAATAGACGCCCTTGTCCGGCGCGTCTGACAGGATCAATGCACCGGCGCCGATGACGCAGTCCTCGCCGACCGTCAGGTTGTCCGCGATGGTGGCGTTCACGCCGATGAAACTGTTGTCGCCGATGGTCACCGAACCGGAGACGACCGCGTGGCTGGCGATGAAGACATTGGCGCCGATGGTCGCGTGGTGCCCGATGTGATTGCCGCTCCACAGAGTCGTGTTTTCGCCAACCGTGACACCGGGTTGGATGACGTTGTTCTCAAGCAGGAACACATTGTCGTTTGGTTCGAAGCCGTCCCAGACCGATGCGTCGGTCGAGACATAATGCGCTGCGCGATAGCCTTTCGCTCGTGCTTCCGCGAGTTTTACTCGGCGCTGTTGATTCAGTCCGCCGTATCCCATCGCGATGAAGATGTCCGCATCGTCCGGCGACTGGTGCGTTTCCAAATCTTCGAAGGGAAATACGGGAAGACCCTGCATCGTATCCCCGGTAAGATAGGCCGCATCGACGGTGAAACCCGCAACGGTGTAGTCACTATCTTTCGAGAAATAGTAATGTGCGACCTGACCGATCTGGCCCGTGCCGAAGATCACCAGTCTTTTCATGCCGGCGAGTCTAACAGCCGCCGGCCCATCGGGTAAACGGCAACCTAGACGACCGCACCATGCCGGACGACATCAAGGTACTGGAGACCGCGCTCGATTTTCAGCGTCAGGGCGAGCATGAGAAAGCACGAGCGTTGTTCGGCGCCGTCCTTGTCGAAAATCCCAAGCAAGCCGATGCGTTGCATCTCGATGGACTGTCGCTGCATGCCTTGGGCCGTCACAGCGAAGCGTTGCAGCGGATCGTCGATGCGATCGCGGTCAAACCGCTGGAGCCGGCGTTCCACGTTAGCGCTGGGGCGGTGGCCGTCGCCGGGGGCGACGCGATGGTTGCGCTTGGGTATTACAAGCGCGCGCTCGAACTCGATCCCGAAAACGCCGACGCCTGCAACAACCTTGGCGTCGCGCTGCGAACGATCGGCCGCTTCGCCGAGGCGGAAGTGGTGTTGCGTCAGGCCATTCGGCTGCGGCCGCAGAGTGCCGGCGCTCACATAAATTTGGGTGTCGTTCTACGGTCGTTGGGCAGGGCCGATGAGGCTCTTGCGGTCTTTCGCAGCGCGGTCGAGATCGATCCGGTCCTCGCGGCGGCACACAACAACCTGGGTAACGCCCTGAAGTCGCAACGGCGATACGACGAGGCGCTTGCGTCGCTTGATCGGGCGGTCGAATTGGAGCCGGCCTATGCGGATGCGCATTTTAATCGGGCCTTGGTGCTGGCGGCGCGCGGCGATCCGGAGGCAGCCGAGGCCGGATTCTCGGCAGCGCTGAATGTACGGCGTGATCCACGATTTCTATTGGCGGATGCGGGGTTATTGCCGGTCATCCCAAAATCGCGTGAGGATATTGAGCATTGGCGCGGCCGGTTCGCGAGCCGACTTCAGGCGTTGGCTGAATCGAACGAACGTTTGCCGCTGCCGCCTCTCGACACGCCGGTGATGAATTTCTATCTCGCATATCACGGTGCCAATGATCGGGAGATCATGATGCGCCTGTCCGATACGATGCGACAGATATACCCGGCGCTCGACTGGACGGCACCGCATTGCGTCGACGGGATGGACCTTGCAACCGATCGGCTACGACGTGTGGGATTTGTCTCGTCCTACTTTTCGGATCACGCCGTCGCATGGACGGTGCGCGGGCTGATCGACCATTTGCCGAGAGACCGGTTCGACACAACGCTATTCGCGGCCGCGTCATCGCTGGGAAATAGCCTGCCGGAACTGGGCGATGCGGCAACGGTGGTCGAATTGCCGCATGCGTTTGGGCCGGCACGCAAGGCGATCGCCGAAAGTGAATGCGATATCTTGATATATCCCGATATCGGTATGGAAAGTTTGAGTTATCTGCTGGCCCATGCCCGGCTTGCGCCGGTCCAATGCGCCCTATGGGGGCACCCGGTTACGACCGGTATTCCGACCATCGACTACTACATCTCGAACGATGTCGCCGAACCCGAAGATGGACAATCGCAGTATAGCGAACGGCTCGTTCGGCTCGGCGGCGTGCAGACCTGCTACCGGCGGCCGGAAATGCCGGACGCGGCCCGGCCCCGCGCGCCATTGGGGTTGCCGGACGACGAAACCGTTTATCTTTGTCCGCAGAGCTTGTTCAAGATCCATCCGGACATGGATGCGCCGCTCGCGGAAATCCTTCGTCGCGATCCGGCCGGGTGTCTCGTGGTGTTCGAGGGAAACGACCCGTTGATCACCGACCGGTTGCGGGATCGATGGCGTCCGGTCTTCGGTGATGTCTTCGACCGTGTCCGGATCCTGCCCCGCGTCGTGGTCGCGCGCTTCCTGGAGGTGGTGGCGTCTGCCGATGTCCTGCTCGACACATGGCCGTTCGGCGGCGGCAACACCAGCTATCAGGGATTTGCTGCCGGTCTTCCGATTGTATCGTTGCCCGGCGATTCGCTGCGCGGGCGAGGGACGTTGGCGCATTACCGGCATATGGATTTGTCCGATTGCATTGCCGAGACCCCGGAAAATTATGTCGATATCGCGGTGCGCCTCGGCACCGATCCCGTGGCGCGTGCGATGGTTTGTGCCGATATTCGTGATCGCGCCGACGTGTTGTACAACGATGCGCGGGCCAGCCAGGCGTTTGCCGAATTCCTTTTGGAGGTATCGCCGTGAGCGATCCCGCGCCAATTTTGGCCGAGGCGAAGCAACAGCATCAGGCCGGCCGGATCGATGAGGCGGATGCGCTCTATCTCCAGGTTTTGGACCTCGATCCCGATAACGTGGACGCGCTGCATATGCGCGGCGTCCTCGCCTCGCAGCGCGGCGATGTCGACGCCGCGATCGGTTTGATCGAGCGCGCGGCGGCGTTGAATGTCGAAAGCACCACCATTCTGTCGAACCTGGGAACCGTGTACCGGTCCGCCGGACGGCTGACGCAGGCGGAAGCGAGTTTCCGCGCGGCGCTTGATATGCAGCCAACCGCGGCCATGACGCGGTTCAACCTCGCGAACACCTTGGCGGCGCAAGGGCAGCTTGACGCCGCCATCGCCGAATATGAGCAGGCATTGCTGGACGACCCGGGAAATCCGGGATTTAGAAACAATCTGGCCGCGTCGCTCAAGACCGCCGGACGGTTCGAGGCGGCCGCCGATTTGTATCGCCAACTGGTGGAAGAGTTCCCGGACGATGCCCAAGCGAAATGTAATCTCGGTGTGTTGTGCATGGATCTCGGGCTGCCCCGCGAGGCGGCGGCTTTGTATCGTGCGGCGATAGCGCGCGATCCCAACAGTGTTGAGCCGCGCAACAATCTCGGCGTTACGCTGCTTGAACTGGGCAGGTTTGAAGAGGCTGTCCAGAGTCTGCGCGATGCGGTGGCGAGGGATAATACCGTTGCCGCAGCGCAAGAAAATCTTGGCAACGCATTGCGCAAGGTGGGCGACATCGATGCCGCCGATGACGCCTATGCCGCCGCGCTCGCGTTACAACCCAGCGCAGGCGTCGAGATCAAGAAGGCGACGTTGTTGCCGGTGGTCGCGGAGTCCACCGACGACCTGGCGGCGGCGCGACGCCGGATGGCCGATTCCGTTGCCGCGCTGTTGGCCGATCCGCCGCAATTGCGCGATGCGAATCGCGAGGTGGGCGCGACCAACTTCAATCTGTCCTACCACGACACGAACAATAGGGACCTGCAGGCCGACTTGGCGCGGCTTTACGAAACCGCCTGTCCGTCATTGGCCTATGTCGCCGATCACTGTCGGGGAGACGCAAAGAAGCCGGGCCGTCGCCTCAAACTGGGGTTCGTGTCCCGACAGTTCGGGACGAATGCCGTCGGATGGTGTTTTCATGGTGTGGTCCGGTTCATGCCGCGGGACACGTTTTCGGTGACGGTCTTCCGCGTCGGCGGATCGGAGGATCCGCTCTGGCGCAGTATGGCCGACGATGCGGACAGGGCTGTGATCCTGCCGATGGATATTGCGGCGGCGCGGCAGCGCATCGCCGAAGAAAGGCTCGATATCCTCGTCTATACCGATATCGGTATGGAACCGATGACCTATTTCCTGGCCTTCGCGCGGTTGGCACGGGTTCAGGTGGTCCTAGGGGGACATCCCGATACCATCGGTATTCCAACTCTAGACCGATACATCAGCAGTGATCTGCAGGAACCGCCGGAAGCCGACGATCACTATAGTGAACAGCTTGTCCGCTTGGCCGGTGCGCCGACCTACTACGAACGCCCCCCGGTTCCGAATCCGCTCAAATCCCGTGCCGCCTTCGACCTGCCGGAGGAGGCGCCGCTCTATTTTTGCGCCCAGACCCTGATCAAGCTGCATCCTGATATGGACGCTCTCTTCGCTGGAATCCTGGAGCGGGATCGCAGAGGGCTACTGCTGCTGCCAACGGGGTATAACCCGCGTCTTGCGGAGAAGGTGAAAGCCCGTTTCGCGCGGACCCTCGGGGATACCATGGATCGCGTGCGATTTTTGCCGACCATGAGCCATTTGGATTTCTTGACCGTGATGAAGTTGGCGGACGTGTCCCTCGATACCCGGCCCTTCGGCGGCGGCAACACCTGCTGGCAGGCGATCGCCATGGGGACTTCGGTCGTGACGTGGCCCGGGCGGTTCCTGCGGGGCCGATACGCGCTTGCCCTGTATCGGTTGATGGGTGTTACCGATACGGTTGCGGAGTCCGCGGAAGACTATGTCGACATTGCGGTTCGGGTGGCGACCGACATTGATTTTCGGACGGACTTGGAACACCGCATCGAGGCGGAGGCCCCGCGCGTCTTCGAGGACATGACCCATGTCCAGGCGCTTCACGACGTTCTCACGGAACTGGTCGGCGATTAGGTCAGAGCTGGCTGCGGATTTCATCCGCCACGGAACCGGGCGATTCGGATATTAGCCGTTGCAGGATGCTCCAGGTCGATCCCCGCCACGCGGGCAGGATAGACAATTCAATGCCGCGGTCGGCAAAAGCCGTGGGGTCGTAGAGTGCTTGGCCCCCTTCGAGATTGATGTATTTGTCGCCACCCAGCGTCTCGACAACGGCAAGCACCCGGTCCTGGCCCCGAAGCGCCGGGTCGATGTCGAGGTTGCTGCTTCGGATGACGTCAAAGGGCAGGGCCATGTCCGCGCAGCACCGGCCGAGCAACGCTTCCAGATAGCCGACCACGTCCGGCGTAGGATTCAAGACTGACGATAGAAGCGGGTGATCCAAATCCCGAAGCTGCGGGAACCGGCCGCAGCGTTGCCGTAGCGCCGCCGCCGCATCCTTGGCGAAGCGGAGGTCCGCGATCCGTGTCTCGCGCGCGCCCGCACGGAGCGGCAGCGTCAGCCAGGCCGGATTGCCCGCACCGTCCGGCAACCGGTTGCGATGCACCCAGCCGCGCCGCGGAAACTGCACGCAGTCGAACAGCGCGACGCGGTCGGCCGCGGCGAACAGCCGAAAGTAGCCGGCGTAGGGCAGGAAATACGGTTGCATGACGGCGACGGTAACCATGTCCGGAGTCTACCCGGCCCGCGATCCGATGCGCCATGACGAAAATGCCGGACAACTTTCGCCTTCTATTCGCCGCCGCCGCGCTGTATCTGATGATGGATGTCGAATGTCGCGCAAAGCATGTTGCAGCAGGCGCTTTCCCGCTTCCGCGATCAGGATTACGCCGGGACGGAAGCCGCATGCCGCGCCGTACTCGCCGACGACGGTGCGCAACCGGATGCCTGGCACCTGCTCGCGTTGGCATTATTGCATCAGAATTCGGCCGCCGCATCGATCGAGGCATTCGAGCGCGCGATTGAGCAGGCGCCCACATTCGCGGCTTTTCATATCAATATCGCCTCCGCGTTCTCCGAAGAGGGGCGTCATGACGATGCAGTCGCCGCGTTGCGCCGCGGGGTGTCGCTGGACGATGCTCAGCCCGAGGGTCACTTCAATTTGGGGAATACATTGTTGGCGTTGGGTCGGTTGGACGAGGCGGCGGAGGCGTTCGAGAGGACGTTGGCGCTGTCCTCCGGTCATGCGGCTGCCCACAATAATCTGGGTCATGTTTTGCGGCAGCGTGGCGATCTGGAGGCCGCGCTCGATCAGTTTCGGTTGGCCACGGATGCGGACCATCGCTATGCCCCGGCATGGAGCAACCTGTGCGGCGCGTTGCTCGAGTCAGGGCAGACGGCGGCCGCGATCGATGCCGGCCGGCGCGCGACTGTAGCCGATCCGGACAATGCTGAAGGTCACTACAATCTCGGAAATGCGTTTTCAGCGGCACCCATCGCAGCAGAGGCGGTGGCCTGTTATCGCCGTGCGCTGCAAATCGATCGCCGGTTTACGGACGCCTGGGTCAATCTTGGCGCGGCGCTGCAGCATTTGGGCGAGTGCGAGACGGCAATCGCCGCACTGGATCAAGCGCTCGTGCTGGAACCCGACTTGCCGCAGGCGCAATGGAACAAGGCGACCGCCCTGCTATTGTCCGGCCAATTGCGCGAAGGCTGGGAGTTGTATGAATGGCGTTGGCGGGCCGTTGCCGGCCTAGCGCTTCCGACGGTCGACCGGCCCCGATGGGATGGCGCGTCGCCGGAAGGCCAACGGTTGCTGCTCGTCGCGGAGCAGGGATTGGGCGATACGATTCAGTTTGTTCGGTATGTTTCGATGCTTCGGGCACTGGGTGCCGACGTGACCTTTGAATGTCCCGTGTCCCTCCGCACCCTTCTGGAGGATTCCAATGTCGCGGACAGGGTGATCGCGTTCGGCGATCCTCGGCCCGAGATTGATTCTTGGGCGCCGCTTATGAGCCTGCCCGGCCTTATCGGGACCGACATGAGCACCATTCCTGCCGATTGTCCGTATTTGTCGGCGCTGCCTGCAGATGTACCTATTGCGTCGGATGGTCGTGTGCTGAAGGTCGGCATCGTTTGGCGCGGCAGTTTGACCAACAACCGCGGCCGCTTTCGATCGTGCGCATTGTCCGATCTGCAACCGTTGGCCAAAGTGCCGGGCATTCGACTTTTCAGTCTGCAAACCGAACTTTCGCCAGAGGATACCGCAGAGCTGGAGACGATGGACGTTATGGATCTCGGCACCGGGTTCAGTGATTTTTCGGCGAGCGCGGCGGCGGTGCAGGCGATGGATTTGGTGGTGTCCGTCGATACGGCGATGGCGCATCTTGCCGGGGCGCTCGGTAAACCCGTCTGGACGATGCTTTCGGCAATGCCCGATTGGCGTTGGCTTCTGGAGCGGTTCGATAGTCCGTGGTACCCGACGATGCGCTTGTTCCGCCAACGGCGGATATCCGACTGGGCGCCCGTCGTCGACGAGGTGGCTGCGGCGTTGGTGGCGTTCAAGCAACCCCGACTTGTGACATAGGGCGCGGCACTGTGAGCATGGCCAAAAAGGCTCTCTTATGACGGCGGATTTCGAACGAATTCCATTGATGCGGCCGAAACTCCCGGAGGCTGCACAGTTGATGCCCTATCTCCGGGAAATTGACGCCAATCGCTGGTATACGAATTTCGGTCCCTTGGAGCAGCGGCTGACCGGGCGGTTCGCGTCGCACTACGGCGTCACAAGCGACAAGGTCGTATGCCTCAGCAATGCGACCACCGCGCTATCGATCAGCCTTGCCGCGCTTGCACGTCCAACGAGCCGGTTTTGCTTGTTGCCGTCCTTTACATTTGTCGCGTCGGCGCAGGCCGTTCTGTCGGCCGGTCTAACGCCCTATTTTCTCGAGATCGATCCCGTGACGTGGCGGCTCGACCCGACCGTCGCGCGGGACGCAATTGCTCGACTTGGATCCGAGGTCGCCGCGGTTATGGCGGTCGCGCCCTTCGGTGCGCCGCTCGATATCGCGTCCTGGGATCGCCTGACGGAGGATACAGGTGTGCCCGTCGTCGTCGATGCGGCGGCCGGATTCGACAGTTTGGTTCCGGGTCGGTCGCCATCGATCGTCAGCCTACACGCCACGAAGCCGCTCGCGGCCGGGGAGGGCGGGTTTGTGATCAGCCGCGACGTCGATTTAGTCGCGGAGGTCAAGGCACGGGCGAATTTCGGCTTTCAGGGAAGTCGCAGCGCGGTCCGGCCGGGCGGCAATGCGAAACTAGGAGAATATCCCACGGCCGTCGCGCTCGCCGCGCTCGACCAATGGGCGGAGACTCGCGCCGGACTTGCGCGGGCCACTGCCGCCTACATCGAGGTTATCGACGCAATTCCGAGGGTTCAGGTGTCTCCGGGCTTCGGCGATGGCTGGGTGAGTTCAACCTGCAATGTCGTGTTCGACGCCCCCGTCGGCGAGACCGCGATAGCCGCATTGGATCATGCCGGCATCGAGTCTCGACTGTGGTGGAACAAGGGATGTCACCTTGAGCCGATGTTTTCGGGAGCCGAGCGCGACGCGTTGCCGGCGACGGAAGATCTCGTGGAGCGGATGGTTGGGTTGCCATTCGGGTGCGATCTTCGTGCGGCGCAGATCCATCGCGTCGCCGACGTGCTTTCCTCGATTTCCATAACCTGATTCGGCAGACATTTTGACCTTGTTGGTCGCACTGGATCGACTGTCCGGTTGCCCGGCAAGCGGCCCGGCCACTTCTGGTTGGCCACCGGGTAAGAAATGCCAGATGTTGCAAGAGTTGCCCGGCAAAAATCTGCACTGGGCCGCCACGTTAACCATTACGATCACAAATTATATCCATTGAAACAATATGTTGTGCGGAATGGCACGGTGGCATGGCGGTTGCCATTAACCATAGTGAAATCGGCGTTTCGCATGTGGAATTGGCATCGGCCAACCGCTGCAAGGAATGCCAAATGTCAACGCCAGAAAGGACATGACATATGGCTGCTGACAAAGTTAATTTGACAGCCGGGGTGCGCTCGAACCTCCTGAGTCTTCAGCGCACGACCGACCTAATCGATATCGTGCAGACTCGTTTGTCGACCGGCCTGAAGGTCAATTCGGCAATCGACGACGCAAGTGCATTCTTCACGGCGCGGGCGCTGACCAACCGGGCAGACGACCTGACCAATCTTAAGGAAAATATCGATCTCTCGATCAGCGCCTTGCAGGCGGCGATTACGGGTATCGAGTCGATTACCGAACTCGTCGAGCAGGCGAAGGGGCTTGCCAATACCGCTAAAGCCACCGGCGATACGGCCGAGCGTTCGCTCTTGGCGGTGCAGTTCAATGAATTGTTAGGTCAAATCAATGATTTGGCGAACGACGCCAGCTTCAACGGAACGAACTTGATTCGGGCGACGCCGGATAACCTGGAAGTGGATTTCAACGAGGACGGTACGAGCGATCTGACGATCACTGGCTTGGACTCAACCACCGCGACCACGGGTATCGAGATCACCGCTGCGGCGAACGACTTCGGCAATCTCTCTGATATCAATACCACTATCACGGAATTGAACAGTGCCTTGACCGAGTTGCGGACCAATGCCGCGACGCTGGGGTCGAACAACACCGTTCTTCAGACAAGATTGAATTTCACCGAAGAACTCACGAATACGCTCGAGGAAGGCGCCGGAAAGCTAACCTTGGCCGATATCAACGAGGAAAGTGCGAACCTGCTGGCGCTTCAGACGCGACAGCAGCTTGGCATCAACTCATTGTCGCTGGCGTCGCAGGCCGAACGGGCCATTCTGAGCCTCTTCGGTTAGGCTGAATTTCAGGCGGGTCGGCAGCCTATTACGCCGGCTCGCCGGACCAATATCCGGATAGCGACCGGGAAGGAAATTCCGACTTGTAGGAATTTTCTGCCGGTCTGGCGCGGTAAATATTGCCCCGATTTGCCAGTTCGCTAGGGCGCTGGGCTAGAATATTCCGTATTATCAAATCGTTAAGGTTTCTCCCGGAAACTGGCGCGATGGTTGCATCGTGCAGCCTCGAACCTGCGACCATGCTGGATATCCGGCATGGCCGTTTTGCGGACCCGTCGGTCCGTTTTGGTTTGTCCGCCGCAGAATGCGGTCGGTCAACATCCTAGAAAGGGAGAAACCATGACTGACTCAGTAGCCCTTACAGCAGGCGTGCGCAATAACTTGCTCGCCCTGCAGAGTACCTCCGAGCTTATCAGCAGAACTCAGTCGCGCCTGTCCAGTGGTCTGAAAGTCAATTCGGCCCTCGACGACGCGTCCGCGTTCTTTACATCGACCGCGTTGAACAACCGGGCATCCGACTTGAATACGTTGAAGTCGGACGTGGACCTGGCGATCAGCACGATCGAATCGGCGATCAACGGTATCGACGCCATCACCGAGCTGGTGCAGCAGGCCAAGGGTCTTGCGAACCAGGCGAAGGCGACGGGTGATACCAACGAAAAGTCGACCCTCGCGGTGCAGTTCAACGCGCTCTTGGGTCAGATCGACGATATCGCCAATGACTCGAGCTTCAACGGCACGAACCTGATTCAGGCGACGCCGGATAACCTGACGGTCGAGTTTAACGAAGACGGTACCAGTGATCTCACGATTACCGGTCTGGATTCGACGACTGCCACGACCGGAATCGAAGTTACGGCGGCGACGAATGCCTTCGCCGACGATACGGCGATCGATACGTCGATCACGGAGTTGAACAGTGCCTTGACGGAGCTGCGCACCAACGCTGCGACGCTGGGTTCGAACAACACCGTTCTTCAGACTCGGTTGAACTTCACCGAAGATCTGGTGAATACGCTGGAAACCGGTGCGAGTAAGCTGACCCTGGCCGACCTCAACGAGGAAAGTGCCAACCTGCTTGCGTTGCAGACCCGGGAACAGCTCGGTATTAACGCGTTGTCGTTGGCTGCTCAGAGCGAGCGGTCGATCCTCGGCTTGTTCGGTTAAAGTCAAGGACGACAGTGAATCCAAAGAAAGCGGGGGCTTCGGCCCCCGCTTTTATTTTGTGATTTTTGTGGTCCTGAAAATGAACCAAATCTTCGATTAACAAAAAAATCACAATTCAAATCTATCTGTGGTATAATTCTTGCTAATATTTTAATGACGAAACACTGTTTACTTTTGAATTCTCAATGAAGAACAAGAGATGCCATTAAAGATCGTGTTGAAGCCGGGTGAGAAGACCGTCATCAATCAGGCGGTTATTCAAAATGGCGGGGAAAAGGCTGAACTAATCGTTCAGAATAAGGCGAGTATTCTCCGCGAACGCGATATAATGATTGAGAAAGACGTAACAACTCCGGCAAAGAAAATATATTTTGTTATTCAATTACTTTACATGTTCCCAGAAAAAGAGAAGCAATATCAAAATCAGTTCAGTAAACTGGTCAAAGATTTCGTCAATGCCGTCCCCAGTTCAACGCCATTGATCCTCGATATCGGCAAGAAGATCGTTGCCGGGGATGCCTATGGAGCACTGAAGCTTTGTCGAAAGCTTATCAAATACGAGAACGAGGTCCTGAAACATGCAACCCAATAACAGCAGCCAAGCGTATCAGTCGTCGCAGAAACTTGGCTCGTCGGCCCGGCAAACCGAAGCGCAGGCGCTTCTCGAGACGGCTCGAATGATGGATGCCTCCATCAACGGCGAGAACAGCGATGCCTATCGGGCGGCGTTGCGGCTGAATTGGCGTTTGTGGACCATCATTCAGGCCGATGTGTCGTCGGTGGAAAATCCGCTTCCCGACGAAATTCGGCAAAACATTCTGAGCCTCAGCGTTTTCATCGATAAGCATACGGTCAACGCGCTCGCCGAACCCAGCGGAAGCAAGCTGCGCGTACTGATCGACATCAACCGCAACATCGCCGCGGGATTGATGATGAATGTGGGCGAGGATGCCGCCCTGGCGGATGCGCAATCGCAGCCGGCGGCGGCAAATTCGGGCGGCGATGTCGTAGCCTGACGCTCCGAGCCGCCAGTCGCGGTGTTGCCACTACCTTAAAATTACGCCGAAAATTCCCCGTTATCGCGGCGCGATAGACTGGATTGCAGCGCGTGTGCCATTTGGTTGGCAACGTGTGTCCAGTCGCCGAGATCGGGCGAACGGAACAAGCGCATGGTCGGGTACCAGGGATTGTCATCCCGATCGAGCATGTACCGCCAATCGGCCGCGGCTCCGAGGACGACCCAAACGGGTTTCCCGAGCGCGCCCGCCAAATGCGCTACCGCCGTATCCACCGATATGACCAAGTCGAGTGCCTCGATTGCCGCGGCGGTATCGCTGAAATCGTTGAGTTCCGGTCCCAGCGGTTCGACGGCGGCGTGTTTCAACGGCGGACCGTCTTTTTGCAGGCTGAAATACCGGATGCCGTCGATATCAAGCAACGGCTCCAAGGTGCTTGGCGGGCAGGATCGCATCCAATCGTCCTGGCGTTCGGGGTTTCCGGCCCAAACCAGACCGACCGCAGGTTCGTCGCCGGCGAGGCGGCGCGCCCATGCCGCTGCCGCCGCTGCGGGTGCTTGGAGATACGGGACATCGGATGGAATTGTTTCGAGCGTCGTTCCGAATTGCGCCGGCAAGCTGAGCAAGGGGATATGGGCGTCCGTGTCGGGCAGGGGGTCCCCTCGGGCGATGACGGTGAAATTCCGCTCGTCATTTTCGTCTCCAAGGGTTCGCATCAAGTCGACCAAGGGCGATTGGCACTCGAAAACGATGGGAATATTTTGCGCGGTAAGCAGGGGTAGGTAGCGGCAGAAATGGAGCGTGTCGCCATACCCTTGTTCGGCGTGGACCAAAAGCGCGCCGGGCCTGCCGTCCTCGCCGTCCAGGGACCGACCATCCCAGCGCGGCATCGAGAGGGCTCTCTTTGTGCCGGTCGATTCGTCGTTGTCCCAACGCGCCTCGTAGTTCGGCCAGCCATTCGCGAAATCGCCGATTTGGAGCTGTGCAATCCCGAGGCTGGTGCGGAGCCCCGCATGGGAAGAGTTCAAGGCGAGCGCCCGTTCGTATATCGCAATCGCGTCATGCGGTTGGTTCAAATTCAGCAGCACGAGCCCCAGATTCCCGAGCATGCGGAAGTCTTCGGGATGTCGCTCGATCGCGTCGCTATACAGTGCGGCGGCCTCGGCGAGGCGTCCGGTTTCCCGATATAGATTTCCGAGGCTTCGGATCGCTTCCGGCCAATCCGGGCGAAGCGAAAGGGCTTCCTGCAGGAACCGCTCGCTCTCGGCCAACGACCCGCAGGCATGGAGGGCGACCCCGAGATTGTGCACGGTAATCGGATTGTCCGGCTCGATTTGCCGTGCCGTTCGAAGAAACGTTGCCGCCGTCGCATGCTGCCCGAGGTCGCACAGGGCAAGGCCAAGATTGTTGAGGGCGCTGACCGATTGAGGCTCAAGATCGAGGGCGCGTTCGCCCGCCTCGACAGCCTTTTCGGGCTTGCCGAGGCCTCGGTAAATGGCCGACAGATTGACATGCGGTGCGGCTCGGTCCGGTTGCCGCAACAACGATTTCTCGTATCCGGCGGCCGCTTCCTTTTCCCGGTCCAGGGCTTGCAAACAACGCGCGTGCTGAAAGGTGGCGTCGGCACTTTCGGTGTCCAGCGATAGGCATCGTCGGAAAACGGTCTCCGCCTGATCGAATTCCTGCCGGCGCGCCAACGCCAAACCCAACGCATATTGGACTGGGGCAGAGTCCGGCTCCGACGTGGCCGCCAGTTCGATTTGTTCGAAAGCTTCGTCTTCCCTGCCGAGCCGGCCGAGAAGGTCGGCGAGACGAAGCCGGTTGGTTGCGGCGCCGGGAGCTAGGGCGAGCGCGCGTTGCCATGGAACGACCGCGTCGTGATCGCGACCGAGTCGTTCCAGGGCGTCGCCGAGCGTGGCGCAATAGTCGGCGTTGCCGCTGTCTGCGGCTACGGCTTTCAGGCAGAACGCCAGCGCGCGGCGGTGGTCGCCGGTGGCGCGCGCCGTCAGTCCGCGAAGATGCCATGCGGGCGCGACGTCGGGCCGCGCCGTCAGCAATTGGCGGAGGATCGTCTCGGCGAGGGTATAGTTTTTCGATCGAAAGGCATCGGCGGCGCGTTCCAGGAATTGGCCCGCCGTTGCGACATGGGTGTCCTTCCGGTCCTCGAGGCCGCTCGACTGTGTCATTCGGAGGCAAAAATCCGCTGTTTCCCCATGGTCTCGTGCGTATCCCGGATCGACGGCGCGGGCGTACCGGCCCGTGTTATCGGATGAAGTTGGTCAACGAAAGCTGACCGAGCCGGGCCACGATCTGAAACGATGCTTCGAGTTGCACCTGTTGGAAATTCAAGAGCGAGAGCGTTTCCGCGGTGTCCACGTTTTCGATTTCACCGATCGAATCCGTGGCGAAGTTGATGAACTCGTTGTGCCAGTCCTTTTGAGTGTCGATGGTCCGCAGATCGAGGGCGACATCCGCGGCGAAACCGCCGATCGTTTTTTGCGCGCCATTATTCTCGGTTGCTTCCGTCAGCAGAGTGATAGCATCGTTCAAGACCTGTTTTTCCGCTGCGGTGATGGGATTGGTGAACGTTGTCTGGGCGATGTTGTCGAGGGCGCGGATAACCTTCTCGAAAGCGGACTGGTCCGCCGTGATTCCGTATTGCACGGTGACGCCGTCGTCGATCCGGACCTGCTGTATCGTGGCGTCACCTTCGTAGTAGCCGGTATCGGCGACCGCGTCGAAGGGCGGCGGCGTTGGGGCGGTATAGACACCGTTGTTCAGATCGACCGGCTTCGTGTCGGTCTTACCGCCGGCAAAGAGATACCGAGAATCGTCTTTCTGATTCAGAAGCTCGACGGTTTGGTCCAGGAATTCCGTCGCGATGAACGAGATGTTGTTGGTATTGGCGGCTTCGCCGTTCAGCGAGCTGACGGCAATCGAACGCATCTCCCGCGCGATCTCGTCGAGTGTCTCCAAGCTGAGATTCATCAGCTTGAGGCGTTTCTCGGTCGTCGCGATGTTCTCGATGTATTGCTCCGCCTTTGCGACTTCGTTCTTCAGATTCACCAAGCGGGACGAGTCCGGTGCGATGCCGCTGAAGGTCTGACTCTTCTTGCCGGTCGCGGCCTGCAGCCGCGTCTCGGCCAGTTGCGATTGCGTCCGCAGCGTGGCGTCGAGAATAAGTTGTTGGTTCGCGAAGGATCCTATACGGGCAACCATTTATTCGCTCCGTTACCGCACGATGTTGATCAGTTCTTCGAGCAGATCGGACGCGATGGTGATGACGCGCGCCGACGCGTTGAAAGCCTGTTCGAAGACGATCAGGTTCGCGAGTTCCTCGTCGATGTTGACCCCGGAAATTGAACCGTTCCGGAACTCTAGCGTTTCCAGGAAGGACGAATTGAAATCCAGTTCGCTGGAGGTGTTCGATGCGATCGCCGCCTGCACCGATAGAATCGTGGCGGCATATTCCGACAGCGTATTCGACGTGCCGGTAAGGCCGCCTGCGCTGCCGAAACTGATTGTGGCGTCGAAGACACCGGCAAGTGCGGCGGCCGCGCTCCCGTCACCGACGGTCAGCCCATCATCGCCGGCGGCAAGGCCGCCTGCGCTGCTCAACGTACCGCGTGCCGCCAGCGCCTGGTTCGAAACGATGTCGCTGCGCACTGTTACCACGTTGGAGACGCTCGTCGACTCGTTCGTTACGCCGAGCGAGGACAGCAAGGTACTGGAATCGGTCATGACGAAGTTATTGCCGTCCGTGTCCTCTACGATCAGGCGGCGGCCCGATCCGTCATCGACCACGCGCGCCGATATGTTGGCGCCGGCGAGCGTTCCGTTGGCGGTAATGTTGGCGGCAATGGTGTCGAGATTCTGACCCGCGGTATAGCCGACCGTCGTCGACACACCGGCGGCGTTAAACGTAAGCGTGCCGGTCAGCCCGAGTGCGGTGGTGCTGTCGTTCTGCCGGGCGCTGGAAAACGAGTCATAGGCGGTCCCGTCGACATTCGCGTGGAAAAGATCGTTAAGGCCGAAATAGTGCGATACGCCGCGCGTTTCGCCCCCGACCGTCGTCACGGCGCTGGTCAGTTCGTTGATGGCGATGCCCTGACCCGCCGTATTTGCCGAGACGACGAGCTGCCCGGCGGCGTTGAACGTGGCGGTCACGTTGGTCATGCCGTTCACGGCCGCGCGCAGGTCATCCACCGTCGTCATCGCGCCGAGCGCGATGTCCAACGTTTCGACAACGACGCCCGTCGTTTGATCCAGCACCGCGACCCGAACGCTGCCGGTGGCCGAGAAGATATCGGTCGAGCCGAAAGACTGACTGCCGGTCAATGTCGACGGCGGGGGAAAAGCCGTTCCGGCATTATGCGCCTTGTTCAGTTCGGCAATCAGCGTCTGCGCGAGCTCGTCCAGTTCCCGTTGCAGGTTCGGAAGCTCGGTGTCGCGCATATCGATCAGCGCCTTGAGGCTGCCGCCCCGGATTTCATCGGTAATGTCGTCGGCGGCGGCGGTCGAGCCGTTCACGAAGATACCGGTAATGCCGCCCGGATAGGTCGGGTCGCCCGGATTGACATAGGCGATACTGGCGCTCGCCTGGGAGACGGCGTCGTGACTGATGGCGAGCGCCGATCCGCGGTCGACGAGGAGGCGGCCGCCGGCGGAGAACAGGCTGACGGTGCCGTCATTCTGTTCGACGATCCGGATGTCGATATTCGTCGCGATTTCCGCAAGCGCCCGGTCGCGCTCGTCGCGCAATGCGGCACTCGACTGGTTCAGGATTTCCGCATTGGCGATCTGGACGTTCAGACCCGCAACGATCTCGAACCGGCTGTCGAGTTGCGTGACGATGCGCTCGATCTCCCGGTCGGCATCGGCCCGCAGATCCTGGATCGTGTTGCTGAGATCGTTGAAGAGCTGGACGGTCTGTCGGGCGATGTTGACGACATCGGAAGCGTTTGCTTGCGACTCCGGCGTGGCGGCGAGCGCCTCGAACGATGTCTTGAGATCGTTCAGCGAACTGGAAATCGTGCGATTGGTTTCCGGCGAGCCGAACATGTTCTGAATCTGCGCCAGGAATCGGTCGCGGACGGTGAGTTGGCCGACGGTGCTTTGTTGATTCCGTATCTGGGACAGGAGGAAATCGTCGACCTCGCGCGAAATGATGCCCGTGTCGACCCCGGCGCCCTGCGCGGCGATCAGGCGCGATTGGTTCTCGACGAATTTCCGTGTGTGCCCCGGCGTGTTGGCGTTGGTCACGTTGTCGGACGTGACCTGAATCGCGGTCTGGGCCGCGCTTAGTCCGCTGAGAGCACTTCGAAGGGCCAAGGAGAGTGACATGATCGGTCTCGGTCAATCCGGCCGTGGGTCAGAGGGTTTCGTTCAGCGAAATCGGCATCGGATCATTCAGGTGATTGTTCGGCTGACCGACGGCCGAGGCCCCGCTCTTCGTGTATCCGGCGGCGCTGACGCGTTGCCGGTCCACCGAATGCGCGATCCGTTCCGCCAACCGCTTGTTCAATTCGATTGCCGAGCGCAGGGCGTTGATATTGACGGTCGCGACCTCGTCGAGGCGCTGCTTCGCGGTCTCCAGCTGACGTTGCATGGTCGGCGCGGCTTGCGTCAGGTGATCCGGGTTTTCCTTCAATTCGCGAATGCGGGCTTCGAACACGTCGGAGGCGGTCTGTTTCGCGTCCTGGAGCGCCGTAACGCGTTCGACGCGCGCCTGTGCGAGCGCCTTGTTCTCTTCGTCGATGACATCGGCCAGCGACAGGGTCGCATCGACCGCGCGCCGGGTCATTTCATTCGGCGTCATGAGTTCTGCACCTCCTGCAATTTCAGGATTTCGCGCTGCACGGTATCGGCGATGCCGAAGCCGTCGCTCTGGGAGATCGTTTTCCCGTATTCCTGCAACAACATGGACCGGAAGACCGCTTCACCCTGGCCGCCGCCGAACATGGAATCCGTCTTGATGCCGGCGAACATGCTTTCCAGCATCATCGAAACGAAGAATCCTTCGAAATCCTCCGCGGTCTTGCGGATTTGCTCGTCCGACGCTCCCTTCAGTCGGTCCATTTGAGGGGCGCGCGAGGACGTCAGCGATTGGGTGACCTGGTCGATCGAGACGGGACTGTCCATTACAAGACCTCGATTTCCGCTTGTAGCGCGCCGGCAGCCTTGATCGCCTGAAGGATCGTGATCATGTCGCGCGGCCCGATCCCCAGCGCATTGATGCCGTTGACCAGTTCCTGCAGCGTGACGCCGTTGTTCAGGACGCCGAGCTTCTTGTCGTCGCCTTCTTCGACCTGGACGTCGGTGCGGTCGACGATTGCCGTGCTGCCGGTATTCGAAAAGGGTTGCGGCTGGGAAACCTGCGGTGTCTCGGTGATCCGGATCGTCAGGCTGCCCTGGGCGATCGCCACCGTGCTGATCCGGACGTTCTCGCCCATCACGATCACGCCGGCCTGCTCGTCGATCACCACCTTGGCGATGGTATCCGGCTCGACCCGAAGTTGCTCGACATCGGTCAACAGCTCGACGACCGCGTTCTTGTAGGATTTTGGAACGTTCAGCTCCACGGTTGCCGGGTCCGTTACGCGGGCCGACCGTTCGCCGACGAAGGCATTGACCGCGCGGGCGATGCGGCGCGCCGTGGTGAAGTCGGGATTGCGCAGCGAGAGCCGCACTTGCTTCATGCCGGCGAGGCGGAACGGGATTTCACGCTCGACGATCGCGCCGTTGGGAATGCGGGCGCTCGTCGGTACGCCCTTGGTCACGGTCTCGCCGGCGCCTTGCGCGGTAAACCCGCCGACCTGCAGGCTGCCTTGCGCTACGGAATAGACTTCTCCGTCGGCGCCGAGCAAGGGGGTCACCAGCAGCGTTCCGCCGAGCAGGTTCTTGGCGTCACCCAGCGCCGAAACGCTGACGTCGATCCGGCTTCCTTGGCGCGCAAACGGCGGGAGCGTCGCGGTCACCATCACGGCGGCGACATTGTTGGTTTTGAGGTTGTTGTCGCGGGCATTCACGCCGAGCCGTTCGAGCATGCCGATCAGGCTTTCCTTGGTGAACACCGCGCTGCTGAGGCTGTCGCCGGTCCCGTTCAAGCCGACAACCAGCCCGTACCCGACCAGAAGGTTTTCCCGGACGCCCTCGAAATCGACGATATCCTTGATCCGCGCCTGCGCGGCGGCGTCCGATGTCCAGACGAATACGAGCATCAGCGCGCAAACGGCGAGACGGAGGGCGACTCGACATGTGCAATGCCAAGACTTGATGAGAGATAGGAACGGATTCTGCGTCATTGGACCTTCGGACCGGCGCCGGGAAATATTGCCTTTTACAAAGCGAACGCCATGCCAGGATTACCTGTTTTCGAATCCCTATAAGATGCTGAAATAACGATATTAATTAATTCAGGAAAGGGTATTGATTCGGGACGGCGGGATGTTTCGGCAACCCCTGCCGATACCGTCGGCAAAGTTTGCCCTTTGCCCGCATCCGATCCGGCTTGAGCACATTTCTATTTGATGTGAAATGCAGTATGTTTCGGCCATGAAAATCGACCGTACCGCCCCGAGCCGGACGGCGTCGCCCGTCAAGCGCAGTGAAAAGGCCGGCAAGGCGCAGACAACTCAATTTTCGAAGCATTTGGAGTCTGATCGCGACGCGGCGGAGCAGGTCGGCACGGTTGCGCCGGTGCAGTCCGTGGATGCGTTGTTGTCCATCCAGGAAGTCGGCGATGCGACCGATGGCGAAGCGCGGAAGAAGGCCCGCCGATGGGCGGTTGATCTCTTGGATACCTTGGACCAACTGAGAATTGGCATCATTTCGGGCGGCGTTGCGAAGCAGGATCTTGAACGTATTACGACCATGGTCGAACACCATCGGGTTCAAAGTGACGATCCGAAGCTGAATATGATCCTGGACGAAATCGAATTGCGCGCTCGGGTAGAACTCGCAAAGTTCGAGAGAGATAATTGATTTAATTTAGCTTTTCTCGATTCGTCTCGAGATTTCCGCGCCGAATCCCCGATAAAAATTTGTTCAACCGCCAGGGGCTTGCTCAGGCCCGTTCTGGCCTATATATTCCGCGCCGCTCGTTAGTCGGTACCGTGCTAGGAGTGACGCATGTCGAATCCCCTGCTGCCGCCGGATTATAGGCCGAGCGAAGAAGAAGAATTTATGAACGCTCGGCAGCGTGAATATTTTCGCATTAAGCTTCTCGCTTGGCGCAGCGAATTGTTGCAGGAGTCGAACGAAACACTCCGCAATTTGCAAAGCGAGAGTCTGGCGGTGCCCGATATGGCGGATCGGGCGACGAAAGAAACCGACAGGTCCCTCGAACTGCGAACCCGAGATCGGCAGCGCAAGTTGATCGCCAAGATCGACGAAGCGCTGCGGCGTATCGACGAGGGTACTTACGGATACTGCGAAGAAACCGACGAGCCGATTTCCCTGCGCCGGCTGGAGGCGAGGCCCATAGCGACCCTCAGCCTGGAGGCGCAGGAGCGGCACGAACGGATGGAAAGAACGCGACGGGACGACTAGGTGCCGTCCGGCAGCGGATTATTTCCGCGCCGTCAAAAGAAACGAGGCCGGTGATCCAAAGGAGCACCGGCCTCTTTATTTGCGCCGCCCTAGCGCGTTGGGGAGGAGGAGAGGATAAGGGCGAACGCAAATTCCTTAAAACTTTTGGTCCTATGTCATGCCTGTTCCCGCATCGATCAGAAGGGGAACAGGATGTCGATGATCTGTTGGCCGTAGCGCGGCTGCTGCACGTCGCTCATGAAGCCGCGCCCGCCGTAGGCCAGCCGCGCCTCGGCAATTTTTTCGTAGCTGATGGTGTTTTGACTGGTGATGTCTTCCGGGCGGATGACGCCGGTAATCTGCAGCTCACGAACCTCGTAGTTCACCCGCGTTTCCTGCCTGCCGAGAATCACAAGGTTGCCGTTCGGCAGCACTTGGGTCACGACGGCGGCGAGTTCAAGGTCGATCTCTTCTTCGCGGTCGATCGAAGAATCGCCGTTCGAGTTCGAGTTGGACGACAACTCCAGCAAATTACCGGGATTGATCGCGTCGGGCAAAACCTTGCTGAGCGACGTTTCGTACCCGAGGATCGCGGGCGCGTCGGCGCCTTCGGTATTGTCCCGGCTGCGGGTGCTGTTGTTGTCCAGTTCACCCTTATCGTCGATTTGAATGACCACGGTCAGCAGGTCGCCGACACGGGTTGCCCGCAGGTCCTTGAAAAAGGCGCGCGACCCGGGACGCCACAGCGAGTTGGGTTCGCGATGCGCCGTAACCGGCGCTGGCATCGGCATGCTGACGGGGCGATAGCCTTGATTGTGCAGGGGGTTCTGAATTGTCGTCATCTTGGGTTCGGCACCGACGTCGGCGAGGCGCTGCAGGGTGTTGCAGCCGCTCAACACGGTTCCGGCAACCAAGATACAGGTCAGAAATCGTATCGTGTGTCGGGTACGGTTCGGCATTAGCGGTTTTGCCTCGCAGCGATGGCGCCGATGGTGCCGAATGTGCCGACGGCGACCATGCCGGGGCCGATCACGACGCCTTCGATGGTTTTTCCGCTGCCGGTATTCTGGATTCGGATGGTTTCGCCGCGCGTTCCGTTTTCGCGCGCCTTGCCCTGTGCCGTGATCAGCATGTTGGCGGTCTTGTATTTCATGACGACCAGGCTGTTTCGCGCGACGAGGACCGGCTCGCGGATATCGCCGCGTCGCACGGGCTTATCGGTGCGAAGCGTGCGGCGCACGCCCATGCCGACGATTTTCTCCGGATCCAGCATCGTGCTGTTGCCGACGCTGCTGCGCCGCATCATTTGCGCCGTCAGGTCGTCCTTGCGGATGATTTCACCGTTGCGCAGGCGGCGCGTGAGCACCGGAACGCTCACCAAGGGGTGTATCCGGCCGGCAACCGGCACCGTGCGGGCCCCGGGCCGATCGGCCGGGGCCAACAGTGTCGCGGAAAACCGCAGGCTCCGTTTGTTGAACCGTAGTCGCCGTACCGATACAGATGGTGACGTGTCGATCGGCAGATGGATGGTCATCGACGGGTCATCGAGCGATACCTCGAAAGGTTCGTTTTGCTCGGCACGATGTTCCAGCGCGCGGCGCAGGGCGGCGACGATGTCGGTGGTCTCTATTGGATTGCTGCTGCGTTCGACGACGGCTTCGTCGCTGCCCCGGGCGGGGCTCCAGTTCAGCCGGTAAGCGCGGGCCAGGCTGCGCAGCCAGCGGCCTTCGACGGTCATCTTCCGGCCGGGCGCCGGGGCGCGTAGAACGACGGCTTCGCTCTTCGGGCCGGCGTCGTCGAACAAATCGCCGAGGCGGACCATGTCGCCATGCACAACCGTGTGCGACCGTAGCGATGCCGCGTCGGCGCCGTTTGGCATCGCCGCGAGCAGCAGGCCACCGGCCGACAGAGTCAGCAGTTTCAGCGTTGACGGGTTGGGTGCGGTGCGCGCCATAGCGGTCAGGTTTCCTATCGGCCTTAACGGACGTTCGAGACGGTCGCCATCATCTGGTCGGACGTTTCGATTACCTTCGAGTTCATTTCATACGCGCGCTGGGCGGTGATCAGATTGGTGATCTCCTCCACCACGTTGACGTTCGATGTCTCGAGAAATCCTTGCTGCAGGCTGCCGAAACCGTCGGAAGCCGGTGTGCCTGTCGTCGCGGCGCCGGAGGCCGGTGTTTCGACGAACAAGTTGTCGCCGATCGCCAGCAGGCCCGCCTCGTTGGAGAATGTCGCCAACTGCAACTGTCCCACGTTCTGCGGTGCGACCTGCCCGTCAAGGGTGACGAGCACTTCGCCGCTGGCGTTGACCGTTATGTCGATCGCATTCGCGGGGATCGTGATGCCCGGCTGTACGGCGAAACCGTCGACCGTGACGATGCTCCCGTCCTCGCCGAGCTGAAAGGCGCCGGACCGCGTGTAGGCGGTGTCGCCGTTCGGCAGGGTAATCTGATAATACCCTTCGCCGTTGATGGCCATGTCGAGGTTGTTTTCCGTCAGCGTCAGATTGCCCTGTTCGGTGATGCGGTAGACCGCCGCCGTTTTCACGCCGAGGCCGACCTGGACGCCGGCGGGAACGATCGATCCGTCATCCGCGGACTGCGATCCTGTCCGCCGCATATTCTGATACAGCAGGTCCTGAAACTCGACGCGCCGACGGGTATAGGCGGTGGTGTTCATATTCGCGATGTTGTGCGAAATGACTTCCACGTTGAGCTGTTGGGCCAGCATGCCCGTTGCGCCGATGCTGAGTGACCGCATGTGTTTTCCCTATGTCCTATTCCGCGTGTTTCTTTGCATTATCTGTTTTGCGTTCCGGTGAGACGGCTGATGCTGCGGCGGATGCGATCGTGCTCCTGCTGCATCAAGCGCTGATTGCTCGTATACCGCCGGTGGATTTCGATCATCTTCGTCATCTCGGCGATGCCACTGACGTTCGATTCCTCGAGCATGCCTTGCATGATCTGGCTATCGGCGGCGGGTTGTGGCGGTTCGTCGGTCTTGAACAGATTGTTCGCTTCGCGCTGCATTTCTTTCGGCTTCTCGAAGGTCACGACGCCGATGGTGCCCAGCACCTGCGTGCCGGCCGACAGGGTGCCATCCGATGCGATCGTGATGGGGCCGGATCCCGGCGGAACGACGATGGGTTGGCCGCCGGCGGTTAGGAGCGGTTGGCCCAATTGATTGGTGACCTGTCCGTCGCGATCCAGTTGGAAGCGCCCGGACCGCGTGTATCGCGCGCCGTTCTCGGTCTCGACGGTGAAGAATCCGTCGCCGGATATCGCTATGTCGAGCGGGTTGTTGGTTGTTGCCAACGGCCCTTCGGTCGTGTCCCGGACCATTCCGTAGTCCTGGACGAATGACAGCGGTTGGTCTTTCTGCGGTTCGACGAGATACTCCACGAACATCATTTTCTCGCCCTTGTAGGAGGGCGTGTTCATGTTCGCGATGTTGTTCGCGATCACGTCCATTTCGCGGCGTAGCGTCAGCTGTCGAGATAACGTGATAAGGGTCGGTGATTCCATTGCACTGCGCGCTTGATTCCTCTTAGCCTCCTTGGTGCAGGACGCGTGCCATGGGGTAAGCTACGTAAAATCAATGGGTTGTCGCATCACATCGTTTTCCCGCTGCCGCTAGGTGTCGAAATTTGCAGGCTTTGCTGGGCATTTCTTGCCGTTGCGGTTTTGCGCTTTCGCGCAGGTGTGTTCCTTTCGCCGTTCAACGTCTGGAATCAGAAATTGCAGTAGAATCGAAATTTACGGTAGTTGAATCGCACGGAACTCTTTTTCCTACTCTTAGTTGGTGTGATTTTTATTTATTGCTTCTTCATTTTCTTTTTTGTTATGTTCCCGACTGTTTGGGGGATAGCTGCTTAATTATTGAATTGATGATGGCAGCATTAAGCGCGGGAAGACCATGACTGATGAACCGGACGAGGCAGAAGAAGCTGTCGCCGACGAGGGCGAGGGCGAGGATGTCGAAGAC
Organism: Alphaproteobacteria bacterium; assembly: GCA_965228425.1. Classification (GTDB taxonomy): domain Bacteria; phylum Pseudomonadota; class Alphaproteobacteria; order UBA8366; family UBA8366; genus JAJFJD01. Next base: position 4,065,708 of record OZ245815.1, on the reverse strand, counting down.
GGCGAGGGTGCCGGAAAGAAATCCGGTAAGAAAAAGCTAATCCTGTTTGCGGTGATCGGCATCGTGGTGCTCGCGGGGGCGGGCGCCGGTGTTTACTTTTCGGGGTTGTTGGGCGGCGGTGACGAGGCTGCACAGACCGCGGAAGGCGGCGAAGCCGAGAACGTATTGCCGGTCGCGGCGCATTACCTGGATCTGGACGAAATGGTCGTCACCCTCGGGGGGACGGGCCGAAAGTCCAGCTTCTTGAAGATGCGGCTCAGCCTGGAATTGGAAAGTGCCGTCGACGAGGCGCGGATCAAATCCGTGATGCCGCGGATCGTCGATAACTTCCAGGTATTTCTCCGCGAATTGCGCATCGAGGAACTGCAAGGATCCCATGGTCTTTATCGTGTGAAGGAGGAGCTGTTGGCGCGCGTGAACGCCGCGGCCCATCCGGCAAAAGTGAGAGACGTGTTGTTCCGCGAGATGCTTGTGCAATAGCACGGGTCTTGCGTGACGATCGTCGTTCGACCGCAGTAACGAGCTGGATTGGTGGTTATGGCCGACGAAAAAGAAGGCGAAGACGTTAACGACGAGGACGTTGCGGCGGAATGGGCGGCGATGGCCGAGGACGGGGATGACGCCGACGGGGCCGACGGGGAAGACGGTGGCGGCGGCGATGACGACGTTGCGGCGGAATGGGCCGCGATGGCTGATGACGGTGAAGATTTGGACGCCGGCGGCGGCAATGCGCGCGTCCTTAACCAGGACGAAATCGACAGTCTCCTGGGGTTCCGAGAGGGCGGCGACGACTCATCCGACAAATCCGGCATCGAAGCCATCATCGACAGCGGCATGGTGTCCTACGAACGCCTGCCGATGTTGGAGGTCGTCTTCGATCGCCTTGTGCGCATGTTGTCCACGTCGTTGCGCAATTTCACGTCGGACAACGTCGAAGTCAGTTTGGACAATATCAGCTCGATCCGCTTCGGCGACTATCTGAATTCGATACCGCTGCCTGCGATGCTGGCGGTTTTCAAGGCTGAGGAATGGGATAACTTCGGACTCATCACCGTCGATAGTTCGTTGATCTATTCGATCGTCGACGTTCTGTTGGGCGGGCGGCGCGGAACCGCGGCGATGCGGATCGAAGGCCGGCCCTACACGACGATCGAACGAAATCTCGTCGAGCGGATGATCGCCGTGGTTCTGGCCGACTTGTCCGCCGCATTCGATCCGCTGAGCTCTGTCACCTTCCGCTTCGATCGGCTAGAGACCAATCCGCGGTTTGCGACGATTGCGCGTCCGGCGAATGCTGCCGTCGTTGCGCGGCTCCGCGTCGATATGGAAGACCGTGGCGGTCGGCTGGAGCTGCTGCTGCCCTATGCCACGCTGGAGCCGGTTCGGGAATTGCTGCTGCAGATGTTCATGGGCGAAAAATTCGGCCGTGATTCGATCTGGGAAAACCATCTTGCTACGGAGCTCTGGTTTACGGATGTGGAACTCGAGGCTGTTCTCGACAATACGACGGTGGCGTTGAACGACGTCCTGGAATGGGAAGTAGGATCGCGGCTCGACCTGCTCGCGAAACCGGAGTCGCTGGTCGATCTGAAATGCGGCGAAGTCAGATTGTTCCGCGGGCAAATGGGGCGCAAGGGCGAGAAGATCGCGGTGCGAATTGAAGAAAAAATGGAGACCGAATGATGCTGTTTCCGCATCTGTCATTTGTGGTGGAAGTGATCGGCGCGTGTCTGTTGCTGGTGATGATCCTATACGCAGTGCAATTGAACCGTCGGCTCGCGTTGTTGAAGGCCGACAAGGCACACCTGCAGAAGCTGATCACGCATTTCAATCAATCGACCGAGCGGGCGGAGGCGAGCGTATCGAAGCTGCGGGCGGGTACGCTGGAAGCGAATGATTCGCTCCAGGTCAGCATCAGCCAAGCGAAACAGCTCTGCGATGATCTCGCTTTTATGATCGATCGCGCCGGCGGCGTTGCGGATCGGCTGGAAGGCTCGATCGGTGCCGGCCGTGGCGACCGAACCAACCGGACATTCGGCCCGGGTGCAAACGATCAGGGGATCGGTGCGGCCGGCATGCGGCCTGCGAACCGTGGCCGCGATATGTCGGATAGTGGCCGCAAGAAGGCCGCGCTGCTGCGCGCGCTGGATGGTATCCGGTAGAGGCGCACGGCTTATGCGCTTTCGGTTACTACCTGTATTGATTTTCGTGGCGGCGACGATGCTGACGCTCAAGGTCGGCTCGATTTGGCAGGGCGTCTCGTCTTTGCGGGACGGCGGGGAATGGCGGCAGTCGGTCGCGGTTGCGCAAGAGCCGTCAAAGTCGGCTGCCGATGAATCCCAGCAACGCTCCGCCCAGCCGGGGACCACCGATGCGGCGAAGATGCCGCCGGGGATAACCGAGGAACCGAAACAGGACGGGGCGGCAAAGCCGGCGGACGAGAAGGCGAAGCCGGTTCGCCAGATCGATCCGAGGCAGTTGAGCAACTCGGAAATCAAGCTGCTGCAGGCGCTTGCGCAGCGCCGGTCGACGCTGGACACGCGGGAAGAGAGCTTGAACCAGCGTGAGGCGCTGTTGCGCGCCGCCGAGCAAAAGCTCGTCGACCGGCAAAAAGAACTGTTGGCAATGCGAAGCGAAGTCAAAGGCTTGCTGGATGATCTTGATGCTAAAGAGAAGCGGCGAATCGGCAATCTCGTAAAGATTTACGAGAACATGAAGCCCAAAGGCGCAGCCTTGATCTTCAACGAGCTTGAATTGCCGGTTCTCATGAGCGTCGTGGAGCGCATGAAAGTGCGCAAGCTGGCGCCGATCATCGCGGCGATGAATCCTGAAAAGGCCAGGAAAATCACGCGGACAATGGCCAAACGACAAAAATCTGCGGCTCCCCGCCCAGAGGCCAAGAACCGCTAAATCGCACCAAATTTACTAAGATTTAACGGAAACCGGTTTGAATTCAGCCGTGTAAAGGGGACGGCAGAATGCTGTCCGCCGCAGCGGAGTGTGTGAGGAGTGTTGGATCATGGCTGTTGATCTCGAGATGCCGGTATTGATTGTGGACGACTACAAGACGATGCTGCGGATCATCCGTAATCTGCTCAAGCAGATCGGCTTTAACAATGTCGATGAAGCGACTGATGGAAAAGCGGCGCTGGAGCGGATGCAGCAGCGCAAATACGGTTTGGTGATTTCGGATTGGAACATGGAGCCGATGACGGGGCTGGAATTGCTGAAGCAGGTCCGTGTCGACGAGTCGCTTCGCGAAACGCCGTTCATCATGATTACGGCGGAAAGCAAGACCGAAAACGTGATCGCCGCAAAGGAAGCCGGCGTGAACAATTATATTGTGAAGCCATTTAACGCCGCGACCTTGAAGAGCAAGCTCACAAGCGTCCTCGGCGATTTCTGAGTAGGGCGGTTCGATCATGCGCTCGGTCACACCCGAGTTGCGCGAATGGCTCGATAATCTCAAGGCGGACGGCGATCGTCAGCTGTCCGCCGCCGAACTTGCAGAGATCATCGAAAGCGTTGTTGGCTCGCTGCACGGCAGTTTCGTCCAGCCGGGTCAGAAATCCGGCGCGTCCGACGATACCGCTGTGACGGAGGCGATATCCGCAGACGCCGCTGCAGCGGAAGCGCTTACGGCTTTGAGTAATTTCGATAAAGATGGGCCGGCGTTCGCCAATCTTTCCGAAGAGATCGACAAGATTCGCGCCGTCACGCAAGACGCCGCCAGCGCCATTCTTGCCGTCACCGAAGATATCGAAAACTTCGCGGATGAAGATGACGGTGTGATGCAGGCCGCGATCTTCGATGTCACGACCGCTATCTATGAGGCGTGTAACTTCCAAGACATTACCGGGCAACGATTGTCCCGTGTCGAGGAAATGCTACGGCATATCGAACTGAACGTTGCGCGGGCAATGGCGGTATTGGGAGACCCCAACGCCGTTGAGCGTAGCGAAGAGCTGTCCGAAGTGGTCGAGCAGGAAGACAGCCGCAAAGAGGAACATATATTGCATGGCCCCCAAGACGCCGGGGTTGCTAATAGTCAAGAGGAGATCGACAAGATCCTGGCAAGTTTTGACTAGTCGGCGCATGCAATGCACGAAAAAAGACTTGCGAGAGAATCGAATAATGGCTCATTAATATTTCTGAGCCTCTTTCTTTTATTGCTTGCCTTCTTTATTCTCCTCAACGCTTTGGCCACAATCGAAGAAACAAAGTCACGTCAGGTCTTGACGTCGGTTGCCGCGACGTTCCGGTCGGTCGTCGACGCGGATACGTCGGCACAGGTCTTGTTGTCCGAGCTTGGACCTGCTTCGGAACCCGATGAAATTCTCGAAGCGATGGAACAGCTTTGGGTGACGGCGGTGTCCGTGACCAAGGTTGAAAAGCTATCGGCGGGCCAAATGATGCAAATCACGATGCCGGTCAATGAACTGTTCTTGGGCGGCAAAGCGGTTCTGCGAAGCGATCGCAAACCACTGCTCGAGCGCGCTGCGCGCGTCCTGTCGGTCCAGGCGAAAGCGATTGTCGCGGAATTGGAATTGGTTCTGGGCACGCCGCCGATCGACCCGGCGAAACTAGAGGAAGATCCGTCGCTGGCGCTGCAGCGGGCTGTCATATTGGCCGGCGCGTTGCTCGAAGTCGGGGCGGCTAAGGACAAGGTCAGCACAGGCGTCCGGGTCGGCGATCCCAAGATGATGCGCCTTCGATTCGCCATCCGTGAGGCGGCGCGCGCGCGAGTCACGTTCCAGCCGCAGGCGGCCCCCTGACCATGATCGTCAACAAAGACATGACCGAGCGCACGAGCCGTTCGACATGGCTTATGACATTTGCCGATATCTCGGCATTGCTGCTTGCGTTCTTCGTTATGCTCTTTTCCATGTCCAGCCTGGAGGTCGAAAAGTGGGAGGCGGTCGTGGCACGGCTTCCCAATGCCGACCCGTCGAAGGAAAAGCTCAGGCCGCCCCCGAACTCGGCCTACAATGTCGCCACGGTCGATGTGCCGCCGGCGTTGCCGCTCGGGTATCTGAGTCAGGTATTGGAAGAGAAGATCAGCCAGGACGAAGTACTCGAACGGGCTCAAATCCATCGTTTGGACAAATTGGTGATCGTCTCGCTGCCGACCGAGCGGCTATTCCTATCGGCGGGCGCGACGCTCACGGAATCGGCGAGGGAGGCACTGTTCCGGCTGACCAGCGCTTTGGCGCAAATGGGCAATCAGATCGACGTATACGGCCACACAGCGCCCGGCGGCACGGATAGTGCGTCGACGATGCAGAATTGGCGCCTTTCGCTGGCGCGGGCGGTTGCCGTGGCGAATGAGCTTCGGCGAATTGGCTATCAGCGGAATGTGACGATGCTCGGGTTGGGGGATTCGCGATTCGACCATCTCGACCGCGGCATCGCGGAAGACCGCCGCCGTCAACTGGCACGCCGAGTCGATATCGTTATTCATCCGACAGCAGGAGAGCCCTGATGCGAGGTTGCATTCGGACATTGGCGATCGTAGCGGTCGCGTCAATCGTCGGGCTTTCCTCGATCGATGACGTGTCGGCCCGTGAATCGGTTCGCGTGCGGGCTTGGGATCATTCGACCTATGCGCGGGTCGTCCTGGATTGGCGGCGTCCGGTATCCTTTACGACAAAGACGGACGGCCGGCGAGTGACCGCCCGTTTCGACCGCCCGTTCTCGGCCGATCTCAAAACCGTGGTGTGGCGGTTGCGTCCTTATATCGCGGATGCATACGTGTCGGCGGATGGCCGTCAGGCCGAATTCATTCTGACCGGTGATTTCGGCGTTTCGAGTTTTGCGAGCAAGCGATCGGTCGTTCTCGACATCCGGCGGCCGATCGCCGCGCCGGACAGGGCACGGTCGTCCGAAACCAAAGCGCTCGGCGTTCGTGTCGGCAAACACCCGAAGTACATTCGGCTGGTCTTTGATTGGCTTAAACCCGTTTCCTACACGATCGAGGAAACGGAAAAATCGGTCGTCATCACCTTTGATCGCTCGGTCCGAATCAACGTTGCGGCGTTGCGCCGTCGGTTGGGCGATGGCGTCGGAAACCCCGCGGTATCGACAGGGTCCAAGGCGACCACGGTCACCTTCACGAAAAATGCCGACCGCCAGGTCAAGCACTTCAAGCTGGGACCGAAAGTCGTGTTGGATTTCGTCAAGGGTAAGCCTGCGCCGCAAAAGCCTGTCGCGAAGGCGGAACCCAAAGCCGATCCGGCTCAAGCGCCGCAGACCGAGTCCGCGCCGGTGAAAGAAATACCGGTCGAGGCGCCGGCGGCCGAAGCAAAACCCGATGACGTCGCCGCGAAGACCCCGGTGGCGGCCGCGCCCGAAATTAAACCGGCTGCCGACAAGACACCGGCGCCGGACGCAGCGGCACCGACTGTCGAACAAACGACCACGGATTCAGCAACGGCCGAGAAGACTGCCGATGCGCCGGTAACGCCGGACGCGGTAACGGCCCCCGTTCTTGCGCCGGGCTCGGCGTCGTCGGACGACCCCACGGCGGCGGACGAGCCGAAAGTGGCGATCAGCGCGCCCGAAACCGATCCTTCGCCGGCGCAAGAGTCGCCGAGCGGAGCCGCTGCCACGGGGGATCCGGACTCTGCCAATCCACCGGCGGCGACAACCACATCGGGCGACTCTCCAGAGTCCGCCGATACCGCGCAAGAAAAGCAAGACGTCAGCCTCGTCTTCGAATGGCCTGAACCGGTCGGCGCTGCGGTCTTCGCCCGGGAGCCGTATGTCTGGATCGTCTTCGACCGGCGGGCACAACTCAACCTCGCGGCATTGCGAACCGCCGGGAAGAGCCTGATCGATCAGATCGAACAGCTGCCCTTCAGCGACGGGACGGTCGTCCGCCTTCTGGCGAAGACGGGCGTCAATCCGCAGGTGGAACGCGAAGGGTCCAACTGGGTCGTGCAGTTCCGCCGGTGGCCGATCGCCCCGAAGGTCAAGGTTGCCTTGCGCATCCGTCCCGAGGCGATCAACGGGGCGGAACTCGAAATGCCGGTGTCGGAGATTGGCCGGATATTCAAGCTGGACGATCCCGAAGTCGGCGACACCTTATATGTCGCGACCTTGCAGGCGCCGGGACATGGGATCGAAAACCCACGCGCCTATTCCGAGTTCAACGTTCTGGCATCGGCACAGGGCGTCGCGATCGATCCCTTGGCTGACGATGTAACCTTAAGGGCCGCCGGTAATAAGGGGATCGTTGTTGGCGTCCCCGGGGGCCTTCACGTTTCATCGATATCGCAGAGTGGGGACGGGGCCGCGGCTTTCCTTGGACCGCGGATCTTCAATTTCCGGAATTGGACCAAGGACAAAGACCCGGATTTCACCAAAGCCAGGCAAGAGGCGATGCGCTCGATCGTGGAAGTGCCGAAGGAGCGACGGGACGATGCGCGTCTCGATCTCGCCCGGTACTTCTTTACCCGTGGGTTCGCGCCCGAAGCGCTGGGGGTTCTGCGCACGATCGAGTTTTCGAACGAAGCACTTGCCTCGCAACCGGAGTTCCGCGCTCTCATCGCGGCAACCCGGGTTTACATGGGGCGCCCCTACGAAGCGCGGAAGGATTTGTTGGATCCGCGCCTGGATCAGTATCAGGAAATCTCGCTGTGGCGTGGCTCGATGTTCCTCCAGACGGGTGAATTGAAGAAAGCGGCGGCGCAGTTCCGAAATGGCGATCCGGTACTGCAAAGTTACCCCGAACCGATCCGCACGGCTTTGGCGCTTGGGCGTGTCGAAGCCAGTCTGGCCGACCTGGATGTGGGCAATGCGTCGATTTGGTTGAACTTTCTCGGAAAGAATGCCGAGAAGATGAAACGCGGCGATGCTGCGAGACTGCTATACAATCAAGGCGTTTTGGCGCGCAGCAGCCGGAATTTGGATCGCGCCGTCGAATTCTGGACCCAAGCCAAGAAATCCGGCGACCGCTGGAGCATCGCCCGCTCGGAATTGGCGCTCGTGGAACTCGGGTTGCAACAGGAATCGGTGACGGTCGATGAAGCGATCGGGCGACTTGAGCGGCTGCGGTATCAGTGGCGCGGTGACGATCTCGAGCTTGCCGTCTTGAAGCAATTGGGGACGCTGCATCTGAACAAGGGCGAGTTTCGGAAGGGGTTGAACACCCTCCGCACGGCGATCACCTACTACCCGAACAATAAGAAAGTGAAGGACATTGCGCAGTTGATGACGGCGGCGTTTCGCGAATTGCATCTCGAGGGCGGCGCCGACGCCTTGCCGCCGTTGCAGGCGCTAGCGCTGTATGATGACTTCCGTGAGTTGACGCCCGCTGGGACCGAGGGCGACTTGATGATCCAAAAACTCGCCGATCGCCTGGTTTCCGTCGATCTTCTCAACCGCGCGGCCGACCTATTGTCCCATCAGGTACGGTTCCGGCTAAAGGGAGAAGACAAGGCACGCGTCGGCGCGAAACTGGCGGTGATTCGGTTGCTCGATCGCAACCCCAAGGGCGCGTTGTCGGCGCTGCGCGGCAGTTTCCAGCCTAACCTGTCGACCGAGTTGGACGATGATCGCCGGCGAATCCGCGCGAAAGCGACGTTGGAGTTAGGGCGGTACGAGGAAGCGATCGCGCTGTTGGCGGGCGACGTGAGCCGGGAAGCCGACCTGTTGCGCGCCAATATCTATTGGAGCACCCGGAACTATGCGGAGGCGGCCAAGGTTCTACAGCGCCTATCGGGCGACCCGCTGGCCGAGGGCGGGTATCCGGAAAACCAGGCGAGTTTCATATTGAGCTGGGCGGTCGCGCTTCGATTGAAGCGGGACGAGGCGGGGATCATCATGCTGCGGGATTTGTATGGACCCGGTATGGCCCAAAGCAAACTTGCCGATGCATTCGCGTTTATCTCGAGCCCGACGGGCCGCGCCGCAAAGAACATCGACGATATCACTCGCAAGATGGCGGAGAGCGACAGTTTCGACGCGTTCCTCAAGAACTACCGCGACCGTCTCATCGCGCCAAGCAAATCGGCAAAATCGAAGGATGCGGCGCCGAATGCAGCGGCAGGCGGGGAGTCCCAACCGGCTACCCAAGTCGATGACCAACGGGCCGGGACCGCAGCGCCGGACGCCATCCCGCAGCCGCCGCCGCCGCCAAGCGGCTAGCTGGGAACGAAGCTCCGCACCAGGCTGCCCGCGACGAGATACCAGCCGTCGACCAGAACGAAAAAGATCAGTTTGAACGGCAGCGAGATCATGATCGGCGGCAGCATCATCATGCCCATCGACATCAAGACCGATGCGACCACCATGTCGATGATCAGAAAGGGAACAAAGAGCAGGAATCCGATCTCGAACGCGCGTTTCAGCTCGGAGATCATGAAGGCCGGGATCAGCGCGCGCAGCGGTGTGGCTTCGGGCGTTTCGACATTCTCGATCTTTGCCATGCCCATGAAGAGGTCCAAGTCCTTCTCCCGAACATGACGCATCATGAAAGCGTGCATCGGGGCGACGCTGCGGTCGAATGCCTGCTCTTCCGTGATTTCTTCGGCAATTAATGGTGCGATGCCTTGATCATAGGCGGCCTGCAAAGTCGGCTGCATGATGAAGAATGTCATGAACAGCGCGAGGCTGATGACCACGGTGTTGGGGGGCGTGCCTTGCGTGCCGAGAGCCGTCCGCAACAGCGACATGACGATCACGATACGGACAAACGACGTAACCATCACCAGGATAGACGGCGCCAACGTCAAGATGGTGATCAACGCCACCAATTGGACGATACGCCCGGTGGCCTCGCCGCCGGTCCCGAAGTCTAGCGCCACGTTCTGCGCGGAAGCGGTGCCGGGCAGAATAAACGTCACAGCGAGCCCGCAAAGAGTAAGGAATGGCGCGAGGAGCCGCCGGGCTTCCAGGCCCCGCATCATGTGCGTTTTTCTCCGGCGGATTGAAGTGCGGCGTCGAAGCTGCCGGCGCTGTCTTTTGCAGTGCCGGCAGCCTTGATGTTGCTTTCGATCAGGAGGTCGCCGCTGTGACCCAACAGGATCAAATGTTCGGTGTCATCACGCCGGACCAGCACCAGCCGGTGCCGCCCGTCCACATTGGCGACTTCGGTGATTGCAAGGCGCCGCTCCGGCCGGCCCTTGCCCTTGAACCCGGGCGATATCCGCACGCCGCCGAACCCAACGCGCCGCAACAACAATGCGAACAGACCGATGAGGCCAATAACGAACAGAAACGCCAGAAGAAACCTGACGTAGCTCAGATCCACAGCCGAAAAATCTCCCCAATAAGCCGTGTACTTACCGTCGGTTCGTGCCCGCGCCAGGCACGAAACGCCGGACCCTAGGTTTCGGCCGCTTGCTCCCGGTCACCGGCCGGTGGTGCCGCTGCCTGAAGCTCACCGATCTTGGATTCGACCTCCTTCGAGAATTCCTCGAACTCCGACAACAACCCGAGAAGCGCCGGCTTCATTTCCACCGCGTCTTCGGGGGGCAGGTCGGTGATCGATTCAACGACGTTTTTGATCCGCTCCTGGATGTCGTTGATCTCAACGAGCTGGTTTCTCGTCAATCCCGACCGGGCAACGGCAATGAGTTCGGACATCGAATTCAGGTCGGTAACGATCTCTTCTTTATTCATCATGGCTCTGGAAACTCCGGGGGCTGTGTGCCATTGGCGGCGTATACGTATCGCAGGATCTCCGCAACGGCGACGAATGCTTCGACCGGGATGTCGTTGTCGAGGTCGACCGCCGCCAGTATTTCGGCGAGGTCCGCGTCTTCCCGGACTTTGATGCCATGCTCGAACGCGATTTCGAGAATTTTCTCGGCGACCCAGCCGCGGCCCGAGGCAACGACGGTCGGCGTCGAAAAAGCATCGATTGGACTGTATTGGACGGCGACGGCGGTTTGCCGAGGGACATCAACGGACCCGTCTGCGCTACCCGCATGCTGCCGCGTCACGGGTTTGCCGCCCGCCGCCTTGCTCCGTTGGCGCGATACTCGCCGCGTCTCGTGCAAGAACCCGATACCTCTTTCAGCGCGCCGCAATCGGCACCATGCTTCAGTTGCATTTGAGTATGCGTAGCTTTTATTCAAATTTCCAGCGAAAAGACAACAGACGAAATAAATGAATAGTATTCTCTTGTAGGAATCCTTTTCGAAGATTTAGGAATATTTCGAATAACGGTTTACATATTAGTTATTTATGGTTAACGTGGCGCCGAAATTTATTAAGGAATCGAGTTCAGGAGAGAGGATTAGCGACTCGATTGACATGTGCCGCCGACACCTGGGAAGTGGGGCTGGCATTTGGTGTGCAGGCGAATCGGCTGGAGAGGCATCGCAACGATTTGCTGTCGACGGGGGAAGCGTTACATGGATCTGAACCAGTTTTCGGTGTTTCGGATGATGACCGGCAAGATGCATTGGCTTGCCGAGCGTCAAACCGTGTTGGCGCAGAATGTGGCGAACGCGGACACGCCGAACTACCGCCCAAAAGACCTGAAGGAACTCGATTTCAAGGACGCGGGTGCCGGCCGATCCTTCCAGGTCGCCCTGGCGCGAACGCATGAATCGCATTTTGCGGGTGGGCCGGACAGTATGGCGGTCAAATCGAAGAAGCAGAAGGACACCTACGAGACGAACCCGAACGGCAACGGTGTCGTGCTCGAAGAGCAACTGATAAAGGTCGGACAGACCCGTCACGACTATACGCTCATGACCCGGCTCTACAACAAACACAAGCAGATGTTCAGCATCGCGCTGGGCCGCCAGCAACGATAGGGGCGAGATGACCGATGGCACTTGAAAAATCGATGGCGATTGCCGCGTCCGGGATGCGGGCGCAGGGGACCCGGCTGCGGGTCATCGCCGAGAACATGGCGAACGCCGGTTCAATGGCCGAGACGGCGGGGGGCGATCCGTATCGTCGGAAGACCGTGACGTTTTCAAATTTGCTCGACCGCGAACTTGGTGCGCGGACCGTCGAGGTCAGTCGTGTGCGCGAGGACAAATCCGATTTCGGCTTGCGGTACGATCCCACGCACCCGGCCGCCGACGAGGCGGGGTATATCAAGACACCGAATGTGAAAATCGCCATCGAAATGATGGATTTCCGCGAGGCGCAGCGTAGCTACGAGGCGAACCTGAACATGATCGAAGTGAGCCGAACGATGTTGCGGAATACGTTGGAGTTGTTGCGCTAGGGATTTCCGGTCGATGCGCGTAACGAGGAGAGGGGTGGGATATGGCGATTAATCCGAACGATGCGATCAAGGCATTCACGCAAGCGGCGCGGTTGGGCGGCGCCGGCATGGATGCCCCGAAATCGCCGAAGGATTCATCCTTTGCGGAGTTGGTGGGCAAGGTGGCGGAAGACGCCATGCAATCCGGCAAGACCGCCGAGGCGATGACGGCGAAGGCGGTGGTCGGCGAAGCGGATTTGATGGAAGTCGTGACCGCGGTCAACAGTGCCGAGATGACGTTGCAGACGGTCGTCACGGTACGCGACCGGGTGATCAGCGCCTATCAGGAAATTTTGCGGATGCCGATCTGATCGCCGGTCAAGTCGGAATAGGGGACCGTCCGCGGTCATCTGACGGGGAGAAATTAGTCGCATGAACGAAGCGCAGGTATTGGATTTTGCGCGCGACGCCGTGCTGACGATGTTGACGGTCGCGACGCCGATCATGCTCGTGGGATTGATAGTTGGTTTGACGGTCTCGTTGTTCCAGGCGCTGACCTCGATCCAAGAAATCACGCTTACCTTCGTGCCAAAGATCCTCATCGTGTTTACGTCATTGCTGGTCTTGCTGCCGTTCATGTTCAACGTGATGCAGCGGTTCATGGAATCGGTGACCGATAGGATCGTCGGCATCAGCTGACGCGCCATGCTGCAGAATCTATTACCCGCCGAAATTTTCGCCTACGCCTTGGTGTTTGCTCGTTTGGGCGCGACCCTCATCACGATGCCGGGGTTCGGCGAGACCTATGTTTCACCGCGTATCCGGTTGCTGATCGCGCTGACCATTACCGTCCTTTTGACGCCGATCGTCGAGGATAAGCTGCCGGCGCTGCCGACGGCGCCGATTAGCTTAGTTCTGCTTGTGATGGGTGAAATCTTGATCGGCGTATTCATCGGGTCCGTCGCGCGCCTTTTGATGTCGGCACTGGCGACCGGGGGCGCGATGTTGGCATTTCTCAGCGGTCTTGCGAATGCGATGCTGTTCAATCCGTTGCTTTCGGATCAGAGTGCGCTGCCGTCGGTATTTCTCTCGATTTTGGGATTGTTGCTGATCTTCGCGACCGATACGCATCATCTGATGCTGATGGCGCTGTTGGATAGCTACATGCTGTTTCAACCTGGCATGGTCCCGGCTTTCGACGATTTCAGCCAAACCTTGGCCCATTTGCTGGCGGAAAGCTTCCGGGTCGGGCTGCAGGTCGCAATGCCGTTCGTAATGTTCGGCATTACCTTCTATACCGGCATGGGCCTTTTGGCGCGGTTGATGCCGCAGATGCCGATTTTCCTGGTCGCTTTGCCGGCCCAGATCACATTGGGCCTGTTCCTGATGTTGACCACCTTTCCGGCGGCTCTTTTGTGGTTTCTTAACTACTATCAAACAACATTTACCCGGTTATTCCTGCCGGGTTGACAGTGAGGTCGCGCATCCGCTGCGCGGGGTAACATCATGTCGGAAGATACGGACGACGCCCAAAAAACCGAAGACCCGACGCAAAAGAAACTCGATGACGGACGTCGGCGAGGTCAGGTGGCGGTCAGTCGTGAACTCAATACCTGGCTCATGCTGACGGTCGGGGCGCTCGTGCTTGGGATGATGGCGCCGACATTCATGACCGATATTCGCCTGGCCCTGATCCCGTATCTGTCGACGCCGGATCTGATCCGGGTCGATCCGGCGAATGCCGGCCAGCAACTCTATGAAACGTTCAAGGCGGTGTTCGCCGCAATATTCTTCCCGCTGCTCTTTTTCTTCATCATTGCGATGGTGGGGCCGGTTCTACAGAACGGCTTCGTCTATTCGCCGAAGGCGCTCGAACCGAAATTCGAAAAGTTCGACCCGGTCCGTGGCGCGAAACGCCTTATGTCGATTAAACAGACGATGGAATTCGTGAAGGGCGTGGTTAAGCTCGCGATCGTCGGAACCATCGGAATCTTGGCGGTCATGCCCGCGCTCGACGCCATCGACATCGTCCCGACGCTCGCGATCCCCGATTTCCTGTCGGTACTGCACGAATTGGTAATGCAGATGCTGGTGGCCATCCTCGCGGTCCTTCTCGTGATTGCCGTCGCCGACGTCGTCTTCCAGCGTCAACAGCATCACAAGCAGATGCGGATGACCAAACAGGAGGTGAAAGACGAATTCAAACAGTCCGAAGGCGATCCGACCGCCCGCCAACGGCTACGCCAAATTAGGCAGGATCGCGCCCGCGCCCGCATGATGCAGGCCGTGCCGGAGGCCGATGTGGTGATCACCAACCCGACCCACTATGCCGTGGCCCTGAAATACAAGCCCGATGAGATGACGGCGCCAATGCTTGTCGCCAAGGGCGCGGATCTGATAGCCGCGAAGATTCGCGAGGTTGCCGAGGAAAATGACATCGCGATCGTTGAAAATCCGCCCTTGGCGCGCGCACTCTTTTCGAGCGTAGACCTTGATGAAGAGGTGCCGCAGGAGCACTATCAGGCGGTGGCCGAGATAATCAGCTATGTCTGGAATCTCGAAGGCCGGACTATGCCTAAGGAGACCACAAGTGCCGGATGACCAGCGCGAAATCGTCGACGCCAGGGCGAAGCATAGCCTTGACCCGGTGGCGGCGAAGCCAGGGGAAAGGGCGCGCGCAAAAGGCGGGCCCATCAGCATGCCGCCCGCCGTCGGTGGTGGGGGTGGCCGGCTATTTTTGCTGGTTCTCTTCGTCGGTGTGGCGATGGGCGTACTCTATTATTTCGAGCAGTCGGGCGGGTTCTCGGCCGATGCGCGGATTCCGGTCTATGCGACGGTTGCCGCGCTCGGCTTTGTCGCCCTTGTCCTGGTGTGGGGCGCCCTGCGGGGACGCAGCAGGGCCTCGCGGGACATGCTCAACCGGATCGGCGTCGTATCGGGAGCCGGCGTGGCGCTCGAAGAGGGCGACGGGCGGCTGACCTACGTCAATGGACCGTTCCTGGAATTCCTGAGCATCTGCGGTGCCGAGACGAAAGAAGAGTCCGGTCTCTGGACGATGTATGTCTTCCGCGCGCAGAACGATGCCGCGCGCGCCTTCAAACGGCTCCGCGACAACGCGCTCGACGGAACGGCCGGGCAGGCCGAGATTACGCTGCCGCGGACCGGCCGCGATCCGCTTAAGCTGACGCTGGGTGCGGCGCCCGGAGCGCCGGGCGAGGTCATCTGGAGCAGCCACAGCGTCAGCGCGGTGCGCGATCAGGATGCGTTGACCGCCGAACTCGCCGGGCTCCGGAACCAGCTTGAGACGGTTCCCGTCGGTATGGCCGTGCTGGATGCGGACGGCCGGGTGGTGGAATGCAATCCCGCCTGCCGCGACTTGTTGGGCTGTGACGACCCGGTCGGGCAACCGATCGTGGAATTCGTACGCGCGATCGACCGGCCCGGCTTGTCGCAACGCCTGTCCGGCCGTTTGGACGATGCCCAGATGGCGGTGCCGATCGACGTCGAGATCGAGGGAATGGGCAACCGTGTCGCGTCGATGTATTTCTCGCGCCGCCCCGCCGAGACCGAGACCGCCGAGGAAGGCCCGGGCGGTCTGGCGCTTCACATGATCGACACGACCGAGAAGAAGAAACTCGAGGTCCAATTCTCGCAGTCTTTGAAGATGCAGGCTGTTGGTCAGCTCGCCGGCGGTATCGCGCATGACTTCAACAACTTGCTGACCGCGATGATCGGCTTCTGCGACCTGTTGTTGCAACGGTATCAGCCGGGCGAGCAAAGCTTCGCCGACGTCATGCAGATCAAGCAGAACGCGAACCGCGGCGCGCGCCTTGTGCGTCAACTGCTGGCCTTTTCGCGGCAGCAAACATTGCAGCCGCGCGTGCTGGACGTGACCGACGTGTTGTCCGAGCTGTCCAGCCTTTTGCACCGGCTGCTCGGTGAATCGATCGATCTGAAATTCGTTCATGGGCGCGAACTGGGCAAGGTCAAGGTGGACCAGGGCCAGCTCGAACAGGTCATCATCAATCTCGCGGTCAATTCCCGCGATGCGATGCCGCGCGGCGGCCATCTGACGATCAGTACCCGCAACTGCAGCCTGTTGTCGGAAATCGACCGGGCGCATGCCGAAATCATGCCGGCGGGCGACTACGTGATGATCACGGTCACCGATGACGGCATCGGCATGCCGCAGCAGGTGCTGGACCGGATTTTCGATCCCTTCTTCACGACCAAGGAGGTCGGGTCGGGCACCGGGCTTGGCCTTGCCACGGTCTACGGCATCATCAAGCAAACCGAAGGATTCATCTTTGCCGACAGCGAGGGCGAGGCGAAAGGATCGACCTTCACGATCTATCTGCAGCGCTATGACGGCCCCGAAGAGAAGACCAGCGCCAAGGCCCCGGCGGAGCGGCCGCCGGCAGCGAAGGATCTCACCGGCGGCGGTACGATCCTGCTGGTCGAGGATGAAGACCCGGTTCGGCTGTTCGGCGCCCGGGCGCTGCGCAGCAAAGGCTATCGCGTGATCGAAGCGGTCAACGGCGAGAACGCGATCGAGTTGCTGGGCGGCGAGGATATCGATTTGCTGATCACCGACATGGTGATGCCCAAGGTGGACGGCGCCACGGTGGTCGCGGCGGCGCGGCGCAAATACCCGAATCTGCCGGTGATCTGCATTTCGGGCTATGCCGAGGAATCCGTGATCCGTGAGGTCGAGAGCATGGACAACGTCAACTTTCTCGCCAAGCCCTTCAGCCTGCGGCAGTTGGCCGGCAAGGTGAAGGACGTGCTGGTGGAGCCGCCGACGTCGGGCTAGCGCCGTTTTCTAAATTCTTGGTATCCGCGCCCTGCTGACAGGATGTTGTCAGGAGGGCGATGCTAGTCTATCCAACCGTTCAAACGCGGTGCGATTGCGTCAGAGGCCTGCAATGACTGCGAGCCGACAACTTGATCCGGAACTGCGTGATGCGGCGAGCGACCTTGTCCTGCGGCGCGCAACCGATGAAGACAGCGAATTCGCCTTCATGATGCGGAAAGCCGCATTCCGGGTCTACGTGGACAAGAGCGGTGGCTGGGATGACCGCAAGGAGCGCCACCGCCACGCGCGCAACTTCGCACTCTACGATTATCGGGTCATCCACTTTCAGGGTGCGAGCTGCGGAATTGCGGCTCTCGACCTGACCGACAAGTGCCTCAAGCTCAACCAGATTTTCATCGCACCAGCCTATCAAGGACGAGGCATTGGTGCGCGTTGCATGGCCATGCTCTTCGCCGAAGCCGGGCGTCTCGGTGTGCCGATCCAACTGCGTGTGATGAAGGTCAACCCGCGGGCCAGGGAGTTGTACACCCGGCTGGGATTTTCGGTTGCCGACGAAACGGAGACCCATACGATCATGCGCTGGTATCCCTGACGGGCGAGGGGACAGCGCGCGTAAAGGAACCGACGTTTTGCCCGTCCTGGCGCGTTCCGCTATGGGTGGTCTCTATCCGCTGAAATAGACCTTTTGCCGAGCGCCGCAGACGCGTTCATGAAAGGCGAGCGCCGCAGGGTCGAGATCATCCGACGGTATCGGCTCGAGTTCGAACCGGCCAGAACGGTCCTCGCCTCTGATCAGCGTCGCGCTGTCATAATCCGCCTTGGTTTGATACACGTCGCCGGCCACATACCGGAAGACGAGACCGGTGCGGTCGTCCGGTGACCCGTTGGGGGGCGACGAGTGAGCCATATTGACATGAAACAGCGCAAACTCGCCCGCGGACAGGACCACATCCGCGACGGCACCTGTGTCCACATCGTCGGTGATTGTCTGACCCCGAAAAAGCATGTTGTCGCTGTCGGCGATGTCGATATGGGTCATGTCGGTCCGGTGCGATCCCGGCAGGAATTGCATGCAGCCGTTCGCCCGTGTTGCGGGCGTCAACGCGATCCATGCGGTGACGACATTGGGGCTGCTGAGGCCCCAATAATTGGCGTCCTGGTGCCAAGACACGAACCGTCTTGAACCTGCCTCCTTATTGAATATCGAAGAACTCCAGCACAGGATATCCGGACCGATGATGTCTTCGACCGCATCGACGATTGCCGGGTTGCGGGCCAAATCCGCAACCCACCGCAGGATGAGATGAGGACGCTTGGCCATTCGGCCGTTGCCGCGCGCGTCATCGCCAAATCGACGGATGTGATCGTCGAGGCGCGCCTTGCAGGCCGCCGCTTCCTCCTCCCGCATCACGCGGTTGGGAAACAGGAATCCGTCTCGGTCGTACCGGTCAAGGTCGGCTGCGCTCAGTTTCTTCATTGTTATCTCCTGTGCCCTTTTTGGGCGGCCGTGTGGATTTGTCCTTTCCTTCTTTATTAGCGTATTCGGTAGAGCGACGGGTCAAGCAGGAGGAACTGGAGCAGCCGCGGAATTTCGTGTCGCCGGACGAAGATGATGCCGCAGGCCAGCATGGTGCATATTATCGCCTCCACGAATAGATCGCCCCGCGCGCCTTCGATGCCGATCGGGCCGATGAGATGCAGCAGAATGGCGCTTGTCAGCGTCCCCGCGGTCAGCAGCGCACCGAGGAGCTGTAGCCCGGGAATGAACAGCAGGATCGAGGCGACCAACTCGACGCCTCCGGTGAAAAAGCGGAAATAGGGATTGACCCATGCGATGCCGCTCCACGTTTCCAGATCGCGGAAAATCGCGTTCGCGTCCGGATCGGGGATGAACTTGAAATACAAGTATTTCACGAAGGTATAGGCAATAACGATCGCCGCCAGATAACAGGCGGCAACCAAGAGTTTGTGCGGTTGCCGCCCGCCGGACAATCCGCCGTCGCCGGTCCCGAAATTGGTCATGTGAGCCTTTCCAAAATGCACGGACCGGCGATGCATACCGGTCGCGGGCGACGGTAGCACCGTTTCCGATCGATGCGAAGCGCCGGGATCGAACCACAGCCGGTGCATATTATTTGTGCAGAGACTCGGCGTATTTCGGGACTTCGGAAACAATTGAAACCGTTTTTCGGATTTCCGGAAATTTCCCGGAAACGCGGCGTCAGTACCGTCTACGCATCAACGGCGCGGCGAAGAAAGTCCCGCCGGTCGCCCCAAAACCATAGCCCGAGGAACCTGCAATGCCGATCCTGATGACCTATTGGAAAACCGTCTGGTCCACCGCGATGAAGCCGCGCGACCATAAATTCCGCTCGCACAGCGCCGCCGAAGTCGCCGCCTTCGAGCGCCGCCTTATCCTCTTGCGCGACACGATGCCGAGCGGTTGCTGACGGCGACCTCCCCCGAAACATCGCCGCCGAGAAAAAGGCCCCGCCAGTGCGGGGCCTTTTCATGCATGGGCTACGGGTTGCCGCTTACGACGCCGGCGGTTCCCAGGTCGTCTCCGGGTCCATCGGGTAGACCGGGCGCGGCATGCGCTCCCAGGGGAAGGTGAGGAGGTTGCACGAGGTCAGGCCCGGTACGTCCGCCTCGATGATGCGCTCGGGCGGGAAGAGGTGCTGGAAGCCGGCGCGGAAATGGCCGCGCGATTTGACCACCGTGCTGCGGGCTTCGGCCGCGTCCACGCCAAAATGCTGCAGGTAGTCATTGCTGAGGCATTGCTGCCGGATCGAGATCACGATGATCCGGATGCCGCCGAGCCGTAGCAGGCAGGAGCGGCCGAGTTGCACCGTGCGTCCCTTCGGCATCCCGACGGTGCCGGTGAATTCGCCGTCGCTCAGTTTCTCGACCGTTACCTCGGCCTCGAACGGTTCGGAGAACTGGTTCGGCTCCTCGCTGTTGAAGGTCGCGGCGAAGGTGGCGCCGACGCCGGCGTCGTCCGCGCGCTTGACCAGGGCCGGGTCGTTGAACACGGCGAAGATGCAGTTCTCCACGCCCGCCTCTGCGAAGGACTTCAGGATATAGGTCGTGTTGCCGCGTCCGCCGCCGCCGGGATTGTCCGCCGGGTCGCAGAACAGCAGGTTCGGCTTGCTCGCGTCCTCACCCACCTCGAGCGCGAGCCGCGTGCATTCCTCCAGGTCGGTCATGCGCGTCTGATACCGTTCGCGGTCCGCCCAGCCGGCAATCGCCAGTTCGCGGGCGAGCGCGTCGGCCTTCGCCTGGTCTTCGCGGGCGGTCACGGTGATCGTCATACCGTTGCGGTCGGTATCGCTGAAGGCGAAGCCCGCCGTGATAGCGACGTTCATGATGTCGTCGCCGAGTTTGGTCTGGCCGAGCCTGATCAGGTCCCCATAGGGATGCCCCTCCGCCGTCAGCAGCGTCACGGACGGGGCGACCAGGGGAAGGCGGATCGACGCCATCTTCGGCTTCACGCCGTCGAACATTTCGAGCATGCAATGCGCTGCTTCCTCGCCGCGCTCGAAGGCATCCACATGCGGGTTGGTGATATAGGAGATCAGCACGTCGGGTTCGCTCACCATGCGCTCGGAGACGTTGGCGTGCAGGTCCAGCGTCGCGATCACCGGCACATCGGGGCCGACGATGCCGCGCACCAGGGCGAACACTTCGCCGTCAGGGTCCTCGTTGCCCTCGGCCAAGCCCGCGCCGTGTTCGCAGACATAGACGCCGTCCAGGTCGCCCGCGTTCTCAAGACCGTCGCGCATGGATTGCAGAAGTCCGTCGAAGAATGACTTTTCCGCCGGGCCGTTCGGATGGGCGCTGGCGAAGGCGATCGGCACCGGCTCCCACGGGCCGTGCGCGTCCATCACCTTGAAGAAGCCGCAGATGCCGCCGTTGATCACCGGCGCCGGGCGGCGGGCGTCTTCGGTGATCTCTTCGCCGTAAAACAGGCCGCGGTCGCGGAACTCGGCCTCGCCGCAGGGCGGGGCGAAACGGTTGGTCTCCAGGCTGAAGCCGAGGATGGCGATGCGTTTCGGTGTCTCAGTGCTCATGTCGAACCCCTGGTGATGGGAATGTATTTATATGAAGGCGCCGTGCCGTCGCAGAATGGCGTCGATGGAATCGTGGCCGGACGGGCGAGTGAGGAGTGAGCGACGAAAACGCCTCGATGAGTCGGGCAACCATCGTCGGGTAGTCGCCGTCCGGATTGGGAAAGTGTACCGCGTTGTAATCCGTGCGGTCGAGTACCGCTATTCATGAAACGCATCTAAGTCCCGGCGGCGTGATCCGGCCGGGATTTGCCGGCATTCGCGGATCGTTTGTATAAGGGGTATCAACGGTTAAGCGCGTGCGGAACGCCGGGTTTCCGCAACCAGAGAAAGAGGCCTCTTCAATGGCGGACGTCGTCGGAAAAGAATTTGATATCATCGTGGTCGGCGCGGGGAATGCCGCGACTTGTTCGGCCCTGTCGGCGGTGGAGAACGGCGCGTCGGTGCTGATGCTGGAGACCGCGCCCAAGGATTCGCGCGGCGGCAATTCGGCCTTCACCGGCGGGGCCTTCCGGTTCTCCTATAACGGGGTCGACGACCTGATGGAGCTGTGCCCCAGCCTCGCCGACGAGGACTTGGACAACATCGATTTCGGCACCTACACGCACGACCAGTATTACGACGACATCTTCCGCATGACCCAGTATCGCTCGGACGCGGACCTGATCGAGGTGCTGGTCACCAACAGCTTCGACACCGCGAAATGGATGACCACCCATGGCGTCGACCTTATTCCGGCGACCGGACGGCAGGCGTTCAAGGTGGACGGCAAGTTCAAGTTCTGGGGCGGGCTGGCGCTGCGGATCAACGGCGGGGGCGAGCAGCTGGTCCAGACGCTGCACGATACGGCGGCGAAGGCCGGCATCGAGGTGCTTTACGAGGCGACGGCGACCGACCTGTTGTATGACGAGGACCGGGGCGTCCACGGCGTGCGCTGCCGCCACAAGGGCAAGGTGCTGAGCCTGGAATCGAAGGCGGTGGTGCTGGCCTGCGGCGGTTTCGAATCGAACCAGGAGATGCGCGCCCGCTATCTCGGCCCCGGCTGGGACCTCGCCAAGGTGCGGGGCACCGAATACAACAACGGGGAAGGGCTCAACATGGCGCTCGACATCGGCGCCATGCCCTACGGGCATTGGTCCGGCTGCCACGCGGTGGCCTGGGACCTGAACGCGCCGCCCTACGGCGATCTCGATATCGGCGACCAGTTCCAGAAGCATAACGTGCCGTTCAGCATCGTGGTGAACGCCAACGGCGAGCGGTTCCGCGACGAGGGCGAAGATTTCCACAGCTATTGCTATGCGCGCTACGGCGGCGAAATCCTGCAGCAGCCCGGCATGTTCGCCTGGCAGATCTTCGATCAGAAGGTCAACCATCTGCTGCGCAGCGAGTACCACATCCGCCGAATCACCAAGGTCTCGGCGGACACAATCGAGGAATTGGCGCCCAAGCTGGAGGGTGTGAACGCGGAGCGGTTCATCCAGACGGTCAAGGAATTCAACGACTCGGTCCGCACCGACATTCCGTTCGATCCGAACGTGCATGACGGCCGCTGCACCGAGGGGCTGGCGATCAATAAATCCAACTGGGCCAATCCCTTGGATACGCCGCCCTACGATGCCTATGCGGTGACCGCGGGCGTCACCTTCACCTTCGGCGGCATCAAGGTCAGCACCAAGGCCGAGGTGGAACGCACCGGCAAGCGGGCCATCCCCGGCCTCTACGCGGCGGGGGAGATGGTCGGCGGGCTGTATTTCCACAACTACGCCAGCGGCACCGGCCTGATGGCCGGCGCGACCTTCGGCCGAATCGCCGGCCGCGAAGCTGCCGAGCACGTGAAGATGCTGGGCCAGGCGCGGTAGCAAAAAATCATCTATCCGCAGTTCTCCGGGCAGAAAAGGCCTTGACGGGCAACGGTTTGCTTGTTGTCCAAATGAGAACAAAAAAAGAACTTGCGCAGGAGAACAAAACTGGTACATATGAGGGCACTGGATTGACGCCCCAAGGTGGCCGGGTGGACACGGGTTTTGCACCGCTCCTTTCCCGCCATTGCATCGGAGACACGGTCGCACGCGACATATCCGACGCATTGCATCCGCCGGGGGCCTGTGAAATAAGGGAAGGACGGCACCATGTCGAATTCAGCCTTGCGCCTCGTCGAAAAGGACATCATGGACAAACAGAAAGCGTTGGACGCAGCCCTTACGCAGATCGAGCGGAATTTCGGTAAGGGCTCGATCATGAAGCTCGGCCAACAGGAACAGGCCGTCGAGATTGAATCGGTCCCCACGGGATCGCTCGGCCTCGACATCGCTCTGGGTATCGGCGGCCTGCCCAAAGGGCGGGTTGTCGAGATTTACGGACCGGAAAGCTCGGGCAAGACGACACTGGCGCTGCATGTGTTGGCCGAAGCCCAGAAGAAGGGCGGCACCTGCGCCTTTATCGACGCGGAACACGCGCTCGACCCGTCCTACGCCAAGAAGCTCGGCGTCAATCTCGACGATCTGCTGATCTCGCAACCCGACGCCGGCGAACAGGCGCTTGAGATTGCGGACACGCTGGTCCGCTCGGGCGCGATCGACGTGCTGGTGGTCGACTCGGTCGCCGCCCTCGTGCCGCGTGCCGAGTTGGAAGGCGAGATGGGCGACACCCATGTCGGCCTGCAGGCGCGGCTGATGAGCCAGGCGCTTCGCAAGCTGACCGGATCGATGAATCGGTCGAACACGATGGTCATCTTCATCAACCAGATTCGCATGAAGATCGGTGTCATGTT
Organism: Alphaproteobacteria bacterium; assembly: GCA_965228425.1. GTDB lineage: Bacteria > Pseudomonadota > Alphaproteobacteria > UBA8366 > UBA8366 > JAJFJD01. Next base: position 4,041,886 of record OZ245815.1, on the reverse strand, counting down.
CGGCAGCCCGGAAACGACGAGCGGCGGCAACGCATTGAAATTCTACGCCAGCGTCCGGCTCGACATCCGACGGATCGGCCAGATCAAGGACCGGGACGAGGTGGTGGGCAACCAGACCCGCGTCAAGGTGGTGAAGAACAAGGTCTCGCCGCCGTTCAAGGTGGTCGAGTTCGACATCATGTATGGCGAGGGTATCTCCAAGATGGGCGAATTGCTCGACCTCGGCGTCAACGCCGGGATCGTCGACAAGTCCGGCGCGTGGTTCTCCTACGGCGATCAGCGGATCGGCCAGGGCCGCGAGAACGCCAAGACATTCTTCAAGGAAAACCCGGAAATCACGGATGAGATCGAGCGGCGCATCCGCGAGAGCGCGGGCATTCTCTCCGAGGCCATGCTCGAAGGCCCGACCGCCGACGATGATGCGGACGCCGGCGACGACGAGGCTCCCCTGGCCGGCGAGGCCTAATCCTCGGCACGGCCTGAATTAAGCGGTTCCCTCCCCTCGAACCGCCTGCGGCGTTGGTTTCGGCCTTCGCCGCAGTTTTTTTGCCCCTGATCATGATCCGGCAGGCCCACTTGTTGGGAAGGGACCGGCCGTCCGCGTTGACGTCGCGGGCGGGGCCCCTAAATATTTCCATCCGTCCCTTTGCGGCGGTTTCCTGTCCGTTGGGTTGCTGGACAGCCCCCGGGGCGCGGGGTACAACCGCTGTCAGCCCGCCGCGCCTACGGTCGGGATATCGCTAATAGGGTGGACTTTCAGCCGTTTGCCACGGGTGATGGGAAGACAATGAGCACAACCAACGAGATCAGAACCGCCTTCCTGGAGTATTTCCGGAAGCATGGCCATGAGGTGGTCGATTCGTCGCCGCTGGTGCCGCGCAACGACCCCACGCTGATGTTCACGAATGCGGGCATGGTGCAATTCAAGAATGTCTTCACCGGCGCCGAGCAGCGCGACTACAACCGCGCCACCACGTCGCAGAAATGTGTGCGCGCGGGCGGTAAGCATAACGATCTGGAAAATGTCGGGTATACGGCGCGGCATCACACGTTTTTCGAGATGCTGGGTAACTTTTCCTTCGGCGACTATTTCAAGGAATTGGCGATCGAGCTGGCCTGGAACCTGGTGACCAAGGAATACGGCCTGCCGGAAGACAAGCTGCTCGTCACGGTCTTCGCGGAGGACGACGACGCGGCCGCGCTCTGGAAGAAGATTGCCGGCCTGCCCGAAGACAAGATCATCCGCATCGCCACCTCGGACAATTTCTGGGCCATGGGCGATACCGGTCCCTGCGGACCGTGTTCGGAGATCTTCTTCGACCATGGGCCCAAGATTCCCGGCGGGCCGCCGGGTAGCCCGGACGAGGACGGCGATCGGTTCATCGAGATTTGGAACCTCGTGTTCATGCAATACGAGCAGACCGATCCCGATACGCGCGTGGACCTCCCCAAGCCGTCGATCGACACCGGCATGGGTCTCGAGCGGATCGCCGCGGTCCTGCAAGGTCATCACGACAACTACGAAACGGATTTGATGCAGGCGTTGATCGCGGCGTCGGCCGACGCGAGCGGCGCGCCGGTGGACGGCGAGCGCGGCGTGTCGCATCGCGTCATCGCGGATCATCTGCGCGCCTGCAGTTTCCTGATCGCCGACGGCGTGCTGCCGGCCAACGAAGGACGCGGCTATGTGTTGCGCCGGATCATGCGGCGCGGCATGCGGCATGCCCACATGCTGGGATGCCAGGAGCCGTTGATGCATAAGCTGGTCCCCGCGCTCGTGGGTCAGATGGGCCAGCATTTCGGCGAATTGACCCGCGCCGAGGCGCTGATTACCGAAACGCTCAAGCTCGAAGAGACGCGCTTCAAGGAGACGTTGGGACGTGGCCTGCGGTTGCTCGAGGAGGAAACTGGCAAACTTGGCGATGCCCAGGCGCTGCCCGGTGATATCGCCTTTAAGCTCTACGACACCTATGGCTTCCCGCTCGACCTGACGCAGGACATCCTGCGCGGGCAGGGCCGGGCGGTCGATACCGACGGTTTCGACACGGCAATGGAGCAACAGCGTGCGGCGGCGCGGAAGGCCTGGGCCGGATCGGGCGACGCGGCGACCGACGCGGTCTGGTTCGACCTCAAGGAAGAGATCGGCGCGACCGAGTTCCTGGGCTACGAGACGGAGAGCGCGGAAGGCGTCGTGACGGCGTTGGTCGTCGACGGCGCGCCGGCCGAGTCCGCCGAGGCGGGGCAGGCGGTCTCGGTGGTCGCCAACCAGACGCCGTTTTACGGCGAATCCGGCGGCCAGATGGGCGACACTGGAATCCTCTTTACTGCGGAAGGGGCAGAAGTCGCGGTCGAGGATACGCTGAAGAAGCTCGACGACATGCATATCCACATGGGCAAGGTCACGCGCGGCACGCTGCGCGTCGGCGAGGCCGTCGAGATGCGGGTCGACGGCGAGCGCCGCAGTCGCCTGCGCGCCAACCATTCCGTCACCCATCTAACCCACGAAGCCTTGCGCCGCCGTCTGGGCGATCACGTGACGCAGAAGGGGTCGTCCGTGGCGCCCGATTACATGCGCTTCGATTTCAGCCACCCCAAGCCGATGACGGCGGAGGACATTGCCGCGATCGAATCCGAGGTGAATGCCCGAATCCGTCAGAACGGCGATGTGCGGACGCGGCTCATGACGCCCGACGAGGCCGTGGATGCGGGCGCGCTGGCGCTGTTCGGCGAAAAATACGGAGATGAGGTGCGCGTCGTTTCGATGGCGCATGATGAGGGCGAAGGCGATCCTTACTTCTCTACCGAGCTGTGCGGCGGTACCCATGTGCGGCGCACCGGTGATATAGGCTTCTTTAAGATCACTGGTGAAAGCGCGGTGGCGGCGGGCGTGCGGCGGATCGAGGCGTTGACCGGCGACGCGGCCTATCGGTTCGTCGCCGAGCGCGAGAACGCTCTGGCCGATGCGGCGGCGGCGCTGCGCACGGCGCCCGGCGACGTTCCCGGCCGGGTCGCGGCCCTGCTGGAGGAGCGACGGAACCTGGAACGCGAAGTGTCGGACCTGCGCCAAAAACTGGCGGCGGGCGGCGGCGGCAGTGCGGCGCCCGAAGAGGCGCGGGAGATCGCCGGCGTGAAGTTGGCGACGCGCAAGCTCGACGGCGTGCCGGCCAAGGAATTGAAGCCGTTGGTCGATACCCTGAAAAAGCAGATCGAGTCCGGTGTCGTCGCGGTGGTTGCGGTGAACGAGGGCAAGGCATCGCTCGTCGTCGGCGTGACCGGCGATCTGGTCGAACGCTTCGACGCGGTGCAATTGGTCCGCGCGGGGTCGGCGGCGATCGGCGGCAAGGGCGGCGGCGGCCGCCCCGACATGGCGCAGGCGGGCGGTCCCGACGGGGCCGCGGCGGACGCGGCGCTCTCAGCGATCGAAGCGGCGATGAACGGGGCCTGACGGCCCCGCCGCACCATTCTTCTACTTGATGATGTCGTTCAGCGTCGCGCTCGGCCGCATCGCGGTGGTGCGCTTGTCCTGGTCCTGGTGGAAGTAACCGCCCAGGTCCACCGGTGACCCCTGCGCCGCGTTCAACTCGTCCATGATCTTGGATTCGTTGTCGGTCATCGCTTTCGCGATCGGCGTGAACTCGGATTTCAAATCGGCGTCCGCGTCCTGGGCGGCAAGCGCCTGCGCCCAGTAGAGCGCTAAGTAGAAATGGCTTCCCCGGGTATCGATTTCCCCAACCTTGCGGCTCGGCGATTTGTTGGTGTCGAGGAATTTCGCCGTCGCGGCGTCGAGCGTATCGGCAAGAACCTGGGCCTTCGCATTGCCGGCAAACCGGGCGAAGTGTTCCAGCGAGGCGGCGAGGGCGCAGAACTCGCCCAGTGAATCCCACCGAAGGTGACCCTCTTCGACGAATTGCTGCACATGCTTCGGCGCGGAACCACCGGCGCCGGTCTCGAACAAACCACCGCCGTTCATCAATGGCACGACGGACAGCATTTTGGCGCTGGTGCCCAATTCGAGGATCGGGAACAGGTCCGTCAGGTAGTCGCGCAGCACGTTGCCGGTGACCGAGATGGTGTCTTCGCCCTTGGCCATCCGCTCCATCGAGAAACGCGTCGCTTCCTTGGGTGCCATAACGTGGATGTCGAGCCCGTCGGTGTCGTGGTCTTTCAGATAGGTTTCGACCTTCGTGATGAGCTGGGCGTCATGGGCGCGGTCCTTGTTCAACCAGAACACCGCCGGTGCCCCGGTTATGCGGGCCCGGGATACGGCGAGCTGCACCCAATCCCGGATCGGCGCGTCCTTAACCATGCACATGCGCCAAATGTCGTCGGTCTCGACCGCATGCTCGTGGATCACGTTGCCGGCGGCGTCGACCACGCGCATCGTACCGTTGGCCGGCGCCTTGAAGGTTTGCGGATGCGAGCCGTATTCCTCGGCCTTTTGCGCCATCAATCCCACATTCGGGACCGTGCCCAGCTTTGACGGATCAAAAGCGCCGTTTTCCTTGAAGAAGTCGATCGCTTCCGCGTAGACCGGGGCATAGCTGCGGTCGGGGATCACGCATTTGGTGTCGTGCTGTTCGTTGTCGGGGCCCCAGCCTTTGCCGCCGTCGCGGATCAGCGCGGGCATGGAGGCATCGATGATGACGTCGCTCGGCACATGCAGGTTGGTGATGCCGCGGTCCGAATTCACCATGTACATGTCCGGCTGTTCCGCCAGGCACGCCTCTATGTCGGCCTCGATCTCGCTGCGCTTGGCGTCCGGCAGAGACTGAATTTTCGCGACCATGTCGCCGACGCCGTCGTCCGGGTCGACGCCGGCCTCGTCCAAAGCCGCGGCGTGCTTGTCGAAGACGTCCTTGAAATAGGCATAGACCGCATGGCCGAAAATGATCGGGTCCGACACCTTCATCATGGTCGCTTTGACATGCATGGAAAACAACACGTCCTGTGCCTTGGAATCGGCCACTTGTTCGATCAGGAAGCCGCGCAGCGCTTTGGCGCTCATGAAGGTCGCATCGACCACTTCGCCCGGCTGCAACGGATGATTGTCCTTGAGCACCTGAACCGATCCATCACCTGCGACAAACTCGATCCGGGCGTCGCCTGCCTGCGCGTCGCTGATGGTCGTGGATTTCTCGTTGGCGAAGAAGTCGTTGTCCGACATCGAGGCGACATGCGTCTTGGAGTTCGGCGACCACTTGCCCATCCGGTGCGGGTTCTTCTTGGCGTATTCCTTGACCGCATTCGGCGCGCGCCGGTCCGAATTGCCTTCGCGTAGAACCGGATTCACGGCGCTGCCCGTCGCGACGGTGTAGGCCGCTTGGATCTTGCGCTCTTCATCCGACTGCGGATCGTCGGGATAGTCGGGCAGGGCGTAACCCTGCGACTGCAGTTCCGCGACGGCCGCCTTCAGCTGCGGGACCGAAGCGCTGATATTCGGTAGCTTGATCACGTTGGCTTCTGGCGTCTTGACGATCTCGCCGAGTTCGGAGAGGTCGTCGGGCTGGCGTTGCTCGGCGGTCAGGCGGTCGGGGAATTGCGCCAGGATGCGGCCCGCCAGGGATATGTCCTTCGTGCCGACGGAGATGCCCGAAGTGCGTACGAAGGCCCGGATGATCGGCAGGAAGGAGCCGCTCGCCAATTCCGGCGCTTCGTCGACGATGGTGTAGATGATATCTGGCTTGTCAGGCATTTCTATGGGTCTCCAGCAGTCTAACGATGTCGTGCCCGTATGATCTGATCGATATTGCACGCAGCGACTCGCCAAAGGTGCAATCGCCATCAAGTCGACCGATCGGGCGTTCCTGGCTTGATGGTAACGGTGTCTGGCAGCAATCCATGGGAATGCTGCATTTTTTGCGGCACATAGATGCGGCGTATCCGCGCGTCTGTAAAGTTGTAAACGGCCCCATCACCCGCTTTTTCCGCGACATGTCGGGCAGTACGGCCCGTATGGCCCGTCCCGCCGGCATATTTCGGGAACGGCCGCGATCTTACGCGATTTTCCCGCTGTTCTCCAACCGGGAGGCCGGTCCTTCAGGCGTGCTTCAACTTGATCGAAAGTCCGCGTCGGCATACTCTTGCCGCACTGCACAATCCCCCGCAAATCACGGCAATCAACGAAAATCAGGACAATCCATGCGCTTTGAAGGAACCGATAAATACGTTGCGACCGAGGACCTGATGGTCGCGGTGAATGCGTCCATCAGCCTAGAACGGCCGCTGTTGATCAAGGGCGAGCCGGGCACCGGAAAGACGATCCTTGCGCATGAGGTCGCCGAGGCGATCAACGCACCGCTGATCGAATGGCACATCAAGTCGACTACCAAAGCGCAGCACGGCTTGTACGAGTACGACGCCGTGCGGCGGCTGCGGGACAGTCAGCTCGGCGACGAACAGGTGCACGACATTTCGAACTACATCGTGCGCGGCAAGTTGTGGGAAGCGTTCGATTCCGATCAGCGCCCGGTGCTGCTGATCGACGAGATTGACAAGGCGGACATCGAGTTTCCGAACGACCTGCTGCTCGAACTCGACCGGATGGAATTCTTCGTCTACGAGACGCGCGAGCAGGTCAAAGCATCGCAGCGTCCGATCGTCATCATCACGTCGAACAACGAAAAGGAATTGCCGGACGCTTTTCTGCGCCGCTGCTTCTTCCATTACATCGCCTTCCCGGATAAGGACACGATGAAGGATATCGTCGACGTGCACTATCCGGACATACAGGGCATGCTCGTGCGCGAGGCGATGAAAGTTTTTTACGACATCCGCGAGGTGCCCGGATTGAAGAAGCGGCCGTCGACATCCGAGTTACTCGATTGGCTCAAGCTTCTGATGATCGAGGACATTCCGGCGGATGCGCTGCGCAGCAACGATCCGTCCAAGATGATTCCGCCGCTTTACGGCGCGTTGCTCAAGAACGAGCAGGACGTGCAGCTATTCGAACGGCTGGCCTTCATGGCGCGGCGCGATCAGGGCAACAACTAGCGCCGTTCGGCCGGCTCGGGAGCGATCGATGTTCTTTAACTTCTTCCTCGAACTCCGCACGGCCGGCGTGCCGGTTTCGATCAAGGAGTATCTGACCCTGATTGGCGCGATGGAGAAGGGCTGCGCGGAATATAGTGTCGACAAGTTCTACTATCTCAGCCGGTCCGCGCTGGTGAAGGACGAGCGCAACCTGGACCGCTTCGATCAGGTTTTCGGCCATGTCTTCAAGGGGCTGGAACGGCCGGAAGGCGAGATCGAGGTCGACATCCCGGAAGAATGGCTGCGCAAGCTCGCCGAACTTCATCTCACCGAGGAAGAGATGGCCGAGATCGAGGCCCTGGGCGGATGGGAGAAATTAATGGAGACGCTGAAAAAGCGTCTGGAAGAACAGAAGAAAAGGCATCAGGGCGGCAACAAGATGATCGGCACCGCCGGCCGTTCGCCCTTCGGCGCCTACGGTTACAATCCCGAGGGTGTGCGGATCGGCCAGCATGAATCGCGGCACCGGCGCGCGGTCAAGGTCTGGGACCAGCGGCAGTTCAAAAATCTCGACGACCGGATCGAGATCGGTACGCGCAATATCAAGATCGCGCTGCGCCGACTTCGTAAGTTCACGCGTCAGGGCTTGCCGACGGAACTCGACCTGCCGGATACGATCAAGTCGACCGCCAACAACGCCGGCTATCTCGACCTCAAGATGGTGCCGGAACGCCGCAACGCGGTGAAGGTGTTGCTATTCCTCGATGTCGGCGGATCGATGGACGATCACATCCGCGTCTGCGAGGAGTTATTCTCGGCCGCGCGCAGCGAATTCAAGCATCTCGAGTTCTTCTATTTCCACAACTGCATGTACGAGCGGGTGTGGAAAGACAACCGCCGCCGGCACACCGAAACGCTGGATACCTGGGAGGTCCTGCATACCTACCCGTCGGACTATCGGGTCATCTTCGTCGGCGACGCAACGATGAGCCCGTACGAAATCGTCTATCCCGGCGGCAGCGTCGAACACTGGAACGAAGAGGCCGGCAATGTCTGGATGGAGCGAGTGCTGCGAATCTATGAGCGCGCCGTCTGGCTGAATCCGCAACCGCGGGATGTCTGGGATTACTATGAGTCGATCCGCGTTATGAAGGACCTGATGGAAGACCGGATGTTCCCGTTGACCCTGCAGGGTCTGGACGATGCGATGCGGGAACTGGGCCGGTAGCGACCGTCGGCCAATCCCGTTCTTCCCGCCGCTCACCGATCATGCGATAACCCTTCAATGCAACGTAGAGACTGTATCGCTCTCCTATTGAGTACGGCAGCGTTGGGCGGCTGCGGCACATTTTGGCAAGTCGTCGGTGAGCCGTCGAAAACCGGCGTCCCGAAGGAGGTCTCCGTCCGGCCTGACCAGCAGGCCGTCGGAGTCTGTTACAACGGCAACAATACGACCCGTGAAAGCCTGGCTGCCGCGGCGCGCGACCTCTGCAAGGAACCCGGTTCCACCGTGAAATTCCGAACCGAGGATTTGCATTTCAACAATTGCCCGTTGCTCAAGAAGCGCCGGGCGGTTTTTGTCTGCACCGACCCGAAATAGAGCGGTCAGACCTTTTTTGACTCGAAGGATTGTTGCTCGGCGGGGCTGCCCTGCAGTGCCGGAATGATTTCCGGCACGGATGCGGCCCATCGGATCAGGGAAGGATCATTACGCGTTATGTAGCGGTTATCCGCGACATGATCCAACAGCGACTTGAACGGTTGCCAATACCCGTCGATGTCGGCGATGACAATCGGCTTGTCATGCAGCTTAAGCTGTTTCCATGTAATGATCTCGAAGGCTTCGTCCAGGGTGCCGAGGCCGCCGGGCAGGATCGCGAAACCGTCGGACAATTCCGCCATCTTCTGCTTCCGGCTGTGCATCGAGGATGTGACGATCAATTCGTCGCATCCGTCATGGCCGACTTCCCAGTCCCGCAAGAATTCGGGGATAACGCCGATTACCTCGCCGCCGGCGGCAAGCGCCGCATCCGCCGCGATACCCATGAGGCCGACATGACCGCCGCCGAAGACGAGCCGAATGCCGTTTTCCGCCAAGGCGGTGCCGAGTTGTGCCGCCGCCGCCCGATGGCTTTCCGGGCCGTCGGATGCCGATGCGCAGTAGACGCAAACCGATTTGATATCTGCCATGAAAAAGGGGTTTAAGACGCACCGCGGGAGAAAACAAGCTCGATTACGCGATGCCGACTGGGAAAGCCGTCCGGCAGGCAACATTGCGTCCCGGGGCATGGAATACTACAAATGATGGTGTAGAAATCGGTTTTGGGGGCGGCGTGAACCGAAATGTTCTGATAGGCGCGTGCGCGGTAGGCTTGGCGCTGGCCGCAATCCTGTATTTCACTTGGCCCGTCGACGAGGCCGAGCGGAAAACAACGTCAAACGCACCGGCCGACTCTTCCTCCACGTCCACATCTTCCGCCACGAGCACTCCTTCTGCCGGTGACGCCGCCAAGACGGCGCGGTCGGCCACGGCGGAGACTCCGGGAACGGCACCTTCGGAAGCCCCGTCGCCGGCGAAGACGGACGAGAAGCCAGCCGCCGCCGCACCCAGCTTCGACGTGGTGCGCGTGACGCCGGCCGGGGAAGCGGTCATCGCGGGACGCGCGGCACCGGGCAGCAAGGTCAAAATCTACGATCGAGAAAAACTGGTCGGCGAAACCACGGCGAATGACAAAGGAGAATGGGTACTGGTACCCGAAGGACGCTTGGACCCCGGCGATGCCAACCTGTCGATTTCCACGGAACGGCCGGACGGCAGCAGCGCCGCGTCGGAAAAGGTTGTCGTTCTGATGGTTCCCAAAGAGACGGCGTCGTCGAAACCGGTACCGCAAGGGCAAGCGGCCCGGCGTTCGGCAGAGCCGAATTCTGCGCCGACGCCATCGGCATCGGATAAACCGGCGCCGCAGCCGGAAGCACCGGTTGCGGTCCTGGTGCCGCGTGATGGGGCCGGTCCAGCAACGATTTTGCAAGAGCCGAAACCGGGGCCGGGCGTCGGGACGGACGCGCTCCGTCTGCAGGTGATCGACTACGACGAAAAGGGCAATTTGACGCTGGGCGGCAAGGGCGAACCGAACGCGCATTTGCGCGCCTATCTCGACAATAAGATTCTCGGCGAAGCGGAGGTGCGGGAAGATGGAAGCTGGCGGCTCCGCCCGGACGGACCGGTTGCAGCGGGGACATACACCTTGCGCATCGATCAACTGGTGAGCGGCAAGGTCGCGCAACGTATAGAACTGCCGTTCACGCGGTCCCGTCCGGTCGCTGAACTTGCAGGGGATACGTTCGTCGTGGTGCAGCCCGGCAACAGCCTGTGGCGGCTCGCGCGGCGGTCTTATGGCGACGGCATCCTTTATTCCGTCATTTATCGGGCAAACCGGGATCAGATCCGAGACCCGGATCTGATCTACCCGGGCCAGGTTTTCTCGCTGCCGACGTCTAAGGCGCGTTAGAAGAATGATGCGGGGCGTCGCGGAGACGGCGGGCCGGTTGCAGCGACCCGATCATGTCGACGAGTTGCTTGGTGTCCGCGAGGCGGCTGATCGCTTCGCCGAGGGCCCATGCCGGTGTGACGGGCCCGTCCGATTTCAACTTCGCCGAAACGACAATTTCATATCCGTCCGGAAGGTCGACGGTGAAGTCCGTGAGCCGTTTCGCCAAATCGAGGACCGCCAGGGTGTTCTGCCGGCGATTCGATCCGTCACCGGTAAAGGGCAGAACCCCGAGACGCCCTTCGAAAAACGCGAACCCTGTCCGCGCTTCTTCAGCGGTGGCCCAGACCCGGAAGGCCATGGATCTATATCGAAAGCTGAAGTTGATGAAGGGCTCTAACATTATGAAATGCAGGGTCTTATCTACTAATCGTCAAATCCCGTATTTTAGCCTTGGGATTCGACGGCGACGGCGCAGGCGACGATCGGGCCGCGGCAATGGCTTTAATCCGTTCAATTCATCCCAATATAACCGGCATAACATTTACACTTTGTTACCGAGTTGCCGCGGATACTGTGACAAGTCAGTAGGTTACGCGCTCTTGCGGGGCGCGGCGCGGAAAGGGCGCCGGAGCGTCATCAGAAACGCGTCGGCCGATACGGGGGAGAGGAGCGCCGCTACGTGACGACCTTACGCGAGACATTGAAACCGGTACTGCCGCCGATCCATCGGGCCGGGTATCCGTTCATCGCGGCATTTGCCGGTGCGACGCTGGTGCTCGGCTTCTTCTGGACGCCTCTGTTCGTCCTTGGCTGTATCTTGACCGTGTGGTGCATTTATTTCTTCCGCGATCCGCCGCGGGTCACCCCGATCCGCGAGGGTCTGGTGATCAGCCCGGCCGACGGTGTCGTGCAGATGATCGTCGAGGCGCCACCCCCGCCCGAACTTGAGATGGGAGACACACCGCTGACCCGGATCAGCGTCTTCATGAACGTCTTCAATTGTCACGTTAACCGGTCGCCGGTGGCGGGGCGGATCGCCAAACTGGCCTATCGGCCCGGCAAGTTCTTCAACGCGTCGCTGGATAAGGCGAGCGAGCATAACGAACGGCAATCGCTGCGGCTGACGATGCCCGACGGCCGCGACATCGCCTGTGTTCAGATTGCCGGATTGGTCGCCCGGCGCATCCTCTGCGAGGTGTCGCCGGATCAATCGCTGCAGGTGGGCGATCGGATCGGGATGATTCGGTTCGGCAGCCGCGTCGATATCTATCTGCCGACGGGCGTTGCGCCGCTTGTCGTGACGGACCAGACTACGATTGCCGGCGAGACGGTGTTGGCCGATCTGACCAGCGCCGAGACCGCGCGGCAGGGAGAAATACGCTGATGCTCAAACGCCGCCGATTTCGACGGGTCCCCCGGTTGAAGGGCCAAACCGTCAGCAAGATGATCCCCAATATCATCACGGTGGGGGCCTTGTCCGCCGGGTTCACGGCGATCCGCTTCGCCTTTGACGGAAAATGGGAGTTCGCCGTCGTGGCGATCCTGGTCGCCGCCGTCCTCGATGCGTTGGACGGCCGGATGGCGCGCCTGTTGAAGTCGGCGAGCGATTTCGGCGCCGAACTCGACTCCCTGTCCGACGTGATCGCCTTCGGGGTCGCTCCCGCGGTCGTCATCTATGTCTGGGCGCTCAGCAGCGTCGACGGCCCCGGCTGGATCGCGGCACTTTTCTTCGTGGTCTGCGCCGCCCTACGGTTGGCGCGGTTCAATACGACGCTCGGGAAGTTGCCGCCGTACGCCTACAATTATTTCACGGGCGTTCCGGCGCCCGCAGGGGCCGGCCTCGCGATATTGCCCCTGGTCGTCAGCTTCGAGGCCGGGGACGCGGTCGCGCGCCATCCCTTGGTCGCGGGAAGCTGGCTCGCTCTGATCGGCGCTTTGATGGTCAGCCAGCTCCCGACCTTTTCCTTCAAGAAATTAAAGGTGCCCCAGGACTATGTGATGTTCGTTCTGGTCGCCGCCGGCTTGCTGGTCGCCGGTCTTGCGGGTGCGCCTTGGCGGACCCTGATCGTGATCGCGGTGCTCTATCTCGTTACGCTGCCGTTCGCCTATCTGTCCTTCACGCGCCTGCGACGCGAAGCGGAACGCCTGCACGACATCGGCGACGACGATGAGGGCGACGATCAACAGGACCAGGGGCCGGATGATCCGCCGGATGCGTCCGACACGCCGTCAGACGACGCGGCACCCAAGCCGCCCCACCTGCGCCAGGTCTGAAAACTCGTCGTTTTAGCGTGGCGTCGTGATCCCAGGCTCATGTGCTTGGCAAGCCCGCATTGCACCGTCACAGGACGCTCCAAATTCGGTTCTTGCGGTCGTCCTCCTGCCAGATTCCCCTCGCCAACCGCTCTTGCCGACGCTTCCGGAGTTCGCCTTTGAAAGCGGCGTTGTGGGGCGCGGTGATCACGTCGCTCGCCACCAGTTGCCTGTCGCGCTTCCGGGTGTGCGCGGATAATCGAGGTCTTCCAATAGGTCGCCGATGTGATGCTCGAGCAATAGCTTGTCGTTCACCGAGAGAACCTTATGGAGCTCGCAATATTCTGTCGTAATGGGGCGGGCCATTTTGGCGTGCAGCGCGCCCATGATCAATCCATTCTCGTATGAACGTAGCGGATAAAAGACCAAAATTAAGACGAACAGGGCATGCCGTATAACGCAGGTTCCGGACGGGGCTGTTCTGGCTAGAAGCGGAAGTAGCCGCTTCGATATTTAACTTCTTTTGTTCTCTCAGGAACCGACATCTCGGTTTCCTCCAACCGAATAGCCGGTCTAGGCGCAGATTGGCGACCAAAAACAGTAGTTTTTGCTCCTCTTCCAATGCTGATAGGACGCCCAAAGTTCTGACCGCGCAAAACTCCGGTTCGAAACGGAGATAAGACGAACACATCCCAACACGACATTGTCCGATAGACGACGTGTCCTCATGGCGCACGCCTACCAACAAGCCGGTTCAGGAGGGGATAACAGCCATAGGTCTTATGACCCTCCCTAAACATGATTGGGCCACGACGCTCTTCCTCGAACGATGGAGTGGAAAATGTCTTCAACCGACGGCGTTCGGAGACAGTTGGGTTGTAGGCTACGGATCTTCGTCACGTTACCGGTGATCTATGCCGAAGCATAAAATGCGAAGGGCGCACGCCAGCTACAATGTGTGCCGTGGCCCATCACCGAGCACTGCTACACAATCAATTACCAAACGGTAGGATGGGTGCACCAACGCTGCCACGATAAGCGTGGCCCGTGCCGGGAACGGTTCAGCGAGGCGACGGCGATAGACCTCATTCATGCCTGGTACATCGGCCTGGGTCGTCAGATAATTTGTCAGGCGGACCACTCGATCCAGGCTAGCACCCGCCAATTTGAGATGCGTTTCCATGTTGTCGAACACCTTTTCGGCCTGGGTAACGATGTCCCCACCGACAGGAGCGCCACTATCAAGATCAAGCGGGGCCGACGCAGTGAGCCAAAGAACCTCACCAGCGCGAATTCCCGGCGTCAGCGGGTGATCCGGTATGCGCGTGCCTCCGGGTTTGAGCACGGTAAGGTCAGTCATCGGTTTGGACTCCAAAATGTTTGAATAGCGGTTCCGATTGGCACATCTAGAACCTTTCCGCCGGAAAGGGTGTCAAATCGACGGCGACGGGCTTTTCATTCGTGGTCTAGGCCGTTCGTGCAGGCGGGAACGGCACGTGGCCGCCGCATGGGTACCAAATGTCTGGTTTCGACCATTAGAACGCTAGGGCGGCCTGCGCCTCGGCGGCTTCCGCCTCCGTCCATTGGCGGACGGGAGTCGGTGCGGCGACGCGGGTGAGAGGCAGAAAGGTGCCTTCGCCCGGTTCGTCAAGCACCACTGATCCGGCGGGCGAGGTCACCTCGATTGCGCCTTCGGTGATCTGGAAGCCGTAATGCGGCTGGCCGGGGGGCATGCCTACGGTCAGTTCGCCACCGAGGAACACAGTGCCGCGGATGCCGATGATTGCCACCGGTGTTGTGACGGCGACGTTGCGCGGCACGAGCTTGCCAATTTGCCCGGTGGTAAAGCGAAACACACCGCGCGCGATGGTCAGCGCCTGGCTGGAGTCGCCGCTAGGCGCATAGACGAACTCGCCAATGGTGATACGTGCATTCTCGCCCAAGGTCAGCTTCGACTGGTCGTCGAAACGAATTTGTAGCCGCGCGCCCGGACCGGTGCGGATCTCATCTCCTACAAAGACGCGACCGCCCTGCGCTAAGCTGGTTGTGCCATCGGCCGTAGTGCGGCTGGCCGTGCCCTTCTGGCGCTCGACTTGCCCGGCCGCCTGTTGGGCCTGCGCCGGCAGGCCGCATAACAGGCCGACGAAAAGCAGGGCCGCGAGGATTCCGAAACGATTTTTCATGCGGGGTTTTCCATGTGGCCCATGTTCAAGCAAATATTGTGAAGCGGTCTTAGCCAAGGCGCAACCAACGTTTCGGCAATGTCAGATTAAGCCTGCTTGGGCCGCAAATGTCGCTTTCCCACCCGCATTCCATGACACAGCGTAGCTCCTCTCAATACTTCAAAGCTTCGCCAGGTATCATCCATCTCGCGGTCATGCTCTATGCCCGCTCCGGGTCATGAAGGGACATCAATCTAGACCAACTAAAGGTGCGCTTTTGACCCAGATCGGACATCGGTTGCAGATCGCGACATGCCTTTTCCGTTGCCATTAGAGGGCGAGGAATAACGTTTGTCTAAAGGATCGTCCCAAAAATTTTCATAGGAATGAGTAAATTATAAAGTATAAATTCATTTTATAGTTGAATATTATATTATGCGACTGATGTCACTTCAGATTTCTGACAAAATTCATAATATTAAACAGTATAAAGGATAGTTCTACAGATCATATAGTTTGCCGATGCAGGTGAACAACACTTGCAATTCGGCCTGCTAAGCGTTGCTCGCTACGATGAGCGAGAAATTGGGGGACCGTCGGGATGAGCAATCAGACGACGACATTCGTCGAACAACACCCGGGTTTTTCTCAGGAGCGCACCAGGTTAGCACTCGACGAAATTGCAAAGCGCGAGACCGAGCCGGAAACGGGCGCCCGGACGATTGTCCAGAACCTTTTCGATTACTGGCAAGAAAGCTGTGTTGGCGCGCCGCCGGCAATGGTTTCCTTCGAACCGCAGCGTGTATTCACCCCTGATGAAATGAGGTGGATATCGTGGATCAACGTGGACAACTTAGATCCGCTGAACTTTATCCTCTGCAACCATCCGGGCCGCGTGTTCGGTGATTGGTCGGGCAAAGCATTGGGCGAATATCACAACCCCTTTCACGCGCGAAGTTGTGCGTTGGAATATTTAACCTGCAAGACGGTGCAGCGGCCCTTGTACCATGAGATCAAGCAGACGATCGGCAACGTCAGCCGCAACTATGCCCGGCTTCTCTTACCCGTCACCGGCCGCAATCGACAGGTCACGCGCCTCTACTATGCGACCCGCTATATCGATACGCCGACTGCCATTTGCTAGGTCCCGCACGTGTCGGGCGGGCGCTCTCGATCGTGCGCACGTAAGTGTAAACATTTGCGGTCGTCGCCAGAACAGCCCAGGTTGGCTCAAATCGGAAGTCGCCATCGAACTGAACTGTGTCAGCTCGGTCCCCCAAAGCGGATAGTTTGAGGATTCCCGGGGCGTTGTCGCGGCGATCCGCGGCGGTTCAATCGTCTTCACCCAGAAGCGCCTTATTGTCGGCACCGAGCTCAGGTGCGGCACGGCGCATTTCGAGCGGGGTATCGCTTAGGCGCACGCCGGGCCGAACCAAAGGCACCTTCTCGCCATTGGCATGTGGCACGTCTTGGCGCATTTCCAGATGTTTCACTTGCGGATCGTCGAACACTTCGGCGAGATCGTAAAGCGCACCCACGGGCACGTCGGCGGCGCGGAGTTTATCGAGCCAGACGTCACGGTCCTCGGTCGCGAATACCCGGTCCAACTCCGCTTTCAGCGCATCGTAATTGGATTGACGTAATTTCCAGTCGGAGAACCGCGGATCTTCCTGCCATTCGGGATGGCCGGCGACTTCGGTCAGCGATTTCCAGAAATGCGGAACCGAAGACATGTGGATCACGAAGGGCAGCCCATCCTTGCCGACGAAGGCGTAGACCTGCGCGATGTGAGTTCGGAGCGCCCGGCCCGGCACCCTGTCGTCCATGAAGTAGCGGGTCGCGTTCTCGCCGACGGCGGACACCGTCGCTTCCAGCAGCGAGGTTTCCACACGTTGGCCGCGGCCGGATTTCTCCCGCGCGAACAAGGCCCCCATGATGCCCTGGAAGGCATTCCAGCCGACCAGATGATCGGAAAATGAATAGCCCATCGGCTGCGGCGCATCGCGCTCGGTGAGCAGGCTCAATAGCCCGCCCATCGCCTGGCCGATCGTGTCGAAACCCGGCCAGTCCCGATAGGGGCCGGATTCGCCATAGCCTGTGATCGAGCAAGAAATCAGCCGTGAGTTTTCGGCCGACAGCGTTTCCCAATCGAGCCCCAACCGATTGAGCGCGCCGGCGCGATTGTTGTCGATCAGCACATCGGCGTCGGCCAGCAGCTTCTTCGCGTTCGCCAGACCCTTCTCGGATTTGAGGTCGAGGGCGACGCTCCTTTTGTTGCGGTTCAACGCCTCGAAATTGGGGCTCAGGCGGCCGCTGCCCCAGCGCCGGAACGGATCGCCGCGCTCGGGCGGCTCGATCTTGATGACTTCTGCCCCCATATCGGCCAGCATCATGCCGGCATAGGGGCCGCTGATATAACCGGCAATTTCGATGACGCGAATGCCGTCGAGTGCGCCCGCCATGGCCTAATCCTCCTGCTCGTCCCAGCCGACGCTGAAGGCCTCATTGGCATGGCGCATCAGCGGACGGGTGAGCCCTTCCTGTTTCTCCTCGTAAATATGGCCGGTCAACCCGGCGGCGCGGCTGACCACGGTGACGCCCCGCATGGCTTCGACCGGCCAGCCGATATCGGTCAACACCGCGCCCATGGCGCCGGTGACGTTGAGAGTCAGGTGCCGCCCCATCACCTCGTCGATCGCTTCGGAGAGATTATGGATCAGTTCGATGCCCTGGCCGGCGCAGCCCGCCTCGTGCGCGACGTCGAACAGGCGCTGGGCGCGGGGATCGGTCGGGTTGTAATGGCGATGTCCGAATCCGGGGATGTGCTTCTTCTCGGCGCGAAAGCGCTCGGCGGTGCGTTTCGCCCACACCGTCGGCTCCTCGTCGCCGGCGATCGCCTCGGCCAGCAATTTGCCGGCTCCTGACATGGTGCCGACATGGCGGTTGCCGACGGTCAGCAGCCCGGCGGCGATCGGCACCTGCATGTCCTCGGGCACCGAATCCTCGACGAAGCGGGACACCAATGCGCCGGGCGTAAGGCCGTGGTCCATGAGGACGGTCATACAGGCATCGAAACAGGTGCGTTCGCCGGCGCTCGGAAAACGCCCCGTGACGATGAAATAAAAGGTTTCGCTGAAGCTCCTTACGCCGACGATATCGTTCAGCGTGTCGGTGCCCCGCATGGTGAGGATATCGGTTCGGCCGTGGCCGGACCCGATCCGCGTCTTGGGGGTGGATTTCGAGTCTTTGTCAGCCATCGGTTTTCGCCTCTTCGATCGTGTCCAGTGTTCGGCACAAGCCCAGCGCCTCGCACCATCTCAGTGTCTTCCACTCGGCTACGCCGCGCGTCAATCAAACGCCGGAATGCGGCGCAATGCATCATACCGCAATCGGGATTGATCCGAACCCGACCCATCCGAACGGGCCGACTGAATTGTCGACTTTTGGCCATGAACGGACGTCGCCGCCGAGATGATCAATGCCCGCACGGTCCCGGCAAGCGGACATGCCGAGGGTCGGGTCGGATGTCCCGGTATGGCGCTACGCAGTCATGACGATTGCGCGCATGAAGAGCAGGGGAAACAGGATTTGTGTTAACTCAGGTCAATCTCGAGGGGACGCCCGGCATGCCAAAATCCGATCCGCCGCGACTTGCCGTGACGCAGAATCGTGAATCCAAGGATGTGCATATAGCTGAGACGCTCTACCGGTTTTGACCCCAATTTGGCGGCCGACCGATGGGAACTTTTATTTCGAATGTCGATTAGCCCAACGGTTCTCGTAAATCCTTCTGCCGCCATTTGATTGCGTTTGAACATGCTTAAGCGTTGGGCCAAGCCGTTTCCGCGTTCTTCGGGGGCGACCCAGATCCACGTACCCATGCAGCAATTAGACCCAATACGAAATGCCAGCCATCCGCCTTCGACGTGGCGATCGGTTGCGATCCAGTGATGCGCAAGAATTTTTCCGTCGCGTTCGCAGATAGCAATTCGGCAGCTGCTCTTGAACGCCGAGGTTATTTGTTTTTGATCAATGCCCAGTGCGACGAGCCGATCAACATCCATTTCCGTCGCCCACCGGAACGTTTCCCGCCCGGAAGCAGCGGGCCGAGCTTTGATTTCACCGCGGTGTATTACAAGGTTGGCATGATCGAAAATCCATTTGGGGAGAAACTTGGCGGCGGCACTATGGACCGCGTAAATGATGTCGCCTTCTACCCGTTTCTGGTGAAATTTTCTGATCCACGTGGAAAGGCTCGTCTTTGATAAATGCCGCTCGAAAATGTGCCGGCAATTTGACACGTCGATCCCAAAACTATGTAAAAATACCAAAGAGTTACGCCTCATCTATCGAATGACTTGATGCGATTATGCAGCACAATCTTACCAGGTTACCGTCATAAGCAACCTATGCTAAGGCATTAGCCCATTGTGATGGCGGGGACTGGGAAAATTTGGTCTATCCGCGCCTGGAACTCATCGCGCTCGGCGAGCGCAGGCCCGCGGTCTCCTCGGCAGAGGATATCCCGTTTCCATCCAACCGACGGTCGATCGACGCAAAGTTTGGCAATCGAAATCCATCGATATTCGTCGGACGGCTCACTCAGGATGGGCGGCGGGATTCTCGGCGCCCTTGCGGATGACGTCTTGACGCATGCCGACCGTGCCGAGCCGGCTGTTCAGGGGAATGCCGGTCAACGCCGCGACGTCCCGGGCCGCCGTCAGGGCATCCTCGGTGCGGATACCCGTCTCGATCTCCATCTCGTTCAAAAAGTGAACGATGTCTTCCGTCGGCAGGTTGCCGATCGAGCCGACGCCGCCGGGGAAGGCGATGCCGCCGCCGATCCCGCAGATTGACCCTTCGACCATGGTGACCCCGGCATCGAGCGCCGCCAACAGGTTTGCGGGCGCCATGCCCATCTTTTCATGCAGATGGAAGCCGAACTCGCAATCGGGGAAACGGTCATGCGCTTGCTTGAACAAGGTATTGACCTGAACGGGCTCTTCCATCCCCGTGCTGGCGGCGAGATAGAAACGCCGGATGCCGGCGTTGCGCAATCGTGCGACGCAGTCGAGGGTGCTTTCGGTCGGGATGATCCCCTCATACGGACAGAACAGCGACATGCCGAGGGCCATGATGAAGGCCCGCCCGGCCTCGTCCGCGACCCGGAAACAATCGCCGCCGGCCTCGATCACCTCGTCGAGGGTCATGTTCTGGTTCTTCGCCAGGTAACTGGCACTGACGGTCATCAGCCCGAGGATTTCATCCACATCGGTCTCGACGGCGCGGATGGCCCCGCGCTTGTTCGGAACGAGGGCGCGATAGACGGTGCCGTCTCGCCGTTTGATGCGGGCCAACACCTCTTCGGCGTCGCGCAGCATCGGCACCACCCTCGGGTGGGTGAAGCTCGTGACCTCGATAACGGGGAAGCCGGCGTCGGTCAACCGATCGATCATGGCGACCTTGTCGTCCGTTTCGACCCAATGATCGAGTGATTGCAGGCCGTCGCGCGGGCCGACCTCGACGACGGTTACCGCCTTCGGCAAATCGAGCATGATATTGGTTCCCCTAGTCCAGCTTGTAGCCGGCCTCTTTCAATTCCGTTTCGTCGAATCCCAATTCGTCGATCAGCACCTGCCGGTTGCTCGACCCCAGGATCGGGCCGGCATGATGAATCTTGCCGGGCGTGCGCGAGAATTTTCCGACCACATTCTGCATGCGGAGCGGGCCGCCCAACTCCTCGTCGTCGATCGCGACGATATTCTCGCGCGCTTGGAAATGTTCGTCCTCGAAGATTTCCTTGATGTTGTTGCAGGGCGCGGCGGTCGCGTCGAATTTCTCGAAGAGCGCCAGCAGGTCCTCGCGGTCGAACTTCTCGATCGCTGTCTGCAGCGCTTCGTCCAGCGCCGGCGAGTTCTGGATGCGCAGCCGGTTATCGAGAAACCGCGGGTCCTTCGGAACGTCGGGAATGCCCAACGCGTCGCACATCCGCTCGAACGTCGATTGCGCGCTGCCGGAAATCGAAACCCACTTGTCGTCCTTGGTGCGGTACGTGTTGCGGGGGGCGGTGAAGGGCAGGCGGCTGCCGTTCCGCTCCTGGACGATCCCGAGCTGATCGTAGTCGACCACCTGCGGGCCGAGCAGCGTGAACAGCGGCTCATAAATTCCGAAGTCGACGACCTGCCCTTTGCCGGAACGGTTCTTCTCTTGCAGGGCCACCATGGCGAGGAAGGCGCCCATCAGGCCCGATGTATCGTCGGCCAAGCCGAAGCCGGGCAGCAACGGCGGCTGTCCCGGGTAGCCGGTAATGTAGGCGTAGCCGGCATAGCCCTCGGCGAGGGTGCCGAATCCCGGGCGGTGACTGTTGGGGCCGGTCTGGCCGAACCCGGTGAGCCGAATCATGATCAGGCCCGGATTGATCTCGCTCAGCACATCATAGCCGAGGCCCCACTTTTCCAGCGTGCCTTTGCGGTAATTCTCAATGACGATATCGGCGTCCTTGATGAGGCGTTTGACGATCTCGACCCCGAGCGGCGTGCGCAGGTCGGCCGTGACCGACCGTTTGTTGCGGTTGATCAGCTTGTACATCAAGCCGACGCCGTCCTTGTTGTTGCCCCAGTATCGGATTTCGTCGCCGGTTTCCGGACGCTCGACCTTGGTTACGTCCGCGCCGAAGTCGGCCAGGAACATCGAGGAGATGGGCCCCGCAAGAAAGTTCGCGATATCAACTACTTTGACACCGGCGAGCGGTGCGGCAGCGGCTTCGGTCTCGGTTGGCATGAATCGTCTTTCAATCGATTTGTTGGTATTTTTCGGTGAGCCGCATAATCGCGCACCGATGCCCAACGAAGCAAGAGAACGTGACCATGAAGATTTCCCCGATCGACGACAACTTCGCCTTCGAGGTGACCGGGCTCGATCTTTGGGCCGATATCGACGACGCGTCCATCGACGAACTGGCGGCGGCGTGGAGCAGCCAGGGCGTCTTGGTGTTTCGCCGCCAGGCCCTGTCGGAGGCCGAACTCGTTGCGTTCAGCAGGCGGTTCGGCGAGTTGGATATCATCGTCCGGACCGATTGGCAGGCGTCGCTGCCCGAGGTCGTGCAGATATCCAACATGAAGGATTATCACGGCAACTCGATCGGTGGGCTGGGCGCGGGCGAACTGGATTGGCACACCGACCAGTCCTATGTGTCCGACCCTGCCACGGGCAGCATTCTGTATATGGTCGAGATGCCGCGCGACGGGGCCAACACCCACTGGGCCAATCTGCAACTTGCCTATGATGCATTGCCCGGCGACATGCAGCAGAGGATAGAGGGGCTGAGCGCGGTATATGACTATATCGCGCGGCAATCCACCTATGACGACGAGAAACCGATGTCCGAGGAGTTGCGGCGCAAGACGCCCCCGGTAACCCATCCGCTGGTCAACCGGCACCCTGTGACCGGGCGAAAGTCGCTCTACCTGGATCCGACGACATCGGTCGGTATCGACGGACTACCGGCAGCGGAGGGGCGGGCACTATTGGATGAATTGAACGCGCACGCCACGCAGCCGCAATTCGTCTATACGCACCACTGGCAGATGGGCGATTTGATCATGTGGGATAACGGTTTTCTGCTGCACCGGCGGGATCCGTTCGACCCGTCGCAGAACCGGCTGTTGAAACGAACGACGCTGCGG
This sequence comes from Alphaproteobacteria bacterium, assembly GCA_965228425.1. Taxonomy (GTDB): domain Bacteria; phylum Pseudomonadota; class Alphaproteobacteria; order UBA8366; family UBA8366; genus JAJFJD01. The sequence continues at coordinate 4,019,326 of OZ245815.1, read as the reverse complement.
CTTTCACCGCAGCGTCATATCGTTCCGTCGTCTACTCTGTACGCAGCCTAGGATCGAGCGCGTCACGCACGCCGTCGCCGAACAGGTTGAATCCGAACACGGTCAACGTGATCGCGAGGCCCGGGAAGACGGCGACCCACGGGGCGCTTTCCGCGTATTCCTCGGCGCCGCCCTGCAGCATGAGGCCCCAGGCCGGTGTCGGTTCCTGGACACCAAGGCCGAGGTAGGACAGCGAGGCTTCAAGCAGGATCGCTTGGCCGATATTCGCGGTCAGAATGATCAAATACGGCGCCAAGACATTGGGCGCCATGTGGCGCAGAATGATCCGCGCGTGTCCGAATCCCAACGCCCGGGCCGCATCCACATAAGGTATTTCGCGGATTGCCAACGCATTCGACCGGACGATCCGGGCGGCGTCGGGAATGAAGGGCAGGCAGATCGCGAAGATGACGTGATGCAGTTCCGATCCGAAGACCGACACTACGGTCAGGGCGATGATGATCGTCGGGAAGGCGATGAAGACATCCATGAAACGCTGGATGACCAGATCGACCTTACCACCGAAATAGGCGCTTGCGACGCCGATTACGAGCCCGGTTGTGGCGCCCACGCCGGCCGCGATGAATCCGATGAATAGCGCCGTACGCGCACCATAGATACAACGGGACAGCAAATCCCGTCCGAACTGATCCGTGCCCAACCAATACTCACCGCCGGGGGGCTGCAGCATAGCCGGGAAATTATTGATTTCCGGATCGTGTGGCGCGATGTACTGCGCGAAGACCGCCATCAAGGCGAGAGAAATAACCATCACGCCGCCACAGGCGCCCAAAGGATGCTTCTTGAGCGTATCGAAAAGCGCTTCGTACCAGGGGCGCCGCAGATACGTTTCCGGTTGTTCGAGGTGTTCGGCTACTGACATACCGTTCTGCCATCTGTTAGCCCCGGGGGCATGGGGCGGGAATTTAGTTCTCTCTCATGACGGGGCCGCCGCGTTTAGCACGCGACGGCCACCGTACAACTTTAAGGCATCTTGCCCTAAACGTTGGCTTATTGCGAACGCAATCTTGGGTCCAAGGTATCCCGAACCGCGTCGCCGAATAGGTTGAACCCGAAGACGGCGAGCGTAATCGCCAAGCCCGGGAAAACGGCAACCCACGGTGCGCTTTCGGCATATTCCTCGGCGCCGCCCTGAAGCATCAGGCCCCAGGCCGGTGTCGGTTCCTGGACCCCGAGGCCGAGGTAGGAGAGCGATGCCTCAAGCAGGATCGCCTGACCGACGAAGGCCGTGAGCATGATCAGGAAGGGCGCCATCACGTTCGGCGCCATATGCCGCAAGATGATCCGCATATGGCTGAACCCCATCGCGCGCGCCGCATCAACATACGGAATTTCGCGGATCGCGAGGGCATTCGACCGCACGACCCGCGCACAGCGGGGAATGAACGGGATGGTGATCGCGATGATCACGTTTTGCGTTCCGGTTCCGAAGATCGAGACGACGGCCAGCGCCATGATGATCAGCGGGAAGGCCATGAACACATCCATGACGCGCTGGAAGATCAGGTCGATCTTACCGCCGAAATAGGCGCTGCCGACACCAAGCACCAGCCCAACGAAGGCACCGACGAATGCGGCGACGAAGCCGACGAACATTGCGGTACGGGCGCCGTAGACGATCCGTGTCCAGAGGTCGCGGCCGAACTGATCGGTGCCGAGCCAAAACTCTGCACCCGGCGGCACCAGCATATGCTCGAAGGAGTTCTCCTCCGGGTGGAACGGCGTGAGATAGTTCGCGAATACCGCCAGAATGATCATCAGCACCACCAGGAGGCCGCCCATAGCACCTAGCGGATTCTTGCGCGTCATGTCTATGGCGCGCTCGCCCCACGACCTTTTGTCGAATAGCTCTTCGATATCAGCGTGGGCTTGGGTTTCTTCGACTGTACTCATTTCAGATTTCCTCCCTAGCTGTACCGGATTCGAGGATCGAGCCAGGCATAGAAGATGTCGACCACGAGATTGGTGACGACGAAGATAAAGGCGACGAGCATGACCAGTGCCTGTGTCAGGGTGAAGTCATGGTTCGTTACCGATTCCACGAAGAGCTTGCCGAGACCATTCAGATTGAACACCTGTTCGGTCACGACTAGGCCGCCCATGAGGAAGGCGAACTCGATGCCGATCACGGTCACCACCGGCAACATGGCGTTTTTCAGCGCATGCCGGTTGATGATGATCTTCTCGAGGAGACCCTTCGCCCGGGCCGTCCGGACGTAATCTTCGCGCAACACTTCCAGCAGGGCCGAGCGGGTCATACGGGTCGCTACCGCGGAATAGCGATACCCGGTTGCCAGTGCCGGCCATATAAGCTGTGAAAGGTTACCGAGTGGGTCTTCCCATGGATCGACATATTCGATGGGCGGCATCCAGGGGGTGCCGAACCAAGCCTGGGTCGTGATCAGCAGGCCGAGGATGATCAGAATGCCGAGCCAGAAGGAAGGCATTGCGATGCCGGCGATGCTGAAGGTCCGCACGACATAGTCGATCCAAGTGTTCTGCTTGATCGCGGAAATCGTTCCCATCGGGATCGAAATGATGACGCTGACCACGGTCGCGATGATCGCAACCTGCATCGACAGTTCGAACCGCAACCCGATTTCATGGGTAATCTGCTGGCCGGTCCACATGGACTTACCCAGGTTGAACGTGAAGAATCCTGAGATGAAGTCCCAGAATTGGAGGAAAATCGGCTGATCCATGCCGAGATCTACCTGACAGGCCTTGATCGCCTCCGGATCCACGAATGACCCTTCGCCGGCCATGCGCAGCTCGCAGACGTCGCCCGGGATCAGCCGCAGGAGGCCGAACACCAGGATTGCTGCGCCGATCAGCGTCGGAAACATCAGCAAGATACGTTTGATCGTATATTTGTACATTTACTTTTTGCTCCGCGGTTCGCCCTCGAATCCAACGATTTGGATAGGCGGGCGTTCTTTAAGCTACCGTGCGCTCATCGTAGTTTAGGATCGATCCAAACCCGATCGAGCGCCTGGTTCAGGTAATGGCTGGGTGCAATGTTCCAGCCCTTAACATAACTGCGATGCGGATTGATTTTATACCACCAGAAGGCAGGGATGTAGTGGGCCTGCCCGATTAGGTGGTTTTCGTAGGTCCGCATCTTCTTGTATTGGCCCTTCGGATCGGTCTCGTAGAGCATGTCGAAATACATCTCGTCGACCTTGCTATCCGTATGGCCGGAATAGTTGTTGCCGGCATCGATCAGCCATTTCGACACGTCGATCGTCGGATTGATGACCGTTTGGCAGTTGAAGTCGATCGATACGTCGAAATCCTTCGTCTTGCGAAGGCCGGCGTACCAGGGTCCGGACGGCACGACCTTTTGGTCCGCCTTGATGCCGACCTTACGCCATTGATCGATGAGCCACGTGCCGACGACCTTGTAGGGCTGGTCGACCGCGCGGTTCCAAAGCGTCAGCTTAAGGTTGGACTGGCCGGCGTCGCCGAGCAGTTTCTTGCCCGTGGCGCGGCTGGCCTTCAGGTCCTTGCCGTATCCGGGAAGTTTGGCAAGTTCGGCCGGCGCGGCCTCGAGCGTGTGGCCCGGAAAGACAATTCCGCCGACCGTTTTCACGATGGCGATGCGCGCGAGGTAATTCGATCCGCCCCAGCGGTCGAGTGCGTAACCCAGCGCCTGGCGAACGCGCACATCCTGGAACTGTTTCTTGCGCTGATTGGGGCTCGTGCCCATCAGACAGTTCCAATTGCTTTCCTGGACCTTGATCTTCTTCCCGAGCGCTTTGACAAGATCGTCCCGCGCCTTTGGCGGGAACCCTCGGAATTCGATCGATGCACGGTCGCCGCGGATTGCCTGCAGGCGGACCGACATCTTCGGCGCCGAGATCGCCTTGTAACCGTCGAGATAGGGTTGTCCGGCCACATGGAAGCCTTCGTAGCGTTTGCCCTCGACGAATGCCCCGGGTTGATGCTGCACGAATTGGAATGCGCCGGTGCCGTTCACGTTTTTCTTGTGCCAGCCGTAACCGTTCTCGTCGATGTCCTTTTTCGAATAGACGAAGTTGAACGGCGATGCCAACGCCGGGATGAGGGCGGGCAGCGGCCGTTTCAAGTTGACGACGAGCGTGGTGGCATTGGGCGCCTCGACGCTTGCCACCTGCGTGTACCAGGCCTTCCGTGAACTCGGGACGCCCTTGGGCGGGAATATGATCTTGTCGAGCGTCGCCTTCAGATCCGCCGAAGAAAGCGGACTGCCGTCGTGAAAGGTGACGCCGCTTTTGATCTTGAAGGTATAGGTCTTGCCGCCGTTGCTCTTTGTCCATTTGCCTTCGCAAAGGTCGCAGATGATATCGGTGGGCGATTGCGGATTGTCCGGATTGACGCGCAGCAGCAGGCTATAGAACGGCCGGATCGGATGGATCATGCCGAACGTGGTTTCCTGATGCCCATCGTAAGACGGAATCTTGCTGCCGACGACGAAACTCAACACGCCGCCCCGCACGGGCGTCTCTGCGAGTGCCGCGCCGGAAACCGCACCGAACGCGAGGGAACTTCCCAGCGCCACGGCAACGGTCGCCAAACTCCGTCTCAATGTTGTCATCCTCCCAACCTACCTATTCATATTAATGAACAAACAGGGGCGTAAAGCCTAACGGTAACGATCCGACGGCATGTTGTTCTTGTTTCCGCCGGACCTGTCTGCCAGCGTTCCTTCGAACGCTATGACGCTGGTCAGACCTCGGTACAGGCCACCCAATGGCCTGGCTTGATTTCCCGGAACTCCGGCACGCCTTTCGAGCAGTTTTCCACCGCCATCTCGCAGCGCGGATGGAAAACGCAACCGCTTGGCGGATTGATCGGGCTGGGAATTTCGCCCTTGATGATCTGATGCTCGCGGGTCGCTTCAAGCGTCGGATCCGGGATCGGCACCGCATTCAGCAGCGCCTTGGTGTACGGGTGAATCGGGTTGTCGAAAAGCTCGTCGCACTCGGCCAATTCGACCATCTTGCCCAGATACATCACCGCGACGCGATGGCAGAGATGCCGTACGACGCTAAGGTCATGTGAGATGAACAGGTAGGTCAGGCCGAACTCGTCGCGCAGATCTTCCAACAGGTTGATGACCTGCGCTTGGATCGACACGTCGAGCGCCGACACGGCTTCGTCGCAGACGATGAATTCCGGGTCCATCGCCAAGGCGCGGGCAATGCCGACGCGCTGACGCTGACCGCCGCTCATTTCATGCGGATACCGATCCGCAAAACGCGGGCTCAGGCCGCAGACGTTGAGCAGATCGAGCACCCGCTTATCGCGGTCCGCCTGTTCCGAAATGATGTTGTGCACCCGCATCGGCTCGGACAGAATTTCACCGATCTTCATGCGCGGATTGAGCGAGCTGTACGGATCCTGGAAGATCACCTGAATCTTCTGGCGGAAGGGAACCATTGCCTTCGAATCCAGCGTATTCAGGTTTGTCCCTTCATACAGGATTTCGCCGTCGGTCGGGGTTTCGAGCTGCAGGATGCAGCGGCCGGTCGTGGTTTTGCCGCAGCCGGACTCTCCGACCAGGCCCAGCGTCTCGCCTTTCTTGATGGCGAAGCTGATCCCGTCGACCGCTTTAACATGGGCCACGACCTTCGGAATGATGACCCCTTCGGTCACCGGAAAGTGCATCTTGAGGTTTTTGACGTCGATCAAGGTGTCGCCCAACACGCCCTGCGCGGCGGGGGTGGCGTCGGACGATTGCATTGCGGTTGCTTCACTCATGACACGGGGTTCCCAGCCGAGGTTAGATTGTCTTTTTCCCAGCACGCGGAGTAGTGCCCGGACGAAACCTCGAGAAGTTCCGGACGCTCCTGCGCACATTTATCGGTTGCGAACCGGCAGCGGGGCCGGAACGGGCAGTCTTTGCCCAGTCGCGCTAAATCGGGCGGCTGGCCTTCGACCGGGTCCAGCTTGGCCGCGCGCGGCTGGTCGAGCCGCGGCACGGATTTCAACAGCGCCAGCGTGTAGGGGTGTTTCGGATTGTGATAAATCTCTTCGGCGGTTCCCGTCTCGATGATCCGGCCCGCATACATGACGTTTACGCGGTCCGCGTAGCGAGCCACGACGCCAAGGTTATGCGTGATCACGATCAGGGCAACGTCGAGGCGCCGGGTCAGATCCTTCATCAGCTCCAGGATTTGCGCCTGAATCGTCACGTCCAACGCCGTGGTCGGTTCGTCGGCGATGATCAGCTTCGGCTCGCAGGCGAGCGCGATGGCGATCATCACGCGTTGCCGCATGCCACCCGACAGATGATGCGGGTATTGCGACAGCCGGCGGTCCGGTTCCGAGATGCCGACCATGCCGAGCAACTCGACGGCGCGGGCGTTACACTCTTCCTCGCTCATCCCGAGATGATGCTGCAGCGTTTCGGTGATCTGCAGACCGATCGTCAGCACCGGGTTCAACGACGTCATCGGTTCCTGGAAGATCATCGCGATGTCGTTTCCGCGAACCGATCGCATATCCTCGTCGGACAATTGAAGCAGATCGCGTCCCTGGAACTTGATGCTGCCGCCGACGACCTTCCCTGGGGGATCGGCGACGAGCCGGAGAATCGACAAGGCGCTTACCGACTTGCCGCAGCCGGATTCACCGACGACGGCGACAGTTTCGCCTTCTTCTACGTTGTACGAAATCCCGTCGACCGCCTTTACGGTTCCAGCCGACGTGAAGAACTGCGTTTGCAGCCCTTCAATCTCAAGGAGATTGGCCACGCGCCCCCCTAGTGGTTGTTGCACTTATTATTCATTACACCAGAATTGTCGGTCAGACGGTAGGGAGGACCGCGATGCTTGTCAATCTCGATGTCCGGCCCTCGCCAACATCGTGATCGGGGGCGAGGGACGTCGTAATAAATCCATCGATGCGCCCGCAAGGGCGGGCCTTTCAATTGGTTGAAATCGTTAACAGGTTGGCTGTCGAGTCGATCGTATTCGATCGGTTGAATCGTTAGAATTTCACGGCTAACCCGTTAAGCGGATATGGTCAAAGAAGGATTAGGCATGCTTTGCCGTCCATTTGGCGTTTGAATCCCCGTTTCGGCCCATAATCGAGGAAATGAGTCTGTTAGCATGAACCCGACGACCCTCTCCTACGTAGCGTTGGCTGCGCGCGATCCAGAATCGGTTGCGGCCATATTCGGCGACTCTCTCGGCATGACTGCGGTGCCGGTCGAAGTGGACAACGGGCGCACCGTGCCGGCCTTCGCAGCCGGGGATGCCGCGCTATTGGTATTCGATCCGGACGATCCGTTCCTTGAGGGGCCGGCCGATCCCGGACTGCACCACGTTTCGTTCGCATGTGAGGACCCGCGAGGTTGGGCCGAATCGGCGGGACTACCGGTGAATGGCGGAAGCGCGGACCGCAAGGTGGACGGCAAACCGCAGATACTCCTGGATGAGACGGTGACGTTGGGCGTGCGAACCCGGCTGGGCGGCCCGTTGAATACGCCCGACGGCGCCGCCGGGCCAATCGAACGGATCGATCATCTTGGCGTGGCTTCGGCCGACAATCTTGCCGCCGTCGAGCTGTTCTCGAAGCGGATGGGTTTCGTGATCGAAAGTCAGCAGACCGATCTGGAAGTACGCACCGTGGTCGAAAGTTTCACCTCGGATAAATACGGCGTGGTGTACCAGAACCGGGCGCCCGAGGTGGTCGGCGGCCTTCGGGTTGCGTTTATCACCATCGGCGACTGCGAGTTGGAGTTTCTGCAGAATTTCGACCCCGCGCATGAAGCGGAAATCGAGCACGGACATGCCGGCACGACGAAACAGGATCAGGGTGCTATCACGCGGTTTATCGAGCGCCGGGGGGCGGGCTTGCATCATCTCGCGCTCAAGACGGGGGATATCGATCGGACGCTGTCGGTTCTCGCGGGTGCCGGGCTTCGCATGATCGATCAAGCCGGTCGCCCGGGATCGCGACGCGCCCGCATCGGATTTGTCCACCCGGCTGCGCTCGGCGGTATTCTCCTACACTTGGTCGAGCGGCAGGACATATAGAAATGTCCTTTGGTCGATTGGCTACCCGCGATGTCGGATTGGTTTAGTCATCATCGGCGATTGCGAACGACCGCCCGCTCAAATGCCGGCCGTCGTATGATTGCCGCCGGCTTGTCCGACCGACGAATGGCGGATCGGATTTGGATGCCGATTTCGAGGCACCGGAGGGCCACCGTGGCACAGAAGGGCAGGCCCTGAACCGCCAGCAGCAGCGCAAACTGCGTTTGTTCCGCGATATCGTGAGGATTGTTAGCGAGCAGCAGTGCCGATGCGGTCACGAGCAACGTGGCCAGGATACATTCCGGCAGAACTCGGGCGAATTGCGAAAATTGCAGCGCTGCGCCGCCGGCGCCGCCCTTGGGCGTGCGCCGGAAGGGAAGCGGCCGTCCCCGCAAGCCGGCGAGGACTGCACGGGCCACGGTGAATTGCAGGCTCATCGCCGCGGCGGCGGCTGCCGCAATGCGGATCGGTGACCGGGTCACGCGCCGGTAGTAGAGCAGGCAGGTGTGCAGCAACATGATGAGGGAGGCCGCGAACACCGGAACGACCAGGGCGGCGGGCGGTAGGGCGAGAAGGCCGAGCAGGATGAGCGGCGTCGCTGCGAGATTGAGGATGGCGAGCCCCGTTGCGGCAGAGTCGGAGAGCCATGTGAGCCAACCGGCGGTGAACTGCCATTTCTGGGCGCCGGAAAGGCCGCGTCGGAACGGCAGGAGGGCTCTCCAGTGTTTGCGGAGAATCTGCATCGCGCCGTAGGCCCAGCGCTGACGTTGCGTCGCGTATGCCGCGGTGTCGTCCGGCGGAACACCTTGGCCGTAGCGTCGTGTCGTGTAATGCGCGACGCCGCCTTCGGCCAACAAACGCAAACCCAGTTCCGTGTCCTCGACAATGGTGTCGGTCGCCCATGCGCCATTCGCGATGAGGGCATCCTTCCGCAGCAATAGCATCGTGCCATGCGTAATGATGGCGTTTGCCTCGTTGCGGTGGACCATGCCGATGTCGAAGAACCCGGCATACTCGCTGTTCATCATGCGTTGGATGGCATTGGCGTGGCGGTCGGTGTGATGCTGCGGGGCTTGGATTTGGGTCACGGCAGAGTCCCGAAAATGCGGCACGAGGTCGCGCAGCCAGTTGCGCCGGACGCAATAGTCCGCATCGACCACGGCGATCACCCGGGCGTCCGAATGCGTCCGGTCCAATGCGGCGTTCAAGGCGCCTGCCTTGAATCCGTCGACATGTGGCAGGTTGATGAACCGGAAGCGTGCGCCCAATTCCCGGCAGTGGTCTTCGATCGGTTTCCATGCCGCCGCGTCCGGCGTGTTGTTCACGACCACGAGTACCTCGAAGTCCGGATAGTCCAAGGCGGCAATGCTATCCAAACACGCCCGGAGCACCGCCGGCGGTTCGCGGCAGGCCGGAATATGGATCGACACCTTCGGTGGATCGTCCTGCGGCGGCGAGGCTGCGGGATGCACAAGCCGTTGGGGCGCCGCACCGGCAAGATCCCAGGCGATTTCAGCCGCGCGTACAAGACTCAACGCTGCTAGCGGAATAAGAAGCCCGAGGCCGAAAAGCCAGAACAGCGTCTCGCCGGCCGACAGGTACTGTCCGTTGGGATAAAGGATCGCCAGCGCCGCGCCGCCGCCGACGACATTCGCGGCCGAGGCCAGCATCACGCCCTGCGCCACCGAGTGGCGGTTCGTGAGCAGGAAGAGGAACGAGATGATCGCGCCCAAAGACAATGCTAGCGGCAGGGCGACGCGCCGATCGGTGGTAACGGTGCCGGCAAGTTGAAACTTCTGCCGTCCGTCCGCGGACAATAGGCCCCAATGCGGACCGACGCGGCCTTCCGCCGTCTTCCACGGCTGGTCGTAGGCTTCGATCAGGTTGTAGTCGATCCCTCTATGCTGTACCTGGGCGACGAAACGCCGGATGACGTCCGCTTGTTGCAACGGACCAGGGCGTGCCGCTCCCCGGTTATAACCGCCGCTCGGCCAGCCGAACTCGGCGATGACGATCTTCTTGTTGGGGAAGGCTCCCTGCAGCCGGTCGTAGATGGCGGTGGCGTAGGCGACGGCCTGATCGGGCGGCAGCCCTTCCCAATAGGGCAGGATATGGACCGAGATATAATCGACCGCATCCGCCAACGCCGGATACTGAAGCCAAACATGCCAGGGTTCTGCGGTCGTCAGCGGCAGCCGTGTTCGCGTTCGCACCGCCTGCAGTTGCCGTATCAGCGCCGTGGCCGAGACATCCTCGCGCAGCAGGCTCTCGTTGCCGACGACAAGGCCCCGTATGTTGGAATGCGTCTTCGCCGCGCGAAGGGCGGCGGCTATTTCTCTTTCGTTCCGCGCCCGGTCGCGGCCGATCCAAGCGCCGAGCGTTATATCCAATCCGTGTTTTGCCGCCAGGGATGGAATCGCTTCCATACTGCCGGCCGTACTGTAGGTCCGTATCGAGTGTGTCAGCGGGGCGAGGCGCGCCAAGTCGCGATCGATGCGCGTGACATCGGCGGCGGTATCCCGATCGGTCCAATCCACGGAGGGAGGCGTGTAGGACAGGGACGCGAGCGGACCGGCGATCTCCGGCGGCTGAACGGACCGGCCGGTCGCCAGCCAAACCAGTCCGTGAACGGCGGCCGCGATCCCCACGCACAGAACGACTTTGGCGAAACGCGCCATGTGCCTCCCACGATCCCGATGTTGCCGGCCCGTGGCGGTGCGTTCGCGCCGACTCCGGGACCGGGGGTTTACGTCCGTCTCTTCGAGTTATTTAGGGGCTGGCCGGGGGTAGGGCAAAAATTTTCCGTCAGTCGCCGTATTGTAGCGGCAGCGCCGTCGTCTGCTTGATGCATTCCATCGCGAAGCTCGATGTCACGTCGTTGAGATCGATCGCGCTGATGATCCGCTTGTAGACCGCGTCATAGGCCGCGATGTCCGGCACGACGATGCGCAGCAGATAGTCGATGTCGCCGCTCATGCGATAAAACTCGACGACCTCGTCGATGTCCTCGACCGCCTTCGAGAAGCGGTCCAGCCAGTCGATGTTGTGATGCTGCGTCCGGATGCTGACGAAGACCGTCACGCCGACGTTGATCTTTTCGGGATCGAGGATGGCGACACGCTGCTTGATGACACCCTCGCCTTCGAGTTTTTGGATGCGTCGCCAGCACGGTGTAGAGGACAGCCCGACACGGTCCGCGACCTCGGCGACGGATAGCGAGGCGTCTTGCTGCAGAAGAGAAAGGATTTTGCGATCGAAGTTATCCATTAGGGAAAGATTTTAATAATTTAAGAGATAGTAGAATCATAATCTACAATTAACCCTAATACATGGTCAATTTAGAAATAAAATCCCGAAATTTTAGGGTAATCTTCCTTCGCTATGAGCATGAAAACTCTCTTCACCGAACATCCTGCCTCCGTTGGCGAAAGCTACGGCGAGCATTTCGTTGCGGCGGGCATGTTTGCCGCGTCGATGGCACTGGGAACGATAGCCTGCCTGATTCACGCGGTATTTCCGTTTTTGTGCGTGAAGACCGGCAGTGGGATCATCACGGGTCTGCATGACCGGATGGTCACCAATCGAGTGAAGGAAGAGAACAAGCATCGGATCGTCGAACCAATCGGCGCCGGCGATTGACGGGCCTTCGGTTGCCGTCAGGCTTTCGCAATCAGCCCTCGAAATAAATCGGCGGCGGCGCTCATCGCTTCGTCCGCATCTTCCTTGTCCCGCAACGGTTGATGGACCGTGAACCACCCGTCATAGCCAGTCTCTTGTAGCCGCTCGACCAAAGGGGCGGCGGGAATGCTGTCCGGATCGTTGAGCGCGGTAAACCGCATATGCACCGGCCCTTGCCGCCGGCTGTTGAAGGTCATCGGCGAGGATGGGTCGCGCACGGCGGTCGAGTAGAAGACATTGAATAGGCGCGGTGCGAGCCGTTCGAGCGCGTCGGGACCGTAGTCGCCGCCGCAGGCCAAAAGGTTGGCGGGTTCGAAGGCGACGCCGAAGTTATCGCGATCGACCGCTGCCAGTGTTTCGAGGGACTCCTCGACCGTTTCGAACATCGTTCCCCAATGGGTGAGGTGGACCAGGCGAAGGCCCCGTTCGGCGGCTTCGTCGGCGGCGCGCTGCGCGAACGCGATATCCTCGCCGGAATGCATCATGACTCGGACCATCCCGCTGCCCACACCCGCGGCCAGGTCGAGATACGGGGTGATGTTGCGCAGCGCCAGGGTGGCGTTGGCGTCGTTGCTGGCCAAGGGAACGTCGCCGCTGACCATCGATACAGAAAGGTCCAATGCGTCGAGCAGCTGCCGCACCCGCCGGATATCCTCGGCGGACGAGTCGACGGACAGTACGGAGGCGCGCATGGAAACGCCGTCGAAGCCGAGCGCCTTCGCGCGCGGTGCCAGCACATCGATCGGGATGGCCGCGATATCTTTTTGTTTCGGCGGCTCGGCGATACGAACGGACAACGAGAGTTTCATGCGAGTTCCGGCGGTTCAGAGAGGACGCGATGTATCGGAGGATGGTCGAATGAACCCCCGTCACGCTATGAGGTTGCCGGGCGTCTTTCAAGGTCCGAGGCAGCCGCTTACGGTGTCGGCCATGGCTGCATTGGGTCCTGGTCGAACCGCGGGCAGCATGGATCGGGCCGCCGGTTGAATTCTCAGGTGCCGGTTCCGGTGGGCAGCCTCTGACGCTGCATGGACTTCCGAGAGCCAGTTCGCGAAGAACCGGCGGGCGGGCGTCCGCCAGGTTTCTGTTGGCTGTAGTTTTGCATCGTCGCCGGGAAACGTGTGTTTGGGTAGCGCGATAGCCTTGCCGGCGTTCCGGTCGCGTTCGTACTCGGCGGGCAGAGTCTCGGGGTCGTATTCCAGATGGTTTAACATCAGCAATGTATGCCGGGCCTGGTCTTCGAGAAGAGCGAGACCAGCATCGGCGGAGTCGGCCAGGACAGTCACGCCGGCGTTTCGGGGAATATCTGATTGACGGGTCTCGGAATGGCGCGAAACCGGTGTCGGGATCGGTCCCTTAATCCCGTCGAAAAGGGGATGGTCCGATCGGCGAAGCCGCTGCTCGTACACGCCAAAGCGTTTCGCTGGGAGATTGTGCTTGGGCACATCGTGGAAATGGTACAGCGCCGCTTGCGCGGCCCAGCAGATGTAGTAGTGCCGCAAGACGTTGCGTTGCGCCCAGTCGAAGATTTCGGTCAGTTCGGACCAATAGGACACCGCTTCGAAGGGCAGCGTTTCCACCGGCGCGCCGGTGATAATCAAGCCGTCGAAGCGGCGATGCCGGATTTCGCGCCATCGTTTGTAGAAGCGGTCGATATGGCCGCTTGCCGTGGATTTCGGCTGGTGGCTGTCCGGGATAAAGAAAGTGAGGGCTACGGTATGGTCCGTGTCGCCCAAACGCCGGGCGAGTTGCACTTCCGTTGTGGGCTTGCAGGGCATCAGGTTGAGCACTGCGATCCGTAAGGGTGCTTGACGTCGGTCGTTAAAGTCTTCGGCATCGACAACGTCAATCCCCTCGCGCCGCAGGACGGCGGCGGCGGGCAGGTCTTGCGGAAGGATGATCGCCATGTCCTATACTCCGCTTTCCGAGGCGATTCGACGGTATCGGTCGGCGGACCGGGCAGTGTCGCCCGATCCGCCCACTCCGAAACGGCGCATTATGCGGCGAGGTCGAGTTTTCCCGCCGCTTCAAGGGCCTGGTCGAGATCCTTGAGAATGTCATCGATATGCTCGATGCCGACCGACAGCCGCACATATCCCTCGCTGACCCCGGTGGCCAGTTGCTCTTCCGGCGCAAGCTGGGAATGCGTGGTCGAGGCCGGATGGATGGCGAGCGACCGCGCATCGCCGATATTGGCGACGTGATAGAACATCTCCAGGGCATCGATGAAGGCGCGTCCGGCTTCGCGTCCGCCCTTCAGCTCGAAGCCGACGAGGCCGCCATAGCCGCCCTGGAGATAGGCATCGGCGCGGCGCCTCTGCTCCTTGTCCTCATGCGCACCGGCGAAGATGACTTTCGTCACGGCCGGATGGTCTTTGAGGTAGTCGGCGACCGCTTGCGCGTTTCGGCAATGCTCGCGGATGCGCAACGGCAATGTCTCCAACCCCTGGATGAACTGGAAGGCGTTGAACGGGCTCATCGCCGCGCCAAGGTCGCGCAACAGTGTAACGCGCGCTTTCAGCACATACGCAATGGGGCCGAGCGGCTTGACCGCCTCGGTCCAGACCGCGCCGTGGTAGGACGGGTCCGGTTGGTTCAGCATGGGAAAGCGGTCCGCGTGCTTTTCCCAGTCGAAGTTGCCGCCGTCGACGATCAAGCCGCCGATCGAGGTGCCGTGCCCGCCGATGTATTTCGTGGTCGAGTACACGACGACGGCCGCGCCATGATCGAACGGACGGCAGATCAGCGGGGCGGCGGTATTGTCGACGATCAATGGCACGCCGAGCTCGCGGCCGATATCGGCGACTTCCTTGATCGGGAAGACGCAGAGTTTGGGATTCGGTACCGTCTCGGCGAAATAGGCGCGGGTTCGGTCGTCGGTGGCGCGGCGGAAATTCTCGGGATCGGCCGGATCGACGAAGCGAACTTCGATGCCCATCGTCTTGAAGGTGTTGTTGAACAGGTTCCAGGTGCCGCCATAGAGATCGGTGCCGGTGACGATGTTGTCGCCCGCGTGGCAGATGTTCTGGATGGCGATCGCCTCGGCGGCTTGGCCGGAGCTGACAGCGAGGGCGGCGGCACCGCCCTCGAGGGCCGCGACGCGCTGCTCTAGGACGTCGGTCGTCGGGTTCATGATTCGCGTGTAGACGTTACCCAGCTCTTCGAGGGCGAACAGCTTGCTGGCATGCTCGGTGCTGTCGAATTGATAGGATGTCGTTTGATAGATCGGCACTGCGACGGCGCCGGTCGCGGGGTCGCTGCGGAATGCGGCGTGCAGGGCGAGGGTTTCGGGGTTTTTCGTCTCGATGGTCATGTGAAGTCTCCTGTTAATCGATGAATTGGTTTAGCGGGCGGCGGCCGTGTTGGCGGAACGCCGTCGGGGAAGGGTCGGTTTCAACGAACTGAGTGGAAGAACCGCCGCCAATCGCGGGTCGGCGGCGCCATTGGAGGCAATGATCGCGTTGGGCATCTTGATATCCGGGCGGGTCATGTTTCTTCCCTCGGCATGTTCGTGACGGCATTTCTGTGTGGTGCCTCGTCATCCCGCCCTTGGGGCGCGAAGACAGCGTCCTTTCTAGAGAGCGTTTGTTTCTCGTGAATTTCGCGATTCTGGGTTTTGTGTTTCAAGACCGTTTCAAGCGCTAGTTTTTGCGTGGGGTCAAAAATGTTGAAAAACAAGAGTTTTTGAGCGAATTAGCGCCTCTGCCAGGCAGGAACGGAAAAATTTAGAAAAATTAACGATTGTGACCGGGGTCACTGCTGGCTGGACGTGCCCGGCGTAGTATCGGGGTGTTGAAGTTACAGAAGAGGCCGCGCACCCATAGCCCCTCCCATTTGCGCGGCCTCTTCGTTTTTGCCTTTCCGCATCGCGACAATTCCTGATGCACACCCATTGCCGCTCCCGGTGTTCGGCCTACTTTTTTGGAATTCGTCCGCTGGGCCCTGCAATAAGCGCAAGATTAACGGTACGGGTCATGCTAAATTGACAGGGAGGTGACGCTGCCATGGGCACGCCGGAAGTAACCATCGCTTTCAGTGAAGGGAATGTCGAACCCCTCGGCAAGTATGGGTTCGTCCTGGACCTGTCCGGGCAGAGCGGTTGCGACGTGATCGAGCATCTTCTGTTCCTCGTGAAATCCCTGGAACACCCCTATCAGATCATTGCGGGCGGCAACCCGGTCCACCCGACCGAACTGAGCCGCGACTACAGCCGGCTTACGGTTTGGACCAACGACAAGAACAATGCTGACTTTCTGCTGTTGATGTCGGAATTGGGTGTCGAAATCCAACGGCCCGACGGCGGCGCGAGCGCGTAGCCGGCTCAGCGGCTAACTTCCCGTTTAACGAATTTTTTTTGGCACTTTCCCAACCGGCGGCTGATTGCGTCGCGGGCACTAACGGCGATAATTCCATAGGCACCGATTCCTTGCCGCATTCACATAATTTATAAGACTGAAGGGATTTTTGATGGCGCTCGATCTAATTTTGAAGAATGCGCAAATCGCCGACTCCGGCGGTGCCCTGTCGTCGTGCGACATCGGCGTGGAGGACGGCAGCATCGTCGAAATCGCGAAATCGATCTCCGGTGACGCCGAGGTATTGGACGCCGAAGGCGGGTTCGTATCCGCAGGGCTGATCGAGACGCATATCCATCTCGACAAGTCGCGCATTACGGACCGTTGTTCCCCGTCACCCAACCGCGGCACCGACCATATGATGCGCGTGGCCGCGGTGAAGTCCGAATTCACGGTCGAGGATGTCTATGCCCGCGCGAAAAAGACGCTGGAGCAATGCATCGCCAACGGCACGATGCATATGCGTACCCATGTTGAGGTCGATCCCAATGTCGGACTGCGCGGATTCGAGGCGTTACAGCAGCTGGCGGAGGACTTCCGGTGGGCGATCGATCTGGAGCTTTGCGCCTTCGCACAGGAAGGCTGGACCAACGTCCCTGAAGCGGACGTCAACGTCGAAGAATGCCTGAAAAAGGGAGCGACGGTCGTCGGCGGCGCGCCGGGCTATGACCCCGACCATGCGGGACAGATCAATCGCATCTTCGACCTCGCGCGCGAGTACGACGTGGATGTCGATATTCATCTGGATGTCGGCTACACCACCGACGATATGGATATACATCTTGTCTGCGACCTGGCGGACAAATACGGCTGGGGCGGGCGGACCGCAATCGGGCATGGCGCCAAATATTCCTGTTTGCCGCCGGACGAGCTGCGTGCGTTGGGGCGGCGTCTGGCCGATTCCGGGGTTGCGGTGACGGTTCTGCCGGCCACCGATCTCTTCGTCACGGGCCGTCACCAGGACCACAGCGTCATGCGCGGCGTCGCCGACGCCAATGCCCTGGTGCAATGTGGCGCGAACTGCTCGCTATCCAGCAACAATATCCTGAACCCGTTCACGCCCTTCGGCGACGGATCGCTGACCCGCATGGCCAATCTCTATGCCAATGTGACGCAACGCGGCGCGGACGAGGAACTGGTGGAATGCTTCGAGATGCTCACGCGGCGGCCCGCCCGTATCCTGCGGCGCGAGAATTACGGCATAGCCGTCGGCAACCCGGCTGACCTGGTGGTGTGGAACGCGAAATCGCCGATCGAGGCGGTCGCGACGGTTGCGCGGCCGCTGCATGGCTTCAAGCGCGGCCGCCGGACCTTCACTCAGACGCTGCCCGAACTTCATCCGCCGGCATAGAAACCGTCAGGCGGCGACGCCGGCCATCTCCCGCTTCCGCCGTTTAATCAGCCAATACGCGATGAACAGCGCCACCGGCGCGCAGGCCGCCGTTGCGATCCGCAAATCCGGATGGAACAGGATCACCATGGCGAAGGCGCCCAGGATGATGCGGGCGACGACGTCGACATTCCGGTTGTCGCTGAATCGGGCCTGCAGACTGAAGGTCGCGCCAGCGGTGGCTGCCAGCACCAGTGCCATCATGAGGAATTGCGTCAGGCCCGGTTCGAGGACCAGCCCGGGGCGGGTGAACACGGCGACCATTAAGACGAACAGGGCGACACAAAGCTGGATCGCCCGCCACAGCGTCTTGAAAAAGGATGTATCCGCGATCTTCGAGGTCACCGCCGCGACAACCGATGTCGGTGGCGTCAATTCGCCCCAGACCGCGAGGAAGAAGGCAAAGAAATGCACCGACCACGCATGCGCACCCGCCTGGATCATGTGCGGTGCGATCACCAGCGCGGTTAGGATATAGGTCGGGGCCGGCGGCAACCCCATGCCGAGCAAGGCGCCGAAGAAGAAGGCCATGATCGCCATGGCGGCGAAGTTCACCGACGCCGCCTCCACGAGAATGAAGCCGACCTTCGTCGGGACTCCGGTATTGACCAGGGCCGCGGTCAGAATCGATAGGGTCGCGAGCAAAAGCGTCAGGTCCGCGGTCATTGACGCGAAATTGTCGACAAAGCGCACTAATGGCTTGCCGATGGCACGCAGGCTGTTCCGGTCCGGTGCGCGCAGCACGGAAACCACGTGGCGCAGGAACAGGACGGACGCGATGGCGACGAAGATATAGAGCGCGGCAAATAACGGCGGCAGATGCAACGCCGCCATTAGGACGATCAGCCCTCCGACGACGCCGACGAACGCGCCAACATTGACCCAGTCGGCCAGTTGCATTGTCTCGATCGCTGGTACCTTGCGTACGCCGCCATGTCGCGCCGAGATCAGGTACACACCGAGCGAGACCCCGGCGAAATAGATCAGCGCCGGCGCATAGCCGCGCGCCACCACGTCGAAATAGCTGCGATCCAAGAAATCGGCCATGAGGAAGGCGGAGATTCCCATGATCGGCGGCATGAGCTGTCCGCCGAGCGAGGAGGCCGTCTCAACGGCGGCCGCATCGGGCCGCGCCATACCGGCTTTGATTAGGGCCGGGATCGTGGCCGAGCCGGTCGTCACCGCGTTGGCGGCACCGCTGCCGCTGACCGCCGCGACGCCGAAGGATCCGACGACGGCGGTTTGCGGGAGGGCGCTCGGCGATTTCGCGGCGATCTGCGACGACCCCCGCAAGATGGAATCGATGCAGCCGAACGATCGCAGGGTGGCCAGGACCAACACGAATGAGCCGATCAGGGTGAGGGCGAGTTGCGGCAGGTCGGAAAAGACACCGGTGGTGTCCTCGAGGCTCGTCATGGTGAGTACCCGGGTCCAGTCCAGGCCGGGATGATAGAACATGCCCGGTACGACGAAGCCGTACATCGCGTAAAGCATCAGAAAGATGTTAAGGACGAACAGCACGAAGTAGCGTTTCCGCGCATATTCCATCACCAGCAAGACCATCAGGCCGCCCAATACCATGTCCAACGGGTCCCAGAACCCGGCGCGGACCGTGCCCAGCTCTTCGAATTCCACATACATGTAGATCGACACCACCAAGCAGATCGCGATGTAGATCGTGGCGATCGCGAGGTTCAATCCCGGGCCGAGGGTTGGGTAGAACTCGTTCTTCCGTAGCGAATCCAGCGTGAAGATGATGAAGGTTACCGGCACCATCGTGAACGCCAGCAGCGTCGGGCCGCCGAAGGTCGTCGTGTAATACTGTATGAGATAGACGAAGAAGCAGAAGGCGACGATGAAGAATCCGATTTCCGCGATGGCGAAAACCGGTGACCGGGTCTCGGGATGCTCGGACATTGCTGAATTACGCCTTGGAATGCGGCAGGGCGGCGGTTTGAATACGCGCCGCCGCCCTGACCGGATTCTTTAGGGTCAAATTACTTCGCCTTGGCGACCCGAGAATCCCACTTAGAATCCCAAACGCCTTTCTCGCGCATGTATTTCGCGAGTCCGGGATGGATCTCCACCAGATTGACCGCCGATTCGACGCCGCGGCGCTGCATTTTCGGCATGTCGGTGGCGATTTGTTTGAACGCCTTGTCGGCCTGGGCCAACGCCTGGGCGTTCTTCTCGATCGTCTTCAGAATCCCGTACATATCGGCTTCGTTCACTTCCATGCCGAGATGGGCGCCATAGTAGAAAGGCAGCATCTGAACCTTCTGGACGTGATTTTTCTTCTTGCCGAACACGGCGGGGTCGAGTTCCGCAATCTTGAACCCTGCCTTTTTCAGCTTGGCGATTTCCTCACTGCTGGGGTTGAGCGCGGCCCAGTCCGTTTGCAGCGATGCCTCGGTGATCCAAGGCGCCGTGGTGGCTTCCGCGTTCGTGTAAACGCCGATACCCACATAGTTGCCCTGTTCAAGCAGCGATCCTGCGGTCTTGATGCTGACCTCGAGGTAGTCATGCTTGATGCCGAGGACGGTGAAAGCCCGCTCCAATTGTGCGCGGGTATCCCACGGCCGCGGGCCCGTGAAGACTCGTTTGCCGGACAAATCGCTCCAACTCTTGATCTTGTCCTTGTCGCGCGCATGAATGCCGACGCCCATTTCGATGGTGAACATCCAGAAGGATTGCACGGGCTGGCGCTTCATCTTGCTCTTGAAGCCTTTAAAGCGGTTGATGTTGTTCGCCAGCTCATAAAAGGCGACGTCGGAGCCGTAATAGCCCTCGAACTGTCCGGTAGAATACCCTTTCACCGTGACGATGGCGCCGGGCGTGGGCTGCACGGTGACGCGGATAGATTTCATCTCGCGCGAGAGCATTTCCGCCAAATTGGTGATGGCGCGATGGCCGGACGAGCCAACGCGTGACGTGCCCCATCGGATGTCTTTGACCTGCGCGGACGCGGTGGAGACCGTACTCACCGTGACGGTGGCAACCGCGCCCACCGTGAAGGCGGTAAAGACGAAACACGTGAGGAGCCGTTTGAGCATATTTTCTCTCCTGCGGACGATTTGATACGAACAGCGCGTGGACCACCCGCGATGGGCGCCGGTCGTAATTCGATTTTGAGGGTCGCGTCCCGTTTATCGCAGCATGTCGGGACCGCATTTTGCGCTTGTTTGTATGCAAACGGTAAGTTGCCGCTCGCGGGGTGTCAACGGGCCTGCGTCAATTAACGACGATTTTATTGCAAAAAGAGTATGTAAATTCAACTTGATAGAGAGAATGGCCCGGCGTCATCGGCCGGGCTAACGTGAGCGGGGCGATGGCCCTTCACCCGGTTTCGCCTAGCGCGTTGATAGGCCGTCGACGAGGTTTTTTGCGGTCGTCAGATCGCAACCGTAGACCGCGCGTGCGGCCTTGACCGCCGCGATGGTGTTTCCCGATTGGACCAGCGCGAGGATGTGATCCTCTTTTTCCGCTTTCGTCATATCCTCGAAGGCGGTCGCCGGTGCCTCGATTGCCAGCGTGGTCGGATAGTAGCGCGACAGGGTCGCCAGCGCTTTCTTGGGCGACCGGAGTTCGACGTGGATCGCATCGTCGTGCAGCGTCACCGGGTAATGATTGAAGCGGCTCCGCTTGTGGTCGCGCTGTTGGGCTTCCGCACGTAGGGCGTCGGCGAGGGGGGCAGCATCGGTCCGGCGCAGCGCGAACTCGAGATGTCTTACTGTGAACCATTGCGACCAGGTTCCCTCGGTATTGGGCGCATTCAAATCCTTCCGCCGCGGGCGGATCCATTTGATCTCGCGCCGGTCGAGTTCGACGATGCTTGGGGTGTCGGCGGGAAAACGGTAATTGTGGTATGCGCGGAACCGGATATAGAGCGTCTCGGGCGACCAGCGCAGTTGCCAGCATTCGGGCCGTCTGCTGGCGTAAAACAGACGCAGCGCCATCATTGCGATGAGGCCGAACAACACCGCGCCGGCGGCCGCCGGATACTTGACGAAGGTATTGTTCTCGAATTCGGTTAGGAAGGGTATGCCGGCGCAGCCAAGCGCAAGTCCGGCAAGCAACACGCCGAAGACCAGATGCGGCCAGGCGGTTTCCCGATAGGTCCACATGCCGTGATGCGGCGGCATCTCTGTGTCACGCAGGATTTGCATGGCTCTCGGCCCGTTGGTTCAGGCGGAGAGAATAGGAAGAGGGAATGGAGAAGCGGTTAACGGCACGTATACATGGATACGCCGCCGGGGCCGGCGCCGCGGAAAGACCGTCGCAGCAAAATACGCGTTATTTGTGGCGGTAGGTGATTCGACCCTTGGTCAGGTCGTAAGGCGTCATTTCAACGTCAACGCGGTCGCCCACCATCACGCGGATGCGGAACTTCCGCATCTTTCCTTTCGGCTGAGCGATGATTTCATGGCCATTCTCGAGCCGCACCTTGAACATCGCATTCGGCAATTTGTCGATTACCGTGCCGCTAAAGTCGATCAATTCTTCTTTCAACGTTTAACCCCGTAGCAGTGAACACAATGGCGCATAACCCCGGCTGACATCTGCGGCAGACAGATTCGGGCGCCTGTGCCGGTAAAGAAGAGCCGGCCGGAACGATACAACGCAAACGCTCCGGCCGGTACTCGTTAGTCGAGCAGCTTCAAATCTTCTGCGGAGGATTTGCCGTTACGGCCCTCCGTGATTTCGAATTCGAGCTTCTGGCCTTCGTATAGCGAGCCAATTCCTGCCCGCTCGACGGCAGAAATGTGCACGAACACATCCTTGCCGCCATCTTCGGGCTCAATAAATCCGTACCCTTTGGTAGGGTTGAACCATTTCACGGTTCCTGTAGACATAGTCTAATTTCCTTACAACGTAGTCGAAAACGGTACTGTCGATACTGCGGTTTGCGCTCACCGGCGGCACCTGAGAAACGAGCAAAACTCTGTCTGAAAGCAACTAGGTCAGACGCGCGGACGTCTGACTATCACAACGTGATTACAAGACGCATGCGACCAAACAAGGGGCGACCGGACAACGAATAACTCGCCTATATTAGATAGAGAGTGTAACACCAAAAGTAAACTCCAGCTTAACGATTGCTTAAACTCATTCGCAGAAAACAATGAGTTATGCGGATATTATTCGTATTTTTGGCCCTATTTGTCGCCGGATGCCCGTCCTTCGAGCGCTACGAGCAGCGGCTCGATGGCTGGAAGGGCCGCGGCGCGCATCAACTGGTGTCGATTTGGGGGCGGCCGGATGGGGTCTTGGCCCTCCGGGACGGGGGCCGGGTCTTCGAATACAAGACCCCGGTCGTCGTCGGCATGTTCTGCGAGACCCGGTTCACCATCGACCGGAAGGGCTTCATTCAGAAATGGTGGTATTACGGTAACGACTGCCGTCTCTGACGCCGCCGCGGCTTTTTCCCCTAGAGTCTTGTTTCGACTGGGCCTTGCTGCCAGGGTCATCGTCCACGTTCCTTTATGGATGATCGATGATGCCAGCCGATCGCGCTGGAATTTCGCCCGCCCGCCTCGTTGCCCTGGTCTGTACCGCTCAAGTGCTGGCGCAGATCGGCGCCTACACCTGGCCCGCGCTTTTGCCCGGCATGATGACGCTCTGGCGGCTCGATAACAGCGAGGCAGGATGGATTACCGGGCTGTTCTATCTCGCTTACACGATCGCCGTGCCGGTTCTCGTCACCCTGACCGACCGGATCGATACCAAGCGCGTCTATCTTTGCGGTGTGTCGCTGATCGCCGCTGGACACTGTGTTTTCGCCGTCGCGGACGGATTTTGGATCGCTGTCCTGGGCCGGATGCTGGCCGGGGCCGGATGGGCTGGGACCTATATGACCGGTCTGAAACTCCTGGCGGACCGGGTCGACGCCCGTCTCATGTCGCGCGCGGTTGCCGGCCATGCGGCCGGGGTCGGGATCGCCGGGGCCTTATCCTTCGTTTTCGCCGATTTGGTGCAGGCCTTCGCCGGCTGGCAGGGCGCCTTTGCGGTGGCGGGCGGATGCGCGCTGGCGGCGGGATTGATCGTCGGGGTCTTTGCGCCGTCCCGCACGCCGGATGGCGCGGCGATGAAAGAGAAGGCGGCGTTGTTTGATTTCCGGCCGGTCTTCCGCAACCGGTCGGCCATGGCCTATGCCTTCGTCTATTGCTTCCACACCTGGGAAATGAACGCCCTGCGCGGGTGGAGCGTCGCCTTCCTCGCCTATGTCGCCGCGCAGACCGGTGAGGCAAAAATCTGGATCGCACCGACGGTGGTCGCAACCGCGATGGCCCTATTGGGAACCGGCGCCAGCATCGTCGGCAACGAGGCGTCGATCCGTTTCGGGCGGCGGCGGTTGATCGCCGTGGCGCTGACGCTTTCTGTGGTTCTGGGGGGAACGATCGGCTACATCGGAACGCTGACCTATGGCCTCGCCGTCGCCATGGTCCTGGCCTATGGCGCGGTGATCTGGCTCGATTCCTCGTCGATCACCGCCGGGACGGCCGGAAATGCCGATCCCGACCGGCGCGGCGCGACCCTCGCGGTGCATTCCATGTTGGGCTACGGCGGGGGCTTCTTCGGACCGCTCGTCGTGGGTTGGACGCTCGACATGGCGGGCGGGATGTCGACCCACGGATGGAGCATGGCCTTCGGCCTGATCGCCGGCCTGATGCTGCTGACGCTTTTCGCCTTCCGGCTAATGCGGCCCAATGAACTGCCGGGCGACCGGCACGGCGCGCGGGACTAGCGCAGGCTAACCTACCTGCTCGCGGGCATAGGCGCAGACGGTCTCGATCAGCTTGGTCATCGCTGCCTGTTGGCCCGCATAGTCGTCGGACTTCCGAATCTTCTCCTCGTCCATGTAAAGCCGGCGGTTGATTTCGATCTGCAGGCTGTGGCGGTTCTTCGCGGGATCGCTGTAGGCGCGCACCAGTTCCACGCCTTTCTGTCCGTCGTTGACGGCGACACGATACCCGAGGCCGGCAAGCGTTTCCCTGACCAGTTCGGTGAACTCGGCGCTGGCGGTCGTGCCGTCCCGGTCGCCGAGGGTGTAATCGTTCGGGTTCGGCTCGCCCGCCCTTTCGTAGACCGATGGCCAGACGCCCGGCGTCGAATGGCAATCGATATGCCAGACGCCGCCGAAACGGTCATGGGCCGCGTCCAGTGCCGACGCGACGGCCGCGTGATACGGTTTCCAATAGTGCTCGATGCGATGCCGAATCTCTGCCGGCGTGAGCTTCCGATCGTAAAGCTGGGTCGCGCCATCGACGGAAACGGTGCGGATCAATCCGGCGCCGCCGCGCGCCTTGTCGGTCATCTCGATGGTGCCGTCCCACGCGCCGTCGATGCTGGCCGGGTCGAGATCGGTCGCGGCCCTGTTGGGATCGATATACATCCGGGCGAAGGTCGCCGCGATCAACGTCGCGCCATGATCCGGCGCGGCGGAAAAAATGTCGTCGATGAAGGCATCTTCGCCCTTCCGCAGCGTAGCAAGCGGAACGGCGTACTCGAAATCGTCGGGATAGTGGGTTCCGCTATGCGGGGAATCGAACACGACGGGTGTTCCGTCCTTCGTCGGTTGCCGAACGATGACCGGATTCTGCACAACGCGCTCCCTGAATTGCGATGACGATCCTCAACTACGATTCCAGATGTGGGATGGCGTGTCGAGGGCGCAGAAGGACGGCGCGGAGGCTAGCGGAACTCCGGTGCGACGGGCATGCCGCCACGCGGACCGCCATTCGTCCGGTCGGCATAGTCGGGGGCGAGGGGGCGTCCATTCGGAACGTTGAGCCAGAGCCGCAACAGCCGCCGCTTCAATTCCGGTTCGTCGTGATCTTCGTAGCTGCGGCGGGAATGCAGGATCATGTGATTGTTCAGCAATTGCACGTCGCCGCGTTGAAATTCCATGTCCAGACGGATGTCGTCGCGCAAGGCGAGGTCGTTGACGCAGTCCAACGCGGCCATGACACCGGGGCCGAGTTCCCGTCCGGTCTTATCCGCACCCTGCACGATAAGGCGCCGGTTGAAATGACAGGACAACCGTCCGCCGTACTCGCTGAAGACGGGGATGGCATTCGTCGTCACCTCGTCGGGATCGCCGGAAATACCTTCGCCGCGCATGTTGTGCTGATAACCGTCGAACAGCGCGTCGAGATGCTTGGAATGGTTTGTCAGGATCTCGTTATAGATCGTCATCGCGCTGGCGATGCAGCTCTCGCCGCCCTCGCGCGCCGGGCGCACGCAGAGCAGGGCGACGACATCGGTGGCATCGCAATGGGGGTTGAGGTAAGCCCGTGTCGTATATCCCCGGACGCCAGGGCCGTATTGCGCGCCCTGGTCGGTTATCTCGACGATCCGCTCACCGCGCTTGTTCTGGGTGATGACCGTGCCGAGATAGGCGCCGAGGATACGATAGAGCGCGTAAATTTCCCGGTCGCTCAACCCATCGATCGGAAACCCGCGCAGCAGCACGAAGCCTCGGCCATTCTCCAGCTCTTCGAGGATTTCGGCGGTGCAGTCTGTCATCGCCGGCAGCATCTCGAATTGGGGATCGGCGCAGAAATCCCGGCTTGATGTCATCGTCAGGGTGCGCAGCAGCGCATCGATTTCACGATCCGCGAACTTGCGAACCCAGCGCCGGTCCGCCGCCATGTCGTCCGCCCGCCAGGCCGACGCATCCGAAATGGGGCTGGGCCGCGTCATCCGCCGTTGTGCCCTAGGCGCGGCGCTTCAGTTCTTCGGGACGATAGGTCGGGTCGCGTGGGATGACGCCCTTGCGCGGGCCGGCCAACACGCGGTTGCAGAACTCGTCGTCGAGCGGCCGCGCGCCCGCATGGTTCAGCCACAGGCGCAGCAACAAGCGGCGCTGCGCCGGGTCGTCGTAGTCATCGAATTCGGCCCGCGAATGCATCATCACATAGTTGTTGAGCCATTGGATGTCGCCGGGCTCGAAGGTCATCGATAGTTCCACGTCCTCGCGCACCGCGGTTTCGCCGACGAAATCGACGGCGGCCTGTTCCAACTGCGTCAGCGGTTGCCCGATTTTCTGGTGACCCGTTTCCAAGGCTTTCTGATTGAACCGGCTGGAGAGATAACCCTGGTGCCAGCTATAGACCGGAATACGGTGCGTCACTTCGTCGGGCTCGCCACGCGGTCCCTTGCCGTCGAGTTCGTAGTGAAATCCGCGATGCAGAATCGGCAGATATTCCGGATGTTTGTCCATCACCTCGTTGTAGACCGTCATCGCGCTGCGGATCTTGCTTTCGCCGCCGGATTTGGCGGTGCGGAGGCAGAGCAACGCGACGATGTCGGTCGGGTCGCAATGCGGACGCAACTCGGCGGACGACATGCTGCCGCGATGCTCGCTCTTGCCGTAGTCGAAGCCAAGGTCCGTGATCTCCTGGATCAACTCACCCTTGATGTTCTGCGATTCCGCCGAGCCGATATTGGCGCCGATACCCCAATAGATGCGGCGCAAGTCGGCATAGTCGTAGCGGTCGACCGGGAATCCCCGCATCAGCACGAAACCGCGGCCGTATTCCAACTCGTGGATCATTCGGTCGATTTCTTTCCTGAAACCGGGGATTTCGAAATCGTCCTTGGTGACCGCTTGCTCCGCTAATCCTTTCTCCTTGGACTTGCGCAATGCGGCGTCGAGCTCATCGACATGCTCGGGCGCGATTTGCCAGATCCAGGACGTGTCGTCGACGAGGTCCTTGCCGTACCAGGCGCTGGGCAAGTCGGCGCGGACGGGATTATCGGCGGTGCCGTCGAGGCGGCGGGTGTCGGTGGCCATGGGGCTGTGTCCTCCTATCACGCCCGATAATAGAACAAACCGTACCGTCCCCGCCAACCGTGCCGAGGGAGCCGATTTGGGTAAATCGGCCTAGTCTCGTTAGGATTATCCGACAGTTCATCGGGCGGCGAGGGAGGACATCACATGGCAGAAACCAGCGATATCGACGCCAGCACGCCGAAACATCTGCAGGATCAATACGCAATCACGGGTATCGGGGAGACGACCTATGCACGCGGCTCGGGTCGCACGACCCGGGCGCTCGCCTGCTGGGCGATCAGCAACGCGATCAAGGATGCGGGCATGACGCCGGACGACATCGACGGCATGCTGTCATACTCCGGCAACGATTCGACAGCGTCGCCGGTCATCGCGGGCGATCTCGGCATCCGGCCGAATTTCTATATGGACGTGAACGGCGGCGGGTCGTCGACCGAGGCGCTGATCGGTATCGCCACCGGCGTGATCGAGGCCGGGATGTGCAACGCGGTGGTGATCTTCCGGTCGATGAACGGCTACAGCGAGGTTCGGATCGGCGGCACCGGCGCGCGGTCGGCGGTACCCGTCACCGGCGACGCCTTGCACGAGCGCGCCTACGGCTGGCAAAGCGCGGGACAGCGATTCAGCTTCACCTTCATGCGGCACATGTACGACTACGGCACGACGCCGGAACAGGTTGCCCATGTGAAGGTGGCGCACAGCAAGCACGCCTCGAACAATCCGAAGGCGTATTACAAGAAACGCTTTACGGTGGAGGACGTGGTCGGCAGCCGGATGATCTGCAAGCCGTTGCATCTTCTCGACTGCTGCGTGGAAACCGACAACGCGACGGCGATCATCATCACCCGCGCGGATCGGGCGAAGGACAGCCCGCACCGCGCGCCGTTGATCCGCGCGGTGGTCGGCCGCTGCTGCAAGCCGCGGCCCGAAGTGCACTACCAGCACGGCCCGATCTCCACCGTGGCCGGACACTACGCCAAGGACATCCTGTGGAAGAACGCCGGGGTCGGCCCCGAGGACATCGACATCACAGGGTCCTACGACGCCTTCACTTTCACCGCGATGCTGCAACTCGAAGATTACGGTTTCTGCAAGAAGGGCGAGGGTGGCGACTATGTCAGCAGCGGCATCATCGAACTCGGCGGGAAGCGGCCGAACAACACCGCCGGCGGGCATCTGTGCGAGGGATATACCCACGGCATGAACATGGTCATCGAGAATGTCCGGCAACTGCGTGGCGAGGTGGACGATTCGTGCCCGGTCGGGGCGGACGGCAAAAGGCAGCACACCCATGACTACAGCGAGGGTGGATGCCGGGCGGTCAAGGACCCGGAACTGACCTGCAACATGGGATGGGCGACGCCGGGGGTCGGCTCGGCCATGGTCATGCGGCGTGGCGACTGAGGGAGGACGAACAATGTCAGGACTAACAGGCGACTATCTCGGCATGACGCTCACGGTCAGCGAACTCGATATCGAGAATTTGGCGTATTTCAAGCATGCGGCGGCGCATGACTTCCATCTCCAGAAGTGCAGCGACTGCGGCATCATCCGCTATCCTCCGGGGGCAGCCTGCCATCATTGCGGCAGCCTGGAGTCCGAATGGGTGCCGGTCGAGGCGAAAGGCGCAGTGCACTCCTACAACGAAGTGCACCACCCGATCCAACCGGCTTTCAAGGACCGCGTGCCGTACATGACGCTGATCGTCGAGTTGGATACCCAGCGGGGGAAGCCGAGCGCGGAGGAGGCGTTGCGCGTCGCGGGCAATCTCGTCACCGAGGATGGCGCGTTCGCCCCGCCGGATCTTTTGAAACGGGTCGGCATCGGGTCGCGCATGAAGATGGTCTTTACCGATGTCGCGGAGGGGCTATCGTTGCCGCAATGGACGCTCGACGAGGCGGCCGACCAGCCGGAGACGCCCTGGCGCTATCCGCAGGATTAGGCCGCCGGAGCGTCGCGTTAGACGCAAGGAAAAGCCATGTCCGATCCGCTCAACGCCTTCGTGCCCGGCAGTCAGGTTTACGTGAAGGGGGCGGCCGACGGGCCGCTGGCCGGCCTGAGTTTCGCCGCGAAGGATATCTTCGATATCGCCGGGCATGTCACCGGCGGCGGCAATCCGGATTGGGCGCGGACGCATGAGCCCGCGGACACGCATGCGCCGGTCGTCCAGAAGCTGCTCGATGCTGGGGCGACGCTGATCGGCAAGACGATCACAGACGAACTGACGCGCGGCATCCTGGGGGTCAACGCGCATTACGGCACGCCGGTGAACCCGGCCGCGCCGGACCGAGTACCCGGCGGCTCGTCGAGCGGGTCGGCCTCCGCTGTTGCGGGCGGCCTGGTGGATTTCGCGCTCGGCAGCGATACCGGCGGATCGGTGCGTGTCCCGTCCAGCTTCTGCGGCCTCAATGGCCTGCGGCCGACGCATAACCGAATTCCGCTCGAAGGAATCCTCGAACAGTCGGCGAGTTTCGACACCATCGGCTGGTTCGCGCGCGACCCGTCGATCCTGGCGCGGGTGGGCGCGGTGCTGTTCGGCAGCGCGGTCGAGGTGGCGCCATCTTTCCGGCTGCTCGTGGCGGAGGACGCCTTTGCCGTGGCGGGGGAGGCGGTTTCCGCTGCCCTGGCCGGCCCGTTGGAGACAGTACGGTCGATGGCGGAAACGTCCGAAACGGTTCGGATTTGTCCGACGGACCTGAAGGACTGGCGCGCCGCGATGGGCACGGTGCAGTCGTGGGAGGCGACGAAATCCTTCGCCGCTTGGGTCGACGCGACAAATCCGCGCTTTGGCTTCGACGTAGCGCAGCGATTTTTCGATTCGGCCACGATTTCGGACGCCGACGTCGAGGCGGTAGGGCCTATGCGGCAGGCGCATTGCGCCCGGATGGCCACAATCCTTACGCCCGGCACCGTGATTGCATTGCCGACCGCGCCGGGACCGGCGCCGCGCAAAGGGTTGAGCCAAAGCGATATGTGGGACATGCGTGCGCGTATCTCGCTGCTTACCTGCATCGCCGGCGGGGCCGGGTTGCCGCAGGTCTCGCTCCCGCTTGGCGTCGTAGACGGGGCGCCGGTCGGCCTTTCGTTGATCGGTCCGGCGAATTCGGACGAAAAGCTGTTGGCGCTGGCTGCGGCGATCGCGGGTTAACGCACCACCATCACGGACGTGTTCGATTTCTGTAGCACATCGGTCGAAACGCTGCTTTTGAAGAACCGATGCCACGGTGATTTGGCGGTCTCGGCGACGACGATCACCGAATAGTTTTCGCCGACGTCGGTGATGTTCTCCGCCGGGTCACCCACGCGGACGTAGCTGTCCTTCACCGTGATGTTCTGCTCGGTCAGGATATCGCGGAGCGCGGTCAAGTTGGCCGTGGCTTCTTCCTCGCCTTCGACATCCGCCGCTACGGTCATGATGGACACGGGCGCGTTGCCGTGCGTCACCAGGAAGAGATTTTTGCGCAGCGCTTCGTTCGCGTGTTCCGATCCGTCGGTACAGAGCAAATGACCCCGTTCGGCATCGAGATGGCGTGCCACCAGGACCGGACAGGGGGCATGATCGACCACTTTCTCCGCCACCGCCGGGTCCCAGAAAGACATGGTCTTGCGCTTGCGCCAGCGTTCCGACGCGCCGACGATTATCAGATCGTAGGGCGCCACTTCGGTCTGTTCGATGATTCCGTCGGGGATATTAAAGGCGACCTTCAGTTTCAGGATGATCCGCTTGCCGCTCTTGGCGATGTACTCGATCTTGTTGTCGCCGAGCGGGTCGCCTTCGACGTCGACATGGGTCGCCTGTTCTTCCCAATCGGGGCCCATGGCCCCGAGCTCGATCAGAATATCGCGGCCCTTTTTGAGGTATTGGATGCCCGGCAGTTCCAAGCCCCAGGTGAGCATGTTCTCGCGTGCGATGCGGACGTTCAGGCCGCCGCTGCGGAGACCCCGGTCCATCGGGCGGACATAGCAGAGGCAGATGTCATGCTCGGGCCCGTAATCCGCGGCGTAATGTGCGCCGCGGTAGGAATCTTCCGTTCCGTCGATACAGACGAGAAAGCGGAATAGTTTTGCAGTCGTTTCGTCGGCCATGACCCCTCCTCGCGGCTTCAGAGTCCGACAAGTGGCCAGTATACCGCAGCCGCTACCAATAGAACGATGGTCGACATAATCACCATCCGCCATCCTACCTTGAGGAAGTCGGAGGTCTTTAAATAACCCGATGCATAAACGATAGTGCACGCGGGCGTTCCGACAACCGTAAGATAGGCGAATGACGAGGAAATCGCGGTAATAAAGCCAATTACAAGCGGATTTTCACCGGCAACGTCGGCGATGTTGAGCACCAGCGGTCCCAAAACCGCGACCGCGGCACCATTCGACATGGTATTCGTCACCGCCGTAGTCAGGGCGGATATCGCGGCCCACAGTCCGATTCCGTGGTCGACGCCGAGGGGCGCCAGCACCTCGATGAAACTTACGGCAACCCACCGGGCGGCGCCGGTTTCTTTCATCTCGACCCCGAGCGAGATGACGGCGGCGTACAGCAGCACGACGCCCCAGTTCACGCCGGAATTCATATCCTCCCACTCGACAAGCCCCGCCACCAGGAAGGCCGCGGCGCCGAGGATGGCGATGGTACCGAGGCCGAATGCGTCGGACCCGAAAATCCAGCCGACCAGGATCATCAGGAATAGGATGATCGTCATCCAATCCCGGGTATTCATTGGGCCGGATTCCTGAATCTGCGCCCGTAGCTTGACGACGGCGCGCGACAGATTCCGGTGTTCCGGCTTGAAAGTGAACAGCAGGATCATCGTCATGAAGGGAAGCTGGATCAGGAACATCGGGTAGGCGTAGATCATCCAGCTTACGTAATCGACGAGGAAGCGCCGGGTTTCCGGATTGGTCGGGTCGAAGAAGAATTCCCGCCAATAGCCGATCATGATCGCGTTCCGGGCGCCGCCCGATGGGGTGCCAATTCCGGCGATCGAACAGCCGTAGCTGATCGAGAACAGGATGACGGCGGCGAGGCGGCGCACCGCGCGCGGGTCGTCCGACGTCAGGGTGATCAGCGTCAGGCCGACCGGCAACATCATGGCGGCCACCGTGTGTTCGCCGACGAAAGACGCGAGAATGCCGCAAACGGCGGCGATGCCGACGCAGATATTCGACGTCTTCGTGCCTGTCATGCGCACGATGAAAAAGGCGATGCGTTTGTCCAGCTTCTGTTTAACCACCGCGACCGCGAGCATGAGCGACCCCATGATGAACAGCACGGAATCGTTCATCAGGGTCTTCGCGACCTTCGTCGACTCCAGATCCAGCAACAGAATCTGGCCGACGATGATCAGTAACGCCACGGTCGGCAGCGGTATCGGTTCGGTAATGAACAGGATGGTGGCGACGACCGACATGGTGAGGACGATCAAGCCGTCGCGGCTCAACCCGTCCGGCAGGGGAAGGTTCATGATGATCGCGCCCACGGCGAGCGCGATGAAGAACCATCGGCGTTGAACCAGGTAGAAAAAGAATGTCCGTACAAGACCGGCAACGGAACGGCTGAAGCCGGCTAAATCAGGAGTCGAAACCGCCATTGCCCATTATGCTTATCGTTAGCGTTGGCCGTGTGTCGTCGCTTGCTGTGGAGCCTCCCGGAATTCCGGCACCGCAGTCACGCATCCTCAATTCATGCGTCCCCGGTCGCCATATTAGAGACGACTCGTAAGCAGTTGCAAATATGACTTTCTCGGAATCTCGAGTGGCGTCCTCATTGCAGCGTGCCGATCAGCGCGGAAACGTCCGCAAGATCAACGAATGTGTGACACAGGGCGAGGCTGGCTTCGACCTGCTCCGGCGTTAGCGGGGCACGCGGCGCGAGCGTGCGGTACTTCGCGTCGATGGCGGACCAGTCGACGCCCAAACAGCCGGCGCCCGCGGGCACGAAAACCGTGTTGGTCACCGACCGGCCGTCTGTCGTTTCGATCGTCACCGTGGCGCCCTGGCGATAGGCCTCCACATCTTCGGTCGGTTCCGGGCCAACCCGGACCTTGTCGATCAATTTATGGATCACGGGATCGCCGATCTTCTCCGGTGTCGCATGTGCCCAGGTGAACTCGCGGTCGGCAGCCCCGGCAGCCAGGAAATAGGCCGGGCTGTGTGCCATGTCGATCAGGTTCTCCGGGTGCAAGGGACCGGAAATTACTGAAGTGCCGGGCCGGGACAGGATGATAGCGTCGATCTCGTCGGCATTGATGTCGCCTTCGCGCGCCGCATTCGCCGCTGCCTCGGCGAAACTGTGGTGCGGGTGTCCGCCCGGCACCAGCTTGAACGCCATGTCGGTGACGATATCCCAGTCGCGGCCGAAATCTTGGACGATGCTGGCGCCGTCGGTATCGCCGAAGACTTCGCAGAACCCGTGATGCGCCTCGAAGATCGTTTCCTCGGCAATGAACCCTTTCTGCGCAGCCATCGCGGCTTCCATGCCGTTCACCTGTGCCAGGCCCGCATGATACTCGCGCGACACGCTTGTGTTCGCCGCGGCATGCAAGCCGCCCATTGATGTTGCGGACAAGGCGAGTGCATTCGCCATCTGCCCGGGGTCGAGATTGAGCAACCGGCCCGCCGCCACCGTGCTGGCGAAGATCGCCACGAGGCAGCCATGAAAGCCTTGGCGAAGGTAGACCGGTGTGATCGCCTCGCCGATTCGCCCTGCACCCTCGTATCCCAGAACAATGGCGGCGAGGATGTCCTTGCCGGTCGCGCCATTCCGTTCGGCCATGGCGAGCGACGCGGCGGTAAGCTGGGTGCCCTTGTGCACGATATTGCGCAGATCACTGTCGTCCGAGGCGGCGGCGTCGCTCGTGACGGCATTGACCCGCGCCGCAGCGGCGACCGGCAGTTTCGGGCCGCCGTCGAACCAGATCGACGCTTCCGGCGTGCCGCCGCGGTCTCGGGCCAGGTCCCGGATAATTGTCGCCGATTCAATCTGCGTCCCGGCGCCGGCGCTGGCGAGCGTACTGGCGACGATCATGGACGCGTAGTCGATGGTCTGCGTCGGAAGATCGTCATAGGTCGTGTCGGTGAGAAACTCAGCCAGTGTGCGGGCGATGGTCATGGCAATCCCTTCATGCGTCGGTCGAAAATCGGATTCTGATATCCCGCAGTATCCCACGACCGGCCGAATGACGGAAAACCGGCGCATTTGACAGGGTCCGGGAATACGGTGGACTCTGGTTGCAACAAGAGCTTGAAGGGTAATCAGGACGCGTAATGGACAGATTGAACGTTTCCGGGGTCGGGATCGATCTATGGCGCAAGGGGACGGGCCGGCCGGTGTTGTATCTGCATCCCGGCGACGGCTTCGACCCGGAAGACGCGTTTCTCAACGCGCTGGCATCCACCCATGAGGTGATCGCGCCGTGGCATCCGGGTTTCGGGCATTCCGAAATGCCGGAAGGGTGGCTCGGCGTCGATGACCTGGCCTATTTCTATCTCGATCTGATGGATCAACTCGACCTTTCCGATGTCGCGCTGATCGGATCGTCCTTCGGCGGGTGGATCGCGTCGGAGATCGCCGTGCGCGGCACCAGCCGGCTGGGCCGGCTGGTGCTGATCGGTGCGCTCGGCATCAAGATCGGCGACCGGACAACGCGCGACATCGCCGATTTTCACTTCACGGAACCGGGCGAACTGGCGGCTCGCACATGGGCCAATCCTGAAGGCCGGCAACCCGACCTGATGTCTTATGACGACGACTCATTGACGGCGGTTGTCCGCTCGCGCGAGGCCTTCACGCATTTTGGCTGGAAGCCCTATATGCATAACCCCGCGCTGGCGCGGTGGCTGCACCGCATCGCGACACCGAGTCTTGTCCTTTGGGGCGCACGTGACGGCATCGTGACGCCGGACTATGGCCGCGGCTATGCCGAGCGCATTCCCGGTGCGCGGTTCGAAACGGTGGCGGATGCAGGGCATTTTCCGCATATCGAGCAGGCGGCGGCGAGCCTGGAGATCGTGCGCGACTTTATCGACGATTGAGGGAGAGTAATTGATGCGGGTTTATCATTTTTCCGAGTTGCCGTATCCCGATGTCTGGGACGGTCGCGACTCCCTACGGGTGAACATCCCCAATTCACTCTACGATCCCCACGTCGGCGCCGACTTGTACGACCGCTTCTTCGACGAGTGGCAACTCTGCGACGAGATCGGCCTCGACATCATGGTCAACGAGCATCATGCGACCGCGACCTGCGTCAATCCGGCCTGCACCATCCCGCTCGCCATCCTCGCGCGGACCACCAAGAGGGCCCGGCTGTTGGCGCTCGGCGTGCCCATCGCCAACCGGCCGAATCCGGTCCGGGTGGCCGAGGAACTGGCGATGATCGACGTCATTTCGCGCGGCCGGCTCGACATGGGGCTGGTGCGCGGCGCGCCCTACGAGATTCCGCCGACCAACGCGAAGCCAGTGGGGCAGATGGAACGCTTCTGGGAGGCGCATGATTTGGTGCTCAAGGCGTTGACCACGCGCGACGGGCCGTTCAGTTGGGAGAGCGAGAATTATCACTACCGACAGGTCAATGTGTGGCCGCGGCCGTATCAGGATCCGCATCCGCCGGTTTGGGTGACGGCGACCAGCCCGAGCAGCGCGCCCCGCATCGCCGAGAACCGTCATGTCATCGCGACGCTGATCT
The DNA here is from genome assembly GCA_965228425.1 of Alphaproteobacteria bacterium. GTDB lineage: Bacteria > Pseudomonadota > Alphaproteobacteria > UBA8366 > UBA8366 > JAJFJD01. The sequence goes on along the minus strand of OZ245815.1, from coordinate 3,983,336 downwards.
CCGGCGTCATCGCCAAGGACCTGTTCAAGGCCTATCGCGACAACGCGCGCGCGGCGGGCTGGGAGCCGGGGCTTGATCGCTTCGCCTATTGCGCCGTCGTGGGCGTCGGCGAGACCGAGGAAGAAGGCCTCCGCCGCGGCGACGAGATTGCCGACTACATCCGGACCAGCCCGGTTGTCGCGAAACAGTATTCCGTCCCACCGGGCTACAAGAAGATACCGGCGGAGATCGCAACCATCCGCGCCGGACCCAACGCCGGAAACCGGCCGCTGATAACGCCGGAGGGGCGCAAGATCGACCAGAAGACCGCCTCGGTGGAGGATTTCATCGAGGCCTGCAGCGTCTTCGCCGGCACGCCTGACCAGGTCTACGACCAGATCGCGCGCTTCTACGATCTGACCGGCGGCTTCGGCAACCTGTTGATGATGGGGCAGGGCGGCAACCTGGGGCATGAGGACACGGTCGCCAATCTCACGCTGTTCTCGAAGGAAGTGCTGCCGCGGCTGCAGGAATTGAAGAACCGGCCGCTGGCGATGACGGCGGAGTAGGGACGGTTCCGAACGCGAGGTGAAACGATGGAGACTATCCCAACCGGCACTTCACTAGGCGCGGAAGTCGCCGGCATCGACCTGTCGCGGGATGTGTCGGACGCGGACCGGGCGGTCATCGTAGACGCCTATACCACGCATCTGGTGCTGCTGTTCCGGGAACAGTCGCTGAGTTTCGACGACTTGCTGCGGCTGCGCGAGATTTTCGGCCCGCCCGGAAAGACGGCGGATCAACTGCTCGGCCTCGGGCGGAAGGAATATTACCCGGACCAGGTGCCGACCGAGATCACCATCATCTCGAACATTATCAACGACGACGGCACGCCGCGCGGCGCCCTCGGCGATGGCGAAGCGTATTGGCATACGGACAGTTCCTTCACCGAAGAGCCGATATCGGCGAGCCTGCTTCACGCCATCGAGGTGCCGGAGCGCGGCGGGGAAACGGCGTTCATGAACATGTATCAGGCCTACGACGACCTGCCGGACGGTCTCGCCGCGCGGATCGCGGGCAAATCGATCAACCATGCGAAGACGCACACGTCCGACGGCGTGAAACGGCGGGAGTTCGCGGACGTGACCGATCCGACGCAGGCGCCCGGCGTGCATCATCCGATCGTGCGGGCGCATCCGGTGACCGGCCGGAAATGTCTATACCTGGGCCGTCGGATCAATGCGTCGGTCGTCGGCCTCCCCCTCGACGAAAGCGAAGCGCTGCTGGACGAAATCTGGGCGCATTGCTCCCAGGATAAATACGTATGGGAGCATCGCTGGGCGGTCGGCGACCTGCTGGTTTGGGACAACCGGTGCACAATGCATCACCGCAACGCGTTTCCGCCGGAGTCGCGGCGGCTAATGCATAAGTCCATCACCGCGGGCGAGCCGGTAATCCCCGCCTAAGATCGCTCAGAAATTCGCGAAGAAATGATCGTCGCCGATGCTGTGCCGGCGCGTTAAGCCGTGTTCCGTCAGCAGGTTGGACAGGGTTTTTAACTGTTCAGGGAAGGACTCTACCTGCAGGAAGACCCGGTTGGCCTTGATGGTATCCGCCATTCCTTCGACGGCGGCGGCTTCGTGGCCCTCGATGTCGATTTTGGCGAAGAGGGTGCCGCCTGTCAGGTCGACGACGTCGTCGATCCGTACCGCGTCGACCCTATCCGTGCCGCCGCTTTCGTCCACGCGCGATTGCCCCGTCGACGTTTCGGGAAAGAAGGAGAATCCAACCGGGCCGTTTCGGTTGGACACGGCCATCGGCTCGACCTCGATCCGGCCGGATAGCCCGTTCATAAGAATATTCGCGGCGAACTGGTCGCGGTTGCGCGGGTCGGGCTCGAACGCGACGATCCGCTTCGCATGCCCGGCCGTGGCCGCACGAATGCTGTAGAGCCCGATATTCGCACCGATGTCGAGAAACAGGTCGCAGCCGTGTTCTTCCATTGCCGCCGTCAGATACGCGGTCTGTGCCGCTTCGTAGTCGCCATAGAAGGCGATCTGCCGGTCCACGAAGTTACGGTGGTTCGCCAGGAACAACGCGCCCCGAGAGCGGACGACCGCGAAATCGTCCTTCCAGAAAGCCTCGGCCCATCGTTTGCGAAGGCTCGGGTAGAGCCTTTTCAAGATCGGCAGCTTCAGAATGGTTTCGGTGAGTCCGGGCATGGCGGGTGATGCGGGCGCGGTCGATTGGGGGACCTACGCCGACCGGATCGTTTCCCATTCGGCGCGCATCCATTCCACGCAGGCAATGGCTTGCTCGAACAGCGAGTATTTGCAGCCTTCGCCATAATCGGTTCCGGGGATGAATTCGGTGGAGATTTGCCCGAGCTTTCCCTTGGGGTCCTTCGCGTGGTGGCGCAGCAGAATGCGGATTCCTTCCTTCCACGGTTCCAGCAGGCTTTCGTCCCAGTCGGTGTGGTATTCGCCCGGGGCGGGTTTCTTGAACGGGTACTGAATACCGCGGCCAACCGATCCGTCGGGGTGTTTGCCGGTGATGTTCTTGGGGTTGTTGGGGATGGCCGCACGGGCATGGCAGTGGCGAATCCAGCCGGCGTCGGTCCATTCCTGGATCACGTTGCCCGGCGCGAACGGGTCGAGCACCAATTCGCCGGATGCGATCTTGGCATCGGTGCCGAAGATCTTCTGTTCGTCCGGGTTGTCCATCTTGAAAATGACATGGCTATGGTCAAGGGTGACGTTGAATTCAACGCCTGCCGCCTCGACCATCCGGCCGACCTTGGACACGCGCGGGAAATCTTCCGACCACATGTTCACATGCACCTCGAAGCAGGGCGTGCAGCCGTATTTCTCCCCCAGTTCGGCTGCATGAAGATAGGCGGCGGTTACTTCATCGTCGGTAACCACATGACCGTCCGCGTGGTTCAGCTTGATCTGGGTGTTGTGCACCAGCGAGCCGAGGTCGCGGCCAATTCGCAGGTTGTTCTCCAGCAGGGCTTCGTCCGCGCCCAGGCTGTAGAACCAGCCGCCGGCGCGCACCGGCAGGCCGTATTTTTCGCTGGACGTATGGAAGGCTTCGATCTGGTCCGGATCCGGCGTCTTGTCGATATAGTCGAAGACGCCGGCGTCCTTCACCATCGCAAAGCGTGTGTCCACGTCGGGCATCGGGTCCCCATGCGCATGCTTTATGCCGTTCGTTTGAATGCCGAAGTAAAGTTCGTTCCCCATGTCTCCCCGCCCGGCCGGCGCTTTGGTTTTGTATTCTTACGGATCGTTTGGTTCGCCCGGCGGCCGCCATTCTACCGCAGAATTCGTTCCGATGTTTTGATTGATGCTAGGATCGCGATATGTGCCTTGTAGGTACTGGGCATGGATGAATGCGAGGGTGGTTGGTGATATGAACGGCTTGCGACAATTGCTTTCCCAGCGCACGTCATGAGACGCGCCGACATCTGCATGGCCACGGGCCTGTTGTTTGTCGGTCTTCTCATGTTGTTCGTGATCATCCCGGCGGAGGCTGACGGCGATACGTGGAGTGGCGTGTCGCCGCTTTTCTTTCCCACGTTGATCGCGGCCGGTTTTTCGATCGGCTGTGCGGCGTTGCTGGCCAGGGCCATCCTGCGGCCGCGCGCCTACGACGGCATGGAAGCGCCGTTGAAGCTTGAGAATTTCGGCTTCTTCCTGCTCGCCTGCGGTATCGTCCTGGCGGCGGTTTTCCTGATCCATGCCGTGGGATTCGTGTGGGGTGGGCCGGTGCTGGTGGCGGCGCTCATGCTGTTCATGGGCGAGCGCAGCCTGGTCCGGATCGTGCCGATGTCGGTGGTTCCCGTTTTGGTGATTTACTTCTTCGTCACCAAGATGCTGAACGCGCCGCTGCCGTAGGGGATCTTGATGCTCGATGCCATGATCGCGACCCTCGGCGATGTCCTCACACTGGAGGTGATCGCGCATATCGCGCTCGGTGTCTTTATCGGCTATCTGGTCGGCGCGCTGCCGGGGATGAACCGGGCCACGGCGCTCGCCATCGCGCTGCCCTTTACCTTCACGATGTCGCCGCTTTCCGCGATCTCCTTCCTGATCGGGATCAACAAAGGCGGGGCCGCAGGAAGCGCGGTGTCGGCAATTCTGATCAATGTGCCGGGCGAGCCGTCCTCCGTGGTGACCACGATCGACGGCTATCCGCTGACCAAGCAAGGCAAGTCCCAGAAAGCGCTGAAGATGGGGCTGTTCGCGTCTGTGGTCGGCGACGTGCTGGCGACGATAACGCTTATTGTCGTCGCCGCGCCGCTCGCCAACATCGCGCTTGGGATCGGACCGGTGGAGCTGGCGGCGATCCTGCTTTTCGCGATCACCTTCATCGCGGCCGTCACCGGGCACTCTTTCCTGAAAGGGATCATCTCCGGTTTCCTCGGCCTGTTCGTGGCGTCGCCCGGCATCGATATCGAGACGGGCATTCCGCGGCTGACCTTCGGATTTCTCGACCTGTATGACGGTGTCCCGCTGCTCGCCGTTGCGATCGGCACGCTGGCCTTGTCCGAGATGCTGGTGCAGATCGATCAAGGCTGGCGGGGCCGGTATTCCCGGGCCGCCGAAAAGTTCGATGGCGCGTCCGAGGACGACCGGAAGCTCAGCCTGCGCGAAATCCGCGAGTGCATGCCGACGATCATCCGGTCCAGCACGATCGGCATCGTCCTGGGACTGCTGCCGGGGCTTGGCGCCAGTATATCGTCCTTCCTGTCCTACACCGTCGCGCGGAAGCGATCCAAGCGGCCGGAACTCTTCGGTAAGGGCGCGCTGGAAGGGGTGGCGACCGCGGAAGCCGCGGACAACGCGACCGTGCCGGCGAGCTTGATCCCCGTCTTCGCCATCGGCGTTCCCGGCAGCCTGTCGACGGCGCTGTTGATGGGCGCATTCCTGCTGCACGGCCTGACGCCGGGACCGCTGATCTTCAAGGACGACGCCAATATCGTCTACGGCATATACAACGGCATGATCCTGGCGGCGCTGTTGTTGTTCGTCATCGGTTTCGTCGGTCAGCGCTTCTTCGCCCGCATCATCCAGGCCCCGGATACGATGATTTCGCCGATCGTCGTGCTGCTCTGCATTGTCGGTGCGTATGTGGAAGGCGGCGGCATGTTCAGCGTCTATCTGATGCTGTCCTTCGCCTTCGTCGGTTACTTCATGAAGAAGTTCGACTTTTCGTTCGTGACCTTCCTGGTCGGCTTCATCCTGGGGCCGATGATGGAGCTCAGCTTGCGCCAATCGTTGATTTTGACCGACAATAATGCAGCGAAACTTCTCGACCACCCGATTGCTATCGTTTTCCTGTTGCTCGCGGCGTTCTCAATCGTCCGATTGAGTTCCGTGAACCTGACGCGGTTCGAACCCGGACCGCCGTCAACCTCGACTGACCGGGGATAGGCCCGGGCTTGCGAAAATCTGCAATTAATTTGGGAGAACACTGACAATGAAACGCCCCAACATTGGTTATACGTTGTTCGGTGCGGCGCTCATCGGCGCGGCGATTGCCGGACCGACGGCCGCGGTCATGGCGGCCGAGTACCCGACCAAGGCGGTCACGATGATCGTCGCCTACCGCGCCGGCGGCGGCACCGACACGCTGGCGCGCGCGGCGGCCGATCCGCTCGGCAAACTCCTTGGCCAGCCGGTCCTCGTGCAGAACAAGCCCGGCGCCGGCGGCGGCGTCGCGGCGCTGTACACCTCCAAGACGAAGCCGGACGGCTACACCTTCGTCGTCACGACGTCGACGACCTATACGCTTGAGCCGCAGCTTAAGAAAGTCGCTTACAAGTCTGAAGACCTTCGGCATATTGCCGTCATCGGCCAATTCCAGGAAGCGATCTTCACCAAGGCCGGCGCGCCGTTCAAGACACTGGAGGAAATGATCGCGACCGCGAAGAAAGAGAAGCGGCCGCTCAAATATGCGTCCTTCTATCAACTCGACCGGCTGGTAACCGGCTTCATCGCCGACCGCGAAGGGATCAAGATCATTCCCGTGCCGGTCAAGGGCGGCGCGGGCGTCATGCCGGCGGTGCTCGGCGGTCATGTCGATTTCGGTTGGTCCGGCGGCTCCTTCGCGCCGCATGCGCGGGCCGGCACGATCACGATGCTGGGTGCCATGACGGCGGAACGGCTCGGCCAATTCCCGGACCTTCGGAGCATGAAGGACTTCGGCTATCCGGGTGGCACCGAGGTGTTCATCACCGTGTCCGCGGCCGCCGGCACGCCCGAGCCGGTCGTCAAGAAACTGGCGGCGGGATGGCAGAAGGCCATGAAGGAAAAGGCCGTCGTCGACATCATGAATAAGCGGAACCAGTTGATCCTGTATCACGGTCCGGACGTGGTCGGGGACCTGTTGAAGAAGCAGACAACGATGTATTCGAAGATGGTGAAGCTGTTGAAGAAGTAAGCCGCACCGCAGCGATATCGAGAGAATGCCGGGCCGCCGCGACATCGGGCGGCCCGGTTTCTTATGTCGGCTCAGTAATAGACGCCGTTGATCGACCCGCCGTCGATGCTGATCGCCTCGCCGGTGATTGCGGCGGCGTGCGGCGAGGCGAGGAACAGCACCATCGGCGCGATGTCGGCGGGTTCGACGATGCGGCCGATCGGGAACATCGCGACGAAACTGGCTTCCGCCTCCTCCAAGCTGCCGCCCAGCTGTTCGGCGCGCGCCTTCAGCCGGGCCGGGTAGCGGTCCGTCTTGGTGAAAGGCGGATGGACCACATTGACGGTGATGTTCTCGGGCGCCACGTCCCGGCTGAAATGTTTGACGAAGTTCGTCATCGCCGCGTTGCCGAGTCCGCTCGGCAGTGACGCCTTTTCGGCCTTCCGCGCGGCGCCGCCGCCGATACAGACGACGCGCCCGCCGCCGGCTTTTCGCAGATGGGGCAGGGCGGCCCGGCAGCAGCGCATATAGGCCAGCGTCTTGCCGTTGATACGCTCCATCAACTGGTCGTCGGTCAGCGTCTCAAGCTGCCCGCTGACCGAGGTGGAGGCGTTGTTCACCAGCACGTCCAGGCGGCCAAAGGTCTCCGCAGTTTCGTCGACGGCGCGGGCGCAGCCTTCGGCGGTGAAAAGGTCCGCGGCGATCGCATGTCCCCGGACGCCCAGCGTTTCGATCTCGCTCTTCACGGTGGCAAGCGCGTCTTCATCGCGCCCGACGATTGAGACGTCGGCGCCTTCGGCGGCGAAGGCCAATGCAATACCGCGCCCGATGCCGCGGTTGCCCCCGGTTACGACGACGGCTTTGTTCTTCAAGTTCAGGTCCATGACATTCCCAATCTAGGTGCGGTTAAAGTGCGTGGATCGTGCTTGCTCAAAGTATAGCGCACCGCGTCTTCCCGGTACGCGTGATGGTTTCATAGATGTGAAAGTGCAATTTTTGAGAGTTCTGATCTTGATCACGGGCGTATTTGGTGTGCATGCTGCCTTTGGATGCAATTACGCCGCATTATCAACCTAGTTGAATTGCCGCGATGTTCCGTCCAAGACCCTTGTCGGAGAAGAGCGAACGAGCGGTCACGTCAAGAGGGGCGAGGCAGGGTCGATCTGTACGACGCTTCACGCCAACCCGCTGTTTTTCGCCCGGCATGGGCGCAAGGATTTAGTGACATGGATACGATCTCTCCGCACCGGACCAACTGGCTCACCGTCGTGCCGGAAATCCATGAGGAATTCCTGGCGTTTTGGAACCGAATCAAGCCGTCAAAAGGCCTGCCAACGCGGGACTCGTATACCGAGGACGACCTCGAGCGGTGGCCGGGACATCTTCATCTCGTCGAATTGATCGGCGACAACGATGCGAAATACCTCGTCTACGGGTCGGCGATCGGAAAGCTGCACGGCCGCGACTGGACCGGAAAGCTGTTTTCGGAGTTGGAGTATGACGATCCGAAAACCTTGCTCGGCTACTATCACGATGTGCGCGATACGGGCCGGCCCCTGGCGCATGTGGTGAACGCCAGCGTCGAATCCAAATACCGCCGCTGGTCCCGCCTGTTCATACCCTTCGGGGAGGACGGAGAGACCGTCCGCTATATCATGGTGCACAGCGTCTTGATCGAGTAGGCGCTGGACCGGGCGCCCGGCGGCCGACGTTAAAACCTGTTCTACAATGTGCTTTTGAATCGCCAATCCCCGACGAAGGCCGGAATTGCGCACCGTCCGGCGGCGGCGGCGCGGTTCTCGTCGACCAGCTTCAGGATCACGCTCGATACGAACTGCGACGAATTCATCGCCAATCCGGGATCGCCGACTTTCTCGCCGGATGCGACACGGTTCTCGGAATCCTTAATGTAGAGCCGCCCGGCGAAGACGACCCGATCCACCAGGAAGCTGCCGCGCATCCCTTGGATGCCGGGACAAAACCGGACGAGCAAGTCGGATATCCCCGTGATATAGGACAGGCCCAGATGCCGTGCGGTCTTGTTCTCGTGCGTGAGATAGTACAGCAACCCGCCGAGCTGGTAGATTTGGGCATTTTGGTACTTGGCGAAGCCCTCCGCGTTCGCGGCCCTCGGACTGAGGGTGATCAGGATGAGGAAGAGCGCCGCAACAGCGCACCGGCGCGCCGCGGCAGCTTTCGACGGGTGGATTTCCATTCGCGTTGTCTTTCAAGCCGTTGGCGGTGTTTGTTCGTAAGCCGGATTGATCGGTCACGATCCGCATCGAATATGCCTTGAGGCTATAGCAACAGCGCGCGGCGACAAGCCAATCAATCCGCCGTGACCTCAGGCAGCGCCGAAGGCCGTGACCGCCGCCCATCGCTGATAGTATGTCGGTATATTTGAGGTATGTTCGAAAATTGGCTGGGGAACCTGGATTCGAACCAGGACCGACGGAGTCAGAGTCCGCTGTACTACCGTTATACTATTCCCCAGCAGGGGACGCGGGTTTTAGCACGGGTTTGCGCGCTTGTGTAGCGCCGCGATGGCGGAATTCGGTGGTACCCGCCGCCGCCCGCCGGTCCCACGATGTCTCTTACTATAGGTCGTTTCGTTGCCGATTTCGACCGTTTCGACACGACTTCCGGCATCGTAGACGCCTTCTGCCCGACCCCTTATGGTAGCCGGTCATGAGCATTCCGCTGACACAGGCCGGCCGCATGGCCTTCGGGTTTCTGCTGATCCTGAGCGCCGCCGCGGCGGCCGAGCAAGGCGACAGTTTCCTGTTGAGCGACCGTAACGGCGACGGGTCGATCGATCAGGGCGAGTTCTATGACCGTATGGTCGAGCTGTTCTTCTTTGCCGACCGGAACCGGGATCGGGCGCTGGTGCCCACCGAGGCCGAAGACGTCACCGCCGCGGCGTTTCGCGACGCGGACCGGGATGGCGACGGCCGGCTCAGCCTCGCGGAATTTACCGGCGCCCGCGTGATCGATTTCAGCCAGGCGGATACCAATCGCGACGGGTTGCTCAGCCGGGAGGAAGCCGCCGCCGCGGGCCGCGCGCGACCGTCGTCGGTGGGCCAATAGGGCGGACAGGCGTTGCTCAACTTTCCAGATACTCCCGCCTTCGTTTAGGATAGCGGTTGCGAACCGATCCCGCCGGCCGCTTTCGGGCCCGTGCCGGGCCGGTTTGCTATTCGATGGCTGCGGGAGCATTCTTCGGCGATGGTGACCTATCTCAACAGGCGGCGTCGGTCGCGGGCGGGTCACGGGTCGTCGAATGGAAACGGGCGACCGTGTTTCGGGGCGCTCGACCTCGGCACCAACAATTGCCGCCTGCTGGTCGCGACACCGTCCGAGATCGGCGGCTTCCGTGTGACGGACGCCTTCTCCCGGATCGTTCGGCTGGGCGAAGGGCTTGCGCGCACCGGCGAATTGTCCGACGCGGCGATGACCCGGACGATCGAGGCGCTGCGGGTATGCGCGGACAAGATGGAGCGCGGGTGCGTCCTGAAGGCGCGCAACGTGGCGACCGAAGCCTGTCGTCAGGCGCGCAATTGCGACGAATTCATCGAGCGGGCGAAGGCGGAGACGGGGCTCGACCTCGAGACGATCACGACGGAGGAGGAGGTGCGCCTCGTGTTGCGCGGCTGTCTCCCCCTGCTGGAGGATGCGCGGCCGCACGCTCTGATTTTCGACATCGGCGGGGGCAGCACCGAGGTTCTGTGGCTGTCGCTGGAAAACGGCGACCCGGAGATCCTCGGCTGGGTGTCGATGCCGCACGGCGTGGTGACCGTCAGCGAGCGGTTCGAGGCGGGCACGATGTCCGCCGCCGACTACCACGGCGTCATCGAGGAAATGCAAAGCTACCTCGGGCCGTTCTGCGCACGCCACAATATCGCCGACGCGGTGGCGTGCGGCGCGGTGCAGATGCTCGGCACGTCGGGTACTGTCACCACGTTGAGCGGCGTGAAACAGAAACTGCAACGCTACAACCGGGCCGCGGTCGACGGCACGTACCTGCCGTTCGACTCTATCGAGCGGATCAGCGCCCGGCTGCGGGGCATGGACTGCGATGGGCGCGCGGCGCATCCCTGCATCGGCCGCGAACGGGCCGATCTCGTGGTGGCCGGGTGCGCCTTGCTCGAGGCGATCTGCCACCGCTGGCCGGTCGGTCAATTGCGCGTCGCGGACCGGGGCCTGCGCGAGGGAATCTTGTGCGAGCTGATGGGCGTCGCCAACGAGGTGCGCCTCGGCGCCAGCCGGGTAGGTCCTGCATGAGCCGTGGCGGCGGGCGGAGCGGCGGGTCGCGGCGCAAGACCGTCCGGGTCAAGACCGCGCGCGGCCGCAAACTGTCGTCGACCCGATGGCTTCAGCGGCAGCTCAACGACCCCTATGTGGAGGAGGCGCGGAAGCGCGGGTATCGCAGCCGGGCGGCCTTCAAGCTGGAAGACCTGAACGAGAAATACGGATTTCTGAAACCCGGCGCCCGGGTCCTGGATTTGGGCGCGGCGCCGGGCGGGTGGACCCAGATCGCCGTCGCGGCGGTCGGCGCGAAGGGTACGGTGGTGGCGCTCGACATACAGGAAGTGGAGCCGGTACCCGGCGCGGTCCATCTGCTGGGTGATATCTACGACGAAGACGTCATCGACCGGTTGCGTGATGCCCTTGGCGGGCCGGCGGACGTTGTGATGAGCGATATGGCCGCACCGTCGACCGGGCACGCGCAGACCGATCATTTGCGGGTCATGGCCCTGATCGAGGCGGCCTATGACGTGGCGCAGGCGCTGTTGTCGCCCGGCGGGGTCTTTGTCGGAAAGGTCTTGCAGGGCGGCACTGAGCGCGACTTGCTGGAATCCTTGAAACGCGATTTCGCCAAGGTATCGCATGCCAAACCGGCCGCCAGCCGTGCCGATTCCCGGGAAATGTACATGGTGGCCGAGTCGTTTCGCCGCGATGCGGGCGCTGGCGAATAGCATCCCCGACTTCGCGCGAATTTCATCGTCTTTCCGCTTGGCAGGCCGGACCGGTCGTGTATGATGCGCGCCAATTCAATGGGGTGATGGCATGGAGTTCCGCGAAGCGCTTACGTTTGACGATGTTCTTTTAGCGCCCGCCGAATCCGCCGTCCTGCCCAGTCAGACCGACACCACCACCCAGCTTACGAAGACCATTTCGCTCGGCATTCCCTTGCTGTCGTCGGCCATGGATACCGTGACCGAGGCCAGCCTGGCCATCGCGATGGCGCAGTCGGGCGGCCTGGGCGTTATCCACAAGAACATGGATATCGAGCGGCAGGCCGAAGAGGTGCGCCGGGTGAAGCGCTTCGAAGCGGGCATGGTGGTCAACCCGATCACGATTACGCCGGAACGGCCGCTCGCCGACGCCTTGGCGATGATGGATACCAACAATATCTCGGGCATACCCGTCGTTTCCAAGCGCAACTCGAAGCTGGTCGGCATCCTTACAAACCGGGACGTGCGCTTCGCGACCGAGCCGTCGCAGCCGGTCCGCGAATTGATGACCAAGCGCGGCCTGATCACCGTGCAGGAAGGCGTGAACCAGGAAGAAGCGAAGCGCCTGCTGCACAAGCACCGTATCGAGAAATTGCTGGTGGTCGACGAGGACCGCCATTGCGTCGGGCTGATCACGGTCAAGGATATCGAGAAGGCCAAGCAGTATCCGGACGCCTGTAAGGACGAACACGGCCGGCTGCGGGTCGCCGCGGCGACCGGCGTGGGCGAGGACGGCGTGCGCCGCGCTGAGGCCCTGCTGGATGCCGGCTGCGACGTGATCGTGATCGACACGGCGCATGGTCACAGCCAGGGTGTGCTGCAGTCGGTCGAGGGCGTCAAACGCCTCAGCAACTACGCGCAGGTCGTGGCCGGCAATATCGCGACGGCGGACGGGGCGAAGGCCCTGATCGATTCGGGCGCGGACGCCGTCAAGGTCGGGATCGGTCCGGGATCGATCTGCACCACGCGTATCGTCGCCGGCGTCGGCGTGCCGCAATTGACCGCCATCCTCGACGCGGCCTCGGCGGCGCGGGATCGCAACACGCCGGTGATCGCCGACGGCGGCATCAAGTATTCGGGCGATCTGGCGAAGGCGATCGCCGCCGGCGCGGATTGCGCGATGATCGGCTCGCTGTTCGCGGGCACCGACGAAGCGCCCGGCGAAGTGCAACTCTATCAGGGCCGGTCCTACAAGACCTACCGGGGCATGGGGTCGGTCGGCGCGATGGCGCGCGGCTCGGCCGACCGGTATTTCCAGCAGGAAGTATCGGAGACCCTGAAACTGGTGCCCGAAGGCGTCGAAGGCCGCGTGCCGTACAAGGGCCCGGTCGGCAATATCGTCCACCAACTGGTGGGCGGATTGCGCGCGGCCATGGGCTATACCGGCAACGGCACCATCGCCGACATGCAGACCAACTGCGTGTTCAACCGCATCAGCGGGGCCGGGCTCCGGGAAAGCCATGTGCACGACATCATGGTGACCCAGGAAGCCCCCAACTACCGAACCAACAGCTAGCCAACGCGGGTCGGGCGCCATGACCCCGGGCGCGAGATATCAAGCCGCCATTGATCTAATCGAAACCGCCGACTCCGTCGATGCACCGCTCGACGGCGTCTTGAAACGGTGGGCGCGGGAACACCGCTATGCCGGCGGCGGCGACCGCCGCGCGATCCGCGGCCTCGTCTACGGGATCGTCCGGCACCGCCGCGCGCTCGCATGGTGGCTCGAAAGGTCCGATGTTCGTGTCACCGGACGGTCCTTGTTGCTGGCGGCCCTTGTTTTGCTGGACCGGGTGGACGCCGCCGAGCTCGCGGCGGCCTTCGGCGCGGGCAAATACGCCGCGGCCGCGTTGGACGACGGGGAGCGAGCCCTGATCGAGTCCCTGTCGGGGCAGAATATCCATCATGCCGCGCAGCCGCGCGACGTGCGGCTGAACTATCCGGCCTGGCTTGATCCGGCGTTGGAAGCCGCATTCGGTTCAACGTTGGACGATGAATTGACCGCCCTGTCGGCGGAGGCCAGCGTTGATCTGCGCGCGAACACACTGAAGGGCGATCGCGCGACCGCGATTGCGCGACTCGCCGAGGATGGGATTGAGGCGGTTCCGACGGCGTTCTCGCCGGTGGGCCTGCGGCTGCCGGGCCGCGTCCAGCTTGGGCAGGGCCAGGCATGGAAAGACGGCTTGGTCGAGGTGCAGGACGAGGGCTCGCAACTCGTGGCGCTGCTGACCGATGCCGAACCCGGGTCCGCCGTTCTGGATCTCTGTGCCGGAGGCGGGGGCAAGGCCCTGGCGTTGGCCGCGGCGATGCAGAATCAGGGCCGGCTCGTCGCCTGCGATTCGGCGGAGGCGCGGCTGCGCCAAATCCGGCCCCGGCTGGCACGCGCCGGCGTGACCATCGTCGCGGAACAGGTGATTGCGAACGAGACCGACCCGTGGCTCTTCGGCGAAGCAGGCGTGTTCGACCGGGTTCTCGTCGACGCACCGTGCAGCGGCAGCGGGGCTTGGCGGCGTCACCCTGAGGCGAAGCTCACGCTAACGCCGGAAACGGTATCGGACATGGCGGTATTGCAAAAGCGATTGCTGGCCGCCGCGGCGGCTTTGGTGCGGCCCGGCGGGCGGTTGATCTACGCCACCTGTTCCATCCTGCCGGAGGAGAACGATGCCGTCGTCGACGCGTTCCTCGCGGACGGCCCGGCTTTCCGGGAAATACCCGCCGGCGATATTTGGTCCCGCGTCGCGGCCGGCGACTTTCCGTGCGACGGCGACCGGCTGATGCTGACGCCGCACCGCCACGACACCGACGGGTTCTTTGCGGCCGTGCTGGAGCGCGGGTCATGACGGCAATCCGGCCAGCCCGTACAGGGGATGCTTCGGCGATCGGCCGCATCCACGTGGAGACTTGGCGGGACACCTATGGTGGAATGCTGCCGGACCGGGTTCTGGTGGAGATGTCGAGCGGGATGGAGGGTGGTCAATGGAGCCGCGTGTTGAGCGCGGACCGTGACCGCGTATTGGTCGCGGAGGCCGATGGGGCGGGCATTGTCGGGTTCGGCAGTTGCGGCAAGGCGCGGGCCGGCGCCCTGGGCTTCGAGGGCGAGGTGTACACGCTTTATGTCCTGCCGGACCATCAAGGGAAGGGGATCGGCCGGCTCCTGCTTGAGGCGCTGTTCAAGCAATTGCAGTCGGATGGCTACCGGTCAGCGCTGATCTGGGTGTTGCAGGAAAACCCGGCGGGGTTCTTCTACGAAGCGATGGGTGGCCGCCCGGCGGCAAGCCGAACCGAACGGCTTTGGGGCGCCGATGTCGCGGAGCGGGCCTATGGCTGGGACGACCTGGATGCCGCGATTACGGGATCCGTTCCAGGATAATGTTGTCGCGTGCGTCGAGCGTTGCGTGCCAGTTCGGTGGCACGACGACCGTGGAGTCATATTCCTCGACGATCAATGGACCTGGAGTCGCCGTCTGCGACAGCGCGTCCCGCCGGATCAGGCGGGTGTCCAGCGACCCGACCTTCGCGCCGAAGTAAACCGGCCGGTGCGCGTCCGAGGCGGATGCCACGGAGGCCGCGTCCCATGTGCCTTCGTGCAGGATGTGCCGTTGCACCGTGGCGATCGCGTGCAGATTGACCAGCTCGAATTTCTTCTGCGCGCCGCGATGTTGATAGAGCCGTTCGAATTCTTCCTCGAAGGCCGCTTCGGCGGCGGCGATGGTTCTTGCGTCAAGGTCCGCCGTTGGAAGGGGAACCATCAGTTCGGACGATTGGCCCGCATAGCGTATATCGGCGAACAACGAGAGGGACACTGCGTCGTCGGCGAAGCCCTCGGCGCGGATCTTGTCTTTTAACGCGGCGCTCATCCCGGCGACGGTATCGCTCAGGGCATCAAGGTTAGCTCCGGCGGTTTCGGTCAACACCGTCTGCGTTGCGTGATGTTCCACGTCGGCGTGCAGCAGCCCAAAGGCGCTGAACAGGCCGGGGGCCGGCGGCACGACGATGCGTCGGATGTTCAGTGTTTCGGCGATGCCGGCGGCGTGGATCGGTCCCGCGCCGCCGAACGCCATCAACGCGAAATCAGCGGGATCGCGTCCGCGCTCGACCGACACGGTCTTGATCGCCCGCACCATGTTCGAGTTGACGATTTCATGCACGCCATGCGCGGCATCCAAGGTCGAGAGCCCCGAGGGCGTCGCAAGGTTGTCCTGCACCGCGCGTTCCGCCAACCGTTTGTCCACTTCCAGCGCGCCGCCGGCGAGTGACCCGTCGTGCAGGTAGCCGAGGACGAGATTTGCGTCGGTCACCGTCGGCTGGTCGTTGCCTTGGCCGTAGCAGGCAGGACCTGGGGCGGCGCCGGCGCTGCGCGGCCCGACGCGGAGTGCGCCGGCCCGGTCCAGCGCCGCAATGCTGCCGCCGCCCGCGCCGACCTCGGAGATGTCGATCACCGGAATGCGCAACAGATAGCCGCTGCCGCGAACCAGCCTGCTGCTGACAGAGATCGAGCCGCCGACCTCATAGTCGCGGGCGCGCAAGATTCCGCCATTCTCGATAATCGACGCCTTGGTCGTCGTGCCGCCCATGTCCAGGGTGATGACATTCTCGAGGCCGCAGGCCGCTGCCACCTTGGTTGCCGCCACCACGCCGGCGGCGGGGCCGGACTCGATGATCGTCACCGGGCGCTCGGCGGCGGTGCCGGCGGGCACGAGTCCTCCATTGGATTGCATCACCAGGATGGGCGCCGTGACCTTCCGTGCCCGCAGGCGGTCGCGCAGCGTGCCCAAGTAATGCGCGATGAGCGGCTGGACATAGGCGTTGACCACGGTCGTGCTGGTACGCTCGAACTCCTGGATTTCCGGCAGTACCGCCGAGGAGAGGGACACGGGGCAGTCGGGTAGGCGCGTCCGCAACGCGTCGCCGATTTGTCGCTCATGTTCGGCATTACGGTAGGCGTGGATCAGGGAAACGGCGATTGCCTCGACGCCGGCGACGGAGACGGCATCGACCATTGCGTTCACGCTGTGCGTGTCGAGATTTATCAGCACGTTGCCGAGATGGTCGAGCCGCTCCTTTACTTCGAACCGCAGCGCGCGGTCGACTAGTGGCGGCGGTTTTTCCCACCCGAGATCGTAGGACAGGGGAATCCGAATGCGCCGCAGTTCCAGGACATCGCGGAACCCTTCGGTCGTGATCAGCGCGGTCCGGGCGCCCTGGCGCTCGAGAATGGCGTTCGTCGCCACCGTGGTGGCGTGCACGATCTCGTCGATTCCCGTTGCTGCGTCGCCGACGGCGGCGACGATGCCATCGACGATGGCGCGGGCGTAATCGTCGGGCGTGGACGACAACTTTCGCTTCACCAGCCGGCCGTCCGGCGTGTGCACCACCAGGTCCGTGAAGGTGCCGCCGATATCGACACCGATGCGCAATTGTCCGGGATTGCCGGGGGGCATGGTGCGGCTCCGGCCTAGGGAGCCGGTCGGCGGCGCAGAGCCGCCGTTGCTTCGGCGTCGACGGTCAAGTCCGTCTCGGTGATTGCGACGCCGTAGTCGCGCGCTGCCGCCTGGATGCTGACCTTGCCGTCCCGCACGTCGTTCAGGACATGGTCCGGCGGCCGATCGAACGGATCGCCGAAGCCGCCGCCGCCGGCCGTCGTGTGGCAGATGATCTGGTCCGGTTGGATCGGGTGGACGAATTTCGTCGGTAAGCGCTCCCAGGCATCGCCGTTGAAGAAATTGTTGTCCGAGGCGCGTCCCGCGCCGCCGCCGGCGATCCCGAAGGGCGGATGCTCGCGCCGGTCCGAGCGGAGCTGCAGCCGCGCGCCCGCGCCGAGATACTTCAACTGCCGCAGCACGCCAAGCCCGCCGCGCCACTGGCCCGGCCCGCCGCTGTCCGGGACCAACTCGTACCGCTCCACACGGATCGGCGCCATGTTCTCGATCACCTCGATCGGCGCGTTGCTGATGTTGGCTGCCGGATTGGCGACGCCGTCGATGCCGTCGCGTTCCTGTCCGGCGCCCCACGCGCCCATCACCGCCTCGCGGAATTGGGAGTAGGTTCCGTCCGCGTCGTAACCGGCGATGCTGTAGCTGGTCGTGCCGCCTTCGCCGGGTGCGCGCACCAGGTGGGGCACGGCCTGCGCCAAGGCACCGGCCAACGCGTCGATGATGCGGAAGCCGGTAACACCCCGCGCGGCCACGGCACCGGGTGGCTGCGGATTCATGATGGTGCCGAGCGCCGCCTTGGCGTGGATCGGACGGAAGAAGCCGGCGTTGTTGGGCACGTCCGAGACCATGATCGACCGTACCGCGAAATAAATCGCCGACTTGGCGAAAGACAGGGTCGCATTGATCGCGCCGTCGACCTGGGCCGCGCTGCCGTCGAAATCAACGGTCAGTTCGTCGCCGTCGACATGCACGGCGACCGCGATGGGCACGGGCGTGCCGAAGTTGATGCCGTCGTCGTCGAGATGGTCGGTGTAGTGGTAGACCCCGTCGGGAATGGCGTCGATGATGTCACGCGCACCGCGCTCGCTATAGTCGAGCAGGGCGTCGAACGCGTCGTACAACTCGTCGGCACCGTAGCGCTCGATCAGTTCCAGCATGCCGCGCTCGCCGGTGCGGCAGGCGGCGTACTGCGCGTGCACGTCGCCGAGAATGACCTCGGGCTGTCGAACATTGAGCTGCAGCAGATCGAACAGCGTGCTGTTGGGCTCGCCCTTCTCGTACAGCTTCACGACCGGGATGCGGATGCCTTCCTGATATATTTCGGTGGAGTCCGCGGCGCTCGACCCTGGCACGCGCCCGCCCATGTCGTTGTGGTGCGCGACCAGCACGGTGAAACCGAACAGGTCGTCTTCCATGAAGACCGGCTTGAACATGAAGATGTCGGGCAGGTGCATGCCGCCGTGATAGGGGTCGTTGAGGACGATCACGTCGCCGGGGGCCATGTCGCCGCCCCAGCGCTCCAGCACGCAATCCATCGCGTCCGGGATGGAGCCGAGATGCAGCGGCAAGCTCAGCCCCTGCGCGATCATCCGTCCGTCGCGGTCGCAGAAGGCGCTGGAAAGATCCATGGTGTCGCGCATGATCGACGAGTAGGCGATGCGCACGACGGTCAACGTCATCTCGTCGACGACGGACCCGATCGCGTTCTTGATCAGCTCAAGGCGGACCGGGTCAAACCGCATACTTCTTTTCCATCTCCCGGACGTCGGCGATACCCAACAGGTCCCACAGCTCGTCGAACTCGATCATGTCGTCTTCCAGGCCCGCCGACGTGCCGTTGGCATGAATATGGGCGAGCACCCGTTGCATCGTCTTGACTCCGGCCATCAGCGCCTGGACGTAGAAACAACAGGTCTTGAATCCGAGGGCCTCGACTTCCTTGGCCGAGAGGCGCGGGACCATCGGACTTGGGCTGTGGTTCCAGTGCAACGGCACGCGGCCGCGGAAGGTCTTGGCGATGGTCTCGATCTCTTCCATCGAATCCCGCACCTCGCAGAACAGCATGTCGGCGCCCGCCTCGATGTAGGCTTCGCCGCGCGCCAGCACATCGTCCAGGCCGTTCGGCAGCAGCGCGTCGCAGCGCGCGATGATGACGAAGTCCGGGTCTTGGCGTGCGTCCAGGGCGGCCCGGATTTTCTGCGCCATTTCTTCCTTGGGGATCACCGATTTGCCGAACATGTGACCGCAGCGCTTGGGCCAGGTCTGGTCCTCGATATGGATACCGGCGACGCCCGCGTTCTCGAATTCCTGGACCGTGCGCACCACGTTGAGCGCGTTTCCGTAGCCGTTGTCCGCGTCGATCACTACGGGAATGTCGACCGCGTCGGCGATGTAGCGCGCGTTACGGGTCATTTCTTCCATCGAAACGAGCCCCACGTCGGGATACCCGCGGCAGGCGGCGACACCGGCGCCGGTGACCACGCCCATCTTGAACCCAGCCTGTTCGACAAGCCGCGCGCTGAATGCGTCATGCGCGCCGCCCGCCAGGACGATGCTGTCGCCGGCCAACAGTTCGCGCAGTTTTTTGGTCGCTTTCATCGCCGTCTCCCACGTATTCCGGCGGCCCATTGCCGCCCGGGAATGGTATTACAATCGGCGATGCCTCGAAAGTTGGGGCGCGGGCGTCGCCGATTGCCCGCCGCCCGTTCGCGTGGTCTATTCGCCGCCGAATACGAGCACGCAACCAAGTTTCGAGACAGCCATGACCAAAATCACCGACCTTTCCGTCTACATCCTGCGTGGTCCGGTGGACGACCGGCCGCATTGGGTCAGCAACTTCATCGTGCCCACGGCGAACGAGGTCCTCGTGCGCCTGCGCACCGACGATGGGATCGAGGGGTTCGGGTTGGCGACCAGCTATACCAGCGCGGAGCCGATTCTGGATTGCTTCCGCGGCGGCATCGGCGACCGCATCATCGGCGCGAACCCGCTGCAGCCCGAACGCATCTATCGGGACATTTTTTCGCTGACCTCGCAGCGCCTGGCGCATGAGAAGGGCTGGGGCCGGGAAGCACTGGTCCGCATCTCCGCGGCGGTCGACGTCGCCTGTTGGGACATCATGGGCAAGACGGCAAACCTCCCGCTCTATCAAATCCTGGGTGGGTTCCGCGACAAGGTGCCATGCTACGTCACCTGCGCCTATTACCGCGACGGTAAGGATTTGGCCGAACTACGCGACGAGATGGAAGCGCTGAAGGCACAAGGTCATAAAGGCTTCAAGGCCAAGGTCGGCGGCATGAGCCTGGCCGAGGATATGGAGCGGCTCGCCGTCGTGCGCGACGTCATCGGCGACGACAAGGAGATGATGGTCGACGTCAACCGCGCCTGGGACCTGGAAACGGCGACCGAGGGTGCGCGGTTGCTGGAGCCGCTGCGGCCGCTTTGGCTGGAGGAACCGGTTCGCTGGGCCGACGACCGGCGCGAGCTGAAACTGTTGTCGCAGCGCACGTCGATCCCTTTGTCGGCGGGGGAGAGCGAGTTGACCAGCTACGGCTGCCGGGCGCTGTTGGAGGAACAGGCGATCCAAATCCTGCAATTCGACGTCACCATGTTCGGTGGTTTCACCGAGGGACGGAAGATGGCGGCGCTCTGCGATCTCAATCACGTACAGGTGACGCCGCACCACGATTGTTTCATCCACGCGCAGTTGGTTGCGTCCACGCCGGCCGGATGTTTCGTGGAAGCTTTCACCGACCCGGAGCGTGACCCGCTGCAAGCGGAACTCTTTGAAAACCCACCGAGGATCGCCGACGGATGGCTGACTCTGAATGACGCGCCCGGCCTTGGACTGACGTTGTCCGAGCGCACGGTTGAGAAATACGGTACGCGTATCGTTTAAAGGGATGTTCTGCCGACCACTCTCTTGTCCGCCACCGGGAATCCGGTTATGGTCCGCCTCCTTTCCCGCCAGACGCAGGCCGCATGACCGACCGCATCCTGATTATCGACTTCGGTAGCCAAGTCACGCAGCTTATCGCGCGACGAGTCCGGGAAAGCGGCGTCTACTGCGAAATCCACCCCTTCAACAATTTGAATTCCGGTAAGCTCGAGGCATACGGGCCGAAGGCGATCATTCTGTCCGGCGGTCCGTCCAGCGTGATGGCGAGCGAAGCGCCCTTGGCGCCGCAGGCCGTGTTCGATATGGGCGTGCCGATCCTGGGCATCTGCTATGGCGAGCAGGCGATGTGCGCGCAGCTCGGCGGATCGGTGGAGAGCTCGGACCATCGCGAATTCGGGCGGGCCGAACTGGAGGTCACCGACGATTGCGTTCTATTCGACGGTCTCTGGTCGATCGGATCGAAGCAGCAGGTCTGGATGAGCCATGGCGACCGGGTGACGGCTTTGCCCGACGGGTTCCGGACGGTGGCGGTCAGCAAGGGCGCGCCCTTCGCGGCCATCGCGAACGACGAGCGCCGATGTTACGGCGTGCAGTTCCATCCCGAAGTGGTGCACACGCTGGACGGTGCGAAGCTGTTGCGGAACTTCACGCATCATGTGGCAAATTGCCGCGGTGATTGGACGATGGCGGCGTTCCGCGATCAGGCGATCGCCAAGATCAAGGATCAGGTCGGCGACGGGCGTGTGATCTGCGGCCTGTCGGGCGGGGTCGATTCCTCGGTCGCGGCGGTCCTGCTTCACGAAGCCATCGGCGATCAGCTGACCTGCATTTTCGTCGATCACGGACTGCTGCGGCTGAACGAAGCGGAGCAGGTGGTCGCGTTGTTCCGCGACCGGTTCAACATCACGCTGGTCCATCGCGATGCCGTGGATCTGTTCCTCGGTAAGCTCGCAGGCGAGACCGATCCGGAAACGAAACGCAAGATCATCGGTGGCTTGTTCATCGACGTGTTCGAAGAGGAAGCGCAAAAGATCGGCGGCGCGGACTTCCTGGCGCAAGGCACACTCTACCCGGATGTCATTGAATCCGTTTCGTTTGACGGCGGCCCGAGCGTCACGATCAAGTCGCACCATAACGTCGGCGGCCTGCCGGAACGCATGAATATGAGCCTCGTGGAACCGCTCCGCGAACTCTTCAAAGACGAGGTTCGGGCGCTTGGCAACGAGTTAGGCTTGCCCGACGACATGGTCGGCCGGCACCCGTTTCCAGGGCCGGGACTGGCGATTCGGATACCGGGACAGGACATCACGCCGGAGAAACTGGAAATCCTCCGGAAGGCGGACCATATCTATCTCGACGAGATCAGAAGGGCGGGACTGTACGACGAAATTTGGCAGGCATTTGCGGTGCTTTTGCCGGTTCGGACGGTCGGCGTGATGGGGGATCTTCGGAGCTACGACTATGCGTGCGCCCTTCGCGCGGTCACTTCGACGGACGGTATGACCGCGGATTCTTTTCCGTTCGAGCATGATTTTTTGGCACGAACGGCAACACGCATTATAAATGAAGTGCCAGGAATCAACCGGGTGACGTATGATGTAACGTCAAAACCGCCCGGCACGATAGAATGGGAATAAAGTCGAGCGGTCGGGGAGAGACGTTAGAATTTATTCCGGTTAGCCGGCGAGTAGAGGAAGCGCGTGTGGGCGCGCCCATGTATTACCTCTCCTGCGCCATGGAAAAGCCCAAAACACAAGGTAAAACCAGGGCCTATGAGTGACGTATATGTAGAAGTCGAAGATCGCAGCGCAAATAAGAAGCCTCGCCGGGTTTACGAGGCCAAAGAGCGCAAGTGTCTGATGTGTGCTACCCGCTTCACGAGCGAATGGGCGGGTGACCGTATTTGCAAGACGTGCAAGTCGAGCCGGGCCTGGCGAAACGGTTAGCCAAGGCTTCGCCGCCGTCTTAGGACGCGTCCTTACACGATCGAATTGAACGGCGCCTTCCTGCTTGGGGAGGGCTATTGTCGTGCCCGCCTTTTGAGTCTGACGGCATACAGATATGGATTGACTTCATCGGTTTATTTATATAACCAATCGGTTATGGAAAAGATCGGTATCGGCACGCAGCCTCGGAACCTCGACGTGGTCTTTTCGGCCCTCGCAGATCCCACACGGCGGGCGATTCTCTCTCGGTTGTCGTCCGGCGAGGCGTCGGTGAACGAGATTGCCGCCCCGTTCGAGATGAGCCAACCGGCGGTGTCGAAACATCTGAAGGTGCTGGAACGGGCGGGCCTGATCGAGCGCGATGTCGACCAACAACGACGACCGGCGCGGCTGAATGCCGAGCCGATGGCCGCGGCCGTGCGGTGGCTGGAAGAGTTCGAGGAATTCTGGTCGTCGAGTTTCGATCAACTCGACGGCCTTTTGGAAGAGATGAAAAAAGCCGAGGCGAAGGGGACCGGAAATGAGTGACTTGCCGACCTATGTACTGGAGCGGCAGTTCGATGCGCCGCGTGAACTGGTGTGGAAGGCCTGGACCGACCCGGCGCTCCTGCCGCGTTGGTACGGGCCGAGGGTGGAGACGATCGTCCACCGCCTGGAGGTGAAACCGGGCGGCCTCTGGCTTGGCGAAATGAAGTGGGACGGCAACTCGAACTACCAGCGGGTCGAGTTTACTGAGGTGACGCCGCCGGAGCGATTGGTCTGGCTGCATTCGGTTTCCGATGCGGACTGGAACGTCATTGCCAACCCCATGATGCCGGATTGGCCGCGGGTGCTGCTGACGACGGTGACGTTCGAGCAGGACGGCGACCGGACCAAGCTGCGGCTGACCTGGGTCCCGCACGCGGCGAGCGATGCCGAGGTTGCGTGTTTCGCCGCCGCGATGGCAGGGATGGACAAGGGATGGGGATCCGGCATGGACTTGCTGGCGGAGCTCTTGGCCGAATTGCAGGCTTGACCGATCAGCCCCTTATGTCGAGGACCGCGGGTGTCCAGACCTTGCGCCGCCGCGCGGCCCGGGCCTCGCGCGGCTCGTCGTCATATTCCTTGGGATTCGGGTCCGGGAAACCGCTGCGGTCGTCCAGGGCACTTACCATGAGCGTACCATAGGCCTCGCTGTCGGACGGATCGCGCATGAAGCCGGCGACATAGACCCCGCATTCGCGGCAGACTAGGAATTCGATGGTCTTCATCGCGAACTGATAGCGGCTCAACGCTTCCTTCCGGTCGACCGTGATGCGCAGCCTGCCGTTGGGATCGGAGACCGAGCGAGATTGGTGCTGGCGGCAGAACGAGCATTGGCAGGCCCGCGGCTCCGTATCCTTGGGGGCGACGGCGGTTTCGAATTCGACTTTGATGTTCCGGCAATGGCAGCCGCCGGTATGCAGGGTCATCGCGGTCCCCCGGATTTTTCGTTAAACAGCTATTCGATGATGACGAAGGTGCGGACTTCGATGCTTTCACGCGGCGGGGCATCCGGTGCCGTTTCCGGTAGCTCGAAGGCGCCGTGCGGCGCGTAGTGCGACCCGGTGGGGTCCGCCGAATCCCATCCCGCGATCAGGAAGATTTCGTCGCGGCGCATTTCCGATGCGTAGTACCAACGTTGGCCGGCGCCATAGGCGAGCTGGAAGATTTCCCCGACACGATCCGGAAAGACCTGGTCGGTCGCGATGAGTTCCTTCTTCGTAACCGATGAGGCGTCCGCCAGCGCAAGCGGGGTACGCTGAACCGGCCCGGTGATCGGCCGCCAGACATTGACTTGAATGACCCGTGCGCCGCTCGCCAGGACGCGCGCGCCTTCTTCCTCGCCGATAGTGTCCTTGAGCCGCTGCGGGCCGCTCTTGGGCGTATAGTCCACGTGGACGCGGGTGGCCGGTCCGCGTTTGCCATCCGGGTTGTCCGCGCCGGAACCATCGTCCGAGCGGCGGGTGGCATCGAAGATGGCAACCCGGCTGGCGCCGAAGCGCTTCTTCAAGATGTCTTGGATTTCCGGGTAATACTGCGTCTCGATCGCCGCGTCATCGTTAAGGTCCTCGACCGCCGTATCGATGGTCAGCAGTTCGAAGCCTTCTTTCTCGAACGTCGCCGGGGTTTTCATGGCGCGCACGTCTTCGATCCGCACGATGCGGTCTTCCGTCTCGAAGTAAATCTTGGGGACCGTCCCGGTGGAGGCCGAGCTTTCGAAGACCGGCTTCTCATCTTGCGGCACGATGAAGGTGAGGGCGGCGTCCACCGCGCCGTCGGGATGGGGTTGATCGACCCGTTGTTGCGACATGTCGTGCTTTCTCCGGCAAGTCCAGCTGTGTGCAGCGTCCCCTAAATGTGGCTATTTCCCCGGCCGAAGGCAAATTCGATCCGGTGAACGGGATATAGGCCGCGGCACGCCGCCGGGTACGGGATTCAACCGTTTAGCGTCTTGACCGCCGCGGCGACAGCCTCGTCGGTGAGCGCGAGGTCCGCGTCCGTCAGCGCCATCGAGATATAGGTCTTTCCCGAGGACTTGAACACGCCATTTCGGCGAAGGGCGTCGTCGAACTGCGCCTGTTTCTGTTTGTCGCCTTTGAGGACATCCCGGTAATCACGCACCGGCGCGTCGGTGAACACGACGTTGAACAGCGACGGATGCCCGAGAATCCGATGCGCATGGCCGGCGTCGTTCAGCCGTGACGCGATCGAGCCCATGACCGTTTCGCCCGCCGCGAAGAGTTTTTCGTATTGCCCGGGTCGGCGCAGTATCTCCAAGGTCTTCAGGCCGGCCACCGCGGCGACCGGGTTGCCGCTCAACGTTCCGTGCTGCATCAAGAACCGGTCGTCGCCCACCTTGGCTTTGTCGAAATTGGCCATGACGTCTGCCTTGCCGGTGATGGCGGCGAGCGGAAACCCGCCGCCGACGATCTTGCCCAGGGTGCAGACATCGGGTGTCACGCCGTAGAGCTCCTGCGCGCCGCCATAGGCGACGCGGAAACCGGTCACGATTTCGTCGAAGATCAGAACGATTCCGTGCTTGGTGCATTCCTCCCGCAAGGCCTCGAGGAAGCCGGGCGCCGGCGGAACGATACGCTGCAGCGGCTCGACGATGACGGCGGCGATCTCGTCGCCATGCTCGCCGATCAGCGACCGGGCGAAGTCGATGTCATTGAACGGGGCGATCAGCATCTCGTCTCGGACGCTATCGGGGATGCCGGCCGAATCCGGCACCGCGACCGGGAAGTTCACCAGTTTTTCCGGGGCCAGGCTCATCTGCGCTTCCGCGGACATGCCGTGATAGCCGCCCTCGAATTTCATGATCTTGTCGCGTCCCGTATGCGCGCGCGCGAGGCGCATGGCGTACATGTCTGCTTCACCACCCGTCGACACGAACCGGACTTGGTCGGCGCAGGCGACGGCGTTGCAAATCTCTTCCGCCAACTCGATGCCGGAGGCGTTATTGGCGAAGAAGGTCGTGCCCTTCGTCAGTTGGGTTTGCACCGCTTCGACGACTTCCGGGTGACCGTGCCCGAGGATCATCGGACCCGAGCCGATCAGATAGTCGACATATTCGTTGCCGTCTTCATCCCAGATGCGTGCGCCGTCGGCCTCGCGGATGACGATGCCGGGATCGAAATTCCCGAAGCCGCCAGCGGGCATGACCCTTTGGGCGCGCTCGATCAGGTCTTGCTGATTGTGTGTATCGGATGCAGCCACCGGTCCGGCCCCTTCTGTTGTCACGATTGCGGTAGACAGGGTAATAGTACATTTGTACGATCGTCAACTATGGATAGTACAGTTGTTCAATCTGCCGAGGCATGGCGGCCCGAGCAGGTTCTGGATCATCTTGCCGCTAGTTTCGACTCGCTGACGCCCGAACTCCGCAAGGCGGCGACATATGTCCTGGAGAATCCGAGCGCGATCGGTGTGAGCTCGACGCGCGAGATCGCGCGGGCCGCGAAAGTCAAACCGAATACGCTGGTCCGGATGGCGCGGACGGTCGGGTTCGACGGCTATGAGAGCTTCCGCGAACCCTTCCGGGCCGAGATCATTGCCGGTCGGGAAAATTTCCCCGACCGCGCACGCTGGCTGCAGTCGTTGTCCAAAGGCGGAGCGCTGAGCGGTCTCTATAGCGATATGGCGGAAGCGGCCATCGGCAACGTGGAAGGCATGTTCGCCGGCACCGACGCAGGCGCGGTGAATGCCGCCGCAAAGGACATTGCCGCGGCACGCGCGACCTATGTTCTCGGCGTCGGCATCGCCAACGCCTTTACCCGGAACTTCGCCTATCTGGCCGGCATGGCGATCGGCACCATATCGGCGATTCCGCAGGACGGCTCCTTGCCCATCGACAGTCTGGTGCAGGCACAGCCGGGCGACGTGCTGCTGGCTATGACCTTCAAACCCTACCGGCGCGAGGTGGTCGAGGCCGTCCGGCAGGCCCTCGAACAGGACCTGACGGTGATCGGTATTTCCGACAGTCCGGCGGCGCCGTTCCTGACCCAGGCGAAACACCGCTTCGTGATTCCGACGCAGACGCCGCAGTTTTTCACATCGACCGTCGCGGTGTCGGCATTCCTCGAAACGCTGATCGCATTCGTCATTGCCGATGCGGATGACGCCGCGGTCGCCAATATCGAACGTTTTCACGACCGCCGGCATGCGCTCGGCGTTTACTGGAAAGACGAGGACGGCGCCTGACGTCTGGAAGTATGCGTTTGCGGCGTGTTTGGGATATACGGGCTCCGAACGGTTTTTTTACGACTGAAAGGAGACTCGCAATGGATAAGGAACGTTTTGAACTCGGCCTGGCGCAACGCAAATCGACGCTGGGGGCCGAATACGTTGAGAAGAACCTGGCGGCGGCCGACGATTTCACCCGGCCGTTCCAGGAAATCATGACGGAATGGTGCTGGGGGTTCGGCTGGGGCGACGAGACCATCGACGCCAAGACGCGCTCCATGATGAATCTCGCCATGATCGGGGCGCTGGGCAAGATGACGGAATGGGAGACCCACTGCCGCGGCGCCTTGAACAATGGCGTCAGCAAAGAGGAACTCCGCGCCATCATCCATGTGATCGGAATCTATTGTGGCGTGCCGCAATCGCTCGAATGTTTCCGGGTCGCCAAAGCCGTGCTCGAGGAGCGGGGATTGGCGTGATCCCAGATTTCGTTCTGCGCGACGCACCGCCGCCAACAGGATGCAATCAAAGCCCATTTAGGGTATGAACGTCCGGCTCTGACTTCGGTGGTTGCATGGATAATAGTTCTACATATCAATCCCATAGGGTTTGCGTCGCCCCCATGATGGAGTGGACGGACCGGCATTGCCGGTTCTTCCTGCGGCAAATCAGCCGCCGGTGCCTGCTCTATACCGAGATGGTCACGACCGGGGCGGTGATCCATGGGGATCGGGACCGTCTGATCGGGTTCGATCCGGCGGAACATCCGGTCGCCCTGCAGCTCGGCGGATCGGATCCTGCGGCACTGGCGGAATGCGCCCGTATCGCCGAGTCCTGGGGCTACGACGAGGTCAACCTGAATGTGGGCTGCCCGAGCGACCGGGTGCAATCGGGCCGCTTCGGCGCTTGCCTGATGGCGGAGCCGGATTTGGTCGCCCGCTGTGTCGGTGCGATGCGGAATGCGGTATCGATCCCCATCACGGTAAAGTCGCGGATCGGGATAGACGACCAGGAAGAATGGCCGGCGCTGAAAGGGTTCGTCGACGTTGTGGCCGAGACGGGCGCGACACGGTTCATCGTCCACGCCCGGAAGGCGTTGCTCACGGGTCTCAGCCCGAAGGAAAACCGCGACATCCCGCCGCTACGCTACGATCTCGTCCATCGGCTGAAGGCCGAACGTCCGGATCTGGCTATTCTGATCAACGGCGGGATCACGACGCTCGACGCGGCGGAAGAGCATCTTGCCGACCTCGATGGTGTCATGCTCGGCCGTGCGGGCTATCAGAACCCTTTTATCCTCGCGGATGTGGATCGGCGGTTCTTCGGTGGCCCGGACGTCACGGCCACGCGGGAGCGGATCGTCGAGCGGATGTTGCCTTATATCGAGCGCGAAATGGCCCGCGGCGTGCCGTTGAAGGCGATAACGCGCCATATGCTGGGGCTGTTCCAGGCGGTGCCCGGCGCGAAGATTTGGCGGCGGCATCTCAGCGAGAATACGCACCGCCCCGGGGCCGGCCCGGACGTCGTGGAGACGGCATTGCGGTTGGTGCAGCGGCAAACGACGGCGACCGCAGCATAACGCACCGCAGCTCGTTCACGTTTTTCCATCAATGATTGCAACGCGGCGAACAGCGCAACGACGCTGGGTTCCGATTGGGTCGGGCGCGCGACCTTTGGCCCGTTGGCGGTTAGGCCGCTGACTCGCTCTTGCGGCGATATGCCTGAACGCAGTGTTCCTGGCAGTACGGCCGGCCCGGTGCCGCGACATGGTCGCAGAAATGAAATCCCGGTTCGCCCGGATTGCCGATCGGCCATTGGCACATGCGTTCATTCGTCGTGGGAAGAACGAACGTCTTGCGCTTGATCGGCGACGGCCGCGACGAAAGCCCCAATCGATGAGCCTTGCCGATCACGGCATTACGCGTAACATCCCCCAACTCATCGGCGATTTGGCTCGCCGTTTTGCCTTCGTTCCACAATTTCTTGAGTTCATCGACGCGATGGTCGGTCCAGACCATTTTTTTGCCTCTCTCCGTGTCTTTTTTGGTCTACCTGACCCGATCACCGAGAGTAGGCGGTGAGGGCCAGATATCGTGTTACCAGGCTATGGTAACCACAATATATCGGTGCGGACCCCACCACAAGATTTCACACCTGCAGCTTTTATGGACGTAGATCGCGCCGCCGTCAACGTCGCTTCAGTAAACCCCTGTTTCACAATTCAAAAATTTTTTTGGCCGGCGGTATTCCTCCGCTTGTGACAGATGGATGTCAGCATTCGGCGCGGACGCCGCCATCGCGATTCAGTTAGGTGGCCATGCGGCGAATTATGGTGCCGTCGGCGCAACGCGTCGGATTCCATGGCGCGACTCGGAAGTCGTTTTTCCGAGTCGCGCCAGTGCTTTGGCGGACGGTATTGCGGCGGCATGTTTCCCGTCGGTCAGTCGGCCGCGTCATCGATCGCAAGCTTTGGTCCGTGATGTCGTGCGACCTGTCCCAGCGACGGCCACGCGGGCCGGGCGGCGATGTCCTTGCTGTCGCATCCGCTGCACCGCAGGCGGGCGCCGACATCGGGTACCGGGAAATTCGGACCGAGCTGGGCGATGAATAGGTCGACGGAGACGACGGCGTTATGCCCGCATCGGTTGCACCAGCAGAAGATGTCGACCGCTTGCTCCTGAAGTTCGCCAAGCACGGTGGCCCGTTTGCGCTGCTCCTCTGCGGCGAGATGATCCTGCTTCAATCGGCCCATGATGTCTCGGCAATCCCGTCATGTTCGTCGCGCTTGGAAAAGAACATAACAAGAACATTTTTATCCCGTCAAGGCGCACGCGGTTTAGTTGCGCACCCGGATATCCTCAGCCGTGCCGGGAAATGACGTGAAGGGGGCGGTCGAAGATGGCGAGAACTTCGCCCATCGACCGGCCCTGTTTGATCTGCTCGCGGCCGCTCATCACCAGATAGTCGCAATAGCGGCCGTTCGGGCGCTTGGCCACGGAGAAGACCGGGGTATCGAAGGTGTGCCGGAAGATGGAGAAGACGGCGACGCCGCGAGTATGGTCGATTGCGTAGTCCTTCCACTCGCCGCTGGCGACGCGCCGACTGTACACGTCGAGCAGTTGTCGAAGCTCTTGCCGGTTAAAGGTAACCGGTTTCCCGCCCTTTCCGCGAAACTTCGCCAGTTGCAGTACCTTCGCCATCGTGGTCGAGGCCTCCCTCGTTCTTATTGCCCTTTTTCCGTACCGTTGGTTCGGATTCCGCCGGCGATGCCGGCCTGCGCGGCGGGATTGCGGCCCATATCGCGCCTCCTACCGAACCCGTGTCGAGTTGCGGCCATAGGGATCCTGCTTTTCGTAACAGGCGATTTCCCCCAATGTCCGGTAACAATAGAGCGGCCGCTCATACACGACCCGTTCGAACGAGTCGCGGCACAACGGCCCCCCGTCTTTTTGCGATTTCAGGAAGTTACATTCCTGACCGCTGGCGAATTCCGCCAGGTAGTCGGTGGGTAGCTTGTCGGTGTAGACGAAATTCGCGAGGCTGGCGGCGGCAAAGTAGAAGGTTGTCGTCGAGCCGCACGCCGCTAACAAGGCGGTAAAAGCGATGCCAAGGCCGACCTTACGTCGGCCTGACCATATCGACTCTATAACGTCTCCCGCCGGGGTCATCTCCAGCCGTTTCGTACTGAGAAAACGCGTGATGACGGCACAAAAACATCCTTCATCGTTCTGCAATATTCTGACCGATCGCCCCAACTGGCGCAAGTGCGGTATTCGGGACCGCCAAAGGCGGATCGGCCGGACAAAACGGTCTGATTCCCGTATAAAAAGCGCGCGATTGCGCTGTTTTGACATTTGCCAGGAATGGGACGCGCCGCTATGTTAGCCGACCTTTTTCCGGCTTGGAGATCATCGTGGCCGACCTGTTTAACGAAATTGACGAGGAACTCCGCCGCGACCAGTTTAATCGCTACTGGAAGAAATACGGCAAATTCGCCATTGCCGGCCTGGTCCTTATCGTCGTCGCGACCGCGGGCATCGTCGGTTGGCGCGAATACACGAAAAACCAGCGCATCCAGTACAGCGAGCAGTTCACCAATGCGGTGGCGCTGATACAGGATAACAAGAGCAACGAAGCGATCGATGCGCTCGGCGTCTTGGCGCAGGACGCCAATGTCGGCTATGCGACGCTGGCCCGGTTCCGCGGCGCGGCGCTGAAGGCCAAGGCCGGCAACCGCGAAGGGGCGGCCGCGGAATACGATGCGCTGTCCAAGGATGGCAGCATCGACAAACTCTATTCCGGATTGGCCGGCTTGTATTACGTCCTGAATGTGATCGATACGGGCGACCCGGCGGCACTGTCCGAGCGCCTGACGCCGCTGACGGATGCCGAGAGCCCGTGGCGTTTTTCCGCGCGCGAGTTGTCGGCGCTGTTGGAGATCCGGAAGGGCAACCCGGATAAGGCGGCTGAGATTTACACACAGTTGGCGGACGATGCAGAAACGCCGACCGGCGCCCGGGCCCGGGCGGCCGAAATGCTCCGTGCCCTGAAGCAATAGAGTAAATATTGATGTCCGTATCGGTTCGGTGGCGCTTCCTTGCAGTCCTGATGATTCTCGGTCTGGGCGGGTGTGAATGGATCGACGAACTGCTGGATAACAAGAAGCCGCCGTTGCCCGGTGAGCGGATAGCAGTGATGGTCTTCGAGCGCGACCTGGAGCCCGACCCCCGCGTGGCCGACCTTCGGGTACTGCTGCCGAAGCCCTATGCGAACGAAGCCTGGCCGCAGCCCGGCGGCTCGCCGACCCATGCGATGCATCATCTGCAGGTCGCGGCCGCGCCGAAGAAGGCCTGGAGCGAGAGCATCGGCAAGGGGTCGCAATCCGGTCGTCAGTTTCTGACTCCGCCAGTCATTGCCGAGGGTCGGGTCTACGCCATGGACGTCAATTTCCGGGTTACGGCGTTGGATGCCGAAACCGGCGATTGGCTCTGGCGATACAAACCGAAAATCCCCGACCGGGACGAAGACACATTCGGCGGCGGGTTGTCATACGATCGGGGCAGTCTGTACATCACCACCGGCTACGGAAAAGCGGTCGCGCTCGACGCCGAGACCGGCGAAGTGAAATGGCAACAGGAATTATCCGGGCCAATGCGGGCGGCGCCGACCGTGGCGGACGGCCGTGTCTATGTCATCACGATCGACAATCAGCTTTCCGTCCTGGATGCAGAGACGGGCGAGAAGAAGTGGTCCCATACGGCGATCACGGAATCGGCGGGTCTGCTCGGGGGAAGTAGCCCGGCGATCGAGGGTTCGACCGTTATCGTGCCGTATAGCTCGGGCGAGTTGTTCGCCATGCGTGCGGAGAATGGACGGGTCGCCTGGTCCGACAACCTCACCGCGCTGCGCCGCTCGGATGCCTTGTCGACGCTGGCCCATATCCGCGGCAATCCGGTAATCGACCGGGGTGTCGTCTACGCGATCAGCCATTCCGGGCGTCTCGTCGCGATCGATCAGCGCAGCGGCGCCCGCGTCTGGGAACGCAATATCGGCGGGGTCGACACGCCCTGGGTTGCGGGCGAGTTCATCTTCGTCCTGAGCAACGACAACGAGCTGTTTTGCCTGACCCGCCGGGGCGGACGCATCCGATGGGTTCAACCGTTGCCCCGCTTCGAAGATCCGGAGAAGAAGAAGGACCCCATTCGCTGGTCCGGACCGGTGCTTGTCGGGGACCGGCTTGTCCTGGTGGGCAGCCATGGCGAGATCCTGACGGCGTCGCCCTATACCGGCGAGCCGCTGGGCCGGATGGAAGCGCCGGACCGCATCCTGATGTCGCCGGTGGTGGCCGACGGCACGATTTACTTCCTGACCGACGATGCGGATCTCATCGCCTATCGTTGAGGCGTGGCGGCCGTTCGATCGGTTTATAGACTGACGTAGCATGACCCTTACTGTCGCAATTATCGGGCGCCCGAACGTGGGCAAGTCGACCTTGTTCAACCGGTTGGTGGGCAAGCGTGTCGCGCTGGTCGACGATACCCCGGGGGTTACGCGCGACCGGCGCGAAGGCGATGGCCGGATCGCCGGGCTGTCGTTTCGCGTGATCGACACCGCCGGTCTCGAGGACAAGACCGATGACAGCCTGGAAGCGCGCATGCGGGCGCAGACCGAGCAAGCGCTGGACGAGGCCGACCTGATCCTGCTGATGATCGATGCCCGGGCCGGTCTGACCCCGATGGACGAGCATTTCGCCGATTGGGTCCGCCATCGCGACAAGGCGGTCGTCCTGCTCGCCAACAAATGCGAAAGCACCGCGGGCGACGCCGGTATCTACGACAGTTATCGACTCGGCCTTGGCGATCCGATCGCGATCTCGGCCGAGCATGGCGACGGCATGGCCGACCTGTTCACCGTGGTGCAGGCGCATTCGGAAATGCAGGAGGCGGACGAAGACGACGATGCCACGGCGGAAGACACGCCGCTGCAACTGGCGATCATCGGGCGGCCGAACACGGGCAAGTCGACCTTGGTCAATCGATTGATCGGCGAAGACCGGTTGCTGACCGGGCCGGAGGCGGGCATCACGCGAGATTCGATCACCGTCGAATGGGAATATGGGGGCAAGCCGCTGCGCCTTGTGGATACCGCCGGCATGCGCCGCCGCGCCCGTGTCGACGACAAGCTGGAGAAGCTGTCGGTCGCCGACACGCAGCGCAGCATCCGTTTCGCCAACGTCGCGGTGCTGATGCTCGACGCGACGGTGATGCTGGAGAAGCAGGACCTGACCATCGCCCGACAGGTCATCGACGAGGGGCGCGCCCTGATCATCGCCGCCAACAAATGGGACGCGGTGAAAGATCGCGACGAGGCGCTGCGCAATCTTCGCGACCGGCTGCAAACGTCGATGCCGCAGGTCCGCGGCATTCCCGTGGTGACGATCTCCGCGCTGAACGGGCAGAACCTCGATGACCTGATGAAGGCGGTTTTCTCGATCTACGAGGTCTGGAACCGCCGCGTCTCGACGGCGCGGCTCAACAGCTGGCTCGACCTGATGATCGAGGCGCATCCCCCGCCGCTCACCAGCCTGGGCCGCCGCTTGCGCCTGCGATACATGACGCAGGTCAAGTCCCGGCCGCCGACCTTTGCGGTCTTCGGGTCGCGGACCGAAGAACTGCCCGAATCCTATCGCCGCTTTCTCGTCAACGGACTGCGCTCGGATTTCGATCTCGGCGGCGTGCCCATCCGCCTGCAGTTGCGCAGCGGCAAGAATCCCTACGCGCCAAAAAAGAAGTAACCGTCCCGCAATTCGTTATCGCTGTTGGCTCTACCGCCTTGCCGCCCGGCACGGTCGGCGCGAAGATGGTTGAAACGACAAAGGGAGGGTGCAATGGCTGACCGGCGGCTGAAACTATGCGGTTGGGGCTTCGAAGGGGACGGCCTGTCCGCCGACGAGGAAACGGCGCTTCTGCAGCGCCTCAGTGAGCGCTTCAATGTCGCGGAAACGGAGCGGTTGACGGCGCCCTCGGCGGAAGACGCGACCCTGCCGAAGCCGAAACTTTCCGTGCCGGCGGCGCTGGCGGATTATTCGAGCGACGGCGCCTATGACCGCGCGGTTCATACCTACGGCAAGTCCTTCCCCGACTATGCCTATATCTACGACGACATGTTCACGAATGCGCCCGACTTCGTCGCCTACCCAAGGACCGAAGCGGAGGTCGAGGGCGTGCTCGACTGGGCGACCGGCGCGCGGGCTGCCGTCATCCCCTTCGGCGGCGGCACCAGCGTGGTCGGCGGCGTGGAACCCATGGTGGGCGATGGCTTTGCGGGCGCGATCAGCCTCGACCTGACACGACTGGACCAGGTGTTGGAGATCGACCGCAGCAGCCGCGCCGCGCGTATCCAGGGCGGCATCCGCGTCCCGGACATGGAAGCGGCGCTCAAGCGCGAAGGCCTGACGATGCGCCATTTTCCGCAGAGTTTCGAGATGGCGACGCTGGGCGGCATGATCGCGACCCGGTCCGGCGGGCATTTTGCGACGCTCTACACGCATATCGACGATTTCGTCGAGAGCGTCCGGATGGTCGCGCCGCAGGGCGTGATGGAGAGCCGGCGTCTGCCCGGGTCCGGCGCGGGACCGAGCCCGGACCGTTTCATGATCGGGTCGGAAGGCGCGATGGGCATCATCACGGAGGCCTGGATGCGGCTGCAGGACCGACCGACCTTCCGCGCGTCCAGCGCCATTCTGTTCGATGATTTCTACAAGGCCGCCGAGGCGGTGCGGGCGGTGTCGCAGTCTGGCATTTTTCCGTCCAACCTGCGTCTGCTGGACGCGGGCGAGGCGTATAACAACGGCTTCGGCGATGGCGAGCAGTCGGTGCTGATCCTCGCCTTCGAATCCGCCGATCATCCGGTCGAGGCATGGATGGCGCGCGGGCTGGAGCTCTGCCGGGATCACGGCGGTATTTTCGAGGACGTGGCGGGCAGCGATCCGGAGGCGCACCGGTCCGGCAAGGCGGGTGCGTGGCGGACCGCCTTCATCCGGATGCCGCATTATCGCGAGGTGCTGATGTCGGTCGGCGTGATCGGGGATACCTTCGAGACGTCGATCACCTGGGACCGGTTCCGGGAATTCCACGACGAGGTGAAAGCCGCAACGCTCGCCGCCATCGAAGAAGCGACCGGCCAACCGGGCACGGTCACCTGCCGGTTCACGCATGTCTATCCGGACGGGCCCGCGCCGTATTTCACCTTCCAGGGCCAGGGCCGTCCGGGCGCGATGATCGAGCAGTGGCGGCATATCAAGGAGAAGGCGTCGGAGGCGTTGATCGAGCAGGGCGGCACCATCACCCATCATCACGCGGTCGGCCGCGATCACATGCCCTGGTATACGCAGCAGCGGCCGGAGTCGTTCGGCACGGTACTCGACGCGGCGAAGCGGCAACTCGATCCAGCGGGTATTCTCAACCCCGGCGTTATCGTACCGTAGGCGGCATGCAATCGGTCCTCTGGTACGGATTGGCGGCGGTCGCCGAGATTGGCGGATGTTTCGCCTTCTGGGTGTGGCTGCGCCTCGGCAAGTCGGCTCTCTGGGCGGCACCGGGGATCGTTAGCTTGATCGTTTTCGCCGTCGCCTTGTCGCAAGTGAATGCGGCATTCGCGGGCCGGACCTTTGCGGCTTATGGTGGCGTCTATATCGCAGCGTCGCTGGTTTGGCTCTGGGCGGTCGAGGGCGCGCGGCCCGACCGCTGGGACGTGGTCGGGACCAGCATCTGCCTGATCGGTGCCGCCGTTATTCTGTGGGGACCGCGACCCGCTTGAGACGGGTCAGCGGGCGTAGGCCTTCACGACTTCGCCGGTACCCTCGTACGACGCCTCGGCGAGGTCGACGAAGACATCCGTCATGTCGTCCGGGTCGGGGAGGGTCATCGGGTCTTCGCCGGGAAAGGCCGCCGCCCGCATTTCCGTGCGCTGGCCGCCGGGGTTCACCAGATTGGCCCGGATGTTCGTCTGGGCGCATTCCGCCGCGTAGATACGAACCATGCTTTCGAGGGCGGCCTTCGTCGCCGCGTAGACGCCCCAGAACGGGTTGGCGCCTTGTGCGGCCCCGGAACTCACAAAGATGGCGCGGCCGGCTTCCGACTGGCGCAACAGCGGATCCAGACTGCGGATCAGCCGGAAATTGGCGTTCAGGTTGAGCGTGACGGCGTTTTCCCAGATCTTCGGCTCGATATGGGTGACCGGCGACATGATGCCGAGGGTCGCCGCATTGCCGACCAGGACATCGAGCCGGCCGAATTTCTCGTGCAACGCGCCGCCGAGTTGGTCGATCGCCGCGCCGTCGGTCAGGTCCATCGGAACCAGGGTCGCGGAGCCGCCGGCGGCTTTCACCGCATCGTCCACCTCTTCCAGACCGCCGACCGTGCGGGCGACCAGAACGAGCCGCGCGCCTTCGGCCGCGTAGCGTTTCGCGATGGCCGCGCCGATACCGCGGCTGGCGCCGGTGACGAGGGCAATCCGGCCGTCGAGCCGTCCTCCGGTCGTCATCAGCCGGTTTCGGCGAGCAGCGAGAGTTGCCGCGAGCCGTTGCCGCCGATCTGATCGGTCAGGCGGATCGGGTAGTCGCCCGAGAAGCAGGCGTCGCAATAATGCGGCGCATCGGGGTCGCGGCCGGGCAGACCCATCGCCCGGTACAGGCCGTCGATAGAGATGAAGGCGAGGCTGTCCGCACCGATCAGTTTACGCATGCTTTCGACATCGTTCTTGGCGGCCAGCAGCTGATCGCGCTCCGGCGTGTCGACACCGTAGAAACAGGAATGCGTGGTCGGCGGGCTGGAGATGCGCATATGCACTTCCTTGGCGCCGGCGCTGCGCACCATCTCGACG
The DNA here is from genome assembly GCA_965228425.1 of Alphaproteobacteria bacterium. Classification (GTDB taxonomy): domain Bacteria; phylum Pseudomonadota; class Alphaproteobacteria; order UBA8366; family UBA8366; genus JAJFJD01. The sequence goes on along the minus strand of OZ245815.1, from coordinate 3,945,547 downwards.
ATCTTTTTCGAGGTGGTGCCACGGACGATCGAATCGTCGACCAGGATGACGCGCCTGCCCTCGATGACCGCGCGGTTGGCATTGTGCTTCAGCTTGACGCCGAAATGGCGGATTTCGTCGCTGGGTTCGATAAAGGTTCGGCCGACATAGTGGTTCCGGATGATCCCCAGTTCGTAGGGCAGCCCGGCTTCGGCGGCGAATCCAATGGCCGACGGCACGCCGGAATCGGGAACCGGAACGACGATGTCCGCATCGATGGGAATCTCGCGCGCGAGTTCGACGCCGATGCGCTTGCGAGCCTCGTAAACGGATGTCCCGTCGACGACGCTGTCCGGCTTCGAGAAATAGATGTGCTCGAAGATACAGAACCGCGATTGCGCGGGCGGGAAGGGGCGATGGCTATGGACGCCGTCGGCATCGATGACGATGAGTTCGCCCGGCTCGACGTCGCGGACGAAATCCGCGCCGATGATATCGAAAGCGACGGATTCGGATGCGAGGATATAGCTGTCGTCGAGTTGACCCAGCACGAGCGGCCGAACGCCGTTCGGGTCACGGACGCCGATCAAGCAGTCTTCCGCCATGATCGCCAGCGAATAGGCTCCCTCGATCTGCCGCAGCGCGACGATCAGTCGTTCCACCACGGTGCCGGGGTTGGTCGCCATCAGATGGACGATGATCTCCGTATCGGAGGTCGACTGAAATATGCAGCCGTCGTGGACCAGTTCCTTGCGGACGGAATGCGCGTTGGTCAGGTTGCCGTTGTGCGCAATGCCGAGGCCGCCGATCTCGAGTTCGGCGAACAGGGGTTGGACATTGCGCAACATCGGTTCGCCGGTCGTCGAATAGCGGGTGTGACCGATGGCGGTGCTGCCCTTGAGCCGGGCAATGACCGCTTGATCGGCAAAGATATCGCCCACCAGGCCGATGCCGCGGTGGGCGTGAAACTGGGTTCCGTCATGGGTGACGATGCCCGCGGCCTCCTGGCCCCGGTGCTGCAGCGCGTGCAGTCCCAGTGCGGCGAGCGCCGCCGCTTCGCTATGGCCGTAGATGCCGAATACGGCGCATTCTTCCTTGAAATGATCGCCGTCTAGCGGATTGGTGGTGATCATCGCTCGCCCCACCCTCTGATTGTTCGTTTGGTTATTGTTTGCTCTCAATCAAACGCTGCATCTCGCTGCGTTCCGATTTGCCGTAGCCCGAGTTGCCGCGGCCGCCTTGAACTTTCTGGTTCGTATCGGGTTTGGGCTGAATGAGCCCGCGAAGTGTCTGTTCCGCATTGATGGCCCGGTCCGCCTTGTCCTTCATCATGCCGGTCGCTTCTTCCGCGGATTCGCGGGCGTCTTCCGGGACCAGGGCAAGCAGGATTTCGGCGCTGCCTTCGATCAAGGGGAAGGTGCGCGCCTCGGTCACGACGTCGGGCAGATCGTCGCGTCCCCAGAACCATGCTGCGCTGAGATACAGCAGGCTGACCAGAATCACCCCGCGCAAGACGCCAAAGGCGAAGCCGAGCGAGCGGTCGAAGCTGCTGGCGGCGCTGTCACGGATACCGCGCGACGCGACCTGCGCCAGGATCGAGAATAGGATCAGCGATCCGATAAACAGCAATCCGCCCGCCGCCATATCGGCGAGCATGCGATTGTCGATGAATTCCTGCGTGTAGGGCTGGACATACGGGTAGCCGTAGAGCGTGGCGAAGGTCGCGCCGATCCAGGCCGCCACGGACAAGACTTCCCGGACAAATCCGCGCAAATAAGCGAGGACGCCCGAGATCACCAGAATGACCACGAAACAGATGTCGATAATGCCAAAGGGAAGGCTGCTCATTTACCCGTTTCCCACCGCACGAATCGGCCCGGCGCCTGGTTCGAATAACCGTGTAAGCTCGTCCAAATCGCGCAGTTCGTGAAGGTCGAGTCCACCGGCCGCTCTCTTGCCCTTCGTCCCTTTTCGTCGTCCGGGCAGCAATGCCGCCGTGAATCCCAGCTTTTCGGCCTCTTTCAGCCGCGCTTCGGCTTGGCCCACGGGGCGCACTTCGCCGGACAATCCAACCTCACCGAACACGACCGTTTCCGCCGGAACCGGTCGTCCCGAGATCGACGAGGCCAGCGCGGCCGCAACCGCTAAATCCGCTGCCGGCTCGCTGACCCGAAGCCCCCCAGCGACGTTGAGATATATATCATTTCCGCCAAACTGCAATCCACAGCGGGCCTCCAAGACGGCCATCACCATGGCCAGCCGGCTGCTGTCCCAGCCGACCACCGCGCGGCGCGGCGTGGCCAGCGGGGACGGGGCTACAAGTGCCTGAATCTCCACCAACATTGGCCGAGACCCTTCGATACCGGCGAACACGACCGAGCCGGTGGCTTCACCCTGCCGCTCGGCCAGGAACAAGGCCGACGGGTTGGCGACCTCGACGAGGCCGCGATCGGTCATCTCGAAGACGCCGATTTCGTCGGTCGGCCCGAAGCGATTCTTGACCGCCCGCAGGATCCGGAATTGATGCCCGCGTTCGCCCTCGAAATAGAGCACCGTGTCGACCATATGCTCCAATACCCGCGGACCGGCGATCGTGCCCTCCTTGGTGACATGGCCGACCAGCAGCACCGTGAAGCCGCGCCGTTTGGCGAGGCGGATGATCTCCTGGGCGCAGGCGCGGACCTGGGCAACCGTCCCGGGGGCCGATTCCAGTGCGTCGATATACATGGTCTGGATCGAATCGATGACCACGACCTGGGGCCCGTCGGCCGTATCCAGGCTGGCGAGGATGTCGCGCATGTCGGTCGCGGCGGCCAGCTGCGCCGGCGATTTCTCGACGCCCAGGCGGGTCGCCCGCAACTGGACCTGGTGCTCGGCCTCTTCGCCGGAAATGTAGACGCAGCGCGCGCTGTTGGAGAGGGCGGCGGTGACTTGCAGCAGTAGCGTCGATTTTCCGATGCCGGGGTCGCCGCCGATCAGCAGCGCCGAGCCGTTGACCAGGCCGCCGCCGGTCACACGGTCGAATTCGTCGATCTTGGTCAGCCGCCGGGGGGCGGGTTCGATCTTGCCGTCGAGTTCGACGAAATCGATCTTGCGGCCGCGGCTATCGCGCTTGCCGCTGGCCTTCTTGCCCAGCGGCGCGGTCTCCGACGCGGACTCCTCGACGATGGAATTCCAGGCGTCGCATCCGTCGCATTTGCCGACCCATCGCGGATGGACGGTGCCACAGGCTTGGCAGACATAGCGTGTCGTGGATCGGGCCATTTCAGGCTCCGCGTTGCCGAAACAAGGGGCGCGCCGTTTCGAGTATCGCCGTGGTCATGCCCGGCTGACGTCCAATTCGATCGGGCCTTCCGCCCGGCCGAAGATGAACTGCTGGACGATCGGATTGTCCGCCGAATCGATCTCCACGGTTGGGCCGGCCCACACGATCTTGCCTTTATACAACATGGCGATCTTGTCCGAAATTTTACGGGCACTCGCCATGTCGTGCGTGATCGTCAGTCCCGAGGCGCCGGTCTCGCGGGTACAGTCAACGATCAACTCGTTGATGATGTCGCCCATGACAGGGTCGATGCCGGTCGTCGGCTCGTCGAAGAAGATGATCTCGGGATCGGTCGCCACCGCGCGGGCCAGCCCGACCCGCTTTCGCATGCCGACAGACAGGTCCGCTGGCGACATCATGGCGATCTTCTCGTCGAGCCCGACCAGGGCCAGCTTCTCCAATGCGATCGGCTGCGCGGCCTTCCGTGACATACCTTTGCCCGCGATGAGACCGAAGGCGGCGTTTTCCCAAACCGTCAGGCTGTCGAACAATGCGGCGCTCTGGAACAGCATGCCGATCTTCGCATTGATATGTTCGCGGTCGCTGTCGCCGATGCCGACGACTGATTCGCCGTCGATTTCGATTTCACCGGAATCGGGCGTCAGCAGGCCGAGGATGCATTTCAGCGTCACCGACTTCCCTGAGCCGGAGCCGCCGATGATGACGACGGACTCTCCCGGCATGACATCCAGATCGACGCCATCGAGCACGACTTTCTTGCCGAAATGTTTTGCGACGTTGCGCAGGCTGATTTTCGGTGTCGTCATGTGCCGAAGAACATCGCCGAGATGAGGTAGTTCAAGATCAGGATGAGGATCGACGAACTGACGACCGAGTTGATCGTGGCCGCACCCACGCCTTGGGCGCCGCCGCGCGAGTTGTATCCCTGATAGCAGCCCATCAAGGTGACGACGAAGCCGAACACAGCGGCCTTGACGAGGCCGGTCACGACGTCTTCGAGGAACAGGTTTTCCCAACTGCTCTTGAGGTAGAGCGTCGGATTGAACCCGAGTTTGTAGACGGCAACGATATACCCGCCGAACACGCCGATAATGTCTCCGATCAGGATTAGAATCGGCAGCGTCGTCACGCCGGCGATCATCCGGGGCGCGACGAGATACTTGAACGGATTGGTCGACAGCGTGACTAGGGCGTCGATCTGCTCGGTGACCCGCATCGTGCCGATCTCTGCCGCGATCGACGACCCGACGCGGGCGGCGACCATCAGGCCCGCCAGGACGGGTCCGAGTTCGCGGGTGATGCTCAAGACGACGATCTCGGCGATCACGCCTTCCGCGCCGACGGAATTTCGCTGAAAGCCGGTGTAGCTTTGCAATGCTAGGACCATGCCGGCAAACAGCGTGGTCAAGGCGATGACCGGCAGCGAGTAATAGCCGATCTCCATCATCTGGCGGCCGATTAGCCGGAAATAGAAGGGACGCCGGAGGCAGTGCGAAACGGAGACGAGCGTGAAAACCGTCACCTCGCCGACAATTTCCAGAAAGGCGAGAAACAAGCGTCCAACGGTTTGCACAGCCGTCATGCAGTGCCTCCAACATAATGTCGCTGATAGCGCCGGCCCAAGCTGGTCAGGATTTCGTAGCCGATGGTCCCGGCCGCGTCCGCGGCGGCGTCAACGTCGAAGTCCGGACCGATAAGGTCGATCATGTCGCCGGGTTGTGCCCCCGGTGCGTTGGTAATATCGAGCGTAATCAAATCCATCGATACCCGACCGACCACCGGTACTGTTACACCGCCGATGTTGGCGGAGGCCCGGCCACTGAGACTGCGCAAGTAGCCGTCTGCGTATCCGGCGGCGACGGTCGCAACGCGCGTCGGGCCGGTGAAGCGATGCGTCGCACCATAGCCAACGGTCTGGGGAGCGTCAACGTGACGTATCTGTATGATTTTGCCCGATAGTTTGACGACCGGCGCCATTGGATTCGGCTCCCCGGGCGTCGGCGCGACGCCGTACAGCGACACACCGGGCCGCACCATATCGAAATGCCAGTCCTGGCCGAGGAAGATGCCGGACGAGGCGGCCAGCGACGCGTCGACCTTCGGCAGTTGCTTGATCGCGGCGGCGAAATCAATTTGCTGTTGCCGGTTGAGCGGGTGTTCCGGCGTGTCCGCGCAGGCGAGGTGGCTCATGATGCAGCGGAGCGGCAATCCGTCGAGGCGCTGCGGATCGTCGAACAGCGTTTGCTGTTCCTCCGGCGGCAGGCCGAGGCGGCACATGCCGGTGTCCAGATGCAGGATCGCGGGATGCGCGCCGCTCGCCCGGCAGTCCCCGGACCACTGCGCGATTTGGCCCAGATCGTTCAACACGGGGATCAAGTCATGGTCGCGGAAGACGTTTTCCTGACCCGGCATCAGGCCGTTAAGCACGGCGATTTCGGCATTGGCAGACTTGCCGCCCAGCGCTTCGCGTAACGTGGCGGCCTCGTCGAGATGGGCCACGAAGAACCGTGTACACCCCGCCGCGTGGAGGGTCCGGCCGACCGGGCCGACGCCCAAGCCATAGCCGTCGGCCTTCACCACCGCTGCGCATTGCGCCGGTGCCGCCCGTTCCTTGAGGAGCCGGTAGTTTTCCGCCAGCGCGTCCAGATCGATCGTCAGGACCGTGGTCGCATTCGGCGGGCCGATGGTCTTAGGGGAAGGCATCTTCACTATGCTGCCGGTCCAGGTCCCCGAAACGGGTGAATTTCCCGTCGAAGTATAGATCAATTGTCCCGACCGGTCCGTGCCGCTGTTTGGCGATGATCACGCTGGCCGTGTTGCGCACCTGCTCAAGACGTTGTGCATAGTTTTCCATGCGGCCAAGGAACTTGTCCTGTGCTTCTTCGAGGCCTTGGATCGGTTCGCCTTTTTCCAGGTAATATTCTTCGCGGAAGATGAACATCACGACGTCGGCGTCCTGTTCGATCGATCCCGATTCGCGAAGGTCGGACAGTTGCGGCCGCTTGTCGTCGCGATTCTCCACTTGGCGCGATAGCTGCGACAGCGCCAGTACCGGCACTTCCAACTCTTTGGCCAGGGTCTTGAGCCCGCGGGTGATTTCCGAGATTTCCTGCACCCGGTTATCGGAGCGTCGCCCGGGGGCGGGGTGTAGAAGCTGCAGATAGTCGACGATGATCATGTGCAGTTTCTGTTGCCGCTTCAGCCGACGCGCGCGGGTACGCAGGCCGGAAATCGTCAGCGCCGGCGTGTCGTCGATATAGAGCGGCAATTTGTGGATTTTCTGGCTGGCTAGGACGAGGTTGTTGAACTCGTCGCTGCTGATGTCGCCACGCCGGATCGCGTCCGACGACAGTTCCGCCTGTTCCGACAGGATACGCGAGGCGAGCTGTTCGGCGGACATTTCGAGTGAGAAGAACACGACATGGCCGCCTTCGGTATGTGGCCGGCCGTTCTCGTCGACGGTTTCCTTAAAATTCTTGGCCGCGTTGAAGGCGATATTCGTGGCCAGCGCCGTCTTGCCCATCGACGGCCGGCCCGCGAGGATAACCAAGTCGGACGGATGCAGGCCGCCGAGCTTCTGATCGAGATCTTTTAGACCGGTGGTAACGCCGACCACATGGCTGTCGCGCCGGAAGGCTTCCTCGGCGCTTTGCACGGCGATATTCGCGGCTTCGCCGAGCGGCATGACGCTGCGTTCCAATTCGCCGGTATTGGCAAGGTCGTAGAGGCGCTGTTCCGCGGTTTCGATTTGACCGCCCGCCGGCGTGTCGATGTCCGGCTCGTAGGCGTCGTTCACCACGTCCTCGCCGAGCGCGATCAATTGGCGGCGCAGATACAGATCGTGGATCGTCTTGCCGTAATCGCCCGCGTTGATCACCGTCACCACCGACGCGGCCAGATCGAACAGATACTGCGATCCACCGACAGCGGCGAGCGCTTCGTCGTTTTCAAAAAAGTACTTCAACGTCAGAGGGCTGGCGATCTGCCCTTGTTCCATAATCTTGGCGGCGGCATCGAAAATCCGGCCGTGTACCGGCTCGTAGAAATGATCCGCCTGCAGGAAATCGCCGACGCGCTCAAATGCGCGGTTGTTGGTCAGAATGGCGCCCAAAAGGGCGGCCTCGATCTCCGCGTTGTGCGGCGGGACGCGAAGCTGCGCCTGGGCGCTGGCGTCGTCGCCGTGCAGCGGCGCGACATTCGTATCGGGTACGGTGTTCGACATCGGGGGCGCAACTTACCACTGCACCCGGGGAGGACAAGCATCGAATTAGAAGGAACCCGGGGATAACTCTCCAACGCCAAGCTGGTCCGGCGTGACAGCGGTCCGATTTCTTTTTTTCGGGAAGCGCTGTCTACCGGATTCGGCTGGTCGGTCAGGCCTGATCTTTCTCCGAGTCGCCGTCGGCCGGCGCATCGTCGACGGGTGCCGTTGCCGTTTCTTCGCCGTCACCCTCGTCCAGCGCATCGTCGAGGCCCGCGGCCGCTTCCTTCGCCTGTTCTGCCGCTTCCGGATCGAACATGGCTTCCGCCGCTGCCTGTGCTTCTTCGGCGGCCTGTGCTTCCTGAGCTGCCTCTTCGGCCTCGGCCGAGAGAATGGCGCGGCCCAGACGCTGCTGCTCGGCCGCTTCTTCGTCCGACCGGGCGACGTTGGCCGTCACCGTCGCGTCGACTTCGGGATGAAGCCGAATGCGAAGGTCGAACAGGCCCAGCGTCTTGACCGGCCGCTCAAGCACGACTTGGTTGCGCTGGATCGTGAAGCCGCCTTCGGTTACCGCATCGGAAATATCGCGGGCGTTGACCGAGCCGTAGAGCTGTCCGCTTTCACCCGCACTTCGGATGATCACGACCTTTAACCCGTCGAGCTTGTCAGCGACCTGTTGTGCCTCGTCGCGGCGCTTCAGGTTCTCCGCCTCGAGCTGCTGACGCTGCGTCTCGAAAACCGCAAGGTTTTCCTTCGTTGCCCGCATCGCCTTTCTTGCCGGCAAGAGATAGTTGCGCGCGTAGCCAGGCTTCACGGCGACGACATCGCCCATTTGCCCGAGCTTTTCGATCCGCTCCAGCAGAATGACTTCCATGGCTTAACCTCCTAGTCCGGTCCACGGTTGCGCAACCGTTGGCGCAAGTCGGTCCATTGATCGACCATGCCGACCACGGCGACCGCAAACGTGGGCCATTTGAAAAACAGGGATAACAGAATGAGTATCATGTAACAGAGAAACAGCAGCAGGACGCCGGCCGGGTGCCGCCGCGCCAGGAAATGCAACACGCCGAGACCGGCGAAGAAATAGGGCACCCCCAACACGACAGCGATGTTCCGTCCGAAGTAGCCGAGGCTGCCCGGTAACAACAGACCCGCGGCGACAGCGATCGCCAGTATGAGAAGGAGTGCACGGGGCAATTCGAGCGTCGCCAAATCCGGGCTCGGCCGCATGTTGCGTTGACCCCGAACCAGCAGTCCCTGTGCGAGCGACCCGTTCACCGCCACCAACAGGATCCACATCGCGGCGGATATGCCGGGCAGGAGCGGCGAAATCGCATCCACCAGGAATTGCCGTTGCTCGGCCTGTCCGGCGGGCACCATCCGTTGGAAGACCTGGTCGAGCAGTTGCCGGATGCCCGCCTCTGCGCTTTCCGCGCTGCTGCTCAACAGGATGAACCCGACGGTCATCAAAACCGCCGCCATGCCCATTGCCCACAGCAGAAGCAGTCCCGGCGGATACCATTCCTGGCCGCCTTGGCCGTCCGGTCGCGAAAGCGCCGCCTGACGGGTCAATACGATCGCCGGTGCCGCATAGAGAACCAATAGCAAGGGAATGCCGATCGATGCCCCGGCGATCAGCAGGACGCCCGCGGCCACGCCGGTGGCCGCAATCGTGCCCGTCATGCCGAGACTGAGTCCGGCAAGGAATAACGGCAGTTGGGTGAAATTCGACAGGAACATGCCGCCGATGCTGCCGCTCAGCGCCAGCATGAAGGCAAACGCCGTCGTCCCGCCCGAAAGCAGGATCGTCAGCCATTGTCTGCCAGAATACATCCACGCCGCACCCGAACCGTTTTCGCTTACTTCAGAACGTAGGGCAGCAACGCCAGAAACCGGGCGCGCTTGATCGCCTTCGCCAGTTCGCGCTGTTTCTTCGCGGAAACGGCGGTGATGCGGCTGGGGACGATCTTGCCGCGTTCAGAAATGAAGCGACTCAAGAGTTTGACGTCCGTGTAGTCGATGGTCGGCGCGTTCGGACCCGAGAACGGACAGGTTTTGCGGCGCCGGAAAAACGGCCGTCGGCCGCCGCCGCCAGAACGTGGTGGTGCCATGATTAGCTCTCCGTCTCTTTGGTTTCTGCAGGCGCGCTTTCGGCTTCAGCCGGCTTTTCGGCCGGCTCGTCCGCTTTGGCATCTGTTTTGGCGTCGGCCTTGGCTTCAGGCTTCGCGTCGGGTTTGTCCGACCGTTCAGGGCGATCGGACCGGTCCGGCCGGTCGCCGCGACCCCGCGGGCCGCCACGGCCGCCACGGTCGGCGCGCTCGCGCTCGCGGTCGCCCTTGCCTTGCATGATCGGCGACGGGTCGGCCCGGGCGTCGTCCAGCCGGATCGTCATGTACCGCAGCACGTCTTCGTTCAGCCGCATGTTGCGCTCCATTTCCTGCAAGCAGGCGGGGGGCGCATTCAGGTTGAACAGGACATAATGTCCCTTGCGATTCTTCTTAATGCGGTAGGAGAGGGTTCGAAGACCCCAATATTCGCGCCGTTCCATGGCGCCGCCATTGTCCTCGACAATCTTGGCAAAGCCATCTCCCAGGGCATCGACCTGAGCGGCGGTTACGTCCTGACGGACGATGAACACGCTTTCGTAAAGCGGCATCTATAAACACTCCCTTCGGCTCTTCACGACCCGAAGTCCATGGATTTCAATAGGAATATCCGTTGGACCGGCCGGATCTAGCCGACCCACATGCGGCCGGCAAGGAGCTATGGTAATGAGCACGCCGAAATCGGCATGCTGCGAAGGGGCGCACTATACACATTTCCCGCCTCGGGAAAAGCGAAAAGGCCCGGTATTCGGCCGCCATGCGTGGCCGAATTCGGGGCGTGCTTGACAGCTAGCGGTCAGCGGGTATCACTGACCCCGCCTTAACGAGGGGGCGAGGCCAAAAACACATGACATTAGCATTCGTATTCCCGGGGCAGGGATCGCAGGCGGTCGGCATGGGCCAGGATCTGGCCGGCGCCTTCGCCACCGCCCGGCATTTGTTTGAGGAAATCGACGACGCGCTCGGCCAGAACCTGAGCCGGCTCATGTTCGAAGGGCCGGAAGACGAACTTACGCTGACGGAGAACGCGCAACCCGCCTTGATGGCCGTCAGCATGGCGGTCGTCCGGGTGTTGGAAAAGGACTGCAACATCACAGTTCCCGGCAAGGCCGCCTTCGTGGCAGGGCATTCGCTGGGCGAATACTCGGCGCTCGCGGCGGCCGGGGCGCTGCGCCTCGAGGACGCGGCGCGGCTGCTCAAGTTGCGTGGTCAGTCGATGCAGAAAGCGGTTCCCGTCGGCGAGGGCGCCATGGCGGCGCTGATCGGATTGGATCTGGATACGGCGCAGACCGTCGCCACCGAAGCGTCCGAAGCGGGCATCTGTGCCTGCGCGAATGACAATGCGCCGGGCCAGGTGGTTGTCAGCGGTGCAACCGCCGCCGTCGAGCGTGCCGTCGAAATCGCCGCCGACCATGGCGCGAAGCGGAGCGTGATGCTGCCGGTCAGCGCGCCGTTCCATTGCCCGATGATGCAACCCGCTGCCGACGCCATGGAAGAGGCCCTGTCCACGACGACGATATCGGCCCCATCGGTCCCAGTCGTGGCGAATGTCACGGCGAGCCAGGTCAGTGATCCGGAGGAGGTTCGCCGGCTGCTGGTCGAGCAGGTGACCGGGATGGTCCGCTGGCGCGAGAGCGTCCTTTATATGAAGGAACAGCAGGTCGATACGCTGGTCGAGGCCGGTGCGGGTAAAGTGCTGACCACCCTGACCCGCCGAATCGACCGTGAAATCACCGGCAAATCGCTGCAGGCGCCTGCGGATTTCGACACGGTCGTTAAGGAAATCTGATATACCGCCGCGGCACACTAGGTTAGGACGGCTACGATGTTTGATCTTTCAGGAAAAACGGCACTCGTGACCGGTGCGTCCGGCGGGCTCGGCGGCGATATCGCGCGGTCCCTGCACGCGGCCGGCGCGTCGGTTGCACTGTCGGGCACGCGGGCGGACGCCCTCGCGGCATTGGCCGAAGAACTCGGCGACCGCGCCGCGGTTACGCCGGCAAACCTCTCCGATGCGGATGCGCCGACACAGCTTGTGAAGGACGTCGAAGAAGCCCTTGGGCCGATTGATGTTTTGATCAACAACGCGGGGTTGACGCGCGATATGCTTTCGATGCGGCTGACCGACGATGATTGGGCCACCGTGCTGGACGTAAACCTCGGCGCGGCCTTCCGGCTGAGCCGGGCGGTCATGCGGGGCATGATGCAGCGGCGCTGGGGGCGCATCGTCAACATCACGTCGATCGTTGGCGTCACGGGAAACGCCGGTCAGGCCAACTACGCCGCCTCCAAGGCCGGCATGATCGGCATGTCGAAATCGATGGCGCAGGAAGTCGCCGCCCGGGGTATTACGGTGAATTGCGTCGCGCCGGGTTTCATCGAAACGGCCATGACGGATGTGCTGAAAGACAACATTAAGGAGAAGCTGTTGGGTGCCGTTCCCGCCGGGCGCCTAGGCGCGCCGCAGGATGTTTCGGCCGGTGTCCTCTATCTGGCGAGCGAAGAAGCCGGCTACGTTACCGGCCAGACCTTACACATTAACGGTGGTATGGTGATGATCTAAAACGCTAAACTGCAGATTCTCACCAGTGCTAGCCATAGCCATTAAAGTGTGATAACCAAGCGCCGCCTCAGCGTGGCGCGGCTAAATTAATCAAAGGGTAGGGGCCGTAAATCGGACGGTCGGTAGGCCGGGCCGCGACCCAGCAATCTAAGAAGGGTTTTAATGAGATGAGTGACGTTTCTGAACGCGTAAAGAAGATTGTCGTTGAACATCTCGGCGTCGACGAAGCGAAGGTTACCGACGGCGCCAGTTTCATTGACGATCTTGGCGCGGACAGCCTCGACACGGTCGAACTTGTAATGGCGTTCGAAGAAGAATTCGGTTGTGAGATTCCCGACGATGCGGCGGAGAAAATCCTTACGGTCAAGGATGCCATCAGCTACATCGAAACGAACGCCGGTTAGCGCCGCGCGGGAGAACACCGCCCTTCTAGATTTCGAGCTCTTATCATGCGACGTGTAGTCGTTACGGGCCTCGGCGTTAACTGTCCGTTGGGTATCGGGGTCGATAACGTATGGAATCGACTCGTCAACGGTGAGACGGGCATTACGGCGATCCAGTCATTCGAAGAGACATCGGACCTGAGTTGCAGGATTGCCGGTGAAATTCCCTATGGGCCCGCGTCCGAGGGGAAATTCGATCCGGACGAATGGATCGATTCGAAGGACCAGCGCAAGATGGACCGCTTCATCATGTGCGCCATCGCCGCGGCCTGCGAGGCGGTTGAGGATTCGGGCTGGAAGCCGGACGCCGAGGACGCGCGAGACCGGACCGGTGTGATGATTGGGTCCGGTATCGGCGGGCTGCCCGGTATCTGCGACACGTCGATCACCTTGCACGAACGCGGCCCGCGCCGCGTCAGCCCGTTCTTCATCGCAGCGAACCTGATCAATCTGGCCTCCGGGCAGGTGTCGATCCGGTTCGGGTTCCGCGGGCCGAATCACGCAGTGGTGACCGCCTGCGCGTCGGGCGCGCATGCGATCGGCGATGCCGCGCGGTTGATCATGCTCGACGACGCAGATGTCATGGTGGCCGGCGGCGCCGAGTCGACGGTGTGCCGAATCGGCATCGCGGGATTTGCTGCATCCAAGGCGCTTTCGACCAACTTCAACGACATGCCGGAGAAAGCGTCGCGGCCCTGGGACAAGGATCGCGACGGGTTTGTCATGGGCGAGGGAGCGGGCGTTCTCGTGCTCGAGGAGTTGGAACATGCCAAGGCGCGAGGCGCGAAAATCTACGCCGAAGTGACCGGCTACGGCATGTCCGGCGATGCGAATCATATTACGGCGCCGGCGCCCGACGGCAACGGTGCGTTCCGGGCAATGAAAGCGGCGCTGAAACGCGCCAAGATGAACCCGGAAGAAATCGATTACATCAATGCGCATGGCACCTCGACGCCGCTCGGCGACGAAATCGAAGTGAACGCGGTGAAGCGTCTGTACGGCGATCAGGCCTACAAGCTTTGCATGTCGTCGACGAAATCGGCGATCGGCCATCTGCTTGGCGCCGCGGGCGCGGTCGAGGCGATTTTCAGCATCAAAACGATCAACACCGGCATCGTGCCGCCGACCCTGAATTTGGACAATCCGTCCGACGGTTGCGACATCGATCTGGTGCCGCACGAATCGAAAGAACGAAAAGTGCGCAACATCATGTCGAATTCCTTCGGGTTCGGCGGAACGAACGCATCGCTCGTTATGTCGCAGGCGCCGTGACCCGGATATGACCAAGTCCCGACTGACAAAAATCGTCGCCGGAGTGCTTATCGCCGCCAGTATCCTTGCTGGCGGCGTTGCTATGTGGGGTTTTTCCGCAATTTCGGCGCCTGGGCCACTGGTCGAATCGACGACGGTGGTGGTCGAGCGCGGCGCGGGGCTCACGGAGATTGCGCACAAGCTCGCGGCGAAGGATGTCGTCGAGCACCCGACCCTGTTCGTAATAACCGCCTGGGTGCGCGACGCACAGCACACGTTGAAGGCCGGCGAGTACATCTTCGAGGAGCGCGTCAGCATCGAGCGCACCCTCGATATCCTGCTGCAGGGCGAGACCGTGGTGCGGCGTGTCACGGTCGCGGAAGGCCTGACCTCGAAACAGGTGGTTGGCCTGTTGTCGGAGACCGAGGGCTTGAAGGGGGAGATCGAGACCCAGCCCGCCGAGGGAGCGCTGTTGCCCAACACGTATCATTTCTCGCTCGGCGATACGCGGCAGGCGCTTCTGGACCGCATGACCGAAGCCATGACCGTCACGGTCGAGGAACTCTGGGAAACGCGGGCGCCGAATTTGCCGATTCAGACGATAGAAGAGGCGGTCATCCTTGCGTCCATCGTGGAAAAGGAGACAGCGGTGCCGGAGGAGCGCCCCCGTGTCGCCGCGGTCTTCGTGAACCGACTGCGCAAGGGGATGCGTCTGGAATCCGATCCGACGGCTATTTATGGGCTGACCAAAGGAAGCGGTTCGCTCGGCCGGCGCCTGACCCGCAAGGACCTTCGACGCGACAATCCTTATAATACGTACCGGATCAAAGGGCTGCCGCCAGGGCCGATCGCCAATCCCGGCCGGGAATCGCTGGCCGCCGTGATGAACCCGATCGAATCCGAAGAATATTTTTTCGTCGCGGATGGGACCGGCGGGCACGCGTTCGCCAAGACCTTGAAAGAGCACAACCGCAACGTTGCAAAATGGCGAAAGTTCCGCCGGGAGCAGAAGCGGAAAAAGCGGCAGGGTGGCGGTTAGCGTTCATCGTTGCCGATGCGCCGGATCAAAAGACCGCGTGGTCTCCCCGATCGACCGTAACGTCCTCCTCGATGACGCGTTCGTAAAACTCGAATAAGGTTTCGGACCCGTATGACGGCGTGGCGTCGGCATCGTATCGCCCGGTCACCGGGTCGAGCACGAGCATGGACTCCGTGGCGTAATATCGGCCGATCCGGGCCAACTCGGCTTTCTCGGACAGCGGCGGTATCACGCGGCCCAGCGTCCCGAGTGTCGCCACGATCGTATCCATCAGCGCCACCGGCACCTGCCGGAACCGCGGTTCGCGCCCGAGCAATTTGAACAGATGCTCGCCTTGTTGGCGCGGTGTGATGGCGTCGCCGGGGCCGCCGATCGGCAGGATGCGGTTCTGGCGGCTTTCGTCGTCGAGGCAGTCGGCGAGATACGCCGCGAGGTCGTCGTTGCCGATCGGTTTGCAGGCCGTCAGCGTGCCGTCACCGAAAACGACGAAGGGCTTGCCCTGTTTCAGCCGGTCGATTTGACCCGCCAGCGACTTGAAGAACGCCGTGGGCCGAACGATGGAATAGGTGACGCCGGAATCGATCAGTGCCGTCTCGAAGGCCAGCTTGGCATGCTGAAAGGCAAGCAGCGGCTTCTGAACGCAGATTGCCGAGAGTAGCACCATCTGCGAGACGCCGGCGTCTTTCGCGGCCGCCAGTGCGCTCACATGGGCTTGGTGATCGATCGCCCAAGCGTCCTTCGGCGCCCCGGTCCGGGAGGCCATGCAAGATACCAAAGCATCGAAACTTTCCCCCTGGAAGCCGTCCCGCGCCAGGCTATCCCGGTCGGTGACGTCCCCTCTGCGTACGGTGGCGCCGTCGAACCTTGGCCCGCCGGCGCCGGGCCGCACGAAACACACCACCTCGTGACCGCGCTGCACCAGCGCGCGCACCGTTGCGCGGCCGATGGTACCGGTCGCACCCAGTACGAACACGCGTCGCGGGCGGGAAGGCCGGTGTGCCGATGGCGGCGATGTTGTCTCGATCATATGCGGTCCGTAGAGGTGACCGATGCCGGACTGTGGTGCGCGTCCGGCCATCGAATGGGTTGCCCCGCATCATATCGAACGCGGGTTTGGTGTGAACCGGTTGGAGCCGTAAGATATCGGTGGGAAGAGGAGATCGCCATGCAAGCGGATTATGTCATCGTGGGGGCCGGGTCGGCGGGCTGCGTGCTCGCGAACCGGTTGACCGAAGATCCGGATACCCGGGTGATCCTACTCGAGGCGGGCGGCAAGGACTGGAACCCGCTGATTCATATCCCGGGCGGCTTCATCAAGCTGCTGGACCATCCCACGCTGACCTGGGGCTTCAGGGCCGACCGGGAATCGGGCCTGAACGGCCGCGAGATTCCCTATCCGCGCGGCAGGGTGCTGGGCGGGTCGAGTTCGATCAACGGCATGATCTACATCCGGTCCCAACCCGAGGATTACGATCATTGGTCCCAACTCGGCAATCGCGGCTGGGGGGCGAAGGACGTCTTTCCGTATTTTCGCAAGGCCGAGAATTGGGACGGACCGGCCAACGCGGTCCATGCCAAGGGCGGGCCGTTGTATACGTCGCTCACCCGGGACCAGCCGGAACTGTGCCGGGTCGCGATCGAGGCGGGCCAGGAGATGGGCTGGGAGTATCGTGAGGATCTGAACGATCTGCCGCACGGTCTCGGCGATCATATCGGCTGGGTCCAGCAGACCCGGGGCGGACGGTTCCGGGCCAGCGCCGCGCGATCCTATCTGCGCCCGGCGATGCGCCGGCCGAACCTGCAGGTTGTTACCAATGCCCTGGTTCACCGGGTGATCCTGGAGGGGCGGCGCGCGGTCGGGGTCGAGTTCACGCGCGGCGGCGCCAAGGAGCGAGCCGATGCCGCCGCCGAAGTGATCGTCTCCGCCGGTGCGATCGGCTCGCCGCATATCCTGCAACTGTCGGGTATCGGCGATCCCGACCATCTGTCCGCCATCGGCGTCGATGTGCGGCATGCGCTGCAGGGCGTCGGCAAGAATTTCCAAGACCATTTCCTGGTCCGGGTACAGGCCGCGGTAAAGGATATCGCGACCCTGAACGAACGCTCCCGCGGCATCCGCTTTGCGGGTGAACTTGTGAAATATGCCGTGAACGGGGGTGGAATGCTGACCTATGCCGCATCGCTGGTCTGCGCGTCGGTGAAGGTATTGCCCGAATCGGCGACGCCCGATGTGCAGGCGCTTTATGCCTCGGCGAGCTATGCCGCGGGACCGCGGCGGAAACTCGACACGAAGCCCGGCATGACCTCCGGCGTGTGGCAGATGCGTCCCGAAAGCCGGGGTATCGTCGAGGCCCGGTCCGCGGACCCGCGCGATCAACCGGCGATCAATCCGAATTACATGGCGGAGGAGCGGGACCGGCGCACCGTCGTCGCCAGCTTGCGGATGGTGCGGGATTGGTTCAATGCGCCGGCGCTGAAGCGCCATCTGGTTGCCGAGACCGTGCCCGGCCTGGACGTCCAGACCGATGATGAGTTGCTGGACTTCGCGCGCCAGACCGGCAACACGGTGTATCACGCGACCTGTTCCTGCCGCATGGGCGATGATCCGATGGCGGTCGTCGATGACCGGCTGCGCGTGCACGGGATGGCGGGACTGCGCGTCATAGACGCTTCGGTCATGCCGGCGGTCACGTCCACCAACACCAACGCCCCGACCATCATGATCGCCGAAAAGGGCGCGGACATGGTGAAGGAAGACGCGCGATCGCGGCAGACCGTTGCTGCGTGATCAGGGCGGGACGGTGTTGTCCCGAACGGGCGGCTCGCCGTGCGCGGTTGCTTCTGATTTGAACGCTTGTTACCCTTCGCCATACTCCCTGGGCGGCAAATCGGCCATTTGGTCGAAGGGAGAAATCAACTGCCGTCCCGGTGGTGGACGTGTTGTGGTGGCCTTTGCCGCCGCTTTCGGACGACCGAGATCGCATCGAATACACGTCTTTGGGGTGTCGCATTACCCGCTGAGTGATGTCGGCCTGACTCCTTTAAACCGCCAAAACAATCAAACTAGCTCGGCATAAACCGGCATTGCCGGTGATATGCCGCTTTTCGTAAGGCCATTTGGTTCTGAACCGCTTGGCCGCAAATACGATGTTTGGGCAAACTGGAGTAAGGAAGGAAAATCTCGTGGGAGTTGCAGCCGAAAGTATAGAGGCGCGGGCCGTGTCCGAGGATCAACGCGGTACGGATCTCTACCAAAAGCAATATGTCCAATCTTTCGTGGAAAAATGGGACGAGCTGATCGACTGGGATGCCCGATCGGAGGGTGAGGGACAGTTTTTTATCGATATTCTCAAGGCACGGGGGAAGGAAAAAGTTCTCGACGTTGCGACGGGTACGGGATTTCACTCGGTACAACTGCTGAAAGCCGGCTTCGACGTGACGAGCGCGGACGGCAATGCGGAAATGCTGACCAAGGCCTTCGAGAATGCCCGTGACCGCGATCTCGTGTTGCACACCGCGCATGCGGACTGGCGATGGCTGAACAAGGACGTGCACGGCAAGTACGACGCCATCATCTGTCTCGGCAACTCCTTCACGCATTTATTTAAGGAGCAAGACCGGCGGCGGGCGCTGGCCGAGTTTTACGCGGCGCTGCGCTGGGACGGAATCTTGATCATAGATCACCGCAACTACGACAGCATTTTGGACAACGGTTTTTCCTCGAAGCACAAATACTATTATTGCGGTGAAAAGGTTAAGGCCGAGCCTGAGCAGGTTGACGATGACCTTGCCCGTTTTCGCTATTCCTTTCCCGACGGGTCGGAATATCACTTGAACTTGTTTCCGCTGCGCAAGGCTTATATGCGCAAACTGGTCACGGAAGTCGGGTTTCAGAGAACAAAGACGTTCGGCGATTTTCAGGAAACCTTCCAAGAGAACGAACCCGACTTTTTCGTCCATGTCGCGGAAAAGAGCTACGGTGGTCCGTAAATCGAAACCGGTGGCGGAGGCCGAAGCGTATTACGACAGCGCCGAGGCGGACGCCTTCTATCAAAATATCTGGGGCGGCGAGGATCTTCATCTCGGGATATATGTAACCTCTGACGAAGATATCGGTGCGGCCAGCCGCCGGACGGTGGAGGCGATGGCGTCCCAGTTGGACGGTCTTTCGTCGGACAGCAATGTCATCGATTTAGGTGCCGGTTACGGCGGATCGGCGCGGGTTTTGGCGGCTCAATACGGTTGCCGGATTACCTGCCTGAATCTCAGCGAGACCCAAAACGCGTTGAACCGGGCGCTTACGCGCGAGGCCGGTCTATCCGATCGAATCGCGGTGGTCCATGGCAGTTTCGAGGATATCCCCGAAGCGGAGGAGACGTTCGACGTCGTTTGGTCGCAGGATGCGATCCTGCATAGCGGCGATCGTCCTAGAGTGATGGACGAGGTTTCCCGCGTGTTGAAACCCGGCGGCCGGTTTATCTTCACCGATCCGATGCAGAGCGATAATTGCCCACCCGGCGTGTTGCAACCGATCCTCGAGCGAATTCATCTGGAATCGCTCGGATCCTGCGCCTTCTATCGCGATACATTGCTGCAGCGGGGGTTTACGGAAGTTTCGCTCACGGATTTGACGCCCAATCTTCGGACCCACTATGCCCGCGTGGGCGAGGAATTGCGGAATCGCTATGACGAAGTCGTCGAATTGTCGGGTCGGGATTATGTCGACGCGATGCTGTCGGGCTTGGCGCGCTGGGTCGATGGCGCGGACAAGGGATATCTGACCTGGGGCATCTTGCATTTCCAAAAGCAGAAGGCATAGCGGATGCACGAACAGAGAGTCGCCGACGCGCGCGCCTCCGACGGCTGGCACAAGGGGCTGAATACGACGGTGACTCTGTGGTCGCAATTCGTCGTTTTCGCTTTGGTGATTTTTGGCGCCGTGTGGACCGAGGAAGCGGGCGGTGTTTTCGCGGCGGCCAAGGCGTTCATGGTGACGACCATGAAATGGTATTACATCGCGATCGTCGCCGGGTTCCTGTTCTTCGTGATCTTCCTGCTGTTCAGCCGGTATGGCGGCATCCGGCTCGGAAAGGACGACGACCGGCCGGAGTTCGGGTATTTCTCCTGGTTCTCCATGCTGTTCGGCGCCGGTATGGGCATCGGACTGGTCTTCTGGTCGATCGCCGAGCCGATGTATCATTTCCAGTCGAATCCCTTCATGGCGAAGGAAATGGCGGAATCGCCGGCGGCCGCCAATCTCGCCCTGCGCATCACTTTCTTTCACTGGGGTTTGCATCCCTGGGCGATCTACGTGGTCGTGGCGTTGTCGCTGTCCTATTTCGCCTACCGCAAGGATCTGCCGTTGACGATCCGGTCCTCCTTGTACCCGTTGATCGGCGACCGGATTTATGGGCCGATCGGGCATGCGGCGGATATCTTGGCGGTCTTCGGAACGATCTTCGGCGTTGCCACGTCTTTGGGGCTTGGCGTGCAGCAAATGGCGACCGGTCTATACACGCTGACCGGTTGGGAGCTGTTTGTGGACGTGGGGCCGGACGGTGCGCAATCCCCCAACATCGCCGCGATGCTTGGCCTGATCGCGATCATATCGGCGATTGCGACGGTCTCGGTGGTTTCTGGCGTTGGGCGCGGGGTGAAGATCCTCTCGGAACTGAACCTGTGGCTCTCGATCGCCATCATGGTGTTCCTGTTCACCTTCGGCCCGACCCGTTACCTCTTGAACACCTTCCTGCAATCGACCGGCGACTATCTGTCGACCGTTATCCCGCTGTCGCTCTGGTCCGACGCGCATAAGGACGGTGCGTGGCAAGGGTCGTGGACCGCCTTCTATTGGGGATGGTGGATCGCGTGGGCGCCGTTTGTCGGCATGTTCATCGCCCGTATCTCGCGCGGGCGGACGATCCGCGAATTCATCCTGGGGGTGTTGCTCGTGCCGACGCTGCTGGCCTTCATTTGGCTGGTGTTGTTCGGCGGCACCGCCCTGCACATCGAGTTGTTCGGCGACGGCGGTATCACCGAGGCCGTGAAAACCGACCTGACGAGTGCGCTCTACGTCACGCTCGACAAGCTCGATCCCGGATTCATGGGCAAACTCGCGGCGGCGGTCGCGACCCTGTTGATCGCGACCTATTTCATCACGTCGTCGGACTCGGGCACGCTGGTGGTCAACACCATCCTGTCCATGGGCGACCCGGAACCGCCGATCGTCCACCGCGTGGTCTGGGGACTGAAGGAAGGGTTGGTTGCCGGCATTCTGTTGTTGGCCGGGGGGCTGTCCGCCTTGCAGACGGCATCGATCACCGCGGCGTTGCCCTTCTCGGTCGTCATGCTGTTCATGGCCTGGGGGCTGATGCGGTCCTTGCGAGAAGAGGCCAAGCCGGCCATCGCGGGGCGCGGGCATCAAGTTCACAGCGCCTTGGCGGAAGACACGGACCATCCGACGCAACTCGATCCCCGGACACCGCGATAGAGTAAGGGGCCGGGGCATCGTGCGCCTCGGAAGCTTATAGCCCCTCGATCATGTGTGGGCCTTGTTTGGCCTCGCCGCGTTCCACGGCCGTCACGGCCTTGACGATGGCTTCGTTCGCCGGGGTGGGGATTCCGGCTTCGCGGCCCTTTTCGACGACCAGGCCGTTCAGGAAATCGATCTCCGTGCGGCGGCCCTTGGCCATGTCTTGGCCCATCGACGGGCGCTGGCCGTCGCCGCGGCTCTTGACGGATTCGATCATCGAGCTTTCGATCGCGTCCAAGGCGGCGGTATCGCCGTCCGCCGCCGCCACCCATTCGTCCGCGGTATGCCCCTTGATGACTTCCAGGTTGAAACCGTGGGCCTTGCCGACGCGGATGGTTTCGCCGGACAGGCGGATCGACAGCCGCCGCGCGGCGTCGACGGTGCACATTTCGTTGCCGCTGTATCCGGTGCAGGCGGAAAGGCCGTTATGGCTGGAGTTGATGACCAGCTTCGACCAGCGTTCGCCCCACAGATTTTCCGTGGTCTTGGCGCTGTCGGCGAAGCGCAGCCATTCGACGAGGTCTTCGACGCGTTTGGTGACGCGCCCATGCACCTCGCCGCATCGATAGACGGTGTAAGTGTCGCCCCGCAACGGCACATTCCGCTGAACGAGACCGGGCTCCTGCAACTCGACCGAGATCGTGCTCGCGATGCAACCGACGGTCCGGCCCCAGCCGACCACGCCGGCGAGGCGTTCCTCGTTGATGCAGTTCTGCAGCGAGACGCAGAACCCTTCCGGCGCGAGATACTGCTTGATCAGCGCGGCAGCGAACTCGGTGTCGTAGGACTTGGTGGAGATGATCGCGATGTCGATCGGGTCCTGCTTCGCGAGGTTCTGGACGTCGGTGACATGCATGGCCTTCACCGGAACGACGTAGTGTTCCTGCTCGGTCACGCCGCGCAATTCGAGGCCTTTGCTGTTCATCGCGTCGACATGGTCGGGCCAAGCGTCGATGAAGGTGACGTCGATTCCGTTGCGCGCCATTTGCCCGCCGGTATACCCGCCGACGCCGCCCGCGCCGATGACTGCCACGCGTTTTCCCATGATGTCCTCCCTTGCGGGCATATGCCCCTGCAGGAATGATACCCGCGGGGTCCCGCGGCGCAAAATCCGGGAACGGCCGGGTCAGCCGCCGATCCGGCCGCCGCCCTTCTTGGTGATGACGACGATGGAGGGTCGGGGCGGGATGCCGTCGTCGAAATCCGGCCAGCGTGTCGCCGGGTCTTCGAAGGTCGACCGGCGCCCGAATTTCCTGAACCGCTTCGTGCCGTCGGTACCGGGATGCTGAACCGCCAGGAACAACGTCTCGCCGTCGGGCGTGAAGCAAGGCCCGCAGAGTTCCGCGCCGACCGGCACCCGAAAGAACATACGCCCCCTGCCGCGCTCCGATCCCGATGTCGCCAGGGCCCAGAGGCCGTCCGCCGTGCCGGAGGCTCGGGACCAATTCCAGCCCTGATCGGTGGCGATCCATAGCCGTCCTTCGGCATCCACCGCCGCGTTGTCGGGGCAAGAGAACCAGCCGTTCGACGAGGTGTCCGGGTGCCAAATCGCCCGCGTTTCCGGGCGGTCGGGATCGCCGCACTGGACGAGAACGTCCCATGTATAGGTCTTCGCCGCGTGATCGCCATCCGGTGGCGCCAGTTCGATGATCTGACCCCAGATGTTCTTTTCGCGGCGGTTGACCCCGTCCGTTTTGCCCACCTCGCGTTTGCTGTTGTTGGTCAGGTTCACATAGACCTTGCCGGTCGCGGGGTTGGGTTGCACGTCCTCGGGCCGGTCGAGCGGGGTCGCCTCCAACAGGTCGGCGGCGCGGCGGGTTTCGATCAACACGTCGGCCTGGCTGGAGAAGCCGTTGCTCGGGATCAGCGGGCCTTGGCCCCAAACCAGATCGAGCCAAGTCAGGCTACCGTCGGCGCCGAACCGGGCGACGGAGAGCGTGCCGTTATCCAACAGGTCCTTATTCGCCTGGTGGTTCTCAGCGTCCACACGGTCGCGGCTGACGAAACGGTAGAGATAGTCGAACCGCTGATCGTCGCCGGAATAGATCACGACCCGGCCGTCGCGATTCAGGATGGCCTCGGCGCCTTCGTGCTTGAACCGGCCGAGGGCGGTGCGTTTGACCGGTACCGACCCAGGATTCAGCGCATCGACCTCGACGATCCATCCGAACCGGTTGGGCTCGTTCGGTTCCTTGTCGATGTCCCAGCGCCGGTCGATCCTGCCCCAGGCGTAACGGCCGCGCGGCAGTCCGTACCGTTTGTAATTTCGTTGTTCCGGATGACCTTTGAGCGATCCGATGAAGTAACTGTTGAAGTTCTCCTCGGCCATCAGGTAGGTGCCCCAAGGGGTGATCCCCCCGGCGCAATTGTTGACCGTGCCCAATACTTTTTGGCCCGTCGGGTCGGCGGAGGTTTTCATCCGGGGATGTCCGGCGGCGGGGCCGGAAAGCCGCATCGGGGTCGTCGCGGTGATGCGGCGGGCATATTTGCTTGCGGCATCGACGGACCATCGACCGTCCGGACCACGGGCGACTTCGAGGATCGAGCCGCCATGCGCCGCCATCTCCACCTTGATGCGGCGCGTGTCGTCGAATCCGTTCGGAAACATGACGTGGCGGCTGGTAAATTCGTGGTTCACGCAGAGCAGGCCGCGCGTGGTCGATCCGGATCCATACGGTAACGGGATGAAGCCGACATAATCGTTGTTGGGACCGAACTGCCGCGCCTGGCCGTCGGGCGTTTGATTGTCCGGGTCGAAATCGGGAGCGCCCGGCAGCACGGGATCGCCCCACCGGATCAGGATGTCCGCATCGTAGCCCGCCGCGACATGATGCGTTTCGTCCACGCCGTGCTCGATTTCCGCAAAGGAAAATTCGCTGTCGCCGGCCCGCGCCGGAGACGCGAGGACCCCGAGGAGGCTGTTGCCCGTCATGGCGGCAATCGCGGCGGTACCAAGCGTGCCGCGGATCATATGGCGGCGGCTGAACCGCGTGGCGATGATGTCGCCGAGCGCCGGGACGGTGCTGGAATTCGACGGGACGTCGTCGGGATCGATATCGGGACGGGAATGGTCGGTCATGATTGGCGCTCGCGTGTCTTCGCCCTATGCTGCGGTTTGTGCGTGGAAAACACTAGCAGCAATATATGACGGACTGTTGGCGCTGCCATGACCTTGGCGTTGCGTCGCCCCGGCAGATTCGAAAAACCGATTGAAGAGGAAAAACTATGGTGGATCTCGTCAACGAACTCGATGGAAAAGTCGCAATCGTCACCGGAAGCGCCCGCAATATCGGCCGCGCGACGGTCGAGGAATTGGCGCGCGCCGGGGCATCGGTCGTCGTCAACGCCGTGCAGGCGAAGGAGCTGTGCGAAGAGGTCGCCGAGGGGATCAACGCCGCCGGCGGCAAGGCCATCCCGGTCATGGCCGACATCACCGATCCGGCATCGGTCCAGGCGATGGTCGACACGGCGGTCAAGGAATTCGGCGGCATCGATATCCTGGTCTGCAACGCGGCCAACCGGTCCAACACCCATTTTGACGATCTCGATTGGGAAACCTGGCAGCGGACGATCGATATCTCGATCCACGGCACGTTTCACCTGGCCAAGGCCACGGTGCCGGCGATGAAGGAGCGGGGCGGCGGGTGCATCATCGGCGTGGGCGGCATGTCGTCGCTCAAGGGGTCGCGCGGGCGCTCGCATGTGATGGCGGGAAAGATGGGGCTCAACGCCTTTATCCGCGGGCTGGCCCTCGATCTGGCGGAGTTCAACATTCGGGCGAACCAGGTCGTCGTCGGAACCTTCGACACCGTGCGCGAAAACAACCCGTCCTCCGCACAGACGCCGTCGCTGGCGGCGAACACCGCGATACCGCTGGGCCGCAAAGGGTATCCGCAGGACATGGCTGACCTGATCCGGTTCCTCGTTGGCCCGGGCGCGGCCTACATGACAGGGCAGACGGTCCACAGCAACGGCGGCGCCTATATGAACCTGTAGGTTTCTCACGGGGTCCGCGCGGACGTGCGTTGGCAGAGCCTGAGCGTGTGGCAGGCCATCATGTCTGATGTCCGCATTCCTACTCGTCAGGTCCGCTTCTTTTCCGATAGCGAACATTCCGGTGGTGGTTTTGGATTTCCGTTGTTGACCCGTAGCGGACGGTTAACTAGGAGCAGGCCGCCGCTCGCCAAAATCCGCGTATGATTTAAACCAACGAAGTGCACGAACCGCAGGGGCTAGGCGTGAGCGCCTTCGCGACTTGCTACAAGAAGGCTGATTTCGAAATTAATCCAAGGCACTCCAGGGCTGGCCGATACGATCCAGAGAGACAAAGTCGCGCAGGTCGCCACGGCCGACCGGACCGAAATTACCCATGGGGTAGCCGATTGGAATGATCGCATACGAATGCACGCCCTCCGGTAATTCCAGCGCCTTCTCCGATTCTTCTTCGAAGCGCAGGTGACGCGTGGTCAGATTGGCGCCCAAGCCGAGCGCGCGGGCCGCAAGCAGCATGTTTTGTACCGCCGGGTATATCGACGCACCCGCCGACCTGTCTGGAGGTACAAGGGCGTTTTCGTGTTTGATACAGGCGACGATCCAAATCGGCGCTTCGTGAAAATGATCCGTCAAATATTCGACCGCTAAGTGCTGGCGATGATACTTCGCGGCGGTCGACCCCGCCGGCGGGGCGCTGGACGCATAACGCGGCCCGACAATTTCATCGAGAGCCTTTTTGTACCAAACCTGGACGGCTTTCTTGATAGCGACATCCTTGACGACGATAAAATGCCAAGTCTGACTATTCGCACCGTTCGGCGCCCGGGTACCGGCTTCCAATATTTTGACAATTAGGTCATCCGGAACCGGGTCGGGCTTGAGGCGGCGCATCGCCCGCATCGTGCCCATGATATCGAAAAGATTCTCTGAAGAGAGGTCGATCGGTGATTCCGCCACGGTCTGTATCCTTTGATTTCTGTTGTAACACTCGCTCTCCCCCTATCCCGGCGCGGAAAGCCCCCGTCCGAATAAGTCTAGCCGATTTCGCGGAGACGTGAAGCAGCGGCCGTAAAGGACGGTTCAACAGAATGGTTTTAGAGCGGCTGGTTCGACCGGCACATTCGCGCCCACCCTTTGCCTTAACAGCGGACATCTTCATGGATGAGCCCGATGTCCGCTGGTGACCCTGAGCGGACCATAAATTCTCCGGCTGATCCAACATTCGGGGCAAGCTTAAATAGACGGACTCTAACGATGCAACTGGACCACTGGTCAGGGGCAGGTCAGTAATTGTTTCTAGTATCATGCCCCACTTAATTTCGGCTTTCTAACTGGCTGCCTTCCGGTTGCCGACGATGATCTGGGGTTTCGACTCGTTCAATTCGCAGCCACAAAACTGCCCTGGATATCCCTGATCCGCGCCAGCGCCTCGGACGGGAGCGGGCCCTTCTCGACAGCAGCGGCGGCACGCTGAACTTGCTCTAGATTGGCGATACCGATTTCGACCGTAGAGAGGGTCGGGTGGGAGATCGCATATCGGACCGCGAGTTCGGGCAATGTTTCCGCGATGCCCGCGTCAACGAGTGGCTGAAAGGCGAGTCCGCGCTGTACATCGGTGGCATAGTCGGTGTCGGAGCCGATGGGTGCCACGTTGGGCGACCCTAAAGGGTGACGTTCTTTGCTTCCCGAAAGGGCACCTCCTGCGAGAACCCGAACGCCGATGGAGCCGACGCCGTTGCGCTCTGCCGCCGCCAGCAACTCGCCGAAGTCATCACACGGATAACCCACCGGGATTGTCTCGCCGGCTGACGGTACGAGCAGGTTGTAGAAAATCTGGGCGCTATCGAAGGCGCCGGAGTCGACCAACGCATGCAGATCGTCGGCATCCCCCTTGGCCGTGAACCCCAGATAGCTGGTCTTGCCCGCGTCGCGCAGTTTCTCGAAGGCGGGGACGATCTCGCCGAGCACGATATCGGCATCGAGTACGCCCCGCTCGGGCGCGACCTTATCCCGCTGCCCGAGAGTGTTGTGCAGTTGGAAGAGGTCGACATGGTCGAGCTTTAGCCGGGCGAGGCTGGCATCGATCGAGCGGGCAATGGCACCCGCAATATCATTCATCTCGTCGGCAGCGATGCCGACTTTGGAGGAAACGACGATGCCATCAGTGTTTCCGGCAAGGGCGCGCCCCAAATTGGTCTCGGAAGCCCCATTGCCATAGCTCGCCGCCGTGTCGAAAAAGTTGATCCCATTGTCGCGGGCCCAGGCGACCGCATAGTCCTGGTCCGCCGCCTCACCTTTCACCATCAAGCCACCGACTGCGCCGCAGCCGAAGGTCAGTCGGGAAACTTCCAAATCAGTCCGCCCGAACCGCCGCATTTCCATGATTTTGTCCTCTCTACATACGTTACTCATTCAATATGCGGAAAGAAGGAGGAAGGATCAAAAAACATGCCTCGTCTGCAACGCGGGAGGCCCATGCGCCACCTCAGGAATCCGGGTCGAGTGCGATGACATCGCGGAAAATGCGTATAGCCTACCCTCCAACCTGGCCCAGGGTAGACACTGACATGTCTGAAAACCCCGGCGCCCGAGAATATCGTTCGGTGCCGGCCTATTTGTCGCGTCGCGTCTTTCGGCGCATTCTTCGTTCAACGGCTATTTCGATTTCGCTCGCGGTTGCAATGCCGTCGCCATTGTTGTCCAGCCGCTTGAACGGGATTCGTCTTCCCTGGTATTCGCTTTCCGTAAGCTGGCCATCGCCATTGTTGTCGAATTTTTCAATCATACGGGACGCCATAGCGCCCGCACGCGTCAGGGGGGCACTGGTACCTTTTGGTTCGCTATGTCTCGCCGTCGATGGGGGAATGGGCAGGCTGGCTCCGCTTCGCATGGGTATACGTTCCGCTTTATAGAAGTGGCGGTTCTTGTCAGCACTGCCGATGTCGACATCCTTCAGTCTCAGTCGCCAGACCACTTCTCCGGCCGACGTAATTTCCACGATGTCCCGCCGGTCGACAAAAATAATGTTGCCGTTAGGTAGCTGGTGGTTATACCGGATTCTATTGGCGTTCCGCGGATAGTGTTCCCATACGACCCGGCCGGATCGGTCGAATTCACGCAGGACCTGTGGCCGACGCGTGTTGACCAGAATATTGCCGTTAGGCAGTTCCTCCGGGTCATGGGGCGTCGTGAATAAGTTCTCCAATTTCCAGACGATATTTCCTGCCCGATCCACTTCTACCAGCATGTAGAAGTTGCGCAGCGAAACGAGCGTGTTGCCATTCCGTAAACGAACAACGGCGTTCGCATGGGTAAAACCTTCTTTGTTCAGATGCCGCTTATAGTTTTTGAGGTGTGGTTCGGCATGCCACTGCCAAACGAAGTTGCCCGATTTGTCAATTTCGAAAGCTTCCGGATCCGAGGAATCCTCGCCCCAGCCCCAGACAGCTAAGGTATTGCCATTGGGTAAGCGATCTACGTCGTGACTGACGGCGTCATACGGAAATGACCAAACGACTTTGCCGTCGCGGTTTATCTCATATATTCCGCTGTTTCGAATCCCGATCAGAATCGTGTCACTTTTCGGCACCCACTCGACATCCATCCCTCCGCCTGCACGCCCTTGGTCTCGGAGAGACTCCGGCAACTCGTAGCTCCAGACTACTTTTCCCGCCAAATCGACTTCGACCAACATTGGATTTCTGGGATCGCTGGTATCGCCAAAAATAGTGGTGCCGCCGTAAACTTTGTCGGTGTTGTACACCTCGACCGTATACCGATTAGACAGCGTGGCCGGATCGGTGGTGACGCATCCAATAAGTAGGAGAGTCGTAGCGAAGGCGATCAGAATTCTATTCATGAAGGTTGCTCCGAAACGCCAAATTTATCATGACAGTATACCGCATCCCGACCGCTATCGACGTTGATGCTTGCCCGATACTCCGATTACCGCTGGCGGATAAATGTAGAATTTCTGGTCCGCCGAGTGCAACTGAACCGCGGTCCTTGAGAGTGATTCACGAGTCTGTAAGGGCCGACTAAACGGCGAAATCCACCACATCGGTCATGCCGTAGAGGCCGGGGGGCTGGGTCATCAGCCACTGCGCGGCGCGGACGGCGCCGACGCCGTAGACGCGGCGGTTGGCCGGCTTGTGGGCGAGTTCGATCCGCTCGCCGGCGCCGGCGAAAATCGTGCGATGCTCGCCCGGCATGTCGCCGCCCTGCGCGGTCGCCAATCCGATGGCGCCGTCCTGCCGGGGTCCGGTGTGGCCGTCCCGGGGGGAGGCGGCGGCGATGTAACCGCTGAGGCCGCGTCCGGCGGCGGCGGCTTCCGCCAGGCCGCGAGCGGTGCCGGACGGCGCGTCCACCTTGTGCCGGTGTTGCAGGCCCAGCACCTCGATGTCGTAGTCGGTGTCGAGGATCCCGGCCAACCGCTGCGTCATCATCGCGACGAGCGTCGCACCGATGCTCATGTTGGGGGCGGCGAGGATCGCGATATCGCGGGCCGCGGCCGCCATCGTCTCTTTTTGCGCCGGGCTCATCCCGGTGGTGCCGACGACCAACGGCGTGGCCGTGTCGCGCGCGGCCTGCGCGTGCGCCACCGTGGCATCCGGCGTCGAAAAGTCGATGGCGACCTCGACGGTGTCGAGCATGGCCGCTGCATCATCGACGACGATAAGGCCCGATGCCGCCGCGCCCGCCAGTTCTCCGGTGTCCTTGCCGACCGCGGGATGCCCGGGATATTGGCTGGCGCCGGCGAGATCGCAATACGGCGCGTCCAGCGCGGCGGCCATGATCGTCCGGCCCATGCGGCCCGCGCAGGCGGTGACGCCCAGTCTCATAGGTTGTGTGGGATTGTTAATTTCCATCGGTGACAGCGATCATACCCGACCGGGGCGCGATTGGGCTATTACAGCTTCTAAGAGAAACGGAGATCGGAAGATCGCGTTTAGAGGGATTTAATTAAAATGCGCTACGATTTGAAGGGAATGCTGCGCGCCTGTTCGGAGGCCTTTAGCCGGATCGAGAAAATCTATATTTTCTCGTCGGTTGGCGTCTTTGCCGTGGGCTTGGCGCTGGTTCTCCTGCTGGCCGACGGCAGCCGTTCCAGCGATGTGGCGCGGGTCGAAACCCCCGCAAACGAAACCGAGCGCTTTACCTATGATTTACCCCTCATCGTGCTTCAGGTGCCGAATGCGGTCCTTGCCGATGAACCGCGGTCGCTGGTCGTGAACGGCTCCCTGCAGTTCCGGGGCAAGAGCGACAGCAAGCTGACCCATAGCATTCGCATGGCGAAACTGCTTACCCCGAGCATCATGGACTCGATCCTGACCGGGATGCTGCGAGAGAAGTCCAGCGCCATCACCAATCCGGATGTCGTGAACCGGGTGGTCTTGAACCAATCGAATCTCGTGCTGCACCCCTACGGCGTATCGGCCGAGCGCATGCTCATCGAGGATCTCGAGTTCCGTTGAGGGCGGAGCTGCCGTCTCAGCGGCAGGCCCTGCACGCCGCGGCGATTCCGGATGCGTCGTCCTGCCGTTCCAGGTCGCTGAGGATTTCGACGGTCCGCGCCGCGTTTTCTTCACCGATCAGCGGGTCCGCCAAGGCGCGGAATTTCGTTTCCAGTTTTTTCCACTGATCCCCGAGGTCGGCATTCGGGACCGCCATGTCCCGGCTTTCCATGATTGCCGTGCCATCGGATTGATGGACCGTCACATCCGTTTGATTGGGCGTGTAGTCCTCGCGGCCGTGGATCGCGATCTTGTCCCGCAAGGCGACGAGGTCGGGGCGGCTCGCGAAGGATTCGTCATAGACTTCGAGGCTGCCGGTCTCCTCGCCGGCCAGTGCGAGCGCTGCCGTGAAACGGTGGCTGAATTTAACTTCCAGTCCGGTCGTCGGTTCGAGGATGTTGCACATATTCATCGTGCGTTCCGGCACGTTGACCTCGACCCGCTCGATCTTGTCGAGGTCGAAGGCCGGGTTTCCGGCGATCGCCCGGGCGGACTCGATCCCGGCATGGGTGCCGTAACAGGCCGCGTGATACTTGAACAGCAGTTTGGGGATGCAGAATTCGATACCCAGGCCGTCCAACGCGGCGGCCGGGTCGATGCCGTCGGCCTGCGTCGCCGCAAAACCCTGATCGCATTCGAGGACGTCGGAGCGGCTGGTGAACTGGCGCTTGGCCAATTCGGCGGCGAGCAATCCGTTCGCGGCTGCCTTGCCGGCGTGCAGCGGTTTGCACATGGTGCCGAACATCGCCTTGAGGCCGGCGGCTTGAGTGCCGGCGATCCCAAGCGCGGTTGCGGTATCCGTCCCGTCCAACCCCATGATGCGGGCGCCGGCCGCGGCGGCGCCGAAGGTGCCGACGGTCGCCGTCTGGTGCCATCCCTTGGCGTAGTGGGCGTCACCGATCAGCGCACCGACCCGGGCTTCGACCTCCACGCCCGCGATGAACGCGAGCAGCAGCTCCTCTCCCGACCTCAGATCGCGCTCCGCGAGGGCGAGCGCCACCGGGGCCACCGGCGCGGTCGGATGCCCGCGCAGTTGCCGTAGCACGTCGTCGTAATCCAAGGCATGGCCGGCGGCGCCGTTGATCAAGGCCGCCTGGCTGACCGAGCCCCGACCGTCGAGGCCGATCAGCGTGGCGTGGTCGCCACAGCCCTCGGCCCGGGCGTAATCCAGCAGTTTCTGCGTCAGCGGTTCCTGCGCCCCCGCGAGGGTGACGCCGAGCCAGTCGAGCAGGCATTGCTTGGCGATCGCCCGCACGTCTTCCGGAACGTCCTTGAGGGTCAATCCACTGGCGTAGTCGGCCAAGCGCTGGGTGACGTCGGTGGCGGCGTCGGTGGTGTCGATTGCGCGTTCCATGATCGATCTCCTCGGGGCGATTGAATGGTGTGGCAATTGTATCAGGTGACCCCGTCCGCCGCGAACCCCGTCCAACGGTTCGAAGCACTATTTCTCCGGCAGGTTTCGGAAGAAAGGGTCGGTGAGGGACGGCGGCAACGTGCCCGCCAGCCAGGCCGTTAAATAGGTCGGGAATGGGAAGGCGATGCGGCCCTTGTCTGCCGCCAGGCCCCGGCGGATGATCCGGGCGGCCCGGTCCGCGTCCATCAGCAGCGGCATGCGAAACTTGTTCACCCGCGTGATGCGGCTGCGGACGAAACCGGGACAGATCACCGACACCTTGATCCCGTCGGGCCGTAACGACCCGCGCAGCGCTTCGCCATAGGCCCGGACGGCGGCCTTGCTGGCACTGTAGGCGGGCGCGCCGGGGAAGCCCCGGAAGGATGCGGCCGAACTCATGATCGCGATCTGACCGGCCCCGCGGCCCCGCATGCCGGGGATCGCCGGCAAGACCGTGTTGAGGACGCCGGTGACGTTGATGTCGAAGATGCGGCGGGCCTGAGCATCCGCTTCGCCGCCGCCCGACGTGCCGCCGGATATGCCGGCATTGGCGATTACCAAGTCCAGCGGCGCTTGAGCGTCGGCGCGCTCGATCCACTGCCGCATGGCATGCTCGTCGCCGACGTCGAGGGCGATCGTGTCGACCGTCGCGGCTTTCGCGCGGCAGGCGTCGGCCACCCGGGCGAGGCGTTTTTCGCTGCGCCCGCTGAGGGCGAGCCGCACACCGGCGCCGGCGTACTCAAGCGCCAGCGCTTCGCCGATGCCGCTCGACGCGCCGGTGATGAGGATCGAATTCGGGTGCTGTATCGCCGGTTCGTTCATGGATGCGGCCTATCCCGCTGTTTGTTGTTGCGGTCCCTTCGGGGAGATATAGTGCGTCCGACTATAACCGCGTATCCGGCCATCTTGGCCAGGGGGATTTTTTGACCGTTGCCAGTATGACCGGATTTGCACGGGTCGTCGGCGAACACGGAAGCTGGCGTTGGGCCTGGGAAGCGAAAAGCGTGAACGCGCGTTCGCTGGATGTCCGGTTCCGGACGCCGCCGGGGCATGACCGATTGGAGATGGTCGCGCGCGAGGCCGTCACCAAGAGTTTCAAGCGCGGGTCGTTCAATCTGAATCTGTCGGTACAGCGCAGCGAAGCCGAGGATTCCAGCCGGCCGATGCAGATCAACCGCGACCTGCTCGATCAACTGGTCGAGGAGGCGCGCCGCTACGGCGGACGCGTGGCGCAGGAGCCGCCGCGGATCGAAACGTTGATGACGGTTCGCGGCGTGGTCGAACCGGTCGAACTCGCGGAAGACGAAGACGAGGTGACGGCCCGCTTCGATGCGATGCTGACGTCGTTGAAGACCGCGTTGTCGCAACTTTCTGATTCCCGTTTGGAGGAAGGCGCCCGCCTGAAGGAATTCTTGGACAACCAGCTCGGCGAACTGACGCGGCTCTGCGGCGAGGCATCGACGGTCGAGGCGACGCGCCCGGAAAAGATCCTCGAGCGGCTACGCGGCCAGGTAAAGGATTTGCTCGACGGCGGCAACGCCATGTCCGAGGACCGGTTGACGCAGGAGGTCGCGCTGCTGGTCGCGAAGGCGGATATCCGAGAGGAGATCGACCGTTTGGGGGCACATATCTCGGCGGCGGCGGAACATGTCGAGAAGGGCGGTGCGATTGGCCGTCGGCTCGATTTCCTGTGCCAGGAGATGACCCGCGAGGCGAATACGATCTGCTCCAAGTCGGGTGATGTGGACCTGACCCGCGTCGGTCTCGCCATGAAGGCCACTGTCGAGCAGTTCCGCGAACAGGTTCAAAACGTAGAATGAGCAACTCGATGGACGCCGAGCCGATTCACCGTCGCGGGCTTATGTTGGTGCTGTCGTCGCCGTCCGGCGCCGGCAAGTCGACGATCGCCAAGGAAATCCTGGCGCGGGACAAGAACATCGCCATGTCGGTCTCGATTACGACGCGGCCGAAACGGCCGGGCGAGGTCGCCGGGCGGGACTATCATTTCGTCGACAAGGCCGATTTCAACCTGATGGTGAACCGGCGCGAATTCCTCGAATACGCCAAGGTGTTCGACAACTACTACGGCACGCCGAGCGAACCGGTGCTGGAGGCGCTCGCCGCGGGCCGCGACGTGTTGTTCGACATCGATTGGCAGGGGACCCAGCAGATCGCCGAACAGGCGCGTGACGATCTGGTGAGCGTCTTCATCCTGCCGCCCTCGACGACGGAATTGGAGCGGCGTCTCAAGCAGCGTGCGCAGGATTCCCTCGAGGTTGTGGCGCGGCGTATGAGCAAGGCGTCCGATGAGATGAGCCATTACGCCGAATACGATTACGTTTTGGTGAACCACGATATCGAGCAGAGCGTCGCGCGGGCGATGTCGATCCTGACCGCCGAGCGCCTGCGCCGGGAGCGTATGGTCGGATTGGGCGAATTCGTTAAGGGGTTGCGCGCCGGGCAGTAAAGGCGCGCGCCAAAGCGGCGAAGTCCGCGACCGATAGATCTTCGGCACGGGCAGCGGGATCGATACCGGTTTCTTCGAACAGGATCGTCGGGTCGATGGAAAGCGTGAGGAGCGCGCGGCGCAGCATCTTGCGGCGCTGCCCGAACGCGGCGGCGACGACCGTTTCCATGGCGTCCCATTCCGCTGGCTGTTCGGTGACACGCCGAGGAGTGAATTGGACCACTGCGGAATCGACCTTTGGCGGCGGCGTGAACGCGCGGGCCGGCAGGGTGAGACAGATCCGCGTGTCGCAACGCCACCCCGCCATGACGGACAATCGGCCATACGCCTTGGTGCCCGGCGCTGACACGATCCGGTCCGCCACCTCTTTCTGGAACATCAGAGTCATCCCGGCGAAGGCGTCGGCATGGCGTAGCCAATCGATCAGCAGGACCGTGGCGACGTTATACGGCAAGTTGGCAACGATGTGGCGGGGCGCCGAGCCGAGCGACGACGCGTCGATTTTCGCGGCATCGTCCTCGATCAGCGTCAACCGGCCATCCGCCGCCGTGACGAGGCCGGCGAGGGCCTCGATGCAGCGCCGGTCGCGCTCGACCGCGATTACGGATGCCGCGCCTTCGGCGAGCAGCGCGCGGGTCAGCCCGCCCGGACCCGGGCCGATTTCAATCACGGTCGCACCGCTAAGATCGCCGGCCGCGCGGGCGATGCGCCGCGTCAGGTTGAGGTCTAGGAGAAAATGCTGACCGAGTGATTTTCGAGCATTGAGGCCATGGTGGGCAATGACCGTCCGCAGGGGCGGCAAGTCGCTGAACGGGTCGGTATCGTTGCGGTCATGCAAGGGCTTTTTCGTCGCGCGTGCGGTATCGCCGACGCTGCCGCACGATGTCGGCGGCTACGGACAAGGATGCCACGAAACTCCTGTCGTCGGCGACGCCCATGCCCGCGATTTCCAGCGCCGTGCCGTGATCGGGCGATGTGCGGACGAAGGGGAGCCCTATCGTCACGTTGACGCCGCTGTGGAAATCGATCGTCTTCAGCGGGATGAGCGCCTGATCGTGGTACATGCAAATAGCCGCGTCGTAGCCTGCGCGGGCGCGCTCATGAAACATCGTATCGGCAGGCGCCGGCCCGCTGACGGAGATGCCCTGCTGCTTCAGCGCGTCGATCGCCGGTATGATGATGTCCTGTTCCTCGCGGCCCATAGACCCGTCTTCGCCGCCATGGGGATTCAGCGCGGCCATCATGATGTGCGGGGAGTCGATTCCGAAATCGCGGCGCAACGACTGGACGGTAATCGAGGCCACAGCAACGATGTCATCGGTCTTCAAGGCCTCGATCGCCTGCGATAAGGAGATATGGCTCGTGATCGGTACGACACGCAGGCCGGGGCACAGCAGCATCATGACCGACCGTTCGATCCCGGCAATTTCGGCCAGGAACTCGGTGTGGCCCGGATGCTGAAACCCGGCATCGTACAAGGTCTTTTTGTGAATAGGGTTCGTCAGGACGGCTGCCGCGCTGCCGGTCATAGCGTATTCCGTAGCTTTACGAATGGAGGCGACGACGCTGGACGCGTTCGCGGGGTCGGGCTGTCCCGGCGTCGTCGAGCCCGGCACGTCGATCGGCAGCACCGGCAAGCTATCGGCGAAACAATCGGTGGCCTGCCCCGGCGATTCGATGACGGTGAGCGGTATCTCCCAGTTCAGCCGCGCGGCGGCGCGGGTGAGCCGGTCCGGGTTATCGACGGCAAAAAACGGCGGCAGGCTTCGGTCCGTACGGCTTCGCCAGGCGGACAGTGTGAGCTCGCCGCCGATGCCGGCGGGTTCGCCCATTGTGACCGCGATGGCGTCCGCACCGTCTTTCATCCACGGATGTCCACGAATGCCGTCCGCCGAAGGTCGCGCATATACCGCCGCACTAAGAGATCGAAGCGCTTGTTACCCAGGCGGTTGGTGATCTGTCGACGGGTCGGCAGCCCGGCCGTATCGTCTTCCGAGCGCGAGCAAAGCGTCGCCAGCAGGATGCCTTCCGCAACGCGGACCGGTTCGCTCGTCTGGCCGACGCGCAGCGGCGCGACGGCGGTCCGGATGCTGGGCGGCAGCTTGTCCAGGCCGATGCTTCGGATGTCGCCCGACTGCGGTGCATCGATGCTTTGCGCGGCCTGGCGCATGTCGTCGCAGCTACGGACCTGCGATCGAATCTTCAGACCGACGGACCGTTGCGCCTGCACCTCGGCGGGCGTTGGTGCTGCCGGGAGCGGTAGCACGAGTTGCGTCAAACTGACCGTCGTGGCGGCGGCTTGTCCCGCTGTTGGGGTTTTCCGGTCGATCAGCAAAAGGATGTAGTACCCGGATAGGGTCTTGACCGGACCAACGATTTGGCCCTTCGACATATCGTCGAGCAGACGATCCAGCTCAGGGGCCAATTGGCCTTTCGTGACCCAGCCGAGATCGCCGCCGACCGCGGCGCTGGTGCTTTGCGAAAATTCCCGGGCCAGCGCGCTGAAGCGCGCGCCGTCCTTGATCTGCTGCAGTAAGCGTTGGGCCAGTTCGCGTACGTTGGACTCGGACTCTTGGCTATCCACGCTAAGGAAGATCTCGGCGACTCGGTGCTGCGGAAGGTTTCGGACCGCCTTGAGGCGCGCCAGTTCTTCCTCGACCTCTTCGTCCCCGATGAAGACTTGCCGCTGCAGCCGCTGCCGTATGAGCTTGTTCCAAGCGCGCTCGGACCGAAGTTTGGACCGCAGGGAATTGACGTCTACATTCGAACGCTGAAGCATGCCCTCGAGCTGACCCGGTTCAAGATCGTTCTGCCGGTTCAAGCGTGCGAGCATGTCGTCGATTTCTTTTTCCGTGACGCGGACGTTCAGGCGTTTCGCCTCTTGGAACTGCAGGTGTTCGTCGATCATATTGCGCAAGACCTGCGGCGCGAGGCGGCGTCGGGATTCCGGCGTGTTGGGCAGGCTGCTCGTCACCATCACCATGCGAACCCGTTGGGCCAGGTCGTAGGCCGAGATCACGTCTTCGTTGACGACAGCGGCGATCCGCAAGACGCCTTGGGCAGGCGCGGTGTTGGTAATCGACCATGGCAACAACAGGGCCAAGCCGAGAAACAGCGCCAAACGCAGGTTCCGCGTAAACATCCTATCCATAAGTCACTGTTTTACAGAAAAACACGCCCGTCATCCATCCTTGATCGACGGTCCCTAGCCGGCCGTGGTTTTGACCTCGCCCAGGTGTTTGAACCTAATCTTAAATAGTATCGAATCCGAAGGATCAATATCGTCATCCTCGAAGAAGCTGCGGGTGCCGACGATATCGAAGGCGATACATTCGTCTTCGTATGTCAGGCTACCGCTATGGCGCAGGTATCTGCCGGCATCGATGTCCCGGTGGGTCGAAGCCTCGAACGACCAGTTATCCGTAATTTTCGTCTTGAGGGTCAGCTTGACCTCTTCGCGCTCCTCGAATTGGCTTGTGGCTTTGACGAAGCTATAGGAGCCACGGAGCTGATAGGCTGGCGGACCGAGCGTGAATGTCACGTCATTGCGCTTCGGCTCCCCGAACTCTTCGGCTGAGAAGGCGAAACGATACAGGACATCGAGATATTGGTTGGGTCGAATATCGATACGGCCGACGATATCCGACTCGTGTCGGTCGAGGAGACTGTTGTTTGCGAGTTTCTCGTCGGATTTGATTCGATAGCTTTGGCCGATGAAGGCGCTCGCTTTTCCGTCGCGCGGGCCGTAGGCGGCGATGCGCATGCCGTAGGCAAATCGCGGGCCGCTTTCCACCCGGTCGCCGCCGGCCAACCGGTCTTCGCTGAACAGATTGGTGTCGTCGGCCTCGAAGGCCGTGCTGTCCTCGTTGGGAATTTCGCCTGGATTTTGACCGGTCGGCGAGGCGGTGAACATCGCGATCGGTTCGATGATTTGCCGGATGTTTCCGGTGGATCGCACGAGCGGATAGCGGACATCCACCGTTGCACGGGGAAGGAACCGCCCGGTGACGGAATCGTCGACGCCCTGGTTCACCCGGGCGTCGGACGTTTGGTTCACGTTGTAAAGGTCGGCCCGCAGTGACCCGCGGAAGGTCGCGAGCAATCCGAAATCCGTGATATGGGAGATTTCGTATCCGGGACGTAGGGAAAAGCGCTGCGTGGTCGGGCCGTCGCTCCGCGTGAGCACGCGAAAGTCGGTGTCGACGCTGTACCGGCCGCCATAACGATCGGCTTCGCTGACGTGATTGTATTGCACCAGCGGCGCTATGAACGGCTGCTCGGGGCGGTCCCCGGATCGCAGATCTTGGAAGGCGTAGAAGTTCGCTGCGGCATAGGTTCGGGGACGGAACCCTTCGAGATAGGCGTTCGATTCCAGCATATCGCCGCCTTCGTCGAAAAAGTTGAACTTCCTAAGATAACTTCGGTCGGTTGCGCGTTCGATGTTTGCGCCAGCACGCCACGTCTCGTCGAAATCGTAGCGCCCGTCGATCGCACCGTGGCCGCGAATTCTATTGCGGCGCACCACTTCGACGCCGTCCTCGGTTTTCGTCCGGTCTGCCTCGGTAATGCTGCCACGGAGGTTGATCTCGCCCTTGTTGAAGCGCTGACGGTATTCCCCGCTCATCACCAAGCCTTCGTCCTTGGTATAGATCGGCGTGACGGTTGCGTCCTTGTCCTTGTCGAGGACGACGTAATACGGCAGTCGCACGAAGCCGCCGAGGTTGCCGCCGGTGCCGAAGTCGGGCGCGAGGAATCCGCTCTTCCGCTTCACCGTCGGGTCGGGATGCGAAAAATACGGCACATACACCACCGGCACGCCGAACATCTCGAGGAATGCATTGCGATAGCGGATTTCCTGCCGTTCCTGGTCATGCTCAACGGTTTCTGCTTTGATCTGCCAGACCAACGGGCGTTCCGGGTCCTTCTTGCAGGCTTCGCAGGGCGAATAAATCGCGCGTTTCATGATGGTCAGGTTGCCGTCGCGCCGTTCCGCTTCGCTGGCTGCGAAGCGGCTTTCGTCGGTCAGCAGAATGCGAAGCTGCCGGACGATCCCGTTCTTGAGCTTATCGGTCAGTTCGACGAATTCGGCGAAGATGACCTCGCCGCCGGGCTCCATCAGCGTCACGTTGCCCGACGCGCTGACCGTGTCGGATTTCTGATTGTAGCTGACCGTATTTGCCAGCAGCAGACGTTCGCCCTGGGTTATCTCCACGTTGCCGCGGGCGGTGATGGTCCCGAGTTCTTCGTCCTGGCTCAATTCGTCGGCCGTGATCAGCACCGGTTGATCGGGAAGTTGCGGGTTGGTGTCCTGTGCCTCGGCGGTTCCGGTCGCCAGCAATGCGATCAACATCAACACCGCAACGATTCCCCGGCGCCGCATCATCCATCCTCCAGATGAAACAGCATGGCGAGTCCGACCAGCATGGAGACGCCGGCCGGTGTCCAAGCGGCCAACGGAATTGGGATACTCGCCGACAAGCCAAGCGCGTGTACGATGTCGGTCAGAAAATACAGGACGAAACTACAGGACAGGCCGCCTAGCAGTGCGGCCGTGGTGCCGGTGCGACGGTTGATGCGTAACGTGAAAGATGCGGCAATTAGGATCATCGACGACAGTAGGAGCGGAAACGCCGTCAACGCATGAAAATGCAACCGATGCCGGTGTCCGGAGAAGCCGGCCGACTCGATCGTGTCGATGAAATCCGGCAGGCTCCAGAAAGACATCGTCTCCGGCGGGGAAAAACTCTCGAGGATATTGGTCTTCGTCATATCCGTCGGGACCCGGATGTCGGTGACCGGCCGCGTTTCCGGTTTCGGCGACGACAGCCAGCCGTTTGGGATCAGCCAATATCCGTCCGATAGGATGGCGCGATCGGTGTCGATGCGGTCCACAAAGCGGTTCTTCTCGTTGAACCGGAAAATAATCACTTGGTGCAGGATCAAATCTTTTTGTGATACCCGCAGCGCATGGATCACGGCGTAATCGCCCTGCGCGCCTGCCTGCCGCAGCCAAAGGCCATTCTTCGAAACCGAGATCATGCTCGTCCGGTTCTTGACGTGCTCGGCTTCGAGTTTCTGGAACTGTGCCAGCATCGCTGCCGAGAAGGGGTTGACGACCGCGATTTGGAGGCTTCCTACGAGTACCGTGATGAGGAATGCCGGCAAGATGAATTGCCAGGCCGAAATGCCGGCGGCCCGGGCGACGACCGCTTCGTTTGCGCGCGCGAGGCGCCAGAAGGTCAACATCGCGGCAAACAAGATCATGAACGGCAGTGTTACCTGCGACAGGAAAGGCAGTTTGAGCAAACTCATCTGCAGGACGAGACCGAGTGTGACGGCATCCTTGTCCGATGTCCGGCGAAGCATTTCGACGACGTCGAAGAGCAAGGCGATCGCCATGAAGATCAGAAATACGCTGACCAACCAGATCAGGAACTGGCGTCCAAGGTAGGAAAACAAGGTGGTGGAAATTTTCACGTACGGCTCCGATCCGGACTAGTGGCTCCTTATGGATCGGAGACGCAGGGATTTTGCGATGGGGCGATGCCGGTTCATCGTGCAAGAATTCCTGCGCGCGATATCATCGACGATATCCATATTGCGGCATGTCCGGAGCGGCCCGACGAAGAGTCGGAACGTGCTTACTATGGTGCCCATACCCTGTCTTTCTTATTTTATTGTTGAGTAATAGTACGGATCGCCGCGTTATTGGAAGAAAATTTGACCGATTTTTTTCATATGTTGTCGTTGTATTTTCACGTCCGGCGATCTTCGTTAACAACGTGTTAATCGGGCCGTGCAATATTTCGGCGCGATCATCCGGGTCATGATCCCGAAATCGGCGGATTAGCTTCTCGATGTCTACAGGGACGACCGAAGAAAACGCGTCTGCGAAAGGCAACGGCTTTCTTGCCGCGGCCTTTCAACTCATGCGTCCGAAGCAGTGGGTAAAGAATGTCTTCGTCTTCGCACCGCTGTTTTTTACGCCGCTCGCCGTGACCACGGACAGCGTTGCCGGCGTGCTGACGGTATTTGCCGCGTTTTGTTTGGTGTCCAGCGGCGTGTATTGCTTCAACGATGCGCGCGATTGTGAGAGCGATCGGTTGCATCCGGTCAAAAGAAACCGACCGGTAGCGTCCGGCAGGGTGTCCATTCCGGTGGCCATGATGATGGCCTTTTTGCTCATATTCAGCGGATTGCTACTGGCCATTTGGAAGACCCCGACGGCGGCGGTGGTCCTGATTGCCTATCTCGCCATTAACGCGGGATATAGCCTCGGTCTGAAAAAGATCTCGATCGTCGATGTGATGGTGATTTCCGTCGGGTTCGTCCTGCGTTTACATGCCGGCGCCGTGGTCATCAATGTCGAGCCGACGCCGTGGATCCAGATTTGCGGCGGGTTGCTGGCGTTGTTCATCGCATTGGCAAAGCGCCGCGACGATCTGTCGCTCGAGATTGGGGCGGATCATCGCGCCAGCCTTGGTGGCTACACCAAGCCGTTTCTTGATAATTGCATTGTCGTCACTTTATCGGCGCTGTTGATTTCCTATCTAATGTTCACGCTCGACGGCGATGCGATGACGCGCCTGGGAAGCGACAAGATTTATTTGACCGTGCCGTACGTCATCGCGGGTATATTCCGGTATGTTCAACTCACCGTCGTTTTTCAGCGGTCGGGGTCGCCGACCGACCTTTTGTTCGAGGATGGTTTCCTATTGGCTTGCGTTTCCGGATGGTTGGCATCCTACGTGTATATGATTCATTTCTGATGGCCGGTGGTCGAGTTTCTGTTGCCGCATGCCTTGCATCGACTCCGCCATTCGGATTCCGAGGATGAAATCTAAACAGCTTGAACTCGGTGGTTGGGGGCGCACCGCAATGGCGTCGGTTTCCGCATACCGGCCGGAACGGATTTCCGCCGCGGCGGACGCAGTCAAGGCGCTCGACGCAGGCAATGTGATAGCGCATGGCGGCGGGCGGAGCTACGGCGATTCCGCGATTCGCACCGACGGGTCGGTCCTCTTGACGGAGCGCCTCGACCGAATCCTAGCATTCGATGAGGCGGAACAGGTGGTTGTTTGCGAGCCGGGGATCAGCGTCGCCGACATGCAGGCTTTTTTGGTTCCGCGTGGGTACACGCTCCCGGCGGTTCCGGGAACGGGATTTGCCACGATGGGCGGTCTCGTCGCGAATGACGTTCATGGCAAGAACCACGACCGTCATGGCAGTTTTGGCGACCATGTGTGCTGGTTCGACCTGCTCATGGCCGACGGCACGGTCACGCAAGTCGCACCGGAAAGTGATGCCGGCCTATTTGCGGCGACAATCGGCGGCGCGGGCTTGACGGGGATTATCGTTACCGTCTGTGCCAAGGTATTGCCGATTCCGTCGAACGCCGTGCAGGTGACGGAAATGCGTGTGCGGGATCTGGACCATTTTTTCGAACTTTTCGCGGAACATCGGGACCGCGCGACCTTTTCGGTCGGATGGATCGATGCCTTGGCGCGGGGCACGCAGCTTGGCCGTGGTGTGCTCGAACTTGCCGACCCGTCGCCGGCAGGGCTCCCGTCCGGCAGGACGCGCAAGCTCCGCGTGCCGTTCGATATGCCGGGGCTGTTGCTCAATCGGATGACTATGTCGGCATTCAACGCGTTGTACTACCGCCGGGCGCCGGCGGGAGGCGAGGTGCGCCAGAAGTCGCTGACCGAGTTTTTTCATCCGCTCGATACGCTTCACGACTGGAACCGGATTTACGGTAAGGCCGGCTTCCATCAGTTCCAGTGCGTGGTCCCGGAAGAAGGCGGGCCGTCCGGAATTCGCCGATTGCTGGAAGAGATATCGGCCTCCGGTTCCGCATCCTTCCTAGCGGTCTTGAAGACGATGGGAGGCGAGGGACGCGGACATCTATCCTTTCCGATGCGGGGTTATACGCTGGCGTTGGACTTTCCGGCCCGCGCGGCCGTGACCGACCTGCTACGGCGGCTTGAGGACATTACCCTTGATTATGGCGGGCGAATTTATCTCGCGAAGGATTCGGTGATGTCGGAGGCCGGGTTTGCGCGTATGTACCCGGCATTGCGAGATTTCCGCGCCGTGCTGGACCGTGTC
This sequence comes from Alphaproteobacteria bacterium, assembly GCA_965228425.1. Taxonomy (GTDB): domain Bacteria; phylum Pseudomonadota; class Alphaproteobacteria; order UBA8366; family UBA8366; genus JAJFJD01. Next base: position 3,901,674 of record OZ245815.1, on the reverse strand, counting down.
GACCCGAACGGTATGTTCGTATCGGATCAAGCCTTGCGTCTCGGCATCCGGGGTCCGAGCCGATGAACGCTGCCGCGCCGCAAAAGCGAACGTGGCTCATCTTGGGCGCTTCGTCGTCGATCGGGCGCGCTTTCGCGCGTCTGGCCGCGCAACAAGGTGCGGATATCGTGCTTGCCGGGCGGGATACGGATGACCTCAACCGGACAGCGGCGGATGTGGCCCTCCGCACAGGTGCCGAAGTGGACGTGGTGCCGTTCGATGCGGCGGATTTCGATAGTCACGCTGCTTTCGCCGCGGATTGCGCGCGCCGAGACTCTGCGATCGATGTGTTCCTATTGTTCGGAACCATGCACGACCAGGATGATAGCGACGAGAATTTCGATCTTCTGCGCCGGACCGTCGATGTGAATTACCTGGGCGCGGTTTCCATCCTCGATCGGCTCGCGCCGGTCTTGGAAGAGCAGGGCGATGGCCGTGTCGTGGTGCTGTCTTCCGTTGCGGGCGACCGCGGGCGCCGCAAGAACTATCACTACGGTTCCGCGAAGGGTGCGCTAAATCTTTACCTGCAAGGATTGCGGGCCCGTTTATTCGAGGCGGGCGTCACGGTCACGACGGTCAAGGCCGGATTTCTCGATACCGACATGACTTTTGGGCTGCCGGGGCTGTTCCTCGTCGCATCGCCGAAAGACTGCGCGGAGGCGTGCCTGAAACTCAGCGCGAAAGGCCGCGAGTCAGCCTATTTCCCGCAATTCTGGTTCCTGATCATGACGATCATCAAATCCATTCCGGAACCGATCTTCAAACGGCTAAGCATCTAGGACGATGGTGGACCCACCGCCGGCGCGGATGGCCGCGACAACGGGCGCGGGAACCACAAGGCGAATAGGCTCGCAATCATCGGCAGGATCACGTTGGCGTACATCGCGAGATTTAGGACCGGGAACTTCGGGGCATAGTTGCGAAGCACATGGCTTCCGATGATCAGCGCGCCGGCGATCACGATGGCGATCAGGACCAGTTTGAGCTGTCCACGGCGATTGAAGTTGCCCGACAGGATGATCGCGACACCGATGAGGGCGCATGTCAGGGGCAGAAACGGTTTCGTCAGCCGGCTGTGGAACTCGGCGATAAAGGTCGGGCGGCGCGGATTGTCCGGCGCTGCTCTTATAAGCTCCAGCAAGAAGTACTCGCGCGTGTTTCGCCCGGTGCGTTTCTCGTCACTATCGAACAGGTTGAGACTGAAGTTGTCGGCGCGGTCTCCGACGAAATACTCAAAACGGGGGAAGGCGCAATTTTTCGCTATGCCGGCCGCGGCATGTTCGGCGCCGCATTCGGGCGCGCCACGTTTCAGAACCTGCCCGCTGCCCTTCGATAGCTCGGCCAGCCAGCGGCCATCCCGGGATTCCATCAGTCGGCCCCAATCCGCGACATAGGTCATCGGCTGCGCCCGATTCCGGTTATCGTGGATGATGACGTTGCGCAGTTCGCCTTCTTCCCCGACGTCTTGGAAATACACCGTGATGCCCTTCGTCAGATTGGTGAAGACGCCTTCCTGAAGCAGGAGTTTCGGTAGGTCCTGCCGGTATTTGAACTCGAGCTCCTTGTATTCCCGGTAGGTCAAGGGAACGAGATAGACGCTCAGGAAGAACGAGAAGACGGAGACGATCGCGCCGACGATGATCGCCGGTTTAGCCAGTGCGACCGGACTAAGGCCGGCCGCGCGGAGGACGATCAGTTCGCTGTCCGAAATCATCTTGTTATAGGTGAAAAGCGCCGCGCCGAAGACCGCCATGGGGCCGACGAAGAGAAAGAAACGCGGCAGCTGCAGAGATGCGAAGTGAAGGAAATCCGAAAGCGCCAGCCCGCGGTTCAGCATCATGTCGACGATATCCAACGAGCGGAACAGCCAGACCATGAAACACAGGACGAACGCCGCCAAAAGCGTTACGGCTGTCACTTGGCGGACGATGTACCAGGTGATGCTTTTCATACCTGTCGATGATGCTCCGCGTTGTGAAATCGCCAGTCGGTGCGGTAAGGTCGCGGTCCGCGTCCGAATTTCAATGCGTTACCTCACAACCTGTATCGATCCCGGCTGGCACGGTCAACGCTGTTTGCACCAACATGCTCCCGCTGCGGTACTATCTTTTGAAGATGCGAGGCATCCGCGGGCTTTCAATTTCCCGGCGGAAAGATACAGTGCGGAGATTCCAAGCACCGGCGGTGGCGTCCGCTGCCCGAAATTGTTACCAAGCAAGCCGTATTCGAACGTCGAGAGGTCCTTATGAAAATTTCCTTCGCCGAACCATCATTGCCCAAATCGGGCGCGCTCGTTTTGGGCGTGCCGGACGGGAACAAGCTTGGCGCTGTCGGCAAGGATGTCGACAAGGCGACGGACGGTGCGTTGACGCGGGCGCTAAAGCACGGTTCTTTCGAAGGCAAGGCCAAGCAAATTCTCGACGTGGTCGCCCCCGCTGGCCTCGACCTGAGCCGGATCGTGCTGGCCGGCCTTGGCAAGGAGGAAATGTCGGAGCGGGAACAGGCCGACCTGGGGGGTCGGCTGTTCGCCCATCTTGCGAGTGCTGGCGAAAAGACGGCAACGGTTGCGGTCGACTTCGGCGGTAAGGGGCAGCGCGACATGGCCGTGCAAATCGCGTTCGGCGCGTTGTTGCGCAGCTATCAATTCGCGAAGTACCGCACCAAGAAGCGGCCGATGAAAAAGCACAGCCTCGCCTCGCTCAAGATGTCGGTAACAGGGGCGGCCGCCGCGCGGCGAGCGTTTACGCCGCTCAGCAAGGTGGCCGACGGCGTGTTCTTCACCCGCGATCTGGTTTCCGAGCCGCCCAATGAGCTTTACCCGGTGACCTTCGCGCGCGAAGTCCGCAAGCTCACCTCGCTCGGCGTCAAGGTCGAGGTGCTGGGTGAGAAGCAGATGGCGAAGCTGGGCATGGGATCGCTGTTGGGCGTCGGACAGGGATCGCGACGGGAAAGCCAACTCGTGGTGATGCAATGGAATGGCGGGCCGAAGTCGCGCAAACCCGTGGCCTTCGTGGGCAAGGGCGTGACTTTCGATACCGGCGGTATTTCACTCAAGCCACCGGCCGGCATGGGGGACATGAAATGGGACATGGGCGGCGCGGGAACCGTATCCGGCCTGATGAAGGCGGTCGCGGGGCGAAAGTCCAAGGCGAATGTGATCGGCATCATCGGGTTGGTCGAAAACATGCCCGACGGCAACGCCCAGCGTCCCGGTGATGTCGTCAAGTCGATGTCCGGGCAAACAGTCGAGATTTTGAATACGGATGCCGAAGGCCGGCTGGTCTTGGCCGACGCACTTTGGTACTGCCAGGATCGGTTCAAGCCGCGGTTCATGGTCGATCTGGCGACCTTGACTGGTGCCATTATCGTTGGCCTCGGCCACGAATACGCCGGCATGTTCTCAAACGACGATACGCTCAGCGAGCGGCTTTCCGTGGCCGGCGAGACGACCGGCGAGAAGGTATGGCGGATGCCGCTGGCCGACGCGTATGACAAGATGCTGAACAGCGACATTGCCGACATGAAGAATATCGGTGGCCGCGACGCCGGGTCGATCACGGCGGCGCAGTTCCTGCAGCGATTCACCAACAAGGTGCCGTGGGCCCATCTCGATATCGCGGGCATGGCGTGGTCGAACAAGACGACCGATACGGTGCCGAAGGGCGGGACCGGCTATGGCGTCCGCTTGCTCGACCGGCTGATCAAGGATCACTACGAGCGGTAGGAAAGGGCGTCGGCGTCGTGACGGAGGTTCGGTTCTATCATTTGCAGCGGTTGCCCTTGGAACGGGCCTTGCCGCAGCTCCTGGAAAAGACGCTGGAGCGCGATTGGCGCGCCGTCGTGATGATCGGAACCGAACAGCGCGTAGGCGCCTTGAATAATCAGCTCTGGACCTACAAGAAGGATGGCTTCCTGCCGCATGGGACGGTTGGCGAAGGCTATCCCGAACTGCAACCGGTGTGGTTGACCCATGAGGACGAGAACCCGAACAACGCGACCGTTCTGTTCCTGGTCGACGGGGCGGAATCGTCCAAGCTGGAGAGCTACGACCTGTGTTGCGATATGTTCGACGGCCGCGATGACGAAGCCGTGGCCCGCGCGCGCGATCGCTGGAAGACCTGCAAGGAGGCCGGGTTCAAGATGACCTACTGGCAGCAGAGTGACGGCGGGCGCTGGGAAGTGAAGGCCGAAGCGAACGGCGACGGGGATGCCGATGAAGGTTCAAGCGCCTAGAAGGTGCCCGGCGTCAGGCCGGTACGGCCGCCATCCAACGTGACGACGCTGCCGTTTACATAGGAGGACTCGTCGCTGGCGAGATAGAGCGCCGCGTCGGCCGCCTCCTCGACGAAGCCGGGGCGGGCCATCGGCGTCGCGCGGCGTTGCACGTCGCTCATCGGCTGGCCGGCGCGATTGTCCACGTTAAGGCGCACGGGTATGCCCTGCTTGCTTTCGCGCAACGCGCCGGAGTTGATGCAGTTCACCCGGATGCCGTGCGGTGCCAGCCAATAACCCATGACGTGGGTCAGCGGCTGCAGCCCGCCCTTGGAGGCTGAATAAGCGACGAGTGTCGGATTGCCCAGCACGCCGTCTATCGATCCGTGATGGATGATGGTGGCCCCGTCAGCCGCTTTCAGCGCCGGCAGCAATTTCTGGCTGCAGAGGAAGGGAGCGGTCAGGTTCACGGCGATTTGCCGGTCCCAGTCCGCGAGTGTGATATCCTCGAACTCTCCCCGCGCTGCGATCGCCGCATTGTTGAACAGCACATGAATGACGTCGCGCCAGTCCATACAGGCGCGGGCCATGGCGTCGATCGCGGCCGGGTCGGCGAGGTCGGCGGCGATGAAGACGCCGTCGCCGCCCTCGGCCCGGACCATCGCTGCGGTCTCTTCCCCCATCTCCGTATCGATGTCGACGCAGGCGACCGCGGCACCCTCGCGCGCAAACAGCAAGCTGGCGGCGCGGCCGACGCCTGACGCCGCCCCGGTGATGACCGCATTCTTGCCGTCGAGCCGTTTCATCCGAACCTCCTGTTTATGCTGTCTCGATGACCTTGATCATCGGCAGGTACGGTGGCGCTGGCAAGGCGGTGTGGGGTGGCGGGCCGTCGGTTTGCCACTGGCGGGTTCGCTGGCTACCCTTGGATAGCGGATGTATCCCCGTTGGGAACGCTAAGAAGGAGGCTGATCCGATGACCAAAATCCGGCCGATGGGGCCGAATATCGGCGGCGAGGTGACGGACGTCGACGTCAAGACGCTCGACGATGAGGGATTCGCGCCGATCTACGCTGCGTGGTTGAAATACGGCATCACCGTGGTGCGGGACCAGGAACTGGAAATTGAGGATTTTCTGCACTATAGCCGTCGTTACGGCGGCATCGCCCTGCATCCGTCCAAGTCGACCCGGCATCCGGATTATCCGGAGATCACCATGCTGGGCACGGGCAAATTCGACGAAAAAGGAAAGTTGATCGAAAGCATCTACCGGCGCGGCGGGCACGGATACCATACCGACGGCGCGTACGAGAAGGTACCGTTCAAGGGCACGCAGCTCTATGCGCTGGCGGTGCCGAGCCGCGGCGGCAACACGCATTTCGCTAGCATGTACATGGCCTATGACGCACTGCCCGACCGGCTCAGGACGCAGTTGGAGGATCGCAAAGGCGCATATATCTACAGCAGCAGCGCTGAATCGCGGGAGTTGCTGAACGCCGAAGATCGGGACTGGACGCCGGTGTTGCATCCGTTGATCCGCACCCATCCGGAGACCGGCCGCCGGTCGCTCTATTTCGATCCCGGAAAGATTGTCCGTATCGATGGGATGGATGAACAGCAGAGCGACGATCTGATCGCTGAGCTTGCGGAGCGGATGATTCAGCCGGAGTCCGAATACAGCCACGAATGGCGCGTCGGCGATATAGTGATCTGGGACAATCGATGCCTGGTGCACCGTGCCGCTGCAGACTACCCGCCGGAGGAAGACCGCATTCATTGGCGCGTATCGATCACCGAAACCGCTGCCGGGAGCCGCGCGGCGGCGGAGTGAGCCGGTCAGAGGGAGGAGGGTTCGCATGCTCGAGATACGACCGCTTAGCGCCAACCTCGGCGCGGAGGTAACCGGCGTCGACCTCAAGTCGCTCGGCGACGACGAATTCGCGGAAATTTACAACGCCTTCCTCGACCATATCGTGTTGGTGTTTCGCGGGCAGGATCTCGCCATGGAGGATTTCCTCGCCCATGGCCGGCGCTACGGTCCGGTTCGTCCGCATATCGTGCAGAAGAGCCGCCACCCCGTCCTTCCGGAACTGATGGTCATGGACAACAAGATCGTCGACACGAAGAAGGGTGCGGAAAAGGCGCCATCGGTCAATCTCGTGAAGCGCGGCGCCGTTTGGCACACCGACACGTCCTACGACTATGTCAGGGCCAAGGCGACGCAGCTTTATGCACGCGCCATCCCGAGCCGGGGTGGCGACACGCTGTTCTCTAACGCTTATGCCATCTACGACGCGCTGCCGGCGGCGTTGAAGCAACGTATCGAAGGGCTGAACGCGACCTACAAATACGGCGGCCGGCTGAAACGCGAGGTGCAGTTGCTGGAGGAAGAGGATCGCGTCCGCCCCGCGGCGGTGCATGCGCTTGTCCGGGTTCATCCGGAAACCGGCCGCAAGGCGATCTATTTCAATCCGGGCCAGGTGATGGAGATCGTGGGCCTGGAAGAGGCGGAGAGCGACGACCTGATCGCCACGCTCACCGACTATGTCGAGTCACCGGACGGCGACTATCGCCATGAGTGGCAAGTCGACGACCTGATCATCTGGGACAACCGCTGCCTGGTCCACGCGGCGACCGGCGATTACCCGCCGGAAGAACGGCGCATCCATTGGCGCACGTCGATGATGGAGCACGGCTGGACACCGGCCGCGGATGCCGAAGCTCGGATGGCGCTCGCTTGATCAGTTGGGCAGCGCGCTGATCCGGTAGAGCGCCTGCAGTTCGGCGGTCGGCTGAGCGTTGTCGCCGAAAGTTTCCTTGAACAGCGCACCGATCCCGCCGGAGCGGTAGATGCGGCTGAGCGCCCGATCGACCGCGAGACGGAAATCACTGTCTCCCTTCGGCAACCCGAGGGCATAGGGTTCGTAGGTAAGCTGCTGGTTGGACAGGAACAGCTTGTCGGCCGCACCGCTTCCCACCGTGAGGTAGACCAATATCGCGCGGTCGGCGAAATAGGCGCTGATGTCGTTGTTGAGTAGCTTGGCGACACCGTCCTTGTGATCCTTGACCGCAACGGTCTGCACCGTCATCGACAGGTCTTTCACCGTGTTGCGGAGTGCGTCCTCGGTCGTCGTTCCGGCGCGCACGCCGACCTTCCGGCCTTCCAGGTCGCCGAAGGTCTGCGGTCCGCCCTTCCGCATCAGGACGCTGGCGCCGTCGACGAACGTCGGCAAGGAGAAATCGACGACCTCGCGCCGGGAAAGCGTCGCCGTCGTGGCGCCGCACAGCAGGTCGGCCTTGCCGTCCCGGATCATCTTGAAACGGTTTTCGGCGGTCACCGGCACGTATTCCAGCGAGAGTTTCTTCAGCTTGAGCTGCTTCTCGATATGCAGCGCGACCCCTTGGCAGAGCGCAATCGTATAACCACCCAATTCACCGGCGGCGTTCTTGTAGGAGAACGGCGGCGCATCGGTTCGATAGCCGATCTTCATCACGCCCGTCTCTTTGATCCGGTCCAGCGTACCGGCGCTTGCGCCTGAAACCGCAAGCAAAAATGCCGATATGGCGATGAAGAAGCTGCGAAGCATGAAGGGGTCTCCCAAATTTGTGCGTGCGTTTCGCGGACGATGCCTGTTTGGCGGGTTGCGGGCAAGAGTCTTAATGGTGGCAACCAATACGCGCAGGCGGAAGATGCGGGCCTGAAGCCGATCTGGTAATTTTTGACGCCAAGGAAATTTCAAAAATTGGGAGCAAGGACATGGACGTCGCGGAACTCGTCGCACGATTTTCAACCGCAGCCGCGGATGACTACCCGCACAAGGCGGCCGTTGCGGTCATCAACGACCTCAAGGATGACTTGGACGGTGTCGCTGATGCGATGTCCTATCTCACCGGCAGCGGCGGCAATGCGCTGCAGGCCTTCTACCGTGCGCCGAACCTCAGCCTGCTGAAGGTGCGATTTCCGGACGGCCGCCGCACACCGCCGCATGATCACGGCACTTGGGCGGCGATCCTCGTATTGTCGGGGTCGGAGAAGAACTCGCTTTACAAGCGCAACGACGACGGGTCCCTGACCTACGAGCGATCGATCGATCTAGCACGGGGCGACGTCATCTTTATGCCCGCCGGTGCGGTCCATGTGGCCGAGTGCACCAGCGATCAGCCCGCCATCGGGTTGCATGTCTACGGCGGCAACGTGTTGGGCCTGGAGCGGAAGATGTGGGACCCGGACACGCTGGAGGAGCAGGAATTGGATTGGTCGAAATACGAGGGCCTGGCCCAACGCGCCTCGGCGGCGGATAAGGCGCCGTTGACCTGACCGTTGGGCAAGCCGGGCGACGGCGTCAGTAGTAGCTTTTCAGCACGTCGTCGATGATGCGTTCCAGGTCCAGGATCGTATTGCAGGTTTTCGCGACGTGACAGAAGGTGCGGTAGCGGTGCATTTCCGAATCGCCGCTGCCCCAGAAGGTCTCCGGCTCCGGGTTCAGCCAGATCACCGCCTTCGCCCGGTTGTGCAGGCCGCGCATGAGGTCGAGGCGCGGGTCGGTGTTGTTGGTGCGGCCGTCGCCCAGGATGATGACCGTGGTCTGCCGGTCCACCGCGTCCGCATGGTTCTCGTCGAAATCGGCGAAGGCCTGACCGTAGTCGGTCGGTCGGAAGCCGATCTTCTCCAGGATCTCGGGGATCGCATCCTCGACCGACTGTTCCTCCAGGATTTCGCTGATATCGCTGAGACTGGCCGAGAAGGCATAGGACTTCAGCGTGGCGATCACCTCGTTCAGCGAGTAGAGGAACATCAGCAGGAAGCGCGCAGTCGCGGCGACCGATTGCGAGACGTCGCAGATGACGACGATCTTCGGCCGCTCGATCTTGGTCTGTTTCCACACCGTCTCAAAAGGGATGCCGTCATGCGCCATGTTCCGCCGCAGCGTGCGCCGCACGTCCAGCACGCCGCGTTTGGTGTGTTTGCGCCGGCGGTTGTAGCGGGTGGCGAGGCGCTTCGCCAAGCGCTTCACGATGCGGTGCATGGTCTCGAAATCGCGGCGCTCGACCACAGATAATGCGCGTTCCTCGAGGATTTCCTCATGCAGCTTGGTGCTCGCCGGGCGTGCGTAAAGCTCGAACTGCCGCGAAATGAACTGTCGCGCCTGATCGAACAGATAGTCGCGCGCCTGTTCCAGGGCATCCGCCGTGGCCGCGGCGCCCGGCGCGTCCGATTGGCGCAGTTCGAACATGCGGCCCTGCATCTCGCGCAGTCCCATGCCGTCGAGGATGCGCCGGACCATCAGCCCGCGCTGCGTCATGTAGCGGATGTTCGTGACCCCGGCCTCTGCCGCGGCCTGCTCCATCGCATGGGCGAGGTCGTTCTCGGTGCCGTGCAGCACCAGCTGCGCCAGTGGTTGGTCGGCCAGCAGGTCGTCGTCGGCGTTGTCGAGCGACGGCGGGACATCGAATTCGTCGCGGCTGAAAAACGCGTCGAAACAACGTTCAAACCGCTCGGTCTCACCCTCGGTCTTAGCCAGTGCGACGCAGAGCGCGTCCCGCATCAACTGCCGGTCGCCATACCCGACCGTCTCCAGCGTCCGGTGCGCATCGATCGCCTCGGCGGGCGTCACGTTGACGTCGGCCGAGCGCAGCGCATGGAAGAACTGTTCGAGGATCTGCTGCACCGCGGGCTATTCCCGTGTTGCCTTTCGCGTGATCTCCGGGATGCTGCGTCGGACGGCGGCGAAGTCCTGCTCGAACTTCAGCAGCACGTTCAGCGTGTCGCGCACCAGGTCTACATTCAACGACTCCGCGTGCAGCAACATAAGCACCCGCGCCCAATCGATCGTTTCGGAGATCGATGGAAATTTCTTTAATTCTTCCTCACGCAGCAACTGTACGAAAGCGACGAGCTGGCGTTTCAGCTTTTCGTCGATATCGGGCACGCGGGCCGCGACGATGCGCTGCTCCAGCTTGGCGTCCGGCAGCGGGATGAACAGATGCAGACAGCGCCGCTTCAGGGCGTCGCCCATCTCGCGCATGTTGTTCGACGTGAGAAAGACCAGCGGCGGCTTGGTCGCTTTGATCGTGCCGATCTCCGGGATCGAGACCTGGAAGGCCGACAGCACTTCGAGCAGGAAGGCTTCGAATTCTTCGTCGGACTTGTCGATTTCGTCGATCAGCAGAACCGCGCCGTGCTCCTGGCGCAGGGCTTTCAACAAGGGGCGGGGCTCCAGGAACTGTTCCGAAAAGAACAGGTCGCCGAAGCCGTGCAACCGCTGCATTGCGTCGTCGAGAGTTTTCGTACCGCTCAGCGTCTCGCCCATCTTGTCCTTGAGGATCTGGGTGTAGAGAAGCTGCTTGCCGTATTTCCACTCGTAGAGCGCCTTGGACTCGTCCAGGCCCTCGTAGCACTGCATGCGGATCAGCGGCAGGCCGAGCCATTGCGCGGCGGACACGGCCAGTTCGGTCTTGCCCACGCCCGCCGACCCTTCGACGAGGATCGGCTTGGACAGGTTCTGCGCGATGAAGATGGCCGTAGCGATGCGGCGCGAGGCGATATAGCCGATGTCGCCGAGCCCTTCGATGATTTCTTCGATGGACGCGATATTTTCGCCGACGGCATTCTTCGGGGTCGTGTCGTTCATGCTTTTTCTTCTTCTGTGTCGGGGATAAGCGCGCGGGCGCGTTGCCGGGCGCGGATTTCGTGGGCGGACCGGGCGATGCCGAGGCCTTTCTCCAGGTCGCGGGTTTCGTCCACGAGCATGGGTGGAAGGTCGAGGTCGAGCGCGTCGATCAAGGCGCGAACCCTTTCTTGTGACTGTCCCGCCCAGTCGCGGGCGGCGGCGGCCATGGCGCTGACCGTATCCGCGTTGGCGTCGGCGTCCAGGTCCAGCAGTTCCGCGGCGCGGTAGGCGATGGCGAACAGACCGTCCGGCACGGCCGCGAGGCGGCCGAGTTCGGCAAGCCGGTCGTCGTCCAACGGGGTGGTCCCGATGGCCTGCCCGAGGGCGGCCAATTGGTGACGCATCGCGCCGGCGATCGATGCCGCGAACAGGGCGTCTTCGGTCCGCCGCATCGGCAGCGAGATCGTCTCGAAGGCGTCACCTTCCTGGCCCAGCAGATGAGCGGCGGGGACCTGCACGTCCGTCAGCCGCAGCCCGCAATGGGGGGCCGGGCGCATGAAATCGATCTTCACGCCGTCGGTTAGTTCCAGGCCGGGCGTATCGCTTGGCACGATCAGGGCGGAGAACCGATTGCGGCCGTTCTCGGTGCCCGTGATGGCCAAGATCATAAAGAAATCGGCGATCGGCCCGTTGCTCAGATAGGCCTTCTCGCCGTTCAGGACGAAGGTGTCGCCGTCACGCTCGGCGGTGGTCGACAGGTATTTCGGATGCGCGCCGGCCTTCGGTTCGGAAATGGCGAGGCAGGGCGTCAGGGTTCCGGCGGCCAAACCGGGAAGATAGCGTCGCCGCTGTTCTTCCGTGCCATGCAGCAGGATCTGTTGCCGCGCGTTGAGTTGCCGACCCAGCCAGGGATTCACCACGCCGCGGATGCCGCAGGCGGTGGCCATCGCCTCGGCCGCGACCGCCAATGACCGCAGATCGCCCCCGTCGCCGCCATAGATTTCCGGCAGGCCGATCCGCGCCAGTCCGGCATCCCCGATGGCCTGCCACAGGTCGGCCGGGATAACGTCATGCGCCCGCAGATCGCCCCGCGGCACGATCTCGCGCAGGGCGAAATCCCGGACCCGCCCAGCCAGCGAAGCGGGGTTGGTAGCGGGTTTTATCGCGGGGGCGGGGCTCATGCTGCGGCAGGTTGTCCGACGGTTGGAAAGCCCGAATATCGCGCGTTTCGGCGGATGTGTCACATCGTCTTGAATGCCGTCCGCTACGCCCGCGCGGAGAGCGCCGCCGTCAGCGTCCGCACGTCGTCGATGGCCTCGAAATCCCGGACCAGCGCTATGATTTGGTCCGCCTTGGCCTTGGGCCACTCGGCGTAGTCGGCGCATTCCGCGAACTTTTCCGCGACCTCGTCATAGGTCATCGGATCCTGGGGGCTGCCTTTCGGATAGTGGACTTGGCCGGAGACGGTGCTGCCGTCGAGCAAGTCGATTTCGATCAAGGTGGTCGTGTTGGTATAGCCGTCCTCGATCGTGTCGAACGCGCCGTAGTGGATCTTGTCGATCATCGCCTGAATCTCCGGATCGTGGACGACCGCGTCGGTGAATTCGGCAAGTCCCGCGCGGCCTCGCACCAGGATCGCGGCGGCATTGAAGGGGAGGCTGAACTTCGCTTCCAGCCAGGTTTTCGGCCGGTTGTGTAGCAGGGTGTTGACCACATTCGAATTCGTGCGCAATCGCACCGCCTTCACCTTGTCCGCCGAGACCCGGTCCTCGCGCAGCCACGTGCGGAGCAGGGTCATCGCCGCGTGGTTCAAGGCGCCGCTCGGGTGCGGCTTGATCCAGATGCCTGGATCTTCGAACGCCCAGGGACCGCCCAGGCGGTCGACGACCTGGACCGGGTCGAAGCTGCCGCCGCCGACGGCGAAGAAGCCGCGCGGTGCTTCCAAGACGTTTGGCGCGGCGGTGAAGCCGCGCGCCACCAGTTCCGATGAAACGACGCCGCCCTCCGCCGCGTGGCCGGAATGATACGGCTTGGTCATGGTGCCGAAATTCTCCCGGACTCCGCTGGAATGGCTGGCGGCCAACCCGAGCGCGGTCAACATCGCTTCGTGGGACGCGCCGAGCAGCCGGCTGGCCGCGGCCGCGGTGCCGAAGACATTCACCGTTCCGGATGGATGGTAACCGCTGGCACAGTGCCGGTCGTTCACGGCGTGGTTAATCCGGCACGCGACCTCGACCCCGACGTGGAACGCTTCGAGCACGGCGCGGCCGGACAGGCCCGACGGCTCCGCCACAGCCAACGCAGCCGACATCACCGGACCGGTTGCGTGCAGGCCGCCGTTGCGGTCCGCCAGGTGCTGCGGGCAGGTGTCGTCGTAGTCATGCGCGTGGATGGCCGCACCGTTGGCCAGCGCGGCAAACTGGGGCGCGGTCATCAGGTCGGTCCCGAAAACGTGCGATTTACCGTCGCAGTTCAGCCCGGCGATGTGATCGGCGATGATGCGGCTGCCCGGAGTCGTCGCCCCGGCGAGGGACAGTCCGAGCGCGTCGAGGATATGACCTTTCGCCAAAGTCCGGACATCGGCGGGGATGTCGTCATACTCGGTTTCGCGGATGAAGCGCGCGAGATGCTCCGTGACGGCGGGGGTATCTGCGGTGTCGGTTGACGGGGTCATCGAAGTCTCCTTGGCGTCAGTCGCGCGTTTTCGGTAATTCGTAGTTCGCGTTTCGCTCGACCAGCTTGACGATCTCGCTGTGGTCGCTGCCGCGCATCCCCATGGCAAGTGCTTGTTGCAGAGCTTGATAGGTTGCGCTGGCCACGATCTGCGGCACATCCAGCCGCTCCGATTCCTGCTGCCAGAGATGCGCGTCCTTTTCGGTAACATGCATCGGCGCTTCCATTGCGAAACTCCGGTTCATCACGAATTTGGGGATTTTGGTCAGCGTCGCACTGTTCTGGCCGGTGCCGGAATTGAAGACCGCCAAGGCCTTTTCCGGGTCGACCCCGCCCTTTGCCGCCATGACCAAGGCTTCCAATGCGATCAACAGGTTGGTGGACGACATGACGTTGTTGCAGATCTTGGTGAGCTGCGCCTGGCCGACTTTGTCTCCGACGTGATGGATATCCCGCGCGAAGGCTTGCAACATAGGCTCGACCTGCTCGAATACCGCGCGCGGACCGGAGGTGATGACCGTCATGTCGCGCTCCTTGGCGCGGGCCACGCCGCCGGTGATCGGCGAGTCGAGGACCGCGATGCCGGATTTCGCCAGCGATGCTTCGACCTCGGCCACGGCGTCGGCGCCCATGGTTCCGAGATTCACGAAAACCTTGATCTGTTTCCCGTGGATGACGCCGTCCTCTCCGGAAGCGACGGCGTGAAAACTGTCGATACTCGGCAAGCAGGCGAAGACAACCTCGGACGCGTCGGCGACCTCGACGGGCGCCGTGACGATCCGGGCCTGTTTTTCCGCCAACGGCTTCGTCGCATCTTGATCGATGTCATAGGCGACCAGGGATTTTTCCTGATCGAGCAAACTGGATGCGAGCGGCAGTCCCATACTGCCCGTGCCAATGAATCCTGCCTTCATGATGATGCTCCCTTGTCGAAGATTGACCGCCCGGCCCTGAGACGCCACATTTTTCGCGCTTGTGCCGACCATCATAGGACGAACGCCATCTGGAGCGCCAAAGCCGGCCGGCCGATGCCCGGATCGTCGAGGCCGAAGGAGCTATTGCGGGCATATTTTCTATGGTAAGTAGCGCCCAACCGACGCGACGGAGGACAGTGTCCATGGTGCGAGTTACGTTGAGTTTGGCGGCCGCTGTATTGGTCCTATCCGGCTGCGCGTCGCCGCAACCGGTGCTGTATCCGAACCGCCATCTATCGACTGTTGGACAAGCGGCCGCGGATCGCGACATCGAGCGTTGCATCGCGATGGCCGAAAAGCATGGCGCGTCGTCCAAGGATGGGGCGGCGGGCGATGTCGCCGGCAGCACGGCCATCGGGGGCGGCGCGGGTGCGGCGGTTGGTGCGGTCGGTGGCGCCATCGTCGGTTCGGCCGGGCGCGGCGCGGCCGTGGGTGCCGCGACCGGTGCGACGGCGGGGCTGATCCGCGGGCTGTTCAAGACCCGGAAACCCAGTCCGGTTCACAAGAAATTCGTCAACAAATGCCTGCGGGACCGCGGCTACGAGCCGATCGGCTGGAAATAGGCGGAACGGCCGGATTTCCGGCTCCGCGCTACTGCGCTGCCTTTTCTGAAATATAGGCCTCGACCCGGGCGACCGCTTCTTCCCAGCTGGCGCGCCGGTACGGGAACTTTTTGAGATCCGCTTCGGTGATTGCCATTGAGGCATTCGCCTCGAAGACGACGACGCGCCCGTCTTTCCGAAACCCGAAGTCGATGCCGAAGATATCGAGGGCGGTGTTGTCGGCGATCTCCTTGAAGACAACCTCCGGAAGGGCGCCGAGAACCGATTCCGGCTCTTCGAGGTAGGCCAATTCTTCGCTGTCCAAGCCTTGGCCATACCAGTCCAAGGTATCGCGCCCGTGGCCGTGGACATTCCACTCCTTTGCCGCATGCATGTTGTCGGGGACGAGTTGCCCGCCGATACAGGCGCAACGGTACCGCCGGAACAGGCCGTCTTCGCCAACGCAATCGTGATACTCGATCGCATAGTATTCGGAATACGGGGACGTGCTGAAATGCTGTTCGAGAGCGGTTTCGTCCTGCACCAGGACTGCGCCGATTCCCAACTGCGTATCGAGCGGGCGAAGGATGAGGGGCAGGGATATTTCCTCCAGGACGCGTGCCCGGGTGGCGGCGGCGTCCAACTCGTGTGTCACCTGAATCGTCCGGGGAAAGATGAACCGGTCGGCGTTTGCAAATTTCCGCGCATTTTTCACGCGGGTCGATCGGGCGACCGCCTTCGGCGGGTTGATCAGCGGTATGGGTAGTTCGGCGACGATGCGATCGAATTTGTCGACCTGACCGCGCATCACAAGCCGTTCATGCACCGAGCGATTGTTGATCGCGAGGTCGAATTTTCCGAGGTCGACGGCATCGGCAAGCGTGTCGATCGTATCCGTCAGCACGTGGGTGTACGCGATGCGCTCGGCCGGCAGGAAGGCGGGATAGTTGCCGGGACTATAGTTCAGGCCCTTGCGCCCGATCGTGGTAAAGCAATCTTCGCCGAGGGCCTCCAGGACCAGGACCCGCATACCCGGCTCGCCGGTGCGGCGCTCGACGCTTGGGAAGCGCTCGATGCAGGCGCGGGTGACTTCCTCTCCATAAACGTCATCGCCGCTGTGATAACTCGCGGCGGCCAGTGCCCGGTAGTGCTTCATCTTGGTCGGGTCCGACGACAGGGCGGCGGCGAAGGCGCGGCGGGCCTCCGGGAATTTTCCCATACGATACAGCAGTCGCCCGCCGACATAGGTCTGCTCGGCGTGCGGAGCGGTGCCGAGTTTGGCGGCGGCTTGGATTTCCGCGGTCGCCGCATCGAGCTGTCCGATTTCGGTAAGAGCGTCGGCAAGCGCGATGCGCGTGTCGGCACGGTTGGGTTGTGCCGCGACAGCGGCCTTGAAATCCGCCGCCGCCTCGACGAAACGGTCTAGTGACAAGTGCACCAGGGCGCGATTCCGCCGAGCGAAGAAATAGGTTGGGGATATTTCGAGCGCGGCATCGAATTTGGCCATGGCGCCGCCATAGTCGTTCAACTGCATCAGGGCCGTCCCGAGATTGCAGAGCGCTTGGGCGTTCTCCGGCAGATGCGCGAAGGCGGCTTCGGCGCGCGCGCGGGCGAGCGGGAAATCCCGCCGTTGCATCGCGATCGCGAAAAACAGGTTATGCGCCTCCGCGTTCCCCGGCGATTCGAGGAGGAGTTGCCCCAACACGGACTCGGCCTCGTCCAGACGCCCGTTCTTGGCGGCGTCGATGGCCCGGGCCATTGGCGTTATTGCATGCGGGTCGCTCAACGGCGGTTCTTTCTATCCATAGATTCGGTCCATCATACCGCCGCGGGCGGCGGCGCTTCGAATCGCCCAAAAGAACATCTCTTTCGGGGATATACGAGCGCAATTCGTTCGCGGCTGTGACGCCTGCCTTAGTCTAGAAAACTAATCCGATGCTTTCTCCGCGGTGCGGCCGGGAGCTTGAAGTTGCTGTCCTCTGGGCCAGCAGCTAACGTTGTCCCAATTGATCTGTCATCGCCCGAGAGGCCGGTATGGAAGACATTGAACAGGATTTGATCGACGCTGCATGGCCTTATTGGGAATGCGAGGCGGAAATCGCCAAACGCTTTTTCGCCAAGGCGTCGGACGACGATCACATCTTTTATCTTCGCGCTCAGATTTGGAAGGAGTTGAACCCGGTCGACGGATACTTCAACGGCCTGCACAAGGAACTGACCGACGCGGTCGCGATGTTCCCCCAGGTCGACAAGGAGATCGATCGGCACGACTATCATTTCCTGCTGCTGCAACTGGTCCAGGAATTCAACCACTACGTCCTGCTGGCGGATATCTTCGAGCATCTGGTGGGCCGGCCGATCTCGTCCGATGACACCATTCAGCTTTCGGAGGAAAAGAAGCTCGGCGATCTGCGGCGCGGCTATGTGGCGCAGGACGACGCGCTGCTGAATGCGGCGGTCGGCTTTACCGAGGGCGGCGGCGCGCGGCTGTTCCGGGAAGGGAAGGACCTGAGCGGCAGCGCGGTGAACGACCTGACCGCGAAGGCGATGCAGACGATCTACGACGACGAACACGACCATTATATGGAACAGGCCAAGGAAGCGGTCAGTCACATCAAATCGGACGATGATCTTCACCGTATGCGGGACGCCATCGAAAAGATCAGCGAGCAACGCGTCTGGATGCGGGCCGAGATGTTCCGGGATGCGATGACGAAGGCCGAAATCGAGGCGTTCATCGCGGAGAATAGGCGGAACTAGGAATACCGGACTGTGATGCCACGTCTGATTGGGGTATGCAGGTATCCGTCAGAGATCGTGCGATCGCCCAAATCAGTTGGACAGCATCATGCCAACCGGCCATGTGTTTATCGCGACCAGCCTCGACGGGTTCGTCGCACGGATGTCGGGCGCGCTGGATTGGTTGATGAAACAGCCGACCGAGGGCGAGGACCACGGCTACGACGCGTTCATGGCGTCGGTCGACGGCCTCGTCATGGGGCGCGGATCGTTCGAAGCGGTGCGGGCCTTCGACGAGTGGCCGTATGAAAAACCCGTGGTGGTGATGAGCCGGACGCTCGGCCAGGACGATGTGCCGGCGGCGATCGCCGACCGGGTGACGCTGACCCGGCTCGACCCTGCAGGCGTCATCAAGATGCTCGACGGGCAGGGCTGGCGCCGGGCCTACATCGACGGCGGCAAGGTCGTTCAGTCTTTCCTGCGGGACGGTCTTATCGCCGATATGACAATTACCCGCATACCGATCCTGATCGGCGACGGATTGCCGCTATTCGGTCCCTTGGACCGCGATATCGATTGCGAACATCTGGACACGCGGACATTCCCGTCGGGCCTCGTGACCTCGCGCTATCGCGTCGTCAATGCATCCGGCTAGCCGGGCATCTTGTCGAAGCCCTTCAGTTCCGGGTCGACCGGCGTCGATTCGATCTTGCTGGACATGTAGACATTGACCGCAGGCTTCACCAGATCGGTCTGCTCCAGGCTGCCGGCGCGGATGCTCACCATATTGGCCCGGTTGGAGTTCTTGCCGAACAGCTGCGAGCCGCAGTCCGGACAGAAATGCTTCTCCATGTCGGATCCGCTGTCGGCTTTGTGGTGGAAGACCTTCGGCGCGCCGGTGACCTGTAGGGCGTCCTCTTCGACGAACACCAGCGTGCCGTAGGCCGCGCCCGTCGCGGCGCGGCAGTCGGTGCAATGGCAATTCGCCATGAGCTTAATGTCGGTATCGGCAGTGTATTGGACATTCCCGCACAGGCATTTTCCGGACAGCTTCGGCATCGGTCGGCTCCTGGTTGTTTGGTCTTCGTTCAAGCCAGAATAGCTCCAACATCCAGCCGGCACCACTGGTGTCCCACGGTGAATCGCAATCACGACGCGGCTTTGGACCGACCCAGAATCCAGGCCGGGATCAGGGCGAGGATGAAGACGCAGGCCGTGATCAAGAAACCGTCCTGGAACCCGAAGGTGGTCGCCTGCGCCTCGATGACCTGTGACAGGTAGTCGTTCGCCAGGGAATCCAGCATCGCCTCCGGCACGCCATCGGCCTTGAGAATTTTCTTCACATGTTCCAGCATTTCGCGGGTCGTCGCGTTCGCGATCGTTTGCGTCGCCGAGAGGCTGTCGCTGTGGAACTGGGTCCTGATTTCGAGGATGACGACCAAGATGTTGATTCCAAGCGCGCCGCCCAGTTGGCGGAAGAAGTTGATCGTCCCCGATCCTTGATTGAGTCGCTCCGGCGGCAGGGTGTTGAGTGCGGAGGCCATCAGCGGCGGGTTGATGAACCCCATGCCGACCCGCGACACGATGGCGAAGAAGGCGAAGGTCCAGAACACCGTGTTGATATCCGCGCCGGCCATGAAATAGACGCCGGCGGCGAACAGGATGAGCCCGCCCATGATCGGCAATTGCGGCGGCACGTGGTCGGCCAGCCGGCCGGTCAGGGGGAAGATCACCACCAGAATCAGGCTGGCCGGGAGCAGCAGGAATCCGGCAACTGTCGCCGTGTATCCCTGTACGATTTGACCGAACACCGGCACCGCATAGGTCATCGCGAA
The DNA here is from genome assembly GCA_965228425.1 of Alphaproteobacteria bacterium. Taxonomy (GTDB): domain Bacteria; phylum Pseudomonadota; class Alphaproteobacteria; order UBA8366; family UBA8366; genus JAJFJD01. Next base: position 3,882,049 of record OZ245815.1, on the reverse strand, counting down.
ATTGCCCATGCCGAAAACGAAGGCCAGGACGACGGCGGAGGCAAACCGCGGGTTCCGAAACAGGGTGAAATCGAGCAGTCGGGTGCCCTCGCGAAGCTGGAGAAGGGTGAAGCAAATTGCAGCGACGAGGCCGATGACGAGGCGCAACGCAATGTCGTTCGAGAGCCAGCCTTCCCGTTGTCCGCTTGAGATGCCTGAAATCAGGCAATAGAGCGCGATGCAGAGCAGCGCGTAGCTGGTCCAGTCGAACGGGGTGCGGGGTCCGTCATCGCGCTGCGACGGCATGAAGACGGCGCCCATCATGAAGGCCAGCAGCACGAGCGGTAAGGGAACGATGAAGATCGCGCGCCAGCCGAGGGTATCGACCGTGATGCCCCCGATGACGGGCCCCAGCCCCAACGCGAGCACGAGCCCCATTCCGTAGATGCCCATCGCGGTGCCGCGCCGTTCCTTCGGGAAAATCTGAAACAGCGTAACCATGACAAGCGGCTGGATGATACCGGCGGCAAAGCCCTGCATCACGCGGCCGAAGATGATCAGGTCGAGCACCTGCGCCACGCCGCAAATCACCCCGCCCAGGGCGAAAACGGCCAGCAGGATGCAGAAGGCGAGGCGCTGGCCGAAGGTATGCACGAACCATGTGTTTAGAAGCTGGCTCGCCGTCATCGTGGCGATGAACGCGGTCGACAGGAGTTGTGCCTTGTCCTGACCGACGCCATAGGCGCCCATGACGTCGGGGACGGCGACATTCACGATGGTGCCGGAAAACACCATGGTGAAGGAGGCGATCATGCCGCCGACGGTCAGGAACCACCGGTAGGTATCGCCATGGCGTGCGCTGAGTTGGTCAAAGGATTCGGTTGCCACATCGCCTCCCGCGCCGGCCACCGGGCGACGCGAAACGGCATGGAATTGCCCGCGCGTCGCCGGATACCCTTCATTAAAGGATACAGGCGCCTGACCCGCAATCGCGCCGCGGGCACCGTTGGCCGGTATTTCACCTCGATTTGCCTTCGATCGTGAGCCGCCCGACTATGGAGTCGGGTCGGCCGAGGGGACTCCGACCCTTCGAAACCAAGGGAGCTGCGTTATGAGCATTGACGATGGAATGACGTTGGCGGGCAAGGTGGCCTTGGTGACGGGGGCGGTCCGCCGGTCGGGACGCGCGACGGCGCTCGAATTGGCGCGATGCGGCGCATCGGTGGCGATCAATACGCGCCGGTCGGTGGAGGAAGCGGAAGGCGTGCGGAAAGAACTCGAGGCGCTCGGGGCAAAGGCTGGTGTGTACGTCGCCGATGTCACCGAGGAGAAAAGCGTGATCGATATGGTCGATGCGATCGCGAACGACCTGGGCCCCGTCGATATTCTGGTGAACAACGCTGCGGACCGCGGCCGCGTTCCGACGTTAGAACTCAGCTTCGAGGAGTGGCACCGTATCGTGCATATCATCCTGGACGGGGCATTTCTCTGTAGCCGGGCTGTGCTTCCGCACATGGTCGAACAGGGCTGGGGCCGCATCGTGAATATCAGCGGTCTCGGGCATTATGCGGGCTACGCGGAGCGGGTCCATGTCCATGCGGGCAAGGGCGGGCTCGAAGCGATGACGCACAGCCTGTCGAGCGAGTTCTGCGAAAAGGGCGTTACGGTCAACACAGTCTGCGTCGGTCTAATCGGCGGCGAGCGACCGGCTTCGGCGGGGCCGCACCCGAAGAATGTCCCGAACGCCGCACCGGTCGGCTATATGGGCGAACCGATCGACATCGCGAATGCCGTGAATTTCCTGTGCCAGCCCGCGGCGCGATTCATCACCGGTGAGACGTTGCACGTGAATGGCGGCGAATATCTGGCATAGCTGCCCGGTCGGGATATGGCGTGATTGATCGTTTATTGCGGCTCTGTGCTAACGTTTTCCCCCATTGCTTGAAGAACGGATCCATCCGCTATGAAAATTACCGGCTACGAAGCGACCATTCTCCATGTTCCCGAAGACGATCCCCTGGCGAATACGCAAGCCCGCGGCGAGGGGGACCGCCCGGTCGTGATCCTGCGGCTTCGTACCGACAACGGCGTCGAGGGCATCGGCGTCACCTTCTACGGTGCCGAATTGACCGGCAGCTTGCATTTGGCGGTCGACGGTCTTGCCGCCTTGACCGTGGGTGAGGACCCGCTGCGCATCGAGAAAATTTTGGCGAAGCTGCACGCCGGGATCGGCGACTCTTGCGGGCCAGGCGGAATCTTCATGTTGGCGTTGTCGGCGATCGACATCGCTTTGTGGGACATCAAAGGCAAGGCGCTGGACCAGCCCTTGTGGAAGCTCCTCGGCGGGCATCGCGACCGCGTCGCGACCTACGCATCGGGGTCGTTGCGCCGGAATCTGACGGACGACGAGGCGCAGCGGGCGGCGCAGGTCTTGGTCCAGAAGGGCTTTCGCGAGATGAAGACCCAGATGGCGCTGCCGGGTAACCCGACCCCGGCCGACGAGATGCGGCGCGTGCGTGTCGTGCGGGAGGCAATCGGCCCGGATATCAAATTGATGTGCGATATCAACCAGCGTTGGCGGCCGGAACAGGCGATCGACATCGGCAGCCGCGTCGAGGACGTCGGCTTGTTCTGGCTGGAGGATGTGACCACGGCGGACGATTACCAGGGACTGGCCCGTGTCACCGCCGCCCTGAACACGCCGGTCGCCGGCGGCGAATATCTTTATGGGATCGCGCCGTTCCGGCAAATGATCGAGGCGCGGTCGGTCGACATCGTCATGATCGATATCGCGCGGGTCGGCGGTGTGACCTCCTGGATGAAGGTCGCGGGCATGGCCGAAGCGTTCAATCTGCCGGTGGTCAGTCATGTGATGCCGGAGATTCTGGTGCATGTGGTCGCCGCCTGTCCGAACGGGCTGACGGTGGAATACATGCCGTGGATGCTTAAGCTCTACGAGGAAACGCCGGCGATCGAGGACGGCCAACTCGTACTGCCCAATAAGCCCGGGTTGGGATTGAAATTCGACGAAAAGTCTGTCGCGGCCTTCAAGGCCTAACGGTATTGTCCGGTAATCAAGTAGCGAATAGGGAGAAGCAACCGTGCACCGCATAGAATCCGTCACCGTCAAAGACAGTCCGATGGAAATTTTCGTTTTCGAACCCGAGGGGGAAGGCCCGCACCCGGGCATCGTCCTGGCGCAGCACATCCCGGTCGGGCATACCGGCGTCGAAAACGACGAAGTGACGTTGAAGGTCGCCGAACGCTACGCCGAGAACGGCTATGTCGTTGCCGCGCCTTTTATCTTCCACTGGTGGCCGAAGGAAGAGGAGATGCAGGTCAAGCGCGACGAGTTCCGCGATGACTGGACGGTCTTGGACCTGCAAGCGACCTACGACTTCCTCGCCGGCATGCCGAATGTGGACGGCGACCGTATCGGCATCGTCGGGCATTGCTGGGGCGGGCGCGTCTCCTGGCTCGGCGCGTGCCACAATCCGGATATCAAGGCCTGCGCGGTCTTCTACGGCGGGCGCATCAAACTGCCGATGGGACCGGACACGCCGCCGGCGATCGAACTCGCCGGGAACATCAACTGCCCGGTTGCCGGATTCTTCGGCAACGAAGACGCCAACCCCTCGCCGGAGGATGTCAACGACTACGAGGCCGCATTGAAGAATGCCGGTGTTCCCTACGTCTTCCACCGCTATGACGGCGCCGGCCATGCCTTCCAGTCCTTCACCAGCGAGGAAAAATACCGCCACGACGTCAGCGAAAAGGCCTGGAGCGAGGTTCTGAAGTTTTTCGGTGAAAAGCTCGGGTAGATTTTCCGCCTACGATCCGGGATTGCCCGTGGCGACATACGTGCGGATTTGTTCGACGGACATTCCGGCGAGTCCGAGCCGTTCGAGATTTAGGCCATCTTTCCACGAGTTGGTGCCCAACAAGGCGTCGACAATATTGACAAAGCCGCGGCGTAGCGGTGCGCCCACGTTGGCATTCTCGGCCAATTCCACGAAGGGGACATGGGAAAGCGGCAGATCCCCCTCCATCCACGTTTGCCAGATCGTTGCCCGCATCTCGCCCGATCTTGCATAGACCGGTGCTTGTTTCACGGCCTCGTGCACCGTGTCTCCGCCGCCGCCGTATATGCGGTGGATATGGTCGAGCAACGGCCGGAACCGGACATCATAGGCCTTGCAGGCCGCGGTCCGCTCCGCATCGAGCGCTTCGGCGAGCCGGCCCGCATGGGCGGTGTTCCCGGTACCGTAAAAACTGATCGGGTCGCCTGCTTCCTCTGCGCGGTCGAAATACCCGACGTTGAGAAGGGTCATGGCCGGGTGCACCAACATATTCAGATTATCGAAGTTGGTTTCCACGACATCGCGCCGCAGTTCCGCCGTTGGCGAGACGAAGGGAAGGAACCGCTCAGCGTCCGCGGTCCGATTTGCCGGAAACGCGGCAAAGGGAACATCGTTCCGCACGTAATACGACGTGACCTCTGCACCTGTCCGCCGGGAGCCGACGTTGGGCGCAATGCCCTCGAGGATGGTCACACCGGCCTTGTCCGCCGACCGTAGAGCCGATGCCAGACGCAGACTGGGCCAATATCCGTGACTGTTGATGTACAACACTTGGCCGTTTTCGAGATGCGGGATGACATCCGCCGCCCGCGCCTCGAGATCCATCGGTTCGACATCCAAGACGACCAGGTCCGCCCCGGCGACCGCCTCGGCGGGGTCCTGCGTCAGAACCCGAAGCTTCCCGAGTCCGTTGCGGCCCGACAGCATCTGATCCGCCGGCGCCGTAATGGAGACTCCGCCGGTCGTTCGGATGTCCTCCAAAAGGTCGCTTTGGTCCGCCCACAGCGCGAGGCGCACATCGTGTCCTCCGAGTGCTAGGTCGCCCGCCATCGGCGCGCCTACGTTTCGCATGGAATTCCCGATTACCGCGATGCCAATGGTCATGGGACCTCCGCTATGGGTCTTGAGATTTCAAGTTGCGTCCAATCAGTGCATGCTGGGACGCGGCGAGTCAAAGAGGCCTTGCCGGTCGGGCAAAGGAGTGCGCACAGCGGAAAGCGGTTCGCGACCGAGGGGATCGGTTAAGGCCGGAAGGCTGTTACGAGGCCGCAATCTGTGCGGCGGCGGGACGCGAGAAAATCCGCAAGCGGAGTTTTTCGAGCATCGGAAGACTGTCGATGAACAGCTTGCCCTCTAGGTGATCCATTTCATGCTGAAGGCAAACCGCATGCATGCCGGACAGCTCGCGTTCGAAGGACGCGCCCGTTCGATCTTGCGCCGAAACGCGAATTGTCGTCGCCCGCACCATGTTGCCGACCAAACCCGGCACCGACAGGCAACTTTCTTCGACGAGGCCCCATCCCGACTTCGAGACAAGGTTGGCGTTTATGTAGATTTCCGGGGCATCGCGAGACTCCGACATGTCGGCGACCAAAACGTTGCGGCGGTCGCCGACCTGAGGCGCAGACAGGCCGATCGCGGCCGTCGAGTACAGCGTTTCCAGCAGGTCGTCGACGAACCGGTTCAGGTCGTCATCGAATGCCGTGACCGGGTTCGCGGCGAGCCGCAGGCGAGGATCCGGCGTTTCCAGTATTTCAAGTTTGGCCATGGCTTACGCCTGCGTTGCTTGCGGACGGGAATGTCGGTTCGACCGTGTCCGGTCGGCGGGCGGGAGCGCATCGGCACTACCGCTCCGCATAATCCGGCGGATCAGCGGGTAGGTCAGCGCGATGGTGGCGGCAAGGAGGACGATCTCGATGGCATACACCGTGATATATCCGCCGGCGCTCTGCAGGACATCCGGTGCGGCATCATTCGTATCGCGTAGCACATTGAAGACATCCCGGATCATGCTGCCCAGCGCGATCGCCAATCCAGCCGCGGTGGCCTGGACGGCGCCCCATGCCCCCACAGCCAGGCCGCGGTCCTCTTTCGGCGCTTCGGTCATCGTTGCGGTCAGCGTGGCGTGACCGAAGATTGCCGCGCCGAAGCCCAGCATGAAGTTCCCGACCAGGAATGCGGCGTCCAACTGGTACGGCGCGGACAGGATCACGAGGACGAGGGCCGGTACGCCGACGACGGCGCCGAACAGTGCCAAACGAAGCGGTTCCGATCCCGGCCGCAGCGCATGCGACGCGTAGCTCAACCCCAGCAGGCCGCCCAAGGCGAGCAGCGCCGTGAGTTTCGTTGTGTTGGCCACGCTCCAGTTCAGTACCTCGCCGCCGTAGGGTTCGAGCAGGACTTCGGACATGGCGAACGCCATCGTGCCCAGGCAGAGGATGATCAACCGGCGTACCGTATGCGGGGCCTGGCAGAAATGCGCCCAGGCTTCCTGGAACGTCGGGTCGTTGGCCGTCGCATCCGGGCGATGCCGGTGACTCCGGGCTTCCTGTTTCCAAACGGCTGTCGTATTCAAGACAAGGCAGACGACGGCGGCACCTTGGATGACTTGTATGAGCCGGGGAGGCGAGAAATCAGAAAGTGCCAAGCCGAATATGAGCGCGCTCGCAATCATCCCGACAAGCAACATGCAATACATCAGGCCGACCAGTTGCGGGTGCGTCTCCGGCTCAGCGAGATCGGTCGCGAGTGCAAGTCCAGCGGTTTGCACGATATGCGCCCCGGCGCCAGCCAGCAGAAATGCGGCCGCGGCGGATACATAGCCGAGCCAGATTGGCGCGCTTTGGGATTCGCCGACACCCGCAAGGACCAGAATTGCGAAAGGCATAATCGCAAAGCCGCCGAATTGCAGCAGCGTGCCTTTCCAGATGAACGGGACGCGCCGCCAGCCAAGTTCGCAGCGATGCGTATCGGACTTGAAGCCCACCAACGCGCGGAATGGTGCGAACAGGAGCGGCAGCGCGACCATAACCCCGACAACGGTTGCCGGAACCCCGAGTTCCACGATCATCACGCGGTTCAACGTGCCGACCAGCAGAACCAGGGTCATGCCGACGGAGAGTTGAAACAGCGAAAGACGAAGAAGGCGGGAAAACGATAATTCCGGCGTCGTGACGACGGCAAACGGCATGTAGCGGTGGCCTAGGGAGGCGTAGAACTTCGATATCCGTGCCTTGAATCCCACCATCTCTCATACTCTTGCGCAAGATGTGAGAGGGCGCCCCCTCCACGACTTGTACCGCTTATTTCCGTTTTTGGCTGTCTCGGCTGAGTGCTTTCATACCGAGCATGCTGGATAGGGGAGTGGGGTTTTGGCTTAGCAGGGGAAACCCGAAGCTGTACTCCCAGCCAGCTTTGGTTTTCGAAAGCGTGCGCATCCCAAACATGGCGGAAAATGGCGCCGGGTTTCTGCTGAGCAAGGGGAAACCAAAGCTGGTTCTGCGATCCCGTTTCGATTTCGTCAGCGTGGGCATGCCAAACATGGACGAAAGCGGGGATGGGCTGCGCCTGAGAAGCCCGGAACCAAACATGCTCCAATCCGAACTCATCAAGTTGGCCGTCGGTACGAAGGTGGAAAGCGCCGGCAGGCTCAGCATATCCGAAAGTGGGGAGGGAGAATCGAAAATGTAACCTTCCAGCCGATCAGTATAGACCGTATCGCTGCTGTCCATGATGCTGAGCGCCTTTCGGCCCCTGCCATAGGGTGCTTGCGCGGCAACGATGGATCGGCCTTCCTTGAGGCTGCGGTTGCAAATTAGAATAAATCTTGCCGAAAGATTCCCATCTTCAATTGCGGCATTCACGGCGGCTTCCTCCTGCCCGGCATGTCTGCTTGGCAAGAGAACCGAACGACTCTTTATGCCTGCTGCGGCTAGCGCGGCATCTACCTCCATCGCTCCGGTTTCACTGGCATAAATCCGCACATACGGTGACATGATGGTCCTCCGACAACAATTGAGTTCGGTAATTGGCTGAGCGCTCCGCGCAAAACGTCACGGTTACGTGGCATCCAACGCGAAGCGATCATCCAAAAAACAACAAATACCGCCCTTATCCGGCAGCACCCTGAATAAACGCAGGGAACCACGTTGTGTTCGCAAGAACGACAAAGTGGACGAGAAGCGAGATCACGGCAACGCCGCCAAGAAACAGCGGCAGGCCGACGGTCGGCTTCACTACACACCAAAGTCTACTTGATTCATGACTTCCCTCCTTTCAGAAGCTCCAGGGTGAAAGGACGTAAACGAGGATGTGGGCGATCAGGGAGATCAGAAAGAACACGCGCGCGCCGTCGATGACGTGCTTGTGCAATTCTTCCGACTCTCGGATCGTCAGCCCCGTTGGCCAAATCCGGTCAGGATCGTCGAGATCCGCCGTTTGTGTTTCGTAGGCCATTATACACCTCCAATCGTCAGTCTAATGGCTAGATCACAGCCTTATCGGCATTGGAAGGTTATTGAATGGGCATGAGTATGTCAATTTGATAAGACAATTTAATTTGTCAAAAATAATTGACACTTTTGGAAGATGCAGCGCGATGACGCATCAATCGCTCGATTGAAATGAACGTCTCAACCATACCGGCCGTCCGTCGAAACCCTATGGTATGGGCCGGATTCACGGCAGCGTCGGTCTCTCGGAGACCAACAGTTCGCAAACAGTGGAAAGCCGCGCAAGCGCGAGGTCCGCTACCAGCGAAATGTCAGAGTATGATGTCTATCGCTGCAGATTCAGGGCAGGGACAAACCGGATTTCCGGGCGTGAAAAGAGAGACTCGGGACTATTCCGATGCCGCGGCGGCCCTCTGCCGGCCCGCGCCGGCTTCCGGGTAGCCCTTTGGATGAAGCAACCAACCGAGCGCTACCGTTGCGATGACCGCGCCGATGCATTGCGCAGCGATGAAGGCGGGTGCATCGATCGGCCGGATGCCGGAGAACGTATCCGTCAGGGCGCGCGCAAGGGTGACTGCCGGGTTCGCGAAGCTGGTGGAGGCGGTGAACCAATAGGCGGCCGTAATATAGAGCCCGACCATCCAGGCGACGCTGTCGGGCCGCCATCGCAGGGCGGCGAAAATCGTGCCGACGAGACCGAAGGTCGCTACCACCTCGGAAAGCCATTGCGCAGGCCCGGTTCGGGTGTTCGCGGACAGTTGCCAAACGGCTTCCTCGAACATCGCGTGCGCGATCAGGGTGCCGAGGATACCGCCCACGACCTGAGCCATCAGATACAGAAACGCTGCGGAACTCTTGATCTCGCGCCGGATCAGGAAGGCCAGCGTCACCGCGGGATTAAAATGTGCCCCCGATACCGGCCCAAGCGCCGTGATGAGAACGACCAGGATCGCGCCCGTCGGAATCGTGTTGCCGAGCAAGGCGACGGCGACGTTGCCGCCGGCAAGCCGGTCTCCCATGATCCCCGACCCGACGACCGTGGCGAGGAGCAGGGCGGTGCCCCCGAACTCGGCGGCCAAGCGGCGGGAAAGACTATTCTCCTGCATTTTTAAGAACGCCTCTTATCGGTTTCTGCTGGTTGCCTTTTTTCGCTCGCTATCGGCGGTGCAGCAATCTCGCGCAGGAAGTCACGCAACGGTTCCAACGCATCCGCATTCAACGAATAGCAAACGCGCGGCGGATCGATCTCACCGGTGATGAGTCCTGCTGCTTTCAAGATACGCAAATGCTCGGACGTGGTGGATTGGGCCAAGCCGATTGCGTCCACGATATCGCAGCCAATGCAGGTCTGCTTTTCATGCAGCATCGCGATGATCCCGAGCCGGGCAGGATGTCCGAGCGCTTTCGCAACCGCCGCGAGCCGATCATGCCGCGCCGGAGGCGGCGGCGTCCTGACCGCAGCCTGGGTGTCGGTGGTTGTGGCCATGTTTATCCACATAAATCGTTATTCGACGATGAACGATGTATACGCGACCGGGATTTCGATATCAACAGCTCCAACACCTTGATCCGTGAGGCAGAACACTTCGATTTCAGAGGGCAGCCAAAGCCATGGCATGCTAAATTATTTTTTAATTATTTGATATTACGTGTATTTCGATATTTCTAAGAATATACTTGCATTGCCAATCCCCATGAAGCAGTATCCGGTCATGGATGATTCGATGATTGCACGCCGTTTGGGTGCGCTCGGAAACGAGACGCGGCTTCAAATTTACCGGATTTTGGTGCGGGCGGGGCGCGACGGCGTGCCGGTCGGCGAATTGCAGCGGCGGACGGGCATCGCGATTTCGACGGTGTCGCACCACCTCCACAAACTCATCACGGTGGGGCTGGTCTATCAGGAACGGGAGGGCACGACGCTTTTCTGTCATGCCAACTACGGCGTCATGGACCAGACGCTCGGTCATCTGACCAAGGTGTGCTGCATCGACGCGGATGGCGATACGGAAGATGCCGCATAGCGGTTTTTTTTGGATCGGTATTTCGACAAATGTTGGAATACATGCTGTTGGAACAACGGAGACGGATACGATGGCTGACATAACCTTGCCAGGTCGCGGCGTGCTTAGCAGGATCGATCCAGTCTTGGTCGTCGTTGCCGTCGGCGTTCTCGGTCTCTTCATCTTCGCGCCGTCGCAGGGCGTCGACAGTCTTGGCTTCACGGTGCGGGCGCTGGTCGGCGTGGCGCCGTTCCTGCTGGCCTCGATCGCGATTGCCGCCTATGCCAAGGCGAGCGGTGCGGAGCGGCTGATCGCCAAGGCCTTTACGGGCAACATCAAGCGCATGATCGTCTTCGCGGCATTGATGGGCGCGCTATCGCCCTTCTGTTCCTGCGGCGTGATTCCGCTGATTGCCGCCTTGCTGTCCATGGGCGTCCCGCTCGCGCCGGTCATGGCCTTCTGGCTCGCATCGCCGCTGATGGATCCGTCCATGTTCTTTCTGACGGCCGGCACGCTCGGTTTCGAGTTCGCGATCTACAAGTCGGCGGCCGCCATCGCCGTGGGCTTGCTCGGCGGCTTCGGGACCTATGCGCTGACGCGCAACGGCCATCTCGCGAATGCCCTGCGCGAGGGGATCGGCGACGGCGGTTGCGGCGGCGCCTCGGTGCGCAGCGGCAAGGATGTCGTCTGGGCCTTCTGGCGGGAGCCCGACCGGCGGGCGCTGTTCCCGAAGAACGCGCTCAGCAACGGTCTGTTCCTGGGCAAGTGGCTGACCATCGCCTTCTTCCTGGAAAGCCTGATGCTGGCCTACATTCCGGGTGAGTTGGTGAGCAGTTGGATCGGCGGCGAGGGTTGGATGACGATCGCCGGTGCGACGCTGGTCGGTATTCCCGCCTATCTCAACGGCTACGCGGCGCTGCCGTTGGTGTCGGGTCTGATCGAGCAGGGCATGGCGCCCGGGGCGGGCATGGCCTTCTTGTTGGCCGGCGGCGTCAGCTCGATCCCGGCGGCGATCGCGGTATGGGCGTTGGCGAAACCGCCGGTTTTCGCCGCTTATCTTGGCTTTGCCATTTTCGGCGCCTTCACGCTTGGTCTGGGTTTCGGCCTCCTGTGATGGGGGCGGTTGGGAGAACGGAAATGAGCCAGCACACGTATCCTTATTTGACGTTGGCCGAACGCCAGAAGAAGCCGCGCACGGTGGGCCGAACGCTGGTTCAGGACAAGGGTGCCAGCCTTGCGGATATGAGGAACGTCCTCGAGACCACCGGACCCTATATCGACTATTACAAGCCCAGCTCGATCTATCATGCGATCTATCCAGAAGAATTCACCTTCCGGAAGATCGAGATGCTGAAGGAACACGACATCAAGCCCTTCATGGGCGGCAATGTCGCCGAGCTCGCCTACGCGCAAGGCACCATCGAGGACCATCTCGCCTACACGAAGGACCACGGCTGGGAAGCGACCGAGATTTCCGAAACCTACATAACCTTTCCGGAAGACCTGAAGATCGACCTCATCAAACGCTGCGCCGACGATGGGCTTGAGGTGTTCTACGAATGGGGCCTGAAAAACCCGACCCAGCCGCTGGACCCGGAACAAGCCGCCGAGGATATCTGCCGATACCTTGCGGCCGGTGTTTCGGTCGCCATTCTTGAAGAAGGCGAGGTGAACATGCTGATCGGAAAGGACGGCGAGGGCGACCATCCCGACCGGCTGAAGAAACTCTTCGCGTTGGTGGGCCCGGAAAACCTCATGGTGGAAAGCAACGACCTCAAGCAGATCGGCTGGTTCATGCGCGAAATGGGCACCGTGATCAATATCGGCAATTTGAATTACGACCAGGTCGCGGATATCGAGCCGTTACGCTACGGGATCGGCCGTGCGGTGGATTATGCGATCTACCGGCCCTATCTCGACAACGGTTAGCCGATCAGATCGCTTGTCGCGAAGATTGGTCGGGATTCAGGCGCCAGATTTTGAAATTCAGGGCTGCCGCAAAACTCGCCCAGGCTGCATAGGGGATGAGCATATAGGCAGCGATTGCGTTCAGCGGATAAAACGCGGCGATCGTCGCCACGATGGAAAGCCACAGGCAAATGATCTCGGCGAAGGCCCAATCCGGCCGCCGTAGGCCGAAGAAAACCGCCGACCAGAGGGCGTTGAATACAAGCTGGACGGCATAGACGGTCAATGCCAAGGCCGTCTCCTCCAAGTCGGCGGACCGCCACACAAGCCAGCCGGACACGGCAATCATGATGTAAAGCACCAGCCAGACAGGACCGAACAGCCAGTCCGGCGGACGCCACGACGGTTTGTCTAGACGCCGATACCAATCCCCCGGGCGAAAGAACGCGCCGGACATGGCCGCCGCGGTGCAGGCCGCGATAAAGATCATCAGCGATAGGATCGAGGTCCCTTCCATGCCGTATTATATGGGGCGGTAACGGGAATTTGCGAAAGGCGTTCTTTTACGGCTCTCCCGCACTCGCTTCCAGTGCGTCCTGCGCGGCCAGCCAGCTTTCTTCCGCAGCGGCGATCTCGCGGTCCAACTCGGCTTTGCGTTTGGCCAGGTCTGCGATCTCGCTGGTCGGCTTCTCGTAGGTCGCGGGGTCGGCCATGATGGCGGCGAGTTTAGTTTGTTTCGCGGTCAGTTTTTCCAGCGCCGATTCCGCGTCCCGCACCGCCTTACGCAGGTGTGCGATCGCCGCCCGGGCGTTGGCGCGCGATTGGCGGGCGTCGCGTTTGGACAGCCGCGGGGCGGCAGGGGCGGTTTTGCCACCGCCGCCGTTCGACCGGCGTTTCTGCTCCATCAGGCTGCGGCGGTAGGCGTCGAGGTCGTCCTCGTAGGGGACGCAGGTACCGTCGGCGACGAGCCACAGCCGCTCGACCGCGCGGGCCAGCAGGTCGTGGTCATGGGTCACCAGGATCACCGCACCGTTGTATTCGTTCAGCGCCAGCAGCAGGGCCTCGCGGGCGTCCAGGTCCAGATGGTTGGTCGGTTCGTCCAGCAGCAGCAATTGCGGCGCATCGCAACAGATGCCGGCCAGGACCAACCGCGCCCGCTCGCCGCCCGACAGGCTTTCGACCTGCTGGTCCGCCTTTTCCTGCTGAAACCCGAATTGGCCGAGATGGTTGCGCACGGCCTGCTCGGTACGATCCGGCAGGAGGCGTTGGATATAGTCCAGGGCGGTCTGTTCGGGGTCGAGTTGCTCCAACTGGTCTTGCGCGAAATACCCGACCCGCAGCTTGCGGGGCAGGGACAGGCTGCCGGATTGGGCATCGAGCTGGCGCGATAGCAGCCGCAGCAGCGTGCTCTTACCGTTGCCGTTCTGACCCAGCAGCCCGATCCGATCGTCCATGTCGAGACGCAGGTTCAGCCGTTGCAGAACCGGGATGTCGGGATCGTAGCCGACCGCGGCCGAATCCATGGTCAGCAGTGGTGGGGGCAGTTCCTCCGCCTCGGGAAAGCTGAAGGATATCGCCGATTCCGCCTGCAAAGGCGCGATCGGCTCCATGCGTTCGAGCATCTTGATCCGGCTCTGCGCCTGCCGCGCCTTGTTCGCCTGGGCGCGGAACCGGTCGACGAAACGCTGGATGCGCTCGCGTTCGCGGAGTTGCCGGGTCCGTTCGTCCAGTTGCCGTGCCTGGTGCTCGCGGCGGGTCCGCTCGAACCGGTCGTAACCGCCGGGATACAATGCGAGGCGGCCGTCATCCACGTGGAGAATGCCGTCGACGGACCGGTTGAGCAGGCCGCGGTCATGGCTGACCAACAGGAATGTGTGCGGATAGCCAGCGAGGTAGCCTTCCAGCCAGAGCGCCGCCTCCAGGTCTAGATGGTTGGTCGGTTCGTCCAGTAACAGCAAATCCGGGGCGCTGAAGAGCACGGAGGCGAGCGAAACGCGCATGCGCCAGCCACCGGACAGCGCGTTGATCGGACCTTGCTGGGTCGTCTCGTCGAATCCGAGACCGGCGAGGATCGTCGCCGCGCGGGCCGGGGCGGCGTGAGCCTCGATGTCAGTCAGCCGTGTATGGATGTCGGCGATCCGGTGCGGGTCGGTCGCGGTTTCCGCTTCCTGCAGCAAGTCGGTGCGCTCGGTATCGGCGGCCAACACCACGTCCAGCACCGACCGGTCGCCGGATGGTGTGAACTGCTCGACATAACCGGTGCGAATACGGGGACCGATCGATACGGAACCGGCATCCGGGGTGAGATCGCCCGAAATCAGCTGTAAAAGCGTCGATTTTCCGGCTCCATTGCGGCCCACGACACCAATACGTCGTTTGGTGCCGATTTGGACCGTCGCGTCTTCGAACAGCGACCGTCCGCCGATCCTGAATCCGAGGGATTGGATAGAGAGCATGGCGGCGTTGGATAGCACGGCGCGGGAATGATATGAAAGTGAAGGATTATCCCTTTTGGGGAAGGAAGATCGGCTTGCTCAACGGGAGCGGGGCGTCTATAACCCGGCGGCCTTAACATCGGCCAACACAATCAAGGGGGCAGTTCGATGGCAGTCGAACGCACATTGTCCATCATCAAACCGGATGCGACACGTCGAAACCTAACCGGACGGATCAACGCCAGGTTCGAAGAGGCGGGACTCCGGATCGTGGCGCAGAAGCGCATTTACATGACGCGGGAACAGGCCGAGGGTTTCTATGCCGTCCATAAGGAACGGGCCTTTTTCGGGGATCTCTGCGACTTTATGTCTTCGGGTCCGGTCGTTGTGCAGGTTCTGGAGGGCGACAATGCCGTTACCGGGAACCGTGACATCATGGGCGCGACCAACCCGGCGAATGCGGACGATGGCACGATCCGCAAGGATTTCGGTGAATCGATCGAGGCGAACTCGGTTCACGGTTCCGATAGCCCGGATAACGCGGCCATCGAAATCGCTTATTTCTTCAGCCAGACCGAGATCGTCGGCTGATCACATCCGCCGCGCCCGGTGTGCGCACCGGCGGCGGACGTTCAATGCTGGATTTCCGGAAACGTGCAGGCGGCATCCCTGGCCGGGTGCCGCGGACGCCTGCGCTTTTAAAGCAGCGTCAGCGCCATCACGATCAGTAGAATGGCAATCGCGATACTGGAAACGAGGATTAGCCGGGTGACGTTGTTCCACGTCTGAATGTTTGCCTGCGGCGCGCTCAAATGCTGCATTTGCGGTTCGGTCGCCATTCTTTCCCTCCGAAGTAGATTTATCCCTGTAGGTATAACGGTCCGTCGCGTTGCGCAAGTCCGTCCGGTCAGTTTGCCGATGGATTGATCAACGATTCCGTCGACGGTGCGCCATTGTCGACATGGGCAATTTCGTCGACCACCCTGACCTTGCCTTCGGCGATGAGTCGCAAGGCCAGCGGATAGGCGACATGTTCTTTCTCCAGGATACGGGCCGCCAGCCGGTCGCTATCGTCACCGGGGAGAATCGGCACCGCCGCCTGGACGATGATCGGTCCGTCATCCATCTCCACGCGGACGAAATGGACGGTGCAGCCCGCGATCTTGACCCCGGTGTCGAGCGCCCGTTGATAGGTGTCGAGGCCCTTGAAGGCCGGCAGAAGCGACGGATGAATGTTGATCATGCGGTCGCGCCAGGCATCGACGAAATCCGCCGTCAAAAGCCGCATGAAACCGGCGAGGCAGACCAGTTCTATCCTCGACTTCTTGAGCGCGGAATCGACCGCCGCATCGAAGTCGGCCCTGCTGTCGAAGGATTGATGGCGAATGACCCGCGTTGCAATGCCCGCCTTTTCGGCACGCTGAAGCCCGAACGCGCCTTCGACATTAGAGATTACCAGTGCGATGGTGGCCGGGAACCCGGGCTTCGCGCAGGCGTCGATCAGCGCCTGCAAGTTCGTGCCGCGCCCGGAGATCAAGACACCGACCTTCAACTTGTCCGTCATGCCCCACCCTTCGAATACCGAACCGGATCCCCGGTGCGTCGATGGACGGCGCCGACGGAAATGACCGTCTCGCCATGTTCCTCCAGCGCGCTCGTGACCGCGTCTGCCGCGTCGGGATCGACGATGATCGCCATGCCGATACCGCAATTGAACGTCCGCATCAGTTCGCGGTCTTCGATTCCGCCCGCGTCCGCCAGCCAGGTGAACACGGGCGGAATGCTCCATGAAGACAGATCGATATGGGCGGCCACGTCATCGGGCAGGACGCGGGGCAGATTTTCGGTCAGCCCGCCGCCGGTGATATGCGCCAGTCCATGCACACCGCCATCCGCTGCGGCGATGGCAGCGAGGCAGCTCCGCACATAGATCCGGGTTGGGTCGAGCAGCGCTTCGCCGACCGTTCGGTCCGGCGCGAAGGGCGCGGCATCCGCATAGTCCAGGCCGCTGTCTTCCACCACCTTCCGCGCCAAGGAATATCCGTTCGAGTGTAGCCCGTTTGACGCCAGGCCGAGGATGACGTCCCCCGCCCGGGCATCGCGTCCGCCGAGCAACGCGCCGCGTTCGGCCGCGCCGACGCTGAAGCCCGCTAGGTCGTAGTGGGAGCCGTCGTAGAGGCCCGGCATCTCGGCCGTTTCGCCGCCGATCAGCGCGCATCCGGCTTGGCGGCATCCCTCGGCGATGCCACCGACGATCGATTCGGCGATCTCCGGCTCGATCTTGCCGGTTGCGAAGTAATCCAGGAAGAACAGAGGTTCTGCGCCTTGCACCACCAGATCATTGACGCACATGGCGACGAGGTCGATGCCGATCGTGCCATGGCGATTCGCGGCGATCGCGACCATCAGCTTGGTGCCGACGCCGTCGGTCGCGGCAACAAGCACGGGATCCTTGAATCCTGCGGCTTTCAGGTCGAACAGTCCGCCGAATCCGCCCAGCGCGGCGTCCGCGCCGGGGCGAATGGTGGATTTTGCCATCGGCTTGATTGCCTCGACCAGCCTATTCCCGGCATCGATATCGACACCGGCATCCCGGTAGGTCAGGCCGTTCCTGGGTGACTTTGGAGCTATAGCGTCCTCGGTGGTAAGCGGTATAAACTGGGCGCCGAAGATACTTCATCCGGGAATATTTGTAATGCTCCATTTGCGGGGTTTTGATCGCCTCGGCATAGCCTTCTTTCTGCTTATTGCCTTGGTCTTTTCCCAGCCGCTTTCCGCGGCGGATATCTATTCCGTCTCGAACGTCCGGGTGGACGAACGGGCGACGGATGAGGTCTCCGCGAAGGGCGTCGGCATTGCCAAGGCGCAACGGGATGCGTTGAGGACACTTCTCGAGCGGCTCACGTTGCGCACCGATCACGGCAAATTGCCAGAGGTCACCGACGGGCTTGTCGCGTCGGCACTGCGTGACTTCGCGGTGTCCGAAGAGAAGTTCGGTGGCGGACGGTATCTCGCAGCGCTCAACGTGCGTTTCAAGCCTGAGGCCGTGAGAACACTGGTCGGTGGCCTTGGCGTGCCCTATGCGGAAGTCGCCAGCCGCCCGAACCTGGTATTGCCGGTATATGAAAGTGCCGGGTCGAGGCTGCTTTGGGACGAGCCCAATCCGTGGTTTGACGCCTGGTTGCGGCGCGAACCGCCGACCGGGTTGTTGCCGTTGGTCCTGCCGCTGCGGGATTTGTCGGATATCTCGGAGATCAGCGCCGAGCAGGCCGTGGTCGGGGATGCCGCCCGGCTCGACGCGATCGCCAAGAAATACAAAGCGTTCGGTGTCTATGTGGCGCTGGGACAGCTCAGCGTCGATCCTGTGACGAATGTGCCTGTACTGAATGTCACTATGACGCAGCATCAACCCGGTGAGCCAGCGCGCGATTTCACGCGCGGCTTCAAAGGACGCGAGGGTTCCGATGTCGCCGGATTATTCGATCTTGCCGTTGAAGAAATGATCGCCGGCCTCGAGGAAGCGTGGAAATCCGATAACCTACAGCAGACCGGGTCGGAACAGCGCATACGGGTTCTTGTTCCCATTGTCCGGCTCGGCGACTGGTTGGCCGTGAAACGGAAGATCACCGGCGTGCCGTCGGTGCGCCAGATGGATGTGGCCCGATTGTCCATCCGCGAAGCCCAAATCGACGTGACGTTCCTCGGGGAACCCGAACAATTGCGCCGAGCGCTCGCCCTCAAGGATCTCGATATGTCCTATGAATTGGAGCGGGGTGGTTGGGTCGTCCGGCCGCGCGCCGCCGAGTAGCCTCCCGGTGTCGTCGCAGCATCAGGCAGGCCAGCCGTGAGCCAGCACATGCTCCTGAGCAGTATACCGAATTTGATAACGCTCGGCCGATTGATCGCCGTACCGCTTATGGTATGGCTGATCGCGACGGACGCGTTGTGGGCGGCATTCTGGCTTTTCGTCGCAGCCGGTATTTCCGATGGCGTGGATGGCTTTATCGCCAAAAGGTTCCGGGTGGAGAGCGAACTCGGCAGTTACCTCGATCCTATCGCCGACAAGGTCATGTTGGTCGGGGTCTATGTGACCCTCGGCCTGCAGGAATACATCGCGCTTTGGCTCGTGATCCTTGTGGTGTTCCGGGACGTCCTGATCGTGGGCGGAACGGTGCTTTCGCAGCTCATCGACCGGCCGGTCAAGATGCAACCGTTGTTCATCAGTAAGGTGAATACCGTCGCTCAAATAGTTCTGGCGGCAGTGGTTTTGGCGGAATTAACGTTCGAATTCGCCGACATGCCGGTGATTACCGCGTTGGAATACCTGGTCGCGGCAACCACGGTGACGTCGGGAACCTGTTATCTCTATATGTGGGTGACGGGTCGAGGCGCCTTTATCGACGCACCGCCATCGACCCAGGCGGAGCCGGCCAATCGCCCCGTCAACGAGGAACAACCGCGAGGGCGCGCATGACCGTTCGCCAACAGGCCATCTCATGGGGCGTCGTCTTAGCCCTATTCATCCTTATTCTGGCCGGATTGCGTGAAATACTCTTTCCCTTTGTCGCGGGGTTCGCGATCGCCTATTTCCTCGACCCCGCCTGCGATCGCCTGGAGCGGATGGGCCTATCGCGGACATGGTCGACGACATTGGTGACCGCCGCTTTTTTCGTGATCTTCGTGATCATTCTGTCGTTCCTCGTTCCGCTGCTGTATTCGCAGCTCATCCAATTCCTCAAGAACCTGCCCAGATATGTGTCGGCGATCGAGACCAAGGCCGCCCCGTTGATCGAATTGGCGCGTGGCTATGTCGCTGCGGGTGAGGGCGTGGAACAGGCCAAGCAGTTCTTCGAGTCGCATCTCGGCGACGTTGCGAAATTCGCCGTGGGATTCCTTGCGAAGTTTGCGAGCGGCTTGGAAGTGACATTCAGCTTGCTGTCGTTGTTCATTATCACTCCCATCGTGGCGTTCTATTTGTTGCGGGATTGGGACCATATCGTCGCCAAGATCGACGGTTGGCTGCCGCGGGCGCATGCCGGCGTGATCCGGGAGCAGGTCAAATTGGTGGACGAGACCATGGCGGGGTTCGTACGCGGCCAGTTCTCGGTCTGTATGTTGCTTGGATTGTTTTACGGAATCGGGCTGTCCCTGGTCGGTCTGGATTTCGGCTTGGTCGTTGGATTGGTGACCGGGCTGATGTCCTTCGTGCCCTATTTCGGAATGCTGATTGGTTTTGTCGTGGGGATGGGGTTGGCGATTGCGCAGTTCGATACGATCGTGCCGATCCTGTTGGTCGCGGGCGTCTTCGGTGTCGGCCAGTTTATCGAAGGAAATTTCCTGACGCCGAAAATGGTCGGGGACCGAGTCAACCTTCACGCCGTCTGGATCATATTCGCCCTGCTGGCCGGCGGCGCTTTGTTCGGGTTGGTCGGCATTATGTTGGCGGTACCGCTTGCCGCCGTCATCGGCGTGCTGGTCCGGTTCATGGTGGACCAATACTTGGCAAGTAAGTTGTATCTGGGCCCGGAAGCGCCGCTACCCGATGCGCCGGAAGAGGAGCCATGAGCGGCGACGCGCAGCTGCATTTCTCCTTCGAACACCGCCCGGCAATGGGGCAGGAAGATTTCCTCGTGGCGCCGTGCAACGAACAGGCCGTGCAATGGATTGACGCTTGGCCGGACTGGCCGGGTCCCGCTTTGTGCCTTCACGGCCCGACCGGGGGCGGCAAGACGCATTTGGCCCATGTCTGGCAGGCGCGCAGCGCGGCGGTCATGCTCGAAGCGCGGGAAATTGCCGGTAAGGCACCCGATGACCTTTTGGGTACAGCGGTCTGCTGCATTCTCGAAAATGCGGATGGCGATGTGGATCACGCGGCGCTGCTTCACCTCTACAACGTGGTGTCCGAGCGACGCGGTCATCTCCTCTTGACCGCCGAACGCCCGCCCGCGCGATGGCCGATCACGCTCGACGACCTTCGCTCAAGGTTGACCGCGGCGTCGGCGGTGCAGATCGGCAAGCCCGACGAGGCCTTGGTCGGCGCCGTTATGATCAAGCTCTTCGCCGACCGTCAGATTTTAATCGGCAAGGACGTGTTAGTGTATCTCGTGATGCGCATCGAACGGTCGTTTGAGGCCGCGCGGCAGGTGGTGGACGCTGTCGACAGCGCCGCATTGGCGTCGCACCGCCGGCTTACGGTTCCTCTGGCGCGGGATGTGCTGCGCCGGTTGGGAATGGCATAGGGAGGAAGAAACGTATGGATCTTGGATTGAAAGGACGGCGTGCAATCGTCTGCGCCGCGTCGAAGGGGCTTGGGAAAGCATGCGCGGTTTCGCTCGCGCGCGAGGGGGTCGATCTCGTCATCAACTCCCGCAGTCCCGATGTATTGGAGGCGACGGGCGAAGAAATCCGCGCCGAAACGGGCGTGACGGTGACCCCGGTGGCCGCCGACATCACCACGGAGGAGGGACGCCAGGCCGTCCTTGCCGCTTGCGCCGATCCGGATATCCTGATCAACAATGCGGGGGGGCCGCCGCCCGGCGACTTTCGAGATTGGGACCGCGATGACTGGATCAAGGCCGTTGACGCCAACATGCTGACGGCGATTTTCATGATCAAGGCGACCGTCGACAGCATGATCGACCGGAAATTCGGCCGGATCGTGAACATAACCTCAGCGGCGGTGAAGGCACCGATCGAGATTCTCGGTCTGTCCAACGGCGCCCGAGCCGGTTTGACGGGGTTCTGCGCCGGGCTCTCCCGGAAGACGGTCGCGCATAACGTCACGATCAACGGCTTGCTGCCGGGGCCGTTCGCGACCGACCGGTATTTCGCAAATATCAGGTTTCAGGCCGAAAAGTCGGGCAAGCCCTACGAGGAGGTCCTGGCCGCACGCGAAGCGGCCAATCCGGCGGGCCGCGCGGGCGATCCGGCGGAATTCGGGGACGCCTGCGCGTTCCTGTGTAGCGCCGGCGCCGGATTCATCACGGGGCAGAACCTGTTGATGGACGGCGGGAGCTATCCCGGAACGCTCTAACCCGAGCTGAACGGGGCAGTGACATTACAAAATTATGAAATAATTATGACTGTCCCGTTTCACTGTTTTCCGATCTACATGAATATGGCTTGTTACCGCGACAGGGAGACATAATGGCACCGTGGCATGCAGGAAGAGACAGAGCTAAAGCTGTCCTTACCGTTCGATCAGGCAGATAGGCTAAAACGGCACCCGATTATCCGTGACTTGAAGTCCGGCCGCGCGCGCACGCGGCGGATGATGGGTACTTATTTCGATTCGAAAGATCTGTTTCTGAAGCGGAACGATCTGTCGCTTCGGGTCCGGGAGACCGATAGACGGCACGTTCAGACCTTAAAACGCGTGGGCCCGGCGAGGGGCGGTTTGTTCGTCCGCGATGAATGGGAACATGATGTGCCGGGGGCCGCGCCGGACCTATCGCTGATCGAGGACAAACGTGTCCGGAAAAGCCTCGCGAGACTCAATGGAGCCGCGGCGCTGCAGCCAGTATTCGAAACGGATATCAAACGCACCGCGTGGGATCTGGTCGACGGCGAGACGTCGGTCGAACTGGTCCTCGATGTCGGCGAGGTCCGGTCGCCGGACGGCGCCAGCGAGGCGATTTGCGAGGTGGAACTTGAACTGAAATCGGGCGATCCGAAACGTATTTTCGATATCGCGCTGGCGTTGAATGATCGGATCGACTGCACCGTCGGCCATATCTCCAAATCCGACCGGGGCTATGCGCTCCGCAATGACATACCGGCTGGTGGAGCGGCAAGGGCAAAGCCGGTGGTTCTTTCGCGCCGCATGACGGTCTGGGAATGCTTCGTCCGGATTTGCGACGGATGTTTGGAGCAGCTTCGCGCGAATGAGCCCATCGCGCGCCGGGGCGGGAACCCGGAAGGGATCCATCAGGCGCGCGTGGCGATCCGCCGATTGCGCGCCGCCTTCAAAGTCTTCCGGCGCGTCTTGCCGCGGGAAGAGCGCGGACATTTCGCGCAAGAGCTACGGTGGCTGCAGCAAGAACTCGGCGAAGCGCGCGATCTCGACGTTTTTATTCTCGAGACGCTTGCGCCGTTGCGGTCGCGCGTGCCGGATGAGGAATCATTGGCCGGGCTGTCGAAGCGCGTGGAGACCGCGCGGCGTACCGCATACCGCCGGGCCCAAAATGCACTGCAGAGCCGGCGGTACGGGCGCATCTTGCTGATGCTGGAGCGCTGGTTGCACTTTCCAAGCGTGGAAACGGCCGGGACGCCGCTTGCGAAACCGATCGGCGGTTTCGCCAAGCACGCGATCCGAAAAACCCAGAAGAAGCTGCTTGCGCATGGGAATCGTCTGGATTCAGTCGACGACGAAGAGCTGCATACCGTGCGGATTGAAGGGAAGCAGACGCGGTATTGCGTGGAATTCTTCGCCAGCCTGTATCCCAAGCGGTCGGTTCGGCGTCACATCAAGCAGCTTTCGGCGTTGCAGGACTGTTTGGGTGGATTGAATGACGGTGTTGTCGCCGACAGCCTGCTGCGGCGATTCGGCAAGGGCCGCAATCCGATCGACGAAAGCGCCCGCGCCTGCGTGGTGGGATGGTATGCCGCGCGAATTTTCGGTGAGCGGCGACAGCTCGGGAAAATCTGGCAGGGACTGGTCAAACAGGAACGGTATTGGGATTGAGGCGTTGCTGTGCCGCGTCAGACCAAGGTGCGCGGTGCTACGAAACGCACGACGTCGCCGGTACCGGTGCCGACATCGGCCCAATGCTTTTCCTCGAAAGCCAGTTCAGTTAAGGCGGCGGTCGGATATTTCTCCGCGGGAACCTTCATTTCGCCGGGCGCCGCCAAGGCGAGGGCGAGGTCGTGCAGGCCGGGGTTATGACCGATCAGCATGACTCCATCCGGGCCATCGCCCAGCCGCCGCAGGCGGTCCAAAAGGGTTTCGGCGCTCGCCAGATAGAGGTCTTCTTCGATTTCGATCGTCGGTTCTCCGTCGAGGGCCGGCAGAATCAGGGCAAGCGTCTCACGGGCGCGGACCGCCGCGGAACAGAGAATCAGGTCAGGTTGAATCCCGTGTTGTTGCATGTAGCTGCCTATGGTGGGCGCCGCCTTTCTTCCGCGCCCGTTAATCGGCCGATGAAAATCATCCAGACCATCGGTCTTCCAGGAAGATTTGGCGTGACGGAGGATATACAATCGGACCATGGCGGCTCCGTTCGGCGGCGAGCATTAGCGTAATGATTCGGTTATACTTTTATTGTACGGTTTGAAAAGGATTCTGGCGGGAATCATACGGTTTTGTGAAATAGGAACCTGGGAGAGGCAACGGTGGCCACGGTAAAGGCGCGTCAGGACGATAAGATTACCATGGACAGCAATGCGCGGTTCTTGAACCGTGAATTATCCTGGCTGAGTTTCAACTCGCGGGTCCTCGAAGAGGCCTATAACACCAGCCATCCTTTGCTGGAACGTCTTCGTTTTCTGGCGATTTCGGCCAGCAACCTCGATGAGTTCTACATGGTGCGCGTGGCTGGTCTGAAAGGCCAGGTCGCCGCCGGTGTCGCCACCCCCAGCGACGACGGCTTGGTACCGAGCCAACAATTGGATGCGATTTCGAACGAAGTGCGGATGCTGCTCGCGGAACAGCAGAAATGCTGGAGCAAGCTTCGTAAGGAATTGAGAGGCGCGGGAATTGCCGTGCTATCGCCGTCCGGATTGGCGAAGGACGAGCTAAAGTGGTTGGACACGTGGTTCACCGATCAGCTGTTCCCGGTCCTGACACCCTTTGCCGTCGATCCGTCGCACCCCTTTCCGTTCATTCTGAACAAGGGACTCGTCCTTGTGGTCGCGTTGCGCCGGCCGTCGGACGATAAGGTGATTACCGGACTGATTTCGATCGGCCATATGGAGCGTTTCATCCGTTTGCCGGGCGATGACGTTCGCTTTATCGCCCTGGAACACGTGATCGCGCGATACTTCGACCAGTTGTTCCCGGGTTTCGAAGTCACCGGGAAAGGCATCTTCCGCGTGATCCGTGACAGCGAGGTGGAGATCGATGAGGAGGCGGAAGATTTGGTTCGGACCTTCGAATCCGCGCTCAAGCAACGCCGGCGGGGCCATGTCATCCGGTTGACGGTGGATGGGGGAATGCCCGAAGACCTACGCCGTTTCGTCGAAGAGCAACTCGGCGTCGAGCCCGACGACTGTATTGCGCTGGACGAAATCCTCGGGTTGAGCGATGTCAGCGCCTTGATCGTCGACGAGCGCAAGGATCTTCAGTTCAAGAGCTATACGGCGCGTTTCCCGGAGCGTATCCGGGACTATGGCGGCGATTGTTTCGCCGGCATTCGGGCGAAAGACATCATCGTCCATCATCCGTATGAAAGCTTCGATGTGGTCGTCCAGTTCCTGAAGCAGGCGGCCCGCGACCCGGCGGTCGTCGCCATCAAGCAGACGCTATACCGCACGTCGGACAATTCGCCCATCGTGCGCGAGTTGATCGAGGCAGCCGAAGCCGGCAAGGCCGTTACCGCTTTGGTCGAACTGAAGGCGCGTTTCGACGAAGCGGCGAACATTCGCTGGGCCCGCGATTTGGAACGGGCCGGCGCGCAGGTGGTATATGGCTTCCTCGATCTGAAGACGCATGCCAAAGTGTCCCTGGTTGTGCGCCGGGAGGGCCAAGATCTGAGTACCTATGTCCATTTCGGCACCGGCAACTACCATCCGATTACCGCGCGGATCTATACCGACCTGAGCTTCTTTTCCTGCGATCCGGCGCTGGGGCGCGATGCAGCGAAGGTCTTCAACTATATGACCGGTTACGCCACGCCGGATGCGATGGAGAAGTTGGCGATCGCGCCGTTGACGCTCCGCAGCACGCTGCAGCGACATATCGAAGAGGAGATCGAGCACGCCAAGGCCGGACGGCCGACGCAGATTTGGGCAAAAATGAACTCGCTGGTCGACTCGGATGTTATCGACGCCCTCTATGCGGCAAGTCAGGCGGGGGTGGAGATCGATCTGGTGGTGCGCGGTATCTGCTGTCTGCGCCCTGGAATTCCGGGCTTGTCGGAAAATATCAGGGTGAAAAGCATCGTTGGGCGTTTTCTTGAGCACAGTCGGATCGTATGTTTCGGCGCGGGTCGCGCGCTTCCGTCGGCACAGGCCAAGGTCTTCATCTCTTCCGCCGACTGGATGCCGCGTAACCTGAACCGCCGGGTCGAAACGCTTGTTCCGATTGACAACCCGACGGTCAAGAAGCAAGTGCTCGAACAGATTATGGTGGCGAATTTGAACGACGAAGCGCAAAGTTGGGAAATGCAGCCGGACGGCTCTTTCCAACGGCTGAAAGCGACGGCGGATAGCTTCAACGCTCACACGTATTTCATGACCAATCCGAGCCTTTCCGGCCGGGGCAGTGCCCTGGAACAGTCACGCCCGGTCCGGCCCTTGAAGTTGCGGCGGGTCTGATCGCGTGCCGGGTATTCTTACCCGAGGACGTAAGTTCGGAGCGGAAAACGCCACCACGCCGGTGGCTGTCGTCGATATCGGCTCGAACTCGATCCGGCTCGTGGTCTATGAGGGGCCGCAACGGACGCCGACTCCCGTCTTCAACGAGAAAGTGCTGTGCGGCCTGGCCCGCGGTCTGAACAAGACCGGGAAACTCTCGGCGGAGGGCGTCGAGTTGGCATTGGCCAGTATCGCCCGGTTTCGCGCGTTGACCGATGCAATGGCCGTCGACCGGGTAGACGTGGTCGCCACGGCTGCCGTGCGGGATGCCGACAATGGCCCGCAATTCGTCGAGGATGTCCGCGAACGGTGTAACTTCGATGTCCGGGTGCTGTCGGGCGAGGAGGAGGCCCGGATTTCCGCGATGGGTGTCCTGTCCGGGATCCCGGAAGCGCGGGGACTGATGGGCGATTTGGGCGGCGGCAGCGTTGAGCTGGTCCGTATCAACAAGGGAAAGAGCGGCGTATACGATACGTTGCCCATCGGGCCGCTTCGGCTCGCCGATATGGCGGACGGCAGTGTTTCGAACGCCCGCAAGATCATCGATAAGGAACTGGCGACGATTACGTGGTTCGGTAAGGCGAAAGGCCAGCGCTTCTACCCGGTAGGCGGGGCGTGGCGGGCGTTGGCGCGGGTGCATATGGAACAATCCGACTACCCGCTGCACGTCATCCATCAATACACGATGTCGGCGTCCGATGCGGTCGAGTTTGCGCGCTTCGTCGCGAAACTCAGCCCAAACACGCTGAGGAAGATTCCCGGCGTGGCGCGGCAACGTGTCGACGGTGTTCCTTATGCCGCGTACTTGATGCAGCGGCTGGTGGAGGAGTCCAAGGTCGACGAGGTGATCTTTTCGGCCTACGGGCTGCGGGAAGGATGTCTCTACGATCGATTGCCGGCGAAGACCCGGAAGGTCGACCCGCTGCTGGCGAGTTGTTGGCGCGAGGCTGAGCGGATGGGACGCGCCACGGCGGATGGCGAAGCGCTTTTCGACTGGATGAGCCCGCTGTTTCCCGACGAGGGAGACCGGCATAGGCGATTGCGCCTCGCAGCGTCTCATTTGGCGGATATCGGCTGGTCGGAACATCCGGATTATCGCGGCGAGATGGTCTTCGAGCGGATTCTGCGGCATCCGACCGTTGGCACCGACCATCCCGGCCGTGTTTTCATGGCGCTCAGCGTCGCGTCACGGCATTCCGTCCTCGACAAACGGCTGTTGCGGCGCGAGGCCGGCGCCCTGTTGGACCGCGATGCGATGAACGACGCCCGGGCCATCGGTTTGGCCATGCGGTTGGGATACACATTGTCCGGTGGTGTGATTTCCCTTTTGCAGGCGGCGCAACTTCACCGGACCAAGGACCTGATCACGCTAACCCTGCCGCCGCACGCGGATATCCTTGTCGGTGACGTCGTCCAACGGCGGTTCATGTCGCTTGCCAAGGCGCTCGGGTGCGATGCCGAAATCGACTATTTCCAGCAAGATGACGAGAAGCAGGCCGCCGGTTCGGCCGGCTGATCGCCGATACTAGGCGTCGTCGCCTTCGGCCCTGATGACAATAATCTGATCGCCTTTCGCGGACAGGGCGAGGCGGCCATGCTTCAGGTCCAGCGCTTGCTTGCCGAATAGCTCGTAGCGCCAACCGCTGAGCGCCGGTACATCGGCGTTGTCATCGGCGGCGATCCTTGCCAAATCGTCGGCGTTTGCGATAAGGCGGCTTGCGACATTGTGCTTTTCGCATTCGTGTTTCAGCAGAACCTTCAGCAGGTCCGTCAATGGGCCGATCCCGGGCGGCAGACGCTCGCGTTTCGGCCGCCGGGGAATCTCCTTGTCCGGCAAGCTGAGGCCGGCTTTCACCGCCTCCAACAGGCCTTTCCCCATCTTTCCCTCGACAAACCCTTTCGAGAGCCCGCGCGTGCGGGCGAGTGCCTCGGGCGTTTGCGGCGCGTGGGCGGCAACGTCCATAAGCGAGTCGTCGCGCAGGATGCGGTTGCGCGGAATGTCCCGCGTTTGCGCCGCTTCCTCGCGCCAAGCCGCCACGGTTTTGAGGACACCGTAGAAGCGCTTATTGCCGCCGCGGGTCTTGATGCGCCGCCAGGCTTCCTCTGGGTCGAGGCGATAGGTCGAGGGATGTTCCAGGACGGCCATTTCCTCTTGAAGCCAGGGCGACCGGCCGGATTCGTCGAGTTGTCGGGCCAGTTCCTCATAGGCTGGTCGCAGGTGAACCACATCGGCCAGCGCATAGTCGAGCTGCTTCGGCGTCAGGGGCCGCTTCGACCAATCGGCGAAGCGGGACATCTTGTCGAGCGACGCGCCGACGATCTTGTTCACGATGGTCTCGTAGCCGACCTGGTCGCCGAAACCGCAGACCATAGCCGCGACCTGGGTATCGAAGATCGGGGTCGGGACCTCGCCGATCTTCTGATAGAAAATTTCGAGATCCTGGCGTGCGGCGTGGAAAACTTTCAAGACGTTGGGATCGATCAATAAATCGTATAGCGGCGCCATGTCGAGGCCGTCCGCCATGGCGTCGATGACAACGGCATCCTCCGGGCCCGCGACCTGGACAAGACACAGAATGGGCCAGTAGGTCTTGTCGCGGAGAAACTCGGTATCGACGGTGATATAGGGTGCGGAAGATTGGCGCCGACAGAAGTCTTTCAACTCGGCGCTGTCTGTTATTGGAATTATCGCCATATCAGTTGAAATACACGCAAATCGGAATCGGGGAAAGGTCCGCAAAAGTGCTACCGATCCGGGTGGCCGCGCGGCCACACCGTGGATCGCAAGGACGCCGCTAACTATCGCGGATGCCTTGACAAACCGCCCGAATCCATGGCCTTTGCGCGGCGACCGTATACGCCCCTGATCTCAGGACAATTCATGCACCAATATCGCACCCATACCTGTGGCCAACTCCGAGTCGACGATGCGGGCGAGGTCGTCCGGCTTTCCGGCTGGGTCCATCGCACGCGCGATCACGGCAACCTGATGTTCATCGACCTGCGCGATCACTATGGCATCACGCAATGCGTCGTCGATATCTCCAGCCCGGTCTTCGCGTCGGTCGAAAATCTGAGTAATGAATCGGTCATCACCGTTCAGGGACCGGTGGCGCGGCGCACCGACGATACGATCAATCCGTCGATCCCGACCGGCGAGGTCGAGCTTCGCATTGAAGAGGTCACGGTCCAGGCGGTCGCCGAACAATTGCCAATGCCGGTCAACCAGGATGCCGGCTATCCCGAGGATATTCGGCTGCGCTACCGTTTCCTGGATCTGCGGCGGGAGGAATTGCACCGGAATATCGTATTGCGATCGCAGGTGATCTCGTCGATCCGGCGGCGCATGAC
The DNA here is from genome assembly GCA_965228425.1 of Alphaproteobacteria bacterium. GTDB lineage: Bacteria > Pseudomonadota > Alphaproteobacteria > UBA8366 > UBA8366 > JAJFJD01. Next base: position 3,852,551 of record OZ245815.1, on the reverse strand, counting down.
CGATTCTGGCTTCACCGAATTCCAAACGCCGATCCTGACGTCGTCTTCGCCCGAGGGCGCGCGAGATTTTCTCGTGCCGAGCCGGCTTCATCCGGGACAGTTTTACGCGCTGCCGCAAGCGCCGCAGCAGTTCAAGCAATTGACCATGATCGCCGGCTTCGACCGGTACTTCCAGATTGCCCCGTGTTTCCGGGACGAGGATGCGCGCGCGGATCGTTCGCCCGGTGAGTTCTACCAACTCGACCTGGAGATGTCCTTCGTCACCCAGGAGGATGTGTTCGACGCGCTCGAGCCGGTTCTCGCCGGTGTCTTCGAGGAGTTCGCCGAAGGCCGCAGCGTCACCAAGCCGCCGTTCCCGCGCATACCCTTCGACGAAGCCATGATGAAATACGGCAGCGACAAGCCGGATTTGCGCATTCCGTTCGAGATCAGCGATGTGACGGAAGCCTTTCGCGGGTCGAATTTCGGGATTTTCGCCAAGGCGGTCGAGGGCGGGGCGGTCGTTCGCGCTGTGCCCGCGCCGGGTGCGGGCGGGCAGCCGAGGAGCTATTTCGACAAGCTGAACGATTGGGCGCGTGAGCAGGGTGCGGCGGGCCTCGGCTATATCGTTTTCGAGGACGGCGGCGGCAAAGGACCGATCGCACGAAACCTGGAGGACGAGCGGGTCTCGGCCATCAAGGAAGCGACCGGGCTCGGCGACGGCGATGCGGTGTTCTTCGCTTGCGACAAGCCCAATGCCGCGGCGTCGTTTGCAGGCGTCGTGCGGATCAAGGTCGCCGAGGACCTCGATCTGATCGAGAAAGGGTGCTTCAAGTTCTGCTGGATCGTGGACTATCCGATGTATGAGCTGGACGAAGATTCCGGGCGCATCGAGTTCAGCCATAACCCGTTTTCGATGCCGCAAGGCGGTCTCGAGGCGTTGGAGACGATGGATCCGCTGAAAATCAAGGCATATCAATATGATATCGTCTGCAACGGCGTCGAGCTATCTTCGGGCGCCATCCGGAATCACTTGCCGGAGATCATGTATAAGGCTTTCGACATCGCCGGTTACGATAAGGACGCGGTCGAATCCCGCTTCGGGGGCATGATCAACGCGCTGAAATACGGGGCGCCGCCGCATGGTGGGTCCGCGCCGGGGATCGATCGGATCGTCATGTTGATTGCGGACGAGCCCAATCTTCGGGAGGTCGTGGCATTTCCCATGAACCAGCAGGCGCAGGACTTGATGATGGGCGCGCCGAACGACGTGGATGCCGAAAGGTTGCGGGAACTGCACATCCGGGTAAGCCTGCCGCCGGAAAAGAAAGATTAAACAGAGCGCAGTAACATTGTCGTCAGGGGGCAGGGAATGCCCCGCGGTACATGGCGATTGTGGTAGAACGCCTGCACCGACCCCATATAGTGGGACACGGAGGCTTATAAGACTGTGCTGAACATGCGAATGAGTGTTGCTGGATTGCCGACCGGTTTGGCCGGGATGGCGGTGGCGTGCGCCGTATCGTCGCTGCCGGCGGCCGCCGCGGCCGCCGATACGTCGGATATCGTTCCCCATCGTGCCGGGTACGAACTTCGGCTGGACAAGGCGCGGTCCGGCAGCGGCGTGGTCGATGTGACCGGCGTGCTCAGCTACGATTGGGCCGATAGTTGTGACGGCTGGATTATCGAGCAGCGTTACGTCATGCAGGTCGTGCGCGGCGACGGATCGCCCGTGCAGATTTCCGCCAGCTACGCGAATTGGGAGTCGAAAGACGGTCTCAAATACCGTTTCTACGTCAAACGGTCCACCGCCGGTGGCGAGGCGCAGGAAGACGGCGAGGTCGAAGGCAAGGCCACCTTGGAAAGCATCGGCGGACCCGGCGTCGCCACGTTCCAGAAGCCCGGGAAGAAAACCATCAAATTGCCGGCCGGGACGTCCTTTCCAACCGCGCATACGCTTGACTTAATGCGCAAGGCGGAGGCCGGCGAAAAATTCGACCGGCGGCCTGTTTTCGACGGCGCCGAGGTCAAAGGTCCGTCGACCATGAGTGCATTCATCCTGCCGAAGCGCCCCCTCCCGCCGGGCGGCAAGCCGGATGTCCTATCGGACGCTGCCCCGGTCTGGCCGGTCAGTATTGCCGTCTTCCCGCAAGAGGGAAAAGCGGCGATGCCGGAATTCGAGATGTCGATCTATCTTCAGAAGAACGGCGTCGTGCCGGAACTGACGATGAATTACGGCGATTTCACCGTTCGCGGGAAATTGAAGCTCTTTGAGCCGCTGAAAAAGGCCAAGTGCTGACAATGGTCGGTTGGGCGAACTTACGTCGCATGCCGACCACGCCGGACGACACCCATTCCCAGTTTCTCTTGCGCGGCGTCTAAGGCCTTTTCGGTCTTGTCGCCACCCGCTGCATCCGTCGAGAAGAGGTCCGGTAGGTCCGCCTCGTGCGGGTCGGTGAGATCGGCAGCCCCGATACCGATCAGCCGGAAGAGTCGCCCGTCGGATTCTTTTTCGATCAGGGGGAGCGCGGTTTGGTATAGAGCCTCGGCCCGCTGGGTCGGCTCGCGGATGCGCCGGCTTCGGGTGATGATCTGGAAATCGGCGCTTTTCAGCTTCAGCGTGACCGTTTGCCCCGCAAGCCGCTTGGCAACCAGCCGATCGGCCACCTTCTGGCACAGCGGCCAAATCCGCTCGGCCAGGTCGCTCGCCTCGGCGATATCCACGCCGAAGGTGGTTTCCGCCGAAATGCTCTTGGTTGGTGAGTTGGGGGTGACCTTCCGGTCGTCTTCGCCCCGGGAAAAGTGATACAGGCGGCTGCCGATCGAACCATAGCGCGCCACCAAATCCGCTTCTTCGCGCTGCTGAAGCTGACCTATAGTCGTGATGCCGTCCCGCCGTAATTTCGATTGCAGCGACTTTCCCACACCCCAGAGGATCCCAACCGGCTGCGGCGCGAGGAAGGGCAGCGCCTGTGCTCGGCCGATCACGGCGAAGCCCTTCGGTTTATTCAAATCGGAGGCGATCTTGGCCAGAAATTTGTTGTAGCTAAGACCGATGCTGGCGGTGACGCCGGCTTCCCCCTCGATCCGCAGCACCAGCCGTGCCAGCGTCAGGGCGGGACTGCCGTGGTGCAGCGTTTCCGTGCCGGTGAGGTCGAGGAAGGCTTCGTCGATCGACAGCGGTTGCACAAGCGGCGTGACGCTGCGCATCAACTCGCGGATCTGCATCCCCGCCTCGCGGTATTTTCCCATGTCCGGCCGGATCACAACGGCATCCGGACAGGCTTGGAGCGCTTTGAACATGGGCATGGCCGACCGGACGCCGTATAGCCGGGCGACATAGCAGGCTGCCGCGACCACGCCGCGCCGGCCGCCCCCGACGATGACCGGCTTGTTCGTCAGGGACGGATTGTCCCGTTTTTCCACGGACGCATAGAAGGCGTCGCAGTCGATATGCGCGATCGACAGGTCATGCAGTTCCGGGTGTCCGATGATCCGGGGCGAGCCGCATTCGGCACAGCGCCGAGGCGGCACGCCGTCGATTGGCTCCCTGAACGTGGCGAGGCAATCCCGGCAAAGAAACGGGATATCGCTCATTCGGCGGTCTCCGCATCACCGGGCCAAAGCCATGCCGCGCCGCGCACCCCGCTCGAATCGCCGTATTTGGGCGGTGCCAACCGGGTCTCGACCCGATCCGAGAAGACCCAATCGGTCCAGCGTTTCGGTATGGATACATACAGATCGGCCGCGTTGGACATGCCGCCGCCGAGAACGATGACGTCCGGGTCCAGCACGTTGATGATGCTGGCCAGCGCCCGCGCCAGCCGGTCCTGATATTGCTCGAAACTGCGATGGGCGTCGTCGTCGCCTTGTGCCGCAAGCGCAACGATCTCATGAGCCTCCAACGTCGAACCGGTGGCGGCGTTGTGATGCGCCGCGAATCCGGTGCCCGAAAGAAAGGTTTCGATACACCCGGTCTTGCCGCAGCTACAAACGCGTGCCGGCTGATCCTTCGCGCCGAGCCATGGCAGCGGATTGTGACCCCATTCGCCGGCAATGGCGTTGAGGCCCCGGACCGGTCGGCCGTTGATGACGATCCCGCCGCCGCACCCGGTGCCGAGAATGACCCCGAAGACAATCTCAGCGCCGGCCGCCGCGCCATCGACGGCCTCGGACAGGGCGAAGCAATTTGCATCGTTCATCATGCGGATCGGTCGTCCGAGACGGTCCGCGATGTCCCGGTCGAGCGGATGTCCATTGAACGGGGAGTTATAGGCATTTTTCACGACGCCGGTGGCCGGTGAAATCGTTCCCGGTATGCCGAACCCAGCGGGCGCCTGCTCACCGATCTCCGCTTCGACGGTCTGGACGAGGCGTACGATGGTGTCGAGGGCGGCTGCGTAATCGTCTTGAGGCGTTGCGACCCGTTGCCGAACGGCGAAGGCGCCGTCCCGGTCAAGCGCGGCGGCCTCGATCTTCGTGCCGCCGATATCTACGCCGATGCGAAACTTGGACATGTCTTTTTCCAGCCTATCACAGCGGGAAAGGGTCCAGCCATTGGTGTGGCTTGGTCTCCTGCCAATTTAAATGCGGGCCTTGCCCATTGCGCCGGTTTTGCCGGGCGAGTAATACATATGGCTATGCACCGTGAAATTATGTGCAAAGGTATATTTGATGGCTAAGTCGATTCTCGTCGTTGAAGATAATGAGCTCAATATGAAGCTCTTTCACGATCTTCTCGAAGCGCAAGGGTATGACGTGCTGCAATCGCAGGATGGTATGGAGGCGCTCAAACTGGCGCGGACCCATCGCCCCGATTTGATCCTGATGGATATTCAGCTTCCGGAAGTTTCGGGTCTCGAGGTGACGAAATGGCTGAAGGAAGACGAGGAACTTCGGTCTATCCCGGTCATCGCCGTGACGGCCTTCGCCATGAAGGGCGACGAGGAGAAGATCCGGGAGGGCGGCTGCGAGGCCTATATCTCGAAGCCGATTTCGGTCGCCAACTTCCTAGAAACGGTCGAAAGATATCTCAATTAAGGCCGGCCCACGATTATTCGACCAATGAAAAAGGCCGCCGAATGGGCGGCCTTATGGCATTTCGGCAAGCGCGGGACGGTTATTTGATACGCCCTTCCTTGAACAGGACATGCTTGCGCGCCACCGGATCGTATTTCTTGAATTCCATCTTTTCGGTCTGATTCCGCGGGTTTTTCTTGGTCACGTAATAGTAGCCCGTGTCGGCGGTGCTCACTAATTTGACCAGGATAGTGCTCGGTTTAGCCATGGTAAATACCCGTTAACACAAGGATTTTGGTCGAATTTCTATCCGCTAAATGGCAGTTGATGCGCGGCAAGTCAAGCCTATTCATCAAGCAGAATGATTTCGCCGGGCTCGTGTTGGGTGAACATGGGCGAGGGGCGGTTGGCGTCCGGTTTGGGCCGGTCTTGCCAGTAGTCGCGCGCCGCGTTCAGGACGATAGCTGTCACGTTGATGATGTGCAGGTCGAGCGCATCGTCGATGCTATGCCAGGTCACATGCTCTAACTCTTCCCGCGGTTCGAGACGGCCTTGTGCCTGGCCGGCGTCGACGATGAAGAACCGGGTATTGAATCGAATTGGCAGATAGGGCGGCGTCACCGCGCGCATCAGATAGTCGAGGCCCGTCAGGTCGGGCGTCAGTCCGGCGGCATCATAAGCACTTAGGGTTTCGCAATTCCGCGGATTGGGCGCCGGGCCGGGAGTCCCCAGTAGTATGCCGGTCTCTTCCCAGGTCTCGCGGACCGCGGCCCAGGCCAGGGCGCGCGCCAAGTCTTCGTCGCTTTGCCGGCCCATCCGTTCGACAACATGGTCGGCCAGGGGGAAGTCGGTCTGTAGGCGAAAGTCGTCTTCTTCTAGGCCCCCGCCGGGAAATACGTAGACGCCCGGCATAAAACGGGACGAATCAGGACGTTTGCCCATCAGGACTTCGGGCCCGCGGTCGTTTTCGCGGACCAACACGAGGCTGGCCGCGTCGCGTGGTGTTACTGCTTCCTGGGATTGTGGCGTGTCGGAGGATGAACCGTCAGAGACCATTCGCCGTGCGTGCCAGATGGATCGTTCGCATATAGCTTTTCTGCACGGTTAACAGCATCCTGGCAACCTTCAGGTCGACGTCGCCCTGACGGCTCGCGCTCGCCGGACAGTATGAGGACAACATCTTGCGGTCCGCGACGCTCGCTTTTTGATATGTCCGGCGGATCGACAACATTCGATGCGACCTGCCGTCTTCGGTTGCCAGCGCGCGCTGTACGATTTCTTCTGCGCTACCCTCTTTCGTGGTGCAGATGGTGGGAACGACGCCAAGACCGTTCATATTGTATCCGGACGGGGCATAGAGCCGTGCCCAGGTCAGGACGAGTTCGCCGTCATTCGGCATTCGCAGGACCGTCTGTACCGTCCCTTTGCCGTAGCTGGTGGTTCCGATCAGGATCGCGCGATCGTTGTCTTGCAGCGCGGCGGCCAGAATTTCTGCGGCCGAGGCCGAATATCCGTTCAACAGGACCGCCATGGGAAGGTTGTTCGCGATATCGCCCGGCGTTGCATCGAAGTATTGCAGGCTGTCGCGGTGCCGGCCGCGCGTCGAGACGATCCGGCCGCGCTCAACGAAGAGGTCCGCGATCCGGACCGCCTGGTGCAGCAGGCCGCCGGGATTGTCGCGGAGGTCCAACACGATGCCGCGCAGGTTGACGCCTTTCTGATGCCGCGCCCGGAAGACCGATTGTGCGACCGAAGACGCGGTTTCGGAGTTGAAACTGGTAATCTCGATGACCGCGACGTCTTCCTCCATCCGATAGAAGACCGATTGCGGCGTGATGTGGGTACGCGGTACCGACATCTGCAGGGACGCTGGGTTGTTCTTCCGACGCACGGCAAGATCGACCGAGCGCCCGACCGGGCCTTGTAACAGGCGCGCAATCCGCCGTAATCCAAGACTGGAGATGACACGGCCGTTGATCGACAGGATGCGGTCGCCACGCTTCAGCCCGGCGCGGTCCGCCGGCAGGCCGCTGACGACCTCGGTAATCTCCACGCCGTCGGTATGCGGCACGATGGTGACGCCGATTCCGCCGAACCCGTCGCGGCTCGCACGATTGTCCTGTGCCTCAACCGCCCCAGAATAACGGGAGTAGGGGTCGAGATTCGTGGCGAGGCTGTCAAACAAGGCGGTATAGATTTCCTCCGTCCGGGCCTGTCCCAGCTTAGGCGACAGTTTTCGGCCGTCGTCCATCAACTTCGACACGATCGTGGCCCAGGCGTAGGGGTCGTTGTCTTTCGGTACATTCGCGAAGCCGGCGACGTTGTCGCCTCGGCGGATGGTGACCACGTCGGATTTCCGGACCACGTCCACAGCCGGATCGATTTTCCGTAAGCCGCGGAGCCCCGCGATGGCGAGTTCGGCGACCTTCGGTTCGTCGATGTAGATTTGCTGAATGTCCGAGAAGCCGGCCCGCAGCATCTGTTCGGAACTGACTTGAGAGAACTGCGATAAGCTGTTGTCCGGCGCGGAACAACCCAACAGAAAGGCCATCGTGACCGGGCCCGCAAAGGCCTTGATGGCCGCCAGCGACCGCGTTACCGGCGCGGCGATCTCGCGCGCTTCCGGTTTGGCGGCGAGCGAAGAGAACTTCGGACCGCGCCGTTTCATGCCTGACCGTTGACCCCTGCCAACATTTTTTTACGTCGGCTTTTTGCCGATCTAAAGACAGGTTAGCGGCATATCGCACTGGTGTTAAGCTTGTCCGGGTTATTTACCTCGTTTTCGCCGGCCCTTGGCCTTTCGGGATGTCCGCCGCCGCCGGGGCGGGCGGCCTTTTCCGGCCCTGTTTTCCGATTTTTGCCCGCTTTCGCCGATGATGGTGAAGGCAAGGCTGCCGGTGGCGACATCCGCTTCCATCAGCTCGACGGTGACCGTTTCACCCAGCGCATAGGTCAGGCCGGACTTCTCGCCCACCAGCCGGTGGCCGACTTCGTCATGTTCGTACCAGTCCGACGGCAGCGACCGCATCGGGACGAGACCGTCGGCGCCGGTTTCGTCGAGCCGGACGAACAGGCCGAACCGGGCGACACCGGAAATCCGGGCGCTGAATTGGGCGCCCACCCTGTCGGCGAGATAGGCCGTGGTCAGCCGATCGATCGTGTCGCGTTCCGCAAAGGCGGCGCGCCGCTCGGTCATCGAGATATGCTCCGACGTCTCGTCGATTTGATCGATGTCTTTTTCGCTGAGGCCGCCGTCGCCGAGTTTCAGCGCCGAGACCAGCGCCCGATGCACCAGAACATCCGCATAGCGGCGGATCGGCGAGGTGAAATGGCAGTAGCGCCGCAGCGCCAATCCGAAATGGCCCTCGTCGTCCGCGCCATAGAAAGCCTGGGTCTGGCTGCGCAGCACCAGGTCGCTGACCATGGTGGCGAAGTCGGTGCCGGCGGCCTGCTCAAGGATCCCGGCAAAGAGCGCGGGTTTTACGACGGCACCCTTGGCCAGGCGAATCCCGAACCCATCCAGCGACTGCCGCAATGCTTCGAGCGCTTCGGAATCCGGCGCTTCGTGGATGCGGCGGGGGACGGGTATCTCCGCCTTTTGCAGGGTTTCGGCGGCGGCCACGTTGGCCGCGATCATCAATTCCTCGATCAGCCGGTGGCTGTCCAAGCGGGCGCGCGGCACGATGGCCGAGACATGGCCGTCGTCGTCCAGCACGATACGGCGCTCCGGCAGATCAAGATCCAGCGTTCCCCGCGCCTTGCGGGCGTTGAGCAATGCCGAATAGGCACCGAACAGCGGCTTTATGACCGTATCCAGGATCGGGCCGGTCGTATCGTCCGTCACGCCGTCGATTGCGTTTTGGGCTTGCTCATAGGTCAGGCGCGCGGCGGACCGCATGAGCCCGCGGACGAATTTATGGCGGATCACTTTACCCTTGGCATCGATCCACAGGTGGACGGCGAGGCAGGCGCGTTCCTCGTCCGGGCGCAGCGAACACAGGCCGTTCGATAGCAGCTCCGGCAGCATCGGCACGACACGGTCGGGAAAATAGATCGAGTTGCCGCGGTCGCGCGCCGACCGATCGAGCGGGTCGCCCGGCCGCACATACCAGGTGACGTCCGCGATGGCGACGATGGCGTGCCAGCCGTCCTTGTTCTTGCCGCTATCGTCCGGTTCGGCCCAGACCGCATCGTCGAAATCGCGCGCGTCTGCACCGTCGATGGTGATCAAGGGGATATCGCGGAGGTCGGTCCGTTTCCCGAGCGGCGGCGCCTTGAGGCCTTCCGATTGGGTAACCGCGTCGGCCGGGAAGTCGATCGGAATGTCCCGGCTGTGCAGCGCGACGAGGCTGAAAACCTTGGGGTCGCGGCCGGGGCCTAGGCGCTCGATCACGCGCGCTGCGCGGCGATGACCGCCGCCCAACGCTTCCGCCCGGACATAATCGCCGTCCTCGGCGTTCTGGCTGTTCCGCGCCGATACTTCGTAGACCGTGCGGATACGCCGGTCGACAGGACGCACGCTGCCGTGCCGTCCGCTGCCTTCATACACGCCGATGAAGTCGCGCGGCCCGCTGCCGAGCTTTCGGATCGTGCGGGCGTCGTAGTCGTTCTTCGCGACGCGGGACAGCCGCGCCAGCAGCCGGTCGCCGACCCCGGCGGTCGCCGGTCGGCCGCGGTCGCCGCGCAATCGGATTGTGATGTCTTCGGTTTGAGCATCGTCGTCACCGTCCGTTGCGGCGGTGGGACGGCAAAAGACGTCGCCGTCATCGTCCACATGGGTGACTTCGATCACGGCGACCGGTGGCAGCCGGCCCGGCGGGCCGACGCGTTTGCCGCGTTTGCGTTCTATCTGTCCGTCGTCTTCGAGTTCCTTGAGTGTTGTCCGCAACCAAGACCGGTCGGATGCGTGCAGGCGAAACGCCCGCGCAATTTCGCGACGGCTTGGGTTGCCAGAATTTTCAGATATGAATTCAACGAGTTGCCGCTTTGTAGGACGCGGCCGATCCTTAATAATCTTCTTTGCCAATGGCTTTAACTAGTGACTTCGGCGGGCGTTTCGGCGTCATTCGCCGGCTCCGCCTCGGCCTTCTCCTTCGTGGATTTCTTTGTCTTTTTTGCTGGTTTCTTCTTTTTCGCCGCGCCCGTTTTCTTCTTAGGCGCAGCCTTCGCCGTCTTCTTTTTGGCAGCGGCGGTCTTCTTTGTTTTGCTCTTAGACACTTTTTCGGCGAGCAGGGCAAGCGCTTCTTCGAGCGTGACGGTCTCGGGTTCCTGATCCTTGGGTACCGTCGCGTTCACGCGGCCATGCTTGATATAGGGTCCGTAGCGGCCCTTACGGATGGAAATCGGCTTGCCGTCTTCCGGATGGTCGCCGAGTTCGATCGCGTTGTGACCCGGCGATTCGGCGATCAGCGAAACCGCACGGTTGAGCCCGACCGTCAGAACGTCGTCTTCCTTTAGAGAGACATAGTTCGAACCGTGTTTCAGATACGGGCCGAACCGGCCAAGTCCGGCTTGGATCATCGTGCCGGTTTCGGGATGCGGGCCGACATCGCGCGGCAGCGAGAGAAGCCCCAGCGCGGTTTCCAGGTCAACCCGGCCGGCCGAAATGTGTTTCGGAACGGATGCGCGTTTCGGCTTCGGCGGTGCTTTCTTGCCCTTTTCTTTGGGCGCTTCTTCGCCGAGTTGGAGGTAAAGCCCATAGGGTCCCTTGCGCAGGGTCACGTCGAGCCCGTTCTCGGGATGCTGGCCCAGGAGTTTCGGTCCGGCGGCAAGCTCCGTGCCTTCTTCCATGTCGGCGGTATCGGCGCCGCCCGCATTCAGCCGATGGGTATATCGGCAGTCGGGGTAATTGTTGCAGCCGATGAAAGCGCCGAACTTCCCGAGTTTCAGGTTCAGGCGGCCGCCTTCGCAGGCCGGGCATTGCCGCGCCACCTCGGTGTCGCCGTTCGGGCCGACCGGGAAGAAATGCGGACCGAGGTCCTCGTCGAGCGCGTCCAGGACATGCGTGATGCGCAGTTCCTTGGTCTCGCCGACGGCTTCGGAGAATTGCTTCCAGAAATCCTCCAGCACCTTCTTCCAGTCGATCGTGCCGGCGGAGATATCGTCGAGCTGCTCTTCGAGTTGGGCGGTGAAATCGTACTCGACATAGCGCTTGAAGAAGTTCGCGAGAAACGCGGTGACCAGGCGGCCCCGGTCCTCCGGGATGAAGCGTTTCTTCTCGAGTTGGACGTAGTTCCGGTCCTGCAGGACGCGCAGCGTCGACGCATAGGTCGACGGTCGGCCGATTCCGAGCTCTTCCATCTTCTTGACGAGGCTCGCTTCGGTATAGCGGGGCGGCGGCTGCGTGAAATGCTGCTCCGGCTTGATCTCCTTGACGGTCGTCGGCTGCCCGGCCGCCATGTCCGGCAGACGGCGGTCGTCGTCCTTATCGTCGTCCTTGTCGTCTTCGCCTTCCTGATAGAGCTTCAGGAAGCCGTCGAATTTGAGCACCGACCCGGTGGCGCGCAACGTGACCGCTTCGTCCGGCGATTTCATGTCGACCCGCGCCTGATCCAGCAGGGCGCTCGACATTTCGCAGGCGACGGTCCGCTTCCAGATCAGCGTGTAGAGCTTATGTTGGTTCTCGTCCAACAGGTCCTTGACGTCCTGCGGCCGGCGGAACAGGTCGGTCGGCCGGATCGCCTCATGCGCTTCCTGCGCATTCTTGGACTTCGTCTTATAGATACGCGGTTTTTCCGGTTTGTACGCCGCACCGTAATCGCGATCGATCAGGCTGCGCGCCGAATTGATCGCCTCGTTGCTGAGGGTGACGCTGTCCGTCCGCATATACGTGATCAGGCCGACCGTCTCGCCGTCGATGGGCATCCCTTCGTACAGTTTCTGCGCAATCTGCATCGTGCGCGACGCGCCGAAGCCGAGCTTCCGGCTCGCTTCCTGTTGCAGCGTCGATGTGGTGAAGGGCGGCGCCGGATGGCGTTGCACCGTCTTCTTTTCGACGGATGCGACCTTGAAGTCGCGCGACTGGATCGCGGCAACGGCCTCCTGTGCGGTCGCTTCGTTGCCGATGCCGAGCCGGCCCAGCCGTTCGCCGTTGAGATGGGTCAGGCGCGCCATGAAGGGATCGCCGGATGCCGCCGCCATCGCAACGTCGACGCTCCAATATTCCTGCGGCAGGAAGACCTCGATCTCGGCTTCACGTTCGCAGATAAGGCGAAGCGCGACCGACTGAACACGTCCGGCCGAGCGCGACCCCGGCAGCTTGCGCCATAGAACGGGGGACAGGTTGAAGCCGACCAGATAATCGAGCGCGCGGCGCGCCAGATAAGCTTCGACTAGTTCGTGGTTTAGCTCGCGCGGGTTTTCCATCGCGTCGAGCACTGCGGCCTTGGTAATCTCATGGAATACGACGCGCTTGACGTCGACGCCGTCCAGCTTCTTGCGTTCATTCAGAACCTGCTGCACATGCCATGAAATCGCTTCGCCTTCGCGGTCGGGGTCCGTCGCGAGGTAAAGGTGGTCGGCGCCTTCTATCGCCTTGGCGATATCGTCGATACGTTTCTTTGAGTCCGCGGCGACTTCCCACGACATGGAGAAATCTTCGTCGGGTTTGACCGAGCCGTCCTTGGCGGGCAAGTCGCGCACATGTCCATAGCTGGCAAGCACCTTGAATCCGGATCCAAGGTATTTGTTTATGGTTTTGGCCTTTGCCGGCGATTCGACGACCACCACATCCATTGGTTCGGTCTTTCTCCAGTCGCTCAATTCTTAGCTACGTCGCGCCATTTCCACGGCGGCAGGCGCATCCGCTCCCGCGCGGCCGGTAGGAAGTGACACCGCGATTTACGTTCGTCAACCTTTAGGAGTCGTAAATTTAGGAACTCGAAACGTCGATTTCATGGCACTCCGAACGTTTTTTTTATGATTCGGCATGCAAATTCAAGCGGCGGGCGTGCTATCCGCCGCGGACTTCACCCGGCGTTTCGCGCCATTTATCAAGGAGATCGGTGGCGCCGGCGTCGTCCAAACCGCTGAAATAATCCATCGCGTCGGCATATTCCTTCGATGCGCGATAATCGTCGGCCGGCCGTACGCCGGATAAATGGCACAATATCTCGCTGAACACCTCGGGCGCTATTCCGGCGGCCTTTGCGGCAATCGCGAGCGCCTCCAACGTCGAATCGTAAAGAATCACGCCCATCGCCTGCACCGATAGGTTCAGTCGCCCTGCGAATGCGCTTTCGAATGCAGGAATATCGCCGGTATTCAGAAAGCGCAGCAGCCCGATTCCGCCGTCCTCGGCATCCTCTTCCGGCGGCGATTTTATTTCGCTGAGTGTGGCGGCCGGTTTCGCATCCGTGTCGTCCGATTGATCGCTCGTGGCTTGGTTGAGCGATTCGGCGACGGTGTCCGGGTCGATCTGGAAGTTATGAACGATGTAGTCCCGCAGCGCATCGCCCACCCAGACATACATCCGCTTCGCCAAGGTCGGCGTCATCTCTTTGCGGTGCGCCAATGGTTCCCGGTACGCCTCTATTTCGAGCGACCGGTCGACGAGGGCATGCATCGATGTGTCGCTGATCTCGGCGGTCTCGTTGCAAATGAGCGTGGTCAGGACTTCCGCTTCATCGAACTCGACGAGTTTGTCCGTGACGTCGCTGGATATGTAAGGACGAATCGCAACCGCTTGCCGGTGACGCGTGGATTGTTCGACGACGATCTTGAGCAGGTCCTCTTCCTTCAGGACTTCGCTGTGCAGGATGATCGGATAGGCGACCGTGATCGTGTCGTTGGCCAGAAACTGGATCAGATCCTCGGGAACATCTCGCCGGTCAGCCAGGTAGTCGGCGATGTGCCGACGGATCTTGACTTCGACCTTGTCGACGAGGAGCCGCAGTATGTCGAAGGCGAGGGTCAATTCGCGCTCGGTCAGTCCCGATTGCGAGGCAAGGCACATTTCGGCAATCGATGCCGCCAATCCGCCTTTTCCGTTCAATGCCCGCTGGTGGGCCAGTTCGAGCAGTTTTTCGTAGGGAGAGGATGCCATATCGTTTGGGCGACTAATCCGGATTTATTGCGTTTGTCCCGCTCCCAATTCGCGCATCGCCGAAAGGATTAGGGATTGTTGTTAAGTTCTTTGCCTATTGTCGGCGACTTTTATAAGTAGTCAGCGATGGGTATATTATCCAAGTCTTTGGAAGACACAAGCGTTGTTTGACTAATTCTGTTAAATTTTAAACAAATTATTAGAATGCTTCGCGACCTTTTGCAGAAATTATGAATCAGTTCCAAGCAGTTACCCGCGAAATGGGTCAGATTGCGAGTCGCGCGATCAAATTGCCTGGTAGGCGCTCGATATGGCCCGCCAGTTCCAATTCCAGCAGGACATTCCACACCGTGTTGATCGATAGGCCGCTGCCCCGGACGATGTCGTCGACCGACAGGGGCATGGGGCCGATCATTTCGTTGATTTGACGGTGTGCCGCGGCTGGTGCTGTGTGATCCGGGGGCGCGGCGGGGGCGCTGCCGTTTGGTGCCGGCTGGGATGCCGGTGGCGGCGCCGGGCGGCCCCGGACGGGAGCGAGCTCCGTTAACACGTCCTCTGCCGTTTCCGTCAGGAGCGCACCTTTACGGATCAGGTCGTTTGTGCCGTTGCACCGGGGGTCGAGCGGCGATCCGGGTACGGCGAAGACATCGCGTCCTTGCTCCCCGGCCAGACGTGCGGTGATGAGCGACCCGGACCGCAGCGCCGCCTCCACGACGACCACGCCCAACGACAGGCCAGAGATGATCCGGTTGCGCCGGGGAAAATGGCGGGCTTGTGGTTGGACGCCGCACGGCACCTCGGAAACGAGCAGTCCTTTTTCGGCGATCTCGTCGTGCAGCGCCGCATTCTCACGCGGATATTTTACATCCACGCCGCCGCCCAGCACGGCGATCGTTGCATGGTCGAGCGCGCCGGTATGTGCGGCCGCATCGATGCCGCGGGCAAGCCCCGAAATCACGGCGAGGCCAGCCGAACCCAGGTCGCCGGCCAAGCGTCGGGCAAAATTCCGGCCATTCGTCGATGCGTTGCGGGCGCCGACCACCGCGATCCCGTCGTGTTTTAGAAGCGCCGTATCGCCGATCAGGCTGAGCGCCATCGGCGCATCGTCGATCGCCGCCAACGGTGCCGGATAGGCGGTGTCGCCGAAGACGAGATGGTGGCCGCCCAGCGCGGTTAGGGTTTCCCGCTCTTGCTCGGCGGTGCCTTCAGGGCAAACCCGGATGCCCCGCCTGCGGCCACCCTTCGCCGCAAGGTCAGGCAATGCTTCCAACGCTGCGGAAGCGCTGCCGTATCGTGCGAGAAGCTGGCGGAAGGTAATCGGGCCAATCGTTTCGGTCCGCGCCAACCGCAGCCGGTCGAACCGTTCCCGCTCGGACAGCGCCGTCGCATGGTTCCTTTGTGACATGAACCCAGGATGGGTAGCATGTCGCCGATCGTCAACCGTATGTCGGTCAGGCGGGAATTGTGCCCTTGATCGTCGTCCGCCACATTAAGCGGCGCTGCGGCAGGGCGTAGTCCTGTATCGCAAGATGTTGGACAAGGCAGTTGTCCCACATCACTAAGTCGTTCACTTGCCAGCGGTGGCGATAGGTGTATTCGTCCCGTGTGCAACGGTCCGCAAGATCCGTCAGCACCGGGTCCGCCTCCGCATCCGGCAGCCCGGTGATTCCTTCGCATTCGCCGTCCACGACATAGATGCATTTCCGGCCGGTTTGGGCGTGGGTGCGAATGACCGGGTGCTCGGTTGGAGGCAGTGCGGCCCGTTCGGCGGCGCTGAGCGGTTTTCGATTGCTCTTGCCCAACGCGGCGCGGCGGGCATGTTTCCCTTCGTAGCTATGGGTGGTCCGCTGGCCTTCCAACAGGTCCTTCGTGGTTTGCGGAAGATCGTCATAGGCGGCGCCGGTGCTGGCGAACAAGGTGTCTCCCAGCGGCTGCCCGTCCTGCGTCGGAATTTCGCGCGCGTAGAGGATCGAGCCGCGGGGCGGGACCTTCACATAGGACATATCCGTGTGCCAGGTCGCGCCGGCGTCGGCGAGGCCGATGTTTCGATCCTTTTCTACGATGTTGGAAATCAACAGCATCTCCGGATGATCCGGGTGTGCGTAATGATTACGCGAATATCGCTCGATTTCCCCGAAGCGCTCTGTGAACGCGATCATCTGGTCGGGCGTCAGCGTTTGATTGCGAAAGACGAGGACGGCATGCGCGGCATACGCTGCCTCGATTTGCGCGAAGGCCGCGTCACTCAGCTCTGCCGACAAATCGACGCTTTCGACGACGGCGCCGACGGGCGCGGGTGAGGGGATAATCCGCAAATCTGCCATGGCCGGTCCTCGGTATCGGAGCTGTCCGGTCTGTTCCGGTCTCGGACGCTTATTCTATCTAAAACCGCCCTCGGCCGCATAATCGGGGTAGCGTCACCGATCGGGTCCGTCAGATTTCCGCGTAGTCCAGGTCCTCGGGTTCGCCGACATCCGGGACGGCGGGCGCAGCGTCCACCGGTCCGATGGGCTCGATGTTCTCAAGCCCTTGCTGCATATCGCGCAGAATGAAGTCGACTCGCGCCGCCGGATTGCCCGCGGTTGGGGAAGGGAAGCTGACATTCCATGCGTTCATCTTCACCGTTATCGCGCACAGCGCTCCGCCGATCTGGGTCTGGTGCGCCAACACGAGTCGTTCCATATCGCGAAACCGTTCGTTCGAAAGGTCTTTCCAGAGATTCGCCGTCCGTGCCCGGAAGGCGGTCAAAATGTCGTTCACCTCACGGAACACCAGCATCAGTTTTTCTTCGATCATCGAACAGCTTCGCTGAAACGCCCTATCGGAATGAAACCTCGGGTCCTCTTTGAGTGCCTGCATCTCCGTGAGGAAGCGCTTCAATCTCGGCGCGTCTTCCTCTAGGCAGAATTGATAGTAGGCAAGCGACAGGTAGACATCCCCGTAGTCTTGAAGAAAGCCAGGGATTTCGCCGATGTCGACATTGAGCGTTGCCGAGAGCCGGCGCAGGTTCTTTCGGGCCAATTCAAGGTCAGGGGTGGCGAAAAGTGCGACGATGTCGCGCAGCGATCGGGCCTCGGCCTCAGAAGATCCGTAGATGGTCGCGATGAGCGGGCGGGTGAACACGCGCATATGATTCTCGAGTTGGCCGGCCTTCGCATCGGAAAGTTTCAGGCTGTCGTGATCCTCGATGGTGATGCCGAGTTTGCGGAGGTTGATGCGGAGACTGTAGACATCGAAGCTCGGGAGGCCGCAGAGCGACCGGATGATATTGATATCCTGGCGGCCGGTTCGCGACATGTCGAAGACGTGCCGCAAGTCATGCGGTTCGATTTGGCCGCTGCCGCTGCCGTTCTCGTTGAATAGCTCGACCACACCTTCGAGATGGGTGTTCTTGATTAGACGGGTATCGCGGAGCGCTTGTGTCTCCAAGGGGATTTGGGAAAGGGGCAGGATGTGCAACGCATCCTTGTCCGCCCCGTTCGAAGCAGCTTTCCGTGCCATGCGTCCGTGCCTCTCGGGCGTGGTGGCCGATCAAAGACTGTTTATAGGGTTTGATAGTTCAATCGAGAGTGAGACTATATCATGAATTATATAAGTAAAAGCAAGTAAAGTTGGATACTTTATGTAGTATCTGTGCGTTCTCGACCTTGCTATCGAATACGAGAACAACGCGCGCGCCTGTTCGCCGCGCAATCGGGTTTGCACAGTCGTCTAGGAATTGCGGGTTTTTCTATTCCGTTGCCGATTTCTTGCCGATTTTCGGCTCTTCGCCTTTGAGAAGGCGGCGGATATTCGTGTGATGGCGAAGCAGTATCAGCACCGCAATGACCGCGACGAACATCGCCTGCGTTTCATCCAAATAATAAAGCGCGAGAAAGGGTGTCGATGCGACGGCGACGATGGACGCCAGCGAGGAGTACCGGAACAGGATGGCAAACAGAAGCCAGATCGCGCCGCTGATAACGCCGACCGGCCACGCCAGCGTGAGCAGGGACCCGCCCGCGGTGGCGATGCCCTTGCCGCCTTTGAACTTCAACCAGACCGGAAATAAGTGGCCGATAATCGCCGCGAGCGCCGCCGCAGCGGGCAGCAACGTTGCATCCGGCCACATCCATCGCACGGCCGCCACCGCCGCCGCGCCTTTCGCGATGTCGCAAAGCAACGTCAGGAAGGCGACCGTCTTGTTGCCGGTTCGAAGGACATTGGTCGCGCCGATGTTGCCCGATCCGATAGAGCGAATGTCGCCGAGGCCGGCGACCGATGCCAGCAGCAGCCCGAATGGGATGGAACCGAGCAGGTAGCTGCCCAAGAGTGCGATCGCATATGACGTGCCGTCTGCCATCGGTTCCTCGATCAGTCGCTATAGGCGGTCCGGCCGCCGACGACGGTTCGGACGGCGCGACCCTGAACCGGCCGCATATCATAAGGTGAGTTCTTCGACTTGCTGCGCAGTTTCTCTTCGGCGATTTGCCAGGGCGTATCGAGGTCGATCAAGACGAGATCCGCGGGGGCGCCGCGTTTCAATCGGCCACACGGTTGGCCCATCAATGCGGCCGGCGTGCGGCTGACCTTAGAAAGGGCGGTCAGCAAGTCGAGATGCCCGTTATGGACCAGTTCGAGCGTCAGCGGGAGCAGCGTTTCCAGACCGACCGCGCCGAACTCCGCTTGGTGGAACGGCAGCCGTTTCGAGTCCTGGTCGTGCGGTGCGTGGTCGCTTGCGATTGCGTCAATCGTGCCATCGGCCAGTCCTTCCACGACGGCGCGCCGGTCGTCCTCGCTGCGGAGCGGTGGTGAGACCTTGGCGAACGTCCGGTATTCGCCGACCGCGGTTTCGTTCAGCGCGAAGTAATGCGGGGCCGTGTCGCAGGTGACCGGCAAGCCGCGATCCTTCGCCTGACGGATCGCTTCGACTGCGCTGGCCGTCGAAAGATGAGCAGCGTGATAGCGCGCGCCCGTCAATTCGACCAATCGCAGGTCGCGTTCGATCATCATGACTTCGGCCTGTGTCGGAATGCCGCCGAGACCCAGGCGGGTCGCGATTTCACCCTCGTTCATCACGCCGTCACCCGCGAGGGACGGGTCTTCCGGGTGCTGGATAATCAGCAATCCGAAGCCCTTGGCGTAACTGAGTGCGCGGCGCATGACGAGCGCGTCGACGACGGGTTTGATGCCGTCGGTAAAGGCGACGGCGCCGGCCTCGGACAGCAACCCCATCTCGGTCAATTCGGCGCCCTTGAGACCGCGCGTCACCGAGCCGTAGCACTTGATCTTCACGCGGTTCGCTTCCTGTGCGCGGCGGGCGATGAATTCGACGACCGACACGTCGTCGATGACCGGATGGGTGTTTGGCAGGCAGATCATCGTTGTGACGCCGCCGTTGGCGGCGGCGTCACCGGCCGTGTCGATCGTTTCCTTGTGTTCCTCGCCGGGCTCGCGAAGCTGCACCCGCATATCCACCAGGCCGGGCGTCAGGCAGAGCCCTTTGCAGTCTACGACTTGGCTGACCGAGGGTGCGCCATCCTTGAACAGGTCCGGTCCGAAATCGGCGATGCGGCCATCCTGCGTCAGCAGCGCGCCCGGCGTGTCCAGGCGAGTCTCTGGATCGAGCAGCCTTGCATTGAGATAGGCGATCCGCTCTTCGGTCACGGCTCGTTTCCGGGGCGGTCCCGCGTCAGCAGGTCGAAACAGGCCATGCGGACGGCAACGCCCATCTCCACCTGTTCGCGGATCAGCGAGCGGTCGATATCGTCCGCGAGTTCGGAATCGATCTCGACGCCGCGGTTCATCGGGCCGGGATGCATGACCAGCGCATCGGGTTTCGCGAAGGCCAGTTTCTCGGCCGTGAGGCCGAAGAAGTGGAAATACTCGCGGATCGACGGGACGAACATGCCCTTCATGCGTTCCTGTTGCAGCCGCAGCATCATCACGATGTCGCAGCCGGCGATGCCGTCCTTGATGTTGTTGAACACCTCGACGCCATACCGGTCGACGGCGGCGGGCAACAGGGTCGGCGGCGCTACGAGGCGCACGCGGGCACCCATGGTGGACAGCAGGTGCATGTTCGATCGCGCAACCCGGCTGTGCAAAATGTCACCGCAGATGGCGACCGTGAGACCCGCGATCTTGCCCTTGCGGCGTCGGATCGTCTGCGCGTCGAGCAACGCCTGTGTCGGATGCTCGTGGGTGCCGTCGCCGCCATTGACGACCGAACAGTTCACCTTCTCGCTGAGCAGCTTCACCGCCCCGGAATCGCCGTGCCGCACGCAGAGTACGTCCGGATGCATGGCATTGAGGGTCATCGCCGTGTCCATCAGGGTCTCGCCCTTCTTGATCGAGCTGGTCGAGACGGACATGTTGATGACGTCGCCGCCGAGCCGCTTGCCGGCGAGTTCGAAGGAGGTGCGAGTCCGGGTGGAGTCTTCGAAGAAGAGATTGATCAGCGTTCGGCCGCGCAGCACGTCGCTTTTCTTATTCGGCTGCCGGTTTTGTTCGACGTAGGAATCGGCCAGATCGAGGATCAACTCGATCTCCTCCGCGGACAAACCTTCAATGCCGAGAAGATGCCGGTGGGGGAAGCGATAGACCGCCTCCGGCGTGGATTTTTTCTTGGATTTGCGCGCAGCGCTCATTAAAGCGGCACTTTAAGCACCCGGTGGTAGGGGGCGCAAGCGGAACCGGCAAAAGGCCGGAATCCGTGGCTTCCGTGACCGTAATCGTCGCGGCTCGGCGCGGCGCTTGCGACGGCCTGAGTCGCGGTGCGCAAGCTCACGCTGGATTGCCCTAGGCGCCCGCGCTACTAAGGGTAGAAGGAATAGAAGGATTGCGCGGGCGAATGACCTCGGCGCGATCCGAAGGAGTGACGATGATCGACAAGTCCCCGAAGCAGGCCGATTGGTATTTCGACTTCATTTCGCCGTTCGCCTATTTCCAGTTCGCCCGATTCCATCACCTCCCGCCATCGTTGGGCGTCACATGCAAGCCGGTGCTGTTTGCTGGCTTGTTGGGGCACTGGGAGCATAAGGGCCCGGCCGAGATTCCCGAAAAGCGGCGGCATACCTATCGCTACTGCAAGTGGTTCGCCGACCGGAACGGGATCGCGTTTACGATGCCGCCGGCGCACCCGTTCAATCCGCTGCCTGCGCTACGGCTTGCGGTGGCGCAGGATGGATCGCGCGAGGCCATCGCCACGATCTTCGACGTTATTTTCGGCGAAGGCCGTGACGTCGCCTCCGAGGAAGGGTGGGCCATGGCGACCGAGCGCCTGGGACTGGACGCGGCGGAGGCTTCGGATCGCATTGCCGATCCAATGGTCAAGGCGACGCTGCGGGCCAATACGGAAGAAGCGTTGTCGAAGGGGGTGTTCGGCGTACCGACGTTCGAAGTCGATGGCGAACTTTTCTGGGGTGTGGATGCGACGGAAATGCTGCTCGACTACGTCGCGGATCCGACCCTCTTCGCCACGGGTGACATGGCGCGCATATCTAATCTGCCGATCGGCCAGGCTCGGAAATTGTAATCAGCTCAGCCTGACGGTCCGGCGGGGTGTTGATCGACGGATCGGCTATCGGGGCAGGGCGTCCAATGCGCCTTGCAGGATATAGCCCGCCGCCATGGTGTCGACGACCTGGCCGCGCCGCTTCCTAGTCATGTCGGCTTCGTCGACCAGGATGCGCTCGACCGCGGCGGTCGACAGGCGTTCGTCCCAGAAACAGATCGGAATGTCCGTCCGCTCAAGGATATTGGCCGCGAATTGCCGGGTGGACTGGCAACGTGGCCCCTCGCTGCCGTCCATGTTGATGGGTAGTCCGATGACAAGGCCGCCGACGTTCTTTTCCGCAATCGTTGCCGTCAGGGCGTCGAAGTCTTTGGAGAATTTGGTGCGGCGTATGGTGCCGACCGGGCTCGCAACGATAAGTCCCGGGTCGGATACCGCCATGCCGATGGTTTTCGCGCCGAGGTCGATCCCGAGGAGCCGGGTGCCGGCGGGAAGCTGTGTCTTGATCTCGTTCAGGGCGCAAATGGTCATGGTCGTCCGGCGGGTTTCGACAAGGCCGGTCGCCGACATGTGCGTTTACGGTTCGACCGGCAAATCTTTGCCGACTATTGCGGTGCGGACGCGGCGGTCCCCGGACCAGCCAGCGAGGGCCGCACGATGCGCTCCGGCGGAAACGATATCCTGACCCTTGTACCGACATTTGGCGTGCTGTGGAAGGTTATCGTGGCTTCGTGCTGATCGATCAGGCGTTTCACGATATTTAGGCCGAGCCCGGTACCTTCGCGGGATTTGACGAGCGGGCTTTCGCCGCGCTGGAAAGGTTCCAGGATTTTGTCCAGGTCACTGGGGTCGATACCGATCCCAGTATCTTCGACGATCAACGTATAGGGGCCGGCCGCGGGGCAGTCGGCGGAAATGGACACGCTGCCATTGCGTTTGTTGTACTTGATCGCATTGGTCAGCAGATTGAGGATGATCTTGTTCATTGCCGGAACGTCGACGAGCAGGCGGGGCAACGCTGCCGGGAAATCCGTGATGATCGAAACGCCCGCGCTTCGCACGGCGGGTTCGACAATCGGCAAGACGGACTCAACGATTTGTGGGATGCGGCAAGCTTTGAACCGCAATTCGTTGGTGCCCGTTTCGATCTTTTCGATCTCAAGACAATCGCCGACGAGTTCGTCGAGCAGTGTGGCGCTGCGATGGATCGTCCCGAGATATTCCTTGTATTTCGCATTGCCGATGGGGCCGTAGATTTCCTGTTCGATCATCTGCGAAAAGCCGATGATGGCGTTGAGCGGCGTGCGCAATTCATGGCTCAAGTTCGCAAGAAAGGCCGATTGATTGTCGGTTGCCTCGTGCGCGACAGCGCGGGTGTTGATAATTTCGGACTCGAGCTTGTGGCGGCGCTCCACCTCCGTCTCGTATCGCCGCCATTGGCGCCAAGAGAGCCAGGAAAAACCGGATAGCGTCAACAACAGGATAAAAGGCAGTTCGTCGATTTCATAGGCTTCGTGCTCTTCCGCGAAATCCGCAAATTTTTCGGAGAGGTCCAAATCTCCCACGACGACAATCGCGAAAAAGATTGCAGGCAGGGCACACGCGACGATCAGGTCTCTGAACCCGGATTGGCGCAGTAAATTGACCCGTGAATTGTCGTTGGTCTTGCCGATGTTTCGGCGATGTCGCTTGAGAGACCATGCTAATCCGGAAAGGCCCAGGACTAGGGCAACCGCGAGTTCATCGTAATGAATGCCATGATGTATTCCGATGAAACTCGGCAGGTACATGCCGAGACAGATATCCAGGGCATGCAGCGCGCCGACGATGACCAGCGGCATGCTGCAGGCGATCAGCAAGTCCCGCACCTTCGATCCGTTCCCCGAAATCGACGTCAAAAACGGTCTCTTGGATTCGGGGTGTGGCTCGCCGTCATGCGCTGCGGTTGACGGCTTTTGGGGTCGAGTCATAAAGGCTGCCGGGTCGGTGCTTGGTGTTGCTAGATTTCCCGGCATTTAGACTAGAAATTTGCTAATTCACAGTTAAAGATCGTGCCGGCTTACAAAATATCTACTCCGGGTTGTGTGGATTTCGACGATCGTCGCGTCACGGGCCGTAGCGCCTGCGGTCTTGCCGTCAATGTTGGCCAATGATAGCGTCCGCGCGGCCTCCAGGGCGGAGGCAAGCAGGAGATTCGACCGGGTATGACCATCGATAAAGCGACCGTCGCGAAAATTGCCACCTTGGCCCGCATCAAGGTTCCGGAAGAAGACCAGGAAGCGCTCGCGGGCGAACTATCCAATATCCTGGGATGGGTCGAGCAGCTTAGCGAGGTCGACACCGAAAACGTGCCGCCGATGACGTCGGTGGTGGAGGCGGTCTCGCCGAAGCGAAAAGACACCGTCACCGACGGCGGATATCGGGATCGCGTAACGGCAAATGCGCCGGCAGCGGCCGACGGCTTCTTCACCGTCCCGAAGGTCGTCGAGTAATGGCGGATATGCTCGACCTGACGATCGCGGACGCCCGCGACGCCATGCGCAAGGGTGATCTGGCGCCGACCGATTTCGTCGGAACCTATATCAAGGCCGTCGAGTCGGCCCGGCCGCTGAATGCCTTCGTCGCCGAAACACCGGAAAAGGCGATGGATGCGGCCAAGGCGTCCGAAGAACGGTTGGCGAACGGCGAGGGCGGGGCGCTGGAGGGGATTCCACTCGGCATCAAGGACCTGTTCTGTACCGAGGGCGTGTTGTCGACGGCGGGCAGTCACATCCTGGACGGGTTCAAACCGGCCTATGAATCGACCGTATCCGGCAACCTCTTGGCGGCGGGCGCCGCTATGCTCGGCAAATGCAACATGGACGAGTTCGCGATGGGCTCGGCCAACATGACCAGCTATTACGGCCCGGTGGAAAACCCGTGGCATGCGTCCGATGCGCCGGAAAAGAAACTCGTGCCCGGCGGCTCGTCCGGCGGATCGGCGGCGGCGGTCGCGGCGCATGCGGCACTGGGCGCGACCGGAACGGATACCGGCGGCTCGATCCGTCAGCCCGCGGCCTTCACCGGCGTCGTCGGCATGAAGCCGACCTATGGCCGGTGTTCGCGCTGGGGCATCATCGCCTTCGCTTCGTCGCTGGATCAGGCGGGGCCGATGACGCGCACGGTGCGCGACACCGCGATCATGCTGGGGGCGATGGCGGGCTTCGATCCCAAGGATTCAACCAGCGTGGACCTGCCCGTGCCCGACTACGAGGCCGCGCTCGGCGGGGATGTGCGCGATCTCAAGATCGGTGTGCCGAAGGAATACCGGCTCGACGGCATGCCGGACGAGATCGAGAAACTCTGGCAACAGGGCATCGCATGGCTCAAGGAGGCGGGGGCGCAGATTGTCGACATCAGCCTGCCGCATACGAAATACGCCTTGCCCGCCTATTACATCGTGGCGCCGGCGGAAGCGTCGTCCAATTTGGCGCGCTACGATGGGGTGAGATACGGCTTGCGCGTCGACGGCGACACGCTGCAGGAGATGTACGAGAACACCCGCGCCGAAGGTTTCGGCGACGAGGTCAAGCGGCGCGTGCTGATCGGCACCTATGTATTGTCGGCCGGGTATTACGACGCCTACTACCTGCAGGCGCAAAAGGTCCGGACGCGGATCGCGGAAGACTTCCGCAAAGCATGGGAGGAGGTTGACGCGGTACTCACTCCGACCACACCCAGCGCCGCTTTCGCGCAGGGCGAGAAGATGGACGATCCGATCGCCATGTATCTCAATGACATCTTCACCGTGCCCGCCAGTATGGCGGGGCTCCCGGCGATATCGGTGCCCGCCGGATTGTCGGCGCAGGGATTGCCGCTCGGGTTGCACCTGATCGGCAAACCGTTCGACGAGGAGACGGTGTTGCATATCGCGGATGTCATCGAGCGGGCGGCGGGCTTCGACGCCAAACCGTCCTTCTTGGCGGGATAGGGCGCAGGGAAAGGAAACGGGACATGGCCAGTCTCATGAAAGGACGCACAGGCGATTGGGAAATGGTGATCGGGCTGGAAATTCACGCGCAGGTCACCGCGGAAGCCAAGCTTTTCTCCGGCGCGTCGACGGCCTTCGGAGCCGACCCCAACACCCAGGTCAGCCTGGTCGACGCGGCGATGCCGGGCATGCTGCCGGTTGTAAACGAGCGCAGCATCGAGCAGGCAGTTCGCACAGGGCTCGCGTTGAATGCGGAAGTACGGCTGCATTCGGTTTTCGCGCGGAAAAACTATTTCTACCCGGACCTGCCGCAGGGCTACCAGATATCGCAGTATGAAGAGCCAATCATCGGCGAGGGCGAGATCGTCATCGACCTGCCGGACGGCAGCACCAAGACCGTGGGCATCGAACGCCTGCACCTGGAACAGGATGCGGGCAAGTCGGTGCATGACCTGCATCCGACGCAATCCTATATCGACCTGAACCGTTCCGGCGTCACGCTTATGGAGATCGTGTCAAAGCCGGATATGCGCTCCGCCGACGAAGCCGCCGCCTATATCGAAAAGATTCGCTCGATCCTGCGCTATATCGGCGCCTGCGACGGCAACATGCAGGAAGGATCGATGCGCGCCGATGTGAACGTGTCGGTGCGCCGGCCGGGCGAGGAGCTCGGCACCCGCTGCGAGATCAAGAACGTCAACTCGATCCGCTTCGTGCGCCAGGCCATCGACCACGAGGCCGCGCGCCAGATCGAGATCATCGAGGATGGCGGCGCGATCGACCAGGAAACCCGCCTCTACGATCCGGACCGCGGCGAGACCCGCTCCATGCGCACCAAGGAAGACGCGCACGACTACCGCTATTTCCCGGATCCGGATTTGCTGCCGGTGGACCTGGAGCAGAGCTTCGTCGACCAGTTGAAGCAGACGTTGCCGGAACTGCCTGATCAGAAGAAAGCGCGATTCATCGACGACTACGGCCTGTCGCCCTACGACGCGAGTGTTTTGGTCGCCGAGCGCGAGACCGCCGAATTCTACGAGACGGTGGCGAAGGGGCGGGACCCGAAGCTGGCCGCCAACTGGGTGATGTCCGAACTGTTCGGGCGGCTCAACAAGGCCGATACCGCGATCGCAGACTCCCCGGTTTCCGCCGGCGCATTGGGCGGGCTGATCGACTTGATCGCCGACGATACGATTTCCGGGCGCATCGCCAAGGACGTCTTCAACGAGATGTTCGAGACGAGTAAGGACGCCGCCTCGATCGTCGAGGAAAAGGGTCTGAAGCAGATCACCGACACCGGCGAGATCGAGGGAATCATCGATACGATTATCGCCGACAACCCCGACAACGTCGCGCAATACAAGGGCGGCAACGCCAAAGTCATCGGCTGGTTCGTCGGACAGGTGATGAAGGCGAGCCAGGGCAAAGCCAACCCGAAACTGGTCAACGAGGTGTTGCGCAAGAAGCTCGACGGCTGACATGATGTGACATCATGACACCCGGTAGCGGACGGCCCTCAGCGCCCTTCTTGATCGCCGCCGTCTGCTTCGCGCAGACGCTTGCGCAGATCGGTGCCTTCACCTTCGCCGCCCTGTTGCCGACCTTCTTCCGCGAATGGTACCTGACGCATACCGATGCGGGATGGCTGTCGGGTGTGATCTTCGGCGCCTATGCGGTGGCGGTTGTCCTCATCCTGCCGGTGACCGACCGGATCGACCCGAAACGCGTTTATCTCTGCGCCGTCACGCTGACGACCGCCTCGCATCTCGGCATGGCGCTGGTGGCCAGCGAGTTCTGGAGCGGTCTGCTGTTCCGGACGTTGGCGGGAATCGGTTGGGCGGGTACCTATATGGTCGGCCTGAAGGTTCTGGCCGACCTCATCGAAGGGCCGGCGCAGTCGCGCGCGGTTGCGTTTCATGCGGCCAGCATCGGCGCGGGCGGATCGCTCTCCTTCGTCATCGCCGGCGGGGCCGCGACATGGTTCGATTGGCACGGTGCCTTTCTGATTTCGGCGGCGGGCAGTGCATGCGCGCTGTTGATCATGGCGCTGCTGGTGCCGTCGCGGCCGCCCGCGCCGCCGGCCGAGGAGGTCCGCGTGATGGATTTCGGCCCGGTCCTTCGCAACAAGTCGACGATGGCGTACGCCATCGGGTATTGCGTCCACACCTGGGAGATGTTCACCGTGCGGTCATGGGTGGTGACCTTCCTGGTCTTCACCGCGGCGCAAGGGGATGGGCCGCCGAATTTCCTGGTGCCGACCGTTGTGGCGATGTTGATGGAATTGTTCGGCACCGCCAGCAGCGTGATCGGCAACGAGATGGCGATCCGTCTCGGCCGCAAGCGATGGATAATGCTGGTGATGACGATGTCGATGGCCGCAGCGCTGGTCGTCGGGTTCAGCGCGGGGCTGGGCTACGGCGTCGCGGCCGGTATCTGCTTGTTCTACAACATCGTAATCTACGCGGATTCGTCGTCCCTGACTGCCGGCAGCGTCGGCAGCGCGGTGCCGGGCAAGCGCGGAGCGACCCTCGCGGTGCATGCGGTCATGGGCTACGGCGGCGGCTTCATCGGGCCGTTGGTGCTGGGCGTGTTGCTGGACCTGCTGGGCGGCGAGACGGTGATGAACTGGGGCCTGGCCTTCGGGCATATCGCCGTCGTCATGATGATCGGGCCGCTGGCGATCGCCCTCCTGAAGCCGCGGGCGCTGCCGGGCGACCGCGACGCGCCGCCGCAGGTGGAACACGAAACCAAGACCTGACCCTCATGGGCCGGCGAAGTCTCCCCGGGTTATCCGATACAACACATGAAGCGCGAGCGGATGATCCGCCGCGAGTGCGGGATGCGGAAAACTGCCGCCGGTATCCTGCGTCATCCCGATGCGCTTCATGACGGCGCGCGAGCGCCGGTTCGTCTCCACCGCGAAGGAGACGACCTCGTCCAACCTGAGCGCATGGAAGGCGTGGTCGAGCCATGCTGTCGCTGCTTCGGTGGCGTAGCCCTTTCCCCAATAGTCCACCGGCAAGCGCCAGCCGATCTCGACCGCCGGCGCGAAGGGCAGATTGGGCGGCACGGGCGCGATGCCGACGAATCCGGCGAATTTGCCGGACGCCTTCTCCTCGATCGGCTGGAAATGGAAGCCGTGCTCAATGGCCCCGGCGGACAATCGGTCGAATACCGTCCGGGACTCCGCGGCGGTCAGGACCGATGGAAAATATTCCATCACCCGGGCGTCCGCGTTCATCGCGGCGAAGGGCGCGACATCGCGCTCTTCCCAGCCGCGCAGAATCAGCCGCTCGGTCTCGAGACGGATCATCGGTCGGCACCAGCGGTGACGGCTGGGCTTACTCCTTGAAGCCCGGGTCCAGCCGTTCGGCGAGCCGCATCACGGCGGGCCAGTCCTTGTTGCCTGCCGCGTGCTCCAGATTCTCGATCTGGTCGCGGGCGAACAGGCAGACGTCGCGCGGGATCGTTTTGTAATTGCCGTCGCCGGCCGATAGCGCCGCCACCTGGCCCTGGCAGGCCATATCCAGCATGTGGTGCAGCGTGAAGGCTTCCTTCAGCGTGCGGCCGCAGATCAGGGAACCGTGGTTGCGCAGGATGGCGACATGGGCTTTTCCCAGATCCTTCATCAACGGAGCGCGCATATCCATATCGAACTCGAACCCGCCGAAATCGTGATACACGATCCGTTCGAAAAACCGCATGGCGTGCTGGTTGATCGGCAGCAGGCCGTCCTTGTGCGCGGACACGCCCATCACCGCGGGTGTATGTGTATGGAACACGGCTTCGATGTCGTCGCGCGCCTTCAAGATACCGGCATGGATGACGAGACCGCCGCCGCGCAGCGGCTTGTCGCGACCGTCCGCGGGTTCGCCGTCGAAGGTGAACTTGTTGAGGCTGGACGCCGTCACTTCTTCGAAAATGAAATCCGCGGGCTTGATCAGAAGCTTGTCCGGCTCGCCCGGCACCCGCAGCGACAGATGGTTATACGTCAGGTCGGCGACCCCGTAATAGGCGAGACCGCGATGCGCGGCGGCCAGATCGACCCGTGCCTGCCATTCCGCTTCGGTGACCTGATCGCGGACCGATGACGACGACTTCAGTTGCGTGACACTCATGTTTTTCCTCCTTTGCTCGGCCCGCCCTATCCCTCGGCGGTGATCTTGTCGAGGATCGGGGCGATCGCATTCGCGGCGATTTCCTTCAACTCCTCGGCCGTTCGGTTCTGGATCGGGTGCGGGACGTAGACCATGCCCGGCATGAAGCCGATGGCGGTGCCTTGCTTGTTGGCCGCGTCCTCGAATTCGGTGGTGGCTATCATCGCGCCGGGAATGCCGCGTCCGTCCAGGTCCTTCATGTCATGCAAACTGCACGACGTGCAGGAACCTCAATCGGCCAACGCTTCGACGACGAGGTCGCACTCGGTCGCCAGGCTCTGCAGCACCTCCACCGGGGCCGGCTTGGCATTGGTTGGCTTGGCGTAGCGCTTCACCGTGTGGCCGCGTTCCGTCAGCAGGGCATCGATGGAATCCAGGAATTCGTCGCTGCGGGTCTTGCCGATATCCAGCAGCCCGATGGTCAGGCCGTCCAGCGATTGCGGCGGCCGGACGCGTTCCCGCTGCACCGGCGCTGCTTCGCCGGTCGGGTCGCGCATCGTGAATGCGTTGCTCATGATTTGATCTCCATGGTTACGGGGCGGACGTCGTCGTGGAAACGCCCGCCGATCCATCCGCTGATAATAGCCGAAAACAGGCCGGCGTCGCCTCCCGCGCGTACGACCAGCAATCCGTGGTCTACCCAGAATTTGGGCACCATCTCGTCCGCGCGGTTCGGATCGATGCCTTCGGCGAGGCCATGCGCCCCTTTGACCAGGTCTTTCCCCGGCCGCGTCGTCGCTTCATGCAGGCCTTCCAGGATACGGCGGCGGTCCCAGCCGGCATCCCGGAAGATGGCATAATGCTCCGGCGTCAGGACGAGAATCGCGTTCGGGCCCTGCACGATCTTGCTGTGGCCGACGACGTTTAGCGATGTCGCGAAGGAACGGCAGAGCTCCTCCGGCGTGCGGGAGGCGTTGTCGGAAAACGGCTGGACGCCGTCTCCGTGGAACAAGGTGACGGTCGATGCGCCCGGCTCGAACCCACGCCAGACCGACAGCGGCTCCCATTCCGGGTCGGACTCGTCTTCGGCGAAACAGAAGGACAGCTTTCCGGGATTGCCCAACGCCGAGCGGTCGATCTCGCCCGGCACGCCGCCGCCCACGTTGCGGATGATCAACTGCAGTGTCCGGCCGATGGTGAGGTTGGCCCGGTTGCCCTGACCCAGGGCATTGAGGCCCGAATTCATGCCGATCCGCGTCGTGATCGGGCCGTTCACGATAACCACCGGGCCGGAGAAATAGGTGGTGCAGAGCAAGCCGTGCATGGAGAAATCCGGGTGCAGCGCGGTTTCCACGGCGGCCAGCACGACGGGCATGTATTCCGGCTTGCAGCCCGCCATGACCGCGTTGATCGCAACCTTCTCCACGGTGCATTCCGACAGGTTCGGCGGGATCAGGCCGACCACCTCCTTCGGGTCCCGGTCGGTGCCCGACAGCATGCGGATGATTCGTTCGTCGGTCGGCGGGGTAACCGGCAGCCCGTCGCTCCAGCCGCGCTCGAAACACACTTCCATCGGGTCTTCGAGCGGCGAGACCTCGACGAGGCGGGCGGCGAGCATGTCGCCGTATTTGGCCTGCAGCTTTTCCGGCATGCCGGGATCGGTGCTCTTGGAACCGCAGCCGGGCTGTTGCTCCGGCAGGCCTTCGCCGAGTGCATCCAAGCCGGTCAATTCCTGCCATTCGCCCCGATGCCATCCGATGCGCCGCTCGACCTCCGCGCCGCCGCGCAGGCGGATCAGCGTCGGCACGATCTCGATGTTGCGGCGAAAGGACTGTTCCAGCGCCGTATCGTCGATGACGCCGTCGATCCCGGCCGGAAAGTCCGGGTCGTCCTGGGTGTAAACCGCGCAGGGTTCGCCGCCGCCGGCGATCTGTTGCAAAACCGGCTCGATCAGGGTGCAGGTGGGGCAGTCGCGTTTCACGACGACGATCAGGCCATCGGTCGGGTCGGTCATGCGGGCTCGGTCTCCGGTGCTGTCTTATCGGGCTATTGGCGTTTGTCGGCAACCCGCGGCGTCAGTCGCCGGTCATTATCTCGATCATCTTGGCGCGGGTCGCGGCGTCGGGCAAGCGGCCGTGGCCGGCTGCCAGGTTATCGACCGCGTATTCCACCTTGCTGGTGCCGGGGATGACGCAGGTCACCGCGGGATGGGACAGGATGTATTTGAGGAAGAACTGCCCCCAGCTCGCGATCCCGAATTCCGGTGCCCATCCCGGCAGGGTTTCGGTGCGCACCGCACGGAAGGCCCCCCCGCCGTCGTAGGGCCGGTTGACGATGACCGCGATACCTTTGTCAGCCGCCAGCGGCAGCAGGCGGTCCTCGGCGTTGCGTCCCCGGATTGAGTAGGCCATCTGCACGAAATCGATCGGCTCGGTCTGCATCACCGCCATGAGGTCGTCCAGCGCGGCATCCGTGTGGTGGGTGATGCCGATATAGCGGAACCGCTTCTGTTCTTTCCACGCGCGGAGGGTTTTCAGATGAGTCCGCCAGTCGACCAGATTGTGAATTTGCATCAAGTCGATGGTGTCAGCCCTGAACCGCGCCATCGACTGTTCCATCTGCCCGATGCCCTGTTCGCGGCCCCAGGTCCAGACCTTGGTGGCGAGGAAGGCCTTGTCGCGCGCGCCCATCTTGGCCAGCAGATCGCCGACGACCCCTTCCGACCGGCCATACATCGGCGAGGAATCGATGAGTTTGCCGCCGGCCTCGAACAGCAGCCTGAGGACATTTTCGCGTTCGGCTCGGGCGGTCGGGTTGTCGCCGATATCGAAGGCCTGCCAGGTCCCGAATCCGATGACCGGCAACGGTTCGCCGCTGCTGGGTATGGGGCGCGTGTCGAGCTTGGGTAGATTTGCCATGGCGGGGCTCCCGGCGCCGACCAGGGCGGATCCAGCGGCCGCGGCCGACATTTCGAGGAATGTTTTTCGGGTGATTGGCCGCACGGGGGCGTTGGTCGGGCGATCAGTCATCCGCGGACTGTAGCAAACGCGCGCCAGTCGGGGCAGGGGGTTAGCCTGGGATCTTGCGGATGCGAAGGCGTTTGAAAATCCGGCCATCCACCGCGCCCAATCCGATGAAGATCAAGGCCATGCCGAGCATCGCAGGCAAGGTCAGCGTTTCGTCGAGGATCAGTATGCCGAGTGTCAGGGCGCTGACGGGCACCAAGAATGTGACCAATAGGACGTTCGTCGCACCGGCGGCGCGCAGAATCCGAAAGTAGAGGATATAGGCCAGTCCCGTGCTGAAGACTGCCAGGACGATGATGGCGGCAACCGCTCGGGCGCTTGGCGTTGCGGTGAGTGGCGGATCGATCACGAGCGTGACGGGAAACAAGATCACCGTACTGGCGACCAGCATACCTGCGGCCGCGACGGGACTGCTCAGATGCTTGAGCCGCTTTCCGTGAATACCGGCGAGCGCATAGGACATCGCGCCGATCAAGATCGCGCCCTGCGCCAGGCCGTCGACACCGAGACCGTCGAGCGCGGCCGGTCCGATCAGGGCAACGACGCCGGCCAGACCGATCAGAACGCCAAATAGCTTTGCTGGCGTCATGCGTTCGTCGCGCGTCAGGAGATGCGCCAGCAGGACGGTGAAGAAAGGGGTGGTGGCATTCAGGATCGAGGCGAGGCCGCTATCGATGTGGACTTGGGCCCAAGAAATAGCGGTGAACGGAATCGCGTTGTTGAGCAGACCCATCGCTGCAAGCAAGGTCCAATCCGACAGCCGGACGGGAAGTCGGTCGCCGGCGATGTAAACGACGGCCACCATCACCGCGGCGGCAAGGCCGACCCGCGCAAGCGCTACGGTGAGCGGCGGCAGTTCCGTGACCGCGATCGCGACGCAGAAAAATGATCCGCCCCAGAGCAACGAGAGAAGGAACAGTTGAAGCCATTCGATGGGTCGCATGCGCGCAGGGTTTCCCGAGGGTCGGTGGTGACGAGGGCGTATTTAGCGCATGCCGAACATGCCATCGTCGACCTGATTCTTGCTGCCTGCCGGAAAACAGTCCGCTGTTTGAATTGAGCGGTTTCCGGCGGGACCATGGCGGGGTATTGTACGGTTCACGGTTTGAGGCCGCTGGGTCGAAGCCGTGAAAAAAGATTATGGGACAAGACGTTAAGCTCCGGGATGAAGACGTGGTGTTGCGCGTGCGAATGCCGACGCACCTGCGTGCGCCGGCTCATGACCTTGTGCAATAGATTGGGTTGAGTTGGTAATGGACGCGAGACTATCTGAAGATCCCCATGCGGCGGACCGACCGTCGACGGTTCCGGAAATATCCATCGTTATTCCCACCTTCAATGAGAAGGAAAACGTTACGGAGCTCGTTCGGCTCGTTACATCGGCGATGGCGGGTGTCCGCTGGGAGCTGATCTTCGTCGACGACAACTCGCCGGATGGCACCGCCCGCGCGGTGCGCGAACTGGCTGCGACCGACGGCCGGGTCCGATGTATTCAGCGATTGGGCCGGCGCGGTCTTTCCTCCGCGTGTATCGAAGGAATGCTGTCGAGTTCGGCAAAATACTTGGCTGTCATGGACGGTGATCTGCAGCACGATGAGACGCTGCTGCCGAAAATGTTCGACGCACTGCAATCGGGCGAGGTCGACATCGTTGTCGCCACGCGCTACGCGGCCGGCGGCGGGACCGGCGACTGGGATGCCCGGCGCGAACAATTGAGCCGCGCTTCTACCGGGTTGGCGAAGCGCGTTTTGCAAGTCGAGCTGAGCGATCCGATGAGCGGATTCTTCTCGATCGAGCGCGAGACATTTCTCCGCCTGGCGCCGAAGTTGTCCGGCGTCGGATTCAAAATATTACTGGACCTCTTTGCGTCGGCGGACCCGCCCTTGCGGGTGCGCGAGTTCCCCTACGAGTTCCGGTCGCGAAAGGCCGGAGAGACCAAAGTCGACGGCATGGTCGCGCTCGATTTCATCACGATGTTGCTGCAGAAGCGGATCGGGCGCCTCGTACCGCCTCGGTTCGTTTATTTCTGTTTGATCGGTGGCAGTGGACTCCTGGTGCACATGCTGACCCTTTGGGGTCTGTTTCAAGTGTCGGGTGTCGGCTTTGCCGTGAGTCAGGCGATCGCAACCGGCGTTGCGATGGTCGGCAACTTCACCCTCAACAACCTGATCACCTATCGCGAAAGCAAACTGTCCGGATTGGCGTGGGTCCGCGGGTTGTTCCTATTCTGTCTGGCGTGCAGCGTCGGCGCGGCGGCGAATGTGGGTGTCGCCTCCTATCTGCACGGTGAAGGCGCGCGCTGGATACTTTCCGGTCTCGCGGGCGTGTTGGTCAGCACGGTTTGGAATTACGCCGCGACCGCATTTTACGTCTGGCGCGTGCCGAACAGCGCCCGTTGACATTACGCGCCGTCGACGGCTTCCCTGTACCGCCGGATGGCCTCGATCTGGGCGTCGGGTCCCGTTAGGTCGGCGCGCATCGTATTGACCGACAGATGCGTCGCGCCGATGCTTTTCCACCGATCATGGACGGCGATCCATTCTTCGGGCGTTTGCCCGGCGATCGATGACCGTCCTTCGATACCGATGTCGGCCGGGTCGCGGCCGGCTTCCCGCGCATAACCGTGCATTCGTTCGATCAGCTCTTCCGGCGGCTCGTGACGGCGGGGCTGCGAACCTGTACGGGACAGTACCGGATCCATCGAGGGGAATTGCGGCAGCCAGCCATCTCCCATCCGGCCGATGCGTTCGATGACGGGCTCGGCGCCGCCGCCGATCCAGATCGGGATCGGGCGCTGCACGGGGAGGGGGTTGATCCCGGCATCGACGATTCTGTGCCATTCGCCGTCGAAAGTGACGAGTTCCTCGGTCCAGAGTTTCCGCAGCAGGGTAATCTGCTCTTCGATGCGGCGGCCGCGGTTTCGGAAATTCTCTCCCATGCCCGCGAATTCGTCGGCGTTCCAGCCGATTCCGACGCCGAGGCGCAATCGGCCGCCGCTCAGGACATCGACCTGGGCCGCCTGTTTCGCGACCAGCGGCGTCTGCCGCTGCGGCAGGACGATAATGCCGGTGAGGAAGCCGATGCGCTCCGTCAGTCCCGCCAGATAGCCGAACAGCACGAAAGGTTCGTGGAACATGTCCCGGTGATCGTAGTAGCCCTTCCATCCGGGACGACTCGCCGCGTTCATGCCGAGCACGTGATCGAAGGCGAGGATATGCGTGTATCCCAACGCTTCCGCCGCTTGGGCAAAGTCGCGAATGGCGATCGGATCTTCGCCGATATCGAGCTGCGGGAAAACGACCCCGAGTTTCATCTGCCGGTCAATTCCTTCGCGTTGCCGAATTAGTCACCTAGGGCGCATGTTCGGGTCCGAGCGGGGTCAGGCGGATGCCGGACCGCAGGTTCTTGTAGTCGAGTTGAAGGTGATCCGCGACATTCGGTCCGGGCGCGACGACGACGAGAATGTCGCCGGCGAGTTCGTGAAAATCGGCCCGGAAGTGGACCGAACTCTTCAGCGCGATGATCTTCAGTTCTTCCAGCTCGATCCCGGTGTGACGGATGATCGACTGATCGTTCACCTGTGTCTTGCCGCTGGTGACGATGACCTGGACGCCGCCGATCCGCAGGACGGCGGTCGGCCCCATGCGGTACTTGACGCCGCGTTTCATCGGGCCGGTGCCGATGAACTGCCCGTCGGTGAGCGTCTCCACCGTGAAATCGCCGTGGAAAGGCTGGTGTCCCGGCATGCCGGACGTCGCGCCGATGGCGAGGCTGACGGCCGCACCGACGCCGGCCGCGTGGGCGGATTTCGCGGCATCCGGATCGTAAACGGTGGCGAATACGGCATCTTGCGCGTCGTTGCGGACCAATGCCTCTAGCAGACCGACGGTATCGGAAGGGCCGCCGGCACCCGGGTTGTCCTGCGTATCCGCCAGAACGACCGGCTTTCCGGCATAGAGTTTCTGCGCCTCCAGAACGCCGGCATCCGGCTCGAATAGAGTTCCCGCAAAATCGCCTTCCGCGTTGGTGACCATGCGGCACAATTCGTCCGCGGCTTCGTCCGCGACCTGCGGCGACGTGCCGTAGGCCAGCACGGCGGGGCCGCATTCGGCGATGTCGGCGGCCGGGAAGCCCGGCGTGAAGGACAGCGAGGGCAGCGACGGGTTCACCCGCTCCATGGCCCGCATGCGCTCGTAGATCGAGGCGGCCGGTTCCATCATGGAACATTGCCAGACCAGGGGAATCAGGAAGGGCGGACGCCGGAAGGATTTCGACGGCAAGGTCCCGTCCTTGAGAATGCGGTCGAG
This sequence comes from Alphaproteobacteria bacterium, assembly GCA_965228425.1. GTDB lineage: Bacteria > Pseudomonadota > Alphaproteobacteria > UBA8366 > UBA8366 > JAJFJD01. Next base: position 3,815,615 of record OZ245815.1, on the reverse strand, counting down.
CATGATCGCCGCGCGCTGGCCGGTCTCCGCCTGGTCCACATGCGGATAGGTCCGGTAGGCGACCAGCACCGACGCCAGATCGACCATTTGCTGCGTCGTGTTGCTGTGCAGGTCGAGCGAGGCGACGAGCGGGATGTCCGGGCCGATGGCATTGCGGACGCGGCGCAAGATTTCCCCTTCGCCGTCCTGATAGCTCTCGGTCACCATGGCCCCGTGCAGACAAAGATAGACCCCGTCGAGCGCGCCGGCGGCCTCGATGTCGTCGACGATATGCCCGGTCAGGGTATCGAAGGCACGGTCCGTCACATGGGCGGACGGTGTTGCCGATGCCCACAGCGAGGGGATCAACTCATGTCCCTGTTTCCGCGCTTCGTCGATGAAGCCGCTAATCGAGGTGTTCAGCCCCTTCATCTCTTCGAAGAGTTCGTCTCCGCGCGGAACTTGCGGCGCGCCGGCGATATTCTCGAATTCTTCCAAGTCGGCTTTGACCGGTGCGAAGGTGTTCGTTTCGTGCTGGAACCCAGCAATGCCAATGCGTGCCATGGTGTGTGTCTCGCTCCCCGTTCCCTTTCCGTGTTAGAAAATCTAGCATAATTGAAAATGCGGTCCCGTAAATTCGATGCGGATTTTCGGTACGGCCGGCCCGCAACGCCAAGGGAGAACAGGATGCCGTATGCGGAAGCGCAAGGCGCGAAGCTTCACTTCGAGGAGACCGGCACCGGGTTTCCAATTGTCTTCGTCCATGAGTTCGCCGGCGATGCGCGCAGTTGGGAGCCGCAGGTGCGATACTTCTCGCGGCTGTACCGCTGCATCACCTACAACGCCCGTGGCTATCCACCGTCCGACGTGCCGGAGGACCGGTCGCTCTATAGTCAGGATATCGCGACGGACGATATCGCGGCGGTGATGCGGGCGGTCGGCGTCGACAAAGCGCATGTCATCGGTTTGAGCATGGGTGGCTTCGCGGCGGCGCATTTCGGTATGCGCTATCCGGAGATGGCGGCGAGCCTCGTGATCGCCGGGTGCGGCTACGGCGCCAACCGGGAGCACCGCGAGCAATTCAAGTCGGAAACCGAAGCCGCCGCGGACAAGTTGGAGCGCGATGGCATGGAGGCCATGGGGAAGGTGTACGGTGCTGGTCCGACGCGGGTGCAGTTCGAGAACAAGGACCCGCGCGGGTATGCGGAATTCATGGAACAGCTTTGTTCGCATTCGGCGACCGGCTCGGCGAATACCTTGCGCGGCGTCCAGGCGGTTCGACCGTCGCTCTACGACCTGGAACCGCAACTGCGCGAGATGACCACCCCGTCGCTGCTGGTGACGGGCGATGAGGACGAGCCTTGCCTCGACGCGAACCTGTATCTCAAGCGTGCGATCCCGGGGGCGGGGCTCGTCGTCATCCCCAAGACCGGGCATGCCTGCAACTTGGAGGAACCGGACGCCTTCAACGGTGCGGTGCGGGAATTCCTGGCGAAGGTGGAGCAGGGCACTTGGTCGGTCCGCGACCCGCGGTCGGTCTCCGATACGCTGTTCCCGGGCCGCGACTGACCGAAGATTCTATCCGGCCGCTGGCACGCGGCGTTTGGCAAGATGCCGCATGCGGCGCATCGACCGGCGCAGGCTCTTGCGGTAAGGCACGACCTCTTCTTCGATCGTGTGACGCGGCGAGGCCTTGTAGGTCCGCTGCACCCACTGTTTTTGGTCGTTGATGGCCGCACGCATTTCCCTGGCGGGCGGCAGCACGGCGTCGCCCTGTTCGATGTCGCGGATCCAGCGTGCCTGGTATTCGAAGATCATGTTCAGCGCGGTATTGGTGTTGAACATGCCCATGAAGTACAGGCCCGGCCAATCGGGTGGTGCGATCCGCTGATACAGGTCGATGGTGTTGTCGTTGATCGGCACAACGTCGTCCGACAGGAAGGGCAGGTCGATCAGATAGCCCGTGGCCGCGATCAGCGTATCGAATTCGTCGGATGTGCCGTCCGCGAAATGGATTCGCTTGCCGTCGATCTTCTCGATGCCCTGCTTCACCTCGATGCGGCGGTAGGCGATGTGATTGACGACCGTCGCGTTACTGGTGACATGGGCCCGGGCATCCGGCGGCTTGAAGCCGAGTTTTCTCATGTCGCCATGCACGACCCATGTCATGAACCGGATCAGCGGCGTGCGCACCCAATCCGGGATCCAATCGCGCTGCAATTCGTTCGTGATGTCGGTGAAGGGCAATCCGAGAAACAGCTTCGGCAAAACCAACACGCCCGACCGTGCCACCAGTACCGTTCGCGGCGAGGTGACGCAGATGTCGCTGACGATGTCGCAACCGCTGTTGCCGACGCCGACGACGCAAATTCGTTTGCCGACGAAATCCTCCGGCTCGCGATAATAGTGCGAGTGAACGTAATCGCCGGCGAAATCGTCCCGGAACATCGGGACGTGCAACGGCTTCGTGAGGTGGCCGGTACAGACGATCGCAGTGTCGAACTGTCGGATTTCGCCGGATGCGGTCTCGATCTCCCATTGCGGGTCGTCGCGGCCCGGCTCGAAAATCGGCCGCAAATCGGCAACCGGGGTTTCGAACCGTATCCGGGGCGTCACCCCGAAATGGTCGGCATACCGGACGAGGTAGGCATGCATGTCGCGATGGTCCGGAAAGGCTTGCACCGACTCCTCAAAGTCGAAATCGTGAAAATGGGTTACGCCGCGCGACGTGTTGATATGCAATGTCCGGTAACAGGATGACCGTCCATTGTCGTTTTGGTAGCACCAGAGCCCGCCGATCTGGGTACCGATTTCGAAGATCGTGACCTCGAAACCTGCTTCCAAAAGGTATTTCGCGGCGCAAATACCCGACGCGCCCGCACCGATAATGGCGATTCGCTTGTTGGCGGATTTATTATTATTTTCCATTTACTTAGAGAGTGTTTTTAACTCGTTATTTCAATCGATCGGTCTTAGGACTTGGAGGGTCGAACGTCCCGTTACGCTTTGGCGTTGCGCGTCGGGGATTCGTGACCCAATCGGAAACACAGTGCGTGTGCTGTTGGCAACACTTTTGCGCCAATCTAGCGCCGAATTGCCCCGCCGTCTTGACCACAGGGTAGGCCGATGAGGAAACTATGCCTGATTCGAATGTATTGGAGACGAATCAAGAAGGTTACAAAGCGCGTTTGGGGCAAATCACATGGATGGCGGCCCTTCCGAACCATTAGCCCAATTTCGACGGCGCCAACCCGCATTTGCCTCTTCCTCCACGGGAACCGCTTCGGCACTATGACAACGATCGTAGTAGCGGGAGAGTTTCGTCGAGGGGACTGCTTCGTAAAACCTCTGGATTCGCTAAGGATCGCAGAACGACCGTCACGCCCGGGAGGCATTTGGCAGTGATGGCGCATCGCGGGGAACGGGAACAGGCGCAGAAACGAGTTTCCGGCTGGCGGTGAATACGAAGAAGAGAGTGAGACGGAGAGGCTAAATGCTGAACGCGACAGCGCGGTTCCAGATCGGGCAGATCGTCTGCCATAAGAAATACGGGTTCCGGGGAATCATCTTCGATGTCGATCCGGAGTTTGGCAACACCGAAGAGTGGTACGAAAGCATTCCGAAGGAATCGCGGCCGCGCAAAGACCAACCTTTCTACCATCTTTTGGCGGAGAGCCAGGACAAGACGACCTATATCGCCTATGTCTCGGAACAGAACTTGCTGACCGACGACAGTGACGAGCCGATTATGCATCCGGGGATTAGCGAGTATTTCGACGGCGTCCAGGATGGCTGTTACGTCAGTCGAACCAAATCTAACTGAAGATCCCGCCGCCGCGCGCGACTGTATCTCCCTACAATATCGCCACGCGAACCGACCGGCGCCGTCTTGGCGGACCGAGCCATTTGCATGCGCGGGTGCGATTTCCGCTACAATGTCGGACAACAAAAACAGTCGGTGAGGACACGATGGCGGATTCGTCTGCGCCGGGATCGCGCGGCTATCGCGATTTGCAGCAACACATGGCGGCGTTGGACGAGGCGGGATTGCTCGTCCGTATCGACCGTCCGATCAACAAGGACGCGCATCTGCACGCGCTTGTGCGCTGGCAGTTTCGCGGCGGCATTCCGGAAGCGGAGCGCAAGGCCTTCTTGTTCACCAATATCGTCGACGCCAAGGGCCGCGCCTTCGATCTCCCGGTGCTGGTCGGCGGCTTGGCGGCCAATCCCGCGATCTATTGCCTCGGGATGCGGGCCGAGCGTGATGAGATCGGACCGTTATGGGACAAGGCGATCGCAAACCCAATCGCACCGCGCGAGGTTGACACGGCGCCTTGCCACGATGTCGTCCTGACGGGCGAAGACCTGGTCGGCTTGGGAAAGGGGATGGATAGTCTCCCGATGCCCATTTCCACGCCGGGTTTCGATGCCGCGCCCTACCTGACGATGACGGCCTGCGTCACGCGCGATCCGGAGAGCGGCACCCAGAACATGGGAACGTATCGGGTGGCGCTGAAGGCGCCAGACCGGTGCGTCGTCCGGATGGCGACCCGTCCCGGCGGCGCCGAAGGGTATCTCCATTGGCAGAAATATCAGGAACGCGGCGAGCCCATGCCGATCGCCGTCGTCGTGGGGGCGCCGCCCGCGGTCGTCTACACCGCGCCGCAAAAATTGCGCATCGGCCAGGAGGAACTGGCGGTGGCCGGCGGGCTGGTCGGGGAACCGATCAACATGGTGAAAGCCCGGACGGTCGACTTGTTCGTGCCGGCGGAGTCGGAGTTGATCGTCGAAGGCGTGATCGATACCGAATATCTCGAACCGGAAGCGCCGTTCGGCGAATCGCACGGCCACATCGCGCTCGAAGCCTACAACATGCGCATGCAGGTGACGGCGATCACGCGGCGCGAGAAGGCGATCATTCCGTCGATCATCTCGCAGGTCACGCCAAGTGAATCCAGCGTCATCAAACGCGTCGCCTATGAGCCGCTGTTCCTGTCCCATCTGCGCGACACGTTGTCGATCAAGGGCGTCAAGAAGGTCTCGATGCACGAGCCGCTGACCAATCTCCGCAAGGTCTTGTTCATCCAGTTCGAACGCGGGGTGCCGCGGACCGAAATATGGCGTGCGTTGACCGGCGCGTCGATGCTGCAGTCGGCGGTCGGCAAATACGTCATCGCGGTCAACGAGGATATCGATCCGGATAACGGCGACGCGGTGTTCTGGGCGCTGGCGCATCGCGCGAACCCGGGTATGGACGTCCAAATCCTGCCGCATCGCATCCTGGGACACGGCCCGAAATCCGACCGGGGTGGCGGCGAGGACGCGACCATGCTGATCGACGCCACCCTGAAAGAGGACATGCCGCCGCTGGCTTTGCCGAAGCGTCAGTTCATGGAAGAGGCGAAGGAGATCTGGGAGGAGCTAGGCCTGCCGAAGCTGACGCCGCAGGAACCCTGGCACGGTTATTCGCTGGGCGACTGGACCGAGGGTTGGGACGAGACCGCGGCGCGTGCGGTGGCGGGCGATTATCTGGAGAACGGGCGCCGGTCGGATCAGAAGAAGCGCGCCGGTTTGAAGCCGGAAACCCAGATTCGCTCGGTCGAGGACTGACGCTCGCTTCGCACGCCGTTCACGCGACCACGAAAGGCTCGTCGGTCGACATCTTGTCTGAGATGAGATGCGGACCGTTGGGCCGTACGACGATCATATCCTGGATGTGCCAGTAACCGATATGCGGCTCCAGCGCCAGCACCATGCCGTCTTCGAGGATGATGTCGCTGCCCCGCCGCAAGATCGGTTCCTGCTGGTGCCACCACGCGCCGACGCTGTGCCCGATCAAAAGCGATTCGAATTTCCAGCCGCCGTCGGTGAAAGCCTTGACGATTTCGTCGTAGATGTCGCCGACCCGCGCACCCGGCCGGCACATGTCGATCGCCCCGCGATAGATGTCGCGGATCGCGCGGTATTCGTCCTGCTGGGCTTGCGTCGGTTCGCCGAAGACCAGGTTGCGCGACTGATGGCCCGGATACCCATCGAGATAGGCGACGTAATCCGTCCGCATGACGTCGCCGGCTTGGAACACGACATCGCTTTCCCCGGCATACGGGATCGTGTTTGAGCTGGCGTTCAGGATGCCGTGCGCCCAGTTGCAGCCTCGGTCGAGGCACCCGGCGATAATCCGGCTGTGGGCCGACCGTTCCGTATCGCCGACCCGCAGTTGTGGAAAGACATCGAGGTAGACGTCGTCCAGCAGATCCGCGCCGCGCTTCAGGCGCTCGATCTCCCCATCGGTCTTGATCCACCGGACCTGGTCCATGATCGCGGTGCAATCGACCATGTCGAGGCTGGGTGCGGCGGTCTGCACCAAATCCCAATCCCGCGCGCTGATGTAGTCTCGCTCGAAACCGACCCGGGCGTTGGCCAGACCCTCCTCGCGCAAAACCTCGGCCAATCGGGCGTAAGGCGATTCCACGTAGCCTTCGTAGAGGACTTGGCGTTCGATCCATGAATCGCGCCCGGCCAGCCCGGCGGCGGTGGCGTTCACGATGATCACCGGCTCGCCCTCCCGCGGCCAGAGAACCATGACACCGCGGTCCGAATCGGTCAGATCCATCAGCCGCGCCAGGGTGCCGGGGTAGGCGAGGCCCGAAAGGTAGGTGAAGTTGCGTCCCGACCGGGCGACCACCGCGGCCAGGTCGTTCTCGTCCATGAACCGGTTCAACCGGTCGACATTTGCGATGATCTTCTTCGGCATGCTGCTCCCCTGTCAGGTCTGACGCTGAATTCGTCGCCGCAGAGCGAACAGCCGGGTTAGACGTGAGCGGCCGGACCCGCGTCAGCCGGCCTTGCGGCCTTTGCCCTGTTCGCGGAGTTTTAGTTTCATTCCCGCGATCTTATATACATCCAGCCCTGTAAGACTGGCGATTTCCTCGATCGGCATCGACGTCTCCGTCAGCAGGACATGGGCGTGCCGGTGCGGATTCATGCGCCGCTGACTCCGGGACGTCTGCCAATTACGGATCGGCTTCGGCCGGGTTTTGGCCGGGTGCGGCTCGAGGTTTAGGCCGCGTTCGACCGCGCGTTCGGTCGCTTCGGCGATGCGGGCCTTATCGAGTTGGATCTGGTAATCCATCAGGTGGACGACATGCGCGAATTCGCGCTCTTGCGCGACGCCGGGGCTCTGCCGGTCGTATTCGGGCCGCGGCGCTTGCATGCCGCCGGCGGCCGCTTCCTCGATCGTCATGCCATGGCGTTTGGCCAACCGCTCGGCGGCGGCCATCGCGTTGTCGCGTTCCCCTTGGTACGCGCTGCTGTTCGCGAGTTCGAGCAGATTGCGGAAGCGCTGCTGCTCGTCCTCGGTGAAGGGCTTCGTGATGGAACTTCCCCTCGGAAAAGTGAGGCATGAACCGCCAAGACTACACCAGCCGACGCGGCGGGTGAATTGTTATGCGACGAAAATCGCCCGCCGGGCCGGCGTGGGAATCGGGGAAATACTCTTAGGAAAATGCGCTAGTCCGTTGAGATTGTAAACTATTCCGCCTTCAGCTGAGCGTCGTCGGGCAGCGCCATATAGTGTTTCGCGATCTCGCCGGGCCGGGTCAGCCAAATCTCCGACTCCCGAGTCTTTATGTGGTCCAGCACCCGCCGCAGGTGCCCGAGTCGAAAGGGCTGGCCGACGATGAAGCTGTGCAGCGAAATCACGCAGACGGTCGAAAAGGATTTTGCGCCGCGGATATGCTCGTCGACGTGATCGATCGACATTTCGGCGAAGTCGCGGGGCCGGTCGCGCCGGTAGATCATCGCCGGTTGGTCGTTCAACTCGATGGTGTAGGGCACGCTGAGCAGCGGACCGGACCGCGTGCGCGACCAGAATGGCTGATCGTCGCACAAGCCCCAGTCGAGGAAATAGGTGTAGCCAGCTTCCTTCAACAAATCGGGCGTCACGTTGGACGGCATGAGATAGGGGCTGAGCCAGCCGAGCGGCATCTCGCCCTCGGCGTCGGCAATGATTTTCGTCGCCTCCGCGATCATCGCGGATTCCTCGGATTCGTCCATTTCCGATTGCGGCTTCGAGTTGGTCTTGCCGTGGCCAATCACCTCGTCGCCCCGGGCGCGGAAGGCGTCCATCACGTCGGGGCAATGTTCGTAGATCGCGCTGTTCGCGATCACGCCCATGGGGATTTCGAGTTCGTCGAACAGGTCCAAGAGGCGCCAGATCCCGACCCGGTTGCCGTATTCCCGCCAAAGGTAGCTGCGGTGGTTCGGCGGCGGGGTTTCGCGGTCCAGGTTGACCCCGCCGCCGCCGAAGATGAAATGCTCGAGGTTGATGGCGATATGGACCGCGACCCGCTTGCCGCCGGGCCAGGTGAAGTCGGGACGTTCGCGGATCGGCGAATAGGGAAAGCGGTCGAGGGACGGCAGCATGGGTTTCTCTCCTGGCGGGTCTATCGTGTTAAAATCCGCCGGACCGCATTCCCCAGATCACATTCCGTGGTGCGCGCTTGTACAAGCCCCGGCGATGAAGAAGTATATCCCAGAATTCGCCGCCTATCGTCTTGACTAGGTAAGAGGGTGCTCATGATCGACGTTTACACATGGCCGACGCCGAACGGGCATAAGGTCCACATCATGCTGGAAGAGGTGGGGCTCGACTACACCGTGCACCCGATTGCCATCGGCAAGGGCGAGCAGTTCCAGGACCATTTCCTGAAGATCAACCCGAACCACCGGATCCCGGCGATCATCGACCAGGACGGCCCCGGCGGCCAGCCGATGAGCCTGTTCGAGAGCGGCGCGATCCTGTTCTATCTCGCCGAGAAGACCGGCAGCGACCTGCTGCCGGCGGCGGGCGAGCCGCGCTACCACGCCATGCAATGGTTGATGTTCCAGATGGGCGGTGTCGGGCCGATGTTCGGACAGGCCAACCATTTCCGGGGCTACGCGGAAGAACAGCACGTCTATTCGGCCGAGCGCTACACGAAGGAGGCGGGCCGGCTTCTCAGCGTGCTCAATAAGCGGCTCGGCACGGCCGACTATCTGGCGGGCGACGCCTATACGATTGCCGACATCGCGACATGGCCCTGGCTGCGGAACCTGCATAAACAAGGTCAGGACATCAACGATTTTGCGAACGTCAAACGGTGGTTCGATGCGGTGGCCGACCGGCCGGCGGTGCAGCGCGGCGCCGAGGTGCTGGTCGAGCATCAGCGCCCGGCCAATGCCGGGATGTCCGAGGAAGAGCGCAAATGGATGTTCGGCGACGCGCAGTATAAGGCGCATCAAAACGCCTAGCGGCGCAGAGCGGAGGAAAGCATGACCAACAAGACGGCGCGCAACGTCGCGGAAAAATTGATCGAAGCGCATCTCGTCTCCGGCGAGATGACGCCGGGCGCTGAAATCGGCCTGCGGGTCGACCAGGGCTTGCTGCAGGATGCGTTGGGCACGCTCAGCATGCTCGCATTGGAGGCGATGGATATCGATCGGGTTCGGACCGACGCCGCCTGCCAGTATGTCGATCACAACCTGCTGCAGACCGACAACAAGAACGCGGACGACCACACCTTCCTGCGGACGGCGGCGGCGCGGTTCGGGATGTATTTCAGCCCGCCGGGCAACGGCATCAGCCACCCGGTGCACATGGAACGTCTCGGCAAGCCGGGGGCGCTTTTGCTTGGGTCGGACAGCCATAGCTGCGCCGCAGGGTCGCTCGGCATGATCGGCATGGGCGCGGGCAGCATCGAGGTCGCCATGTCGCTCGCCGGGATGCCGGTGTACATCCGCATGCCGGAAGTTTGGGGCGTGAAACTGACCGGCAGCCTGCCCGACTGGGTCAGCGCCAAGGACGTGATCCTGGAAATGCTGCGCCGCCACGGCGTGACCGGCGGCCTGGGCCGGGTGATCGAATATTACGGACCCGGATTGGATTGCCTCAGCGCGATGGACCGGCACGTCATCGCCAACATGGGCGCCGAACTGGGGGCGACCACCAGCGTGTTTCCATCCGACGGTGCGGCGCTCGACTTCCTGCGGTTGGTCGGGCGCGAGGACGACTGGACCGAGATCCTAGCGGACGAGGGCGCGAGCTACGACGTGCATGAGGAGATCGACCTCTCGAGTCTGGAGCCGCTGATCGCCAAACCTACCAGTCCCGGCAATGTGGTGCCGGTGCGGGAGATTGCCGGCGAGCCCGTTTATCAGGCCTATATAGGCTCTTCCGCCAACCCCGGATACCGCGATTTCGCGGTCGCCGCGCAGATGGTCGAAGGGCGGCAGGTCGCGCCCGGCGTGTCCTTCGACATCAATCCGAGTTCGCGCGAGATGTTGGCGAATTTGATGAACGAGGGCCTGCTCGCCAACTTCATCCAAGCCGGGGCGCGCCTGCATCAGGCCGGCTGCAACGGTTGCCATGGGATGGGACAGTCCCCGGCGGCCGGCAAGAATTCGCTGCGCACGACACCGCGCAACTTCGACGGCCGGTCCGGGGTGAAGGAAGACCGGGTCTTCCTGTGCAGTCCGGAAACCGCCGCCGCCGCTGCGCTAACCGGGGTGATCACCGATCCGCGCGACCTGGATATGCCCTATCCCGAGGTCACGCCGCCGACCGATCCGATCCGGCTCGACAAGGCGTTGATCGCGCCCGTGCCGGTGGAAGAGGCACGCACGGTCGCGATCGAGAAGGGTGCGCATACGGCGTCGCTGCCGCTGATCGATCCGTTTCCCGGCGATGTGGCGGCGCCGATCCTCATCAAGCTCGGCGACGACGTCTCGACCGATGCGATCGCGCCGGCGGGCGCGCAGATATTGCCGTACCGCAGCAATGTGCAAAAGACCGCCGAATTCACCTTGATGCGGGACGACGAAACCTATGCCGACCGGGCGATGGCGGTGAAGGACACGTCGGGACATCTCATCCTCGGCGGCGAGAACTTTGGACAGGGATCTAGCCGGGTTCATGCGGTGCTGTGCCCGCAGTATCTCGGCGCGAAGATCGTGCTCGCCAAGAGTTTTGCCCGCATCTATTGGCAGAACCTGATCAACGCGGGCGTTCTGCCGCTGACCTTCGCCGAACCGGCGGACTATGACCGGCTGGACCAGGGCGATGTCCTGGCATTGGACGGCGTGCATGATCTGCTGCCGGCGCAACAGCGATTCACGCTTGCCGTCACAGGAAAGGGTGAGATCGCGGTCGAACACGCGTTGACGCCACGCCAGATCGAAATCCTGGTATCGGGTGGATTGATCAACTGGGGCCGGGACAAGCTGCCGCGCGGCGGCGACCCGAAATCGGCGGTCGCGTGAGCCGGTAAACATGCTGTTTCCCATCTTCGACCGGAATCCGCTGCGGATCATCCCGTATCAGTTCATGACGATCGGGATCATGGTCGTAACCGTGCTGGTTTTCCTGTGGCAAGCCAGCTTATCGGGCGCAATGGTGGAGCGGGCGGTGCTGGTCTATGGCGTGATTCCGTCGGTGCTGGTCGGCCCGGACGAGCTCGACCCGCGGCTGTTTCCAATTACCGCCGAGTTGACGCTGCTGACCTCGATCTTCCTGCATGCGGATTGGTGGCACCTGTTGGGCAACATGCTGTTCCTGTGGGTCTTCGGCGACAATATCGAAGACTCGATGGGGCATTGGAAGTTCCTGCTGTTCTATTTGTTGTGCGGTGCGGCGGCGGGTTACGCGCATGCGCTCATGCTGCCGGATCTCAAGTCGCCGACCATCGGCGCGAGCGGCGCGGTGGCCGGTGTCATGGGCGCCTATTTGATGCTGCACCCGAAGGTGAAGGTGCTGGTGATCGTGCTGAAATGGTTCCCGCTCTATGTGTCGGCGCATTTCGTGCTGGCGCTGTGGCTCGGGTTCCAGGTGTTCAGCGTCTGGGCCGGCGGTGGCGGACAGGTCGCGTGGTGGGCGCATATCGGCGGGTTCGCCGCCGGCGCGCTCCTGGTCATCCCGTTCCGCGATCGCAGCGTGCCCTTGTTCGACCAGGGCACGCCGCATTAGGCGGCGCTAGTCGTCAAACCCCTTCGACAAAGATCATGTCGCCGTCGGCGGCGTCGGTGCGGTATTTGATGATCGCCTGATAGTCGTCCGAGTCGTACCACTTCTTCAGCGTCGCCATGTTGGGGAATTCCAGCACGACGACGCGGTCCGGCGTCCAGTTGCCCTCCTGCGGTGTCACGTCGCCGCCACGCACGAGATACTTGCCGCCGTACCGTTCGATCGTGTCCGGTACCTCCGCCTGATACCGCTTGAATGTCGTGGGGTCGTGGATGCTGATTTGGGCGATCACATAGGCTGCCATCGTATTGCCTCCCGCGTTGGTGTTGTCGTTGGTGCACTGTAGCATCGTGCGCGCGGGCGCCGGCAATCGATCAAACGGTTTTGTGATTTCGATCGCCGCAGTAATTCCGTGTAGTGTTTTAGCGTTGAAGATCGAGCTGCCCGGTTGCGCGTCGGGATTTTATCCCAATGTAGGTTAAACATGCGCGCCGCGACGCATGGAGGGACCAACCCGGCAGTTTGCGATCGATACATCATTTCAATGGGCATTTGGGAGCACAACAATGACGCTACAAATTGGCGATACCGCACCTGATTTTCAGGCCGAGACCACGGACGGCACGATCGGTTTTCACGATTGGGTCGGCGATTCCTGGGCCGTGCTGTTTTCGCATCCGAAGGATTTCACCCCGGTCTGCACCACCGAACTCGGCTACATGGCGAAGATGAAGCCGGAGTTCGAGAAGCGGAACTGCAAGATCATGGGCTTGAGCGTCGATCCGGTCGGTGACCATGAGCGCTGGGTGCAGGACATCGAGGACGCGACCGGCCACCGGCCGAACTATCCGCTGATCGGCGACAAGGACCTGGCCGTGGCCAAGGCCTACGGCATGCTGCCGGCCGGTGCCGGCGAGAGTTCTGAGGGCCGTACCGCCGCCGACAACCAAACCGTGCGGAATGTCTTCATCGTCGGACCGGACAAGAAGGTGAAGCTCGTCATCTCCTATCCGATGGCGACGGGCCGTAACTTCGACGAAATCCTGCGCGTGTTGGATTCCGTGCAGCTCACCGCGAACCACGCGGTCGCGACGCCGGTGAACTGGAACCAGGGCGACGAGGTGATCATCGTCCCCACCGTTTCCGACGACGACGCGAAGAAGAAGTATCCCGACGGCTGGCGGGCGCCGAAACCGTACATGCGGTTCGTGGCGCAACCCGTCGACTGATCGTCCGACCGGGAAAAGCGGCGGGCTGGCGGCCCGAGCGGGCCGTCAGTTCGTCTTCTGTTTGCCGAGCATCAGGGTCAGCACGATTCCCATGATCGGCACCACCACCATGATTAGGAAACTGTTCTGAAAGGCGACCAGCAACGCCTGCCGCGACAGTTCGTTGTCCAGCGCCGCGAGGCCGCGCAGGGATTCGATGCTCCACAGGATCGGCGTGGTGGGGTCTTGCAGCACGTCGCGCAGCGGCGTCACGAAGCCCACCAAGTCGCTGCGCGTCACCTGGCTGGACCGGGTCAGCACCGCGATCAGCAGCGCCACGGCCATCGCACCGCTCATGCCGCGGGTCAGGTTGAACAGGGCTGCTGCCTCGGGCCGCTGCGCCGAGGTCAGCGTCGAATAGGCGATGGCGCTGAGCGGCACCATGGTGAAGCCCATGCCGAATCCCTGGCCGAAGGACGCGATGATCACATCCCACATCCCGACCTCGGTGCCGAACACGGCAACTGCGTAGTTGGACGCGACGAGAATCAGGAACCCGGAGATCATCAAGACCCGCGTGTCCATCCGCGTGGTCAGCCAGCCGGCCATGGCCATCGACAGGATGGTGGCGAAACCGCGCGGCGCCATGATGATGCCGGTGGTCAGGATCGGGTAGCCGTACACCACTTGCACCAGGATCGGCATGATGAGCACGGTGGCGAATTGCGTCGGACCCGATAGCGCCACCAGCAGCAATCCGGCCAGGTAGTTCTTGTTCCGCAAAAGCGACAGGTTCAGAAAGGGTTGCTTCGCGAAGCTCGTGTGCACGATGAACATGTAGATGCCGGCGATCGAAATCGCGGCATAGACGATGATCTCCGTCGAGTAGAACCAGTCCTCGCGTTCACCCCGGTTGATCAGGAGCTGCAGCGCGCCGACCGACAAGGTCAGCAGGAAGAAGCCCAGGAAATCGAAGCGCCGTTCCTGCCGCTCGCCTTCGGGCAGCAGCGGCAGCATGATCAGGAACGAGACGAAGCCGAACGGCATCACCGCATAGAAGGCGTAGCGCCAGCTGTAGACCTCGGCCAGGTAGCCGGCCATCAGCGGCGCGATCGCGGGGCCGAGCGTGGTCGCGACGCCCCACAGGCCGAGTGCGATGCCGTGCTTCTCCCGCGGGTAGATGTCCAGCATCGCCGCCTGCGACAGCGGCACCAGGATCGCGCCGCACAGACCCAGGACCACGCGGATCGGGATGAGCTGTTCCAAATTTTCGGTCAGGCCGCAGATCGCCGACAGGATGCCGTAGACGAAAACGCCGAACAGCAGCATGCGCCGCCGCCCGATATAGCCCGCCAGCCAGCCGGCGAGCGGCATGAACATCGCGGCGGTGACCAGATAGGCGGTGGCGACCCAGGAAATCTGGTCGCGCGTGGCCGAGAGGCTGCCCTGCATGTGGTTCAGCACGATGGCCACGACCGTGCCGTCCATGAACTGCAGCCCGGTGGCCAGCATCAGCCCCACCGTCAGCACGAAGCGGCGGCCGGGCGTTATGGCGTCAGGCCGGGCGGCGTCCATACCCATGTCCGGCGGGGGCGGGGCCGGTGCCGCGACACCGGTTGCTGCGCGTATCCACGGCCTGTGCCTTATGCTGTGCGACCTTCCGCGCAATCATAGGCATCGGGGACTCGCGGCGCATGGATTTTCCCTGGTTGACGGTGGGGGCGGGCGGCGGGTGCCGCGGAGCGGCGCGGCAGGCCGGTGGTTCCGCTAAACAATCAGAAATCCGGTTTCGGGGCCACTGAATTACGCGCTGCCGGATTGCGAAGGATTGGGACGGAAAAGCCGGCACCCGACAAATCCCGGCGGTTTCCGCGTGATCGGCCATGGCGGACATTGACAGGGACGGGGCGGCACGTTACATCGCTTGCCCACCGGCCCCGCCGCCGTCCTGGCGGCCGCCCATCCTGCGGAGGGATGGCAGAGCGGTAATGCAGCGGATTGCTAATCCGTCAACGTGTAACAGCGTTGCGGGGGTTCGAGTCCCCCTCCCTCCGCCATCCCCCTTCGCCAAGGCTTCGGCGGGATTGCGTCGGCGTTAGATGGAAGGCGGATGTCACGCCGTAGCTTTAGCGAAGGCGGACCTCATATGCAGTACGTCTACATCCTTCGAAGCCTGAACGAACCTGATCGCCACTATGTGGGCGTCACAACGGATCCGAACCGTCGATTGGACGAACACAACAGCGGCAAATCGATTCATACGAACAAATTCAAGCCTTGGAAGCTCTCTGTCTGAATCGCCTTCGCCGACCCCGCTGGACCGGCATGAGCACGAGGTCGCCTTCGATTTCGATTCGGGTAATCCGGTTCGGCAGCATTCGATGGCGGGGCTGGCGATGTGGATTGCGGAATTGGCGGGTAAGCACAATGGGCGGCGGCTTTTGGAGCGGGGCCAGCGTGGAACGCGCGCGGATTGGTATCGGGGTGCCGATGCCTGTACGCCCCGATTTGAACGAGAACAGCAGGCGGCCTGTCGCGGCGAAGGCCTTGATCTCTGGGAAAGGCTGTTTGGCTCGAATTGCCCAAGCTAGGCATTCGGCCGACGTTGTATTCCAAAAATCGTCGAGTACCGCGTCTCGCGCTTTCGGGATCGATGGCGCCCGACGGCGTGATTAGCCGGGGTTTCCAATGCAGCAAATTTCCACAGGACAAAATACAAATTTGATAATATGAAATTATATTCGACATTACGAAATCAGTTTGACTCATTGTGATCGGATTCGTTAAATTTTTCTCTGGCTTTGACAATGTGAAAATCCGGTGTTGTGATTTCTCAACCAAAATCGGCAGTGGAATTGCGCCCGAGCGGGAGTGGACGGGGCGGCGCGCCGGTCAAGGAGCCGCGTACGGTCCAGTCCGTCGAACGGGCATTGCATATCCTCGAGTTGCTTGCCGACGGCGATGACGAAATGCTTCTGAACGAAGTGGCGTCGAAAGCCGGTCTCAACGCGTCCACGTGCCATCATCTGCTCGCGACTCTCGTGAAAAGGGGCTTCGCGGGCCAGTCGCCACGCACTCGCGGCTATTTTATCGGCCCGCGCGTTACGGACCTATCCGATAGCCGTCTCAAGAAATTCAATCTGCTCGAAATCGCGATGCCCGAGGTGCGCCGCCTCAATGATGCGACCCGCGAAAGCGTGCATTTATCGGTGATGCAGGGCGTCACCCTTGTCACGCTGGCGCAGCTCGATTCCAAACTGCCGGTCCGTGTCGGATTCGATGGCGCGATGGAGGCCGACGCGGCCCATGCCACGGCGGCGGGCAAAGCGATCCTGGCATGGTTGCCGGAAGCGGAGATCGCCAGGGTGATCGCGCACGGCGGATTGAAGCAATTCACCGACAAAACGATTCCGACCATCGCGGAGTTGATGGAGCATTTGCGTCTCGTCCGGCGAAACGGCTATTCGCTCGACGATGAAGAATACCAATCGGGGGTCGTCTGCGTTGGCGCCGCCATCCGGGAAAGCAGCGGCGCCGTTGTCGGCGCAATCAGTGTTTCGATGCCGCAAATGCGGGCAGACGGCGAACGCTTGTCCGCTGTGCGGCGGCAAGTCATGGAGACCGCATCGGTCATATCGGCCCGCTTCGGTGGGGCCCAGGAAGGGCTACGGCAAAGTTGATTTTAACCAAGGAAAATCGATGCGCGTGCAAAACGCGCCAGCACCAGGAGGCATGAAGGATGTCAGGCAACGCGGGCAATAATCAGTATACGGTTCCCGAAACGATGAAGGCATGGGTCCTGGGCGGGCCCGACGAGTTGAGCCTCGTCGAGAAACCGGTCCCAGAGCCGGACAAGGCCGAGGTCTTGGTACGGATCGACGCCATCTCCGTGTGTGCGACGGATCTGGAAATCATCAGCCACGGTCCGCCCGCCATGATCGAAGGCGGTCCGCCGTACAACAAGAATTGGACGCCGGGGCACGAATACATGGGCACGGTGGTCAAGCTCGGCCAGGGCGTCGACGAATACGAGGTGGGCGACCGGGTGACGGTGGAAATTCATGCCGGCTGCGGCCAATGCAAGCGCTGCCGGCAGGGCATGTACACGTCCTGCCATAACTACGGCAAGAATTTCGGCGATCAGAACAAGGGCCATCGCGCGAACGGATTCACGACCGACGGCGGCTTTGCCGAATACGCGGTCAACAACATCAACACGCTGGTGCATATCGCCGACAGCATGAGCGACGAAGAGGCGACGCTCGTGGTGACCGCGGGAACAGCCATGTACGGGCTTACCGAACTGGGCGGTTTGGTCGCGGGTGAGTCCGTGGTCGTAACCGGGCCCGGTCCGATCGGCTTGATGGGGGTCGCGGTCGCCAAGGCGCTGGGCGCTTATCCGGTCATTCTGACGGGTACGCGGGACAATCGGTTGAAGATGGGCACCGAACTCGGCGCGGATCACGTGATCAATGTGCGCAACGAGGATCCGGTCGAAAAGGTGAGGGAGCTGACGGGCGGCATCGGCACGGACTATGTGCTGGAATGTTCCGGTGCTGCGAACGCGGTGAACGAAGCCCTTCATATGACCAATCGTGGTGGGCGTGTCTGCCTGGCGGCGTTTCCGAGCGAGGATGTGCCGGTCGACGTGAAGCATATCGTGACCAACAACATCTACGTGTTTGGGATTCGCGGCGAAGGGAAGAGCGCCACCCATCGCGCCGAGGCGTTTATGCGCCAGGGCGTGTTCGATGCGACGAAAATCCACACGCATACCTTCCCATTGGCCGAAGTTCCGACCGCGCTGAAATACGCGCGCGAGCGGATCGAGGATGCGATCAAGGTCGTCGTGAAGATGCGCGAGGACGCTTGAACGGCGGCCTTAGGGGACAAGACCCGCCAGCGAACAGGCGGGCATCGAACGCTACAAGATAAAACAAGGGAGGAATTACTCATGAGAATTCGATTCAAGACAACGGCCGCAACGATCGCCCTCGGGTTGGCGATGGTCGCCGGGCCGGCGCTCGCAGATAACTTCCCGAGCAAGCCGATCCAATTCATCATCCCGTTCGGCGCCGGCGGCGGCGCGGATATCGAAGGCCGACTGCTCGCGAAGGAAATGGGCAAGGTGCTTGGCGTCAAGTTGGTGCCGGTCAACATGGTCGGTGGCGGCGGCGCCCGGACTTATACCCATGTAAAGGACGCCGCGCCCGATGGTTACACGGTCGGCTGGAATTCGACCTCGATTCTGACAACGACGAATATCGGCAATGTCGCGTTCAAACATAGCGCCATGGCGCATATCGGCCGCGTCGAATGGCAGCCGATGCCGTTTGCCGTCAAGGCCGATGCGCGTTGGAAATCCTTCGCCGACTTTATTAAAGAGTGCAAAGCCAATCCTGGAAAGCTGAAGGTCTCGAACTCCGGAACCGGCAGCGCCACCCATCTGGCTGCGATCCAGTTGATGGACGCGGCAAAATGCAAGGTGACCCATCTGCCCGTCGGCATCAAACGGCGCAACGCGTCCGTGTTGAGCGGCGAGGCGGATGCAATGTTTGCGCCGTTGACCGGCACCGTGCGGCTGACAAAGGCCAAGAAGCTTCGGCTTCTGGCGATGGCGACCGAGTCCCGGTCCAAGGTATTTCCGGATGTGCCGACCGCCAAGGAACTGGGGTATGACGTTTCGCTAAACCTCTTCCGCGGATTGTCCGTGCCGAAGAAGACTCCGGCGGCGGTCAAGGCGAAACTGGCTGATGCCATGACGAAGGCGGCGAAGTCGGAAGCTTTCATGAAGCTTGCAAGCCAGAAGGGCTTCACCGTCGATCCGCTGCCTGTCGAGAAGTTCGAAGACTTGCTTGCCAAGGAAGATGCCAAGATCAAGGGCATCATGCAGAGTGCCGGACTCTATCAATCCAAGAAGAAATAGCGATGTGAACTCTCCCGGGCCTTAGCGGTCCGGGAGTTCGTGTCACCCGGGGGAGATAGATCATGCCGATGGCACGGCGCAATGTAATCGCGGCGCTCGTTCTGCTTGCGTTTAGTGCCGTCTATGCCGTGCTGTCGGGTGAGCTGCCGGACCGGTCGATCCCGAACACGCCCGGGCCGTCTTTCTTTCCGTTTGTGATCGTAACCGTGATTGCGGTCCTGTCGCTCGCGCTGCTGATTACCGGCATACGCGGGCTGTCCGACGGCCAGGCCGCCGTGGAAGGCGCGACGAGCCGAATCGGATGGATTACGCTTCTGGCCTTCCTGATTTATTTGGCGAGCTTTCCGTTCCTCGGTTTCCTGTTGGCGAGCATTCCCTTCTTCGCGGTGCTGATGGCCCTGTATGGCGCGCGGAGCCCGCTTCGGATTGCCGTCGGAGCGCTGGTCATTCCCGTAGGTCTCTATTTCCTATTCACCGGCGTTTTTCAGATTTTACTGCCCCGCGGGCCGTTGGGGTTCTGAACGATGGATGCGGACGTCCTCGCCGGATTCCACCAATCGATCATGCCGTCGAGCCTCATGGCGACCGTCGCCGGTGCGGTGATCGGGCTGGTCGTCGGTATGATTCCCGGCATGACGATCAGCTCGGGGATCATCATCCTGCTGCCGCTGACATTCGTGCTCGAGCCCAGTATGTCGATCGCGCTTTTGTTGGGACTCTACGTCGCGGGGATGACCGGCGGCAGCTTCTCCGCGATTCTGCTGAACATTCCCGGTACGCCCTCGGCGTCGGCGACGGCAGTCGAGGGATATCTCTTGGCCAAGAAAGGCGAGAGCGGCCGTGCCCTCGGCATTGCCATCTGTTCCAGTTTTGCCGGCGGGATCGTCAGTTTCGTCTGCCTCTTGTTGATCGCGCCGAGCCTCGCCAGTCTGGCCCTGGAGTTCCGGGCGCCGGATCTGTTCAGCCTCATCCTGTTCGGGCTGACGGCGATTTGCGGGTTTGCCGCGCGGTCCTTCATCAAGGGATTGCTGTCCGCGATGCTGGGCCTCGCCATCGTTACGGTCGGCCAGGACCCGGTGATGGCAACGGCGCGCTTTACATTCGGTGATGCGAACCTGTTGGGCGGAATCCATTTTCTGACCGCGCTGATCGGATTGTTCGCGATTCCTCAACTGATAGACAATCTGCGGCCGGATGCGCTGATCGTCAGCCGCGCCGCGGCCTCGGCCTTCGGTTCCGTGCTGCCGAAGCTTGCGGATCTGGTGAAGGTGCGGATACCCGCGTTGATCGGATCGCTGACCGGCACTTTCCTCGGGATCCTGCCCGGCGCGGGCGGACCGATCGCGGCCTTTATTTCCTACGACTACGCCAAGAAGGCGAGCCGCAACAAGGAAGACTTCGGCAAGGGCAGCATCGAAGGCGTCGCGGCGCCCGAATCGGCCAATAACGCGGTAGCGGGCGGTGCGCTGATCCCGATGATGACGCTGGGCATTCCGGGCGATCCGGTCACGGCGATCCTGATCGGCGCATTGCTGATCCACGGCTTGGCGCCGGGCCCGTTGCTGTTCATCGAACGGGCGGACTTCGCTTACGGCATCATCTTTTCCTACTTCTGGGCCAACATCTTCAACCTGTTCATCGCCCTGGCGGCGATCCGGTATCTGGTGAAGGTGCTGGCGTTCCCGCGGCATCTGCTTATGCCGGCCATCGCGTTGCTCTGCGTCGTCGGCAGCTTCGCGCTGCGGAACTCCTTCTTCGACGTCTATGTGATGTTCTTCTTTGGGCTGGTGGGGCTCGCGATGCGCTGGCTCGACATGCCGGTGGTGCCGCTTCTCCTGGCCTTGGTCCTCGGGCCGCAGTTGGAGGAGCATCTGAGGGTAGCTCTCACCGCCAGCCACGGGGATGTGGCGATATTCTTCACGTCGCCCTTCAGCGCCCTGTTCCTCGGCCTATCCGTATTGTCGATCGTCTGGTCCGTTTGGCTCGAACGGCTCCACAAGAACCCGGATGCGAAACCTCCCGCTTCACCGTGACGCCGAAAACCCGTTCACGAACGGTCGGACTGCTGTCGTGGCACGCATTGCGTCGGCGGAGATGACATCAAGAGATAGGGTGTTGCATCGAACTGATGTACTGTCCGTGGCGGGTATGCCTATGAGCAGGATATGAATCTAAGACTCATCCTCGCCGTGGTTGTCTTGTCGGTTGCGGGGTGCGCCGCGACCGCGGACACGGACGATCGAAAAACCAGTGGGTCGGGGCCAGTGAAATTCCAGGAATTAGAACGCCGTGACTCGCCAAACGATTATCTTGTCTGCCCGGCGGGTTATTGCAAAAGGGCGGCGCCCGATCGCGTGTCGCCGGTGTATTCGATGGCGGTGAAGATGCTGAAGGGGCGGGTGGATGCGCTTCTGTCGAAAGCGCCGCGAACTGAAATCATCTCGCAAGGCGATACGCAATTCGTCGCGGTACAGCGCAGCCTTATTTTCAGGTTTCCGGACACCATCGATATCGAGGTCATCGCGGCCGGCCGGGAGAGATCGACGGTCGCGATCTACAGCCGGTCCCGGTATGGACGGTACGATCTTGGGGCGAATGGGCGGCGCGTCGAAGGGTGGCTGGAAGTACTCGGGGCACCATCCAAATGAGGCCAACCGGTGGCGCGCATCTGGCGTTGGTGATCCGCCGGGGCGCTGCGTCCGTATTTATCTATAGGTAAAACCAAATTCGCAGTTTGCCTCGGGAGCGGAGTACGGTCGTATGAAACACCTATCCATCCTCGTTTTCTGCGGCTTGCTGCTCGCCGGGTGCTCGGTTTTCGGCAATCGGTCGGGCTACGAGCAGCCGCGCTATGAGGTCGCCGAAAGTCTCGGCGAAGCGATCGAAGTCCGCGCCTATCAACCGCGCGTCGCCGCCGAGGCCCGTGTGGAGAACGAAGATCTGGATGACGGGCGCGATGCGGCGTTCCGGTTGTTGTTCGACTACATCACCGGCAGCAACCAAACCGCTTCGAAGATTGCGATGACCGTACCGGTCGAGAGCACCGACACGTCGGAGAAGATCGCGATGACCACGCCGGTGGAATCCGCCCGGGCCGGCGATGATGAGGTGTATATGCGATTTTTCTTGCCGGCCAAATTCACCCGCGAAACAGCGCCGAAGCCCTTGAACGACCGGGTGAAGATCATCGACGTGCCCGTTCAAACCGTTGCCGTTTTGCGTTTCAGCGGTCTCGGGGGCGAAGCCTCGGTGGCCGAGAAGAAACGCGAGCTGATGGGCGCGCTTTCAACGACGTCGTGGCGGCCGATTTCGGACGCGGTGGTCTACTTTTATGACCCGCCTTGGACGTTACCGTTCTTCCGCCGAAACGAGGTTGTCGTCGCCGTCAGCCGATAGCCGCCGGCCGGGGCTCCATCCAGTCTCAAAATGCAACACATTTGTAGACAGATCCTGCGTTCAGGACCTCTGACGGCAGGTAAACCGACGCACCGATAGTGATGCAGCACGCGAACCGGATCCGCAGCGTCGTGCCGGCGGTGTGGATTGATCCTGTAATTCCTGGTTTCGCTGTATGGACTTATCAACAAGCCGAGTTGAGAGCGGTAATTGATCCGTCGATCGACCCTTAACGTCGCCGCCCATGGCACAGGGCTTGCGGTGCGGGCATGGCAACTTGCAGAGGAGAGATTGCAATGGGTTTGTTTGATTTCGTCAAAGAAGCGGGAAAGATGATCGGTATCGGCGACGACGAGCTGGATGCCGATAAACTGAAATCAGCGGTCAAGGAAGCGGGCCTGGACGATAGCGGGATCGAGGTCAATGTCGACGGCGACAAGGCGATCGTCACCGGCCATGTCTCGTCGCAGGAAGAGATGGAAAAGATCGTCCTGGCGATCGGCAACAATAAGGGCGTTGCGTCGGTCGAATCCCTCATCGAGGTGGAAAGCAATGAGCCGCAGGCAGTGTTCTACACTGTGAAGAGCGGGGACACGCTGTCCCAGATTGCCAAGACGCAGTATGGCAACGCCGGAAAATACCCGGTCATTTTCGAGGCAAATAAACCGATGCTATCGGATCCGGACAAGATCTATCCCGGTCAGGTTCTACGTATACCTGAAGCATAAGGATGCCAATCCGGCGTTGAACGCTCGGCCCGACGCCGACGCGGCGACCAGGGAAGTGCGCCGGCGTGCGATGCATCGAACCAAGCGGTTCGGCTTGGGGATCGGCAAAGTTCGACTGTGGTTCTTGGGCAGGTCCGGTTCGGCGACCTGCCCAAAATCATGCGGTATCGGCGCCGCCGTTCGGCTTTGGCCAGAATGCGATTGCCGGTGATTCCTATGCTTTCGAGATTCCGGGTAGAGTAGGCGTACCCCGAATCACTTGGCACAGGACATGAAGATCGAGATCGAACGGCTGGGCGACGGACCGATCATCCGGCCCAACATGGACTCGCGGATGGGCGACAACGTGAACGGGCCGTCCCTCATCGAGGTGCCCGATTGGGTTCCCGATCCGCTCGGCCGTTACTATCTATATTTCGCACATCACAACGGTGACTACATACGGCTTGCCTATGCCGACAGCCTGGCGGGACCCTGGCGCACCCATGAGGCCGGTGTACTGCCCTTGGCGGATAGTCATTTCGAAGGCCATATCGCATCGCCGGACGTTCATGTCGACAGCGATGCGCGGCGCATCCGGATGTACTATCACGGCGCCAAAACGCCGATGGGCCGGCACAGCCCGCAGTTCACGCGCGCAGCGCTATCCGGCGATGGTCTGCGCTTCGAGGCGCGCGAGGAAACCCTCGGCGCGCCCTATATGCGGGGCTTCCGATACGGCGACTGGCACTACGCAATCGCCATGCCGGGCGTCTTCTACCGGTCTCGCGAGGGCTTGAGCGAATTCGAGACCGGACCCACGCTGTTCAATCCCGATATGCGCCATGCGGCGGTATTGGTTCGCGGCGACCGGTTGCTGGTGTTCTACACGCAGGTCGGCGATACGCCGGAACGCATTCTGCTGAGTGAGATCGACCTGACGCCGTCGTGGACCGACTGGCGGCCGAGTGCGCCGCGCGTGCTGCTCGAGCCCGAGCACGACTACGAAGGGGCGAATTTGACGCTCAGGCCGTCGGTGCGCGGCGTATCCCACGACGCCGTGCGCGAACTCCGCGATCCCGCCGTCTTCGAATCGGAGGACGCGCTCTTCCTGCTGTATAGCGTCGCCGGGGAGAAGGGCATCGCCCTCGCGCGCATGACGCTGCAGGGTATTTGAATGCGCGATCGGAGAGGTAGAATTTCGATTGGGCGTGGCCAAGCGGCGAGGCGCGTGTTGGTGCTCGCGGCTCTTCTCCTGTTTGCGCCGATATCCCCGGCGGTTGCGGAGGTTATGCAGCCGAGCCCCGAACTTGCGCCACAACGGGTCGTCGAAATCCAACTGCGGTCTTTGCAGCGGAATGATACGCCGACACCCGACGCCGGCATCGAACAGACCTGGGTTTTTGCGCATCCCGACAACAAGCGACTGACCGGGCCATTGGACCGCTTCGCGGCGATGATCAAGGGACCGCACTACAAGCTGCTGCTGAAGCTGCGCGAGTACCGCATCGAGAAGGTCGTTCGGACGGAGAGCCGCGCCCTGTTCAACGTTTCCATCGTCACATCCGACGGGCAGCGCGCGTCTTTTCAGTGGGAAGTGGCGAAGGTGGCAACAGGCGTCCACGCCGGCGCGTGGATGACAATCGGCGTGTCGCCGCCGTTGCGCAGCGGCGACGCGATTTGACCGGACCCGTTTCATCAATCGTTCGGACGCACCGTATGTTCCTGCGAAACGCTTGCGGCTAACTTCCCATTCCCGGAAAGAACGTGTTCTACTTCGTGCAGACCCATGCGTGGCGGGCAATCATGATCCGTCCGTGCGGGCGATATGTCGTGTAAGGAGAAAGTGGTGATCATGCCCAAAGACCATCTCAGCAGCCATGATCTTGCGGTGGAAATGATTGCGCTCGACGCGGCCGCATTGAGTCCCGAGGATATTGCACAGCTTGAGCGTTTGATTTTCGACTATGCAGCAGTGGCGCTGTGTGGCGCGGTTCAGCCTTGGGGCCGAAAGCTGCGCGATTGGGCGCGCGATCAGCGCACTGATGGCCGAGCGCGGCTGATCGGGTCCGGCGACTGTGTCAATGCGGCTACGGCGGCGCTTGCGAACGGCACCGCCGCGCACGGATATGAGCTCGACGACACGCACGAAGCGTCGAACAGCCATCCCGGCGCCGTTGTCATTTCCACGGCCTTGGCCGTCGCCGCGACGACCGGCGCCGGCGGTCGGGATTTTCTGGCCGCTGTGGCGGCGGGATACGAATCAATGACTCGGATCGGCAAGGCGTCGACGTCGCCTGATGTGACCGAACGGGGATTTCATGCGACCTGCCTTTTCGGGCCGTTCGGTGCGGCAACAACGGCTGCGAAACTAAAGGGACTCGACGCGGACGGCCTTACCCGCTCCTGGGGATTGGCGCTTTCGATGGCTGGCGGCTCGCAACAATTCGCGCACGAGCCACAAGGCACCATGGTGAAACGCATGCATGCCGGGATCCCCGCGATGCACGGTGTTTTGGCCGCCGACCTCGCGGCGCTCGGCGTCACGGCGCCGGCGCAGCCGCTGGAGGGCCCGCTCGGCTTCTACCACCTCTACAGCAAGCATCCCCGCCCTGAATTTTTACGCCGGCCGCCGGATGCACCATTGCAAATCCACGCGGTCAGCTTCAAACCCTATTCATGCTGCCGGAAATTCCACTCCATGATCGACTGCCTCGAGATCGCCACCGAGGGCTTCTCGCTGAATGTCGACATGATCGAAAAAATCGACGCTTACTCACCGGGCAACGCAATCAAGAAGCATGCGATCCGGCGGCCGGATTCGGTGATGGCGGCGCAGTACAGCATGCCCTATATCGTTGCGGCGACGCTGGCGGAAGGGCCGCAGAACTACGGCGCCTTTGAGGCGGAATATCATCGCGACCCGCGCATCATCGGATTGATCGACAAGACCGAGGCGCATCACGACCCAAGGCTGGACGGCCACCTTCCCGATCACATGGCGAGCGGCATCGTCTTGCATCTGAGCGACGGTAGCACCCGCAAGGCGGAGGTGATCGAGGCGCTCGGGTCGCCGGGCAATCCGTTGTCCTTCGAAGGCGTTTCCGAAAAAGCCCGCGCGGTCACCGCGTTGGTCGATCCTAATATCGATCCGACCGCCATCGGTGACGCGGTTCGGCGATTACCGGATATGAAAGACATCGACGAACTGACCCGCCTCCTGGTCACGCCGCACTACGACACGCCGAGCGATACCGAAACGGCGTTGGCGGGCTGATGCCTGACCGGAACGCGCCGCCGCCGGCTCGGTGACTCGTTAGTCCTGCCGCAGATACGCATTCGCCGCGGACACCGCGCTGCCGGCCTCGACCGGCACCTGCAGATCCTGCAGCGTGCGTTCCAGATGCACCAGATCGAGGATGATATCCGACTCGTCGAGCGCCCCCATCGTGCCGAACCGGAAGACCGTGCCGTCCAGTTTGTTGCGCGCGCCGGCGATGACCGTGCCGTATTCCTTGTACATGTTGCCGACGATGGCGGAGGCATGTAGCCCCTCCGGCACGTTGAACACGGTGACCGTATCCGACAGGATCGGGGCCGTCGTGAATATCGAAAGGTTGAGCGCCGCACCGCCCGCGCGCAGCGCTTCGCCCAGACGGCGATGACGGGCAAGGACGTTGGGGAGTCCTTCCTCGTCGATCATGCGCAGGCCTTCGCGCAATCCGGCAAGTAGGGTGACCGGCGGCGTGAACGCGGTCTGGCTATTTTCGGATGCTTTTCTCGCCTTGCGGAAATCCCAATAGAATCGCCGCTTGCCGTCTTCCTCTTCGATCAACGCCCAAGCCTTGTCGCTGATGCTTGCGATTCCGATGCCCGGCGGACACATCAACGCCTTCTGCGACGCGGACACCAGCAGGTCGACACCCCAGGCATCTTGCTGCATCTCGATGCCGCCGAGGCCACTGACGGAATCGACGATGAAGATCGCAGGCGTCTTGCCGACAACCGCGCCGAGTTCGGCGAGATTGCTGACCGCTCCCGTCGCACTTTCGTTGTGCACGCCGATGACCGCGCGATAATCGGTCTTAGCCAGCCGCGCCGCCACATCGTCGGCGCTGATCTCCTCGCCCCACGGCGCCTCGATGGAGTCGATGTCGATATCGAGGCTGTTGCCGATTTCAGCGAACCTTTCGCTGAATTGCCCGTTCGACAACACGAGGGCCTTGTCGCCGGGCTTCAACGCATTCACGAGCGCCGCTTCCATCATGCCCGTGCCGGACCCGGCGAAGAACATGATCGCGTTCTTCGTTCCCATCAGCGTCTGCAAATGCGATTCGCACTCTTCGACGATGTCCGAGAATTCCGGGCCGCGATGGTTGACCACCGGCAGCGCGAGGGCGGTGCGGATACGCTCGGGAACCGAGGTCGGCCCGGGCAGTCGCAGTCGATAGGGGGGACGTTTGGAGATGGCGGCGGCTCCTTACTCGGCGGCGGCGGCGGTGCGCTTCTGGAATTCCGGGGCGACTTTTTCCATGAACAGCCGGACGCTGTTCTCGACGATGTCGTAGGAAGGCTGGCCCAGGCGGAATTGCAGAATGAGACCACCGACGCCGATATCGTCGATCGCCGCCAGACGCTCGGCCACCGTCTCCGGCGAACCGCAGATCAGGCTGTGCTGCACGACATTGCGGGCCGCCGGGGCCGCGCCGGTCTCGGCTTTTGCGGGTTTCGCCTTTTCCATGGCTTGGCCGCGCTCGGCGAGGATACGCGCGCGCATCTTGCCGCGCTGGTCGCGCTGCTGCTCGAACAAGGGCACGCCCAGCTTCTCCGCTTCGGCGTCGGTATCGGCGATGAATATATTGCGCCACACCCATGTCTGGTCCACGGCATTCGCGATATGGGCGTCGTCGAACCCAGATTCGCTCATCGTCTTACGATAGAGGTCCATGCGGTGCTTCGTGACCTCGTCGGTCTGAACGTTCATGAGGAAGGGTTTGCCTTCGCGCGCCATACCGAGCATCGATTCCTCGCCGGAACAGGCGCGGATCATGAAGGGATGCGGCTTGGTGTAGCAGGCGGGACGCAGGATCGGGAGATAGATGTCCCAATACTTCCCCTTATGTTCCAGTTCCTCGTTGGTCCAGGCCTTGATCATAATCTCCTCGGATTCGAGCAGGCGTTCCTGCGCTTCGTCCGGATCGATTCCGTAGCCGAGATAATCGTAGATGTTATAGGCGGTGCCACGGCCGAGGCCGACGATCAGCCGTCCTTTCGAAAGATTGTCGACCATTGCCATTTGCTCCGCCATGCGGATCGGATGATGCAGCGACATCTGGGCAACCGCGAAGCCGATCTTGATCTGCTTCGTGGCCGTCGCCAGCGCGGCAGCGAAACTCACCGGGTCGACATAGGCGCAGTTACCGTCGAAGTGGTGCTCGGCGAGCCAGAGGGCTTCCATCCCGAGGTCGTCGCAGAGTTTGGCTTCCGCGAGGGTCTCGTCGATGATCCGTTCGTCGTGCTCCGGTGAGTCGGCCATCGGAAAGAGAAAGTTGCTGAATTTCACGGTGAATCCCTTCTGTTCGTCTGAACGATGCGTTAATCGGTGGATTGTGGGTCTTGCGCCGCCGCGGCGAGAAAGCGCCGCTTGCCGGCTTTGATGTGATCTTCCAATGCCGCGCCGGCGCGGGCCGGGTCGCCTGCTTTCAGGGCCGCGAGGATTTTTTTGTGTTCCCGGTTCGACACGCGCAGACCGCCGCCTTGCAAGATGCTGCGGTGGCGGTAAAGGTGAAGTTCCTTGACCAGCCCGTCGCTGATCGACCGCAGGCGGTCGTTCTCCGCGTAGTCGACGATCCGGGTGTGGAACTCTCGGTTCAAGGCATAGAAGCTGTCGAAATCGTCGGCGGTCTCCGCCGCGTCCATGCGCTCGACCAAATCGCGGAGGACGGCGAGCTGGTCGGCCGAAATGCGTTCGGCCAGGGTTTCCCCGGCAAGCCGCATCAGGCTGGCGCGCACGTTGTAGACGTCGATGGCGTCCTTGCGCGACACCTCGCGGACGAAAACCCCCCGGTTGACGATGACCGTCAGCAGGCCGGATTCGACCAGCCCCCGGCAAGCCTCGCGGATCGGGCCACGGCTGACGCCGAGTTCCGACGCCAAGGCGTTCTCGTTCACCCGCTCGCCGGGCTGCAGCGCGCCGGAGAGGATGCGTTGCTCGATTTCGTCCTGCAGCACGCTCGACATCGACCGGGAGCGCAGAAGCTGCAGTGTTTCCTGCGGTTTCGGCATCGCATGGTTATAGAGGGACTATTGTAAATTGTAAACAATTTGCGATCGTAACCGCTGTACGCCAACCGGATTTGCCTGTTTTACAAGGATATCGAGAAGAGCTGGGGCGACGGCTTCCTGACCCCGCCGCGATCCATCACGGTCGTCTACGAGGGCATGCGCTGGTGCACCTATGCCCCGCGCGGATGTAGGGGAATGACCATAGTGTCCGTCTCCCCCTCTGGTTCCGCGGCGGCTAGGGGTTCCCGCTTGCCGAGCATGACGTCCAACCGGTTGCGGCGGGTCCAGCGACCGAACGCACGCACCGTGCCATAACGCATATAGGTGAAGCCGAGCAGATGGAAGTACCAGAAACGCTCCGCCGAGAGAGTCCCGACCTTGGCGCAAGCCCGGGTCGAGTTGTGGTTCAGGGCGTTGATGATGTTGACGAGGCGGTGGTAGCCGTTCCGCGCGAAGTGGGACCAGGCGAAGCTCATGATCTGCGGCGCGATGCGCTGGCCTCGGAATTCCGGCGCGACCCATATGCCCGCGGCGATGAGGTCCTGCGGGGCAAAGCGGAATCGCAGCCAGACGTCCTGATTCCACGATTCCACCGCGTATTGGCCGTATCCCACGATCCGGCCCTCATGCTCGTAGACGGCTATTTTCAGGGTTTTTCCGAAGGTATAGGCCAAGTCTTCCGGACGGATGCCGCACGCCACGAGTTCGGCGATGTCCCGGTTGGTCGCCCATCGCAGGGCCGGGTCATGCTGGGTCACCGTAGCGAGACTGCGAATGTCGATGGTGTTGACGTGCCAGACATTCAGTTCGATCAGCCAATCCGGCAGAAAGGTCCATTTCGTCTGCTGAAGCGCGTAAAGCAGTCCTACTTCAGATACCTTACGCCGGGCCTTTGCCAGCCAATTCATGCACTTAGCCTTGATCTGTGGTCGCGATACCGCTGATTTCAGCCACTTTAGGAGGCATCCGTCCGGTACGGTATCGCCGAGGAGGGGCAGTCCGAAAGGAGGATGCGACGGCTTCCTGTTCGCCCCAGGTTGACGGCACGGTATAAGGATCGTCCGTAATCCGTATCAGGTGCTGGCCGTTGAATACCCTCGCCACCGTGGTGTTTCCCGTTTTCGCGATCATCGCGACCGGATACCTGGCCGGACGGTTCCGTGTTTTGGGACCGGAGTCGGCGGTGGCGCTAAACCGATTCGTCTATTACTTCGCGCTGCCGCCGGTCCTGCTGGTATTCACGGCGCGCGCCCCGATCGGCGAGATCCTGAACTGGCCGTTTATCGCGGCTTTTCTGTTGGGCACACTGGGGACGCTTGCGATCGCGCTCGTCGCCGGCCGCTTGGTATTCGGGCATGGCGTCGCCGGGGTGGCGCTGCACGGCTTCATCGCGGTATTCGCCAACACGGCTTATATGGGAATCCCGCTGTTCCTGACCGCTTTCGGCGACCAAGGCGCGTTGCCCGCAATTATCGCCAACCTCGTTGGCAACACGGTGCTGATCGGCGGCATCATCGCGACGCTGGAGACGACCAAGGCGAAAGGCACGTCGTCGGCAGCGATTGCGGTGGAAGTGGGGTCGACCCTGGTTCGGAATCCCTTATTGATGGCACCCTTCATCGGGATTGCGATTTCGGTATCGGGCGTGATCATCCCGAAACCCGCCGGCAACTTCCTCGATCTGATGGCGGCCGCCGCGGGACCGGCGGCGCTGTTCGCCCTTGGGCTATCGCTTGTCGGCAAACCGTTGCGCGGCGAAATCCGCGAGGTGTCGTGGCTTGTCCTGTTGAAGCTGATCGTCCAACCGGTGCTGACCTATTTGCTGGTTCGCTACGTCTTCGTGCTGGACCCGATCTGGGCGAAAAGCGCGATCATCCTGGGCGGATTGCCCGTCGGCGCGTTGGTCTTCGTGATCGCCCAGCAATATGATTTGTATGTGAACCGCAGTTCGGCGGCGATCATCCTGTCGACCGGACTCTCGGTTTTCACCGTCTCGGTACTGCTGATCCTGCTGCAGGTTGGTTAGGCCGCGCGGGGCAGGCGGGTCGCGAAGAAGACCGCGAGCAGGCCGCCAAGCCCCAATGTCGCGAAGGCCATCCCCCAGACCACTGTATCGCCCGCGTTGCCGGCGCGCAGGGCGTCGATCACCCAACCGACGACGATTGGCGCGATCCCCGCCGAGACGAAGCCGATCAGCGACCGTGTCGCCAGCATGGCGCCGAGACAGGACGGCGCGGTCCACTCGGCGACGGCGGTCGACAGCACCGGTGAATCGCCGATGGCGAAGAAGGAATAGAAGATCACCAACATGGCGATCAGGTAGGGCGTGAAGGCGACGAACCAGCCGACGCCGAAGGAGAAAGTGGCGGCGACGGCGGCGACCCAGATCAGTACCGTCCGCCGGCCGAGCCGGTCGGACAGCCGGCCCATGATGTAGGACGCAAAGGCCCCGCCGAGATGCAACACGGTGATGAATGACGCGCTCCACTGCGTCGCGACCGCGGTGGTCTCGCCGCTCAGGACGAAACTCGCGGCGACCAGGGCCGGCGCCCAGGTCCACATGCCGATCAGTTCCCAGTTATGCGCGGTATACCCCGCGAGCACGAGCCGGGCGCGCCGATTCTGCCGGATTTCCCGCAGGAAGCCGCCGCCCGGCACGGGCGGATGAACCAGGTTGGACAGGGGCCGGATCGCCAGCAGCAACAGGATAGAGCCGAGCACGGGCAGAAACCCCGTCACCATGAAAGCCATCTTCCAGCCGGACAGGCCGATGGCCAGCCCCGTCGCGCCGATCGAGGCGGCATAGCCGACCGAGGTCGAGGCGATCAGCCAGCCGATCGCGGTGCCGAGGCGCTCGCGCGGCGTGTTCTCGCGGAACAGCACGATCAGCGGCGTATAAACCCCGCCTTGGAACAGTCCGACCAGGCTGTAGAAGATTACGCTCGTGACGTAGTCGTTGGCGAACACAGCGAAGGACGCGCAGGCCGCCGCCGTCGTCCAGGCCGACAGGATGACCGACCGTTTCGCGCCGATATAGTCGCCGAGCCATGAGAAGCCGAGCAGCGACACCGCGTAGCTGAAGAAGAAGCCCGACGCGATGATGCTCGCCTGCGCCGCGCCGAGTTCCCACTCCTCGATCAGCACCGGCAGGCATCCGGCGACCGTCATGAACGGCATGAACAGGAACACGCGCGCGACGAAGACCGAGAAGATGGTGCGGTGGGTCATGTGACGGATTTATGACAACGAAGACGGGCGCGGACCCTAGCATGAATGGGGGTGGGACGTACGGCGTTTCTGAGAATTTACCGAAACTTAAGCTTCGCGGTTCTACTTAGGCTCGTATAGCCATGCAGTGCGGACCGAATGCCACCGTTGGATCGGGCCCACCCGGGCTGCGATGAATTGTTCTGGTTCCCGTCTTTTCGCGAGCGGTGCTGTGTCCGATAAATCGAGCAACTCCAAAGTGTCGTTTCATTGGCCCCCGTGCAACACACTGTCGAAATATCCCTCGGCATTCCGCCGAATTGGGTTGGCTCCGTTTTTAGCTCTCTTTGCGCTGATATTGTCGGCCTGTGACGGTGATGAGTCTTTTGAACTCGAATTACCAATCGATTGCGTGCCGGGCGAGACGTGCTGGGCGGTCGGCTATATGGACGTGGATCCTGGGCCCGGCGCCAAAGACTACTTGTGTGGAAACAGAACCGCCGATGGGAGTGAAGACACGCTTTTTGCAATACGAGACATTGCAAGAATGCGGGCGGGTGTTCAGGTTCGCGCCGCTGCTTCCGGTGTGGTGACGGCAGTCCAAACTGGCATGCGCGATTCCGACTATCGAAAAGTCGATCCGATCGAAATCGAAGGTCGCGAATGCGGCAACGGTATTGAAATTGATCACGGCGATGGCTGGGTCAGTCACTATTGCCATCTGAAGCGCAGAAAATTGCTGGTCAGAGAGGGACAGGTGGTTAGGGCCGGCGATCCACTTGGATATGTCGGTATGAGTGGGAAGACATTTCTCCCGCATTTGCGTTTTGGATTGCGACGTGAGGGCAGGGCGATCGATCCGTTTACCGGACGACCGAAGCCCGAGGGGTCTTCGCCACCCCAATGCAGCGTTGCAGCCAAACCGCTGTGGAAGGATTCCGTGCAGCGCATGATGCCGTATCGTTTGGCGATGCTCTACAATATGGGCATCGAGGCTCACAAACCCTCCGCGCGCTTTGCCCGGAATGGCGGACGCAAGCGAGTAAACTCCATACCGCGATCATCGCAGCTCTATCTTTGGGTCGACATGTTTTATGTCGAGAAATACGACAGTCTGTCGTTTGAATTATACGGGCCGAATGGGCGAACCATTATCTACAAGACCGTGGAGCTTCGTGATCGAAAGGCCCGCCAATTCTATTATATGGGTAGACGAATCAAACCCGGATCGCTTCCGTCGGGGGTTTATAAAGGGACTGTTACTCTGCAGCGCCGGACGCCGGACGGCAATAAAAAGGTCACAGCCCGGACGAGCGTGAAAATGCGCTAGATTCGTGAGCCGCGTTCGATCCATTTCCAACGGTTGGACACCGGCTGCACAATTCCATCAATTTCCCATCGCACCCCCATCCGCACTAAACTGGCGCGCGATAGACCGTGCGGTCCCGGGTCCGGGGCCGCATTTGCGATGAAAGGCGAGAACGTATGAGTGCGGGTGAGCGGCTGCCGGGGACACCGGTTCCGATGCATACATGGCCGGGGGCCGGTGGGGTCACGCTGGCGGGCGATAGTTGGGGCGATCCGGACGGGCCGTTGGTAATCCTGCAGCACGGCGGTGGGCAGACGCGCCATGCCTGGAAGGGTGCCGGCGAAACGCTTGGCAAGGCGGGTTATCACACCGTCGCCTTTGACGCGCGCGGGCACGGCGATTCCGATTGGGCGCCCGAAGGCCAGTACGGCGCCGATTTCATGGTCGACGACCTGTGTTGCGTTATCGAAGCGATGGGCGGCAGCCGGCCGATCCTGGTCGGCGCCTCCATGGGCGGCGGCACCAGCCTGGTGGCGCTGGGCGAGGGCAAGGTGGACGGGCAGGCCTTGGTCCTGGTCGATATCGCGCCCCAGATCGAGGAGAAGGGACGCGAGGAAATCCAAGCCTTCATGAACCAGAAGCCGGAAGGCTTCGACAGCCTGGAGGAGGTGGCCGAGGCCATCGCCAACTATCAGCCGCACCGCAAGCGGCCGCGCACGCTCGACGGGCTCGCCAAGAATGTTCGGCTCGGCGCGGACGGCAAATATCACTGGCATTGGGACCCGGCGCGCCGAAAGGCCTGGCGCAAGGAAGACGATTATCGCGGCCGATTGGGCCGAGCGGCCGACAATCTGACCCTACCGATCCTGTTGGTGCGCGGCGGATTGTCCAACGTGCTGAGCAAGGAGGGGGCGGAAAGCTTCCTCAAGCAATGCCCGCAGGCGGAATATGTCGAGGTGGGCAACGCGGCCCACATGGTCGCCGGCGACCGCAACGACAATTTCGCCGGAGCGGCCATCGAATTCCTCAACCGGGTCGTGCCGCCGCGCTAGACCCGGTCGTTTTCTATTCCAACGCTTCCTTTTTCAACCGGTCCAGGTAGGCCGCGCTGTCGTTCGTGTTGATGCGCACCCAGAGCGGCCGGTGGTCGGAGAGCTGATAGGTCAGCCACTGCTTGTAGTATTTCTGCAGGTCGGCGTTGGTCCGCTTCTTCTTGCCGATGGGCGATTTCCGCATCTGCGCCTTGTAATCCTCCCATTGCAGCGGCCTGTAGAGGTTCTTGAAGATATCCAGGACGCCGGCGTTGCGGTCGGCCGGGTTGCCGGTGGACCGCTCGATATAGTCCAGCACGGTCGGCTTCGTCTTGAAGGCGATCTGATCGTAATACTTGGTCTGGACGAAGTTCGTCGGCTCGGCGAGCGTCTTTGGCACTTTGAAGCCCGCATCGATCAGCGCCTTCATCGTCTTATGCTCGGGGTGGACGATGTTGAAGTCGCCGAGCAGGATCAGGGCCTTGTTGTCGGTCAAGTCCTGATCTGCGCGTTTGCCGAAGTATTTCGCGACGGTGCCGATCTCCTCGATACGTTCCCGGAGTTTTGCCCCGGATTCGGCCCCATAGTAGAGATGCACCGTGCAGATATCGAACTTGAACCAGCCGGACTGGAAGCTGGTGACGAAGGGCGTTCGTCGGAACTGTTTGCCGGTATAGAGCTTTTTTCCCTCATCGGTTTCCACCAACGCGTTGCTGATCAGCATCTTGGCGGGCAGCACGATCTCGCCGGCGATGTTCTTGAACCGGACCTTCCGTTTGTCGAAGCAGTAGGTCAGCCGCTCGCCGTTGCCGCCGAGCGCCTTATCGGTTTCGTCGGTGGCGATGTAGTCCCAGTCCGGTCCGAGGATCCGCATTACCTCGTCCCATTCGGGCAGTTCATTGACCTCTTGGACCGCGACCAAGTCGAACCGCGATAGGATCTCGGCGATATAGAAAAAGGATTCGGGTTCCCGCTTACCGAAGCCGCGCCGGGTTCCGCGCTTTCCGAAATCGCGGATATTCCACGAGGCGAGCAGCAGGTTGCCATCCGCGTCCTTGGCCGGCACGTCCCGGTCGAGCTGGCGCCGCAACTTCTGCAGATTGCCGATGACCCGCGCGCGTTCGCTTCTGTCCCGAAAGCGATATTTCAGTCTCGAATAAAAGGGCATGGACGCCTCCGTCTGTCCGCTTGAACGGCCACATGTATGGGCCGATGTCCGGGCTGTATCCGTTCCGCCGTCGCGCCCGCCTTCGACAAGCCTAAGCTACGGTGAATTTCATCATCCGCATAGCGGCAGTTCGCGGTGGGGTCGGCGCCTCAGGCCGGCGCTTGGCGGCTTACCGTGGATGGGACAGTTTCTCGCGTCGGTTGGCGGGGAATATGGATTTCTCAATTGCGTCGTGCGACTTCATCCGCCTAACATGTGGGCATATTCGGGTCGTGTTGAGTCTTGTGCAGGTCTTGGCCGGTTTGCCTAACGATTGGGCAGCTTTGTCGCCGGCGTAGAAGTAGGTTGCCGCTTACTTTCAAGGTTTTTCATCGGTTTTGGCCGGTTGGTACGGGCTTTGCGATCCTGGTTGGGAAACAGGCGCAATAGCCGGTATGGCATGACAACGAATGCAACCCTCGAACTGGCCTCGGTCACCAAGCGATACGGTGATACCGTCGCGGTGGACGCGATCAATCAGCGTATCGACGCGGGGTCCTATTGTTGCCTGCTCGGACCGTCGGGCTGCGGCAAGTCCTCGACGCTTCGTATGATTGCCGGACACGAGACGGTCAGTCTTGGCGACATTATCCTGGGCGGCACGAACATCACCGAATTGCCGCCGGCGCAGCGCGGCACCGCAATGATGTTCCAGAACTATGCGCTGTTCCCGCATCTCAGTGTCATCGACAACGTCGCCTTCAGCCTCAAGATGCGCGGCACCGCGGCGGTGGAACGCCTGCGCGCGTCGGGCGAGCTGCTCGATCTGGTCGACATGGCGGCGTATGCCGAGCGGTTTCCGAATCAGCTTTCCGGCGGGCAGCAGCAGCGCGTGGCGCTGGCGCGGGCGCTCATCACTAAACCGTCGATTCTGTTGCTGGACGAACCGCTGTCGGCGCTCGATCCCTTCTTGCGGCTGCGCATGCGGCTCGAACTCAAAAAATTGCAGCGCGAACTCGGCATTTCCTTCATCCATGTCACCCATTCGCAGGACGAGGCACTGGCCTTGGCCGATCAGATCCTGGTGATGAACGAGGGCCGGATCGAGCAGGACGGCTCGCCGCACGATATTTTCAACGCGCCGAAGACCGAATTCGTTGCGCGCTTCATCGGCGGACATAACGTTCTCGAACAGGACGGCGGCCGCGTGGCGATCCGTGCCGATCGGATCGCCGTGGCCAAAGGCCGCGATGGGGAAGGTGGCGGCGCGGCGCTCGAAGCCAGTGTGCGCGACGTGGAATTCCTCGGCACGACCGTGAGCCTTGCGCTTGACGGCACGGCCGGGGAGATCACCGTCTCGCTGCCCGACGGCGACTTCTTCGACGATCCGATAGCGATCGGCGACACCGTTTTCCTGTCCTGGAATGCGGGCGACGCCCACAGACTTGCGGCTTGAACAACAAATCACTTCTCAGCAGGGAGCAACGATCATGAAAACCAAGGCAACGAAAAAGGGACTGAACCGGCGCACTGTGTTGAAAGGCAGCGCGGCGGCGGTCGGTGCGGCGGCGGGGTCGGGAGCAATTACCGGCTTCCCAACGATCTGGGCGCAGAACATCAAGGACGTGACCTTGCGTCAATTCGGTACCGGCGTGTCAAACCTCAACGAGGTTGCCAAGAAGGTAAAGGAAGATCTTGGTTTTACGTTGAAAATGACCGCGCTCGATTCCGACAGCGTGACCCAGCGCGCGGCGACGCAGCCGAAGTCTTTCGACATCGCCGATATCGAGTACTGGATCTGCAAGAAGGTCTGGGGTGCGGGCAACCTGCAGGCGATGGATGTGTCGAAGATCAAGAATTACGACAAGATCGTCGGCATCTTCAAAAGCGGCAAGCTGACGCCGACGTCGACGATCGCGCAGGGTACGGCGCCGCATAGCGTCGGCTTCGTCGACGGACCGGGCGGCAAGCGGTTCGCCGATAAAGAGACCGGCTGGATGACGCTCATTCCGACGATCTACAACGCGGATACGCTCGGCATCCGGCCCGACCTCATCAAGCGGCCGATCAATACCTGGGCAGAGCTTCTGAACCCCGAATTCAAGGGCAAGGCCTCGATCCTCGACATCTCGTCGATCGGCATCATGGACGCCGCGATGGTGTGCGAGGCCATGGGCGAGATCAAATACGGCGACAAGGGCAACATGACCAAGGCGGAGATCGACAAGACGATGGCGATCTTCACCGAGGCGAAGAAGGCCGGGCAATTCCGCGCCTTCTGGAAGTCCTTCGACGAGAGCGTCAACTTGATGGCGTCGGGCGAGGTGGTGATCCAGTCGATGTGGTCGCCGGCGATCACCGCCGTGCGGTCCAAGGGCATCCCCTGCATCTACCAGCCGCTGAAGGAAGGCTACCGGTCGTGGGGCGGGGGCATCGGCCTGTCGTCCAACCTGAAGGGTATCGAGCTGGACGCGGCCTACGAGTACATCAATTGGTATCTCGACGGCTGGGTCGGCGGCTTCCTGATGCGCCAGGGTTACTACTCGGCGGTGCCGGAGACGTCGAAGAAATACATGTCGGCGGACGAGTGGGGCTTCTGGTTCGAGGGCAAGCCCGCGACCAAGGATATCGTTAATCCGTTCGGCAAAGTGGTGGAGAAGGCAGGCACCGTGCGCGACGGCGGCTCCTTCTACGACCGCATGGGCGCGGTCGCCTGCTGGAATGCGGTCATGGACGAGAACAAATACATGGTCCGTAAATGGAACGAGTTTATCGCCGCTTGATCTAGCGATACGATGATCGCCGGCCCGGTGTTCTGCCGCCGGGCCGGTCGATTTTATTGCGAGTGACCATGGCCCTTGCCGATCACAGGCTGGCGAACCCCGTCATCGCCGAAGCGTCGCCGGAAATCCGGATCCCGAAGACCGACGGTGTCGGGGCCTGGCTGCAGATTACGCCGCTGATGACGGTGCTGACGCTGTTTCTCGTCGTGCCCATCGTCACCATCGCCGTGGTTTCCTTCTGGGGCTACAACGAGTGGTCCTTCTTTCCCGATTTCACGTTGGAGAATTACGAATATCACCTGACCGCGAAGGTGACCTGGCAGACATATCTCACAACGGTTAAGTACGTGGCCCTGACATGGATCTTTACCGTGGTGATCGGGTTTACGGTCGCGTATTTCCTCGCCTTCCATGTGCGGTCGTTGACCTGGCAGATCGCGTTGTTCCTGGTCTGCACGATCCCGTTCTGGACGTCCAACATCATCCGGATGATTTCCTGGATTCCGTTCCTCGGGCGCGAAGGGCTGGCCAATAACGCGCTGCTGGCGATCGGTGCGATCGACAAGCCGTTGGAGTTTCTGTTGTTCTCGGATTTCGCGGTGATCCTGGCGTTCGTGCACCTATATGCGCTGTTCATGGTGGTGCCGATCTTCAATACGATGATGCGGATCGACAAATCGTTGATCGAGGCGGCGCGCGATGCCGGGGCCACCGGGTTTCAGACCCTGACCAACGTGATCATCCCGCTGTCCAAGCCGGGCATCATGATCGGCTCGATTTTCGTCGTGACGCTGGTGATGGGCGATTTCATCACCGTGCGGTTCATGTCGGGGTCGCAGTCGGCGTCGGTCGGACGGATCATCCAGAACGAGATTTCCCTGCTGCAATACCCCGCTGCCGCGGCAAGCGCGGTGGTTCTCCTCATCACCGTGCTGCTGATGATCGGCATCATGATGCGTTTCGTGAACATCCGGAAGGAACTGTGATGGACGACAAGCGCGGACGCAGCTTCTATCTTCTTGCGGCGTTCTTCGCGCTGTTCGTGCTGTTCCTGTACGGCCCGGTCATCACCATCGGTATTCTGTCCTTTCAGGGCCCGAACGGCGGCTTGACCTTCCCGATGAACGGCGTATCGGTGCACTGGTTTTGGAACCTGTTCGAGCAGCAAGCGGTCGGCGATTTCTGGGGCTCGTTCTCGCGCTCGTTGGTGCTGGGCTTGATCGTCATGGTGCTGACCTTGATCATCTCCGTGATGGCGGGGTTGGCCTTCCGCAAGAATTTCAGCGGCTCCTCGGTCGTCTTCTACCTGACCATCGCCAGCCTGATCATCCCGTCGATCCTGATCTCGCTGGGCATCGGGCTGATTTTCAACATCGTCGATCTCGACGTGCATTGGTCCACGTCCGGGCTGGGCGCGCATCTCACTTGGACCCTGCCGTTCGGTCTGCTCATCATGTTCGCGGTGTTCAA
Organism: Alphaproteobacteria bacterium; assembly: GCA_965228425.1. Taxonomy (GTDB): domain Bacteria; phylum Pseudomonadota; class Alphaproteobacteria; order UBA8366; family UBA8366; genus JAJFJD01. The sequence continues at coordinate 3,775,169 of OZ245815.1, read as the reverse complement.
CCGGTTCGATAAGTCCTACGAGGAAGCGGCCCGCGATCTCGGCGCAACGCCGTGGCAAACCATCCGTCATGTGGTGCTACCGATCATTGCGCCGAGCCTGATCGGCGTGGCGTTGTTCGGGTTCACCTTGTCCTATGACGAGTTCGCGCGCACGCTGCTGACCGCGGGATCGGACAACACGCTGCCGCTGGAAATCTTCGGTATGACGACGAACGTCACGACGCCGGTGCTCTACGCGCTTGGCACGCTGACGACGACGTTTTCTTTCGTCGTCATCGCGCTGTGCCTCGGCGGTGTCGCGCTGTTGCGGCGGCGGCGCGCCAAGTTCGGGTCCGATGCTGGCGACGGCATGGCCTAGGCGATGCGCCTGCTCATCATCAACCCAAACACCACCGCCGAAATGACCGAGAGCGTTGCGGCGGCGGCCCGTTTGGCCGCGCGGCCGGGGACGGAGATCGTGGCCCTGAACCCGTCCGACGGCCCAGCGTCGATCCAAGGGCCGGAGGATGGCGCGGCGGCGTTGCCCGGTCTGTTCGCCTTGTTCGAGGCCGAGGTGATGGAGAAGGGTTGTTATGACGGGCTGATCATCGCCTGTTTCGATGACACCGGTTTGTTGGACTTGAAAGAGCGGTCGCCGGTCCCGGTGATCGGCATCGGCGAGGCGGGCTATCACGCGGCGATGTTGGCCGGACGGAGGTTTTCCGTCGTGACGACGCTTGCCGTGTCGGTGCCTGTGCTCGAAGAGAATATCGCCCGCTACGGCTTCGCGTCGCGTTGCGCTAAGGTGCGCGCAGCGGGGGTCCCGGTGCTCGATCTGGAATTCGCGCGCGACGCGGCGGAGGAGAAAGTGGCAGAAGAGGCGGAGCGCGCGATCGCCGAGGATGGCTGTGACGCCATCGTGCTGGGTTGTGCCGGCATGGCCGATCTGGCGCGCGACATGCGCGGGCGGTTCGGCATTCCTGTGGTCGATGGCGTGGCCGCCGCGGTGACCCTGGCCGAAGCGCTGGCGAGCGCCGGGCTTGGGGTGACGCCAATAGGAGAGCAGGAGTGAGCGATCTCGACATCCGGGCCGTCGGCGCCGATGAATTCCAGACAGCCATCGACTGGGCGATGGACGAGGGCTGGAACCCGGGATTGGACGATTTGCCGGTTTTCCACGCGGCGGACCCGCAGGGTTTCCTGATGGGATTTCGCGACGGCGCGCCGGTATCCTCCATTTCGGTCGTGCGCTACGGCGACGATTACGGTTTTCTCGGATTCTATATCGCGCACCCCGACGCCCGCGGGACTGGCGCCGGCATCGCGGTCTGGAATGCCGGCATGGCGCATCTCGAAGGCCGGACGGTCGGCCTCGACGGCGTGGTCGACCAGCAGGAGAACTACAAGAAAAGCGGTTTCGTATTGGCGGGCCGTAACATCCGCTATCGGGGTGTCCCGACTGTCGATGCCCTGAATACCGACGGGGTCGACATCCGGGACGTGACGCAAGCAGACCTTGTGGCACTGTTGCCTTATGACCGGCCGTTCTTCGGCGCGCCGCGCGACGATTTTGCAGCCGGATGGGCGTGTCCCGGAAAGCAGGTCCGGCGGCGCGGGATGATCGCGATCGCGGACGGGGATTTGGCCGGATACGGGGTGATCCGCGAATGCCTGCAGGGATATAAGATCGGTCCGCTCTTTGCCGATACCGAGCCGGTCGCCGCCGCGTTGTTCGCGGCGCTGCTCGGCAGGGCGGCGCCCGATGCCGACATCTCCATCGATCCGCCGGAAGACAACAAGACTGCGACACGATTTGCCGAACAGGCGGGCATGGCGCCAGTCTTCGAGACCGCGCGCATGTACAAAGGTGCGGCGCCGGCGCTTCCGATCGACCGTATCTTCGGGCTGACGACCTTCGAACTGGGCTAGGTCAGCGCGGCGCTTCGGTGAATTGGATTTCGACGGCGCCGAGCCCACCGAAATCGCAGACCGCCGTGTCGCCGGGCTTCACGCCGATCAATCCCGTGCAGGTGCCGGTGGAGACGATCTGCCCGGCCTTCAGGCCGCGTCCGTCCGCCGACAATTTGTTGGCCAGCCATTGCAGGACGTTGAAGGGGTGGCCGAGAACCTCGTGGCCGGTGCCCCGCTTGCGCTCCTCGCCGTTGATCGACGCGATCACCTCATGGTGGGCGAGGTCCAGGTCGCGCCAGATCGTCGCCCATTTGGCATGGGCGAAGGCAATGTTGGCGCCGCCGTCGGCGGTTACGAGAGCGCGGCCGAGTTTCTCGAAGCCTTTTTCGAATCGCGTCCCAACGACTTCGATCGCGCCGGCCACGGCCTCGATCGCATCGGTCACCTCGTCGCAGGAATACTCGGAATCGCGGGGCGGCACGTCCTTGCCGAGCCGGACCGCGAACTCGCCCTCGATGGCGGGAATATGCTCCGGGAAGATTGCGATCGTTGCCGGGCTGGTGTGGACCATGGGGGCGAGCAGGGGACCCGCGCCGGGCTCGTCCGTGCCGAGTTTGCGCTGCGCCTCGACGCTGGTCGAGCCCACCTTGAAGCCCACTTGTTCCATGCCGGACGCGGCGGCGATTTCCGCCTGCACCGCATAGGCGTCGTCCAGCCATAGATCATCGGGCCGCGCAACGGTGCCGCCATGTTGCCGCGCGTGCCACAGTGCCTCCGCCAGGGGAGTCATCGGCCTTCCTCGAACCAGGCCTTCTTGTCGAAGGCGACGTTGTCTCCGAAGAAATGGATGGCGCGGTCCAGGTCCGCGACCGAGTCCTTCGTGTAGGTCCGGGTCGGGCCGCCGACCTCGTCTACATTGTCGTATTTTTCCAGCCAATTGCTGGGCACTTGCAGCGTGCTCTGACGCTGGATCATGTCCCAAATGTAATAGTGATGTGGAATCACGACCTTGGGGTTCAGAGTGTCGATGATGTGGTTCACCGCGCCGAAGCCGATGACATGCTGTGAATTATCGACTGGTATGAGCGCGATGTCGATCTCCCCGACCGCTTCCCAGATGTCGTCGGAGAGCTGCGCCCGGTTGTCGCCCCAATGCAGAATGCGCAGGCCGCCGGTCTCGATAACGATCAGGCAATGATCCCAGGATCGCGGGTTGTTCGGCGGCTCGATATCGGCGCCGTGGAAATGCTTGTGAATCTTCTTGAAGTCGTAAATGGCGCAGCAGGAATCGGTGGCGTGCTTGTCGGCGATGCCGTGGATCGTCAGGTCCGAGAAGATATAGGTGCCGATCAGCCGGTCGAGCAAAACATGCGCGTCGAGCCGGTGCAGTGCGTCGTGGTCGAAATGCGCGTGCGTCGAGACACCGACATCCACCTCGGTGATCGGGAAGTCGTGGAAATACCAATCCCATTTGCGCGACGGATGGTTGCGCCACGGATCGACCATCACCGTGATGCCCTTCGGCGTGGTGATGCGGAAGGCGGAGCTGCCGAAATAGGCCAACTCGACCGGGCCGTCGGCGGCTGGCGTCTTGTCCGCCTGGAATTCGATCATCCGGTTGTGGTTGGTCGCGAACTGCCATGCGTTGAGGCCGGTGTCGATATCGGTCATGGGGTAGGGTCCTCCGTCGGAAAGCCGGACGCGCCCGCCGGTCCCTTCCGGCGGGGCCTCGCACGCGGCACTCTATCAATAGAACTGTTGCGGCAGCCAGACGGCGATTTCAGGATAGATCAGCAGCAGCGCCAGCAGCGCGAACATGGCAATCAGGAACGGGATCGCCCCGACACTCACGTCGTTGAAATCGCCGCCGCGGGCGCGGATGCCATGCACCACGTAAAGGTTTATGCCGATCGGCGGGGTGATCAGCGCGGCTTCCATCAGCACGGTGATCAGAATGCCGAACCAGATCGGGTCGAAGCCCATATGCATCACGATGGGAAAGACGACCGGAATCGTCGTCAGCATCATCGACAACGTCTCCATGAACATGCCGAGCAGGATGTAGAAGCAGATGATCACGACCATCGTCTGCATCGGCGTCCAGCCAAGCTCTTCGATCGCCTGCAGCATGGCCTGCGTGACGCCCATGAAGCCGAGCACGAAATTGAGGAACACGGCGGCCAGGATGATCAGCATGATCATCGCGCTGGAGCGCATGGTGCCTTCGAAAGCCTGCTTGAGCATGTCGACGGTCAGCGCGCGGTTATAGGCGGCAATGCCCAGCGCGAAGACGACGCCGATCGAGGCGGCTTCCGTTGGTGTCGCGATGCCGGCGTAGATCGATCCGACCACCGCGATGAACAACAGAACCGGCGGCAGCAGGTCGGGCAGGACGCGAATGCGTTGCGCCCAACTGGTTTCGATCTTGTCGCCGCCCCAGTCCTTGCGGAACAGGCAGGCGATCAGGATGACCCCCATGAACAACCCGGCGAGCATCAAACCGGGAAAAATGCCTGCGAGGTAGAGCTCCGGTACGGATGAATCCGTCAATAGCCCGTAGATGATCAGGTTGATCGAGGGCGGGATCAGAATGCCGAGCGTACCGCCAGCCGCCAACGATCCCAGGAACAGCCGCTCGTTATAGGCGTGCTTCTCGATTTCGGGATAGGCCACGGTCCCGACCGTCGCGGCGGTCGCCACGCTGGACCCGGAGGAGGCGGCGAAAATCGCCGACGAGCCGATATTGGCGTGCATCAACCCGCCGGGCAGCCAGGACAGCCATTGAATGACCGCGTTGTACATCCGCAGCGCGATTCCAGCGCGCAGCATGATCTCGCCGAGCAGAATGAACATCGGGATGGCGACCAGGATATATTCGATGCTTTGTTCCCAGACGAAGTCGCCGAGCATCAGCGACCGGCGGCCGCGCATGAACATCTCGTCGAGGGTCAGGCTGAGAATGCCCAAGACGGCGGCGATTGGCACCGCCGCGATGACGAGCAACAGCAAAATACCGACGATCAGCAATGGCATGAGTAATGTCCTGACATTGATGAGCGCGTCGGTTTTTGCGGGTCAGACATAGTGTCAGACATGGGTTTCTTCGGAGATTTCTTCTTCCACCGTCCGCACGCCGGCGATCCGGTTGACCGTGCTCCAATCCCGCCGGAACATCGCGACGAACCCATAGACCGCGAGAAAGATCAGCGTCAGCAGGAAGAATCCGAGGCCCGAGACCCAGAATATTTGCGGAATCCAAAGGGGTGTCGCCAGGGTCGTCTGCGCGGTCGCATCCTGCTCGACATTCTCCATGAACAGCACGAAGGCCTTGGTCGTCAGAAGATAGATGTAATAGAGCAGCAGCAGCAGGCCGACCATATCGAGGACGGCGCGCGGTTTGACGCTGAGCAGGTTGTACAGAAAGTCGATGCGGATATTGGATCGTGTCAGCAGACAGTAGGAATAGGCCCATGTCGTGCTGGCGGCGAAGACGTAGCCGCTGATTTCATCGGCGCCGCTGATCGTGAACCCGATGAACTTCCGGGACAGCACGTCCAGCGTCACCATCACCGCCGACAGCAGCAGCGCCAGACCGCCACACCAGACGGCGACGCGCGATACCGACAGAAACTTAGCGTGGAGCACGCTGAACATGATGCTATGCCGCCCGCCGATTCCGACCGCCGTGCAAATGGCGCTGCCATCTGCACGGCGTTATGAAGATCGGAGAGGAGGCCTGCCTATTCCGAGGCCGTGATGCCGACGACCTTGCCGACGGTAGCGTTCCATTCGGCCGTGCACTTGGCACCGCACCGCTTGGCCCACCGTTTGACCACGACTTCCTTCGCGATCTTCTTCAGCATCGCTTGATCGGCCGCCGTGGGCGCGATCGGGACCATGCCGCCGGGCTTGCCCTTGTCGCAGGGGCCCGCTGCGTTGCAGTCCATGCCCTTTTGATCGAGCGTCTTCGTGAATGCCCAGGTCTCGTCTTCCATTTTCTTGGCTTCGGACATGATGAGCTTCTGGGTATCGGCGTTCAGGTCTTTCCAGGTGTCCATGTTGATCGCGGTGAAGGTCGCTGCATAGCCCACGCGAACGCGGATATTATGCGTGACCACTTGCCACCACTTGGCGTTATAAGCCGGCATCGTGCCGGTGATGCCGCAGTCCGCGACGCCCTTTTGCAGGGCCGGGACGACCTCGGCGAAGGCGATGGTCACCGCGCTGGCGTCCAGACCTTCGATGAAGTCACCAAGCGTTCGGCTATAGGTGCGGATCTTTTTGCCTTTAAGGTCCTTGAGCGAGACCGATTTGATGCTGCGGTCCTTCATGTTGCACCACAGCTGCTGGCTCGGGAACGTATAGATGTTGATGAGCTTCGCGTTGTACTTGTCCGCGATTTCCCTCTCCAGGATGGGCCGGTAGGCATTTACCGCTTTGCGGTAGGTGTCGAAATCCTGGATGACGCCGGCGAGGTCGATGCCTTCCAGCGCGGGGCTGGCCTTGGCGCTGTAGGAGGTCAGGGCGTGAACGGCGTCATAGGCGCCCTTCTTCAGGCCCGACATCACTTCGTAGCCTTTGATTCCCAACTCGGTATACGGCTTGGCGTTTGCGGTCAGCTTGCCGCCGGACGCCTTGGGCAGACGCTCGTTCCAGAACTTGCTTTCGAATTCCTTCCAGTTCTCGAGGAAGCCCCAAGTTCCGACAACTTCGAATTTGTATTTCTGAACTTCCGCCGCCGCGGGCGCGATGGCCGTTGCGCACAAACCGGCAGCGACAGCCCCGGCCAAGAGTACTCGTTGAAACCGCATCAAATGCCTCCCTGTTAGTCGTCTCGATCTTCTTGATCTTAGACTTGATAATATCACTTACGATTGGAATCTGCGGGGAGTTGCGGAGGTTGAAACATACCGTCAAGACCACGCGATACCATCGGTAATTCCCAGGAAAATAGAAGGAACCACACGAGACGGATCGTCAAGTCAAAATGCGGGCCCGGACCGCGGCTTTCCACACGCGAAGGTTGGACAAATCCTTGCTGGACCGGTCCACCGCACCATAGACTGGTCTGGAATTTCGAAGATTTTCCGAGACCGGGTGGCATCTGCCGCCGGCCAGCGCATGAAAGGGAGAGCACACCATGCCCCGTGTTAGCGAGATCGGACCGGAAAAGCTGCCGGAAGATGCGCGCAAAATTTTCGAGCGCTATTGCACGGAATACGGCCCGTTCGAAAACCAGGCGAAGATCTTCGCGCACCGGCCGCCGGCGGTTCGGCACATCATGGGGTTGCTGCTGGACCTGGCCGATGAGGCCGTGTTGCCGAAGCGGTATCTGGAAATCGCGCTCGTCGTCGTATCGAAACTAAATGAATGCACCTATTGCGTTGCGCATCACGCGCCGAGGCTTGCCGGCCAGGGGTTCGACCCGGCGGCGACCGACAGCATCCTCGACGACGAGGTTCCGGGCTTCGACGCGGTCGACCTGCTGGTGCGCGATTACGCGGTGCAGGTGACCGAAAAGCCGCAATACATGCGGGACGCGATTTTCGAGAGACTGCGCGAACATTTCTCCGAGGAACAAATCGTCGAGCTGACGCTGCGCATCGGCCTTTGCGGTTTCTTCAACCGCTTCAACGACGCCTTGCAGATCAGCATGGAGGACGAAGTCGCACGGGACGCCGCGGAGTAGCGAGCGCCAAATCGACCCGGTTGGCGGACCAAGTTCATAGATCGAGAATTTTCGCCAACGCGCCTATATCGTCGATGGCGATGATATCCAACTCGTTGTCCCGTCCGCGTATCGGCGCCTTGTGCGCGCCGAAGCGGCTTAGATCGAGCCCGGCCGACTCCGCCACCGCACCGGAGACGACGACCGAACAGCCGTATGTCTTGGTCAGCGCTTCCAGCCGGGCCGCGATATTGACGTTGTCCCCGACCGCGGACAGGGTCGGCGCGTCCGGCGGCCCCATCGTCCCGACGATCGCCTCGCCGCAGTGAATACCGATGCCCATGCGCAGCGATTGGCCGAGTTCCGTGCCCAGGGATTCGTTCAATTGGGCGAGCCGTTGGTGCAGGGCAACCGCGCCTTCCAATGCCTCGCGGGCACCGGCTTCGACCCCGGATTGCAGCCCATAGATCGCCATCAACCCGTCGCCGTTGAATTGCGCATAGTGGCCGGCGGTTTCCCGCAGCCCCGCCGACATCTCGGCGAAGAACTGGTTGAGGATGAACACCGTGTCATACGGCAGCAGCCGCTCGCCGAGGGCGGTCGAATCCCGCAGGTCGAGAAACATGATGACCGCGGGCTGCTCGTGGCCTTGCACGCTGCCGAGCTGCCGGGCCGCTTGCGCCGTCGCCGTCGGTGGCAGCAGTGGGACGATCGACGCATCCCGGCGCGGACGGGTTTGGCAGGCAAGGCGGACATTCTCGGGCGCCTCGATCCGGTGCAGGGCCAATGTCTCGGTCTCGTTCGGTTTCGGCAGCGCTGGTCCGCCGTCGCTAACGCGGACCCGGCAGGTGGTGCATCGGCCGCGTCCGCCGCAGACCGAGGCATGCGGGATGCCGGCGGCGCGGATCGCCTCCAGCATGGTCGTGCCAACCGATGCCGTGACCAAGGCGCCGGATGGCATGAGCAGCCGATAAGCGCCGATCCGGCTCCGGACCGCGTGGCGGACTAGGCGGGCGATCAAGACGGCGAGCAGCAAGCCGGCCATGACCGTCAGTGCGATTGGCTCCAGCATCGCGTGAATTTCAGCCATCGACGGATCGGCGGGTTTCAATGCGTCGAATATGGCGGCGGTCCAGCCCGGTTGAGCGTCGGCCGCATCCACGGCGAGCCCCGCGCGCACGAATCCCATCAGCGCCAGGATCGGCAGCAGCGTCGATCCGAGAAACAGATACGGCTGCGCGGCCGGATACCATTTTTTCAGACGCAGCCAGAAATGGAGGCCGACGACCATATGCCCCCAGACGATCGCCATCAGCAGAATCTGTTTTCCCGTACCTGCCGGGTTCTGCCAGAGGATCGTCACGATCTGCGGATAGGTGACGTCGATGTCGAGGAGTTCCAGGCGTGCCCGCGTCCCGATGATGTGGGCGGCGGCGAGGGGTAGCATCAACAGGCCGAGGCTGAGTTGGATCGCTTCCCATGCTTTGAGGCGCAGATTGCTCCGCTGATAGAGCGACCACAGCGCAAGCAGAAAATGGGTGAGCAGAGACCCGTAGAGAAGGACCGTCCCGACCGGGTTATGCCAAAGCCGGGTCACGGCCTTGCGCACGTCCTCCATCGCGTCCAGTGACAACAACCCGGCAGCATGATTTAGAAAATGGAGGATGACATAAAGGGCCAGGACGAGGCCGGTGAACAACCGCAAACGGCGTATCAGCATGGCATGGTCATCGACGTACTTTCCCCGCGCGCGGCGTTGTCTCGAATTTAGTGTACCCTTATAGGGCCAAATTACCGATCCGGGAGAATAGAATGCCGCAGCCGACCAACCTGATCTTGTTCATGGCGGACAATCATTTCCGCGACTATGCCGGCTGCTACGGCCATCCCGTGGCGCAGACGCCGACGATCGACCGGATCGCCGCGGCTGGTGTGCGGTGCGCCAGGGCCTATGCGGCGTCGGCGGTATGCTGCCCGGCGCGGGCGGCCATCGCAACCGGTCGGTTTCCACATCAAACCGGGTATTGGGATAACTCGCTGGTCTATGACGGAAAGGTTCCGAGCTGGCATCGCCGGCTACGGGAGCAGGGACATAATGTAACCTCGATCGGCAAGTTACATTACCTGGAGGACGGGCCGGACTACGGGTTCACGGAATCGCAGATTCCGATGCATATCGTGGAAAGCCGGGGCGCCTTGTTCGGGTTGCTGCGCGCAACCCCGGACGGCGAGCATGCGCGGCCGTCGCCCCGGTTGCAGTACAGCCGCACGGGGATCGGCGACGACAGCGACTATGTCGTATACGACCGTGAGATCACCCAAAAATCCATTGCGTGGCTCAAAGACCATGCCGCCGCGAGCGACAAGCCCTGGGTTCTATTCGTGTCCTATACCGCACCGCATCCGCCCTTCGTGGTGCCGCAGCGTCTGATGGACCTGTACCCGCCGGAAGCCATGCCGTTGCCGCCGCAGTTCCGGGTGAGCGAGCAGCCGACCCATCCGGCGGTCGCGCATATCCGCCGTATCCATGATCTCGAAGGGCTCGCGACCGAGGATTTCGTGCGCCGGACGGTGGCCGGATACTGCGCCTTGATCACCCATATGGACGAGCAGATTGGTGCGGTCATGAAAATCGCCGAAGACCTCGGGCTGCTGGAGAGCACGCGGGTTCTGTACACGTCCGACCACGGCGAAGCGGCGGGTCATCACGGTCTATTCGCCAAATCGATCGTGTATGACCATTCGATCAGCGTTCCGTTCGTCATGGCAGGGCCGGGGATCGAGCCGGGTAGCGTGGTGAATCAGATCGTCAATCATGTCGATTTGTTCCCGACGATCGTCGAAACCGTCGGTGGCAAACTTGCAGCGGACGACGACGATCTGATGGGGGTCTCCCTGTGGCCGGCGATCGCCGGAGACGAGACGGATCGGTTCGGTTTCAGCGAGTATCACGGGCATGGCTCGAAGACCGGTATGTTCGCGTTTCGGCGCGGGCGCTACAAACTCCTGTACTTCGTGGATATGCCCCTGCAGGTGTTCGATCTGGAGGCCGATCCGGCCGAAACCAACGATATCTCGGAAACGGAGGAAGGCCGCCGGCAGGCCGCGGCGCTTGAGGCGGAACTGCGGAGGATCCTGGACCCGGAAGCGGTCGACCGTCGGGCGAAGGCCGATCAATTGGCGCAGATCGAACGCATGGGCGGCATCGAGGCCTGTTTGAGCAAGGGGAACTACCTCAACAACCCCGTTCCAGGGAAGGAGCCGGAATTGTTCGGATTCGACGGCAAGGAATGACGATCGCGGATTGGCTCGAGAGGCGTTGCGGATGACATTGAAGGACCGGATTGGCGTCGACCTCGGCCGGAAGCTCCCTTTGGAAGATGGCATCGATTGGGCGATCGCAAACGATGTCCGGTATATCGACGCGCAGATCGACATTGCGCCGAACGCGATGGAGACCTTCGACGACGCGCGCTGTGCGGCGATCGGGGAGCGATGCCGCGCGGGCGGGGTGCATCTCGGGCTGCACACGCTGTCGGCGGTCAATATCGCCGAAGTCTCGCCGTTCCTGCGGGATGCCGCCGACCAGTATCTGCGGGCCTATTGCGATCTGGCGGTCAAGATGGGGGCGGAATGGATCGTCGTCCACGCGGGATACCATTTCACGGACGACGTCGAATTACGGATGGAGGCGGCGCGCGACCGGTTGCAGCGGGCCGCCGACTATGCGGAAGACGTCGGCGCGCTGCTGCTGCTCGAAAACCTGAATTGGGAGCCTGATCTGGCCGAAGTGCATTACCTGGCGCATGACCTGAAGGAATGCCGCTACTTCTTCAATCAGATCGCTTCGCCGAACCTGCGTTGGTCCTTTACCATCAATCACGCGCATATCGTGCCGGAGGGCATAGACGGCTTCGTGGATGGCATGGACATGCAGCGCTGCGATGAAGTGCGTGTCGCCGACAACAACGGCGAGTATGAAATCCACATGCAGCCGGGCGACGGCACGGTCGACTTCGGCAATATGTTCAAGCGAATCGAAGGCGCCGGCTTCACCGGCCATTACATGAATGGTTTCGGGACGTTGGACGACATGCTTCGCGGCCGGGATTACCTTGTCGAGGAAGCCCGGAAGGCTGGTGTCCCGGTCGATTAGGGACGCCGCGTGGCCGTCTACCAGCCGTCCTCCACGTCGCGGACCGACGTTTCCGGGATCAGGCCCTTCTGCTGGCGTTTGAGCGTCATCCGGCCGTTCTCCAGATAGTCGCCGGCGGCGGCGCGTTGGGCCGCTTCGTCCCAGACATCTGTCCAGTCGCCGAGCGAATAGCCGAACCAGGGATTGGTTTCGCGGACAGGCGGAAGACCGAGCTTGTCCCAGAGCGTCTTGGCCCGTTCCATATATTCCTTCGTCGGCAGGGCGAGCGGCGGCATGTCGCTTTTCATCGTCGCGTCGATCAACAGCGTCGAATCCTCCTCGCCGCTATGCTCGCGCTTCGGGCCATGGCCTTGTCCCCGGTGTTCGAGGATCTGCACGTCCTCGACCGGATTATGCCGGTAGGCCATCGCCCAGAGCAGGGCGTCCGCGTTGGCCGGATCGATATCCTCGTCGACCGCGATGCAGATCTTGCTGCAGTCGCCTTTAAACGATGCCGTGCCGTACAGGGCGCGCCAGATTTCCGTCTTCGGCACGCCGCGTTCGAACGTGATTACGCTGACGCGCAGCAATCCGGTCAGCGGTTCGTGCAGCGATACGTTCTTCACGCCGCGGACGGACAGCGTGTTTTGCAGATGCGCCAGGAACAGCGGCTCATACGCGACCTTTTTCATCACGCTGGATTCGCTGGGTGCCACCTGGCTGATATAGGACGGGATGACCGGCTTCGCCTTGCGGGTGATCGCGGTCACCTGCATCGGCATATTGAATTCTTCCAGCGCCACGTGGCCGTGCGATTCGCCGAAGGGGCCTTCCGGCTCGACATTCTCGGTATCGATCAGTCCCTCGATGACGAGTTCTGATTCCGCGGGGACGAGGAGGTCGATCGTCCTGGCCTGGACCATGTTGATCGGCGCCCCGGCAAGGCCGCCGGCGACATCCACCTCGTCCATACCGACCGGGAGTTTCTGCGGTCCCATGAACGCCACATAAGGCGGGCAGCCGAGTACGATGGCGCAGGGCATCTTCTCGCCGCGTTCCTTGAATTTCTGATAGTGCACGTAGCCGCCGGCGCCGCCGACCCGCGTCGCCATCCGGACGACAAGTCGGTCGGGCGCCTTAAGGCCGCACCGATAGGTGCCCATATTCTGCACGCCCGTCTCGGGATCGCGTGTGATCGTGTTGGTCGAGGTGAGGGTCGGCGCAGCATCGAATCCCGGCGTCGAGACGGGGATCGGTAGGGCGTCCAGTCCGTTGCCCTCGCCCAGCAGGTCGTCGCCGGTCAGCACCACCTCTTGGCAGGGCGCGTCCTCGACGATCGAAGGCGGGATGGGGTTGGCGATGGCGGCCTGCCACTTCGGGCCGATCTCCACGACCGGCACCTCCATCCCTTCGCTATAGACGGCGGGGTTCGCGGCGAGGGCGCCTACCACGACCGGCATGTCGAAGGCGCGGCCCTTGCCGTCCTTGATGTTGGTGAAGAGAAACGCCTTTCGATCGCTTTCCGCCATCCCGCCGCAGAACTGCCATCGCACCAGCGGGTGCATCTCGGCATCCTTGTCCACGGGCTCGTCGATGGTCTGCAACAACCCGGCGTCGTCCAATGCCTTGAGGTGTTCTTGGAGGTCCCGGTACGGACGCTTGGCGGTCATGCGAATGGCCCCGCTATTCTTGTTTTGACATTCAATACGAAGGAACCGCCAACGGTCGGGCTGGCGGTTCCCAATAGTGTGGCACGAACCGTCAAGTTCGTGAAATACGGCGGGAAGGTCGCCCTACCACTCGCCCGTATTCGGCATCGATTCCCACGGCTCCTGCGGGGGCAGCGATTCGCCCTTCTGAAGAAGCTCGATCGAAATGCCGTCAGGCGATCGAATGAAGGCCATGTGACCGTCGCGCGGCGGGCGGTTGATTGTCACGCCGTTGTCCATCAGGCGCTGGCAAAGGTCGTAGATGTTGTCCACGTTGTAGGCCAGGTGCCCGAAGTTGCGGCCGCCGGTGTAGTCTTCCGGGTCCCAGTTATACGTCAGTTCGACCAACGGGCTGCGCGATTCCTTGGCGCGGTCCACGTCGTCCGTTCCGGCAAGAAAGACCAGCGTGAAGCGCCCTTGTTCGCTGTCGCGGCGGCGGACTTCCACCAATCCGAGCTTGTTGCAGTAGAAGTCGAGCGATTCGTCCAAGTCCTTCACGCGGACCATCGTGTGCAGGTATTCCATGCAAACCCTCCTGTTTCGTTAAGGATAGTAACTGCGATGGGGGGAGTGAAAGTCAAATCTACAGGGGAACAGCGCCGCTGCCGGCCGGAAAGGGCCGATTACGTTTGTACAGCGGTCATTTTCTCGAGGAAGTCGACGACGTCGCTGGGATCGGTGAGGCGAACCGTTGCGTTGGACGGCCGCGGTTGCCGAGCCACGAGGACCCCCAATCCATTCTCCGGCAAGACGGCGAACGCATCTTCGTCGGTTTGGTCGTCGCCGAGGAACACCGGAAAGATTGGATCGTGCGCCGGTTGCAGGCCCTGGATGAGCCATTCGGCGGCCCGGCCCTTGTTCCAATCGATATCAGGAATCAGTTCGATGACGCGTTTCCCCGCCTTGGTGCGCAGGCGCGGGTGTTTCGCCAGGGTCTCGGCAACAACTTCTTCAACGGTTGGAACGTCGTCGTCGGCCGCCAACCGCGTATGGATGGCTACTGAGAAGGTCTTCCCCTCCACCAATACGCCGGACAGCGCGGTGAGGCGCTGTTCGAGAAATGCGATAGCCTGCTTTACTTCGGGTATGAAATCGTCGCCTTCGACGAATTCGATGGGATGATCGGCTGGCCCGGCAATATCCAATCCGTGGCTGCCGGCATAATAGAGCTCCTTGAGGGCGACGCGGTCCTCCACATCGGGCCTTTCGCGGCCGCTGATGATCGCCACGGGATACCGGGCGCTCAAGTCGCACAGGACCTGGCGGGTGTCGTCCGCGAGATGGGCGTCTCCCGGCCGGTCCACGATCGGCGTCAGTGTACCGTCGTAGTCCAACAGGAAGACGAGATTGAATTTGGCGCTCGCGGACCGCACGCGCTCGGCGAGCGCTTTCGCGGTAATGTGTTGCGGCACGTCCGGATGTTGCGTCACGCGCTATTTTTTCCTTGCGGCTTTGCGAGAAGCGGCCAAAATTGGATGTCAGGGTTATCCTTCGGCCTACTGAAAATTGCCAGCCTAAATTTCCAACTCCAATCCGAGGGGCTGGGCCGCCTTGCGCGCGGTATCGCCGGAATGGGTATAATGGGATTTCCCGGCTGTGGACGGGACGGGTAATCTATGGTTCGGCGGGCCGGTTGCTTCCGGGCCGCCGCGGTATATTTTACCGGAACAAGGGATCAGAGGAGCATTATGGAAGAAATGCGATATGAAGCGCCGGACTCACTCGACGCGGCAGTAGCGATGCTGACCGACGCGGGCGATCAGGCGCGTGTACTGGCTGGTGGGACAGACCTCCTGGTCCAGCTTAGGGCCGGCATGGTTCACCCGGGGTTGGTGGTCGACATCAAGAATATTCCGGAAGTCACGGCGATTTCCGAGGAATCGGGCGGTTTCCGGGTTGGTGCTGCCGTAACAGGCGCGGAACTCGGCGAGCATGCGGGAATGTGCAAGGCATGGCCCGGTGTCGTCGAGGCGACCGAACTAATCGGCTCGACGCAGATTCAGGGCCGCGCGACGATGGGCGGCAATCTGTGCAACGGCTCGCCGGCGGCGGACAGTGTTCCGGCGCTTATAGCGGCCGGCGCGGTTGCGTCGATCATCGGTCCCAACGGCCAGCGGGACGTGCCGGTCGAGGACATTATCGTCGGGCCCGGTAAGACGTCGCTGGAGAAAGGCGAATTCGTCGTTTCCTTCCTGTTCCCGGCACGTTCGGGACAGTGCGGGGACGCTTATCTGCGGTTCATTCCCCGCACGGAAATGGACATTGCCGTGGTCGGCGCGGGCGTGAATCTCTCGATCGGCGGCGATGGCGTATGCACCGAAGCGCGGGTCGGACTTGGCGCCGTTGCCGCGACGCCGTTGCTGGTCGCTGACGCCGCGGATGCGCTGATCGGGTCGACGCTGGATGATGCCGCGCTGGAGAAGCTCGCGGCGGCCGCAAGCGCGGCTTGCAAGCCGATCGACGACAAACGGGGAACCATCGAGTTCCGAACGAAGGTGGCGGGCGTCCTCGCGCGTCGCGCCGCATTGATTGCACTGGACCGGGCAAAGGAAGGCCGATGACCAAATATCACGTATCCACAACGATTAATGGCGATCCGGTCGAGTTTCTCTGCGAGCCGGAGCAAACGCTGCTCGACGTTTTGCGCGACGAGCTGTACCTGACCGGCAGCAAGGAAGGCTGCGCGTCGGGCGACTGCGGCGCTTGCAGTGTTCTCGTCGACGACCGGTTGGTCTGCGCCTGCTTGGCGCTTGGGGCCGAGATGAGCGGCAAGAAGATCGAGACCATCGAGGGCATGGCCGACGGGGACGAACTGCATCCGTTGCAGCAGAAATTCCTCGAGCATGCGGCGCTTCAATGCGGGGTCTGCACGCCGGGATTCCTCGTGGCCGCGAAGTCGTTGCTCGACCGCAACCCGGACCCGACCGAAGAAGAGACTCGGTATTGGCTCGCCGGCAACCTCTGCCGCTGCACCGGGTATGACAAAATCATCCGTGCCGTTCTCGATACGGCCGCGGAAATGCGGAGCAAGTAAGCATGTCGCAAGCGCTGAAACTCGACGACAACGATCAAGATCTGAAATATGTCGGGACCCGTCCGGTTCGCCCGGACGGCGTCGACAAGGTCACGGGTCGGGCGAAGTTCGGCGCGGACCTGCATCTGCCGGGCATGTTGACCGGGCAGGTGCTGCGCAGCCCGCATCCGCACGCGCGGATCGTCGCGATCGATACGTCGAAGGCGGAAGCGCTTGCGGGCGTGAAGGCGGTGATCACGCGGGACGACTTTCAGGACATGGAGTCCGAATTCGTTCCCGCGGGCGAAATGCTCGTCAACTATCGCGATATCGTGCGCAATGTGATGGCGCGCGAGAAGGTGCTGTATGAGGGACATGCGGTCGCGGCGGTTGCGGCGACCAGCAGTTCGATCGCCCGCAAGGCGTTGCGGCTGATCGACGTCGAGTATGAGGAGTTGCCGCATGTCATCGACGTCGTGGCGGCGATGGCGCCTGACGCGCCGTTGCTGCATGACGACATGATGACCGAGGGCGTCGATCCCAAGCCCGACGCCGCGTCGAACGTCAGCAAGCGGGTGGAGTTCACGCTCGGTGATGTCGAGAAGGGCTTTGCCGAGGCCGACGTGATCGTCGAACGCGAGTTCAACACCAAGCCGGTCCATCAGGGCTATATCGAGCCGCATGCCTGCGTCGCCAGCATGTCGGAAGACGGCCAGGCCGATTTGTGGTGCAGCACCCAAGGACATTACGTGGTGCGGACGCATTGCGCCCGGCTGCTGAATCTGGATGTCTCGAAAATCCGCGTTACCGCATCGGAAATTGGTGGCGGCTTCGGCGGCAAGACGGTGGTCTATCTGGAGCCGTTGGCGCTGGCGCTTTCCCAAAAGACCGGTCACGCGGTAAAGATGGTGATGTCCCGGGACGACGTGTTCCGCGCGACCGGGCCAACGTCGGGCGCGAACATCTGGGTCAAGATGGGCGCCAAGAAGGATGGTCGTATCGTCGCGGCGGAGGCCGTTCTCAAGTATCAGGCGGGCGCGTTTCAGGGATCGCCGGTGCAGCCCGGTTGCATGTGTGCTTTCGCACCCTACGATCTGGAGAATGTGAAGACCGTCGGCTACGACGTGGTGACCAATCGGCCCAAGGTGGCGGCCTACCGCGCGCCGGGCGGACCGATTTCCGAATACGCGACTGAGTCTGTGGTCGACGAATTGGCCAAGAAGCTCGGCAGGGATCCGCTGGAATTCCGGCTTCAGAACGCGGCCAAAGAAGGCACCCATGCCGCTTACGGCCCCAAATTCGGGCCGATCGGGCTGGTCGAGACGCTGGAGCAGGCGAAGGCCCACGAGCATTACAACACGCCGTTGAAGCCGGGACAGGGCCGCGGCATCGCGTCGGGCTTCTGGTTCAATATCGGCGGCGAAACTTGCGTGACGTTGAACATCAACGAAGACGGCTCGGCGACGCTAATGGCGGGGACACCGGATATCGGCGGTTCGCGGGCGTCCTTGGCGCTGATGACGGCGGAACGGCTGGGTATCACGCCGGACAAGGTCCGGCCGTTAATCGCGGACACCAGTTCGCTCGGCTACAACTTCCTGACCGGCGGCAGCCGGGCAACCTTCTCCAGCGGCATGGCGGCGGTGGAAGCCGCGGACGAGGCGATCAAGGAGATGTGCGCCCGCGCGGCGAAGATCTGGGAGATTCCGGAAGACGCCGTGATCTGGGAAGACGGACATGCCAAGCCGGCCGGGGATAACGCCGGCAAGTTCGACCCGTTGTCGCTGGCGGAGATCGCCGATATGGCGGGCAAGACGGGCGGCCCGATCGGCGGTGCGGCCCGGATCAACGCCAAGGGCGCTGCGCCCAGCTTCGGCACCCATATGGTGGATCTGGAAGTCGATGAGGAAACCGGCCGCGTCACGATCCTGCGCTACACCGTGCTGCAGGACGCGGGCCGGGCAATCCATCCCAGCTACGTCGAAGGGCAATACCAGGGCGGTGCCGTACAGGGCATCGGCTGGGCGCTCAATGAGGAATACATCTACGGCGACGACGGCCGGATGCAGAATCCCGGTTTCCTCGACTATCGTATTCCCGTGGCGTCGGACGTTCCGATGATCGACACGGTCATCGTCGAGGTACCCAACCCCCGGCATCCTTATGGCGTGCGCGGGGTCGGCGAGACACCGATCGTGCCGCCGATGGCGGCAATCGCGAATGCGATGGAAGACGCCACCGGTATCCGCTTCACCGAGCTGCCGATGTCGCCGCCGAAAGTGTTGAAGGCGATCGAAACGCGCGACGGCGGCTGACCGGACGGGTGCCGTGGCGCATATCGTCTTGATGGGCAACCTACGGCAATATACCGGCGGCGAGGCCGAATTCGATCTCGACGCCCGGACGGTCCGGCAGTTGTTCTCCATGCTGAGCGATCGCCACCCGACCTTGAAGCCGCATCTCGAAGACGGTCTTGCGGTCGCGATCGACGGACAGATTTATCAGGACGCCTGGCTCGAAGCGATTGAGCCGGAGAGCGAAGTGCATCTGTTGCCGCAAATCGCCGGCGGCTAAATCGGTCGGTCCGGCGCCATAGGGGGCATTTGAATGCGGGTTCTATACACCATTCTTGCGGTTCTGGTGGTGTCCGCCGGTCTGTACGCGTTTCTCGCGAGCCACGATGTCGTCCCGCCGCCGGGGCAGATCGCCTGCATGTCCGAGGAGGAAGCCCGCGCCGCGAAAAAAACGGCCGCGGGCCACCGGATCGTCGTCGCGCAGTTCGGGAACGATTTCTTCGGCGACTATTCCGACCGGCTGCGGCAGGGCCTGGATGCCAATGGGGCGCTTTCGATATCGCACATGTGCGACATACTGCCTTCTCCGGGCACCGACCGCGGCAATGGACGCGCCCTGAAGCCGGAGCACCGGGCCATCTTGGCGGCGGAGGGCGTCGATGCGGTGGTTTGGGGACGCCGCTATTCGAACTCCGCGACGGTCTATCTCTTGAGCGGACTGTCCGAGGATAAAGACGGCGCGATTTATGGGTCGGTTACGACGTTCCGGTTTCGGGAGCGGGACGCGGAAGACGAGCCGCGGAAGTTCATAGCACAGGTCTTCGGATCGATCGCGCGGAACTACGGGTCGAGTGGTATTCTCGACGTTCCCGCGTCGAAGACCGTTTACACCGTGCTGCGGCCGTTGCAGGACCTTGTTCCGGCAGCCGATGGACTGAAAGATCCGAAGGCCAAATCGCGGCTGGCGTACAGCTTTGGCATGGCTGCGTTTCACATCGGTCGAGAGGCGGGCGACGACGCTGTCCTAAAGGAGGCGGAGCAGGCATTTAGCCACGTTCTCGCCATGCCGCGGTCGCCCTCTATCCGAGCGCGCGGGCATGCGAATTCCGTGGAGTTCCGGCTTGCTCAAATACTCTTCCTGTTGGGCAAGAAGGAGCCCGGCACGGACCGGTTGACCCGCAGCGTCGAACAGTTCGAGAAAACGCTTAAGCAATACAATCGCGGGTCCTGGAGAAGTACGCGCGCGGCGATTCGTCTGGAATTGGGCAAGGCGATGATGGCCATCGGCGCCCGTGAATCGGGCCCCGCGATGCACGGCGCGGCGATCAAGCAATTCCGAACGGCGCTGGGAGAAATCCGGTCGAAGACGAATAGTGTGTTGAAAGGGAATCTGCGATTCCAGGCGGGATTGGCGCAGACCGAAATCGGTCGTCGGCTTCGGACCATCTCCGATTTGAAAAAGGCGAAGCGTTGGTTCGAACATTCCCTCAAGGGCGTCGATCGCGGCAAGCAGCCGGCGGTCTGGGCGGAAAGGACGCTGGCGAAGGCGCGCGCCGATTTCCTCGCCGACCCAATGGAACCCGGCAAGAAGCATTTCGAGCGCGCAGTAAAGGCGGTGACGTCGGTCCAGAAGATTTGGACGAAGACCGATCAACCGGAACGCTGGGCCGAGGCCGAGCTTGTGCACGCGTTGGGCGAGGCGCGTCAAGGCAGTCATCTCCAGGCCCAGCGGAATCGCAAAATCGCGGCCGACCGATTGCGGGCTCTGATAGCCGCCGGGCCCGCGAAAACCAATGCACCGCTAGCGCACTACAATCTTGCCATCATTCTCGCGAGGACCGGCGAGCGGAACCGCGATACGAAAACGCTGGAAGAGGCACAGCGGCATACGGAACGCGCCATCGAATTGCTGGATGGAAAGATGGATCGCGTGGCCCAGGCGATGGCCCTCAACAACCTGGGCTACTTGCTCGAACTGCGCGCGCGCATCGGCAAGGATACCGACGCCTTGAAACAGAGTATCGACGCCTATACCGCGGCGGAGGCCGCCTATCAGGATTTGAAGCTGGATTCGACAGTGGTCTCCGCCGGGCTGCAGCGGACCAAGCGCGCCTACGCGCGGGTGCCGGCCGCGGCGAAATAGTCAGCGCCGGTTTCGCCAATACATCGAATGCGCGGTATCGAGCAGCGCCGTCATGCGTTGGCGGGTGGCGGCATTCACCGGCGGCATGCAAGCGCAGCGGAGGTCGAGCATCTGAGCCGCCATGAGTGCGATGACCGGGTCGCCGTCGTCCATCAAGGTTTCGCAGGTCTGCACGCCAGGCCAACTTGGCCGGTTCGCGACCCGCCCGCCTTCTATCTGATGCATGATCCAGTGGATGCGGTCGGCGACGGGTGTCGGGGCCGACGCGGCGGCCCATTCCATATACTCAAATTCGTCTTTGCCCATGACACAGAGGATTTCCTCGGCGATCGTTCGGACAGCGGGGCGGGCATCCAGGACATGATGGGCCTGACAGACGGGAATGCAAACGCAGACCTTGTTGCAACTACAGTAGGTTCGTCCGCGGCGGTATGTCGGGCGGCTGCGTCGCTTGGGCGTGGCGACGTAGTGGCGGCCCGGCACGCAGTTGCAGGTGCAGACCGCGCCCGGCGGAATCGGCGACCCGCAGGGCAAGGTATACGTGATCCATTGTCCGGTGGACTTGTCGAAAACGTTGTAGGACTGCGCCTCGGTGCCTTTGCGTGTCGATTCCGGGTCGAAGAGATGGGTGTGGATCTTGCGCTCTTCCAAATCCCAGATCACCACCGAGCCGGCAGCAGAGACCGCAGCGTAGCGGCTGTCGGGCGTGACGGCGATATCCCGGACCGAGGATGGATGGGCTTTCAGCGATGCATCGAACTTACCGCCCGGCATCGTCCACAGGATCACCGACTTGTCGCGCGATCCCGACAACAGGTGCTTTCCATCCGGCGTCGGCGTCAGCGCGGTCACCGGTTTCGTGTGTTTTCGGAGGATCTTCTTCTTTTCCACGGAATCGACCAGCCAAAGCCGGACCGTGTTGGATTTGGTTCCGGCGGCGAACCAATCGCTCGCGACCCCTGCCGTCAGGGACAGGACGTTGCTGAACCTGCTATGTGCCGGCACGACCTTCAGTCGTTGGTCTTGTGATTCGCTCGGCGCGGTGAACGGCATCGTGTCGAGCAGGGGCATCAGCCCGCTCAGCGCTGGAATCGTCGCACTGCCCTTCAGGGTCGCGACGCTGAGGTAGCTGGCGTCCGGCGTGATCTCGGTGGCGCTGATGGGATCCCGCGCGTCGACGGCGAGGGCGCGCAGCAGCCGGCCCTCGGGCATCGACCAGAGCCGGACCGAAGTTTTCGACCATGACATGAGGATTTCGCCGTCGGCCGAAAATTGCATTCCGAGCACGGACCCGCCGTGCCCGGTCAGGGTTCGCCGTGTCTTGCCGCTCGGCAAGTCCAGAATCCTGATCTGGCCGCTGGTCAGCCCCGCAAGGGCATAGCTCTCGTCGGCCGCCACCGCGACGGAGGAGGACCTGAGATATTTCTGCACCGATGTTGGTTTGGATTTGATGTCCTCTTGGGGAATCTTCCAAATGCGGGTGACCCGTTCGGTCGCGGCAGAAATGACGAAGGCGCCGGACGGGGCCATGGCGACCGCCGTAACGCGCTGGCCATGACCTTTCAGCGTATGAATGCGTTTTCCGTCCGGCATGCTCCAGATTTTGACGAGCTTGTCGTCGCCGCCGGTTGCGATGAACTTGCCGTTGGCTGATAGATCGATGGATCGAACGGTTCCGATATGGGCGGCGAGAGGGCCGGGTTTTTTCTTTTTCGATTTCTTCTTCGCGGCCTTCTTCTTTTTGTCGGCGGCCTCGGCGGGGTCGGGCATGGTTGCGATGGCGCCGGTGGCCGCGATTCCGGCACCCAAGACCGCCCCCATCCCGAGAAAGCCGCGGCGGCCCATATCCGTGTCCTGCGGAATTTCCAGCAATGGCACGATCTCGGCGGGTTCGGACGATCCGTCGTCGTAGACCCGGGCGAGTTTGAAGTGCGGGGCCTCAGTCATTTCCCGCCTCCGTCAGGGCCTCTTCAATCATGCCGGGTAACGGCTCCTCGGGCGCGCCGTGCCAGAAGAGGCCGCCGGCGTCGAGGATTGCGGTGAGTATCTGGTCCTTGGTCAACTCCCGGGTGATGTGGCAACGGTCCGATCCTTCGAACTCGGTCGAGCCCGTTTGCGCGATGGCCTTGTGGTAACAGTCGCCGGCGCAGTTCCATTTCGCGAAACAGCCGTTGCAATAATCCCGATGCTCGACCGCCTGGTTTCGGAGATTGTTGAGAATGTCGAGATCGAAAGCGTATCCCCCGTCGCCCGTCGGTTTGCCGTAGAAGAATGTATCGGCGAGCGCCGCGTCCTCGCTGAAAACTTCGTAACAGCCGGACACGTTGCCGTCCGGCGAGAGGCAGAAGCTGTCTTGCGTCACGCCGCAGAAGTGGTTTGTCAGTGCGCCGAGCCGTGCCCCGGAATAGCTGATCTCGGCATCATGTGCCTTGGCGATGCGCTGCGCTGCCCGGTAGGACTCGATAAAGGCTTCCGTCTCGGCGGAAGCCGCCTCGGTCCAGCGGCCGAGCTGATAGGCCGGCTCGACCTGCACCCGCAGCGGGTTGAATCGCGAAAATATGTAAGCGGCGGCGTCGGGCAGATGCGGGATTTGATCCGCCGTCACCGTCAGGCGCAGACCGTAGTCGAACCTGGCGTCGTCGAATTGGCGGAGGGTTCGCAGGACGTGATCGCTCGAACCTTGGCCCCCCGCGGTGGGCCGGTGTTTGTCCTGCAGTGCCGGCAACCCGTCGAAGGATAGGCTGACATTGTCCAAATTCTCGATGATCCAATCGATTTTGGCCGGACTTAGGACGCCGTTCGTGGCGGCGGCGGCGCTCAGACCCAAGCCGTGCCGCTTCGTTTGTTCCCGGGCGTAGGCAAATGATTCGCTCAAGGTCAGCCAATTGACGGTCGGTTCGCCACCGCCATGATATGCGATCTCGATATGCGGTTGCCGCTGCTCCACCGCGTTGGCGATGACGAAGTCGATGCCGCGTTTCGCAACGTCGAGCGGCATGGTCTGTACCGGCGTATCACCGGCGCTGGCGTAGCAATAAGAGCATCGAAGATTGCAGGCCGTCGTCAGGAAGAGCGTGACGGCGGTCGGTTTGGGTGTGCCGGCGAAGGTGGTGATTGGCTTTTCCTCGGGGCCGGCATCCACGATTTCCAACCGCCGCAGGAAACCGGCGAGCGCGCCGTCCGGATCGGCACTGGGATCGTAGACGCCGCGCTGCAAGTCGGCGATGAAATTGACCGTCCGGGCATTGGCAACGAAGGCGGCGCGGCGCAACGGCGCGTAGACGATGAACCGATTGTCGGAAACGGGAATGATGAATGTTTCGGCGCTGGGTACGGGGACGTGGAGGGGATATGCCAAAGCTGCGGGTTGGGACGCCATTAATGAAAATCCGGGATGGTTTATGTCTGCGGTATTATGTTCACCAGTTTAGTACGAACGCGGAATGTTACGGAACTGAATGCTCAGGAAATATGCAGATATAATGTTGGCCGCCGAATGGGGGACTTCCGAGCGGTGAGGAAAAGGCTTGAGACCACGTTGTCGCCTTTCGCGCGATTCAACCGGATTCGACCGCTCCTGCGACGTCGATTGACCTCGGTATTCGGGCATATCGTCACCGACACACCGAACCGTTTCACGGCCGAAATCTATCGCGCCGCGACGGTTACCGAGTTCCAGCAATCGCTTGATTTTCTACAGGAAAACTTCGAGTTCGTTTCGTTGCCCGAGGTCGTGGCGCATTTTCGCGACGAAACACCGTTGCCCGACTATCCGGTTTTCCTGAGTTTCGACGACGGGCTCCGGGAAACCGCGGACGTGATCGCGCCGATCCTGAAAGCGCGCGGCATCCCCGCGACCTTCTTTCTCACGTCGCGGGCGTTGAACAATCAATATCTGTTCTATGGCCACCGGCGCTCCTACCTGCTGGCATCGGTTCAAACGGCCGGGATTTCGCCCGCCAGCCGCGGACCCATCGGAGGCTTGCTCGGCCTGTCCGGGCCGGAGCCGTCGGATGAAACGATATGTCAGGCGTTGCGCCGTCTCTCGGTCCATATGCCCGACGATTGCGTCCGCTTGGATGAATGCGCCGCCGAGATGGAAGTGAATTGGCAGGATGTCTTGAATGTGGAGCGACCGTTCCTGACCGCGCAGCAGGCGAGGGCGCTGCACAACGACGGATTTTCGCTGGGAGCGCACGGCACCGACCACACGAAATTCGCCCACCTCGATGATACGGCCAGACGATGCGATCTGCGGCGCAGCCTCGACTTCATGGCGGAAACGTTCCGTCTCGACGACATCGCCTTCGCGTTTCCCCATTCGCATAAGGGCGTGACACGGCAATGGATGACCGAGCAATTGGAGGACGATCCGCGGCTCTCGATCTTCTTCTCCACCGCGAACTACACGCCGAACGATCGGGTCATGGTCAATCGCGTCTGTTTCGACCAGCCGGCGGGTTCGGCCACGGCGCTCGATATTGGAGAAGTTCTGGCGCGCTCCTTTCTACATTCGGCCGTGCATCACGGCGCGTTGCGTCGCGCGTCCTAAATCGCGAGATTCCGCCGATATGCCGTATAACACGGTCGCGAGCGCCGCGAATCTAAGGCATAATCGGAACGTAAAGGGGGGATTGAATGGCTGTCATCTCGGCGTCATCCATCGCGGGATATTTCGATACGCTCGCCAAACTGTTGCACGACGTGGAGGCGACGCAGGCGCGTAACGTTTCCGTGCCGCTGGAAACCGCTTTTTCGCGGATCGTGGACAAGGCGCAGACAGCGCAGGCGATGGGTCAAAAGGTCATCTTCGTCGGCAACGGGGGCAGTGCCGCCATCGCGAGCCATCTGGCGATCGACTACACCAAGAACGGCAACATCCGGTCCATCGCGCTGAACGACGGGGCCGCGTTGACCTGCCTCGGGAATGATTTCGGATATGACCAGGTTTTCGCGAAGCAAATCGAAATGCACGGGGTGGCCGGGGACGTGTTGGTTGCGATCAGTAGCTCCGGCCGCTCCGAAAATATCCTGAATGCGGTGCATGCGGCGCGGCGGCACCGGATGTATGTGGTGACGCTCTCCGGCTTCGCGCCGGATAATCCGCTTCGGGGCCTGGGCGACGTCAATCTCTACATCAATTCGCCGTCCTACGGGTTTGTCGAGATCGGACATTTGACCCTGTGCCATGCCATGCTCGATCTGGCCATGGAGTCCGATTGACCGTTCCGTGGGCTGAAAGATGACGGCGTAGAAATTCGACGGAATTGACGGTCTTATTGGACATAGATCAATGCGGGTGCGGACTGTGCACCTATCCTAAAACCGTGGAAACCTTGTGTTGCGCCGATCCAGGAAGGTTTGATTGTCCGAATGATAATTGGATTGAGGCGGTGGGCCCATAACCGGTCGGATTACTTCGACAATTCCGGCTCCCGGGCCATTGACCGCCTGGACTGGAAATGCTTGGTTTGTCACATAGATAACTGGGTGTTCGAAGCAGAAGGCAAGGCCAGGGTGGCACGAGCATGACGGGTGAACCGCTGATCGATCCGTTTGGACGAGAGGTCAACTATCTCCGGGTTTCGGTAACGGACCGGTGCGACTTCCGTTGCGTGTATTGCATGGCGGAAGAGATGACCTTCCTGCCGAAAGCAGAGATCTTGTCGCTTGAGGAGCTCGACCGGGTCTGTAGCGCCTTTGTCAGCCGGGGCGTGCGGAAACTGCGCCTGACCGGCGGCGAGCCGTTGGTTCGGCGGAATATCATGTCGTTGTTTCGCAATCTTTCCCGGCATCTCGACAGCGGTGCCTTGGATGAGCTGACGGTTACGACGAACGCGAGCCAGCTCTCCAAATACGCCGCTGAATTGGCCTCCTACGGTGTGCGGCGCATCAACGTATCGCTGGATTCCCTGCTGCCGGAAAAATTCGCCTCGATCACGCGTTGGGGCAAGTTCGACAAGGTGATGGCGGGTCTCGAGGCGGCGAAAGACGCCGGGATCAAGGTCAAGATCAACTGTGTCGCCCTTAAGGGTGTGAATGACGACGAACTCAGCGATTTCGTCGGTTGGTGCGGCAAGCACGGTTTCGATCTGACCTTTATCGAGGTCATGCCGATGGGCGACATCGGCGGGGAAACCCGGGTCGATCAATATCTGCCGTTGTCGATGGTCCGGGCGAAGCTGAACGAGCACTGGACGCTCGACGACATCGACTATTCCAGCGGCGGGCCGGCGCGTTATTCCGTCTGTCGCGAAACCGGGCAGAAGGTCGGATTCATCACGCCAATGACGCATAATTTCTGCGAATCCTGCAACCGGGTGCGGCTGACCTGCACCGGGACGCTGTACATGTGCCTGGGTCAGGAAGACGCCGCCGATCTGCGGACGCCGCTTCGCTTGAGCGACCAGGACGATCTGCTGCTCGATGCCATCGACGAGGCGATCGGCCGCAAGCCGAAGGGCCATGATTTTATCATCGACCGCCGGCGCCAACGCCCGTCGGTCAGCCGCCACATGAGCGTGACCGGCGGATAGCGCCGGGGCCCCGCGGAAACGGCGGCTTTTTCCAACTGGACTTCACCGGACTATTTGCCGGCCCCGATTGCCGCGTGCGCGTGTCAGTTTTCCGCGTTTTCCGGGATTCGGCCACGCCTTTTCCCGACCGGTGGGGAGATGATGCGGAAACGCTGGACGATGCTGCCGCCCTTGAACGACCGTCGGACGGCGAGCACGGTGTCGATTGGATGCTCGCAGAGGCGGGCGATGAACTCCGCTTCTTGACGGGCCAGCGGTAACGCGGACTTGCGGTCGGTCGCCCCGTATGCCGCGACGAAATGGTCGGCAATCCGATCGATCACCATTTCGTAGGCTGCCGAGTCGATTTCCGAAACGCGGGCAAGCGTCGACCACCCGAAGCTCTCGGTGCCGAGGATGCCTCTGGTAAAGGCCTGCTTGATTTTTCCTGTGACCATCAACTCCGGCAGGTCGGCGAAAGCGAATACACCGGACACGGCCCATTCGCCCGGTTCCGCCGCATTGCGGAAAATACTCTGGTCGGAATTGTCAAGGCGGAAGGTCTTCAGAAACAACATGTCGGCCCCGCCGCCCTTGCGTTTCCAGACCGAACGGTTCTGTCGGTCGGTAGCTCATTTCGATGCACGATCATCGTTTCATTCTTGCTTCAAAGCGATTGGCGTATCCCCAGCGAAGAATGATTTTAACGGTTTGGTGCCGGAGATACAGTGCGAGGTTGCACTAATACATGCAGTCCGAACTTATCGGGCTGGCCATGGGTGCACGGCCGATAATCGTGATGTCAGGTCTGCGCCGGTCTAGGGAAACTCGATAACGCGCCAATGGCTTTTGAGCATGCCCATTGCCGTCATCAGCATCTCGCCTGTTTCGGCTTTTACGATATAGCCGACGACATGTTTCTTGTAGGCCTCGGTTCGGTCCTCGTCCGCGTTCGACGTCGTCAGTACGAAGATGATCGTCTTGTCGCGTTCGGGATCTTTGCGAATTTAGTTGAGGAATTCTGCCCCATTCATTCGCGGCATATTGAGATCGAGCAATACGAGATGCGGTTCGGGAATTGCCGCGCGACCGTTTGCGCCGCGGAGCATCTCCAACGCCTCGACGCCGTCGTTTGGAACGTGTAACGGATTGGCAATCTTAAGTTCTTTGAAGCTCCGCTTTACACGCATGACGTCGACATCGTCGTCGTCGACCAGGAGGATATTGACCGATTTAGGCTGCATTGGCTTGGCTTGCCGGTAATTCCTGCTTGGGCCACGTGAACCGGAAGGTCGTGCCGCGCCGTCCATTGCTGCTCTCCACGGCGATCGTGCCGCCATGGGCTTCGATCTGTTTGCTGACCATGGTTAGCCCCAGCCCGCTACCTTCCACTTTGTCGCGGGGTTTCAATGTCTGATAGAGCTGGAATATTCGATCGTGATATTCCTCTTCGATACCGGGGCCGTCGTCGGTGACCGCGATCTCGACGAAATCACCTATGTCCTTCGCTGCGATCTCGACCCGGCCCTCGTCGCGGTCATGGTGTTTGACGGCGTTCCCGATAAGGTTGGTCAGAACCTGATTTAGCGGCGCTTTCGCTGTGTACATGTGCGGAAGTTCGGTTAAGACGTCGACCGTGAACGAGGCCGGAAGGTCCAGCAGATCGACGATCTCATCGACGATGGACTGCGTATCAACGAATTCTATCTCCGCCGACTGTCTGCCCACGCGGGCGTATTGCAGTAAGCCCTCCAGCAAGGCCTCTAGCCGGCGAACGCGATTGCGCAACAAGGTCATTTGTTCCTTGTTTTCGTCGCTCATCACCTCGTTCAAATCACTCTCGATCCATTCGGCCAAATTGTCGATCGCCCGCAAAGGCGATTTAAGATCGTGCGATGCGGCATAGGCGAACTGCTCGAGATCCTGGTTCGATTGCTTGAGTTGCTCGACGTTCCTTGCCAATTCTTCGGATTTAAGTTGATAGCTGTGGCTCATTCGTTGCGCGAACGCCGTTGCGTTGCGGTTGGCGCGGGTCAGGAAGATAAACAGCGCCAGGAGGAGCGCGTCGATCAACAGACCGCTGCTTAGAATGATCGTTGGTTGGGCGCTCGAGCTGTTCTCGCGAAAGGACCGCGTACTGCGCAAGTTGAAGGTCCAGGTGCGGCCGTAGACATCGACCTCGACCGTCCTGGAGAAAAGTGCTTCGGGATCGTAGTCCGGCTCCGTCTCGACATGTTCGCTATAGAGCGATATGTCCCGGTCGCGAATTGAGATGCCGACGTGGCGGTTTTCCTTCTGCAGCGTCCCCGCCATGAGTTTCTTGACCACAAAGGGCGCATAGACCAGGCCGATGAGGTTCTCGCGGCGCCCTTCGGCCGACCGATGGTCGCCCGCCTTGTAGAAGGGTACATAGAATAGGAACCCCGGGGTCCGTTCCCGGTCCTGCACCAGCTCGATCGGACCGGTAATTTGGGAAGTCCCGCTGTCGCGCGCGCGTTTGGCCGCGGTGAAGCGATTGGTCTCGTGCGCCATGTCCAGGCCGATCGCCTTTAGATTGGGGGCGCTCGGCTCGACATAGGTGATGGGCCAGAACTCGGAATGCTCATGCGGGGGAAAAATGCGAAAGTTCGGCCGGTCTCGGCGTTGTTCGGCGAGGTAGCTCGCAAGATTGTCGGGTTTGATATAGTGGATCACGCCGATCCCGTTGATCCCCGGATACTTGGTATCGATGCTCAGCGTGTGCGCAAACCGTTGCCAGCGTTCGAGCGATACGTTGCCGCCGGCCATTTGAATGGCGGACACGCCGCTCCACAGGCTGTTTTCGTATTTCTCCATGCGTTCACGCACCAACTCGAGCAGCCCGTCCGCCTCACGGCTGAAGCGGGTTTCGTTTTTTTCCTCGACTTGGTGTTTCGTGATGGCCCACGCGGTAAGCGTCAGGGCGAGGGATGCGAGAACCAGCGCCCAATGATACCAATGCAGGCGGCCGCTTCGTTCGATGCGTGCTTTTTCTTGGGCGATGTTTTCCATCAATGCGATCCGAATTGCCAATCCAGAGTTCGTCGTGCCGGGCCTTTTTCGCCGGTTCGGAAATTTTTGCGTTTCCTGTGAAACCTGCTGCCGCCTACAAAAATTGACCCATCAAAATTATTGGGCCTGATTTTCTTCAGCCGGGTCGCTAACGCTCATATCCAGACTGCGATATTTGAAAATCACGCAGTGATAGAAGTATCTAAGGGTAATGCCATTTATATTTGCTTAAGGTGGAAATCGGGCTGCCGTTACAGGCGTTCCCGGTGGGATTCGCGAATCGGGGCGCGCTGATCACGCGCGAGCCGCGCGGCAGTGGAAGCTGCTGGCGTACCGTCGGCGCTATGGTAGCGTTGGTCGCATGACAGAAGAAAAGAAACTCGATACCACGCGCTTGCAAGCGTATGCGCAGGCCTACGGTCAGTCCGCCGCGCTGATGTCGGCAGTCGAACTGGGGTTGTTCACCGCGATCAGCGAGGGGTCGGGCACAATCCCTCAGATCGCCGAAGCGCTGGAAATTCACCCGGTCAACGCGGAAAGGCTGGTGACCATGTGCATCGCGCTGGACCTCGTTGAAATCCAGGGTGACGGCTTCGCGAATGCGCCGGATGTCGACCGGTTTCTCGTGAAGGGAAGCCATCGCTATGCGGGCGATTGGATGCTGTTCACCAAGCCTGCCTGGAACGAATGGGGGCGGTTGACCGATCACCTGCGGGCGCAGGCGTTAAAGCTGCTTCCCGACATTGCGGGATATTCGGTGGAGCAAGCGCGCGCCTATCACGAGGCGACCTATAGTATCGGCATGGGCGCGGCGCGGCGCTTCGCGCGGCAGGTCGATCTGTCCGGGCGCACGAAGCTGTTGGATCTGGGCGGTGGCTCCGGCGCTTACTGCATCGTTGCCGCCGATACCTGGCCCGACCTGCGCGCCGTCGTGTTCGACTTGCCGCCGGTTGCCGAGGTAGCGCGGGAGTTCATTGCCGAGAACGGGGTTTCCGATAGGGTCGAGGCGGTCGCCGGCGACTTCACCGCCGACCCGTTTCCGAAGGACGCCGATGTCGTCGTGATGGCCAGCAACTTGCCGATGTACGGTCCCGAGACGATCCAGAAAGTCATTGCCAAAGCGTATGACGCGTTGCTGCCGGGCGGCGAAATGCATTTGATCGGCGAAACGCTGAACGACGACCGGCGCGGTCCGATCAGCGCAGCATTTTGGGGTCTCGGACAGGCGTTGTCGGAAACGACCGGCATGGCGCATTCCGAGGCGGATTGTGTCGGGTATTTCGAAGCCGCCGGATTTAGGGGTGTTGCGGTACAGCCCTTCGTCGAAGGCGTGCTGACGCGTATCACCGGATTCAAGGCCCCATGAGCGATCCGGCCCAGCCTCCGTCCGCGATTCATACGGTGGTGTGCGACATGCTGGGCATTCGCCATCCCATCCTTCAGGGCGCGATGCAGGGCGGCGGCAGTGTCGATCTCGTCTCGGCGGTCAGCAACGCGGGAGGCTTGGGCATCCTGCCGACCTTTGGCGGCACCGAGGAGAACCTCCGCACGGATATTGCCGAGACCGGCCAACGGACGGACAAACCCTTCGCCGTCAATATCCTGCCGATGGGCCGCGGCTTTACCGAGACACGGGCCAAGATCTGCATCGAGATGGAGGTGCCGATCGTCACGACCGGCCGGGCCGATCCGGGCGAGGACGCGGTGCGGATGTTGAAGGACGCGGGCATTACGGTGCTCTCCGTCGTGCCGACGGTCGGGCATGCCGTGCGCATGGTGGAAGAAGGCGTCGACGCCATCATCGCGTCGGGCTGCGAGGCGGGCGGGCATGTCGGGACCGTCGCGACGTTGCCGCTGGTGCCGCAGGTTGTCGACGCGGTGGACGTGCCGGTTCTGGCGGCGGGCGGGATCGGCGACGCGCGCGGCGTGCTGGCCGCTTTTGCACTGGGGGCGGTCGGCGTGCAGATCGGCACTCTGTTCATGGCCTCGGCGGAAAGCGGGTTGAACGCTTGGGGCGTCGAGCAACTTGTCCAGATGGCGGAAACCGACACGGTCGTGACCAAGGCGATGACCGGCGCGCCGGTGCGCTGTATCGCCACCCCGGAACTCGCGGCTTACGAGGCGGCGCGGCGCGAGGGCGCGGATAAGGCCGTGTTGTCCGACCTGCGAAAGAAAGCGCGGGCGGGGCGGCATCCCGAACGCGACGAGGATCGCCGCCAGACCGCGGCGGGACAGGCCGCCGGGCTGATCCACGACGTCCGCCCGGTCGCCGACATCATCGAGACGCTGGTCGCGGAAAGCGCCGCCATGGCGGCGGCGTTGCGGGAGGGGGCCGGGAATTGACGGTTGTCGCGATACGGTTCAAGCGGTAAACACCCGCAGGCGGCTTGGCGTGCGCCGATGCTTGCCCCGCCATCTTTCAACGAGAACGGACAGTCGATCACCATGAATACCCAGGAGCGCGTGCGGCAAATTCTCGCCGCGGAAGCCGCCGCCATTTCGTCGATCACCGTGGATGAGTCCTTCGAGCGTGCGATCGATGCGCTATACGATTGTACGGGAAAGGTCGTCGCGACCGGCATGGGCAAGGCGGGGCTGGTTGCGCGCAAGTTTGCCACCACAATGTGTTCGACGGGCACACCGGCGGTCTTCGTCCACCCGGGCGAGGCGGCGCATGGCGATCTCGGCCTGATCGCCGAAGGCGACTGCATCATCGCTTATTCGACGAGCGGCAAGACGCGCGAGGTCATGGAACTGCTGGAGTTCAGCCGCCACCTCAGCGCCGGCACCATTATCGGCATCACGTCGCATGCGGATTCGGATTTACGCGACTTAAGCGATATCGTGCTGGATATGGGCGAGATCGTGGAGCCCTGTCCGCTCGGGCTTACCCCGTCGGCCAGCACGGTGGTGATGCACGCCATCGGCGACGCGCTGACGCTGGTCCTGATGGAGCGGAAGGGTGTTACCAAGCACGATTACGGCCTGCGTCATCACGGCGGGTATCTTGGCCGAAGGGCGCGCACCGACAACGAATAGGAAACCGCAACGGGAAAGGGATCGCCGCGTCATGGGAAATCTGGTGAATGAATTCAGCGTGAGCCGGGCGCGGGATGCCCAATTCGAATCCGGCGGCCTTCGGTCCTTCCTGGAATACCGCGACCTCGGGATCAAGAAAGCCACGGGCGGCCGTTGGCGCGCCAGCATCAGCCATTCGCTGCAGGCGATGCCGGGCGGCACCGGGTTGCACCGTCACGACCTCGACGTGCAGATCGTCTTCGTGCTGCAGGGGCAGGCGACCTTCGAATACGGCCAATTCGGCGAAGTCGTGGTCGGGCCGGGCGATTGCATCCACCAGCCGTCGGGCATCGTCCATCAGCAGACCGACCGGACCGCCGACTGCATGGTGCTCGAGGTTGTGTCGCCGGGCGACTTCCCGACCGAGGAAACCGGCCTTGAGGATTATGTCGAACCGGACCCGTCGACCGGCATCATCTCACGCTACAGCGTGTCGCAGCTCGCGGACACGCCCTTCACCAGCCATCCGTTGCGGCCGTGGCTGGAAGCGCGCGACCTGGGTATCGCGGCGGCCACCGGCGGGCGGGTCAACGCGCATGTCAGCCGGTGCCGCGAACCGATGCCGGGACCGACCGGCCTGCACCGCCACGACCTCGACTTTCAGATGGTGTTCGTGGTGTCGGGCACCTGCGCCTTCGACTACGGACCGCATGGGGTGGTCGAGTTGGAGGCCGGCGACTGCGTGAACCAGGCGCCGGGCATTCCGCATGACCTGCTGCGTCGCTCCGACGACTGCCAGATTCTCGAAATCACCAGCCCGGCCGAATTCGGCACGGAGGAGCTCGCATGAGCCTGGAACTCCGGCAATACGAGGATACGCTCAAGCCGAATGCCGGACTGGAAACGCCGCTCGCGCCGAGGAACCGGATCGTCTACGTGGTTCACGGCAGCGCCTTGACCGGCGACCATGACCTTTACGAAGATCAGGCTGTTCTGACCGGACCCGATGCCACCGTGATGCGGGCGGGCGAGGCCGGGGCGACGCTTTGGCGCTGGGAGTTGGTGGATGCGGACTCCGAAGCGATTTCGGCAAACGGTCCGGGCGTGGAAACGGCCCACAAATTGAGCGCCGCGATCGATACGCTCGATCCCGGCGACGGAAAACAGTGGTTGATGCGCTGCGATTCCGTCTCCTTCCCGCCGGGCGGTTGCGCCTACACCCATGTGCACCAGGGGCCGGGCATTCGCTGCCTCCTGCACGGCAAGATCCGCATCGATGCGGAGGGGCATTCGACGCCCTTTTCGCCGGGCGAGGCGTGGTTCGAGGCCGGCCCCGATCCGGTCTTTGCGCAGGCCGACGCGGAGGAGCCGACGCGGTTTATCCGTTGCATGATCCTGCCGCGCGCGTTGAAGGGACAAAGCTCGATCCGCTATGTCCTGGACGAGGACAAGGACAAGCCGAAGACGCAGCAATACCAAGGCTACGTGGACGAATTCATCGAGTTGTAACCGTGTAGGCAGGGTCCGATGCCCGAACTGCCGGACGTGGAACTCTATCTCGACGCGCTGGACCGTCACATCGGCGGCGCCGACCTGTTGGCGGTGCGCTGCCGCAGTCCTTTCCTGCTGCGAACGGTCCAACCGCCGTTGACCGCCGCGCATGGCCGGCGCGTGACTGGGTTCCGGCGTATCGGGAAACGCATCGCCATCGGGTTGGAGGGCGATCTCTGGCTGGTGCTGCATCTCATGATCGCCGGACGGCTGCACTGGAAAGACCCGGATGCGAAATTGGCGGGCAAGCGCGATCTGGCGGCGTTCGATTTCGCCGACGGTAGCCTCGTCCTGACCGAGGCCGGATCCAAGAAACGCGCGTCGCTGCATGTGGTCGAGGGCGCATCGGGTCTCGCCGCGCTGAATCCCGGTGGACTGGAACCGTTGGACATCGATCTGCCGGCCTTTCGCGACGCGTTGCGGCGGAACAACCACACGGTCAAGCGCGCGCTCACCGATCCGAAACTGTTCAGCGGGATCGGTAACGCCTATTCCGACGAAATCCTGCATGCGGCGAAGCTGTCGCCGATCACGCGCACGCAGAAGCTGACCGATGCGCAGGTCGACCGCCTGTTCGCTGCGGTGCGCGACACGCTGACGCTCTGGGTCGACCGGCTGCGGGCGGAGACCGGCGACGGCTTCCCGAAGAAGGTCACCGCCTTCCGCGACGGCATGGCGGTGCACGGCCGCTACGGCAAGCCGTGTCCGGTCTGCGACGCCCCGGTGCAGCGCATCCGCTACGCCAGCAACGAGACGAACTACTGCGCTGCTTGCCAGACCGGCGGCAAACTGCTCGCCGACCGGGCGCTCTCCCGCCTGCTCAAGGGCGACTGGCCTAAGACGTTGGAGGAGTTGGAAGGAAATTAGGCGATGGCGCCGGCCTCGCGCAGCGCGTCGATTTCTGCGTCGGACATGCCGAGGTCGTCCCGTAACACCGTTTCGCTGTGTTCCCCAAGATGGGGCGGCGCGTCGCCCGGCTCCGGCGGCGTTTCGCTGAGTTTGAAAGGCGGGCCGACCAATCTGACCGAACTGCCGTCGCGGTCCTTCGCCTCCACGATCATGCCGGTCGCCTTGACCTGTTCCTGTGCGAAGACCTGATCCATCGAGTGGATCGGCGCGGCGACGGCGCCGGCGGCGTCGAAACGTTCGATCCAGTCGGCGACGGTCGCCGTCTTCAAGGCAGCTTGAATCTCGGATTTTAGCGCGGGGCGGTTGGCGACCCGTTCGGCATTGCTGGCGAAGCGCGGATCGTCCAGCAGGTCCTTCCGGTTGAGTGCTGTGCAGACGCGCTGCCAGCCAAGCTCGTTGGCCGCGCCGACGATGATCGGCCCGTCCGCCGCGTCGAAGGCTTCATAGGGCGCGAGCTTCAGGAAGCCCGACCCCTCGCGCACCGGCACCTGTCCTTCGACGAGCCAGTGGGTCGCGTTGAAGGCCAGCAGGTTCAGCGCCGTCTGCATCAGCGAGACGTTCACCGCCTGTCCGCCTTGGCCGTTGCCGCGCGCGACCAGGGCGGTCATCGCGGCGCCATAGGCGATCATGCCGGTGCCCATGTCGATGGCGGGCGTGCCGGGCCGCGCGGGCGACCCGTCGGGATCGCCGGTGATGCCCATGATGCCGGTATAGGCCGAGACCATCATGTCGAGGCCCGCCTTGTCCCGCAGCGGCCCGGTCGGGCCGTAGCCGGAAATCGTGACGTGGATCAGGTCGCCGTTAAGGCCGTGGATCGTGTCGTAGTCGAGGCCGAGTTGCTTGGCGCGGTCCGGCAGGAAGCTCTGGATCATGATGTCCGCGCGCGCGGCGAGCCGGTGCAACACATCCCGGCCTTCCTCGGTCTTCAGGTTTAGCGCGAGCCCGCGCTTGCCCCGGTTGACCGCCAGGAAAGCCGTGCTCTGACCGCCCCGGTCGGGCGGGAAGCGGCGGCAAAGATCGCCGTCCAGCGATTCGACCCGGATCACCTCGGCCCCGTTATCCGCCATAAGTTGCCCGCAAAACGGCCCCGCCAGCACCTGGCTGACATCGAGCACACGAATGCCGTCGAGCGCGCCCATCAGTGGCCTCGGGCCGAGCGTCGATGGGGTTGTGTGGCGATGCAGGGATGCACGGGCGTAACCTTTCCGAAAGAACCGCCGCGGCAGCGGGGGCGTGTGGCGTGAAACGTCATCGGCGCAGGATAGGCAGAAGGGCGCGGGCGGACAAATCTACATACGGCTGCATCAGGTCGGGCACGCTGCTACACTGAGGACAATCCTAATCAACGCCACACCAAGAAAGCCGATGCCCTATGACCACCATCGAGTTCTTTTATGATGTTTCCAGCCCCTGGACCTATTTCGCCTATGACCGAATCGAGGATTTCTGCGCCCGCAACAAAGCGGAGCTGGTGTGGAAGCCGTTCCTGGTCGGCGGGGTGTTCAACAAGGTGAACCCGAGCGTCTATCAGCGGCGCGAGAACCCGGTGCCGCCGAAGGACAACTATTACCGCAAGGACATGGAGGACTGGGCGCGCTATCAGGGCATCGAGATGATCAAGCCGAGCGTCTTCCCGGTGAACAGCGTCAAGGCGTTGCGCGGCGCCTTCGTCGCCATCGACGAGGGCACGGTCTCGGCATACTCCGGCGCCTGCTTCAAGGCCTATTGGGTCGACGACAAGGACATTTCGCAGGAAGACGTGCTGCGCGAGATCGTGACCTCGGTCGGCATGGACGCGGACGCCTTCTTTGCGAAGATCGGCGACGACGCGATCAAGCGGAAGCTGTTCGAGACGACCGACGACCTGATCGCCCGCGGCGGCTTCGGTTCGCCGACCTTCTTCCTCGATCGCGACGACATGTATTTCGGCAACGACCGGCTGGAAGTCATGCAGGCGGCGATCGACCGGAAGTAGGGAGCGGGGGCGGCTTAAGGACTCGCCGTTTCGTCATTCCCGCGAAAGCGGGAATCCATGCTCTGGCGCCGGCTGGACTCCCGCTTTCACGGGAGTGACGCCGGGAGGAGGCAATTGACTTCAGCAATCATCCTGTTCATTATGAGTCAGTAATACTGACCTATATAACAGGACATCGATCATGGACACCCATCTCAGCACCTTGGCCCAGGAATGGGTCGCCGCGTGGAACGCGCGTGATCTGGAGCGGGTGCTTGCGCTCTATACCGAGGACGCGTCGATGGCATCGCCCTATATCCGGGCGATGGGGCTTTCCGAGACCGGGCGGCTGCGCGGCAAGGACGCGTTACGCGGCTATTGGGGCGAAGCGCTGCCGAACCACCCGAATTTGCATTTCGAACTCAAGGGCGTTTTCGTCGGGCCCGACAGCGTCGTCATCCAGTACCGGAACGATCGCAGCGCCGAGGTGTGCGAATACCTCCGCGTCCGCGGGGACGGTAAAATTGTCGAGGGTGCTGCGCATCATATGCCGGTGGGTTCAACCTGAAATCATGTTATGAGATGCGGTTCGCCAACGTCGCCCGGCGTGTTTCACTTTCTGGTTGCTCATCAAGCCACTTATTCGTCTGGCATTCTGCCGATATGACCGCTATTGCCCGAAATTGGGCCGTTGGCGCAGCCTCTTGCGCAACCGGTAAGGCTATCTTAAAGATTCAACCTCAAATTACCTGGACTCTTTTGGAACCGTTTGCGATAGGAAGGTCGTGAAAATGCTTCGACTTTGTATGGCTGCCTTTTGTGCGGGTGTCTTCTTGAGCGGTTGCGCCGTCGGCCGTGGGGTTGTCGATGTGCGTGTCCCGCCTTCCTCGAGCCCGGCCGTCGGGACGCCGGTGAAGATCGTGAGCGTCGTCGATAAGCGGGTCTTTCAGAAGAAGCCGCCGCAGCCGTCGATGCCGTCGCTGAAGGACGGCGAAATCCATGATACGGCGATCACCAGCCGCGCCATCGCTCGCAAGCGGAATACATACGGTATGGCTCTCGGCGATATCCTGTTGCCGGAGGATCGAAGCGTCGTGTCGCTGACGGAAGAAGCGCTTACCAAGGCGCTGAACGAGGCAGGATATCGTGTGCTGTCGAAAGGCGATGCCGGCTATGCGGATGCGCCGGCGCTGACGGCTGAAATCGAACAGTTCTGGGCCTGGGCGACGCCCGGGTTTTGGGAAATCAGCCTGGAGTTCGAGTCGAAGGTTGCACTGCAAGGCGACTGGCCGATCGCCGACGATACGCGGAATGTCCGCGGATACGCCAAGGTCGGCAGCGTCGCGGCCACCGAGAGCGTCTGGAAGGAAGTGCTCGACAAGGGGCTTCAGGACCTGGTCGATAAGGTCCGGTCGGTCTTGAAACAGACGTCGGCCAAAGTCGGCGGG
This sequence comes from Alphaproteobacteria bacterium, assembly GCA_965228425.1. Classification (GTDB taxonomy): domain Bacteria; phylum Pseudomonadota; class Alphaproteobacteria; order UBA8366; family UBA8366; genus JAJFJD01. The sequence goes on along the minus strand of OZ245815.1, from coordinate 3,735,892 downwards.
CTGAGTCTCGCGGTGCGGGCCGCCTTCGACGCCTAGCGGGCGAGAGTCGCCGCTGGCCACATCCTGCAATGCACGTCTACACTGATCCGGTGCCGGGGAATTTTCCCGGCCGTGCCGTGCTTTGCCGTGCGTGCGAGCCGCACGGGTAACGCGTCCCGAAAACACGGATGAGGGTCGTATGACCGGACCGATCACCCCCTACCAGCCGATATCCGGCCCCTTCGTCTGGACCGGGCCCGAGATGACGCAGCGGGACGACTGGATTCACGTGCTGTCCGGCGACGAGATCGCGGAAATCGATGCAGCCATCGATGCCGTGCAGGCGCGCGGCCTCGGGATCATGGAGATCGGGCAGGCGGACTTTCCGCTGCCCACGCTGGGGCCGGTGATGGCGCGGATACGGCACGATTTGGTCGATGGGTCCGGCATCAACCTGATGCGCGGGCTGCCGGTGGACCGGTGGTCGCGGGAGCAATCGGCGATCGCCTATTGGGGGCTGGGGACGCATCTCGGCAATGCGGTGTCGCAAAATCCCGACGGGCATTTGTTGGGGCATGTGAAGGATATCGGTGGCGACTTTAATGCGATGAACGCGCGCGCCGGCTACCAGTCGCGGGCGCGGCTGCCGTTCCACACCGACCTGGGCGCGGATCTGGTCGGGCTGATGTGTCTGCAGCCGGCCAAGGCGGGCGGGCAAAGCAGCGTCACGAGCGCAATGGCGATGCATAACGCGATGCTGGAACAGCGCCCGGACTTGTTGCGGCTGCTGGCCGAGCCGATCCATCGCGACCGGCGGGGCGAGTATATCGAGGGCAAGGCGCCGACCTACGCAGCGCCGGTCTTCTGCTACCACGCGGGATACATGACCGTAACCTTCGTCCGGCGCTTCGTGGAATCCGCGCCCCGGCATGACGGCGTGCCCGACGTGACGCCGGAACTGGCCGAAGCGATGGACCTGCTCGAAGAACTGGCCGAGAGCGACGCACTGCGGCTGGATATGGATTTCCAGGCCGGCGATATCCAATGGATTAACAATCTGATCACCTTCCACTCACGCACCGATTTCGAGGATTGGCCCGACCCGGATCAGCGCCGGCATCTGCTGCGGCTCTGGCTCAACCTGCCGAACGGCTGGCCGTTGCCGCCGTCCTACTATGAGCGGTTCGGCTCGGCCGACGACGACGGCCGTCCCCAGGGCATGCATATGCCGGGCGTCACGCTGAGCGCGCCGTTGGACGTGGCCTAGCCGCCGGAAACCCGGGACTGATTCGATATTTCGGCGAAAATCGAGTATCTTCCGGGCCTGGGCTGAACGCGTCCGCCAGGGCCGGTCCTTGGCCCGAAACGACCTGATCGCATCTCTAGACACCATCGGGCTCGGCTGCGCCGGGCCGGGAACCGCATCGCCGCGGTGGGGATGGCAGCATTACGACGGAGGATTTGACCGTGTCCGAGACTAGATTGCCGCTGGAAGGCTATACCGTACTCGATCTCACACAGGCGCGGGCCGGGCCGACCTCGGCGCGCGTGCTCGCCGACTGGGGCGCGAATGTCATCTATGTCGAGCCGCCGGCAACCTCGGGCAAGAACCGATCCGCCCTGACCGGGCAGCGCGACGGGCCGGACTTCCAAAACCTGCACCGCAACAAGCGCAGCCTGACCATCGACCTCAAGAACCCCGACGGTCACGCGCTGTTCATGAAGCTCGCGGCGAAGGCGGACGTGATCACCGAGAATTTCCGGTCCGAGGTAAAGCATCGCCTCGGCATCGACTATGACTCAATCGCCAAGGTGAACGACCGCATCGTTTACGGCAGCATCGCCGGATTTGGGCAGGACGGTCCCTATGGCAAGCGCCCGGGCGTCGATCAGATCGCGCAGGGCTTGGGCGGCTTGATGTCGATCACCGGCCTACCGGGGCAGGGCCCGGTCCGCGTCGGCATTCCGATCACCGATCTTTGCGCCGGCATGTTTCTGGCCCAGGGCATCCTGATCGCACTGCTCGACCGGGAAAAGACCGGCAAGGGGCAATGGGTTCATACCTCGCTGCTGGAGGCGATGACCTTCATGCTCGACTTCCAGGCCACACGCTGGCTGCAGAAGGGCGATATCCCGCCGCAGGCGGGCAACGACCATCCCACCAATGTGCCGATGGGGTGCTTCGAGACGGCGACCGGCCTGATCAACATCGCCGCGTCGGGCACGATGTTCGAACGTTTCTGCAAGGTGGCGAATGCGGAGAAGTTGCTGGAGGACCCAAATTTCAGCAGCGTAGAAAGCCGGTCGGACAACCGTGCGGCCTTGAACGACGCTGTGAGTGCGATCCTTAAGCAGCAGCCCGCGGAACACTGGATCGAGGTGCTGAACGACGCCGGTGTGCCCTGCGGGCCGGTCTACAGCATCAACGAGACCTTCGAGGATCCGCAGGTCAAGCATCTGGGCGTGGTCAAGCAGGTCGAACATCCGCGGCTCGGCAAGCTCGACGTGGTACGCCAGCCGGTCAATCTGACCGCGACGCCGCAGCCGCAGACGCTTCGCTATCCCACGCCGGACGCCGGCGAACATAGCGACGTGATCCTCGGCGAGATGGGGCTGAGCGCCGACGAAATCGCCAAGCTGCGCGACGCGGGCGCGATCTAAGCCTCGTGCCGTTCGAAGCGATAACGCGCCTCGAGGCGACGGCGCGGCGGATCGGCACGCCTTGTGGCGATGGCGAGATGGTGTGGCATTGCTGGGGCGACGGGCCGCCGCTCGCGTTGTTCCACGGCAATTTCGGCACCTGGCTGCACTGGACCCGCAACATCGAGGCGCTGGCGCAGCATTACACGGTGCTGGCCGCCGACGCGCCGGGATTCGGGGCGTCCGCGCGGCCGCCGGTGCCGAGCACGGCACCGGACTACGGACGCGTCGTCGCCGACGGTCTCGCGCAGATCGTACCGAAGGGAGAACGGGCACATCTGGTCGGGTTCTCCTACGGCGGCCGGCTCGCCGGCGAAGCGGGGGCACAGCGCCCGGACAAGGTCGCGACGGTGACGCTCGTGGCGCCCGGCGGGCTCGGCATCGAGGATGCACCCCGGCCCGACCTCGCCAAGCTGCGGCCCAGCATGTCGCCGGAGGAGGTGTATGAGGTTCACCGGGCCAACCTGGCGGGCCTGATGATCGCAGACCCGGACGCGGTCGACGACCTCGCGGTGCATATCCAGCGCACCAACACAAAGCAGGTCCGCTTCCGCATGACCGCTTGGCCGGAAGCGGACGTTTGGGACGGCCTCGGCCGCGCCTTGCCGCAAATCCAGGCCCCGGTAAAAGGTATCTGGTCGACCCGCGACGCCTTCGCCGGTGATTCGGTGCAGGAGCGCATCGACCTCGTCCGGCGATATCATCCGGACGCCGATCTGCGCGTGCTCGAGGGTGCGGGCCATTGGATGCAGTACGAGGCGGCCGACGCGTTCAACGCACTGTTGCTGGAGATGCTGGTAACCTAACTGCGGGTGCAGTGCGGCTAACGATTTGTTCACCGTCACCCTAGAGAGTCCCGCGGTGGCCGCATTTCGGCCATCCTGTCCGAAGGAGAACTGCCATGGGCGCCTGGGGAACCGGTCATTTCGAGAATGACGATGCGATGGACCTGATCGCCGAAGTTCAGGGGCCGGACGATCTGGATCGCATCCTGCGGTCGGCGGCGGAGTCCGAGGAGGCCAGCGTCGATGCCACCGTCGCGTCGGAAGCCATGGCGGCGGCGGAAATCGTCGCGGCGATGATGGGGCGGGCATCCGACGATTGCCCCGAAGAGTTGACGAAACGTCTGGATCCACTTGGCGCACCGGCGCCTGCGCTGGTCATGCTGGCGCAGGAAAGCGTTTCCCGCGTTCTGATGGATTCCGAGTTGGTCGACTTGTGGGCGGAGTCCGACGAGGTCGAGGCCTGGAACCGTTCGGTCACCGATTTGATTGAACGTCTCAACGGGTCCGTCGGAAAGGCGTCACCAAAAAAGAAGTCCAAGAACGACGAGATCAACGCGATATGCCCCTTCTGCCAGGAAACGATCGGCAGCGACGAAGCGGTGATCCTGTCTATCGCAAGCGTCGATGACGACCCGATCAACCGGCTCGACCAGTCCTGGTTCGCTCATCTCGCCTGTCTCAATGCGAAGCTGCATCCCAAGGCGGTCGTGCAGAACTGGAAGGTCGACCCGGACGATCCGGCGTTCCAGCGCATGGTCGACAACATTCTCGATCCGAAAGACGATTGACCGGCGGTGCCGGGTAATCGGGCCGGCCGCCTAAAAGGGCGTGTCGCCGGAAATCGTGATCTTCTGAACCCGGCGGCGTTGGCCGTTGTAGTCGTTGATGGCGCAATGCTGGCAACAGCGGTTGTCCCAGAACACCAGCGTGCCGACATCCCAGCGCACGCGGCAGGTGAATTCGGGCCGGTGCGTGTGCTCCATCAGGAATTTGATGATCGGATCGCTCTCGTCGTCTGTCATGCCGTCGAAGCGTTCCGTGTGCGTGCCGACATAAATGGCTTTGCGGCCGGTCTCCGGGTGGGTGCGGACGATCGGATGGCTTGTGATCGTCTGGATGTTGATCTCGCTCGGGTCTTTCTGCGGGATTTGGCCGGTGCCGGCGGCTGCGCGTTCGGCGCGCGTCGTGCCGGTCGGGTGTTTCTTGCTGTCGCCGTTGTTGACCGCCTTGAGCGTGCCGAGCATCTCCTTCATGCCATCCGACAAGGTCTCGTAGCCAAGATACAGGTTCGAGAACATCGTGTCGCCGCCGGCCGTCGGGATTTCACGGCCGTATAGCATCGTCGCCATGGCAGGCTGCGGGGTATACATCTGGTCCGAATGCCAGCGGGCGCCATGCGCGAAGGTGTCGGTCTCGCGCTTGGTCATCTCGATGATTTCCGGAAAGCCGTCCATCGGCTTGTTGAACGGATGCAGATGGATGTCGCCCCAGCGCGCCGCGAAGGCGATGTATTGCTCGGGCGTCAGGTCCTGGTCCCGGAAATAGATTACCTGGTTCTCAAGAAACGCCCGGTGGAGTTCCTCGAAGGTCTCGTCGCTCAAGGGCTCGGCGAGATTGACGCCCGTGATTTCCGCGCCAAGGGCGCCTGCGAGCCGTTCGACCCCGATCGTGCGGTAGTCCTGAGACGTGGCCTCGAGTGCTGCGCTATCCGGCATTGCAAATTCTCCCGCTAGAAGGGTTTGTCGCCTTGGATGGTGATGCGGTGCATCCGCCGCCGCTGACCGTGGTAGTCGTTGACCGCGTAATGCTGGCAGCAGCGGTTGTCCCACAAGGCGATCGAGCCGGGCTTCCAGTTGAAGCGGCAGGTGAATTCGGGCCGCCGCGCGTGGTTCATTAGGTATTCGAGCAGCGGCGCGCTTTCCTCGTCGGTCAGGCCGACGAATTTTGCGGTATGCGATCCGATATAGAGCGCCTTGCGGCCCGTCTCGGGATGCGTGCGGATCAGCGGGTGATCGGAATTGATGTCCTTGTTCGGCGGTGCGACCTTGTCGCCCATGCTGCTGCCGTCCTGATAGCGCTCGGTCCGGGACCGCCCGCCGTACCGCTTGTCGCCCATGTTGTAGGTGCGCATCTTGGACAGCATTTCCTTCATGCCATCCGACAGGCTCTCATAGGCGAGATAAAGGTTGCTGTATTGCGTGTCACCGCCGGCTTCGGGAACCTCCTTGGCATACAACATCGTGGCCTTGGCCGGTTCCGGACAGAACATCTGGTCGGTATGCCACCGGTTGCCGAAGTTCTGAACGTCGCCTTCCTTCTTGATGATTTCGAAGATCTCTGGAAACTCTTCCATTCCTTTCATGTAGGGATGCAGATGGATGCCGCCCCACATCTTGGCGAAGCGCAGGTATTGCTGCGGCGTCAGATCCTGATCGCGGAAGAAGATCACGTTATTCTCGAGCCAGGCCCGGTGAATCTCGGCGAAGGTCGCGTCGTCCAAGGGCTGGGACAGGTCGACGCCGCCGATTTCGGCGCCCATCGCGCCCGCGATGGGATTGACCTGGATTTTCTCGAAGGGTTGGGCTTCGGGGGCCGTTTGCCGTGCTTCCGACATGCTGTGTCCTCTTTGCCGTGTCGCCTTTAGAGGAAGGCGGCCCGCGCATCAGGGAGAGCCTGATCTCGGCGGGTCGGGAGGCGACGTCCACGATTTCACGAATTTGTCCGGATCAATATAGCAAATTGGGACGGCAAACTGCAAAGACCTCTTCGGAATACAGGTTCCGGGTCCTGGCGCTGGACAGGGGATGGGGCGTTTGCGGTACAGTCTAAACCAACACCAAGCGGCGCAATCCGGCCGCCACAACTGAATGAGGGAGTATTAGATGGGAAGCGATATCGAAATCACGGCGTCGGACGGCCACACATTCGCCGCCTACCGGGCCGATCCCGACGGCACGCCGAAGGGCGGAATCCTGGTCGTGCAAGAGGCTTTCGGCGTCAACCCGCATATCCGGCAGATGGCCGATACCTATGCAGCCGCAGGCTATCTGGCGATTGCCCCGGCGCTCTACGACCGGGTCGAGCGCGGCATCGAAGTCGGCTACACCGGCGAGGATCGCGACAAGGGCATCGGCGCGATGCAGGCCTCGAATTTCGATGACGTCATGAAGGATATCGACGCCACCCGGGCGCTCTTGGCGGAGGCCGGCAAGGTCGGCATCACCGGCTGGTGCTGGGGCGGCAGCGTCACCTTCCTGTCCGCCTGCCGGGTCGACGGATTGGCTTGCGCGTCGAGCTACTATGGCGGGCGGGTGCCCGACTTCATGACCGAGACGCCGAAATGCCCGCTCGAATTCCATTGGGGCGAGACCGATGCGTCGATTCCGATGGAGAAGGTGCGGGCGGTCGAGGCGCAGCACCCCGATGTGGCGTCCTTCGTCTATCCTGCCGGGCATGGATTTATGTGCGACGACCGCGAGTCCTATCACAAGGAAAGCGCGGAGCTGTCCCACAAGCGCACCATGGAAATGTTCGCGCAGTATGTCGGATAACGACTAAGACGGTTCCCAAGATCGTGTTCGGCGGCCGCGTGAAGCCAAGGCGTGGCCGCCGTAACTTTGAGAACGATACGAATTTGAAAGTGAGGTTCGGCATGACCGACAAGATCCTCGTCGACATCAGCGATAACATCGCTTGGATTACCTTCAACCGGCCGGAAGCGCGCAACGCGCTGGACCTGGAGATGCGTGAGGCCTTCGTCGGCATCCTAGCCGATCTGGAACAGGACGACGCGGTGCGCTGCCTGGTGCTGCGCGGGGCGGGCAAGAGCTTCCTCGCGGGCGGCGATGTGAAGGCGATGTACGAGGCGACGCAGAGTATGACAGCGGAGGAACGCTACAAGCAGCGGCTGCACTCGATGCATGTCACCGACTACCGCATCCAGACGCTGCGGCGGATGCCGAAGCCGGTGCTCGCCAGTGTGCACGGCGCTTGCGCGGGCGGTGGGTTGTCGCTGGTCGGCGCTTGCGATCTGGCGATCGCGGCGGAGGGCACCAAGTTCACCTTCGCCTTCTCCAAGATCGGCGTCAGCCCGGACGGCGGCTCGTCCTTCTTCCTGCCGCGCATGATGGGGATGAAGAAAGCGTTTGAACTCGCGTTCCTCAGCGATCTGTTCGACGCCGACACGGCGCAGGAGATCGGCCTGGTGAACTGGGTCGTGCCGCCGGAGAAACTCGCCGAGGAGACCGAGAAGATCGCCAAGCGGCTCGCCAGTTCGGCGACCAAGGCGCTCGGCAACACCAAGGCCCTGCTCAACGCGTCCATGAACAACACGATCGAGCAGCAGATGGCGCTGGAAACCCGCAGCCTCGCCGAGTGCATGATGTCCGAGGATCACGTGGAAGGCGTGACCGCCTTCGTCGAGAAGCGCAAGGCGGTGTTCAAGGGAAAATAGCCGTTACGGCTTCTCCCACCGCCCGGCCTCGGCCTGGGTGATGAACTCCAGCATCATGCGGTTGAAGAGATCCGGTTCCTCGATTGGCAGCAGATGGCCGCTCATCGGGAAGACGGCGAGCCCGGCGCGGGGCAGGGCTTGCTTCAAGAAGATGCTGCCTTCGATACAGTTCGCGTCCTGGTCGCCGACGATGATCAGTGTCGGTACGTCCATGGTGGCGAGGTCTTGCTCGATATCCTGGAAGTTCGGACGCTTCAGCGGCACGCCGACGGCGGTGTAGGCGGAGCCCTTCGCGTCATGCTCGATAAGCTGGTCGCGGAATTCGGCCCAGCCGCGCGGGTCCTTCGCCTTCATCGGGCGGCGGTTCGGCTTGTCGGCCTGTTCGCGGGCGATCACCTCCATGCCTTCCTTCAGCAGGCGTTCCGCGCGCACCGAGAAATCCTGTTCGAATTCCTCGCGGTCTTCCGCCCCTTTGACGCTGCCGTGGCCGCCGCCGGCGACGATCAGCGACAGGCAGCGTTCCGGCGCGCGCATGCCCATGAACACGGCGCTGTTGGCGCCGACCGACAGGCCGCAGAGATGCGCCTTGCCGATGTCCAGCGCATCCATCACGCCGAGGATGTCGTCGAGAAAGATATCCTGCGAATAGGCATCCGGATCGTCGGGAATGTCCGAGGGCGGGTAGCCGCGGTAGGACAGGGTGATGCAGCGGTTGCGGCGCGCGAAGAAGCGCATCTGCGGTTCCCAACTGCGGTAGTCGCCCGCGAACTCGTGCAGGAACAGGATCGGCACGCCGCTGCCCGCTTCCTCGTAGTAGATGTTGACGCCGTTCACGTCGATCTTGGGCATGGCGGGTATCCTCTTCCTGGCAGGACTAATGCGGCTTTCGGGGCGGCGGCTTGGTCGTCGCAAATGACGGGCGCTCGCCGATGCGGTCGATCCAAGCGGCCAGTTTCGGCCGCTCGCCGCGCCATTCGAAACCATTGGCGATTTTGTCCCGCCCGTGCAGGGTGCAGGCCAGCGTCAGCTGCGCCATGTTGAGCGGCCCCGTGAAAACCGGATTTTCGAGCTCCCGCTCGAAAGCGTCGAGCATCCGCACGGCGCGGGCAGTCTCGTGATTGATGAAGAAATCGGAGCGAATCTCGGCGGGCCGGTAGGTGAATTCCCGCGACCAGAGGCTGATGCCGTCGAGCATACTGCGCGCCATCGACTCCAGCCTCGGCAGTTCCCATTCCGGCGCGCCCGGCGCGGAGTCGAGCGTCGGATTGTCGTCGACCGAGTCGAGATAGCGGCAGATCAAAGACGATTCTTCGAAACTTCGGCCGTCGTCGAGTAACAGGAACGGGACCCGCCCGGACGGGTTGATGTCGTAATAGGGCGAATTCTCCGTCCGCGTCTTCGCCTGGACGAGCTCGACCCGATCTTCCAGGTCCTTTTCCTGGACGACGACGCGGGCCATTCGGGCATAGGGCGATCCGGGAGTGATGTAGAGTTTCATCGCGTTTCTTCTCTCTGCGCACACGGTTGCCGCCCCAGGATACGCGACAATCGCGATCCGCCGAAATGGGGGCGAAAAAAACGGACGCGGGCTGGCGCCCGTTGCGTCCGTGCAGTCTAGCGTCCCGTAAAGACCGGTTTGCGTTTCTCGCGGAAGGCGCGGCCGCCTTCCTGTTGGTCTTCGCTGCGGCGGATCGCCAAGAGGTCGCGTTGGGCCAGCCCGGACTGTTCGGACGGTCCGCGCGGTATGACCGTGTTGCGCACGAAGCGCTTCAACGCGCCAACCACGAGCGGGGCGCTGTCGCGCAGGACTTCGGCGTATTCCATCGCGCCTTCGATGTGCTGGCCAGCCGGTACGACCTTGTTGACCATGCCGACCTCATAGGCGCGCTGGGCGTCGAAATGCTTGCCGGTGAGCATGAACTCCATGGCGATTTTGTACGGGATGCGGCCCGCGCAACCGGCGATCAAGCCGCCGCAGAAACCGATCTGCGCTTCCGGATAGAAGAAGTCGGCGGTTTCGGATGCGACGGCGAGGTCGCAGAACTGGACCAAAACATAGGCGCCGCCGACGCAATAACCGGAGACAGCGGCGATGAGCGGCTTGTCCACGTCCACGCCGACGCCGGGCATGCATTCCCAGAGGTCGGGATCGCGCGGCGGGTCCTTCAAGTCGGCGCCGACCGAGAAGGCACGGTCGCCGGCACCACTGACGATGGCGCAGCGGTCATCGGAATCGCGGTACTGGATCATCGCCTCGCGGATTTCGACCACGACCGGGTTGCTCAACGCGTTCAGCTTGTCGGGGCGGTTGATCGTGATGAACGCGATGTTGTCCTTGGATTCATAGGTAACGAGGTTGTCGCTCATTCTTCGGGTGATCCTTCCATAGTGCTCGGTGTTCTTCGGATTATGTCTCGTTGGTTGGGATGACGTTCTCGGCGGCGAGGGCGGCGATGCCGTCCGCGTCGTATCCAAGTTCGGTCAACAGGGTGTGGGTATGTTCTCCGATACGGGGCGATGTCGCACGCGGATCGTCCGGGGTTGCCGGATCGACGCCGGGCAGGTTGGGCACTGGAATCGGTCCGGTGTCACTTTGCTGCGCCCAGGTGAAGATTTCTTCGGCCTTGACCTGTTCATGGTCGAGCAGGTCGCCGTAGCCGTTGACCCGCGTGCACATGAGCCCCAGCGCGCTGAACTTCTCTTCCCAGTCCGCGGCGGACTTTTCGAGCAACACGGTCTGAAAGGCGGCGCTGATCTCGGCCGATTTCCACACGCGCTTCTTGTGCGTGTCGTAGTCCGGATTGCTTTTCAGGTCTTCCAGGCCGAGCAGGTCGCACACTTCGGCGAAATGCGTGGGCTTGTTCGAGCTGAGGCTGATGTAGCCTTCCTTGGTCGTGAAGACGCCGACCGGGACGCCGGCCGCCGCCGGCTGCTTGCCCTGTGTATGGTGCCGGATGAATTGGCCGGCCTGCACCGCGATCGCGGCCTGGAGCATGCTGACCTTTACGTGCCGGCCGCCGGATCCCATGGCGCGGGCGAAGAGTGCCGTTGCGACGGCCTGATAGCCATAGTTGCCGGTGATGTAGTCGATGATGGCGGTGCCGACACCGATTGGCGCGCCGTCACGGCCACGGGTGATCGACTGCAGGCCGGAAAAGCCCTGCATGATCTGGTCGGTGACCGGCCGCTCGCCGAGCGGGCCGGCGGTGCCGAAGCCGGTGATGGTGAGATAGATCACGTCGGGATTGTCGGCCGAGACGTCGTCATAGCCGAGTCCCAGCCGGTCGATGACGCCGGGCCGGAAATTCTGCGTGACCACGTCCGCCTCGCGCGCAAAACGCCGGGCAATCTCGAGACCCTTCGGTTTTTTGAGGTCGAGCGCGATGCTGCGCTTGCCGCGGTTCATGGCGAGCGATTGTGCCGAATGATCGCCTTCGATCCGCCCGCCCATATTGCGGATCCAATCGCCGTTCAGGCCTTCGATCTTGACCACGTCCGCGCCGTATTGCGCCAGCATCATGCCGCAATAGGGACCGGAGATGCCTTGCGAGATGTCACAGACCTTTAGGCCGGCAAATGGGCGTTCATGGGACATGGGCGATCCTCCGCGGCGGATGGATGGTTAGAGGTGAGGACCGGCGAAAGCGGCCGCGGCCAGGGTAGAGCAATGCGGGAATCGATGCACGCCGCCGCGTTGCCGCAGGCGCATGCAACCGAGCCATGGCGGCGGGGGACCGGCCGGCCCGTTTGCCGGCGGCCGGTCTAGTTTTGGCTGTCGCCCTTGATGAAGGCAACGGCGCGCGCCACGATCGGCGGCAGGTCGCGTTCATGCTCGGTATCGATCGAGACGATGACGCTCATGCCGGCGCGCAGCGGCGGCCCGGATTCTTTCTCCGTCAGTTCCAATCGCACCGGGACACGCTGAACCACCTTGACCCAGTTTCCGGTCGCGTTCTGCGGCGGCAGGATCGAGAACTCCGCGCCGGTCGCCGGCGCGATGCTTTTCACCTGCGCTTTCCATTTGAAGTCCGGATAGGCGTCTACCGTGATCGTCGCCGATTGGCCCTCGTTAACATGCGTCAACTCGGTTTCCTTCAGGTTCGCTTCGACCCAGATATCGTCCCAGGCGACGATGCTGAAGACCGGTCGGCCCATGGTGACGAACTCGCCGTCCTGCAGGTCGTTCTTCGTCACGATCCCGTTGGTCGGCGATTTGATGATCGTGTGCGAAAGGTTGAGTTTCGCCTCGTTCAGGTTGGCCTCCGCCGCCAGGACCTCCGGGTTGAGATCTGTTGCGACCTCCGGTGAGCCGCCCAACCGCGCCATCATGCGGCCCAGCTCTTCGCGGACACTATCGATACGGTTGCGCGACGCTTCCAGGTTGCGCCCCGCCGTGTCGAACCGCGATTGCGATACCACGCCCCGTTTCATCAGCGACCGGCGGCGGTCGAACTCCTTCCGGAAGAAGGCGACGTCCTTCGCCGCTTCTTTCAGGTCGGCCTCTTTTTCACGGAATAGCTTGCGGGTCGCTTCGATCTCGTTGCGGATTGCACGCAGGTCGGCCTCCGCCTTGTCCACTGCAATTTGGAACGGCTCGCGATCCAACTCAAACAGGACGGCGCCTTCCTTTACCAGTTGGTTTTCCTTTACGTTGACCCTGGTCACGCGGCCCGATACGTCGGTGCTGATCGCGATCTTGTCCGCCTTCACATAGGCATTCTCCGTGGAGACGTAACGGCCGCCGATGGCGTAGTAGTAGGCGCCGACCAAGGCGAGGGCGAGCGGGCCGATGATCAGCAGGCCGTATCGGATGAAGCCGGGTCGTTTGAACCGGGAGAAAAGCACCCGGAGGGAATATTTTAAGCTAGCCGACATTTTGCTTCCTCGTCTTGCTGTTGGTTGACGAGCCGTGCGCGGTTTGGCCGCCGTCGTCCGGTGCGATGTCGTTCATGGTGAAGAGATTGTTCTTCATCGATTGAAGGGTATCGATCAATTTGTCCTTGTCCTGCTTTGATAGTCCCGTCAGCGCGAACTCGCGCACTTCGGATGATAACGTGTTGAGGCGGTCAATGATGGGACGCGATTTCTCGGCCAGATGTAGCCGCCAAACGCGCCGGTCGGCCGGGTCGCGCCGCCGCTCCACCCAGCCGTCATCCTCGAGCCGGTCGATGTGGCGGCCGAGCGTCACATTTTCGACCTCGAGAATCTCGGCCAGCGAACTTTGGCTGATGCCCTCGTACCGACGCAGATGACCCAGCACGCGCCACTGCGCCCGCGTCAGTCCCAGCCGTCGCGCGCGTTCGTCGAACCGTTGGCGCATCAGCCGGGAAACGTCATTCAGAAGAAACCCGAGACTTTTTTCCAGGTCGTATTGGGTCATGGAGGAAATATAGTAAGCGTGCTCATTATTAGCCAGCTTTTTTTAAGCAGGCTTTCTTTGAGCAAGCTTGATAAATCGGAAATTTTCTCATTGAATGAACGTCTTGCACGGGCCTCGGACATGGACAACAGTGGACGCTGGACCAGATAGGAGAGGGATTTATGGCGGACCAACGGTATGCGGGCGATCTTAATCCGCAAGAGGCGTGGGATTTGCTTGAACGCGAGCCCGACGCCTGCCTGATCGACGTGCGGACGGCGCCGGAATGGCAATATGTCGGCCTGCCTGCGCTCGACGCGCTGGAGAAACAGACGCTTTGCGTATCATGGCTCGATTATCCCGCGAACGAAGTCAATCCGGCATTCGTGGAGCAGGTCAGACAGGGCGGGGTCCGGCCGGACCAAACCGTTCTGCTGATATGCCGGTCCGGCGCCCGGTCGCAGAGCGCGGCGATCGCATTGACCGAGGCCGGCTTCGGACGATGCATCAATGTGGCGGAGGGTTTTGAGGGCGATAAGGACGCGAACGGCCATCGCGGGACCGTAGGCGGATGGAAGCATACCGGGCTGCCCTGGTCGCAAGGCTGACGCGCACGCCCGAAGCCGCATTCCGGTAGGTTGCGGCAGGTCAATGCGGGCCTGAATCGCTCTTCTATTCTTGCGGGATGCAAGGTCAATCGCTCAAGCGCAGTCTGTCGCTTCCGTTGCTCACGCTTTACGGCCTCGGGACGACGATCGGTGCTGGAATTTACGTGCTGGTCGGAAAGGTCGCCGGGGTCGCCGGAATTCTCGCCCCGATTTCCTTCTTTGTCGCGGCGGTTCTTGCCGGACTGACCGCTCTGTCGTTCAGTCAGCTCGTCGTCCGCTTTCCCCGCAGTGCCGGCGAAGCGGTCTATGTGGACCAGGCCTTCGGGCGGCCGGCATTGACGATGGCCGTCGGACTCTCGGTTGTTCTGATCGGGCTCGTTTCCAGCGCGGCGATCGTTTCCGGTGCCGTTGGGTATCTACAGAACATCGTCGCGGTGCCGGGCTGGCTCATCGTTCTGGTGACCGTCGGTTTCCTGGCCACCGTTGCGATTTGGGGGATTACGGAATCGGTCATGCTCGCCGGTGTCGCGACCGTCCTCGAAATCGGCGGTCTCGTCGTCATCGTGTGGCTCGGCCGCGATGCGTTCGCTGCAGAGACGATATCGGCGGTCGCTGCAAACCCGACGGGCGAGATGAGTTTCGGCATGCTGGGCGTCTTGTCGGGCGCAATTTTGGCGTTCTACGCGTTCATCGGATTCGAGGACATGGTGAATGTTGCGGAGGAAGTGCGCCGGCCCGAGCAGGTTTTTCCCCGCGCCATCGCGATCACCTTGGCGGTCACGCTGATCGTCTATACGGCCGTCTCCTGGGTGGCCGTTTCGACAATGTCGGTTGAAGAGCTCGGCGCGAGCACGGCGCCGTTGTCGGACATTTTCATTCGGCTGACGGGTTGGCCGACCTTGGCGATCGACGGATTGGCTGTGATTGCCGTGTTGAACGGCGCTTTGGTGCAGATCATCATGGCATCCCGCGTGTTGTATGGATTGGGACGGCAAGGATCCTTGCCAGCCGTGTTCGCTTCCGTTTCGTCGCGGACGCTCACGCCGGTTTTCGCGACGGGAATCAGCGCCGCGGCGTTGTTGACCTTGGCTTACGTATTTCCATTGGAGTTTCTGGCCCGATTCACGTCCATGGTAACGCTGCTGATTTTCGCTACGGTGAATTTGGCACTGGTGCGATTGAACGTGTCGGCCGATGGCGTCCGGCCGAATTTTCTCTTGGCTTTCGCCCTGCCGAGTCTCGGTTTCGTGTGCTGTTTGGCCTTTGTCGTGTTCCAGCTTGTGGATTTTTTTGCGAAGCCCTTTTCATAACAATAATTTGTTCGACATCATTCGGCCGACGGCCGGTCGTTGTCGCGGCAGCGAGACGGTTATGTGTTGAATCGGCGATTCGCGAAAAATCGTTGTGTTACGCGGGGCTACAAACACTGCTTGTTAGGCGAGGTTAACCCTTCGTTAAGGCAAATCGAGGAAACTCTCCCTGTTCAACGCGTTAGCGGCTGGGTCGGATGCAAGTGTTTCATGCCGCGGCGATTTTGAGGAACTTGTTTTTGCTCTCGTCAGCCGATAACTTCGCGGGGTGACAGAGAGGGGAATTTGACGCAGTGGGTCCAGTGGGCGTCGAATTTGGGAGGGAGCATGTTTTCTAAGCCGACGGGATGGTCGATATCATCCTTAGCCGAAAGGCGACATCCGACACCTATCCGTTCAACGTTTAAAAACACAATCTCTGAGGTTGGGTTGGGATGCTGCCGGTGGATCGTTTCATACACCGTCTAATTCATGGCGGTCGTTCCGTAATTGAATTTTTGGATGAGTTGTTTCGCGAACGGGAGTTGATTCTTCGTTCGGACGGACGCGTCCATTTCATTCCGCTCACGCGCCGGCTGCAGATCAGCGCCTTTCTGGTTGCGATGGCCGTCGGCGTTTGGGGCATCGGCATGACGTTGATGTCGACTGTCAAGAGCGGCGTCATCCAGGTCAAGAATGACGAAATCCGCGAAGCGCGGGTCGCGTATGAGGATTTGTTCGAAGAGGTCCTGAGCTACCAGAAAAAGGTGGCGTCGGTGACGTCGAATCTGCGCGAGAGTCAGGAAAGCCTCTTGTCGCAGGTCAACGAGGCCGTAACTGCGGCGGATGCGGCCGCGAAGCGCGCCGGCAAATCGGCCCGAAAGTCCAAGAAACCGTCGCAGAGTAATTCGGTCTCCGAGCTCGACGCGACGGACGAACCGACGGGCAGTCTGCGCAGTCATCTCAACGACATCGATCACAAAGTCCTTCAGATGACCGAAACGAACGTGCTGCTCGAAGGGTCGCTGAAGAAGATCAAGACCGAATTGAAGCTTGCCGGCGACGAGCGCGACCAGATCATCAGGACGCGAACGAAGTTGCGCGAGCGGGTTGCCGAATTGGAAGAGCAACTTATCCGGTCGCGCACCGACGGCGCCTATCTCGAGCGCCGCGTCGCCGAATTGAGCGACACACTTGCGGCTAATCGAGAGGACAAGGAAAAAGTAGAGGACCAGCGCGATACCCTGGCGTCTCGCGTCGACGGCCTCGAAGACGGCATCAAGACGGCCCGCTCCCGTGCAAAATTGGCGGAAGTCGATCTCGAGAAAGTGCTGGACCGGCTGGAGAAAACCACCGGCTCGGAAGGGATCGCACTGAACGGCAGTGAGCGCGCGGGAAGCGACGAACTCGACGGACATATCGATCACGACGGCGCCACGGTGAAATTGAGACAGCGCACCGTCGCTCTGATCCGCCGGTTGAACGATCTGCATGCGGCCCAAGGCAACGTGTTGGATCGTCTGGGCGAACGCACGGTCAAGAATATCGAGGAAGCGGAGCGGCTGATCACGATGACCGGGCTTGAGCTGGACAAGGTCCTCGGCCGGGCCACGCGTATGGCATCGGGACAGGGCGGCCCGCTGTTCGAAGTGGCCAGCACGACCGATGAAGTGGAAGGCTTGCCCGGCAGCGTTTCCGAGATCGATACACAGTTGACGCGGTGGGCCGGCCTACGCTCGTTATTGAAGCGTGTCCCGCTGGTCTCACCGGTCGATTTCTACCATCAAGCCAGTCCGTTCGGCCTTCGTCGTGATCCGTTCACGAAGAAGAAGGCGATGCATTACGGCGTCGATCTGGCAGGATGGGGCGGCGCGCCCGTTTTCGCGACGGCGCCCGGGAAGGTCGTCTTCGCCGGACGCAAGGGCCGCTACGGTAAGATGGTCGAGATCGACCATGGTTATGGAATTCGCACCCGCTATGGCCATCTTCGAAAGGTCCTCGTGAAACGGGGCCAGGAAGTTGGGCATCGGCACCGAATTGGGCTACTCGGCAGCACCGGTCGCAGTACCGGGCCGCATGTGCACTACGAAGTGCGCTTCGACGGGAAACCCATGAACCCGGCAAAGTTTATCAAGGCAGGTCGTTATGTTTTCAAAGGGTAGTAAGACCGAGACAAAGAATGACGGCGGGTCGAACCGGAGTTTGACTGTGCCGAAATTGACATCTCCCGGCGTTGCGCCGTCGATCGTCAGCGCAAACCTGCGGGTGACCGGTGACTTGGAGTCCGAAGGCGACATCCAGATTGACGGCGCGGTGGAAGGCGACGTCCGCAGCAGTTCCGTGACCGTCGGCGAACATGCGATCGTCAGCGGCGCGATCGTCGCGGCGACCGTCCACGTTGCCGGCACGGTGAAGGGACAGATCAACGGCAAGCAGGTCGAGTTGGCCCGGACCGCGAAGGTCACCGGCGACATCGTCCACGAGAGCCTCGCCATCGAAGCCGGCGCTTTTATCCAGGGCCTCTGCCGTCATGTAGACGTGTCCGCCCAGAATGGCGAACAGGCTGCGAAGGACGAGGGCGAGAATGCCGCGAAGGAAAAACCCGCGCCGAACCTCGTCTACGAGAACGAGAAGGAACAGCCCAAGAAGGACGACGCTCCGAAGGGAAAGAGCGGCGTTGCGGCGACGGCGGCCAAGAGCCAGGAAGCGGTCAAGAAGGTTTTCCGTTGATCCGGCCGATCCCGGCTACGGGGTAGTCGGGATCAAACCTTCGCCAGCAAGCGGTCGATCGCTTCGGTCGATTGCGGTTCGAATAGCGACGGGACATGCCCGACGCCCTCCAGACACAACCGGTCCAGGTTCGGATGTTCTTCGGCCATGCGGTCGAAGGTTTCGGCCGACAAGACGTCGCTGACGCCGCCGCGGACGGCAAGAACCGGAATGTTCCGCAGCGAGCGGAACAGCGCCCATAGGTCGGGCAGTTCCTTATTCTGCATCACCGGCAGCACGATCTTCACATCCCAATCGACATGCAGTTGGCCGTCCTCGCGCTCCCGCCATGTCGCTTCTGCGCCTTCCCGCCAAAGCGTTTCGCTGTCGAAGGACAGTGTGGGGAATCGCTCCTTGAAGGCGGCGACCGCATGATCCCAGTCCGGATGCGGATGGTCGATGCCCAGATAGTCCATGATCCGGTCCATCCCGTTGTCCTCGATGTGCGGTCCGATATCGTTCAGAACGACGCCCGCCAATAGGCTGGGCGCCACCACCCCCAATCCGGTCGCCAACAGGCCGCCCATAGAGGTGCCGATAACCACCGCCCGATGCATGCCGGTCGCCGCCAGCAGGTGGCGGATGTCCTGAAGATAGATGGTCGGCTGATAATTGTCGGGGTTCGGGTCGTAATCGCTTTGCCCGCGCCCGCGGTAGTCCGGGCAGATGACCCACCGGTCCGCCGAGAGGCGGGTCGCAAGGCGATGGAAGTCCTTCGAATTGCGGGCGAGGCCGGGGAGGCACAGGACCGGCGTCTCGGACGATAAGGGGTCACCGTATTCGCGGTAGAACAGCGACAGGCCGTCATGGGTGGTGTAGCGGTTTTCGCGGAAGGAACTCACGGGCGATGCAGCCTTATTGAACCGTCTTTTCGTTCCTACAGGCCGAGAAGCGACGGCAGCGCTTCCAAACTCTTGAGTTCCTCGACCGGCTTGCCGGGCAGGCGTTCCGGCACTTGGCCGAACCGATTGATCCAGACAACGGTGAAGCCGAAATTCGCCGCGCCCGCCACGTCCCATGCGTTCGACGACATGAAACAGATTTGCGCCGGCTGGCACCGCAGGCGGTCGACCGCGATTTGATACACCGACGAATCGGGTTTGTAGACGCCGACATCCTCGACCGAGAACACCTCGTCGAGCAGCTCGGCGATCCCGGCGGACCGGACCGCGGCGTCGAGCATCGGCGGTGCGCCGTTCGACAGGATGGCCCGCGGAATGCGGTTGTCCCGCAATGTCGTCAACAGGCCTTCGACCTCGGGATAGGTGTCGAGTGTGAGATAGAGGTCCAACAGACTGTCGCGCAGCGCCGGGTCGTTGTTGCCGACGGTGCTCAGGGAGAAATCGAGCGCGTCGCGCGTGACCTGCCAGAAATCGACATGCGATTTCATCAGGCTGCGCAGCCAAGTGTATTCGAGTTGTTTCTGGCGCCATAGCGCCGTCACCCGGTCGGCATCGTCGCCGACTGCCGCCCGCACGCCGTCGGCGACCGAAAACACGTCGAATAGGGTGCCATACGCGTCGAACACGCAGGCCTTGATTTCGCTCAGTCTAGGGTCCGGCAAAGTCATCTCCGTCCTGTAGCGGATCCCCGGCGATCCGGTCGGTGCGTCCTGCCGAATCCTTGAAGGGGCCCGGTTCCATCGCGGCGAAGGTGAGCGCCATGTTTAGACCATCCGTGCGACCCCGGTAAACCGTCAGGTTTTCCAGCACACGCTGTACATAGGTGCGTGTCTCGGTGAAGGGGATGGATTCGATCCAGTCGATCGCATCGTAGATGCTGGGGCCCGGGTCGCCATAACGGCGCAGCCAACGCTCGACCCTTAGCGGTCCCGCGTTGTAGGCGGCGAGCGCCAGGATCAGCGAGCCGTCGTAGTCCCGGATCATGTTGGCGAGATAGGCTTGGCCGAGCCGAAGGTTATAGGCCGGGTCGCGGGTGAGCCGATTGCGCGAATACGGCACCTTGAGCCGGCGGGCGACCCGCAGGGCCGTCTGCGGCATGATCTGCATCAGCCCGCGCGCCCCGGCGTGGCTGATCGCCTTCGGGTCGAAGGCGCTTTCTTGGCGGACCACCGAGAAGATCAGCGCCGGATCGGGAAATGCCCTGTCGCCGTTACTGACCGGCTCCAACGCGGGATAGCCGGTTTTACTGAGAATGACGCCCTTGCGGAGCGCACGCTTCGCGATGGATACGCCGACGTCGTGCCGGCCCATTTCTTGCGCGAGGCGGGCGGCGAGGGTCCATTCGGTCTGGGTCTTGGCATCGTCCGCCAGCCCCAGAAGGAAGCGCTTGATGTCGCGCCGCCGGTCCAACTGCGCCAGCACGCGGATGGCGCGGACCGCGTCATGCGCCTCGAACGCGCGCCGGTCCGCGTCGGTCGGCTCGCGCTCTGTCGGCAGTGTCGGCCGTTCGGCCGCGAGCACATGGCCGGCCGCGACCTGACCATAGAAGCGCGTCATGTGCTGAGCTGCGGTGCGATACCATTTCGTGGCCTCGCTGTGCTGTTCCTTGGTCTCCAACGCCCGCGCCGTCCAATAAGCGCCGCGCGATCGGCTGACGGGAAACTTCACCCCGTTGTAAAGCGCCTTGAAATGCTTGAGCGCGGCATCGGGCTTGTTCAATTTCCGCAAGGCGATCCAGCCGGCGAGCCATTCCGCGCCGGCAAACCCGAT
This sequence comes from Alphaproteobacteria bacterium, assembly GCA_965228425.1. Taxonomy (GTDB): domain Bacteria; phylum Pseudomonadota; class Alphaproteobacteria; order UBA8366; family UBA8366; genus JAJFJD01. The sequence continues at coordinate 3,715,278 of OZ245815.1, read as the reverse complement.
GCCGCTGGTTTGCCCGTGTTCGCTGGCAAGGCGGTAGGCGAGTTCCGGCCGCTCTTCCTTCATCGCCCAACGCGCGAGGTAGTTCCGTTCACGCCACCAGCGGTCCGGGCGGCTTGGGTTCACCGGGCGATTCGCCAACAGCATGTCGATCGCCGAATCCATCCGTTTCGCGCGCCGACGCCAGCGCACCCTCTCAAACACGATGCCTTGGCTCCGCACCAACGCCGGCTTGACCCGGCGAAGCAGGGAGGACGCGTTGCGGGCGCGGATCATCAGCGCAATGCGCGCCCGCGCCAGCTGCCGCCATTCCGGCGGGACCTTGCGCATCTGCCGGCGGGATGCCCGGACCTCGCGTTCCCAGAGCAGGTATTCGAGCTTGGCGATTTCCTCCTTCTGGCCGAGATAATTTCGAAAACGGGCCTTGAAGTCGGTGGCCTGCTTGGGTCCCAACTCCATCGTAATCCATGCATGGCGGACCGCCTTGGCCGCTTCGTCGTTCCGACCGACCGATTCCAACGCATTGGCCAGATGATATGCACCGTCCGGGGATTCCATTGGATAGGTGTCGAACCAGGCGAGCACTTCGTCGGCCGGCAGACCGCCCATCATTTCCTCGGCGCGGCGGCGCAGCTTGTCTTGGTCGGGCCAGGCCGGGTTGGCCTTGATAAAGGCGGAGACTTCGGGGAAACCGGCCCTGACTTTGGCGGACCGCAGCCGCATCCACTCGATGATCTTGTCGGCGGCGCCGTTGCTTTTCGCGGGCGAAAGCTTCCGGACGTCCGGCCACAGATCACGGTCCGCCAATTCGATCGCGTTGGCGTAATAGGCGCGCTGTCGCTTGGTCAGGGTTTCGGCGGCCGAAGGGATCGATGCTGCCGACAAGCCGCCCAAGAAGCAAAAAAATGCAATAATAGTAACGTATTGGCGTAATATTCGCCGCACGCAGGGTCACCGAATAGTATTCATTGAACTGAACAGCGCGGAAGTCTATTTGAATTTCCGGAATCCAACAATACGGCTTATTCAGCCGTGGTTTCAGCTGGGATGCCCGCTCCCGGCGCGAAGCCGCTTGCTGCATCCCATGGCTTGGCAGTATGGTGGCCGCAACAGTAGGTATTCTGCGGAGAACGCATGATGTTCAAGGGTTCGCTTACGGCCCTGATCACCCCGTTCAAGAACGGTGGGATCGACGAGGACGGCTTCCAGGCCTTCGTGGACTGGCAGATCGCCGAGGGCACGAATGGCTTGGTGCCGGTCGGAACGACCGGCGAGTCGCCAACGCTTAGCCACGAGGAACATAAACGCGTCGTCGAATTGTGCGTCGAGGCCGCCGCCGGACGGGTCCCCGTCATCGCAGGTGCGGGCTCGAACAACACCGACGAAGCCGTTGAATTCACCAAACATGCGAAATCCGTCGGCGCGGACGGCGTGTTGAGCGTCGCACCCTATTACAACAAGCCGTCGCAGGAAGGGCTTTATCAGCACTTCAAGGCCGTGGCGGAATCGGCTGATATTCCAGTGATTGTCTATAACATTCCGGGCCGGTCGATCGTCGATATCAGCGTCGACACCATGGCGCGGTTGGCGAAGATAGCGAATATCGTCGGGGTGAAGGATGCGACCGCCGATCTCGCGCGGCCGCTGGCGACGCGGGTGACCGCAGGCAAGGATTTCTGCCAGCTTTCGGGCGAAGACGCCACCGTCGCGGCTTTCCTGGCGCAGGGCGGCGTCGGCTGTATTTCGGTGACCTCGAATGTGGCGCCGAAACTCTGTTCCGATCTTCATGCGGCGTGGCAGGAGAAGGATATGGACACCTTCGACACGCTGCGCGACCGGTTGATGCCGCTGCACGACGCGATGTTCTGCGAGCCGAGCCCCGCACCCGCCAAATACGGCGCGAGCCTGCTCGGCAAATGCGATCCCAAGGTGCGCTTGCCGATCACGGCCCTCACGCCGGACGGAGAGGCGGCGGTCCGGGACGCAATGGTGCATTGCGGCCTGATCAACTAGGGCGGAAAACGCACGCATTCGACGCTTTTTGGTGTAGTCTCCGGCGCTCGCGTGCCGGAGACGGCGCGTGCCTGGACAGCAACGACCGATAGAGACCGTAAGACGCAACTGCCATGCCCGAAGGACTGAACGGCGGCCCGCCGGTGGCCCAAAACCGCCGCGCCCGCCGCGACTACATCATCGAGGAGACGCTGGAAGCCGGCCTTGCCCTGCAGGGGACCGAGGTGAAGTCGCTGCGCGCGGGCAAGGCGAGCCTGGGCGAGGCCTATGCCGGCCCTAAGGACGGTGACCTCTACTTGCTGAACTGCACGATCCAGGAATATCCCAACGCGGGCAGGTTCAACCATGAACCGCGGCGGCCGAAGAAGTTGCTGGTGCACAAGCGCGAACGCGACCGGCTGCTCGGCGCGGTGAAACGCGAGGGCGTGACCCTCGTGCCGCTGAAGATTTATTTCAACCGGCGCGGCATCGCGAAGCTGGAGATCGGCCTCGCCAAGGGTCGCAAGAAGCATGACAAGCGCCAGTTGGAAAAGGCCCGCGACTGGCAGCGCCAGAAAGCCCGACTGATGCGGGACAAGGGGTAGGCCTTAGCCCGCCAACCCCGCCTTCACGCTCGCAAACACGTCGTGGAACATCGCCTCGGTCAGGCGGCCCGTGTTCGTGTTGTAGCGCGAGCAGTGGTAGCTGTCGTTGAGGATCAGGCTGCCCGGCAATTCGTGGCGGGCGTTGTGGGCGAACTTGCAGTGGCTTTGCTTCAGCCCGCTGGCCGCCAGCACCGAGTTATGGGCGACCACGCCGAGCGCGATCACCGTATGCAGCCGCGGCAGCGCCGCCAATTCGCTCGCCAGGTACGGACGGCAGGCCTTGATCTCCGCCCCAACGGGTTTGTTTTGCGGCGGCACGCAGCGCACCGCGTTGGTGATGCGGATGTCGACCAGGCGCAACCCGTCGTCCGGGACCGCGCCATACGTACCTTCGGCAAAGCCGAAGCGCAGCAACGTCGGATACAGCAGGTCGCCCGCGTAGTCGCCGGTGAAGGGTCGGCCGGTCTGGTTCGCGCCCTTCAACCCCGGCGCCAGGCCGACGATTAGCACGCGCGCGTCGAGCGGTCCGAAGCTCGGCACCGGCGCGTTATGGAAGGCGGGGAATTTCGCTTGGTTGGCGTGGCGGAAATCGACCAGTCTGTCGCAGATGCCGCAATCGAGCGCCGGTGCGGCAGGCTGGCCGTCCGGCGTGTCCGAGGGAAGGGGCGTCGTCATGCGCGCACTATACACCAGCCGATGCGGCGCGAAATGGGTAGAGGTCGGCCGCGCCATCTGTCGGATATCGACATCTTTGTTGGAATACCGCCGGATTTGGAGGCTCGATGGCGATGAGCGCGCGCCGTTCCGGGCGGATTACGCCGGTTCGACGATCACATCGTCGTCGTCATAATCGTCTTCGTCGTCGAAGTCGTCGGCCGCATGGTCGTCGTTCGGTTCGTATTGACGCTCGGTATGCTGCCGGGCGATTTCTTCCGCCAAGGATTGCAATTCGATGAAGCAATCGGCTTGCCGGCGCAATTCGTCCGCCACCATGGACGGTTGCGTACGCACCGTGCTGACGACGCTGACGCGGACTCCTTTGCGCTGTACGGCATCGACCAGCCGGCGAAAGTCGCCGTCGCCCGAAAAGATCACGATATGGTCTAGATGCGGGGCCATTTCCATTACGTCGATGGCCAACTCGATGTCCATATCGCCCTTGATCTTGCGGCGGCCGGACGCGTCGGTGAACTCCTTGGTCGGCTTCGTGACCATGGTGTAGCCGTTGTAATCGAGCCAATCCACAAGAGGCCGGATCGGGGAATATTCTTGGTCTTCGACAAGTGCTGTGTAGTAATACGCGCGTACTAACCGGCCTTTATTGGCGAAAAGGTCGAGCAATTTCTTGTAATCGATGTCAAAACCAAGTGCTCGTGCCGCCGCGTAAAGATTAGAGCCGTCGATGAACAGCCCCAATTTTTCATTACTATAGATGTTGTCTAACATCGAGATTGCAACTTTCGGTAAACGTTTGTTTTTTTGGTTCAAGAACGTGCGGCCGATTTATTGCACGTTATTACGAGTTGATGTCTATTACTTAGAGGGCTTATAAAATTTTCGCAAGTGGCAGTTGTGGCAAATTCGGCCGGGTTCTCATCCGAAATATTGCTGCAATAGCGGTTTTCAACCACTCGATCCGGTATAATATGAATAGGGTGGAATATCCTTGAAGTAGGGGCCTGTCCGCCCCTATATTCTGGTCCTGATTGGCAGGTTTCCTGCCGTAATTCGGCCTTTTGGCAGCGCGCTTCCGAGGAAGCGCAAACAGCGGAGTAGGGTAGAGCATGGCGCGTGTCACCGTGGAAGACTGTGTAGAACGGGTGCCCAATCGTTTCGAACTCGTGATGATGGCGGCGCAGCGGAGCCGTGAGATTTCCGCTGGCGCGGAAATCACGATCGAGCGCGACAACGATAAGAACCCGGTCGTTGCGCTGCGCGAGATCGCGGACGAAACCGTGCCGCTCGATAAGCTGAAGGACGACCTCGTCCGCGGCCTGCAGAAGGTTCCGGAAATCGACGAGCCGGAAGAAGACGAGCCCATGGAATACATGGCGGCGGCGATGGCCGGCCATGAAGACGGGTCGGAAGGGTTGCCGTCGGGGATGAGCATCATGACCGCGAAGGAAGCGGAGATGGGTGCCAGCGACGGCGCTGCCGGTGAAGCGCCGACCGACGGGCAGACCGGGACGGAATGACCGACGACCGGCGCCGCACATCGGGCGCCGGCGCATCATGCCACGCGGAGTGACCGGGCATGATGCGGCAATACGAACTTGTCGAGAAAGTTAAAGGTTACGATCCGGGCGCGGATGAGGACACCCTCAACCGCGCCTACGTCTATTCGATGCGCGCACACGGCAACCAGCAGCGCGCGTCCGGCGATTCCTATTTCTCCCACCCGGTCGAGGTGGCCGGTATCCTGTCCGAAAAGAAGCTCGACACGGCGTCGATCGTCACGGGGCTGCTGCATGACACGGTCGAGGATACGGTTGCGACCCTGGACGATATCGAAGGAAATTTCGGCGACGAGATCGCCCGCCTTGTCGACGGCGTCACGAAGCTGTCGCAGCTCGATCTCCAGACCCAATCGGACCGCGCCAAACAGGCGGAGAACTTCCGCAAGTTGGTTCTCGCCATGTCGCAGGACATTCGGGTCCTGGTGGTCAAACTGGCCGACCGGCTGCACAACATGCGGACACTCGGCTATATCGGAAACCCTGAAAAGCGGCGCCGCATCGCGCGCGAGACGATGGACATATACGTCCCGCTTTCGGAGCGGATCGGCATCCGCGATTGGAAGGAAGAGCTCGAAGACCTGGCCTTTTCCGAGCTGAACCCGGATGCCCGCGCGTCGATCCTGAGCCGGCTGGAGTTCCTGCGCCAGCAGGGCGGCAACGTGATCGACCGGGTGCTCGCCGAGTTGAAGTCGACCTTGGCCGAACACGGTCTTGATGCGGACGTCTCGGGCCGCGAGAAACGGCCGCACTCGATCTGGCGCAAGATGCAGCGCGACAATGTCGGGTTCGAACAGCTCTCCGACATCATGGCCTTCCGGGTGCTGGTCGACACCACGGAAGATTGCTACCGCGCGCTCGGCGTGATCCACAGCAACTATCGGCTCGTGCCGGGCCGCTTCAAGGACCATATTTCGCTGCCCAAGCCGAACGGATACACCTCGTTGCATACGACGGTCATGGGGCCGGAGAACCAGCGTATCGAGGTGCAAATCCGCACCCATGACATGCACGAGATCGCGGAATTGGGCGTCGCGGCGCATTGGCAGTACAAGCAGGGCGCCCGGCCGACGGGCCGCACCGAGGGGATGCAATACCGCTGGCTGCGCGAATTGCTGGAGATTTTGGATCACGCCGGCGGGGCCGAGGAATTCCTGGAGCATACGAAGCTGGAAATGTTCGCCGATCAGGTCTTCTGCTTCACGCCCAAGGGCGAGTTGCAGGCGATGCCGGTCGGCGCCACGGCGGTGGATTTCGCCTATGCGGTCCATACGGATATCGGCAATACCTGTGTCGGCGCCAAGGTGAATGGCCGCATCGTTCCGTTGCGGACACGGCTGCGCAACGGCGATCAGGTGGAAATCATCACCTCGAAGGCGCAGACGCCGTCGCCAAGTTGGGAGAGTTTCGCGGTCACCGGCAAGGCGCGGGCCTGCATCCGCCGTTTCGTGCGCGGCCAGCAACGCGCGGAATATATCCAGCTCGGGCGCGAGATCGTCGAAAACGTGTTTCGCGAGGAAGGCTACGAGTTCACGGAAAAGGCGATTGAGGGCGTGCTGAAGATTTTCCATGCGCGCGTGAACAACGATCTATACGCGATGGTCGGGCAGGGCGACGTGACCGGACTGGACGTGCTGCATTCCGTCTATCCCGGCAGCAAGAAGCGCAAGGGCTGGCGCGGCCGGATGGCGCTGCGGCACCGCCGCAAGGGCAAGAAGGAACCGGTGGCGATCAAGGGACTGACGCCCGGCGTGGCGGTGCATCTCGCCGGTTGCTGCCATCCGATTCCGGGCGACCGGATCGTCGGCATTCAGACCACGGGCAAGGGCGTCACGATCCATACCATCGATTGCGAGACGCTCGAGAGCTTTTCCGACATGCCCGAGCGTTGGATCGATCTGGCCTGGGATGTGGACGAATCGGGCATGCCGCACACCGCCCGGATCAAGGTCGTCGTCGGCAATACGCCGGGCAGTCTCGGCGTGGTTTGCACCGTGGTCGGCCGTGACGGCGGCAACATCAGCAATCTGAAGATCACCGACCGTTCGCCGGAGTTTTTCGATATGCTCATTGATATCGAGGTGGGCGACATCAAGCAGTTGACCGACATCGTCGCCGCCCTCCGGGCGACGTCGGTGATCAATTCGGTCGAGCGCGCGCGTGTCTGATCCGTCCGGGCGCGCTGCCTAAAGAGGAGCAAGGGCCATGAAACGCTTTCTCAGACTAGGGGTGAACATCGATCACGTCGCGACGGTGCGGAATGCGCGGGGCATCCGGCATCCGGATCCGGTGCGCGCGGCGGTGCTGGCCGAGAAATCCGGCGCCGACGGGATCACCGCGCATCTGCGGGAGGACCGGCGGCATATCGCCGACGACGATATCGAGCGTCTGATGGCGGAGATCGGGGTGCCGCTGAATTTCGAGATGGCGGCGACCGACGAGATGCTTGAGATCGCGTTGCGCCATAAGCCGCATGCCGCCTGTATCGTACCCGAGAAGCGCGAGGAACTGACCACCGAGGGCGGATTGGATGCCGTCGGCGGTCATAACCATCTGCAGCATTACGTGGCCGAATTGTCGAAGGCCGGCATCCGGGTCTCGCTGTTCATCGATCCGGACCCGGCGCAGCTAGATGCCGCGGTGTCGCTCGGCGCGCCCGTTGTCGAGCTGCATACCGGGCGGTATTGCGAGGTCGAGGCGGACGAGCAGGACGCGGAGTTGGAGCGCATCACCGTGGCCGCCGCACATGCCGAAGCGGTTGGCCTGGAATGCCACGCAGGGCACGGGTTGAGCTTCGATACCGTCGGTCCGGTGGCCGCGATTCCGACGATTGTCGAATTGAATATCGGGCATTTCCTGATCGGCGAGGCCATCTTCGGTGGCCTTGAAAGCGCGATCAAACGGATGCGGTCGCTGATGGACAAGGCGCGCGCCGATGTATCCGGGGAGCGCAGCGCCTGATGATCATCGGCGTCGGCAGCGACCTGGTGGATATCCGGCGGATCGAGAGCACGCTCGAACGATTTCCGGGACGGTTCGAGGAGCGGTGCTTCACCGATATCGAACGGGCGAAGTCGGACAAGCGCGCCCGGCGCGCCGACAGCTACGCCAAGCGCTTCGCCGCCAAAGAGGCATGTTCCAAGGCGCTCGGCACCGGCTTCCGGCGCGGCATCTTCTGGCGCGACATGGGCGTGGTCAACCTGCCGTCGGGTAAGCCGACGATGGAACTGACCGGCGGCGCGCTGGCGCATCTGCAAACGCTGGTGCCCGCCGACATGGCGGCGCAGATCGACGTGACGATCACGGACGAATACCCGCTGGCCCATGTTACCGTGATTATCTCGGCGGTCCCGCGGCCGGCTTAGATTTCCTATCCGCTTTTCCGAAGGCATTTGAGCGCGGGGGCGACCGCCTTCGAGCGGGCCATCGCGGTGCGCGCGCGGTTGCGGATATAATCGGTTGGTTTTCGGGGCGACCAGCGCCGCGGGTTGGGCAGGATACCGGCCAGCAGCCCTGCCTGCCACGCGGTAAGGGCGGCGGCGGGCTTTCGGAAATAGGCGCGCGACGCGGCTTCGATCCCGTAGATGCCCGGCCCCCATTCCACCACGTTCAGATAGATTTCAAGGATGCGGCGCTTACCGAGGATGGCTTCGATCATGAAGGTCAGCGGCGCTTCGATCGCCTTGCGCAGGAAGGTCCGGCCGGGCCAGAGGAACAGGTTCTTGGCGGTCTGCATCGAGATCGTGCTGGCGCCGCGAAGCCGCCCACCCTTTAGGTGGTCGCTCACCGCATCGCTCATTTCGACCCAATCGACGCCGTCATGGCTGCAAAAGCGGCTGTCTTCCAGGGCGATGACCGAGCGGATCAGATGCGGCGATATCTGCCGCAACGGCACCCACTCGGACTTGATCCCTTCGCCTTCGAATAGCCGGATCACCATCAGCGGCGTGAAGGGCGGGGCCACTTCGCGATACAGCAGGGTCAGTCCGGCCGGCAGGACCAAAACCAGTAACACGATGAGGATGACGATCCGGCGAATGAGACGCCAAAAAGAGAAGCCCTTGCGCATTTCCTGTGTCCGACCGTCCGCACCGCGCTACGCGTCGAACGCGGTGAGAACCTGGCCCGGCGGGCGAGTGTGATCGCGATAGTCGGTGCCGTCGTGCACCAGCGTGCCGTTGACCCATACGCCCCTCACGCCGAGCCCTTGCCGCACGAGGCGGCTTTGACCGGCGGGGAGGTCGTGCAAACGTTCGATGCCGGTGATGCCGACGGTCTCGGGATCGAATAGCAGCATGTCGGCCCACGCGCCCTCGGTCAGCGCGCCGCGGTCGCGGATGCCGTAAATCTCAGCTGGCCGGCTGGTGATCTGGCGGACCGCTTCGCCGATCTCGAAGTCACCGCGCTCCCGCACCCAATGGCCGAGCAGGTGCAGGCCATAGCCCGCGTCACAAAAGAAGGTCAGGTGCGCCCCAGCGTCCGACAGGCTGATCAGGCTGTCCGGATGCTGCAGGATATCGCCGACCGCGTCCTCGTCCACATTCAGCAGTTTCGCGTTGAACACGGTCGCCAGGTCTTCGGATAAGGCGAGATCGAAGAAGAAATCGACGGCATCGACCCCTCCTTTTTCGGCCAGCGCCGGAATGGATTGGCCTTCGTAATCCGGATGAGACGCACAGACCGCAACCTCGACTCGATCCCAATCGCCGTTGAACAACCGGCCGCCGACCGGTTGCGTCAGACTGCGCCGGAATTGGTCGCGGAAATTGGGATCGGCGAGGGCCGTGCGCAGTACCGCTGGATCGTCGATCGGCAGCGATCCCCACGGGTCGACGCCGTAGAGCGGGTAGGCGGCGTCGAGCGAGAAATTCATGCTCAGCGGCTGACAGGACACCTGCGCATAGACCGGGACGTCGGCCAATTGAGCGGCCCGACACCCCGATAGGACCGACCGGGTGCGTTCCGGCACCTGGCTGTTGTGCAACAGCGCGGCGTAGACCATGGGCCGGCCACTGCGCCGGGAATAGCCGGTCAGGGTATCGATGGTGGTGCGCTCGCCGGCGGTGACCATGAACAAGCCCTGGCCCGCGGATCCGAGTTCGTCGATCAGGCGTTCGAATTCGGATTCTTCGGCAAGGCGCGACGGCATCGGCAGGCCGCCGAACCCGTTGTGGTTCTCGAAAGTGGAGGAGGCGAAACCGATCGCGCCCGCGTTGAGGGCATCCCGCAGGATCGTCGCCATTTGATCGATTTCGGCGTCGGTAGCAGCGCGTGTCGAGGCATCGTCGCCAAGCACCGCGACACGGATGCTGGAATGGCAGGCGAAGGCGGCGACGTTGGGCACCACGCCGCGGGTCGCCAAGAGGTCCAGATACCCGCCGAAATCGTCGAAACGCCAATCGATACCCGCCCGCAAGGCGGTCAGCGACATACCCTCGACCTCGGACAGATTCTTGATGAGAGTTTCCCGCGTATCCGGCGCATTCGGCGTGATCCCGAAACCGCAATTGCCGATGACGACGGTGGTGACGCCGAGCGCCGGCGAGGGCGAGCATTGCGGATCCCAGGTGAGCTGTGCGTCGTAGTGCGTATGGACGTCGATGATGCCCGGCATAAGGGAAAGGCCCGCGGCATCGACGGTTTCGTGCGCCGGACCGGAGACCGTGCCGATTTCAGCGATACGGCCGCCCGTCACCGCCAGATCGGCGGTTTTCGGGGCCCCGCCGAGGCCATCGATAAACGACGCGCTCCGAATGATCAGGTCGTGCATGCCGGTCGTCCCTGCTGTTCCGCCGCAACCATAGGCGCGGCATCAGGGGCGGGCAAGGGGCTGTATTATGGTTGATTTCGCGTCAAATTTTCACGAGATCCCGGCGGGATGGAGGCTCACCGGTCCCGGCGTTATTTGCTGCGCCGATGGTCGGGGTGCAGGCTTTTTCCCAGGATATGTTCGCTGCTTTGAACGACATGGATGCTTGAGCCGACGATCAGCGGATCGGGTTGCCCGATGACGCGGTGATCCTTCTCGGGATAGGGCAGGTTCTGCAGGAAGTGCTTCATGCAGTTCAGCCGGGCCCGTTTCTTGTCGTTGGATTTCACGATCGTCCACGGTGCGTCCGCCGTATCCGTGTAGAAGAACATCGCCTCTTTCGCTTCGGTGTAGTCGTCCCACTTGTTGAGCGACAGCTTATCGATCGGGGACAGCTTCCAGCTCTTCAACGGCTCCGACTCTCGCGACTTGAATCGCCGGGATTGTTCGTCCTGCGTGACCGAGAACCAGTATTTGAAAAGGATAATGCCGCTGCGGACGAGCATGCGTTCCACTTCCGGTGTCTGGCGCATGAATTCCAGATAGTCGGTGGGATTACAGAATCCCATGACGCGCTCGACCCCGGCCCGGTTGTACCAGGACCGGTCGAACATCACGATTTCGCCGGCGGACGGCAGGTGATGAATATAGCGCTGGAAGAACCATTGGCTCTGTTCGCGCTCGGTTGGTTTATCCAGGGCAACGACCCGTGCGCCGCGCGGGTTCAGGTGTTCCATGAACCGCTTGATCGTGCCGCCCTTGCCGGCGGCATCGCGGCCTTCGAACAGGACGACGATCTTCTGCCCGGTTACTTTCACCCAATCCTGGACTTTCAGAAGTTCGACCTGCAATTCCGCCTTATGCTTTTCGTAGCTCCGGCGGCTGAGCTTCGTTTTGTAGGGATACTCGCCCGTTTCGAAAAGCCGGTGGATTGCGTTCGGATCGTGCCGCAATTCGGAGAGCATATGACGGGGCGTACCGGCTTTTTCTCCGGCCGCAGCGCCATTTCCCTTGCCTTCCATCGGCTGCTGTTCGTTCGAAACCTCATCGGCGCCATTGGCCTGAATGTCCGGTTTCGGCGCTTTTTCGGTTACGACGGCGCTTCCATCACTAGAGCCAGAAATTTTTTTCATTGTCGTCTCAGATCAAAGTTGCAGCCACTGAACACTACAACTTAGGCGACAGATACCATTAGGGCGTTGATCTAGATCAACTCCTAGCCGCGGCCGGATCGGTTCCCGCACAATAAAATTTATTAAGATCAGCTACTTGAGGCTGCCGATGTATCTGATGAGATCGTCGATGGAACGCCGCGACAGATCCAGTTTCGGCATCGGCGGATGGGGATCCGACAGCCACACCTTTAGCCGGTCCGGACTAAACTTGGGGTGGCGGGCGACTTCGACGAAGGACGGGGCTCCGTCCTTGACGGTCTTGCCGTGGCCGATGTCGTGGCACGCGGCACACCATTGTTTCGCAAGCGCTTCGCCGGCCATCGAATCGCCTTCGGCGGCGATAGCGGCGTGTCCGGCGATGAGGAAAGCCGCGGTCAGGCCGCTGGCCAGAAGCCGTATGGAGTGTTGCACGCTCGACCCTTCCTGATTGCTGTCAAGATTGTCGCCTGCTAGGGGGGCATTTTCGCCGCGATGCAGCGTTGATTTGGGTCAATGCGGGCGGATAAGTGTCCGGGCTGGACGGTTATCGGAGTCTTGCCTCGATGCAGTCCTTCAACTCGGCGGCTAATTCGCACACCGCCGGTTCGATCATCACGTCGGCATGCCGGCCGCGGATTGGGCGCGTCTCCAACCCGCCCCGGACGATATTGCGCCAGCCATCGTGGACTTCCCGGTCCAGCAGCGCCGGCAATTCGGCTTTGAACAACACGGCGGCGCCGTCATAGGGAGCGAGGGTCACGTTGCTGGAAATGATGTCGTTCGCGCCGGCGGGGTTTCGAAGCAACTTCGGTACGGTCTTGCCCCTGCTCTCATAGTAGCGCCAGGTCTGTGTGAACACGGCCGTGCGGACCGCGACGGCGAAGACCTCCCATGCCGAGATGAGGCGGCGCCCCAAATACGCCGGTATCTCCCGGGGGGATTGTCGGGAGAGCCGTCGCGCATGCAGCCGGAGCCACTGCCCGATGCTCGCGCGTTTCCTGCCGCCCTGATAGTAGGTGTCGAACAGCGCGAGGAGCGCGACGTCTTCACCGGCGGCGCGGAGCTTTTGGGCCATGAGATAGGCGATCCGGCCGCCGAACGAATATCCCCCCAACAGGAAGGGGCCGTTCGGCTGAATGCGGCGAATCTCCTGAATGTAGTGCGCGGCCATCGTATCCGCGTCGGCGAAGGGAATTTCGTCGCCGTCCAACCCGCGCGCTTGCAAACCGTAGAAAGGTTGCACGTCGCCGAGATGCTTGGCGAGCGTCCGAAAATTCAGAACATGTCCGTCTTGATCGTGCACGCAGAAAAATGGCGGCCGGTCGCCCTTCGGCTGAATCGGCACGAGGCAGCGCGATGGCAGTTCGGCCTCGATTCGATCCGCCATTTCGGCGATGGTTGCGGCGTCGAATAGGATGGCCCGCGGCAGGCGGCGGTCCAAATGCCGCTCGATATCGAGGAATAGGTTAACCGCCTGCAGGGAATCGCCGCCGAGCATGAAGAAATCGTCATGCAGGCCCACGTCCGGTCGATCGAGCGCCTTGGCCCAGAGCGCCCTTAGGGTTTCTTCCAACGGTGTCGCCGGCCGGTCCTGCGCCGCGTCCTGGCGGCTGGAATCCGGATCGGCGGTCGAGAGCCCAAGCGTTTCGGCCAGTTTGTGGCGTTGTATCTTGCCGGTGTCGCCCTTTGGAATGTCGTCGACGAACACGATGCGACGGGGAATCTTGTACGGCGCCAGGCGCTCACGCAGATGCCGCAGCAGAGCTTGTTCGTCGGGGGATGCGCCGGACGTGGCGACGACGGTCGCCGCGATCTCCTCGCCCAGGGTGGCATGCGGGATGGGAAAGGCGGTCGCGGTACGGACCGCCGGGTGCGATTGGAGGGCTTCGTCTACCTCATTCGGTGCAACCTTCTGGCCGCCCCGATTGATCACCTCATTAAGGCGCCCGGTGAGAAAGAGGTAGCCGTCTTCGTCGAAATAGCCCGCGTCCCCCGTGCGGTACCAGCCATCCGCGAAAACAGCGGAATCGGACGGGCCGCCGTTTTCATAGCCTTCGAAGACGGCTTCGCCGCGGGCGCCAACTTCGCCGACGGTGCCGGCGGGGGCGGTTTCGCCATCGTCGGCGAACACGGCGACTTCGTTCGGCCGCGGCAGTCCGACGCTGCCCGGTTTGCGCCGCGCCGCCGCCATGGGGTCGCAAGCCAGCCAGCCGGATTCCGACGACCCGTAAACCTGTATTACGGGTGCGCGGAAGGTATCTTGAAGCCGGTCCGCTAGATCGGTGTCGAGTTTGCCGGCGCCGGTCCGGATCATCCGCAGATGCGGACGCGCTTTGGCGATGGCCGGCTGGAAGCGATCGGCTTGATCGAGGATCGACGAGAAGACCGCAGGCGCCCCCATGGCGTAGGTCGGTTCGAGCGCCTCCAGATGGCGGTAGAACGTGTCGGCGTCCAAGCTGGGCAGGGCGCACACGCTGCTGCCGGCGAACAGGCAGGTCGCGATCCCGGCGCTCAGTCCGCCGCCGTGGAACAGCGGCATCAGGTTCAACGCCCGGTCGTCGGGCGTCAGTTCCAGGAACCGCGAATTCAACGCTCCCCGCGCATGGAGATGACGCTGCAACAGGGGGACGATCTTGCTATGCGACGTCGTTCCCGAGGTAGCCAGAATAACGACGGGATCGTCGGCTTGGGCTGGTTCGCAAGGGCCCGGTGGTCCGAGCGGGCCGCCGTCGACCTCGACCCGATACGCATCCGCTTTCGAATCCCGAATGATCGTTAGGATCGGCAGTCCGAGTTGCTGCGCGATGTTGCGGGCGGGCGACGACCCCGGATCGGTGACGGCGAGTGCCTTTACCCCCAAGTCTTGCAGCGCCAGCGCGGTTTCGCCGGGCGTGAGGTTGGGGTTTATCGGAACCGCCGCCGCGTGGGACCAAACGCCGACGGCGGCGATGGCCACATCCGTACCGCCGGCCTCGGCGATCGCGATTCGGTCGCGCCGGCGGACGCCGCTGGCGGCCAATTCGGTCCCGATTTGATCGACCGCTCGTTTAAGGGCGCCGTAGTCGATTGGCGGCCGGTCCAAGGCCAAAAAGGCGGGTGCTGCCGGTGTGAGCTCGGCCCAATGCCGCAACACTTCATAAATCGTCTGTAAGCGGTCGGATGCTCGGTCTATGCCACTCTCGATCCTATGCATCTTGGGATACCGTTCGCATAGACCCGCACCGTGTGTCATCTATCCAATAGAGGTAGCTGTTCCAAAGGGTTATTACTCACTTGGATTATATGGGCGCACGATATCCGAGGCGCTCTTATGGCGTGGCCAACCGATTGTCGCAGAAGGCCATATCGAGCGTATTTCCGGGAGACCGGTTCGTTCGAATTCGCCAGGCCTGTTAGGCTGACGGAACAGCCAGACAGGAGGCGGACAATGCGACAGACAACCAAGCTGCGCCGACGTATCGAGGACGACGAGATACTCCTTGCGCCCGGTACCTACGACCCGCTGATGGCACGATTGATGGCGCAGGCGGGATTCGAGGCCGTCGAGATGAACGGCGCCGGCGTCACCTATACGACGCTCGCAATGCCTGATCTTGGTTTGGTGACGATGACCGAGATGGCCGAGCGCGCCCGTCGCGTCGCGGACGCATGTGATCTGCCGGTGATCTGCGACGCGGATACCGGTTATGGCAATGCACTCAATGTCATCAGAACGGTCCGGGAGTTCGAGCGCGCGGGCGTCGCCGCCATCCGACTGGAGGACCAGGAAATCCCGAAGCGGTGCGGGCATTTCACGGGCAAGACGCTTGTAACGGTCGAAGAGATGGTCGGTAAACTGAAGGCGGCGCTCGATACACGCGATGATCCGGATTTCCTGATTATTGCGCGGACCGACGCCCGTTCCGTGGACGGATTCGACGCCGCGCTCGACCGCGTGGCCGCCTATGCGGAGGCGGGGGCGGATATGGTTTTCGTCGAAGCGCCGCAATCGGTCGAAGAATTCGCTGCGATCCCAAATGCGGTGAACGTGCCGGTCTTGGCCAACATGATCGAGGGTGGCCGCAGCCCCTTGCTCTCGGCCGCCGACCTGCAGGAGCTCGGCTACAGCGTGGCGCTCTTCGCCAACGGATTGGCGCGGTTCCTGACGCGGCAAGCGCAGGAGTTCCTGGATGTTCTGAAGCGCGAGGGCACGACCGAACCGCTGCTCGACCGGATGAACGGGCTCGACCGCCAGAACGAGATTTTGGGCCTTGCCGAGTATGAGACGCTGGCCCGGAAATACGGCGGGTGAGTGGGCGTGAATGTGGCAGCTCTGCTAGAATGTCCGGACACCGAAGGAGTGCAATTCCAATGGCCAGCACCAATCTAGAAAAACAATCCGTTTCGGTAGGGACGCCGGCGGCTTGGCCGTTCGAGGCGCGTCCGCTGTCGCCGCCGATGGGCGCGGAGATATTCGGTTTCGACGCCGCCCAGCCAATGAGCGACGCAACCCGGGATGCCGTCCTGGATGCATTAAATCGGTACAAGGTGCTGGCGCTGCGGGACCAGGATTTGTCTCCGGAAGCACAGGCTGTTTTCACCAAGCGCTTCGGTGAGTTGGAGCCGCATGTGAATCGCGAGTTTCGCGGCGCCGGTGTGCCGGAAGTCCATCCGGTGAACAATCTCGACGAGAACGACCGCCCGGCGCGGGGGCGCAATATCGGCAATTACGCCTGGCATACGGACAAGTCCTATATGCCGCGGCCGTCGCTCGCGACGCTGCTCTATGCCGTGCAGCTACCGCCGGATGGCGGCGACACCGAGTTTGCCGATATGGAAGCCGCGTATGACGCGCTACCCGAGTCACGCAAGCGGGACCTCGCTTCCCTCCGCCTATGGCATAGCTGGCAGCGATCGCGGGAAAAATCGGGCAGCCGGCCCGCGACCGAGCAGGAAAAACGCGATGCGCCGCCGGTCAATCACCCGCTGGTTCGGACCCATCCCGGCACCGGCCGCAAGGTGCTCTATCTCGGCAACCACAGTTCGCATGTGGATGGCTGGCCAACCGAGAAGGGCGAGGCGCTGATCGATGAACTGCAGACCTTCGCGACCCAGGACCGCTTCGTCTATCGGCACACTTGGCGGCCCGGCGATCTGGTGATCTGGGACAACCGCTGTTTGCTGCACCGCGCGGTCGACAATTTCGAGATGGACAAGCACGTCCGCATCCTGAACCGCACCGTGGTGCGCGGCGACGTGCCGGTATAGGGACGCCGTCTATGCCTCGACGATGACCTCGTCACCCTCGACCGCGAAGCGGTGGGGGAAGTCCTCGGATACCCATTCCATAAAATTCACCGCGTCGTCGAACCGCGGGTCGCCGTTCTGCAGGACCTCCGGCCGCAGGTGCGGGTCGATCAGGACCGGCAGGAAGGACACCTGCTTGACGCCGTCCGCGTCCAGCACCGCCTTGGCGATCAGGCTGCGTTTCGCGTCGGACCCGTAAGCCAGGTTCGGGTAGTCCGGGTCCAGCTCGACATGATAGTCGCGCTCGAATTTTTTGGCCTCTTCAGGGGATTTTGCGGTTCCCGTCATGATGAAGTTGCTGAGGCTGTAGAAACACACCTTGCCGTCATAGGCGCCGATCGCCTTCGGTACATGGGCATGATGGCCGAGGATCAGGTCCGCGCCGGCGGCGAAGGCGGCCTTGGCGGCAACCGGCTGATAGTCGGCGATCATGCGGGGGATGAAGTGAATGCCCCAGTGCAGCGAGACCACGACGACCTGCGCTCGTTTCTTGGCGGCGGCGATGTCCGCTTCCATGGCAGCGAGGTCTTCCGCGTAGGGCACGGTCACGACCCGGGGTGGCACGCCCGCCTGATAGTCGAAGGGCTCGTAGTAGGTATGCGCGCGCAATGGCGCCACGCCGGGTTTGTCGGGCCCGGCCGCATAGCCCTCGCGCAGGATCGAGCAATAGGCGAGGAAGGCCACCGTCACGCCGCCGCGTTCCAGGATGGCCGGCTCCCGGGCTTCCGCCAGGTTTCGGCCGCCGCCGACCACGGCGATACCCTGGTCGCGCAGCAGATCGATGGTGTCGAGCAGGGCGTCTCCGCCCCAGTCCATGGCATGGTTGCTCGCCACCGACAGCACATCGAATCCGCAATCCGTGAAGACCGAAGCCATCTGCGGCGCGCAACGGCTGTGCCCGCCGCCGGAGTGGATCTGCAGGCTGCCGCGCTCGGAATAGACACGCTCGCACTGGGCAAACCGGATGTCGCCGCCGGCCAGTGTCGGCTTGGCCAGGGCGCCGAAGTCTTCCAACGGTTCCCGAATGGGGCCCACGTCGCCGCAGCCCAGTAACACGATACCGCCTTCCATCACCCGATTCTCCTCGTCGTTTTCGCTAATTTTCCACGGTTGGGGCGGATCACCGCCATCCGGCCCGGAATTCTAACACAGGGCGGGTCTTAGCCTTTCCGGCGGCAAATTTCCCTCCCTTGACAGCGGGCGGCAGGACTGCCCATATCACGCCGACACTCGGGACAATGGCGGATTTGAATGGCATCCAATAATGCTGGCGACGGGCCCGGCGGCGGCAAGTCCACGGTACAGTCCGACGTCGCGGAGCCGCCTGTGCAGAAGGCGGGAGGCGGCTTGTTGGAGACGCTGCGGACGATCATCTATGCGGTCCTGATTGCGCTGGTGGTGCGGACGGTCGCTTACGAGCCCTTTAATATTCCGTCCGGATCGATGATCCCGACCTTGCTGGTCGGCGATTACCTGTTCGTTTCCAAGTTTTCCTACGGATATAGCCGGTACTCCCTGCCGTTCGGCCTGCCCCTGTTCGAAGGCCGGGCAATGGAAACGCCGCCGACACGCGGCGACGTCGCGGTCTTCAAGCTGCCGACCGACAACAGCACGGATTATATCAAGCGGGTGGTCGGCCTGCCGGGTGACCGCATCCAAGTCATCAAGGGCCAGTTGCACATCAACGGCAAGCCGGTCCAGAAGCAGCGCATCGAGGATTTCTCGCTTCGCAGCCCGCTGGGCGGTGTCCGCAAGGTGCCGCAGTATGTCGAGACGCTGCCGAACGGCGCGTCCTATCGCGTCATCGAGGCCGACACCGATCTCGGCCAGATGGACAATACCCGCGAATACACCGTGCCCAAGGGCAAGTATTTCGTGATGGGCGACAACCGGGATAATTCCCTGGACAGCCGGGCGGCCAATAACGTGGGGTTCGTCCCCATCGAGAATTTCGTCGGCCGTGCGCAATTCCTGTTCTTCTCGACCGACGGCAGCGCGCGGATTTGGGAAATTTGGAAATGGCCGCTCGCCGTCCGCTACGGCCGCCTGTTCAACGGCATCGATTGACCGTGATGACCGAATACCGCCCATCCGGACGGTTTCCTGCCGCTGGCTTTGCGGCATACACTTAGCACCATGACGGACGCCGCCGCGGAAGCGCTCGGATATGCTTTTTCGTCGCCTGCGCTGTTGAGCGAGGCGCTGACCCATCGCAGTGCCGCGCCGCGGCGGGCGGAGGGCTATGAACGGCTGGAATTCCTTGGCGACCGTGTGCTCGCCCTCGTGGTGGCGGATATGCTGTTCGCGGCCTTTCCCGACGAGCAGGAAGGCGCACTGGCGCGCCGTCACGCGGCGCTTGTGCGTCAGGAGACCCTGGCCGATGTCGCCCGCGATATCGGTCTCGGTCCGCATATTCGGCTGAGCCGGAGCGAGGCGGACTCCGGCGGCCGCGAGAACAATTCGATCCTCGCCGACGTCTGCGAAGCGGTCATCGCGGCGATTTACAGCGATGGCGGGCTGGACAGTGTCCGGCCCTTTATCGAACATCACTGGGCCGGACGCCTCGCCGCGGCCATCGCGCCGCCGCAGGACGCCAAGACCGCGTTGCAGGAGTGGGCCCAGGGGCGGGGTCTGCCGTTGCCCACCTACAGTGTCGTAGGCCGGAAGGGACCGGATCATGCCCCGGCCTTTACCGTGTCGGTTTCGGTGGAAGGGCACGCCGCCGCGGAGGGGACCGGATCGTCCAAGCGCGCCGCCGAACAGATCGCGGCGCAACGCCTCATGGAGGCTGTGTCCGAATGACGATGCCGCCACCCGAAGAGAGTCGGTTCGGCTTCGTCGCGGTGCTGGGTGCACCGAATGCGGGGAAGTCCACCCTGATCAACCGCATGGTCGGCGCCAAGGTGACGATCGTCTCCCCGAAGGTGCAGACCACCCGGTCGCGGGTGCTCGGCATCTCGATCCGCGGCGCGAGTCAGATCGTGTTTGTCGACACGCCGGGCATCTTCGCGCCGCGCCGCCGGCTGGATCGGGCGATGGTGGCCGCTGCCTGGCAGGGGGCGGCAGAAGCGGACGAGGTCTGTCTCCTCGTCGATGTGGCCCGAGGATTGGACGACAACGCAAAGCGGATCGTCGAGGGCCTAAAGAAGGAAAACCGGACGGCGATCCTCGTCCTCAACAAGATCGACAAGGTGAAGCGCGAGAGCCTGCTGGCGCTCAGCGCGGCCCTGAACGAGTCGGGCGTCTTCACCGAGACCTTCATGATTTCCGCGCTGAACGGAGACGGCGTCGAGGATTTGCACGACTATTTCGCGGAGAAGGTGGCGCCGGGCATTTGGCATTATCCGGAAGATCAGATTTCCGATTTGCCGCAACGGTTGCTCGCCGCCGAGGTGACGCGGGAGAAGCTGTTCCTGAAAACCCATCAGGAAGTGCCCTATGCCGTGGCCGTCGAGACCGAGTCCTGGGAGCCGTTCAAGGACGGCAGCGTCCGGATCGACCAGATCGTTTATGTGCAGCGCGACAGCCAGCGGCCCATCATCTTGGGCAAGGGCGGCAAATTGATCAAACAGATCGGCGCCGAGGCGCGCGAGGAACTCGGCACGCTGTTCGGCTGCAAGATCCATCTCTTCCTGCGGGTGAAGGTGCGTCAGAATTGGATCGATAGCCGCGAACATTTCCAGATGTGGGGTCTCGATCACAACGCGTGATTCATTCGAAATCCGGCACGCCCGGCAAAGGTAGGGTAGAGTCCCGGCGTTATGGAATGGTCCGATCACGGCATTGTCCTGTCCGCGCGCAAGCATGGCGAAACCGCGGCGATCCTGTCGCTTTTGACCGCCGAACACGGCCGTCATGCCGGGTTGGTGCGCGGCGGTGCCGGACGGCGGCAGCGCGGCGTGCTGCAGCAAGGTAATTTCGTCGCGGTGACCTGGCGGGCGCGGTTGGAGGAACATCTTGGCGCCTTCACCGTCGAGCTGCTGCACAGCGTCAGCGCGCAATGGCTCGACGATCCCGGCCGGCTGGCGGCACTCAGCGCCGCAACCGCCATTATCGATTTCGTGGTGCCGGAGCGCGAGCCCGATGCCAGTGTTTACAGCGGGTTGCGAAATTTGATTGCCGCACTGGACGAGGACGATTGGTTGGCGGCCTATGCACGTTGGGAATTTGCGCTTTTGGGCGAACTGGGATTCGGCCTCGACCTATCCGCGTGTGCGGCGACGGGACAGACCGACGACCTCGCCTATGTATCGCCGAAAACCGGCCGGGCGGTGTCGCGCGCGGCGGGCGCGGCCTATCACGACAAACTGCTGCCGCTGCCGGGGTTCCTGTTGGGTGACGGATCGGAAACGGTGGATCAGGTGGCCGACGCGTTCCGTCTCACGGGGTATTTCCTCGACCGTCACCTCTTCGCGCCACACCGGCGGCAACTGCCCGACGCCCGTGAACGGCTCGTTTCGCGGCTCGCGCGGGCCGTCGCGCAAGAGGGTGGGTGACATGCCCACGGTGACGCTCAGCTTCGACAATGGGCCGGACCCGGCAGTGACGCCGCGGGTTCTCGATATTCTCGCGAAGCACGACGTGCGGAGTTGTTTCTTCGTGATCGGCCGCAAACTGGCAGACCCGGCGGCGCGCAGGGTAGCCGAACGCGCGCATGCCGAGGGCCACTGGATCGGCAACCACACTTGGACCCACGAGACGCCGCTCGGCCGGATCGACGACCCGAGCGCGCCGGACCGCGAAATCGGGGCGACCCAGCGCGAGATCGGCGATCTGGCACATGAGTCGCGGTGGTTTCGGCCGTTCGGCGGCGGCGGCCGGATCGGCCCTTGGCTGATGAGCGCCGCCGCCCGCGATTTCCTAACGGATGGCAGCTATAGCGTCGTCATTTGGAATTCGATCCCGCGCGATTGGGAGGATCACGACGGCTGGCCGGCCCGGGCCTTGGCACATTGTTCGGTGAACCAGCACACCCTCGTCGTGCTGCATGACTTCGTTGCGCCGGCGATGGCCCATCTCGACCGATTCGTCCGAACACTTGTGGACCAAGGATACATGCTCGGCCAGGATTTCCCGAACGACTGCGTGCCGATCCGTCGCGGGGTGCCGACGGGGCAACTCGACGCCTACGTAAAGACTTGATTTCGAGGCATTCACCATAAATCAATTATTAATCCGGTTTGTTCATGCTTGCACTTTCCGGTGGGGCAGATAGGGTACCGTCGATCATGAAGCATCGGTTTCAAAAGGCGTATCGAGTCGCAATGCTCACCGTCGTCGGTGCCTGGCTGACGATGGCGGCGGGGCCGTCGGCGGATGCCCATCCGCATGTCTTCATCGATAATGTCTCCTACGTTCAGTTCGAGAACGGAAAGATCACCGGCCTGCGCTTCCACTGGACTTTCGATGAGATTTTCAGCTTCCTGCTGTTCGAGGATTTCGACAAGGACAAGGACAAGTCCTTCCACAAGGGCGAGATCGCAGCGTTGCAGGCGGGCGCGTTCAGCGCGCTGAAGGAGTTGCGGTATTTCACGCATATCCGGGTTGACGGGAAGCTTCTGCCGGCGCCGCGGGTTACGGATTTTGCCGCCGTCGCGAAGGATGGGCGGGTCAGCTATTCCTTCACCGTTCCGTTCGATGAGCCGGTCGATCCGCGCCGGAGCACGCTGAGTTTCGGCGTGTATGACGCAACCTTCTATGTCTCCGTCGTCCATGACGAGATGGACCCGGTGCGGTTCACCGGCGAGAGCGGCCGGGCCTGTCATTTCAAGGTGGGCGACGACGCGGAGAACCCGATCTATTTCGACATGGTTATTCCGAAAAAGGTCGATGTTCTCTGCGCAACGAGCTGAGATGATCCGCCTCCTTGCGATTTCCTTTTTGATGGTTGTCGGGTTCGGCGTCTTGAGCGCAGGCGTGGCGCAGGCGTCCGACGCGGGCAATCCGTTTGCCCCGAAAGCCACTGAAACCGAGGCACCGGCGACCCCGCCGGGCGCGCTCGAGCGGTCCTATCGGGGGCTTCTGCTCAAGATCGCCGCCGTGCAGCGTGACCTGAACAAGGACCTCCACGCCAAGCTGAAAGAAATCGAAACGTCGGACTCGCTTCTGCCGGCGTTGATCGTCATCGGCGTGGCCTTCCTGTACGGCGTCTTCCATGCCGCAGGGCCGGGGCACGGCAAGTTTATCGTCACCAGCTACTTCCTGGCGCGCAACGGCCCGGTGTCGCACGGCATCATCATGAGCGGCCTGATTGCGTTGACGCAGGCCGTGTCGGCGATCGTCATCGTCTTCGTCCTGGTCTTCGCGATGGGGTTCGGCCGCATTCAGGTGTTGGGCTACGCCGTTACCATCGAACTCGTCAGCTATGCATTGGTGATCCTGCTTGGGTTGTACATGGCCTGGGGCGCGTTTCGCGGCAAGGACTGCGATCATTCACACGGCCCGGGCGACGATCATCACCATGGTCAGGGACACAGTCACGGTCACCATCATTCGGGCGGGGACGTCCCCTGGTACCGAGAAGGTCGAGATATGATCGTGGCCGCGCTCGCCGCCGGTATCCGGCCGTGCAGCGGCGCGATCATTCTGCTGCTGTTCACCATGGCGAACGGCCTTTATGCGGTCGGAATTCTCGGCGCGCTGGCCATGGCGTTCGGGGTCGCGATCACCGTCTCGATCGTGGGCCTGCTAGCCATCGGCGCGCGGCGCACGATTATCCACGCCACTGACGCGCACGGCGCGGCCCAGCCGTTGATCCTACGGGGGGTCGGCATGCTGGGGGCGTTGTTCGTGGTGACGATCGGCGCGTTGCTGTTCCTGGCGGCGTTGGAGCGGACGCCCGGTCTCTCCTAATCCGCAGTACCGGCGGAAGCTTCCGCGTCGGCGCGCACCAAGCGCAACTCAGTCGTCGCCTGGCGGATGATCTTGATCGACGACTGCAGGAATAACGCGGCCATCGCCGCGGCGACGATCAGATCGGGCCATGCGCTGCCGGTCAGGAGGACCACGCCCGCCGCGCCAATCACCGCAACGTTGCCGATCGCATCGTTACGGCTGCACAGCCAGACCGAGCGCACATTCGAATCGCCGTCCCGGAACTTCAGCAGCAACAGCGCGCACACTATATTGGCCGCGAAGGCGAGGAAGGCGACGCCGCTCATCACCATCGCGTCAGGCACACCGAGGATGAAGGTCTGATAGATCGTCCATCCCAAGACGCCGATGCCCATCAGGGCGAGGGAAACGCCCTTCATCAGCGCCGCAGTCGCCCGCATGCGCACCGATTTGCCGATGACGTAGAGGCTGAGCCCATAGGTCAGCGTGTCGCCGAGGAAATCGAGGGCGTCGGCTTGCAGCGCCTTCGACCCGGCGGCGGCGCCCGCCGACATCTCGACGACGAACATCACCGCGTTGATGGCGATGACGATCCAAAGAACGCGCCGGTACGCCGGCGATGATCCGTCGAAAGTCACGTTACGGTCACAGCAACCCGCCATGATGGCTCCGGAAGCGCAGTTTCGGACAATCCTTGTTTTCTACGACGTGATCCTAATATCTACAGTGACTGTAGGTTCAAGGGGAAAACGACATGGACGGCAAAGTCCTCTCTATCGGCGTTCTGGCCCGGGAAACCGGCTGTAAGGTGCAAACGGTCCGCTATTACGAGGAGGTCGGCCTTATGCCGGCCCCGTTACGGACATCCGGGAACCAGCGCCGCTACGGACCGGCGCATATCGCCCGCCTCGGGTTCATCCGCCATGCCCGCGAGCTGGGATTTCCGCTCGACCAGATCCGTGAAATGCTGGCGTTGAGCGACGATCCCGAACGCCCCTGCGCCGATGTCGACCGCATCGCCCGCGAGCACCTGGCGGCGGTGGAGGCGCGGATCGAACGCCTGAACGCTTTGAAAACCGAGTTGGAGCGCATGGTCCACGATTGCCGCCACGGCCAGGTCGGCGACTGCCGCGTCATCGAAGTCCTGTCGGACTACACCCACGATCATTGTCTCACCGACGATCACGGCAAGCCGGAAAAGCGGGCTTAACCCGGCTCGCCCACGCCGCAGCATCCGCCGCCGGTCTGGATCGGCGGGCAGGGTACGTCGCCGTAGGAGCAGAAGACGCAGCAGTCGCCCGGTTGCGGCTTGAGCAGCGTCTTGCAGGAGTTGCATTCGTGAAAATAGACGCAAGCGTTCGTCGGCATCTCTTCGAGGCTTTTGTAACCGCAGTCGGGGCAGGTGAGGGTCGAGAAAACGTGCATCAGCTTGCCTCCCGCCGTTTCCAGAGCGCGTAGCCCGTGATCGCCAGGAAGACTGCCAAGGCTGGCAGCAGCACATAATCGAGGATACCGACCATCGAGGACAGGCCGAGCGCACCGAACAAAATGACCAGCGCCGGCGTGAAGCAGCAGATCGCCGCGACGGTGCTTCCGATGACGCCGGTGCGCAGAAGGGATTGGTTGTTCATGGTTCGGCCGGTCCGTTTCAGAACATTGTAAATTTGTGTGCCGTCTTGAATGGGCTGGCGATCACCATACAATCTGTAGCGACTATAGATTCAAGGGCGAAATTCATGACCGAACAGACATCGTTGGCCATCGGCGAGGTGTCGCGGATATCCGGCTGCAAGGTCGAGACGATCCGCTACTACGAGCGAATCGGGCTGCTGTCCCCGCCGCCGCGGACCGCCGGGCGGCACCGGCTGTATGCCCCGGAGCATGTGAAGCGGTTGGTATTCATCCGCCGCGCCCGAAATCTGGGCTTTTCGCTGGATGAAATCCGCAGCCTTCTCGGTCTAACCGGTGCGGGGGCGCCGAGCTGCGAGCAGGTGCGGGAGATCACGTTGGCCCATGCCCGGGATATCCGGCGGAAAATCGATGATCTGGAGCGAATGGACCGCGCGTTGCGGCAGCTGGCCGAGTAATGCGAAGACGGCGCGGTGGCGGTTTGCCCGGTCATCGAGGCGCTTTTTGCGGCCGAGGACGATTTCACGGAGGTGGACCGCGACAGGGCGTAACCACAACCCCTTGCGTCTATGACCGCGCGTGCTATCAATATCTCGTGTCTCACGAGCGGGGGATTTGAACGGACACATGGCGAAAGCGAAATCCACGGGCGAGGTGCGCCCGGTCCCATTGGCCGACGCGCTGGGCGAGCGGTATCTGTCCTATGCGCTGTCGACGATCATGGCGCGGTCGCTGCCGGATGTGCGCGACGGCCTGAAGCCCGTGCACCGGCGGCTGCTGCATGCAATGCGCGAACTGCGCCTGAATCCCGAATCCGGGTTCAAGAAATGCGCGCGCATCGTCGGCGACGTGATGGGCAAATATCATCCGCATGGCGACGCGGCGATCTACGACGCGATGGTGCGGTTGGCGCAGGATTTCGCGGTGCGCTACCCGCTGGTCGACGGTCAGGGCAACTTCGGCAATATCGACGGCGATAACGCGGCGGCGATGCGCTATACCGAGGCGCGCATGACCGACGTCGCGAAGCGGCTGCTCGAGGGCATCGACGAGGACGCGGTCGACTTTCGCGGCACCTATGACGGCGAGGGCGACGAACCCGTCGTGCTGCCGGCGAATTTCCCGAACCTGCTGGCGAACGGGGCGGCGGGCATCGCCGTCGGCATGGCGACGAGCATCCCGCCGCATAACGTGGCTGAAATCTGCAACGGGCTGTTGCATCTCATCAAGTTCCCGAAGGCGACCGTCGCCAAGCTGGTCGACCTGATCCCCGGACCGGATTTCCCGACCGGCGGCGTGCTGTGTGAAAACCGCGACGCCATCGTCGAGGCGTACAAGACCGGGCGCGGCAGTTTCCGGGTGCGCGCCAGCTATGAGGTCGAGAAGATCAAGGGCGGCGGCTATCGCGTGATCGTCACGGGGATGCCGTATCAGGTACAGAAGGCGAAGCTGATCGAGAAGATCGCCGAACTGATGCATGCCCGCAAGCTCACCATGCTCGGCGACGTGCATGACGAATCGACGACCGAGGTCCGCCTCGTCCTGGAGCCGAAGAGCCGCAACGTCGATCCGGACCATCTGATGGAAAGCCTGTTCCGGCAGACCGATCTGGAATCGCGCTTTTCGTTGAACATGAACGTGTTGGACCAGGGCGTGACGCCGCGGGTGATGAACCTGCGCGAAGTCCTGCAGGCTTTCCTGGATCACCGGCACGACGTGTTGATCCGGCGCAGCAAGCACCGGCTGGAGAAGATCGAGCATCGCCTCGAGGTGCTGGGTGGTTTGCTGATCGCCTATCTCAATCTCGACGAGGTGATCCGGATCATCCGCGAAGAGGACGATCCTAAGGCCGAGTTGATCAAGGCGTTCAAGCTGACCGAGGTGCAGGCGGAAGCCATCCTCAACATGCGCTTGCGGCATTTGCGCAAGCTCGAAGAGATGGAGATCCAGAACGAGCACGACGCCCTGACCGAGGAACGCAAGGGCCTGAAGAAACTGCTCAAGGACGCGAAACTGCGCTGGAAGAAGGTCGCCGGTGAAATCACCGAGATGAAGAAGGCGTTTGGTCCGGACACCGACCTCGGCCGCCGCCGCACCGAGTTGGGCGACGCACCGTCGGCGGTCGTGATCCCGCTCGAAGCGATGATCGAGCGCGAGCCGGTAACCGTGCTGTGTTCCGAAAAAGGTTGGATTCGCGCGGCGCGCGGACATCTCGAGAAGTTCGGCGATGTGAAATACAAGGAAGGCGACCGTCACCGCTTCGCCTTCCACGCGCAGACCACCGACAAGCTCATCCTGTTCGCCACCAATGGCCGTTTCTACACGATCAGCGTCGACAAGCTGCCGGGCGGGCGCGGATTCGGCGAGCCGTTGAGCCTGATGATCGATCTCGGCAACGAGCACAACGTGGTTGCGCTCAGCGTGCACGATCCGGAACAGAAACGCATCGTGGCGTCGAGCGACGGGCGGGGCTTCGTGGTCGCGGAGAAGGATGTCGTCGCGCAGACACGCGGCGGCAAACAAGTGCTCAATCTCGGCGCCAGCGCCGAGGCGACCGCCTGCGCGATCTTCAAGGGCGACCATGTGGCCGTCGTCGGCGACAACCGCAAGCTGCTGATCTTTCCCGCCGAGGAATTGCCGGAAATGAGCCGCGGCCGCGGAGTCATCCTGCAGCGCTTCAACAAGGGCGGGTTGGCCGACGTGACCTCCTTCACGATGGAGGAGGGCCTATCTTGGCAGATCGGTGACCGCACGCGGACCGAGACAAAGCTGGAGAACTGGATCGGCAAGCGTGCCCAGGCGGGCCGGGTCGTGCCGCGCGGCTTCTCGAAGACCAACCGGTTCCGGTAGGCGGTTTCAAGAGTCGGGTGAGGTTGCGGTAAGTTGGGGCGACCCTGAATGCCGCCCCGAAAGATTTCCCCATGAGCGCATCCAAACCACCTCTACTACTTAACGCGACGCGCGATTTGGCGCGGTTCGCCGCGACCCTGCAGTTCGACGATATTCCGGCTGAGGTGATCCGCCATATCAAGCTGTCGATCCTGGACAGTATCGGCGTGTGCCTACACGGTGCGACGCTGCCATGGACGCGGCATGTGCAGGGTATGGTGGAGGCCGAAGGCGCGCGGGCGGAAGCGTCGATCTTCGGGAGCGGTACGAAGACGTCGGCGGCCAACGCGGTGCTGGTCAACAGCACGGCGGGTCATGCCTTCGAACTGGACGACATCCATAAGGAATCGATCATCCATCCCGGATCCTTGGCGTTTCCGGTGGCGTTGGCTTTGGCCGAGGCGCAGGGTTCGGCGAGCGGGCAGGCGCTGATCACGGCGATCGTCGCGGGGTATGAGGTCGGCGCGCGCGTGGGTAACGCGGCGACGGTGCGGTTGCTCCTGAACGGATTCCACCCGCAGGGTACGTCCGGCGCGTTCGTGGCGGCGGCCACGGCGGCCCGCATGCTCGGCCTCGACACCGACCGGACGCTGCACTGCCTCGGCATCGTCGGCTCTCAGGCGGGCGGCCTCATGGCGGCGCAGGAGGGGGCGATGGTGAAACGGCTGCACTCCGGCCGCGCCGCGCAGAGCGGGATTTATTCGGCGCAACTGGCCCAACGCGGCTTCACCGGCGTCGAAGACGTGCTGGAAGCGGCCTATGGCGGGTATCTTGTGACGCATTCCGATAACCCGGCGCCGGAGAAACTCACCGCCGGGCTTGGCAGCGTGTGGGAAGTATCGAATGTCGGGTTCAAGCCGTACGCCGCCGTGACCAGCATCCACACGGCGCTGGATGCGCTGCTTCAGATCATTCGCGACAATGGCCTGAATGCTGACGATATCGCCGCGGTCGACGTGGCGATCAGTGAAGCGACTTATGTGCATTGCGCCTGGGAATACAAAGCGCAGGGCCTGACAGCGGCGCAGATGAATTTGTATTTCGGCCTGGCGATGATCGCGATCGATGGGAATGCCTTCGTCGAACAATACCGGGAGGACCGGTTGCAGGATCCGGCGGTCCTGGACTTCATCGGCCGGATCACGGCGCGGATCGACCCGGAGATCGAGGCGATGGGCGCGGCCTTCCGGCATGCCGCGCGCGTATCGGTGCGGACCCAAGATGGCCGGACTCTCGATGCCGAAATTCTCAATCGGCGCGGCAGCGCCGAGAACCCGCTATCGGCCGATGATGTCGAGCGTAAGTTCCGGGATGTCGTGCGGTCGTGCCTATCGGCGGCGCAGGTCGAAGACCTGATCGGATTGGTTCAGGCCTTGGAAAGTCAGCCGACAGTCGACGAGCTGATCCGGATCATGGCCGCGCCGGCTGTCTAAGCGGGCAAATTGTCCTTGATCGCGGCGGTGATGTCCCGCGTCATGCCCGTGCCGCCGAGGTCGCCTGTCAGTCTGTCTTTCGGTCC
This sequence comes from Alphaproteobacteria bacterium, assembly GCA_965228425.1. Classification (GTDB taxonomy): domain Bacteria; phylum Pseudomonadota; class Alphaproteobacteria; order UBA8366; family UBA8366; genus JAJFJD01. The sequence goes on along the minus strand of OZ245815.1, from coordinate 3,685,330 downwards.
CTGCAACGTAGCTTGGACCGCGTCGCGAATGCGCGTCGCCAGGTCGGTCTGACCGACATGATCCAGCATTAGCGCCGATGCCATGAGCAGAGCGCAGGGGTTTGCCTTGCCTTGGCCGGCGATGTCCGGCGCCGAGCCGTGCACCGCCTCGAAGATGGCGGCGTCCTCACCGATGTTGGCGCCCGGGGCCAAGCCGAGACCGCCGGTGATACCCGCGGCGAGGTCCGAGAGGATGTCGCCGAACAGATTGGTCGTGACCAGGATGTCGAACTGTTCCGGGTTCATCGCGAGTTGCATGGCGCAGGCGTCGACGATGCGGTCGTCGGTCTCGACCCGGCCTTCGTATTCCTTCGCCACCGCTAGCGATTCCTCCAGGAACAATCCGCTCAACGCCTTCAGGATGTTGGCCTTGTGGACGATGGTGACCCGTTTGCGCTTGTGGCGGACGGCGTAGTCGAAGGCGAACTCGGCGATGCGGCGACATTCCACCCGGGTGTTGTAGCCGGAGGAAAAGGCCACCGCCTTCGGATCGTCGCCGCGCGCTTCGAACCGTTCATCGACCGCGTACAGGCCCTCCAGATTCTCCCGCATGATGACCAGATCGACGCCCTCGAAACGGCCGCCGGGCATAATCGTCTTCGCCGGGCGGACATTGGCGTAGAGTTCGAATTCCTGTCGCAGGCGCACGTTAATGGACTTGAAGCCGCCGCCGATCGGGGTCGTTAGCGGCCCCTTCAGGGCGAGACCGGTGCGTTTGATGCTGTCCAGCGTTTCCTGCGGCAGCGGGTCGCCGCCTTCGTCGATCGCGGCAAGCCCGGCAACTTGCGTGTCCCACTTAAAGGGCGCGCCCAGGTGATCGAGAATGTCGACCACGGCCTCGGTAATTTCCGGACCGATCCCGTCGCCCGGCAGCAGCGTTGCGTCGATCATGGTGTCTGTGTCCCGTACCGGTTTTTCGATGCCTGATTAGGCAGTGGTATATAGCGATTCGTGCCGGTTGCAATCGCCGTTTCAGCCCCATAGACACCACGTCGCCAGCAACGGCACGGACGCTGCGCGCATCGCATGCAGGATGTTCGGCGGGTTATAGACGATGCCGTCGGGTCCGGGTTCCCGCCAAGGGCCGTCTTCTTGCCGCCACGCACCGGGGGAAAGCGGCACATAGACTTCCTCCGGCGGATGCCGGTGATCGGGATAGCGCACGGCCGGGGCGAGAAGGCTCACGCCGATCCGTACCTTCGGACATTCCTCGAGGCCGCCTTTTCCGACGATCGTCGCGTTGGCGTGGCCGGTTGCGAAGTGCGCGTCGGCGCCGTCCGATCCGGCGCGGGTGTACCAGGCGAGATCGGGGGCGAGGGCGCCGAGCGCCCGGGCGTGTTCGGAACCCGGCGTGCCTGCCTGCGTGGCGGCTGCAAGCGCGTCGTCGAGATGGCGGCAGGCCGGCACCTGCTTTGGCGGATGCCGTCTGGACGGACCTGGTTCCGCGAGTGCCGGGAATATATGGTCGGCGGCCCGGGCGGCGGGATCGGTCGGTTGCGTCCGCGACCGTATAGCGTCGTGCATCGTATCGAAGAAGATTTGCAGTGCCGTGCTGCGTGCCGTCATTGTCACACCTGTTCCTTGGCGCCCGCCTTAGCTGTCGCCGGCCAAGACTTGCGCCAATTTTCTTGCCGGTAGGACCCCTAGAAACTCATCATCGTCAGAAACCACCGGCACGGGATAGGCCGATTCCAGCGCCGTGGTCAGCGCCTCCTGAAGCGGCGTGTCCGGGCTCAACGCCGGACCGGATTCGGCCAGTGCGGCTAAGACATCATCCTTGTCCCCCTCTGTTTGCGCGAGCGCCTTCCGGGTCACCACGCCCTTGTAGGAACCGTCCTGGAATAGATAACCAAAATCCGTGGTCCGACCGCGCATCTTTGCCTTTGCGTCGCTTAGTGTTGCCGCCGTGAGCTGGCAGGCCGGTGGATCCATCACCGCCCCGACCGTGAGAGCGCGGGCGCGATTCACGTCTTTGACGAAGGCTTCCACGTAATCGTCTGCAGGATCGAGAAGAATTTCCTCCGGTCGCCCGACCTGGGATAGCGCGCCGTCCTTGAGGATCGCGATCCTGTCGCCGAGCCGCAGCGCCTCGTCCAGGTCGTGGGTGATGAACACAATGGTTTTCCGCAACGTGCCATGCAAATCCAGCAACTGCTTCTGCAGATCCGATCGGATCAGCGGGTCGAGGGCGGAGAACGCTTCGTCCATCAGCAGGATTTCGGGGTCGGTGCAGAGCGCCCGGGCTAGGCCCACCCGCTGCTGCTCGCCGCCGGAGAGTTGGGCCGGGTACTGATCCTCGTATCCCTCCAGGCCGACCATTCGCAGCCGTTCGCGGGCTCTATCGTTTCGCTCGTCGGCCGCCGTCTTTTGGATCGCGAGACCGAAGGCGACGTTTTCCAGGACGGTGCGATGGGGCAAGAGAGCGAAGCGCTGAAAGACCATCGACATCTTGTGCCGACGAAGCTCCTGCAACGCTTGTGCGTCGAGGCGGGTCACGTCGACGCCGTCCACGGTCACCGTCCCCTCGGTCGGGTCGATCAGGCGGTTGAAATGGCGGATCAGCGTGGACTTTCCCGACCCGGACAGGCCCATGATGACGAAGATCGACCCACGCTCGATCTCGAGGTTGATATCGCGCAGGCCGACCGTATGGCCCGTCTCGGCGAGAATGTCCTCTTTGGAACGGCCCTCGCGGACCATCGGCATCACGGTTTCGGGCGATCCGCCGAAGACTTTGTAAAGGTTCGCGATGCGGATCAACGGCTCAGTCACCGGGCGCGCCTTGCAGGTGCTGCTGGCTGCGCTTCGCGTAGGCCTGCGAAATGCGGTCGAAGGTGATTGCGATGGCGACAATGGCGAGACCATTGAGTAAGCCCATCGTGAAATACTGGTTGGTGATCGATTTCAACACCGGTTGCCCCAGGCCTTGCACCCCAATCATCGACGCGATGACCACCATGCCCAGCGCCATCATGATGGTCTGGTTGATGCCCGCCATGATCGTCGGAGTCGCCAGCGGCAGTTGAACGCTGAGCAGGCGCTGCAAGGGTTTCGCGCCAAAGGCGACGGCGGCTTCCTGTACATCCCGGTCGACCAGCCGGATGCCGAGATTGGTCAGCCGGATCAGCGGCGGGATGGCATAGACGACCACGGCGATGACGCCGGGCACCTTGCCGATACCCAACAGCATGACAACCGGGATCAGATACACGAAGGCCGGCATCGTCTGCATGATATCCAGGATCGGCGTGATCATTTTCTGCACCCGGTCCGAGCGCGCCATCATGATTCCGATGGGAACACCCAGGATAATCGACAGCAGCGTCGCCACGGTGATGATACTGAGGGTCCGCATGGTGTCGTCCCACATGCCGAAATACCCGATCAGCAAAAAGGCGAGGGTGACGCCCGCCGTCAGCTTGATCGAGCGACTCACCCGATAGGCGATGCCGACCAGGACCGCGATCACCAAAAGCCACGGCGTCGCCAGCAGGAGTTTCTCGAACCACACCAGGAAATACAGAAGCGGACTGAAGAACGTCTCGACGCCGTCGCCGTAAGACCGGGAGAACTCCCGATAGGCGTTGTCGAGGAACTTGCGAAGGGCAACAAGATCGGCCCGGTCCATTTCCGGAAAATCGGAAAACCACGATTGGTCGGCCATCGCTTCGGTCCTTGTCGGCGTCAAATCCAGAAAGGTCTAGTATCGCACGATTCTACCGAAGACTTTGTATTGCCGATCTAGAGACCGGCGACGGCGATCCGAACCTTGCCGGCGACATCGGCCGGAACCCAACGGGTCCAAGTGGTTTCATAATTCTTCAGGAAATGAACGGCGGCGGTTTCCCCGTCGGCCTGGTTCTCCCCGATCCAGGCGAGCAGCGTGTTCATCTTCGCGTTGGTGAACGCCCGTTTCGTCAAATACGCATATGCCTTGGGCGCGCGCTTCGCGAAGTCCTCCGTGGTCAGCGTAATCACCCGCGCGGTCGGATACATGCTGGGTTTCGGATTGCTGCACTCGGGTTGGCTGATGCAGGATTCCCAATGCTTCTCGTCGACGCCCACACCGAAATCGACCCGCACCATCTGGTATTTCCCGAGGATTGGCGTTGGCGACCAGTAGTACCCGAACCAGGACTTGCCGCGCTCGTAGGCCTTGGCAATCGAGCCGTCGAGCCCTGCGGCAGAGCCGGGATCAACCAGCTTGAACCCGGCGTCGGCAAGCTTCAGCGCCTTGAACAGATGGCCCGACGAGATTTGGCAATTCCAGCCGGATGGACAGCCGTATATTGCCGACTTGTCGGGGTCTTCGGGGTGTTTGAACAATTTCGCATTGCGTTTGATGCCCTCGATCGTGGCGAGGGACGGATCCCGGTCGACCATGTATTTCGGCACCCAGAAACCTTCCACGCCACCATCCGAAAGCGATTTTCCGGCAATCCGCAGGCGTTTCTCGGTAACGCCCTTTTTCAGAGCATCGGCGAAGGAGTTGCTCCAGAGTTCCGGGGCGATATCGGGTTGGCCTTTTTCGATCATCGACGTGCCGGTGGGCATTGTGTCGCCTGGTACGAGTTCGGTGGTGCAATCGTATCCGTGTCGCAGGATCAAGCGATCCACGTTCGCCATAAGCGTGGCCGACGGCCAGTTCATATCGGAAATCGTGACCTTGCCGCAGGCGGCCGTTGCTGCGTTGGTGGCAAAGGCTCCAAAGACGCCGACGATCACGGTCGCCGCGTACATCAACTTTCTCATCGGTCCCGTCTCCCCCTATGGTTCCGTTATCCGGATCGTTTTGTTAGGTGGCGGTACGCGTCATGTTCACATTGTGCTGAGCGTAATACCGTTCACTTGCACTATATTGTGAGCCCCTCCCAATGAAAGTGCATTATAGAGGGGCAACAACTTCTCAACCAGAGGGCGCGTGTAGGGCGTTTTTCGGGTCGCATCCGAATTGTCGAAAGCACCTGCGTCTTTCCGTCACTAAACCACGCGACCGGCAGGGATCTGAAAATTTGGCGATCGGGAGGTCCGAGAATTCGGTGCGTGATGCGATAGGGCCGTTGTTGGCGACCTTTTCGATTCAGACCGTCGCGGCGGTGGCCTTGTTCGGGATATCGGTGGTTGCGCCGGTCGCCGCGCCTGAAATCGGTGTCGATGCGACGCTTATCGGAGTCTTTAGCGCTATCGTTTACGGGTCGGGTATGGCGGGCGGTCTCCTGACGGGCTCTTTCGCCGATCGGTTTGGCGCGATCCGTGTCAGTCAAATTCTGATGCTGTTCACAGTGTTCGCCGTGTCGATCCTGACGTTGGCGACCCCGCTTGCCGCGATATTGGGTGCAGTTCTGCTCGGGCTCTGTTACGGGCCGGTCAATCCGGTCAGCACGCATATTCTCGCCCGCGTCACGGCGACAAAGCTTCGGCCGCTCTTCTTTTCCATCAAGCAGACCGGCATGCCCGCCGGTGCCGGGATAGCCGGATTGATCATGCCGTTCGTGACGGCGCTTTACGATTGGCGGGCCGCTATCCTGACCGCCGGCATCATGGCCATCGTGGTCGCCATTGCGATCCAACCGCTGCGGCGGCGTTTCGATACCGAGCGGCAGCCCGCCCGGCGGTTCCGTCGTTCCGATATTGTCGAGCCGCTGAAGTTGGTTGCGGGCGATCCCCGTTTGCGGGCCTTGGCCGTCGTCGGCTTTACCTATTCCGGCGCCCAGGTGACGGTCATGACATTTTATGTGGTGTATCTCACCGCGGCGCTCGCTCTCCCGCTGACTACGGCCGGGCTGATTTTCTCCCTGCTGCAACTGGGCGCGATTCTTGGCCGTTTGTTCTGGGGCGCGATCGCGGACCGATATCTTCCCGCGAATCCGCTGTTGGTCGGCCTTGGGACTATCACGGGCGCGCTCACGATCGTGGCCGGCCTATACGGACCGGGTTGGCCGGTTTGGGTGATCGGTTTGGTGAGCTTCGTGCTCGGCACCACTTGCGCCGGATGGAACGGCTTGTTCTTTTCGGAGTTGGTCAAGTTCGCGCCGGCGGAACGGACCGGCGAGGTGGCCAGCGGTATGCAGGTTTTCATCATGGCCGGCGTCGCGATCGTGCCGCCGGTTTTCGGTGCGATTGTAGGATTGGTGGACGGCTACCGCACGGCGTTCGTTTTGGTCGCGGCCGGGATGGCCACGGCGGCGGTGTATCAGAAAACGGTTTTCCGGAAGCTGGATCGATTGGGCCAAGTGTAGGGCGCACCGAATGTTTCGCGGCTGGTCGCCCTAATCCAACGTCAATCGAGACGTTGCCATCCGTCGGGACCGAAGGCTTCGAGCGGCCGGAACCGCCCTTTGTAGGCCATTTTCGCGCTGTCCTTGATCCAGAAGCCTAGATAGACATGGTCCAGATTGCGGGCGCGGGCCTCGGCGATCAGCCACAGCACCATGTAACTGCCGAGACTGCGTTTCGGCAGGTTCGGGTCGAAGAAGCTGTACACGGCGGATAGGCCGCTCTGCATCCGGTCCGTCAGGCAACCTGCGACCAGACGGCCGCTATCGTCGCGGAATTCGATCAGGTCGGTCTCGACGGGGCTGGTCACGACCATGGCCGCATATTCGCGCCGGTTCATACGAGACATGTCGCCGTCGCCGTGGCGGTGGTTCACGTATTTCCGGAAGAGCTGATACTGCTCGTCGGTTATATGCTTGCCGGCGCTGGTTGCGGTCAGGTCGGCGTTGGTTCGCATGACCCGCCGCCAGCTTTTGGTGTCAATGAAGTTGCGCGCGTCGACGCGGACCGGGACACAGGCGGAGCAGCCCCGGCAGGCCGGCCGGTAGGCGATATGGTGGCTGCGGCGGAACCCGCCAAGCGATAGTTGCTCGAACGCATCTTGTGCGCTCGCGCCCGTCAGTTCGGTGAAGAGCTGTTGTTCGACGCGGCCGGTCAGGTACGGGCAGGGCATCGGCCCCGACCGGTAGAAGGTAAGCATACGGTCTGGTAGCCGTTGCAGCGTCATCGTTGTTTCCGACCGTCCGTCTGTGCATCGCGATTTGCGACCTTCCCATGATGCTAGAGGATGGTCTCCGGCGCAATTACCCTAAAATGGGGAGGTGCGGAAAATCGGCCACACTGGTTCGATCAGCGCCGATGGTGTATGTGACGCGTCGGGGAGTGTGGTTCGGTTGGGCAATAGTCGGTCTGCGAGCGGGGACGCCATGGATATCACGATGAGTAACGGAAATGGCGCGGGTTTGGAGGAATCGATCCGGCTGACCCGCGAGGGGAACGAGTATCTCGAGCGCGAGGCCTTCGACGAGGCGATCGTCGTTTTGCGCCAGGCGTTGGCGTTGAATCCCGAATCGGACATGGCCGAATTCAATCTCGGCGCCGCGTTGGCCGGTCTCGGTGACCTGGACCAGTCGATGGCGGTGTTTCGCAACATCATCGACCGCAAGCCGGATGTCGTGGAAACGCATGCGAAATTGGCAGCCGCGCTCGATGCCCATCGAATTACGCGGTTCGAGCCGGGCATGCGGCTGCTGGCGACCGACGCGCTGGACGCCGTACTGGCGGCCTATTGGCAGGCGGTGGATTCGGTACCGGTCCTGTTCGGATGCTACTCGACGCTCGCCGAACTTTTGAACGCGGTCGGCCGGTCGGCGGAAGCGCGCGCGATGGCCGCGCAAGCCGATATCTTTGACACCGATCTGCCCTATGCCCTGCAGAATATCGGCGCCACGATGCGGCATCCGGGGGATTTGACGGCGGCGACGGCCTTGCACCGGAACGTCATGGCGATGGCGCCGGACCATGAGTACATGACCGAGCAGGATTTCCTGAATACGGACCTAACCTTCTCGGACTCCGAGATTACCTTGCCCGACGGGTTCGAGGTGATGATGGAATGGGAACGGCCCATCATGGAAAGGTCTGCGGAGATCGTCTGTCACAATCAGGGCGATGTGCTGAACGTGGGCTTCGGCATGGCGATCATCGACACGGCGATCCAGCAACAGGGCGTAACCACCCACACCATCATCGAAGCGCACGAACAGGTGGTCGAGAAAGCGCGCGATTGGGCCGAAGACAAGAAGGGCGTCAATCTGGTGCATTCGACGTGGCAGGATGCGCTCGATGGCCTGCCGCAATTCGACGGAATCTATTTCGATACACTGATGCCGCCGATGTTGCCGTTTCTGGAACGCGTCCCCGCGATGCTGAAAAAGGATGGGGTGTTTCTGTATTTCCAGTCGATGATCCAGTTGGAGAATCTCGAAACCATGAGCGGGCAGGGGCTCGGGTTCGGGATCGAGCTGTATCCCTTCGACGAAATTCCGGAGAATTCCTACTACCGCCTCACCGAAAAGACGCCGGACGGGCAATATCTGGCGCCGCTCTTCGTCTATCAGAAACTGGGGTAGGCGATTGGGCGCTTCCTCGCGGACGGGTGCGCCGGCCACCAAATGACCCAGATTCGGACACAGATCCGAGCGCCTGAGACCATATCGCCCCCGTGTTATTCGGCCGGCGACCATGTCAAAGGACCCACCCGTGTTTAAACGTTTGCGATTGCCGTCCCTGCGCGATCTTGCCGACGAGGCGCTGACCGCGTCACGGCGGTTTCCGCTCCCCGCCGCCGCCGCTTGCGGTGCGACCGTGTTCGGTTTGGCCGAGGAGCACAAGGTCGAACTGCTGGGCGGCGTACTTCTCAACAGTCAAGCGATACAGTTCCTGATCTTGGGATTCTTCGCAACGCTGTTGGCGAAGCTCGTGGCCGAACGGCGCGGTGTGGATGTAGGGGGCGTCGGAGGGGCCCTCGGTATCGCTTTGGCGATAGTGCTGCTCGCACTCACCGCAATCGTGGTCGGCAATTCGTGGACCGCCGGCCATGACTTCTTCCCCGACCCCGCGATGGCCTTTCTATTCGCCGGTTTCGTGTTCCTGATCATGGCGACCCCCTATCGCGCCGGGGAATTGGGCAATGCGGCGTTGTGGGATTTCAACAGGGTCGCGCTGACCGGCATGATCTTCGGCTTCACCGTGGCGGTGATCCTCGGCGCCGGGCTCAATGCCGTATTGCTGGCGTTGGAGGAATTGTTCGGGATCGACGTGCCGCGCCAGCTGAGCAGCGACATCTGGATCGTCTGTTTTTGCCTGGTATGGCCGTGGCGCGCGCTCAGTTCCATGCCGCCGGGTTTCGACGCGCCGGAAGGCGACTATTGTCCCCGTTGGATTGGCTTCATCGCGCGATATGTCTACGTGCCGCTCGCGTCGGTCTATCTCGTGATCCTCTATGCATTTGCGGTCAAGATTGGCGTCGAATGGAACCTGCCGAAGGGGCAGATCGCCTGGCTCGTCTGCTGGTTCGCGCTGGTCGGCGTCGCAACGAAGCTGACGATCTATCCATTGCGGGGAACTGGCAATCGCCTGCTCCGGTTGTTCGATCGCGGCTTCTTTCCGGCCCTGTTTCTGCCGGCAGGGTTATTGGCGATCGCGGTCGGTGTCCGGGTCGGCGCCTATGGTTTAACGGAAGAACGCTATCTGTTGATTTTGTTGACAGGTTGGCTGTTCGTGCTGGCGCTATCCTTCAGCTTTGGCGGCCGGCGCTTGGTCGTTGCGCCGTTGCTGCTGGGGGTGCTTCTAACGCTTGCCAGCGCCGGTCCTTGGGGGGCGGTCGAAACGTCGATCCGAAGTCAGATCGCACGGCTCGAGCCGATATTGGCCGAGAATGGGTATCTGACGAAGGATGGCTTGGTGCGGCCGGGCAAATCGGTCCCATTCGAAACGAGCAAACGAATCAGCGGAATCGTCGCTTATCTCGTCGCCACGCACCGCCGGCAGCGTTTCATCGATTGGCTGGACGGCCGCGAATCCGAGCTGGGGCTGTCGGACGATTGGAACACCAAGGAATTCGTCGAAGCGCTTGGACTGCCATTTGTAGGCAATTGGCAAATACAGCCGGAATTCAGGGTAAACCTGACGGAGCCGTTGGCGCTCCCCGTATCGGGCTATGATGTCATGATGCGCCTCCGGTTTTGGCGGAAGACGGCGGATCGAATGGTTGTGGCGCCGTCCACCGGCGAGAGTTACCGCGTCGGCTTTGAGCAAAGCACAGGCATTGTGACGGTCCGGGATGCCGCCGATCGGACGGTCCGTTTCGACCTTCGCCAGCTCGCCAAACGGCTCGATGTGTTTTCCGGTGTTGCGACGCAGCGGCTGACGGATTCCGCGCGTGTCACCTTGGAGGCGGCGGACGGCCCGCTTCAGGTGCGCTTGGTGGTCATGTCCCTGAACGGCGCGTTGCGTGGGGGCGAAACCGATATCAGCCATATCGACGGTGTCTTTCTCTTCAGGACCCGTTAGCGCCAGCTGTCCGAATTCGCCTCGTCCGGGCGGTTTGTGACAGACTCTCCGAAATGGCGCCGGCGCCATGCCGCGCGAATAGGGAGAGACAAGAATGCCGCAGGACGAATCCGCCGAATTGGTGAAATACGCACGCGACGGGAACATCGTCACATTGACGCTGAACCGACCGGAAAAGTTGAATGCCTTCAACGACGACCTCGTCCGGGCGCTGGGCGATGGCCTCCGCCGTTTCGATGCCGACAACGACGCCCATATCGCGATCATCTGCGGCAGCGGCCGGGCCTTTTCCAGCGGCGCCGACGTACATCAGCGGCAGCTGCGCGACCGGAAGGAGTTCGAGCGCATCGGCGGCCCGCAGGCCCACGGCGCGCATTCGGCGGATCTGCTTACACGATCGGTCAATTGGAAGCCGGTGATCGCCGCAGTGCATGGCTACGTGCTGGGCCTGGCGGTCGGTATCGTCTTCGAGTGCGACCTCGTCGTGGCGGAAACGGGGACCCAGTTCCAGATCACCGAAACGTCGCGCGGCCTCGGCGCGTCGAAATATTGGGGATTGCTGAACTATCGCGGCGGCGGCGCGTTCGCTACCGAAATGGCCCTGACGGGACGCTTCTTCACCGCCGAGGAAGCGCATGCGGCGAGCCTCTTGAACCGGGTCGCGCCCAAGGGAGAATGCCTCGCGGTGGCGACCGAATTGGCGAACGAAGTATGCAAGAACCCGCCGCTCAGCGTCCGTGCGACGGTTCGCACCCGGCGGTGGTATCTCGATCAGCTTGGCCGCGAAATCATGATGCAGACCGCGCCGCTTAAGCTTTACCTGACCGAGGACTTCCAAGAAGCCGCGCGGGCCTTTGCGGAGAAAAGACCGGCAGGTCCGTTCAAGGGACGTTAGCGGAATTCGGGAGACGCGATGCTAGGCGTCGATGACGGTCGGGTTCCGGGCTGTCTTGGTGTTGATGACGACGGTGCCCGACAGGACGTCGTGGATCTGACGCCGGCGGTCGCTGAAGACGCCGACGAGCAGGATCAGCCCGCCGGTCAGCGGTACCAGGAACCAGAACAATGCCGATGAAATCAGGATGTGCAGATAGGAGGGTTTGCCGCCGTCCCAGCTCCGCGTTTCCAGTCCGAGCCAGCGCATGCCGAGCGTTGCCGAGGCGCTGCTCCCGATCGTCACCATGTCGTAGAGGATGAACATCGGGGCGGCCCAGACGAGCACCAGAATGGCGGTGAAGATGAAGAATGTCAGAATATTGAAGACAAAGAACACCGCCGCCACGGAGAACAACAGCGCCGCATCGATACAAAAGGCCAAACTTCGCCGCCACAAGAGACCGTCATAGAAATCCGGCCGGTCGAGCGGATTAGGCGGCTCTTCCGACCATTCCAAAAGCGAGTCTAGTCGATCCGGTAGGTTCGTCGGCACGATGGTCCCCGTTTGCGTCAAAGGTCGTTATTTTACCACATTGGGGGGCGAATTGCGCCTTGCAAGGGGGCTTCGCTTGCGATTGACGTCAGTTTCGGTTCAAGAGCGAAGGCGGAATCAGGTCTTTTGCCGCGATCTTCGGCTTCTCCCGCAGCAGCGTGACCTCGATGCGCCTATTTTCGATCGCCTCCGGGGACTTCTTGTGCAGGGGAGCGCGTTCCGCATTGCCACGGACGGCGGCGAACCGCTTGTCCGGCGTGCCGAGCGCAATCAACGCCGCGCGGCCCGCATAGGCGCGCTGCATGGAAATTCTCCAGTTGGACCGTCCTTGCGCTGCGGCCTCGTCGTTTCGCGATGTATGCCCCGATACCTGAATCTTGTTCGGCATGCGGGAAATAACCTCGTAAATGACTTTGACCAGCTTCTTGCCGTCTTCATTGAGTTCGATACCGCCCTGGTCGAATAGCGGCTGCTTTTTCCGGTCCATCAGGCGAATGCGCAATCCCTCGCGCGTTTCGTCGATGGCGACCGATTTGTAGAGGTTCAGCAATTCCGGGATTTGTTCCATCGATCGCTGGATCGCGATTTTGGCCGCGCTCATTTGGCGATTTTCGTCGCTGCTATTCGGGAGCTTTTCCTGGTTGGGCGTCTTCGTCGATTCCGACGGGTCGCCGCGCGAAATATCGTCATCGTTGGTGTTCACCACCTGTGACCGGACGTTGACCGCTTTCGACGTGGTCTGGCCGGGCGCCTCGATGGGGCCGGGGTCGGTGGCGGATATGCCGCCGAAGACACCGCCGCTACCCGTTGACCCGCTGGTAGCGCCAACGGGTTCGAAGTAGTTCGAAAGCCCTTGTTTCTGTTCCTCGGTCGTCGCGTTCAAGAGCCATAGCAACAGGAAGAACGCCATCATCGCTGTGACGAAGTCCGCATAGGCCACTTTCCACGCGCTACCGCCGTGGGCTTCGGCCGCGATCTTCTTCTTGACGACGATGATTTCGCGATCGGAATTTCCAGCCATGACGTCTACCGATCCGCCGCGACGTTGGTTTTCGTGTCGCGTCCAGCGGCCTTGCCGATGGGCTTGTTCAGAAGGAGGACGCTGATCCGGTTGTTGCGTTTCGCTTTCGGAAAGCTCGGATGCACCGGCACCGTATCGCCTTTGCCGACGATCCGGGAGAAGCGTCCGGCAGCAACCCCGAAATTGACCAATGTGGCGCGCGCATTGTCCGCGCGATCGCCGGATACCAGCCACTTCGATGTTGCCGCTTGGGACGTTTGCGGTGCGTGGTCCGTATGTCCGGTGATGGCGATGTGATGCGGTAGTTTCGAGACGATCGACCCGATGATGGCGAGCAGATGCCGGCCGCGGTCGGATATCTCGGCGCCGTCGCCCTTGAACATCTTCAACTTCACGCGATCCAGCAGTTGGATGCGCAGCCCTTCCGGCGTGTGTTCGACGATTAGGCTGTCCTGCATCTGCGCCAGTTCGGGAATATCCTGGATGGCTTGGTTGATCGCGGAGATGACCTTGCTAAATTCCTTCTGATTTTCCTCGTCGACTTGACGTTGATGCTCGCCATGGAGATAGCCGCCGCCGGTCGATTCGGGATTTTGGTGGCGCCCTTCGGAGGCGCCGGCGTCGCGGCTGCCGAATGTCGGGATCGGAACGGTGATCCGCGGAGGCGATCCGGCCGACCGCAAGGCACCCTCGGCCGCCATGGCAAGTCCCTTCAAAACGCCGCCGCTGCCGGTCTGTTCCTCGGACACGCCGATCGGTTCGAAGAAGTCGGATATGCCTTGCTTCTTGTCCTCGGTCGTCACATTGAGCAACCAGAGGAGCAAGAAAAATGCCATCATCGCGGTGACGAAGTCCGCATAGGCGACCTTCCAGGCGCCGCCATGTGCCTCTGCGGGCAGATGGATCTTCTTCCGAATGATGATGGGCCCTTGTTCAGCGCCCTCTAATGTGTCCGCCATGACATTCTATGCCGGCTGGCCGCCACTACGCTGCGGCGGGAAGATTCTGGGTGGCTTCTTCGAGTTCGGCGAAGCTTGGCCGGGTATGACTTTGGAGCACCTTCCGGGCGAACTCGATAGAGACGGCGGGAGCGTAGCCCTGCAGATGCGCAAGCAAGCCTGCCTTGATGCAGGTGAAGTAGACGCTGTCGTCTTCCTGGTTGCTCTTGAGCGCGGTCGCCATCGGGGCGGCGAAGCCGTAGCACAAGAGGATGCCCAGAAAGGTACCGACCAACGCGGCCGCGATCAGGCCGCCGAGCACCGCTGGCGGCTCGGTGATCGAGCCCATTGTCTTAATGATGCCCATGACCGCGGCGACGATGCCGAGACCCGGGAAGGCTTCGGCCAGCGTTTGCAGGGCGTGGCTGACCTTGTGCTCCTCGCCGTGATGGGTTTCCAGTTCCATGTCCATCAAGGCTTCGAGTTCGTGCGGGTTGTCGGTGCCCAATGTCATCAGCCGCAGGTAATCGCACAGGAATTCCACCGCGTGATGGTTTTCCAAGAATTTCGGGAACTGCGCAAACAGGTCGCTCTCTTCGGGATTCTCGACATGCGTTTCCAGCGCGAGCATGCCCTTGGTTTTGGCGAGTTTGAAAATCTGGTACTGCAAGGACAGCAGCTCCAGATAGTCTTCCTTCTTGTATTTCGGCCCCTTCAGGACCGACTTCAGGCCGCCCATCGTCTTCCCGAGTACGGGCTTGGAATTGGCGATGATGTAGGCGCCGACGCCCGATCCGCCAATGATGACGAGCTCGAACGGCTGCCATAAGACACCAAGCTTGCCGCCCATCGCGACGTAGCTGCCGATCACACAGGCGGTGACCACAAGGCTTCCAATGATTAGAAACATAAGTCTTTTTTGTTGCCGGACCCGAAGATGAGTATGGGAAATGGGTAAAGGGAACTGATTAATATTGGCTTAATCGGCGGGTTCTTTCGTGGTAGCAAATTTGCTGTTAACCGCAGTTTTCCGTTACTTACGGGAGGGCCTGGCAGAGTGGCAGGCCGATAAGAGGTTCGTCCGGGAGTGGCGAGGGCTCGCTCAACGGCGGTTCTTGCGGTATCTCTGTTCGGACAAAGGCTCAGATGGACGAAAGGACTCTGTCTCCGATGGACACGAATGTACCCGCGATCGACAAAGCGCGGTTCCGCGAGACGTGCGGGCATTACGCGACAGGTGTTGCCGTCGTCACCACCTCGAATGGCGACGGGAACGCGTTCGGCGTGACGGTGAATTCCTTTACGTCCGTATCGCTCGACCCGCCATTGGTGCAATTCAGCTTAGACCGGAAAGCTTCCGTTTTTAGTACGTTCGAGGAGTCGAACCCGTTCGTCATCAACGTGCTGGCGCGCGATCAGGAAGAGGTATCCAGGCGGTTTTCAGGCAAGAGTGACGATTTCGACGGGCTGGATTGCGAGTTCTGGCAATCGGACTGCCCGGTCATACGGGGAAGCATCGCAACAATCGGATGCGAGCCGTACGCCGCCTATGACGGTGGCGATCATCTGATCATACTGGGACGTGTCGCGCATCTGGAGTGTCAGCCGGAGGCGAACCCGTTGCTGTTCTATCGCGGCAGCTACGGGAGTTTCACCTAGGATTTAGCCGGATTGCGCGGTGTCGCTCAGCCGGGCGGTCGGGAATCCCGCCGCTTCCAGGCGACCGATGATTTCATCGACATGGGCGCTGTCCCGGGTCTCGAGTACGAAGTCGGCTTCCGCATGCTTCACTGGGACATCGAAGAACATGCGTTGATGCACGATTTCGACGATGTTGCCGCCGAGTTCGCCGATCTGGGCGGTAACCTTGGCGAGGGTGCCGGGCGCGTCGCTGATCGACACGCGAAGCCGCACCATTTGGCCGCTGCGGAAGAGACCGCGCATCAGGACGGATGCCAGTATGCGGGAATCGATATTCGCGCCGCTCACGACCAGAACGATCTTCTTCCCTTTGTATTTCTCGCGGTCTTCCATCACCGCGGCCAGCGGGGCCGCGCCGGCGCCTTCGGCTAGCGTCTTTCCGGTAACGGCCATCGTCTGCACCGCGTCTTCCAGCGCCATTTCGTCGACGGTAACCACCCGATCGACGAGTTCCTTGACGATCGGCAGCGTCAGTTTTCCGGGTTGTTTGATGGCGATGCCCTCGGCGATCGTTTCGCCGCCGGACGGCGCACTGCCGCCCTTGAGCGCTTGGGCCATGGATGGATACAGCGCAGCTTCGACGCCAACGACGTCGATCGTCTTGCTCGTTTCCCGCAGAACGGTTGCGATGCCCGCGATCAGTCCGCCGCCGCCGATGGGCGCGATCAGCACGTCGATGTCCGGCACGTCCTCCAAGACTTCTAGGCCGACCGTTCCCTGGCCCGCGACGATGTGCGGGTCGTCGAACGGATGGACAAAGGTGAGACCCTCGTCCCGCATCACCTCTTCGGCGTGGGGCGTGCAGGCGCTGACCGAGTCACCGAACAGCAAGACGCGCGCACCCAGCGCCTCGGTCCGGTTCACCTTCGTGAAAGGCGTCGATTTCGGCATGACGATGGTCGCCGGAATGCCCAGCCGCTTCGCGTGATAGGCGACGCCTTGGGCATGGTTCCCGGCCGACACCGCGATTACCCCGTTCTTCGCTTGCTCCCGGTCCAGGCTCGACAATTTTACGAATGCCCCGCGATCCTTGAAGGAACCCGTGAATTGCAGCGTCTCCAGCTTGAGGTACACATCCGCGCCGACCAGATCCGATAGGGGACCGGACCGGACGGTGGGGGTGCGAACGACCGACTGTTTGATCGCGTCGGCGGCGGTGTGGATGTCGTCGATCGTTACGGTCATGGCGGCCGCTTCCATTCATGAGAGTCTTGAGGATACACCAGCAGGGCCGTGGCCGCAGTCGCCGAATGCGGGGCGATCGGATACTACGGCGTTCGGGACGGCATCAACGTCAGGGTGTTCGCCGCCTGTCGCCGCACGTCTTCACGGTTGCCGCCGATGGTGACGAACTCGCCGGCGCGCCACCGGTCCAACATGTCCCCATAGTGCGGCGAAAAGGGATTGCCGGACTGACCCGTCGCAATGATGTACCGGCTACGGTCCAGGTCGCCAAGATCGTAGACCGCCCGGTACCCGGATCCATGCACATGCGAAAACGGGGTGGGGCCGCCCTGGCGTGTTTGCCCCCGGTTGAGCGTATGGTCGCCGCCGTCCGTTTCCACGACCAGGTCCGTAAAGGACCGCAATCCGGGAATTTGCGTGAAGATGCGATGGCGGAACTGTGCCTTGTGCGCGGCGCCCCATCGCCAGCCGTCGATGTCGGGTCCTTGAGATTTTGCAATGTCGGCGAGCGCAGTTTCCAACGCGCCGGCAATTTGCGTATCGCACGCCTCCGGTTCGGCTGTCGTAACGTCGTCGCACCAGGATTGGTTTTCCGTCAGGGCCGCAATGACGAATCGCGCTCGCGAACGGGTATAGTCTTCGGCTCGGTCGCCCAACTCGTCTTGCACGATGGCGCGTTCCAGCGCGCGCAGCCAGGCGGCGTAGATCAACGGCTCGGCGCGGTCGCGGTGCATCCGGAAGTCCCAAGCGCGAAGCAGAGTGATCGCTTTTTTGGCTTTGTCGGATTTTGCCGGGGCCGTCAGCAGGAGAGGTACGAGCCGGCGGGCGGCAGGCGAGACCGTATCCATCTGCAGCGCCGCGCTTTCGGCCGCGGTATGCGCTTTCTTGCCGTCCAGCGCTTCGACGATCCGGGCGGCCCGGTACGCCGCTTGCCAATGTTTGGCAATGCTATGCGGATAGTCGGGTCCGACCAGGCGATTGTTCGCGTTGATGATCAGTCCGTTCGGGGGATTGTGACGTTTCGGCAGTTCGTCGAACGGAATGAAACCGTTCCAATCGAACCGCTCATCCTGTCCGGGAACCGGTCGAGCGCCGTCATGATCCTTGCGGATGGGGATGCGGCCCGGCGTGACCAGGCCGATATCTCCTGCGGTGTCGGCAAAGAACAGGTTCTGCACCGGCGCATGGAACAAACGCGCGGCGTCCAAGAATTCCCCCCAATTGCTTGCCCGGTTTAGGAGATAGAGCGCGCGGGCGGTCTCGTCGTCGATTCGCGTGGTCGGGCTGGCCAGGGAGATCACCGATTCCAGCGCGGTCTCCGAACGATCGGCTTCGTCCAGCACGTCGGAGACGACCGGCCCGTGCCGTGTCTCCCGAACGGTGAGGGTGACGGGGTCGTCGCCCGTGACATAGATCTTCTCGACCCGCGTAGTGAATGACGCGGGTCCGTCCGGCGTAAGGTATTGCTCCGGATTGTTCGGATCGAGCGCCTCGATATAGAGGTCCTCCACGTCGGCGCCGGTCGTGGTCATGCCCCAGGCGATTTTTCCGTTATGACCCAGCGGATGCAGGGGCACGCCCGGCACCGTGGCGCCGGTCAGGGACAAGTTTGGAGTCTCGATCCGGGCGAGATACCAGAGGATGGGTACGCCGAACCCCAGATGCGGGTCGTTCGCGAGGATCGGTTTGCCGGTTTCGGTGCGGGATCCGCCGATGACCCAGGCATTCGATGCGTCGATAGGCGCCAGTTCGTCGGGCAGCGCCCGGGCGAGGCGATCCAGCATCGCCGCTGCCGGATTGGGCGCGGACGACAGGGTCGCCGGCGCCGTGCCGTCGTCCGATGGCCAAAGCTGTTCGATCTGCACCGGTGTCAGCGTCTCAGCGAGGCGCAGGCGCAAGAGTTCGCTGCGCCAGTTGCCCGATAGCCGCACCGCCATGATCCGCGCCCATACCAAGCTGTCCTCGGGGCGCCAGGGCTCCGGCTTGTGTCCGAGGACGGCGAATTCCGGTGACAGGGCGCCGGTATGGTTATTCAGGAGGGCGTTCACGCCGGCCGCATAGGCATCGAGCAGGGCGCGTTCGTCCGTCTTCATCAGGGTGAGTTGCGCCTGTGCCGCGCGGTAGAGGCCAAGCGTCCGTATAAAACGGTCGATCTTCAAGGTCCGGTTGCCGAAGATCTCGGACAATCGGCCCGCGCCGATCCGGCGCGTCATTTCCATTTGCCAGAGCCGGTCTTGGGCATGGGTGAAGCCGAGGCCGAAATAGGCGTCGTTGACCCGGTCGGCGAAGATATGCGGTACGCCGTTGGCGTCGCGGATCACCTCCACCGGTCCGCCGAGACCTCGCAAAGCCAGCGTGCCGTCGATCTCGGGCAGCGATGTCCGGAGCCATGTCACGATCAACACAGACACGAAGGCGAGCGCGATGACGAGGAGGGCGCAAAAGCGCAGGAATTGGCGGAAAAAGCGGGCCATGGGTCTGCGATCTATCCGTTATCCGCTTGGACCGTCTGGTCCGCTGTGTCATTGTCCGCCCGCATGAGCCTACGCCGATTCAAATCCACCGATGCCATGGTTTCCGTGCTGCAGCCGGAAAATCCCGTCTATTGCCTTCATCCGGACGCGTTGCGCAAGACCGCACGGCAATTCCTGTCCGGTTTTCCCGGCCGCACGTTGTATGCGGTGAAGTGCAACCCTCATCCCTTCGTCCTGCGCACGCTCTTCGAGGCCGGGATCGAACATTTCGATGCGGCCTCGATACCGGAGATCGCCGCCGTCCGCGGTCTCGCGGCCGACGCGACCGCATACTACATGCATCCGGTCAAAACGCGGGATGCAATTCTGACCGCGCATACGGTTTATGGGATCCGGCATTTCGTCGTCGACCATCCGGACGAACTTTCGAAGATTCTGTATGAGACAAACGATGCCGAAGACCTTGCGATTCTGGTGCGGTTCGCCACGCCCGGCGGTACCGCTCGGTACGAGCTGTCCGAGAAATTCGGTGCGACCGCCGACGAATCCGCCGATCTGTTGTGCAAGGTCCGCGAGGCGGGATGCCGTGCCGGGTTGGCCTTCCACGTCGGGTCGCAATGCCTCAGCCCGGAGGCGTTTCGGGAAGGGGTCTTGCTGGCGGGCCGGATCGCCTCGGCCGCCGGTGTGCCCCTCGACTATCTGGACGTGGGCGGTGGTTTCCCGGCGGCCTATCTCCGCGAGCAGCCGCCCGCGTTGTCGGATTTCCTGGATGCGGTGCAGGACGGCGTTCGACGGATCGGTTTGCCGGATGATTGCGTTCTGATGTGTCAGCCCGGCCGCGCGTTGGTCGCTGGCGGTTGCTCCCTGGTCGTGCAGGTTCAGCTCCGCAAGGAATCGGCGATCTATATCAACGACGGGCGGTATCACAGCCTCTCGGAGACGGTGACCGGGGGCCTAGCCTATCCGGTGCGGGCGATCCGCACCGATGGCGCCTTTGCCGGCGAGACGCGGGACTTCACCGTGTTCGGGCCGACATGCGATTCGACCGATGTCCTGCCGGCGGCCTTTTCGCTGCCGGACGATATCCGCGAGGGCGATTGGATAGAGATCGGGCAACTGGGTGCGTATTCGAACGCGTTGGTAACCCGGTTCAACGGCATTGCGCCAGATCATTTCGTGACGATTGAATAGGATTGTTTCATGGGTTTTGTCAGCAACTCGATACAATGCATTGGCCCGCATGGTTTTCATCGCATGGCATACACCGATTGGGGCGCACCGGCGGCGGAGCGGGTGCTGTTCTGCGTGCATGGCCTGACCCGCAACGGCCGGGACTTCGATTATCTTGCCGCCGCGCTCGAAGACCGGTACCGGACGCTCTGCCCGGACATCGCCGGACGCGGGAAGAGCGCGCGCCTGTCTCATTCCGAGGACTACAACAATCGGCAATACGTGGCGGACGTGATTGCGTTGTTCGCACGCTCGGGGACGGAGCGCATCGATTGGCTCGGCACGTCGATGGGCGGGATGATGGGCATGATCACGGCGTCGATGCCGGAATCGCCGATCCGGCGTTTGATATTGAACGATATCGGCCCCTGGTTGCCGAAGGCGGCGTTGCAACGGATCGCGGATTATGTCGGGTCGGTCCAGCACTTCGACGACAAGGCGGGCGTCGAGGGCTATTTGCGCACCGTGCACGAGCCGTTCGGTGCGTTGACCGACGATCAATGGCGCCATCTCGCCGAGCATAGTTCGTATCCTCGGGACGACGGAGGCTATGAACTGGCATGTGATCCAAAGATCGGCGATGCGTTTCAGGCGATGGCGATCGACGACGTCGATCTTTGGGCGTTGTGGGACCGTATCGAGTGCCCCGTCCTGGTCTTGCGTGGAATCGATTCCGACTTGCTGTCCGCCGACGTGGCAAAGGAAATGGCCTCGCGTGGCCCGAAGGCCGACGTGGTCGAAATCGAGGGGTGCGGGCACGCGCCGGCACTGATGGATGGCGCACAAATCGCGACCGTTCGCGATTGGCTGTTGGGTTAGGCGGCGCGCGCATTTGCGGGCATCCCCCGTTAGCGCGAGAATGCTCCAAGAGTTTCCCATCCGCCGATTCACCGGAGGAGCGCGATGCCTGATCTCGATCTTTGTCTCAAATCCGCCACGGAGCTGCGGCGTTTGCTCGGCGCCCGTGACCTGTCGTCGCGCGAGCTGACCGAGGCCTGCCTCGCCCAGATCGAGCGGTTGCAGCCGAAGGTCAATGCCTTCGTCACGGTGGCCGGGGAACAGGCGATGGCACAAGCCGATGCGGCGGACGAACGCGCCGCCGGCGGGGGCGACCTGCCGGCGTTGCACGGGTTGCCGCTTGCGGTCAAGGATCTCATCCGCACTCGGGGGCTGCGCACCACCTTCGGGTCGCTGCTCTACGCCGATTACGTTCCCGACACGGACGATCTGCTTGCGGAACGCTATCGCGATGCGGGCGCCGTCGTCATCGGCAAGACCAACACGCCCGAATTCGGCTGCGGTGGAGGTCAGACCACCAACGCGGTCGCCGGGGACACCCGCAATCCCTACGATCTGGATCGCGCCTGCGGCTCCAGCAGCGGCGGTTCGGCGGTGGCGCTGGCGGCGCGCATGTCGCCGCTCGCCGACGGCAGCGATTTCGGCGGCTCTTTGCGCCATCCCGCCGGGCACTGCAATGTCGTCGGGTTCCGGCCGTCGCCGGGGCGTGTCCCGTCCTATCCCGCGGAACTCGGTTGGTTCACGCTGCGCTCCGATGGACCCATGGGCCGCACCGTCGCGGACACGGCCTTGCTCCTGTCGGTGCAAGCGGGCCCTGATCCACGGTCGCCGATCGCGCTGCATGAACCTGGCAGCCAATTTGCGCAGTCTCTCGAGCGGAATTTCAAGGGCGCGCGCATCGCCTTCAGTCCCGACCTCGGTTTTCTGCCCGTGGACGAGCGCGTCACCAAAATTTTCCATCAGCATCGCGCGACCTTCGAAGGACTCGGGATGGAGGTGGTCGACACCGCGCCGGACCTGCGCGAGACCCTCGACGTCTTCAAGGTGCTGCGCGCCTGGCGGTACACGCTTTCCCATGGCGATCGCGTGCGGGACCCGGCAAAGCGCGAGGTCATGAAGCCCGATCTCGTTTGGAACACCGAGGAAGGTTTTAAGATTTCGGCGGAGGAGGTGGCACGCGCCGAAGGTAAGCGCACCGAGCTGTACCACTTGATGCGCGAGTTCATGGGCGATTACGACTTCCTCGTGATCCCGACCAATCCGACGCCGCCGCTTCCGATCGGCCAGACATCGGTCAAGGAGGTCGGCGGGAAGAAGATGGGCGATTACCTCGACGGCGGCGCGCTCAAGAGCGCCATCTCGACCGTCGGCAACCCCAGCATTTCGATGCCGGCGGGCTTTACCGACGAGGGGTGGCCCGTGGGTATTCAGATCGTGGGACGGCACCAGGACGACCTGTCGGTGCTGCAGTTGGCGCATGCCTTCGAGAATGCCACGGCAATCGGCGACCGTCTCCCGTCGCTGCTCGATTAGACCGGCAGGCGTTTGATCGGGACGCCCGGTCCGTGTCCGGTTCGCTTTGTTCTGACATCGCCCGGATAGATGTGCCCGACGCGGAACTCGATCTAACGAATTTGCTTTGCGGGGAGGATCGCAGATGTTAGCCGACTTGGGTGCACAGATGTTCACCTATGCCGTGGTTACCGATACGCACGTAAATTTCGGTGAATCGGAATGCAACTCCGAATTTGAAATCAACAAACGCGCCAACGGCCGCTTGCGGCATGTGGTCCGCGACCTTAACCGCCGAGATTTGGCGTTTGTCGTCCATCTCGGCGACATCGTGCATCCCGTGCCGGCGTTTCCGGACCTCTATGAGATGGCGGCCGCTTGTTTTCGGGAGCAGGTCGCCGAGCTGCGTTACCCGCTTCACGTGGTGCCCGGCAACCATGATATCGGTGACAAGCCCATTGCCTGGGGACCGGCCGGTGTCGCATGTGATGAATACATAGAGCTTTGGACGAAAAATTTCGGGGCTAATCATCAAGCCTTCGATCACGAAGGCTGCCGCTTCTTTCTGGTCGATACGCAGATCGTCAATACCGGGCTGGCCGCCGAGGCCGAGCAGAAATCATGGCTTGAAACGGAAATGGCCGCTGCGTCGGCCCAAGGCCTTCGCATCTTCATCCATACCCATTATCCGCTCTACCTGACGGCCCCCGGCGAGGCCGAGCATTTCGACAACATCGCCGAGCCGGGCCGCTCTTGGTTGCTGGGGTTGATGGATCGCCATGGCGCCGAGGCGCAGTTCTCGGGTCATGTCCACAATTTCTGGTACAACCGGTTTGGTGTCACCAATTGCTACGCGCTGCCGTCGACCGCATTCGTCCGCCAGGACTACGCCGAGATGTACCGCGCCGAACCATTACCCGGCACCGAAGGCGGCCGCAGCGATCTCGCCAAGCTTGGATACTTTCTCGTCCAGGTCCATGAACACGGCCATTTCTGCCAATGGGTGCGAACCTTCGGTACGATTGCGGAACCCGATAGCGCGGACGCCCAGCCGCGAACGCATGTGACGGCGGTTCATCCCTTGCAGAATCCGCATTCCCGGTTCGGGTTCGACATGCGCCAGAACTGGCTCGAGATCGTCGAGATTCCGCCGTCGGGATCGTTGGATGAATTCGATCGCAAGCGCATGCGGAACGACTATGCCCTCATGGCGTTGGTCGAGACGGGCGTACGGCGCGTGCGCATTCCCGCCAGCGACCTGCTCGATCCGGAGCATCGCGCCCGTCTGGACGAATGCGCGTGCCTGGGGTTGCGGTTCACGCTCTTCTCTTTCGGTATGCCCGATGAACGCCTGCTTGAAGCGGTACGCAATGCCGAGGGACTCATCGATACCTGGGAGATTTGCGACACCACGGAGAGGCTTCCGGCGACCGTGGACGCAGTTCGCGCGACGGTAAAGGCGGCCGGCATATCGCTCTATGTTTCGCGAATCCGCACGAAGGAAGATCAGGAAAGCGCCGGCGACACATACCACCATATGATCGTTCACGGATTCACCCCGGAGGACGAAGAACAAATCGCGATGGTAGGCGGTCTCGCCGATGTCGATGGGGTGGTGTTTCGCGTGGAAGGCGTGACGCCGCCATGGCAGGCGGCGCGATCTGCCGTCGATGCGTGCCGCGGGCATGGTTTGAAGGCGTCTTTGCATATCCGGATGACCAAGGGGGCGCCGGGGTTGCAGCAAACCGATGACCGCTGGGTCGCGACACGCGTTGCCGAGGCCGCGGCGGTGGCGTGCGCGCGGGAAGACGTCCATGTCTATTCCGACACCTTTGCCGATGTCGACCGCGGCTACTACATGCGGCACGGGGTCGTCGACCGGTTCTATAATCCGCGAACGGCATTCGATGTGCTGCGAAATCTGACGGCGGTCCTGGCCCACGACCCGTCATACACACCGGGTAGGGACGACGCGCGGGTTTCACTGATTGCGAACGGCGGCCGACGCATTGACCTTGTCCACGATATGGACCCGACCGTGCCGGGTGGATCGGCCGCGTCGGGAACGTTGATTGATCTGGGATCCGGTGAAATTACGCCAGCCACGATTGGTTCGGACGGCAATTTGGAACCCGCGCCAACGACGTCGCTTTCATTGTGGGTGAGCGACGCGTAGGCGCGGCCGTGGCGGCGCTAGGGGTTGATTTCACCCAGCGTCGGCACGCTGTCTAGGATATCGTTTGCAATCACGTCGCGCAGCGTTTCGAGATCGAGGCGATGCGTTTCGATCAGGTCGGCGGTATCGGCGAGGATGGCGTCGACATCCCCTATTTCCTGCAGGCGCTTATACAGGTCGGGAATGTGGATGCCCATGCTCTCGCCGATCAGTTCCATGAAGTTCAGCGTTTCGAACGAAACCTGCGGCTGAAATTTGATCAACTCGCGGTGACATCCGTGGAAGATCGATGCGAATGTCGTGACGCCGGCTTCGGCGGCGGCCTTGAATTCCATCTCGCGCAGGTCGGCCTTGTAGTCCGGCACGACGCCCAAATGGCTCGCCTGTGTGCTCAGGATCGGGACATCGAGCTCGACGACTTCCAGTTCGGGAATTGCGCCGAGGACATTCTTGACCGCGGCATTGATGCCGGGAAGGGCCGAGCGTTCCTGCAGCGCGACGCGCTTGGGAACCGGGTTCACGAAATGCGTCCGGAGTTGATCCAGATTCTCGTCGAAGAACTCCGTGATCGGGTTCAGGTCGAACGGCATCGCGCCGTGCGCTTCCTCGTAGGCAGGCAAAGCCACTTCGCCGATTTGAATCTGACAGCTCGGGCACCAGGAAATGACCCGCTCGGCGCGCGGCCGCCCGAGACGTTCGATGGTGTTGAAGCCGATGCGGCCCGCGATCTTGGCATCGCCCTGCTTGAAGTGCTGGATGCCGCAACAGGTGGGGGGGCCGCCCATCACCTCGTAGGTGACGCCGAGCGTATCGAGGACGTCGAGGATCAGCAGGGCGATGTGGGGCGTCTTGATCACATTGCATCCGGCATAGAACACGATATCGGGCTGTTCGGCCGGGTAGTCTTCCTCGCGCTGCAGGGGCGGGTTCAGACGCGCGTGGATGTCGGGGGGAAGCAGCATCCGCGAGATCATCCGCGTCGAGCGGTTCATATTGTTGAAAAACTTCTTAGCGCCATGGCGGACCGTGTCTTCGCCGAGCCGTTCCTTCGCGGCAACACGCGCCATGTTGACCATAAAGCGTGGATTGACGCCGTAGTCGCAGGCCGGGATGCACTTTCCGCTGTTCGTGCAGACCTCGGCAAAACGCTCCGCATCGGGCGTGCCCGGACCGCCGGCGAGCAAATCGAGCATGCCACCCACAATTTCCGGAGCATCCTCGGCGTCCAACCCCGCCGGTCCGACCATCGGGCAGGCCTCGACGCATTTCCCGCACTTCGTGCAGGCGTCGAGCGTGTCCTGCACGCGACTGCCGACCGCTTCGAGAAATTTGACGCTGGCGTCTTCCGGCACGATCAGCCCCTGATCCCGTTGGGTTCACTGTCCGCACTCTAGGCGGGTAACCGGGAGTCCGTCAAAGGGTGAGGCTAACCGAAGATCGGCAGGTCGAGCGACCGCGCGGCCCACCGGGCCGTGCCCAGAAGGGCGGCTTCGTCGCTGTGGGGATCGACGAACTGGACGCCGAGTGGTAGGCCGTTTGGCCCGTCCGTCACCGGAACCGTCAGACAGGGAACGTGCAAGGCGGTCCATGTCCGATTGAACACCGAGTTCCCCGTCGAGTGAAGGCCGAGCGGCGCCTCGCCGACCGCACTCGGGGTCAGGATGACCTCGCCGTCGTCGAAGAGGCCCGGAAGCTGCGCACGGCAATCTTCGAGGGTCGCCATGACCTCCGCCCGCTCCGCCGCCGATACGTCGAGTCCCTTTTGGACCAGCGACTGGAAACTCTCGCTCAAGGCATCGCGATGGTGTGTCCATTCATGCTCGAAGGCCTCCGCGGCCTGATGCGCCATGACGATACGCTGGCCCGGGCTGACCCGGTCGAAGGGATCGGGAAGCGTTACATCGCGGACGACGGCACCCGCCTTTGCCAACCGCTCCGCTGTTTCCTCCAGGAGGGTTTGCGTTTCAGGATCCGCCGTGTCCCAGTCGGCCGAGCGCACAAAGGCGATCTTGGGTGTATCGACGGAGGCCGGCACCGACGGAGCCCGGTCGGCCAGCACGCCGGAGACGACCGGCACGTCGTCGAGGCTGCGCACCATGAACCCGATGGTATCCAAGTCGAACGCCAACGGTTTCACGCCGGTCGTGTCGAACAGACCCCAGGCCGGTTTGTAGCCGACCACGCCGTTGAACGCGGACGGCCGGATCATCGAGCCGCCGGTCTGGGTGCCGAGCGCCAGCGGGAGCATGAAGTCGCCGACCGCGGCGGCGGAGCCGCTCGACGAGCCGCCGGGCGTCCGGCTGTCGTCGCGCGGATGCCGGGTGGGGCCGGGGAAGGTGGAGGCGAATTCGGTGGTCACGGTCTTGCCGAGAATGATCGCACCGGCTTGCCGCAATCGGGCCACGCAGACGGCATCCCGGGCCGGCCGATGTCCCTTGTATATGGGGGAATTGCACTCGGTTGGCATATCCGCGGTATCGATGATGTCCTTGATCCCAACCGGAATCCCGAAGAGCGGGCCGGAACCATGTGTTTCCGGAAGTTGCCGGGCGGCGTCGAGCGCGGCATCGCCGTCGTAATGCGCAAAGGCTTCGACCGCGGGTTCGCGCGCAGCGATCCGTTCCAGGCAACTTGCCATCAACGCTTCGGGCGTCAGATCTCCGGCGGCGATGGCCGCGGACGCGGCGGTGATCGACAGTTCATTCGGCGGTGTTTTCATCGGCATCCGGTCTTTCACGCTGTCAAACGGATATTCGGTGGCTTAGGCGGTTAGATGCTACATTGGTCGCGGAGTAACACGAGCGTAGCGGCCGGCATGATAGGAGCCGACCGCCGCCTATCTTAGAACAATTCGAGCGAACGTCGCGCCCCAGACGACGGATGAGGTCTCAAATGACGGCAACAATCAGTAAGGTCGAGGTTTTCGGCGTGGCCATGCCCCTGGTCGGCACGTTCACCAGCGGCGGCGTCTCCAAGAACGCCACCAAATGCGTGGTGGTGCGCATCACGGACAGCGACGGCGGCATCGGCATTAGCAGCATCGATCCTTCCGGCAGGGCGACGTCGCCCAACACCGCGCAGGAACTCGCCGCCGCCGTCCGGGATCGTCTCGGTCCGGCGATGATTGGCGAAGATCCGGTCAACATTAACCGGATGTTTGAAATCGCCGCCAAGTTGATCCCGACGCAGCCCTCTGCCGCGGCGGCGATGGAGATGGCGTGTATCGAACTGGTCTGCCGGCGGTCGGGAATGGCGCTGCACGACTACGTAGGAGGGGCCGTCCTCGACGAGGTGTTGTTCAATGCCTGGGTCGGCGAGTTGCCGCCCGACGAAGCGGCCGCCGAAGCGAAGCGCTGGCAGGACGCCGGGTTCCAGTCCATGAAAATCAAAGTCGGCAACCACGTTGAAAAAGACAGCGCACGGGTGATGGCGGTGCGGGACGCCGTCGGCTCGGACGTCAAGCTGCGCATGGACGCCAACCAGCAATGCAATGTGGAGCAGGCGCTGGCGCTGTGCGAAGCGGTCAAATCCTGCGACATGCAGTTGTTCGAACAGCCGGTGCCGAAGGACGACCTCGAAGGACTGGCGCGGGTCCGGCGCGAAGGCGGAATCGCCATCATGGCCGACGAAGCGATCAGCGATTACGCGAGTCTGATCCGGGTGATCAAGGCGGATTGCGCCGATTTCGTGAAGTTCGGCATTACGCAAGCCGGTGGCTTGCTGCCGTCCTCGCGGATGATCTCAACGGCGGAAGCGGCCGGGCTCCAGGTCGTGATGGGGCACGGGTTCGGGCTGGACCTCAGCACCATCGCGGAAATCATGCTGGGCGCCACGTCGCGCAATATCCTGCCGGGATTGGAATGCGTCGGTCCGCTCAAGGTGACCGACACCGTGGCCACGACCCGGCTCGACATTGGCAAGGGCCGCATCGCGCTTCCGTCCGGGCCGGGCCTCGGCATCGATCTCGATGACGCGAAGCTGGCGCAATACAATCTGTCGGATCAGAGCTAGCCGAGCCGATCTGGACGTTGCTGGGTAGAGGAAGCGTATGACCGATCGTCCACTGCACTACCGATCCATCACCGACCTCGCCGCGATGTTGCGGACCGGCGCGGTTACACCGACCGGGCTGA
Source organism: Alphaproteobacteria bacterium (assembly GCA_965228425.1). Classification (GTDB taxonomy): domain Bacteria; phylum Pseudomonadota; class Alphaproteobacteria; order UBA8366; family UBA8366; genus JAJFJD01. The sequence continues at coordinate 3,656,344 of OZ245815.1, read as the reverse complement.
CGGAGCATCTGATCGGGCGCATCGAGGCATTGAACGGGCCGCTGAACGCTTTCAATCTCGTGACGGCGGATCGCGCCGTGGCGGAGGCAAAGGCCGCCGAGAGTTTGATGACGTCCGGCCATGACCTCGGGCCACTGCACGGCATTCCCTATGCGGTGAAGGACCTCTATGACATCGTCGGGCTGCCGACGACGGCCGGGTCCCGGACGGTGGACGGGGCGGCGAAGACCGAGGAGAGCGAAGTGACGCGGCGGCTTGCGGCGGCGGGCATGATCGTCCTCGGCAAGACCATCACGGTCGAGTTCGCCAAAGGCATCGTCGGCATCAATCATATCCAGGGCACGCCGCACAATCCGTGGAGCGAGGAGCACTGCGTGCCGGGTGGGTCCAGCGCCGGAAGCGCGGTGGCCGTGGCGAGCGGGATGGCGCCCATGGGGCTCGGCAGCGATACCGGCGGCTCGGTCCGTGCGCCGGCGGGCCTGTGCGGTACGGTCGGCCTCAAGACTACGGTCGGCAGGGTCAGCCGATTCGGGATATTCCCGCTGAGTTGGACCCTCGATTCCGCGGGACCGTTGACCCGTAGCGTCGAGGATGCCGCGCTCGTCTACCAAATCCTTCAGGGCGAGGACGCGCGGGACGACGGCACCTTCGGCATTCGACCGACGGACGTGCTCGGATCTTTGAAGGCAGGGGCGAAGGGCTTGCGGGTCGGCATCCCGCAGGATGTCTTCTTCGACGATCTGGACCCGGAGATCGAAAAGGCCGTCGGCGTGGCGGTGGACGTATTCCGCGACCTGGGCGCCACGGTGGAGAACATAGCGTATCCCGAGGCCACGGCGGCCGCCGCGATGGCATCGGTGGTCAACGGGGCTGAGGCGGCGGTCATCCACGAAGAGCGGATCAAGACGAGCGTCGATCAAATGGACCCGATCGTCGGACCGCGCATGGTCGGCGACCGCGATCATCTTGCGACCGACTACATCAAGATGCTGCAGCAACTGAAAGCGCTCCAGGCATCGCAAATGGAGTCTCTGCGGGACGTTGACGTCATCCTGTCGCCGACGACGCGCATCCCGGCGCTGCCGGTAGCCACGGTCGACGAATCGCTCGATGTCTATCTGGATTACGCGGCGCAATACATGGCGAACACCAATGTCGGCAACCGCCTCGGTCTCTGCGGCCTGTCTGTCCCTTGCGGGTTCACGTCCAAGGGACTGCCGATCGGCTTGCTGATCAACGGCAAGCCGTTCGCGGAAGACGTAATCCTCCGGGCCGGCTATGCCTTCGAACAGGCGACCGATTGGCAGGACACCCAGCCGGACTTGAGCTGGGCGGCGTAAGGCGCGTCCGAGTCGCCGGGCGTTCGTACCATTGCGTATCGGCGCGAATTAGGTCACGATTGCGCCGCTTTGGGGGGGCACTGCATTACCAGTCACGGTTTGGAAAGCGCATGTTCGGCGCTTCATAACCGTGTGGGTGAATGGAGTGAAAAATGAAGAAACCTCTTGCAGAATTCATCGGCACGTTCACGCTCGTCTTGTTCGGTTGCGGCGCGGCCGTAATCGGCGGCATGGCGTCCGGGCCAACCGCTATCGACGTCCTCGGCATCTCCTTCGCATTTGGCCTTGCGATCGTCGCCATGGCCTATGGGATCGGCCCGGTGTCCGGTTGCCACGTCAATCCGGCGGTTAGCTTCGGCGCGCTCTTGGCGGGCCGCATGTCCGGTGCGGATTTCGTTTCCTACGTCATTGCACAGATTCTCGGTGCGCTGGCCGGTGCCGCGGTCCTGTATCTCATTCTATCCGGCAAGGCCGCGGGTTGGAGCGGCGGATTGGGCCAGAACGGATGGGGCACCGGATATCTCGGTGAATACAATCTTGTCTCAGCCTTCGTGTTCGAGGCGGTCGCGACCTTTCTGTTCCTGGTTTGCATCCTCGGCGTGACACAGAAGGGCGCGCCGGCGCATTTGGCGGGGCTTGCGATCGGATTGACCCTGACCGTCATCCACATCGTCGGCATCAATGTAACCGGCGTGTCGGTCAATCCCGCACGTTCGCTTGGGCCGGCCGTTGTCGGCTTTGCCACGAATCCGCAAGCGCTTGCGCAAATCTGGCTGTTCATCGTGGCGCCGCTGATCGGTGCGGGTGTCGCGGGGCTGCTCTTTAAGTCCGGCCTGTTGGCGGCTGACGAAGACTGACCATTATCACGGGCAGTCCGGAGAACTGAATGTTCGCTGTCACTTATCAGCGGACATTCAGTCGCCGGTTAAAACACGGGGAGACATCTTTGTGGCCCGCCGTATGGGCGGTATTGGGCGATTCCATGTCACCGCGTTGTAAGGTCCTGTTCCAGCCGGCGCACGTTTCGGGCCGTCTCGACGACGCTATCCGGGCGCAGGCTTAGGCCGTCGATCCCGTGACGGACGACGAATTCGGCCATTTCCGGGCGTTCGGAAGGGGTCGGACCACAGATGCTGACGGGGCAATCGTGGCGTTTGGCGCCTTCGATGATCAATTGGATGCAGCGCAGGACGCCGGGATCGCAGGGATCGAAATCGACGGGACCGACGAAATCCGCACCGGCATCGATGCCGAGCAGCAGTTGCGTCAAATCCCGCGACCCGATGGAGATGCCGTCGAACAGGTCGGCGAGGCCGTCGATCTCCATGGCGTTGTTCGGCACCTCCGCCATCAGGTGAATTTGCAGACCGTCCACGTTCTGGCGAAGGCCGTTGGCCGCCATCGCGTCGATGACCGCGTGGGCTTCGGAGAGGCGCCGACAATACGGCACCAAGGGATACAGGTTGCTCAGGCCCATGTCCTCGCGAACCCGTTTCACTGCGGCGCATTCCAGGGCGAAGGCTTCCGCGTAATCGGGGTGGGTGTATCGCACCGCGCCGCGCCAGGCGATCATCGGATTTTGCTCGGTCGGCTCGAAGTCGCGTCCGCCGTCCAGTTCGGCGTATTCGTCGCTCTGGAAATCGGACAAGCGCACGATCACCGGCTTGGGGTGAAACGCGGTCGCGAGTGCCGCCATGCCGGCAGCCAATCGGTCGATAAAAAAGGCCCCGCCATCCGCTGCCAGGCCCGTCACCCGGTCCCGTTCGGCGGGATCGCTGATCCTGTCGGGATGCAACAGCGCCATAGGGTGGGCGCCGATCCGGCGGATGATGGTCTCGATGGGGCAGGGGCCGGCGCCGTCGTTGGGGATGCGGGCCGTTTGCTCCGCGATATCCGGGTCGCCGAAGTTGATGGTGATTTTCGTCGCCACGAAATCCTCCTAGTCCAGCGCCGCGCAGGCATCGCGCGGGCGGGTCACTTTTCCTTGTCCCATTTCTCGAAGGCCGCCAACGTTTCCGGCCCTGGCGGATAGGTGCCGGCGATCGGCGCGCCATCCAACACCCGGCTTTGGAGGAAGGTTTCGAGGCGTTCTTGCTTGGCGCCGTCGGCCGCGAGTTCCGCCGCCAGGTCTGCGGGGAACACAACCACACCGTCCTCGTCGCCGAACAGAACGTCGCCCGGGAACACCGCGGCGCCACCGCACGCGATGGGCACCTGGGTTTCGGTGGCCAAGTGATCCACATGGCTGTTGCGCGCCGCCCGGCCGCCGCAAAACACCGGGATGCTGTAGTCCATCATCGCGCCGGTATCGCGCATCGCCCCATCGGTTACGACCGCGGCGACACCGCGTGCCTGCAGGCGCGCGACCAGAATATCGCCTAGGGTCCCGGTATCCGTGATGCCGCGGGCGTCGATCACCAGGACACGGCCCGGCGGGCAATCCTCGACCGCGTGGCGTTGCGGGTAGAGCGGGGACGTAACGGTATCGGGGGACATTTTGTCCTCGCGTTTCGGGACCAAGCGCAGGGTGTAGGCAAGCCCCGCGAATTTCGGCGCGTTCGGATTGAGCGGATGGACGCCGGCGATGAAGGTACTCGGCATGCCTCGCTTCAGGAGCTGCGTCGTCAGGGTACCGGTGGACAGTGTCTCGATGACCTTCAGGGCCTGCGTCAGATCAGTGTCGCTCATCGGTTTTTCCTTCCGCGCCCGGGGTGGGCTTTCGTTTTAATGCGCCTTCGATGGTCCGCTATTCGTCGGTGACCTTTCGTCTCCGTTTCTTGGTGTCGCTTTGGCGGCGTTTGCTGTCGAGGCGGCGCCGTTTCGACCCCTTTGTGGGTTTCGTCGGCCGTCGGTGTTTGGGCGATGCCGCCGCGTCCCGGATCAGCGCGATCAACCGTTCCATCGCGTCCTTCCGATTTAGGTCCTGCGTGCGGAACCGGTTGGCGGTAATCACGATCACGCCGTCCTTCGTCATCCGCCGGCCCGCCAGGGGTTTGAGGCGAAGAAAGACGGCATTCGATAACGACGGGCTCGACCGCGCGTCGAACCGCAGCTGGACCGCGCTCTCCGTCTTGTTGACCTTTTGGCCGCCCGACCCGGGGGAGCGGATGAACTGCTCCTCGATCTCCGACTCTTCGATGCCGATGGATGGCGTGATTTGGATCATCTCGCGGGATTACCGGTTGCTACGCGATTACGGCGATTTGGCGTCGTCATACAATATGCGGCCTAATTGGCATTCCCGCCACATGCGCCCCGTGAAGTGGCGCGGCGGCGCCGATACACGCACCATGTTCCGGAGTATCCCCCATATGGACGTTGAGAAACCCGCCGCCGGCCAGACTTGGGAGGAGAAGTCCGCCGAGTGGAAGAAGATCGCCTACGAAACCGTGTCGAAGGACGATGCGCCGAACCAAATGCTGATCGATTTGGCGGGGATCCGCGCCGGCGATACCGTGCTGGACCTGGCGTCCGGAACCGGCGAACCATCGATCAGCATCGCGCTCCACGTGGGCGGAGCGGGGCATGTCATGGCCACCGATCTGACCCTCAACATGTTGAACACGGCACGGCAGCGCGCCGAACGCCTCGACCTCGAGAATATGAGCTTCGAGGTCTGTGGGATGGAAGCGTTGCCGTTCGAAGACCGGTCTTTCGACGCTGTCACCTGCCGTTTCGGGATCATGCACTCATCCGATCCGATAGCGGCGTTGAAGGAGGCGCGCCGCGTGCTGAAGCCGGGGAAAAAGGCCGCCTATATGGTTCATGGGCCGCCGGAGTCAAACACCCTGTGGACGACCGTGCATGTGGAAGCGCCGAGGCTGCTGCACTTGGACGATTCGAAGCGGGTCGAGCATCATTTCAAGTACAGCGAAGGCGATGAACTGGACGACCTGCTCCGAACCGCGGGTTTCGACGCGGTCTTGGAAGAGCAGCTGTGCCGGACCGTCGTGGAAGGCGAGCGGGAGCGGTTTTGGGCCAAACTCCTGAATCGGGATTACGGGCAACACATCGAAGCGTTGGACGAAACCCGGCAAGCCCAGGTCCATGAGGGCATTGCCGCGGCATTTGGGAAATACAAGGAAGCGGGCGAGTATCGCTTGCTTACGGCGCAACGGTTCGTCGTCGGCGTCGCGTCGTGACGCGCGATGGGCCAAATTGCACGGGCATGGCGGGACGAATAAACTCCGGTCGTCCCCTTTAACCGCGGAGAGTGGTATGTCCGGAGCACAGAAACCGACGGTCGGTGTTTTGATGGGTGACCCCTGCGGCATTGGGCCGGAGTTGGTCGCGAAGGTCCTGGCCGACCGGTCTTTCGATCCCGATGCCGATATGATCCTGATCGGCGACCCAAGCGTGCTCTCGCGCGAGTTGGACGCGATGGGCCTGCGGCACGAACTGCAGGTCCGCGATGATCTTTCGGCGTTCGACACTGCCAATCCGGCCACCCGATTTCTCTCCGTTCCCGTGACCGAGATCGATCTGGACGCCTTGCCGAGAGGGACCGCGAACGAAATTGGCGGCCGCTATGCAATGGAGGTGCTGTCCACAGCGCTGGATATGGCCGTCGCAAAAAGGATCGATGCGGTGGCGTATGCGCCGATGAACAAGCATGCGATGAACCTCGCCGGGTGGAAATATCGCGACGGCATCGATTTCTGCACCAGCCATCTCGGTTGGGATGGCCCTGCGTCCGAGCTGAACGTGCTCGACGATCTTTGGGTGGCGCGGGTCACGTCGCATGTTCCGATGCGGAATGTGTGGGAACACCTCACGATCGACCGGATTTATTCGATCATCGCGCTGCTGAACAACACGTTGGTTGCTTCGGGCGTCGCGTCACCGCGTATTACCGTCGCGGGCTACAATCCGCATTGCGGTGAGGGCGGCCTTTGCGGCACCGAGGAAATCGATGCGATCATCCCGGCGATCGAGCGGGCGAAGTCGGAAGGGATGTCGGTGAGTGGTCCCGTATCCGCAGACTTCGTCTATGTGGACGCAAGGGCCAAGGGGTTCGACGGCATCGTCGCGATGTATCACGATCAGTGTCAGATCGCGAACAAGCTGTTGGATTTCGACCGCGGGATATCGATCCACGGCGGCACTCCCGTTCCCACGGTGACGACCGCACATGGGACGGCGTTCGACATCGTCGGAACCGATCGCGCGAACCCGGAGGCCCTGTGCCGGGCAATTGGCGTTGCCGGAAAGGTCGCCGGCAATCGTAAAATGTACGAACAGCAGAATGCCTAGCGGCTTTTAGCGTCGCGGCGCAATTTCAAGATATCGAGACACTCGATCATCGCGCGGCCGTTGTGGTACGCGGCCTTCCAGCCGTCCGCCTTGGCGCCGCGCGGACGGCCGTTGATCGCCACTTCGCGGTGCCATTCGCCGTTCGTCCAGTCGGTCTGGTAGGTCACGATCCACTCGAGCGTTTTGATGCAGCATTCCGCATAAAGGTCGGCGCCGGTCAGGTGATGCATGTAGAGCGCCGCGACCAAGGCCTCGGCCTGGACCCACCACATTTTCCGGCGGTCCTTTGCGGGTTCGCCCAAGGGACCCGACGCGTAGAACCCGCCCTTTTCGCGGTCGTAACCGTATCGCAGCGATGTATCGAATAGTCGGGCATACAAATCGATAAAGGGCTCGTTGGGACGCTCCAATATCTCATTGGCCCTAATCAGCAGCCAGATATTCTCGAGGTCGTGACCATAGCTGACGAAATCCAGGCCATTATCCAGGAGCGGGGTCCAATCGGATGCGTAGTGTTCGGTGCAGGCGCCCGCGGCGCTGCGGACGACAGTATCGCTGCAGATAACAAAAAGCTCGTCCAGACGGTCGCGGACACCCTGATCCGGATTTACGGCGTAGTAACCGATGAGCGCCTCCAGGAGATGGAGATGGGTGTTCATGCGTTTTTCGTCGGGCATGACATCCGAGAGGTACCCGCGCTCCCGTTCGACCGGAACCTGCCAATCCCGATGGAAGAATTCCCGGTAGCCGCCATGCGAAGCATCGTGCGCTTTGTTTTCCATCAGGTCGAAGTGGCGGTCGCAGAGCGTTGCGGCGGATGGGTCCCCGGAAGCCAGAATGTATTCGCTCAACCCGTATAACGCGAAGGCTTGGCCGTACAAATGCTTGTTTTCCTTCGTCGCATTTCGGCCGGTCGCGTCGACCTCCCAATAGAATCCGCCATGCTCCTCGTCCCACATTCGGTCTTTCAGAAATTCGAAGCCGTGGCGGGCCGCATTCAGATAGGAAGCGTCGCCGTACTCGCTGCGATACAACCGGGAAAAAAACCAGAGCATGCGCGCCTGGGTGACCAAGGTCTTGTTTGCGGGGCCTCTTGGTCGGCCGCTCACCGCGTGATTGAGCGCAAAACCACCGTCCTCTCGATCGAGGGTATGCGATAGCCAGAATGGCGTGATGTTTTCGGTGAGCAACCTTTCCAGCATCGGCATGGTGCCGACGATGTCCCCCGGCGTCGCCCCAAGCGCCGGTGATTCGGGTGGGCTGTAGGGAAGTCTATCGAGCCCCGCCTTAGCCAACGCCGCGGCATATCGCCTTAGTCGCAAGAGTCTTCACCATGAACGATTGCCATCCTGTTCAACGGCGAGACAGCATAGGCAAATGACGATGGTGTTGGGAAGATTGATATCGTTGGCCGTCAGGCAATCTCTTAGGAATGTTGACGCCGGCATTGTGGGGTGGCGCGGACGTTGGTGCGAATTATGCCGTCGGATGCAAATAAAGTGCGGGTATGCGAACATTCATCCGTTCGTCCGCCTGTGTCCGATTGATCTCCAGAAGTGTGTTGATATGTCCATTCCGGAAGAAAGAATCCTGATCGTGGGCGCAGGCCCTGTCGGCCTCATTGCGGCGCTCCGGCTCTCTCAAGCGGGGATTCCCGTCACTCTTTTCGAGAAAGAGGACCGCATGCTGGATGATCCACGGGCGGCAACGACCCATCCGGCAACCCTCGAGATGTTGGATGAGATCGGCATGGTGGCCGAGGCCGAGAAGCAAGGTCTGGTTTGCGATGAATTCTATTTTTGGGATCGTCCCAAGGACGAAATCGTTGCCAAGTTCAATCATCGGCTGTTGGGCGACGAAACCAAGTTTCCATATGTCGTCCAATGCGAGCAGTACAAGCTGGCCAATATTGCGCTGGCGATGCTCAACGACTATCCGGACGCCGACGTTCGATTTTCCCACGAGGTGACGGGTGTCAGCCAAGATGCCGACGGTGTCAGCGTGTCGGTCGCCGGACCGGATGGAACCGAGACTGTTTCGGGACCATATCTCATCGGTTGTGACGGCGGCCGCAGCACCATCCGCAAATCGACCGGTATCGGCTTCGAGGGGTTCACCTATGAAGAGCGCTTCGTCGTGCTTTCGACGCCCTTCGATTTCGAGGCGGAACGGGGATGCTGTTATCGCAACTACTATGCGGACCCCGATGAGTGGTGCAACTTGTTCAAGGTATCGCACAATGGTCCGCCGGGATTATGGCGTGCCGTTTTCCCGAGCGACGTGAACCTATCCGAGGATGAAGTCTTGAGCGATGCCGCCGTTCAGGCGCGGATGCAGAAGTTCTTCCCGAAAGACGGCGAATACGACATTGTGCACCGAAATATTTATTCCATAAACCAACGCGTTGCCTCGACATTCCGGCTAGGCCGCGTGCTGTTGGCCGGCGATTCAGCGCATTTGAACAACTCGATCGGGGGCATGGGGCTCAACGGCGGCATTCATGATGCGATGAATGCCGCGGAAAAGCTGGTCAGCGTGTGGCGCGGCGATGCCGACGATCGCGCCCTGGACGTCTACGATGTTCAACGCCGCACGACGACCCACGAATTCACCCAAGCCCAGACGATCGCCAACAAGAAGCGTCTGGAAGCGAAAGATCCTGAATCGCGTGCGAAAAACTTGCAGGAACTCCGGGATATCGCCGCCGATCCGGGGCGGGCGAAGGCCTTCCTGATGGGCACGTCGATGTTATCCGCCGTACGGCGTGCATCCACGCTGGGTGTTTAGACCTCGGCGGTCAGATCACGCTCCGGGAGTCCAGCCATAGATTTGCTGCAGCGTGCCGCCCATAAGCGCTTCCCGCTCGGTTTCCGTTAGACGATCGGTGAGTTTGAAGGGCTCGACGCCTTGTTCGTAGGTCACCACATTGATTGCCCGCGTCCAGTCGGTGCCCCACATGCAGCGGTCGAAGCCGAACGCGTCGAAGACGCGGCCGAGCGGGTCCCACAAATCGTCGAAAGGGAAGGGCGCGCGCGACAAGGTGCAGGCGCCGGTGACCTTTACCGCGACATTCTCGAAAGCAGCGAGCTCCAGCAGTTGCGGAAATGCGGCGAAGGGCTCGGGCGGCGCGGGGGGCTTTCGCGGTTGGAAAATGCCGAGATGGTCCACCACTAGCCGCGTTCCTTCATGCCTCGCCGCCAAGGCGCCGACCTGCGGCAGGCGACTTGAGCAGGAGAGATTGACCGGCAGACCGTACCGGCCGGCCGCCGCCAGGATGCGGTTCGTTCCGGGATCGTCCGGATCGTCCGGGGCGGTGTTGGTCAACATGATGCGGACGCCGACAGCGCCCTCGGTCTCCGCCCAATCCGCGATAATTTCCTCCGCGGCGGGGTCGGCCGGATCGAGCGGTTTGACCAGAGCGAAACGGTCCGGATACGCGGCCCGGACTGAAATTGCGTAACTCGGGTCGTAGCGGTACATCGTCCAGGCCGAAACCACTATCGCTGCGTCGACGCCGACCGCTTCCATCGCCGCCACCATGTCGTCGCCCGTCACTTCGGGCGGCCCTGTGAGGACGTCGGTCCATGGCCGGTCCGGATGATCCCGCTCGTAGACATGTACCTGCGCGTCGATGGTCAGCATCTCGACCGCCTTCCTTTCGTCATAGAATACACCCGACGTTTGCGGCCCGGTCAGGCCTTCGCCTTCCAAAAATTGGTGGCGTAGTCGTCGTTCACGATGTCGAACACAACACCGTTCGGATCGCGGAACTTCACCTCGGTGTCGGCGTGTTGGCGGCTGGGGATCTTCATGTGATAGCGGCCGCCATTGGCTTCGATTTCCTCGCCGGTGGCCTGCAGGTCGTCGACGATGAAGCCCATGTGGTGGAGGCCGAAATAATCCTTGCCGCGCTCGTCGCCGGCCGTTTCGTCATCTGGAAAGCGCAGGATCGCCAGGCTGACCGTTCCGTCCGACAGCAGCATGCCGAACTTCGATTCACGCACCCGCTCCATGTCGAACGTCTTTTCGTAGAACTGCGCGGCGGCCTCCGGATCGGGCACCGTGACGGCGATATGACGAAGCTTTCCCATGGCCTTGCTCCCTGTGTCGGTGGTGGCGCGCACTGGCGCGCATCATTGCAATATCCTAGCACGCGTCGCGGGCGCGACGAATATCGGCCGGACCATCGGTTCTTCGGCAAGCGACAGCGGCGCTTTCCTTGAATCTGGCGGGGCGATATCCTGACTCATTGGAACCTGGGGAACACTGCGCGATGTCTCAGTCCGACCGAACAGCAAAAGGCGGCGTTTCCTGGCCGTCGAACGGCATCAGCGAGGTGCCATTTCGGGTCTATACCGACCAGGACACCTATGACCGCGAACAGGAATGCCTGTTCCAGGGCCTGACCTGGCAGTATCTCTGCCTGGAGGTGGAGCTGGGCGAACCGGGCGATTTCGTCTCGACCACCATGGGCGAGGTCGCGGTGATCGTGGTTCGTGACACGGCCGGTGACATCAACGCCTTCGTCAACCGCTGTGTCCACCGTGGCAACATTCTGTGCATGGAGCGGCAGGGCAACGCCAAGAAATTCAGCTGCATGTACCACGGCTGGACCTACGATTTGGAAGGCAACCTGACGGGTGTCGCGTTCGAGCGGGGCGTGCAGAACAAGGGCGGCATGGCGCCCGATTTTCGCAAGGACGATCACAAGCTGCGGCGCCTGCGGGTTGCCGTTCTGGGCGGCATTGTCTTCGGTACCTTCAGCGATGCCGTGCCCGATCTCGAAACCTGGCTTGGCCCGGACGTGACGCGCGGTTTGCTGCGGGTGATGAACCGGACGCCCTACATCCTCGGCCGCAGCACGCAGGTTCTGCCGAACAATTGGAAACTCTATTTCGAGAACGTGAAGGACACCTATCACGCCTCGATCCTTCATCTGTTCCTGACGACCTTCAAAATCAACAAGCTGACGATGCCCGGCGGGGTGTACATCAACGAAGACGGCGGCAATCACTACAGCTATGTCGAGCTCGACTATGCCGCCGAGAGCGCCGCGTACAAAGAAGCCGAGATGCGCTCGGAAAGCGGGTTTCGGCTGCAAGACAATTCCGTCGTCGACTCCATCGACGAATATGGCGACGGCATCTCGGTGCAGATACTCACGGTATTTCCGGGAATGGTGCTGCAGCAGGTGCGCAACACCATCGCCGTGCGCGTGCTCCGCCCCCGGGGTATCGACCGGACCGAGCTGGAATGGATTCACCTGGGCTTCGTCGGCGATGACGAGGCGATGACCGAGCGCCGCCTGCGTCAGGGGAACCTGATCGGACCGGCGGGATATGTCGCGATGGAGGATGGCTTCATCGGCGGTTTCGTCCAACGCGCCCTGCAATACAACGACGAGGGTGCCGGTATCGTCATGATGGGCGGACATGGGACGGAGTCGCAACCGTTCAAAACCAGCGAGGCCACGATCCGCGGCTTCTGGAAACACTACCGCGCGTTGATGGGCGAATAAGCGGTATGGGCGGCGCGAAACAAGGCGAACAGTCGATCCGGTTGGGCGTTCAGGAATTGATCGGCGCGTATGCCGAATGCATCGACGAAGACCGTTTGGAGGATTGGCCGGACCTGTTCGCCGACCCGTGCCGGTATCTCATCATCAGCCGCGCCAACCACGAGGCCGGGATGCGGCAGGGAATCATGTACGCGGCGACGCGCGGCATGCTGCTGGACCGCGTCTTCACCATCCGCCGCGCCAACCTGTTCGAGCCGCACCGCTATCGCCACGTGGTCGGGCCGATACGTCTGAAGTCGGTGGAGGACAGCACCGCCATCGTGCACTCGCACTTTATCGTCGCCCGCATCATGCACACCGGCGAGACGACGATGTTCGCCACCGGGCGCTACCTGGACCGGATCGATATTGCAGGCGAGGACTATCGTTTCATGGAGCGCGTCGTGGTCCTGGACAGCGATCGGATCGATACTCTTCTCGCAATCCCGATTTGAGAATTGCCGAGAACCCGAATTGGTACGGCGCGTGGTTTCAGTTTTTCTTCAGCAGGCTCGCGGCTTCCAGGGCGGCGTAGGTCAAGATGCCGTCCGCGCCCGCGCGCTTGAAGGCCAGCAATAATTCCAGGATCACCCGGTCGTTGTCGAGCCAGCCGTTTTGGGCCGCGGCCTTCAGCATCGCGTACTCGCCGCTTACCTGATAGACCATCGTCGGCATCGCATAGGCATCCTTGATCCGGCGAAGGATGTCGAGATAGGGCATGCCCGGTTTCACCATGACCATGTCCGCGCCTTCCTGGATGTCGAGCCAGGCCTCGCGCAGCGCTTCGTCGCTGTTGGCGGGGTCCATCTGGTAGGTGCCCTTGTCGCCGATTAGGGCCGCCTTGGTGCCGACCGCGTCGCGGAACGGCCCGTAGAAGGCGGACGCATATTTTGCCGAATAGGCCATGATCCGGACGGCGTCGAACCCGTTCGCGTCCAAAGTTTGGCGAATCGCGCCGACCCGTCCGTCCATCATATCGGACGGCGCCACGGTGTCGCAGCCGGCCTCGGCCTGGACCATGGCTTGCTGGACCAGAATCTCGACCGACTCGTCATTGAGGATCGTCTCCCCGTCCATCACGCCGTCGTGGCCATGGGTGGTGTATGGATCGAGGGCGACGTCGCAGACAACCATGATCTCCGGCACCGCTTCCTTGATGGCGCGGATGCCGCGGCACACCAGGTTGTCCGGGTTGGTGCACTCGCGCCCGTCGTCGGATTTTAGGGCAGGATCGGTATAGGGGAAGAGGGCGACCGCCGGGATGCCCGCCTCGGCCGCTTGTTCCGCCGCTTTCGGCAGCAGGTCGACCGAGTGTCGCTCGACGCCGGGCATCGAATCGACCGGCCGGCGAGCGTTATCGCCGTCGATGATGAACAGCGGCAGGATGAAGTCGTCGGGCGACAGTTTGTTCTCGGCCACGAGGCGGCGCGTGGCGTCCTCGCGGCGGTTGCGGCGCATGCGGACTGTCGGATACAAGCCGGCGCCGCCCTCCACCATTGGTTTGGTCGTGGGTTTCTTCGCGCCAGGGAACGGCGTTAACTTCGCTTTCGACATTGATACACTCCCGAGGTCGCACCGATCTTACGCCGGGTCGCGTGCGAGTAAAAGTGCGGGAATTACCTATCCGAAATTCAGCCTGCCGAAGACCTATCGGGAATTTTTCGATGTTGGCGTCAACCGCTGTTCGGATAGGTGCCCGGACATGGCCGGATTGGTCTACGGGAAAGACATCGCTGCCGTCGGGCGCGTCTATGTCTCGATGGCGGGGGATGGCCGTATGGACGATATGACCGTGACGTGCATCCAGTTCGGCGACAAGGACGGCAGCTTCTACCGATACCGTCCTTGCGCCGGTCGCTTCTAGGCCGCGTCCTTCGCACTGCCGGCCGCTTCGAGGGCTTGGTCGAGATCCCCGAGAATATCGTCGATATGCTCGATACCGATCGACAGCCGGACATACCCGTCATTGACGCCGGTGGCGAGCTGTTCTTCGGGCGAGAGCTGCGAATGCGTTGTCGTCGCCGGATGGATGGCGAGCGAGCGCGCATCGCCGATATTGGCGACGTGATAGAACATCTCCAGCGCGTCGATGAAGGCGCGTCCGGCGGCCAATCCGCCTTTCAATTCGAATCCGACGAGTCCGCCATAGCCGCCGGAAAGGTAAGTATCGGCGCGGCGCTTCTGTTCGGCGTCCTCATGGGCTCCGGCATAGATGACTTTCGATACCGCGGGATGGCCCTTCAGGAAATCCGCGACCGCTTGCGCGTTCCGGCTGTGCTCGCGAATGCGCAGCGGCAGCGTTTCCAAACCTTGAATGAACTGGAAGGCGTTGGCCGGGCTCATCGCCGATCCCAGGTCGCGCAGAAGCGTAACCCGCGCCTTGATGATGTAGGCGATCGGTCCCAATGGCTTGACCGCCTCGGTCCAGACCGCGCCGTGATAGGACGGATCGGGCTGGTTCAGCATGGGGAAGCGGTCCGCGTGCTTTTCCCAGTCGAAGTTGCCGCCGTCGACGATCAAGCCGCCGATCGAGGTGCCGTGCCCGCCGATGTATTTCGTGGTCGAATACACAATGACCGCGGCGCCGTGATCGAAGGGCCGGGTTAGGATCGGGGCGGCCGTGTTGTCCATGATTAGCGGCACGCCGAGCTCGCGGCCGATGTCGGCGACTTCCTTGATGGGGAAGACCGTGAGTTTCGGGTTGGGCAGCGTTTCCGCGTAATAGGCGCGGGTCTTGTCGTCGGTGGCGCGGCGGAAATTCTCGGGATCGGCCGGATCGACGAAGCGAACCTCGATGCCCATCGTCTTGAAGGTGTTGTTGAACAGGTTCCAGGTGCCGCCATAGAGATCGGTCGCGCTGACGATGTTGTCTCCGGCCGACGCGATGTTCTGGACGGAGATGGCCGATGCGGCTTGGCCGGAACTGACGGCGAGGGCGGCGGCGCCGCCTTCGAGGGCGGTCACGCGTTGTTCCAAGACGTCGCACGTCGGGTTCATGATCCGGGTGTAGATGTTGCCCAATTCTTTCAACGCGAACAGGTTGGCGGCATGCTCCGTATCGCGGAATTGGTAGGACGTGGTCTGATAGATCGGTACAGCGACCGCACCCGTGGTTTCGTCGGCGCGATAGCCTGCGTGCAACGCAATGGTTTCGGGGTTCTTGCTGTTTCCAGCCATTGTTCATGCCCTCCTGTTAACCTGAGGGCGGGCACAAAATACCCGCCAGGACCAAAGCCGCGGCGGGAGATTCAGCGCCGCTCGCTTTAGCCGATTTTTTAACGACGCCGGCAAGCTGAGCTTCAAGTAAGCGCCAGTACTGCAAACACCATAGCGCCGATGGCGGTGTCAACGCCAATCTTGGATTTCGGGTTTGAAGCCGATGCATGTTCGGGCCGAACGAAAAATTCAGTCCCGGTTCCCCGGTCCACGGCGCCGTGTTAGGTTGGCCGTCGAAAAAATAACCAGAATCACCGAAAACCAGGGGTTTCATGTCTGTAAAATTAGCGGAGACCGCGGAAGACGTTTCGCGTGTTGCCTTCGGGTTTATGGCGTCGAAAGCGTTGTTTGCCGGACTGCACGTCGATGTCTTCACACTGTTGGCGGATGGCCCGAAAACCGCGGCCGAAATCTCCAAGAAAACCGACGTGCCGGTCAATCGCATCACCACACTGGTTACCGCCCTTACCGGTATCGGGCTGGTCGATCGAGACGGCGAAACCTATGCGAATTCGCCGGGCGCGGACGCCTTTCTGGCGCAAGGAGCCAAATACGATTTCGGCGACTATTTGCGCTATCAGATTGATCAGCAGATGTATCCGTTTCTCGGTCAACTGAACGAGGTTATCGACGGCTCGCTCGACGCGGATGCCGTGGACTCCTATCAGCACTGGATGGCGGATCCCGACCAAGCCTTGTTGTACAGCGAAGCGCAGCATGCGGGGTCCCTCGGACCGGGGCGGACGTTATCCCGGCTCGTCGACCTGTCCGGTGCGGAGACGCTGCTGGATGTCGGCGGCGGGACCGGCGCCATGTCGATTCGCTTGCTCGAGGCCTATCCCACATTGTCGGCGACAATCATCGATTTTCCCAACGTCGCGGAAGCGGGCTGGCATTTCATCACCGAGGCCGGCATGGTCGATCGAATTCGATACATTCCGGGCAATGCGCTTGAGGTCGCCTGGCCCAGCGGGCAGGACGCGATCCTGATGTCCTATCTCTTCAGTGGCGTCCCGGGAACCGAGATTCCCCGCTTGGTGAAGGATACGTTTGACTGCCTATCGCCGGGCGGTCACTACATGGTCCATGATTTCATGGTCGAGGACGACCGGTCCGGCCCGCCGATGGCGGCCTTGTGGCAACTTCAGCATATGGCGTTCACGCCCGATGCCAGATCGGTCACGCCGGGATGGCTCGAGGACCATTTGAAAGATGCGGGATTCATCGACATACAGGAACACGAGATGGTTCCCGGCCTGACTCGTCTGATCTACGCCCGAAAGCCCGGTTGATCGATGGCCCGTTCGGATTTTCGGTTCGCCTGGCCGTTTCGTGTGCGCTATTCCGAGATCGATGGCCAGAAGATCGTCTTCAACGCGCACTACCTGACGTATTTCGACACGGCGATCCACGAGTACTTCCGGGCGCTCGATCCCGACTACTGGGACCGGGCTGATCGCTTGGGGCAGGAGGTTCACACCGTCCGGGTGGCGGTGGACTACAGCAAGCCGATTGAGTTCGACGAGGATATCGAAGTGCATGTGCGCACGGCACGGGTCGGCCGGTCGTCCATGACATTTGCCGTGGAGATCCATCCGGCAGGTGCGGAGGATCTGCGGGCGAGTGGCGAGGTCGTTTGGGTCAACGCCGGCCGAAACACCCACCAATCCGCTCCGCTTCCGAAGGAAGTCGTCGAACGGCTCGTCGCATTCGAGGGCGATACCTTGGAACGCTGAAGGCGATCCGCTTGTTCTAACCAAAATTCCTCGTCGCCGTCGAAATTCTAATTTCAGCGATGCGCGGATATGCGAGACTGCGACCGCATACTAATTTTGCGCGAATTGAAATCCGAAAACATCGATTTCAGATTTGTGCATCCGTTGTCTGGGCGCGTGTTGTTGAACTTGCGTCTCGCCGGAAGATGCGGGTTTGGCCGCACCGGTTTTGAGAGGAGAGCTCGATGTCCGATAGCGTGAAGCGAGTCAGCTACAATCCCGACATTTTCGAAGTAACGACGATCGAAGAGGCGAAGCGGATCGTCCTGACGGCCGAGGACGCGACGACCGATGAACGGTGGCGCGTCGAAACGCCTTATCTTGCCGAGAGCATCGGGGAACACCTGGAGCCGGACGCGTCGTCCCTGATCATCGACTATGGCTGCGGGATCGGCCGCATGGCCAAGGAATTGATCGAGCAGCATGGCTATTCGGTGGTCGGCGTCGACATCAGCACGTCGATGCGGCAGCTTGCGCCGGGCTATGTCGGCAATGCGCGATTCGCGGCCTGTTCTTGGAATGTCATCGACGCCCAGATCGACCACGGATTGCAGGTCGACGGCGTTATCGCGATCTGGTCCTTGCAGCACAGCCCGAAGGTCGATGAGGACATTGCCCGAATCGCGCGCGCGTTGAAGCCGGGCGGGCAACTTTACGTTTGCAACTTGGAACGTGCGGCGGTCCCGACGAACCAGGGTTGGGTCGATACCGGGTTCGTCATTCAAACGCTGCTAGCCGACGCCTTCGAGGAAGTGGCGATAGAGCCGGTGTCGGCCGAGCATACGAGCGTCGGGATTGCCGAGGTGGCCTTCATCGGGAAGTACCGCAAGCGGTTCGATTGACGGGGACCGGCAGGCCGCTAGACTGCTTGCCGGCGCAGGCTGCCGGACGCTACGGGCATACCCGACGATGGATTTCGACCTTTCAGACGATCAGATCGCCTTTCAGGACATGGCGCGCGGTTTCGCCGAGGCGGAGATGAAGCCCTATGCCGGAGATTGGGACGATGCGTCGGTCTTTCCCGTCGACGCGCTGCGCACGGGGGCGGCGCTCGGCTTCGCCGGCATCTACGTCAAGCAGAAGCATGGCGGTACTGATCTCAGCCGTCATGACGCCGCGATCATCTTCGAGGAGTTGTCGTCGGCCTGTCCATCCACCGCCGCCTATATCTCGATCCACAATATGGCGAGTTGGATGATCGACAGTTTCGGCGACGAGGCGCAGCGCGCGCGTTGGTTGCCAAAGCTGATGACGATGGACCATTTCGCGAGCTACTGCCTCACCGAGCCGGGCTCCGGGTCGGACGCCGCGTCGCTGCGGACCAAGGCAGTGCGCGACGGTGAGAATTATGTCCTCAACGGTTCGAAAGCGTTCATTTCCGGCGGGTCGACCAGCGATGTCTACGTCTGCATGGTGCGCACCGGCGACGAGGGGCCGGGCGGCATTTCCTGTCTCGTCGTGGAGAAGGACACCCCGGGGCTCAGCTTCGGCAAACGCGAGAAGAAGATGGGCTGGAACAGCCAGCCGACCGCCGCCGTGATCTTCGAGGACTGCCACGTGCCGGTTGCGAACCGAATCGGCGCGGAGGGCGAGGGCTTCAAGATTGCGATGGCGGGGCTGGACGGCGGCCGCATCAATATTGCCGCTTGCTCGATTGGCGGGGCGCGTGCCTGCCTCGACGCGGCGCGGGCGCATATGCTGGAGCGTAAGCAGTTCGGGCAGCGGCTTGCGGATTTCCAGGCCTTGCAGTTCCGGCTGGCGGATATGGCGACCGAGCTGGAAGCGGCCCGGCTGATGGTGCATCGTGCAGCCTGCACGCTGGATGCGGGCGATGCGGATGCGACGGTGTTCTGCGCCATGGCGAAACGGTTCGCCACGGATATCGGGTTCCAGGTGGCGAACGAGGCATTGCAACTTCACGGCGGCTACGGCTATATCCGGGAATACCCGATCGAACGCATCGTGCGCGACCTGCGGGTGCACCAAATCCTCGAAGGCACCAACGAAGTCATGCGGGTCATCATCTCCCGGGCACTCCTTCAAGAATGACCGACGACGCGGAAACCCTGTTCGCGGTCGAGGACGGGATCGCCACCGTGACCTTGAACCGGCCGGCGGCACTGAATGCGCTGACCTTGGGCATGGTTCGGGCAATCCATCCGAAACTGACCGATTGGGCGGCCGACGACGCGGTTCGCGCGGTGGTGGTGCACGGCGCCGGGGACAAGGCGTTTTGCGCCGGCGGCGACATTCGCGCGCTATACGACAACCGCGGTACGGCCTTCACGGAAGATTTCTTTCGCGAGGAATACCGGCTCAACCGGACGATCCACCATTATCCGAAACCGTATGTCGCCTTGATGGACGGCATCACGATGGGCGGCGGTGTCGGGGTTTCGGTGCATGCCCGCCATCGGGTTGTGAGCGAGGCGACTATGCTCGCCATGCCGGAAACCGGGATCGGGCTGTTTCCCGACGTCGGCGGGTCCTATTTCCTGCCACGGATGCCCGGGGCAACGGGGACGTATATCGCGCTGACCGGCGATCGTATGCGCGCGGCCGATTGCGTCTATGCGGGGATCGCCGATGCTTTCGTCCCGCGCGCGGAGCATGACGCATTACTTGCCGCATTGCGCACCGAGCCGGTGGAAGTCGTGCTGGATCGTATGAAAACCGACCCCGGACCAGCGTCGCTCGAGGAGAACCGCGATGCGATCGACCGGTGTTTTTCGCATGAGTCGATAGCCGAGATCGAAGCGGCCCTTACAGCTGAGGACAGCCCGTGGGCGAGCAAGGTCCGGGCGGTGATGCGGGGCAAGTCACCGCTGAGCCAGAAGGTCACCTTCCGGCAGATTCGCGAGGGAGCGAAGCTCGATTTCGATGACTGCATGCGGATGGAATTCCGGATGAGTCAGCACTTCATGGCGGGGCAGGAGTTTTTCGAGGGCGTGCGGGCGTTGGTCGTGGACAAGGACCAGAAACCCGTTTGGCAGCACGCGACACTCGACGACGTGAGCGACGCCGAGGTCGACGAATATTTTGCGCCGCTCGGCGACGGCGAGTTAACGTTTGAGGGCTGAGCGCGACCGTCCATCAGGGAGAGATATCATGAGCACCATCGGATTCATCGGCCTCGGCAACATGGGCGGGCCCATGGCACGCAACCTGGTCAAGGCAGGGCATGCGCTCAAGGTCTTCGACCTGGTTCAGGCATCCGTCGACGCCCTGGTCGAGGCTGGGGCGACCGCCGTCGGGTCGACGGCCGAAGCGGCCACCGATGTGGAGGTGGTGATCACGATGCTGCCTGCCGGACCGCATGTGCGCTCCGTCTATATGGAAGACGGCAAGGTTATCGAAAGTGCCGCCAAGGGCACGCTGATGATCGATTGCACCACCGCCGACGTGGAGACCAGCCGCGCCGTCAATGCGGCAGCGCTCGAGGCGGGCCACGAGATGATCGACGGGCCGGTTTCCGGCGGCGTCGGCGGCGCGGAGGCCGGGACGTTGACGATCATGGTCGGGGGCAGTGACGACGCTTATGGGCGGGCTAAACCCATCCTCGACGCCATGGGCAAGAATGTCATCCATGCCGGCGGGGCCGGCAACGGTCAGGCCGCCAAGATGTGCAACAATATGATGCTGGGCATCCAGATGGTCTCGGTCTGCGAGGCGTTCCTGCTGGCGGAGAAGCTGGGCCTCGATGCGCAGAAGCTTTTCGATATATCGAGCACCGCATCCGGCCAATGCTGGTCGCTGACGACCTATTGCCCGGTGCCGGGCCCGGTCCCGACATCGCCGGCGAATAACGATTATCAGGCCGGATTCACTGCCGCGATGATGGTTAAAGATCTAAAATTGAGCCAAGGCGCGGCTTATAATACGGGCGTTTCGACCCCATTGGGAGCGGCCGCGGCGGCGCTGTACGCCTTGTATTGTCGGTCCGGCGGCGAAGACAAGGATTTCTCGGGTATCGTTAACATGCTGCGGGGAAGCGACTGATATAGAAGTCGAATTTTAAGAGTTTGTTAGTAATATTTGATTAGAACCGGTCCTAGTTTCGCGCACTTCGCACTTATTCGGTGCAGAATTCCCAAGTGGGCGGGACGGTGGTGGAAATTTTCCGTGAGACCGGACGTGTTCAACGACTATCTCAATTCGATACACCTCATCGAGCGGCTGCATCGGCAGTTTCTTGAAGTCGTCAAGGGCGAGCTCGATCGTCTTGGCGTTCAGGACATCAACAATATCCAGGCCCTGATCCTCTACAACATCGGCCAGGACGAGTTGACCGTCGGCGAGCTGACGAACCGGGGGTATTACCTCGGCTCGAACGTTTCCTACAACGTCCGCAAGATGGTCGAGAATGACTATCTGGTTCAGGAGCGGTCGACCCACGACAAACGGTCCGTGCGGGTGCGCGCGTCCGACAAGGGGCTGAGCCTCTGGAACAGTCTCGATGAGATGTTCAAGCGGCACGCCGACCGGATGGGCACGGACACTCTGAACAGCGAAGACCTGCAGACCGCGATCGCCGTGCTGCAGCGTCTGGAGCGGTTCTGGGGCAGCCCGGGCGCTCACAGTGCCCCGGCGATGCCGGTTCCGGACGCCCTTACGGGGACCGGCGACTAGCCAACCCCTACGGTTCAGATCACAGCCGCCGCGGCGATACATCGCGGCGGCTTTTGATTGTCTGGGATAGGCCAGGGCCGATAAGGTCGCGACATGCGTATTCTCGTCTTCCAGCATGTCGCCGTGGAACATCCCGGCATCTTTCGCGATTTCCTCGCCGCCGACGGCATCCCTTGGGATGCGGTCGAATTGGACGTCGGTGCGCCAATCCCATCCTTTGACGGCTACGACGCGCTCTGGGTCATGGGCGGGCCGATGGATGTCTGGCAGGAAGACGCATATCCCTGGCTGATCCCGGAGAAACAGGCGATCCGGTCCTGGGTGGACATGGGCAGGCCCTTCCTGGGCATTTGCCTCGGCCACCAGTTGCTCGCGGATGCGCTGGGCGGAACGGTTGCCGCGGGGGCGGCGCCCGAGATCGGCGTGCTGCCGATCGCGCTGACCGACGCGGGACAAGGGGATCCGCTGTTCGACGGCCTGCCGGCGCAGGGAAACTGTTTCCAATGGCATGGGGCCGCCGTTGAGCGGCTGCCGGACGGCGGCATCACATTGGCGCAAACCGAAATCTGCCCGATCCAGTCGATCCGGGTTCGTGACCGGGCTTACGGTCTGCAATTCCACGTCGAGATCACCGATGCGACGGTCCGGGAATGGGGATGCATCCCGGAATATGCCGGTGCGCTCGACGATGTCATGGGGGAGGGCGCACTGGACCGTTTGAGCGGGGAGACGGCGCGCCATCTGCCCGGTTTGAATGCGGCGGCCCGGACGCTCTACGGCAATTTCATGAAGATCGCCCACTCGGCTTGAGCAGGATCGTGGCCAGCGCGCCGGTGATCAAGACCAGCGCCGCCAACTCGGCGATGCCGACGCTTTCCCCCAGCATGAGGGCGCTCGACGTGACGCCGACCAAAGGCACCGTCAGCACGGCGATGGAGGCGACGGAGGTGGGTACCAGTTGGACCACGTTGAACCACGCCCAATAGCCGAATAGGCAGGCGATCAGGACCACATGGGACACCGCCAACACGCCGCGCCATGTAAGGTCCGCGAACGGCGCCGTATCGTATAGGAAGGCGAGAATCACCAGCGGGATCGTGCCGAATACCAACTGCCAGCCGATCAACGTGAGGATCGGCGTGTTCCAGTCGCGTTTCTGGATGACCGTTCCGATCGCCCAGCTTACGGCGGCGCCCAACACCGCCAGTGCGCCGATGGGGGCTTCCCCGAATTTGACGATATCCTCACCTATGAGCGTCGCGACGGCGCCGATGCCGAGCAGCAGGCCCAGGATCTTGCGCGCCGTGATCGGATCGTTGGCCAGGATCCGGGCGGCGATCACCGCCCAGACCGGCATGGTGTAGGCCAATACCGCGCTCCGTCCCGCCGGCAACAGCGTCAGGCCAACAGCCGTGAAATAGAACCAGCCGGTGATGTTGAACAGCCCGGCGATCGCTGCCGGACGCCAATCTTCCCGCGGCAGCTTGAGCGAATGGCCGAGCGCGGCCGAGAGCAACAGGACGCAGATCGCCGCCAGGGCCCCGGTGAGCGTCCGGAAGGTATAGATCGGCAGTTCCGTCAGGGCGAACTTCATCACGGGCCAGCTGCCGCCCCAGGCCAGCGTCAGTCCCATCAGCCAGAGAATCGCGGAGAGCGGGACGTTGGGTCGGTCCATCGGGGTCGTAGTCCGGAGCAGCCGCACGGTCGGCGGAAAAAACGAGGACCGCATGTATATCCTTGCGCCGCGATGGGGAACAGCGGGGATCGGCAAATCTCCTGACACGGAATGGCCATTGTCCTTGGCGGTTTCGTTGGTTGGCATTACCCTCGCGTCGGGGACAGAGTAAGGGGCTACCGATGCCGTCAGGCGACGAGGGCGTCATAATCGAGATGATTGCGATCGGCCGCTACGTGAAGGTGACGGCGGTCGACGTTAGCAGCGGGCGCGAAGTGTCCATTGTCGGCGATCCGCGCCGCGGCGAGCGGGCGCTGCGGGAAGCCGCCGTCCGCAAGCTGGAGTACGTCATGAACAAGGATGACACTCAGGCGTAAGGTGGACGGCGGACAAAAAAAACAAGGCCGGCTCGAAAGAGCCGGCCAGTTTTGTGCCAACATGCCGCTGTTTTTACGCGGCGTTTTTTCGTCTGCTCCTACCAGATGAGCGGCCCAGCCCGATCTTTTTAGCGAACGCCGAGCGTTGCCGCGAGTAGTTTGGCGCAACCATCGGATAGTCCGAGGGGAGGCCCCACTTGGCACGGTATTCTTCAGGGCTCATGCCGTAGACGGTGCGAAGGTGCCGTTTCAGCATCTTCAGCTTCTTGCCGTCTTCGAGGCATACGATGTAGTCCGGCGTCACCGACTTGCGGATCGGCACCGGCGCTTTCGGCGGGCGGGTGCGGCCGTTTGCGGCGCTTCCGTCCAGCTTACGCAGCGATCCATAAACCGTGTTGATGACGTCGGGAATCTGCCCGGCCGGCATCGTGTTGTTACCCAGGTATGCCGCAACGACTTCCGTGGTCATGCGCAGGATTTCGTCGGAAGAAGGCGCTGTTTCCCCTGTGCTCTTCGTCATATATCGCCAGCCTTTGTATGGATCAAGTAGTGAATGGTTACTACATAATACTCATATAATTGTCAATTTCCATTTGGAAATTGTTAATATAAAAAATCATGAGGACTAACCAATCGGAATAAAAATTAATATTGTTTATAAAAGTTAACACAAAATCTGCGCATTTTAATCTTCGTTAACACAACATACCGCGCAGAAAGCGGTAGACTTAGCCAGATTCGATGATTTTTTGCTTGCTTTTTCTTCCGAATTTTTGCGAACACTTGGAAGCATCCTTGAAGCAAACCGGACAATCGTTAACGGCCCGATACCTTGTGTCAGGGTGGTGCCGCAGGCCGACATATGGTATTCGGTGAGCCGATCGGTCGTTGTGGCCGGCCAAGTCTGATCCGATGTTTCCGGGAGTTGTCGCGCCATGGCGCCCGAGCGAATTGTTGTCGCCGCCGATCATGCGGGCGTCGACCTGAAAGCGACCCTGAAAGAAACCCTCGGCGCCCTGGGTTACGAGGTCGTGGACCTTGGCACCGACGGTCCGGACTCGGTCGATTATCCCGATTTCGCCGACAAATTGGCCGGCGCGCTGGCGGACGGTACCGCGGCGCGGGGTGTCCTGGTTTGCGGTACCGGGATCGGTATTTCTATCGCCGCGAACCGGCATAATCATGTGCGTGCGGCACTCTGCCACGACGCCACGGACGCGCGGCTTGCGCGCCAGCATAACGACGCCAATGTGCTTGCCGTCGGCGCCCGGACGATGGGGCCGGAAAAAGCAATTGATTGTCTCAAGACTTTCCTGGAAACAGAGTTCGAGGGTGGCCGTCATCAACGTCGCGTCGACAAGATGTCGTAGCCGCCCCGGGGCCAAAACACAGAGATAGAGAACCACAGAACATGTCGCAGCAACGCGCCTCGGGCGTCGAGGGATTTGAAGATTTCTTCACCGCGGATTTGCAGCAGGCCGATCGGGAAATTTTCGGTGCGCTGTCCGGCGAGCTTGGCCGCCAACAGAACCAGATCGAACTGATCGCGTCCGAGAATATCGTCAGCAAGGCGGTGCTCCAGGCGATGGGTTCGGTCCTAACCAACAAATATGCCGAGGGATATCCGGGTCGGCGATACTACGGCGGCTGTGAATTCGCCGACGTGGCCGAGCAGCTGGCGATCGACAGGGCCAAGAAACTGTTCGGCTGTGAATTCGTGAATGTGCAGCCGCACGCCGGCGCGCAGGCCAACGGGGCGGTGTACACCGCGCTGATCAAGCCCGGCGATACCCTAATGGGCATGTCGCTCGCGGCCGGCGGACATCTGACCCACGGCGCGCCGCCGAACCAGTCGGGCAAGTGGTTCAACGCGGTGCAGTACGGCGTGCGCCGGCAGGACGCGTTGATCGATTTCGACGAGGTCGAAGGCCTTGCGCGGGAGCACAAGCCGAAGATCATCGTGGCCGGCGGATCCGCCTATCCGCGGATCATCGATTTCGCCCGATTCCGCGAGATCGCGGACGCGGTCGGCGCGTATTTCATGGTCGACATGGCCCATTTCGCGGGGCTGGTCGCCGCCGGGGTCCATCCGAGCCCGGTGCCGCATGCGCATGTCGTGACGACGACGACCCACAAGACGTTGCGTGGAGCGCGGGGCGGCATGATCCTGTCGAATGACCCCGATCTCGGCAAGAAGATCAACTCGGCGATCTTCCCGGGGACGCAGGGCGGGCCTCTCATGCATATGATCGCCGGCAAGGCAGTGGCTTTTGGGGAGGCTTTGCGGCCGGAGTTCAAGACTTATGCACAAGCCGTTGTGGATAATGCAAAGACGCTGGCTTCGACCCTGTCTGAAGGCGGGTTGGACATCGTGTCGGGGGGCACCGACACGCATATCGTCCTGGTCGATCTGCGGCCCAAGGGGCTAACCGGCAATGTCGCCGAGCAGAGCCTCGAACGCGCCGGTCTGACCTGCAACAAGAACGGTATCCCGTTCGATCCGGAAAAACCGACGGTGACATCCGGTGTCCGGCTCGGCACGCCTGCGGGCACGACACGGGGCTTCGGCCAGGCCGAGTTTAGGGCCGTCGGATCGATGATCGTGGAAGTTCTGAACGGATTGGCCGCCAACGGTGACGATAACGGCGCCGTCGAAGCGTCGGTGCGGGCGCAGGTCGAAGAATTGTGCGGGCGGTTCCCAGTCTATGCCGAGGGTATCTGAAACCCGTGAATCGGGGAGGTAGTACAGAGAATGCGTTGTCCGTTTTGCGGTCATAATGACACGCAGGTAAAAGATTCCCGGCCCACCGAAGACAATTCGGCGATCCGCCGCCGGCGGTTCTGTCCAAATTGCGGCGCGCGATTCACGACCTTCGAGCGCGTTCAGCTTCGCGAACTGACGGTCATGAAGCGGACCGGCCAGCGCGAACCGTTCGATCGCGACAAACTTGTGCGGTCGATGATGATCGCGCTCCGCAAACGGCCGGTCGAGCCGGACCGGCTGGAACAGGTGGTCAACAGCATCGTCCGCCGCCTCGAAAGCATGGGCGAGACCGAGGTAAAGGTGGAAGCCGTGGGCAAGCTGGTGATGGAAGCTTTGCATTCGCTGGATCAGGTCGCCTATGTGCGGTTTGCCTCGGTCTACCGCAATTTCCGCGAGGCTAAGGACTTCGAAGAATTCATCACCGACGAACTGGGTGTCGAAGAAGATCACTAAGGCGCAAGACCAGCGATATATGCGGATTGCCCTCGGCCTCGCGCGCCGGGGCCTCGGCGCGGTTTGGCCGAATCCCGCCGTCGGCTGCGTTTTGGTTCAGCACGAGGACGGGACGGGACGGATCGTCGGCCGCGGATGGACGCAACCCGGCGGTCGCCCCCATGCGGAGACGGAGGCGTTGAAGCGCGCCGGGGACGCTGCAAAGGGAGCCACGGCCTATGTCACGCTCGAACCCTGTTGCCATCATGGCAGGACGCCGCCCTGCACGGATGCCTTGATTGCCGCCGGAGTCGCCCGCGTCGTCGCCGCCACGGAGGATCCGGATCCGCGTGTCGCCGGGGCGGGGTTGCGGCAGATCGTCGATGCCGGCATCGCAACGGATTGCGGTCTGTGCCGCCCCGAGGCGGAAGCGTTGAATGCGGGTTTCATGACCCGATTGCGGGATGGGCGTCCGATGGTATGCCTGAAGACCGCGACGACGCTGGACGGCCGCATCGCGACGCATGGCGGCGACAGCCAGTGGATCACAGGACCCGAAGCCCGCGCCCGGTCGCATCGCCTTCGGGCGTCCTACGATGCCATCATGGTCGGGGTGGGAACCGCCATAGCGGACGATCCCGAACTGACCTGCCGGTTACCGGGGCTCGCCGAACGGTCGCCCGTCCGCATCGTCGTGGACGCCGGGTTGCGCCTGCCGCTGACCGCCAAACTGTTCCAGTCGGCAGCGTCGGCGCCGACCTGGATCATTGCCCGCGACGACGCTGACCGGCAACGGGCGGACGCCATCCGGAACCTGGGCGTCGAGGTTATCGGATTGCCGGCGGCTGAAAACGGGTACCCGGACCCGGTCGGAATGCTCCGGGAATTGGGGCGACGCGGCATCACGCGCCTTCTGGTCGAAGGGGGTGCGACGCTGACCGCCGTCTTGCTGCGGGCCGGACTGATCGACCGGATTGCCTGGTTTCGCAGTGGCGGCATCATCGGCGGCGACGGCATTCCCGCGGTGGAGGCATTTGGGGTCGAGGTATTGGCCGATATCGCGCGATTCGACCGCGAGGGAAGCGAAACGATCGGCGCGGATGTGCTGGAAACATTGGTGCGCCGGCACTAGGTTAGCGGCATGTTCACAGGACTAGTAACGGATTTGGGCCAGGTTCAGCGCGTCGACCGCAAGGGGGACGACGTTCGCCTTACGATCGACACCGCCTATGACCTCAATTCAATCGAGATGGGCGCGTCGATCGCGTGTTCGGGCGCCTGCCTGACGGTCGTCGAAAAGGGTGATTCCTGTTTCGCGGCGGATGTTTCCGGCGAGACCCTTTCGAAAACGACCCTGGGCGACTGGGCAGAGGGCACGAAGATCAATCTGGAACAGTCGCTTTGCCTCGGCGACAGCCTGGGCGGGCACCTCGTGTCCGGGCATGTGGATGCGGTGGCGTCGGTGATCGATGTGCGTCCGGATGGCGATAGTCTTCGTTTCGTCATCGGTATTCCCGACGGGTATACTGGGTTTATCGCGCCGAAAGGGTCGGTTGCGCTGGACGGTGTGTCTCTGACCGTGAACGAGGTTGAAGATGCGCGGTTCGGCGTTAACATCATACCGCACACGGCGGAAATGACGACTTTCGGGACACTTGCACCGGGCGACCGGGTCAACCTTGAGGTTGATTTGATCGCCCGATATGTTGCCCGACTGCTGCCCCAACGATAAACGGAGCCAAATTGTGGCGTCGAAACAAGAAACGTTGCCCACGGTAAGCAAGGAAGCGGTCGCGCGCGCCGTCGAGGACCTGTCTTTCCTGTCGCCCATCGAAGATATCATCGATGACGCCCGGAACGGCCGGATGTTCATCCTGGTTGATGACGAGGAACGCGAGAACGAAGGCGATCTGGTCATTCCGGCGCAAATGGCGACGCCGGACTCGATCAATTTCATGGCGACCCACGGGCGCGGCCTGATCTGTCTCGCCTTGACCACCAAACGGTGCGACGAGCTTGGCCTGAAACTAATGGGGCAGCGCAATCAGAGCCGGCATCAAACCGCCTTCACCACATCGATCGAGGCGAAAGAGGGCGTCACCACAGGGATTTCGGCGCCGGACCGGGCGCGCACCGTGGCGGTGGCGATCGATCCGGAGCGCGGCGCCGAGGATATCGGCACGCCAGGGCATATCTTCCCGTTGATGGCACGGGACGGCGGCGTACTTGTCCGGACAGGGCATACCGAGGCTTCGGTCGATATTTCCCGGCTTGCCGGGCTGAACCCGTCCGGCGTCATTTGCGAAATCATGAACGAGGACGGGACCATGTCCCGGCTCAACGACCTCATACCGTTCGCGCAGTATCACGGGCTGAAGATCGGCGCGATCGCCGACCTCATCGCCTACCGGCTGCGCCATGACCGGATCATCGAGCGTATCGCCGAGACTACGTTGGACAGTCGGTTCGGCGGCGAGTTCAAGCTCAACGTCTATGGCAACCAGGTCTCCTATGCCGAACATATCGCGTTGATAAAGGGCGATGTGTCGGCGGGTGGCCCGGTGTTGGTCCGGATGCACGCGATCAATTTGCTGGACGATGTCCTTGGTGGCTTGAAGGACGGCAAGTCCGGCGTCCTGCATGCGGCCATGGAACTGATCGGCGAGCAGGAGCGGGGGGTCGTCGTCCTCATCCGGGAGCCACGGCCGACGTCGCTATCGGAGCAGGTCAATTTCCGCGCGGCCCGCGAGCGGGGCGAAGAGGTGCCGCCGCCTGGTGCGTTGCGTGACTATGGGATCGGCGCGCAGATTCTGTTGGACCTCGGCATCTCGGAAATGATCCTGCTGTCGAACACCGAAATGACGATTGTCGGGTTGGATGGCTACGGCCTGAAAGTCGTCGAACAGCGCCCCATCCCTCTCAAGTGATCGGATAGCCTGACAATGACCTATCCACCGCCGCATATCATGGTGATCGAGGCGCGATTCTACGCCGACCTGGCCGACGAGATGCTCAAAGGCGCCGTGGCGGCGCTGGACGCGGCTGGGGCCACCCATGAGCGGTTCTCCGTCCCCGGGGCTTTCGAAATCCCGGCCGCAGTGCAGAGCGCGGTCCGCAGCATGGAATTCGCACCGGAGCGCCGCCGTTTCGACGGTTATGTCACGCTCGGCTGCGTCATTCGCGGCGAGACCACGCATTACGACTATGTTTGCGGCGAGAGCGCCCGCGCCTTGATGGACCTGTCGACGCGCTATTCGCTGGCGCTGGGTTACGGCATCTTGACCTGCGAAAACCGCGACCAGGCCTGGGCCCGCGCCGGGATTGACGACGGCAACAAGGGCGCTGCCGCCGCCAACGCGTGCCTGGACATGATCGGCATCAAGAACCGGCTCGGGCTGTATCCCAGATGACTGAGGATCCGAAAGCCTCGGTCGGCAACCTGCGGCGTGGCGCCCGGGTCGCCGCGGTACAGGCGTTGTATCAGATGGAATTGAACGGTGGCGCGGCGGACACGGTGATCGCCGAATTCGAAAGTTTTCGGCTTCGCCGCAACGTGGCCGACGTTCCGGTGGAGGTGCCCAGCGACATCGACGAACCGATGTTCGCGGACCTGGTGCAAGGCGTGACGGCCGGCATGGCAGATATCGATGCCCTGATCGAAGGCGCCCTCGATAAGAACCGAAGTGTCGCGCGGCTCGAAGTGATCATGCGGGCGATTTTGCGTGCCGGCGCTTATGAATTGTCGCGGCGCGACGATATCGACGCTGCCCTAACCATCAGCGAGTATGTCGCGGTCGCGGATACCTTCTTCAACGACCGGGAACCTGCGCTTGCGAACGCCGTTCTCGATCGGATTGCGCGACACGTCGCTCAGGGCGATGGGACGGCCGGGGTTGTCCACGATGCCGAACAAGACGGGTGAATTCGAACGAATCGCGACGTTTTTCGCACCCCTAACCGAAGACATACCTGGGGCGCTGGGGCTCCGCGACGACGCCGCGGTGCTTGAGCCGTCGCCGGGATGCGATCTGGTCGTCACCACCGACACCATCGTCGAAACCGTTCACTTCGTCGGCGACGAGCCTGCGGGCTTGGTGGCGCGCAAGCTCTTGCGGGTCAATCTCTCGGATTTGGCATCGATGGGCGCACGGCCCTATGCCTATACGCTGAACGTGGCTTTCCCCGATAAAGTCGACGATGAATGGCTTATGGATTTCGTCGCAGGGCTCGCCGCGGACCAAGCGGAGTTCGGCATCGCGCTGGCTGGCGGCGACAGCGTGTCCACGGTCGGCCCGATCACCCTCACCATCACGGCCTTCGGCGAGGTCGTGTCGGGAGCGGCATTGCGGCGGACGGCGGCACGCGCCGGCGATCTCGTTTATGTCACAGGCACCATCGGCGATGGCGCGCTGGGATTAAGGGGGTTGCGGGGCGAGATATCCGGTTTGACGCGCGCGCAGGAAGAGGCGCTGGCGATACGCTATAGACTGCCCCAGCCGCGCCTGGGCGTCGGGCAGGCGTTCCGCGGGGTCGCCACCGCCGCGACCGACGTATCGGATGGGCTGGTGGCCGACCTTGGCCACATCGCCGACGGGTCGGGCCTGGCGGCAGTGATCGACGCGGCGAAGGTCCCGTTGTCAGATGCCGCGCGCACGGTCCTGGAAGACGATCCGGCGTGGCTGGAAACCGTCCTGACCGGCGGTGACGACTATGAGTTGGTCCTTGCCGTGCCGCCGGCCGAGAAGGGGCGCGCGGACGCGATCGCGGCGGAAACAGGGGTGATGCTCACGCAGATCGGCGTCTTTGAGCCAGGCGCCGGCGTGCGGGTGTGCGGACCGGAAGGCAGCGATCTGGATCTATTGAAGCGTGGATACAGCCACCAATAATCTGTTGGCGGGGATTCGGCTTTGTGGATATACCTGTCGCCACAACCCGGAAAGACGGCTGAGACAACTCTCTAGGATTGGTGTGCCGAAGGCATGAAAAAAATCATCATCATCGTCGTGGTGATCCTTCTGCTTGCCGGGGGCGGGGCGGCCGCGTTCTTTTTTCTGCAACAGGAAGAAACAAAAACGGCCGCTGGCGATGCGGGCGAAACGAGTGAGACCGGCGAAGACGCTGCGGGAGCCGAACTCGAAGCCAAGAAGACGGACGATCCCAACTATCTCAATATGGAGAACCTTGCGATTCCGATCATCCGGAATCGCCGGATCGAAAAGCATGTGATTCTGAAGGTGTCTCTGGAAATGATGGACGACGACGCATTGGATGACGCTAAACCCTATATACCGCGGCTCAAAGATGCGTTTATCAAGGACCTTTACGATTACTACTCTTATCAATCGCCCGGCGCCAAAATCAACACCGAGGCGATCAAAGGCCGGTTGAAGGAAGCGGGCGACAGGGTCGTCGGCAACGGCAAGATCAGGAAGGTGCTAATTCAGGCCGCTTTCCAACGGAGCGCCGGGCAGCAATAAGACCATGCGCCAAGACCCGTCGGGCCAATGGAGCGCTGATGCGACTTCAAACATCGGAAATAAGGGCAATTACGTTCGACGGTGACGGCACGCTATGGAATTTCGAAATCGTGATGTTCGGGGCCTTGGCGAAGGTACTCGATGCGATCCGTCCGTTGATCGATGAAACAACGGCCGACCGATTGTCGGTTCAGGATCTCGTTCAAATTCGTGATGATTTGGCCGCCAAACAAGGGAGCGGAGTGCTGGATCACGAAGCGCTTCGGCGGGATTCGATCCGCATCCTGCTTGAAAGGATCGGTTTGAGCGCTTCGGGGCTGGCCGACCGATTGACGGATCTCTATTTCGAGCATCGATTTGGAAAGATCGAGTTGTATGACGACGCTCTGCCTGTGCTCACCGAACTGCGTCGGCACTTTGCCATTGCGCTCATATCGAATGGAAACAATGATCCGGCGCGTTTTGGGCTCGCCCACAATTTCCATTTCACAGTCTTCGCCCGAGATTGCGGCTTCTCGAAGCCGGACCCGCGCATTTTTGATGCTGCCCTCCAGGGGCTTGGAATCGAGCCGTGCCAAGCGGTTCACATCGGCGATTCGCTGCATACGGATGTCGCCGGTGCCCATGCATCGGGACTATCGGCCATATGGCTGAATCGACCCGGGGCCCGGAATGACACCACGATTCGGCCGGATGCAGCGGTCGAGTGTTTAGCTGAAGTAACTGAAATTATTAAGAGATAAGGCCGCCGCAATACCGTTTCCCGGGTCGCTGCGGCGTCCTCCGATGCAGGGATGTCGATTTGCGGCTATTTCTGGCTTGAAGGCGTTTTGGCTCTAAGGATGGGCAGTTGCCAATCCAGTGCCGTTCTGGCATGTTCCCGCCGCTTTTACGCGGCCCGTTTTGATTGAGTGCATCGTGGGGAATTAAACGGGTCCCGCTTGGCAAATTTCTCAGGTTCCTCCAGAACAAAACCAGGATCGAGAGATGCTCGTTTTCGTAATTGTTTGTGGTTTGCTCGCCGTTCTGTACGGCATCTTCGCAAGCCGATCCGTCCTAGGGGCAAGCGCCGGTAATGAGCGCATGCAGGAAATCGCCGGCGCCATCCAGGAAGGCGCCAGTGCTTATCTAAATCGACAGTATTCGGCGATCGGATTGGTCGGTATTGCTATTGCCGTCATTCTTTACTTCCTGTTGGGCTGGAAAGTCGCGGTCGGTTATCTGATCGGCGCCGTCCTTTCCGGTGCGACCGGCTACATCGGCATGCATATCTCGGTCCGCGCGAACGTGCGGACGACGGAAGCGGCACGGACCAGCATGGCGGATGGCCTCAACGTGTCCTTCAAGGCGGGCACGGTGACGGGCATGCTTGTCGCCGGTCTGGCTCTGCTTTCCGTCTCGGTCTACTACCTCTTCCTGCTGAACCAAGGCGCCACGGGCCGCGACATCGTCGATCCGTTGGTCGCGCTCGGTTTCGGCGCATCGCTGATCTCGATCTTTGCGCGGCTCGGCGGTGGCATCTTCACCAAAGGCGCCGATGTCGGTGCCGACTTGGTCGGCAAGGTCGAAGCGGGCATTCCGGAGGACGATCCCCGCAATCCGGCGGTTATCGCGGACAACGTGGGCGACAACGTGGGCGACTGCGCCGGTATGGCGGCGGACCTGTTCGAGACCTACGTGGTCTCGGTGGTCGCCACCATGGTGCTGGCCTCGATCTTCTTCGCCAACGACGTGGCGCCGGCCATGATGATGTACCCGCTGATGATTGGCGCGGTCTGTATCATCACCTCGATAGCCTCGACCTTCTTCGTCCGCCTTGGCTCGAGCCAGAACATCATGGCGGCGCTGTATAAAGGCTTCGTCGCGAGTGCCGTACTGTCGGCGATCGCACTCTGGCCGGTGACCGAAATCGTTCTCGGCATGAGCACCGAATTCACGGTCGGCGACACGAAATTCCTCGGCCGGCATCTGTTTTACTGTGGCGTGATCGGCTTGGTTCTGACCGGCTTGATTATCTGGGTGACCGAGTATTACACCGGCACGGAGTACCGCCCGGTGCGGTCGGTGGCGCAGGCCTCCACGACGGGGCATGGCACCAACGTGATCCAAGGGCTTGCCATCTCGATGGAAGCCACGGCGATCCCGGCGGTCTTGATCTGTGCCGCGATCATCGGAACCTATCTGTTGGCGGGCCTCTTCGGGATCGCCATTGCGGTTACAGCGATGCTGGCGCTTGCCGGCATCGTCGTCGCGCTGGACGCCTACGGTCCGGTAACGGACAACGCGGGCGGCATCGCGGAAATGGCCGAACTCGACGATGCGGTCCGGAAAACGACCGACGCGTTGGACGCCGTCGGTAACACCACCAAGGCGGTGACCAAGGGCTATGCGATCGGTTCCGCCGGTCTGGGTGCGCTGGTGCTGTTTGCCGCCTATACCCAGGACCTCGCATATTTCGCTGCGAACACCGATAGCTATCCCTATTTCGCCGGCGTGCAGGTCGACTTCTCGCTGTCCAATCCGTATGTCGTCGTCGGGCTCTTCGTTGGCGGCTTGTTGCCGTATCTCTTCGGGGCTATGGGCATGACAGCGGTGGGCCGGGCGGCCGGATCGGTGGTGAACGAGGTTCGCCGCCAGTTCAAGGAAATCCCCGGCATCATGGAAGGCACGGGCAAGCCGGAATACGGCCGCTGCGTGGACATGCTGACCAAGGCCGCGATCAAGGAGATGATCATTCCGTCGATGCTGCCGGTGCTGTCGCCAGTGGTCTTGTACTTCATCATACTCGCCATCGCCGGTAAATCGGCCGCGCTGTCGGCGGTTGGTGCGATGCTATTGGGCGTGATCGTGACGGGGCTGTTCGTCGCTATCTCGATGACCGCCGGTGGCGGTGCTTGGGACAACGCCAAGAAATACATCGAGGACGGCAATCTCGGCGGTAAGAACTCCGAGGCGCATAAGGCGGCGGTGACCGGTGATACAGTCGGTGATCCCTACAAGGACACGGCTGGCCCAGCGGTCAACCCGATGATCAAGATCACCAACATCGTGGCGCTCTTGATGCTGGCGATGCTGGCGCACTAAGCCGCCTTTATACGACGGTTGGAACGACCCCCGGACGCACCATCGTCCGGGGGTTTTTCTTTGGCCCGGCATCGATTAGCCGGTCTTACCTCTATGCACTTATGAGAGGTGACGGACATCACTCATCAATCATTAACAAATTTTCGATAAGTTGACCGTAGAACGATTAGATACAACTCCGAGGTAATTCCAGCAAAACGGGTGGCGATATTCGGAATTCCTTCTTTGAGTGCAAGGTTTCGGAGTTTGAGTAAGAATTTCTTTAAAGAATTCCGCCACTTATATGTCGTTTTACGCCGTCCTTTAGTCGCGCATGCACCGGAATGGTGCTCGGATGAGACGTGTATTTCTTGTTCGGGGGAACATTAATGTCGTTTTTGAACAACCTTTCGATCAGCAAGAAGATCAACGCCGGTTTTGGTAGTGCCGTCTTGTTGCTCGTCATCGTTGCGGCGGTTGTCGTCATGTCGCTGTTTTCCGTCAACGGGAACTTCGTCGAGTTCCGCCGTTTGGCCTTTTCCGCCAATGAGGTGGGGCAGGTTCAGGCGAACATGCTCAAGACAAGTCTTGGCGTGAAGGACTTCATTATCAACGGCACCGACGAGAGCATCGATCAGGTCCGGACCCGAGCGCAGGAGACGCTCCGCCTCGCGGAAGGCGCATTGAAACAGGAAAACGATCCCGCGCGGCGTAAGGTGATCCAGGGTGTTCAGGACAAAGTAAAAGCCTATGCAGCGGCCTTCGAGACCGTAACGGCGCTGCAAGGCAAACGAACGACGGTGATGAAGACGATGGCGGAAGTCGGCCCGCAGGTCGAGAAAGCGCTGATCGACATCATGGCCGGCGCCTATGAAGGCGGGAACGTAAACGCCGCCTACTTCGCCGGGCTGGCGTTGCGCGACGTATTGTTGGGGCGACTCCACGCCAACCGCTATCTGGTGGAGAACAGCGAAAAAGCGTTCGAGCGCGCGTCGGAAGCGCTGGATGCGTTCAGTGAGTCGTCGCTGATCATGATGACGAATTTCGAGAAGCCGGAACATCAGGAGCTTGGTGAAAAGGCGATCGCCACGGCAGAGAAATATCAAACTGCGCTTATCGAAGTGTTCAAGGCGACCAGTGATCGAAACGACATCATCAAGAATACCTTGGATAAGAACGGACCGGACGTCATCCAAGCCATCGAAGCGTTCAAGAACCAAGTGGTCAAACGCGAGGTCGCCATCGGCGAGCAGTCGAAGACGGCGGTTCAGGCTGCCGTTTCGAGTGCCGTCGTGGTTTCGGCGGTTGCCGTGATCTTTGCCATCGCCGCGGCCTTCCTGATCGGCCGGGGGATCACCGGTCCGGTGCAGGCGCTGACCCAGGCCATGCGCCGCTTGGCGGACAAGGAACTCGACATCGAGATTCCCGCGACCGACTACAAGGATGAAGTCGGCAACATGGCGCGCGCGGTTCTCGTGTTCCGGGAAAACATGGTCAAGGCGGATCAGCTAGCGGCGGAACAGGAAAGCCAGCAGACGGCCCGCGAAGAGCGTACGCGGCGGATCGAAGAGCTGAACCACGCCTTCGACAAGAGCGTCAGCGGCGTGCTCGACACCGTCGTTTCGGCAACCTCGCAGCTCCTGGGGACGTCGAACAACATGTCGTCCATCGCCGAGGAGACATCCAATCAGTCTTCGGCGGCGGCGGCGGCGGCCGAACAGGCGAACTCCAACGTGCAGATGGTCGCATCGTCGGCCGAGGAACTGGCTTCGTCCATCCGCGAAATCGGTCAGCAGGTGGAGGAGTCCAGCAACATCATGCAAACCGCGACCGGCAAGGCGCAATCGACACATCAGGCGATCGAGGGCCTGGCCGGTTCGTCGGAGCGCATCGGCGAGGTCGTAGAGCTCATCACCGATATCGCGGAGAAGACCAATCTGCTTGCCCTGAACGCGACGATCGAGGCCGCACGGGCCGGCGATGCCGGCAAGGGCTTTGCCGTCGTGGCCAGCGAGGTGAAGGCCCTGGCGACCCAGACCGCGTCCGCGACCGAGGAGATTGGCGAGCAGATTCAGGCGGTCCAGACGCAGACACGCAGTTCCGTGGGCGCTATCCAGGAGATTGTCGAGACCATCGAACACATGAACAAGGTGGCGATGGCGATTTCCAGCGCGGTCGAGGAGCAGAGCGCCGCGACCCAGGAAATCGCGCGCAATGTTCAGGAAGCCTCATCGGGAAGCGACGAGGTAAGCCGCAACATTCAGGGCGTCACCGATGCCGCGACGCGCGTCGGCAGCGCCAGCGGGGATGTGCAAACATCGACCGAGGCGTTGTCCGAGCAGTCCGATAGCCTGCGTAAACTGGTCCAGACCTTCCTCAGCGATATCCGCGCCGCCTAGGGGCGCGCGTATCCGGCGACCGAATGAGCGAGGAAATCAAACTGAGGGAATAGGCGGCCGAGTGCTACAGCCCGCCGCCGCCAAGCACCCCGAGGTTGCCCAGTATCTGTTCGAAGAATCCAATCGAGTGGCCCGATGTCGGCGTTTCGCGCGTCACCACGTCGACATCGCGGGAATCGTCCTTATTGTATTTCTGGACCAGTTCGACCCGGCCGGCATCGTCGAAGTAGATGGCGACCACTTGCTGTGCCGTTACGTCGGGTTTGAAAAAGGCGACGCGGCTGGTCCGTCGGCCGATGTAGTACCAGACCTGTGAATCGAACGTTCCCTCGGTGGACGGCGGTCCGAGCTGCCGGACAACATCCTGACGGCTCGTTTTGCCTATGGTGAGGCTGGCCATTTGCGCCTCGGTGAGGAAATTGCCGCGCACTTCTTTTTGCCCGCTGCAGGCCGCGAGCGCGGCCAACAAGGCGAAAGCCAGAAACGAACGACGCATTGTTTCGATCATAGCGAGATGCCGTTTTCCGCGACGCGTGCGCAACGCCATTGCAATTGGGCCCATTCTACTAATATAGGTGCGCTAAAGGTGCAACAAATGGCCACGGGACCCTCGGCCGACAGTCCGTGGCCGAACGAAGGAATGTGATGAGGCTCAATCCGACGAAGTGGTTTCGCCGAGACCCGGTGATGGACGCGGCGCGCCGGCTGTATGTCGCGGTCGTGAGTCAGGCCCGGAGTCCGGATTTCTACACGGTGTGCGGCGTACCGGACACGGTGACCGGTCGGTTCGACCTTATTGCGCTACATGGGTTTCTGCTGATGCACCGGCTGAAAAGCGACGCCGCCACGCGCCCGCTCGCACAGGCGCTCTCCGATGTCGTCGTGGACGACATGGACCGTAATCTGCGGGAAATGGGGACCGGCGATCTCTCCGTCGGGAAAAAGGTCAAACGCATCATGGAAGGTTATTTCGGCCGGCTTGAAGGATACGAGCAAGCACTTTCCGGCGATGACGATGGTCTCCAAGCGGCGCTCCGCCGAAATCTCTTCGCCGGGGCGACGCCGGGCGATCAAAAACTCGCCGCGATGGCGGCTTATGTGCGGCGTGAAGCCAGCGGGCTTGCGGGCCAACCACTCGACCGCTTGGAAGGGGGAGCGGTTACATTTGGGCCGCCGCCGTCCGGCATCTCCGTGGAGGAGCGCCATGCCGGATGAGGCAAGCGGAACACCGGAATTTTCCCGGCCTCTGGCGTTGGACGATATCAAGCCGGACGGTTCGAACGTCAAACTCACGGCAAATGACGAGGAGCGGGAATGGCTTGCGCGCCGTTTCGATTTGCCGAGCGTCGAACGGATGGTCGCCGAATTCAAGGTCACTCGGGGCGCCAGCGGCATCCCGATTCGCGTATTTGGCCGTGTGAACGCCCGGATCACGCAGCAATGCGTGGTAAGCCTGGAAGACTTCGGTAGCGATATCGCCGAAGATATCGAGGTCGAATTCGTGCCCGGCGACGATGCCGGTGCCGCCGAGGATTTCTCGATCGATGGCGTCGAGGTCGAAACCCTGGATGGGGACGAGATCGACCTTGGCGAGCTCGCTGCACAGCACTTGGCGGTAACGCTCGATCCCTATCCCCGCAAACCTGGAGCGGAAGCGCCGGAATGGAGCAAGGGACGGGAAAATAAAGAAGATTCCGGGCAAGAAAACCCGTTTTCTGTCCTTGCCGAGTTGCGGAAAAAGAAGTCCTGATCGCGTCAATCAGCTTGCCGTGGTTGCATATATTGGCTATTTAGGCAGCTTATTTTCCGCCCAAATTGCGCACAGTTTGAAGAGAGGCCCTGATGGCCGTTCCTAAGAAGAAAGTATCGAAGTCGCGCCGTGATATGCGCCGATCCCATGACGCACTCAAGACGACAAGCCATGCCGAGTGCCCAAATTGTGGTGAATTGAAACGGCCGCATCATCTGTGCCAAGCTTGCGGGTACTATGACGGCCGAGAGGTTATCGAAGCGGAGGGCGTCTAGGGACTTCGGTTCGAGGTAAGAGGGGCTATTTCGATCGTGTCAGACCACGTGGTCATTGCGCTTGACGCCATGGGCGGTGATCGAGCCCCTAAAGTGGTTGTCGACGGGGCAGCCATAGCTCGGAAGCGCATGCCCAACGCCCGGTTTCTGATGTTCGGCGACGAAGCGAAGCTTGCGCCGCTGCTGGCGGAACACGCATCGCTCGCCGAAGTGACGACAGTCCGACATACCGAAAAGAAGATCCGTAGCGAGGATAAACCGTCCGCGGCGATCAAGTCCGGGCGGGAGTCCAGCATGCGGCTGGCGATCGATGCGGTGCGCGACGGCGAGGCGCATTGCGTGGTGTCCGCCGGCAACACCGGCGCGTTGATGGCGATCGCGAAATTCGTCCTGAAGACATTGCCGGGTATCGACCGGCCCGCGATCGCATCGGTTTTCCCGACCATTTCGGGCGAAAGCGTCATGCTGGATTTGGGCGCTAACGTCCAATGCGACGCTAACAACCTGGTTCAATTCGCTGTTATGGGCGAAGTTTTCGCCCGGACCGTCCTGGGCCTGCAACAACCGACGATCGGCTTGTTGAACATCGGCGTCGAGGATTTGAAGGGCAACGAAGAAGTCCGCGAAGCCGCGGCCATCCTGCGTGCGTCGGATTTGCCGATTGCCTTCAAAGGGTTCGTGGAAGGGGATGATATCGCCTCTGGCAAGGTCGATGTTATCGTTACCGATGGGTTCACGGGTAATGTCGCGCTGAAGACCGCGGAGGGGACAATTCACTTTTACACCAATCTCCTGAAACGGGCTTTCGCGAGCAGCCTCATTTCCCGTTTGGGGTATCTGCTCGCCCGCCGGGCCATCAGCAATCTGCGATCCACCATGGACCCGCGAAGCTACAACGGGGCCATGCTCCTCGGGCTGAACGGGATTGTGGTGAAAAGCCATGGCGGAACCGATACGGTCGGTTTCGCAAGCGCGGTAGAAGTCGCGGCGGATATGGTCGTGCACGGATTCCAATCCAAGATCAGCGATGATTTCGAGCGGCTCAAGGGAACCCAGGAACCCGATCGCAGCGCGGCGGCTTTGTAGATGCGGCGATCGGTTGTTCTTGGCTGCGGGGCCTATCTTCCCGAACGCATTGTCACCAACGACGACCTTCCGGAGGACCTTGAAACCTCCGATGAGTGGATACGTCAACGAACGGGCATCTGCGAACGGCGTATTGCGGCGGACGGCGAGACGACCTCGGACTTGGCGTTGAATGCGTGCCGCGCCGCACTCGACCGCGCCGGATGCGGCGTCGATGAGATCGACGTTCTCGTCGTCGCGACCGCAACGCCCGACAACACCTTCCCGGCGACCGCGACCCGCGTGCAAGCGGAACTCGGCATGCAGCGCGGGGCCGCGTTCGACGTGCAGGCGGTTTGCAGCGGCTTCATCTATGCCCTGGCGATGGCCGACAACATGATCCGATTGGGGCAAGCCGATACCGCGATGGTCGTCGGCGCCGAGACCTTCAGCCGAATATTGGATTGGAAGGACCGGTCCACATGCGTTCTCTTCGGCGATGGGGCCGGCGCGGTAATCCTGCGCGCTGAGGACGGCAAAGGCGACAATTCGGACCGCGGCATCCTCTCGACGCATATCTTCTCGGACGGCAGCGGGTACGAAATGCTGTATGTCGACGGCGGCCCGTCGACGACCGGCGTTGCCGGGCATCTTCGGATGGAGGGGCGAGAAGTTTTTCGGCATGCCGTGACTAGGATGGCGGAAGCAGTCGAAAAATCCCTTGAAACCAATAAATTGAGCGCTTCCGATTTGGATTGGGTCGTACCGCATCAAGCGAATATCCGCATTATGGACAGCATGGCGAAACGGTTGGCGCTGAAGCCCGAGCAAGTCGTCGTCACGGTCGATAAACAGGCCAACACGTCCGCTGCGACGATCCCATTGGCACTGACTGCGGCCGATACCGACGGTCGGTTGCAAAAAGGTCAATTAGTATCGTTAACCGCGATGGGCGGTGGCTTTACTTGGGGATCGGCACTATTGCGCTGGTGAATTTTGGAAATCCCGACTGGGACCATTTAATTCAATGACGCCAAGCCTTTGGAATTGACTGTTCACCTGGTGGGCGGGTACGGTAGTCACAGCACGTTTCATAGGGGGAGATCAATGGCGGGTAGAACTCTAACCCGGGCCCAACTTACGGAGGCGGTTTACCAAGAGGTAGGCCTCTCGCGAAATGAGTCTGCGGATTTGGTCGAAACGGTGCTGGGGGAGATTTGCGGCGCTCTGACGAAAGGCGAAATGGTTAAGATCTCGTCCTTTGGCAGTTTTTTCGTTCGCCAGAAAGGTCAGCGCATCGGCCGCAATCCCAAGACCGGTGAAGAAGTTCCTATTCTTCCGCGCCGCGTCCTGGTCTTTCGTCCCAGTCACGTTTTGAAGAATCGGATCAATCGAAGTCTCGATAAAATCGAAGGGAATGTTGAGTCCTGAGGATGGACCAAGTGTCTGAATCCGGCTCTCGGCGAGGACAATCGGCGAAATCGGCATCCGCTTTCCGCACGATAAGCGAAGTGTCGGATGAACTCGATGTGCCGCAGCATGTGCTGCGGTTTTGGGAAACCAAATTCAGCCAGGTAAAGCCGTTGAAACGCGGCGGGGGACGGCGGTACTACCGCCCGGAAGACCTCGCGTTGCTGCGGCGCATTCGCGATCTTCTCTATACCGAGGGATATACGATCCGCGGCGTGCAACGGCTGTTGCGGCAAAGCGGCGTGAAGGCGGTGTTGAAGGCTGCTGAAGAGACGTCGGAGGTGGCGGCCGAGCCGGAAGAGACCCCGGTGCAGCAAGCGACCGTTTCGCAGGGCGGTGCGGTCGTCACGGCGGAATCAGCGCCGAAGCCCGCAACGGTTGCGTCCGCCGCATCGTCGACCGTCGAACCGGCGGCCAAAAAGCTCAGCCCTGAAACACGCCGCGAGCTGGAATCGATTCTCGAAGAATTGACAGCCCTACGCGGCATGCTGCCCGGACAGGGCGGAGACTAATCGCCGATTGCGTCGGGCGATCCCCGGCGCTAGAGTGCCGCCGCCCTTGCAGAGCGGGGGCATTTCAGGTCGGACGGAGCGTAGCGCAGCCTGGTAGCGCACTTCACTGGGGGTGAAGGGGTCGTAGGTTCAAATCCTGCCGCTCCGACCATTTTTCGAAACACTCTGTGACCTATCCTTTTCACCTGTATTGAGCCCGGCATGATCCTCCGGTGTGTGTAAGGAGGGAGACGTTCCGTGGTGCCGAACAACGCGTTACAACTTCCCGTCTTTTAGCGCGGATACGACAAAGTTCATCTTGCCGCGGTTCGTTCGCTCGATCGCATCGACATAGTCGAACGCGATCTTTGTATCCGCGCTGATCCGGGCCCGCGCGATCGCTTGAATTTTGGCTTCATCTTCATCGCAATAGGACGGCCCCCGAACAATCTTTAGGGTCAGACTGCCGACGCGAGCTTGCCGAATTTGGGCCTCGCGAACGTTGCGCTGCCCTTTGAAGAGGAAATCCAGCCGCCCGATCTTCGACCCGTTGGGCAAGAGGATATAGTCGTCGGTCCGGCCGTTAATGCTCTCCACGCGACGCCGTCCGCGCGGGTCTCGGCCGCCGTCGACCTCAACGGTATCTTCTGCTTTGTAGCGCAAGAGCGGAAATGCCGGATTCGACAAGTTCGTTCCGATGACGGCGGCGACGCCGGGTTCGTTCGTCTCCAGGAACTCGACCGCGGCGAAATCCTCGTCAACGTACAGAACTCCGTCCGGATCTTCCGAGATGTTCCCGATTGCCTCGGCCACCCCATAATGCTGTGTCGGCCGAACCCCGAACGCGGTTTCGATTTTATCGCGTTGATGATCCAGCACTTGCTCGGAGCCGAGCGTAATCCATCGGAGCGGATGATCGAGACGCCGGCCCGCATCGATCATGAGGGAGGCCAAGAGGGATATCGCGGAAGGGTTTCCGTGCAGCCAAGGTATGTTTCGGCGGCTGAGCTCATCCACAATTGGGCCGGCGGTGTCCTCGTTTATGTGATTCCCGCTGACGTACAGTTGGCTCTCCGCGCCGTTGGTGCGCCAAAATGGTGGCCTATCTTGGTCGATTGGAACCAGTGCGATCCCCCGGAATATTGCGGCAGGCGTACCGAGCGTAATGCCATGGCGGAGCCTGTGCCGCCACCAAACCGCCCATTGTTCGCGGTTGGCCTGTCTCGTCATGAAAAACGTCAGCCCCGTGCCGGTCGAGCCGCTCGTTTCATTCGACAGCAGCCGGTTTCTCGGAAACGCCTCCGAGACGAAGTCGGCCAGTCGGTCCTGGACTGTGTGTTTGTCGAGTAGAGGAAGATTGGATAAATCGTCGATGGAGGTTATCGAACGCGGGTCGATGCCTTCCCGGGCGAACAGGCCGCGATAATAGGGTACGGTGGTCGCGGCATGGTGCACGAAAGCGGAAACGCGGCGGTTCAAAAAGTCGCGGAGCCGCTCGGCAGGCCAGGAATCCCGCGCGACGACATCGTTGAATAGGTCCGTGTAGGCTCTATTGTACCGAGTCTTTCGGACATAGTGACCGAACGCCGTCAATGCCGCATTTTGAAGGGCGATCGGCAACCGGGTGTAGACGCCGGTCAGCAAGTCGGTCTGGCTTGGCGGGGTCATTCTCCGCTAACTTTATGATTTGAATTGTGTTGTTCCGCGATCA
This sequence comes from Alphaproteobacteria bacterium, assembly GCA_965228425.1. Lineage (GTDB taxonomy): Bacteria > Pseudomonadota > Alphaproteobacteria > UBA8366 > UBA8366 > JAJFJD01. The sequence continues at coordinate 3,611,625 of OZ245815.1, read as the reverse complement.
TCGCTTCGTGGATGCGAAGGGTGGAATTCCAATGGTTCATATCCGCATTTGCTACCCAAGGAAATCACAGCAACCGCACACTACAAAATAAACCGACACCCGAATACCGCTATGATAAAGGGGTCGATGTCTCCGGCGACGGGAAATCTCCGCTCAGCGCCGGTCAATCGGTCCTGTCGGTCCTAGATCAATCAAAGGGCCAATTTGTGGAAATGAAAGCCCGTCCCTGGCAGTAAAGTGCGAATTCATATCCGTGTATCGATCATCCCCACTGTCCGTTGACGCCATAGTAGAGCGTCCAAGCGAGAATTGAGCCGAATTATGAGCCTAAAGACCTTCGCCGAAATGTTTGCGGTTACGCCGGAATCCCGTCCCGATCTGTCCAAGAATGATCTTAGGGATACGAGTTACTTTGAAGATCGGGACGCGGCCGAGAAGTCGCTCCGCAAGGACACCGAGGCCATAGATAAACTTCAGGACCGTCTCATCGCCGAGGGCGAACAATCCCTTCTCCTCGTATTCCAGGCGACGGACGCCGCCGGCAAAGACGGGACCATTCGCAAGGTCTTTGGCCCGGTCGACCCGTTGGGAATTCGCGCACACAGCTTCAAGAAACCGACACCGGAAGAGTTGTCCCACGACTTTTTGTGGCGTGTGCATCAGAAAGTGCCGGCGAAGGGGGAAATCGCGATCTTCAACCGATCGCACTATGAAGATGTCCTTGTCGTGCGGGTGCACGGCCTCGTCGACGACGAAATCCTTGAGGCGCGGTACGGGCAGATCAACGAATTCGAGAAACTGCTCAGTTCTTACGGCACCCGGATCGTCAAAATCTATTTGCAGGTTTCCAAGGAGGAACAGCGGGAAAGGCTTCAAGAGCGGGTCGATATTCCGGAAAAGCGCTGGAAATTCAATCAGCGGGACTTGGACGAACGGGCGCTTTGGGATCAATACCAAGACGCCTTCGAGATCATGCTCGAACGCTGCTCGACGGCATGGGCGCCGTGGTTCGTCATTCCGGCGGACCGGAACTGGTACCGCAACGCCGTGGTCGCCCGCTTGGTGCGCCTGACGTTGGAGGATATGGACCCGCACTACCCAACGCCCGACTTCGATCCCAAGGGCGTGACGGTGGTGTGAAGAGATCCTTTCGCAGAACGGGTGACGGAACGGGGTAATGCGGACAACCACGACTATTCGTCGGCCCCAGCCGGTCGATTTTCGGGTGGATTGGCAATCGGTACCGGCGGGAAGTTTCGATGCCACTCGATCGAGCACTTAGATTTCCGAGATTTCGTCGCGCGGCCCAAATCATCGAAAGGTCGAGAAAATGACACTCCGGATTTGGGGGCGTCCCAACTCTATCCACACGCAGCGCGTTTTATGGGCCTGTGCCGAAGCCGGTCTGCCGTTCGAGTTGATTCTCGCCAGCGCGACCATGGGGCCGGACGGTCATGTCTCGGGCGGCGGCGAGGCATACGGTGTCGTCGATACACCGGAATATCGGAAGATGAACCCGAACGGGACGGTTCCGACGATAGATGACGAGGGGTTCGTGCTCTGGGAATCGAATGTCATCGTCCGCTATCTGGCGCAGAAATATGCGCCGAAAAAACTTTATGGCGATAGTCTCGAAACCCTCGGACTTGCCAGCCAATGGATGGAATGGACCGGCGCCAGGCTGGAGCCCGTCCTGCATATTCTCGTGATGGAATTGGTGCGGTTGGCGGCCGATCAACGAAGCGAGAAGAATGTCGCCGTGGCGTGCGACACGATCCTGCCGTGGCTCCAGCTTCTCGATCGGCATCTGGCCGACCGGCCGTATGTGGCAGGTGCGGGCTTCACGATCGGCGATATCCCGCCGGGCGCAGCGGTTTACCGCTGGTATTGCTTCGGTCAGCCGTGTCCGGCGTTGCCTCAACTGGCGGCATGGCTGAAGCGCCTTGGGGAACGTGAAGCGTTTCGGCGGCATATTGCGCCGAAAGAAAATCATCTGGCATAGCGTCAGGTTAGACAGTCGCCATCGCCACGCCCGGCCGGGCGGTCAGTTCCTCGCGGCAGGCCTCCTGGAAGGCCTGGTCCGGCGGCAGGACGACCGCGGCGGACCGGACGCGTTGATGCGCCGGATCGACCCCCGGCGGGGAAATGCCTTCGTCGCGCAGGGCGATGGCGGCCTTCTGTAACCGCCGTCGCGCCATGATGATGCCGTTGTCGGTCGAAACCAGATTCTCCCTCGAGCGGTCGACGATCGGCCCCATACTCTCCTGCAGCGATGCGTCCTGGATGGCGATCCCTTCGACGCCGCTATAGGTGGTGCCGGCCTTCTGCGCGGCGCGGTCGATCAGGTAGTCGTTGTCCCTGTTGGCGACCGGTCGGTACGTGCCCGGAATATTCTTGGAATGGATTCCGTGCCCGTCGATCATTGCTTGGCGCTCTTCCGGCGTCAGCGCGCGGACCGGATGAAAGTCGTAGCTCCAGGCCCAGCAATTTTCGTCGTCGATCGGGGTCCAGAAATGGCCATGGATCGGATGATCGGCGCGCGGCGGGATCATGGTGAAGCACGGCATGACCCAGGGGGTGATTCGCCAATAGTATTTTCCGTCCTCCGCGTTCCGCCGGGCTCCGATGAACAAGCCGCCGTCATTTTCGACGACGTCGAACATCGGTTTGGCGTCGTTGAGGTTGTAGTCGTTGCCTTTCGACGCCACGAAAAGCGGATCGGCCTTCAGGCTGGATCCGTGCAGCCAGGAGACATGGCTCGAATCGATGCCGCCCTCCATCGCCTGCAGCCAATTGCATTCCTGCAGGCGTTTGGACGTGTAGGTCTGTTCCGGCGGCACAAGGGCGAATTCCCATTCAGGCAGGGGTGGCTGGTGTTCCTTGGGACCCATGTAGGCCCAGAGAATGTCGCCAATTTTTACAAGTGGATAGGCGGTGAGCTTAATCCTGTCGCAGAACCCGCTTTCCACCGGTTCGGACGGCACGTCGACGCATTGCCCCGTCACGTCGTATTTCCAGCCGTGATAGGGGCAGCGGATGCCGTGCTCCTCGTTGCGGCCGAACCAGAGCGAGACCCGCCGGTGGGCACAGAATTCATCGATCAGACCGTATTGGCCGCCGGTATCGCGAAAGGCGATCAAACGCTCCGAAAGCAACTGAACACGCACGGGCGGGCAGTCGTTCTCCGGCAGTTCCTCCGCCAGGAGCACCGGCAACCAGTACCGGCGGAACATGTCGCCCATGGGCGTTCCCGGGCCGGTTTGGGTCAGAAGGTCGTTCACGTCGTTGCGCAGCATGGGTATCTCTCTCGTTCGGTTCCGGCATACGGATTCCGCCGGAAGGCTGTCAGCTTGACCGCAACCACATGTCCGATAATAACGGGTCGGTGGTGTTGCCATGCGGATCGTGCGTCCGATTATGGCAAAACCCATGCGGTTGGGCGAGTTCGCGCGGTTGCGGCGCAAAGCGGGGATATCGGGAATGAGCAAGGCGGAGACGTTGATCGACCTATGTGCGACGGCGGATGTCGGCGACGGCGAGGCGTTGAAGGTCGAGGCGGGCGACCTCACCGTCGCGGTGTACCATGTCGATGGCGAATTCTATGTGACGGACGACCTTTGCACCCACGGTCCCGGCTCATTGTCGGAAGGCTTCTTAGACGGATTCGTGGTCGAGTGCGATTTCCATGCGGGATGTTTCGACATCCGCACCGGGGAGGTCGTGAAGCCGCCCTGCTATGTCCCGATCAAGACCTATGCGGTGACGGTAAGCGGCGGCCGTGTGCTGATCGCGCCTTAATCGCCGTTTCTCGCTCGATCGCATCTCGTACTAGAATGACCGGACGGGTCATTTGAAGAGGCATCGATCATGGCGGAACAAGTGTTGGCGGCGGTCCGGACAGGCGCGCATCAGACCGAATTGCGCGAGTTTCCGATGCCCGATATTCCCGAAGACGGTGCGCTCCTGCGCATGGAAGCGGCTGGTATTTGCGGCACGGATGTAAAATTCTACGCCAAACCGCCGATCGACTCGCCGGTCATCATGGGGCACGAGAATATCGGCACGATCGTCAAGGCGCGGCGCACCTTCCAGGAACGCAAGGGGGTGAAGGAAGGCGATCTCGTCTTCGTCGAGCATTACCTGCCGTGTCTGCAATGCGAATGGTGCCATCAGGGCGATTACCGGCTATGCGCCGCCACCGATTGGCGCCGCAATCCCGAGGCACGGCGGTACGGCTATACCACGTCGGACAACCCGCCTTATCTTTGGGGCGGGTTTTCGCAATACATGTACCTGCCCTGGAACGCGATCGTGCATAAGGTGCCGCGGGGTATAACGCCGGAACTGGCGAGCATCGTCACGCCGATGGCCAATGGCGTTCAATGGGCGTTGTTCGATTGCGAGGTCGGCTACAATTCGGCCGTGCTGGTCCAGGGACCGGGGCAGCAGGGCTTGTCGCAGACCGTTGCATGCCGTCAGGCGGGTGCGTCGCTGATCATCGTCACGGGCACGGACAAAGACGAGGCGCGCCTGCACGTGGCGCAGGAGCTCGGGGCCGATCATGTGATCAACGTGGACCGGGAAGACCCGCTCGAGCGGATCATGGACATAACCGGCGGCGATGGCGTCGATGTGGCGTTGGATTGTACCGCGGGCGGCGGCACGAAACCGATCCCGCTTGGTATCGATTCATTGAAGCGCAAGGGCGGTACGCTATTGCTGCAGGGCGAGTTGCAGACCTTTCCCGATTTCCCGGTAGGCAAGGTCACCAACAAATACATCACAATCAAGAGCGCGCGGGGGCATAACTATCAGTCCTGCGAATTGGCGCTGGAACAACTTACGTCGGACCGATTCCCGCTCGATCTGATCACGACTCACCGGTACGGGTTGAAGGATACGGACAAGGCCATCAAGGCCGTGGGCGCCAGTGAAGGCGTGATACACGTTTCCCTGTTTCCGTGGGAGTGACGTCCGCCTATAGGCCGAGGTCGTCCATCGTCCATCGAAGTTGTTCCGGGTCCACCGGTTTTTCGAGGGCGGCATTGGCGCCGCAACGCATAGAGTCCGATACCAGTGTTTCATCGAGATAGCCGGATACGATAACGATCGGCGTGGCGTTATCGTTATCCGCTTCGTGCTCGCGCACCCAACTGACGAATTCCAACCCGTCGCGATACGGGGCCAAGGCCCAGTCGCAGAAAATCACATCGGGGGATTCCTCGTTCACGATCCGAAGGGCTTCGTCACGGTCCTTGGCCTCTAGAAAGGTGATGCGCCGGCGCCACTTCTTGAGTTTGCGCTTCAGGGCCGTCCGATCGATTTCGTCGTCGTCGATAACAAGTACACGCGTTTTCATTGGAATCCTTTCCGGACGTCGATTTGGTCTTTTGCCGATGAAACGGCCAATTGCGCGGAGAGGGCGTCGACCGCACCCATCAAGCCAACATTGGACTCCTGGGCCGGTTCGAGCGTCGCCTCGAAACCATTGGACGCGGTCCATTCTTTCGGCCATTGGAAGTGAAAGCTGGTGCCGCGTGCACCTTCGATTGATTCGATACAGATTTCCCCGCCTTTCGCGTTGACGATCTTCTTGACCAGCGCGAGCCCCATGCCGCTGCCCTCGACATCGTCACGCGGCCGCAGGGTCTGGAACATTTCGAAGACGCGGTCTTGATGTTCCGCGGGAACACCGGGCCCATCGTCGGAAACCGAAAAGTCGTAGAACGCCGTGGTTTCGCGCACAGAAATGTCGATCGCGCCGGTGTCCCGGTCGTGGTGCTTGATCGCGTTCTCGAACAGGTTGCGGAAGACCTGCTCCAGTGGCGTGCGAGCGGTTTCCAGTATCGGCATTTCGCCATGCAGCGTGAGTTTGAATTTTCGCGATCCGACCGTCATATCAAACAATTCCCGGAACAGCGCGCCGCAGTCCACCGTGGTGACGGTCTGCTTCGTTTGGCCGGCGCGCGCGTAATCCAGCAAGCTGGTGACCAAGGCGTCCATCCGGTCGGTCATACGGTCCATAAGCTTTAGGTTGTCCGCGGTATGCGCGTCGTTCTCGTTGCCGATGTCTTCGACAACCCAACTGATGACTTCCTTTAGGCTGCGCAGCGGCCCCCGCAGATCGTGCGACGCGCGGGAAGCATATTCCTCCAACTCGAGGTTCGACCGGCGCAATTCCTGTGCGGCGACGGCGAGTTTGTTTTCGGCCTGTTTCCGGGCCGCGACTTCCGCCTGTAGTGCGGTGATCAACTCCTCGAGGGCGGTCGCCTTCTCGCCGAGCTCCACGTTCAGCGTCCGCGCCTGCAGGGCCTGGCGGACCAGTTCGGTGATATCGGTGAACGTGACCGTGACGCCGTCGCCCGTCTTGGCTGCATTGATCCGGTAGCTGAGAACAATGCCGTGAAATCCCGTGTCGAATTCGAAGCTTTGCGGGTCTCCGGTTTCAACGACGTCCCGCAGCCGGCCAAACAATTTCGAGTTCGTGGTGGCGGAAAGGTGCGTTTCCTTCAACGTATCCGTCCCGGAGAGCGGGATATCTTCCGCCGCTTGGTTCATCGTCGCGACTTCGAAGCTGGTCAGTTCGCCGTCATCGTTCCGTTCGGCGCGATAGAAGACGATACCGTTTGTCGAGGAATCCAGCACGCTTTCGAGAAGCTCATGGCGTAGCTCGATCGGTTGGTTATACGCTAGGACGTAGGACTCGCCGGTGTCGCTCTCCAGCGGCATCAACAGCCGTTCCCAACTGGTCACGGCGACGGCATGCTGACCGTGATGTTTTGTATAGATCGGTCGGCGCGTCTCCAGGCATTCAATGTATTTTTGGCGGAAGAACTCGCCGACTTCGCTGTCGAAATCGGACACGCGCTTTCCGGTCATATCGAATTTCGAGATCGAGGAGATCGCAAGCCCGTAGTAGAGATATTCGAAATCGCCATCATCGAGGCGCCGCAGCAGCATCAGGTTTTGGTCGCACCAATCGAGTTTGGCGGGGTTGAGATCCCCCGGGGAGGGCATACGGCCGTCCACGCACAACGACTGCCAGTTCCGGTAAAGGCCCTGGATCGTCGGATTCGGAACCTTTTGTGCGATTCCCGTGCGGATTTCTTTTTGCAGGACCGTCATTTACCCATGCCCTCACGAAGCAGGGCGTACGATACGGCCTACTTCGTTAATGCATGATTAACTACGATAGGAACTTCGACGCTACGCAACTATTTGTAGCATCTGGATTCGTGGCTGCATCCGGGAGACACAGCGACACGGCCGCGCAAACCCGGTGAGGGCCAACTAGGCCGCCGAATCCTGCTTGATCATCTCTGACGCCTTTTCAGCGATCATAATGACCGGTGCGTTGGTGTTTCCCGACGTAATGGTCGGCATGACGGAGGCGTCGACCACTCTTAGGCCCGTCATGCCACGGACACGGAGCCTTTCGTCGACCACGGCCATGTCGTCCTGGCCCATCTTGGCTGTGCCGACAGGGTGAAAGATCGTGGTGGAGATGTCGCCGGCGCCGCGGGCGAGGTCGTCGTCCGTCTCGTAGCTGGGGCCGGGTTTGAATTCTTCGGGACGGTATTTCGCCAACGGCGCCTGCGCGACGATCCGGCGGGTCAAACGGACGGCGGCGGCGGCGGTCCGGCGGTCATGGTCGGCCGAAAGGTAGTTCGGCTGGATCGCCGGTTGGACGCGCGGGTCGGGCGATTTCAGGTGCACGGTGCCGCGGCTTTCCGGCCGCAAGTTGCAGACGCTGGCGGTGAAGGCGGGGAAGGGATGAAGCGGGTCGCCGAACTTCTCCAGCGTCAGCGGTTGGACGTGATATTGCAAATCCGGCATCTCCAACGCCGGATCCGATTTCGCGAAAGCGCCGAGTTGGCTTGGCGCCATCGACATCGGACCGGAGCGGTTTAACAGATACTCCATCGCGATGCCGACCTTGCCGGTGATGCTGTTCGCGCGCTCGTTCAGCGTCTTCACGCCGCTGACCTTATAGGCGCAGCGGATTTGTAGATGGTCTTGCAAGTTTTCACCGACACCGGGCAGGTCGTGTACGGGATCGATACCGTGCGCCGAAATGACCTTGCCGGGTCCGATCCCGGAAAGCTGCAGCAACTGTGGCGATCCGATGGCGCCGGCGGCGAGAACCACCTCGCGCCGCGCGTGCGCCTCGCAGGGGACGCCCTTGCGATCGAATTGGATGCCGGTCGTGCGCTTGCCGTCCAGCAACAGCCGGTCGGCCTGGGCATGGGTCATGACGTTGAGATTCGGGCGTTCCCGGGCGGGTTTCAGGAATCCCTTCGCCGTGTTCCAGCGCCAGCCGCGCCGCTGATTGACCTGAAAATAGGCGCATCCGAAATTGTTGCCGCCGTTGAAATCGCGGATCTTCGGGATGCCTTCAAGATCGCAGGCCTCGCGAAAGGCGTCCAGGATTTCCCAGGACAGCCGCTGTTCCTCGACCCGCCATTCGCCGCCGCTGCCGTGAATCCCGTCGGCGCCGGCGTAGTGGTCCTCGCTCTTCTTGAAGAAGGGCAGCACGTCGTCCCAGCCCCAGCCCGCATTGCCCAGTTGCCGCCATTGATCGTAGTCGAGCGACTGGCCGCGCATATAGATCATGCCGTTGATCGACGAACAGCCACCGAGGACCTTGCCGCGCGGATAGGCGAGCGAGCGCCCGTTCAACCCGGTCTCGGCTTCGGTCTCGAACCCCCAGTCGGTGCGGGGATTGCCCATGCAATACAGGTAGCCCACCGGGATGTGAATCCAGATGTAATTGTCGTTGCCGCCGGCCTCCAGCAGCAACACCGATGTATCGGGATCTTCGCTCAAGCGGTTGGCGAGGACGCATCCCGCCGATCCCGCGCCGACGACGATATAGTCGAATGTTCCGACAGTGTGCATGGTTGATCTCCTAGGCCGCGCATTCTAGGACAGTCTGGGCACCTGCGGATAGTTGCCGGTTTCCGGTGGCGGGCAGCGATGTATAGTTTCCATCACATCGATCGCCAAGAAAGAGAGGAACATAAAATGGCTGACTATGGTGCCGCAGACCTCGATCTGAATATCACCCAGGATTTATGTGCGTTTTTGTCGCCGCTGCGGCTGGAAGATTTGTCGGATGAGGCGGTCCGGGCAGCGCGGCGCGGAGTCCTTGACTGGATCGGCTGTGCCCTCTCCGGGAGTGATCATCCCACCATCACCAAATTGCTGTCCGTCCTCGAAGAGGTCAGCGGAAAGCCGCAAGCCACCGTATTCGGGCGAAAACTGAAACTTGGCGTTCTAGACGCGCCGATTGCCAATGGGCAGATGGGCCACATGCTGGACTTCGACGATACCCATATGGCGGGCGTCGTCCTGCATGCCAGTTCGCCGATCCTGTCGGCGCTTTTCGCCCTGGCGGATCGCAAGGCGGTCGATGGCGCAACGCTTATCGTGGCCTATGCCGCGGGTTTCGAAGCGGGCGTACGGGCCGGTCAGGCCGCGCCGGAACATCACAACGGGGGCTGGCATTTGACGGGGACGCTCGGATCCATCGCGGCCGGTGCGGCGTCCGCGCGGCTTCTCGGGTTGGATGTGCAGCGCACTGTCCATGCTTTGGGAATTGCGACCACGCAGGCCGCCGGCATGCAGCAGAACCGCGGCACCATGTGCAAGTCGTTCCACGCCGGAAAGGCGGGATACAACGGTGTGCTGGCAGGGTTGCTGGCCGAGCGCGATTTCGACAGCAGTGGCGAGATTTTGGAAGGCAAGAAGGGATTCTGCCGGATTTACAGCACGGAAACCGATCAGGACCGGATTCTCGACGGGTTGGGCGACCGATGGGAAATCACCCGAAACGGGCACAAGCCCTATGCCTGCGGTATCGTCCTGCATCCGACCATCGACGCCATGGTGGAGCTTGGCAAGACGTCTGGCGTCGATGCCGCCGATGTGGCGTCTGTCGAACTGCGGGTTCATCCGCATGCGGTTACGATCACCGGTGTGGAAGAACCGCAGACGGGTCTGAAATCCAAGTTCAGTCTGACGCACACCGCGGCGGTATCCTTCCTCGACCGGGCCGCGGGGATCGCCCAGTTCAGCGACGCGCGGGCAACCTCCGAGGACGCGATCGCGCTTCGGCGCAAGGTCGCCGTGGCGACCGATGAGGCGCTGCAGAAGGATCAGGCGCGGGCGACCGTCATCACGTCTTCCGGTGAAAAGCACGAAACCTTCGTCGAGCACGCGAGTGGAACGGTGGGCAACCCCATGACGGACGAGGCGATGGAAGCAAAGTTCCTGGCCAACGCATCGCCGGTCATCGGCGCCGACCGCGCCGGTGCGCTTTGCGAGTTGATCTGGACACTCGATAACGTTGATGACGTGCGGGCGTTGACCGCACTCTGTGCCTAGCACATGCGCGGATTTCTGCCGGAAATTGCCAGCATTTCGCTTGCATTTTCCTAAAAATTCTAAACAAGAACAATGACTTGATTGCGTGGATTGCGTAGCATTTCCGCATGATACGGGGGCTATTTGTTCTGCTTGCGATCTGTCTGCCGTTGGCAGCAGTACAGGCGGAGACGCTGGAGGGGCGTCCGACCATTATCGACGGCGATTCGATCGTCGTTGCCGGCAAACCGATCCGTCTTTGGGGCATTGACGCACCGGAGATGACAACGCGCGCCGGCAGCACGGCCAAAAGCTATCTTCGCACCGTTGTCTCGAACAAGGAGGTTCGGTGCGAAGACCATGGCTTGCGTGCTGGCGGCCATATCATGGCGCAATGCTTCCTGGGTGATGTCGATCTGGGTCGTATCATGGTGTTGTCCGGCAACGCGGTGGATTGGCGTCGGCATTCGGGCGGCTTCTACAGCCGATAAACCGACTTTTCGGAGATTTCCGCCAAGGGCGCTTGTCAGTGGTGGCGTGAATCAACAGAATTGTTGATGGGTAAAGTCTTGCCCGATCCTAAGCAGGGAGAACACGCGCCGTGGCCAACGCCGAGTATTCCGTCGAAACCCTCGTCAATGAGATGCGCGCCGTCGTCGCCGACACCGATGACGACAAGAAGATCATCCAACAGGTCATTCCGCTGGCCCGGCGCATAGCGGCCGAACCGGGATGGATTCAGGAGTCGTTCTACGAGTGCGATCCGGATCAAGGATTCGGGATAACCGTGTTGCACGAGGAATCGGATCACACGCTATTGGTCGAGGCGATCGCCTGGTTGCCCGGCCGGGGCGTGGCGCCGCACGACCATCAAACCTGGGGCGTGGTCGTCGGGCTCGACGGCGATGAGGTAAACGTAAACTGGCGCCGCGAAGACGATGGCACGAAACCCGGCTATGCGGAGCTTGCGGTGCAGAACGAGGTCTCGGTCGGCCCGGGCGAGATCATCGCCTTCCTGCCCGACGATATCCACAGCGTCCGGAACGAAAGCGCGAAGACGTCGTTATCGCTGCACATCTACGGCAAGACGCTGGCGCATATCGACCGGTCGGAGTTCGATCCGGACGCCAAGGTCCAGCGGCCCTGTCCCAAACGCGTTCGCAAACAGGCGTGACGTGATCCAAACCGTCAGCCGGACGAGGCCATAGCCGATGCGTGATCTCGGCACGCTGGAGTTGGTACGTGAATCCCTCGTCGCCGTGGTCAATGAAATGCGGGCGAATGTGATCCATTCGTCCTATTCGTCGATCATCTATGAAGGCCACGACTTTTCCTGTGCGCTGGTGACCGCGGATGGGCGTCTCGTCGCGCAATCGCTGGACGACAGTCCGATCCATATCTTCGCGGTACCGTACTCGACGGCCGAGGTGGTCAAGGCGTTCGGCGATGATATCCACGATGGCGATATCTTCCTGCATAACGATCCGTATACCGGCGGGACGCATCTGAACGACGTGCTGATGCTGTATCCCGTGTTCAACGGTGCCACGCTGGCGCTGTTCGTCGCGACCCGTTGCCATTGGGGCGATGTCGGCGGCATGACGCCCGGCAGCCTGTCGGGCCGGGCAAAGGAGATCTATCAGGAAGGGCTGCGCATCACGCCGACCCGCATCTGCGAGCGCGGCAAGATGAACGAGGCTTATCTGACGCTGCTGTTCGACAACATGCGGGTCACCCATGAACGGAAGGGCGACTTCAACACCATGCTGGGCACCAGCCGCAAGGCGGCCGAGCATCTGCAACGCCTCTTCGCGCGGTTCGGCGGGGATGCCTTGATCGGATCGGTCGAGGAACTGATCGCCCGGTCCGCCGCCGTCATGCGTGAGCGTGTCGCCGCGTTGCCGGACGGCGTCTACCATGGAGAAGGGTATATCGAAGGAGACGGCAACAGTCCCGAGCCGTTGATAGGACGCTTGAGACTCACCGTAGACGGCGACCGGTTGATCGCCGACTTCACCGGTTCGTCGCCGCAGACCGGCGGCCCTACGAATGTCGGCCCCGCAATGGCGTTCAACGGCGTCGGCAGCATCGTGAAATCCTTCCTGGACCCGCATACGCCGGTCAACCAGGGTTCCTTTCTTCCGATCGAGGTGATCAATCCGGTGGGCAGTTTTCTCAATGCGCGGCTGCCCGCACCCTGTGGCGGCATGGTCGAATGTCGGGCCTTGATCTGCGGGCTCGTGGTAGCGGCTTTGGGGCAGGCGGCACCGGACAAGCTGGTCGGCGACCTTAAGGGCGGCGGCAACCACGTCTACATTTCCGGGCCGCAACCGGATCGCGGCGATATCTACCTGTGCTACGAATATCCGGCCGGCGGAACCGGCGGTTGTCGGGGCGTCGACGGCAACCACGCGGCGCGGGCCTTTCCCGAGGGCGATTTCAATTCCGTCCAGTCCGCCGAGGTGATCGAGGCGCAATGCCCACTGCGGGTCGAATACTACGGTTTGCGCGACGGTTCTTGTGGGGACGGGACGTTTCGCGGCGGTTTGGGGATGCGGCGCGAGATCAAGGTTCTGTCGGATACGGCGAGCCTATCGGTGCTGTCCGACAAGAATATCATCCCGCCGTTCGGGGTCGCCGGCGGGGGGAGCGGGTCGCCCAACCGGTTCACCGTAATCCGCGATGGGGCGGTAGTAGAGCCGTCGCCGATGCCCGGCAAGGTCGCCGGGTTCGAGATGCGAGCCGGGGATGTGGTTCGCATGGAGTCGTCCGGCGGTGGCGGCTATGGCGATCCGCTGGAACGCGATCCGTCGCGTGTCGCCGAAGATGTCGTACATAGCTATATATCCGCCGACGAGGCCGAAACGCGATACGGCGTGCGGTTCGACGATCAATTGCGCGTCGACGCGGAGGCGACGGAGGCGGAACGCGCGATGCTGCGGGCGGCGCGGATCGACTTGACCGTGGAGGCCGCCAATCGGGACTCCTGGGATGGTCCCCGTCGGTTGATCGTCCTTGCGCCGTCGCTTGCCGCCGACCTGGCGGTGGGACAGGGCGATATCGTCGAAATCATTTCCCGAGGCGGGGCGTCTTTGCGCGGATGGGTCAAGGTCGATCCTTCCGCGCCAAAAGAGGCTATCGCGCTTGGCCCCGATGGCGTCGCGGCGTTGGCGGTAAATGCCGGCGAAGCGGTTCGATTTACCCGGCTCAAGGCTGCCGTGGCATGACCGCCGGTGCCCATCTGGTCGGCATCGATGTCGGCGGTACTTTCACGGATGTGTTGGCCTATGACCGGGCAAGCGGACATATCCTGCAAGCCAAGGTGCCGTCCTTTCCTGGCGAGCAGTGGCGCGGCGTGTTGGATGCCTTGGCGGCGTTGGGGATCGACGGTGCGGCGGTGACGGCTTTTGTCCATGGCACGACGATCGCCACGAATGCCCTGTTGGAGCGCAAGGGGGCGAAAACCGGGCTGGTCACGACCGAAGGATTTCGCGACGTCCTTGAAATTGGCAAGACCCGGCGGTTGACCGGCGGATTGTTCGATGCGGCATGGGTCCGGCCCCGGCCGATCGTCGAGCGCGAACACCGTCTCGAAGTGCCGGAACGGGTCGCGGCGGACGGGTCGGTGCTGCGGGCGGTGGCGGAGGATGATCTCCGGCGGCTCGCGGACGCGCTGCGCGGGGCCGGGATCGAGACTGTTGCCGTTTGTTTCCTCAACAGCTACCGCAACGACGAAAACGAGGCTGCTGCGGTCGAGGTGCTACGCACCCTGCTGCCCGGTGTGCCGGTCTCGCAATCCACCGCCTTGGTGCCCGAACGCGGCGAGTTCGAACGCACGTCGACCTGTGTGCTCAACGCCTACCTTACGCCGGTGATGGCCGGTTATCTGGACACGTTGACCGCGGCGCTGTCCGAGCGCGGGTTGTCGGCGGACGTCAACATCATGGGATCGAACGGCGGCGCGATGACTATCGAAACCGCCGCCAAACGCGTTGCGGGAACGTTCCTATCGGGGCCGGTCGGCGGTGTTACCGGCGTTTGTCACGGTGTGGCCGCCCTGGATATCGACGACTGCATCACCTTCGACATGGGCGGCACCAGTACCGATGTGGCGCTGGTCCACGGCCGCGAGCCGCGCATGTCGCATGACAATCAGATCGACGCCTATCCGCTGCAGATGCCGCAGCTCGATATACACACCATCGGCGCCGGTGGCGGCAGCATCGTGCATGTACAGCAGGACGGCACGCTGGAGATCGGTCCGCAGAGTGCGGGAGCAATGCCCGGACCCGCCTGCTACGGCCGGGGCGGTGTCGATCCGACCATCTCGGACGCCAATCTTCTGTTGGGCCGTTTGCCGACGGACCGTGCCTTAAGCGGGGGATTGATTCTGGACCGGGATCGCGCTGACGTTGCGTTCCAGGCGGTGGCGCGTGAGCTGGGCGTCGACGACGTGGTCGCCTTGGCGGACAGTGCCTTGCGGATCGCCGTCGCGAAAATGGCGGGGGCGGTGCGCGAGGTCTCGGTCCATCGCGGATTCGATCCCCGCGATTTCGCGCTCGTCGGATTCGGCGGTGCGGGGCCGATGCATGTATTCTTCGTCGCGGACGAATTGGCCATCCCGAAAGTTGTGATCCCGCGGTTTCCAGGGCATCTATCGGCGCTGGGCCAGATGCTGGCGGATATGCGCTGCGACTTCGTATCGGCGTGGGGCGGGCGCCTGTCGTCGTTGCCCGTCGATGCACTGAACACGGAAATCGAGGCATTGATCGGCCGGGCCACGGCGGCCCTTACGGCGGATGGCGTTGCCGTGGAGCGTCATCGCCACACGGTCACGCTCGACATGCGCTATGTCGGGCAATCCTTCACTTTGCCGATCTTGTGGGCCGACGGGTATGTGGATTGGACGCCATTGCGTGCCGCGTTCGATGCGCGTCATGCCGAGACGTTCGGCTACGAAGATCCGGCGAACGACGCGGAAATCGTCAACGTCCGACTGGTGTCGATCGGTTCGGTGGACAAGCCGGAGATCGTGATGGCCCCCGTTTTGGATGGGGACCCCGTTCTGGAACGGCGGCAGGTGTGGTTCGGCGAATGGGTCGGGTGCCCGGTGTATCGGCGCGACGCGATGCCGGCCGGGTTGTCTGTGACCGGGCCGGCCATCGTGGAAGAAGCCGGCGGGACTTCGGTCGTGCCGCCGTCATGGTGTTGCGAGGTTGCCGCCGACGGCGCCTTGGTGTGCGCGCGGCGTGTCTAACGACGCGCCTATCCGCGCGACGGTCGGCGAATCTTTATGCCGACCCGCGTAATCCCGTCGTTCATGAAGCCGAGCTTTTTGGCCGCGCGCCGCGAGACATCGATGACCCGGCCCTTGATGAAGGGGCCGCGATCGTTGATCCGTAGCGTGACGGTACGGCCGTTTCGAAGATTCGTAATATCCACCCAGGTGTTGAAGGGTAGGGTCGGGTGGGCCGCGGTTAGCTGGTTCATATTGTAGACCTCCCCGTTCGCGGTACGCCGGCCATGGAACTTACCGCCATACCAGGACGCCGTCCCGACGATATCGTATTGCACGCCGCGCTGCCGCTTCGGCGCGGTCGCAGGGGGCGCGGATCGGGAGACCGGGGGTCTGCTCGCGTAATTCTTGCTTGGCGCGGTAACCTGCGGGCGGTGGGTTTCGCTGCTGCCGCATGCTTGAAGCATCAGCGAAAGTACGATCGCGATAAGGGCGCCGTATTTCCCAATTCGATTTGTACCGCAATTGCTTGCGATCAAATATTCATGTCGTAGATCAGTTCGCATCCGCCTGTCCGCCATCCCCGTCGATACCAAAGTCCGTTCGAGCGGAAAGACGATATCGAGCATCGCGTTAACAACCTGTTAAGGCAGCAAATCCTTGCATATGCCCGGCAAATGGCAAAGGCATGCTTGCGCGGCCGGAGAGTGGTTGGAGCGTCGGCGTTAGCCGATTTCCGCTGTGGACATGCGCCGGTCCACGCCGGAATAGGGCAAATCCTGACGGCGTCGGTCGGGTCCTACGAATGTTTCCGTGCGGACATAGGGGCGCGGCGATTCGATTATTGCGCGAATTCGGCTATAGATCGACTGGGCGTTTACCGGTTTGCGCAGGATTTCGTTGGCGCCGCAGTCCCGCGCGTCGAGGATATGGTTCGCTTCGGCGTGGCCCGTGCAGATGACGATGGGAATGAACGGGTTGGGGCTGTTTTCTTCCCGGCGCACACGGCTGGTGAATTCCTTGCCGTTCATGGGTTTCATGTTGAGATCGCAAACGACCAGGTCGAGCGGGCTATGCTGCAGGATATGCAAGGCTTGCTCGCCGTCGGTCGCGAACTTTAAGTTATCCGCCGAAAAATCGAGAGCTTTCAGGAGCTCGCGCATGATCTCATGCATGAAATCATTGTCGTCGACGATCAAGACGCGGAGATGGGAAAAATTAAACGCCATTGTCCAATTGTGCAGCTGTTGCCGGGCTGAAATTGCCTACGGACCGCCGAGGACGCCGAAATGTGAGATGCGCGCCTCATCTGCCGATATCTCGGCGACTATGTAGCCCAAACTTTGCTGGTTTTGCAATGGTTTCAGTGATTTCCGTGCATATGCACCGGGGATTTACCAACTCCTATACCGATCCCCGGCTATCGATTTACACGATTTGCACGAAACGAGGCGCCGTATTTCTAAGCACTTGGGAGATTGGGGCAATTAAGGGGTTCTCAATATATCTACCGTACGTTGAGGATGAGAATTGCCGATCATTTCGGTTGAGACGCATTTATGACCTATCGCACAGTGGACCTGGCGATCACCCTCTTGTCGGCGGAGACACGGCCCGGATCGTCCTTCCTGGACGCCGCTGTGAAGGCGTTGGCTATTGGTTCGCAATGCCGCGGCGCTGGGATTGCGATCTTGTCGGCGGACGGCGAATCCATCGAGTTGGCCGCACACAGGGTGAACGATGACGACCAGCCGCTCACGCAATTTGCCGTTGAGGCGTCGGTGTGTGCGTCGTTATACCTGCCCGAGCACGACACCTACTGCGAACTCGGCGGCGACATCGCGGACCGGTTTCCTGCCGACCCGACGGTCGGTGGCGGCGATACCGCCTTCTATTACGCGCAGGTTTTCCACGACGGGGTTGGGCGGCCGCTCGGTCATGTTTTCGTAAATGACAGCCAACCGCGACAAACCGACGATGTCCTAAGGGCGTTTTTCCGGATCGTTTGTCAACGGATCGGCGCGGACTATGACCGCGACCGACTGCACGAACAACTCGCCAAGAGTGAAGAACGCAGCCGCCGGCTTGTCGCCACCACCGATGTCATCGCTTGGGAAATGGAGTTGCCCAGTTGGCGGTTTACATATGTCTCACCCCAAGTCGAAGCCTTGTTCGGATACCCGCAGGAGGATTGGTACGCCGAAAAATTTTGGTCTGAAAGAGTGCATCCGAAGGATCGTCAATGGGCCATGGACTATTGCGAGGCTCTAACCGCCCAATCGCAGGATCACGACTTCGAGTATCGCATGATCGCCCAGGACGGACGCGTCGTTTGGGTGCGCGACATCGTGACGGTTCATTGCGACGACGAGGGGCCGACCCTGCTGAGCGGGTATCTGATCGACATCTCGGCGCAGAAGGAAACCGAGGAAGCGCTGGCGAAGAGCGAACAGCGGTTCCGGGATTTTGCCGAAGCGGCAACCGACTGGTTCTGGGAAATGGATGAGAAATTACGCTTCAGCTATTTCTCCGAACGTTTTTACGAGGCGAGCGGGGTTCAGCCCGAGTATTTGCTGGGTAAGACCCGAACCGAGCTTCTTGCGGAGAACGACACCGTGCTGGGCGGGACGACGACCGTTACCGATTGGGAACACCATATCGCGACGCTGGAAGCGCACCAGCCGTTCCAGGATTTCCGCCATCCACGTCCGGACGGCGAGGGCGGATATCACTATCTTTCGATCAGCGGCAAACCTGTCTTCGACGAGATGGGACAGTTCAAGGGCTACCGCGGTTCCGGAACGAATATCACCGAAAAGGTCCGAACGGAGATGGCACTGCGCGAGAGCGAGGCGCAACTTCGTCTGCAGAGCGAACGCGCGGAAGAGGCAAGCCGCGCGAAGTCCGAGTTTTTGGCCAACATGAGCCACGAAATCCGGACGCCGTTGAATGCGATTCTCGGATTTTCCGATTCGATGCATCAGCAGATCCTTGGGCCATTGGGGTCCGACAAGTACATCGAGTACGCCGCCGCGATTCACAGCAGCGGGCAGCACCTGCTGGAGCTGGTGAATGACGTTCTCGATCTTTCGAAGATCGAGGCCGGGCGCTTCACGTTGTCACGGTCGTCGTTCTTGTTGGGCGACGTCGCGGACAGTTGTCTTCAGATTATTCGCGAACGAGCTACCAGCGGCGGCATCACGCTCATTAGGGATATTCCGGAGGATCTTCTGCCGGTCTTTGCCGACGAGCGTGCAATCAAGCAGGTGCTGCTGAACCTGCTCTCGAATGCGCTGAAATACACCGGAGAAGGTGGAGAGGTGAAGGTCGCCGCCAAGGCCGAAGGCGCGGATTTGCGGATTGCCGTATCCGATTCGGGGATCGGTATTCCGGAGTCGGAAATCAGTTATCTGACGGAAGCGTTTGTCCAAGGCCGCTCGGATCAGGCCTATCTGACCAACGAAGGCACCGGGCTCGGCCTCGCGATCACCGATTCCTTCGTGAAGATGCATGGCGGGACCCTGAACATCAGCAGCACCGTCGGTGTCGGCACCACTGTCGACATCCATCTGCCGAAAGCGCTGCTCGACGCGGCATCGGCCAATCTGTCCATCGCCTGACGCCTAAAGACGCCACCGGACCGTCAAACGAAAACCGCCCTCTCCGGAGAGAGGGCGGTCTGTCGTCTTATACCGATATCCTTACCGGAGCTTCGGATCGATCCAAACTTGATCCAACGCTTGGTTCAGATAGTGACTCGGCGCGATCTTCCAGCCCTTCACATAGGTGCGGTGCGGGTTGATCTTGTACCACCAGAAGCCCGGCGTGAAATGCGCCATGTCCAACAGGAGATGCTTCTCGTAGGCACGCATCTTGTCGAATTGCTTCTTCGGATCGGCTTCCTGCAGCATGTCGAGATACAGCTCGGTCGCCTTGTCGTCCGTGTGGTTGGTGTAGTTGTTGCCCGCATCGCGAATCCACTTGGACACGTCGATGGTCGGGTTGATCACGCTTTGCGCGTTAATGTCGATGTTGACATCGGTGTCACGCGTCTTGCGCAGGCCGGCGTACCACGGGCCCGACGGAACCACCTTCTGGTCCGCGTTCATGCCCACTTTGCGCCACTGATCGATGAACCAGGTGCCGACGACCTTGTACGGTTGGTCGACCGCGCGGTTCCACAACGTCACCTTGAGGTTCGGCTGACCCGCTTCTTTCAGAAGCGCGCGCGCCTTCGCCCGATTGGCCTTCACGTCGCGGCCGAAGCCGGGCATCGTTTCCAGCCATTCCTTCGATGCTTCGAGCTCATGACCCGGGAAGACGATACCGCCGACTTGCTTCACGACGGCGATCCGGGCGAGGTATTTCGAGCCGCCCCAGCGGTCGAACGCATAGCCCAGCGCCTGACGGACGCGCGGATCCTGGAAGCGCTTCTTCTTCTGGTTGGCGCCTGCACCAAACAGAACGTTCCAGTTGCTTTCCTGAACCTTGACCTTATCGCCAAGGGCTTTCACAAGGTCATCGCGTGCCTTCGGCGGGAAGCCGCGGAACTCGATGGCCGCGCGGTTGCCGCGGATGGCTTGCAGGCGAACCGACATCTTCGGTGCCGAGATTGCCTTGTAGCCGTCGAGATAAGGCAGGCCTTTGACGTGATACCCGTCGTACCGCTTGCCTTCGACGAATGCGCCGGGCTGATGCTGCACGAACTGGAACGCGCCAGTGCCGTTGATGTTCTTCTTGTGCCAAGCGTAACCGTTCTTGTCCAAGTCCTTCTTCGCGTAGATGAAGTTGAACGGCGACGCCAACGCCGGCAGCATCGCTGACAGCGGGCGTTTCATCTTCACGACGACCTGATGCGACGACGGTGTCTCGATCGACGCGATTTGCGTGTACCAAGCCTTACGCGAGCTTGGAACGCCCTTCGGCGGGAACGCGATCTTGTCGAGCGACGCCTTGATGTCGGCTGCCGTCAGCGGTGTGCCGTCGTGGAACTTAACGTTCTTGCGAATGTCGAAGACGTAGGACTTGCCGCCGTCTTGGATCGAGTATTTCTCGCACAGGTCGCAGACGAAGTCGGTCGTGGACTGCGGATTCTCAGGGTTGATGCGAATTAGCAGGCTATAAAACGGCCGGATCGGATGGATCATGCCGAATGTGGTTTCCTGATGTCCGTCGTAAGACGGAATCTTACTACCCACGACAAAACTCAGGGTACCGCCTTTGACCGGCTTTTCCGCTGCGACTGCGACGCTACCAGCGCCGAAAGCCAAAGCTGTGCCGAGCAGGACGGCAGCCCCGAAGCTACGATCGGGCTTTCTCATTCCCAAACTCCTTTAAAGATTGTCTCGTTTTTTGATTGTTATGGTGGTTGTTGAAGTGTGACCAAGTTGTCCGTTTCCACCTGCTGAACCAAACCGAGACCGGCGGCGCAGATGAAAACCTGGGGTTACTATAAGTGGTGAAACGCCATACAAACAAGGCCACTAACACGGTACCGGCAAACTATCTTGTCACTCGGCTCGACAAAGCGGTCTTTCGCGGCGTTAATCCGCAGAAATCCGGCGGTTTTGGCGCATTCGTCCGATCGACGCAAAAAACTGCCCTCTCCGAAGAGAGGGCAGTGCAACATTGGTCGAAAAACGGACTATCGAAGTTTCGGATCGATCCAAACGCGGTCAAGCGCCTGGTTTAGGTAATGGCTCGGTGCGATCTTCCAGCCCTTCACATAGGAACGGTGCGGGTTGATCTTGTACCACCAGAACGCCGGCAGAAAATGGACCTGGTCCCTGAGGACGTGCAGCTCGTATTTCCGCATTTTCTCGAACTGTTTCTTGGGATCGTTCTCATAGAGCATCTCAAGATACAGTTCGGTCGTCTTGTCGTCCTGGTGGTTCGTGTAGTTGTTTCCGGCATCCCGGATCCATTTCGACACGTCGATCGTCGGATTGATGACCGTTTGCGCGTTGAACGCGATGGCCACATCGAAATCGCGCGTCTTGCGAAGACCCGCATACCACGGTCCCGAAGGCAGAACCTTCTGATCGGCCTTGACGCCAACTTTACGCCACTGGTCGATGAACCACGTTCCGACGACCTTGTAGGGCTGATCGACGGCGCGATTCCACAGCGTCACCTTGACGTTGGGATGACCGGCGTCTTTCAGTAGTTGCTTCGCCTTGGCCCGGTTTGCCTTAACATCGGGGTCAAATCCGGGAAGGTTCTTCTTCATCCAATCATCCGTCGGAGCGAGCGGATGTTTCGGGAAGGTGATGCCGCCAACGGTCTTGATCAGTGCGATCTTGGACAGGAACTTGGATCCGCCCCAACGATCGAACGCATAGGTGAGCGCCCGGCGTACGCGGGGATCCTGGAACCGCTTGATCTTCTGGTTGGGCGCTGCGCCCATCAAGACGTTCCAGTCACTTTCCTGAACCCTGATCTTGTCGCCGAGCGCCTTGACGAGATCGTCACGGGCTTTCGGCGGGAATCCACGGAACTCGATGGCAGCCCGGTCACCACGGATCGCTTGCAGGCGAACCGACATCTTCGGTGCCGAGATTGCCTTATATCCGTCGAGATACGGCAGTCCCTTTGTATGGAAATTGGCATTCTTTTTACCTTCGACGAAGGCACCGGGTTGATGCTGGACGAAGGAAAAGGCACCCGTTCCATTGATGTTTTTCTTGTGCCAGGAATACCCGTTCGTATCGAGGTCCTTCTTCGAATACACGAAGTTGAACGGCGACGCGAAGGCGGGGATCAAAGCGGGCAGCGGCCGCTTCAGATCGAAGACCACCGTATACTTGTCCGGCGCCTTGATGGATGCGACTTGTGTGTACCACGCCTTGCGTGAACTCGGCACGCCCTTCGGCGGGAAAATGATCTTGTCGAACGTCGCCTTGATGTCGGCCGACGTAAGCGGCGTGCCATCGTGGAACGTGACATTCTTCTTCAGTTTGAAGGTGTAGGTCTTCCCGTCGTTGCTGGTAACCCATTTGCCTTCGCAGAGATCGCAGATGATGTCTGTCGGCGATTGCGGATTTTCCGGATTGATGCGGACGAGAAGGCTATAGAACGGCCGGATCGGATGGATCATGCCGAAGGTCGTCTCTTGGTGTCCGTCATAAGACGGGATCTTACTGCCCACAACGAAGCTGAGTACGCCACCGTTCACCGGTTTTTCCGCGGCCGCCGCCACGGAAACGCCACCGAACGCCAAAGCAGTACCAAGCAGAAGTGTGGACCCAAACGATAGAGAGGGCTTTTTCATCTCCCAAATCTCCTTGTTTATGGTTCCGTTTTTTTTCTTGTTAGTTTTACGAACGAACCTACAGCGTCTTCGCGCCGTTTGATTGCCCTCCCATCCCGTGCGGGTCTTGGGTCGTAACGACTCGCCGCAATGTCAGGGCCGTGCCAAAAGGCACGCTGCTGCCGCAGTTCGCTAGCCTCACGTTTCTTATTATTCACGGTATTTGGAGAAAAACTACCCCTCAAGATACCGCCCTTGCCAACTACTATAGAAGTTTATTGGCGTGATGGATAGTTGTGGTTCGTCCAATGGCGCGGAAGTCGGTTACAGGTCTCGAATATCCGATGTTGGAATTGGACTGTGCCGGGCTCGAAAACGGCGATAAATTGAGTCTCACCCGCAATGACTAGGGCATCACACCTGATATGCGCAGTTTTAAAGTAACGGCGTTCGGGAGTCCCCTGACGAGCACACAGTCCGAAACACCGGCGCCGGCCGGGACGCAGGTGCTGTTGAAGATAGCCGCCTGCGGCGCGTGTCACAGCGATGTCCACATCCGTGACGGCTACTTCGATCTTGGATCGGAAGGTCGGATGGACTTGTCCCGTGGAGTGCCGCTCCCGATGACGCCCGGCCACGAGGTCGCCGGTGAAGTGATCGCCGTTGGCGCCGCCGCTTCCGGCTTGGCCGCAGTCGGTGATCGACGCGTGGTGTATCCGTGGATCGGGTGCGGACGCTGTGAGACATGTGCGTCGGGCGACGAACAGCTTTGCCGTAAGCCGCGGAACCTTGGTGTCAATGTCGATGGCGGTTACAGCGATCACGTCATGGTGCCGCATCCGCGATACCTCCTGCCATACGATCCGATGCCGGTTGCCGAGGCCTGCACCTACGCTTGTTCCGGGCTCACGGCTTTCGGCGCGCTCAAGAAACTCGGGACGCTCGGGGAGGGCGATCCGCTCGTGATTGTCGGCGCCGGGGGCGTTGGATTGGCGGCCGTCCGGTTCGCCGAACCGGTGACGGGTGTTGCCGGATATGCGGCGGATATCGCAAGCGCCAGTCGTGACGCTGCGAGGACGGCCGGCGCAAGCGGCGTTCTCGATCCCGCCGCGCCGGATGCCGTGCGGAATTTCGTGAAAGAGACGGGAGGTGCTGCCGGCGTGGTCGATTTTGTCGGGTCGGCGGAGTCTGCCCGGTTCGGATTCGATATTCTCAGGAAGGGCGGAAGCCTGGTGATCGTCGGTTTGTTCGGCGGGAGCCTCGTCCTTCCGGTGCCGCATTTTCCCCTCCGCGAGGTGACCGTGCGCGGTTCCTACGTCGGGTCGTTGGCGGAATTCCACGAATTGATGGATATGGCCCGGTCCGGGCGATTCGGACCCGTGGCGGTCGAAACGCGATCTCTGGATCAAGCCGATGCGACATTGTACGATTTACAGAATGGCAGAGTTTCGGGCCGTGTTGTTCTTGTGCCGTAGCGGCCACGGCGACTGCATAACGCAGCGGATTGCCCAACTCAGTGACTGACAGGAGAGAGAGTGCGATGCCCACGGACGTATCCTCCATGACCATATCGGGAAGTTATCAGGGAACCGACGGTCCGATCGAGTCGCCGGCGGCGTGGTATGGGCCGGATATGACGTCCCGGTCCGAGTGGGTCTTTTCGCTGACGGCCGAGCATTTGGCGGAGATCGATGCTGCCTTGCGGGTCAGCGAACGGAACTGCCCGCGCATCATCGACATCACGCAGGCCAATTTTCCGCTTCCGACGCTGGGCCAGGACCTTTTGGATTTGCGGGCGGACGTGATGGACGGCCGCGCGTTCACGCTCATCCGGCGGATCCCGGTCGACTCATACTCGAAGGAAGAGGCGGCGCGCATTTACTTCGGTATCGGCGCGCATCTCGGTTCGTTGCGGTCACAAAACGGGGAAGGCCACGTTCTGGGCCATGTCTGCGATGTGGGGCACGATCATCATCATAACGACAATCAGCGGGGATACCGCGCGCCGGGGAAGCTCGAATTCCACACGGATTCGGTGGATATCGTCGGGTTGTTCTGCCTGCGCCCGGCGATGAAGGGCGGCGCCAGCAAGATCGTCAGTTCGATCACGGTCCACAACGAAGTTTGGAAACGCCGGCCGGATCTGGCGCCACTGATGTTCGATCCGATCTATCGGGATCGTCGCGGCGAGGTGCCCGAGGGAAAGGACCCCTGGTGGATCATGCCGATCTTTCAATGGTACGGGGGCCGGCTGTTCAGCCACTATTCCGGGACGTATATCCGGTCGGTGCAGCGTTTCGACGCAGTGCCGCGCTTTACCGAAGCGCAACTAGGACTGCTCGACCTGATCGACGAGATCATGAACGACCCGGCGGTTTTCATGCGGATGGAGTTTGGCGCCGGTGATATTCAGTTCCTTTGCAACCACCACATCTTTCACGCCCGCGACAGCTACGAGGATTGGCCGGAGCCCGAGCGGCGCCGGTATCTGTTGCGGCTTTGGGTCTGCCCGCCGAACGGCCCGTCGATGCCGCCGTCATTTGCGGAACGGTACGGCAGCATCGACGTCGGCGACCGCGGCGGCATCATCGTGCCGGGGACCCGATTGCAGGCGCCGCTAACGCCGATCTAGACCTCGATTTAGGAACGAAGAGAGGCGCCACGGCTGGGCCGGGCGCCTCTTTCGTCATGAACTTCGTGTGGTGGCTTACTTTTTGGCCTTGCAGGGGTTGCAGGGCGCGCAGGCTTTCTTGGCCTTACAGGGGTTGCAAGCCGCTTTTGCCTTGCAAGGCTTGCAGGCGCCACAGGCCGCTTTCGCCTTACACGGTTTGCACGCCTTACACGCGGCGAGCTGGATCGTCGACGGCGCGTCGGCGGCGGATACAGCGGTCGGCAGCGCGACGACCGAAGCGGCGAGAGCGGCAACACTCAACGTAGTAACGGTTTTCTTAAGCATGGAAGCCTCCTGATTTTTGATTTGCGGCTGGACACCAGGGCGTAGCCTTGATGATTGAAACCGGTACTCAATTACAGCGAGGTCCCGTCACGGGGGCGAATCAAATTAAGGATAGTCGCTTCAACTTCTTGTGAAGCGGTTCGGCGCGAAAATGAAGGCGCGAAAGGGGTATTACTCGACGGCTTTTCGGCCCCGATCGGTCAGTTTGCAGACCAGCCAGTCGGGCTTGATCGGGTTCTCGAACCACGGCTCGGCCCAGCCTTGGTCGAGGCAACTGCGGATCGTCCGCTCGTTGATGCGCCGTCCGGTCTGATCGAACAGCGGCAGTTTTCCGCCGGGTTGCGTCAACCCCCGGCGCAGCCAAGCGCTCTGCGCGGCGGAGGGGCGCGTCGTCGTCTTGCGTCTTGGCGTTGTCTTGACGGATTGCCCGGAAATGTCACGAGCCTTGGCCTCTACCATCCCCTGTTCCCCTGACGGTGCAGTCTTCGTTTTTTGTCGGTCGCTTCTGCGATCTTGCTTCCCGCGATGGTAGGATAGAAAGAGGGGTGCGCCAAGGCGTCGGCGGGTAATTTGGAGGTAATCCGGAAAATGAATGGCTGTTTCGTCTATATCACCGCGTCCGACCGGGACGAGGCGCGGCGTCTCGCCCGCGCGCTCGTCGAGAACCGGCTCGCGGCATGCGCCAATATTTTCGACGGCATGACATCGGTCTATCGGTGGGAGGGGGCGGTGCAGGAAAGCGGGGAGGCGGTCGTGGTCGCCAAGACCCGCGAAGACCTCGTACCCGCGTTGACCGAGGCGGTGACGGAATTGCACAGCTATGATTGTCCCTGCGTCGTGTCACTGCCGCTCACCGGCGGGAGCGAGGAATTCCTCGCGTGGATCGCGGCGGAGACCGCCTAGCAAGCCGGGAAATACGCAGGCACGCCGCGACCCAAACCAACAAATTTGCATAACGGCTGTGCCGCGCCGTTACTTGCCGCATCGGGATCGCCCTGTCAGATTGTCGACGGCTCGTACCTTCGGGCCAAACACCTGTCGTGTCCGGGATCGTGGCCGGCGACGACGTGCGGGAGATTGACCGATGACGAGCGGGTCGGCGCGTTTATCCTTATTGTTCGCCAATATCGGGCATTTCTATATCCATCTCTTCACCGCGTTCTACGCGGTGATCGTCCTGCAGCTCGAGCGCGACTGGACCCTTTCTTATGAGGAGCTGCTGCGGCTCTGGACCTGGGGCGCGTTGCTCGTGGGCGTGATGGCGCTGCCGGCCGGTCGGTTGGGCGACAAGTTCACCGCGCGGGTGATGATGACCGTGTTCTTCATCGGGATGGGGGCCTCGTCCATCGTGTGCGGGCTGATCGAGGGGCCGACCGCGATGATGCTCGGCTTGTCGGCGCTCGGTGTCTTCGCGGCGATTTATCATCCGGTGGGGATTCCTTGGCTGATCCGCAACGCGGAGAACAACACCGGTAAAATTCTGGCGGTGAACGGCATTTTCGGCAGCTTCGGGACTGCGGGAGCCGGGATCGTCGCCGGCACGCTGATCGCAGGGTTCGGCTGGCGGGCGGCGTTCATCGTGCCGGGAGTCGTCTGCCTGTTGACCGGGTTGGCGATGTTGTATTGCGTCGTGGCCGGCAAGATGTCCGCCGCGCCGCCGCAAAAAGCGCCGCAAACACCGCAGAGCCGCGGCGATACGGTGCGCGTCTTCATCGGGCTGGTGGGCGCGATGTTCGTCGGCTCCGTGACCTACAACGTGATGCAGAACGGCCTGCCGAAGATGTTCTCCGAAGAACTGGGCGACATCGTCGGCAGCGATCCGATGATTGCCGGACTGCTGACCTCCTTCGTGTTCGTGACCGGGGGCTTAATGCAGTTAGTGGGCGGCTACCTGGCGGATCGGCTGGCCCTGAAGAAGGTCTATCTCCTCTGCTGGTTCTGCCAGATGATCTTCGTCTCGCTGACGGCGGCGATTGCCGGAATCGGTCTGGTCGGTATCGCTGCCCTGGCGCTGATGGCGAATGTCGCCTCGCAACCTGCGGAAAATATGATGCTGGCGCGGTACGCGCCGGAGAAACATCACGGCATCGCTTTCGGCAGCAAATTCGTCCTGTCCTTCCTGTGCGGCCCGCTGGCGATTCAAGCGATTGCCTTTGTTCGGGAGGCCACCGGAAGCATGTCTTGGCTGTTCGGGGGGCTGGGGGCCGCCGGGGTTCTGGTTGTGTTGCTGATTCTGGCGCTGCCTTCGTCCGATCAGGACAAGCCGGCTTCGGCGCCCGCGGAGTAGGCCGATCGGATATTAGCCCCTTAGGGCAGGGTGATTTACCACTTATTGCGCATCCGAAAGCTTGGTTTCAGCGCGGTTCTGAGCTACCGTTTTGGCGTTCAGACGGGCGATCCGCCATGCGTCCGAATAGTTGCTCCATACCGGGGCTGGGAGGCTGAACCAAATGACAATGAAAACAATTTTGATTCCCATCGAGGAAAGCGACGGATTGCCCTCGATGCTTGAGACCGCGCTGCTGACGGCGCAAGCCTTCGGCAGCTATGTCGAGGGGCTCTACTACCAGCCGACCTCGGCCGGTGCGATGGTCGTCGCGGGCGAGGGGCTGGTCGTGACGACGCCCGAATTGGTCGAGAGCGTCGAGCGCCAGGATCGTGATCGTCGGGAACGCGTCCACAGCCAGTTCAACAATTTCATGGAGCGCAAGGGCGTATCGATGGTCGACCCCAGCGCCAATCCGACGGATGCCCCGGTTGCCGCCTGGGTGGAGGAGGAATCGCCCAATTCGGAAATCGTCGGTACGCGCAGCCGCGTCTTCGATATCACTGTGGTTTCGCGCCCGGTGAAGGGGGCGAACATCGCGGCGATGAGCATCCTGGAGGCGGCCTTGTTCGAGGGCGGCCGGCCGATTCTGATCGCCCCGCCGGCGCCGCCCGAGAAGCTTGGCGACACCATCGTCATCGCTTGGAACGGCAGCACCGAGACGGCGCGGACGGTGGCCTTCTCGATGCCGTTCCTCGTCAAAGCGAAGGCGGTCACGGTGATTGCTATCGACGGGTTCGGCGTTGCCGGGCCGAGCACGGCGGAAGTCGCCCGTCAACTGCAGCGCAACGGCGTACCCGCGGTCCATAAGGATTGCCCCGCCCTTAACCGCAATCCGGGCCGGGCCTTCCTCGAAGAAGCGGCCGATTTGGGTGCGGATCTTCTGGTGAAAGGCGCCTATACGCAAAGCCGCGTGCGCCAGATGATCTTCGGCGGCGCCACCGATCACATCCTGTCCAACGCAACGATCCCGGTGCTGATGTCGCATTAGTGCGCCGCGCTCCCGTGATCCAAACGCAAAACGACGCCGGTTTCCGGCGTCGTTTTCTTGTGCGGCCGAGGCGTGCGGAGTGGCGCTAGCCCGCCGCGATATACTGCTTCAACGCTTCGGATTCATTCTCGATTTCCGAAATGCGTTGCTTCACCACATCGCCGATCGAGATCACGCCGCTGAGGGCGTCGTCGTCGACCACGGGCAGATGGCGAATGCGCTGTTCGGTCATGAGCTGCATGACCTGGTCGATGCTGTCATTTGACGAACAGGTAATGACCGGGCTGGTCATCAATTCGTCGACCCGCATCGACAGGCAGGCGTCCTGGTGTCGGGATACGCCGCGTACGATGTCCCGCTCCGAGATGATTCCGACAATCTCTCCGGAGGCTTGCTTCACCAGTGCGGCACCGATCCGATTTTCCTGCAGTATCTGAGCGGCTTTCGAGATCGCGTCCGCCGGCTCCACGGCGATGACCGTATCGCCTTTCTTCTTCAGAATGGTATCGACATACATAGGCATCTCCTTGAGTCCCCGATGCCGCCGAACCGTTGTAGAGCACCCACCCTTACCCCGGAACGCCTGTCCGGCGGGCAATTTCGGTCGTCTGATTGGTAATATGATGCGCCTAGATTGTGGCGAGAGCAAGAATGTTCGCGGATTCGACGCGCGACGAACGCTCTGACGGGCGGCTAGGAAATGTCTTTAGGACATTGAAATATTTAAACTATCGGAGATTATGGCAGTATGGAGTGTGGTATTTTTGACTTCATTCCTATTGTCATTGCCGGGCGCTGGGATCAGCCGATATCGATGTCGAGTCCGATATCCAGGGCTTTGACGCTATGGGTCAAGGCGCCGGAGGAAATCAGGTCGACGCCAGTCGACGCGACCGCGGCAACCGTTTCGGGCGTGATGCCGCCCGATGCTTCCACGAGCATGCGGCCGGCGACCTTTTCGACGGCCGTACGCATCGTGGAATCGTCCATATTGTCCAGCATGACCGCGTCGACGCCGAGCGGGATCAACGTGTCCAACTGGTCCAACGTATCCACCTCTACCTGGATCTTGACCATATGGCCCGCGCGCTGGCGGACGCGTTTGACAGCCTCGGCGATGCCGCCGGCGAGGGCGACGTGGTTGTCCTTGATCAGCACGGCGTCGTCGAGGCCGAATCGATGGTTCATGCCGCCGCCGACGCGGACAGCGTATTTCTCCAGCGTGCGCAGTCCGGGCGTCGTTTTACGGGTGCAGATGATGTTCGCGTCATGTCCCCGGATCGCTTCGACCATGCGGGCCGTCGCGGTGGCGATGCCGCACAACCGGCCGAGAAAGTTCAGCGCGACGCGTTCTCCGGTGAGGATCGCGCGCGCCGGACCATCGACCCGCGCGAGGCGGCTGCCCGCCGCTACGGCGGCGCCGTCGGGGCGTTCCACGGAAACGCGCACGGTATCGTCCAGCATCTGAAAGGCGGCGATGGCGACGTCGAGACCGGCGACAACACCGGCACTGCGTGCGGCAAGCGATGCGGTGGCGACGCTGTCCGACGAGACGACGCCGTCGGTCGTCAGATCGCCCGCGCGGCCGAGATCTTCCTCCAGCGCGGCCCGCACGACGCTTTCATATTGGATACGGTGCAAGGGCAGGTGAGTAGGCTCCGCCTCGGCGCCGGGAAAGGTCTTAACGAGTTTGATCTCGGTCATTAGCTCAGCTCCAACATCCGTTCGACGGCGCGCCGCGCGCGATCGGCGACCGCCGGATCGATTTCCACGCGAGGTTCCAGGGTCTGTAATGATTCCAGTATCTTCGGCAGCGTAATTTGCTTCATGTGCGGGCACAGGTTGCACGGGCGAACGAACTCGACGTCCGGGCACTCCACCGCCACGTTATCGCTCATGGAACACTCGGTCACCATGAGCACCCGCTTCGGCCGTTTGGTCTCGACGAAGTCGATCATGCCTGCGGTCGAGCCGACGAAGTCGACAGCGTCCAGCACGTCCGGGGGGCATTCGGGATGCGCGATGACGACCACGTCCTCGAAATTCTTGCGGTAATCCGCAATCTCGGCGCCGGTGAACCGCTCATGCACCTCGCAATGGCCTTTCCAGGCGATCACTTCCACGTCGGTCTGGCTTGCGACGTAGCGCGCGAGATACTCGTCCGGCAGGAAGACGATTTTGTCGGTGTCCAGCGCCTCGACGATCTTCAAGGCGTTGCCCGAGGTGACGCAGACATCGCATTCCGCCTTCACCTCGGCGGTGGTGTTCACATAGGTGACGATCGGCACGCCGGGATATTTCTCGCGCAGCAGCCGTACGTCGGCGCCGGTAATCGAATCCGCAAGCGAGCAACCGGCCGAGGCGTCCGGGATGATGACCGTCTTGTCCGGGTTCAACAGCTTCGCGGTCTCGGCCATGAAGTGCACACCGGCCAGCACGATGACATCGGCGTCGACGGTTACCGCCTCGCGGGCGAGCGCAAGCGAATCGCCGACCACGTCCGAAACGCAATGGAAGATTTCCGGCGTCTGGTAGTTATGCGCCAGGACGATCGCGTTGCGTTCCTTTTTCAATCGGTTGATGGCGTCCACATAGGGGGCGTGAAACGGCCATTCGATTTCCGGGATCACGCGGGCGACCTTGTCGTACAAGGGCGCCGTCGCCTCGGCGATGTCGGGCGTGTAGTTGAGTGGCGCGTGGTCGAGCGCTGCGGTTGAACTCATGACCGGATCCTTTTCGGGAGGACGGATAAGCGTCATCGAATGAGCCTTATATATGCTCAATATGAGCATTTACAATATTAATGCTCGCACAGAGCATTTCTGAAGTCAAGAAAATGTCACGGATGAATTTAAAAGCGATGAAGAAGGGATGATTTCACGCCCGGGGACCGCGCGCCGGTTGGGCTATCCGGTGACGCGCCGGGCCGGAATGCCGACGCCGGGGGCCGGGCGCTCGCGCAGGACGTCGCGCCGGAATCGGAACAGTTTGGCCGGACGTCCGCGGGGTTGCGTGACCCGGTCTTCGGTCGGTTCGACCAGTTTGTTGTTGATCACGAGGCGCCGGAAATTTTGTTTGTGCAGGCCGACGCCGGACAGCGCCTCGACGACCTGTTGTAGTTGCAACAGCGTGAACCGGTCGGGCAGCAACTCGAACACCACCGGGCGATATTTCAGTTTGCCGCGCAGCCGCCCGAGCGCGGTGGCAAGGATGCGGCGGTGATCGAGTTCCAGCGGGCGGCCGGTCGCCGATAACGCGTCCGCGCGATCGTCGTCATCCGGGATCGGGTCGCCATTCGGCTTTTCGGCGAGATTCTGAAGGGCGCCGATGGCATGGTCCCGCACGGACTCGGTGACGATGCCGGCCTCGTATAACAGTTCGTAGCGTTCGAGAACGCGTTCGAAATCCCATCCTGCGTCGTCCGACCCGAAGGCGATCGAGATGCGTTCGGCGCGGCGCGCGCGTTCCCCGGCGTTATCCGCGAGGTCGATCCATCGCAGAAGTTGCGGCCGTATGATGGCGTCGATCATCGGCGGCTTGCCGTCGCGCCAGTCCTCCCACGGAAAGAAGCTGTACCCATTGATCCATTCCGCCGGGCCCTCGCCATGCGGCTGCGCCTCGCGAACCAGGGCGAGATAGCCGATGGAGACGATCCGCGGTCCGCCGGCGAGCTCCCGGGGGTCGCGATGTCGGTCGGCAAACGTGTAAAGCTGTTCGACGTAGCCTAAGTTGAGACCGGTTTGCTCCTCGACCCAGCTTCGGACGCCGAGGTCGAGGGTCCGGTGCGCGCCCGGCTCGAAAGGGCCGAAGGGCAAGGCGAAGTGACTGTCCGCCCATTTGTCGAGCGGTGCTGGCAGGGCGGGCGCGGTCATGGCCTCGCGCTCCACGGTCAGGACACGCGGTGCGCCGTCGGTCACGGCCACGATGACCGCATTCAGCCCGATTTCGTTGCTCGTTGCGCTCGACATATCCCGTTTGTCCGGGCCGGCATGGGGGCCAGCCACTTGTTCAGTCGTAATGCGGAATTGCTCGCGCCGAATTGTACGGATTTTTGCGCCCGAAACCATGGTGGTGATGGGGGCGTGCGGCTCAACAAGGGAGCATCAAAATAGACGATCGAGATCGGAAACCGTTGGCCGACTGGGAAACCTCACTTTTCGCCGATCAGAATCCCACGCCGTAGCCGATACTGCCGCCGTGGCTGCCATAGCCGAACCCGAAGAAGAAGGGTGAATAGTGCCGATGGCGATAGCCGTAATGGCCATAATGCCGGTCGGGATAGCCCTTGTAAGGGTGCGTGCCATTATTGGCCGTTGATTTCGGCGTGCTGCCGTCGGTGGACTTCGGATCGCCCTGCGTTTTCCACGTTCCGTCGGGCTGGCGGCAGGCGGTTCCGTAGGCGGTTTCGGTCT
The DNA here is from genome assembly GCA_965228425.1 of Alphaproteobacteria bacterium. Lineage (GTDB taxonomy): Bacteria > Pseudomonadota > Alphaproteobacteria > UBA8366 > UBA8366 > JAJFJD01. The sequence goes on along the minus strand of OZ245815.1, from coordinate 3,578,090 downwards.
TGCCGTCGATCGTGACGGTCCGCTGGTACTCGCGGCATTGCTCGCCGTTCCAGCCTTTCTCCATTGCCCGCTGGAAAGCCTTGTTGCTCAACTCGGCGTCGCCGGCCGGTTTGGTCTCCGGCAAGGCCGCCGTGTCTTCCGTGGTCTGGCACCCGGCAAGCGCGAGGCCGCCGGCGAGCAACAGCATGGCCGGAAAGGGGAACCGTGGGCGCCGGAATACGGCGATCACCGATGATCTCATCACGAACGATCCTCGTTGTACCTTCGTCAAATCCTGCCCATCCACTGATATTTTCGCTTTCCAGGGCACTGAACGCAATGCACGATATTGGGCGGGAAACGGTAAAGTAAATGCTACCGGGACGCCGAATTTCGGGTCCCGAACAGAGGAGATTAACGGATGGCGACGGAGAATTTCTTCAATCTGGAGAATATGGAACAGGGAATTGCTCGAAAATTGGGTGAGGGTATCGCGACCCGCATCTTCGTTGGCGATCAGGTGATGCTGTCGGTGGCTGAAATCGATCCCAACTGCGAGGGACAGCTCCACAGCCATCCGGAAGAGCAATGGGGACTGTGTCTGGAGGGCGATTGCGTCCGCATTCAGGATGGCGAGGAAATCACGGTCGAAAAAGGCGACTTCTGGTGCACGCCGGGCGGGGTCGAACATGGTATCCGCGCCGGCGCGAACGGCGCCAAGATCCTCGACATCTTCAGCCCGCCCCGGGCGGAGTACAAGAAACCCGGCGAAGGCTTCGGCGTCTGACCCGTGGCGGTTACTCGGCGGCGTTAGCGGTCGCCGCCGCCGTGAGCGCTTGATCCAAGTCCCCGATGATATCGTCGACCGTCTCGATCCCGATCGACAGGCGGATGACATCCGGGCCCGCGCCGCAGGCGATCTGCTGCTCCTCGGTCAGTTGCCGGTGGGTCGTCGATGCCGGATGGATGATCAGCGACCGGGTATCGCCGATATTGGCGAGATGGCTGAACAGCTCGACCGCCTCGACCATCCGCACGCCGGTTTCGTAGCCGCCGGTGACGCCGAAGGTAAAGACCGATCCCGCGCCGCCCGGCATGTAGCGCTGCTGCAGCGCGTGATAGGGGTCGGTGTCCAATCCCGCGTAGGACACCCATGACACCGCCGGATGTTTTTCCAGGAATTGCGCCACGGCGATCGCGTTGGCGCAGTGTCGCTCCATGCGGAGCGGCAGCGTTTCGATGCCCAGCAGCGTCAACCAGGCGTTCATTGGCGACTGGCACGCCCCGAGGTCGCGCAGCCCGATCGCATGGCCGTAGATCGTGAAGGCGGTGTCGCCGAAGGTCTCGGCGAAGGTGAGGCCATGATACTCCGGCGCGGGCTGCGATAGGCTCGGGAACTTGTCGTTCTGGAACCAGTCGAAGGTGCCCGAATCCACGACCATGCCGCCGACCGCCGTACCGTTGCCGGCGAGGAACTTCGTGGTCGAGTGGATCACGATGTCCGCGCCGTGCTCGATCGGCCGGCAAAGGTACGGCGTGGCCATGGTATTATCTACTAGTAGAGGAATGCCGGCGCGTTTGGCAACCTCGGCGACGGCCGCGATATCAACGACGATGCCGCCCGGATTGGCGAGGCTTTCGATGAAGATCGCCTTGGTCCGGTCGGTGACGGCGTTGGCGAAGTTGGCGGTGTCGTCGGGGTCGACGAAGACCGCTTTCCATCCGAATTTCTTGTAGCTATGGCCCATCTGGTTCAGCGACCCGCCATACAGCTTGTTCGACGCGACGACCTCGTCGCCCGGATGCATCAATGGGAACAGCGCAAGGATCTGGGCCGCGTGGCCTGACGCGGTCGCCGTGCCGCCGCGCCCACTTTCCAGCGCCGCGACCCGCTCTTCCAGCACGGCGACCGTCGGGTTGGTCAGCCGGGAATAGATGAAGCCGGGAAGCTGCAGGTTGAACAGAGATGCGGCATGGTCGGCATCGTCGAACACGTAGGACGTGGTTTGATAGATCGGCGTCTGGCGCGCGCCGGTATGCGGGTCCGGCGCGCCGCCGGCATGAACGGCCAGAGTCTCGACGCCGGGCTTTGGGGGGATGGACTGTGACATGGCGGGCCGCGCGCTGTGATGATTGAGAGAGGCAAAGTCTATCGGATTGCCAGGGCGCAAAACAGGTGTAAGCGCTGACGGCGGCATGCGTCGACAGGCTCAGCATTAGGTGTTTGACTAAAGGCGTCGTCATCCCCGTGAAAAACGGGGATCCATGGGCGCCGAAGTCCGGATTCCCGCTTTCGCGGGAATGACAGGCAAAGTGGAATGGAATCATCCGTATTCCTGTCGTAATTTGCCCGGCGGGATTGGCGACGGCTTCGACAGCGCCGGGCGAATAGGAAAAGCCGCTAAATCCGTCGGCGTTTCGAGCTGATCACGCCGGAATTCATGCCGAGCCAGCTCAACTCGCCGCAGAGGCACGAGAACTCGATTTTCGGACAGCGGTCCATCACCACGTCGAGGCCCGCGTCCGTTGCCCGCTTGGCGGCGTCGTCGTTGCGGACGCCGATCTGCATCCAGACCGCTTTCGCGCCGATCTCGATGGCTTCGTCGGTGATCGGTCCGGCTGCTTCCGAATTGCGGAAGATGTCGACCATATCCACCGGCGATCCGATGTCGCCGAGGCTGCCGACCACCGGCTCGCCGAGGATTTCCTGCCCCACCGCGCGTGGATTGACCGGAATGACGCGGTAGCCCTTGCGTTGCAGATATTTCATTACGAAGAAGCTCGGCCGGTTCCAACTGGTGCTGGCGCCGGGCATGGCGATCACGCGGGTCCGCCGCAGGATGCCGCGGATATAGTCGTCGTCGTAGGCGAGGGGCGTGGTCATGAGGGCAGGTCCGTCGTGATCATTTATCGCGCCAAGTCGGTGCACGCTTCTCCAAGAAGGCGTCGATGCCTTCCTCGGCATCCGCCGCGGTCATGTTCTCGGCCATCACGCCGCCGCAAAAGGCGTAGGCATCCTCCAGGCCCATTTCCAGCTGCTTGTAAAAGGCTTCCTTGCCGACCTTGAGCGTATGCGCGGATTTCGAGGCAATCTTGGCGGCGAGCACCTTAACTTCAGCGTCGAGCTGATCGGACGGCACGACCCGGTTGATCAGCCCGCTTCGCTGTGCGGCCGCAGCCCCGACCGGGTCGCCGGTCAGCAGCATCTCCATCATCGCCTTGCGGCCGATCTTGCGGCTGATCGGCACCATCGGAGTCGAACAGAACAAACCGATGTGGACGCCGGGCGTTGCGAAGGCCGCGGCCTCCGACGCGATCGCCAGGTCGGCGGTCGCGGCCAACTGGCAGCCGGCGGCGCTGGCCATACCGTGTACCTTGGCGATTACCGGCTTCGGCAGCCGCGTGATCGTCATCATCAGCGCCGAACAGGTCTCGAACATCGTTTCGTAGAAATCCGTGGTCGAGTTCGCGCGCAGTTCCCGGAGGTCGTGTCCGGCGCAGAAGGCGGGGCCGGCGGCGGCCAAGACGACCACGCGAACCGAAGGGTCGCCGGCGATGCCGTCCAGCGCGGCCTGCAATTCCTGCATCAGCGCCATCGACAGCGCATTTCGTGCTGCCGGGCGGTTCAGCGTCAGGGTGCATACGCCACCCGCGTCCGACCGCAGGAGAATGGGTTCGTTCAGTCTTGTTTGTTGCGACACGCGCGACCTCATCGTTCCGGCTGGGATCGCCGGGGATAAAGACAGCTCTTTTTGCCGGAATAGCGGTCCCGAGTAAACGCGATATGCCCGGGCGAAAAATTGTTGTCCCGAAAGTGGCCGCGTTCCGATAAAGTTAAGAGACTTCCTCGGCCAAATGAAGGAGTAGACGATGCCGTATGATGGTCTTGCGTTCCGCGATCCGATTGCCGACCGGCTGGAACAGGCTCATGCCCGATTGCGCGACCGGCGAAATTGGATATCCGGCAAATATTTCGAGGAAGATGGCCGGGGCGACCGCTATTGCGTCCTGGGCGCGATGGCCGAGGATCCGGCGGGCGACGGTTGCATGGTTTCGGATGCCGACGGCCGGCGCGCGGTGACCTGGCTCGCCCAAAATCTTACAGATGCCGAGATGTCCTTCGGCGATGCCGCCAAGGTCATCTACAACTACAACGACGGGTTTGCGGCGCTCGAACAGGTGAGCCATTCGCTCTCCAGTGTGTTCTTCATGACGCGCAACCCGGAGATCGACGGGCATGGCCGTGTCCTCGATATGCTTCGGAAAGCGCGCGATGTCCGTCTCGAGGAGCTGGGAATCGCCGACCGGCCGATGGCGACGACCGCCGACTAAGACATCCGGAATCGACGGGAATCGTTCAAAATCAATCGCTTGCAGTTTTCCTGATTCCTGGCAGTCTTTCAGCGATTTAGACAGCGGTAATATGATACCGCAGTTGTATCCCATTGATACAACACGTAAAAAGCCGAAACATTTTCGTTGACTTGTGTTTCGCTTCTGCGATACTCCGCCGCCATTCAGATACGCGATGGGATCGCGGGACGAGAGAGTCATGAAAACCTTTTCATTGAAGCCTGCCGACGTGGAGAAGAAGTGGATCATCGTCGACGCCGACGGCGTCGTGTTGGGCCGGATGGCCGCGGTGATCGCCAATATCCTGCGCGGCAAGCATAAGCCGACCTTCACGCCGCATGTCGACGGCGGCGACTTTGTGATTGTCATCAACGCCGAGAAAGTGGCGCTGACCGGCAAGAAGCGGACCGACAAGGTCTACTACCGGCACACCGGCTATCCCGGCGGCATCAAGTCGCGCACCGCGGGACAGATCCTCGACGGCAACAAGCCGCAGGATGTCGTTCTCAAGGCGGTCCAGCGCATGTTGCCGCGGAACAAGTTGGCGCGGAAGCAGATCGGAAACCTCAAGGTCTACGCCGGTACGGAGCATCCGCATGCGGCGCAAAACCCTGAGCCCCTCGACATCGCGGCGATGAACGCGAAGAACAAACGGAGCGCCTGACGATGGCGGACGACAAGAAACCAGAGACCGAAGAGGCGGCCGACGCTGCGCCCGAGGCAGAAGCGGCGGCCCCGGCCGAGGACAAGGCTACCGAGGAAAAGCCGGCGGAGGAAAAGCCCACGACGGTGACCGACCTGTCGCAGCTTGGCGAAGCGATGGCGGCGGCCGATGCGCCGGCAACCACCGCGGCGCCGGTGACGCCGGTCAGCGAGCCGGGCTCGCCGACCGAACCGCAGATCGACGACCAGGGACGGTCCTATGCCACCGGCAAGCGGAAAGACGCTGTCGCGCGGGTCTGGATCAAGCCGGGCAAAGGGCAGATCGTGGTGAACAAGCGGGCGGTCGAAACCTATTTCGCGCGCCCGGTGTTGCGTATGGTGATCAACCAGCCTTTCGTCGCGGCGGCGCGTGACAATCAGTTCGACGTGTTTTGCACGGTGAAGGGCGGCGGTTTGTCCGGCCAGGCCGGCGCGGTACGTCACGGCATCAGCCAGGCGCTGGCGTTGTTCGAGCCCTCCCTGCGGGCAACTCTGAAAAAGGGCGGCTTCCTGACCCGCGATGCGCGCGTGGTCGAACGGAAGAAATACGGCAAGGCCAAGGCCCGACGTAGCTTCCAGTTCTCCAAACGCTAACCCCGGTTCCAAGGACAGTTCGATTGTCGGGCGTCCCCAGCGGGGGCGCCCGATTTGTTTTAAGCTCGATTTGCTTGAATAAGGAGATATCCCATGACCGCGACGGTATTCATCGACGGCGAACACGGCACCACCGGCCTGCAGATCCAGGCGCGTCTTTCCACGCGCTCGGATATCGATCTGCTGAGCCTGCCGCATGCCGAGCGACGCAATACCGACGCCCGCCGTGAGTTGTTGAACAAGGCTGACTTGGTGGTCCTGTGCCTGCCCGACGACGCGGCGCGGGAGGCGGTCGCCATGATCGACAACCCGGCGGTCAAGGTCATCGACGCCAGCACGGCACACCGCACGGCCGAAGGCTGGGTCTTCGGCATGCCGGAATACGACGCGGCGCAGCGCGCCAAGATCGCCGGCGCCACGCGGGTTGCCAATCCGGGGTGTTACGCGATCGCGTCGATCGCGCTCCTGCATCCGCTTGTGACCGCGGCGCTGCTGCCGGTGGAATGGCCGGTGACGATCAACGCCGTGTCCGGCTATTCCGGCGGCGGAAAGGGATTGATCGCGGCTTTCGAGGATCCGGCGGCCGACGACTATACCGAGGCGCCGTTCCGGGTGTACGCCCTGGGCCTGGGCCACAAGCATGTGCCGGAGATTCAGCGCTGGGGCGGGCTTGCGCATCCGCCGCTCTTCGTGCCGAGCGTCGCGCGCTTCAGCCAGGGCATGATCGTGCAGATTCCGCTGCAGCTTTGGGCGCTGCCGGGCAAACCCTCGATCGAACAGCTCCATAAGGCGTTGGCCGACCACTATGCGGGTGGCCGTTTCATCACCGTGACGCCGTTCGATACCTCGGCGTCGATGGAAAAGTTGGAGCCGGAAGTCCTGAACGATACCAACGAACTGCGCTTGCATGTCTTCGGCAATGAGAAGGATGGACAGGCGGTCCTGGTCGGCCTGTTGGACAATCTCGGCAAGGGGGCGTCGGGTTCCGCGGTGCAGAACATGAACATCATGCTGGGCCTGGATGAGGGCGAGGGGCTGACGGGCTAGACCCCGTCAGGCCGAATTCGGCTATGCTGTCGGTCGCTCCGCACGACACGCAAGGCCGCTCATGTCCCTCCTAGCCGAAATACCCGAAGCCGACGCCACCGGCGACCTCGCCCGTATCTACGAGGAGATGCGGGTCTATTGCGCCGTTCCCTATGTTTCCACGCTGCAACGGCACGTCGCGACGATGCCGGGCTGCCTGGAATGGGTTTGGTCGGCGCTGCGGCCGGGGTTCGTCTCCGGCGACATCCCGGAGACGGCCTGGCGCCTGACCAAGGTCGAGGGCGTGCCGCCGCTGCCGACGCTCAGCGATTCGGCGCTGCGGCTGATGGGCGTGGACGAGGCCGCGACCGAGACGCTCGGTCAAATCTACAGCACCTATGTCCGCGTCAGCCCGATCAACCTGCTATTTTCGGACAGTTTGCGGCTGCTGCTGACTGGGTCCGATGGCGGCGGGCAAGGAGTTGAGAATGCGGACTGGACGCCGCCGGCGATGTTGCCGCCGCCGCCGCGGATGCTCGACCTCGACGGGATGGAGTCGAACCGGGCCGCGGTGCTGATGCGGCTCGGCGCACAAGGGCCGGGCGGGCAGGTCATGGTGGCCGGGCTCTACCGCTATATGGCCACGTGGCCGGCCTATCTCGCCCATGCGGCGACGCTGCTCCACCCGTTGTTCTCCGACCCGGCGGTGAAGAAAGCCTGCGACGCCATTGCCCGCCGTATTACCGCCGCGGCCCCGGACGTGGTGGCGCGATTGCCGAAAGTGCCGGACGATCTGCCGCGTCCGACGCCGGAACAGGTCGATGCGATCATCCCGGCGCTCGACATGTTCAAGAAGACCAGCCCGGAAATGATCGTCTTCGGCAATTTGTTGAAGGACGCGTTGCCGAACGACGGAGAGGCCGATGGATAAGCGCGACCTCGCCGCCGCCATCGAAAAACGGTTGCCGTTCGCCGAGAAGATCTTCGACGACCTGGAACGGCAAACCAAGGACGGAGAGGGCGTGACGCGCGCCGCCTACAGCCCGGAAGACCAACTCGGGATCGACATGATCGCCGCCGCTGCGCAGGAACTTGGGCTCGACGTGGAGCATGATTTCGCCGGAAATACGTATGCGACTTTGCCGGGGGCGGACCGCAATTTGCCCGCGGTGCTCAGCGGATCGCATCTCGATTCCGTGCCGAAGGGCGGCAACTACGACGGCGCCGCCGGCGCCGTCGCCGCGCTGACGGTTCTGGCGGCGTTGGTCGATCTCGGCATCACGCCGGCGCGCGACATGCGCTGTGTCGGTCTGCGGGGCGAGGAGAGCGTTTGGTACGGCATCGCCTATATCGGCAGCCGTCTGGCGACCGGAAGTTTGGACGCGGCGGAGATCGACCGGCTGCAACGCGGCGATACCGGGCTGAGCCTGGCCGATCATATGGCCGAACTCGGCATGGATACGGCGGCACTGCGCGCCGGTGCGGCGCCGTCCGTCACCAGCGCGAACACCGCAGCGTTTCTGGAACTGCATATCGAACAGGGGCCGATTCTGATCGATCAGTCGAAGCCGGTGGCGATCCCCACCGTGATTCGCGGCAACATGCGGTATCCCTACGCGCGCTGTCTCGGCGCCTATGCGCATTCCGCTGCCGTGCCGCGCGGGAACCGGCAGGACGCCGTGTTGGCGACGGTCGAACTGGTGCGTGCGCTCGACGATTTCTGGCAGGAGCTGGAGGCCGAGGGCAATCCCGACACGGTCTTCACGGTCGGCAAACTCTTCACCGATGCCGACGAGCACGCGATGACGAAGGTGCCGGGCGACTGCCGGTTCACGATCAACTTCGGCGGCACCTCGAAAGACGTGCTCGACCGGGCACGGGCGCAGACGGAAACCCTGGCGGCGGAAATCGGCGCGCGCCGGAACGTGACCTTCGAGTTGGGCGACTGCGTCGGGTCCGACCCGACGCCGATCGACGACGGTCTGCGCGATCACTTGCATCGGACGGCGACGGCCTTGGACATCCCGGCCCACGACATGCCGACGGTGGGGCATGATGCGTCCATCTTCGCGCGGGCGGGCATACCCGCGGCGATGGTCTTGGTGCGCAACCAGCACGGCAGCCACAATGCCGACGAAGCGATGGAAATGGATGACTTCGGTCTCGGCGTCCAGGTCATGGGCGGCGCGATGTTGGAGCTTGCACAAACCTTGTTTCAAACTCGCTAGTCGGCTCCTGGTAGGTAGATAACGAACTCGCCCACAAAAACTACATCTGCGGTCATTGCTGAATTGAAATGCTGTTAGCAGTCCTCATCTTCGCCATCGGGGGCTGGAAGACGCCGTTGTTCTTCTGGTGCAGGCAATGCGTCTTGTCGATCTTCGGCCCGCTGCTTCCCAAGGAGCTTAATCAGCCGATCAATCCATTTACCCACCGGATCAAGTTTCTTGGCAGCGTCACCAATGTTTCCTGAAACTTCACTAATCGTTTCTGAAAGATCGATTAGATTAAGGGAATACTTTTCTATAGGTGTCCATTCTGACTCGACTGCTTCGTGGAGAGCACTGATTCTTGAATGGACGAACGCTCTTTTCCGATCCGTCCACTCAATCTCGTCGACAGCGGCTCGGATCATGTTAAGCAGTTCGCGAATCTCGTGTTTTCGTTCCGGCAAAAATTGGATCAAGTGATCTTGCGTTGCTCTAACTGGGCGATACTGCCTTTGCTGAGCTGAGATCGATTTTTCAATGACTTCATTTGAGAATTGCTTAAACCAATCCTCGAAGAACTGATCAGGTCCTTCGATATCAGGCATAGATTGCAGCGTTTTAAGCTCTATGTGGAAATTCTCTGCAAATGTTTTCATGAGAGTCACCACAACGCGATTTCGTTTGACTCCATTGAGTTGACTATCATCTGCCATCTGGTCCACACGCTGAAAGTACACAGCGAAAGCTAACTCATCATCCTCAGGTAAATCAGCCATCAATTGGGATTGGTCTAACATGCTCAACTACCGATGGTTGGATTCATGATAGATAATATCGCCCAAGAATCGTGTAGGTTGCAACCGCGCTGCCGAGCGGCTGTATCGCAGCGTGAATCTTTGCGAGAGAAAACTGACGGGGCTAGCAATCGGACCAACCTGTATCTCGAATTCACCAGAAAGACCGACGGAGGCCTGGACCAGACGGCAACCACCCTCGATATCCTGGTGCATGATGTGCTGACGGTGGGGCGCAATGCTCGGTATCGCGAGCTGCTAGCGGCGGACAGCACACCCGCCATGTCCTATCCGGAAATGGCGGGCTTGTTGTTTCGCGGTTAGAGCCGTTAGGCCGCGACGCTGTTGTCCTGGTCGGACAGGCTGTGGCGGGTGGTATGCGCGGCGGCCGCGGCCTTGCCCTTTTCATAAGCCCGCTTCACGGCCGGGCGCGCCGACATGGCGGCGAACCAACGCTTCAGGTTCGGGAAGTCGTTCAGGTCCTGCCCCTGGTTCTTGTACGGGACAATCCAGGGATAGATCGCCATATCGGCGATCGAATAGTCGCCCGCCACGAAATCGCGGTGTGCCAACTGTTTGTCGAGCACACCGTAGAGCCGGGCCGTCTCGTCCACGTAGCGCTTGATCGCATAGGGCAGTTTCTCGGGCGCGTAGCTGCTGAAATGATGGTTCTGCCCCGCCATTGGGCCGAGCCCGCCCATCTGCCAGAACAGCCATTGTTGAACGTCGGCGCGTTGCGCCGGATTGGTCGGCAAAAACTTGCCGGTTTTCTCCGCCAGGTAATGGAGGATCGCGCCGGATTCGAAGACCGGCAAGGGCGCTTCCTGACCATGGGGGGCGTGGTCGGCGATCGCGGGGATCCGGTTGTTCGGGGCGATTTCGAGGAAAGCCGGCTCGAACTGTTCGCCGGCGCCGATGTTGACCGGCTTCAGCGTATAGTCCAGCCCGGCTTCCTCCAGGAAAATGAGCGGCTTGTAACCGTTCGGCGTGGTCCAGAAATGTAGATCGATCATGGTTGCATGTCCTTTGGATTATCGGGAGGGGCGGAACCGGCCCGAGGGGGAAGGACCGGTTCCGCCGGGAACGAAGCGCGCCGACTAGGCAGCGAAGGCCGAGGCGGCTTCGTCGAGGAACGGATAGTCGATGTAGCCCCGCTCATCGCCGCCGTAGAACGTTTCCCGATCCGGCTCGGTCAGCGGCGCGTTGAGCGCGAACCGTTCGACCAGATCGGGATTGGAAATGAAGGGGGCGCCGAAGGCGACGAAATCGGCGTCGCCGTTGCGGATCGCGTCGACGGCGTGCGCCTTGTCGTAGCCACCGTTGGCGATATAGGTGCCGCGGAAGGCGGTTCGGAGCTTCCGCTTATCGAATTGCTGCGTCGACGCTGCGCCGGTCATGTCGGTTTCGACCACATGCAGGTAGGCGAGGCCGTAAGCGTTCAGTTGCCGTGCGATGTAGCCGAAGGTGGCGTCCGGATCGGAATCCGCGATGTCGTTGAAGCTATTTATCGGCGACAGGCGCACACCGACCTGATCGGCGTTCCAGACGGTCGTGACGGCGTCGAGTACATCGAGCAGCAACCGCGCCCGGTTCTCGACCGGGCCGCCGTATTCGTCGGCACGATGGTTTGTGCCGTCCCGCAGGAACTGATCCAACAGGTAGCCGTTCGCGGCGTGCACCTCGACACCGTCGAACCCGGCTTCCTTGGCGTTCTCGGCGGCTTGCCGGTAGTCCTCGACGATGCCCGGGATTTCGGCGAGTTCCAACGCACGGGGCGTCTCGAAAGGTTGCAGGCCGTCGGCGGTGAAGGTGTCGCCCGCTGGCCGGATCGCGGAGGGGGCGACGGGAAGGGCGCCGCCAGGCTGCAATGACGGATGCGAGACCCGGCCGACATGCCAGAGCTGCAGGAAGATGCGGCCGCCGGCCGCGTGCACCGCGTCGGTGACGCGGCGCCAGCCTTTGATCTGTTCGGCCGAGTGAATACCCGGCGTACCCGGATAACCGACACCTTCGGGCGATATTTGCGTCCCTTCGGTGACGATCAATCCGGCGGTCGCGCGCTGGACGTAGTATTCCACGTTCATCGCGCGCGGCACATTGCCATCGCCCGCCCGGTTGCGGGTGAGCGGTGCCATGATGACGCGGTTGTCGAGGGCATAGGGTCCGAGTTTGGCCGGGCCGAGAAGGTCGCGGTCATTGACCGCGGCACCGGAAGCACTGTCGAGGGAGGAGATGTACATGATGAAGGGTCCAATCCTTGGCTATTTAAGGACCAAATGGTCCAAAATGGTGAAAACTTCGAATTTAGGAGGTTTATGAGGATGTGTTGTCGGACGGTCGCATCAGGCCGTCCTGCCGATGCCGGAGATGGCGGCGCAGTGACGCGGTGGCGTCGCGCTCCACACGTCGTAGCAGGTGAGTAGAAAAAGCGTCTGCGACTCCGGCCATTTCGGATGATCTTCAGTATCGGATGTCTGCATCGAATGACGGTGTAGCTCGGTCATTCCTTGTCTCCTATTGGTTCTTTCATTTAGCGCGGTGTTCATACGTCGATTTGGACGGACCAATCGGTCCAAAATGGTCAAAATTTTTATTCCAGCACGCTCAGCGCGACCCGCGCCACGTCTTGCAGGGTCTTGCGGTCGGGGTTCGCCTTGCCCATGACGAGGATGCCGTTCAGCGTTCCCGTCAGATAGCGGGCGACGGCGCGGGCTTCTTTGTCGGCGGCGATCTCGCCCGCCTTTTGGCTGCGTTTGACGGCCCGGTAGAAGGTTTCTTCCGTGTTCGACAATCCTTCGGCGACGCGTTGCGCGGCATCGTCGTCGTGACAGGCGACCTCGACGGCACAGTTGCTCAGGAAACAGCCGCGTTTTTCGCCTTTTTGTACGATCGCTTCGATCACGCTCTGCAGCACGTTCTCGATTCCCAGCTTGGGCGAGGGCGATTCCTGGATCATCGCTTCCAGGCCGCAGGCGCTGACCGTCGCGTTATACCGGTCGATCGCCGACAGGAAGAGTTCGTGCTTGCTGCCGAAGGTATCGTAGAAACTGCTTTTGCTGATGCCCATGGCGCCGATGAGGTCGCGCATCGATGCCGCTTCGTACCCTTTGCTCCAGAATACCTGGAGCGCCTGGTCGAGCGCGTGATCCACATTGAATTCTCTCGGACGGGCCATCGGAAGACCTGATACATGAAGTCGTTGTTGTTACGATGAAGGAGAATATACGGATTCTGGACCATATGGTCCAGTAACAAAATTTTGATCGCACAAATCACTGATTTAAAGTCAATTTTCCGACTCCGCGCCGTTAAGGCGTGGATTGATAGACCTCTGATTCAAACGAGAATGAAGCATTCGGACAGGATGAGCCGGTCCGTTAACGCTTAAAACTTGATTTCGATACCATAAATAGAGGATAACGCGCGCCCGGCGCCGTTTGCGGCGTTGGGGTCTGTATGACCCGAAACTGAAAGGAGGCCTTCCCATGAAACGGAAGCGCAAGGGTGCGAAGCGGCGCAACGTCTTTGCCGCCTCGCTCAGCCGGTTCCGCCGGCGGATCGAACCATCGGCCAAGCTATACACCCGCAAGGCCAAGCACAGAAAAGCCCCCGATCATTCGAGCGGGGGCTTTTCTAATGCTTGGTTTGCGAACGGCTGCGGCTGTCAGGCCAACCGGGCTTGAACGTAGCTGCCGGGCGCATCCTCGATCACCTTGAGCTTGCCGTCGCCCGGTTTGCGGGCGGGCACCTGTTCGCCGCCGTACTTCTTCAGCCATTTGGCCCAGGTCGGCCACCAGGAGCCGGGATGCTCGGTTGCGCCGGCGAGCCATGCGTCCGGGTCTTCCGGCAGCTCGTCGTTGGTCCAGTGACCGTATTTACCGCTGTCCGGATGATTGACCACCCCGGCGATATGGCCGGATGCGGCGAGGCAGAATTTGATCTTTCCTTGGTAGAGCTGCGTGGCCGCATAGGTGGACTTCCACGGCGCGATGTGGTCTTCCCGTGTCGACAGGATGAAGGTCGGCGTCTTGATCTTCCCGAGGTCGATCTTCGTGCCCAGCATCTTCAAAGCGTCCGGTTCGACCAGCTTGTTCTCGAGATACATCTTGCGCAGATAGTAGCTGTGCATCGCCGCCGGCATCCGCGTCGAATCGGAATTCCAATACAGCAGGTCGAAGGGGAAGGGATCCTTGCCCTTGAGGTAGTTGTTGATGACGAACGACCAGATCAGGTCGTTCGCGCGCAGCATGTTGAAGGTCGTGGCCATCTCGCTGCCTTCGAGGTAGCCGCGTTCGTTCATACGCTCCTCGAGCGAGGCGAGCTGTTCCTCGTCGATGAACACCGAAAGCTCGCCCGCCTCCGTGAAATCGACCATGCTGGTGAAGAAGGTGGCCGCCTTGACTTTCTGGGGGTTTTTCTTGCGCACCGCCATATGGGCGAGGGTGCTGGCCAGCAGCGTTCCGCCGAGGCAGTAGCCGATGACGTTGATGTCCTTTTCGCCGGTCGCCTTCTCGATGGCGGCGAGGCAGTCCAGCGGTCCTTCGGTGATGTAGTCCTCGAAGGTCTTGTTCGCGAGTTTCTCGTCCGGGTTGACCCAAGAAATGCAGAACACCGTGATGCCCTGGGAAACCGCCCATTTGATGAAGGAGTTCTTCTCCCGCAAATCCAGGATGTAGTACTTGTTGATCCAGGGCGGCATGATCAGCAACGGGGTTTTGTGGACCTTCTTGGTGGTCGGCTCAAACTGGAGCAACTGCACCAGGTCGTTCTGATAGACCACCTTGCCGGGCGTGACCGCGATGTTCTTGCCGACGTCGAAAGCGTCGGAATCGACCATCTTGATCTTGAGTTCGCCTTCGCCGGCTTCCAGATCCTCGAGCAGGTTCTGCAGACCGTTCAGCAGATTCTCGCCGCCGCTCTCGATCGTCTCGCGCAGGACCTCCGGATTGGTCATCACGAAGTTCGTGGGCGCCAGGGCATCGACGAACTGCCGGGTATAGAAATCCACCTTCTTTGCGGTCTTGTCGTCCAGCCCCTCGACCTCGCCGACCGTGTTCTGAATCCAGCGGGCGCTCAGGAGATAGGACTGCTTGATGTAGTCGAACAGATGGTTTTCGGTCCACGCGTCGTCGCGGAACCGCCAGTCGTCTTTCGCCGGGGCGATCATCGGGTCGGTTTCCTGTCCCCAGAAACGCCGGGCGGTGTTCTCCCACAACGACATGTAGTCCTGCCACAGCGCAAACTGGGCCTCGACCATCTTGGTCGGGTCCTGCATCATCCGCCGGGTCATCTCGAAGAAGGCGGCGCCGATGTTCATCGGGTCGGCCATGCTGGCCTGCGGGGCCATCCCCGACGCGGCGTTGCGCGCCAGAAAGTCCGTGACGAGCTGTTGACTTTGTTCCGCTATTCGCACCATGTTGCGCGAATATTCAACCGGATCGGGGATATTCGGCTCGATATCAGATTGATCGGCCATATTACATTCCCTATACTTGGTGACCGCAAAAGAAAAGTATGACGGTCTAAAGGTTAATTATTTGAAGGCACTGTGCGCCCCGAGGCGATGCTGCATTGCAGCATAATTGTCTTACACCATTGGGCGCTGATCGTCATGCCATAAATGTCGTAAGATGCATGGGGTGCACCGGGCTGTGCCAAATAGGCCCAACGGCGGAGGTATTTGTGAGATGAAATCTGGGGATTCGCGCCTCGAAGAGGCGGAAACCCGCGTCGATGCCGGCAAGGTGTTGACCCGGTTCGGGTGTATCGGCCTGATCCTGTTGTTTGGCGCGTGTAGCACGATGGAAGACATCGGCGAAGCGACCTCCGATGGCCTGAGCGCCGCCGGTACCGCGTTGAACCCGTTCAATTGGTTCGGCGACGACGATGAGGACGAGACGGGCACCACCACCGCGTCCGAGAAGCATCAGCGCGCGAAAGTCCGCTCCAAGACCAACTCGGCCCGCTCGCGCGGCGAGCTGGCGCAGACCGGCACCGCGCAATCCGGGGCTTATCCTAAGCTGTCGTCGGTCCCCGAACGCCCCAAGGAGCAAGCATCGAAGCGTGCCGCGCGCGATCGGCAAGCCGTGCGCGAGGGATTGGTCGCGGATACGCAGAACGCCCAGTATACGGACCAGCAGTTGCGCGCACGGACCGCGCCGCCGCCGGCGCCGGTCGCCGTGCCGTTTGCCCGCCAACCGGATGCGTCCCGCGCCAATGACCGGACCGCTGCCGCACCGTCCGTTCCTGCGGGAACGGCACCGCGCGTCGCACCGCCGGGCCGTGCCGCCGCCGGCACCGCCGTCCCTGCGCCTGGATCGACGCCCCGCGTGATTCCGGAGCAGGTCGCCCGCATTAGTCCGCCGGTGCCAAGATCCGCGCAAAACGCCCCGGTCAGCCGGACCGGACCGCGCACCGCCGCGGTTCAGCCGCGCCAGCAAGCCGCGCCGGCTCCAACCACGCCGCTCGACCAGGGCGTCCTGAAGACGGTTCAGGTCGCGACGATCTATTTCCTCAGCGGTTCGTCCAATCTGTCGGAAACCGATCGGCGGGTCATCCAGCAGGTCGCGGACATGGCGCGCCGGACGGGCGGTACGTTGCGCATAATCGGCCATTCGAGCGTCGGTCCGCAGGATCGCTACAGCGAACGCCAACAGGTGGTGAACTACAAGGTTTCGCTCGACCGGGCGAATTCCGTGGCGTCCCAGATCGTGCGTACCGGTATTCCGCGCGATCGGATGAAGGTCACCGCCGAGGGCGACCGTAACCCGATCTATTCGGAATCGTCGCCGAACGGTGCAGCAGGCAATCGCCGGACGGAAATCTACCTGGAATTTTACGACCGGGGATGACCGGACGGGGGCCGCTTGGCCTTATCCATCCGTCCGATCCGTGGCCGGCGGTGAATTCCGCCGGATTCCAGGGGATTGCGGTTCAACTAGGTATCGACTCCGCGATGCCTTCCCGTTACATAGGCGCGACGTCTTTTCCCGCATTTGCGGCACCGCCGAGTCGTGACGGGATAGGACGTTTCCGCCGCCGTGTTGCCGCAAGGATTTCTCCGGCAACCATCTGAAATGAAAGGTTTTAAGGATGGACGAAACCTTTTATCGCATTAAGCGTCTGCCGCCCTACGTGTTCACCGAGGTCAACGCGATGAAGGCCGCCGCGCGGGCCGCCGGCAAGGACATCATCGATTTCGGCATGGGCAACCCGGATTCGCCGACGCCGAACCATATTGTCGAGAAGCTTGTGGAGTCCGTTCGCAACCCGCGGACGCACCGCTATTCGAACAGCAAGGGCATCCCCGGGCTGCGCCGCGCGCTGTCGGCCTATTACGAGCGCCGCTTCGGCGTAACCGTCGACCCGGAGACGGAGGTCGTGGCGACGTTGGGCTCGAAGGAAGGCCTCGCCAACTTGGCGCAGGCGATCACCAGCCCGGGCGATGTGGTTCTGTCGCCAAATCCGAGCTATCCGATTCATGCGTTCGGCTTCATCATCGCGGGCGCGGCGGTCCGTCATTTGCCGGCCTACGCCGCTAGCCTTGAAGCGCGCGTCGAATTCATGGCTGCGCTCGAACGCGCGGTTGTTCATTCGATCCCGAAGCCTATGGCCGTCGTGCTGAATTTCCCGTCGAATCCCACCGCCGAGGTCGTCGATTTGGATTTCTATGAGGAGGTGGTCGATTTCTGCCGTTTTCACGGCATCTACATCCTTTCCGACCTGGCCTATGCGGAGATCTATTACGACGACGGTAATCCGCCGCCCTCGATCCTGCAGGTTCCGAAAGCGCGCGAGATCGCCGTGGAGTTCACGTCGCTCAGCAAGACCTATTCGATGCCCGGTTGGCGGATGGGTTTCGCCGCCGGTAATGCGCAACTCATTGGTGCCCTGGCGCGGGTGAAGTCTTACCTGGACTATGGCGCCTTTACGCCGATCCAGGTGGCGGCGACCGCCGCGCTCAACGGACCGCAGGATTGCGTGGACGAGATCCGGCGGGTCTATCGCGACCGCCGCGACGTGCTGATCGAGGGCCTGGCCGGTGCGGGGTGGGACGTGCCGAGCCCGCAAGCGACGATGTTCGCCTGGGCGCCGGTGCCGCCGGCATTTTCGGGCATCGGATCGCTTGAATTCTCCAAGCTGCTGCTGGAGGAGGCCAATGTGGCGGTGTCGCCCGGCGTCGGATTCGGCGAACATGGCGAAGATCATTGCCGTCTAGCCCTGGTCGAGAATCCGCAGCGGATCCGGCAGGCCGTGCGCAACATCAAGGCGTTCCTCGCCGATACGGATCGCCATCTGGAAACGCAGGAGCGCCGGGCGGTGGCAGAATGACCGATCCCCTCAAACTCGCGATCGCCGGCCTCGGTACGGTCGGTGTCGGTACGCTGGAACTGCTGGCGGCGCAGGAAAGCTTGTTAACGCAGCGGTGCGACCGGCCGTTGCGGGTGACCGCGGTTTCCGCCCGCGACCGTGCGCGAGACCGGGGCGTCGATCTCTCCCCATACCAATGGTTCGACGATGCCGCGGAGATGGCGGCGCAGGCCGATGCCGACGTGGTCGTCGAGCTGATCGGCGGCAGCGACGGTAAAGCCAAGGAAGCGACCGAGGCGGCCCTTGCGGCCGGCCGGCACGTGGTGACCGCCAACAAGGCGCTCATCGCTCTGCACGGAACCGCGTTGGCGGCCGCCGCCGAGGAGGCCGGTGTCACGCTTGCCTACGAAGCGGCGGTGGCCGGTGCCATCCCGGTCATTCGCGCGCTACGCGAAGGGCTTTCCGGTAATCGGATCAGTCGGTTGCACGGCATTCTTAATGGGACCTGCAACTATATCCTGACGACGATGCGGGAGACCGGGCGCGATTTCGGCGACGTGCTGGCCGAGGCGCAAGAATTGGGCTTCGCCGAGGCCGATCCGAGCTTCGATATCGACGGGGTCGACACGGCCCATAAGCTGGCGATCTTGGCGAGCCTCGCCTTCGGCAGCAAAGTCGATTTCGATGGCGTGCATGTCGAGGGCATCCGACAGATCACTGCGGAAGACATCGCCCATGCCGAAGAACTCGGATATCGGATCAAGCTGTTGGGCACGGCCGAAGTCACCGACGAGGGCCTGCATCAGCGGGTGCATCCGGCAATGGTGCCGCTGGATTCGCCGATCGCCTCGGTCGAGGGGGTCTTGAACGCGGTCGAATCGGAAAGCGATTTCGCCGGTACGACCATGCTGGAAGGGCGCGGCGCCGGCGCGGGACCGACCGCCTCGGCCGTGGTGGGCGATATCGTGGATATCGCCTGTGACCGCCGCACCCCGACCTTCGGGGTGCCGGTGTCGCGGCTGGCCGCGATCGCCTCGGCGCCGATGGAACGGCATGTCGGTCCTTATTACGTAAGATTGATGGTGTACGATAAGCCCGGGGTCTTCGCGGACGTGGCGGCGATCCTGCGCGACCACGAAATCTCGATGGAGGCGGTGATCCAGCGGGCGCGCTCGGCGACCGAGGCGGTGCCGGTGGTGCTGACCACGCACGAAACGCGCGAATCCTCGATGATGGGCGCCGTTGACGCTATAGCCCTATTGGATGCGGTGCATGAACGGCCCTGTGTGATAAGAATAGAACGACCGTAATCCTTCGCGACGAAGGGCGGCCTTGGACAACGGATTGGCAGGAATTGGGGTAGGACGAGACTATGGCGACATCGGCGATCATGGAGCGAAATCTTGCGCTGGAAGCGGTTCGGGTGACCGAAGCGGCGGCGCTGGCGGCCTCGAAATGGATGGGGCGCGGCGACGAGAAGTCAGCGGACCAGGCGGCGGTCGACGCCATGCGCGAGGCGCTCAACGGTCTCGACATCCGGGGAACCGTGGTGATCGGCGAGGGCGAGCGCGACGAGGCGCCGATGCTCTATATCGGCGAGGAAGTCGGAAAAGGTGAAGGGCCCGAGATCGATATTGCGCTCGATCCGCTCGAGGGGACCACGATCACCGCCAAGGGCGGCACCAACGCGATGGCTGTTATCGCCATGGCCGAGAAGGGCAACTTCTTGAATTCGCCCGACGTTTACATGGACAAGATCGGCGTGGGTGGCGGTTTGCCGGCCGGTGTAGTCGACCTGGACAACACGCCCGGCGAGAATCTGGCCTCCTTGGCCGAAGCCTTGGGCAAGAGCATCAACGACATCGTCGTGTGCATCCTCGACCGGCCGCGCCATGCGGATCTGATCAAGGCGGTGCGCGATGCCGGGGCCCGCATCCAGCTAATCTCGGACGGTGACGTATCCGGCGTCATCTCCACGGCACAGCCCGGCAGCGGCATCGACATCTACATCGGCAGCGGTGGCGCGCCCGAAGGCGTGTTGGCGGCGGCGGCGCTGCGCTGCATCGGCGGCCAGTTCCAAGGACGTCTGCTGTTCCGCAACGACGACGAGCGGCAACGTGCGGTGAACTGCGGCATCGAGGATTTCGATCGCAAATACGACCTGCTCGAACTCGCAAAGGGCGATGTCATGTTCGCGGCCACGGGTGTCACCGACGGCACGATGCTAAAGGGCGTCCGCACCTTTGCGAGCGGGGCCGAGACGCATTCGATGGTCATGCGCTCCAAGACCGGCACCGTCCGGCAAATCTCCGCCACGCATAATTTCGACCGGAAAACCTGGGCGGGGCCGAAAGGGTGACGCCGATGGCGCCGGCATTTCTCGGCGTCGAAAAATCCCTGCGCGGCAACCGGTGGGAACTGCCCGAGGTCGACGACCGGACCGGGCTCGCGTTGGCGCAGCGCTACGGCCTGCCCGAAATCGTCGGCCGGCTGATGGCGGCCCGCGGCATCGATATCGACAATGCCGAAGATTTCCTCAATCCGGTCCTGAAACATCATCTGCCCGATCCGTCGCATCTGAAGGACATGAATGCGGCGGCGGACCGGCTGGCCGCGGCGGTGCAGGGCGGCGAGGTGATTGGCATCTTCGGCGACTACGACGTCGATGGCGCTACGTCGTCGGCCCTGTTGCAGCGGTTCTTCAATGCCGTGGGCGCACGGACCGAAATCTATATCCCCGACCGGATGCGCGAGGGCTACGGGCCGAACCTGCCCGGTCTATTGGAGTTGCGGAACCGCGGTGCCGCCGTGGTGATCACGGTCGATTGCGGCATCACCGCCTTCGAGCCGCTCGACGGGGCGGCGCAGGAAGGGTTGGACGTCGTCGTCGTCGATCATCATGTGGCCGAACCCCGTCTGCCGGTCGCCGCCGCGGTGGTTAATCCCAACCGCCTGGACGACGACAGCCCGCATGGCGCGCTGGCCGCGGTCGGTGTGGCGTTCCTGTTGGTGGTCGCGGTCAACCGGGCGCTGCGCGACGCCGGATGGTATGCCGAGCGCGAAGAACCGAATCTGCTGCAGTGGCTCGATCTGGTGGCCCTCGGCACGGTGTGCGATGTGGTGCCGCTGAACGGCCTCAACCGCACGCTGGTGACCCAGGGGCTAAAGGTGATGGGCCGCCGGGGCAATGCCGGGATCGCCGCGTTGGCCGACGTGGCGGGAATCAACGAGACGCTGGAAGCCTATCATGCCGGCTTCCTGCTCGGCCCGCGGGTCAATGCGGGCGGACGGGTCGGCGAATCGTGGCTCGGCGCGGCGTTGTTGAGCACTTCCGATATCGAAGAGGCCCAGGCCTACGCCATCCGGCTGGATGCCTACAACCAGGAGCGCCGGACCATCGAAACCGCCTGCCTGGAGCAGGCGATCGAGCAGGTCGAGCGCGACGGCATGACCGATGGATTGGTGTATGCATCCTCGGCGGATTGGCATCCAGGCGTGATCGGCATCGTCGCCGGACGCCTGCGCGAACGGTACAACCGCCCGGCCGCTGTCGTGGCCATGGAGGACGGCGTGGGCAAAGGGTCGGGCCGGTCGGTGCGCGGCGTCGATCTCGGGGCGGCCGTCATCGCGGCGCGGCAGTCCGATCTGCTGCTGAACGGCGGCGGGCACAAGATGGCGGCGGGTTTTACGGTGGCCCAAGACAAGGAAGACGCCTTTCGCGCCTTTCTGTCGGAACGAATTGCCAGCGACGCCGGACCGGACGGCCTGACGCCGAGCCTTCGCCTCGACGGGGCGTTGGATGCGGCGGGGGCGAGCATCGATCTGGTGCAGGCGATGGAGCGGCTGGCGCCGTTCGGGGCCGGAAACGCCCGGCCGCGCTTCGCGTTGCCGTCGGCCCGGGTCCTGAATGCCGATGTGGTGGGCGCCAACCACGTGCGGTGCTTCCTGGGCGGCGAGGGTCGCGGCCGGCTGAAGGCGATCGCCTTCCGTGCGGTCGGCGAACCGCTCGGCGATGCGCTGCTTAAGTCGACCGGCCTGCCGATGCATCTGGCCGGGCAGATCAAGATCGACCGTTGGCAGGGGCGTGAATCGGTCCAGTTCATTATCGACGACGGGGCCGTCCAAGCCTGAACTGGCCACCATATCCCAAAAAAAGACCGGCGGGTCGTGAAACCCGCCGGAGTTGGGGAGGAGGCAGGTGCAGGATGCACCCGCCTACACGAAATTACTGTTTGAGCTGGGTGGCGACCTGCGCCATCTCCTCGATCGCTGTATAGGCCTGGACCGCCGTCGAATAGCTCTGCTGAGTGATGATCATCTTGTTGAATTCGGTTGCGATGTCGGTGGTCGACTGCTCCAGCGCGCCGGGTGCGAAACTGCCGAAGCCGGTCAGGTCCGCTTCGAACAACCGCAGATCGCCGGCGCCGTCACTCAACGCGAAATGCGTTCCGCTGCGCAGGGCCAGCTCGTTCGGGTTGCGCACGCTGGCCAGCGGCAGCTTGTAGAGCGCCCGCGTCTGCCCGTTCGAGAACAGGCCCTGCAGGATGCCGTCTTCGTCGAATGAGACCGACTGCAACGTTCCGGCCTCGATGCCGTTCTGCGTCGTATTGATGACGGTGAAGTTTCCGCCGAATTCGTTGATGCCGGTCATATCGACGGCAACGGTCGTGGCGCCGCCGGCGCCGAAGTCCAGTCCGATCGATTGCGTGGTCGGCGTCACCAGGACACCGGCCGGATCGAATGTGAGCGTTGCCGCCGCGCCGGCGGTTACCGTGCCGGTCGGGCTGCTGACCGCCAGGTCCCAGGTGTTGGCCGCGGCGTTCTTGGTGAATTGCAGTTCCACGCTGTTCACCGTGCCAACGGTGTCGACGACAGGAATCGAAGTGGTGCGTACGGTGCCCGTCGGCGCGTTGGCGGGCAGGACGGCCCGAAGCGCGGCCGCCGTCGTGGCGACCGGATCGAACTGCGCCGACGCCGGATCGACGCGGATGGCATCCAGGCTCGATACGTCGTCGGTCGCGGCGAACGTGCCGGTCGGGCTGGCCTGCCATCCCAGCACGAAATTCCCGGTGGTATCGACCAGATAGGCCTCTTCGGTGGTGCCGTTCAGCACGCTGGTGACGCTGAAATCGCCGGCACGGCTCAACTGATATTCGCCGGAGCCGTCTTGTTCGGTATTGCTGACGAAAAACCCGTTGCCGTTGATCGCGACGTTGAGGTCGTTGCCGGTCTGCTCGAGCAGGCCCTGCTTGTCGATGAAATGCGAGATGGTCGGCCGGATTCCGCCGAGGCTCGGGAAGTCGTCCCCCACCGTTTGCGTCAGGACCTCGCTGAACCGCGTGTCGGCCGCCTTGAAACCCGGCGTGACGGAATTGGCGATGTTCTCGCTGATCACCTGGAAGGCCTGGCTCTGGCTTCGAATCGCGGCGATCGGGGCGGCGAACAGGGTCGAGAAGGTCATTCAGTATCTCCGGCGCTGTCGCCGCCCGGTGGGCGTCCGGCGGATGGGGAGGGACATCTGCGACGAACGCCCAAGGGGGCAACGGATTGTCATGTCCCCAATGGTGCAAGCCGGATGCCAACTCGTCGCCGCTAAAGACGGCCGGGAAATCGAGTAGAATCAATATGTTGAAACGCCTTGGTTAGGCCGTAAATCCAGCGGCAGGCAGAATCTGCGGCCCGGCGGGTCGCGCCGGGCAGGAATTGCCGCCGCTGTGGCCGGCGGGAAGTGCCCCTATCGCAATGGCGGTGGATCCTAGGGGGCGGGTATCCCCGGCCGCACGGCGGTAAAGCAGCTTGACCTGCGGCGGCGGGACCAGTAAACCAGCCGCGCAAGACGCACCGCGACCCCATCGTCTAGAGGCCTAGGACACCGGCCTTTCACGCCGGCAACACGGGTTCGAATCCCGTTGGGGTCGCCATTTTTTCTCAAAACCTGATGCGAATTGGCTGGGCGCTACGGCCCGTTGGCGGGCGGTGCGTTCGACGCGGCGATTTCCCGCAGGCGATCGCAGACGACATCCGCCACCTCAATGCTGTCCTCGGCAAGGCGTTGTTTGCGTTCGGCGATGGAGCGGTCGAACGGCATCCGGACGGAAGGGCCGTCCTTGACCGGCCGGGTGCTGCGGATCGCCGCTGCGTATTCCGCAACATTCGCCTTGTAGTTCTCGGCGGACATCAACAGGTCGGGCCGCATCATCACGAATAAGCAGCCATAACCGAACATGTCCTTGGGCATCGGCGGTACGGCGCAGAGCATGCCGAGCAGTTGTACGACGATGCCGAGGCCCGAGCCCTTGTGACCGCCCCAGGCCACGATGGCGCCCTGCAGCGCCTTTTCCGGGTCGCGCGTCGGGTTGCCGTCCGGGTCGAAGGCGCTGCCCTCGGGGAGCTGTTGGCCCAACCGTCCGGCGAGCACGACCTCGCCATGCATGATCGCGGACGTGCCGACGTCCCAGATCACCGGGTCGCCGGTGGACGGAAAGCCAAAAGCGATGGGGTTCGTGCCGAAGCGGCCTTCCGTGCCACCGAATGGCGCAACGTTGGGCGACGCGTTGGAGGCGATCATCGAGACGAGCCCGGCCTCCGCTGCCATTTCGGCATAGTAGGAGAGCATCCCCGTGTGCCACGTGTCGCGCGCGCCGACCACCGCCATGCCTTGGGCGGAGGCCTTGTCGATGCAGACTTCTGCCGCCCGGCGCCCGACCAGGTAGCCGATGTTGTTGCGGCCATCGACGACGGCGGACAATGGCGTCTCATGGGTGATCTCTATTTCTCCCCGGCTGTATCCTGCCTTCGTCATGCGTTCGAAGACGCTGAGCGCACGTGACAGGCCGCCATAGTCCAGCCCGCGTAATTCGCAGTCGATCAAATGGTCGGCAACGATCGCGGCTTCGTTCGCGTCATGCCCGGCAGCCACCAGCGTCCTTTCGGCAAGATGGCGTGCCTCGGCAATTGTCAGCTTCATGCGTATGCGCCCTTTGTTTTTCAATGCGAATTGGCTCGGTCACTGCGCCCCTGCCGGATTCGACTATGTGCGGACCCAATCGGCAATGTCGAGGAGCCACGTGGCTGCCCCGATCCAATAGATGATGCGGAACAGCATGTGCTGTTTTAGGGTCGATGCAATAATTTGGAGCGGGCGTAAAAATAAAATTACAATATATGACCAAAGGGTTGGGAGTGTTGCAGCAATCGATCCAAGTATTAGTATTTTAGAATTATCGAAATAGTGTGCGATCGCGAACGCGAGTACTATGGTCACGGCCCACGGTATTAATCTTTTCCATTCAATCCGGTCGAAATTATTTTCCATCCGCTCGGTCAGGGCCGTGTATTCCGGGTCGGCGTCCATGCTTCTCAGCGCGTCCTCCGTAGGCAGCCGGGCAAAATGCGTGTCGTAATACAGTTTGACGCTGCGCCCGTTCTGCCAGTGCTTGACGATACGTCCGAGGGTCGAGGCTTCGGTCTGCCAGCTGAGCCAGTCGCCGATAATTGCTAGACGGTCCTTGCCGAGAAGGTCGAGTGCCGCAAGCAGGAGACAAACTCCCGCAAATGTCTTTCCGGCGAGGGACCACCAATACCAGCGCACGCCAAGCACGAACTGGTCGCGTTGCAGGGTTCCGTCCCACCAGCCTGCCATCAACTCATTGAAGGATAGTTCCACGCCCGGCCGCTCTAAGAGTGAAGTGTGCAGCGGTACTCTAGAAGGTTTTGGGCGAACTATGAAAATGTGGCGTCGATCGCCGCAGCGTTTCGCCGCCAAGGTCAGGGACCCGATACGAGCAGACCGACGCCGCGGCGGGGGCGGTGAATGGGTGGGTAAGGAGTACCGTTTGAGAATCTTCCGGAAGATTTACCCTCATCAATTGCAGCGCCGAAGAATACAAAGTTCGTTAGGGCAAGCTGCTGATCCAATGTGAGTTTTGGCACTTTTGTTTGTTGCGGCGAGTCCGCCTTGGCGCGTCTTGCGGTGCGGCAAAGCGCCGCTTCGTTCGTAGATTTGTCGATCTGCATCTCGACATGGCTGGTTGTCGTCGCCACATGGAACTTATCGGGTCGAAGTGGCGTTGGTCTTTATGTCGGCGCACTGCCGATCCTTGGGACCAATCGAGCCCCAATTATAGCGGTTCCAAACTCGGCATTGCGAAGACCGATAGCCCCGGCTTCGGCCGGGGTGCTTTACGATCGACCGAACCGCGACCCGCCGGCCTATCGCGCGACGCCGCGCACCAAACGGAATAGCTGATCAAGAATGGGAAAGAAGAAATCGCCGCATCCTGTCGACGTCCATGTCGGGCGGGGGGTACGCAGCCGCCGCGTGTTGTGCGGCATGACGCAGTCGGTTCTTGCCGAACAGATCGGGCTGACCTTTCAGCAATTGCAGAAATACGAAAGCGGCGCCAATCGCATCAGCGCGAGCCGCCTCTGGGAGATTGCGCAGATTCTCGACGTGCCGGTCGCGTCCTTTTTCGACGGCATCGAGCCGGAGACGTCGAGTCCCCAGAACTTGCCCGAAATCAGATCGCCGGCCGATGTCGAAATGCTCGAGACGGCCAAGGCCGTTCAGGATCTGCCCCGGGGCCTGCAGAAGGAAATGCAGGGGCTCATCCGGTCGCTTGCCGAAGCGACGGGTGGTTAGGCCGGACGCGCTCCTCCCGGTGGAACCCTTCCGCGCGTTCGCGCGGTCATATGTCACGCGGCGATCCGCGCCTCTTCCAAGTCAATACCGGGGCCTGACCCGGCCCCGGCCCAGCGAGCATCGCTTTCTCGGCATTCACCGGTTCTATGGTATCGGTTGCCGCGGCGTCGGCGGGTTCCGGAATTCGCTTGCCCAGTAGCGGCGGCGTCCGCTGGACTCGGACGAAGGTTTGCGATGCAATTGGGGAACGGGCTTGCCCGTTCCGTTTGGTTGCCATCACGTTGCAAGGAATGCCGCTATGTCAGAAATGAAGGTCGTGCGAATCGCGCCCAACAATCAGGTTTTCGATCTGCCGGTGATCGTCGGCATCGAGGAGGGCTTGTTCGCGGCGGCCGGCCTCGACGTAGCCTTCGCCGCAACCCACGCCGACCGCGAGAAGGATAGCGCCGAGAAGCCGATCTTTTCGCGGTTGAAAGAGAACATGTTCGAGTGCGGCCAGGCCGACAGCTACAACGTTTGCGAATGGGCCAGCATCGACCGGCTCGAGCGCGGCGAGCGCGGCGGCAACATTGCCGCCTTGCGGGCCTCGGTGGCGGCGCAGGCCATTCTGACCTTCGACGATGCGTTGCAGACGCCGCGCGACATGGCCGACGTGCCGGTCGTTGTGCAGATGTCGACTGGCTCGCATTTCACCACGCTGCAGATGCTGGAAAGTGCGATCGGGCGCGAGCATGTGAATATCGAGTCCGGTGGCCTGCCGCAGACCCGCTATGCCGGCCTCAAGGACGGCAGCTACCGCGCGGTAACGGTGATGGAGCCGTTCATCAGCCTCGGCCTCAAGGAAGGTGCGCACGTTATTGCGTCGAGCTTCTATCGCGGCGGCGAAGTCGTCGGCCCGGACCTGACGCCTGAGGAGCGCAGGGCCTATTACGATGCGGAGAACCAGGCGGTCGATCTGATCAACGCCGATTTCTACAAATACGCCCATCACGTGACCGCCCACGCCAAGGGCGCGTTAAAGCCGGAGGAACTCTCCCGCGCCTTCGTGCGCTACAAGCATGTCGACTATTACGACCCGACCCTGTTCACCCGCGCATACGACTGGATGAAAGAACGGGGCATGACCGAGGGCCAGACCGAGCATCACGCGCTCGTGTCCTGTTAGGGGCGTTTGGCGCCGTTAGATTTCCACGCGCAGCGCTGCGATCCGGTCTTCGTCTAACGTAACGCCGAGGCCCGGGCCGGTCGGGACCGGGATTTCGCCGTTTACCGGTTTAATCGGGTCGGTTACTACGTCGTCGGCGAGCGCGCCGCTGACGCCGACGGCGAAGACGCCTTCCATCACCGGGTCCGGCCAGGCGGCGCACATATGCGCGACCGAGGCGGTCGCCACGCTGGTGCTGGGGTGGTTGCCGGGATAGATGCGCATCCCGGCGGCGCGCGCCAGGTCCCAGAGGCGGCGGATGTAGTAGATGCCGCCGTTCTTCGCGACCTTGGTTTGCACCACGGTGGCGGCGCGACGGCGGATCACGTCGATCAGGCTGTGGTCGGTGGACACGCACTCGTCGGCCATGATGGGAATAGCGACCGATCGCGCCAGCGCCGCCAGGCTTTCGACATCCCAGAGGGCGACCGGTTGTTCGGCTGCGTCGATATCGAATTGTTCCAGCCGCTTCAGCAGCAACAGCGCGGCGTCGAAGGTCATCGCCCCGTTGGCGTCGACGCGCAGCACCACCTCGTCGCCAAACCGCGCCCGCAGGGCCTCGGCGTTCTTGAAGTCGACCGCGGAATCGACGCCGATCTTCAGGCCGAAATGCCGGAAGCCGCGCTCGTGGAATTCTTCCGCGGAGTCGATCAGGTCGGCGGTCTCCGTCTTCATCGAGAGGACGGCGCCGACGCGCACGCGATCGCGGCACTTTCCGCCGAGCAGCTGGTAGACCGGCACGTTCAGGAGCTTGCCCATCGCGTCGTAGAGCGCATCGCCGATCGCGGCCTGCGCGTAGAGTGAATTGTACAATGTGTCGTTCATCGACTGCATGATCGCCGCGACGTCGAAGGGCGACCGGCCGATCAGCAACGGCTCGAACTGTCCCTTTATCTGATTGATGAGATTGGGCAGCAGTTCGGCGCTGCCCTGCCGCCGCCAGGCCTGGGTCTCGCCGATCCCGATCACGCCCTGGTCGGTGTGGATGCGGACCAGCAACGTCTCGACCACGGCGCGCGGCGCGCCGCTGGAAATCTTGAACGGCGTCTCGAAGGGGACGTTGAGCGGGATCGCCTCCACCGCCCGGATGGTCGCCTTTACCCCGGCCGCCGTATCGAAGCTATGCACATCGTCCATCGGTGCCTCCTTTCAACTCTTCAAACGCAGAACACGTCGACCATCGCCGGGATGAAGTCGTTCATCAGGATGATCTTCTTGCGGGTGATGCGCCAGTCCTCTCCGGTTTTTTTCAGGTCGTGCTCGTAGCGGCCGAAGAAGGCGTGCTGGGTCTTGTCGCGCAGCGAATAGACATGGCAGGTCCAGGCGGAGTGGAGGGTCATTTCGGTGTCGCCCGGCGGCGTGTCGAACACCGTGTTGGTCACCACATGCGTCGTGCGCGGCAGCGGGGTGAGGGCGGGGGCGCTGTTGCGGCGGATGCGCCAAACGCGGTCCTCGATCCCGGCGCGGCTTTCGAAATAGAACAGCGAGATTTCGCGCTTCACGTTGTCGGTCATCTCGTCGTCGTTGCGCCACGCGGGCGCCCACAACACGGCGGCTTCGTCGTAGAGCGCGATCCAGTCGTCCCAGCGCCGCATATCGATATAGAGCGCCTCGCGCGACAGGACGTCGGTGCCTTCGGCAAGCAGTGCCCGCGCCGCCGCGTCAGTCATCGCCGGTTCCCGGGGTGGTTTCCCGGTTATGGCCGGCGCGCATCAGCCGCACCCATTCGCGATAGGGGCCGTGGAAGGCGGTTTCGCCCTGCACCTGGTAGGTTCCGTATTGGCTGGTCGCCGGGTTCATGCCGAGTTCCTTGGCTTCCTCGTCGGGGCCGTCGATCCGGGTCGTCGCGCCGCGCTCGAAGCTCTGCAGATAGTCGTCGGGAAAGGCCAGATAGCCGTCCTGACAATCGGAATAGCAGAGCGTGTCGTCGGGCGTCGCCATGCCGCTGGAATTGAAAAAATCCTCGTGCTGGCGGACCCGGCGGGTGCGCAACTCGTCCGGCTCGTCGACCGGCGCGAAGCTGAAGATCTTCATCTCGGTGCGGTCGGGCGCGTGCGGGATGTAGGTGCGCAGCACGAGCGACGTGGTGTCGTTGAATTGCAGGTTCGGGAAGATCGTAATGTTGCGCGACCGCGCCATCCATTTGGCGCGGGTTTCGCCGACATGCTCGCGGGCGCGCTCGATCATGCCCCAGAAAGGCTGCGCTTCCGGTTTCGGGTGTTGGCTCCACGACATGCTGTGCCCGTTCGCAAAGGTGTATTGCCCGGACGGCATTTCGAGGCGGGCGCGGAAGTCGGGTGATTCCACCTGTTCGTTCTTGCTGTCTCCCTGCTGGCGGCGCTGCACCACCTGCATGAAAGTCTGGTGCGTCGACGTCAGGTGGTACGGGTCCATCCCGTTGTCCATCTGCATCTTCCAGTTGGCGTTGAAGGTGTAGTTGGACCGGCCCGGCACCACCTCCATGCCGTCAGGGCTCTGGTCGACCACGAGGTCGAGCAGGATCTTCGCCTCACCGAGATGATCGTCGAGCGACGGCACGTCCGGGTTCAGGCTGGCGAAGACGAAGCCGCGGTAGACGCTGAACCGGGGCAGGGGGATCAGGTCGTGGTCTTGCGCGGCGAAGGCGTCGGGGTATCCGCCGTCCTCCTGATCCTTGATGTTGATGTTCTTGCCGGCCGCGTCGTAGGACCAGCCGTGATAGTTGCAGACATGGTAGCGGGCGTTGCCGCTCTCGCTCTGGCAGAGCGTGGCGCCCCGATGCCGGCAGGTGTTGAAGAAGCCGTGCAGCACGCCGTCGCCGTCGCGGGAAACGATGAGCGAGCGCCGGCCGATCTTGCTGCAGTAGAAGTCGAACGCCTGCGCGACCTGCGATTCATGACAGAGGTAGACCCACGTGCCCTCGAAGATCCGCAGGATCTCCAGATCGAACAGCTCTTGGTCGGTATAGACGTCGCGGTGCACGCGGAACGTGCCGGTCTCGGGATCGTCCAGCACGTATTGCCCGGGGTCGTCGAAACGCATGCGGGGGCTCCTCTCTTCACGCGGTCCGGTATCGTCCGTCATTTCAGGGTAGCTGCCCAATGCGGCGCTGCCAAACGCGGCCGTCGAACATTGTGATGTTGGTCGCCAAATGCCCGTGCCTTGTCGTGCGGTAGCGAGATGAGCAGCACTGTTTGCGGCGGAACCGCAAACGGGTAACATCGCGCCATTCCGCACAGGGGCCGTTGGCGGCCGTGCGGCGGCTGCAGGTGATGAACGCCGCGTATGTTTGAATCTCTGCTCTACCGGTCCCGAAATCGCGGCGTCCCGTCCGCCGGGCCATGGACCGTGATTTGGCAGTGCCGCACCCAGGCGATGTTGGGCGACCATGGCACCTCGGAAGAAGATTATCTCCGATGGCTGTTGGACCGGGTCGATACGCGCGATGTTGTCGATACGAATGAAGACGGCCAAGCCTTATTCTCGCATATTTGCGATAAGGCAATCGTCATATACGGAAGACAAAATAAAAACGAAAAAGATCTTTATCGGTATTCGAAAAAGCTTAAACAAAGACTCTGCGTTCTTGTGCATTTATCGGATGAGTTCTGTACTAATCCCATAAAGTCTTACAAGAATTTTTCTTTTGTACTTCGGAATTACCATAGAAACGGCATGCCGAACTATGTCCATTCGTTCCCGCTCGGCTGTACGCGGGGCAAACTCGTCCCGCCGGGTTTTCGGGTCACGCCGCCGGACCAGCGGCAATACGTCTGGAGTTTCGCGGGCCATGTCGGGCCGAGCAAGCCGCACCGCGCCGAACCGCTCGCGGCCTTCGAATCGCTGGAACCCAGCTTCCGGCACTTCACCGACAGTTTCAACGACAGCATCCGCGCCGCCCTTGGCCCGCGCGAATACTGCGACATCCTAAACGACTCCATCTTCGTCCTTTGTCCGCGTGGGAACAGAAGCTTGGATTGCTTTCGCAATACCGAGGCGGCGATGTATGGCGCCATACCGGTCGTTGTCGGCGAGGCGCAGGAATTGAATCGCACCTTTATCGAGCCCTTCGACGCACCCTTCCTGTATGCCGACTCGTGGGCCGACGCACGGCGCCGGGTCGAGGCGGCGATGAATGACGCCCCGGCGCTTCGCATGATGCAACAGCGGTTGCTCGATTGGTGGGCTCAATGGCCTTCGATCGTTGCCGGGCATCTCGATCGGCTCGGACGGGAGTGACGCGCCGTGAACGCCAGCGCGAGCTAGGCGTTAGGCCGTTTCGTCGGTGATTGGCCTGGGACTGTGCACCCAACTCTTGGCTCAATTTAGAGTGGATGGGTCTAACGGTTTCATCATCATGGATTCGTCACAATTCCAACCTTAATTGGCCCCAACTCGAATTAAGGATTGGAAGATTGCCCTCGCCAATCCGAACTAAGAATAGATCGAATATTAACGTTATGCCTGTATGGGTTATGAACCACCAATTTTGTTCATGAGGATATAACGATGCACCTTACTCGGCGGGATTGCGCCGACATCCAGGCGCATATCGATTTGGCGTGTGATCGTTTCGACCGGCATGGCCTGACATTGCGGGCGAGCGACGACATGCAGGCATTCGTCGAATTCATCTCGGGCGAGGACCATTCCTATGGGGCCTCGGCCAGCCACGATCCCGCGCATTCGCATCTTACGCCCGGCACGAGCTTCTGGGTTTATCTTGAAGAGAAGGAAACCGGCCTAAAGGTCGGAAGCTGCGCACAAAAATTAGTCGTCACGAAAAGCTTCGCGGAAGATTTGTTGTCGCACACGCTGTACGAAAGCAAAGTGCCGACGCTGCACCACCGTATGCTCGAATTTCACGACGGCCTGTCGGAAGAGGACCTCCGGTTTGCGGGGAACATCGTCTATGGCAGCGGCCTTTACATCCATCCCGATTATCGGGGAAAGGGTCTGCTGATTCTGAGCCGCATTTCGCGCACGATCGCGCTACGGTTCTTCAAAGCGGATCATTTCGTCGGGATACAACGCCTCACGGAAACGAGCCGTCGCATGATCCTGGAACGCCAGCGGTTTGCGCATGTCCGCGCCTTTGCCAAGGGCATGCCGGGTAAGTGGGATGGCGACTTTCAGATCGCATGGTCTAGTCGGAAGGAATGGCTTGCAGCGATCCGGCAGGAACTTCTAGGTGCCGAGACACGCAGGCAAGCGTCGTCACGATTCCGTGGGGATCACAGAGCGGCAGGAATAGCCGTAGATAATCGCGTTTGAATCCCGCGAAATCATGGGTGATCCGGTAGCCGTCCGGCTCGCCGGACGTCTTGCAATGCAGGTACTCGAAGGCCAAGTCGCGCCGGAAAGGCGCGATCGGATGGTCCGACACGCGCGTACCGTCCAGGTCCTGGACGTATAACACGCTGAATTTCAAAAACCTGTATTCCTGCGGATCCTCGGGCCGGACATCGACCATGTATGTCGATACCTCATCGTTGGGTTCCAGCAAGAACTCGTCCAAGCGCACGAAGCCGCCT
Organism: Alphaproteobacteria bacterium; assembly: GCA_965228425.1. Classification (GTDB taxonomy): domain Bacteria; phylum Pseudomonadota; class Alphaproteobacteria; order UBA8366; family UBA8366; genus JAJFJD01. Next base: position 3,544,764 of record OZ245815.1, on the reverse strand, counting down.
CGTTTGCACCGTGCCCACGCTTCGTATGCCTGCAGCATCGGCGTTGAGGAACCGGTAAGCCGCCGGACTGTTTTCTCGGTTTCCAGCAGGCCGTTCACGCCCAGGCGGATGCGCATTTGGGAGTCGCCGTTGCCGTAAGTTGCGGCGTAGGTGGCGGTTTCATGCATCATGCGACGGTTTCATTCCTGCGTTGGGACACTGAAATCCGGAAGATCAGGCGGGGGCCAACGTGTCGTTCATCACGCCGACCCGGCGCATCACGGAATACACATGCTGCGTGCGTCCGTCTTCCTGAAGGGTCGGGACCATGAGGCAAAGGCTCGAGGACTCGATGCAGTCATCGCCCTGTCTAATCCGAAGGTCGACTTGCTGATAGAGCGGTTCGCCCAACTGCTTGATATGCAGAAGGTCGTTGAACAACTGGCGCTGAATTACGGGTGATTTCGTGTCGCCGATGCGGCGCAATGGGGTTATCGAAATCAGGCTGCGGCCGCTGACGGACTGAAAGTCATAGGGGTTTTTGGGTCCGACATTGACCATGACGACATCATCGGCGGACGGTGCGAAATCCTCGGTGAGCGGTGCGCACCGGTGTGGCCGTGTTGCCTGTCGCCATTCCCTGTAAAACTGTCCGATGCATGTGTCGCGCTCCCACATCTCGATAAGATGCGTGTTGTAGCGCGTGATGCGCACCGCTTCCTTGTCCCGTAGCGTGTGAACGAAGACTTCGATTTGCACGTGGCCTGACTCCATCAACTCCATCGGTTTTCGCCCGATTCTCGTGCGGTGTCACGGCAATTCTATAGGCATCGAGCCTGTGGCTCTCTGATTCATCCGCCGGCGTGGTTTTGTCGAAGAGCACAATGCAATGCATAATCTCCCCCGTCATCGAGTGCTTAGGTTACGAAGGAAATCCGAATGCAGACCCAATCAGTAGACGTATGCCCCTTCGATGCCGCTTTGGGGGCAGAGATTCGCGGTGTCGATTTGTCCAAGTCGCTCGATGCAGCAGCCCGAGAAAAGATCGTTCGGGCATGGCACGATCATCTGGGGCTGCTGATTCGGAACCAAACGCTGACCGACCCGCAACTCATCGACTTCTCCAAGATCTTCGGCGAATTGGAATTGGCGCCGCCGAATAAGTCCGGCAGCCATTGGATTGACGGGTATCCCGAACTCGCCTGCATCTCCAATATTACCAAAGACGGAGAGCCGATCGGCAGCCTGGGCAATGGCGAGGCGATTTGGCATACCGACATGTCCTTTATGGAAGAGCCGCCGACGGCAAGCCTTCTCTACGCCTTGGAGGTACCGAGCCGCGGCGGCGGCACGCATCTGTTAAATATGTACAAGGCCTACGAGACGCTCCCGGACGCGCTAAAGGAACGTATCCAGGGACGGGTTGCGGTGCATGATGCGACCTACACAAGTGCGGGCGAGGTGCGAAAAAAGTTCGCCGATTTCGTCGGAACCACAGATCCGGAGAAAGCGCCGGGCGCGCGTCATCCTCTGGTTCGCGTGCATCCAGCGACGGGCCGGAAAGCCCTGTATCTCGGGCGTCGGTCCGGCGCTTCGAATATTTTGGGTGAGGCGGATACGGCCTTGTGGGACGCCCTGTGGGCGCATTGTACCGAGGGTGATTTCGCCTGGGCGCATGAATGGGCCGTTGGCGACCTGTTGATTTGGGACAACCGTTGTCTGATGCACTATCGCGAATCCTTCGACAACGCGCAACGGCGCATGATGCACCGGACCCAAACCAAGGGCGAAGCGCCAATCGCCGCATAACTCTTTGAAATAACAAAAAACAAGCCGTCCTTTGGTACTCCATCTTAGGGGGCGGTTGAAGCCGAGGAGCTGCGTGTTACAGTCCTGTCCGCCCGAAACCCAAAGACATGTCCCATGAAGCGGTACGTCATTATCGGCAACGGTAAAATGGCCATTGACTGCCTTAAGATGGCGGTCGAGGCCGATATCGGTGATATGGCGCTGGTGGTCTGCGATTCCCTTGAGGAGACCCCGGTATCCCGGATCGCCTCGGCCTGCGCCGAGTTGGGTATCCCTTGCCGGGACACCGGAAACGTCAATGATCCCGCCTTGGTGGCCGAAATTCGGGCCATCGAGCCGGATGTCATTTTCAATATCAACAGCTTCAAGATTATTCGGGAAGATCTGCTGGCTACCGCGAAGACCGGCGTCATCAATTTTCACAACGGTCCGCTGCCGCGATACGGCGGCGTGAACGTCTGTTCCTGGGCCATTCTCGAGGGTGCCGCGGCCTATGGCGTTACCTGGATGTTCGTCAGCCGGGGCGTCGATACCGGCGATGTGGTGGTGCAGTCGCTGTTCGACCTGACCGGGCGGGAGACCGCGGTTTCGTTGGTGGCCCGATGCATCAAGGAAGGTATCCGGATCTTTCCCGAGCTATTGGCGCAGATTAAGGCGGGAAAAATCGACCGGACCCCGCAAGACCACAAAAAGGCGACGTATTTCTCGAAGAAGGACATCCCCTACAACGGATTGTTCCCGTTCGCGCTGCCGATCGACGATCTGGATCGTTATGTTCGGGCGGTGTCGTTTTATCCCATGGAAAACAACTTCTTCCTGCCCGAAATTCATCTCGGCGGACGATCGCTTTGGGTCGGACGGGTCTCGTTGGAGCAGGGGAATAGGCCCGATAGCGAGGCCGGGCTGATTCACGAAATCTCTTCCAACGCTCTGACCGTCGCTTGCAAGTCGGGGGTGGTTGCCTTCCGAAACCTGGTCGATACCCATGGGAAACCGGTCGCCATCCCCAATCTCGTCGCCGAGCATCGATTGGAGGCCGGCAAATCCGGGGTTGCGGTGCCGCCGGTGCCGGATCTTCCGATTAAGGGATGAGGCGGCGCCGGAATGGTCAGGCCATTCCGATTTGAGGTGGAAATGTCTCCATCCGTGTGCCCGGCCGCGCCTGCATGATTTCCTCCAACTGTCGCCGCACGCTGGCGTAGGCGGGGTCGTCGAAGCGGTTTTCCATTTCCGTCGGATCGTTCACCAGGTCGTAGAGCTCGCCCGCGCCGGTCAGCATTTCGAAGGTGCACTTGTGAGCCTTCGTCCGCACTGTCCGCAAATCCATGTCGAACCCGTAGCGCGACTTATGGACGTACCATTCGCTATGCGCGGCCTCCCGGGAATCGGAACCGTCGGCTCGGATCAGCGAATGGAGGCTCCGGCCTTGCAGCGCCTCTGGCGCGGCGATACCCGCGAAATCATAGAAAGTCGGGGCGAGGTCCAGAGTAGAGACGGGATCGTCCACGACCCTGCCGGCAGGAATACCCGGCCCGTCGACGATCATACCGACCCGCAGCACCCCTTCGTACAAGGTCGGACCCTTGAGGTAGAGGCCGTGGTCACCGAGGAGATCGCCATGGTCGGTGGTGAAGATGACGATGGTGTTGCCGCGATCCCCGGCGGCGTCCACGGCATCGAGAATCCGCCCGACCTGATGGTCGATCATGGAGATCATGCCGTAATAGTTGGCCGTCATGTCGCGCAATTGCGTATCCGTTTGCGGCGGCACCCTTTGCCCCTTCGCGCGGTAGCGCTGGATTTCCGGGTCGTCGACGATCGGCTTGCCTTCGAGTGAGGCTTTGTGCCACCAGGGTCGCCGTTCCAGGTCGAGCGTGCGGTGCTCGGGAATTTCCACCGCGTCCGGGTGGTGCAGCCGGCTCCACGGCTCTGGGCAGTCGAAGGCGTGGTGCGGGTCGGGGAACGATACCCACATGCAGAACGGATCGCTGCGGTCGCGGCATCGCAGCCATTCGATGCTGCGGTCGCCGATCCAACTGCTGCTGTGCCAGGCGGCGGGCAGACCGGAATGCCAGGTCTGCGCCGCGCCGGTCACCGGCGGTAGTTCGGTCGCCCAGCGGTCGAGTGCCTCGCCGTTCTCGCCGCGGCTGAAGAAGTAACGCTCGTAGTGTTGGCCGATCGGCGGCCGCTTGTTCTCACGCGCTTTGTTGAGATGGCCGTGGACGATCAGTTCGACATGCTCGAAGCCCATATACGGACCGCACCAGTCGTCCGGATAGCTTTGCGAGCCGGTATTGCACTCCGGTGTGTCGGTTGGATTGTAGGTGGTCTTGGTCGAGAAATGCGCCTTGCCGAAGAAGGCGGTGGCATAGCCTGCCTTGCCGAGAGTGCCGCCGAACCCCGCTTCGCCGGTTTCCGGGTCCAGGTTGATGCCGTTGTCGGCAACGCCGTGGGTGTAGGGCAGAAGGCCGGTCAGCATGGAGGCGCGGGCGGGCTGACAGAAGGCGGACGGCGTGATGCAGGCGCCGAAGCGGGTGCCGTTTCTCGCCATGCGGTCGAGATGCGGTGTCTTCACCGACCGACCTTCGAACCCGAAACAATCGCCGCGTTGCTGATCCGAGGTGATGAGGAGAATGTTTGGCCGGTCCGTCACGTGTCTGTCCTCTACTGATGCGGTATCGCAGGGTACACCAGATTCGGATATCTTGTTTTCGCGCATCAATTCGTATCGGAGAGGACACGCCCGTGCTGCATATCACGACAACCCCGGCGGAACGCCGGCAACAGTTTCGCGACGCCTTGGCCACCGGAAAGCTCCAGCGGTTTGCCGGCGCCTTTTCGCCGTTCGTCGCCATGTTGATGGAGCAGCAGGGCTTCGACGGGGTCTATATCCCGGGCGCCTCGCTTTCGAACGATCTCGGTCTGCCAGACGTGGCGTTGACGACACTGACCGAAGTATCCACCCGCGGCTATCAGATCGCACGCGCGACCAATCTGCCCACGATCATCGATGTGGACACCGGGTTCGGCGAGCCGCAAAGCGTTTATCGCACCGCCCGCGAGATGGAATCGTTGGGCGTGTGCTGCATCCATATCGAGGACCAACAGGAGCCGAAACGCTGCGGTCATCTCGACAACAAGAAAATCACCACGGTGGAGCGCATGGCCGCGCGCATCAAGGCCGCGCTCGATGGGCGAATCGACAGCAACTTCATGGTGATGGCCCGGACGGACGCCCGGGCGGTCGAAGGGTTGGACGCTGCCATCGACCGCGCGAAAGCCTACGTCGACGCCGGCGCGGAGGCCATCTTCGCCGAGGCGATGCATGACGAAAGCGAATACGCTGCCTTCCGAAAGGCGATCGATGTGCCGATCTTGTCGAACATGACCGCGTTCGGGCAAAGCAAGTTGCTGACGGCGCAGCAGTTGCAGGATTTGGGGATCAATATCGTGATTTATCCGAACACTACTTTCCGGCTTGCGATGAAGGCGGTGGAAGAGGGCATGGCGCAGCTCCTGGCGGAGGGAACGCAGGAAGGGTTCATCGACAAGCTGCAACCCCGTTCCCGGCTCTATGAGATTCTCGGATACGAGAACTACAACCGGTTCGAAGAAGGGACGTTCGACTTTGACGTCCCCGATGGACACGGGATAACCGGCGGACAGAAGGCCGCGGCAGGCGATTGATCCAAGAGTGAATTGAGAGCCAATTCAGCCAGCAAATACCAATTTTCGTGTATTTACGACCACAGATTGCATGAATTTAGATGAAATGCATTGAATGCTAGGAAATTAATTTAGTTACAACGTCATACGCTCCGGTTGCGTGTGTTGATAACCTTCTATTAGGAAGTTTGACCTACTCTGCTAAGTCCAAGGGTTTCCCAATATTCGGGTTGGATGGAAGAGTGGCTCGTTTAATTTCTCGGATTTCAGGTCTATTGAGCAGGCTCCGCCGCGACACGCGGGGGAGCACGGTGACGTTGGTCGCGGCTGCAGCGATTCCGCTGGTCGCATTCACCGGGCTCGCGGTCGATACGGCGCGAGGATACCTGGTCAAGACGCGTCTGAACTATGCGTTGGACGCCGCCGCTTTGGCAGGCGGGCGTGTCATGTTCGACGCGACCGCCCGCGATGCAGCCATCCAAAAATTCTTCGATGCGAATTTTCCGCCGGGTTACATGGGCGCGACCCTTACGGGACCGACGACCACGATCAATACGACCGATCAGACCATCAAACTGGATGCAAGTGTCTCTCTCGGTACGACCTTGATGTCGGTTTTGGGTGTCGACGACGTGGGCGTTGCGGCATCGGCGGAAGTGCAGCGTCAAGTCAAGGGTATGGAACTGGCTTTGGTTCTCGATAACACCGGCTCAATGCGGCACACCGCATCGGGGTCGTCGCAATCAAAGGTCGAGGATTTGAAGGACGCATCGCTTCAGCTCGTGAATATTCTGTATGCGGGTCGCGAGGAGATCGACGATTTTTACATTTCGATCGTGCCGTACACGTCAATGGTGAATGTCGGTCAGCAGCACAGCGGTTGGCTTACGGGATTGAACCAATCGGCCTATAGCCCGGCGGTGTGGAAGGGTTGCGTCGAGGCGCGGCACCTGAACTCGCGGGACCGAAATGACGATACGCCGAGCGACGAAGCTTTCGTACCGGCCTATTGGCCCCAAACATCGACGTCCTTGGATTGGCCGGCGATTGTCGAGACGAATGAATCAAATGCTCGCGGCCCGAACACCAACTGCGCTGATCCAATCCAACCGCTGATCAAAGCGAAGACCGATGTCGAGGATTTCTTGGATGACATGGTCTATTGGCGGCACGGCGGCACGATGGGCAATGCTGGTCTGGTCTGGGGCTGGCGGACAATTTCCCCGCGCTGGCGAGGTCTTTGGCAAGGCGGCGACGATTCATCGATTCTACCGAAAGACTATCTCGCGGACTTGCTGGCGGCCAGCCAGCCGCTGTCCGACAAGGCGGTCGTCATGATGACCGACGGTCAGAACAATATCGTTTACAACCATTATTCGGCCTATGGCATGCGCCAATGGAACCGGTTGGGCTCGACGTCCAACTCCGGCATCAAATCCGAAATCAATTCACGCATGCTTGAAACCTGCGATCTGATGAAGGACGAGGGTATCGTCATTTATACGATCACCTTCGACACGGAAGGGTCGTCCAACCAAGCCATCCGTGACACTTACGAAGATTGCGCGACCACGCCGGGGCACTATTTCAACTCGCCCGGCGAGGACGAGTTGACCGCAGCCTTCATCGCCATCGGAACGCAGCTCAGCAACCTGCGCCTCGCGAAGTAAGGTTCCAGAAGCCTTTACCCACTGGAAGGCGTGACCGGGTTCGTTTCGTCGCCAACTTTCGCGTGCGCGCTTTCCGGCGCATACTTAGCCTTTCCTGGATTGAATTCGGACATCGGGGGAGGACGGCGTGGCGACATTCACGGTCGAGACGGAACGGAACGTGCCGGCGCGGATGCGCGACGGTGTGACGCTGCGGGCCGACGTGCATCGGCCCCGCGATGACGGTCATTTCCCGGTCCTGTTGTGCCGCACGCCCTATGGCAAGACCGAGCGCAAGATGCACGACGAAATCGCCGCCGAAATGGCGGCCCGCGGGTATATCGTGGTGTTCCAGGATTTGCGCGGCCGCTATGATTCCGATGGCGAGCCGCTGCTGCATATGGGCAGCAATTCCCGCAACCCCTGCATCAACGACGGTCACGACACGGTGGAATGGTGCGCCACGCTGCCCGGCTCGACCGGCAAGGTCGGCACGTTCGGCAATTCCTATTGCGGGATGACCCAATGGGAAATGGCGCCGACGCGGCCGCCGCATCTGGTCTGCATGTTTGCGCAAGGCGTGGTCGCCAACCACCTCGACCGGCATATGAGCGGCGTCGTCCGCCTCGGCCGGCGGATGACATGGACGATCAACACGATCAGCCCCGACATGGCGCGGCGGCTGCAGGTGCCTGGCGCGCCGAAGACGCCGGATGAGGCGGATGCGCTATGGGAAGAGCGGGACCGCAGCAAATGGCTCTGGTACTTGCCGTTGTCCGAGATTCCCGAGAGTGCGATGCCGGGTATGCACGAATACTGGCAGCGGCTGTTGCACGAAACGGTGATCGATCACTTCCAGCATGAGGCGCGGCACAAAGAAGTCGATGTACCGGTGTTGAGCGGCACCGGCTGGTACGATCAGCAGGTGGGCACGATCAAGCAGTTCAGCGGCATGCGAACGAACGGCCAGACCGAATTCGCCCGCGAGAACCAAAAGCTGATCGTCGGCCCCTGGGGGCATACCACGCTGGCGCTGGGCCGACGCGTCGGGGAATTGGATTTCGGGCCCGCCGCCGAGTGGGACTATTACGAAATGGCCGACGCCTGGTTCGCCAAATGGCTGAAGGGGGAGCACACGGCGGCCGACGATTGGGCGCCCGCACAGATCTTTGTTATGGGCCGCAACCAATGGCGGCATGACGATCAGTGGCCGCCCAAAAGCATGCGGCCGACGCCCTGGTATTTCCACAGCGGCGGACACGCCGACAGTATCGGCGGCGACGGCACCTTGTCGCCGGAACCGCCCACGGACGAACCGGTGGATGAGTATGTCTACGATCCGCGCGATCCGGTCATGACCATTTACACCAAGGCTGGCCAGCAACTGCCGAAAGATCAACGGCCGCTGGACGGGCGGCGCGATATCTTGCGCTATACGTCGCCGCCGCTGGAAGAGGCGGTGGAGGTAGTGGGACCGGTTTCCGTCGTTCTGCACGCGGCATCATCGGCACCCGACACGGACTTCATCGCCAAGCTGATCGATGTGCATCCGGACGGTTTCGTCCAGGAGCTGTGCTACGGATTGATCCGGGCACGGCACCGGAACGGGACCGACCGCACCGACCTGATCACACCGGGCGAGGTCTACGAGTACACCATCACGCTGAATCCGACCGGCAACTGTTTCCTGCCGGGCCATTGCATTCGCGTTGACATCCAAAGCAGCGACTTCCCGAATTTCGACCGAAACCATAACACCGGTGGCGACGACTATTTCGAAGCGGCCTTGGCGACGGCGCATCAGACCGTCTTCCACGATTCCGCGCGGCCGTCGCATGTGGTGTTACCGTTGATTTCGCCGTAGCGGGTACCGCATCATTTGCGCATTCCCCGGTTGCGTTACACACTTGAGGCCTGAGCCTATTGATCTCGCCGAAGGGAGGGTGTGTTCGCCATGAATGACGAGTCCCGGGACCAATCGTCGAAGGCGCTGCGCGACGTCGAACGCCCGGTCAATGCCGGCCAGTTCGAGATGGGGTGGGGCAGTGATCTCGCCGCCCACATGCTGCGGACCTTCGACATCCCCTATATTGCACTGAATCCGGGGGCCAGCTATCGCGGTCTGCATGACAGCTTGGTCAACTATCTCGGCAATCGCGACCCGCAAATGCTCATCGCGCTGCACGAGGAGCATGCGGTCGCGATCGCGCATGGTTACGCCAAGGTATCGGGAAAGCCGATGGCGGTCGCGCTGCACAGCAACGTGGGGCTGATGCACGGGACGATGGCGATCTTCAATGCATGGTGCGACCGGGTACCGATGCTGATCCTGGGCGCGACCGGACCGATGGATGCGTCCCGGCGGCGGCCTTGGATCGAGTGGATCCACACCGCGAAGGATCAGGGCGCGCTGATCCGTGACTATGTGAAATGGGACGACCAGCCGGCGACCGCCGATGCCGTTGTCGAATCCATGCTGCGGGCGTGGCAGATCACGCGGACCGCGCCGAACGGTCCGGTCTATGTCTGCCTCGACGTCGGCATGCAGGAGGACCCGATCGAAGCCCCGCCGGTCATTCCCGAAATCGGGCGGTTTGCGCCCGGCGAGCCGCCGGCGCCGGCGCCGGCCGCCGTCGATCAGGCCGCCGACCTGCTTGCGAATGCCGAACGGCCGCTCATATTGGCGGGTCGGGGCTCCCGCGACCGAGCGGCATGGGACGGCCGTATCCGGCTGGCCGAAATGTTGAAGGCGCGCGTGATGACCGACCTGAAGGCGGGATCGGCCTTTCCGACGGCGCACCCATTGCATCCCTTACCGCCGGTCAAACGCCTATCCGAAGATGCAAAACGTCTACTAGTAGAATCAGATGTGATACTGGCGTTGGACTGGATCGATCTCGCGGGCACGTATCAACTGGCCGCCGGCAATGCGGATATTGCGGCCAAAGTCATCAATTGCACCGTCGATCCCTATATTCACAACGGGTGGTCGATGGATCATCACGTGTTGCCGCCGGCCGACGTGCGCATTCTCGCCCAACCGGATGTTGCCGTTGCGGACCTGATCCCCGCGCTGGAGAGCCGGCTGAACGGGGATAGCCGGGCGAACGGATGGGACGCGGTGCCGGTGACCTACAGCAAGCCGCCGCGGACCGCCGCGGGCGAGACGCTCAACTACTTCGATATGGCCGACGTCCTGGACGATGTACTCGGCGGCCGGCCGGCGACGTTGATTCGGGTTCCGCTGGGCTGGCCCGGCGGTGCGCGCCACTTCGACGACCCGCTGGCCATGTTGGGCGGTGACGGTGGTGCGGGCATCGGGGCGGGGCCGGGTATGTCGGTCGGCGCGGCGCTGGCGCTGCAGGGGACGGGACGGTTGCCAATCGCGATACTCGGCGATGGTGATTGTTTGATGGGGCTCACCGCGTTTTGGACGGCGGCGAAGTACCGGATTCCACTTCTGGTAATCGTCGGCAACAATCATTCCTATTTCAACGATGTTCTGCATCAGGAGCGGGTCGCCGTCGACCGCGATCGGCCACCGGAAAACCGTTGGATCGGTCAGGAAATAAACGACCCGACGCCCGATATTGTGCGCCTCGTGGAAGGATTGGGCTGGGAAGGCCGGGGAACGGTCGCGGATACCGACGCATTGCGCGACGCACTGCAATGGGGCATTGACGGTGTCCTCAAGGGCGGGTGCCGGCTCATCGACGTCGAGGTCGTGCGGGCGTACAACGATTAGCGTTGCGGATGTTCTGGATTGCCGCGAATCCGACTCTCAAGACATGTCCTTGATGCCGCGGTCGAATTGGTTAGCCGGCTCTTACTCCCAATTTCCGTTTAGAATCATCGCCGTTAACCAATATTCACTTGATTAGACCAATGAATTATTCCAAAAGTAGTACTGCTTTTGGTGTGGAAAGCATTGGTGGATATCATGCGACGTTCCGTAAAAAACGGCGTTCGTCCGGGTTTTGCAAGCCCGCGCGCCGTTTCGCGATGTGTTTCTATTCTCGTCCTCGTTTTGACCCTTCTGCCGTTGTCCGGTTGGCGAAATGACGCCGCTGCGTTGCTGGTGCAACCAGGTCAAGCGTTGGAGGTTACGTTTTCGTTCTTCAATACGCCGCCGGTCGTGCCTGGCGGTGTCGATGTGCTGGCCCTCACGACGCCGCCGTTCACGGCATCGGGGCCGGATATATCCGTAAATGCAGAGTTGCTCGATGGCGCGACGTCGTTGGGCAGTGGCGCCGTAGCGTCGGCGGCGATCGTGCCGTTCGTCTCGGCCGGCGGTCTGTTCGATGGGATCACGGCGAACCTGGCGACGGTCATCGACGGGACGATCGACGGGTCGATCCGCATAACGCCGAATTTCACCGAAGCGGATGGGTTTATCGAATTCACCTTCGCGAATTTCAATATCCGGGCAGGGCGCGGAACCAGTGCCAATGGGCAAATTTTCGCCGCGCCGTTCGCGCGCGTCGTATCCGCCGAGGTGGTGAGCGCCGTGTCGCACGTGCCTCTGCCCGCAGCCATTGTCTTGTTTTTGTCGGGATTGTCTCTCTTGGGCGGGATCGCGGTCTACCGCCTGGTTCGCGGTTAGCCGCGCCGGCGGCCGTTTGCATCACCCCGGATCGACGGTCTAGACTCATCGTGGCCACTGTTGGGGAGCCAACGAAAACAGGACGAGGTCCGATGCCATGCCGGAAGCGTTATCCAGAGACGACTCAGAGATCACATTCGAGGCGTTGACGCCGCATATCGGGTCGCTGGCGCACGGGATCGACGCAAGCAAGCCCGTTCCGCCGGTCGCTATGGCGCGGTTGCGGCGCGAGTTGGCCGATCGCTCGGTGATCGTATTGCGCGATCAATGGCTGACGCCGGAACAGCTCATCGCAGTCAGCCGCGACTTTGGGCCGCTCGAAAAACACGTCTTGTCGAACTTCTGCCTGCCGGATCACCCGGAGATTTTCGTCGTTTCGAACATCATCGAGGATGGCCGGCATATCGGTGCGCATGGCGGGTCGAAACGGTACCACTCGGACCTGTCCTACCTACCGGAACCGAGCATGGGGTCATTATTTTACTGCCTGGAATGCCCGGAAGAAGGCGGCGAAACGGCGTTCGCCAGTATGTTCGCCGCGTTCGACGCGCTTCCCGAGGAGCGCAAGAAGTGGCTCGCCGAACGCAACGGGGTGCATGACTACGTCTGGAATTACGAGCGGGCGCACCTTCAGAACCGGGCGCCGCTGACCGAGGAGCAGAAAGCCAAGACGCCGCCGGTTCTACATCCGTCGGTTCGGACCCATCCGGAAAACGGGCGTCCGGCGCTTTTCATTTCGGAAGTGTTCACGCGGACATTCGACGGAGAGGACGAAGCCGAGAGCCAGTCGCTCATCACGGAATTAATGGAGTTCGCCTCGCAGCCGGCCTTCGTCTATGCGCATAAATGGCGGCCGGGCGATCTTATCATCTGGGACAACCGAAGCGCCGTGCATAAGGCGATGCCATTCGACGAAGAGAACACCCGCCGGCGCATGCACCGCACGACGATCACCGGCGACCGGCCCTTCTTCAACGGTTAGGCATACGGTAGCGCCGAACGGAAAACAGCCCCGCACTTATGGCGCGGGGCTGTTTCGTGCCTCACGGTGTCGATCCCGGGTTTATCCCGTTGTCGTGTTTGCCGCGCCTTTCAGCTCGTTCGACACGTGATTGAACATTTCCTCCAGCGACGTGCCCATGGCGGACAGCGCGCCGATTGCGGCGACCGATACCAGCGAGGCGATCAGCCCGTACTCGATTGCGGTCGCGCCGCTTTCGTCCAGCAGTAATGACTTAAAGAAGTTTTTCGACATTTTTTTCGTCTCCCTATCTCTTGATTTGCGTTTGGCGGTGCGGGTTAGGCGGCCGCACCCATGATGGTTTGCCCGAACCCGGAATTGATGGCCCACAAGGCGGCTTGGGTTCGATTGCTGACCCCGATCTTCCGGATCAGCGATTTCATGTGAATTTTGACCGTGGCTTCGGTAATGCCGAGATCTCGGGCGATCTGCTTGTTCGCCGCGCCGGAGGTCAGGCATTCCAGAATGTCGGTCTCACGGCGCGTGAGGTCCCGGATTGGCGCTTGGTTCGTCGGACGCCGTTGTGATAGCCCGCCGTTCACCCAGGCATTGGCCAGACCCGACGGGAACACGGTCTCGCCGAGGACGACCAAGGTAAGCGAATGGACCAGCGCTTCCTTGGAAATGCTGCTGAGAAGATAACCCCGCGCACCGGCCTTGAGGCATGCGCCGAGTTCCTCGACCGAAAGCTCGGCCGACAGAACCATGATCCGGACATCCGGAAAAGTACGAGCCAGGGTCTCAATCGCGTTTTCCGACACTTCGATGTCGCCGGAGGCTGCGTAGATGACGACGTCCGGCATCGCGGAATCGGCCGCGGCGCAGTCGTCGATGGTGTCGAATTCCTCGGACACCGCGAAATCGGTGTCGCCGAGAAAGCTCATCAATCCGCGGCGAAATAAATTGGTGCCGCCAACGAGAAATACAGGTGCGTTTGTCATACCGTCCCCTCGAAATCCTTTTGTGCGCTCCCTCCCAAGAGCATTACCTAAATATGATCATTACCTGGAAAAATCGAGTAAAATTTTAAATAATTACGCGAGAATACGGACTATTACTTAGGAAATAGAAATATAGTTAAATTGAGAGTTGTAAGTTAACTATAATTTTGGGAATTTTATATTCTCACCAGGGTCTTGGCATTTTAGGCGTGGCGAAATTAACCCTGTTCGGCGTCGAAACGCGTCCCCGGTGCCGGGATCGGTGCTGACGAAAATCAGCACTCCGGTATGGGAACCGGTGTCTTTTTGACACGAATGGATCTATCCGGGACCCCAACGAGGGCCGATTGGAATGGCATCGTGGCGATTATTTATCTACTAGTAGATTTGCCTGGATGTCGAATTGAGCGGATGATGCGGGGATGCGTTGAACCGAACGGGCCGGTAGAGGGGGAACCCGAATATGAAGACGATGCAGGATGCGGTCGGCGACCTCGATCGCATGGGCCGGATGGTCCGGCAAAGCGACTGTGATGCGGTTGTCGCGGTGTCCCCGGAGAACGTGAACTATATAAGTGACGTTTTCGTCTCGACCCAGGTCGATATTCGCGACCGGCTCGCCCTGATCGTCTGGGACGGCGAACGCGCGCCGACCTTCGTCCTCTGTGCCGTGGAAGAAGGGTATGTCCGGCAGGAGTCCTGGATCACCGATATCCGTACCTATAAGGAGTTCGTGACGTCACCGATCTCGGTCTTGGCTGACGTCCTGTGTGACCTCGGCTTGGAGCAGTGCCGCATCGGAATCGAGTTGGACTATCTGGGCGCACGCTACCTTTCCGCTTTGAACAGCCTGCTGCCGTCGCTCAATGTTACACCCTGCGAGGACCTGTTCGCCAAGGCGCGTATGATCAAGTCGCCGCGCGAACGGGAGATCATGACCCGGGCATTCCGGGGAACCGAGCAAGCGCTGATGGAGACATTCCAGGCCACCCGTCCCGGCATGACGGAGCGCGACATGTGTTTTGGCCTGAGCGACCGAATCCTGCGCTCAGGGGCGGAATCGGTGGCTTTCAGCCACATCAACGCGGGCCCGAACACGGGCTTTCCGCATATGGATCCGTCGGATTACGCGGCACGGCCGGGCGATATTCTCAAGGCGGACACCGGCGGGTATTACAGCCGCTACTATTCCAACGTGGGCCGAACCGCAAAGCTCGGCAGAATGAGCGATGTGGACCGGTCTTGGTGGGGGCGGCTGCGCGAAATCCATCATGCGATCATCGATATGCTGCGGCCCGGCAACGCGGGCCGGGAGCTCTTCGAGGCGGCGACGCGACTGCACGAGAAGCACGATATTCCGTTCCCCTATGCGCATAACGGGCATGGAATTGGTTTGCAATTGCACGAATATCCCCTGATCAGTCCGCATGACGATACGGTGTACGAGCCGGGTATGATGTCGACCGTCGAGACCCGGGTGCGCTGGCCCGGCGAGGTCGGCTATCACATGGAAGATCTGATCGAGATCACGGACGGCGCGCCGGTCGTGCGGTCGGACTACTTCGATAACGAGGAAATCCTGGTGGTCGACGCCTGACCGCCGCGGGTGATCAGCCGGGGATCGGCGTCTCGCCTTGGAATTGGGTCCGGTACATGACACGGCGTTGGGTTGAATCGACCGGGTCGCGGTAGTGCATCGCACAACGGTTGTCCCAGACCAATAGATCGCCGGCCTTCCAGGTGTGGGTCCATTTGAACTTGTCCTGCGTTGCATGCGCCCATAGCCGGTCGAGCAGGGCCTCGCTTTCGTCTTCATCCATCCCGATGATGTATTGCGACGGATAGTCCCGCCGGCGGCCTAGATACAGCGCCTTGCGGCCGGTTTCCGGGTGGACCCGGACCAGGGGATGGTGCGGGCCGGGGACTTCCGACGGCCGGGTCGGCAGGGTGACGCCGGGCCGCAGCACACCGGCGCTGTTCCGCGTGGAATCCTGGATGGACTTTTTGTCTTGGACGGCGTCGCGGAGATCGTCCGGCAGGGTCTCATAGGCCATGTATTGATTATTGAAGGACGTATTGCCGCTTTGGGGCGGCACCTCGATGGAATAGAGGCAGCTCCCGGCCGGCGGCTGTTCGATGTAGGAATTGTCGGAATGCCACACGACTTCCAGGCTGCCGAGGCCGCTGTTGCGTTCGGTCGGATTGCCGTCCTCGTCCAGGTTGGAAAGAATCGTCACTTCCGGGGTGTCGAGCGAGTTGGCGAGCGATTTGACGCCGGCCTTCTCGTAGTATTTCCGCGCCGCGCCCACCTGGGGCTCGCCGAAGATGCGGGCTCCATCCAGATACTGTTCCGGCGTCAGTGACTGACCGCGAAACAGCAGCACGAGATTATCGAGCCAAGCTTGATGGATCGCATCGCGCACTTCTTTCGACATCGGCTGCGACAGGTCGATGCCCTGGATTTCGGCGCCGACGGCTTTTCCGGTTGGCACAATCTTGAGAGAGCTCATTGAGTTCACATCGTTCTGCGGCATTGGACGGCCTATGCGCTGGATTGGGCGGCAGCCCCTGTCGGGGCGTTTCGGTACCGCAATGATGACGCGCATCGCCGGTCGCATCAAGTCGATGGCGTGAGCCGACGGTCAGGGCTCGTCCCGCACGGTCTTGATGCGAACCCGCTTCTTCTGTCGCCGGTCCTTGCCGTTCACGGGGCCATCCCGCCGTCTGCGGCGGTCCGGTCCGAAATATTGGGATGCGGCGACGAAGGGGCGTGGCTGTTCCAGCACGGCAATAATTCGGCTTTCGACATTGCCGATATTGACCGGCTTGGCAATCACTTCGTTGACCCCCATATCGCGCGCGCGCTCTATCATGTCCTGGTCGGTATAGGCGGAACAGAATATGACGGGGACGAAGGGGTCGGGACTCTCGTCTTGGTCCCGCAGTTTGCGGACGAAGGTCAGTCCGTCCATCGGTTCCATCTGCCAATCCGAGATTACGATATGGACCCGCTCTTCCTCCAAGCTTTTGATCGCCGAGAGGCCGTCGCTTGCTTCCCGGATATTCGCCTGACTGAAGCCGATGATTTGCAGCACTTCCTTGATAAGCGTACGTGTGTGGTCCTCGTCATCGACGATCAAGATTTTCAATTGGTCGAATGCAAAGGCCATTACGCTGACTCGGACTGCCCAATGATTGCACCACGTGTCACTCGCGCTTCGAAGCGGCTTGGGTCTACCGGGCCGTCTTCGCCGGAAGGTGAAACATCAAAAACCCGGAAGATTTTAAGTATACCGGGCAATGCTTACGGTATTGCTAACTTGCAGGCGAGGAGCGCCGCCTCGCCGAGAGATTGAAGTTATGGTTAAGCGGCGGTTAACATTTGGCTCAATAGTTGAGGAAGCATCGGAATCGGCAGAAATTGGACCGAATACAGGTGACGTCAGCTTGCCGGCACGTCGAGTTCCGAAATCTCATCACGGCAGCTGTCGTTAATTTTTACAACCTAAGCATTAGTTCGTGAATTCGGCGCGAAGGAATTTATCCTGTGACCGCCATCATTTCCCAATAGACCGATACGTCGCATCCTGGCAGGGCAACCTAGTACAGGTGTTTGAAATGTCCCAATTCGTTCAACGGGATAATGATGTTTCCGATGAAGATGGCGCGAACAGGTTCGAGCATACCTGCCAAATCGTCGGGCTTCGGGCGCAGGTCGAGGACCTGAAATACACGCTCCAGAACGTCCTGCAATGCCTCGTCGCAAACAACGACCTGGCCTGTCAGGGCCGTTACGAGGCCCTCATCGAGGATGCCCGGGCGGCGCTTCGCGCCAAGGAAACGGATTATCTGAGCTAAATTCGCGTGGACGGTGCGGCGTACGGCCGCCAACTCGGCCGGATGGGCATCCCCACATGACGGCCACGGGTGGCTATTACGCATCCCGGAGGGGCTGAAAACTGGATTTCGACTTTGAGTTTGGAGTGGAGGCGATCGGAGCGAGGCTCCGCTTGGCGGCAGAGTAGCCGTCTTGACCCCGGCTCCTTAGTCTTCGCGTTTTTCCTGGCTTAGCGAAAGACACCCAATCACGATGATGAAACAAAAAAACAAAGCCAACACCATGGACATGTATGCGATTTCGCCGTCGGTCATGTCGTCGCTCGTATTTAGTTGATGGTTCTGATCCCGATCCTCGCGCGTTGCGCCCCGGCAAAGAGCCGGGCAGGGTTGCCGCCTGAACGGTTCGATGCCGAGGCGCTGGCGCAATTTGGGAGCTGTGAGGCATTACAGTCCCAGCTAAGAGCCTAGCGATGCACAGGCGCCGACAAATTGATTCAGATCAAAAAGTAGACAGATGGAAGGCGGGCAGCTCGCCCGCGGTGGCCTTATTCGCCTGTGCCGCCGGTAATGATGCCGAGCCAGCGCCATTCCCCGATGTTGCAGGGTGGGGCCATGCGTTCGGCGACGCGCCAAATTCGCGCCGCGCCTTGGTGGGGCGACGCCACGGCATGCTGATATCCCGCTGGCGTCCGGCCCGCGATCTCAAGGATGAGTTTCTTGCGAACCGCCCGGTCGAAATCCTCAAAACCGTCCGCCACCACATGAAACGCGCCCGGTCCGCCGATGACGCAATCCCGGTAGAAAAGGTCGATATCGGGAATCGTGGGATACTTTGCATTGGTCTGGTCCGTGACGATTGGCAGACCGTTAACAATGATGCCGGCGGCAACCGCATCGTCGCGGGCATCGGTCACGAGGCGGCCGTAGTTGTTCGACCCATCGCCGGAGACATCCAGGATGCGCCGGGTGCCTTCGAAGCCGTTTCCGGTGAACCGGGGTACGGACAGATCGATGGCGTCGCTTATCGATGTGCGATGCGCGGTCACGATGGGGGCGGCGGCCAGCTTGGCGGCAAAGGCCGCGGCGCTGGCCTCGTCGTGGATTTCCGTCCAATCGACGATGACCTTGTACCAGCCGAGACCGGCCCATTCCACATAGCTGAGGGCGATCCGGCCGAGCATGCCGGACTTGATGGCGGCGATGACCTCGGGATTGCGCAGCGCGCCAAGATAGCCGTTGCGTTGCAGCCGCGCTTCTTCCGCATCGACGCTGCCCGACACGTCTGCGGCCAGCAGCAACTCCAGATCGACCGGCTTCTCCTTGGCCGAAATGCCTGGAGCGAGCACGGCCAAGCATGCCAGCGCAAATCCCGCTGCGAGCAATCGCCGGACCGGTCCGGTTGTTCCCTGTTGTCGAGATGGTCTTGACGATCGATGCATGCCTCACTCCCTTCGCTCAAAACTTAGCACGCAACGCGCCGTTCGCCAGGGGGGTCGGCGCCGTCGACAGGACAAATACTGGAGAGGGGCCCCTGTGGTCGTCCAAGATACCTGTATGGTGTGTTGTGGAATCAATGATTATGCATGAAATTCTTGCCAATCATGAAAATCTACTTGCGACCTATCAAATATAATAGAATCAATCGCTTATTTTATTGCAATATTGGTAAATAAAGATAAATCTATATTCACAAATATTGAAAATTGACTGCTATTTTGTGAGAAATTGTGTATAATTACTTTTGTTGGGAGGGGTGTTTGTCTCTTGGGGGAGAGCGTGTCTCAAGCACCCGTTTTTTTGGTCGGAGGTAACGATTTATTCCGGCGCGGTCTGGACGGCTTCTTAAAGGAGTCGCCTTTTCGGACGATCGCCGAGTTCGACCGCGTCGAGGAATGTCTCGATCCGCTCGACGGCAAACTCGAGCCCGAGATCATCATCTATGTGACGACTGGCGTGACCGAGGAATCGGAAGCCGCGGTCGATCGCCTCTGCGCCGTTTATGCGAGTGCGCGCATCGTTCTCGTGTCATTCGAATTGTCCGTCGAGGAACTGGGCGCCAGCTTGCGGGTCGGCGCCAGCGGGTATCTGTTGAGTTCGATCTCGAAGGATGCCTTCATTCATTCGCTGACCTTGATTTCCATCGGCGAAACGGTTTTCCCGTCCAGCCTTGCCACGGCGTGGTTACGCGGCGACATGGACGGATCGGGCGTCGAAGATGCCGGTCGCCTGCGGGACGTGACGCCGAGAGAGCAAGACATTCTCGAATGTTTGACGTTAGGTCTGTCGAACAAACAGATGGCGCGCCGACTCGGTATTACGGCGGCGACCGTAAAAATCCATATGAAATCGCTTATCCGGAAGCTGGGTGTGTCGAACAGAACCCAAGCGGCGCTATGGGCCTTGCGGGCTGGGGTCAACGACCGGAAGCCCAACGACGCTGCCTGACGGGTGGACGGTCCGGAATGGGCCTATGTCTCTAATCCACTGATATTTAATAAAATTGTAGGGATCTGCCCAGCAGACCCTATCCCTTTGTAATTGCTGATCATAACCAAAGGGATAATTCTTAATCGGCCTAAATCGCCGTAGAACAACTCCATCGTCCTGATACTCTACCTCCAAGACGTCAATTGGCTCCCTCGAAAGATCCGGGACTAACACCGGGCGGCGAGGGGGCCGAAAGACAACAATAAGACGGCACTAACGCCGTCGATATGTGTGGCGTCGGGAGAGGTAGCATGGTTAACGCATTTCTGATGCGACTGATGCGGGACGAAAACGGCGCATCGGCCATCGAGTACGGACTGCTGATCGCGCTCGTCGCGATCGGGCTGGTCGCCGCCCTGGACAGTTTGAGCGGCTCGTTCAACAGCACGATCGGTGTCGCGACCAATACAATGAACTAATCGCGGACATAAGTCCGGCAATCAAAAATGTGCGTAACGAAAATGCACGAATTCGGGGAAAATCGAGACTCAAAATGCAGGCGCTCCTAAACAATAATGAACCTGAATCCGGGGAAGGCCCCCACGCCGCCAATATCGCCCTCTGCCGCAGCGTATTGAAGCGGCGGACGAGATACTATTTGGCGCAGCGCGAGGCCGGGATATCGGCTCAAGGGGCCGGCATTCTCGATCTGGTCGTGCTTGGCCAGATCGAAGGCTGCTGCATGGATGTCGCCATGCTTAGCGATGTGTTGAACGTATCGACGTCGACGATCCGGCTTCAGGTGGTCGAGTTGATCAAGGAAGGGTGGATCGTCGTCCGGAACGATGGCGGACAGGCGCGTTTGTGCATGACGGATAAGGCGGCCGACTACGCCTCGACCTGGATTGAGTTATCGCTGGATGGTTAATGCTCAGGAATATAGTTCTAATCAAAACTCGCGTATTACTTTTGGCCTAGGCCAATGTAACTACAGACGTTCTGATTGATTACTTAGATAATCAAGTATACAGGGTAATTAGGTATCTCGATTTAGGTAAATATTCAAAAACCAAATAATCATAAAGAGTGGATTGCAGGAATGACTGTGGCACCGGTTTGTTTGATTGGCGGCGAAGACGCTGCCCGCGAAAAGCTTCGGGAGACCTTGGAGACGGGATCCTTCAAAATCGTCAGCGAATATGACAACGTCCACACCTGCGTGGCCGCTGTCGATGACATGGTGGAACCCGAACTGGTTCTTTCGTTGGTTGAAGCAGGCGATGACATTCGGGACGGAAGACTGGGGCAGCTTCGCCGCACGTTTTCGGAAGCGAATTTGGTGATCATCGGCGACAATCCCAGCCAAGATCAGTTGCGTGCCTGCGTCGAACTGGACGTGAACGGATTCTTGCCCAATACCATTGATCCGCGCGCATTGCTGCAATCGCTGCAGGTCATCCTGCTTGGCGAGAAGCTTTACATTGCCGGCAAAAAACGGGCCATCAGGGCGGTGGCCGAAGGGCGGCCGGTCCAACAGGAACAAGCACCGGCCGCGGCATCGACCGAGCGCCGTGGCGCGCCCCGGCGGCGTACGCTTCAGCAGGCGGAGATCGTCTACAACAACAATCAGTGCGTCATGCCTGGGGCGATTTTCGATATCTCCGACCAGGGCGCCAAAATTCGTCCGTCCGACATCGTCAATGCACCCAGCCGATTCGAGTTGCGCGTGAAATACGGCCCCAGTTTCAAATGCGAGGTCGTGCGGAAATCCGGCTTCTATATCGGTGTCCGGTTCTTGGCGGAAGTCACCTCGGCCGCGTAACTGCACTGGACGTGGGCGAACCGGTTCGCGGATTTTCGACTCATTATCCAACAAAATCAGTTAATTGATGGCTTCGGCGATGGCATTCCCGCCATTGCCGAAGCCGATGCTGTCCCACCTTTTGGTCTATCTACTAAGGGCTATTTACCCTCTTATTAGTTAACCCTAGAGTTAGGGTGTTGGATCGAAAAAGGAGCATCGCGATGGGTGACGTGGTCGCCCCCGAAGAGTACGGCGTCGCCGAGCATCCCGGCATTGTCGCGCTGCGGTCGTATTGGCGCCGTCTCGGCGATGGCGGATTGCCCAGCCGCGCCGACCTGGATCCCGCAGACATCACTCGTATTCTCGGCAATGTCATGCTCGTCGATGTCGAACGGTCCCCCATACGGTTTCGCATGCGTCTTTGCGGCACCATCGTCGATCGTTTGTTCGGACGGGACTTTACCGGTTGTTATCTGGACGAGCGCGCCGCCGGCTATTTCGAACGCGACGTCCTTCTCGATTACGGGGACGTGGTGACGACGCATCGTCCGCATTTCCTGCAACGCACGGTCGCGATAGGGGATGACGTTTGGCTCGCATATCAGCGGTTGCTGTTGCCGCTTTCCGAAAACGGTACCGACGTGGATATGCTTTTCGGCGGTGTTTTCGGCTCGATCGAACGGCGGCTGGAGAGCGCGTCCTATTCCGCCTAGCGGACCTCACGGCAAGAGAAAAAAGCCTGGACCCAAATCCTTTGAATATCGCATGCGTCGGAATGACGCGGAGGGGTTGTTTCCGGCGGCGTCCGTCGCCATTTTCCGCGGTCGCTGCGCCGATTCAGAATGGCTCGGCGCGGAAGATTCTGAACATCCGAAAAAGTGATATCGTTCGTCGATTTGGAAACGCCTCAGATGTTTGTCAAAAATTCTATAAGCGAATGCTGCAATGTGTGGAATAACCTACCACCCCGACGTCCGGGCGATGATCGACTATTGGCAGTCGATTCATCCGGAGAGCGGGTTGCCGGGCCGGCGACATTTCGAGCCGGCCAGCGTGAAACGATTTCTGCCGACCATCCGTCTGGTTGACGTCGAAGGACCGCCGTATCGGTTTCGGGTACGGTTGGCAGGAACAGAGATCACCGAGTTTTACAGGACCGACCATACTGGGCGGTGGTTCGATGAATTCGTCGACGACTTCGACGGGTCCGAAACCTGCCGCGATCTGCTCGACGTGGTTGCGTCCGGGCGTCCCGGTTGGCGCCGGGGTATTTCCCGGATCGTGCCGGATCGGGAATTTCAAACGATCGAGCGGTTGATTCTGCCTTTTGCGACGAATGGGGAGAACGTCGATTTGCTAATGATATTCATCGTTTTCCCGGATCAATAGTCGCGGAATCCCTAATCCTGGTCGAGCAACTGTGAGGGTGATTTGACCCTGCGTTTGCCACCGGTGCCCTAAGTTATCTCCTGAGACCAAGCCTTCGCGGAAAGGCGTCGAGTGCAGTCCCGCTGAAACTGGATCAGGAGTGTGCCGATATGAGATACGCGAAGTCGGTGGCGATGGGGCTAGTGTTCTGGGGCGTACTGGTTGCGAGCCCGGCGGCCGCAATGCCCGGAGCCGTTGCCAATTTTGGCGCCGTCGGCCCACCGCATGCCGTCGTCGATGTCCGGGGCGGTTTCAAATTCCGTGGCCGGCATCATCGCGGATTTGGACGGCGGTCGTTTTTCCATGGTTTCGGTCATCGCGGGTTCCACCCGCGCGGATTCCGCAAACGTGGCTTTCACCATGGTTTCGGGCATGGAAAGTTCCGGCAGCGCGGGTTCCGAAAAGGGCATGGCTTCGGCGGGTTCGGGCATCGCGGCAAGGGACTCGGCCGCCACCACGGCTTCCGGCATCACGTCAAATAGGTTGGTGCATCGCCTCTCGGCCCAGCCGGCTGCCGCCGGCTCGATCGGCGGCAGCGGCTTTTCAAGGGCCGTCGACACCGTGTCAGTTGCTGCCGAACACCTTCTTCAGCACCTCGGTCGAGCGCTTTAGCGGATTTTGCCGGATCGCTGCTTCTTCCTTGGCGAGGTAATGGAAGATGCCGTCCATGCCTTTCTCGACGACATAGTCGGTGAGATCGGCTTTTGCGTCGGGCACGAAGGGGATCTGTTTGTACTGGCCCATGACGCTGTCATACGACTTGATCGCCCCCACTTCGGATAGACTTTCGTTCACGACCGGCGCCATTTCCGCGGCCAGCGGCTTGGTCATCTTGCCTTGGAAGTACCGCGTCGCGGCGTCGTCGGGGCCGTTGTAGATTTTCTTGGCGTCGTCGACTGACATGGCGGCGATCGCGTCTATGAATATTGATTTGGCTTTCGGCGCGGCGACTTCGGCGGCGCGGTTCAGTTTCAGTTCCAAGTCGTCGAGCATGCCCGACATGCCGGCCGAGCGCAGGGCGCTTTGGACCGATTTGAGCGAGCCGGGAAGAGGCAGGCGGATCGCCGGGTCGCCGTTGTAGCCATCGGTCTTGCCGACCTGGGAGACCACCCGGTCGGATCCGACCCGCAGGGCTTCCTTCAGACCCTGGGTGATCTCACCGGTGCTCAATCCGCCGACGCCGCTACTCGTGCCGCCGCCGGATTTCGATCCGCCCAGCATTTCCTGCCCCTTTTTCAGCAGATCACCGAATTGCGCATGGCCGGGTCCCACCGTGAAAACCAGCGCGCCGGCAGCGATACCAGCCAATATCAATCGCCTCATAGGTGTAATCTCTCAAGAAATTCTACGAAGCGGCTATCTTGCGGGAACGGGCGGGCGTCGACAAGCGGCGCATTGTTACAGTCCGAAGATTGCGTCGGCGGATGGCTATCCGCGCAAGAGAGTCGGCATTTCGGCGAAGCTGCGCTAATAATTGTTGGGGACCTGAGCGCGCCGGCCTTATGGCACGGGTGTCGTGGGGGGCCATGAATGATATCGACACCGAAAAAAGATGGCGGAACATCATGCGAATTTACATTGCCGGGCAGAAAGTACTTGGGCACCAGGTCTACGACCTGTGCGTTAAACGCGGTCACGAAATTGCGGGCGTTAGCGCGCCGGCGCACGCCGGCGATGGCGAGAAGCCCGATCGCTTGCGGGCGGCAGCCGAGGCGGACGGCGCGCCATGGCTGGAGTCGGGCAAGTTGAACGCCGACACGCTGCCGGACGGAGTAGATTTGATCGTTGCCGCACATAGTCATGATTTCATTGGGAAAAAGACCCGCGAAAAGGCGCGCTTGGGCGCAATCGGCTATCATCCGAGCCTGCTGCCGCTGCATCGCGGGCGCGATGCGATCATCTGGACGATCCATATGGGCGAAAAGGTCGCCGGCGGCACCGTTTATTGGATGAACGACGTCATGGACGGCGGCGACATCGCGGCGCAGGAACACTGTTTCGTCCGACCCGGCATTACCGCCGGCGAATTGTGGCGCGAGACGCTCCATCCGCTGGGTCTCAAACTGTACGAGAAAGTACTTTCGGACCTGGAGCAGGGGATCGAGATTCGGGAGCCGCAGGATCACGATCTCGCCACCTGGGAGCCGTCGTGGAGCCGCCCGAAACTGAAACGCCCGGATCCGGAAAGCTAAGCGGCAAGGCCGCCTGTAGGCGCGCGTCCTGTCCCGGATGATTTCGATCAATGGGGCCGCGGCGGCGGCGCGGTATTATCGACCGCTAGTCCATGATGCGAGGAGGAGAGCGGCATGCCCGCCATCTTGCAGCTGCTGCAGCGGGATCACAGGAACATCAGCCGTCTCTTGCGGGTCTTGGAGGGTCAGCTAAGCGCCTTCGAGGCGGCCGATCCCGTCGATTACGACGTGATCGTCGATATTCTCGACTACTGCCGCTCCTATCCCGACCGCTACCATCATCCGCTGGAGGATCGTGTGCTCGAAACCTTGCAGTTTCGGGATGGCGATGCGGCCGAGCAGGTCGGCGACCTTGCGGCACAGCATGCGGCGCTGGCGGCCGAAACCGATGCGGCGTTGACCCTATTTCTCGATGCCCGGAATGGCAAGCAAGTTTCGCGCGACGAACTTAACCGGGCCGCGCGGGCCTTTCTGTCGCACTATCAACAGCATATCGCGGCCGAGGACGGGTTCTTCTTCCCGGCGGCGGAAAAAGCGCTTCGGGAGCAGGATTGGCAGGATTTGGAGAATGCCTGGAACGGTCCGGCCGATCCGGTTTTCGGCGATCGCGAGGAAGAGCACTACCGGCGGCTCCGGCACGAAATTCTGGCGGAAAACCCGCCCCCCAAACCCGCGTGAGCGAAGGCGTCAGAGTCCGAGGCGCTCGTTCAGTTTAAGGGTATCCACGATACCGCGCAGTTCTTGGATCTGCCGCAGAACGGTGCGCAGCGAGTTGGTTTCGAGCACCGTCTTATGGAGCGATGCGGCCTCGAACAGATTCTTGCGGTACGGAATCAGCAAGTAAAGACGGTCGTCGCGGAAACAGGCGCGT
Source organism: Alphaproteobacteria bacterium (assembly GCA_965228425.1). Lineage (GTDB taxonomy): Bacteria > Pseudomonadota > Alphaproteobacteria > UBA8366 > UBA8366 > JAJFJD01. The sequence goes on along the minus strand of OZ245815.1, from coordinate 3,518,534 downwards.
AACTTCGCCTTATCGAAAGCTTCGGCGACGCTCAGCATGCGTTCCATGAAGGCCGGCGTCAGCAAATAGCGGGCCTCGACCTGGTCCGAGGTGTAAACCTCGAAACGGTCTTCGAACTGCGGGTCTTCCAGACGCACCGCTTCCAACTTGTTGGTTTTGTCGCGGATCCAATTGAACGCGCCGCCCAGGTCTTCCTGGATGATCGTGTGACCGCTGAACCGCTTGTTCATTTGCAGCATCACGGCCACGCCGTCGAACACCGTGTTTCGCCGCGTCCCCTTGTTCGTCCGGGTGACCTTGATCAGCTTTACCTCTTCGAAGGCAAGCTCGACGCCCTGGTATACGCCCCAGAATGCGTCCTCATGTTTACGCTCGTCGTGTTTGTGCAGAATTCCCGTATCGCTAAAGGAACTGCACAGGTTGCGGCCTTTCGCGGCGAAGTTCAGGCCAAAGAAGGTGGCGACAGGACGTAGGATATCGTGTTTGAAACCGACCAGGAATTTCGCGCGCGGCCGGTTGACCCAGCTTCCGGCTCCGACGGTCGCGACCAACGCGACACCAATCGCGACATCGAAGAAATCCGGCGGGATCAGCCGGGGACCGAACAGGACGCCGGCCGTGATCAAGGGGATCGCGGTCAGTACACAAATCAGCAAACGGGAATTGAAGGTTTTGCGCGCGTCGAGGCGGGCGTCCTCCACCATGCCCAGGACCGGGGCTATATGAGACGTGAAGAAGGCGCCAAAGCCGGTTTCGTGGGCATGACGCTCCTCGAAAGCGACCGCGGCGGCGGTGTCGTCGCCTGGCGAGATCTGGCCGATATCCGCCTCAGAGATGGTCACTGGCGTTGACCGTGGAACGTTCTTGCGCCGAGGCCTCGAACAGCGGCATTTCGCCGATCCCGATCATCCGCGCGATCATGCTGGTCGGCCAGATATGGACGGCATTGTTCAAGGCGTTCACGGCCGAGTTATAGAAACGGCGGGCCGCCGCGATATGCGCTTCGACCTCGGCATAGGTGCGTTGCGCGTTGACCATAGCCTCATCCGATTTGAGATCGGGATAGGCCTCGACGGCGATCATCAACTTGCCCAGTTGGTCCTGCAGGGCGGATTCAAGCGAGAATCGCTCGTCGGCCCGGTCGGCGCCGGCGGATTGCGCTGCGGTGCGTAATCGTGTGATTTCGCTCAGCAGTTCCGTCTCGTGCTCCATGAACCGCTTGGCAATCTGGAGGATGTTGGGGATGAGGTCGTGGCGTTTCTTCAGCTGGACGTCGATACCCGAAAATGCTTCATGCGCTTTATTACGTTTCTTAATGATGCCGGCATATAAAAACCAAATTAAAAGTCCAAATCCCCCGACAATTATTAAGGTTTCCAGCATTCTGAACTTCTCCAGTATTGCAAATTCCAGATTTTGATCTCTAGTAGCCTCGATATTCTTTTATCGAAACACGTATTATTTTAGCGAAGCGCCATCCGTCCGTCGACCAGTTCGTAGGTTTCCTGACGCAGCCAATAGTAGGCCGCCTCATAGGTCTCGAAGGGGTGAACCTGGTTCCAGTTCTTCTGCGGGTCCACGACCTCGCAGCGGCCATCCGATTGCGACCGGAGCACCAGAAGGTGGCCGTTGGATTGGTCCGGATAGAGCCAGATCTCCATCCATTGAGCGGCGGCGCGGGCATCCATTACGCGCGCCGATCCCAGGTTGGGGCGCTCAAAGCCGGCATGCCGCCGGACTTGCTCATATTCGTCATGTTTTCGATCCCACCCAATCGAACCATCCTGCGGTCATGCGCCGCGAGCTTGAAACCCCGTGTAGCCCGCGCCGGTTTCCGCTAAATCGGCGTACGGATGCGCAAGGCACCCTCAACCGTCAGCACGAAGTCGGCTTCGTCCCCTCGAGACGATTGCAGATTTCTGTAATCAAATGGTCGAAGCCTTGATTCTCGAGCACGGACTTGTATTCCGCGCGGGTCGCCGAGAGTTTCGAGATGCCCTGGACCGATACGTCGAAGATGCGGATTTGGTCCTCGTCGCGAAACAAGCGCCAGTTCATATTCACCGGCGACTTCGACGGTACCCGAACGCGCGTAATAACGGAGACACCGGCCGGTTCGTGCTCCACCGAGCGGATGATCTTGATTTCCGCCTTGGAATACTTGACCAACTGCTTTTTGAAGCTCTCCAAGATGAAGTATTGGAAGATGTCCATGAACTTCTCTTGGCCGGCTTCGTCGATCTCCTTCCAATGCTTGCGGAGGACGTATCGCCCGATACGCTTCATATCGAGTTGGTTGAGAATATTGGCCTTCAGGAATGCGTCCACATTCTCGGCCGTAAGGTGCCCGTTGTTGAGCAGCGGCTCGAGCTTGTCGGCGATCGATCGGACATAGGCTTCCGGATCGGCGGCCCGGGCGGGCGCGCTCAGGAATAGGCTCGCAACGAGGACAACTATAGCTGCCAGAGCGGCACTCTTTACGGTGCCTCCGACAGAGTTTGTTAATGCCATGACGCCCCTCAAAGAAATCTAGAAATCCGGTGCATATGCACCGTCGATTAAATCTGAGAGAAAAATCTTAAGGAACGGTAAAGGTTTTGATTTAAATGCTTGTGATTTATGGTAAATGACGGGTTCATGGATGGCATTCGGCTGTCCATTTTAACCGCGCTGTTTACCATGAATTTGCCGCAGCCAGACAGCGTCGGGGCGGGAACCTAAATGATCGAATCTAAATATATCAGATTGCTAATAATAATATTTAAGTTAATAAATTAAAAATTGATTATAAATTTTTGTTTTATAAGATAAAAAGATTATTGATATGTTGAAAAATCCGCTTCCAATACGAAGACCCCGTCCGTCCGATACGTGCCGATTTTGCGATCGTCCGTCGCGTTCCGAAGTACCACCGGCTTCGGTGTCTGTCCGGACACGTAGCTCTGGTAGATCATCGAGGCGCGCGCATATTCGGCGAGGCGTTGCGGGCCGAGTGCGAACAGCGGTTCCGACACGTAATGCGTAACGGTCTGGTCATCCACCTCGATCCGCCGGACCACGCCGAGCTTAACGAGCCGGTCTAGGCCTGCTTTGTAGCTGGTCCGCAAGGCGGCGATTTCCGCGTTGTTGGCCGCCGCAGCGCGCCCGATGGTGAGTTGGTTCTGGACCAAGAACGGCGCTGCGATGATCATAACCACCGTGGCAAACAGCGCTACGCGGGCGTAGGGGGCTACTCGGCCGCTTTCGCTGGTCGAGGGCCGCTGGATCGCCGTGAACCCGCTGACAAGGCCGATGGTCAACAGGACGGATCCCGCCGCACAGGCCCCGGAATACACGATATACAGTGTCGCGGGCGGGAAATCGCCCATGCCGATGGATTCCGGCCGCAGATGCAAGAGGGCGGTCTGCAAGAGCGCGATGTAGGCAATGCCGTTCAGGAACAAAGCGGCTACCGCGTAGGCCGCGGCAGGGTGGCGATAGCGCCGCCGCGCGATGCCGGCGGCCATGACGGCGGCGACGACCGCGGCGAGAAGTCCGAAACCGAAATGGAGAAGCATTAATTCATCTCCTACCAGCGAAAATTTAAATTAGAGGATTAGTGAAAAATTGTGATGTACAACAACGGCATAGAGGAATACGAGCATCAGCGCCAAGGCTGCGGTGAACCGCGTGTACAGCATGTGATAGACGAGCATCCCGGCAACCACGTGGATCAGGACCTTCGGCATGTGCCACCAGGCGTCGAGATGCTCCATCGTCCAGGCGACGATCGGGTTCATTTCCCGTCCGCCCGCGGCCAGGACGAGGTTTGTCGAAACCACGTCCAGGATGCCAAGCACGACGATCAGCACGCCGACGACGGCGCCGAGTAGGCGGAACGAAATTGATCTGCTCGATGGTTGTTCCATCGTCGGTCTCCGAAATGCACTCGTTCAATTTTCTTGGCGGCAGGAAGCCCGGTTTACCGGGGCGATTTGGGCGCCCGCGCGTTGCGATGCGGTGCGCTTTGCCTTTATCTTTCATGGGATTATGGGTGCGGGCCGGAAACCCGTAAAATGCGATAAGTATTTAGTAAAAAAGGCGTAGATCGCCTCGTACTTGTGACCGGGCCGCATACTCCTTGCGGGCGAGGTCACGCCATTCGGAAGGCCCGCCGGGTCCCGTGTGCGGGAACGCAGTCCTATTGCGGGTAGGTTTGTCAGGGTGCCTGCATGCGCAAGCGATGGTCGGGGCGCCCACTTCCTTCGTAGTAAGCAGCCTTCGTATGTGGTTGGAAAAATGGAGCCCAAAGATGGGGTAGGGGCCGAATTTTCGGCGGGCGATCCCGTCGGAATGGATTTGGAATTCTAATCCGCCGCGTCTACAACCTCATTTTGCAAAACACGTCGGACTGGGATGGCTGCCCCGCCGTGCTTCCGTATGCGAGTCGGGCAAATTTTGGCATTTTGCGCCGTCTGCGCGCGCCAAAATGCGGTTGATTTTGCGTGGTTGGATATATTGAAGAACGACCATACTTTCGCCACAAACCCTAACGTATGTTAAGAGTTAATAAATCAAAATGGAGTAGGTTGGAGCACCAAGTCACACTAAGTGTTGACCTATCTTGTTGACACTGCTCTCATGTCGTACTTGCGATACGTATTTCGGGCGAGGTCAACGGGTTACGTTGCTTGGTCGCGCCCCCAAAGTGATTCCGTCGCTCTAAGAGTTGTAATCAAGTTGTGTGATGCTCTGGTCATCCAATAAATCGAGATTCGAAGTCCCTCACACAGGGGCGCATCCGGCAAACAGGGAGACGGGAATGCGCGTGGTGGCAGTTGCCTCGCAGAAGGGTGGTTCTGGGAAAACCACGCTTGCGGGGCATATCGCGGTTCAAGCGGAACGATCGGGGGCCGGATCGGTTGCATTGATCGATACGGATCCTCAAGGAAGCTTGGCCGATTGGTGGAACGAGCGCGAACAGCCGACGCCGGTTTTCGTCCATACGTCCACGCAACGGCTTGAACAAGATATTGAACAACTTCGCGATTTGGGAATCGATCTTCTCATTGTGGACACACCGCCGGCGATCACCTCGACGATCTCCGACGTCATCCGGGTGGCGGACATGGTTTTGATCCCGACCCGGCCCAGCCCGCATGATCTCCGGTCCGTCGGCCGGACGGTTGAACTTGTCGAGGCGTTGAACAAACCCTTGGTGTTCGTGGTGAATGGCGCGACGCCCCGGGCGCGGATTACCTCCGAGGCGGCTATCGCATTGTCGCAGCACGGTACATTGGCGCCGTCGATCATCCATCAACGAGTGGATTTCGCGGCCAGTATGATCGATGGGCGGACGGTGATGGAATTGTCTGATACGTCCCGATCCACCGATGAAATTGCGAAGCTTTGGGAGTATATTAAAGGGCGTTTGGATCGTAATATGCGAGCCACGCCCGTTGGTGCGGACGGCACCATTACGGCGGCCAATGACTCGACCGAGATCGGTCACGTTCAAAGGCAGGATTCCAATTGACCAAGAAGAGTAAACCGGCATCGCTGACGAGTTCCCTTCTCGCCCGGAAAGGCGAGGCAGAACCGGCGGAAACGCCGTATTCGATCGCCGAGGCAAGTGGTCAAAGCACGGACTCTTCGAGTAAGGAACCGACGTCGACACCGGTCGATGATAAGCCTGATGTCTCGGAAGAGGCCGGCACCGGCAACGGCAACGGACAGTCAATGGAAGGATTCGGCCGGCTTCCGCTGGGCGATCAGGACGATTCCACGGCGGGTCCTGAATCCGAGCCCGAATCCGCTTCGGGTGGTTTCACACTGCCAGAGGGCATTCAGGCCGGCGACCCGCCGATTACCGAACCGGTTGTCACTGAACCGGTAGTCGCCGATCCCGTGACCGACCCGGTCCAGGACACCGCATTGGATTTGTCGAATTTGGGATCATCGACGGACGAACCGCGGCCCGAACCGGTCGATACGGTCGATACCAAAGTGGAAACGGACGATATCGAAACCGGTGCGTCGGTGACGGCGTCCGAGCCGACATCCGCACCCGCGCATGACTCCGATGCGCCAGGCGGAACCGACGACGCGGATAAGGGCGTTGCCGCCGCCGTGCCGTTGGAAGGGCAAGATGCCGCCCCGCCACCCATTATGCCCAACACGCTGGCCGACGAGGCACCGGCCGATGCAACTGTCGCTGCGGCCGCCGATGCGGAACGTGAAGCGGCGCGCGACGCCCGGTTGTTGCGGTTCGTCTACATCATGGCGGCGCTGACCGGAATCGTTGCGATCGTCTTGTACGCCGGTGGCTGGTTTGTCGATAAGGACACGCCGCAAGTCGCCGAACAGACGCCGCCGACCGAAACTGTCGCGAGCGCCGGCAGCACCGAAACCGCGTCGTCCGGCGGATCGTCCGAGGAAAGTCCGAAACCGGACGCTTCCCGTGAAACCACACCGGCTGGAGCTTCATCAAGCGATTCCGGGTCGGCTGGTGCGCCGGCGGCCGAGCCTTCTGCGACACCGTCCGGCTCTGCTGCGATACCCGCCGCGCCGCCGATCGCCGTGCCTGGCTTCGGCGAGTCCGGCAGTAAACCCGGCGAAACGGCGATCACGACCGGCGGTAAGGCGAAGGCCACGGCGACTGCGGAACCGAAACCCGAGACAACACCCGCATCGGCCGACAAGAAGTCCGCGTCCGGTATCGAGGTCGAGACCTTAAAGCCGCCCGCAGCACCGGCGCTTAAAGCGCCCGAGGCACCGACCGTGACCGCGAAAGCGCCGGATTCGGCGTCGGCGGGTGAGGGTGCGTCCAAATCCGCGGCACCGTCGTCGGGTACCGGCGATGCCAAGCCGGCCGAACCGACACCGGCCGACGGAAAAGAGCCTGCATCCGGCCAGACATTGCCCGGTACCGACAGTAAGGTGGCGGTGGCGGCGCCCGAAAAACCGTCTGAGCCGGCGGTGAAATCGACCACCGACCCGGACGCCAAGTCCGCGGCGGCGGCCGTTCCTGCGGAATCGCCGAAAGTGCCTAACGTCCAGCCGCCGCCGGTCCTGACCGCGCCGAAACTGCCGTCGGCGCAGAAGCCCGCGCCCGCCGCAAAACCGGCGAAGAAGGTCCCGAATCTGCGTGTATTGGCACCGGCTCTGGTACGGCCCGACCCGCCGCAAACCGCGCCGCCGGCAAGCGCTGCGAAACCGTCTGCGACCGCCCAGATTCCGAAAGAATCCAAGACCGCAGCCCTGACGCCGCCGAAAAAGCCGGTGGCCGCGCCGAGCAAGAGTGGCGGGAAGTTCCTCATTCAGTTGGCGTCGGTGAAGTCGCAGAAGCGGGCGGAAGCCGAATGGGTCCGGTTGAAGAAGGCCTTCCCGAAGGAATTCGGCGGACGTGACCTGGTTGTCGAGAAACGCGCGATTGCCGGGCGCGGCACCTTCTATCGCGTTCAGACCGGCCGGTTCGAAACGTTGAAGGATGCACGCGCGATGTGCGCCAGCCTGAAAGGCAAGAAACAGGCGTGTCTCCCCGTTACGCGGTAAGCCGAAGCGGCCGCAGGGCGCGTCAGTTCTTCACCACGAAGCATTTTTGATTTGCCGCCTGCAACGCTTGGCAAGCGGTGCGCGCGGCTTCTGGGCTCTCAAACGGCCCGGCCCGGAGCCGGCGGAAGACACCCTTCGGTCCCAGGTCGACCTCGCTGACAATCGGCTTTAATCCAGTCAATTGCATGTGCTTGCGGGAAAGCCGCGACCAAGTGCTCATGACAGCCTTGTCGTTTGCCTCGCGAAGCGCAGCGAGTTGGATGCGGACGATACGTTTATTCGACAAGGGCTTGAATTGGCGGCTGATTGTCGATGGCCGGGTGGGGGAAGTTGAACGACTTTTGATGGTCTTTCCGGCGTAAACGGGAGCAAATCCGCCGACCAACGACACCGCAGCGTCTTTCGATGCGGAGACCGCCGCATCGTTGAATTTCGCTTCCGCCAATTGTTCCGTCGACATTTGCTTGGCCAGGAAATCGCGGTTCGTCTTCGCCAGAATATGAACCACCGAATTTCCGTTCGCCGATATCCGGGCCGCGCGGTCGAACCAGGCATGGGCGTGCACCATGTTCTTTGGCACGCCGAGGCCGCGGGCGTGCAACAACCCAAGTCCGATGCTCGATTTAGCGTCGCCCGCGGTGGCCGGCGGCAGGAATTCGCGATAGGCCGCCGCGAAATCGCCGCGGATAAAGGCATCTCGGCCGGCATCGAACTCGGCGAAACAGGGTCCGTTGATCGCCGGCACCAGCGCCGCTGCTAGCAGGATACGTTTCATAGCGCCACCGTACTCCCCGAAGAGTTCCGACAGACATTAATGTCGGAATGGTACATCCCAGGCGGCGTAAATAAAGTATTTGTCTAAATATTGTATTAATTATTCATGTCATTTATTTATATTTTCCTATAGTTAAGAATAAGAGCCTATTTTTCCCTTCGGAATGCTTGCTTTGAGATGACCGGCGTGCGCGCTCAACCGCCGCCGCGCGATGCCATCAGGTAAAATTGCCGGGTGAATGCCGCGCCGCGCCAGACGACCTGCGCTATGCGGCGGCGTGGCGCAAGGCCCGCCAGATCCGCTCGGGCGAGGCCGGCATTTCGAAGTTTTGCACGCCGGCCTGCCGGAGCGCGTTCATGACGGCGTTCGAGACCGCAGGGAGGGCACCGATCGTGCCGGATTCACCCGCTCCTTTCGCGCCGAGCGCGTTAGTGGTGCACGCAACCGGATGATAGGCGAGGTCGAAGGACGGCACATCGTCCGCCCGCGGTACCGCATAATCCATGAAGCTGCCGGTCAAGAGTTGTCCGTCGTCGCCGTACACGCACAACTCGGTCAGCACCTGGCCCACGCCCTGAGCGATCGCACCGTGAACCTGACCATCGACGATGGTTTGATTGATGATCCGACCGACATCGTCGACCGCGGCATAGCGGCACAATGTCGTTTCCCCTGTATCCGGATCGACTTCCACTTCGCAGATATGGCAGCCGTTGGGATAGGTCGGCGCGGCGGCTTCGTAGTCGACGGCCGCGGCCAGCGACGAGGGCAGGGTGTCGGGCCATCCCGGTGTGGCAGCGGCGGTGGCCACCTCGTGCAGGGTGACCGCGCGGTCAGTGCCGGCCACCAGAAATCGCCCGTCCCGGAATTCGATGTCGGCGTTCGAGGTCTCGAGGATATGCGCGGCCATGGCCTTGCCGGTTTCGACCATGGCGTCGCAGGCTTCGACGAACGCGCCGCCGCACACGACCAACGATCGGGACCCGGTGGTCGCACCGCCGGTTGGCGCTGAGTCGCTGTCGCCTTCGCGCACCAGAACCGAGTCCGGGGCGATGCCGAGCTGTTCGGCGACAACCTGCGCAAAGCTCGTGAAGTGTCCTTGTCCCTGACTTTGCGCGCCGGTGTAGACGTTGATCCGGCCCGCGTCGTCGACGGTGACACGGGCGGACTCGGCCCGGTTCGCGGCTGCGTGTTCCAGGACGCAGGCGATACCAACGCCCCGGATCATCCCCTTGGCGGCGGATCGTTGCCGCCGCGCTTCGAACCCGGACCAATCGGCGACGGGAAGGGCGGCGTCCAACACCGCCGCGAAGTCGCCGCTGTCATAGACCTGTTCGGCCGCCGTCTGATACGGCATCGCGGACACCGGAATGAGATTCTTGCGGCGCAGTTCGATCGGGTCGCAATTCAGGTCCGCGGCAGCTTGATCGACCAACCGCTCCAACACATAGCTTGCCTCGGGCCGGCCGGCGCCGCGATAGGGGCCGATGGGGGCGGTATTGGTGAAGATGCATTTGACGTTCAGGTTGATGATCGGCAAAGCGTACATGCCCGACAGGCACCATGCCATGTTGCGGGTCGCAATCCCCGGGCCGTTGGCGAGATAGGCCCCCATGTTGGCCAGCACGGACGCCCGCAGACCCAGGAACCGGCCCTCGGCATCCAACGCCAATTCGCCGTGGATGATGCCGTCACGGGCCTGATTGTCGCTGAGGAAACTTTCCCCGCGCGTCGCGGTCCATCGCACGGGCCGGCCCAAATCCTTGGCGGCGACCAGGATTGCCGCGTATTCGGGATAGGGTTGTGTTTTCATGCCGAAGCCGCCGCCGACATCGCCGGACAAGACCCGCACTCTTTCCTTATCGATGCGCAGAATAGCATTCGCCAGCGTGTCGCGCATGCCGATGACGCCCTGTGATCCGGCCCGGAGGGTGTATTTGTCGGCCTCCGGATCGTAGCTGGCAATCGCGGCGCGGGGTTCCATCGCGCAGACCGCCAGGCGGTTGTTGTCGATGGAGACGCGGGCGACATGTGCGGCCGCGTCGAAGACTTTCGCGGTGGCGTCGGTATCGCCGAAGGTCCAATCGATCGCGATGTTGCGGTCCGCGTTCGGATAAAGCTGCACGGCGCCGGGCGAGACGGCGGTCTCGACATCCTGGACGGCCGGAAGCGGTTCCAGCGTGAGGTCTATCAACTCCGCCGCGTCGAGCGCCGCTTCATAGGTTTCCGCGACCACACAAGCGATCGGCTCGCCGACGTGACGGACCCGGTCGACCGCAAGGACATGTCTGGGTGGCACGACGAGCTCGTTGCCGGGCCGGTCCACCGGTGGCCTGCTACAGGGGAAGGTGCCGAGATGGCCAAGGTCGGCGCTGGTGTAGACGCTGAGGACGCCGTCGGCCGCTTCGGCGGCGGCGGTGTCGATGGCGCGTATTTCGGCATGCCCAACCTGCGCGCGGAGAAATACGCCATACGTTTGATCCGGCACCTCGAAATCGTCGGTAAATTCGCCGCCGCCGGTCAGCAGGCGGCGATCTTCGGTACGGCCGGGCGCTTGCGCTTCGCCGAACCTGTCTAGGCCATCATTCATGCAAGCTGTCCCCTGTAAGCCGCCGTGCGTCGATGCGGGTGCGATGTGATGCCGGCTGATGCCTAGATGTGGTATCCGCCGCCTTGTCCCACCGGAACGCCGCCGCGCGCGCCGGTGTTGAAGCGGTCGGCGAAGGCGGGCACGAGCGGCCGGCCGACGTGGAAGTTGATCCACATCCGCAGCATGTTGCGCTTCCGCTCCGGCTCCGGATAGTCGACATAGTCGCTGCGCGAATGCAAAACCGCGTAATTGTTGATCAATTGAATGTCGCCCTGTTGGAGCGCCATATCGAAGCGGATGTCCGGCCGGTCCGCGGTTTCAATGAAGAAGTCGAGTACTTCGCGCTCGAAATCGGTTAGCGGCTCACCGATTTTGTCGGCCCCGGTATCCATGGCCTTGTAGTTGAAGCAACAACTGAGTTGGCCCTCGCAGAAGCTGAACACCGGTATCCGCGCGTTCGTGACCTCGTCCAAGCTGCCGGTGACGCCTTCCCCGCGCAGGTCGTGATGGAATCCGCGGAACAGAAGGTCGAGATACTCGGGGTGCTTGGCGAGAATTTCGTTATAGACCGTTACCGAACTGGCGAGCGTGCTCAGCCCTCCTTCCTTGGCGGGATGCAGGCACAGCAACGCGGTCATATCCGACGTATCGACATGCGGTGTCAGACGGGCGCGGGTGGTATAGCCCCGGGAATTGACTTCAGTGTAGTCGTGGCCCCGGTCGCGCACCTCCGCGAGCCGCTGGCCTTTGGCATTCTGCGAGATCGCGGTGCCGAAATGCCGCCCGAGCCCCCAATAGATGGTCTCCGCCGTCTCGCGGTCGTAACGGTCGACCGGTAATCCGCGCAGTACGATGAATCCCCGGCCGTCCTCGACGTCGCGCAGGAGGTCGGCGATCCGGCCATTTAGGGAATCGAGCGGGAAATCGTCGCGGTCGAACCCGAGATGTCCCTTACCGCTTTCTTGTGCTCGGCGCGCCGCGTTCTCGAGGTCGGCGATGTCGCCATCCGAAAACGTGTAGAGCCATTCGTCGTCGATATCCGCGCGACGCCACGCCGTGACGCCGGAGACGGGTGTTTTTAGGGTCTGTTGCATAGCCCAGACTCTAGCTTCGTGCCCGGGATGGGTCAAAGCCGGAGCCGTGACGATCGGGTTTGTCAGGTCACCGTTTCGGCGGGAACCAATGTGGAAAGATGGCTGCCGCGACGCTCGATGAAGCTACGGAGCAGAGCGGGATAGTCCGCCGTCACGGCGTTCTTTACCGAAGGACGTTGTGCTAATGCGGTCCGCCAGGCCGCGGCTCTCGGTAATCCTTTGAACAAGCCCAGCGGTGCAAATGCCTCGATGACGTCGAAATATCGGAACACCGGACCGAAGGCGGCATCCACCAGGCGAAAGCGCGTGCCGTCGAAATACGGACCAGCAGCCAGATTGCCCTCGAGCCAGGTGAGTCGGTCACGAAGGGTGTCGAGCTTCTCCTGATAACGTGCTTCGTCCGGAGCGTTGTAGAGGCCGCCTATGGTGTCCAACATGATCGATGCGAACGCGATCCAGGCACGATGGCGCGCCTTGGCAAGGGGATCGTCTGGATGCAGTGATCCGGGCGTCGTTTCGTTCAGGAACTCGCAGATTGCGGCCGATTCGAAAAGGAGATCCGGCCCGATCCGCAGCAGCGGGACCTTGCCGAGCGGCGAGATATCGCGAAACCACTTGGGCTTGTCGGAGAGGTCGATATAGGTCCGGTCGTGCGCAATGTTCTTCTCGGTCAATGTGATGACCGCACGCTGCACGTAAGGGCACAGAATGTGGCTGACGAGTTCAATCCGGGGGTGCTGGGACGGGATTGGCATGACCGGATGGTAGCGGGCGATACCGGTCCCGGACCATTCGCGAATGGTTCAAACGGGATTTGCAGATTTGCACAGGACTATCCGTCAGTTAGCGCTGGTGTTTGGCCCGTTTATATTGGCGGACGTCCATTTTGAATCGTCATCGCCGGCTCATCCGACCTGTCGATATCCGCAAGTTTAAGTAAATGCTAAGGATTACTTAAGCATGAATTAACACTATGTACTTAATGTGGCTATATCGGCATAATGTTGACAAAATTAGGTCACGTGCCGGTAAAGAAAGATATTAGATTTCTTTTTGAGTTTGTCTATTTAGTGCTGATCGAAGTCTTCGGTATTAATAAAATTTAAGATAATTATTTCCGAAGGCTCGATGTCGGAAGACCTAAACAAACAGGGAGAGATGGCAACTTAGCGGTGGGGTTGATTGGACCTCGCGGAAAGGAGGGCGTTATGGTGCGCTCGATGGTTTTGATGGCAGCGGTCGCCTATGTGGCGATGGGGATAGCGCCGGCCCAAGCTCAAATGGTTTGTGGCGAACGGGTCGAAATCGTGAAAGCGCTTGAAAACGGCCATCAGGAACAGAAGACGGCAGCCGGTCTCTCCGGCAACGGCGGCCTCGTCGAACTGTTCACCGCGATGACGGGAAGTTGGACCTTGTTGTTGACGGTGCCTGGCGGTCCGACCTGTTTGCTCGGGTCCGGCGAGGATTGGGAAGGATGGAAATCCACCGGTCAGCCGAAAGGCCAGCAGAGCTCGGCTCAACCGAAGCTCCCGGCGGACGCGACCTGATACGGAATTCGCCGCTGCAGCGGTAACGCGCAGGGGCACTTGGTTCTTACGCCAAGACGCCGAACATCGGCATAAAGGGAATGCGGCGGGCATAGTGTTGCGGTGGGAGCAGCACTATCTCCGCCGCTTTTTTTTGGATTAAGCGGTGTCGACGCTCTGATCGATGGCGCCGAAGATCGACGCGTCCGCCGCGTCCTGCATCTCGATGCGAATGCGGTCGTCGTGTTTGAGGAACGGCGTCTGCGGCTCGCCATGCTCCAGCGTCTCGATCATTCGGATTTCCGCGAGGCAGGACGATCCAGCGGATCGATCCTTGTTCGACACCGTGCCCGACCCGATGATCGTGCCGGCGCCCAGCTGGCGGGTGCGGGCGGCGTGCGCGATCAATTCGTCGAAGCCGAAGGTCATGTCGGTCCCGCCGTTCGGATGCCCGACTTCCGCGCCGTTCACGAAACTCCGCAGCGGCAGGTGCAGACGGGCGCCGTCCCAGGCGCTGCCGAGCGCGGCTGGTGTCACGGCGACCGGTGAAAAAGCGCTGGCGGGTTTGCTCTGAAAGAAGCCGAATCCCTTGCCGATTTCGCCTGGCACCAGGGTGCGCAGGCTGACGTCGTTGCACAGCATCACGAGTTTGATATGCGCGCTTGCCTGGTCCCGCGTTACGCCCATCGGCACGTCGTCGGTGACGACGGCGATCTCGGCCTCGAAGTCGATCCCCCAGTTTTCGTCGCTCAGCGCGATGTTGTCGCAGGGGCCGAGGAAGCCGTCGGACAGGCCCTGATACATTAACGGATCGGTATACAGGCTCTCCGGCATCTCCGCGCCGCGCGCCTTCCTCACCAATTCCATGTGGTTGAGGAAGGCGGAGCCGTCGGCGAACTGATAGGCACGGGGCAGGGGAGATTCGCAGATTGCGCCGCTGAACGGTTCGGCGCTGTCGATCTCCCCGCCGTTCAGTCGATCGGCCAATGTTAGCAGGGCTGGTTCGGCGGCCGACCATTGGTCGAGCGCCGCCTGCAAGGTCGCGGCGATGCCGATCGCAGGCGTGCAGCGTTCGAGTGCGTCGTCGACGACGACCAGCCGTCCGTCGCGGGTGCCGTCCTTGAGCGTGGCGAGCTTCATGGCCTAGTCCGCCGCCGCCGCTTTCTCGGACCGCGGACGCCAAGACATCACGTAGCCCGGATTCTCGACGCCTGCCGGCAGGTCGGCGACGGTCAGCGCGTCCCGCGTATCCACCATCACCGCGTATTCGTCGGTCTCCGCCTTGCGGGCCTTCAGCATGCCTTGCAGCGCGCCCGGGTGCGGGCCGTGGGTGAACCCCGCGGGATGAAAGGTCACCATGCCGGGATCGATATCGTCGCGGCTGAAGAAGTCGCCGCGGTGATAGAAGATTACTTCGTCGTAATCGTCGTTGTTGTGGAAGAACGGGATCTTCAGCGCACCCGGGTCGGATTCGATGGGGCGCGGCACGAAGGTGCAGACGACGAACCGGTCGGCGACGAAGGTCGTATGCGCGGACGGCGGCAGGTGATAGCGCGGGCTGACCAGTGCGCGGATGTCCCGCACGTTGATGCGCACCGGCGCCAGGTTGCCGTGCCAGCCGACGGCATCCAACGGGTTGTAGGGATAGGTCATGGTCGAGAGCGTGTCGCCGCGCTTGATTTCGATTCGCCAGACCTCTTCCTGATCCTCGGGCGTTTGCTGGGCACGGAAGGTCTCGTCGAGGGCCGGCGTGTCGAGCATCGCCGGATCGAATATCGCGTGCGGCCCCACCAACCCCTTATCCGGCAAACCGTACGCGCTGTTGGTTGCCTCGATCAGCAGGACGGCGGCGTCGTCCTCGAACTCGGTCCGCCACAGCGTGCCGCGCGGCACCACGATGTAGTCGCCGGCCTTGATCCGCAGATGTCCGTAGTCGCAGAACAACGCACCGGCGCCATGGTGGATGAACAGCAGATCGTCGCCGTCTGCGTTCCGCGCCAGGGCATTCATGGCACCGCTGGTCCGCCAATAGCGGTAGCGCATATGCGGGTTGTGCAGCACGGTCGCGGCGCTCCACGGGCTGTTGGCCTTGGTATCGAGCCGGGTGAGGTCGAAGGCGCGGGGGCGCAGCGGTCCTTCCCAGTCGGTCCACCCGGTCGGCGGGCGCTTGTGGTACATGTGGCTTGCCGGGCCGAAGAATCCCTCGCGTCCGATCTCCCGCTCGTAGGTGCCCTCGGGCAGGTCTACATGAGCCTGGCGCGACGTGACGCCCTCGCTTCGCGGCAGGTTGATCCAGTTGCGCATGGGAATCTCCTGTCTCCTATGTATCGGCCGATATCAGCGTATCGGTTTTCAGAACGGTCTGTGGTGTGAGGTCGTCTCGATGCCGGAGGTCGTTGTAGTAGGCGGTGAAGTCCGGGCGGGTCGCGTCGAACAGCTGGCCGAACGAGTCGATCACGAAATAGGCATCCTGCAGGTCGTCGATCCGGTAATCGGTCTGCATGACGCGCAGCAGGTTGAAGCCGATCCGGTTCGGCGCCGGGTCTTCCAGGCAATAGACCGATTCCGTATGCGACGACACGATACCGGAACCGTAGATGCGGAGCCCGTCCGCAGTTTTGATCAAGCCGAATTCCACCGTGTACCAGTAAAGCCGCGCGAGATAGTGCAGCGCGTCGAGGCGCAGCGCCTTCAAGCCGCCGCGGCCGTAGGCCTGCATATAGCTGGCAAACACCGGATTGGTGAGCAACGGCACGTGGCCGAACAGGTCGTGGAAGACGTCCGGCTCCTGTAAGTAATCCATCTGCTGCGGCGTGCGGATCCAGTTCGTCACCGGGAAACGGCGATTCGCGAGGTGCCAAAAGAACACGTCGTCCGGCACCAGCCCGGAGACGGCAACGATGCGCCAGCCGGTCGCGTCCTCGAGACCGTCGGACAGCCGTTCGAACTCCGGGATGCCGTCTGCCGCTACGCCCAGCCGGTGCAATCCGTCGAGAAATGCGTCGCAGGCCCGGCCGGGCAGGATTTTGGACTGCCGCTCGAACAGGTGCCGCCACAATGCGTGTTCCTGGTCGCTATAGGCGGACCAGCCCTGGTCGACGACGAAATCGTTCGTCGGTGTTGTCGTGGCGGTGAGCGCAGACCCATCCATGACTACGGACTCTCCGCATCCACTGTCGTCATTCCCGCGAAAGCGGGAATCCATGTGTCGTGGCCTTGATCTGGATTCCCGCTTTCGCGGGAATGACACCGGTGTATAGGGTCATTCTGTCCCCGGCTTACGTCGCTGGCCGCATTCATGCGGACAACTCGCCACGGCGAATCTGGTCCTGTTCCATCGCTTCGAACAAGGCCTGGAAGTTGCCTTCGCCGAATCCCTCGTCGCCCTTTCGCTGGATGATCTCGAAGAAGATCGGGCCGATCACTGTGCGGGTGAAAATCTGCAACAGACGGCCGCCGTCCGGCGTCGGCGCGCCGTCGATCAAGATCGCGTTCCGCTGCAGCCGGTCCAGATCCTCGCCGTGATCCGGCAGGCGGCGGTCGATGGCGGCGTAATAGTCGTCCGGCGGCGGGTCCATGAAGGCGATGCCGCGGTCGCGCAGTATTTCGACCGTGGCGTGAATGTCGTCGGTGCCGAGCGCGATATGCTGGATGCCTTCGCCGTTATAGGCTTCTAGGTATTCCGCGATCTGCGATTTGTCGTCTGCGGATTCGTTGATCGGGATACGAATCTTGCCGCACGGGCTGGTCATCGCCCGGCTGTGCAACCCGGTCAGCTTGCCTTCGATGTCGAAGTACCGAATCTGCCGAAAATTGAAGAGACGTTCGTAGAAGTCCGCCCATCGATCCATCCGGCCCTGGAAGACGTTGTGCGTCAGGTGATCCACATAGGTCAGCCCGACGCCGTGCGGTGCCCCAAGCGTTGCACCGCCGGTCGGCACGAAGTCCACGTCGTAGATCGATTGTTCCCGGTAGCGGTCGACCAGGTAGATCACGCTGTCGCCGATCCCTTTGATCGCCGGGATGTTCAATTCCATTGGGCCCACCCGGCCATGATGCGGTTTCGCGCCGGCGGCGATCAGGTGCTCATAAGCGCTCGCCGCGTTGCGCACCCGGAACGCCATGGCGCAGGCCGACGGCCCATGCACGCGGGCGAAAGATTGCGCGAAGCTCTCCGGCTCGGCGTTGACGATGAAATTGATGTCGTTCTGGCGGTAGAGCGTGACGTCCTTGGAGCGATGCCGCGCGACCGCGTCGAACCCCATGGCTTCGAACAGCGCGCCGAGCGCGGCGGTATCTTCGGCCGTGTATTCGACGAATTCGAAGCCGTCCGTCCCGGCGGGATTGGTCCAATTTTCGGGCGCGGCGGCGTCGTGCGTCACCGTAACGGGTCTGTGCGTCGTGGCCATTGTATCCTCCGCGGTTGGTCGCGTTGGTCTGGCCCCCTGTGCCCCTTATTCAGCAAATATGGCGCAAGCCATGTTGAAAGCAAGCTACACTTGCATCAACGTTTGTTGACGCTGTTTTTACTTGGTTATGGTTACTGATTATTTAATGGCGCAATGCGTCGGCGATTTCGAATTAACGGTTCGTTGCTTCTCGACGACTCTTGCTGCGCTTTTTGCGGGCCAATCGCTTCATTCTTTACGTGTACCCTTCGCAAACCAACGCGTTTTGGTTTAAGAAAAGGGATCGAGTGCCACGGAATTGTCACGT
Source organism: Alphaproteobacteria bacterium (assembly GCA_965228425.1). Lineage (GTDB taxonomy): Bacteria > Pseudomonadota > Alphaproteobacteria > UBA8366 > UBA8366 > JAJFJD01. The sequence goes on along the minus strand of OZ245815.1, from coordinate 3,500,300 downwards.
GGTTTCGCTAATTAGGAATCTCATTTCATTCAGGGAGACGTTGAGCAGATGTCAGGGAAATTCGAACTCTACAAAGATAAGGGCGGCGAGTTCCGCTTCCGCCTGAAGGCAAGCAACGGCCAGAACATTCTTGCCAGCGAAGGCTACAAGCAGAAGGCCAGCGCAACGAACGGGATCGAGTCGGTGATGAAGAATGCCGGCGACGATGCCAACTACGAGCGCAAGGAAACGAAATCGGGCAAGCACATGTTCAACCTGCTGGCCGCGAACAAACAGGTGATCGGAACCAGCGAGAGCTACGAAAGTACGTCGGCCCGGGACAACGGCATCGAGTCCGTGAAGAAAAACGCGCCGGACGCGAAGGTCGACGATCAGACCGCCTGATCCAGCGTTAAAGTGTGGGTGACAACGGCGCTTCCCGGTTTCGGGGAGCGCCGTTTTCCATTTTGCGTTAGATCACCCCGTCGTCCTTTAGCTTCGCGCGCGCATCCGCGCTCAGCCCCAACACGTCGCCGAGGATTTCGTCGGTATGCATGCCGAGCGTCGGCGCGCCGGGCAGGTCGGGCAGGGGGCCGCTTGAGAAGTTGATCGGGTATCCCGCGACCACGCGGCCGTCGACCGGGGCGTCGAGCTTTGCGTGGCGCATGGGTTTCAGGGAACCGCGGTCACGGAAATGATCGTCGGCGACGATCTGGTCCAACGTGCGCACGGGGGCGACCGGGACATCGGCTTGGTTGAGTTTTTCGATGGCCTCGGCGCAGGTCATCTTGCCGATGCGTTTCTGAATTTCGGCGCGGAGTTCGTCCAGATGCTTGTCGCGCTCGCCGGCCGGATCGAAGCGTGGGTCGTCCAGCCACTCCGGCGCGTCAAGCGCTTCGCACAGCCCGGTCCATTGTCCCAGGCCCGCGGCGGTGATGATGATGTCGGCGTCCTTCGTGCGGTACATCCCGGTCGGACTGGTGCGGCTGTCGTTGCCGACGCGGACCGGCTGGCCGAGTTCCAACGCTTCCTCCAGCGGTTCCATGAACATCAGCGTGGCCAAGGTGTCGATCATCGAGGCGTCGAGATATTGGCCTTCGCCGGTCTGATCCTTGTGGCGCAGCGCGGCGAGGATCGAATAGGCGCAATAGAGCGGCGTCGCGAGATCGCTGACGAAGACGCCGACGCGGGTCGGCGGCCCGTCGGGATGGCCGTTGATGTCCATCATCCCGCCCATCGCCTGGATCTGGTGGTCGTGCGCCGGGTTCTCCGCGTAGGGCCCGTCTTGTCCGTAGCCGGAGATCGAGCAGTAGACGATCCCCGGATTGACCTTCGAGACATCGTCGTAGCCGAGCCCGAGCCGCCTCATCGATCCGGGGGACAGATTCTCGATGACGACATCCGATTCCTTCGCCAAGTCGAGGAAGAGCTGCCGGCCGGCAGGATCCTTGAGGTTGAGCGTGAGGGATTTTACCCCTTGCGTGCGCTTCAGGAACTTCGTGGCGATATCGTCCTCGGTCCGACGCGTCGCATGAATGCCCTCGGGACCGGCATAGGGGCCGATACCGCGCACCGAATCGCCGATGCCGGGAATCTCAACCTTGATCACCTCGGCGCCGAAACGGGCGAGGGTCATGCTCAGGAACGGCCCCGCCAGATAGACGGTGACGGCGAGGACTCGAATGTCTTTCAACGGTTGCACGGCGCACGTCCTTTCTCTCTGCCCTTCATTCATAGCGTGGATCGCCGAAAGCTCGAAATCGCTTAACTACTAGTAGATAGCAGGAGATGTGGATTGTGTTTGGCGGGCCAAGTCGGTCTACACTGTGGCAAATGCCATCAACGCGAGGGAGGAACCCATCGATGTCCAACTATATTCTGATCGTGCAGATCGACGTCCCGGAAGAACATGACGCGGAATTCAATAAGTTATACGATTCCGAGCATGTTCCGAGCCTGCTCAGCGTGCCGGGCGTGATCAGCGGGCAGCGCTACGAATTGGAGCGGGCGGGCACCGACATGCTTCGTTATCTGGCGATCTACGAGATCGAAACGCCGGAATTGCCCGAATCCGAAGAATGGCAGGCCAAGGCGACGACGCCGGGCTGGATGGGCGTGCGCAAACACATCGCCACGCTGCGGCGCGGCGTGTTCCGCAAGATGTGATGGTCCGGCGGCACCGAATCCACGGCGCATAGATGAGCGATCCCACCATTTCGGAGCGTTACGCCGATTTCGCGGCGGCGCTCCGCTTCGACGACATCCCGTCCGCGCTGGTCGAAAAGGCGAAGCTGCATATCCTCGATACGATCGGTGTGGCGCTGGCGGCCTCGCAGTCCGAATTCGCGGCGCGCAGCTTGGCGGCGTTCCAACGGCTTGGCAGCGGGAGCGGGTCCGTCGCCTATGGACAGGAAGGGCTGCTCGGGTTGCGGGACGCGATCGTGTTCAATGCCGGCCTCGCCAATACGCTGGACTACGACGACACCTACACGCCGACGCTGAACCACATTTCCGGCGGGGCCGTGCCGTTGGTCCTGGCATTGGGTGCGAACGAGGACGCGGCGGGACGCGACCTGCTGACCGCTTACGCGATCGCGATGGAGGTTGGTGCGCGGGTTGGGTTGGGGGCGGCGGGGAAGCCGTTCGCCCAACGCGGCTATTCGTCGTCCGGGTTGCTGAACGGTTTCGGCACCGGGCTGGCGGCGTGCAAGCTGCTCGGCGCGGACCGGGATGCGATGGTGGCGGCGCAGGGGATCGCGTTGACCATGATGGGCGGATCGTTGGAAGGCATAAAGGAAGGCGCGTGGGGCAAGCGCTACAATGCGGGTCTCAGCGCCGCGGCCGGCCTGACAACGGCGGTGATGGCCGACGAGGGCGTGAAGGGTACCCGGCGGCCCTTCGAAGGCGCGCATGGCCTTTTCAATATGGTGTTCGGGCCGGAAACCGCGGTCGACGAGGCGGCGATGACGACGGGGCTCGGCAGTGACTGGGAATTCGGGATCGTCGCGATCAAGCCGTTTCCGCTGGTGCATCACGCGCACAGCATCGTCGATTGCGCGATCCGCCTGAACACGGAGGACGGCGTTCGACCTGCCGACGTTGACGAGATCACCGTCCTCGTCAACGAGCGTCAGGTGCCCTTGCTCTGCGAACCTGACGGCGAGCGCCGCCATCCGCCGAACGAGCATGCGGGTATCTTCAGCATCTATCATCTGACGGCAACGGCGCTGACGCGGGGACGAATGACCCTGGCCGAATGCGAGGCGGAAGCCCTGGCCGATCCCGACATCCGGGCATTGCGGGATCGCATCCGCTACGAACTCGATCCGGACTCGCTGTTTCCCCAGTATTTTTCGGGTGGCTTGCGGGCCCGCTTAAAGGACGGCCGCGAGATTGCCCGCTACGAACCGCATCACCTGGGGTCGGAAAAGCGCCCGCTGACGGACGACGCCGTCACCGACAAGTTCCGCTTCAACGCCGGGCGGGTCTATGGCGCGGACCGGGTGGACGCCATCGCCGATGCGGTCATGGCGCTCGACACCACCGGCACACCTGCGGACGTGGTCGCGCTTCTCGGGGCGCCGTGATCGTTTGAGCTAAAGCTCGGTCTCCATGTCCCGATGCCGGATGCCGGCTTCCATATACTCCGGCCCGACCGCCTTGAACCCGAGTTTTCGGTAAAAATCCAAGGCATCGGTCTGCGCGCCGAGCCGCGCCGTTCGGACCGACGGGTCTGTTGCGACCTCGGTCAGGATGAAGCGCATCACCGCCGCGCCGATGCCGGTTCCGCGATGCGCCGGGAGCACGCATACGCGCTGAATCTTTGCGACATCATCCAGAATTCGGACGCGCGCGGTGGCGATGGGAACGCCGTCGCGCGCGGCGAGGACATGTCTGCACGCACCGTCCAGCCCATCGACCTCCAGGTCCTCGGCGACGCCCTGTTCCTCTATGAAAACCGTGCGACGGAGGGCGAGGCAGGCGGCGATATCGTCAGCGCCGTCGGCGACGCGAATGGTGAGGGCGTCGGTCACGGCGTTACGCCCGCATCCGGTCCAGCCGGTCGAGGAATCGGTACCAGCCGCCGATGATCGGCAGGAACCAGGGATCGCCGGTATACCCGGGCACCGGCACCTTCGGGATGTCGAGGCCGACGAAGGCGCTGTCCAATTCGTCATTCTGCAGGATTCGCCGGGCCACGAGATTGCCGAGATAGGTCATCATCGCGACGCCGCTGCCGTTGCAGCCGAGGCAATAGTGCATGTCCTTGTAGCGGCCGAGATGCGGCAGGTAGTCGTAGGTGAAGGCGACGAAACCGGTCCAGGAATGCGTCACCCGCACGTCCTTCATCTGCGGGAAACGCTCGGTCATCATGGCGTGCATCAGCGTGGCGCGCCGTTTCGGGTCGACATCGGTGAAACGGGCGCGGCCGCCGAACATCATGCGCTTTCCGTCCGGCGTCATGCGGTAGTAGCAGAGCACGCGCGGCGTCTCCGAGATCGTACGGCCGTTGGGGATCAGGCTCTGCGCCAGATCGTCGGGCAGTTCCTCGGTCACGATGATATGCGAGGTCGCGGGGACGAGCGATTTCCGCAAATCCGGCGTCAGCGGGCCGGTATAGCCGTTGGTGCCGATCATCGTCTCCGCGCATTGCACCGTCCCTTTGGAAGTCGAGACGGTAAAACCGCCACGGCCGCCGGTGACAGCCTCGACCCTGGTGTTCGCGCAAAGATGCACGCCGGCGCGGGCGCAGGCATCCAAGAGACCCCGGTGGTACAGCGACGGATGGATCTTCGCCGCCTGCTTGATCGTCATGCCGCCATGATAGAAGTCGCTGTCCATCTCCTCGCGAAGCCGGTCGCGCGGTAGGAGTTCAGCGCCCGCGTCGCAGAGGCGGTTGAGCGCCTCGGCCTTCGCTTTGAACCCGGCGAAATGTTTCGGCGTGTAGGCGCCGACGAGGCGGCCGCGTTTTTCGTAATGGCAGTCGATCTTCTCGCGTTCCACCAACGTGCCGACCAAGTCGAAGGCGGCGCGGCTTTCGCCCATCAGGGCGTCGAGGCGGCGGGCGATTTCCGATTGCGCGCCGGTCTTGCTCGACCCGCCGGCGATGCCTTTGCCCAGGTTCACCCCGGCGCTGACGCCGCCGCCGTTCCGCGAACTGGCGCCGTGGCCGAACAATTCGGCTTCCGCGACCACGACGCTGCGGCCCGCACGGGCCAGTTCCAACGCAGTGCTCAGGCCGGAATACCCGCCGCCGACGATCAACACATCGGCGTGGGAAGGCGGATCGGCGTCGTCGAGCGCCGTCGGGGCGGCGGCCTCCCACCAATAGGGTTGATCCTTGAAGTCCGGGTGCAGGATCGCGTCGGTTCGCATGGTTCGGCTTTCACATGTCTTGCATGGCGAGGTCCGGCCAGCGGCCGGGCCACGGCTGGATGGTGTCGATGGCGGCCGCGAGACCGATCATCCGCTGGTCTTCTTGCCACCGCGCGATCGCCTGCACCCCGATGGGGAGACCGGCATCGCTTCGTCTCCGCCAGCAGGATTGCGGTGGACCGCTTTAAACTCGCCCTGCGGCATGTCATGGTGGTCCGCCTTGGGTATACTCGGCACGCTCGACGTCTGGGCAGGTTAGCCGAAAAATTCAGCAACAAAAATAAATCTGGATTGATGAACACACCGGTTCCCACCACTGCGACGGATGAATCCGTACCCGTTCTCGACGCGCACCGCTTCGACGAAGCCGCGCTGACCCGCTACATGTCCGACAATGTCGATGGTTTCGCGCCGCCGCTCGCGGTCACGCAGTTCCAGGGCGGCATGTCCAACCCGACCTTCATGCTGACCGACGGGAACGGCAAACGCTATGTGCTGCGCAAGAAACCGCCGGGCGAGTTGCTGCCATCCGCGCACGCGGTGGACCGGGAGTTCAAGGTGATCAAGGCGCTCAACGCGACCGAAGTGCCGGTCGCCAAGGCCTATGCGCTGTGCGAGGACGAAGCGGTCATCGGCCAGACCTTCTACATCATGGAATTTCTGGAAGGCCGGGTGTTCCGCGACGTGGCGCTGCCGGACCTGCCCCCCGAGGAGCGGCGGGCGATCTATGACGCGATGAACGACGCGCTCGCGAAACTGCATAGCGTGGATTATGAAGCGGTCGGTTTGTCCGACTACGGGCGCGTCGGCGGGTATATCACCCGACAGGTACGGCGTTGGTCGCAGCAATACGAGGCGAGCAAGACCGACGAGATTCCCGAGATGGACAAGCTGACCACGTGGCTGAACGACAACATGCCGGACGACAGCCTGACCACCATCGCGCATGGCGATTTCCGGCTGGAAAACCTGATCTACCATCCGACGGAACCGCGCGTCCTGGCGGTCGTCGACTGGGAGTTAGGAACGCTCGGCAACCCGTTGTCCGACCTGGCATATAACTGCCTGACCTATCACTACGCCGACCCGCGCTGGGGCGACATCATCGACCTGGACTACGACGCAACCGGCATCCCGTCGGAGGAAGACTACGTGGCGCAATATTGCGCGCGGACAGGCCGCGAAATCGACGACTACACCTATTATCTGGTGCTGTCGCTGTTCCGCTTCGCGGCGATCATCCAAGGCGTTTACTACCGCGGCGTCCAGGGCAACGCGGCGACGCCGGCGGCCCTGCAACGCAAGGGCAAATGCGAGTTGTTGGCCAAGATCGCCTGGGCGCTGGTCGAGAAGGACGGCCGCGCCTAGACCTGCGTTACGGCTTCCGCCGCCCCAGCATTTTCCCGGCGGCGGCGAGTCCGTGTAAGATTCGTCCGACTTTCGAATATCAGCGAGAAGGACGACGGGCATGGCACCGAGTTTTGCATTCATCGGCTTCGGCGAAGCGGGATCGCATGTGGCGGGATCGCTGCGGGCGGAAGGCGTCGACCGGATCGCGACCTACGATATCCTGTTCGACGACCCGGCGGCGGGGCCACCGATGCGCATGAAGGCCGAAGACATGGGGGTGCGCGCGGCGGACAATGTCGCCGATGCGATCGCCGGCGCGGATATCGTATTTTCGACGGTTGTCTGCAAAGCCTCGATCCCGGTGGCGGAAGAAGCGGCCAAGGGTTTGACGCCCGAACAGATTTATCTCGATTTCAACTCGATCTCGCCGGGCAACAAGCGCCGGGTCGAAGCGGCGATTGCGCCCAGCGGCGCGCGCTTCGTGGAAGCCTCGGTGATGGCGGATGTGTCCTCGAGCGCCCATCGCGTGCCCATGCTGTTGGGCGGAATCGGCGCGCGCGATTTCATGGCGCTGGTCGAGCCTTTGGACTTCAACCTCACCTTCGTGCAGGAGGAAGTCGGCCAGGCGTCGGCCACCAAGATGGTGCGCAGCATCATGATGAAGGGGATGGCGGCGCTGCATTTGGAATGCATGCGTGCGGCCAATCACTTCGGCATCGAGCAGGACGTGCTGGACTCGGTCGAGAAAAGCCTGGCGGGTCGCACCTGGACCGAGACCTGCGGCCGCACCATGGGCCGCACGGCAATCCATGCCGCCCGGCGCGCCGACGAAATGGGACAGGTGGGGGAGACGCTGCGCGAGGTCGGCATCGATCCGATGATGGCCGAAGCGACCGAACGCCGGCACCGCTGGTGCGCCGATCTGGGATTGAAAGAAGTCTACAAGTACGGTCCGGTTGACGATTACGGCGACGTGCTCGAAAAGATCCGCGCGGCCGAGACCAAAGAAGCGGCGGAGTAGAGGCAATGTCGAGCCTTGACGGGGACATGTCGTTCTCGCCTGAGACGCTGACGGCGGCTGGGTTTCCCACCATCTCCTACGATGTCCTCGACATCGGCCAGACGTTTCGCTCCGACGACAAGTTGGTCCGACCGGAGGATGTGGAGACCTACGCCTTCGCTGTCGAGGATCATGATCCCTGGTTCTTCGAACCCGGTCCGTTCGGCAGTCCGATCGCGCACCCGACGATCCTGGCGAACCAGGCGCTGTTGCTGCGCCACAATCACTATGTCGTGCCCGCCGGTCTGCATGCCCGGATGATCTATGACTTCACCGCACCAATCCCGCTTGGGGTGCGGGCACGGACACTGGGCAAACTGGCGGAGAAATACGTTCGGCGGGATAAGCCGTACATGGTGACCGAGTATGAAACGTCGACCGAGGCGGGCGAGCCGCTGGTTTCCGGCCGTTTCGTGCAGATGATCTTCAAGGACGAAACCGCGCCCGCCGCTGGCAGCAGCCGCCGGCCCGAGCCCGACCCGCCGGTCTTCGATCCGTCGATCGCCAAGGCGGAGGGGCGCGGCGGTGTGCTGGAAGTGGGGCAAGCCCTGCCGGCGCTGAGCCGGTCGCTGCAGCAACGCCAGATCGACATGTATTCCGATGTGCGGCCGCTTTCCATTCACACCGACGAGGATTGGGCGAAAGCCAAAGGATTTCGGACGACGATCGCCCAGGGAATGATGAGCACCGCATATGTCTCGACATTGATGACAACGGCGGTCGGCGAGGGGTTCGTCGCGGGCGGCCGGATGGATGCGCGTTTCCTGCGGCCCGTGTTCTGCGGCGATACCCTTACGGTCAGCGGCACGGTGGCCGGCTTCAGCCGGGACGGCGACCGGGTTCGGGTTCACGTCGATGTAGCGGCGCGGAATGGGAGCGGCGAACAGACATTGGCGGCGACCAGCAGTGCGCTGTGTTATTGACGGCCCTTGCCCTCGGGTTGTGCCCATTGCCGCGTCGAGGCCTGATTGCTGGACAGGGACTTTGGGTCCCAGCTTAGGCCCAGCTTAGGAGAGTGAAATGGTCACCATTCGGCCCAAGACGGTCATTACCCATCGCATGCAGGCGGCGAGAACGTCCGAGACGCGGATCGATCTCGAGGTTCGCGGGCACGCGATCACAATCGACGAACGCACGGAGAGCGGCGGTACGAATCAAGGAATCTCCCCGGTTGAGACATTGTTGACCGCATTGGTCGGCTGTACGAACCGCATCACCCATAAAGTGGCGGACTTGCATGGTGTCGAAATCGACGATCTCGCGGTCGATCTGGAATCTCATTTCGACCGTCGTGGCACACAATTGATGGAGGAGGTCGCCGTCCCGTTCCCGTCGATGACGCTGAAGATCGAGATCACGACCGCCGCGGACGATGACGCCGTGGACAAGGTGAAGCGGGACTTGGGCAGATACTGCGCGGTCTCCAAGGTATTGCGCGAATCCGGGACGGAGATTACCGAGGCGTGGACCGTTAAGCGGCCGTAATGTGCCGCTATGCTAGCCCGCCGCTAGTTCGCCCGAACCACGGGCAGCCAATATTGCCGCCGTTGGATCCAGGTGAGCCGCCGGGGCAAGGTCGCCGCCGCGTGGTCGGCGAGATCACGCAGCGTTTCGAACACCTCGTAGCGCCGCAACACGCGGTCGGTCGTCACCACCAGCGCCTGTTTGCTGTCCTTGGAAAACCCGACCAATGCGATGGGGGCGGACAAGCCACGGATCACGCCGATACCGTCGCCGTTCTCCGCATCCCATAACCGGGCCGTGCCATCCTCGGACCCGGTCAGGAGGCGCTTGCCGCCCGGGCTGAAGGCGGCCGACGTTACGGGGCCGGTATGTCCGGTCAGGGTGTATTGCTCGGCGCCGGTTGCCGCGTCGAGGATGCTGGCGGCGTTTCCCGGTCCCATGCGGATGCGGAAGCGGCCGTCGCGGCTTCTTGTGGCGTCTTCGATCTTGCCGGCCCAGTTCGGAACCGCCTCGTTCTCGACTTCGCCCCGCGTGTCCCACAGCCGTGCGGTGCCGTCCTTGGACGCGGTCAGGATATGCCGGCCGTCGGCGGAAAATTCCACTCCGATGATATCGTTCTGATGCCCCGCCAACACGTCCAGGAGCTTGCCGCCGGCGGTCCATGTCCGTAATTCCCAATCGACCGAGACGCTCGCCACGGTCTTGCCGTCTGGGCTGAATATTGCGTCGTTAACCCAGGACCGGTGGCCGCGGAGGACGGCGGTCTCTTCCCCGGTGTCGGCCCGCCAAAGCCGGACCGTGGCGTCGCGGGATGTGGTCGCGATCGTGGCGCCGTCGGGGCTGAACCGGACTGAGATCAGCTGCCGTATATGGCCGCGTAGCACCGGGCCGGCGGCCCCGGTTTCGCCGTCCCAAAGCCGCGCCGTCCGGTCGATGGACGCGGTGACGATCCGGCTGCCGTCCGGGCTGAAGCGGGCGGAGACCAAGCCGGCGTCGTGGCCCCGCAGTTCTGCGAGCATGGCCCCGGTCGCGGCATTCCAAAGCCGCGCCGTGCCGTCGTCGGATGCGGTCAGCACACGGCTGCCGTCCGGGCTGAAGCTTGCGGCGACGACCTTGCGGGTATGCCCGGTCAACTCGGTGATGGTCGAGCCGCGCGCCACATCCCATACCCGGGCGGTCGTGTCGTAGGACGCACTGACGAGTTGCTTGCCGTCGGCGCTGAACGCGACCGATGCGACCTCGTCGTCATGTCCGCTCAACGTGTCCTCCCGCCCGCCGTCGACGGCATTCCAGAGCCGCACGTCGCCGTCGAATGAGGCGGAGGCCAGAAGTTTGCCGTCCGGGCTGAATACGGCGGACCGGACGATATCGTCATGACCGCGCAGCTCGGCGATCCTGCCGCCGTCGTCAGCCCGCCAGAGCCGCACGGTTTTGTCCGCGGCGGCGGTGGCGACGCGTTTGCCGTCCGGGCTGAAGGTCGCGGTCCGGACGAAGCCCTGATGGCCGCGCATCACCAATCGTTCGTGGCGGTTGAAATGAGCCTCGTAGACCAGCCGATGCGCGGTCAGGAGGTTGGCCGGATCGGTCTCCGTGTCGCTGTCCCATGGCAGGGTTTCCAGCGCGAGGAGGGCGGCGCTCACCGGGTCGATCTCAGCAAGGTGATCCTGCACGTCATCCAACAGCCGCTTGGCGCGCCGTGGCGTCATCGCGGAGCCGATCGGCGGCAGTGATTCCGCCGGGAATTGAACGGGCGGGGGCTCCGATACCGGCGCTTCGGGCTCCGGAACGGCGCCGGGACGCGCAATTTCCGTCGGTTTGGATTCGGACTTGTCGCCCGGCAACAGGTCGATATCGAGCCACGCGACGAGGACGATCCCGGCGGAAAACACAAGTGCGGCCAAGGCTTGCAGCATGAACCACAGGCCGGCGCGGCTCGCCGTCTTGTCGGGGTTGGATGTCACGTTGGAAACTGCCTTGGCTCGATGGACGCAGCGGCCGAAACAAGGACCGTTTGGTGACTGTATCGCCGGCGTGCAGCCTATGCACGGACCGGCAGATGAACAACATACAAGATCGTGACCGGCCACGCGGCTTTTGCAGGGGAAGTTCGCGGATTGCTATAATCGGGGCATTCAGCCGCAATCCACAACGATCACGGTCCTGCCATGCCCGAAGGTGTCCAACTCTGGAATCATCGTCCCTACGAAACGATCGAGGTCGCGCCCCTGGCCGGCGCGCTCGGAGCGGAAATCAAGGGCGTCGACCTGTCGGAGCCGCTGACGGACGACCTATTTGGGGAGATTTACCAGGCTTTCGTCGACCATCACGTCATCTTCTTCCGCGATCAGCAGATCACGCCGGAGCAGTATCTTGGATTTGCCAAGCGCTGGGGCGGCATCCATCTGCACCCCTTCATGACGGGGTTGGACGATCATCCCGAAATTCTGGAACTGATAAAGACCGAGACCGACACCTACGCGTTCGGCAACAGTTGGCATTCGGATCAGATGTTCTCGCCGGTTCCGGCGAAATGCACGATGCTCTACGCCCTGGAAACGCCGGAGACCGGCGGCGATACGCAGTTCGCCAACATGCATGCCGCTTACGAAGCCCTGTCGGATGGCATGAAGGCGACATTGGACGGGTTGCAATGCCTGAACGGCGGCAATCGGACCAACGCGCATGGCCGAAAGTCGCGGGCCGAGCGCTATGCCGGCGCAAGTGGCATGAAATTGAGAGACCCCGGCAACGTCCAGACCGAATCGGTCCATCCGTTGGTGCGGACGCACCCGGATACCGGGCGGAAATCGCTCTACATGGGGTCGCATACTCAATCCATCGACGGCTGCACCCGAGAGGAAAGCAGGCCGATCCTCGATCAGTTGCAGAAACAGATCGAACGGCCGGAGTTCACCTGCCGATTCCGTTGGGCGCCGGGATCGATGGCGATTTGGGACAATCGTTGCTGCCAGCACTACGCGATCAACGATTATGCCGGGCAGCGCCGCCGTATGCATCGGATCACGATCGAAGGCGACGAAGCGCCGTTCTAGACGGCGGGGCGGGCCATCTGTCATCCTGCGGCGAATAATTCTCGGGAGCCGCGCCGTTGCCGCAAGCCGCAATGACAAACACGCCGGAGCGCGCGTCCTACGACGTGGTGATTGTCGGCGGTGCGATGTACGGCTCCTCTGTTGCCTGGTTTCTGGCGAGCAATCCGGATTTCGACGGGTCGATCTTGGTCGTCGAGCGGGACCCGACCTACGAGTTCGCCTCGACCTCGCACACGAACAGCTGCATCCGCCAGCAATTCTCCAACGAGATCAACGTGCGCATCTCGCAGTTCGGCGCGCAATTCATCAAGAATTTCCGGGGTCAAATGGGCGACGATCCGCGCGTGCCCGATGTCGTCCTGCAGAGTTTCGGCTACCTGTATCTCGCCGATACCGAGGACTTCGCCGCGACGCTGCGCGAGAGCCAGTCGGTGCAGTCGGCCTGCGGCGCCGGCACCAAAATCATGTCCGCCGAGGAGATCAAGCGCGATTATCCCTTCTACAACGTCGACGACATCGTCTGCGGCAGTCACAACGTTGTCGACGAGGGCTATTTCGACGGCAACACGATGTTCGACTGGTGGAAGCGGTCGGCGCGCGAGCGCGGCGCGGAATACGTTACGAACGAGGTCGTTGGGATGGGCCGCAGCGCGGCCGGCGACCGCGTCGAAAGCGTGACCTTGAAATCCGGCGATAAGGTATCCTGCGGCACGGTGGTGAACGCATCCGGGCCGCGCGCGGTCCTCACGTCGCGGATGGCCGGGATCGAGATCCCGGTCGAGCCTCGGAAGCGCTACACCTTCATCTTCGATGCGGAGCGGCCGCTCGACCGCGACCTGCCGCTCACCATTGATCCGTCCGGCGTGCATATGCGGACCGACGGGGCCTATTACCTCGCCGGGTGCCCGCCCGATGACGACCCGGCGGTCGATTATGACGATTTCGAACAGGACCACGGTATCTGGGAAGAAAAGGCTTGGCCGGTCATCGCGGCGCGCGTGCCGCAGTTCGAGGCGATCAAGCTGCTCAACTCCTGGGCCGGGCATTACGCCTTCAATACCTTCGATCACAACGCTATCCTGGGGCCGCATACCGAGGTGTCGAACTTCATCTTCGTGAACGGCTTCTCCGGCCACGGGTTCCAACAGTCGCCGGCCATGGGGCGCGGTACGTCGGAATGGATCACCTATGGCGAATACCGAACGCTGGACCTGACGCCGTTCAACTACGCCCGGATCGCGGAGAACCGGCCCTTTGTCGAGAAGGCGGTGATCTGAACCCGTCTAATCCGAATCTTTCGGCCGCGGCGTCCAGTTGGTCTGGCGGCGCAGTTCGAGGCGCGCGATCTGCTGGCGGTGCACCTCGTCCGGGCCGTCCGCGAAGCGCAGCGCGCGCATCCGGGCGAACATGTAGGCCAGCGGGAATTCCTGGCTCATCGATCCGCCGCCGTGTAGCTGCATGGCGTTGTCGATGATGCCGAGCGCCATGTTGGGGGCGGCGACCTTGATCATGGCGATTTCCTGCCGGGCTGCCTTGTTGCCGACGGTATCCATCATGTAGGCGGCCTTGAGCACGAGCAGGCGGTTCATCTCGATCTCGATGCGGGCCTGTGCGATGCGTTCCTGCGTGACGCCGCGTTCCGCCAGCGTCTTGCCCCAGGTGCTGCGCTCGGTCGCACGGAGGCACATCAGTTCGAGCGCGCGTTCCGCGACGCCGATGATGCGCATGCAGTGATGAATACGGCCCGGGCCGAGGCGGCCTTGCGCGATCTCGAAGCCGCGGCCTTCGCCGAGCAGCATGTTTTCGGCGGGCACGCGAACGTTGTCGAAGATGACCTCGCCGTGGCCGTGCGGCGCGTCGTCGAAGCCCATCACCTTGAGCATGCGCGTCACCGTGATGCCGGGCGTGTCGCGCGGCACAAGGATCATCGACTGCTGGCGGTATGTCTCGGCGTTCGGGTCGGTCTTGCCCATGACGATCAGGATCTTACAGCGCGGGTCACCGATGCCCGAGGTCCACCACTTATGGCCGTTGATCACATATTCGTCGCCGTCGCGGGTGATGCTGGTCTCGATGTTGGTGGCGTCGGAGGAGGCGACCTTCGGCTCGGTCATGGCAAAGGCGGAGCGGATTTCGCCGTTCAGCAGCGGCGTCAGCCATTCCTTCTTGTTCTCCTCGCTACCGTAGCGCTCGATCGTCTCCATGTTGCCGGTGTCGGGCGCGGAGCAGTTGAAAACCTCGGGCGCCCAGTTGACGCGGCCCATCACCTCGCAGAGCGGGGCGTATTCCAGATTGGTCAGGCCCGCGCCCTTTTCGCTCTCCGGCAGGAAGAGGTTCCATAGGCCGGCGGACCTCGCCTTGGCTTTCAGATCCTCAAGGATCGGCAGCGGTTTCCAGCGCGTATCGCCCTCGTCGAGCTGCTCGTAATAGGTGGATTCGTTGGGATAGACATACTCTTCCATAAACGCTTCGATTTCGGATTTGAGCTTCTTCGTCCGGTCCGAATATTCGAATTCCATCCCGTGTCCTCCGCGGCGTGATTGCTGTCTCTTGAGGTCGCCGACGCTGCCGGCGCGACCTGCCCCTTCGTTTGACAGCAGCAAAGAGGCCATGTCAAATCGCGATAGGTTTTTCCCTGCATGACAGGGCCTTACGCACCGATGCCAACTTCAATTGCGGCGGTGCCGATACCGCACGAGAGGGACCATTCCGCCATGATCATCAAAGATGTCCGGGTCACGTTGCTGCGCATTCCCTATGTGGAGCAGCTTTTGGTGCAGAAAGGTTATTCGCGGGATCGCGACGTTCTGATCGTCGAGATCGAGACCGCGTCGGGGCTGGTCGGCCTCGGCTATCAGCTTTACATGCGCGACGGCTTCCGCACGACCAAGGCCTGTCTGGAGGAAGTGATCACGCCGCGCCTGCTGGGCCGCGACGCGACCGAGGTCGAAGGCATCTGGCACGAGTTGTGGATAGCAGGGCAGGCGGACGGGCGCGGTGGCGCGCAAATGTTCGCCTTGTCGGCGGTCGACGTGGCGCTGTGGGACCTGATCGGGCAGAAGGCCGGGTTGCCGCTGCACCGGCTTTGGGGTCATTGCCGGAAAGAGGTGCCGGCCTACGGCTCCGGCGTCTGGCGTGGCCTTGGCGGCGACGGCATGGTCGAAAAGGCCAAGCGGTTGGTCGGCGAGGGCTTCAAGGCGGTGAAAATGCAGGTCGGCCATACCTGGACCGAGGCCGAGGATGTCGAGAACACCCGCCGTGTGCGCGATGCGGTCGGCGAGGACGTGGACATCATGGTCGACGTGAACATGGCCTGGACCGCCGACACGGCGATCCTGATGGGTAAGCGGCTGCAAGACCACGGCATCTACTGGCTGGAAGAACCGGTCGTGCCGACCGATTTCGAAGGGTATTTCCGGGTCGCCGATGCGCTGGACACCCGCGTCGTCGGCGGCGAGAGCCATTTCACCCGGTTCGAGCTGAAACCCTTCTTCGAGAACCCGAAGATTCCGATCCTGCAGCCCGACGTGGTGCGCGGCGGGTTGACCGAACTGCGCAAGATCGCGGCCATCGCCGACACCTGGGGCATGAAGATCGCGCCGCATCTCTATCCGGAACTGATGATCCACCTGATGGCCTCGATCCCGAACGGCCTGATCATCGAAGAAATGGGCCTGCTGGGCGACCTGTTCGAGGAGTGGGCGGCACCCGTCAACGGCATCATGACCGCCCCGGAAGCACCCGGTCACGGCCTGCGGTTCAAGGACGGGCTGGTGGCCGAGTATACGGTGGGGTAGAGGCTCTACATTCTGTCATTCCCGCGAAAGCGGGAATCCACAGTCATTTGTTCTCACTGGATTCCCGCTTTCACGGGAATGACACCGAGTTACGCCAACGACTAATCCGAACCCGACCTGAACTCCGGCTTGTATCCCGGCGCGGGGGTACCGCCGAAGCTGCCGCGGTCCAGCACCGCCGCGCGGCCGCCGTGTTTCTCGACCAGGGCCGCCTGATCGGCCTTGGCGCGGCGGTCGACCGCTTCCGGGTCGCAGATGGCGCGCAGTTGCGTCTCGAAGTCGTCCATCAGCGCCGCATGCTCCGGCGCTTTCGACAGGTCGTTCAATTCCATCGGATCCGCATTCAAGTCGTAGAGTTCCGGATCCATCTCCACATAGTAGATGTATTTGAAATTGTCCCGGCGCAACATAAAGGCTCCGGTCTTGGCGCCGGATGCATGATATTCGCTGAAGCCGATGCGCGCCTTGTCGTCGTCCCCGGCGGCGATGTCCAGCATCGATTTGCCCGGCAAGTCTTTGTCGGTCTCGTCGAGCGGCAGGCCGACGCAATCCAGGATCGTCTGGTATCCGTCTACGTGGGTGACCGGCGTGTTGCTGACCTTGCCTTGCGGCACGTCGGGGCCGGCCATGATCATCGGGATATGGGCCGCCGGCTGGTACATGTTCGACTTGCCCCACAGGCCGCGCGTGCCGAGGTTGTCGCCGTGATCGCTGGTATAGACGACGCGGGTATCGTCGGTAAGGCCGCAGTCGTCGAGCGCCGCCAAGACCTTGCCGATGTTGTCGTCGAGAAAGGAAATCATGCCGTAATAGGACGCGATGGCGATCTTGCGGGTCTCGTCCGTGAAGAACTGATCGTAGATCGAGCAGTTCGCCGCGGCCTCGATCCAGGGGTGCCGGGTGTAGCCGCGGTCGGGATGCGGATCGGGCAGGGGGATGTCGTCGACCGGATACATCTCATAGAATTCCGGCGGCGCGATCAGCGGGAAATGCGGACAGACGAACGAGACGAAGATGCACCACGGTTTGTCGCTGTATTTCGGCGCTTCGTTTTGCAGCCAGGCGATCGTGTTGTCGGCGATCTTGCGGTCGTACTCCGTGTACATCGATTCGCCCGGTCCGATCTCGTCCGACAGCTTCTTGCAGTTGCCCTTGACCGGCAGTTCGTCGCGCACGGCGCCCGCCACATCGCCGATTCCGTTCACCACATGCATCGGCACGATCTGCTCGTCGAAGCCCGTATCGTCCGTCTCATTGCGGTAGTGCAGCTTGCCGATCGAAACGACTCGGTGCCCGTTTTGCTGCAATCGATGACCCCAACCCTTCGTCGCGCCGGTGTAGGGGTGCGCGTTGCACCAGTTGCCGATGTGGTGGACGTACCGCCCGGTGGCGAAAGCGGCGCGGGTCGGCACGCAAATAGCGCAGGATGCGTAGGCCGCGTCGAACCGTGTCCCGTTGGCGGCGAGCCGATCCATATTCGGCGTTTTGACGAGGGGGTGATCCCGGCAACCCATTGCGGTGCCTTGATGTTCGTCGGACATGATGAACAGCATGTTCTTCGGTTGCATGGGGCAGGAGCTCCTTCGTCGAACAGGTTGCGGGGACATAGACTGGCGCGATACGGCTGAAATCGCGCACCGGCTGTCCAATTATAGGGCCGACCGCAGCGGCGGCCAATTTTGCACGATAAAACCGCGCGCTATGGCCACCGCCGCATCTACAGTATTCTACCGGCGCGATTCTGCACTTTGCCACGGTACGATGCATGAGTGATCCGCTCGTAAGTATCGGAGTTGCCGTTTCGGGTCCGATGGCGCATGTCGAGCGTGCCGTCCGGTCGGTCCTGGGACAGAGTTACGAGTCCGTCGAACTCATCCTTTATCACGGTCCGGCCGACCAGGACCGCGTCGCCTTCGTCGATAAATTCGCCGATAGCGATCCTCGGGTTAAGGTTTTCCGTGATACCCGCAAGGTGAGCGCGTTCGAGTGCTACACGGCATCGCGCGCCGCGGCGTCGGGCGAGTATTTCATGTGGTTGGATGAAACAAGCTGGATCGATCCGGGATATGTCGCGACCGGGGTCGATTATCTCGTCCATAACGCGCAACATGTTTTGGTGCACGGCACCTGCATCCGGCACGATCATAAGGGCGCGCAGTCCGAGTGGGCGCCCACGGCGGTGACCTTCGAGGATCCCGCCCGACGCGTCGAGACGTTCGTCGGAAACGTGAATGGACATGACGCCTGGTACGGCCTCCATCGTCTGTCGACCTTGTCCACCGTACCGGTTCATCCCGCGCTCGGCTTCGAATACGGCTGGCTTACGTCGGTTGCCTGGCGCGGCAAGATCGCCGCGCAGCCCGACATGACGCTCTACCGGGACGGTCCGGCGGATGACACCGACGTCAGCAACCGCGTTACCCGGCTGGGTCTCGGGAATTTCCAAGCGACCGACCCCTGGCTTACCGTTGCGGCGTTGCAGTTCTGCAATCTGGCGTTTTTCGACGAGGCGCTCGCGCATTTGCCGCCGATCGAACGGGCGCGGTTGGGCACTGTTGCCGCGGACGCGGTTTCCCAGCGGCAGCGCATACTGGACGAAGGCATGATGATCTCCTTCGCCGCGCGGCTGTTTCCGAGCGAGCCAATTCTTGAACAATTCCGTGCCCTCCGAACCACCTTGGCGGATGCGGTGCTCGCCCTCCGGGCCGTGTCGAGCACCGATCCTTTCGTGCAGAATCTGATCGGGACGATCAACGTCCTGTGCCGGATGCGGATCGGCAACATTCCGATGACCAAGGAGGACAGGGATATCGTCCGCCAGATCGAGGTGATGTGGGACAGCGACCAGGCGACGGTGTCGCAGAACAAAGTGGCGATCGTCTCGGCTATGTATCTCTAAGGCGGGTCAGTCGGCGATCTGCGGGCATCCGTTGTCGTCAAGCGGCCAGAAAGGGTTGAACGCGACTTCCCACAAATGCCCGTCCGGATCGGCGAAGTAGCCGGAATAACCGCCCCAGAACACTTCTTCGGCGGGTTTTTGGATTATCGCACCGGCAGCCTTTGCGGTATCGAGAATACGATCGACCTCTTCCTTGCTGCGCGCGTTGTGGGCAATCGTGATTCCGCGAAACCCAGTGCCTTCGGGCGATACTTTTGCATCTTCGGCCAGCGCGTCCCAGGCGTAGAGACCGAGCAGAACGCCGCCCATTTTGAAGAAAACGATCTGCTCGTTGCTGTCACTCGAGCGCTTCCAGCCGAGGCCGCCCTCGTAGAATTTGGCGGCCCGGTCCAAATCCCGGACGCCCAGCGACACCATTGTGTACCGTTGGTCCATCATCACATGCCTTTTCGCGTTTTGAGCGCGCGATCCTAGACGCTTTGCACCGAGCGGCAACCCCGATCCGGTGTCGGGATCGAGGTTGCTGACACGGCTTGGCAGGAGGCTTAGCTCTCCGCCAAGATTTTCGGCCCGCGGAACGGGTGCTCAGGGTTCCAGAAACGAACCAGATAGACCAGAATTCCGAGGCTGCCGGTCAGTAGGGTCAACACCACATACGGGACGGCGTTGATCTTCCGTGCCGCCGCGTCCCGTACCATGAAGACGATCGCGATAAACAAGGCGAGCAGCAGGTCGACGGTGGCGAGGGCGCCCCACGGTCCGAGCGACCCGAGGTAAGCCGTCAAACCGTTCCAACCGCCAGCGGCAATCGCATAGACGGTGAGGGTGGCAAAGCCGGCCAGCAGGACAATCCAAATCGCTTTCATCATCTTTGTTCTCCCGATTGACGATGACCGGAGGGTAGGGAGGTCCGGTAATGCGCTCAATTCCCGGAAAGGTAATTGAGGCCTGCATCCCGCGGCGGCACTATGGCGACTTTAACCGGCAGGAAATTCGATGACGCATTCGCAGCCCTCGGCCTTCGGGCGGCAACTTAAATATTGGCGGAACCAACGGGGTTTCAGCCAACTGGACCTGGCGGCGGAGGCGACCATGTCGCAACGCCACGTGTCCTTCATTGAGTCCGGCCGGTCGCGTCCCGGCGAGGATGTCGTCCTTCGGGTCGCCGAGGCGCTGGACGTTCCGCTGCGCGACCGGAACAGCCTGTTGATGGCGGCCGGCCTGACGCCGCGCTTTCCCGAATTGCCGTATGCGCACGAGGATATTGCGCCGTTTCGGTCAGCGATCGAGCGCATGTTGGAGAGTCACGAGCCGTATCCCGCCTATGTCATCGATCGCTGGTGGATGTTGGTCGATACGAACGCGGCGGGCCGAAAGCTGTTCCCGGTCGCGACGGATCAGCCGGTCAACGTCGTCGATGCTTTCCTCAGTCCCGGGCCGGTGCGCGACATGATCGAGAATTTCGACGAAGTGGCGGCAATATTCTTGCAGCGATTGCGCCACGAGGTCGCGGGCTGCGGTCCCGACGAGCGGTTGCAGGGATTGGTGGCACGGGCGGAAGGGTATTTAAGCGACTTGTCCCCGGACACGCTTGCCGTCGGCGACGATCCGTCGGCATTGGTAATTTGTCCGCGGCTGCGGATCGGCGATGCGAGCGTCGCGACGCTGTCCATGATCGCGCGGTTCGGTAACACGCGCGAGATCAATCTGGATGAGCTGCGCGTCGAATTGATCTACCCGGCCGACGAGGCCGCGGATCGTGTGTTCCGCGGCCTTTCGGATTCGCTTGGGTAAAGCGCTGGAGCCGCGCGGTCAGTCCGTCGCGGCGCTCGCACCCGCGATCTTGCCGAAGACCGAACCGTTCATCAGGCCGGTGCCGCCGGCGTAGTTGAAGTAGAACAGGCCGCCGACCAGTTCACCGGCCGCATAGAGGCCGGGAATTTTCTGCAGGTCGGTGTCGAGCACGCGCCCGTCGTTGTCGATCCTCAATCCGCCGAAGGTGAAGGTCACGCCGCAGGTGATGGCGTAGGCCTCGTAGGGCGGCTCGTCGAGCGTGTTGGCCCAGTTGGTCTTGGGAACGTCGAGGCCCTTGGTGCCGCGTCCGTCCAGTACCGCCGGATTGAAGCGCACGTCGGTCATCACGGCGTCGTTGTATTCCTTTACCGTCTTGACGAATTGGTCGGCGTCGACGCCTTCGAGCTTCGGCGCGAGTTCCTCGATGGTGTCGGCGGTGACCTTGGTCATTTGTTTGATGCGGTATTCGTCGCGCAGCAGGCTGGTGACCTTCTGGTCGAAGATCTGCCAGGCGAACTGGCCCGGCTCTTCCAGGATCACCTTGCCGTATTTCGCATAGGTGTAGTTCCGGAAATCGGCGCCTTCGTCGACGAAGCGCTTGCCGGTGGCGTTGACCATGATGCCGAGCGGGTAACTGTGCTTTTGGAAGTTGTCGCCGACCGCCAGGTCGCCGAATTCCGGCGCGTTAAGGTCCCAGCCGACGGCGTGGCAGCCCGACCAGTTGCCGTAGGGCATGGCGCCGATGTCGAGCGCCATCTTGATGCCTTCGCCCATATTGTGGCGGGTGCCGCGCACCTTCACCAAGTCCCAACCCGGGCCGAGGTAACGGGTGCGCCAGTCGGAATTGGATTCGAAGCCACCGGCGGCGAGCACGACCGATTTGGCCTTCATGTCGAAGACCTTGCCCTTATGCTTGACCTTCACGCCGTAGACTTTCTCATCGTCGTACAGCAGTCCGACCGCACGGTGCTCGAATTTGATGGGAATGCCGAGATCGCCGACGATTTTCGATTCCATTTCCCAGATGCCGGGACCGCCGCCCCAGAATTCCAGCGCGAGCCCGCCCCAGAACTTCATCTTGCCGTCGACCTTGAAGGCCTGGCGACCGTACATCGGCATGAAGCGGATACCCTTCGAATGCATCCACTTCGTCGTTTCGAGGCTCTTGGTCACCAGGATTTCGCAGAGTTCCGGATCGGTCCGGTATTGGGTGACGCGGAACATGTCGTCGAAGAACTGATCGGTCGTGTAGGTGCCGAAATCGTTGTTCTCTTTCTCATCGTCGGTCAGGTCGACGAGGGTCATGATGTCCTGCAGGCCGTTATGCGCAAAACGCAGCGCGCCCGCCGTGTATCGGCTATTGCCGCCGGCTTCGTCCTCATTGGCGCGTTCCAGGATGCAGACCTTCGCGCCATTCTCATGGGCCGACATTGCGGCGCACATCGCGGCGTTGCCGGCGCCCACGACGATTACGTCAAATTCTTCACTCATTTCTCTAGGTTCCCCCAACACTCACACGACGGTTTCAGATCCCAAACATGGGCGCCATACCGTCCTCAAGACAGTTACGGAATATTGTATATCTTTGTATACAATCTGGTTTGAACTCGGTCAACTCGGCCGGAACGGCCTGCAATTCATAGGATATCTGTAGTTTAGACAACGCGGAAAGATGGGGCCAGCGCGGACGGGGCTAGGGCTGACCGTGCATCTGCCGGAGCCGGGCGTGCTGTGCCCCGCGCATGTGAGCCCGCATGGCGTCGTCGGCGCCATCGGCGTCGCGGCGTGCGATGGCGTCCACGACCGCGTTATGTTCGGCGCAAGCGGCTTTGGCGCGGCCTAGGATCGAATAGGTCGTGTCGCCCAGCAGCGCCATCGAATCACGCAGGCCGTTCAACGACCGCAGCAAGTAGCGATTGTGTGCGGCGGCATAGATCGCGTTGTGGAAGGCGATGTTGTGGTCCGATAGGCCTTGCTCATTGGCCCCAATAGAGGCTTCCATCCCGACCAGATCCTTCAACGAGGCGATTTCCGCTTCGGTAGCGTGCTGTGCGGCGAGTGAGGCGGCGGTTCCTTCGAGAACCTCCCGCATGCGGTACAGTTCCATGACCGCCCCATGGTCCAGCACCGTGACGGTCATGCCCTTGTGCGGGGCAAAGGTGATCAGGCCGTCCCGCTCCAGCCGTCGGAAGGATTCACGGATCGGCGTCCGGCTCATGTCGAGCCAGCTTGCCACGTCGAGTTCACGCAGCCGGTCACCCGGCTTCAGGACGCCCTCCATCACGGCGTTTCGCAGCAGGCTGTGTGCGGCTTCGCTCCGCGAGGCGTATTGCCGATTGTCCCGATTCTTCAGGGCAATCATTTCTTCGGCGATTTGGTCGGTCATAAACTCATACCATCGTTGCGTTCTTTATAAGATACACGTGTATACAATTGTTCAAAAGGAATTTTCTTAAAATGCGACAATCCGTCCTCTTCGGCGTCACAGGACACAAAGGCTTTGATCGACCTTTCGGAGAGCGATAGCGTGCGCAGTCCGTTTTTAGCGGGAGAAGAGGTTCGTCGTGTCATTCCACCAATCGGCCAGGGATCGTAGCAGGGACGTTGGGCGTCTGGTGTGCCGGTCCGCCGTCGCAGGAGCGGCCGCGTGACGGTGATGCATGTCATTACGGGTTTGGACACCGGCGGGGCGGAAAGGATGCTTGCCAATCTCTGTATCGCCCAGCGTCGAGACGGTGCGTCGCCCTTCGTCGTAAGCCTATCGCCGGGCGGGTCGCAACGGGACCGCCTGCAGGCTGCCGGCGTGGCGGTGGAAGATCTGGGGCTGCGCCGGGGCATGCCCAACCCGCTGGCGCTGTTTCGTCTCGCCGGAATCATCCGCCGGGAAAAACCGCCGGTCATCCAGAGCTGGATGTATCACGCCGACCTTGTTGCCCTCTTGTCGCTTTGGCTGTCGGGGCGGCGGAAAAGGACCCGGCTCTACTGGGGCGTACGCTGTTCCGACGTAGATCTCGGCGCGTATCCGGTGCCGTTGCGGATCGTGGTGCGGCTTTGCGCATTGTTGGCGCGTTTCGTCGATGGAGTCGTCTACAATTCGAAAGCCGGTAAGATTGCCCATCGCAAGCTCGGATATCGGCCCCGGCGGTCCATCGTCGTCGACAATGGCTTCGATACCGGTGATTTCGCGCCGGATACCGCGGCCGGCCGACAGGTCCGGCGGGAATTGGACTTGTCCGACGACGCCTTCGTCGTCGCGACGGTTGCCCGCTACGACACCATGAAAGGCTATGACACGCTCTTGGCCGCGCTGCGGCGCAGTCGCAACGTTACCTGTCTCGCGATCGGCGCGGGAACCGAGGTGTTGGCCGGGAAGACGCGCGTGGTCCCGCTCGGTGAACGGGACGATGTCTCGCGTCTGCTCTCGGCGGTCGATGCGTTGGTGAGCCCGTCGCATTTTGGCGAAGGCTTCTCGAACGCGATCGGCGAGGCGATGGCCAGCGGATTGCCTGTCGTGGCCACCGACGTGGGCGATGCCGCCCGGATCGTCGGCGACGCTGGAATCGTCGTCCCGCCGCGCGATGCGGAGGCGCTGGTGTCGGCGCTTGCCCGGCTCCGCGACGACACGGAATTGCGCCGCAGCTTGGGCGAGAAGGCACGGGCTCAGATCGAAGCGTCATTCGGATTGAATCGCAGTATCGACGCGTTCGAAGCGTTGCATACAGGGGCGCCGACGCCGGAGGCTTCATGACCGACGTGCCCGGCACGCCCTATGTCTTGCTGGAAGATCATCTGGACCCGGCCCGGGCGGCTCGGTTGTTCGACGATCCGGTTCGGATTATTCGGTGCGACGCGCCGGAGGACGTGCCTGGGGCGCTGGCTGCGATGGCCGCGGCGAGCGCGGATGGCCAATATCTCGCCGGGTTCCTGGCCTATGAACTCGGCTATGCCCTCGAACCGAAACTTCGGCCGCTGCTGCCACAGCACCGCCGGCAGCCGCTGATCTGGATGGGTGTCTTTCCGGGATTCCGGGAGATCGCCGCTGGCGATCGACCACTCACGCCGGATAAGCCGAATCATAGTGTCGACGGGTTGACGCTCTCGATCGACCGGGACGCGTACTTGGCGGCATTCGACCGGGTGAAGGACTATATCGCCGCGGGCGATGCGTATCAGATCAACCTGACCTTCAAGCATCACTTCGAGTTTTCCGGTGATCCCGTTGCATTCTATAACGAATTGCGGCGCGAGCAGCGCGTGGCGCATGCCGCATTGATCGGGGGCGGGGATTTCCACGTCCTGTCCTTGTCGCCGGAATTATTTCTTCGCACGCAGGACGGGCAGGCGGCGATGCGGCCGATGAAGGGGACAGCGCCGCGGGGGCGGACCTTGCAGGAAGATATGGACCTGAAGGCTGCGCTGGCCGCCGACGAAAAGTCGCGCGCCGAGAATCTCATGATCCTCGACCTGATGCGCAACGATCTCGGGCGGCTTGCGGAAGTGGGGTCGGTAACGGTGCAGGATATGTTTCGTATCGAGACCTTCCGGAGCCTGCACCAGATGACCTCGGGTGTGTCGGCGCAACTGCGGCGGGACATCGATCTGCCGGAGGTGATCCGCAGCATCTTTCCCTGCGGCTCGGTGACCGGCGCGCCGAAGATCCGGGCGATGGAGATTATCCGGGAACTGGAGACCGCGCCGCGCGGCGTCTACACGGGCGCGGTCGGTATGATCGCACCGAACGGTGACGTGGATTTGAATGTCGCGATCCGGACGATCATGCTGGATGATGACGGGCGCGGCGAAATGGGTATCGGCAGCGGGATCGTTTTCGATTCCGACGGTCCCGCGGAGTATGCGGAAAGCCTGTTGAAGGCGCAGTTCATGACCGGCCGGGCCGCGCCGTTCGAATTGATCGAAACGATGCGCTGGGACCGCGACGGCGGCTATTTCCTGCTGGACGAGCATCTTGAGCGATTGTCGGAGTCCGCCGCCTATTTCGGCTTTGCGTGCGATGTGGCCGCAGTTCGCGCGGCATTGGAGGACGTCGCCGCTGCGCTTGCGGGGCCGTGCCACCGGGTGCGGCTGACCCTGGATGAGGTCGGCAAGATCGATGTGACGAGCGCCGCCATCGACCCGCCGTCTTCCGACGCGGGGATGCGCTATGTCCTTGCGGAAGAAGCCACCGACAGTGCGAACCGGTTTCTGTTTCACAAGACGACGCGGCGGCAATTTTACGACCGGACTCGCGAGCGACTGAACCGTGAAACCGGCTGCGACGAGGCGATCTTCGTCAACGAGAAGGGCGAGCTGACCGAGGGCAGCTACACCAACCTGTTCATCGAGCGCGACCGCCGCCTGCTGACGCCGCCGCTCGACTGCGGTTTGTTGAACGGTACGCTGCGCCGCGCCCTGTTGTCGGACCCCGATTGCAAAATCGAGGAAGCAATCCTGATGCCGAAAGATTTGGAAACGGCGGACCGTGTTTATCTCGGCAATTCGGTGCGCGGGCTCGTGCGCGCCGAACCGGTCGATGCCATGCGGCGCGCCGGTTGACAATCCCCGGACATTCTTCCGACCATGGAGTGACCGATTGAAATCCCGGAGGAAAAGTAATGGCCAGCGACACCGCGCTGAAAACACGGCACGACGGCAAGGTCCAACATGTATACGACATGAATGGGCTGGGCGACCTGCCCGACGGGGAAACGAGTTGCGAGGTCATGAGCCCGCGCCATACCTCCGGCAAATCGTCCTCCTATGGCGGCGCGTTGTTCGGCGAGAAGGTTATTGTCGGCGTGATCCATAAGGCCCGAGGGTCCGGATCGAAGCGGCACACCCATCCCAACGAACAGTTCAACTACGTCTTGCAGGGGACGCTGCAATGCGACATCGGCGATCAGACGATCTTTTGTCCGGCCGGGCATTGCGTCCACATTCCCGCCGGGGTCGAGCACAGCTGCGTTGCAACACCGGAGGAGGACGTAATCTTCTTCGTCGCCAAGGATACCCGGCATGGCATCGCTGGCCCGCCGGTCGACGGCATCGAAGACGGCCCGCGGTTCCTGGACGGATTCGGACCGGACAAGAGCGGCAATTAGATACCGCCGGATCGCCGGCACCCTTAAAACGCAATCCACTAAGGAGACCGACCATGAGCCTCGGCGCTTTTTCGATCAGCCTGACCGTGAAAGACCTGGCCTTATCGAGTGCTTTTTACGAGAAACTGGGGTTCGGCAAGATCGGCGGCGACGAGGGCCAGAACTGGCTCATCCTCGCGAACGGCGAATGCGTGATCGGTCTCTTCCAGGGCATGTTCGACCAGAACATGCTGACCTTCAATCCCGGCTGGGGGCCGGACGGAGCGCCGCTCGACGATTTCGAAGATGTGCGTGACATCCAAAAGCGGTTGAAGGCGGAGGGAATATCCCTCACGAGCGAGGCGGACGAGACGACGCGCGGACCGGCAAGTTTCGTCGTGGTCGACCCGGACGGTAACCCGATCCTGGTCGATCAGCACGTGTAGTGGGTTTTGGTTTCCCGCCGTGTCATCCCCGCGAACGCGGGAATCCAGGCCATTGCGCCGTTGGATCCCCGTTTCCACGGGGATGACGGCGTTTGTTTGAATACTTCAATTTGAGACTGTCGAAGCATTCGGCGGCGCCGTCGCTTTGATATCGGTCAATGAGCGGTGAGCGGCCGCGGCGCATAGTTGTGGGGGAGGCTCCTGAGAGGTGGGGTTTGCCGCCGTCTAGCCGCTGAACCGCAAAGGTATCCACGATGAAACACAACGAACCTGTTTCCCACATCATGTCGACCGAGCCGATGACCGTACATACGGCCCAAAAAGTCAGCGAGGTTTACACGTTGTTGACGGAAAATCGCATTCACCACGTGCCGGTCGTCAACGGCGAGAAGCCGGTCGGCGTGATCAGTTCCAGCGACATGATGAAGCTTAGCCTCGATGCCTACGGCACACCGGATTCCGCCAATTCGGAGTATCTGGATTCGCAATTCACCATCGAGCAGGTGATGTCGGGCGATCTCGTTACGATCGGCGCCAGCGAGCCGATCCGGACGGCGGCCGAGAAGCTGAGCACGGGATCGCTGCATTCGCTTCCAGTGGTGGGCGACGACGGCACGCTGGTCGGCATCGTAACGACCACCGACCTGGTGAGCTATCTGCTGGATCAGTATTGACCCGGACCGCTCGGCCCGGTCGATAAACGGCGGGGCTACCGGCCCTTATAGTTCGGGGCGCGCTTCTCGGCGAAGGCGCGCGGGCCTTCCTTCGCGTCTTCAGTCTGACCGACTACCCAGCGCAGGGCGCCGCCGAGCCGCATCGCCTGTTCGAAGGTTTCGTCCAACGCCGATTGCGTGATCTCCTTGGCCGCCTTGACCGCGAGCGGGGCGTGACCCGCGATGCGTGCCGCGATTTTGAGGGCCGTTGGCATCAATTCGTCGGCGGGAACCATGCGGCTGACGATGCCGACCCGCAGCGCGGTTTCGGCGTCGATGCGGTCGCCGGTGAGGACGAGTTCCATCGCCATGGATTGCGGGATGCTGCGCGCGAGGCGCTGCGGTCCGCCGCCGCCCGGAAAGAAACCGTGCGTTATTTCCGGCAGCCCGAATTGCGCCCCGGTCGAGCAGATCCGGATGTCGGCGGCGAGCGCCAGTTCCATGCCGCCCGCCAGACAGTAACCGTCGATCGCCGCGATCAGCGGTTTCTCGAATGTCATCGTCGACCATCGCGCGTCGGGATTCGCCTCGATTACGGAGGCCGGCGCGTTGTCCTGGCTGCGCTTGCCGCCGCCGGAGGCGCGTTCCTTCAGATCGGCGCCCGCGCTGAACGTGCCACCCGCACCGGTCAGGACCGCGACGCGAATATCCGGGTCCGCGCGCACCTCGGCCAGGCGGTCCATCAGCTTGCCGCCCATTTCCTGGTTGATGGCGTTGCGCTGCGCCGGCCGGTTCAACGTGATGACGGCGACACGGTCTTGGACTTCGAATTGCAGCGGATCGTCGCGCATGCGGTTCCTCCCGGTGTTTAGAAACTCGCGCCGGCGACGCCGATCGTCGACTGTCCGGTTTCGTAAAGTTCGGTATAGGTGTATTGCCCGTTCGCCACCCGCAGCAATTCGTCGTATATCAGCTGCCCGCCTTCTTCGATCGTCATGGAACCGGACATGATCTCGCTGACGTCCACATCCAGATCATCGAAGCCCCTCGACGCGGCATGGGGATTGCCGGTGATCTTGATTGTCGGCGAGAACGGATGCGACGACGGCTGGCCCAGGCCGGTGTTGAACCCGATGATCTGCGCGCCGCCCGCGGCCAGGCCGGTCATGGATTCGCAGGCCGGCGCCGGCGTGCTCATGAAATAAAAGCCCGGCGGATCGGGGACGACCGGCTCGCAATAGTCGACGACGCCCTGCAGCGGCTTGGTGCCGGCCTTCTTGACCGCGCCCAACGCCTTTTCCGCCAAGGTAGTGAGGCCACCCTTGATGTTGTCCGCAGACGGGTTGGTCTTGCGGATATCCTCGACGCCGCCCATCCGGGACATTTCTTCCATGTCGGCGATTGCCTCGACGATCTTTGCCGCCACGTCCTTGTTCACCGATCGTTCGGCAAGCAGGTGCTCGGCACCCATGATCTCGGCGGTTTCCGACAGCACGACCGAGCCGCCGGCATCCATCAACAGGTCCGCCGCGTGGCCGAGCGCAGGGTTGCCCGAAATGCCGCTGCTGAAGTCCGATCCACCGCATTCCACGCCGAAAATGAGCTTGGAGAGTGGCTGTTCGCTACGTTGCGTGGCGGAATGTTTCCGCACCAGCTTGGCCGCGGCGACGATGCCTTTCTCGACCGTCCGCCACGTGCTGCATTCGTCCTGGAATGCCACGCACTCGACATCCTTGCCGGCCGCCGCGATCGGTTCGGCGAACGTGTCGGTCGACGTGCTGTGCAGCGAGATC
Source organism: Alphaproteobacteria bacterium (assembly GCA_965228425.1). Lineage (GTDB taxonomy): Bacteria > Pseudomonadota > Alphaproteobacteria > UBA8366 > UBA8366 > JAJFJD01. Next base: position 3,470,559 of record OZ245815.1, on the reverse strand, counting down.
AGGACGACCCCTGCCAGATTGGGATTCATCGCCATCCCATGGATCGCCTTGAGCCGCATCTCATGGTTCCGCCCGATCAACTTGCGCCCGAACAGGTCGGTCACGAGGTCCGTGCCGCGCACGTTTTGATTGATCTTCTGGGCGAGGCCGTTGCAGTTGTCCATCAGCGAGATGATGCCGATGCGATTCCGGACGCCGACGCTGCCGTCGCTTCGTGCGTAACCTAAGAACATTTCTTGGGACACTCCTTGCTGGTCGAATACCGTGGCAGGTTCAGTCGACGACGTTGTGAACGTGAACGTGATTGCCGACGCCGATATGTTGCGATGCCTGGCCGATCACCTCGCCGTATTTCAGGACCTTGTCGCCCTCGGCGATTTGCTTGACGGCGATCTTGTGCCCACGGGGGATCGGGTCGGCCGCGGCGAGGGTGAAACTGTCCTGTCCGCGCCGGACCGAGACGTCGCTGCCGGCATCGATGTCGCGAAGGCAGACCGCGATATTGTCTCTTTCCGAGATCACGATGGCATCGAGGCCATCGCCGGCGCCGGATGAGGGCGTCGCTGACTCTGTTCCTGGCATGGTCGTTCCCTGGACGTTGCTGGTCGAATTGGTTTCTTGCCCCTTTATAGAGCATTGCGGACCGCCAGTGCGAATGGGGCGCCAAGATCGATTTCCCGGTATCAGGGCGAATAGAGCACAGTTATGTCATCCCCATGAAAACGGGGATCCATGAGCACCATAGTCTGGATTCCCGCTTTCGCGGGAATGACGGAGGGGTGGGACCCCACCACATGTGCCTTGGGCGCCGGTTCGCGCTAGACTGAAGCGGACACCACGGAGGAGAAATAGACGCGATGAGTCTCCAATCCATTGAAGTTCGCAAGCTGACGCCGACCATCGGCGCCGAGATTACCGGCGTGGATATCGCGAATGGGATCAGCAACAGCCAGTTCGAGGAAATCCATCAGGCTTTGCTCGACAACCACGTCATTTTCTTCCGCGACCAGGACATCACGCTGGATCAACATAAGGATTTCGGCCGCCATTTCGGCAAGCTGCACGTCCATCCGCAACCCAGCAATCCCGTGGAAGGGCACCCCGACGTCATCGCGGTCAAGGCGGACGAAAATTCGAAGCGGGTCTCGGGCCAGTATTGGCATTCGGATGTGACCTGCGACGCGGAACCGCCGATGGGCTCGATCCTGCACTTGCTGGAAGTGCCGGAGAATGGCGGCGGCGACACGCTGTTCGCCAACATGTACGCGGCATATAAGGCGCTGTCCGAGCCGATGCGTGAATTTCTCGACGGCCTGACGGCAGTCCATGACGGTGAATATTTCCGTCCCCGGACCAGCGACGAATCGAAGGTCTTTCCCAAGGCGGAACACCCGGTCGTCCGCACGCATCCGGAAACGGGGCGTAAGGCGCTGTTCGTGAATCGCATCTTCACGTCGGAGATCGTCGGTTTCACCAAGGAGGAGAGCGACGCGCTGCTCGAGATGCTGTACCGGCACATCGAGAAACCCGCCTGGCAATGCCGTTTCAAATGGGAACCGAATTCGATCGCTTTCTGGGATAACCGCTGCGTTCTGCACAACGCCATGTGGGATTATTTCCCGCAACGCCGCTTTGGGTATCGCGTCACCGTTTGTGGGGACAGGCCGGTCTAGCGGCGGTCGCCGATCGTTTGACGGATTTCGGGAGGAGGAACCGATGCGCGCTGCCCTGATCGACCCGGCCGCGACCGGGCATCTCGCGGTTACTGAGATTGCGGACCCGGTACCGGCGCCAAACGAGGCCGTTATTCAGGTCAAGGCGGTGTCGCTCAACCTGGGCGAAGTCCGGCGCACGCGACGCGAAACTGAAGGGACGCATCTGGGCTGGGACCTCGCTGGCGTCGTTGCGCAGGCGGCCGCCGATGGCACCGGGCCGGCGGCGGGAAGCCGCATCCTCGGTATCGTGCGGTCAGGATCCTGGGCCGATCGCGCCGCCGTCGAGACGCGCATGATGGCGGTGCTGCCGGACGAGGTGTCCTTTGCCGCCGCCGCGGCCTTGCCGGTGGCCGGACTTACCGCGCTCTATGCGTTGGAGCAGGGCGGCCAGTTGCTGGGCCGCCGCGTTCTGGTGACCGGCGCGTCCGGCGGGGTGGGGTTGTTCGCTATCCAACTGGCCAAACTGTCGGGGGCCACCGTCACCGCGCTGATTCGGCGCGAGGCCCAAGCCGATCTCGTCGTCGATTCGGGCGCCGATCATGTGGTCTGCGGCGAGCGCGCCACGGGCGCCGCCGGGCATGGGCCCTATCACTGTATTCTGGATTCGGTCGGCGGCGAGGTGCTGGCGGACAGCTTGCAGCTTGTCGACCGGGGCGGTGTCCTGGTGAATTTCGGGGTATCGGCGGGGGAGACCGCGACGATCGATGTGCGCGATTTCTTCCGCGTCGGGCGCGCCCGGCTGTACGGGTTGTATCTCTTCACCGAATTCGGGCGGCGGTCGGCGTCCGAAGGATTGGGCGTGCTTGCCGGGTTGATCGCTGACGGCACGCTCGATCCAAATATTGCGGCTGAGGGTCCGTTCGAACAGATTGGCGTCTTGGCGGACCGCCTGTTTAACCGGGAAATTTCCGGAAAGGCGATTGTCCATATCGACTAGCGGCATTCTGCCGATGCACCGCCGGCCGTGACGGCGGCATGTGCTTTTTCGCCCATACGCCGCCGACCAACATCAACGCCCAAAGTCCCGCCGCGATACCGCTCAACTCGAAGATCGGCAGATCGGGCTGTGGGCCTCGTTGCAGGGTCGCGAAAAGGGTGATCGTCGACAGCACCGCGGCGACCCCCAAAAAACAGGCGAGCGGTTTGTACAGTATCTTCGCCAGCGTGTTCGGCGGAACAGTTCGCAGCGGCCGTCTAATGCGGCTCGATCCCGAGACCATGCCATAGGCGACGGTGACCGAGAGCAGGACGACGACCGCGATGATAAGTGTCGCCGAGGCGGCGCGCAGAAAACCGATCATGACGACGATCAGGGATGTCGCCATCGCGATGGAGAGCGCTCGTTGATGAGAAGCGCCGATGACGCGCCAATAAAGCGCCATCCAGACACCCGAGAACACGATGACGATGCCCGGCAGTATCCCGGCCGCCAGTTCGAGAATTAGCATGTCGGCGGGTTCGGTCGATTTACCATCGGCGGATTATACAGGTTTTCGGCGGTTCTTTCTTATTCGTTCGGTTACGGTGCTACAAGGTGGGTGCCGGAGGTTCGTCGATAAATTTTTCCCAACCCAAACCCGTGAAACACGGGCCGATCGTCGGTTCTGCCAGCTTGATACCCGGATGATCGATATTCCATTCCATGACCTTGACCTTCTCGTCCCGGTCAATAGTGACATCCCAGCCGATCATGCCGAAATGCGGTACTTTGGAGTGCAGGTCGATGCATGTCGCCACTGCATCGGCGATTTTGGGGACGCGCTTATTTTCGAACGGGACGCCGGTGTCCGGATGGGCCGTGCAGGATAGGAAATCCTGGTCATATCCGATGGGGTCCAAGTCGCCGTCGTCTGTGAGGATCGAGATTTGCACCGAACTGTTCGCTTGGATCCAGGCGGTATCGCCGTGGCCAAACCGAAGATAGGCGATCCGTTTGGTGAATGACCCATCGGGTTCGCGGACGGTGTTGACCCGTATCGTCGCAACGGATTTCGAGGTGAATTCATCGAAGAAGGGATGCTGCTCGATGGGGGATTGAATGACGCAATTCCCGAAGCCATGGAAGAACTCGTCGTTCAGGGCATCACAGGAAATCCGCTGCACGCCGATCCCCCGAAGGGAATCGTCCTGCTTGGCGAATACATCGCATTGACCTGCCGGTAAGAGGTCTCGGATTTGGCGGGCATCGATCGGGGACATTGCCCGGTCATAAAGCGCGCCTTCAATGTAGTAGGCGATGTCCGGAAGCGCATCCGTGCTCAGTACGATGTTACTGAACGTCTTGTAGTCGGCGACGAACCGCAGGGGGCCATTTACGGCCGGCATGACGATCCGTCCGAGATAGTTGTCGGGGATCCAACCTTCCCGGAAACTGCCGTGGATCAGCGTGTACACATAGAGCCAGGGTGCAAACCGGGTCGATCCGTATACGGACTTTGCATAGTCGTCGGCCTGTTGCCGCAACGCCTTGGTCAAGCGGCGGCCCGTATGCTGTTCGATTTTTCGAACGGTCTCCAGGGCGTCCGACCGGTGCCGCGCGTCGTAAAAATGGGTGCGTACGGACGTGATCGTCCGTGCCCCGACGGTTTTAATGACATCCCTCGTCGCCATGGTGGTGTTCCGTTAGCTTTTCGTGAAATTGCGAGACCGTGCGGTTGCGGATGGTATTGTCCTACCGTTTGGTGAATAAAGCGTTATCGGACAACCGGCGGTATATGCCGGCCCGGTTGGTCGGGAATTGTTCGGGTTGCCTGGTTGATGCCAGAAACCGGTATCTCAGGAGCAGCCGGAGAGGATCGGAGGAAAGCCATAGATTTCGCGCATATCTAGGTGAAGCCTATTTCGGGAAGCTGCGGAGCGGAAATCCAGGGCGTCGAGCTGTCGCAGCCGGTCGGAAATTCGGCTTTCTCAGGAGTTCATGACGCTCTAGTCGAGAAGCTGTTGCCGGTCGGTGCGCAGCTTTTCCCACCCCAGGCCGCGAAACAGCGGCCCGTTCGCTGCTTCCGACAGAACGATGTCGGAGTGCCCTGTGTTCCATTCGACAAACTTGACCGTGTGGTGCCGATCGAAGGCGACGTCCCACCCGATTACTGCCATCTGCGGTACCCTCTTGTGCAGGGCGACGCAGGCTGAGGTCATCTCGGCATAGCCGACGACTTTCCTGTCGGCGAACTGGAACCCGGTGTCGGGATGGGCCTCATAGGGACGATAGTCCTCGTCATAGCTGAGCGGACCGAGGGTTCCGTCGTCGTCGACGATGGGCACGCGGATGCTATGGTCGGTTTCATAGGTGTCGAACCCGGCGCGGCCAGCCTTAATTGCGGCGGCGCGCGCCTCGATGCGGCCTGCATTGTCACGCACCGTCGTGACCCGCAGCGTCGTGAGCGGCCCGGGCACGATCTCGTCGAAGAAAGGATGCTGTTCGATCGCCGTTTGGACGACGCAGTTCCCCGTGGCTTGGAAATGTTCGCCGGACAGCGCATCGCGTGCGACGCGGGCCACGCCGACACCGCTCTGGGACCCGTCCTTCTTCAGGAAGACGTATTGCTGATCGCTGGGGATGAGGTCGCGAAGGCATTCCAGGTCGATCACCGATTTATCGCGACCGTAAAGTATGCCATCAATAAAATAGGCTATATCTGGAAATAAATCAGATTGTAGTACAGTATTACTAAATGTTTTGAAGTCACCGATAATTAGTAACCTGGAGTTTACTTGAGGTAAAACAATCCTTCCGTAGAAATTGTCCGGCAACCAGCCTTCCTGAAAGCTGCCGCGAATGAGCGTGTAGGCGTAAAGCCAGGGAGCGAAGCGCTTCGAGCCGAAAGTCTCCGTTGCATAATCGTCCGCGATTTTCCGCATCTGCGGGGTCAGTTTCGTGTCACCGTAGCGTTCCAGGTAGGCGACGACGTCCATCGCTTCCTTCCGGTGCCGGGCGTCGTAGAAATAGCTACGGACGGTGTGTTCCGCGCGGGTTAGCGCGGTTTTGGCTTGTTCTCGGATTTTCGGCGGCTTGTACATGGCGACAAATCAGGCGGATTCCGGACCTCGTTCGTCCGCAACGTTAATACCCATTTGTAGTCATACGGTTAATAAGCAACTTTAAGCTGCTTCGGCGATTTATTTAAAGTGGTATATGGGTATCGCCGACCGTGACCGATTTGTTCCCGGCGGCGGATGGTGGCAGACTCCGGCCAGTGGAGCGTGTTTCGACAGATTGGGAGCAAGGCGATGGCCTACGCGCATATCGAGGTAAAGCCCATATCCGGCAGTTGCGGCGCGGAAATCCGCGGCGTCGACCTGTCGCAGCCGATCGGTAATGCGGCCTTCTCGGAGATTCATGACGCCTTCGTCGAGCATCAGGTGGTTTTCTTCCGCGACCAGGATCTGACCGAGGATCAGCATAAGGATTTCGGCCGGCGCTTCGGCACGCTGAACATCCATCCCCGTTATGTGCCGCTGGAAGGGCATCCCGAGATATTCCCGATCCGCAAGGATCCGGAACACAAACGGATCGTCGGCGAGAGTTGGCACCACGACCTGACGCATTTGCCGGAGCCGCCGATGGGCTCGATCCTCTACGCGCTGGAAGTCCCGCCGGTCGGGGGCGACACGATGTTCGCGAACCAATATGACGCCTACGAGGCCTTGTCCGACGGGATGAAGGACCTTCTTTGCAGCCTGACCGGGGTGCATGACAACCGCATTCAATCGGCGACGGTAGCCGCCGGTCGCAACGAGGAGCGCACGAGCAAGCTGCGCGAGGATGCGACGATGGAAGAGGAACCGGAGTGCGAGCACCCGGTGGTGATCACCCATCCGGAAAGCGGCCGCAAGGCGCTCTATGTCAATCGCGTGCGCACCCACCGCTTCAAGGGAATGACCGAGGAGGAAAGCAAGCCGCTGCTCGAATTCCTGTTTGAGCATTCCTACCGGCCGGAATTCACCTGCCGCTTCCGCTGGCAAAAGGGGTCGATCGCCTTCTGGGACAACCGCTGCGTCATGCACAAGGCGCTGAACGATTACCCCGGCCACAAGCGCTACATGAACCGCGTCACCGTGAACGGCGCGCGGCCGGTTTAGGCGTTCCCTACCATCCCATGGCGCGGGACGGGCGGCGCGGGTCGGCGCCGCCGCTCATGATGCCGGTCTCCAGGTCGTGCGCGACCAGGCAGACGCCGGCGGTCTTCCATGTCATGTCGTCCAGCCGCTCCACCGTGTGGCCTTTGTCGGCCAGCGCATCGCCGGTCTTCGCATCGATCCGGCCCTCCATGGTTAGCCGTCCCGGATAGGCGGTGTGCGGGGCGAAGGTGTCGGGCTGGCTATGCGTGATGAAGCGCGGGGCCTCGGCGGCTTCCTGCGCGTCCATGCCGAACAGCTCCCGGTTCAACAGCACCTGCAGGACCGCCTGGCATTGCGTGTCGCCGCCGGGCGTGCCGATTGGCATGACCAACTTGCCGTCGCGCATGGCGAGCGCGGGGTTGGGCGTCAGGCGCGGGCGCTTGCCCGGCGCCACGGACGACGCGTGGCCGGGCACGGCCCAGGACTGCGAGCCGCGCGAGGACGGACACAGGCCGGTGCCTGGGATGACCGGCGATTCCCAGGTCACGTCGGACGGGTTCGACGAAAAGACATTGCCGTCCTTATCGATGGCGCAGACGTAGGAGGTGTCGCCCGGCATCGGCGGGCTTTCCTGCGATGTGTTCTGCGCCGCCATCCAGGCGGGGCCGGGGTCGTTGCCGAAGTCGCCGGCGGGCGGCATCTCGGGCCAGGCCGTGTCCGGGCGGATCATCGACCGGCGTTCCGCGTTGTAGGCGTCGGACAGCAGGCGCTCCAGCGGCACGTCGACGAAATTCGGGTCGCCGTAATAGCGTTCCCGGTCGGCCAGCGCGAGTTTCATCGCTTCGGCGACCACGTGGATGTACTCGACGCTGTTGTGTCCCATGGATTTCAGGTCGAACCCGTCGAGCAGCGCCAGCATCTGCTGCATCACCGGGCCCTGGCACCAGGGGCCGCAGGTATAGATGTCGATCGGCTCGCCGCAGCCGTTGAAGGTGCGTTTGACCGGCGGCTCGATGGTCGATTGGAAGTTCGTCAGGTCTTCCTCGGCGAGCAGGCCGTCGTTCTCCCGGTGATAGCGCAGGATCGCCTGCCCGATGTCGCCGGAATAGATCGCGTCTCGCGCGGCCTTCAGCCCGGCCGATCGGCCGTTTTTCGCCGCCGCCGCTTCCTCGTCCGCCATGAATTGGAGCGAACGCGCGAGATCGGCCTGCACGAAACGTTCGCCCGGCTGCGGCGCGCGGCCATTCGGCAGGTAGATCGCTTCGTTCTCGGGCCATTTCCGGTAGTTATCCTCGTAGGCCTCGATATAGGCGGTCATCATCCGATGCATTGCGAAGCCGTCGCGGGCATAGCGGATCGCCGCCGCCGCGACCTCGCCGAAGGACATCGTGCCGAACCGGTCGAGCGCCATGATGTTGGCGTCGGGCGCTGCGGGCACCACCGTGCGGCGCAGGCCGAGCGGGATTTCGCCGCCATGCTCGTTAACGAACAGGTCGAGCGTCGCCGCCTTCGGCCAAGGCCCAAGGCCGGTGATCGTCAGCACGTCGCGTTCCTTGGCGCGGTAGATCAGGATCGGCGCCACGCCCGCCACGTTCACCATGTCGCTTTGCAGCACCCCCAGCGCGATATTGGCCGCCACGCCGGCGTCCACCGCGTTGCCGCCCGCTTCCAGGATGTCGAAAGCGGCCTGGGTCGCCAGATAGTGTCCGGCGGCGACCATGTAGCGCGTGCCGACGACGGTGGGTTGATAGGGCATTAGATAGGATCTCCTCGCTCTTTGGTGCGCAGGTCATTTATCGCATTTTCAAGGATTTCAGCATAGTACGACGGCAATGATGATTTTCTTGAGCGAATTCTTGCTAGCGTGACTTCCAAATCCGGTAAGGCCGATAAGATGTGCAGTCGTCGGGTCACCGCAATTGCGATATGCGCTCGTTCTTTGTCATCTTGTCCAAGCCAACGTTTTAAGACCTCAACGATCGCTCTTTGTGCTTCTTTGTCGTGCCGGCGGATATAAGCTGTAGCTCGCCTGATTATATATTCACCGTCTTTTTCAGCGGGATAATCACTAAACTGCTGAAGGAAAGCTTCAAGCGCATCTTCAGCACTGTCGATGAACTCGTTATCTACCATCAGATAGCGTCTGCTATTTGTTTGGGCCACGGTTGTATCGATGCTGCTGCCCTGTCGCCAATCCGTAAAGCCATTTTTCCGCCTCGAGGATCAACAGGACGGCGATGCCGACGGCGACGATCTCTAGGCCCTGTCCTAGGCTCAGCGGCCGAACATCGAAGAAGGTTTCCATAAAAGGTGCGTAGGTAAACAGGAGTTGCAGCGCCGTAACGACGCCGACGGCGATCAACACCGCCCGGGTGCCGACGAGGCCGCGCCAGGTGATCGACGGCGCCTTCAGGTAGCGGACGCTGAACAGGTAGAAAATCTCCAACACCACGAGCGTGTTCACCGCGATCGTGCGGGCTTCCTCGATGCTGGCGCCCTGGACGGTCGCCAGGATGAATTTTCCGAAGATCGCGCCCATGAACAGGACGGAGACGAAGGTCGTCCGCCAGATCAGGAAGCCGGAGAAGATGGGTTCGTCCGCGGCGCGGGGCGGGCGTCGCATGACGTCCGGTTCGCTCGGCTCGAAAGCCAGGGCCAACGCCAGCGTCACGGCCGTGACCATATTGACCCAAAGGATCTGCAGCGGCGTGATCGGCAGGGTGAAGCCGAGCAGGATCGCGGCGATCAAGACAAGCGCTTCGCCGCCGTTGGTCGGCAGGATGAACAGGATTGCCTTTTTCAGGTTGTCGTAGACGGTCCGCCCGGCGCGTACGGCCTCGGCGATGGCCGCGAAGTTGTCGTCCGCGAGCACCATCTCCGATGCTTCCTTTGCCGCTTCGCTGCCTTTCTGGCCCATGGCGATCCCGACATCGGCGCGTTTGAGCGCCGGGGCGTCGTTGACGCCGTCGCCGGTCATCGCGACGACCGCCCCCTCGGCCTGGAGTGCGGTCACCAGCCGCAGTTTGTCCGACGGGCTGGTGCGCGCGAAAACGGCGGTATCCTGGGCCCGGATGCGCAGGGTTTCTTCGTCCAACGCATCAAGGTCATGGCCGGTCAGGACCGCCTCCGGATTTTCCAGGCCCAACTGGCGCGCAACCGCCGTCGCCGTGCCCGCATGGTCGCCGGTGATCATCTTGACCTGGATGCCGGCGGCCTGGCATTCGGCCACGGCGGTGATCGCTTCCTCGCGCGGTGGATCGATCATGCCGAACAAGCCGAGAAAGGTAAGTCCGCTCTCGACATCGTCGAAGTGCAGGCTCGATTGCCCCGCGTCCGTCACCTTCGTTGCGACGGCGAGTATACGTTGCCCGCGCGATGCGATTTCATCCGCCTGGCGTTGCCAATAGTCCGTATCGAGCGGCACGTCTTCGTCTATTCCGCGCTGTTGGACGCACATGCCGAGGATGCGCTCCGGCGCACCCTTGATGAAGATCGCGCCATTTCCTGAATGGTCATGGTTAAGGCTGGCCATGAACTGGTGTTGCGAGTCGAACGGAATGGCGTCGTTTCGGGGCCAGGACCGGCGTTCGAATTCGAGATCGAGACCGGCCTTGGCAGCGGCCGCAAGCAATGCCCCTTCCATCGGGTCACCTTCGACCATCCACTCGCCATCCGTTTCGTGCAGGCTGGCATCACTGCAGAGGAGGGCGGCGCGGCCTATTTCGGCGAGCAGCGGGTATTCGCCGGCATCTGTATCGCGTCCGTCCAGCGCAAAGCCGCCGCGTGGCGCATACCCGGCGCCGCCGACCGTAAAGAGCCGCCGGGCGGTCGCGATCGAGGCGACGGTCATTTCATTGCGCGTCAGCGTGCCTGTCTTGTCGGAACAGATGACCGAGACCGATCCCAATGTCTCGATGGCCGGGAGCCGGCGGACGATCGCGTTTCGGCTTGCCATGCCCTGCACGCCGATCGCCAAGGTAATGGTCAGAATGGCCGGGAGGCCTTCCGGGATGGCCGCGACCGACAATCCGACCACCGCCATGAAGATTTCGGAAAAACCGAGGTCGCGGACCAGCAGGCCGAAGACCAGCACAAGCGCGGCGATGCCGAGGATCGCGGCGGTCAGCCGCTTGGCGAAGATGCCCATCTGCCGTAGGAGCGGCGTCTGCAGGGTCGTGACCTCCGACAGCATGCCGCTGATCCGGCCGATTTCGGTCCCTGCGCCGGTGTCGACGACGGCGCCTTTCGCTCGCCCATAGGTCACGAGCGTTCCGCTGAATGCCATGGGTGTCCGGTCGCCAAGGGGGGCATTCGCGGCCACCGGCGGTTCGGTCTTCTCGACGGGCACCGATTCGCCGGTCAGAATCGATTCGTCGACCTTGAGTCCCTTGATCTCGAACAAACGGATATCGGCGGGAACACGGTCGCCCGCTTCGAGCAACACGATGTCGCCCGGGACGACGTCGTCGCCGGGGATGGACTTTCGCTGGCCGCCGCGGATCACGCTCGCTTTCGGCGCCAGCATGTCGCGGATCGCGTCGAGGGCCTTTTCCGCCTTGCCCTCTTGGATAAAGCCGATGACGGCGTTCACCAGGACGACGGCGAGAATGACCTGCGTATCGATCCAATGGCCGAGCAGGGCGGTTACACCGGCGGCGGCGAGCAGCACGTAGATCAAAACGTCGTTGAACTGGATCAGAAACCGCAGGATGGGACCGCGCCGTTTCGGCGGCGGCAACCGGTTCGGACCGAATTCCGTGAGGCGGCGGCCTGCGTCATCCGCGGACAGACCGTTCGGACTGCTGCCGAGTGCCGATAACGCGTCTTCGGAGGGAAGGGTGTGCCAATCCCGCCGGTCGGTTATGGCAACCGCCGGCGGACCATCGGACCCGGTCGCCTTCATCCCGCCACTCCCTCAATTCCGTCCGCAAGGATTCACGAACATATGTGGGGTGGCGGTATGTCTTACGAAAGGTGCCTTACCACCCCATGGCGCGGGACTGACGGCGCGGGTCGGCGCCGCCGGCGAGTTTACCGGACTCGTGGTCGTGCACCACCGTGCAGACCGCGCCCGCCTTGCGGGTGATTTCCGGCCACCATTCGACCTTGTGGCCTTTCTGCTCGAGCGCCTTGCCGGTGCTGTCGTCGACGCGGTTCTCGATGCGCAGGATGCCGGGCTCCGCCTCATGCGGCTCGAAAGAGCTGGGCGCGCTGTAGGTAGAGAAGCGCGGGGCTTCGATGGCTTCCTGCGGGTCCATGTCGAATTCGTGGATGTTGTTGAACACCTGCAGCATCGCCTGGCATTGCACGTCGCCGCCGGGCGTGCCGAAGGGCATGGTCATTTTGCCTTCGACCACGGCCATGGCGGGGTTCGGCGTCAGGCGCGGTCGCTTGCCCGGTGCGATCGCCGAGGCATGGCCTTCGACCGCCCAACCCTGCGAGCCGCGGCTCGATGCGACGAGTCCGAGGCCGGGGATGATCGGCGAGGCGCCGCAGCTATCGCTCGGCGTGATCGAGAAGGCGTTGCCGTGCTCGTCGATGGCGCAGGCGTATGACGTGTCGTGCAGGACATATTCGGGCGCCTGCGGCGGCGACAGCAGTTTCGCCTCCATCGGGTCGAAGCCGTCGACCGCGCCATGCGCCGGCATCGTCGGCCAGGCCTCGTCCGGGCGTATCATGTCGCGGCGTTCCGCGTTGTAGGCGTCGGACAGCAGTGTATCCATCGGCACGTCCACGAAGCGCGGGTCGCCGTAGTAGCGCTCGCGGTCGGCGAAGGCGAGCTTGATCGCTTCCGACAGGGTGTGGATGTACTCGACCGAGTTATGGCCCATGCCTTTCAGGTCGTAGGATTCGAGTAGCGCCATCATCTGCAGCAGAACCGGCCCTTGGCACCAGGGGCCGCAAGTGTACACGTCGATGCCGTTGAAGCTGCGCTTGACCGGCGGTTCGATCGCAACGCGGAATTCCCGCATATCCTCTTCGGTGATGAAGCCGCCTTCCTCGCGGTGGAACTTGGCGATGGTCTGCGCGATGTCGCCCTCGTAGAAGGCGGCGCGGGCGGCCTGCAGGCCGTCTTCGCGGCCCTTTGACGATGCGGAGGATTCCTCGTCTGCCATGTATTGCAGCGACCGCGCAAGGTCGGCCTGAACGAAGTTCTCGCCGACCTGCGGCACTTTACCGCCGGGCAACATGATTTCCATGTTGCTCGGATAGTTGGCGTAACCCTCCTGAGCACTCTCGATGGTGCCCTGATAGGTGGGGTGCATGCTGAAGCCGTCGCGCGCATAGCGGATCGAGGCTTCCGCGACTTCGCCGAAACTCTTGGTGCCGAAATGCTTGAGTGCGGTGATCCAGGCGTCGGGCGCGGCCGGCATGACCGAGCGCCGCACCCCGTGCGGCACGGTGCCGTTATGCTCCCGCAGGAAGATGTCGAGCTTGGCCGCCTTGGGCCACCAGCCGAGACCGCTGATCGTCACCACCTCGTTCTTCTCGGCGAGGTAGATGATCATCGGCGCGACGCCGCCGACATTGACGATGTCGCTCTGCACCACGGCCAGGGCGATGCCCGCCGCCACGCCCGCGTCCACTGCGTTGCCGCCGTCCTCCAGGATGTTGTAGCCGGCCTGGGTGGCGAGATAATGGCCTGCCGAGACCATATAGCGGGTGCCGAGCATTGTCGGTTGATAGGGCATGGCGTCCTCCGAGGATGGATGTGGTCGCGAAATTTGGAAATTCGTCGGGATTTACCGAATTGTAACGCCAATAACGGTTCGGAGAAAGTGCCGCGCCCGAAAACACTCGTTCTACCGGTATCGAGGGACGTTCGCGGCCTTAAATCAATCTTAGGGTCATCCGGCTAGCGTCAGTTCTACCGGAGCAACGCTATCATGCGCGAGACGATGCAAGAGGCTTGGAACCTGGTTCTGAGCGATCCCGATTTTGAGTTCGTGCCCTATTATCTCGGTGCGCTGGCGATCGCCGCGATTTTTGCCGTGCGCAGACGCGGTCGCGGTTGGGGCGACGGCGGCGGAGGCGAGAGCGGCGGCGATGGCGGGGGCGGCGGCGAGTAACCGTTACGGACCTTGCCCGCGCTTGCGGGCGAAGGACGGTTGCGCGGATGCGTGTAAAAGGCGAGCCTAACCGAACGCCGCGCCGTGCGGCAACGACCGGAACGAAACCGTAATGGCGTCAGCACAGGATATCTTCAAGTCGGCGAAACGCGTCCTGATGCCGGTCGCGGGCTTCTATCTGCTGCTGCTGGCGGCCCTATTCCTTCTGCAATCCTGTCTGATCTACCATCCGGATACGCCGACCCGCGCGATCGTCGCGACGCCGGACTCCATCGGGCTGGATTTCGAGCCGGTCAAGATACCCACCGAGGATGGCCTTACGCTCGACGCTTGGTTCGTCCCGGCGAAGAACGCGCGGGGCGTGTTGCTTTTCTTCCATGGGAACGCGGGTAATATCTCGCATCGGCTGGAGTCGATACGACTGTTCAACCGTTTGCGTCTATCGACGCTGATACTCGACTATCGCGGATATGGCCAAAGCGAGGGCGAACCGTCGGAGGAGGGGACGTATCGGGATGCCGAGGCCGCTTGGCGCTACTTGACCGAGCGGCGGGGCATATCCCCGAAGCGGATCGTCATCTTCGGGCGTTCGCTCGGCGGCGCGGTTGCGGCCCACGCGGCGAAAGGCCGGGATGCCGGCGCGCTGATCCTGGAATCGGCCTTTACCTCGGTGCCGGACATGGCCGCGCAAATCTATTGGTTCCTGCCGGTGCGGTGGCTGACCCGGTTCGACTACGACACCGAAGCGGCGCTCGCGTCCGTCCCGATCCCGGTTCTGGTCATTCACAGCCCGGACGATCAGATCGTCCCGTTCGCGCATGGGCGCGCCCTTTTCGCGGCGGCGCGGGGTCCGAAGCGGTTCCTGGAAATCAACGGCGGTCATAACACCGGATTCATGCAGAGCGAGCAGAAATATCTGCAAGGGATCGATGCCTTCCTGACGGAGCATGTCGGGAAGTAGCATCGAAAGCGCGCGCTCATTAACGCGACCCGCTTGAGAAGTTACTCAAATCCATCGTCATTCCCGCGAAAGCGGGAATCCATTCTCTAGCGGCAGGTCTGGATTCCCGCTTTCGCGGGAATGACAGCGAGGGCTGATGGGTGATCACCACCCGACGTGATTAACGATCCCGTCGTTGGCCAGTTTGCCGTCCTGATTGACGACGGCGATGTAGGCGAGTTTGCCCGCATCGTCATGGCGACCCCAGAGATCGAGCTTCTCGTCCCAGAACATCGGCCGGCGGAATCGGATTTGCAGGTCGAGTTCCTGCGGCACGGCTTCTTTGCTGAGCGCTTCGATCATGAACCGGATCGCCATTAGGCCTGCCGCGATGGGCGCACGGAAGCCGAAGCGTCGGGCCGTTTCCGGGTCTGAATGGATGAGGTTTTCCGCCTCGTCGCTATAGGCCGCGACCTTTTCGGGCACCAACTGCTTCTCGCCGATCATCGTCAGGCCCTGGGTGGGGTCGGCGGCGGGTTTGGGTTTCGCCGTGGGCGGTTGCGCCTTTTCCGCAAGCGTGGCGTCGAGCACCAGCGACGACCGTTCCGCGCGCAGCGGGATAGACCCGTTGGGCCGGGCGAATTCGAACCGCGAGGTGACGATATTGCCGCGCCGGTCGGGCTCTACTTTGATATCCTCGCCGCGCACCGTTAGGGTTTCGCCGAGCATGATCGGCTCGCTTTGCATGAAGCGTTGCGTCATGTGGACCCGGCCGTTCACGGGGAGTCCGGTTCGCTTGGCCGCAAGCACGGTCGCCAAGGCGTAATGGGTGATATCCACCCGGTCGCTGTAGATCGTCGGGTCGATGTCGCAGCACGCCAGCTTCTTGGCCTGCGTTTCGGCGGTCACCTGAAAATCCCAGTCCGGATATACGAGCCCGGCGCGGTATCCGACGTCGGCGTCGGTCGAGGTAGTGGTAGTGGTCATCAATCCTTGTCCTATCAGTCCATCTTTGCCGGGGCCGGGTCCTTCACCGGCACTTCCATTAGATCCTCGCCCCAGATCAGATTGCCGTCGTAAACCGATTTCATTTCGGAAATCAGCCGCTCCTTCACGCCGGGTACGTCGAGTTGCAGCAACATGTGGCTCATCACCAGGTTGCGCACGCCGGATTTGGCGCCGAGTTGGGCGAGTTCCATATGGCCCATGCAGCCCTTGGTGTATTCCTCGGACGGTTCGGTGCCGGTGATGTATTGGCACATATGGACCAGCACGTCGGCGCCGTCGGAAAGTTTCTCCATCGCCGTGCACGGGCCGCAGTCGCCGGAATAGACGAAGGAGCCTTCGGCCGTGTCGAGCCGGAAGCCGTAGCAGACCAGATAGGGCTGGACATGGGGCACGCTGGCGACGGTCAGCTTCCAGCCGTTCTCCTCGACCGTGTCGCCGCTGCGCAGTTCGTGGACGACCGGCGCGGGGCGGGCGCGGTCGCCTTCGCCGTGGCGGTTGCGGTAGACGTCGAGGCTGAGCGGATGCTTGGTCCGGGCGATCAGGTCCGGGCCGAACACGCCGTCGTCGTCGATCAACAGATTGGTCATGCGGTCGATGCCGGGCGGGCCGTAGACCTGTAGTTCCGGGATCTGTCCCGCACCCTGATCCCAGCGGGTGATCAGCAGCCGGGGATAATCCATGCAGTGGTCGTAGTGAAGATGGCTGCAGATGAAGTGCGTGACGTCGGTGGCCTTGTATCCCGCTTCCAGCAGCCGGTGGTGGCTGCCGGTGCCATGGTCGAACACGATGACGTCGTCGCCGGTTTCGACCACATAGCCGGAACACATGCGTTTGAGCGAGGGGGTCGGCGTTCCGGTGCCGAGAAGGGTGATGCGCATGGCGGCGGTCCCTAATGTCGTTTCTTGCCTTTGATGCACCGACCATAGGGGGTCGGGCGCAGACTGTCATCCGGACGCGGTTCCGCGCTATCATCGATGGGTCATCCGCCGCCGGATAAGAAACGAAAGAACCCAGACATGACCGAGCGTCCCTTCGAGATGGTCCCGCTGCCCGCCGGGCGCAGCACCGAAAAACCGCGCAAGACCGGCCTGACCATGGTGCTGGATTGGGGACAGCCGATGCAGCATCTGCGCGATATGCTCGAACTGTCGGCGCCCTATATCGATCTCGGCAAGATCGTCGCGGGCACGGCGCGGCTCTACGATGTGGAGACCTTCCGGAAGAAACTCGACCTGTATCAGGAATTCGACGTGAAACCGTTCATCGGCGGTCAGTTCCTGGAATATGTCTTCGCGACCCAAGGCTGGGATGCGGTCAAGCCGTATTGCGAGGAAGCGAAGCGGCACGGCATCCACGCCATCGAGGTGTCGGATAATTGCGTGCCGCTGAACGACCAGGAACGCCACCGGATGATCCGCATCGCCATCGACAGCGGACTGGAAGTGCATGGCGAAGTCGGCTCCAAGCATGATAAGCAGGACGCCGCCGAACTGACTGCACAGGCCAACCTGTGTTTCGAGGCGGGCTGCGACCTGGTGCTGGTCGAGGCGGCCGAATTGATGGATGGCGACGAGATCAACCAGGATTTGTTGGAGGGGCTGCGGGACGGTCTCGACATCTCGAAGGTCCTGTTCGAGTTGACCGGCTATTGGATCAAGGGCGTCACGGTGAACAGCACGTTCGAACTGCAGAAGGCGTTCGTGTTGGCCTTCGGCCCCGACGTGAATATCGCCAACGTGTCGCCGGACCAGGTCATCAGTCTTGAAGCGCTGCGCTGTGGTCTGAGCGTCGTTGGGCCGGACCGGCTGGACCAGGCAGCGGAATAGGTTCCTTTTTTCGTCCGAGACGGCGAGAAACAGTCATAACCGCCGCGCGGCAAGGTTGAGATATACCCATCGAGTCAAGCCGCTAGGGACGTTAACCTGTTGTTAACGGGCCTCGCCAAGCATGGATTTGTGGTGAAACGCGCATGATGCCCGCGACGGATTTCGTCGGTGAGGGGAAGTGGATTTCAGCACGGTGGAGGGGCGCGAGAGGGGACGGTCTCGGCCATTCAGATAACACGCTCAAAGCGGGAGACGGATCGAATGTCGGAATCGTTGCCAATCGGGACCGGGGAAGGTACCCCGGAAGCCGTCGCCTACCGGCTGATGCTGGACGTGATGCGGGTCGAGAACCGCACCATGTCGAGCGGCGCCCTGGCGGGTGCGCATACGCCGGCCGACCGGCATTATCTCTTGAATACCTATCATGAATGCTTGATGGCGGTACGCGGCAAGCGCATTGCCGCGTCGACCGGGAATAATCGCTCGTCCGCCGCCGCTTAATTGCCGGCCGGTGCCGTCAGTGCACCTCGGGTTCGTCGACCAATTCCGGCGATTGCAGGAAGTCGAAGTCGCAGCCCTTATCCGCCTGCTGGATATGTTGCGTGAACATCCAGCCGTAACCTCTTGGATAATGAGGTTTTGGCGCGGTCCATGATTCGCGGCGCTTGGCGAGTTCCTCGTCGCTGACCTTCAGGTCGAGCCGGCGTCCCATGATGTCCAACTCGATCATGTCACCATCCTCCACCAGGCCCAGCGGCCCGCCAACGAAGGACTCCGGCGCCACATGCAGCACGCAGGTGCCGTAGGACGTGCCGCTCATCCGGGCGTCCGAGATGCGCACCATGTCGCGCACGCCTTCCTTGAGCAGCTTCTCCGGGATCGGCAGCATGCCCCATTCCGGCATGCCGGGCCCGCCGACCGGGCCGGCATTCTGCATCACCAGGACCGAGTCCGCGGTCACATCGAGGTCGGGATCGTCGATCCGTTCCAGCAAGTCGCGATGGCTCTTGAACACCACGGCCGGACCGACATGCTTGAGCAGCTTCGGGTCGGCGGCGGTGTGTTTGACCACCGCGCCGTCGGGCGCGAGGTTGCCGCGCAGCACGACCAGGCCGCCTTCGTCGGACATCGGGTTGTCGCGCGTGCGGATGACCTCGTCGTTGTACACACCCGCATCGCCGAGATTGTCGCCGAGCGTCTTGCCGTTCGCCGTGACGCAGTCGAGATGCAACAGGTCGCGCAGCCGGTTCAGCAGGCCGCGCAGGCCGCCGGCATAGTAAAAATCTTCCATCAGGAACCGGCCGGAGGGCCGCATGTCGGCCAACACCGGCGTTTTGCGCGACAACTCGTCCAGCAGGTCGAGGCTCACGTCATGCCCGTTGCGGGCCGCGATCGCCAGGATATGGATCGCCGCGTTGGTTGAGCCGCCGAGCGTCATCACGGTGGTGATGGCGTTCTCGACCGCGTCCATCGTCATGACCTCTCGGGGTGTCATGTCCTCCCACACCATGTCGACGATGCGGCGGCCGCTCGCCGTCGCCATGCGCGGATGGTTCGAATCCGCCGCCGGGATCGAAGCGGCGCCGGGCAACGTCATGCCGAGCACTTCGGCGACCGAGGTCATGGTCGACGCGGTGCCCATGGTCATGCAGTGGCCGGGCGAGCGGGCGATGCCGCCCTCGATCTCCTCCCAGTCGTCTTCCGTGATGTTGCCGGCGCGGCGTTCCGCCCAGTATTTCCAGGTATCGGTGCCGCTGCCGAGCGTTTCGCCGCGCCAGTTGCCGCGCAGCATCGGCCCGGCGGGCACGAAGATCGACGGGATGTTCATACTGGCCGCAGCCATCAGCAGGGCGGGCGTGGTCTTGTCGCAGCCGCCCATCAGCACCGCGCCGTCCATTGGGTGGCTGCGCAGCAATTCCTCCGCTTCCATCGACAGCATGTTGCGGTAGAGCATGGTCGATGGTTTCACAAAGGGTTCGGACAGCGACATCGCGGGCAGTTCGACCGGAAAGCCGCCGGCCTGCCAGACGCCACGCTTGACCTCTTCGGCGCGCTGCTTGAAATGCGAGTGACACTGGTTGATCTCACTCCAAGTGTTGATCACGGCGATCACCGGCTTGCCCGCGAAATCCTCCTTGGCAAAGCCCATCTGCTTTGTGCGCGACCGGTGGCCGAAGCCGTGCAGGTCGTCGACGCCGTACCATTGATAACTCCGCAATTCTTCCGGGGTTTTACGTCGGCCGGATGGCGCCATGGTCGTCTCCTCGAATTTCTGGTTTTGCGTGTCGCACCGCGGGGCGGGAAAGGCCACGGTAGGCAGCAGGGCCGGGCGCTGTCAACGGAGGGGGGCTTGTCCGGAGTTGCGACCATCTTGCGGCGCGGCGACCGGAGTTGTTGTATGATCAGGGAGAGGGAATAGACGCCAATGACACTGACGATCACGCCTTTGGGAGAATTTGCTGGTGCGGAGGCGACCGGCGTCGACCTGCGCGAGCCGCAGGACGCGGCGACGCGCCAACGGTTGATTGACGCGGCGGTCGAACATGTCGCGCTGGTGGTTCGGGATCAAACGCTGGACGCGCAAAGCTTTGCGACGGCTGTCGCGCTTTTCGGCGAGACCATGCCGCCGAATTTCACGGCGTTCAGTCACGAGACCGAAAAGGACGTGAGCTTCGTGTCCAATACGTTTCCCGGGAAAACCGGCGAACGGGTCTATCACTCGAACTATTGGCACACCGATCACACGAACCGTGAAGAGCCGCCGAACTTCACCGCGCTCTATGCGCTCGAACTGCCGGAATCCGGCGGTGGCGACACGGGGATCGTGAACATGCGGGCGGCCTACGAACGCCTGCCGGATGCGATGAAGGCGCGGATCGACGGGCTACAGACGGTCAACGTGTTCCAGGGCAGCGCGTCGAAGAAAAAATCGCACCGCTACGACACCTCGAAACGCCGGATCGACGACGTGCCGGTGATCCACCCGCTGGTGCGGACTCATCCGGACAACGGTAGCAAAGCGATTTACATGCATCAGGGGAAGGTGGAGAACTTCGTCGGCATGTCGCCGGAGGAGAGCCAGGACTTGGTGCTCGACCTGCTGGACAAGGCGATCCAGCCGGAGCTGATCTACCGCCACGAATGGCGGCTCGGCGACCTGTTGATCTGGGACGACCGTTCGACGATGCATAAGGCCTTCGCGAACTACGACCTCACTGAAACCCGAACGCTGCTGCGGACGCTGGTGAAGGGCGACAAGCCGTTCTAGCCGGCCGACGGCATCCTCACCTCAGCCTGGTCTGGGGCAGCGCGCCCCGGCCTTCGCATCCGGGTGGCGGGCACCCTATGGATGGGGCGTAAAGGCCAATGACTGCATAAGAAGGCGCAAAATATACAGTAAATCTGTAAATATATCGATTATTTGACTATGTCGTGACCGATATCACAGCAATATATGAGAAACTTTACTACAACTTTATCAACATTTGCTGGAAACTGTATTGGGAGAACTCAGTCATGGTCTTCAAACTCAAAGCTCTTCTCGCCGATGAAAGCGGCGCGACCGCGATCGAGTACGGCTTGATCGCTGCTCTTGTCTCGGTTGCGGCCATCGCCGCCCTTACCGTGATGGGCACCTCGCTGGAGACCATGTTCAATCGCGTGTCGAACGAACTCAGCGGCGCCGCGAATACCAGCAGCGGCTAAGAGCGGTCTCGAATTAGTCCCGTCCGTGACGTGCCAGTCGCGGAATCCCTCGAAGAAGACCGGAGCGTAGACGCCACTGCGCTCCGGTTTTTTTGTCGCTCCCCAAAGGCGCCGGGCTGCTTCACGGTGTGGGTTCGTAGGATATCCATACGGTGATGGATCGCCCTACCGCGGCAAAATCCGTGATTTGGCTGGATCGGTCTCCGGTAGGAATAGACATCCGAAACCTTGCGCTTCGTCAGGGACATCGTATTCATATTCACAGTCAAGAAGGCGCTTCATCGTCAACGCTGTGGGACAATGAATTCCAGGTCAAAAGCCGTCGGTTCCGATCTTTCCTCGAACTTGGAGCTTTGCTGGAGAGTCGAGGAAGCATGCCACAATGCCTGGCCCGCGCTGCATCAGGTTTGGAGCGGCGATTGGGTGCTGCGCATTTCGGGCGGGTTCGGTCGACGCGTGAATTCGGCCAATCCACTGAATGCCGGGGCCGGTGCGGTCGATGAAACACTGAAATCGTGCTGCGCGATCTACGCCCGGCAGGGACAGCCGGTGATCTTTCGGGTGCCGACGTTGTTGGATCCGTCTGTCGATGCCCGGCTGGAAGCGCTCGGCTTCACCGGGGAAGGCGAGACGATCACATTGCACGCCGATCTCGACGCCGTCGCTGCGGAACCGGACGAGGGCGTCGAGATCCGCTCGCATCCGGCTGACGATTGGCTATCCGCAATGAAAACGTTGCAGGTGAGAGACGACACCGCGCACGCCTTTTTCGCGCGCGTTATCCGCTCGCTGGCGGTACCGGCGAGCTTTGCCGGGCTGCGCGTTGACGGTGAATTCGTCGCGCTTGCCTTTGGCGCGATGCACGATGAATTGCTGTGTGTCGAATCCGTTATCACCAACGCGGCGCTGCGCGGCCGGGGATACGCGCGGCGGCTTCTGAATGCGCTGTTTGCGTCGGCGTCGGCGGCCGGTGCGCGCGGCGTTTGCCTTCAGGTCGAGGCGCCGAACGCCGCGGCCATCGCGCTCTACGAGAGCCTCGGCCTGACGACCGAACTCTATCGCTATCACTACCGGCGCGAACCGGCTTGACGGGATTCGGACGGCCTATTTCGCCGCCATGACCATGATCTCGACCTTCCAGTCCGGCGCAGCGAGCGCGCTGCACAGCCCGGCGCGGACGGGGGGATTGGCCGGGTCGATCCAGGCGTCCCACACCTCGTTCATGGCGCCGAAGTTGCGCATATCGGTGACCCAAAGCTGCGCCCAAAGCAGCTTCGACTTGTCGCTGCCGCATTCGGCCAGCAGCTTGTCGATCTTGGCCAGGATTTGCGCGGTTTGCGTCGCGGCGTCGGCACTCTGGTCGTCGCCGACCTGTCCGGCCAAGTAAATGACGCCGTTGTATTCCACCGACTGGCTCATGCGGGGGCCGATATGATTGCGGGTGATGTCGCTCATGAGGGTTTCTCCTAGTGGGATTTGGTTTCCGAATTCGGTGATGCGTGGACGGGCCTAACTGCCCTGTCGCAGCGCGGCGCAGTCGTCGACCAGGATTCCGGTGACGACGTCGATTTTGTTGTCGGTCAGGCCGAGGAACGACTCCACCGAGTAGCCGCCGTATTTCACGCTGAGCGGCTGCAGGTCGGCAATTCGCGCGCCCATGACCAAGCGGTCAATCTTGGTCATGCAGATCGCCCACATGCACATGGGGCACGGCTCCATCGTGGTGTAGAGCGTGGTGCCCGGCAGTTCGGTGACCTTTTCCGCTTGGCAGATATGACGAATGGCGACGGTCTCCGCATGGCAGGTGGGGTCGCATGTGGTCGCCACGGTGTTATGGCCCCGCGAGACGATCTGTCCATCGCGGATGATGACCGATCCGATCGCCGGGTTGCCGGCGGCGGCGCCCGTGCGCCCTTCGTCGAGGGCGTGGCGCATGAAGTCGATATGCTCGCTGGAAGGCATGGTTGGTTTCCTTTCCGCTGTTGTTGCCGAGCCTACTGCAGCACCGGGTATCGGGCCAGTGTCGGGCTAATTTTGACCGCTTTCCGTGTGCTACCGTACAATCGGTTCGCATTTACCGGAGGATCGAAGGATGGAAAACGTCGAAACGGTGAGCCAGAGCGCGGCACCGCAAGGAATGGCTCAAACCGCTGGATTCCCAACGGTTCAGCCCCTGCCGAGTTTCATGGGTGCGGCGGTGACCGGGCTCGATCTGTCGAAACCGCTCGACGACTCGGCCCGTGACGCGATCATGAGCGCCTTGCTCGAACACCACATCTTGGTCTTTCCGAATCAGAATCTATCGAAGGACGAACAGTACGCCTTCACCGAACGTTTCGGCGAGGTCGAGGGGCATGTGGTGCGGGGATTGGACGGCGTGAAATCACCCAAGGTCCATATGGTGTCGAACCTCGATCTTGACGGCAATCCGACCAAGACGCCGGCGACCAGCGGCAACTTCTTTTGGCATACCGACAAGTCCTATCACGACATTCCGTCGCTCGCGACGCTGTTGCACGCCAAGAAGATCCCGCCGAAGGGCGGCTCGACGCAGTTCGCCAATATCGCGAATGCCTATGACGAACTTCCGGACGTGATGAAGGACCGCATCCAGGGGCTTCGCGCGGTCCATAGCTGGGAAGCCAACCGCGACAACACGTTCAATCGGCCTGCGACCGAGGAAGAAAAAGCCGAACGGCCGCCGGTGTCGCATCCGATCGTCCGGACGCATCCGGATACCGGCCGTAAGGTGCTCTACATCGGTATCCACACATCGCATATCGAAGGGATGTCCGTCGCCGAGGGCCGGGAGTTGCTATACCGGCTGCTTGATTTCGCGACCCAGCCGCGTTTCGTCCATACGCATCACTGGCGCGAGGGCGAACTCGTCATGTGGGACAATCGTTGCTTGATGCATCGGGCATCCGGTGACTTTGAGATGGACAAACATCCGCGGGTTTTGCACCGGACTGTCATCCGCGGCACCGCGCCGTATTGACCGCCCGGTCGGGTTCATCGGACGGCGTTGTCTCGGTGTCGGCTTGCGCCTAGGATTGTCGGCGCGGCGACACGCGTATTTCTCCGCATTTCAATCAGGCCGAGTATCTCGGACATGGGGCTTGCCGCGCCGACGGCGGTCGACTGCCGCATTGAGCAGTGCCGGAGGCCGGATAGGAATTCTTGATCACAATACCAATCCAGGAGCACGATTAGAATGAGCATGGTTCAGGACAAGGTCATCGTCGTTACCGGCGCGGGCCGGGGCATCGGACGGGGATTCGCCATGTTGATGGCGGCGCATGGGGCGAAAGTCGTGGTCAACGACTTTGGCGGATCGGTGTCGGGCGAAGGCGAAGACAAAACCCCGGCGCAGGAAGTGGTCGAGGAGATCGGCGCCGCCGGTGGCGAGGCCGTTGCGAACACCGACAGCGTCGCCGATCCGAAAGGGGCGGCCCGCATCGTCGAGACCGCGCTCGACACCTTCGGCAGGATCGACGGAGTCGTGAATAACGCCGGCATCCTGCGCGACGGCATCTTCCATAAGATGTCCGACGAAGACTGGCATGCGGTCATCGATGTCCATTTGCATGGCAGTTACTACATCAGCCGCGCCGCCGCGCCGCATTTCCGCAAGCAGAGTTCCGGCTGTTTCGTCCACATGACTTCGACATCGGGTCTGGTCGGCAACGTGGGGCAGGCGAACTACTCGGCTGCCAAACTCGGCATCATGGGATTATCCAAATCAATCGCGCTGGACATGGCGCGCTACCGGGTGCGGTCCAACTGCATCTCGCCCTTCGCGTGGAGCCGTATGATCGGCTCGATCCCCACGAATTCGCCGGAGGCCGAGGCGCGCGTCGAGAAATTGAAGCAAATGACGCCGGAGAAGATCGCACCGATGGCGGTTTACCTGTGCAGCCACAAGGCCGATGAGGACAACGTATCCGGTCAGATTTTCGGCGTGCGCAACAACGAGATGTTCCTGTTCAGCCAGCCGCGGCCGCTCCGCGCGGTCCAGCGGGGCGAGGGATGGACGCCGGAGATGATTGGCGAGCAGGCGATTCCCGCTTTCAAGTCGCACATGTATCCGCTGGAGGTGTCCGCGGACGTCTTTAGTTGGGACCCGGTCTGAAGGAACGACCGGCAGAAAACCATAGAATCAAAAACCGGAGCGCTGCCCACCATGCGCTCCGGTTTTCGTCTCCTGACCCGGCGTGTTTCCACCCACATGCCAGGTCTCTTACTTCTCTAGTTGGCGTTAGCCACCACTGTTCACGGCGCCGCTCAACTCATTCGAAACGCGGTTGAACATGGTCTCGAGCGATGTGCCCATCGCGGTAAGCGCTGCGATGGCGGCGACAGAGACGAGGGCGGCAATAAGGCCGTATTCAATGGCGGTCGCACCGCTCTCGTCACGCAAAATCTTTGTAATAATCGACATTATGTCTCTTCCCTGGTTTGAATTCGAAGCATAGTGAAAATCAATGTGAAGAAATGATAATAAAATTTTGTAAATATTTATGTGACTGCAGTCACTAATATAAAAAAATAAGATATTGTTGATATTATTCGAGTAATTAGGGTGTTTATTAAAATTATTGGTAAATTTACTAAATATTTTCTAGATTTTCTTCTTTATGGGCTCTTTCCTCTCCAAAAAACTCGCTGGTGGTATCCAAGTGTCGGGAATGTACTCGTTTGCCCAACGGCAAATTTCTTGTAGGACCGGCTGCAATGCCATGCCCTTTTCCGACAATGTGTAGTCGTATCGGGGGGGACGGCTCTGATAGGGCGATTTTTCCACAAGGCCTTCCGCCGTCAGGCGTTTAAGCCGATCCGCGAGAATATTCGTCGTGATGCCCTCGGGGGATGCCAGGAATTCGTTGTATTGGCTTTTGCCCGTGAACAGGTCGCGCAAAATGACCAAGGTCCATTTGTCGCCGATGATGTCTAACGTCATCGTGATCGGACAAGCCGATCGGGGACCGGCTGTTTTCGGCGGCTTTTTGCGGTTTGCGGTCATACCCTGAAATACCACCCGAACCTTTAACTTGCAATTTGCCAGCGTGTCGGCTTTAAGGGGTGACTTGCATAATGCAAGTGTATGGTAAGGCAATATCGCGATACGGAGCAGTAATGAAAGAGGTGGTGGTTACAGGGATGGGACTCGTCACGCCGTTGGGCGTTGGGGTTTCCCGGGTTTGGAGTGCTCTGACGGATGGACTGTCCGGCATTCGCGCTATCGAACGGTTTCCGGTAGACGACCTGCCGGCACGCATCGCCGGGTTCGTGCCTGAAGGGTTGAAGAGCGACGGCGCGTTCGAGGCGGGCGCCTACATCTCGCCCAAAGAGCAGCGCAAGATGGATCGGTTCATCAAGTACTGCGTTGCGGCGGCGGATGAGGCGTTGACCGATGCGGGATGGGAGGCCAAGACCGACCATGACCGCGAAAGGACCGGGACGGTGATCGCATCGGGCGTCGGCGGCTTCCCGGCGATGATCGACGGGGACGCGGTATTGCGTAGTCGCGGTCCGCGCAGGGTTTCGCCGTTCCTTGTGCCGTCTTTTCTCGCAAATCTGGCTGCTGGCCATGTCTCGATGCGGCATAGATTCAAAGGACTTATCGGCGCGCCGGTAACCGCCTGCGCGGCTGGCGCACAGGCGATTGGCGACGCGTTCAAGGCGATCAAGCTGGGTGAAGCCGATGTAGTTGTCGCCGGTGGAACGGAGGCCTGTATCAATCGGCTGAGCCTAGCCGGGTTCGCCGCCGCGAAGGCGTTGTCGACCGATCGGAACGATAGGCCCGAGACAGCATCGCGACCCTTCGATGAGAGCCGCAGCGGGTTCGTGATGGGCGAAGGGGCTGGCGTCGTGGTCCTCGAGGCATTGGATCATGCGCGGGCCCGCGGCGCCCGGATTTATGCCAAGTTGGCCGGATACGGCGCTTCCGCGGACGCGCATCACATCACGGCGCCGCCGGCTGACGGCGAGGGCGCACAGCGGGCGATGCGGACCGCCATGTCGCAGGCAGGCGTCAAGCCGGGCGATATCGACTATATCAATGCGCACAGCACATCGACATGGGCCGGTGACTTGGCCGAACTCAATGCGGTCAAAGCGCTGTTCGGACCGGACGCCGGCAAACTATCCATGTCCTCTACGAAGTCCGCGATCGGCCATCTGCTTGGCGCCGCGGGCGCGGTCGAGGCGGTGTTCACGGTCTTGGCCATGCTCAAAGGCGTTTTGCCGCCGACCCTGAACCTTAGAGATCCGGGTGCGGACTATGCGGGGTTGGATCTGGTGCCGCTGCAAGCGAAACGCAAGCAGGTGGCGGTTGCAATGTCGAACGCCTTCGGTTTCGGCGGCGTCAATGCCAGTTTGGTTTTCGCGCAACCGGATCGTTAACGTCAGGCCGCCGCCAATGTTTCCCGAATGATCGTTGCCAGTCGCGCGGCCGCCGATGGCGTGCCGCGCGGTTGGCGGTGTAGGGACAATTCGATTTCCGGCAGCGACGGCAGCGCATGGCTCTGATCGATCGGCTCCAGGCCGCTCTCCAGCGTATTTTCCGTTGCGACGGTGACCGCGAGGCCGGCGCGCACGGCGATCAGCAGACCGTCGCGGCTTGGGCTGTTATACGCAAGGCGCCAGGATCGGCCGCAGGCGTCCAACGCCCGTAGCGCGGCATCCCGATAAACGCAGCCGGGCCCGAAGATGGCCAGCGGGAGCGGATCGAGCGTCGGTGCTTCCGAACCTTTTGCCGCCGCCCAAATTAGCTGTTCGCGGTAAACGACCATGCCGTCGGTGCGGCCGCATGGCTGCGTTACGAAGGCGAGGTCGACGTCGCCGGCGTCCAGCGCATCGAGCGCATCCCAGCTTCGCTCGCACCGGATTTCGAGCTGCGCCGCCGGCATCGCGGCGGCGAATTGGACGAGTGCTTGCGGCAGGAAACAGGCGGAGTGATCCGAAACCGCGAGGCGGACCTTTTCCGACGGCCGCGTCTGGCCCAGGTCCGACAACGCCGCATCGTTCAAGCGGAGAATCTTATGCGCATAGTCCAACAGGATCTCGCCCTCCTTAGTCAACTTGACCGAGCGGCGGGTCCGGTCGAACAGCCGGGTGCCGGTAATGTATTCCAGACGCTTGATTTGACCGCTGACCGCGGACTGAACGCGGTTCAACCGTTCGGCGGCCTGCGTGAAGCTGCGGGTGTGCGCCACTTCGGCGAAGGCTTGCAACAGATCCACGTCGAGGTTCGATCGGAGCATGTTTTGATATCACTGTTTGCGATTAAATGATCATAGTAATTCGTTTTAGTGATTATCGCCGCTCGCATAGGCTGACGCCAAGGTCAAAATCACCTCAAGGGATTCCTGATGCGTCCGTCGCGATCGTCCTTCCATTCGCTGTCCCGTGTCCTGCTGTTCGCTGTCCTGAGCGGTGGCGTGATCATGGGAATCACGGCGGGTATCCGGCAGACATTCGGCCTGTTTCTGGCGCCGGTCAGCGTCGACCTCGGCCTGGGCCGGGAGACCTTCGCCTTCGGTATGGGGATGATGAATTTGATCTGGGGCGTTGCGGCCCCGTTTGCCGGTGCGGCCGCCGACCGGTATGGCGCCGGACGGGTCGCGGTTGTCGGCGGGTTCTGCTATGCCGCCGGGTTGGCGATCATGACGGTCACGGGCGAGGGCGGGCAGCTCTTGGCCGGCGGATTGCTGATTGGAGTGGGATTGAGCGGTGCCGGTTACACCGTCGTCCTCGGCGCGGTCGGCCGGGCCGCACCACCGGAAAAGCGCACGTTGGCGTTGGGCATGGCCAGCATGGGCGGGTCGATTGGCCAGTTCTTGGCATTGCCGTATACCCATCTTCTGATCGATTGGTTGGGTTGGTCATCCAGCTTGCTGATCCTGGCGGTGACGGCGTTGCTGATCGTTCCGCTTGCCTATGGCATCGCAGGGCAACATGCGGAACCGGAAGAGCGCGACAATCAGACCCTGGCCGAAGCCTTTCACGAGGCGCGGCGGCACAAGGGATTCTGGCTGCTGACCGCCGGTTTCTTCGTGTGCGGCTTCCATCTGGCCTTCGTCGCGGTGCATCTACCAGCCTATCTCGGCGACAAGGGCATGCCGTCCTGGCTCGCCGCCGCTACGCTGACGCTGGTGGGGGTGTGCAACATCATCGGAACCTATTTCTGCGGCTATTTCGGGCAACGTTACCCGAAGAAATCCGTCCTCAGCCTCTTGTACCTCGCGCGGGCGGCGATCTTCCTGGTCTTTATCGTGGCGCCGGTCACGGAATCGTCCGTCCTGCTGTTCGGGGCGGCGATGGGGTTCCTCTGGTTAGGAACGGTGCCGCTTACCAGTGGATTGGTCGCGTATATCTTCGGACCGGCCTATATGTCGATGCTGTTCGGCATCGTCTTTTTCGGCCATCAGCTCGGCGGCTTCCTCGGCGCCTGGCTGGCCGGCACCGCCTATGACTATCTCGGTAGCTACGATGCGATGTGGTGGCTTAGCGTGGCGCTCGGCGTCGGTTCGGCCGCATTGCATTGGCCGATCGACGAGCGGCCGGTATCGCGGCTTGCGACCGCCGCATGATTGGGTGGTTGGCCCCAGTAGCGCTGGGGACATTGCTTGGCATGGCGTTCACAGGCTGGATCACGCAAGGGGCGACCGTTGCAGCCGTCCTATCGCTTGCAGGTGTGTCGGGATGCTTTTGAAGAACGAATAGCGCCTATTCGGTCAGGATCACCGCGTCCAAAGCGGCAACGCCGTCGCCTTCCGGCAGCACGACCAGTGGGTTGATGTCGATGCTGGTGATGACCTCACGGTTGGCATCGGCAAAGACCGACAGACGCGACAGTGTCTTCGCCAGAGCGGCCTGATCGCATTTCGCGGCGCCCCGTGCGCCGTCCAACAGCGGGAAGCCCTTGATCGACCGGATCATGTCCATCGCTTCCGCCTCGCCGAACGGGGCGAGCCGGAAGGTTACGTCCTTCAGCACCTCCGTGAAGATGCCGCCGAGGCCGAACATCACCACCGGGCCGAACACGGGGTCCCGTTGGACGCCGAGGATCGCTTCGACACCGCCGGAGATCATCTTGGCGACGAGGATACCGTCGATCTTGGCGTCGGGATGCGCGCGGGTGCAGTCCGTCATGATGGCGTCGTAGGCGGCGCGGACGGCGCCCGCGGAGGACAGGTTTAGTTTCACGCCGCCGACGTCCGACTTGTGGACGATGTCGGCGGAGACGACTTTCATGACGACCGGATAGCCGATGTCGGCGGCCGCCATTTCCGCTTCCGCTGCGGTGCCGGCGAGTTTCTCGGGCGACGCGGCGATGCCGGCGGCATCGAGCGCCGCCTTCGCCTCGAGTTCGTTGTAGGCCCGGTTTTCAATGACCCGCGGCTTCGCGCCGTCCGCGGGCGGATAGGGGCCGCGCGCCAACCCTGCACCGATCTGCAGGACCGCCGAGATCGTTTTCATGGCGTCAGACGGATCGTGCAGCAGCAGAAATCCTTCATCCTCGAAGTCGCGCTTGCGCTGGTCCGGGCCGATCACCGACAACGCCAGCACCCGGTCGGGATAGGCCTTCCGGACGGGGATGAGGGAATCGAGCACCTTCTGCGAGACGGCATCCGAATAGAGCAGCGAACTGAAGAAGCCGATCACCGCGTCGTAGCCGCCTTCTTCCAGGATCGCCTCGAAATTTTTGGTGATGACCGAATAGTCGTTATAGACCTGCGCCGTGAAATCGACCGGGTTCCGCGTTCCGGCGAACGGCACCAGTTCCTTGAGGTAGTTTTGCGTCTTGTCGGGCAGGGGGGCGAGGTCCAAGCCGGCTTCCTCGGCTGCGTCCGCCATCATGACGCCAGCGCCGCCGGAGATCGTCGCGATGGCGACCTTGTTGCCGGACGGAATCGTGCCCGACCGGCACATGCCGCTGCACATATAGGCGATGTCGATCAACTCCGACGCAGTATCGGCGCGGTATGCGTTGTAGCGTTCGAACACCGCGTCGAAGACCTGATCCGCGCCGGTCAGCGATGCGGTATGCGAGGCCGCGGCTTCGGTGCCGACCGCGGAGCGGCCGACCTTCTGGATCACGACCGGCTTCTTGTTCTCGTAGGCGAGGGCGAGTGCCTCCTTGAACATCTCGCCGTCCTGGCAACCTTCCATGTAGCAGGCGATCACGTCGGTATTGTCGTCGGTGGCGAGGTAGGCAATGCATTCGGCGACGCTGATATCGACCTCGTTGCCGGTTGTGATGCAGGCGCTGTAGCCCAGGCCGCGTTCGCGCCCCAAAACGAAACAATGGCTGCCGAAGGCGCCGCTTTGGCTCACCAAGCCGACGTTGCCGACTTTCGGTAGTCCGTGTCCGATGCTTGTGCTGAATGTCGCGTAGACGTGGTTGCGGGCATTGAAATAGCCGAGGCAATTGGGCCCGAGGATACGCATCCCGGTGTCGCGCGCGATTTCCCCGAGCCGTTCCTGCGCGCGCTGTCCTTCCTCGCCGATTTCCGCGAAGCCCGAGGTGAAGGTGCAGAGGGCTTTCACGCCTTTCTCGGCTGCCGCTTCGGCGGTTTCGATCGCGAGGCGGGCGGGGACTGCCATGATCGCCATATCGACCGGGCCTTCGATATCCGTCACGCTCTTGTAGGCTGGCAGCCCCTGTACCGTGTCGCGGGTCGGATTCACCGCATAGATACCACCCGCGTAGCCATATTCGCGAAAATAACGTAACGGCACGCCGCCGATCTTGGTGGCATTGTCCGATGCCCCGAGCACGGCGATACCGCGGGGTTCGAGCATCGGTTTCAGCGTCTGGGCGGAGGCGAGAATATCAGTCATGTCCGGGCGTTATGTGCTTAATGGGATCGCAGGGCGATTTGACAGGCTTAGCCGCCTCCGTGTCAAACGGAGGCGGCGGATCCGGAAGCGAAAAGAGGGACGGTGCCGGAGACCGGTGCTATTCGGCGGCGTTGGGAATCTTTACGTCCGGGCGGCCCATCGAGAACACGTTGTCGACCACCGTGTATTCCATATAACCGAGGCGGGCAACGGGCCGGAACTTGAGCGTGTCCACCATGCCGTCCGTCAAGATGTCGTCGCGGATATGGATGCCGACGACATGGCCGAAGACGACGCCATGGGTATGATGCGCTTCCTCGCTCTCGAACTCCACCGTTCGGAGATACTTGCACTCGAGATGGGCCGGTGACTCCATTACGCGGGGCGGCTTGACCTTTTCCGAAGGCTCCGCCGTCAGGCCGGCAAGCTCGAACTCGTCGACGCCGCGTGCGACATGCGCCGACGTGGTGTTCATCTGGTCCTTCAACTCCTCGGACACGATATTGCAGACGAATTCACCGGTTTCTTCGGCATTCCGCCAGGAATGTTTTTGCGGATCGTCCGGCAGGCCGCTAGACGAGAACATGACAATGCACGGGTTGTAACAGACCGCATTGAAGAAACTGTACGGCGCCAGGTTCACGTGGCCGTCGGTGCTGACTGTGCTGATCCAACCGATGGGTCGGGGGGCAACGAGCGATTTGAACGGATCGTGGGGCAGGCCGTGAGATTTCTTGATATCGGGGTCGTAGAACATGCGTGTTCTCCCAAGTGCATTGTTTCCCCAAGCAATACGAATTTTCGACTGATTGGCAACAGCAGTCTGGGGTGACGCGGCCGGGATAGGCGATCCCAGGGGTGCTAAGGCGGATCGGCGGTCGGTGTGTTCGTGGCATTAGGATGCTGCCTGCGGCAATTTGGCCAACACTCTCGCTTGCAATTTCAAGCCGTGGTATTATTTATTAAACAATCGTTTGATTAATTTGTGTATGACTATGTCGAAACGTTACAAATTGTAACAACCGGTTGATATTTAATGGGGTTATGGTGTCTCATTCCGACATGAAGCCGATCGCGCAGCAGGCGGAGAATAGGGGACCGGGCCGACCCGGCGGCGAGGAAAGCCGCGCCCGAATCCTGGAAGCGGCGGGCCGGCTGATCGCGGATCGCGGCTATGACGGCGTGTCGATCCGCGAGCTTGCGCGCGAGGCCGGGGTCAATGGCGCTTCGATCAACTATCACTTTGGCGGCAAGGAAGGGCTGTATCACGGCATCCTCGTGAAGCTGGTCGAGGATACCGATCCGTTATTCGCGCCGATGATCGACGGATTGCGCGAGGGTGTGAAACAGGCCGACGGAGATCGCGAGGCGCTGGCGCGTGTAGCCGCCTTCGTAATCCGCTCGTTGCTCGCTGGCATTCTCAGCGGCAAAACCCTGCGTTGGCAGATGCCGATCATGTTGCGCGAATTTCAGCAGCCGTCGAGCGAATTCGCCATGTTGATCCGCGACCGGATCAACCCCGTACACGATGCTGTCGCGGAACTTGTCGCGGCGGCTACCGGTTACGGCCGACGAGCACCGGAAACGTTGTTGCTGACCGCGAATATGATCGCGCAGTGCATGGCATTCGGTGCGACCAAGGGCCTCATCCTGGCGCGGTTGAATTGGGAGGATTATTCGCCCGAAAATGTCCGGCTGATCGTGGGGACGATGGTTCCGCGTATGCTGGCGATGTTGGGCCTTCCCGAAGTCGACCCGTATGCAGACGAGGAAGCAGCATGAAGCACGGGGATGAAATCGAGCAGTCCAAGCTGACCCGTTCCGGAGGCGCGAAACGGTTCAGCCTGTCGAAACGGCTCTTCACCATCGTTGTGCCGTTGGCGATCTTGGCGCTCGGCGTGGTCGTAGCGGTATTTCTGATTTCGAGCAAGCCGGAACTGGCGGCCAGGCCGGTCGTCGAGCGGATTTGGACGGTGGCGTCCGTACCGGCGACGGCCGTCACGGTTCAACCGGAGCGCCGCTTCTACGGGCGCATCGTCGCCGGCCGGGAAATCGACATCCGGCCGGAAGTATCGGGATCGATCTTGGAAATCGGGCCAAATTTCATCGAGGGTGGCGTTGTCCGTAAGGGCGAGTTGCTGGTGCGCCTCGATCCGTTCAATTCCGCGGCGAAGTTGCGTGAGATCGAAGCGGATCTGAGCGGCAACCGTGCGATGCTCGAACGGGACCGCGAGCGAATCTCGCTTTTGGAACGAGATGTGAAGCGGCGCACCCGGTTGGCAGGATCGGGACATTCGTCCGAGAAGGCGCTCGATGACTCAAAGCTCAGCCTGAGCGATGCGAGACAGCGGGAAATCGAGCGGCGCAATACCATCACGCGGTTGGAGGTCGACCTCGACCGCACCAAACGCGATATCGAGGACAGCCGAATCGAAGCGCCCTTCGACGGTTTCCTGGTCGGTGTCACCACGGGAATCGGCAAATTCGTGAATGTCGGCGATGTGGTGGCTAAAATGATCCGGGCGGAAAGCTTGGAAGCCCGGTTCCATGTGGGGAACCGGGATTTCACGCGCTTCCTGTCGGACGGTAATTACCGGGACGTCAAGGTCAAGGTAATGTGGGCCGGGCAGAGCTTCGACGGCACGCTGGACCGTATCGAAAGCGAGGTGCAGACCGCGAGCGGTGGCGTTGAGGTTTTCGCCAAGATCGAAGGGGTCGGTCTTCTGACCAACCTGCGCCCCGGCGCATTCGTACAGGTCCGGGTTCCGGGACCGCGTTATCAGGATGTGACGCGGGTTCCGGAGGAAGCGGTCTATGGCGGGGATACCGTGTACCGCATCGTGGAGGATCGTCTTGATCCGCGCCGGGTGCGGATCGTTGCGCGCGACGGCAAGGATCTGCTCATCCGGGGCAACTACGAAGCCTCCGACGCAATCGTCACCACCCGGTTTCCCGAGATCGGGCCCGGCCTGAAGGTCAGGACTCCCTGATGGCGGGCGAGACGGATTCGGTCGGGCCGGCGCGGGGCGCGCGGCACGATCTGATCGGCATTTTCGTCCGGCACCGGACGGCGGCGAACTTGCTGATGCTCACCATGATCCTGATCGGTGTGGTGTCGCTGCAACGGATGAACACGCAGTTCTTCCCGGATTTCGGCATCGATTTCGTCACCGTCAGCGTCGAATGGCGCGGCGCCAGCGCCGAAGATGTCGATACCAATATCGTCCAGGCGATCGTGCCCGAAGTGCGCTTCCTGGATGGAATCAAACAGGTCCGGTCCACGGCGAGCGAGGGATTCGCCAGCGTTGCGGTCGAATTTCTGCCGGGCACGGACATGCAACTCGCCTTGTCCAACGTCGAGACCGCGGTCGGACAGGTAACCACGTTACCGGATGAAAGCGAACGGCCGGAAATCCGGCGGGTCGTCCGCTACGATCCGATCAGCCGTATCGTCATCTCGGGTCCGTATTCGGAATCGGCGCTGAAAGCGGTGGCCAAGCGCGTTCGCGACGACCTGCTGGACCGCGGGATCGACAAGGTCAATCTGTTGGGATCCCGGGACGAGGAAATCTGGGTCGAGGTGCCGCAACGCAAGGTGTTGGAACTCGACATGACGCTGGAAGACATCGCCAATCGGATCGGCGATACCTCGCAGGACCTGCCGTCCGGCGATACGTCCGGTGCATTCCAGAAGCAAATTCGTAGCATCGGCCTTGAAAAGGAAGCCAGCGGCATCGCCCGCATCGAGGTGAAGTCGCTGCCGTCGGGCCAGAAAATCTACGTCGAGGATATTGCGCGCACTACGGAGCAGTTCGACGAGAACCAGGCCGAGCGGCGGCGCAACGGCCAGCGGGCCATCGAATTGCAGGTGCAACGGTCGCTGAATGCCGATGCGCTGGAGCTATCGGATATCGTCAACGCCTACCTGGCCGAGGTGGTGCCGACCTTGCCGCCGCTGCTGAAGGTCGAGCAATACAACATTCAGGCGGACCTGATCCGCAGCCGCGTCAACTTGCTGCTCGAAAACGGCCTGACCGGCCTTGTGCTGGTCGTCGCCGTCCTGTTCGTCTTCCTCAATTCGCCGGTCGCTTTTTGGGTCGCCATGGGCATTCCGGTGTCGCTGATGGCGACCATGGGTGTCATGCTGGTCAGCGGACAAACGATTAACATGATCAGCCTGTTCGGTATGATCATGGCGTTGGGCATCGTGGTCGACGACGCGATTGTCGTGGGTGAGCATGCGGATGCGCTGCACAGGAAAGGATTGGACCCCATATCGGCGGCCGAAAATGGGGCCCGTCGGATGGCGGCGCCGGTCTTCTCGTCCTCCCTGACCACGATCGCGGCCTTCGCGCCGTTGCTGTTCATCTCGGACATCATCGGGGACATCATTGCGGGCATCCCGTATGTGGTCATCGCAATTATCGTGGCGAGCCTGGTCGAGTGTTTCCTGGCGCTACCCGGTCATTTGCGCGGCGCCTTCAACTGGGGATCGGGTAAGGATTGGCCATTCCGCATTTGGTTCAATACGCGATTCGACGGGTTTCGCGAAAATCAGTTCCGGCAGTTCCTCACATTCGTCGTGCGTTGGCGGTATGCGACCTTCGCCACGGCCATCGCCTCGCTGATCGTCAGCGTCGGTATTTTGGCCGGCGGACGGGTGCAGTTTTCTTTCTTCCCGCAGCCCGAATCCGACATTGTTTACGCCAACGTTCAGATGGTCTCGGGCACGTCGAGGGCGCAAACCGAGAAGATGGTCGAGGAACTCGAATGGGGTTTGAATGCGGCGAATGACGAACTCGTGGCGACCGAGGGCAATATCGTCGTCATGAATGTGGCGTCGATCGGTGCATCGGTTGGTTTTCGGGACGGCGGCGGCGGCGTGGACGGGGACAATGTGGGCGGCATCGTCGTCGAACTGACGCCGTCCGATGAACGCGGCGTCCGGACATCCGATTTTATCGCATCTTGGCGCGAAAAGGTGAGTTTGGTGCCGGGGTTGGAAACAATGACGATCCGTCCGGCGCAGGGCGGTCCGCCGGGCCGTCCGGTCGATGTTCGGATGTCCGGTGATGATCTGGACTCCCTCAAGGCGGCGGCGAACGATGTCCGTGCCCTGCTGGCGCGCTACCCCGGCGTGACCGATATCGAGGACGACCTGACCTATGGTAAGCAGGAATTGATCCTTGAGCTGTCCCCGCAAGGTAGAGCACTTGGATTCACGACGGCGTCGGTCGGTCGCCAGGTGCGGCATGCCTTCGACGGGGCTACCGCAAGGCGGTTTGCCCGCGGCGACGAGGAGGTGACAATCCGCGTGCGGTATCCGCGGGAAAACGTGGATTCCGGCTTGTTGTCCGATATCTATGTCCGATCGCCGGTCGGCGGTGTCGAGGTTCCGCTCGATGAGGTCGTCCAATTCCGAGAGAAGCAGGGCTTCGCAAGGATCAAGCGCGAAGACGGTCAGCGGCAGGTGGCCATCACGGCCGAAATCGATCCCGCCCTGACGAATTCCAACACGGTACTGGCGGCGCTGGAACGCGACGGTGTCCGGAACATCGCCAAGAAGCACAATGCAACCGTCAGCTTTGCCGGCAAGGCGGAAGAGCAGGAACAAACCTTGGCGGATATGCAGCTCGGCGCGATCTTTGGAATGTCCGCCATCTTCATCATCCTCTCCTGGGTCTTCGGCAGCTACTCGCGGCCTTTCGTCGTGATGGCGATCATCCCGCTGTCCTTCGTAGGCGCGACCTTCGGGCATCTTTTGCTCGGCTTCGATATGTCGATTCTCAGCTTGATCGCGCTGGTTGGTCTTGCCGGCATCGTCGTGAACGACTCGATCATCCTGGTCACGACCATCGACGAACGAATTCGGGGCGGCGAGCATTTCAGTGATGCGGTGATCAACGGAACCTGCGACCGGCTGCGCGCGGTTATTCTGACGTCGTTGACAACGATTGGTGGCCTGACGCCCTTGTTGTTCGAGCGAAGCCTCCAGGCGCAGTTCCTGCTGCCGATGGCCATTACCTTGGTCTTCGGATTGATGATCACGACATTCCTGGTGTTGCTTGTCATCCCGTCGATGATCGCGGTTCAGGGCGATATCGGGCAGTGGATGCGCCGCCGGCGTCAGCCTGCCGGCGGAATGGCGACGCCGGCCGAGTAGGTCAATCGTCCTTCATCGGTCCGTGCTGCGATCCGGAGATGCGAAAAGGAGATGGGAAGAATTCCATCTCCTTTTCACGTCCCCCGGCAATTGCTACGCCACTGGCCGAATGTGATGACCGTACGGCGGTTTTGAAACGTTGCCGTCGTCTTATTGACGACGGGGTCTGCGCCCCCATCGCCGAGGTGCGTATGGTGTTGGCCCGATCCGCGCGGCTATTTCTTCGTGGACGACTTCGTCTTTTCCGCGGCTTTGGCCTTTGCCTTGGCCTTCGCTTTTGTCTTAGTGGACTTGGCTTTCGCCTTTTTCTTGGCCGCTGCTTTTTTCTTGGTGGTTTTCGCCTTGGCCTTTTTCTTCGTGGCCTTTGCCTTGGCCTTCTTGCTTGTCGCCTTCTTCTTCGCACTGGACGATTTGGCGGCGGCGGCCTTTTTCTTTGAGGCCGCTTTCGCTTTCGCGTCTGCCTTCTTGGATTTCGCTTTGGCGGCGGCGCCCTTCGAGCCCTTGCTGCGGCAATAGGATGCGACCGACGTCCCCGTCTTGGTTTTGTATCCTTTTACCCAACTACAGGAACTGCTGCTGCCGCATTTCCCTTTCGAGAGCCCCTTGCAACTGCTTTGCGCATGGCCCGGTTGGGCGAGGCCCAGGAAGGCCATTGCAACGATGATCCAGATCCAAGCCTGGAGCGCGTTAGCTCGACTATTCATTGAATTTTTCCTTTCGATGCACGCAATGAGTTTAATTTATAGCGCAATGCCCACGATGCCGGCCACTGGAATTGGGGCACAACAAGCTCCGCAGAGGGATCTGCGGTGGGCTCCAGCGACCGGCACCGCGAACCTCAGTGTGAGATGACGGGCTTGAGCGTCTTCGCCTCGGCAACCCACTTCTCGACCTGCGATTGTTTGGGGGTCAATCGCGTCAGGTTCTTCGTTTTGTTGGTCTCTTCCATCATCGCGGTCAGCGTCTCCGGATTGCGGTTGCGGAGTTCCTTGATGGTATCGACGCCCGCCGCTTCCAGGAGTTCCGAATACTCCTCGCCGACGCCGGAAATCCGCATCAGGTCGGCCATATTGGTCCATTTCAGCAGCAGTGCTTCGGACAGGCCGGTTTCCTTGGAAGTCTTCGCGCGGCCCGCGCGGGTGCCGCAGCGTTCCAGCAATCCCTTGGTGTTGGTGATGCCGGCGTCCTTCAGCGTTTGGCCGTAGGTTGCGCCGATCCCTTCGATGGTTTCGATGCTGTAGTTCATTTCTAAATCTCTCCTCTCGACATGGTCGGCTCGCAGCGGACCAAACTTGATTGGGCTCTCCGCGGGACCCGGTTCGATCCGGATGGCGAAGCGGAGGCGGGGTCAGGGGGCGGTTACCGAAAGACGAAGCCGCCGAATCCGGAGTTCCCGTAGTCGATTCCCTCCATGATGCGGCGTCCGTCCGTGGGGGCTTTCTTTGCCTTCGGATCCGTGTCGTTCGATCGGGCGACCGTCGTCTGCGAATCCGTATCCGACGACGTGGCGGCGCAGCCACCCACGACGGTGAGAATCGCAAGGGCGGCCAATAGGTTTCTTGCCGTTGTATTGGTCATAGCTGTGCTCTCCCGTGGCGGCGTGGTTGATGGCCGGACCAAGTGGTCGGCTATCCGGAAACATGCCGGTACGGGTTAGGGAGCAATCATGGTGCCAACATCGCATCGACCGCTGTTGACTAAATAACGGCGGAAATCCGGGTATTTGGAATCTTGGGAACGCGAGGAACGGTCGGAGAGTGCGGTTTGAGTCTCATTTTGAGACTCGTCTTGCAATCGAAAGGCTGCGGGCGTCACCGCGCGTCGAGCTGCCATTTCTTTAGTTTGCGGTAGACCGTTGCCGGGGCGATGCCCAGGAACACGGCCGCTTTGCGCACGTCGCCGCCGCAAAGGCGGATGGCGCGGGTAACCGTCTCGCGTTCGACGTCGTCGAGCGGGCGGATGGTCTTCGCCAATTCTTCCAAATTTGCACCGTCGGCGTCGTCGTGTGGCGGCGTCGCAGATTGGCCGTCGGCGGTGCTCTTCTCGGCCGCGGGGACGCCCGCGGTGGGGCCGTTGTCCGGTAGGGCAAGCATCGACGCGGCGACGCTACCGGCATCGTGCATCACCACCGTCTGATGGATGACATTTTGTAACTCGCGGACGTTGCCGGGCCAGCTGTAGGCGAGCAGGGCGGCCGCAGCATCTGCATCCAAATCGGCGAAGTTCTTGGCCTCTTGATCCGCATATGCCGCCAAGCAGTGCCGCGCGATCTCCACCACGTCATCACCGCGATCGCGGAGCGGCGGCAGTGTCAGGGGAATGACATGGAGACGGTAGTATAGATCTTCGCGAAACCGCCCAGCGTGCACTTCGGTCAGCGGGTCGCGGTTGGTCGCGCAAATGATGCGGATGTCGACGGTTTGGGAAGTGCTGCTGCCGACCTTGGTGAAGCTGCCGGTCTGGACGAAGCGCAACAGCTTGCTTTGCAGCGAGACATCCATCTCGCAGATTTCGTCGAGGAACAGCGTGCCGCCGTCGGCGGTCTCGGCGGCGCCTTTCCGGTCCGCGACGGCACCCGTGAAGGCGCCCTTCACGTGGCCGAAAATCTCACTCTCGATGAGGTCCGCAGGGATTGCGGCGCAGTTGATCGGCACGAAAGGACCGTTACGCCGCTTGCTGCGATTGTGGACGGCGGCCGCGCATACTTCCTTGCCGGTACCGCTTTCGCCGGTGATAAAAACGGTCGCGTCGCTGGCCGCTGCGCTTTGGATCGCATGGTAGATGGATTGCATAATGAGACTCGATCCGAGAAACCCTTCGAACTCGGGCCGGCTTTTCGTCTCCTCGAACGTCTTGACGATCTCGGTCAGTTGCCGTTTTTCCAGTTGGTTCCGAAGCGTGACCTTCAGCCGTTCCGCATTGAAAGGTTTGACCAGGAAATCGGCGGCGCCCGCCTGCATGGCTTCGACCGCCGTATTCACCGAGCCATGGGCAGTGATCACGATGACGGGGCAGGCCTGTAAATCCGCCGACAGGGTCCGCAGAATGTCCAGGCCGTCCATGTCGGGCAGCTTGAGGTCGAGCAGCATCGCATCGGGCACCTCCCGCCGCAGCGCGTCGAGCGCCGCTTGCCCGGTTTCGACATGGTTTATCTCGACGGGTTCGTTCCGGAGGTATCCGCAGTAGGTTCGCGCCAAGGCCGGCGTATCTTCTACCAGCAGGATTTTCGATCGGTCGCTCATGCGATTCGTCCGCTATTCCTGGCGCAGTCGGTCGGCGGGAAAATGCAACGTCGCGACTGTGCCGGAGCCCGGCGCGCTGTCGATCGCCAGGTGCCCGCCATGCAGTGCGATCAAGGACTTCGTGAGCGGCAGGCCGAGACCGACGCCCTTCGGGCTGGATTGGCGTAACGGAGCAGGGCCTTGGTTGAAGGGGTCGAGGATCCGGTCCATGTCCGCCGGGTCGATGCCCGTACCTGTGTCCCGAACCGACAGCGACAATCCGCTATCCCCGTCGCGGGAGACCGCGAGCGTCACCTTTCCGCCGTCGGGCGTGTATTTCACCGCGTTGGAAAGAAGGTTGATCAGCATCTGTTTGATGCGCCGGCGATCCGCGAATAACCCGGGTGTGTCGCTGGGAATATCCAGTTGGAACTCGATGTCCGCACCGCCCAACTGTCCGACCATGTGGATGGCGTCCGCCGCCACCTCGTCGATCGATATGATTTCCTCCAGCAGCTCGGCGCCGCCCACTTCGGCGCGCGACAGGTCCAGGAGGTCGCGCACCAGATCGATCAGATAAATGCTGCTTTCGTATATATCGTCGGCGTAGGACCGTGCCTCGTTGGGGCTCATACCGTCTTGCCGGATAATCTCCGCATCACCGGATATGACGCTCAACGGCGTCAGCAGTTCGTGGCTTATGTTGGCGAGAAAGGCGGATTTGGACCGGTTTGCCGATTCGGCCAACTCTTTCGCCTCGCGGAGTTGTTGCTCGGCTAAAGCGAGTTCGTTGCTGCGTTGGAGCACCTGTTGTTCGAGGCGCGCCATTTCCGATGAGTCCTGCACCAAAAGAGAAACGCCGTCGGTGTCCGGCTGCCCGTAGATTTGAATCGATATGGTCGTGGGACCATCCGCATCGGGTTCGTGCAGGCTGAGATTCGTCAGGCTGAACGGCGGTTTTGCGCTGCCCGCCAAATCCTTCATGGTCTCGTCGAGTCCGACCAGGAAAGGCAGACAATCCATTGCATTTGCCTGCGGCTCGATCCACTCCACCAGCTTCCCGTGCCGTCCGACGACCGTGAAACCCCCATCGATCATCACAAGCCCGAGGGTACCGGCGTCGAACAAGGTCCGCGTCGTCTCGAGAACAGGGAAGGGAAGATCTGTGGTCATAGGTCTCGGTTCAGGTCGTCGGCCGATCGATCCGGCGCTGCGTTAAATGATTTTCGGGAATCAAATGGGCTCCGGGAAAGGCTCGGTCTCGTTATGACGTCGGTGTTTTGTGGGAGGAGAAGCAATTTACGCGCCGATTTCCAGAATCCGACCGCCGAGACGCCGAAAAAGTTCCGGTACCGCCGTACCCTTGGCGGCACTCGTCCGCACCACGTCCGTGCCGAACTCTTCGGTCAGCCGTTCGTCGACCTCGGGCGGCGCGGCTTCGTCGAGCAGGTCGATCTTATTGAGCGCAAAAGCAAATGGGCGGCCAGGGCGGAGAGACTGGAACAGGCGGGCATGGTCCGACATTGCGGTGACGGTTTCGGCGCGCGTGATATCCCCGACGATGAGGGCGCCGGCCGCACCCTGGATATAGGTGCCGGTTTTCTCCGGGTTCGTGTCGCCGCCCTCGATGTCCCAGATGATCTGGTTCAACTCGGTTTCGCCGCCTGCCGGGTAGTCGACGGTGTCGCTGAATTTGTAGATGTTGACGCCGAGCGTCGCCTGATAGTCGTGCGAGAATTCATCCAGCACATACCGCCGCACGAGTGACGTCTTCCCGACCGCGAATTGGCCGATCACACATATCTTTCTGCTTACCATCAGGGCGTATCCGCTATTCGGGCAGACTTACGATCTCGAACTCGACCCGCCGATTGTATGCCGCGTTCTCGCCTGAGCCGATCGATTTTTCAGAGGATCGGCCGACGGTAATCAAACGATCCTCCGGAACGCCGAGCGCCGTGAGCATTCCGGCCACGGTTTGCGCCCGTTCCATTGACAGCCGTGCGTTCAGCGAGTCCGACCCAGTGTTGTCCGTATAGCCCACGACGCGAATGCGCAGGTCGTCGGGGGTCGATTTGATCAGTGCCGCCAGTTCCCGCAGGAGCGCCTTGGCCCATTTCGGGTTCCGGAATTGCGTTTCGTCGCGCAGGAACAGTGTGTTCGTCTGGACCCAATCGGTCAAAACTTTGTCCGGTGAGGGGACCAGTGCCGATGCGATACGGTTTTCGATGCGCTGGGACACCGATTTCTCGAAGGTGCTGAGTTTGGCGTCCAATTCTGCGACGGATTTAGAGATCTGTTCGGTCAGCGCCGCATCGCTGGCTCGTGTCTGGGTTTCCAGGTCGGTCATGGCTTGGCGTAACGACGTTTTAAGCTTTGTTAGTTCCGCGTTCAGGATCGCGCCCAGGCTGTCGGCAATGTCTTCCTCGCGGACCGGGTTAAGCGTCGCGAGCCGAAGGTCGTTCTTGACGCCGGGCAGGCGCTCGACGAGGCCCGAAACCAATTTGTCTTTCGCCGCGGTGCTGGGCAGCAAGCCGGACACGACCAAGGCCTCCGCGTCGCCGTCGTAGCGGATGTCGATCGGATAGCCGGATAGCGCGTCCTGGCTCTCGACGACGCTCCGCGCGTTGTTCTCGATGGCCTGCGCCCGATAATACTGGTAGGTCGC
This sequence comes from Alphaproteobacteria bacterium, assembly GCA_965228425.1. Lineage (GTDB taxonomy): Bacteria > Pseudomonadota > Alphaproteobacteria > UBA8366 > UBA8366 > JAJFJD01. The sequence continues at coordinate 3,426,334 of OZ245815.1, read as the reverse complement.
CCAGGCCGGCCAAGCGGCGATCAGCAGGAACACGACCGCGATAACCGCATAGGCCCGGAATGCGCCGCCCCGGAAGTTCTTTCTGCGGGCCCGCAGCAGGTCACGAAACCGCTCGTCCAGATCGTCGTCGAACGACGCCTTTTGATCTTCCTTCACGTCGTCGTCGAAGGATGCGAGGAAGTCGTTCCAGCGCTCCAGGATCGACAGGAAGGCCCGCTGCAGGGCGGCCTCGAAGCGGGGCGGCGGTGTCCCCGTGGTCTTAGCGGCGAGAATGGCGTTGGCGGACGTCCGGAGAAAGAGTTGGGATTCTCCGAACGTGAGCGTCCGCAACTCTCCCCCTTTTTCGTCACTGAAGGCATCGCGCGTGAAATCCATGATGGCGGTCAGGAGCCCGCTGACGAGTTCGCTGTCGACGCCGCTCTCGTCATCTCCAGGCTCTTCGGTCGCGCCGACGCGTTCGATCAGCAGGCCGGTAGGACGGTGGATGACGTAAATCTCCTCGATATCGAAGGGCGGATTGCGGCGCAGCAGAATTTCCGCTTCCGAGGTGCCGGTGATCTTCGATTGAATCTTCGCGCGCCAGCGGTCGACTGAGAAGCCTTCGTCGAGCTTGGTGTTAATGGTTTCGAGGAGTTCGTTGAACGCGTTCCGGACGGCGGCCTTCACCAGTTGGCCGGTAATCGGATACAACGCATCGACCATCATATCGCGGGAATTGCGGATTTCCTGCCGCATGCTCGAAACGATCAAGGGGGCGAGCGCGGCGGAGAGGCGGTCGTGTTCCTGTATGCCGGATTCACGCAGCACCTCGACGATGACGCCGCGGACGCTGTCTTTCAGCGCAGGGTCGTCACCGACGCGCAGTTGGAGCGCGTCGCACCGCCGCTGTATTCGCTTTAGAAGGGCAAGCTCGGGGGCGAGGAGTAGATGCTTGAGTTCTTCCTCGGGGGCTCTCATTCTCAGGCTTTCGATTCACCGTCGCCGTCCATATTGGCGCTGATCGACGCCTGGATCGCGTCAAGGCCTTGGTCGCCCCGCAAGCGAAGACCGATCTCCATCAAGTAGTTGCCGAGATCCTGATTGCCGGTTTTTTCGTCTTCCAGCCGTGCGACCGCACCGTCGAGGTCATCCTGGACTTCCTTGAGCCGCCGCCGTTGATCCTGAGACTGGTCTGCGAGTTCCTGGCGCAACTGCTTCTCGAGAGCGGCCATATTGTCGGACAGTTCTTTTTGGGCGGCCTGCAGTTTTTGCTCTATGTCGGCCTGCGCCTTCTCCAGCTTCTCCAGGACTTCGCCGATCTGTGTCTCGAGATTCGTGTCGAGCGTGCCGAGCCGCCCGATCAGATCGTTTTTAACGTCTGATAGTCGGTCCTCGGCCTCCGCGGCGGCCTTTTTCATCGCCTTGTCAGACTGCGCTAACCGCGTATCTATTTGCCGTTGTGCCGAGCCGAACAGGATTTCACGGATTTGGTCGATGCTGCCGCCCGCGGCGGCGACGGCGTCCTCTGTACTCGAACTTGATTTAGCCATTCGTTGCGCTTCCCTCTGCCCGGGTTTTGTTGGGTTTTATCCTACCGTATACAAAACGACGGCGTAACCGGAGTTGATTTCCATCGATCCGGGTCCTCGGCAATTAATGGTTTTCTCTCAGAGTGTTAGGGAAAAACTATCCGGTCAGGGTAGTTCTTATTTTAATTGCGCTCGCCCCTGTTTTTCTCAGTCGTTTCCGACCATTCCGGCGGTTTAATTTCTTTTCCTTTCCGCCGCATTGCGCTTTCATCGCACTTCACGTCAATCACTTCGCTGATGCGCTATCAGGCAGGCACAAAATGAAGAACAAATCCTACGACACTATCGTCGTTGGGGGCGGTGTAGTGGGTGCGTCCAGCGCGTTCCATCTCAGCGCCCTTGGGGCGGGCTCCGTCCTATTGATCGAACAGGGACAAATCTGTACCGGCGGCACGGCCAAGTCCTGTGCGATCTGCCGCAGCCATTATTCGATACCGACCAATACCGAATTGACGGTCAAAGGGCATGAGATTTTCCGGAATTTTCCGGAGTATGTCGGCGTTGAAGATGCGTCCAGCGGATGGGTCGAATCCGGCTATATCATCGTCGCAGACGAAAATATGGCCGATTCGGTATCGCAGAACCTAAATATGCAGTCGGGTGTCGGCGCGGAAACCTATGAGATATCAAAGGAGCAGGCGCGGGAGTTCCATCCCCGTCTCAACGTGGACGATGCCGCCGTGATCGGCTACGAGCCGGTGTCCGGCTATGCCGATCCGTATTTGACCACGTCGGGTTTTGTGGCCGGTGCCCGGGCCAAAGGCGTCGATGTTCTGACCGAGACGCAGGTCACCGGCGTGATGCGCGACGCCGACCGGGTAACCGGCGTCAAGACCGCGGACGGCGACATCGAAGCCGGAACGGTACTGTTTGCCATCGGGCCATGGACCGCGGCATTGGCGGGGTGGCTTGATCTTCACCTGCCGCTTGAGGTGTCGAAACACATCGTCTTGACGTTTAAAACCGACGAGCCCTATGACCGGGAATTGCCGATCGTCAAAGACATGACGGTGGAGAACAAGATGTATTTCCGCCCGGCGTCGGGCGGCGTCGTGCTGGTGGGAACCGGCGATCACGGCGATCCGCTGGACCGGGTTGAATCCCTGGACGAGAACGTTTCCGATGATTTCGTGTTGCTTCAGGGCGGGCAGATCGCGCACCGGATGCCCGATTTCGCCAACGCGCAGCTGGTCGATTCCTGGTGCGGGCCCTACGACATCCCGCCCGACTGGAATCCGGTCCTGGGGCCGGTGGACGAGATCGACGGATTGCACATCGCATACGGCTTCTCGGGCCACGGCTTCAAACTGTCGCCGATGGTCGGCAAGGTATTGGCGCAGACCATTCTGGGCCAGACGACCGATGTGGATATCAGCGGCTACCGGCTGAGCCGGTTTGCCGAGGGCGAGTTGCTGACGGGGTCCTACGGCGTCGGCTCGATCTCGTGACCACCCGTTCCGCCGCTCGATGACCGATAAGCGGCCGGCATGGCTATCGTCTCGATTGTCTGCTTACTATTTTGCCGTCTTCGCTTTGGTGGGCGTCGTCATGCCGTTCTGGCCGGTATGGCTGCAGAGCCGGGGCCTGGGGCCGGTCGAGATCGGGCTCGTCCTGTCGGTCGGGCGGTGGATCAGCATCGGAACGACGCCGATGATCGCGCAATTCGCCGACCGCCGCGGCGAGCGGAAGCGGCTGGTCATTCTATTGCTGACAGGCGTGGCAACCGGATACTCGGTGTACCTGTATGCCGACGGGTTCTGGCAGATCCTAGCCGTGGCCATGGTTATCGCGGTTTTCAACAGCGCGGTGAATCCGGTCGGCGACAGCCTGACAATGCTGAATGCATCGCGCGGCTACACGGATTATGGCCGGGTCCGGCTCTGGGGATCGGTGAGTTTTATCCTGACGTCTTTCTTGGGCGGCGTATTGTTGGCGCGGTGGGGCGAGGATGCGATCCTTTGGGCGATCCTGGCGCTCGCCGCGTCCGCCGTGGCGGTTGCCTGCATCCTGCCCGACACGCGGGCGGAAAAGGCACAGCAAGGACAGCGCGGCGTGGTCTGGCGGCTGGCGCTGCACCCGGTCATGCTGCTGTTTATCGCGGCGATGTCGCTGAATTCCGGCAGCCACGCAGTGCTCTACGCCTTTGGCACCTTGAATTGGCGCGATGCCGGCATCAGCGAACAGGTCATCGGCCTGCTGTGGGCCGAGGGCGTCGTGGCGGAGATCATCCTGTTCGCCGTCGGCGCACGGCTGATCGGCCGTTTCGGATTGATGCCCTTGATGGCGCTGGCCGCGGTCGCCGGCGTCGTACGCTGGACTTTGCTTGCGGTGAGCAACGACTTGGCGGTTCTGGTTGTGGCGCAAGCGTTGCACGCGCTGACCTTCGGGGCGGGGCATCTCGCGGCGATGAGCTTCGTGTCGCAGGCGGCGCCGGCCGGCATGTCGGCCACGGCGCAAAGTCTGTACAACGCGCTCGCCATGGGGGCGGCCATCGCGATCGCCGTGCCGTTGTCCGGATTGGCCTACGCGGAGTTCGGCGCTCAGTCCTATTTGATGATGACGCTCATGTCCGCGCTTGCGGGCCTATGCATGCTGGTGCTGAGCAGGCGTTGGGACGGGCAGCGGCTGACGCTGCCGCCCTGATCCCACCGATTTACTTGAGGGTCTTCAGATACGCGAGGATGTTGGCGCGGCGCGCTTCCTTCTTAATCTTCACGGCGGCCATCGGCGACGAGACCTTTTTGCCCGCTTGCTTCGACATGAAGGCTTTCGGATCCTTGATGTATTCGTCGATCATCGCTGCGTCCCACGTGAACGACTTTGCTTCGCACGCAGCCTTGTAGCCTTTCGAGAAACGGACCTTGGGTGCCGTGCCGCATTTCCGGCCGATAACACCGAACAGGGAGGGGCCTACCCGTTTCACGTTCGGTTTGACCGCATGGCAACTTTTGCATTTGGTTTTATAGGCTTTCTCGCCTTTAGCGACATCGCCTTCCGCCGCGAAGGCGGGGCTTGCGATCATGAAACCAGCGATCGCAGCGCAGGCGATCAGTCCTTTTGTCGAGCGTGTCATTCCGTTCTCCTGTTTCGGTTCCTGGTCCGCCGTCGCAGCCAGCCCCAAGGGCGGCGAGGGGAAAGCCAGGGAAACCACCTGATTTTCTTCTCGGGTAAACAAATACATTCAAAATTGCATCAAACGCCAGTGGTTTTTGTTGCGGCGTAGGGCCGCGCCTGGGTTTAGGCATCGCTTCACAACCACGTGACCAAGATTGAGCCACCATGGGAGACAAAGAGCATTAGGCTACCGAGGCTTAACCAAAAAAACGTAGGGCGTGGCCGCATCATGTCGAGCCGCCCATTGGAGGGATTTATGCAGTTGAAGGCGAAGATGCGGTCGTCGACCGTCATTCCGGTTGCCGTGGCCCTGGGTGTCGCAGGCGCCGTTGCCGGCGGGTCGATCACGATCAGCACGGCGCAGGCCAACCCCTGTGCGGCGAAGCGTGTTGTAAACCCGTGTGCGGCCAAGAGCCTGTGCGCAGCCAAATGCGCGGTGAAGCGGGCGGTCAATCCTTGCGCGGCGAAGAACCCGTGCAAGGCGCGTGCCGCCTGTAACCCATGCGCCGCCAAAAAGGCCTGCAACCCATGTGCAGCCAAGAAAGCCTGTAACCCGTGCGCGGCGAAGAATCCCTGCAATCCGTGTGCGGCCAAGCGGGCCTGCAATCCCTGTGCTGCGAAGAACCCTTGCAACCCCTGCGGCGCCTGCAATCCGTGTGGTGGGGGTGCGGCGGCGTATAGCGCGCGCTGCGTTATCCCGCGCCTGCAGAAAGCGGCGCTTTGCAATCCGTGCGCGGCGAAGAAAGCCTGCAACCCGTGCGCCGCGAAGGCGTGTAACCCTTGTGCCGCCAAAAAAGCGTGTAACCCTTGCGCGGCGAAGAATCCCTGCAATCCGTGTGCGGCCAAGCGGGCCTGCAATCCCTGTGCGGCGAAAAATCCCTGTAATCCTTGCGCCGCAAAGAACCCATGCAATCCCTGCGGTGCGGCCAATCCTTGCAATCCCTGTGGCGGCGCGGCTCCGGTCGAACTGTCGTCGGCCGAAGCCAAAGCGGCGTATGACTGCATCATCACCGAGATGACGGCAGCCTATGCCAAGTCCGGGATCGCGTCGGCGGCGAACTACGCCAGCACTAAACGCTACAGCAAGGTCGCCTATCAATCCGCGACCCATGGCGGCCGTTTCGTACAGAACTATGCCAACGCAACGGCGTCTGCCTACGGCAAGTTCGAAAAGGCCGGCCGAATGCCCGAGGGGGCCTATCTGTTCAAAGACAGCTTCACCGTAACGCCTGACGGCAAGGTCGGGGTCGGGCCGCTGTTCATCATGCGCAAGATGAACGCCGGCTGGAACACGGCAAGCGGTGACTGGAAATACGCCATGGTCATGCCGAACGGGTCGTTCTTCGGTGAGACCAAAGGGCGTAATGCCAAAAACATGCAGTTCTGTATCGAATGCCACGCCGCCGTGGCCGAGGAACAGGATTCCATGTTGTTCTTGCCGGAAGAGTATCGCTAAAGCGGTATTCTCTCGGCTTTAGGGGGACGGGGTTTCGCGGCGCCCGTCCCCCGCTTTACTTCCGATGGGTGATCCGATGCGATTGATCGCCGCCGCATTTCTCATCGTCCTATTCGGGTGTGTGCCTGCCCGCGCCGATTTCATGAAAGCCCTGGCGGCCTACGATGCGGGTCGGTATCGTGTCGCCTATGCCGAATGGGTGCGCCTTGCGGAGCAAGGCGATGCGGCGGCGCAGGTCGCTCTTGCCGGGCTCTACGAGGCGGGGCTCGGCGTGCCGCGCGATGACCGCCGTGCCGCGCATTGGTACCGCACCGCCGCTGTACGCGGCCATGTCATTGCCCAGCTCAATATTGGTGACTTCTATAGCCGCGGCCGCGGCGTCGATCTGGACAGGGTCAAGGCGTGGTATTGGCTCGACCTTGCGGCATCGGGGGGCAGCGTTTGGGCGCGGGACCGCCGGGACGCCGTTGCGGACCGCATGACCGAATATCAAATCCGGCAAGCCCAGGCGATGGCGTCTCGCCGTTAGGTGCGCCCGTCCCGTCCGGTATCGCGTGCGCGCCGCGTCCTATTTGCCCGCCGTATTGTCCGGCGGATAGAGTGCTAGGCAACTCTGCGTCCAAACCGCCCGACCGAAAAGCGAGACAATCCATGGAATACGAAGACATTCTGTTCGAAGAGAAGAACCGCGTCGCCACGATCACCCTGAACAGGCCGGAGCGGTACAATTCCCTGCGGGCGCAGACCTATGAGGAATTGATCGACGCCCTCAAGCGCGGCGGTTGGAACCGCGACAATTGCGCCATCGTGCTGACGGGCGCGGGGGACCGTGCGTTCTGCACCGGCGGCGACCAGCAATCCAAGGGATCGGGCGAGCGGCAGGGACGCGGCATCCTGAAGGTCCCGGTCGAGGAAATCCACGCGGCCATGCGCGAGGTGCCGGTGCCGGTGATCGCCAAGGTGCGCGGTTACTCGATCGGCGGCGGCAATGTGCTGGCGACGGTCTGCGACATGACAATCGCTGCGGAAAGCGCGATCTTCGGCCAGGTCGGCCCGAAGGTTGGCTCGGTCGATCCCGGCTTCGGCACCGCCTATCTGGCGCGCGTGGTCGGCGAGAAGAAGGCGCGCGAAATCTGGTATCTCTGCCGCCGCTACACCGCGAAGGAAGCGGAGGCCATGGGCCTGGTGAACAAGGTGGTGCCGGACGACCAACTCGACGCCGAGGTCGATCAATGGTGCGCCGAAATCGCCGAGCGCAGCCCCACCGCCATCGCCATCGCGAAGCGCAGCTTCAACGCCGACACCGACCATATCCGCGGCATCGCCGCGCTCGGCTTCGAGGCCACGTCGCTGTATTACCTGACCGAAGAATCGAAGGAGGGCGGCAACGCCTTCCGCGAAAAGCGCACGCCCGATTTCCAGGGTAAGCGCGCGCGGTAGTTGTGATTTGACCGGATTGAGTTTCGTAGTCCGACCGGCGTTTCGATATTGCTATGAACTTCCTTTGCAGGTCGCGTATGGTTGTGGCGGGCCCGTGAACCGGGCATCAGGGACGCTTGTCATGGATGCGGTTGAGATTTCGTCGGCCGATCCGGCCGCGACATTGAAGCTCTTCGACTACGATCGAAATTCCGTCGCGGTTTCCTTCGAGAGTCCGGCTTTGCAAGTCACGGCAAAGGTGGCGCTTTTCTCGGACATCGGCGGTGCCGATGCCGCTGGTCTTGTCGATCTGTTCAAGACGATGGTCGATCGGTGGCGGGGCTGGAAGGGCGCGTTGACCTGGGCGTCCTTGGAGGGGGAGTTCGCGATTTCCGCTACTGCCGACTCCCTGGGACATGTAACGCTTCGCCTCAACTTCCAGGAAATGCAGGGACCGTCACCGTGGTCCGTCGAAGCTGATTTGACGCTGGAACCGATGCAGATAGAGCAAGCACATCGTAGTCTGGCGCGCCATTTTTCGTAAGCGGCACCGGCATTGACGTAATACCGTGTATGCACCAGATATCTTGCAGGTGGTCCGGTTGAACGCCTGATCCACCTTCCATTCCCGCTTACGCGGTCCCAATCAATTCGACAATGAGGATTCTGAACGCATGGCCGATTCATCCAGCTATACCCCGCCGAGAGTTTGGAAATGGGACGCCGAGAGCGGCGGCGAATGGGCGAAGATCAATCGGCCGATTGCCGGGGCGACGCATGAGAAGGAACTGCCGCGCGGCGAGCATCCGCATCAGCTTTACTCGCTGGCGACACCCAATGGCGTCAAGGTCACGGTGATGTTCGAGGAGCTACTCGCACTCGGCAAGGAGGACGCGGAGTACGATGCCTGGCTGATCAAGATCGGTGAGGGCGATCAGTTCAGCAGCGGATTCGTGAAGATAAATCCGAACTCGAAAATCCCCGCATTGCTGGACCAGAGCACATCGCCGCCGACGCGTGTGTTCGAGTCCGGCGCGATCCTGCTGTATCTGGCGGAAAAGTTCGATGCCTTCCTGCCGCACGACCCGTCGGCGCGGGCGGAGTGCTTCTCCTGGCTGTTCTGGCAAATGGGCAGCGCGCCCTATCTCGGCGGCGGCTTCGGGCATTTCTACAAATACGCGCCGGAGCGGTTCGAGTATCCGATCAACCGCTTCACGATGGAAACGAAACGGCAGCTCGACGTGCTGGACCGGAACCTGGCGGAGCGGCGTTATCTCTGCGGCGACGACTACAACATCGCCGACATCGCGACCTATGCCTGGTACGGGAACCTGGTGTTGAACAATGCCTATGAGGCGGCGGAATTCCTCGATGTGGCCTCTTACAAGAACGTGGTGCGTTGGGCGTCCGAGATTCAGGCGCGGCCCGCGGTGCAACGCGGCCGGCGGGTCAACAAGACCTCTGGCCCGGAAGACGAGCGGGTCCCGGAACGGCATGCCGCGAGCGACCTGGATTAGGCCGCGAATACCGCCGGCTTCGCTCGACGGTTAAGATTGTAAGATCCGTTGCATCGCAGGCCCGACAGGAGCCTCAGGAAAGCAGAATGAAAAATGCAATCGCGATCGCGTTTTTCGTATTGGCCGGACTATCTTGGTCCACGGCGTTTGCGCAGGTGCCGCCAAGCGACCAGGAAGTCTCTAAATACGATGGCCTTCACGCAGCTGCCCACCGCAACGATGCAGCGGCGGTAAGCGCGTTGTTGAAAAAAGGGGCAGACCCCGACCAACGCGACGGCTACGGCCGAACGGCGGTCCATATTGCAGCTCATGCCGGTGGGTATGAAACACTCCACGCTCTCGTGGCGGGCGGGGCTGACATCAAGGCCTTCGACTCTGATACCTATGACGTCGTCACCATTGCCGCCGTCAGGAACGATGTGCGGATGGTAAATCTGGCGATCAAACTTGGCGGTGACCCGAAGGCGGTGACGAGCCCGTATGACGGCACGGCGTTGATCGCCGCTGCACATCTCGGCCATGCCGGCGTTGTCAAAGCGTTGATCGCCGCCGGCGCTCCTTTGGATCACATTAACAACCTTGGTTGGACAGCCCTGATCGAGGCGGTCATTCTTGGTGACGGTGGAGCGCAGCATGTCGCGACCGTGCGTGCCCTCGTCGATGCGGGCGCCGACAAGACGATCGCCGACCGGGAGGGCGTTATCCCGCTTAAACATGCGCAAAAGAGGGGATATGGCCCGATGGTTGTCATTCTGAAATGAGTGCGCGTCGAAACAGCCGCTGACTCCGTCTCTTTGGAGATCGGCGTAACCCGCAACAAAGGAACTGGACTTAACATGGATAGGCGTACGATTGGTGGCGAAGGCGGGTTGAACGTGTCGTTGGTGGGGCTTGGGTGCAACGCCTTCGGCCGCCGGGTAGACGAGAAGGGCACGCATGCGGTGCTGGACGCCGCGATCGACGCGGGTATCGACTTTTTCGATACGGCGGAGACCTATGGCGACGGCGCGTCCGAGCGCTTCATGGGGACCGGGCTGAAGGGAAAGCGCGACAAGGTATTTCTCGCGACCAAGTTCGGGCATTCCCATACGCATGTGGACGGCAAGCCGAAAGGATCGCCGGAGAATATTCGCGTTGCCGTCGAGAAGAGCCTCAAGCAGCTGCAGACCGACCGGATCGACCTGTATCAGCAGCATCGTCCCGATCCCGACACGCCGCTGTCCGACACGCTGGGCGCGCTGGAAGACCTCGTGTCCGCGGGCAAGATTCGCTACTACGGTTGCTCCTATTACACCGGCGGGCAGATGCAGGACGCGGTCGATGCCGCAGAGAAAGCGGGCCTCAAGGGGTTCGTCACGGCGCAGAACGCCTGGAACATGCTGGAGCGCGGGATCGAGGCGGACCTCATTCCGGTCTGCGAGAAAAACGGCATCGGTCTCCTGCCGTATTACCCGATCGCGCGCGGCCTGCTCACCGGCAAATACCGGCGGGATAGCGACGCGCCCGCGGGCAGCCGCCTTGCCGGGGACGCCAATCTCGCCGCGGCGGATTTCGATCTCCTGGAAAGCCTCGAAACCTACGCCGGTGACCACGGCTACGACATCTTGACGTTGGCGGTCTCCTGGCTTGCCGCGCAACCGTCGATCGCCAGCATCATTTGCGGCGCGTCCAAGCCCGAGCAAATGGCGGCCAACGCCGGCGCGATCCGGTGGAAGCTGACGGCGGAAAACCTCAAGGAGATCGACGCCCTGTTGGCGGCCTAACGACCGCCGCTTGCATCGGACCGGTCTACACGGGACACTCGGTCGCATCATGCCGAACAAACGGCTTCTCATCGTGGCACACGTACCTTCTAAAAACACACGGCGGCTCCGGGACGCCGTGGTCGAAGGCGCGCAATCGGACGACGGTCTTGCTGTCGACGTGACCGCGCTCAGCCCGTTCGATGCGGGACCGGACGATGTCCTGGCGGCGAACGCGATCATTCTCGGCACCACCGAGAATCTCGGCTACATGAGCGGCGCGTTGAAGGATTTCTTCGACCGGACCTATTACCCGGTCCTGGAGGAAACCCAGGGGCTGCCGTATTGCCTCTATATCCGGGCGGGGCATGACGGCACCGGCACGCGGCGCGGTGTCGAGACGATCGTCACCGGCCTCCGCTGGCGCGCGGTGCAGGAGCCGGTCGTCTGCCGTGGGGACTGGCAGGAAGACTTCGTCGGCCAGTGCCGGGAGATCGGCGCGGCCATGGCCTACGGCGTGGACGCGGGTATCTTCTAAGGCCGATCCTCGTTACGGCGCGACGCTGGAGAACTCTTCCATCGCCTCGCAGCGTGCGGCAAAACCCGCGAGGTTCGCGAATTTATCCATGACATTGAGGTGGGGCCGGACGCGGTTGGCGAAGGTGATGGCGACCGTGGCGCTGACGTCGGCTTGGCTGATCCGGTCGGTACCGGCAAGCCAGTTGTCGCCGGCCTTTGCCGCGCAGGCGTCGAGATGGCCGAGACCGCCCATCACCTGACCGTCGTTATGCTCGACCCACGGCTCGTGGACCTTCTCCGCCGGATGGAACCGGCCCTCATAATAGGCCCACACCGCTTTGTCCATCGTGCCGGTGCCGACGGCGGTGGTCTGCATCACGGCCCGGCGCTCGGCCCCGCCGGCGGGGATCAGCCGCTTCCCTTCGCCCGCCATGTCGTCCAGCGCGTCGAGGATCGCGTAGCTCTCGACCAACGCTTCGCCATCGTCGAGCACGACGGTGGGCACACGCACCAGCGGATTATGTTTCTTGACCGGGTCGGGACTGTCGAAGACCGAAACGGCTTCCTGTTGCCAGTCGAACCCGAGGAAATTGAGGCTGACCGCCACGCGCCGCACGAAGGGCGATCCATATCCGCCGATGAGTTTCATGAGTTTGGTCCGCCTTTTCCGTTTGTGTATTGCATCTGCCCGGCAGCATACCAGGCGCGCGCATCGGTCGCGACTAATCCGGTGCGGCGATTACGCGGATCGGGTTGCCGTCGAGCCAGGCCAGCACGTCTTCCAGGCTGTCCTGATAACGGGCGGCGAAATTCTCGTAGGTGCGGCCGCCGATATGCGGGGTCAACACCGTGTTGGGCAGGGAGCGGAGCTTGTGGCCGGCGGGCAGGGGTTCGATGTCGTAGACGTCGAGCCCGGCGCCGGCGATGCGGTCGGTTTCCAGTGCGTCGATCAAGGCGGCCTCGTCGACGATGGGACCGCGCGACGTATTGATCAACCAAGCCGTCGGCTTCATCAGGCCGATTTCCGACGCCCCAACCAGCCCGCGGGACCGGTCGCTCAAGACCACATGGACCGACAGGACGTCCGACTGTTTGAACAGCTCTTCCTTATCGACGCGTGTGACGCCGAGTTCCGCACAGCGTTCTTCCGTCAGGTTCTCGCTCCACGCGATCACCTCCATGTCGAGCGCCTGCCCTACCCGGGCGACGCCGCCGCCGAGCCGGCCGAGGCCGAGCACGCCCAGCGTCTTGCCGGTCAGGCCGCGTGGCAGGGCGAGGCCCCAGTCGCCGTTGCGCACGCCCTGGTCCTCCAGGGGAATATGTTTCGCGAGGCCGAGGATGAGGCCCCAGGCGGTTTCCACCGTGCCGTTCGGAAACCCGTACCCGGTGCCGGTGACGGTCACGCCCTGGCCTGTCAGCGCGTCGAGGTCGAGCGCCGCATTCCGCTGGCCGTGGGTGACGAGGAGTTTCAGGTTCGGCAACTGTTCGACCAAGTCCCGGTCGAACCGGGTTTCCTCGCGCGCGGTGACGACAATGTCGTATGGGGCAAGCCGTTTCGCCGCTTCCTCGGCGTCGGACAGCCGGTCTTGATAGACGTCGACCGAGATGTCGGACGGCAGTTTTGCCCATTCGGCGGTTTCTTCGGCGAGTTTCTGGTAGTCGTTGATGATGGCGAGGCGCATGCGAGTTCCTTGGATGATCCGGTTGGGGCGCGGGGGTATAGTCTTGGGCGGCAGTATCCGGTCGCAAAAATACGATGAGTGCCCTGAGCGGGAATCGAACCCAACGAAATCCGACCCTCGGATCGGAATGTCTTGCCACTAAACGATCAGGGCGGGCCAAACCTACCATTCGACCACCCGGATCATGAAGCGATTAAGAAGCGTGCTGGTGTGAGCGACAGTTTCGATTACATCGTTGTCGGCGGCGGCATCGCCGGGGTGTCGGCGGGCTATTTCCTGGCGCGGCACGGCCGTGTGCTGTTGCTCGAGCGCGAATCCTCGCTCGCCTACCACACCACCGGCCGATCGGCGGCGATCTACACGCAGGCATACGGCAGCGCTGCGGTCCGCGCCTTGACCGTGGCCGGGCACGACTTCTTCACCGCGCCGCCCGACGGGTTCGCCGATCATGCGTTGTTGGGGCCGCGCGGCGCCATGTTCATCGGCCGTGACGATCAACTCGCGGCGCTTGACCGGGCTGCGGAAGAAGGTCGGCAATTCGTCGACTCCGTCCGCCGCATTGATGCGGCCGAGGCATGCTCGATCCTGCCGGTGTTGCGGCCGGACTACGTCGCCGGTGCGGTCTTGGAACCCGACGCCATGGATATCGATGTGCACGCGCTCCACCAGGGTTTCGTGCGCGGTATCCGCGATCACGGCGGCGAGATCTGGACCGAGGCCGAGGTGCTGACCCTCAACCGCGCCGGTGCGGAGTGGTCGGTCGGGACGCCCGGCGGTACGTGGACCGCGTCGGTCGTCGTCAACGCTGCCGGGGCGTGGTGCGACGACCTCGCCGCGCTGGCGGGCATCGACCCGATCGGCTTGGTGCCGAAGCGGCGGACGGCGGTCGTTTTCGATGCGCCACCGCGCACGGACATCGATTCCTGGCCGTTGACCATCGATGTCGACGAGGAATTCTACTTCAAACCCGAGGCCGGGAAAGTGATGGGCTCCCCGGCCGACGAGACCCCGATGCCGCCCTGTGACGTGCAGCCCGAAGAGCTCGACATCGCCATCGCGATCGACCGCATCCAGACGGCAACGACGATGACGGTCGACCGCGTGTCGCACCAATGGGCCGGCTTGCGGTCCTTCGTCGCCGACAAGACGCCGGTCGCCGGTTTCGATCCGGCGGCACCCGGCTTCTTCTGGCTGGCGGGGCAGGGCGGCTACGGCATCCAAACCGCGCCTGCCTTGGGGCGTGTTACCGCAGCGTTGTCACGCGGCAGAGTGCTGCCGGCCGAGATCGAAGACCTCGGCGTAACAGCGGCCGATCTGTCCCCGGTGCGGGAGGGGTTGCGGCCGACTTGAACTTGACGTTCTTGCTTAGCCGCATGCCTCAGCCCCGGCCCCGCTAAACCGTTCCAGCACGAAGGGCATCACGCCGCCGGCTTCGAACCAGCCGACTTCGCGGGCGGTGTCGAGGCGGCAGAGGACGTGCGTCTCTACGACCGTGCCGTCGGGTTTGGTGAACGTCACGGACACGTCTTGGTTGACGCCGATGCCGCCGTCGAAACCGGTGATGTCGACGGCTTCCGTCCCGTCCAGGCCGAGCGACGCGCGGCCGTCGCCGTCCTGAAACTGCAGCGGCAGAACGCCCATGCCGACGAGGTTGCTGCGGTGGATGCGCTCGAAGCTCTCGGCGATGATCGCCCGCACGCCCAGCAGATGCGGTCCCCGGGCGGCCCAATCGCGCGACGAGCCGGTGCCGTATTCGCGGCCCGCGACAACGACCAGGGGCCGGCCCTCGTTTTCGTAACGTTCATGCGCGTCGAAGATCGTCATGATCTCGCCGGACGGCTGATGCACGGTCCAGCCGCCGAGGCGGTCCGGCGTCATTTCGTTCTGGATGCGCGGATTGTTGAACGACCCGCGCATCATGACTTCGTGGTTGGCCCGGCGTTGCAGGAAGCCGCTGTAGTCCAAGGGGGCGACACCGCGGGCCGAGAGGTAGTCGCCGGCCACGCTGCCTTCCAGGATGCGGCTGCCGGGCGAGATATGATCCGTCGTGACGTTGTCGCCGAGCATCGCGAGAACGGCGGCACCCTCGATATCACCGGTGAACTTCTGTTTGTCCGCCGTCTCCAGGAAGGGCGGCTTCAGGATGTAGGTGCTGTCGTCGTCCCAGGCGTAAGCGCCGCCGTCGCCCGGGTCGATCGCGTCCCACAGCGCGGACCCTTCGGTCTTGGTCATATCGCGGTCCGCGAACAGGTCTTGGGTCACGTAGCGGCGGACGGTGTCGTCGATTTCCTCGGCGCTCGGCCAGATGTCCTTCAGATAGACGGGGTTGCCGTCTTGATCTTCGCCCAGCGGTTCGGTGGTGATATCGCCCAACATGGTGCCGAACAGCGCGTAGGCGATGACCAACGGCGGCGCACCAAGATAGGCGAGATCGACATTCGGGTGAATCCGGCCTTCGAAGTTGCGGTTGCCGGACAGAATGGCGGCCACGCTCAAGTCGTTGGCCGTGATGTCGTCGACGATGTCGTCCGGCAGGGCGCCCGAGCCGCCGCAGCAGGTCATGCAGCCGTAGCCGGTGACGTGAAAGCCCAGCTCCTCCAATGGCGCCATCAACCCGGCATTCGTCAGGTAATCCCCGACGGCGCGCGATCCGGGCGACAACGATGTCTTTATCCAGGGTTTCGGCGTCAGTCCTTTCTCGCGGGCCTTCTTCGCGAGCAAGCCCGCCGCCAGCATGACGTTGGGGTTGGACGTGTTGGTGCAGGAGGTGATCGACGCGATGACGATGTCGCCGTCGCGCAGCGTTCCCGCTGCCGCGTTGCCGTTCGCCTTCCCGTTGCCGAGCGCGTCCTTCGCCGACAGGTGCACCTGGCTCAACGGGACCTGGCTCTGCGGCAGTTTCGGGCCCGCGAGGCTGGCTTCCACCTGGCTCACGTCGAACTCGATGACGTCGGAATAGGCGCGGTCCACGCTATCGTCGCGCCACAGGCCCTGCGCCTTGCAATAGGCCTCGACCAGGGGAACCTGATCGCCGCGCCCGGTCAGGCGCAGGAAGTTCAGGGTTTCCGCATCGGTCGGGAAGAAGCCGACGCTCGCACCGTATTCCGGCGCCATGTTGGCCAGGGTCGCGCGTTCGGGCAGGCTGAGGTGATCCAGGCCCGGGCCGATATACTCCACGAATTTCTGCACCACGCCGTGTTCGCGGAGCGTCCGCGTCATCGCCAGGACCAAGTCGGTGGTCGTCGCGCCTTCGCGCAGGCGGCCCACCAAACGCACGCCGACGACGTCGGGCATCACCATGCTGACCGGCTCGCCCATGGTCGCCGACAGCGCCTCGATCGCGCCGATCCCCCAGCCAAGGACGGACAGCGCGTTGATCATGGGCGTGTGGCTGTCGCAAGCCAGCAAGCTGTCCGGGAACGCGACCAACCCGTGCTCGGCGTCGTCCTCGGACCAAACCACACGCGCCAGCGATTCCAGATTAATCTGATGACAGATGCCGAGGCCGGGCGGCAGCACGCGGGTATTGCGAAACGCTTTCTGTGCCCATTTCGCGACGCGATAGCGTTCCGTATTGCGCTCGAACTCGGTCTTCAAGTTTTGCGTCAGGGCGTCCGCCTGGCCGGCCACGTCCACGACGACCGAGTGGTCCATGATGAAATCCAGCGGCCGGACCGGGTTGACGATATCCGGGTCTTCGCCGATCGCCGCCATATGTTCGCGCATGGCCGCGAGATCGGTGAGCAGCGGTATGCCCGAGACGTCGTGCAGCATGATGCGGGTCGGGAAGAAGTTGATCTCCGCCGGGTTGGTGGCTTTATCGGCCCAGGTCGAGAAGGCCTCGATGCTGTCCCGGCCGACGGTTTCGCCGTCTTCCTTGCGAAGCGCGTTCTCCAGCAACACCTGCAGGCTATAGGGCAACCGGCCCACCCCGGCGAGGCCCGCGGCCTCTGCCTTCGGCAAGCTGAAATAGGCGTAGCGCTTGCCGCCGACCTGCAATTCGTCTTTCGCGTTGAAACTGTTACCGCCCGTCATTCAAGTATCCTCTGCAGATCGCTGCACCCTTGCGCCTGTGTTGCGCGGCCAATACTAGGCGTTTGCATTTGATTGGCAAAATCGCGGTGTTGCGCGGCGAAAGGCCTACTCGGGCAGGACTTCTTCCGCGACGGCGAGGGCGTTGAAGGCTTGCGGGAAGCCGGAATAGGGGCCGGTCTGGGAGATAGCTTCGAGAATCTCCGTGCGGGATAGGCCCACATTCATGGCCGAGCGGAAGAATTTGCGCTGCTGCGATTCCAGACCGGTGGTGGTAAAGGCCGCGACCGAACAGATCATGCGCTGCCGCACGGTAATGCCGGGGCGGTTCCAGACCTCGCCATAGAGGAAATCGATGGCGGTTGAGTAGAGTCCGCTGGCCGCCGAGTCCGGCGCCGCATAGCCGTCCTGTGACCGCTCGCCGTGCAACGTTTGCATCATTTCTTGGCCCATCGATAGGAGTTCGTCGAGATCCGCTTCGGCCAGGTCTTCGATCGGTTGCGGGATGCCCTTATCGCTGAGTACCGTGCGGACGACCTCCAGCGAGTTCAGCGCCGTGGGAAATCCGGTGTACATCGTGCAGTGGAGCATCACTTCCTGGATCAAACGGGGGCTCATGTTGATATGGAGGGCCGCGCCGACGAAATCCGCCAATTGCGGGAGGCGTTGCGTACAGGTGAGGGCCGACAGCGTCGCCAGCATCCGGTCGTCGAGCGCCAGGCCGGGGCGTGCCCAGACCCGGCCGAACACCACTTCGTCGATCAGGCCGGGTAGCCCCGGCATGAGGTCGTCGGTGGCCCGTTCTCCCAGTCCCAATTGCGCTCTAATCTCCGCACCGGTGCGGCGCAGGTCTTCGCGGGCTGTCATGTCAGGTTCCTCGTCGTGGCGTGCGGCAATGCTGCGGCCTCCGCCCGGCCCGGTCAACCCATCCCTTTTAACGCCGAACTGTCTGGATCAGCCGGTTGGCCAACATGCCGGCCAACATCGCGCCGACGAAGATTACCGATTCCGTGTGACCGGCGACCAGGCCGGCGAGGGCGGGTCCGGGACAGAGGCCGACGAGGCCCCAGCCGATCCCGAACAGCGCCGCCCCGAGGACGAGCGGCATGTCGAGTTCCCGGTTCTCGGGAATTTGGAACTCGTCCTCGAGGACCGGCGATGCCCGTTTCTTGGCCTGGGCGAACCCGATCGCCGCCACGCCGACCGCGCCCGCCATGACCAGTGCAAGGCTGGGGTCCCAGTCGCCGAGGATGTCAAGGAAGGCGAGAACCTTCGCCGGGTTGGTCATCTGCGACACGGCGAGTCCGAGGCCGAACAGCAGGCCCGCGAGGAAAGAGACGGCGGCGGCGATCATGCCGTCCCCGTGTGGCGCATCAGGAACAGGGTTGCCATCGCGATCGCCATGAACAGCACGGTCGCGGCGATCGACCGGGGCGACAGGCGCGCGATGCCGCAGACGCCGTGTCCGCTGGTGCATCCGTTGCCAAGGCTCGACCCGTAGCCGACCAGCAGGCCCGCGACCACGAGTAGCGGCGTGCCCGCGTCGAATTCCACGACAAAGGGGGCGGGCGCGATGAGGTTATGCAGTGCCGCCCCCGAAACCAAGCCGCCGAGGAACAGCACCCGCCACCCGAGGTCACCCAGCGGGAAGGTCAAGGCGCCGCCGAGGATACCGCTGATCCCGGCGATGCGGCCTTTCACGAGGATCAGGACGGCGGCCGACAGGCCGATCAACCCGCCGCCGATCAGGGCCGAGAGAGGGGTGAAATTCTCCACGCAGCACCTCCATCCGTGTCGTTCTGCAATCGTGACCGGAAACCGCCGCCGCGGCTTAGATTCACCGCAACGCGCGCCCGCGTGTCCTACACCCGTCGGACCGAAGAAACCGGTTGGTTTTCGTTGTCCTGAATATACCGGACGATGTCTTGGAAGGGGGCAGTGGAGACGCACATGTCCATGGCGTTGGCGTGGAGGAAGCGGTCGGGCGCGACCCAAATGCCCACGTGGCCTTTCCAGAAGACCAGGTCGCCCTGTTGCAGCGCGTCCTCGTTTCCGTCGTACGGCACCGGCGATCCCAGTCCGGATTCCTGCATGTCGCTGTCGCGCGGGGCGTCGATGCCGCACCGCATCAGCGCCAACTGCACCAGCGCCGAGCAATCCAGGCCGCGCTCCGACCGGCCGCCCCAGACATAAGGCGCGCCCATGAACCGCTCCGCGACGGAGACGAAATCACGTTCGGTATCGTCAAGTGCCGCCAGATGCTGCGCCGGAATCCAGCCGCCCGTCGCCAATTCGGCATAGCGGCCCTTCGTTCTGGTCACGGTGACCGATGCGCAGATCGGCAGGGACAGGGTTCCCGGCGACCGCACATGCGGATCGCCGTAGATGCAGGTCCGGATCGCGGCAACATGATGGGTTGGAGCGTGAATGGTGTCGCTCAAGGCCGCGCTGTCGGTATAGCCGACATAGCCATCGGTTTGGTTCTGGACCCAGGCCACGCTGCCGGTGTCCTCGAAGACGGTTACGGTCTCGCCGAACACCAATTCGGAGGATAGCTGCGTGCCTGGCTCGCGCGCGCCGCGCAGCGGCGCCGTTCCGGCGACGACCTGTGCGGGCCAGCCGTCGACGAACCGCGCGGCGTCGACCTGGCCTTCCAGGGCCGCGTCGGCGAGATCGTCCCGATAGGCGTGCAGGCGTTTGTCCAGTGTCGTCACGATGCTTTCGCTTTCCAAGTCGGCGCGTCACCATAGAGTATCCGACGGCGTTGCTTAACCGATTCTTACCCGGGTTGAGAGGCCAATGTCTCCAGTGCTGCCTTGGCCTTTTCCGGATCGCTGATCCCGATAAACCCGTTGGTCGCCCGCCGCAGGCCGGTGAAATCGGCATGCTCGATTGAATGATTGAAGATCACATCGGCCGCACCGTCCTTGGCCTTCTCGATCTCGATGGGACCGATATCGTTCGGGGTGTAGGACAGGATTGTCGGCGTCTTCCAGAACACCGCGATCACGGCGCGGCGGTCGGTCACGAGGTATCGGGTCTTGCGCGCGGCCATGATCTCACGCGTCTTGGCGACCACCACCATCGCCCCGGCGGCGGCGAACAGCAGCGCCACGAAGAAGCTCACCGTCGTGCCGCGCTGCAGTGATGCCCAGGCCCATATCAACGATAGTCCGACAAACACCCCGGCAAAAAAACACCGGCCGTACTGCTTCCGTACCAACTGGTTCTTGTCCGGCCGGCCATGCCACACGAGCGTCTCGCCGGGGTCGAGAAGGTTTTCGATCGGGTCCATTGGTGGAGGGTAGGCGTCCGGATGCGTTTGCGACAACACGAATCTGGTGCGCCCGCGAACCGCCAGCCCGCTTTTCAGCCGCCCCGGCGGCGGTCGACCGCGTCGGCCAGTATGCAGAGGATTTCGAACATCATGGTTGCGCCGACCAGGGCCGTGTTGCCGCTGGGGTCGAAGGGCGGGGCGACTTCGACGACGTCGCCGCCGACCAGGTCGAGACCCTGCAGGCCGCGAATCATGCGCTGCGCCTCGTGGGTGGTGAAGCCGCCAATTTCCGGCGTGCCGGTGCCGGGAGCGTAGACCGGGTCGAGGCCGTCCACGTCGAAACTGACATAGGTCGGGCCGTCGCCGGCCACCTGGCGCGCCTCGGCGATCACCGCGTCGATGCCGAGATCGTAGAATTCCTCGATGGTGATGACGCGCATGCCGCTGTCCCGTGCGAAATCCATGTCGCCCGCGTCGAACAACGCCCCGCGGATGCCGATCTGCACCGTGCGTTTCGGATCGAGCAGGCCTTCCTCGACCGCGCGGCGGAAGGGCGTGCCATGCGTGTATTGCTCGCCGCCGAAATAGCTGTCCGTCGTATCGCTATGAGCATCGAAATGCACCATGCCGACGGGCCACCGCGAGGCGACGGCGCGGAGAATCGGCAGCGTGATCAGGTGATCGCCGCCGGCGCTGAGCGGCACGACGCCAGCCTTTACGATATCCTCGTAGAAGCCGTGCACGCGGTCCAACGTGTCCATCAGATTGATCGGGTTGACCGGCGTGTCACCGGCATCCGCGATGCGGCATAACTCGAACGGCGCCAGCCCGGTGGCATGGTTGATACGCCGGATCAGGCTGGACATGTTGCGGATTTCGCGCGGGCCGTGACGCGCACCCGCGCGGTTCGTGGTGCCGCCGTCCCAGGGCACGCCGATCAAGGCGATATCGAGCTTGGAATAATCGCGCTCGACCGGCAGCCGCATGAAGCTCGGCACGCCGGCGAAACGCGGCATGGTGTTCAGATCGGGCGGTTGGGCGCGGTCTTGATCGTCCATCGTCCCTCGCAGTCCGGGTAGCGCGGTCAGGCAGCGGCGCGGCAGTTTCGCCGGTCGCGGAAGCGTTCCTCCGCCATGCGGTCGGCGATCGTGTCGGTGGCGCTTTCCTCGCTTGCGGCGCGTTCCAGGATGGTCAGCGTGGTGTCGTAAATCTGCGCCGTTCGTTTCAGCACCGCTTCCTGGTCGCCGCCTTGCTCGTCGATATAGATATCGATCAAGCCACCGGCGTTGATCACGTAGTCCGGTGCGTAGAGTACGCCGCGCTTGCGCAATGCCTCGCCGTGCCGCGGTTCGGCAAGCTGGTTGTTGGCCGAGCCCGCGACGATGCCGGCGCTCAATTCGGGAATGCTCGTGTCGTTGAGGATCGCGCCGAGCGCGCAAGGGGCGAACACGTCCGCGTCGACCTTATGGATGTCGTTGGGCGAAACCGGTGTCGCGCCGAAATCGCGGATCGCGGCCTGGATGGCGTCTTCGTTGATGTCGGCGACGACCAAGCGGACGCCCGCATCGGCGAGATACCGGCAGAGCCGCTTGCCCACATTGCCCAATCCCTGGACGGCGACCGTCAGGCCGCGCAGGTCGTCGCGTTCATGCTTGAAGTAGAGCGCGGCGCGGATGCCCATGAACACACCGTAGGCGGTCGCGGGCGAGGGATCGCCGCTGGACCCGGACAGGCCATGCGCAAATTCGGTTTCCTGACGCAGGATGTCCATATCCGCCACGGTCGTGCCGACATCCTCCGCCGTTTGATAGCGCCCGCCAAGCGAGTCGACGAAACGGCCCATGGCGCGCAACAGCGCCTCCGTCTTCTGCGTTTTCGGGTCGCCGATGATGACCGACTTGCCGCCGCCGTAGGGCAGGCCCGTGATCGCCGATTTGTAGGTCATGCCGCGCGCCAGGCGAAGCGCGTCCTGCAACGCTTCGGCGTCATCGGCATACGGCCACATGCGGCAACCGCCGAGGGCGGGACCGAGCTTGGTGTTGTGAACAGCGATGATCGCGCGGAGGCCGCTGTCGGCGTCGGCGCAGAAGACGACCTGTTCGTGGTTATCGAATTCCGGTGAGGTGAATACAGTCATGCGTTTCGATCCCATAGAAGTCGTGATTATTTCCCGGTCCCTATCCATCTAACGTCGAGTTCAAATCGAAATAACTAATCATGTTAGTATTACTGTATTACAGAAATATAGCATTTTATCTTAATTTTTTGCTTCTTTCTCTGTTAAATCCTTGTCACAAAATTTCGAGTGACTGGTTTTTCTTAAACACAAGTTGCGGGATTCTTCGAAATCGGCGCAAAGGTACTAGTTGGCATAACGTGATGCCGGACCGGGACTTGTGATTTGCCGCATCGCGCGCGGCGGCTATACTGCGGACATCAATTTCAGGAGAACGAAGTGTCTGCGGAAACGATCAGAGTCTTTTGGCGCCCTGGGTGAACAAGCTGCCTTCGTGCGAAAGAGTTTCTTTCGTCTCAAAATATCGACCATGAATCAGTAAACGTCGAAGGCAACACGGCGGGCATGGATCTGCTGTCGAGCCTCGGCGCGACCTCCGTTCCCATCGTCTCCAAGGGCGAAGACTTCGTGTATGCGCAGTCGCTGCGGGATGTCGCGGATTTCCTCGACATCGATGCGGCGGTGGCACCGACCTTGTCGATGCCCGAGCTCGTGGAAAGACTCGATCTCGTGTTGGCGACCGCACAACGGTTGTGGCGGCAGCTCCCCAACGAGGCGCTTTCCGAAAAACTGCCCAGCCGCGACCGCAGCTTCCGCGTATTGGGGCACCATATCTTCCGTATTCCGGAGGCCTTCCTCGAGATGACGGAAGGCGAGACGCTCAGCTACGAAATGCTGACCACGGCCCCGCCGGATGAGATGAAGACCGTCGACGATATCGCCGCCTATGGCGACGAAATCCGAAAACGGGTCAAGAAATGGTGGCTGCAGCTCGAGGACGTTACCGGCGAGCAAATGGTGCCGACCTATTTCGGGGACCAACCGATCCATGATGTCTTCGAGCGCACGACGTGGCATGCCGCGCAGCATGTGCGGCAAACGGCGATGATCCTGGAGCAAAAGGGGATTACGCCGGACAGTCCGCTCTCGGCGGACGATCTCGATGGTCTGCCGGTGCCCGAAAAGGTCTGGGACGACGAACCGGACGCCGCCGCCACCTAGACGGTTGCTTGCCGGTTACGGTTCCTTGGACTTCCGGGAATGAAACCCGAACGGCGCGATTTCGGTGATGCCGCCGCCGCCGGGAATCCGGAACTTTAGGACTTTTTCACCGGGATTCGTCGGGTCGCCGAAGGTTTCGCCGCCATGCGCTTCGATCGCCGATCGGTACGCGTCCATATCGCCGACATCAATTCCGAAATGATGAATGCAGGGACCAGGCCCGGCCTGATTGCCCATCATGCTGTCCCCGGTGTCGTAGCGGACCAGCGCCAGATCGAGATGCCCGTCGGTCAAATGTAGGGAAACATGGTCGCCGTCGCGGTGGCGCGACACCTCGGTGAATCCGAACAGGGCTTTGTAGAAATCCGCCGCCGCGTCGACATCCTCGACTTTCAACGCCAGATGAGAAATGCGGGGTTTGTCCTGTTTCTGCATAAGTAGTGCCTCCCGATCGAGCGCCCGATATATTGAACGGGTGTGCGAAACCTCTATTTCAACACATATGGCACCGCAGGGGATATGGATTTGAGCGAGTCACTTTCGCTGAATGCCGATTTCACCGCATTTGCCGTCGCCCATACCGCGGCGATGGAGTGGCAGGAGAGCCCCAGCCCGACGGTGTGGCGCAAGCGGCTCGATCTCGCCGGGCCGGTGGAGGCCGGGCGGGTTACGTCGGTTGTGCGGTACGACGCCAACAGCAGTTTTTCGTCGCATGAACATCCCGACGGCGAAGAAATCCTCGTGTTGGACGGCGTGTTTTCCGACGAGCATGGCGACTACCCGGCGGGCAGTTATCTCTTGAATCCAGAAGGTTTTACTCACGCACCTTTTTCCGAAAAGGGATGCGTGCTGTTCGTGAAACTGCGGCAGTATCCCGGCCTTTCGCGGCGGCAGGTCAAGGTCGACAGTGCCAGCGCGCCATGGCGCGATACCGGCGCGCCGGGCGTTCTCGAGCTGCTGTTGTATGAAGAGGCGGGTTATCCGGAATCCATGCGGTTGGTGTGCTGCGAACCCCATTCGGGCGGCGTCATGCTCGATCATCCGGGCGGCACCGAGATTTTCGTCCTGGACGGCGCATTCAATAACGACGCCGACCATTTCGTCGCGGGCAGTTGGCTGCGTGTGCCGGCGGGTGAGGCGTTGGCCCTGACGTCCGAGACCGGCGGCACCGTCTACGTGAAATCGGGACATCTCGTCCCATAGCGCGCAACCCCGTGGCCGGCCGCTGTACAAGCGCGCCGCGGGATGCCTATAACGGTTGCGGACACGTTTCGGCTTCGGCCGGACCCAATGAAAAACCCGGGAGGACCCATGAGCGCAGGCGCAAACCAGCGGACCGGCGGCCAGGTGCTGGTCGACCAGCTTCGAATTCACGGCGTGGACACTGCATTCTGCGTGCCGGGCGAGAGCTATCTGGCGACGCTCGACGCTTTGCACGATGCGCGGGACGATATTCGCATGATCACCTGCCGCCAGGAAGGCGGCGTGACGAATATGGCCGAGAGCTACGGCAAGATGACCGGCAAGCCCGGCATCGCCTTCGTCACGCGCGGCCCTGGCGCCTGCAACGGCTCGATCGGCGTCCATACCGCGATGCAGGATTCCACGCCGATGGTCGTGTTCATCGGCCAGGTCGCCCGCGACCAGGAATACCGCGAGGCATTCCAGGAGGTCGACTATCGGAAGTTCTACGGCGCGATCGCCAAATCGGTGATCCAGATCGAAAGCGCGGAGCGCATTCCCGAGCTGATCAGCCAAGCGTTTCATACTGCCATGGCCGGACGACCGGGGCCGGTGGCGGTATCGCTGCCGGAAGACATGCAGCGGGACCTGACCGACGTCGCCGATGCCGCGCCCTATCAGACCGCGCGGCCCGGGGCCGGGGCGGAAGACATGGCGGCGCTGCGGGATTTGCTGGCGAAGGCGCAGCGGCCGCTGATGGTGCTCGGCGGCGCGGGATGGAGCAAGGAAGCCTGCGCCGACATGCTGGCCTTTGCCGAGGCCAACAACTTGCCCACCGCTGCCTCTTTCCGGTGCCAAGACCTGTTCGACAACGACCATCGGAACTATGTCGGCGATCTCGGTACCAGCATCAGCCCGCAGTTGGCGCAGCGGGTGCGCGATTGCGACCTATTCATCGTTGTCGGCGCGCGGCTCGGCGAGATGACCACGTCGGGCTACTCGCTGATCAAACTGCCGAAACCCGATCAGACCTTGGTCCATGTCTACATGGATCCGGGTGAACTGGGCCGTGTCTATCGGCCCGACCTGCCGATTTGCGCATCGATGGCCAGCTTCGCCGCCGCGGCGCGGGCGCTTGACCCGGTCGACCCCGCCGCATGGTCCGGATGGGCCGAGGCGGCGCGGCAGGATCAGCTCGAAAACTGGAAGCCGAGCCGCGAGATGCCGGGCGATTTGGATATGCATGTGGTGATGGATCACCTGAATGCGGTTCTGCCGGACGACGCGGTGATCGTGAACGACGCGGGCAACTTCTCCGGTTGGCCGCAGCGCTTCTATAAGTTTCGCGAATTTCGCACCCAGATCGGCCCGACCAGCGGGGCCATGGGCTATGCGGTGCCGGCGGCGATCGGGGCCAAGATCGTACGTCCCGAAAGCCCGGTCGTGTGTTTCGTCGGCGATGGCGGTGTGATGATGACCGGGCAGGAGATCGGCACTGCGGTCCAGCACGGTTCGGCGCCGATCATCCTGGTCGTGAACAACAACATGTATGGCACGATCCGGATGCATCAGGACCGCGACTATCCGGGCCACGATTATGCGGTGGCCCTGCAGAATCCCGACTTCGTGAAATGGGCCGAAAGCTACGGCGCGTTTGCCGAGGCTGTCGAACGAACGGAGGACTTCGCAGGAGCGTTCGACCGGGCGCAAAAGTCGGGGCGCATTGCGCTGCTTGAACTGCGGGTCGATCCCGAGTTGATTACCACCCGGACGACCCTGACCGCCATCCGCGAGGCCGCTGCCAGCAAGGGCTGAGTATGGAAGAAATCCGGTTCGACCAGCGCGTCGCGGTTGTGACGGGCGGCGGCCGCGGCCTCGGGCGGTCATACGCGATGTTGCTCGCCCGGCGCGGTTGCAAGGTGGTCGTGCACGATGCCGGCGTGTCGCTCGATGGCACGGAAGGTGATACCGCGGTCGCCGATGCGGTGGTGCGGTCCATCACCGATGCCGGCGGGGAGGCGGTGGCCTGTTACGAGGATTTGACAAAGGACGGAGCGGGCTTGCGCATCGTCGAGGCAGCGCTCGATCGGTTCGGGCGGCTCGATATTGTCATTCACAATGCGGGGCTCTTGAGCTATGCCCCGATCGCGTCGATGCCCGACGACCTGTTCGATCGGATGTTGGCGGTGCACGTATCGGCGCCATACAGGCTGAACCGGGCGGCTTGGCCCGAGATGCAGCGCCGGGGTTTTGGGCGCATCGTATTCACGACGTCGGGCCGCGCCCTTCAAAGATCCGCCGCGCAGACCGGCCTTTCCGCCTATGCCGCGGGAAAGGCGGCCGCAATCGGCATGATGAAGTCGCTCGCGGTCGAAGGGGAACCGCACGGCATTTGCGTGAACGCGGTTTCTCCGGTCGCGGCGACCCGAATGCTGCAGCGCAGTGTGGCCCAGGACCGATTCACCCCCGAGCAAGTGGCCCCGGCGGTGGTCTATCTTTCGTCGGCGGCGTGTAAGGTCACGGGGATGACGATCCGGGCGCAAGACGGTTTGTATGCGTTGGGCCGCTGGAATTTTGACGACTCGCAGGCGTTGAAAGAAGGGTCTGTCGGGCCGGAGGACGTTCGTCGTTGGGTGGAATCGACGCTCTAGCCGAGCGGGCTGCGGCAACACGGCTTGGTACGCCGATAGCTTACAATTGTCGGGCTTTGAAAATCCCGTTAAGGTTTTCACGTCGGATTTATAAATGAGACATTCGTCCCGGCCTCGGGTCGCGAACGTGTTGGGCTTGTGGGCTGGTGATCGTGAAAACAAATGGCTAACGGGAGGAAAAAAATGATCGTCCGTTCTGTACTTTCACTTGGCGTTGCGGCTGGTGCCGCATTGGCCTTCTCCGTGGCGGCGGCGCCTTCGACGGCTGTTGCCGCAATGAAGTATTGCGATGGTCCGAAGGTGAACTGGAAATACTCGCTTTGGGGCAAGCGGCGCGCCGTCACGGAGGGGTCCGAGTATCTCTCCAAGGCCGTCAATGAGGCGACCTGCGGCAAATTCAATATTCGGCTCTACTATGGCGAACAGCTTTCCAAAGCGAAGGAAAACCTCGACAGCTTGAAGGTGGGCGCGATCGAAGCGGCCTTCGTATGCTCGTCCTACCATCCAGGCAAGGTCCGGGCGTTGACGGTGCTCGACCAGCCGTTCCTGCCGCTCAACGACTGGAAGACGATGCGGAAGGTCTACGATACGCTTTGGGAGCACAAGGCGTTGCAGGACTCGCTCGCCAAGTGGAATGCGGTGCGCTACATCCAGAACTTGCTCCCGTCTTATGAATACATGGGACGCGGGACGCCGCCGAAGACCGTTTCGGACTTCAAGGGCAAGCGCCTGCGCGCGCTAGGCGGCATGGGGGCCGCGGCGAAAGCCATCGGCGCCGTGCCGACCACGATGCCGGCGTCCGAGACTTACACCGCCTTGCAGCGCGGGACGGTGGATGCGATCGGTTTCCCCTACACCTACACGTTTGCCGCCTACAAGTTGGATGAGATTTCCGACTGGTACACGACAAATCTGAGGGCGGGGAACGTCAACTGCTTCACCGCGTT
Organism: Alphaproteobacteria bacterium; assembly: GCA_965228425.1. Classification (GTDB taxonomy): domain Bacteria; phylum Pseudomonadota; class Alphaproteobacteria; order UBA8366; family UBA8366; genus JAJFJD01. Next base: position 3,397,990 of record OZ245815.1, on the reverse strand, counting down.
CAACACCGATGCGATGGCGAAATTGCCGAAGCAGTACAAACAAATATTGGAAGAAGTTAAGGACGGCTCTTATGAAGCGATGATCGCTGCCTACGCCGCGAAAGACAGCGTCAACCTGCCGAAATGGGCCAAGTCCAAGATGAAAGCGGTCAAGTTCAGCGACCAAGACCTCTCCGAGTTCCGCAAAATCGGCGGCAAACCGGTGTGGGATGCCTGGGTCAAGGAGAACGAGGGCGAAATCCCGGCAAAGGAACTGCTGGACCTCGTCTTGAAGACAGCGGGCGGTAGCAGTTAGAGAACGTCGGCCCACCATGGGCCGTCGCTCGCTGCGCGGGCGGTCGTTCGAGTTCGATTTTCGACGATTGCAGCGCAGTAGCAGTAGTACCGGGGAGGGCGTCCAACTGGGCGCCCTCCTTTAATTGTTCATGTAATTCAGTGCATAGACTTGATTATGAAGTGCTTTCCAATTGTCAACGCTCAATAACGGCAAAATTTGATCTGACATCATCTCGTAATGTTTGATGCCGGACCAAAACCACGCTAGGCTCCGGACCTTGAGGTGTACGGACCAATCAATGGATCGTACGGCATATCGTCGGACGTTATTTATATGGACCGATGGTTGCGTAAATAGCAAATTTCCAAATGTTTAGCAGGGAGGCTGAACACTATGAAAATGTTGACTGTTACCGCTGCGTCTTTGGCGCTTGTCGGCTTTGCATTCGCGGGTGCCTCGATCCCGTCGACTGCCGAGGCGGCAACCAAGGCTTGCAACGGACCGAAGGTAAATTGGCGCCTTTCGCTTTGGGGCAAGCGTCGGGCCTTTACCGAAGGTATGGAGTATGTCTCCAAACAAGTATCCGAGCAGACCTGCGGAAACTTCAATGTCAAACTCTTTTACGGCGAACAGCTTTCGAAGAGTAAGGAAAACCTCGACAGCATCTCCGTCGGGGCGATCGAAGCGGGTACGTTCTGCGCCGCCTATCATCCCGGCAAGAACCGGCCGTTGAATGTTCTCGACCTGCCGTTCCTGCCGTTGGCGGACTTCGACGTAATGCGCAAAGTGCATGACGCGGTTTACAACCACCCGGCGTCGCAGAAGGCGTTGAACAAGTGGAACGCGGTTATCTACATGTCGAATATTCTGCCGCAGTACGAATACATGGGTCGCGGCAAGCCGCCGTCGTCCGTCGCGGACTTCAAGGGCAAGCGCTTGCGTGCCCTCGGTGGTATGGGCCGTTCGGCCAAGGCCATCGGTGCGGTTCCGACGACCATGCCGGCGTCCGAAACCTATACGGCCCTGCAACGCGGGACCGTGGATGCGATCGGGTTCCCGTTCAGCTACACCTTTGCCGCGTACAAGTTGGATGAAATCTCCGATTGGTACACGACGAATATGTCGCTTGGTACGGTGAACTGCCCGACCGTCTTCAACAAGGACGCCTACGACAAGCTTCCGGCCGAGTATAAGAAGGTGCTGGATGAGGCGAAGCCGGGCGCTTACGACGCCATGAAGAAGGCCTATGCGGAGAAGGACAAGGCCAACGTCGCCAAATGGGCGAAGACGAAGATGAAGGCCGTCAAAATTCCCGAGGCCGAAATGGATCAATTCCGCAAGATCGGCGGAAAGCCGCTTTGGGAAGCCTGGGTCAAGGAAAACGAGGGCAAGATTCCCGCCCAAGAGTTGCTTGATCTCGTGCTGAAAACGGCAGCGTCAAGTTAACGAAACTACGGTATGAACGCCGGTCCCTCGGGACCGGCGTTCGACCTTCTGCTACCAAACAAAAGAGAGATGTCATGGCGATGAATGACGCTGATGACCTCTCCCCAGGGGAGGTAACCCTGTCCAAGTTGGACGAGGGTTTTTTCAAAATCGAGAGTCTCTTCAACTTCATCGCGGGGTTGATGATTTTTCTCGTAATGATTCTTGGAGTCGTACAGGTCGTAGGCCGGAGCTTTCTGAACCGTCCGGTGCCGTCCTATGTGGATATCATCGAGATCCTGATGGGTGTGTTCGCGTTCCTCGGTATCGCGTATTGCCAGAAGCTCGGCGGACACGTGCGGATGGAAATCATAATTAAACGGTTCAAGGGACGGACCTTCTGGGCCGTCGAAATTTTCGGAACCGTCGTTGTGATCCTCGTGATTTCAGTTCTGCTCTACTACGGCTTTACGCACTTCCTGCGCGCCTATCAGTTGGGCGACAGCACGATCGACGGCGACTTCATCCTGTGGCCCTCGAAGCTTCTCGTGCCGATTGCTTTCACGCTGCTGCTCATCCGGCTGTTCCTGAACCTTGCGGGTTTCATTCGTTTGTATCAAAAACCGGACGCGCAGCCGATCGCCGTGCCGATTATTGAAACCGTCGATGATCAGGCGCAGCATGAAATCCATGTGAGCGGCGCCGACAGGGATGACCCCGATTTGGCTCCCAGCAAGCAAGGAGCCGAATGATGGATCAGCTAACCATTGGAATTGTCGGCACCGTTGGCTTGTTGGCGATGGTGTTCTTCGGGGTCCGCGTCTATGCCGCGGCGGCGATGACCGGATTGCTGGGTTGCGTTGCCGTCCTTGCCCTGGATGGCAGCGGCAGCTTTGACCTCGCACGGGGTTGGTCCGCGGGCGCGGGCATCGTCGGGACGATCCCGCATTCGAAGGCGGTCAACTATGCACTCAGCGTTCTGCCGATGTTCATTCTCATCGGGTTCATCGCCTATCACGCGGGGTTGACGCATGCGCTGTTCAACGCGGCACGTGCTTGGTTCGGTTGGGTGCCGGGCGGATTGGCCGTTGCGACGGTGTTCGCAACCGCTGGTTTCGCCGCCGTGTCGGGCGCCAGTACGGCGACGGCCGCGGTCTTCAGCCGGGTCGCGATCCCGCACATGCTGCAGAACGGTTATAGCAAGCAGCTATCGGCCGGTGTGGTCGCCGCGGGCGGCACGTTGGCCTCGCTCATACCGCCCAGCGCCATCCTGGTGATCTACGCGATCATCGTCGAGCAATCGGTGGGTGCGCTGATCCTGGCCGGCTTCCTGCCGGGCGTGGTGTCGGCGTTGATCTACGCGCTTCTGATCATCGGTCAATGCGTGATCGACCCGTCGCAGGGCAAGCCGGTGAAATCGCCGCCGATGTTGGAACGGATCAAGACGCTTCCGCCGATCATGCCGATCGCGCTTGTCGTCGCGATTATCTTCTATTCCATGTATTCCGGTAAGGCGACGCCGACGGAGGCCGGTGCTCTCGGTGCATTCGTCATCTTCGTGATCGCCGTGTTCCGCGGCATGAAGTGGAACAACATGCAGGAAGCCCTGCTGGAGACCGCGAAGCTCACCGTTATGATCTTTGCGCTCATCTGGGGCATCCTGATCTTCGTCCGCTTCCTCGGGTTTGCGGGGCTCCCGCAGGCCTTCGCGGAATGGATCATCCAGTTGCCGTTCCCGCCGGTCGTGATCATGATCGGGATCCTGTTGGGCTACGCGGTCCTCGGGATGTTCATGGACGCCATCGGCATGTTGCTGTTGACCCTGCCGGTCGTCTATCCGGCGGTCATCGCGCTCGGCTACGACCCGGTATGGTTCGGGATCATCGTGGTCAAGATGTGCGAGGTATGCTTGATAACGCCACCTGTCGGATTGAACTGCTACGTGGTTCACGCGGTCAGACCGGATATACCACTCGGGGCCGTGTTCCGAGGCATCGCGCCGTTCTTCGGTGCGGATGTCGCTACGGTCGCGCTGTTCATCGCATTCCCGGAGATCGTCACCTGGCTGCCGAGCATGCTCGGTGCGGGTGCCAACTAGGGCAGCGCTTGAAACACAGAGATCGCGCTTGAAACACGCGAAAATGAACCGGGCCCGTACAGATGTACGGGCCCGGTTTCGTTTTGTCCTGGTGGTGCTTTTCGGTGATCAGGCGAACAGCTTGTCGATGTCGTCCTGCGAAATTTCCTGACCGGGGAGTTGCGGGCCGTTGAGCAGGGCGGCGTCGCTATCTTCCGGCGACGGCTCGGGTTCTTCGAGGCCTTCCAGTTCCGCCTCGATCATGTCGCGTCCCATGAGCTCGACCATCGCATTGACACGCTCCTCGACGAAGCGGATCGAACTGATAATCTTGGTCACCCGCTGGCCGGTAATGTCCTGGAAGGTGCATTCTTCCATCGCATTCGTCGCGCGTTCCATGACGGCGTCGCAGATCTCGTTGGTGTCGCCATCTTTTGACTTGTCCTGGAGCTGCCCGACGAGATCGGCAATCCCTTCGAGGTTCTGCAGTATGTTATGCGTTGCGGAATCGGTGTGCTGCGTGATGGCGTCGAGATGATCGGACATGTTCCGGAAATTGCTGTCCGTCTCGCCCTTGTTGATGCGCGCGATCTCAACCCGGAACCGTTTGATGTACTGGGCCAGGTTGCGGATTTCGCTTTCGAGCCGGCTGTCGGACTTCTGGGGCATGGTGCTTAATTCTTCGGTAGTTCGATCTAACCGGATTCGGTCGATTTCCGGGCATGCTATCTATGCTAGGGAAGAGTTAAATTGGGGTTAAGTAAAATAATCACGTTATTATAATAAGTTACGGTCATTTATTTTGAGGGGTATTATCCTAATCTAGTACAACTTGACGAAATTCGACGCGTCGATGTCGTCTGCGTTCGCCGGTGGGATAGCGTTTTCGCACCATTGGGCCGCCCTTTGTCCGGCCGGCGGATTCCTGCTAAGTAGGGCCGCTTTCGGCTTGCGCAGGAGAGGACGGTATGAGCGACGGGCAATTCAGGTCGTTGATTCGGAATGAGGGTGACATTACGCCCTACATCCCGCCCGGACATGAAGGGACCGTCAATTACCGTCTCGTGGACAAGGATTTTTGCGGCGCGTTCGAAATGAACCTCGGCATCGTGCAGCCGGGTGGTGAAGCGTCGCCGCACCTGCACGAAGACGAGCACCAAATCGTCTACATTCTGGAGGGCACGGCGGACGTCGTCCTGGGCGATGATCCGGCGGTCGAATGCGGCCCCGGTACCGTGGTCCAGATTCCCCCGAAGGTCCTCCATGCCGTGTACACGAAGGGGGATACGCCGTTGCGGGCGTTGGTGCTCTATAGCCCGCCGTTGGGTCCGCGCGACGAACGCCCGGTGCCGGACGCGTCCTAAATGATCGGTCCGATACGCATTGGGCCAGTCTGAAGCACTTCCCTAACATTGGCGCGGCGGCATTGTTCGAAGGTAAAGCCGCGAACGCCAGCCACTTGGAGAAAAGACTAGATGAGCGACAATAACGGTTCCGTCGGTGCCCTTGCCGGCGTCAAGGTGGTGGACCTGACGCGCGTGCTGGGCGGACCCTACTGCACCCAGATTTTGGCGGATCATGGGGCGGAGGTCCTGAAGGTCGAGCCGCCGCAGGGCGACGAGGTCCGTGATTGGGGACCGCCGTTTCATGAGGGGGATGCGTCCTACTTCGTGGGAGTCAATCGCAACAAGCGTTCGATCGGTCTTGACCTTACGGTGCCCGAGGGACGCGAGGTCCTGTTCCGGCTGCTGGAGGACGCGGACGTCCTGATCGAGAACCTGAAGACCGGCACGATGGAGAAATGGGGCCTCGGCTATGAAGAGGTTCTGAAAGAGCGGTTCCCGAAACTGATCCATTGCCGCATCAGCGGATACGGCGCGGATGGGCCGCTCGGCGGATTTCCCGGTTACGACGCGATCGTGCAGGCGATGGCCGGCTGGTTCAGTGTCAATGGCGCACCCGACGGCGGACCGACGCGGGTCGGGTTGGCGATGGTCGACATGGGCACGGGGCTCTACAGCGCGATCGGCATCCTGATGGCCCTCCAGGAACGAAACCGGTCCGGGCATGGGCAGTATATCGACATGACGCTGTATGACTGCGCCGTGTCGCTGATGCATCCGCATGTCCCGAACTATTACATGTCCGGCAATACGCCCGGGCTGACCGGAAACCAGCATACCAATGTCGTACCGTATGACCGGTATCACACGAAGACGGTCGATATCTTCATCGGCGCGGGCAACAACCGGGCCTTTCAACGCCTTTGCACGGTGCTCGGCAAACCCGAACTCGCCGACGACCCCAAGTTCGCCGACAATGGTCTGCGGCTCAGCAACAAGGACGAGATCACGCAATTGCTCACGGACCTGCTCGCCGAGCGCGACGGCGAAGAGGTTTGCCAGGAACTCTTGAAGTCCGGCGTCCCGGCCGGGCCGGTGCTCGATACCGCCCAGGTCATGGCGAGCGAACACACCAAACACCGCAACATGGCGGTGGAGTTGGACGGTTGGTACCAGATGACCGGCATTCCCATCAAATTTTCCCGCACGCCAGGCGAAGTGCGCACAGCGCCGCCGAAATTCGGCGTTCATGGCCGGGAGATCCTCGCCGCCCATGGCTTCGACGACGGAGAGATTGCCAAGCTGACCGACGCGGGCGTCTTGGTGGAGAAGCGCCGGTAATGATGACGCCGCCGCTGCCGCCGAGAAGGGAGTCCGCCAACTCGCAGCCGGAAACGCGGGGGATGAACTTCTTCGATGTCGATGTGGCGCTGCAGTCGTTGTTGTCGCTCTATCTGCCGGCGGCGGAACGCGAGCATTTGACGCCGCAGTTCCGCAGGCTTGGCGCGCTGGTCGGCGACAGGCTCGACGATTTGGCTGGGACGGCGGACCGCAATCCACCGACCCTGCATGTCCGAAACCGTCAGGGACAGGACGACGACCGGGTTGAGAAGCACCCGTCCTATGTAGAGATGGAGCGCTACGCCTTCGGCGAGTTCGAGATGGCGGCGATGTCCCACCGGCCGGCGCTGGGTTGGCCGGAGCCGATCCATCATGTGGCGAAATACACGCTGCAATATCTGTTCGCCCAGTCGGAATTCGGTTTGCTCTGTCCCTTGAGCATGACCGACTCGCTGACCCGGACGCTTATCCGGTATGCCGATCAGTCCTTGTTGGATCGATACTTGCCGTCATTGCTGGCCGAGGACTTCGAGGCGGCGGCGCAGGGCGCTATGTTTATGACCGAGCAGGATGCGGGATCGGACGTCGGCGAGACCGTCACGACGGCGGTACCGGATGGCGATACGTGGCGGCTGTATGGCGACAAATGGTTCTGTTCCAACGCGGACGCGGATGTCGTGCTGGTGCTGGCGCGGCCCGAAGGTGGCGGCGAGGGAACGCGGGGCCTCGGCCTTTTCCTGATGCCGCGCAAATTGACGGACGGGTCGGCGAACCGGTACCGGATCATCCGGCTCAAGGACAAGCTCGGTACGCGTTCGATGGCGTCCGGCGAGATAACGCTCGAGGGCGCGTCCGCCTGGCTGGTCGGCGATCTGGGCCGCGGCTTCGTGCAAATCGCCGAGATGGTGAACCAGTCGCGGTTATCGAATGCCGTCCGCGCGGCCGGCATGATGCGGCGGTCTCTTCACGAGGCGCTGTGCGTTTCGCGGAACCGGGTCGCTTTCGGCAGCAAACTCATCGACCTGCCGTTGATGCAACGTCAATTGTTGAAGCTGTTTTTGCCGACTGAGCAGGCCCTATCGCTATGCCTGTTCACCGCGGTCGCGCTGCGCCGGGCGGACGAGGGGGACGAGACAGGGATAAAGATGCGGCGCATCCTGACGCCATTGCTGAAATTCCGGGTCTGCCGGGATGCGCGCAAGGTCACCGGCGACGCGATGGAAGTGCGCGGCGGTTGCGGCTACATCGAGGAGTGGATCGAAGCACGCTTGGTGCGCGAGTCCCACCTTGGGTCGATCTGGGAGGGGACCAGCAACATCACGGCGTTGGACGTGCTGCGGGCGGCGAAACGCGAGGAGGCGCATATCTGGCTGCGCAAGGAGCTTTCGGCGAATCTGGCGGCGGCCCATGGCATTCCGGAGAATTTTCGGGCGTCGCTATGCGAACGCCTCGATCGCGCGGTAGACATGGTCACCCGCGCTGCGGTCGCTGGAAAGCCCGGCGAACGGTCGGCCCGGCAAGCGGCCAGTGCACTGTATCACGCCGTGTCGGCGGCGGTCATGGCGGTGGAGGGGTCGGCCTTGGCTGAAGAGGTAGGGGACGCGCGGCGTCTGCTGATGGCGAAACTGGTCGTCGAGCAGAAGCTGACGCCGTCGGATCCGTTCGCGGACACGGATGTCGATGCCGAAACGTCCGATGCGGCATGGCTCTTGAGCGATATGTCAGCGTCGCTGAGTGACCTATCCGCCCGTCTGGAAAAGCGCTGATCGATAGCCGAATTTTTATGATTAGGGTGGACGGCCGCCGGCAGGGCCTCGGGAAAAGCCGGCGGCCGTCCGCGCGGAGCTATGGCAAGATTTCCCACGCCCCGTCAGGTTGTTGGCAGGCAGTGCCGTAGGCGTCTTCGGATCTGCCGCCGATCTTGATTTTCTGTTGGAACTCCCGGCAGTAGCGCCCGGAACTGCTGGTGCCTTCCCGCACCACGCGGACCGAGCCGCTTGCGGCATCGTCGTTCCAATGGATTGTTTCGCCGACCGGTGCGGTGGTCGCGGTGATTTGCGCGCTTTCGTGCCGCCGCTGCTGGGCCACGGACAACCGGTCGAGGGAAACCAGCGTAATTGCCGTGAAACCAAGCCAGCGATAGGCGAGCGCGTCGTCATGGTAATGGGCGTATCCGCGGTAGCGGTGCCCGTACGGGCGCACGACCCAGACATTCTTGTAACGGCGGCGGGGCTTCACGACGACCACGCGTTTATGCGCATGGCGGTGTTTGTGGGCGTGGCGGCGGTGGTCCACCGTGTGCACCCACCGCGTTCCGTCATGGCGGCGATATGCGTCGCCGTCTGCATACGGGCCGGCCGCTGCATTCGCCGTCATAAGAACGGCGAACGCCATTCCTGCGGCCACCGCCGGGGCAACCGATCCGCTCTCTCGAAATCCGATCTTGCGGCGCATGATTCATTCTCCGGAAAAATCCCGGTATAGGCACGGTTGGGTGGGTGGTGTGCCTATACCGGGGTGGGGAAAGTGCAGGTCAGTCTTATTGCTTGTCCTGTCCACGTTGGCCGCGTTCGCCGTCTTTTCCACGCTCACCGCGTTTGAACTTGCCGTGGCCGCGGTTCATCAGGCCGTCGATCGCGGACTTCTGCTTGTCGCTCAGCGTGCCATAGAAGGTGTCGAAGGCCGGCCGTACCGTCTGGATGGCGCCCAAGCGGGTCGTCATCATCGCCTCCATCCGGGCAAGGCGATCCGGCGCAGTCTTCGGCTTCTCGCCGTTCTTGGCCGTCTCGCAGGCTTTCTCCATGGACGCCTTGCCGTCGTTCAAGGCGGTCTTGAGGTCGTTCCACGCGGTCTGCTGCTGCGGCGTGAAGGTCATCAGGCCTTCGATCAGCGTGGTCATGCGTTCCAGGCGCTTACCATGCCGCTTGCCGCAGAAATGGCGGCCGTGGCCGCCGCCCCAACGCCGGCCGTCATGCCGGGCCTTGTGCATCGCGCCCATGAAGGCCGGGCCGCCGGCGGCTTCGATCCCCGTCATGCCGGGGCCTGACGGTGCGGCCGAAACCGCGACGATGGAAAGGCCCGCCACAGAAACGAGCAGTCCGCCGATCAAGAGAAATTGTTTGCCGTTCATTCGCTGTCTCCAAGTTATCCAGTTCTGCGCGGTGGTGTCCGCTGATCACCGGATATATCGAATGTTAGCGCCGGTAGGATTTCCCGGGTGAAACGCTTTGTAAGGCTCTGTTTCGCGTTGGCGCCCAGCAACATTCGTTTACAAAATTCTCAGATTCCGCCGGTTCTGCGCCGTATAATCCGGCCATGCCGCGCCAACCGCATATTCTGATCGTCGACGACGACCGCGAGATTCGAAGCCTCGTCGCCCAGTTTCTGAAGAAAAACGGCTACCGGGTGACGCCGGCGGCCGACGGGCGCGAAATGATGGGGCTGATGGACAAGGGACGGTTCGACCTCGTCGTGCTCGACCTCATGCTGCCGGGCGAAGACGGATTGTCGCTGTGCCGGCGGGTCCGGGCGGAATCCGCGCTACCGATCATAATGCTGACCGCGATGGGCGAAGAGACGGACCGCATCATCGGATTGGAGATGGGCGCGGACGACTACCTGCCGAAACCGTTCAACCCGCGGGAATTGCTGGCGCGCATCAAGGCTGTTCTGCGCCGGGCGGCTGATCGGGGGCCGGCGGCGGTGTCCCCTAAAATCGCCGCCCATGTCTTCGATGGCTGGCGCCTCGACACCGTAAAACGCGAGTTGCGGTCGCCGGACGGGGCGCTCGTTCCATTGACGGCCGGTGAGTTCGAGCTTCTGGCCGCCCTGGTCGAACGCGCCGGACAAGTGCTGAGCCGGGACCAGCTCCTGGATCTGACGCGCGGGCGTGATGCGGCGCCGTTCGACCGCAGCGTGGACGTCCTGATCAGCCGATTGCGCCGCAAGATCGAAGAGGATCCGAAGGAACCCTCGATCATCAAGACGGTGCGGGGCGGCGGCTATGTTCTGGCGAGCGGGGTCGACGCACAATGAGCCGGCGTTGGGGGCTGGGCCTGACCGGCCATGTCGCGATCATCCTGGTGGCGGTGGTCGTCTTCATCGTGGCCATCGGGTCGGTCATTTTCATCCGCGAGCGCGGCGAGACGATCAAACGCTTCGTCATCGCCGGAATCGCGGATCGTATCGTTTCCGTTGTCGATCTGATCGAAAACAGCTCGGCGGACGAGCGGCGGGCGGCGCTGCGGATGGTTCGCGGACGTCAGTTCAAGGTCCGACGGATGCGCCGTGAACCCGCCATCCGTAAGAGCGAAAACCGGCATATCCAGGAATTCGAGGAACTATTGCGACCCAGTCTCGGTGCGCTTGGCGACCGTCCGGTTCGCATCGGCATCCTGGAACGCCCTGCGGCGGCGCGCGCGCCGGAGCCCCGCCGGGACGCAGAGCGGCGGCCCTGGCGGCGCGGTGACCGTAAGGACTATCGCCGGGTGGCGGTCGCCATCGGTGACGTGGGAGGCCAATGGCTGGTCTTCCAGGCGCCGGTCCGCGCCTTTCCGCCGCCGTGGGAGCGGCGGCTGATCTTCATTATCGTCGGGTCGGCCGTGATCGTTCTGATCTTCGCATTGTGGGCCGCGCATTTGGTCACTCGGCCGCTGAAACGCTTCGCGGAGGCGGCGGACCGTTTCGGCGTCGACGTGGGCGCGCCGCCATTGCCGGAACACGGGTCGCGGGAACTGCGCAAGGCGACCCGCGCCTTCAACCGGATGCAGGACCGTCTGCGGAAACTGGTCAGCGACCGGACGTTGATGCTGGCGGCACTGTCGCATGATCTGCGGACGATGCTGACGCGACTGAAGCTGCGCGCCGACTTCATCGAGGACGAGCAGCAGCGTCAGAAGGCGCTTGCCGATATCGACGAGATGCAAGCGATGCTGGACGTGACGCTGTCCTTTGCGCGCGACGAGACGACGGAGGAGGCGCGCACGCCGGTCGATTTGTCATCGCTGCTTGAAAGCCTATGTGACGATCTGCGGGATTCCGGACAGCAGGTGGTTTACCAGAGCGGTGACCGGCTGACGATCCGATGCCAGCCGGTGGCGATCCGGCGGATGTTCGCGAACCTCATCGGAAATGCGGTGAAATACGGCGATGAGGCCCATGTTACCGCATCGCGCGAGGCGGCGGCCGTGGTCGTCACGATAGCCGACAGGGGGCCGGGCATTCCCCCGGAGATGTGGGATCAGGTCTTTACGCCGTTTTTCCGGCTCGAGGGCTCGCGCAGCCGCGAGACCGGCGGTACCGGGCTCGGGCTGTCGGTGGCGCGCAGCATCGTGCGCCGGCATGGCGGCGAGATAGATTTGTCGAATCGGCCGGAAGGGGGATTGATCGTCACGGTGACGCTGCCGGATGGGGCAGGCGACGCCGGATAAGCCTGTTTACTAGGAAATTTTCACCGGGCGCAGCATGAAGGCGGGAACGTCGTCGCCGAAACCCTGCTTCGGGGTATTGCCGCTTTTCGACGAAGATTTGGCCTTCTTGGGCGCGGGTTTCTCGTCTTTCTTGGGGCGCGACGCCTTTTTCGGTTGGGAGTCCTTCGGATCGGCGTCATTCTTCGCGGCGTCTTCGCGCTTCGGGCGACTTTTGGACTCTTTGCGGCCGGCGGCCTGATTACCGGAACCGCGGCTTTCGGATTGCGACTTACGGCCGCCCCGCCGGCGGCGACGCTTTCCGTCGTCGCTGGTGTCGATCTCCGCTTCGTCGACGCCGTCGACAGCCAGGCGGGGAATGGGGCCACCGGTGATCCGCTCGATCGCGGCGACGTATTTGCCGTCCTCGCCGGTGGCCAGCGTGATGGCGCGGCCGGATTTGCCGGCGCGTCCCGTGCGCCCGATCCGATGGACGTAATCCTCGGCGTTGGTCGGCACATCGAAATTGAACACGTGGCTCATGCCGGCGATATCCAGCCCACGGGCGGCGACGTCCGAGCAGACGAGATATTTGATTTCCCCGTCCTTGAACGATTTCAGCGTATCCGTCCGGCTGAATTGATCCATGTCGCCGTGCAGGGCGCCGGCTTCGAATCCGTGGCGCATCAGCGACCGGTGCAGGACGCCGATATCACGCTTCCGGTTGCAGAAGATCAGGGCGTTGGAAACGTCCTCGGCCCGCATCAGCTTCCGCAAAGCCTCGCGCTTGTCCCGTTGGTCGACAATCATGATCGCCTGTTCGACGGTTTCCGCGGTCGAGGATTCCGGACTGACGGTGATTTCCTTCGGATTCATCAGGAACTGGTCGGCCAGCCGCCGGATTTCCTTCGGCATCGTCGCGGAAAGCATCAGGGTCTGCCGAATTTTCGGCAGCAGCTTCACGATGCGTTCGACGTCGGGGATGAAACCCATGTCGAGCATCCGGTCCGCCTCGTCGATGACCAGGATCTTCACGTCGGACAGCAGCACCTTGCCGCGCTCGAAATGGTCCAGCAGCCGTCCAGGCGTGGCGATCAGGACGTCGACACCGCGGTCCAGTCGCTTTTCCTGTTCGTCGAACGAGACGCCGCCGATCAGCAGCGCCATCGAAAGTTTCTGGTATTTGCCGTAGGTCTCGAAATTCTCGGCGACCTGCGCGGCCAATTCGCGCGTCGGCTCGAGGATGAGCGAGCGCGGCATGCGGGCGCGGGCCCGGCCATGCGCGAGGATGTCGAGCATCGGAACCACGAAGGACGCGGTCTTGCCGGTGCCCGTTTGCGCGCACGCCAAAATGTCCCGGTTCATCAGCACGTATGGTACGGCCTGTTCCTGGATTGGCGTGGGAGCCTCGTATCCCGCGTCGCCGATGGCGCGCAGAACCTCGCTCGATAGTCCAAGGTCTTCGAAACGCATGAGTTTCGGTGTTATGACACTTGATGGTTAATGGCTGGTAAAAGCAATCTTGCCGCATAGTGTGCATAACTGGGGGCGAGTCAACGCCCTATTCCGGGATTCCGGCATTTGAGTTGGATTGCTGACCCTCTGGACACGGGGTAACGTGTTTTAGGAACCCGCCCGTCGCACCGTTCGTCCGATCCCGAAAGGCCTGTCGACCGCCGCCATGAAGACCCCACTCGTCCTCGTTCCCGGCCTGCTTTGCGACGCTGCGCTGTGGGCGCACCAGTCGCGGCATCTGGCGGATGTTGCGGATATCCGCGTCGGTGACACCATGAACGCGGACTCGATGGCGGGCATGGCCGAGGCCGTTTTGGCCGACGCGCCCGAGCGATTTGCGCTGGCCGGACTGTCGATGGGCGGATATGTCAGCCTGGAGGTGATGCGGCAGGCGCCGCAGCGGGTGACCAAGCTCGCCTTGCTCGACACCGCCGCGGTGGCCGACGACGCGGCCAAGCGCAAGAACCGGCTGGAATTGATCAAGCTGGCGGAAACCGGGAAGTTCAAGGGCGTGACGCCCCGGTTGCTGCCGTTGTTCCTGCATCCGGACCGGTTGACCGACGAGGCGTTGACCGGTGCGGTGATGGATATGGCGGGCCGGGTCGGCAAGGACGCCTTCCTGCGCCAGCAAAAGGCCATCCTGAGCCGAGTCGACAGCCGGCCGCATCTGGCGGCCATCCAAGTACCGACGCTGCTGCTCTGCGGGCGGCAGGACGGTCTGACCCCGCTGGAACGGCATGAAGAGATGGCGGCGGCGATTCCGGGCGCGCGACTCTCTGTGATCGAGGACTGCGGGCATCTGGCGACGATGGAACAGCCCGTGGCCGCGACGGCGATGCTGCGGGATTGGCTGACCCGCCGAGGTTAAAGACACGAAAAGAGCGAGGGAGCGGATGGTCGAAGAAACACCGAAACTGGAAGGCGCGTTGAAGCCGATTCCGGGCGTTCGGATCGGCACGGCGGCGTCGGGGATCGGCTATGCGGGCCGGCCGGACCTGCTGATAGCCGCCTTCGAGCCGGGGACCACGGTTGCGGGCGTGCTCACCACATCCACCACCGCCGCCGCGCCGGTACGCTGGACCCGTGATCTGCTGGCACGCGGTGCGCCGCCGGGCGGCTTGGTCGTCGGCGCGGGCAACGCGAACTGCTTCACCGGCAAGCGCGGCGAGGACTCGGTCGCGTATACGGCGGGGCAGGCAGGCGACCTGTTGGGATGCGACGCCGGCAACGTCTACATCGCCTCGACCGGCAAGATCGGCGTGCAAATCGATCTGGATAAGATGGGGGCGGCGATACAGGCCGCGCATGCCGACCTGTCGCCGGACAATTGGGAAGCGGCGGCGGCGGCGATCATGACCACCGATCGTTATCCCAAACCCGGGCGGGTCGCGCCGGAAATCGGCGGCGTGCCGGTCACGCTGCAAGGCATCACCAAGGGCAGTAGCATGATCGCCCCGTCGATGGCGACGACTCTGAGCTTCCTGTTCACCGATGCGCGGATCCCCACCGATGTCTTGCAGGCGGCGCTGCGGGAGGCGGTGGCCGATACCTACAACATGATCTCGGTCGACAACACGCAGTCGACCAACGACACGATCCTGCTGTTTGCTACCGGCGCCGGGGCGGACCATCCGGCGATCCGGGACATTGCCGATCCGGGCCTCCAGGATTTCCGGGCCAAGCTGCGCGATCTGCTCGCCGGGCTGGCGCTGATGATCGTGGAGGACGGCCGGAAGGACGGCACATTGATCCGAATCTGCGTGGACGGTGCCGAGACCGTCGAGGCCGCCCGCCGCATCGCCGCCAGTGTCCGGGAATCCCGCATGATCCACCGGATGGTGCTGCAGGACGACCAATTGGCGCTCGGCCGGTTCGTCGCCGCGGTCGGCATGGCCGCCGAGACAGTGGATCAAGGCAAGCTCGATCTGCGCATCGGCGGCGTGCAGACCATGCGCGACGGCGAATTCACCGATGGATCGATGGTAGCCAAGGCGGACGTTTTGCACGACGATAGACTCGATGTGACCGTCGATGTCGGCGTCGGCGAGGGGCGTGCCACCGCCTATACCGTCGCCGTTTAGGGGAGGTGTGGACTATGAAGCGTGGAATCGGGTGCGTCGCCGCACTCTTGCTGTTCCTGGGTCTCGCGGGGCCGTCCGTCGCGGCCGACCCGGCGCCGGTCGACCTGGAGCTGGCCTTCGTCGTCGACGCGTCCGGCAGCATCGACGAGGACGAGACCAAGCTGCAGCGCCAGGGCTATCTCGACGCGCTGCGCAACGAGCGCGTGCTGGAGGCGATCACCGGCGGCCTGCATAACGCCATCGCCGTCGCCTATATCGAATTCGCGGCGGATGGTTGCGAGCGGCTCAGCGTCCCCTGGACCCGCGTCCACGACAAGGCCAGCGCCGAGGCCTTCGGGAAACAAATCCTGGCGCAGCCGCTGATGTTCTGCCCCGGCGGCAACGCGGTCGGCGACGCGCTCGCCTATGCCGCCACGTCGATCGAGAAGAACAACTTCAAGGGCATTCGCCGGGTCATCGACATTTCCGGCGACGGTCCCAACACGCTCGGCAGTCCGGTTGAGTATGTCCGCGACTTGATCGTCGCCACCGGCACCACGATCAACGGCCTGGTCATCGAACGCCCGACCATGCCGAACCTGGACGCCTATTTCCGCGGCAACGTCACCGGCGGCCCCGGCTCCTTCGTCATCAAGGCGGAAAGCCGCAAGACCTTCGCCCAGGCGATCCTCAAGAAGATGATCCTGGAGATTGCCGGGAAACAGCCGGATACGACGGCGTCCGTTCGCTGATTTCTTAGCCGAATGAGGAGCTAGTTTATTTCCAGCGTCATATGGCCGGAATGATCGCGGTCGATAAAGAAGTTACTGTTTTGAGATGTTATCGCATCTATGGCCGCTTTTAGGTCTTCCTGGGTCTGGTTGTCATTGCACGCGGCCGCTGCCTCTCTCAGATGTGGGAGCGCCTTTTTGTTTAGCGACCAGGCCAGCAACATACAGGCGCGATAGCGAACGTATTTTGACCTGTCCGACAGAGCCTCCAATCCCAGTTCAAGCGCAGTGCAGGATTCTCTCGAGAACGATATCGAGTGGTACACGCAAGAGCAGCGGTGTTGCCAGGATTTAGAAGAGCGATATTTTGACAACAAGTATCCAGGCAATTCGTTCGCGAGGTTTTTCTTCAATTTGCTGACGGCGTCGAATTCGCGATCCGATCCTGTTCCGTCCAACTGATTCAATAGGTATTCGATATCAGTCTCGCGCATGAAAGCAGCCCATCCCGTTTACGTTGTCTTGTTTAGTAAAGGGTGCCTGAGTCTATTAAATCGAATTTCGGGCTTGTTGATGTCAGTGCATACAGAAACGATTCCGCCGCCCTAATGCGGCATATGCGCGCCGCCGTTCACGTGGATCGTTTGTCCCGTGATGAAGGTGGCGTAGGGGCCGACGAGAAAGCGGACCAGGTCGGCCATGTCCTGCGGGCCGCCGCGGCGTCCCATCGGGATGTTGGGGTTGGCGTCGACGACTTTCTGCATGCCGCTGCCGCCCTTGCGCTCGGTGTCGAAGGGGCCGACGACCGCGATATTCGTGGTGATGTTATGCGCGCCGAGATCGTAGACCATGCCGCGCACCATGCCGCTCATACCTTCCTTGACCGCCGATTTATGCGCACCGCCGCGCACGCCCTTGTAGGCGTTCATGCCGCCGATGCTGACGATGGCGCCGCTGCCGCGCTCGATCATGTGCGGGACCGAGGCCATGCACATGCGGAACGCGCCGTCGAGTGCCACCGCACGGCAGCGTTCCCATTCCTCAAAAGTCAGCTCGGTGAAGTCCACGTTGGTGCGCACGGCGGCGTTGTTGATCAGGATGTCGAGCCCGCCGAACGCCTCGACCGTGCTGTCGACGAGGCGCTGCACGTCGGCGGCGTCGGTGATGTCGGCTTTTACCGCGATGGCTTGTCCGCCGTCGGATCTGATGCCCTCGGCGACTTCCTCGGCGAGGTCGAGGGCGCTGACCGCGTTGATCGTGACCGCCGCCCCGGCGCGGGCCAGTTCCTCGGCGATCGACCGGCCGATATTGCGGGCGCTGCCGGTGACGATGGCAACCTTGTTCGCGAGTTCGGTATTTCTGTCGACCATGGTGCGTTTCCTTCCGAGGTGTTTCGGCGTTGTTCCAGCACAGTAGCGTATCCCGCCGGGTCCCGCGAAATACAGGAAGTCCGCCATCTTCGCCCGAAATGTGGTAAACTAGCGGGAAGTCATTGGGTTTCCGCCGTTTCGCGCCCGGTTCCGGTGCGCTGCCGTGAAAGGACCAGACGATGCTGAAGCTTGTTGGACTGATCGCAATCATTGCCGTGTTGTTCGTGTTCCTGCCGGCGAAACCGGCCGCCGTTTGGTCGATCATCCCGATGTTGCTGCTGTTCGGGTTGATGTTCGACGCCCACCGGCGCGGGAAACGGCTGTTGGCGAAGCAGGGGATGAAGGAAGATACTCTGGTCGAGACCTCCCGCATGATCGGTTACGTGGCGATGTTCCACGTCATGTGGGTCGGGTTCCAGGGCGGCGATCCCGCGACGATGCAGGACGGCATGGGCGGCGACTATGCCGGCGGCGCCGACCTCGGCGGCTTCGATGGTGGCTTCGACGGCGGCGGCGGTGGTGGCGGAGACGCGGGCGGCGGCGGTGGTTTCTAACGGCATTCTAGTTTAGTCGCCGCGCCGGACGACACCGACGATCGCCGCGACGCCGGCCACGATCAGCACCAATCCCCCGATCACGGCCGCGGTGAGCTGCTCGCCGAGGAAGACCACGCCCAGCAGCACGCTGATGCCCGCCCGCAGATAGCTGTTGCTGGCCAGCCCCATCGAGCCGAGCGTGCGCAGCAGCCGGAAATAGATCATCAACGCCACCCCGGTCGAGAAGACCGCCAACGCCGCCACGGCCAGAAGCGATTGCAGGCTTGGCGTCAGCGTCCACGGCGCGTCGACGGCGAGGCTGGCCGGCACCAGGATCACCGTGCCGCAGACCAACGTGCCCGCCGCGGTCGCGGCCGGCGAGACGTGCGACAGCCGGTGCCCGTAGATCACCGCCCCGGCGTAGGAGACGCTCGCCGCGGTGACGGCGAGTTGCGCCAGCGTATGCGTGCCGACGCCGCCCAGCGCGTCCACGCCGATGATCAGCGTCACGCCGGCCAATCCGCTGATCACGCCCGCGAGTTTGCGGCCGGTGATCGGTTCGTGGCGGGTCCACAGCCAGGTGATCAGCAGCACGAACAGCGGCGGCGTGGCATTCAGGATGCCGGCCAGCCCGCTGTCGATATGCTGCTGCCCCCAGGCGATCAGCGAGAAGGGAATGATGCTGTTCAGGCAGCCTTGCACGAACAGCCGCCGCCATGTCTCCGCCGTGCGCGGAATGCGCTCGCCCCGGTAGGCGATGTAAACGCCGAGCAAGGCCCCGGCGACGGAGACGCGCACGGCCGCGATGGTCAGCGGCGGGATGCTCTCGACGGCAATCTTGGTGAAGGTATAGGCGCATCCCCAGAGCGTCGCGAGCAGCAACAGCAGGGCGAGATCGGTCCAGCGCGGCGCGGTTGACGATGGGCGGTCGGTGTGAGGCGTGGCCAAACGATGCTCCGAATGCGGTAAATACACTGTCGCATTGATTGGGAGCGCTTGTCTTGATGGGGAAGCTTAAACGTCCAAATCCCGCACGAACTCGGCGTTTTCCTGAATGTATTTGTAGCGCTTCTCAGGCTTTCGGCCCATCAGGCTTTCGACCAGCTTCGCGGTGTCGCGGCTGCGGTCTTTTTCCTCGGTGTCCGGGATGCCGACCTGCAGGAGGGTGCGGGTCTCCGGGTTCATCGTGGTTTCCTTGAGCTGCGCCGGCGGCATCTCGCCGAGGCCCTTGAAGCGGCTGACCTCGATCTTCGCCTTGCCCTTCAACACCGTCTTGGCGAGTTCTTCCCGGTGCGCGTCGTCGCGGGCGTAGACCGTCGTGCTGCCCTGGTTCAGGCGGTAGAGCGGCGGCATGGCGAGGTAGAGGCGGCCGTCCCGGACCAGCCCCGGCATTTCGCGGTAGAAGAAGGTCATCAGCAGCGCCGCGATATGCGCGCCGTCCACGTCCGCGTCGGTCATGATGATGATGCGGTCGTAGCGCAGCTTGTCCCCGTCGTAATCGCCGCGCCGGCCGCATCCCAGCGCCTGCATGATGTCGGCGAGTTCCTGGTTGCCGTTCAGTTTGTCGGCGGAGGCGCTGGCCACGTTCAGGATCTTGCCGCGCAGGGGCAGGATCGCCTGGGTCACGCGGTTGCGCGCCTGTTTCGCGGAGCCGCCGGCCGAATCGCCCTCGACGATGAACAGCTCGGTGCCTTCCGACGAGTTCTTGCTGCAGTCGGCCAGCTTGCCGGGCAGGCGGAGCTTGCGGGTCGCGCTCTTGCGCGCCAGGTCGCGGGACGAGCGCTTGCGCTGCCGCTCCTCGGCGCGCTCCAGCACCCGCTCCAGCAGGTCGTTGGCGGTTTTCGGGTCGCCGGACAGCCATAGCTCGAAGTGATCCCGCAGGTTCGCCTCGACCAGCTTGCCGGCGTCGGGCGAGTTCAGGCGTTCCTTGGTCTGGCCCTGGAACTGCGGGTCGGGAATGAAGACCGACAGCATGACGCAGGCGCCGCCCAGGATATCGTCGCCGGTCACCGACGATGCCTTCTTGGCGCCGGACATCTCGGCGAAATTCTTCAGGCCGCGCGTCATCGCGGTGCGCAGCGCGCTTTCGTGGCTACCGCCCTGCGGCGTCGGGATCGTGTTGCAATAGGAATGGACGAAGCCGTCTTCGTCCTGTGGCCAGCAGATCGCCCATTCGACCTTGCCGCCGGAGCCGTTGCCGTCGGCGCGCCCGGCGAAGGCCTTGGGCGTGACAGTGGGGCGTGCGTCGATGGTGGCCGCCAGGTAGTCCTGCAGGCCGCCCGGGAAGTGCAGCTGCGCCTTGGGCGGCGTGTCGTCGTCCTTGCCGGTGATCAGCTTGGGGTCGCAGCTCCAGCGGATTTCGACGCCGCGGAACAGATACGCCTTGGACCGCGCCATCCGGAACAGCTGGGCGGGACGGAAGGTCGTCTTCTCGCCGAACACCTTTGGATCGGGATGGAAGGTCAGCGTGGTGCCGCGCCGGTTCTTGATCGCGCCGCAATCCTTGAGCTTGCCCTTCGGTTTGCCGCGGCTGTAGTTCTGCCGGTAAAGCTTGCGGTCGCGCGCGACCTCGACCGTCAGGTCATCGGACAGCGCGTTGACCACCGAGATGCCGACGCCGTGCAGGCCGCCCGCCGTCTCGTAATTCTTGCCGGAGAATTTGCCGCCCGAATGCAGCGTGGTCAGGATGACTTCCAGCGCCGATTTCTTCTTGAACTTCGGGTGCGGGTCGATGGGGATGCCGCGCCCGTTGTCGCGCACCGTCACGTAGCCCTTGGCGTCGAGTTCGATCTCGATCCGGCTGGCGTGCCCCTCGACCGCTTCGTCCATCGCGTTGTCAAGAACCTCGGCGGCGAGATGATGCATCGCGCGCTCGTCCGTGCCCCCGATATACATGCCGGGGCGACGGCGGACCGGTTCGAGGCCTTCCAGGACTTCGATATCTTTTGCGGAATAACTCTTCGATTTGCGCTTCGGCGCGCTTGAAAATAGATCCTCTGGCATGGGCGCGATTATACGGCGGCGAGAGGCCGGTGCAAGCATGATACAGTAGATTTTAAGACAAACACCCACGATATCTTGTGGGTTGTCGCGGTTTTACTCGCGGTGGCCCTGGCGCTCAAGACAAAGCGAAAAGGTCGTCAAACCGAACGGCGTGCGGGCGCGTTGCCGGTTATTGTGGCGAGGATTTCCCATCGTCGCCCGCCTTCGCGCTTTTGAAGCGCTTTTTCAGGCGCGCTTCGATCTCGCGCAGCTTGGGTTTGATGGCGTCGCCGATGTGAATTTGCGGCAGGGACGGATCGAGCTTCTGCTCCTTTTCCCACTTGCCGACCGTCTTGACGGCACGCGGGAAGGCATCCGTAAAGGAGAAGGTGTCGCGCAAGGCCTGATCGAAATAGGCCCGGCCGAAGTAAGTCCAGTCGTTCTCGTGACTGCAGCCAAAGGACACGCGGTCGACCCGTGCCGCGGTGATGATCAGCGAATTTTCGTCTTTCAGATCGTCGATAAAGCTGCCGGAATGACAGGCCGAAACGACGATCACGCGCCACTTGATACGCGACCGGTCGAGCACGAATTTCAGGTTTTTGGCAGTCAGGTCGTTCATCCGCATCGGCTTGAACTTGACCGATAGAACATCCGGGGTGCCATGCGAGGTCAGGAACAGGAATAAAACGTCTTCGTCGATATTCATCATCCCGGATACCCGGTCGAGTCCCGCGAGCAGATTATGACTGTTCGCGAGCGGAATCTTCGTGACGGTCTTGGGATTGTTGATCAGGACAACCGATCGGTTCTTGGTGTCGAAGCGCTCGTCGAAGAGCTTGCGGACCGATTGCACTTCGCGCAGGAATACGTCTTGGTGGGCATCGCCGCCGAACCCGACGAAATACAGATCCGGCGTACCGGGCCGCTCGTGGGCCAGCTGGCGCGTCGCCATCGCCATCAGGCCAAACTGCGAGTAATAGACTTTCTCGACATTGACCCGATTTTTGATGGGCGGCGGTGTTATCTTGATGGATTGGGAGCCGGGCTGCGTCGTGGATTTCTCTTCCGCCGCGGCGGCGGGGCCGCCCGCAATCATCCCACACAGCGCGACCAAGCCGGCCGCGGCCTTCAGGCCGCGCCGGAAGGTCTGACGATGGCAATATTGTTCAGTATCTCGGTTCATCGGTCGACCATAGGGGATTAGCGCCGCCGTGTCCGGTAACAATCAAGATAGGAGCGGCCGATGGCCCGGCCGTCTATCGCGCGGGCGGTTTGGTGACGTTGACCGCGCTCGAATTCGCTTGCTGCCTGAGTTGCGCGGTCAACCGGTCGAGCTGCGGGCCGATATTGCCGCCGACTTTCATTTTCGGGTCGGACGGGCGCCATCCTTCGGCCTTTTCGACGGCGCCGACACGCTTGAGGGCATCCAGGAAGGCGGTGCGGACCGAGAAGGTCTCCTTGAGGGCTTCGTTGAAGAAGGCGCCGCCGAAGGCGGTGTGCGGGATATCGTCCTTGCAGCCATGCGCGCGGCCGCCTTGCCCGGTCGCGGTGATGACCAGCGTGTTCGGATCGGCGACCCGGTCCGCGAAGTTGTCGGCCGTGCAGGCGGACAGGACGATGATCCGCCATTTTATGCCGGCGTCGTTCAGCATGTGGCGGATTTCCGACGCGTGCAGCGGCAACAGGTCGAGCGGCTTGAAGGTCGGGCGAAGCTGCGTATCGTCGAGCGTGGGGGCAGAGATATATAGGAAGAGCACGTCTTCCTCGGGGTCCATCCGCTTGCCGATTTCCTGCAGGGCGCGGCCCAGGTTATGCACATTCGCCAGAGGCACTTGGCGCACCGTGCGGTGGTGGTTCAGCAACACGAGCGAGCGGTTCTTGGTCCCGAAACGGGTATCGAACAGGCGCACGACCGACCGCATTTCGTTCAGAAACACATCCTCGCGGGCGTCCGCACCGAACCCGACGAAATACAGGTCGGTGGTGTCCTTACGATGAGTATCGAGCCAGCTGATTGCTCGGTCCATCATGCCGAACTGCCCGTAATACAGGTTTTCCTGCATCGCGGCGGCGGGCAGGCGGGCCGGGGCCGGCAGCCAGGAAGTGGTGTCCGATACCAGCAGACGCGGCAGGGCGGTGAAGATGACCAGGACACAGGCGGCGACGGTCGCCTTCATCAATCCGCCGCCGGTGATGCGCTGCACGCTGCGCATACCGATCACCAGGAACCAGACCACCACGATACAGCCGGCGGCGATGCCGGCCGGTGTCGTCGGGCCCAGTTTTTCGGGGCCGGCGACGAGGACGAGCGGGGCGAAAACGGGAACGATCCAGAACAGCCCGGCCAGCAGCATGACCACGGCCGGCGTCAGGTCCTTGGGCGTGCCGATCAACCGCAACGCGGCGAAGCAGCCGAGCAGACCGGTTACGATCGCGAGGGCGTAGATGCCGACCCGCTCCAGCGGGATCAACCCGCCGTCGGCGGCCAGGACGATATCCAGGGTAATGATTGTGCCGATGCCGAGGAACAGCAGCAGGAACGCCTGATCGACGCTGACGCGGAATTCGCGCCGGTCGACGGACAGCAGAAAACAAAGGCGTGCGCCACTAATCAGGTTTCGGCCGAGATCCCGCAGCATCGTCGTTCATGCCCCTTTGCGCAGAAATGCGCCCCATAGACAAAAACGTCGGTGGCAGCGGCGGAACCATAGCCAAAGCCGTACAGCCGGGGAATCCGGCCATGCCTTATTTTCGTCATGATTTGTATCTATCGCGCAAAGATTAACGCGGCGTTAACCTATGCCCGTCGGCCGGTCGATAGTTCGCCGGCGGATCGGTGCGTTCGGGACCAAATCAAGGAGAGCGGGATGCGCATATTGGCGGTTTTGATGGCGTTTGCGATCGGGAGCGGCGCGGTATTTGCCGGGGAGGCGAATGTGGTCGACGTAAAGATGCGCAAGGATGCCGACGGGACGTATTCCTTCGACGTTACGGTGCGCCATGGGGATACCGGGTGGAAGCATTTCGCCAACAAATGGGACGTGTTCGCGCCGGACGGCAAGACGGTGCTCGGCACCCGGACGTTGCACCATCCCCATGAAGACGAGCAGCCCTTCACGCGATCGCAGTCCGGCATCCGGATTCCGGCCGGCACGAAATACGTGATTATCCGTGCGCATGATTCCGTGCATGGCTATGGCGGCGTCGAGAAACGCATCGACCTCGGTCCCTAAACGCGAACCGGGCCACGCATCGCGCGGCCCGGCTTTTCGCTAGTTTGTCGCGTTCCGTCCGACGACGGCGCCGCGGCAATCACGCGCTAGACGCTGTAATACATCTGGTATTCGACCGGATGCGGCGCGTGTTCGAACTTGAACACTTCTTCCCATTTCAGGTCGAGGTAGCCGTCGATCAGGTCAGCCGGCATGACGTCGCCCTTCATCAGGAAGTCGCGGTCGGCGTCGAGCGATTCCAATGCTTCGCGCAACGAACCGCAGACCGTCGGCACGCCTTCCAGCTCCTCCGGCGGCAGGTCGTAGAGATCCTTGTCCATGGCATCGCCCGGATGGATCTTGTTCTCGATGCCGTCGAGGCCGGCCATCAGCAGCGCCGTGTAGGCGAGATACGGGTTCGCCGACGGGTCCGGGAAGCGGACCTCGACGCGCTTGCCCTTGGGGCTTGCGTCATACGGGATACGGCAGGACGCCGACCGGTTGCGTGCGGAATAGGCCAGCAACACGGGGGCTTCGAAGCCCGGGATCAGACGCTTGTAGCTGTTCGTCGTCGGGTTCGTGAAGGCGTTGATCGCCTTGGCGTGCTTGATGACGCCGCCGATGTAGAACAGCGCCGTTTCCGACAGGTCGGCATAGCCGGATCCGGCGAAGGTGGGCTTGCCGTCCTTCCAGATCGACTGATGCACATGCATGCCCGAACCGTTGTCGTCGAACACCGGCTTCGGCATGAAGGTGGCCGTCTTGCAGTAGCGGTCGGCGACGTTGTGAACGACATACTTGTAGATCTGCATGTTGTCCGCGGTGCGCAGAAGCGTGTCGAAACGGAGGCCGAGCTCATGCTGCGACGGCGCCACTTCGTGATGGTGCTTCTCCATGTCGAGGCCCATCTCGCACATGGTCGTCACCATTTCGGCGCGCAGGTCCGTTGTCCGGTCGACCGGCGGGACCGGGAAGTATCCGCCCTTCGGTCCCGGCCGATGGCCCGGGTTGCTCGGCTCCAGCATGGCGCCCGAGTTATACGGTCCTTCAACGGAATCAATAGCGTAGAAGGTGTTGTTCTGGGTTACATCGAAGCGGACGTCGTCGAAGACGAAGAATTCAGCTTCCGGGCCGATGTAGACCGTGTCACCGACGCCGGACGATTTGACGAAGGCCTCGGCGCGCTGCGCGGCCGATCGCGGGTCACGTGAATACGGTTGACCGGTGGACGGCTCGACGATCGAGCAGAACAGGATCATGCTCTTCTGGTCCGTGAACGGGTCCATCACGGCGGTGGACGCGTCGGGCATCAGGATCATGTCGGATTCGTTGATCGCCTTCCAACCGGCGATGGACGACCCATCGAACATGATGCCGTCCTTGAAGACGTCTTCGTCGATGGTTGAGACGTGCTGCGCGGTGTGCTGCCACTTGCCGCGCGGGTCGGTAAACCGGAAATCGACGAAGGTGACGTCGTTATCCTTGATCATCTTAAGTGCGTTGTCGACATCCGACATTTATTTACTCCTTGGAGTCTTGTTTATGCTTCGGGTTCGGTTTCGGTGCGTGCCGTCACGCCACCGGTGATGCGTCCTGCCGGTTGTCAGTGCAGGAGCGTGCATCGGGTTTCTGGTTTCCATCAAACTGCATCCGCGCCACGTTCGCCGGTACGAATACGGATCGCTTCGTCGACTTGCGAGACGAATATCTTGCCGTCGCCGATGCGCCCGGTCCGGGCGGCGTTTTGGATCGCCTCGATCGCACGGTCGACCAACGTGTCTTCCAGCACGACTTCCAGTTTCACCTTCGGCAGGAAATCAACGACGTATTCGGCACCGCGGTAGAGCTCGGTGTGACCCTTCTGGCGCCCGAAACCCTTCGCTTCGGTCACGGTGATGCCTTGAATGCCTACATCCTGCAGCGCTTCCTTCACTTCATCCAGTTTGAACGGTTTTATGATTGCTTCGACTTTCTTCATATGGCCGTCCCGTTTCCTCCTCGATTGCGGCAGACCGCCTGAATTTCACGCAGCGTGCCGCGGTGCTACGCGTTACGACGCGTTAATAAGCACGCGCCGTGCCATACAGGCATTTTCTCTTAACTTGTTGGAGTCGCGTCGATTCTCCGAAATGTCTCATTCCCGGCGTTCTCAGAATGCATAAAAATTCATCAACTGTGTAAATTATAGGCATTCCTTGATGCGTTTGATGGCTTCGCGAATATTCTCGACGCTGTTGGCGTAGGAAAAGCGGATGTATCCTTCTCCGTAATCGCCGAAACTCGTGCCCGCCACGGTCGCGACGCCGGCATCCTCCAACAGCCTGTTCTGAAGGTCGCGGGCCGACAGGCCGGTGCCCTCGATGTTGGGGAAGGCGTAGAAGGCGCCGCCGGGATCGACGCAGCGGAAGCCGGCGATCTGGTTCAGCTCCGACACGATCACACGCCGCCGTTCGTCGAATGCCTGCACCATCTCGTGCACTGCGTCCTGCGGGCCGGTGAGCGCGGCCATGCCGGCGAACTGGGTCGGCGCGTTGACGCAGGAATGACAGTTCACCGCCAGGCGCGTCGCCGTCGGGGCCAAGGCCGACGGCCAGACGGCGAAGCCGAGGCGCCAGCCGGTCATCGCGTAGGTCTTGGACCAGCCGTCCAGCATGATGACCCGGTCGCGGATCGATTCATACTGCAGCAGGCTGACATGCTCGCGGCCCTCGTAGAGCATCTGGCTATAAATTTCGTCGGCCAGGATTGCGACGTCGGGATGGGCGGCGAGGCCGTCGACCAGCTTGTCCCATTCCGACTTGGGCACCGTGCCGCCGGTCGGGTTGGCGGGGCTGTTCAGGATGATGAGCCGGGTCTTCGGCGTGATCTGGCCCAGGACTTCGTCGGCGCTGAAGGCGAATTCGTTCTCTTCGCGCAGCACGATCGGCACCGCTTTTGCGCCGCAATAATCGATCACCGACTTGTAGATCGGGAAACCGGGGTCGGGATACATGATCTCCGCGCCGGGTTGGCCGAACATCATGATGGCGAAGAACATGGTGACCTTGCCGCCGGGCACGACGACCACGTCCTCGGGGTCGACCGCGACGCCGTGCCGCTTGTTCAGGTCGGCGGCCACGGCCTCGCGCAGCGGCAGGATACCGTTCGCCGGAGTATAGCCGTGATGGCCGTCGCGCAGCGCCTTGACGGCGGCCTCGACAATGTGGTCCGGCGTTTTGAAATCGGGCTGGCCGATGCCGAGATTGATGATGCTGCGGCCTTCGGCCTCGAGCGCCCCGGCGCGTGCCAGGACCTCGAAGGCGGTCTCGGTGCCGAGACGTTTCAGATTGTCAGCCAGTTGCAGCACTGCTTCCTCCCTCTAACGGCGCATCCGGCGGGCTACCAATGAAAAGCCGGCAGCCGCCTTTGTTTTTCTGTATTCTGCTTTTACAGCAAGCCCGACGGCAAGGCGAGGGGCGCCGCTCCCGGAAGGCCTCAGGAGCGCCCGAATGGCTCCGAAATGCCCGTCGAGTAAGCTTGACGCCGCAGTCCGCCGGGACTAAATCAGGCCCCTCGGAGTCCTCCGGGCCCAAACGTCGGGCCGTGCGGGTGATTTCAGGCCCATACGGTGGCATTAGCTCAGTTGGTTAGAGCGCCAGATTGTGGATCTGGAGGTCGTGGGTTCAATTCCCATATGCCACCCCAAATTTAGAAGGGGTCAGCGGTTGCCGCCGCTGACCCCTTGTTACTTGATGTGCCGCCACCTTGATCAGGGTCTGGTCCGGCGTAGGTGTGGGGACGTCGCGGTCAACCAAAAACCAGCGGTCCGCCGGGTTCGGTCAATGCCCTTTCCTTCATCGCTGTGTCTCCCGGCGTGGCATACGGCGTTGATGTTCCGTTGCCGGTCAATGTCGTGATGCCGGCGACGGATTGCACTGATGAATATCAAACGGCGTCTGTAGGTTTCGGCACAACAGTGAGCATCGCCCGGGCCTTGGTGCCGGTTACCTTCGTTCCGCTTAGACAGGTTCCCGCAGCGGTGGAATTCGAGCGCCCGCGGCCTATTTCCATCGTACCGATTGCTTGCGAAAATGGCGCTTGGGCGGTAAAAACACTCCCGGCGCGTGGGGCTGCCGCTTAGGGGACGGGCGGCTTTCAATTCACTGAACCGGTTCTAATATCGCTCTCCTGGCGGAGTGAGGAGCCGGCTGCGCTGTGGCCGAAACGTAGCGTTTATGCGGTGTTTCGGGTATACTGACTTGTTTTGACGCGCCGCTGGCGCAGGTAAGAGGACGACCGCTATATGACGCATGATACCCGCCGTACCAGCATCGGATTGCCCGCCGCGCAGGGGATGTATGACCCTGCAAACGAGCATGATGCGTGCGGATTCGGGTTCATCGCGAGCATCAAGAACGAACCGAAACACGAGATCGTCCATCAGGCGCTGGAGATCGTGCACAACCTCGACCATCGCGGTGCGATCGGCGCGGATCCGCTGGCCGGCGACGGCGCGGGTATCCTGATCCAGTTGCCGGACACGTTCCTGCGCAAGGAATTCGAGAAGAAGGACATCACGCTGCCGCCGCCCGGGGACTATGCCGTCGGTATGGTCTTCCTGCCGCGCGATCCCACGCGGTGCGATCTGGCGGCCAAGGCGATCGAAGCCGCCATTTCGCAGGAAGGCCAGATTCTGATCGGCTGGCGCGACGTGCCCGTCGACAACAGCGTGCTCGGCGAGAGCGTGCGGGAAAACGAGCCGGTCATCCGTCAGGTCCTGATCCAGCGCGGGCCGACCACGCCGGACACCGACGCCTTCCAGCGCAAACTGTACGTCCTGCGGAAACAGGCGCATCACGAGCTCTGGGATAAGAACCAAGAGGTCTGGGAGGACTTCTACATCGTCTCGATGTCCGCTCGGACGATCGTCTTCAAGGGCATGGTGCTGGCCCCGAACCTGTCGAAATACTATCTGGATTTCCAGGATCCGGAATTCGCCACGGCGATCGCACTGTTCCATCAGCGGTTCTCGACCAACACCTTCCCGTCCTGGCGGCTGGCGCAACCCTTCCGGTTCCTCTGCCACAACGGCGAGATCAATACCGTGCGCGGCAACATCAACTGGATGAATGCGCGCCGGCAAAATATGAGCTCCAAAATTCTGGGCGACGACCTGGAGAAGCTGTGGCCGTTGATCGGCGACAGCCCGTCGGACTCGTCCACCTTCGACAACGCCCTCGAACTGCTCGTCATGGGCGGGTATTCGCTGCCGCACGCGATGATGCTGATGATCCCCGAGGCGTGGAAGGACAACTCGTTGATGGACCCGGATCGCCGGGCCTTCTACGAATATTACTCCGCCTTGATGGAGCCGTGGGACGGCCCTGCGGCGATGGCCTTTACGGACGGCCGCCAGATCGCCGCGACGCTGGACCGGAACGGACTTCGCCCCGCACGGTATGTCGTGACCGACGACGACATGGTCATCATGGCGTCGGAGGTCGGCGTGCTGCCGATCCCGGAAAGCAAAATCGTCCGGAAGTGGCGGCTCCAACCGGGCAAGATGCTGCTCGTCGACCTGGAAGAACACCGCATCATCTCCGACGAGGAAATCAAGTCCAAGCTGGCGACGGCCTATCCGTATCAGGAATGGTTGGACGCGACACAGCTGCGGTTGTCCAGTCTGCCGCCGGAAATCGGCCCGATGGCGCCGGATGCCGATACGTTGCTGGACCAGCAGCAAGCCTTCGGGTACACGCGCGAAGACCTGACGTTCTTCTTGGAGCCCATGGCCGAGCGTGGCGAAGATCCGGTCGGGTCGATGGGCCGCGACATTCCGCTGGCGACGCTGTCGGATCGGCCGCGGCTGCTCTACGATTATTTCTTCCAAAATTTCGCTCAGGTGACGAACCCGCCAATCGACCCGATCCGGGAAGAATTGGTGATGTCGCTTGTCAGCTTCATCGGCCCGCGGCCGGACCTGCTCGACCTTGGGTCGGGCGGGGTGCATAAGCGGCTCGAGGTGGATCAACCGATCCTGTCAAATACCGATCTGGAGCGCATCCGCCGCATCGAGAATCAGGTCGACGGCAGTTTCCGGACCTATACTCTTGATATCTGTTATTCGAAAATGGGCGAGAAGGCCCAGACGATGGACACTGCCCTGCAGCGGATTTGCGACAAGGCGGAACGGGCCGTCCAGGAACACGGGTACAATATCATCATCCTCTCCGACCGGGGCATCGATGCGGATCATGTGGCGATCCCTGCATTGTTGGCGACCGGCGCGGTGCATCATCATCTGATCCGCAAGGGCTTGCGGACCGAGGTCGGCCTGGTGATCGAGACGGGAGAGGCGCGGCGGGTGCACGACTTCTGCCTGCTCGCCGGATACGGCGCCGAAGCGATCAATCCCTATCTGGCGTTCGATACGCTGACCACCCTTGTGTATGACCGGCGCAACAGCGTGGAGCTGGAAACGGCGCAAAGCAACTACATCAAGGCGGTCGGCAAGGGAATGATGAAGGTCATGTCCAAAATGGGCATCTCGACCTATCAATCCTATTGCGGCGCCCAGATCTTCGACGCGGTAGGGCTTTCGAGCGATCTGATCGACGCCTATTTCACCGGCACGGCCACCAAGGTCGAAGGCGCCGGACTGCTCGAGATCGCGGAGGAGACGGAGCAGCGGCACGCGCTGGCGTATGGCGATGCGCCGATCTATCGCGGCGAGTTGGACGTCGGCGGCGATCTCGCATACCGCATCCGGGGCGAGGAGCATGTCTGGACGCCCGAAACGATCGGGACGCTTCAGCACGCCGTCCGCAGCGCGAACTACAAACAATTCAAAGCCTTCACGCGGAAGGTGGACGATCAGGTCCGCAAACTGAAGAACCTGCGGGGTCTGTTCGACATCAAGCCGGCCGGGCCGCCGGTTCCGATCGACGAGGTCGAGCCGGCTTCGGAGATCGTGAAGCGCTTCGCGACGGGGGCGATGTCCTTCGGTTCGATCTCGTGGGAGGCGCACACCACATTGGCGATCGCCATGAACCGCCTCGGCGGACGTTCCAACACCGGCGAGGGCGGAGAGGAATCATCGCGCTATACGCCGATGGAGAACGGCGATTCCATGCGCTCGCGGATCAAGCAGGTGGCGTCCGGCCGGTTCGGCGTGACGACGGAATACCTGGCCAATGCCGACGACATCCAGATCAAGATGGCGCAGGGTGCGAAACCGGGCGAAGGCGGCCAGCTGCCCGGCCATAAGGTCGACGACTGGATCGCGCGCGTGCGGCATTCGACGCCGGGTGTCGGTCTGATCTCGCCGCCGCCGCATCACGATATCTATTCGATCGAGGATTTGGCCCAACTGATCCATGACTTGAAGAACGTCAATCCGAAGGCGCGGATTTCGGTCAAGCTGGTCTCCGAGGTCGGGGTCGGCACGGTCGCGGCGGGCGTCAGCAAGGCCTATTCGGATCATGTGACGATTTCCGGCCATGACGGCGGCACCGGCGCCAGCCCGCTGACCTCGTTGCTGAGCGCCGGCGGGCCTTGGGAACTCGGCCTCGCGGAGACGCATCAGACGCTGGTGCTCAATGGGCTGCGGGGACGTATTTCGGTTCAGGTGGACGGCGGCCTGCGGACCGGCCGCGACGTGGTGATCGGGGCGTTGCTGGGGGCGGACGAATTCGGTTTCGCGACTGCGGCCCTCATCTCCGAGGGCTGCATCATGATGCGCAAATGCCACCTGAATACATGCCCGGTCGGCGTCGCGACGCAGGATCCGGAGTTGCGCAAGCGCTTTACCGGCCAGCCGGAACACGTGGTGAATTACTTCACCTTCATCGCGGAGGAAGTGCGGGAAATCATGGCGGAGCTGGGCTTCCGGTCCATCAACGAGATGATCGGCCGCCGCGACATTCTGGAAACCCGCGCTGCCATCGATCATTGGAAAGCGCATAAGATCGATCTCTCCAAGTTGTTGAGCCCGATCGAAGCGCCCGACGGTGTCGCCGTCTACAATTGCGAGCAACAGGATCACCGGCTCGAGCGCGCGCTCGACCATGATCTGATCGCCAAGGCGAAGGACGCGATGGAGGGTGGCAAGCCGGTCAGTTTCGAAAGCCTGATCTGGAATACCAACCGAACCGTCGGTGCGATGTTGTCCGGCAAGATCGCGGCGCGGTACGGCCATGCCGGGCTGCCGGAAGACACGATCCACGTGAAATTCAACGGCAGCGCCGGTCAGAGCTTCGGCGCATGGCTGGCCCATGGCGTGTCGTTCGAACTCGTCGGCGACGCCAACGACTATGTCGGCAAGGGATTGTCGGGCGGCCGGATCAGCGTCTATCCCTCGCCCGAAAGCCCATTGGTCCCGCGCGAGAACATCATCGTCGGCAACACGGTGCTGTACGGCGCCATCGCGGGCGAATGTTACTTCCGCGGCGTCGCGGGGGAACGGTTCGCCGTCCGCAATTCCGGCGCCTTGACCGTCGTCGAAGGATGCGGTGACCACGGCTGTGAATACATGACCGGCGGCGTGGTGGTGGTGCTTGGTGCGACCGGGCGCAACTTCGGCGCCGGCATGTCCGGCGGGATTGCCTATGTCCTGGACGAGGCCGGCGATTTCGAGACGTTGTGCAACACCAGCATGGTCGACCTGGAAGAAGTACCAAAGGAACTCGACGCGGCGAACGACGATGATTTCGATGTCAATGCGGATCTGACGCAGTTTGACGAAAGGCGGCTCCGGGGGCTGATCGAAAATCACTTGCGCTATACGGACTCCCTGCGGGCCCGCGAGATTTTGGACGACTGGGATATTTATCTGCCGAAATTCGTAAAGGTGATGCCGGTGGAGTACCGCCGCGCCCTGCGCGAGATGCAAGAGAAGGAAGCCCAGGCGGCGCAAAGTGCTGCCGTGGCGGCAGGAGAATAATCGTATGGGCAAAGTAACCGGATTCCTGGAAATCGATCGGGAGGACCGGCGGTATGCGCCGGTCGAGGAACGCGTTCGCCACTTCGACGAGTTCGTGATTCCCATGCCGCGCGAAGACGTGGCGGAGCAGGGTGCACGGTGCATGGATTGCGGCATTCCCTACTGCCACCAAGGCTGCCCGGTGAATAACATCATCCCGGATTGGAACGATCTGGTGTACCGGAACAAGTGGCGCGAAGGGCTGGAATTGCTCCATTCGACCAATAACTTTCCGGAATTCACCGGTCGCATTTGCCCGGCGCCGTGCGAGGAGGCGTGCACGCTGAACATCACGGACGAGCCGGTGACGATCAAGACGATCGAGTGCGCGTTGGTCGACCGCGGTTGGGAAGAAGGCTGGATCACGCCGCAACCGACCGGCCACCATACGGACAAGCGCGTCGCGATCGTCGGCTCGGGACCGGCCGGTCTCGCCTGTGCGCAGCAACTGGCGCGTGCGGGTCACAAAGTCGTCGTCTACGAGAAGAGTCAGCGGATCGGCGGCCTGCTTCGGATCGGTATTCCCGACTTCAAGATGGAAAAGCATCTGATCGACCGGCGCATGGCGCAGATGCAGACCGAAGGCGTTGAGTTTCGCCCGAACAGCCACGTCGGCGAGAATGTTCCGATCGACGGTTTGTTGAGCGACTTCGATGCGGTCGCACTCTGCGGCGGTGCGGAAGCGCCGCGCGACTTGCCGGTACCCGGCCGGGATCTGGACGGCATCCACTTTGCCATGGATTTTTTGGCACAGCAGAACGACCGCGTCGCCGGCGTGACCGTGCCGGATGACGTCGCGATCCTGGCGAAGGATCGCCACGTCATCGTGATCGGCGGCGGCGACACCGGCTCAGACTGTGTCGGAACATCGGTCCGTCAGGGCGCCGCAACGGTGACGCAGCTCGAATTGCTGCCGAAGCCGCCGGAACGCGAAGACAAGGCGCTCTCGTGGCCCGAATGGCCGATGAAGCTCCGCACGTCGAGTTCGCATGAAGAAGGCTGTGAGCGGGATTGGTCCGTCATGAGCAAATCCTTCTCGGCGGACGAGAACGGACGGGTCTCGGGCCTGAACGGGGTGCGCCTGGAATGGGCCGCAGGCGAAGACGGACGGATGCAGATGAAGGAGGTCGCAGGGTCGGACTTCGAGCTCAAGGCCGATCTGGTTCTGTTGGCGATGGGATTCGTCCATCCGGTTCGCGAAGGGTTGCTGGAAAAACTGTCGGTAAAGCTGGACGAACGCGGCAATGTGGAAGCCGATACCGAGGCCTATAAGACCTCGATCGACAAGATATTCACCGCCGGGGATATGCGCCGGGGGCAGTCCCTCGTGGTCTGGGCGATTCGGGAAGGGCGGCAATGCGCCCGTGCCATCGACGAATTCCTGATGGGCAGGTCCGACCTGCCGCGGTAATGCGGGTGGGGCAGGTTCGGCCGATTTCCGGGTAATTCCACCGATCCGGCCTTCGATTAAGGCGACCTGCTGAGTCCCGTGCGCCCGAAATTCTGGGTAAAAGTGCGCTATATTTCACCGAATGGCTGATATTGCCCTGTATCTACGGTGCCTGTGATTGTGAAGCCCCTGACTGTTTAACCAAGCATCAATCATCTACTGGCAGAATTCGCGCCGATATCGTGTTGATTTGGCGAGATTCCCACTCATGGCGAAGGCCCGAACCACGACGGAAAAGGCGAAGGGCGGCAGAAAAGCGTCGTCGCGGTCCGCGCCCAAACGGCATGCCGCTGCGGCGAAATCCAAGTCCGGCCGGAAGGCTCAGGCGTCGCGCGCTAAATCCAAGACGTCGCGGAAGGCGAAAGTCACTCCTTCGAATTCTCGCCAACCCGGCTATACCGAGCCTTGGTTCGAGGAAATCGTCCATGGCTTGCAGGAAGGCTTTGCTCTCTACGATGACGACGGCCGCCTGGTCATAGCGAACGAGGAATATCGGCGTTTGCACGGCGACGTGCGCGATATGATCGAGCCGGGCATGCGGTTCGAGGACATGGTGCGTGCCTTCTTCGAGGGCGGGCATGTTCCCGCGGCTATCGGCCGTGAAGAGGAATTCATCCAAGCGCGGCTCAAGCACCACCAGAATCCGGGTGGCTCCATTCTGCGCCGCAAGATTGATGGAACCAGCTTTCTGATCCAGGAAAGCAAATTACCCGGCAACGAAATCGTCGTTACCGAAACCGATGTCACCGCCTTGACCGAGGCGCAGGTCGCGTTGTCGCAAAGTCAGCAGCGCTTTAAGGATTTCGCCTACGTCGGATCGGACTGGCTGTGGGAGATGGACCCGCTCTTGCGCTTTGTCGAGTTCATTGCCGAGGATTCCACGGGTATCGCGCTGGCGGCCTTGGCGCCCGGCAGAACCCATTGGGGGCTTGCCGGGGTCGATCCGGGGCAGGACGCGGCCTGGCGGGATCATCGGGATGACCTTCTGGCGCACCGCGAATTCCGGGATTTCGAATACAGCGTCGATCTTGGCGACGATGAAATTCGTCATGTTTCGGTGAGCGGATTACCGGTCTTCGGTCCGGACGATGAGTTCCTCGGCTATCGCGGTATCGCGCGCGACATCACGGGACGCATCCGCGCCGAACAGATCGTCGAGGGCCGGAACACGGCGCTCGAACTGATTGCGTCCGGCGCATCGCTGGACGGCACGCTCACGGCGCTGGTCACCGGCATGGAAGGCGCCATTCCCGGCATTCGATGCTCGGTGCTCCTGATCACGGAGGACCGTAAACATCTCACCTGCGGGGCGGCCCCCAACCTTCCGGAATTTTACAATCAGGCGGTCGAGGGAATCGAAATCGGCCCGAATGCCGGCTGCTGCGGAGCCGCCGCCTATCATGGCGAGCGCGTTGTGTCCGAGGACATCATGGTCCACCCGAATTGGGAGGCGTTTCGGGACATCGCGAAGCGCGCAGGTCTTCGAGCCTGTTGGTCCGAACCCATCAAGGCGTCCGACGGCAACGTTCTCGGCACGTTTGCGGTGTACTACGACCGGCCGATGCGGCCCGATAAATTCTCGCTCGACTACGCCACCACCACCGCCTATCTCGCCGGCATCGCGATCGAGAGCAAGGCGAAGGAAGCCGAACTCGTCGTCGCCAAGGACCAAGCCGAGCAAGCCAACCGCACCAAATCGCAATTCCTCGCGAATATGAGCCATGAACTGCGAACGCCGATGAACGCGATCCTCGGCTTTTCCGAAGCGATTTCGCAAGAAGTTCTTGGGCCCGTATCGCCACCGAAATACAAGGAATACGCCACCGATATTCACCGTAGCGCCGAACATTTGTTGAGCTTGCTGAATGATATCCTCGACCTATCGCGGATCGAGGCCGGCAAGCTCGAACTCGGCGATCAGGAGGAGATCGACGTCGCCGAATTGCTCGACGATTGCGTTCAGCATTTTCGCGAGGCCGGCGACGTCGGTATCGGTAAGGACTATCCGTCCGATCTGCCCGCACTGATGGGTGATCGGCGGGCTTGTAAACAGGTCTTGTTCAACCTGCTTTCCAACGCCGTGAAGTTCACACCGCAAGGCGGACGGGTCGATGTCAGGGCGGCGCATAACCAGGACGGCGGCCTTGACCTGATCGTTGCCGATACGGGGATCGGTATTCCGGAGGACCAAATCGAAAAGGCCATGAAACCCTTCGAGCGGGTGGAGAACGATATCGTTCGCAATGCGGAAGGAACGGGGCTGGGGCTGCCGATCGTCAAATCCCTTGTCGGACTTCAGGGCGGCAGCCTGTTGCTCGAAAGCGTACTCGGCACAGGGACCACCGTGACGGTGTCATTTCCCGCGGCGCGCTTGGCGGTGAAGGGCGGGAACGCGCGGTCGTCCGCCGGTTAGCCGATTCCTTCCTATGGTTCGCAGAGCCGGTTGCATGAAACAGCCCATGGCGCGATGATGGGGCTTGGCGGTCGAACCCGCCGAACTGCACAAGGTCCCGGAGGAAGCGGTATGTCATTCAAGAAGATTCAGGTCCGTCCCATCGCCGGTGCACTGGGCGCCGAACTGCACGGTGTCGATCTGTCGTCGCCGTTGGATGACGAGACCTTTGCCGAAGTCACGCGGGCTTTCCACGAAAACCTCGTCATCTTCTTCCGCGATCAACGGATCACGCCGCAGCAGCATGTCGACTTTGCCCGCCGCTTCGGAGAGTTGGACATTCATCCCTATGCCAAGGGCCTCGACGAACTGCCGGAGGTCCTGCCGGTGATCAAGGAAGCCGACGACCATGCCAGCAACAATTTCGGCGGCACCTGGCATGCCGACGTGACCTTTTATGAGAAACCGGCGTTGGGATCGATCCTGTATGCGCTGGAAACCCCGGCCTATGGGGGCGACACGCTGTTCGCCAATATGTATTCGGCGTACGAGGCCTTATCGGACGGTATGAAGGAATTGCTCGAAGGGTTGACTGCCCTGCACAGCGCTTCCCGCGCCTATGGTGCGGAAAGCCGAACTTCACGCCGCAAGGAGCAGGGCAGCCAGTCGATGGACATCAAGACTGGCGATGAAGCGGAATCGACGGTGGAACATCCCGTCGTCTGCACCCATCCCGATACCGGGCGCAAAGGCCTGTTCGTGAACCACGTATTCACCCAGCGCTTCAAGGGCTGGACGAAAGAGGAGAGCCAGCCGCTGTTGGATTTCCTCTATGCCCATGCGGTGCGTCCGGAATTCACCTGCCGCTTCAAATGGCGCGACGGGTCGATCGCGTTTTGGGACAACCGTTGTGTTCAGCATTACGCGCTGAACGATTATCACGGCCAACGGCGCGAGATGCACCGGGTGACGGTTCGCGGTGACCGGCCCTTCCTGGCGCGCGAACACCCGCCGGTGGCGGCGGAGTAGGGCGCTACTTGCCCTTCCAGTTGGGCGGGCGTTTTTCCGAAAAGGCTTTCGGTCCCTCGATGTAGTCCTCGCTGTTGCGCATGCGCTCGACCGCCGGGTAGTCGGCGTTCATCGCATCCTCGACCGAGGCATACTCCAGACCCTTCATGACCGACTCGATACTCGCGCGGATCGACAGGGGCGAGCATTTCTCGATATCGGCGGCCCAGCGCTTGGCCGCGGCGAGGGCCTCGCCCTCGGGCACCACTTCCGTGACGATGCCCAGGGTATAGGCCTCCGCCGCCGGGACGCGGCGGCCGGTCAGGATCATGCCCATGGCCTGCTTCATCGGAATCTGACGGGGCAGGCGATGCAGTCCGCCGGCCAGCGCGGCGAGGCCGACCAACGGCTCGGGCAGCGCGAAGATCGCGTTCTCGGCCGCGATGATGATGTCGCTCGCCAGGGCCAGCTCGAAACCGCCGCCCATGGCGATCCCGTTGACGGCGGCGATCAACGGCTTGGTCCGGTTGAAGCGGGTCGTGATGCCGCCGAACCCGCTGTCCGGCCGGTCTTTCGTGCCGCCTTCGGCTTGCCATTTGAGGTCGTTGCCCGCGCTGAAGGCACGGTCGCCTTCGCCGGTCAGGATGGCGACCCATTGATCGGGGTCGGCCTCGAACTCGTCGAAGATTGCCGACAGTTCGAAATGCGCGCCCGAGTGCAGGGCGTTCATCCGCTCGGGTCGGTTGATCGTGACGATGAGAATGTGGCCGTCGCGTTCGGCGCTGCAGAACTCAGGCATAGGGTTGCTCCTTCGTGATGATCGTCTTGAAATTCGCGCGGGTCGCGCCGCCCGCGAGCTCGCTCTTTGTAACGCTAAAGCTTGGAACCTTGCCAATTCGGGTCCGGTTCGGCGGGGTCGGGGGTCAGGCCGGCGGCTTTGACCCCTTCGATGGCGCAGTATTCGTCCTTGTCCGAGGTATCGCCGCTAATGCCGACCGCGCCGACGATGCCGCCATTCGCGTCCCGGATCAGCACGCCGCCCGGTACCGGGATGAAGCGGCCCTCCGATGCGACGGTGAGCGCCGAGATGAAGGCCGGGCGGTCGCTCAGGCGGTCGCGTAGCAGCCGGCTGGACGCGCCCATCCCCAGGGCGCCCCAGGCTTTGCCCGTCGCGACCTGGACCCGCATAATTCCGGATCCGTCTTGGCGCTTCAGCGCGACCAGGTGGCCGCCGGTGTCCAGCACGGCGACGGTCAACGGCATCATGCCAGCATCTACGCCGGCGGCCAGCGCAGCGTCGATGAGCGTGGTGGCTTGGTCGAGGGAGACGTTGGGCATGGTGGCGGTGTTCCTGGTTTGATTTATCGTCGTGCGGCGAGGGGTATCAGTGTATCCGGTCGAGAAGGCGGCGGGAACAATCGCCTGAACGATTGCCGTGTTGGACGGCTTGACTGTGGGCGGAATTGCCACAGATATGGGAGACCGCATGATGCCGGCGGGGCTGCCGGCGAACAGGATGAGAAATGTCGGATATGAAGATCGAGATCGAATACTGCGGCGTTTGAAACTACGAACCGAGAGCCCGCCGTGCGCGGGACCGATTGCAGGCAATCGAACCGGCCGAGGTTGAATTGATCCGGGGCGGCGGCGGCGTTTTCGAAATCACCGTCGATGGGGCGCTCGCCTTCTCGAAAAAGGCGCTCGGGCGGTTTCCGACCGACGAGGAAGTCGACGCGATTCTAACGGACTAGCGGCGGATTTTCCGCGAAACTTCATTTCCGTTACGATTACCGAAGGATAGACGCCATTTCGTGAGGCGGAGCCGGAGGTAGCGGAGATGGGGCACAACCAACTGGAAGCGCGGCCGATCGCCGGCGCCTTGGGCGCCGAAGTGCATGGCGTCGACCTCGCCGACGATCTGGATGACGCGACCTTCGATGCCGTCCACCAGGCCTTGCTGGATCACGGTGTGATCTTCTTCCGCGATCAGGACATTACGCCGGAACAGCAGCTCGCGCTCGCCAAGCGGTGGGGTGACGTGCATCTGCATCCCTATATCCCCAGCCTGCCGGACCATCCCGGCGTCTTCGAAATCGTCAAGGACGTGGACGATGTCCATACACTCGGCGGCATGTGGCATACCGACCAGATGTTCACGCCGACACCGGTGCGGGCGACCATGCTGTACGCCAAGGAAGTGCCGCCGGCCGGCGGCGATACGATGTTCGCCAACATGTATCTCGCCTATGACGCGCTGTCGGGCGGTATGAAGGAGATGCTTGGCGGCCTGCGTACCGTCAATCAATACAATAAGAAAAAGCGCCGGGCCACTGCCATGCAGGTCTCCGACCCGAACGAAGAGCCCATCACCGCGGAGCATCCGCTGATCCGGCCGCACTCGGAAACCGGCCGGCCCGCCCTATACATCTCCTATGACGGGATTACCCGCCGGATCGCCGGGATGACCGACGCGGAGAGCCGGCCTCTGCTGGATTATCTGCTCGACCATGCGACACGGCCCGAGTTCACCTGCCGATTCCGGTGGGAAGAAGGATCGCTGGCGCTTTGGGATAACCGATGTGTTTTGCACATGGCGATGAACGACTATCACGGATATCGACGCGTCATGCATCGGATCACCATCGAAGGAGAGGCTACGCAGTAGCCCGGTGATTTTGCGGCGTCGGGGAAAT
The DNA here is from genome assembly GCA_965228425.1 of Alphaproteobacteria bacterium. GTDB lineage: Bacteria > Pseudomonadota > Alphaproteobacteria > UBA8366 > UBA8366 > JAJFJD01. The sequence continues at coordinate 3,357,211 of OZ245815.1, read as the reverse complement.
TTCCTCGATAGCTGCGCCTTGAGTATGATCGATGTTGCAATTGATTGCTCGCATGGGAATGGTTTGAGGGAGGATGGTTCGTATGGCGCAGGCAAACACTGTTGACGCGATCGAGGTCATTCCTTCGGGACAGGCGCTTGGTGCGGAAATCCGCGGCATCGATCTATCGCTGGAAACGTCGGAGGACGTCCGCGAGGTCTTGAAGAAGGCCTGGGCGGATCACCTCGTGCTCCTGTTCCGCGGCCAAAACCTCGAGGACGAGCATTTGCTGGCTGCGGCGGATATCTTCGGCGGCCAACAGTCCGCCGGGTCGCGCGCCTTTTTCCTCAAGGCCGGGTTCAAGCCCGGCGAAACGCACCGCGTTGCATCGAAGGCGGCTATCAGCATCGTGTCCAATCTCGATAAGGACGGGAAGCCGGTGAAATTTACCGAAGCGGTCGGGAGTCTGGAACTCGACTGGCATACGGACAATTCCTATGTCGACGTGCCGCCCGCGGGAAGCCTGCTTCATGCCCGCATCGTTCCGGTCGATGGCGGCGGCGAGACATCGTTCAATAATCAATATCTCGCGTATGAGACTCTGCCCGACGATCTGAAGCAGGCGATTGACGGCAAGCATATCCGGCATGACAATCTGCGGAACACCGCGGGCCGGTTCCGTCCGACCGTGGAACCGCCGAAGTCGCGTGACGACATCCAAGGCCCGGCGCATCCGATCGTGCGCATTCATCCGGTCACCGGCAAAAAAGCACTCTATCTCGGCCGCAAATACGAATGGCCTTCCAGCCATGTCGTGGAGATGGACGACGCGGCGAGCGAGGATTTGCTGACACGCTTGTGGGAACATGCGACCCAAGATCGATTCAAGTGGACCCATTCATGGATTGCCGGCGACCTTGTGCAATGGGATAACCGGTGCACCATGCATCAGCGTAACCCGGTTGATCACACCCAGCCGCGCGTCTTGCACCGCGCACTGATCAAGGGCGAACCGATCATCTCCGCCTGGAATCCCGAAGCGGCGGCCTAGGCTCTCGCCCTTCGAAATCTCGTTCCGGCTTGGCGCGGTTCGATGTGGGCACGTCGGCTGCCCGCCACTTGGCTGTAATTTGTGCAAATTGGGTTTTCTTACGTCAAGAATTTCCCCATAATGAGAATTATAGTCTCAAAAAAGAAAAATGCTGGGAGGGTGCGGGTGGTTTCGGGGGAATCGCGTTACACGTATATCGTCGTCGGGGCGGGGTCGGCCGGATGTGTGTTGGCGAACCGGCTATCCGCGAACCCGAAGAACCGCGTGCTGCTGCTCGAAGCGGGCGGCCGGGACATCAATCCCTGGATCCATATTCCCGTCGGCTATTTCAAAACGATGCACAACCCGGGCACCGATTGGTGTTACGAGACCGAGAAGGACCCGGGTCTGAACGGCCGCAGCATCGCCTGGCCGCGTGGCAGGGTGCTGGGCGGGTCGAGTTCGATAAACGGTTTGATCTATATCCGCGGGCAGGCGGAGGATTACGATCAGTGGCGGCAGCTCGGTAATACGGGATGGTCCTTCGACGATGTATTGCCGTATTTCAAAAAGGCGGAAGACCAGGAACGCGGCGCCGATGAGTTTCATGGTGCCGGCGGGCCTTTGTCCGTCTCCAACATGCGGATCAGCCGGGAAATCTGCGACGTCTACATCAAGGCGGCCGCAGAACTCGGTATCCCCGAGACGGACGATTTCAACGGCGCGAGTCAGGAAGGCGCCGGGTATGTCCAGCTTACCGCCCGCAACGGCCGCCGCTGCAGCGCCGCAGTCGGGTACCTGAATCCGGTCAAGAAGCGGCCGAACCTCGATGTCGTGACGCATGCGTTGACCCATCGCGTTCTGTTGGAGGGAAAGCGCGCGGTCGGTATCGAGTATTCCGTGAAGGGCGACCTTAGGACGGCGCATGCGGATGCGGAGGTGCTCCTGTCGGCAGGGGCGATCGGCTCGCCGCAAATACTCCAACTCTCTGGTATCGGCGGCGGCGAACGTCTGACGGATGCCGGGGTCGATGTGGTCCACGAGCTATCGGGCGTCGGCGAGAATTTGCAGGATCATCTGCAGGTTCGCAGCATGTATCGCACCAAGGACCCGATCACCATGAACGATCAGGTCAAAAATCCGATCAACAAGATGTTCATGGGGTTGGACTATCTGTTCTTCCGGCGCGGGCCGTTGTCGATGGGGGCGAGCCAGGTTTGCGTCTTCGCCCGCACGCAGCAGGACATGGAGACGCCGGACATCCAATTCCATCTCCAGCCGTTGAGCGCGGATAAACCGGGTGACGGCTTGCACAAATTCTCGGCCTTCACGTCGTCGGTTTGCCAGCTCCGGCCCGAAAGCCGTGGTCATCTGACGATCAAGTCGAACGACCCGACCGAGTATCCTGCGATCCATCCCAACTATCTCGCGACGCAAACTGATCAGCGCACCATTGTCGACGGCATGAAGATGTCGCGCCGGCTCAGCCAGACCGATTCGCTGGGACCGTATGTCGCCGAAGAGCTCGAACCCGGACCGCAGGCGCAAAGCGACGAGGAACTGCTTCAGCATGCCCGCGACCACAGCGTGACGATCTATCATCCGGTCGGGACGTGCAAAATGGGATCGGACACGATGGCGGTCGTCGACGAACGGCTTCGACTTTACGGCGTCGAGCGTCTTCGGGTGGTCGATGCGTCGATCATGCCAACCCTGGTGTCGGGGAACACCAATGCGCCCACGATCATGATCGCCGAAAAGGCAGCCGACATGATCCTCGAGGACGCGCGGGCCGGCTGAAATCTCGGCGGGGTCATGCGGCGCCGGACAACCGTCGGTCGATAAATACCGAAAATTGAGAGGTTCTTGCTTGCGCGCCACCGTATTGGGTGCAAATATGAGACCTGCGGTATCATTATTCTAAAAACAAGAGAAACGAATACCGTAGGTCCATCGGTACCTGGGAGGACATATGTCATCAGGAAAATTACACCTCGACGTGTCCCGGCCGTCTGTTTCGACGGCACGATGGATTCCGGCCGGCTCGATTACATCGGGCCGCTAGTCGCGAGTCGGATATCCGGCGCGCGGTGGTCGCCGTGCGGCGTTTCCGGAGAGCCGACTTAACATCCGTGAGTATTCATCGGGAGGGACGTTCAATGCCCAAACTAAAATCGCTCGTGATCGGCATCGCGGTGCTGTTCTTGGCGGTCGTCGTGACCGCGCCGTTTTCGTCGTCGCATGCCAAGAAGGTCAAGATTCGTGTTCAGTCCGTCATTCCGTCGAAAGCGGACGAAGTGACGATGTTGAAGGATTTCGCCAAGACCGTCGGTGAACTGACGAATGGCGAAGTCGTAATTGAAGTCCTGCCGGCCGGTGCGGTCGTCGGGGTGAAGGAAACACTGGAAGCCGTCGACAAGGGCCTCGTCGAAGGCGGGTTCGCGTGGACGCATTACTGGTCGGGATACCATCCGGCGGCGATGCTCTTCGGATCGCCCGTCGCGGGCGCCGGTGTCGGCATCGACAACATCGCCTGGGTGTCATGGTTCATGTACGGCGGTGGCCGGCAGCTATACGACGAGCTCTGGAAAGAGATGGGCATGAACGTCAAAGGCCTCATGCTGCAGCCGGTGGGTCCTGAAGCCCTGGGTTGGTTCAAGGAACCGATCAAGAGCATGGCGGACTTCCGCAAGTACCGTTTCCGGACGCCTCCGGGAATTCCGGGACAGACCTATAAGGATATCGGCGTTGCCGCCGTTGCGATGGGTGGTGGCGATATTCTGCCGGCCCTCGAGAAGGGTGTGATCGACGCGGCCGAATGGTGCTGCCCGAAACCGGACAGCGTGTTCGGCTTTCAGAAGGTTCTCAAGCATTACTATCTGCAAGGTCTGCATCAGGTCGTCGTCAACGCTGACATTTATATCAACGGTGATGTCTGGAAGAAGCTGACGCCTGCGCAGCAGAACGCTATGCAGGTTGCCGCGGATGCGTCGCTGATCAAGTCGCTCAGCTATCGCATCTACGAAAACGGTAAGGCGCTGAAGGACTTGACCGAAAACCACGGCGTTATCCTGCATGACACGCCGCCGGACTACTTCACGGAATACATGGCCGCGGCGAAAGCGTCGCTTGAGAAGAATGCGAAAGACAACGCTTTCTTCGCAAAGGTCTGGAACTCCCAGAAGAAGTTCGCGGAGATCGCCGTGCCGTTCTGGGCCGGTGCGCAGATGTCGAATGCCAATCTCGGAATGGCGTTCGCGAAGGGTCAGAAAAAGAAAAAGTAAATGGGGCAACTCTGCCGGAAGAGACGGCGTCATGTCCGTTTCTTCCGGCTGTTTTTCCCATTCCGAATTGACTCCTGTGCCGCGAATTTCCGCCGTCCCGCTTCGGTCGGCCGAAATGTTGTATGCTCCGGAAAGACTGGGGGACACTCATGTCGGAAACGCCGGACTTTTCCGATGAACTGATCGCCGAGCGGCGGTCGGGATCGCCGGGCGACCTGCCCGAAGACATGCCGCCTTGGATGGCGCGCTGTATCACCTGGATCGATACATTCAGCCTTTGGGTCGGCCGCATCGTGTGCTGGCTGGTGATCCCGCTGTTCATGGTCATGGTGATCGAAATCGTGGCCCGGTACGCCTTCATCGCGCCCACCATGTGGGCCTACGACATGAGCCGGTTCCTTGCCGGCGCGCTTTTCATGCTGGGGGCGGGATATGCGTTGTCGAAAGGCGTCCATATCCGGGCCGATTTCATTTATCGCAACTGGTCGCCAAGGGCCCAAGGGATCGTCGATGCGGTGCTGTATCTCATCTTCTATTTTCCCGGCCTGTTGGTTTTCTTGTTCATGGCGACGGACTTTGCCTATCTCTCCTGGTTCCGGGGCGAACGTGGCATGGACACCGCCTGGATGCCGCATATGGGGCCGATCAAGACCGCCTTGCCGGTTGGGATCATCTTTCTGTTGATCCAAGGTGTCTCGGAGCTGCTTAAGAGTATCTACGCAGCTACGCGCGGACGGTGGCCCTGATGGAACCGGAGATTCTCGGCCTGGTCCTGATCGGCTGCATGCTGTTCGCGATCTTCATCGGTTTTCCGATTTCATTCACGCTGATCTTTCTCGGATTCGTCTTCGGGTATCTTGGGTTCGGGCAGGTCGTCTTCTACCTGATGACCTTCCAGTTCTCCTCGGTGATGCTGGAACAAACATTGGCGGCGGTCCCGCTGTTCATCTTCATGGGGATACTCATGGAGCAGGCGGGGCTCATGGAGCGATTATTCGACGCGGTCCAATTGATGCTTTCGCGGGTGCGCGGCGCGCTCTATCTGGCGGTGTTGTTCGTCTCCACGATTTTCGCAGCCGCCACCGGTATTGTCGGTGCCTCGGTCACAATCCTGGGCATCATGGCCGCCAAGACCATGAATCGGTCCAACTACGACGTTCGGTTGGCGTCGGGGACGATTACGGCTGGCGGCACGTTGGGCATCCTCATCCCACCCAGCATCATGCTCGTCGTCATGGGGCCGGTGCTCGAAGTGCCGGTGACCGATTTGTTCGCCGCGGCGATCATTCCCGGCATCATGCTGGCGGTCATGTACGCGACCTATGCGTTGGTGCGGTGCTGGATCAACCCGGAACTGGGCCCGGCGCTGCCGGTCGAGGACCGCGCCGAAAGCATGCGTCATATCTGGATCGAGTTTCTCAAGGGGCTGGTGCCGCCGTCACTTCTGGTGTTCTCGGCTCTCGGCAGCATTCTGTTCGGCCTGGCGACGCCAACGGAAGGGGCCGGTTGCGGCGCCGCCGGCGCGATGCTGCTGTCGCTGGCGTACCGCAAGCTGACGCTGAAGGGGCTCCAGGAAGCATTGATCAAGACGCTCGAAATCACGGCGCTGATCATGATCCTGGTTGCGGCGTCCAATTTCTTCGGCGCCGTCTTCTCGCGGCTTGGCACGCCGACGATGTTGACCGAATTGCTATTGGGCCTCGAATTGAACCGCTATGTCGTGCTGTTCATGATCATGGGGCTGATATTCCTGCTCGGTTGGCCGTTGGAATGGGTGCCGATCGTCCTGATCATCGTGCCGATCGTTTTGCCGCTGATCGATCAATTGGGTTTCAATTTGACCTGGTTCGGCATATTGGTAGCCGTCAATCTGCAAACGGCGTGGTTATCGCCACCAGTCGCCCTGTCCGCCTACTTCCTAAAGGGCGTTGTCCCGGAATGGGATCTCAAGGATATCTATCTCGGCATGATGCAGTTCATGTTGATACAGGTCTTTGGTCTCTTGCTGATCATTGGGTTCCCGCAGATCGCCCTTTGGTTGCCGACGGTGATGTACGGGAAGTAAGAAGACCAAGAAACGAAGAGGAAATGTCATATGCCCCATGACGTTGCCGAAAAAGAATCGAACGACAAGCCTCCTCCCGGAAAGAAGGGGTCGTCGATCATGCGCGCCTTGACCATCCTGGAAGAGGTCGCCTTGCTGGGCCATCCGGTTACCCCGACCGAGCTGAACAAGGAATTGAAGCTTCCGAAGCCGACGATCCATCGGCTATTCGGAACCTTGGAGGCGGCCGGCTTCCTGAAACGTGCCCTGGACGGGCGGCGCTATACGGTCGGGCCGCGTCTCCGGACAATGGCGTTGAGCTTCCTTCATACGGAGGAACAGCAGGTTCTGATGCGCGCCGTACTCGAAGGAATTTCGAAGAAGGTCGGCGAAACGGCGAATATCTCGGTGCCGGACCAAAACCAGATGCAGTATATCGACCGCGTGGAAACGCGCTGGCCGTTGCGCGTGCAGTTTCCGGTCGGCAGCCATGTGCCGCTTCACTGCACCTCTGCCGGCAAGATGTATCTGAGCAGCATGCGGCCGGCCGCGCGGAAGCGCTTGTTGAACTACCTGACGTTGGAGCAATACGCCAAGAACACCATAACGGATGTGGAGACCTTGGCGTCCGACTTGGCGGAAATAGCCGAACGCGGTTACAGCACCGACAACGAGGAATTTATCGACGGTATGATCGCGGTCGCGGTGCCGGTGACCGATGCCGAAGGGCGCCTTTTGGCGACGCTGTCGATATTTGCGCCGGCGATCCGCATGTCGCTGGACACGGCGATCGATTGGGTGCCGGAACTGCGCAAGGCGGCGGATGATCTGTCGTCCGTTCTCATGGTGAGCGACGAGGCGTCCGACGCACTCGAAGGGTAGCCGATGATGTCGGGTCACGGCGCAGGTACGGGAAATGGCGCGTGTCTCGGCATTCTGATGCTCGAAACACGGTTTCCCAGAATACTGGGCGATATCGGCAACCCGGATACATGGTCGTTTCCGGTCAAGATCCGGACGGTCCCGGACGCGTCGCCGCAACGGGTGGTCCGCGAGGGGGCGGCCGGTCTGCTCGACGCTTTCTGCGACACCGCGGCGGAACTGGTTGAAGAAGGGGTCGACGGGATCGGCACCACATGCGGATTCCTGTCGCTGTTCCAGGACGACATCGCGGCCCGTTGCGCCGTTCCGGTCGCGACGTCGTCGCTGTTGCAGGCGCCGTTCATCCAACGTCTGCTGGGTCCCCGCAAACGAGTCGGTATCTTGACCGTATCCGCCGAATCGCTGACCGATGCGCATTTGAAGGCCGCCGGAGCCGCGCCCGATACGCCGGTTGTGGGCACGGACGGCGGACGTGAATTCTCGCGAGCGATCCTGAACGACGAACCGACTCTGGACATCGACCTGGCCCGTCGGGATGTTCTCGACGCCGGCGCCGAACTTATCGCGGCGCATCCGGACGTGGGCGCGATCCTTCTTGAATGCACGAATATGGCCCCGTACTCCAAGCCGCTGCAGGCGGCCACGGGCGTGCCCGTTTTCGATATCTATACCTTCCTGACATGGTTTCAGTCCGCTTTGTCGCCGCGCGATTTCACGGCGGGCCAACCACACCGCGCTGATCGATAGGAATAGGTTCTGCGGCAGCGGCCTAATTTGGCCGCAATTCGATGCAGAATGGCCCTCGTGGGCGTTCGAAAATTCATAATTCCAGCAGTCTTGGGGCTTACGGCGCTGGCCGTGGCGGGCGCGGTGTATCTGCGCACGATCGACTACGCGGCGTATAAGGAAGGACTGGTCCGCGAGCTGCGAGCCGCAACCGGGCGCGACGTGTCGATCGATGGTCCGATCTCCCTTGTATATGGGTACGAGCCGGGTTTTGTGATTCAGGGGCTGCGGATCGGCAATGCGCCATGGGGCAGCCGGACGGAAATGGCGCAGGTGGACCGGGTCACGGCCCGCGTCGATCTCGCGGCGCTGCTGCGCGGAGAATTGCGATTCGACCGGCTGCGGCTGTCCCAAGCGAATGTCTGGCTGGAAACCGACCCACACGGGAAGGTCAACTGGGTGCTCGCCGGCGACCCGATGGCCGCCGCAACGGCTAGGGCGGACGGCGGTGGCGATAGGCGCGCCCTGTTGGCTCGCCTGATGATCGACGGCGTAGAGGTCGATGGCGGCCGCGTGACGGTCCGGGACGGCAAGACAGGTGATGTCGAAGTTCTGGCAATTTCGAATGCCCGGTCATCGGGCGATGGTGTTTCCGCGCCGATCGCGATGCAGTTGGGCGGGCGATGGAACGGCGTGGCCGTGACGCTCGACGGCAGCGCAGGGCCCGCCGAGGCTGGTGTCGGTGCCAACGAAACCGTGTATCCACTGGACGTGACCGGCGCGGCCGGCGCTCTCCGCGTGTCCGTCAAAGGCCATGCCGAACAATCGCCTCAGGGTGCCGGGATCATTGCCAAGATATCCGCGGTGTCGACTGCACCGGACGACAACGCGGCCGCGCTTTCGTTCGATGGCGACCTTGCCTACAGGGGCGAGCGGGTGATGGTCTCCAACCTTCGGATCGTTGCGGGTAAAGACGAGGCCGGCGGTACCGTCACCGTCGACCTGAGCGGCGAGGCAACGACATTCGACGCCGATATCACGGCACCCCGGATCGATGCGGCGTCCCTGTGGAATACGCTTCGCGGCGGTGCTTTTTCCGAACTGGCGGTTCTTGGCTTGTCGCCGGGAGCCCTGTCCGCCGTCAGTGGACGCATCGGACTGACCGTCGATGCGTTGTCGATGGGGCCGGGGACCCTCCACAACGTGGTTTCCACCATTCGGCTGAAGGACAAGGTGCTGTCCTCCGACCGTGTTGCCGCACGGCTTGCGGATAATGCGCTATCCGGGTCTTTCGCGTTGGACTTGCGGGCGCCTGTCCCGGTTATTTCGGCGTCGTTGAAGGCGCCGGGATTCAATGCCGGGCCGCTGTTGCAGCAATTGCCGAGTATCGAGACATTCGATGGACTGGTCGCGGTGTCGGCGCAACTCTCGTCGACCGGCGCTACCGCGTCCGAATGGATCGCCAACGTCCAGGGTGAAGCTTTGCTCGCGATGGGTCGTGGGCGTCTACGGATTGCCGACCCGGGGGGCGGCCAATTCGATTTCGGCTCGGGCGGCCCCTCGATGCTGGCGGGGATGCTGGTCGCCCGCGAGGATGGTGACGCCAAAATCCGATGCGCCGCCAGCCGGATCGTCCTGCAGGATGGATTGGCACAGAGCGTCGGAACCGAAATCCATAGCGACGCGGCCCATGTCCGCGGTGCGGGCACGATCGATTTTCAGGAAGGCCGATACGCATTGCGGTTCGTTCCGGCATCCCGGGGGCAGGATTTGCTCGTTCCCACGCCGGTATCGATCGGCGGACGCCTGGCCGAACCGACGCTCAGCACGGACCCGGTCGCCGGAAACCGGCGGCTCGCGCTCGGGGGTGGATTGTCGCCGTTGCGCCGGTGGTTCGAAGGTGTCGTCCGGAAAACCTCGGCTAACGATTGTTTGAAGGCCATTCCGCGGTCCCCGGAAAAGCGCCGGACCGTAAAACGGAAATCCCGCCCGCGAGCGGCGCCGGTACGGCCGGCGCGGCCGATCATTGCCGAGAATCCGGCGGCGCGATTGCCGACAAAATCACCCGAACCGATTGAAGAGCCGGCCGGCGCGGAATAAGTCTGACGGAAGGACAAGCCGTTCTTCCCGCGACTGGAGCCGTCGTCATGGGCCTTTACGACCGTTACGTGCTGCCGCGTCTATTGCACGTGTCCATGAAGAATCCCGAAGTGCGAAAACAGCGCGCGCGGATCGTGCCGGCCGCGGCCGGGCGTGTGCTGGAAATCGGGATCGGCTCCGGTCTTAACTTGCCGCATTATGGGGACAGCGTTGTCACGGTCGACGGGATCGATCCGTCATCGGCGCTTCTGGGTATGGCGGGGGACGCGGCGACGCGGGTGCGGTTCCCGGTAACGCTCCATCACGGCACGGCGGAGGAACTGCCCTTTGCGCAGGGCGCGTTCGATACCGTGATGTCGACTTGGACGATGTGTTCGATCCCGGATATCGGCCGTGCACTGGCGGAAATCCGGCGCGTTCTAAAGCCGGGCGGGGCGCTTGTCTTTATCGAACACGGTCGCGCACCCGCGCCGTCTGTTGCCCGATGGCAGGCGCGATTGGATCCGCTGTGGGGACGGTGCGCCGGGGGTTGCCATCTCAACCGGGATATCGCCGGGCTCGTCGAGGCGGCCGATTTCCGGTTCCGGCGGCTGGATGAGGGATATTTGGTGAAAGGACCCAAATTCCTGACCTGGCATTTTGACGGTGAAGCAGTGTTGTCCTAACCGATGCGTGCAGATTCCTGGTTACTACTTTGTATGCAATTGCAGGGGCTTGCTGTTTCGGGTGGGGAAGTGTTAACGAATCATGCACGCATAAAGGGCAATAACTTAGAGTGTATACAACTGATATTGTTAATTTTCAAGGGGTTGGCAAACATGACGCAATTGTGTAGTGTCCGGTCGACTGGTGATCAGGAACGCAATCACAATCCGCGATTAGGAAGCGGGTAGTAAAAATCACCGGAAAATGCACAACGTCAGGTGGATCAATTATTCGATATACCGGGCCGGCTGCTCGAAATAGAACGGCGCCGACGGTAAACAGAAAATACAAGAAGCCGGAATAACCGGTACCTTTCCGCATCACTTTCATGGCCTCGACTTGCGTCGAGGCCTTTTATTTTGCCCCGGCGTTATCGCGAGGCCGTGGCGCAGGGCTAGGCCGCAACCTTGCCGTCCGGCGTCAATTCCGGAACCCGTGATGCCGGCAAATAGACGAAGCCGTCGAACAGGCGGCGCTGTGTCCGATAGGTCGCGCCGTATTCGGCATGCCATTCGTTGCCTTTCATGTAGACGTTGGACGCCACGGTGATAATGCCCGAGGGCTGCATGATGTTGAGATCATCCTTCGGGTTATCCGTCGGCCGGGCATGCCGGTGGACCAGCGTCCCTTCGATCCGGGACGCAACCGTCGTGCATATTGAGCAGGTAAGGGGCAACGCCCGATGCGTGTTGCCCGACGACAGGATGCGCGCGGTCACGTCGCCGTCGGCGGCGGGATTGGGATCGCCGGAGATCGTCTTGGCGTCCTTTGCCGGTGCGATGAAGCCGACAAAGGGCACGACTGTAAGCGCTTCTTCGGGTGTCTTCGCCAAGCCCATCTGTACCGCGCCATGGGTTCGGATCGCTTCCAGCTTCGCCATTAGGTCGGCGTCGGCGTCGATATCGGCGGGCAGTTCGGTGCCTTCCACGCCAAGCGTCGATGCTTCGACGAAGACCACCGGATTGCCGGCATCGACCATCGAGACTTCGATGCGGCCAAGCCCCGGCACGTCAAGCTCGTCGAGCGTGTTGCCGGTCGGCAGCAAGCGGCCGGTCGCCGCCCCGGCGGGATCGCGGAATTCCAGGCGAACCGGTGATCCCGTACCGGAAACGCCGCGCAGCTCGTAATCTCCGTCGACCGCCGCGAGACCGTCGTCCAACTCGAAATGGGCGTGGATGATCTTCTTCGTGTTGGTGTTGTGGATCCGGACCATGGCTTTCTTGCCGTCGGCCGACAGGATGCCTTCGTCGATCGCGAACGGTCCCATCGCAGCGGACATGTTGCCGCAATTCGCTGCGTAGCCGACAGTTTCCTTCTGCACGCCGATCTGGGCGAAGGTGTAATCGATATCGGCATCGGGATGCGACGGCGGGCCGACGACGCAGACCTTCGACAAGGAGGAGATGCCGCCGCCCATGCCGTTCAACTGCCGGCCGTTCGGGTCTGGCGTGCCCATCGCGGCGAGGAAGATCTTGTCCCACAGGGCGCGGTCTTCGGGCAGATCGCCTTGGCGGAACACGATGGCGTTGCTGGTGCCGCCGCGCATGAAGGCGGCTGGGATACGGCGTTGTTTCATTTACTTTCCTCCGAACGCGAGTGTTCCTGTGAAACTTTCATATGGGGATAGAATCGCCTCGCCATCAGGTCAAGGTTGAGCGAATTGCGCCATCAGCGCGGATGGATCGGATGCTTCCGGCAAATCGTCGACGGCGCGGAAGACGGCATCGCAATCGAAGCCGGGATGATCGACGGCGGCGAGTGTGCGGAACTTTCGCTCGATCGCGTCCTGCGGCATCGGCCGGTCGGGCGTGCCGTAGGAATCCAGGACTGTCGACCGTCGTTTTTCGCCGTTCTTCAGGGTGACTTCCAGCCAACTGCCGAAATGGGAGGGGAAGTGCTGTTCGATCTCGGGATCCTGCTCCGCCTCCACCCGGTCCGACAGGTCGAGGATCGCGGGATCGCGCCAATAGGCATGGGTATACGATTCGAAGGCGTGGCGGTCCGCGAGCAGGCTCGTGGCGAGGGCGAAGGGCAGGGCGTATTGCGCGGCCATGACCGAATCCGGGCGCCGCATCATGTGCTGGGTCAACATGACCTCCGGCGCGCCGACACGGATGGCCTGTATGTCGTCCGGCGGCGTCGTGAACTCGTCGGTGACGTCGCCGAGCGCGTCGATCGTCGAATGGAACAGTCGGCAACAGGGATAGGGCTTGAAGCTGATGCGATGAATTTGCAGCGGTTCGTTCTCGTCGCGAAGCAGTTTCCCCGGGTCGGGCTTGTCGCCGAACAGATTGCCGAGACCGTAGGTGCCGTCCAGCGCGCCGTCCGGTCCATCGATCCCCCGGCTGGCGAACTCGGCGGCCAGCGTTCCACTATGGGCGGGCATGCCGCCATGCAACCGCTTCACCGTCGTGCCTTGCGGATCGTGCGCGAACTGCTTCGAGCCGCCGGCCATGGACAAGACAAGGCCCCAGGACCGGCATAGGGTTTGCGCATCCTGACCGAGCAAGAGCCCGGCGGCCGTGGTCGCGCCGAAGCAGCCGTAAAGCGCGGTGGAATGAAAGCCCTTGTGGACCGTTTCAGATGCGCCGGTCGCCATGCCGGCGCGCGCCATCACTTCGTATCCCGCCGCAACAGCCGCAAGCACCTCCGCGCCGGACCTTTTCTGGGCGGTGCCGACCGCCAAGGCCGTGGCGATGACGACGCAGCCGGGATGGCTGAGGGATTCGTCATGCGTGTCGTCCATTTCAAGCCCATGCGCGGCGGTCCCGTTGACCAACGCCGCGACCGGAGCGGTTGTCCGCATCGGGCTGCCGACAAGGACGCACGGGCCCGTGCCGTCGTAATGCCGGGCGTATTCCTGCAGCGATTGGCTCCACGGCAAGGACGCGCCACGAAGCGCAACGCCCATATGGTCGAGCACGAGACGCTTGAGCTGGGTGACGTCGTCATCCGACAGGGCGGCGAGGGACAGGTTGCACATCGCCTCCGCGAGGGCGCGGGTATGATCCTTTCCCTGTGTCGTGCCGTTGTCCTGACGCATGCCCGTTCGCTTGCCTAGGCCTTTTCGGCGGCGGCGTTGCGGCCCGCGATACGGCCGAACACCTGACCGGAGACCAATCCCGTCCCGGCGGGATAGTTGTAGTGGAATAGGTTGCCCACCATCTCGCCGCAGGTGTAGAGGCCGGGGATGACGCGCCAGTCGGTGCCGATCACCTGCGCGTCCTCGTTGATCTTGAGACCGCCGAAGGTGAAGGTGATGCCGCCGGTCGCCGCATAGGCCTCGAAGGGCGGCGAATCCAGCCGGATGCCCCAGTTGGTCTTTTCCGGGTTCAGCCCCGTGGTCGAGACGCCGTCCTTCTGCGATGGATCGAAATTATCGTCGTCGGCCGCCGCGGCGTTGTATTCGTTCAGCGTCTTCATCGCCTGCGGCTTGTCGTCGATGTCCATCATCTCGACCAGCTCCTCCAGCGTATCCGCCTTCAAAGGTTTCTTGGCGTATTCGTAACGCGGTTCCAGCAGGTGAACCGTCTTCTGATCGAAGATCTGATATGCCATGCCGCCGGGTTCGTCGAGGATCGCGGCGCCGAACTTTGCATAGGTATAGAACTGCGTGTCCTCGCCCTCGTCGACGAAGCGCTTGCCGTTTCGGTTGATCATCACGCCATAGAGGTAGGACAGCCGATTGCTCTTGTCCGTCAGTTTGCGGTCGGCAAAGTCGGGCCAGTGGGCGTCGATCGGCGTGGAATGGCGGCCGCTCCATTGCCCGCACGGCATCCCGCCGATCTCCATCGCCATGCGCAAACCGTCGCCTTGGTTGTGGCGGGTGCCGCGCACCTTCGCGTGATCCCAGGGCCGCGCGAGATACTGTGCCCGCCATTGCGCGTTCGCCTCGAAGCCGCCGCAGGCCAGCACCACGGCATTCGCGGTGATCTCCTTCAACTCGCCCTTTTCCTGCACGGTGATGCCGACCACGCGCCCGGCCTTGTCCTGGATCAGGTTCCGGCCGGTCGCCTCGTAGCGGATTTCACAGCCATCGGCTTCGGCGGCCTTGAACCAAGACGCCGACAACCCGACGCCTTCGTGCTCGGCGCGGACGATCGCGCCCTTGGGCCAGATCACCACGCCGTTGACCTCGACGCCGGCGATCGACCGGGCCGGTTCCATCGGAATCTTGCCGCGTTCCTGCGCCCAGAAGACGGTGTCCTTGGAATTCGAGACCAGAACCTTGGACAGTTCAGGGTCGGTGCGGCCCGCGGTGACGCGCAGCAGGTCGCCCATGAAATCGTCCTCGGTATAGGGAGAAACGCCCTCATAGAAGTTCAGGTACTCATCTTCGACGCCGGGCAGCAGCGGTTCGATGTCGCGCGGGTTGTCGAACGCGAAGCGCAGGATGCCGCCGCTCCAATGCGTGTTGCCACCGCGCATGCCCCTGGTCGCGGCTTCCAGCACGAGCACCTTGTCCGCGCCGTTTTCGCGCGCCGACATGGCGGCAGCGAGGGCCGCATTGCCGGCTCCGACAACGATGACATCATAATCTGGCATTTATTTTCTCCCTGCATGGTCTCGCGCCATGCTGACCGTATGGTTTCGTAAATCCGAGGATGTGCATGAATCGGCCAATTATGACCACTGCGGCCAACGCGGGCAAATTGCGCCGGGCAGCTCGGAATTGGACGCTCGGGACTCGATGAATCGCCTCTCCGGCGCTCAATTCGGCGCGTCAGACACAATTGAAACAATTCCCCGCGATTCGAGAAACCAGCGCGAAACAAACGCCGGTTAACGTCCCCGCAACGGCCGCGAAAAACCGTTTGCGCACGTCCCGGCGGCATCATTTGTCCCCCGAGTCTCGCACAAATTTAACTTTCCCGCCGCGGCCGGCGGCTTGCCGGCACGGTATATCTCAAGGAGACGGCATATGGCTTTGCAACTCGGCGACACGGCGCCGGATTTCGATGTTCCGACCACCGACGGACAGATCAAGTTCCACGATTGGGCTGACGGGTCCTGGGTGATTCTGTTTTCGCATCCGAAGGATTTCACGCCGGTCTGCACGACCGAACTCGGGTATATGGCCAAGCTCGCGCCCGATTTCGCGAAACGGGGCTGCAAGATCATTGGCCTGAGCGTCGATCCGATCACCGACCACGCGCGGTGGATGGACGACATCGAAGCGGTGACCGGGCATAAGCCGAACTATCCGTTGATCGGCGACAGCGAGCTGAAGGTGGCGAAAGCCTACGGCATGCTGCCCGCGGCGGCCGGCGACAGCGCCGAAGGCCGTACGGCGATGGACAACCAGACTGTCCGCAACGTGTTCGTGATCGGGCCGGACAAGAATATCAAGTTGATCCTCGTCTATCCGATGAGCACGGGTCGGAATTTCGACGAAATCCTCCGCGTTCTCGATTCCCTTCAGCTGACCGCGAATCATCAGGTGGCGACGCCGGTGAACTGGACCCAGGGCGAGGACGTAATCATCGTGCCGGCGGTATCGGACGAGGATGCGAAGAAGAAATTCCCGGGCGGTTGGACCGCGCCGAAACCCTACATCCGGGTGGTGCCGCAGCCCGGCGCATAACCTGGTTGCGTTGACGTATCGTTCGCCGGGGGATCCTTCCGCACCCCGGCGGACCTTACGGCCGCGTCAGCAGTCGTTGCCCGCGTTCCTGCCGGCCATGTTGTGAATGTGGACCAGTGCGCCCGTGGCGACTGCCGTCGTGGTCTGGCCGATCCAATGCCCGTGTTTGTGGACGGTCGCATCGGCGGCCAAATCCGTGAGCGCGACCTTGTGGTAGATCGGGATGTCGTCCACGGCCCGCAGCCGGATTTGTTTGCCGGGACAGCCGACGACGAAGTCTTCGCCCTTCGCGACGGCCCGCAGGACCGTCGCGACCGAATCCGCCTCGTGCAGGGCGATCGCGTCGAGTTCCTCCGCCATCAGAGCGACGCTCCAAGGCGGCTGATCACTTCCTCGCCTTCGTTCCAGATTTCGCCCCAGGTGGCCTCGCCCGACGCCACCGCGATGACCCGGTCGAGCAGGTCCGACGCCACGTCGTCCAGCGCGGCGCGGCCGGAGGTAAGGGCGCTGGCGTCGAAATCGACCAATTCGCCGAGCCGCTGCACCGTTTCGACATTCGCGGACAGTTTGATCGTCGGCGCGAGATGACTGGTGAAGCTGTTGCCGGGGCCGGTCGTGAAGAGGGCGAGCTGCGCCCCGGCCGCGACCATGCCGGTCAGGGATTCCGGTGCATACCACGGCCCGTCCATGGCGTAGAGGCCCGGTTTTGCCGGGGGCTCCGCGATGCCCAAGACCCCTTGGATCGTCCGACTGCCGCCCTTGGCGACCGAGCCGAGCGCCTTTTCCTCCAGCGTTGTCAGCCCGGCCGCAATGTTGGTCGGGCCCGGATTGTTGCCGATCAGGTCCATGCCGGCCGCTTCGGCTGCCTGTTCCCGCCGGGCGATCGCGTTCCGGATGTCCTGTGCGATGCCGTCATCGGCGGCGCGGGCGCTGAGCGCTTCCTCGGTGCCGTACCATTCCATGGTCTCGCCGAATACCGCACTGCCGCCGGCGTCCACCACCCGATCGACCACCGCGCCGACGAGCGGATTTGCCGCGATGCCCGAGCTCGGGTCCGACCTGCCGCATTCGAGCGCCAGGAACAGCTCGGACAGGGGCTGCGGCTCGCGTTTCTGCCGCGACAGCTCCTTCGTCAAATGGCCGGCGAGCCGCATGCCTTCATTGGTCAGGCGCAGCGCGTCTTGGCCGCAGGAATCCAGGCTGATTGCCTCAATCCGTTGTCCGGCCCCGGCGATTTCCGCCGCCATCGCCTCCATTTCCGGTTCGTTGGCGCTGATCAGCAGGACCCCGCCCACATTGGGATGGGTGGCGAGGCCCTTTATCGCGAGACGCCGTAGCGCGCCGTCGTCGCCTACGACGCCGCTGGCATAGGGCATGGAGACCAGCTTGACGCCCGCGACGTTGGCGGCGATGCGGCGGGCGGTCGGTGCCGTCAGCCCGGTCGGCGACAGCACCAGCACGTCGTTGCGGACACCCGCGGCGCGGTTGGGCCGGGAATATCCATCGAATGTTCTTTCTTCGGTCATGTCGCAGACCGTTATACGGCAGAAGCGGGCCGGCGCAAGGGCGCGCTGGCTCGACGGACGTCAGTGCCGAATGTGGTGCGCATCAGGACGACGCCCCGCACCGCGCACCAGCCGATTCGGCGGAAAGTATTCGGTGTCAGCCAGTTGCGTCTTGTTTCTTCAGAGTATCCTCGAAGGATCCGACGGCCTTTTCAAACTTGTCGCGGCAGCCGGGGTTGCAAAACCCGACCACGTGGTCGCCGTACCTCGTCAGGGAGTCGGCGCTGACCGGCTTGCCGGACCAGGGGCAAACCTCGTTTACGCAATCTTCGAGATTGAGGGACGCCATGATTCGTTACCTCCGTTGTGAATCGCTATACGTGAGCGCGCCCGCAAGACTGATACAAGACGGTGTCGGCATAAATGACAAAGCGACCACGTTTCCTGCCAATGATCATGTCGCGCAGCGTACGATGCTCATGACTTCGGCGATCTCGTCGCTGCTTAAGGCCTCGACGTTGCTGCCGAGTTCGATCACGCGTTCCCGATCGCGTTCCGAAAGGCGCGTTGATAGGCAGTCGCGCACCTTCACGAGATGCTCGTCGATGGAGATCGGCGGCTTGCCCCATTTGCCGCGCGGGCCGTCACAGCGCGTTTTGACGATGGAACCGTCGTCGAGTTCGACCTCCATATCGACATACATTTCCTCGAAAAAGCCAGGAATGTCTTCGGTCATGTTGAGTTCGACTTTGTCGAGCATGGCTTCGACCTCGGGGCTGAAGCGTTTTTCGTCCTCGAAGGTGTCCATCGTGATCTTGCCGTCGAGCAGGGCACAGGACGACGTGTACTGCCAACTGAACTTGCCCGCGAGGCCGGTCAGCGGTTTCGGGCGGTTGATGTATTCCATGACGGGCGTCGTCAAGCGGATTGCCTTGATGCGCGCCGGGTCGTCGATCTTCTTGTGCAGCTCCAGGCCGGCGGTGATGACGAAATGGGTCGCGAACTGACTGGGGAACATCTTGATGGCGTAGCCCGGCGTGACCACCCGGAACGGGGGGCCGTATTGCATCATCGCCTCGTAGTCGAAATTCTCGTCAAAGAACATTTCGACAAAGCCGCGATGGGTTTCCAGGACGTCGGCGTTTCCGGTAAACCCGCGTGCGGCGAGCAGCGCCGCATCCAGGCCGAGCGAGCAGGCGAGGCCGCAATGGGTCGACTTGGTCATCGTGCCGGTGTTGGCGAGGACACTGCCGCAGCGCGATGCGGCGATCCCGATGGCCCAGCGCAATTGCTCGACGCTGAGGCCCAGCATGTGCCCGGCCGCGACCGCCGCGCCGACCGGGCCGACCATGCCCGGCGGATGAAAGCGGATCACCTTGATGTCGATCTGCCGGGACGCCTCGCGCAGCCAGCCCATCATCTCGATGCCTTTGACGAGCGCAGTCGCGGCGTCGCGGCCCGACATGCCGTGATGTTCGGCCAGGGCCAGCACGGCTGGAAGGCTCGTCGAGACCTGGTGGTTGGCCGGGCTCCACATCGGCTCGAAATCCAGCACATGCATGGAGGAGCCATTGACGTAGGCGGCTTGCACCGGGTTGGTCTTGAAATCGAAGCCGATGACGGTGGACGCTTCGATACCCCCCATTTCACGGGCATGCGCGGCAAGGATCGCCGGCGGCTCCTCTTGGATCGTGCCGGCGACGGCGACGGCGATGCCATCGAGAAACAATTGCCGCGCCCGTTGAATGGCGTCGTCGGTGAGGTCCGTGTCGGTTATGCCGACGATCCGCTCGCAAAGTTTCTCGGTGGCCTGCTCCATGGCGTGATGCTCCCGCGTCGTTTTTTAGGGTGCCGTATCTTGCACCAAAGGCCGAAAGACGCGCGAATCGCGCAGCCGCGTGCGTTTGACACTGGCGTGCCCGGTTTGGTTGACTTCTTGGATAACAAGAAATCCCAAGGAGGCAATGTTGCGCAAAGTCATTTCGTTGTTCGCGATTGCCGCGTTTGCCCTGATTTTGGCGCAGACCGGCTTCAGTTCGCCCGCCACGGCACAGACGAGCTGCATGCACTGCAATTTCGCGCACGCGAAATGCAAGCGGTTCAACACCGACAATCCGGACAAATGCGTTGCGGAAAAAGCAGCCTGTGTGAAAAAGTGCGAGGCGACCAATAGCAGCACCGCGGGCACGTCCAACCGGTTGAAAGCGACGGATATCCCAAAGACCAAGAAATAGCGGTCTCGTCACGGTAGAGTGGCGTTATGCGTTTAGCCCCGGCGATCGCCGATCACCGGGCTACGGGCGTGTTCTATGTGACGATAATGACGAGGCCCGACCGCATGACGTTTGCCCTGATCGAACGACTGTTTCTTGGTGATCCGCGGCGGCTGGCAATCCTGCAGACGGCTCGGTCGCTCGACCTTCCCGATTGGGCGGTTGCGGCCGGATACGTGCGGAGCGCTGTTTGGGATCATTTCCATGATTTGGCCGCTCCGACCGTGGTCGCCGATGTGGACGTGGTATATTTCGATCCATCGAACCGGGACCCGGCCCACGACGACAGCGCGGAGCGGCGGCTGCAAGACATGATGCCAGGCGTTCCGTGGGAAGTGCGCAATCAAGCGCGCATGCATGAGCGAAACCGCGACCGGCCCTATCGCAATACGGAAGATGCGCTGAGCTTCTATCTCGAAACCGCAACCAGCATCGGAATCCGGTTGGAAAGCGATGATCGCCTAACGGTCCTGGCGCCGTGGGGCATCGGTGACCTCATGGCCTTGCGGTCGGGTCCGACGGCGCGCGGGCGCGAGAAATTCGACGACTATCTGGCTCGCATGCGGGCGAAAAATTGGCCGGCGCGCTGGTCCAAGCTGCGGGTCGAGGGGCTATAGCGGCGCACACGCGCCTCGCCGTGAAAATGCCACGGAATAACGCCTTTGGACTAGCGCCGGAGTGGCGTATTATTCGGGCAGGGGGATGCACCAGAATTGCGATCAGAGGTGCACCATGCAACGTAAACAACACCAAATCGAACGCAACGAACGCGGTGATCCGGCCGATAGCGGCATCGCCGAGATATGCCGTGCGCGGCTTCCGGGTCAGGACCGGCGCGCGCAGCGGAAACGATTGGAGCAAGCGCCGGTTCGCGAAGGTGTCCGAAATCCGTTGCGCCGCAATCGCTCGGACTACTAGCCCGCTGCAGCCGTGCCCGGCTCGCGAAATTCGCGGTCAGGTCAACTGCACGACGCCGTCGTCGGCCATCGCGTCGACGTCGGCCGCGTCATATCCCAATAATGATTCCAGTATCTCCCGCGTATGCTGGCCCAAGTTGGGCGGCGGATCGGCGGGCAGTTCCGGTGCGGCCGAGAGCAACGGCGGCGTGCGCGCAAACCGGTATTCCCCGACCTCGGGATCGTCGACCGGCATGAGCACGCGCCGGGCCGCCACATGCGGATCGTCGAACACGTCGTCGGCGGCGTAAACGGGCCCGCAGGGGACCCCGGCCTCGTTGAACCGGGCGACCGCCTCGTCGCGCGTCATCCTGCCGAGCCAGCCGTTCAGGATCGGTGCCAGATAGTCGGTATTGGCGGCGCGGGCCGGACCGTCGCAGGAACGTTCGTCCGCCGCCAAGTCCGGCCGTTCCATGATCTCGCAAATGCGCTTCCAGATGATTTCGTCCGGCACGTTGATGGCGATATAGCCATCCTTGGTCGCGAAAGCGCCGCGCGGCCAGTAGTTCTTGGATTGACCGCGCTGGGGCACCTGGCCGCTGACGGAATAAAGCGCGATCATCGCTTCGTTGAGCGCCAGCATGTTGTCGAACATGGCCGAATCGACGAGTTGGCCTTCGCCCGTGCGCTCGCGCATGAACAGCGCCTGCATGATCCCGTACGCCGTGCACATGCCGGAGTAGACGTCGGCCATCCCGTAGATCGTGCCGCTGGGCGGTTTGTCTTCGAACCCGACCAGGTTCATCACGCCGCTCATCGCCTCGGCGACGATATCGAAGGCCGGCCGGTCGCTGTAGGGGCCGGTATAGCCGTCCATCCGGCCGAAACCGGAGATGATCGCCCAAACGAGCCGCGGATGGGCAGCGCGAATTTCGCGATGACCGAGCCCTTGTTTGCTCATCGACCCCGGGCGCAGATTCTCGACCACTACATCCGCGGTCGCGGCGAGCTTGCGAAAGACTTCCTGGCCGCGTGGGTCCCGGAGGTTGAGCCCGAGGCTTTTCTTGTTGCGGTTATACGCCATGAAGCCGGCGGCCTTCTTCGTGCCGTCCTTCTCCGCGAAGGGGGCGATCGACCGCCGGGGATCGCCGACCCCCGGTCGCTCGATCTTGATGACCTCGGCGCCGGCGTCGGCCAGCAGCATGGTGCAATAAGGACCGGCCATGTATTGCTCCAGGCCGACGACGCGGATGCCGGTCAGAGGGCGTTCGATGGTTGCGGAGGCGGGCGGCGACATTGGGAGTCTCCCTGTGGCTGACAAACAGGTAACCAGCCCCTTGTTTGCCCGCGACGGACGGTGTAGGCAAGCCCGCAAGTGGGCCGGTCAAGCGCCGGCAACAGCGAGACGGAACCAACGGATGAAACTTAGTGAGATCGCGACCGCCTTGGGCGGCACGTTGGTCGGCGATGGATCGGTCGAGGTGACGCGCGCCGTGCATCCGGGTGAGGTGACGTCCGACCATGATCTCGCCATTGCCATGGACAAGAAGCTGGTTGAGGCGCTCGACGGGTCTGCGGCGACAGCGGCCATCGTCGAAGACGGCGCCGACGTCCCGGACGGCCAACTCAAGGGCTACGTTCAGGTGAAGCGGCCGCGCTATGCCATGGCGGGGATCACCGATCTCTTCGAACTGCCGGTTCGCGCGCCGGACGGCGTGCATCCCAGTGCGGTCGTCGAGCCGGACGCCACGATCGGTGACGATGTGAGTATCGGTCCCTTCACCTATATCGCCAGCGGCGCGGTTATCGGCGATGGCACCATCCTGATGTCGAACGTGACGGTTGGCGCCGACGCCAAGATCGGTGCCGGGGGGCTCGTGCATGCGGGCGCGCGGATCGGCGAACGCGTCGAGATCGGCGAGCGGGTCATCGTCCACCACAACGCGAGCATCGGAGCGGATGGTTTCAGCTTCGTCACGCCCGAACTCGGCGCGACCGAAGAGGCGCGCGGCGGCGTCATCGACGAAGTGACGGCTAAGAACGAGATCCTGACGCGGATCAATTCGCTGGGCACCGTGATCATCGGCGACAACGTCGAAATCGGCGCGTGCACATCGATCGACCGCGGCACGGTCAGTTCGACTCGCATCGGCAACAGCACGAAAATCGACGACTTGGTGATGATCGGCCACAATGTGGTGGTCGGCGAAAACTGCATGATATGCGGTCAGGTGGGTATTGCCGGCAGTGCGACGGTCGGGAATCGCGTCGTCCTCGCGGGTCAGGTCGGCGTTGCCGATCACATCAAGATTGGCGACGATGTCGTTGTCGGCGCAACGTCCGCGGTAGGCATGAACTTGAAGTCGGGTATGATTGCGGTCGGGTCGCCGGCAGTAGCAAAGAGCAAGGCGGCTGAGATATACATGTATACGCGCCGCCTGAAGAGCTTGTTCGACGAGGTGACGCGGCTGAAAGATCGGCTGAAAGCTGTTGAATCGGGAAACAAAAAAGGCTAATCACGCGATCCATCGATACGAAACGATCTGATCGCTGCCGGAATGGAGAACAACATGTCGAGTGTCGAAAGCGATATCTACGATATCATTGCCGAGAAGTCGGCCGTCGATCGCTCCAAACTGCAGTCCGATGCCAAGCTCGAAGACCTTGAGATCGAATCGCTTGACGTCGTCGAGATCATTTTCGCGGTGGAAGAGAAATTCGATATCCACGTTCCGTATAACGCCAACGATCAGGAACTCGAATTCGAGACGATCGGCGATGTCGTGACCGCCGTGCAGAAGCTGATCGACGAAGAAGGCGCCTCCGCCTGAATGCATAAGCGTTCGGCCCCATCCCAACCGAAAAGACACATCGCATGAACAGGGTTGTTATCACCGGCGTTGGCGTGTTCAGCGCCGCCGGTAAGTCGGTTCCCGAATTTTGGGAAACGGTCCGTGATGGGAAGTCGGTGATCGGGCCGCTCACGATCATCCCCACCGAGAATCTCCACATCAAGATCGGTGCGGAAATCAAGGATTTCGATCCGAAGGAACATTTCGCCTCCAAGCAACTTGGCCTGTTGGACCGGTTCGCCCAGCTCGCCCTGATGGCGTCGCGCGAGGCCGTCGAGGATTGCGGCATCGATTTCAAAAGCGACGAAGGATTACGGACCGCGTGTCTGATCGGGTCCGGTGTTGGCGGGCAACAAACGCTGGACGAGAGTTATTACAGAATCTACGCGCAGGGCCGTAAGGGCGTGCATCCATTCACAATTCCGCGGCTTATGCTGAACGCCGCCTGCAGTCATGTGGCGATGGAGCATGGCGTACGCGGACCGGCCTTCGCGGTAGCGAGCGCGTGTTCGTCGGCGACGCATGCCATCGGCCAGGCCTTCCATATGGTGCGCAGCGGGATGGTCGACACGGCCGTCACGGGTGGCACGGAAGCCTGTATCGCGCTCGGCACGATGAAGGGTTGGGAAGCCATTCGCGTCATGGCGCTGGACACCTGTCGGCCGTTCTCGTTGGGCCGGACCGGCATGGTTTTGGGCGAAGGGGCGGCGACCGTCGTTCTTGAATCGCTCGATCACGCGAAGGCGCGCGGTGCGAAGATATATGCCGAACTGACCGGTTTCGGCATGAGTTCCGACGCCATGGATATCACGTTGCCGGACGCCGGCGGCGCGGCGCGGGCGATGGAAGGCGCGCTCACGGACGCGAAACTGAACCCGGACGACATCGATTATGTCAACGCCCACGGCACGGGAACGGCCGCGAACGACTCCACCGAAACCCGGGCGTTGCGGATGGCCCTCGGTGACGATGCGGCGGAAAGTACGGTGGTGTCGTCCAGCAAGTCCGTGTTCGGTCATGCATTGGGCGGTGCCGGTGCGCTGGAACTGGCGGTGACGACCCTGGCGATCGAGAACGGCGTGGTGCCGCCGACAGCGAATTTCACGGAACCCGATCCTGAATGCGATCTCGACTATGTGCCGAATGAACCCCGCGAACAGCAAATCAACGCGGCTCTCTCGAACTCTTTTGCGTTCGGCGGATTGAACGCCGTGCTTGCGGTCAACCGCTTCGACGGCTGATCCTCGACCGGGCCTCGTGTAGCCAGCCGGAATCCTGGCCCGGCCGGCATTTCTTAAATTTTTGCTAACCCTCTCGGACCTACCATGGAGGCCGCGTCAACGGTTGTCCGTGGATCTGGAAGACATTTGAGGGGTTTAAGCAAGCCAATGAAATACCTGCAAAAATCACTCTACGGGATTATCGCGGCAGGGGTCGTCTGCGGTGGCGTTGGGGTATCCGCATCCGCCGCCAAACAGAACGATGCCGCGCAATGGGTCTGCGCCGGCGCCTTCATGAAAAAATTCGACCGGTATGAGGCCTCGATCACGATCCGCAAATACGGCGAGCGATTCCTGAGCGTGCCGAGCGGTGCCGTCCGCCGGGCGGTGTTCGTCTTTCCCACCGCGCATCGTGTCATGCGGAATCATCTGCGGTCGGTCAACAAGGCCCGTTTCGGCGAAAAGACGTTTCATGAGTTCACCGAACTCGACGTGACGGCGCCCATTGAGGGGGCCGCACCAGCAAAGGCGGCGAAGCCGAATATGGCACGTGGCACGGCCAAGGTGCAGGGCAGTCCGAAAGAGGCCGGGATTCAGTTTACGCCGGTGCCCGCGACCCATATCCGGACAAACGAGTACAACAAGGTCCCGTCGAAGGACGGCGAATCCGTGCTCGACATCCTGGCGATCGACGGCAGCGGCATCGTCGGCGGTGACAGCACCTTGATCGTGATGTCACGGCACGACAGTGCGAAATCCTGGGGGCTTGGCGAATCAAGCAATCCATTCGCGTTCGGCCGTCACCGCTCCGGGGCGTCCTTCGTGACCAGCACAGAGTTCAAGCTCATGCAGCGCCTGTCCAAGCTTTACAGCGTGCCGTTTGGCGTATTCCCGTTGCAGGCAAAAGGACCGCTGTCCCAGAGCACGGAGACTTGGCGGGCGGCAAAGGAATGGTTGACGAGCTATCGGGATGCGCCGGGCGCGGCGAACGGGGCGAAAGCTCCGGGGCGCTGCTAGCGCCCGGCCAATGCCGCCGAGCGTGGCATCGAGCGTCGCGCGGATTTCCATTCCCCGATGACATCGGGATCATCCTCTAGTGGCAAATACCGGTCCTGCGCCGCGTTAAAGCGCGCCGGGTCTGCGAGCTGTCCGAGCGCCCAAACCGCCATGGCGCGCACCACCGGCGCGGGGTCGGCCAACAGCCGTTCGGCCGTCGGGATCAACGATGCGTCGCCGGTATTGCCGATCGCGATCAAGACATTGCGGATCAATCGGTCCCGGCCCGTTCGCTTGATCGGCGATCCCGAAAACACGGTCCTGAACCCTTCGTCGTCGAGCGCCGCCAGGTCGGCAAGGCGCGGGGCGGTCAACTCCACGCGCGGCAGGAAGGCCGTTTCCTGGGTCGGCTGGGCGAACTTGTTCCAGGGGCAGACGGCGAGGCAATCGTCGCAGCCGTAGATGCGATTGCCCATGGGCCGGCGGAATTCTTCCGCGATATGGCCTTTATGCTCGATCGTGAGATAGGAGATGCAGCGCCGGGCGTCCAGCTTGTAGGGGGCCGGGAAAGCATCGGTCGGGCACACCGTCTGGCAGCGGTCGCAGGAGCCGCATCGGTCTGGCTCCGGCGTGTCGGGCGTCAACTCGGCGGCGGTGTATATCTCGCCAAGGAACAGCCATGACCCGAACCCGCGGGATACGAGATTGGTATGCTTGCCTTGCCACCCCAGCCCCGCCTGCTGGCCGAGATGTTTCTCCATTACCGGCGCGGTGTCGACGAACAGTTTGACCTCGGTTTCCAGTGTCTCGTGCATCCAGCGCGCGAGGACGCGGAGCCGTTTTTTGAGGATGTCGTGATAGTCGCGGTTGCGGGCGTAGACCGAGATCGTCCCCCGGCCATGCGGCTGTTGGCGCTGCATCGCCTCCAGCGGGTCTTCATGGGGGGCGTAGTTCGCGCCGACGACAACGACACTGCGCGCGTCGGGCCAGAGCGTGCGCGGTGATGCCCGGCGATCCGCCTTGGCGGCAAGCCACCCCATATCGCCGTGGAAGCCGTTCGCGATGAATTCGGAGAGCCAGGTGCGGGCATCGGCGTCGGTCTCCGCCTTGGCGAATCCGACGGTGTCGAAGCCGAGCGCGAGGGCCTTGTCGCGGATCGCGCTGGTCGTCATGGTGTCGCTCAGCCCCGGCCGCGGTAGGGCGGTACGCCCGGGTCGGGCAGCCACAGGCCGTCCGGACGCGTGCCGGTTTGGTAGAAAACGTCGATCGGGATGCCGCCGCGCGGGTACCAGTATCCGCCGATGCGCAGCCATTGGGGTGCTATGGCGCTTTCGATCCGCTTGGCGATGGTGACCGTGCAGTCCTCATGGAAGCCCGCATGGTTCCGGAAGGAGCCCAGGAACAGCTTGAGCGACTTGCTCTCGAGTAGGCTTTCGCCCGGCACATAGTCGATCACGAGATGGGCGAAGTCGGGTTGGCCGGTAACCGGGCACAGCGAGGTGAACTCCGGGCAGGTGAAGCGCACGGCGTAGGGGGTGCCGGCATGCGGGTTCGCTACGGCTTCGAGAACGGCCTTTTCCGGGGATTCCGGTATCGCCGAATCGCCGCCCAACTGGCTCAAGTTCCGGTATTGGGATTCATCCATGTCTCATGCGCCTTTCAGGGGCGATGATAGGGCAGAAAAGCCCGCCCTTAAAGCGATTGCGGCCGGTCATCACGGTGTAGCAGGCACGCGTCGCCGTAGGAGTAAAAGCGGTAGCGCTCCCGTATGGCGTGGGCATAGGCCGCCTTCATTCGGGCCTCGCCCGCGAAGGCGCAGGTCAGCATGAACAGGGTCGACCGCGGCAGGTGAAAATTGGTCAGCAACAGGTCTGCGACGCGGAACTCGAAGCCGGGAAGAATGAACAGCGAGGTGTCGCCGTCGAAGGCGGGCAAATGGCCATCGTCCCGCGCCGCGCTCTCCAGTAGCCGGAGAACGGTGGTGCCGACCGCGACCACGCGGCCACCGGCCCGGCGGGCGTCATTGATGGTATCGGCGGCCGCGGTGTCGATCCGCCCCCATTCCGAATGCATAGCGTGGTCGGCGACATCGTTTGCGGTCACCGGCAGGAAGGTGCCGGCCCCCACATGCAGCGTGAGCGAGACTCGCGTGACGCCCGCTTCATCCAATGCCGCGAATAGCGGTTTCGAGAAGTGCAGTCCGGCGGTCGGCGCGGCGACGGCGCCGTCATGGCGCGCATAGATCGTTTGATACTGTTCCAGATCCGCTGCGTCGGGGCCTTCCGGACGCTTGATGTAGGGCGGCAGCGGCACGGCGCCGTGCTCTGCGAGCGCTGCCATGAAGGCATCGCCGGACCGGCTCATTCGGGCCGATATCTCCCCGCCGGCGCGTTTCTCTTCCACGTCGGCGTGGAAGTCGGGTCCGAATTCGATACGGTCGCCGGGTTTCAGACGACGCGCCGGCTTCGCGAACGCGAGCCAATGGTCGGCGGAGACCTGTTTGTGCAGTGTGATCTCTACCTTGGCCGCGCCGCGCCGCCCGGTCAGACGCGCCGGTATGACCCGGGTATCGTTGAACACCATGACATCGCCAGGCCGTAATAGGGACGGCAGGTCGGTTATGCGCCGGTCGCGCACGGTGGCGCCGACGTTCAGAAGCCGCGAGGAATCCCTCGGCACCGCCGGGGTCTGTGCGATCAACTCGGTTGGCAGGTCGAAATCGAATTCGTCGGTGCGCATGGTATCGGTGCGGTCCATCAGCGAGCCGGCGACCGGCGTCGCATCCGGTTATTTCGGTTTGTCGGTCGACGAGCGCTGATTGCGCCATTCCCAAGGTTTGACGAATCGTCCACGCCACAGGCCACGTTTACCCGCCTTGGCCTTTTCTTCGATGGTGGTATAGCGGCCGCGCGCGTCCGGAGCGGCGAGCGCCCATCCCGTATGAACCATATTGGCCGACAGGTCGAATCCGTCGGCCTTGCAATAAGCGATGGCGCAACCGTTCGAATACTTCTTCGTCGACGTGCATTGGACCGACGCTCCGGCGAGCAGATCCATAAGGGCGGTCGTCGCAATGCGGCCGCAGTTATACGGTTTGCCGTTCGCCAAGGTGCATTGCTGCGCGGGTTCGGGCGCGTCGATATCCGCGAGGCAGTATTGCTTGCCTTGGAGTTCGATCCTGTCGCCGGTAAGCGCCGTCGCCGTTTTCTTCGAGTCGGCTGAGTCGGCCCCGTGCGGAAAAAGCAGCATGGCCGACGCCATCACGATGGTCAGCCAGGGAGCGCGGTGTCTCGAAGCGTCGTAACGTTTCATTTGTAATTTCGGCCGTATTTTCGGATCGTTGCGGCTATTGGACCGCGGCAGCGCCCTGATAATGATGAATCGTGCCGCGCTGTCCACTACAATTAATGGAAAATAAAGCGCATTTCCGTTACCAAAGGGGCCGAATGTTGTGCGATTACTTGGAAACCCCGAGTTTTTGTTAAGAAAGTCTACCCGGGATTTCCTACGGTTTTATGATCGCTGCCGGAGATGATGTGTCACAATTTTCCAATCTCGACCTGATCGCCATCGGGTATTTCCTAGCGCTCTGGATCGGCTACACCTTCTATGCCGACCACCGCGGGGCCAAGAACGCCAACTTGATCGGCACCATGGCGGAGCACCGCGACGCCTGGATGCGTCAGATGCTGGGGCGGGATAACCGGATGGTCGATCTGCAGATCGTGCGGAACCTCACCCGCACGGGGGTCTTCTTCGCGTCGACCTCCATTCTCGTCCTGGCCGGACTGGTCACCATCATGGGCGCGACGGACAAGGCGATCGGGCTGTTCGAGGACCTCCCGCTGGTGTCCCGTCTCGGGCCCTTGGAGGTCGAACTTCGGCTGGCGGCCATGTGTCTCATTTTCATCTATGCGTTTTTCAAGTTTGCCTGGTCGATCCGGCAGTTGTCCTATTGCACGATTCAGATCGGCGCGATGGATCCGTCCTCCGCGCTGAAGGACGATTGCGACGAGCGCTGCCTATACATCAGCCAGCTCGCCACGCTGGCCGCCAAGCACAGCAATCGGGGCCTTCGGTCGTATTATTTCGCGATGGCGTTGCTCGCTTGGTTTCTGCATCCCTATGCGCTGATCGCGGCGACGACATTCGTCGTGATGGTCATGTATCGCCGTGAATTCCGTTCGCGGACGCTGCAGATATTGAGAGACAGCCGATCCACCAGTGAGGTCCGCAGTGGGTAAGGTCGATCACACGGCTGCGGCGCTGCTCACGGTCGAGCAGATGTATGCCGCGGACGCCGCCGCGGCGGCGGGCGGCGTACCTGGTTTAGACTTGATGGAGGCCGCCGGCGCCGGCGTGGCCGAGGCGGTGATGGCGTTTGGGGACCCTCGGCAGGTCGTCGTTCTGTGCGGTCCGGGGAATAATGGCGGCGACGGCTTCGTGGCGGCGCGCTTGCTGCAGGATGCCGGCTGGCCCGTCCGCGTGGCGTTGCTCGGCGACCGCGAGAGCTTGCAGGGCGATGCCCGTGTCAATGCGGACCGCTGGCAGGGTTCCCTAGAGGCCCTGTCGCTGGATGTGCTCGATGGATCGGAGATCGTCGTCGACGCATTGTTCGGGGCCGGTCTGACGCGTCCCGTCGACGGTCTCGTCGCGGACGTTATTCAAGGCATCGGCGATCGGCCCTGCGTCGCCGTGGATATTCCGAGCGGCGTGCATGGCGATACCGGCGCGGTTTTGGGTGTCGCGCCGCAGGCCGATGTCACGGTTACCTTCTTCCGCCGTAAGCCGGGACATATTCTGCTTCCGGGCCGGCTGCTTTGCGGCATGGTGAAAACTGTCGATATCGGTATCCCGCAAACCGTATTGGATGACATTGCCCCGGCCCAGGCCGTCAACGGGCCGGCACTCTGGCTGCCGAAACTGCCGGTGGCGCGTTTAGATCAGCACAAATACGACCGTGGTCATGCCATGATCAGCGGCGGTCCGTTGATGACCGGCGCGGCGCGCTTGGCAGCCCGGGCGGCATTGCGGGCCGGCGCCGGCATGGTGTCCGTCGCCGTGCCGATCGACAACGCGGTGGTCTACAAAGTATCGCTGGTCGGGGTCATCGTGCAGCCGGTCCGCGATACGGCGGCCTATGCCGAGATAATCGAAGACCGGCGGGTCAATGCCTGCCTTGTGGGACCGGGCAACGGCGTATCGGGCCCGACACGCGAACACGCGCTGGCCGCGCTCCGGACCGAGAAGGCGGTCGTCCTGGATGCGGATGCGTTGACCGTCTTCGAGGACACGCGCGATCTTTTGTTTACGACGATCAAGGGGCCGTGCCTGCTGACGCCGCATGCGGGCGAGTTCGCGCGCCTGTTCGACGGCACCGGCGACAAAATGTCCGATGCCCGGGCGGCCGCCGCGAAATCCGGGGCCGTCATACTGCTGAAAGGCGCAGATACCGTGATTGCCGCGCCGGACGGCCGGGTCGTGATCAACGATAATGCGCCTGCGGAATTGGCCACCGCCGGGGCAGGGGATGTCTTGGCCGGGATTGTCACTGGACTGATTGCCCAAGGCATGGATATCTTCGACGCCGCCTGTGCCGCGACGTGGTTGCATGGTGCGGCGGCGGCCGCCTTCGGTCCGGGACTGATCGCGGAAGACTTGCCGGAAACCTTACCCAAAGTGTTGCGCGCACTCCGTCCCCACAAAGACTAACGAGGACATGCAAGCAGACCCTAAAAACGAGGCCCCGGCGCCGATTGCTTTCCGGTCGCAGGGCTCCTTCCTGGACCGGACATTGGTCCGGTTGGTGAACCTGTGGCGCGACGTTTCCGATACGGTGACTGGCACCGTCGATGCCGGCCTGTCCGCTGAGGGCGATATTCGCCGCCTCCGCGACCAAATGCAGGCATGTCTCGAAGGCCGCGGCGGTGAGGTTTCCGCCCGCGCCCGGGCGGCGGGGCTTGGCCGGACCTATCTCAGTCTGGACGAGCGGGGACGGGAACGGTTCCTGCGGCTCCTTGCCGGCGCGTTCGACGCCGACCGGACCAAGATCGACGAGGCGGTGGCGGCGCTTCAGAATGCCGTGCCGGACGACCGGCCGAATGCCGAGTCCGCACTACGGGCCGCGCTCGAAGCGCCGAGGACGCGGCTGTTGACGCAGTTTAACGCGCTGCCGCAGGGCGTGAAATTCTTGGTCGACCTGCGCGCCGATCTGATGGAACACGCACGTAAGGACGCGACGCTGGCGTCGCTCGACGAAGACCTTCGACGGCTCCTCGAGTCCTGGTTTGATATTGGCTTTCTTGATTTGCGGCGGATGACCTGGGACGCGCCGGCGGCCCTGCTCGAAAAGCTGATCGCCTACGAGGCGGTTCACGAGATCCGGAGTTGGGAAGACCTGAAGAACCGTTTGGATTCCGACCGCCGTTGCTTTGCCTTCTTCCATCCGCGGATGCCGGACGAACCGCTGATCTTCGTCGAGGTGGCGCTGGTCGATGGTATGGCCGACAACGTTCACGAGTTGCTCGACGAAAAGGCACCGGTGGTGGATCCGGCCCGGAACGCAGACACGGCAATCTTCTATTCGATCTCGAACGCGCAGCGCGGGCTTGGCGGGATCAGTTTCGGCGGCTTCCTGATCAAACGCGTCGTCGACTTGCTGGCGGCCGAGTATCCCGGTCTCAAGACCTTTGCGACGCTGTCGCCGATTCCGGGTTTCCGCCGCTGGCTGAGCCGCGAGATCGAGGCGGGACGCACGCCGCTGACCGCCGCGGAGGGCGAAGCGATTTGTCAGGTGACCGGGTTCGAGGGGCCCAACGATGCGTTGACGCGGGCGCTCGACGCCGAACACTGGCATCAGGACGATCGTATGGTGGAAGCATTGCGCGGTCCCTTGATGCGTCTCTGTGCCGAATACCTGGTCAACGAGAAGCGCCGCGGCGCCCGCGCCTTGGATCCCGTTGCGCATTTCCATTTGACGAATGGCGCGCGGGTCGAACGGCTGAACTGGCTTGGCGACACGTCTGCCAACGGCATGGCGCGTTCTGCGGGCATGATGGTCAACTATCTCTACGTCTCCGATCGAATCGAAGAAAATCATGAGGCCTACACCGGCGAGGGCCGGGTTACCGCTTCCTCAAGCGTGACGCGTTTGCTAAAAAGTTAGGAACGGCAAGCCGTCGTTAAAAATTGAAGCCGGCATCGTATCGGCTTCTGAACACGGGGAACGAGGTGTGGGGCCTGAAATCAACTTGAATGGGCGGACCGAGGCGGAATTCGTAGGGTTCCGAGGTAGCGAGCGTGCCAGCACGTTCTTTCGGCGTGGCCGGTATATGGAATACATCCGGCGCGGCATGAAGTTTCGCAGAATTAAGCCGGATAATTCGGTCGAAACGGCCCATGTGCTGTCCGTGGTGTTGGACGGCCTGAGCATTCCGCATGTGCGCTACGAGATCAATTTGGAGCGGCCGAACAAGATTGCCACACTCCAGGATGGTCCTCGGATACTCGCGCTTTCGGCCTTTACCAAAACCTATCAGGAACGCGTTCCTAACTAGGGTGTGTGCGAGGGCACTTCTGGCAATGGTGCCATAGGCAGCGATAAGATTGCCGTTCGTCCGCTTGGCCTGCTTGACCATAGGGATTCCGCTACTTATACAGGAGCGCCCTTCGGGGCCGGGCCACGGCTTGCGGGCGTGGCGGAACTGGTAGACGCGCGGGTTTTAGGTACCCGTGGAGCAATCCGTGGGGGTTCGAGTCCCTCCGCCCGCACCAGCGGGGTTGGCCGGATCGGTCATGGACCGTGTCGAATTGATGGAACGCGGGACGAACATCTATTTCAAAACCCGAGAAAGTGGGTCGACGTTATGCAGGTAACCGAAACAAAGAACGAGGGCTTGAGCCGCGAATTCGCAATCTCTGTCCCGGCAGCGGATATCGAAGATCGGGTGGCGGCTCGCCTGGCGGAACTTGTGGGGCAAGTGAATATTCCCGGCTTCCGGCCCGGTAAGGTTCCGGTGAAGCTGATACGTCAACGGTATGGCGATGCCGTCAAAGGCGAAGTGCTGCAGGCGGCCGTTGCGGAGACGACATCCAAGGCATTGGCCGACCGCGAACTGCAACCAGCGATGCAGCCGAAGATCGAGGTGACGAATTTCGAGGACGGCAAGGATCTCGAATTCACGATTGCCGTCGATATTCTGCCGGTCATCGATCCGGTCGATTTCCGGACCATCGAGCTGGAGAACCTGACCGCGGAGGTCGAGGACTCGCAGGTGGACGAGGCGTTGGAGCGCATGGCCGAGGACTTCGGCAAAACCGAGCCGATCGCCAAGGCCCGCACCAGCAAGGAAGGCGATACGGTCGTCATCGATTTCGAAGGTTTCGTCGACGGCACCGCATTCGATGGCGGTAAGGGCGAGGATTACCATTTGGAGCTTGGCAGCGCGCGTTTCATTCCCGGTTTCGAAACGCAGCTCGTCGGCGCGAACGCGGGTGACCACGTAAAGGTCGAAGTCACGTTTCCGGAGGGCTACGGCAATGCCGAGCTGGCGGGAAAGGACGGCGTGTTCGAAGTCGACGTCAAGGAGATCCGCGAGAAGGTCAAGAGCACGATCGACGACGAGTTCGCGAAATCGATGGGGCTGGACGGCATCGATACGCTCCGGACGCAGGTCAAAGAGCGGCTGCAGGCCGATTACGGCAACGTGTCGCGCGAGCGATTGAAGCGCCAATTGCTTGACAAACTCGACGAATCACACGAATTCGATGCTCCCGTCGGCATGGTCGATGCGGAACTTGAATCGATCTGGAACCAATTCGAATCGGCCCGCAAGAATGACGAACTGGATCCGGAAGACAAGGACAAGAGCGACGACGAAATTCGCGATGAATTCCGGACGATCGCGGAGCGCCGCGTCCGGCTCGGCCTGCTATTGGCCGCGGTCGGTCAGCGCAACAACATCGAGGTGTCGCAGGAAGAGATGAACCGGGCGTTGATCCGTCAGGCGCAGAACTTCCCGGGACAAGAACGGCAGATCATCGAGACCTATCAGAAAAACGAGAACTTGATGGCGAGCCTGCGCGCCCCCATCTTCGAGGACAAGGTCGTCGATTTCATCCTTGAACTTGCGAAGGTCACCGACAAGAGCGTCAGCATCGACGATCTCATGAAGGATCCCAGCGAAGAGGCGTCGGCGGAAGAGAAACCCAAAGCGCGCGCCAAAAAGCCGGCCGCGAAGAAGAAACCGGCCAGCAAGGCCAAGGCGGCGCCAAAGGCCAAAGCGGCTGCAAAGCCGAAGGCGGCACCCAAGAAGAGGGCGGCATCGAAGGCGAAGCCCAAGGCGAAACCAAAAGAGTAGTCCGACAGAGGCCCGTTCGGGCGGCAGGCAACAGGCTAGGATAGGCATTAATGAACGATCCGATTGATACATACATGAATGCGTTGGTTCCGATGGTCGTCGAACAGACCAATCGCGGCGAGCGCGCCTATGACATTTACTCGCGCTTGCTGAAAGAGCGGATTATCTTCCTGACCGGCCCGGTCAACGACGGCGTCGCCAGTTTGATTAATGCGCAGCTGCTGTATCTGGAATCGGAGAACCCGAACAAGGATATCGCCTTCTACATCAACTCGCCGGGGGGGATCGTGACCTCCGGCTTGTCGATTTACGATACGATGCAATATATCCGGTCTGACGTCTCGACCGTTTGTGTCGGCCAAGCGGCGTCGATGGGGTCACTGCTGCTCTGTTGCGGGGCCGCCGGAAAGCGCTACTCACTGCCGAACAGCCGGATCATGCTGCATCAGCCGTCCGGCGGCTTTCAAGGTCAGGCGACCGATGTGGAAATCCATGCACGGGAAATCTTAAATCTGCGGGCGCGTCTGAACGAGATTTACGTCTCCCATACGGGGCAGGATTTGAAGGCGGTTGAAGAGGCGCTGGAACGGGATAACTTCCTGGCGCCGGAGGAGGCCCAAAAATTCGGCTTGATCGACGAAGTGGTTACCAGCCGGCCGGATGTCGGCGATGGCGGTTCGGACGGGACGAAAGATGACGACGGCAAGAAGGGCGACGATTAAGACATTGAAATAGCATAAATTAACCAGCAATTGGGGCGCCATGATTCTGTCACACCACGCTTGTGACAATGTGTGATATGTCAAGCACCCCTTCAGTATGGTTTATTAAGGTTTAATTGTTTTTCAATGTCTATCTGTCAGGCTTTTCGACTATAGGTATTTGGCGCGATTGGCTAACATGTGGGGGCTCAAGCCTCCGGAACGAAAGACTAGCACATGAGTAAGACTGGCTCCGGCGATACCAAGAACACCCTGTACTGCTCCTTCTGCGGAAAGAGCCAGCACGAGGTGCGCAAGCTTATTGCCGGCCCGACCGTGTTCATCTGCGATGAATGCGTCGAGTTGTGCATGGACATCATCAAGGAAGACCACAAGGCGACGATTTCGAAGTCGCGCGACGGTGTTCCGACCCCGCGGGAAATCCGCAAAGTCCTCGATGACTATGTCATTG
Organism: Alphaproteobacteria bacterium; assembly: GCA_965228425.1. Taxonomy (GTDB): domain Bacteria; phylum Pseudomonadota; class Alphaproteobacteria; order UBA8366; family UBA8366; genus JAJFJD01. Next base: position 3,320,603 of record OZ245815.1, on the reverse strand, counting down.
GCCAGAATCATGCGAAGCGCGTTTTGTCGGTCGCCGTCCACAACCACTACAAGCGACTGGCGCACGGCAACAAGAACAACGATGTCGAGTTGGCGAAATCCAACATCCTGCTGATCGGCCCGACCGGCTGCGGCAAGACGCTGTTGGCGCAGACGCTGGCGCGCATCCTGGATGTGCCGTTCACGATGGCCGACGCCACGACGTTGACCGAGGCCGGATATGTCGGCGAAGACGTCGAGAACATCATTTTGAAGCTGCTGCAGTCGGCGGACTACAACGTCGAGCGCGCTCAGCGCGGCATCGTCTATATCGACGAAGTCGACAAGATCAGCCGCAAATCGGACAACCCGTCGATCACCCGTGACGTTTCGGGCGAGGGCGTGCAGCAGGCGTTGCTGAAAATCATGGAAGGCACCGTTGCCAGCGTTCCGCCGCAAGGGGGACGCAAGCATCCGCAACAGGAATTCCTTCAGGTCGATACGACGAACATCCTGTTCATCTGCGGCGGCGCGTTTGCTGGCCTCGAGAAGATCATTTCTCAGCGTGGCAAGGGATCGTCGATCGGTTTCGGCGCCGACGTGCGCGGACCGGAAGATCGTCAGATCGGCGAACTGCTGCAAGGTGTGGAGCCCGAGGATCTGCTGAAGTTTGGTTTGATCCCCGAATTCGTCGGCCGGCTTCCGGTTCTGGCGACCCTGTCCGACCTGGATGAGGACGCGTTGGTCGAGATTCTGTCGCGCCCGCGCAACGCACTGGTGAAGCAATACCAGCGTCTGTTCGAGATGGAAGGCGTGCAGATCGAATTCCTTGAGGATGCGCTGCGGGCGATCGCTCAGAAGGCGATTGCCCGAAAGACCGGCGCCCGTGGATTGCGTTCGATTATGGAATCGATTCTGTTGGATTCGATGTACGAGCTGCCCGGACTCGAGGGTGTCGAAGAGATTGTCATCAACCGCGAGGTCGTCGATGGCAACTCGAAACCCCTTCATATCTATGCCGATCGGCGAGAGGACACCGGCCAGAGCGCCTAGTCCGCGACAACGGGCTTGATTGTCCCAAATAACATCGCCATCTATTGTCTAACGCGATTTTCCGCCGCTTAGGCGGTTCATGTTTGGATGAGGTTGTATGTTGGACTTGACCCGAGGTCAGATTTTCCCGGTTTTACCGCTGCGTGACATCGTGGTGTTCCCGCACATGATCGTGCCGCTCTTCGTCGGCCGCGAGAAGTCCGTGCGTGCGCTCGAAGATGTCATGGCGGACGACAAGCAGATCCTGCTCGTCACCCAAAAGAACGCGGCCCAGGACGATCCGACCCCCGGCGATATCTACATGATGGGAACCGTGGCCACGGTGCTGCAGCTTCTGAAGCTGCCGGACGGTACGGTCAAGGTCCTGGTCGAGGGCAATCAGCGTGCCCGCATCGACAGCTTCGTCGAAAGTGCCGATTTTTTCCAGGCCAATGCCGAACTGATCGAAGATGACGTTGAAAGCCCGCAGGAGCTGGAAGCGCTGAGCCGCGCCGTCGTCGGCGAGTTCGAGCAATATATCAAGCTGAACAAGAAGGTACCGCCTGAGGTTCTGATCTCGGTCAACCAGATCGACGACCCTGGTAAGCTGGCCGATACGGTCGCGCAGCACCTGACGCTCAAGATTGCCGACAAGCAGGCATTGCTCGAAGTCGACAAGATCGGCGAGCGGCTGGAACGCGTCTACTCCTTCATGGAAGGCGAGATCGGCGTGATGCAGGTCGAGAAGCGCATCCGCAATCGCGTCAAGCGCCAGATGGAGAAGACCCAGCGCGAGTATTATCTCAACGAACAGCTTAAGGCGATCCAGAAGGAATTGGGCGAGGGCGAGGACGGCAAGGACGAACTTGCCGAGATCGAAGAGAAGATCAAGAAGACAAAGCTCTCCAAGGAAGCGCGCGAAAAGGCGCAGGCCGAGATTAAGAAGTTGCGCTCCATGAGTCCGATGTCGGCCGAGGCGACGGTCGTCCGCAACTATCTCGACTGGATTTTGAGTATTCCGTGGAAGAAGCGCACGAAGATCAAGCGCGACCTGAACGCGGCGCTCGAGGTTCTCGATGCCGACCATTATGGCCTCGACAAGGTCAAGGAGCGGCTGATCGAGTATCTCGCCGTACAGCACCGGATGCGCAAGGTGAAGGGACCGATCCTTTGCCTCGTGGGACCGCCGGGTGTCGGTAAGACGTCGCTGGGCAAATCCATGGCGCGTGCGACCGGCCGTAAGTTCGTCCGTATGTCGCTCGGCGGCGTCCGGGACGAAGCCGAGGTGCGCGGCCATCGCCGGACCTATATCGGGTCGATGCCCGGCAAGGTCATTCAGGGGATGAAGAAGGCGAAGTCTTCCAATCCGCTGTTTTTGCTCGACGAAATCGATAAGCTCGGCGCCGACTGGCGCGGCGATCCGTCGTCTGCGCTGCTGGAAGTGCTGGATCCGGAACAGAACAGCACGTTCAACGATCATTATCTCGAGGTCGACTACGATCTCAGCGACGTCATGTTCGTGACGACCGCCAACACGCTGCGCATGCCGCAGCCGCTGATGGACCGCATGGAGATCATTCGCATCCCCGGTTATACCGAGGATGAAAAAGTCCAGATCGCGAAGCGTCATCTCATCGCGAAGCAACTCAAGGAAACCGGTCTCAAGGACGAAGAGTGGTCGATTTCCGACGACGCGCTGCGCGACCTGATCCGCTATTACACGCGCGAGGCCGGTGTTCGTAACCTCGAACGCGAGATTGCGAACCTGGCGCGGAAGGCGATCAAGGAAATCCTCATGAAGGAGGATGTGAAAAAGGTCCGCCTGACGCGCAAGAATCTGGCGAAATTCGCCGGCGTCCGAAAATTCCGCTTCGGCGAGGTCGAGGAAGAGAATTTGGTCGGTGTGGTGACCGGGTTGGCCTGGACCGAGGTCGGCGGCGAGTTGCTGACGATCGAATCGGTGATGCTGCCGGGTAAGGGAAAGATCATCCGGACCGGCAAGCTGGGCGACGTCATGCAGGAATCGGTGCAGGCCGCGGAAAGCTATGTGAAAAGCCGCGCCCCGTCGTTCGGTATCAAGCCGACCCAGTTCGAGAAGATCGACATTCACGTGCATGTGCCGGAAGGGGCGACCCCGAAGGATGGTCCGTCCGCCGGTACGGCGATGGTGACGACGATCGTGTCGGTATTGACCGGTATTCCGATCCGCAAGGACGTCGCCATGACCGGCGAGATCACGTTGCGCGGCCGCGTCCTCCCGATCGGCGGGCTGAAAGAGAAATTGCTCGCGGCATTGCGCGGCGGCCTCAAGACGGTCTTGATTCCGCAGGAAAACGTGAAGGATCTTGCGGAAATACCCGATAACGTTAAGCGCAACCTAGAGATCATCCCGGTCAGTACCGTCGATGAAGTGATCGAAAATGCGTTGGAAGAGCGGGTAAAACCGATCGAATGGGGCCCCGAGTCGGAGTCGGCAGAGCCGGTTCAGGCTACGCAAACGGAGGGCGATCTCAGTGGTGTTACCACTCACTGAGTAGTTCTACTTCGCCTGTGTTGCCAATATCGCCAGTTGTGTGCCGATATGCATCAGGTTGGCAAAAAAGCTCGGATTTCTGCGGGTGTGTCGTTGACTGCTAGCTCTTAACGCATTTACACTCGCCGAACTTTCGCCTGGAAGTTTACATATCCTATCAACACTTTCCCTGGCCTTAAGAGGGGGGCTTTACCTTGAACAAGAACGATCTTGTTGCAGCAGTAGCTAACGATGCTGGCCTGTCCAAGGCAGATGCGGCGCGAGCCGTTGATTCAGTATTCGATTCGATCACCGGCGCCTTGAAAACGGGCGGTGATGTTCGTCTGGTTGGCTTCGGCACGTTCAGCATCACAAATCGCAAGGCGTCAATCGGACGCAACCCGCGTACGGGTGAGCAAATTCAGATTCCGGCGTCCAAGCAGCCCAAATTTAAGGCTGGTAAAGGACTTAAGGACGCCGTCAACTAAGACGTTTCGAAGCAGTGTTCAAAGCCGGCCGCCGACGTGTCGAGCGGCCGGCTTTGGTTTTTTCGGTTCCGGACATTGGGATCGAGGTCCGGACGTGAAGCGCACGCGTGGCGATGTCTTGCCATCCTTCGCGAAAAGCAGTACGTCACCGGGACTCCAGGGCCATACCGGCCATGGCGCGGGCGATTAGCTCAGCTGGGAGAGCACCTCGTTTACACCGAGGGGGTCGGCGGTTCGATCCCGTCATCGCCCACCATTTCCGCAATTTATAGGTTGGGCCGTTGGTCACGACACTGCGATCGGCATAGGTCCATTAACATTTTATTAGCTGTCTCTAAGCATCATCTCGGGATGGCTCACGAGGAAGAATTCGAGATGTCTCTCGGGCGTCCGGCGGAGGCTGGTTCTTTGCGGATTCTCGAGGTTGTCGGCGTCCTGCTGGCGGTCGTGCCATGCGGCATTTTGGCGGGGCTCTATCTCGTATCCGAAGATATCAAGTTCCTGATCGCCTGCGCCTTCTTTGCCATGGTTGCCGTCGTTGTCGTGTTCTGGCGACGCCCATCCCAAGGGCGGGGCAGGCGGCGCGCCCAAGCGATGCGGCAGGCTGGTACATCTCGTCGTGCGAAAGCCGATCGACCGGAGAGGGGCGCGGGCCGGCTGGCGGGAATTCTGCAGCTCGGAGCGGACTTGCAGGGCAAGCTGACCAAACGCGCCATGAAGATCGGGGGGTTCTTGGTTTGGATGGCGGCTTGGATCTTTACCGCCGTGATGTTCACCCGGGTCGCCGAAAACGAAAACGTCCTGAGTTTGGCCATATTCGTGATGATCGGCTCCCTAAGTCCGCTGATCTTTTATTTCCTATTGGAAACCGGCGTGAATCGCCTGAGTGGTCGGCTCCGCGACGAGGAGTGATCGCCTACTGGCCGCCATTCACGGCGCGCCGAAATTCACCAATTCCACCCTCATTTCCGGTCTGTTCGCTTGACACCCGGGATACCGTCGATTACATGGAGCGACCTCTATTGCGGGGGTGTAGCTCAGTTGGTTAGAGCGCCGGCCTGTCACGCCGGAGGCCGCGGGTTCGAGTCCCGTCACTCCCGCCATTTAACCCCAAAATATCAGCGAACCGGCGATGCCGGCCGGGACGGATCGGCCGTAACCTGGGCTATCTCCGGCGCGCGTCTTGCCGTTCCGCTGTCGCCCTTTGATCCCGAACCTTGCGTTGGACGTGTTCTCCATTCAAAAATTGAGGGAGCCTACAATCATTGCGAGCTTTCGCCTCGCGCAATAGTAGTGTTACGCTGACGCACCCGATCTTTATCTGTCGGAAAGGGGCCGTCGGGGAAAAATCCACCGGCAAGACGCCGAAAAAGGACAGCAGAGCGCGATGGATTGCGCCTGCAAAAGGGAGCACCAGGGAGGAAACAAGGTATGACCTACATTCGAGAGAAGCGACACGCTGTTGTCGCTGTTTTGGCCGCCGTTGTCGCCGTTGTTGGCGTTTCGCGAGCCAACGCTGCGGACTACCCGACGAAACCCGTACGCATCATCATTCCATATGACGCGGGCGGCGCCGCGGATCTGCAAGCGCGCATCCTCTCATCGACGGCTCCGCAATATTTGGGGCAGTCGGTACTCGCCAGCAACCGGACTGGCGCCGGCGGAGTCACGGGGTCGAACTACGTCGTGCGGTCCAAGCCGGATGGCTACACGTTGCTGCTCGCGCGTGTCGGTTCGCAGGCGGGCGTTCCGGCCATCAACCCCGGCATTCCGTACAAATGGAACGACTATACTTTCTTGGGATTGCTGGAAAAGAACCCGTTCGTTTTGGCCGTCAACTCGAAGTCCAGCTATAAGTCGCTGAAGGATGTCGAGGCGGCGCTGAAGGCGGGCAAAAAGCTGTCTTATTCGACCGGCGGCGTCGGCACATTGCCGCATATCGCAATGGTGATGACCCTCAGCGGGATGGGGATGAAGGCCGATGCGATGACCCACGTTCCCTATAAGGGCGGCGGCGCAGCGGCGGCGGCCCTGGTTGGCGGTCATGTCGATATGTTCTTCCAGAACCTCTCGGGTCTGATCGGGCAAATTCGCGCCGGCACCCTTCGCGCGCTCTTCGTGACCACGCCGGAACGGTTCCCGGCGATCAAGGACGTGCCGACCGTCAAGGAAATCGGCCGCCCCGACCTCGAGCTTGCCGTTGGTTGGAGCGCGCTATACGGGCCGAAGAATTTGCCGAAGAATGTCGTCGATAAGTGGGTCGACGTTCTGCAGAAAATCAAAGGCGACAAATCCTGGAACAAGATGACGACGCGTCTGGGCTCCATTCCGGCGGTTTCTTCGCCACAGGAAATGGAAAAGTTCGCGGAAAGCCAGTTCAAGGCAATGCGGGCGGTCGCCGAGAAAGTCGGCATGATCATTAAGAAAAAATAGGACCGGCGAGCCGGACCGGACGGACCAGCGCGTCCCGTCCGGTCCCAATGGCCGTGAATTGTGCTTTGGCGGTGTTATCGTCGAAGGTGCGCGGCCGCGGTGTGTCGCAACTTGGAAAGCCGGCGGAGGGAGAACGGTGGCAGCGAATAAACCGAACATCCTGATTATCCAGGCGGATCAGATGGCTCCCCAAGCACTGCCGGTCTATGGCCATGGATTGGTCAAGGCACCGAACATTCAAGCCTTGGCCGACCGAGGTGTCGTTTTCGAGAATGCGTACTGCAATTTTCCGCTTTGCGTACCGTCGCGCTATTCGATGCTCGCCGGCCGCTATACCAGCAACATTGCCGCCTGGGACAACGCGATCGATATGCCGTCTTCGCTGCCGACGATGGCGCATTACATGAACGCCCTCGGCTATGAGAGCACTCTCTGCGGCAAGATGCATTTCATCGGGCCCGACCAATTGCACGGGTTCAAGGAGCGGTTGACGACGGACGTCTACCCCTCGAACTTCGCCTGGACACCGGATTGGCCGAACGAGCCGGAATACCGGCCCACCGGCATCGACCTGCGTCCGGTCGCCCAGGCCGGTCAATGCGTCCGAAGCCTGCAGATCGACTATGACGACGAGGTCGAGTTCCAGGGATTACAGAAGATTTACGATCTCGCGCGTTATGGCGAGGATCCGTTTTTCCTGGTCATTTCCTTTACCCATCCGCATTCGCCGTTCACGACGACGGCGAAATACTGGAATCAGTACGACCATGACGATATCGACTTGCCGACGGTGCCGGCGATACCGGTCGACGACCTGGATGAAATGGGCCGCTGGCTCTATTACGCGCACGGCACCCATTTAAATACGATAACGGACGAGCATGTGCGCAATGCGCGCCACGCCTACTACGGCATGATCACTTATGTCGACGATAAGGTCGGCCGCATAATGGCGGCGATGCGGGAAACCGGGCTCGACGAGAACACGCTCGTGATCTTCACCGGTGACCACGGCGAGATGATGGGCGAGCGGGGCATGTGGTACAAGCAACACTTCTTCGAGTGGTCCGCCCGGGTTCCCCTGATCGTCGGGATGCCCGGCACATTTGCACCGGGGCGCGATGACAGCTTGGTCTCGCTGGTTGATCTGCTGCCGACGATGCTGGATGTCGCAAGCGATGGGAACCCGCCGGAAACGGTCGACCCCATGGACGGTGACAGTCTGACCGGTCTGCTCGGCGGCGATCGGCAGGGCTGGAAGAACGAGGTGATCTCCGAATATACCGGCGAGGGCGTAAAGGCGCCGTGCCGGATGGTGCGCCGCGGCCGCTACAAATACATGTACACACATGGCTTTCCCGGCCTGCTGTTCGATCTGGAGGCTGATCCGAACGAGTTGGAGAATCTCGTTGATCGCCCGGAAATGGCCGACATTGCGGCGGAACTGCTCGCTGCCGTGCTCGATGGCTGGGATCCCGAGGCCGTGAACGCCAAATGCCTGGCCTCGCAGCGCCGGCGTCGGCTGATTCACGAGGCCAACGGCGGCGAACCCTATTGGGCGTTCGAGGCCCGCCGCGGCGACGGTGAGCGTTTCGTCCGCAATGCCGGCGCCGCGCCGACCAAAGCAAAGGCGCGCTTTCCCTACGTCGAGCCTTTGTCACACGAACAGTGAGTCGTCCGAAATCGGCCGAGGAAAGGCAAACCGGTGCGTGCAGACGAACGAAACGACCTGATCCTTAGCGGTGTCACCGTCGCCTTCGCCCTGTTGGTGATGTTCGTTGTGATCCCGCTGGGTGTCGAGGACCCCGGAACGATCAATGTACTCGCGCTCGGACCGTCATTTTGGCCCTTCATTATCGCGTGCTTCATCTGCTTGATGGGGTTGATCTTGGGCGGTCAGGCGTATCGCCGGTTCCGCGCCGGCGGTGGCCCCCGGACGGCGGAGGGCGACGGGCAGCAATTCGCGCTGGCGCGCTGGTTCGGCGCGCTCGTTCTGTTGGCGGGCTACTATCTCTTGCTCGGCCTGTTGGGGATGGTCGTGGCGTCCGTCCTCGTGCTCCTGTTGTTCATGCTTCTCGGCGGGGAACGCCGGCCGCTGATCATCGCCGCGATTTCCTTGATCCTCCCCATCGCCCTTTATCTTTTTTTCCGCTATGTCGCGAATGTCTCCATCCCGATGGGCGTTTTCGGCGATTGGGTTTCATAGATCATGCTGCTTGAACATCTTCAGTCGGCGCTAAGCATCGTCCTGTCCGTCGAAACGATCCTCGCGCTGTTCGGCGGCGTGGTAATCGGCACGATCATCGGGGCAATTCCGGGCATGACGGTGACCATGGGCGTTGCCCTGACCTTGCCCTTTACGTTCAACATGCACCCGGCGGTCGGCATCTTGCTGCTGCTGGGGGTGTACAAGGGGGGCGTTTACGGCGGGTCGATCACGGCGATCCTGATCAAGACGCCGGGGACGCCGGCGGCATCGTGCACCGTGCTCGACGGATACCCCATGTCGCAAAAGGGCGAAGCGCGCAAAGCGCTGGATATGGCGCTCTACGCCTCTTGCTTTGCCGATTTCGTGTCGAACATTTCGCTGATCCTGTTTGCCGGGCTCCTCGCCAGCTTCGCGTTGCGTTTCGGGCCGCCCGAGTATTTCACGCTGATCGTATTCTCGCTGACGATCATCGCCGGGATCGCCGGCCAGAACATGGCCAAGGGCATGATTTCGGCCGGGTTGGGCCTGCTGCTCGCGACGATTGGCCTCGACCTCGTGTACGGCACGAAACGCTTCGTCTTCGAGGAAGTCGAGCTCATGGCGGGGCTCAATTTCATTCCCGTTCTGATCGGCCTCTTCGCTTTGCCCGAGATCATCAACTTCTACGCCAAGAAATTCGAGGAACGCGGCGACGTCCAGGCTCTGTCCGGCACGCATGCAACGTTTTCCGAGTTTCGTAAATGCTTTAAATCCATTTTTCGCGGCAGCATCATCGGTGTTGTGCTCGGCGCCATCCCCGGCATCGGCGGCGCGCCGGCAGCCTTCCTGTCCTATAGCGAGGCGCAGCGGACGACCAAGAATCCCAAGGCGCGTTTCGGCGACGGCGAAATCGAAGGCGTCGCCGCGGCGGAGGCCGGCAACAACGGAACCTGCGGGGCGACACTGATTCCGCTATTGGCGCTTGGCGTGCCGGGCGACATCGTCACGGCGGTGATTCTCGGGGCCTTCATGATCCATGGGCTGCAGCCCGGACCGTTGCTCTTTCAGGATAATCTCGACCTCATCTACGCGCTGTTCATCGGCATCATGATCAGCTCGATATTCCTGTTTATCGTCGGAAAGAGCGCGATCCGAATATTCAGCCACGTAGTCCTGCTGCCGAACAAGATCCTGTTCCCGATGGTCCTGGTTCTTTGCGTGTATGGCGGCTACGCGGTGAACAACAATCCGTTCGATATTCTCGTCATGCTGCTGATCGGACTGATCGGATTCGGGATGTTGCGCGCGGATATCCCGGCCGCGCCGTTCTTGATCGCCTATGTATTGGGCCCGCTGCTCGAAGATAATTTCCGGCAATCGCTGCTGCTCTCCCAAGGCGGGCTGGAAATCTTCGTCCGGAACGAGATTTGCTGGATTTTCTGGGGGCTGACCGCTCTCGTCGTCTTCATCTTGATTCGCCGCGGTGTGCGGAACCGGCGCGCCGCATGGGCGGAGGGATGATCCCGGACCAGGATCCGAAACCGACGCCGACTTTCCGCCTGTACTAGTCCTGTTCCAAGGATGTCGGCACCGTCGCGAGATCATTCACCCATGGCATGGCGGATCGGCACCAGATTTGACGCTTCGGCGGGAGTTTTGCGCGTTGATTGCAGGTGCCCAGACGGAGGCTGATCAACTTGGGTCCGTCGCCGACGGGCATGCCGCACATCTGGGTGCCGCATTCCGGACAGAAGACGAGGGCGCGTTCGTTCCCGCTGGCCGCAATCTTGTTGTATGTCTTCGTTTCCCCGGTCATATCCAAGTCGGAGTCCGGAACTCGAAGCGTCGTGCGAAAGGCGCTGCCGGAAATTGCCTGACAATCCGTGCAATGGCAGACGCTGGCGTTGTTTGGGTCGACGGTGGCGGTGTACCGCACGCGACCGCAGTGGCATTGACCGTCAACTTTCATCGCATACCTCCGGCTGGTTCGCTGGGAGAATAGCCTTTTCGACCGCATTGCGGAAATGCACCATTGTTTCGAATCGGTCCGTGATTTCCTGCGATTCTCGGCGCATCTACGTCGGGAGGCTCTGTATTGCGCGAAATTGTGGTTGTCGCCCGTGTTCGGTCGGGCGACGGGGCCGGATTTCCCCACTTCTTTGCCGATGAGACCGGAAATCCGTTCAATTTCAACGAATGCGAGCGTGCCCGACGGTTGTTCGCGTAGTGGGGCGCTGGCTGCCATGACATTCGATGTCGGTGCAAGGTCGTTGGGGAGTAAGAAATCGTGAGGATTCTGTGACTTCCCGCTTTTACTCGATGGCGCGTAACTCTATATTGCATCCAACTTGAACGGCCCGCTAAAAGGACAAGAATCAAGACAAGACGCGGGCATCCGATGCGCACCGAACTGGGGCGCCGACGATGGCCGAACCGGGCCGATCAGAGGGTAAGGGTGGTCAATGGACGAACTGCTTCGGGAATACTTGCCGATCCTGATTTTCTTGGCGGTCGCAATCGGCCTGGCAAGCATCATGGTGATCGCGAGTTTCGTTCTCGCCAAACAAAATCCGGATTCCGAAAAGCTGTCGGCCTATGAATGCGGTTTCGAGGCCTTCGACGATGCGCGCAGCCAGTTCGATGTTCGGTTCTATCTGGTGGCAATTCTCTTCATTATCTTTGACCTGGAAGTTGCCTTCCTTTTTCCGTGGGCGGTTGCCTTCGGTGATATCGGGCTGTTCGGGTTCTGGTCGATGGTGATCTTCCTCGGCATTCTGACGATCGGCTTCGTATACGAATGGCGGAAAGGGGCGTTGGAATGGGAGTAAACGTGGATCCCGGCAAACGCCCGGTTGCGCCGGGCGCCGAACAGGACGCTGCGCTGAAGGCCGTGACGGACGAACTCTCCGACAAAGGCTTCATCATCGCGCAGGCCGATAAGCTGGTGAACTGGGCGCGGACCGGCTCGCTATGGCCGATGACGTTCGGGCTAGCCTGCTGCGCCGTCGAGATGATGCATGCCTATATGCCGCGTTACGACCTCGACCGGTTTGGCGTCGTGCCGCGCGCCAGTCCCCGGCAGTCGGATGTGATGATCGTCGCCGGGACCCTGACGAACAAGATGGCGCCCGCATTACGTAAGGTTTACGACCAGATGGCCGAGCCGCGGTGGGTCATCTCGATGGGATCCTGTGCCAACGGCGGCGGCTATTACCACTATTCCTATTCGGTCGTGCGTGGGTGCGACCGTATCGTTCCCGTCGATATCTACGTCCCGGGATGTCCGCCGACCGCGGAGGCCCTGGTCTATGGAATCCTTCAATTGCAGAAGAAGATTCGCCGCACCGGCACCATCGCCCGTTGACCGAGCTGGATCAGATCAGACATTAGACCATGGATGAAAGACTAGAGGCGCTCGACGAACTGGGCCGCTATGTCGCCGGGCAAATGGGCCAGGACATAGCCGAAACGGAGATTCGGAACGGCGAGTTGATGTTGCGCGTTCGCCGCGAGGCGGTCGGCCGCATTCTCTCCTTCCTGTGCAACGATGCGAACTGCTTGTTTCAGGTGCTTGTCGATATCTGCGGCGTCGATTATCCGGACCGCGACGAAAGGTTCGAGATCGTCTACAACCTGCTGTCGCTGAAGCACAATGTTCGGATTCGCGTGAAGGTGACGACCGACGAATCGACGCCGGTTCCATCGGTGACCCAGGTCTATCCGGCGGCCGGATGGTTCGAGCGCGAATGCTGGGACATGTATGGCGTGTTCTTCAGCGAACATCCGGATTTGCGCCGCATGCTGACCGACTACGGCTTCGACGGCCATCCGCTGCGCAAGGATTTCCCGCTGACCGGCTATGTCGAGGTGCGCTACGACGACGAGCAGCGCCGGGTCGTGTACGAGCCGGTTAAACTGGTCCAAGAATTCCGCAGTTTCGATTTCCTCAGTCCCTGGGAAGGCATGACGCCGCAACTCCCCGGCGATGAAAAGGCGACCGAGGAGGATGCATCGTGACCGGCGATCCGCAAATCAAGACCATGACGATCAATTTCGGTCCACAGCATCCGGCGGCGCATGGCGTATTGCGGATGGTGATGGAGATGGACGGCGAGGTGGTCGAACGCGTCGATCCGCATATCGGGCTGCTGCACCGCGGTACCGAAAAACTTATCGAGTACAAGACCTACATGCAGGCGGTACCGTATTTCGACCGGCTCGATTACGTCTCGCCGATGTGCCAGGAACATGCTTTCGTGCTCGGCGTCGAAAAACTGCTCGGGATCGAACCGCCGCCGCGGGCGCAGTACATCCGGGTCCTGTTCGACGAAATCACCCGCATCCTGAACCATTTGCTGAACCTGACCGCATTCGCGCTCGACGTGGGGGCGATGACGCCGATGCTCTGGGGATTCGAGCACCGCGAGTATCTCATGGAGTTCTACGAGCGGGTGTCCGGCGCGCGGCTGCATGCGGCCTACTATCGCGCCGGCGGCGTGCATCAGGACATGCCGGCGGGACTCACCGACGACATCAAGGCGTGGTCGGAGACATTTCCGCAGTTCATCGAAGATATGGAAACGCTGCTGAACGAGAATCGGATCTTCAAGCAGCGCAGCGTCGATATCGGGATCATCTCGGCGCAGGACGCGATGGCGTGGGGTTTGAGCGGGCCGATGCTGCGCGGATCCGGCGTCCCGTGGGACCTGCGCAAGGCGCAGCCCTATATGGTGTATGACCAGCTCGACTTCGATATCCCGATCGGCAAGAACGGCGATTGCTACGACCGGTATCTCGTGCGCGTCGAAGAGATGCGGCAGAGTCTGAGGATTATCGACCAATGCCTTGAAAAGATGCCGGATGGGCCGGTTCTGACCAAGGAAGACAAGATCGCGCCGCCAAGCCGCGGCGAAATGAAGCACTCGATGGAAGCGCTGATCCATCACTTTAAACTTTATACAGAAGGGGTCCATGTGCCGGAAGGCGAGACTTATACCGCCGTCGAGGCGCCGAAGGGCGAATTTGGCGTGTATCTCGTCGCTGATGGCACGAACCGGCCCTATCGCTGCAAGATCCGGGCGCCGGGGTTCCCGCATCTGCAGGCGATGGAATTCATGTGCAAGGGGCACATGCTGGCGGATTCAGTGGCGATCCTTGGATCGATGGACATCGTATTCGGAGAAATCGACCGGTAGACCGGTCCAACGCGGATAAACGGCACTCATGAGCGAAGAGTTCAAGTTTAACGACGAAAACCTTGCGAAGGCGACGGAAATCATCGCTCGCTATCCGGAAGGCCGGCAGCAAAGCGCCGTCTTGCCGTTGCTCGATATCGCCCAGCGCCAAAATGACGGCCATGCCAGCGACGCCGTTATCGAGGCGGTCGCGAAAATGCTCGACATGCCGCGCATCCGGGTGACCGAGGTTGCCACCTTCTACACGATGATTAACACCAAGCCGGTCGGAAAATACCACCTGCAATGCTGCACGACGACACCGTGCTGGCTGCGCGGGTCGGGCGACGTGGTGGATGCGATGCGCAAGCATCTGGGGATCGATTTCGGCGAGACCACGCCGGACGGCCTGTTCAGCATGCTGGAGGTGGAATGTCTCGGCGGCTGCGTCAACGCGCCGATCGTGCAGGTCAACGACGACTTCTACGAGGACCTGGACGCCGCCAGCGTCGTCAAGCTGCTGGACGCCTTCAAGGCCGGCACGCCGCCGGAACCGGGCACGCAGGTTGATCGTCAGACGTCGGCGCCTGCCGGCGAGATCACGACCCTACAAGACCTAGAGTTCGCAAAGGGGTAAGGGGCGATGTTGCAGGATAAGGATAGGATTTTCACCAACCTGTACGGGCTCCACGAGTGCAGCTTGGCCGGCGCGCAGCGCCGCGGCGACTGGGACAACACCGCCGACCTGATCAAGAAGGGCTCCGAGTGGATCATCGAGGAGATGAAGGCGTCGGGGCTGCGCGGGCGCGGCGGCGCCGGCTTCCCGACGGGTCTGAAGTGGTCCTTCATGCCGAAGGAAAACGACGGCCGGCCGCATTATCTCGTCGTCAATGCGGATGAGAGCGAACCGGGCACCTGCAAGGACCGCGATATCCTGCGGCACGACCCGCATAAGCTTTTGGAAGGCTGCCTCGTCGCCGGTTTTGCGATGGGTGCGCATGCGGCCTATGTCTACGTCCGGGGTGAGTTCTTCAACGAGGCGGCGGCGCTGCAGAAGGCGGTCGACGAGGCGCGCGAGTCCGGTCTGCTTGGCCCTAACGCGGCCGGGTCCGGTTGGGATTTCGAGGTTTACGTCCATCGCGGCGCGGGTGCCTATATCTGCGGCGAGGAAACTGCGCTGCTCGAAAGCCTGGAGGGCAAGAAGGGGCAGCCGCGTTTGAAACCGCCGTTCCCCGCCATGGCGGGTTTGTATGGCTGCCCGACAACGGTCAACAACGTCGAAAGCATCGCGGTCGCGCCGACGATCCTGCGGCGCGGCGCATCCTGGTTTGCCGGGTTCGGGCGCGAAAACAACACGGGGACCAAGGTCTTCTGCATCTCCGGCCATGTCGAGCGGCCGTGCAATGTCGAGGAAGCCATGTCGATCCCGATGCGCGAGTTGATTGATAAGCATGCCGGCGGCGTGCGCGGCGGCTGGGACAACCTGTTGGCCGTGATTCCCGGCGGCAGCTCGACGCCGCTTCTGCCCAAATCGGTCTGCGACGATGTGCTGATGGACTTCGATGCGCTGAAAGAAGCGCAGTCGGGCCTTGGCACAGCCGCGGTAATCGTGATGGACAAGTCGACCGATGTGGTCAAGGCGATCGCGCGGCTCGCCTATTTCTACAAGCATGAGAGCTGCGGCCAATGCACGCCGTGCCGGGAAGGAACCGGCTGGATGTGGCGTGTCATGGAACGCATGGTCACGGGCGATGCCTCGGTCGAGGAGATCGATACGTTGCTGGATGTCGCCGGACAGGTCGAAGGGCACACGATTTGCGCGCTCGGCGACGCGGCGGCGTGGCCCATTCAAGGATTGATCCGCCATTTCCGCGGAGAAATCGAGAACCGCATCACGAAACGCAAGGCCGGCGGCCGTGCGGCGGCGGCGTAACGGGAGCGTGGAATGCCGAAGCTGACGATTAATGGCAAGGAAGTCGAGGTCGACGCGGGTCTGACCGTGCTGCAGGCCTGCGAGCAGAACGGCGTCGAGATCCCGCGCTTCTGTTATCACGAGCGGCTGTCGATCGCGGGCAATTGCCGGATGTGCCTGGTCGAGGTCAAGCCGGGACCGCCGAAACCGGCCGCGTCCTGCGCGTTGCCGGTGGCTGAGGGCATGGAGGTGATGACCGACACGCCGATGGTCAAGAAGGCGCGCAACGGCGTGATGGAGTTCCTGCTTATCAACCATCCGCTGGACTGTCCGATCTGCGACCAGGGCGGCGAATGTGACCTGCAGGACCAGGCGATGGCTTACGGCTACGACGGCAGCCGCTACGACGAGAACAAGCGCGCCGTTAAAGAGAAATACATGGGGCCGCTGGTCAAGACGATCATGACCCGCTGTATCCATTGCACGCGCTGCGTCCGCTTCGTCTCGGAAGTCGCCGGCGTCGACGACATCGGGTTGATCAACCGTGGCGAAGGCGCGGAAATCACGACGCTGGAACGGGCGATTGGCTCCGAACTGTCGGGCAATGTGATCGATCTGTGCCCGGTCGGCGCGCTGACGTCCAAACCGTATGCCTTCACGGCCCGGTCCTGGGAGTTGACCAAGACCGAGAGCATCGACGTGATGGACGCGCTCGGCAGCAATATCCGTGTCGATGCGCGCGGCAACGAGGTGATGCGCGTGCTGCCGCGGCTGCACGAAGACGTCAACGAGGAATGGATTTCCGACAAGACGCGGTTTGCCTGCGATGGCCTGCGCCGCCAACGGCTGGACAAGCCGTATCTGCGCAACAAGGACGGCAAGCTCGAGCCGGTCACCTGGGGCGCGGCCTTCACGGCCATCGCGGACAAGGTGAAGGGCGCCGGGGCCGGCAAAGTGGCCGCCATCGCCGGGGACCTTTGCGATGTCGAATCGATGTATGCGCTGAAGCAACTGATGGGCGGGATCGGATCGCCGAATCTGGATTGTCGGCAGGATGGCGCGGCCATCGACCCGACGGTTCGCGCCAGCTACCTGTTCAATTCGACCATCGCCGGGATCGACGAGGCGGATGCGTGCCTGTTGATCGGGACGAACCCGCGCGCGGAAGCGCCGCTGATCGCCGCACGGCTGCGGAAACGTTGGCTTCAGGGCGGGTTCACAGCCGGTGTCGTTGGACCGCAGGCCGATTTGACCTTCGATACGGAATATCTCGGGGCCGGGCCGGACACGCTGGAAGAGATCCGCGCCGGCAATCATCCCTTCGCGGAGACCTTGAAAAAGGCCGAGCGGCCGATGCTGATCCTCGGCATGGGCGCGCTGACGCGGCCGGACGGCGCGGCGGTGCTGCGGGCGGCGCGGCAGGTGGCAGAAGCGACCGGCATGATCAGCGGCGACTGGAATGGCTTCAACGTGCTGCATACGGCCGCGGCCCGGGTTGGCGGCCTCGATATTGGCTTCGTGCCGGGCGAGGGCGGCAAGGACACGGCAGCGATCCTCGACGGCGGCGAGAGCGGCGATGTGAAAGTCGTGTATTTGCTGGGCTCGGACGAGTTGGATACCACCAAGCTTAAGAACGCCTTCGTGATCTACCAGGGCCACCACGGCGACGCGGGTGCGCACGCGGCCGACGTGATCCTGCCGGGTGCGGCCTATACCGAGAAGAACGGCCTCTACGTCAACACCGAGGGCCGTGTTCAGGCCGGGTTCCGGGCCTCATTCCCGCCGGGCGATGCTCGCGAGGATTGGGCGATCATTCGTGCGTTGTCCGAGGCAATGGGCAAGGCCTTGCCGTTCGATACGCAGGATGCGTTGCGCGAGAAACTGCGCGCGGAGTTTCCGGGGTTCCTCGCCATCGACACGATCGAAGCGGCGGAATGGGGCGATTTCGGCGGCTCGGGCGGCCTGCAGGCCGATCCTTTCGTATCGGCGGTGCCGAATTTCTACATGACCGATCCGATCAGCCGTGCGTCGGAAACGATGGCCAAATGCGTCGACGAACTGTCTGGCGCCGAAGACGGAGCGACCGGCACCCATGGTTGATTTCATGGCACTTTGGGAAGGCTATATCTGGCCGACCGTCTGGATCGTCGGCGGAATTCTGATGATCGTCGTCCCCGTCCTGCTGTCGGTGGCCTACCTGACGCTCGCAGAACGCAAGGTCATCGGCTGGATGCAGCTACGCAAGGGCCCGAACGTGGTCGGGCCATTCGGATTGCTGCAGCCGATCGCCGACGGATTGAAGTTGTTCTTCAAGGAAACCATCATCCCGGCAAGTTCGAACCGGGTGATCTTCTTCCTGGCGCCGGTGGTGACTTTCGTCCTGAGCTTGATTGCATGGGCGGTGATCCCGTTCGGGGCCGGTTTGGTGCTGGCGGACATCAACGTCGGGTTCCTGTATCTGTTCGCGATTTCGTCGCTCGGCGTCTACGGCATCCTGATGGCCGGGTGGGCGTCCAATTCGAAATACGCCTTTCTCGGCGCGCTGCGCTCGGCGGCGCAGATGGTGTCTTACGAAGTTTCGATCGGCTTCGTGATCATCACCGTCTTGCTGGCGGTCGGCTCGCTTAACTTGTCCAAGATCGTCTTGGCGCAGTCCGGCGGGATCCATCACTGGCATGCCTTTTCACCGCTATTGCCGATGTTCGTCGTGTTTTTCGTCTCGGCCTTGGCCGAAACCAACCGCGCGCCCTTCGATCTGCCGGAGGCCGAAGCGGAACTGGTATCCGGCTACAATGTCGAATATTCGTCGATGACCTTCGCGATGTTCTTCCTCGGCGAATACGCGAACATGATCCTGATGAGCGCGATGACGGCGATCCTGTTCCTGGGCGGGTGGCTGCCGCCGCTCGAGTTCGCGCCCTTCACCTGGATTCCGGGACCGATCTGGTTCGGGTTGAAGATCGCCTTCGTGCTATTCCTCTTCCTTTGGGTTCGGGCGACCTTCCCGCGCTATCGCTACGACCAACTCATGCGCCTCGGCTGGAAGGTGTTCCTGCCGCTGTCGCTCGCTTGGGTCATCTTGACCGCCGGCTGGTTGATCGCCTTCGATCAAGTGCCGCCGGCAGGGGGAGCGTAAGGCCATGCAATCGATGGAGTTGAGCTAAATGGCATTTCTCGATCGCACTGCGCGCGCATTCCTGTTGTCCGAACTGCTGAACGGCATGTCGTTGACGTTGCGGACGATGTTCCGGCACAAGCACACTGTGAATTATCCCTATGAAAAGGGGCCGTTAAGCCCGCGGTTTCGCGGCGAGCACGTGCTGCGCCGGTATCCGAACGGCGAGGAGCGCTGCATCGCCTGCAAGCTGTGCGAGGCGATTTGCCCGGCGCAGGCGATCACCATCGAGGCCGAACCGCGCGAGGACGGCAGCCGCCGCACGACGCGCTACGACATCGACATGACCAAGTGTATTTACTGCGGCTTCTGTCAGGAAGCATGCCCGGTCGACGCTATCGTGGAAGGGCCGAATTTCGAGTTCGCGACCGAGACTCGGGAAGAGCTTTTCTACAATAAACAGAAGCTATTGGAGAACGGCGACCGCTGGGAGCCGGAGATTGCGGCCAATATTGCATTGGACGCACCGTATCGTTAAACACGACACGCCCGAACGGCGGATTGCTGGTCAAGAAACAATGAAACCGGCCGGCAAGACATCGTTCCAGGGGCGGCATAAGGGGGGTGGATGATCATTCAGGCGCTGGCATTTTATTTGTTTGCCTTCGTGGCAATTGCCGCCGGCGTGATGGTTGTGACGTCGCGGAATCCGGTGCATTCCGTGCTGTTCCTCATTCTCGCCTTCTTCAACTCCGCCGCGCTGTTCGTCCTGATGGGGGCCGAATTCCTGGCGATGATCCTGGTCGTCGTCTATGTCGGCGCCGTCGCCGTGCTGTTCCTGTTCGTGGTGATGATGCTCGACATCAATTTCGTCGAGATGCGTGAAGGGTTTCTGCAGTATCTGCCGATCGGGGCGCTAATCGGAATCATCCTGTTCGCGGAGCTTGTCCTGATTCTCGGAAGCTGGGCCGTTTCGCCGGAAGCGGCGACAACCATCACCGCGCCGATTCCGCCGCCGGATCAGGTCAGCAACATCCATGCCCTGGGTCGGCTGATCTACACCCACTACGTCTATCTGTTCCAGGCGGCGGGGATGGTGCTCCTGGTCGCGATGATGGGCGCGATCGTGCTGACGCTCCGGCATCGGGAAGGGGTCCGCCGCCAGAAGATCGAGCAGCAACTGGCGCGTAAGGCCGAGGACACGATCGAGGTGGTCAAGGTCCCGTCGGGGAGTGGCATCTGATGCTGGAAATCGGCCTTGCGCACTACCTGACGGTTGCCGCGATCCTGTTCACCTTGGGCTTGTTCGGCATCTTCCTGAACCGCAAGAACGTCATCATCATCTTGATGTCCATCGAATTGATGCTGTTGGCGGTGAACATCAACTTCGTGGCGTTTTCCACGCATCTGCAGGACCTGGTCGGTCAGGTCTTCGCCATGTTCGTCCTGACCGTTGCGGCTGCGGAGGCGGCCATCGGTCTTGCCATCCTCGTGGTGTATTTCCGAAACCGCGGCTCCATCGCCGTCGAAGACATCAATATGATGAAGGGTTAACCCGGGATGGATGCCGCCATCGTCTTCCTGCCCCTGATCGGGGCGATCATTGCCGGATTTTTCGGGCGCCTTATCGGCGACCGGGCGTCCATGCTGGTCACCTGCATCCTGCTGACGATTTCGGGCATTCTGTCCTGGATCGTGTTCTTCGACGTGGCGCTGGGCGGGAACCCGCGGACGGTGCGCCTGTTCACCTGGATGGACGTGACCGGGTTCTCCTTCGCCTGGGCGCTGCTGGTCGACCAGTTGACGGCGGTGATGCTGATCGTGGTGACGACTGTCTCGGCGGTCGTGCACTGGTATTCGATCGGCTATATGAGTCACGACGACAGTAAGCCGAGGTTCTTCGCCTATCTCAGCCTGTTCACCTTCTTCATGTTGATGCTGGTGACCGCGGACAATCTGGTTCAGATGTTCTTCGGCTGGGAAGGGGTCGGGCTCGCCTCATATCTGCTGATCGGCTTCTGGTACAAGAAACCGTCGGCCAATGCGGCGGCGATCAAGGCATTCGTGGTCAACCGGGTCGGCGATTTCGGGTTCGCGCTCGGCATCTTCGGCGTGTTCGTGATGTTCGGCAGCGTCGAATTCGCGGAAATCTTCCCGGCGGTGGCCGGCAAGGCGGATGCGCAGATCGTCTTCCTGAACGGTGAATACCACGCCATGACGGTGTTGTGCCTGTTGCTGTTCATGGGCGCGATGGGGAAGTCGGCACAGCTCGGGCTGCACACGTGGCTGCCGGACGCGATGGAGGGCCCGACTCCGGTCTCCGCGTTGATCCATGCGGCGACGATGGTGACCGCCGGCGTGTTCATGGTGTGCCGTCTGTCGCCGTTGTTCGAGTATTCCGAGACCGCATTGGCCGTGGTGACCATCGTCGGCGCGTCGACCGCGTTTTTCGCCGCGACAGTGGGCCTGACGCAGAACGACATCAAACGGGTAATCGCCTACTCGACCTGTTCCCAGCTCGGCTACATGTTCTTCGCCGCCGGCGTTTCGGCCTATGGCGCGGCGATGTTCCATCTCTTCACGCATGCCTTCTTCAAGGCGTTGCTGTTCCTCGGCTCCGGCTGCGTCATCCATGCCATGTCGGACGAGCAGGACATGCGCAAGATGGGCGGTATCTACAAGATGGTGCCCATCACCTACGCTTTCATGTGGATCGGCAGCCTCTCGCTCGCCGGAATCGGCATTCCCGGCGTGTTCGGCCTGTCGGGCTTCTATTCCAAGGACATCATCATCGAATCCGCATTCGCCGCGAATTCACCGGTTGGCACCTACGCGTTCTGGCTCGGCATCGCGGCCGCCCTGATGACCGCCTTCTATTCCTGGCGGCTGATCCTGATGACCTTCCACGGCAAGCCGCGCTGCGACGAGAAGACGCTGGCGCATGTCCACGAGGCGCCGCCGATCATGTGGGTGCCGCTGGTCGTCCTGGCCATCGGTTCGATCGTGGCCGGCGCGATTACGTATAGCGTGTTCGTCGGCGACGGGATGGCGGCCTTCTGGGGCGATTCGATCTTCGTCCTGAACACGCATACGGCGCTTGTCGACGCGCATCACGTGCCGCTATGGGTCAAGCTGTCGCCGCTGGTGATGGGCGTAACGGGTATCGCCATGGCCTATTGGATGTATATGGCCAGCCCCGGCATGCCGGCCACCTTGGCGAGACGGTTCAAGCCGCTTTACGAATTCTCGTTCAACAAATGGTATTTCGACGAGTTGTACGACCGCATCTTTGTGAAGCCCGCGTTTCGCCTGGGCTTCGGTCTTTGGAAATCCGGCGACGGCGCGGTGATCGACGGCGTCGGCCCGGACGGCATCGCCGCGGTCACCCGGCAGCTCGCGCGGCGTGCAAGCTGGCTGCAGAGCGGATATGTCTATCACTATGCCTTCGCGATGCTGATCGGCGTGGTGGTCCTGGTCACCTGGTACATGTTGCGAAGCGGGGGTTAGGCGGCCATGTTCGAGAATATCGGCGTGCTGAGCGTCGTCACATTCACGCCGCTGGTCGGGGCGCTTTTCATCCTACTGGTCGTGCGCGGGACGGAGGAAGAAGTCGCCCGCAATTCGCGCTGGGCCGCACTATGGGTCTCGATCTTCACCTTCCTGGAATCGCTGTACATCTGGGTCAAATTCGACCCCGCGACGCCCGATTTCCAGTTCGTCGAGAACGTGCCGTGGATTCCGGAATACGACATTTCCTATCAGATGGGCGTCGACGGCATCTCGATGTTCTTCGTCCTTCTGTCGACCTTCCTGACGCCGCTCTGCATCCTGGCGAGTTGGGATGCGATCAAGACGCGGGTGCGCGAATACATGATCGCCTTCCTCATCCTCGAAACCTTCATGGTGGGGATGTTCTGCGCGCTCGATTTCGTGGTGTTCTACATCTTCTTCGAGGCGGTCCTGATCCCGATGTTCCTCATCATCGGCGTTTGGGGCGGGCCGCGCCGGGTTTACGCCGCCTTCAAGTTTTTCCTGTACACGCTGCTCGGCTCGGTGCTGATGCTGCTGGCGATCATCACGCTGTATCATCAAGCGAACACCACCAACATCATCACGTTGCTGAACTTCACCGTGGACCCGGACGTGCAGACGTGGCTCTGGCTCGCCTTCTTCGCGTCTTTCGCGGTCAAGATTCCCATGTGGCCGGTGCATACCTGGCTGCCGGACGCTCATGTCGAGGCGCCGACCGCCGGCTCCGTGATCCTGGCGGGCGTGTTGCTGAAGATGGGCGGCTACGGCTTCCTGCGCTTCTCGATCGGCATGCTTCCGGTGGCGTCCGACTTCTTTGCACCTTTCGTCTTCGCGCTGAGCGCCGTCGCCGTGATCTACACGTCGTTGGTGGCGTTGGCGCAGGTCGATATGAAGAAGCTGATCGCCTATTCGTCCGTGGCGCACATGGGCTTCGTGACGGTCGGCATCTTCGCGATGAACGAGCAGGCGGTCGCCGGATCGATTATCCAGATGCTGAGCCATGGCGTCGTGTCCGCCGCGCTGTTCCTCTGCGTCGGTGTCGTCTACGACCGGATTCATAGCCGGGAGATCGCCGATTATGGCGGTCTGGTGCATCGCATGCCGAAATACGCCTTCGTTTTCCTGGTATTCGCCCTGGCATCGGTCGGGCTGCCGGGCACCAGCGGGTTCGTCGGTGAAATTCTGGTGCTGGTCGGCGTCTTCCAGGTCAGCACCTGGATTTGCGCGTTGATCGCGACCGGCATGATCCTGGGCGCTGCCTATATGCTGTATCTCTACCGCCGGGTCATTTTCGGCGAGTTGACCAAGGACAACCTCAAATCGATCCTCGATCTGAACGCGCGCGAAATCGCGATCTTCGTGCCGTTGATCCTGGTCGTCCTATGGATGGGGATATATCCGCTGTCCTTCCTGCTGCCGATCGAAGTATCGGTTGCCAAGCTCGTAGCCGACTACAACAACGCGCTCGCCGCCGTCGCGAATTCGACGTCGGTCGCCGTGCGGTGAGATGAGAGGGTAATCCGTTGAACCATGCCTTGCCCCTAATCGCCCCCGCGTTGCCGGAGATCGTCCTGGCGGTGTTCGGCATGGTGCTCATGATGGTCGGTGTGTTCACCAGCGAGAAGCGCGCCTATCGCACGGTTGCGACCTTCTCGATCATCACATTGGTCGTGGCGATGCTGTTGGTGGTGTTCCAGGGCAGCGAGCGTACGCTTGCCTTCAACGGGTTGTTCGTTGTCGACGGTTTTGCCGTCTATATGAAGGTGCTGGTGCTCGTCGGGTCCGCCGTGACGCTGATTATGAGCGATCGCTTCCTCCGCCAGGAAGGCATGTCCCGGTTCGAGTACCCCATCCTCATCGTCTTCGCCTCGCTCGGCATGATGATGATGATTTCGGCGAATGACTTGATCTCGCTTTATCTCGGCCTGGAACTGCAGAGCCTTTCGCTTTACGTCATCGCCGCGTTCCAGCGTGATTCCACGCGCTCGACCGAGGCCGGCCTCAAATATTTCGTTCTGGGCGCCCTGTCGTCCGGCCTGCTGCTCTACGGCTGCTCGATGATCTACGGATTCGCCGGGACCACCGACTTCACGTTGATCGCCAAACAGCTTACCGCTGGCGGCGAGCCCTCCATCGGCTTGATCGTTGGCTTGGTGTTCCTGATTTCCGGCTTGGCCTTCAAGGTTTCCGCGGTGCCGTTCCACATGTGGACGCCTGACGTCTACGAAGGCGCGCCCACCCCAGTCACCGCCTTCTTCTCGGTTGCGCCGAAGATCGCCGCCATCGCGCTTTTCCTGCGCGTGATGGTGGGTCCGTTCGACGCCATGTTGGACGAGTGGCGTCAGATCATCGTCTTTGTCTCGATCCTGTCGATGATCCTGGGCGCGCTGGCCGCCATCAACCAGACCAATATCAAGCGCCTGATGGCCTACAGCTCGATCGGTCACGTCGGCTATGCCTTGATCGGACTGGCGGCGGGCGGCCGGGACGGAATCACCGCCGTGTTGGTCTATATGACCATCTATCTGGTGATGACCATGGGCACTTTTGCTTGCATCCTGAGCATGCGGCGGAAGGGCGAGATGGTGGAATCAATCGACAGTCTTGCGGGCCTGGGCAAGGCGAACCCGCCGATGGCCTTGGCGTTCCTGATCTTCATGTTCTCGATGGCGGGCATCCCGCCGTTGGCCGGTTTCTTCGGCAAGCTCTATATCTTCATGGCGGCGATCCAGGCGGATCTTGTCGCCCTCGCGATCATCGGTGTTGTGACGAGCGTATTCGGGGCCTTCTACTACGTCCGCATCGTCAAGGTGATGTATTTCGACGACGCCGGCGAACCGCTGGAACGTCCGATCGGCAAAGGCGTGAGCGCGGTGCTCGCGGTTACCGCTGTCGTGACGGTGTTGTTCTTCATCGGGCTGTCCCCCGTCTTAGAGATTGCCGATGCGGCGGCCGCATCGTTATTCCGGACATAGAACGGACCTGACCCGGCGGGCGCGATGAACGCGCCGCCGCCGTTTTCGGTGATCGAGCACGAAATTCTCGACTCGACCAACGACGAGGCTTGCCGTTTGGCGTCCGACGGCGCCGCGGAAGGCACGGTGGTGTGGGCGAATCGCCAGGAGGCAGGGCGGGGCCGCCGCGGCCGCGCGTGGCAGTCGCCCGAAGGCAATCTCTACTTCTCCGTTATCTTACGGCCCTCGGCGCCGCCCGCGGTGGCGGCGCAGCTCTCGCTCGTCGCGGCGGTCGCGATGGCGGATACACTGGCCGAACTGTTGCCGGACAGCGCCCGGATCGAACAGAAATGGCCGAACGACGTATTGGTCGACGGCAAGAAGATCGCCGGTATCCTGCTCGAATCGTCCGGTGCGGCGGCCGACCGGGTCGATTGGGTCGTCGTCGGGTGCGGGTTGAACATCGCCGTGGCCCCGGACGAGACAACCCTGCCGGCGACCTGTTTCGCGGATACGGGGGCGGCAACGACCGATTGCAGGGCAATCCTCTTGGCCCTTTTGGACAGCTTGCACCGCTGGCGCGGGGAATGGGAGACTGCGGGCATTCAGCCGGTGCGCACGGCGTGGCTTACCAGGGCGCGTGGACTGGGGCAGGAAATCACCGTTCGGTTGCCTAACCATGAATTTAAAGGACAGTTCCTGGATATGGATGACAACGGCGCGCTTATCGTGCGCCTGTCCGATGGCTCGGAAAAAGCCGTGACGGCGGGCGATGTCTTCCTATGATGCCGGGAATGCAGGAGTGACACGGTGCTGTTAGCGATTGATTCCGGGAACACGAATGTCGTGTTTTCCGTTTCCGAAAACGGGGACCGCAAGGGGATTTGGCGCTGCCACAACAACCCGAAGCGGACCGCGGACGAGTATGCGGTGTGGTTGACCCAATTGATGAGCCTGTCCGGTATCAAGCCGAAGGACATCACCGCCGCGATCATCGCCACGGTCGTGCCGGAAGCCCGCTTCAATCTGGTGACTCTGTGCGAGAAATACTTCCATCAACAGCCGCTGATGATCGGCGATCCGGCGTTGGATCTGGGCATCGGTGTCCGCATCGACCGTCCGGAACAGGTTGGCGCGGACCGGCTCGTCAACACGGTGGCGGCCTTTAGCCGTTATGGCGGACCGCTGATCGTGATCGATTTCGGCACGGCTACGACCTTCGACGTCATCGATGAGGATGGCAACTTCTGCGGCAACGTGATCGCGCCGGGGATAAATCTCTCAATGGATGCGCTCTCGATGGCGTCGGCGTTGTTGCCGCGTGTTGCGGTCCAGAAGACCGAAAAGGTAATCGGCAAGGCGACGGTCCCAGCGATGCAGTCGGGCGTCTTCTGGGGCTACATCTCGATGATCGAAGGGGTCGTGACCCGCATCCGCGACGAATACGGCGAAGCGCTTCCCGTCGTCGCGACCGGCGGGCTGGCGCCGCTCTTCGCGGAGACATCCAGCGTGATCGAGCATATCGACCGGGAACTGACGATCCGCGGCCTCGAAGAGGTCTACAAGCGAAACAATCCTGCATGAGTGATTATTTGAAGACCGGCAGCCCCGGTGACGACGAGTTGCTGTTTCTGCCGCTCGGCGGCACCGGTGAGATCGGCATGAACCTCAACCTGTACGGTCATGCCGGCGAATGGCTCATGGTCGATTTGGGCATTACCTTTGGCGACGAATCGACGCCGGGCGTCGATGTCATCATGCCGAACCCCGCCTTCATCGAGGAACGCCGGGATGAACTCGCAGGGCTTGTCCTGACGCACGCGCATGAAGATCACCTGGGCGCGGTGGCGTATCTCTGGGAACGGTTGCAATGCCCGGTGTATGCGACGCCTTTCACCCTTTCGGTGTTGCGCCGCAAGTTGGCGGAAGCCGAACTGCTCGACCGGGTGCCGGTGACGGAGGTGCCGCTGTCCGGCACGTTTTCGGTCGGCCCGTTCGATATCGAGCTGATCACGCTAACCCATTCCATTCCCGAGCCGAATGCCTTGGTTATCGAGACACCGGTCGGCCGCGTGATGCACACCGGCGATTGGAAGATCGACCCGGACCCGCTGGTCGGGCCGACCGTCGACGAAGCGGCGCTGATCCGCACCGGCGAAGCCGGCGTGCTGGCGATGGTCGGGGATTCGACGAATGCCTTGGTGCCGGGCGATTCCGGGTCAGAAGCCGACGTTCGGGAGGCCTTGCTGGATGTGGTGGGGCGCTTCGAGCACCGCGTGGCGGTTGCGTGTTTCGCGTCGAACGTGGCGCGGCTGGAGACGATGGCCCGGGTCGGCGAGGCGCATGGCCGCCAGGTCGCCTTGGTTGGCCGCTCGCTGTGGCGCATGTACGAGTCGGCCAAGGAGACCGGTTATCTTCGGGATATCAAACCCTTCGTGACCGAGCACGACGTAGGGTATCTGCCGCGCGACAAGACGCTGATGATCTGCACCGGCAGTCAGGGCGAATCGCGTGCCGCGTTGCCCCGGATCGCCAACGGCGATCATCCGGAGGTCGCGCTCGATCCCGGCGATGCGGTCGTCTTTTCGAGTCGGATCATTCCCGGCAACGAGATCGCGATCAACCGCCTGCATAACCGGCTGAGCGAGCAGGGAATCGAGGTGGTGACCGCTTATGAGGAAAACGTCCACGTTTCGGGCCATCCGGCGCGGGATGAGTTGGCGCAGATGTACCAATGGATCCGGCCGAAGATCGCCGTGCCGGTACATGGCGAGCCGCGGCATTTGCTGGCGCATGCCAAGCTCGCCGAAGACTGCCAGGTGCCCAAGGCGATCGTCGGGCATAACGGATCGATGATCCGGCTTGCGCCGGGACCGGGCGAGATCATCGATGAGGTTTTCACCGGACGGTTGGCGATGGATGGCCGGCGGTTGATCAACCTGGAGAGTACGGTCATCCGGGATCGCCGGCGCATGGTCTACAACGGCTCGGCGGTGGCGACAATCATTCTTGGGCCGGACGGCAAGATCAGCGGTCTGCCGATGGTGAGCCTG
Source organism: Alphaproteobacteria bacterium (assembly GCA_965228425.1). Lineage (GTDB taxonomy): Bacteria > Pseudomonadota > Alphaproteobacteria > UBA8366 > UBA8366 > JAJFJD01. Next base: position 3,292,233 of record OZ245815.1, on the reverse strand, counting down.
CATGGCATCGAAGAGATGGACACGGATGGTGATGTGGCGGATGAGGTGGTCGAGGCGGTCATCACCGCAGTCGACCGGTTGCCGCAGCGGGACCGGGACGACGATGATACGGTGAGCGAGGCCGCACGCCGGGCGGTCCGCCGCAGCCTGCGGGACCTATGCGGCAAGCGGCCGCAGACCGAGATCCATCTGGTCCGCGTATAACGACACACGAAATGACGTAGCGCCGGTGGCGGCGCTGTCCGGAGCAGACATAATGATTGGAAAACTCAACCACGTCGCCATCGCGGTCGCCGACCTGGACGGCGCCACGTCGATCTACCGCGATACGTTGGGAGCAAGCGTATCCGAGGTGGTGCCGCTGCCGGATCACGGGGTCAATACGGTGTTCGTCGAACTGCCCAACACCAAGATCGAATTGTTGCAGCCCTTGGACGCCACGTCGCCCATCGCGGCCTTCGTCGCGCGAAACCCGGCGGGCGGCGTTCATCATGTCTGTTACGAGGTGGACGACATCTTGGCCGCGCGCGACAAGCTGGAGGCCGAGGGCGCGCGGGTGCTCGGCGACGGTGAGCCGAAGACCGGCGCCCATGGCAAACCCGTTCTCTTTCTGCACCCCAAGGATTTTTGCGGCACGCTCATCGAGCTGGAACAGGTCTGACCCATGCATTGGTTCACGGGCATCCTGACGTTCATCGTGATCTGGTGGATCACCCTGTTCGCGATCCTGCCGTGGGGCAACCGGCCCGTCGAGAACCCCGAGGAAGGACATGCCACCAGCGCGCCGGCTAAGCCGCGTCTGCTGATCAAATTCGGGGTCACCACGGTTGTTGCGGGGCTGCTGTTCGCGTTGCTTCTTTGGGTGATCGAGGCAGAGTTGATCAGCATCCGCGACTACACGCCGCGAAGCTGACCGCGACGCCTAGAAGGGCGCATCGCCCTTGATCTGGGTGCGGTGCATGATGCGCCGCGCGCTGTCGTCGAAATCGTCGCGGCGGTGCATGGCGCAGCGATTGTCCCAGATGAGCACGTCGCCGACCCGCCATTGATGATGCCAGGTGAAGGCGTCGCGCGTCGCATGCGACCAGATTTCGTCCAATAGGGTTTCCGACTCGTCGAGATCGAGCCCCATGATGTAGGCGTAGCGCCGCCTGCCGAGATAAAGCGCCTTGCGGCCCGTTTCCGGATGCGTCCGGACGATGGGATGGACCGCACCGGGGCACTCCCGAACGTCGGTGACCGGCTTTGCGCCTTCGCGCAGGAAACCGCCGCTATTCGTGCTCGAGTCATGCTTGATCTTGAGGCCGGCAATGCGCGCGCGAACATCGTTGGGCAATTCCTCGAGCGCCCGGTACATGTTGCAAAATCCGGTATCACCGCCGGCGTCGGGCACCTCGAGCGAATACAAGACGCTGCCGGTCGGCGGCTCGGCGATGTAGTTCATGTCCGAATGCCAGATTGCCTCGGCATTCCCGAGCGCGCCGATGGCTTTGCCGTTTTCCTTCACATTGGAAAGCACCAGGACTTCGGGGAACCCGTCGACGCCGCCCTTGCCGTTTTCGTTCGGCGGCGCCTCGTCCAGATCGCCGAAGCGGCGGCTGAACGCGACCAGATCGGCGTCGCTCAAGGATTGCTCACGGAGCAGAAGGACGCCGTGGTCGAGCCAGGCTGCATGGAGCGCCGCGAAGGTCGCATCGTCGATCGTCGCCAGGTCGACGCCGCGTAGCTCTGCCCCAATCGCGTCGCTGACCGGCGTGATGTCCAAGCTCGGCATCGCCGTTTTCGGCTGATTATCGAGTGTCTGTTCGGTCATTCCGGTTAATCCTTGGTGTTCCCTTGCATAGTAGAAAAGCACGGTATGTGGTTCAAAAGATAATCCGTCCCATCCCGAACTTGCGGAACACGGACGATACAGGGCAGGATCGCCCGGTCACATCACCATTCAATTAATTGCCCGCAAAACGGCAAGACCCCGGCAGCGGGGCGCAGGGAGGTCATTCATGGGTGCGACGGCCGCAAAGGTCCTTCTCGACACGTTGGTTCTTCATGGTCTCAACCGGGCTTTTTGCGTGCCGGGGGAGAGCTATCTCGCGGTCATGGACGAATTGCACGAAGACCCGGTGATTCACCTGGTGACCTGCCGGCACGAAGGTGGTGCGGCATTCATGGCCTTCGCGGACGCCAAGCTGACCGGCAAGGCAGGCGTGGTCTTCGCCAGCCGCGGCCCGGGTGCCACCAATGCTTCGATCGCGGCCCATGCGGCGCAGCAGGGCGCCTATCCGCTGGTGTTGATGCTGGGACAGGTCAACAACGAGCGAATTGGGCGCGGCGCCACGCAGGAGATGGATTTCGTGAAGACCTTCGGCGACATGGCGAAAAGCGTGGAGCAGGTGGATCATCCGGACCGGATGGCGGAAATCCTCGCCCGCGCGATCCGGATCGCCGAAAGCGGAACGCCGGGCCCCGTCGTCGTCGGCCTGCCGACCAATGTCCTGGAGATGACAACCGACGCGAAACCGTTGGGCCGCCAGGCCGCGCCGCGGATTCGGGCGTCGGAAGGCGACGTGGCGGCGGTGGCCGATATGCTGGCGTCGGCCGAACGGCCCGTCATGATCGTCGGCGGCCGCGCCCATATGGCGGATGCACGGAAAGCGTTGAAGGACGCGAGCGAGACCTGGTCCGTTCCGGTTTATGCCACTTTCGAGCACCAAGACGTGTTCGATCACGACCATCCGAACTATGCCGGGGAGCTTGGCATCCGGCCGCCTGCCCCGATTCAGGAGGCCGTGCGCAAGGCGGACCTGATCCTGGCCGTCGGCACGCGGATGGGCGAGATGGCGTGCCTCGGCGGGGCGGTCCCGACCGCGTCGCAGCGTCTGGTGCATGTCTACCCGGACGCGGCCAAGATCGGTACCAATCTGCCGACGGAAATGGGGCTGGTCAGCGAGGCCGCGCCATTCCTCGAAACGCTCGCGGCGCAAAACGCGCCACCGGCCTCGGAGGCCCGCAAGGCCTGGGCCGCGAAGGCGCATGCGGGGTATGACGAGAGCGCCGCATTGAAACCGCGAGACGCGTCCGACGGGATGGATTTCGGCCATATGATCGCGGCGATGCAGGAACACTTGCCGGACGACGCGGTCCTGACGTCCGACGCCGGCAGTTTCGCAAGCTGGATGCACCGGCATTTCCGGTTCAAGTCGACGCAGACGCTGCTCGGCTCGGAAGCGGGGGCGATGGGGATGGGCGTGCCGGCGTCCATCGCAGCCGCGCTGCGGCACCCGGACCGGCAGGTTATCGCTTTGGTTGGCGATGGGGGCGCCTTGATGACGGGTTCGGAATTGGCCACTGCGGTGAAGGAACGGGCCAAGGTACGGATCATCATTTCCAACAATTCGAACTACGGCACCATTCGGCTGCACCAGGAAACCCATTATCCAGGGCGGCCGCACGCCACGGATCTTGTGAATCCCGATTTCGCGGCCTGGGCCCGGGCGTTCGGCGCGGTCGGATTGACCGTTCGCACGCCGGAAGACGCAGCGCCGGCGCTGCAGGAAGCGATGGCGGCGGACGGCCCGGCGGTGATCGAGGTGGTCAGCAGTCTGGAGAACGTGGATTCCGCAAACACTATCGACGGCCTGCGTCGGAGCGAGAAGACCGATATGGGGTAAGGTGGGGCCGGCAGGGCTTCTAGGAGGGCCGGCCGCATTCCTCTTCCATAAGGCGGTAGAAATCGGTAAGGGTCTTGCCGCGCTCCGGCTTGAAAGGGGCGCCTTGATCGGTCATCGCCGCGATCCGGTCCAGCCGGAAGACCCGGAAATCCTCGCGCAGTTCGCACCAGGCGATCAACGTCCAGACTTTTCCCCAAAACCAGAGCCCGAGCGGGCGGACCACCCGCTTGGTCGGCCGCTCTTCCGCGTCGGCATAATCGAGTTTCAGCCGGCGGCGGTTTTCGACGGCTTTCTCCAGCTCGTCGATGCGCCTGCGCACGGCGGGCGTCATCTCGGACGCGATGGCGTGAATTTCAATCTGCTCGGGCCGCCGCTGTTCGTTCGCGGGAAGGACGCCGGTGATCTTGATCAACGCTTCCTCCGCCGCGCGGGCCATGGCTGCGCCGCCCCATGCCCGGATCAACCGTGCGCCGGCGACCAGGGCCACGACCTCGTCGCGCGAGAACATCAGGGGCGGGAGGTCGAAACCCTCGCGCATGATGTATCCGACGCCCGCTTCGCCGTCGATCGGCACGCCGTTGGTCTGCAGGTCGGCGATATCCCGATAGACCGTCCGCTCGGACACCTCCAACCGCTCGGCGAGCATCGCCGCCGTGACGAGACGGCCGCCCCGCAATTGCTGCACGATCTGAAAAAGGCGGTCCGCTCGTCGCATTGGCGTGTCCTATTGGGCATAGATCCCGATGGAATTACCGTCCGGATCGAGACAGTAGGCGAACCGCCCGCAGGGAATGGTGATGATGTCCGACAGCACCTTGCCACCGGCGGTTTTGACCCGTTCCAGCGCGGCTTCCACCGTATCGGGGCTCGCCATGTGAATGGTGGGCCCAGCACCGTCCTTGGCCGGTTTCCCCTCGTAGAGATGCCCGGCAACGCCGTTTTCGCTCGACGTTGGGAATAAGGCCATGGGCTGCGGACCCGTTTCGTCCCTCTTCAGCGCAGTATTGAAGACCTTGTCGTAGAAAACAATCGCACGATCCAGATCCGTTACCGGAATTTCGGTCCAGACGGTGAAGTTCTCGGGGGTAAAGCTCATTGCCGTGTCTCCATGTAAATGTCGAGGTGTGTATCGATGATGCGACCATCGCACAGGGCTCCTGACAGCGTTCTGTCAGGAGACGCGGAAGCGGCGGATTTCGTGTTGCGGACCGGCCTGCCAGTATATGCTCCACCGCCAAACGAGACGGATAGAGACCGACATGCATTACTGCGATTCCGCGCCCGGGCACCCCGATCACGGGCCGTATCACGACACCGAATACGGCTTTCCGGCGCGCGACGAGGCGATCCTGTTCGAGCGCTTGGTGCTCGAGATCAACCAGGCGGGCTTGTCCTGGCTGACGATCCTAAGGAAACGTCCGGCCTTTACGGCGGCTTATGACGCGTTCGACGTGGATACCGTCGCGGCCTATGACGAGGATCAGCGGGCGCGCCTGTTGGCGGACGCCGGCATCATCCGGAATAAGTTGAAGGTCAACGCGGCGATTGAGAATGCGCGGCGCATCCAGGGGTTGCGGAAGAGCCATGGCAGCTTTGCCGATTGGCTCGACGCCCATCACCCGTTGCCGAAGGACGACTGGGTCAAACTCTTCAAGAAGACGTTTCTGTTTACCGGCGGCGAAATTACCGGGGAATTTCTGATGAGCCTCGGGTATTTACCGGGGGCGCACCGGGAAGACTGTCCCGTGCAGCAGGCAATTGCCGGTATAAATCCCCCGTGGATGCAAGTCGAACCGGGCTTTTGGACATAAATGCGGCGGGCACGTGCCCAGCGTTTAGGCAAAGGAAGAGGGGTTTAGGCAAAGAAAAAGGGCCAGATTTGAAATCTCGCCCCGGCGCAATGCAACCCAGTTTTTAAGCTCTAGAACCGTTGTTTCCTGAGGGATTTACCGGTTCCGATAATTATTTGTTTCCCTCCCCAAACTCGGGCCGGGCCGTCGCTTGTCGCGACTGGCTATCCGAGTTGGCGGTAGTGTATGCAATGTTTTGCGCAATGTCATGCAAAATTCATCATAGGTCCGGACATTTTCGGTCCGTTTCACTGGACCACGGCGAATTTTGCTGCGAAGGCGACGGCGATTGCGACCACGCCGGCGTTCAGCGCACTGGATTGGGCGGTCACCAGTTTATTCGCGGCACAGAACGTGAAGCCGAATCCAATACCCGTGGCGATTGAAAAGGAGGTCTATCATTCGGCTTGGTCGCGTTGTTGCTCTTACTTTTGAGGAGGCTGACCACATCGGTTGGAATGGGTAAGATGCCTCATGAACAAGGGTAGCATAGCGGCCGCGGCGGCTGCGATTGTGCTGGTTTCCGGCACCGCACCGGTAGCGGCCTCGGAGACCGTCATTCGAATTCCACGCGCCGACTGCACCCGCCTGGTCGAGCATCGGTCCGCGCCGGACGTCGCCTACAAACCGGGTGTGGACGTGCGCGGCAAGAAGGTCGCGCCGGCCGATTTGCCCGGCAGCAGCGCGATGATCAAAGCGCCCAAGCAGGTAGAGATTGCGATTTCATTCAATCCGCTGCGGGGCGCGGCGGGCAGCCGCTTGGATAGCTCCGAATTGATCGTCGGGACCGTGCAGTTCAATCTGGAAACCGGTGTGGCGACCTTCAACGGCCAGCCGCTGACTGATCCGGAACAGGACGAGTTGGCGCGCAAATGCCAACGGGTCGTGCGGGACCGGAAGCGGCGGTAAGCAGCCGCAGGCGGTATTGGACATGCGCCTGCGCTTTCCCTACATTGTCGCACCTTTTGAGCCGCATCTTTCGAGTGGTCCCGCAAGGGGCGCTCCGAACATCGACGCATCGCGTAGGTCATGACAACCGATACAAGCAACGCCGTCCGCCGTTCCCAATATCTCCTGCCGACCCTGAAGGAAACGCCTTCGGAGGCCCAGATCGTGTCGCACCAGCTCATGCTGCGCGCGGGGATGGTCCGGCAGGCCTCGGCGGGCATTTATAGCTGGCTGCCGATGGGCTTTCGGGTCCTCAAGAAGATCGAGCAAATCGTCCGCGAGGAGCAAAACCGCGCCGGTGCGCAGGAAATGCTGATGCCGACGATCCAATCGGCGGATATCTGGAAGGAATCCGGGCGTTACGACGATTACGGTAAGGAGATGCTGCGCATCACCGACCGCCATGATCGCGAAATGCTGTATGGCCCAACAAATGAAGAGCTTATCACGCAAATCTTCGCAAACGACGTGAAGACATATCGCGACCTTCCGAAGAACGTCTATCACATCCAATGGAAGTTCCGGGACGAGGTCCGACCGCGCTTCGGGGTGATGCGCGGCCGTGAATTTTACATGAAGGACGCCTATTCCTTCGATGTCGACGCCGAGGCCGGACGCGTTGCCTACAACAAGATGTTCGTCTCGTATCTGCGGACCTTCGCGCGGATGGGGTTGCAGGCCATTCCGATGCAGGCGGATACCGGCCCGATCGGCGGCGACATGAGCCACGAATTCCTGATTCTCGCGGAAACCGGCGAAAGCGAAGTGTATTGCCACCGCGCGTATACGGAAATGAACGTGATGACCACCGACGTTGACTTCGACGACCACGCGGCGCTCGCCGATACCGTCGGCCGGTGGACCGGGCAATACGCGGTGACCGACGAGATGCACGACGCGGCGGCCTGCCCCGTCGACGCGGCCGATTTGGTCGAGGCGCGCGGCATCGAGGTCGGGCATATCTTTTTCTTCGGCACCAAATACTCCGAGAAGATGGGTGCCCGCGTGGCCGGTCCCGACGGGGAGGAAGTTTCCGTCGAGATGGGATCTTACGGCATCGGCGTCTCCCGTCTGGTGGGGGGGATCATTGAGGCGAGCCACGACGACGACGGTATCGTCTGGCCGGAGGCGGTAGCGCCCTTCAACACCGGATTGATCAACTTGCGGCAGGGCGACGACGCCTGCGATGCGGCCTGTGAGGATGTCTTCGCCAAGCTGGACGGCGCCGGCACCGAGGTAATGTATGATGACCGCACCGAACGGGCCGGCGTCAAATTCGCCGACATGGAACTGATCGGGCTGCCGTGGCAGGTTGTCATCGGTCCGCGGGGCCTGAAGAACGGGGTGGTCGAGCTGAAGAACCGTGCCTCCGGCGACAAAGAGGAAGTCTCGATGGAATCCGCCTTGGCTCGGTTGACCGGCTAGTACCGATCGCCATGTAGGGAAGGCGGCGGTATGCATCACGGACGTCACAATCCTTCTTCCAACAATGAGGACCGGCACAGTTGATCAGCGCAATTGAGCGGCTTATCGCCTTCCGGTATCTGCGTGCGCGGCGTCAGGAAGGGTTCATTTCGGTCGTCGCATGGTTCTCGCTTCTCGGCATCATGCTGGGCGTCGCCACGCTGATCATCGTCATGTCGGTGATGAACGGGTTCCGCGCCGAACTGTTGGGCCGGGTGTTGGGCTTGAACGGACATATCGAGGTGACCGGGCAATTCGGCGCGGTGAAGGATTTCGATAAGCCGATTGCCGTCCTGAAGGGGCTGGACGGCGTCGTGAGCGTGACGCCGCTGGTGGAGGGGCAGGTGATGGCGACCGCCAACGGTGTGGCCGCTGGTGCCCTCGTGCGGGGCATCCGGGCCAAGGATTTCGCTGGCCGCCCGCTGCTCGCCGACAGCCTGTTGCAGGGATCGTTGGAAAAGTTCGACAACGGCGGCGGTATCATCGTCGGCAGCCGGTTTGCGCGCCGCTACGGCTTGCGCGTCGGCGACAAGGTCAAATTGATCTCGCCGAACGGCACCAGCACGCCCTTCGGCACGTTGCCCCGGACGAAATCCTATCCGGTGGCGGGCATTTTCGAGGTCGGCATGTCGGAATACGATGCGACCTTCGTCTTCATGCCGCTTAGCGATGCACAGGTGTTTTTCAAGAAGATCGACGCCGTTTCAAAGCTTGAAGTCATGATGGCCGATCCCGACCGGGTTCGCCCGGCATCCTTCGAGATCGAAAAGGCGCTGGGTGCCCGGTTCCGGGTCCGGGACTGGCAGCAAGCCAACAGCAGCTTCTTCACGGCGTTGAAGGTGGAACGCAACGTGATGTTCCTGATCCTGACGCTGATCATTCTGGTCGCGGCGTTCAACATCATCTCGAGCCAGGTAATGTTGGTTCAGGACAAGGGCAAGGGTATCGCCATCCTGCGCACGATGGGCGCGACGCGGGGCCTTGTGCTGCGGATATTCTTCATCACCGGCGCGAGCGTCGGGGTGCTCGGCACCATAATGGGCGCAATCTTGGGCATCGCTTTTGCCAAGAACATCGAATCCGTCCGGCAGGGAATCCAGAAACTGGTCGGCACCGACCTGTTCCAGGCGGAAATCTATTTCCTATCTCAACTGCCGGCGAAGATCGATCCGACCGAGGTAACGATGGTCATTCTGATGGCGCTGCTGCTGTCCTTCCTGGCCTCGATCTATCCCGCCTGGAAGGCGGCGCGGCTCGATCCGGTGGAGGTGCTGCGCTATGAGTGAGGCAGCGCTGCAACTGACCCAGGTCGTGCGGACCTACCGTCAGGCAGAGGAGTCGCTGCAGGTGTTGCGCGGCGCCACGCTGACGATCCGGCCCGGCGAATTGGTCGCCTTGGTGGGGCCGTCGGGCGCGGGAAAATCGACGTTGCTGCACGTCGCCGGATTGCTGGAGCATGCGGATGGCGGCGAGGTAACGATCGATGGCCGTCCGTGCGCGGGGATGTCGGATGCGGATCGGACCGCGGTGCGGCGCAAGGATATCGGCTTCGTCTACCAGTTCCATCACCTGATGCCAGAGTTCAACGCGCTCGAAAACGTCATGATCCCGCAGATGCTGTCCGGCAGCAGCCGTCGCGATGCGCGCGAGCGTGCGCGGGCGCTTTTGGAATTGGTCGGCTTGACCGATCGGGCGACCCATCGGCCGGCGCGTTTGTCGGGCGGCGAGCAACAGCGGGTCGCGATCGCCCGGGCGCTGGCCAATCGCCCGCTCGTCTTGCTTGCGGACGAACCGACCGGCAATTTGGACCACAAGACCGCCGACGAGGTGTTCGCCCTGTTCACGGAGTTCGTGCGCGAAGGCAACCTGGCCGCGCTGGTCGCGACCCACAACATGGAGATCGCGGACCGGATGGATCGCATCCTTCGGCTCGAGGACGGCATCCTGCGCGAGGGGATGGGGTAGCGCGCTTCGCCGAGTGTTCGATTCGCCGGATTTTCTAATTTTTCAAATTGGGCCGCCGCCGGCGGCGAGCCTGATTTCGGGGGCTTGCGGCGGGTGGCTGGCGCCGAACGCGGAACGCATGGAATGATCCGGGCATGAGCCAAGAAAAACCATCCGAATTCGTCCATCTTCGCGTTCACTCGTCCTATTCGCTGGCGGAAGGGGCGATCCGCGTGCCGCAACTGGCCGCGTTGTGCAAAGAGCACGGCATGCCGGCGGCCGGCCTGACCGACACCAACAACATGTTCGGGGCGCTGGAATTGTCGCTGGCGCTGCGGTCGTCCGGGGTGCAGCCGGTCGTGGGGTGCCAGATTGCGATCGGCCGGCCGGACGGGGAAGGGCGCAACGGCATCGCCCAGCAGCCGGATCAGCTCGTCCTGCTGGTCCAGAACGAGACGGGGTATACCAACTTGCTGTCGCTGGCGAGCAAGGCGCATCTCGCGACGGAATCGAACGAGCATCCCCATATGGACATGGCGGACCTCAAGGCGGCGAGTGACGGGCTGATCGCGTTGACCGCCGGCCCCGCGGGCACTATCGGACGGTTACTGTCCGCCGGGCAGAACGACGCAGCCGAGGCGGCGCTCGTGGACCTGGCGGAGACTTTTCCTGGGCGGCTGTATGTCGAAGTCATGCGTCATAACCTCGATGAAGAGGATCGCATAGAGGCCGACCTGATCGATCTCGCCTACCGGCATGACCTGCCGCTGGTTGCCACAAACGAAGTCTTTTTCGCGACCAAGGACATGTACGAAGCGCATGACGCGCTGATCTGCATCGCCCAAGGCGCGGTGGTGTCGCGGCGGGATCGGCGTCGGCTGACGCCGGAGCACTACTTCAAGTCTGCCGATGAGATGCGGGAACTTTTCAAGGACTTGCCGGAGGCGATCGAAAATACCGCCGTGGTGGCGCAGCGTTGTGCCTATATACCGGACACGCGAGACCCGATTCTGCCGCCGTATCCGCATCTCGATGGCCGTACCGAGGAAGACGCGCTGCGGGACATGTCGAAGGACGGCCTGCAAACGCGGTTGGAAGCCCACGTGTTCACCGCCGACATGGACGCGGTGGCGAAGGAAGAAGCGGCGAAGCCCTATTGGGAACAACTTGACTACGAGCTCGGCGTGATCAACCAGATGGGATTCCCCGGCTACTTCCTGATCGTTGCCGATTTCATCCAATGGGCGAAGGAGCGGGAAATTCCGGTCGGGCCCGGCCGTGGATCGGGCGCGGGATCCGTGGTGGCGTGGGCGCTGACGATCACGGACCTGGATCCGCTGCGATGGGGGTTGCTGTTCGAGCGGTTCTTGAATCCCGAACGCGTGTCCATGCCCGACTTCGACGTCGACTTCTGCAAGGACGGCCGGGACGAGGTGATCCACTATGTCCAGGGCCAGTACGGCGACGACAAGGTGGCCCAGATCATCACCTTCGGAAAGCTGGAAGCGCGCGCCGTTCTGCGGGATGTCGGGCGGGTGCTGGAGATGCCGTATTCCCAGGTCGACCGGCTCTGCAAGCTCGTGCCGAACAATCCCGCCAACCCGGTCAGCCTGCAGCAGGCGATCGACGGTGAGCCGCTGCTTCAGGACATGATCAAGCAGGACGAGAGCGTCGAGCGTCTGATCGACGTGGCGTTGCGGCTCGAAGGCTTGTACCGGCATGCGTCGACCCATGCCGCCGGCGTGGTGATCGGGGACCGTCCGCTGGATCAACTCGTGCCGCTCTACCGCGATCCGCGCTCGGATATGCCGGTTACGCAGTTCAACATGAAGTTCGTCGAGAAGGCGGGCCTCGTGAAGTTCGACTTCCTCGGCCTGAAGACGTTGACCGTCCTGGCCCGCGCCGTCGAGCTGTTAAAGGAACGCGGCATCGAGGTGGATTTGTCGCAGATTCCGATCGACGATGCGGCGACCTACGAAATGCTGTGCAGCGGCGATACGACGGGTGTGTTCCAGTTGGAAAGCTCGGGCATGCGCGATGTCATCAAGAAACTCAAGCCCGACCGTTTCGAAGACATCATCGCCCTGGTGTCCCTGTACCGACCGGGGCCGATGGACAACATCCCGAGTTACATCAACCGGAAGCACGGCTTGGAAGAGCCCGACTACATGCATCCGCGCATCGAAGGAATCCTGAAGGAAACCCACGGGATCATGATCTATCAGGAACAGGTCATGCAGATTGCGCAGGAACTGTCGGGATACACGCTCGGCGGGGCCGATCTGTTGCGCCGCGCCATGGGTAAGAAGATCCAGGCGGAGATGGATGCGCAGAAGAAGGCGTTCATCGACGGCGCGGTCGAACGGGATGTGGATCAGGGCCTGGCGGGCCGAATTTTCGAACAAGTCAACAAGTTCGCCGGATACGGTTTCAACAAATCGCACGCGGCGGCCTACGCGTTGGTCGCCTATCAGACGGCGTATCTGAAGACGAATCATCCGGTCGAATTCATGGCGGCGTCGATGACGCTCGACATGGGCAACGCGGAGAAGCTGAACAGTTACCGCAGTGAGCTGGGCCGGCTCGACATCGACCTGCTGCCGCCCGACATCAACCGGTCCGAGGCCAACTTCGCCGTGGAGAAAACGGCGGAGGGTGACTATGCGGTCCGGTATGCGTTGGCGGCGCTGAAGAATGTCGGCGAAGCGGCGATGGACGTGCTGGTCGAAGAACGTGATGCGAATGGGCCCTTCAAGGACCTCACGGAATTCGCCAATCGCCTCGACGGGCGGGTCATGAACAAACGCCAGATGGAGAATCTGGCCCGGGCCGGCGCATTCGATACGCTCAATCCGAACCGCCGGCAGGTGCACCATGCGGTCGAAACGCTGATCCGGCACTCCAGCGCGGCCCAGAACGACCGGGAGAGCCAGCAGGTCAGCCTGTTCGGCGATGCCCTGCAGGCGACGCAGATTTCATTGCCGGACGTTGACGACTGGCCGACCCAGGAACGGCTGCAGGAAGAGTTCGAGGCGATCGGTTTCTATCTGTCGGCGCACCCGCTCGAATCCTACAAGAAGAGCTGTCAGCGGATCGGCGCGGTCGATTGGGCGGACGTCATGGCGGGCCGGGTGCGGGGGGATGCCGCGGTGAAGCTGGCCGGGATCGTCGGCGCGCGTCGCATCATCAATGGCCGGCGCGGCAAACTGGCTTTCGTGCAGATGTCGGATGCCACCGGTGCCTACGAGATCACGGTGTTTTCGGAGCTTCTGGCCGCCAGCCGGGATTTGCTGGAAGGCGGCGTTCCCCTGCTGGTGACCGCAGGCATCCAGAAGCATGAGGATAATTTTCGGGTTACGGCGATGAATATCGAACCGTTGGACGAAGCGGCGGCCAACGCGGCGGCGGGCCTGCGCATCTTTCTGCGCGAGACCGATCCGGTCGATGCCCTGGCCGGCGTCTTCAAAGACCACGGGACGAAAGGGCGCGGGCAGGTGACGTTGGTTCTTGATACCGACGACCAGGAGATCGAGGTGCTTCTGGATAGGACGTATCGGATCACGCCGGCCATGCGGAATGCGGTTAAATCCATCTCCGGCGTCGTCGACGTGCACGATATTTAGGGTCTCTGAGCGGCTGAAATCCGGGGTTAGTGCGATGGGTTGCCCCGAAATCTGGGAAGAACTCGCGATAAAATACTGAAATGGCCCATTAATTCGGCCTAGGTTCGCGTCGCGGCGGCGAATCGGCGGGTTCGGCGCAACGTTTGACAAAAGCGCAAAATATCCAGGCAAACTCGGGCTTTACCCTTGTCACGGGCAGCGCTTGGCGGTATACCCCGGCGCAACTTAAACCCACACGCGGGTGTGCGGACGTCGCCGATCAGGGGGACATTCGCTCCGGTGCCGGAAAATCCGGTGAAACCCGCGGAGGATCAACCGGAAAAGGATACGATCATGGCGATGCCATCCTTCACGATGCGCCAGCTCCTGGAAGCAGGCGTACATTTCGGACATACCACCCGCCGTTGGAACCCGAAGATGCGTCCGTACATCTTTGGCGAGCGGAACAACGTTCACATCATCGACCTAGAGCAGACGGTGCCGTTGCTGCACCGGGCGCTGGAAGCGGTCCGCGACGTCGCGGCCGGCGGCGGGCGCGTGCTGTTCGTCGGCACCAAGCGCCAGGCGGCTGACGTGTTGGCCGAATCCGCGGCGCGCTGCGGTCAGTACTATGTGAACCACCGTTGGCTTGGCGGCATGCTGACCAACTGGAAGACGATTTCGAATTCGATCAAGCGGCTGAAGGTCCTGGAAGACCAGCTCGGACAGGAAGAGGCGGTCGGCCTGACCAAGAAGGAACTGCTTGGATTGCAGCGCGAGCGCGACAAGCTGGATCGGTCCCTCGGCGGTATCAAGGAAATGGCCGGGTTGCCGGATATCCTGTTCGTCATCGACACGAACAAGGAGTCGATCGCGATCCACGAGGCCACCAAGCTGAACATCCCGGTGATCGCCGTGGTCGACAGCAATTGCGACCCGGAAGGCGTGACCCATCCGGTGCCGGGTAATGACGATGCGATGCGGGCGATCAACCTGTATTGCGACCTGATCTCGGGCGCGGTGATTGACGGATTGCAGAAGGAGTTCATCGGTACGGAAGCCGACGCGCCGGACGACACGGCGGGCTTGGCGCCGGGCGCGGCGGCGGATGCGCCAGCGGAAGCCGCGGCCCCGGCCGCAGCGGAGACACCTGCGGCGGAGACACCCGCCGAGGAAGCACCGGCAGCCGAAGAGAAGCCGGCGGCCGACGCCAAACCGGAAGCAGAAACGCCGGCCGAGCCGAAAGCGGAAGAGCCGGCCGCAGACGAAAAGAAATCCGCCTGACCACGGCGGATACCGATCAAGGAAGAGGATTGATCATGACTCAGATTACCGCTGCGCTTGTCAAAGAGCTGCGCGACAAGACCGGCGCCGGCATGATGGATTGCAAGAAGGCGCTCGCCGAGGTCGACGGCAGCATGGACGATGCGGTCGATTGGCTGCGTAAGAACGGCTTGGCCGCCGCCGCCAAGAAATCCGGGCGCGTGGCATCGGAAGGCCTGGTTGCGGTGTCGGCCGCGAACGGTACCGGCGCCGTCGTCGAAGTGAATGCGGAAACCGATTTTGTCTCGCGGAACGAGTCCTTCCAGGACTTCGTCGAACAGGTGGCATCGATTGCGGTCGCGACCAAGGGCGACGAGGCGGCGATCAAATCGGCGGACTATCCCGGCACCGGCCGGAACGTCGAAGAAGAGTTGACGCACAACATCGCAACCATCGGCGAGAACATGGCGCTGCGCCGTGCCGGGTACCTCGCGGTGAGCCCCGGGATCGTCGCGTCTTACATGCACGGGGCGTTGAAACCGGGCATGGGCAAGATCGGCGTGCTGATTGCGCTCGAATCGGACGCGGATTCAGCCGTTTTGGAACCGCTCGGCAAGCAGTTGGCGATGCATATCGCGGCGGCCCGTCCGGAGTGGTTGTCGACCGACGGCGTATCCCCGGAAGCCGCGGAACGGGAACGAAAAGTTCTGGCCGAGCAGGCCGCGGCATCGGGCAAGCCCGCGGAGATCGTAGAGAAGATGGTTGAAGGCCGGCTTCGCAAATATTATCAGGAAGTCGTTCTCCTGGAGCAGACTTTCGTAATCGACAACGAGACGAAGATCGCGAAGGTCGTCGAAAACGCATCCAAGGAGGCTGGCTCGCCGATCAAGATCACGGGCTTCCTTCGCTATGAGTTGGGCGAAGGCATCGATAAAGATGAGGCCGATTTCGCTTCGGAAGTAGCCTCGCTGACACAATAACCGCGAAGGACCGGCGATGGCATCGAGTGGCAAGGTTGCACAAGCACAAACGGCCGCCGCGCCGTCATACACCCGCGTTCTTTTAAAACTCTCCGGCGAAGCCTTGATGGGGGACCGGGAATACGGTCTCGATCCCGAAATGGTTGCGCGTGTCGCAGGGGAAGTGAAAGTCGTCGCCGACCTTGGCGCCGAAATTTGCCTCGTCATCGGCGGCGGCAACATCTTCCGCGGCGTCTCGGGGGCGGCCAACGGCATGGAGCGCGCCACCGCCGACTATATGGGTATGCTGGCCACGGTGATGAACGCGTTGGCGATGCAGAGCGCGCTGGAAAGCGTTGGTGCGCAAACCCGGGTTCTGTCCGCCATACCGATGCAGTCGATCTGCGAGCCGTATATCCGGCGGCGCGCGGTCCGGCATATGGAAAAGGGCCGAATCGTCATTTTTGCCGCCGGAACCGGCAACCCGTTCTTCACGACCGATACGGCCGCGGCGTTGCGCGCATCCGAGATGGGGTGCGATGCTTTGCTGAAGGCGACCAAGGTCGACGGCGTCTACAGTGCCGATCCGCTGAAGGATTCGAATGCGGAACGCTACGAGACGCTGTCCTACCTCGAAGTGCTTTCCCGCGACCTCAAGGTCATGGACGCATCGGCCATTTCTCTCGCCCGGGAGAACGATATCCCGATCATCGTGTTCTCAATTCGCGATTCAGGGGCCTTCGCTAATGTGATAAAAGGCGAGGGTACCTACACAATTATCGGCAAGGGAGCGTAAGTCATGGCTGATTTCGATATGGCTGACTTGCAGCGCCGCATGGATGGGGCAATTCAGGCGCTGTCACGGGAATTCGGCGGGTTGAGAACGGGCCGCGCGTCGGTGAGTTTGCTGGAGCCGATCACGGTCGAAGCCTACGGCAGCCAGATGCCCATGAATCAGGTCGGCAACATCGCGGCGCCGGAACCGCGCCTGTTGACCGTGCAGGTCTGGGACCAGGGCATGGTCAAATCCGTCGAGAAGGCGATCCGGGATTCCGATCTCGGGCTCAATCCGCAGACCGACGGCAACCTCGTGCGCGTGCCGATCCCCGATCTCAGCGAGGAGCGGCGGGTCGAACTGAAGAAGGTCGCCGCGAAATATGCCGAGCAAGCCCGCGTGGCGGTGCGCAACGTGCGGCGCGATGGGATGGATCAGCTCAAGAAGATGGAAAAAGACGGCGACATCTCCAAAGACAAGCACAGAGACCTTGCCGCCGAGATTCAGGAAGCCACCGACGGTCACATCAAGGAGATCGATGGGTCGTTGGAGGGCAAGGAAAAGGAGATCATGCAGGTCTAGTCGATGGATCCGCTTCTCTCCACATCCGACACCCAGGCACCGCCTGTCCATGTTGCGATTATCATGGACGGAAACGGCCGCTGGGCGAAGCAGCGCAATCTGCCGCGCACGGCCGGGCACAAGCAGGGTGCGGAATCGGTTCGCAAGGCGGTGCGCGCCGCGGCCCAGGCGGGGATTTCCTATCTGACGTTGTTCGGGTTCTCGTCCGAGAATTGGAGCCGGCCGGACACCGAGATTCATGACCTGATGGGGTTGCTGCGGCTCTATCTCCGGGCCGAGACCGCAGAACTTCATAAGAACAACGTTCGGATCAAGATCATTGGCGACCGCCGGAAGTTGCCGGACGATATCGTCAAGCTGATCGAACACTCGGAACATACGACGGCGAGCAATACCGGGCTTATGGCTATCCTCGCCTTGAGTTATGGCGGCCGGCAGGACATCACCCAAGCGGTGCAGTCCTTGGCGCAAGAGGTCGCGGCGGGACGTTTGGCGCCGGAGGACATCGAAGAAAAGTCGATCGACCGCGCCTTGGCGACCGCGGGCATTCCCGATCCGGATCTTCTGATCCGGACCAGCGGGGAGCAGCGCATCAGCAACTTCCTGATTTGGCAGCTCGCGTATACCGAGTTCGTCTTTCTGGATACCTTGTGGCCCGATTTCGACGAGCAGAGCCTCGCTGAAGCAGTCGAGGAATTTCAACGTCGCGATCGACGATACGGCGCGACCGTTGGCTCCTCCTAAATCAAGCAGTCTACAGCGCCGGGTCCTGTCGGCTCTTGTGATTTTGCCGATCTGTGTCGCCGCGGTCTGGTTCGGCGGTTGGGCCTTTGCCATCTTGCTGGCGGTTATCAGTGCCGCGATGTGTTGGGAATGGGCCGGGATTTGCGACGCGCCCGGCAGTGCCATCCATGGGGTAATGATTGTCGCCGCGATCGCGGCGACGTTCGGGCTGCAGATTTATGGCTTCCCGGGGGTTGCCGGGGCGGTGGCGGCGGGGTCGGCCGTTGTGTTGATCCTGGCGCTGGCCAAGCGGGCGCCGAACCGATGGATCTTGATCGTTGGATTGCCGTATGTGGTGTTCGGCATCGTGTCGTCCGGATGGCTGCGCGGCGACGATCATACGGGTCTGTGGACGGTGCTATGGCTTGTCGCTGTCGTCGTCGCGACGGATGTGGGCGCCTATTTCACGGGACGGGCGATCGGAGGCCCGAAGCTGGCCCCGTCCATCAGCCCCAACAAGACCTGGAGTGGCCTTCTCGGCGGAATGGCTTGCGCGGGCGTAGCCGGCTGGGTTATGGGAAACGCAGTTGCGGACGGTGCGTCGCTTTTACTCGTAGGAGCGAGCGTGCTGTTGGCCGCCGTTGCGCAATTTGGTGACTTGATCGAGTCAAAGCTGAAGCGACACTTCGACGTGAAGGACGCCAGTCAACTGATACCGGGACATGGCGGCTTCCTCGACCGTTTTGACGGCTATTTAACTGTAATGCCGGCGGCAGCGCTTATTACGGCGTCGGTGGGGGAGAGTCCGATAACATGGCAGTAACCAGCGGGCAGACTGCCGCGAAAGCCGACACCGGCATGCGCAGCGTCACGATTCTCGGGTCCACGGGATCGGTCGGGTGCCAAACCATCGATCTGATTGCACGGGAGCCGGAACGCTACGCGGTCGAAGCGTTGACCGCCAATACGAATGTCGAGACGCTGGCGGAACAGGCGCGAGCGCTGAAACCGCGTTTCGTCGCGATCGCGGACGAGGGCAAATACGAGGAATTGAAGAGCGCGCTGTCCGGCGAGCCGGTCGAAATCGCGGCTGGCAATGAGGCGGTGATCGCCGCGGCGGAACGGCCGGCCGATTGGGTCATGGCCGCGATCGTCGGATTCGCCGGGCTAAAACCCACGCTGGCTGCGGTTCATCGCGGCGCGGTGGTCGCCTTCGCGAACAAGGAATGCCTCGTTTGCGCCGGCGAACTGATGATGCGGGAAATCGAAAATCGCGGCGCGACCCTGTTGCCGGTCGATTCCGAACATAACGCAATCTTTCAGGTGTTCGATTTCGAACGGCGCGGCGGGATCGAGAAGCTCGTCTTGACGGCGTCCGGGGGGCCTTTTCGGGAATGGGATCTGGCCCGGATGGGGCAGGCGAGCCCGTCGGAAGCGGTTGCACATCCCAATTGGGACATGGGGGCCAAGATTTCGGTCGATTCAGCCACCATGATGAACAAGGGGCTGGAGGTCATCGAGGCGCACTACCTATTCGGTATGCCGGAAGACAAGATCGAGGTCCTGGTGCATCCGCAGTCCGTGATCCACAGCATGGTTACCTATATGGACGGGTCGGTGCTGGCGCAGCTCGGCACGCCGGATATGCGGACGCCGATCGCCTATACCTTGGCCTGGCCCGGCCGGATGACCACCCCGTCCGAGCGTTTGGACCTTGCGACGGTGTCGACGCTGACTTTCGAACCTCCTGATTCGGAACGATTCCCAGCGCTGCGGCTGGCCCGCGAGGCCTTGAAGATCGGCGGAAAAGCGCCAACTATTATGAACGCTGCGAATGAGGTGGCTGTGGCGAGCTTTCTTTCTGGTGGGATCGGATTTCTCGACATTGCTGCGGTGGTAGAAGAAACCCTGGAACGGACGCCGAACGGGGCACTCCAGTCGCTGGAAGACGTCCACGCTATCGATGAGACCGCGCGCCGGACAGCTACGGACATCGTCGCCGCACGGGCATAGCCGGCCTTTGGGCCGCAAACCAACACAGTAGGGCCATGGATTTTTTTCTGATCTACATACCTGCCTTTCTCGTCCTTTTGACGGTATTGGTTTTCGTCCACGAATACGGCCACTACTGGGTGGCGCGTCGGTGTGGTGTCCGCGTCGAGGTCTTCTCCATCGGCTTCGGGCCGGAGCTCTTCGGCTGGACCGACAAGGCGCAGACGCGGTGGAAGATCAGCGCGGTCCCCCTCGGCGGATATGTCAAGATGTTCGGCGAGGGCGAATACAGCGGCGGCGGCGATAGCGGCCATGCGATGACCGCGGCTGACGAGGCGGTTTCCTTCCCGCATAAATCGCTGGCGCAACGTTCTGCGATCGTTTTCGCGGGGCCGGCGGCGAATTACATTTTTGCGATCATCGTGCTGGCGATCTTGTTCATGACGCTGGGGCAGCCGCAAACCCCCGCGACCGTCGGTAAGGTGATCGAGAATAGCGCCGCAGCGGAGGCGGGGATCCAGGCCGGCGACGAATTTCTCCGGATCAACGGATCGGAAGTGGAGCGTTTTCGAGATGTGCAGCGGATCGTTCAACTGCGGCCGGGCATACCCCTCGACATTGTCGTGCTGCGCGATGGTAAGGAAGTTCAACTGACCGCGACGCCCAAGGTAAGCGAAACCGAGGATGTCTCCGGCAACAAGCACAAGATCGGATTGCTCGGCGTTCAGCGGTCCGGCATGGAATTGAAAAAACGCGGTCCGCTCGCCGCGGTTTGGGAAGCGGGGAAAGAATCGATCGATCTGACGATCGATACGCTCACCGCCGTCGGCCAAATCATAACCGGTAAGCGTGATCTTAAAGAGCTCGGCGGGCCGGTTCGGATTGGACAAATTTCCGGCGATACGGCGCGCCACGGAATTATCCCCTTCATCTCTCTCATGGCGCTTTTGTCGATCAATCTCGGGCTGATCAATCTCTTCCCGATACCGATGCTCGACGGCGGTCATCTGATGTTCTATGCGATCGAGGCGGTCCGCGGACGTCCGCTCGGGGATAAGGCAAAAGATATCGGTTTTCGGATTGGACTGGTCTTGGTCCTGGGCCTTATGCTATTCGTCACCATAAATGACCTGGTTAATCTTCCAGTATTCGAATTCGTTAAGAATTTAATGACCTGAAATAATGACCTGACCAGGTCAATACAGGGAGCGTTACTTAGTTGGTGAGTGGGCTCAGGATCGCCGTTATTTGCGGCGTGTTTTTATGCGTTGCGTTCGCGCGCGGCCCAGCGTTCGGCCAGGGTAGCGGCGTCCCGACGATCGTTCCGCCGGCGCCGGTTACGGGTGCGCCGGAACCTTCCGCGCCGACGCAAAGCCCCGTCACGCCCCGCGTTTCCCCGTCCGACGGAACGGTATCCGAGGTAGCCGTCGAAGGCACGCAGCGCATCGATCCGAACACCGTTCGGACGTATATGACGCTCAAGGCAGGCGAGCCCTTCGAAACCAGCAAGGTCAATAGCTCGCTCAAGGCTCTCTACGCGACAGGATTGTTCGCTGACGTCACGATCAGCCGCGAAGGCGACCGGCTCATTGTGCGCGTTGTTGAAAACCCGATCATCAACCGCATCGCGTTCGAAGGAAACGACGAACTCGACGAAGAGCAACTGTCCCCCGAAGTGCAGCTTCGGCCGCGCGTCGTGTTCACGCGGACGAAAGTCCAACAAGACGTGAAACGGATCATCGACCTGTATCGCCGGAGCGGTTATTTCGCGGCGGTCGTCGAGCCGAAGGTCATCCAACTCGCCCAGAACCGCGTCAATTTGGTATTCGAAATTAAGGAAGGGCCGGAATCCGGCATCCGCAAGATATCCTTTGTCGGTAACCGCGTCTTTTCGGACAGTGATCTTCGGGAAATCATCCTGACCAAGGAGAGTCGTTGGTGGCGGATTTTGTCCACGGCGGACAAATATGATCCCGACCGGCTTACCTTCGACCGGGAACTCCTGCGCCGTTACTACCTCGAGAACGGGTATGCCGATTTCCGCGTCGTTTCGGCGGTTGCCGAACTCGCCCCGGACCGTAGTGATTTTTTCGTCACCTTCACGGTGGAGGAAGGCAAGCGGTACAAGTTCGGAAAGATCGACGTGACGTCGAAGATCAAGGAGATCAAGCCGGAAACGTTGCGCCCGTTGATCAAGTTCAAGTCCGGCGACTGGTACAGTTCGCAGCAGGTCGACGACACGGTGTTGGAAATCACCAACGTCGCCGGTAACTTCGGTTACGCTTTCGTCGAGGTACGGCCGAGGATTCGGCGCGACCGAGACGCGCTCACGATCAACGTGACCTTCGAAGTCCTGGAAGGACCGCGCGTCTTTGTCGAACGGATCGATATTCGCGGTAATACCCGGACGCTCGACCGCGTGATTCGCCGCGAATTCAGGCTTGTCGAGGGCGACGCCTTCAACGCGGCCAAGATGCGACGGTCGCAGCAGCGGATCAGAAACCTGGGATACTTCTCCAAGGTGGATGTCAACAAGGTTCGCGGCGCCAGCTCCGATCGGACCCTCATCCAGGTCGATGTCGAGGAACAGCCGACCGGCGAGCTCAGCCTCGGCGCGGGTTTTTCGACGCAGGACGGTGTTGTCGGTGAGGTCGGTATTCGGGAACGGAACCTCCTCGGTCGCGGCCAGGACCTGAAATTCAGTGTCCGGTTGTCGCAGCGCACACAGCAGTTCGATGTCGGGTTTACCGAACCCTATTTCCTGGACCGCAACTTGTCGGCAGGTATCGACCTCTTCAACATCCGGTCGAGCCGGGACAGCGAAAGCTCGTTCCGAGAGGACAAGGCCGGCGGGCGGGTGCGGTTTGCCTACGAGATCGACGAGAACTGGTCGCAAGGAGTCCGCTATACGCTTGAATATGTGGATATCAACGACGTCGACGACGATGCGTCACAGATCATCAAGGATCAGTCCGACGCCGTCTTTAAGTCTTCTGTCGGACAGACCATTACCTATGACACGCGAGACAGCCGGATTTCGCCCACCGAGGGATTTGTAGCGCGGGTCGCCACCGATGTTGCCGGGCTCGGAGGCGACGTTCGCAGCGTGCTCGCGAGCGTCAAATCGCAATACTACATTCCGTTCACCAAGAAATGGATCGGCGTCCTGAGTGCGGACGTGGGGCATCTCGAAGGATTGGGGCAATCCACCCGCGTCACCGACCGGATTTTTCTGGGGAACGACCGCATGCGCGGCTTCGAAGTCGGCGGGTTGGGGCCGCGGGACCGCGTCACCGATGACGCGCTCGGCGCCGACACGTATGCTATCGGGTCGGCGGAACTCACATTCCCGCTTGGGCTGCCGGAAGAATTCGGTGTAAGAGGCGCGATCTTCACCGATATCGGCACTGCATTCGGCTCCGACGGATCGACGTCGATCGTCGAGGACAGCAAGGAAGCCCGGTTGTCGAGCGGGTTCGGCATTGCCTGGAAATCGCCGTTGGGACCGGTGCGGCTTGATATCGCGTATCCGGTTCTCAAGGCTGATTTCGACAAGACGCAGATATTGAGCTTCAGCTTCGGCGCACGGTTCTAGGGGTATGATGGCCGTTCCGCGGTTCACAGCACTATTCGCAGCGGTGGCCCTGCTATGGATGGTGGTGCCGGTGAACGGCGTGTCCGCGCAGCAGGCGGGCGACGACAAGAAATCCGATGCCGCGCTGCCGCAAGCCGTCGTGGGCGTGATTGATTTTCAGCGGGTCGTGAAGGAATCGGCCGCCGGACGAAGTGTTCGCGACCAGATGAACCAACGGCGGACAAAATTGCAGGAAGAGATCAAGTCAATCCGCCAGGAACTCGAGACCGCGCGGGCGGCGCTTGCGACGCGGGAACCGGGCCTCTCGGAAGCGGAATTCAGCGCAAAGCGGCAGGCCATGCGGAAGCGTGTGGGCGAGCTTCAAGGGATCATGCAAAGCCGGCAGCGCGAGATGGACGCCATGTTCAACTATGGTATGGGACAAATCGATATCGCGTTGATCGCGATATTGAAGGAGCTGGCCGAAGAACGCGGCATCAATCTGATTTTGAATGCGGGACGCGGTCGCGGTCTCGTACTGTTCGCCGAGAAACGGATCGTCATCACGGATGAGGCCCTGCGCCGATTAAATGCTAGACTTCCCACGGTTGAGTTGTCCGCCGCGGAGAGTGCGAAATAGACTGCCTGCTTCGCCGCACGGCTTGATTGCCGGGCAGGAACGGCGGATATAAGGGCGCAATACGGGGCTTAGTCGGGAGGAAAGGGATGGACGATAGCGCGGCGGCCGTGACGGGCGAACAACTGCCGGATGTCGATATCGATAAGATCATGGCGGCGCTGCCGCATCGGTATCCTTTTCTGATGATCGACCGCATCATCGAGTTGGTCGCGAACGAGAGCGCCACAGGCATCAAATGCGTCACCGTGAACGAGCCGCATTTTCAGGGACATTTCCCCGAGAAACCGATTATGCCCGGTGTCTTGATGATCGAGGCGATGGCCCAAACCGCGGCCGTGCTGGTACTGGAATCCGGCAAACTCGATCCGGAAGGCAAGTTGGTTTACTTCATGTCGATCAGCGAGGCGCGGTTCCGCCGGCCGGTCGTGCCGGGGGATGTCTTGAGGATCGAGGTGAAAAAAATTCGCAACCGCGGCAACGTCTGGAAATTTGAAGGAAAAGCGAAGGTCGAAGAGCGCACGGTGGCGGAAGCGACATATTCGGCCATGCTCGTGGAAAACGTCTGAATGGCTACGAAGATCCATCCGACCGCGATCGTAGAGCCCGGTGCGGAATTGGGGGACAATGTCGAAATCGGCGCCTATTGCTGCATCGGCGAAACTGTCACGCTGGGCGATGCGTCCGTGTTACGGCCGCATGTCGTGTTGGCCGGCCGGACGACCATCGGTGCGCATGCGGAGATATTTCCGTTCGCATCTATCGGTCAGCCGCCCCAAGATCTGAAATATGCCGGTGAGCCATCGACGCTCGTCGTCGGAAGTCACTGCCGTATCCGGGAGTACGTCACCATGAACCCCGGCACCGAGGGCGGCGGTATGGTCACAACGGTCGGCGATCATTGCCTGTTTATGGTCGGGGCGCACGTGGCGCATGATTGCCAGGTTGGAAATCATGTCATCATGGCGAATAACGCAACCCTCGCAGGGCATGTCGTGATCGGCGACTACGTTATCGTCGGCGGTAATTCGGCCATCCATCAATTTGCGCGGATCGGCGAACATGCCATGATCGGCGGCATGACCGGGGTCGAGAACGACGTTATTCCCTATGGGTCCGTGATTGGGGAGCGGGGCCGGCTTTCCGGGTTGAACATCATCGGATTAAAGAGGCGCGGATTCTCGCGGGCGCAGGTTCATAACCTGCGATCTGTCTACAAATCCTTGTTCACCGACGCCGACGGCGGAACCGTGCTCGAGCGCCTTGACGAAGTCGCGGCGCGGCACAGCGAAGATGCGGAGATTATGGACATCGTCCGTTTCATCCGTTCCGAATCCTCCCGCGGCTTGACGCAGCCAAAAAACGGCAATGGCGGATAAGCTTGGGATTATCGCAGGGAGCGGCGACCTACCGCGTATGTTGATCGAGGCATGCCGCGCCTCCGGCCGCGAATGCCATGTCATCGCGCTTGAGGGGCATGCCGATCCGGATGTGGTCAAGGACGTGCCGCACGACTGGCTCCGCCTGGGCGCCGCCGGAAAGGCCATAGAGATCGGCCGCACGCTGAAGGTACGAGACGTCGTCCTGGCCGGTGGTATCGAACGCCCATCGCTGTCGAGCCTCCGCCCGGATTGGCGTACGTTGCAGTTCATCGCAAAACTAGGTCGCAAAAGTCTGGGCGATGACAGTATTCTGCGGTTGATCATCGCCGAATTCGAGGCCGAGGGGTTTCGCGTAATCGGACCGGAAACAGTGCTGGAAGACCTAAAACCTCAACCGGGCCTGTTGGGCAAACATACGCCGGATCAGACGGCAAAGGACGACATAGCGCGCGGTCGTGAGGTGTTGCGCAGTTTGAGTGCCGCCGATGTCGGGCAGGCGGTTGTCGTGCAGCAGGGGCTTATCCTCGGCGTCGAGGCGATCGAGGGGACTGATGCATTGCTCGCCCGGTGCGGCCCCTTGCGCCGTGCAGGAGACGGCGGCGTGTTGATAAAGCTGTCCAAGCGGGGGCAGGACCGGCGCGCGGACATGCCGACGATTGGACCCGATACCGTTTCGGCCGCCGCCGCCGCGGGGTTGCGCGGGATCGCCGTCGAGGCCAACGCGACGTTGGTGGTCGACCGGGCGCGTGTCGTCGAATTGGCGGATCAGAACGGATTGTTTCTCATCGCGGTTTCCGGCGAATGACGGACGGGTTTCTCCACGTCTTTGTCGTTGCCGGAGAACCGTCTGGCGATCAGATCGGGGGGCGGCTTATGGCAGCGCTCCGGGAGGCGACCGACGATCGTGTCCGGTTCGCCGGGGTCGGCGGCGATGCGATGACGGCACAGGGATTGAACAGCATGTTCCCGATGGAGGAACTATCGCTGATGGGCCTTATGGAAGTCGTGCCGCATATTCCGCGGCTTTTGAAGCGGATTCGGGAAACCGCGGCGGCGATCGATTCGATGGAACCCGATGTGGTCGTCACCATCGATTCTCCCAGCTTTGCCTATGCGGTGATCAAGCGTGTGCGGCGGTCGATCGCGCCCAAGGTGCATTACGTCGCGCCGACGGTATGGGCATGGCGGCCTTGGCGCGTCCACAAGATCAAGCGCCATTTTGATATGATGTTGGCGCTCTTGCCGTTCGAGCCGCCGTTTTTCGAAAAAGCCGGTATGCCGTGCCGTTTCGTCGGGCATCCGGTTGTGGAGTATCGCGCAGGCGAGGGGGATGGGCCGGCGTTTCGGGAACGGCACGGCATTGCGGCAGACGATACCGTGGTTTGCGTGTTGTTGGGCAGCCGGCGCGGCGAGGTGACCCGGCATGCCGCGCCATTTTCCGGGGCAATCGAGCTGCTTTCCAAGAAATTCCCATCGTTGCATGTTGTGACGCCCACGGTGCCCGGCGTCTCCGGCCTCGTCCAGGGCCTCACCGCGGGCTGGGCGGCTCCCGTGACCGTGATACAGGACAGTGGCGAAAAATACGCCGCTATGGCGGCAAGCAACGCCGCGATCGCCGCATCGGGCACAGTCGCGCTCGAGGTGGCCCTAGCCAGGCTCCCCGCTGTGGTCGCGTATCGAATTTCGACGATAACAGCCGCGATCCTCAAGCCATTGCTTAACGTGCGCTATGTGAACTTGGTCAACCTCATCCTCGATCGAGAAGTCGTGCCGGAGCGGTTGCAGTTTCAATGCACCGCCGAGATACTGGCCGACGAGGTGGAACGGTTGCTCGGAAAGGCCGGCTTGGAGCAGATTGAGGCGGCCGAGGAAGCACTGCGGCAGCTCGGCGAGGGAAGCATCCCGCCCAGCCGTCGTGCCGCCGATGCGATCCTTGACGTCGTGGCCGAGCATCGGCGCGTTAACGCATAGCACCAGCGATACATAGGATCGAATGAAGAAACGGCGGATGGAGTAACCATCCGCCGTCGTAACCTTGCGCGCGGGTGTGTGCCCGCTCGTCTTTCCCGTTTTCTATCGCTTGCTCAACGGCACGTAGGGACGTTCCGTCGCGCCGGTGTAGAGCTGGCGCGGCCGACCCAACTTGGCGGTCGGGTCCTCGATCATCTCTTTCCACTGCGAGATCCAGCCGACCGTTCGGGCAACCGCGAACAGCACGGTAAACATGCTGGTCGGGAAGTTCATGGCTTTCAGGATGATGCCGGAATAGAAGTCGACATTCGGGAACAGCTTTTTGCTGACGAAGTAGTCGTCTTCAAGCGCCAGGCGCTCCAATTCCATGGCCAGCTTCAGCAGCGGTTCATCGCGGATGCCGAGGGCGTCGAGGACCTCATGGCAGCTTTTCTGCATGACCTTGGCGCGCGGGTCGTAATTCTTGTACACGCGATGGCCAAAACCCATCAGCCGGAAATCATCGTCCGGATCCTTGGCCTTCTCAACGAACTCGGCGATTTTGTCGACACTGCCGATCTGATCGAGCATGTTCAGCACCGCTTCGTTGGCGCCGCCGTGGGCCGGTCCCCAGAGCGAGGAAATGCCGGCCGATACGCTGGCAAACGGGTTCGCTCCCGTCGATCCTGCGAGACGGACCGTCGATGTCGACGCATTCTGTTCATGGTCGGCATGCAGGATCAGGATGCGGTCCATGGCTTTCGCCAAGACCGGGTTGACCTTGTATTCCTCGGCGGGCACCGCGAACATCATGTGCAAGAAGTTCTCGGCGTAGTTGAGATCGTTCCGCGGGTAGACAAAGGGTTGCCCGACGGAGAATTTGTAGGCCATCGCCGCAATCGTCGGTACTTTTGCGATCAGGCGATGCGACGTGATCATCCGTTGACGTTCGTCATTCACGTCCAGTGAATCGTGATAGAACGCCGACAAGGCGCCTACGACGGCGACCATGATGGCCATCGGATGGGCATCGCGGCGGAAGCCCCGGAAGAAGTAGTTGAGCTGCTCGTGGACCATCGTGTGATTGGTGATGGTATTCTCGAAGTCTTCCTTGTCGGCCTTGCTTGGCAATTCGCCGTTCAACAGAAGGTAGCAGACCTCCATGAAGTCACTTTGCTCGGCGAGTTCCTCGATGCGGTATCCCCGGTGCATCAAGATGCCTTCTTCGCCGTCGATGTAGGTAATCTGCGATTCGCAGGCTCCGGTCGATGTGTATCCCGGATCGTAGGTGAAATGCCCGGTTTGCCCATACAAACTGCGAACGTCGATGACTTTCGGCCCCGTTGATCCCGGCATCAGAGGAAAGTCATAGTTTTCACCGGTGGTGTGGTCGGTAAGCGTTACATACTCATTCGAAGCCGCCGAACCGGTGGCAGATTTTTTCTGCGTCATAGTGACCCCTTCTTATTTGGCAAGCGTCAGACCGCGACAGGGGCGGGGCGCGGTCTACGCCTGCGTTCCCAATTACCCTTGTCTCTGTTGCACTGCAGTATACCCGCGTTGGCGGCGTTGAGCAAACCTGCTCAGCTGTCTGCCGGCACGCCGGGAACGGCTTGAATCCGCGAAATTGTCTCCTCGCGGCCTAGGATTTCCATGACTTCGAAGAGGCCAGGGGACGCGTTTGACCCGGTGAGCGCTGCACGCAGAGGTTGAGCAATTTTTCCAAAGCCCAAGTCATGTTTTTCGCCATGGGCGCGTAATGCGGTCTCCAGGTTTTCGCTTTCCCAAGGATCGGTCGCCGTCAGGGGTTCCAATGCGCTGCCCAACACCGTGACCGCGGGGTCTTTCAGCAGTTTCGCCGCCTTGGCATTCTCAAGCGGAAAAGTCGGCCGGGCTACATAAAAAGCAGCGTTTTCGGCTAGGTCGAGCAATGTCTTCGCACGCGGCTTTAGACCTTCCATGCCCTTCGCCAAGCGGGACCGGCCATCGTCGTCAACCGATATGGCACGGGCCTTCTCGATCAACGGGACGATCATCTCCACGAGCCGGTGATCCTTGGATTCTTTGAGATAGTGGGCGTTGAGATTTTCCAACTTGGCGAGATCGAAGCGGGCGGGCGAGCGGCCTACGTTGTCGAGATCGAACCACTCGACGGCTTGATCGGTCGAGATGATCTCTTCGTCGCCATGGCTCCATCCGAGCCGCAGAAGATAGTTTCGCATCGCCTCGGGCAGAAATCCCATGTCGCGATATTCTTCGATTCCGAGCGCACCGTGCCGCTTCGACAGCTTCTGTCCGTCGGCCCCGTGGATGAGCGGGATATGGCCAAACGCCGGAACGGGCCAATCCATCGCGTTAAACAGATGCAACTGCCTGAAGGCATTATTGAGATGGTCGTCGCCGCGGATGACATGCGTGATACCCATGTCGTGGTCGTCGACGACGACCGACAGCATGTAGGTCGGTGTACCGTCGGCGCGCAGCAGGATGAAGTCGTCAAGCTGCTCGTTTGCGACGGTGACGTCACCCTGGACAAGGTCGGAGATGGTTGTTTTGCCGCACTGCGGCATTTTAATCCGGACGACTGGATCGATGCCGTCTGGTGCGTCGGCCGGGTCGCGATCGCGCCAGCGTCGGTCATAAAGCGCCGGTCGGCCCTCGGCTCGGGCCGTTTCCCGCATTTCCTTCAACTCTTCCGGCGTGCAGTAGCAGTGGTAGGCCTTGCCCGCGTCAAGCAATTCCTTCGCGACCGCAGCATGGCGGTCCGCGTTCTGCGTCTGAAAAACGACACCGCCGTCCCAATCGAGTTCGAGCCAGTTCAACCCATCGAGGATGGCGTCAATCGCCTCCTGCGTCGATCGCTTGCGGTCGGTATCTTCGATCCGCAACGTCATCCGGCCGCCGTTATGACGGGCGAAAAGCCAGTTGAAAAGTGCCGTGCGTGCGCTTCCGATATGAAGGCGGCCGGTCGGCGATGGCGGGAAGCGAGTAACGACTGTCATGGCGTCAATATCTGTCTGGGTTGAGCACGTAATTTCGCACATTGGGCGGGCCGGGTGTAGCACACTGGCCTGTCAGGCGCACGCACGCTATTGCGGGGCTCCAACAGCCGTATATGCTCTCAAAAGCGCATTGCGGCGGTTTGGGGACGAGGGGAAACGCGATGTCGACGCTCGGCGCGTCGGGTCCCGATGGCTTGGCAAGTTGGCGTGCAGTATTGATGCGGGCCGAAACGCTGGCGGCGTCGCAACGCGACCGCTGGCCGTTGTGGACGCCGGTCTTGTTCGGGGCCGGGATCGCCCTCTACTTTTCATTGCGGTTTGAACCGTCCCCATGGTGGGCCGTATCGGCGTTGGCTTGCTCGCTCGGCGCGGCGGTGGCGTATCGGCATGCGGTGAATTCACGGGTCGTCTTTGTGGCGATGGCGCTCTTCGCGGGGGGCTTTCTGGTCGCACAACAACAGACCCATCGAGTCGCGGCGCCCGTTTTGGAAAAACCGATCAAGGTTACGGTGGTCACCGGGCAGGTCGTTCAGCTTGAACGGGGTCTCAAAGGACCGCGGGTGATCCTGGACCGTCCGGTCGTGCGCCGGCTGGACCCGGCCGCCACACCTGCCCGGATACGCCTCCGGTTGCGCCGTGGTGATGATGTCGACGTCGGTGACCGGATCTCGGTGTTGGCCCGTTTGTCACCGCCGCCGGCGCCGGCGATGCCGGGCGCGTATGATTTTCAGCGCCGTGCCTGGTTCGCCCGCATCGGCGCGGTCGGATTTGCATTGGGGCATGTGAAGGCGGCCGTGGGCACCGCCGAGAGTGACGGTGCCGGGGCCGTATTGATCGGGCTGGCGAAGCTCCGCCAGGCGATGGCGGATCGGATACGCGGCGTGCTTCCCGCCGAGAATGGGGCGGTCGCCGCCGCGTTGATCGTCGGCGACCGAAGTGCCATCCCCGAAGAAACCGTCCAAGCGCTTCGGGATTCCGGGCTTGCTCACCTTCTGGCAATTTCGGGGCTCCATTTGGGGTTGGTGGCGACGATTCTGTTCTTCAGTGTCCGCTTGATGTTGGCCCTCTGCGAGCCGGTGGCGCTGCGGTTGCCGATCAAGAAGATCGCGGCACTTGCCGCCCTGGCGGGCGCTTTCATTTACCTGTTGCTCGCCGGCGCCACGGTGCCGACGCAGCGGGCGTTCATCATGACGGGTATCGTGCTTTTTGCCGTCCTGGTGGATCGGACCGCCGTATCGCTGCGTCTCGTCGCCTGGGCCGCGATGATTGTTCTCACGCTGTCTCCCGAGGTGCTGCTGAGCGCCAGTTTCCAAATGTCCTTCGCCGCCGTGGTGGCCCTGGTCGCGGTCTATGAAGCGTTGCGCGAGCCGCTGCGCGATTGGTTACGGGGCAGCGGTCCGGGCCGAAAACTGGCCTTTTACTTCATCGGCGTCGCCATCAGCACGATCGTCGCTGGCGCGGCGACGGGACTGATCGCGCTGCATCATTTTGGCCGGATCACGCAATTCGGTCTTGTGGCGAACCTCGCGGCAATTCCGGTCGCCAGTTTTTGGATCATGAGAGTATGTGATAACTGTTTGAAATTCAATAAAGTGAGTTTCTAACTAGTCCAATATCTAGTACAAATTTCTCTGGTTTTTATCGCAGAACCTATTATCGAAAATGCGATTATTTCTCTAAGCCAAAAAGTTTCTTTAAGTTGATGCCGAACCCCATTACGGCGGGTCGGGCGATCAAAGCATCGACGAATCGCGTAACAAAGCCACCTTCAACAACCTTCCGCACGGCTGCGCTTCGCTCCCCGCCGTGTACAAATATCCAAAGAGTCGCATCGGGGACTGCCGTTGTTTTGAAGCCTCGAGAAAGTGCTCTAGCCGCTAGTGAGTCGGAGAGCCCGCCATAGCCTGTGCCAAACAACACCGATTCAACAAACTTGATATCGCCATGTGACACAGTGATTGATCCGATGTTTTCTCCAAGTTTTCTGATCACATTAGGAGTTGTGCTCTTGTTCAGAACAGAGGCCCCGTAGGCGATATATTTTGTAACATCTTGTGAATCTGGGAAAGGAACAGGATCGGTGACATCGGAAAGCCGCATTTCGCTCATCAACTCCTTGGGAGTTGGGATTCCGTATTTATCAATCCATCGTTGAACCGATGAACTCCAAGTAGGCTTCGCCCCACACGGCAAGACAGTAAGGTCAGCCTTGCCTTCAAATATATCGCCCATGTGTACTTTGACGGTAGCTTTCATGGCAGGGGTCCTTTCGCGTACCGTTCAAGTTTGTCCTTGCCCGGTGGTGATCGGTATCGAGCGGCTCAGCCACTATTTACGGTTTAACATAGTGGCATCTCCTTCTTTTGACCAAACCGGTTCCACTGATTCTACGAAGCAACCACTTGACCGTCGGAAACTTACTTGCGCCAAGAATTCCGTGGCCCCAAAAAAAACAGGTCACCCTCGACCCCGCTGGTGAACGCGAGGTTGAGAGTGGCCCGATAGGCAGACCCGGCCCCCTCGCGCCTCGGTTAGCGTCGTAACGCAGCCAAGTCGCGTCGGAGAGCGGGTCACGTCCCGACGTACTTAGGAGACCGTCAGGATCAGCTTGTCGTTCGAGCGGTCGTTGGAGCCAGCCGGGAACCAACCGGTGGCAGCAGGAGCCGCTCGTGAGGCACGTAGCGATGAGAGACCTACCCAGGCCCATCACCGTCCGTCAGGTTTTCACGATGTAGTTGAAGGCGACGTACGGCTGCATGTTGTTGTGCGCCTGATCTCCACCAGCCGCTCCTGTGGTGCCACCACCGTCACCGATGATGCCCGCGCTCACGCCAGCCCCGGCATTGGTGCTGCCGAGGTTGGCTGCCGGGTGTGAATGGCCTGGCATTTCGGCGACAGTGAGCGTGTGGGCTTCTTCGCCGTCGCTCTCACCGTTCACTCGATCTGTGAGGCTTGCGCCTTGACCGGTACCGATCACGGTACGCCCGCGAAGGTCCGGCATCGTGAGCGTCTCGCCCGCGTCCCAATCGGCGGTGGCGGACGCACCACGTCCGGTACTGACCGGAGCCTCGGTGTCGGCCATGCTGTTCCAACAGAGTTCGAACAGAGCTTGGAGACCGTCGTCGGCGTGCGTAGCGCCCGATCCGCTCTTGCCGATTGATGCGCCGTTCATAAGCAGCCAACCGCTTGGAGCGGTAGTGCCGATGTACGTGTCGATGACGCCGACAGGCGTCTCGGTCACGCCGAGGTTCGAGCGTGCCGTTGCGAGGTCAGCGGACTTTAAGAACGTCCGCATATCGGTAACTGCGTCGGAGATGTCGTCGACGACAATGGTAGAGGTGGAAGCGACCCATCCGAAGACGCCGGTCGCAGTAGCTTTCAAGAACTTACCCACGTCCCCAGCGCCCGGCGCGGGCACGTTACCGGAGGCAACCTGAATGGCGTCGAGTTGGTCTTTGTTGACCGCGTCGGTGCCGACCGTGGCCGGAGAGAGGTTCTTGATGACCTTCGAACCGGCATCAAGCTTGCCGTCGGTCACATCCTCGGTGAGGGCGCTATTAGCGATATCGATAGCCTCTTGGGCCATGAAGAAGCCCTGCTTGCTGTCGTCATTGAGCGTTAAGGCTTGGAGCGTGACCTTGAGGAAGTTCACGAGCCGGGAGGATTGCGAGGTGTTCCGCCGGAGGACGACGCGCGCCCCGTCAGCCGGGGCAGCATCGAAGCGGATGGTGTCGGCGGTGAGGAATGAGAACGCGCTCGTCTCCACGCCGTCGAGGAACACCTTCACATGAGACTGAGCAACGTAATCGAAGCCGATCTGGTAGTCCGTCTGGACACCGTTGCCTGTGAAGGTGATGGTGCTGAAAAATGCCATGAATTGTTGTCTTTCTACTGGTGGGTTGGGGGTGCGTGATCAGCGTCGCCCTTCGTAGACGTCGCGAGCACGGTCACCGACATATTCGAGCCCACGCTCAGCGGTGTACCGGATGGAGACGCGCCCGGACCTGTAGAGGTCGTGGAGTTGCTCGCGGTCTATCCGGTTTCGTTCTGACGGGAGGTGTCGTAAGAGGGCTCTAAAGCCCGGTGAGTCAGTCATATTGTGTTCCTTCGTTGTGACCAGCACGCGTCATCGTCGCCGGTCTGAATTTCTGAAATTTGGCAAGGTCCGCTTGGAGGGACGTGATCAGCCGCGACATATCCATGTCGGTGATGCCTTGCTGGATCAGTTGATTCTGCCGGTCGATGGCCGTGTCCAAACGCATCTGCAGCCGCTCCTCATCCTCCGTTAATTCGAACAGCGCGGCTTCCGGCCCATCGGGATTGATCCCGCCCTTGCGCGTCGGCAGCGACATCAGCCGCTCCAGTTCCTCCTGGCTGTAGGTCGGAACGTTGTCCGCAGCTTCGACCAGGATCATCGGCTGGACGGTATGCAAGGCCCACGCGCAAGAATCGACCCGATCATCGTGAGCCAACTTCCTCGCGTCGTACCGCATCCCGCAAATCTGCTTGACTGTCTCGGCAGCATCCGCCGCCGTGAACACACTCTCCAAGAACACAACACGCTTGTCCGCCGCCGGTACGCTGATGCTGTCGATCACACGCTCGCCCTTGGGCGTACCGCTGTGAACAGCCTCGACGGAGACGGGGTGGCGACGTGCGTTCATGAGGGCTTGGAGTTGCATCGGCCAGGGGTTGTCCGCCCGCGCTTCCACGACGATGCGATTGACCTGGAAGCGCTGGAGGATGCCAGCCGCGCGGCCCATCACTTCGTTCAGCGTCTTGCCCCTGATGCCGGAACAGTAGCGTACGACAGCGAGACCAGAGAGGGTCACCGACGCGACGCTGATGCCGACCTCGTCACGACCCTCCTTGCCTGACGCAGGGTCCACCGCGCCAACCGTTATGACGTAGCGGTCGACTTCCTTGGAGATCGCTTCCGGCCCAACATAGGCGTCCGTCGCGGACATCCCGGCGAAGCGTTCAACGTGGCGTAGTTCCGGCCCATCGAACTTGATGGCGCGCGGGAAGTTGGGGCTGTCCGGGTTCCAGCGCATAGTGCAGAAGTCCCGGAGCTTGAGCGGTGGATCATCATCTTCAGCGGTGCCAATTTCGAGACGCCAGTGAAGGTTCCATTCCCGAGACGCCATGCCCCGGCGCTTCTTGATCAGTTTTTCATCCGGCCAGCGTTCGGGCCATAGCGAATGCAACGCGGGTAGTTTCGAGTTGCCCACGCCTTCGCCGGGGTACTCTTCGAATAGCCGGGCCTTCGTGATGCTGAAGTTCCCGGAAGCGATATAGCGGGCATACAGCGACCGGCCCTGCGAGACCTGTGGGGTCCCAAGGACAATCATCCGCGAGCTTGGGTCGAGGATGTGATCGGCCTCCGCGACCAGGAGGTCCAGGTTCTCCTGCATCGTCGGAGTGCGATCCTTTCGGGACTCAGCGTCATCCAGCAGGATCAAGTCGGCACGACCGCCGGTCATCGTCGACGCAACGCCGAAGGAACGGAACGAGATGCTTGCACCGAGCTTCCGGTTCGCTTGTGGAAGCATGTACTGGTCCCGCTCGTCGATGCATTCGTCATTCGGCTTGAGGTGCCAGAGCAGCGGACAGTCCTCAATGAAGCCGCGAACGGCTCGCAGGGTCGAGCGGGCACGCGTCGTGGTCCCGGAGATCGCCATGATGCGGATCATCGGGTTTCGAAGCTGCGTCCAGGTCAGGAACAGTTCGACCAGCGCAGACTTACCGGAGTTCCGGGACGCGAGGATCAGGGTCCGCTCGTCACCCGACAGGATCGCCGGAAGGATTTTCTCGGTGTGGACGGCCCCGAACGGCTTCCAGTCCGCAATCAGCGGCGACACGACGCGGACGAACGTGAGGAACGCCAGCATCGGGTCCAACTGCCGTCCGCCGTCAACGGGGTCGCCTTTTAGGATCGTCACGGCCCGCAAACTACGGATCAGCTTGTCTCGTTCCACCTTCCGCGAGGTGTCGCGCCCAAGGGAGTACAGGTGGTCACGAATGTCGTCGACGTGCTTCCAGTAATCAGGGTGATCGCGCAGACGTGTCGGGAAGGACGCGGAGCGGATCACTGGATTCGCCGCACGCTTCGCTGTCCGCTGGCATGAACGGCATGTAGGGGAGACACCGTCAAGGTGTGCCTTGCGGGGCGCGAACGTCGCCCAGGAGACTTCTTTCGTCTCCCCGCAAGTGTCGCAAGTCCGGGGCTGGCCCATCATCGCTTGGTACTCAGGTGACCGTTTGCGCCCGCTGGTCTTCGGTGGTGCTTTCTTCGTCAATTACTCCTCCTGAAACGCGAAACGGGCCCGCAGGGGCCCGTCGCGCGATCATCTGGTTGTGGTAGTGGGTTGGGTTAGACGAGGCCCAGCTTCTTGGCGGCTTCCAATTCGATAGGGCCGCGTGCGGTCTTAACGTACTTGACCATTCGCCGGCCTCGCTTGACCTCGAACACCTCGGCGTCCGAAGGAACCGAGCCAGCACCCATGATACCGGCGTACTGCTTGGCGAGTTCGACGTACGCTCTGCTGTCGCCGTGGAAGAGCGTCGACAATGCGGCGCGCCGGTCAACCATCGGCTTGTTGGCGTTAACCCAAGACCAGAATTCACCCAGCGCTTCGCGAGGCAGTCCGGACTTCTCGACGATCTTGTCTTCGATGCCCGCTCGGATGTCGGCCATTGCTTCATTGATCTTGGCGTGCGTCGCTGCCGGGTCACCTCCCTTGCGGACAATGGCGTCGGTCAAGGCCGAGGGAAGCCGGGTTGGATCACGCATGATCTCCGTGACTATGCCCTGTGTCGGAATGCGGCTGGTCTCTGCCAGGGCCGTGAGTTCGTTGACGGTGCTTTCGGTCGCCGCCGCAACCTCGATGGCGTGCTCCTGGAAGAAGGCTTTTTCCTCGGCCATCTTGCGTTCGGCTTCTACTTCTTGCCCGCTGTCGAGTGCCTTGCGGGCGGCTTCGTCGGACACATCGACGAACTTCCCAGTCTCGTCCTGGGCCAGGAAGCCGTGCGTCACAGCTTGCTCGGCTGACATCTGCGTTCCGGCGACGGTGACAATGTCGCCCGCCTGGACAGGGCGTCCGGCAATCGTTCCGCCCGTGTGGTCGGTTGCGCTCGCGAGGACGCCCTTGGAGTTCGCGATGTCGGCAATGGGTTCCGGTTGAACCTGGATGGTCTCGTTTCCGTCTCGGACGGATACGTCGTGAACGCTGCCGTCGATGGCTGCGTTGTCGGTCTTCTTCGCTTCGTCAGTCATAGGTCACTCCTTCTCGTGACTGTTTGAGTTACGCAGGACGGCCAGTGAGAGCCGCCTCCGCTCGGATGTCGGCTGCTGCTTGCGCGAGCGCGAAGCGGATAGCCTGGGAACGGCCAAGGGAAGTACCTCGGCCACGAAAATGTTTCTGAATGGTGGCGATCGCTGCCGTATCTTGGGGCAGCAACGACACGCCGGTCGTTACGTGCTTCATGGTCATCTCCATGATTGAGTTTGTGATGGTGAATGGTGGTGGTCAGGCGTTGCCGATGGGCAGCGCCAAGTCGTTCTCGGTCAACACAGCAAGTGTCCAGAACGCCGCCAGGGCGCGGAGGAAAGCGAGGTTCGGCTGGGTCTTGCTCACATTGGCGAGGCGAACCAGTTCTCGGTACTTCTCCGTCGGGCCGGTGCCGAAAAAGGCATCGTAGACGACCTCGTTCGTCTGGACATCGATGTTGAATTCGTCGCGGAGAGCGGTGTGAACGTGCGTTAGGCGGTTCCAGGGGTGTGCTACGGGATCGTAGACAGCCTCAAGGAACGCAGCCGGGCGGTTCGGGTAGTCGTACGGGGGAGCGATCATCGTCTCTTCACCTTGATCTTGTTTTCGGAGTTTCGAAATTTCGGATCGTCACGGACGATGCCGCCACCGATCTGCAGCGAGGAGCCGATAGCCGAAGTCACTGCTTTGTTCTTGTCGTTGGACGCTCTGATGTTCGCTTGATTGATGTTGTTGATGGCGTCCTGCGCGACCGATTCCTTCTGCGACTGCAACGCAGCCGCTTGCTCGTCAGCGTTGTCGCTGATGCGCGAAAGATCGATGCCTTCGATGGCTGCTGTCTCATTCACGAAGCCGAGGAAGGCTGTCGAGGTCAGCCCGAGTTGGCCTTCGGCGACACGAAGAGCACCGAGTTCGCGCTCGGCTTGCCGGACACGGTCGGATTTCTCCTCCTGCTCGGCTTCTCGGACCTCGGTCTGCTGCCGGGAGAGTTCCTCCTGGGCAATCTCATTATTGGCCCGTGCGGCTTTCTCGGTCGCCCTTGCGGCAGCACTGGCGGCGGCGGCTTGCTGGGCTGCGGCGGCTGCGGCAGCGGCAACGGTGATACCGATCAGGATGGCTGAGGTGGATGTGATGGCCATCAGGAAGCCGCCTCAGCGGTCGGAACTTCGGGAACTGGAGGAACCGTTACGGTCTCCAAGGCGAGCCGGATGTCGTGGTACCGCCCGACAAGGACAGCCATCCGGCTATGATCGAAGTACCCAGCGGGGTACGTCGGAATCACGGCCAGGGCCGCAGAGAGGTATTCGTTCCAGACGGCTGGGGCGTGCGCAATCAGGCGCATGGCGCGATACCACGCATCGGTGTCGGTACCGATCAGGTCGGTCAGGTGCAGGAACATCGCAGGGTGTTCACGGCGGAGACGCATGATCTCTTCGGTGGCACCGGGGTTGTGTGGTTCGTGATCACGGGGCCGGAACTTCTGGCCTCCGTACGCTTGTGGTGTAGTCAGGGTGATTTCCTTCTTCTCCTTCGGGATGAATCGAAAAGCCCGGCCAGGCCGGAAGGAGTGACAGCTTGGGCGGGCGGTGTGAGGCGGAGGAAACGACGCCTCGGTCGGATATGTTTTGAGCAATTCAGTTGTATTGAATCGCGAATCACCTCAACCTGAAATTATAGGGGGATGATATGCGCATCTTATTCTTTTTGATCGCAATTTTGTTCGCGACCGCTTCAGCGAACAGCGAGGTCGTAAGAGTTCGCGGAGACTCGGCCGACAACAACTTCACTGAATCTCGCGACGTGCCAAATGACACAACAACGTTCAACACCACCAATACGCCCTCTACAATCAACGCCAGCTTTGTTGTCCCGGAGTTTGACGGCGCGCTAGGGACGCTGGTCAGCACATGGGCACAGATTCAAGGTGAAGTTGGGGCTGCTGGTCGCTGGAATGTGATTGGGACCCCAACCGACCTAGGAGCACGCGTTAGCGCCCGCACTTCACTCACATTTGAAGTTTTCAAGAACGGTGTAATGGTGGACTCGGGGTCGAACGGCGACCTCGATGGTGGCGGCTGCTTTGCTACGGTATGTACGCGGTTTGCGGGCCCAACCCTTGCGTTCGACTTCAATGATATTAACGCGGCCCCAGGAGACGAATACGACATCGCGATGGCACTCACCTACTCGTCTATGTTCAACAGCAGTGAGATCGGAACATTTCTAGATGCGTTCAGTTTGGACGTATCGGCGTCAATCTCTTCCAGATACGAATTCGAGTTCATTCCGAAGCCTGTTCCTTTGCCGCCCGCAGCATGGCTTTTTCTCAGCGCGGTCGGCCTTCTGATCACGAAATTGATGCGCTCGAACCGCGCTGGACAATAATTCAACATCGTTCCGGCCACACTCGACCGCAAATCGACCACGACAGCTCTCTTCCATTGCCGCCTTGTGGTGGCTGTCTGATGCCAATCGCAGCGGCACCGACCCGACCGGGGCGATGATCGGATCGGTGCCGTGCAGTGCCAGCGCGATGGTTCGGGACGGTGAACAGGCGTCCCGGCGAGTAACGCTGACGAACTGAAGACGGGCGTAGCTAGGACGCTCCGTTGAACTTGAGGTTAGCGGGGGCGGAGCGTGGCGCTACGAGGGCTGTAAAAGCAGCCGCCTCAATCATCATTGAGGCTGCTTTCGTAAGTGGGACCTGCCGGGGAACGGTAGATGGAAGTGAGCGGCAGGAAAATTAAGGGGGGTGTTCTGTATAGTACCGTACTATACAAGCGACCCCCCTTAATTTGGTCGTGCCTGACTATACTATCGCCACCGAGCCAGAGCCGTTGGCCCGCTCGAAGTGCGTCATTCGTTTCTTGCCACCTTCGACGATCCCTTCCTCGGCTAAAGCCTGGACGAAGTCTTCGTTACGCCGAAGCTCTTTGTTGAAGTAGTCGCGACTCAGGTTCGCAGCCTTCACTACCTCCTTGAACTTCACCACGCCTCCGTCTTCCAGGAAGTCAGCAGCAGCTACGATGTAGTCGAACGCCTTCCGGGCCTTTTCGCCAAGCTCGACTGGCACCGGCTGCCACTTCGTGATCTCGGCACCGGGAAAAACTTCGGGCACGGAAGCGCCAATACCGCTGGATACGTGCGCGATCACGTAAGCATCCATCGGGTGACATCCCGCGCCGTCAGAGCGCCGTACCGCTCCCCGACAGATCGCTTGGAGTAGGAGGTGCTTGTGTTCACCGAGCCTAGTCCGATTGAACACGTCCTCGGAGATCGAGCCCGCCGAGGCTGGTTGATTCAGTGCCATGCGGGCGTGCGCTTCATAGTACGCAAGCCGGTAGAACAGTGTACCCGCCAGGATCACTCTCCGGGCGTCTGAGAAGGCGTTGGTGGCCCGGTGGTTGCCCCAGGTGACGAAGTCGACGGTGCCGGGGATCGTTCCGAGTTCGTCCTCAATGTCCTTGCGGACGTCTCCGACCTTCCAGTCCTTCCGATGATGGACTACAAGCCAGCGGTCTTCAGGGTGCTCTTGGATCGTGTTGACGATGCCGGTGATGAGACGGCCTCGACGGTCCTGATTGCGTTTGTCGAAGGCTCCCTTACCACCACCTTTGTTCCAGATGTGGATCGTGAGGTTCGAGTAGTCCTTCGCGGCGCTCTTGAGTTCGCTCACGGAGTCTCGGCCTTCTTTCATCAGTCGGTATGTCTCGCGGATGCGTCCAGAAGCGTCGGTGATCACGAGTGGTGCGAGATCGTGCGGCAGTGTGTCCTCGAAGTTGACGAGCGTCTGTCCCTCGATCTTGTCGTTGCGGACGTTCACGGTGCGCCCCGACATCAGCCACAGGTTCTCGACGTGCTGCAGCTTCTCGTCGTCAACGCGGGCGAGGTTGGGCTTGCGGCGTTCGTCGAAGTGGCGCAGGAGATCGTTCAGCGAGACCCCAAAGGTGTCCTCGAAGTTCGGCAACAGCATCAGCTTCTCGTTCGGGTCCTTGTGGAGGAGCAGCCTCCCGGTGAATTCTCGCAGCCAGTCGGAGAACTTCGGAGAGACGCCCTTCGTCGGCTCGATCAGCCCGCCAATCTGGCCGTCCGTGAGGTTTGCCACTCGGCCAGGAACGAAGGCTTCGTCCCAGACGCGAACGATGCGTGACTTGCCTTGGTAGAAGAACTGCTCAGCCTCATTGAACGCCTTGCCCTTCAGGTGCCACTCGATGCGCTGCTGCGTCGTGAGGATGACTTGCGCCTTGTCGGCACTCTCCGGTCCAGCGCCAAGTCCGTTCAAGCGCGCGTCTGCCGTGATGATGCAGATGTCATTCTTCGGCATCGCCAATTCAGCAGCCATCTTCTCGATTTCGTCCAACGTGAATAGACAGATGATGGCTCCAGTGTCGGCGTAGATCGGTGACGACATCATAGCCGTCAGGAACTGAATAATAGCGGTGGACTTGCCAACGCCAGGGTCGAGACTCGACAGGTGCAACTTGTTTTCCAGCGTGCCGTCGGCCATCCGTTCCAGGGTGCGGACGAGATCGGCCAGTGCGGCCCATTGGTCGTCGGACGGGTGGTGGTTGCGTTCGTCGAAGAAGTGTCGGAGCGCCGTCATGGTGTCGTGGTACAGGAGGCCTTGGTCAGGCGTGGAGTCGTAGGGCATTGGGTTCCTCTCAAAGTTGAATGGTGGCCTCTCACGTCGCTGCAACAGGCAGCCCCGCCACGGCCTCGGAGAGGAAACGAGACCATGGCGTAGTGAG
Organism: Alphaproteobacteria bacterium; assembly: GCA_965228425.1. GTDB lineage: Bacteria > Pseudomonadota > Alphaproteobacteria > UBA8366 > UBA8366 > JAJFJD01. The sequence goes on along the minus strand of OZ245815.1, from coordinate 3,249,899 downwards.
CCGCCGTCAGCCGGGCGCTACCCGGCGTCGAGAACTTGTGAGGTTGTCAGGGCGTGAACCTGAGAAATGCGGTTCTCTCCTGCTTAAGGAGTGTTTTTTTGTCCTCAAGCTGTCAGCGACGAGATACAGCGCCCTTCGAATCGAACTCCGCTTGTTCGAAGTTCCCCAGGTTTACAAGGGAATCCAGATGACTCATGGTCACCGCATCACACCCCCAACAGGAGGACGACATGGACGGGCTGAACACGACTGAAATCACAGCAGTGATGGATCACTTCGGCAGCGAGCAGTGCTGGACCGGAGAAGCGGAGACCGGCGCGGCCTACGTGGTGGCCACGGTTGATCAGGACGAGGATGGCGACGTGACCCGGACGGTTTGCAGGGAGCGCGGGATGGTAGCCGTGCTTGGCCGGGATGGTGTGGTGGTGGCGGAAGGTAGCAGCGTTCAGGAGGCGCTCACCGGTGGCTGACATTGGCTGCGAATGATTCGCAAAGCCAGCAAACTCAATACCGAGATATGATCAGGCGGCACGCGTGAGATTGTGTGTCGCCTCTCTTTTGCCCGCGTCCTGGAGGCCACGCCGCGCAATCGATCAGTTCCTGATCAGCCGTCGTGGCGCGCCCATCGTCGTCGCCCCGGGGCCGGATTAGCCCAGGTTAGCCCAGGCCCCAGCGGCACTGATGGCACAAGACGGTCACACCCTCGGCTGCGCGAGACAGCAAGCCCTTGAAAATCATATGCCTTAGTGCGGTGGTCACACGGACTCCCAATGCGTCGTGGCAGGAGTCGAGAGCGCGCCAAGCGGTGGAGCAGGGCGGTGCGTCCCCGGCCTTTGCTCCCCTGGTGCGGCCCAGTCGCGGCCGGTGTCGCGACCCCCACCGGGGGGTGACGGTAACTTCGCGCGCGGGGAGTATGGGGCCATACGTATTCCAGCCGCTACTCCGCATCCGCCGACATTGCGCCGATCCTTAAGCCCACGTTGCGACCTCCGCCCCCTCTTTCTTCAGGTGCGTGCCGGATGTGGTGTGGAGGTGTCGGGGACGGGGCGGGCACGCAACGAGCCAGCGTGACCACATTACGCTGGCATCAACGCGGCGACGATGTAGAATTCACGTAGAATGCCAAACACTGCGGAACAACCCAAAGGTGGGAAGCGGCGGACGCCTGAAGGGCACGTCAAGGTCTTCAAGACTGCCGTCTTCAAAATACATAACCCCTCCCAGCGTAAGCGCGCGATGCTGATCGACAGCATGAAGCGCGCCCATCTTGGGTATGAGCGGCTGCTGAACCGTTTCATGCCGTCGAAGGAGGAAGTAGACCGCCTGTCCAAGCTGTCGAAGGTTGAGCGCCGACGGGAACTCCAAGCCCGCATCCAGCCGCACTTGATGAAGGCAGCGCGTTATCGCCACCTCGGCAACAGCGCGAAGGACGCGATTGGGCAGGACGCGTTGGCGCAAATCTCCAGCACGATTGGGCTGCAGGATGAGCAGGAAGAGGTGGGCTTGCCGACAGTGTCGCGGATCAACGGATCAAAACCAGAGTACGTCAAGGCGCTTCTCGAACTAGTCGCATCCGCTGACCTCATGGAGGAAAACGAACTTCGCGATGAACTCACTAAGACACAGAAGATGGGCGTCATCCGCCCGCTGAACTTTGTGCGCCATCGGCGTGATGACGGGTTCGTATTACTGCGAGACGCAAGCGATGGTCGCCTTTGGGCGTGGTTGAACCTCCACTATTCGGGTAACCGCTTCGCGAAACGCGTTCAGGTTCCGCATCCGGATGAAGGTCGTGAACTGTATGACCTGAAGACCGGAGAGCTCGTGAAGTTCTCCAGCCAGACCGGAGACCGGTTCGCATTGGAGATGGGACATGGCTATCACGACGTCGACTACCTCCAGAACGGGGAGCCGCAGACCGCGCGCCTCTACTGGCGGCGTGACAGGAACGGCACCGAGTGCGACGAGTTCGAGCTACATGTCACATTCCAGTTCATCGTTCCGAAGATCGAAACCGAGCGATGGATGGGCGTGGATCGCGGCGTCTACAACCTTGCTGCCTACTCGGTCGTGGACGAAAACGGCACCAGTATTGCTCAGAATCGCGTTTCGGGGATGGCCCTCCGCTTCGCGCAGCAGAAGATTGCCCAACGGACCCGCGAAGTTCAGCGGCGCGGACGGCATGTACGAGACAACAAACGGCGTGCCTACGCTGACGAGGCTGTGCATGTAACGGCGAACGCATTGGTGGAGGCTGCGAGCGAGCACCAAGCGCGGTTGGTGCTTGAAGACCTCCGTTCGCTGGGAGCAGTTCGCCGCCGGAAGCGCATCCCTGGCCGGAGACGAAGCGGTTTCAACGTTCTGCTGAATCGGACGCAGTACGAAAAGCTGAAGAAAGTTTTGACCTACAAGTTGAGCCTCGCCGGTCTCCCACAGCCGATCTTCGTTCGTCCAGCTTACACTAGTCAAACGTGCCCGGAATGCGGGCACTGGGCTTCGGAGAACCGAAAGAAGACGCAAGTTCCGGGCGGCTTTGAGATGGACAAATTCGAGTGCGTTGAGTGCGGCCATGCCGCCGACGCAGACGAGAATGCAGCACGAGTGATCGCCATGAAGGGTGCGTGGCTCGTACAGCTACCGAAACGCAGAAGCAACGAGAAGCTGGCAGAGGAACAGCGGTTCGATGCCTATATCAAGGATGCTGCCGAAAGGCGCATGGGGGCCTAGCCACCTTCGGGTGCGTACCTTCGCGGCCCCCGGTCTGGGGAAACGGCGAGCTTGCTCGCTGAGGGTGTATGATACGGTTCGCCGTGCTTGCCCTCGGACCGGATCGAACACTCTGGGGAACGAAGGTGCGCTGACCACAGCCGTCAGCGACCTGCTCTTCGAGCGAAAATCCCTATTTCGTCGATCACCAACCGCTTTAGGAGGCGCTTTTTTCACTTTGAACTCGCACGAAATCCCGCCGAATCCTGCGGTTACTTGGGGTCTGGTTCAGTGACCGGCGTTTTGAGGAGTGAGCGAGGGCAGAACCGTAGGGTGCCGACAGCGCGGCGGGGTTCAGTGACCGGCGTTTTGAGGAGTGAGCGAGGGCATATCCTCTGCCCCTGCTTTACGTTGGGCGGTTTAGTGCCCGGCGTTTTGAGGAGTGAGCGAGGGAACCCGGAGGGCGAGTGAATGGTCCCCTGCAGGTTCAGTGACTAGCGTTTTGAGGAGTGAGCGGGGGGTCCTCCCGTAGTGCGTCGGCAGCTTCCGTGGGGCAATGGCTGACTATTTGAGGAGTGAGCGGGGGCTATCCAGCATCCCCACACCAGAGGACGGAAGTTCAGTGACCGGCTGTTTGACGAGTGAGTGTGCGATGAAATTTGGAGGCATTTGATTTGCCGAAATTGAACAAGAAGATTGAACGTCTCGCGCGCGTTCTGTGCAAAGCAACTGGCGATCACCCGGATCGGATTGCTCTAGGTGCAGGACAGCGTTTGCAGGTTGGAGAAAGCCGACCGGCTTGGGTTTTGTATATCGACCGCGCGATTGCCTTGATGATGGAGGCAGGAGAAATCGCTAAGGAGGAAGGTAATGAAGAAGTCCGGAAGTTTTTCACCGAGTTCTCAAAGCATGCATTTCTCAATGGTGATCCGCGCGACAAACCCTAGCTAGAGGAAACCAGAGTGCTTCGGGACAGAACGATATGTGTAGATGGGTGCCTTGGTTCTTCGCGCTATGTAGTTTGGTCGGAGTTCAATCCGCCTACGCGGCCAACTACGACCTAGTGTTGAAGCAGTCGAAGCAGGAGAAGTTTCGAGTTTTGAGAGCGGCGGTCGTAACGGCTGGATTTAAGTGTCCGAAGGTGACGCGCACCATGTTCATGGGGCCCGACAAGGAACAAGCGGGGTACTTCTCGGTGGCGTGTTCGAATGGTGAAGATTTCGCGGTTCGGGTTCGCAACGACGACAAGGGCGGTACGTCTACGATGTCCTGCCGACTGTTGGCAGCACTGAAGATCAATTGCTGGAAGAAGATGTAGAGAGCAGATAACGGGCAGCACGGCACGCCGCGAGCGCCGCTCCCAATCATAGTGGTCGTGCACGGTGGGCCGTGGACGGGCGTAGTCGTGTCCCTTCCGTGCGCCCTATGTTCGTGGTATGTTCCGGTCATGCCGGACCGCCCCTCCGACGCTGAATTCCTCGACGTGATCGTCCCCATCCTCGTCCAGGCCAAACTGGAGGGCGTCGGTTTAACGGACGCTGGCGAACGTGCGGTGACGGAGGTGCGGAAGGCCTGGCCGAAGATGGGACTGAAGCGCGTGAAGGCGGCGGTGACGAGGCTGAGGATACTGTAGGTGGAAAAGCGATGACCAAGCTAGATAATTGGCACACCGAATTCCTCAACGCAGCGGAACTGGCTGGCCGCGTTCAAGACACGCCTGAGTATCGCCAATGGCTGCGCGATAAGGCGACACTGGAGGAACTTTATTTCATCACTACGACAAAGGAGTTTGGGTCAGTCCGACAAGCGCCCGCTCGCGCGGAGATAGATCGGCGAAAACACCTTCTGACCGTCCAATATCTCAAGTCGATAAAAAGCATCGTTGGTAACCTTCGAGGCACGATTGACACTAGCGCCGCCAAGATGATCCGGGCCTCCGCCGCGACAAGGCACACCGCGTGGGCCACTATCGCACTCGCCATCCTCACTGCCATCCTGACCGGCATCAATCTTTGGAGTGTTTATGATCGCCCTGCAGTTGAAGCCATCGTCAAGTCGCCGCCGGTCAACATCACGATCCAAGCACCAGCGGGCGCAGAAGCGGAACCGGAGAAGCCCGTCAAATCGACTCCCAGGAGTCCGTAGGAGGCCGCTGGAGAGTCGTGTGTGAGTCTTGGGGGATGCGCGGCTACGACCCTACCTGAGAGGGGACAAGAATTGCCCAGCGAGTCCGAATGGACTCCTGAGCTATCGCCGTGAGATTGGGCTTCATTGGGCGTCGCCCTCTTGGTTCCCGCTGTTCTTCCTCGCTTGAAGTCGTCCGAGAAGCCCCTTGAGTTGATATAGTGACTTAACGATTTCCTTTGCCAATTCTATTGAATCAGCGGCTTCTTCAGGCCCTATTTCATCGTATTCACGCGCATCGACATGCGCCGCGTCATTACCCAGGGCCTTAAGTTCGTTCATCACATCAAAAAGGGGTTCGGGGAGTACCACCTTGTCGCGAAGCTGTTGTAAGCGTTGATGGAGATTGTCGCCTTCTGCCTCGTTCTCATCGCATATCTCTTCGAGCAATCGGCGGATCATCATGGCCGCCGCTCTATGGGCCCCTGATCCGTGGCAAGCTACTGCTTCTGTCAACGTCGCCAAACATCTTGGGGGAAGGCCATCTGATTTGAAATCGATGAGTTCCGGAGGATTCACCGCAAGGACCCCATCGCGATTCTCTATGACAAACACCAATCCAAGGCATTCGGGATTAGGGCAGTGCCTAAGCGACGCATAAAAACCCATTACGACGTTTTCGTCGCATTGTTTTTGGTAGCTAAAGTGTCGATCTTGAAGCGCAGCGAATGCACCAACGTGGCGACAATGAGGACACCGAATTGGGACGGGACGGCAACCATGGTCGCCGACCGCACCTTCTGTTTGATAGATGTTCTCATTTTGCAACACGTGGTCTGGCATCCGAACCTCCTGGATCAATCCAAAGTCACTTTTGACCCTGTATGGACACAACTCAAGATTTATTCGGCTGTTGCAGTCTCGAGAAGTCCACGCCCCGATACCGCACTTTCTCAATCGCCTCCTGCAGAACCTCGACCTGAACCCCACCCGAATACAGCGAGTACGCTAGCGAGCCGCCGTAAGTGTGCCCGGTGATCCGCGCCGCGACGTTCTCAGGCACGCCCGCATTCTCCAGTTCGGTGGAGACGTTAGCGCGGAGGGAGTGTAGGCCGAGGCCGTCCCGACCTTTGTTCTCCTCCGTGCGCCGGTCGACGCCCAATTCGCGTCGCCACCCCCGAAACCGATTACCGACGACATCACCGAACGCTCCGGTATCGCCAACGTGCGGGAAGAGTTGATCATGCCCCTCCGCGGCGAGAGCATCGCGATACTCGAGCAGTCCAGCCTCGATCAATCGGGAGTGGACAGGCACCAAGCGCTTGGATCGCTTGGTCTTCAGCGACCGGTCTTTGTTTGGCTCGAACGAGAAGCAGGGAACGCCCTCGACCTCACGAACATCGGCCACCTGGAGGCCGAGGATTTCGGCGCGCCGCGCTCCGGTGAACAGTCCGACCAGAAAAGTCCAACCCATGATGTCGTCTTCGTCGATCACATTTGGGCGGGTGCGAACATCCTTGGGCTTCGAGAGCAACGGGCTGGCCAGTAGGGTGTTCAACTCGTCAGCCGTGAATTCCTTGAACGACGGCTGATCGGTGTTCCCAACCGGACGGCTCTGATCCCGAGCGGGGTTGTCATGAGTGAACCAGCCACGCCGGATCGCGAACTGGAAGAGGGCGGACAATCGGTTCTTGTGGCTGTTGATCGTCCGGTTCTTAATCTTGGCATCGGAGGTCTGCGTCTCCAGCAGTTTCCAGAATGACAGCTTGGTTGCACCCCGCCGTCGGGACCAATCGCGGTCCAGCTTACCGAGGGCATCGAGGAACGAGGCGACGTCGTCCCGGCGGAGCGACGCGAAGTCACGTTCACCCACAAAGTCTGCAAAGTACCGGTAGGTGGCCCTGCAGTGCTTAACCCAGGCCTCGGTCATCGCAGCGGACGGATCGCGCTGCTTCTCCTCGAAGTAGGCCGCAGCCACCGCTGTGACCGTGCGTCCTCCCGGCGTACCTTGTGTGGCCTCAAGCGGGCGTGCAGGTTCATCGAGGGCGGGCGGGTAGAACACATCCGGTGTGTTTGGCTTGCGGCCTCCAAGTTTCCTTGACGCGGCCTTCAACGCGAAGAAGCGCGCACTCATCAGCGCCATCCCGATCTCTTGGCGCTCTTCCTCGGTCAATTCGACGTGGAAGCGTTTTTCGAGCGCGCGGAGTTCACTCTGGACTGAACGGGTGTCCTCATCCCGTAGATCGTCAGAAAGGAGGGACATCGCTAGGTCCAACCCGGCTTCGTTCTCATCGGTGGCGTATTCGCCGAGCCACTGAGGGTCCTCGCGGTATGTGTCGGAGTTGGCGAGAGTGGACCCGTAGACTTCCTTGGCGAACTGCTCGATCTCGACCGCAGCCAATTGGCGTTCACCCCTGAGCCGAGCGAACTCTTCCCGGTACTTCTTGAGAAGCTGGTCCCGGCGGAGGAGAGCTTCGAACTCGTTCGACGTTCGCAGGGACTTGATGATCACCTTGCGTCCGTACTTCTCGTGAAGGTCCTTCGGAACCGCAAGCTGGAAATACAGCTTCTCGGTGCCGTCCGTTGTTCGACTCTTGATGTATGGTGCCTTCATCTTCCTCGCCATTCTCGACCCTTTCCTAGTCCACTGGACTATCTCTGTCACCTCGAAAATGCCCGAAATCGCAGATAGTTGAAGGGTAAAGACTCGCAACTCCAGGCTTTTGGATCATGCCATGGGGCGTTCTCGCGGCGGCGCTGATGCCCTTCGGCCTCGAGGAAGTCGCGCTGGTCCCGATGGCGTGGGGGATCGAGTGGGTTGTGCGTGTCGCCAAGACGGTCGCGGGTTGGCCGGGGGCGGTGGCGGCCATTCCGGTTTTGCCGCAAACGGGGTTGGCCGCGATCGCCGTAGGCGGTTTGTGGCTGTGTCTATGGCAAGGACGCGTCCGATTGCTCGGCTGCCTCGGAATAATAGCGGGATTGCTCTTCATCCCGTTGACCGAGCGGCCGGACGTCCTCGTCACCGGAAATGGGAAATTGATGGCTGTCCGCCTTGCTGATGGTGCCTTGGGTTTGACGAGCGGAAAGACCGAAAGGTTCGCGGCGAAAATCTGGGCGGAACGAGACGGGCAACTGGCGCCCCGTGCCTGGAAGACGGGGGCCGGCGCGTCGGGATCGCTTTCCTGCGATAGGCTCGGCTGCGTGTACCGCCGTGCCGGACGCCGTATCGCGCTGATCAAGGATGCGCGGGCCTTTTCGGATGATTGCAGGGCGGATTGGATCGTCGTCAGCAGCGTTCCGGTGCGGCGCGCCTGCCGCGGGACTGCGCACACCATCGACCGGTTCGATCTCTGGCGTCACGGGGCGCATGCCCTATGGATCGGTCGAGATTCCGTAACCGTCAAAAGCGTTCGCGCCGTCCGGGGGGATCGGCCCTGGACGGCGCGCCGGCGCTGAAATTGATGAACCGCGTCGTTGCTGGCTAGTACTGCCGCATCAAGCCGACCAGCCGGCCTTGGACGGCCACGCGATCGGGGCCGAAGATACGGGTCTCATACGCCTTGTTGGCAGGTTCGAGGGCGATCGAGTTTCCTTTCTGGCGAATGCGCTTCAGCGTGACCTCGGCATCGTCGACCAACGCCACGACGATGGTGCCATTCTCGGCGGTGTCGCAGCGTTCGATGATGACCGTATCGCCGTCATAGATGCCGGCGTCGATCATCGAGTCACCTTCGACTTCCAACGCGTAATTTTCGCCACCGCCGAGCAGGCTCGGCGGGACATCGACATTGTCGTTCTCCTCGCGCAGCGCCTCGATCGGCGTGCCGGCGGCGATCCGCCCGTACAGGGGAAGGGAAACGGTTTGTCCCGAGTCGGAAACCGCCGATCCGACGAGCGGGCCGCTGTTGTCGCTGACGAGTCGCGGCGCGAAACGTCCAACGTTGGGCCGCTCGGTTTGCGGGGAATTTTCCGGTAGCCGCAAGATCTCCAAGGCGCGCGCCCGGTGCGGCAGACGCCGGATAAAGCCCCGTTCCTCGAGGCCGGTGATCAACCGGTGAATGCCCGATTTGGATTTGAGATCAAGAGCTTCCTTCATCTCGTCGAAGGAGGGCGGCACGCCATTCTCCTTCAGGCATTCGTGAACATACATCAACAGTTGGTATTGCTTCCGCGTGAGCATTCCCAGTCCCTTTACGTCGCATACATCGCAAAAAGTATCATGACGGCCTCTGAAAAAGATTTTTACCCCAAAAATCAAAGGTTAAAATCTTCGAACAAAACGGAAACGTCGAGGTATGTTCTAGTTTGGTTCGCGAATCGGGTCAAGGGAAATCGGACGGGCGATTTCCGGAACCGGCTCAATATCCAGGTGGAATTTCCAGGATATCTACCGGATCGCCAGCCTTTGCAGCCGGGGCATGTGGTGGTCTTACGACAAAGCAATCGGCACCGGCAAGCGGTACCATCATCGAGCTGTCCTGTTTCTCGAACGCTGTTGCGATACGGGCACCATCCTCGCCGTCGGAGAGCGTGGCGCGAAGGTAATCCTGCCGCCGATCGTTCTCGGCCAGCGCATGCCCGATCGGCGCGGACCGTCGAATAAGGCCGCCATTTTCCATGCTTAGCATGGCCTTGATGGCCGGCTGCACGAAGACGAGCGCGCAGACCAGGCTGGAAACGGGATTGCCGGGCAGGCCGATCATCAGGCTTTCGCCCAGGGTGCCGAACATCAGCGGTTTGCCGGGGCGCATCGCGATTCGCCAGAAATCGATCTCGAGTCCCTGTTCGCCCAATACGCTCTGCACCAGGTCATGGTCGCCCACCGAGGCCCCGCCTGTCGTCAGCAGGAGATCGGCTCCCGCCGCGCCATGGGCCATGCGGCTGAGCGCTTCCCGATCGTCGGGCGCGATACCCAACAAGACCGGTTCGCCGCCGAAGGACGTGATGGCTGCGGCCAAGGCCAGTGCGTTCGAGCTGACGATTTGATTCGGCCCGACCGGGTCACCCGGCATGACGATTTCGTCGCCGGTCGCCAGAATCGCGACGCGGGGTTTCCGGCGGACCATTAGCCAGGGCCGGTCCATCGCCGCCGCAAGGCCGATGTCGCGCGCCGTCAGAATCCGGCCCGCCGTCAGCAGCCGCTCGCCGGCGGAAAAGTCCAGGCCCGCCGGCCGGATGTAGTGGCCCGGCGGCGAGGATTCCCTGACGATCACCGTGTCGCCGTCGGCGTCGGTATCCTCTTGGATGACGATAGCGTCGGCGCCGTCCGGCACCGGACCGCCGGTGAATATCCGGACCGTCTGGTTGGGACCGACGGTGCCCGTAAAGGCGTCGCCCGCTGGCGCGTGGCCGATGATATCCAGCGTCGCCGGCACCGTCGCGACGTCCACCGCCCGAACAGCGTAACCGTCCATCGCGGACACGGCCGACGGCGGCTGCGTGCGCCGCGCTTCCAGATCCTCGGCCAGTACCCGTCCGAGACCGTCCGACAAGCCGCATTGCTCGGCCGGAACCGGCTTGGACGCCGCGATGATGCGTTGTTGGGCTTCGCCGACCGACAGCATCAGGGCGCCTCGTAGTCGCCGGACTTGCCGCCCGCTTTGTGTGTCAGGCGGATATCGGTGATTTGCATGCCGCGATCGATCGCCTTGCACATATCGTAGACGGTCAACGCCGCGACCGAGACCGCGGTAAGCGCCTCCATTTCGACACCGGTTTGTCCCGTCGTTTTGCAGGTCGCGGTGATGTCCACGGCGTCGCCGGTGTCCGCAAGCGCGAGGGTGACCTTGACCGACGACAGCGGCAGCGGATGGCACAGCGGGATAAGGTCGGCCGTGCGTTTTGAGCCCATGATCCCGGCAAGTTGCGCGACCGACAGGACGTCACCCTTCTTGATACCGCTGTCCGCGATCCGCTTTGCGGTTTCCGGCAGCATCCGCACCGTGCCGTTGGCCGTCGCGGTGCGCGCCGTTACGTCCTTGGACGAAACGTCCACCATCACGGCGTTGCCGTCTTTGTCCAGATGCGTGAGATCGGCCATGCGGCGCCTTCAGGCCGGCTGAGCGAGCGGTCGGGCGAGGAGGCTGCGCGTGGCGCCCGCGACGTCCGATTGGCGCATCAGCGACTCGCCGATCAGGAAACAAGACGCGCCGACCGCCGCCATCCGCTCCAGGTCGGCCGGTTCGGACAAGCCGCTTTCGCTGACGAGGACGCGGCCGTCCGGAATCGAGGCGGCCAGATCTTCGGTCGTCGCGAGATCGACCTCCAGGGTCTTGAGATTTCGATTGTTGATCCCGATCAGCCGGGAGGTCAGCTTGAGCGCGCGCTCCAGCTCCTCGGCGTTGTGGACTTCGACAAGGACATCCATCTCCAATTCATGGGCGATTCCCTCGAGATCGCCCGCCTCGCCATCTTCCAGGGCCGCCATGATGAGCAGAATGCAGTCGGCGCCGATCGCCCGAGATTCATAGACCTGATACGCGTCGAGGATGAAATCCTTGCGCAGGACGGGCAGGGTGGTGGCGATCCGGGCAGCGGTGAGATAGTCGTCCCGGCCTTGGAAATAGGGAATATCGGTCAGGATCGACAGGCAGGTCGCACCGCCGGATTGATAGGCCCGGGCCAAAGCGGCCGGTGCAAAATCGTCGCGGATCAATCCTTTGCTGGGTGACGCTTTCTTGATTTCCGCGATCAGACCGTACTCGCCGCGCTCGACCGCCGCGGCCAGCCGGTCGGCGAACGGTCGGAGGGCCGGGCCGTTGGCCGCCTGCGCCTTGATATCGTCGAGCGGCACGGCGGCGATACGTGCGGCCACATGCTCGCGTTTGTCGGCGCAGATTTTTTCCAGGACGTCGCTCATACGGCTTTCCCGACGAAAGTCAGCATGCGTTCGAGCGCGGCCATTGCCGCACCCCCGTCGATCGACCGGGCGGCGATGGACGCCCCGTCGCGAAGATCGCCGGCGCTGCCGGCAACAACGAGAGCCGCAGCGGCGTTAAGCAGCACGATATCGCGGAATGGACCGGGCGCTCCGCCGAGCAGGCTGCCGATGGCTTCCGCGTTCTCGACCGGCGTTCCACCCCTCAGGTCGTCCAGTGTCGCGGTCGGCAAACCCGCGTCCTCGGGGGCCACCTCGAAGGTGTGAACCGCACCGTCCTTGAGTTCCGCCACTTTCGAGGGGCCGGTGGTGGTCAGTTCATCCATCCCATCGGAGCCGTGGACGACCCAGACGCGTTCCGCGCCGAGTTTGCCCAACACTTGGGCCATCGGTTCGATCCAATGTTCCGCGAAGGTTCCGACGAGCAGGCGCGTCACGGTGGCCGGATTCGACATCGGCCCCAGCAGGTTGAAGATCGTCCGAATGCCCATCTCGACGCGGGCCGGTCCGACATGCCGCATCGCGGAGTGGTATATCGGCGCCATCATAAAGCCGATACCGGCCTCGGCGATCGATTGCTCCACGGCATCGGGCGATGCATCCAAGTTCACACCCAGCGTGTCGAGGACGTCGGCCGCGCCGGATTTGGAACTGGCGGCCCGGTTCCCGTGTTTTGCGACCGGGACGCCGCAACCGGCGACGACAAGCGCTGTGGCCGTCGAGACGTTGTAGGTGCCGTGCGAATCACCGCCGGTTCCGACCACGTCGATCGCATTGGACGGGGCTTTAATTTTCCTGGACTTATCGCGCATCGTGCGCACCGCCCCGGTGATCTCCTCGACGGTCTCGCCGCGCAGCCGCAGCGCCATCAGGAAGGCGCCGATCTGTGCCGCGGTCGCGTCGCCGGACATCATCACGTCGAACGCGGCCGCCGCGTCGGCTTCGGACAGGGGCGTCCCCTCGGCCACGGTGGCGAGGAAGGGTTTGAGGTCGGGTCGTTGTTCTGTATCCGGTGCCATGCGCCCCAGTCCCCTAATTCTTCTTGCGTGACGACAATGATAGAAAATTTTTCAAAAGCTTATGGCCGTTTTCTGAGGCGATGCTTTCGGGATGGAACTGGACGCCGTGGAGCGGCAGGCTGCGGTGGGCCAATCCCATCACGACGCCGGCGTCGGTTTCCGCCGAAACTTCCAGGCAATCCGGTATCGAGCCCCGTTCGATGACGAGCGAGTGGTATCGGGTCGACTGGAAGGGTGACTCCAGATCGGCGAAAACGCCCGAGCCGTTGTGCTTGATCGCGCTCAGCTTGCCGTGCATCGGCTCCGGCGCGCGCACCACTGTGCCGCCCATCGCCTGGCCAATCGCCTCGTGGCCCAGGCAAACGCCGAGGAGCGGGAGTTCGCGCTCGGCACAGGCATGAACCATGTCCAGGCTGATGCCCGCGCTGTCCGGGTCGCAAGGCCCCGGCGAGATCACGATGCCTTCCGGTTCTTGCTCCAGCACATCGTCGACGCTGACGGCGTCGTTGCGATGGACGACGACCTCGGCCCCCAACTCGCCCAGGAAGTGATACAAGTTGTAGGTAAAGCTGTCGTAATTGTCGATTAAGACAAACATTTCAAATATTTATAGCCGAATCTTTCGGCTGCCTCCGCCATGCCCGTTGTCACGATTATATAACAGGGAAGGGTGTCGTAAGAAAGCAATCCTGCGGGGTGTCCGATCTGATATTCAGCGGCCCGTGAATACCGGTTTGCGCTTTTCGACGAAAGCGCGTTTCGCTTCTTTCGAATCCTCGGACTTCGACACTTCCACCGTCATGTTCTGTTCGAACCGGTAGCCGTCGCGAAGCGTCATTTCTTCGATCGCGTTCAACGCGTGTTTTGCGAGTTTGACCGCGATGGGGCTTTTCGACGCGATGTCATGGGCGAAACCCATCGCGGCATCCATCAAGTCCTCCGGCGCGACACAGGCTTCGACCACGCCGAGGCGGTACAGTTCCGGCCCGGTGATCTGATACCCCGTGAGCATCATGCGGCGGACCGTCGAGTGGCCGAACAGCCGCATCGCGTGGCGCCCGCCGCCAAGCAGCCCGACGTTGATTTCGGGCAGGGCGAGGATTGCCGACTCGGAGGCGACCAGGATGTCGCAGGAGGCGGCCACCGCAAGTCCGGCGCCGAGGGCCGGGCCGTTGATCGCGCCGACCACTGGTTTTTGGCATTCCATGATCGAGTAGAAGCAACCGCGAACCCGCCGGTTGTGCTGCCAGGATTCGCCGGGGCCGCGTTCCTTACCGGCCTGGTCCTTGATATCCGCGCCGGCGGAGAAACACTTGCCGGCGCCCGTCAGGACGGCGGCTCGGACATCGTCATTGTCGCTGATCCAGTCGAAAACGGCCGCCATATCCGTGTGAAACTGCGCGTTTTGCGCATTTACCGGCGGCCTGTTCATGGTCACGGTGGCGACGTGCGACTCGATGGAGCAATGGACGGTTTCCGTTTCCATGGCGGTTTTCTCCCATATTTTGGACCGGCTGCGCGACCGGATGGACGGGTTTTCTGACGATCGGAGGAAAGGATTTACCCGTTCGCGCGCCGCTTGGCGAATCTTCCGGGCGTGTGATTTCGCTATGGAACCAATCTTTTAACGCCATCGTTCAGTAAACGTTCATTTTTTTAGGACATCAGTAGTCGGCCGCAGTGGGATGTGAAATCTAGTTCGTTAACCGTGGTGGTGTGTCCGTACAACATCGCCTATACATGCGAAGGGCATCGTTGCCGAGCAAAGGCATGAAAAACCGCTTAGACGATGAAATGGACAGCCGCGAGGGTCTAGCGGCTGAGTATCCTGTGCCGAATCGTTTGCTGCACCGAATCCGGAGCGGCGTGTGGTGGCGTGCGGTAGCCGATCATTACGGTCCGCCGGCGGCGAAAGTGACGTCGACCTTGGCGTTTGCATTCGCCATCGGGATCGGCCTGGGCGTCGTTTTGGCTTCCGGATTGGACGACTCGACGGACTACGACCATGCCCGGGCGCACGCATCCGAAACGCCGCACGTCGCAGCCGTCTCCGCGCCGAAAGCGGAATCGGAACCGCCCTATGCGATCGAGGTCCGTGTTCGGGAAAACACGCAGCCGGCGGCGGCGCAGCTCGGTGATATTTTCGCCGATGTCGACACCGAGTCAGGCACGATGGAAACAGCCAAGGCCGAAGCCGACGGGCCGGCGAAACCGACACAGGGCGAGACGGACGCAACGCGGGAATCCGTCCCCCTTGTTTCGAAGGAGCGCGCCGCAACGCCGCCGCCGTCGGACGCGGATCCGAAATCACCGCCGGATGCCGCCGCCGCGGCAATCGACAGTCCGGCGGCGACGGTGCGGGACGGCGATACATCCGAAGGCGCGACGGCGGACCCGTTGGTGCCGGCACCCAAGCTCAAGACGCCGAGAAAGCCGATGAATGTGGCGGTAACGGCTGCGGTTCCGGTCGCGGATGCCGCGGACAGCGCCCCTGCGCCGGCATTGCCGGCGAGTGAAGATGGCGATGCGGTTCGGAACACCGACGAAGCCGTGAATGCGGCGGACGATGCGTCGGCCGGCGGCGAGAGCGCCGGCGCGGCCCGCCTGACCGGGCGTCAACTTGCATCCCTGCCGGGACCCCGGGACGCGACTTGGCTGCGGCATGCGGTGCGCACACCGCGAGAGCCGGGCAAGGCGATGATTGCCATCGTGATCGACGATTTGGGTATTGATCAGAAACGGACACGTCGCGCGATCGAGATGCCGGGCCCGATGACCATGGCCTTCATACCCTACGGCTACAATTTGCCCCGGTTGACCAAGATCGCGAGGACCGGCGGGCACGAAATCCTGCTGCATCTCCCGATGGAACCACTGCGCGAATCAGTCGATCCCGGTCCGCACGCGATGCTCACCACACTGAGCGCCGGGGAACTCCGGAAGCGCTTGCTTTGGAATTTGGCGCGCATGGAAGGCTATGTCGGAGTCAATAACCATATGGGAAGCCGGTTTACGGCGTGGCGGCCCGGGATGCGCCTTGTGATGCGGGAAATCCGGGAACGCGGTTTGTTGTTCCTCGATTCATGGACCAACAAGCGATCCTACGGCATCAAACTCGCGCGCGAAAACGGGGTGCCCAGCGCCGTACGCGACGTGTTTATCGACCATGATATCGATGCCGCAATGATCGGCAAACGCCTGCGGCAACTTGAATCCATCGCCCGCCGCCGGGGATTCGCGATCGGAATCGGTCATCCTTACGACTTGACGACAAAATTGCTTCCGGTCTGGATGGCCGAGGCAAAAGCGCGCGGAATCCAGTTCGTCCCGATCAGCACGATCGTTCAACGCCGGATGACCGCCGGCTAATTTTTCGGATTGGCATCTTCTTCCTGGGCGAAGCGGACGGCTTCCTCGACCGCGCGCATCAAGGCACGGGCCTTGTTCCAGCTTTCCTGATACTCCGCTTCCGGATCGCTGTCGGCCACGATTCCGCCGCCGGCCTGGACATAGACTTTTTCGTCTTTGACGACGGCGGTCCGGAGCGCGATGCAGGTATCCATGTCGCCGCCGGCGCCGAAATACCCGATGCAACCCGCATAGGCGCCGCGCCGTTCGCTTTCCAATTCGTCGATGATCTCCATCGCACGAACTTTCGGTGCGCCGGAAACCGTGCCCGCGGGAAACCCGGCGATCAGTGCCGAGAGCGCGTCATGATCCGGCCTTATCTTGCCGGTGACGTTCGACACGATATGCATGACGTGGCTGTAGTATTCGATGATGAAACGCTCGTCGACCACGACCGATCCGACCTCGCTGACACGGCCGACATCGTTCCGGCCGAGATCCAGCAGCATGAGGTGTTCGGCTCGTTCCTTGGGATCGGCCAGCAGGTCCTTGGCATAGAACTCGTCTTCCGCCGCATCCTTGCCGCGCGGGCGCGTCCCGGCGATCGGACGGATGGTCACGGTATCGTCGCGTAGCCGGACGAGAATCTCCGGGCTGGACCCGACGATTGCAAACTCGTCGAAATTCAGGAAGAACAGGAACGGCGACGGATTGAGCCGCCGCAGCGCGCGATAGAGCGCGAACGCAGGCAACTTGAACGGAATCTCGAAGCGTTGGCTGACGACCACCTGGAAGATATCGCCGGCGAGGATGTACTCCTTCGAGCGTTCCACCATCTCGTGGAACGCCTCGCGCGTCATGTTGGATGACGGCGTCGGCGGATCGCTGATCACCGGCGCGTCGCCGCCGCGCGGGAGGGCACGGCCGAGATCCGAGACGATCTGCCAGAGCCGTTCGGTCGCCGCGTCATAGGCCGCCGTTGCGTCCATCGCGCTTTCCGGGCGGACCGGCGTGACAACCGTAACCGTGTCTTCGATCGTGTCGAACACGGCGATGACCGTCGGCCGCAGGAACAGGCCGGACGGTAAGCCGACGACTTCCGGATTCGCGTCGGGCAGCCGCTCCATCAGTCGGACCATGTCATAGCTCATGAATCCAACGAGGCCGGCCGCCATGGGCGGTAATCCGTCGGGCAGGTCTATCTCGGATTCCGCAAGAACCGCGCGCAGCGTATCGAGGGGGCTGCCGTCGCACGGCTCGTAAGCGTCGGGCGCCGTTTGAGGGTTTCGGTTGATTTCGGAGGTGTCGTCCTGGCAACGCCAGATCAGGTCGGGGTTCAATCCGATGAATGAGTATCGCCCACGGATCGCGCCGCCCTCGACGGATTCCAGGAGAAAGCTGTAGGGTTTATTCTCGGCCAGCTTGAGCATGGCCGATACCGGTGTCTCGAGATCGGCAACCAGCCGTGTCCAGACGACTTGCGCGTCGCCGGTTTCGTACCGGCGCGCGAAGGCGTCAAAATCAGGATTCGCCCGCATCGGGGGGCGTGTTGGCGTTGAAGTGGTAATCCACGGCGTCCCGGTTGATCGAGACGTTGTGGCGGTTCCGCAGGGCCGCGCCAAGCTGCGCCGTGATGTCGTTGGCGATGCCTGTGACCAAGGTGCGCGAGATCGTCTCGACGCCGTTCTTGTCCGCATCGGGCGTTGCGGCCTGAATGCCGGTTAACTGGGCGATGTCGACGCCGTTAACGCCATCCGCCATTGCGGCTTTGCCGACCTCCTTCTGGGCAAACAATTGCGACACCAAACCGGCAGGCATGTTTGCGGGGGCCTTGTCGCCGGAACGGGTGAAGGCGTCGGTCGTTTGCGTCTCGGTTTTCAACTCGCTGGCGATGTCGGCCAGTTTCGTCCCGCCGTTCAGGCGTTCGACGAATTTTTGGGCCGACGCGCGGGCGACTTTCCATCGCTGGTCCGCTTTCCAATCCTTCGTCGCCTCGGCCCGGACCGTCTCCAGCGGCCGCAATGCGGGGGCGGTGATCGATCCGACGTGAATCACGAAAAATCCACCGTTGGCTGTCTCGCCGAGCAGCGAATCCTGCCCACTCGGCGTTTCGAAGGCAGATTTCAGGAACGGCGCGGGCGGCAGACCGGTGACGGGGGTGTCGCTCTTGCCGCGGCCTTCACTGTCCACGGCATCCACCGTATCAAGCTTGATATCAAGATCGCGCGCCGCGTCGGTCAGGGTCGAACCGCCGCCCAGCGCCTCTTCCAGGCGGTTGGCGATGTCGAGCACTTGGTTGATGCCTTCTTCCTTGGCCAGATCTTCGTTCAGCGACTTGCGGGCCTCGTCGAAACTGGGCGTTTCACCGGCCACGATCTCCGAAACCTGGAGGATTTGCAGGCCGAAGGGACCGCTGATCGGGTCCGACGGCTGGCCTTTCGATAATTTGAAGGCCGGGTCCGCCAATTGCGCTGGCAAATCCGCTTTGGTGAGCGTGCCGAGTTGGGTGGCGCTTTCGTCCTGGCCGGAGATCTCTTTCGCGACTTTCGTGAAATCCTCGCCGGCGCGGATGCGATCGAGCGCCTTGTCGGCGGTGGCCTGATCGGGCACGAGCATTTGCAGGACCGTGCGTTTCTCGGGCGTGCCCAGCGTGTCGCGGCGTTCGTCGTAGACCTCGCGCAGCTTCTGTTCGGAAATCTTAACGTCCTTCGATGCCTCGGCCGGGTCGAGATAGACATAGCGCAACGAGCGGTATTCCGGCGCGGTGAAATTCGCCGCATTGGCCTTGTAATAGGCTTCCAGCTCGTCCTGGGTTGGTTCGCGCATCGGGCTATTCTGATCGACCGCTACGGTCAAATAAGTCGCGGTGCGCCGCTCGTTCCGCCAGGCGTAAAGCTTGTCGACCAAGGCCTTGGGCGCGGCGGTGCCTTGGGTGAGGCTGTTGAGATATTGGTCCCGCATGAGGCCGGCGCCGAGCTGCGCGAGGAATTGTTGCTCGTTCGTGCCGTTGTTTCGCAGGATGTTCTGGAACTCATAGGCGCTGATATTGCCGAACTGCCGCTTTATCTGGTCCCGGAGCGCGTTTTCACCGGCAGCGAGGCCCATATCCCGGGCCGCTTCGTCAAACAGGGTAAGGGTGACGATCTGCCCCAGCACCTGGTCGAGGACGCCAAGCTGGCGGGCGCGCTGTTCGTCGATATTCAACGGGCGCAGCCGTTCGACTTCGCGCCGGAAGGCGGTGCTCAATTGGTTCGTCGTAATCTCGCGATCGCCGACTTCGGCGACCGTATTGCCGACATTTCCGCCGAAATACGAATCGCCGATGCCCCAGACTGCAAAGCTGAGGACCAGCAACCCAAACAGGACCTTGATGAAGATCGACCCGACCGAACTGCGAAGCGATTGAAGCATCTCACCGTGCTCACATAATTGACAGAAAAGGTGGCCCATTTGCGGCGGCGGGGCATGATAGAAGCGGCCCTATCCCCCCGCAACCTACAAATCGTTCAGGCACGGGCCTTTGATTTCAAAGCCCTTGGGCTATCCGCAGGGAGGAGTGGTCTCGCCAGCGTGGGCCATGGTATCAACCGGCATCGATGGAGGACGGCGACAGGCTGGACGACTGAACGGGCAGAAGAGAGACGACCGACATGGCTGCAACACGAACCCCGGTGATCGCCGGGAACTGGAAAATGAACGGGCTGAAGCAAGACGGGCTCGCCTTGGCGCGCGACGTCGCGGCGGGAGCCGGCGCTCAGAGCTGCGAATTCGTGATTTGTCCGCCCGCGACGTTGCTGGCGGCCGTCTCGGATGTCCTGACGGGCAGTCGCGTGCAACTCGGCGCGCAGAATTGCCACGCCGCGCCCGACGGCGCCCATACCGGTGATATCAGCGCCGGGATGCTTGTCGATGCCGGGTGTTCGCACGTCATCCTCGGGCATTCCGAGCGGCGGGCCGATCACGGCGAGGCCGATGCGGCGGTTAAGGCCAAGGGCGCCGCGGCGCTTGCGGCCGGACTAACCGCGATCGTCTGTGTCGGTGAAACCGAGGCGCAGCGCGATGCCGGGCAGGCCTTGGATGTGGTTGCGGCGCAGGTGGCGGGATCGGTTCCCGATGATGCGGCCGCGGCGAACACGATCGTCGCCTACGAGCCGGTGTGGGCAATAGGCAGTGGGCGGACGCCGACTCCGAGCGAAATTCAGGACGTTCATGCCCATATCCGGGGGGCGCTCGCGGACCGTTTCGGCCATGAATCCGCCGCGGCGATGCGGCTGCTCTATGGCGGCTCGATGAAACCGGGCAACGCCGCGGAATTGTTGGCGATCGAGGATGTAGATGGCGGGTTGATCGGCGGCGCCAGCCTCAAGGCGGAAGATTTTCTCGCAATTGCCCAAAGTTGTCCCTAGCCATGACCCCCTTTAATGACTAAATACTGCGGGCGGCGAAGAGACAGCGCTTGGGGATTTGTCGTCTTTCGGCTCGTGATACCGGTATAGGAAGAAACGTGGAAACGATCGTCCTTGTTATTCATCTGATCTTGGCGATCGCGTTGGTCGGCGTTGTGCTGCTCCAGCGTAGCGAAGGTGGTGGTCTGGGAATCGGCGGTGGCGGCGGTGGCGGCGGATTAATGAGCGTCCGTGGCACCGCGAACCTGTTGACCCGGGCAACCGGCATCCTTGCGGCCGCATTCATGGCGACCAGCCTGATCCTCGCGATCATGGCCGGTAACCAAACGGAACGGCGGTCGATCTTGGATCAGCCCGCCGGCACCACCGCACCGGCACCGCAGCAAGCGCCGACGGAACCGAGCGTCCCGCTGTCTAGATAATCGCCAATTGGGGTGTGCTGTCACGCGAGGGCCGCATAGGCGCCGGTCGGATTGATGCGTGGCAGGCTGAACGGGAAACGGTGGTTTAGCGGGCGATGTCGCGATTCATTTTCATCACGGGTGGCGTGGTTTCTTCTCTGGGCAAAGGCCTTTCCGCGGCTGCGCTGGGCGCACTGCTCGAAGCGCGGGGGTTCAAGGTCCGGCTGCGAAAACTCGATCCATATCTGAATGTCGATCCGGGAACGATGAGCCCGTACCAACATGGCGAGGTCTATGTCACCGACGACGGGGCCGAGACCGACCTGGACCTAGGCCATTATGAACGGTTTACCGGCATATCATGCCGGCAGAGCGACAACGTTACCGCCGGCCGAATCTATTCGCATGTCATCGCGCGCGAGCGCCGCGGCGATTATTTGGGCGGGACGGTGCAGGTCATCCCGCATGTCACCGATGCCATCAAGGAATTCATCACGTCCGACCTCACCGACGAGGACTTCGTTCTGGTCGAGATCGGCGGCACGATCGGTGATATCGAGGGACTTCCCTTCGTCGAGGCGATCCGGCAACTCGGCAACGAGCGCGGGCGCGACCATACGCTCTATGCCCATGTCACGCTGGTGCCGTATATCGGGGCGGCCGGCGAGCTCAAGACCAAGCCGACCCAGCATTCGGTCAAGGAACTGCTCAGCCTCGGCATTCAGCCGGATATTTTGCTGTGCCGCTGCGATCGTGAGATTCCGGAGGATAGCCGCCGCAAATTGGCGCTTTTCTGCAACGTTCAGCCGGACCGGGTGATCCAGGCGTTGGACGTCGACACGATCTACGACGTGCCGATCGCCTATCACGATCAGGGGCTGGACGAGCAGGTCATGAAGTATTTCGGGATCAACAAGGGCCGCGAGGCCGAGGTCGAGCTGAGCCGTTGGAACGATATTGTCGGGACGGTCCGGTCACCGGAAGGCGAAGTGACGATCGGCGTCGTCGGCAAATACACGAATTTGCTGGATGCATATAAGTCGCTCAGCGAGGCGCTGACCCACGGCGGCATCGCAAACAAGGTCAAGGTCAACCTGAATTGGCTCGAATCCGAGATATTCGAGCAGGGCGATACGCTGCAGCATCTTGAAGGGTGCGACGGCATCTTGGTGCCCGGCGGCTTCGGCGAGCGCGGCGCCGAAGGCAAGATCAACGCGGTCCGGTTCGCGCGCGAACGGAAAATTCCGTATTTCGGGATTTGTTTCGGCATGCAGATGGCTGTCATCGAGGCCGGGCGTTCCCTGGCCGGAATGCCGAATGCGGGATCGACCGAATTCGGCGATTGCGACGAGCCGCTGGTCGGCCTGCTGACCGAATGGTCGAGGGGCAATGTGGTCGAGCGGCGGAACGAGGACGACGACCTGGGCGGCACGATGCGTCTGGGCGCGTATCCCTGCCGACTGCGTCCCGGCAGCATGGCGGCGGAGATCTACAGCAACAACAGCGAGATCAAGGAACGCCACCGCCATCGCTACGAAGTGAATATCAATTACAAGAAGCGGCTCGAGGAGGCCGGATTGGTCTTTTCCGGCATGTCGCCGGACGGCGAATTGCCGGAAATCGTTGAAATTCCGGACCATCCGTGGTTCGTCGGCGTGCAGTTCCATCCGGAACTGAAATCGAAGCCGTTCGATCCACATCCGATCTTTACCAGTTTCATCAAGGCTGCGGTCGACCAATCGCGGCTTGTCTAAGGAACCATGGGTATGGGCGCAGATATCCGGCACGTCAAAATCGGCGACTTCGAGGTGGGAAACGATCTGCCGCTGGCGATCATCGCCGGGCCCTGCGCCATGGAGAGCCGGCAGCATGCGCTGGATATGAGCGGGGCGCTGAAGGAGGTTTCGGACAAGCTGGGCTTCAACCTCATCTACAAGACCTCTTACGACAAGGCCAACCGTACTTCGGCCAAGAGCCCGCGTGGTGTCGGCCTACAAACGGCAGGGCCGGTGTTCAAGGAAATCCGCGAGACATTCGGCTGCCCTGTGATCACCGACGTGCACGACCCGCGCGATTGCGATCCGGTCGCCGAGTGCGTCGACGTGCTTCAGACCCCGGCATTCCTGTGCCGCCAGACCGAATTGATCGAGGCCGCCGGGCGGACCGGCAAACCAGTGCATGTCAAGAAAGGGCAGTTTCTCGCGCCGGGCGACATGAGGAACGTGGTCGAAAAACTCGACGGTGTCGGCAACCACGATGTTTTGCTGTGTGAGCGGGGCGTCAGCTTCGGCTACAACACGCTGGTATCCGACATGCGCTCGATCCCCATCATGGCGCAGACCGGATGCCCGGTGGTATTCGACGCCACCCATTCGGTGATGCAGCCGGGCGGTGAGGGCGACCGTTCGGGCGGCGACCGCCGTTTCGTGCCGGTGTTGGCGCGGGCCGCGGTCGCGATCGGCGTTGCCGCCGTCTTCATGGAGACGCATCAGGATCCCGACAATGCTCCATCGGATGGGCCGAATATGGTCCGGTTGGCTGATTTTCCGGCCGTGGTGGAGACGCTGCTCGAATTGGACCATCTGGCGAAGAAGCAGCCGATCACCCTTTAACGGCCCGACAGGTTACCGACCCCCGATCCAAATGAGGGTAAGCCTCCTGGCCGCAGGAGAGTGCTTGAACGCGCGCGGTTCGCGGTGTATGCGGATCGCATCGGCGGTTTTCGACCGCCTGTGTTTTTCGGCACTCCAGAAAAGGCCCCGCCATGACCGCCATTATCGATATTCATGGCCGCGAGATCCTCGATAGCCGCGGCAATCCCACCGTCGAAGTCGACGTCACCCTGGAAACCGGTGCCTTTGGCCGGGCGGCCGTGCCGTCGGGTGCGTCTACCGGCACATTCGAGGCGGTGGAATTGCGGGACGGCGGGGATCGCTATCTCGGCAAAGGCGTGTGCCGTGCGGTCGACGCGGTTAACGGCGAGATCTTCGATTTGCTGTCTGGTATGGACGCCGAGGATCAGACCCGCCTCGACACGATGATGATCGACCTGGACGGCACGCCGAACAAGTCGCGTTTGGGTGCCAACGCCATCCTCGGGGTGTCCCTGGCCGTCGCGAAGGCCGCGGCGGAGGAGGCCGCCCTACCGCTTTACCGGTATATCGGTGGTGTCTATGCCCGCACCATGCCGGTGCCGATGATGAATATCGTCAACGGCGGCGCGCATGCCGACAATCCGATCGACATCCAGGAATTCATGATCATGCCCGTCGCGGCGGAGACCGAGGCGGCGGCCATTCGGATGGGAGCCGAAGTATTTCAATCGCTTAAAGCTGCATTGCACGATGCTGGACACAGCACGAATGTCGGCGACGAAGGGGGATTCGCGCCCAACCTTAGCTCGGCGACCGAAGCGCTCGACTTCATCATGCGGGCCATCGAGAAAGCGGGTTACGCGCCGGGTGACGAGGTGATGCTGGCGCTGGACTGCGCCTCGACGGAGTATTTCAAGGACGGCGCCTATCACATGGCGGGCGAGGGCAAGACCCTGGACGCTGCCGGGCACGTGGAATACCTCACGAAACTCGTCGATGCCTATCCCATCGTCTCGATCGAGGACGGAATGGACGAGGACGACTGGGAGGGGTGGCGGGCCCTGACCGATGCAATCGGCGATCGGGTTCAACTTGTCGGCGACGACCTATTCGTCACCAACCCGGAACGGCTGGCGCGCGGCATCGACGAACGCGCGGCCAACGCCATCCTGGTCAAGGTCAATCAAATCGGCACGCTGTCCGAGACGCTGCAGACCGTCGAAATGGCCCATCGCGCCGGATTCCGAGCGGTGATGTCTCATCGGTCCGGCGAAACCGAGGATTCCACCATCGCCGACCTCGCGGTCGCGACGAATTGCGGGCAGATCAAGACCGGATCGCTCTCCCGGTCGGATCGGCTGGCCAAATACAATCAGCTCATCCGGATCGAGGAAGGGCTGGGCGACGAAGCCCGGTATGCGGGGCGCGGCGCGCTGTAAAATTTCGCCTAACCGGCTTGGTCGCGCCGCCCGATCTGCGGCGATTGCAAGGGCTTGCGCACGGGTCTTAAGGCCGGGAATGCCAAATACGGAACCTTTGGTACTCCGTATGGGGTAGGGTGATCCAAAATTAATCCAAGAGATTGAAGGGGTTATGCTGCGGCAAAATTTACCCATTGACCCTGATTCGCCGCATGTGATTCGTTCCCCTTATGTTATTGATTCGCGAGGCAAAGAAGCGCTCCCGGCAAATCGTCGTTCCGATCTGTGCGGCGGTCGTGGCGGGATACTTTTTGTATCACACCGTGCATGGCGAGCGCGGCGTGTTTGCCTATGCGGAATTGTCCGAGCGGGCGCGGGACGCGGAGCTGAAGCTCACCGATATCCGTTTGCGGCGGAAAGCCATCGAAACGGACGTCCGGCTGCTGCGGCACGATAGCCTCGACCTTGATCTGCTCGAGGAACGGGCGCGGACGGTGCTGAATCTCGTTGGCGAAGACGATCTGCTGATCCACAGCGGCAACACCCAATAACCACCCCAATTTCTTCAAGCAGTCTTTGATGGCGTTCTGCGCCTTGGTTTTCAGTGCGCGCAATAATATGTCGCGCTGCTTGCGTCAGCGGTTCGTTTCATTCAATGGTCTTGAAATTGATCTTAACATAATTCAAGTTAATAACGCATTTATTGTTTTTTAACAATGAATTATTAGCATCTTGTATCGATGGTGTTTCGATCTTAACTATGTCACACTTCTCGCATCCTACGGGATAACAACAGCAGCTGCTGGGGAGCACACATGGCCGTTAGCGCGAAAGCGAAGTCGACCAGTTCCCGCGGGCGCACTAAGAAAGGCCGGGCAAAGAAACCGGTCCTCGCCGCCACGCCGGAGGAAATGCACCAATACTACCGTGACATGCTGATGATCCGCCGTTTCGAAGAGAAGGCGGGACAGCTCTATGGCATGGGGCTGATCGGTGGTTTTTGCCATCTCTATATTGGCCAGGAGGCGGTCGTCGTCGGCATGCAAGCGGCGATTACCCCCGATGACGCGGTGATCACCAGTTACCGGGATCATGGCCACATGATCGCCTGCGGCATGGATCCGCGCGGCGTCATGGCGGAGCTGACCGGGCGCGAAGGCGGATATTCGCGCGGCAAGGGCGGCTCGATGCACATGTTCTCCCGCGAGAAGAATTTCTACGGTGGTCACGGGATCGTCGCGGCGCAGGTCCCCATTGGGACGGGTATCGCCTTCGCCCATCGCTATAAGGGCACCGAGAACGTAAGCCTGACCTATCTCGGCGATGGCGCGATCAACCAAGGCCAGGTCTACGAATCCTTCAACATGGCAGCGCTATGGGATTTGCCGGTTATCTATGTGGTTGAAAACAATAAATACGGCATGGGTACCAGCGTCGAGCGGGCGTCGGCCAACCCGGATTTGCACATTCGCGGACAGGCTTACGGCATTCCCGGGAAACAGGTGGATGGCATGGACGTGGTTGCCGTCCGCGCCGCTGGGGACGAGGCGGTGGCGCATTGCCGTGCGGGCAAGGGGCCGTACATCCTGGAAATGCTGACCTATCGCTATCGCGGTCATTCGATGTCCGATCCGGCCAAGTACCGGACCCGCGAGGAGGTCAGCAAGGTCCGTCAGGAACGCGACCCGATCGAACGCCTCCGTGCGAAGATGCTGGAAGAAGAGATCGCCGACGACGATGCGTTGAAGCAGGTCGACCGGGAGATCAAGGACATCATCTCGGACGCCGCGGAATTCGCGCAGGACAGCCCGGAGCCCGATCCTTCCGAACTCTACACCGATGTATTGCGTGACGCGTAGGCAGACACCCGTCCGCGCGTAATCACCACAGGAACCGCACCATGCCAACCCAGGTTTTGATGCCAGCACTTTCGCCGACGATGACGGAAGGAAAGCTGGCGAAATGGCTTAAAGCCGAAGGAGATGACGTTTCCGCTGGCGACGTTATCGCGGAAATCGAGACAGACAAAGCCACGATGGAAGTGGAGGCGGTCGACGAAGGCAAAATCGGAAAACTGCTGGTAGATGAAGGCGCGGAAGGTGTGGCGGTCAACACACCGATCGCCGTTCTCTTGGCCGACGGCGAGGACGCCAGCGCTATCGAAAGTACAGCGGCACCTGCGCCGCAGCCGGCCGCCGAAACGCCGAGCGCCGCGCCGGCCGCCGCTGAACCGGTTGCCGCGCCCGTCACGGCCGCGCCGCCGGCGGAAGCCGAGTGGGACGGTCCCTCTACCAGTCAGACCGTCCGCGATGCTTTGCGGGACGCCATGGCCGAGGAGATGCGCCGGGACGAGAATGTCTTCCTGATGGGCGAAGAAGTCGCGGAATACCAGGGCGCCTACAAGCTTAGCCAGGGGCTTCTCGAGGAATTCGGCGAGCGCCGGGTCATCGACACACCGATTACCGAGCACGGCTTTACCGGGCTCGGCGTCGGCGCGGCCTTCATGGGTCTGCGGCCGATCGTCGAATTCATGACCTTTAACTTCGCCATGCAGGCGATGGACCACATCATCAATTCGGCCGCGAAGACGCTGTATATGTCGGGCGGTCAGATGGGATGTCCGATCGTGTTTCGTGGGCCGAACGGCGCCGCGGCCCGGGTCGCCGCGCAACATTCGCAATGCTATGCGAGTTGGTATGCGCATTGTCCCGGCCTGAAGGTCGTATCGCCGTGGTCGGCGGCCGATGCGAAAGGCTTGCTGAAGTCGGCGATCCGCGACCCCAACCCGGTGATTTTCCTGGAAAACGAGATTCTCTACGGCGATAGCTCCGAGGTGCCGGAAGATCCGGACTGGATCGTGCCGATCGGCAAGGCCAAGGTGCTGCGGTCGGGTAATGACGTGACGTTGGTCGCGCATTCGATCATGGTCGGCAAGGCGATGGAGGCCGCGGAAGCACTGGCGGCGGAGGGGGTCGATGCCGAGGTGATCGATCTGCGGAGCATCCGTCCGCTCGATATCGAAACGATCATCGAATCCGTGAAAAAGACCAACCGGATCGTCTCCTGCGAGGAAGGCTGGGCCTATTCCGGCATCGGCTCGGAAATCGCCGCGCAGCTCATGGAACAGGCGTTCGACTGGCTCGACGCCCCGGTGGCGCGGGTTACCGCCAAGGATGTGCCGCTGCCCTACGCGGCCAATCTGGAAGCGCTGGCGCTTCCGCAAACGGCGGATATTGTTTCTGCCGCTAAATCAGTTAGTTACGATGCGTGATGGGGCGGAGATAAAGCGATGCCGATCAAGATTTTAATGCCTGCGCTGTCTCCCACGATGACCGAGGGTAACCTCGCCAAGTGGCATGTGAAGGAAGGCGACGCGGTGAATTCCGGCGACGTGATTGCCGAAATTGAGACCGACAAGGCCACGATGGAGGTCGAAGCGGTTGACGAAGGGACGGTCGGCCGTCTTCTCGTACCGGAAGGTCAGGAAGGCGTTGCGGTCAACGCGCTGATCGCATTGCTGCTGGAAGACGGCGAGGATGCCGCCGCGTTGGATTCGGTTGCGGCCGAGGCGCCGGCACCCGCTGCGGCCGCTGCACCGGCGCCAGCCGCGGAGGCACCCGCGCCAGCACCAGCCGCACCCGCGGCCCCTGCACCCGCTGCACCGGCACCCGCCGCTGCGGCGGCGAATGGCGCCCGTGTTTTTGCCAGTCCGCTGGCGCGCCGGATGGCGGCGCAGGCCGGGCTCGATCTCGCCTCGATGACGGGCAGCGGCCCGAAAGGCCGCATCGTCAAAAGCGACGTCGAAGCGGCGATTTCAGGTGGCGGGCCCGCGGCGACGGCCACCGCACAACGGCCTGCGGCTGCGCCGATCAGCGCGGAAGCGGCGCCGTTCGAGCCAGCATTCGACCTGGAGCCGCTCAGTTCGATGCGGAAGACGATCGCGCAGCGGCTGACCGAGGCGAAGCAGACGATCCCGCATTTCTATCTCACGGTGGACTGCGAACTCGACGCGCTTCTCGACCTTCGCAAGCGCTTGAACGAAAAGGCCGACGGTGCTTTCAAGCTGTCGGTCAACGATCTCATCATCAAGGCGAGCGGCGTGGCCCTGCGCAAGGTGCCTGCCGCCAACGCGTCGTACACCGACGAGGGGATCAAGCTCTATCAGTCGGCCGATGTCGCGGTCGCCGTTGCGATCGACGGCGGCTTGATTACGCCGGTCGTGCGTGACGCGGGCAACAAGGGCCTGGAAGCGATTTCGGCGGAGATGAAGGACCTGGCGGGCCGCGCTAAAGAGGGCAAGCTGGCACCCGAAGAGTATCAGGGCGGCACCTTCAGCATCTCCAATCTCGGCATGTTCGGGATCAAGCAGTTCGATGCAGTGATCAACCCGCCGCAGGGCGCGATCCTCGCGGTCGGCGCCGGCGAACAGCGTCCGGTCGTCAAGGACGGCGCGCTGGCGGTCGCGACGGTGATGAGCTGCACGCTGTCCTGCGACCATCGTGTGGTGGACGGTGCTGTTGGGGCCGAATTCCTGAAGGTTTTCAAGGCGATGATCGAAGAACCCTTCGCCATGCTGCTCTGAGACCGGCCATGCCTGAAAAGGTCAATCTCGACGAAAAATTCGCCCTGTTTTCCGCGCCGTGGACGCCGAAGGTGATCGGCGAGGTCGACGATTACGAGATCAAGATCGTGCGGATCGCGGGAGAGTTCGTCTGGCACGCCCATGACGATGTAGACGAAGTTTTTGTCGTGCTCGACGGTGAGATGACCATTCAGTTCCGCGACGGCGATGTATCGCTCGGGACCGGCGAATTGCTCGTTGTTCCGAAAGGCGTCGAACACCGGCCGGTGGCGAATTCGGAATGCAAGGCAATGATTTTCGAGAAAAAGGGCACCGTGAACACCGGTGACGCGGAGAGCGACTTGACCGTCGCCGCGCCGGAACGACTTTGACGGTACCGGCGGGGCAGCGGGACAGGAAAGGAACACCATGGCCGACACTTCTTTTGATTTGATCGTCGTGGGCGGCGGGCCGGGCGGCTATGTCGCGGCGATCCGGGCGGCACAGCTCGGTATGAAGGCCGCCGTGGTCGAAGGCGAGCATCTCGGCGGCATCTGCCTCAATTGGGGCTGTATTCCGACCAAGGCGCTGCTTCGGTCGGCCGAGATCCTTCACAATATCGAGAATGCGGAATCCTTCGGCCTGTCGGTGAAGGGCGTGTCCTTCGATGTCGGCAAGATCGTCGACCGGTCCCGCAAGGTCGCCAAGCAATTGAGCGGCGGTGTCGCGCATCTGTTGAAGAAGAACAAGGTCACCGTGTTCGACGGCTACGGCAAGCTGGCCGGCGGGTCGGCCGGGGCGCGCAAGGTGGCGGTCGAGAAGGACGGCAAATCGGTCGCCGATCTCACCGCGAAACACGTCATCCTGGCTACCGGCGCACGCGCGCGGACGCTGCCGGGCCTAGAGCCGGACGGCAAGCTGATCTGGACCTACAAAGAGGCCATGGTGCCGGACGTCATGCCGAAATCGCTGTTGGTCGTGGGATCCGGGGCGATCGGCATCGAATTCGCCAGTTTCTTCCGCACGCTCGGCGCCGAGGTCACGGTGGTCGAGGTGCTCGACCGGGTGCTGCCGGTGGAAGACGAGGAAGTGTCCGCCTTCGCGCATAAGGCCTTCGAGAAGCAGGGCATGAAGATCATGACCGGCGCGGCGGTCAAGGCCTTGAAAAAAGGCAAGAATTCGGTCACGGCGACGGTCGAGGCCGGCGGCAAGTCCAGTGACATCACGGTGGACCGGGTGATCATGGCCGTCGGGATCGTCGGCAATGTCGAGAGTATCGGCATCGACGGCACCAAGGTGAAGGTCGACCGCGCGCATGTGGTGGTCGACGAATGGCTGCAGACCGGCGAGCCGGGCGTCTATGCCATCGGCGACCTGGTCGGCCCGCCCTGGCTGGCCCACAAGGCGTCGCATGAAGGGGTGATCTGTGTCGAGAAGATCGCCGGCGTAAAGGGCGTGCATCCGCTCAACACGTTGAATATTCCCGGTTGCACTTATTGCCATCCGCAGGTCGCGTCCGTCGGCATGACCGAGGCGGCGGCGAAGGAGAAGGGGCACAAGGTGCGGGTCGGGCGGTTCCCGTTCATCGGCAACGGCAAGGCCATCGCGCTCGGCGATCCTGAAGGCTTCGTGAAGACGGTTTTCGATTCGGATACCGGCGAATTATTGGGCGCGCATATGATCGGCGCCGAGGTGACCGAACTGATCCAGGGCTACGGCGTCGCGAAAACGTTGGAGACCACCGAGGCGGAACTGATGCACGCGGTCTTTCCGCATCCGACCCTATCGGAAATGATGCATGAGTCGGTGCTTGACGCCTATGACCGCGCGATCCACTTTTAATCCGAGCTTAAGCCACAGGCATTAAGGCTTCTTCATGACCTCCGTTCCCGAGCGCCTGCGCCATCCGGAAAAGCGCAACAATCCGGACAATCCGATCCAGCGGAAGCCGGAATGGATTCGCGTCAAGGCGCCGACATCGAAGCAGTATTTCGAAACCCGCGACATCGTGCGCGAGAATGGGCTGCACACGGTCTGCGAAGAGGCGGGATGCCCGAATATCGGCGAGTGCTGGGCGAAGAAACACGCCACTTTCATGATCATGGGCGATACCTGCACCCGCGCCTGCGCCTTCTGTAACGTGGCGACCGGGCAGCCGAATCCGCTCGACCCGATGGAACCGGTGAATGCCGCCGCCGCCGTCGCGAAGCTGGGGCTGGAGCATGTGGTCATCACCTCGGTCGACCGCGACGATCTAGCCGATGGCGGCGCGGAGCATTTCGCCCAAGTCATTGGTTATATACGGGAAATGTCGCCCGGCACGACGATCGAGATCCTGACGCCGGATTTCATGAACAAGGACGGCGCGATCGAAACCGTCGTCGAGGCGCGGCCGGACGTGTTCAACCATAATATCGAGACGGTGCCGCGGCTCTATCCGACGATCCGCCCCGGCGCGCGCTATTTCACGAGCCTCGAGCTGCTGAGCCGGGTCAAGAAACTCGACCCGAGTTTGTTCACCAAGTCCGGCCTGATGGTCGGTTTGGGCGAGGAAAAGCAAGAGGTAGCACAGGTCATGGACGATCTGCGCGCCGCCGATGTCGATTTCATCACGATCGGGCAGTATCTCCAGCCCACGCCGAAACATGCCGCAATCGACCGCTTCGTCACGCCGGACGAGTTCGACAGCTATTCGACGCTGGCCCGGGGCAAGGGCTTCCTAATGGTGGCGTCCTCGCCGCTGACCAGGTCGTCCTATCACGCGGGCGACGATTTCCGGCGCCTCCGCGAGGCCCGTGACGGGCAGACGGCCGCCGCCGCCGGATAGCCGACGAGGGGCCGTGCCGAGCCATTCCGAAAAACGCGAACTTCCGTATCCGCCGGAACACCTGTTCGATCTGGTGGCGGATGTCGAAGAGTATCCTGACTTTCTGCCATGGTGCGTCGCCTCCCGCATTTTGAGCCATGCCGAGACGGAGCTGCGGGCCGAGCTGGCCATCGGCTTCAAAGGGATACGGGAAAGATTTATCAGCCACGTCATGCTCGATCGCCCGAACCGCAGGATCGACGTGACCTATGAGGACGGCCCGTTCAGGTATCTCGAAAATCACTGGGTCTTCCACGACACGGGCGAGGGCGGATGCCTGCTCGATTTCCACGTGGATTTCGAATTCAAGTCCCGCCTGCTCGCGATGGTGATGGGGCCGCTGTTCGACGACGCGGTCCGGCGCATGGTCCAGGCATTTGAGGATCGCGCCGCCGCGTTGCACGCCGCCACGTCGGCATAGCTACGCCAAACTGCCAGTAGCCATTCATTCCTACCGATCCACCTGTGCGCAGATGCACGGGTGGATCGAGTCGTTCCGAGTCGCGGATTCACTGGCTGTCCAATCGTCGCACAGAATCTACTTCATCCGCAGACTATTCATTTCGAATTCGAAACGGTAGAAGGGCGACGACAATGGGCCATCAACAACTGGTGCGTGTGCTTGCCGCGGCTACAATATCTAGGCGAACAGCGCGCTGACAGACGTAGTTATCCCTAGTATATTAGGTATAATATATAATTATATCGGCCCCGGGACCGTTTTGTGAATTTTGTCTCAGGGATGGTGGGGAGGCGGAGACGGCATGAGCCCGTCGCAAATTCGGGCAGCGCGGGCGCTCATCGGGGCGAAGCAATCCGATCTGGCGCGTGCGGCCGGCGTCTCGCTGGCGACGCTGAACAACATCGAACGGGGTGTCGGCGATCCGCGCAGCAGCACGCTCGACCGGATCGAGACGGCGCTGGCTGGCGCGGGCGTCGAATTCGACGAGGACGCCGAGCGCGAGACCGTCACCCTCCGCCGGATCGACCGGCCGTCGGCGTATGAGACCTTGTTCGCCAGCCAACGGGTGTTGGAGCTGCTGAGCTCGGAATCCCTGACTCCCGTCGAAAAAGTGCTGTTTTTTGCCCGCCGTGACGGCGATACCGAGGACGGTACGGCCCGCATTTGCCTTCTGATTGAGGGGCATAACCGGGCTGTTCTGCTGGATCAGGTGCAATTCAGTGTCGCCAACAGCGGGCGCGCCGCCGAGGTTGCCGCGATCCTGCTATGGGCTTTTAGTTTTCACGCCAACGCGTTGTTTTATCTGGATCAAGTGCTTGACGATACGACCGCGGGCGATCTGCCGGAGGTGGTGCGCCGGCTGCGCGCCTTGCCCTGGCTGGAATTGCGCCATCCGTCGGCTTTTTTCGAGGTGTTTGACGACTGGGAAGGGCATTTGCGCCCTTATGCAGACCGGGAAGGGCACCCGATGGCGGAATTGCTTGCCTTGGTCAATGCCGCTCGGCGAGCGTAAGCAGCATTTCGAGGGCGACCCGGACGGAGTCCGCGCGGATGGCGTCGCGGTCGCCGCCGAAGCGGTTCTCCCGAACCTCGGCACCGATGCCGCGCAGTGCGGCGCCGACATAGACCAACCCGACCGGTTTTTCGGCGGTCCCGCCGCCGGGTCCGGCCACGCCGGTGATGCTTGCGGTCAGATCGACCGGGGCATGATCGAGGGCGCCCATCGCCATCGCCTCGGCAACCTCGCGGCTGACGGCGCCGTGCGTTTCGATGAGGGCGGGGTCGACGCCGACCTCTTCCGACTTGGCCTCGTTCGAGTAGGTCACGTACCCGCGCTCGACGACGGCCGAGGAGCCAGGGACCGCGGTCAGGAGGCCGGCAAGCAGGCCGCCGGTGCAAGATTCGACCGTCGCGATCTTCAGGCCTTTGCCTTCACAAATCTTAAGTAATTTCTCAGCATCAATTTGCAAATTACTGGTGTATAACATTAATCATTCCATCAGATGACGAATGTAAGCCCGAACACGACGATTGCAGCGTAGATGCCGGCGACGATATCGTCGAGCATGACGCCCGGCGCGCCGGGCAGTTTTTGGTCGCACCAGCTTGCCGGCCACGGCTTCAGGATGTCGAAAAGGCGGAAGGCGAAGAAACCCGCTGCGGAGAGCCACGGGTCGAGCGGCCAAACCGGGATGAGCGCGATCCACTGGCCCGCGACCTCGTCGATCACGATCCGGCCCGGATCCTTTTCGCCGGTCGTGCGCTGGATGTGGGCGGTGGCCCACAGACCCAGGGCCAACGCCAAGAGGGCCGCGGGGATCAACGCGAGCGGGCCGAACCGGTCAGCGATGAACCAGGCCGGGACGAGGGCGGCGGCGCTGGCCCAGGTGCCGGGTGCGATGGGCAGGTATCCGATTCCGCAGGCGGTCGCCGACAGCGAGGCGGGGTGGAACGGCGAAAGGCTGGATTTCGTCATGGTTTTACAGTCGGATGGCCGCCGCGGCCTGCGCCGCGATGCCTTCCGCCCGGCCGGTGAAGCCCAGGCCCTCGGTTGTCGTGGCTTTCACGCTGACCCGACCCGGGTCGATCTCGCAGATCTCAGCAATCCGGTGGCGCATGGCGGCGCGGTGCGGGCCGATTTTGGGCAGTTCGCAGATGATCGTGACGTCCAAACTGGTGATGACGCCCCGCCGCGCGCGCACTCGTTCAGCGGCCTTGGCGAGGAAAATCGCCGAATCCACCGATTTCCATTGCGGATCGCTCGGCGGGAAGTGGTCGCCGATATCCCCTTCCGCAAGAGCGCCGAAGAGGGCATCGGTGATGGCGTGCAGACCGACATCGGCGTCCGAATGCCCCTTGAGGCGCGCCGAATGGGGGATATCGACACCGCAGATGGTGACATGATCGCCCGGCTCGAAGCGATGGACGTCGAATCCGGTGCCAAGACGGGTTTCGGCTGTCTCGCTGCCGCCGGCGGTTTCCCGGAGGATCGTTTCCGCACGCATGAAGTCTTCCTCGGTGGTGACCTTGATGTTGTTCTCGTGCCCCATCACGAGCTGTACCGGCATGCCCGTCGCCTCGGCGACGCCCGCATCGTCGGTCAGTTCCTGGTCCTTCACGGCCGTGTGGGCGTCCAGGATGGCCTTGTAACGAAATCCTTGAGGTGTTTGCGCCCGCCACAGGCCAGCGCGCTCCACGGTGCCTGAAACGCGTTCCTGCGCGTCACTGCGCTTGATGGTGTCGATGACCGGCACCGCGGCGATCGCGGCCGGGCTTGTTGCCAGCGAGTCGATGATCCGGCGGACGGTCGCATGATCGGTGAAGGGGCGTGCCGCATCCTGAATAAGCACAGTATATGGATTAATTTTATTAATACTTAACAATCCATTATAAGATGATCCTTGACGAGAATCTGAGCCAAAAACCGGCTTCAAAAGCTCCAAACCATGTACCGTATCTTGATACAGGCCGGTGTCGTCGGGATGGATCACGGCGCGGACGGCATCGATGTCGGGGTGATCGGCGAAGGCCGCGAGCGTGCGCCGCAGCATCGGAACGCCGCCGATATCGCGATATTGCTTCGGCACGCCGCCACCGGCACGGGTGCCTCTTCCGCCGGCGAGGACGAGGGCGACTGTGCCTGTCATGCGCGAAACCTCGAATTTAGCTTGATGGCGTCGAAATCGCGGGCATATTGGCGGCAAAGATCCGAGTTGCCAAGGTTGGCGACGATCGTCGGGCAAAGCATGGTAGGGTCCACGCGATGGATGATCCCCTGGTTCACAATCTGATGGCGGCGTTGGCTCTGGCGCCGGCGACGCTGTGGGTCGTGTGGGGCAAGCCGGAAAAGAATGCTATATTTTGGGGTTTATTCCTGTTGGCGGCTGCGGGGCCAGTTGTTATCTGCGCCCGTTTCGTTCAGGCCGGTTGGCAAACCGGGTTCGCCGCGGCCCTATGGGTGACGATTGGCGGATGTTTGCTGGTTTTTCTCATGCTGTCGGCGCTGACCCGGAACGCGCATCGGCTTTCCTGTCTCTTGATGCCCTATTTGCTGATCCTGTCGTTGAGTGCGGCGGTTTGGGGCAGCACAACGGCGGAAACCCTGCAGGGACAGCCGCCGGCGTGGATCGTCATGCACATCACGACGTCGGTTTTCACGTACGTCCTGTTGACGTTGGCCGCGATCGCCGGGGCGGCGGTCGTGGTGCATGAGGCTGCGCTGCGCCGCAAAAAGCGGTTTCCGATCTTGGATCGCTTGCCGTCCGCGGCCGATTCGGAGCGGCTCGAGCTGAGTTTGCTGTTGGCCGCGGAGGCCGTGCTGGGACTCGGCATCGTCAGCGGCATCGTGCTTCAGTATACGCTTGATGGTGTTTTCTTGACGTTTGATCATAAAACATTTTTCAGTTTTCTCGCTTTCGCGGTAATCGGTGCATTATTGATCGCCCATTACAGGATCGGCGTCCGGGGCCGGCAAGCGGCGCGGTTCGTGTTGGTCGGGTATTTGCTGATCACGCTGGGGTATCCCGGTGTCAAATTTGTGACCGATGTCCTGATTGCTTGACAGTCATGGTTCCGATTGCGGCATCCTGCCGCGCCCTTCTGGGTTGAATGGTGTTCCGAAATTCGTTGCGGGCGCGAAGAAAATCGCTATTATGCTCATTGATTGATCACTAATTAGAATTGATTAAATTTTGAGCATAAATATCGGCCCGCTTGAAACCCGCACTCGGGTGATCTTGGCCCCCATGTCCGGCGTTACCGACGCACCGTTCCGGCGGCTCGCGCGCCGTTTGGGTGCGCGTATGGTCGTGTCCGAGATGATCGCCAGCGATGCGATGATCCGCGAAGTGCGCGACGAAATGCGTAAGATGTCAACGGATTGCACCGAAGAGTTCCCGATGGCGGTTCAGCTTGCCGGGGCCGATCCCGACACCATGGCCGAGGCGGCCCGGCTCAACGTGGATCGAGGGGCCGCGGTGATCGACATCAACTTCGGCTGTCCCGCCAAGCGCGTCGTCAACAAACTCTGCGGCTCCGGGATCATGCGGGACGTGGCGCTGGCCGGGCGGATCATGGAGGCCACGGTGGCCGCCGTCGACGTTCCCGTGACGATGAAGATGCGCACCGGGTGGGACGAGTCATGCCGGAACGCCCCGCGGCTCGCCAGGATAGCGGAAGACTGCGGCATTCAGATGATTACCGTGCATGGCCGTACGCGCTGTCAATTCTATAAGGGAGTGTCCGATTGGGCGTTTATCCGGTCGGTGAAGGACTCCGTGACCATTCCCGTGGTCGCCAATGGCGATATCACCGACGCATCGTCCGCTGACGCGTGTTTACGGGCATCCGGCGCCGACGGGGTCATGATCGGCCGCGGCGCACAAGGAAAACCCTGGCTTATTGGTCAGGTCGACGCGGTGCTCGATGGCCGGCCGGTACCCGCGGATCCCGGCGTTGCCGAGCAGCGGGAGATCGTGTTGGCGCATTACGACGACATGCTTCGGCATTATGGCAAACGTCAGGGCAGCCGAATCGCGCGGAAACATATCTGTTGGTATTCCAAAGGATTGTCGGGATCCGCTGAATTCAGAGCATCGGTCAATCGGATCGACGATCCGGCTGGGGTCCAAGCGTCGATCAGCGCCTTTTACGGCGCCGCGGCCGAGCGAATGGCAGCCTGACCATGAAATCGAGCGTTAAACCAATCCCGAAACGCCGGCCGGATGCGCCGGACACTAGCTCGGTCGTCATGGCGTTGCCGGTGCCCGTCTTCGCGGTCGACGGAGCAGACAACATCACTTTCGTCAATCCGGCGGCCGAACATTTCTTTCAGGGCAGCGCCGCGATGCTGGCGGGCGTGAACCTTCAAGACATCATTCCGCAGGACAGCCCGATGTTGGCCTTGGTGCATAAGATCCGGCGGCGCGGCTACAGCATGTCCGAAACCGGGATTCGCCTGTCGACGCCGCGGATCGGAACCCACACGGTCGCGATAGACGCGGCGCCGTTCGGCGAAGAGGGGGACAGTGTCCTGATTACCCTGCACGAACGGTCGATGGCCGGGCGGATCGATCAATCGATGATCCATCGCGATGCCGCGCGCTCGGTGACAGCGATGGCTGCCGTGCTGGCGCATGAAATCAAGAATCCGCTTTCCGGGGTGCGCGGTGCGGCCCAGTTGCTTGAGGGCGAGGCGGGCGGCCAAAACCGCGAGTTGACGCAGCTCATCGTCGATGAGGTCGATCGTATCTGCAAGCTGGTCGACCGGTTCGAGGTGTTTTCCGACCGGCCGCCGGTCGAACGCAGCGCCGTCAACATTCACGAGGTGCTCGAACACGTGATTCGGTTGGCCCGGTCCGGATTCGCACGGAACGTTGTGATCGAGGAACGCTATGACCCGTCGCTGCCCCCGGTATTCGGCGATCGGGACCAACTGATCCAAATATTCCTAAACCTCGTAAAGAATGCCGTGGAAGCCACGCCGAATGAAAATGGGGAGGTTGTCGTCAGCACCGCCTTCCAGCAGGGAATACGTCTTGCGGTGCCCGGCAGCGACAGTCGGGTTGACCTTCCGTTGGTCGTGGGCGTTCAAGACAACGGCCCGGGAATTCCAGAAGATTTGCGGCGCCAGATCTTCGATCCTTTCATTTCGACCAAGCCTGGCGGGTCCGGGTTGGGCCTCGCCCTCGTGGCGAAGCTGGTTGGTGAACATGGCGGGGTGATCGACGTGGAGAGTCGGGCGCGGCGGACCCTGTTCAGCGTGATGCTGCCGGTCATGAAATCTTCGGAGTATCGCGATGAGTGAGTCGGTTATCCTGGTCGCGGACGACGATCGCGCCATACGCACCGTAGTGACGCAGGCGCTCGGACGTGCCGGGCATCATGTGCGGTCGACCGGCAATGCCGCCACCCTGTGGCGCTGGGTCAACGAGGGTGAGGGCGATCTTGTGATCACGGACGTGATCATGCCCGATGGCAACGGGTTGGACCTCATCCCGCAGATTCGCAAGCGGCGGCCGGATATCCGCGTCATCGCCATGAGCGCGCAAAACACGCTCTTGACCGCGGTCCAGGCGGCCGAACGCGGCGCCTTCGAGTACCTGCCGAAACCGTTCGATTTGAACGAATTGATCAATGTGGTGAAACGCGCGTTGACCGAGTCCGCCTCGGACACAAGTCTCGAGCCCGTCTCCGAAGAGATGCAGGAACACTTACCGTTGATCGGCCGGTCCGCGGCGATGCAGGAGATCTACAGGGTCTTGGCCCGTCTCATGTCGACCGATCTGACGGTGCTGATCAACGGCGAATCCGGTACCGGTAAGGAACTCGTCGCGCGGGCCTTGCACGATTACGGAAAACGGCGGAATGGCGCGTTTGTCGCGGTGAACATGGCGGCGATCCCGCGTGAGCTGATCGAGAGCGAGCTGTTCGGGCACGAGAAGGGCGCCTTTACCGGCGCGAATACCCGTTATGCCGGCCGCTTCGAGCAGGCCGAGGGCGGCACGCTCTTTCTTGACGAAATCGGCGATATGCCGCTCGAGGCCCAGACCCGGTTGTTGCGGGTCCTGCAGGAAGGCGAGTTCACCACGGTCGGCGGGCGCACGCCCATTCGCGCCAACGTCCGGATCGTGGCGGCGACCCATCGGGATCTGACGACTCTCGTGTCGCAGGGTCTGTTTCGGGAAGATCTCTACTACCGGCTCAACGTGGTGCCGCTGCGCTTGCCGCCGCTGCGCGAGCGCGCCGACGACATTCCCGACTTGGTGCGGCATTTCCTGGGCAATGCGTCGGCCGAGGGGCTACCGGCGAAGACGATCGACGGCGATGCGATGGAGCGCCTGAAACGGCACCGCTGGTCAGGCAATGTCCGCGAGCTTGAGAATGTTGTGCGCCGCTTCGCGGCTCTCTATTCCCAGGAAACGATCACGGTGGATGTCGTCGAGGCGGAACTCGCCGATATCCCGGATGCATCGGATCGTGATCGCGCGATCCAGGACGAGAGCTTGTCCGAGGCCATCGAGCGGCACTTGAAGTCGTATTTCGACGCCCATGAAGGCGCGTTGCCGGCATCGGGTCTCTATGACCGGGTGCTGCACGAAATGGAGCGACCGCTCATCCAACTCAGCCTGTCCGCAACACGCGGGAATCAGGTTAAAGCCGCCCAGCTCTTGGGGTTGAACCGCAACACGCTGCGCAAGAAGATACGCGAGCTTGACATAAAGGTCGTCCGCGGGTCCCAATAGCCGCGCTCGTAGGCAGCCGGTGCGTATTGAACGCCCGGCGGTTTCGGGATTTTCGCGGGTTTCCGCGGCAGCCGACGCTTGCATTCACGACACGGTCCGAGCCTTCGCATGAGCGCAACCGAACAGCCAGGCTCATCAACGCCCCGTCTTATGGATCGCATAATGGCTTGGGCGCAGGGCATTCACCTTGGGCGAACCCTGGCGGTGTCGCTCGCGGTCGCCGCGGTAATCGCCATTTCGGGAACCTATGCTGCTATTCGCGGCCTGCCGCCGTTCGGGGCAGGCCCCGACCAAGTGCTGCTTTGGCTGTATGCCGATCTCATCGTTCTATTGTTATTGGCGGTCGTCATCGCATGGCGCGTCGTCGCGTTGTGGGTCGAGCGGCGGCGGGGGTCCGCGGGATCGCGGCTGCATGTCCGCCTGGTCTTGCTGTTCGGTTTCGTCTCTGTCGTACCGGCGATCATTGTCGCGGTTGCATCGATCCTGTTCTTCAACTTCGGACTGCAGTCGTGGCTGAGCGGCCAGGTCCGCACGGCGTTGAACGAATCGGTTGCGGTGGCCGAGGCCTACCTGCACGAACACAAGCAAACCATTCGCGCCGAAGTGCTGGCGATGGCGAAGGATCTCAGCCGCGACGCGGCGGCGCTCGAGAATAATCCGGCGCTGTTCAACCGTATCGTCGACTTTCAGTCGCGTATTCGCGAATTGTCCGAGGCGGTGGTGTTCGACGGCAACGGCGCGGTGCGCGGTCGTTCCGGGTTCGCCTACATGCTGGAAATAGACCCGATCCCGCCGTCGGCGTTGGAGCGGGCGCGCAAGGGCGAGGTGGCGATCGTCACCGGGTCCGACGACGACCGTGTCCGGGCGCTGATCCGTCTTGAAGGTTTCCTCGACATGTTCCTGTATGTCGGTCGGGTCATCGATCCGAAGGTGTCCGCGCATACGACGCGCACGCGCGGCGCGGTCGAGCGGTTCGAACGGCTCGAATTTCAGCGCGCCGGGATGCAGATCAGTTTCGCGCTGGTGTTTGCCGGCATCGCGCTGGTGATGACATTGGCGGCGTCATGGGTCGGCTTGCTGATGGCGACGCAACTGTCGCGGCCGTTGAGTGCGCTGATCGCCGCCACCGAGCGGGTGCGCGCCGGTGACCTGTCCGCCCGCGTGCCCGAGGCCAACGCGCCGGACGAAATCGGATCGCTGAGCCGGGCGTTCAACCGGATGACCAACGATCTCGAG
Source organism: Alphaproteobacteria bacterium (assembly GCA_965228425.1). Lineage (GTDB taxonomy): Bacteria > Pseudomonadota > Alphaproteobacteria > UBA8366 > UBA8366 > JAJFJD01. The sequence goes on along the minus strand of OZ245815.1, from coordinate 3,208,135 downwards.
CAGAACCGGCAGGAACTGCTGGAGGCGAACCGCCAACTCGATCAACGCCGCCGCTTCACTGAAGCTGTCCTCGAAGGCGTCTCCGCCGGTGTCATCGGTCTCGACGAGCGCGGCCGGGTCAACCTGCCGAACTTGTCCGCGACGGAACTGTTGGGCGTGACGGCGGACCGGATGGTCGGCCGTGAACTTGGCGAGGCGGTGCCGGAAATGGCCGATCTGCTGCGGCAGGCGCAGATGCAGCGCGGCAGCCGTCCCATCGAAGCCGAAATTCAGCTACAGCGTTCGAAGGAAAACCGCACGCTGTTGGCGCGAATCACCGTCGAGCGGGAAAACGATGAGATCAAGGGATTCGTCGTAACGTTCGACGACGTGTCGGATCTCGTGGCCGCGCAGCGCAAGGCCGCCTGGGCCGATGTCGCGCGCCGAATCGCGCACGAAATTCGCAATCCTTTGACCCCGATCCAACTGTCGGCGGAACGGTTGAAGCGCAAGTATCTCGGGGAAATCACCAGCGACCGGGATACCTTCGTCACCTGCACCGAGACGATCGTGCGGCATGTCGGCGACATTGGCCGTATGGTCGATGAGTTCTCGAGTTTTGCGCGCGTGCCCGAACCGGTCATGCGGTTGGAGAACCTCTCCGATCTCTGCCGGCAGGCGGTCTTTCTGCAGCGCAACGCGTATCCCGAGGTAACGTTCTCGACGGAATTGCCGGAGGATGCGCTCTACTATCAGTGCGACGGACGGCAGATCAGTCAGGCTTTGACGAATCTAATATTGAACGCCGCGGAAGCGATCGAGGCGCGCCAGGGCGACGGCACGGCCAAAGGGCATATCGACGTGCGGCTCGGCGTGGACGATGGCCGCACCTTCATCGAAGTGCAGGACGACGGTAAGGGATTACCGGAGTCAGCGCGCGAACGTTTGACCGAGCCCTATTTCACGACGCGACGAAAAGGGACGGGTCTTGGCCTTGCCATTGTTAAGAAAATAATGGAAGACCATGGTGGTCAGCTGCTTTTGGAGGATGCGCCCGACGGTGGAGCTAATGTCCGCCTGGAATTCAAAGGGGCGCCCGCAACGGCTGAGCAGGTGCAGGAGGCGCTGGATACGCAGGGACACGGCATGACTGTGGCCCCAGGGAGGTAAGGCCATATGGCCAACGACATTCTTATTGTCGATGACGAAGCCGATATCTGTAAGTTGATCGCCGGCATCCTCGAGGACGAAGGATATGAGACGCGTGAAGCCGGCAGCAGCAGCGAAGCGTTCGCCGCGATCGAAGCGCGGCAGCCGAACCTGATCATTCTCGACGTCTGGCTGCAGAACAGTCAGTACGACGGACTTCAAATGCTCGAAATCATCCGTCGAGACAATCCCGACCAGCAGGTTCTGATGATCAGCGGGCACGCGACATTCGACATGGCGGTGCGCGCGACGAAGATGGGGGCGTATGACTTCCTGACGAAGCCGTTCAAGTCGGAGGTTCTGCTGCATACCATTTCGCGGGCGGTGGAAGACAATCGTCTGCGACGCGAAAATCAGGAATTGCAAAAGCAGGTCGGCGACCGGTTGAACGATTTGACCGGCAATTCACCGGCCATCGCACAGCTGCGGCAGGCGTTGGAAAAAGTCGCGCCGACCGACAGCCGGGTTTTGATCACCGGATCGCCGGGGTCGGGCAAAAGCGTGGTCGCGCAACTGCTCCACGATCGTTCGGCTCGCGCCGCCGGTCCGTTCGTCGTTCTGAACTGTGCGGGGCTGGAGCCGGACCGGCTGGAGACTGAATTGTTCGGTGTCGAAGCGACCGAAAAGACCGCGCGTACCGTCGGCGTGTTGGAACAGGCGCATGGCGGCACCTTGCTGCTCGACGAGGTGGCGGATATGCCCCTCGAGACCCAGGCCAAGATCGTGCGCGTCTTGCACAAGCCGCGGTTCAACCGGATCGGCGGAGCGGGCTGGGTCGAAGTGGACGTGCGGGTGATCGCGACCACCAACCGGGACCTCACCCGCGAGATCGAAGCGGGAATGTTCCGCGAGGATCTGTACTATCGCCTCAACGTGGTGCCGTTGAGCGTGCCGCCCTTAGGAGTCCGGCGCGCCGATATACCGGAGTTGTCGACCGAATTGATGGCGCGGGCCGCATCGGCGAAAGGCCGTCCGCCGCGGTCGCTGTCGGAGGAGGCGTTGATCGCTCTGCAGGCCTACGAATGGCCCGGCAATGTGTGGGAACTGGTGAACGTGATCGAACGGCTGCTGCTGCCGACCGTCGGTGACATCGATGCCTCGGTGGGTGCGGACGCCGTTGCCGAGGCGATTGGCGGCGGATCGCCGGAATTCCTGCGGTCGGATGCGTCGCTCGGGATAATGAACCAACCGTTGCGCGAAGCCCGCGAGGATTTCGAGCGGCAGTATCTGACATTCCATCTCGCCCGGTTCGGCGGCAACATCAGCCGGACCGCGGGTTTTGTCGGCATGGACCGCGCCGCCTTGCATCGCAAGCTGAAGGGTCTGGGTGTGCATAACTCTGAACGGGCGCAGAAGACCAGTGCCTGATTATCGTCTGGAATATCGCCGATGAAGGTAATAATTGGCGGAGCCGGTCAGGTCGGCTACCACATTGCATCCTATCTCGCCGGGGAACAGAACGACGTGACCGTCATCGATCAGTCCTATGAGCTGATTGGCCAGGTGAACGAATCTTTGGATGTGCAGGCCTTCGTCGGCAATGCGTCGCAACCCGACGTGCTGGAGAATGCCGGGGCCGCGGACGCGGACATGATCATCGCGGTGACATTCGCCGACGAGGTCAACATGGTGGCCTGCCAGGTCGCGCACTCGTTGTTCAACGTACCGACCAAGATCGCCCGGATTCGCCAGCAGAGTTTCCTGGAACCCATGTGGGCCGATCTGTTCAGCCGCGACCACATGCCGATCGACGTGATCATCTCGCCGGAGATCGAGGTGGCGCAGGCGATTTCCCGGCGCCTTGCCGTGCCGGGCGCGTTCGACATGATTCCATTGGCCGACGACAAGGTGCGGGTGATCGGGGTGCGCTGCACCGAGGATTGCCCGATCGTCCACACCCCGCTGCGGCAACTGACGGAACTGTTCCCCGATTTGCATATCGTGATCGTCGGCATCGTGCATGAGGACAACGCCTATGTGCCGAAATCGACCGACCAGATGCTGCCGGGCGACGAGGTCTATTTCGCGGCCGATACGGCGCATGTGCCGCGCGCGCTGGCCGCGTTCGGGTATGAGGAACAGGAAGTGCACCGGCTCGTCATTCTCGGCGGCGGCAATATTGGCCTCAATCTCGCGAAGCTGATCGAGGCCAATCCCGACATGTCCGCGCGCATCATCGAGCGGGATCAACTTCGCGCGCGCAAGGTTGCCGCGCTGTTGCCCGATACGATGGTGACGAACGGCGACGGCCTGGATTCGGACATTCTCGAGGAGATCAACATCCGATCGGCCGACACGGTGGTTGCCGTAACCGACGACGACGAAACCAACATCCTCGGATCGTTGCTGGCGAAGCGCTATGGCGTCGAACGGACGATCGCACTCGCCAACAAGACGACCTATTCCTCGTTGGTAACGACGCTGGGTATCGATGTGCTCGTGAATCCGCGGGCGATCACCGTATCCACCATTCTGCAGCATGTCCGGCGCGGCCGGATCCGGGCGGTCCATTCTCTGCGCGACGGGTTCGGCGAGATCATCGAGGCCGAGGCGCTCGAAACCTCGCCGTTGGTCGGGTCGAAGATTCGCGACGGCAAGCTGCCGTCGGGCGTGATCATCGGCGCGATCGTGCGCGACGGCGTGGTGATCATCCCACGCGGCGACACCGACGTTCGCGCCCAGGACCGGGTCATTCTGCTTGCGACCGCTGGTTCGGTACGGAAGGTCGAAAAACTCTTTGCCGTGCGGCTCGAATTCTTCTAATGCCAGGGCGGGGAAGGCGCGTCGCCGCTATTACATCGACATTTGGGAAAGGGCTGAGATGCCTAGATTCGCTTACGTAAACGGCCGGTATGTCCAGCACGGCGCCGCCGCGGTCCATATCGAAGACCGTGGATATCAGTTTTCGGATGGCGTGTATGAGGTCGTGACGATTGTCAACCGTCGCATGGTCGACGAGGGCCCCCATCTGGACCGGCTGGAACGGTCGTTGTCCGAGATCGAGATCCCGATGCCGATGACGCGCACCGTCTTGCAGATGGTGATGCGGGAATTGGTCCGCCGCAACGGTGTCGAGAACGGGTTGCTCTATATGCAGATCACCCGAGGCGTGTCGCCGCGGGATCATAAGTTTCCCGATCCGCCCTGCACGCCGAGCGTCGTGATGACCACGCGCAAGGCCAACTTCGCCGGCCAGCCCAAATTCTCCGACGGGGTTAAGGTCGTGACGGTGCCGGACATCCGTTGGCAACGCTGCGACATCAAGACGGTCTCGCTGCTGCCGAACTGTATCGGCAAGACCGAAGCGGCCCGCGCCGGCGCCTACGAAGGGTGGCAGGTCGATGCGGACGGGAACGTGACCGAAGGAACGTCCAGCAATGCTTGGATCGTGACCAAGGACGGCAAGCTGGTGACGCGGCCGGCGACGCACGACATTCTCAACGGCATCACCCGAATGACGATCCTGCGGATCGCCGAGGAGGAGGGAATCGAGTTCGAGGAACGTGCGTTTACCGTCGAGGAGGCGCAAAATGCGCGCGAGGCCTTCACGTCGAGCGCAACATCCTTCGCGACGCCGGTCGTACAGATCGACGATGCCGTGATCGGCAACGGCCATCCTGGCACCATCAGCACACGCATCCTCGAAAGCTACATGGCATATTGCAACGGCGAATCCGCACCGGAGGATGGCGCCGGTCCGATATCCGCCTGAGTCCGGCATGCCGGCAGCGCCACCACAGATCCCAAGGCCGAAGGCCGTCGTATTCGATTGGGACAACACCTTGGTCGACAGCTGGACGACGATCCACGCGGCGCTGGAGGTAACCTTCACCGCGATGGGACATGTGCCGTGGACTCTCGAGGAAACCCGCGAACGCGTGCGCTACTCGATGCGCGAGTCGTTTCCGAAGCTGTTCGGCGATGAATGGGAACGGGCTGGCGAGATATTTTACGATGCGTTCGAGCGGCTGCACTTGGAACGCTTGGCACCAACTTCCGGTGCGACGGAGATGCTGCGTACATTTCATGATGCGGGACTTTGCCTTGCCGTCGTGAGCAACAAGACGGGACGGTACCTTCGGCAGGAAGCTGCGCATCTCGACTGGGATCGATACTTCCACAACGTGGTCGGGGCCGGCGACGCGGCGCACGACAAACCGGCAGAAGATCCATTGCATATGGCGCTTGCCGGCAGCGGTATCGCGGCGGGGCCGGAGGTATGGTTTGTCGGCGATTCCGGTGTCGACATGGAGATCGCGTACTGCACAAACTGCGTTCCGGTCCTGGTTCGGCGAGAGCATCCCGTGGAAGACGAATTTAACGACTTTCAACCAAGGGTTCATTTTCGCTCGTGCATAGAGCTAGCGAGTCACGTCATCACGTTGTAAAGTGCCTGCCGCAGTCCGAACAGTTATTGCAGTTTCTTCCGTAAGGGCCATATGATTGCGACGCACTACTAGTTGCCGGGTTCGTATAAGGCCCCAACGACAACAAAGGGACTTAATCCATGTCTTCGGAGAAAGGCCAGAATTTGCAGGACGTGTTCCTCAATCACGTCCGCAAGGCCAAGATGCCGGTTACCATTTTTTTAGTTAACGGCGTAAAATTGCAAGGAATCATTACCTGGTTCGACAACTTCTGCGTCTTGCTGCGCCGCGACGCGCATTCGCAGTTGGTCTATAAGCATGCCATTTCGACGGTAATGCCGGCGCAGCCCGTGCAGTTGTTTGAATCGAAACCCGAGGACGGTGACGGTTAAGCTGACCGAGGATAACGCGAAAAATCTCAATGGTGTTGCGCATGGGGACGCGCGCTCGATCGGGCGCGCGCTCGTCATTTGTCCCGACGTTCGTCGAACGGGCGGGACCGCATCCGTGCGCCGCCGCAGCGCCGAGTCTCAACTCGCGGAAGCCGTCGGCCTGACCGCGGCCATCAACCTGGAAGTAGCCCATAGCGAAACGGTGAAATTGGCGCGGGTGATTCCGTCGTCGTTCCTGGGGCGCGGCGTCATCGAGCGATTCAAGGATTTGATCGAGGCGCTTGAGGTCGACATCGTCATTGTCGACACGGCGCTGACGCCGGTGCAGCAGCGCAACCTGGAGCAACAGTTGTCCGCGAAGGTGATCGACCGAACGGGTCTGATCCTCGAAATCTTCGGTGCTCGGGCGCGAACGCATGAAGGCAGCCTGCAGGTGGAATTGGCCGCGCTGACCTATCAACGGTCGCGCCTCGTACGAAGCTGGACCCATCTGGAACGGCAGCGCGGCGGTCACGGTTTCCTCGGCGGCCCGGGCGAAAGCCAGCTTGAAATCGACCGGCGATTGATCGATCAGCGGATCGGTCGGCTCAAAAAGGAATTGGAAAGCGTAAAGCGGACGCGTGGACTGCATCGCAAGGCGCGCAAAAAGGTGCCGTATCCGGTGGTCGCCCTGGTTGGGTATACCAACGCCGGTAAATCGACCCTTTTCAATCGGCTTTCCGGCGGCACCGCCTACGCGGAAGACCTTTTGTTTGCGACCCTCGACCCGACCATGCGGTCCGTGACGTTGCCGTCGGGGCATCAGATCATCTTGTCCGATACCGTCGGGTTCATCTCGCAGTTGCCGACGCAACTCGTGGCGTCGTTTCGCGCAACCTTGGAAGAGGTTGCCGAGGCGGACGTCATCCTGCACGTGCGGGATATCTCGCATCCGGAATCCGATGCGCAGAACGCCGATGTGTTGAGCGTGCTCGCCGAAATGGGGCTGGATCCGGATCAGCGCCGGCTGGAGATCCTGAACAAGATCGATCTGTTGGACGCGGATGAGAAAGATGTCGTCGGCGCGCGCGTCGCGCGGGACGATGACGCTGTCGCGCTGTCCGCCGTATCGGGGGAGGGATGCGATACGCTCCTAGACCGGCTCGCGGAGTTGCTGTCCGAGGCACGATCCTACCAGCAATATCGGCTGGATCTCTCCGACGGTGCGGCCCTCGCGTGGCTTTACGCCCATGGTCGGGTCATGGATCGCGCCGAGGAGGACGACTATGCCGTGATCGGCGTGGCATTGGATCCGGCCGATGTATCGCGGTTCGAGCATCGTTTCCGGATTAAGTCGCTCGGAAAGACCCAGGAAGCGCGGCCGGACCGTTGACACGCCGGCGCCGGCTCCCTATATGCTTTGGCACTCGATGAGCAAGAGTGCTAATAGCGCATCAATCAACCCATTCGAAGCACATAAGACAAAGAAGGAGAGAGCCGCATGAAGATCAGGCCTCTGCATGACCGTGTCGTCGTTCGCCCGCTGGAATCCGAAGAGAAGACGGCTGGCGGCATCATCATTCCCGATACGGCGAAAGAGAAGCCGTCGGAAGGCGAAATCGTTGCCGTCGGCCAGGGCGCCCGGACGGAAGAAGGCCGTGTTGTGCCGTTGGACGTCAAGAAAGGCGACCGCATTATGTATGGCAAATGGTCGGGCAACGAAGTGAAGGTCGACGGTGAAGATCTGTTGATCATGAAGGAAAGCGACATCATGGGCGTCATCGGCTGAGGCCGTGACCGCTCGGATAGGCAAGAAGGAAAGCAACGCAAATGGCTGCTAAAGAAGTTAAATTTTCGACCGATGCCCGCGATCGCATGCTCAGGGGCGTAGATATTCTGGCGGATTCGGTCAAGGTCACGTTGGGTCCGAAAGGCCGCAACGTGGTTCTCGACAAATCGTTCGGCGCGCCGCGCATCTCCAAGGACGGCGTGACCGTCGCCAAGGAGATCGAGCTTAAGGACAAGTTCGAGAACATGGGCGCCCAGATGGTGCGCGAAGTCGCGAGCAAGACCAACGACATCGCCGGCGACGGCACGACGACCGCCACGGTTCTGGCGCAGGCGATCGTGCGCGAAGGCGTCAAGGCGGTTGCCGCCGGCATGAACCCGATGGACCTCAAGCGCGGCATCGACCTCGCGACGGAGAAGGTCATCGCGGACATCGGCAAACGCGCGAAACCGGTCAAGACCGGCAGTGAAGTCGCCCAGGTCGGCACGGTGTCGGCCAATGGCGAAAAAGAAATTGGCGACATGATCGCGAAGGCGATGGACAAGGTCGGCAACGAAGGCGTGATCACGGTGGAAGAGGCGAAGAGCCTTGAGACCGAACTCGACGTGGTCGAGGGCATGCAGTTCGACCGCGGTTACCTGTCGCCGTATTTCATCACCAACGCCGAGAAGATGGTGTGCGAGCTGGAAAGCCCGTTCATCCTGCTGCACGAATCGAAGCTGACGAACCTGCAGCCGATGCTGCCGGTGCTGGAAGCGGTGGTGCAGTCGGGCAAGCCGCTGCTGATCATCGCCGAGGACATCGAAGGCGAGGCGCTGGCGACCCTAGTGGTCAACAAGCTGCGCGGCGGTCTGAAGGTCGCGGCGGTGAAGGCACCGGGCTTCGGCGATCGCCGCAAGGCGATGCTACAGGACATCGCGGTGCTGACGGGCGGCCAGGTGGTTTCCGAGGACCTCGGGATCAAGCTGGAGAATGTCACGCTGGACATGATGGGCTCGGCGAAGCGGGTGTCGATCGACAAGGACAACTCGACGGTCGTCGACGGTGCGGGCAAGCGCAAGGACATCGAGGCCCGCTGCGGCCAGATTCGGGCGCAGATCGAGGAGACCTCGTCGGACTACGACCGGGAGAAGCTGCAGGAACGCCTGGCGAAGCTGGCCGGCGGCGTTGCGGTGATCCGCGTCGGCGGTGCGACGGAAGTCGAGGTGAAGGAGCGCAAGGACCGGGTCGAGGACGCGATGAACGCGACGCGGGCGGCTGTCGAAGAGGGCATCGTCCCCGGCGGCGGCACGGCGTTGCTTTACGCGACGAAGTCGCTTTCCTCGCTGAAGCCGTCGAATGACGACCAGCGCGTCGGTGTCGAGATCGTGCGCCGCGCGATCCAGGCCCCGGCGAAGCAGATCGCGGAGAACGCCGGTGAAGACGGCGCCGTGGTCGCTGGCAAGTTGCTGGAAAGCAAGGATGCCAACTTCGGCTACAACGCTCAGAGCGGCAAGTATGTCGATCTGGTCAAGGCGGGCATCATCGATCCGGCGAAGGTGGTGCGGACCGCACTGCAGGACGCCGCGTCGGTCGCGGGCCTGCTGGTGACGACCGAAGCGATGGTCGCCGACCTGCCGGAGCCCAAGGGCGACGCCCCGGCCATGCCCGATATGGGCGGCATGGGTGGCATGGGCGGCATGGGCATGTAGTCCTCGCGCTCACAATCCTGTACATAAGGGCCGCGCTCGTTGCGCGGCCCTTTGTCTTTTCCAGCACAGGTTCCCCCTCCGTATGCATCCCGACCTCGACCGTGTTTGCGAATTCCTGCGCGAAGCCGCCGAGCAGGACGTCCTGCCACGGTATCAGGCGCTCGCCACGGGCGATATCATGGAGAAGAAGCCCGGCGACCTGGTGACGGTGGCCGATCTGGATGCGGAACGCCGCCTGACCCGCCTGCTGACCGACCATCTGCCGGGGTCGCATGTGGTGGGCGAGGAGGGTGTTCACAACGATCCCGCTTTGTTCGACACGCTCGAAACGGTCGACCGGCTGTGGATTCTCGATCCAGTCGACGGCACGCAGAACTTCGCGGAGGGCAAGACTCCCTTCACCATCGTGCTCGCCTATCTGGTTGCCGGCGTCGTGCGGTGCGCCTGGATCCACGACCCAGTGGCCGGCGACACGGCGGTTGCCGAAGACAGCGCCGGTGCCTGGGTCGGAAAGCGCCGGTTGCGCGTGGCCGACGGTGACGCGGTCGACCGCATGACCGGGTTGATCAACTCGAACGGTTACGGACGTCCGCATCGCGATGCCGTTCGGGCCAAGAAACAAGAATTTGCGGAAATCATCCGCTACGGCTGCGCCGGCCATGCCTTCCGCGAACTGGCCGACGGCAACCGGCATTTCTCGATCTATAACCGCCTGTGGCCATGGGATCATGCGGCCGGTGTGCTGATTCACCGTGAAGCTGGCGGCCATACCGCGCGGGTCGACGGTGAAACCTACCGGCCAACGGAACGGGTGCCGGGTTGCCTGTCCGCACCCGACGTCGATACCTGGCAGCGGATACACGAATTCCTGAAACCCGATTGAGACGCCGTCTGCCGGACGGTAGTATGCGCGCTTTCGCGGCGCCGCCATCCGGCCCGGTTCACAAAGATCTTCGCGCAGGGGGAAATTCCACATGACTAAAGTTGCGTTCATCGGCCTGGGCGTCATGGGCTATCACATGGCGGGGCATCTCAAAAAAGGCGGCCACGACGTCACCGTCTACAACCGCACCGCCGCCAAGGGCCAGAAATGGGTCAAGAAGTTCGGCGGCAAGGCCAAGCGCACACCGCGCGATGCGGCCAAGGGCGCAGATATCGTCTTCTCCTGCGTCGGCAACGATGACGACCTGCGCAGCGTGATTCTGGGACCGAAGGGCGCGTTCGCGGGGATGTCCAAGGGCAGTATCCTGGTCGATAACACCACGGCATCGGCCGAGGTCGCGCGCGAGTTGGCGGCCGTCGGCAAAAAACAGGGCATCGGCTTCATCGACGCGCCGGTATCCGGTGGCGAAGCCGGCGCGGTGAACGGCGTCCTGACCGTCATGTGCGGTGGCTCCAAGACGACCTTCAAGAAAGTCGAAGCGGTGATCGATTGCTACGCACAGAAGGTCACCTTGATTGGCGCGACGGGCAGCGGTCAGTTGACCAAGATGGTCAATCAAATCTGCATCGCCGGATTGGTTCAGGGCCTGTCCGAGGGCGTCAATTTCGGTCTGAAGGCCGGGCTCGACATGGAGAAGGTGATCGACACGATTTCCAAGGGTGCGGCCGGGTCTTGGCAGATGGAGAACCGGGCGCCCACCATGTGCAAGGGCGAATTCGAATTCGGGTTCGCGGTCGACTGGATGCGCAAGGACCTCGGCATCGCGCTGGAAGAAGCCAATCAGAACGGGGCGCGGCTGCCGGTCGCGGCGCTGGTCGATCAGTTCTACGCGACGGTTCAGGCGCGCGGCGGCAACCGCTGGGATACCTCCAGTCTGATCCACCTTTTGATGAAGGACTAAATCCGGCCGACATCGGCGGCCCGGAACCAAACGGCCCCGAGATGGCCGGGAAGGGCGGGCAACGTGCAGCGGCAGCATTCCGGCGGCTATACCCGCGCGGCGAAGGGAACGGTGGGGTTCTACGCCGAGATTCCGGCGTTTTCGGATTTTGCCTTCTTCACCGACCCGCAGCACTATCGCGCGGCCCCGGCCGACTGGCTCGTCGTCATCGCCGATATCGAAGGATCGACCGCGGCCGTCGAAGCCGGCCGCTACAAACACGTCAATATGGTCGGCGCCGCCTGTATCACGGCGGTCCTCAACGCGGTCGACGGCATCGACATCCCTTTCGTCTTCGGCGGTGACGGGGCGACGCTCCTGATCCCGCCGCAATCGGAAGCGCCCGTGCGCGCTGCGCTATCGGGTTTGCAGAAACTGTCCGAGAGCGCCTTCGGGTTGCCCTTGCGGGTTGGGCTCGTCCCGGTTGCCGAAATCGCCGCGCGGGGACGGGCCGTCCGGATCGCCCGATACGGCCTCAGCGCGCAAAACTCGCTCGCGTTCTTCGCGGGCGGCGGGGTCGAATTGGCGGAATCCCTCATAAAGGGCGCCGTCGACGACGGCCGGTATCGCATGGAAGTCTCGGACAGCGCCGCAGACCCCGATCTCTCCGGCCTGTCCTGCCGCTGGGAGCCTTTGAAATCCCGTAACGGCGTCATGATGGCGATCCTGGTGCAGGCGCTTGACCGGGCACCGGACAGTGCCGGGGAGACGTATCGCGCGGTGGCCGCGCGTATTACGGAAATCGTCGGTAACGCACCGGGTGCGGGCAATCCGGTGTCGGAGGCGACCCTGCGATTCCGCTGGCCGCCGCGCGGATTGGCGCTCGAAACCCGGACCGCCGCGACCCGAGAACCGCCGTGGCGCGCGCGTCTTCGCGTGTTGAAGGAGAGCTTCTTCCAAGGGATCGCCAATCGATACGATCTGACGATCGGTCCGCTGGACGCGAAACGCTACCGCACCGAACTGTCGCTGAATGCGGACTACCGGCGGTTCGACGACACGCTGCGGCTGGTCGTGGACGCGACCGCCGAGCAAGCCGCCGATATCGCCGTATTTTTGGATGAGCAACAGGCAGCGGGGCGGGTCGCCTACGGCATTCACCGGTCGGACGAGGCCTTGATGACCTGCTTGGTGTTCTCGATAGAAGCCAGCGACCACCTGCATTTCATCGACGGCGCGGATGGCGGCTTCGCGCTGGCGGCGCGGCAGCTCAAGGCGCAGTTGGCGGCGGTGAAAACGCCTTAAATCACTGCGTTTCGGCTTTCGCCGCCTGCCACCGTTCTTCCATCTCCTCCAAGGATGCCCCGGCGATGTCGCGTTCTTCGGCGGTGAAGCTGTCCTCGACCGCGCGGAAGCGACGTTCGAATTTGCGGTTGGTGCGGCGGAGCGCCTCCTCCGGATCGATTTTCAGGTGACGGGCGAGATTTGCGACGCAGAACAGCATGTCGCCCAGCTCGTCTTCCAGCCGCTCGGTGGGCGCGCCGTTGTCGATCTCGGCCCGCAATTCGCCGATCTCCTCGGCGAGCTTGTCGAAGACCTGGCCGACATCGGGCCAATCGAACCCGACGCGGGCGGCGCGCTTCGTCAGTTTCTCGGCGCGGGTCAGCGCGGGGAGGGGGAGCGGCACGCCGTCGAGGGCGCTCGGCTGCCGGCCGCCGGCTTCGGCTTTCTTGGCGCGTTCGGCGGCTTTCTGGGTTTCCCAATTCGCGGTTTGCGCGTCCGCGGTCGCCACGCTGTCGTCGCCGAAGACATGCGGATGCCGCCGAATCATTTTGTCGGCGATAGTCTTGGCGACCGAGTCGAAGTCGAATCTCCCGTCTTCCTCGGCCATGCGGGCGTGATAGACAACCTGCAAGAGAAGGTCGCCGAGTTCTTCTTTCAACGCGGGCATGTCTTGTTGGGCGATCGCCTCTGCGACCTCGTAGGCCTCCTCTATCGTATAGGGCGCGATGGTCGCGAAGGTCTGTTCGATATCCCACGGGCAGCCGGATTCCGGGTCGCGAAGTTCCGCCATCACCTTGATCAATCGGGAAATTTCAGCGCTCATCGGGCCGGGACCTCGCAATGTTGTGTGTTTGACCCGAGTGAATGGCGGGCTTACCATCACGGCTCATTTCCTATTCCTAACCCGATTCTGTGGAGCGCTGCATGCGTAATCTGGACCTTCCAGGCCGCTCACCCGTCCGGTCGTTGAACGGGATGGCGGCGACCTCTCATCCGCTGTCGACGATGACCGCGATCCAGGTGTTGCAGGATGGCGGCAACGCGATGGATGCGGCGGTCGCCGCCTGCGCCGTGCAATGCGTGGTTGAGCCGGAATCGACCGGTATCGGTGGCGACTGCTTCATGCTGTTCGCGCCGGAAGGCGAGGAAGAGATCATCGCCTTCAACGGATCAGGACGGGCGCCCGCCGGCGCCGACCCGGACTGGTACGTCGAGAACGGCATCACGACGATCGAGCAGCACACGCCGCATGCGGTGACGGTGCCGGGCGCGATCGACGCCTGGCAGACGCTGATCGAGAAGCACGGCACCAAGAGCCTCGGCGAATTGCTGCAGCCCGCGATCCGCTTCGCGAAGGAGGGCTATCCGCTGTCGTCCCGCGTTGCCTACGATTTCGCCGGCAATGTCGCCACGCTCAGCCACGATCCGGGAACGAAGGCGGTCTTCTTGCCGGGCGGGAAGCCGCCGGCGGAGGGAACGGTGCACCGGCAGGAAAAGCTGGGTGCGACGATGGAAGTTATCGCCGAACAGGGCCGCGACGGCTTCTATACCGGTTGGGTCGCCGAGGATATCGTCGCGCACCTGCAGGAACTGGGCGGCCACCATACGTTGGAGGATTTCGCCGCCGCCAAGGGCGAGTATGTGACGCCGGTGAAGACCGACTACCGCGGCTACACGGTCTATGAATGCCCGCCGAACGGGCAGGGGATCATCGCACTGGAAATTCTCAACATCCTGTCCGGCTTCGATTTCTCCGATATGGACCCGCTCTCGGTGGAGCGGCTGCATCTGGAGATCGAAGCGTCGCGGTTGGCCTACGGCGACCGGGATACCGTGGTGGCGGACCCGGCGCGGGCGCAGGTGCCGACCGACTGGATGCTGAGCGACGAGCATGCCGACGAATTGCGCAACATCATCGCGATGGACCGCGCCATGTCGGAGATTCCGCCGGCGGTGCTGCCGACGCATCACGACACGATTTACCTGACGGTGGTGGACAAGGACCGCAACACGGTCAGCTTCATCAACTCGCTGTTCAGCGGCTTCGGCAGCGGCATCATGGGACCGAAATCCGGCGTCATGCTGCAGAATCGCGGCTGCGGGTTCGTCGTCGAGCCGGGCCATCCCAACTGCATCGAGCCGGGCAAACGGCCGCTGCACACGATCATCCCGGGCATGGTGGCGAAGGACGGCAAGGCGGTGATGCCGTTCGGCGTCATGGGCGGCGCGTATCAGGCGCTGGGCCATGCCCATGTCCTGTCGAACATCCTTGATTTCGGCATGGATGTTCAAGAAGCGATTGATTTTCCTCGATTTATGTCCGCGCCGAACACCAAGGGCGTCGATGTGGAAACCGGCGTGCCGGCGGCCGTGCGGGACGGGCTGAAGCGACTCGGCCACAGCGTGGTCGATGCGCCGCGGCCGATCGGCGGCGGTCAGGCGATCCAGATTGACTGGCGGGAAGGGACGCTTGCGGGCGGTTCCGATCCACGCAAGGACGGCTGCGCCCTCGGATATTAGGCTGCGGAGGGTGACGGCGCCCGGCCATCCGGCTACAAAGGGGGCCGGCGCAAACCGTACCGTTGAGTCGTCCGGCATGGTGCCGGCCCTGGCGTGGTGATCGACGGTCCGAGAATCGACGATCCAGGACTCGATGGTCCGAGAAGGGAGACGGCCATGGCCACGGCGAAATCCCAACGCAAATGGCGGAACAAGAACCGTTTCGTCAAAACCCAGCTCAACGTCATGGCGCGGCGGCTCGTGCATGACGATCTTGATGACATCGCGGAACATTTCGATCTGCGCGGCAAGGCGGAGGCGGTGAGCTTCGCGTCCTTCATGACGAAAGGATTGATGCAATACGCCGAGCATAATGTCGAAGCGCAACGGCTCGTCGAGTTGTTCGCGGAGGCGTTCGAGCGCGACCGCGATCTCTATAAGTAGAAATGATCGGCGCATTGCGTATTGGAATTCGCCCCGCCGGGCGGAAAAGGTTAAGATCGCGCCGCATCATTTCACTGCTTCGAGAGACGAAATCCTTTCATGACTGAATCCGCTTTGAATTGGCCCGCGGAGGTCTTCGAGACCCTGCAGGCCGAAGGCATCACGCAGGTCTGTCACGTGCCCGATGCCGGGCATAGCCGCCTGATCAAGATGTGCGAAGAAGACAACGCCATGTCGACCGTGACCTGCACGACCGAGCAGGAAGGCATCTATGCGCTGGCCGGCGCGTATCTCGGCGGCGCGAAGGGCGTGATGCTGCTGCAGAGCAGCGGCGTCGGAAACATCATCAACGCGCTGGCAATGCCCAACACCTGCCGCATCCCGCTGCTGATGGTGGCGACCATGCGCGGCGAATGGGGCGAGTTCAACTCGTGGCAGGTGCCGATGGGTCAAGGCACGCCGGGCAGCTTGGAGGCGATGGGCGTGCGCCTGATCCGGGTCGACAGTCCCGAAGAGGTGCCGGCGGCCGTGAAGGCGGCGTCGCGGCTGGCCTTCGACGGGCAGCAGATGGTGGCCGTGCTGATCTCGCAGAAGGTCCTCGGCTTCAAGGATTTCAGGGAGTTGGCGAAATGAGCGACTTGCATCGGCGTGACTTGGTGATCGAGCTGTTGAAGGACCGTCCGAAAGACCTTCTGGTGGTGTCCGGGCTCGGCTCGTCCTGTTGGGATTTGGCCAACGCCGGCGACGTGGCCGAGAACTTCTATGTCTGGGGCGCCATGGGCGGCGCCGCGATGATTGGTTATGGCGTGGCGCGCGCCCAGCCGGACCGTCGCGTGCTGGTGCTGACCGGCGACGGCGACATGCTGATGGGCATGGGTGCCTTCGCCACGATCGCGAACAACCCGGTCCAGAACCTGGCCATCGTCGTGCTCGACAACGGCCGCTTCGGCGAGACCGGCGGCCAGCCGACCCACACCAGCGGCCCGGCCGACCTGGCCGGTATCGCCAAGGCCGCGGGCATTCCGACGACCGCGACGATCACCAAGGAGGCGGAGATCGAACCGTTGAAGGAATTGGCGCTTCAGACCCCGGGCCCGGTGGTCGCAGTGGCGAAGGTGCTGTACGAGGATCTGAAATTCGTCCTGCCGTCGAACAGCGGCAGCTACCTCAAGGACCGGTTCCGGACGGCGATCCTGGGTGAGGGTGCGGCGTAGAAGCGCGGGAAAATCCGCCATGATTGGCGGATCGCATGCTTGGTCCGAACCCCGCGACCGGTTTACACTCAATCGGTGGTGAAACCTGGGGAAAGGGTCCGCCCTGATGATTGAGGTGACGCAGCTTCATCCCTTGTTCGTGGGCGAGGTAAGCGGGATCGATCTGCGTGAGCCGCTCGATGCCGGCACCGTCACGGCGCTCATCCAGGCTATCGACGCGCACGGCATCCTGGTTTTTCACGACCAGGAAATCGACGACGACCAGCAGTTGGCGTTCAGCGCAAGATTCGGCGAGTTGCGCTCGTCGTCGCGTAATATTCGCGCCGACTACACGCCGCGGATCGATCCGCGCATGACCGACATTTCGAATGTCGACGCCAACGGCGACCTGTTGAGGCCGGACGACCGCGAACGGTTGTATATGCTCGGCAACCGCTACTGGCATACCGACAACGCGTTCCGGCTGGTGCCGGCGAAATATTCGCTGCTGTCGGCCCGTGTCGTGCCGCCCGAAGGCGGCGAGACCGAGTTCACCGACATGCGCGCCGCTTATGACGCGCTGCCCGACAAGATGAAAACCCGGCTCGACGGGATGGTCGCGATCCATTCGATCATGCATTCGCGCGCGATCATGGGCTTCACCGACTACAGCCAGGAAGAGCTGGACGCGCTGCCGCCGGTGCCGCACGCCATGGTCCGCACGCATCCGGGCTCCGGCCGCAAGGCGCTGTATATCGCGTCCTACGCGCACGAGATCCGGGGCATGGACACGCCGGATGCGCGCATGTTGCTGCACGACCTGATGGAGCATGCGACGCAGCGGCAGTTCGTCTACACCCATACGTGGCGGGCAGGCGACCTGGTCATGTGGGATAACCGCTGCACCATGCACCGGGCGCGCGACTACGACATGACGCAGCGGCGCGATCTTCACCGGTCCACGGTAATGGACGACGGCCCGACCGTGCCGGACGCACAGGTCGCTTAAGAGGGGAAAGGCTACTCCAGCCACTTTATAACGCTGACCGACGCGGCAGGAGACCGGGCGGCGGCTGTTGCAAGATGCGTCCGGGCTCGGATAGAGAGTTGTCGCATAATGTATATTATGGAAAATATGGATATGACCGAGAGGGCGGGTTTTTGCGTTTTCGCGGGGTCCCTTTGCCGTTAACGAAGATGAACGCAGTTCGGTGCTCAGTCGGTCCCCGTCGTTGGGATCATCACCACCGACAAGTCCCCGGCAACGTGTGCGCCGACTGACTCATAGAAACGTCGCGCCTGTTCGTTCCGCGTCCACAGCTCCAGCACGATCGCCACACAGCCCAACTCAGCCGCTGTCGTCTTCAGCGCGCTGATCAGCATCGTGCCGACACCCGTGTTCCGATGATCAGGCGCGACGCAAAGGTCGGCCAGCCACAGCGTCCTCGATCGCGTGTGCGCTTCGTAGCGCCGGCTATACAATGCGAAACCGAGGACACCGCTCGTGTGCTCGGCGACGATGCAGTCGAACCAGGTGTCTGCGCCGAAGCCGTATTTCAGCAAATCATCGGTTGCGGTTCCGGGATCCACCTCGCTCACGGATGCCGCAAGGTCCCGTGCCAGCCTTGCGATGGCGTTTGCGTCTTTGCGTCGGGCTGGACGGATGAGCATATGGGAAGAGCCTATCGGAAGATTGTATACAAAGACTAAAATTTGCCGTGGGCCGTGCCCGGAGGAAAATCAAATTTCGGTTACGCGAGGGCACTACCCCTCCAGCACCATCCCGTCATAGGCCGGTTCGATGCCGTCCGGCAGTTCGGCGCAGAGCGTCGCGTAGTCCAGGCCCGAGCCCATATGCGTGATCACCGCCCGCTTCGGTTTGACGCGCTCGATCCAGCTCAGCGTCAGGCCGATATCCGCATGCGTCGGATGATTCGGTTCGCGCCGGAACGAATCGACGATCCAGGTCTCGACGCCGTCCAGCGCCGCAAAGGCTGCCTCGTCGAGCGCGACCGCATCGGTGGTGTATGCAATCGCGCCGAACCGAAAGCCCAGCGTCGTCGAGAAGCCGTGGTCTTGTTCGAACGGCACGACGTCGATGTCGCCAATGCTGAACGATCCGTCGATCGTGTGCGGCTGCAGTACCGGTTTGAAATACCGCCCTTCGCGCAGCGCGTTCTCGGGCAGCGGCTCGAAGGCGTACCGGAAGCGATGTTCGAGTTCGGCCAACGTCTTGGTGTCGGCATAGGTCGGCACCGGCGCCGACATGGATATGTTGATCCAGCGCAGGTCGTCGATGCCGTGGCAATGATCCGCATGCGCGTGGGTGAACAGCACGGCGTCGAGACGCGACACCTCCGCGTCGAGAAGCTGCGCGCGGCAATCCGGCGAGACGTCTACTAGTAGTGTTGTGTCGTCTTGTTCGACCAGGATCGAGGCGCGCCGCCGCCGGTTGCGCGGTTCGTTCGGGTCGCAAGCGCCCCAGCCGAGGCCGACCATCGGCACGCCGCCCGACGAGCCGCATCCGAGGATCGTGACCCTCATACGCGATTTGGCTCCGGCGTCTTGGTTTCCGGCCGGTCCACTTGGTTGAACAAGGTGAAGAAGTTCTCGGTCGTCACCTCGGCCAGCGCGTCCGGGCTCAGGCCCTTCAGGTCGGCGACCGCGGCCGCCGTGTGCACGACATAGGCCGGTTCGTTGCGCTTGCCGCGGTTCGGCACCGGCGCAAGATACGGCGCGTCGGTCTCGACCAGCAGCTTCTCGATCGGCAGCGCTTTGACCGTCTCGCGCAGTTCCTCGGCCTTCTTGAAGGTCACGATGCCGGACAGCGAAATATACAGGCCGATTTCGATAGATTTTTGAGCGAGTTCACGGCTCGTGCTGAAACAGTGAATGACGCCGGGGAACGGTCCCTTGGCGTATTCATCGTGCAGGATGTCGACCGTATCCTCATCGGCGTCGCGGGTATGCACGATCAGCGGTAGCCCGGTTTCGCGCGAGGCCGCGATATGGGCACGAAAGCTGGTCTGCTGTGCCTCGCGCGGGCTGTGCTCGTAGAAATAATCGAGCCCGGTTTCACCGATCGCGACGGTCTTCGGATGCTGCGACAGCTTGATAAGCCGTTCGGTCGTCACCGCGGGTTCGCTGTCGGCTTCGTGCGGATGAATCCCGACGCTGCACCACACATCGTCGAACCGGTCGGCGATTCCGGAAATCGTGTCGAACTCGGAAATCTTGGTGCAAATCGTCAGCATGCGGCCGATATCGGCGCGCCGGGCGCGGGCGACCACGTCGTCGAGATCGCCGTCGCGGGCGAGGTAGTCGAGATGACAATGGCTGTCGACGAGCATGCCCTACCCCTTCTCTTCCGCCGCTACGTCCACGTAGCGCGGAAACACCGGTTTGGGTTTGGGCAGCGCTGCGCCGCCGGTCAGCCGGCTGTCGAGCGCATCGAAGGCGCGCGCGTCGTCCGGCACCGCGAGCTGGTCGAGGATTTTCGCGCCGGACTCCGGCATGAACGGCTGCACCAGGATGCCGATCTGCCGGATCGTGTCGGCCAGCACATACAGCACGGTGGCCATGCGCGCCGGGTCCTCCTTGCGGAGTTTCCACGGCTCCTGCGCGTCGACATAGCGGTTGGCGTCGCCGATCACTTCCCAAATGGAGGTCAGCGCCGTATGAAACTGCTGCCCGTCGAACGCCGTGCGCGATTTTTCCAGCAATGCTCCGGCGGCGTCCAGAAGCGCCGTGTCCGCTTCGGAAAAGTCGCCCGGCATCGGCACCGCGGCGTCGCAGTTCTTGCCGACCATCGACAACACGCGCTGGCACAGATTGCCGAGATCATTGGCGAGATCGCCATTGATGCGATGGATCATCGCCTCGCGCGAAAACGAGCCGTCGTTGCCGAACGGAACTTCGCGCATCAGGAAGTAGCGGATTTGATCCAGCCCGAACTCGCCGACCAGCGCGTCCGGCGACATGACATTGCCCAGGGACTTGGACATCTTTTCGCCCTCGATGTTGAGGAATCCGTGGGCGAACACGCGTTTGGGCAGCGGCAATCCGGCGGACATCAGGAAAGCCGGCCAATAGACGGTATGAAAGCGCAGG
Organism: Alphaproteobacteria bacterium; assembly: GCA_965228425.1. Taxonomy (GTDB): domain Bacteria; phylum Pseudomonadota; class Alphaproteobacteria; order UBA8366; family UBA8366; genus JAJFJD01. The sequence continues at coordinate 3,187,376 of OZ245815.1, read as the reverse complement.
ATATCCTTGCCGATGACGTGCAAATCGGCCGGCCAATAGGTCTTGTAGGTCGCGCTCTCCGTATCGGGATAATCGACCGCCGTGATGTAGTTGGTAAGCGCATCGAGCCAGACATACATGATATGGGCGTCGTCGCCCGGCACCGGGATGCCCCAGTCGAAACTGGTGCGGGAAATCGACAAGTCCCGCAATCCTTGGCTTACAAAGCTTACGACTTCGTTACGCCGTGATTTCGGCAGGATGAAATCGGGATTGGCTTCGTAATGCGCGAGCAGCTTGTCGCCATAGGCCGACAGACGGAAGAAGTAGCTCGGTTCTTCGACCCATTCGACCGGTGCGCCGGACGGTGCGGTGAAGTTGCCGTCTTCGCCTTTCGTCAGTTCGTCCTCGCCGAAGAACGCCTCGTCGCGCACCGAATACCAGCCTGCGTAGGTGTCGACGTAGATGTCGCCGGCGTCCTGCAAGAGCTTCCAGATCGCCTGGACCGATTCGTGGTGGCGCGGCTCGGTCGTGCGGATGAAGTCGTCATTCGAAATGTTCAAGGACGCGGTCATGTCGATGAAGGTCTGGGCGATCTCGTCGCAAAAGGCTTGCGGTTCCTTGCCCGCGTCGCGCGCCGTCTTTTCGACCTTCTGGCCGTGTTCGTCGGTGCCGGTCAGAAAGCGGACATCGTAGCCATCCAGCCGCTTGAACCGCGCCATGACATCGGTCGAAATAGCCTCATAGGCATGTCCCAGATGCGGCACACCATTCACGTAGGATATCGCCGTCGTCACATAATAGGCTGGTTTACCGGCCATTTTTCGTCTCCGCTGACCGACGCCTTTAGCGGGCTTGTCCGGGGCCCGGTTTCAGCACGGCCGCCAATGTCAGAAAGGCGCTTACGACGGTGTGTTTCCGGTCGAGATTAGCGCGATCCGCCTGATCGAGCAGGCGGACGACCTTTTCCCACACCTCCAGCCATTGTTCAAGCGATGCCCGCGCGCGCAGACGGGCGGCGATTTGCGCTTCGCCGGGCACGACCTCCGGCGCGTCCTGCCGCCGTGCGCCCGACAGCACGAGCTGGCCGAGCCAGCGGCCGATCAGACGCCGCAGGGTGACGAAGGCGGCGGCCCCCTGCCCGGCGCGCGCCACCGTATCGCCGAGCGCATGGATGGCCTGGATATCGGGATTGTCCAATCCGTCCATGAGCCGCAGCATAGCGCGATACAAGTCCAGGCCGCCGGATTCGGACAGCGCGATGGCGTCGCCGATACTGCCTTCGGTCAGGGTGGCGAGGGCCAGTCGGTCGGCCGGGTCCATCGCCGGTTGATACCGTGACAGCAGGTCGACGACGGCGTCGGTGTCGAGCGCATTGAGCGTCAGCCGGCGGCAGCGGGACCGGATGGTCGGCAGCAGCCGTCCCGGCGCGTTGCTGACCAAAAGGAACAGCACCATCGCCGGCGGTTCCTCCAATACCTTGAGGATTGCGTTCTGGGCGTTGGGGTTCAATTCGTCCGCCGGATCGACCAGCACGATCCGCCAGCCCTCCTCTGCCGACGTCAAGCCGGTGAATTGCACCGCCTTGCGGACCTGCGAGACGACGATCTGTTGCGTCGGCTTGCCGGTGTCGGGATGCAACATGCCCGGCTGCAGCACACGCAGGTCGGCATGGCCGCCCGCCGCGATTCGGGTCGATACGGGATGATCCATATCGATCGCCAACGTCTCCGGCGTCACGGGCGGCAGGGCGTCGCCGAACAGGCTGTCGCCGGCGTCTTCGGCGCCCTGCGATAGGACAAACCGGGCAATCCGGTAGGCCAGGCTGGCCTTTCCGATCCCGCGCGGCCCGGTGATCAGCCAGGCATGCGGCATGCGGCCCGCATTCCAGCTTTCGAGGAACAGGTTTTCGGCGGCATCGTGACCGACTAAATCGATCGGATTGCTGGGTTTCGGGGCGGATTCGGGATCGTCGCTCACGCCGTCGGTTCCTTCAGCGACAGCCCGAGGCGCTGTGTCACGGCCTCGATGATCCTCATTTGAACGGCATCCGCGTCGGCGGTGGCGTCGATCACAACGCAGCGGTCCGGCTCGCGTTTCGCGATATCGAGAAAACCGTCGCGTATCCGCTGATGGACGTCGCGATCCATCCGTTCGTACCGGTTGGCATCGCCGCCGTCGCGCGCTTGGGCACGCGCCAAACCGACGTCGAGAGGCACGTCGAGGATCACGGTGCAATCGGGGCGCGTGTCGCCCACGGCAAGGGCATGGGCATGCTCCACGACGCCGCGGCCTAGCGACAATCCGTAGCCCTGATAGGCCATGGTGGAGTCGGCGAACCGATCACAGATCACCCAGGTACCGGCATGAAGCGCCGGCAGGATCGTCTGCGTCAGATGATCGCGGCGGGCGGCGTAATGCAGCAGCAGTTCGGTGACGGCATCCCAACGATCGACCGCGCCTTCGACCAGCAGCGAGCGGATCGCTTCCGCGCCGGGCGAGCCGCCGGGTTCGCGGGTGGTGAGGACGGGGTGGCCGGCATGCTTCAGCGCAGCGGCAAGGCGCTGGATTTGAGTGGACTTGCCAGCCCCCTCTCCTCCTTCAAGCGTAATGAAGCCGCCCTTTGCCGTTTCAGCCATGTCGGCATTCTACGCTTACGATCCCGAATCCCATACCAGATATGCGATCGCTGCCTTCAAGCGTCCAAACATGCCGAGCGGTTCGACGTCCTTGCCGGCGAAAAGCGGGTATTCGATCGGCGGCATATCGGGTGCGGTGACCTTCAGGCTGCCGATTTTCGCGCCCTTCCGGACCGGCGCGGCGACCGGTTCGTCGAACTGGGCCATGACCTTCATGGATTTCCGGGCGCTGCGTTTCATCACCGCGACGACGTTTTTCTCGATCAACAGCGGAACACGGTCTTCCGCGCCGAGCCAAACCTTGGCCTCGGCGACCGCATCGCCGCTCTTGAACAGCGGATAAGCGTTGAATTCGCGGAACGCCCAGTCGAGCAAGCGCTGCGTTTCCTGCGAACGCTCGCGGACGGACGCCATGCCGTGCGCGACCATCACCAGCCGCCGCTCGCCGCGTTTTGCCGAGGCCGTCAGGCCGTAGCCAGCCTCTTCGGTGTGGCCGGTCTTCAGGCCGTCGGCGCCCATGTTGCGGTAGAGCAGCGGGTTCCGGTTGCCTTGCTTGATCTTGCTGAAGGTGAAGGACCGTTCCGCGTAATACGGATAAAACTCGGGAAAATCGCGGATGGTCGCCATCGCCAGGATCGCGAGGTCGCGCGCCGTGGTGACGTGGTCCGGGTCCGGCCAGCCGGAAGCATTGCGGAACGTGGTGTTGTTCATGCCCAACTCGCGCGCCTTCTTGGTCATCTGCTCGGCGAAGGCTTCCTCGCTGCCGGACAGCCCTTCGGCGACCACGATCGAGGCGTCGTTGCCCGACTGCACGACGATGCCGCGGATCAAGTCTTCGACCTTGATGCGCTTGCCGACCTCGACGAACATTTTCGAGCCCTTCTTCCGCCACGCCTTTTTGCTGACCGGCAGGGTATCCTCGAGCGAGATGCTGCCTGTTTTCAGCCGGTCGAACAGCATGTAGACGGTCATCATCTTGGTCATCGACGCCGGGTGCATCGGGACGTCGGCGTCCTTGGCGTAGAGTTCCGCGCCGGTCGCATAATCCAGGATGATCACCTGCTTGGCCCGGGTCTCGAATGCCGCCTGGGCCGCCAACGGTGTGATCAGGACGGCGACAATGGCGAAAATCGCTACGAGAGGCGCGTGGACTGGGGTTCTGCGCATTTCTATGGTTCCTGCCTTGCTTCTTCCGACGCCGCTATAGGACGTGTTTAGGCCGAAAATATGGCGGTGGCGCTAATCGACGACGATACGGGCATTGGGCAACCCGGAGGCCACGACCCGCGCCAGCAGCGCGTCGGCCTCCTCGACCGTGGCCACGGGACCGAGCCGGACCCGGAACATGCGGGATTGCGCGCCTTCCTTCTGGGTGATCGCCGTCGGCGCCAGCCCGTTCAGCATCACCTGCAGGCGATGGGCGTTTGCAAATTGCGAGAAAGCGCCGGCTTGAACGAAGACGGTCGGCGTCTTCACGACCGGGACCCGACTGACCTGGCCGTCGACCTTCTCTAATGCCGCCGGCGTCCGGGTGTGCTGCCTCGGCGGGCGGGTCGTCGTGGCGATCTGATGGTTCGGGTTCGGGGGCGGCGCGGTGCGTGCACCCGGCGGCGGCGCCAAAGGCTTGCTGGTCACCGCGACCCGGGGCGCGGCGTTGGGCACGGGATGTTTATCTGCCTTGGCAACTGCGCCCGGCAGTTCGCCGGCCAGCTTGCGGCTTTCGTAAGCCAGGATTTCCACCCGCACCGGCGCGGTGCCGTCGCGCTCGAAACCGAGCAATTGAGCGCCCCGGCGCGACATATCGATGATCCGCCCGCGGGCAAACGGCCCCCGGTCATTGACGCGCACGTTGAGAGTGCGGCCGTTCTTCAGATTCGTTACCCGGACCATGCTGGGCAACGGCAAGGTCCGGTGCGCGGCGCTGATTTCGTTCATATCGAAAATCTCGCCATTCGCCGTGTCATTGCCGTGGAAATCCGGCCCGTACCATGAGGCGATGCCGGTTTCCGAATAGTTGTAGTCGACCTGCGGAATGTATTGTGTGCCGTTGATACGATACGGCTTACCGACCTTATAACGGCCTTTGCCCGATTCGGAGCCTACGCCGAGCGATTTGACCGAATTGGCGACGAATTCGGTTTCGGCGCAGCCCGCCAGCAGGGCGCAGGCGCAAACGGCCGCGCATGCGGTTCGGATCAATCGCGCCGAGCGATCATGGACGATCTTGTGACAGCTATCCATCATGAACACCGCATGTTGATAATAGGGATGCCGCTGGATATCAACCGGCGAGTGGCTAACCACCCCGCAATCGGGTCAGCAAATCGATGGTGGGGAACCCGTCGGGCGGCAGCTTCATCGCCTTTTGGAAGGCGCGGAGCGCCGCCCGGGTCATCGGGCCGACCACACCGTCCGGCGTGCCCACGTCGTAGCCGCGTTTGGCGAGAAGCTCCTGCATTTCGCGAATCATGTCGCGGCTGAGCGGTGTTTCGCTGGCGGGGCGAACGCTTTGCAGCGGTCCCTGTCCGACAAGGCGATCCGCGAGGTGGCCGACGGAAACGGCGTAGAGGATCGACCGGTTCCAATTCAGGATCCGGCGGAAGTTGTTGTAGACGATGAAGGCCGGTCCCTGGTGGCCTTGCGGCAAGACGATGGAGCCTACGATGTCTTTCTCCGGCAAGGGCTCGCCGTCCATCGTGCGGATGCCGAGCGCCTGCCATTCATCGAGGGATTTTTTCGTGCGCAGCGAAGCGAGTTGCACGTCGAATCCCTCGGGCAGCCGAACTTCCCGTCCCCATGTCTCACCGCCCCGCCATCCGATTCGCGACAGGTAGTTAGCGGCGGACCCGAAGACGTCCGGCAGGCTGTTCCAAATATCCCGCCGTCCGTCGCCATCTTCATCGACCGCGTATCGAACGAATGTCGACGGGATGAACTGGAGATGGCCCATCGCGCCGGCCCAGGAACCGCGCATCTTGCCGGCGGTGATGTCGCCGCGGTCGAGGATGCGCAACGCGTCGAGCAATTGGCTGCGGAAGAATCGGCTGCGCCGGGGATCGTAGGCGAGCGTCGCGACCGCCTGGACCACAGGATAGCCGCCAAAATGATCGCCGAAATTGCTCTCGAGGCCCCAGAACGCAACGAGGAACCTCGGTTGTACCTTGTATTTCTCCTCGACGGCTTTGAGCAGTTCAGCATGCTGCACCAGCAGCGCCTTGCCGCGGGTGATTCGATTCTCGTTCACCCGCAGGTCGAGATACCGCCAAAAAGTCTGCGTGAATTCCGGCTGCCGGCGGTCGAGTTCGATGATCCGCTCGATCGGCGCGATGCCGGTCAGGGCGCTGTCGAGCGTGGCATCGGAAATTCCCTTCCCGAGCGCTTCCTTGCGGAGTTCGGAAACCCAAGCGGTAAAGGCCGGATCAGGTGCCGGGGCCGGTTTCTGCGGCGTTTGGGCATGCGAACCCAATGCCGCAATGCCGAAGAGAAGCCCGGCCAAAAGGCCGAGCGCTCTTCGGAAACCATGCGGCTTGCCCGCGTTGCTGTCGACTTTGGATGGGTCTTCAGGGGTCGCGGACAAGCTCTGCATGAACGAATGCCATTTAGTCGTTGAGAGGACGACGGGGCGTTCGACTTACTTGAAGTAGTCGTATTTCCCGTTCTTCCACTCATACATGACATAACCGGGTGCCGTCACGTCACCCTTTTTATCGAACCCGATCTTACCGAGCACGGTATCGAACTCCATGGCGCGGAGATTCTTGATCACACCGTTGAGCTTGGTGTTGCCGGCTTTCTCGGTCGCCTGTTTCCAGGCTTGGATGGCGCCATAGGTGTAGAGGACGTAGCCTTCCGGCTCGATATTCTTGGCGCGGAACGCCTTGACCGCATCCGCCGCGGCTGGGTTCTTCCGGGGATCCGGGCTGAACGTCATCAACGTGCCCTCGCCGGCCTTGCCGGTGATGTCCCAATACTCGTTGGTTACCAACGCGTCGCCGGAAACGAGGCGGGTCTTCATGCCCTGGCTCCGCATCTGGCGGACGATCAATCCGGCTTCGGTGTGATACCCGCCGACATACAGAACGTCGATCGATGCGCCCTTCAGCTTGGACACGAGCGCCGAATAGTCTTTTTCACCGGCGCTGTAGGCTTCGTACATCGCCTCGGTCACGCCTTGCGCCTTCAGGGTCTTGCGGGTTTCGTCCGCGAGTCCTTTGCCGTAGGCGGTCTTGTCGTGGACGATGGCGACCTTCTTGCCCTTGAACTGCTTGGCGAGGAACTTGCCGGCGATATCGCCCTGCTGGTCGTCGCGGCCGCAGACGCGGAAGACGTTGTCACCGCCCTCTTCGGTCAGCTTCGGGTTGGTGGACGCGGGTGAAATCTGCAAAACGCCCTCTTCCTCGTAGACCTTGGAAGCCGGAATCGAGGATCCGGAGCAGAAATGCCCGGCGATGAGCGTGACGCCCTTGCCGACCATCTGGTTGGCGACGGCGACCGCCTGTTTCGGATCGCAGGCGTCATCGCCGACCAGAAGCTTGATCTTCTGGCCCAGCACCCCGCCCTTCTTGTTGAGGTCGGCGACGGCTTGTTCCGCACCCGCCTTCATCTGGGCGCCGAAGCTGGCATATTGGCCCGTCATCGGGCCGACGACCGCGATGGTGATGTCCGCCTTTGCCGCCGACATGCCAAACGCCAGCGCGGCAGCGGCCGCTGTAATCAATAGCTTACCCATGTGGGAGAACTCCTTGCTATGTCGTTGAATTATCGAACATTCAATTGCAACCGGACGGGGCTATCCAAGTAGGTAAAACTCTAGCATTGCGACGCCCGGCATCAATTAATTTTTGCGGATATGCGGTTTATTCCTCGCCGAGACGACGCCATCCGAACGGGCCGCGTCGTCGGTAGAGCCAGGGGTATTGCAGGACCATCTTGCGCGCGACGGTCATTCGGTAGGCGCCGAGGCCGATGATCGTCAGCGTGGCGGCGTCGACGGCATACCCAGCCGGCGAAAGCAGATCGCCGCCGAACAGCGACCAAACGATGAACCGGTCCGCGAAGGTGAGTAACAGCATGTAGAACACGACCCAGCCTGGCTTACGCCAGGTTGTCGCCAACGCCTGTCCGGTCATGAAGGCGGCGAAACCGAAAAGGATAATCGTGACGCCTATATAGACAGTCCAGCTCATGCGCTACATGACTCTCTTTTCGTCGTTAGGCCGATGCTCATCAATGTCCGCCCTCCAGATACGCGGCGCGCACTTCACGGTTCGCCAGCAATTCCTGCCCTGTCCCCTGCAACGTGATTTTGCCGTTCACCATGACATAGGCGCGATGGGCCAGGTTGAGGGCATGAAAGGCGTTCTGTTCGACCAGGAAGATGGTCATCGCCTTCCGTTCGTTGATGTCGCGGATGACGTTGAAGATTTGCTTCACCACCATCGGGGCCAGTCCGAGCGACGGCTCGTCGAGCAACAGCAGGCGCGGACGGGCCATCAACGCGCGGCCGATTGCCAACATCTGCTGCTCGCCGCCCGATAGTGTACCGCCGCGCTGGTCCTGCCGTTCCTTCAGGATCGGAAACATCTCGTAGACGATCTCGAGGTCGCCGTCGAAATGCTCCGGGTTGCCGGTAATGGCGCCCATCTGCAGGTTTTCGAGGACCGACATGCGCGGAAAGATGCGCCGCCCTTCGGGCGAATGGGCGATGCCGCGCCGGATGATATCGAAGGTCGCGCTGCCGGTGATGTCCTGGCCGTCGAATTGAACGTTTCCCCGCGTGGGCCGCGGATTGCCGCAGACAGTCATCAGCAGGGTCGATTTTCCGGCCCCGTTCGCGCCGATCAGGGTGACGATCTCGCCTTCGTCCACGGTGAGGTCGACGCCGCGCAGGGCTTCGATGTTGCCGTAGAAGGTGTGGACGCCGGAGACGGTCAGCAGGGTCATGCGGTATGGCGGACCGGGCCGATCAGGCCGGGTCTTTGGCCCCTCCCTCTTCTGCTCCCTTTTCGGCCGCCAAATCGGCAGCGACCTCGGGCGGAAGCTCGTCGTCCTCCTCCTCGCCCAAGTAAGCGCGGATGACCGCAGGGTCGTTGCGCACGAATTCGGGCGTACCATCGGAGATCTTCCGGCCATAGTCGAGCACGACAATGTGGTCGGAGATTTCCATCACGACAGTCATGTCGTGCTCGATCAGCAACACGCCGATCTTGTGCTCGTCGCGGATGAACAACAGCAACTCGTTCAGTTCGAGCGATTCGGTGGGATTCAGTCCCGCCGCAGGCTCGTCGAGGCACAGCAGCACCGGATCGGTGCACATGGCGCGTGCGATTTCCAGTTTGCGTTGCTCACCGTAGGCGAGGTTGCCTGCGTCGGTGTCGGCGCGATTGATCAGGTTCACCCGGTCGAGCCAATAGCGCGCAACGTCAACCGCGGCCGCTTCCGCTTTTCGGTACCCGGGGAAGCCGAGAAGCCCGAGGAAGCTCATGCCCGAGGAGCGCATAAGCTTGTTGTGTTGCGCGACCAGCAGGTTCTCCAGCACGCTCATCTGCGGGAAAAGGCGAATGTTTTGGAAGGTCCGCGCGACATGCGCCTTTTGTGTGATCAGGTATCCTTCCATTCGCTCCAGCAGGTAGGTCGAATTTCGGGCACTGAGCGTCAGTTGGCCGACCGTCGGGCTGTAGAACCCGGTCAGGCAGTTGAAGACCGTGGTCTTCCCGGCCCCGTTGGGACCGATGATCGCCGTGATCTCGTTTTGCTTCGCCGCGAAGGAGACATCGTTGACGGCCACCAAGCCGCCGAACCGCATGGTCAGATGCTCCACGTTGAGCAGCGGTGCGTCCGCATCGACGGATTGCTCTGCGATCATGCCCATGTCCACGCTCATGGGCCGCCGCCTTTCGAATCGTGAAGGCGGATCGTCGGATCGCGATGCGCCAGCAAACCCCGCGGCCGCCAGACCATGATCGCGACCATGCCGGCGCCAAAGGCGAGCATCCGGAACTGTTCAAGCTCGCGGAAAAACTCGGTCATGCCGATCAGGAATATGGCCGCGAGGACGATGCCAAGCTGGCTGCCCATGCCGCCCAACACCACGATCGCCAGGATGATCGCGGATTCGATGAAGGTAAAACTCTCGGGACTGATGAAACCTTGCCGTGTCGCAAAGAACGAGCCGCCAAACCCGGCGAACATCGCGCCGATCGCGAAGGCCGTCAGCTTCGTGTTGCGTGGATTGATGCCGAGCGAGCGGCAGGCGATTTCGTCCTCGCGCAGCGCCTCCCAAGCGCGGCCGAGCGGCAGTTTCCGCATCCGCAGGGTGAAGAAGTTGGTGATTAGCGCCAGGATCAGGATCACGTAGTAAAGGAAGATGATCCGATGCGTGGACGCGAACTCCAGGTCGAAGAATTGATGGAAGGACGTTACGTCCTCCGATGGGTTTCGCTTGAACGGCAAGCCGAAGAAGGTCGGGCGCGGAATGCCGGAAATACCGTCCGGCCCTTTCGTCACCTCATACCAGTTCAGCAGGATCACCCGGATGATCTCGCCGAATCCGAGCGTCACGATGGCCAAATAGTCGCCGCGCAGCCGCAATACGGGGAAACCGAGAATGATTCCGAAAAAGGCCGCGAACAGTCCGGCGAGCGGGAGGCATTGCCAGAATCCCAAATCGAAATTGATCGCCAGCAGCGCGTAGCTGTAGGCGCCGACCGCGTAAAAGGCGACATACCCAAGGTCGAGCAACCCGGCCAGGCCGACCACGATGTTCAGGCCCCACCCGAGCATCACGTAGGTGAGGACAAGGATACCCAGATCGAGCAGCCAGCGGTCCACGCCGGGAAAGGTCGGCCAGAACGCGGCGACGATCAGCAACCCCACCAACAGGACGGTCTTGGCAATTCTGATGAGATTCTGCAGGGATTCCGCGGCTTCGGGCGATCGAGTGCCGCGCCGTTCACGCATTCGCTCGGTGATCGACCGAACGGTCGGCATGAGGATCAGCCGTCCGACGAAGACCGCCGCGACCGAGATGGCGACTAGGTCCCAGCGCTGCTCCAGCCCGAAGCCCTGCCCGGTGCCGAGACTCGAAACCCGGAAGCCGAACAACGGGATCGCCAGGGCAAGCGCCAACAGCGCGCTGATCCCGGCATCCTTGAGCATGGCGGGAAGATCGGCGGCGGCGATCCCGGTCGGCTTGTCGCTGGTGTCCACCGCCATTCCGGTCAGACCTTTTCGATCTCGGGTTTGCCGAGGAGGCCCGTCGGCCGGAAGATCAGCACCAGGACCAAGATCGAGAAGGCCGCGACGTCCTTGTATTCGACGGTGAAATAGGCCGACCAGAAGGTCTCGATCAGGCCGATCAGCAGCCCGCCGAGCATCGCACCCGGCAGCGACCCGATTCCGCCGAGAACAGCGGCCGTGAAGGCCTTAATCCCGGCGAGGAAGCCGATATAGAAATCGATAACGCCGTAATACAGCACGAACATCAACCCCGCGACCGCAGCCAAAGCGGCGCCCATGACGAAGGTCAGGGAAATCGTGCGGTCGACATTGATTCCAAGCAAAGCGGCCATCGTTCGGTCCTGTTCGCAGGCACGCTGCGCCCGGCCGAGCGAGGTGCGCGCGATTAGCAGCGAAAAGGACGCCATCAGGACCACGGTCACCGTGACGATGATAATCTGCAAATAACTGAGCGAGACGACGAAATCGCCCCGCTGCATGACGTTGAAGCCGCCGTCGACGACCGGCTGCAGCGGTTTGACCCGCGCGCCCTGCAATATCTGAACGTAGTTCTGCAGGAAGATCGACATGCCGATCGCCGAGATCAGCGGCGCCAGACGAAAGGATCCCCGCAAGGGCCGGTACGCCAGTCGCTCGACGGTCCAGCCGTAGACCGAGGTGAAAACCATGGCGATCAGCAGAACGAGCAGCAGCGCCAGCGGTATCCACGTGATGCCGACCAACGCCATGAGTAGGAATGCGATCAGGGAGACAAAGGCGCCGATCATGAAAATTTCGCCGTGGGCGAAATTGATCATGCCGATGATGCCGTACACCATCGTGTACCCGATGGCGATCAGACCATAAATTGCCCCCAGCGTTACGCCGTTAATAAGCTGCTGGAGGAAATACTCCATACAGGCCCCGCCCCCCTTCCCAGTTCTTCTTCTTCAGCCGGTCTTATTCGGCCAGTTAAGCCTCCGCGAACGACGCGCCGCAGGGGTTGTGCGGAGCGTCTTTTTCACTCCACCATATCGAACCGGCGGGCGCAACAAGCGGATAGCCGCAGCTGCGGTCGGGTGCAGCCGGGTGGCTAGGCATGGGGTCCCGGCCCGTGATACAAGGCAGGCAAGTCTCTACCAAGCCGGAACAAATGCGCTTCCGCGCGATAATCGGCCTCATAATCGACCAAGGGAAACAGGATATGCCCCATCAACCCGCCTCATCGGCGTTGTCCCGCTTTACGGTGCTCGATCTGACCCGAGTCCGCTCCGGTCCCACCTGCGTGCGGCAGTTGGCCGACTGGGGCGCCAACGTCATCAAAGTCGAATTGCCCGCGGCCCTGGACGCCGCCGAAGGGCTCGGCGGGAACCGGCATGGTCCCGATTTCCAGAACCTGCACCGCAACAAGCGCGCGATCACGCTGAACCTGAAGGACCCGGACGGCATCGCGCTGTTCAAGAAACTCGTCGAGAAGGCCGACGTGGTCGTCGAGAACTATCGACCGGACGTGAAGAACCGGCTCGGCATCGACTATGACTCGCTGGCCAAGGTCAATCCGGGGATCATCCTCGGCAGCATCTCAGGGTTTGGGCAGGACGGTCCCTACAAGGGCCGCCCGGGTTTCGATCAGATCGCCCAAGGCATGGGCGGGTTGATGTCGATCACCGGCGCGCCCGGCGAAGGGCCAATGCGGGTCGGTATTCCCATCGCCGATCTTTGCGCCGGCCTGCTCTGTGCCCACGGCATCATGGTGGCGCTGCTGGAACGCGAGACGTCGGGCAAGGGCCAATGGGTGCAAAGCTCGCTGCTGCAGGCGCAGATATTCATGCTCGATTTCCAGGCGGCGCGCTGGACGTTGTCCAAGGATGTCGCGAAACAGGCGGGCAACAATCATCCGACCAGCATTCCGACCGGCGTATTCGAAACGTCGGACGGCTTTATCAACATCGCGGTCGCCGGCGGTGCGATCTGGGACCGCTTCTGCACCGCCGTCGACGCGGAACGGTGGCAGAGCGACGACCGGTTCAGCACGGCGCCGGCCCGTTCCGAAAATCGCGACGCGTTGAGCGACGAGATCAACGCCATCACCCGCACCAAGGCCAGTGCGGAATGGATCGACCTGTTCAACGAGGCCGGTGTTCCGGCCGGGCCGATCTACTCGATCGATCAGGTGTTCGCCGACCCGCAGGTCCAGCATCTCGGCATGGCGCAGCAGGTGCATTCGGACGAACTCGGCGATATCGAGCTGGTTGGCCAGGCGATCGGTCTAAGCCGTACGCCGAGCAGCCTCGCCGTTGCGCCGCCGGAACGCGGCGAGCACACGAACGAGGTACTGTCCGATCTCGGGTTTTCCGCCGATGAGATCGAGGATTTGCAGAAACGTAACGTCATTTGAGCCGCACGGTCCCTCCGCGGACCGCATTCGGCACGGGAGCTAAGGAATGAGCAGCGAAAAACTGATCGCCGAAAAGGACGGCTCGATCGGATGGATCACATTCAACAATCCGGAAAAGCACAACGCCGTTTCGCAGGAAATGTGGGATGGCTTGGCGGACGCCGTCGACCGATTCAACGCGGATGACGATGTCCGCGTGATCGTCTTGAAGGGCGCCGGTGAGAAAGCCTTCGTCGCGGGGGCGGACATCTCGAAATTCGAGGACGAGCGCGCCTCGGAGGCGGCGATCGCGGCCTACGGCGAGTCGGTCACCCGCGGGTATGACACGGTCATGAACTCGCTCAAGCCGACCATCGCGATGATCCGCGGATACTGCATCGGCGGCGGCACCGGTATCGCGATCTGCTGCGACATGCGCATCTGCTCCGAAGACGCCCAATTCGGTGTTCCGGCGGCGAAACTGGGCCTTGGATACGCCTACAACCATATCCGCAAGCTGGTCGACCTGGTCGGCCCATCGGCGACCAAGGAAATCTTCTACACCGCGCGGCGGTTCAATGCCGAGGAAGCGAAGGCGATGCGGCTGGCCAATCGGGTCGTCCCGGCGGCGGAGCTGGAAGGCTATGTCCGCGACTATGCCGAGAGAATCGCCGGCAACGCGCCGCTGACCGTCCGTTCGGTCAAGCAGATCGTCGGCGAAATCGTCAAGGATCCGGAGGACCAGGACCTCGACCTGTGCCAGCGGCTTTACGACGCGTGTTTCGACAGCGAGGACTATGTCGAGGGCCGCACCGCGTTCATGGAGAAACGGAAACCGAACTTCGTCGGGCGGTAAAACGACGCTGACGCATGTGCGAACAAGGCCTGGATTCCCGCTTTCGCGGGAATGACACATGGGATTCTGCGTTCAGCTAACACCGTCATTCCCGCGAAAGCGGGAATCCACCGGCACTGGACCCTCCCCCTACTCCGCCGCTTCCCGATCGCGCTGCGCCGCCAGCGCGGCCCTATGCGACGGGTCCAACTCGACCTGCATGACGTTGTTGAAGGCGTTGAAGAACCCCGCCAGTGTGGCGAGCAGGGTGATCTCGACGATCTGCGCCTTGTCGAAATGCACGCGCAAACCATCGAATACGGCATCGCGGACCCGATTTGCGTCCATCGTGAGCGCCACCGCGTAGTCCCGCACCGCACGCTCGGTATCCGTTAGACCCGGACAATCGGGCTCCAGGATGGTATCGATGACCGCATGCGGCAGACCCGCATCATGTAGCCGCGTCGAATGCCGGCCGACACAATGAGTGCAGTCGTTCGCCTTGGAGACGGTCACGACGATGAGTTCGCGAAGCCGTTTCGTAAGCACACTGTCTTCGGCGAAACTTCCCATTAAATCAAGAATATGGCCGAGCTGCCTTGGCCGATGACCCATCACCTTCTGCCAAGTCGGCTCGCCGGTCGTACGGCGGCGTTCCTCGAGCACGTCGAGCAGCGGTTGCGGCAGGCTGTTCAGGTCGATTTCGGCGATTCGGGGCATCCAAATCATCCCTCTCGGCAGGGGTGCAGTGCGACTGTCCACGGCGGGACCGGAAGTCGCCCCGTCCCAACCTTACTTCTTTGTAAGGTAGCGGAAATCGGGGCGTAAGTCTGGGGTCGGTAGGGTGTGTCGCATACCGGGGCGGTTCTGCGGCTTTTCTTCTCCCCTTCTCTATCACTTGCCCCTGCCGCGTGACTGCTCCGGTAACCCCTTTCGGACGATTTACAGAAGGAGGTGCCTTCATGATCCCCAAAGCGATGCGTCCCGGCACATGGAAGTCCGGTGGCCTTTTGGCGACGGTCGGCATTTTGGTTCTGGCCGGTTACGGTACGACTGTTGTCGGTGACAACCCGGTGCGGGCGAAAACCCCGGAAAAGGCGGTGCAATCCCAGGCCGCCCTGCCGGCTCCCGTCAGTTTCTCAAGCGTTATCGAGCGGGTCGGTCCCGCGGTTGTCAGCATTCAGGTGACGCAGAAAGGCCCGGCCGTCGCCCGGTTGGGCGGCAGCGGCTCGTCGTCGCGCCATCCCGACGGCATGGAAGAATTCTTGCGGCGTTTCTTCGGCGAAGACCGCATGCAGCAATTCGGCAGGCCCCCTGGCGACGATACGCCCAGTGCGCGCCGTGGACCGGCGCAGCGTCAGATGGGCAGCGGATCCGGCTTCATCGTCGATCCGAAGGGCTACATCGTGACCAACGATCACGTGGTGCGCGGCGCGGCCGAAATCGTCGTGAAGATGAAGGACGGTAAGACGCACAAGGCCGAGCTGATCGGCCGCGATTCGCTGACCGATCTTGCCCTGTTGAAGATCGATGCGGGCAAGGACTTGCCCCATGTGAGTTTCAGCCAAACGGCCAAACCGAAAGTCGGCGACTGGGTCGTGACGATCGGCAATCCGTTCGGCCTCGGCCACACGGTGACGGCTGGCATCGTCTCGGCGCATCATCGCAGCATCGGCCAGGGTCCCTATGACGACTTCATCCAGATCGACGCGCCGATCAACCGCGGAAATTCCGGCGGCCCGGCCTTCAACACGAAGGGCGAGGTGATCGGCGTCAACACCGCGATCTTCTCGCCGACCGGCGGCAGCGTTGGGATCGGCTTTGCCATCCCGGCCTCGACGGCCCGTGACGTCGTCGCGCAGCTCAAGGACAGCGGCAATGTCGAGCGCGGCTGGCTCGGCGTCCAAATCCAGGCCGTCACCGAGGATGTGGCGTCCAGCCTCGGCCTTGAAGAGGCAAAGGGTGCCCTCGTCTCCAAGGTGACCGCCGAGAGCCCGGCCGACCTGGCCGGCGTACGGCGCGGCGATTTGATCGTCGGCGTTGACGGCCAACAGGTTTCGTCCGTGCGAACGCTGCCGCGTCTGGTGGCCGCCGTGAAGCCGGGCAAGACCGCGAAGCTGACGCTGCTGCGGAAAGGCGAAGAGCGCATCGTGTCGGTCAAGGTGGGCCTCCGCCCCGGACCGAAGCAGGTGGCGTCCGCCGAGCAATCCAAGAAACTGCTGCTCGGCATGCGGCTTCAGGGGCTCGACCCGGTGACCCGCGATCGCTTCAACATTACCGATGACGTCAACGGCGTCGTCATCACGACCGTCCATCCGCAGAGCAAGGCCGCGGCCAAAGGCCTCTCCGCCGGTGACGTGATCGTCGAGGTCGGCAACGAGCCGGTCGCTACGCCGAAGGATGTTGCCGCAAAGATAGAGGCCGCCGGCCGCTCCTCGCGGAAGGCCGTGCTGCTGCTGGTTCGGAAAGAATCGGACCAACGTTTCGTCGCTCTCCCGCTGCGAAAGGCATGACTTGGTTTAGACACCCACCACGATAGACACCCATAGTCTCTCTCTCCCCCGAGACTATATAACTGGCCCACGCGACCACCCACGCGTGGGCCATTTTTTTCCATATACGAATAGCTTCGATTCCGACGTCGCCCAATTCAAGGCGGCGTAATTTTTTATTGTAAAAATGTAGGCAAAAATGATATTAAATATGACTGTAGAAATTAACTTAATTAAGAGACGGTTTTCTGGAGGGTCGTTCTATGTGGAAAGTCCAATCTTCGCGTGGCCGCCGTTTGGCGGCACTTGGCGCGATCGTCGGCGGCGCCCTGCTGTTGAGTGGATGTCATTACTACCACGGGTATCACGGCGGTTATGGCGGTCATGGCGGCTATGGCGGGCACGGTGGGTACAAATACGGCCCTGGCTACGGCAAATACAAGCATCATGGCTATCGGCATCATAGAGGTCATGGGTACCGCCGCGGGCATCACGGGCGGTATCACAAGCGCCATCACCGGTACGGTGACGACTAGCCCAGGGCCGGTTCGGCCACTGGCGGTGCTCCGGGAAGTGTGAGGTGATGTGATTCGCGATCGTGTGCCATCCGCCATACGCTCCCAACGTTCCCCAGTACGAGAGTTCCCCGCTCCTAGGAACTCCCCTGATCTGCCCCGGGACCACATCAATTTTCTGGTGTGGTCCCGGTTCATTCTTCGGAAAACAGGTGAAACGGCGTCCGGCCGTTCGGTTCACGCAAAAGAAGAACCGCCCCGCCAAACGGCGGAGCGGTCGGAACACTCAGGTAATGGCCAAGCGGCCGGTGCTTACTCGTCGTTGCCGAAATCGCTGTTGACCTCGACGGCAGCTTTGGTCGCTTTGGCTTTCGGGGCACCCGGAAGTGCGGCCGTTTGGGCGGTGGTCGTCGCCGCGTAGTCGGCCTTCCACTCGCCGAGCGTCGCAATCGCGTTCTGCGTGGACTTGAGCGCCCGCGGGCACGGCTCGCCGGCCAGTTCGAACGCCATCGCGTTGTCGTCGTCCATGCAGAGGCGCGCCTTGGCGGCCTTGTCGTGGCCCTGCATCTTCAGCTCGCGGGAATTCTTGAGCATGATGCAGTTGGAGTCCGTCCACGTGGAGCCGACGCTGAACCCGAACTGCATGCCCTGCACGCCGAGGCCGGTGGACCCCATGCAGGTATCGTTCGAGGTGGTCAGCGCGACCGGTGCGGCGCTGGACGCAGCGACGTCGTCGCCTTCGACGTTGACGTTGGAGTTGCCCCCGCCGCCGCCGTTGCCGCCATCGCCCCCGTCGCCGCCGGCGGCGCTTGAGGTGGCGCTGCCGCCGGTTGCCGTGGCGGTCGCGTCGCCGCCCGTCGCGGTCGAGTTGGCATTGGACGTCGCGTTCGAATTGGACGTCGCGTTGGCGTTGGATTTCGCCTTCGCCGTGCTGTTGTTGTTATTGATACTGTTGTTGTTATTCGTATTTTTGTTGTAGTTGTCGTTATAGTTATTATTCTTATTATAGTTATCGTTGTAGTTATTATTGTTGTTGTTATTGTAGTTATCGTTGTAATTCTTATTATAATTATAGTTGTCGTTATAATTTTTATTGTATCCGCTGCCGTGTCCGCCGGTGGCGCTGGCGATGCCCGCACCGAACATGATGGCGACGGCCGCTGCAATGGCCAATACCTAGTTTCTCATCACTTAGTACTCCTGATACCACTATTATATTTTTTCTAACAACTTCGGTACAAAGTTATTAAAATTGTAGTAATCATTTTGTTAAATTTGGTCAATTGGGAATAATAAACTAGTAACAACGGGTTAACTCGGGTAATTACTTTCGTACTACATGGATAGGTGGCGTCCGACGATACGCCACAAGCGATCCGAGACAGTGACTGACCGAAAAGGCTAGTTTTCCGCGACTTTTCGAACCCGGCCCTTCCAGGCCCCGCCCCGCCCGCGCCAATGGGCAATCGCCGAATCCAGAGTCATGAGGCTGTACATCAGCCCGGCCAGCGGCAGTAGCGGGGCGAGCAGAATCGACTGTCTGTAAAGCCGAAGGGTCGGCAGGAAGGCCAGGAGCATGAGACCCCACACGGCGGCACCTAGTGCAATAATCGGCGGCACCGCAAAGATGCACCCATATAGGACGGCGATCGGCGGTACCCAGTAGATCACCGCCATTCCGAGCAGCGTCCCCGCCAAGAGTATTGGCGACCGGCGGAGTTGGGTATACGCGGACCGGGCGACCATCTGCCAGATGCCCCGGAGGCCATGATACGGCCGCAGGCTCTCCGCCGCCGTCGTCAAGCCAAGCCAGAGACGGCCGCCGCCGTCCCGGCCCGTCCGTTTGATCAGGCCGGCCAACGTGCAATCGTCGATCAGGGCGTCATGCAGCCCTTGGAAACCGCCGATCCGCTCGATGGCGCGCCGGTCCAGCAGGACGCACCCGCCGGCGGCGGCGGCGGTCCGATTGGCTGGATCGTTCACCCAGGCAAAGGGATACAGCTTCTGAAAGAACAGGACGAATGCCGGGATCAAAAGGCGCGCCCAGAACCCTTCGGACACCAGAACGACCATCTGCGAGACCAGATCGAGGTCCGCGGCCCGCGCCTTCGCGGCCAACCGGCGCAGATTGACCGTGTCATGCGCGATATCGGCGTCCGTCAGGAACAGGTATTCGTAGTCCGGAACCGTGGCGGGCGCCTGGCGGAAGCCTTCCGCGAGTGCCCAAACCTTGCCGGCCCATCCGGGCGGCAGCGCGGCGGACTGCATCACGGTCAGCCGAGCTTCGCGCCCGAGGTCGATCGCCGTCTGGCGGGCGATATCCGCGGTTCCGTCGTCGCTGTGGTCGTCGATCAGGATGACGTGGAACGCGCCCGGATAGTCTTGTTGCAGCAAGGAGGAAAGGCTCCGGCGGAGCACTTCCGCCTCGTTACGGGCCGGCACTAGGGCCGCAATGGCCGGCCATGCGGCAAGGTCACCCGGCGGTCCGTCCAGCCGTTCGCGGGCGCGCCAAAATCCACCGCGGGCGGTGATCAGGTAGATCCAGATCACAAGCGACAAGAGCACGAGCCCGGAGAGCAGACTGACCAGCATGCGGCAGGAGATACAGGTCTTTTACGAAATCGTCGACCCGGCAATGCCGAACGGGCCAAATCCCGCGGATTCCCTGCCCTGCAATAGGCCAAATTGTGGCCACAAATCGCCTTTATTCGGTATATAATTCTGTCCTGGGATCGTGCCGCTGTCCGAGTCGCAGAAATTCGGGCGGTCGAATGCCTGGAAAGGCTGGCACACGGGGTATTTAGGCGGTTTGAGTGCGCTCGAAGGTTAAGTAAATGGCAAGGTTAAGCCGTTAACCTTAATAGTTGAAATGTACCTAAAACATTATCAATCGAGTGCATAACGATGTTGAATCAAGCGGACAGAGGGAATTTCGGTCTTTACGCCGACGGCCGCGAAGGATTGGCGGAACGGCGCGAAGCCGAACGGCGGAAAGCCCGGGTCGGCGCGTATATTACGTTCGGCAGCGGCGCCGAGGAACTGGATTGTCATATCATCGACATTTCCACCAAAGGTGCCCGTCTCCGGTCGGCCGACGTCTCGACATTGCCGAAATTCTTCGAACTGCACACCCCTGCCGGCGAGGCTTTTCTTTGCGAGATCATCCGCCGCAAATCCGACTATGTCGGGGTGGAGTTCCTGCAGCGGTCATAGGCCGGCCGATTGTCCCGGCTTCCGACGCCCGGCTTGCCCGGCGCCGCGTATCCGCACGTCAGCGCAGCGCGATCGATCTTCCGATAGACATAGCCAGAAAATCGACCGATTGAGCGCCGCGTCGTCTGGACGCCGGACGGCGTCTGGTGCTAGGAGACTGCTCCGAATTCAACGGCCCCGCTGATTCGGGCGCGGGATGTCGTATTCGGTCGATGGAGAGGTGGCAGAGTGGTCGAATGCGGCGGTCTTGAAAACCGTTGAGCCGAAAGGTTCCGGGGGTTCGAATCCCTCCCTCTCCGCCATTGCATGCAGATCGATGCTGGGTACATGGTTTGTATCTGATACCCGAGAGATGGTTTGTATGTTCTCCGAGTTGAAGGGATTAGCCGCTGGTTCGACGACAGATTCTTGAATAAGGCTGTCGTTCGCATCGTGTCGTGCGGATGGCTGGCAAGAGGGATCAAGCTGTTGGTAGTTTCACAGGAACCAACGAGCGGTCGCATGGAAAGCGGGTTGTTTTGGTCCAATCAAACATTGAGAGACGAGTGTCTGAAAGAATCAAAAAATTTTCCGATGCTTTGAAGCGTCTGATTGCGGAAGGCGAAAAGCTCTATATGGCAATTCAGCACGACTGCCATCCACAAGAGTTCGAAGATCAATTAAATGAGCTATTTAAAAATGACGAAGAAGAAGTTGAAAAATATCTGAAAGCCCTTCCATCTTTTAACGACGACTATCAGAAGTGGTATTCTGAAGCGCAAGCTGTCATCAAACAGGTTTTGCCCGATCGGTTGTCAGATTTCATTTCATTCTATGAATATCCACGAGTGAGGAAAGACATCACCTTTCAGAATTATATGGTGAGAGACTACCTGCAAGGGCTACGAGTTACCCGTGGGGGAGGCTATGAGGTAATTGTGGACGGCTCTGCGGCAATTCCAGAGTTTGTGCAACAATTGAACCTAGTCAAAGCCGCTGCGGAGACGCTGGAGTCGAACTTATTGGATCTTTCGGCGGTTCTTCAGGCTGACCTTTTTGATACCGAAATCGAAACCGCCGGGGCGTTGGCAAAGGCCGGCTACCTCCGCGCTGCTGGTGCAATTTGCGGTGTCGTGATCGAGAAGCACCTAAACCATGTTCGAGAAATTCATAGTTTGAAGATCGCAAAAAAGAACCCGGGCATCTCCGCCCTCGCCCAACTTCTGCGCTCTTCGAATGTCATTACGCTTGCACAGGAGCGGTTTATTCAGAGCCTTGCAGATACGCGAAATGTTTGCAGCCACGCTAAGGGACGAGAACCGACCAAGGACGAAATAACGGAACTCGTCGATGGTACGTCTAAGGTCCTCAAGACAGTCTTTTGACCATTTTGGTGAGTTGGCCACTGGCGGTTTTCTTTTAATCACTCGATTAATATCCACTCTCTGCCCTTAGCCGACATCGGAGCAAGGCGCGGCATCGGTTGATATACGTTTAAGGCCGCCATGTAGCCCCCACGCCCTCAATGTGCCGGTCGGCGTTGGCGTGACGGCTCTGCGGCGATCGATGCAGCCGACGGGCTGGGCTGTCTTCCGACGGTGCGTTGCAGGGGGATAGGCCGCCGCCGCTCGAGCCTCGGGCGCCAGACACCCAGAACCACGTTGACCACCGAGATCGCCATCACCACCCAAAGCGTATCCCACTCGTAGGTAAGCGCCGTGGCCAGCTCGTCGGCCGGGGCTTCGCCGTTTGCGATCTTGCGGGACACCGCGGCGGCATAGTCTGCATGGGTCCCGACGATCGCGAGCACCCCCTTGAACATCAGGATGCCCAACGCCGCCTTGAACCAGGCCCACCGCTTGTTCAAGAACGGATGATGTACCGCCATCGAGAGCAATCCCGAGACCAGGACGAGCGCTAGGGACGGAATCAGCACGTAGTTGCTGATCATCGCGATCGATTCCCGCAGGTCCGCATAGGCGGCCGGCGTTCCTTGCGGAGCGCCCAGGAGCAGGATCATGTAGACAATGATCCCGCCGATGATCCCGCAAGCCGCGAGCGTGTGGAGGATTTTCAGGGTTTTGCGCATATACATTGATCAATGCCTTCGGGGTCGCGCCCCGGTACCTCGGGAGCCTAGGGCGGCGGCGGTAACCGCCCGATGGGGATTCGATCTATTCTGGCAGATCGAACTTTCAATGTTGAGGGCAAAGCAGCCCCCTGCCGACTTGCTGGTATGGCGGATATTCGATATTCGAGACGTATTGGGAGACTATCGAAGAAGAATCCGACGCGAAGCAGCGCCATCATTCCATGAAATGTCCTACGCCGCCTTGGCAAACCGATCCCTCGGGCGTCGCGGCGATTTAGGCGCGCGTCGGTCCCGCCCTGCCGTCGCAAAACCGATGTCAGGCAATCACGCAAGGAGTGCATCCATATGTCGAAACTCGTTCCGCCGCACGGTGCGGAGACCCTGAAACCGCTCTTGTTGCCGGAGACGGAGCGCGCGGCCGAATTGAAGCGGGCGGCGGAACTCAAGCAGGTCCAGCTATCGAGCCGCGAGGTCTCCGACCTGTTCATGTTGGGAATGGGAGCGTATACGCCGCTCGACGGGTTCATGGGCGAACAGGACTGGCGCGGCTGCTGCGTGGACATGACGCTGTCGAACGGTCTGTTCTGGCCGATCCCGATTACGCTCTCCTGCGGCCAGGATATGGCGGATTCGATCGAGATCGGCGAGGACGTTGCGCTTGTCGAAGGCGACGGCGGCGACATTCTCGGTATTCTGACGGTCAGCGAGAAATACGGTATCGACAAGGAACTGGAATGTTCGCAGGTCTACCGGACGACCGACGCGGCGCACCCCGGCGTGCAGAAGGTGATGGAACAAGGGCCGGTCAATCTCGCCGGCCGGGTCGCGGCCCTTTCGGAAGGGCATTTCCCGGAAACCTATAAGGGTCTTTATTACCGGCCGGCGGAAACCCGGGCGCTTTTCCAGGAGAATGGGTGGTCGAAAGTCGCGGCGTTTCAGACACGCAACCCGATGCACCGCAGCCATGAGCATTTGGCGAAGATCGCCATCGAGATCTGCGACGGCGTCCTCATCCACCAGGTGCTCGGCGCGTTGAAGCCAGGCGACATTCCCGCCGATGTTCGGGTTGCGGCGATCGATGCGCTGGTCAAGCACTACTTCGTGCCGGGTACGGTGATACAGGCCGGGTACCCGATCGAGATGCGCTATGGCGGGCCACGCGAAGCCCTTCTCCATGCGGTCTTCCGGCAAAACTTCGGGTGCTCGCATCTCATCGTGGGGCGCGACCACGCCGGCGTCGGTGACTATTACGGCCCGTTCGACGCGCACGATATCTTCGACACGTTGGCGCCGAACAGCATGGTCGTCGAGCCGTTGAAGATCGACATCACCTTCTACTGCCGGAAATGCGGTGGCATGGCGACGGGCAAGACCTGTCCGCACGACGCTGAAGACCGCTTGAATATCTCCGGGACCCGTTTGCGCGAGATGTTCGACAATCATGAACCGGTCCCGCCAGAGTTCAGCCGCCCGGAAGTCCTCGAGGTGCTGCAGGCTTATTACGACGGGCTGAAGTGACGGGATTACCGGTAAATGCAATCAACGGCGCAACCCGAACCGACGGGATGCGGTAGCGGATTCTCTATGGGCAACGAGTCTCATTTTTGAGCAAGTTTGCGGCAAATTCCGTTGGGCGAAATGCCGCGGAACGGCGCATTTGCAGTCGGGGTATCAAATCGTTAGGCTGCCGTCCGGAAAGGGTATTCACAGGGGAACGTCGGCCTAATGCTTGTTGCGGAATCGGTGCGCCCACACGGCGCATCCCGTTGCCGGCCGGCACTTGCTCGGCCTAGTCGACCAACCGGTCGGCGACCGGCGGATGCGGCGGCCATTCCCTCGCGAACCCAGAAAAAATAGAACGCGCTAGCATTCGGGGGAAACTTAATGTTCAGCAGCAATCCCTTCGCCGAACTCTCGGCGTCCATACCGCCCGGGGTCATGCAGACTTACGTCGTCATCATGATCATTTTGGTCGCGGGCGGTACGCTGTACGACGTCATTCATAAGAAAAGCGCCAAATACTTCTTCGACAATTGGCGGAAGACCCAAGACAAGGGGGCGAAGCGGGTCGGCACGGGTCAGTTGGCCGCACTTACCGTCCAAACCGCCGCTGTCGAGGTCCTGACCTCCGCCGAGTTCTGCAACGCTCGGCGAAGAGTCGCTCACCTTCTAACGATGTACGGTTTCATCGCCTATTTGGTCGCGACCGTCGTCATGGTGTTCGGCTATCCGACGCCCGCGACGCCGACGCCCGCCATTTGGCCGATCCTATGGTATCTGGGCGCGCTGCTGGTTTGCGGCGGCGGGTATTGGTTCTGGTTCTTCATCCGGGTCGATGTCGCGGCGGAGGGGCACTCCCCGTTCCGAATTGTGCGCGCCGACATGTTTATCCTGTCGCTGCTGGCCAGCGTGACGTTGGGTCTGATTTGGGCCGTTCTCCAAGCGGCGGACAGTTCAGGGGCGACGTTTTTCCTTGGCCTGTATCTGCTCGCTACGACGTTTCTGTTCGCGTCCATTCCATGGTCGAAATTCTCGCACATGTTCTTCAAGCCGGCGGCCGCTCTTCAGAAACGGGTCGAGGTCGCGAACGAGACACGGAGAAATCTGCCGCCGCCGGTGGATCAGCCCGAGATTTTTGGCAGCGCACGCCGCCAACCTCGCCACTACTAATCAGCACATCATCGGTCTTCGATAGAGGAGATAAGGGAATATCATGCCCACATTTGTTTACATGACGAGTTGCGACGGTTGCGGACATTGCGTCGACATTTGCCCGTCCGACATCATGCACATCGATACCACCTACCGCCGGGCCTACAACATCGAACCCAACATGTGTTGGGAGTGTTACTCCTGCGTGAAGGCGTGTCCGCAAAACGCGATCGATTGCCGCGGTTACGCCGATTTCGCCCCGTTGGGTCATAGCGTTCGGACGCTCCGCGAGGAGGAGAAAGGCACGATTTCCTGGCGGCTGAAGTTCCGGGACGGCCGCGAGAAGAACTTCGTGTCGCCGATCCGGACCACGCCCTGGGGGTCAATCAAGTCGGCGGAAGAGTACGAAGCGCCTTCCGAGGCCGCTTACAAGTCGGAAGAACTGGCGCATGAGCCCGATGCGTTGAACATCGAGGGCGGGTTACCGAAGTTGGATCCCGCAAAGCTCAAGCAGGGAGTTGTTTGATGGGGCTTTTCTCAAGAAGAAAAAAAATAGTCGTTGAGGCCGACGTTCTCGTCGTCGGCGGCGGTATGGCCGGCTGTGGCGCGACATACGAATCCCGCTACTGGGGACGCGACCTGAAAGTTGTCTGTGTCGAGAAGGCCAACATCGAGCGCAGCGGCGCCGTCGCGCAAGGGCTGTACGCCATCAACTGCTACATGGGTATGCAGTGGAACGAGAATCAACCCGAAGATTTCGTCAAATATGCCAGCAACGACCTGATGGGCCTGGTCCGCGAAGACCTCGCCTACGACATCGGGCGGCATGTCGATTCGACGGTGCACAAGTTCGAGGAATGGGGCCTTCCGATCATGAAGGACCCGGAGACCGGCCGCTACCAGCGCGAAGGCAAGTGGCAGATCATGATCCACGGCGAGAGCTACAAGCCGATCGTCGCGGAAGCGGCCCGCAAGGCCGCGACCGACGTCTACAACCGGATCATGGTGACCCACCTTCTCATGGACAAGAAGAACCCGAACCGGGCTGCCGGCGCGGTGGGCTTCAATGTCCGGACCGGCGATTTCTATGTGTTCAAGGCGAAGGCGGTGATCGTCGCCGCAGGCGGCGCGTCGCATATCTTCAAGCCGCGCTCCGTCGGCGAAGGCATGGGGCGTACTTGGTACGCACCTTGGAGTAGCGCCTCGGCTTATGGCCTACCGATTCAAGTGGGCGCCAAGATGACCCAGATGGAGAACCGTATCGTTCTGACCCGTTTCAAGGACGGGTACGGGCCGGTCGGCGCCTATTTCCTGCATCTGGGCACCTACACGCAGAATGCCTATGGGGACGAATACGAATCCAAGTGGTACGACAACACCAAGGAACTCGTCGGCGACTATATCGACCGGCACCCCGTGCCGACGTGTTTGCGCAACCACGCCCTGCTTCGGGAAGTCGCGAATGGCGGCGGCCCGATCCGGATGGTCACCAAGGAAGCGTTCCAGGATCCTCACAAGGAAACCGTGGGCTGGGAGAACTTCCTCGGCATGACGATCGGCCAAGCGGTCGTGTGGGCCTCGCAGAACATCGACCCGAAGGAGATCAACCCCGAACTGACCACGTCCGAACCCTACGTCATGGGCTCGCACGCGACCTGTTCGGGGGCCTGGGCGAGCGGGCCGGAGGATTACGCGCCGCCCGAATACCGGTGGGGCTACAACCGGATGATGACGGTGGATGGGTTGTTCGGCGCCGGCGACGCCAGCGGCGGCACCCCGCATAAATTCTCGTCGGGATCGTTCACCGAAGGCCGGATTGCCGGCAAGGCGGCGGTCAACTACATGAACGACGTGGGCGAAGATACCCAGCTCGACGAGGCCGAAATCGACAGGCTCGAAGCCGAGATCTACCAGCCGCTCGAGAATTACGAAGTCGGCCGCAACGAAATCGTCGGCGGCACGGTATCCCCGAGCTACATCCTGCCGCTTCACGCGCTGCAGCGTCTCGAGAAACTCATGGACGAGTACTGCGGCGGTATCTCCGTGAACTACATGACGAACGAACCGCTCCTCACCCGCGGTCTCGAACTGATGGACATGTTGAAGGAAGACGCAGAGCATATCGGCGCCGAGGACTACCACCAACTGCAACGGACCTGGGAGTTCAGGCACCGTTTGTTGGCGTCCGAATCGGTCATGCATCACACGCTCTTCCGGAAGGAAACGCGGTGGCCGGGCTACTACTACCGGGGCGACCATATGCAGCTGAACGACGAAGATTGGCACTGCTTCACGCTGTCCCAGTACGACGCCGAATCCGGCAAGTGGACGATGGAAAAAGCGCCGGTCTACCACATCGTCGAATAACGCCGTTCGAAAGACGCCGAGACCGGAGGAGCCGACCAAACCGTGAGAGCGGCGGGTCGGCTCCTTGGCTTTTTCGGCGCGTGGTTTTGTGCTTTCTCTTCCGGTTCGGGAACGGTCACAAGTCGTTGTATTTGCGCGCATTCCCGCGCGATTTCTCCACCGGATACTTTGTCTCGTTGAGGTCGATCTTGGCGGCTGCGGCGGCCGCGAGGTCGAACCCGGCCCGCTCCGCGATCAGCAGCAGGTAGAGCAATACATCCGCGCTTTCCTCCGCCAGCCGGCGGTTGAACGCCGGGTCCGCAGAGGCGGTTTCGACGGCGGCATCGTCCTTCCACTGCGTCAATTCGAGCAGTTCGGCGGATTCGAGATTGGTCGATAGGATGAGGTTCTTCAGGGAATGGAATTGCCGCCAATCCCGGGCGTCGCGAAAGGCGACGAGCCGGTCCGTCAGTTCGGCAAGCGTCGGTGACGTCACCATGGGTGTCCTCTGGGAGCTTGCATACCGTATTAGAACCAACGGGCCGAACCGCGGCAAGCACCCTGCGCAAGCCGCGGCGCGCCGGTCTAAGCCGCCGTCCCTAAATCGGCGATTACCGCAGGCCGCATCTCGCTCATGAAGCTGCCGGTTCCGTCGAATGTGTGCACTTGATAGAGCGGCACCGATCGATGGGCATCCGGATAGTCACCGAGGCGTAAATCAACCGCGACGCTGGGGGTGCTGCTGACCGGCACCGCCCCTATCTTGCCCGTCGTGGCGCGATGGGTGTGTCCGCAAAATGCCCGTATGACACGTCCATGCCGGTTCAGCGTCTCTTCTATCCGCGCCATCGCGTCCCGTGATTCGAACTGGATCGGATATTTCGATTCGACGACTTCGAAGGCGGGATGATGCATGAACACCGCGGTCGGTTTCGTCGCATCGTCGGCAAGTGCGGCCGATAAGCTGTCCGCTCGCGCCGCACAGAAATCGCCCTTGTTCGTGTCTTCGGTGAGGGTGTCCAGGATGATCAGGCGTACCGGGAAGTCATCGACCCGGTACTGCACGAAATCGGAACCGGGCATCAGATTTTCGCCGTCTGTGAAGACCGTCCGGAACGCCACCCGGTCGTCCCGATTCCCGGCCGCGGCGAAGAACGGCGGTCGAAGGACGCCAAGGATTCTCTCCGCTTCCCTATATTCGGCCGGATGGCCGGTATTCGTGAGATCCCCGGTATGGATGACGACGTCCGGCAGCGGGTCGAGCCGATTGATATCGTCGACGCATTGCTCGAGGTTGGCTATCCGGTCTTTACCGAGAGGATGTTCGAGGTCGATATGGGTGTCGGAGATTTGGGCGATGATCATGATGCGGATGTATAGCAAAGGGGACGGTGGACGGAAAATCCACGAATACGATTTGTCTTGGCAACGTGGAATTCGTCAGAAGTGATAGGTCGGTACCGTGTCCGGTTGGTCTGTGGCGGGCTTGCCCCGGGGTAACGTCGCGCGCGGATGGTAGGACAATCCGTGTGCCTTCATGAATCCACGTACGTCGTCCTGGCTCCAGCCCGCCAAGGGGTCAATTCTGAGCAGCCGGCCTTCTTCGCGGATGCGGGGGTCGGGTTCGCCGCCATAGGGACCGTGGTAAACGCCGCTTACCCAACAGTCGAATTCCGCCAAGGTTCGGTTCAAACGGGTGGTCGCATAGACGCGGGTATGCTCGACCGGATCTTCCGCCCAAAGAAATTCGCTGTGATCGCAATCGCCCGGGAACGCGTCGCCTTCGTCGTCGGCGGTGTCACGAATCGCGGACAGGCCCAATTGGGCAACGAGTTTGGCTCGGAATTCCTGGCTGTCCGGATGAGAATTGGGCGCATGGCAAAATACGATCGGGGTGGTCGGGTCGATCTTGGCGATCATCTGAAGGAGGACGACGCTGCGGCCGCGAAGCGAGGCGCTGACGATCGTCTTTGCCGGAAACGCATCGGCGATCAGATACCGCAGCAGCTCTTCCGCGCTCATATCCTTGGTGGCGGCCTGAAGTTCCTCGACACTCGACATCGCACCCTCTTCCGTCGCCCGACCATGCGGTCACGCTTTGACGGCTGCCCTTTCAATGTCGCCACTATACAAGCTTCGGCGGCGTTGCGCATTCCTGCCAGGCGCCGGTGTATGATAGCCATGTTTCCGTCGCTGCAGATTTCTGTGGCATTTGCCCAGTGCGGTCCAATACTCTCTGGCCATGAGCGCTCGACCCGAATTCGACCCCTCTCCTCCGGAGGCGCATGATTCCGCGGATCTTTTAATCGATGCGCGGAATCCCGCGGTCGATCCGGCGACGCAGCTGTTGGGGCTGAGCCTGCTACGCCGTTTGGTGTTGGCGGCGCGGCGCGCCGGATTCGCGGCCCTGCATGTCGTTGCGGCGGATGGTGAAGCTGCCGAACGCATGCGCAGGCTCGTGGCTGGCATATCAGAGGTAAGGGTTTCGGCGATCACGGATCAGTCGGTCGACGCGCCGGTAACGATCTCCGCCGATACCCTGGGCGAAGTTGACGGTCTGAAAGCGCTCGCCGATCACGGCGACGCCACGCTGCTGCATCGGGTCACGGATATTGCCGGGCTCGACACGGCCCGTTCGCGGCTCCTCGGGGCGCTGGTCAAGACGACCGACGGGTTCATGTCGCGGCATTTCGCCCGGCCGATTTCGATATTCGTTTCCCGCCGGATCGTGAATTGGGGCGTCACGCCGAATCAGATGACGATTGTGAGCATGCTGATCGGTTTAGCGGGTGCGCCCTTCTTTCTGTCGGACACCGCCGCGCTGCAATCCATCGGCGCCCTGCTTTTCGTAACGCATTCCGTTCTCGACGGCTGCGACGGTGAGTTGGCGCGCCTGACCTACCGGGAAAGCCGGCTTGGCGGTATTCTCGATTTCATTGGCGATAACTTAGTGCATGTCGCCGTTTTCGGCTGCATGGGTTGGGGCTGGTACTTGGCCAGCGAGTCCCCTTGGCCGCTCTATCTCGGGATCAGTGCGGTTGTCGGGGCGGCGGGTTCGGCACTCGCCGTGTACGGACTGACCCTACGCGCGAAGGAGGTAAAAGACCGCAGCGATACCGGTCCGGTCTATACGTCGGTTGCCGGCACTGGGCAGCAGTCGGCCCGGTTGACCAAGCTTCTGGACGATCTATCGCGGCGCGACTTTATCTATCTCGTCTTTGCGTTATCGTTGTTCGGTAAAGCCGCATGGTTCCTGGCACTGGCCGGCATTGGCGCGCCGATATTCCTGTTGCTCGTCCTATTCGTGGCATGGCGCGAGCGGCGGCCCTGAGCCACCCCTCGCCGCCACCGATCCTTTAGCCGACCGAACGGGCCGACCCGGCCAAGAACTCCTCCGCCATTCGCAGCGCTTCCGGAGTATCGACATCGAGCCACCACGACCCGGTGACATCGCTGACCTGCGCCTTACCGGATTGCGCCAAACGGCGCAGCCCGTCGGACAGACCGTGCTCACCATCCGCCGCAGCTTGCCGTAACGCATCGAACAAGCCGGCGGTGCAATACATCACGCCGGTATCCGCGGCATCCCAATCGGGCAGCTCCTTATTGATCTCGCGGATATCTTCGCCGTCGATCGTTACCTTGGTAGCGTCGTCCACGTCGAAGATCGCCTGTTTGGC
Organism: Alphaproteobacteria bacterium; assembly: GCA_965228425.1. Classification (GTDB taxonomy): domain Bacteria; phylum Pseudomonadota; class Alphaproteobacteria; order UBA8366; family UBA8366; genus JAJFJD01. The sequence continues at coordinate 3,156,360 of OZ245815.1, read as the reverse complement.
CAAATCGACCGCGAGCCGCATGCCATCCGATGGCGGGGCGTCCTGAACCAGCCGTATCGGCAATGATGGATCGTACAAATGGTCGCACATCGTCAGCACGAAACGTTGGTCAGCAAGCAACTCGGCTGCGGCAAGCGTGCTGGCGCCGTTACCGGCCTCCCAATTTTCCGACTGCACGAACTCGACCGCCACATCGTTGCGGCGGGCAACGGACTCGAAATGGGCTCGAACCATGTCGGCTTCGTGGCCGAGCGTAACGACGAACCGTTTCGTTCCGACGCTGTCCTTAAGAGTTTGGACCACCCATTCGGCCATGGTTGCGCCTGCGACCGGCGCGAGCGGCTTCGGCAGGCTGGCATTCGGGAACAGGCGTGAGCCGTATCCTGCGGCGAGGATCAGCGCGGTGTCCACCCGGTTGCTTTCGTCGATCGTCACGGGGTGTGGCGCCGGCTGCGCAAGAGCAAGCGTTGGCGATTTGCCCGCGATGAAGGCGTTGGTCGATATGCGCGCCGCATGATCGCGCACCTGCACCGGCGGGCTCTTCATGTAATAGGACGACGGTGCTTCCAGCGGACCTCCGATTCCACGGTCGAGGCCGAGTTTGGCGCAGCGCAGCGCATCGATCACAACGCCCGCGCTGTTCGGCGAGTCCTCGACGGAAAGGCGAAGCTCCAAATGCATCGGGACATCGCCGAAGCCGCGTCCTTCCATCCGGATGAAGGCGACCTTGTTGTCGTTCTGCCAGGGCACGTAGTCGGAAGGCCCGATATGAATGTCGTCGCCTTCCATCTCCTCGTCCAACTGAGATTGGACGGATTGCGTCTTGGACTTTTTCTTGGACTTTAGCCGGGACTTCTCCAGCATGTTTAGGAAGTCCGTGTTACCGCCGGTGTTGAGTTGATAGGTCCGGTCGAGAGCGACACCGCGGTCGTTGAACAGGCGGCCGAGCGTGCGATGGACGATCGTCGCGCCGACTTGGCTCTTGATGTCGTCGCCGACGATAGGAACCCCGGCCTCGCGAAAGCGCGCGGCCCAATCCGGATCGGAGGCGATGAATACGGGCACACAATTCACCATGGCGACCTTTGCGTCGAGGCATGCTTCGGCGTAGTGCCGAACCGCTTCTTCTGAGCCGACCGGCATGTAACAAACGAGAACTTCCGCGCCGGTCTCCTTCAGCACCTCGGCGACATTCACCGGCTCCGCGTCCGCGACGCGAAAGGCGCGATCGTCGTCATAGTCGTCCATATGATCCGCGATGCCGTCCAGCACCGGTGCCATCGAGACGACGACATCCGAAACCGGCAGCGCTTGCTGGAACACGGTGGTGCAGTTGGGGTGCGCGAAGATCGCTTGTTCCAGCGGTTTGCCGACCTTTCGGCGATCGATGTCGAACGCCGCGACGACTTCGATATCCGCCGGTCCGTGCCCGGCGATATCCGAATGCATCAAGCCGGCAGAGTCCGCAGCATTGTTCGTCCGATAGTACTCCAACCCCTGAACCAGGGAAGACGCACAATTACCGACACCGGCGATCGCAATCTTGATTTTTGACATGCAAATACTCTTTGTCCTTGTTCCGCCGTTCGGGCGCTAAGGCATGGTGAACGTAGATACCGGATTTAGGTCAACCGCGTCGAACCACAAGAGACATTATCGGACGCTCTTTGTGGATCGTTGTGCTGGAGAGCCCCCCCGGCCCACAGGCAAATACCCTTATTACCCCATAGATAAAACACGTTGCTGTGGGTTTTGACAGTAAAGTTACCGGTCTTGTCAATGGTCGTCTGTGCGTGCGGGGGCGCCGCGTGACTCAATGTCGCGATGCTACCGTCGGAAGTCGATCCTGCCTGCCCCTAATTCTACCGTTAACGAGCGATTAATCGATACGACCATATTATAGTAGTATCAAGCACTACTGGTTCATCCGATGGTAGAGGCAAACGGCGATACAATTTGGGATTTGGACGTCCTTCCCGCTGACAGCAGCGAGAAGGTTCGACGGATTATCGAATATTGGCGCGCGTTGCACCAAGGAGGCGGGCTGCCGGGCCGTCAGCATATCGATCCACTCGATTTCCCGGACCTCCTGCCCAACATCCGATTGATCGATGTTGTCGGAAATCCGCCGCGATTCAAAGTGCGATTGACCGGCGAACGCATCAGCGATCACTTCGGCCAAAGCTACACGGGCCAATACCTTGATGAGGTATTCGATCATTTCGAAGCACGTTCCTCATACCGGGCCTTGACGGCGACGATCAACAGTCGCAAACCGCATTGGAATCTTGGGGTTTGCGATCTTAACCCCGATAAGGATTTCGTCCCGTTCGAGCGCCTGGCCCTGCCCTTGGCGAGCGACGGCGTGACGGTGGACATGCTTCTCGTGCTGTCACTCTTCGGCGAACGTATGTTGGATCCGGCATATTACGCAAAGGCGATCGCCCAATAAGGGGCCACCCTTCTTGCTTTTCCGTCCAACCGTCCGACGCCCGTAAAAATACGGTAATGGTCGCGGCGTATCTTCAAATCGGAACGTGTTCACCCGGTCTATCGAATACCGGACGCACGACCAAATGCCCCGCCGCTTGTCGCCCCCCTCTATTTGTTGAACATCCAGCGGTGCGGCGGGGCACCCATTTTCTCCTTCAATCCCAAATCGATCGCTTGCATCCCTTGCTTATCAACAGCACGGCGACGCCGGCGACGGTCATGGCGACGCCTATGCCCAGCCGCGCCGTCGGGCGGCCCGTACGAAGCAGAGAAAATCTCAGAACGATGGTAATCAGCGGATAGCTCGCCACGGTCGGCGACACCAGGACGACCGGTCCCAACGAAAGCGCCGTGTAAAGCAGCAGCACTGCAAGACCGTTGCAGAGACCCACACCGGCAAGCCAAATGAACACTTCCCTGGGGATACGACGCATCCAACGGCGATCACGTATGGTCGCCGCCGTTATCACGACGTCGTGCGGTGTAAGAGTGTCGCTTTCGAACGGGTAGCAAGATGGAATCGGATCCGCGCGGCAACAGACGAAGGTCGCCGTACCGTCGGGTATACGAAAATCGGCGTCTAATAAGTGTGGCGCAACCGCCGGGTGGCGTTTGCGCAGCCGATTCATCCCCGTCCGTCGAAATCACGCATAACAAGGTCCGTCCAAGGACTATGCTCGAACCCCGAAGAAGGCCGCGGCATCGCAGGTTGGGCCGTGGTCAGGGGCCGCAGCGAGTCGCGCGTGAAGGTGATCGTGTCGTTCGTCTCGGGACGTTGATCCGTCTCGCGACGTTGATCGCTCGCGGCAATCGCGGGCTGATCGCGCCGTGGAAACCGAATTACGGTGCCGGCCATCGAATTCTCCCCTATTCGAACCGCCGGTCATTAGAGGTTCGCCGGCGTAAACCCACCATCTTCCGAACTTTGGTGGGAGACAATCGAACCGAAGGGGTGGTTCCGGTGCATTTGGGTAACGCAAAAGAGGGAGACACCACGGTGACAGTAGGGGGCGTGGAGATCGCACCAACTGTCGGGCGATGCTTCGCGATTCCAAATACCACCTTGGATGCGCCGATCTGCGGATTTATCCGTCAGACAATATAAAAATCAATAGCTTACGCGGAAGTGGTAAGTAGAAATACCTGCCCGTGCCACTTTATTGGACATTGTTGTCGAGGGCGCTCGGACTCTATTGTCATCACACGGAGGGATGCTGGGTTGGTCTATTAGGGGAAGTCTGTGCGGGAGCAATTATGATGAAGACATCGTTTAAAGGATTTTTCGCGATTGCCGCGGTGGCGGGAGTCGCATTCATGATGAGTATGGCGCCCGCTCGGGCAGCCACGGTCGACATTTCGCCGACCGATACGGGCATGACGGTAGGCACGAACAGCAAGCTGTTTAGCGTCAGTCTGTCCGGGCTCGGCCTGAGCGTGTTGAGCTCGATCACGTTGATCGACGACAACGTAATCGCAGGCGGCGCGGATGGTGTATTTTCGGGCTTCGATCTGGACGGATTGATCCTCGACGGCGACGGCGATCTGACGACCACGGGTGATCAGTTCACGCCGTTGAGCTTTGCGTTCCAGGCGGGCAACACACGTCCGACAGGCAATCTGGCCCAACTGCCGAACCTCGGCGCCGCGGGCCCCGCGGGTCCAGTGCCGGGGCCGGTTTTCGGTGCGGTCGATGCAAACACGATCAACACCGGCGTGGCCACCTTGGACACGTTCGATGCGATTTCGACCAACAGCATCTTCTCGGCCTTCGGGTTTCTTACCTTTGGTGATGGCGGAGAACTGGTCATTAACTTCGCCGATATCGCGATCACGCCGGGCCTGACCCTGTTTATCGCGGAAGTGGGTGGCCAGGCTGGCGAAGAAATCATCGTACGCGTCTCGCAAGTGCCGCTGCCGGGCGCCGTTTGGTTGTTCCTGACGGGGCTGATGGCGCTAATTGGCTTTACGCGCCGGCGGAAGATCGCCACGGCGTAAGCGACCGAAACAAAGACTTTCTCACCGTTACGCGCGGTCCGGAAATAAAATGCCGGGCCGCGCGTTTCTTTGTGCCTTGACGTGTTTTAATCGTCGCCGGCGGCGGCGATTCTGGGCCGCGTCCCGCTCCGGCCAAATGACGGGTCGAACCGGGGGGCGACGTCGGCGGCGAATCGCCGGTACATATCGCGCCGCACATCCTTCGGCACGCCCGGCGTTGCCGAGGACACGAGGAAATAATTGAAGCCCAGGTCGCGCAGCGCTTCGATTCGATCGGCGATGGTGTCGGGACTGCCGACGAAATTCAAATCCATGACCGGGCCGATGTTCGCCGGATCGGCCATCTGCTTCATGTTGGCGAAGATCTTGGAAAAGACCTCATACTCCGGAATGTCCTCCCAGGGATTGGCATCGATCTCATAGTGTTTCACCTGGGCCTCGAAGTTGCGCGGTAAATACGTGCGCGCCAGGTCCCGCGCCGCGTCGTCGCTATCCGCGATGAACAGTTTGGCCGCGATGGGCACGGTTGCGTCGGTGGGCCGGCCGAGGTCACTGGTTCGCTGATGCCACGTCTTGATAATCCGGTCGAGCAGATGATCCGGGAACTGCGCGATACACAGCGGCGGCAGCCCGAGATCGGCCATGATGCCAGCACTGCCGGGACTGCCGATCGCGCCGTAGAAATTGATCGGCTTGCCGAACGGCGACGGCCGGATCGTGATTTCCCTGTCGATCTTGTGGAATTGGCCGTCGAACGTGAAGGGCTTTCCCGCGAGCGCGGTGTCGATAAGCCGGTAGGTCTCGGCGAACCGGGCCCGGGCCTCGTTCATGTCCACGCCGTAGGCGTCATACTCCGACTTGGCCGTCCCCCGCCCCATGCCGATATGCAGCGTCCCATCGGTCAAGGCATTGACCATGGCGATTTCCTCGGCGATGCGCAGCGGGTGATACCACGGCAGCACCAAAACCGATGTTCCCAGGCCGAGGGTCGGGCATTCGGCCGCAATATGCGCCATGAACACCAGGGGACTGGGGGTCGGATAGTAGTCGCTGAAGTGATGTTCGAGGAACCAGGCGGCCTCGAAGCCGAGATCGGCGCCGATATGGCAGTCCTCGATTACCTCGCGATACAGATCACGGTCCGGCTTGGGGTTTTCACTGGTCGGCGCCGCCTGAAAGGCGAATGTGATATCGGATTTGACTGACACGCGGCCCTCCCGGTTTTCGATCAGTTCCAGCCCTCTCGATGCTAACAGACGTGCTTCTAGCTAGGGAAATCGCAGGGATCGCAGGTCGGTGATGGCCGCTTCGAGTGCCGAAATTGTCCTCTGCAACGTCTTGAGGTCGAAGGCCGGTAGAAGGCCGAGATAGGCAGGGTCGATCTCGTGGGCGTAGCATGGCGGGGAACTGAAAGTCCCGGGCGGGTCGCTGGCCGTCGGAACGGCGGTTACTTTCGGTCGCATGTTTCGATCCTACCACAGGCTGGGCCATCGGCACTGCTAAGTCCATGCAATTGAATGGTTGCGGGGGGCCACTGTCGCGCGGTTTGCGGGAAAAACGTGCGATTGATTAATCGTTTCTTAAGCCGGGATACGGAATATTCGCGTCTGGAAATCACCGGATTTCCGGCATTTTTGAATGATCGGAAGGCAATCCCGATGAGCGACGCCGCCGCCCACCCCGATATCATTGCCGGCATCGAAGCCAAAGGCTCGATCACGGCCGACGACGTCCTGGCGCTGCGCCAAAACGTCTTTCAGGACGGCGCTGTCAGCCGGGCCGAAGCGGAAGCGATCTTCCATCTCGATCATTGTTGCGCGGAAAAAGTTCCGGTCTGGCGCGAATTCTACGTGGATTCGCTGACCGACTATTTCGTCTGGAAGTCCGATCCGGTGAAATATGTCAGCGACGAGGCTGCAGAATTCCTGATCGGTCAAATCGTGCATGACGGCAAGATCGATGGCGTGACCGAGCTCGAACTCCTCGTGAACATCGTGCATTGGTCGGTGGCCTGCCCCGATTCACTCGCAACGCTCGTGCTGAAGGCAGTGAAGGACAGTGTTTTGGAGCCAGATACGGCGCTCTACGGTCACGGCCGGAATGCGGGCGTCATAACCGGCGCGGATGTGCTTCTCGTGCGTCGTGCGATCTATGCCGGCGGCGGTGGCGGCGGCTATACCGTGACCCGCGAGGAAGCCGACGTCATTCTGGATCTGAACAACGCGACAAGCGCCGCCGACAATCATGAGAGTTGGCGCGATCTGTTTGTCCAGGCCACCGCCAACTACCTGATGTTCCCGCGCAGTGCCCCTGTCGTGGAATCGGCCGAGGAATATAAGCGGCGCGAGGATTGGCTCGAGGAGCGGCGCGGCGTGGGCCGCCTGCTTTTGGAAACCGGCCAGAACCTGGTGCGGTTCAATATCGCCGAAGGGTGGCGTGCGATGGACCTGTTCGGGGCGAAAGACGCCGCCGCGCAGAAAGAGAAAGACGATGCCGCGATGCGCGAAGCGCTCGTCCGCGAGAGCATCGACGAGGAAGAGGCGCGCTGGCTCCTGAGCCGTATTGCCGAAGATGGGGTCATCCACGAAAACGAGCGCGCTCTGCTGCAGTTCATTTGCGACAACTCGCCAAACGTTCATCCGTTGCTCAAGGCCCTGTTCGACGACACCGGCATGTAGCGCGGGCCGGCGCGGTGCCGGCCAGATTCCTCTTTACGTCACTTCGTTTCCTGAGGAAGATTGCAGGTACGGCGCACCGCAACAGGGATATCCGATGGCGAAAAAAGCAAAAGCCACTAAGGGTCGCAAAGCCCCCAAGGCAAAACCGAAGCGTAAGCAGAGCCGCACGACCGTGTCGTCCGCCGCCGACAGTTCGATCAGCGTGACCGACGGCGCAATGAAGGACATCTTCCGGAGCGCGTTTCTGAAACGCGACTAGGCGCCCGCCGGATTACTGTAAATCCGTGAGCAGAGGGCGGACTTCGGTGGCGAAACGCCGAAGTTGATCGTCCCTCTCCTCTACCGTTCCCAACATATCCAAAATGAACGTCCGGACGCCCGCCGCGTGGAACTTCCGCAGTGTCTCGGCGATCGCCGCCGGGTCGCCGAGCGCGGCATACCGCGCCGCCGCCTTTCGGAAATCCATCGCATAGCGCTTGCTGAGCAGGTCCGAGGCGTCGTCGAGCGCGGTGTCATAACTGTCGTCGATTCGCGTGAACAGCAGGTGTGCGGTCCCGAAAGACGAAACCGGCCGTTTGGCGGCGGCTGCGGCCGCATCGATTTTCGCGAGGCCGTCGGCAAACTGCTCCGGCGTCACCACATAGGATATCCAACCGTCCGCCAAGCGCCCTGCGCGCCGCAATGCCGCGTCGGACCGGCCGCCGCACCACATCGGCGGGCCGCCGTCGGTATAGGCGGCGGGTTGCATGTGGACGTCGTCGAAGTTCCAGAAGCGGCCGTGGTGCGATACGGGGTCGCCTTGCCAAAGTTTCCGGACCACTTCCATGCCTTCGGATAAGCGGGCGCCCCGCTCCTTCACCGGCACGCCGCAGGCATCGAACTCACGCGGGAACTCCCCGCCGACACCGACGCCGAAAATGAACCGCCCCTCGGAAAGATGATCCAGGCTCGAAGTCTGCTTCGCGACCGCAGCGGCCGGGCGCAGCGGCATCAGATAGACCGATGTGCCGACCGTCAGCGTCTCCGTAAAGGCGGCGGCTTGGGCGAGCTGCAGCAACGGGTCGAGCAGCGGCGTCGTGAAGGCAATGTGATCGCCGACCCAGACCGAATCGAAGCCGAGCTCCTCGAGAAGCGCAGTCGTCTTACGGGTTACGTCGCGGGTCGGCAGCCGCGTCATCAATCCAAAGCGGATGGTGGTGTCCAGGGGGAGCGGCATAGGGCGGGTTTCCTTTTGCAATCTGTCCCATTCGACTCTGCCACAGTCGCCGAGGTCTGTCTCCCGGACGTGTTTGGCGCAAGCCGAGGATCGCCGGAAAAGCAGGGCTGTGAGCGGTTGAGCCGATAGCGCGTCAATGAATTGTTCATCTTTGCTCTCTACGGTTTTTCGCCTGCATTGGGGCAAGCGACGTCAACGGACTTGCCCGTCAAAAGGATGATGGAAAGTCATGGGGAGTTTGATGCCGTCCGGCGCGGTCGCCGCACCGACGATCGAACAATTTTCGCGTTCCGCGCCCAATCGGGCCGCCTTCTGGACTTGGTTTTCCGACGAAATCGCCCCGAGGGGCGTCGACGGATTGGACGATGATACGCTCATCGGCCAGATCGACGCGCGGTTGCGGCAGGTTCATCCGGATCTTGGTTTCGAACTATGGGGGCCGGATGGCGGTCTCGTCCATTTCGTGATCAGCGCTGATGGCCTCATGCCACTGTTCGAAGAGGTCATCGAACTCGTCCGCAGCGCGCCGGACATGCCGGGCTGGGAAATCGTGGCCTTCAGGCCGCGCCGCCCGGTCAGCGCCAAAATTCAGGCGCTGGATACGGTGATCTCCGGCGATCAGATTTGGTACAACTTCGAGCCGGAAGACGGCCGCCTGCGCCTCGCCCTGTTCATCGAGGGGGATGAGGCCGGCAATTGGGACATGATGTGCGCCGCGACCGGGGTTCTCCTAGAGATGGCCTTGGGCGAATTCGATGCGGCGACCATGATTTCACGGCTCGAATATTGCCCCCTAACCCCGGAAATCCGCGACCTTGGTCTGAAACCGCTCAGCGATTTGGCCGACGACGTGGACCGATTTTTCGGATCCACGCTGAACTAGCCTTGGACCGATTTTTCGGATCCACGCTGGACTAGCCTTGGGCCGATTTTTCGGATCCACGCTGGACTGAATTTAGATCGGTTCTCCGGGACCGCGCACTACCAATTGTCTCTCCAGGTCCTAATCCCAAGTGTACCCCGTGCCGCGGCTGCGCTATTTAGAACGCGTTGGCCGTGCGAATGCGCGCGCCCGTCCTACGCCTCAGCAGGAGAACACGAATATGCGTGAAGCCGTCATCGTTTCGACCGCCCGGACGCCGATCGGGCGTGCCTATCGCGGCGCGTTCAACAACACCCACGGCGCCGACCTTGGTGGCCATGCGGTGCGTCACGCCGTCGATCGGGCGGGTATCGATCCCGCTGAGGTCGAGGACCTGTTGATGGGCTGTGCGCTGCCCGAAGGGGCGACCGGCGGCAACATCGCCCGGCAGATCGCTCTGCGGGCCGGATTGCCGGTCACGACGTCGGCCGCAACGGTCAACCGCTTCTGTTCTTCCGGGCTACAGGCCATCGCGATGGCGGCGCAGCGGATCGTCGTCGACGGCACGCCGGTCATGGTCGCGGGCGGATTGGAATCCATCAGCCTCGTGCAGAACGAGAACATGAACGCCCATCGCTCCAAGAACGAATGGATTTTAGAGAACAAGCCTGCGCTCTACGACAGCATGCTGCAGACCGCCGAGACGGTTGCAGAACGCTATGGCATCTCGCGCGACGCCCAGGACGAGTATGCGGTGGAGAGTCAGGCCCGCACGGCCGCCGCGCAGCAGGCCGGCCGCTTCGACGAGGAAATCGTCCCGATGGAGACCGTGAAGATCAACGTCGACCGGGAAACCGGCGAAACGAGCGAAGAGACGGTCACGCTGGAGCGTGACGAGGGCAATCGCCCGGGTACCAGCAAGGACGACCTGGCGGGCCTGAAACCCGTCGTGCATGAAAAAGGCTTCATTACCGCTGGGAATGCCTCGCAACTGTCGGACGGTGCATCCGCCGCGGTCCTGATGGACCGGGAGTTGGCCGAGAAGCGTAACTTGAAGCCGTTGGGGGTGTTTCGGGGATTGGCGGTTTCCGGCTGCGAGCCCGATGAGATGGGAATTGGGCCGGTTTATGCCGTACCCCGCCTGTTGGAACGCAACGAATTGACCGTTGCCGACATCGACCTGTGGGAACTGAATGAGGCGTTTGCGGTGCAGGTCATCTACTGCCGCGATACGCTGGGCATTCCCGGCGACAAGCTGAATGTCGACGGCGGCGCTATTTCCGTGGGCCATCCCTATGGCATGAGCGGTGCCCGCATGGTCGGTCACGCCTTGATCGAAGGGAAACGGCGGGGCGCCAAGCATGTCGTCTGCACCATGTGCATCGGCGGCGGCATGGGCGCCGCCGGCTTGTTCGAGGTGATGTAACACCAGACGCGGCAGATTGCGTATCGCCACGGCGGTGATCGCCCGGTAAGCTTTCCTCGACGAAACGAGAAATGCACGGGGCACGGACGCATGGCACGCATCGCAATCGGCGGATTTCTGCACGAGACCAACTGTTTCGTACCGGTTCACACCGACTTTCAGTATTTCGCGGACGGCGGTGAGATGCCGCCGTTGGCGCATGGTGCCGAAATATTCGAGAAAGCGGCCGACAACAGCTTCGGCATGTCGGGATTCCTCGAAACGATCTCCGCGTCGCATGAGCTTGTGCCGCTGGTCTGGGGGCATGGCGGCGCGGGCGGGTATATCACCGACGACGCTTTCGAACGGATTGTCGGGGAAATGATCGGCCGCCTGTCCGAGGCGATGCCGGTCGACGCGGTCTACCTCGACCTCCACGGCGCGATGTGCACCCTGACCTACGAAGACGGCGAAGGCGAGATGCTGCGCCGCGTACGCGCCTGCGTCGGTCCCGATATTCCGGTGGTGATCAGTCTCGACTACCACGTCAACATTACACGGCAGATGGTTGATCTGACGGACGGAATGGCGATCTACCTCACCTATCCGCATGTTGACCGGGATGGCACCGGATCGCGGTCGGCGAAGATTCTGGAGCGTGTATTGCTCGACGGGCAGCCGACGGCCCGCGCCTTCCGCAAGACCGATTTCCTGATTCCGCTGAACTTCCAATGCACGATGGTCGAGCCGTCCAAGGGCATCGTCGGCGCATCGGTCGCCGGCGAAGGCGGTGCAGTGTTGAACCTGTCCTACGGTGCGGGATTCCCGCCATCGGACCTGGCGGAGTGCGGGCCCGCCGTCGTGAGCCATGGCTACGACCAAACGGCGGTCGATGCGGCGGCCGACAAGCTGTTTCATATGGTCAACGAGTTGGAACCGGCCTTTGCGGAGGAACTGCTCTCGCCGGACGCCGCCGTCCAGCAGGCGATGGAGATCGCCAAGACGGCGAGCAAACCGGTCGTTCTCGCCGATACGCAGGACAATCCCGGCTGCGGCGGTACCGGGGACACCACGGGCCTGCTGGAGGCGATGGTGCGCAATCAGGCAGAGGGCGCGGTGATGTGCGTGATGGCCGACCCGGCGGCGGCCGAAGCCGCCCATGCCGCGGGTGAAGGTGCTGAGATCACCGTCGATCTCGGCGGCAAACACGGGCCGGAAGGGGTTGGGCCCTTCCATGGCACGTTCACGGTTACGCGGCTCAGCGACGGCCAGTTTACGGCCACGGGCCCCTGCATCGGCGGCCGGCGGATCAACATCGGTCCGACGGCATTGCTGACCATCGGCGGCGTCAGCGTGGTAACAGCCAGCAAGCGCATGCAAGCTTACGATCAGGACATCTTCCGGCATATCGGCATCGAACCGTCCGAGCAGAAGATCGTCGCGCTCAAGAGCACCTGCCATTTCCGCGCGGATTTTCAGCCGATCGCCGAGAGAGTCATCGTGGTCTTGGCGCCGGGCGCGCATATCGTCGATACGACCCAATACCCGTTCAAGTACCTGCGGGAAGGCGTGCGGCTTGAGCCGATGGGACCGGAATTCCGCCGCTAGCGGACCGACGATATGGCCCCTCCCTTTCCCACGTCCGCCCGCGTGGTCGTCATCGGTGGCGGTGCGATGGGGTGCAGCACCCTGTACCACCTCGCCAAGATGGGCTGCGACGACACGGTGCTGCTGGAACGCGCCGAACTGACCTCCGGCACCACATGGCATTCGGCGGCGCAGGTTCGCGCGCTGCGGTCGACGGAGAACCTGACTCGGCTGATCAAGGACAGCATTGCGCTCTACACCGGGCTGGAGGATGAGACCGGGCAATCCACCGGCTGGTCGCAATCGGGCAGCCTCAGCCTCGCAACCTCCGAGGACCGGTTTACCCATATCAAGCGGCAGGCCGCCCTCTCCCGCGCCTTCGGGCTGGAGGCGCATGTCGTAGGGCCGAAGGAAGCAGCGGACCTGTGGCCGTTGATGCGGTCCGACGATGTGATCGGCGCGGTCTACAGTCCCGGCGACGGTCGGGTGAACCCAAGCGATCTGTGCGCCGCGCTGGCCAAGGGCGCCCGGGCGCATGGCGCAAAGATCTTCGAGCACACGCCCGTAACGGGCTTCGATATCCAAAACGGCCGCGTTCGGGGCGTCGAGACGGCCCAGGGCCGAATTGCGTGCGATGCGGTGGTTCTGTGCGGCGGATTGTGGAGCCGTGCCGTGGGCGCGATGGCGGGCGTCTCCGTGCCGCTCTACGCGTGTGAGCATTTCTACCTGTTGACCAAGCCGATTGACGGCATCGACGGGCATCTGCCGACGCTCGGCGACCACGATGGGTATCTCTACATCCGCGACGACGTGGGCGGTTTGCTGGTCGGCTGCTTCGAGCCCGAAGGCAAGGCGTTGCCGCTCGACGCGCTGCCGAAGGATTTCTCCTTCGATCTGCTGAACGAGGATTGGGATCATTTCGAGCCGATGATGCTGAACGCGCTGCACCGCATCCCGGCTCTGGAAACCGCGGAGGCGCGAACGCTGCTGAACGGCCCGGAGAGCTTCACGCCGGACGGCAGCCCGCTGATGGGCGAGAGTCCCGAGGTCGGCGGGTTCTTCCTCGGTTGCGGGATGAATTCGATGGGCGTGGCGACCAGCGGTGGTGCCGGCAAGGCGCTGGCGCATTGGGTCCTCGAAGGTCATCCCGAATTCGACCTCGGGCCGGTCGATATCTGCCGTTTCGCCCCGTTTCATTCGGAGGAAGCGAGCCTGCGCGCCCGGGCGCCCGAGGTTCTTGGCGATCATTATGCGATTAGCTACCCCGGTGCGGAGTTCGAAACGGCGCGGAACATCCGCTGCGGGCCATTGCACGAGCAGCTCGCGGCGAAAGGCGCGGTATTCGGCCAACGGATGGGCTGGGAGCGGGCCGACTGGTTCGACCCGACCGGCGACCGGGCCCGCGTGCTGCAATTCGGCAAACCCGCTTGGCACGATCTCGTCGCCGCGGAACATCGCGCCGCCCGCGAATCCGTCGCGTTGTTCGACCAGACCTCCTTCGGCAAGCTGCTGGTCGGGGGGCCGAATGCGGAAGCGGTGCTGCAGCGACTCTGCGCGAACGACATGGCCGTTGCGCCGGGACAGATCGTCTACAGCGGCATGCTGAATGACCGCGGCGGTTACGAAAGCGATTTCACGGTCACGCGCATGTCAGACGACCGTTATCTGATCGTGACCGGGACCGCGCAGCCGATCCGCGACCGGCATTGGATTTCGGGGCACCTGGAAAGCAATGAACGCGTCACCATGACCGATGTGTCCGGCGACATGGCGGTGTTGAGTCTGATGGGGCCCAACGCCCGCGAAGTGTTGTCCCGCGTGACCGATGCGGACCTCGGCAACGAGGCCTTTCCCTTCTACACGTCGCAGGAGATTGAGACGGATGCCGGCACGGTCCGGGCGAACCGTTTGTCCTATGTGGGCGAACTCGGATGGGAACTCTATGTGCCCAATGCCATCGCTATGGCGGTTTACGACGCACTGCAGGCCGCCGGTGACGGTTTTGGGCTCCGGGATGCCGGAACCTACGCCCTCACCTCCCTGCGGCTCGAGAAGGCGTTCCGCGCGTTCGGGCATGAACTGACGACTGATGAGACGCCGCTGGACGCCGGGCTTGGCTTCGCGACCAAGCTCGACAGTGATACGCCGTTCCTGGGCCGTGACGCCTTGCTGCGGCAGCGCGACGCCGGGCCGGCGAAGCGTTTGTTCGTGTTTACCGTCGACGATCCGGAGGTGTTCCTGATCGGCAACGAGCCGATCCTGTGGAACGGCGAAGTGCTCGGACAACTCACGTCGGTTGGGTACGGCCACACTCTGGGCCGGTCCGTCGCCCTGGGCTACATGCGGTTATGCGGCAAGACGGCGGCCGCGATGGCGGCGGAAACCGGCTATGCGCTCGACCTTGCCGGCCAGGCGGTTCCGGTTTCTGTGTCGCTTCGGCCTGCCTACGACCCTACCGGGAGCCGGATGCGCGGATAGCGTCGCGCTGGTTTGACTCTGCGCCCGGCGGTTCGCAAGATCGGCGAAACCGAACAGGGAACCGAAACACATGGATTTCAGCGGAAAAACCGTTGTCGTCACCGGCGGCGCGTCGGGCATCGGCCGGGCCACCGTCATCGCTTTCGTCGAGGCCGGGGCCGACGTCTTCTTTGGCGACGTGAACGAGGACGGCGCGGAAGAAACTCTCGCCATGGCCAAGGGGGCGACCTTCCACAAGCTCGACCTGGCCGACCGCGACTCCGTCAACGCGTTCGCGGCGGCGGTGCACGCCCGCGCGGACAAGGCCGACGTGCTGGCGAACGTGGCCGGTTGGGACATCCAGGAGCCGTTCCTGAACAACACGCCGGAGTTCATGGAAAAGGTCATCGACATCAACTTGATGGGTACGATCCGCATGTCGCGCGCCTTCCTGGAACCGATGATCGCGTCGGCCAGCGGCAGCATCGTGAACGTTTCCAGCGACGCCGGACGGGTCGGCAGTTCCGGCGAGACGGTCTATGCCGGCGCCAAGGGCGGCATCATCGCGTTCACCAAGTCGCTGGCGCGGGAGATGGCGCGCAAGGGCATCCGCGTGAACTGCGTCGCCCCGGGACCGACGGACACGCCGCTGTTCGCCGCGGCGTCCGAGAAGCTTCAGGCGGCGCTGATCCGCGCGATCCCCTTGGGGCGTCTGGCGGAGCCCTCGGAAATCGCCGACGCCATCATGTTCTTCTCCAGCGACTACGCGAAATACGTCACCGGCCAGGTGCTGAGTGTTAGCGGCGGCCTGACAATGTCTGATTAAATATATCAAGCGGTTGGCATGGCATCCTCACCCGATTCCACAGCACCCTTCGGTCCCCTTGCCGGATGCAAGGTGCTGGAACTCGGGTCGATCGTTGCCGGGCCTTACTGTGGCCGCCTGCTCGCCGATCATGGCGCGGATGTCATCAAGCTCGAAGCGCCCTCTGGTGACCTGCTGCGGGGCCTTGGCCATCACTACCGGGGCAAATCGCTGTTCTGGGCGAGCATTCACCGCAACAAGCGAATTATCTCGGTCGATCTGAAACGCCCGGAAGGCATCGATATTATCCGCCGCCTCATGCTGCGAAGCGACATCGTGGTCGAAAATTTCAAGCCGGGTACGCTGGAAAAAATGGGGCTTGGTTACGATGCCGTATCGAAAGACAATCCCGGCCTCGTCCTGGTGCGGATCAGCGGCTACGGGCAGACCGGCCCCTATGCCGACCGGCCCGGCTACGGCGTGATCGGCGAGGCGATGAGCGGGCTGCGCAGCATCATCGGCGACCCCGACCGCCCGCCGCCCCGCGCCGCCGTCCCGTTGACCGACTACATTACCGGCGTACATGCGGCCTATGGCGCGATGGCCGCGCTGTTCCATCGGGAACGCACCGGGCAAGGCCAGGTCGTGGATACCGCGCTTTACGAGTCCGCATTCAGCTTGATGGAGAATTTCGTGCCGGCTTTCGACAAGCTCGGTGTCGTGCCGGAACGCACTGGGCCGCGGCTGCCGCGGTCCGCGCCGAACAGTCTTTATCCGACGAAGGACGAGAAATTCATCCATATCGCCGCGTCGAACGACTCCATCTTCGGGCGACTCCTCACCGCAATGGGCCGGGAAGACTTGGCGGAAGATGCCGAAGTCGGCGATCTCATGTGGCGGCGCAATCACGAGGACGAGGTCGATGCGCTGGTCGCCGCGTGGACGGTCGAACACGATATCGACGCATTGGCCGGCATCCTGCGCGATCATGCGGTACCGAGCGCGCCGATCTTCACGGTCGAGGACGTGTTCGCGGACCCGCATGTGCAGGCGCGCGACATGCTGGTCGAGACGCCGGATGCGGAGGTGGGCTCCCTCACCCTCGCCGGGATCGTGCCGAAGATGACCAAGACGCCCGGCGAGCTGCGCTGGGCCGGCCGCGCCTGCGGGGCCGACACGCGCGATGTGTTGCGGTCGAATCTCGGTATGACGAACGAAGAGATAGATCGCCTGCAAACGGAGAGTGTGATAGTCTGCGCCGATAACGGCCGCGAGTAACCGATAGCACAACTTATGTAAGGACCACCGATGTCCTTCCGAGCCGGTCTAATTGCAGCGCTGACACTGATCGCATTCGCGTCATCCGCCACAGCGGCGGTCGTCCGCTACAACCTCACCGTCACCAGCACTTGGGGTGTCGCAACGCATCCGAACTATCCGGAGCGCGGTCACTTCTCCTTCCTGGGCGGGGCCACGCATAAGGCGGGCACGTCCTTCTGGTCGGTCGGCAGTCTGGCGACACCGGGAATCAAGAAGATGGCGGAGTCCGGCGATATCAACCGCTTGGAGCCCGAAGTTCAGGCGGCGATCGACGCGGGGATGGCGGGCAGCTTCCTGGGTTGGGAACAATGGTTCTGCCCGCCCTCGGTGTCGGACTCGCGCTGCGGCCCGAACACGGTGTCCTTCGAGATTGACGAGTCCAATCCGCTGGTGACCCTTGCCAGCATGCTGGGGCCGACGCCGGATTGGTTCGTCGGCGTCGACAGTCTTGCGCTGTTTCAGGGCGGCGTGTGGCTGGACAGTTTGGTCGTCGATCTGCGCCCCTATGACGGCGGCACGTTGACCGGCAACGAGTTTCGGCTGTTCAGCGGCGAGGAAAACGACCCGCCCGAACCGATCAGCCTGATCACCGACGAGACCGGACAGATCATCGGCGGCGGCAGCCTCGGGACCTTCACCTTCACCCGCGTCTCCCCCGTGCCGATCCCGCCGGCGCTGCCGTTCTTCATGGCGGCATTGGGCGTGTTGCTGACGACGATGGTATTCCGCAAGACCTCGTGGGACATGGTGCGGCACTAAGGCCGCTAAACTAGCCGGAACCGTGCCAACGCGACGCCGTCCTCTTCCTCGATCACCGCTTCGACCGGCTTGTCCGCCGCCATCCCTTCGTCCGGGTTGACGATGTTGGTGATCGCGCGGGCGCCTTCTTCCAGTTCCACGACGGCGACGTTATACGGCAGCTTGTCGGCGAAGGCCTTATTGAAGGCGACGTGGTAGACGACCCAGCTGATTAGCTTGCCCTTGCCGGACGCCTCGACCCAGTCGTTGTCGGGACTCAGGCAATTCGGGCAGTCCTCGCGGGCGGGCAGCCAGTGATGGCCGCAGTTGCGGCATTTCTGGATCTTCAGCACGCCGTCCTTCAGCGCGGTCCAATGCGGTTCGTTGACCGGGCTGATATCCGGCTCCGGGATAACGGGTTTGATGTCTTGCTCGGCCATCGCTCTATTGCCCCAGGATCAGCGTGGAATGCGTGTGCATGACCCCGCCTTGATTGCTGACGATGCAGGATTGCGCGTTCTTGACCTGCCGGTTGGCGGCGCCGCGCATCTGCCGCACGCCCTCGATGATGAGTTGCATCCCCGGCATGCCGGTCTCGGACAACAGGCCGCCGCTGGTGTTCATCGGCAGGTCGCCGTCGGGCGCGATGACGCCGCTTTCGACGAAGGGGCCGCCCTCGCCCTTTTTGCAGAAGCCGTAGTCCTCCAGAGTCATGATCGGCGTGATCGTGAAACAGTCGTAGATCTGCGCCACGTCGATATCCTTCGGCGTCATCCCGGCCATGTCGAAGGCGGTCTTGCCGGAGATCACCGCCTCGGTGGTTGTCATGTCGGGGCGCTGTGCCACTTCCCATGACGTCTGGCCCTGCCCGAAGCCCAGGATCGGCACCGGCGTCGGCACGTTCAGCTCCTTGGCACGCTTGGCACTCATAACGACGACCGCGCCGCCGGAATCCGACACGAGGCAGCAATCGTCGCGGCGCAGCGGATCGACGATCCAGCGGGAGTCGAAATAGTCGTCCAAGGTGATCGCTTTGCGAAGCTGCGCGTTCGGGTTTGCCGCGCCGTTGTCGCGGCAGGTCACGGCGACCGCGCCCAACTGGGCGTGTGTCGTGCCGTATTCTTCCATATGGCGTCGGGCGATCATCGCGTAGCCGGGCGCGACGCCGAACCAGCCGTAGCTCGCCACGCCGTCGCCATTACGGACCCGTTGATAGGCTTGCCGCGTGCCGGTCTTCGGGTTGTCCGAGGCCGCGATCAAGGCTACATCGCACTGCCCCGCCTCGATGGCCATGGCCGCGAAGCCGATCATCGCGGCGTTCGACGCGCCCGCCTGGTCCCAGACGCCGCCGATGCGCGGGTGCAGGCCCATGGCCTCGGCCAGGGTCTGGCCGTATTTGCTCTCGTAGGACGAGGTCGGATATTTGACGTAGAGCGCGTCGACCATCGATTTCTCGATCCCCGCATCGGCGAGCGCCTTGCGGCACGCCTCCACGTTCATCGAGATGGTCGAGCGGCCGGGCAGCGCGCCGAACTTGGTGTGGCCGATTCCGGCGATGACGGTCTTGCCGCGCATGCGGTCTACTCTCCCTTGAAGTTGGGCGGACGCTTCTCGGCGAAGGCCTTGGTGCCCTCGTCCAGGTCCTGGGTGAAGCGCAGCATGCGGTTGGTCGCCGCCTCCCAGCGCAGCCCGGTCTGTAAATCCATGTCGTAGGACCGGATCGCCAGTTCCTTCGCTGCTTGCACGGCGAGCGGGGCGTTAGCCGCGATCCGTTTGGCGTGCTCCATCGCGGTATCCATCAGTTTGTCGCGCGGCACCACGGCATTCACCAGGCCCCAGCGTTCCGCCAGGTCGGTGCCGAACCGGTCGCCGGACAGCAGGATTTCCATCGCGATGGCATAGGGAAACTGCTGCATCACCCGCTGCGTGCCGCCGTTGCCGGGCACCAGGCCGCGCTTGACCTCGGACAGGCCGAAGGTCGCGTCTTCCACGGCGATGCGGATGTCGGTCGCCATCATCAGCGTCATGCCGCCGCCGAGGCAGTAGCCGTTGATCGCCGAGATGATGGGTTTCCAGACTTCGAGGCCCCGGTTGAGAATCTGGTCCTTCTGGGTCAGCCAGTTCTCCGCGATGGGCGGTTGCTTGTTCACGAAACTCTTGAGGTCCGCCCCGGCGGTGAAGGACTTCTCCCCCGCCCCGGTCACGACGGCGACGCGGATCTGCGTATCGTCGCGCACGGTGGTCCAGCATTGGGACAGGGCCGCGTAATGCTCGGCGTCGAGCGCGTTCATACGCTCCGGCCGGTTCATGGTGATCAGGGCGACGCCGTCAGCGTCGACGTCAAAATCGATGGACATGGGACCCCGGCTTTTTGGTCGTTACAGATTGTGTGCAACGGTAGCATGGCGCGGGATATGCTGTGGAATCCTGTGCGTCTGTGCATCACGCGAGCGCACGGCGAACCGCCTGGGCCAGCAGTTCGACGATGCTGAGGTGGACGTCAATCGGCAGCCCGTCGACGGTCGGCTCCAGGGTTCCGGTGGTGCCGTCGATCAGCCCGACCATGGGCGACGACTCGATCAGCCGTCTTTCCAAATCCGGCGTGTGCGCGAGGCGTACGTTTTTCGTCAGGATCGCCAGCGCGGCTGTCACGCCATAACAGCCCCAGTTCGACACCCCGGCCGGGATGACAATGTCGGTCGCCGTTTCGGCGCACAGGTTGCGGCCGTGCGGGATGTGTTCGTGCACCGCGTCCTTGATCGCGCCCATCCCGATCTCGTTGCCGCCGTCGCCGATGCCGATGGTGGGGATGCCGCGCGCCATGGCGCCGGTCACGATATTGTCCAGCCGTGCCCGGCCCATGCTGTAATCCTGACCCAGCATGTCGCGATACGTGCCGTCGTGGTGCAGGCCCGCGCGCTCCACCGTGATCACCGCTTTCGGCTGGATATTGTCGAGCAGTTTTTCGCAATCTTTCCGAGCGGCAGTGTCGTCCTTGCTGCAGGTTTCCGTGGCGGCGACGCCGGTGAAGCGCTTGAGGTCGGCCGATGCCCGCGCCTGTTCCAGGCTCATCACGGTACAGCCCGCCAACTCGGCCATCTTGGCTACCGGCGACAAGACCGTCGCGTCGCTCAGGATCACCGGCACCGCGCGAAATCCGAAACTGATGGCGCGCGCCAGCACCGCGGCACCGATCGGGCCGTCATTCTCGGAGATTTCGTTGCTGATCTGCGCCCGAGAGAGCGATCCGGTGATTATGAACACCGCATCGCCGGGCTGCAGCTCCGTCAGCGCCCGCGCAGCCGCTTGACAGACCGGTCCGGATACGAGGGCGCGGGCGGGCTCATAGAGTCCGGTAACGCCGCGCTGGCCGATATCGAGGTTTACGATCCGGTCGATCAGGTCGTGCATCGCGGAATTCCCTGCTGTGCGGGGGTTATTGTGTCGCCTCGCAATGCTGCCGGAACTTGGGCATGACGTCTTCGGCCAACAAATGCATGGAGTTGCGCCACAATCCTTCTTCGTCCCAGTCGTGGCCGGTGGCCAGCAATGTGCCGAAATGGCCGGTCTGGTCCCGGAAGGCGACCAGTTGGTCGAGCACCGCCTGCGGGTCCCCGGCGATCACTTGGTCCTCCAACGCCTCGTTCACCTGAACGTCTACTTCGGCGCGGACCTCGTCGCTCGGTTCGCCCGGCGTCGCGCGCATGGCGGCGAGCGTCCGCAGGTAGCGGAAGTAGAAGCTCATCCCCTTCTCCGGGTTCTGGACATAATCCTGGGCCTCCAGGTTGGTTTCACCGACCAGGATGCTGCGGGCGACGCGCCAGATGTTCCGGTCGGCGGGCTTGCCGACGGACTCGCGGGCGGCGGCGTAATCGTCCCAATGGCCTTTGACGAAGGCGGTCGGGATGAAATTGCCGGAGATCGGTATCCAGTCGCGTTCGGCGCAGAGCAAGGCGCTGCCGGATTTCGGGCTGCGCAGGGCCAGGGCGATCGGCGGGTGGGGCTTCTGCAAAGGCTTCGCCATGATGCCGACCCCGTATTCGGGCATGACGAAGTCCTTGACGGTGATGTCCCAGAACTCCCCCTTCAGCTCATAGGGCGGGTCCTGGGTCCAGATTGCCGTCATGGCGTCGATGGCTTCGAGCATCATGCGGCCGCGTTTCTCGGATGTCGACTTGAACAGCTCGGCGTCGCTGGCCATGCCGCCCGGCCCGATGCCGAACAGGCAGCGGCCGTTGCTCATCTGGTCGAACATGGCGACCTGCGCCGCCAGATGCGCGGGATGATGGTGCGGAATGTTCACCACCGCGGTGCCGAGCATAATCTTGGACGTCTCGGGAATCACCGTGGCGAGGAACATCAAGGGCGAGACGATGGGCTCGGCCGTCGTGGTCAGATGCTCGCCGATCCACGCTTCGGAATAGCCGAGTTTGTCGGCGAGGATGACCGCCTGCCGGTCCTCTTCGAGCACCGTCTTCCAGTCCCGGGTCGGGGGGTGCAGCGGCATCGCGAAATAGCCGAGTTCCATACGTTTCGTTCCTTTGTGAGCTTGTTGATTGGAGTTTAGGGGGGCGACGACGCATCCTGCAAATAACGGACGCCCGCTGTCGGCGGCGGATTGGCGAAGCGCTGTAAAGGGGCCGTGAACTTGCGCTGCGGCGTGATTTGAATATCCTGTTCCCGACGCAAGGAATCGTTCCAGGACAGCGATATAGCGGGCGGATTTTGACCGTCGCGGAGACCATCATGCCCCTGAAAATCAAGCAATTACATCCGACATTCGGCGCCGAAGTGATGGGCGTCGACCTGGCGTCGGAATTGGATGATGCGGTCTTCGCCGAGATACGGAATGCTTTCGAGGAGCACTCCGTCCTCGTCTTCCGTGATCAGAAGGTCGACGACGACCAGCAGATCGCGTTCAGCAAGCGATTCGGGCCCTTGGAACGCATGCTGATCGGATCGCAGGGTGCTGGAACGCCGATCGCCTATCTAAGCAATGTCGACCGCGACACCGGCGAAATCATCGAGCCCGACGACAAACGGATGATCCGCAATGCCTGCAACATGCTGTGGCACTCCGACAGTTCGTTCAAACGGGTGCCGGCGCTCGGATCGATCCTGTCCGGGCGCGAGGTGCCCGACGACGGCGGCGAGACCGAATATGCGAGCATGCGGGCGGCGTATGACACGCTTTCCGAAGACATGAAGCGGCGCATCGACGGCCTCGTGGCGGAACACAGCTTCGACTATTCGCGAAGCTTGGTGGATTCAACGCTCTTGGACAACGAGCAGCGGAACGAGGTGCCGCCGGTTCCGCAACGCGTCGTTGTGCAGAACCCGGTGAATGGGCGGAAGGCGCTTTATGTCGGTTCGCACGCATCGCATATCGTCGGCATGCCGGTCGATGAAGGGCGGGCGCTGATCCGGGAGCTTCTGGATCACGCGACCCAGGATAAGTTCGTCTACCGGCATCGTTGGCGGCAGGACGAGATCGTCATGTGGGACAATCGGGCGGTGATTCATCGCGGACGGCCCTGGGACTTTCGGGCCGGACGCCGGGTCATGCACCGGACGACGCTCGCCGGGAGTTTGCCGACGGTCGAACAACCGGTCGAGGCCTATCGGGGCGCGTGACGCGGAACGATTTAGGCGGTATCGCCGGTTTTCCACACAATACCAGTGGGTTGGCCCTGCGTTTCGAGACCCGCTCCGCCCCAGGCCGATCCGGCGATTAACCAATTCTTAATCGCGAAAACCGTACGGTATTCCGTGAGTTAGCCGGATTCCCCGGCCCGGAAGACCGACGGCATATGAAGATTTCAGTTATCGTTCCGATCTACAACGAGCGCGATAGTCTCGAGCCGCTCTACGATAGTCTTGTGCCCGTCCTGGAAGGCATGGGCGGGGCCTATGAAATCGTCCTCGCCAATGACGGCAGCACAGATGGATCGGCCGCCATGCTCGACGAACTGGCGCAGCGCAACCGGTCGATCAAGGTGGTCCATCTGCGGCGCAATTACGGCCAGACCGCCGCGATGATGGCGGCGATCCAGCACAGCAGCGGCGACGTGATCGTTCCGATGGACGGCGACTTGCAGAACGATCCGGCGGACATCCCGAAACTCATCGAAACGCTGGAAAGCGGTTATGACGTCGTCTCCGGTTGGCGCATCGACCGTCAGGAAGGCATGGACCGGCGCCTCCCTTCCCGGATGGCGAACTGGCTGATCTCGAAAGTTTCCGGCGTGCGCTTGCATGACTACGGCTGCACGCTGAAGGCGTATCGCCGCCGTTTCATCGAGAATGTGCGTCTTTACGGTGAAATGCACCGATTCATTCCCATCTATGCGGCCTGGGAGGGCGGCAACGTCACCGAGATTCCGGTGACCCACCATTCCCGAAAGCACGGCCAGTCCAAATATGGTCTCGGCCGGGCGCCGCGGGTATTGCTCGACCTGGTCGTGATCCGGTTTTTGGACCGGAGCCTCGATCGCCCGATCCAATTCTTCGGACGTGCGGGGATCTACAGTCTCGGCCTCGCCTTTCTCGCCGGCCTGTGGGCGCTCTATCTCAAGTTCTTCGACGGCGTGTCCTTCATCCAGACGCCGTTACCCATGCTCGTCACCATGCTCGCCTTGGTCGGCGTGATGTTCGTGATGATGGGGCTGCTCGCCGAGATTCAAAGCCGGGTCTATTTCGAGACGCGCGACAAGTTGCCGTATTCGGTGCGCGCGACACGGAACGTCTTCAAGGTCGCCGACGCGGCGTGACGGTGCGGTTATGCATGCGGATCATTACGGATTAGATGCCGAACTGGCGGATACCCATTGGTGGTGGGTCGCCCGCCGCCGTGTCCTGCGGCATTTGATGGGCCGCCTTCTCTCGCCCGAGGACCAACGGAAAATTCTCGAGGTCGGCTGCAGCACCGGCTCCAATCTCGCCATGTTGAAGGATTTCGGTTCGGTCTACGCCATGGAATTGGAACGGTCGGCGGCGGAGGTGTGCCGGTCCCGCAATCCCGACATCCGGGTCTATGACGGCGGCATTCCCGACCCGTTGCGCGACCGGTATGACGTCATCTGCCTGTTCGACGTGTTGGAGCATATCGAGGACGATGCCGGCGCGCTCGAATGGATCGACGATCATTTGGCGCCGGGTGGAACGGTCTTGATTACCGTCCCCGCTTTCCGGTTTCTGTGGTCGCGGCATGACGAGTTGGCGCATCACTTCCGGCGCTACACCCGGCGGGAACTCGAAGCGTTGCTCGGGTCGCGGTTCGAAATTTCCTACACGTCCTACTTCAACACGCATCTGTTCCCGGCGATTGCCGGCGTCCGGTTGATCCAGCGATTGTTCGGCATCGACGGCGGCGAGAACGACAAGGCCGTCGCCAGCACCGGCCCGGCGAACTGGCTCCTCAAAACGATCTTTGCCGTCGAACGGTTTTGGATGCCGATGATTAAACTGCCGTTCGGGGTTTCCATTTTCGCAGCGGCACGAAAGGCATCGGCAGCCTGATGTGCGGCATCGCCGGCTTCACCCGTCCGGACCGGAACGCTGCCGCCGTCCTGCGCCGCATGCTGGCGGAAATCGAACACCGCGGCCCCGATGACGACGGGGTCTGGATCGACGATCAAGTGGCGGTCGGTCACCAACGGCTAACAATTATCGAACCGGTTGGAGGCGACCAGCCCCGGATGGACCCGGTGACGGGCGACCTGCTCGTCTTCAACGGTGAAATCTACAACTATCGGGACCACGCGGCCGCGTTGCGCGATGCCGGGATCCGCCTGCGGGACGGTTCCGATACTGAGGTCTTGTTTCAGATGATCCGGCTGCATGGCGTCGAGGCCGCGCTGCGCCGTCTCGACGGGATGTTCGCCTTCGCTTACCGCGATGGGGCGAGCGGTATCGTAACCCTGGCGCGGGACCGTTTCGGCGAAAAGCCGCTGTTCTATGCGATGGTTGCAGGACAATTGGTTTTCGCGTCGGAAATCAAAGCGTTGCGGCAGCATCCGGTGTGCGCCGCCGCCGAATTCGACGTGGAAGCGATCGGGCAGTATCTCGCATTCGACTATGTGCCCGCGCCGCGAACGGGCTTTGCCGGTATCAAGAAGCTTCCACCGGGTCACATCCTGGAATTCGACGACGGCCAGATCAGGAACGCGGCGTATTGGGATTTGCCGGCGGGCGATACCGCGCAGTCGAGTGTCGGG
This sequence comes from Alphaproteobacteria bacterium, assembly GCA_965228425.1. GTDB lineage: Bacteria > Pseudomonadota > Alphaproteobacteria > UBA8366 > UBA8366 > JAJFJD01. Next base: position 3,130,588 of record OZ245815.1, on the reverse strand, counting down.
ATGCCCAGGACCGAAGACGAAGCGGTCGAACGGCTGGATGGACTGTTGCGCCATTCCATCAAGGCGCGGCTCGTGGCCGATGTACCGGTTGGTGTTTTTCTGTCCGGCGGCATCGATTCCGCGCTCATTGCCGCCATCGCCGCGGATTATGCGCCGGGGATCAGCGCCTATACGATCAAGATGCCGGGTGACGGCTACGACGAAACGCCCGTCGCGGCGCGGGTCGCGGATCAGTTCGGCTTGCGCCACGAGGTGCGGACCCTCACCGATGCAGACGTCCTGCATGCGCTCGACCGTGTGGAGGCGAAACAGGACGAACCCTTCGCGGACCCGTCGATCGTTCCGACCTACCTGTTGTGCGAAACCGCGGTGCAGGGTGTGAAAGTCGCATTGGGCGGCGATGGCGGCGACGAGTTGTTCGCCGGATACGTCAATTTCCAAGCCCGCAAGGCCGCCGCCATCATGGCGCATTTGCCGGCGTTGACCGGGACGGCGTTGCGCAAGGCCCTATCCGTGCTGCCGCCGTCCGACCGCTACATGGCCCTTCCCTTTAAGCTCGCGCAATTGAGTCAGGGATTTGGCCAGTCCGAACATATGCAATCGTTCCTTTGGATGGCGCCGTTCGACGCGGATGCCCGCCGGGCGCTGCTCCGCGACCATACGCCGATTCAACAAAGTCTTCGTCCGGTGGCCGAATGGGTCGAGCAACATTCAGCTCGCGGACCGGTCGACCGATTGCAGCGGCTGTTTTCCGCTTTCTATCTTCCGGACGATATCCTGACAAAGGTCGATCGGGCGTCGATGTACAACAGCCTGGAAGTCCGCGCGCCCTACCTGTCCGAAGACATCGCCGCTTTCGCCTTTGCGATGCCCGAGCGATGGCGGGTCAACGGCTACACGACGAAATACCTGCTGCGGCGCTTGGCGGCGCGGTATCTGCCGGAGGATGTGGTGGCCCGCCGCAAACACGGTTTTGCGATCCCCGTGTCCGGTTTGATGCGGGGACCGCTGCGAGACCGCGTCGGCGACGTCTTGCTGGACGCTGCCAATCCAGTCGCGGATTTGTTCGACCGGGCCGAAATCGAACGGTTGTTCTCCACCCACATGGAGCGACGGGAAGACCACCGCAAACGGCTTTGGTCACTATATTGTCTGTTTCGCTTCGCTGCCGGAACGCGCAAGTCGGGGATGGCGCGCGCGGCGTAGAATCCTTGCCGGCGCCGCGTCCGCAATCAGCGTGCCGTGTTCCTATATATCGAAAAGAATGATCCTGCGTGCGTGAGCTTCAGAAGGCCGGGCACCGGATTCTCCGCCTCACCGTGATCCAATACCAGCACGAAATCGAAATGTCGGTGCCAGCTGTCCCAATAATTGCCGCTGCTTGTGCCAGTCGACGAAGTCGCGGTGGCGCCGGATTGTGTGTGGCCTTCCCGTAGATGGTCGTAGCTCAGCGGTTGGCCTTCCCGCCCCGCGAATGCTTGTTTGGCGGGTTGCAGTTTGATCGGCTGGTATCGGGTCGTGAAAGTCAAGGGTACGAACGCGGCCCGATCGATAACCGCGAAGGATGCCAGATGCCATATCGCAAAGGAGGACCCGGCGGGCCAATCGGCGCTGGCCTTGGAGTCGCCCCGCCGTGCGACGAGCAAGTTCGTTCCTTGCGGCAGGACTGACGCCGCGGTGCGGAATTCGGCATAACCTCTGTTGATGAACTGCCAATCGATCGACAACGATACGACGCGCCATGCGAACAGCGCGGCAGCGACCGATCCCAAAACCATGGCGGTGCGGATCGTCGGCAGCGTGACGCGCGCCGACGCGATCGCCAGTAGCGCCGCCACCACCGCCATCCGCTGGTCCACCGCGAAAATTCCCATGAACAGATGAGGCAGCACGATCGCCAGCGCCAGGAATCCCCAGAGGGCCAGTCGCGCCGCCTTCGCAAATCGCAGCGTCCGGGTCCACAATCCCAAGGTCAGCGCGACGAAGAAGAAGGTGATGATCGCGATATCCACCGGCTCGAAGAAATAGCGGAACGGGGCGGTTGCGGTGAACAGCTTCAACAGGGGCGATACGTAATTCGCGCCCCAGTTCATGCTGCCTTCGGGTTGGAGGCTCCAAAGAACCGCCACCGGCCAGAAATGGATACCGAGGACTAACCAATGCCGCCAACGATCGGCGTGGGTGTTGCCCCTACCCTCCCAGGCCTTGGTGATTTCGAAGGCCAGGACGATGCCCGCATAGACGGCCAATGCCAGCAAATGGCAGAAGAACAGGATGGCCGTTGCGGCGGAGAAGACTGTTAACCGCAGGATAGGCTGCTTATCGCGAAGGAGGATCCAGGCGCCGGCCGCCAGGAATGCGGTGCCGAGGCCGAACAGAAAATTCAGGAACCCCCAAGCAAGCACCTGATTGTACAGCGCGAGAAAGATCAAGCTGTGCCAAACAGATACCCGTTTATGCAACGCGTAGTGCAACACCAAAGTGCCGGTTGCGACGCTCACGACCGTTATCGCCACGAACAGGCGGCTCGCGTCTTGGACCGAGAAGAGCGGCGTGAGCGCGGCCACGAATGCATCCATAGCCAAATTCGGCAGGATGCCCCATGCAATGGCATAGCTCTGCTGCAAAACCGGATCGTTCGGCAAGGCCGTGAGGATATGCATCCGGGAAATGTGGTTCGGTAAATCGACCAACGGCGGCACGTCGACCAGCCAAATGGGAACCAATGCTACGGCGAGGAACAGGAAGAACAAGGCCGTGGCGCGGACCGCAGATTTTCGCCGGCCGCTCGGCGCAGCGTCTGCAAAACCTGACGATTCAACGCTGGAAAGCAATGACATGAAGATTGGTCCGGCATATTGGCGGCGTACAATGCAAACAATGCAAACAATGCAAACAATGCAAACGAAGCGGCGGCGTTCGAAGCCGCTTCGATACGGATCGTAGTGATTTAGGGTTTGCAGTTGGTTAACGAGGCCTGAAAAACGCCGTTGTTTCATGCCGATGAGTGCTCGGTAGGCGGTCCGGTTAAGCCTCCTTTAATTAATTTAATCTATTCAAAATCAATGCTTTCGAGCCCATCTCCCGGACTGGCCGCCGACCCGGTCGATGTCTCCGACGAGGCATTATTCGACCGTCGTTGGATACCGGCGGCAGTCTATTGCCTGTTGGCAATCGTTGCGCTCTATCCGGTTTTCGCCGTCGATATTCCGCCGCTGGTCGACTATCCCAATCACTTGGCACGTATCTTCCTGCTCGCCAACCTGGAACAGTCGGCCGCCCTGCAGCAAAACTACGTTTCGAATTGGGATTTCCGGCCCAACATGGCGATGGATATCATCCTGCCGCCGCTGGCCAAGGTATTCCCAATATACGATTTGGGGCGGGCTTTCGTTGCGCTGACGTTGTTGATCAATGTTGGCGCCGTCGCGGTGCTGCGGCGGGTCGCGGTCGGCCGGATCGGGTACTGGCCGATCCTCGCGATGTTGGTGCTATACAATCACGCGCTCTTCTGGGGCTTTCTGTCCTATTTGTTCACGACCGGTCTGGCGCTGTTCGCTTTCGCGGGTTGGCTTGCCTTTCAAAAGCGCTCCGTCGCGTTCCGGCTCGCGTTCTTTGCGGCCGCAACCTTCTACCTGTTCGTCTTTCACACGTTCGGGCTGTTGATCTACGGATTGCTGGTCGCCGGGCATGAATTGTGGCGCGCGCACAGGCATGGTTGGTCGTTGTCGTGGATATTCCGGGAATGGCCGGTTTCCGGCGCCCAATTCGTCGTCCCGGCGGCACTGTTCGTGCGCTGGGCGATGCTGGACGATGCCGTCGGCGGCGCCGTCAATAAATACGGAACGTGGCGCGACAAGCTGAATGCGCTTATCTCGCCGGTCAATATAGGCCTGCCATTGGTCGATGCTGCGACAGCTTTGTTCCTGGGTTGTTTGCTGATCTGGTGTTTGCGATCCAAGCACATTGCGATAGCGCCAGCGTTGAAGGTTCCCATTCTCGTCCTGACTGCCGCTACGGTGCTGATGCCGAACTCGTTGTCCGGCGTTTGGGGCGCAGACTTCAGGCTGCCGGCGGTTCTGGTCTGCGTGCTGTTGGCGAGCTTCATTGCGAAGCCCGAAGCCGCGAAGCAGGTTCGTGTGGCGGTATTATTGGGTGTCGCATTGCTGCTGGGGCGAACCGTCTTCATCACCGACCACTGGCGAACGTTTGATGCGCAGTTCGCCGAATTTCGGGCGGCATCCGCCGTTGTCGCCAAAGGGGCGGCAATCTTGGAAGTCCAAGACCCCCGCGACAAGCCGGACACGCCGGGCCGGATCGTTTCGCCGGTCTTTTGGCATCTGGGATCTCTGGTGGTCATCGACCGGGCGGCCTTCTTCCCGACGCTCTTCACCGGGCATACGTCGATCGATGCCGCACCGGGCAGGAAGGCCATCGACACGCCGGTGGGGACGCCGGTCACCCGCGATGTTTTCCTAAAGACCGGCGATGCGGACGACAGCCCTTACCCGCTGGGGCATCGATTGAGCCGATACATCTGGCTCTATTTCGTGGGCTGGCAGGAGACCTACGACTATGTGCTGTCGGTCCGGTTCGACAACGCATCGCCCCTGCCCACAGACGCCTTAGAGCGGGTTCATGTCGGCAGCTATTTCGATATCTATCGGGTGAAACAGCGATGAAACAGGCGGCAACAACCATCGATCTGGATACCGCGGAGGCGACCCAGCGGACGATCGCCGACTTCGGCGAGCAGTGGACTCGCTATACCGAAAACGACGGGTATTACGCGTCTGTCGATCTGTTCAAGGACATCTGCGGGCCCCTCCTTGCGGCGGAGGAAATCGCCGGGCGGCGGGTCGGCGATGTCGGCAGCGGAACCGGCCGGATCGTGTCGATGTTGCTCGGCGCCGGCGCGGACCGGGTCGTCGCGGTCGAGCCGTCGGATGCTTTCATGGTCCTAAAGGAGAATACGCGCAACGCCGCCGACCGAATCGACTACATCCATGGCCGCGGCGAAGCCATTCCGGCGGGGGCCGATCTGGATTGCGTCTTTTCGATAGGCGTTCTGCATCACATCGCGGATCCCGCGCCGGTGGTCCGCGCGATCTATGACGCGCTGCGGCCCGGCGGCCGATGCCTCATCTGGCTGTATGGGCACGAAGGTAACGCGGCTTATCTCCGGTTCGTTCAGCCGCTGCGGCGATTGACGGTCAAACTGCCGCAGCCTGTTCTGGCGGCGATCAGCCATCTGCTCAATCTTTGCCTGGGCGTCTATATCCCGTTGTGCCGGGTCTTGCCGCTGCCGCTGCGGGGTTACATGAACAATGTGATCGGCCGTTTCTCGTGGTCCAAGCGGTTCCTGGTGATCTATGACCAATTGAACCCGGCCGTGGCGAAATACTATAAGAAGCAAGAAGCCGAAGACCTACTCGCGGCGGCCGGTTTCAAGGACATCCGCCTGCATCACCGGCATGGGTATAGCTGGACCGTGATCGGCAGAAAGCCGACCTCTTAATCGAAATTTCGTTGTTCGAGGATGACCGCTAGGCGGCGGCTTCTTCGCGCACCGGTGCGAGAGACCTACGCTTGTCAAAAATCTAAACCTTGCTCGTATATGAGCATTGAACTTTTAGGGATCGGTGATTTCCGAGCTATCCCGGAGATCAACGAGGCAAACGATCGCGCCCCCATCCGCGACAATCGTTTCGTAGTATCCATCGATTGGCCGGAGCGTTTGGCATATTTCTTCTCCTGCCTCCCGAAACAGGGCCGAGGGGTGGACGAACCGAATTCCAGATGCCTCCTCCAAAATTGCCTCCTTTGACCAGTCGCTGCCAAAGTTGCTTACTTGGATGTCGTAGAAGCGTTCGGTCTGGAGCGCCTCATAGGGTTTATCGCGATTGACGCGCCCAATCGTTGCGACCGGTTTTGCTTTGTCGAAACCCTTGCTGGCCTCTAAATCCGCGACGATCCGTGCCGCAAGCTGCAGGTCGTGTTTAAAAATTTGGGTTGATCCCTGGACGGTATTTGCGGTGGCGATGCCGAGGCCCAATACATAACCGGCAATGCAAATGCGAGTTAGATGTCGGAGCCTACCTGAAGTAAATCGAATTGCGAGCATCAGCAGAACCGCCCAAACCGCGCCCGCATGGGCCAGCACCCGCGGTGCAATCCGGCCTTCGTCGATGAGAATATGAATCGGGCTGCCAAGCAGCAGCAGGAGCAGAAGGACAAGGACGCCGATCATCCTATAATGTCGTTGATTGGCGATCGATCCCATCCGCTGTTCGTTTGTGTTTCGGCTCCACCAAAAGAAACTTAATGCGAAAACCGCGAGCGCGAATAGCTTGAGGTTTCCGGATAGGATTGGTTCGGGCGCGAAGAGCACGCGAACGACCGTAAAAAAATACAGCGCTGTCGCGTTGATAAATCCCGAGAAATCGTTGAACTGGACTCTTGTTCCGACATAGTGTTCGAGCAGTTGACTATCGGAATGTGCGTCGAACGCGGACACGAGTGGAACCGCGGTAAGTTTGAAAACGAGCATGTATGCGGCTAATCCGAGAAGGAGCGAGAGACTGCCGCGAGTGAGGGTCCGCCCAATATCCGACCAGGTATCACAGTTGAACAGACAATAAGCACAGATAAAGACGAGGAAGTAATAGATACTCGTTTGATAGCTGGCTGCAGCCAAGAAAATGAAACAAGTACACAAAATTGGAGAAGTATTAATTTGTTTTTTTCTAAAAAAGTGAATGGCGGCTAATATAGCCAAATATGAGCAAATAAAATTGATCAAATTGTTCTTGTTGACGATCAGGTTAATGCTGAAGGGGAAAAGAACAATGATTGCCGCGCATAAAAGCCTGTCGGAAGGCGCAAGTCGGTCTGTCAACCCGCTGACAAAGCAGTAGGCGAAGACGGCGAGAGCCAAATAAGCCACAGGCGCGATCAGCTGCCAGAACGTATGGATTTCCCAGCCCAAGAAGGCAAGAGCATGATAAATGAGGCCTGGCGCGAAACGGCCGTTGCCATAACTCGCAACGGCCAGCGAATAGGTTCCATTTTCCGCATTTTTGAAGAATACGTCATCCCGTGCCAAGTATTCGGATTGCCCCCAATATGCGGCGAGCGCGAGTGCGAACAAGACGACGAACGCAAGCAAAGGTTGCTCAACAGTGGTCCGAATCCAGCGAGGAAACGTCCATGCGGGACCTGAGGAGTTTTGCACTAGCGACATGTTTGCTTGGCCAAATTTCGAATTTACGGCGTGGGCTTCTTTGGACTCATAAAATGACAATCGGCCGAAGCATAGATTGTCGGTAATTATCAATTGATTAATGTGCCTAGATGTCCGGGCCGTCGCGGCGTCCGACCATTCTTGCGATCACGGCTATCGTGGCACGTTCGATGGAGACGGCGTCAATGGGCCTCTACACCAGCCTATCCGTTTTAATTTGCCAGCGTTGTGGTCTCGCTTGTTTTGAGTGATACAAAATCGGGTTTGTCATGGCTTTTGCGTCAAGAAATGATCGACGGTGATGCTCTGTTACATTCGCAAGAAAGCAACGAGATAGTGCTCAACGTCACGGCGCTTCGAGAACAGATCCCTTGGCGAGGCGCCGAACCACAATAAGACTGTTTGGACATGAATGTTCCACCACGCGGGTATAGGCGAAAATTAGCAAGATGCCGAAGATCGCCGACGGCTGCAGGGTTTCGGACACCCGACAGCGCTCCCCGCATAAGGTAACGCTGGAAAGTTGTTCGACGGAATGCAGGCAAATCGAAACTAAAACTACTTTCTGTGAACACCGACTAGGCTGCGGCTTCTTCGCGCACTTCATGTGCCGGTGCGAAGATATAGCCCCCGACCCGCTCCCGGATATGCGGATCAGAGAATTTCCAAGTGAACATCTCCGAATAGTAATGGAGGTTCTGGAAGACCAGCGGGATGACGATGAGGTAGGAAATCGAGAAATCGTAGCTCGCCAGCGATGCGACATCGTGATCGATGCGGAAATACCCCATGACCAGGGAATAGACCAGCAGCGCCAAGCATATCTGCCAGAAGGCCATGCCTGCCGAAAAAATCTTACGGGACTGCCCGTCCTGCGTTTTTCGGACATAGATCGGGAAGTTGATCGCGAGATACTGACACCAATGCATGCCCACGCCCATGGCGATCGCGTGTTCCGGCCGGGACGCGAAGAGATACGGGCTGTAGAGCATGGAGCCGGTCAACGTGGCCAGGAAGAAACTGCTTGAACCTTGGCGGCGCTGGCTCAGACAGAAAATCAGAATTCCCGCGATCAGCGCCAGGACCAGGAAGGTCCCCGCGGCGCTTGGATCCATGTACCGTGCAATCGCATCCACGAGGATCGCGCTGTCGAAGACCGGGTTGTAGAAGCGCAGGAAGCCGATGAGCAGGAACAACGCCGAACATCCCAGGATGATCTTGGCGGCGATATCCGTGGCGGCATTCCGCCCACCGTAGAGCCGCATGATCCCCACGCTTTGCATGGTGACGTGATAGGCGGAGAAAACCGAGCTGAGCAGGATGGCCAGCGCGCTGTCGACCGCGAAATAGACGAACAGGAATCCGACCGTCATGACCGCCGGTATGACAACCGAATAGAGTGGCCGCCGGGCCGCCCATTTCAGGTTTTCCTTGTCCAGAAAGAACAGCCATGTGAGGCCGAAATGGGTCTCTCCCAGCAGAACCACAAAGGCCAGGAAAATCAGCGCCTCATAGGCCGGGAATTGGCCGATCAAGGCGAGGTAGACGATCGGCACGACGATCGGACAGCTGATCAGAAGCTGGTCGACGATGCTTGCCGGATAGATATGGCGCGTGCTCATGTCATCCCTGACCAAATTCTTGAAGCGATCCAACGAACAGCCCGTGGATATTTTCTCGCATCCATCAGTTCGTTATGCCGGATTTACGCTTACCAATTGGTAAATATCCGGCCGCGAAGGTGCCGTCTGCCTCGGCATGTGAATAAATTCTGTGTTGGGCTGGTCCAACCCTCTATGGAGATTGGATCTCCGCTCGATCCCGAAGGTCAACGAGACATACAATCGCCCCAGCGCTGGACACGGATGTCAAGAATAGACCGGGGAATGGTCTTAGCTGCCGACAGCGCTCTTCATCCCTAATCTGCTGGATCGGGCTTGCGTGTTTGATCTTGAAATTCAAGGCCTCCTCAAGGATCGCTTCCTTGGACCATTCGCTTGCAAAGTTGGAGACGTGTAAATCGTAATAGCGTATGGATTTGACTGATTTGTATGGAGAATCCCTATTGACGAGTCCGACCACCGATATTGGTTTTGAAGGATCGAATTTTTCACTCGTCGCCAAATCTGCCGCGATATCGCTAGCCAAACTTAGATCGGCACGATAGAGATCGATTGCCCGATCGACGGTTATCGATGTATTGGCACCAATCCACAATACGAAACCGATTACACAAATACGGACGATTTTTTGAAAGACTCCTGGGGTGAAAGAAAAGGCAAGCAAGAATAAGATCGCCCAAAATGCACTCGCATGTGCCAAGACACGTGGCGCAATCCAATCGTCGTCAATGAGAAGATGGATTGGGCTCCCGAGGAGACCAATTAAGACCAGAACAAACAAACCTGTTTGTCCATAACGCTGGCGATCACGGTCCGATTCTGCACGGACGTCACGAGTGACCCTGCTCCACCGTAGGAAGGCGAGTACAAAGACCATCAGCGCAAGCAACTTCGTCTGCGTGCCTAGGATCGGCTCTGGCGCGACTAGTACTCGAAGAATCGACATTACGTATATCAGGCCAGCATCCATCAGACCGGCCAGGTCATTGGTGTCCGATCGTTCACTCCCGTAATGGATTAAGAGTTGACTATCTCCCCTCTCCGCAAGCATTGAAACGAGTGGACCTGCGAGTAATTGAAACGTAGAGAAATAAGCAATCAGCCCGAGCAGTGTCGCGATGCAGCCAGCAGATGCGATACGCCAAACATCCTTACTATTTTCGCCGTTCCAAATACAGAAGGCGCAAACAAATACAATGAAGTAATAGATTGTTGTTTGATAGCTCGCGGCGCTGAGCAAAATAAATACAGAACAAATAAAAATACTGGATTTCGTTTTACTTCTGCTAAATATTTTTATTGCCGCTGTTATTGATAGATAGGAGATTATAAAATTAAGTACATTGTTTTTATTTATCAACAAGTTGATGCTATAGGGAAAGAGCACGATGATTGAAGCGCATAATAGCCTATCAATTGGATTGGACGGCGATTTCAAGCCGCCCACGAAAGTGTAGGCGAATAGAGCAAAGCAAAAGTAAGCGACCGGCAGAAGAACATGCCAGAAATCGTCGAGAGCAAATCCAAGTGCGGAGATAGTTTGAAGACCTAGTGCTGGTAGAAATCTTCCGTTGCCGTAATTCGCAATTGCAAGCGAGAGAACGCTGTTATCCGAATGTTTGAAGAACAAATCGTCACGCGCCAGGTACTCCAGTTGAAAACCATAGGCCAGGCAGCAGATGGCAAACAGCAATGCCAGCGCCATGGCTGGATGAATCTGCATCTTTTCGTTGAGGCTTGAATTGGCGTGGGATGCGGATGCTATATGCTTTTGCAGTACCAACATGGTCGCCTGAACGAGTGATTGGAAGGAGATATCGGACGATTGAGATCGAAACGCCGCCGTCCGCAAGGTGCTCAGGATAGGTGTTCTGAGCTTATGAATTGGTTAATGCGGTGCAGTGGATTCAATTTTGGCGGTACGGTGCCCGTGACAGTGGTTTCTTTGCCCAATCACCGAAAGACAAACTCAGAATCATGTTATGTTATTGTTTTTACTGTTGTTTATTTGGGTAAAGAGTTCTTAATGAATTTTGTTAAATGTGACTGTCGAGACCGCTGGATTAGTTAAACGCCAACCCGAGACTGTAGTGCTCAATGCATAGGGGCGAACTACCGATGAAGCAGTGCGACGAGGCATCGCTAATCTATGACGGGGAATGTCCGTTCTGTTCGGCCTATGTCCGGTTCATCCGGTTTCGCGCGTCTGTCGGCACGGTTTATCTGATTGATGCACGCGATGGCGGCCCATTGGTTCAAGAGCTGGTTGCGGCGGGTATCGATCTCAACGAGGGAATGGTTCTAAAGATGGCCGACCGGATCTACCACGGCAGCGATTGTATAAACGTCCTGGCGCTGTTGAGTGGTGAATACGGCTTTCTCAATCGGCTCAACGCTTGGATTTTTCGATCTCCCGCCCGATCGGCGCTGCTTTACCCCATACTTCGGGCGGGTCGGAATATCACATTAAAATTCCTTAACCGGGAGAAGCTGAAGCTTCAGTCCGAGCCTTTACCGCCGGTCTAAAACCTGGATCTGCGGTCCCTTCGCCTATTTCGTTGGTTAACGAACGGTAAGGGTTTCCAGCCTAAAATCCCAGGAATAGCGACGTCGGGAATTTCCGGAGGCAACGGCCTGTTGTCCGCATTGGGGTCGTTCGGGATAGCCGATTCATGCGCCAAATCAGCCGTGGGACGGTTGCCAAGCCTCAATTTCCGATGCCGACAATGATCCAAAAAATTGCCGATCGTACGAACTTCCCCGATGTCGTGAACCGGGTCAGCCCCTCCGTCTTGTATCTTGGTTGCGTCATGCTGGCGTATATTGCGGTTTCGAAAATCGCCTATACGCGTCACACCGACAGTGATTGGTACATTCTCGCATATGGCGTGACGTTGGCGGTCGTCGCGGCGGGCATCGGCGTCGGATATCAGGATGCAACGCGCGCCTTTCGGATCTTACTCCGAAGCGTAATCGCCTTCGCGCTCTTCTACATCGTCGCGAGCCGTGTCGAAATCACGGAGACGTTGCTTCAGCAGGATACCCTTGCCGACTTCGAATTGAACGCGGCTTGGATCGCCGTGCTGGCTTGTGGCTTGATCGGGTTCTTCCGGCCCAGCTTCGGCCTTGTCCCGCTTTTCTTTATTTTGTGGCAGAAGCAACAACTCGCGCGCGTGTTCAGCATCCATATCGACTGGCTGGACTATTTCACGCTGGTCGAAACCGGTACGTTCCTAGTACTGGGATACCTGCTCTATGTGCTGTTCCGGCGCGTTGCGTGGCTCGAAGAAACGATTTCATTCCCCGCCACTGGATTCGACGGCGCGGCCCGAAACCCACCGATCGCCCTTCCCTTGATCGATGTGTTGGTCCTGTTCGCGGTTGCCCTGCATTTCGGCAACTACCTGTATGCCGGTTTGATCAAGGCGACCCTTGGCGGTAATCCGATATTCTGGGTCCTCGACAATCCGACCGAATATCTTGTTCTCGCGGCGTGGGAGAGTAAGGCGCTACCGATATCGTTCAGTCCGGCGTTGGCGGGATTTGTCTATGAATGGCTGGCCGACGTCCGCGTCCTATCGAACTTCGTGACCATCGCAGTTCAGCTTTTTGCCATTGTCGCGATCATTCGGGTTAGATGGGCGATCGTGGTGACGCTGTGTTATGACGTCTTGCATTTCATCATTTTCTTTACCACCGGCATTTTCTTCTGGAAGTTCATCATCCTGAACTTGGCCATTGTGGCGGCCTTGGGCACGATGAAGATTCCCAGCATTCCGCGGCAGCTGAAATTCGCGCTCTGCGCGGCGGTGGTTTGCTCTCCGTTCGTGTTCCACATCATGCCGTCATTTGCCTGGCTAGATTCACGATCGTCGAACCGCACGACGATTACGGCGATCACGGAAGATGGATCCGAGTATGCCGTTCCGTCCAACTATTTTCTCGGTCTGTCCGTTACCTTCGCGCAGAACCGTCTGGTTTGGCCGACCGAAAGGGCGGCCTTGACCGGAACATGGGGCGGTACACGCGACAAACACATCATGGATCAGAGCATGGCCTGCGCGTGGCCTTCGGGATCGAAAGACGGGCACGGCGTTCCCTTCGCGGTCCCAAAAGAGCAAATCGAACTGCTGATCCGGCGGTATCATCAACAGGTGCTGTCGATGCTCGACGCGCAAGGACGCTTCGAATATGACGCTTTTCCGCACCATATCTTCTCGATGCCTTGGTATTCGACCGAATTCCGAAACCTCGACAAGCGTCGAATTCGTTCATATCGCTACGTCAGCGAGACCTTATGCATGGATCATGAGGGTGGCCACCCGGCTCCCCGGCGACAGCTAATCGGATCATTCGATATTCCGGTTTGAGAACTGGGTGGTTCATCCCAAGCCACCCCTACCCCACCTGCTTCCAATAACTATCCTTCACCGCGATCTTACCGTCGCGGATTTCGTAGATGTCGATGCCGCGCTTGTCGATGGCCTCGCCGTCGCGGGTGCGGCCGGTGGCGCGGAAGCTGCCGAAGACCTTGCCGTCGGCGATTGAGACCGCCGTCTCGGAAAAGCGCATTTCCTCGATCTCGCGGTCGCGGTTTTCCAGGGCCTTGCGAACCGCGTCCTTGCCGCGGACGATCTTGCCGTCGGGCGCGTCCGGCCCGGCGGCGAGCCGCCATTCGAAGTCGTCGGTGACGCAGGCGAGGATGCCGTCCACGTCGCCCTTGTTGAAGGCCTTGCCGAATTGCCGCAGCAGCGCCATGACGGCGTCGGTGTTGTCGGTATCGCTGCTCACGATGCTACTCCTCGTCTTTCTGCGCATAGGGTGGCGCCTTGAAATAAGGCGGATAGGCGCCGATGGCGGTCATGTCGACCTCGATCAGCGACGGCCCGCCGACGGACAGCGCGCTCGCGACCTTGTCGCCGAGTTCCGACGCCTTGGAAACCCGGTCGAAATGCAGCCCGGCCACCCCGGCGAGGCCCTCGTAGTCCGGCCCCTGCAGGTCGTGGAAGTACTTTCGACCGCCGTAGAGGATTTCCTGGATGTGGCGGATGACGCCGTAGCCCTTGTCGTTCATCACCAGGAAGACCACGTCGGCGCGTTCCTGCACCGCTGTCCACAATTCGGTCATGTTCAGGTTGAAGCCGCCGTCGCCGCACATGCAGACCACTTTGCGGCCGCCGCCGCCGATCGCCGCCCCGATGCCGAGTTGCATGCCGGGGCCGATCGCGGCGCCAATCGGATAGATGTTCTGGGTCGGATCGTTCAGCGGAAAGATCCGGTTGCCCCAGGTGCTGTTGGACAGTGTGATGTCCCGCACCCAGATCGCATCGTCCGGCATCACCGCGCGCAGGTCGGCGGCGAAGGTGTCGTACGGCGCCTGGGCCTTGCGGTAATTCTCGGTCGTCTGGGTTTTCAACTCCGCGATCTCGTCGCCATATCCCGCTTCGACGTGGGTTTTGCCCTCCACCGAGTCGGCCAGCGCCGCCAACGTCAACGCGCTGTCGGCGCAAATGAAATGGTCGTTGGTATAGGTGCGGCCGTCGGCGGCGGGATCGATATCGATCTGGACACGCCGTACCGGCAGCTCCAGCGACATGTCCGCCGTCTCATGCCCGCGCAGCCGGCACCCCGCGACGATCAGCAGGTCGACGGATTTGTAATACTCGACCACCTCCGGCGTGGCGTTCAGCGCGCCCAGCGTCATCGGGTTCGTCTCGTCGACCACGCCGCGGCCGTTCCAACTGCTGACATGCGGCACGCCCAGCGCCATCAGCCGATAGACCGCGTCGGTCGCATGCGTGGCCCCATTGCCGGTCCACAGCAAGGGCCGTTTCGCCGATTTGAGCATCTCCGCGAGCGTATCGAGGCTGGCGCTTTCAGGCGCTCGCGGTGCGGGGATCGGCAAGACGATGTTGTCCAGACCCGCCGGGACGGGAATCTCCGTGCGTTGGATGTCGATGGGGATCTCGACGCTGACCGGTCCCTTGGGCGGGGTCAGCGCGTCGGTTGCGGCCTGGATGAGCGTGCCCAACGCGGTCTCGGCCGAGCGCACCCGATAGGCGGATTTCGACACGGATTTGAGCATGCCGAGTTGGTCCGGCACGTCATGCACGGTCCCCTGCCCTTTGTCCAGATTGCCGGTCGCGGTCTGCCCCGTGATATGGAGGACCGAACTGCCGGCGAAACGGGCCTCGACGATGGCGCCGCAGGCATTGGCCGCACCCGGCCCGGTGCTGGTGAACAGAACGCCGAGCCCGTCGCTGGCCCGCGCATACGCGTCTGCCATGTGGCCAGCGCCCAATTCCCCGCGCGCCATGACGAAGCGCAGCAGGTTGCCGCGGCCGATCGCGTCGAGGACCGGAATGTTGTGGACCGAAATGACGCCGAAGGCCGTCTCGACCCCGATCCCCTTGAGAAATTGCGCGACCAGGTCGCCGACTTTGATCGTTTCGCTCATGGCGCTCCCTCTATGCCTGGGCTGGTTTCGGCCAGCCGGATTGCAGCATAGCAAAGAGCGTCGCGGGCATCACATTGAGCCTAACAGTGGGCGTGACACCCGGCTCAGGCGGGCCATTGCGGCGGATGCGTGCCGAGCGGCACGGCGGGACGGTCCCATCCCATCGGCGTGTCGGAAAGGCCGATCGGCGGTTTGACATGCGTCAGCCGTCCGAAGGGGGAATCGCTTTGCATCAGGAGGTCGCGGATGTCGTCGATACCGGGATCCGGGAGTGTCCGGCCATCGGGATCGCCGTCCAGCCGACCGAGCCCCTTGAGCCAATGGCCGGTTTGCGCCAACGACAGGCGGACCAGCCAGCTGCCGCCTTCCCGCGCCCGCCGCGCCAAAGCGGTCATCGCCCCGTAGGCGGCAAGATACCCGGTGACATGATCCAAGGCCTGCGCCGGCAGCGGTCCGGGCGCGCCGTTCTCCCCGCCTTCGTGCGAGATACCGCTCGCCGTCTGCACCAGGCTGTCGAACCCGCGCCGGTTCTGCCAGGGGCCGTCATGGCTATACGCGCAGAGCGAGACGCAAACGATGCCGGGACGTGCCTCTGCCAAGGCCTCGGGCGAGAAGCCGTGCCCGGCGATGGCGCCGGGCCGATAGCCTTGCGTGAAGATGTCGGCGTCGCGCACGAGGTCCCTCAACGCTGCCCGGCCGGACTCCTCACGTAAATCGACATGCGCCGATAATTTCCCGAGCCCGGTATCGGCGATTAGAACGGGGATGAACGGCAGGTGCGGTCCGGCGATCCGCATGACGTCGGCCCCCAACCCGGCCAGCATACGGCCGCAGACGGGTCCGGCGAGCACCCGCGTCAGGTCCAACGCCCGGACGCCGGACAGCGGCCGTTTCGCCGCCGGCAGCGGTTCCGGGTCGCTGTCGCCGATCTTGATGATTTCGAGCAGCGGCAAGCCGGCGACGGCTTTGCCTTGCGGATGCGCCGCCCATTCGTCCGCATTGCGCAGCATGCTGGCGCACATGCCGGCGTCCGCCAACGCGCTTTCCAGGTCTTCGCCGTTCCAGGTCGCCACTGCTTGTTTCACAGTGTCTGGATCGTTGTCGCATTGCAGGACCGCCAGCACGCCGTCCCGATGATGGGGGAAGTTACAATGCAGTTGAACCCAGCGGTTGTCCTTCGTCTGGTATACGCCCGATATAGCGCCCCAAGGGTCCTCGGGCAGGTCGTCGTCGACCCGTAAATACCGTTCGCTGCGCAGCGCGATCGAAGCGAGCCGCGTATCGACGGTCACTTCCTGCCGTGATCCGCCCCGCAGCGCCCAGATATCGGCGGCTGCCAAACCAACTGCCGCTAGACTCGCGCTGGCCGCCGTCCCAAGCAGGAAGTTGGTCGGCAGGACCGGATCTTGCCCTGTGATCGTAAGAGGCTCCATCAGCGACGCGTCGTTGCCTCCCAATGCCAGAATTTGTTCGGCGACCTGTCTTGCATCGGTCATGGCGCGTCCTTCCGTCGATAATCTTGCCCGTTTTTACGCGCACTGAATTTGTGCGCTGCAGCAACGCTGGTTCATTTTTACCGAAATTGCGAAAGTCAGGGAAGTTGGCGGCGATTGACGTTTTCACGCCTAGCGGCGTGCAAAAGGTTAGTAGTTGACGGTTGTGATGAAGAAGAACCGCCAGTCATTGTCGTCTTCGGTGTTGACGTCCCGGTCGAGCGGCTTGGCCGCCTCGAAATTCGCCTGCAACGTGTCGAACACCTTGACGCGCAGGCCGGCCCCGGCGGAGGACAGTGAGCTGCGCACATCGCTGTTGCCGCTGACCATATTCCATACCGCGCCGATATCATAGAAGCCGTAGAGTTGGTATTCATCGAGCCACCGCCACGTGCTCTTCCGTCCAACCTGAACTTCGACCGATCCCGCGACGCCGTGTTCGCCGGATATTTCCGAGAAATCGTAGGCCCGGCCGAACTGTTCTCCGCCGACCGCGAATTCTTCGTAGGACAGCAGTGGCACGGCGGCCCATTGCCCCGCAACCGCGGCTTGAACGGCGACTAGGTCCGTAACCGTCTGCCGCCGTACCAGATCGCCGGCAACTTTGGTGAAATCGTTGCGGCCGTTCGACCGCGACCGCTTGGTGGAGCCGTTGTCCGATGCGTCGAGAATATCGAGGCCTTGGCTCACGCCGACGCTGACGCGGGTCTGTCCCTTGAACTGGTCTTGTAGCTGGTAACTCGCACCGAGACGCAGCGTCCGAAGCCGGTCGCTGATGACGGTCGACCCGAATTGCTTCTCTCGAAAGTTCCGAAAGTCGACGGAGCCATTGATCCAGAGATTCTGTTCCTTGGAGCGGATCAGCGGGTGCGACAGGCGGCCGATGAATTGATAGGAACGGCTCTCGGAATCCAACGGCTCGCTGCTGCTGCCGGCGTCGATCGTGCTGTAGGCGCCGAACAGCGACAGCGACGTGCCATAAGCGCCGATCGGAATATCGCTGGAGACGGCGCCATACAGCAACTCTTCCGGCTCGCTTGGCACCGTAATGAACGTGGCCCCTATTCTCTCGCCGAAGCCTAGAAGCGAATTCACCGACGCGCCGAGCCACCCCTGCAGCCGGCCGACTTCCGGCGTGCCGCGGTTGTCCAAACGGGCGAAGGCGTCGACCGCTTTATGCTTGAGTTGGATAATAAGTTCGTATTCGCCCGCGGATTCGTCGATCGGCTCCACACTCGGATCGATTGTCACTCCGGCATTGTCGTTCATCAGGAACAGCGCGCGCTCAAGCGTTGCCATCTTTGCGGGGCGCGCGGCGCGGATTGGGGCGGTATAGCGCCGCAAGACTGCTTTGCCCGGATAGTCGCCCGCGAAGGAGACCTTCTCGAAATATCCCTCCACCGCACGGATGCGGACTAGGCCGCCGACGATCTCCTGCTGCGGCGCAACGGCTCTCGAGAGGAAATAGCCGGCGTCGGTGTACATCTTGGTAATGCGGTCGACGATCGTCTTGATTTCGGGTCCGCCAACCCGTTTCGCCAGGAAGTCCTCATAGGTCTTGGTGAAGGCCCTACTGTCGAAGACCGAAGATCCTTCGACCATGACGCCGCCGAGAATGAACGGTCCGATACTTTGTGCCGCCGGCTGCGGTTCTGGAGGGGCCTGCAGTGCCGGAACCTTTCGATCATCCCGCGGTTTGGGGGATTGTTCCGATTCGAAGCGCCGATCGGTATTCGGCAAATCCGTGGATTGTTGGGCGGTCGCCTCTCCAGAACCAAATAGCCAAAGGATTGGGCACAGGGACAGAACCGCTAAAACGTATGGTCGCACTATCAAACTCTATCGATCGTCGGATTTGTCTAAAATTTGAACAAAATTTGTGATGAAACTAATATTCATGAGTAAAAGAAAGCGCAAACGAAAAAATTGCGAAGAGAAACTATTTTTCTTCTTTAAGGGGTAGAATTTTTACCTTTTCAATTCAACGAATGAACTCACAATATATAGTAGCAATGAATAGTGCGCCTGCCATATACGGGCGCGCTCGGACAATCGATCTCTCTTGTTAACTATTTTTATTTATAAAAACAATTCACTAAAGGTTTTTCTTCAAGTTATTTCGTGACCATTATCACAGTATTTTAAATAACGTTAGATCATAATCCCTGTATTGAAATTGTTATGGGGGAGCCCGCGCCGCGGGGCATCTTGGTCATGAACAAGATTTCACAAGCGTTGAAGGTCTTACTTACTGTCACATTTCTGCACGGTTTGGCCGGATTGCCGGCCTTCGCCAGTGATTCCGGGCCGTGGAAGGTTGCGCGAGTCTCCGGGGACGCCTTGATCCAGAAGTCTGGCAGCGATTGGCAGAAATTGACCATGGGCGAAATGGTATCGGTCGGGCACCGTTTACGGACCGGCCGGTCGGGCGAGTTGATCCTGACGCGCGACGACGAGCGCCTCACCATGACGCCGAACAGTGTCCTAGAGGTTCAGCCGGCCGGCAGTAATCTCGCCACCCGCCTCTTCCAGAAGGCGGGCACCATGATGTTCAAGGTGCGCAAGAAGGCGCGGAAGCATTTCGAGGTCCGGACCCCGTATCTCGTCGCTGTGGTCAAGGGTACCCAATTCACGGTTTCCGTTCATGAACAGGGCGGCGCGGTGCATGTCACGGAAGGCTTGGTCGAAGTCGCCGATGTCGGCGCGCAGAACAAGATCATGGTGCATCCGGGCAAGACCGCCAGCGTTGCCGCCACGAAAGGCAGCAAGGTCCAGTTGGGCGTGACTCCGCCGGCCGCGCGCAAGAATGGGTCCGATGAGAAATCCAAGGGTGCCAAGGCTACGGGTAAGCAATCCCGTGCGCCGAAATTGATGCAGCCGATCGGGATCGCGAAGGTCGATATAAGTAAGCGTTCCAAGGGCCTGTTGAAACGCCGCGGCAATCTCACGGAAAAGCAAACGGCCTCGCGCGTTCCGGGTAAGTCCGGTCTTAGCGCGAAAAGCGAAAGTGCTAAGGGTAATGCCTTTGGTAATCCATTCGACAAAACCGCCAATAACGGTCTCGGCAACGCCTTTGGCCATAGCAATGGCAATAATGCCGGGGGCAATGGCAACGGAAATGGCGGCGGTAACGGAAACGGCAACGGCGGTGGTGTCGGCGGTGGCCATGGCAATGGTAATGGCAACAACGGCAATGGGAACGGCAACGGCAACGGCAACGGAAACAACGGCAATGGTAACGGCAACAACGGCAATGGGAACGGCAACGGTAACGGCAAAAAATAGCGATGTCCGTTCAAAGTAGCGTTCAGCGGCGGCGCGCCGGGACTGTCCCAGCGCGCCGCATTATTTCGTGAGTTGCCCTAGACGGGCCGCATCGGTCGATTGCCCGACGCTTGCACAGCTTTGGACCTGCCGTCTTCGGCCAAATTACAATTCAGCGTTATCCTCCAAAATTGTCGGATTTCTTGCAATTTGGCGCAGTTTCGCGGCGACCGCTGGTAACTTTTCTATAAATTTCAACTATTTATCCGAAAGAATTAGTTCTCGTAACAACAAAATTTAATCTTTTTAAAGGTTTAACCCCTAAAACCTGGATCGAGTGACCGATCCTACGGCGACAAAGTTCGCCACTAGATAGTGGAATTCATGTCCAAGGCGCCTTTTCGGCCCATCGCCGCCCTCCTCCTATTTTGGATAGCAATCAGTGTGTCACCGGCCTCGATTATTTCGGCGGCGGAAATACAGGAATGGGTCGTCGTCCAAATCGAAGGATCCGTCGAGTTCAAACGGGGCGGTTCACCGTGGCGCGCGCTGCGCCGCGGCGACACGGTCGTCCCTGGATATGAGATTCGAACCGGGGTCGAGGCCAAGGTCCTTCTGACGCGCGGGTCCGAGACGATCACGATCGAACCGAAGAGCGCGCTCGAGTTTCTGCCGGCCGGCAGGAACAGCGTGACGCGCATCTTTCAAAAAATCGGCGGGGCGATATTCAGCATCAAGGACCGTAACCGCCAGAAATTCGAAGTTCTGACACCGAATTTCGTCGCGGCGGTCAAGGGCACGGAATTTTCGATCAGAACCGATTCCAACGGCGCGACGCTCAACGTCATGAGCGGAACCGTCGGCGTCACCAACAAGAAATCCGGAAAGTCCGTCGATGTGTCCGCGGGACAATTCGCCATGATCATGGCGGATAGCGGGGCGATTGCGACCGGAAACCTGGCGGTCCGGGCGACCAATCCGTTCGCAACCTACGGGGCGATCGTCGCGGTCATTTCAGCGTTTCTTGGTGTCTGCTTCATCCTATATATCGTGGCGATGCGGAAACGGGCCTGCATGGCGCGCGCCGCCCGTTCCGATGAGCAAACCGTCAAGCGCTAAGCGATGGACCGTATACCCAATACATCGGGCGTCGCGCCGCGCCACCACGGTTGGTGGGCCTATGCGATCGTTTGGCTTGCGATCAGCGCGGTTTACACGCTGGGCGCGTTCGAATTTCTCGATCGGAAGTTTCAAGATCTTCGCTTTCTGGCGAATTCTCGGCCGGCGACGGGCAATGTGGTCGTTGTCGAGATTGATGCGTGGAGCTTGGCGGAATTCAATGGTTGGCCCTGGCCGCGGAAACGCTTCGCCACTGCCATCGAGAATTTGTCCGCGGCGGGCGCGACGAACATAGTGTTCGATGTCGATTTCAGTTCTTACTCCGACTTCGAGAATGACAATCTCCTAGCCGAGGCGATTGCCGCGTCGGGCAGCGAGATCGTTCTCCCGATTTTTCAGCAACTGACGTCGAGCGCTGGTAGCAGCACCGAAGTGATGACGTCGCGTCCATTGGCTCAATTTGAAGAGCACGCTTCGCTTGCGGCAATCAACATCTTTCCGGCGTCGGACGGAATGGCGCGCGAAATGAATTATCACCAAGTGATCGATGGCGGTGTTTTCCCGATGTTGGCCACAACCCTGGCTGAAAACGGTGCCACGCGATTCTACGACCGTACTGCGTTCGGGATCGACTACGGAATCGATCCATCGACCATTCCCAGCCTTTCCATGGCGGACGTCATTCGGCAGCGCTTCGACCCCGCGGTGGTGAAGGGAAAACAGGTATTGATCGGAGCGACCGCGGTTTCACTGGGCGACCAGCTTTCCGTTCCGGTCCACCTGATACTGCCGGGTGTTTACGTGCATGCGCTTGGCTACGAGTCGCTCGCGCAGCAGCGTGCGTTACAGCCGCTCGGGCCAATTCCGACCTACGCCTTGATCTTGCTGCTTGTGGTCTTGACCGCGATGCTTTCGCGGGACCTATCGCTGCTTCGCGGCCACGCGGTTGGATTCGGCCTGGTGATTCTGATCGTCGCGGCGTCGGTTGCCGCACAAGACGAGGTGCCGCTGATCGTCGATATTGCGCCGATGATCGCCGCGGTAGTCGTGAGCTACTACGTGACGATCTATTTGACAGTTCACGCTCAGACCTTGCGTTTGCTGTTCCAATCAAGGGACATCCGGCGCAAAGAGAAAATGATCCACAATCTGGTCGAGAACAGCACGATCGGCATTGTTTCGATGGACGTGACCGGCAAGATCGAGACCATCAATAACTCCGCGGCCTCGATGTTCGGCGACCAGTGCGATGCCTTCATCGGGACTAGCATCGATACGGTTCTCAGCCGTGAGGATGTTTCCGAGGGAAAGATCTCCGATTACCTGACGTATCTTCCGGTAACCGGAACGCAGGAGGTCATTGGACACCGAAAGGGTTCGGGCGAGTTCCCCGCCGAAGTCACCTTCAGCAAAGTCGACGTGAACGAGGAAGTCGTTATGACGGCCTTCGTAAGCGACATCACGATCCGAAAGCAACAGGAAGAAACGCTGCAATACCGTGCGTCGCATGACTCGTTGACAGGATTATTCAACCGCGACGCGTTCACGAAGCAACTTGAACGATGCATCGTGGATGCTGCCGAGAACGGTGGTGAAGCGGCGGTCTTTTTGCTGGACTTGGATCGTTTCAAAGAAGTCAACGATACGCTCGGGCATCCTATGGGCGACTTGTTGCTGCGGTTGGTCGCGGAACGCCTGGACGAAATCGCGCCGGCCCAAGCGACGCTCGCGCGCTTCGGCGGGGATGAATTCGCCATTTTGCTTCGCAATGTCACTCACGTAGACGATGTGAAAAATTTTGCCGCAACCGTTTTGGATCGGGTGCGGGAACCCTTCGAGTTGGACGATATCCGCCTCGAGGTCGGAGGTAGTATCGGTGCGGCCTTGTTTCCCGAGCATGGCGACGCGGCGGACGACCTCATCCAACATGCCGATATCGCGATGTACGCGGCCAAACAGGATCAAGCCGGATACTCAATTTATTCGCCGGATGCGGATGCGAATAGCGTCCGGAATCTGACGTTGACCGGCGACCTGAGGCGCGCGATCGAGACCGGTGAATTGAATATCGTCTTTCAGCCGAAAGTCCTCGTGTCAGAACGCGAGGTCTATGGCGTCGAAGTACTGTCGCGGTGGGTTCGCCCCAGCCACGGGCAAATCTCTCCCGACGAGTTCGTGACCCATGCCGAACAGACCGGCCTAATTTTCCCGATGACCGAATGGGTGCTCGATAAGGCGCTCGAGGAAGCCTCGGCGTGGCGGCTCATGGGGTATGACCTGAACTTGGCCGTCAATCTTTCAGCACGACTGCTCCAGCATTCGGGAACCATGCCGCTCGTCACGTCGCTACTCAAGAAATGGGAGTATCCGGCGGAGCGGTTGATCTTGGAAATTACGGAGAATGCCCTGGTGGCCAACCCGAAGGAAGCCATGTCGATGGTGGAAGGGTTCTCGAATATGGGCATCCGCGTGTCGATCGACGATTTCGGGACCGGTTACTCGTCCCTCGCCTACCTGAAGACGCTCAAGGTTCAGGAACTCAAGATCGACAAGAGCTTCGTCCTCAATCTGACCGACGACGAGTCCGACCGCAAAATCGTCAAGGCGGTCGTTGGTCTCGCGCATGATCTCAACCTCAGTGTCGTGGCTGAAGGCGTTGAGACCATGGAGGCTCTCGAGGAACTTGATCGGCTCGGCTGTGATATCGGACAAGGATACTTTTTCGGCAAGCCGATGCCGGGCGCGGAATTCGTCGATTGGATGAAAAAGGGCGAATGGAGCGTTAAGGGACAAGTCGCCGCGACGATGAGCGCCGACATTCGGGACGCCTCCTAGCAACTGCCGCGATACGGACGGCTTACGGCGTCTTCCGCCGGCGCAACGATTGGAGATACTCGGCCACGGCCTTCAGGTCGCTGTCGGTCCAGTGCGAGGATGAATTCTCGATAACCTCCGTCATGGAGCCGCCGAGGAAATCGCCGTCCGGCATCATCCCGCTCTTGAGCGCGAATTCGATGTCGCTTGCCGACCAGCCGCCGATCCCGTCCTTTGGATGCGGCGTGATGTTCGGCACGGGTTTTCCGTCCGCCCCTTTTCGGGTCCCGGCGAGCGCGAAATCGTCACCCGTGGCGCCGAAGAAGTTCCGCGCGGTATGGCACTCCCCGCAATGCGCCGGTCCGGTGACGATATAGGCGCCCCGGTTCCAGGATGCGCTTTTCTCAGGATCGGCCTTGAAGGTGCCGCGCTTGAAGAACAACCACTTCCAGGGCCCCAACATGACACGCAGGTTGTAGGGAAACTGCATATCGTGGTCGCGGACATCCCGTTTCACCGGCCGGACCGTGTCGAGATAGGCCTTGAGGTCGACCAGATCCTGGCGGGTCATCCGGGTATAGGATGTGTACGGGAAGGACGGGAAATAGTGCGAGCCGTCCGGCGACCGGCCTTCGGTCATCGCGCGGATGAAGTCGTCCGTGCTCCATCCCCCGATACCGGTTTCCGCGTCCGGCGTGATATTCGGCGCGTAGAAGGTGCCGAACGGCGATTTGAGCGCGACGCCACCGGCGAGATCCGGGCCCCGGTTCTTCGTATCGGTGTGACAGGATTTACAGCCGCCAAGACGCGCTACATAAGCGCCCCGTTTGGCGTCCCCTGCTGCCGTCTCTGGCTTGGATTGGCTGGTCGCGGGGGCTGAAACCGCCGTCCCGGCGAGGATTGCCGCGAAGAAGAATACGCTTCGCCGAATTCGATGAATCATGCGGGCTATCGTGTCATACCCTTTGGAAAATTGCTATCGCCGGTCCCGCCCTTTGGCCGCCGCGGTTACGCTTTTGCGAGGTCGTCCAGGATCGGGCAATCCGGGAGATGATCTCCGTGGCAGTCGGCAATGAGATTTTCGAGCGTGTCCCGCATCCCCTCCAATTCGGCGATCTTCTGGTTGATATGGTCGACGCGGTGTTGGGCGACCCGCTTAACGTCGGCGCTGGAGCGGGACCGGTCCTGATACAGGGACACCAGGTCCCGGCACTCCTCGATGGTAAAGCCCAAGGATCGGGCGCGTTTCAGGAACTGCAGCGTGCGGATGCGCGTTTCGTCGTAATGGCGGTAGTTATTCGCCGCCCGCAACGCCGGCGGGATGAGCCCGATTTCTTCGTAATACCGGATCGTTTTCGCCGGAACCCCGGAATGACCCGCCGCTTCGCCGATGTTCATCGTCAAACCCTAATGCCGTTGCGTCCGCGCAATGCGGACCGTCTGAGATTGATGTATGGCTTGGAAATACAGTTTCTAGTCACTGGAAGGTCAAATCGGGAATTTCTTGGTTGAGGCGCTTGACCTTCCAGCGACCGGAATTGGCTTAGTCGGCGGACGTTAATTTGGAGGCTCGCAACGATGAGGAAGCGGACGGCGGTGGTCGTTTCGATTGCAGTGGGAGTGGCCGGCGCCGTATTTCTGGGGTTCGGCATGATGGATTGGGAAGATCGCCCTGCCGGTCAGGCGAATATCGATGACAAATCGGCCGTGGCGCTCGGTGTGTCCGTTTACCGGGAGTATTGCGCGGCTTGTCACGGTGAGCGGCTGGAAGGTCAGCCGAACTGGCGCGTTCGCTTTCCCGACGGCCGGCTGCCGGCACCGCCGCACGACGCGACTGGGCACACATGGCATCATCCGGACCAGCACCTGTTCAATGTCGTGAAATTCGGTACCGCGGCGCTCGTCGGCGGTGATTACAAAACCGATATGGCGGCTTTTGGCGACCGTCTATCGGATCGGGAAATCTGGGCCGTCCTCGCCTATATCAAGTCCCAATGGCCCGAGGAAATCCGGAACCGGCAGGCGCGGATGAGCCAGCATCGACGGTAGACGCCCGCCGTCAGTCCCGGCCGACGCGGCTCCTCAGTTCGGCGATTTCCAACCGCATCGCCTTCAACTCTTCCAGGATCGCACGCCGGTCCGACTGTCCCTCCTCAGCCATCGCCTGCTCGGCCGCGATTTCCTCGGCATGCTCCATATCGTGCTGCCGCTGCATGGCGTCGACCACGATACCGATGAACAGGTTCAGCACGGTAAAGGACGTGATCAGGATGAATGGCAGGAAAAAGGCCCACGCGAGCGGGAAACTCTCCATCACCGGGCGGACGATTCCCATGGACCAGCTCTCCAGCGTCATGATCTGGAACAGCGAATAAGCCGACTCGCCGATCGTGCCGAACCATTGCGGGAAGGTCTCGCCGAAGAATTTGGTCGCCATGACCGAGAAGACGTAAAAGATCAGGCTTAACAACATGACGATCGATCCCATCCCCGGGATGGCCTGTAACAACGCGCTGACCACCCGGCGCATCGATGGAACCGCAGATACCAGGCGCAGTACCCGGAGGATGCGCAACGCCCGAAGAACCGAGAGGTTGCCGGTCGCGGGCATCAACGCGATGCCGACGATGATGAAATCGAAGACGTTCCACGGATCGCGGTGAAAACGGGTGCGATAGACGAGCAGCTTCGCCAATAGCTCCACGACGAAGACCGATAGGATGGCCTTGTCGATCATCATCAGCACCGAGCCGGCAGCCGCCATGGCCTCTTTGCTGGTCTCGATCCCCAGCGTCACCGCATTGATGACGATCAGGATCGTAATCGCCTTTTGAAACCTTGCGGATTCAAGGACGTCTTGGACCTTGCCCAATGGCCCGGATTGTCGGGGTGGAATGCGCCGTAGGCCATCGTCCTGGTTGGTCGTTTCATTCATGCCCGTCGTTACCCGCGCTCTGTCATGCCCAATCGTGTTGGGCGCCATTTTGTGAGGCAGGTCGCCCGCGTCAAGGTCGATAGCGGGCTGTCGCAATTGGAATCCCGAATTCGCGGCAAATATCGTTGCCCAATTTCGTCGATTGATACAATTTTAAATTGAATACAATTGACAAAGGGCGGCCCCATACGGTCACGATTAGTCCTTGAACACACCCGAATTTCGCCGTGATCGGGAGCAACCCTGGATGCCGCGACGAGGATCAGATGCAACGAGAGACCAGTCTACTTACCGATCTGCAAAAGGGGGCCGTTCAGGCCATCGTCAATATTTTCGAGACCGGCACCCCGCTCGGCGACTACGCCAGCGTCACGCTTTTGGAGGGCGACACCGGGCATCTTACCTATGGGCGATCGCAAACGACCTTGGCGAGCGGCAACCTCTACCTGTTGATCAAGGATTACGTCGATACGGCGGATGCATTGGTTGCCGAGGCGTTGCAGTCCTATCTGCCGCGGCTGGATGCCATCGACCTATCGCTGGACGAAGATACCGAATTTCACGCGCTTCTGCGGTCGGCCGGTTCCGATCCCGCGATGCAGCGGGTCCAGGATGCCTTCTTCGATCGGATTTTCTGGGCGCCGGCGGTGCGGTCCGCTGCCTATATCGACAGCACCATGGCGCTCGGCATGGCCGTCATCTACGACAGCCGGATTCACGGGTCATGGCAAGCCATACGGGATCGGGTCATCAAGGAATATGGCTCCCTGTCGGACCTCGGCGAAAATACATGGATGTGGCGCTATGT
The DNA here is from genome assembly GCA_965228425.1 of Alphaproteobacteria bacterium. Taxonomy (GTDB): domain Bacteria; phylum Pseudomonadota; class Alphaproteobacteria; order UBA8366; family UBA8366; genus JAJFJD01. The sequence continues at coordinate 3,102,833 of OZ245815.1, read as the reverse complement.
GGCCTATCGCCGGAACTGGCTTGCAACGCACAAAAACACCTTGCTGCGGCGAACCGTGTATCGAATGGAGTCGATGCAGACCCTAATGGGGTCCGAGAAATGGGACCTCAGCCTACCCTTCTCGGTTCGTGGGATCACGATCGACCGGTCGGTATTGATGGGTGGCCCGGCGGTCCGGGTTTCCGCCGATGAGCCGCCGGCTCGCCTTCTACGGCTCCGCAAACCGACGATGCGGGGGGACGATGTCCGTGCTTTGCAAAAGGCATTGTCGGCATTCGGCGCATCGGTCCGCGTCGATGGTGTCTTCGGCGCCAAGACCGAAAGCGCCGTCACGAGATTCCAACAGAAAAACGGATTGTCGGCGGACGGAATCGTCGGGCCGGCGACGCGGGCGGCCTTGGGGATAGGCCTCTAGCGGCTATTCGGACGATGTCGTCTGTGACGTTTGGCCGAACAGCAGCTTGCGCGATTCCTCCGTATGCGGCCGTCCGTAGTCGCGCCATTCCTTGCCTACGTCCACGCCTTTCCGCACCGCCGGGCGCGACTTCATGCGGTTGTGCCACGCCTGTACGTTCGGCAGGTGGTCGAGCGACTGCTCGAAGCGCTTATACGGGATCAGCCAGGGCCAGGACGCCATGTCGGCGATGCTGTAGTCGCCGCAGATGAAATCCTGCCCTTCAAGCTGACGGTTCAACACGCCGAGCAACCGGTCGTATTCGTTGGCATATCGTCCCCGGGCGTAGGGGTTTTCCACCTCGACGTAGTTCACGAAATGGCTGAGTTGCCCCGCCATCGGCCCCAATCCGCCGACCTGCCAGAAGACCCACTGCTGCACGTTGTAGCGGCCCTTCAAATCCTGCGGCATGAACTTGCCCGTGGTTTCGGCGAGGTAGCTCAGGATCGCGCCGGATTCGAAGATCGTGATCTCGTTGTCGGGATCGCGCCTGTCGACGATCGCCGGCATCCGGTTGTTCGGGCTGATCGCCAGAAACTCGGGTTTGAACTGGTCGCCATTGCGGATATCGACCGGGATCGCCTTGTACGCCAAACCGCACTCCTCGAGCATGATGGAAATTTTCCAGCCGTTCGGCGTGGGCCAGTAATAGAGATCGATCACGGTTATCACCCTGCTGTTCCGATACGGCTGCGACGGTAGCCGCCGTCCTGCGTCCGTGCAAGCGGCGCGCCGCGGATTTGCCTGCTATCGGATTGGTTGAGACAATTCGGTTGGATCGTCACGCGCCGCAGCCGGAGGACATCATGGAATACAAGTGCATCTCGGCGGATTGCCATATCGACCTGATCTGGCTCCCGCCCGATCTGTTCACGTCGAACGCCGCAGCGGCGATGAAGGATCGCATGCCATATGTCACCGATACGGAGGACGGACCGACTTGGGTGACCAATCAGGGCGCGCGCTTCGGGTTGATGAACGGCATGGGGTCGGGCGGCCGTAAATATGTGCCCGGGCAAATCCATCGCTCCGACCGGATGGCCGAAACCGGGCTTTACTCAGATGGTGAGAAGGGCATCCGCCGGTTGACCGACCCGGACCTGCGCTTGAAGGACCAGGACCGCGACGGCGTGCAGGCCGAAGTGCTGTACGGCATCCTCGGTGCGGCGCAGCGGTTGAACGACCCGGAAGCGGCGACCGAGGTGATGCGGATCTACAACGAATGGCTCGACGAATTCTGCAAAGCGCATCCGGAACGCTACGCCGGAATCGCGTCGATCCCGAACCACGACATGGACGCGGCAGTCCAAGAAGTCGAAAAGGTCGCGGAACGCGGCGGGCTCCGTGGGATCGAAGTGTCGAAGACGCACGACATGAAGCAGCTCTTCGATCCGTCCTGGAACGCGCTGTGGGCGGCGGCGGCGGAAGCCGGCCTGCCGGTGCATTTCCACACCATCGGCGGCAAGCGCCCGAATTTCGAGGACATGCCGCCGCTCCAGGCGCGGCAAGCCTTCGCCGTTCACATCACCGGCTTCCAACTGGCCATGGCGTGGACCTTGATGGAGGTCTTGTACGGCGGCGTGCTGGAAGCCCATCCGAAGGTGAAGGTGGTGATCGGCGAGAGCGGGATCGGCTGGATACCCTATGTGCTGGAGCATATGGACCTGGAATGGGAAGACCAGTTCAAGGACCTCACCCTCACCATGAAGCCGTCCGATTACTGGCATCGCCAATGCAAGGCGACCTACCAAAGCGACAAGGTTGGCGTGCGGCTGCTCGACCTGCTGGGCGAGGAGAACGTCATGTGGGGGTCGGACTTCCCACACCCGGACGGCGTCTGGCCGGACTCACAGTCCTTCATCGAAGAGGAATTCGCCGGCGTGTCCGCCGAGACGCGGCACAAGGTCACCTGCGAGAACGCGGCGAAGCTCTACGGGTTCGTGGCGTAGGATAAACTGGGCCATCACCAACACCGTCATTTCCGCGAAAACGGGAATTCACTACGGACAGTGCGGTCTGGATTCCCGCTTTCGCGGGAATGACAGCATTACTAAGACCACGCAGCCGTGAAACTTATTTCGGAAGGGTGACGGCGGTGTCGTAGAGATCGGAAACGATGCCGCCGAGCGCCATGCGCACTTCGAAATCGAGTTCGGTGACGCTGCCGACAACGCTGATCGCAAGCAGAATGCCGACGAGCGCGTATTCCATTGACGGGATACGACGCCCGCCGGCGAGTGCCCGGCCAAGTACTTTGGCCATGAGATACCTCCTCTGCCTCTCCTCCGAGGCGATGCCGAGTTCTTTTTGTTCTTCGGCACGCCTAAGGAAACCGCAGGGACCGGATGCCAGCAACGAACCTTCCGTGTTGGTCCGAAGGAGATGTTCGCGCTATCTGGCGGACTAGCCCGTTGAGAGCAGAGGTCTCGGCGGAAGGGACTAGGCCTTTGGGGGCAGTCGGGCAGCGCGCTTTTCGCGCGGGTTTTGTTGAACGCCCGGAATCCCGGTAGAAAGAAGGTTAACGCCGTTGATGCCATGGGAGGGCAAAGATGACCGAGGATGTGACGCCGAAGCTGATCCTGCGTCAGGCCGCCGAACTTCAGACTCTCGACATCACCGAGGAACGGGCCGAGCAACTCGCCCCGGAGGTACAGGCGATCAACCACGACGTCTCGGATGCCGCCTTCGACCTGGAATTCGACGACGAGCCGGTTGGGTTCTTCCGGGCGCTGCGGCTCCAGAAACCCGTGGAGGGAGACGGCAAATGAGCGATCCCGCCCTGCTCTCCCTGGAGGAAACCGCCGCCGCCATCCGCGAGGGACGCCTGACCTCGGTCGAGGCCACCGAAGCCTGCCTGTCGCGCATCGAAGCCTATGAAGGCACGGTGAACAGCTTCATCTCGCTCGACCGCGCAGCGGCGCTGGAGGCCGCGAGGAAGGCCGACGCCGAGATCGCCAAGGGCGACATCCGCGGTCCGCTGCACGGCGTGCCCCTCGCCCACAAGGACATGTACTACCGCAAGGGCCACACCACGACCTGCGGCTCGGCGATCCGCCGCAACTACGTACCCGACGTGACCGCAACGGTGTTGGAGAAGCTGGAGGACGCGGGCGCGCTCAATCTCGGCGGACTCAACATGTCGGAATTCGCCGCCGGCCCAACCGGCCATAACGAGCATTTCGGCAACTGCCACAATCCCTGGAACCCGGACCATGTGACCGGCGGGTCGTCCAGCGGATCGGGCGCGTCCACGGCGGCACGCTTCGTCTATGGCGCGATGGGGTCGGATACCGGCGGGTCGGTCCGCCTGCCCGCCGCGCTCTGCGGCGTCGTCGGCCTGAAGCCGACCTATGGACGGATCAGCCGCTACGGCGCCATGCCGCGCGCATGGTCGAACGACACGATGGGGCCGCTGACCCGCACGGTGCGCGACTGCGCGATGATGACCGGCGCGATCGCCGGCCTCGATCCCAACGACGCAACGACGGTGGACGAGCCGGTCCCCGACTATCTCGCCGCCATCGACGCCGGGGCCAAATGCCTCCGCGTCGCCGTGCCGAAGAACTTCTTCTACGACACGGTCGAGGACAGCGTGCGCGAGGTGTTGGAGGCGAGCGTCGAAACACTCCGCGAGCAGGATATCCAGGTCGTCGAGGTCGAAATCCCGGACCTGCGTCCCCTCTTCCGGCTGGGCGACGCGATCTCGAAATCCGAAGCGGCGACGATCCACGCCAAATGGATGCGCCAGCGCCCACAGGACTACGGCCGCCACACCGCCGCCCGCGTCGAGGCCGGGTTCCACCTGCCCGCGACGCGTTATATCGAGGCGCTGAGCCTGCGCGGTAAATACATGACCGAGTTCTGCACCGCCGCCTTCGCCGAGGCCGACATGCTGCACTGCCCGGTGATTCCCATGCCGGTGCCGACCATCGAGGAAACGGATTTCCACGGCAACGACACGGTCGGCGACATGGTCGCGAAGATGACCATGTTCACGCGCCCCTTCAACTATCTGGGCCTGCCGTCATTGGCGGTGCCGTGCGGATTTACCGAGGGCGACCTGCCGGTATCGTTCCAGTTGGTGGGACGGCCGCTGAGCGAGCATCAGCTCTTCGCGATGGGCGCGGCGTATCAGGCCGCGACGGACTGGCACGAGCGGGTGCCGGCGCTGTCGTAGTGTTGATACGTGCGTCTTTCCGGGTTCCTTGATGGGCTTCCTTCTTGGAGGCTAGCGGCCTGGCAAATGCTCCTCGTCGCCGTCGCTTTTTCCTATCGGCCAAACCTGGGGCAACCCGAATCCCAGGGCAGTGTAAATCGCCACCAGCAAGACCGCGGTGAAGGAGCCCCAAAACGGCGCGAAAACCCAGACCCAGGACCAGCCCAGCAGGCCCGAGAGCTTTGCGTAGATGAGGATCGCCGTGGCCCCGTAGACGAGCGAATCGAACGATCCCAACGGCATCAACATACGAAGGATGTACATGGTTTCGCGGCTTTTAGGACGTTTCAGATTAGGAAACGCTATCAGGCCGTGGTTAGGGCTTTGTTAAGGTCGCTAAACCCACTTGATTGCGGCGCTACTCCGCCGCCGCGCTTTCCGCCCGAAACACGTCTTTTGCCACTGCCAGCCGCTCCACCACCGCATGGTTCAGCCGGGCCTTGTAGCCGGGCTGTAGGACGATCGCGCCGTCCTCGAAGGTCAGTGGCGTTTCCAGGAGTTGCTCGCGGTTCTTGAGGAAGCCGCAATTCTCTCCCGCGTTGTCGATGGTGCTGCGAGCGACGCAGGCTTCGATCCAGCACTCGATATCCGTCGCCGCCCCGTTGCCGAGGACCGCGCCCAGGCCCCTCGCCTTGATGCGGTTCAGGCCGTCGGTCAGCATGTCGACGCCGGTCAGTTTCGAAATCTTGAGTTTCACGAAGCCGCAGCCGGGCATGTCGGCGGCGCGGTCGATATCCTCCACGCCGTAGATCGATTCATCCATCATCACCGGCACGGTCGAGACCGCGGCGACGGCGGCGTTGGCGGGCCAGTCGTCGCAATGGCACGGCTGCTCGAACAAGGTGATCGCTTCCGGGGGCAAGGCGGCGGCGAAGCGCTTGCCGTCTTCCTCGGAGAAGCCCTGGTTGGCGTCGAGGCGCAGCGTCGCGCGTCCGGCGTTGACCTTCTGGATCAGCGCGACCCGCTCCAGGTCTTTCTCCACGTCCCAGCCGACCTTGACCTTCAGCGTGCGGAAACCATCGGCGATGTGGCGTTCGATCTCGTCCGGAATTTCCGTCAGGTCTTTGCTGTTGACTGGGGTTAGGATCGGTACCGGCAGCGGGGCGTCCGGTGCGTCGAAGATCGGATTGCCCTCCAGCATCTCGATCGCGACTTGCAAGACGCTGACGGCGTGCGGATCGCTCTTGCGGTGGGGATCGAGCGCGGCTTTGGCTGCGCCGCTGTCCATTCCGGCCAGCACCCTGCCCTGTTCCCGGCAGAAGTCCCAGCCGCCGTCCCCGGTCTCATGCGTATAGCCGGGAATGATCGTCGTCTCGCCGATGCCGATATTGCCGTCGGCGTCCTTGATCTCGGCGACGATGCTGTCGAGTTCGGCCAACGCCGCGAGCGTGGTGTTATACGGCGTGTAGAGCGGCACGCGGACGCGCCAGAGGGCGATGCTCTCGATTTTCATGATGTCTCGTGCCGAACCCTGGCGGTCAGCCGGAGTAGAACGGCACCTCTCCCTTGAGCTGGGTGCGGTGCATCAAACGGCGGACCGACGGGTCGAAATCGTCGCGCCGGTGCATGACGGCGCGGTTGTCCCAGAGCAGCACGTCGCCCTTGCGCCACTGATGCGTCCAGACGAAATCGTCGTTGGTCGTGTAGTCCCAGATTTCGTCGAGCAGAGCCTCGCTCTCGGCCACGTCCATGCCGACGATATAGCTATTCGTGCGCCGGCCGAGGAACAGCACCGTTTTGCCCGTTACCGGGTGGGTGCGCATGATCGGGTGATGTGCCCCCGGCGCCTTGCTGACATCGGTCGGCGGTTCCAGTCCCTTGCGGAGGCCGCCGGCGCTGGTGAAGGTCGCGTCATGGATCGCCTTTCGGCCGCCGATGCGCTCTTTCAGTCCGTCGGGCAGTGCGTCATGCGCCTTGTACATGTTGAGGAAAGCGGTATCGCCGCCCGTCTCCGGGACCTCCAGCGCATAGAGCGCGCTCGCGTCGGCGGGTTCCGGGTTGTAGGACATGTCCGTGTGCCAAGCGCACTCGGACGCACCGAGCGAACCGATCTCCACCCCGTCCACGACCACGTTAGAGATGATCGTGACTTCCGGGAGGTCGGGGCTGTAGCCGTCGCTCAGCTTGTTGGCCGCTTCGTTCGGCGGGGCCTTGTCGCAGGTGCCGAAATGACTGCTGAACCGGACCAAATCATGGTCGCTTAGGGCCTGGTCTCGGAACAGCAGAACCAAATGCTCGTACCATGCCTCTTTGAGACCCTGAACGGTCTCGTCATCCAACGGATGCGAAAGGTCTACGCCGCGGATTTCGGCGCCGAGCGCCGGTGAACACGGGGTAATATCGATGGCCATGGGTCGGTACCCTCCGGAAAGGCGATGCGTGGCCGGAAGGATAGCGCATCCCGGCGAACCGGGCCAAACCCTCGCGTTCCGAGCACGGGAAGAACGATCGAGATTGGTCTTCGGCCGATTCCCGGAAATCGTTGGGGCCGCGCTATACTTTCCGGTGAAAAGGCGGAATTGGAATCCAGACGGGCTACCGGGAGGCATAGATGACGGTCCTTGTAACGGGCGGCGGCGGCATGATCGGCGCGCGGATTGCGCGGCATCTTCTCGACCGGGGAGAAAGGGTCGTCGCGATGGACACGGACGCCAGCCAGCCGCGTCTGGATGCCTATGCGGAAGATCCGAATTTGGACCGTGTCCGCTGCGATGTCCGGGCCTATGACGATCTGCTCGATGTGATGAAGCAACATTCGGTGACGCACGTCATCCACATGGCCGCGTTGTTGGTCCCGTTGACCGAGGACGAGCCGGCGCTCGGCCTTTCCGTGAATGTCGGCGGCACGAACAATATCTTCGAGGCGGCGCGCCAGACGGGAGTCTCGCGCGTCGTCTACCCCACATCGATGGCGGTCTACGGCGATCAAAGCGAATACGGCGACGCGGCGGTCGATGAAATGTCGCCGCGGAACCCTTACAGTCTTTACGGCTACGCCAAACTGATGAACGAAGAGGTCGCCGCCGCCTACACCCGGAACTTTGACTTGGATACGCGCGGGCTTCGGATCGCTTCCGTTTTCGGGCATGGCCGTGTCACCGGACGCAGTGGAGCGATTTCCCGCATCATCTCCAGCGCCGCGGTCGGCGAGCCGGTCGTCTCCGCTTTGCCCGAGAACCAGGTCACCCCTGCGGTCCATGTCGACGATGTCGCCGCCAGTATGGTGCGCGTCTGTTTCGCGGAGACGCTCGATCTTCCGGTCTATGTGGCCGGGAATGTCAAGACCACCGTGCGCGAAGTCGTCGAGATCGTGAAGGAGTATGCCCCGTCGGCGGAAATCGGCTATGAGCCGGATGCGGTGCCCTACACGGTGATCCAGAATCTCGATTGCCGGCGCATCGAACGGGCGATCGACTATCGCCTGCCGCCGTTACGCCAACGTATTCTGGAACAGATGAACGAAGCCCGCGAGGAACGGCAGATGCCGCCGCTTGGATGAGTGACGAAGCCGGCCTCATCCTGTTGGTGATCGCCGGTGCGACTTTTTTCGGCGCAATCGCGAAAGGCGCCGTGAACCTCGGATTGAATCTGCTGGCGGTGCCGGCGATGGCGCCGTTGGTCGGCGTGCCGACGGCCGTTTTGACCATCTTCATCGGCAAGGCCTTGAGCGATTTCGTTTTGGTCTATGAATCCCGCGCCGGCGATGCCCTGACTGAAAGCCGCCGCGTTCTCCCGTTCCTCCTGCTCGGATGCGCCGGTGCTGTCGGCGGCACGGCACTGCTCGCGCATTTGAACCGCCACATTCTGTTTGTCTTGTTGGGTGCGGTCATCCTTGTGTTTGTGGCCCTGGATTTTTCCGGTCGCGTTATTACCATTCCGCCGGGCCAGGAAAAGATTTGGGCGCCGATTGCCGGGCTCGTCAGCGGCGTATCGCAAGGACTGACCGGTGCCGCCGGACCGACCATCGCGATCTATATGCTGAGCCTGAAGCTGACGCCGCGCGAGTTCGTCTTCCTCACCAGCGTCATCTTCATCGCGATCAACGCGGGGCAGTTCGGTGGCATTCTCTACCTCGATCTCTATACCGAGACCCGGTTATTCTACGCAGTCGCGGCGCTCCTACCCATTTTGCTCGGAACCTGGGTCGGTATCCGGCTCCGCGCACGGCTGACTTCGCTAGCATTTCGCAGGGCGATCCTTTTCATCCTGACATTGATGGCGCTAAACCTCCTAAGGCTCGGTGTTGCGGGATAAGGTGCCCAACTTGACGCCCTCCGGTGCCATGTGGACAATCACGCGAACAAATTAATGTTGCAATTCATCCGTATCTAACACGGATGACGTTCAATGATCTGGCATCGTCGCGAACCAAGGCGGCATGAATAACTAGATACAAAGACACAGCAATTTGGGAGGAATGAAATGCGGCAAATCACGAAGAATGTATTGATGGCGGGGGCGGTTTCCTTCGCCATGACCGGTGGGGCGTCGATCGCGACTTCGGCCGAGCTCAAGAAACCCGGCGCGTATCCGAAACGGCCGATTACGATCATTGTCTGCTACGGCAAGGGCGGCGGGTCGGACCAAGCCGTTGCGGCCATGCAAGGACCGCTGTCCAAAATCCTGGGCGTTAAGGTCAACAAGGTCAATAAGCCGGGCGGCGGCGGCGTGAACTGCCTGCCCGATTTCCAGCAATCGCCGGCCGACGGTTACACGATTCTGCAGCACGGTGACGGCATGGCCTCGAAATACGTATCGGGTGATATGGACCTGCACCCGACCCGTGACCTGACCCCGATCGCGATCACCAATGTTGCGCCGACCGCAATGTTCGTGAACCCGAAGGACGAGCGGTTCGTCTCCGATGGCAAGGCGGACTGGGACAAAATCGTCGCCTATGCCAAGGCGAACCCCGGTAAGCTCAATGTATCGAACATCAATGTCGCCATGGAACTGGCGACCATGGGTAAGATCGAGGAACATTTCGGCATCAAGACGAAGCAAGTGATGTTCGACAAACCGGCGCAGCGCTACGGCGCAGTGATCGGCGGCAAGCTCGACGTTCTGATGGAGCAGCCGGGCGACGTGATCAAGCATGTCCAAGCTGGAAAACTCTTGCCGGTGATCGCGATTTGGCCCGACCGATTCAAGGTCTTTGCCGATACTAAGGCGACCGGCAAGGATTACGGCATGAAGTGGAACCCGCTTCTGCGGATCCGCAGCTTCTGGGTAAAGAGCGACACGCCGCAGCCGATCAAGGACTATCTCGAGGCTGCGTTCGGCGAAGCCTACAAGAGCGATGTCCACCAGGCCTTCTTGAAGCGGAAGGCGCTCGATATCGTCAATTCCTATTACAACGGAAAAGACATGGCGAAAATCTTCGACGAAGCCATCGGCACCTATGCCAAGGTCTTCAAGGCGACGGGACAGCGGGTCCGCAAGGATCTGCAATAGTCGCCGTACTCTGTTAGCGAACCTGCGCCGCGCGTGATCTGCGCTTTTTCGCGGATCGGCGCGGCGCTGCCGTTCCTGCATTCGGGGGGAGAACTGGCTAATGTCGCAAAAATCGGTTCGGGCAGCCGGCTGGCGTGATCGCGTGACCTGGGAGGCCGTCGCCTGGGGCTGTGTGATCCTGGTGGTTTTTTGGCTTTCGTTCGATTTCGATGCACCCTTGCCTCATTACCCGCCGGGTGCGGCGCTTTGGCCGCGGATTGTTCTGGTTGGGATGGCGATTGCGGCAGCCGTCCTTCTGGTGTCCCGCTTCATGCCGCAAACGGCCCGTGACGAGGCCCAGGAGACGCCGGAATACATCGAAGAGGCGCCCGACGATTTGACCGGGGTGACCTGGCGCACCATAGGCGTGTTTGTCGTGCCCCTCGTTTGGGTCTATGCGATGCACAAGATGGGCTTTCTGTTGGTCACGCCCTTTTTCTTGATCGCATTCACATGGCTGATGGGCGTGACGCGTTGGCGCACGCTATTGCTTTTCGGCTTCGGCTTTTACGCCATGCTTGTGATCGTCTTCTACAAGCTGATCTTCACGCCATTGCCGATGGGGGCGGGTTTCTTCCATGCCCTCAACGGCGAAATTCTCGCCGTTATTCAGTAGGCGGCGGCAATGCAGGATTTCCTTACCGGCACCGCCCTTCTCTTCAGCGATCCGATCGGGGTTGGAATCTTCATCGGCGGGCTGATCGGCGGCCTCGTCTTCGGTGCGATCCCGGGACTGAACGCACTGACCTTGGCGGCTGTGCTGCTGCCCTTCACCGCCTGGATTCCTGCCGAATACGCCATCATGCTGTATGGTGTGATCTATGTCGCCGGGGTCTATGGCGGCGCGATTACGGCGATCCTGTTCAACATTCCGGGGTCGGTCGAGAATGCGCCGACGGCCTTCGACGGGTATCCGATGACGCGCCGGGGCGAGCCGTCCAAGGCGATCGGCTATGCGGTGACATGCTCGGCGATCGGCGGCACTCTGTCGGCGGTCCTGATGATGATCGCCACGGAACCCATCGCGGATTTCGCGGTCTCCACATTCGGTCCGGTCGAGATCACGGCGCTGATCTTTTTCGGACTGACGGTCGTCGCCGGCGTCGGCTCGAAATCGCTCGCCAAAGGATGGCTATCGCTCGGTCTCGGTTTGATGATTGGCACCATCGGCAGCGATCCTGTCGGCGCGACGCCACGCTACGATTTCGGCACGCTGTATCTCCGCGGCGGCGTCGGGTTCATCCCGTTGATCCTCGGCCTGTTCGCGGTCAGCGAGGTGTTCATCCAAGGACAGCGCATGGTGCGCGGCACCTATACTGCGCCGAAGCTCTCGGTCAGTTACCCGTCTTTCGCGGAATTCTGGGCGATGAAATGGGCGGTGGTCCGTTCCACGGTCATCGGCTGGTTTAGCGGCATCCTGCCCGGCGTGGGCGCGACGCTTGCCGCCTTTCTGTCCTACAACGAGGCGGTCCGCTGGTCCAAGACCCCGGAGAAATTCGGTACCGGCGAGCCGGAAGGCGTCGTCGCGCCGGAAACCGCCAACAATGCCGCCACCGGGGCCGCGATGATCCCGCTGTTGGCCTTGGGCCTGCCCGGCGGCGCACTGACCGCGATGATGATCGGCGTGTTCAACCTTCACGACATGGAAGTCGGGCCGCTGATCATGGTCGAGGCGCATGATCTCGTCTGGATCCTGTTTGCGTCGATGTTTTGGGCCAGCTTGGCCATCCTCGTCCTGGGTATGGTGGAATCGAAGGGGATCGTTCACCTGCTGCGCATTCCCTTCACGATGCTGGCGCCCGGCATCCTGGTCTTCTCGACCATCGGCGCTTATGCGCTGCGCGGCAACGTGTTCGACGTCTACACGATGTTCATCGCGGGCATTGCCGGTTATTTTCTGCGGCGAAGCGATTATTCCGTCCCGGCCATCGTGATGGGCGTGATCCTGGGCCAGATCGGCGAGAACAGCATGTCGCAGGCGCTTACGATGCTCGACTACAACTTCCTCGGCTTTTTCGCCGAGCCGGTATCGGCAGTTCTGGTTTCGATAGGTTTGCTTACGGTATTCTTCAGCATCGGCAAACGGGCCCATCGGTTCTTCAGCGGTCCTCCCAAGGGCTGACTTTGCGGCCCGGCGCCCTATAGTATTTGGGTACCGTATCTACCGGATAAAGGGAGGCCGGCATGCCCGACAGACCTATCATGACGCTGAGCCATTTCGCGGTTCCGGTGAAGGACATGCCGACGATGGAGCGGTTCTATACCGAGACGCTCGGGTTCGTCGTCACCGACCGCCGGAAATTCGAGAAATCCGAACTGGTCTTCATGAGCCGAAGCCCGGACGAGCATCATCAATTGGTGCTTCAGGGCGGCGGTAAGCCGCGCGATGAATTCAATCATCTGGCTTTTAGGGTGGATAGTCTCGCCCAGGTGCGGCAGATGTTGGGAGTTCTATCGCCGCTGCCCGGCACGGCGGTGGAAACCGTGTCGCACGGGACCACGTGGTCGATCTACTTCCGCGATCCGGAGAACAACCGCCTCGAAATCTTCACCCGGACGCCGTGGCATGTGGAGCAGCCGCTGCGCTTCGAGGTCGACTACAGTCTCTCCGACGAGGACCTGATTGCGGCGACAGAAGCGCACATCCGCGACCTTCCCGGATTTGGGCCGAGCGAGGAGTGGTACGCCGATCACGCCGCCAATCTATAGCCGCGGCCGCCGTTAGCCCCACCGCCAGAAATCGTTGCCTTCGGCCATAAGGTTGCGCGCGAGGACCATTTTGTGCACCTCGGACGCGCCGTCGACGAGCCGCGCCTGGCGGGCATAGCGGTAGATCCATTCAAGCACGGTATCCTTCGAATACCCGCGCGCGCCGTTGAGCTGGATCGCCGTATCCACCGCCTTATGCAGCGTGTCGGCGACTTGGATCTTGGCCATGGAGATTTCCTTGCGGGCGTAATCGCCCCGGTCCAGCTGCCATGCTGCGTTCATCGTCAGCATGCGCCCGACCTGGATTTCCATCGCCGCCTCGCCGAGCAACCATTGCACGCTTTCGCGGTCGGCCAGCTTCACGCCGAAACTCTCCCGCTTGGAGACATATTCGGTGGCGATTTCCATCGAGCGCTTGGCGAGGCCGAGCCAACGCATGCAATGGGTCAGCCGCGCTGGCCCGAGCCGAATTTGGGTGAGTTTCAATCCGTCGCCAACCTCCATCAGGCGGTCCTCGTCGGGGATTTCCATGTCTTCGAACACCAACTCGCAATGACCGCCGTGTTCCTCCGGGCCCATGATCGGGATACGCCGCTTGATGCGCCAACCGGGCGTGTCTTTGTGGAACATGAAAGCCGTCAATCCGCGCCGGGCATCGTCGGACGTCCGCGCCATCAGGATGAAGTGCTCGGCGACGCCGGCCCCGGTGATGAACCATTTGGTGCCGTTGACGATCCACTTGTCGCCGTCTTTTTTCGCTTCGGTCAGCATCATCGACGGATCGGAGCCGGACCCGGGATGCGGTTCGGTCATGATGAAGGACGACCGGATCGAGCCATCCGCGATTGGCCGCAGCCATTTCTCTTTCTGGTCTTCGCGCGCGACTTGGCTGAGGACGCGCATGTTGCCGTCGTCGGGGGCCGATGCGTTGAAACAGACAGGTCCGAAGATGGAGCGGTTCATCTCTTCATAACAGGGCGCGATCTCCGTCATGCTGAAGCCGAGGCCGCCCCACTCCTCGGGCAGCGACAGTGACCACAAACCCTCCGCCTTCGCCGCGGCCTTCAGCTTCTCCAGCGGTTCTGGTGCGATGTTTTCATGGTCGTCGAAATTCGCCGGGTCGGATTCGACCGGCAGGATATGCTCGTCGACGAATCGGCGGATGCGCTGTCGCGTCTCTTCGACATGCGGGCTGAGCGTGAAATCCATATCAGGCGTCTCGGAGTTCCGGCGACCAGGGTGCGGGCACGAGAAGTTCGTTCTCTTGCGCGAGCAGGATATCCGCTTCCTTGATCTTGCCGAGATACGTATGCCAATCGGGGTCGGCCTGCATCGCGGCCCGGCGGGCGGCGCGGTCGTTCAAATCCTCGTACTGCCACATATGCGTGATCTGGTTGAGTCCGCCGACCTCGGAAAAATACCAGCCGACCGGCTGGCCGAGGTGCTTGCTTTGGGTCGCGTAGCCGAATTCCTCGTAAATCTTCATGTAAACGGGAACGCCACCGGGTTTCACCGTATAGACGCGCTTTTCTACGAACATTTGAGTATCCTTTCGCTAGGGCGCCGCCGTCAGGCGAGCACCATGTTGTGACCGCCGTCGACGGGGATCAGTACGCCCGTGACGTATTTCGAACCATCGCCCGCCAGGAACATCAATGCGCCGTCCAGGTCCTCCGGCTCGCCGAAACGGCGTTGCGGGATCGACTTGGCCATGCGTTGTCCCGCGTCGCTTTGAAGGAAGGCGCGGCTGATATCGGTCTCGAAGTAGCCGGGCGCGATCGCGTTGACCCGGATGTCGAAGCGCGCCCATTCGAGCGCGAGCGCCTTGGTCATCTGAAGCAACCCGGCCTTTGAGATGGCATACGGCGCGGTCCCTTTCTGCACGCGAAGCGACAGAACCGAGGCGATGTTGATGATGCTGCCGCCCTGCCCCGCTTCGATCATGCGCCGCGCGGTTTCCTGCGCCATGATCCAGGCGCCTTTCAGGTTGACGTCCATCACCTGATCCCAGAGCTTCTCGTCGACATCCAGCGCGCTTTCGGAAGGCGCAATTCCGGAGTTGTTGATCAGGATGCCGATCGGTCCGAGGTCTTGCTCGGTCTTTTCCACGGCGGCCTGGATCGCCTCGGGATCGGCGACATCGAGGGCGATCGGCAGGGCGTGGCCGCCTGTCTTCCCGATCTCTCCGGCCAACGCCTCCAGGTGTTCCATACGCCGCGCGGCGATCGCGACCTTTGCCCCATTTTGGGCCAGGACGGTCGCGAAATGACGGCCGAGGCCGCTCGACGCGCCGGTGACCAGCGCGGTGCGGCCGGCCAGAGACCCTTCAGTCATTCAACTCTCCTTTGCGCGGTCGCGCAGGACGAATTTCTGGATTTTTCCGGTCGAGGTCTTCGGCAGATCGCCGAAGACGATCTTCGTCGGGCATTTGTAGTGCGCCAGATTGTCGCGACAATACGCGATCACGTCGGCGGCGGACAAATCCGCGCCATGGGAAACGGTCGTCACGAAGGCGCAGGGCGTCTCGCCCCATTTCTCGTGCGGCATGGCGACCACCGCCGCCTCCATGATGTCCGGATGCCGGAACAATACCTCTTCGACTTCGAGACTGGAGATGTTTTCGCCGCCGGAGATGATGATGTCCTTCGCCCGGTCCTTAATCTCCGCATAACCGTCGGGATGCAGCACCGCGAGATCGCCGGTGTGGAACCACCCGCCCGCGAACGCTTGTTGTGTCGCCGCCGCGTTATTGAGATAGCCCTTCATGATCGTGTTGCCGCGAAGGACGATTTCGCCCACGGTTTCGGCGTCCGCCGGCACGTCTTCCAGCGTATCCGGGTTGACCACGCGTTGTTCGTGCAAGGTCACCACGTTAACCCCCTGCCGCGCGACCTTGCCGACCTGCTCGTCGAAGCTGAGAGCGTCCCAATCGTCCTGCCAGACGCATTCGGTCGAGGGACCATAGGATTCGGTGAGCCCGTAGAGGTGCTTCACCTTGAAGCCCATCGCCTCCATCCCGGCAATAACCGCGCTCGGCGGCGCCGCGCCGCCGGTAGCGATATCCACGATGCCGTGGGAGAACGTCCGTTTCGCGGAGTCCGGAGCGTGGATCAGCATGTTGAGGACGATGGGCGCACCGCTCATATGGGTTACGCTGTGCCGCTCGATCAGCTCGAAGATCAACCCGGGATCGACCTGGCGCAAACAAACATGCGTGCCGCCGACGACCGACAGCCCCCAGGTATGAGTCCAACCATTGCAATGGAACATCGGCAGCGTCCAGAGGTAGGTCGTATCGTGCCGGTAACCGTTGCTGAGAACATTTCCGATCGCGTTGAGATAAGCGCCCCGGTGATGAAACACGACCCCCTTCGGATTCCCGGTCGTGCCGGATGTGTAGTTGAGCGCCAGCGCTTCCCATTCGTCGGCCGGGTATCGCCACTCGAACTCCGGGTCGCCCGCGGCGATGAAGGCTTCGTAGTCTTCGCTGCCTAACAGTTCGCCGGACTCCGCCAACGGATCGTCGATGTCGATCACGGTCGGCGTCGCCTTGGTCAGAGATAACGCCTCCTTCATCACATCGGAATACCCTTTGTCGGTGAAAAGTATCTGTGTGTTTGCGTGTTCCAGGATGAAGGCGATCGCCGCTGGGTCGAGCCGCGTATTCAACGCATTGAGAACGCCGCCGATCATCGGGATTCCATAATGCGCTTCCAACAGCGGCGGAATGTTGGCGGCCATCACCGACACGGTATCGCCTTTGCCGATTCCATGCTGTTTCAGCGCGGAAGCGAGCCGCCGTGCCCGTGCATAGAAGTCCCTGTAGTTGCATCGCCAATCACCGTGGATAACCGCCGTCTTGTCCGGAAAAACCGCGGCGGAACGGCGAAGGAATGTCAGCGGCGTCAGGGGCTGGTAGTTTGCGTCGACCTGGTCGAGGTGGGTATCAAATGGCGACGGCACCGAGGGTGTCCTCCTTGGTGGGTTGGGCCGGTTGTCCCGGTCTTCCGTCACATCGTTCTTCGCGAGGTGCGATACGTCAAGCTGAGAGGGGAATACGGTTACCGGACGGCGCCGATGCGACTCGGCTAACAGCCACGCTCTGCACCAACGCAATCACCCGCGAACCTCGCTCAAAAATAAATAATGCGGCAATATCAGGGAATTG
The DNA here is from genome assembly GCA_965228425.1 of Alphaproteobacteria bacterium. GTDB lineage: Bacteria > Pseudomonadota > Alphaproteobacteria > UBA8366 > UBA8366 > JAJFJD01. The sequence continues at coordinate 3,085,793 of OZ245815.1, read as the reverse complement.
ATTGTCTTCAGAATTGATAAATTATTAACGCCGCTTGTGTGTAATGTAATCTGGCATCGTCTTTCCGGTTGGTTCGAAGGTGCGGATTAATCCGGAGTTGAGGCACTGCGACCATCCAAACAGCCTAAAATTACAAGGGCCTGACGGGATGTTCGCTTAGACGATGAGTGCAAAATATGACTTCCGCCCCGTCGGGGCGCTATAACCGCGTTGCACAGGCTAGTTTTATGGGATGGGGATTCTGGAATGACGCCGAATAATCCACAGGTCCGGTTTGTTCAACCGCCGCATCAGATTTCCGAACGCGTATCGGGTGGCGGCGATATCAGCGACAAGATGCTGGCCCGCGCCGACGCGGCGGTCAAACGTCTCAGCGATCAGTTCACCGATTTAGCGCTCGACGAAATCGGAAAGTTGGACGCGTTGCTGAAGGAGGCAACTGCGAATCCCGACCAGCGGCCGGATATCGTCCGCAACATCTTCATGGTCGTGCATGACCTGCGCGGACAGGGTGCGACCTTTGATTATCCCTTGCTCACCCGGATAGGCTCGTCGCTTTGCACGTTTACAGAAAACCTTAATGGTTCGAGCGACAAGGAACTGCTGGTAATCGGTGTCCATATCGACGCCTTGAAAGCGGTGATGACACATAAGATCAACGGCGACGGCGGTCCGGTCGGCCGCGAGATCGCCAAGGGACTGGAGATAGCGGTCCAAAAAATTATGGCCTAAGCTCTCCGATGCCGCCCTGGCTGGCGCAATCGAAGGTAATGGGCATGCAAATTGACGTTTTTTCCGATCCAATCTGTCCGTGGTGCTTTATTGGCAAGCGCCGCCTCGAACGGGCCCTCGCCGCCCGTCCGTCCATCCCCGCCTCCATCAACTGGCGTGCCTTTCAACTCAATCCGGCGATGCCCGCTGCCGGCATGGACCGCGACGCGTATCTGACGACGAAGTTCGGCAGCGCGACCGAGGCCGACCGGCTTTATCGCCATATCGGGCAGGTCGGGGCGATGGAAGGTCTCGCCTTCCGTTTCGATGCGATCACGGTGACCCCGAATACGATCGACGCGCACCGTTTGATTCGGTTTGCCGGCTTGCATGACCGTCAAGATGCCGTTGCGGAGCATTTATTCAGCGCCTATTTCATGCGCGGATTGGATATCGGCGAACGGCAGGTCTTGCTCGAAATCGGCGAGGATGTCGGCTTGGAGGTCGGCCTGGTCGATCGCTACCTTTCGTCCGTCGAGGATAAAGAGTCTGTCCGTAACGAGGACATGCATGCTCGCCAGATCGGCATCGAAGGGGTGCCGTGTTTCATCGTGAACGGCCGGTACGCCCTCTCCGGCGCACAGGAACCCGAAGCCTTCTTCTCGCTGTTCGACATGGTTCAGGAGGAAGCGCGTCAGGCCGCGCTCTAACGCCTTTAAGAGGTCGCTGCCGTCGCGATTCGCGCCAACGTGCTCACGAGGTCACGGACGCCGTCCAAGCGCTCCTGCTGCCGGTCCCATCGGCGCATGCACAGGAGACTGTGATCCGGACGAAGACGAACCCGGCCAGCCTCCTTCTGAATGAACCCGATCAACCCTTCGGGGTTTGCGAACTCATTGTTGCGGAAGGACAGCACCGCGCCTTTATAGCCGGCGTCAATTTTTTCGATGCCGGCGGTCTTGCAGAACTGTTTGATCTCCATGATTTCCATGAGGTTCTTCACCTCATCCGGAAGCGGCCCGAAGCGGTCAATCATCTCGGCGGCCAAGCCGTCGATATCGTCCCTTGTGGACAGCACCGAGAGACGCCGGTAGAGGCCGAGCCGGACGGAAAGATCCGAGACATACGTATCCGGGATCAGCACGGAAGATCCGACGGAAATCTGCGGCGACCAGCCCTCCTCCATGATCTCTTCGGTTTCGCCGTCGCGCAGCTTGGTGATCGCCTCTTCCAGGAGTTGCTGATACAGCTCGACGCCAACTTCCTTGATGTGCCCGGATTGCTCGTCGCCCAATAGATTACCGGCACCGCGGATATCCAGGTCGTGGCTCGCCAAGGTGAAACCCGCTCCCAACGTGTCGAGCGATTGCATGACGGCCAGCCGCTTGGACGCGGTTTCGGTGATTTTCTGTCCCGGCGGTAATGTCAGGTAGGCGTAGGCGCGGGTTTTGGAGCGCCCGATTCGCCCTCGAAGCTGATAGAGCTGCGCCAGACCGAACCGGTCCGCTCTATGCACGATCATGGTGTTGGCACGCGGAATGTCGAGCCCGGCTTCGATGATGTTGGTGGACAGCAGGATGTCGTACTCGGCGTCGCCGAACCTTGTCATGACGGTTTCGAGTTCTGCCGTCGGCATTTGGCCATGCGCGATGCCGACCTTCGCCTCCGGCACGAGTTCCTTCAGACGATCGTGCACGCGGCTGAGGTCGGCCACGCGCGGACAGACATAGAATGTTTGGCCGCCGCGATAGGATTCGCGGCGGATCGCTTCGCGGATCATCACGGGATCGTACGGCAGTACGAAGGTACGCACGGCCAGCCGGTCGACCGGCGGCGTCGCGATGATGCTCATCTCGCGCACACCGGCCAGCGCCATCTGCAGGGTGCGCGGGATCGGCGTCGCCGTCAGGGTCAGGACATGGACGTTGGCCTTGAGCTGTTTCAGCCGTTCCTTCTGGGCGACGCCGAAATGCTGTTCCTCGTCGACGATCAGCAAGCCCAGATTATCGAATTTGATGGATTTCGCGAGTAGCGACTGCGTACCGATGACAATATTGACCATGCCGGCCGATAGTTCTTCACGGACCGCGGCGGCCTTGCCGGACGGCACGAGCCGCGACAACTGTTCGATGCGAATGGGCAGCCCGCCGAACCGTTCGGTGAAGGTCTTGTAATGCTGCGCCGCCAATAGGGTTGTCGGCACCACCAATGCGACCTGGGTCCCGGTCATGGCGGCCACGAAGGCGGCGCGCAAGGCCACTTCCGTCTTGCCGAAGCCGACATCGCCGCACACCAGACGGTCCATCGACCGGCCTGACCCCAGATCGGCGACCACATCGTCGATGGCTTGCTGTTGGTCTTCGGTTTCCGAGAACGAGAACCGCGCGCAGAATTCCTCGAACTCGGCGGATTGCGGCAGCATCTCCTCCCCGTCCTTCATCGTACGCTCGGCGGCGACCTTGAGCAGTTGGTCCGCGATCTCGCGAATGCGTTCCTTGACCCGCGCCTTCCGGGCCTGCCAAGCGGTCGCGCCGAGCCGGTCGAGTTGCATCGCCGTATCTTCCGCGCCGTATCGCGACAGCACGTCGATATTCTCGACCGGGACATACAGACGGTCGTCGCCGGCATAGAGAACGCGAAGACAGTCATGCGGCGCGCCGCTGACTTCCAGGGTTTCGAGCCCTTCGTAGCGGCCGATGCCATTATCTACATGGACCACGATGTCGCCGGCGTTGAGGCTGGAAACCTCCGTGATGAAGTGTTCGGCTTGCCGCCGTTTCCGCGCGGCGCGGATGAGGCGTTCGCCGAGGATATCCTGCTCGCTGACGACAATCCGGTTCGGCGCGGTGAAGCCGTGGTCGATGTCGAGGATACCCAACAGGGTCTTCCCGGATTCATGGGTATCCACATCGCGCCAGCTGTCGATCAGCACGGGTGTCGACGCGCCACGCTCGGACAACATCGCCGCCAGCCGGTCCCGCGATCCTTCGCTGTGCGCCGTAATGACCACGGGGCGCGCGGTTTCCTTATCGATCAGGGCCTTTGCGGTATCGAAGGGATTGAGGTCTGGGTTGGTCCGGGCGATCGAAAAATCGGGCGGCGGTCGTCCGCCGGCATTGACCACCCCGTCCATGTCCTCCGGTGCGTCGAACGGGCTGAATTCAACCGCGCGGCGCTCTGCCACCACCGTGCGCCATTGTTCATCGCTGAGGAACAGGGTTTCGGGCGGAACCGGATGGTAGACCGGCGTCGCCTCCGCGGCCGCATCGCGTTGTGTCGAGGGCAGCATTTCGCGACGCGCTTCGTAATAGTCCGTGATGAGATCCATCCGCGCGGCGACGGCTTCGTCGGTCCGATGGTCGAAGGAAAGAACGGCGTCGGGCAGATAGTCGAAGAGGCTCTCCAGTCCATCCCAAAAAAGCGGCAGCCAATGCTCCACCCCGGGATGCCGCTGCCCGGCGCTGACGCTCTCGTAAACGGCATCGTTAGTGGCCGGGACCCCAAACATCGTCCGGTAGCGATTCCGGAAATCGACGATGCTTTCGTCGTCCAAGATGACTTCGCTGACCGGAATGAGTTTGACTTCTTGCTCTTCGCCTAAGGTCCGTTGCGTCATCGCATCGAACCGGCGCACGGATTCGAGCTCGTCGCCGAAGAAGTCCAACCGAAGGGGCGATTCCTCACCCGGTGGGAAGACGTCGACGATACCGCCGCGCAAGGCGTATTCCCCCGGCTCGCGCACCGTGCCCGCCCGGCGGTAACCATTGTGAGAAAAGAAACTCAGCAGCTTTTCCTGCGGCATCTGGCTGCCCGGACGCCCGGCAATGGCCACGCCGCGGAAGGCATCCTGTGGCGGCATAAGCTGCAACGCCGCACTGACCGTGGTCAGGACGACATAAGGGCCAACGGGTTTATCGGCGAGATAGGCGATCGTTTCGAGCCGCCGGGCCGCCAGTTCAGGGTTCGGGGAGACGCGGTCATAGGGCAGGCAATCCCAAGCCGGGAGATCGAACACCCGGACACTGGGATCGAAGAACGCGAGCGACTCCGCCATCCGGGCCATCCGCGCGTCGTCGCGGCAGATGTGAATGATCGGCTTGTTGTGTGCCCGCAGGCCCGCGGCCAACAGGCAGGCGTCATACCCTTCCGGCACGCCGCAAATGGTGCCTTTCCCGCTCGCGGGAAGGGCATGCCACAGCGTGCTCAGCAGGTCGGTTTCTTCTGCGTGAAGTCCGTTATCTGCTGCGTCAGGGAATTTCTCAGAGACGTCGGCCATGGCTGCTCACCGGTAATCCAACCGTAGAGATCCTGATCGGCTTGGCCCAATACGGCTTCATAGAGATCGAGTTCCTGTTCCGAAAGAGTTTCGAGACGTGCGTCCGCAAACCGGCCGAGCAGCAGATCCATCTCCTGGGTTCCGCGATGCCAACTGCGGAACTTGAGCCGTTTCAGTCGGATCGAAGCCGCGTCGGTACCCTGTGCCGCCGTGTCGGATGTCATCGGATGCATATAGGCCGTTGCGGGGTGAAGGTAAATCGGGAATTTGTGCGCGCGTATGGTTGCTCGCCGGTTTGTAGTCTAGACTTCGGTGCCGAGAGTCGTATCGAAACCGCCTTTAGAACGAGTACATTTGTGCGCCCCGAGGTCCTGTTTCCGTTATTTGCGCCGGTAACATCGCTGCCGGGGGTCGGGCCACGCATGGCCACGCTGATCGGCAAGCTGGGCGGCACGAATGTCGTCGATCTTCTCTGGCAACTGCCGCGCGATCTGATCGATCGGACCCTGTCGCCCTCCATTGCCGAAGCGCCCAAGGGTCAAATCGCCACGCTTTCGCTCATCGTCGATAGTCACATGCCTGGGCACGGCAAACGGCCGTATCGGGTGCGCTGTGCCGACGACAGCGGATTCGTGACCTTGATCTTTTTCCATCCGCGCAAGGACTATCTGCAACGGACGCTGCCGGAAGGCCAGGAACGGATAGTCAGCGGCGTTATCGAGGAATGGAACGGCGAATTCCAAATCACGCATCCGGACTACATCCTTGCCGAGGAAGATGTGGATCAGATGCCCCGCTTCGAGCCGGTCTACGGACTGACCGCCGGGCTGACGCTGAAGACGCTGGGCAAGGCGATCCGGGAGTCGATCTCTCGCGCGCCTGTGCTGCCGGAATGGCAGGATGCGGCCTATATCGCGCGACAAGGCTGGCCGAGTTGGCAGGACGCGGTAAAGGCGTTGCACACGCCGCAGGGATACAAGGATATCGAGCCGGCCAATCCGCCCCGGTGCCGCCTCGCCTACGATGAGTTGCTGGCCAATCAACTGGCCTTGGGGCTCGTGCGCCAGAAAATGAAGAAACTGCCGGGCCGGGAGATTGCCGGCGACGGACGCCTTAAGAGCCGCGTCCAGGCGGCGCTGCCGTTCAAGATGACCGGCTCGCAGGAAAATGCGCTGGCGGAGATATTCGCCGACATGGCGTCCGATGCACGGATGCTTCGGTTGCTGCAAGGCGACGTCGGCAGCGGCAAGACCGTGGTCGCCCTGTTTGCGATGCTGAACGCGGTCGAAGCCGGCGGCCAGGCGGTTCTCATGGCGCCGACGGAAATCCTCGCCCGCCAGCATTTCGCGACGATCAAGCCCCTCGCCGCCGCGGCCGGGCTGAACATCGCCATCCTGACCGGGCGTGAAAAAGGCCGCGCGCGGGCCGCGGTGCTGGAAGATTTGGCCAACGGCACGGTGCCGATCGCGGTGGGGACGCATGCGTTGTTCCAGGAGGATGTGGCGTTCGAGAACCTCATGCTGGCGGTCATTGACGAGCAACACCGGTTCGGCGTGCATCAGCGCCTGACCCTGGCGGCCAAGGGCCGTGCGATCGATACCCTTGTGATGACCGCGACCCCTATTCCCCGCACGCTTCTGCTGACAAGCTTCGGGGACATGGAGGCATCGCAACTCACCGAAAAGCCGGCGGGGCGGAAGCCGGTCGATACCCGCACCCTGCCCCTATCGCGCATCGAGGACGTGATCGCGGGTGTGGATCGCGCGCTGAAGACCGGGGCGAAGGTGTACTGGGTCTGCCCCCTGGTGGAGGAGTCGGAGGTCAGCGATCTTGCCGACGCGGAAGCGCGCTACGCCGATCTGAAGAACCGGTTCGGCGACGCGGTCGAGTTGGTGCACGGCCGAATGAAGGGCAAGGAAAAGGACGCGGCGATGGCGCGCTTCGCCGACGGCCCCGCAAACGTGCTGGTGGCGACGACCGTCATCGAGGTCGGCGTCGATGTTCCGGCGGCCACGGTCATGGTGATCGAGCATGCCGAACGGTTCGGGCTGGCGCAATTGCATCAGTTGCGCGGGCGTATCGGGCGCGGCGAACGCGCATCATCCTGTCTCTTATTGTATGCCCCGCCCTTGACCGAAACCGCACGCGCGCGGCTCAGCATCCTGCGCGAGAGCGACGACGGGTTCAGGATCGCCGAAGAAGATCTAAAGCTGCGCGGGGGCGGTGAAATACTCGGCACACGGCAGAGCGGTTTTCCGGAATTCCGGCTCGCCGATTTGGCGGTCCATCAGGAATTGCTGGAGGCGGCGCGCGACGATACCAAGCTTATCCTGTCGCGGGATCCGGAATTGGCCGATGAACGCGGTCAGGCGTTGCGGGTATTGCTGTATCTGTTCGAACGCGACAGTGCCGTCGCGAACCTGCGCTCGGGCTAGCTTACCCGCCGAGGCCGCCGGCTGTCGTCCGGCAGCGCCGGCGCATCATAGGTTCGGGCGGAAACCTGCGGCACATTCCGTTCCGCCTCGGGCCGGGCGTCCTCGGGCGTCACCATGCCGACCGATACGACCATCTTGAAGGCCTCGTCTACCGACATGTCGAGGACTACGATGTCTTCGCGCGGCACGAACAGCAAGAAGCCGGAGGTCGGGTTCGGAGTCGTCGGCACGTAGATGTTGACGATCTCTTGCTGGGTGAGGTTTTGCACCTCGCCCTCGGTCTCTCCGGTGATGAACGCGATGGTCCAGAGCCCTCGCCGCGGGTATTCGACCAGTACGGCTTGTCGGAAGGCTTCCGATTGGTTTCGGAAGACGGTTTCCGTGATTTGCTTCACAGCGCTGTAGATACTGCGGACAACCGGCATCCGCGCGACGATCGTCTCACCGGTACGGACCAGGAACCGCCCCAGGAAACTGGCCGTCAGCCAGCCGATCAACGTAATCGCAATGAACAGAATGACGACGCCGATTCCGGGCAAACTGAACTCGACGCCGAAATACTCGTGCAGATAGGTATCCGGGTTCCACTGTACCGGAATGAGCGGGACCACACGGCTGTCGACGAAATCGATCAGCCAGAAGGCCACCGCGAGCGTGATTGCGATCGGCGCCGTGACGAGAATACCGGCAAGAAAATAGGCGCGCAGCCGCGTCAGTATCGGATGCCGCGATTTCGGCAACGCCGCTGACAGACCGGTCTCCGGCTCGTTCGATGGCTTATTCGGCATCCCAATCCTTACGGTCTTCCGTGCCCGGTGAGACATCCCGCCGGATATGCCGCTAATATGAGCACAGCGGCGCCAAATTCAAACACAAAAGACAGATGAATAATTCTCGTTAAAAAAGCGTTAATTACACAGTTCTCCTCAAACGGTGCATGACGAAAACGTGAGAAACGGCCGCTTGGTTTTCGAGCTTACACTGCAATATTGAAGAATATGGAAGCGGTAGCCCGTTAAATGACCAAGTCAGACCTGTCGCCAGTCACGCCCCGGCTCCTGTCATTGGCGACCGCTGTCCCGCGGTACCGGATCGCGCAAGACGACGTAAAATCCTTCGGCAAATTCATCTTCGCCGATCGCGGAAACGCGTTCGAGCGGCTCTTGCCGGTCTATGACAATGCTGGGATAGAGACGCGGTATTCCTGCGCACCATTGGAATGGCTCGGCGACCACAAAGGGTGGCGGGACCGGGATCGCCTGTATATCGATACGTCGGTTGATCTATTGGAACAGGCCGCCGGGCAATGCCTCGACGCGGCCGGCCTGTGCCCGGAAGATGTCGACGGTATCGTCGTTGCATCCACCACCGGTATCGCGACCCCTAGTCTCGATGCGCTGTTGATGGAGCGCATGCCGTTCCGCCGCGATCTGCAACGATTGCCCGTCTTCGGATTCGGTTGCGCCGGCGGGGTATTAGGGCTTGCGCGGGCGGCGGCTCTTAGCAAGGCCGCGCCGGGTGAGCGTTGGCTCTTTCTCGTCGTCGAACTGTGCTCCCTCACCTTCCGGCCGGGGGATCACTCGAAAAGCAATATCATTGCCACCGCATTGTTTGGCGACGGTGCTGCCGCGGCCTTGGTCACCTGCGGGGACGACGGTCTCAAACTGACCGGATGGGGTGAACATACTTGGCCCGATTCACTGGACGTCATGGGATGGCGGGTCGAGGATGACGGGCTGGGTGTCCTGTTCAGCCGGGATATTCCGACCTTGGTGCGCGAAAAACTGCGGCCCGAGATGGAGGTCTTCTTGCAGCGCAATGGTCTCACGGTCGGCGAAATTGCGAAGTGGCTCTTCCATCCGGGCGGCGTTAAGGTGCTCGATGCTTTGGAGGACGGGTTCGATGTGCCGCGGGGCGGCCTTGCACACGCCCGGTCGGTGTTGCGCAACTTCGGCAACATGTCGGCCGCGACGGTGATGTTCGTGCTTGAACAGGCCTTGGAAAATGGCGTCAGCGGGAAGATGGTGGCCGGTGCGCTCGGTCCCGGGTTTACCGCCGGATTCCTGCTCCTGGACGCCGACGGATGACCACCGTCCAAATCATCGTCTTGTTGGTGGCGCTCCAGCGGTTGGGCGAGCTGGTGCTGTCGCGCCGCAACGGGGCCTGGCTTCTAGCCAATGGCGGCCGCGAAATCGGCGCGGGGCACTATCCCGTCATGATCGCCATTCATGTGGGATGGCTCGCGGCCATGGCGTTCCTCATCCCGGCGGACGCACCGGTTTATTGGGCCGTGATCGGGGTCTATCTCGTGGTGCAGCTCGGCCGCGTCTGGGTTATCTCCACCCTTGGCCGGTATTGGACGACGCGGGTCATCCACATGCCCGACACGCCGTTGATCACCCATGGTCCCTACCGCTGGATGCGGCATCCGAACTATGTCGTGGTCGTGCTGGAAGTTGCGCTGCTGCCAATGGCCTTCGGCGCATGGGAAATCGCCCTGATATTTTCAATCGCGAATTTCGCGATCCTCGCGTGGCGGTTGCGTATCGAAAGCGCCGCCCTCGATGAGCGTATGGAGCTATCCAGCTAAATGGTCATAAAAGGAACAAAATCTTGCTATCAAGTTCCTTAAACCAAAATTAAGCGAATTTCGGTAATATACGGTTCACTGCGTTAGGGTTTGCCTTGGATATGCTGTAGCGTGCCGGGGCAATGGGGTTGGGGATGAGCAACGGACAGACCGATACGCTCGCGAATGTCGAGTTATTCAGCGATCTGGCGGCGGAAGATATCGCGCGGCTGGAGCAACGTTGCAGCTGGAAAAAGTTCAAGAAACAAGAACTCATTCTCGACCGTCAGGCCGAGAGCCGGGACGTGTATTTCATCACGTCGGGCCGCGTGCGCGTGGTCAACTACTCGTTGTCCGGCCGCGAGGTCACGTTCGACGACCTGGAATCCGGCATTTACTTCGGCGAACTCGCGGCGCTCGACAGCCAGCCGCGTTCCGCCAACGTCGTCGCCTTGGAGCCGACCACCGTCGCGACGATGACGCACGAGACGTTCCGCGAATTGCTGTTGGAGCATGCCGAACTGGCGGTCCGCATCATGGTGCATATGGCGCGGATCATCCGCACTTCGACCGAACGCATCATGGATCTCAGTACGCTCGGGGCGAATAACCGGGTCCATGCGGAACTGCTGCGCCTAGCGAAATCGTCGACCAATGACGAGGACAATACCGGCATCATCAAGCCGATCCCCATTCACGGCGATATCGCCAGCCGGGTTTCCACCACCCGGGAGACGGTCGCCCGTGTCCTCGGCGATCTGGCGCGGACCGATTTGGTCACGCGCGAAGACGATTGCCTCATCATTCACGATATCGACCGCTTGACCGATATGGTCGAGGAATTCCGCGGCACCTAACGACACTCTCCCCGTCTTGACAGTCCCGTAGCCCTCTCCCAGGGTAGCCGCAATATTCGCGGGAAGATCGGGTATGGCATGAATCGTCAGCAGCGACGGCAGGCAGCGCGTGGCGCGCGCAAGAAGGGAACGGCAGCAAGCATCGCCGCCGCGCCGCTCGAGCTGCAAAGCCAATTCCAGAGCGCGGTCGAGCACTACCAGTCAGGCAATTTGGCGGCAGCGGAAACGGCGCTGCGGTCTATCGAGGACGAAGCTCCGGGACTGGCGGAGGTTTGTCACCTCTATGGACTAATCCTGCTCCAGAATGGCCGGCCGCGCGACGCGATCCCGCTGCTGGAGAATGCCATCAAGGCGGCCCCTCGAGATCCAGCCGTGTACAACGTTCTTGGCGGCGCATTTCGGGCGACGGGAGAATTGGAGCGCGCAGCCGATGCCTACAAGAAGGCGCTTCGGCATGACGCCGATTTTACCGATGGGCATTTCAACCTCGCCAATATCTACCGTGACCTGAACCGGTTGGACGAGGCGGTGGCGCATTATGCGAAAGCCGTTGCGCTGGAGCCGGCTTTCGTCGACGCCCATTTTAATCTTGGCCTGACGCTCAACGCGTTGGAACGGTTCGAGGATGCCGAAGCGGCCTACCGCGAAGCCCTGACCCACGCACCGGACGATGCGGAGGTTATGGTCGGGCTCGGTAAGGCCCTGTCGATGCAACTGCGCTACGACGAGGCGGAAACGCACCTGCGTGCCGCGATCGAGACCGATCCGCAATCAATGGAAGCGCACAACAATCTCGCCCGGGTGCTGCAAGGCCAAGGGAATACCGCCGATGCCCAACTGTTGATGGAGAAGGCGCTTGCGTTGGCGCCGGACCGCGGCGATCTGTCGATCAATTATGGGAACATCCTGGAAGATCAAGGCAAGATCGGCGAGGCAATCGCGGCCTATCGCAACGCGATTGCCCGATTGCCGGACTCGGCGGAGGCCCATACCAATCTCGGTCTTCTGTTGCTGTTGGACCGCCACTACGCGGAGGGCTGGCGCGAGTACGACTGGCGCTGGCGGCGCGACGGCCGGGCACCCCGTCCCTTCCCGCAACCCCGTTGGCAGGGCGAAGACCTGGCCAACCGGACGATCCTTGCGTGGGCCGATGAAGGTGCGGGCGACGAAATCCTCTTCGCCAGCATGCTGCCCGAGCTATCGGATTTAGCCGGACGCTGCCTCGTCGAGTGCGACCCCCGGCTTGCCGGCATGTTCAGCCGGGCCTTTCCGGACATCACGGTGCATTCCCGCCGGCCGAAGCCGGTTCGGGACTTGACCGCGGACGAGATCGACTTTCAGACGCCGTTCAGCGAAATGGCCCGTTGGTTGAAGCCGGACCTGGCCGCGGCGCAGCCGCCCGCATCGGAGTATCTTTCCGCCGATCCGGACGTCGCGGCGGCCTGCCGCGCGCGCTACAAGGACAGGGGGGACGGTTTGGTCGTGGGGATCGCCTGGGCCAGCGGCAACCTTCGCCGGCCCGAGCGGAACGCCCCGCTCGCGTTGTGGGATACGGTCCTGACCATGTCGGGATTGCAGTTTGTCTCGTTGCAATACGGCGATCACTCGGCCGAAATCGCCGAGACGCGGGACCGTACCGGCGTCGAAATCTACACCGACCCGGAAGTCGATCAGTTGGCCAGTCTGGAAGATTTCGCCGCGCAAGTGGCCGCGATGGACATCGTCGTCTCGATCAGCAACACGACGGTGCATATGGCGGGCGCGCTCGGCAAGCCGGTATGGACGATGCTGCCCTTCACGCCCGACTGGCGTTATCAGCGCGCGCGCGAGGATACACCGTGGTACCCGGCCATGCGCCTGTTTCGGCAATCCGAACCGCGCCGCTGGGACGATGTCCTTGCCCGGGTGGGCGACGCTTTGGCCGAGTTCGGCGCGGGCGCGCAATAGCCGCAGGCGGGTTTCCTTGTTTGCGCCGGGGCGAACGTGTATTCAACTCCCGCAATCATCAAGAAAGGCATTCCCCACATGCCTCAAGACTTTATCCGCGTGTTCGTCGGATACGACCCGCGCGAGGCCGTCGCCTACAGCGTGTTGGAACATTCGATCCAGCGCCGCGCGAGCCGGCCGGTGGCGGTCACGCCGCTGCGCCTCTCGCAACTGGGCGACCTGATGTGGCGCGAACGGCATCCGCTGCAATCCACCGACTTCTCCTTTTCCCGCTTCCTGACGCCGTATCTTTGCGATTTCGAGGGTTGGGCAATCTTCATGGATTGCGACATGCTCGTGCTCGACGACATCGCCAAGCTGTGGGACCTGCGCGACGACAAATACGCGGTGATGTGCGTGCACCACGATCACGTCCCGACGGAAACCACCAAGTTCCTCGGCCAGCCGCAGACCAAGTTCGAGAAGAAGAACTGGTCGAGCGTCATGCTGATGAACTGCGCCAAATGCGAGGCGCTGACGCCAGACTACGTCAACACGGCGACCGGATTGGCGCTGCATCGCTTCCAATGGCTCGACGGGGACCATCTGATCGGCGAAATCCCGCGCGGCTGGAACCATCTAGTGGATTACGATCCGGCGCTGCCGGTCTCGGAAATCTCCAACCTGCACTACACATCGGGCGGCCCGTATTTCGACGACTACCGCGATTGCGGCTATGCGGCGGAATGGATGGCGGAACGCGACGACATGCTGTCGGTCCAGCAGGCCTAAAATACCGGATTCACGGCTGCTTATTGCTAAATTGGCTTATTCAGCCTTCGTGGCATGTTGGGTCGACTACACAAGAACACCGAACCAGCAGGCAAAGCTCAGTTAGTTTTGAGATATAACCTATCGAAGTTGCGTTTAATCAGCGGCAACCGGAGTTAGTTTAAGTCGAGTTATGTGCGGGAATACATCATTTCTTCGCAAGGTGATTGTATTGTGACCTTTGAGCAGTTCAATAGTTCCCGCATCAATCCATCGCTGATGGATAGGTAACCAACCTCCAGTCATATTTCCAAGAACACCCGCTAACTCAGAACTCCCATTAACGTAAATATCCATAGGGCGTGGCGCACCAGCAGCTAGTCGTACTGAGAACAAATACTTACCACCCACGACTGTCGTCGCATCGAATTTTGCGGAATTTGGACGGGCATTAAATGGTGGACCGTTCATCAACACATCCGGACCATACAAATTGGGGATTGGTCCAAGCGCGACGCCATCTCCATCTCGATAAGATGACGCTGGAATGACTATCTGGGTGGGTTTGGTTTCAGAAACTGGAGCCGATGGGGGTGTTTCCACCTTTGGCGATGGACTAGTTTTGCTAGGACTTGGAGTAGCTTGGTGCAGGAGTCCAGCAAATGAAGAAACAAGTGAGGCAAAAAACACCGCGACAATTACAAAGACTGAAAATTGTATTTTTTCGTTTATCCCTTTCCCAAATAAGGCCACAGCCAGACCCGCTAGCAACACACACAAAATCACAGTTGCCAGCAGATATTCATTTGTGAACTTAGTCAACGCATCCGATAGAAACTCGAATTTCATTCCTCCCACTCCCATAGCTAATTCCCACGATACAACCTAGGGGGGATTTAATGCAGGAGTCAATTTATAGAGGATATGAAATATAAATTATTCGTGTGAAAATGGTATTTGGGTATTTCGAGTGAAGCTTAATCCTGCCCGTTCAGCACTGCCCGGGCGTAGTTCACCGGCGCGTGGTCGATCAAGCCGCGCAGCCACAGCTTGTCCCACTGCCCCATCGTCGATTGGAAATGCTCGGTCCAGGCCGCGAGTTGGTCAGCGTCGGATTCCGCCGCATGGACCAGCCGTCCCCCGGAATCGATGTAACGCAGTGTCCCCACATGGGCGTAGAGCGCGGGCGGGATGCGGCAGACCAGGTCGGTACAATTCATATAGCGGTAGATCACCGTTCCTCGCAGGGTTGCCGCAAATTCCGCGTCGCCGACTGTCGGCGAGCCGAAGGTATAGAGCGTTTCCGGCGCATGCCGGCTCGCCGCCAGCGTGGCCAGGGCCGCGCCCAAGCTGTGCCCGGTGAAGATGACCGGCATATCAAGCCCGGCGAGCTGGTTGGCGATCGGCTCCCACACCCGGTCGAGCGCCTGCGCGAATCCCCGATGCACCCGGCCGCCGGGTTTCCCGTCGACGACCCATTCGGTCGGCACGAAATCCAGGTCGGTCAGCAGGTCCTGCAGTTCGGTCATCAGATGGGCCGAGACCTCCTGCATATCGGGCCGCAGGCCGGCCATGAAACTCTGCACCGCCTGGGTCCAGTCGAAGCCGCTTTGGGCGAAGGCGCGCTGCAACCGGGCCGGGTCGGTCAAATGCCGGAGCTTGGGACCCTCGGTCCCGCGAAAGACGAGCACCGCCATATCGGCGCTGCGGGTCAGGAAGGCGTCGGTGCCCTTCTCCCGGAACCACAGCGGATCGCCGTAGCCGGCACGCCGCAGCGCCAGGCTGACGCGATTGAGGTCGCTGCAGTAGACCAGCCGCGCCATTTCGGCGGCCAGCGCGGGCGGATGGTAGCGTGGCGCCAGGCGAAAGAAATCGTCCGCATTGCCCGGATCGAACAGCGATCCCGGCGTGGCGTCGTAATCCCAGATGTGGTCCATACCGGATGATACAGCGGGCCGTCGTGCGGCAGAAGCGATTATGCCCGCTAGCGGTTGACCCAGCGCGAATCCGGCCCTATTTTCCGCCGCAAGTCGGGGCCGGGTGCCCGCCGCAGACGGCGCTATCCCGAAGGCATACCAACCGCCCGACGCCGTCCAAGGCTCATGTGCCCGAAACGGCCACCGCGCCGGACATCACCGGCCGCCCGGATGGGCCCGTAGCTCAGTTGGTAGAGCACCTGACTTTTAATCAGGTTGTCGCAGGTTCGATCCCTGCCGGGCTCACCAATTTTCAAGATTGCCAGTCCTAAGATCGACGTGGGATTCAAGTCCCATATTCGCAATGTCGCCTTGTTGGATGAATTCATCGCCGGGGAACGGGAACATCGGAGCCCCGGAAAACGCAACCCGTCGGCATCCCGCGCCGGCCATCCGAATACCTGAGAATGCCAGGCAACGGGCTTTCCTGGGCTAGACCAACAGGCGAATTCGTTCCGACGATGAGCCTGCTCTCGGGAGGCTCATTTCACGAGAATCGTTAAGAATTACGGTTTTTCGAAAGAATCCAAGGGCTTATTTAATCGCCCAGTCTTTCAGCCGCCTCCTCCACATAGACTAGTCTGTATGGGCGGATTGCCCATTTCGGGTGGTCTTCGCATGATGCATTCCAGGATTGCGTCTCGGATACCCGTCCCTCCGGTCGGGCCTTCCGCGAGTGAATTGCGCGAGCCGATGATATCTAATCGTTTGAAATAACAAAGAATTAGACAGAAATTATTCAAGGGCAGAGTGATGCACAGGATGCAAGCGTATAAGACATGCGACGGCAAGCTTTTCGACAGCGAGGTCGAGGCAGCCCGTCACGAGGCGACGATCAAGATCCATGAATGGGCCAAGGGCCGGAAAATCGGCGAGGACGGCAAGGTGACCTGGGAGACCGTAGCCGACGCGATGATCGAGGATGCCGGCGAACTGGCCTATCTCTTCATCAGCCTGGCCCGCGCCCTGCCGAACACGGGCGGCCCGGCCGAATTCGACGTTCTGCCCTTCCAATCCGAGCAGCCCGATTGGATGCTCCGCAAAGAAGGCTAAGTGTCATCCAGCAAACCGACGGCCATGTACGCCGAGGTTTGAATGACCAATGACTAAAGGCCCCGCCGGATCGCAAGACGATCGGGCGGGGCCTTTTTCATTTGAGCGACCGGCAAGCGCGAGGGAGGACGTTCGAGGGGATCGATCCGCCCTCAATGGCAGGATTGAACCCATATCTGCGAGCGGTCCATGTGCTATCGTGCGGGGATGGCGGCGACCGATCGATACACTTTTCGAAAGGCGACGAAAGCCGATCTCGATTTGATATTGAAATGGCAGTCACGACCTCATGTTCGTGAGTGGTGGGATTCAATTGAGCCCCGTGACGAGGAGGATCTGGAAGACCCGCGTGTGGCGAGATGGATTGTCTCAACAGCCGGGCGCTCTTTTGCGTACATCCAAGACTACACGGTTCATGGTTGGGAAAATCACCATTTTTTCGGGCTTCCAAAGGGCTCTCGGGGCATCGACCAATTTATTGGTGAGCGGGACATGATCGAGAAAGGGCATGGCTCAGCCTTCATCGCCGAGCGGTTGAAAACGCTGTTCGAGGAAGGAGCCCCGGTGGTCGCGACCGATCCGCACCCAGAAAATACGCGCGCTATCGCGGCATACAAGAAAGCGGGATTTTTTGAATTTGGCGAAGCACAAGAAACCCGGTGGGGCCTGATACTTCCGATGAAGGTCTGTCGGTAGGCGGGCCGTCTTGGCGGCAGTGAAGCGCTGGAATAGGCGACGATCGGCCGACGTTGTATCGTAGCCCTCGGAAATGGCGGATTGGCACGACCTATGCCAATCGAATTCGGGAGGACCAACGGTAATGGGCATGAAAATCGGTCTCGCGATGTTCTGCACCGACTATGCCATCCCGCCCACCGAATTGGCGGTGGCGCTGGAGGAGCGCGGCTTCGACTCGCTGTGGCTGCCGGAGCACAGTCATATTCCCTTGTCGCGCGACTCCGAATGGCCGCAAGGCGGGGAGTTGCCGAAGAAATACTACGACGTCATGGACCCATTCGTGGTGCTCGGCGCGGCGGCGGCGGTAACCAGGAGGTTGAAGATCGCGACGGGTATTTGCCTGGTGCCGCAACGCGACGTGATACAGACCGCCAAGCAAGTCGCCACGGTGGATCAAATCTCGAACGGCCGCTTCCTGTTCGGCATCGGCGCCGGCTGGAATGAGGACGAGATGGAAAACCACGGTGTCACCTTCAAGACGCGCCACAAGGCCATGCGCGAGAAAATCGAAGCGATGCGGCTGATCTGGACCGAAAGCAAGCCGGAGTACCACGGCGAGATGGTGGATTTCGGCCCGATGATGGCGTGGCCGAAGCCCATACAGAAAACCCCACCGGTGTATGTCGGCGGCGAGTTTCCGTACGGGGCACGCCGTGCCCTCGCCTATGGCGACGGTTGGCTGCCGCACGCCAAACGGCCGAACTATACCTTGTTGGAAAAGATGCCGGAATTCCGGGAGATGGAGAAGGCCGCCGGACGGTCCGTCCCGATCAGCGCCTTCGGAGCGGAACACGACCCGGACGAATGGAGCGCTTACGCGGATGCCGGCGTCGAACGCATAATCTTGAGCATCGATTCCGATCCGGCCGAGGTCGTTTTGCCGAAATTGGATGCCTGGGCGACTCGATTTTGATCATCCTCGCCACGTAGTGATATTTGGGAGTGCAACTCCCCTAAATCCCGTGCGATTTCGGATACCATAAAATTGTCATGATCGTTGTGTACCCAGTGCGGCATGGACGATTTTGATATCTACGAAACCGCATTGAAGCTCATCAAACAATACGGCCGCGAGGCGCGCGTAGAAGCCGCCATGCGGTCCGACCGCATGATGGATCGCGGCGATCAACACGCCGTCGGGCAGTGGAACAAGGTCATGCAGGCGGTCGAGGAATTGGAGTCGCCCGGGTTCCGCCTGCGCCATTGAGTGTAATTCACCAGCACTTTGCCGGACCTCGATCGCATCCGAAGGCCTTGGAATCGCCATGCGGTCCGGCCGCATAAGGTTTTTCGGCATCGATAATGTCGATCAGGGGGCGGATCGCCCCCGCACCGCCGTTGCGGAAGTTGGCCGCTTCGATACCCCCGTGCATAGAGACACATGGCTTAACGTTCATTATGCGTCCGTGTGCAATTAGACGGCGCGGTGGCAGCCGGTATAGCGTCAGGGCATGGGAACGTGCCATACATGACAAGACATGCCCTTTCGATCGCTATTGTCGGCGCGGGTATCGGCGGGCTTGCCGCTGCCGCGACGTTGCGGCGCATCGGGCACGACGTGCGCGTCTATGAGCAAGCCCACACCTTCGCCCGCATCGGGGCGGGAATTCAGCAAAGCCCGAATTCAATCAAGGTGCTCCGGGCGCTGGGCCTGGAACCGCGTTTGCGCGAACTGGCCTTCCGGCCGGACTCATCGCTCAACCGGCAATGGGATACCGGCGAGATCACCTGGGAGCGCATGCTCGGCGATTCGGTCGAACGGAAATACGGCGCGCCCTACTTCTACATGCACCGGGGCGATCTGCACGCGGCCTTGGCGGACTTGGTGCCTGCCGACATTGTGCATCGGGACCGGAAACTCGTCGGCCTGGAAGAAGCAGCGGACGGCGTTACCTTGGAATTCGCCGACGGCAGTGCGGCAGATGCCGGCATCGTCATTGGCGCGGATGGCGTCCATTCGGTGGTGCGTGAAATCCTTTTGGGCGCGGAGAAACCGCGTTTCACCGGCCGCGTCGCCTATCGCACCACCTTCCCCGCGTCTTTGCTAGGCGATTCCGCGATCGACGATTGCGCCAAGTGGTGGGGGCCCGACCGGCATATCGTGATCTACTACGTGAATCCGCGCCGCGACGAGATCTATTTCGTCACCAGCACGCCCGAACCCGACTTCGAGGTGGAATCCTGGTCCGCAAAGGGCGATTTGGATGTGCTGCGCGATGCCTATAAGGATTTCCATCCGAATGTCCGCGCCGTGTTGGACGCCTGTCCCGACGTGCATAAATGGGCGCTGTTCGAACGCGATCCGCTGCCGAAATGGGGGTCGAACCGGGTGACGCTGCTCGGCGACGCCTGTCATCCGATGACGCCATATATGGCGCAAGGCGCGTCCAGCGCGATCGAGGATGCGGCGATACTGTCGCGATGCCTCGACGGGGTCGGAGAATCCGACGTCACCGCCGCGCTGCTGCGGTACGAAACCACGCGTAAGGACCGGACCGCGCGTATCCAGCAGATTTCCCGCCTGAACGACATGGAAAAGATCAAGGCCGAGATCGAAAGCGTCTACGGCTATGACGCCTGGGCCGCGCCGTTGGCGGATACACCGCCGAGCGCGAGCCTGGAAGCATAAGCTGCGCAATCGGACCGACGGCAATTCTGCGCCCGTATCCGATACCTCCTGTGCGTCCGGTACCGTTAGCAATAATGTGGTATGCCTATCCCATGGAGAACATCGATGTTTATAAATACGCTCGGAATCTCATTCGCGAGTTCGGCGATGCTGCACCGGTAGAGGCGGCCATGCGGTCCGACGGGATGCTGGATTGCGGCGACCCCCACGGCGCCGGCCAGTGGAACAAGGTGATGCAGGCCATCGAGGTCTTGCGAGGCACTTAGCGTCTTTGCACCGGCAAAGAACGTATTTTTCAACGCTCATTTCCGACAGGCTGATCGAATGTCGGGCAATCGCCCGCCCCCACCGGAGCCCCGTGGAGTTCCGTTGCAATGCAGGGGCGGGACTTTCGCTAGGGCCGCAGAATTGCGTCTCGACGGGCTTCTGTCGACCACCCACGGAGCACTAGACCCCCGGCACCATTCGATTGGTTTACGGCCATGGTTAAAGGCTCGATCTTCGCCCAGAATAGGTAGGCACCGCATTGAGCGAAAAATGCGCTTCCTTACAAGGCGCTTTTCCGGTTTCGTCAGCGTTGGAATGAGGATCGCAAAGGTTAAGATGCCGATGGCCCTCGCCCGCATTACCTAACCCCTTAGGATTACCTGATATGGCTAATCGCAACGACCTGTCGCCCCGCAGCCTGCTCCCCCAAGCGATGCATTACATCGACAAGGAGACTGGCGCGGTGGTGCCGCCGATCCATACCTCGACCACTTATGCCCGGGATGCCGACTATGAGCTGACCGGCGACTATACCTACAGCCGGTACGGTAACCCGACCGATACGCCGGTCGAGCGCCTTATCGCGCGGCTGGAGGGCGGTACGGAGGCCCGGTTGTTCGCCTCGGGCCTCGCCGCGGCGACGGCGGTGTTCGAGACGCTGTCGACGGGGGATCACGTGGTCGCGCCGAAGGTCATGTATCACGGCTTGCAGGACTGGCTTCGGCGCATCGTCGAAAAGCGCGCGGTAGAAGTAGATTTCGTCGACCCCCGCGACCTGAGCGCCGTGTCGGCGGCGATGCAGCCGGGCCGTACCAAGATCCTCTGGGTCGAGCCCGCCGCCAACCCGACCTGGGACGTGGTCGATATCGCCGCCTGCGCCGAGATCGCTCACGCCGCCGGGGCCGCGGTCGGTGTCGACAGCACGGTCGCACCGCCCGTCACGACCCGGGCCCTGAGCCTCGGCGCCGATATCGTGTTCCATTCCACAACGAAGTATCTGAATGGCCATTCCGATGTCCTGGGCGGCGTGCTGATCACCAAGGCCGACGACGCAATGTGGGAGGACATCAAGGTCGTGCGGGCGAAGCTCGGCGCGGTCATGGGGCCGCACGAGGTGTGGCTGCTGCTGCGCGGCATGCGGACGCTTGCAGTGCGCTTCGAGCGCCATTCGGAGAACGCGCTCCGCATCGCCACGCATTTCGAGAGCCATCCGAAGATCGAGCAGGTTCTCTATCCCGGACTGCCGTCGCATTCCGGCCACGACATTGCCGCGCGCCAGATGACGAACGGCTTCGGCGGCATGATGTCGATCTGCGTCGCCGGCGGCGCCGACGAAGCCCGCAAGGTGGCAGCCGCCTGCAATCTGTTCATCCCCGCCACGTCGCTTGGCGGCGTCGAAAGCCTGATCGAGCACCGCGCCACGGTGGAAGGACCCCATAGTCTGGTGCCGAAAAACCTGCTGCGCCTGTCCGTCGGCATCGAGGACGCCGATGAACTCATCGCCGATCTGGAACAGGCGCTGGAGTGGATGACCTAGGCCGTACGGCCTGTTGTCTAACCGCCCGCGTTTTCTTTTAGTTTCGGCTTGCGGTCGATTTCGGTAGCTTGTCGTCGCCGCGCACCATCGCCAAAACTCCCCGCCGCAGCACTGGGTCCTTATCTTTCAGCGCTTCTGCGAGAATCGCCATTAACAGCGAACGGCCGGGTAGACCGCGCGCATCGGTTTCGACAATCCAGTCTTGCCAATGGGGCAATGCAGCAATTTTCATAATCTCGAGCCGCTCCGCGATGCTGAATTGAATCCGTCGGAGGCCGCGAACCTCAAACAGTTTCAAACTTTCCGCATCATGCTGACGATACGCTGACAGCATTGCGTCGTAGGCGACCTCCCGCCCGTCATCCAAAAGCTTTTTGAACTTTTCGGGCAACGATGCGTAGGCACCTTTATTCACGATCACCGGACAATGAATCGCACCCAGCACCAGGTTGGAGGTAAACCACTCCGCAATGTGATGGATTCTGTATGCTTTAAAGGTGGACGTGAAGGGGAACGCAGCGGCATCGAGATATCCCGATTGCAGTGCAGGATAGACGCCCGTCGATGGCTGATAGGCAAGCTTCGCGCCCCATGTTTGCACCGCTTGCCCCATGATGCCCAGCGCCCGAATCTTCATTCCCTTCAAGTCATCGATCGATTGCGGCGCATTTCCCATTCCCATAAGTTCATAGCGCGGCAGGAGCGTGGCCAATTGATAGCGCACACCGGCGTTGGCCATCTCGGTGCGTACATCCGTTCTGGCGTGATAGGTGTCGTAGACTCGGCGTTGCGTGGCTAGATCGTCGTAGGGCAGAAACGGCAGGTCGAGGCCCCATACTGAAGGCGTCCGTGACGGGTGGTAGGCGGTGCAGTAATTCGCCATCTCAAACTCGCCATCGCCTACGGCTTTCAAATTTCGTTTCGACTTACCCAGTTCCTCGCCGTAATAAACGGAAATCGTAAACTTGCCGTCGGAATTGCGGCCGACATATTCGGCGAGTGCATCAATGCCGCTGCTGAAGGCGCGCGGTTTGCCCCACGTCGAGAATTTCCAATGAAACTCTCCGGGTGGTGCTGCCCCTGACCCGGTGGTTTGACAGCCCGCGAGAAGAGCAGCGGCAAACGCCATCACGAAAACGGTTGAAGCGCCTCGCAGCTGGGAACTTCGGTAAAACGACATATTTCGATCCGGGTTCAACGGCCCTAGCGGCCACAAACAATTGAACCCAGACTATCGCGTCGCAATCGAGGGTGGCAATAACCCGGAAGTTTCGACGTTTAGCCCTCCGCGTATTTCCCGGTCAGTTGCGGCGTGTGGCGGCCTTCCCCGCCCTTTTCCGCATGCTCCAGGCGAGTCTCGCGCGACCAGGTGCGTTTGAGGTCGTCCCGCACCGAGAAACGAAGCTTGCCGAGACCTTCCGTCTCCAACTCGACCGTGTCGCCGTCCATGAAGGAACTCAGGCCGCGATGGTTTGTGCCGGTCGCCAGGATGTCGCCCGGCGACAGCGGATGGATCGACGATATCCACTCAATACAACGCGGAATCTTATGCGCCATGTCGTCGGTGTTGAAGTTTTGCTTCAACTCGCCATTGACCCATAGCTTGATCTGGAGGTTCTGCGGATCCTCGATCTCGTCGGCGGTGACCAGATAAGGGCCGATCGGTGCAAAGGTTTCGCGCGATTTCATCTGGAAGAAGGTGTTGTTGCTGGGCGGCAGGCCGCGCGCCGACCCGTCGATGAAGTTGATATAGCCGAATATATGGTCCATCGCATCGCCTTCGCGCACGTTGTTCGCCGGCTTGCCGATGACGAGCGCCACTTCCGCCTCGCCCTCGAAGATCGTCGCCGGCACGTCGGGCAGCACCATCGTGTCGCCGTGGCCGATGACAGTGCTCGACGCCTTGTGGAAGGCATTGATCGGGGCGGGCTTGTCGAGCGTGCCGTCTTCCATGTAGTTGACCGCCATGCAGTCGATGTTGCCCGGCTTCGGCAGCGGCGGCCGGAGCCGGACACTCGAGACGGGCACGCCGCCGCCCTTCGCCGCTGCGTCTTCCAATTTTGACCGGTAATCATCGAACCGCGCGATCAAACCGTTGATCAGGTCATGCGGGCCGGTATGCGGGATTTCCTGCACAGCCGCCGTCACGTCGACCACGTTGTCGCCGCTGAGCACACCCAGTTTGAAGTCGTCGAAATAGAGCAGTTTCATCCCTCGTTCTCTCCTATGGCCCACTTGGTGAGGCGATGATAGCACGGGGTCCAATTTGCGCTCGCTCGTGCCTGCGCGCGATAGTTCCTGCAGTGCAAGCCGTACAACCGGGAGGAAATAAAATGCCGAACATTGCTCATGGGAAACTTCAAGCGACCGCCGCTATCCTGCTGGAATGCGCGGGCGCGAGTGCGGAAGAAGCGGAAATCGTGTCCCGGCACAGCATCGCCGCCAACCTCTCCGGCCATGACTCGCATGGCATCATCAAGATCCCGACGTATATCGCGCGGATGGACGATGGCCATATCGTCCCTGGCGCGCCATTCGAAATCACTCAGGAAACCAGCACCACGACCGTCATCAACGGCAACTGGGGTTTCGGCTATGTGGTGTCCGAGCGTGCGATGGAGATCACCATCGAAAAAGCGCGCGAGCACGGCGTCGCCGCGACCACGATCTTCCAACAGGGCCATGTGGGACGCCTCACCGACTATCCCCTGATGGCGGCAGAGGCCGGAATGATCAGTTGGATGACCGCCGATTCCGGACGGTCGCCGAAATCGGTTGCACCGTTCGGCGGGCGCGAAGCCCGGCTCGGCACCAATCCGCTGTGCATCGCGGTCCCGTCGAACCTGGATGGTCCCTTTTTCATCGACTTCGCCACGTCGGCGGCGGCGGGCGGCAAGATCGAAGTGGCCGTATCGCGCGGTGAGGAAATTCCCCTCGGCTGGATCCTCGACAAGGACGGCAAGCCGACCACGGACCCGACACAGTTCAAGGCCGGTGGCGTTGGGCTGCCGCTCGGCGGCGCCGAAGGCTACAAGGGATACGGCCTGTCGGCGATGATCGAGATTTTTTCGGGCATCCTTCCCGGCTTGGGATTCGGCGTGGAGCCGACGGGCAAGCACAACGACGGCGTCTTCTTCGCCGCCTTCAATGTCGAAGCCTTCCGGCCGCTGGAGACCTTCAAGCGGGAAGTCACCGAGTTCGCCCAATACCTCAAGGACACGAAAACCGCCGACGGGTTCGACGAAATACTCTACCCCGGAGAACTGGAGCATCGCAGCATCCAACGGAAAACGGCGGAAGGAATCTTTGTTGAAGACGCGACCATCGGAAAATTAAATGGGCTCGCCGAGAAATACGGCGTCACGGACAAGATCGATCTGAGCTAACGCCGTGCATACCATAGCTAACGCCGTGCATACCATAGAAGGACGATAACCATGCGTGTTGGCATCTCACTGCCCGTCCGCGAGTTGCAGGACGACCTCGGCGCCCTGCGGGCCTTCGCCGAAGCGGCCGAGGACTTGGGGTTCACGCATCTCCGCGTGCCCGATCAAGTGATCCGGCCCGGAACGGGACCGTTGAACGAACCGATGACCGTGCTGAGTTTTATCGCCGCGGTTACCAGTAAGATCGAACTGGTCCCGTCTGTGATCGTCCTCCCGGCACGGCCAACCGTCTTGGTCGCGAAACAAGCGGCGTCATTGGATCGGTTATCCGGCGGGCGTTTGCGGCTCGGCATCGGGGTCGGCAAACACCCGGAGGAATATCAAGCGCTGGGCGCCGACTTCCACACCCGCGGCGCGCGCTGCGAGGAACAAATCGATCTATTGCGCCAGCTGTGGACGGAGGACCATGTGGATTTCGAGGGGCGCTGGGACCGTGTCTCCGGCGTCGGCCTCGATCCGCTGCCGGTCCAACGGCCGATTCCGATCTGGATCGGCGCCAGCGGCTTGCCGGTGCCGCGCGTCCGCCAGCGCATCGGTCGTCAGGCAGACGGCTGGTTCGTTCTCTGCTCGCCCGAGGAATTCCCCGGCCTTCGGGACGATATCTACCGCGCAGCAGAGTCGGCCGGACGCAACACCGCGGATCTCGGAATGGAAGCCGGCGTTGCGGTCGTTGGGCCGCGCGAACACGAGTGGCAAAGCCGGGTAGAGGGCTGGTCGAAGATCGGCCTGACCCATATCTGTCTCAGGACGCTCGGTGGCGGTTTGGCCGCCGAGGATCATATCGTGCGCATGCGGCAAGCGGCGGGAGAGCTACCCGTTTCCTAACGCGCCGCTCTCTTTCAGAAGCTTTTCCAGATTGCCCGTCGGGTGGAATACGGCAAGCCGGGCCGGCGTGTCGCCGACCGCAAGCGACGTCTCCGCATCCTTCGGGATATGCAGGATATCGCCCGGACCGACAGTCTTCCTCTCGGAACCGATGGAAACGTCGAGCGCGCCCGCGATGATGTAGACGAATTGCTCATGCGCCGACGGTGCGGGTCCTTCTTGGTACCCCACGGGCCGCTCGAGGAAGCCGAAGGCCAGCCGTTCCCCCTCGACCCAGAAACTGCGTTTGGCCGACGGCGGTTCCCTGTCGAGACTGTCGACCATTGGAAAATAGCTCTCGCCGGGCGCGTCCGGAATGCCCTCGGACGGCTTCGACGCAGCCTCCCCCGCCGGGTTCTCGCCGCGCGCCAGCTTGTCCTTCAACTCGTCGATCGACAGCGCTGCTTCCGGCGGGGCCGCATCCGCCGCCACGCCGACCATCGACCAGGTCCGGTCCTTGACGTAGAGGTAGCTCAAGGTGCCGTCCATCGTCGCCTTCATCGAATGCATCACGTTCGGCGCGACATGCACGAAAGTCCCCGGGTCGACGATGCGATGATCGGTGCCGACGATCGAGTCGATCTTGCCAAACAGCGGGAAGACCATCAGTTCGTTGGGATGGTAATGCAGCTTGGACCCGGTTCCCGCGTCCTTGTTGTTGAGCCGCAGGTTCATATAGTCGCCCTCGATGATCGGCCCCCGCCCGGTGGATAGATGCGGGTTGGAGACGATGTCCTCGAATTGCTCGAAACGGTAAAACGGCACGGTTGGCGCTCCGGTTATTATCACTCGCCGTCAGTATAGCCGCGGTTCGGGACGGCCATCTAATCGGCGTAAATCTGTATGGTCTTGAAATCCATCATTCGGCGCCGGGGGCCATCGGGAACCGTGTGCGAATCTCTGCTATAACTACCTACTGAGTTTTCTCATCCAAACCGTCCGGTAAACCGTTGAGGAGGCAGCCAAGCCGCCTATGACCGCGGCAACCACCGAACCTACCCTCTCGCCCGGCGATCGAATCGCTGTCGCGCTCGGTATTTTGCCGGCGGGCATGATGACCGGCATGGATACCTTCGCGGTCAGTGTCGCGTTGCCGCGAATGCAGGGCGTCATGTCGGCGACCCTCACGGAAATCTCTTGGATTCTAACGTCTTATCTCGTCGCCTCTGCGATCTTTACGCCGCTCTATGGGTGGCTAAGCCAACGGATTGGCCGGCGCAATCTCTTCCTATTCATCATCGTCGGCTTCACCCTGTGCGCCATTCTGATCGGGCAATCGGATTCGTTGCTCGAGATCGTCATCTTCCGGTTCATCCAGGGTTTCTTTGGCGCGGGCTTCAATCCATTGCTGATGCAGACCGTGCTCGCGACATTTCCCCGCGAGCAGCAAGGCACGGCCTTCGGGTGGCTGACCACGGGCCGGATGAGCGGCATCATCGTCGGTCCGATCCTCGGTGGATTCCTGACAGAATTCTTTAGCTGGCGATGGGTTTTCCTCGCCAACGTGCCGCTGGGCATTCTGGCGCTGGTGCTGATCGTCCGCTATGTGCCCGCCGGGATGTCGACCACGAAGAAAAAATTCGATTTCTTCGGATTCCTGGTTCTCAGCATTTGCATCGGCGCATTTCAACTCATGCTCGACCAGGGACAGCGTCTCGACTGGTTCGATTCACCTTTCATCATCGCGATGGGCGCTATGGCGCTGGTCACCTTCTATGTCTTCGGCGTGCATGTGCTGACCACGCGCAATGCATATCTCAACCCGAACGTCTTCCGGAACCGGGAATTCGTCGTCGGATTGCTGATCGGGTTTCTGTTGAATTTTATGGTGTTCGGGTATGCCGGGCTCATCCCGCCGATCCTGCAGGACCACATGGGGTATCCGGTCCTGACCACCGGTTTCGTGATGATGCCGCGCGGCATCGGCACCATG
The DNA here is from genome assembly GCA_965228425.1 of Alphaproteobacteria bacterium. Lineage (GTDB taxonomy): Bacteria > Pseudomonadota > Alphaproteobacteria > UBA8366 > UBA8366 > JAJFJD01. The sequence goes on along the minus strand of OZ245815.1, from coordinate 3,057,805 downwards.
GTGTCGTCCCTGATTGCAGGATTCCTATTGTTCCACTTCCAGCCGAAACCTGTCGTCGCGATGGGAATGTGCTTGATTGCCTTCTCGACCTGGATGCTCTCGCAATTCACGCCCGACGTGGACGTGGTCACCGTGATGATCGCGGTCTTCATCCAGGGCGCCGGATTCGGGTTCCTGTCCGTGTCCATCATGACGCTCGCGTTCCAGTCGATGCCGACGTCGATGCGTCCGGACGGTACGAGCGTTCTGAGCCTGTTCCGGCGATTGGGATCGAGTATCGGGGTTTCCGTCCTCGTCGCACAGCTTGCCCGTAGTACACAGAGCGCGCGCTCGATGCTGTCCGAGAATATTAGCGTCTACAACGACCGGATCCGCGACTATCCCTTGCCCGAGAATTGGAGCCTGGAGCAACTGAACGGCGTGATCTCACTTAACCGGATGATCGACAAGCAGGCGGAATTCATCGCCTATTTGCACGACTTCAGGCTGATGACGGTGCTGATGCTGATGCTGCTGCCGCTGGTCTTGATTCTCAGGAGCCCGGAAAAAGCCAAACGGGTGATCGACGAGTAAATCGGGCGCGTCTATTCCGCTTCTTCGATCTGCACCGGCGGTTTCGGCGGTGGCGGCGGAACGACCTGCAGATCGCGCGCGGCCACTCGCGGATTCGGCGCGGGCGGTTCGGCCGGTGTGCGCGACACGCCGCGCGGCCGGATATTGACGCGGATCGCCGTCTCGGGGCTCTCACGCGGCACTGTTGCTGCTTTTCTCGCCGTTACTGCCTTCGCCGATGCGGCAGGCAATGTAATCGAATAGACTTGCTTGGGCTTCTGTCGAACAACGGCGGGTTTCGACGATATAACCGGTCTGCCGGCCGTCATGGTCGCGTTGACGGACGCCGGCAAAATTATCGGTTCGGTTGGCAGGTCGTTGGCGGATGGCCCCGACTCGGGCGACGGGATCCTATCGACCAGCACGGTTTCCTGCGGTGTCCGTCTGACCGGTACTTGCGGCTGTTCCGCCGTGACGGCGACCTTGTCAGATACTGATGATCCGTACGGCGCATTCCACATGAAGTAACTGCCGGTGCCGACCCCCACCCCCAGCAACAGCGCGACGACCACGCCGAGTCCGATCGCGGTCTGCTGCGGCGAGACGCGTTTCAAAACGCGGTTCACCGCGTCCGCAATTTCACCTGCAGGACGCGTTTCCGGCGCCTTGTCCCGAGTATCGTCTCGTTTTTCCTGGCCCGACATAGCTTCGCGGGTCGATTCATAGTCATCCCGTGCTTCGTTGTAGCGTTTTTCGGCGGACAGGATGGTTTTGTGATCGGCTTGTTCGCGTGCGGCATCCAAGAGGGCTTTGAGCCGCGCGGCATTCGCCTCTTCGGCAATCATAGCCGCGGCGGCCGCGCGCTGCTGGGCTTGAACGCTGTCGGGCACATCGGGTGCCGCGCCATCCGGCCCATCGGGCGCATCGGGCGCACGGTTTTCTGCGGTCGTGGCGTATTCGCGCCACCATTGATAGTTCTTATGCACCGAAACCTCCGCCCGTATTTTACCCCCGGATTGGTAATTCCGGGCACCGGTCGAACGGATTACTTCATCGGTATTAGCAATTCCTTCCTGTACCGCTTTCGGCAAGGAACCCTGCCAACCCTAGATCTGCCGGAAAGACCGCACGAAATCGCCCTCTCTTGCCCTTGCCACCGCATCGCGCGCAGAATGCGTCGAACCTCTTTTTGGAATGAGGTCACAGTCGGAATCGCAGAGATGGATAGCACCGAAATCGGTCCAATGCCGTTCGAGGGTCCACAGGCATGGTACGGACCGGAAATGCGCCGACGCGAACAGCAGTGGAGCCACGCCTGGACGTCCGACGAAATTGCCGAGATAGAAATCGCCGTCGATCGTGTCGCGTCCCGGGGCCTCGACATCCTGGACATCGGCAAGGAGGATTTTCCGCTCCCGACCGTGGCGGACCGCCTCGCAAATGTTCGCCAGTATCTCCTTGATGGCCCTGGGTTCTATTTGCTTCGCGGCCTGCCGATCGGCGATTGGACGCTTGAACGCTCGGCGACGGCCTTTTGGGGCATCGGTACGCATATCGGACAAGCGTGTTCGCAGAACGGGAAGGGCCACGTCCTGGGCCACGTCAAGAATTTGGGGCTCGACTACAACGACCCGGCGGCACGGGGATATCAGACCAGCGCCCGCCTGCCCTATCACACCGACTCGAGCGATATCGCCTCGCTGTTGTGCTGGCGCGCGGCGAAATCCGGCGGATTGTCATCGATCGTCAGCTCGACCACGCTCTACAACGAAGTCCTGGCGCAGCGCCCGGACCTGCTGCCGGTGCTGAAGCAGCCGTTTCACCGCACACGCTGGGGCGAGATACCGGAAGGCAAGCTGCCCTGGGCTGAAGTCCCGGTTTTCATGCCGAAAAATGGGCGCATCATCTCGCATTACGTTCGCAGCGCCATTCGCAAGGGGCAATTGATCGACGGTGTACCGCGGCTGACCGAAAAGCAGAACGAAGCCCTGGATTTCATCGACAGTCTGGCGCAGGATCCGGATATCCATCTCGACATGACATTCCGGCCCGGCGACATGCAGTTCGTGTGCAATCATTGCACGATGCACAGCCGCACCGCCTTCGAGGATTGGGATAAACCGGAGGATCGGCGACACCTGCTTCGGCTATGGCTGGCCTGCGCGGACGGCCCCGCCCTGCCGCATTGGATGACCGAGAGCTACGAGGGCAAGACCAAGAACGGACGCCCGAACGGGATCGTCGTGCCGGGCGTCGCCTTGAACGCGCCGCTCGAAGCGGTTTGAGCGCCGGCGCCGTGACGGAAACAGGGACAATGCCAGTTGCCCTTGGTATAGGGGCCGGTGATGCAATCGGTGCGGCGTTCGCCCGGCGATTTGCCGCGGGCGGCTACGCCGTGGCCGTTGCGCGGCGGGACGCGGCCAAGTCAAATGCGCTCCTTGGCGAAATCGAGGCGAGCGGCGGTACCGCGAAAGCCTATTCCGTCGATGCCCGGGATGAACAAGCAACGATGGACTTGTTTGACGCCGTGGAGCGCGATCTCGGCCCCGTCGATGTATGCCTCTACAACGCCGGGGCGAACGCGCGTTTCCCGATCCTGGAGACCGAGGCGGACATGTTCCGCAAGGTCTGGACGCTCGGCTGCTACGGCGGATTCCTAGCCGGGCGCGAGGCCGCCCGTCGGATGGTGCCGCGCGGGTCGGGAACGATCCTCTTCACCGGTGCGACAGCAAGCCTGCGGGGCGGCGCAGGGTTCGCGGCTTTTGCCAGCGCCAAATTCGGACTGCGCGCGGTGGCGCAAAGCCTGGCCCGCGAATTAGGACCGAAAGGCATTCACGTCGCGCATCTGGTGATCGACGGCGGTGTCGACAGTCCCGTTGTCCACGCGCGCCGCCGCGCAGCCGCGGGCGACGAAACGCTGGCGTTTCCGGAGGACAGCTTGATGAACCTGACATCGATCGCCGAGGCCTATTGGACCTTGAGCCAGCAAGAACGCGATGCCTGGACCCACGAGCTTGATATCCGCCCCTTCGTGGAGCCGTGGTAGCGCCATGGCGGATCAAGCACCCGATCTCGTCGTATGGGGCATCGGTTCGTCCCGGACGATCCGCGCGCACTGGGCATTGATCGAGCTCGATTTGCAGTACCGCACGATGCCTCTGCGGACACGCACGGTGGGCATGGAAGATCTGACCTTCCTGTCGATCAACCCGCGCAAGAAGATTCCGGTACTGCAAGACGGCGATCTCATTCTGACTGAGAGCGCCGCCATCGTAACGTATCTTGCAGAGCGATATTCGACGGCCGATAGGCGGCTCATCCCGGAGAGCATCGAGGATCGGGCGCGCTACATGGAATGGCTGTCTTTCATCTGCATGGAATTGGACGCCACGGCCCTTTACGTCCTGCGCCGCCACGAGGGATTGCCGGAAGTCTATGGCGATGCGCCGGAGGCTTGCGAGGTCGCCCGGGAATATTTCCAGCGCATGATCAACGCCGCCGCGATGCGCCTGGGTGACGGCCCTTATCTGCTGGGCGCGGACTTCAGCGGCGTCGATATCCTGATGATCAGCGTGTTGAATTGGGCGCACCGATACGGATTGCCCCTGCCGGCGTCATTCAAGAATTATCGTGCGGCGATGCTCGATCGTCCGACCTATAGGGCAGCGGTCGAGGTGAACACCCGAGACTAAGGTTCTGGCTGTCTACGCCTCTTTGTACACCAGCGAAACGATGATCCCGGCAAGAATGCCCCAGAAAATCACAGCCCCGACCCAGGTCGCGGTCAGCGAGACCGTGACCGGCATCCAAACGTAACTTGCGACTTGCGGCGCACCCAGCAGCAGCCCGGCATACAAGCCGTAGCGCAGCCCCTCGCCGATGCCGTTTCCTTCGTAATTCCGCGTGAAGATGAATGTGAAGATCAAGGCCAACAGGAGTTGGGCAATGGCCATCAGCGGCATCAATGCCTGCATCTCGGCCTCGGGCCGCCAGAGGTTCTCCAGACTTTTGTAGGTGTCGGCCAATAAGATGCCATGCACCACGAAGTCGTATGCGAAGGTAAAGACGAACACCACGATAACCGCAATGAAGTACCGTTTGACATTCATAGCCAGTCCCCTTGAATGAATTGCCCCGTTTCCCCTACCGCCGTCTCCGTCGAGAGTCCAGGACTTCGGTCGCTGCGGCTGATCATCGAATGAACGGGCCGGTCGACCGATCCGTACCCGGTCGAAATACGGCAGGCACGGACAACTATTTCTCTTTACCGATTAAATTCGCGGGCAAAATTCACATAGGCATTTCCTTGGCGACCACCCGTGATACGCTGGTTCTCTACTTCCAATACGGTTCGCCGCGAACGCGCGAGGACGCAATCCGACTGTGGAGGACTTATGATTTACGAAGTACGCAGTTATCAGATCACCCCGGGCTCGCTGCCTGAGGTCTTGCACCGGTTCGAAGAGGGATACCAGCATCGCAAGGAATTCTCGGAGCTTGCGGCTTTCTGGTACACGGAGATCGGCCCACTGAACCAGATCATCCATGTCTGGCCCTATGCCGATGCGGCGGAGCGGGATAAAATCCGCGCCGAAGCGGGCAAGAGCCCCCATTGGCCGCCGGCGATCAAGGATTTTCTGGTTTCGATGAATTCCGAAATCTTTACGCCGAGCCCCTTCACGCCCGAGCTGATGACCGGCGACAATGGTCCGATCTATGAAATGCGGAGCTATACGCTCAAGCCAGGCAAACTGCCCGCGATGATGGACGGCTGGAAAGAAAAGATCGAAGGACGGCGGGCACTCTCGCCCCTGATCATGGGCATGCATACCGAAGTCGGAGACCTCAACAAGTTCGTTCATATTTGGGCGTATGAAAGCCTCAATCAGCGGATGGAGGTACGCGCCCAGGCGAAGGCGGATGGCATCTGGCCCCCGGGGGGCAGCGGCGACCGTCTGGTTGCCCAGGAAAACAAGATCATGCTGCCAGCGCCCTTCTCGCCCGCGCAATAGCAGGAGAAGCGGGGCTTCGGCCCCGCACCGCTATTTGCGGGGAATACGGGAAATAAAGCGCCGGGCGTCGCGCGTCTTTTGGACGCAATTCTGATATTCGCCGAACTGCTCCTGCACCTTCGCGGCGCTGATAAGGCTCGCCGCCTTGCCCCATTCGACGGACTCGCCAAATCCGGCGGCCTTGGCCGCTTTCAATTCCTTTGTGGCCGCGGACAGCCCGGACGCGCAACTCGGTCCAAGGCCGCGATCCGCCGGATCGCCCGAACATGCCGCCAAGCCGAGCGCAATTGAGACCGCGGCAATACCGCGTCGTGTTGGTGTCATTGGTGTCCGCTCCGTCGTGTTGCAATCGCGAGTTTGGATTTACCTAAGGGTCCGGTCCCACAGGTCGAACAGTTTCGCCCAGGCTTCCTCCGCCGCAACCGGCGCATAGGATGCCCGCTCCGAGAACATAAACCCGTGTTCCGTGCCAGAATAGACATCGAGAGTATTCTTCGTCCCGGCCTTTTCCAACGCCACGCGCATATCCGGAATGACATGGTCCGGCACCGATTGATCGGTTTCCGCAAAGGCGTAACACAATTCGCCCTGGACCTGATCGAGGAGAAGATGCGGCGAGTCTTCCTTGTCGGTGACGAGTCCGACGCCATATGCCGACGCCGCCGACGCGAAGCGCGTCGGGAAGCGTGCCGCGACCGTCGTTATGTACTGTCCGCTCATGCAATGCCCGATACAGCTCACGGGCCCCGGCTTGGCTTTGTCCTGGGCGTCTATCCAGGCGAGCATGCCGCCGGTATCGTCCACCACATCCGCATTCGTCAGATGGTTCATCGCGGCCTTGATAACGGCCGACATCACGTCATTTCGTCGCGGCAGATCGAAACGGCAGGTTCCGAGCCGGTAGTACATGTCAGGCAAAAGGCAGAAATAGCCGTGCTTGGCGATCCGCCGGGCCATGTTCTTGAGTTCCTCGCGGTACCCGGGAGCGTCCATATACAAAATGACCGCCGGAAACGCGCCATCCGCATCCGGACAGGCCGCGAACGACGGCATGCGACCGTGTTTCGTGGTCACCACTACATCTTTTTCGATCAGCGCCATGGGCCTCTCCTTAAATCCCTGTGTCTGTGCGGAAGTATGTCGCCAAAATTAGGCGGTTCCAACCTTAACGCGACTGTTGAACGACGGCATGAGCTAATATCGATCGTCCTCTCCGACATCCGGTTGGTTTTCCGGCGCGGCGGCGACAAAGGCCGGCAAATCGATACAGGCTTCCTCGATCGCCAACAATGTCGGCGCGGCGGATAGATCGACATCGCGACGCCGCCAGTTGTAAAGCTGCGCCACAAGGAAACAGTCTGCCGCGCCGGGCGCGCTGCCATGAAAGAACGCGCCGTCGGGCCGATCTTGGACCGCGAGGTTTTCCAGGATCGAGAGCCCCTCTGCGGACCAGAACTGATACCACTCGATCAGGACGTCGCGGGAGAACCGCTCGTCGATATATTCCCTGACCCGTTTTTGCGTCCGCGGCTGCACGTCGCCGATGCAAGAATTGACGAACCCGCGCACGCGGATCTTGCCCGCCGAGTCCCGAGGGAATAACGGGTTGTCGGGATAGGCCTCGTCGAGGTATTCCGCGATGTTGACGGTCTGTCCGACGACCAAATCGCCGTCCACCAAGGTCGGCACGAACCCGTTCGGGCTGATCCGCCGGTAGGCCTCGCCGTGTTGTTCGTGCTCCTTGATGTTCACCGGCACATAGTCGTAGGGCAGCCCCTTGACCGTAAGCAACAACCGCGCCCGGTAGCTCGATGTGGACCGCCAGTAATTGTGAAGTTGCAGCATCGCCGTCCCCGTGGAAGTCGTTTTTATTTGCAGAACCGTCGCACGGACGGAGGCCTGTCCACAAATTTGACTCTGGCGTGTGGCCCATGCGTTAACGGAAAGATCGCTATCCGCATCGAACTCTATCGGAGGAAGCGCATGTCCGACGCAATGAAAATCGAGAACGCCGATGGCCCGATCGGCGCGGCAATCACCGGCGTGGACCTCTCGGAGGCGGTCGACGATCAATCCTTTGCCTGTATCGAACAGGCGCTGCACGATCGCGCGGTCATCGTAATTCGGGATCAGACCCTGACACCGGACCAGTTGGCCGCCTTCTCCCGGCGCTTCGGACCGCTGCAGGTCAACGTGCGCGCGGAAGCGAACAGTGATGAGTCGCCCGAAGTCTTCTGGGTCTCGAATGTCATGAAAGACGGAAAGCCATTGGGATCGCATGATGCCGGCCGCTACTGGCATTCCGACCTCTGTTATTTGGAGAAACCAAGCAAGGTGACGCTCTTGAATGCGTTGGAGGTGCCGGCTCAGAACGGTGAGACCTACGGCGATACGTTGTTTGCCGGCGCCGCCGCGGCCTATGACGCCCTTCCGAACGATATGAAGAAACGCCTCGACGGGCTGAAAGCGGCAAACGGCTATCGCTACATGTGGAACAAGAAGGCGCGTGAATTTGGCAAGCGCCCGGTCCTGAGCGACGAAGAACTGCTGAAATATCCACCGGATGCATTGCATCCGGTCGTTCGGACGCATCCCGATACGGGCCGGAAATGCCTCTATGTGTGCTACGGTTACACCCATGAAATCGTAGGCATGGACAAGGCGGAGAGCGACACGTTGCTGGCGGATTTGTTCGACCATGCTACGAATTCCGCATTCCTGTACCGGCATAAATGGCGCGTCGGCGACCTGCTGATTTGGGACAATTGCGCGGTGCAGCATAAGGCCACCTTCGATTACGACACGTCGTTGCGCCGGGTCATGCAACGATGCACGGTCGAAGGATCCGTTCCCTACTAAGAATCAGGGGCCTTGCCGCGTCGATTCTACATAAGCGGGTACCGTTGCGTTAATTTTTCTATTTTTATTAATCTACGCCCTGTATTCTTTAAGGATTGAAGGATCGTAGGGCGATGCCTGAGCTGACGCAGCAGGAAGACGAAGAACCGGCCGAGAACGCGGGCAACATCCCCGCGGATTGCCATCCCATGGTAGCCGAGATGGCGTCCTATTGGCGTTCGATCCATCCCGCCAACGGCCTGCCCGGGCGCCAGCATTTCGATCCCGTCGACGTTCCCAATCTCCTTGCAAACATCCGCCTGGTTGATGTCCACGGCAGTCCGCCCCGCTTTCTCGCCCGGCTTGTGGGCACGAAGTTGGTCGACCTTCACGGTTTCGATTACACCGGGCAATGGCTGGAAGATGCCTACGAAAACTTCGACGCGTCGGGCACTCAACTGGGTTTATTGAATGTTCTGTCGTCACACCAACCCAATTGGCGCCGGGGAAAGCCGCTACTGTCCGAAGGTAAGGAATTCATCCAGATCGAACGTCTCAATCTTCCGCTCGCATCGGACGGCGAAACGGTCGATATGGTGCTGTCCTACATCCACTTTCTGCACGCCTAACGGGCCATCGCGATCGCCCGCCAGATGGATTCCGGGGTTGCCGGCATGTCCAAATGCGCAACGCCGTAATCGCCGAGCGCGTCCAGGATCGCATTCATGACCGCCGCCGGCGCGCCGGTCGTGCCGCCCTCGCCCGCGCCCTTGATCCCCATCAAGTTGTTGGTGGAAGGCACTTCATTGTGCAATAGCCGAAAATACGGAACGTCGTCGGCCCGCGGCATGGCATAGTCCATGAATGAGCCCGTCAACAACTGTCCGGATGAATCGTGCCGGCAGCATTCCAGCACTGCCTGACCGATCCCCTGCCCCAATCCACCTTGGGTTTGGCCGTCGACCAACAACGGATTGACCACACGGCCCACGTCGTCCACGCCGGTATACCGCAGAATTTCGAGCGTACCCGTATCCGGATCGATCTCCACCTCCGCAATATGGCATCCATTGGGATATGCGGGCATCGGTACATGGATATCCGATACCGCACCCAATTGACCCCGCAGGTCTTCCGGCAGGCCGGGCATTTCATTTGCGGCGGCCGCCGCGGCATCGAATAGCGAGAGCGACCGGTCCGTGCCCGATACCTGGAAACGTCCGCCGTCGAATCCGATATCTTCCACCGCAGCCTCCAACACGTGTGCTGCGATCCGTTTTCCCTTGTCGATGATCTCGTCCGATGTCTGGCGGAACAATTGTCCCGCCAGTCGCATCGATCGGGATGAGTGGGAGCCGGATCCCTCGGCGACGAAGGCGGTGTCGCCGGTCCGCAACCGCACGGCATCGAAAGACACGCCCAGGAAATCCACGGCGAGCTGGGCGAAGCTGGTCTCGTGCCCCTGCCCGCTGGCCTGTGTGCCGATGATCAGATCGATGATTCCGTCCGGCAGGATCGTCATTTCGGCGCGCTCTACCGGCCACCCCGTGGCCGTCTCGATATAATTGGCGATACCGATGCCCCGCAGCTTGCCACGATCCAAGCTCTCTGCCCGGCGCGCCGGATAGCCATCCCAGTCGGCGTCGTCGAGCGCCAGGTCCATGCTGCGGCCGAATTTGCCGGTATCGTAGGTCACGCCCATCGCATTAGTGTAGGGCAACGCGGAATCGGGAATCAGATTGCACCGGCGCAGCGCCACAGGATCCATTTCCATCTCCCGGGCGGCGATATCGATCAGTCGTTCGATCACGAAGACGGCCTCGGGCCGTCCCGCACCCCGATACGCGGTAACCGGCGCCGTGTTGGTAAAAACGCCGCGGGTGACCACATGCGCGTGCGGGATATCGTACAAGTTCGTCGTCACGGTCGGACCTCGTGCAATCGGCACGAAGGACACGTTGTGCGAACCCAGGTTGCCGGTGTTTTCGGTCCGAACGGCGAGAAAGTTGCCCTCCGCGTCGAGCGCCAACTCGGCCGTCGTTACCAAATCACGGCCGGAATAGTCGCTCAGGAAGCAATCGCTGCGCGTCGCGGTCCATTTTACCGGCAGCCCCAGCCGCCGAGCTGCCCAAACCACGAGCGTGAATTCCGAATACAAATGATTGCGCGTCCCGTATCCGCCGCCGACATCCTCGGATACGACGCGAATGTCGTGCTGCGCCATATTGAAAACATGCGCCAATTCGCGTTGGAACCGATTGACACCTTGGCTGCCGGCAAGAAGAAGGACCTGTCCGGTTTCCGCGTCGTAATCGCCGATCGCCGCGCGCGGTTCCATCGGAACACCCGTGACGCGGTTGTTCACGATTTCCAACCGGACCGAATGGGCGGCCGCGTCGAAGGCTTTTGCGACCGCTACGGCGTCGCCTTTCACGTCGTCGACGCACAGGTTATGACCCAGATCGTCCCACAGCACCGGGGCATCATCATCGAGCGATGCCAGGATTTCGGTAACGGCGGGCAGTGGCCGATAGTCGATGACAATGCGCTCGGCGGCGTCCGCGGCTTGCGCGGAGGACTCCGCGACGACCATGGCAACGATCTCACCGATATGGCGGACTTTATCGGTCACGATGGGATAGATCGGCGTATTCGGGATCGGCGAACCGTCACGGTTCTTGAGTTCGACGTCTTTCGGATTGCCGCCGGCGGGCATCGGGTTCAATCCGTCATTCAGATAGTCTTCGCCGGTGAGCGCCTCCCGAACCCCAGGCGCCGACAAAGCGTCCTGCAAATCTATGCCGCGTATTTCAGCATGGGCGTGCGGCGAGCGCACAAAAGCGGCATAGCGTTGCCCGTCGACGTTGCGATCGTCGGAGAACCGGCCGCGGCCCGTGAGAAGCCGAAAATCCTCGATCCGGCGAACACCCTCCCCGATACCATTTTGCATGCTCGGTCCTTCAACTTTATTGTTTTGCCTATCGTAACATCGGTGAGGCATCCGCCTGCAACCGTCACCCGATCCGGAAAGGTTCGCCATGCCCGCCAAGGCCACAAACCACGATTGGCTCGCTCAATACGACGAAGAAACCCTCGAGCCGGATTTACCGATTTGCGACCCGCACCATCATTTGTGGGATTTCCGATATGAACGCACGTCGCCACGGTATCTTTTGGACGAAATCCTGGAGGACTTGAACAGCGGACATAACGTGGTTTCGACGGTCTTCATCGAATGCGGCGCAATGTACAAGACCGACGGGCCCGAGGAATTACGCGTTGTCGGCGAAACGGAGTTCGTGAACGGTATCGCAGCCATGAGCGCGTCCGGCGAATACGGACCGCAACGGGTCGCTGCCGGAATCATCGGCACGGCGGACATGATGCTCGGTGCGGCGGTCGGCGACGTGCTCGACGCCCACATCGCCGCCGGCGGCGAACGATTCCGGGGCATCCGCTGCAGCGCAACTTGGGAAGAAAGCGACGCGATCAAAAATGGGCGGTGGCCCTACGGACCGCATGCCCTGCTCGATCCGAGATACCGGGAGGGTGTCACGGAATTGGTCAAACGCGACCTTACGATGGAAGGCTGGTGTTATCACCCGCAGATGCCGGAACTGATCGATCTTGCCAAGGCCTGCCCCGACGTCACGATCATCCTGGATCACTTTGGCGGCCCCTTGGGGATCGGCCCCTACGAGGGCCGCCGGGACGAAATTTTCGAGGAATGGAAAGGCTATATCGCTGATATCGCGCAGTGTGAGAATGTCATGGCGAAGCTCGGCGGATTGAACATGGACTACAATGGATTCGGTTGGGAACATCGCCCGAACCCGCCGACCAGCGAAGAGCTTCTCGATGCAACGCGGCCCTATTTCGAATACACCATCGAACACTTCGGCACGGATCGTTGCCTGTTCGAGTCCAATTTCCCCGTCGACAAACTGAGCTGCAGCTATAACGTGCTGTGGAATTCCTTCAAGCGGCTGACGGTGAATTATTCCGCCGACGAAAAGGCCAAACTTTACCACGACAATGCGGTTCGGATTTACGGCCTGAACGTGTAATCCCAGAAACCCTGCGGTACAACGATCCGCTCTTCCGGGACCGGGCCGTGGCGACCGTCGGGTAAATATGATACAAGATATTGATATTAAATAGCTTTATTTTCAACCGTGGTTAATTGGTACCGTTAAATTTTTGTCAACGACCATGCGGTACCGTGCCGCCCATGTCCGATCCGTTGGGAAAACTAGACGACCTCATTTCGGTCCTGAAGGGGGAGCGCGACGAACGCCGCCGGCACAAGCGGGTTAAGGCGTTGAAGCGTACGCGCATCCATTTCGGCGAACCGTCCGAGACCATGCGGTGCTTCGTGGCCGATTTGTCCGCCACAGGCGCGCGCCTCCGTCCGGCCGATGCGCCGAAGCTACCGGACAACTTCGACTTGGAACTCGAGCACGACCTTTTCCTGCGTTGCGTCGTTCAGTTTCGTGCCGATGACGAATTGGGCGTGTCCTTCGAGATCCCGGCCAAGTCAGCCTAGATCCCGATACCAATCGCCCGATTTCGACACGACTTGCCGCTTTATCGCCGTATTGACGAGGCAAGTTGCGCATGCGCAGGAAAAGCAAATTGCTTATGATATCCGGGCGCGATGGACTAAAGGATACTCCGCTATGAGGAAATTATTCCCGAAACGAAAACTGCTCGGCGCCGTGATCGCGCTGTCCTCATCGCTCATGATTGCCGGCTGCGGCGAGGACAATGCGTCAAATCCGACCGGCGCATCAGTTTCCTCGACTCAAGCATCGCTCAAGGCGGCCGGAGAGAAAGCCAAGGAAGCGGCTGCCGAGGCCGGCAAAGCACTGAAACAGGCCGGCGAGAAGGCACTCGAAGCGAGCAAGGAAGCTGCAAAGAAAGCCGGCGGTTCCTTGAAAGAAGCAGGCGAGAAAGCCGTCGACTTATCTAAAGACGCCACGAGCAAGGCCGGTGAAACATTGAAAACCGTTGGCGAAAAAACGAAAGAAGTCAGCAAGGAAGCCGCCAAGAAAGCTGGCGACGCTCTTCAGGATACCGGTTCGAAAATTCGAGAGGTCGTTAAATAGCGACACGGCGACTTTCTTGTGACTAGCTCGGTATATCCCCGGAGATATCCACAGATCTTAAATGAAGATCGGCGATCGTTTGCGCGGATTCTAAGCGATCGCGCGGTTTCCCCGATATCCACAATGTCTATCGCAACGGTGTTGTGGATAACCGGCACAAGAATGATACGCCCCGGTCCCCTGTAAGGCCGGGGCGTTTCGATTTTTGAGCTAGGCCCGTAGCCGGTAGAAACGAAACAGGTCGTTGTCGATCGGCAGGAATTCGACATTCGTGAATCCGGCATTCACCGCACAATTCCGGACCGTCTCCGGCCGGATGGCCGTGCCGATCGCTTCCGACGGGGAATCTGACATCGCGACCGGTAAACAGTGCGAGACGCTCCAGCCATACATCATGCGCTCCACGTCATCTCCAGGGGCTGTGAAGGTCTCGGCAACCCGCTCGTCGACCACCACGATCGAACCGTGTGGCGTCAATGCAGACCGTAATGCTGACAACGCCTTTGTCGGCTGCGACATGTCGTGCAGGCTTTCAAGGATCAGGATAAGGTCGAACGGCCCATCGGCGGCCATATCGGCAGCGTCGCGATGGTGGAAAACCGCGTTGGATCCAACAGAAGCCGCATGGCCGGTCGCCGCTTCGATGGATGCTTTGTCCAGATCGTAACCGATTACCGTCGTATTGGGATACGCATTGGCGAGGGCGATCGTGGACCACCCTTCCCCGCATCCAACGTCAGCGATCCGGGCGCCGTCGGTGCTGTCGAGATAGGCGTGCAGATCGGGTATGGCGGGCATCCAGTCGTTGACCAGGTCCTGGCGGAACGCCGGGCGATTGATGCCGCCCTGGCCTTCCCGAAAATCGACGCCGTAACGCTCATAGGCGACGCCTTTGCCGGTGCGATACGCGTCGACGACTTCCGGCAGCGCAGCGGCGATCCCGACGATCATTTGTGCAAAGGGGGCCACATGCGACGGATCGTCGTGCTTGGCCAAAACACCCGCATGCTCCGCGGGCAGAGCGTATCGACGCATCTGGGCATCGGCATGTTCTTGCTCGACAACCAGGAAACCGGCGACGGCTTGCTGCTCGAGCCATTCACGGGCATAGCGCTCGTTAAGCCCTGCGGCCCGTGCGAGGTCGCCGGGCGTCATCGCGCCGCTCTTCTCTAGAACGATATAAAGACCAAGCCGCTTGCCGAGATAAATGCCGAAAAGTTCGAGTGACTGAATGGCCGAATGAAAAATACGTTCCGCCAGCGTATCCTCCGCCGGGACAATCGCATTACACATATCTGAATCTCCAAGAAACAACGATTGAGGCAAGGACGGTCCGGGCAACAGTGCCGCCGCGCCACGCCAATGACGGGCACGCTATGCGCCGGCTGTTTCCCGCTAATTTCTGGAAACGGCTCGAATTGTTTCAATTGTTTCTGCCCGCGCGGCGACGGACTTTGCCTGCCCGGTCGTCCTCGGGCATCATGCGGGCCACAGGGAGGACGAATTCATGAAACTAGTCAGTTACCGCGACAGCGAAGGCGATACGGTCGGTGTCGTCGACGGCGATGGCGTGATCAATATCGGCCGCGCCGACGGCGTTAAGGGCGACACGCTTCGGCAAATCTTGGCGAATGACGCGCTGGGCTCGGCACGCGCCCATGCGGAAGGCCGCGCCGCCGATACGGCGCTCGATGATGTCACCCTTCTGCCGTTGATCCCCGACCCGGAAAAGATCATTTGCGTCGGTCTCAACTATGCATCGCACGCGGCGGAAGGTGGCAACAAGCTGCCCGAGTTCCCGAGCCTGTTCCCGCGCTACAGCAATACCCAGGTCGGCCATGGCCAGCCCATGATCCGGCCGAAAGTGTCCGAGACATTCGATTTCGAAGGCGAGTTCGCGTTCGTCGTCGGCAAGACGGGCCGCCACGTGAAGAAGGCGGATGCCTACGATTATGTCGCGGGATACTCCTGCTACAACGACGGGAGCATTCGCGAGTGGCAGCGCCATACCACACAATATCTCCCGGGCAAGAATTTCGTCGGTACGGGCGGGTTCGGTCCCTGGCTCGTCACCACCGATGAAATCCCCGATCCGAGTGTCCTGAGCATTCAAACACGCCTGAATGGCGAGATCATGCAGCAAGGCACGCTCGATGACCTGATCTTCGACGTGCCGACGCTAGTGGAATACATCAGTACCTTCACCGAACTGGTGCCGGGCGACGTCATCTCCACCGGCACGACCAGCGGTGTGGGCGCGTACCGAACGCCACCGGTTTGGATGAAGGCGGGCGATACGATCGAGGTCGAAATCTCACAGGTCGGCGTGCTCCGTAACCCGATCGTCGACGAATAACGCAGCGTCGCTGGCTGGATCATGGGCAATCCGCTGAAGTTGCGCCTCGCAGCCGGCAAGCCGGTGACCGTCGTGAATGTGGATCACGTGTCACCGAGTCTCGTCGAGGTGTTGGGATCCCTGCCCGTCCACGCCGTGTTCATCGATTGCGAACAGGGGGCGCCCGATTTCCTGGCCGTCGAAGACATGGCGCGGGCCGCCCGCCTGACCGGACTGACGTCGCTCGTCCGGATCTATCAACCGGAGCCATGGTTGGTCGAGCGGACCTTGTTCCGAAAGGTGGACGGCATCGTCGTGCCGCGGATCGACACGCCGGACCAGGCGCGGCGCATGATCGACGCGGTGAAATACTGTTATCCGGACGATCATGGCGACAAAGTTCTCGTCATCCAGATCGAAAGCAGCGAGGCGCTGGATAACCTGGATGCCCTCCTCGCGTTGGAGGGGATCGACGCGTACTTCATCGGCCCCGTCGACCTGTCCAAGAGCCTCGGGCATGGCGGTGACTACCGATGCACGCCGATGCAGGACATCATGGACGAGACGATCGCCCGAATCCGGGCGGGCGGCCGCAATCCGGGCATCATGGTCGATCGGGACAACGTTCAGCGCTATGCGTCCCTCGGCGTCACCTTTTTCTACGAGCACGTGAACGGCTTCTTACGATACGGCGCGGAGGTCTTCGCCGCGGAGGCCGAACGGACCTAGAGCTGCCCCCCGGCCAATTCCGAGCGGACATGCAGGAGTTTTCCGGACGGCGTGCGCTCGATCGCGTCGACATAATCCACCGAGATTTTCATGTCGTCTCCGATGTGCTTGTGCGCAACCGCCAGCAGAGCCGTTTCGTCGGCTGCCGTGTAGTCCTTTCCGCGCACCACTCGGAGACTTACCTCTCCTGCACGCTGCTGAAGTATCTGCGCTTCGCGGATATTCACCATGCGGCGGAACAGGACATCGAGCCGCCCGAGGCGCGATCCGTCGGGCCGTATGATGTAATCGTCGCTGCGGCCTTCGAGCCGCGATACGATCCGCCGGCCATTGGCCCCTTCATCGCCGGTCGGCGCGGCGAGATCGCCGACGCGATATCGCACGAGCGGGAAAATCGGATTGCTCAAATTGGTTCCGACGACATCGCAGGTCCCCCTGTCTTCCGTCGGCAGGAACTCGGCGGCGGCGAAATCCTCGTCCACATATAAGTTACCGTCCGGCGCTTCTGAGATGTTGGCGACGGCTTCGGTCATTCCATAGATCTGTAAGGGCCGAACACCGAACGCTGCCTCGATCTTCTCGATTTGATGCGGATAGACCTGTTCGGACCCCAGGGTGACCCAGCGGACAGCGTAGTCGAGCCCCTGCCCGCTCTCGAGAATGAACGATGCCAGTGTCGTCACCGTTGATCCAAACCCATAGATCCAGGGTGGCCGGCGGCGGTTCAATTCCTCGATGTAAAATGGCAGATAGCGGGGACTCATATGGTTCCCGCTGAAGAATGTCTCGTTCGCTGCATGATTTCGGCGCCAGAAGGGCGGTTCGGCGCGGTCCAACGGCACCAGCAAGGCGCTGCGGAACATGGCGGATTCGGTGCCGAATTCGATTCCATGCGCGTAGCGGAAGCGCCACCAGACGGCCCATTGCTCGCGGGTCGAGGCGAGCGTCGAAACATACCGAAGCCCGGCTCCGGAGGTGCCGCTGGTAAACTTCACTTGTTGGGCGGATTCGGGAAACGCGTCGGAGATGAACTCCTGCCACCGATCGCGGACCGTCGAGCGATCGAGTATGGGTAAATGCGGCAGCGTATCGAGCCCTTTGATGTCTCGGGGGTCGACCTTCAGGTCCCGAAATAGGGTCCGATAGTACGGAACGGTATCCGCGCAGTGCTTTATGAAACGGCGGATGCGATCATTGCGATGCGCCGTCGTCTGTTCCGGGCTCCACGTATCCCGCGCGCGGAGCGCATGGAGTTGGCGGAAGAAGGCCTTGTTGTAGCGTGTAAGCCGCGTGTGCAGGCCATAGGCGCTTAGCGCGCCGTTCTGAAGACAGATCGGGACGCGATTGTAGATATCCTCGAGAGCCTCTCGATCCAACGCCATGCGCCCGCCATTACGGATCTATAAGTACGTCGCGCCAAGCGCCATCATACGATTTTGCCCGCGCCCTGCCGACGCCCTATATTGCTTAGGCGGACGGTTTCAGACGACCGTTCGCGCACGTTCTCGGGGCGGGGTGAAATTCCCCACCGGCGGTGATTGCGCTTCGGCGCATCAGCCCGCGAGCGCTCGGCGGTTCGATTGTCGAGGTCAGCAGATTCGGTGCAAATCCGAAGCCGACGGTTACAGTCCGGATGGAAGAGAATGGGACAGTATCGGCTTTGCGGTCCGTATACCGCCGGCCACCGCGTCCTTCACGCCCTGATTCTGGTCTCGATACGTAGGGAAAAACCATGAATCAGATACTCACGACCGACAACACCAACGACCGCACCGCGCCGCCGTCCGACGGGGCGCACCGGATCGCCTTTATCCGCGCCTGCTGGCACAAGGATATCGTCGATCAAGCCTATATTTCTTTCACCGAAACCCTCGACGAACTGGGAGTCAGACAAAGTGCGGTGGACACCGTCGACGTCCCGGGAAGCCTGGAAATCCCGCTTCAAGCCAAGCTGCTCGCAAAAACCGGCCGCTATTCCATCATCGTTGCCGCAGGGCTGGTGGTGGACGGGGGCATCTACCGTCATGACTTCGTCGCCAAATCCGTCATCGACGGCATGATGCAGGTTCAACTGGAAACGGAAGTTCCGATCCTCTCGGTGGTTCTGACGCCGCATCACTTTCATGAGCATGGCGAGCATGCGCAATTCTTCTTCGAGCATTTCAAGGTGAAGGGTGCGGAAGCGGCCCGGGCCTGCGCTCAGACGCTGGAGAATCGATCTCGGGTCGCCGCGCTGGGCTAGCCGACGCGGCCGCCTTCCAGGAGATCGATGTCGGATGCCAGGGACTGCGCCATGAAGTCCAGGAACGCGCGCACGCGTGCCGTGGTCCGCAGGTCTTGATGGGTCAGCAACCATAATGCCGAGGCGATCTCCGGATCCGGCGCGGTGACCCGCTCCAATTCGGGCTCCGGATCGCCCATGAAGCACGGCAGCGTGGCGACTCCCAACCCTGCCTTGGCCGCCCCCTGTAGCCCCAGCAGATTGTTGGACCGGACCTGAACGGCGTTCGCTCCTTCGATCCCGCGTTGCCATTTGGCGGCCGCGAGATGCGCCAAACCTTCGTCTAGGGCGAGCCACCGATGGGCCTCTAAATCAACGTCGGGGCCGATGGTGGCGAGATAAGACGGGGCAGCGTAACAGGCAAACGCCACCGCACAGAGGCGCCGGCCGACCAGTGTTTCCGGCGGCGAGAGTGTCGGCCGGATGGCAATGTCCGCCTGGCGCTTTGACAGGTTATAGAACTGGCTGTCCAGTACGAGGTCCACGTTGATGCCCGGAAACGCATCGCAAAAGGCCTTCAGGTGCGGTCCGAGAAATTGGCATGCCAAGGTATCGGTGGTCGTGACGACGATGTCGCCGCTGAGCCGAAGATCTTGGCCAGCGATTTGGCGGTCGAGTTCCTCGACTTCCCGCTCCACCCGTTCGGCCGTTTCCTGCATTTCGCTACCGGCGACGGTCAATGCGTAACCCGACGGCATGCGATCGAACAGGCGCACGCCGATCCGGTCTTCGAAACCCTTGATCCGGCGAAATACGGTCGAGTGATTGACGCCGAGCGTCCGCGCCGCGCCGGACAAGGACCCCTCCCGTGCAACGGCGAGGAAGATTCGCAGGTCATCCCAGTCCATGGATCGAGCAATCCTATCGGTGACACCGGATGTACCCTATGCTGATGTTGTGCATATATGCAAATATATTTATGGAAATTGACGAATCTAATGGCGTGAAAAAACAGATATCTTTCTCCTCAACAGACGATAGCCACGAGCCAAACGGCCAAGGAGAAACCAATGAATACGACAATCGATTCCCGCACTGCCCCGTATGCGGCACTGCTCCTACGCCTCTCTCTCGGCGTAATGTTTCTCGCGCACAGCGTCTATCTCAAACTATTCGTGTTTACCCTGCCCGGCACGGCGCAGTATTTCGGCTCTTTGGGGTTGCCGCCGGAATCCGCCTATCTCATCTTCGCCGCCGAAGCGGCCGGCGGATTGGCGTTGATCCTGGGCTTTCAGACCCGCACGGTCGCGGTGCTTCTCATGCCGGTCCTTCTCGGCGCGACCTGGGCGCATTCCGGGAATGGCTGGGTGTTCTCGGCCGACGGGGGCGGTTGGGAGTATCCGCTGTTTCTGACGCTGAGCGCCGCGGTACAAGCGTTGCTCGGCGGTGGCGCCTATGCGGTAACGGATCGGGAACCGGCCGTCGACGCGATCTTCAAGCGACCGAAACCGGCAGTTTGAGGAAACGACCCCGCAGTCGGCGTATTGCCGTCTCGCGCGGAGACCGCTTTTCGTGACCGGTCGAAAGGATGGTTGCACCCGGCGCGGCTTTCCGTGCCGGGCTGTCCGCTAGCTGGCGGCGATCATGAACAGGCAGACGACGGCGAAGCACGCCACGAGGACAACCGTGCCGATCAACATTTCGGTGGACTGGGCGGCGTCCCAATCGGCGGTATTGGATTGTTCGACGGTGTTTTTGAACATGCCAAGCGCTCCTGTTCCGAGTGATATCTCGAAAGGGAAGCGTAGCGGTTGTACGTTTTTGGCCTAGCATGCCGACGGACTAGTCCGAAGGGACTAGATGCGAGGGCGCGGTTTCAAATTATTGGAATATATAAAAAAAGCCCCGCAGGGAGAGATGCGGGGCCGATCTAGATCGAATTTAGTGCGTCATGTAATGCTTAGATCGTAGAGGATAGGAATTAATACATGGTTAACGTCGCGAAGTGAAACTCAGCGATTTTCGGTCAGCGGTTTCCTTGCCGGCGCGCCGGATCAGGCGGCGGATTTGGGGTCCCGTATTGTCTTTGCGAGTTCGATGACCTTCTCGCCGACGGCAATCGCTTGGAGAATTTCGCGCCGATCGACAATCGGAACAATCGTTTCGCATTCCTGACAGACATACTCGGAATATTGGCGGATATAAGCCGCGGTTTTGCCGGTCTCATGACCGCATTTGGGGCAGCCGCAGTCGAAGTTGATACCCTCGATGTCGATCTCGTGGTCCGGTTTCATTGAATTGCTCTATCCCGCGGAAATGCGCTCTTCGTGGCGCAACACCACCAGGGAACCATGCGGCGCGGGACGGGTCGATACTTCTTCGGGGGTCGGTCTTTTGAACCCCAACGTCCTGCTGGCGGTTTGTACGCCGAGTTGCCCGGACGCCCCATCCGGTCGCGGCGAGTCGCCAAATACGGCGCTAGACATCCAGCGCAAAGCCGGTCACGCAGCTCCTGCGCCACCGGCATCTAAATTGGATTATCTCGTAACATCAGTTGGGTAGGAAAGTATTCTATCTCGGCGCCTGATACGGCTTGATTTATCGAAGGGGTTGAAATACCGCTTTTTAGTATTCTGGTGGCTACCCTGCCAAGATTTCGATAGAATTCCCAGGGTAAAGAGGTACCGTCTGGGAGAGGATGACGCTCTGTGAAGCTTCAGCGAAGACCTCTGTGCGGTGCAGTTGCGATCGGTGTTTTTATCACCGCTTGCGTCGCTCTGATGACCCGCAATTTGGAAATAGCTATCGCCCCCTGGGTATTGATTCTGATTTTCATCGCATCGTCGATCGCGATCTACGAAATGGCGGTGCGAATGTTCGGCAATACCGATTCCATGAATCCGCCCTCCGCAAACGCGCATGACGAGTTGAGCGAGTCGTAGCCGGACCGATCCTGGCTCTATAAATTCGGCCAATTCCTTGCGTGCACGGCACCGTCGCGCGCACTATTCCTATAGTCGATCAAGACCGAGAACCACGTGCCAACCGAGGGAGAGGAACCAATGACATTTACGATTATGGGACGATGCAAGGACTCCGGGCGCCTTGGCATTGCCACCGCGACGAACGCTCTTGCCGTCGGCGTTCGCGTCCCTTTCATTCGGCCAAGGGTCGGCGCGGTATCGATCATGGCCATCGCCGACCCGCGCCTCGGCGACACCGCCATGCGATTCCTCGAACTGGGCTACAAGGCCCCAAGGGTCATCGATGCGGTCGTTGCCGGCGATCCCTATGCGGAATACCGGCAGTTGGGCGTCATCGACGACGACGGCTTCATCGCCTGCCGAAACGGTGCGGAGAACCGCGATTACACCGGCTATCACATCGGCGACAGCCACCTGGCGCTGGGGAACGCCTTGAAGGGCGAGCATGTGTTATCCGCGATCGAGGAAGCCTATCTCGACTCGCCCGAGGATCCGCTGGAAGACCGGCTCATGCGCGGGATAGAAGCCGGCCGCGACGCGGGCGGACAGCACGGCGGGCAACGGTCGGCCGCCATCCTGGTCTATGGCGACAAGGAGTTCTCGGAGGTCAATCTGCGGGTGGATATTCACGACGAGCCTGTCGGCGAACTGCGACGCGTCTACGACATCTATAAGCCGACCATCCCCTACTACAACTGGCGCCTCGTCGATGCGCGTGTACCGCGATTGGACGACTGGCTTGCAGAGCAACAGCCCAAAGAATGATCGGGCAACCAGCCCCGGATCATCGCCCGTTCGACAGTATCCAGGCCGAAATGCGGGCGACGGTTTCTTTTTCGATACCGAGAAAGCCGTGATGTGAATGTGATTTGCAGGGAGCCGAAAGGTCCCCGGCTTGCCCGCCGGAAACACCGATGGCCTCGACCTTGCGCGCCTTCGTCAACTCCCCGACCAAGTCCGCCTGTTCGGACCACGGCGTGACATAACAATCGTCATCTTCATGCCCGAGCACGAGCGTTGCCGCTGCGATGCGTTCAAGGTTCACATCGCCGAGCGATGGCCGCAGCTTTTTGCCCCCATTCGTCACCGACGCGGTCAGAACGATACCCTCCGGTCCGCCCTTACCGATCCGTGCCGCCGCGTTGGCCGCTGAAATCGAACCCCTGCTTGTTCCGACCAGCCAAACCGGCACATCCGCTTCGGCACGTAAGAAAGCCATGAGTGCCGCCGCGTCTTGCGCGTGCTCCTCCGTCAGCCGGTAGGACCACTTATCGCTGCCCGCCAAATCCGAAGAACGATCCGGCACGAGAACGAGAAACCCTTGCTCCGCAAATAATCCTCTTGTTCGGACCAGAAAATTACCGCCGTGTTTCGGCGAACCGTCGTTGCGGATGCCGATCTTTCCGCTGCCGCCGGCGTATAACACCACGCTCGCCTTCGGCGGACCCGCCGGTCGGAGAAGTAGAAAGGCTTGTTTCGCGCCGGGCCGCGATTCCACTACATGCCGTTCCGCCGCCCAAGCCGTGAAGCCCATCGCCATCGCCGCGAGGCAGCAGAAGACAGAAACAACGATTGTCGGTATCTGATTGGTCGTCGGCATCTAAACCGTGCCCATATTTGGCCTAAAGCAAAACGGCATGACCCTAGAGCCACTATGATAACAGACTGGCTTACTCGGCTGAATTCAGACTGGTCAACTTGACCTGCGGTACGTCTCGGTATCTGTTCAAGGCAGAATTCTGACAGTGTGTGGAGGAAATGCCGTGAAGAAGACAACGCAGCTACGCGAATTGATGAAATCGGGAAAAACGCTTTTCGTCCCCGGCTGTTACAACGCGCTAAGCGCGAAGATTCTGGACAAGGTCGGCTTCCCGGCGATCTACATGACAGGGTATGGGACATCGCTTTCCCTCCTCGGCATGCCGGACGCCGGCCTCGCCACGATGACCGAAATGCACCAGAACGCACGCAACATCGCGAATGTCACGGACGCTCCGGTCATCGCGGATTCCGACAACGGCTACGGAAACGCCATCAATGTGGTGCGCACCGTGAAGGAATACATCCAGACCGGTGTCGCCGCGATTCACATCGAAGACCAGATCATTCCCAAACGCTGCGGTCATGTGGCCGGCCGTCAGGTCATCCCGATCGAGGAAGCTGTCGGTAAATACCAAGCCGCAGATTATGCGCGCAAAGAGGTCGATCCCGATTTCGTGCTGATCGCCCGGACCGACGCGCGCGGTGCGCATGGCGGCACCCTCGACGATGCGATCACCCGCGCGAATGCCTATCTCGAAGCCGGCGCGGACATGGCATTCGTCGAAGGCCCCCGCGATGTCGACGAGGTGAAACGCGTCTGCGCCGAGGTTAAAGGACCGATCCTCTACAATCAGACCGGCATTTCGCCGCGCTTCAGCGAAGCGGAGATGAACGAACTCGGCATCGCAATCACCATCGTGCCCGGCGCGACGCTGCGCGCGACGATGGTTGCGGTCTACGATCTGGCGATGGCTATGCAAATGGACGGGCCGGACGCCGAGAAACGCTTCAACGCGCAGTTCACCGATCATCCTTTGGGCGATTTCCATACCTTCGCCGGATTCGACGAGGTCATGGAGTTGGAGAAACGCTTCATGGGGGAAGAGGAGTTGGAGAAATACTCGGATTCCCTTGGCCATCGGCCTGCCGCAGAGTGAGCAATGAACTGAAGGAGAGACGCCATGGATAAGGTCGCCATTGTGACCGGCGCCGGGTCGGGGATCGGCAAGGCGTCTGCCCTGGCGCTGCTTGAAGCGGGTTACTCGGTCGTGCTTTCGGCGCGTCGGATGGAACCGCTGGAGGCGGCAATCGCGGAATCCGGCGCGCCGGCCGCGAAGGCCCTCGCCGTCTCTGCGGACGTGGGCGATCGGGACGCCGTAGCGGCGCTGTTTGCCAAGACCAAGGAAACGTTCGGCCGTCTCGACGTGGTGTTCAACAATGCGGGGACCGGCGCGCCGCCGGTTCCGCTTGAAGACCTGACCTACGAGCAGTGGACGACGGTGGTGAACGCGAACCTGACCGGCACCTTCCTGTGCACGCAGGAAGCCATCAGGATCATGAAGGCTCAGGACCCCATGGGCGGGCGGATCATCAACAACGGATCGATTTCCGCGCATGCGCCGCGGCCGAATTCCGCGCCCTATACGTCGACCAAACACGCGGTCACCGGGTTGACCAAATCGACGTCGCTGGATTGCCGGAAATACGACATCGCATGCAGCCAGATCGATATCGGCAACGCCGCGACGCCGATGACCGAGCGCATGAGCGATGGCGTCCCGCAGGCCAACGGCGACGTGGTGCCGGAACCCCGGATGGACGTTAAACACGTCGCCGACGCCGTTGTTTACATGGCCAATTTGCCGTTGGATGCGAATGTCCAATTCATGACCGTAATGGCCACCAAGATGCCCTTCGTCGGGCGCGGCTAGCACACACGAAACGTTAATCTTCGCCTGTTGCAATGGCGGAGAAAGGTACATTCATGGACCCTATTGCAAAGCTGGCCGAAATTTACGGCACCGCCGGATATGAGATTTTCGAGGGCGACCGGGCGGTCACGCAAACGTCGCACGCGTTGCAGACGGCAATGGTCGCCGAGGAAGCGGGTACCAACGCGCCGATGGTCACCGCCGCCCTGCTCCACGATATCGGGCGGATCGTCAATCCCAAGGACCGGGAGATCACCGACCGCGGCGGCGATGCGAAGCATGAAATCGTGGCGCAGAAATTTCTCGAGCCGTGGTTCGGTCCTGACGTCACCATGCCGATCTACTGGCATGTCGCCGCGAAGCGATACCTGATGGCGACCGACCCCGCCTATCAGAAGCAGGTTTCCGGCGGGTCGCAGCGCAGCCTCAAAGGCCAGGGCGGCGTCTTTACCGAGGCCGAAGCTGAAGAGTTCCTTGCCCAGCCCTATGCCAAGGAAGGCGTCGAACTACGCCGCTGGGACGATCTCGCGAAACTGCCGGATGCGGAAACGCCCGATTTCGACCATTTCATTCCGCAACTCCGGGCCAGCCTAAAGAAATAGGCGATCAGGCGCTTTCAATCCGATTGCTCTTTCGATCAACGACAAAGGATGTATGCGTCGAGACCGGCGCGCCGGGTTCTTCGACGTACGGCAGCACGCGATAGTCAGTGCGCCATGTATCGGCAGTGACGTCGCAGCGCGCATAGCCCCGCCGGCCGTTGTAGAATTCCAGGTGCGGGTTTCCTTCGAGCATCCGTTCTCGACTCTTTTTCTTGTCGAAACCATCGCCGCCGGACGAGATCGACGTACCGACGAATTCTGTTCCGAGCGTTGCGGAATTCGGATCGGCAAAATTCGCTTTCAGTGCGCCGACCCACGCTTCGTGGACATCGCCGGACAGAACCATAAGACCGCCACGTCCGCGTCTCTGGATCGACGAGAAAAGACGTTGCCGCGCACCGACATAGCCGTCCCATTTGTCCATATGATGCATGAGTTGGCCATCCCGGATGCGGCCTCGCTCGATGATCGGCAGTTGCTGTACCAGCACATCCCAGCGGGTTTCCGATTCCGTCAATGCCGTGTCGAGCCAATTCTCCTGTTCGGGTCCGAGCATGGTCGCCAGCGGGTCGAGGGCCGCATCGCAGCGCGGGCTCCATTTGCCCCAGCATTTCTGGTCCGTACGGTGTTGCCGGGTATCCAGCATATTGATCGAGGCGAGACGACCGTACTTGAGCGGCCGATGGAGCCGCATCGCGGGGCCGTTCGGCCGAGACGCGCGCCGGAACGGCAGATGTTCGTAATAGGCCTTATACGCGGCAGCGCGGCGCTTCAGAAAGTCTTCCGGCGCCTGGCGGCCATGCTCCTCGATCTCGTTGGCGTAGTCGTTTTCGACCTCATGGTCGTCCGGTACCGCGGCCCAAGGAAAGGCCCCATGCGCCGCCTGCAGGTCCGGATCGAGCTTGTAGAGCGCGTAGCGGTTGCGGTACGCATCGAGCGTCTTAACCTCTGCGGAATTATGCCGCCGGGGTCGATCGTCCTTGGCCTTGTATTCGTAAATGTAGTCGCCGACATGCAGGACGAGATCGAGGTCTTCTCCCGCCATATGACGGTAGGCCGTGTAGTGCCCGTGTTCGTAATGCTGGCAACAGGCTACGGCGAGCCGCAGGCGATCGTTCGATGCATCCAAGGCCGGCGCGGTGCGCGTGCGGCCGACTGGGCTGGCGACGCCCATCGCGTTGAACCGGTACCAGTACCAGCGATGCGGTTCGAGGCCGCCCGCCTCCACGTGTACGGCATGCGCATCGTCCGCGACCGCCGTCACAGCACCTTTCTGGACGATGCGCTGGAACCCTTCGTCCGCGGCTATTTCCCAGTTAACTTTGACCGGATTGTCGCCCATGCCTCCGCCGTTGAGCGGGTCACGGGCCAATCGGGTCCAAAGGACCACGCTGTCGGGCCAGGGATCCCCCGACGCTACGCCGAGCGTGAATAGTGGATTGGACGATGCGGTATGCGCTGTGGAGACTATCGCAGGCGCGATTGCGGGCGGCAGGAAGGTAACGGTCGAGAGCGCGGCCGACCGCTTCAGAATGCTACGCCGGGTCCATTTGATCATCGCATCGTCCTCAACGCCGGAATTCCGCCCTTACCTACGCAGTATATGCGCCGGGCATGACCGTTTGACGAATGCTAGTCGCTAGGAGCTTTCCGGTCGGTTAAGACGAGCGCTTGCGCGACGATTACGGATTCGCCGTTGAACGTGGCGGAGGGCGAGCCGTACAGCTCGTATCCGTCGTCAAGCGCCGCCGAAATCCGTTCACAGAATTTCCGATCGTCGACGCCGGTCAGTAGCCGGTAGCGAAGCTTTTCCGCCATTCATCAGGCCCCTTCGTACCGGCCCACGATCGAGACGCTGCTGACGTTCATATGCGGGAACCCGCCCAAGTTATGCGTCAGCCCGATCTTGGGATCCGCCAACTGCCGCTCGTCCGCCCGTCCCAAGAGCTGCGTGTACATCTCGTACAACATGCGGAGACCTGATGCGCCGATCGGATGGCCGAAACATTTCAGGCCGCCGTCGATCTGACAGGGCACATGGCCGTCGGCATCGAACACCCCATCGAGCACGTCCTTCACCGCCTCGCCCTCCTGCGATAGCCCGAGGTCCTCCATGGTGATCAACTCCGTGATCGAGAAACAGTCATGCACCTCGGTCATGCTGATCTCTTCCCGCGGATTCTTGATTCCAGCCTCTTCGTACGCCTTTTTGGCGGCGATCCGGGTCGTCTTGATATGCGACCCGTCCCACGAGTTGTGCCCGGCTTCCGACCCGTTCGAGACGGACAATTGCAGCGCCTTGACCGATACCAGGTCTTGTTTGCCGAGGCTCTTCGCCAGTTCCGGCGTGCAGACGATCGCGGCCGCCGCACCGTCGCTGACACCGCAGCAGTCGAACAGGCCGATCGGCTCCGCCACCATCGGTGCGCCAAGCACCTTCTCCATGGTCACCGGCCGCTGCAGATGCGCCTTGGGGTTCTTGGCGCCGTTGGCATGGCTCTTCACCGAGACCTGCGCCATCGCGCGCTTCAACTCGTCCCGATCCACGCCATAGGCGCCCCGATATCCCGCGGCAAGCTGCGCAAACACGCCGGGTGCCGACAGGTTCGGCCAATACATGGAATTGGTGACGCCGCGCGTGCGCTGCGGCAGACCGCCATAGCCGGTGTCCTTGAGCTTCTCACAGCCGAGCGCCAGGGCGATATCGCACGCGCCCGACGCCACGGCATAGACTGCGCCGCGAAACGCCTCTGTGCCGCTGGCGCAGAAATTCTCAACGCGCGTGACCGGAATGAACGGCAGACGCAGCGCCACGGCGAGCGGTACGCCGCTCGGTCCCACGTTGACGGAATCGATCGCGGTCGACAGCCACGCCGCCTGGATTTCGTCTTTTTCGATACCCGCATCGTCGATGCATTCGGCGAATGCCTCGACCATCAGGTCGAACGGTTCCGCGTCCCAGCGCTCGCCGAACTTCGAACAGCCCATTCCCAAAATGGCGACCTTGTCGCGAATTCCACTAGCCATCGTCTGCCCTCCTACGCCTCTGCGCCGGGCGATGCCGTCTGCACCGCCTTCCAGAAATATTTGCGAAAACCCCGCTCGTCGTCGTATTCGCGGACCCGGAATTGCATCCGCACCGGCACACCGATATCGAAGCTGTCGCGGTCCACGTCGGTGAAATCGACCATCAGCCGCCCGCCGCCGTCGAACTGGACCATGCCGAAATAGGCCGGCGGGTCCAACGAGAAGGTCAGTGAATCCGCCGTATAGGTGTTGACCTTACCGGGCGTGTCCGCCATCGCGTGATCGTCTTGCGTGTCGAGCGCGCCGCAATTCGGGTTGACGCAATAGCGCGACTTCGGGAACTGCACCGTGCCGCATGTCGTGCATTTTCCGCCGATGAAGCCGGTCAGCATCTTGCGGTTCCGGTACAGCGTCGACAGCGCCGTCTGCTTGTCGACCTCGCCGCGCTTGCCGAAATCCTTGTCGACCGTCTGATTGAAGGATTGAAACTTGTTGTAGTTCTCCTCCGGGGCACCCATCGCGAGGCTGCCGTTGATCCCGCGTCCCGGGCGGCCCGACGCAATCCTGCCGGTCGTTTCGAACAACAGCGCGTCGCAGCCCTGGCCGAAGCCGACCACGAGGATCGTCTCACCCGGAGCCGCCTCTTCCAGCGCCTTCGCCAGCAGAACCACCGCATGCGCCGCGCCCGTATCGCCGCAACGGCCTTGCAGCACGTCACAGACCGCTTCGTCCTTGATGCCGATGCGTTTGGCCAGCATGGCCGGTACGCCCCGCAGCGCCGCCGGGATGATGAACCGGTCTACATCCGCAGGTTCCTTGTCGACCTTGGCGAACAGCGCGCCAACCGCATCCGGCACGATCTTCATATAGCCTTCGTCGCGGATCCAGCGTTCCTCCCAGTCGTAATCGAATTCATGATGCTGGCCGCGGTAGTGATCGACGAAATCAATCGAAACCGTATGGCTGCCGAGATACGTGGCGATGGGATCGTCCGTGCCCAACACCATGGCCGCCGCACCGTCGCCCGCCAGCAATTCCTGCGGCGTACCGTTCTGCGACCGGCGATGCTCGGCCGCGGCGAACAGGACCGGGCCGTTCGTTGCCGCGTTTAAGGCATTGATCAGTCCGGACGTACCGGCGCGCTGCGACGACGTGATATCCAATGTGGCCAGGTTCTCCGGCAGGTTGAGCGCTTCGGCGACGATCCCCGCATTCTGACGGTCCGCGAAGGGAAGCGTGGTCGATGCCAAATGCACCGCCGTCAGCGCATCCCGCGGCGCGTCGTCCAAGCAGTCCCGGGCCGCCTCGACCGCCATGGTGACGCTGTCCTCGTCCCAATTGCACATGGACCGCTCACCCTTGGCGTATCCTTTCAAGGCCGAGTTCGCCCAAGCGTTCGCTTCCACGATTTTCGCACGCTGCATCCGCAAACGCGGGATATACCCGCCGAAGGCCGTGATTCCTATGTTGCTCATGATCATCCGGTTGGTCTTGTTGCGTCTTTTCCCTAACCTATACGCCGACGAACCGATTGGAAATATTCAACCCCAAGGAAGGCCGCGCATGATCCCACGGACCTTGTATTCGGGCGAGCACGAACTGTTTCGCGAGACCGTGCGCCGCTTCATCGAAGCCGAAGTCGCCCCGCATCACGATCAGTGGGAACGCGACGGCGTGGTGAGCCGCGAGGTGTGGCAGAAGGCGGGCGTAGCGGGCTTGCTCGGCTGCACGATTCCCGAGGCATATGGCGGCCCGGAAGCGGATTTCCGGTTCAGCGCCATCGTCGTCGAGGAACTGGCGCGCGCCGGTACGTCCGGTCCGGCTTTCTATCTGCATTCGGACATCGTGGCGCCGTATATCCAGCATTACGGTACCGAGGATCAGAAACAGAATTGGCTGCCCAAGATGGTCCGGGGCGAGACGATCGGCGCCATCGCCATGACCGAGCCCGGCGCCGGATCGGACCTTCAGGGCATCCGGACCCGCGCGGTGCGCGACGGCAACCATTATGTCGTCAACGGGCAAAAGACTTTTATCAGCAACGGTCAATTGGCTGATCTTGTCATCGTGGTTGCGAAGACCGATCCCGACGAGAAGGCCAAGGGCATCAGTTTGATTCTGGTCGAGCGCGAGCGTGACGGGTTCGAACGCGGCCGGAATCTCGAGAAGGTCGGCTACAAGGCGCAGGACACGTCCGAACTGTTCTTCAACGACGTGCGCGTGCCGATGACCAATCTGCTGGGTACGGTCGAAGGCGAAGGGTTCATTCAACTGATGCAGCAACTGCCGCAGGAACGGCTGCTGGTCGCCATCCGCTGCGTCACCATGATCGAGGCCGCGTTGGACTGGACCGTGGACTACTCGCAGGAACGCAAGGCCTTCGGCCGGCCGCTGGCGGCATTTCAGAACAGCCGCTTCCAGCTCGCCGACGTAAAGACCGAGGCAGTTGCGGCGCGCATTTTCATCGACCGCTGTATCGAACTGCATCTGAAAGGCGAATTAACCGCCGAGGATGCGGCGATGGCCAAGCTCTATTCCACCGAACGGCTGTGTCAGGCGCTGGATACCTGCGTCCAACTGCATGGCGGCTACGGCTATATGTGGGAATACCCCGTCGCCCGAGCCTGGGCCGACGCCCGCATGAGCCGCATCGCCGGCGGCACGAGCGAGATCATGCGCGAGATCATCGGCCGGGATCTGTTGAAGTAAGTCAAGGCGACCTGAGGAAGGCCAGCATTCGGGAATATCAGCGAACCGGCGCCGCCATCATGATCACGTCGCCCGTGTAATGGATGAATTCGTGCGGCACGACGGCGCGGCGGTCGATTTCTTCGAAGCCCTCACGCAGATACAGTCGCAGGGCCGCGGCATTCTGCTCGAACACCAACAGGCTCAGCCGGTCCAGTCCGACGGTTTGGGCTACGTCCCGCGCGATCGCCAAAAGGGCAGTCCCACCGCCCCTATTCCGGAAATCATCCCGCAGGGCTATCCCGGAAATATAGAAACTTCCGGGAAGCTCAAGCTCCGCATACGGTTGGAGGATCGGATCGCCCGGCTCGTCATCGTGCGTTTCGGGCTCCGACATGGGAAACCCATGCATCATCCCGACGACACGTCCGGCTGCCTCCGCCACCACGCAATTCGCGAAGGAAAATGCGATCTCCTTCCCGCCATCGCGCGCATAGCGTCGTTCGCCAATCTCGATCAGCGATAATCCCGGGTAGTCCGCGGTCAACGTGTTCCAGACATAGTCCGCGACACCGTCAGACGAGATCTGAAACAGTTCCGCGATTTCGCGCGCATCTTCCTTGCGTGCATCCCGATAGGTGAATTCGACAGCGACTGTCATCCGGTTTCTATCAGTCCGAAGCCGGCCAGCATGCTCTTATGCTTTCTTCTGGCTTCGATCCGGCAGGTCGAGACCCACACCTTCCAGATGGCCGAATAGACTGTGGAGCTTCGTCACGTCGGCTTCCGGCAATGGCGGCGAGATGATGGACTCGATATTCGTCCGCAGGTGATCTTGGCTACCGGTGCCGAACAAGACGACGTTGACGCCGGGTTGGTGCCGCACGAACCGGTAGGCGGCGTCGGTCAGGCTGGTCGCGCCGCCGTCATGGATCAGGAAATCGAGCGGATTGTCACTCTTGGCCAATTCGGCGGGAACTTTTCCTTCCGCCGCCAATTCGCGCATCGTATTCGCCAGATAGCCCTCCTGGCTGAAGATATTGCGCACCACGAACATCAGCAGCGTGCCGACGTTGTTCTTAATGGCATGCGGGAAGACTTTCTCCCGCGCCTTTTGGTGCATCATGTTGAAGCCGAGCATCATCACTTCCCAGACCCGGTCATGCACCGCGCGCTGCAGCATCTCGTGGCTATGATCGTTCGGCGACGTCTCGGTCAGCCCGATATGACGGATCTTGCCTTTATCCCTCTCCCGCTCCAGCGCGGGCGCCAGCACCTCGAGCGCGTGGTCGTAGCCCTTGGGCGGAACCGCATGAAGCTGGAACACGTCGATATAGTCCGTGTCGAGTTCCCGCAGGGAATTCTCCAGGCTGCTGATCACTTGCTCGGGCGTTAGAAAGACGCCGTCGGTCTGGAATCTGGATTTTGTCGCGATGACCAGCGACTCCCGGTCCAATGGTTTGATCGCCTTGCCGACGACATCTTCCGTCTTGTAGTTCGCCGCGGTGTCCAGAATATTGACGCCGAGATCGATCGCGCCCCGAATGATGGCGATGGCTTCCTCTTCGCTGCGCCCGGTGCCCAGCCCCAGGCGGCTATTGCCGCCGCAGCCCAGCCCCGCGACGCTGACTTTCAAACCGGTCTTTCCGAGTGTCGTGTATTCCATTCTATCCTCTTCCTTGTCGCGCCAGTTTGTCCCACCGGACCGGAAATTTGCCATCCGCATCGCCTGCCCGGCTACAATGGCCTGATTGTAACCGCATAACGCGCAGGGAGACTTCAGAATGGGCCGGGTCGACGGCAAAGTAGCGATCATTACGGGCGGCGCGTCCGGATTTGGCGCAGCGACCGCTCAGTTACTCGCCAATGAAGGCGCGAGCGTCGTTGTAACCGACAAGAATGTCAAGGATGGCGCCCGTATCGCGGAGGAGATCGGCGCGGCCGCGGTCTTTCTAGAGTTGGATGTAACGAACCCAGAAGACTGGGAACGCGTCGTAAACGAGACGATGGGGCGGCATGGCAAGATCGACATCCTGATGAACAACGCGGGCGTCTATGGCACCGGCGCGCCGCAGGATATCGAAACGATCAGTCTGGATGAATGGCGCTTCGTCAACGACATCAACCTGGATGGCGTGTTCCTGGGATGCCGGGCCGCGATCCCGGCCATGGCGAAGAGCGGCGGCGGATCGATCATCAACATCTCGTCCACAGCGGGTATTCGCGGCACAGCGCCCCTGGTCGCCTATGGCGCCAGCAAGGGTGCGGTGCGCCAGCTCACAAAGTCCGTTGCCCAGCATTGCGGACGCAAGGGCTACAAGATCCGGTGCAATTCGATCCACCCCGGCATGGTGCGCACCCCGTTGGGCAACGACGTGTTGAAACTGCGGTGGGGTGACGAAGAAGAAGGCGCGGCGGAGCGCCTGAAGGCCGTGCCGATGGGCGAACTGGGAACCGTCGAGGATATCGCCTATGCCACGCTATTCCTGGCGTCGGACGAGAGCCGGCACGTCTCCGGCACCGAGTTGTTGGTCGAGGGCGGCATGCTGACCGGCGGTTAGACCACCGTTCAATCGTTAGAACCGTTGGAAAGTCCCATCTTTGCCGCGAACCGCGATGCGCCGGCCGCTTGTCGATTCGCGCAGGATGACCGATTTCGCGCTGCCGAAATCGTTGTGGATGTGATGCACGAAGGCGGCCCGTGCATATTCTTCGACAACATCGTCGGTCAGCGCGAAGAAATCCTCGCTGACGTAATGGGTGATTGCCGTTTCATCGGTCTCGATCCTGGTTATGACGCCAAGTTCACGAAGCTTCTCGAGGGTAACTTTCGCTTTCATGGCCATGGCGTTGTCGACCTTGTCCGGGTCGACGGCAACGATGGCGGCAGCCGCAGGCGCTTCCAATTTGCGCACCGCACCGTTGGGATTGAACAGCACCGCAATGATCATGCAGACGATCGCGCAACTTCCGTAAGCCCGGACCCGGTTCACCGGCCGGTCGAGCCGCGGCAACATCGAAAGATAAAGCCCGAAGATGGCAAGGACCGCGACAGCGACTCCAAAAGCCGAAATCGCGGCCTGTCCCAAAAGTAGCGCCGTGACAACATAGTCTGGAATTTCCTGCGGTCCCGTGTCCGCGTTCACGACGCTGTGGCGATACGTGGCGACGAACAGGAGCACATAAATCAGGAACGCCGGCAAGCAATATGCCAAACCGGACCGCCGCTTCCAATGTACTGCCCCCACATACACGGCCGCGGTCATCACGACGCCCCCCAACAACCCGATGGCGGTGGCGGCTACAGGGTCAATCTCGGCCCACATGCTCTGCCGTTCAAAAGTGGCGCAAACGTTCGCTTTTCCCGTCCCGTGGTTATTCCATGCAATGGTGGAGATACCGTTAAGGAAGGTTAAGAATGCGTGCCGCCGCACCCTCGCCGATTACTGTGTTCGACGGTCGTGAGGACACTCGGCCCGCATCCCATACGCGTCAAAAATGCGCTCCTTCAAATAGGGGTTGAGCATGTGATTCTCTGCAAACTATTGATATTTCACAAAAACAAACCGCCGCTTGTCACAATTCAATAAAGTATGATCGAATAAAGCAGGTCCACGACGCAACGCGGCCATCCAATCGATTCCTAAGCATCCGGCTGCTGCGAACATGGGCGAATAATCACGCCTACCGGGCAGATGGCGATTGCCATCTAAAAAAGAGAACATCACCCGGTCGGATGGGGACAAAAGTTCACACCGTGGGAGGAACACGATGAACCGCAATTTTATACGAACGGCAATGGCGGCAGCCGTTGCGGCCGTGATCGCATTGCCCGGCACGGCGAGCGCGGACAGTGATCGCATCGCCAAGCTTTACGAAGCGGCCAAGAAAGAAGGCGAAGTGATTTTCTATACGACCGGCCGGAAAGCCTATAACAAGAAATTCAGTAAGTTCTGGAAGGAAAAATTTCCAGAGGTAAAACTCAAAATCCTTCGCAAGAACTCCGGCAAGTTGATCCAGACATTCGCCGCAGAATTGGCGGCAGGCAAGCCGCGGCCCGATGTGATCAGCGTCTCGGTCCCTTATATGGCGGAGATTTGGCTCGAGAAAGGCCTCTATGCGCCGTATAAGCCGGCCACCTTCGACAGGATCGATCCGGGCCTGAGGGATCCGAACGGGCATTACATCTCCCGCACGGTCTTCCTGCTGCTCGGCGCCTACAACACCAATCTGGTCAAGGACACGTCGACACTACCGAAAAAGTTCAAGGATCTGCTCGATCCGAAATGGAGCAAGCAGCTCCTGTCGGCGCATCCGGAAACCGCCGGATCATCGCGCACCTTCTACGCCACCATGGTGCACAACAATCTCGCCGGCGGTTGGGATTTCCTGAAAGAGCTTGGCAAGCAGGACCTGTTCTATACGCGCGGCAACAGCGCCGCGGCTCGCATGATCGTCGCTGGTGAGCGTCCGCTCGCGGTCGCCATCTCCTCCCACAACATCGTGGTCGCGATGGACAAGGGGCAGGCAATCAAATGGTATGCGTATGAAGACGGCGCCATCGTGAATCACTCGCCGATGGGTGTCCTGAAATCCGCCAAGCATCCGAACGCGGCAAGACTTCTGATGGAGTGGACCTTCTCCGTCGAAGGTCAAAACCAGTTGGCCCGTTGGGGCCGCCAGTGGGGTGTCGTGAAAGGCGCGGAATCGCCCAAGGGCATGCCGCCGCTGGATAAGTTCAACATGGTCATTCCGGACTTGAAGTTCATGATCAAGGGACAGAAAGAGTTCCTCGACAAGTTCGGCGACCTGATGGGCAAGCGCGGCTAACGAAGGCTGTTCGTTCTGACCGGCTACCCTCCTGCCCGTTCCGCGGGCAGGAGGTATGCCGGGTAGATCGACGTTATTTCATCGTTTCGAAGAATGGCACGCGCGGCAGCGCATGATCTGGTCGCAAAATCGGCACCATAAGCCGTTGGCGGGGACCAAGAAATTTATAGGTCGGGAGGTTCGACAACATGGTGGACGGCAGCTCCAAACTTGAACTCCGGAAATTAGCCAAATTTTTCGGCGATGTTCGCGCGGTGGATGGCATCGATCTTACGATCGCCACCGGCGAGAGCGTCGTCTTGCTGGGGCCGAGTGGATGCGGCAAGACGACGACCCTGCGGTCCGTCGCCGGATTCATCCAACCAGACGGGGGCGAAATTCTGCTCGATGGGAATGTGATCGCCACCGATACCAACATGCTGCCGCCCGAGAAACGTAACCTCGGGATGGTCTTTCAGAATTACGCCGTCTGGCCGCACCGGACGGTGTTCCAGAATGTGGCCTACGCTTTGGTGATCCAAAAACGGCCGAAACAGGAAATCAGCGACCGTGTCTACCGGGCGCTGGAGCTTGTTCAGTTGTCCGGTCTGCAGGATCGCTATCCCGGCGAGTTGTCGGGCGGCCAACAACAGCGCGTCGCGCTCGCCCGCGCGATCGTTGCCGAGCCGTCGATGCTGCTGCTGGACGAGCCTCTCTCGAACCTCGATGCCGGATTGCGCGAAGAGATGCGGTTCGAACTGAAAGAACTGCAAGAACGCATCGAAATGACCACGCTGTACGTTACCCATGATCAGGAAGAGGCCCTTGTTCTCGCCGACCGGATCGTGGTGATGAGCGATGGCAAGATCGAACAAGTTGCCGCGCCGACGGACATTTATCTGCGCCCAGCGACCCAATTCGTCGCCGATTTCGTCGGCATCAATAACATTATCGACGGAAAGGTCGAAGACACCGATCAGTCCGGCGGGCGTGTCCGCGTTGCGCAGGAATACGGCGAGCCCTTTTGGGCGAGCGGCCCGAAAGACCTTGTCGCGGGCCTATCGAAAGGAGCCGGCGTATCGGTATCCGTCCGCCCCGAGGCGATACGAGTCAACGGCGCAGCGCAAGACGACAATCCGCCGATCAATGCGCGGGTCAAGGCGAGCGCCTTCCTCGGCAATCGCTTCGATCTTCGCCTCGATATCAAGGGCCGGGAGTTCCGGTGCCAGGTGCCGCAGATGGACTTCGGCGACGAGGTGAACGTGAACATTAACCCTGAACTGGCTTGGGTGATCGCATAATGGCCACAACAACAGTCGATACTGGTTCTTATCTGAGCGGATTAAGCGCGAAATTCTCGCGGGGCTGGGCGGATTTCCGCCTCGGCTATGCTCGGGAGCCGATGAAATACTCCCTGCTGATCGCGGCGGTGATCATCCTCGCGCTCCTGGTCGTCTATCCGGTTTGGCTGCTGTTCCAATTCAGCATCGTCGATCCGAAAGGCGGGCTGACGGCGGCGAATTACATCGAGGTCATGCAGCGCAAGGACCTGTTCAGCGCGTTGCTGAACACGCTTTTGCTGGGCGTCTTGGTCCCCTTGGGCTGTCTTGTGCTGGGCCTGCCCATGGCGTGGCTGGTGTCGCGCACGAACATGCCCGGCAAACTGTTCGTCCGGGCCTTTGCCGGGATCGCCTTCGTGATCCCCTCCTTCATCGGCACCATCGGATGGATCTTCCTGATGGCGCCCAACTCGGGCTTGATCAACAAGACTCTGGTTTCCTGGTTCAATCTCGATTCCCCGCCCCTCGACATCTTCACGATGGAAGGCCTCGTCTTCGTCCTGGTTATGCATTTCTATCCGCTTGTGCTGTTCGCGGTGAGCGCATCCCTGGACAACATGGATCCGTCCTACGAGGAAGCGGCGCGGAACTTGGGCGCCGGCCGGCTTCGCACGGCGATGTCGATTACGTTGCCGCTGGTCACCCCGGCGGTCCTATCGGGCGCCATTCTCTGTATCCTGGACGCATTGGCGTCGTTCGGCGCGCCGGCCGCCCTGGGATTCGCCGGCGGCTTCCATGTCCTCACGACAAAAATCTACACACTTATTCTGCATCCGCCGAAGTTCGAGTTGGCGGCGGCCGTCGCCGTGCCGATCGTATTCTTCACCGCCGCCTGCCTGTTCGTGCAGAAATGGTGGCTTGGACGCGGACGGTATACGACATTGACCGGCAAGGCCGGACAGGCCCGGGCCACGGACCTGGGGCCCTGGCGCTGGGCGGCCTTCGGCGTCTGTTTCATCATCATCACGTTCAGTGTGCTGTTGCCGATGGCGGGCCTCGTGATCCTGTCCTTGCTGAACACCTTCGGCGCGCCGATCGAATTCAAGAACATGGTGTTGGAGAATTACGAAATCTTCTTCGACGACTCCTTCATCGTGCTGCAGTCCATCGAGAACAGTTTCATCCTCTCGATCAGCACGGCCACGCTGTGCGTCTTATTGGGCATCGCCTATGTCTGGATCGTCGAACGCACGGAAATCGTGGGCCGCGGGTCGGTCACGGTGATCATTATGATTACCTTCGGTTTCCCGGCGGTTGCCATGGGCGTCGGCATCCTGATCGGCTACATCAACTGGATCTACGGAACGTTGTGGATCCTCTTCGTTGCCTATATGGCGAAGAAGATCCCCTTCGCCTTCATCTTCCTGCGCAACGCGATCAAGCAGATCATGGAAGAGTTGGAGGAGGCCGCCCGCATCGCCGGCGCGTCCTGGGCACGCATGGTATGGGACATCACGATCCCGCTTATGAAGACGGGTATCTGGGTCGCCTGGGTGCTGATCTTCTCGATCTCGCTGCGGGAACTGGCGATGTCGATCCTGCTCGCGCAGCCGGGTACGGAGACGATGGCCGTCGCGGTCTTCCAATTCCTGGATGACGGTGCGGTCGAGCATGCCGCGGCGATCTCGGTGCTGATCGCGTTCCTGAGCGTCGCCACCGTGGTCATCGCCCGCAAGATCGCGGGTAAAGGCGCCCTCGAAGTCGACTAACCCGTCGGCGCGCAAAATTACGGCCTGGCGTCGCATATGGGACGCCAGGCCGTTCTTCTATAAATCGACTATCTTTTGCGTTTATCGCGGGTCGGGACGGTAATGCCGTGTTGTCCCTAGAACGTCTAAATCAATTCGACAAACCTGCTGCATCCGAATTAAAGCCGGATTCCATCGCCCAGATCGCTGCCTGCGTGCGGTTCTGAACGTTGATCTTCCGAAGTAAGGATTTCATGTGAATTTTGACGGTCGATTCCGTGATCTCGAGGCGGCGCGCGATGAGTTTGTTTGAGTCACCTTCCAACAGGCAGCTGAGGATCTCGCTCTCCCGGTTGGTGAGGCTGTGTTCCAGCTTCTTAGCGCATTGCAGCTTACGATCGAGACCGCCGCTCATCCATATTTTGGCCAACTCGGTGGCAAAAACCTTCTCGCCCAGCATGATCAGCTTGATGGAATGCAACAATGCATCGCGGGAAATATCACTCAGCAGATAACCGCTGATCCCGGCGCCCAGGCAGTCGCTGAATTCCGCCGGCAAAAGGCTTTCCGCCATCACCAGGAATTGCGTGTCGCCCATCCGCTCGCGCATTTCCCGGATTGCCGTCGCCGGATCTTGGTCGGCTTCGGATTTGGCATACAACACCAGGTCCGGATCCGACATGCGGTCCTTCGCGTTCAAGAATTCGGTGTGCCCGTCCGCCTCGCCCAGGATCTCGAAGTCCCCGCCATCGAGGTAGCTCCGCAGTCCGTGCCGGAAGAGGTTCGAGCCCCCTACTAAGTAAATACGCACTTGATCCATTTGTTTCCCCATTTGCGCCACTCCCTGACAACTGAAATGCTAGTATTAATGCTTCGCAAATGTCACTTAAATTTTGGATTAATACTTTATTAATAAGACATATGTCTTTGGTTCAAGTGTAGGAATAGGAACTGTATTATGGTTAATTGTGATAAAGCATTCCTAATACTTGTAAATTCGCTCTCTCATAGCCTGTTACTTTGCAGCCTGGGCCCTCTCCGTCCCCTAACCGATGATCCAATAAACTTGAAGCCTTGTGACGTCGCTCACTGAGCGCCGCACCGGATGCGGCTAGTCTGTGCGGGCATTTAGAGGTGATAGACGGTCGCTGCGGTCCCGTAAGGGTATCCGCCGGCGATCACGGATGCGGCGTAGCGACCTGGCCTGGGGCACTCGCCCGGGCCGGTAAATTGGGGAGAGCCCGGTTAACGGGTTTGATTAAGAAGAAAGCCCCGCCATTTGTGGCGGGGCTTTCTCTTGTCTTTCTATCGATCTGCACTCGAAACGAGCGCCTTATCCCAATTGCCTGCAATGCAAGGCCCTTGCGGGCGGAATAATGCCGTCCGAAAGCCGGACCGCCTGCGAATACCTAGTGAATCGTGGTGCTTAAAGGGGTATCC
Organism: Alphaproteobacteria bacterium; assembly: GCA_965228425.1. GTDB lineage: Bacteria > Pseudomonadota > Alphaproteobacteria > UBA8366 > UBA8366 > JAJFJD01. The sequence goes on along the minus strand of OZ245815.1, from coordinate 3,016,959 downwards.
AGTTCTTCTTCGATGGCTTGGATAACGCGCGTCCAATAGGCAAAGCCACCGGAGTTCCCTTCGGCGCTCAATTCATCGGCTTTCTCGATGGCCAACGTATGGCTTTGAGCACCATGCTGGTGGATCAGCATCCTGGCGATGATGTGCACATCTGGCTTTACGAACACGGCTACCCTTCCCCTTGCTATGTTAAGCGCAGACATAGTTTCTCAAATCTTAACCATACGGACTGTGATGACGATCACGGCCCGATCACAAAATCAGGAGAATCGTCAAAAAATTTGAGACGATTACGGGCAGATTGTTGGATTTATGGGAGATTTAGGAAGGAATTCGCAAATCCACTGAGATTTCAGTGGACTCTACCGGTCCATTGGTTCTCGAGCAGCGTACCGACCGCCCGTGCCACCCGCATCCAGGCGGCGCCGCCTTCTATATCATCGCCGAACAGCAGCTTTTCCGCATTATTGCGGGCATGCCGAAGAGCTTTTTCCCCATGCTCTTCGATCAGCATCTTAGCCAGGCGCCAACTTTCCTGCTCGCTGATCATGATTTCTCTGTGCAATCGTTCCACCCTCAAACAAGTGGTAGTGAACCACTTTGTGAGTAAACTCGAAGTGACTATGATCACTCGAAAAGGATTCCGTTCTAGCCCAAGGTGTTGCGGGTAACCGGGCCGGCGGTAAAAAGTCCGGCCGAACCAAAGCCTTGAGCAAATATCTTGAGCCTACGCGCGATCCGTTAATTTTGCCTTGCGCCGCTGTAGGCCCGGACCGACACGGCTCTATTTGTCATGGAAGACGCCGGTGAAATAATTTTCTATAGTGTCGGTAACGAAAGTGGGAGGTCGGGACGATGTGGGGTCGGCTGTTGTCGCCGATTTGCTTGGCAGCATTGCTTGCAGCCTGTGGGCTGCAACGCGATGCCGAGGTTCCCTTTACCGATTCGCTGCAAACGGACTTGCCGCCGGCGGAGCTGCCCACCTATGCCAAGGGCGACGAATACGTCTTCGATAACCCTCGGGAAAAATGGACCGTCGTCTCGATCCAGGATGGGTTGATCAGCTGGGAAAGCACCCTCGGCCACCGCCAGACGACGATGTACGATCCGCTGCTGCCACCGATCCGATGGCAAAAAGCCGACCTGTCAACCGGTGAGCGCCGCATCGTGGAATGGACCGGCAGCCTGTTTCCGCTCAAGGCCGGCAACAAGCTGACGTATAAATCGGCGGTTCGCGTCGGCGGGGAACGGGGGCATGCCCTCTTCGTTTGGAATTGTTACACCGGCCATCCCCGGCATGTTTCGGTTCCGGCCGGCGACTTCGCGGCCTTTCCGGTATTTTGCCGGCGCAGCGACGGCCAGAAGGTCGAATCCTATTACGCCCCCGCCTTGAACAGCACCGTGTCGACGACCGAGACCAATGCAAACGGCGAGGAGGTCGTACGGACCCTGTTGTCCTTCAAGGCCGGGAACACGCCGCGCATCGCGTCTGAAGGTTCCGAATCGCTGCCCGGCGGCTGGTCGAACGCGGCCATCGCCAAATGGGATCAGAACGGCAATAGCCTGCCCCGTGTCCAACCGGAGAAGGTCGCTGCGACCAATCCGCCGCTCGGCCTGACGCGGCCGTCGGAAAGCTCGAAGACGAATGCGGAAATCCCGGCGCCGTCGAAACGGACGCTTGTGGCCAGCCGCGACGACACGCCGATCGCGCTTCGCATGCCCCTGGTCGAAAAGCCTACCCCTGCGCCGCCAAAGACCGAACCGCCGCACTTGAAGCAGCCGGCGAAAAAAGGCGGGTATGGCGTCCATATCGGCTCCTTCTCCAGTCGCGAGAAGGCCGATCGCGCGTGGACGATCTTCGGGCGCCAGTACGCCTCGCTGGAAGGGCGGACGCGATACGCCGTTCAGCCGGTCGAGTTGGGTACGCCGAAGCGAACGTTGTATCGGTTGCTGGCCGATCCCGTGCCCACGCGCTCGGCCTCCCTGGCCCTTTGCGCCAGCATCAAGGCCGAGGGCGGGTTCTGCCGCGTTATCAAGGTCGCCCCGTAGAACACCTTCGACGCCGTCCAATAAGAACCGCGCGCCGCCGGTTTTACCGCACGCGCCGGTTTGCTTTACCGTAGACCGAACTTTATCGGCGAAAGGCGGCTCCCATGCGGCAACTTAATCTCGTGGCCTTCCTTCAGGCGCAGAATTGCACGACGCTCCCGGCGTCCTGGCGGCATCCCGACGCGCGGACCGACACGTACTCGCCCGACTACTACCAGCATATCGCGCGGGTCCTGGAGGCCGGAAAGTTCGATATCGGCTTCTTCGACGACCGGCTTGCCATGCCCGACATGTATTCCGGCGATCACGCCCATACGGTGGAAAACGGGATCCGCTGCGTGAAGATGGATCCGGTGGCCTGCCTGATGACGATGGCGGCGGTGACCGAGAAACTCGGCTTCGGCGCCACCTATTCCACGACCTACTACGAACCCTTTCATGTGGCGCGCGTGTTCCAGACGGTCGATCTGATGACGCGCGGCCGGGCCGCCTGGAATGTCGTCACGTCGGTCAACGACAACGAAGCCCGCAATATGGGCCGCGAAGGCGTCATCGAACACGACACGCGCTACGACCGCGCCGACGAATTCCTGGAGGCTGTTCTCGGTCATTGGGATAGCTGGGACGACGACGCGATCGTTGCCGATAAGGCCAACAACCTCTACGCCCATCCGGACAAAGTCCGCCGGCTCGACTATGAGGGCGAGTTCCTCAAGTCCCGCGGCCCGTTCACGGTGCCGCGCTCGCCGCAAGGCCATCCGGTCGTGATCCAAGCGGGACAGAGCGGCCGCGGCAAGCAGTTCGCGGCCCGCTGGGGCGAGTTGATCTTCGTGGTCTATCCCGACGTGGAATCAGGAAAACAACGTTATGCGGAGCTCAAGGCGTCCGCCGCCGCTCTCGGGCGGAATCCGGATCACATGAAGATCACGAGCCTGGCCTACATCATGACCGGTGAGTCGAAGTCGGAAGCGGAGGACAAAAAGGCCGCCTACGACAAGCTGACCACCGACATCGATCAGCTCTCACTGCTTTCCGAAGCCCTCAACTTCGATTTCGCGACCAAAGGGCTGGACGAGCCGTTCACCGAAGAGGAAATCGCCAGCATTCAGGGCATGCACGCCCTCCGCGACCGCGTCACGTCGACCGGCATCCAGAACCCGACGGTGCGCGATTTCATGCGGATCACCCGACGCGGCCTGCTCAACACGAAATGGATCGGCGGACCGAAGGAAATCGCCGACATGATGGAGGAGTGGTTTACCGCTCCCGCCTGCGACGGATTCGTCATCGGGCCAACCCACCAGCCCGGATCCTTCGAGGATTTCGTGAAATACGTGGTTCCGGAATTGCAGAAACGCGGCATCTACCGCAAGGACTACACCGGCAATACCCTGCGCGACCATCTCGGCCTGTCGAAACCGGAAATCGGCGCCTGGAAAACCAGTGCGGACGCAGCCGAGTGAGCAACGCCTGAGGATGCCGCGTCAAACGCCCTGACGCACGCGCGGGAACACCTCTTCCGCCAGCAGTTGCAGCGTGTCCAATACCAGGTTCTGCGGCATACCGGGCCACTGGCAGCTCAGGACATGATGGTTGATGCCGGTCTGTTTCGTGTAGTCGATGATTTGTTCCGCGACCTCGTCCGGCCCGCCCAGGAAGAAGCGGTCTTTGATCAACTCGTCAAAATCGAGTCCCAGGTCGTTGTCCCCCTCGGGCATCACCTTGTCCTGACCCCAGGCGTGATAAACCTCGTATTTCTTGGCGAGATACGGCCGGCATAGCCGGATTGCCTCCTCGCGCGAGCTCGCGACGAAACACTCGCGGCGTCCGGGGAACTCCTCCGGGAAGGGCTTGCCGGCGTCGTCCAAGGCCCGCTTGTAGACGTCGATCTGCTTGTGGATCGTGTCCATCCGGTTATGCGGATTGACGTACCAGCAATCGCCGATCCGCGCCGCCCGCTCGATCGCCGGGTCCGCGTTGGCGCCGATCCAGATCGGCGGACGCGGTTTCTGTACCGGTTTGACCGACACATTGGCGTCCAGCAGGTCGAAATAGGTGCCTTTCATGGACACTTTGTCTTCGGTCCACAATCGCTTGATGGCCTCGATATTCTCGGTGAACCGCCGGACGATCTGCTTCCGCTCGACGCCGAAGGCCGCCAGTTCGACCTCCCGGTAGCCGAGCGCCGCGCCGAAGATCACCCGCCCCTTCGTCATGACGTCGAGCGAGGCGAGCTGTTCGGCGATATCCAGGGGCTTATGCAGGGATAACAGGATGATCCCGAAATTGAGCCGGAGGTTCTGCGATTCCGCCGCCATGCGCGAATGAAAGACGGTCTGGTTGAACGCCTGCAGCGGATGCGACGAGTAATGCATCCCCTTCGTTAGCGACGCGAAGCCAAGCCGGTCGATCAGACGGACCTGTTCCGCCATCTCCTCGAACCGCGCGCCCATGTCCTCGTCCTGTGGAAACTGGCCGCGGATCATCAGGCCGAACTGGATATCGGTCATTTTTGCTCTCTTTCTGCCGTTATTTCTTCCGGTTCAGGAAGGCCGTCATCATACGCTTGGGCTCGTCGGTCCGGTACGAGTCCACGTAAGCCTGGATGCCCGCCCGGGCGCCGTCGGTCGTCGACATCCGGTCCCAATCGATGATCAGGCGTTTCTGGATCCGCACCGCCAACGGGCCGCACGCCAGCAATGACTGAATCCAGCTCTCCACCGCATCGTCCAACCCCGCCGTCGGCACCAGGCGCTGCAGGAATCCGATGCGATAGGCTTCGTCCGCATCGATATGGTCGCCGGTCAGCACCAATTCGACCGCCTTACCCCAGCCGATGATTTGCGGCAGGATCGACGCCTCCATGCCGGATGGGATGCCGAAGCGGGTCTCGGGCATGCCGAACTTGGCGTGATCCGCACCGACCCGCATGTCGGCGCAGGCGGCGATCTCCATGCCGGAGCCGAAGCAGTAGCCGTTGATCCGGGCAATCACCGGCACCGGAAATGTGCGCACCGCATCGCACACACGATGAGTCTTCGTCGAGGAGCCTTCGGCGTCGTCGAGGTCGAAATTCGCCATCTCGGCGAGATTGGTCCCGCCGACGAAGGACCGGTCGCCGGCCCCGGTCAAAACGACCGCGCGTAGGCTTTCGTCGTGCTTGAGGCCCGTCATCACCTCGATGAACTTCTCCTTGCCTGCGAGGCCGAGCGCATTCCGCTTCTCCGGATTGTTGAAGGTAATTCGCGCGATGCGGCCGGCATCGCCACGATCGTCGAAGTCCAGTAGAACCGGGCTTGATGCATCCGATTGCGTTTCCGTCGCCATTGTTCCCTCCACCAATTCGGTTCATTCTTTGACACATGCCGTCGCGGCCTAACGGATACTATTCGGTGAAGGGGAGAGCGGACAAATGGACGACTTGAGGGATATCGCCGGCGCAATCGATCCGATGACCTGTGCCGACCCGGCGGATTGTGGATTTGATCCCGAAAAACTACAGGACGCTATCCAATATGCGGAGACCGAGGCGGAAACGCCCTGGCCTTACGACCTGAGCGAGGGCCTCGCCGCATCAGGCGATATCGAACCGCCGCCCTGGAACGAAGTCCTGGGTCCTACCAAGCCCCGCACCGGGCCGAACGGGGTCGTGATGCGCGGCGGCAAGTTCGTCGCGGCCTGGGGCGACGTCGCCCGCGCGGACATGACCTTTAGCATCGCCAAGAGTTATCTCTCGATCCTGACGGGCATCGCTCTCAAGGACAAGCTGATCAACGACCTGGACGATCCGATCCACGACTACGCGCTCGACGACGGCTATGCCGCGCCGCAGAACCGCGGCATCACCTGGCGGCACATGCTGACCCAGACCAGCGAGTGGGAAGGCGAACTGTGGACCAAGTCGGACCTGATCGACCGTAACCGGCAGGTCGGCGCCGGGGCGGATAACTCGCGGAAGGGACAGCACCGCGACTTGCAGGCGCCGGGAACCTATTGGGAATACAACGACGTCCGGGTCAATCGCTTCTCGCTGTCGCTGATGCAGCTTTTCCGGCGGCCCCTGCCCGACGTCCTGCGCGAGCGCGTAATGGACCCGATCGGCGCGTCCAGCGACTGGGAATGGCACGGATACCGCAATTCCACCATCGAGTTGGACGGCAGCGAGATGCAATCGGTGCCCGGCGGCTCGCATTGGGGCGGCGGTCTTTGGATCAGCACGCTCGATCACGCCCGCGTCGGGCAATTGATCCTGCAGAACGGGCAATGGCAAGGCGCCGAAATTCTGCCCGCCGATTATGTCGACGCCCTGCACGCGCCCTGCGACATCAACGCGGGCTACGGCTTGCTCTGGTGGCTCAACCCGGACCGGTCCTACTACGCCAATGCGCCGGAAAGCAGCTTCTTCGCCGTCGGCGCAGGCACCAGCATCATTTGGCTCGATCCGGCGCTGGACCTTGTGGTGGTCGCCCGCTGGATCGATCAGAACAAGATCGACGAATTCGCCGGCCGCATGATGGCGAGTATCCGCTAGACTGCTGCCCTAGAAGGATTCGGTCCAGGGCCGGAGTTCGACCTCCCAGCTCCAAGCGCTGCGGTGCTGACGATGCACATGCAGATAGGTTTCGGCGATCGCATCCGGATGGAGCAAGCCGTCTTCCGGCCGTCCTTCGATCCGCGGATCGTCGTCGCCTTGGCGGATCCCGCCGTCGATCGGAAAATGCGCCACATGGATATTCTTGGGGGCGAGTTCCCGCGCCATGCTCTGCGCCAACCCGCGCAGTCCGAACTTGCCCATCGCGAAAGAGGACGAGTTTGGATAGCCCTTGTAGCTCGCCGATGCGCCGGTAAACAGGATCGTGCCTTGGCCTCGCTCCATCATGAGCCGCGCAGCCACCTGCCCGACGAGGAAGCCGCCATAGCAGGTCACCAGAATCGCTTGGCGCACCGCCTCGGGGTCGAGGTCGACGATCGGGCCGCGGCCCCCGCGGTTGCTGGCGTTGTAGACCACGATATCCGGCACGCCGCCGCTTTCCACCAGGCCGGCGAAAAGCTTCTCGACATCCGCCGGCTGGCTCGCGTCGCAGGGATAGACCGCGGCCTCGGTTTCGTTGGCCAGATCCGCGAGCTTATCCACGTCCCGGGCCGCCAGGGATACCTGTATCCCCTCGCGGGCGAACAGACGCGCCAACGACGCGCTGAGCCCCCGGCCGCTTCCGACAATCACTGCTGCTTCTTTCTTGGCCATGTGAAATTCTCTCCTTTTGGGTCTCGATCCCTGCAAATCCGACACGTATAGGCTGGGCATCAACCTCACGTTAATCCCCGCTCCCTACAATCCTCAATTATGCCTCGTCTGTCATTCATCAATGGCCGGATTGCCCGACTTTGCCTGATTCTCGGCGGACTCTGGGGAGTCTTGCTGCCGACCGAGATCGGCCATGCCGACCCGGTGATGGATCGCGTCCATCGCGGCATGCGGCTGATGGCCTTCGCCCCGACCACCAACAGTCGGTTCGATGTCTCCGTACCGCCGGCGGCGGAAAGCCTCGACAAGATCGCCGCCGCGATCGAGTTGATCTACGACCGGTCCCCCCGCAATGCCCGCCGGATCGACGCCCTGAAACGACGTGGTCTCGTCCTTCTGGCGTATTTTCCGAACAATTTCCGTAGCCGCACCGGCCTGAACACGCAGAACGTGGCCCTCTTCCTCCCGGACTTCCTCCGCAAGCGCGGCGTGAAGTTGAGCGACGGCAAGGAATTCGTCGTGGTGATCAACCAGTTCGGCGTCAAATGGCCGGTGCCGGAACTGGCCGCCATCATCGTTCACGAGTTGGCGGGCCATGGCGGGCAGCATCTGCAGGGCCGTATCGCGACGGGCCGACAGTTGGACCTCGAATGCGAGGCGTCGCTGTTCGAGGAACAGGCTTACCAGGATTTCGACGTGCCGAAGAAGTCCCGCTCCATCGTCCTGTTCAGGCGGCGCATGGAAAACCGGTACTGCGCGGACTTCCGGCACCACATGCGCCGGCAATCGCCATCACAGATGGCGTTGTGGGACGCACTCAACCCAGATGTCAGGCAGTTGCTGACTCATTTCCGGCGATACAGCCGGGCGCAAACGGCGGCCTTACCCCCACGCGTACCCCCGCCTAAGCCGGATAATCGATAAAGGTCGCGAAACCCTCTACCGGCGCGCGCTCGGTGCTGAACTGGTTCACCTGCGCGTCCAAATCCGCATAGCCCACCGACATGCCGCAAATGATCGTGTGATCCTCGGGGATGCCCAGATGTTCCCGGATTATCGCGTGGTAGTCGCTGAAAGCGGCTTGCGGGATCGTGTGCAGGCCATGGCCGCGTGCCGAGATCATGATGTTCTCCATGAACATGCCGTAGTCGAGCCAACTGCCGATTTCTAGCTTGTCGTCGATGGCGAAGATCAGGCCGACCGGCGCGTCGAAAAAGACGTAGTTCCGGGCCCGTGCCGCCTTCATCTTCTCGGTCTCGCCGCGCTCGATCCCGAGCGTGCCGTAGAGGTCCCAGCCGACCTTACGGCGGCGCGACTTGTAAGGTTCGAAGAATTCGTCCGGGTAGTATTTCCAGCTCCGCTTATGCACCTCGCCCGCTTCGAACGCATCCAGGATCGCCTGCGACATGCGTTCCTTCGCGGCGCCTGCGGCGACATAAACCTTCCACGGCTGCATGTTCGTGCCGCTCGGCGCCCGCGCCGACACTTCCAGGATATGCTCCATCAAATGGCGGGGCACCGGGGTCGGCAAGAAGGCACGGATCGACCGCCGGGAGGCGATGGCGTCGTCAACGGATGTGGCGACATCCGCCTCTTTCGGCGGGGTCATATCAACGGATTTGGCATTTGCGCTCATTGTCGTCCTTGGTCGGCTGTTGTTATCGGCTGGGCGGCATCTTATACGGGCAGCCGGGCCACACGCCAACCGGGTAACGAACCGCGTAACGAACCGCCGGTCGCGCATTGCCGGAAATGAACCGTGGACAAACCGATCCGGCGGTACTATTTAACCGGCTATGCATCACTCGACCGCCACGTCCTATTTTTGGTTTTTTGGCTATCCGAAGCCTTTGGCGGCGGAAGGGATGCGTTTGGTCTAAACCAAAGACCGAAGAAAGTCTCAGAACCGCCAGTCCCTGGCGGTTTTTTTGTGCCGCCGGCGTGACGCATAAACAAGGAGTTTACGCCGTGCTCGACACGACAGACGACATTCGCATTCGCGAAATCAAACCCCTCGACACCCCGGCCCAGGTCATGGGCGAGTTGCCGCGCGACGCTGCGGTGACCCGCACCGTGACCGGGGCGCGCAGCGCGATCCAGCGCATCATCCACCGGCAGGACGACCGGCTGGCCGTGATCATCGGCCCCTGCTCGATACACGATCCAAAAGCGGCCATGGACTACGCAGAGCGTCTGGCCGCGCTGCGCGACCGTCATGCAGACACGCTGGAGGTCATCATGCGGGTCTATTTCGAGAAACCGCGCACCACGGTCGGCTGGAAAGGCCTGGTCAACGACCCGAACCTGGACGGCAGTTTCGAGATTGAGCAAGGCTTGCGGCTTGCCCGGAAGCTGCTGCTCGACATCAACGCGCTCGGCCTGCCGGCGGGCTGCGAATTCCTGGAGATGACCACGCCGCAATACATCGCGGATCTCGTGTCCTGGGCCGCGATCGGCGCCCGGACGACGGAAAGTCAGGTCCACCGTGAGTTGGCGTCCGGCGTGTCCTGCCCGGTCGGCTTCAAGAACGGCACCAACGGCAACGTCCAGATCGCGGTCGACGCCGTGAGTTCGGCCTCCCATCCGCATCATTTCATGGCGGTGACCAAGGACGGCCGGTCCGCCATCGCCGCCACCGCCGGCAACACGGATTGCCACATCATCCTCCGCGGTGGCCGCAAGCCGAATTATGACGCCGACAGTGTCAACGACGCCTGCGCGATCGCTGTGAAGTCGGGGCTGCAGCCGGCGGTGATGATCGATGCAAGCCACGCCAACAGCGCAAAAAGGCCGGAAAACCAGCCAAATGTCCTCGCGGATGTCGGCCGACAGATCGCCGACGGCGACGGGCGGATCATCGGGGTCATGGCGGAGAGCAATTTGGTCGGCGGCCGCCAGGATTTGGTGCCCGGGCAAGCGCTAACCTACGGCCAGAGCATCACGGACGGCTGCATCGATTGGGAAGCATCCGAAGCAGCCCTGGAACAGCTGGCGGGAGATGTCGCAGCGCGCCGGGCGATACCCTAGCCCGGCTCGCGGACTTCCTCGAACAACCAGTCGCGGAAGGTCATGACCTTCGGACGATTGCGACTACGCTCGGGATAGACGACATAGTAGCCGAAGCGGATCGGCAGGCTGAGCTTGAACAGCCGCACCAACCGGCCCGCGGCGATATCGCGGCCGATCAGGGCGGTGCGTCCGAGCGCGACCCCGACCCCTTCGATCGCGGCGCTGATGGCCGAGCTTGCGCTGTCAAAGCGCATGCCGTGACTCGCATCCACGTCGGTGACGCCTGCCGCCAACAACCACATGGCCCAATTCGGATGCGCTTCGTCCAGCAAGGGGCTCTCATCGTGCAACAGCGTGAAATGCCGCAGGTCGCTCGGCTTCTCGAGCTTTGGGTGGTCGCCCTGCAAGAGCTCCGGACTGCAAACGGGCGTGACCTCGGAACTGAGCAACGGTTCGACCACCAAACCGGGATATTCGCCGCGTCCGAAGCGGATGCCGATATCGACCCCTTCCTGCTCGTAATCGATGATCTCCATCGTGGTCGAAATCCGGATATCGATCTCCGGATGCGCCGCGTTGAAGTGTTCCAAGCGGGGAATCAGCCATTTCGCACCGAAGGACGGCGTCACCGCCACGTTGATCTGTCCCGTCTGGTCGTACAGTCCGAAATTCTCCATCGCCTCCTCGAAGGCCGAAAACCCCTTGCGGACGCCGGGCATGATGCGTTGCCCCGCCTCGGTGAGCATGAGTGTCCCCTTGGCGCGGCGGAACAGTTTCGCACCGAGATACTCCTCGAGCCCCTTGATTTGGTGGCTTATGGCCGCCGGGGTCACGCTCAAATCCTCGGCCGCCCGCGTGAAACTACGGTGGCGTGCGGACGCATCGAATGCCCGGAGCGCGTTCAGCGGCGGCAAGCGGGTCGCCATCAAATATTCCTAACTTTAGATTTTCTAAAATTGAACATGAAAAATGATCGTTTGTCCAGGCAAGGAATCAAGCCTATATACCTTAGCAACACTAGGGAATATAGGCGATATCATTAACAATCGTTAAACGCTTGCCAGAAGATGCGGACTGTTACAGTTAAATTTCTCTGAATATTGGATGCAAGCTTAGGAGTTCGAAATATGCCGTATAACCGAGACATCAAAGGGTTGGCCCCGCTGCCGAACGGCGCGCTGCCCACCGACGACGAAATTGCCAGCGTGATCAGCAGGGCCAGCCGGGCCCGGGCCGAGTTTTTGGTCCACGGTCTGCGCCGGATCCTTCATCAGGGCCGGTAAAAGAGTTTTACTCCAGCCTCCTCCCAGTGGCTGAAGCCTCCGCCTCGCCGGGCATTCGTCCGGCGAGGCTTTTTTGTGTCCCCGCGGAGTCGGCAATTCCGTCGTCATGGATTGGTTCGCGCTACGGTAATTTGGCATCATACGGACGCCATATTTTCGTGCAGTCATAGGTTCCGGCGGGTACAGTGCGCCCCGCACGGGCAGGGCACTTGGGTTAGAGACAGGAATAGAGATTAGATATGAAAAAGGTTCTTATTGGACTGGCGGTACTCGTCGTCATCGTTGCCGGCGGGCTGTATTTCGTGTGGTCGAATTTAGGGTCCATTATTAAGACGGCGGTCGAAGAGGCCGGTTCCGAAGTGACGCAGGTCAGCGTGAGCCTCGACGCAGTCGATGTGGACAAGCTCACCGATGGCCAGGCCGGCATACGCGGCTTGACGGTTGGCAACCCGGCTGGCTTCAACACGGATTCCGCACTCAAACTCGGCGAAGTCAGCGTCAAGGTCGATCCCACGACCGTCACGTCGGACGTCATTGTCGTGAAGGAAGTCGTGATCGCCGCGCCGCAGGTCACCTATGAGTTCGGCTCGGGTGGCAGCAATATCGGCACGATCCAGAAGAATGTGGAAAAGGCCGCCGGCGGCGCGTCTTCCGGCGGTGGCAGCGGTGGTTCGTCAAGCGGCGGCGACGACAGTGGCGGTCCGAAACTGGTCATCGAGAATGTCTATGTCCGCGACGGCAAGGTGAATGTCAGCGCCGACTTCCTGAAGGGCCAGTCGACCGGCGCATCGCTGCCGAACATCCATCTCAAGGACATCGGCAAGGAAGGTGGCAAGAATTCAGGCGCCACCCCGGCGGAAGTTGCGCAAAAGGTAATCGCCGCGATCAGCACGGCAGCGACGAGTGCTGTCGGCAAGCTGGATGTCGGCGCCATTAAAGATGCGCTCGGCAAGGAGTTGGGCGGCGCCGCGGCGGGGATTCAGAAGTCCCTGGAGAAAGGCGGCGATGCCGGCAAAGTCTTGAAGGAAGGTGCGGGCGAAGCGGAGAAAGGCCTGAAGAAGCTCTTCGGCAAGTAGACCGCTCTCCGGTAAGAAGCGATGCGGGCGGCTGCTTCAATGGCCGCCCGTTTTCTTTTGCCCGCTAAGGAGAAAGCGTCGCTTTTTTGAGCAGACCGACCACGGGGATCATGCGGGCAATTGCGTTCTCGTAGAAGTCCTCGAGCGTTGCCACCGTTGCGGCCCTGGCTTCGCCTTGCGGCTCGGAAGCATCGGCCAATCGGGGCGCCAGCAAGGCCCCGCGAGACCGTCCATCAGCAATCACCGCATCGATGCTCGCCGCGAGCCGCCCGTCGGCGTCCAACGGCGAAATAACCGACCGGTAAAGGTCGAGATAAGCGGGCCAATGAGCGAGATGGCGCGGCATGCTGACCATGATATGTGTCCGTCCGCGCGCGCCCAGCGCATTTACCGCGCGGGCGAGGTCCGCCGTCTCCGCCGTCATGTCGTCGAACGACAACAAAGAGGGCAAATCTCCCGAGACGGGCGGTTCCGTGACAGGCTCGGCCGGTGCCGCCGCCGCCTCGTCGGACCTACCCTGCAACAACACGAGCAACGCACCGATCGCGACAAGGTTCAACGGATTGCTCCGTTCGTAGGAATCGAGAATGGTCTCGATCGTCGTCAGGTCGGCCGCCGACAGCCCCGCCTCCGAGAGCGCGGACGGATTGAGTGCGGCAACCTCCGGCAGGGCCAGGCCCATGCGCAATGCGCGAGCTTCGGCTTGGATGCCGCCATCCTCGTAGACCGGTTTCAGCGTGGTCCATGCCCAATCAAGCGCGCCGGGGATCGTCGCAAGGTTCCGCCAGATCAGATTGACCAACGGCACGCCAAGCGTCTGCCGTATATCCTCGTAAAGCGCCGCTATCTCGCCGGTCGCATCGGCCTCCGGTATGCTTGGCACGGGATCTCCTGAAGTCATCGGCGTCTAACCCTTCTTTATCCGACGCTGCCGCCGCCGCAGACATACAGCGTCTGACCCGTCACGAAGCTTGCATCATCGCTCAGGAAGAAATCGACGGCGGCCGCGATCTCTTCCGGCGTGCCCATACGGTTCATGGGGATGCCGGCGATGACGGTTTCATACTCCGGCGAGCCGGGCGGCATGTTGGTCTTGAACATTTCGGTTGCGATCGGGCCCGGCGCGATCGTGTTCACCGTAATCCCGGACGGCGCGTGTTCGAGGGCCCACGTCTTGGTGAGACTGATGACGCCCGTCTTGGCCGCCGCATAGGCCGTGCGTTTTATCCGGCCCAGGGTCGCGCGGCTGGCGATGTTGAGGATCCGGCCCCGTCCCTGCGCACGCATCGCCGGCAAACACGCCTGGGCGCACTGGATATAGGCGCGCAAGTTGACGGCGATCTGGGCATCGAATTCTTCCGACGTCGTGTCATCCAAGGTCGACGCGATCAGGTATCCCGCATTGTTGACGAGATGATCGACCGAATGCGTGGTCGTGATGTCGCGGAGGCCTTGCTCGGTCGCATCCCGTTTCGAAAGATCGATCTCGAAGAAGACGCCGGGGAAATCACCGTCCGGACGCCGACGCGAAACACCGATAACCGTTCCACCGGCCTCCGCCAACCGGTTTGCGATCGCGAGCCCGATGCCCCGGCTTGCCCCCGTTACGAGTGTGACGTAGGGCCTCACGGCAAGTCCGGCCTGTCAATCGACAACGACCGACTTCCGGTCGACCGCCTGCCCCAGATGGTCCATCACGGTGTCGGTAATCTGGACAATGAGCAATTTCCGGTCGCCTACGAGGGCCGTTCCACCCTCCCCGCGCCACAGACACTTCCCCGTTTGCTTATCATTGATCTCGAAGGTCATGAAGAGATAGGTCGCAAACCGCGAGCCGGATTTGCTCTTGCGGCCGCCCAGAATACTGTCTTCCCGGGTCGACCAGACGTTGAGCAGCAAAAGGGCGCGCTGCCCGCTTCGCGTCGTATCGACCTCCAGCCGGCCCAGGGACGGTCCGTCCTTCCGATACGCGACCGGTGCTTCCGTGATGGCGTAATACACATCCACGCTACCGCCGTCCGATATCGGATGTCCGGCCTTCTTCAACGCGTGGCGCAGCGGTTCATCGACCCATTTGTACAGGTCCGCATCGTCCGCGGGCGAGAGCCGCATCGCCGCTCCCGCCGGAATCGGGTCGCAAATCTTGGTCGATACGATGACGTCGGCCGCCGCCGCCGCGACCGACCAGCAAGCAACCCCGGCCGCGACCAGGGCACAACTCAAACGGCGCAAGATCCCGGTCATGCATCCGCCTTCGCGGGCATGCTCGGGATCGCCGGGAAATGGGTATATCGCCCGGATTCCGTGTCGAACTGAACACGCTCGTGCAGCGCATGCAGGGCGGTGCCGTACATATGGAAATGCCGGGTCGGTTCGTCGCTGATGACGTGAATGCTATGGATCGCGTCGGGCATGTAGACGAGACCGTCGTCGGCGCGAAGGACCTTGCTGTCGATCTGATTCAACTCGGCTTCACCCTCGATCGTGCCATCGTCTGCGCGCGTGTAGATGCGGTTTTCCTCTTCTCCCGACATGCCGACGATGACCGCCCAGGTGGTGTGGTTGTGCGGCGGGGTCTCACGGCCCTTCCGGCCGACAGATAGATACAAGGCATAGCGGTCGTCGTCGTCAATCGACAATTTATAGAAGTTGCTGATGCCATCCCGATCGGGCGGCGGAAACGCCCGGCCGTCGAACAACGCGCGCTTCTGAGCCAGTTGCAGCAGCACGCCTTTGATCCTCTCGAGCGAAGCCTCGGTGACGCCATCCGCCGCCTCAATGGCCCTGATTTGAGCTAGAGAGGCTGCAACCGCGCGATCCCGTTCGTCGGCTTCCGTCATGCAATTCTCCTCAATCTGACCCTGCACGCAATTCACTGTATCATACCGGCATATGCGGCAAGACCGCCACAGCATCCCGATTAGGCAGAGGAGACGGCAACCGTGAGCAAGCGTTGGACACACCGCCCCGAAGGATCGACTTGGGGTGATTTCGGCGAGGAAGACCAACTGGGGCGCCTCAACCTGCTCACGCCGGAAAAGGTCCGCCAAGGGGTCGCGGAGGTGAAAGAGGGCCTGAACTTCTGCCTCAGTCTGCCGCTGAATCTGCCCGGCGGCACCGCATTGAACCCGCGGCGGCATCCGCCGGAGTTGAAGCCGGTCTACCGCGAGGGCGAAATCGCCTTCTGCCAGCCGATGAGCCGGTTCAACCCGTTGGTGACCAGCGCCACCTGCGACGACGCGATGTATTTCCACAGCCAGTATTCGACCCAATGGGACGCCCTCGCCCATTACGGCGGCGAATTCGATATTCACGGCGACGGCAAACCCAAGGTTGTCTTCTATAACGGCTTTGCCGTGGTCGACGAAGAGACCGGCAAGCCCACGCAGGGCGAGGTTGGCGCGGCATCGCTCGGCATCGAGCACATGGCCGAATCCTGCGTCCAAGGACGCGGCGTCATGATCGACCTGCACGCCCACTATGGGACCGAGCATAAGCCGGTCGGATATGACGATCTGATGGAAATTCTGGATGTCGACCAGGTCGAGGTGGAGGAAGGCGATATCGTGCTCCTGCATACCGGCTGGAGCGACATGCTGATCGATTTTGCCGGCAATCCCGATCCCGACGTCATGTTCCAATCGGGCGCCGCCTTCGACGGGCGGGACGAAAAACTTCGGC
The DNA here is from genome assembly GCA_965228425.1 of Alphaproteobacteria bacterium. Lineage (GTDB taxonomy): Bacteria > Pseudomonadota > Alphaproteobacteria > UBA8366 > UBA8366 > JAJFJD01. The sequence goes on along the minus strand of OZ245815.1, from coordinate 3,000,616 downwards.
AATGGGTCACCGACAGCGGCCTCGCGGTCCTCGTCTGCGACAACCGGGCCGTCGAGTACGAATGGGGCGGCGTGATGGACGCGACCGAACCGGGACCGTTGCTGGCGTTGCACGACCTGTGCCTGTTCCGGCTCGGCGTCCATCTCGGTGAGATGTTCAACCTCGGTCCGTTGGCGCGCTGGCTGCGGGAAAACAAGCGCTCGCGCTTCCTGTTCACCGGCCCGCCGCTTCGCATGCCGGGCGCGGTCGGATCGCCGGCGACGCCTGTGGCAACGGTCTAAGGAGATAAATCATGGCGAACCGCTGGAAGAACCGGCCAGAAGGTTCCAATTGGGGCGATTTCGGACCGGACGATCAATATGGCCGGATGAATTTGCTTACCCCCGAACGGCGCTTGAAGGCCATTTCCGAGGTGCGTGACGGTAAGGTCTTCTGTCTCAGTCTGCCGCTCGACTACCCTGGCGGCAGCGTGCTGAACGCGTCGCGCTTCCCGCCGAAGTTCAAACCGGTGCATTCGCATGGCCATGTCTATTTCCACATGGAGGCATCGAAGATCGACCCTCGGTTCACAGATGTCAGTTGTGACGAAGCGGTGACGCTGTACAGCCAGTATTCCACCCAATGGGACGCCTTCGCGCATAAAGGCTCCATGTTCGACGCCGACGGCGACGGTGTGCCCGAGAAGGTCTACTACAACGGACACACGGTCGTCGCCAGCGATACCGGCGAACCGACGCAAGGCGAGGTCGGGGCCGCCGCGCTCACCGTAGACCGGATGGCCGAAACCTGCGTGCAGGGCCGCGGCGTGATGATCGACCTGCGACATCATCTCGGCGACGAACGACAGGCCGTCGGTTACGACACGCTTATGCGCATCATGGACGAGGACAAGGTCGAGGTGGAAACCGGTGACATGGTCTGCCTGCACACCGGATTGTCCCAACGGCTGTTGGATATGAAACGCGATCCGGATGACTCGGTCCGGGAACTTTGCGCCGTTCTGGACGGTTTCGACGATAAACTGCTGCAATGGATAACCGACAGCGGGGTTGCTGCGATCATCTCGGATAATCTTGCCGTCGAACGATCTTCAAGCCTGGGTCCGGACCCCCGGCTCGGAGACCGGGGCGCCGCCCTGCCGTTGCACGAACACTGCCTGTTCAAGCTCGGTATCCATCTCGGCGAACTGTGGTACCTCACCGAACTGGCGGGCTGGCTGCGCTCCAACAACCGGTCGCGGTTCCTGCTGACGGCCCCGCCGCTTCGGCTGCCCGGCGCGGTCGGTTCGCCCGCGACCCCGGTCGCCACGGTCTGAACGATCCCGTATTTCGAAGGAGAAGAAAAAGAATGCTACGACGCGAAGACACACGGGTCGGTTTCGGCGTCACCCTCTTGCCGAACGCCCTGGACGAGTTCCTGTCCTGGTGCCGGACCGCCGAAGACAACGGATTCGACACCGTCGGTATCGGCGATTCGCAATCTCTCTATAGAGAGGTCTTCATCACAGCCGCGCTGTGCGCGCAGGAAACCGAGCGCGTGAAGTTCGGGCCGCGGGTGATCAACCCGATGACGCGTCATCCTGCGGTTTCCGCGTCCGGGGCAGCAACGTTGGCGGAAATGGCCCCTGGGCGGGCGGTGCTTGGCGTCGGAAGTGGCGATAGTTCCGTTCACAACGCCGGTGTCCGCCCTGCCCGCATGGCCGAGACCCGCGCCTATACCGCATCGATCCGCGAATTGCTGACCACCGGCGAGACCGTCTACCAGGGTGAAACTGCGAAACTGACGTGGGGCCCCGCGGATGTTCCCGTCTATCTCGCCGCCTCGGGACCGAAGACGCTTGAATTGGCGGGTGAAGTCGCCGACGGCGTGATCATTCAGACCGGCTTGCTGCCGGAAGTCATCGAGGACGCGCTTGCCTGCATCAGGCGTGGCGCGGAGCGCGCGGGGCGCGACTATGACGCCATCGACAAGACTTGGTTCCCTTGGGTCAGCGTGGCGAACACCCGCGACGAAGCGGTGGACAAGATCAAGCATTCCCTCGCGTCGGGCGCGAAGCATCTCGGCCGGTTCACGACCGAGGGCAAACATATCCCCAGCCAGTTCCTCGACAAGATTCGTGAGGCCAAGAAGCGCTACCGGTTCGATCAACATCAGATGCCCGGCAGCGACAACGTGACGATGATCGAGGACCTGGGCTTGGTGGACTATCTGGCGGACCGATTCGCCATCGTCGGCACCGTGGACGACTGCGTGGCCAAGATCGAGGCGGCCGCGGAGGCCGGCGCGCATCATTTCTGGATGAGCGTTCATTTCGCGGATAAGGAACGATTCATGCGCGAATGGTCCGAAACGGTGATGACGAAATTCAAGATCTGAGCTTAGGTCCGGTTAAATCCCAAGCCTGAGTCATCCAATCGGGTTTTGGATACGTAGATAGTGCTGATGATGTACAATCTACAGTATTTGCGTTTCGGCCTCGCGGCCGCCGCTCTTTTGTTCATTCCCGGTTGCTCGCCCTTGTCGGCAATTAACGCGTTGGTGCCGGAAGACGGTCACGAGCGCGCGGTCGATATCGCCTACGGCCCCGAGGCCCGGCAACGTCTCGATGTTTACAAGCCCGACAATGCGAACGGCGAGAAGCCGGTCGTGATTTTTCTGTATGGCGGAAGCTGGAAGAACGGAAAGCGCGAGAATTACAGGTTTGCGGGCCAGGCCTTTGCCTCGCGCGGCTATGTCACCGTCGTTCCCGATTACCGGACCTACCCCGAGGTGCGATTCCCGGCCTTCGTCGAGGACGCCGCGGCCGCCGTCGCCTGGGTCCGTAAGAACATCTCGCGGTACGGCGGCGACCCGAACCGCATCATCCTATCCGGGCATTCGGCTGGCGCCCATATCGCTGCCCTCCTCGCCTATGACGACCATTATCTAACGGCCGCTGGCGTTCCCATGGCGTCGATCGCGGGCCTCGTCGGGCTCGCCGGACCCTATTATTTCGACCCGTTGAAATATGCCAGTCTCCGGCCCATCTTCGAGACGGCGAAACGCCCGGACGAAGCCCGTCCCGTCACCTTCGTGATGCCCGGCCAAGCGCCCTCGCTCCTGCTGCACGGTAAGGACGACACGACCGTCTGGCCCGAGAATTCGATCGAGTTGACCAAGAAACTGAAAGAAGCGCGTGTTCCCGTCAGGCTTGTCGAACTCGACGACATTGGACATATCGGTATCCTGTTGGCGCTCGCCGAACCCTTCCAGGAAAAAGATGGCGTGGTAGACACGATCGCGGACTTCATCGGCCAATTGCCCGGCCGCACAACCGCCAAACGGTAATCTTGATTTCTGACGAACGGACCCGGATGCGGCCCTACTCCGAACTTCCGATATCAAGGGTCGCTAAGGTTGCGCTGACGATCCTTTCGAACACCTCCGGCTCATCAAGGCTCTGAGCGACCAAAAGTGCGCCTTCGAGCGTCGCAACGAACCGCATCGCCCGGGCGTCGATCACATCTTGGGTTGCCGCCGGATCGGCCGACCGAAAGACCTTGGACAGCCACTCGATATGACGCTGGAAGAACGTTCGGGTGCCCACGCTGACCCGATCGGGCAATGCCTTTACCTCCGATCCCAATAGGCCGCATAGGCACATCCGGCGTTCTACGATCAACGCCCGGCGAAACAAATCAATGTAGCGGTCAATCAGAGCTCCCGGGCTCTTGCCGGGATCGGCGGGATCGCCAAGCGTCTCGATAAAGCGCTCCGTGTACCCGTCGACAACGGCGAACGCCAAGTCTTCCTTGGCCGGAAAATGATGGTGCACACTTGCGCTCTTAATGCCGACGTCCGCCGCAATCTCCCGGAACGAGAACCCGTGATAGCCGCCGTCACGCATGCGGACCTCGGCCGCCGCGATGATACGGTCTCGTGTGCTCGTCATCTCAGGCATCCTTACACCCTCACTTCTCACGATCTTGTTATGACCTATCGATAGATAGGCATTGAATTGCATCTCAGCAAGGCCTAGCTCCCTATCTATCGATAGATTAACTCACAAAGCGAGAGATGATGACCAAATTCGAAAACAAAGTTGCGATCATAACGGGCGGCGGAACCGGCATTGGTTTCCGGGCGGCCCAACGATTCGTGAAACAAGGCGGTTCGGCCGTTATTCTTGGCCGCCGCGAAGACGTCATTACGGACGCCGCCAAAGCGGTCGACCCGACCGGTAAACACGTCGCCACCTTGGCGGCCGATGTCGGCCATCCGGAAACCGGCGAGCGTGCCGTAGATATCGCCCATACCCACTTCGGTGGCGTCGACATCCTGTTAAACAATGCCGGAATCTTCAAACCGACGCCCTTTCTCGACCATACGGAGGAGGATTTCGACCGCTACATCACGACCATACTGAAGGGGAAGTTCTTCATGGCTCAGGCAGCGGCCAGGGCGATGGAACAGCGCGGCGGCGGTGCAATTGTCCAAACGGGGTCCATGTGGGCGGAACGCGCCGTCACAGCGACCCCTTCCAGCGCTTACTCGGCGGCGAAAGCCGGCGTACACGCCATGGTCCGAAATTTGGCGGTCGAGCTCGCCCCGTCGAAGATCCGGATCAACGCGGTCGCGCCGGCGGTGGTGGAAACCCCGGTTTTTGGCACGTTCTTGACACCCGACGAAGTCAAAGCCGTTCTACCGACCTTCAATGATTTCCATCCGCTGGGCCGAAACGGACAGCCGGACGATGTGGTCGGCGCTATTCTGTTCCTGGCCTCCGACGAAGCATCCTGGATCACCGGCACGATTTTGCCGGTGGACGGCGGTGTCATGGCGAGCCGGTAGTCAAGCCGACTGCCGCAAACCCGGGGAGCCGGCAGGACTTTGCCCGCTCCCCGCCCCGTCCCGCCGACACCGAAAGGGACCGGGCCAGACCGGGTACCGTCCCCGCAATTCCCGCTCCCGCCGTAGTCTCGCCTTATTCTCGCCGCTAAGGGATGGGACAGTATTCATGAAAGTTAACTCAATATTGAATTTCAAATACATCGTATATATTTGATTTCACTGAATATTGAGTCAGTCGGATTAACCACGAAATTAACGAAACCTTAGTTTTAATTAACGAATTGTTATCAATATCGGCCAATCATTCGGCTAGGAGAATGTCGGAGGGTGACTGGCGAACGATGGTCAAATGGCCACGGTCGACCGGTCATGGAGGGGGTTAACAATGCCGTTCTTCAACTCGCTGTCGGCGGGGTCAGGATCCGTTTTGACCTGGCTCACGGTCATACTACTCGCAGTCATCGCCCTATATCTGACCCGGGCACCCGCCCATAACGCCATCATGTCACTGGCGCGCGTCCTGCACGCGACGTTACGTCTTGCCGCGCACTCCGTCTTCAAGGCGGAAAAGCGCATGACCGAACGGAACCGCGAAGTTCTGCTGGCTGCCGGGCGCGAAGCCGCGGAACATATCATCGAGCGTGAATTCGAGCGAATGGACGCAGCCGTTCAGCGGGACCTGGCCGAATGCCCGGCCCTGCAACGCAAGATCGAGGAACAGATCGCAAGCGTCGAGGAAGACCATAGGCAGAGTGCCGAAGTCCCTCCGACGCCGCCCGGATGGGCCAACGCCGTCGAGGCGGTGGCGAACATCCCGTCGAAAGGCGACCCGATGGTCGCGAATATTCTCGACAAGATTCACGAATCCCTGGTGGAAGCGCAGCAGAAGGCCCGTGATCAGTATCGCGACGCCACGCGGGACCGCCACAAATTCCTGCGGAACATGCTGCCCCATTGGCGCAAGATTCAGCAGCAGCTTTCGGCGACGGACAAAAACGTCAATACCCTGCTGCATCGCGCGAAGGTCATCGACCGCCATATGGAGGAGTACGAGAACATCCTCCAAGGGTCGGATCGCGCAGCGCGCATGCTGTCTTCATCGTCGCTGGTGCAGTTCTTCGTGTCCGCGCTTGTGTTGGCTATCGCGATCGGCGGCGCCATGATCAACTTCCATCTGATCGCGCGCCCGATGGCCGAAATGGTCGGCGGCAACAACACGATCGGTGCCTTCAAGATTTCCGATATCGCCGCGCTGGTGATCATCATGGTCGAGATATCCATGGGGCTGTTCCTGATGGAATCGCTTCGGATCACCCGACTGTTCCCGGTCATCAGCGCGCTGCCCGACAAGATGCGCGTCCGCATGATCTGGACGACCTTCTCGATCCTGTTCCTGTTGGCAAGCGTCGAGGCCGGCCTCGCCTATATGCGGGAAATCCTGTTACAGGACGAGTTGGCCACCAGCGCCTTGCTACGCGGCGCCCAGCAGAGCTTGGCCGTGGATGCATCCAACTTCGTGTGGATCACCACGGCGGCTCAAATGGGGATGGGCTTCATCCTGCCCTTCGCCTTGGTGTTCGTCGCAATTCCGCTGGAAACCTTCGTGCACTCGCTCCGGACCGTTCTCGGACTCGTCGGAGGCGCCCTGATGCGGGCGCTGGCGCTCTTCCTGCGGCTGCTGGGCAGCGTGTTCCATCACATGGGCGCGATCCTGGTGGACCTGTACGACATGATCATCTTCCTGCCGCTGTGGCTCGAACGGCGTATCAAGGCGCATCACGCCGATATGCGGGACGACCACGATCCGGCAACAGCAAGAGAGGTGCTGTAATGAAACGTCTGACCTCATGTATTGCGGCTCTGGGCCTGTTGGCGTTGACCGCCTGCGGCGAGGCGACTCCGCAGAACCGCGGCGTCTACCTGCTGCTCGATACGTCGGGGACTTATACCGAGGAGCTCCGGAAGGCGCAGCAGATCATCAACGTGATCCTGACGCGTCTGGATCCCGGCGACTCCTTCGCCGTCGCCCGGATCGACACCGGCAGCTTCAGCGAGAAGGACATCGTCGCGAAGGCCACCTTCGACGATCGGCCGAGCGTCGCAAACAAGGAGAAACGCCAGTTTCGCGATGCCATCAACACCTTCGTCAAGCGGGTCCGACCGGCGCGGTATACGGATATTACCGGCGGCCTGCTGCAGGCTTCGGAATACCTGACCGAGAAGAATCCGGGGAATAAGACAATCCTGATCTTCTCGGATCTCGCCGAAGACCTGAAGAAGGGATATATCCGCGACATCTCCCTGCCGCTCGACGGAGTCAATGTCGTTGCGCTCAACGTCACCAAATTGCGCAGCGACAACGTCGATCCGCGGGATTACATGAACCGCTTGAATAACTGGCAGGGCCGCGTCGAATCCGGCGGCGGCGCATGGCAGGTCATCAACGATCTCGACCGATTGGATAATGTTTTGTTGAACTAACCACTCCCGGACGTTCAAGAAAATTTCGACCGACTCACGGGCCCCATTTCGATGGGGCCCGTTTTTCATTCGTCCCCCCTCGTCTTGCGCCGTCGCGGCCGAACGCATAGCCTTTTACGCCATACCCCGCTTTGGAAGATCATCGTGACCGACATCATCCGCATCCCGAAAGACGACCTTCACACCGTTTGCCGCGCCGCTTTCGAGCGTGTCGGCGTACCCGCCGACGACGCCGACGCGGCCGCCGATATCCTCGTGGTCGGCGACCTGATGGGCATCAGCACGCACGGAACCCGCCGCGTCATCATCTACTGTCAGCGCATCCTGGACGGTGCGATCGTTGCCGATCCCGAGATTACGGTCGAAGAACGGTCGCCCTGCCTGGCCATTATCGACGGCGGGAACGGCATGGGACCGGTCATCGGCAGCCGCGGCGTCGCAGCCGCCATCCGATTAGCCAAGGAAAGCGGCATGGCCTATGTCGGGTGCCGCAACAGTCACCATTTCGGCCCGGTCGCCCCCTATGCGGCGCGCGCCTGCGACGCCGGCTTGGTTTCGATCATGGGCACGAATACGCAGCCGGTCATGGCGCCGTGGCGCGGCGCGGCTCTCGCCCATGGCAACAACCCGATCGGGATCGCCGCACCCCGCCGCGACGGTCCCGATTTCATCCTCGATATGGCGCAGAGCGTGGTCGCGTACAGCAAACTGCGTCACGCCCACGAAGCTGGCGAAACGATCCCGGAAGGCTGGGCCGCGGATGCCGACGGGCATCTAACGACCGATCCGCTGGCTGGAATGAAGGGCTGGGTGCTGCCGATCGGCGGCCACAAGGGCTACGGATTGGCATTGGCGGTGGACATGCTGTCGGGGGTGCTCTCCGGTGGTCAGGCGGCCACGGGCGTTAATCAACTCTTTCGCCGGGATGAGACACCACAAGGGGTGGCTCATTTCTTCATCGCCCTGGATCCCGCCCGCCTGCTCGGCGAGGAGGCCTACCACGCGCAAATGGAGACATTCTGCCGAACCATCAAGGCCACCCCGGCGGCGGACCCGGCGCTTCCCGTCCTGATTCCCGGCGAACCGGAAGCCCAGAGCATGGCGGAATCGCTCGAAGCGGGTATTCCCATGCCCCGCGAGCGTTTCGAGGATATTCAGCGCATCGCCGACGGCAAACAGCCCCGTACGATGCCCGATCAATAGGTCCCGTTCCGGGTCCGATCGGCCTGGACGGACGATCCCGCGGCCCCGCCGGTTCGCGAGGGTGCAAAACGGTTCAGCATCACGCCATAATATCTTGAATCTAAATCAATAAATGACTTAACAGTATTTAACGATAGTTAAATAAATTGCGGTGTATCCCTGGTGTCCGGTAGGCATTCCCGGCCTTCGGGCAGGGTGGGACACGCATGGAATTTATCCTCAAGGGATTACTCGGACTTTTCGGCTTCGTCGCCATTGCGTGGTTGCTAAGTGAGAATCGCTTGCAAGTCGCAGGGCGGAAACAAGCCAAGACGATCATTTGCGGTCTCGCCTTTCAAATTATCCTCGCCGTCTTGTTGCTGAAGCTCTTCGAATTCACCGAGATCTTCATCCTGCTGAGTAATGCGGTTCGGGCGCTTCAGGCGGCAACCACCGCGGGAACGACTTTCGTCTTCGGCTTCCTCGGCGGCGGTGATCTACCCTTCAAGCCGACAAAAATGGGCGCGACCTATGTCTTCGCCTTTCAGGCCCTGCCGCTAGTGATCGTCATGAGCGCCTTGTCCGCGGTGCTCTTTCACTGGCGGATTCTGCCGCTCATCGTCCGCGGCCTTGCTTGGGTCTTGCAGAAGACCCTCGGCGTCGGCGGCCCCTTGGGCGTGGCGGCGGGCGCCAACGTCTTTCTCGGCATGGTCGAAGCGCCGCTGCTCATTCGTCCGTACCTGAATCGGCTCAGCCGCGGTGAACTCTTCGCGGTTATGACCTGCGGCATGGCTACGATCGCAGGGACGGTCATGGTGCTCTTCGCGACAATCCTCGAACCGGTCATACCGAACGCGATCGTTCAACTCCTGGCGGCATCGATCATCACGCTGCCTGCGGCATTGATGATCTCAAGGATCATGGTTCCGGACACGACGCCGCCAACCGGCGCACATGTTCCGCTGAGCACCATCGATTCCGATGACAGTCCGCACGGCACGCTCGAAGCGCTTACCGAAGGTACGATCGCCGGCGCTAAATTGGTGGTCAACATCATTGCGATGTTGATCGTCGCGGTAACCTTTGTCGCCTTGTCCGATCATCTCTTGGATTTTCTGCCCTACGTAAATGACGAGCCGATTACCTTATCGCGTCTCTTCGGTTGGTTCTTCGCGCCGGTGGCTTGGCTGATGGGCATCTACGATTGGTCACAAGCGCAGATTGCCGGCGAATTGCTCGGCACCAAGCTGATCCTCAATGAATTAATCGCCTATACAAAGCTCGCCGCCCTGCCCGAAGAGGCACTGAGCGACCGGAGCCGGCTGATGATGACCTATGCTCTGTGCGGTTTCGCCAATTTCGCCGGTCTCGGCATCATGCTGGCCGGTTTGACGACCATGGCATCGGAACGGCGGCGCGAAATCATCAAATTGGGCTTTAGGTCGTTGATTGCCGGCACGATTGCCACCTGCATGACCGGAACGGTCGTCGGCATGCTGCAAATCGCCTGACGCGGCACTGCTCACAACCGGAACTCTGGGAAGGGCGCACTCCGCCCGGTATAGTGCGTTGCCCGGCGCGGACCTCGGCCGCGTGGGACAAGGAGGAGCGCGATGGCCCAGCAATTCCCGCAAATCGAATCGAAGCACCGCGACTTCATCGCGCGGCAGCATATGTTCTTCACCGCCACGGCGACGGATACGTCGCGCGTCAACATTTCGCCCCGCAGCACGGATGCTCTGCGAGTGCTGGACGCTCACACCGTGACCTACCTCGACCTTACCGGCAGCGGAAACGAGACGGCGGCCCATCTGCGGGCGGATGGCCGCATGACGATCATGCTGTGTTCGGTCGAGGGGCCGCCGCTGATTCTTCGTCTATATGGGCGCGGCGAAGCGCTTCCTGTGGGCGGCGCAGCCTTTGAAAAGCTTCTCGAAGACGCCTTTGACGGCGAAGCACCGCTGGGCGCGCGGCAGATCGTTCGGCTCGATGTTGATCTGGTCCAGACATCCTGCGGTTTCGGGGTGCCGTTGTTCGACTATGCCGGCGAGCGCGACACCATGGCGCGCTGGGCGGAAGCCAAGGGCGAAGAGGGTCTCGTGGCCTATCGGCTCGAGAAAAACACCCGCAGCATCGACGGATTGCCGACCGGTGTGCTTGACGACAAAGACGCCGCACTGACGGCTTGCGGCGTCAGTCGGCTCGCTGTTTTTTCAGCTCGATCCGCCGCGCGTGGAGGATTGGCTCGGTGTAGCCGCTCGGCTGTTCCCGCCCCTTAAAAACCAAGTCGCAAGCCGCCTGAAAAGCGATGCTGTCGTCGAAATTTGGCGCCATCGGCCGATAGGCCGGATCGTCCGCGTTTTGCCGGTCGACGACTGCCGCCATGCGCTGCATCGTTTCGACCACTTGGTCCTCCGTGCAGATGCCGTGGTAAAGCCAGTTGGCAATATGCTGGCTGGAAATACGCAAGGTCGCGCGGTCCTCCATGAGCCCGATATCGTTGATGTCCGGGACTTTCGAACACCCGACACCTTGATCGATCCAACGCACCACGTAACCCAGAATGCCCTGCGCGTTGTTGTCCAACTCTTGCTGCACGTCTTCCGGCGACCAATTCGGGCGATCGGCCAGCGGAATCGTCAGAATATCGTCCAGATTCGCCCGTTCCCGGGACTTCAGGGCTGACTGGCGTGCCGCCACATCGACCTGATGATAATGCGTGGCATGCAACGTGGCCGCGGTCGGCGACGGCACCCAAGCGGTGTTCGCGCCCGCCTGCGGATGGCCGATCTTGGCCTCCAGCATATCGGCCATCAAATCCGGCATGGCCCACATGCCCTTGCCGATCTGGGCGTGCCCTTGCAAGCCGCATTCGAGCCCGATATCGACATTCCAGTCCTCATAAGCCTGTATCCAGGCGGCCGCCTTCATGTCGCCCTTGCGGATCATCGGCCCCGCTTCCATGGCGGTATGCATTTCGTCGCCGGTCCGGTCGAGAAAGCCTGTATTGATGAACACGACGCGGTCGCTGGCGGCGCGAATGCACTCTTTTAGATTGACCGTCGTACGCCGTTCTTCGTCCATGATCCCCATCTTCAGCGTGGCGGGTTCGAGCCCGAGCGCCATTTCCACCCGGCCGAATAGTTCGCTCGCGAAGGCGATCTCGTCCGGGCCATGCATCTTGGGTTTAACGATGTAAACCGACCCGGCCCGGCTGTTTCGGAAATCGCCATGCCCTTGCAGGTCGTGCATCGCGATCATCGATGTGACCATGCCATCCAGAATGCCTTCGGGCACCGGATCGCCGTCCTTGTCGAGAATTGCATCGATCGTCATCAGGTGGCCGACATTCCGGATCAGCAGAAGGCTCCGCCCAGGCAACGTGACCGATCCGCCATCAGGCGCGGTGTAGATACGGTCGGGGTTCAAGCGACGGTCGACCTGTCCGCCTCCCTTCGCAAACCGCGCCGTCAGGGTCCCGTTCATCAGGCCGAGCCAATTGCGGTAGGCCTCGACCTTATCCTCGGCGTCGACCGTCGCGACCGAATCTTCGCAATCGACGATCGTCGTCACCGCGGCTTCCAACACCACATCGCTGACTCCCGCCGGATCGTCCTTGCCGATCGGGTGGTTCGTATCGATACGGAGTTCGATATGCATGCCGTGGTTTACGAACAGCAGGATGGCGGGCGCAGCGGCATCGCCCTGATACCCGACGAACTTGTCCGGATCTTCCAGACCGACAGTCGCGCCGGAAGACAGGGTCGCAGCGAGCGCACCGTCCACAACGGCATAACCCGTCGTATCCCGATGGGTCCCGGACGCGAGCGGAACCGCGTCGTTCAGAAAATCGCGAGCCCAGGCAATCACCTTCTGGCCCCGCGCCGGATTGTAGGCGTCGCCGATGGCCGCGCCGCCGTCATCGGAAATCGCATCGGTGCCGTAAAGTGCGTCGTACAGGCTTCCCCAGCGCGCATTGGCCGCGTTCAGGGCATACCGGGCGTTGGTCAGCGGAACGACGAGCTGCGGCCCCGCAATCGACTTGATCTCGGGATCCACGTTGTCGGTGCCAACCGAAAATCCGCCCCCTTCCGGTTGGAGATACCCAATTTCTTCCAGGAATGACCGATACGACGGCAAATCGATTGGCTGTGCCTTCCGCTCACGATGCCATGCATCGATTTGCGCCTGTAATTCATCGCGCCGCACCAACAGCGCCCGGTTTTTCGGTGACAGATCGTGGACGATCGCATCGAGGTCAGACCAGAATTTGGCCGCGTCCACGCCGGTGCCCGGCAGCGCTTCGTCGTTGACGAAATCATGCAAAACCTTGGCGATGGCCAAACCGCCGATTTGAACTCGATCAGTCATAAAGTGTTCTCCAATATTCCCACTTATCGGGCGCGCAATTCCGGTCAGAGTCCCAACCGGTCACGTGCGTTTCGTCGCAAATTCGGTTTTCGGGGGGAGCTCTTCTGCATGCATCAGAGATCGCTGCGCCGCGAACGTCTCTCTTGGGCCGGTACGGTGACCGACCCGAAGCGGCAAGAGGTATACGGATATCGTGCCCCCGACGCCAGCCATTTATGCCGCATCGACGAGCCGAGAAATCCTTACCAATTTGTCTGCCGAAAACCGTCCGCCGCGGGCAATGCTGCCCGCTGCGGGCCACGCCGGATTACTTCGTTCGCGATCACCAGGCTGCGGCCGCGCGGCATGCCGGCATGGATACGCTGGTTGTACAGCAATTGGATCGCCAGGATATCCCAGCTCGAGAAATCGGCGGTGCGCATTTCGGTATCGCGGAGCGCCAGCACGGACCGGATATTCGTCCGTCCCGCCGGCCGCCAATGTGAATCGAACCCCAGCACGTGCATGAACTCGTGCTTCAGGCAATCCACATACCGCTCGCTGATGACCATGTAGCCCGTGTGGAGCGCGCCGCCCATCCCGTGCGTCTCGGTTTGGCAGACGATGTCACCGGACGAAAACGTCGCGCCGGTATCGGACTGTGGGATGAGCCGGATATTGATGACATTGCTGCCGTCGGCGATCGGCCGGGTGCCCGGCGCCGCAACGGTAAATCGCAGTCCGGTCCATTGGGAGACCCGGTGGGTCAGCCGCTCGATATCGTCGCGAAGCTTCTCCGCGGGGGCCGACAGGGTAACCGTGACCGGACCATTCCATTTGCGAACCCATGCCGGACGCCGGTTAAACGGCCCGAAATCCGCCGTCAGCGCCAACGTGTCGAAGAATTCGATAAAACTTGGGGCCAACCGCGACGGGACGGTCGGTTCGACCGTATTTTCGGCGCCCGCGGGGGCCGATACGGCCAACAGGCCCGTCAAGAAGAAGAGGAAGAATCGCCGATTTCTGCGCATGCCCGCTGAGTCATGTTCAATGACCAGCGGAAACGCCGGCCCCAGCGGGTATTAAACGAAGAAATGCTTAACCAAATCTTGTCAGCGGGAGAATTTCGTATCGACGATCTCGGCGATTCGCGCGGGCACGAAGGGTTTGATGTCTCCGCCCAACATCGCGATTTCCTTAACGAAACGCGACGAGATGAAGTGATTGCGATCCGACGCCATTAGGAATGTGGTCTCAATTCCATCGTCCAGGCACCGGTTCATCGAGGCCATTTGAAATTCATACTCGAAGTCCGAGACGGCGCGCAGGCCGCGCACGATCATCCCAGCGCCGTTCTCACGGGCAAAATCCACGAGCAGATTGTCGAAGGATTTCACGATAATGTCGGCCCTGAGCCGATCGCCGTTCGCGGTGACCTCGTCTTTGACCATCTGAACGCGCTCGTCGACGCTAAACAGCGGCCCTTTGCCGATATTGCGGGCTACAGCCACGATCAGCGTGTCCACAAGATGGTTCGCGGCACGCGTGATGATGTCGAGATGCCCATTCGTAATGGGGTCGAACGTTCCGGGATATAGGCCCACACGATCCTCAGACATTCTTCGTTATTCCTTTTCTCCGAGGTCCTTATTGCTCGTCTTCGTCGTCTTCGTCGCCCACTTCCCGCAGGCGCGCGACCGACACGACCTTCTCGTCATCGTCGACGCGAAACAGCGTCACGCCCTGTGTCTTCCGTCCGGCGATACGAATATCGTCAACCGGGCAGCGAATCAATTGCCCCGCATCGGTCACAAGCATGATCTGATCGCTTGAATCGATGGGGAAAGTCGCGGCGACGGGCCCGTTACGGTCGGTCACGTCCAGATTGCCGATGCCTTTACCGCCCCGTCCCGTCACCCGGTATTCGTAGGCGGAGGTCCGCTTGCCGAAGCCCTTTTCGGTCACGGCGAGAATGAACTGTTCGCGTTCGGCAAGCTCGTTGAACTGGTCAACCGCCATTTCGGGCAGGTTATCGCCGTTCTCGCCGCCGTTTCCGTCGGTCCGCCGGTTATGCGCTGCGATGCGCAGATAGTCGTCCCGCACGTTCATGTCGATTTCTGCATGCGTCAGGATCGACATGGAAATCACCTCGTCGCCCTTGTCGAGGCGAATGCCGCGGACGCCGGTGGATGTCCGGCCCGTGAAGACGCGAACATCGGTAACGGGGAAGCGAATGCACATCCCCTTCCGGCTGGCAAGCACAACATCTTGATCTTCTTTGCAAATACGGACGTTCACGAGGCGGTCGCCATCGGCGAGCTTCATCGCGATCTTGCCGTTCGCCTTGATGTTAACGAAATCACTCAGCCGGTTCCGGCGAACGTTGCCGCCGGCAGTCGAGAACATCACGAACTTCTCTTGCTGCTGTTCTTCCTCCTCGGGCAACGTCATGACCGTGGAGATCGACTCCCCTTCCTCGAGTGGCAAAAGGTTCACCATCGCCTTACCGCGCGCCGTCGGGCTGCCGAGCGGTAATTTGTAGACCTTCATCTCGTACACGATGCCGCGGGTCGAGAAGAACAACACCGACGTATGCGTCGACGTCACGAACACGCGGCTTAGGAAATCGCCGTCACGGGTGCTCATTCCCGCCCGGCCCCGTCCGCCACGGCGCTGCGCCCGATAAGTCGACAACGGCACCCGTTTGATGTAGCCGGCATGGGTTACCGTCACGACCATGTCTTCGCGTTGTATCAGGTCTTCGATGTCGTGCTCGAATTCCGCTTCCTCGATGGTCGTGCGGCGATCGTTGGCATAGGCATCCCGCATCTCCACCAACTCTTCACGCATGACTTCGACGAGGCGCTCGCGGGATTGCAGAATTTCCAGATAGCCGTTGATTCGTGCGGCGAGTTCGTTGGTCTCCTCGGCCAGCTTCTCGCGTTCCATGCCGGTCAACCGTTGCAGGCGCAGTTCAAGGATCGCGCGCGCCTGGGTTTCCGAAAGGCGGTATTTGCCGTCGACCACCTCATGTCCCGGATCGTCGATGATTTTGATGAACGGCTCGACATCGGTGGCCGGCCAATCGCGGGCCATCAACTGCTCGCGCGCGGTCGCGGGATCCGGCGCGGCACGGATCAACTCGATCACCGGATCGATATTGTTGATGGCCACCAGTAATCCGGCAAGGACATGGGCCCGATCGCGGGCCCTGCGCAATTCGTAGACCGTCCGGCGGGTGATGACCTCTTCGCGGAACTCCACGAAGGCTGCAATGATCTCCTTGAGCGGCATCATCTCGGGCCGCCCTTGGTTCAAGGCCAGCATGTTGACGCCGAAGCTGGTTTGCAGCGGCGAATACCGGTAGAGCTGGGCCAGAATGACGTCGGCAATGGTATCGCGCCGCAGTTCGATCACGACGCGCAGACCTTCTCGGTCCGACTCGTCGCGCAGATCGGAAATGCCTTCGATCGTCTTGTCGCGCACCAACTCCGCAATGCGTTCCAGCATCCGCGCCTTGTTCACCTGATACGGGATTTCGGTGACGACGATCGCTTCGCGGTCTTTGCCCGCAGGTTCGACATGCGTACGGCCGCGCATCACGACGGAGCCGCGGCCGGTATGGTAGGCAGCCCGGATCCCGTTGCGGCCGAGGATCAGCGCACCGGTCGGGAAATCCGGCCCCGGAACGATTTCGATCAACTCGTCCGGGGTGATTTCCGGATTCTCGATATAGGCCAGACAGGCATCGATGACTTCGCCGAGATTATGCGGCGGGATATTCGTCGCCATACCAACCGCGATACCGCCGGCCCCGTTGACCAGCATATTCGGGTAACGGGCGGGCAGAACCGCCGGTTCCTCGATGGAATCGTCGTAGTTCGGCTGAAAATCGACGGTTTCCTTGTCGATATCGTCCAGCAGCGACTCCGCCGCCTTGGCCAGCCGGGCCTCGGTATAGCGCATCGCCGCGGCCGGATCGCCGTCCATGGACCCGAAATTGCCCTGTCCGTCGATGAGCGGCAGCCGCATCGAGAAATCCTGCGCCATCCGCACCATCGCGTCGTAGATCGCCTGGTCGCCATGGGGATGATATTTGCCCATGACCTCGCCCACGATCCGGGCCGACTTGCGGTACGGCTTGCTCGAATCGTATCCCCCTTCCTTCATGGAATAGAGGATGCGCCGATGCACGGGCTTCAACCCGTCGCGCACGTCCGGAAGCGCACGGCTCACGATCACGCTCATCGCGTAATCGAGGTAGGAGCGCTTCATCTCCTCCTCAATCGTGACCTGGCTTATGTCAAACGGCTTGTCGCCGGTGGGCGGATTGCTCAAATCGGGTTATCGGATTCGATGTGGGTTAAGGGAATGGTTTGCTTGAGAGAATGCCTCGTGCACCCCTCCCAAACGACGCCCGAAATGTAGCAGAACAGCGCCGCACAAACAATGCGAGGGCGCGACCGCAGTGCGGGCTGCGGTAAAAGAAAAGGCGGAGAGACGAATTCTCGTCCCTCCGCCAAATCGACTTATAACTAACTGTTATTTATTGAGAAAAATTTCAGCCCGACGGGCCTTTTCACCACTGACGGAACTTGTCGCGTCCGTCTCGCCGGCACCGGCGACCTCGATCGCATCGGCTCCGCTGGTCGATAGACGTTTTTTGATCGACTCGGCCCGTCGCATCGAAAGCTGCTGGTTATATTTCGGGCTTCCCTTACTGTCGGTATAGGCGACGACCCGCACTTTCTCGACCTTGTCCTGGCGGATTTGCTGCATGACGTCATACAGCGTGCCTTCGGACGATTCGGTCAATGCGGTAGAGTTGGACCGGAAGTAGACAACGTATTTCTTATCCTCTTCCAGAGCGACCCAGCTCTTCATCTTGTCGCCGTATTCAGACATCGTTTGGCACGCCCCCAACAAGGTGAGCGTGGCGATGCTGAACAGAATCATTCTTACCTTCATTCTCTCTTCCTCCGTGCGAAAACTCACGTACGGAACGCCCATACGAAGCGGGGCACTCTCGTCCCTTGAAAGGCCACGGACGCCAGCCTGCGAAATATGGTTAACATCCTGGCATCACGAGATAATCCGCCGTGACTAGTTCCCAGGATTCTTGCTCGTGCGGGTTAACACACTGTTAACGGATTCGAGCCAATGCCAGACACCAAGCATTTGAAAAACATAGAAAAAGGCGCCGAAAGCCAAAAAATGGCCTTCGGCGCCGACCGTTTACCGCGGGTAAACCCCGCGAAACGCGATATGGCTAACCTTGCACCATATGAATGTCGTGTTGCGGATACGGTATGGAGATGTCCTCCGCATCCAAGCGCTCCTTGATCGCCTTGGTGAGGTCGAACTTCAACGGCCAGTAATTTCCGGCATCGCACCAGACGCGTATCACCAAATTGACCGAGCTATCGGCCAACTCCGTTACCGCCACCAATACGTCCGGTGTCTCGTGCGCGCGATCGTCGGCCTTGATGACCGAATGGATCGAATCTATCGCCTTGTTGATGTCGTCCGCATAGCCAATGCCGACCACGAGATCGACCCGGCGGGTTGCGTTGTGACTGAAGTTCTTGACTGCGGAGCCCCAGATTTGACTGTTCGGGATAATGATGTGGACGTTGTCGCCCGTATTCATTTCGGTCACGAACAAGGTCAGGCTGTGCACCTTGCCGAATTGCCCGGCCGCATCGATCACGTCGCCTACCTTGAACGGCCGGAATATCAACAGCATGACGCCGGCCGCCACATTGCTGAGCGTGCCTTGCAAAGCCAAACCGATGGCCAAGCCCGCAGCACCAAGAACAGCGATGAGACTTGTCGTCTGAACGCCGAATTGATTGAGCACCGCCAAAACGACGACGATGATGACGAAATACTTGATGATGCTGGCAAAGAAACTCCGCAGCATCGGATCCAGCTTGTCGATTTTGGAAAAGCCCTTCAGGCTCGTGCGATGCGCCCATCCGGCGAACATCAATCCAACGACGAGAATGACGATCGCGCCGACGACATCGAGACCGTAAGTGGCCACGACCTCGACAATCGCATCGACCGTTTCTGTGACTGATTCTTCCATTTTCCCCGATTCCCTGAATTATCGCGGTTTGATTATTGCACACATGCCGAGCCGCCGGAGAGCGGCCGTCCGCCCTTAGACCGGCACCGGTCCAGCCTCCGGCGTCCGATGGCACCGACCACCATGCTCAGTGCGGATAGAAATACGCAGGCCCCGGGGAAAGGCATTTGCCCTACCCCGGTTCCCGCGGATTCCTAGACGCCGTTATTTTTTCTTAAAGACGATGATGGCACGCCGATTGGGTTGGTTCGGTTTGCCCGTATCCACGATCGGATCTGCCTCACCCTTGGCTTCCACCGTTACATTCTTCGCACCCGCATCCTTGAGTTTCTTCTCAAGATCCGCGGCGCGTTTCGCGGCAAGCTTCGCGTTGTAACCGGCGTCGCCCGAAAGATCGGTATACGCGACCACGTGCACGGTTTTCGGCTTGAACTTCCGAACGTCCTGCATGACGTCGTACAGCGCGCCTTCCGACTTATCGGTCAGGTCCGTCGAATCGAACTTGAAATAGACGGTGTACGGACTCTTGGAGGATGCCTTTTTCTTTTTCTTTTTCTTCTTCGGAGTCAGCAGCGCCATGGCCTTTTCATAGCCGGTTCGGCAGGCCTTAATGTCCTTCGACTGCCAGCCTTCTTCCTGCTCCTGCATCCAGCAATCGAACATGCCCTGGGCCTTCGCGGCGACGGCCGGTTTGCGCTTGGCCTCCGCGCCCCCGAGAGCGGAAATCAAACGCGTGCGTTCGCCTTTCAAGGTCTTGCCCGCCGGGCCCCCGATCGTTCGGATTTTAAAGTCGTCCGGCGACACGGACTTGCCGGAGGCGGCCTCTTTCGCCTTGAGTGCGAAATGCGACGCATCGCCCCGATCGCCTTCGGCGAGTTCGGCTTTGGCCAGGTTGACATATTCCTTATGCAGGCTTTGGCTGAAAGCGGAACCGGTCGGCTTCGCATTCGCAGCTTCCTTTACCTGATCGGAACTCGCGCAGGCGCCCAATATCAGCGCACAGGCCGCGCTTGCCAGTACAATCCTCATAGTCATTGTGAAGATACCTCTCAAAATTTAGTGCCCCGAGTACGTTAAATCCCCAACTTCAGATTGGGGTGCTACGAGAGTTATGCCCCTCTTCCGGCGAGCCTATGCCCATAACGCGGTATGCGCAACTCCATGGCGAGGAAGTTTTTTTCTACAACCCTGAATCTAGTCAATCTTTCTGGCAACACACACCATGCCCAAAAAGCGAAAAGCGGGCCAAAATTGACCCGCTCTCCGAACCGTTCCGCGTCTGAATAGGCGCGGTGAGTGAAACCGATTACTTCTTCTTGAAGATGATGATGCCACGGCGGTTAGCCGCGCTCGGTCCTTTTACATCGACAAGCGGTTGCGTATCACCCGCCGCTTCCGTTGTGACGGTCTTGGCGCCGGCACCCTTCATCTTACCTGCAAGCTCTGCCGCGCGCTTCTCGGACATTTTCTTATTGGCGGCCGCCGACCCGGTCAGATCGGTGTGCGCCACGATGTGCACGGACTTCGGTTTGTAAACACGAACCTTCTGCATGATGTCGAAAACGTCACCCTGCGATTTCTCGGTCAGTTCAGCAGAATTCTGCTTGAAGTAAACCGTGAAGGGACTACCCGACGCCGGCCGTTTCTTCTTTTTCTTTTTCGCCTTCTTCGGCGCGTCGGCCTTCTTGGCCATCGTATCGGATTTGCCGGATCCGCTTTCCATGCTCGCACAGGCACCCAATGCACCCACGGCAAGCGCACATGCCAAAATCAGAATCTGTTTCATTGTCCTTCCAGAACCTCCTTCTTTTTTGATCACCACACGAAGACTGATTGAGGCGTTCGCCAACCCGTATGCCAACTGCTCATCCGCGTAGTATCGAACAAACTTAGAGACATCCAATCACAAGCGCAACTTAGACCGTCCACAGATACCGTTCCCGCTCATCGATTGCGAGTCGGCCCGGATGGTCGAACACCGTTCCCTCTAAAATGGAATCTCGTCATCGAGATCGTTCGGCGCGCCCGATGACATTCCGTCGTCCTGCGGGAAGTTGTCGCCGCCGCCTCCCCCGCCACCATAGTCCCCGCCGCCGCCACCGCCGCCGCGACTGTCGAGCATCGTCAGCACACCGCGGAAGCGGCGCAAAACCACTTCGGTCGAATACCGATCCTGTCCGCTCTGGTCCTGCCACTTGCGGGTTTGCAGCTCCCCCTCGAGATAGACCTTGGATCCTTTTTGCAGGAAGCGTTCGGCGACATCGCAAAGTCGGTCGTCGAAGATGACGACGCGATGCCATTCGGTACGTTCTTGCTGCTCGCCGGTGTTACGGTCTTTCCAACGTTCCGACGTGGCGACGGATAGATTGCAGACCTTGCCGCCATTCTGCATCGTCCGGATTTCGGGTTCACGGCCGAGATTTCCGACGAGAATGACTTTGTTTACGCTCCCTGACATCGCTTCATTACCTATACCGTGACAAATCAGGGCGGCATCATACTCCGTCGTCCTGGCTATCGCACGGGCAATTTTCCTGCACGACAAGGGTCGCTCTACCCGACCGGGCGGCCTATATTCGATCTACGGAACGAGACCAATTCCTGACGCACCGGATCACCAAAATATGCCCGACACGATTACAATTCGCGGCGCACGCGAGCACAACCTTCGGAACATCGACATCGATCTCCCGCGGGATCAGCTTATCGTCGTCACCGGGTTGTCCGGATCGGGAAAGTCGTCGCTCGCCTTCGATACGATCTATGCCGAGGGACAGCGCCGTTACGTCGAGAGCCTGTCCGCCTACGCGCGGCAGTTTCTCGAATTGATGGAAAAGCCTGACGTGGAGACGATCGAAGGCCTGTCGCCGGCGATTTCGATCGAACAGAAAACCACGAGCCGGAATCCGCGCTCGACCGTCGGCACGGTCACGGAAATCTACGACTACATGCGATTGCTGTTCGCCCGGGTCGGCATTCCCTACTCGCCGGCGACCGGCCTGCCAATCGAAAGCCAGACCGTCAGCCAAATGGTCGACCGCGTCATGGCGATGGACGACGGGACACGCCTCTATCTGTTGGCGCCGATCGTGCGGGGCCGTAAGGGCGAGTACCGTAAGGAGTTCGCCGACCTCCAGAAGCGAGGATTCCAGCGGGTCAAGGTCGACGGTACGCTTTACGAAATCGAAGACGTGCCGGCGCTCGACAAAAAACGGAAACATGACATCGAAGTGGTCGTGGACCGGGTGATCGTGCGGGACGGCCTCGCGTCGCGCCTGGCGGATTCGTTCGAGACTGCCCTCGAACTCGCCGATGGCCTCGCCTTTGCGGAGGATGCGACGACCGAGGAACGGACGATCTTTTCCGCCCGCTTTGCCTGCCCCGTGTCCGGTTTCACGATCGACGAAATCGAACCGCGGCTCTTTTCCTTTAACAACCCGTTCGGGGCCTGCCCGACCTGCGACGGCCTGGGCACCACAATGCATTTCGATCCGGACCTTATCGTGCCGGACCGCGACAAGTCGCTTTCCGATGGCGCAATCCGCCCCTGGTCCACATCGACGTCGCCGTACTACCGGCAAACGTTGGAAAGCCTGGCAAAGCATTTCGCGGTGAGCATGCACACGCCCTTCCGCGAACTGCCGGACGAAGCCCAGAACGCCATTCTTCAAGGGACCGGCAAGACACCGGTGACGATGGAGTACGACGACGGGTTGCGCAGCTACAAAACCAAAAAGCCGTTCGAAGGTGTCATGCCGAACATGCAGCGGCGCTGGCGGGAAACCGATTCGAGCTGGGTGCGCGAGGAGCTGGAGCGTTACCAGAACGTCTATCCCTGCTCCGCCTGTGACGGGCACCGGCTGAAGCCTGAAGCGCTCGCCGTCAAGATCGATGGATTGCAGATCGCCAACGTGTCGCGCATGTCGATTGCCGAGGCGCGCGACTGGTTCCTGTCGCTCGACGCAACGCTGAACGACAAGCAGAAGGAAATCGCCGAGCGTATCCTGAAGGAAATCAACGAGCGGCTCGGCTTCCTCGTGGATGTGGGACTCGACTACCTGACGCTGGACCGTGCCTCCGGAACGCTGTCCGGCGGCGAGAGTCAGCGAATTCGGTTGGCGTCCCAGATCGGATCCGGCCTTATGGGCGTCCTTTACGTCCTCGATGAGCCGTCGATTGGCCTGCATCCCCGCGACAACAACCGATTGCTGGAGACGTTGAAGCGGCTGCGCGATCTGGGAAATACCGTCATCGTCGTCGAGCATGACGAAGAGGCCATGCGCGAAGCCGACTATCTCGTGGACCTTGGTCCCGGCGCGGGCATTCACGGCGGCCGGCTGGTGGCGCACGGCACACCCGCCGAGGTCATGCAATCGAGCGAGAGCCTTACCGCGCAGTATCTCACCGGATTCCGGCAAATCCCGATGCCGGACATGCGCCGCGAGGGCCATCCGGGCCAAACCATCGAAATCGTCGGCGCCCGCGCGAACAATTTGCAATCGATCGACGTCTCGATCCCGCTGGGCACATTCGTCTGCTTCACCGGCGTTTCGGGCAGCGGGAAATCGACCTGCGTTGTAGAGACGCTTTATCGCGCACTCGCCCGGCACCTGCACAACAGCCGCACCCATCCCGGCGAGCACGACCGGATCAAGGGTCTCGAATTTCTCGACAAGGTGATCGACATCGATCAGTCGCCGATCGGGCGGACGCCGCGGTCCAATCCGGCCACCTATACCGGCGCCTTCACACCGATCCGCGAATGGTTCTCCGGATTGCCCGAGGCGAAGACCCGCGGCTACGCGCCAGGCCGGTTCTCCTTCAACGTGAAGGGCGGGCGCTGCGAGGCGTGCCAAGGCGACGGCGTCATCAAGATCGAGATGCATTTCCTGCCGGACGTGTATGTCCAATGCGACGTGTGCAAGGGTAAACGCTACAACCGAGAGACCCTCGAAATCACCTTCAAGGACAGGTCGATCGCCGATGTCCTTGAGATGACGGTCGAGGAGGCCGCAGATTTCTTCCAGGCCGTTCCGTCGATCCGCGACAAACTCGAAACGCTGAAGCGTGTCGGCCTCGGTTATATCCACGTGGGGCAACAGGCTACCACCCTGTCCGGCGGCGAGGCGCAGCGCGTCAAGCTCGCCAAGGAACTATCGCGACGTGCCACCGGCCGGACGCTCTATATCCTGGACGAGCCGACCACCGGGCTCCATTTCGAGGATGTCCGCAAGCTGCTGGAAGTACTGCAGGCGCTGGTGGATCAAGGCAACACCGTGGTCGTAATCGAGCACAACTTGGAAGTCATCAAGACCGCAGACCATGTGGTCGACTTGGGCCCCGACGGCGGCAACCGTGGCGGCGAAATCATCGCGACCGGCACGCCGGAGGAGATCGCGAAGGAACCGCGCAGCCATACCGGCCGCTATCTCCAGCCGTATTTCCGGAAACAGACGGCCCGGCGGAAAAGCGCGTAAGCGGCGCTAACTCCCGGTCCCGAGCGCCTCCCAGAATTCCGTGTTCAGCGTGCTGACGAAGCTGTCGTGATAGCTTTGCAGGCAGGTGGAAAGGCCACCCTTGTACCAGGCGCTCTGATTCAGGTTCTCGCAAAGCTGTATCCGGTTGGCCATCATGTCCTGGGCCGGCCGCGACACCGTCGTTTGCTCCAAAACACGTTTTGCGACCGTTGACTGCGCCGCCTTCGGCAGCGGGTCCGCATTGCCACGCAAGCGATTGATCATCGCCATGGCGGCCTGCGCCGCTTCAGAGAGTTTTCCGCCCTGCTCCACCATGGTTTCGCCGATTTGTCGGTGCTGGCCCACGGCTTGTTGGATTTCAGCCGCGGTCTGCGGATTGGAGTCCGTCGCCAGCGATTCCGGCAGGAGCGTCGCCCGGGACGGCACCACCAGCGCCACGGTCTCGCCGCCGAGCGCTCGGATCGCCTGTTCATCGATACTGATCATCACCGAGGTGTAATGACTTGCGCTGCGGATCGTTAATCCCTCGCCGGGCACCATGCGCTGGTATCCGTCCTTGTCGGTCACCACCAAGTGCAGCTCGGTCCCTTTGGCCGGCACATAGGCTTGCCCGCTCAGCGGCGCGTCGCGCTGTTGCTGCAAGCAAAATGCCGAAAATCGGGCGCTGCACACACCGTCCTTGCAGTGCAATTGCGTCGGTGTCGGCCCGGTTGCGAACAACCCGAGAATTTGCGGGGCGGCTTCGGCCAATCCGATCGGAAACGCGAAGAGCAAACTCACAACAAAAACGATCCGGCGCATCAGATAGTCTCCTGTGGTCGACAGGTTTCGCAGAACTTCAGCTTTTCATCATGCTCTCGTCCCGTCAATCGGCACGTGTAGGCCAATCCCTCACGGACACGTTACCCTAGTAGGGTTCGCAATTTAAGGTATCGTCGCTACATCTGCTTCGACGGCGCGAATTGGCCGATTGGGAAGGGGTTCGGACATGATCGACGTACCGGTCGATATCCTGCGGTGGCTGCATGGCGAGGCGCGTGATTTAACGCTCGGCGGTCTCTTTAAAGAAACATGTGAACGACTCGTCGAGAAGGGCGTGCCGATTCGGCGCGCCTCGTTGAGTGTGCACGAACTCCATCCGGAGTATCTTGCGCGGAGTTTCGAGTGGCGCCGGACTGGCGTCGAAATGCGCCGGTTTTACCGGACCAATACACCGCTCGAGAGCGCCGCCTATGAAAAGAGCCCGGTGCGAATGATTTTCGACGGATCGCCGATAATCCACCGCAGCATCGATCCCGACGACACCGACCTGGAATTTCCCATCCTCCAGGACTTGCAGGAAGAAGGTTTCACCGACTACGCCATTTTTCCGATTCCCTTCCGGGCCGGCGATCGGCAGGCCCTCAGCATTGCGACCGACGCCGACGGCGGCTTCACCGACGAAAATCTTGCACTCATGGAATCGGTTCTAACCGCCGCCTCCCTGCAATTCGAAATACTTGTGCTGGACCAGATGGTCCACACCATGCTCGACACATATGTCGGACCTTCGGCCGGGCGGCAGGTCCTGTCTGGCGAAATCGCGCGCGGCACCGGGAAGTGCATCAATGCTGTGCTGTGGTATGCCGATCTTCGCCAGTTCACCCAATTGTCGGAACATTTGCGCAGCGATGATTTGATCGCCCTATTGAACGCCTATTTCGAGTGCATCGTCGGGCCGGTCGAGGAAGGCGGCGGCGAGGTCCTTAAATTTATCGGCGATGCCGTGCTCGCTGTTTTCCCACTGCCGTCGCGGGCGGTGGCGGCCGATGTCGTCTGCGAGGTCGCACTGGCCGCCGCCGAAAACGCGGTCGAAAATGTGCTGTCGCTCAGCGCCTCGCGGCAGGCCGCCGGTGACCCGCCGGTCGATTTCGGGGTCGCGCTCCATGTCGGCGATGTGGTCTTCGGGAACGTCGGGTCAGAGCACCGGCTCGATTTCACAGTGATCGGCCGCGACGTCAACCTGGTCAGCCGGTTACAAGACCTATCCTCCCGGCTGAGTCAGACGCTCATCCTGTCGGACGCATTCGTGCGGCACAGTCAGCGCGAATTCGTCGATCTGGGCAATCATGCCCTCAAGGGCATCACCGCCGATCAACGCGCATATTCGCTCAAGCCAACCGTGGACACGGTGATCGGTCATCGATAGGTCCGGCGGGTTCGCGCCGCGCACGGCTTGCAGCCTTCGGCCGCCCTCCCCATCTAAAGGGGGCGTTTTAATGATCGACAGTCAGTCGAAGGACGGAATTCGATGAGTGAGCAAATTAATCACGGCCCCGGGGCCGGCAACGACGTCAAGGAACACCTGAAATCCCGCAGCACGTGGCTGCGTTTGGTCTTCATGGCGCTCTTTGTGGTGATCCTCTATATCTCCAAAATCGTCTTGTTCGCCGTCGCCATATTGCAGTTTCTCTCGACCCTGTTCACCGGCGACCGCAACGAGCGGCTGACGGATTTCGGCGAAAAATTGGGCCGTTTCATTTACCAGGTCGTCCGGTTCCTCACCTTCAACACGGAAGAGATGCCCTTCCCCTTTGCCGATTGGCCGGGCGACAGGCCGTAGGACAGAGTCCTTGCAATCGCGCTATCGCTGCGCGACATAGGGCCTGAATTCTCACGGTTCAGGACAAAAGGGACACCTACGGTGGCGCAACGACCCGTTCATATCGTCGGCGGCGGTCTCGCCGGATGCGAGGCTGCCTGGCAACTCGCGCGCCGGGGCATTCCCGCCATTCTGTATGAGATGCGGCCGCAGGTCGCGACAGACGCGCACCAGACCGACGGCCTGGCGGAACTCGTCTGTTCCAACTCCTTTCGCTCCGACGACGCCGAGTTCAATGCGGTCGGCCTGCTGCATGAGGAAATGCGGCGGTGCGGATCGCTCATCCTGTCGATGGCGGACAAAACCCGGTTGCCCGCCGGCGGTGCGCTCGCCGTGGACCGGGAAAGGTTCAGCGACACCGTCACCGAAGCCCTGGATAACGACCCGCTGGTCAGCATCGAACGGCGCGAAGTCGACACGTTACCCCCGGCGGACTGGGGATCGGTCATTATCGCGACCGGACCATTGACATCCGCCGCCCTCAGCGAGGCGGTTTCGGCCCTGACCGGCGAGGAGGAACTGGCCTTCTTCGACGCGATCGCGCCGATCGTCTACCGCGACTCCATCGACATGTCGAAGGCCTGGATGCAATCCCGCTACGACAAGGGCGACGGCGACGATTACGTCAACTGCCCACTCAACGAAGCGCAATACAGAGCTTTCATCGACGGCCTGATCGGTTCCGAGAAAATCCAGTTCCGGGAGTGGGAAGCGATCACGCCCTATTTCGAAGGCTGTTTGCCGATCGAGGTGATGGCGGAACGCGGCCCCGAAACCCTGCGTTTCGGCCCGATGAAGCCCGTCGGCCTGACCAATCCGCATGCGCCGGAGAAGCCCTATGCGGTGGTCCAGCTTCGCCAGGACAACGCGCTGGGGACGCTCTACAACATGGTCGGCTTCCAGACGAAGATGAATTACGCGGAGCAGAAACGGATATTTTCCGCGATACCGGGACTCGAAAACGCGCGCTTCGCCCGGCTGGGCGGCATTCATCGGAATACCTTCCTGAACAGCCCGCGTCTGTTGGGTACGACCCTGCGACTGAACAAGGCGCCGCATCTGAGGTTCGCGGGTCAGGTGACCGGGGTCGAGGGATATGTCGAGTCGGCGGCGATCGGATTGCTCGCCGGCCGTTTCGCCGCGGCGGACGAACAGGGCGTTGCCCCGTCGCTGCCGCCGGAGACCACGGCCCTCGGGTCGCTTCTCACCCACATCACCGGCGGCGCCGTGGCGGACAGCTTCCAACCGATGAACGTTAATTTCGGATTGTTCCCGCCCCTGCCGGATGCGGGGACCGGCAAGCGTCGGCTGCGCGGCCGCGACCGGAAGCGCGCCTATTCGCAGCGCGCCCTGACCGATCTCGATCGCTGGCTGAACGGCGCCCAGGCCGCCGCCGAGTAACCGCGCCTTAGTATCGTCCGGCCATCATTTTCCAAGCCAATCGAATGCCAAGAAACCGGACCGGCATTGTGAGGCGGGTGTCGAACGGATCGTACCCGACTCTGGCGAGCCGTCGCAGATGCATGTCGGCAATCGGCGCCGGCAACAGCGCCGGAAGCGCCTTTTTCGGGATGTCGCCCCGAAGCACCCGTGCCTTCTCCAAATGCTGCTGCGCGACTACGGCGATGTCCTGCACCGCCGCGGCGATTGCGGGTTCCGGGCGCAACTCCATAAGGTTTCGCCGTTCGATCCCGTGGCGGGCAAACAATTCTTCCGGCATATAGACCCGCCGTCGCGTGAGATGAAACGGCATTGCGCGTATTAGCCCCGTCAATGCCCAGGCAACCCCAACGTGACGCGCCGCTTCAATCGCCGATTCGGACTGCGCCCCAATCGTTTCAAGGGCAAGCCAAATCAAGTTTGAAGAAGTTCCTTCCGCATAGTCGGCGAGGGTTTCCACCGACTCGGGCGCATCGTCGGCGAGGTCTGCCGCCCGGGCGTCGATGAGATCATCGAACCATTGCCGCGTCAGCCCCCGCTCCGCAACCAACTTGGCCAGCGGCTGCACCACCTCGTGCCGGCGCGGCGTACCCTCATAAATGCCTTCGATCGCCTCGCGCCACCATTGCAGCCGGATCTCGCCCAGCATCGGTTCGCTGACCGCTTCCCGCGTTTTGGCGATTTCGAGATTGAACGCGTAGAGGCTGAAAAGGCCTTCGCGACGGGCCGGCGGTGCCAACATCGCGGTCGCGAAGCGGTCGGGATCATGCCGCCGCACCTCTTTCCCGCAGTATGAAAGGTCCCGCATGGCACCGGCTTCCGTTGGCATTGCGCTGAAATTTCCCTTTTCCCTGACCCGACTAGCCGAATGTCGAGCCTGTGCTATATTTAGTCGCAATCGCACCTTGGGGGAGAAAGAAAGACATGGCTGCAATTCTTACATCATTGTCCAGGACCGTGACCGCGGGATTCATTCTCGCGGCAATACTGTTCGGCATATATGCGACGCAGCAGTTCGACAACATAGCATTCTGGAAATTCCTGTTCCGCTGGCTCCATGTTTTGAGCGGCGTGATGTGGATCGGCATACTCTGGTACTTCAATTTCGTTCAAATCCCGAACATGCCCAACATTCCGGACGAGCAAAAGCCTGCGATCGGCAAGGTCATCGCGCCGGCCGCGCTTTGGTGGTTCCGCTGGGGCGCCATGGGCACGCTCATCACCGGGCTGATTCTGGCGATGTTGAACGGCTACTTGGTCGACGCCCTTGCCGTGGGCGCCACGAGCGGCGCGCTGGGCCATACCATGATCGGTATCGGCATGTGGATGGGAATCATCATGTGGTTCAACGTTTGGTTCATCATCTGGCCGGCCCAACAGAAAGCGCTCGGCATCGTCGAGGCGGATGACGCGACAAAAGCCGCGTCGGCCCGCACCGCGATGCTCTTCTCGCGCACCAACACGTTGCTGTCGGTCCCCATGCTGTTCGCCATGGTGTCCGCGCAGAACCTGTTCGGAACCTCTTAATCGGCTTTCCAGTCGGATTTGATGGGAAACGGGGCCTTCGGGCCCCGTTTTTCGTTCAGCGGCTTTGGCGGATCAGTCCGGCAATACAATCAAGGCCGCCGCCACCCGGCGTTCTTCGGCAATCAGAATGTTGTAGGTCCGGCAGGCCGCGCCCGTGTCCATGACGTCGCAACCGATCGCGTGCTCCCGGAGAACGGACCGCAGATTCGGCGTCAAGAATTGCAGCGTTTCGCCACAGCCCAAAACCAGGATTTCGACAGTTGGTTCCGCCGCAATGATCGAAGCGAAACTGTCGACCGCCAGATCGTCCATGCGGGAGACGTTCCAGGGAATCGTCCGGTCTTGAAACACCAAAACCGAGCCGCTGTGCTCCACGCCCGACACGCGAAACCGCCCGGCACCGTAACTTTCGATGACTTGGCGGTTTTCGGGAACCGTGGTCGAGAATTCCATGGACCGGCGGTTCGCCCGCTAGGGCGTCGCCTCTTGGGCGCTGCTCGGCTCGTCGCCGCGATGCACGTTCAGATACAGCAGCAACGGCACCGCAAGCGCCACCGACGAATAGGTTCCGATGATAACGCCCCAGATCAAGGCGATCGTGAAGCCGCGAATGACCTCTCCGCCGAAGGTGTACAACGCTCCCAACGCCAGCAAGGTGGTCACACTCGTCATGACCGTCCGGGACAAGGTCTCGTTGATCGATTGGTTGAACACATCGGGCAGCGGCATCTTTTTGTATTTCCGCAAATTCTCCCGCACCCGATCATAGACGACGACGGTGTCGTTAATCGAATAGCCGGCGATCGTCAGCACCGCCGCAACCGTCGCCAGATTGAATTCGAGGGCGATCAGCGAAAACAACCCGATTGTCGTGATCACGTCATGCGTCAACGCGATCACCGCGCCGATCCCGAACTGCCACTCGAACCGGAACCAGATATACAAAAGGATCGCGCCGATGGCGGCGATCACGGCCCAGATCGCCGATTCCTGTAATTCCGCGCCGACCGTGGGCCCGACCAGCTCGGTCCGGCGGTATTCCACCACCTGATTACCGATGGCGCCCTTGATCTTGGCGACGGCTTCCTGCTGCGCGTTGTCGCCGCCCTCTTGCCGTTGGACGCGGAGCAACACCACTTCCGGCGAACCGAATTCCTGCAGGCTGATATCGCCGAGGCCGAGACTGCCGACCTTGCCCCGCAAATCTCCGAGATCGGCCGGGCCCTTGGTTTCGATTTCCAGCATGATGCCGCCCAGGAAGTCGATACCCAGATTCAATCCCTTGGTCGTGTAGAGACCGATCGACCCGACGATCAGGAAAATCGACAAGCCCATCGCTATGAAGCGTTTGCCGATAAAATCGATCTTCGTCCCGGCGGGAACCAATCTGAGTGTCTTCATACCAAACGTCCTCCGGCCCGGATCAAATCGGCAACAATTGCGGGCGCCGGCTGCGCAGCCACAGAACAACCTGGAAGCGTGTCACCATGATGGCGGTGAACATCGAGGTCATGATTCCAATCGACAATGTGACCGCGAAACCCTTTATGGGTCCTGATCCAAATGCGAACAGAAGGATCGCGGCGATCAACGTCGTCAGGTTTGAGTCGATAATCGTCGTCAACGCGCGCCGGTACCCCGCGTCCACCGCATTCAGCGGTGACCGCCCGGCGTTGGTCTCCTCGCGTATTCGTTCGAAGATCAGCACGTTCGCATCCACCGCCATGCCCATGGTCAGGACGATCCCGGCGATACCGGGCAGCGTCAGCGTGGCCTGAAGGAAGGACAGTAATCCGAAAATCAACACGACGTTGAATGCCAACGCCATATTCGCCATGACCCCGAACAGGCCGTAGGTCACGATCATGAAGACCACCACCAGCACCATGCCGATGATGCTGGCGATCTTGCCGGCGTCGATCGAATCCTGGCCAAGGCCGGGTCCGACGGACCGTTCTTCCAGATAGGTCAAGTCGGCCGGCAACGCACCGGCGCGCAGCAAGACCGCGAGATCCCGCGAGCTTTGCGTGGTGAAGTTGCCCTGGATGATGCCGGAACCGCCGAGAATCGGCTCATTGATCCGAGGCGCCGAAATAACCTTGCCGTCGAGCACGACGGCGAACAGGCGGCCGACATTCTTCGAGGTGATATCCCCGAATATCCGCGCGCCGCGCGTGTCGAAACGGAAGCTGACGACCGGCTGGCTGTCTTGGAAACTCGGCTGCGCATCCACGAGATTCTGACCGCTGAGCCGCACACGGCGGTGAATGCAGTATTGGAACGGCTGACCGTCGGGGCCCAGCTCGTCCGACGGCAGCAATTGCGATCCCGGCGGCACCCTCGCCCCATTCGGATCGCAGGCCATATTGATCATGTGGAAGGTCATCTTGGCTGTCTTGCCGATCGTGGCCTTCAGGCGTTCCGTGTCGCGGGCGCCCGGAACCTGGATCAGAATCCGATCCTCGCCCTGACGCTGGATAATCGGCTCACGGGTTCCCAATTCGTCGATCCGGCGGCGGATCACCTCGATCGACTGCCCAATCACCGTCGTGATGCGGTCGCGCAGCGCCTGGTCGGTCAAGCTAGCGCGGAATTTGCCATCGCCCTCCGACGAAATCAGCAGATCGGGATTCTCGAGCCGAATCCGCGATCGCACCGCATCGGCCTTGTCCTCGTCCTGTATTTGAAAGATCAAATCGCGACCTTCGAGCGTGACGGTACCGCGAACCCGTTCGCTGCGCATGGCCGTCCGGATCGTCGCCTTATAACTCTTGTCGAGTATGTCGTTGACGTAGCCGTCGGTATCGACCTGCATCAACAGATGCGCGCCGCCTTGAAGGTCGAGGCCCAGATTGATGCGCTTGCCCGGTGCCCAATCCGGCCCGCCTTCGAGCGATCCGCTCGGCAGGAAGTTCGGTACGGCATAGAGAACGCCCAGCAGGCAAACGGCCAGGACAAGGATTCGCTTCCAGGTTGGGAAATCTAGCATAGGCCTCTGTTTCAGCTAAGGTCCGGAACCGGTCTAGCTCGCCTTGGCATCGCCGGCGGCTTTATCGCTCTTTTCCTTCTTTTCCGCTTGCACCGGCTCGGTCTTCGACAAGACCTCGGCGATCGTGCCGCGCGAAACGCGAATCCGCACCCCGTCCGCGATCTGCACCGCGAGTTCGTTCTCGTTGACCACCTTGGTCACGGTTCCGTAAATGCCGCCGCCGGTGATGATTTTGTCACCTCGCCGCACCGCGGTGAGCATCTCCCGATGAGCCTTCATCTTCTTTTGTTGCGGCCGGATCAGGAGGAAATAGAAAACGGCGAAAATAAGCACCAGCGGGATCATCGCCTCCAGAAGGCCGCCCCCGCCACCACCGGCCCCCTGGGCCCAAGCAGTCGAAATAAACATCAAAGTCTCCCAGATGGGCTTGCACGCTTGTGCACAGAGGGCGGACTATACCGGTCCGTGCCGTAATTTCAATCGAGCTAAACGCCCGGTCCGCCACGCCGCCCCATAATTGACGACTGCCCCTCCCATCGCTAGGGTCCGCCGCCGGCGTGAAAAAGCACGCCATTTCCGGTATATCGATGCGATGAACGACAATAACAAGACCCATACCCTGTTAACGCGGATCGCCGACGCGCTGGAGCGATTGGCCCCAGAGACCGTCGCCGCCGCGGATTTCGACGCCGCCGACGCCTTCGTATGGCGCGCCGAGGCCAACACCCTCGACCCAGTTCCCGTGGTCAACCGCATCGATATCAATCTTCTCAAAGGTATAGGGCGTCAGGTTGAGACCCTGCTGGAGAACACCCGGCGGTTCGCCGATGGCCTTCCCGCCAACAACGCCCTGCTCTGGGGCGCGCGCGGTACGGGCAAAAGCTCGCTGGTGAAGGCGGTTCACGCCCAGATCAATGCCGAGGACGGCCGCAGCCTCGCCTTGGTCGAAATCCATCGCGAGGACATCCCGAGCCTGCCCCATCTGCTGGGTCTTCTCCGCGGCAGCAGCCGCCGCTGTATCGTCTTCTGCGACGATCTGTCCTTCGATGGCGACGACGCCAGCTACAAGTCGCTGAAAGCGATGCTGGAAGGCGGTATCGAAGGCCGTCCCGGCAACGTGATTTTCTATGCGACTTCCAACCGGCGGCACCTACTGCCGCGCGACATGATGGAGAACGAGCGTTCCACGGCGATCAACCCCTCCGAGGCGGTCGAGGAGAAAGTGTCGCTGTCGGACCGGTTCGGCCTATGGCTCGGCTTCCACAACTGCGACCAGGACACCTTCTTCGCGATGATCGAAGGCTATATCGCGCATTACGGCCTGAAGACCGGCGACATCGATTGGAAGGCGGAAGCGAAGGAATGGTCGGTCACCCGCGGCGCGCGGTCCGGCCGCGTCGCCTGGCAATACGTACAGGATCTAGCCGGACGGCTTGGCCAGCAGCTTAACGGTTCCTGACCCGCCCAGGGCGGCGCGCCGCTGCCGCAAGTATTTCTTGGGATTGACCGCACGGCGGCCCTTGCGAATCTCGAAATGAAGCTGCGGCTTGGCCACGTTGCCCGAACTGCCGACTTTGGCGATCGTCTGTCCGCGCGAAACCCGCTGCCCCCGCTTCACCAAAATCTTGTCGGTGTGCGCATAGGCAGTCATGTATCCCTTGGCGTGCTTGATCAGGATGAGATTCCCGAATCCGCGCAATTCGTTGCCACGATAGGCCACCACGCCGTTCTGTGCCGCCAGGATCGGCGTCCCGCGCGGCGCGGCGATGTTGATCCCATCATTGTGCAGTCCGCCCCGCTTCGGGCCGAACCGGGAGATCACGCGCCCGGATATCGGCCACATGAAACCGCCCCGACTGAGCCCCTTGGGCCGTGGAATGTTGGTCGACGGCGGCACGATGACCTGTCGCGGCGGCGCGATGGCAACCTGCGATTCCGGCGACGGCGCAGGCCGTGACGGCGCGGCCGCCGCAGGCGGAATGTTCGACCTATCCCCTTCGCCCCGATCCACGGCCGCCACCGTCGTCACGGCGGCCTGAGTCGCCGGGAGCAGGAGCGTCTGGCCGATTTTGATCGTAAAGGGCGTTCCGACGCCGTTCAGCCGCATGAGTTCCTTGCGCGAAACGTCGTAGCGCCGGGAAATCGAATAGACCGTGTCGCCCTTGTTCACCAGGTGGGTGCGCTGCGCCGGCACCTTGATCTTCTGCCCCAGCGCCAAGATATACGGCGGCTCGAGCTCGTTGATGATCAACAGGCTGCGCACCGGCACGCCATAAAGGCGCGATATCGCGTAGACCGTCTGTTTCTTGGTAACGATATGAACGCCACTTGCCGGGACCGGCTGGTATTTTCCGGCGGCCCCCTTCCGATCGAAGGCCGTTACCGCGGTCTTGCCGCGGGTGAAACCGCTGAGCGCCTGCTGTTTGGAAGCGCCCCCCGGCGGAGGCAACGGCTTGCTCTCGATGACGCCGCTGCCGCGTCCCTGCCGGGGCTTGGCGCGGGGAATCGGTGCTTGCGGCTCCTTGATGCCCCGACGTGAGGCCAATTGCCGTTCCTTTGCGCGCGCGTTTTCTTCGTATAGCACCACATCAGCCGGCTGCGCACAGGCGCCGATCAACAAGGCAAGCAATGTGGCCGCAAGTCCGAGGGTTCGAGGAGAGCATCGCTGCATGATCATTACACCGCGATCTTCCGTTGCGCCCGCCCGGACACGAGCGGCACGAACCGGACCGGACCGAGCTCTTGCACGTCCGGTACACCGTCCGTTTTGACGAATCGCATGATTTGCTGTTCGCCGCGATCTTCGCCCAAGGGGCAAACCATGATCCCACCGACCGCGAGTTGGTCCCACAACAGCGGCGGGATTTCCTCGGATGCGGCGGATACCAGAATCCGCTCGAACGGCGCCTGTTCGGGCCACCCCAGACTTCCATCCCCGGTGCGGCCGGTCACATTGTGACGGCGCAACTCCGCGATACGGTCCTCGGCGCGTTGCATCAGAGTTCCTTCGCGTTCGATCGCATAGACCCGGCGAAACAGATACGACAGGATCGCAGTCTGATACCCCGAACCGCTGCCGATCTCCAGTACTTTCAAGTTGTTGTCGGGAGTCAGTGCTTGCACCATCCGTGCCACGACGGTCGGCTGGCTGATGGTCTGCCCATGCCCGATCGGCAGCGCGGTGTCTTCCCACGTCTGATCCTGAAACGCGTCGGGGACGAACAAGCCGCGCGGTACTTTCTCCAACGCCGACAGTAAGCCGGTGTCCGTGATACCGGCGCGGCGAAGCTCGAGAATCAGACGAATTTTTTGGGTCGGCGGCGTCAACGCGAGGTCCCGTGTGGTTTGCGTCTAGCGTTCGGGACTTGTTGTAGCAAAAAGCGAGCGAATAGTCGTTAACGAGCCGCGATGAGTCAGATCGACGTGCAACGGTGTGATCGCGATGTCATTCCGGTCGATCGCGCGGAAGTCGGCATCTCCCCGTTTCCGACGATTGTCGTGTTGCGCTTCACCGATCATGTAGTACTGGCGGCCTCGCAGCGGCACGCCATGTATCTCGTACCCGGCGCTGCGCCGGCCTTGCGGCACCACGACGGTATCCTGCACATCGTTCGCCGGGCAGGCCGGAAAATTGACGTTCATGAAGACATCGCGCGTCCAGTCGACAGACAGCAGTTGCCGAACGATGTCCGCGCCGTAGCGGCGCGACGTCGACCAATCGATCGTGCGGCCGGGGCCGGTGGCCTGGCTCAACGCGATCGACCGGAACCCCAAGAGCGCGCCCTCCATGGCGCCCGCCACGGTCCCGGAATAGATCACCTCCTCGGCGAGGTTGGCGCCTTTGTTGACGCCCGACAGCACAAGGTCCGGCGGCGACCCCGCCATGATCTCGCTCACCGCCAGCAACACGCAATCGGTCGGGCTACCCGAAACGGCGAACCGCCGCCGGCCAAGCTTCTCGACCCGGATCGAATTGGTCACCGTAAAGGCATGACTGGCGCCGCTCTGTTCGGTCTGCGGGGCGACGACCCACACTTCTTTGCCCAGCGAGCGGGCAATCTTTTCCATTACCTTGAGGCCGGGCGCGGCGATCCCGTCATCGTTCACCACCAAAATACGGGCGTTCGCCAAGTCCACCATCGTCTCGCCGCAGCCCCTTATCCTCGATCGACCTCGATACGATCCTGCCCGCCCATGAAGGGCTTCAGCGCATCGGGAACGGCGATCGACCCATCCTCCTGCTGGTAATTCTCCAACACCGCGATCAGGGTCCGCCCGACAGCGAGGCCGGAACCGTTCAGCGTGTGGACAAACCGGGTCCCCTTCTCGGTCGGCACCTTGAATCGCGCGTTCATGCGCCGCGCCTGGAAATCCCAGCAATTCGAGCAGCTCGAAATTTCCCGGTATCGGTTCTGTCCAGGCAACCAGACCTCGATATCGTAGGTCTTGCGGGCATTGAAACCCATGTCGCCGGTGCACAGCGTCACGAGCCGGTAAGATAGGCCGAGGCGTTTCAAGACCTCTTCCGCACACCCGGTCATGCGCTCCAACTCGTTCTCCGACTCGTCGGGATGCGTGATGCTGACCAATTCCACCTTGCTGAATTGATGCTGCCGCAGCATGCCGCGCGTATCCTTGCCCGCCGAACCCGCTTCGGAGCGGAAACACGGCGTCCAGGCGGTCACGCGGATCGGCAATTCGTCGACATTGGTTACGTCGTCGGCAACCAGGCTCGTCAACGGCACTTCCGCCGTCGGAATCAGCCAGAAATCGTCGCCGGCGCGATAGAGGTCCTCTTCGAACTTCGGCAGTTGGCCCGTGCCGTACATGGTCTGCGAGCGCACCAGGGCCGGCGGCACGACCTCGGTGTAACCGAACTCCTCGGTATGCAGGGTCAGCATGAAGTTCGCGAGCGCCCTATCCAGCTTCGCCAACGCGCCTGACAGCACCACGAAGCGGGAGCCGGAGAGCTTTGCGGCGGTCTCGAAATCCATCATGCCGAGCGCTTCACCGAGATCGAAATGTTCGCGCGCCTCGAAAGTCATTGGGCGCGCCTCGCCGACCGTGCGCTCCTCACGGTTATCGCCTTCGTCCGCCCCATCCGGCACATCGTCCGCCGGCAGGTTGGGCAAGGTTTCGAGAATTCCCTTCAAGGCGGCTGCCTGGACACGTTCGTCCTTTTCGGCGGCGTCCATACGATCCTTGATCGACTGCACCTCGGCAATCAGATCGGCCGCGTCCTCGCCGGACTTCTTGGCCGCGCCGATCAGCTTCGACGCCTCGTTACGGCGCTGCTGCATCTCCTGCATCGACGTCTGCGCCGCGCGCCGTTGAACATCCAACTCCAGAATTTCCGCCGAGGCGGGCGCAAGACCACGGCGGGCGAGGCCCGCGTCGAATGCGTCCGGGTTTTCACGAATGAAGCGCAGGTCGTGCATGGCTCTAAACCGGTCTCAAATGAGGATATATAAAGAATTCTGCGGCTTTATACGGGTCCAGCCGTCAGATGTCATCATCCTCGAGCTCAGCATCCAATGCGTCTTCACGCTCCTTGCGCTTGCGCTCGACCAGCCGCGCGCACCAGATCGAAATTTCGTACAACGCGATGATCGGCAGCGCGAGCCCGATCTGGCTCAGCGGATCGGGCGGCGTCAGGATCGCGGCGGCGACGAACGCCGCGACGATCGCATAGCGCCGTTTCTCCCGCATGCCCTGGCTGGTGGCCAATCCAGCACGCGCCAACAAGGTCAGCAGGACCGGCAATTCGAAGCTGATGCCGAACGCGAAGATCAGCCGCATGACCAGGGACAGGTACTCGTTGACCTTGGGTTCCAGGGCGATCGCGAGTTGGCCTTCCCCGCCAGTCTGTTCGAAACCCGCAAAGAACTGCCACGCAACCGGCAGAACCAAGTAGTAGACGAAGGCCGCGCCGAGCAGGAACAGGAAGGGTGTGGCGATCAGGAACGGCAGAAAAGCGCGCTTTTCGTGGCGATACAGTCCCGGCGCCACGAACATCCAAATCTGGTTGGAAATCAGCGGAAAGGCGAGGAATGCTCCGGCAAAGAACGCGACCTTGATCTCGGTGAAGAATTTCTCGTGCAGCGCGGTATAGATCAGCCGCCGGGACTCCTGGCCGGTCCAGAGGTCGGCGAGTGGCGCTACGAGGAAATTGAAGATCGGATCGGCGAAATAAAAGCTGACCAAGAAACAAACCAGAAAGGACACCGCGCTGTAGATCAGCCGCCGCCGAAGCTCGATCAAATGGTCGAGCAGGGGCATTTTCGCTTCTTCGATATCCCCGCTCATCCGGCGCTTTCCGTCTTGCTGCCGTTAGTTTTCGGATCAGGCCCGGCGGTGTCGCCTTCGACCCGCTTGGGCCTGTCGGCGGCGATCTTCGGGTCGTTGACCGCGTCCTTCGTATCCTCGACGGCGCCGCCGATCTCCTGGACGGCCTCCCGCATCTCGCCGGACGGGTCGATCGTCCGCTCGATCTCGTCTCCGAAATCGACACCGGCGCCCTTTTCGATATCCTTGCGGAGGTCCTCCAGGTCGGCTTCGCGGGCGAGATCGTCGATACCGTCCTGGAATTCGCGCGCCATCGACCGAACCTTGCGAATCCAGAGGGTTACGGTGCGGAGCACGCGCGGCAATTCCTTCGGTCCGACCACGATGATGGTGATCAGGGCGACGAGGAAAAGTTCCTGCCAGCCGATGTCAAACATGGCGGCACGTCATGCGTTGAACGGATTTCAGGACGGTGACGCGGCTAGCCCTTCGCGGCCTTGTCATTTTCCGCTGCCGTCGGAGAGGCAACCTTCTCGGCCTCCGTGTTATTCGTGACCGGCCGGGAGTCGGCGTTGTCGCCGTTCTCGTCCTTCACCTGTTTCTTGAAGGACTTCAAACCTTTACCAAAATCACCCATAAGCCGCGACAGTTTCCCGCCGCCGCCGAATAAGATCAGGACAACGGCCAGGACGATAAGCCAATGCCAAATACTGAATGTGCCCAAGCTGAAGTCTCCTTGTTACCGGCGCGGGTCGATACGCGTCAGATGGCGCCGATCATTGCAGAACACGCTCTGCCCCGCAACGATCCTTTGATACCAGGAGATATCCCGAAATCCCAGCATTCCAAGCCGTTGAGCGCCCTGACAATCGACTTCGAACGCCGTTCCGCGCGACGCTTATGTGGTCAACTCTGCGCGGCCGGGAACACGAACGCTTGCGTCGAATCCAAGGTGACCTGAAGGACCTCGTTCTCCTTCGGCAGAAACCGCCCCGGAACCCGTGCATGAAGATGGATTTCCTCGCCGATTTGGCGGCAGGTGCAAAGGTGAACCAAGCTTGACCGCCCCAGCATACGGGACGCCAGCACGCG
The DNA here is from genome assembly GCA_965228425.1 of Alphaproteobacteria bacterium. GTDB lineage: Bacteria > Pseudomonadota > Alphaproteobacteria > UBA8366 > UBA8366 > JAJFJD01. The sequence goes on along the minus strand of OZ245815.1, from coordinate 2,960,231 downwards.
CGCCGTTCCTTCCTCGCCGTTAGAGGTTGCAGACAGGCGCAACGCTTCCGGCCGGATCAGGATTTCAGCGGACTGTCCGTCCCGCATCGGATCGGCCGGCAGATTGCCGAACGGCGTATAGACGCTTCCGTTCTGAACCACGCCGGTCAACCGGTTCACGTCGCTGAAGAATTCGGTGACGAAAGCGTCTACCGGCTCGTAGTACAGCGCGTCCGGCCGATCCGTCTGAACATTGCTGCCGTCGCGCATGACGGCGATGCGATCCGCCATGAACATCGCTTCCTCGGCATCATGGGTGACCATCAGCGTGGCTTGACCACTATGCTTCAGGAGATGCAGCGTCTGATCGCGTACCTGGTCCCGCAACCGGGAATCGAGGCCGGAGAACGGTTCATCCAACAGGATCAGCGGCGGGCTCGGCGCCATGGCGCGGGCCAACGCCACACGTTGTTGCTGACCGCCCGACAGGGCATGCGGATAGCGGTCGGCCAAATCGGCAACACCGACCCGGCGCAAAACCTCGTCGCAACGCGCCCGGCGGGCTTCGCCGCGCATGCCCGTCAGCCCGAAATCCACATTCTGCGCGACGGTGAGATGGGGGAACAATGCGAAATCCTGGAACACCAGCCCGACGCTGCGATCCTCGGGCGGCACCCAAATTCCCGGGCCGGCAACCTCCTGGCCATTGATCGCGACCCGGCCTAGCTGCAACTCTTCCAGTCCCGCGGCCAGCCGCAATACCGTCGTTTTACCGCATCCGGAAGGCCCGAGCAGGCATACGACTTCACCGGCGGCGACGGAAAGACTGAAGGATTCCACGGCGGTAACGTCACCGTAGGTGTGGCCAAGCCCTTCCAATTCGAGTGCTGCCGGTGTGGTCACCCGTCTTCCCAGATGCTGTTTCTGCGTCACACGACATTAATACTGCTACCTAGATTAAGTCGCAATTGCGTTAACGCAAGGTATGCATCCGGACTATTCGCCGCCCCGGGAGCGTGCGAACTGCGGTAAATCGACGACCTCGGCGGTCGGCCGCTCTTCCTCGTCATCCGATTCAGGCGTCTCCTCGGCGGTTTCCTCGGGGCCGGGATCGTCGCCGAACTCCGCCTCGACGGCTTCCTCCGCCGACAATTCCTCCTCCTCGGCCGACTCCTCATCGGATTCTTCGGTGGTGGGCTGCTCGCGGATTTCGCTCAACGGCCCGAAGCCCGGTTTGCGGTCCAACAGACCCGCCGCTTTCAATTCGTCGACCCCCGGCAGCGCATCCACGCTTTCCAGACCGAAATGATCCAGAAAATTCTCCGACGTGCCCCACGTCACCGGACGACCGGGGGTCCGCCGGCGCCCCCGCGGCCGTATCCAGCCGGCTTCGAGCAGCAGATCGAGCGTTCCCCGGCTGAGCGCGACGCCGCGCATTTCCTCGATCTCCGCCCGGGTGATCGGTTGGTGATAAGCGATGATCGCGAGCGTTTCGATCGCCGCCCGCGACATCCGCCGGGACACCGTGTTCTCGACCCGCAAATGCGGCGCTAGGTCCGGCGCGGTGCGGAACCCCCACCCCTTGCCGATACGGCACAGATGGACGCCCCGGTTGGCGTAGATGCCCTGGAGCTCCTCGAGCAGCGCCTTGACGTCCGTCCCCTCCGGCATGCGGCTGGTAATCGTCTTTACGGGCACCGGTGCGGCGGCGGCGAACAGCATGGCTTCAAGCAAACGAAGCTGCTGGAAATGATCCATTCCTAAGATGTCCCCATTGGCGTTTCTTCTGTCGCTTTTCGAACGTAGATCGGCGCGAACGTCCCTTCCTGCCGCACCATCAGTTCGCCGGCCTTCACCATCTCAAGGCTCGCGGCAAAGGTCGCGGCCATCGCCGACCGCGCCACCAAGCCGCGCGGCATGTCGTCCGGCAGGAAGGTCGATAATGTCGCCCAATCCGGCACGTCTCCCAGCAGGGACCGCAATCGGTCGAGCGCGGCCTCGGTCGAAAACAACTCGGTCGGATCGATCCGCAGCGAGGTGATGTTCTCGCGCGTCCGGAATTCACCATAAGATTTGAGCAATTCGAAGAGCGTCAGGTCGTAGACCGAGTGGTTCACGACCTCGACGGGTTCCGGCGCACCGCGGGCGAAGAAATCCCGGTTCAGCCGGGGCCGGTCCATCAACGCGCGGCCGATCTTGCGCATCGCTTCCAGCCGTTGGAGTTGGAACGCCAGCCGTTCGGCCATCTCGGCGGCGGAAAGCTGCTCGCCGTCCTCCTCGACCGACGGCAGCAGAAGCCGCGATTTGAGATAGGCCAGCCAGGCGGCCATGACCAGATAGTCCGCGGCGAGTTCGAGGCGGAGCTCCCGCGCCTGGGTGATGAATTCGAGATATTGGTCGGCGAGCTTCAAGATCGAAATCTTCGTGAGATCGACTTTCTGGTCCCGCGCCAGCGCCAACAGGATATCGATCGGCCCTTCGAACCCTTCCAGGTCCAGCAGCAGCGGCCCCGACTCCCCCGGCTTTGCGGGGCGGGTGTCTTCTTCGAAAAAGGGCGTGCCGTCCTGCGACGGTGGTTCGTTCGTCATAAGCCGCGCATCATACTTTAGGAGGACATTTTATCCCATCGGGAAGATTGCAACGCGAACCGGTTTGCTGCGACGGGCATTCAGAAAACCTCTTCAACCCATTGTTATTGTAAACAAACCATCAAGCATGACCTGCCAATCCCCGACATCGCCAATACCACCGCCGGCCACGTGCGACAGGGCCCGTTTCAGCCGGTCCACGCCCGAGTCGGACAAAGCCGGGGTCCCCGCGGCCACGGCGCGCATTTCCGCCATATCGCCGTTACAGTGCAGGGCGATGTCGCATCCGGCCCCGACCGCATCCCGCGCCCGGTCTTCCAAGCCCCCTTGCAGCGCCTTCATGCTCAGATCGTCGCTCAGCAAAAGGCCGTCGAAACCCATTTCACCCCGGATAATGTCCTCGATCAGGGTTGGCGACGTGGTGGCCGGAAAGAGCGGATCGATCGCCTGATAGACGATATGGGCGGTCATCGCGATCGGCATGTCCGACAGCGCCGCAAAGGGCTGGAAGTCTGTCTCGCGCAACACGTCCAAGGGCGTGTCGACCGTCGGCAACGCCTCGTGCGTGTCGACCACCGCCCGGCCGTGTCCCGGGATATGTTTGATTACCGGTAGGACACCCGCATCGATCAATCCCTCGGCCGCGGCCCGCCCGAGTGTCGCGACGACGTCGGGATCGTCCGAAAAGGCGCGGTCGCCGATAATGTCGTGCGCACCGTCGAAGCGAAGGTCGATCAAGGGCAGGCAGTCTACGGTAAGGCCCAGATCGAGAAGCTCTGCGCCGATTACTGCGGCGTTCAGCCGGGCTGCCTGAACACCGGCCTGGGCGTTTTTGGCATACATGCGCCCGAAAATCTCCGCCGGGGGCGGCTGACGCCAATGCGGCGGTTTCAACCGGGCCACCCTGCCCCCTTCCTGGTCGATCAGGATGGGCGCATCTTCGCGCTGTATCGTGTCCCGTAAATCATGGGTCAGCCGTCGGACTTGATCCGGCGTATCGACATTGCGCGCAAAGAGAATGAAGCCAGCGGGATCGCAGTCCCGGTAGAAGGCTTTCTCCTCCGCCGTCAGCGACAGGCCGGCGCATCCGAAAATCGCCGCGAGCGGCATTCAGCCTCTCCCGGGCGGAACGACGATACAGCCGATCTTGCGGGCCTTCAGCTTCCGGCACAGCCCCGCCGCCGCGGCGCGGTCCGGCAAGGGTCCGCCCTGGATACGATAGAAGACCTTCCCTTTGATCGTTGCCTTCTGGAGGTTGAGGCTCAACTTCCCGAATAAATCGCGATGTTTGGCGCTTTGGCTGTCCCAGAACTTCTTGCCCTGCACGTCGGACGACACGGAGCCAATCTGAATGCGAAAGGCCTTTCCAGCAGCCGCTGCAGGCTTGGCCGGTTTCGCTTCCGGCGTGGCGCGCGCCGTTTTTTGAGCAGCCGGGGGCGTGACGGCAGGTTTCTGGGTTGCCGGCGCGGGTTTGGCCGATGCGGCGGGCGGCGTCGGCGTCTTCACAGGCTCGGATGGTGCAGGCCGCGCTCCGCCCGGCGTCAACGGAACCGGTTGTCCGGCCGCCCGATCGGCAGCCCGCACGCGCGACCCCGCCGAGGGTTCGCTGGGCGCCACGGCCGGCGGTGGCACCGGTTTCACCGGGATCGACATCGGCTTTTCGGGCGGCGGCAGCAGACGCTCCACGCCTTTTTCCTTGTCGCGCCCATCGATCGCATTGAAAACGGTCTTATCCTGATGCGGAATCGCCAAACCGCCCGGATTTTCCGGCGCAACCTTCATCGGACCCTTGGGTTTGAGCAGCGGCGCCGCCCCTTCGCTGCCTTCCTTGATCCCCGCCGTGTAGGAATACCAGGCGATGGTCACGCCGCCCGTCATGACGATCATCGTGATCAGCAAGGGCACGATCAACGACAACGACCGCTTCTTGGGCCGCCGAATCTCGTCCTCGAGTTCGTCCAAGGCGGTCAGTTCATCGTTAAGCGGATCGGATCGGCGCGCCCTCATCGCATCTCCTCGACCGGATCAACGCCAAAGATGCGCAGTCCGGCTCCCACGATCGTTTGTAAGGCCCGCACCAGCGCCAGCCGTGCGGTGGTCAGCGCCACATCGTCCTCGACGATGAAACGCAGCGTCGCGTCGTCCTTGCCCTTGGTCCAGAGGCCATGGAAGGCCGACGCGAGATCGTACAGGTAGAAGGCCAGCCGATGCGGCTCATGGGCTTCGGCGGCGGCTTCCACGGTGCGGGGCCAGTTTCCCATGGCCCTGATCAGAGCAATCTCGGATTCGTCCGTCAAGCGCTCTAACTCCGCCCCCTGCAACGCAGAATCCGACAGGTCGATGTCCGGAACAGCCGTTTTGGCCATCCGCATCACCGAATGACTCCGGGCGTGTGCGTATTGCACGTAGAACACCGGGTTGTCGCGCGATTGCTCCGTCACCGCGCTGAGATCGAAGTCGAGGCCGGCGTCGTTCTTGCGGGTCAGCATGATGAACCGCACGACATCCTTGCCCACCTCGTCGACGAGGTCCCGCAGCGTCACGAAGGTCCCCGCCCGCTTCGACATCTTCACCGGCTCGCCCTTGTCCATCAGGCGAACGAGCTGACACAGCTTCACGTCGAGATCGGCTTTGTCCGCGGTAATCGCCCGTGTCGCGGCCTGCATGCGCTTCACATAACCGCCATGATCGGCCCCGAGCACATCGATCAAACTGGAGAAGCCACGCTGATACTTGTCCAGATGATAGGCGATATCGCTCGCGAAATAGGTCCAGCTCCCATCGGATTTTTTCAACGGCCGGTCGATATCGTCGCCAAAATCGGACGCCCGGAACAGCGTTTGCGGACGCGACTCCCAGTCGTCCGGCAGCTTGCCTTTCGGCGGCTCCAACGTGCCGGTATAGATCAGATCGCGGGCCTCGAGCACGTCGAATGCCTCGGTTACCTTGCCGGCCTCGACAAGTTTGCGCTCCGACGTGAAGACGTCATGCGCCACGCCCAGGGCCGATAGATCGTCCCGAATCAGCGCCATCATGGCGGCGACGGCAAAATCCCGAACATGCGGCAACCAGTCCGTTTCCGCGGCATTCATCCACTTGTCGCCGTCCTTGGACGCCAGCTCGGCACCCGCAACCTTCAGATAATCGCCGGGATACAGCCCTTCGGGGATTTCGCCGATATCCTCGCCGAGCGCCTCGCGATAGCGGAGATAAGTGGATTGCGCGAGCACATCCACCTGCGCGCCGGCGTCGTTGATGTAATATTCGCGGCATACGTCATAGCCTGCAGTCTCCAGCAAGGAGGCGAGCACGTCGCCGAAGACGGTGCCGCGTGCATGGCCGATATGCAGCGGGCCGGTCGGATTCGCCGAGACATACTCGACGTTGACGGCCTGCCCTTCGCCGACCGTCGACCGGCCGTAATGCGGGCCCTGTTCCAGGATCGTGGCGATCGACCGGCACCAAATCGCGTCGTCCAAGCGGATATTGATGAACCCGGGCCCGGCAACGTCGACCGCCGCCACCTCGGGCAGCGCGCCGATCTTCGCCGCCAGGGCCTCGGCCAGGTCGCGAGGCTTCATCTTGGCCGGCTTCGCCAAGACCATGGCGGCGTTCGTCGCCATGTCGCCATGCGACGCGTCGCGCGGCGGTTCGACCGAGATGCGCGCGGTATCCAAATCCACCGGCACCACGCCGTCCGCGCCCAATGCGCCGATCGCGGCCACGACCTTGTCCCGCATGTCCCGAAATAGATTCACGTCGACATTTCCTTCGTACCGAACAACCGCTCATGTTCCCGTTTGGCATAGCGGTCGGTCATGCCGGCGATGTAGTCGGCGGCGACCCGGGCAGTCTCCCGGCTTCCCGACGCGGCCGCGGACACGGACCATTCGTCGGGCATCGATGTCGGGTCTTCGACGAAGCGGCAGAACAAATCCTTCACGATTCTCCGCGCCTTGTCCGTCTCCCGTAAGACGTTCGGATGGCGATACATATTCCCAAACAAGAACTTCTTTATGGCGCGGTCCTTTTGAACCATTGCGGGCGAGAAGGCAACGACCGGCTGATCGAGCGCGCGAATGTCCGCCGCGGACCCCGGGGACGCCGCGGCCAGCCGCGCTCGCGTCTCGTCCAACACGTCGATGACCATGGCGTCGATGAGGCTCCGAACCGCCTCATGGCTCAAGCGATGGCGTTCGAGTCGCGGATACCGCTGGCGCACCCGATCGATTGCCTCGGCCACATGCGGCACCGCCGAAAGCTCGTCGATGGTGAAAACCCCAGCCCGCAGGCCGTCGTCCACATCGTGATTGTCATAGGCGATATCGTCGGCAATCGCCGCCACCTGCGCCTCGGGACCGGCAAAACTCTCGAGTTCCAAATCCTGAACCTCGGTATGCCCGGCAATCGTCTCCGGCAGCGGCGCGCCGTCCGAATGCGGCCCGACAAGGGGCCCATTGTGCTTTACCAAGCCTTCCAACGTTTCCCAGCTCAGGTTCAATCCGTCGAAAGCCGCATACCGTTGTTCCAGGCGGACAACGATACGCAGGGTCTGGTCATTGTGGTCGAAACCGCCGAAGGGCCGCATTACCTCGTCGAGCGCCTCCTCGCCGGCATGGCCGAAGGGCGGATGGCCGAAGTCATGGGCCAGCGCCAAGGCTTCCGCCAAATCCTGGTTCAAACCGAGGTTCAGCGCCAGCCCGCGGGCGATCTGCGCGACTTCGAGGCTGTGGGTCAGCCGGGTGCGGAAGTGATCGCCGCCGGGGGAAACGAAGACTTGGGTCTTGTGCATGAGCCGGCGCAAGGCGGTGGAATGAATAATCCGGTCACGGTCACGCTGGAAACACGTCCGTGTGGGGCTATCGGGCTCTGCCAGAAGCCGTCCGCGGCTCGCCTTGGGATCGCTAGCATACGGCGCTAAGTCAGAAGGCATGCCGGAACGTATCGGCGGGTCCATCGGAAGGCAATGCCTCAAAAATCAGAGGATCTCCGATGACGTTTGGGATTGACAAATCCCGAGGAAACCCTATCTAAACCCTTAGAATTTCGCCATTCTATCCAATTCGGAGCGACCAATGAGCGACGCCTTCGCCAGCGTGGAAACGAAGCCCGACCGGACTTTTTCGGTCAGCGACAGTGCCGTTAAGCGAATCACCACCCTGCTGGAGGGTGAGGCGGACGGTACCATGTTGCGCGTAACCGTCTCGGGCGGCGGCTGTTCCGGCTATCAGTATGGCTTCGGCTTCGACACCGATACCACCGCCGACGACCATCTCTTCGAGAAGAACGGCATTACCGTCGTGGTCGACGACGTGTCCCTCGACCTGCTGGCCGGATCGGAGCTCGATTTCGTCGAGGACCTGATCGGCGCCGCCTTCCAGGTCAAGAATCCGAACGCCACGTCATCCTGCGGTTGCGGAACGTCGTTCGCGATCTGATCCGCGCGAGTCCCTGCGCCGTATCGGCCCTCCATTAATTTCGCTATAGGCATGTCATCCGGCATCGTTTCCGGTATTGTTCCGGAAAACGAGCGGGGCAACCAGGGATGACGGCCTTCCGATGACGGAACCAATTCGGCGAATCACGATCGTTGGCGGCGGCACCGCGGGATGGATGTCGGCCGCGTATCTCATGATCCATCTCAACCGGCGCAGCATCGACCAGCAGGTCGACGTGACGCTCATCGAGTCCCCGAACGTGCCGACGGTCGGCGTCGGGGAAGCGACGGTGCCGGCGATGATGCATTGGCTGAAGTATCTCGGGATCGAAGAAGCCGACTTCATGAAGCGCTGCAACGCGTCCTTCAAACTCGGCGTGCGCTTTGTCCATTGGGACAAGGATCCGAAGACGGGCCAGCGCCGGAGCTATCTGAACCCGTTCGACGGGATCGGCGACGACATCTGGGGCTTCAACCCCGCCTACCATTTCCATCGTTTCGCGCCGGTCGCCGACCGCACGCATTTCGGCGACTACCAGTCGCCGATGCACGAATTGATCAACAACTACCGCGGCCCCAAGACGCTGGGCGCCGATGGCTACGAGCGCAAGGTGAACTACGCCTATCACTTGGACGCCGGCCGGTTCGCGGGCTTCCTGCAAGAAATAGCCGTCGCCTGCGGCGTCGAGCATGTGCTGGACGACGTTGACGATATCGAACTGGACGAAAAAGGCTATGTCTCGGCCCTACAGCTCCGGGAACACGGCCGTCGCGAAGTGGAACTGGTAATCGACTGCACCGGGTTCAGAGGCATGATCCTCCAGCAGAAACTCGGCGTCGGGTTCGAGAGCTACGACAAATACCTGCTGAACAACCGCGCGCTCGCCGTGCAATTGCCGCACCAGGACCCGACCAAGCTGGAGCCGGTGACCACCAGTACCGCGCTCGGCGCCGGATGGTCCTGGCGCGTCCCGCTCTATTCACGGCTCGGGACCGGCTATGTCTTTTCGGACCACTTCCGCACCGATCAGGAAGCCACGGACGAACTCCTAACCTTTCTTGGGCCTCAAGCGAAAGATGCGGAACCGCGCGCGATCGGCATGCGGGTCGGCCGCACCGAGAAGGTCTGGGAGAAGAACTGCATCGCCATCGGTCTGTCGAGCGGCTTCATCGAACCATTGGAATCCACCGCGATCTTCATGGTCGACATGGCGCTGCAATGGCTAACCAACTACTTCCCGGACAAAAGCTACAACCCTGTGATGCAAAAGCGGTTCAACGACCGCATGCGCGACCTGAACTACGAAATTCGCGATTTCATCGTGCTGCACTACTGCACCGCGAACCGGATGGATACGCCCTATTGGAAGGCCGCCCGCAACGAGTTGGAAATTCCCGATGCCGTGCGGGAAGATTTGGAGATTTTCCGCCATGTCCTGCCACGGTCGGAGGAGATGGAGCGCGGCCACCTGTTCAGCTACCTGACCTATCTCATCGTGCTGTTCGGCAAGGGTTTCTTCGACGATGTCGAGTTTCCGGCGGAGCGCCTGGTTTCCCGCCGCGATTGGAAGGAATACCAGCGCTACCTGCGCGACGTGAAATCGCACCTATTGCAGACGCTGCCGGATCATTACACGCTGATCAACGATATCCGCAGCCGGGCGCAGGATGCGGCGCCGGATCTCCCGTCGACGCCCCTTCCCGATGCGGCGACCATTGCCGCCGGTACGGATCCTCTCTCGCCGGTCATCACGTTTAAGGATGACGGGTTGTCGAGCGGCAACATCCTCTAGCCAGACAGGACGGCCAACACGCGATGAAGATCGCTACATTCAACGTGAACTCCATCAAGGCGCGCCTGCCGCGCGTTCTCGAATGGCTGGAAGAAAGCAAGCCGGACGTCGCCCTGCTGCAGGAAATAAAGACGCCGGATTTCCCGGAACTCGAATTCAAGGCCTTGGACTACAATGTCGCGGCCCACGGTCAGAAGAGCTACAACGGCGTCGCGATCCTGTCGCGGCATTCGATCGAGGACATCAAGACGGGCCTACCGGGCGATCCCGAGGACGATCAGGCGCGCTATATCGAGGCCACGATCAAGGGAGTCCGCGTCGGCTGCATTTATCTGCCGAACGGCAATCCGGTGGATACCGATAAATTTCCCTACAAATTGACCTGGATGGACCGGCTGACCGCACATGTCCGCGACACGCTGTTGCCGACGGAAATGCCCATCGTCCTCGGCGGCGACTACAACTGCTGCCCGACGGACCGGGATGTTTACGACCCTGAAGGGTTCGCCAACGACGCGCTCTGCCGGCCGGAAACCCGCCAGCGGTTTCGCGAGTTGATCAATCTCGGCTTGACGGAGGCCTGGCGCGCGCTCCACAGCGAGATCGCTTATTCCTATTGGGACTATCAGGGCGGCCGCTGGAACCGCGACGAAGGCGTGCGGATCGACCATCTGCTGCTATCGCCGCAAGCCGCAGACCGGTTGGTTGCCAGCGAGATCGAGCGCGGTCCCCGCGGCAAGGAAAAAGCGTCGGACCACACGCCGGTCTATGTGGAATTGAGCGACGACTAAGCGCAGCCGCGCTAATCCAGCAGATATCCGAATTTTTCCCGTGCCCGGCGTAGCGAGTCCGCACTCGGCTGGTTGATCTCCGGGAAATCGTCGCGCCAGTGATACGGGATGCAAGCGTCGATGATCATCCGGGAGTTGGTGAAGTTCTTCGCCTCGCGGTCCCACGGCGCGAGCCGGGGGTCGGATACCGCGCCTTTCGCGCCCCGGATGAAATCGACCGAGGTCGCCGGGTCTGCGCGGGTCAGCGCGGCGAAGATCAATTCCTCCAGGTTCGTCACATCGACATCGCTGTCGGTGACGATGACCCACCGGTTCCCGTCGACGCCGGCCCGGCACATCGACGCCACATGCCCTGCCTGCCGTGCGTGACCGGCATAACGCTGCTCGATCGCGACGGCGAGCAGCATCCGCGATCCCCCGACCTCGTGACACCATGCGGCGGTGACCCCGGGCACGCCGGCGGCTTCCAAGTCCTTTTTCAGGAAGGGCGACCGGGTAATCGCGCGGAACCGTGAATATTCGTCCGGCAGCCGTTGCGGCGCGAAACCCAGCAGGATCGGATCGTCGCGGTAATACACCGCCTCGATATCGACCACCGGATTGACCCGGCCTTTCTCCGTATAGGTACCGGTCCAATCGCCGAACGGCCCTTCCGGTTCCAGCCGTTCACCGTCCACGAAACCCTCCAGCACGATCTCCGCATTCGCCGGGATCGGCAAACCGGTCACCTTGCCCGGCACCACGTCGATGGGCTTGCCCCGCAGAGCACCCGCCACGTCGTATTCCGAGACCCCTTCGGGTATGTCGCAGCCACCCATGATGAAGGTCAGCGGATCGCCGCCGACCACGATGGCAACCGGCATCCGCTCGCCCCGCGCCCGGTATTTCTTGTAATGAAGGTCGGCATGACGCCCGGGCAGCACGTTGTGGCAAACCGACCGTTTCCCATGGATCATCACCCGGTATGACCCGAGGTTGATCGAGCCGGTCTCCGGGTCCCGGGTGACGTGATAACAGCCGGTGCCGATATACCGGCCGCCGTCCTTTTCGTGCCAGTGCGGGGCGGGAAAGGCTTCGAGATCGACGGCGTCCCCCTGCATCACGTTCTCGAACACCGGCCCGCCATCGACCTCATTCGGCGCGATCAGGCCCTCATTCCCAGCGTAGACCCCGGCAAAGGCCTCGCTGAGCGCCACCTTGCCGAGATCGGTCGGAAACCCGAGCGTCATATTCTTGCGCCGTCCGCCGAACATGTTGACCAGTACACGCGACCCCTTGAGGCTGCCGGGAACATCGCCGAACAGGACCGCCGGCGCGGTATCGTCATGACTCACCAGCTCGGCCGCCATGCCGATCTCTTCCTGCCAGGAGGCGCCATCAACGCGCCGCAACTCGCCGAGCCGCTCGGCTTCCTCGATCCAGCCACGAAGATCGTCATACTGGATCAGATGCTCCTGATTGGCCCCAACTCGACCGTCAATCGTCCGATCCATGGTCATGCGTATCTCGCGCCTGTTTTTGATAGCGGGGACGATTATGCGATCCGGCTTGCCGCCGTGTCACGTCGGCCCGTTGCGATACGGCAGGCAACACTGATGATTACCCCCATTGGACCCCTGGCCGCAGCGCCGCGTATCGCACATACTCGGGTAGGAATAAGATGATGGATAACAACGTTCTATCCGCCCCTCAACGGTTCGGCACGATGTATGAAGTCGTGCGGCATTGGGCCGGCGAAACGCCGGATAGTCCTGCCCTGCTCGCGCACGGAAGGGCTCCGCTCCGCTTTGGCGAATTACTTCGAGCGATCGACGCCATGGGTGCGGCCTTGAACGGCTGGGGCTTCGGCCGAAACGACCGCATCGCGGTGGTCCATCCCGGGGGCCGGGATATGGCTGCGGCAATCATCGGAATTTGGAGCTACGCGACGCCGGTTCCCTTGAACCCGGACAACACACTCGGCGAAATCGCCATTCAACTCCGCGATATGCGGGTCAAGGCGGTGGCAATCCTTACCGATATGGATACGCCGGCCCGGCGCGCGGCCGCCGATCTCGATTTGCCCATTCTAGAATTGCAGCCCAACGAGATCGGCGCCATGCGGCTCGCCGCAACCACCCGAGCCGGCCCGCCAGCAGGCGCGAACGCCGGCCCTGTCCAACCCGACGACATCATCGCGGTGCTCGCGACCTCCGGTACGACATCGCACAGCAAGATCGTCCCGATCCGCCACCGCCAGTTGACGGTCCGGAACGAAATCGCCTCCGCGGACCTGGGCCTTGTCCCAGATGACCGCGCCCTTAATATGCTGCGCTTGTACCACAGCGGCGGGATCGGTCAGGGCATCTCCACCCCGTTGATCGCTGGCAGCAGCGTTGCCGTGCTGACCGATTTCAGCGTCGAGGGCATATTCGAAACGCTGGATAAGGAGGAGGTTACCTGGTGCGCCGCCTCCTACGCGGTCTACCACGCCATTCACCCGCATCTGGAGGCCTATCGCCCGACAATCGAGCGGATCGCATCCCGCATGCGGTTCATGCGGTCGGGAACCGGCCCTTTGAATGCCGAAATCGCGGAAAAGGTCGAGGCAGCGTTCGGCATTCCGATTGTCGTGACATACGGGTCATCCGAAGCCGGCTCCTCCGCGACCGACTCCGTTGACCGTCCAAGACCGGACCCAAACAGCGTCGGGAAACCGGCACATGCCGGCGTCGCCATCATCGACGAAACCGGCACCCCTATGCCGCAAGGTTCGACCGGGGAGATCGCCGTACGCGGCCCCACCGTCTTCGATGGGTATGAGAACGACGACGCGGCCAACCGGATCGCCTTCGTTGGGGAGTGGTTCCGAACCGGCGATCTCGGGTATTTCGACAACGACGATTACCTATTCGTCACCGGGCGCCTCAAGGAGATGATCAATCGCGGCGGCCAGAACATCACGCCGATCGAGATCGACGACGCGCTTCTCGCCCATCCCGATATCGTGGCCGCATCGGCCTTTCCGATCCCGCATCCGACCCTCGGCGAGGATGTCGCCGCCGCCGTTGTGACGCGAGACGGCGCCGGTGTCGACCAAAGCGCTCTGATTCGATTCCTTCGCGATCGGCTGGCCGACTACAAAGTGCCGCGCCGGTTGTTTTTCGCGACGGAAATTCCCAAGGGACCGACCGGTAAGGTCCAGCGCCACAAACTGGCCGAGGTATTCGCGTCCAGCCCAAACCGCCGTGCGGGATCGGCTGCGACTTCGGATAGAAGGGCCAGCGAGTTGGAGAGCCAACTGCAATCCCTTTGGGCCGCCGCCCTGGGAGGCCGTCACGTGGGACTGGATGACGACTTCTTCCAATTGGGCGGCGATTCCCTTCAAGCCGTTGAACTCTTCCTCCGTATCGAGGAGGCTCTGGGCCATCCGCTCCCCCGTTCGGTGCTCTTCGAAGCTGGAACGGTCGCGGCAATGGCCAAACTCATCGAAAGCTCTGCATCAACGGGATGCGTCGTTCCGATTCAGCCCGACGGCCAACGGCCGCCGCTATTCTGCGTTCACGACATCAGCGGAGAAATCTTGAATTTCCGCGGTCTCGCCGGGTATTTGCACCGGGATCAACCCGTGTACGGCGTGCAATCCGTCGGTTTGGACAAGTCCGAACCGCCCTTGGTTCGGATCGAGGACATGGCGACGCGATACATTACGGAGATGCGCCAGATCCAACCGACCGGCCCGTACTATATCGGCGGATACTCGATGGGCGGTTGGATCGCATACGAAATCGCACGGCAACTCAATGAAATGGGCCAGTCCGTTGCCCTTTTGGCGTTGTTCGACACCAACCCGCGCCAAGGGCAAAGCCGCGCCACGCTGTACCAATGGCTCGGACACCACCGGAATCATTTGGCAAATCTAAAGACCGCCGACATGGCGCCGTACTTGGCGCAGCGCTTCTCGAATATGGGTACGGTTGTCGCCGCCAAAGCACGCGGACAAATATTTTCCGCCGCTTGGCAAACGGCCGCAAACCGTGGAAAACCGATCCCGGAACTATTGTATCGCCCGGCGGAAGCAAACCTGATGGCTGCTCGGGCGTATCGGCCGAGGCCATATCACGGTGACGCTGTATTGTTCAAAGCGGCACCCTATGCCTGGATGCCGAAGGACGCTCACGAGGGATGGCGCACTCTCATCGAGGGAAACCTCGAAGTCCGGTCCGTTCCCGGCGATCACGATACGCTGTTGGAAGAGCCCTACGTCAAGGGCGTCGCCGACGCCCTCTCGGATTGTTTGGACGCCCGTCAACCGTCAGCGGCTAGCCGTCAACCGGTTGGCCGAATACCTCTTCATACCGCACCTTGAACCTGTCCCACGCCTCGGGATTGATCAGACGCGACGGGCGCTCGCCGCACAGCGTACTGACCACCTGGGCCGCATTCCATTCGGCCATGTTCTGACGCGATTCGTAGGTCACGCCGGCCGTGTGGTAGGTCGCGATAAGGTTCTCGAAGGCCAACAGACGGTGATCCATGGGCGGCGGCTCCACATCCCATACGTCCAGGCCGGCCCCGGCAATCGCTTTAGCGTCCAACGCGTCCGCCAGCGCATCCTCGTTGATGATACCGCCGCGGGCGCAATTGACGATGAAAGCACCCGGCTTCATCAGCGCGAGTTCGCGCGCATCGACCAAATCCTTCGTTTCCGCGTTATACGGGCAATGGACGCTGATGAAATCCGACTGTGCCATCAACTCGTCGAGCGAGACGGCTTGCGCTCCCCGCTCCTCGAAATCGGATGGTTCGAGGTAGGGATCGCTCGCGATCACCTGCATATTCAGACCCTTGCCGCAGATGCGCGCCGCGCGTCGGCCCGTATTGCCGAGACCGATGATGCCGACGGTCTTATTCTCGGCATTCCAGCCCTTGAACACCTCGCGGTCTATACCGCGTTCCCGGCGCAGCGACCTGTCCGTCTCGACCATCTTCTTGGCCAGCCCCAACATCATGCCGACCGCATGCTCCGCCACGGCTTCGGCGTTCGCGCCGGTCTGGTTCACCACCAGGACGCCGGCGTCCGTGCAGGCCTGAACGTCGATCGGGTCGTAACCCGCCCCCGACGTCGAGACGACAAGAAGTTTCGGACAGCGCGAGAGCAAGTCCGCCGCCACCTTGTATTGATCCGGCACCTCGTCCCGCGCGCTGGTAATGCAATAGGCGTGGCAGGTCTCCATGACCGCCCAGTTCGCGTCCTCCGCCGCCTGAAAATCGAGTCGGTGCATGGCGACTTCGGACTCTTTCTCCAGATAGTCTGCGACATTCGGCGTCTTCTTGTCGTCGAACCAGCAGACCCGGCGCGCGTTATCGATTGCGGAATTCTTGTCGGACATTGATTTGGGATCTCCCGGTGACCGGCGTCGTTTGTTTCGGATGGTCGTGAATGGCGAGCCATGGTGGCGGCGCGAGCTTTCGCCCGGCCGCCAATGTTATGCAGGCCCCATGCAGCAATGCAAATCCCGCCCCGAATTCGACTTTTCCGGAAATGCGCTAAACTCACCGGGCGAAACCGGACAGGAAAGAATCAAATGGACGCAAAGCCCCTCGACGGCATCCGCGTGCTCGACCTCACGCAAATTTACCAAGGGCCCTACTCGACATTCCTGATGGCGATGGCCGGCGCGGAGATCGTGAAGGTCGAACCCCACGGCGGCGAGCGGATGCGCCAAGGCGTCGGCGACAAGACGTCCCTCGCCTTCGCCATGCTGAATTCGAACAAGAAGAGCCTGACGCTCGACCTAAAGCATCCAAAGGGGAAAGAGATACTGAAATCGATGGCCAAGGAAGCCGACGTGCTGGTCGAGAATTTCGCCGCCGGCACCATGGACCGCCTGGGTCTTGGCTATGACGTGCTGCGTGAGATCAATCCCCGGCTGATCTATGCATCGGGAACCGGCTACGGACTCTCAGGACCGGACCGCGATATGCTCGCCATGGATCACACGATCCAGGCGGCCGCCGGCTTGATGAGCATCACCGGCGAGACCGGTGGTCCACCGGCGCGTGCGGGCGGCACGCCCTGCGACATCATGGGCGGCATCCACCTCTATGCGGGGGTGTTGCAAGCGCTGCTCGGCCGGCAGGCCACGGGCAAAGGCACTCTCGTGGAAACGGCGATGGTGGAAACGATGTATTTCACGCTGACCAGCGATCTCTCCGCCTATCACCGCACCGGCGAACTGCCGCAGCGCCGCGGCGATAAATCACCGGCGAATACCGCGCCGTATAGCCGATTCCGCTGCAAGGACGGCTGGATCGCCCTGATCTGCGTCAGCGACGCCCAATGGGACCGAATTCTCTCCGTAATCGGCCGGGACGACCTAATCGGCAATCCGGACTACGGGACGCGGGAGGACCGGCACGCCCGCGAGACAGAGATCAACGGCATGATCGAGGCGTGGTGCCGCGATCTGCCCCGCGACGAAGCCTATGCGATCATGCGCAAGAACCGGGTGCCGGTCGCGCCGGTCCGAACGCTGGCGGACGTCCGCGCAGACCCCCATATGCACGAACGCGGCATGTTGCAATGGGCCGAGCACCCGGACATGGGCGAAATCGTCCTGCCGTCCGCGCCGATTCGGCTCTCGAGCTATGAAACGGAGGATGTGCGGTTCTTTCCCACCATCGGGGCCGACAATGCCGATGTCTTGCGGGAATGGCTGGGATTGAGCGACGCCGATATCGAAGATCTCACCGACGGCAAGATCATCTAGCCGCGTTCTAGGCCTTCTTAGGGCCTTGTCCGAAGCTTTCGCCGTTTTCGGAGAGAAACGCGATTTCTTCTTCCGTACTGGTTCGCCCGAGCACCGCATTCCGGTGCGGAAACCGGCCGAAGCGGCGAACGATATCCCGGTGACGGCCCCATCCCCAAATGCTGCGGTCGATATAGCGGTGCCACTCATCCGGCGCAGACGCCCGGACCTGTTGCAGCAATTCCCCGCCGCGCTCCTGCTCCTCGATGGATTCGGAGTGATGGAACGGGTGATACAGCCAAATCCGGCAGACCTGATGCAGCTCCAAATCCAGCTTGTTGTCGATGGCGTGGTTCACGACCTCGAACGCACATGGATCGCCCAAATAGGCGTCGGGCGTATTGCGATAGAGATTGCGGGTGAACTGGTCCATCAACAGGATCAACGCAAACGCGCCATTCGGTGTGTCCTGCCAATCCATCAACTCACGCCCGCAGGCACGCGGCACCAAATCGCCGAAGCGCGCGCGGATTTCCTCGTCCACCGCCTCGCCGCCTCGATACCACCAGCCGCGGCGGTCGTAGGCCGCGTCGGGGCCGTCTAGGCTAGGCCCCAACCAAAATTGAACGATCTCGTCGATGGTATCGGCGCCCAATGCGAATGCTCCGGATGAAGGGAAGGAGAAGAAACGGGAAAGTCGCAGATCGTCGGTGGTGAGTCGCTCGTGACATGGTTACTGTTGCTGGAACGGCCCCACAGAATCGACCGATGCAAAGGGAGGATTTCATGCCCACCGTACTCATCACCGGCTGCGACTATGGTATCGGGTTCGAGTTCGCCCGCCAATACGCGGAAGACGGCTGGACCGTGCATGCGATCTGCCTGGATGCCGCCAGCCGCGACAAGGTGACCGCCCTTTCGAGCGATGTCCATTTCCATCGTCAGGATGTCGCCGACGAGGCCGGGCTCGCGTCATTGGCCAATGCCCTAAAAGACCAGCCGATCGACCTGCTGATCAACAACGCAGCGACCTTCGCGCCCGATGGGCCTGGGACGCTGATGCTGCCGGACATCGACGAGTACACCCGCGTGATGAAGATCAACGCGGTCGCGCCGGTCTATGTCGCAAATGCGTTCGAAGACCACGTCGCCCGCAGCGACCGCCGGCAAATGGTGTTCATCGGCACCCGGTCCGGCTCGATCGGCGATAACGGGTCCGGCGGGCACTACGCCTACCGCTGCAGCAAGGCCGCGTTGAACATGGCGGCGAAGAGCATATCCATCGACTTCGCCAAGCACGGCATCGTCACCGCGGTTCTGCATCCCGGCTCCGTGGCCACCGAAACCCGCAAGGGCGGCCAGATTCCCGTCGACCAAAGCGTCTCCGGGATGCGCGGGATCATCGACGACCTCAGTCCCGAAACGACCGGGACGTTTCAGCGCTACGACGGCGGTACGATCGAATGGTGATCCTGTAGCGACGGGATCAGACGACGCCGTCGTCGACGCGACCGGGCATTTCCAGAAAAGCCGCCAAAACATGCCAAAACCGCCGCCGGTTGATCCCGACCGTCATGTTGTGTGCCTGACCGGATAGGATAATCATCTGTTTGTCCTTGGTCGGCAGCTCGGCATAGAAGGCCGCGTTGTCTTCGTCGGTCGTGATGCCGTCATGATCGCCCCGGATGATCAACACCGGGCAGGTAATCTTCGTCGGGTCCACAAGCGGCAGATTGATGCACATATCGACATAGGTGCCGTTCGGTACGGTGCCGCCGCCATTCGCCATCTCCGCGGCCGCTGCGGCGGCCGGCAGTTCGGGCGCGGTCAACCCCACCACGTCGCGGGTGAACATGTTGTGGAAGTATTCCTCGCCCACCTCGCGGCTGTTGGTCGCCTGCCATTCCGCCAGCCGTTCCCGCCGTTTGACCAGCGACGGCGCATCCTTCGCGATCCACGGGAAGGCCGACAGGCCGAGCCGCTCGACCCGGTCCGGTACGGCATTGCAGAACGCGCCGGCACGCAATGCGCCGGAGGACGTGCCGAAGAACGCGAACCGGGATTGCCCGGTCGCTTTCTCGACCACGGGCACCGCTGCCTTCAGGTCTTCGACCCCATCCAGGATGTAGGAGAACCCTTTGGTGCGGCTGGAGCGTCCATATCCTTCGTGATCCATCGTCCACACATCGAATCCCCGGGCGGCGAAGACATTCATCACCGAATATTCACCGGCATTCGGGACCGTCAGGTCGTAGCTCGTGCGCGCCGCCTGCGACGACCCATGCACGAGGAACAACACCGGCCGTTCTCCATCCTTGCCCACATTCGATGCGTATTTTCGGAACATGAACAGGTCGACATCGCCCTTCTTGGCCCAGTGTTCCTCGGCGACGATCTCGGCGTTACCGTTTTCGGCGCTCATCGGCCCATCTCCTTCATCGAAATTTCAATCAATTCAGATCGGTCTAATTCCGGCATCTCGGAAACACGGTTTCCCCAAGTGCCTTGATCAGGGCCGCGCGCTCGTCGACAAAGCCCGAGAACAGCAACTGATGAAAACCGGAACTCCGGATGGATCGTATCCGTGCGACGCATTCGTCGGGTGTGCCAACGACGGCGAACCGCTCGGTCATATAGGCAAGCAATTCGGGATCCTGCATGAGCCCGGCGTTCGGAGACTCGCCGAGATCTTCATGATGGGTCGGCTGATACCCTTGCTGAACCTTGCGAATTGCGTTCGCGAGGTCCCGCGGCACCAGCTTGCCTTCCAGGGTAAACCGGAAGGCATGGTGCGCGGTGGACGCAAGCTCCATGCGGATTTCATCGATCAGCGCGTTGCGATTTCTCCCGACATTAACGCGGGCCAATCCCCAGATATCGATATCGTCGAGTTTTCGGCCGGCGCGCTCGGCCCCGATCGCCAAATGATCCAGGGTCAACTCCGCGACTTCAGGCGATAGCCCCATCCCGCAAATCACGCCGTCGGCGATTTCCCCGGCCAGTTCGAGCGTCTTGGGCCCTTCCGCCGCGACGTATATCGGTACTGGGTTGTCCGCCTGACCCGCGACCCACTTGGTGTGGATGTCGCGCCCTGCATACTCGGCGTGTTCGCCCCGCAGGAGCGACCGCACCGCAAGGATGTATTCCCGGAGCCCCTTCAGGCCGCGCGGCCGCTCGTTGATGTTGTAGACCGCACTGTCGCCGGTCGCGATGCCAAGCATGGCCCGGCCGCCGGACAACTCATGCACGCTCGCAATCGCACTGGCCATGACCGCCGGATGCCGTGTCAGCGGATTCGTGACGGAAGGGCCGATCATCACACGATCCGTCGCGTGCGCGATCGTGGTCAGCGTGACGAACAACTCGCGGAACAAAGACTGTGAATCGGCCACGCCGACCCAATCGAACCCGGCTTGCTCCGCCAGCCTCGCATTTTCGATCGAACTCGCGATGCTGCGCGAAATTTCGATCAGGCCGAAGCGGGCTTTCATCCGATACGTGCTCCCTTGCAATGGCCCTACGGCGACGGAACCATCACGTCGCCGCGCATGATCAGGCGCGTCGTCCTGAGAATGCCGGCGCTCACGACATTCAGATCCGCCCCGGCGCCGCTGGTTTCGAGCCGGACGTCGATCCGCCCCGACGGATGCTCAATCTGTACGTCGCGCGGATTGGATGGGTCGGGCCGGCACAGCTCATGCGTCACCGACCCCTCGATCATCGAGGCCGTCGCCACACAAACCGCGCCGGTAACCGCATGGGCGGCGTGGACCTGCCATGGCGTGAAATAACGCGAGGAGATGTCCCCGCCCTTCTCCGGCGGTGCCACGAGCCCCACTTTCGGAATGACCATCTCCGATACGTCGCCGAGGCCCATGCGTTTCCCCGCTTCCAGTCGGACCGGTTCTATAAGCTCGAAAAGCACCCGATTGCGATTGATCTCGTCCCGGCTCTCATATCCCGACAAACCGAAATCGGCAGCCCGCAAGAATACCATCGGCATCGCGACATCGACACAGGTGGCGTCCAGATCGTTGATCCGCTCGATAACCTTGCCTGTCGGCAACAGCGCACCCGTCTTCGCGCCCACGACGTCCATGAAGTTCAAGTAAACTGGCGCCGCCGCACCGGGCACTCCGTCGATCTGCGCCGTTCCGTCGTAGTTCATGGCGCCATCGGGTGTTTCGATCCGTGCCTCGATCCGCGCCCCGGTGTTCACGTTATAGATCATCACGCTGGTTTGCTCGGATGTCGGTTTGATCATGCCGGTTTCGACGGCATACGGACCGATGCCCGACAGCATGTTGCCGCAGGACGGCGCGATATCGACAACTGGCTGATCGATCGAGACCTGCGCAAACAAGTAGTCGACATCGATGCCAGGCCGCTCCGATGCGGAAACGATCGCGACTTTGCTCGTCAGCGAATCCGCACCGCCGATACCGTCGATCTGCCGCGCGTCGGGCGATCCCATAACCGCAAGCAGGGTGCGGGCTCGTTCCTCCGGATCGGACGGCAAATCCTCCGAATTGAAGAACGGGCCCTTCGAGGTTCCGCCCCGGAAAATCAGGCAAGGGATAGGACGCAGTGGCATAAGGAGCCAAATTTTGCCGATTGAAAGTTTGTCATCCGCCATCGGCCGCCGCCTATGCGGGCAACCGTTCATCCTCTGCACCTTATCGACCGGAAGTATTCAATTCAAACCGACGTTTCGATGGCGAACATATTTTGCAAACCGCCCAATTGCACTTACTCTTGCCGGCATGTCCGATATCGATCAGCAGTCCACCGGCGCAACAGATGAAACCGTAACCGTCGCGTCGATCCCGACGGCGACGCACTCGATCTTGCCGCGCGCCATCGCCGCCTTTCGCGAGGCCGACCATGAAGGCCGCATTCGGATCAGCGATCTTTCCGCCAGCGAAGTCTTGGACGCGGTCGGCAACGGCGATGTGGATTTCGGGATCAATTTCATCGGCGCCCAGGACTCGACTTTCGAATTCCATCCCTTGGCCGAAGACCGTTTCGCCTTGGCGATGCGCCAGGATGACCCTTTGGCGGAGAAGGCGGCGATCGAATGGACCGATATCGATCCCACACGTTTCATCGCCGTCTGGAAAGGCAGCGGGAACCGCATGTTGATCGACAACGCCCTGGCGCGAGCACGAATTTCCATGGATTGGGCCTATGAGGCGCGCCACCTTTCGACCGCCCTCGCCTTGGTGGAAGCCGGGGTCGGCGTCAGCGCAATGCCCCTCTCCGCCGTGCCGGACAGCGCCCAATCGCTGATTGTCGCGCGCCCCCTCGTCGCCCCCGAGATCGTGCGGACGATCGGCCTTGTCCGGCGGGCGGATGCCACGCTTTCCCCGACCGCGGAAAAGCTCTATGCGACATTGCTGAACCTCGCCGACGACGAGGCCTGAGCACGTCGAACACAAGCGGTGACGGTAGGAATTCCAACGGTCACAACTTTAGCGCTACACAAACTCAATTCCGATACGCTACTGTAACAAAGCTGAAAGCCCGGCGACGACCGGACGATCGCGTTCGGCCTGGACCACGGCTAAGCATGTCGGAAGGGGGAAACCGATGTCTAATACGTTTCTCGTGGCCGTTGACGGCAGCGAGGGAAGTGTGCGAGCCGCAGATTTCGCGACCGAACGGGCGCTTGCCAGCAACTCCAAGCTGGTTCTCGCCTACGTTATCGAATGGTCGCCCTACAGCTTCCACACGCCCGACGAACTGGCGGAACGGCATAAACGCCGCGAAGAGGAGATCGAACGTGCGCAGTCCACTGTGCTTGGACCGGTATCCAAATCGGTAAAGGACCAGGGCGTGGATGTGGAGGTCGTGGTGCATCACGGCCATCCATCGGAAACGCTGGTGGATCTCGCGAAGGATCGCGGCGCCACGCAAATTTTCATCGGCCGCAAGGGTCAATCGCGCGTGGCATCACTGTTGTTCGGCAGCGTGGCTGGATCGCTCGTCCAAACCTCGCCTGTACCCGTCACAGTCGTTCCATAAAAAATCAACAAGCCGGACACACCAAAGGGGGGTGTCATGAAACGTATAGTTCTTTCTGCGGTCATCATGCTATTGGCGACCGCAACGGCGCATGCCGCCGGTATCGACGAAACGATCAACACCGCAACCGCACCGATTGCCGCTTGGGTCGGCAAAATCGTCTTCTTCAAGATCCCGGTCTTCGGGGCGCAACTGCCGCTGGTCGTTCTCTGGCTGGTCGTCGGCGCGGTGTTTTTCACGTTCTACATGGGCTTCATCAATATCCGCGGCTTCAAGCACGCCATCGAGTTGGTGCGCGGCGATTACGCCAACCCGAAGGACGCCGGTGAAGTTTCGCATTTCCAGGCCTTGGCCACCGCCGTATCCGGCACTGTGGGCATCGGCAACATCGGCGGTGTCGCCGTCGCGGTGACGGTCGGCGGTCCCGGCGCCACCTTCTGGCTGATCATGGCCGGATTCCTGGGCATGTCGACGAAGTTCGTCGAATGTACCCTCGGCGTGAAATACCGGAACGAAAACCCGGACGGCTCCGTCTCGGGCGGGCCAATGTACTATCTCCGCAAGGGCTTCTCCGAGCGCGGCATGGACGGCCTCGGCAAGTTCCTGGGCCTGTTCTACGCCATCGGCATCTTCATCGGCGCCCTCGGCATCGGCAACATGTTCCAGTCGAACCAGGCCTATGTGCAGCTCAACAACGTAGCCGGCGGCGGCCTCGACGGGCTGGGCTGGCTGGTCGGCCTGATCATGGCGGGCATCGTCTTTCTCGTGATCGTCGGCGGCATCAAGTCGATCGCCCGTGTCACCGAAAAGATCGTCCCCTTCATGGCGATCTTCTACTGCGTGTTCGCGCTGATCGTGATCTTCATGAACGCGGCGGTGATTCCCGAAGCAATCGCCAACATCTTCACCGGCGCGTTGACCGGCGAGGGCGTGGCCGGCGGTGCGTTGGGCGCCCTGATCATCGGCTTCCAGCGGGCAGTGTTCTCGAACGAAGCCGGCATCGGCTCCGCCTCGATCGCGCATTCCGCCGTCCGGACCAACGAGCCGGTCACCGAAGGCACGGTGTCGCTGCTCGAGCCGTTCATCGACACGATCGTCATCTGCACGATCACCGCACTGGTGATCGGCACGACGGCCGCGGCCGATCCCAACTTCGCCGGGGACGCCAAGGGCATCGCCATGACATCCGCCGCCTTCGAGCGCCAGATTTCATGGTTCCCGATTCCGCTGGCCTTCGCCGGGGTCCTGTTCGCCTTCTCGACCATGATTTCCTGGTCGTACTACGGGCTGAAGGGCTGGACCTACATCTTCGGTGAAAGCATGCGCGGGCAGACGATCTACAAGCTGATCTTCTGCGCCTTCGTGGCCTTGGGCTGCATCGTGCAACTGGGTCCGATCCTGGATATCTCCGACGCGCTGGTCTTCCTGATCTGCGTGCCGAACATTCTGGGACTGTATTTCCTGGCGCCTATCGTGAAACGGGAACTGAACTCCTATCTCGCCCGTATCGAAAGCGGTGAGATCAAGCGGTTCAAGGGCGGCTAAGGAACGCCCGACCCTAACGGAAAAGGCCCGGTCTCCCCGCGAGGCCGGGCCTTTCTCATGCTATCGTGGCGCCGTCCACCATAGGGAAAGCCATTTGACGATGTTTGCGCGACTGCTCGCCGCCACCTGCGTTATCGTCATCGCCGCCTGCGCGTCGGAGGCGGACCAGACGATTGCCAAATCCTGCACTGCTTCCGGCGGAAAATGGATCGCCGACACGCGGGAATGCGAGATCGGAAAAAGGGATTGGTGCAAGGCCCGTTCCGGCAAATTCGACCCTTGCGCCTCGGCCTGCCGGAACACGGGCCAACAACCCTGCATCATGGTGTGCGTGCCAGTGTGCAAACTGCCTTAGGCGGCCTGCAATACCGGCAACACCTCTTGCTCCAGCAATGCCTTCGCCTCGACGCCTTCCGGCGTTTGGGTCAGCCGGATGTTGCCGCCCATCGAGAACTTGTCGAGGCCGAGCGCGGCGAGTTCCTGCAACCGTTCGATGCAGTGGTCGGGCGCGCCGACCACCGCGAAGTGATCGATGAATTCAGGCGTCAGTGTGTCGGCCTGCCGGGAATCGCCATGGGTGTGTTTCCGCATGTCGTAGTTCTCGCGCAGGGTCTGCAGCGCCGTCTCCATCGCCGGGGAAACGGGTCCGGAAGTCTTGCCATGCATCACCGAGAATCGGGCGAAAGTCGTTAGGCCGCCCTTCACGAGGGTGCGCGCCACGCTAAGATCGGGGTGGCAGACGCAATTGATGTAAGCGCCGAAGGCGATGCCGTCCGGGTCCAGCCCGGCCTTCGCGCGCGCCGCCTTCGCCAGGTCGATACCCCAGGCGATACGATCCTTGTCTGCCCCCAGCGTGAACATAAGCCTGTCCGCATACAGCGCCGACAGCTCGATCACTTTCTCCCCGCTCGCCGCCACCTCGACCGGCGGTTTGTGCCCGCCCGCCATCCAGTCGATCCGGCTGTCGTCGGGGGAATCGGCCAGCTTGAGACTATCCACCGCCGGGGCCACGCTGTCGGGCATCTCGATCTCGCCGAAGGGCACCGCCTCGCCCCGCAGGTATGTCTGTAGGTGACGAAGATAGGTCTCGAACTGTTTCAGCCGCGCCGGCCCCCTGCCGAGATGAGCAAGGGCGGAGTCACCCCGGCCGATGCCGAGAACCGCCCGCCCGCCGGATACCCGGTCGACGCTGGTGATCGACGTGGCCGTTGCGGCCGCGACCCGGGTCACGGAGTTGGTCACCGACGTACCGAGCCCGATCCGCTCGGTCACCGTCGCCGCCATCGCGAGCGAGACATAAGGATCGCCCGACAGGTTCTGGGAATCGACGACGGAAAGGCCGTCCCACCCCTTGTCCTCGGTATCCCGTGCGACTCTCATGATGCCGCGCGGCAACGCGGCGCTGTGGTTCCAGATTTTCACCATCGCGTCCCCGACCGCAATTCGGACATAACCAACCTAGATATCGGCGTAGACGTGCTTTTCCGCCTTGGCGCCGGGATGCGTGACCGCCCCGCCGCGGGCATCGCCTACGGTCTGCGCATAACGCCATAGCGCACCCGACTGATAGTCATGCTCGCGCGGTTTCCAACTCTTGCGGCGCTCGGCCAGATCCTCCTCGCTGAGGTCTACGTCGAGTGTTCCCTCGACCGCGTCGATGGTGATCACGTCACCGTCCTTCAGCAAGCCGATCGGCCCGCCGACCGCGGCTTCAGGGCCGACATGGCCGATACAGAAGCCCCGTGTCGCGCCCGAGAAACGGCCATCGGTGATCAGCGCGACCTTGTCGCCCATCCCCTGGCCGTAGAGCGCCGCCGTCGTCGACAGCATCTCGCGCATACCGGGACCACCCTTCGGCCCCTCGTAGCGGATGACGAAGACCTCGCCTTCCTTATAGCTGCGCTCTTCCACGCAGGCGAAGGCGTCCTCCTCGCAATCGAACACCCGGGCCGGGCCGCTGAACTTCAGCGTATCCATGCCGGCGACCTTCACGATGGCCCCGTCCGGCGCGAGATTGCCTTTCAGGCCAACGACACCACCGGTCGGGGTGATCGGCTTGGCGGTCGAGTAGATGATATCCTGGTCGCCGGGGACCTTCACGCCTTCCAAGTTTTCGCCGATGGTCTTGCCGGTGACCGTCATGCAGTCCCCGTTCATGTAGCCGCCGTCGAGCAACGCCTTCATCAGAACCGGCACGCCGCCGATCTCGTACATGTCCTTGGCGACATATTTTCCGCCGGGTTTTAAGTCGGCAATATAGGGCGTGTCCTTGAAGATATCGGCCACGTCGAACAGGTCGAAATCGATGCCGGCCTCGTTGGCGATCGCCGGCAGATGCAATCCGCCGTTGGTCGACCCGCCGGAACAGGCGATGATGCGCGCCGCATTGATCAAGGCATCCTTTGTGACAATGTCGCGCGGACGGATGTTCTTCTCCAGCAAATCCATGACCATGCCGCCGGATGCTTCCGCATAGGCATCGCGCGAGTCATAGGGCGCAGGCGCACCCGCGGACCCAGGAACTGCAAGGCCGATCGCTTCGGAAACGCAGGCCATGGTATTCGCGGTGAACTGGCCGCCGCATGACCCGGCCGACGGACAGGCCACGCATTCCATCAAGTGCAAATCCTCGTCCGACATCTCGCCGGCGCTGTGCGCACCAACGGCTTCGAATACATCCTGCACCGTAACGTCGCGCCCCTTGAAGCGGCCCGGCAGAATCGATCCGCCATACATGAAGATCGACGGTACGTTCAGCCGCACCATCACCATCATCATGCCCGGCAGCGACTTGTCGCAGCCCGCGAGGGTCACCATCGCATCGTAGCAATGCCCCCGCATGGTCAGTTCGACCGAGTCCGCGATCAGATCGCGGCTGACCAGCGAACTTTTCATGCCCGCATGCCCCATGGCGATGCCATCGGTCACGGTGATCGTGGTGAATTCGCGGGGCGTGCCCTTCTTCGCCTTGACGCCCAGCTTCACGGCCTGCGCTTGCCGGTTCAGCGAAATATTGCACGGCGCGGCCTCGTTCCAGCATGTCGCGACACCGACGAACGGCTGGGCGATTTCTTCTTCCGTCATGCCCATCGCGTAGTAGTAGGAACGATGCGGTGCGCTTTCGGGCCCGACGGATACATACCGGCTGGGCAACTTCGACTTGTCGAAGGCCATGAGACTCCTCCTGTGAGACCTGTTTTCTTTCCGTGATTTCGCTGTAGTGAACAGAGCCACCGACCGCAATTCCTAAGGGATTTCTGCGGCGATGGCCAGTCGCCAGCGGAACCGGACGGTGACCAGGAGGAATAAGTGTTTTTATTGGCGCGCTTCGGCGAACAACCGGTCGAAATAGTCCCGTTTGTCGCGGCACCGGCCGTCGGTGAAGCACGAGCCGAGCGTGCCGACGATCGTGCCGTTCTTTCGCAGCGTCAGCTCCCACGGCCGCCGCATCAGGACCGTGTGGACATACATGGCGAAGCTCTCCGCGAAATCCTCGGCCGGCATCGTGGTCGCGTAAAGCGACGGAAAATTCGATTTTTCGAGCCGCTGGAACGTGTCGGGCAAGGACCGCACATAATCGTCGTGATTGCCCGACTGCACCTGGCTCATCGCCGAGTTCAGATACCGGGAATAGCGATGACGGTCCGGATTTATCCACGACAGGCAGGCGAAGGCGCAATCGGGATGCGCATGGTCATGCGAAAACCAACCGGACACGATATCGCGTTCGAAATCGACCAAATGGCCGAACTCGTGCAACAACACATAGCGGAGCGTGGTCACACGGTCGTTTTCGCCTCGGCGCGCAAGCCGCGGCGCGACCGCCATGCCGCGATAGTCCCGCGACGGGACATATTCCATGCCGGCCATCGCCTCGTTCGCCCGTTTGTCGGTGTCGTTGCGGTCGATCAGGATTACGGTGCCGACATGCTGGCGCCAAAATCCCTGCACCTCGAACGCCATGCCCAGGCTATCGGACTTCTCGCTTTGGGCGAGCCCTTCGACGAGATAGATGCCCACCAGCCGGTCCCTGACGAGATCGCGCACCTCCTGCGGCATATCCCCGATGGCGCGCTGCACATCCTGGATGACGTATTTGGCATTCTTGGCCGGCACGACCTGACTGATGAAATGATGGTCGCTGAGACCGTCGCGGAGCGACGGCAGCGCGTCGGCCGGCAGCACGCTGACCCGGTCGGCCAATGGCTTCGCCTGCCATCCGTCGCCCCAGAAGGAGGCGCGGCGTACTTCCGGCGCGGTCAGGTAGGTCATGGACAATACGGCAAGCGCCAACCCCGCCATCACAACCCAGCCGGTCCATCCCTTGGTCATGCTTCGGCCACCTGAGAACAACTAGAATGCTGATATAGATCGAAAAAATAGAATTTCGAAGGCCCTGCGATACCCGAATCGTGGGAGTCTAGGCCCCGATGGGTAACAAATTGTTAAGGGGCGGGCCGCCGCTAGGGCCGGGACAGTGCCCGGTCCAGCGTGGACAGCAGAAGGACCCGAAACGCCGCCTCCCGGCCTGCGGGCAATGCCTGGGGTTCGCAGAGGGTCCAGGCGGACGGCTCGCCCGCCATCGCGCCGCTGTCGAGGGTCAGAAAGGCGGCAACCGTCCCGCCGTCCTCCCGAACGGGATATCCTCGAAGAGCGCACCCCTGCCCCGATACGGTGAAAACGCCGATCAAACGGCGTTCGACCTTGGCGTGCACCGATCCGGTGAGCTTGAGGACGACCGTGCGAAACATCGCCGCCACAGGCCGTGTCGGTTCAAGGCTCTTGATCGCCGGATTTTCAGCGCGAAGGAATGTAACGACCGGCGGAATGGCCGGTCCGATGCGATTCTGCGGCGCCTTGAGTTGCCAGCCGATCCCCCAAACACCGATATCCTGTACCGATCGGGCGTCGATGGTTCCGCACCCGGCGAGAAGTGCCGCAACGGCAAATACCCGCAGATACGCGCGCATCACTCCTCCGTGGCGTTGCCTCAGGCGACCGCCGAAAGCCGTTTCAATGCTTCGTCCAGCTTCACGCGCGCCGTCTCTTCGTCCGCCAGCCGGCCACGCTGCTCGTCGACGACCGCTTCCGGCGCCTTGCTCAGGAATTGCTCGTTCGACAGCTTTTTTTGGAGCTTCTTGATCTCACCGTCGACCTTGGCGATTTCCTTCTCCAGCCGCTGCTGTTCCTGTTCGATATCGATGACATCGGCGATCGGCAACGCGACCGTCGCCTCGTCGTGCACAAACTGTACGGACCCTTGGGGGATATCTTCGCCCAAGCTGATCCCGTCTAGACGCGCCAACCGCAGAACCAACGGTTCATGGGTCCGCAACCAGGATGCCGCCCTACTGCCGGCCCCTTTCAGGATCATCGGAATCTTGGCTCCCGCCGGAATATTCATCTCCGACCGGACCGATCGGGCCTCCGAGATCAACCGGACCACCCAATCGAGCTCCTTCGCCACGTCTTCGTCGATAATGCCGTCGGGATAGACGGGCCACCGCGACCGGATCAGGTCGGCGGGCCGGTCCTCGGCCAACGCACCCCAAAGCTCTTCGGTGACGAACGGCATGAAGGGATGCAGCATCAGCAGGATTTGGTCGAGGGCCCAGCCCGCGGTCGCCTGCGTCTCGGCCTTGAGTGCCGCGTCGTCACCGTTCAACAGCGGTTTGCAGAATTCCAGGTACCAATCGCAAAAGGTTCCCCAGGCGAACTGATACAGCGTGTTCGACGCCTCGTTGAACCGATAGTTGGCAAGCTGTTTCGAGACGTCGGATTCGCATTTTGCGACTTCGCCGACGATCCAGCGGTTCACGGTCTGGCTGGGCGATGCCGGATCGAAGTCCCCGCCCGAGACGCATCCGTTTATCTGACAAAAGCGGGCGGCATTCCAAAGCTTCGTCGCGAAGTTGCGGGACCCTTCGACGCGGCTTTCGGACATGCGGATGTCGCGCCCCGGCGCGGCCAGCGTCGAGAGTGTGAAGCGCAAGGCGTCCGAACCGAATTGATCGATCAGGTCGAGCGGGTCGATGACGTTGCCTTTGGATTTGGACATTTTCTGCCCGCGCTCGTCCCGGACCAAGGCATGGACGTATACGGTCCGGAACGGCACCTCGCCCATGAAATGCAGGCCCATCATCATCATCCGGGCAACCCAGAAGAAGATGATGTCGAATCCGGTGACCAGAACGTCGGTCGGATAGTGCCGCGCCAGTTCCGGCGTCGCGTCCGGCCAGCCCAATGTCGAAAACGGCCACAGGCCCGACGAGAACCAGGTATCGAGAACGTCCTCGTCCCGGGTCAGATCGACCGCCTTACCGTAATGCGCATCGGCGGCGGCCTGGGCGGCAGCCTCGTCCAACTCGACGAAGACCTGGCCGTCGGGCCCGTACCAGGCGGGAATCTGATGGCCCCACCAAAGCTGGCGCGAGATACACCACGGCTGGATGTTCCGCATCCATTCGAAATAGGTCTTCGACCAGCTTTCCGGAAAGAACTTTGTCCGGCCGTCCTCGACCGCGGCGATCGCGGGCTTCGCCAGTTCCTTGGCGTCCGCGAACCATTGGTCGGTCAGATAGGGTTCGATGGGCACGCCGCCGCGGTCGCCATACGGCACCGTATGGACGTGATCCTCGATCTTCGCCAGCAGACCGGCGGTCTCGATGTCCCGGACCACCTTATCGCGGGCTTCGAACCGGTCCAGCCCCTGGTAGGCGTCCGGCGCATTCTCGTTGATGCGTCCGCCCACGTCGAAAATGTTGATCATCTCCAGGTCGTGCCGCCGGCCGACCTCGAAATCGTTGAAATCATGCGCCGGGGTGATCTTGACCGCGCCGGACCCCTGTTCCGGGTCGGCATATTCGTCCCCGACGATGACGATACGGCGGCCCACCAACGGCAGAATACAGTGCTTGCCAATAAGGTGGGCATGACGCTCGTCTTCCGGATGAACGGCAACGGCGGTGTCACCCAGCATGGTTTCCGGCCGTGTAGTCGCGACGGTCAGGAACACCCCGTCCTCGCCTTCGACCGGATAGTTGAAATACCAGAGCTTGCCCTGCGTCTCGCGTTGCTCGACCTCGAGGTCGGAGATCGCCGTCTCCAGCTTCGGATCCCAGTTCACCAGACGCTTATCTTTGTAAATCAAGCCCTTGTTGTAGAGTTCCACGAACACCTTAAGAACGGCACGGCTCAAGCCGTCGTCCATGGTGAAACGTTCACGGCTCCAGTCGCAAGACGCGCCGAGGCGGCGAAGCTGGCCGGTGATCGTACCGCCCGATTCCTCTTTCCATTCCCAGACGCGCTCGATGAACGCGTCACGACCCAACTCACGGCGCGAGATGTTGCCAGCCTCGGCCAGTTGGCGCTCGACGACCATCTGCGTCGCAATCCCGGCATGGTCCATGCCCGGTTGCCACAAGGCGTCGCGCCCACGCATCCGCGCATATCGGATTAGGATGTCCTGCAGCGTGTTGTTGAGGGCATGCCCCATATGGAGACTGCCGGTCACGTTCGGCGGCGGAATCACGATGGTGTAAGGATCGCCGTCGGGAGCCGCACCGCATGCGAACGCGCCGTCGGATTCCCAACGTTCGTAATGCTTCTTCTCAACCGCTGCGGGCTGGAAAGTCTTTTCGAGAACCGGCATTTACACTTTATTCCAGGCCAGAATTTAGATCACAGGCCCGGATGGAGAGATTTAGCCGTCTTCTCCGGTGCGGGCCATACGCTCAATCTCGCGTCGGACGAGACGTTCGACCATATCGGGGAGGTTGTCGTCAAGCCATTGGCGGAGCATCGGACGCATTAGTTCTTCCGCCAACTGCTCGATCGTCAGACCGCCCCGCTGCGATTTCACCGACTGGGACAATTCCATGAAGGAGGAAACTCCGGCTGCAGACGTGTCGCTGGACACGATTGATTCCACTGGCGCAAGCGGCGCAGGGTCGATTTCGGCGACGGGCTCCGGTTCGGGCTCGGGTTCCGGCTCTGGCTCGTCGAATATCTCGATCGCATGCTCGTCCGACGATTCAATCTCCTCCGTCAGTTCGAGCGGCTCTTCTACCGGTTCGATCTCGTCGGTGAGTTCAAGCGGCTCTTCCGCGACCGGCTCGGGTTCAGGTTCAGGTTCAGGCTCCGGCTCGGGTTCAGGCTCCGGTTCCGGCTCGGGAACGGGTGCTTCCGCCTCAACCTGCGGCGTGGCTTCCTCTTCCCCATCCTCGGAGATAATCTTTCGAATGGAAGCAAGAATTTCTTCCATCGAAGGTTCTTGTTGGTCGCCTGCCTCACTCATCGTTCGATCATCCTGACTGATTTCAACCGAGTGCCGTCAAATTCTCCGCCGCTTCTTCATCGCGCCGGTCCTCCGTCGACCCTGGTTATTTTCCCTTCGACTTAACTGGGACCTTCCCCAGCCCCCAAAGCTTGTGTCTAACCGAGTTATAGTACACTTCAGGAGTATACAACTCCGTATTGAGACTCAAGCCATTGCCCGTCAAACGGCCGATGGCCGAGAGCAAATCATACTGTGCGACGATTTCATCACGTTCCGCACGAACAAGATTGACCTGCGCATCAAGCAGTTCCTGTTCGGCATCCAAGACATCCAGAACCGTTCGCGACCCCACCAAGGCCTCTTGCTGAACCCCTTCCAAAGCAATGCGATTCGCCCGGACTTCTGCGGAAAACGAGCGGATACGGGCGCGCGCCGTGACCAGCGATTCCCATGCGCTGTTACCGGCCTCGGTCGCCTCGCGGCGCGCTTCCGCCAACAACAGGCGATTCCGCCCGACAACCTGCTTCGCTTCGCGGACACGGCTCGAAACCGCACCCCGCTGATACAGCGGCACCGTCAGTTGGGCTGTAATGCTCGCCGAGTCGCGGGTCAGGTTGCTGGCCGACTGGTTCCGCGACCGTCCGCCTTCACCGACGACATCCACCTTCGGTAACAGTTCGCTCCGAACGACGTTGACATTCTCCAGCGACGCGCGTTCGTCGAACAAGGCAGCTCTGACGATCGGATTGTTGTCCTGTGCCATTGCGATGGCCTCTTCGCGGCTGGACGGCAAGTCCCGTACCATCGGCGGTTTGGTCAGGTCTTCCGGAGGTTGCCCCACAACCTGGACAAACACCCCGCGTCCGATTTGAAGGTCCCCTTCGGCTTGAATTCTATCGGCTGTCGCACGTGAGAGGCGGGCCTCGGCCTGCGAAACGTCGGTGCGCGTCACCTCGCCCACATTGAATCGATCCCGTGTCGCCTCGAGTTGACGGGCCAGAACCTTTTCATTGTTGATATTCAGGCGCAGCACCGCCGCATCCCGGAACACATCCATGTAAGCGCGGACGACGCTGAGCAGAACATCCTGTTCGGTCACGGCCAACCGCGCCCGTTCCGCCCGAACCGAGTTTTCGGCGCGCCGGATATCCGACACCGTCCCGCCGCCGGAATACAGATTCTGCGTCACCCGCAGGTTGCCCGAATAGCGGCCCCGCGTGTCACTCGTCGACGTGGATCCCCGGGATTCCTCAGTGATGGCACCGCCGTCGCCCAAAATCTCGACCGTCGGCCGCCAACCCGAGGAAGCTTGAGGAACACCCTCATCGGCAACGCGGACGTTCGCCCGCTGCGCCTGAAGTGTCGGATTGTTCTGATATGCCAGGATGATCGCGTCGACCAATGAGTCGCCTTTGGCGGCACTTATGGGCAGCATTAGGAATCCAGCGCAAACCAGCGCGGAAACGCTCCCCATTGCCCTCTTGGTCAACTTGCGCCGGGTGTTGAGCATCTTCGATCGATTGCCACCACCCACGATTTTTAATGTTCTAGACAGAGCGTGTACGTCCTCTTGTCAACAAACCCACCAAAGAAATGCCGGAGCCCCTGCTCCGTTCTCGAACCGAATTTTGCAATTCACATGCCAACGATCGCCTTCCGTCGGCTATGCAAATGCACGCCATCGGGAAAAGTCGCCCGATGCGTAGGTTTGCGGCATGGCGCCGGTTGATCGGTACCAGAACTGGCCCAACAAAAAGATGCGGTTTGGTCGACTCCCCCCTCGTCTAACACCTAGACACCTCGATAAAACCACAAAATGTTGACCCATGACAGTCCTAAAACACAAAACCTGCTGTTTTCGCGAATCCGGGAAGCACCGGCGTGCTGGCATCGAACAAGGTTCGGCTCGACACGATACCGCCGCGCTTTTCCATCAATGTTGCGCGGCCGACGTCCTGATCGTCGCAAACAACCGCAACCAACCGTCCGTCATCCGCGAGCTGATCCAGGATGGCATCGGGCACCTCCGCGACCGCGCCATCGAAAACGATCAAGTTGTAGGGCGCTTCGCCGGGCCAGCCTTTGTCGAGCGGTCCCTCGACAACGACCGCGTTGTCGGCACCAAGCGTTGCCAGCAAACCCGATGCCTTTTCGGCAAACGATCCGTCACTCTCCAGCGCAAACACCGCCCCGCATAGTTTCGACAGAACGGCCGCTGTATAGCCGGTGCCGCATCCAACCAGAAGCGCCACGTCGTCAAGGTTCGCGCGGCATTCCTGGAGCAATCGGCCGAGCACCATCGGCTCCAACAAGTAACGCTCGCCACCAACGGCGAGATCCTCATCGACGTAAGCAATATTCGCGAGATTGTCGGGAACGAACTGTTCGCGCGGCACTTCGCCCATCGCGGCGATCACCGCCTCCTGCGTAATGCGGTTCGTTCTAAGCTGACACTCGACCATGTTGCGCCGGGCAACGGCGAAATCCATGGAACTGATACTCCCCCCAGAAATCTGTTGAAGAATTTAGGAACGAAAATCCTAACAAATCGCCAACACAGTTCTGACCGTTTATATCTTTCTATTCTCAGGAAAACAACGGATACGGGCGACGGCCACGGCGCTTGACCCCTGGCGGCCGGACCCGTATATGACGCCGACGTAATTGATGCGTTGGTCCGGTGGCAGAGTGGTTATGCAGAGGCCTGCAAAGCCTTGTACGTCGGTTCGATTCCGGCCCGGACCTCCACCCTGCGGCGAAATTCACCGGGGATCGGCCCGACCCGCCTTACATCGATAGGCTGCGGGCGGCCCTGTATCTGATGCTCCAAAACACAGTCGCCGAACGGATACGTAAAACGGCAAGGCGCTGGGAACCGTTGCTGCGCGCGGCCTTCGTCCTTGCCGTGATCATCGTCGCCTATCTGTCTTTGAAGCCCGGTATCCCGGGTCAGATTTACGATGGCCTGGACAAATGGCGCCATATCGCCGCCTACGGCGTCTTGGCGATCTCGGGAACCCTCGCCTTTTCGGCGCGCCGCCACTTTTGGCCGCTGTTGATCGGATTGACGCTGTTTGGCGCGGCTCTGGAGCTTGCGCAGATCGCCGTTCCCTATCGTACCGGAAGCTGGCCCGACTTCGGCGCAAACATGGCCGGCGTGGTAATCGGCACGACCCTCATGCGAGGCGTTGCGAATTTTCTCGGGATCGGCGCGGCGAGCCCGGGCCAGGACGCGCCTTAGTTGGCACTGCGGCGGCTCGCGCCGAGCAGCAAGGCGGTCAACCCGCTCAACATAAGCCAAATCGCACCCGGCAAGGGCGTTTGCGCGACGGGGACCACGATGGCCTGGAAGCTGTACCGCCCACTGCCGGCGGTTTCCCCGACTGGGAAGAAAACATCGCCTGCCGCCGCCAGCGCGTAGAGCACACCGGGCTGCAGAGCGGAGAAGGACAGCAGTTGATCGGACACCGTCACCCCGGCCGCATCCACCGTCAGGGAGGCGAGCGTCGTATCCGTGGCGACTTCGAACAGACGAAGCTTGAAATCGACCATGTTCTCGACGCGCAAGGCCGTCGTCCGCAGGGTGAGCGCCTCGGTGACTTCAAAGGTTCTGGATACCCGCTCGTGATCGATACAGGACGAATTGGTCGCCGCGTTCGGGCCGGAACAGGATAAGGACGTATTCGCGTTCCAGACGGTATTGCCGGGTCCAACCGTCATGGCCGACGCCGGCAAGCCAACCAATAATACGGCCGCGATCGACACAGCGGCAACCCAATATCCCCGTAACATTATCTTGCAAACCCTTGTAATTGCGTCAGAAGAGGGCCTTCAGCCATCTTTGTCACAATAGGGGGTAGCCGATCGGTGGGGACACCTATCTCTCTGGCTAGGTCGGCATTCTTTTGGACTATAGATTAAGGATTAAGGCGCGCCGGACCGGTAATTTGGTCTCTCGGCGCGCCCTATTGATCCATCGAGAATCGCGGCGCTAGAGCGATTCCAGGATAGTCTTGGCTTCGGCGATTTCCGGATATCTCTCGACCTGGGCCACCGCTTTTTCGAGATGCGGTTTGGCCTGCTCGGTCTGGCCACTCTTGTAATAGGCCATGCCGAGATGGAAATTCAGGTAGGGATGATCCGGCAATTCGTCGACCGCCCGCTTCAGCGTCACGACGGCCAGGCTGTAGTCGCCTTTGCGGTAAAGCAGCCACCCCAATGTATCCAGATAGAACGGATTTTCCGATGTCTGGAAACGCTGCGCGACCGCGAGGGCCTTCTCCAAGGCCTCCGCATCCTCGTACCGATGATCGGCAACCAGCGCCGCCATGTTATTCGCCGCGACGTCCATTTTAGGATTTTCCGCGAGCATCGCGCTGTAGGTCGCGATGGCCGCGTCATAATCCTTCGCGGCCTGTTGGGCCGTCGCCAGCGTGAACAATAGCGTAGCGTCCTTCGGAGAGGCCTTCAGCCCCTTCTGAAGCACGACAATCGCTTCTTTCGGTTTATCCTGCGCCAGAATGAGACGGCTCAAATTCACGTATGGCAGCGTCCACGTGTCTCGCAACTCGGTGGCCCGGGTGAACGCCTTCTTGGCGTTCTCGACCGCCTTATCGGTGGCATAGACCTCGCCCAGCAGATTATGCGCATAGACATTGTCCGGGGCCTTCTTGATCACGGCCTTAAGGCGCGCAACCGCCTCGTCCACCTGCTTCATCAGCAAATGCGACCGTACGATCCCGGTCAGAGCCGCGGTCGACGTCGGTTCAAGGGATAAGGCCTTGTCGAATGCGGCGAGCGCTTCGACATGGCGCCCTTCGGCTTGATGGACCCGGGCAACGGAGATATGACCCTGCGGCTTATCATCGGCGACATCCCGCAGTTTCTCGGCCGTCGCCAATGCCGGTCCCAACTTGCGCTGCGCGATCAAGATATCGCTCCGGAGCCGCAACGCCTCCTCCGACGAGGGTTTGCGGCTCAGCGCCTGATCGGTGAGCGCGAGTGCCGTATCGTAGTTCCGCTGTTGCACATACAACCGGGCCAGACGCAACCGCGCTGCATCGTTGGTCGGCGACACGGTCAGCAGCTGCCGCAGGCTCTGCGCCGCCAAGTCGATTTCATCCGCGCGCAAATGGGCGTCCGCGACGAGCGCCAACGCTTGAGCGGAATCGGGGTTATCCCGCAACACCCGCCGCAAATCAGCGATCGCCTCGTTCAACTGGTTCTTTTGAAGGTGAATTTGGCCGCGGGTCGTGAGTGCGTCACCGTTCGACTTGTCGGTGCTCAGGACTTCCTCGACCAACGCTTCCGCCTTCGGCACATCCCCTGCGACCAACCGTAGGCGGGCGAGCGCTGTCTTGGCCCGGATCACTTCGGGATTGGACTCCGAGGTGTCGGCTATGTTCCGCAACACCTGCTCGGCTTCGCCGCTCTTTTTGTGCTTCGCGTAGAGCTGCGCCAATCCGAACCGGAGCATGTTGTTTTCCGGGGACTTGTCGATAAGGTCTTTCAGGGTCCGCTCGGCATCCCCAAGCGACCGTTGATTGGCCAGGAAGTCGATAAGGATCAACTTCGGCCGGTTATTCGTCGGATCTTCGGCAACGCCGTCGCGCAACACCTGCTCCGCATCGGCTTTTTTGTCGAATCCGATCAGCAATTTCGCCAGGTCGATGCGATGTCCATGGTTCTTCGGATCGAGCTTGAACAGATCCGCATAGACGCTCTTGATCGCGTCGATATTTTTCGTGCGGCGGTACATCTCGATTAACAGAAGCCGCAACGCGCTCGCGGACGGACTACCGGCAACCGATTTTTCGAGCAGTTCGATCGCTTCTTTGTTCCGGTTTTCTTTTTGATAGATGCCGACGAGCACAGAGATCGCGCCGGCGTTGACGCCATCCTTCTTCAACGCGGCTTCCGCCTCGGTGCGAGCATCCGACAGCCGGTTCCGCCGGAGGTAAACGGCACCACGCAGGGCGCGGCCGTCCGCGCTGTCCGGTTCCGCCTCCAGAACCCGTTCGGCCCGCAATAGGGCTTCGTCGATCTGTCCCGCGGCCAGCAAAATGCGGCCCGCATGAATATTCGCGCCGACATGCTTGGTGTTCTGTTCGCTGACCTTCCGGAAGGCGGCAAGCGCCGCGCGATAATCCTTGGACCCCTCGGCGATCAGACCGAGATAGTACAGCGCCTCCATATTGAGCGGATTGATCTGGCGGGCGTTCTTGAATTCAAGGCTGGCCTTGGTGAACTTGCCTTCCTCGAAGAGAGCTTTGCCCCGCTCGAAGTACGCAGCCTCGCGTTCCTCGGCGCCGTCACAGGCAGCCAGCGTCAGCATGCCCAGAATAAGGAAGACCTTGAATACGGCGTTCAGCCCAAATGGCTTTTTCGTCGATGGTGAATCAAACATGGATGATTGAACTTGTTTCAGTGCCCGCTGCATTCAGCGCCCCCAGATAATTTGTATCCGGCGGTTGCCAACCGAGCGAAGGATATCGTGGAAGACCTTGCCGTTGGGGAGATATCCGCCGGCGCGTCCGAAAATTTCGGTTTAGTACTTTTGGATTAGCAACCCAGCCCTTCGGCGGAAATGCTACCGCTGTACCAATCCGCCGTCTCCGGCACGGTCCAATGCTTCGCTCATGGACGGCAACCCGCCATGAAAAAACAATCCCCCGATTATTCCGGCTAACCTTGCCGGGTGCCGAACGGAACACCGCCGCCATGCGGCGCTTGTCCGACATCGTCCGCCCGTTCATCCGGGCCGTTATCGGTCGTCACCGGCGCATCGGCCGGCAGGTGCGGCAGCAAGGTCTTCTTGCCTTGCCCCACCGCGTAAATCGTTTCGGACAGCCGCGTCCGAATCAATTCGTTCCAGCCTTCGTCTAGCGCCTCGTCCGCCGCCATCTGTTCCAGACGATCGATGATGCGGTTTAAACCGTCAACCGCCGCATAACTGTCGTGCACGTCGGTCACCGACTGCTGGTCCAAGGCCCGCAGCCGCTCGGCGACATCCACGCCGGCGCTGAAACCCGAAATCCGAAGTCCTTGCACGTCTTCCAGCAACAATCCGCGGCGATGCCGGATATGATCGGCCAGCACCGTCATGTTGTGTTGCAGGCTTGACGTGATCCGATCCAGGCTGCGCACGATTTCGGTCGCCGCTTTCTCGGCATTCCGCCTCTCGCGGGACGACGTATCGACCACCGGTTTCAGGGGCTGGACGACCCCAACGCTCGGTTCAATCGGCTCGACCGGCTCGATCGGATCGGGCGGCGCGCTCGCGTCGGCCCACCATTCGGTCCGGTCCAAGGCAGGAGGCCGCAGTCCGTCGTCCTCCGGCTCGGGTTCTTCCATCGTGGCATCGTCGGCCGGACCGTTCAGCTTCATATCCAGCGGCAGATCCGCCGACCGCACCGGAGGGGTATATGCCGGGGGTTTGTCCGTGGCCTCCGAAAGCATTTCCGGCGGCTCTGACGGCACTATCTCCGCGGTGCGGTCATATCCTGTCCTCAGGTCGAAGGGCGCCTCCAAATACGGCGCGTCGCCGGGCTCGACCGCAATAGCTCTATCCGCGCCGGAGACTTCGTCAAATACCGCTGGCTCGGGCGTCTCCTGTGTATCCAAAGGCGGCGGCGGTTCCGCGGTCAGTGGAGGGACCGGCATAACTGGCGGTTTGGGTTCAGTCGGCAAATCTGCCAAATCGTCCGTCGTATCATCCTCCACGACGCCCACGTCCGGGTCGATTACCGCGGGCTCATCCGCCATCGCAACCTTATCGGCATGGTCCGACGCCGGTACAGCCGACGGAACCCGCAGCAGCAACGGTTCTTGGACGCCGCCCGGCTGCTCAGTGTCGACGTCGGGTTTTGGCCGATCCTCGATGGCAATTCTGGGCGCCACATCGACGGGAGCAACGGTCTTTTTCGAGCGCCGCCGGCGCAGCCGAAGGCGCGGCTCACGGTCGGGTACGGGATCCTTGATCGGTGGTGTGGTGGTAATTTCCCGCAGGAAGGCCGCCGTACCCTCATCGCGCAAATCCGGCGACCGCTTCTCGGCCACCAGGTCTTCGACCGATTTATTCAGCCGCCGATTATAGATCTTGCTGGCGATGTAACCGCACAGCAGTACGATCGTCGAGACGACGAGGAACGGCAAAACGTAGACTTCGAGGATCCGAAAATACTGCTCGACATTTTCACCGGACAAATTGATCTGGACGGCGTTTGCCTGACCAATAGTCAGCAAACACACGATCAACACTGTCAAAGCATAGCGGCAAATGTTCATAAATATATTTTCACAACTCAAAGAATTCGAGCAGATACTAGCAGCAGTATTACGGATTTCCAAGGGGTTAGCGATATCCACCATTACCATAATAGCTGCCCGCGCAGCACCAGTACGGACAAGCATATTAGCGCAGAATATCTCAATAAACGGTTGATAAACTGCATCAATTTATCCACTTGCGTATCACGGTCCTCGCCCTGCTGCTCTTGGCTCAGCAAAAACTCCGTGATGTAAAACAGCACCAAAAGTCTGAACACAATCTCACCGACGGGATAACGGGTTAAATATTCCGACGTCAGATTGGGAACGACGAGGGCGAAAAAGACGATGAGCAAGTCCTGCGGCGTGACGCGGAACAGGTCCCGCCGGGTGACACGAATGCCGAGTACCAGGGCTGCCGACGCCACAATCAGGAACGCGTTGATCGAGAAATCATTGATCCAGTCGCCGTCCGGCATGTCTCCCAGCAGAAACACAACCACGACACTCGACATGTAAACGCCGGCCCGGGTCAGCAGCCGCCAACTGCCCCGCAGGAAGATCGTGCCGGCAACCAAGACGACGATCGCCGCGACAGCGACCACGACAAAATCGCGCGGCAACCAATCGACGACAAACGCGCTGCCGATCAGGAACACGGATACGGCAATCGCCAGGAATTGCGCGGTGACGATCGGCAGCCATGCGCGTTTGCGCAGCCAGAGATTTCGATGTTCGGCGGCATCGGTCTTCGTCGGCGTCTCGGGCCGGAACCGCCACCCCTCGATCTTCGCGATCGACAACGGACCGATCACGGCGGCGCAAAAGCCGAGATAAATCAAGACGATCAGCGTATCCGAGGCGTACCGTAGGTAATATGCCGAGAAGATCAGCAGGCCATGCATCGCATAGATCAGCGAAACCGCCTCGTATTGCTTTAACCCAAGGCGCAACAACTGATGATGCAAATGGTTCCGGTCCGGACTGAATGGCGACCGCCGCACCCGCATCCGAATAACCATGACCCACAACGTGTCGAGAATCGGCAATCCGAGTAGAAGCAGCGGCAACGCCGGACTGAGGGCGGTATTGACCGTCGCAACCAGGTGAAGCGTCAGCGTGGCCGCGGTAAAGCCGAGGAACTGGCTTCCCGCGTCGCCCAGGAACACGATCGCCGGATGGGTGTTGTATCTCAGGAATCCCAGAATTCCGCCCATGACCGTCAGGGCAAGCAAAACCGTGGAATACCCGTCCGACTGGTAGGCGAGAAAAGCGATCATCGCCAGCGTGAGCAGCGTGCACCCCGCCGCCAAGCCATCCAAGCCGTCGGACAGATTGACCGCGTTGGTGACACCGATGATGAACAGCCCTGAAATTGGCACGCAAATCCAGCCCGGCAACGGATCGAGCCCGGCGAACGGATACCGCTGAAGGACGATCCCGCCGTAGAGGACGATTACCAGGGCAACGACCTGGCCCAGCAATTTTAACTTATAATCCAGATCCTTTACGTCATCCCAAAGTCCGAATAGAAAAACCACCATCGCCCCGGCCAGCAAGGCAGACATGGCCGTCTCCTTCGGCATCCACATGACGAGCGGCAGCAATACGCCGGAGGCGATCGCCAGCCCGCCGCATCGCGGCACCAGGTCGGTATGGATCTTGCGCTCATCGGGGATATCCAGCAGCCGCAACGGCCCCGCAATCCGCATCAGGGGCGGCACCAGGACCATCGTGACGAAGAGCGCGCCAATGAAACTAAACGCCAGTATCATTGGCACCTTTCGGGGAAACACCTATATGCCGTCGCATGAGGCGGCCTTCCGCTCGCAAACGTGACGCATCAACAGCGCCGACAATCATTCATACCAATGCGGTATGAACAAAAGCCGACCGTGACTGCCGGCCTCTCCCCTAGGCCCTTCTTACCAGAAGCAGGGCCGGTACATAAAGCCTCCGGCACCGGCTATGCCGGAATATATTTACCGATCTCTGGATAAATCGATTTTAAGAGCGATACGAGCCGTTTATCGGCGACGCTTGGGTCCTCGTTAGGGCGAACGGGCGTCACCAGCCGGACCAGTGCGCCATCGGTGCGATTGCGGGTCATCCCGTCCCAGAACAAGTACCATTTCACGAGATACTCGTTGGTCAGGTTTCGGCCACGCTGCGCGAACCAGTAATAGACCACCTGACGGACCGCCCCCTTGGCAATGATCACCCGGTTGATCTCCAGCGGCTGCCCATCGGCTCGCGTCACGTCCGGCACGGCCTGCCGCTGGACCGATTCGATTTGCCAGCCGCCGCCCGGGATGCAGGACCGGGGCGAATGCACCGCCTCGCCCTTGCGCTGCGACGCATAATAGGCGGCATAGAGGTTTACCGGCATTTTGTCGCTGGGCCGGGCATAATTTACATTCACGTAATCTGTGAGCTTAAGCGCCTCAACAATCTGATTATCCAGTGGAATATTCTTTCCGTACCAATTGTCATGCTGCACCGGAAAGGCTGCAAGCGATTCGCGTTGGGCGACGGTTTCGGTACGTTGCGCGATCGCCACGGAGCCGACGGTCGCCAGAACCAACACCGCGACAGCCGCGAGCCAGGGGCGCGTCGGGGTTCCGCCGAGCTTCGGCAGCCAGCCGTTGGTCCGGTCGGGCAGTTCGATGCGGAAGGCGTCGGTGAAGCTGCGCTTGCCGCCGGTAAAGCGCACGAACAGCCAGATTTCGAGGAACAAAATTGCAACACAGGCCATGAAGATGACCCATCCTTCGAAGAAATGAAGGGCGCCTTCCGCCATCTCGATGCCCCAGCGGTCGACCGCAACGCCGATCACGCCGATCCGGAAGCTGTTCATGATGATGGTGATGGGAATGGTCGACAGGAACAGCACCAAACGGTGCCAGACCGGCCCGCGATAAAGATAGGCGCTGAGATACCCGAAGCTCATGAGCGGAAACAGGTAGCGCAGCCCGCTGCACGCCTCGACCACCTGCAGCTTGTAAATGCCGAGGTCGATTACGTTGCCT
This sequence comes from Alphaproteobacteria bacterium, assembly GCA_965228425.1. Taxonomy (GTDB): domain Bacteria; phylum Pseudomonadota; class Alphaproteobacteria; order UBA8366; family UBA8366; genus JAJFJD01. Next base: position 2,915,768 of record OZ245815.1, on the reverse strand, counting down.
TCCAGGAAAACCGGGATGTTGAACCACCGGACGAACGCGACGCCGAGCTCCGACGAAATGAGCTGTAGTTCGGCCGATAGGTTGGCGTAGAGAAAGCTCGGCAACGGCACCATGAAAACCAAATACAACAAGGGCGCCCAGATCAACGCTAACCCGCGGAACCCGACCAATGTCATGGCGACGCCAAGGATGGTCATCAGGAAACCGTACTGAATGATCAGGTAAATCGTGCTGAGTTCGCCAACCAACCCGACGAAAATTCCGCCGGCGACGATCAACGTTCCGATCCACGCGGCTGGTCCGACCAAAGACGTACCGGCGCCAATAGCTGCCAGGGCGTCCTTTTTCTGCCAAATCAGGAATAGCGTGATGATCGGAATGAGGGACCCATGGCTGTATTCCTCCTGATCCCAGCGTTCGATCATGTAGATCAGACCGTCCCGGAAAATATAGGCAAATGCCGCGGCTCCGAGAATGGCGCTGACAATCCAAAGCAGCCGGCCTGTCGTATGGGCCGCGTCGGCTTTCGGGGAATGAAAATTTGTGGTGTCAGGCAAAGGGCCAAGCCAAGTTGTTAACAACCGATATCACGACATAATTTAGCCTATTCCAAGGCAGAATAGACTTCGCTCAGTATTCGCTATCACGGCTTGCGATCAAACATTCAAAAGATAGCCTATTCAACTGAGAATTTGGTTTGTCTCGAAATTGTGATCCAGCGATACAATATGCAGGAATAAGCTACTAAATTATTGAAATTCTTTGGGATGATCAACGATATCCAACCATCCCCACGGCCCCGGCTCAAAGACGCGAAATCTTCAGAATTTGAATCCAATATTGCAGGAAATCACGATGGAGTGGCGCCATCGAACTTGGCGCATACCCTTACCGCCGAAATCTCGCATGGTCGTCCGTCTATTTGCCATTTTTAACCAATAAACAGTCACTCAATCCCCGGCTCGTTTGGTGTGAGTAATGCGCAGTATCGACATGTTACGCGGCAAATCTTCGAAGATTGCATGGATCGCAGTGCTCGCCACCGCAGCGCTCGTTCACTTAACGGGATTTCGGGAGGGCCACGCATGGGGCGCGGACTATGCATGGAGTTGGGCCCAGGCAATCAGCCTGTTGCAAGGCACTTCGACCGAAATCGCGGCGATGGGCGACTTTCGAATTCGGGAAATGCAAAACCTGATTGTCGGTCCGGCGGTTTATCCATGGGGCTATCCCGCAATTCTTGCCGTTGGCCACGCGATTTGGGGGCACAACGTCATGGCGATGAAGATTTATGCGTTGTGTTTCTATTTCGGCGGCTTCGCGGTTTTCCATCAGCTAATTCGAAGCCGGATCGGCGCGATCTCGGCAGCCGGCATATTGGCAGTGATTGCATTTGGACCGAACTTCTTCGACGAAAAGGATAATCTCCGGTCAGAAGCACCTTTCTTGCTGTTTTTCATGCTGGCCATTTTCATGATCGCTCGCCGGGACCGGGAGAACATTAATCCAGGACAGGACATTCTTGTCGGGTTGGTCATATTTCTCGCGTACTGGACCAGAAGCCACGGCATCGTTCTCCTTGCCCCGCTTCTCCTTGCACAGGTACTCCATCGTCGGTTCAGCGTTATTCCTTATTTGGTATTCGCCGCCGGCGTTGGCCTTACGTATCTCCTGCCGGGGGATACATCCTATGTCGGCACCGGGCATTTCAGCGGGTTCTTCGAGAGACCGGTCAACACCATCTGGCAGAACGCCGTTTTCTATTTCGCCCGCCCAGGAGCTTTTTTTAATGCGTCCGGGTTCTTCCTGATAGGTATCGGCGTCGTTGTCTACGGTTTGGCGCTCTATGGTGCTTACATCCGGCGCAAGGAAGACATGATCCTTCTGGTCGCATGCGCGGCATATGTCTCGATCTTGATCATCTACCCCTACCGGCAAATGAGATTTCTTTTCCCGATCATGCCGTTCATCTTCTATTTCGCCTGTCACGGCCTCCGAACCGGCCGAATCCAGGACATCGCCACCACAGCCACGGCGGCAACGTGCATACTGATATCCCTCCTAAAGTGGACGGGGGACCGCCCGCCAATCGAAGGGCCCTACACGCCGGAGGCGACGGCTTTCTTTGACTATGTAAGGTCGACGGCACCGGATTCGGTTTTCTTATTCTGGAAGCCGCGAAGCCTGTCCTTCTATGGCGCGCGGGCTGCGATTATGCGCACGGACACGGCCTGCCCGGCAAACTACGTTGCCGTTTATACACCGCCCGGGCGTCAGGATTCAGCGTCGAGAAACAGTGCGCTAGGAAAATTCGCGGTGGGCCCGGCCCTGTTTGAGAATAGCCGCTTCAAGGTCCACAAAACGAATTGTGTCGCCAGTAAACCGTGATGGACGGTCAGGTTCTTTGATTTACACCCGAGGCGCATTGAATAGGCACGGAAATCACGCAAGCGCGGAATTACGGTCGGCGGAGGTAAGGGCCGCGCGGACAACATCGTCCGGAATCGCCGCCGTCTTGTTGCAAGCGTCCTTCGGCGAAAGCCGCTCAACGGCGATTCACCCCAAAAATCGACATTATTCGGATTTAAAAACACGCGGGAATCAATGTAACGGCAGCCGTTTCCGATTAGACTCCCCTATACCCGGACGCCACTACGATCTCTTGTATTGGCCCGATCCCTCGTAGGCAAAAGAATGACAATCAAGTCGCAGTACCTGCAATTTACGAACTATCTGCTCCTGTTTCTGTTCGTCGTTTACTTAGCATTCATGTCGTTCAATCGCCCGTTTCACAACTGGGACATGGTTATTTACGCCGCAGCCGCGGAAAAGACGGCCGGCGAGTCGAATGCGGAGCTGCACAAGCGGATTTGGGCCACCGTCGAGGGCGTCGTGTCGGCGGAGCGGTTTCAAGAACTCTGTTGCTCAAACGACTTCCGTCAAGAGCGGTTCGAAAAGCCACAGGTCTTTCAATCCCACTTCCCGATGTACGAGGTGAAGGCCGGTTATGTCTGGCTGCTGAAGGGGTTTTCCCGCCTTCTCGGCTCCATCGAGGCGACGATTTGGATCAGTTTCCTTGCCAGCGCCGTGATTGCCCTTTGTGTCTGTCGAGCATTCAGCGACCTGCCTGGATTTTACCAATTCATATGGATTCCAGGTCTCGTGCTTTTGGAACTCCCGAACCTGACGCGTCTATCGACGCCGGACGCCCTCGCGGCGGCCCTCTTCGTCGCGGCTGCCCTTTGCCTGCTCAAGCAACGCCCAAACAGCGCAATCCTGTTGCTCCTGCTGGGGCTGACGGTCCGGCCGGACAACGTCATCACATGCCTGTTCCTGGCGGTCTTTTTCGTCCTTCAAAGGCAAAACTGGCACGCGTTATTCCTGGCTGCCGCTGCGTTTGCCGCATATTTCCTGATAACGCGATCGTTCGAGCATATCGGCTGGTGGAATCATTTCTACTACACGTTCTTGGACCGGCCGAAATCGTTGGTGGGGTTCAATCCGGATTTCGAACCGGCGCTTTATGTGGAAGTCCTGGTAAAGCGCATAGTCACCATCGTGAACTGGAAGAACTGGGGCGCGTTCACGGTCCTGTCACTCTGCATCGCGATCGGGGCGCAACGGAGCTACAAACTGTCGCGCCTGTCTTCGGAACAATACTTCGTTATTCTTATGGCGGCCTCCACGTTTGCCCACTTCTTGGTCTTTCCGATCACCGACGGCCGAATCTACGGGGCGACCCTATTTCCCATCCTGCTTTTCATGCCCGCACTGCTCGCGTTCCGAATGAGGACCGAGCAAGCGGCGGAATAGGATTAGGGTAGGTTGTTTTCCGGAAAATCGCATAGACAATGACACAGATTAACGCGAGATTGACGCAAGCTCCGGCTTGTCGTCGGTAAATTGAATGTACCAGCGAATTTACGCGACTCTCCCCGTTTCGTTGCAGAACTTGGCGTGCAGTTTCTATAGCTGGAAACTGAATTCGCGCCGGTATGCATCGCCCTTCGATAGGGTGCTGGCGGAGGCGGAAGAAAGGCTCGGCTGGACTCCCGACAAGCTGATGGAGTTCCGAAACGCCCGACTGCGGGCGTTTGTGCGCCATGCAGCGGACACCGTTCCATATTACCGCCGGTTGTTTGCCGAAATCGGTTTCGATCCCGACGGCGTCCACGGCCCGGAGGATCTGGAAACGATACCAATTCTTACCAAAAGCGAGGCGATCAAGCAGGGTTCGGATATGTATTCCGAAAGCGTTCCCAAACCCGAGCGGATGATGACCCATACGAGCGGCAGCACCGGCGCCGGTTTCCACTTCCCAACCACAATTCAGGCGGACCGCGAACAATGGGCGATGTGGTGGCGTTATTATCGAATGCACGGGATCACACAGGGAACGCCGAGCGCCGCCTTCCTTGCGCAGCACCTGGTTCCGATCGATCAGGTCAACCCACCGTTCTGGCGGCATGATTCAGCGACCAAACGGACGTTCTTCAGTGCCTATCATATGTCGGAAGAAAACCTACCCGCCTATCTCGAAGCACTGCGCGCGTTGGCGCCTCGATGGATCCAGGGGCGCCCCTCGTCGCTGGCGATACTGGCGGGCTATATCGCCGATAGCGGCGACCGGCTCGACCATCCCGTGGAATGGATCACGAGCGCGAGCGAAAACCTGACCGATCACCAGGCAAACTTGATCGAAACGGCATTCGGCGTGCGCCCTATTCAGCATTACGGCATGGCCGAAGCCATCGGGAACATCTCGCAGCACTCCGATCGCGTGCTGCGCGTCGACGAGGATTTCGCGACCATCGAATTCTTGGAACATCCGGAAACGAAGACGAAGCGTATCGTCGGTACCAATGTCACGAATCTCGCGACCCCTCTCATCCGATACGATCCAGGCGATTTGGCATTGATGGGCGCCGACGGTTTCCCGAGAGAGGTCGAAAAGTTCGAAGGCCGCGGCGAAGACTTCATCGTTCTCAAAAATGGTCAGAAGATCGGCGCGATAAATCGAATTTTCGAAGACTCGGTAAACATCAAGGAAGCCCAAATCCGTCAGAAAACGCCCGGGAAAATCTCTGTCCTCGTGGTAAAACGCGACGGCTACGCGGCGAAAGATGACGCAACCTTAATCGCATCACTAGAGCACTACCTGGGCTCCGATATCGAAATCGACATCGAGTACACATCGATGGTCGAGAGAACACCGTCCGGCAAAGCCCGCGCAGTAGTCTCTGAAATAGAAGGCGCCCGGCGAGAATAGTCCGGACGGCCAATTTCGGTCGTTTCTCGACAAACTTCTGACATCGCATACATCATGGATTTCAACGTTCAAACCTCCCCCTCCCTCCCGCCGCTCGCCTGGCATGTCCGATGCACCGCGACATCGGCATCCGCCACTTGCGGGAACGGCGTGGAAATTTTCGACGGTGGCTTCGTCGAAGGATGCTGGGACGGCGGATTCACGGAACACGCTTTCGCCGGCGCGACGAATTTCTTCGGCTCTGGCCTTATCGTCCAGGGCGACCAAATCGTCATTGCCGGCGCCAGCCACCCGATCGACAACTTGTTCATGTTGCGCTCGGACGATCATACCGCGGTCTCCAACTCCCTGGCTTTTTTGGTGGAGGCCGAGGGGATCGATCTTCCGTTCGGTGTTCCGTATGGCCAACGCTTCGCGTCCCTGGCGAACGGTATGGAAGTCGCGGAAAATTGCCTCTACACGGGCGACCACGGCGAAATTCAGCGTGTGCCCGTCGCCAATATCGAAATTAAGGACGGCGCCGCAACGGTTATCGCCAAACAGGCCGACGTCGGTTTCGATAGCTATGAAGCCTATCGGCGTTACCTGGAAAATACCCTGTCGGCCGTCATCGAAAATGGTGCAGACCCCGCCCGACAATTCCCTTACGCCGCCCTGTCGACCTGTTCTTCCGGATATGATTCCACGGCCTGTTCCGCCTTGGCCGCGCGCCTCGGGTGCCGCGAAGGCGTGACCCTGCGGACCGCGCGCGGCGGCTCCGACGATTCCGGCCGCAGCGTCCTGGAAGCCCTCGGGATGACGGCAATCGAGTTCGAGCGGGATGCCCGGGCCAACTGTGCGAATTTCGAAGAAGCGGAATTTCTTACGACGGGTATGGGCGGCGAAGATTTCATCTATTCGGCATTCGAACCGGAACTCGGGGGCCGCATCCTCCTGACCGGTTTCTTTGCGGACGCGGCCTGGCACATGGGCACCAAACCGGGCTTCAGTTTCGAACGCGGCGACAACAGCGGCGCAAGTTTGAGCGAGTTTCGGCTTCGCGTTGGATTCACGCACCTCCCGATGCCCGTCGTCGGCTTCAGCCGGCTAACCCAACCGAAGCTGCTCAAGATCGCGCAACACGAAGACATGCAACAATTCAGCGTCCGAGGGTATTACGACAAACCGGTCCCCCGCCGAATCGCGGAGGAAAGCGGCGTTCCCAGAGACCTTTTCGGCCAAAGCAAGAAAGCCGCAAGCATCCTGTTCCATCGCTCCGCAAGCGCACTATCGGAGCGCTCGCTCGGCAGCTTCCGCGCCTTCCGAAAGGGCGCGCCAGGAAAGGCGCGTATCGGTGTTAAGCAAACGGTATGGTGGACGTGGTGGCAAATTTGGCGCAGCTTTTTCTTTCTTTGCCGAAAAATGAACATCCGGACGCCGGCAAGAACAATCGAACGGGCACTCTTTCAGAACTTTGCCGTCTATGAATATTCCTCACCCGTGACCTCGGATCTGATGTTTCTCTGGGGGCTCGATAAGACGCGGCTGCGGTACCGGGACGTGGTTCCATCGGATAGGAGGTCGTGATTTCCGACAGGTAGTTTGGCTGACCCGAACCATCATTAAGGATGGATTCGGATGGGAGCAGCCCCACCGATGCAGGATCTCCAATTAGCCAAATGAATGTAAATCTCGGATGCGGCGGCGACACGCCGGACGGTTGGGTCAACGTGGATTTCGGCCCCGGTGCCAAGCTCAGTAAAGTGCCGGTCCTGGGGCAGCTCTCGCGGCGCCTTTTCAGCCATGAATGGAACGATTCAATCTTTATCCACGATCTCCGTAAGCCTTTACCCTGGAGAGACAATTCGATCGACTATATCTACTCCGCACACACATTCGAGCATCTGACGAAGGATGCCGGCGAACGCCTCACATTCGAAACCTTCCGGGTCCTGCAGCCGGGTGGCGTTCTAAGGGTCGTGGTGCCGGATCTCTGCCATACAGTCGGCCTCTATGCGAACGGTGAATTGGACGCGACCGACTTCTTGACGATGCTCAGTGCGGTCGACACACAACCCCGTTCATTCCCCAAAAGGATTTTCAGTCTGTTCTCCGGATCGGGGCATCGTTGTATGTATGACGCCAAGACACTAACGGACCTTGTCAATCGCGCCGGATTTACCGCAAAACCGATGTCACCGCTTGAAAGCGCGATACCCGACATCGCCAATGTCGAACGGCCCGACCGGACGGAGAATGCGGCAATCGTCGAAGGCATTAAGCCCTATTCTGCGCGGTGAAAGCGCAAATTGACGGGACCCATCCGACAGATGGGGCCGCGTGCAATATGCAAAGTTCAGCATACCTTTACCGGAACATGGTAGATTCTGCGGAATTCAGTGAGGAACGAACCTTGCCCAGGCGGCTCCAATGAGCGTTTCTATTCAGTTCCGGAAGCAGAAGAGCATAAAGAACTTTCTAGTTCTATTGTTCCTCACAAAGCCAACGATCGACTTGTTCTGGGGATATTCAGTTAGTTTCTTAGGCTTTACTGTGGGCCCACTACATATTGCCGGATTATTAGTATTTTTTTACCTTAGCTTTTTGCTGCTCGTTTCCCCGAAGCAGAATGCGCCGTTTTTCAAACTCATGATCCTGTTTGTCGCGTTGAATTTCGTCTCCGCGATATTCGGATTCATGCTGCACGATCGGTTTGAAATTCAAGGCATTTTGAACATGTTCTTCCGGGTCATGGATTCCGTCGTGGTTTACGGAGCGGCATTCCTGCTCGGTCTCCGAGACGAGGACACCGACTGGGAGGACATTATCAAGGCCATCGTCGTCGGCGTCAGCATCGCAATCCTGTTGAACCAGGTCGCCATTCTTGCCGGATACAGCGGCGGAATTAAGGAAAACGCCGCAAGCGTTCACAGTTCCCTGCGCGAGCGCGGGCTGTACTACGACCCCGGCGGACTATCGATCGTCGCACTTTACGGCTTTATTTTTATTTCCTACGCGCTCAAGAATGTAAAACTAGGATTTTTTAGATTTTCATTATGCGTCGTGGCAATACTATCTTCATTTTATTTGATGCTTGCTGGCCTTTCTAGATCTGTATTTATCTTGCTCGCTTTCTATGCTGTGTTTAACTTTGTGATATTTGGGAAAGCTAAAGAAAAATTTCTTTATATTGTCGTGATCGGCGTGATGGGTGTTTTGGTTGCGAGCTACTCGCTGGTCAACTACGAGCGACTGACCGCCCGTTTTCAAGGCGATATCGGCGCCGTGGAAAGCATCGCGTCCGATGTTGCAACCGGGAAAGAAATATCGACCAACGATCTTGAAGCGCTCGGCAGCAATCGGGGCCGCAATTGGATCATCTCTATCAACTGGATTGCCCAACGCGGGCCAATGGAGTTGTTGTTCGGCAATTTCATGTCCACCCCGGCTCATTCGGACTATATCGACATCCTCAGCCGCAATGGCATAGTCGGTTTCACCTTGTACTTGATGATATTAGTTTCGCTCTTAATTACGATGTTTAAAGCCATCAATTCATCTAACCAGCGTGAATACTACTCTTTACACGTTTTTTCTTTCCTTCTTGTTGCGGTATACCTGCTCTATTCCATACCGTTCAGGCCGCTGAGTTACACGACGACGGCGTGGTACATGTGGGCTGCCGTTGGATTCTCGATGGCTAAAATCCGTCTCGGGGCGTTGAACCGGCGCGCCAAGGTCCGGGAACCGTCACTCGGCCTCCAATCCGACGGTGCTCGTCGATCCAAACCGAACATGCTCTCGCCATAGAAATCAGTTTTTGGCGGGCGACGCCGCCGACGTCAGGGCGATTGACATGTGGTCGACCATCTTCGCTTCGGTGAACTTCGCCTCGTACAAGTCGCGGCTTGCCTTCCCCATGCGGTCTCGCAAATCCCGATCCCGGCATAATGTAATGACCTTGTCGGCGATGTCGCCAGGCGCCTGTTTCTCGACCAGATAACCGTTGACGCCATCCACAACGCTTTCGCAGATAGCCGCGTGATCGGTGGAAACGATCGGCAGGCCGGCCGCCATCGCCTCCACGATTACCCAAGGATGGCCCTCGAACGGAAAATATGTCGGAAAAACAAGAATATCGGATCCCAACAGCAAGTCGAGCTTCGCCGGCCCTACGACGCTTCCCGGCAATTTAACGACGTCCTCGCCCTGGTCCTGCTGACAGGCTTCCAAGGTCTCCCTGACGTAAGAATTGTTGCAAGATCCAGCAAACACGAATTCGACCTGACATCCGGCGTCCCGGACCAACGGGATCGCACGTGCGACGTCGAGAACGCCTTTCGTCTCGAACAAATTCCCGAGATACAGGACCCTGACGGTGGAATCGCCTCCGTCCATTTCGGCCGACGGCGCGAAATCGAAATCGCGACCGTTCGGGACGACGAAAGTCGCGTCCGCCGGCACCAGACCGTCGAATAACGGCCGCAAACATTCGCCGAGAACGATCTGGCCGTCGACCATAGAATGGACCATCCGAACGTAGCAGCGAACCGCCGCATTTGCGCTATCGAACCATTGCCGGAAATACCCGCCCCGAAGATGGCAGACGACCTTGCGGCCCAGGGCTTTGCTAAGAAGGATAAAGAGCGAATCCTTGAGGTATCCGATGGTGGTCTGGCTGATCGGAATGTAGACGATGTCCGGCCGCTTCTTGACAATCGTTGCCACCAACTGTGCCGAATGCTTCAACGCAGAAAAGACGTTTCGTTGGCTGATCGCGCCCAAGGTCGCCAACGTGTCGTGATGCGACGTGTCGAGATGCAGCAATTCGAACGTTTCCGACAGGCTGGAGTCCAGGATGATTTCCGTGGCGAGCGTCGGTCCCATATAGGGCGGCGGGGTCGGTCCTATGATCAATACCCGCGGTCGTTTCCGGGAATCAGCGACGATGGCATCAGCCAGTTCGCTGCGATTTCCCTCACCTTCGCTCGCCATACGTTTTTCGGCCTTCTGAATGATATCGGTCCTTCGCATTCCGTTAAGGGGCCGGAAGGGCCCGTTTGACCGCTTCGAGGAAGCCCTCGGCCGATCTTTCAAGCGTTACGTCCGATTCGATGAAATCCGCCGCCGCCGCCCCCATCGCCAATGCCGCATCACGATTATCGAGCATCCATTCGATCCGATCGGCGACCCGTTTCGGTTCCTCGAAATCCGCCGAGAAACCGGTCACGTCGTCCCGGATCAGATCTTCGGTCGCGCCGGCCCTAACCGAGGCAATGCACGGTACACCTGCAGCCATGGCCTCAACCAAGACCAGGCCCCATACATCGAAACTGCTGGGGAACAACAAACAATGCGAAGCGGCAAGAATTTCGGCGACCTCGTCCTTCTGCTTATATCCCTCGAAACACACGATATCCGATATGCCAAGGTCCTTTGTCATTCCCTCAAGCGCCGCCCGCTCGGGTCCATCGCCGATTAACCGTAGCCGGAAGTCCCGACGCGTCTCCGAAACGAGCGCCACCGCGCGCAACGCGAGATCGACACGCTTACGGGTGCTCAAATCGCCAAGACAAATGATGTCGAATGCCTTCGCCCGATCGCGCTCGGCACCGCCAACAAGCGCGCGCTGTCGATAGAACTTCGTGTCGACGGTATTGATCCCAATGCTGATCCGCTCGGCCGGAGCGCCGAGCGTCTCCAGATAATGCCTTGCACGGCTTCCATACGCGACGAATGCCGCGGCGGCCCGAACCAGCATTCGACGCTGTAGGACACGCAGCCGAGGTGTCCGCACGGATGCATCAGCGATGGCCCCCGACCAAATGACGTAGGGCTCGTCGAATATGACTTTTCGAAACCATAGTTTGATCGTGCCGAGCGAATAGCCGGTAATGATGGTGACGGCAGGTTTTTCCCGCCGGAGCACGCGCCATAGGCCCCGATAGGTAAAGGAAGCGCTCTCCGATTTCCCGATATGAAAAGGCGTGCTGGGCAAAATCTCATGGGCAAACCGGCAGTCATCCATATCGATGGCCCAATTCCGGCGCGCATACCCGGACGCGGCAAAAGCGACCTTGAGGTCGAAACCACTCCGCTCAAAGGCCTCCGCGACCGCATTGAAGAGAGGAATGCGGTACGGTGTGGGAATATTGGTCACCAACAGGACGGTTCGACCCGCCGTCATCGAAATAGTCTCAAGATTTGACAAATCGGGCCTCAACGTCGCGCCGATACCGGGACATAGGATGCTAGAGGCACATCGTTATTCAGATTCCGATTCTCGGCATCAATTGTGTCACCGCGTTGACATAGTCGCATTTTGATCAGCATTTAAATCGAGTAACATGGATGGAATATTAGGAATTGAAGGCTATGACTAGACTGTTGGTGCGTATTCCTGGCGCTTCAATACCATAATGTGGCCGTATTACTTTACTCTAAATACAGACATGGTCCGGATGCCGAATTCTTGCTTTGAAATCCCATCTCTTTACCCGCAAGCCACGCGAAATTCGGTCGATTGCATCTGGCGCCCTACCGGAACTGCACGACAAGAGATTTCTTGAAAAATCAAAGCACAATGGCAACGCCCCACCGGTATCCAGACAGGAAAAAGATCGTCGTACTGCGCTCAGGCACGGACCTTGAGACGAATCGGACGGGTGGCGCTAAATATCAAAAAATCGTTTTGGACGTACTATCCGAATACTTCGATATAGAAGTACAATATGTTTATTATAAGAAACAGATAAAAGAAAATATTGTAAAGAAGATCACTCGCATAATACGCATGATCTGGATACTTAGGTTTCATAATTTCCACGCGCAAATTTATTTTCTCGATCGTCGAACCATGTTTCTGGTACGCCGCCGTCCGAACGCGAAATTCATTGGCCTCGTCCATCATCATGATGCGCGGGAGAACCATAGAATTCTGACGAGAACACTGATCGAACTTAGCACCCATGTCGGCATTCGAAAGGTCGATCGGTTGGTCACCGTGTCAAAATTCTGGAAAGACCGTTTCACGGAGTTGGGCGCAAAACGCGCCGAGGTCGTTTACAACCCGTTCGATGTCGAGGCAATCGACACCATCGATATGGGCGATTTCCTTACCCGCTACGATATTCCGACGGATAAGCCGATACTCTACATTGGGATGGATTCTCCGGACAAAGGCGCCGTTGAGGTCTATGAAGCGCTTAAGGATGAAGACTATCTTTTGGTCACCAGCGGGGTGAAAAGAACGAGTATTGAGACGCTGAATTTGGATTTGCCCTACGATGACTATCTGCGGCTCCTCGCCGCGGCCACTCTCTCAATAAATCTATCAAGAATTCCGGAAGGCTGGTCCCGCGTTACGCACGAGAGCATGTTGATGCGAACCCCCGTGATCGGATCGGGTGTGGCCGGCATGCGCGAGTTGTTGGAGGACGGAAAGCAGATAATCTGCACCGATGCTGGCGAGTTGCCACAACTCGTTCGCGACCTATTGGCAGATTCCAGGAAGACACAGCGGATGGCGGCCGATGGGAGAGCCTATGCTGAAACTTTCACGATCGAAAAATTCAAAAATGATTGGCTCGCTGTCGTAGATCGAACCTTGGCGGATGGACATTGAATGGATTGCGACCAATTTAAGTCCGAAACCGACAATGCGCGGCGTTCCAAGCCCAATGCGCCACGGTCGGCTAAAGGGATCCGATAGATGGATACTGCAATTCCCTGTCTCTTCGGTGTCGTTACACTCGAAATCAAACCAAATCGAGTGCGATCGCGCACCCTGCCCGAACATGCGGCCGTCTTTGCTGCTAACGATGACACAGTCCGAGTCTGGAGCAATTCCGATTCACTGCCGATAACAGTGTCCGAGGCGAAAAACCGGACCCGGATCGTCGTAGGCACGCTCTTCAAAGGACGGAACGAGTCATCTCCCAACACGACAGAGACTGATGTGCGGAGTCTCGATGGGGGATTCATACTCGTTGATATCGACACCACCCCGGGAGGGATAGTCACCACATTATCGACCGACAAATTCGGAACGCGCCGGCTTTACTATAAGCTTGGCGACGGAACCCTTATGTTCGCGACGCACCTGTCCGGCTTTCGGGCACTAGGGTGCCCGCTTGAGCGTTCGATATCCGACGCAACTCTTCTGCACTATTACAATTTTGGATTTACGCCAGGCGACACGTCACTGATTCCGTCGGTGAACAAGCTGCCCGCAGGAAGTAGCTTGACGATTTCCCCGGGCAACCATTCCATTACCCGATATTCCGATCTCAAAAATAGTTCAACTCAATCCCAAACCGGCGCCCTCGATGAGGCCGCGTTGTGCGGCAAGATCGATGCGGCCTTGGCGGATGGCATCTCACGCCGGGCTCATGCGGGCGAACCGGTGGGCATTTCGCTCAGTGGCGGGGTCGATTCCGGCTACATCGCGCAGAAACTGACCCAAACCGGTGCGAAGGTCCATGGCTACAACATCTCCTATGCGGACTACTATGACGAGGAGGACCGTGTCGATTTTCTCGCGGGGTCCCTTGGCATTGACGTCACGAAAATCCGCCTGGGCGCCGATGAGATCATCGAGAACTTCGAACGGATTTCGGGGGTCAGCAGCGAACCCGCGAGCCTGAACGGGTCCATCATGCGCTTTGCCGCCGAACGGGCGAAGGCCGATGGTCTTACCAAGCTGTTCGACGGCGACGGCGCCGACCGCCTGTTCCTCGGCATGAACCGGTATCTCGGCTACAAACGCGCCATCGACATTTACGATCGTGTCGCCAAACTCGGAATGGCCGGCCCCCTGCGGCTGATTCTGGGAATGTTGCCGGGCGATGAAATTCAGAAGTTCCACATTCTCGTGTCGAATTGGCGCGCCGGCATACCGCCCTATCCGGAACGCAAACTTGGTGGTGTGAAGAAGTATGACCAAGCCTATGAAACGCGCGTGTTCCAGCTCGGCGCGAAATCATATTTTGATCGCTTCCAACGGGATTTCGGTGCCTTCGAGTTCGGCTCCTACTTCACCTATCAGTCGTTTCACATGTGCCCCGAGATGTTTTTTCACGGCTCCACCGAGATGATGACGGATCTCGGCGTCACCCCTATTCCCGCATTCTTTACCGACGAAATGGTCAAGATCGCGTTCGACACCCCGACCGAATGGAAGCTTCGCGACAACACGACGAAATACATCCTACGAAAGGCGGCCGCACAGCATATGGACAAGAAATACTGGATGCTGCCGAAGATCGGGTTGCAGAGCGCGCTCACCTACGTATTGCAAACGGATCGGGGCGAACAGTGGTACGCCGCCCTGCGCGACAAAGTACTTGAATCGGAGGAATACGGAAAACTGACCGAGCTCGCGGCGGGCCAGGAAATCGAGACCGACCGGTTGGTTTCCCTAATCGCCTGGAAAGACGCCCAAGCGGCGGCCATCCGATAGGCGCGTATGGCCCCAACGTCGCCGGTGGCCGGGAGCCTATCCCCCCATACGTTTCGGCAGATATCGGTCCAATCGGGCTTTTTCCGCAATCGACCGAATGAAACGTCTTTCGAACGCATCCAGATCGATGCAAACGAGCAGGAAAAGCATTGCGGCCGCCAGAAAGAGGGCAACGATGGCTCCTAGGTTGGCGAAATAGCCCGGTGCCCACGGCAGCAACATGATCCCCACAGTCAGCCCGCCCCAAAACAAAATGGCACGCAACCAGGATCGCCCGATTTCCAATACGGGAACCAAATCGCGGACATACCATGCGATAAACAGGTTCTTCAGCAAATGCCCGCCGCCAACGGCATACACCGCACCCCAGATGCCATAATGGGGAACCGCCAACACGCTTGCCCCCAGACTGAGGAGCCCGAAGACCTTGCTGTAGAGGATGATGTCGACACGCTCGCGAAGCTGTGCGGCCATACTGACCGGAAACCCAAGGGCCCCGACCGCGGCCACGACGATACAGGCCGCAAAAATGCCGGCGTGCTCCTGATACTTCCCGAAGACGATCGCGATGAAAGACTCCCCCGCCAACAGCGCGAAACAAAAAACCGGAACGTAGAACCACAGAATGCATTTCATCAGGAAGCGCATCATCGCGACGATTCGGTCCTGCTCCGATTCGATTCCAAGGCTGAAAAAGGCTGGGCGCACGACGGACGCTAGGTAATTCACCGGACTGATACGCGCGAACCGGTTTGCCAACTGGTTGCAAAACGCATAGACGGCGACCTGCGTCGGGCTCATGTAGTATGCAACGATCAGATAGCTCGTACCGTTGTCCATGAATCGGACGCCGATCGAATTGAAATTGTTGAATAAGGCATAGCGGATGATCCGCCGGCGATCGGTTGACCCAAATATGCTCTGCTCTCCCCCATCGCGCGGCACGGCCCGCGTATAGAGGACCCAAAACGACGCCGCCAAGACGAGATAGACACCGGTGTCGATGATGACGATCTCGAGCAATCCGAGACCATTTAGGAAACACACCAAGTAGGCCGCAGCACGGGCCGTCACGACCACGATTTGGATGTAGAAGGCGAATTTGTGCAGGAAATGCGCCTCAACGGTCGCGGTCAGGATGCCCCATTGTTGATAGGCGATGATACAAACACAAAATATTGCAAAATAATTCTTGTAATCTTGTATCTTAATGAGACCAGATAAAATGTCCCAATACATAAATATTGCGAATATTACCGCTATACTTACTATTGTTCTGAGAAAGAATACTCGAAATACTAACTTCGCTGCCAATCTGAATTCATTTTTTGTATAGTATTCGGGTAAAAACCGTTGCAACACTTCCTGTAAACCAAATGAACCCACGATGTTCAGCATTGGAATGACGGCATACAGGATGCTGTATATGCCGAACGCCTCTTGCGAGAGTGTCCGTACAAGCAGAACGGTCGCACCGAACGAGATTATTTGATGAAATACCTTGAGCACGGCCGTGCTCACGCCCGCTTCAGCAGCCTTGTTAAATATCTGCCGTGATGTCATTCGCAATCAGCAGGCTTATGAAAACTATCCAGTCGGTGTATACACCGACAACACGCTCAGCACCATTATGGTATTAAATGAATATTTGCATCGTCGCTAAGTATTATTATGGCGAACGTGTCGGCGGTGCCGAAGTCCAGGCGTGGCTATTGGCCCGTGAATTGGCGTCGCGCGGCGATTCGGTATCCTATGTTTGCGAGAGCCTATCCGGCCGGGGCGGTACGATCGAGACGATCGACGGTGTACAGGTCCATTGGCTAAAGCACCTGCGTCACTTCAATCTCCTAGCGATGCCCAGCTATGCGGCGGCGTTACGCCGAATCCGTCCGGATGTCGTTCTCCATCGCTATACGTCGGGATACGAATCGGCGCTTGGCTGGTACTGCCGAAAACACGGTGCAAAATTCGTCTGGATTTGTACCGACAACGCTTCACCGGTGCGAAACCGGTTCATCGGTATGCTGCGGGAAATCCTCAACCGCAAGGCCCGTGCAGCCTACAAGCGCTGGCCACTCTTCATCCATGCTTGGCTCAAGGATCGCAGCCGGGAATACGGCATGCGGCTGGTTACCCACCCTTGCGTTCAGAACCCGATCCAGGAACGCCTGTTTCGCGATCAATTCGGTCGAAAGGCGTTTCGATTTCCGTCAGGACATCATATTCCTGAGACGGTGCCGGCAAAGGACAATCCGCCGATCGCGCTATGGGTTGGGGGTTTCAGCAAAGTGAAACGGCCGGAGCTGTTTCTGGACGTCGTCAAGGAATGCAAGGACCTGGACGTCGAATTCATCATGATTTCCAAAACGGTCCCGAAGGACCCTCACACACCCGCCGAACCCTTCCACGAATACGCATCCGATGCGCCGAATTTCACGTGGATCACCAATGTGCCGTTCGAGGAAACGCTGACCTGGTTCGATCGGGCGGCCCTCTTCGTCTGCACGTCCGAGAGTGAGGGATTTCCGAATACATTCGTGCAGGCCTGGTCGCGGGGCATGCCGGTCGTCTCCGTCGATGTCAATCCGAACGGCATTCTCGACAATCCCGACCTAGGCCGATGCATCACTTCGGTCGGCGAAGCGCGGGACGCGATTCTCACCCATCTCAATGACCCTACAGAGGCTCGACAACGTCGCCAGGACTACGCACGCGCCCATTTCAGCATCGCGCATGTCGCCGATCATCTGCTCGAAATCTTGGATGCAACGCCGGGGTCACTCGACGACTGAGATGAATGTCGTGATGGTGGGGTCCGCTTCCCCGCGCCGATAGTATTTGTGCAGAAAGACATCCTTTTCCCCGCGCTGCAACAAGCGCCACTGTGGAAACGCGCCCGATGACGCATCGGATCGCGCATCGACGATGACCTTCAAGCCGTTGCGCATCGCGAAGATATAGTCCACCGGCGTCGTCCCGCCCGTGGGCATCGTCGGATTTTCGGCAGCCGCCGGCCGCTTGCTCCCGATAACGATTCGGCCGCTTTCGCGGCGTAACTTCGTCTTTTCGGGGAGATGCCGCACGTAGCTCGCCCCATCCACCAGGTCGGCCGGGAATTTGCCGGGCTCCAGGAAGAACGATCCGGCACTGGACGGTATCGCCCAAGTCACGCGAAATCCCTGTTCGGTCGCCTCGTAGCGGCCTGAATAGGAGGACTGCCGCTGCCGCATGACCTCGACCCAGCCAAGTTTCCCGGATCGATACCAAAGACTGATGTTCGGGCGATGCCGGTACAGGCCGTCCTCCAGCCCTTCTAGAACCGCGTAGCGGCCAGCCTTCGCCACCGATTTCGCCGGCGGTAAGCGATCGATGCGGTATTCGGCATCCCGCATGGCAGTTTCCACACCCGTGGCCAGGGCGCGCGGCACTTCAAGGAATATCGGCTCACGACCGAACTTCAAATCGACGCCCGTTTTGTTTCCGGCAAGCGGCAGCGGGTTGGTGAAGTGATCGTAAAGCACCATTCCCTCGTTCGACGCCACTTTCAGCCGGACGGATTGATCCATACTGCCGTTGCCCCACAGGGCGAAGACCGTCTTGCCGTCCTTCCGATCCACACGATGGGCCGACCATCGCCTTTCCCGTTGGCCGGTCGCCACTTCCGACGCGCGTTCGAAACCATCCAGGAACCATGCCAGCGCGGCGAATTGCGTGCCCATCGGCTTCAAACCCGCATCGGCCTCGAACCAGGAATACTTGTTCGTGTTGCCGACATAGGTTGCGGTGTACTGGTAGAACCGATCGAACCCTAGGGCGAAGGTTCGAACGACCGCCTTCGTCAACTTGATGTTGAGCGCGCGCCAACTGTCGTCCTGCACATTCTTCAGGCGGTGTTTCGCGATCAAACGGCGATAGAAAGGCTCGATCGCGAATCCGATCCCGGGCGCCCATCGTTTCTTGATTCCGGCGGCGTCGAATTCACGCCGGGCCTGCGGCAGGTAACGGTCCGGCAGGTGAAAGGCATTTACGCCACCGATATCGACCGTCGCCGGATCCAAGACTTTGAACAGGTCGGCATTGAACCCGGGCCACCCGTTCAGAACGACCTTGGCCGACGGATCGACGGCCTTGATCGCACGATGTCCGCTGCGGTGCCAATCGGCGTACTCGGCGGCCGTATTCCAGCATTTACGCTTATAGGATTTCTTGCGGAGGTCCCAAACCTCGTCGCCGATGGTCCAGTAGTCTACTCGGCCCTTGTAGTGCCGGACCATCTCGCCCACGTAATTCGCCCAAGCCGCGCGCCGCTCGTCCCGCGTCATCTTCGCCGCCCAGCGCGGTATGCGGCAGGGTTCCAAATTGAAGACAAGATCGAAGCCCCGCGCCCGCGCCATATCGACTTCTTTATCGAACCAGGTGAATTGGCCGCGCTTGCGCTCGACGAGATCCCAGTAGTTCATCGCCCGGTTGGACGTAAGCATGGCAATGCTGCGGAATCCCATGCGCTGCGCGATCTCAAGCGGCTCCGGCGCGATTGTCAGGTAAGCCCCAAATGCGCCGTCCTCCGGCTTGATCGCACGCGGCGGCGGCAGGACCGTGAAATGCAGTTCGCTTTCCGGTTCGGTGGAACCGTCGCGCCGAAGCACCGCGCGAAAAAGGCCCCGGCGGTTTTGCGTCAAGCTGACGGGCACGGTCACGGTGGATCCGGCGGCCAATTGCTTCGAGATGGGGTCGTCGCGGAGCTTCCGGCCGTAGAAATCGTATATCGCAAGGCGATAGGAAGCCGTTGCCGCCGACTTTCCATCATTGCGCATGCCGATCGTCAGGGCAACGGGCTCGGAGGGTGCGAAAATCCGCCCCAAGCGATCGCTGGTCAGTGCCGCCTCCACGGGGGCCGCAACCGCGAAGTTTCGCAGCCCACCCTCGGCCAATTGGACCGCATCGAGCCATAAATGGCCCGGTTTCCCTGACGGTTTCGATATCGACCAATACAGAAGGTCGTCCTGTTTCGCGGTAAAGCTCAAGCTCACACGCCGCCACTTGCGCGTTAGCTGGATTTGGCTGGACGCGACCGGCCTGGCCTTGGAGTCGGTCGGCGCCCCCTGTCCCACCATGATCCGGCCGGATCCCGGCCGGTCACTCTTCGCGTAGAGGGAAAACGTGTACTGGCGCCCCTGCTTTACAGGGACCGGCAATGCGGACCAGAAGCTTATGCCGGCAAGTCGGTCTCCGGGCGTATTCGCTGTCCTGGAAAACGGTATCTTTAGGCTGACGCTTCCATGAATTCGCGTCGACCTGTCGAGGCTGGCGCTCGGCAACCCGTCGACGAGCCATCGACCAACGGCAAACCGGTAGTCGATGCCGGCCTCGAAACTGCTGTTGGGGATTAGATTTTGGGCCTGCGCGCCGGAAATTGGGGCGGCAAGCATTGATAGCAACACCGCCATCCATCGGCCCACGATCAAAATTCGTCTCCACATTCTGCTAGTCCAGACGACAAGCATGCATTTCTATTCCAAGACGATGCGATACCAACAGGCTACCCGCACGCCGCTATCCTGTCTTGGGTTTTAGACGCTCGGCGATGATGGCCAGCGCAAAGAACAAGAGAACCCGCTGTCGCCACAGCCGTTTCGGTTCGCGCACCAGGCGATAGAACCATTCGAGATTCAGCCGTCGAAACAACGCGGGCGCCCGCTGTACGCGGCCGGCCAGGACGTCGAAGGTTCCACCGACGCCTTGCACCGCCTTGACGCGCAGCGACCCGATGTTCCGGTCGATCCACTCTTCCTGCCGCGGGCTCCCCAACGCGATGAACAGCACGTCGGCGCCGCTTCGGTTGATCTCGTCGATCAAAGCTGGCATCGCGTCCGCATCGACATACCCGTTGCGCCGGCCCGCGATCCGCAAGCCCGGGTAACGGTCCGGCAAAACTTCCGCCGCCTTGGCGTTAACCTCTTCCTGCGCCCCAAACAAGAACACGCTGTATCCCTTTTCCGCCGCGCGGGCGCAGATGGCCGGCATCAATTCGGCGCCGGGAACGCGGCCTATTTCTGCATCCGCCAGCAGCCGGGCACCCCAAACCGCACCGATACCGTCGGGAATCAGCAGCGCCGCGCGCCGCAAGCTTGCCAACAGGTCGGGATCGACCCGGGCCCGCATGATCTTCTCGGGATTCACGGCAACCACCGCCGCGCACTCCTTGCCGGAGGCGACACGCTCATCGACGAAGTCAACCGCCTGCGCCATGGTCACGCAGTCGACCGGAACACTCAGCAAATTAATCCGTCGCGGCGTCACGTACCCACTGCTCCATCTGGGAAACAATTTTCTCGACGTGCGATGGATCGGGCAGCGTGCCGCCAATCCCGACAACTGTCCTGAACTGATGCGGCAGCGGCCCGTTATGCCGGCTCCGCAATGTCGTCGCCCCGCGATAGCGCCCATAAATCGGCGATACCCAGCCGAGACGCGGGTTTTCCGATGCGTGGAATCGCTGAACAGGCGCGCCATCGATCTTGACGAAAACCGATGGATCCGCGGCCAACATCCGGAACCCATCGCCGTCCACGTCGATATCGTCACAATGCCAGTGCAGGTCCACCGTATGGTCCTCGTTGCCGTCCAGATAGTCCCAGATCACGGCCCAGTTACCTTCGCGGCAGGCAATACCGCGCCAATGTGTCACCCCTAAGGCGGCGTAGCCGTCATGCCGGGCCAGGATCATCCGGACCGGCCCGTCCGTATCTTGCTGCCGTACCAACTCACAAGCATACGGCCTGGACCATTGGAATGACGTTTCCTGCACTGCCTGATCCTGTTCGTCCACGGTAACCGTGTTGTGGGCCGGCGTGCCGCGAAAATACCGCCGCCACAGGGCGTCGCCGGTATACGTCAGCGTCCCGGTATCGAGCAGCAGGGCGCGATCGTCCTGATAGAGGGAAACCGACAGGGCATCGGCATGGCCATGTCCAAAGGCAGGCGCCATCCCGAGCCCGCCATGGTCAAAGATCAAGCGGGTAGACGACGCGCCATCGGCCGGTATCACGGTGTATCCGCTATCCTCGAATGTGGCGCCCCGCGGCGGTACCTTCTCGCTATCGAGAGCAAGATGCGGCGACAAGGCATACCCGCCATCGCTGTCACCGAAGGGCGACAGCGCATCCCGTCCGGGAAAGGCCGTCAGGAACCGCCGTCCGCGCTGCACCGCGCTCAAGATGCGTTCCGGCACTTCCTCGTCCCGGTAGGTCAGCAATCGGACCACCAAATCGAGCAGGTCGATGACAAATCGGTGATACCAGATCGCCTGCTCGATCCCGCCGCCGTCGGGAAGTACCTGCCGTTCCGCCTCCCGCTCCAGGATTGTGAGACCACGACGGCGCCAGACCGCAGATTCCGGGATTTCCGGGAACAGGGTACCGGCGTAGACCAGTGCAGCGCACTCGGCGATCGTGTGATTGCCCGACGATGAATAAAGAGACAATCGCCGGAGGATGAAGGGCGCATGCGTCCCGACGATGCGCAGACCGGCGGTCCAGGTTCGGACGGGGTCTTCGAGGGCGCCCCGCGCGATGTCGAGTGCATGGCAGACCGCAATGATGCGCAATCCGCACTCCATCGCCGAAATGTAATGGACACCGCGAAAGGGCGGATTGGCGCCAAGCCAGGACCGCAACTGGTGCTCCAGTAGATCGGCCGCCGCCACAGTGTCCTCGCTCGGCTCCCGTGCCGCCAGGAGAGCAAGCGGAATAAGTTGCTGCAGCCGCGACGGTTCCCAGACCAGCCGCACATCCCCATAGGAATTTCCAAGCCGATATGGGATGTCCGCGAAAAAGGATTTGGGCCAGAGCCGCCGGCTGTCCGGTCCGGTATGCCAAACGGCGGGGTCGTCCCGCCAGCGCCACCGAAACCCGAGCGCCGACGCTTCCCCATTCAACAAGGCTTTCACTTCTGCGGGCGTAGGCGAGAATTTCCATGGGAGAGCCGGCAATTGCGCTTCGGCCTGCCCCACGCACCGGGTGACGGCTTCGTCCTCGGCGCGCGCCGAATTGGCGCGGTCCAACCGGTTCTGCTGGCGGCGCAGACGGAAGATCCAAGCATGTTCACGAAGGCGATGCGGCACTTCGCGCATATCCATGATGGACAAGCGCTTTAGGTACCAGGAGAGCCGTTCCATGAGATGTCTTCAGCAGCGGCGGATCGGATGAACCGCCATTCTATTCGATATCGAGTACGGTGCGGGACCGCATACCGTCGACGGCGGCGAGACACGCCCGGGTCACCGCCACAATCGATTCGAAGGACATACCGGCGACATCCGGTTCGGTGATCGAGTTGCAAAACGCCGCCATTTGCTGCGCGAACCCTTTGTCGCGGCCATTGGACTTGAACCGGGTCCGCTGTCCGCCGCGGAAGAACTCGGACCGTGCGAAGTCGTCCATAACGATACTGCAGCCGTCGCCGAAGACTTCGCAGCGTTCCTTCGCCAGCCCCGTGTCGCCACCGGCGGCGTAGACAATGGTCCCGACAGAGCCGTCCGAAAAGGTCAACGAGATGATCGACTGATCCTGCGTCATACCGGACGTGTGCTCGGCAATACTGCTGGCATGAACGGTTTCGACCAATCCACCGCACAAAGCCTGCATGTAATCGACGAAATGACACGCCTCGCCCAGGATGCGGCCGCCGCCGACATCCGGATCCTGCGTCCAATGATCCGCCGGTAGCGCACCGGCATTGGCGCGATAGACCATAACCAGCGGATTCCGTCGCTGGCCGAGGAACTTCTTCGCTTCCGTGCAGTGATCCGAATACCGGCGGTTGAACCCGACCGAAAGCCGCAAACCGTCCCGCGCCTTCGTTGCGTAGAGGGTCTCGATCTCCTGCAATTCTTCCGCCGTCAGACAGAGCGGCTTCTCGACAAAGACATGCTTCCCGGCGCGCAACGCCGCCAGAACCATCGGTCCATGCAAATCATGCCGGGTTCCGATGATCACCGTGTTGATCGCGGAATCGCCGAGTATTTCATCCATGTCGGTGGTGCAGTACCCGGCCCCGAGGCGTTCACCCAGCGTCTTGGCATTCATCCCACGCTGGGTGCAGACGGCGGCGATGTCGACGCCCTGCAGTCCCTTCAGCGCAGGAACAAGCATATCCTTCACGTGGCTGCCCGCCCCGATAAGGCCGATACGGACGCGATCCGCCGATACACTGGCCCGCAATTCTATCTTGCGGTCGGCCGCATCCTCGACCGCGCCCGGATAGGTCAGAAGAACGCCCAGCGGACTCTCCGCTCCGTCTAGGATTTTGCCGTAAGCCGCCTCGGCCTCTTCGATGGGAATACGGTGATGGGTCAGCGCGGCGACGTCCAGGCTGCCGTCCGCAATCAGGGTCAGGAACGCGCCCATGTTGCGGTTTTCGGTCCACCGGACATAACCGTAAGGGTAATCCCGGCCTTTTTCCTCGTATTCCATATCGTACCGGCCGGGACCATAGGATGTGGACAGCCGGAGCTCCAACTCCTTCGCGTAATACGGTTCGCGCGGCAGGTCCATGCCGACCGCGCCCACAACGACGACCCGCCCCTTTTTGCGCACCACCTCGCCCGCAGCGATGATCGGCGCATTGTCCTTTGTGCTGGCGGTCACGACGGCGGCGTCCGCACCGTGCTCCTCGGTGAGCGCCGAGACAGTCTCAAGCAGATCGCCCGGCGCAACACTGAACTCGGCCCCGAGCGTCTCCGCGACGGTCCGCTTTTCCGCTTCAGGATCCGAGGCCACCACCCGACAGCCATTCGCCTTGAGCAGTTGAACGGTCAATTGACCGACCAGGCCCAAGCCGATCACGGCCACCACGTCGCCCAACTTCGGGTCGGCCTGCCGCACGCCCTGCAATGCGATCGCGCCCATGGTGACGTAGGCGGCATCTTCGAAACTCACCGCATCGGGAATTCGGACGCAGAGATTGCGGGGAACCGACACGACTTCTGCATGCGAGGCGTAATTCTGTCCGGCGCAGGCAATCCGGTCGCCCACGGAAAAACCGTCGACACCCGCGCCGACGGCCAGGACGGTGCCGGCGCAGCTATAGCCGAGGGCAACCGGCGCATCCAGCCTGGACGACACCATCTTCGCCGTCTCGACGATCCCGTCCTTCTGGGCTTTTTGAATCACCTTGCGGACCATATCCGGACGATCCATCGCCTTGCCGACGAGGTTTTTCTTTGCCATGCCGACGGTCGCCCGCTCGGTTCCGACGCTGATCAGCGAGGCGCGCGTAGCAACCAGCAGGCATCCCGGCTGCACGGTCGGCGCCGGAACGCTTTCGACGCTCAGCTTGCCGCTGCGATAGTGTTGTACGACTTGCTTCATGGCTTCATGTCCGGCGTCCGGACGCCTCCCCTTCAACTATTGAAATCCGGTGCTTGGGCATCACAGCCGCCACACCCGAAGTCCGGCCGCCTTCAGCGCTGCGCGATCATACATCGATCCGAGATCGATAAAACAACCGCCGGCGCGAACCTTACCGGTCAAATCCTTCAACGGACGGTCGAGAAAGGCGCTGTGGGCCACTGCCGCAACCAATCCATCCGATTCCGGCAGATCGTCCCAAGACACCAACTCGATGTCCCCCACCCGATCGACCCCCGTGTCCGAAACCATCGGATCATGCACGGAAACGTCGATACCGTACCCTCGGAGTTCTCCGATGAGATCGAATACCTTCGAATTCCTCAGATCGGACACGTTTTCCTTAAACGTGATGCCGAGGACGGAAACCTTGGCGCCGTTGATCGGGCTCCCCGACTTGGCCAGGCATTTGACGGTCTGCTGCGCCACGAACGCGCCCATGCCGTCGTTGATCCGCCGGCCGGCCAGAATTACCTCTGGATGATATCCGAGTGCCTCGGCCTTGTGGGTCAGGTAATACGGATCAACGCCAATGCAGTGGCCCCCGACAAGACCCGGCCGGAACGGCAGGAAGTTCCATTTCGTCCGGGCGGCGGCCAGGACATCCATCGTATCCAGCCCGGCACGATCGAATATGATCGCAAGCTCGTTCATCAAGGCGATGTTCAGGTCGCGCTGAGTGTTCTCGATCACCTTTGCCGCCTCGGCGACGCGAATGCTCGCGGCGCGATGCACGCCGGCATCGATAATTTGCTCGTACAAGGCCGCTACGCTGTCCAAGGTCTCCGCATCGTCGCCCGCTACGACCTTCGTGATGGTCTCGAGGCGGTGCTCCGGATCGCCGGGATTTATCCGCTCCGGCGAGTAGCCGATATGGAAATCCCGCGGCCAGCTCAATCCGCTGCTTTGCTCGAGGATCGGCAGACAGACCTCTTCCGTGGCGCCCGGATACACGGTGGATTCGTAGATGACGACGGCGCCTTTCTTGATATGCGGGCCGATTGAACGGGTCGCCGCGATGAGCGGGCTGAAATCGGGGTTATGTGCACCATCCACCGGCGTCGGTACCGCGACCACAACGAAATCAGCCGCGGAGAGCGCTTTGAACTCGGTCGTAACCGTCAACTTCGATGCGGCCTCAAACGCCGATTGCGGCACTTCGCCAGTTGGGTCTTTCCCGTTGCGGTACTGCTCGACCTTTTCGGCCGACAGATCGATACCGATCGTTTCCATCACGCGCCCGAAGGCAACCGCCAACGGCAGCCCTACATATCCCAGGCCGACGACGGCGACTATGCTCATGCTTTTGCCCTCTTCCCGCTGCCGGCGGTTAACCCCGATTTCGTACTGGCCCATTGCTCGATTGCGGCGTGAATTCTTCCGGCCGCCTTTCCATCGCCATAGGGGTTATGCGCCTTGGACATCCGCTTGTAGGTCTTTTCGTCAAGCATCACGGATTCCACGCCGGTTACGATCTTCGTTCGATCGGTTCCGACCAACCGAACCGTACCAGCTTGCACCGCCTCGGGACGCTCGGTCACGTCGCGCATCACCAAAACCGGTTTGCCAAGCGACGGCGCTTCTTCCTGGATGCCTCCGGAATCCGTGAGGATCACATCCGCTGTATCCATCAGCCATACGAAGGGTAAATAGTCCAATGGCTCGATCAATGCGACGTTTTTCACACCGCCCAGAATTCGCCGCACGGGTTCCTGGACGTTCGGATTCAGATGGACCGGATAGATGACCCGCCAATCCGGATGACGGCTTGCCAGATCGGCGATCGCGCTGCAGAGATTCTCGAATCCCGGTCCGAAATTCTCTCGGCGATGTCCGGTGATTAGCAACCGCCGCACGCCGGGCTTAAGCCAGTCCGACCGAAGACTGTCGGGAAAGGGGAACTCCCCGAGTTCGGCGGCACGGCCGCGGATGGACAACAAGGCATCGATAACGGTGTTGCCGGTGACCGTGATGCTGTCCGGCGCAACGCCTTCGCGGAGCAGGTTCTCGCGGGACTGGTCCGTCGGCGCGAAATGCAGCGCGGTAATCCGGGTCACGATTGACCGGTTCGCCTCTTCTGGAAAGGGCGCGGCCAGATCACCAGTCCGCAGGCCTGCCTCGACATGGCCGACCGGCACGCCCGCGTAAAATGCCGCAAGCGCGGCCGACAGGCATGTCGTCGTATCGCCTTGAACGAGCACGATATCCGGCCGTTCTTGCTCCAGAACGTCCCGCATCGCGAGCAGCACCCGGGATGTGACATCGAACAGATCCTGTCCCGGCTGCATCACGTCCAGATCGTAATCCGGAACGATATCGAACAGCCCGAGAACCTGATCCAGCATCTCGCGATGCTGTCCGCTCGCACAGATCGCGCCGTGGATTCCCGGTGCATCCCGCAGACGCAGAATAACCGGCGCGAGCTTAATGGCTTCCGGTCGGGTACCCACAACGCTGAGGACTCGCAGCGTCATCAGCGAATGACCCCGCGCGTATCAATGACCGGCTTGTCGCCCAAGTCCGCCGGGGTGAGCGCCCTAAATTCCTTATGGTCGACAAGCAACACGATCACGTCGGCTCGCGCCAAGACATCTTCCAACGCCGTAAGCGCAAAATCCGCGTGGGACGATATGTTCGGCTCACACACCAACAGGTCGCCGATCCCCTCGTCCTGGAGCCGGCGCGCGATGATCACGGCGGGAGACCCGCGCAGATCATCCACGTCCGCCTTGAAGGCGAGACCGAGGCAGCCGATGACCGGTGACGACATGCCGGCCACCGCCTCGCGGACTTTGCCGATCACCCAATCGGGTTTGCCATCGTTGACCTCGCGCGCGGTCCGGATGAGCCGCGCATTCGGCTCACCGGCGGCTATGAACCAGGGATCCACGGCAATGCAATGCCCACCCACCCCAGGGCCCGGCTGCAGAATATTCACGCGAGGATGACGGTTGGCGAGCTTGATCATCTCCCACGGATCGATCCCGTGCGGGTCGCACACCACCGACAGCTCGTTCGCCAACGCAATATTGACGTCGCGAAAGGTATTTTCGGCCAGTTTCGCCATCTCGGCTGTCGCCGCGTCGGTCCGATAGACCTTACCGTGCACAAAGGACTCGTAGAATTCGGCGGCGGCAACCGCGGACTTCTCGTCGATCCCGCCGACGATCCGATCATTGTCGATCAGTTCGATGAGAATACGCCCGGGAAGCACCCGTTCGGGACAATGCGCCAACCGCACGTCCGCCGCCCCATTCGCGCTTTCCCGCTGCAGGATCGGCAAGACGGCGCCGGTCGTGGTTCCCACCGGGATCGTGGACTCGATAAGGACCAGATCGCCGGCCTTGACGTAGGGCGCGATGCTGCGCGTCGCCGCTTCGACATAGGAGATGTCCGGCGTCTTGTCGCCGTCGTCGAGCGGCGTCGGGACGGCAATGATGAAGATATCGGCCGTCTGCGGCTCTGAAACGGCGACCAGATTGCCGGCGTTCACAGCCGAGCGGACCAGAATATCGAGATCGGGCTCGAAGAAATGAATTTCGCCACGGTTGATCGTGTCGACGACCTTAGGCGAGGCATCCACGCCAACAACGCGATACCCCTTCGTCCCGAGAATGGAAGCTGTAGGAAGCCCGATATACCCGAGCCCAACCACGCAGATCGTTTTATTCATCATGCAATCGGAGTTACCAGAGAGCCGGCTTGGCCCGTTCTTGTGTGAAATTCCCGTGACCGGCACGCACCGCCTGTCACACCATGAATGGACTCAGTGGGCCTTGGTTCTTGTCTAAAACCACATCGAAAATCGTATCAATATCAATCTGATCCCTCTCTTCGGCAAAACCGTAAACGAGGGCGGCGTCGCATAGCGTGTTGATCAACCGTGGCACGCCTTTGGTCTGGTAATGGACGGCACCGCAGGCCATATCGTCGAAGATACCGGGCGCGCCCCCGGCCACCGATATGCGGTGGTGGATGTATTCCCGGGTGTCGCGGAACTCGAGCGGCGTCAAATGAAAGCCGGAGGAGATCCGCTGAGCGAACTGCCGCAATTCCGGCTGGCGCAACTTGTCGTTCAATTCCGGCTGACCGACGAGCAAAAGCTGCAGGATCTGATCCTTATCGCTGTTCACGTTCGTCAGCATCCGCAGTTCTTCGAGGGTCTCGATATCCATGTTCTGCGCTTCATCGATGATCAGCAGCGTCCGCCGGTTGGCGGCGTACTGATTGACCACGAAGTCGAAGAAGATGTGATACAGCTCGGCCTTGTCGCTGCTGCTGTAATCCAGGTCGTAGGCGAACAGGACCCATTTCAGAAGTTCGCCGATATTGCGATGCGTGTTGGTGATCATGCCGACCGTAAACTGGGGGTCGAGCACCTGCATCGCGCGACGGATCAGCGTCGTCTTACCCGATCCGACTTCGCCGGTGATCACCGTAATACCACCATGCAACGTCAGCCCGTATTCCAACATCGTCAGGGCATTCTCATGCTGCCGACTCATATAAAGGAATTCCGGATCAGGCGTCAGGGTAAACGGCTTCTCCTTCAATCCGTAAAACGATTCATACATGGCATCGTGTCCCTGATGCATGCCGGTTCTCGAAACCTCCGCGCGACCCCGTCCCACCCGGAGGCACGGCCGACCGGCCTAAAGATAAGCGTTGTATTGTTCTTGTGCTGATTTGTTCAGTACCGTCCCGATCAAAGGGCTGTCGCCGAGCAACATCAGCGCCCGCTCGATATCGGGTTGCGGCGTTTCCCCTTCCGCCACGACGAATAGTGTTGCGTCCACATTCGACATAAAGGCGAGGCAATCGTCCGTCGCAAGCAGCGGCGGCAAATCGTAGAGCACGATCCGGTCCGGGTAGCGGTTCTTCAACTCGTGGGCCAGCTTCGCCATTTTCGGGGACGCCAGCATTTCCGAGGATTGTTCCATCGGCGCCCGAACCGGCAAAATGACCAGCCGCTCGGTCCCGGGATTGATCAAGCATTGCGGCAGGTCAGCGGTATCGTGCAGGAAATCGTCGAGACCGAACTCGGGCTCTATCCCCAACGTATCGGCGACCGACGGGCTGCGCAGATCCAGGTCAACCAAGAGCACGGTCTGGTTCACGTCCATGGCAAGACTGATCGCGAGATTCACCGCGGTCAGCGTCTTGCCGTCGCCCTTGTTGGCGCTGCAGATCGCCATTGTCGACAAGCCCGCGGCAGACAACCGCCGCAGCACATGGGTTCGAAGGATCCGATAGATATCGGCCAACGGTTCGTTCTCGAGCCCGGAGATCACGTTGTTGGCCCGCAGCGTCTTAGGCGATAGCGGCAGGACCTTGGTCTGTTGGTATTTTACCGGGACCGGGTTCGCGTTCAGCGTCGGCAGCGGCGATACCGAAAAAATCGGCCGCCCGCCAAGCCGCTTTTCCCGAGCCTTATCCAGAGCTACGCGGGTTCGATCCATCCTGTGCGCCCTTATCCTATCCGAACCCAAATCGCCGAAGCGTCGAGAACCACATTACATCCAAAGGCCTTACATAAACGTGAAAGCCATACAGCCCGGCGGCGACGGCCGCCAAAATTATGAGGACGACCGCAGCGATGAGCCACCGGCGTCCGGACTTGCCCGTTTTTTGCTTGATGAGCGGAACAACCACCAAGGGCTGATGACCGACGATCGCGGCCAATTGCTTGGATCCGTAGACCGTCTCGTCCATCGTCTCCGCTAGAAACACGTTACCGACCCCCGCCGCCCCAGCAAAGACGAGGCCGATGAACAGAATGGCAATTCGGTTCGGGCGAACCGGCTTCAACGGCAATTGCGGCGGCTCGATCAACGAGAACCGCTCGCTCTTGCGCTCCGTCTCCAAGGACTGGGCAAGCTGCGCCTGAAGCTGTTTCGCCTTCACCTCTTTGTACTTGATATACGCATTGTCATAGTCGCGTTTGAGCGTCAGATATTCCCGTTCGGCTTCGGGAATTTTCAACACGCGCTCTTCCTGCAGTTTGAGCGACTTTCGTATTTCCGCTTGCTGCCGGACCAACGAGCGAAGCTGCGAGTCCAAGTTCTTGAGTTGCGTCTGCGCCATGATATAGGCGGGATTGTCCGGTTTCGGCGTCAACGAGCCATTGCTCTTCGAATTCCCGGCGTTCCGTATGGCGGCCTTGAGACTGGCAATCTGCTTTTCGACGTTCACCACGTCCGGATGTTTGGGTCCGTATTTTTTACGGGTCGTAACCAAGGATTGTTTGGCGATCTGCAATTGAGACTTCAACGCGTCTACGTTGGTTCCCTCGCCGGTCTCTTTTTGCAGCGCGGTAATCTCGCGGCGCATCTTCATCACATCCGGGTGGTTGCGACCATAAACGCCCTGCATGCTGATGAGCTTCGTCTGCAACGCTTTTAAGCGCTCCGACGGACTCAGCACGGTTTCGCCGTCGATCGTCCGGGCGCCATGCGGGCTGAGCTGCGACAACTCGGATTGCAGGACGACCTTTCGTTCCTCCAGCAACTGGATGCGCCGGGACGTATCGGCCAAATCCGCCTCGGCACGGCGCATCAGTCCAAGATTGAGCTCGAGCTGTTCGGGCAGTTGCCCCGCGTTGCGGCGCTTGAACTCGGCGATCTTGTTTTCGACTTCGCTCACAAGTTGCCCGAGACGGCGCGCTTCCTCGGCAAGGAATCCTGTAGTCTCGGCAGCCTTTTCGCGGCGATCCCTAAGATTTTCATTTAAGTAGAGTGAGACGAGTTCGTTGGCGACCTGCTGTGCCACGCGGCGACTGGAATCCTGATAGGAGATGTTGAAGGCGATGGTCGCCTGCATGGATTGGCCGCTCCGCGGATCGATGACCTCGGCGCTGACCAGGTCCATCGAGATATTGTCGCGAAAATCGCTCGCAATTTCGCTGATCGGTTTTTGCCGCCGCTCATCCTTGAATAGGTCGAATTTGTTGATGATCGACACGAGGTTCTGTGTCGTCATGACGCGTTGCTGGATGACCTGCAAGCGTTGCGCGGCGAAACTCGTGATCGTCGATTGAATGAATTCGCGCGGCACTTCGGGTTCCTCGATCAGAACCGTCGCCGTTGATTCATAGACCGCAGGAATGGATACGGCGACGACCGCCGCAATGATCACGACCAGGAACGCCGGAATAATCAAGCGCCAACGCCGGCGCTTCACCGCATCCAGGTAGTCCTTTGGCCCTTTGACGTCTTCTTCGATCGCCATTGGCGAAAAAGCCTTTCGTGCGTTACTACTTAACGCCGCCCCTCGCCCCCCAACCAGGCATGCGCCAAGTCACGGACGCTCGCGCGCCGTTGGAATATGCCCTGCCATCGGTATCCCGATCTTGAGTACGGAACTTATAGGCCACCCTGAAGCTCCAGTCCGGTAAAAACTGCCAACTCACCCCCGGTTCGACACTGAAAAACGTACGGCCCGTCGAATCGTCCGTATTCGACTCCTGGTCGATGAAAGCGGTCGTCAGGTCAGCGGTTACCATCGGTGTCGCCCTGTAACTGGCATTGAGACGAACCGAATTCCGTTCCAGCAACTGTCCTTCGCCACTTGGCGTCAGCGAGCGGTCGAAACTGCCGGTAAGCTGCCCGCGCTCCTCCGTGTAGGAAACCGTGAATCCAGCCTCAAATCCCGTGTTGTTCTCTGAGCGGGACACTACGGTCGAACCGTTAAGTTCTTCTAAATCAGTGCGAACGTGGTTCGCGCCGCCCCGCACGCTTACGCGGACCTGTTCCGTGAAAATATGCGAGTACGTGACATCGCCCGAATAGGCGTCGCTTTCCCGATCCAACCCGCTGAGACGCTCGAACCGGGTATATTTGGTCGCGAATTGCACGCTGTCTTTCGGCGACAGCTGAACGGATACGAACGGACCGGCCGAGACGCTGAAGAAATCATCGAAGGCATTGGAGTCATAGGTCGTGTAAACCCCGCCGGTCTGCGCGCCCACCCCGACCAATTCGGTCAGCTGATAGGTTCCCGACAACCCGCCGCTGCCGGAAAGCCGGACCGCATCGGAGAAGTCCCGCCCGGTGTCTTCATCTTCGGTGCTCCGGGTCGTCTGCCGCGTGAACGCCCCGTTGGCCGACAACCGGCTGCGCGGACCTTTGCGGCTTATCGTGCCATCCAACTTTTGGTCAAAGGAGTTTTCGTCGGAGTTATCCGGAAAAATCCCGTAACTGATATCGCCGCCGAGAATGAGGTCCACCGTCGGGGTATGCGTTTCGAGCGTTACCCTCGGCCGGGTGGTGAAACCCCACAAAGTCTCCTCCGAGGTCGAACTGAGCCGGAAATTATCGTCATATTCGAATTCCTCGGAAACCGACGCCTGGAGGTGCCAATCCGATGCAAACGTTTTCTGCGGCACGGTTGCCGCAACGCAAAGCGCCGCCGAAACCGCCAACCAAGTCTTCCCTGTCATAGCCATTGAAAGCCGGCCATGCCTACCGTGTGACACAGTCACCCCCTAGAATATCCCACTCGTCGGAACCACAACGACGTCGCCGCTCCGCAATACAATGTTACTGCCCAGCGCTTTGCCTTTTGAGACGTCTGAATAGCTGAACTTGAGCGCTCGCTGTTTTCCCGTCGCATCCCGCCGCAAGATCCTGATCTCGTCCTGTGCCGCGAAGGTCGTCAATCCACCGGCAAGACTGAGCGCCTGCATCACGTCTACCGGCCGGTTCGCGGGGAACTCACCCGGCGCCCGAACCTGACCAATGACATATATTTTATTGCCGGTGACCTGCAGCACCGAAACGGTCAGCACCGGATCCGCGAAATAATTCTTTAGTCTCTTTTGGAGGACGGTCTTTAACTGTTCGGGCGTCATTCCGGCGGCTTTGACATGCCCGGCCAGCGGAAAGGCAATATTGCCGTCCGGCAGCACGGCGACCTGCCGCTGCATGCCTTCTTCTTTCCAGACGGAAATTTCGAGGACATCGCCCGGGTTCAATTTGTACGGCTCAGCCGCCTGCGCGCCCGTCATGAACAGAGCGACCGAAATCACCGCCAGCCATATTCTAAACATCGCGCCCCCTCGGCACGGTCGCAGCGTTTTTTGGTTAACGCGACCAATATTACCTGAAT
The DNA here is from genome assembly GCA_965228425.1 of Alphaproteobacteria bacterium. Taxonomy (GTDB): domain Bacteria; phylum Pseudomonadota; class Alphaproteobacteria; order UBA8366; family UBA8366; genus JAJFJD01. The sequence goes on along the minus strand of OZ245815.1, from coordinate 2,881,546 downwards.
ATCGCACTTTCAAACCTTAATCCACTTACTTTCATTTACTTGTTCGAATGCGGTGAACCGATTCGTCGCCGCAAATTATGCTTTCGATGACATTTTAGGTATTGGTTCATAAAATATGTCCACCTCTTCGCGTAACCCTGTGACATAAAGGGCACATTTGCATCAACGCACTTCGTCAACATTTCGTTCCAACGGCCAACAATTACCATTTGATAACCATGATATTGTCGCAATTATAAGGCTTTATTAAGGTAATTTCCTTTTCTGCCGCGGCGCCACGCGTTCGGGTTACCACCACATTGATGGACGAAAGGACTACTGCACCTGATGAAAATTCCGTATTCGTGGTGTAGTTTCTCGAAATGGTAAATTTCAATTTGGCAAACGTGTGATACACTGTAGTCGTTAACAAATATAAATTTACCAATTAAGAAACTCGATTTGGCGTGACGAGACGGCGGGTAGCCGTATCGTCGATCTGGAGACTGAGTGGGGAAGATCCGGAAGTCACTTTAACTCGTTGAAGACACGGGGGAATACAACGGTGAGAGAAACATTGAGACTACTTAAGACCACCCGACTAGTCGCAGTCGTTGCTGCGGCGATGCTGCTGGCGGGATCATTCGCTAGTTCTGCCCGGGCGATGACGTTGTCGCTCGATGCGGGCGGAATTGCGGGAGCGATCCCAGCATCCGGGTTCAGTCTTACCGCGGAGACGGGGTTAAATCCCCTCGATCCGATCACCATCTATGACAGCACCACGCCAGGATTAGGGCTGCGACTTTCGAGCCCTGCCCAAGTAGAGTTCACGTTCCTGGGTCTAGAAGCCGATGCGACGAACGCGTTCGACGTTCTCGGCGGTCAAGTATTCACAGGGGCAACCCCTGCTGGAACGACCAATACCTTTGGACTGCTAGGCGGATTAGTCGACTTTGCCTTCCAATCGACCATCGGCGGCACGGCTGCCAATGGCGCGATTGCGGCAGGTATTTCGATCGCATTCGCGGATCTTGGCGACGGATCGTTCATCGCGCTGTTTAACGACGGCGGGACGGACGCGGACTTCGATGACTTTGCCGTGAAGATCGCGGTTTCGCCGGTACCATTGCCGCCGGCGGTCTGGCTGTTTATTTCCGCTATTCTGGGTCTCGTATCCTTCACTCGGATACGCCGGACGCAGAATACGGCCTGACGACAACCTCCGAGGACAATCTTGCACCTCCGTTGACCGGGATGGGCTCATGGCCCATCCCGGTTTTTCGTTTGGTTAACGCCTATCCCGCTATTCTTGCGAAACCGCTCAATCTCCCACGGAATGGGTATTGGGAAGCCCAAAAAATTCACGTAGAGAGGTAGCGAGACCAAAAGGAATACCCCGATGGCGCACTCGACGATTTACCCCGTGATCCTCTCCGGCGGCGCCGGCACCCGGCTTTGGCCGTTGTCTCGGACACTGTATCCGAAACAGCTCCTGCCGCTCACCGCCGACGACAGCCTGTTGCAGGAAACCGTGGCCCGCGTCTCCGACCCGGCCCGGTTCGCGGCGCCTGTTCTGATCTGCAACGAAGATCATCGCTTCATTATTGCCGAACAACTCCGCGACGCCGGATCGGCGACGACCGCGCTCATGCTCGAACCGATGGGCCGCAATACGGCCCCCGCCGTCGCCTGTGCCGCCCTCCTCCTGGCAGAGACCGACCCCAAGGCTATGATGCTGGTCCTGCCATCGGACCATCTGATCGAGAAGACCGACGCCTTTCTCGCCGCGGTCTCGACCGGCAGCACCGCCGCCGAGAATGGCGCGCTCGTCACTTTCGGCATCACGGCGGACCGGCCCGAAACGGGCTACGGCTACATCCGCCGGGGCGCTGCCTACGAAAACGGAACGGGCCCCCTGCCGGGCTGCTTCCAGATCGACGAATTCGTCGAAAAACCGTGTCAGGCCGACGCCGAACGCTACGTCGCCGATGCAGCCTATGCCTGGAACAGCGGCATGTTCCTGTTCTCCGCCGACGCATATCTTGCGGAGATGGAACGGCACCAACCCGCCATGCTGGCTCACTGCCGCGCCGCCGTCGCCGACGGCAAGCCCGATTTGGATTTTTTCCGGCTGGACAAGGCCGCCTTCGAGGATTGCCCGGCGGACTCGATCGACTACGCCGTCATGGAAAAGACGGACAATGCCGCGGTTGTTCCCGTTGACGCCGGGTGGAGCGATGTCGGCAGTTGGTCGGCCCTCTGGGGCGTCGGTGACAAGGATGCCAACGGCAACGTAACGCAGGGTGACGTGATCGCCGACGATACGCGCAACACCTACCTCCGCGCCGAAGGTCCTTTGTTGTGCGCCGTCGGGGTCGAGGACCTCGCCGTCGTGGCCACCGAGGACGCCGTGCTGGTGGTGCCCCGCGACAAGGCGCAAGCCGTCGGCCAATTGGTCAAAGATATGGCCTCGAAGGGCCGGAACGAACCGCACGCCCATCTCGAGGTCTTTCGGCCTTGGGGCTCGTACCGGACGATCCGTATGGGCGAGCGGTTCCAGGTGAAACACATCATCGTCAAGCCCGGCGGCTGCCTGTCGCTTCAGAAGCATCACCATCGCGCCGAGCATTGGATCGTGGTCAGCGGCCGCGCCCAGGTGGTCCGGGGCGACGACGAGATGACGCTCAATGCGAATGAATCGACTTATATCCCCCCGGAAACGGTACACCGTCTCGAAAACACCGACGACGAGCCGCTGCACCTCATCGAGGTACAAACCGGCGGCTATTTGGGCGAAGACGACATCGTGCGGTTGGAGGATATCTACGGCCGCAACTAGTGAATCCTAAGGCCCCGACCTGCCGCAATTTTTTCGTCATGAATTGCTGGAATGCAGTGCCGGCTTTTGCTATAAGCCCGCCACTGATCCGCGGTAGCTCAGTTGGTAGAGCAGGTGGCTGTTAACCACCTTGTCGCAGGTTCGAGTCCTGCCCGCGGAGCCAAATTTCAAACAAGGGTTAGCGAATTTTTCGCTGGCCCTTGTTTTTCGAACAGAGGTCGGCAGTGCGATCCAAGGCAAAGCATTCACGCCAGCTTAGCGATTCCCCGACCAAGCGGTATCATGCGTATCCGCCGGTCCGCGATCGGCGCGCGAGACGAACCACGAGAATAGCCCATTGGCCTACGCGAAGATCTACGCTCTGCTGAAGAATCTGCTGCTGTCGGTTGCGGTCTTCGTCGTGAGTTTCGAACTGATGGCCTTCGCGGCAATCCAGACGAAATTGATTCCGGCCGACGCACCGAGCTACGAATGGCCGACCTTCGTCCCGTTCTGGGATCAGCTCGACAAGAAATTCAGCAATTGGCATGCGCCGAATGCCCGCTATGTCCACGTCACCAGTTGCTACAACGTCACCTACCGTTCGAACCGACACGGCATGCGCGACCGCGACCGGCCGATCACGGCCAATGGAAAGCGGATCGTGTACCTCGGCGACTCGTTCACGGAAGGCTACGGGCTTGCGCGCGCGGATCGCCTTACCGACCGGCTGGAGGCTAAAACCTCGGTGCCGCATCTGAATTTCGGGGTCTCGGGAAATTTCGGCCCGACCCAATACCTGCTCCTCTACCGGACATTCGCCAAAAAATTCGATCATTCGAGCATCCTTGTCCAACTTCTGCCGGACAACGATTTCACGGACGATGACCCGGCGTTCTGGCAACGCAACCAAAGGGACTGGTACCGGCCGCTCTTTTACGAGCAAAACGGCACCTACGAGTTAGGCTACATCGACACAAATAAGTTCGAGGAGGTGGATCGATGGAATCGCCGCGAATTCATGAAAGGCCTCCGCACCATTCACCGGAATTACACCTACACCAGCAACCTGATCGCATATTTCCAGGTGTTGTTCGAGGACCAGAATATGGCCGGCCGAAAGGGATCGTATTCCGGATACTACGACTTCACCGCTCAACAGGCCGCGCGGTTCGAATTCGTGATCGGCGAACTCGTGAAAGCGGCCGGCGACAAGACCTTGTTCTTCGTCGTCACACCCCGCGAATCGGATATCGACCGATTCCGCAAATCCGGCGCGCCGACCCGGTTCAATGCCCTCCTCGACCGGATCATGACGGAACATGCAACCGTGCGGGTCCTTGACCTGCTGCCTCATTTTGCCGCCCGGTCGGACATCGGCGCATTCTACAACGACTGCGACGGCCATTGGACGCCCGAGGGTGCCGCAGCCGCCGCCGACATCATTCATCGGAATGTCGATTACAAGAGCCTCTTATAGACGGATCACCGCAGCAGTGTTCGACGGAATGCGGTATAAGAGTGCCGATTGCAGCGCAACGAAGAATGCATGACCGGGCACAAATGGAACAGATTACGCATCGAACAGGGGACATAAAACTCGGGTCGGACCGAGCGTTCGGCATCACGTTCGCGGTCGTTTTCGCGCTGCTTGGCGGATACTTCACAATTCTCTCCCCATCCACTGCGGGATCGTGGCTTCTCTGCATATCCGGCGCCTTCCTCGCCGTGGCCTTCATGCGGCCTGCGACCCTAAGACCGCTGAATTTCCTTTGGTTCAAATTTGGCTTGTTGCTGCACAAGGTCGTCAGCCCCATCGTGATGGGTCTGATGTTCTTTCTTGTCATCACGCCCTTCGCGATCGTGATGAAGCTGGCCGGACGCGACCATTTGCGTTTGAAATTCGATGCGGCACAAGAAAGCTACTGGGTGAAGCGCGAGGAGCCTGGCCCCTCACCCGAAAGCTTCAAAAAGCAGTTTTAGGAAGGATCGCGCGACCGATGGCATTTCTCTTGGAAATGTGGGAATTCTTGAAAGTCCGAAAGAAGTTCTGGCTGTTGCCCATCATGCTGGTGCTGCTCGTCTTCGGCGGTCTGCTCGTCGTCGCGCAAGGCTCCGCCGTCGCGCCGTTCATCTACACGATCTTCTAGGGCCATCCGGTGCGCATCCTCGGCGTTTCCGCCTTTTATCACGACAGCGCCGCGGCCTTGGTCGAAGACGGCACAATCGTCGCCGCGGCCCAGGAAGAACGGTTCACGCGTAAGAAACATGACGCCGGTTTTCCGGAACACGCGATAACGTATTGCCTTGAGGCGGCGGGCGTTCCGTTCGCTGACATCGACTATGTCGCCTTCTACGACAAACCGTTCCTGAAGTTCGAACGGCTGCTCGAAACCTACCTCGCCTTTGCGCCGCGCGGCTTCAAGTCATTCGCGCAGGCCATGCCGATCTGGATCAAGGAAAAGCTGTTCCAGAAAGACTTGCTCCGCAAACAATTCACCGAGTTCGACGACAGCTTCGACTGGCAGAACAAGCTGCTGTTCTCGGAACACCATCTCAGCCATGCCGCCTCCGCCTTCTTCCCGTCGCCGTTTGGCGACGCGGTCGTGCTCACCATGGACGGAGTCGGAGAGTGGGCCACGACGTCGGTCGCCATCGGGCGCGGCAACACGCTCGAGGTCGACAAGGAAATCCTGTTTCCCCATTCGCTCGGCCTGCTCTATTCCGCATTCACCTACTATACCGGTTTCCGGGTGAATTCCGGCGAATACAAAGTCATGGGGCTCGCCCCCTATGGCGAGCCCAAATATGCCGACGTGATCAAAGACAACCTCGTCGATATCAAGGAAGATGGCTCGTTCCGGCTCGACCAGTCCTACTTTAACTATTGCACCGGTCTGACGATGACCAATGATCGCTTCGCGGCCCTTTTCGGTGAGCCGGTCCGGGCGCCCGAGGCTTTACTGACGCCCTTCCATATGGATATCGCCGCATCGGTACAGGCCGTTGTCGAGGAAATCGTGTTGAAGCTGACGCGATCCTTACGGACCGAGTACGGCATTCCGAATCTCTGCCTCGCGGGCGGTGTTGCGCTGAACTGCGTTGCGAACGGCAAGGCGCATCGCGACGGGGCGTTCGAGGACATCTGGATTCAGCCCGCGGCCGGTGACGCGGGCGGCGCGTTGGGGGCCGCGCTCGGCACCTATCACATCCATCTGGGCGAACCGCGTCAGCCTGCAAACGGCATGGACCACATGAGCGGGGGCTATCTGGGCCCGCGCTTCGATCAGAGCGATATCGAAGACCGGTTGAGGGCCGCCGGCGCGCAGTACCACGTCGTCGACGACACGGCTTTGATAGAGCGAACCGCCTCCGCGCTCGCCGAAGACAAAGCGGTCGGCTGGATGACCGGCCGGATGGAATTCGGCCCCCGCGCCCTTGGCGGCCGTTCGATCCTCGGCAATCCGATGTCGCCGGCCATGCAAAAAATCCTGAACCTGAAGGTCAAATACCGCGAGAGTTTTCGACCCTTCGCACCCGCGGTTCTGCGCGAAGACGTGGCATCCTGGTTCGAACATGACGCGGACAGTCCGTACATGCTGCTCGTCGCCGACGTAAAGAAAGAACGCCGCCGCATGATGAGCGACGAAGAAGCCGCCCTCTTCGGGATCGACAAGCTGAATGTGGTGCGGTCGGAGATCCCGGCCGTGACGCATGTCGACTACTCGGCCCGCCTGCAGAGCGTCCATCGCGAGACAAACCCGCGGTTCCACGCACTGTTGTCCGCATTCAAGGCCAAGACCGGATGCCCCGTGCTCGTGAACACGAGCTTCAACATCCGCGGCGAACCGATCGTGTGCACGCCCGAGGATGCATTCCGGTGTTTCATGGGAACCGAACTCGATCTCTTGGCGGTGGGCAATTGTCTTCTGCTAAAGGAAGAACAGTCTGCCGACCTCAAAGTCGATTATTCCGACAGCTTCGACCTCGACTGACTTGACCCGCCCCCGTTCACCCCTGATCCTCCACCCGATCATCTGTATACGGGAGATTCCGGCATGAGGGCGGTTCACACCGCGCGCAAGCTGCCGAACGACGGCGTCCAGAACGGCTGGTATGCGTTGCTGCCGCAGCCGGATCCGCCGCGGCGGGTCACGTCCACGGTCACCGCCGATTGGGCGGTCCTCGGCGCCGGTGCCTGCGGCCTCGCGGCCGCGCGGCGGCTCGGGGAACTGCGGCCGGACGATACCGTCGTCGTTGTCGACGCCATGCGCGTCGGCTACGGAAATTCCGGCCGGAATGCGGGCTTCATGCTCTCGCATCACAGCCATGGCGGTATCAAGCATCTCGACGTCGCGCGCCAAGCCGACCGCCTCTTCGGATGCGGATATACATATTTGCGTGAAATCGTGGAAGCACATCAGATTCGATGCGACTGGTCGGATTGGGGGCAGATATACGTCTCGGCCAGCCGCGAAGGCGACGCCCACCTGGACGCGGTTGCGGATGGATTCGATGCCCTCGCCGTACCGCAGAAGCGCCTGGAACGAGACGAGCTCGAGGCGATTACCGGGTCCCGATTCTATACCAACGGCGTTCACGTAGATGGGGCCGCGCTGGTGCAACCGGCGGCGATGATGCGTGGTCTCGGCGCGGCGCTTCCGGCGAACGTCACATTGTACGAGGACAGCCCGGTGACGGAACTCCACACCGACGGCGACAAGCGCCTCATCTGTCCCGACGGCGAGATCGTTGCCAAGCAACTCATCCTAACCAATCACGTATTCGCTGAGGAGATGGGATTCAAGCGGCATCGCGTGGTCCCGCTCGGATTGTTCGCCAGCCTGACGCGTCCCCTCACCGCCGACGAACGACGCCATGTTGGCGACGGCGACCAATTCGGATTACTGCCCGCGAGCCCGAACGGCAGCACGGTGCGCCTCACGGTCGATGGCCGGATCCTGATGCGCAACACCTTCACCTACGCGCGGGATAAGCGATTCAGCGACGACCTCATCGAGACCGCCGCCGCCAATCATCGCAGCAGCATTGCCAAGCGATGGCCGGCGCTCAGCGGCGTCGACCTCTCCGCAACATGGGGCGGCATCATGGCGATGACGCGCAACGAAGGCCGTGTCTTCGGAGAACTGGGGCCGGGCCTGCACATCGTCCTCACCACCGATGCGGCGCCCATGACCCGCGGCACCGCCTGCGGTAAGCTGATGGCGGAGAAGCTGTGTGGTATCGAGAGCGAAGAACTTCGCTTCGCCGAGGCGATCCCAAAAGCCGCAATTCTACCGCCGGATCCGCTGCTTCGCATCGTCGCCAATCATCGCCTGAACAAGATCGAGCGGACCGAACCTGCTGAACGGTAAGGCCGCAGCCTCCGTCGCCACGGCGGAAATTTTGCGAATTGGCAAAAAACTTGCCGCCGCCACCACCCAAATTTACAGGTCCATATGCATCATCACACACCCTAGACGGTGCGAGTTTTGCGTGTATTTCTCATATTATTTTCAATGATATGAGCATTTCATACCGACCGAAGCTCGGCTTCCGATTGCAGATTGAAAACCGCGCATGCGCCGATTTTCTTTACAATATCGACACTTTTTCATTACGCCTTCTTAAGGAATCCACGGTAAGCCCCGACGCATATTGCCGAATTATGAGGACTACCCGATGCCGTTTGGTCTAAATCGTAGTCTCGCTTGGAAGGTATTACTTCCTGTTCCGATAGCATTGATGATCGCTATTGCCGGTATCTGGCTGTTCGTACCGTCGATGATCGCGGAAAACGTCCGCGCCGACGCGACATTGAATGCCCAAAAGACGGCAGGCCAGTTCAAGACGATCCGCGGGTATTATACCAAGAATGTCATCAAGAAGGTGGTCGCCGACGGATCGTTGAAGCCGTCCTACAACCACAAGACGGAGGAAAAGTCGGTACCGCTGCCGGCAACCTTCATCCATGACGTAAGCGAACTCCTGGCCAAGGAAGACACCACGATCAATCTCTATAGCGCCTATCCTTTCCCCGTACGGGCGAACCGAGCACTGGATCCGTTCCAAACGGAAGCCTGGACCTTTCTCAACGAAAACCCGGATGGCGTATTCACGAAGCAGGTCACACGCGATGGTCAGGAATGGATCAGGGTCGCTGTCGCCGACAAGATGGTCGCCCCTGCCTGCGTCAATTGCCACAACACGCACGCCGCCTCGCCAAGAACCGACTGGAAACTTGGCGATGTGCGCGGCGTCCTCGAAGTGGCGTCGATGCTGGCGCCGCAATTGGCAGCTGGAACGTCGTTCAGCAACAAGCTCGTTCTCGCGGCGATCATCGGCGGCTTACTCCTGATCGCGGTCTGCGTACTCGCCGCCCGAACGATTACGGGACCGATCAACAAAATCACCGAACAGATGACACGGTTGGCGGAAAACGACCTGAATGTCGACGTGGACGGATCCGAGCGCGCCGATGAGATCGGCAACATGGCCCGCGCGGTCCACATATTTAAGGAAAACGCAATCCAAGTCCGTGCGTTGCAGGAAAAAACCGAAGAACAATCGCGCGAAGCCGAACAACAGAAACGCCAGGCGATGCATGATTTGGCCGATCAGTTCTCCGAGCGTATTTCCGGTATCGTGAACACCGTTTCATCGGCCGCTACGGAATTGCAGTCGACCGCGAACTCAATGTCTTCCACCACAGATGAAACGAACCGTCAGGCCAAAGTCGTTTCGACGGCTGCCGAGCGGGCGTCGCAAAATGTCCAGACGGTTGCTTCGGCGGCGGAAGAGATGTCGGTCTCGATTAGTGAAATCAATCGGCAAGTCGAACAATCCTCGACTATCGCCGGCCGCGCCAACGACGAAGCCACGAAAACCAACCAAACGATTCAAGGCCTTGCTTCCGCAGCGTCGAAAATCGACGAGGTTCTGACCCTGATTACTGATATCGCGGAGAAGACGAATCTGTTGGCGTTGAACGCCACGATCGAAGCGGCACGCGCCGGCGAAGCTGGCAAAGGCTTCGCCGTCGTGGCGTCTGAGGTAAAGAATCTAGCAACGCAAACCGCTCGCGCGACGGAGGAGATCTCCGCGCAGATTGCTGGAATGCAATCATCGACAAAGGACTCCGTCGCCGCTATCGAGAGCATCGGCATGACAATCCGCGAGATCAATGAGATCACCGAAGCGATTGCATCGTCGGTCGGCGAACAAGGTCAGGCAACGCAAGAAATCGCCGAAAACACGCAACAGGCCGCGCAAGGGACACAGGAAGTCAGTAGCAATATTGCCAGCGTGACCGATGCCGCGTCCGAGACCGGTGGTGCCGCGCAAGATGTCCTGACCGCCGCCGCGGAGTTGTCGCAGCAATCGGAAAGCCTGCGGCAGGAAATCGATACGTTCCTATCGGAGATCCGATCGGCTTAGGAACTGCGCGCCGGACTACTGTTTCGGCAGTTGTCCCATCTTTTCCAGCATCTTACGAACATGCTCCGGCATGGCGCCCGGCGGCATGGTCCGTCCGCCTTGGGGCGGAGCACCGACCGGTGGACGGCCCATTGCGGGCATCTGCTGTAGCGTCGCATTCTTGGGTATCGCGTATGATTTCTCCGGACCGGTGTCGCCCAGTTTGACCTCCGTCGCCGTCATCACCATCCCGCCGATATTCATATACGGAGCTAGGCCGTTGTCCGCCATGCACATTTCCCGATTTGGCCCGCGATAGACCTGACACTTGAGGCCGGCGATGACCCTCTTTTCGCTGGTCGGCTGAAACCCGATGGACGCCGCGAAGGCCTTCGGGTCCATGTCGGCATTCATCGCATCCGGGACCGGATCTTTCATCTTCGTCGCCCTGCCCGTCAGCAGGTCGACGTTATAGATCATGCCGTCATACCGCACTGTCCGCTGCTTCTGCCGCTGCTTCATGGACCCCAGATTGATGGTCGTTTCCCGCAATTCGAACATGCGCGCACCGTTTCGGCATTTGAATTCCGTGCCGGACATCATGCCGTTCATGCCGTTAATCGTCGATCGCATGCAGAATTTCTCGATCATGCCCGCCGTTGCCGGCGCGGACGGCAGACTGAACAGCGCGAAAGTAAGGCAGATACTAAAGGTTCTTGTGTTCATAAGCTCCTCGATCGACTGAAATGCCGCCCGATGCGATCACGGCGGATCGAGCGGTTCAAAGGATGATTAAAATGTGCGGACGGCCAATAAGCCAGGCCCATCGACGGAGTCCAATTGACGAAAGCTGATATCATGCTTCTCGAGGAAAGGATTGTAATGGGTAACCGTCTTCGCGACCGCATACCCGATCACGCCTCCTAAGAAGACGTCGGATGCCCAATGTTTATTCCGATCGACGCGCGACAATGCGGTCCCCGTCGCCAACGGGTACACGATCCAGGGCACCCATCGATACTCTGGCCCATACAATTCAGATACCGTGGTCGCCAACGCGAAGGCCACCGTTGCATGCCCCGACGGGAAAGCCTTGTTGTCGCCGTTGCCAGGGCCTTTGAAGTCGAACCGGCTGTCGGTTTCGTTTGGCCGATCGCGGCCTGCGAGCCATTTGATGCTGCCGGTGATACCTTGCGCAATGATCACGCTCTGCGCCGTCAACAACCCGGTCGCTTTGGCACGGCGCGCATTCATGACGCCGGTCTGGTCCAGCGCTTCGGCGACGGCGTAAAGACCGATCGAACCGCCCACGACATATTTCGTTTCACCGAAGACGTTGAGGACATCAAAGACGTCTTTGCTGGTCGATCCCGTAATATTGTCTTGCCAGAAGCTTTGAATTTCTTCGTCGAGCGCTAGGAAAAGGCCGGTTGCGCCAACCACGCCCGCGGTTATCAACCAATCCTTCGTGTCGAAGCGGGTGGGCGCGGTCGCCATGCGCCACAGCGTCAGCGGGTAGTTCAGCCAATAGTCCTTTTCGATGACGTACCAGCCGTCCTTATATCCGCCGGCGTCTTTTCTCGGCCCCCCAGCGGGCGGCACCTGCCGTGATTTCGGAACCGTGTCGTAGCTGCGGCGCGGGCCTGCCCGGCGATATTTTGATGGGTCGGTATTTTGGATCGTCTGCGGCACGGTCGATGGCGCCGGTTCATACGGATTTCGAATCGTCGCAGGCGCGGGCGCCACGGGCGGTGCCGGTATGGTACGGGGATCGGCGGGTATGTTCCGCGGGTCATCCGGCAACGGCGTTCGTGCAGGCACGGGCGCAGTCGCCGACTGCATCGAGGACAAGGACGCGCGCATCGACGCGAAGACGGCATCGGCATGATTTGCCCCGGCAGCCTCTACGGGCTGCGCCGTCATGACAGACAACAACGCCGCGGCTGCGACGCCGCCAACGCGGCATGCCGGCCCGCCCCCGGACCCAAGGCCAATTACGGAACTACGGAACATTTCCCCCACCAGCCCCCAAACGAATTCTTAGTTCAATCGCAGCTTATTGGAATGCTGCGTCGTTTCCCATCCCCGGTTAGAAACTTAGGGGGTGTGAATAATAGAGCGCCAACGATTCCGTTCCCGGGTTGATCTTATCCAAGCCGCCATTCGAGATATGGTGAAACCCGACACCCAATCGCGCGTTGTTGCCGAACCGCCAAGAAACGCGTCCGCCAGTCCGGAAATTGACGTCGTGCCCCAAAGTCTGCCCATTGCCCTTGTCATAGCCGCCGACGCCAGCATCCAAACTCACAACGATGCGCTCGAAAAACGTCACATCCGTGCTCAGCCCGATCCAGGCGTAGACCGACTCATCCGTAGTGGCCAATATCCCAATAACGGGGCGAAGCCTTAGAAACTCGAATGTGTTGCTCGTCCGGTACTCGACTGAAAACACACCGGCAGAATCGCGATCGGACCAAACGTTGCCGATGCTGCCGCCGCCACCGGTCACCAGAGCGGACGGATCTTTCTGCCCGAACGAAAAGAACTCGTTCGCATGACTGTTTTTCGAGGCTGCAAGTCCAACCGCAAGGCACGCCGCCAGACAGAGCCTTACCGCAAACCTCGATCTTTCCGATACCATCAGATTTTTGCCCACCTCCCCAACGTAATGCGCGATCTTCTGGAAAATTCAACGCTCCGTCAAATCGTTAGTGGCAGATTCGCACGTTGGAGGCGATCGATTGTTTCAAATTGGCGACAATGATTTGTCCGCGGCGGAGAGTTCCATTTTTGCAACGCCGCGCGTGTATTGTTTTACCGCCGCAGCGTTAGGCCTTTGATTTGACGCATCATTGATCGATAATTCCTTCAGCACGGAATGGTGGCGTGCTCGTGGGAGGGACAATTGCGAAGGTACAAAACAAGTGCCCGCCAACCTCGTCGGCAGGGAAGGCTCGGCCGCACACTTCACGGCGGCTCGGAAATTCGGCATCGCGGTCATCGAATTGACCGGATAATGCCGTAACGCACAAGTCGATCAGATCGGTGCATTCGCTCCCTTACGTCATACGGTGGCTCGTCCTTCCACTGCTTATTCTGGTCCTGTCCGGCCAAGGCCTTCACGCGACCGGTGCGGACCATACAGACGCCGTGATGTCATCGATGCAGTCGGCGCTGTCTTCGATGAACCGGCCAACCGGCCCGGTACCATCCGCTTACACGCCAGCGAGAACGCCGACATACAGGTCCGATCCGGTTCCGGCGGGACCGGTCATGTCTCCTACGCCGACCGCAGTTCCGGTCACGCAGCCGCGCGGCGTACCGGCGCAACAGCGGCCCGGTGCGGTCGGCAACGCTGCAGAACCGGAACCCAGTTGGAAGAACCTTTATGGCCTTGCAGACGAACCGGGACCACGCCCGTGGTCCGTTATGCTCTTTGGCGCCGCCGGGACGAGTTCCGACATTGCTAGCATCTACAGCTTCGATGCGGACTTCGTCGCGTCTGCTTTGGTGGGCGTCGCGCTCAATCGGCGTTTATTCAAATTCACGCGCCACTTTGACTTCGAAGCTGAAGGTCAAATCGTGCGGCATTTCCGCAAACAAGACCATTGGGAGTTCAATGGACTGGTTCTCATTCGATATCTGACATTCCCGTGGGACCGCTATGTCGACACGACCTTGGCGGTCGGGAACGGACTGTCTTTCGCAACCAGTACGCCGGAGATCGAGCGGGAGGATGATAAGCGGACGTCGCAACTCCTGAATTTCCTAACGTTCGAACTCGATTTCACCCTGCCGCAATACCCGGCGTGGACCCTATCGACACGCCTTCATCACCGGTCGAGCATCTACGGCACTTTCTTCGGCGCACGGGCCGGCTCGAACTTCTTGGCCACCGGACTGAAATACAATTTTTAGGCCCGCCGCGGAATTCGACGAACCCAGGACCCCCAAACCGGGCCGCGTCCGCACGGCATCTCGTGTATCTATCATCCTGATCGGGTTTCCCGGTCCGACGTATATCGGCTACCACGATTAGCTAGTACCCTTAGCCAAAAGTTAGTACTAGGATGCCGCCTCTACGAACATTGCTTCCAAAACCAAACACCATGTGAGGCCATTTATTTAACAATTGGATGGTAGCGTCGTAGCGCGGACAGGGACCGCGAAAAGAATAACTCGTTGGGGACACATGCTAATTCATCCGTTAACCTTCACGCCATTTTTCCGCCACAACAATCGTGCTTGTTCAGGCGTGTTCAATCGCGTCATAGGACGCCCTTCAGCAGGGTCCGGACTGTAATTCATGAATACAGCATCCTGGATCTACAAGACCCTGCGCCGATTGCAGGCGCGCACCCTCGGCCAATTGCTCCGCGGCGGGCTGATGCGTGTCTGGCCATTCTCTTATCTCGTCCATCGCTACCACTCGGCCCGGCTCAGCCCAAACCGCTGGAACGATCTCAACAAACGCAACATCGAGATATTGCGGAGCCATGCTCCGACCCTGGACACGGCACAGCAAACAGCGTTAAGCGACCTGAAGGCCGACGGCATTCATACAACGTCGATGGGACATCTCCTGAAATCGAATGGTTTGCTGAAAGAGCTGCAGGAAGAAGCCGAAGCGCTCTTCCAACGGCCGGAAATCCGTAACCAAATCCAGCAAAGGATAAGCAAGGAAGGGACCAAGTGGTATGTGGTCCGCGTGTTCGGATTCCATCCGACGATGCCCGTTCCGGCATCGGTCGCCGCGCTTGTTCTCGACGACCGCGTTCTCGATGTTGTGAATTCCTATCTCGGCGTTTGCAGCCGCATCAAGTATCTCGACATCTGGTACAACCTGCCGTGCGATGAAGACGACCCCGCCGTCGATTCCGAGCGCTGGCATCGGGACAACGAAGACAATCAACTCGTTAAGCTGTTTCTTTACCTGTCCGACGTCGATGAAAAGTCGGGCCCGCTCTCCTATATTCGCGGAACCCAGCCCGGCGGACGGTATGGGACAATTTATCCCAACAATCCTCCGGCCGGTTCATTTCCGCCCGACGGCGCGCTTGAGAAAGACCTGCCGAACGACGAGATTCACAGCTGCGTCGGCGATGCCGGCACGTTGTTGCTATACGACGCGTGCGGCTTTCATCGCGGCGGGCGTACGACCAACAAACCCCGGGTCTTGCTGGTCGCGACCTATGCGTCGGAAGCGGCGCTCGATCCCCTGACCTATGAACTCCAGGATCGCGAGCAATACGGCGATCTCAGCGTTCCCGGTAAGTTCGCCATCCGCGCCATAAACTGAGTGGCCATGAGAGCCGGACTTCGAAGGACGCCGGCGTCAATCGGCGTGTGATTTCAGGAAATCGCGTGACGGCGCAAAGAAAGAAGCGCCCGTCACCGCGGTCGTGTAGTCCATCAGATGGTCGTGCGGGCCATCCGCATCCGGCACCATCATTCGCGCCAGCATCTTGTCGAAATTGTCCGGCGTGCCGCAATACGCGATGAAATAGAGTCCGTGCTCGTCGGCGGTCCCATACGGCATGCTGTGCCGCAATATTTCGAGCGATTTGCCGTCTTCCTTGATCGAGGCGCGCTTGATGTGGGCGTAGGGCGCCTTTTCGTCGCTCTTGAACTCGATGTTGTCCGCCTTTGTCCGGCCGATGATCTGTTCCTGCTCCGGTACCGCGACCGTCTCCCATTTCGTCAGGTCATGGATGTAGCGCTGCAATGCGACATAGCTGCCGCCCGCAAATTCCGGATCCTCCTCACCGACCAGGGCAACTTCGGCCCGGTGATCGCCGGTCGGGTTTTCGGTACCATCGACGAAGCCGGTTAAATCGCGCGTGTCCAGATAGCGGAAACCATGGATTTCCTCGACGATCGATACGGCATCGCCAAAGTCGGCGAAAACCCGACGGGCCAATTCGAAGACCAGATCGGCCCGATCGCTGCGGATGTGAATTAGGATATCGCCCGGCGTCGACGGCGCATTACGGGGGCCGTCGTCGAGTGCTGCGAAGGGCCGCAACAGCCTCGGCCGCGTTCCATTATACATGTCGTCCCAGGCGTTTGCGCCGACCGCAACCACACTATGGAGAGTATCCTCGTTCCCGTCGCGGCGGACCGCCTCCGTCAGGTTGGGAACCTGTGAACAGGCCTTTCGGGCGCGGGCCGAATTCTCGGCCCCGGGCGTCAATTCAAAGGTCATGAACGTCGCGTGCGTATTCCCGTCGGGCAGCACGCCGGATTGCGGATCGGGCATCGAAATCTCGTTTAATATGGGTCCGTTGCCCTAACCCATACCCATCTTGACGAAGCCGCGCAATCCCCGGTCGATAACGCCGGAACCTGGCGGGCTCGATGAGCAGAATTTACCGGGCGCCGCTGCGATTACGCCGGTTGCGATGTTCAAGCCGGCGGATTTCGCCCTTGTTCCAATTCTGGCGCTGCTCGTTGCGGCGAATGTCCCGGCGTAACGTGCGCTCGACCCGGAACGGATGCTTCGTCCGCTTTTCAAACTTCA
The DNA here is from genome assembly GCA_965228425.1 of Alphaproteobacteria bacterium. GTDB lineage: Bacteria > Pseudomonadota > Alphaproteobacteria > UBA8366 > UBA8366 > JAJFJD01. The sequence continues at coordinate 2,864,813 of OZ245815.1, read as the reverse complement.
GGGTCCGCTGCTCGCTCCTCAACCGGCGTTGCCGGTCCTGGATCGCTCCTTTGCGCCCCACATCACGCTCGTTTTCCTGCTTCTTGAGTTCGGTGGTCGCGGGGACGTCGTCTTCATCGTCAACATCCGCGTATGAGGGAACCGCGGCGACCCCCAGGGTGAGCAGGACCGCATATATCATGGAAACGCAGCCACGAGGCGTCCGCTTTTTCGCGGTTCCTGTTGGGAACGATGGTGTCACTCGGCTGGCCTCAACTCTGCGGTCGCGATACATCATCTAATTTAAGGCGAAATTAGCCCCGAACAACGGGTTTGCCGGTTTATCCCTCCGCACGATCACGGTATTCAAGAACAGGGTCCGACCGACATTGCGGCAATCCGGAGATGACAAAGACACTGAGTCCCCTCACCGCATGCGCGGCGGCGCTGGTATTCGCCGCAGCGCTTTGCTTCACGCCCTCGATACCGGGCCATGCGTTCGTCATGGGCGAGGACAATCGGCGCGCCTTGACCGCCGACGAGGCCTGGCGTTTTCAAAGCGTCGGTGTCATCGCTGCAAAATGGTCGCTCGATGATGAGTTGCGCCGGATCGGGACCGGCATCCTGATCGCGCCGCCGGGATCGAAAAGCGATATTGTGCTGACGACGGCGCACAACTTCATGAACCACCTGACCGGCCGCCCCCGCGCCAACGAGTTCTTCTTCCTTACCAATCGCGGCGAAAAAATCCGCATCCTAAGCGCCAAGCTCGGGCAATCCTTTTCGTCCCGCGGCAAGATCAATACCGCGATCGCCCCGCGCGATTGGGCAGTCGGCATTCTGGAACGCCGCATCAGCAAACGCAGCGGATCGCTCGGCCTCGGCATCGTCGACGCTAAAGGGGTCGCCGCCGCCCGACATTCGAATACCCCAACATTCGCCGTCGGATACGATCCGGAAAGCCGCGATTTTCGCATCAGCGACGGATGCGTTGCGCATCTTCTCCGGCCCGGTACCGGGCTCATCCACGATTGCGACACCAAGCGCGGGTGGTCCGGCGGCCCGCTGATCCTGATGGTGGAGGGTAAGCCCTGGGTCGTCGGCATCCTGACCCTTCAGGTCACCGAGAAGAAAAAGCGCCGGCGGAACTTCCATCCGTACCGGCACTTTAATGTTGCGACACCGACCAACACCGAGCTGCAGGAATTGATCCGGCAAGCCGGCAAATCCGGACGTTTGCGCGGCGAAAACGTCCTGCGATTCTTCGATACGAAATAGTCTCGACGCTACTGGAGAACCGCCGTCCGCACGGCCTTCGCGGCGGCGAGCAGCCGGTGATCCTGATGCAGTTGGCCAATGACCTGCACGCCGAGCGGCAGCCCGTTTGGCCCGTTTCCAGCGGGGAGCGTGAGCGCGGGCAGATGCGTGGTCGTCCAGATGTTATTGAAGATCGCATTCCCGGTTGCCCCAATGCCTTCGGGGGCCTCCCCCGGTGCGCTAGGCGTCAACAGCAGGTCGACGTCTTGCATCGCCGCATATGTGCGTTGGCGATAATCCCGGATCACCGCTTCCGAGGCACGGTACTGGGCATAACTGCAGCGCAATCCGTCCGCGACGCGCCCATCCAACAGCGCATCGCTGAGCTGATCCTTATGCGCCATCCGCTCATGCATCATCACGCGGGAGAATTCGAAACCCGAAACGTTGGTCACCTCGCCAGGCAGCGTGGCCTCGCCGTCCGGCAGACTAAAGTCGGTAACGGCCGCGCCGGCGGCCCCCAACGCCTCCGCCGTTCGTTCCAGCAGGGCCTGCGTGGCCGCGTCCGACTGGTCCCAAAACGCAGTTCGGCAGAAGCCGACTTTCAAACTTGATACGTCTACGGCCTCCAGCGGCTCATATGGCAGCGCCATGACCGCCGCGCGGAACAGTGCCAGGTCGTCCACCGACCGGGCTATGAGCCCCAGCGTGTCGAAGGACGGCACATTATCGCGCACACCAGTGGTGCAGAAGTCGCCGTAACTCGGTTTGTATCCGACCGTGCCGCAAAACGCGGCGGGCCGGATGATCGATCCGGTGGTCTGCGTGCCGAAGGCGACCGGCACCATATGCGCACCAACCGCCGCGGCGGAGCCGCTCGACGACCCGCCCGGCGTGTGATCCGTGTTGTGCGGATTGCGGGTCTCGTTCGGATGCCGGTGGGCGAATTCCGTCGTCACGGTCTTGCCGAGCGCCACGCCGCCGGAAGCACGGCAGGCGGCGACGCAGGGGGCGTCCCAGCGAACCCGATGGCCGGTGTAGATGGGCGATCCATGGCCGGTCGGCATGTCGGCGGTATCGATGATGTCCTTCATGCCAAAGGGCACGCCTTGGATGACGCCGCCCTTCCCCGCTTTGTCGACCGCTTGCGCATTGCGGATCGCCAAATCCGGATCGAGATGGGCGAATGCGTGCACCTGGTCTTCGATATCCGCAATGCGGTCCAGGCACGCCCGGGTCAGCGCTTCCGCGGTCAAGTCGCCGCGGTGGATTTTCTCAACCGCCTCACTCGCGGTCAGGTCTGCGTCGGTCCCCACGGTGCCACATACATTCGCCATCGTTTCCCTACTCCGCTGCTTTGTGCGCCTGAAAGGCTTCCGGCCAAGTGGCGGGCCGGCTGCGCTCATACTGTACCGGATAGGCCGCGTCCGCGCCCAATGCCTCCGCCGCATGCCACGCCCAGCGCGGGTTGTAGAGCATACCCCGGGCCAACGCGATCATGTCCGCGGCCCCATCCGAAACCAAGGCCTCGGCATGCTCGGGTTCCAGGATCATGCCGACCGCCATGGTCGGGATGCCGGTGTCCCTTTTAATCTGGGCAGCAAAATCCGCCTGATATCCAGGCTTCAGCTCGATTTTCTGCGCGCCGGTTCCCCCACCGCTGGACGCGCAAATATAATCGCAGCCTCGTTCCTTCAACGCCTTGGCAAGCACCACCGAATCCTCTATCTCCCAACCGCCCTCGACCCAATCCGTCGCGGATATGCGCACACCCAGCGGCTTGTTCTCCGGCCATACGGCGCGGACCGCTTCGAAGACTTCGAGAGGAAAGCGCATCCGATTCTCGATACTGCCGCCGTATTCGTCATTCCGTTGGTTGCTCAGCGGCGTCAGATACTCGTGTAACAGATAACCATGCGCCATATGCAGCTCGATCAAGTCGAAACCGATCCGTTCCGAACGCTTGGCGCCGACGACGAACGCATCCCGAATGTCATCCATCCCAGCACGGTCGAGCATCCGCGGCACCGGCCAGCGCTCGCTCACCGGAAGCGGCGACGGCGCCACCGTTTCCCATGCCCCCTCGTCTTCCGCCAAGGCATGGCGGCCGTCGGCTGGCCGATGCGCCGACGCCTTCTTGCCGGCATGGGCAAGTTGAATGCCCAGCTTTGCATTACCGGTCTCGCGGCAAAAATCGACGACCCGTTGAATCGCAGCCTCGTTCTCGTCCGAATACAGGCCGAGGCAATACGGAGTAATGCGTCCCCGCGCCTCCACGGCGGTGGCCTCCAAGATCAGCAGACCGTTGCCCGATAGCGCGAGATGGCCCAAATGCATGAGGTGCCAGTCCGTGGCGTTGCCCTCAACGGCGCTGTATTGGCACATCGGCGATACGACGACGCGATTGTCGAGCGTCAGACCGCGCATCGAGAACGGTTCGAATAGGTTACTTGTCATCGTGTTATCGAATGTCCTTACGGATTCGGTTCGGCCTGTCGATACGACCGGGATGCACAGGTCAAAATCGGCCGGTCAGATACTATTCGGCGGCGGGTTCGGTAACGACGATTCCCTTGGCTTCAAGGTCGCCGATCGCGCCGTCGTCCAACCCCAATTCGACCAATATTTCCCGCGTATTCTCGCCGATTTCCGGCGGCTGACGGCGCAAGCCCAGATCATGGTCGCCAATTTCGACCGGCAACCGCGGCAGCTTGGTCATCTTGCCATTCGGCAAGCGGGTTGGCAGCATGCGGCCGTTGGCGTTGAGTTGCGGGTCGTCGAACAGGTCCTTGGTCTGTGCGACCGGTGCGAACGGAACCTCGATCCTCTCGCAGATTTCCAACAACTCCGCCTTGGTGTGTTGACCGAAAATCTCGTGGACGATCGGCTTCAACCATTCACGGGCTTTGACGCGGTCCTCGTTGGTTTTCAGTTTCGGATCATCCAAAAGGTCTTGCCGCCCGAAATGCTCGCAAAACCGCTTCCAATGGTTGTCGCTGGTCAGCCCGATGAAGATTTGATCGCCGTCCGACGTGTTGAAGACTTCGTAGATTGCCCAGGCGCCCCACCGTTTCGGCATCGGCGGCACTTCCTCGCCGGTCAGCGCTTCGCCCGCCATATGTTGCATCATCAGCAGCGCGGTCGATTCATAGAGCGCGCTTTTGACGAATTGTCCCTTACCCGTCCGGTCCCGATCACGCAGCGCCGCGATGATGCCCAGCGCCCCGTAAGTGCCGCCCAGGATATCGATAATCGACGCACCGGCGCGCAACGGGCGGCCCGGCGGCCCCGTCATGTAGGCCAGGCCGGCCATGAACTGCACGACCTCGTCGAGGGCGAGCCGGTTTTCGTAGGGGCCGCTAAGAAACCCCTTCATCGAACAGTAAATTAGGCGCGGATTCAGCTTCGCCATGTCCTCGTAGCCGACGCCCAGCTTTTCCATGGTGCCCGGCGCATAGTTCTCGGTCACCACGTCGGCCGACTGGATGATTTTATGAGCCAGCTCCCGGCCCTCGGGCGATTTCAGGTCGAGCGCCACGCTGCGCTTGTTCCGGTTGAAGCTGGCGAAGAATCCGGCCGCGAAACCATGCAGTTTGCGCGTCTTGTCGCCGCCCGGCGCCGGTTCGACCTTGATCACATCGGCCCCAAGGTCGGCCAGGACCAGCCCGCAGGACGGTCCCATGATCGTCTGACAAAACTCGACGACCCGCACACCGTCCAGCGGCAGCGGCTCGCCGCCCGTTTCCGTGGATGACATATGTTCTCCTTATTCTTCCGTCATCGCCAATGCCGCTAACCGCGTCGGCTAGAGCACGCCCTCGGACTTCAACATATGGACCGATTTCCGGACGGCATCGGCGCTGTCCGCGACATCCTGATCGGTGTGCACCGCGGAGACCTTGCACGCGAGTTTTCCGTTCAAATCCATACCGTTGATCATCAGGCCTAGGCGGAAGCGCGTCGTCACCGTCTTGTCCGCCTTGAAGTCGCTGTGCTTCATCGCGAACAGGTCGAAGGTCGTCGGATCGATTTCCATGCCATCCGGATTGGTGAAGAAATGCACCTCGGAGAACTGGCCGTAGGCGGCCCAGGGAACGCCCTCGTCCTTGAAGACCGCGTTGATCTCCTTACGGAGCTTTCCTGCGGTCTCGATCGCCTTTGCCGTGGCGTCGGTCGTATCGACGATGTTGAGCATCGTGACACCGGCGGCCGACGACATCGGGTTAGCGTTGAACGTGCCTTGGTGGCCGATCTTCTCCAACCCTTTCTTGGCCGTCGCCTCGAAATCCAGCAGATCGAGGATATCGGCCCGTCCACAAACAGCGCCGCCAGGCAAACCGCCGGCGAGAATCTTCGCCAGGCTCGTGAGGTCCGGTTTCAGACCGAAGACCTGCTGCGCGCCGCCCTTGGACGACCGGAACCCGGCCACGACCTCGTCGAAGATCAACAGGATGCCCTGGGCCTCGGTAACCTTGCGTAGCTCGGTCACAAACTCCTTGGTCACCGGTACCTGACCGAACCCAGAACCGGTCGGCTCTAGGATGACGGCCGCGATATCCTTGTCGGACTCGAGGATGCGCGTGGTCTCCGCGATATCATCCGACGGTGCGAGAATGATGTTCTCCGCAATGCCGTTCAGCACGCCCGGTGTCGGCGTGCCGTCGAAATGATTGCCGACGCCGAAGGCAACATGATCCTGCCAGCCGTGGAAATGCCCGAGGAAGCGGACGATCTTGTTGCGCCCGGTGAAGGCCCGTGCGAGACGGAACGCCATCAGGTTGGATTCGGTACCCGATCCGGTAAAGCGCACCTTCTCGGCGCTCGGAATGAGTTTCTTGACCAGTTCGCCCCACTGGATTTCCAACTCATGGCCGGAGCCGTAATGCGTGCCGCTATGGACCTGCTCGTCGACCGCCTTAACGATGTCGGGATAGTTGTGCCCCATCAGCAGCGCGCCATGGCCGCCGAAATAGTCGACATACTCGTTGCCGTCGACATCCCATTTCCGCGACCCCTGGGCGCGTTTCACATACAGGCAATACGGGTCGAGCTGCCGGGAATCATGCGTCAGGCCGCTCGGGAAAACCGACCGGGCGCGCTCGGCGAATTCGCCGGATCCGGGCGTCTTCTCCCGGTAGGCGGCAACGATGCGGGAATTCGTCAACGTGCTGTCAGGCATGGCTTAGCTCCTTTACGGCGGTGTTCGGTCGCGCGGGCGACGGCGGCGGGCCGGGTTTTCAATCCTTGAGGAACGGCGGTACGGTGCAGGCACGGCCCGGCGCACCGCATGCGATCCGTAGCGTGCCGCGCCATGATACTCGATTCCGGCGCAGAGAAAACACGTAGAGGGCGAAAACGCATTTCGCGCCCTTTCGCGTCGTGATCGCCGGTCTGCACTCCGTCGTTTTCAACCCAATTACGGCCAAAATCACCAAACAAGCGGGAAGCAAAGTAGCGCTTAATTCTCCGGCGCGCGCGGCATATGCGCTTCCTGCGGCCAAACAACGAAAGCCAGAGCGACGGTTACGCCGGCCAACACCGCCAAGACATAGAAGACCGACGACATTGCCAACTGCGTGCCAAGCCATCCGGCCAACGGATACGTCACCAGCCAACATGCGTGCGACAACGCGAACTGCGCCGAGTAAACCGCTGTCCGGTCCCGCGCGTCGGCCGAGCGCCGCAGCAGGCGGCCCGTCGGCGTCAAAACCGCCGAGTATCCGGTCCCAAGCAAGAACCAGATCGACAGAAATGCCGGCCAACTCGGGACGGTCCCGTGAAACAGGGATCCGCCAGCCGGGAGAAAAAAGACCAGAGCAATGCCACCCGTCAACATGACGGCGCGGTCGCTGAGGTGTTCCAATAGCTTCGGTAGCCCCAACGCTGCGACCATCGACCCCAGTCCGAAAGCTGTAAAGGCGATGGCAACACTCGTGGCGTCGCGCGCCATGGCGCCCTGAACAAGGACGACCGTGTTCACGATCACTATCGCCCCCGCGCAGGCGACCGTTCCATCCAACGCCAGCAGCCCTCGCAGCCGGGGCGTCGCCAGGAACAGCCGAAACCCCTGTGTCATCTGCCCGTAGATGCCGTCATCCTTTTCGGCAGGGGGGATACGCGGCAGCACGCAGGAAAACACCAGTCCCGCCGACGCGGCGAAGCCGAAGGCTGTACCGACGAACAGCCAGTGGAAACTCATGACGGTGAGCAGCGCCGCGCCCAGCATGGGGCTGATCAGACTTTCCAGGTCGTAGGCCAGCCGGGACAGCGACAACGCCTTCGTGTAATCGCGCTCGTCCGGCAAGATATCCGGGATCGTGGCCTGAAATACCGGCGTGAAGGCCGCGGACGACGCCTGCAGCAGAAATATGAGCAGGTATATCTGCCAGACCTGATCGACGAAGGGCAGCAAGAGAGCTATCACCGCCCGCACCACATCCATCGATATCAACAACGCCCGGCGGGGAACCCGGTCCGCAAACGCGCCGGCAATCGGTGCGACACCGACATAGGCGAGCATCTTGATCGCCAATGCCGTTCCCAGGACCAATCCGGCGTCCTCTCCCGCTAGGTCATAGGCCAACAGGCTCAAGGCGATCGTCGCAAGGCCGGTCCCCAAGAGCGCGACCACCTGGGCGATGAGCAGCGTACGGTAGGGACGCATTCTGAGCAGTGAGATCATCTCATCCTACCCATCCGGTTGCGGTGAATTGGCCGCGCGCAGACATTCCCCGCCCCCCAAATCGTCCAACACTCGTGAGATCGGGATGGAACCTGCAATCGGTCTTGCTTAGTCTGTCGACTATACGCCATGAACGACACATCCGAACCACGATATCCCGTGCCCCCGCTGTCTGAAGCGGCGCGCGCCGACAGTCTGCGCGCTACCCTCGCCGCCGCGCCAACGCAGAGCGAAATCTGGGTCTTCGCCTATGGATCGTTGATCTGGAATCCGTGTTTCGCCGCCGCCGAGCACCGCACCACTACGCTTCCGACCCATCGGCGCGCCTTCAATGTGTGGAGCATGCTGGCGCGCGGCACGCCCGACCGGCCGGGGCTCGGGTTGGGCCTTGAGTTGGGCGGGACCTGCTCGGGACTCGCCTTCCGGCTGGATGACGCAAGCTTGGAGATTGATTTGGAGACGCTCTGGGCACGAGAAATGCACAGTGGAATTTACGTGCCCGAATGGCTAACCGTCACAGCGGACAGCGGCCCTTTCACCGCGCTTTGCTTCGTCGCCGACCCGGCGCATCCCCAATATGCCGGGCCTCTCCCTGACGACACGGTCGCGGCGGTTATTGCGGCCGCCGTGGGTAAGTTCGGCAGTTGCCGTGACTATCTGGCATCGACGGTTCATGCCCTCGCCGCCCATGGATTCGTAGACGCGGACCTACAAACGATGTTGGATCTGGTGGACGGAATCGGTGCGGAGACCAGGAAGGACTAGCGAATACCGCGTCGGTCAACGCGGCTTTGTTTCAACCGTTAGAAGCTCGTAGCCGCGCCGTTTCATACAGCGCCGGAACATGTTCTCAGCTTCGGTCTGCTTGTACAGAGCCTCCTCAGACGCCGAAACGTAACGGTGCGGAGGCCCATAGTCGTAGAATGGATTGAACTCTTCGTCCACATATTGGACGCAGGCTTGGCGGTCTTTCTCGAACGCCGCGGCATCGGTCCCCGGCTTGGACCATCGGTATTCGGGCCCGGCACATCCCGCCAGCGACCCGAGCATCAGAATTCCGACCCATCGAAGAGACATACGCATCAAAGCCTCCTTATCTCCAGGAGATATAGGGCGGTGGCCGAAAGACGGCAAGGAATGTGAAATCCCGGGGAACGCCGGGTCTAGGGGTTGGGGCGGGCCTGCCCCTCGAGCGCATGAAGCGCGACGGCAAGCCGCGCAAAGGCCCGGGCGCGCCACCAATTCGCATCGATATCCCGCCCCGATTGCCACGCGGCATCAAAAACCCGAGCCGCCTGGTCGGGCAGACCGGCGCCGGCGCGCGCGATCGCGCTGTCGCTCAACAGGATTGTGCGGTCGAAAGCGCTCGGGACCTCCCGCGTCGCCGCAAAGGCCTGGTCCTCGGTCTTGGCAGCCCCCGGCGCATCGCCCGCCGCAGACCGCAGCACGCCGATTTCCCACAAGCCCTTGGCCCGCAGAACCGGGTTCTTCAGCTCAAGCATCGCGGCTTCGGCATGTTCCGCCTCGCCGATGCGCGCCCAGGCTTTCGCCACGGTAAAGCTGGCGATCGCCGCGGGGTATCCTTCGCGGACCCGCCCGGCCGCCTTTTCCGCTTGTTTGAGAACCTTCGCCGCCGCCAATGGATCGCCGAGCTTGGCGTGGACAACCGCAAGGTTCGACAGGGTCGTGACGCGGTACCGATCCCCCTCGGCCGCCGCTGCCTTGGCGACAGCCGACGTCACCGTCGCGGACTGATCGCCCGCCGAATTCGCGGTGAGCCGAGCCAATGCATCCATCGCTTTCTTGAACTGACGGGTATTGGCCAATGCGCCGGTGATCATGCCGAATTCGACCTGCCGCGCCGCGCTTTTGTCATTCGCCGATGCGAAACGGCGCGCGCCGGCGATGGCGAACCGGGCCGCCTCGATATCGCCGGCATCCGCCAAACCGGACGCCATCGCGGTCACGATTGCAACCTTGCCCGACACGTCGTCATGCGTCTCCAGCATCGTCAGAACGCGGTCGACGGACGCCCTCGCCTGATCGCGCTTGCCAAGTCGCGCTTCGGCGATGGCGATCGAGGAAATAGCGCGCACCTTGTTGACGGCATCCGGGATTGTCTCCGCGATCTGCGTCGCTTCCGCCGTCCGGCCATCCTGGGCCAGCGCTTGCACCAGCTCGCGCAACGCTACCAGAACCAATCGTGGATCGCTCAAGCTCCGCAGGCGATCCCGCATATGATCCGTCCGGCCGGTCCGCACTTCGGCGACGGCGACCTCGCGGATCGCCCAATCACGGAAGTAGGCGCGGTCGACTGCAATCGTGCTATCCGCCGCGCCCGCCAGAAGACAGGCCACGGTCGGACGATCGGCACAACCGCCCGTCGGGCCTGCGCGCCATTGACCGCCGCCGCGCGTCACGAGATCCCGCGTCGCCGGATTGCTCCGCAAGGCCTGGGTCGCCGAAATGATCTGAAGCCGCCGGGTCTCGTCGAGCCGGTTCCGCAGGCGCACCGCGTCTTTCACGGTGGCCATGCTGCGCAGCGACTCCGGCAAGGCCTTGCCGCGCCCGATATTGCCGTATTTCTTCTCGAATCGCTCGACGGCGCGCCGAACGGCCGCGCTGTACTGGCCGTCGATCGGTCCGTCGTACAGGCCCAGCTCCGTCAACGACTCTTGGACATCTCGGATGGTCCTGTCCCACAATCCGTCGGGCGCACTGTCGCCGCTGCCGGGCACGACCGTATCCACCGCGGCAACCTGCCGGTCGGCAGCCATGGCCCCGTAAAGCGATACGAGCAAACACAACCCGGAAAGCGCAAAAATGCGGCCCAATTTCACTGAATTCCGTAATGAGATAGCGCTGTCGAGTCGCGCCCAGTCGCCTAGCATTGCCCCACCCGCGCCAGAGAAGATCGCCGGTCGACATTCAAGATCAAGGTGCTTAACAACAGGTTAAGGATGCGCCCTTTCCCCTTGTAATATCAGCGCAACCTGCCCTTTTGGGCCGATAAATGCAAGGCGGTAGTTGAAGCGCGTATTCGGATTCAGTCAATCTGGCCGAAGCATCTTCGGGAACAAGTCGCTTGGTCGGTAACGCGGATCAGAGGTGATCCAGAATATCCGTCCGTCGACCGAAGGAGTTGCTATCGACGTCCGGCGCACGGGGCACGGACGATCCGATATCCAAGATTGATCCGTCCCCTTGTTCGGCCAATTTTTCCTGCGGATCTTGTCGCGGTTCCGAACGAGACTCCGCCTGCGGACGCGCCGCCGGAACGGGTGCCGGCGTCACATAGATCGCGATGATTTCGTCCGCCAGCGTATCCCATGGCCGTTTCGGGGGTACCGGGGCCGATTTCTCTTGCAGATTCGCGTCGGCAGGGTGACGGGTAACGTTCAACACGTCCGCCGATTCAGGCGCAGGATCTGGCGCGCCGGTGACGTCGGATACCAGCGGTTCATCCAATGCCGCGGTCCCCGTGGGCGCATCGGGCGGCACCGGTGGCCGGACTTTCTTGATAGACGGCTCTCCGTCGTCGATGCCGTCGGCGGCAAATCCAGGCTCATCCAGGACGGACGCCCCAAGATCACTGTCGGTGCCGCCCGGCGTGTGAGGGACGGCCGGCGCCGCTGGCTCGATGCCAATTGTTTTGACATTCATGGCCTTGGGCTTTTCCCGGACCGCCAATCCGATCCCCACATTGGCGCCGACGGACGCCGCGCCCGTCGCCGTCACCTGCGTTTCCGCCTCCGACGGGACAACGGCAAGGCTGGGTTCATCCAGAACCATCGTATCCGCAACGCCGGCGCGAACCGCGCTATCGGTCAAGGACGACGTCCCCAAGGTGCGCCACGGACGCACCGGCGGCACGGGAGCCTTCCACCGGGATTTCTGGCGCTCGATCCGCAAATCGAGGTCATACCCGAAATCCTCCACGCCATCCGGCGTCATCCGGCTTACCGGCACGTCCGGCGAAGGCCGCTGTGGCGTTACGCGCCGGTTCGGGACAGTGGCCGTCTGCACCGGGTTCGTGTTCGCGGGACCACCCGTCACCGGCGTTCGCGACTGGCCGGATGCTCCCGGCGCCGGTTGAACCGGTGTCGCGGACGGAATCGATGGCACCGGCGGCAGCGGTGTGGCCGTGACGCGGCCTGGTGACGACGGCGGGGTATCGGGTCGTGCCCGGTCCGGTAGGGCTGTCGTGTCTCGGATCAATCGCCGTGGCTCGCCGGAGGCGATGCGCTGATCCAACACGTTCGGCGCGGCGGTACCAGCCGTGGCGCGTTCGCTCGACGGCGCTACCGGTCGTTCGGGCGCACGATCAGCGGATACCGCCACCGTCCCGGTCGGCTCGTCATCGAGGTCGGGAAGATTTCCCGCGGTTCCCGCCGGTTGCTGAGACGGCGAAGATTCCTTGGGCGTCACCGCTTTGACGACCGGTATCGCCGGGTTCGCCTTCTCAGCGGGATATGTTCTCGGCGTGGGATCGGCCGCAGGGCGTGCGGTATCGCGGGCCGCGATGAGGGACCGAGGCCGCCCGGTGGCCGGCGGCACGGCTTTCGGCGACTTCGGAATTGCGGCGGACGCTACTTGGGATGCCGAATCAGGCGGCGGCGCAGGCGTCTCGATCGGCGCGGGTTCAGCCGTAACCGACCGGGTCGGCGGAGGCGTTAAGGCTGCCGGTGCTTGAACCGCACCCGTGCGGCTCGCTTGTTCAACCGGAGACGCTGGGCTTGTTTTCGTTCCGGTCTGGGCAAAGACCGGCATTTCGCGTATCGGCTCCGCCTGCTCGCCTTCGTCATCGTCAGCATCGACATAGACGCTTCGATCGGCATTGGGCTCGATACCGGCGACGGCACCGGGTGCGGGGGTTGCCGAAGGGCCCGGTGTCGAGCGGGACGACGGAGCGTTCGGCGACACGCGTGCGACGACGGCGGGACTCTGCGGCGGTGTTACCGGATCGGAGGTCGGCGCGGGTTTTTGCGCTTGATCGACCGCGGGGACCGCTGCCTGTGCGGATTTCGCTGATGGTGCCGGCTCGGAATTCGCCGGCGGCGCAACAGCCGGTGCATTGGACGTCGCAGGCTTGGCGGCGACCACGGCAGGCGGCGGTGCCGGTTGTTGCGGGACGGCCGGCTCCGGCGACGGTGTCGACACGGGCGGCGTCGCATCCGGCAGCAAGGAGCTGCTCACCGGCGTACGGGGCGCGGCGCGCGGCAACATGGACGGATCGTCGATGCCGATTTCAGCGGCGGTCGGTGCGGGCTTCGGCGCGATCGGGGCACCGTCGATTGAAAGCCCGCCGGGACCGGCTCCAAGAATGATCGGATCGGTCGGTTCCGATTGCTCAGCCGGCGGTTCCTGTATCACCGGGGCCGCCCGGCGCACCTGCTGCTCGGCTTTTTTCGCCTGCTCGGCAAGCGCCGATACGGCATCCGCCCGCGCCGTTCCCGGATTCCCGGGCTTTTGACCCTGTAACAGTTCGGCGGCGCTCTTGCCGCCCTTTTTCGGCGTCGTGGTCGGCGAAAGATCCGCCGCCACGGAACTGCCCTCACCCTTCCGCGGAAGGACGGTGATCAAAGGAGTGCCTTCGTCCTGAGTCCTGCAATTCGCGCGGAAAATCAGTCGGCCTTCCAGTTCTCCGTCCCAGGCCACGGCCGGTAACGGCCGCTTGTTGGCATCGTATTGCTGCTTGTACTTCGACCCGTAGACGACCACCAACAGCGCGAATACCTTTTCGGAGAGTCGAATACAGCGATACGCCCGGCGGCGGCTCAATTTCGGGTCGAGCTTGGCGATAACCTTATCCACCCGCTCGCGCTTTTCGTCGAGGACGGCATAGATAACCGCGGGCTCCTCGAATACAGCCGCCTTTACGATCAAGCATTGGCGGTCCTCGGCCAGGTCGCCGCAGGCGCCCTCTTTCGCATTGGGATCAGCCTTTTTGGCATCGGCCAGCGGCATCCCGACCTTATACGGGCCGAAACTGTCGATCCTGGGCGGCGCGCGCTGTTCCGCTTCGGCCGGCACGCTGCCCGCTGTCGTCACCATCACGGCAAACGCCGCCGCCACCGCCGTTTCGGCAGCGCGGAACCGCTTAAATTCCCTGACTAGCGATGCGCCCAAAGCCACGAGTACTTTTAATCCCAGGTTCGTATTTTTTCTTTGGATGGTCTCCCACCATTCGACATAGCAGCCAACGGCGTACTTCAAAAAGGGTCAATTTGGAAAAATGGAGGTAATCTGTTGTGCAGTGGCCCGATCGATACAGTACGGGCTTAATTTTTAGGTTCGACTCTCGCCTTATTACATTGATTTAAATACGATAATTCGAAATTAATCATGTTTTCGCCTTCTGCGGATGAGCTTACCGTTTCCGCTGGAAATCCTGTAAAACCTCAGGACATCAATCCTTCTAATTCCAATGAGAGCGCAATGACCGACGAGGACGCGGAACTTCTCGACCGATCGATACTGTATGAAGGGTTCTTCGAAATGGCCCTCTATACGATACGCCACCGCCTTTTCGCCGGCGGCATGAGTCCGTCTTTCACCCGTGAGATCTTCGAGCGCCCACCGGTCGCCGCGGTGTTGCTGTACGACCCCAGCCGGGACAGCGTCGTACAAATCGAGCAATTCCGCGCCGGCAAGATGGCGTCCGGGCGACCGAACCCCTGGATGGTGGAAATCGTCGCCGGGATCATTGAACCCGGCGAAACGGCGGAAGACATGGCCCACCGCGAGGCTATGGAAGAAGCGGGGTGCGCTATTCTGGCGCTCGAACCGATCGTGAATTTCTATCCGAGCCCCGGCGGATGCTCCGAATTCGTCTATATGTATTGCGGACGGGTCGACAGCGCCGGTGTCGGCGGCATTCACGGCCTCGACAATGAAAACGAGGATATCCGCGTCTTCGTCGAAAAGACCGACGACGCGCTTGCCCGCCTCGCCAGCGGCGAGATCGAAAGCTCCATTGCAATCATTGGCTTACAATGGTTGGCGCTGAATCGTGAGCGGCTGCGGGCAACCTGGACTTGACCTCATGGGCGCCCTTCGCGCTTGATATCCACAGGCGTATGCCTAGCTCTAGGGTTAAATCACACAAAACAACCGGGATTGAACGAAATCATGCAAATTCGTGAGGACTTTACCGACACGGTTGGGAACACGCCGCTGATCAAGCTGAAGAAAGCGTCGGAGATGACCGGTTGCACAATCCTCGGGAAGGCGGAATTTCTCAATCCCGGCGGATCGGTCAAGGACCGCGCGGCCAAGTACATCATTCTGGATGCCGAAGCGCGCGGCGACCTCAAACCGGGCGGCGTCGTCGTCGAAGGCACGGCCGGCAACACCGGTATCGGGCTGGCGCTGGTCGGCAATGCCCGGGGATACCGCACGGTCATCGTCATCCCGGAGACCCAAAGCGAGGAAAAGAAGGACATGCTCCGCCTCTGCGGGGCGGAATTGCGCGAAGTGCCCGCCGTCCCATTCAAGGAGCCCGGCAACTACGTCAAGGTCTCGGAGAGGTTGGCCAAGGAATTGGCGGAAACCGAGCCGAACGGCGTGCTTTACGCGAACCAGTGGGACAACACCTCGAACCGCAGCGCCCATGTACGGTCGACCGGCCCGGAAATCTGGGACCAGACCGACGGCACCGTAGACGGGTTCACCTGCGCCATCGGCACCGGCGGCACCATCGCCGGGACGAGCGAGTTCCTGAAGAGCAAGAACAAGGACATCCGCACCGCCGTCGCCGATCCGATGGGATCGGCCATGTACGAATTCTTTAAGAACGGCGCGCTGAAATCCGACGGCGATTCCATCACCGAGGGGATCGGCCAAGGCCGCATCACCGGCAATATCGACGGTGCGATGATCGACGACGCCTATCAGATTCACGACCGGGACGCCCTCCCCTTGATCTTCGACCTGTTGAAGGATGAAGGGCTCTGCCTCGGCGGTTCCAGCGGGATCAATGTTGCGGGCGCCATCCGGATGGCGCAGGATCTCGGCCCCGGGCATACGATCGTCACCGTGCTCTGCGACTACGGCACACGGTATATGTCCAAACTCTTCAACCCGGCCTTCCTGCGCGAAAAGGAACTGCCGGTACCGCACTGGTTGGAACGATGAGCCTTACCGAAGAGCTCTTTCGCGAAGACGCCTATCTCAAGGAATGCGACGCGACGGTCGTGTCCGTCAACGAGCTGGGCGGCATCATCCTGGATCGAACGGTTTTCTACCCGACGGGCGGCGGCCAACCGGGTGATTCCGGCCTGCTTCGCACCGCGGACGGTTTAGAAACCCGCATCGCGACGGCCGTGAAAGGCGACGGCGACGAAAACGTCGTCCATGTCCCGGATGCGGATCAACCGGCACCACAGCCCGGCGACACCGTGACCGCAGTCATCGACTGGGACCGCCGGTACAGCCACATGCGCATGCATACCGGCCTTCACCTGCTCTGCGCCATGGTCCCGCACGGCGTAACCGGCGGCCGGATCGGCGAAAAGAAGAGCAGCTTGGATTTCGACATCGGCGACGCGACGCTCGACAAGGAAGCGATCACCGAGGGATTGAACCGCCTGGTCGGCGAGGACCACCCGGTATCGCCGCGTTGGATCAGCGACGCGGAACTCGACGCGCAACCCGATCTCGTCCGCACCATGTCGGTGCAACCGCCGCGCGGCAGCGGCCAGGTCCGGCTTTTGGAGATTCCCGACGTCGACCTGCAGCCTTGCGGCGGCACCCATGTGGCGCAAACCGGCGAGATCGGCCCGCTCCGGGTCGCCAAGATCGAGAACAAAGGTAAACGGAACCGGCGGGTCAACATCGTCTTCGCCGACTGACGGCATTCATTTCGTCGAGGCGCCTGCCGACATTCACTTATTCCTCGTCCACAACCTCCCGGATTGTACCCCGGCGACCCGTTCGGCATACTGCGCTCATGCGCATATTACTCATCATCGCAGCCGTTTTCTGCCTGCTCGGCAGCCCCGTCCAAGCCGACTATCGGGAAGGCGAAGCCGCCTATAAGCGCGGCGACTACGAGACCGCGCTTCAGGAACACCGGGCCGCCGCCAATCGGGGCCATCCCAGCGCGCAATGGCGCCTTGCCTTTATGTACCGATATGGCAAAGGCGTGCCGCAGGACTACACGGAAGCGCTCAAATGGTATCGCAAGTCGGCGGTACAAGGTAACCGCGCCGCAATGATCGGCCTTGCGTCGATGTATTCCAAAGGATTGGGAACACGCCGCAATTACGCGGAGGCGGCCAAGTGGTACCGCAAACTGGTCGATAGCGGAGACCTGCGGGCCCATATCGATCTCGGCGATCTCTATGTGTATGGGCGCGGCGTAAAGCGGAACTATGCCGAGGCGCTCCGCCTCTATAGCGCCGCCGCGGTGCGCGGTTCCAGCGCGGCCGCATACAAGACCGGCGAGATGTACACCGCCGGACGCGGGGCAAAGCGGGACCATGAAGAAGCCGCCCATTGGTATCGCAAGGCCGCGGACGCGGGATACTCCTTGGCGCTGTTCAAAATGGGCTACATCTACAGCAAGGGTCTGGGCGTTCCGGCGAATCAGGCGGAGGCCGTCAGTTGGTACCGGGAAGCGGCCAAGAAGAACGTCGCCGCTGCCGAATCGAATTTGGGCCTCATGTACTCCCAAGGCCGCGGCGTCAAACGCGACTACCGGCAATCCTTGTATTGGTATCGGAAGGCCGCAGGTCGCGGATACGCTCTTGCCCAGTTCAATATCGGCGTGATTTACGCCAAAGGCCGGGGCGTCAAGAAGAATCAGAAAGAAGCGATCAAATGGTATCGCCGCGCCGCCGACAAGGGCGTTCCCGAAGCCCAATTCAATCTCGGTCTGGCGTATTACAATGGCACCGGCATCGTCCGGAACTATATCCAAGCGCACAAATGGTGGAACCTGACCGCTTCTCGGTCCAAGCGGCAGGCGCTTCGCCTGAAGGCGTCCAAGAACCGGCGGATTGTGGAAGACAAGATGACCCAAAACCAGGTCGCTACGGCGCAACGTCTGGCGCGGGCTTGGAAACCCAAGAAATAGGGCGCGGCCGCCCGCTGCGTCAGTAATTCACCGAAGTGCCCGATCCGCCGTCCACGGCGATGCATTGCCCCGTCACCATATTCGCCATTGGCGAACAGAAGAACAGCGCTGCCGACGCGATATCCTCTGGCTGAATGAACTTCCCCATGGGAATCTCGCCCGCCATTTCCGTCTTCATTTCCTCGATATCGACATTCGCATCGGACGCCCGGCGCGTCACGTTCGCCATCATACGTTCCGTGGCCGTGGCGCCCGGATGAACGCAGTTCACGGTGACGTTGTCGGCGGCAACCTGAACGGAAAGTTGTTTCGTGAAGTTCGCGACGCCTGCGTTGACGATGCCGTTGGTCACGCGCAACGGCGCCACGATCCGCGCCGTCATCCCGCCGATATTGACGATGCGCCCGCCGCCCTGCTCGCGCATGAATGGCAACACCTCCCGCGCGCAGCGGATATAGGCCATCAGTTTGACGTCGATGTGATAGCGCCAATGATCGTCTGTCTGTTCGTTAAACGGCGCGTGCAGCGACGTCACCGCGTTGTTGACCAAAATATCCACGCGCCCGGCGGCCGCCGTCGCTTCCCGAACAAAGGTCTCGATGTCCGCCAGCCGGCTCACATCCGCTTCGAAGGGCCATGCCTGCACACCCAGTGCGCGAATCGCATCGGCGGTTTCATCCAAGGTTTCCCGCGTTCGCCCGCAAAAGGCCACATGGACGCCCTGCGCCGCCAACGTCAGACCAATCGCCCGGCCGATCCCGCGGCTTCCCCCGGTAATCAGCGCCACCTTTTCCTGTAGCCCGAATTCCATTGCGTCCCTCCGATCCAAGAAAACCTGCCGATAGTAGGCCGCGAGCAGTTACCCCTCAAAATCGGAGCGCTGTGCTTGTTAACCGTCGACTATAAATCAGCGTAATTTTGCATTCGACGGATGGAATTCAATATTTCTAGGTTATCTTTTCGTCATCAATTAATAATTTTGATGCTATTTCTCACATTAATTAAAAATCCAAGTTCGAATATTCCATTTCATCTCAATCAACGTTCATGCACCCGATAAAAATACTTTATCCCTATCTCGGATTCTATCGGGACGCCGGCGGAGAACAGTCGCCTTTGGCGCTGGCGGAGGAACTGGATCGCGGCCGGTTCACGTTCGAGATCGTCACACTCGAGCCGAATACCTCAAAAATATGGACCGACGTTAAGAACAGCGGCTGCACGATCCACGAACTCGATTCTGGTATTCCCCGGCTGAAGGATCCGGTCGGCATGCTCAAGACGATCTACACCTATTACGCCATGTTCCGCCGGCTGAAGCCGGATATCGTCCAGACGCAATCCGGGTTCTGCAACCAATGGGCTCGCCTCGCCGCAATCGCGGCGCGCGTGCCCGTGGTCATCGTCACCGTCAATTACGATGAGCCGGAGCCGACCCGATATCTGCGCCCGTTCCTGCGCCGGTTGGACCGTTGGCTGGCGAAAGGCACCGACGCATATGTGTGCATCGCCTCGCATCTGATGAAACAGCAGGTCCCGACCGGATACTGGGACCGGTCCGTCATCATTCCCCAATTCTTCGACTTGGACCGCTTCGTCGATGGGCGCATCGATCTTCCCGTGATCGACGCCCTCTCCGATCCGGCCCGCCCAATCCTGGGATTCGTCGGCAGGCTCGAGCCGGAAAAGGGAATTTCGATTGCGATTGCGGCGATGCGGGGCATCGTCGATGCCGTTCCCGGCGCACAGCTTCGGATCATCGGTACCGGTACATTGGAAGCCGACCTCAAGAACCAAGTTGCTGAGTTAGGGCTGATCGATCATGTGGATTTCATGGGCCACCGAACCGACATCTGCGATCAAATGGCCGCCATGGATCTACTGCTGATCCCGTCCTACAACGAGGCATTCGGCATTGTGGTGCTGGAATCGATTGCCGCCGGCGTCCCATTGTTGGGCAGCCGCAGCGGCGCTTTCCCCGAAATCCTCGAAAACGGAAAGTACGGAACGCTGGCGGAGCCGGACGCACCCGATGCCTGGTCGGAAGCGGCGATCAACCTCATCGCCGATCCCTCGCCGGCGCTCGCCAAATTGGAAAAAGCCCGCGCCGAGGTGATCGGCCGGTATACCCGGACGGCCAGCGTCCGACAGCACGCGGCGCTCTACGAAAGCTTACTGGATCGGTCCAAGAAGCGCCGCTAACGGCGTCGAATTCCGGACAGAGCGAACGCTACGGTCATTCCGCCGTTTTCATCCGGCTGACCCCTTGATAGGATTTCGGCCTCGCATCGGAAGGACTGCCCCATGACCTATGTAAATCCGGACGCGCTCGTCACCACCGACTGGCTGGCCGAGCATCTCGATGATACCAACATTCGCGTTGTCGACGGCTCCAGTTTTTTGCCGAATGTGCCGCGCAACGCGCAGGAAGAATACGCGCAGAAGCATATCCCCGGCGCAGTCCTGATCGACATCGAAGAAGTCAGCGATCACAGTTCGGACCTGCCGCATATGCTGCCGACACCGGACGACTTCGCGGCAAAGGTGGGCGCGTTGGGCATCGGCAGCGACCACAAGGTCATCGTCTATGACAGCCAGGGCGTGCGCACGTCGCCGCGGGTCTGGTGGATGTTCCGGGTTTTCGGCCATGAGGACGTCGCCGTCTTGGACGGCGGACTGCCGAAATGGGAAGCGGAGAACCGGCCCCTCGCCGAGGGCGTAGAGTCACCGTCGCTAGCTTCCTTTACCGCAAGTTTTCGCTCCCATCTCGTGCGGGGCTTTGACCAAATGGTCGGTGCGGTTAGCACCGGCAAGGAACAGATCATCGACGCCCGCCCGGCAGGCCGGTTCGCCGGCACCGATGCCGAGCCGCGTCCCGGCATTCCCAGCGGGCACATGCCGGGTTCCTGCAGCATGCCGGTCGAAACCGTCGTCGACGCCGAGAGCGGCACGGTACTGCCCGCTGCGTCTATCAAGGCGAACTTCGACGCCACCGGCGTCGATATGGGCGCACCGATCATCACGACTTGCGGATCGGGCGTTGCGGCCTGCACCACATCCCTGGGTCTTTATCTATTGGGCCACACGGAATCAGCCGTGTATGACGGATCGTGGAGCGATTGGGGCAGCCGCGAGGACACGCCAAAGAGCACGCTGTAAGCCGACCACTCCCTGACCGCAACGGTTCGCATCCAGCCATGCCCGCCAAGAACGACCGACTGACCGTCACGGTCACACAGCTTGAGATGACGACGCGGCCAACGCATCCGACGGCCCCGGCTCCCATGCTGCAACACCCGGTCGCGCTGATGCGGGCACACGAGCCGACGCCGTCCTACTACCGCTACCTCTACGATACCGTCGGCGAGCCGTGGCTATGGTACGAGCGACGACAGCTCGATACGGATGCTCTCAAGGCGGTTATCCAGGACGAACGTATCGCGGTCTACGTCCTCTCCTGCGGCGGCGTGCCCGCAGGATTTGCCGAACTGGACACGCGGCAAGACAATACGCTCCGGCGAAACGCCACGCTGCTTGCGTATTTCGGGCTGGTGCCGGACTTCATCGGCCGCGGCCTCGGCCGTTTCTTTTTGAGTTCGATCATCGATATCGCCTGGCAGGAACCGGACATCGACCGGCTCGTCGTCCGCACCTGCACGCTGGACCATCCGGCCGCGCTGCCGCTCTACCAGAAATGCGGTTTCACGGCGACGCGGCAACAGACCACCACGATCATCGATCCGCGGAAAACGGGGCTGCTACCGCCCAGCGCCGGGCCGGTGAAGGTCTAAGCCACAACGGCACTCTACTGCACGTATTCCGCCTTTTCGCCAGGCGCCGGCGTGCCCTGGAACGACCCTCTGTTCAGTACGGCGTCGCGTCCGCCATGCTTCTCGATCAGGGCAGCCTGGGATGCTTGCGCGGCGGCATTGACCTTGTCCGGGTCCACCCGTTTGAGAAGTTCCGCTTTCAAATCTTCCAAGACACCGGCATGGGCCGGGTCGGCGGCCAGGTTGTTTTCTTCTTCCGGGTCCGCGTCCTCGTCGAACAACTCGGGCTCGTAGCCGACATAGTGGATGTACTTGTATTGGCCCTTGCGGATCATGAAGACCGCCGTGTCAGCACCGACTGCGTGGTACTCGCTGAACGCGACCCGGTTCGGATCGTCCGGTTCGTTGGCGATCTCGCGCCACGACCGGTTCTCCGGATTGCCTTCCTCGCCAAGCCCGACGGCATCGAGGATCGTGTTCGACCCCTCTGCCAAAGTCACCGGTGTGTTGACCACCTTGCCTGCCGGCACGCCCGGCCCCGACAAGATGAGCGGGATACACGCGGCCTCTTCGTACATATTCGACTTGCCCCAGAGACGCCGGGTCGCAAGGTTCTCGCCGTGATCGGCGGTGTAGACGATCAACGTATCGTCGCGGAGCCCGGCCTCCTCCAACGCCGCCAACACCTGCGCGATGTTGGAATCGAGAAACGAACAGAGCCCATAATAAGACGCCATCGCGACCTTGCGGGTTTCGTCGGTGAAGAACTCGTCGTGGTTCTGCACCTGCCGGAAGGCCTCGATCCACGGATGGAGAGGGTAATCGGGATCACCGCCCTTCGGCGTCTCCAACATGTCGTGTGGATAGAGGTCGTAGAACTCCGGCGGTGCGATCAACGGGAAATGCGGCGCGACCAGCGAGCAGAACAGCGCCCAGGGCTGCCCCTTGCGCTTCGGCGCCTCGGTCTTCAACCAGTCGCAGGTATTCTCCACGATCGACCGGTCATAGCGGATATAGCCTGAATCCCCCGGCCCGATGTCGCGGGCGAGTTTGCTTTTCGTCATGCCCGGCGGCAGCGGCTGCTTGATCGCACCCGCCACGCTGCCGACGCCGTCGACGATATGCAGCGGCACCACCTGCTCCGCGAAACCGGTCGGGTCGGTCTCGTTCCGGTAATGCAATTTGCCGATCGACAGGCAATGGATGCCATTCTTTTGCAAGGCGTGCCCCCATCCTTCGACGCGTCCGTCATAGGCGTGGGCGTTATCCCAGTAGCTGATATCGTGCACCGCGCGGCCGGTCGCGAAACTGGCCCGCGCCGGCACACAGATCGGGGAGTTGGTGTAGGCGTTCGTGAACCGCGTACCGCTTGCCGCCAGGGCGTCGATCGTCGGTGTCTTGACGAAACTGTGGCCGTAACACCCTGACGATTTTTGCTGGTGCTCGTCGGACATGATGAAAAGAACGTTTTGCGCCACGGGCCATACTCCCTGTTTGTTCTTATTTGCTGCAACGGGCACGCGGCCGAAAGCTCCGCACGGCCCGGCCACGTCCACGGCACATTCTATAGCCAATCAGCGGTGTGTCGAATTCAGGATTTGGCCCCTGCCGCTCCCTCGGGGACCGCGAAATGCGCGGGGTCGAGGAAAATCGTCGTCCGCTTGGCGAAGCGCGGATAGGTTTCGTCGAAAGGCTCCCGCCGGTGCAGCAGCCGCCCGTTGTCCCACATGACCACGTCGCCGTTGCGCCAGGTGTGTTCGTAGACATATTCGTCCCGGATCGCATGCTCCACGACCGCGTCGAAGAACGCCCGGCCGTCCTCCTCATCCATCCCCTCGATTGCGAAGGTATGATTGGGTGAGATGTAAAGCGTTCGTTGGTCCGTTCCGGGCACGTCGAGCGCCATTTCATGCACCACCGGCGGCGTCCGGTCGTCCACCTCCTGCACCTCTTCTTCGTCGAGGAGAGCATGGAAGCTCGCCATCCATTTATGGCCGTATTTGCACCGCGCCCGGCTTTCGTCGACCTGCCGGCGCAGGTTATCCGGCAAGGCCCGGTATGCGAGCACCATGTTGCAGAAGGACGTCCGGCCAATCCCTTGCGGCATCTCGGTGCCATGGAAGATTGAGCCTGTCGCCGGCCGTTCCCGATAGATCTGATCCGTATGCCAGGTCAGTTCGTCGCTCCCCAGGCCGCCGACGGCCGACCCGTCGCTGCGCTTCAACGGGGATACGTAGATGACTTCCGGCGATTTCGGGGAATGCGCATCGCTGCGCGCCGTGACTTCGAGTTTGCCGAAGCCCCGGCTGTACGCGACCAACTCTTCCTCATTCAGGCTTTGCCGGCGGAACAGCAGCAGCGGGTCCTGACGCCAAAGATCGTAGATCGCGTCGAAGGTGATTTGATCCAGTTGCGCGAGATCGACGTCCAGAACTTCCTGCCCGAATTCCGGGTGTAGGGATCGCGTCTGAAGTCTCATAGGATGCTCCTCATAACTTCATCGGGCAGCCGTAGGACGGACATGCCGACGCAACGTTGAACCCCAAGAGTATCCTATGTACGCGACCGATGTCAGCCGAGGCCGGTCTAACTTGATGCGGAGAGATGTTTCTCAAGGCTCGCGCACAGCGCATCCGCGGCCGCAGCATCGACATCCAGATGCGTCACGATCCGAATCCGGCGTTCGCCGAACGCCCCGGTGAGAACGCCGTCCGCTTTCATCAGCTCGACCAGATGGGTCGCGTCCGGCACCGCCGGCGACAGGTCGAAGATAACGATGTTTGTTTCCACCGGCTTCACCGCCTCCACACCTTCCAGCTCTGAGATACGGCCAGCGATCGACGCCGCCAAACGGTGATCGTCCGCGAGGCGGTCCACGTGGTGATCGAGCGCGTACAGGCACATCGCCGCGAGGATGCCAGACTGCCGCATGGCGCCGCCAATCTGCTGTTTGATGCGCCATGCGCGGCCGATGAATTCCGCCGATCCGGCCAGCACCGCGCCCACCGGTGCGCCGAGGCCCTTGGAAAAGTCGATCCAGCAGGAATCGAAACCATCCGCCCACTCCTTCGCGGGGATCTCCGATTTCACCGCCGCGTTCATCAACCGTGCGCCGTCCATATGCGTGGCGATCCCGGCATTCTTCGCGACCGCGGCGACTTTTCTGATCTTCTCCAGCGGCCAAACGGCGCCGCCGCCCATATTGGCGGTCTGCTCGACGCAAACCAACCGCGTTTCCGGCATGTAGCGCGAGGTCGGGCGGATCGCCTCCGCCACCTGATCGGCTTCGAAGATCCCGTTGATCCCGTCGATGGGATGCATCATGACGCCGCTGATCGCCGCCGGCCCGCCGGTCTCGAACCCGATGATGTGGCAGGACCGCTCGCAGATGACTTCGTCGCCGGGCCGGGTGTGAACGCGGAGCGCGATCTCGTTGCACATGGTGCCCGACGGCAGGTAAATCGCCGCTTGCTTGCCCAGCAGCGCCGCGACCCGATCGCATAAAGCGAGCGTCGTGGGGTCTTCATCCTTCTGTTCGTCCCCGACATCCGCCTGTAGGACCGATTCCCGCATGGCCATCGTCGGCTTGCTCTTGGTATCGGAATAGAAGTCATGCATATCGGTTTTCCGCGCTTGCTCCGCTTGATCCAGACGCCACTATACGGCGGGCAGCGGCGCACGGCGGCAAAATCCTCCGCATAGACGATCTGCAATTCTGAACGGCTAGAAGCCGACGTTGTCGCCGCCCTTGAGCGCCAGCATGCCCCGGGCTTCATCCGGGGTCGCGACGTCGAGCGACAGTTCCTCGACGATGCGGCGGATTTTCGCGACCTGCTGCGCGTTGTTCTCGGCCATCTGGCCCTTCGCGATGTATAGGCTGTCCTCCAGCCCCACGCGGACGCTGCCGCCCAGCATCGCCGCGTTGGTACAGAAGGACATCTGATGCCTTCCCGCCGCCAGAACCGACCAGACATAGTCGTCGCCGAACAACCGATCGGCGGTCCGGCGTGCGAACAGAAGGTTGTCCAGCTCCGCGCCTATGCCGCCTAGGATGCCGAAGATCGACTGCACGAAGAACGGCGGCTTCACCAGGCCCCGGTCCACGAAATGCGCCAGATTGTAGAGATGCCCAATGTCGTAGCATTCGAACTCGAACCGGGTCCCGTGAGTCTCGCCCAGCTCGCGAAGGATGCGCTCGATATCACGGAAAGTATTGCGAAAGATGAAATCGTCGGTACCGCGCAGATAGGGTTCTTCCCACGCGTGTTTCCAGTCGGAAATCTTGTCGGCCGCCGGATAGATCCCGAAGTTCATCGATCCCATGTTCAGCGAGCACATCTCGGGCTTCGCCTTCATCGGCGCGGCGAGCCGTTCTTCCAGGGACATGTTGAGACCGCCGCCGGTCGTTACGTTCACCACGGCGCCGCTCGACTGCTTGATCCGAGGCAGGAAGTCCATGAAGACATCAGGATTGGGCGTCGGCTCGCCGGTCTTCGGGTCGCGGGCGTGCAGATGGATGATCGCGGCCCCCGCCTCCGCCGCATCGATGCTCTGGCGCGCGATCTCGTCCGGCGTGATCGGCAAGGCGTCGGACATGCTGGGCGTATGGATCGCACCGGTTACCGCGCAACTGATGATGACCTTTTTCGTTCCGCCCGTCATGATGCCGCTCCCCTTTGGTTAGCCGTTCAGCAACTCTACCACGCGGTCGGCAATCGGTTTGGAACTGGTCAGCCCCGGCGATTCGATGCCGAACAGGTTCACCAACCCGGGCACGCCGTGGTCCTTGGGGCCTTGCACCATGAAGTCCGGCTGCGGCTCGCCGGGACCGTGGATCTTCGGCCTGATGCCGGAATAATCCGGTGTCAGGGAATCGTCGGGCAACCCCGGCCAGTAGTGCCGCACGGCCTCATAGAAGCCATCACAGCGCGACGGATCCACGTCGTAGTCGATCTCCTCGATCCACTCGACGTCCGGACCGAAACGCGCCTGCCCGCCCAGATCCACCGTGATGTGAACGCCGAGCCCGCCGTCCCGAGGCACCGGATAAACCAGCCGGCTGAACGGCGACTTGCCTTGCAGGGAATAGTAATTGCCCTTCGCGAAATGCGGCTGCGGGACCTTGTCCGCCGGAAATCCCGCCATCTTGCGCGCCAGCTGCGGCGCGAACAGGCCGGCGCTGTTGACCACCTCGTGGCACCGCAAGCGCATCGGCTCGGCCCCGCCGACGTCCAGAACGATCCCTTGATCGCCGATCGACGCGCTTTCGACCGGGCTTAGGAAGGCGATCATCGCACCGTGGTCTTCCGCGTCCCCTTGATAGGCCAGCATCAGGCTATGGCTGTCGATGATGCCGGTCGACGGCGACAGCAGCGCCGCCACGCAATGAAGCTCCGGCTCCATCGCGATTGCCTCGTTGGCGCGCAGAAAATCCAGATTATCCACGCCGTTGGCCGCCGCATGCGCGCGGATACCCTCGAGGGTTTCGATCTGGCTCTCCTCGGTCGCGACGATCAGCTTGCCGCATTGCTTGTGCGGGATGCCGCGCTCGGCGCAGTAGCCGTAGAGCCATTTGCGGCCCTCGACGCAGACCCGCGCTTTCAGGCTCCCGGCGGGATAGTAGATACCGGCGTGGATCACCTCGCTGTTGCGGGCGCTGGTGATCGACCCGATCATGTCTTCCGCCTC
Organism: Alphaproteobacteria bacterium; assembly: GCA_965228425.1. Taxonomy (GTDB): domain Bacteria; phylum Pseudomonadota; class Alphaproteobacteria; order UBA8366; family UBA8366; genus JAJFJD01. The sequence continues at coordinate 2,837,359 of OZ245815.1, read as the reverse complement.
GAGCACGATGACCTCGCGTCCCGCCATCGCCAGGGCTCGCGCCGCCGCCAATCCGACGACCCCGGCGCCGATGACTACGCATTCCACGTCTTCTACTGGTGCTGTACTCATGCCTGTCCTTGGAAAATCCCGCTGGCCCGCTGTGTCGAAGGGTGCTTGAATATGTATTCCTGCACCGTAACCGCCGACACCGGCGTGATATAAACCGAAAAGCTGGGATTATGAAAGAACACACCAAACTGGCCCATGCCGGCCGCCACCCGTCTGAGCATAACGGGGCGGTGAACGTTCCCGTCTATCGCGCCTCGACGATCCTGTTCCCGACGATGGAACAGTTTGCGAACCGCGCCGATCCGTCGGTGAAAATCCGCTACGCGCTGCGCGGTACCCCGACGAGTTTCGCGTTGGAAGAAGCGCTGACCGCGCTGGAAGGCGGCCATAATACGGTGCTGGCGCCCTCGGGCCTGCAGGCGATCACGATGGCACTGATGGCCTTCGTGAAAAGCGGCGATCATGTGCTGGTGACGGATTCGACCTACGCACCGACCCGGAATTTCTGCAACCAGGTCCTCGCCAACCTGGGTGTGGAAACCGAATACTACGATCCGTCGATCGGGGCCGGCATCAAGGATCTGCTGCGCGACAACACGACGGTGGTTTGGACGGAGTCGCCCGGCAGCCACACCTTCGAGGTGCAGGATATTCCGGCGATTTCGAAGGAGGCGCACAAGGTCGGCGCGGTCGTCATGATCGATAACACGTGGAGCGGCGGCTACTACCTCAAGCCGCTGTCCCTCGGTGCAGATATCTCGGTTCACGCGATCACGAAATATGTGGGCGGCCATTCGGACCTGATGATGGGCGCGATGATCTGCAACGAGAAGACCTATGATCGCCTGAAGACCATCGCCGGATTGTTCGGCAACTTCGCGTCGCCCGACGACGTTACCCTCGCCCTGCGCGGCCTGCGGTCGATCGGCGTGCGGATGCCGCGGCACTACGAAAGCGCGGTGACGGTCGCCAAATGGCTGCAGGATCGGCCGGAGGTCACGCGGGTGCTCCATCCCGCTTTGCCCGACGATCCCGGCCACGAGTTGTGGAAGCGCGATTTTACCGGCGCCAGCGGGCTGTTCGGCTTCGTCATCAACACCGAGGACCGCAGGAAAATTTCCGCCATGATGGACAGCTGGAAGCTGTACGGTATGGGGTCGAGTTGGGGCGGTTACGAGAGCCTGTTGATCCCCGCCTGGCCGGCGGACAACCGGACCGCGACAACATGGAAAACGGACGGACAACTCCTGCGAATTCACGTAGGATTGGAAGATCCGGAAGACCTGATAGATGACTTGGAGGCTGGCTTCGACCGCTTGAACGCGGCCTGACGCCGTAGAGCGACGATGCAGGCGATACTCGACGAGATTAAGTTCGACAAGGACGGGTTGGTGCTGGCGATCGCCCAGCAGCATGACACCGGCGAAGTGCTCATGGTCGCCTGGATGAACGCGGACGCCCTGACCGAAACCTTGACCACCAATCAGGTCTGCTATTGGTCGCGGTCCCGGCAACAGCTTTGGCGCAAGGGCGAATCCTCGGGCCAGACACAGGCTCTCAAGGAGTTGAGGCTGGACTGCGACGGCGACAGCATCCTGTTGCTGGTCGACCAGACCGGCGTCGCCTGCCACACCGGCCGCCGGAACTGCTTCTTCCGCGCCGCGCGCGATGGCGCACTCGATACCATCGCCGAGCCCGAGGTCGATCCGAAAGACCTATACGGCGGTTAGGCCGCAGCCCCGGCAATGCCGCTCCTGTCCCCCCTAGAGTTCGAAGCGCTCCTGCTGAGCCTTCGCGTGGCGGCGGTCGCCACGGTCTGCTCCCTTCCGCTCGGCCTCGCCGCGGCTTGGCTGCTCGCCCGGACACATTTTCCCGGCAAGGCCATCGTCGATGCGGCAATTCACCTGCCGCTCGTGCTGCCGCCGGTCGTGGTCGGCTATTTGCTGTTGGTCGTCATGGGCCGCCGGGGCGTCGTCGGCGGCTGGCTCTACGACACATTGGGCGTCTCGGTCGCGTTTACCTGGAAGGGTGCTGCACTGGCGGCAGCGGTCATGGCGTTTCCGCTGATGGTCCGAGCCATGCGATTGTCGCTGGAGGCGGTCGACCGGGGCTTGGAATCCGCGGCCCGTACCCTCGGCGCCGGGCGTGGCCGGGTTTTCCTGACGGTAACGCTCCCCCTGATGGCGCCCGGCATTCTGGCCGGCATGGTCCTGGCTTTCGCCCGCGCGCTCGGCGAGTTCGGCGCGACGATCACCTTCGTCTCCAACATTCCGGGCGAAACGCAGACGCTGCCGCTAGCGCTCTACACATTGACGCAGACACCGGACGGCGAAGCCGCCGCCGCCCGGCTCGCCATCCTGACGATCGCCATCGCGGTCGCCGCGCTGATCGCCTCCGAATGGATGGCCCGCCGGCTCAAGGCCCGGATCGGCAGCCCGGAGGGCGCACGGCCATGATCGAGGTCGATGTCCAGTTCCGACGTGAAACATTCAGCCTGAATGCCGCATTCAGTGCGGACTCCGAAGGAGTGATCGCGATCTTCGGCCGGTCGGGTTCCGGCAAGACGACGCTGATCAACCTACTGGCCGGGCTGGAGCGGCCGAATGCCGGGCGGATCATCATCGACGGCACCGCCGTATTCGACTCCAACGCCGGCATCGATATTCCGCCGGAGCAGCGGCGTCTCGGCTACGTATTCCAGGACGGTCGGCTTTTCCCGCATATGACCGTCCAACGCAATCTCGTCTATGGGCGCCGCGGCGCGCTATCCAATGCCGAATTCGAGACGATCGTGAAGCTGCTGGACCTCGATCCATTGATCGACCGACGACCCGGCACCCTGTCCGGCGGCGAGAAGCAGCGCGTCGCCATCGGCCGCGCGCTGCTGGCGCAACCGAAGCTGCTGCTCATGGACGAACCGCTCGCTTCGCTGGACGCCGGGCGAAAGGCGGAAATCCTGACCTATATCGAACGGCTGCGCGAAGAGGTGCGGCTGCCCATCGTCTATGTCAGCCATTCCTCGGACGAAATCGTCCGCCTCGCCGACACGCTGGTCCTGTTGTCCGACGGCGCGGTTGCCGCGGTCGGCCCGCTCGAGGACCTGATGAGCCGGCTCGACCTGCGCCCCCTGACCGGCCGGTACGAGGCCGGCGCCGTCATCCCCGTAACAGTCGCCAGGACCCGTCCGGAAACCCAATTGACGGAACTCGATTTTCCCGGCGGCACGCTCTTGGTGCCAGCGACGGACCTGCCGACCGGTCACGACCTCCGGGTCCGGATCCGGGCGCGCGACGTCGCATTGTCGCTGACACCCCCCGACGGGATTAGCACCCTCAACATCCTGCGCGGTACCGTCACGGAAATCGGCGACGGCAGCGGCCCATTGGTCGACGTGCTGGTCGACATCGGCTGTCCCATCTGGGCGCGCATCTCGCGGCATGCGTTGACGTCCCTGAATATCGACGTCGGCAATGAGATCTACGCCCTGATCAAGGCGGTCTCCTTCGACCGCCGGAGCCTGGGCTATGGTGCGGCGGATCGTGGATCAAGCGAAGCCGGTTGAGCGAACCGAATCACTGCATCGGATTTGAAACAAGTTGGGTTGCATAAATCCCAAAATGACAACTTTATCCTTCTAACACTCTGTTCAACCGGCAATTTCAGAAATCGTTAACATTCTGCGCACTTAGCGGGGAATGCTTGGCGTCGACCAGGAACGGAGCCATTGAGAAGGCCCAAGTCTATTGCATGGAACCAAATTCGATGCCTAAGGTTAGCGATTAGGTCTGACCCTGTTGGGAAAGGCAAATTACTCTCGTCGGGGTTTGAGGGGGATACAGGTCGCGCATGGGGAGCCGATTACCGAAACCGGCTACCGCGTCCGCAATAGAAGCGAATGCGGTAGACGACAATAAGATTCGCACGGTCAGCGAACTGGCGGAAATCTCGGAAACTGAACGTGAATATGGTCGGACCGTGGTGTTGTGCCATGGCGTATTCGACCTCCTGCACATGGGGCATGTGCGCCACTTACAACAAGCGAAGAGCCGCGGCGACGTATTGATCGTCACCATCACCGCCGATGCTTTCGTCAACAAGGGACCGGGTAAACCCGCATTTTCCGGGCATCTCCGAGCCGAAATGCTGTCCGCGCTATCCTGCGTCGACTGGGTCGGCATCAATAACGCGCCGGACGCCAGGCCAGTTTTGGATACCGTAAAACCAGCCATCTATGCAAAAGGCGCAGACTATGTGGATGCCGGCGCCGATGTGACCGGGAAAATCCTGTTGGAACGACAAATCGTCGAAAGGAACGGCGGCCAGATCGTCTTCACCGACGACATCATGTTCAGTTCTACGGAATTGCTGAACCGACATTTCGACGTCTTTGAACCACGAGTGCGCGATTTCCTGCATCGGGTGCGATCGGATAACGGCTTGGACCGTATCCAGTCATTCATCGACAAAGCCGCCGATCTGCGTGTTCTGTTGGTGGGCGATACGATCATCGACGAATACCGCTATGTCACGCCAATGGGCAAGTCGCCCAAGGAAAATCTGATTGCAACGCGATTCGAGGAAATGGAAGCCTTCGCCGGCGGCGTCGTCGCAACCGCCAATCATGTCGCCGCGTTATGCAAGCAAGTGGATGTCATGACGTGCCTCGGTGATGACAGCCAAGACGAGAGGGTAATCTTCGAACGGCTTTGTCCGAACGTTCAGCTCATGCCCGTGCGCCGGCGCGGTGCGCCGACTACGCGGAAGGTACGATTTATCGACCGCTCGTATTTGCGAAAGCTCTTCGAGGTCTACCATTTCGACGATACACCGCTTTCCGCCCGTCTGCAGCGCCGTTATGACAGCATGATCAAAGAGCGCGCGGCGGATTACGACGTGGTTATCGTCAATGATTTCGGGCACGGACTCATTGCCGATACGACAATTGAAGCGCTTTCAGATACCGCAAGATTTCTCGCAATCAATGCGCAAACAAACAGTGCCAATCTCGGCTTCAACATCATTACCAAATACAAGCGCGCCGACTTAGTCTGCATCGACGGACCGGAAGCGCGGTTGGCGGTGCGCGACAAGTATTCCGACCCGGCAACGATTGTCAGCGACTCACTGCCCAAAAAGATGAACTGCGAAAAGTTTGCGCTGACACTAGGCAAGGACGGTTGCGCCACCTGGCGGGCCGGAGAAGCGGTCCAAACCATTCCGGCCTTCACCAATTCCGTGGTCGACTTGGTCGGTGCCGGTGACGCCTTTCTTGCAGTAAGCGCACCCCTCGCCGCAGTCGGCGCAAGCATGCAGGATATCGGATTCGCCGGTAATGTCGCGGGTGCGATCAAAGTCGGCATCGTCGGGCACCGGGAATCGATCGACAAGCCCACCCTGATCAAATCGATACGGGGTCTTCTTACGTGAGCGCGCCGAACCGTGTACTGGTCACCGGCGGCGCCGGCTATGTGGGCAGCCGGCTGGTCCCGAAACTCCTCACGGCTGGTATCGGCGTCAATGTCCTGGACCTATACCTTTATGGTCACGAGCCACTCGCCAGTGTTCGGGATAATCCTTCGCTGCGGGAGATTGTCGGAGATCTGCGAAATCCCGAGGCCGTAGCGGATGCATTGTCCGGATGCGACGCGGTCATTCATCTTGCCTGCATCTCCAACGACCCATCGTTCGAGTTGGATCCGCAGTTGGGCCGGTCGATCAATTTCGATGCGTTCCGCCCATTGGTTCAGGCGGCAAAGAAAAGCGGCGTGACACGGTTTGTTTATGCGTCTTCGTCGTCGGTCTACGGCCTAAAGAGCGAGCCGGACGTCACGGAGGATATGCCACTTGAGCCGTTGACGGACTACTCGAAATACAAGGCGTTGTGTGAAGATGTCCTGAACGAAGAACGCGAGGACGGGTTCGCAACGCTCATTCTTCGCCCTGCGACGGTTTGTGGTTACGCACCCCGCTTGCGGCTGGATTTGACGGTGAACATCCTGACCAATCACGCGGTGAACAACGGCAAGATACGTGTTTTCGGCGGGTCGCAATTGCGGCCCAACATTCATATCGAAGATATGACTGATTTGTACATTCACTGCCTGCAAGAGACGACCGACCGAATAGACGGCAAAGTGTTTAACGCCGGATACGAGAACCGGTCCGTCATGGATATCGCGGATATGGTGCGTGGCGTGGTCGGAAACTCAGTCGACATCGCCGTTGAACCGACGGATGATTTACGCTCGTATCACATTTCATCTGCGTTGATCGAATCCGAACTGGGGTTTCAGCCGCAGCATACGATTCCCGGCGCCGCCTCCGGTCTTGTTGAGGCCTTTGCCGCCGGTTCGGTCAAAGATCCGATGACCAATCCCAAACTCTACAACATCAAAACGATGCAGGAGTTGGACCTCCGCTAGCGCGGTCGCGACCGATCAATCGCCACTTTCAACGGTTTCGAATTGGTCCTCGGCAAACCCGCTGAACCCGACTCTCTTCTTATCCTTGAACCCGGCACTGGCAAAATCGTCCGCACTATCGAACTGGCGGTGCAAGGTATCGTCGGTGGATTGCCGGGCCCGTTTCAATTCCTGATGTTTACGCCAAGTATCCCGGCGGACGGTTTCGATCTCGTCCGGCGACATGCCATCGATCTTGATCGACGAGATGGAATACCGGATATCGTCCGGATTGAAACTTTCCACGAGTAAATCGCGGTCAATGGCCTCATCGAAAACGGGTGTGCCGGGTAACGGGGTCACGACCGACAAGGCGAAATCATCCAACCCAAGCGACATCGCATAACCCGCCGTATGGCGAATAGATTCCGGTGTTTCGTCGGGGAAGCCAATCATCAGATATCCCCGTACATCCAGACCCTTCCCCTTGATGTATTCGATCAGAGCCGGGAGCCGATCCAGATCGACCCGCTTATCGATGCGCTCGTCCTGAATGTCCGGATTGGCGGACTCGATCGCCAATACGAGCCGATAGAAATTCGCGTCCGCCAAGAGATCGATCATTTCCTCGTCGAGCGCATTGACCTCAGTCCCGGCGGGCACGCTGAAGACTAAATCCGGAAACTCCGACGCCAACTCCCGGCATAGCGCTTTGACCCGTGGTGCCGAGACAAAGAAATTGTCATCGAGAAATTGCACTTCCTGAATGCCGAATTCATCGCGCAGCCAATGGATTTCCTTAATGACATCATCATTGGTGCGCTTGCGATACCCTTTGTACCCACCCATGAGCGGCGATGTGCAATAGAAACAGGTATGCGGGCAGCCCCGGGTCGAGACCATCACCGCATGCCGTTCCCGTTGAACGTCGCCGCCGCCTCCGCGCACCTCCGAAGACCAATATGCTTCCATCGGAAACAAGTCCCAGGCCGGCAGCGGCAGCTCTTCCAGGTTGCCGGGGTTAGGGCCGTCCTTGCGAAAAAAGTACCGGAAGTCGTTCCCTTCCACAGCCGGTGTCGCGGCTTTCATCGTGTCAACGACCTCACCGTCTTTCCGATAAAAGAGGCCACGGATCACATTGAGATCCGCTTTACCATTCAAGGCATCACATAATTCCACGATGGTGATATCGGCTTCTCCGGTCAGAAGAAAGTCCACCTGCGGTTTTTGCATGACCGTGAGCGGCATTGCTGAAGGATGGTGCCCGCCCAAAACGGTCTTAACGTCGGGAAACCGGCGCTTAATGCTGTTCAGAAGTCGATAGCTCTCCGCGGCGAGGTTGGAAAAGAGAATACTGATCCCAATCAAGTCCGGCTGGAACTCCTCGATCCGTTCGAGCGCGCATTCAGTACTGAGTCCATAGTAGACGAACTGTTCGGTGTAGCGTTCGTCATCGTAGCCCTCGGCAAGCATGTCGAGCACACGGACGTCATACCCATGATTTCGAAGACTGGCCGCGAGATACGCCAAGCCCAGCGGCGGGTGGCAGTGTTTACGCTCGGTGATCTTGCCGTCGCGGCCGATGAGACACCGCCCCGGCGGTTGGATCAGGAGGATTTTTTGTAACATTTTTTTCTCTCTTATGTCCCGCAACACTGCGCCTAAATATCTGCCAAATCACTCCTTCGGCACGGAAAACCCTATCGGTGGCAATCCAGCACAATAGCGGCGCCACATTTCTGAAAATGCGCGTTCCACACCGCGCATGAAAACCGTCCCATCGCAGATGGCGGACTTTATCAGTTTTGTTCTAAGACCTTTTCGAAGGCCAACTAACATATCCGGGCGTCCCGCCAGCTTCCGCGCAATATCGACAAACTGCTGCTTTTCCGTCGCAACCAGATCCGGCAACCCGAGTAAACTGGAAAGCCACAAGCCAACGTGACAACGATATTTCGAAAACTCGTACGAGATTACGGGAACCCCCATCCAACTCGCCTCTAAACTCGAAATACCTCCCTGTTCTGGGAAAGAATCGAGCACGATATCGATATCGTTGTAGGCCTTGAGATGGTCTGCCTGATCCGACCATGGCAGAAATATGAGCCGGTCTTTTGAAACGCCACCTCTTTCGAATGCCGCTTCGAGTCGACTGACATTCTTCCCGGCCATCTTGACATTCTTGAACGTGAAAGTGGAATTCGGCACTGCCTCCAGCACTTGGGCCCACAACGCGATCGTCTCTGGTTGGAACTTCACCAACCGACTGAGGTTTCCGAACGCGACCTTACCCATTTTCAACATTGGCGGAGGAGCAATGTCCGGCGCTGATTTCGGCGCCGACCAGGGCATTCCAGTATCCGGCAAATGAACTACCTTCTCACGGTACTTGTCCGTCGCATCCGGTGGCACGCGATATTCATCCGCTAGATAGTAATCGATAACCTCGACCCCGGTCGCCAAGCCTATACCAACCCAGGATGCGATAATTGGCGCTGGCTTGGGTGCATAGGAAGTCAACCGGTTGCCATCCATATGCCCCGCCATGTCCACAAGTATGTCGATCCTATCTGAACGGATACGGTCGTTTAGCTCCCAATCGGAAAGGTGCCTGACATTTGAGAACTCATCAGAATTTTCCCTAAAAACCGGGTGCACCTGATCACTCGGTGGTCCGTTTGAATAGCAGATATACTCATGTGCGATTGGATTACGATAGGTGAACCACGGCGCCATTGCTCGGTTCAAGGAATGATCGCCGCCAAAATCGACCGATACGAAACCAATTCGCAACCGGCGATCTGGGTCTTTGTCGGTTTCTGCGGATGGTCCAGCTACCACCAGCGGACGAATAAACCTATCGTTCCAATTAACGGATTCCTGAAGGGCATCGTCATCGCTGAACCCATGAAGAAATCTGTGAATTAGGAGCTCGCTATGGGTTTGCTTCGCGTGCTGATCGCACTTGAGTATCTCTTTATAAACTTTGGACGCGAGCGAAACGTGGCCGTTGTAATGAAGCATTCGCGCCACAGGAAGAAAGACGTGCTCTGGCTCGGGAACGAGATTTATGCAATCCAACGCCGTCTCAATCGCACCTTCAACGTCTTCAAGTATTGCCGCGGCCATCACATAACGAATCCATATCTCGCCACTCCGCGGATTGCTCCGCAATATGGATCCAAGTTCATCGAAACTGACGCGCAAAACCGCGACGCTATTCTCGGCGGGCGCATCGATGTTGTCGTCACGATGCAAACTTTGCCCCATCGCCTCCGCACCTATTTCGAGTGTTCGAAAATCCAACGAATAAACGACTCACTGCTCTGTTAAACGACACGTCACTGTAAATCCCGCGGCCGAATAAGCTATCGTCGGATTTCCCCACGAACGATCAAGGATGAATACTATTTACTTTGGTCAATAGATATCAACGTAAATATCTAGTAATAATAGAAACAAATAGATTTGCGATTTTAAAGAGAGCGCAAGTCCCCCAAATCTTAGATAAACGCTCAACGTTTACAAAATTGGAAAATGAAAACGAAAATTGGGATATCAATTCGAAAACCAGGCGTTTCGGATTAGGTAAGGGCGTCGCCGTATAGGGCTGACCATCGAGTTTAGATTATCTTCATCCTCCAAACGTTCGAGGTACCGTTTCGATGCAACTTCATAGGTGTCCGCTGCCGATTCGGTCTGACCGCATTGCTCCAAACAATCAGCGTAGTCGTACAGCATTTGTATTGTGCAATGCCCGTCCGCCGCGACACGCGCGAAACATGACGACGCCAATTCTTCTTGCCCGTTCTCACGATAAATAACAGCCAAATATTCCCAGGCTTCCGGTGTATCTGGATCGAGAACCACTGCCTGCTTGAACGACAGAATAGCGTTGCTACTGTCTTGCTTCTGCAGAAAGCTAACGCCAAGATAAAAATAGTACGCGGATTCATCGGGTTCTATCGCCGCTGCCTTTCCCAATAGCTGGATAGCTTCATCGATTCGTCCGAACGTCAGCGCACAAACGCCCAGCATCCCATTCGCACCAGAATGATTAGGTTCTTTATTGAGGATCGATCGATAAATCGTGATTGCCCGGTCCATCCCGCTTGCCCCTGACGCGTGGAATGCCAAAGCCTTTTCAAACCACTCCTTCACACTCATCGTCTCCGCAGAAGCGGGACTGGATGCATCATTCTTGGGTTGAAGACCGATATTGAGCGTAGTCAGATCGAACGAAGTACCACAGACCGTCTGTAGTTCTTCGTGTGTATCCAATACTCGCCGTGCCGGCCCCTCTTGCAGAATCTCCGGAAAATGACAGCCGAATGCCCAAAAGTTGATATCTGGATCAACAGCGCAAATTGCCATTCCTTCATCGTTCTCTATTAGGTTGAGAAGTGCCGAACGATACAAATGTAACCGGAGGGATGGACAATGTTCCGTACCAGGAAAGAACTCCAATCCCTCTATGGTAGGAGAACTAGACAGTTCGGCCCGTGGATTATCGAAATACGCAACGGGGCAATATGAATCTCGGTTCAGATTTTCAATCGCATACTTCCACCCGCCCAAATCAACGCAATCAGATGGCGGCGATATCGTGACGACATGTCGCCCTCTCGCAACCGCGTTGCTCCAACTCTCAACGTAATCTTTAGCCTGTTGTGTTGGCGTAAACGACGGAACACGGTGCCCTTCAGTTTCCAGTACGTTCAATTCGGCAAACAAGTCCAAATTTTCGGCAGGCTTCTGCGGGTCCCAAATCGTAAGGTCCAGCGGGAACTCGCAAGACACAGGCAACTGCCCTGCTTCATGCAACAGCCGAATGCCTTCCTGCCGCGAGCCGCAAACTGTCCACCCTTTCACGCTTGGCAGCAATAGCCGCCCGGACCGCGTTATTCGGTCAAACCTACGGCCCAACACGGGTTTGGCGTCCTGCGCCTCCGGCAACCGGTCTGGACCCGCAAAGATAAGGTTTATCGCATCAAGTCCGCAGGCCTGACGGTGAGATTCCGCAAGCAAAAGAAATGGGAAAAAATCTCTATCGATCGAACGCACCTCTAAATCAAAGCAGCAATGCAATGCGTGATCCCGCGAATCATGGGGCATCGCTCAATCAACCCTCGCGAAAACTAGAGAGAGGTCGACGGCCAGGAAATAAGATACGCCGATGGCGGGAACTGTGAACAGTTGCCAGGTCCGGCATCTCCCTATTGCTCATGGCCAGCCTACGGATCCTGCGCTTTTCGAAGTGCCTCGCCAAGAGCCTGAAAATCTTTACCGAGGCTTTTGCATGGCCGAGCCGCTTAAGCACGACCGCGTACTCCAACAAAGTCTGTGCATCTCGGCCACCTCTCGCGAGCGCTTCATGATACTGAATTTGGGCGTCGCCCAACTCGTCTCCCGAGGCCAGATTCGCAGCGAGATTTGCATAGGAAGACCAACAATCCGGATCCAACTCAATCGCACACTCGAAGGACGCTCGCGCGTCATCGTCGCGACCGAGCACTTCATAGACATTCCCTAGATTAAAGTGGTGCGAAGGATCGGCATCGTCGATCTTTATCGCTGCTTCAAACAAATCCACTGCCTCGTGGTAGCGACGCTCGTGATAACGGATCAAACCCAGCATACCCATGGCTGCCGCGTACTCGGGCTCCTGGTCGAGCACCAGTTTGTAGATGTCTTCCGCTTGTCGGAGTTGATTAGCAGAATGAAGCGCGACGGCGGTGGACATATAGTCTTCAACACCCACCGAGCCGCGGACCAGTTTTGAGGCTAATGCATCGTTCGCATCCGCCCATTCTATCTGGTCCACCATCTCGGTGAATGAAGTAAATAGGACGTCATAGTTATCGTCTTCCCAGATGATACGCTGAAACTCATTTGATATCGGAAGTTGGCCACCGCACGGAATGCCATAAAGTTGTGTGTACGGAACCGTTCCTTCCTCGTCCGTATTCTCGAAAAATCGATAAGCGAGAAACCGAATTTTGGGATTGAGATAACAAGCAGCCAATGGGCCATTGTTTACCAATAGGTTTAGGTATGCAGCCTCGTAGAACGCGAGCCTGATCTCAAGGTCGATCGCAGCCTCCGGGAACGTTACAAACTCAGCAAATGAATCCGGCGATTGAAATACTTGATCTGTGTCACGCACAATTACGGCCACATATCGATCACGATCCAACTGTGCGGCAAAACGTAGCCAATCGTCGATGTTTGCGTTCCGGAATTTTGCGTGATGCGATTCCCTCAGCGTTAAGGCGATGATCTTCTTGTCGGCCGCGTATTGAGCTATCCAATCTTTTACAAAACGCTTGGCTTTCTCGGACGGTTGCAAAACTGGAATTTCATCGCCACGCAAATGGCGAACGAGCAACCCACCAAGAAGCCAAACATCCACAGCCGAATGCCACGCCTCACAATACGCGGCCTCGCTATCGTAATGGCTAACCGTATAGCCCGGTGGAAACATACGTTCCTGGTGTTGTGATTCGAGAGCTGCTGCTTGTTGCCGGGAGTAACAGACTGTTACTCCCGTAATTGCAGGCATCAAATTGCAAGCAGCGACCAAAACGCTCGACAAGCGCCAGTTTTTTACGTCTGTCGACAGATGAAAGCTGCTGAAACCTTCATCGCAACCTGGCACAAAAACGACGTGCAACTCGCTTGCACCTGTCTCCAAGCGGGCGGACTCCGCACGCAATAGCCAATTCAAGAAATCAAAGGAGACGGAGCAAATCTCCAGATCGTAAAATGCGTACAATACATTGTCACACCGGTATTCGCTAATCTCTCTTGTGGAATTTGCACTATTCGCACCAATTCGAGCGCTTTCTCCAAGTACCAACATCCCAAATCAATTTCCACCCAATGATAGAGACAAATACTTACACCCGGTAATACTAGGGTACTACATTTCGTTTAATGTGAAGTGATTCACCAAGAGCGTCAATATTTTGGTTTCTACAACGGGCCGAGGGAGCAAAAATAACCACCGCTATACCGAAAAATGTCGCGGCGCTTCTCCGGCGCAATGCCTTTTCCACATTGTTCGGAGAGCAGATTGCAGGTTCTGAGAGTAGCGGACCGAGTCGACAAGTGGTGAACGTGCAAGACTGTTCCGAAGCTCATTGCGCATTTCTTGCCGCCACCGCGGATCTTTCGCAAGTTTGACCGCAAGGTCGATATATTCCTCGCGACTATGCGCGGTCAATTCTGTAAGCCCAAGAGTCTCGTAAATGGTCGCCCCGGTTCGCGACAGGATCCGATTGTCAAAACACCAAGTGACGACCGGAACGCCCGACCACAGTGCCTCGAGCGTCGTCACGCCGCCCTGCTCTGGGAATGTATCCAAATGAACATCAATCTGACTGTAGGCGGCGAGGTGGCCGGCCTGATCCGTCGTCCCCAAATACGTCAAACGATCTGGGGCGATGCCGGCGGAAATAAACGGTTCCCTTATCTGGGCTTGCAATCCTGGCCGCGCCGCGACGACGCCCTTGAAGACCAATCTCGAATTCGGCACATTCCGGAGTATCTCCGCCCAAATTGAAAGCGTCGTTTCCGATAGTTTTACTTCGCGATTAAAGGACCCAAAAACAACTTCATTGCGGTGCCCGAGATGCGACGGGGCACACGGGCCAGTGATCGGCGGGACCCATGCAAAATAGCTGTCCGGCAACCAAACGATATTCTCCACATACCGATGGAATTCGCTTATCGGAATCACGGTGCGATCGGACAGAAAATAGTCAACCGATTTTAGCCCTGTCGAGATAGGTCCCCATGCCACTTGGATCGGAGCTGGTTTGCGAGCGAGAACGCCCATCCGGTTCACTGGCCCTCGACCATATATGTCGATCAGGATGTCGATACCGTCTTCCCTAATCATCTCCGCCAAGTCGGCATCGGCAAGACTCTTCGTATACCGCCAATGATCGATCTGACTTGTGAAATCTCTTGTCGTAGAAAGCGGGGCTTGCTCGTCAACATATGCGAAAATCTCAAACTGGGATTTGTCATATCCCTCAAACCATCCCGGCCAGACATGGATGAACGTGTTTGCATCGGTGAAATGGAGGGAGGAAAAGCCGATCCTGATACGGCGATCGGTGTTTTGCGGCACAGCATGCCCGAGCTGCTCGTTTTTCACCGGTTCCGCATGAATATCAGCCCAGTGTTCTAGTTCGGCAAACGCCACGTTCTCATCAGGGCAATGCAAGAAGAGCGCGTCGATAATCGCAGCATGGGCGATCTCAAATCCAGGATCGCGATCCAATATGCGACGGAATGCGGCAATAGATTCCTTGTGAAACCCATTTATGAACAAGAGGAAAGCCGCATCATAGATCAACGGCATCGGCAACTTGGTCGACATATCGTGAAGTCTGTTGACGATGCCAACTGATGCGGTCGGATCATCGCCGGCAATTATCTTCCGAATCGTACGAAGCAAAACAACGCCGGATTCCTCATTCGCAGGATCCAAAGCCAAACTCGAAAGAAACGCCTCCGACGCGGCTGGCAGATCGCCTACCGCAAACTCGGCCAAGCCCAACCAACGGTGAAATTCGGCATTGTCTCTCGCCAGCGATACCGCCCGGCCTAACACAGAAACGGCAGCATCCAATTGATGCATCTTCAGCAGCGAGAGTCCCAGATACCCGGCGCTGACCGCGTGGTTCGGATTGACTCTGATCGCGCGCACCAGCGTTCGAATTGCCGACTGATAGTTTTCCCGCTGATATGCCAACAAGCCCGCGGACGTGAGAGCATCCGTAAAAGCCGGGCTCAACTGAAGAATTTCCTGATATATTGCATCCGCCTGATCAAGACGCCCAGCGGCATGATGCTCAAGGCCAATTGCGAGCAGGTCGGCAAGGTCAACGTCACGGGTCGCACGCACTGCGTTCGAATCTCGTATCAATAGGCTAGCTTGGTTTTGCAAAAATTCGATCTGCTAATTTGCACTTCTAAACAAGCAATCACTATGCCAAGAACCAGAGAAAATTGACCAAAATGCGAGTCCTCACACTCGGTGCTTCCGGACAACTCGGTTCGTCACTCGAAGAAGCCAGCAACCAACGTTCAATCGAATTCTTCGGCCCGACAAGCAGCGACGTCGACGTTTCGCGGTCAATTGATGTCGTCCGCGCCATCCAAGAATTTCGACCCGATGTCGTAATCAATTCAACGGGATTGGTTGATATTGGCAAGTGCGAGGCCGATCCGACCCAAGCGTTTTCCCTAAATGCGACCGCAGTTCGGGGTATTGCGAAGGCATGCAACGACGCCGAATGCATCTTCGTGCAAACGAGCACTCATCTTGTTTTCGATGGCAAAAAGGAATCCGCCTATACCGAGATCGATGTGCCACGACCAAATAGCATATACGCAACGTCAAAACTTGCAGGCGAGTATTTGGCGTTGAGCCTTTGCTCCCAGGCTTATGCGGTACGTTTTCCGACCCTCTACGGTCGCCGAAGGAACCAAGCTCAAGGTTTCGTGGAAAAAATGATTGACCGGTTGCGCGCCGGAGACAGTCTCCGTATCGCAGATGATCGAATGGATTCTCCAACATGGGCGCTCCATGCGGCAAATGCGGTTCTGGATTTGGTGCAGTCAAAAGCCGACCCAGGCGTGTTTCACGTCGCTAACGCGGGCGAGGTCAATTATTATGAATTCGTCTGTACCTTGAGAAATCTCTTACGAGCAGATGTCGATATTGAGCGGGCAAAAGATTCCGACTTCCCGGCAACACCGCCGAAACCGCTTAGAGTGGCAATCTCGTCTGATAAGCGCTCGCCGCTCGCGCATTGGGAACGGGCGTTAGCTGATTACGTGAATACGTTGGAGACATAAATGACGGGCGAAACAAATATAGCCGAATTGGCCGAATGCTCAGTCTGCGGCAACCCGAACCTGACCGAAATTGCGTCACTCCCAAATTTTCCGATCACCGGCGTCTTCGTAACGGAAAGCGATTCCGGCCCCGCACAGGGTTTCGATCAGTCCTACAATGTGTGCGGCGAATGCGGCCATGCCCAACTCGGCCATGTCCTGCCGCCGCCCGATCTCTACGGCGACGGATATGCGCATCGGTCGTCGGCGAGCCATCTGACCCCAACCACCTTCAGGTTCATCCTAGACTACCTGAAGCAGGTCAAACCTGATCATCGTTTCCGCTCGATCCTGGAGATCGGCTGCAACGATTTGATGCTGCTGAACCAGCTCGCACCCCTCGCCGAAAAGGTGACCGGTATCGATCCCATCTGGATAGGCAAAACGCCATCGGCCGACGAAGCGGCGCCCAACATGGCGGTGGTCGGCAATTACCTGGAAGACGTCGATCTGGCGAAGGATGTGGCCGACCAGCCAGACTTGGTGATTTCCACGCATAATATGGAGCACATCACCGATCCCCTGACACAATTAACGCGTTTGATCGATGCCGCCGCCGATGACGCGCTGTTCGTCATCGAGGTGCCGGATGCGGACGCGATGGCGCGGAATCTGCGGTTCGATCAGGTATTTCACCAGCACATCCATTACTTCAACTTGAGTTCCTTCCTCAAGATGGTGGAACGCGCGGGCGGCAGCTATCTCGACCACACGATCAACCCGGGCAATTGGGGCGGCACGTTCATTGTGGCATTCACCAAGGCGGCCCAAGCGAAAGCGGCACCATCTGTAGTTCGCCCCGATGTGGACGGGCTGTCGCGCCAATATGAGTTGTTCCGGCAGCGGATGGCCGGGCTGCGTGCCATGCTGGAGATGCAGGATGGCGACGTATGCGCCTATGGTGCGGCGCAAATGCTACCAACCCTAGCCTATCACCTGGAAAGCGACCTGTCGTTTCTCAGTGGAATTTATGACGACTGCAAGTTCCGGCCGGGACTTACCTATCCGCACATCCCCGTCCGGATACACCGGCCCGACGACGACACCGATTTCTCGGACAGCGCTGTCGTCATCACGGCTCTGGATGCGGTTCGACCGATCATGAACCGGCTTCGCGACTTCAATCCGAAATACGTGATCGTGCCGACGCAGGTGTTTTAATGGTCCTGGCCGCGTCCCGGGTCAGATGAAGTTTTTGTGCTGCGGCACGTCGTTAAGCCCAGACAAAAACCGGTTGACGTAATGCTGCCGGCAGTTGCTCTCGCAATCCTTGTTCACGTTCACGGTCTGGATCTTCGATTGCACGTCCCAATACCGGTCGGATGCGAAGATGTCCTTGAAGGAATTGTCGATGATATTGCCCATCAGAAATTCATCCTGCCGGACATCGAACCAATGACCGCACGGAAAGACATTGCCGGTTCCGCTTACCGCGATGATGAACTGCGTACCGAAACACACGTCATAGTCTTTATGGCCTAGATTTCCCAACTTTTCGAATTTCGGGATCACCTCATAGCCGCCGGGCTTGCTGTACTTCTTCGCATTTTCGAATATGTCCCAGTTCTCGATGTATTCCTCATCGGGCGAGTCGAGTTCCTTGTCGTCCGTATCCGAGCACGGTTTGATGACGAAGTAGTCGGCGTCCAATTGTCCGCCTAGTTCGGCCAGCGGCACGACTTCGCCGAAATTTTCCTTCGTCATGACCATCTGCATGCCGATGGTACACGGATAACCGTGTTTCTTCTTCGCCTTGACCATCCGGTCGATATTGTCGACGACGCGGGCATATTGCTTGACCTGATGGATCCGCTCGAAGGATTCCGGTGTAGCCGCGCTGATGTTGACGCGAAGCCATGTCAGCCCGGTCAGCAACGTTTCCAACTCGGCCTCGTCTTGCGATATTCGAACGCCGTTCGTCGCGAGCCCCAGGTCGAGTCCGATCTCCTTCGCATACTCGATCACATTGTATAGCGCGGGATTGAGGGTGTTCTCCCCTTCGCCGATCAACGCGATCGACCGGATGCCGACATCCTTCGCGTCGCGGAAGAATCGCATGATCGCTTCCTCCGGCATGTTGAACCGTCCCTTGACGTCGGTCCCGAAACCGGTACGGCCCTGGATGACGCCATAACAATAAGTGCACGCCATATTGCATCCGGCGCTGATGCCCATATCGACGTGCAGCGGCGCAACGCGTTCACCCGCCTGCCATTCCGCGACACGATCCAAGTGCCAAAGCAGTTTGTGACCGTCCATCTGGTAGCTGTCTTGATGCAATTCGGCGTTCCCCAATAGTTGATGGTCACCGATGGCTGACCAATCTGTTCTGACGGGAGCCTAGCTGAAAGATTGGAGTTGCTAAACGATCTTAATAAGACGCAATAGCAAGGCTCGGCAAGCTGCCGATGTGGGGTCTCTGAAATCTTCCTTACCGTATTGAATTTGCGATATTTTCAGCCAACTGCTGCGGCTGAAGGCCGTAGAGTTCAAGCAGAGAATCCTGACTGCCATATTGCGATGCAAATTCATCGGGAATGCCACATCGCATCATATTGATTCGTTTCAGCAATCCGTCATTTGAAAAACACTCCAGGATCGCGGCCCCGACCCCGCCGGCCAAGACATTCTCTTCCACCGTGACGACGAGGTCGACATCCTTCGCAAAGGCAATAGCGCCGGCTTCGTCCAGCGGCTTCACGGTCGGGAGGTGGAGAACACCTGCCGATATTCCCTTCTCCGCCAAAATGTCCGCCGCCGCGAGGGCCCGATTGGTCATGACCCCGGTCGAGATGAACCCGACTTTACCCGCCGGCCGCAACGGATAGCTCTTCCCGATCGTAAAGTCGCCGCCGTCCGCGGTAACGACCGGATCCCCGCCCTTGCCAAGACGAATATAGAGGGGACCCGGCCAATCGAGGCTCGCCCGCATCATCCGGCGCATTTCCGCTGAATCCGCTACCGCCGTCACCGCCATATTGGGCAGCGTGCGCATGATCGATAGGTCTTCGATGGCAAGATGCGTCGGCCCCAGCGGCGCATAGACGAGGCCGCCACCATTCGCAATCAGACGCACCGGCAGATTCTGTAAACAAAGATCGAGCGCCACCTGCTCGAAACAACGTCGGGTCAGGAAGGTTGCGATCGTGTTGACGTAGGGAATGTATCCTTCCATGGCGAGACCGGCGGCCATGCCGATCACATGTGCCTCGCTGACGCCTTCCATGAAGAAACGGTCGGGCATCTCGTCGCGCATGTCCACCAGCGTGTCCGGCCCCAGGTCCGACCCAATGAAAACGACACGGTCATCCATACGCGCCAACTCGTGCACCATCTCCAGCGATGTCTTACGCATTGCCGTCCACCTGTTGCTCCAGGGTGCTGCGCATACGGTCTATCTCTTCCGACGAAAGGCGCGATTTGTGGTGCCAAGCCGGGTCGTTCTCCGCAAAGGAGATCCCTTTGCCTTTGATCGTATGACAAATCACGGCGGTCGGCCGTTCGGGTTCCCGTCCGGGCTGCCGGAAGACACGGCGCAATGCAGCCACGTCATGTCCATCGACTTCATGTGCTTCGAAACCGAAAGCGCGCCATTTATCGAGCAATGGCTCCAGCGGCAGGATGTCGTCGGTAAACCCGGCGGATTGAATCTTGTTGTAGTCGATCGCCACTGTAAGGTTTCCAAGTCCATGCTTGGCCGCACTCATCGCCGATTCCCATACCGAACCCTCGTTTATTTCCCCGTCGCCGCAAATCACGAAAACCCGGCTCTGCCGCCGGCGCATCCGCTGCGCGATCGCAAGCCCTACTCCGATCGGAAGGCCATGCCCCAGGGCGCCAGTCGATGCTTCTACGCCGGGCAGCTTGCCCCGCTCCGGATGCCCCCCTAAGCGGCTTTCGGCGCTGCAGAACCCCCAAAGTTCGGAACGGTCGAAATACCCTTTGTCGGCCAGCAAGACATACTGTGCGATACAGCCGTGCCCCTTGCTCAGGATGAGGCGGTCCCGCTCGGGCCAGTCCGGTTCGGATGGCCGTATGGTTAGGATGTTGTCATACAGGACACGCAAAATTTCGATCAGCGACATGGTCGAGCCGATATGCCCCCGACCGCCACCTTCGAGCGCGTCGATGACCATCTGCCGCAGATCGATCGCGCGCCGATCCAACACAGTCTGAGCGATACGGGGTGAATGTCCCGGCATTCTAACTCCTCAACACAAACTCAACGCCGTCTCATTCAGAAGACGTCGTGATTTCATCAAACACTCCCGCGCGATCTTATCGCTTTCGTCGCCCGATGGCTTGTCCGCGGTGGAAAGTGCAATCAACGGGTTCAGTACGATCAGCGACCAGCGAATGCGATAGAGCGGCAAGAATGCCTGAAACCGATCCATGAACTCTTGGTCGTCAGCAAATAACGGAACAGCCAGTCTTTTGAACTCACGGGTTAGGTCCTCGGTTAACGACATTCCCGGATGTAGGATGAAATCCGCCACCAGCTTTACCGGATCGTCCCATCCGAAATACTCAAAGTCGAGGAAACCAAGGCTTCCATCGGCCAAGACCACAGCGTTGTGGCATCCGAAATCCGACGGACTCAAGGTGCGATGTCGAACCGGCAGGTCGTCATGCCATGCTTCCGCCGGTCCCCGCGCAGCGGCCAAACAAGGCCAAAGCTCATCGGCAAGGAAGGCCGCAACGCCTGCGCCCAGCTCTTCGATTTGCTCTAACCGCCACACCCGCCCCTCTATTTGGCGGACGATCTCCAAACCCGACAAACAAGCCTCCTTCGCCAGCGGCAATCCCCCGGCGGCGCGGGACCGTGACAGCCGGCGCAGTTCGCGGACGAAATCCACGCAGTGCGCGATATGGGACGGTTCGATCGGATCGACCGGCATGCCGTTGAGCCATGACAGCAGCGCGACATCCGGCTTGGTCCGCACGGCGTGGACACGCGGAACGTGCTGCACGGCGTTATTGGCCAAGAATTCCAACGCGCCACATTCCGTTTGACGCCGGATATCCCCATCCGCTTGACGGTAATGCTTCAAGGCAAAATCACCGGCCCCGCACCGCACCTTCCAAACGTCAGCGTTGCGGCCTCCCGTCACGGCCTCCAACGACATGACCGGTCGATTGAGTAGCTGCTCGGCAACGTTCAGCGGATCAAAACAGGGCATCGGCTATATGTCGCCAGGAAGGATGAACCGCGATACCCTCTTGCCGGAATTCCTCTTCCTGCCGCGCCAGCAAGTGTTTGCGGACACCGCCCGGAAATGCCGGCTCGGTTAGAACCTCGATCAAATCGTCGATGAAGTCGCTGCAGGATATTTTTGCAATCCGGGCGATCTTTTCGGTCCGCGTCGCTTCGAAATAGATGCGATCGCGCGTGAGGCCGAACCTGCCACGATCAAGAAACCCCTGTTGGGCGAGCCATGAGAGTGCTGCTTCGCGAAGATCGGTCCGAGTGTCGTCGCGTCTGGCGTAACGCGTTTTGTGGCTGACGATCGACACATCGATATCGTGGTCGGCACAGCCTGTCAGAAAATCGCCAAAGCCATCCATCACGCGCGCGTCCGACATCCGATGAGCGTATACCCTTGCCTGCAGAATTTGCCAGTTCTCCTCGCCGTCCGTATGCGCCGCGCGGACATGATTCCGAACCGACTGTTTCGTTCCAGCAATTGCCGACGGATACCACCCAGCACGAACGCCTTCTTCAACGAACAAATGATCGTAGTCCGCGATCGTGTTGTCGAAGTCGATACCAATGTGAGACGGGATAATATCCATCGGCGAGCGGTTACTTCACGCACACGGCCATTAGATAATGGGCCATCTTGTCGTAACCGGTATGCACCATTTCATCATTCATCGACATCAGGAACACGTTTGAGAAATAGTTCTCGAGCGTTTCAACGAATCGGTCGGGTTTGAAGAGGTTTATATGACCGATCTGACTGCGTTCGGACGCATAGGCGCTCGCATAGTCATTCGGCGTGCCGATGATCGCCACACCATTCTCAAGCAGATGATTGACGCAGTTGGTAAGGAAGCGATGCTCGTCCTCGCCCGCCGGCACATGTTCAATCACATCTATCGAAACAAGGCCTTCGAACTTGCCGAGACCATCGCCAGCGGTCGTAAAATCCTGGCATGTATAGTGAAGTCGCTCTCGTTCGCCGGGCCTAAACCTATCAAAACTTTGCTTAAAACATTGATTTGCTAGATCAATTTGTGCCTCATCAAAATCCAACCCGACCACGTCCGCTTTGGTTTCACCGGCCAGCATCAGTGCACCAATGCCTTCACCGCAGCCGATTTCAATGATGCTTTTCTTCCGCGCTAACATCTTCGCGGCGAACTTGTAGCGCGCGAGAACAAAGCCAAAGCACTTCGGATCAGACAACAGGAACTCCGAATAAATCGGCCCCAGCCGCACGCTCTCGTCGATGTTGAGCGCCGTCACCTTTTCCCATTGCTCTTTGCGGTCGGTCATATCAATGTTAGCTCCGTAAAATCACTGGCCTGGTTTTCTCAATGGCCGACGCCATATCGTCAAGCTGTGAATATGCTGAGACTATGAATGTCGCACCTACCAACCCGCTGACGGCCTTTTTTGATCTACAAGTTTGTCCTATCACATTCGACTTCGTCGTGTTTGCCGCTCTCGCGGAGATGGAACGAGCCAGGCAGGATTGCGCGACCATTCATTTTGTCATCGTGCCTGGTGACAAGGACGGCTTTCGCAAAGACGACTTGGCATACGGTCTCGCACAGAAACAATGGCGTATTCTGAACATCGTCTTACCCGGATGTTGGCTCTTCGGACCTGGTGTATCTGTTTCCGTTTGTGCAAATCGAGAGGAAGCGCTCCGGATCGAGGAACGATCTGCCGGGCCCATCTTTCCGACAGCCTATTCGGTTGATAACCCGGTCGGGGATTTCCTTTGGGGCGGTGTGACCGCGGCCGCGGCCTGTGGCGAAAAAATTCCCCATGTGCGCCCAACCTCGCAAGCGACCGATTTCATGAGAACGTGGCTCGCGAACCGAACCGACGGCAGACGGCCGGTTACGATAACCCTCCGGGAGAGCAGCCACGGCGCCGTACGCAATAGCAACATCGAAGACTGGGTCGCATTTGCGCACTCGCTGGACACCGAGACATATTGTCCGATCTTCGTCCGTGACACCGAGCGGTTCGGCGAATCACCGATCGGCGACCTGGCAGACTTCTTAACGTGCGAGGCCGCGTCCCTGCACATCGACCTGCGCATCGCACTCTATGAACAAAGCTGGCTCAACCTAGTCATTCCGAATGGTCCCAGCGTACTCGGCATGCTCAGCAGCGATATTCGCTTCATCATGTTCAAGATGGTGACGGAGGAATTCGCAAATACTTCAAGCGTTCACGTGCAGTCGCTCGGTTTCAAAATCGGCGGGCAAATCCCACAGGCCACCGCCTACCAGCGTCTCGTGTGGGAACCCGATCATTTCGACGTCATCAAGCGCGAATTCAATGCAATGGCCGAGCGCATCGAAGAGAATGACGGCGTCGTCGATATCGACGTCCGCCCGCTAGTTCATCCGGAAAACAAAGAAGACCCGATGGAAGTGGCCCTCCGGCTGCAAATGACCGGCCGCCTGGAAGAGGCCACGGCGATCTACCAAGACATCGTCGGCAAGGACCCCGACAATGCGGACGCCTGGCATTTGCTGGGCCTGATCGCGCATCAAGCCAACCGGCCCGAAGCCGCGGAAAAAATGATCTTAAGGGCGATAGGTCTCACCGGCGGGCAAGCAAACTACTACGTGAACCTGGCAGCCGTCCTGAAGAAGGCCGGACGCACCGACGAAGCGACCAATTGCCTATGGCGCGCCATCGCGCTCGATCCGGACGATGCGGGCGCCCACGCGGATTTGGCCGAGTTGCTTGTGCAAACTTCCGAAAGCGATAAGGCCAAATCGGCAATGTTGAAAGCGCTCAAGCTCAAGCCGGATTCGGTCGATCTCTGCGAACGGGCCGGACAACTATTCCACAACGCCGGCGACATCGAGATTGCCGCCAACCTCTACCGCCAAGCGCTCGATCTTCGCGAAAAGAGCGTCCAAAGGCGTTTGGAGGCGCGAGAACAACTGCCCGAAATACCGGTCCAAACCCTCAAAACGGCATAGCCTCGGTCACCCCACGCCCGACCGTCCGGAGCGGCTCGGCATTACCGGCCGAACCGCTCCAAACTCACGATTTCGTCTAAATATTTGGGTGCAATCGCTACGCCGTGCTCGATGGAAGCTTAACGCGTCTGCACGGCGACAGTTGGCGACGGACGAAGCGGCTCATCGCTTTCCAACCGCGGGAAATTGCCCAGCGGAAACTGCGTGCCCGCATGGCGTTCGCCTTGGCGAGGTAGTAATCGATGACTTCCTGGTCGGGAAAGTCTTGCCGAATTGCACCGGTGCGGTGCCCGGCAGTCGCCAGTTCGGTTTCACGTGTCGCTACAACGTCAGTATCAGGCCACATTGTCTTGTCTCCTTTAAGATCACCCGTGGCCTTGCCGCACGTCCTCCGTCGATTACCGGCAATTCTTGCCGGGCTTTTTTGAACGCCAAATCTTCCGCGCAGCGTACCGCGCGAATGTTTCTGTCCTATGTCCCGCCTCATGCGAGACTGTTTCAGTTGTAACGCCGCTTGATTCCCAGGACGGGTTTCGGCAATCAGTCGCCACTGCCGCAGCATTCCGCCGGTCCGGAAGAGGTACAGAACACCGCCATGCACGAACGCGAACAATGGAAATCACGAACCGGGTTCATCCTGGCGGCCGCCGGGTCGGCGGTGGGCTTGGGCAATGTCTGGCGTTTTCCCTATCTCGCCGGGGAACATGGCGGCGGCGTGTTTCTCGCGCTCTATTTGATCTTCGTCTTCACCATCGGCATCAGCATCCTTTTGGCGGAGTTGACGATTGGCCGCGCCGCCAAGCGCCAGCCGGCGGGGGCCTTCCGCGTCTTGGGCGGCGGCCGGTGGCACGCCGCCGGGTATTTCGGGGTCGCCGCGGCTTTCTTCGTCCTGTCCTTCTACAGTGTCGTTGGGGGTTGGACGCTTGCCTATATCGTCAAGGCGGTTACCGGCGGACTGGACGGCGCGACGGCAACGAGCGCCGGGCAGACGTTCACCACGCTGATTGCCGATCCTCTCAAGCCTTTGGCCTATCACGGTGCGTTCATGGCCCTGACGATCCTCGTCGTAATGCGCGGCGTCGCAAGTGGGATCGAAGCGACGAGCAAGCTCCTCATGCCGGCCCTGTTTATCCTTTTGCTCGTCCTCGTCGGCCGGGCGCTCACCCTGCCGAACGCCGGGGCCGGTCTGGCCTTCTATC
Organism: Alphaproteobacteria bacterium; assembly: GCA_965228425.1. GTDB lineage: Bacteria > Pseudomonadota > Alphaproteobacteria > UBA8366 > UBA8366 > JAJFJD01. Next base: position 2,811,621 of record OZ245815.1, on the reverse strand, counting down.
TACAGCCCGATTTTCAGAAGGTGACCGGCGGCACGGTGATCGCCGCCTTATCTCAGGCTTTCTTTTCGTTGTCCGTTGGTCTCGGTGCGATGATCACCTATGGCTCGTATCTCAGCATGCGTGAAAGCCTTCCGAAATCCGCCGCCTGGATCGCCGTCATCGACAGCGGGGTCGCGTTCCTGGCCGGATTAATGATTTTCTCGGCCGTGTTCGCTTTCGGGCTCGATCCCGCGGCCGGTCCAGGGCTGACATTCGTCACGCTGCCCACCATCTTCGGACAAATGCCCGGCGGCCCGCTCTTCGCCGTCGCTTTCTTCGTTTTACTCGCGGTCGCCGCCCTTACATCGGCGGTATCGCTGCTCGAGGTCGCGGTCGCCTATCTGATCGACGAGCATGGCGTGAGCCGCTCCGGCGCGGCCCTCTTGTTGGGTGTCGTCATATTCATCTTGGGCATTCCCTCATCGCTCTCGCTCGGCGTTTGGAGCGACTTCACCCTCTTCGGCCTCGGCGTCATGGATTTCATGGACGGTGCCACGACGAAAGTCATCATGCCGCTCGGGTCGATCCTGCTCAGTTTGTTTGCGGGATGGGTGGTCTATCCCCGTCTTGCCCGGGAACTCATGCACCTTCAGACCGGCGAGCGTATCGCCATCCCGCTGCGCGTTTGGGGCGTCGCCTGCAAGTATCTCGGACCGCTCGCAATCATATGGGTCATGGTTGCCGGTCTCTTCTCCTAGCGGTGGCCCTGCGACCTCTGTGGACACATTTGAAACGAAACTATTTGCGAACCGAAACAGGCGCGAAATGTGTCCGGACTAGGGTTTGCGCCGCGCCGGAATTCGGCGCGACCCTGAACGGAGAATTCATGACGATTCCACATCCGACCATCCGGCACGCGCGCCCCGAAGACGCGCCGGCTCTTCGATACCTGATCCATCAATCCGCCAAACACCTCTGCCGCCGGGACTATGCCACCGACGTGATCGATCGGGCATGCGATGTTCACGGATTTGCCGTGCTGGACGAACAATTGATCGCCGACCGAACCTACTTCGTTGCCGACGTATGGGGCGAAATCGTCGGATGCGGCGGCTGGGGCGCCCGGGCCCAATTCTTGAAGGTGCGCAGCGTGCTCGATCAGCGGTTGATCGAATTGCGCCACCCCTCGACGAGTTATGCGGCCATTCGGTCCGTGTTCGTGAAACCCGGATGGAACGGCTTGGGAATTGGCCGCCGCCTCGTGCGGACCGCCGAGTCGAACGCGCGTCTCGTTGGATTCGACGCTTTCGAAATCGCCGCGACGCTCACGGGAATTCCCCTTTATCGGAAACTCGGCTACCGGCGAACCGCCGACTACCACCTCCCCCTTGGGGTCGAGTCGACATTTCCCGTTGCGCTGATGCATAAGGAAGATGCCGACACCGTCCAATAATCCGATATAGGCATTCGCTGGGTCAGAGCTGTCCTTCGGGAAGATGCGAAAGTACGTGGCGCATCTTTCCGGACGGGCCGCGCTCGATAGCCTCGACATACTCGAACCGAATGCTAACCCCGGTACCCAGCTGGCGCTCGGCCAACGATCGAATACGCGATTCATCGCGATCCGAATAACAGGTGCCCCGCACGATCCGAATCGATACTTCTCCCAATCGTCGCGCGCCTGCATATCCTGAAGCGCCCGAAAAAACGCGCCGTTATATCGTTTGAACTTTATATGGTACCCAAGACCGCTCAGGGCGACATTTTGTAGCCATACCGGCAGTCGATGATACGTGGTCTCAAGCTTATCGACATGGTTCAAAAACACGGTTGCTACGCACCTTACGGATCCGCCGCATAAGCAGCGCACGACGTGACGACAACGACGCGGCATAACATTCACCGGGTAATAGCGGAATATTAGAGGGTCCGGAAAAGGCATAGTCCATGGAAAAATCGGAACCGCCCGGCGGGACCGCGCATGCGCCGCCAATGATCACCGCTAACGACCTTGTGCAAACGCTGCGGCTGCTTGTCGTCGGCGTCTTTTCCTGGATCGTCCCGTCAGTTTTCTGGCCGCGTCTGGCGGTCGCGTTGGCGGCGCTCGACCGGCGTATCCGGCCGGACGAAATAGCCCGGCAGACTGAAATGTTCGCCGCCATGCTCGGCGACACACCACCGCCGGCCGACATCGTCCAAGCGAGCGTGGCCGCCAACTACGAGGACCGGCTTCAGCTTTTTCGCGACTATCGGCCGGGCGGCTGGCGGCCGGAAACGCGGATCGACGGCGAACAGCATCTGCGCGACGCCCTCGCCCGGCGCAAAGGCGTGATCCTGTGGACAAGCTATTTCGTCTACAGCGGGCAAATGACGAAAATGACGTTGGCGCGGCACCGATACAAAGTGAGCCATCTGAGCCGGCCGACCCACGGGTTCTCGAATTCCCGCTTCGGCATGTCGGTCCTGAACCGGATTCAGACCCGGATCGAGGACCGGTATCTGCTGGACCGCATCCAAATTAAGGGCGACGACACCCTACCCGCACTGATGGCGATACGCCGGCGGCTCCACAAGAACGGCATTGTCTCGATCACGCTCGGGACGCAGGCCAGCCAACTCGTCGAGCGACCCTTTCTAAGAGGCACAATCCGTATCCCGACCGGCCCCGTGGAACTTGCCCGGCTGACCGATTCGGTGCTGCTGCCGGTCTACACCGTCCGCGATGGCTACTGGCGGTATACGACGCATATCGGCGCTCCGATAGCCTCGGCGAGTGAAAGCCCCGCAGATGTCGCGGCGGCCTTCGCCGCATGGCTCGAACCCGTGGTGCGCGCCCGGCCGGCACATTGGCGGAGTTGGAGAATGGTGGAGGCACCCGGCCCATCGCCCCGCTCCCGCACGACGTAAGGCCGGCGAAACGCCAGCCTTACGGTAACGGTGTGTGGTTTTCCCAGTCGTAACTTGGGAAGAAGTCGTTACTTGGGGAGAACGACCGTATCGATCACATGGATCACGCCGTTCGACGCGGCAACGTCGGCGGAGATCACCTTGGCATTGTCGACCTTCACGCCCTTGGTCGCGTCAACCGAGAGTTTGCTGCCCTGAACCGTCTTGACCATCTGGCTCTTGCCCGCGATGTCGCCGGACATGATCTTGCCGGGCACCACATGATAGGTCAGCACGGCAACGAGCTTCTCTTTGTTCTCCGGCTTCAACAGGTCTTCCACGGTGCCCTTCGGCAGCTTGGCGAACGCTGCGTCGGTCGGCGCGAACACCGTAAAGGGGCCATCGCCCTTCAGCGTTTCGACCAGACCGGCGGCCTTCACCGCGGTGACAAGCGTGTTGAACTTGCCGGCCGAAACGGCGGTGTCGACGATGTCGGCGGCCTTGGCCGCGACCGCGCCGAAGATAATCGGCGTTGCCGCGACCGCGACAACCAGAAAACGACGAATTTTATCCACGATGTGCCTCCTCAGGGGGTTTAAGTTCCGATGAACAACACCACCCTCTACGGGACCCCACGGGGAGCGGATCAATCGATCATGAGAGAAACCGCAATGCGACGAACACGCGCCGGAAATGCCTTCGCCCGTCCAACGGGTTACGCCTTCCCTAAATTCTTTGTAAGGTTCGCTGCCGTCCTGATGACCCTGTCGGCAGGGATACAGACGGCCGCCGCCGACGAGGCGGCGCTGTGGCAAGCGCTCCGCTCGCCCGGGCATTTCGCCATCATGCGCCACGCGCTGGCGCCGGGCGGCGGTGATCCCGATAACTTTCAACTGCGGGATTGTGCCACGCAACGCAACCTATCGGACGACGGCCGCGACCAGGCAAAGCGGATCGGCGCCCGGCTCCGGGCGAATGGCGTGGCAACGGCAAAGGTCTATTCCAGCCAATGGTGCCGCTGCCTGGAGACCGCGCGATTGCTCGGCTTCGGCGAGATCACCGAATTGCCCGCGCTGAACTCCTTCTTCCAGTCGATGGACCGGCGGGACGACCAGACGGTCACTTTACAGAACTGGATCAAGGACCAGCCGCTCACCACACCGACGGTCCTGGTCACGCATCAGGTCAACATCACGGCCCTGACCGACATCTTCCCCGCCTCCGGCGAGCTAATCGTCCTCCGCCGGGCACGCGACGGGACACTCACCGTGGTCGGCACGGTCGAGACGGATTGATCGGCGTAGGGGAAATGTTCAAGATTTAGCGGATTGGCGACCCCGACTAGCAATGGACCCCATGATTGAGGACCACCTGGAATTCCTAGCTGACGCCAGGGCCAAGCAACGGTTCCGCAGAGCGGAGAACCGGACCAAGAAAGAGTTCGGTCAGCGGCATTGGTGGAGGAAAGGCCAAGCGCTTCCGCGGACTCGCTTGGTTCTAAAGTCCACGATTGGTGGCGGAGCGGACATAATAGCGCTGACTAGCCAAGTCCGGTCTTCCACCGAAAGCGGAAATACATGCTGCCTCGCTCGACTTCCGCTAATTCGTTTTGCCCCGTTTCAGTGGACGGTTTCGAAAGATCCGGCTGACTGCTCTTCGAAGTCGGCCGGGCTCACGTTGCCAAGGTAACCATGGCGTCGCTTTCGGTTGTAGAACACCTCGATGTACTCGAACAGATCAGCACGAGCCTCATCCCGGGTTCGATAGCGAACACGGTTCACGCACTCGCGTTTGAGTAACCCAAAGAAGCTCTCGACGACGGCATTGTCATAGCAGTTTGCCGAACCGCTCATGCTGCATTCGATGCCGTGCTTGGCAAGCTCGTCACGGAAGTCGTCGCTCGTGTATTGGCCGCCGCGATCCGAGTGGTGGATCAGGGGTCCGTCCGGCTGGCGCGCAGCGATTGCCATCCGCAAGGCATCGACAACCAGGTGTCGGCTCATCCAATGACTCATCGACCAGCCCACGATGCGACGGGAGTAGAGGTCCATCACCACCGCCAGGTACAGCCAGCCCTGACCTGTCGAGATGTAGGTGATGTCGGCCGCCCAACGTTGGTTCGGCGCCTTGGCTTTGAAGTCCTGCTTCAGCAGATTCTTCGCAACCGGATGCGCTGGCTCTCGTTGCGTCGTGACCCGAAAGCGCCGCTTTGGACATCCCCTAAGCCGCTCCAGGCGCATCAGACGCGCGACTTTGTGTCGTCCCACGGCAACACCCTCAGCAACCAACTCCGCGTGAACGCGCGGGCTGCCATAGACCCCTTTGCTGACGTCGTGGACGCGCCTGATCTTGGCCATCAGATCTCGATCTCGCTTCGCTCGAGGGCTCTCCGGTCGGGTTCGCCAGGCGTAGTAGCCGCTTGCCGAGACCTTCAACAGGCGACACATCATGCGCACCGGATAGCGATCGCGGCGGCGATCAATGCACGCGTACCTCACTTCGACTGCTTGGCAAAGTACGCCGCCGCTTCCTTTAAAAAATCCCGTTCCTTCTTCACCTGAGCCAGCTCACGCTTCAGCGCTGCGAGCTCTTGATCGCGGGTTCGCCCTTGGCCGGGAAACGCTTCTTTACCCAACAGCTCCAGCTCGTCCCGCCAGCGGCGAAACTGCCGGGTGCTGATCCCCAGCTCATCGCACACGGCTTTGTCCGTTAAGCCTTCCTCGCTCGCTCTAAGGATCGCTTCCCGCTTGAACTCCGCGCTATAGCGCTTGTATCGCTTCGGCTTCGTCAATTGACACCTCCCGGCGCTCAACACGCCTCATTCTAGGTGTCCACGAAAACCGGGCAAAACCAAATGACCCAAAGCGGACATCGGCCTCGTTCGGGCAGATGGGCGACACTACCGCCGAAAACGCTCTGACGCGGATCAGTCCTGATCGAATGCCGCCTCAAGCCAGCGAATGAAGCGCGCGATCTTTCGCACCCGAACCCGCTCCGGCAGGCAGAGCACGCCGTAGGAGAGGCCAGGCAGCTGGATATCCGGCCGGAAGGCCGTCAGCAGCCCGGCCGCCAACAGATCCCCCACGAGGACGTTGCTGAGAAGCGCCAAACCTTGTCCCGCGATCGCGCACTGCACGACGTGATGTTCCTGTTCGAAATGGCGCAGCTTGGGCCTGTCATCGGCAGGCACGGACGCAATCCAAGTTTCGGGTGACATAGGGGGCAGGCCTGGCTGCTCCCATACCGTGCTCAGAATCGTGGCGCCATCCAGTCTTCCGCCAAGCGCCGAAACCATGTCCGGCGCACCATAAAGGCCGATCCGCTCTTGCGGAAACGCACGCGCCACCAATGGGCCCTCCACCAGGCCGTAGCGGATGGCCACATCAATCCGCCGGTCCCGGGCAAGATCCACAAGCGCCGTTCCCGTATCGAGCCGCAAGCGGATATCGGGATGCGCAGCCTGAAATACCTCCATCCGCGGCACCAGCCAGAGTGCGGCGAAGGCCGGCGTGGTCGTGACCGCCAGGTCGTGTTCGGTGGCATGAACCTCGCTAAGCGCATCGGTGATCTCAGTGAAGGCGGAGGCCAGCCGCCCGGACAAGCGGCGACCCGTATCGGTCAGGTGCACCGCGCGTGTCTGGCGAACGAACAGCTGTACCTCGAGCGCCTGTTCGAGCCCACGGATGTGGTGCGAGACAGCGGTAGGTGTAACCGAAAGCTCCTCCGCGGCGCCCTTGAAGCTCCCGAGACGGGCGGCGGCTTCGAAAGCGCGAAGCGAAATGAGGGATGGCATGGCGTGAAGCATGCCTCAAGATACATGAGCCCGACTTCATCATCCAAGAAGATTTCGAATTTGGCCCCCTCGAGCTTTCTCGCTTAGGACTCAAGGCGATTATTCAGAGGAAGGACAGGCAATTGACACCCGAACAGATCGCTAATCGCTTGGACAGCACCACACGGGCAGGCGATCGACTGGATAGATAGATGGATGATTTTATCTCAGTCATTGGTTAGAAGCTCTCCTTTGTAGGGCGTGCAAACGCATGAGAAATTGAGGCCCACAGGAACCGGTGACATGCCTCAGGACCAGGAGAATTCACATGCCCACCCTTCTGCATATCGATTCAAGCGCCAGAACCGGCCGGTCGGACGAAACACGTTTCGGGTCGCACAGCCGTCGTCTGAGCGCGAAGTTTGTCGACGCGTGGCGTACCACCCGGCCGCACGACCCAATCCTCTACCGCGACGTTGGACAGACCCCTCCGGCTCCGGTGACCGGGCGCTGGATTCATGCCGCCTTCACGCCGATCGATCAGCGCGAGGAGTGGATGCACGAGGCGTTGGCCGAAAGCGATACGCTTGTCGAAGAATTGCTGACCGCCGACGTGATCGTTGCCGGGGTGCCTATGTACAATTTTGGCGTGCCGGCTCAGTTCAAGGCCTATATCGACAACATCGTGCGCGTCGGCAGGACCTTCGGCTTTGACCGCAGCCGCGATGGCGAACCCTATTGGCCGTTGGTGCCCGCAGGCAAACAACTGATCGTTCTCTCCTCGCGCGGCGATTTTGGGTACGACCCCGGCGAGCGACTTGAAAAGAGCAACCATGTCGAGCCCGGTGTGCGGACGCCCTTCGCATATATCGGCATCACGCAGATGCATTCGATCGCCGTGGAGTACGATGAGTTCGCCGACGATCGTCTGCAGACCTCGCTCGCCAAGGCCGAACAGTCGATCGACACGCTCGTTGCGAGGCTCACGGCCGAACGGCAAGCGGCCTGAAACAGGGGCCGGCGCAACCCGGGCCCACTCAATGGGGAAAGAACACGATGCCCCCCTTCCACGAACCGCCCAACCTGGACGCTCTCGTCGCGCGCGCTCGAGATGGCGACCGAACGCGCAATCGCAGGTGCCGCGCCGTTCGCGCCGCTCGTTGTCGACGCGAACGGATCCGTTGTCGGAGAGGGCGTGAACCGTGTGGTCGCCCGTGGCGACCCGACGGCACATGCGGAGACCGAAGCGCTTCGCGATGCTGCGGCCAGCCTCGGACGGACGAGCCTTCGTGGCCATGCTGTGATTGCGTCGGGTTTGCCGGAGGCCGGTTCGTGTGAGTCACGCCGCGATGGCAGGCTCACGGGATAGAGCAAGGTAGCGCGCTTCGGCCTCGGCGGGCGGGATGCTTCCGATCGGCTCGAGCAAGCGTCGGTTGTTGTGCCAGTCGACCCATTCGAGCGTGGCGAACTCGACGGCGTCGAGGCCGTGCCACGGGCCCCTGCGGCCGACGACCTCCGTCTTGAAGAGCCCGATAACTCTCAAATGAAATAACGCTGACTATCCTACGAGCTCACCGCTCGATTCTCGGTGATTCGCGCCACTTCCCCTAGTTTAAAAAATCCCTAGTTTAAAAAATTCCGGTACTTAGTGGATAGAAGGCTGCTTATGGCTATTAGCGGACATTCCGTCGTTCTAGATTGGTGTCTGCTCTAGTCGTTTTGCCCCGTTTCAGTGGACGGTTTCGAAAGATCCGGCTGACTGCTCTTCGAAGTCGGCCGGGCTCACGTTGCCAAGGTAACCATGGCGTCGCTTTCGGTTGTAGAACACCTCGATGTACTCGAACAGATCAGCACGAGCCTCATCCCGGGTTCGATAGCGAACACGGTTCACGCACTCGCGTTTGAGTAACCCAAAGAAGCTCTCGACGACGGCATTGTCATAGCAGTTTGCCGAACCGCTCATGCTGCATTCGATGCCGTGCTTGGCAAGCTCGTCACGGAAGTCGTCGCTCGTGTATTGGCCGCCGCGATCCGAGTGGTGGATCAGGGGTCCGTCCGGCTGGCGCGCAGCGATTGCCATCCGCAAGGCATCGACAACCAGGTGTCGGCTCATCCAATGACTCATCGACCAGCCCACGATGCGACGGGAGTAGAGGTCCATCACCACCGCCAGGTACAGCCAGCCCTGACCTGTCGAGATGTAGGTGATGTCGGCCGCCCAACGTTGGTTCGGCGCCTTGGCTTTGAAGTCCTGCTTCAGCAGATTCTTCGCAACCGGATGCGCTGGCTCTCGTTGCGTCGTGACCCGAAAGCGCCGCTTTGGACATCCCCTAAGCCGCTCCAGGCGCATCAGACGCGCGACTTTGTGTCGTCCCACGGCAACACCCTCAGCAACCAACTCCGCGTGAACGCGCGGGCTGCCATAGACCCCTTTGCTGACGTCGTGGACGCGCCTGATCTTGGCCATCAGATCTCGATCTCGCTTCGCTCGAGGGCTCTCCGGTCGGGTTCGCCAGGCGTAGTAGCCGCTTGCCGAGACCTTCAACAGGCGACACATCATGCGCACCGGATAGCGATCGCGGCGGCGATCAATGCACGCGTACCTCACTTCGACTGCTTGGCAAAGTACGCCGCCGCTTCCTTTAAAAAATCCCGTTCCTTCTTCACCTGAGCCAGCTCACGCTTCAGCGCTGCGAGCTCTTGATCGCGGGTTCGCCCTTGGCCGGGAAACGCTTCTTTACCCAACAGCTCCAGCTCGTCCCGCCAGCGGCGAAACTGCCGGGTGCTGATCCCCAGCTCATCGCACACGGCTTTGTCCGTTAAGCCTTCCTCGCTCGCTCTAAGGATCGCTTCCCGCTTGAACTCCGCGCTATAGCGCTTGTATCGCTTCGGCTTCGTCAATTGACACCTCCCGGCGCTCAACACGCCTCATTCTAGGTGTCCACGAAAACCGGGCAAAACCACTAGCCGCAGGAACGGACATTCCAAGCGCGTCCTATGACTTCCGCTTCTGGGGACTTCAGGCAAACCTGTGAGAAAGACCCGTGACGAGCCCCTCAGAAAACCCCTATTTCCCGATGAAAGTAGCTTGGCGACCCCGGGAGGACTCGAACCTCCAACCTGCGGATTAGAAGTCCGCCGCTCTATCCGGTTGAGCTACGGGGCCCGCCGAAAACGGGCTATCCATATCAGAAAAGTCCGGCGCGGTCGCTAGACTTTCGTGTCCCGGCGGCGGTCAATGGGCGGTCAGTGGGTCCAGGGCTGGAGGCGCGAATAGGCGAAATTGTCGGCGTAGGCCTTGGGCTTGATGCGCCGCTGTTTCGGCTCGCGCACGGTGTAGGTGTAGCCGTTCTTGCGGGCATGCGCGATGGCGTCTTCCTTCGAATCGAAGGTCAGCCGGACCTGCCGGCTGGTGTCCGCCGAGCCGTTCCAGCCGATGATCGGGTCCGGCCGCGACGCGTCGGACGGTTCGAAGACCATGACCCAGTCCTTGGTTTTCCGCCGGCCCGACTGCATCGCGGTCTTCGCCGGTTGAAAAATTCGAACATGCTTGCTCATGACTGTCCCTGCTGCCCTACTTTTTCCCCGCGTCGCCGCGGACTTCGACACCGGCCCAGCCTTCGATATGTTTGATCAGCGAGACCGACACCTCGTCGCCGGTGCCCTGGCTCACGGCATAGGTCAGGAACTGCCTGACCGTGTTGCCGATCAACATGGGGACACCCTGCGCGGCGGCCTCCTCCATACACAGCTTCACGTCCTTGTGCAACAAGCGCTGCTTGAAGCCCTTGGTGAAATCCCGCGGCAGGACATAGGTCGGGTAGCGGATTTCGCTAACGTCGCTGCGGCCGCTGCTGGCGTTGATCACGTCGAGCATGACCGCCGGGTCGATCCCCGCCTTCACGCCCATGACCAGCGCCTCCGCGCAGGCGATGTTGGCCGTCGCCGACAGGTAGTTGTTCGCCACCTTCATGGTCTGGCCCAACCCGGGGGCCTCGCCGATGTAGAAGGGATTTTCGCCGATCGCCGCAAAGGCCGGCTTCAGCGCCGCCGCGACGGTTTTGTCGCCGGATTGCATGAGCGAGAGCGTCCCCGCCTCGGCCCCGGACACCCCGCCGCTGACCGGGCAGTCGAGACAGGCGATCCCTTTTTCCGACAATGCCGCCGCGACGGCGCGCGCCGTCACCGCCCCGGTGGTCGACAAATCCACGTATCGCTTGATCTTGCCGCCCGCGATCAACCCGTCATCGGCCAAGGCAACCTGGCGCACCACGTCCGGGATCGGCAGGCACACCATGACATTCTCGACCGCGTCGGCGACCGCTTTCGGGCTGTCGGCGGCAACGGCACCCTTGTCGACGAAGGGCTGCATCGCCTCCGCCCGCACATCGAACACGGTCAGCGGAAAACCCGCATCGACCAACCGCATGGCCATCGGCCCGCCCATGGCGCCGAGGCCGATAAACCCGACCGGCGGCTTGTCATTCGCGTCGCCGCCCTCGATCGCCGGCGGCGCCGCCTGCCCGGCTTTCACCTGCACACCGGCCCAATCCTCGATCATCGTGATCAGGCTGATCGACGGATCGCCGCCGCGGCCCTGGCCAACCGCGTGGGTCAGGAATTGCCGGACGGCGCTGGCGAGCCAGGTCGGCACGCCCTGCTCCTCGGCGGCATCGGTGAACAGCGTGATATCCTTGAGGATCAGCTCGCTCCGCATGCTGCGGAAATCGCGCGGCACGACGAAGGTCGGGTATTTGTCCTCGGTCGCGTTGTTCCGGCCGCTGCTGACGTTGATCACGTCGAGCATGGTCTGCAGGTCGAGCCCCGATTTCGCCCCCATGACCGTGGCCTCGGCCGCCGACAGGTTGCTCGTCGCCGACAGGTAGTTGTTCGCGACCTTGACCGTCTGCCCCATGCCCGCATCCGGGCCGATGTAGAAGCTCTTCCTGCCGATCACCTCGAGGATCGGCTGCGCCGCCGCATAGGTGTCTTTCGATCCCGACACCATCAGCGACAACGTCCCCGCCGTGGCGCCCCGTTCACCGCCGCTGACCGGTGCGTCCAGGCATTCTATGCCCTTGTCGGTCAACGCCGCGGCCACCTTGCGGGCGATGACGGGCCCAGTCGTCGAAAGGTCGATATAGGTCTTGATCGCCGTGCCCTCGATCAGGCCGCCGGCCCCCAGCGCGACCTGTTCCACCACCGGCGGCGTCGGCAGGCTGACCAGCACCGTCTCGGCCACCGAGGCGATCTCCGCCGGGCTGGCCATCGCTTCGCCGCCGGCCTCGACCACGGGCGCCAGCGCTTCCGGGCGCGTATCGAGGACCAGCAACCGGTATCCGGCGGCCAGCAGGTTCTTCGCCATTGGGCCGCCCATCATGCCGAGGCCGATGAAGCCCAGCGTCTTGTCCGTCATTCGATCTCTTCCTCCTCGTTGCGGGCTTCCGCCTCTTCCTGCGCGTCGAAGAATTCCTTCGCCGTGCGGAAACCCTGAAGCCCGACAGGGAACCCGGCATACACCGTGGTGTGCAGCAGCACCTCCATGATCTCGTCCTTGGTGACGCCGTTGTTCAGCGCGCCCAAGATGTGATGCTGCAGCTCGTCGGGCTTGCCGAGCGTGGCGAGCAACGCAATGCTCAGCATGCTCCTGATATTACGCGGAAGACCCGGCCTTGCCCAAACCTTACCCCAGCCCACCTCGGTCGTGAGTTGCTGGATCGGCTTCATGAACGGGTCGGCGGCAGCCCGGCTGAGCGACGCTTCCACATGCGCCTCGCCCAGGACCTGTTTCCGCAGATCGACCCCGGCATCGAAGTCCTCGTTCTGTTCAAACTTGCTCTCTGACATTCTCGGATCCTTTCATCGTTAGAAATTCAGCAATCAAATCAACGGCCAAGCGTCCCAAATCCGAGACGCGGGCGCTGAAACAAATGAAACAATTTTCCCGATTTCGGGAAATACCCCAGAAACGGGACGCCCTTAGATTGGTATTCAACGGAATGACCCAACGGACACAGAACGGGCACACGACGGCCCCAGACGCCAAGGAGTAAACACGATGTTAAACGAGATTACCTGCATGGGCCGGCGGTTCGTCAATCGCATGACCGCGCGCAACACCTCCCACGCCTTGCATTCGCTGGACAACCGCATGCTGAAGGACATCGGTCTTCATCGCTCGCACATCACGATGATCGCCAACGGCGTGGACCGCCCCTACCGCCGCGCCGCCTAACCGACACGAAAGGAGTTCCCCGCACTGAACTGCCCTGGGCCCCTCAGCCCAAAGCTTATCGATCTCCCCGATCGACGGAAGCTTACCTCCCTAGCAACTCTGAAAGCGCCCCGACCCCTACGGGGCGCTTCTTTTTTGGAATATTCCCGAATTGAATCGCTCAGCCGATCGCGACGTCGAAGAACCGGTCGATATCCGCTTCGTTGTTGTAGAAGTGGAGCGACAGGCGGACGAATCCGTCCTTGTAACTGGTAACGACCTTCTTTTCCTGCAGCCGCGCGACCAACGTTTCGTGATCGACGCCGAGATCGAGGCTGACGATCCCCGCCCGGTGCTTCCAGTCGCGCGGCGTACGGACGGTGACGCCCCGCGCATCCGCCTGATCCATCACATAGTCGGTCAGATGCCGCACCCGGGCCTCGATATTCTCCAGCCCGACGGATTCCACGAACTCGGCGGACCGGCGCTGCACCCAGACGCCGAGGAAATTCGGATTGCCGTATTCGAAACGATGCCCGTCCGCCGCCAGGACGGGATCGTCTTGGAACCGGTCGTTCGACGTGAAACTGAACTTGGCCGCATAAGGCGGTGAAATCTCTTTGATCAGCGCCTTTCGCATATACATGAAACCCGCCCCGGCAAGGCCGAACTGCGCCTTATGCCCACCGGCGATGACCACATCCGCACCGAGCGACCCGATGGGGTCCGCAAGGATGCCGACCGCCTGAATGCCGTCCACCACCAACAGCGCGTCGTGCGCGTGACAGAATTCGGCAAGCGCAGGAAGGTCCTGGCGGAAGCCGTTGCCGTAGGACACCCAAGCCGCCGCCACGACACGCGTCCGGTCATCCACATGCGGCTCATAGGCTGACACCGGCACGGTCCCGTCGGCCGACGGCCGCACCATGCGGACCTCGACGCCGCGCCGTTCCAGATAACGCCACGGGAAAGTATTGTTCTCGTGCTCGAATTCGCTGATCACCACGTTGTCGCCGGGCTCGAAGCCGACGCCGTTGGCGACGATATTGATCCCTTCCGACGTGTTCTTGATCAGCGACAGGCAATCCGCCGGCGCGCCGAACACGCGGGCGACGGTCTCGCGGGTCTCCTCGATCGGCGCCATCGAGAAGGCCGTCTCGCCCGCATTCTCGAAGATATCGCCCAGCCATTCCTGCATCGCGGACTCGACCCGGCGCGGCAGCAGTGCCTTGTTGGCAAGCGCCAGATAGGCATAGCTCTCCGTTGTCGGAAACTCCCGGCGCAGCGCCGCCCAATCCGGCTCGTTGCCCGGTTGAGGGTCGGCTTCTTCCTTATTCGCGATCTGCGTCACGGCTGTCTCCCCATCGCTTGATCGACCGATAGGGGCAACCTCGGCCAATCGCCCGCGAATTACAAGTCCGGGCACCGCCGACCCTGCCCGGCACGGCGACAGGACACGCCAAAGAGCGCTTGCTAAATCCGGCGGTATTCCTTAGGTATCCCGAGACTCGGGGAGTAGCTCAGCCTGGTAGAGTGCGTGCTTTGGGAGCACGATGTCGCTGGTTCGAATCCAGTCTCCCCGACCAGATTCTCCACACCGCCGGCCGATCGGAACCGCGACGCGCAGCGGGAGATCTTCCCCGCCGCGCGCCGCGATACCGTTCCGACTGCTACTTCTTTTTCTTCGCGTTCTTGAGTTCGGACACGAGCGGCTGCCATTCCTTAATCAGCCCTCGATAATAGGTGTCGGCCTTCGGGCCCGAGAGGTACTTCGTCGGAAGCCCAGCCTTCTTCAGCAATCTGCCGTATGCCTTATGGGCCGTCATCTTCGCGCAGGACGCGTCGAACTTCTGCAGGATTGCGTCCGGCGTCGCCTTGGGCGCCATGACGAGCATCGGCGTGAAGACCTGGGTGTAGGCCACGCCCTCTTCCTTCATGGTCGGAACGTTCTTGTTGTTCGGATCACGTTCCGGGAAGAGCAATCCCAACGCGCGCACCTGACCCTGGAAGCCGTTGATCAAATGGATACCGATCACGCTGAAGTCGACCTGTTTCCCGATCAACAGTCCCCGCGCCGGCGCGCCGCCCTTGGCCGGCACATCTTGCGCCTTGATGCCGTTGCGCTTGATGAAGGCAAGTCCGGCGATACCCCAAGTACTGGTCCGTCCCGGCGTGGAGAAGCGCATCTTGCCGGGGTTCGCTTTGGCCTCGGTAACCAATTGCTTGGCCGTCTTGATATGACTGTCCTGGTGCACGAAGACGGCAGGCAACAGCCGGCCAACCATACAGGCGATCTTGAAGTCCTTGAACGGATCCACGGGCGCTTTACGGAATTCCGTGGAGAAGTAGAAAGACCCGCCGGAAGCGAGATACAGTGTGTGTCCGTCGGGCTTGGCATCGGCGACGAATTTCGCCGCCGGCACACCCGATCCGCCGGGCTTGTTCACCACGATCAATGGTTGGTTGTTGATGTATTCCGGGGCTACGCTGGCAAGCGCACGGGCATAGGAATCCGTGCCGCCGCCCGCACCGAAGCCGACAACAAGGGTAATCGGCTTACGCGGATATTCCGCCGCCTGCGCCGTCGACATAACGCCGAGCGTCAGCGCTGCGGCCATCCCCATAACGATTGCATTCGGGGTTTTCATAGTACCTCCCTTTCTGTCTCCAATCTTCGTTCGCTTTTTTGTGCAACGATTGTCCGTTCAGACTGAGGCACCTTGGCGACCCGTCTCAAGAAGGTCACATAGAGGCCCGTGTCTGCACGGTTTAGAGCTACAGTGTAGCAGGATATATCAATCCGCAAATTCTGCGATGCGTTCCGGCGGTTTCGACGATGACAGGCTCGTTCCGGGCCGTGGCGACGCGGTAACCGACGTTGGTCCCTTCGCGGCCGCTCGGCGGAAATCCGTAGCACAGCTTGAACGGGCAAAGGAGGCGCCCCTGAATTTGGACGACGGGAAGAAATTTTTTTATTTTCTACTTTTCGATGCAGGAAAATTTCGTCACTATAACGGGCGATCGGAAGGATAAGACTGCCCCTATAGATTAATTGTATAATTATTAGTCCCTTAGGCGCTGGCTGCCTTCGAATTGGTTGTAGAATAGCAGGGAAGATCGATTAACCTGGCCAAAATCATCGAAACGCCGGTTTTATGGCTAAGTTGAAGTTTGATCGACCTCGCAAGAACGAAAATTAGACAAAGAAATGCATAGAGCAACAATGCAGCTGCAATATTGGGCATAGGAACGCGATGATTGGGAAACCGAAAGAAGCGCACCTTTCTATAAAGTCCGGTAACGACGAATGGTATTGCAATTCCTTTTCGCCGGAGTTGATAGCAGACCGCGAAGGTAGCGGACCGACTGTGATCTATAAGGCATATCAGCATTGGCGCGACCACCAGAACGACGACATCCCGGTTGACCGCGAATTCAATCCCAACCGCTTTCTGGACCAGGACGAACGGCGTCAGCTCCTGCATGTCGAAACGAAGCGCGCAAACCCGCAAAATTACCTCATCGTTTCGCGCAGCGCCGCGGAGCAAACGACGGTGAACTGCGCACTGCAAAGTCTCCTTAATCCGTTGCACCGGCGAATTCTGCAATTCGACCTTCTCGAATGCAAAGAGACCCGCAAACCCCTATACCAAGGCATCAATCAAGTATTTGACGGCATTGAGGCAAACTACCGGCGCATTCTGTTGCCGGTCCGGGATATCGCCGGTCCGGTCACGAAGGTGTACAGCGTCTATCATCTGATTGAGTCCCACAACATGACACCGTTCGATTTGGAGTCGATCTAGATGGATTTGACGACCGAAGTTTGCGACGAGGCCAGCCACACCCGCGAACGCATTTCGATCGACCGCCTTATGCGGACCGAGATCGCCTATGAAGAGGCGACGGGACAGCCCTCGCCGCTCAAATCGCTCTACCTCGCCTGGCTCAACGATCCCAAGGCCGATCCCGATACGCAGATCATCGAGCGCCCTTATCTCCAAGCCAGCGCACGCCAATCGCATAGTTTCCCCTGGATCGACGTCTCCGGCGAATGCCCGCTGGACTACGTTCTGCACAACCACAACGGGGTGACCTTCGGCGACCATTCCGGCCAGCGCGTAGCGGCCTATCCCGTCTGGACGCACGCACGCTGGTGCGCGATCGAATACGAACAGTGCAAATACGAGGAATGCCCGGTCGCGCACTACATCGACCAGACGATTCGAGGGGTCTACCGGGAATATCTTCGATTGCTTGTTCCGGTCCTCAACGAGAAGGCCGGCGTGCAGAAAATTTTCTATTCCTATCGCGTCCTTACGCCGCCTCAGGCTGCGCCATGATTTCGTGCGATATCTGGCGCAAAATGTCGGACCGGCTCATGTACATCAGCTGAATGTCCTCGGGCCGGCCGTAGGGCGGGAAGTAACCGTTCAGGAGGGGAACGGAGTTAGAGAACGCCGCGCCTTGCCGCCCGAACCGCGTGCGACGGTCGGTGTTCAGGAAAAACGCCACATACCATTCCAACGAAAACTGCCGAAGCGCAATGGCACGGCCGACACGCGAGAAGAGCTCCGTCAAACCCTTGCCGCGCCAATCTTTCCGAATCCAGAATCCACCGCCAATCCCAATTCGGCCGGCGATGAACAACTCCGCTGCTTCCGGATACAGATCGACACGCCGGTGATCCAGTGTCGGCGAAAGATCCATGAACACGCTATGCGTTCGGACCAACTCGATCAAATTGCGGGTTTCCACCCAACGCTGCGCATGACAGGCCACGATTTCCGGACCATGCCGCAGTTGCAGCCAAAAAAAATTACCGGGCCTAACATCTGTCGTTGCGGGATCGTGCGTCGTTGGCACTCCATGCGTGTATTCTTGCGCGGCGAGAAAATCACGGAACGCCCACGGGTCGGTCTCGACAATCATTCGGAGGCCCTTTGAGTCGGCGCGTGCGCGTATCATATCGACATAGTCTTGAATTGCGGCAAGATCCTTATCGGTCAGCCAAGGCATTGAGAATTCTCCCTCTTAGTTGACGTTTTTTAGGAGGATATTCTCGAAAAGCTTGTGCTGTGTGACCACACCTTCCTTCCGGTCATCGAACCTAACTCTACCGGTTTGAACCTATACTATCGGTAGTGGCGGAATTGCATCCTAATGATTAAGCCGCACGCGAAATGAGTCCGACGCACAATAATGTTTAGAACTGACGATCAATTTCCGCAATCGTTGGAAGCAATCGGCCCTGCCCGCACCGGACATAATTTGGATTCGCTACGACTGGTGCTACACTTCCGGCAGCGAAAATCGGAACCATCTGCACCAAAACGATCCTCGCAATGCCGATGGTAATCCACCGAAAATCAGAATTCTCTTTCGATAGGGAGGTAACATGAGACTTAAGAAACTAGCCCTGGTGTCGGCGGCTGCCCTCGCGGCCTTCACCTTCGGCGCTGCCAACGCGGCAGATTTCCCCCGTAAACCCGTTACGATAATTGTCGGCTACGGCGCCGGCGGCGGCACCGACTCATATGCACGCGCACTGGCGAGCGTGGCACCGGAGTATCTCAATCTTCAACCGCTTATCGTCGTCAACAAGCCCGGCGGATCCGGCGTTCCGGCGGCTAAATTCGTCGCGGACTCCAAACCGGACGGCCACACCATCCATCTCGCTTCGAGCGGCGCACTCTATTTCTCGACCCAGTTCCGGAAAGCGCCGGTCGATCCGTTCAAGGACTTCAAGATCGTCTGCATGGTTGGCCGCCTGCTGCCCGCGGTCTTCGTCCATAAGGACAGCCCGATCAAGACCGCCAAGCAGTTGGTCGCCGAGGCCCAAGCGAACCCCGGCAAGATGCGGTTCGCGACGCCAGGCCGCACCAGCACCTGGGGTATTGCCGCCCTCGCCTTCGCGAAGCGGAACAACATCAAAGGCCAGGACGTTCCCGCCAAGGGCGGCGCGCCGGCACGCGGCCTCGTGATCGGTAAGCAAGTCGATTACGGCGTCTTCGGTATCCATCTGCGCAGTGGTTTCCAGGATCAGCTGCGCGTATTGGGCTTGCTCTTCCCGGAGCGGGATCCGAATAACAAGGACGTCGCGACGATGAAGGAACTCGGCGTAAACTTCACCGAAGTCTTCACCCCGATGATCGTGATGGCACCGAAGGGTGTCTCGGACGAACGGATCAAGATTCTCGACGCCGCCTGTCAGAAGATGACAGAGCATAAAGCGTTCAGGAGGCTCTTGGGCAAGGCTGGCCTTCCGTCCAAATACAAGAGTGGTCCGGAGACGTTGAAGTACTACAAGTCTCTGACCTCGCTCTGGCAACCGCTCGTCGACGAACTGAAGAAAAAGTAATAGTCGAGACGGTTGTAAGCCAACTATCGCGGGACGGGTCTAAAATTCCGTCCCGCGGTTTTCCTACAGGTACGCGATGACGGCACGACGAGATTTGATTTCAGCGATCGTGATGCTGATTACGGCGCTAATATTCTATTGGGCATCCCTAGCAATCGAGGAAGACCCGTTCGGCACCGGGCTGCAGCCATATGTCTTCCCGCAAGCGATCTTATACATCCTGATCGCCCTTATCTTGATCATGTTAGGCGGCGCCGCATTGCGCTTCCGCAGCGACCCCGCCCCCGTTCAGGACGACGGATCGAACGAGATTCGGCTCTTCTTTTTCTGGGTCATTCCGATGGCGGCGATTGCCTTCATTTACCTCGGCCTCATCAACCTGTTTCAATATTTGATACCGACAACTATCGCGCTGTCGGCGACCTTGGCGATATTCGGGAACCGCGGCCTCAAATGGCTTGTCGTCATCCCGGTGATAGCCGCGATTTTCTACTACGTGATTTTCTTCGGCATTTTCAGGCTGTTGGAGCCAACGGGCATGCTCCTCGAGTACGATAACTACTATCTCTTCGGCCCGATGCAGAAGTTCATAGGCGTATAGGACGACAGGATATGGAACACCCGATTTTCGACGGTATCGTTACGCTTTTCAGCAGCGGCTGGGCCGTCTTCTACGCCATTCTGGGCACAACGATCGGCCTGCTGGCAGGCGCGACACCCGGCCTGACCGCGTCCGCCGCCATCTCGATGATCATTCCGTTGTCATTCTATTTGGAACCCCTGTCCGCGCTTGTCTTCGTCTACACGATCGGTAAATCCGCAAGCTTCGGCGGATCAATCCCGGCCATCCTGTTCAACACGCCGGGCACGCCACAAGCATCCGCGACGCAGATCGAAGGTTACCCGCTCACCCGGCAAGGCAAGCAGGGCAAGGCCCTGAAGATGGCCGTCATCGCATCGGCGGCCGGCGATTTCTTCTCCGAATGCCTGCTGATATTCGGGGCCGCCTTCATCGCGATCTACACGGCCCGCATGGGACCGCCGGAAATCTTCGCGGTCTATTGCACCGCCTTCGTCATCATCGGCAGCGTCATCGGCAACTCAATTGTCCGCGGCCTGATAAGCACGATGCTGGGAATCCTGCTCTCGATCATCGGGCTCGACCCGATCAGCTCGATGCCCCGCCTCACCTTCGAGGTGAACTACTTGGAAACGGGAATCGGTCTCGTGCCCGTCCTGCTGGGCGTATTTGTCGTTTCCGAAATATTCATCCAGATCGCCGATCGGGGCGCTCTCGGTGCGGAACGCATGTTGTCGAAAAAATCCGACGTGCCGCAGGACAACTACGTCACTTGGCGCGATCTCAAGCGCAGTTTGCCGGTCATGGCCAAGTCGACCGGCATGGGGACGATCATCGGCATGTTGCCGGGCGTCGGCGCGTCGGCCGCTTGTTTCGTGGCCTATGCCGAGGCGAAGCGCTCGCGGAAATCCGAAGATAAATGGGGCGAAGGCGAGATCAAGGGCGTTGCGGCCGCCGAAGCGGCCAACAACTCGGTGTCCGGGGCCAATATCATTCCGCTGCTCACGCTCGGCATTCCCGGGAGCGTGGCCGCCGCCTTGCTCGGCGGCGTCTTCCTGATCCACGGCATGAATATCGGACCGAAGATCTTCGAGACCGACACCAACATCATCTACGGCCTATTCGCATCCGGCCTGCTCTGCATCCTCACCTATTTCATCATGGGCTATTGGGGCAGCGACATCATCGGCCGGATAATCGCCAAGGTGCCGGTCCGCGTCATCTACCCGTTTATCTTCATCACGTCGATCATCGCGGTTTACGCGCTTCGCAATACGCTGTTCGACGTCATGATGATGTGCCTCTTCGGGTTTGTCGGATATTTCTTCAAGAAATTCGACTACAGCCTGCCGGCGTTCATCATCGCCTTCATTCTTGGACCAGGCGCCGAACGCGCCTTGCGACAAGCCTTACTGCTTTCGGAAGACGGACCGATGATTTTCTTTGAGCGGCCGCTCGCCATCTTCTTCATCTTCCTGGCGGTGCTGGTGATCGGAGTTCGGATTTACCAGACCATCAAACAAAAGCCGGGCGCGGAACCCAGGCCCGCCGACGGATAACCTATCGGACGGCACGTGCAGGGCCAACGTCACGCAGCGACATCATTGATGCGGCAGCAAGATGAAAGGTAACAAGGTGCCGATCCGGCCGGCAGCTTCCCGCGCGGTTTGGCCCGGTGATTTGCCTGGACGGAAGGTCGTCTTTCGAAGGAGGTCGAGCCAAGTCCGGCGCTCGGCGGGCTCCAATCTCTCTTTTCGCTTCGCATAGAACACAACCATCCTCGCCGAGTTTCCATAGAGTATTTTGCCGATTTCATGCTGCGGCGGATGCCCGTGACATGTTGCCGTGGTCCGAACCTCATAGATCAACGTGGTCGAGTGCTCTTCGATCACCGACCATTCCGTTGCCGCCGGACAAATTCGGTCGCTTGCCGATTTCAATACGGCGAGATCGTCCCGAGGAACGCCCGTCGGTTTGCCGGCGTAACTCTGGACCGTGACGATCTCGGTCCAATCCGGAAGCGATTCATCGGTCCGCACGAACTCCAGTATCCGGTGAAGTCCCGGCACACCGCCCTGGTTCGCCAATTTCCACCCGCCCCGGTCCAACGGAAAATAGAACTCTTCCCTCGGCGTCTCGTGACCAGCGCATGCAGACAGCGCCAACAGGAGCACGCCGAACCCTAGCGCACGGGCATATCCTTTTATCGCTCTCATTACATTACCTTCATTAATTGAACAATGTTATATATTATAAATAAACAACGTTCAATAATAATTTCACATCGTTCATTTACCCGAGGAAACGTGAGTTTCCATCGACAAATAAACGCAAAAATCCAAATAGTTTAAATAGGATAGATCAACGACGTATCGATTACGCTCGTGTCGAAGACGCAGAGTTTTTCGGCATACTTCAATCGTCCGGCATCGGAGACGACACGGTCTATATACCGCCCAACGCTGAAGACGCTATTGGTCTCGTCGACGGTGTTCTCATAGACGACGTAGTTCGTCTGACTGCGGACCGATCCATCCGGATCGGTTCCCAGCACCCGCATGCCGCTGGTGATATGCCGAAGCGCGCGCGGCTCGAACAACAGCGTTTCCCGAATTGCCGTAACGCGGTCTTTCAGCATCCCCTGCCCCTCGCAACTGAACACGGCAAGCGGAAGATCCATCTCGAAATTCTCGCGCGGCACGATCTTGTAGACGCAGTCTTCGACGAAGAGGTCCGGCCATAGATCGAGCGCGTCGTCATCCAATACGGAAACGTACTCGGCCAACAGCGCGTCCAGCGCGAACCGGAAGTCGAGCGGCGCCATCGACGTAAGGTCGGCCGGCACCGCCACCGGCGCTAACGCCGCCCTGTGGTCCCCGCCGCTCATAGCGCCATAACCGAGCGGTAGTATCCGTAGAACCCGCGGACCGCGCCTTCCGAGATCAGTGTTTCGGCCTCGCGAACCTCCGCGCCGCCGTCCATCTCGGTCACCTGGCTGGCCCCGGCATAGGCCTCGCTTCCCCGTTGGACGAACGCGACGACTTCGCTGTCATCGATCGACACGAAACCGGACGGCCCCATCAAATTGGCCTGCAACAGCCGCTTCTTGGTCATCGCGGGGTCGTCGTCGGCATACCCGAAGAATGTCCACGACAACTCATAGCTGCCGGGTCCCCGTGGGATGATGTGGCGGACCGCAAGCGTGTTCGATTGCTGCTGGATGATGACCGATGGCCAGATGGAGTTGATCACCACCGTATCCGGGCCGGCGAATTCGCGTTCGGGCTCCAGCATATGCGTTCCCTCAAGCGTGAGGTCCGCATCGTTATGCTTCATCTGGTCGGTGCCCGTGAATTCACCCTGGTCACCTTTCTGGGAGGTCAGCGCCGAATGCCGGCCAGTCGAATCCATCTTCACGAATGACGGCTCGGTTGCCCGGAACAATCCGAAACTGATCAGGAAGTAATGCAATAGCGTTGCGTGATAGGGATCTTTCTGGTTATCGACATATAGCTTCCAGTTTGCCGGGATGGATTGGCGCATATATCCCAACACGCGAAGCGCGCGGCCATCGAATACGCGATCGAAATATCCCAGCATCTGCTCGCCCAGATAGTCTTCGAACGGCTCGACCGCCGGATCGAAGGAGGCAAATATGGCCCCGTTCCGCTCGGTTACGCGAAGCGTTTCAAGGCCGTGATCCTCGAGCCGGAAATCCGCCGGCATGCCGCCTTGCTTCCGAAGGCCGCGCCGGAACGGGACGCCGATCAGGTCGCCCTTCAGATTGAATGTCCACTGATGATAGGGACACATGAATTCAGGCGTGTTGCCACGATGCTGCCGGCAAAACCGGACGCCCCGATGGGCGCACCGGTTAACGAATACGTTGGCATTGCCATCTTCGTCCCGCGCGACGACAACCGGCATGTCCCCCACGAAATTCCGTTTGAAGTCGCCAGCGTTGGGGATTTCACAACTCAACGCGACGTAGTTCCAACTCGGTCCTCGAAAAATGACGTCGCGTTCGCGGGCGTAGATATCCGGATCGCTGAAGATCCATGCCGGTACGCGCGCTAAACCCTCGTCGGGCCAATGATGGGTTTTCAAACTAATCGTCCTACCTCTAACACTGCAATTCCGTGTGCCCGTCGGCAAAGATACGCTACCGTCGAGCCTAATGCCGCCAAGTATGCGACGTGTGTTAGGCTCAGACAAATCCAGCCATGCGGGCATCTTGCTTGGCGCGCAAAACGGACCAACCAGAGGATATCGATGCGAATAGGTGTTGCCTTCCCCACCACAGAGATCGGGACCGACCCGGCCGTCATCCGGAATTTCGCGCAGGCGGTCGAAGATCTCGGCTACGATCACATCACCGCAATCGACCACGTACTCCAGGCGGAGACCGCCGAAGCCGACGACTGGCGTAGCTACTACACCCGCGACAACGCCTTCCATGAACCATTCGTCCTCTTCGGATTCATGGCCGGCGTGACCCGGAAGCTGGAGCTGTCGACGGCCATACTGATCCTACCGCAACGTCCTGCCATCCTTGTCGCGAAACAGGCGGCCGAATTGGATGTCTTGAGCGGCGGCCGGCTGCGGCTGGGCGTCGGGATCGGCTGGAACGCGCTGGAGTTCGATGCGCTGGGACAAAGCTTCCGGAACCGCGCGCGACGCATCGAGGAACAAGTCGCCCTCATGCGCGAGCTTTGGAGCAACGAAATCATCGATTTCGACGGCGAGTGGCATACGGTCGCTAATTCAGGTTTGAACCCCCTGCCGGTGCAGCAACCGATACCGGTTTGGTTCGGCGCGTTCGAACCCCCGGCGATCAAGCGCGCCGGTCGGCTGGGCGACGGCTGGTTTCTAAATCCCCGAATCGCACCCGGCAATGAGGCCGAAGCTCAAATAGCAATATTCCGGGACGCCGCCGAAGAGGCGGGCCGCGATCCCTCCGCCCTTGGAATCGACGCAACGCTTCACATGGGAGACCGAAATCCGGAAGACTGGGCGCGTCAGGTCACCGAATGGCGGGCGCACGGCGTATCTCACGTTACGTTGCGCACAATGTATGCGGGGCTTGCTTCGCCCGACGACCACATCGGCGTCCTCAAAGAATTCAAAGCGGCCTATGATTAGGCGGGGCCATCGGCGCATGGGGGCACGCTTTGTGATTATCTTGAGTATCCAGATACCCCGATCGGCGCAAGGGAGTCTGATACGGTCCGCCGGTCCTGCGACCCGAACGGTTGTTCCGGGTGTCCGACGGCGCAATTTCCTATGACAACCGGAATTCTTACGGGGGCTTAGATGGAGTTCAGGTATCTACTTGTTGCCAGATTCACGCTGTTCAATCTGATGTTCGCGAGCATCTTGCTGGCCGTGTATATCGAAGGATGGCTCGACGCAATGCTGGTGCCGAAAACGATTGAACTCGTCGGCATCATCGCGTTGGTGTTCATCTACGGCCTCGTCGTATGCGGCGTGAAAATCTGGCAAACCAGCATCGAACTGAATGACATCAAGACCGGTCAGCCGCCGGCCAACTCACGTGCCGCACGGTATATTCAAAACGTCTATGACAACGATAAGGATGGCCGGGCGGTTCTCATGTCCGCGCTGCGCGCGAAACTCATCAATCGGATCACGATCGTCCGGCATATCGCGAATTCCCTGGTGTTCTTGGGCCTGATCGGCACCGTCATCGGATTCATCATCGCCTTGTCCGCGGTAGATCCGAACGCAACCGCCAGCGCCGATACGGTCGCGCCCGTAATCGGACGCCTGATCGGCGGCATGTCGATCGCGCTCTACACCACGTTGGTGGGCGCGATCCTGCACCTCTGGCTTATCGTGAACCACCGAATTCTCTCCACCGGGACGGTTAACCTGTACTCGGCCATCGTCGATCTCGGAGAAAACCGTGGACGAAATTGACGACTTTGAAGACGACACGTCAGGGACCGTCTTCCGGGATGTCATCCTGTTGGCGCTCATCGGGTTCGTCGCGATGGTCATCATGCTGCTGCCGCACATCAAGACCACGACCGAAGAAGCGCAGGACCACAAAGCGCCCGGCAACGTCATCGTCGAAATGCATTGGCCGACCGATCAGCCCTACGATGTAGACCTTTGGGTCAAAGCGCCGGGACAGCAGCCGGTGGGGTTCTGGAACCAGGGCGGCCGGGTCTTTAACCTCTTGCGCGACGACCTCGGCGGCGAAGGCGACGCGACGAAGGAAAATTACGAAATTTCATACAGCCGCGGCATTTCCGCCGGCGAGTACGTCGTCAACGTTCACATGTACGGCCATTTACCGTCCGGGATCACAATTCCGGTTACGATCGTGGTGAGCGTTCGCCAAAAATTCGATACGACGCGGCAAATCCTCAAAACCGTCGTGCAGCTCTATAAGCGAAACCAGGAAGAAACCGCCTATAGCTTCCGTCTGACCAAAGAAGGTGACCTGATCGACGGCAGCGTCAGCACGCTTCGACATCCCCTCATAACGGGTGCAATCCGATGAACACAGTGCTCTATATTTTCATTGTGACGATCAGCCTCGCCGCCGCCTTGGCGACGATCGCGATCTGGGCGCCCCGGGCGCCGAAGACCCGATTCGTGGCTTTGCTCGCAACGACACTATTCATTCCCCTTGGATACCTGCAGATCATTGAACTGCTGGCCAAGCCGAAACCTATGAGTTTCGAGCTCTTCAAACGCGACGTGCAGCTCGCCCATATTCTCGGCGCGAGTATGGATGAAGGCCGGGCAATCTATTTATGGTTACGACTGGAAGACGAAATAGAACCACGATATTACAAGTTGCCCTGGAAACGCGAAGTGGCGGAAAAGCTCGAGGACGTCATCGACAATGCCATCCGAAAAAATGCAACGGCCGTTCTGAAAAATCCCTTCTTCCGTAAGTCTCTCGAAGAATTAGGCGATTTGAATGCGTATGTGATACCGCCGCCGTTGCCGCCGCAAAAGCTGCCGCAGCTACCGCCGCAGATTTTCAATCCGCGCCGGCAGGATATCTAATCACGCGGGCAAATTCCGATACGCAATCTGACATAGAAAAAATAATGTTTCCATTCGTCTGATTTGTCGCATTCGGACAAGCTTCATCAATCCGGCGGCTGAAATGCCATCGTAATTGGCCGAACCGATGATGCGATGCGGTATCCGGAAATCGGCATACCCTATTGTCGCAGCACGAGAATTCTGCGACCTTGCAGAGGATCGGATGCGCGGAATGTACTCTCGAATTGAAAAATTTTAGGGTGATGGAAACCGGAACATTTTAGCTCACCACGGTTTTCGGCACTTGCCGGCGCGGCAAGCCGATCTTGGTTACAACAACCTGTCTTCGTTAGAATGATCGTTCTCGAGCACGACGCGAAAGAGTTGTTGGCCGTCCAAGGGGTGCCCGTTCCCGGCGGGATTCAACTCACCCAAGTGCCGAAATACGACCTGGAACAAGAGAATGAGCAAGCCGGCCCCTGGTTGATCAAGCCTCAGGTCGAGTCACCGCATCGAATCCCCTTCGCCGATATCGCCGTCGCCGCCACCCGGAAAGAAGTCGCCGATGAATGCGGCAAACTGCTGGGTAAACGGATCAACGGACATCGCGTCAACTCGGTCCGTGTGGAGCGGCAAATTCTGTCCGACACACGTGGATTGCTGAGCCTCTCCTGTGACCCGATTGCGCCGGGCGTGCGCGTGGCGGTCGCGGCGAATGACACCGGGCGCGTAAGCGGCGGGCCGGCGCAAGACGTAGCAGCCCCGGACCCGACCGCCGTCGTCGCCTGCGTAACCCGTCTTGCAGGGGCCCTTCCGGACACTCTCCGCGTTCCGATCGTCGCTGCAGCCACGCAACTTGCCCCGCTCTATTTCGGGTATGAGGCGCTTCAGATCGAAATCGATCCCCTCGTTGTCCTGCCCGACAACTCATGGGTCGCGGGTGACGTCAAGATGATCATCGACGAGTGCGCGCTCTTCCGACATCCCGAACTGATCGCCATGATTGAACGACGTGATTTCGCGTATGACGCGGTCCGGCGGAAGCGGGCGTTCGGCCTCGACTACCTCGTCCTCGACGCCGCTGGCGACATCGGAACGCTGACCACCGGCCAGGGTCTCGGCGCATTTCTGGTGGACGAGATGCGACAGCAAGGCCTTCGCCCTTATAACTATCTCGAAGCTGACGCGGCCACGTTGATCGATACCCCCGCATCGATCGTAGAAGCTTTTCGGCTGTTATCCGAAGCCAAGAACCTGACGGCTGCCCTTATCACCGTCGTCGAAGACGAAACCGACCTCACGGAGCTGGCCGGCCTATTCGCCCAGTCCTTGGCGCAGGCCTCGGAGCTGACCTGCCCTATCGTCTTGCGGTTGACCGGTCCCAATGCCGAGGCCGCTGCCGCCTTGTTGCGCGACGTGCGCCCCGATGTCGAGTTGCATTCGTCAACAGAAAGCGCTTTCGACCGACTAGCCGATCTAACCGGATCGGAGGCGGCGCAATGTTAGATTTGCGCCTTACGTCGGCAACGCCCGTGCTTGTCCAGGGCATATCCCGGCCACAGGGGCTGCGGCAGGCGGAAGAGATCAAATCCTACGGGACGAATGTCGTCGGTGGCGTTGCCGCCGATGGCGGCCCGAACGATCCCGGTGATATCACCGTGTTTCGAAGCTGTACCGAAGCCGTATCGGCGACCCAAGCCAATGCTTGCGTGACGGTGACACCCCCCGAGACCACCGCCGATGCCGTTTTGGAAGCCGCAGAAGCCGGTATCCGTGTCATCGTATCGCTGGCCAAGGGCGTGCCTGCCCACGACACGATACGAGTCCTTCGCCGGACCCGTGAACTCGGCACGATTTGGATCGGATCGGACAGTTCCGGCGTCGCAATTCCCTCGGAACGTCTGAAATTGGGTTGGATTCCGAACTATTGCCTCGGACCCGGTCATTTCGCCGTGGTCGCCAAATGCAACGCCTTGGCCTACGACGTGGGAGAACGGATGATTGCGTCGGGGCTGGGTCAGTCGATTTGGATCGACGTCGGCAATGAACCGCTCAAGGGAACGCGCCTCGCCGACCTGGTCCCGTTCTTAAGGCAAGATGACGCAACAGTCGGCATCGTCCTGGTCGGAAGCACCGGCGGGTCGGATGAGGAAGAATTCGCCGAGGCGATCAAATCAGAAGGACTCGGCAAGCCCGTTGCCGCGCTTGTGCCGGGTCTGTCGTTGCCTGATACATTTGCGGCGACCCATGTGGAATCGCTGCCGGCCGCAACCGGAACATCGGCCGCCCGGAAACGGGCCGCGCTGGAAGCCGCAGGCGCATCTGTATACAATTCGGTCGGTGCCCTCATTAAGTCTCTCCGGGCCACCGAATAGAAACTACGTTACCCGCAGGAGTGTTACGCATTGCTGGACTTCAGCCTGACCAGCGATCAACGGCAGATGCTCGAAACCGTTGAACGCATTAGAAAAGACGTCATCGAACCGAACGCCATGCGGTGGATGGACGGCACGTTCCCCTACGACAACATGCATGTCCTGGCCGAAGCCGGCGTACTGGGCATGGCCGTGCCCGAGGAATACGGCGGCATGAGCGCCACGATTCTGGATACGGTTCTGGTACTCGAGGAAATCGCGAAGGGCTGCTACGTCACGGCCATGGCGGTATTGGGTGAGGTCGGCGTGCAATGCCGCATCATCTCCACCTACGCGCCCGATCCGTTCAAAGAAAAATGGCTGCCGAAAATCGCCAGCGGCGAATGCATCCTTTCGGTCTGCATGACGGAGCCAAATGTGGGGACGGATTTGGGCAACATGACGACGAATGCGGTCCTCCACAACGACCGGGTCGTGATCAATGGGACGAAGACCCTGATCAGCCGTATCGAGGAAGCCGATGTATACGTCGTCTTCACCCGCGTGAACGGTATCGCGGGCAGCCAGGGGATCGGCTGCGTTCTGCTTGAAAAAGGCGACGGTATTCCGGGAATCTCGACCACCGGCACGTATCACACGATGGGTGGTGAGCACCTGGCGGAGGTCCAATTCGACAATGTCGAGGTGGCGCCAGAGAACCTGATCCTGAAGGAAAACTCGCTGCGCACGCTGATGAGCGCCTTCAACACGCAGCGCTGCCTAAATCCCGCAATCTGCCTTGGAATGGCGGAAGCGTCACTGGAGCATTCGGTGCGCTATCTGCGCGAACGAGACGCTTTCGGCCACCCGATCGGGGATTTCCAGGGCATGCGCTGGAAAGCGGCGGATATGGCGATCCAGATCGAAGCCGGCCGCGGCCTGCTCTACCGGGCCGCCGCCACCGCCGACCCCTTCCCCGACCCGACACTGGCCGCGATGGCCAAGGTCTTCGTGAACGAGATGTCGATCGCCGTCTGCAGCGAGGCCGTGCAGGTGCACGGCGGCTACGGGTTCCTGGACGAATTCCCGGTATCGCGCAACTACCGTGGCGTGCGCTACGGCACGCTGGGCGGCGGCACGACGGAAACCCTCCGCAATCTGGTTGGCCGGACGCTGGTCGAGAAAATGGACCTGGAAAGCGGCATTGCCGGGCTAGATTTTTTCTAGCCCGGCCCGGTGCCGTCCCGGCCGCCTATTTCGCCAGGCGGAGGTTACTGAGCTGCGTGCCGATGGCAATAAATGCAGCAGTTAGTTCATCTTCGCCGGGAGAGTTAAAGTAGTGTCCCGTCGATGTGGCGCAATCCTCGTAGGTATCACGAATTGCCTGGTTCGAGGATCCCTCGGTGTCGAAGGTGATCGTATAGATGATGATGCCTTCATCCTTCATCAGGTCGCAGGTATCGAGCATCTTCTCGTTAATTTTGGATCGTATCACCGAATCCCACGTAATGTTTTCGCCATCGGCAGCGCCCAGCCGGTTCCAGTCTGGCTTGCCGTAGGCCGAATAGTTCCCGTCGTCGTCATGATTGCCGTTATAGACAATATTGTTCTGTCCATCGGTCATCATGACGACGGCCTTGTCCGACAACGGCTCACTATTCGCGAGCAGATCGGCAATGTAGTCCTTGGGCAGAATAGACGGGTCGTCACCGTCCCAGAGGCCGCGCCACCGCGGCGATATCGTGCGCCATCCCCAAACAAGGCCTTGGCTTCCCATCGTTCCACCGTAGCGCCACCATTTCAGGGCCGTTAGCGCGTTGTCGATATCGGTGCGCGCCTTCACGAGCGGCGTGATCGGATTCCCGCAATTCAAATTCGGGCCGACACCGTATTCGTTATTGGTCTCATCGACCGAATACCCACCGGATTGTCCTTGCGGACGCCACGGATTGTTTCGATAAGGGCGCCACGTAAGGCTCCCCGGCTGCCACGTTTGGTAATCCTTGTCGGTCGGCCAAAATCCGACATTGAATTTTTCAACGCTGGGCGGGTCGTCGTTCCGATCGCGGGGGCCGTTGTGACGCGCTTCGACACACCCCTTCCAAACGGTCGGCAAGTAGGCCGAAGCGCTGAACGAATTCACCCAAGTCGTGTGTTGGTTACCAATGTTGACCTGGGCCGTATAGGGGACGATCGACATATAGAAGTCGTCGATTTCCTCTCGGCCGGCATACAAGATATCCACCAGTTTCGACGCAGAGTCGCGCAAATCCTCGAGTTTCTCCTGAGAGGAACCAGGCGCGGTATGACGCATTGAGCCGGTAATATCCAACACCATCGCCAGCTCCATACCTTTGATCTGGCGCTGCACTTCGGACGAAGCGGCGACGTCCACATCATCGACGCCAAGCACCTGCATCAATGTGGTTCCGACATTTGCCGTCGCGTCCAGCTTGATTGTCTGGTCCGTCGTATTGACCGTGGTCGTCGGGCCGGTCAGGGTCGCCCCCATATAGCCTGCTGGGAAATTGGCATCGAAGAAGTCCTGAATCGCCTCATCGCGGGCGGTCGCATCGAACATCACGCGCCCCCCGGCCAGCGCGGCGGAATCGAGCGCATAGTTCAAACGCGTCTTCACCAGATACCCGCGTGCCGTGTCGACCGCGAGACCGGTGAACGCCACGAGCGGCAATGCGGCGGCGGCAACGAATGTCGCGAGACTGCCGCGCCTATCATGAATGAGATTTGAGAAAATACCCCGGGCAAAACCAATCATGCGCTTCATTTCAATAGGGCCCATGTTGTTGCAGCCGAATTACTTTACAATTTACTTCACTATATCAAGTAAAAACCTTCGTCTACTAAATTCATTACAAAAATGGCGTTAAGTATTTATTAATATTATTTTAGCAATATAATTTCACACGCCATAGAAAAACCAAAATTTAGTAACGGCAAATGATAATAAAGTAAAAAATTTCCTAATTAAGTCATTAATATGTTATTTACTATTTTTATTATTACATCATTAACTATACATATCTTTTTTATTTGACTTTCACTGTCAAATGATATTGAACTGTGCGGATCGACTAAACGCAATTTTGCGAATCACACGGGAGTATGTCGATGTTTGGCAACATTACGAAGCTTCTCAAGGACGAGTCCGGCGCGACCGCCATTGAATATGGCCTCATTGCGGCACTCGTTTCGGTTGCGGCTATTGCCGCTCTGACGGCGATGGGTACGTCGCTGGAAACGATGTTCAATCGCGTTTCGAACGAACTTGAAGGCGCGGTTAACGGCTCAGGTTAATCGTTCCTAGCCATTGGCTCCGGTGCGTCCTGCCCACCCCAACCGGAGCCTTCTGTGACATCCCGGAGCGGCTTGTTCAAAAAGCCGCTCCGGAGTTGTCCATGGCTCGAATTTCATCGTCGAGACAACCTTATCGAGGCGATATGCCATGTCTGGCAATCAATGGATGGGTGGCCCTTCAGAATCGGCTCTTGTTGAGCCTACCCTAGTTCCGAATACCACGGCCGTACTCGAAATAGCTGGCGTCGGGATTCCCCTGACGGCCCAGGCGACGATCCTATTGCTTCTCGCGGGGATCGTGACCTGGGCCGCCATCAGCGATTTGCTGCGCGGAACCATTCCCAACGCGGCCAACACGGCAATGTTTGTCTTGTGGGTCGCATGGGTCATTAGCGGTGCCGACACGTCAATCGGCTACTCATTCCTGATTGGCGCAGGCGTCTTCCTATTCGGCGCCGTCCTGTTCCATTTCGGCCAAATGGGCGGCGGTGACGTGAAGATGCTCACCGCCCTCGCCATCTGGGCGGGGCCGTCGGAGTTTCTTGTCTTTCTTATTCAAGTCGCGTTCGCCGGTGGCGTTCTCACCATGGCGTGGCTCACACATATGCGGTTCGTCGCGCCGGCAATGGGCCGGATGCCCGGAAACGATGCCGATCGGTTCGTTCCGTACGGCGTGGCGATCGCAGCCGGTGCGTATCTCATGATCGCCAGGTTATGGACCGGGTGATCCGGAGGGGGGATCGAAAATGAACGTTCGAATGATATTGCTGGTCGGTTTTGCGTTGTTGTCCGCGGCGGCCACCTTTTTCCTCGCGAAGACGTGGATCGATTCGCAGCGTGACGCCATCCGGCGCCAGGCTGAGTCGTTGAAACCGACGACGACCGAATCGGTGAACGTCCTTGTGGCGAAGGCCGACTTGCCGTCGGGCCTGATCGTGAAACGCGATCATATGGAATGGAAGCCGTGGCCTGAGAAAGGCGTCGGAAAGAATTTCCTGATGGAAGGCCGCGACAAGATGGAAGACGTTGTGGACTCGGTCGTACGCGGCGGCATTGTAATGGGTGAGCCGATTGTTAAGGGCCGCGTCCTAAAGCCCGGTGACAGAGGGTTCATGGCAGCCGTCCTGAAGCCGGACATGCGCGCCATTTCGGTCAAGGTGAAGGTCGACAACAGCGTGTCCGGTTTCATCAAGCCGGGCGACCATATCGATCTCCTGTTGTCGCATACGGTGACGCCGAGCAACTCCGTACCGCCGCGGCAGCATAAAATCGCCGAGACAATTCTCAGCGATCTGCGGGTCATTGCCGTCGACCAGACCAGCAACGATCAAAACGGCCAAGCATCGGTGTCGCGCACGATTACGCTGGAAGTTACGCAGAAACAGTCGGAGATCATCACCGTCGCCAAGAATGTCGGCGCCCTCTCCTTCGTACTCCGTAGCCTGCCACGCCCGGACGCAAAGCCGAACCAAGTCGCGAAACGCGTAAACCGGCGAAGCCGGACTTGGGACAGCGAGGCCAGCCGCGTGCTGCCGTCCGTCGGCGCTCCCCGAAACCAAATCGAGGTCGTGCGGGGCGTCGAGCAGCAAAGCATTTCCATTCCGTTGTTTGGTGGACAGAACGGTGGACTCACCGTCATCCGCCAAGGTCTCAGCACATCGACGACCGCCGGAACCAACGCCGGCGCTGCCGCCGCAGGAGCACTTGCACAATGAAACGCCTAATCAAAATCACAGCATTTCTGCTCGCGCTGCAGATCCTGCCCGCCTATGCGGCAGAGCGGAACACCGCTCAGGTGTTGAGTCCGGCCAACACGGTCCTCGACATTCAAACGAATAAGGGTCAGCTCATTCGCCTGTCCCGGGCCGCGTCGGCCGTGTTTGTCGCGGACACGCGGATCGCCGATGTCACGGTGCGATCGCCGCGCCTGATCTATCTTTTCGCGAAGGAACCCGGCGAAACGACGCTCTATGCCGTCGACGGCCGCGACCAAATCGTCGTGGCGCAACGGGTGGTCGTATCCGCCAATATCGACCGGATCCAAGACTTGTTCCGGAAACTGCGTCCGAACGCACCGGTTAGCGTGAAATCAATTGGCAACCAACTGGTGCTAACGGGCACGGTCGATCATGTCGACGTCGCGGAAGAATTCACTCGCGTCGCGGCGGCAGCGGTCGGCAATCCCGCATTCGTCGTGAACAGGATCAGGGTTTCCCAGCCGACCCAGGTGAATATCCGCGTGAAAATCGCGGAGGTAAGCCGGGACATCAACAAGAAGCTTGGCTTCAACTGGGAACTGATTGGACAAGCTACCGGGGATTTGGCCTTGGGCTTTGCAGTCGGATCCGACATCGTGCGACAAGCGGGTACCTTCATATTTCCCGCCGATCCGCAAGACCGAATTGTTTCGTCGTTTCAGAACAATAGCCTGTCCGCAGACACCGTTATCGAGCTGCTGGACGACGAAGGTTTGATCACGGTCCTGGCGGAACCCAACCTAACGGCGATGTCCGGCGAAACGGCAAGTTTCTTGGCCGGCGGCGAGTTCCCGATCCCGGTCGCGCAGGACGGCGGCGTTACGTCGATCGAATTCCGGCAGTTTGGTGTCGGACTGTCCTTCACGCCGACGATCCTCGGCGAGCGGCGCGTCAATTTGAAGGTCCGCCCCGAGGTCAGCCAGTTGAATGCCGCAGGCTCGATCCAGGCCAACGGCTTTAACATTCCGTCGTTGACCACGCGTCGCGCGGAAACGACCGTCGAACTCGGCAGCGGACAAAGCTTCGCGATCGCCGGTCTCTTGCAGAACACGACGAACCAGAACTTGTCCGACGTCCCGGGTATCAAGGAAGTCCCGGTTCTCGGTGCGCTTTTCCGCTCGGACTCGTTCCGCCGTCAGGAAAGCGAACTGATGATCGTCGTTACGCCATACATCGTCCGACCCACGTCGGCGCGCCTGCCCTTGCCTACCGACAACTACGTGCCGCCGAAGGACCTTGAACGGTTCCTGCTCGGCCGTAATCACGTCGGTCAACCAGCACCACGACCGTCCGCACCGCTCGACCGGAATGGAAAACCGGGTTTGGCGGGACCGGCTGGCTTCGTCTTGCAGTAGGAGGAATAGACATGCGAGGCACAATTCAAAAACTCTCTGTTTTGGCATCGGTCGTGCTGCTGTCAGCGTGCAACTTTCAGCTCAACGAACATGTGATGGAAGCCAAGAACAGTTACGAGCTCCGCGAACCGAACCGCGTCGATATGGTCCAGTATAGCCATGACGTGAAATTCCCCGGCGGCAAGAGCATCCCAACCGATCCGGAATTCGACCGGCTCGATGCCTTCGTCAACTCCATTCAAATGGGGTATGCGGACCACATCGTCCTTAAGGGCAGCGCACCCGAGCGACGCGAAGTTCTCGCCGCATATATCCAGCGCCTCGGCCTCCCGGTGACCATCAAGATGGTGCCCGGCAGCAAATCCGAACGGTCGGCGAACAAGGTCAACGTTCAGGTCGAACGATACGTCGTCACGCCGCCGTCCTGCCCGGACTGGAGCAATTTCGACGGCAACGAGGAACGGAACACCCCGGGCTCCAATTACGGATGTGCCGTGGACTCCAGTCTCGGTTACATGATCGCCAATCCGCGGGATCTTGTCGAAGGACAAACTCCCGGTCCGGCACTCGGAACGCCGGTCATCGAGGCGCAACGCCGATATCAGACCGGCAGAGTTACTCGACCTGCAGCAACCGGTACGGGAGGTCTCTAATGTCCGGGGCAACAGCTAAATCAAACGCGCCTCTGCTGGGCGGCGGTAACGGCGAAGCCCTCGTCTTTACCGACAACCCGGAAATCTGCGATACCGTTGCGCGGATTATCGATACCGGCGCCGTCCAGCGCGTCACCGTGTTGGAAGGCGGCATCGCCGCGGCGCTGGAAGCGCCCATTCCGGACGCGCCGGTCACGATCGTCGACATTTCGTCGTCGCCGGATCCCGTAACCGACGTAGCCATGCTGTCGGAGGTCGCCCAAGGCCGTATTGTTGGTATGGGCCCGGTCAACGACGTTACGTTCTACCGCACCCTGATCGCCGCCGGCGCATCGGATTATCTGGTCATCCCGCCGACCGACGACATGTTGATCGACGCGTTGACCCCGCCGAAGGTCGAAGTCGAAACCGAGGAAACCGAGGACTGCCGGATCATTTCGGTCGTCGGTGCCCGCGGCGGCGTTGGATCGACCACAGTGTCGGTCAACATGGCGTGGCATCTCGCGCACAACTTCGGCCAAAGGACCGGACTGGTCGATCTCGATCTGCATTTCGGGACGTGTGCTTTGTCGCTGGACCTGTTACCGGGCCGCGGCTTGCGCGACGCATTGGACAATCCTGAACGGATCGATCCGCTCTTTATCGCCAGCGCGATGGTGAACGAAAGCGAAAACCTCTTCATCCTCGGCGGTGAAGAGCCGCTCGAAGCAAAGTCCGAATTGAACGCATACGCGGTCGATCCGCTGATCGCAGCCCTGCGGGCGAACTTCTCGGCTTTGGTGTTCGATATGCCGAAGTCGGTGGCGATCTCGCATCCGGCGCTTATCCAGGAATCGATGGGCGTCCTGCTGGTCACCGATTTCTCCCTCGCCGGAATGCGCGACGTGCTGCGGCTGAAGTCCTTCGTCAAGGATTTTTGCCCCGACACGAAGACGGAAATCGCTGCGATCGGTGCGAAGGACAAGCGCGGATCCCTGACCCAGCGTGATTTCGAGAAAGGCATCGAAGGCAAGGTCGACTACGTCATTCCCTTCGATTCAAAACTCGCGACCGAAGCGGCTAATGGCGGGAAAGCAATCTCCGCCCTGGCCGGTGGCGGTAAGAGCATCGGCAAGGTCATCGCATCGATTACCGAATCGCTCGGCGGGGAACTCGACAAAGTTGAAACCAAGAAGAAGGCCTGGTGGAAGAAATGAGTGAACAGCCGGTCCTAAAGTTTCCGGACGGAGAAGGGTGGAAGGACGGTCTCGCCGTTTCGCTTGAACGATTGCGTCCCATCATCGAGACGCATATCGACAAGCAAATGGTCGCGAAGCTGTCGCGGGGCGCTTTGGCGCAGCAGATTCGTATG
The DNA here is from genome assembly GCA_965228425.1 of Alphaproteobacteria bacterium. Taxonomy (GTDB): domain Bacteria; phylum Pseudomonadota; class Alphaproteobacteria; order UBA8366; family UBA8366; genus JAJFJD01. The sequence goes on along the minus strand of OZ245815.1, from coordinate 2,774,018 downwards.
ATCGTGTCGAAGAACGCGCCCGGCGTCGGTTTGGACCTCAACCTCCTTCAGGAACGGGATCTCGTTACGACCCTGGTTACCGCTCTGGCGGGCCCCGCCCCCGAAGCGCAACGGCAGCCGGTACAAGCGCCGCCGCCCCGCCCGAATGGCAATGGCGCCGCACAGCCGAACGGAACGCCGGCCGCCGCGCCGGCGCCTTCGAACGGTGTAACGTCGCTTGAGCAGACACATGGCGTGAACGTCACGGAAGAAAATTTGGACGACGCCGGTCTGCAAATCAGCGCCGCCAGCATGACCAGCGTGCGCGAGGCCGCGGATTCGATCCGCCCTCTCATGATGGAACGGATCGACGCCGCCGCCGCCGCGAGTCTGCCGCGCGACGAGTTGATGTCGCAGATCAGCGGCTTGGTCGGCGAATTGCTGCTCGAGAACAAGATCCGCCTCAACCAGATCGAACAGCGAAGCCTGGTCACAAATCTCGTCAACGACATGATGGGGCTTGGCCCGCTTGAGCCGTTGTTGGGCGACGTGGACATCACCGAAGTCATGGTGAACGGCCCTAACCAGATTTACGTGGAACGCGGCGGTAAGCTGGAACTCACCGACGTAACGTTCCGCGATCATTCGCATCTGATGAACATCTGTACGCGGATCGTCAGTTGGATCGGCCGCCGTGTCGACGAATCCAGCCCGATGTGTGACGCCCGTCTGAAGGACGGCAGTCGTGTCAACATCATCATCCCGCCCCTCGCCATCGATGGCGCGTCGATCTCCATTCGTAAGTTCGCCGAAAAGAAGATCACGCTGGAGAAAATGGTCGACTTCGGCAGCATGTCGCCGCAGATGATGAAACTGCTGCAAATCGCGTCACGCTGTAAGTTGAACATTCTAATTTCGGGCGGTACCGGTTCCGGTAAGACGACCCTTCTCAATGCGCTGAGCCGCATGATCGACGGCGGCGAGCGCGTCGTCACCATTGAGGATGCCGCCGAGCTGCAATTGCAGCAGCCGCATGTCGTCCGATTGGAAACCCGCCCGGCAAACCTCGAAGGGCAAGGCGAAGTCACCATCCGCGACCTGGTCAAGAACTCGCTGCGTATGCGTCCCGACCGGATCATCCTCGGTGAGTGTCGTGGCGCCGAAGCGATCGACATGCTTCAGGCCATGAACACCGGTCACGAAGGATCGATGAGCACGGTCCATGCCAACAACCCAAGAGAAGCCCTCACGCGTCTGGAAAACATGATCAGCATGGCCGGGTTCAATCTTCCCGCCAAGGCAATGCGCATGCAGGTCGCGTCAGCCATCGACTTGATCTGTCAGGTATCGCGTATGCGAGACGGTGGACGGCGAATCACGCATGTTGCCGAGGTCGTCGGCGTCGAAGGCGACATCATCACCATGCAGGATCTGTATCTCTACAAATATAAAGGCGAAGACGCCGGCGGAAAATTGGTTGGCAGCTACGATTCCACGGGGCTGCGACCGAAATTCATGGAGAAAGCCAGCTACTTCGGACTCGATAAGGCTCTATTGGAGGTCATGTAATGGCCGATTTGTCCGGCGGTTTTGGATTGCTCGAGCTTGGGATACTGGCGGGCGCGTTGCTCATTGCCGGTATGCTGGTGGGCATCGTGTTCGTCGTTACGGATGGCCGGCGCCGGAACGAAGCGCGGCGGCTGGAAAATACCCGCAATCGGGCGATGGGCACCACAATCCTCGACGAGACCGGTGAACTGGCCAGCGCGGTTCGGCGCGAATCTGAGACCAGTCTCGACGTATTGGTAAAACGGTTTCTTCCTAAACCGGACCAGCTTCGCATACGGCTCCGCCGAACCGGACGGGATATTTCGATCGGTAAATTCGGCGTCGCGATCTTCGTGACGGCATTGATCATCGGCACAATCTGTTGGGCTTTCTTCGGATTTCAGCCCGCCTTGTCGATCTTGATTGGCTTGGGCGTCGGTATCTGGTTGCCCCACATGTCGATCGGATTCATGATTTCGCGGCGTCAGGAAAAGTTCACGACCCGCTTCCCCGAAGGCCTCGACGTTATCGTCCGCGGGCTTCGCGCCGGCCTTCCCATCGCCGAGTCAATCGTGAACGCACGATCCGAAGTTCCGGAGCCGGTTCGGAGCATTTTCACCAGCATCTCCGACTCCGTAAATCTTGGTCAGAATTTGGAAGAAGCTATAGCCGACGCCGCAAAGGTTCTCGACACGCCGGAATTGAAGTTCTTCGCGGTGAGCCTATCGGTGCAGCGGGAGACGGGCGGCAATCTCGCCGAAACTCTCTCAAATCTTGCCGACATCCTGCGGCGGCGGCGGCAGATGAAGCTCAAGGTCAAGGCGATGTCTTCGGAAGCCCGAGCCAGCGCCTACATTATCGGATCTCTGCCCTTCATCATGTTCGGCCTAATCTTTTTCGTGAACACGGGCTACGCCATGGAGCTCTTCACTGATCCACGCGGCATGGTGATGGTCGGCGTGGGCGGATTCATGATGGCGCTTGGCGTCTTCATCATGATCAAGATGGTGAATTTCGAGATATGAATCTGCAAGAATACATACCGTTCGGCCTACAGGTCGAAGAGCTCATCGCGCTGGGGGCCTCCGTATTCGTCGCAATCAGCGTCATTACGGTTTGGCGTACGTTGCTTGAGAAAGCGCCGGCCCAACGCCGTATCAAAGCGATCAGCGATCGCCGGGCTCAGCTTCGACAAGATCTAGGGGCCGCGAAGCGCCGGCCGAAGGTCGAAACGCTGAACGTTGCCCGCCGGACGCTGCGGTACTTCAAGCTCATGACCGGTAAGCCGGTCGAAAACGCCAGCGCCAAGCTGGTCCGTGCCGGCCTGCGCTCCCGGGACGCGGTGACGCTGTTCCTGTTCGCGAAACTGTGTCTCCCGGCGGGTCTCGGTATCGGTGCGGTCGTCTGCATCTATGTATTGGAGATGTTCAACCTTGGTCAGCAAGGCCGCTTGTTTGCGTCTGCCGGGACGGTCCTCGTCGCCTTTTATCTTCCGGATATCTACATCAAGAACCTGATCGACAAACGCATGCACCTGCTGACGCGAGCGATGCCGGATATGTTGGACCTCTTGGTGATCTGCGCAGAGGCCGGCCTGGCGCTGGATAACGCCCTGGTCCGGGTATCGCGCGAAATCCGCATGAACAGTCCGGAAATGGCGGACGAGATGGAACTGACGTCCGCGGAACTCGGCTTCATGTCGGAACGGCGGATTGCACTCGAAAATCTCTACAAACGTACCAATTTGCCCGCAATGCAGGCCTTGGCCAATACGCTCATCCAGAGCGAGCGGTACGGTACGCCCCTCGCCCAATCGCTGCGGGTCCTCTCGAAAGAACTGCGGGACGAGCGGCTGATGAAGGCCGAAGAGAAAGCCGCGCGGCTGCCGGCAACGCTGACCGTGCCGATGATGATCTTCATCATGCCGACACTCTTCATCGTCCTGATCGGCCCGGGCATTCTCCGGGCAATCGACGGCCTAGGCAGTGTGTTGAAATGACCTTATCGGGACTTCAGCGCATAACCGGCGCGAACGGACCGCACGCGCAACACCGGGTCGGACATCGACCTGAGAGCGGCGTAGTAGCTCATATTGCGTTCGACGCCACGGCTGTCCATATCCATCCGGGCGAATTTTTCGGCATTGACGGTGTCGCCACCGAGCCCGTAGGCCAGCGCAAGATTTTGGCGATCGCGAGGGGTCGCGCCCGGGCGCAACGCCAATGGCCGGAGGATCTCGACGGCCCCGTTGTAATGACCGGCAAAGGCCAGCGACAAGCCGAGATTATTCCGCAAGTTGACGTCGTCGGGCGCGATCTCGAGGCCCGCGTAGTAAAACTCTTGGGCCTTGGCATGATCGGCCATGGAGTCATGCGCTACGCCGAGACCACTATACGCCCGGTAGTCTTTTGGATCGGCGGCAATCGCTTTCTGGAATTGCTCGACCGCAAGATCAAGCTGGTCCTGGGCAATGAGCGAATTTCCCAACCCACGCAATGCGCGCGGATTCTCGGGATCGATGACCAGCGCCTTTCGGAAGGCGTCGGCCGCATCCTTGACCAAGCTGGCCGCGATAAGAGATTCGCCCAGACCAACGAGCGGTTCGACCTGTTTCGGCTCGGCCTGATGCGCCCTGCGAAAGAATTCGATGGCGGCGTTCACGTCGCCGCGCCGTCGGCTCGCCTCGCCGGCCCGCATCATCGCGCCTGCCACCGTCTTACCCGCCGCAAAATCGGCGGATTCTTTTTTGGACGACGACGCTTCGTCATTGCCAGCGCAACTGGAAAGAAGCGCTGTAAGCAAAGCCGCAGTGATAATGCGGCGCTTATTTATAATAAATACAGTCATCATGCGGGAAATCTACAACATTAGGTAAGATTTGCCATGAAAAAAATGCGTCATATGAAGAATTTTTTCAGTATAGTCCGTCGTAATGACGATGGATCCGCTGCAATTGAATTTAGTTTCACTGCACCGTTGTTAATACTGACCATCGTTGGGATCATGGAGTTCTCAATGATCCTGTTTCTAAATTCGGTGTTGGAAGGCAGCCTCCGCGACGCGGCCCGTTTCGGGATCACAGGTTTCACACCAACCGGTGTAAACCGAGAAGACGTGATCATAGACAAGGTCCAGTCGGCGACGATGGGTCTTGTCCCCATCACGGCAAGCAACATCACCACGCTCGCCTACTCGGACTTTAGCGAAGTCGGACAACCCGAACCCTATATCGACGATAACCCGGCAAATGGGATGTACGATGCCGGCGAGAGCTTCACCGACGTGAACGGGAATGGCCAATGGGATGCCGATATGGGTACACCCGGTCTCGGCGGCGCATGCGACGTCGTCGTTTACCGGGTGGAAACCCAGTGGTCGTTGATGCTCGGCCTGTTGGCATCCAGTGTCGGGCAAAACATCGATCTGACCGCAAGTACCGCGGTGCGTAACGAACCTTACGGCAACTCGCCCTGCTAATCGGCGCGTTCGGCAACGATACGAGGAGCCATATCATGCAAATTCTGCGGTCTCTAAGAATTCCCGGACGCCTGCTTCGCAGCGATCGGGGCGGCGTGATGATCGAATTCGGTTTCGCCATGCCCGTGCTGGTTCTGCTGATGCTGGGCGGTGTCGAACTCGGACGATACGTTCTGCTTCATCAGAAGCTCGATCGCACGGCGATGACGGTTTCGGATCTGGTCGCACGGGTTCAAACGGTGACAACGGCCGAGGTCGACACGATCTTTACCGCCGCAAATCTCGTCATGGAACCTTTCACGATGGGAACTCAGGGCGCCGTGGTCATTTCATCGGTCAAAGAAGACAGCGGCTCGCCGAAGGTCATCTGGCAGCGCAGCGGTGCCGGAACACTGTCCATCACCAGCGCGGTCGGAACGCAGGGCGGCAGCGCAACGATCACCGACAATGACTTGGTCGACCCCGACCAAGCGATCATCATCGGCGAAACCTACTTCCAATATACGCCGTGGTTCATCGATCTCATTCCCAGCACCACGCTGCGGCATACCGCCGTGTTTCGGCCGCGCCTCTCCGGCGAAGTAACCTGCAGTGACTGCTAGGATGCAATTTAGCTAAACGCGCCTGCCCAAGTTAGAAGCGCAACACCTGCCTAGACGGAATGGCGCCTTTCGATTGAAAGGCGCCATTTCATTTCGCCAAACCACAAGCATCGCGCAATGCAACAAACAATACGTTGCTCAAACACACTAAAATTCAACAATAATTTTACTTAACCGGCGCTTCGTTTATTATCAATCCGTTAAGGAAATAGTGCCAGACTTTTGGATAGTTCTATTATATAAAGAACCTTGTCTTTACATTACTTAGAGAACTTGCGGCAACAGCAGGTCAAAACAACGATGCTTGGCAAACTGGCCTTTTTCGCGGCGCTTCTCACCATCGCGCTTCCGGGGTCGCTCGGTGGCGCGGAACACAATGACGAAGCGAACTGCGGCGAGCGAAAGATCGTTCTTAAATACCTCTCCAAGAAATACTCGGAGCAGCCCATTGCGATGGGCCTGGCGGCAAACGGTGGATTGATCGAGGTCCTCACGTCCCGGAAAGGCCTTACCTTCACGATCATCGTTACCATGCCCGAAGGCGATACCTGCATGGTCGCCGCCGGCGAAGGCTGGGAAAATTTGCCGCAATCGCTGGCGCAACCGCAAATCTAATCAGCGAAACACCCTATGGATGACGCGGTCGCCGGGTTTGATCCCGAGCCGGCTGGCCGTCCCGCCAATAAGCTCCAAAACAGCCCGAACCGGACCGTTCGACCCGATCAATTCGGTGGATTGCGGCACCGTGCGTTCCGCAATATGCGTAATCCGTCCATCCGACCCGATGAAGAACATATCCAGGGGGATGAAGGTGTTCTTCATCCACATGGAAACCGGCGCATCGCTCGGATACACGAATAGCATGCCGGCATCGGCGGCCATCTTGCGGCGATACATCAATCCCGTCGCTTGCTGATCAGTCGTCGTCGCCAATTCGACGCGAAATTCATGCGCACCGGACGCGGTCCGGATCGTCAACGGCTCGTGCTGCCGTTCGGCGCCGCCCCAGCCGTGAACCGGCGCAAACAAGACGCCGACGAACAGAACCACGAATAGTGATCGCCAAATCATGAACGGGTTTATAAAGATTTTAGGGGCCGGAAACGAGCGTTCATTGCGCGATCGCCTGCGCCGCCGCTAATTTCACAGCATCGCGGACCGGGCCGTGGTTCGGCGGATCGGCAAGCGTCTCGAACCAGCGATCCGGCGGATTTCGGGCTAGCCGATGCCGCCACTCGACGCCTCTAAGTATCGATTTGGCGGCATCCGGCAAAACGGACGGTATGGCGCGGCGGTTCAAGACCGACCACACGCCGGACCAACAACGCGCCAGCGACCAGGGATTGTACCCTCCTCCACCGAGCACCAGCAGCCGCGCCGGTCGGCTATGGAGCGTCTCAACAACATCCCATAACGCGTTGTTGGATAAGTCCAACTTGCTCAGCGGATCATCCGACAACGCGTCGGCACCGCATTGCAGGACGACAATCGACGGCTCGAAAGCATCCAGCAAGGGAAGGATCGCACAGTCCATCAGATGCGCCATCTCGGCGTCGTTGAATCCCGCGGGCACCGGCAGGTTTCGAGCAACGCCCCCCGCGCGATCCTCGGCGGATCCGGTTCCCGGCCAGCGCCCCGCCTCATGGACGGAAATCGTCAGCACCCGGTCGTCGTCGTGAAAGGCATCCTGAACCCCGTCACCGTGATGTGCATCCACGTCGACATATCCGACCCGCTCATGCCCATCGTCCAACAATGCATAAATTGCCAGGACCGGATCGTTGAAATAGCAGAAGCCGCTCGCTGCATTTGCCCGGCCATGATGCGTCCCGCCCGCAGGACTGAACACGGCATCGGTATGGCGCAGTAACGCCGCCGCACGGATCGACGCGCCGCTGGCCGTTGCCGGCCGCCGAAACATTTCCGTAAAGATCGGATTTCCATTGATGCCGATGTTAAACCGCCGTCGCGTGTCATCATCGGCGGATTGCGTCCGCTCCGCCTCGATCACCGCAGCGATATAGTCGGCATCATGGAAACGGGCGAGTTGCTCAGCCGTGGCCTGCGGACTGTCGACATACTGCGAGTCCGGCAGCCATTCCAAGGCCCGCAAAAGATCCGTGGTCAGCGAAACACGAGGTATGCGGAGCGGATGCCAAGGAGCATAGCTTGAATCGCGGTAGATTTCGGACCCGATGTACAGCGGCGGCGACATTGCACACCTACGAATGCAGAAGCCGGGCCGGTGCCCGCGGCCGGAATCCGGTCGTCATGGCTCACGGATTCTCCGGTTTGGCCGTACCGGATGTGGCACGGCGCTGCTTCTCCCAAAGGGTGGCATATTCGCCGCCCATTGCCTGCAGTTCGTCATGCGTCCCGCGTTCGGCAATCCGCCCGTCCTCCAAGACGAGGATTTCATCCGCATCAACGACGGTCGAGAGGCGGTGGGCGATCACCAGCGTCGTTCTTTCGGCCGAGACTTCATCCAGACTCCGCTGGATTTCCTGCTCCGTATGACTATCCAGCGCGGAGGTTGCCTCGTCGAACAGCAGAATCCGCGGCCGTTTCAGGATCGCCCGCGCGATCGCCACCCGTTGTTTCTCGCCGCCGGAGAGTTTCAGGCCCCGTTCCCCGACCATCGACTGATAGCCGTCCGGCAACGCGACGATGAAGTCGTGGATACGCGCCATCTTGGCCGCTTCCTCGACTTCGGAGGGCGACGCGCCGGGCCGGCCATACGCGATGTTGTAATAGACCGTGTCATTGAAAAGCACGGTGTCCTGCGGCACGACTCCGATCGTCGCACGCAGACTATCCTGCGTGACCTCGCGAATGTTCTGTTCGTCGATCAGGACCCGTCCCTCACCCACATCGTAAAAGCGGTACAAAATCCGGCTGATCGTGGATTTGCCCGCCCCGCTGGGGCCAACGATGGCAACGGTCTTGCCGGGCGGAACCGTGAAACTGACGTCCTTGAGGATGGGACGGCGCGGATCGTAGCCGAAGTTCACGTTTTCGAACCGCACTTCTCCGCCGGAGACGTCTATATCCGGCGCCTCCGGACTATCGACAACTTCCTGCTCGACATCGAGCAGCTTGAACATGTCGTCCATGTCGATCAGCGATTGCCGAATGTTCCGATACACGAACCCGAGAAAATTCAACGGCAGATAAAGCTGAATCAGATAGGTGTTCACGAGGACGAAATCGCCGACGGTCATCGATCGGTCGACCACCCCATTTCCCGCCATTACCATGACCAGGACAAGGCCAGTCGAGATGATGAGCCCCTGTCCGACATTGAGCGCCGACAAGCTTACGGTGTTCTGGACGGCCGCACGCTCGTATTGCTGCATCGCCTCGTCAAATCGCCGCGCTTCGTGCGCTTCGTTGCCGAAGTATTTGACGGTCTCGTAGTTGAGCAAACTGTCGATCGCCCGCGAGTTCGCCTCGGTATCGCGATCGTTCATTTCGCGGCGATATTTGATGCGCCACTCGGTGACCAGCAGCGTGAACACGATATAGGTCACGATCGTGACGAATGTGACCAACGCAAACCAGATGTCGAACAATCCCCACAAAACGCCGCACACCAGGAAGATTTCCAGCAGCGTCGGCAGGATGTTGAACAACATAAAGCCCAGCAGGAACTCGATACCCTTGATGCCGCGCTCAATCACCCGCGACAAGCCGCCGGTCCGACGTTCCAAATGGTAACGCAGGCTCAATGCATGGATATGGCGGAAGGTTCGAAGCGCCGCTTGTCGCATGGCCCGCTGAGCCACCTTGGCGAACAGGGCCTCGCGCAATTCCGAAAAGGCGACGGACAGGACCCGAATCGCGCCATATGCCAGCAGCAACGCCAATGGCAGCATGATGATGTCGTCCACGCCTTGACGCGTCAGGGCATCGATCGCATCGCGGTAAAGCAACGGCACATACACCGTCGCAGCCTTGGCGCAGGCCAGCGCGGCAAGCGCCCCGAGCACGCGAAGGCGCATCTCCAATTGTCCGCGCGGCCAGAGATACGGCAGCAGCGTCAAAACGCCGTGTTTGCGGGGCTCGCGGGGCGCCTTTTCAGGCATCGTAGGTGTGGTGGCGGTCACTGACCTTTTCAACTTTTCGTCGGTTGGTGCATCAAAAAAACTACTTAGACATCAATATATTCGCCGAATTCCCGTCCGCTGGTTTAGGATACGTTAACCAGTCAGGAATTACTTTAGGCAACGCGTGCAAACGCCCTGCGGCGGTATTTCCGCCCGCGCGCCGGTTAGGGTGGCATTCGACGGTTTCGGTTAGATCTGATGGATGAAAGTAGACGCCTGCGCCAACGCGTCAAGGAGCTTGAGGGTCAGGTCGCTGACCTTACCGCGGCCCGCTCCGACGCCGTACGGGATTTGGCGCTGTATCGAAAAGCCGTGGAGACGAGCCGCGACGGTATCGTTCTATACGATGCCGATGCACGCCTCGTATTTTGCAACGAGCGCTACAAGACGTTGTTCAGCGAGAGCGCAGAGCTACTGACACCGGGAACGCATTTAAACGTAATTTCCCGTGCCATCGCGGAGAGCGGCCAGGTTGTCGATGCACGAGGCCGACCCGACGAATGGGCTTCAGGCCGCCTCAAACTCCATCAAGAAGCGAGCGACAAGCCGTTGCACATGCAGCTATCCGACGGCACATGGCTGCGCGGCCGTAATTACCGGACAGCGGACGGCGGCATGTTGGGAATCCGCACCGACGTAACCGATTTGATGCAGCGGGAAAACGAGTTGCGCGCCGCAAATGCCGAATCCCAAGGCCGGCTTCAGGCGTTTTTCGACAATTCGCCGATCGCGCTCTACATAAAGGATACAGACCAGCGCTTCCTGGCGGCCAACAAGGCATTCGAATCGATCTATGGCGTCAATGCATCGGCCCTCATTGGCCGGCGCACCGAAGAGGTCATGCCTTGGTTCTCCACGATCGCCGAAGAAAAGCTCGACCCGAAGGTTCTCGAGGACGGGACGCTCCAATCTCAGGAACACGCGATCCCGGGTCCGGACGGGCCGGTTGGTCGGGCGTTTACCACCAAATTTCCGATCCGCGATACAAACGGCGACATCACCGCAATCGGATGCGTCGGCATCAACGTCACGAAGTTCAAGGCCGTCGAACAGGCACTCGAAGATAAATCGCGAGTCCTCGAAATGACCCTCCGCGCGATCGATCAGGGGTTCGCGATGTTCGACGAGGACATGCGGGTTATTACCTGCAATCAGCGGTTCTTCGACCTGCATTACTATCCCGGACAGTTGCCGAAAGACGGCATCCCAATGCGCGAGGTTATGCTGGAATACGCCAAGACGGGCATCTACGGGACCGAGGACCCGGAAAGCCGTATCGACGAACGGATCGCATATCTCAACGGCCCGGACAGACCGGAGCGCGAAGAACGCCTGCAGCCGGATGGCCGCATCATCGACGTCCGCCGGAACCCCGTCCCGTCGGGCGGTTACGTCGCGACCTATACCGACATCACCGACATCAAACAGGCGGAAAAGAAATCGGAAACCTCCCGTCAATTACTGCACGAAACGTTGCATGCGCTGCCTGCCAGCGTCGCGTTTTACAACAGAGACGAGGAACTGGTCTTCTGCAATCAGGCGACTTTGAACCTCTATCCATGGCAGACCGCGCTGCACACGCCCGGGCACACCTTCGAGGAGCAAATCCGAGAGTCCGTTGCAAGCGGCATGGTGCCCGACGCGATCAACCAAGAAGAAACGTGGATCGAAGAGCGGATTCACCAATACCGAAATTCCGCGCAGAATGTTGAAACGCATCATTCGGGCAATCGATGGATTCTCTCGTCTTACCGAAAGGTATCGGACGGCGGGACGGTCGCAATCCGACACGACATCAGTAAGCGAAAGGAAGCCGAGCGCGCGCTGCGCGAAAGCGAGGAAAACTATCGAAGCCTGATCGAGAATTCGATCGTCGGAATCAACATTACGCGCTACGGACAACTGCTCTTCATCAATCAGGCCCTCGCCGACATTTTCGGATACGACAGCGCCGAGGAACTGATGAAAATCGGCAGCGTCGTGCATCTCGTCGCTCCGCACGAGCGCGAGCGAATCGCTCAATACGGCCGCGACCGGATGTCCGGTCGCCCTGCCCCATCGCTTTTCGAATACGAGGCCCGTCGTAAGGACGGCAGCACGATTTGGCTGCAGCGGTCGGCGCGTGTGGTGAATTGGCGCGGTGTCCGCGCCGTCCAGGGCACGTTGGTCGACGTCACCGAACGAAAGAACGCGGAGGAACGCTTGCGCAATGCCGTAACGGTCGCCGAAGCGGCGAACCGGGCCAAGTCCGAATTCCTTGCCAAAATGAGCCACGAACTGCGGACGCCGTTGAATGCGATCATTGGCTTTTCCGAGGTCCTCTCGCGCGAAACCTTCGGTCCCTTGGGACACGAAAAATACAACAACTACGTCGGCGATATAACGGCGAGCGGACGCCACCTCTTGGATATGATCACCGACATATTGGATATGTCCAAGATCGAGGCCGGACGCCAGGATATCCATCCCGAGCACATCGACCTAAGCAAAGCCGTCCGCGAAGCGGCGCAAGTGGTGCGCGGTCAACTCGAGCGCCAGCAATTGACACTTTCGATCGATATCGCATCCGACATTCCGTCGGTCTACGCCGACCCGCGGGCGCTGCGCCAGGTTCTGCTAAACCTGTTGTCGAACGCCATAAAGTTCACCGAAGCATTGGGGCAGGTCACCGTGTCTGCCCGCCTCGGCGACAGCGGCAACGTTCAGCTTTCCGTGTCCGATACGGGTATCGGGATCAAGGAAAAGGATCTGGAAAAGGTTCTGCAACCGTTCGGCCAGGCCGGCAGCGCCCAAACGTCGGCACAGGCTGGAACCGGTCTCGGGCTGCCGATCGTCAAGTCCCTTGTCGAATTGCACGGAGGCTGGTTCGACCTGACCAGCCAACAGGGCAAGGGGACGACCGCAACGGTGTCCTTTCCCAGCCGGGACGCCGGCGAGAAGACCGTCAAGACCGCCTAGACGAAATAGACGATCAAGAGTACGCCGAGCAGGACGAGCACCCACAGAGCGGCCCCCCCGATCTGCCATGTCCGGGCCAAGAGGCCATCCGGACCGTGATAATGGAACACCACCACCAGGAATTGGTTCAGCGCCCGGGCCACCACCCTCACAAAACGCCCCTGAAGCGACGTCGCGCCGTCCCAGATCGCCCGAACGGCCCTTGGCGCCAACCGTCGATAGAACCAATCGGTATCCAAGTTCACCGATTTCAATTCAGGCGGATAGATACCGAATCGCATCAGAACCGCGAACGCGAGCGCAGAGAACATCAGCAGCTGGAGCTGCGTGATGACATGAGTGACCGTATACGGCACGAAATCCACAGGGTACGGCAGGATGGCGTAAAGCGGCCCCGGATACACCCCGATCCCGATGCAGAGGAATGCCGCGATCGCCATCGCCAGCAACATGTTGAAGGGCGCCTCCTTGACCCTGATGCCGCTGTCATGGGCGAAGAAGGCGAAATACGGGATCTTGATCCCCGAATGATGGAACACGCCCGCGGATGCGAACAACAACACACCCCAGACAAACCAATACCCGCCGTCGGCGGACGCGGTGATGATCATCGACTTGCTGATAAAACCGCTGAACAGCGGAAAGGCCGAAATCGATGCCGCGCCGACCACGCAAAACCCGGTCGTCCAGGGCATCGATTTATATAGGCCGCCCAGTTCCGACCCCTTCACCGTTCCCGTGCGGAGCAGCACCGCCCCCATCGACATGAAAAGCAGCGCTTTGTAGAGGATGTGACAGAACGCGTGCGCCGCCGTGCCGTTGAGCGACAACTCCGTACCGATGCCGATCCCGACCACCATGAAACCGAGCTGGTTGTTCAGGCTGTAGGCCAGGACGCGGCGCAAATCGTTTTCGATAACCGCATAGAAGATCGGAAAAGCGGTCATCGTCGCGCCGATCCAGATCAGCATTTCCGTCCCGGCAAAACTGCGCGCCAAGGCGTAAACGGCAAGTTTGGTGGTAAACGCGCTGAGAAAGACCGTCCCCGTCACCGTGGCTTCCGGATAGGAATCCTGCAGCCAGTTATGCAACAGCGGAAAGGCGCATTTCACACCGAACGCGAGGAATATCAGCGTCGGCCCCAATTCGCCGAGCGTGAGCTTGGAAAACGCGATACTGCCGGTCTGTTGCTGATGAATAACGATGCCCGCCAGCAGAACGACGCCGGAACCAACCTGAATGACGAGGTACCGGAGACCCGTGTGGTACGAGTTTTCCTCCCGGCGTGCCCAAATCAGGAACACCGACGTGACGGCGGTCAGTTCCCAGTAGACGAATAACGTGATCAGGTCGCCGGCGAAAACCGCGCCGATCGCAGCACCGGCATAGGCCATGCCGGCGACATGCTGCACCGTGTCCCGCACATGAAGCGCATAGATGGCCGATAGAAAGGCGGCGATGTGGAAGATATACCCGAAAACGAGGCTTAGCGTATCGACCCGGAGGGTCGTCAGCGTCACGCCGAACAAATCGATCGTGCCGTGGGCGCCGGGCTCCAGCATTAGTGTCTGCCAGAATCCGATCACCGGAAGCACCAACATGAACCCGCGCTGCCAATAACCCCGCAGCAGCGGCAGCAACGCCGCCCCCGCGATGAGGATCAGGCCCGGCGAGATGAGGTCAGTCATCGTAATAATCTTCCGGGCGGATCAGGATTTTGCGCAACACCTTCGCGGCAAGAACGAGACCGACGCAGGCGACGAATCCGAAAATACCGTAGAAGCCGAACCACCCTTCGGCATCGAAATGGATATGTTTGTGATAGAAGGCATCGGCCACGAAGACCGCAGCGCACAACAGGCACACCGCCCAGAAGACCTTCTTGACGTTGTTGGGCTCGTCCAACCAGTATTTCTTCTCATCATCCATTACCCGGGCCCTCCTCCGATCGGCGCCAGTAACGTGTAAAGATCGTCGGCAAAGAAGAACAACAGCAAGCAGCCGAAAGCGGTCAAACACAGCGGCACGACACAGAACATCGGCGCTTCGCGAATCCCTTCCCCGTCATCGCTGCCGGCGAAGAACCCTCGCGCGACGATCGGCATTAGATAGGCGACGTTCAACAGGGACGAGATCATGAAGACCGCGACGAAGACCACATGTCCCGCGTCCATCGCCCCAAGCGCCAGGAAATACTTGCTCCACGCCCCGCCGAACGGCGGCAACCCGATGACGCTCAGCGCCCCGATACAAAATGCCGCGACCGTCACCGGCATCCGCCGGCCGATCCCGTCCATGTCGCTGATCTCGGTCTTGCCGCTCGCCACGTAGATCGCGCCGGCACAGAAGAACAAGGTGATCTTGCCGAAAGCATGCATCGCGATGTGCATCGCGCCGCCGACAATGCTCAACGGCATCAACAGCGCCGCGCCGAGTACAACATAGGCAAGCTGGCTCACCGTCGAATACGCCAGCCGCGCCTTCAGATTGTCCTTGGTCAGCGCAACGATGGATGCCAGCAACAGCGAAGCGCCGGCGAGATACATCAGCCAGTCGGCGTAGCCGCTTTCACGCAGGAAATCCGCGCCGAATATGTAGACGATCACCTTTAGCACCGTGAAGACGCCGGCCTTCACGACGGCAACGGCATGCAGCAGCGCGCTGACCGGCGTCGGCGCGACCATCGCCGCGGGAAGCCATCGGTGGATCGGCATCAACGCCGCCTTGCCGATGCCGTACATGTACAGGAACAGCAGCACGCCGATCAGCGGCCCCTCGATCTTACCGTTCAGGATGCCGCCTTCTGCAAAGTCCAGGGTGCCGGCCGCCGCCCATGTCCAGATGGTGGCGCCGAGCAGGAATAGGATCGACGTACCGAGCAGGATACCGAGATACGTTCGACCCGACCGCACTGCTTGTTCGTCGCCATGATGGGCGACCAACGGATAGGTCGATAACGTCAGGATTTCGTAGAACAGGAACAGCGTCAGCATGTTGCCGGACATGGATATGCCCATGGCGCTGGCGATCGCGATGGCGAAGCAGGCGTAGAATCGGGTCTGATGCCCCTCCTTCTTGGCCCGCATGTAGCCGATCGAATAGATCGAGTTCAAAATCCACAAACCGGACGCGACGCAGGCGAACATCATGCCCAGCGGCTCCAGCGTTAGCCGGATCCCGAGACCCGGCAACATCGTGAACAAGGTGACGTCCGGCCGTTCGCCCGCGTAGACGGATGGCACCAGCAAGACCACGACCGCGAACAGGCAAGCGGCTGTCAACAGGGTCACGGTTTCTCGCTGATTGGGCCGGCCATCAGACATCAGAATAAGCACCGTCCCGATCGACGGTATGGCAAGCGCCCAAATCATCAACTCGGCGGGCGTCATGGACCGCCTCCCATCAAGCTTTGCGCGGCCTGCTCGGCGATCCCGACGCTCACCCGCGTATCCAAGCCGAAATACACGTTGGCGGCAACCAGCACCCAAATGGGAATCAGCATCGAAAGCGGCGCTTCCTTGGCCGCTACCACGGCGTCGGACGGCGGTCGGAAATACGCAACCTCAATGACACGCCAGACGTAAATGATCGCCAACAATGACGATGCCGGGATCAAGCCGGCGACAAACCACCAATCGCGCTCAATGGCCGCTAGGATTAGGTACCATTTGGAGATGAAACCGACGGTCGCGGGTACACCGATCAAACTCAATCCACCGACCACGAAGGCACCCATCGTCCACGGCATCGTCCTGCCGATTCCGCGCATTGCCTCCAGGCGCACCGATCCCACGCGCAGGAATACGCATCCCATCGCCATGAACAACACGCCCTTTATCAGCGCGTGATTGAAGAGATGCAGAATGCCGGCGGTCAAACCGACCGTGGTCGCGATGCCGACTCCGAGAACCATGTAGCCGATCTGCGAGACGCTGGAATATGCCAGCAACCGTTTGACATCCGGCTGAAAGATCGCAACCGCCGAGCCCACGAACATGGCAAGGATCGCTGACGGCAACAGGGCATCGCCCAATCCCATGGTCTGGATTGCGAAGGGCGTGCCGAAGATCGTGAAATAAACGCGCAACAGCAGATAGATCGACACTTTCGTCGCCGTTGCCGCCAGGAATGCGGTCACCACCGATGGTGCGTAGGCATAGGCGTTGGGCAGCCAGATATGGAGCGGGAACAACGCGGCCTTCATCCCGATCCCAACCACCATGAAAGCGAAAGCGACGCGGACGGTCCGGCTGTCGGTAACGGTCGAGACCCGCTCGGCGAGATCCGCCATATTCAGCGTGCCGGTCACCTGATACAGCAGGCCGACGCCAATCAGGTAGAAGGTCGCCCCGATCGTCCCGAAAATCAGATAACGATAGGCTGCGGTCAACGCCCTGCGGTCACGGCCGAGGCTGATCAGCACATAGGACGAGAGCGAGGAAATTTCGAGGAAGACGAAAACGTTGAAGGCATCACCGGTAATCGTGACACCCAACAGCCCAGACAAGCACAGCAGATAGGCTGTGTAGAACAGATACCGGCGTTCGGGCTCTACTTCATAGGCGATGCTCGGCCGGGCATAGGTGATGACCATCGCGCCGATGGCCGCGACGATCAACAAAACATAGGCGTTGACGCTGTCGATCCGGTACTCGATGCCCCAAGGCGGCTCCCAGCCTCCCATCGCAAAGGATATCGTTCCGCTCTCGAGCACCGTCACCAGGAGCAGGACGGACATGACAAACGACGCCCAGGATGCGACTAACGCTATGCCGTAGCTGATGTCTTCGCGCCGCAGGAGAACGCAAAGCGGACCGGCCAGAAGCGGCACGACGATCTGAAGGGCAGGCAAATTCGACATCGTCACGATTGCTCGTCCCGCCCGGCTTCTTCAGTTTCGTCGTCTTTTTCGTCCAGCTCGTCTTCCTCGATCGACCCGTAGGCCTCCTGGATGCGAACCACCAGCGCAAGTCCCAACGCCGTCGTCGCGACGCCAACGACAATCGCGGTAAGGATCAAGACATGCGGCAGCGGATTGGAGTAAGCGCTATACCCCTCGGCGAGGATCGGCGCGGTGCCGCCTTCGACCTTGCCCATGGTGATGTAGAACAGAAAGACCGAGGCCTGGAAGACGTTCAGGCCGACGATCTTTTTCACCAGGTTGCCGCGCGCGATAACCACGTAGAGTCCGGCCATCATCAAAAACACGACGATCCAGTAATTATAGAGTCCCGGTTCGATCATCGGCGGTCCTACTCCGCGTCCAATTCTTCATCGCCGCGGCGGCCGGCGAAGAGATTGAACAACGTGACCATGACCGATGCGACGGTGATACCGACGCCGAGTTCCACGACGAAAATGCCGATATGCTGGCCGCCGGTCGGCGTCGCCGCCAAAGGCGTATAGTCCAGATAGTTGAAGCCGAACATCATCGAGACGACGCCCGTTCCGCCGAAGACCAGCACGCCCAGGGCGATCCCGACGCGCAGCACGTCGTCCGGCAAAATTTCCCGCGCCTTTTCGACGCCGTAGATCAAGGCGTACAAAACGAAGGCCGAGGCGAAAATCACGCCCGCCTGGAAGCCTCCGCCGGGACCGAAATCGCCATGGAACTGCACATAAAGACCGAACAGAAGGATGAACGGAATGAACAGCTTGCCGACGACACGGATGACGAAATGATGGCTCACTTGCTGCCCTCCGGACGACGGCGCCGGCGGCGTTTACCGCCCAGCAGCAGCATGACTCCGACACCCGCCGTGAAGATCACGGCCACTTCGCCCAGCGTGTCGTACCCGCGATAGCTGGCCAGGACTGCCGTCACGACGTTCGGAACGGTGGTTTTCGTCTGCGCGTCGGCCAGATAGGTCGGCGCGACATGCTGTTGGATCGGCGCATTCGGGTCGCCGTAATGCGGCATGTCCAATGTGCCATATATCAGCGCGGCGCCCGTGATCAATACGACAAGCAGCGGCAGGATACCGTGACGGCTCGCCACTTTCTCCTGCGACTTGGTCAGCGACAGCGCCGCCAACATGAGTACGGTCGAAATTCCCGCGCCGACCGCCGCCTCGGTAAACGCCACGTCGACCGCGTCGAGCACGACGAACATCGAGGCCGCCATGAGGCTGTAGATACCGCCGAGCATGACCACCGCGAACAGGTTGTGCAGCCGTACGATCATGAAAATCGTGGCCGTCATGAAACCAAGCAGCAGGATGTTGACTAGGGCTTCGATGGCGCGTCCTCCTCATCCACCGAAGCGGGCTTTATCCCTTGGGAATACATCGCGTTGGCCAGCGCGTTCGTGGCCGTGGGGCTGGTAAAGAAGATGAACGCTAGGATCAGGAACAGTTTGACCGTCACCAACGACAATCCGGCGTAGAAAGAGAACCCGACCAACATGAAGAACGACGCCACCGTATCGACGACGCCCGCACTATGGATCCGCGTATACACATCCGGCAGACGCAAAAGACCCAACGCGCCGACGATAGCGAAGAAGCATCCGGTCAGGATGAATAGCCAACCGAAGATATCGATGACCAAGTCCATTACCGCGACCCCTCACCGGTGCCGGACCCGCTCGCCTGCCCCATGTCGGCATAGCGGATGAACTTCAGGACGGCGATCGTGCCGATGAAATTGATCAGTGCATACAGCAAGGCGATATCGAGGAACTCGGGCCGGCCCGCCAGGAACCCGAGAACCGCGATCAGGAGCACGGTCTTCGTCCCGACGCTGTTAACGGCAAGCACCCGGTCATACACGGTCGGACCGAGGAAGGCCCGCACCAAGGCCAACGCCATGGCGACGACGACGGCGACAGTCGCAACGGCAAAGATCACGTCAGCCCCTCCATCTTGGTAACGCGCCGGTCCATCTCGCCCGTCAACAACCCGTCAACGCCTTCCTGGGTCAGGGCGTGCACCAGCAATTGGTCGTCAAAGACGCGGATGGTAAACGTACCAGGCGTCAGCGTGATGGAATTGGCGTAGATGACCTGCCCCAGTTCGGATTTCTGGGTCGATGTCAGTTGTGCCATTCGGGGACTGATCGGCAATTTCGGGGACAGGATCACCTTGGTGACGTCGATGGCCGCGATCCAGATTTCCTTTACCAGCCAGAGCCAGTAGGGCACGGCGCCCCACGTCAGATGAATCGGCAGCGCTTCGCGGTCCAGCACGTCCATGCGTACCGTGACGAAGACGATCACGAGGCAAGACAGCACGCCGAGTGTCACCACGAATGCTTGATAGTGGCCCGACAGCAACAACCATGTAACGAATAGGATAACCGCAAGCGAGAGCGCGCGACCGACGTGGTCGACCCGCTTGGGCCGCTGCCCCTTATCTTGCCCCCCTTGCGCCGCCGCACCGGGTTGCGAGGAAGTCTCCGCCATCCTCTCTCCCTGCCTCATCGTTGTACCGCACCACAAATCCGACCTGGATGCGATTTTGCCCGCAGTATGCCGAACAGTTACCGGGTCGCCAAGACTCATCCGGACTCTTTGTGCCGCTACCGCGACTTTAGCCGCGCCGCGTGCACGGGACGGAACGAATCACTGCGGACGCCGGCGGACCGACCGGGTCGGAATCCATTTCTCGACCGTACGTCCGTCCGCGGTGCGGACCGTCGTGTCGGCTTTCTCCTTTTCCTTGATTTTGAAGGTCTCCTGCATGGACGCGAAGGGAATTTCCTCGCCCTCGCCCGCCATGACCGCCACCTTGTACGCGGGTTGATCCAGAATCATGGCGTTGAGGCGGTCGACCGCATGACCGCTGAACCGGCGCCAAATCCGCTCCAGGAAATCCTCTACTTCCGGCGGCGGAGCGACAAATACGATTGCCGGTCGGCCTTCTTCGAAAATGCGAAAGACATTCGGCTCGATCGGCCCGAGTTCATGCACCACGAACGTCGCGGGCATCAGCTTCCGGCCGTACTGTTCCTGTGCGTAGTATCCTTGCGCCAGATACAGCAGCCGCTGCAGCTTATGCGGTTGCAGATACGAGTCTTCGGCGCTGGCCCGATTGATAAACCAAAAAGCGATGTCGATCGTTGATTCAACGGCGCTGGATGCCATATTACCCCCCACGTCCAACCGGCATACTATACAGCAACGCCCAAGACGCCACACCGAGATGTCTCTTCGACACCTGGGGCGTGGCCGTCGGTACATCGCTAATTGCCAGTCGGCGGCCTGAGAATTATGGTCGTGGCCGTTCGGGCCTCGCCCGCGCCACGCAAGCAACGGGGGAATACGACAATGGAAATGACCGGAGAGTATCGAATCCCGGCAACGCGCGAGGCGGTGTGGCAAGCGCTGAACGACCCGGACGTCCTGAAACAGTGCATTCCGGGCTGCGATGAAATCGAGAAGACCTCAGACACGGAGTTCTCGGCCAAGGTGACGGCCAAGGTCGGACCGGTGAAAGCCAAGTTCAGCGGCGCGGTGACGCTGTCGGACATGGACCCGCCGAACGGTTACACGATCTCCGGCGAAGGTACCGGCGGCGCGGCAGGATTCGCAAAGGGCGGCGCGAAAGTCGCGTTGGCGGAAGACGGTAGCGATACGATCCTCACCTATGACGTCAACGCGACGGTGGGCGGAAAGCTCGCCCAAATCGGCAGCCGGCTGATCGATTCGACGTCGAAGAAAATGGCCAACGAGTTCTTCGGGAAGTTCGCCGAGGTGGTCGGCGGACCTGCGTCCAACGACGCATCGCCGGCACCGGATGCGCCGACACCGGCGGACCGGCCCGTTACCACCGAAAAAGCCGGCTCCCCTCCCACCGAAGACGTACCGGCACGAGGAGATGCCACCCCCGCGGCGCCGTCACCGGCGGATCGGCCAGCCACCTCGGACTCAAAGAAAGGCTTGCCCCCCATGGTTTGGGTTGGTGGGGTCATCGTGCTCGTTTTAATCGCCTTGTGGGCGTTTCAACAATAATCCGGGTCGGCTACGCCTTGACCAAAAGGCGAGCGGACTCCACACTCTTTCATAACGCTAGGGAAAGATGTCTGCCGCAACCGGCGGACGAGGAGCGCGGGTAAACGCCCGCACCCTTGGAGGCTAGGGAGTTACCAAATATGTCCTACACCGTTTCAATGACGGTGAACGGCAAGGCTGTCAGCGGTGAAGTCGAAGGCCGCACCTTGCTTGTTCAGTTTCTTCGCGAACATTTGCGGCTGACGGGTACGCATGTCGGATGTGATACCAGCCAATGCGGCGCCTGCTGCGTGCATGTGAACGGCACGTCGATCAAGAGTTGCACCATGCTGGCCGTTCAGGCGGATGGCGCCGAGGTCACGACAATCGAAGGCCTCGCCAACGGCGATGAGCTGCATCCGATGCAGGCGGCCTTTCGCGAAAATCACGGCCTGCAGTGCGGCTTCTGCACCCCGGGGATGGTCATGAGCGCGATCGACCTGGTTCAGGAAAACCCTGATCCCTCGGAGAAGGAAATCCGCGAATGGCTCGAAGGCAATCTGTGCCGGTGCACGGGCTACCACAACATCGTCAAATCCATCGAAGCTGGCGCTAAAGCGATGCGCGGCGGCTGATTACGGCTGCCGGCGGGAGGAACCACCAATGACCGCCACGGGTATTGGCGCTTCGGTAAAGCGGGTCGAGGATTTCCGCTTTCTAACGGGGCAAGGCAACTACACCGACGACATTAACCGGCCCAATCAAACCTACGCCTGGATTCTACGCAGCCCGCACGCCCACGCGAAAATTGCGTCGCTGGATGCCGGTGCAGCGGAAACCGCGCCCGGCGTGGTTGCTGTCTTCACCGGAAAGGATATGGAAGCCGCCGGCGTCGGCAGCCTGCCCTGCGGCTGGCAGGTCAACAACAAGGACGATTCGCCGATGGCCGAGCCGGCGCATCCGCCGCTGGTGATTGACCGGGTGCGCCATGTCGGCGATCAGGTCGCCGTCGTGATCGCCGAAACACGAGACCAGGCGCGCCAGGCCGCGGAGAAGATCGCGGTGGAGTATGAGCCACTTCCCGTGGTGACCGACATGGCCGCCGCCGTCGAAGGCGGACCGCAGGTCCATGACGATGTCCCAAACAACATTTGCTACGATTGGCATATCGGCGACAAGGACGCGACCGACGCAGCCTTTGCCGGCGCCGCGCATGTCGCCACCATCGATATCGTCAACAACCGTCTGATCCCGAACGCCATGGAGCCGCGCGCCGCCATCGGCGATTACGACACGGCAACCGGCGATCACACGCTCTATACGACAAGTCAGAATCCCCATGTGATCCGGCTGCTGATGGGCGCATTCGTCCTGAATATTCCGGAACACAAGCTGCGCGTGGTCGCCCCGGACGTCGGCGGCGGCTTCGGATCGAAAATCTATCACTACGCCGAAGAGGCGATCGTCACCTGGGCCGCGGCTAAGATTCGCCGCCCGATCAAATGGACGGCGGAACGATCGGAATCCTTTATGTCCGATTGCCACGGCCGCGATCATGTCACCAAGGCCGAGTTGGCCATGGACGAAGATGGCAAGTTCCTCGCACTCCGGGTCGGCACGTTGGCGAATATGGGCGCCTATTTGTCCACCTTCGCGCCCTGCGTCCCGACATATCTCTACGCGACGCTGCTGGCGGGGGTATACACGACCCCGCAGGTCTATTGCGAGGTGAAGGCGGTCTTCACCAACACCGTGCCGGTCGATGCCTACCGGGGCGCAGGCCGGCCAGAGGCCTCTTTCCTGCTGGAGCGTGTGGTGGACCGCGCCGCCCGCGAAACCGGATTGAGCCAGATCGAGATCCGGCAACGTAACTTCATCCCAACCGACGCTTTTCCCTATCAGACACCGGTCGCACTGCAATATGACAGCGGCGACTACGGCAGCACACTCGATCAGGCCCTTACCACGGCGGAAATCGATGGGTTCGAGGCCCGCAAGGCGGAAGCGGCAAAACGAGGGAAACGCCGCGGCATCGGCTACTCGACCTATATCGAGGCGTGCGGCATCGCGCCCTCCGCGGTTGTCGGATCGCTCGGCGCGCGCGCCGGGCTGTTCGAATCCGCCGAGGTCCGGGTCCATCCGACCGGCTCGGTCACGGTCTTCACAGGCTCGCATAGCCACGGTCAAGGCCACGAAACCACCTTCTCGCAGCTCATCTCCGACACGCTCGGCATTCCAATGGACAGCGTTGAGATCGTGCACGGCGATACCGGCAAGGTCGCCTTCGGCATGGGCACATACGGCTCGCGCTCCCTCGCAGTCGGCGGCGAGGCGATCATGCGCGCGACCAACCGCATCATTGAAAAAGCGACGAAAATCGCGGCCCATATCATGGAAGCGCCGGAAGCCGACATCGAGTTCAAGGACGGAAAGTTCACGGTCTCGGGCACGGATAAGGAGATGGCCTTCGGTGAAATCGCGCTGGCGGCTTATGTCCCGCACAATTTCCCGCATGAAACGCTCGAACCCGGGTTGGATGAAACGGCCTTCTACGATCCCGCGAACTTTACCTATCCGGGCGGCTGTCACATCTGCGAAGTCGAGGTCGATCCGGAAACCGGCGTGGTCGAGGTGGTCAACTTCTCGGCGATCGACGACGTTGGCCGAGTGATCAACCCGATGATCGTCGAAGGCCAGGTTCACGGCGGCGTCGCCCAGGGTATCGGTCAGGCGTTGCTGGAAGGGTGCCGATACGACGAAAACGGTCAGCTCGTCACCGGGTCATACATGGATTACACGATGCCGCGCGCGGGGGACCTGCCGTCCTTCAAGGTCGGCACGCACGCCACGCTGTGCACGCATAACTCGCTCGGCGTCAAAGGGTGCGGCGAGGTGGGCGCCATTGGGTCGCCGCCGGCCGTCATCAACGCGGTCGTCGATGCCTTATGGGACCTTGGCGTGAAAGACATGTCGATGCCCGCAACGCCGGAGAAAGTCTGGCAAGCCATTCAGAGCGCGCAATAAGCGTTCGTCGAGGATTGGGAGAACACGAGAATGTATGACTTCAACTATCATCGCGCCGAATCGGTCGCGGACGCCGCGGACAAGATCAAGGCGGCGGAAGACGGCAAGCTGGTCGCCGGCGGGATGACCTTGATCCCGACGTTGAAGCAGCGATTGGCGAGCCCTTCCGACCTCATCGACCTGTCGGGCGCGGGCGATCTCGTCGGCATTTCGGTCGACGGCAACAGCGTCACGATCGGCGCCATGACCACGCACGCCGCGGTCGCGGCGTCCGCTGACGTCAAGCAGGCCATTCCCGCGCTCGCCGCGCTTGCAGACAATATCGGCGACGCTCAGGTGCGGCATCGCGGGACGATCGGCGGCTCGATCGCCAACAATGACCCCGCGGCCGATTATCCGGCGGGATGTGTCGCCCTCGGCGCAACGATCGTCACCAACTCCCGCGAACTGACCGCCGAAAATTTCTTCGTCGGTCTGTTCGAAACGGCGTTGGAAGAAGACGAAGTCATTACAGCCGTGCGTTTTCCGGTCCCGAAACGGGCCGCCTACATGAAATTCCCCAATCCCGCATCGCGCTATGCGTTAGTTGGCGTATTCGTCGCCGAGACCGGCGGCGGCGTGCACGTCGCCGTGACCGGTGCGGGACAAGACGGCGTTTTCCGGGTCGCGGACATGGAATCGGCGCTGTCCGGCAACTTCTCCGCGGACGCGATCGAGGGGATTTCGGTGCCGGACGACGATTTGAACACCGACATCCACGCGAGTGCGGAATATCGCGCGCATCTGATCACGGTGATGGCAAAGAGAGCGGTTGCCGCGGCCGGATGAACCGGATTTCGACCGGGTTGGCAGGGGGCCGGGGCCGTTATAGGCTCCGGCCTTCTTACTTGATGAAACAGAGATGACGGAACCGGAAAAGCAACCCGCGGCTCCCCCGAGGAAAAGCCGTTGGAAAAGGTGGTTGGCTTTTTCCTCGGCAGGTGTCGCCCTATTCATCATCCTGTCCATCGTGGGCATCGCGCTCGCCTGGGCCAACCGGACGGACGTGGCCGAATGGGTCATCGCCGCCTACCTCAAAGACAGTAAGACCAAGTCGGTTTCCGTCACCGTCGAGAGCCTCGAGACCGACCATATCCGTATGAAGGATTTGCGGATCGTGTCGGATCAGACCGTCTCCGTCGACTCGATCCGCGCTACCTATGCGGTGGACGACTGGATCGAGGGCATCGTCGATTCGATCAACATCGCGGGCCTCGCCATTGAAGCCGATGATCGCCAGGTTAAAGTCGACAGGATCGAAGGATCGGGCTCCTTTTCGGCGACCCTTGCGGGTCTTCTATCGCTACAGGCCGGCTTCGATCTCATTCGTATCCAGACCAGCGGCGAAATCTTTGAACCAAGCCGCGTCGATGTCGGATTCGAGAACGGCATCCTGTCGGTCGACTCCGCCATCGCGGCACCGCACGGCTTCGTCACCCTGATCGGCACCGGTCCACTCGATCCCGACGGCGATCCGTTCGAACTTCATGTTGCGGGGAGCGTGGATGCCACCTTCGCCGCGAATCTGCTCGCCCGCAAACGCGTTCGGACCGCCGGTTATGTGTCGCTTGCGGTAAACGCGACGGTACAAGACCCCCTTTTCTTCCTGGAGAAGCACCCCTCCGGCCGGGTGGCGATTCCACCCGACCTTGCGGTGAATGGTCAGGTTCGCCTGGGTCTTGAAAGACTCGCAATCGACGGCACGGCCATACCGATGGCCGACCCGGACGTCCTAAACTTCGATTTCGCCGACCTCGTAACCACCAATGACGGGTCGAAGGGATCGTTCAAGCTATCCTTCGACGCGGCTAAGCGGAATACGCCGGAGATCGGCTTTACCAAAGCAAATGTCACGCTCAACGGCGCCTACGTCCTGACCAAGGAGCGGCTGTCGCTGACGATCGGCGCCGGCCCGGTGGCGCAGGTTCGCGACGTGCGGCTGTCGAAGGGGCTGCCGGTCGCCGGCGACTTGAACCTCGAACTCATCGACGACACGAATACCCTTGCACTCGACCTCGGCAAAGGCGCTGCACGGCACAGCATCAACGCGAAATTGGCATGGCGCGACGGCACCATCTCGATGCAGTCCGAGGGTCATCCAACCGACCGGGCCGACCCGGTGATCTTCACGCTTCGCGGCGCTTTCGATGCGACTCCGCTGCTGACGTCGGTCCAAGGATCCAAGGGCATCAAGGGCAATGCGAATGTCTTCCTAGCCGGCCGGATTACGCAACCACTGCTGATCGCCGATGCGATGGAAGACGGGGCCGCGCCTTGGCCCGGCGATGTGCGGCTCGACGGCGCGGTTAAATTGGACACCACCGGATTGGCGATCCCGGGTGCAAATGCGGCCAGAACGGCGAAGGACAGCGTTGAGATCACGCTGAAAGGCTTCAACGGCAGCAGCGGGCATCAGCAAGGAAAGGTCGCAATCGCCGCGAAACTCGACAAGCGTTCGTTTGGCGGAACACTTTTCGACGAGGCGCTGCTGTCGCTGGACGGACGGCTGACGTCCGGCGCACGAGGACACCAATTCATCCCCGGATTCGACAGCACGCTCTTCCTGAAGAACGTGCGAAACGACAGCGGTTTGGTGCTGCCGACCGGGCTGACGCTGCAACTGACCGGCGACAAGAACCACATCACGGTACCGACGGACCTTTCAGGGATCTATCACGCCCTGACCTTCGCGCACCTGGACGCTGACGGTTACATCCAACCGGAGGGTGAGAAACAACCCATCCGACTAACCATCCCGCAATTGATCAGCCGACAAGACGAAAACGCCCAATACCAGCTTTACGCCACCGGCGCCGTGGTCGAGCTGCCGAAATCGCAACTATCGGCGCACGGAATCAACGCCTCGGTGGAGGGCATCGCCAACGGCGTCAAGTTCGGGTTCGAGGCGGGCGACATCCGGCATGCCGGGCAGCCTCCCCTAACGACCCCCCTATCCTTCTCGGCCAAGGGACAGGTCGAGAAGCAGACCCTGCGCATGACGCTTCAGGCCCGGCAACGGTACAGTCCGCTCAAGGCCCGTGCCACGCTGCGGCACAACTTGAAGACCAGCAGCGGGCGGGTCGACTTCCGCATACCGCGCTTCCGGCTTGAAACCAAGAAATACACAATCGCCGATCTTTTCCCGCCGGCCGCGCAGATATTCGAGGTCGCCAAGGGCGCCAGTTCGATGAAAGGACATCTGCTGTGGGACAAGGATGTCGTCTCCGGGCAGATGGCGCTGCAGTTGGACAAGTTGAGCCTGCACACGGCGGACATGAAACTCGACGACCTCGAGGGGACCGTGAACTTCATCGAACTCGTCCCCCTGTCGATGCCGCCGCGCCAGCGCATCAACGGAACCGTCACTGTCGGGGAACTCGGCCCGCTGCCGATCCAGCTTGAATTCCAGCTCCGCGAAGACGGTGCGGTCGCGGTCCAGGATTTGGACGTCGGGTTCGCGGGCGGCCGCATGCGGACGCGTGGCCTGGTCAAGCCCGGCGAGGAATTGGACGCGGATGGCATGATCTACGTGCAATCGGTCGATCTGGCTCAAGTCTTTCAGCTCATCGGGCTGGAAGGGTTGGAGGGTACCGGCCGCATCACCGGCAAGGTGCCGGTGCGGCTGCTCGGCGAAGACCTGACCATCGGTAAAGGAACGTTGAACGCGGAAGGCCCCGGGAAACTGAAATACACCGGCACAGCGCTGCAGCAGCAACTTTCGAACCGCGAGGATACGGTCGGCACCGTCGCCCAGGTCCTGTCGGATTTCCGGTACAAGAAATTGAGCATGGAACTGACCAAGGAGGCGAGCGGGACCGGCGCGATCATGTTGCGCATGGACGGCGCAAATCCGGCGGTCTATGACGGCTATCCTTTCGCCTTCAATATTCGCATCGAAAGCGATTTCCATAAGTTGGGCCGCATTGCGCTCGGTGGCGTCGAGGCCGTAACCGACGTAATCCGACGTCCCGAGCGGCCAACGGGACAGGAATAACCATGTCCTCACGCTGGCGAATTTCATCGTCTCACGGTATGGTGACCATCTTGCGGCATGCTGGATTGCGGGCCGCGCTACCGGTCAGTGAGGCTCCGGCATAATGAAGCATCTTTGTTGGGCAGCCGGCCTTCTTATCGTGATGGTGGCCTGTACGCCGAAGGTCGCGGTAGAGGCGCCGAAGGAACCCATCACCATCAATCTCAATATTAAGCTCGATGCCGACGTGCGCCTGCGCGTCGAGGAGAAAGCCAAAGACGATGTCAAAAGCAATCCCATCTTTTGATCGCCGGCCGTTGATCGCGGCGCTCTTTCTGGCGTTTGCCACGCTGCTCTTCGCCCTGCCGCCCGCCACCGCCCAGGCCCGGCCGCTGGATGCCCCCCGTGCCTCGGGCGTGGTCGGAGAACGCTTCGACGGCTTTGCAATGGTTCGCAGCGGCAGCGCATCCGCATCGATCAAGAAATTGGTGGCCCAGACCAACGCGCAACGCCGCGCCCTCTACCAGAAACGCGCCAAGGAAACCGGGGCGTCGGCAGCCGATATCGGCAAGATTTATGCGCAACAGATCATGAAATCCGCCCCCAAAGGCACCTGGTTCCTGACCCAAGGCGGGAAATGGGTCAAACGCTAACGCGTTAGCCGTTTTTTCGCGGTCATCCTAGGCTGTTTTCGCCGGGATTCCAGATTGGCTGGATCCTCTGCCGACTGGTCCTCGGGCCATGAAATTGTGTTAAAATGGCCGGATAAGCCATGATCCACGCGCGGCAAGGGCGAACCGCCCGCCGTGCCCACATTTCCTGACACTTGGACAGATGACGCCTCATGACAAAGCCGATCCCTGACACCGTCGATGCTGCGCTAAAATTGCTCTCCGACGGTGCCTATGTCGCGGACCGGAGTCTGGCCACCGCCCTCTTCCTCTCGCTGAAGCTCAACAGGCCGCTGTTCCTCGAAGGCGAAGCCGGGGTCGGCAAGACGGAGATCGCCCGCGTCCTGTCCGAGACCCTGGGCCGCCGGCTTATCCGTCTGCAGTGCTACGAAGGCCTGGACGTCTCCTCGGCCGTCTACGAGTGGAACTACGCCCGGCAAATGGTCGAGATCCGCCTGTCGGAAGCATTGGGCGACCGGGACCGCGACCGCCTGGAAGCCGATATCTTCGACGAGCGCTTCCTGATCCACCGCCCCCTCTTGCAGGCCCTGGAACCGAGCCCGGACGGCGCGCCGGTCCTGCTGATCGACGAGTTGGACCGCACAGACGAACCGTTCGAGGCTTTTCTGCTCGAAGTGTTGGCCGACTTCCAAATCACCATTCCCGAGATCGGCACGGTGAAGGCGACAGAACCGCCGCTCGTCGTCATAACGTCGAACCGGACGCGCGAAATCCATGACGCGATCAAACGCCGGTGTTTCTATTATTGGGTCGACTATCCGGATGCGGCCCGCGAGTTGGAAATTCTGCGGGTGAAGGCTCCGAATGCATCGGCCGACTTGTCGGCGCAGATCGTGGCGTTTATCCAGAAACTGCGCGGCGAGGACTTGTTCAAACTGCCCGGCGTCGCCGAAACCATCGACTGGGCGCACGCGCTGACACAACTCGACTGCATGACCCTGGACCCGGACACGATCAACAACACCCTCGGCACGCTGCTCAAGTATCAGGACGACATCGCCAAGATCCAGGGCAGCGAGGCCAGCCGTCTGCTCGGCGAGGTCCAGACTGAACTGGCAGTCGCCGGAGCCGCCGAATGACGGCGACGCTGCCGGACGATACGGCCATTGCCGCATCGGGCGGCCGCATACCCGACAACATCATGCATTTCGCACGCACGCTGCGGGCCGCCGGGCTTCCGGTCGGTCCCGGCACCGTGTTGGAGGCGATCCGCGCAGTCTCGGCGCTCGGCATGAGCAGCCGGACGGATTTCTATTGGGCCTTGCACGCCGTTTTCGTCAACCGGCGCGACCAACGCGACCTCTTCGATCAGGCCTTCCATATCTTCTGGCGCAATCCGAAGATCCTGGAGCGGATGATGGCATTGATGTTACCGCAGATGGACATACCGTCCGATCCGGACCAGGGCGAAACGCTCGCGCCGCGGATCGCCGAAGCCCTTGCGCAGGGCGCTGAGGACCGTTCGAAACCCCACGAAGAGGAAGAGCTGGAGTTCGACGCGGCGATGACTTGGAGCCAGCAGGAAATCCTGCGCACCAAAGACTTTGAGAAGATGACCAACGACGAGATGGCGCTGGCCCGCACCGCCATCCGGCGTCTGCGATTGCCGATCATGGAGGTGCCGACACGGCGATTCCGTTCGAACCCTTCCGGCGCCCGTGCGGATATGCGGGCGACGTTGCGGGCGGCGCTTCGGTCCGGCGGCGACACCATTCCACTCAAATACAAGCAGCGCCTAATGCGGCGGCCGCCACTGATCGTGCTGTGCGACATTTCCGGGTCGATGGAACGATATTCGCGCATGCTGCTGCACTTTCTGCATGCGATCACCAACGACCGGGACCGGGTCCACACCTTCCTGTTTGGCACACGGTTGAACAACGTCACGCGCTACCTGCGCTACAAGGATATCGATGTGGCTTTGGCCAAGATCGCAGAGGGAGTGGAGGATTGGTCCGGCGGCACCCGGATCGGCCATTGCCTGCGTGACTTCAACCAGAATTGGTCGCGGCGCGTGCTTGGCCAAGGCGCGGTCGTGTTATTGATCACCGACGGGCTGGACCGGGACGCCGGCGTTGGCTTGACCGCCGAGATCGACCGGCTGCATCGATCTTGCCGGCGGCTCATCTGGACCAATCCCCTGCTTCGATATGACGGATTCGAGCCAAAATCACTCGGAATCCGGGCGATTTTGCCGCATGTCGACGACTTTCGCCCGGTCCATAACCTTGAAAGCCTGGTACAGTTGGCCGACATTCTTAGTGAACCGGCAACCCGCCGGCACCCCGGCGTTTCGAAATTGCTGGAGGCAGCAGCATGACATCGGACATCTCGACTTCGGACATCCCAACGGACGACGCGATCCTCCGGCAGGCGGTCGACTGGCGCAAAACCGGCAAATCGGTCGCCATCGCAACCGTGGTGAACACCTGGGGGTCCTCGCCGCGCCCCATAGGCAGCCAGCTCGTCGTCAATCAGGACCGGGACTTCATCGGCTCTGTTTCCGGCGGCTGCATCGAAGGGGCGGTGATCGAAGAAGCCTTCAAAGTCATGGACTCTGGCGCGCCATCGCTGCTCGAATTCGGGGTTACCGACGAGATGGCCTGGGAAGTCGGCCTCGCTTGCGGCGGCACGGTCGAGGTCTTCGTGGAGCGGCTGGATCAATGAAGTCGCAAATCCTCGACGCCATGCTGCAAGCGCAGGCGAACAAGAAATCCGTCGTGCTGGTGACACAGATTTCGACCGGTGACCAGTCCCTGATGATCGATGGCGAAACATCCGGCGCGCTGACATTGGACAGCGCGCTCGACGCCGCGGTGGAAAAAGCGCAATTGGACGACCGCAGCCTGACCGTCGAGTCCAAGGGCGAGCGGTATTTCGTTCATGTCTTCAATCCGCCCCGCCGTTTGATTGCGGTCGGTGCAGTCCATATCGCGCAGTCGCTGGTGCCGATGGCTGCCATCGCCGGTTATGCCGTCACCGTGGTCGACCCGCGCGGCGCCTTTGCCACCGGATTGCGCTTTCCCGGCGTGACCTTGATGACCGAATGGCCCGACGACGCCCTGACCGAACTCGCCCCGGACCGCCGCACGGCGGTCGTCACCTTGACCCACGATCCCAAGCTGGACGATCCCGCGCTCGCGATCGCGTTGCGGTCGGACGCCTTCTACATCGGCTCGCTCGGCAGCCGGCGCACGCATGCGCGCCGCCTCGACCGGCTCCGCGAAATGGGTTTCACCGACGCTGATTTCCGCCGCATCCATGGTCCGATCGGGCTCGACATCGGCGCCGTAAGCCCGGCGGAAATAGCCGTGTCCATCCTGGGGGAGATCACGCAAACCCTCCATCGGCCCGTGGCCGACAAGGCGGCATGAAGTTTGGCGACACGCCTCTGAACGACGCCGACGGCGCGGTGCTTGCGCATAGCGTTCGCATCAAGGGCGTTTCCTTCAAGAAGGGCCGCCGATTGAACGCGGAAGATATCGCCGCGTTGGGCGAAGCCGGCGTCACATCGGTGATCGCCGCGCGCCTCGACCCGGACGACGTCCCCGAAGACGATGCAGCCGCGCGCATTGCCGCGGCACTGCAGGGCGACCATCTAACCGCGAGCGCCGCCTTTACCGGCCGGGTCAATCTGATCGCCGCGCACCGCGGCCTCGCCGTCATCGACGATGTCATAAACGCGCTCAACCGGATCGACGAGGCCATCACGGTCGCGACCGTCCCGGCATGGGATGTGGTCGCCCCGCGCCAAATCGTCGCCACGATCAAGATCATACCCTTTGCGGTCGCCGAACCGCTCGTGGTGCAATGTGAAAAGCTCGCACAGCAGGTTGGGCAGGCCGTCCGGATTGCGCCGCTCTCGGCAAAGTCAGTCGGTCTCATACAGACCCAATTGCCCGGCACCAAACCATCCATGCTGGACAAGACCACCGCCGTGCTGACCGCCCGGCTGGAGCGGCTGGACAGTACACTCGTCAATGAATTGCGCTGCGATCACGACACCGCGCCGCTGAAAGAGGCCATCGAGACACACCTCGCGAACGGCTGTAGCATGGTCCTGGTCGCCGGCGCCTCGGCCATTACCGACCGACGCGACGTCATTCCCAGCGCAATCGAAGCTGCCGGCGGAAAGATCGAGCATTTCGGCATGCCGGTCGACCCCGGGAACCTCTTGATGCTCGGACGGATCGGCGACACACCCGTGGTTGGCTTGCCCGGATGTGCCCGGTCGCCGAAGTTCAACGGAATCGACTGGGTCTTACAACGCCTGTGCGCGGAGATCCGGCTTGCGCCGGAAGATATCATGGCGATGGGTGTCGGCGGACTGCTGAAGGAAATGCCGGGACGGCCACAACCCCGGACCGGCGAGGCAAGCGGACAGGCGGCCCCGCATGCACCCCGCATCGCGAGCGTCATTCTCGCCGCCGGCCAATCCCGGCGGATGGGGAAAACCAACAAGCTGCTGGTCACGATCGACGGAAAGCCGATGGTCCGCTGGGCGGTCGAGGCCGCCCTCGCCTCCACGGCGACGCCTGTATTTGTGGTGCTCGGCCACCAAGCGGAGGAGGTGCGTGAGGCGCTTGACGGCGTGGACGTCACCTTCGTCGACAACCCGGAATTCGCCGACGGCATCAGCGCATCGGTGCGCCGCGGCGTCGCCGCCCTGCCGCCCGACGTGGACGGCGCCGTCGTCATCTTGGGCGACATGCCGAAAGTGGGCAGCGCCCTGATCGATCGCCTTGTCGCGGCGTACAACCCGGTCGAGGGCCGCGCGCTCTGCATTCCCACCTGGCGCGGGAAACGCGGCAATCCGGTCCTGATCGGAAAGCAATTCTTTGCGGAGGTGCAGGATCTCTCGGGCGACGTGGGCGCCCGCCCGCTAATCAGTCAGTATCCGGAGTTGACCTGCGAGGTCGATATGGACGACGACGCGGCCCTGGTCGATATCGATACCCCGGAAGCGCTCGGCGCGTTGGGTGATTGACCCCGCGTCAGGCGGCGAAACGGCGGTTCAGGAATTCCAATATGACCCGGTCGATCCCGAAGTCGTAAAGATCGGCGTGCGCGCCGCCCGGCACGAAATGCGCTTCCTTGGGCTCGACCGCCGCGCCAAAAAGTTCCCGCGCGAGGCGCACCGGTATCATCGCGTCGGCATCGCCGTGCAGGATCAAGAGAGGCGCATCGAGCTTCGCGATGCGGCTGATGGAATCGAACCGGTCCAACAAGATGTACTTGGCCGGCGTGTACCAATAGTGAATCTGGGCGACGTCCGTGATCCGACTGTACGGCGCTTCGAGGACCACGGCGCCAACCGGGTTTTCCGACGCAATTTTGGTAACGACGCCCGATCCGAGCGACTCGCCGTACATAACGATTTTGTCGGTACTGATACCCTGCGCCAGCGCGTAGCGATACCCGGCGCGGCCGTCCTCGTAGACAGCATTTTCGCTCGGCTTTCCGCCTGTGCCCGCGTTGTACCGGTAGCTGACCAGCAGCACGCCGTATCCCGCATCCAGAAAATGGCGCGCCTTGAATGCCCGGTCACCGATATGACCGGCGTTGCCGTGCAGGTAGACGATGGTCGGTTTGTCGCCGGTTGGCGCCCGCCACCATCCATGCAATTGAAGCCCGTCCTCGGTGGGAATCTTTACCGTCTGCATTTCCGGAACGCCGAAGTTGGCCGGATCCGGCACCAACTTGGTCGGGTGATACATCAGAGATCGCTGGGCGGCAAACAGCAACAGCAAGATGCCAACGTAACCGCCAATGATCCAACCGATAATTCCGGGCATTCAGGACGACCCTCGCCTCAATGACATATCCCTGCTCGCACCGTCGGGCAGAGCCTGGCTAAATCTTCGAATTCTTGTTCTATCAGTCAATGATATGAACCGGTTACGTCACCAAACTGTAATATTCGGAAGGTGTTAAAGAAACGTATTCGCGGCGAGCCGTATAATGGCCCAAATAATTTCACGATCAAGACTTCCTTAGGTCCCGTCCGTCTACTAATACCGGTAGCGGAGATCTTCAGGCCTGATATCGCCGCTCACAACCATGGACGACTCATGCATCGATTGACCCGGATCGCCTTGTTTCCCGCGGTTTTGCTGGCATCCTTCACGCCGCTGCGGGCCGAGGTGCCGACGACGACAACCGTGACCGCCATCATGCTGGACCCCGACGACCGGCACCGGTCGCGCGTTGGCGATTTGATCTGGCGCGGCGGGGTCGATATCCAGCATAGCGATCCGCGATTCGGTGGTCTGTCGGGCTTGCACGTCAGCCCGGATGGCAAGCGGTTGATCGCGGTCAGCGACCGCGGCTATCGCGTCAGTGCACGGTTGGAGTATGCGCAGGGTTCATTGTCGAATGTGAAGGACATCCGCATCGCACGCCTGAAACGATCCAACGGCGCGCCGGCGAAGGGCGGCTGGCATGACGCCGAAAGCCTGTCGCCGGACGGGAATGGCGGGTTTCTCGTCAGCTTCGAACGACGCCACCGCATCGTGTCGTACCGAACGAAGAACGGAACCGCGCTCGCCGACCGGCCAAGCCGGTTGGCCTTGCCGCGAGACGCCGCCACACAACCCTTCAACGGCGGGATCGAGGGGCTGGCCCGCCTTTGCGACGGCCGGTTCATCGCCATTTCGGAGAAAGGCAAGTCCGCTGGCCGTGACGGGACGCGAAGCATGTGGATCGGCCAAGGCGATCGCTGGCGCAACGCCGCCTATCCCGCCTATCAAGCGTTCTCGCCCACCGCCGCCGCGACATTGCCGGACTGCAGCGTCCTCGTAGTGGAACGCAGCTTCAATGTCGTCGAGGGTGTCCGCGCGCGGATCGTCCGGTTGCCCGCCGCCGCGTTCGATCCGGGCAACGAGATCGCGACGCAGGAACTGGCCTATCTCGCCCCGCCGCTGTCCGTCGACAATATGGAAGGGATCGCGGTGCGCAAAGGGGCCGCCGGCGAGACGCTGGTCTACCTGGTATCGGACAACAACTATTCGGGATACCAACGGACGCTGCTGATGATGTTCGATCTAGTGCCGCGCGCCGTTGCCCCGCCTAAGAGCCGCTCAACCCCAAAGTCTTCTGATTGAGCAGGCCGGTCGCGAAGATCAGCCGATAGGCGGCCAAGCGGGAATCGTAGTCCGCGCCGATCAGATTGATCTGCGCGTTGAATACTTCGCCCTCGGCATCCAGCACGTTCAGCGCCGTTTCCTTGCCGGCCTCGCGCAACTGGCGGCGGGCGCGCAACACCTCGTCGGCGATCGCCACCGCATTTTCCAGAAGCCCGACGCGTTCCCGTTGGGTCTGCAGGTTCTCCCAGGCGATGCGCACTTCCTCGTCCACCTTCCGCAAGGTGAAGCGCTGCGTGCTCTTGCTGGCCTCGTAGGTCCGGTTCGCCGCATCGACGCGAGCGCGCGACTTGAAGCCGGAAAAGAACTCCCATCGGCTGCGGACAAACAACGAGAGGATTTCGCGGCTGCCTTCCGTTCCGCTGGTGTTGTCTTCGTATTCGGCAGACCCCACCAGATCGAGCGACGGATAAAATTCTGATTTTTCAACCGCCCGGCGCGCGTTGTTCGCTTGCGCCGTGAACTCGCTGATCTTGGCGTTTGGATTGTTCGCCCGGCCGGCCGTCAACGAATCGTTCAAGCTCGTCGGCACCAGGGACTGAGGCGGCTTCACGTCTTCCATCGCGCCGATATTCGGCGCCTGATCGAACACCTGCTGGTAGGTCGCCGCCGCGGCGCGCAGCCGGCCCTCGAATGCGACACGGCGTTCCCGTGCGATCTGCAGGCGCGACTTCGCCTGCAGCACGTCGACGGTAATCCCCGCGCCGCGCTTCACACGCTCATCTTCGAGACGAAGCTGGTTCTGGATGTTGCGCTCGTTCAGTTGCGCAACCTCGATCAGCCGTTTCTCGCGAAAGACATTGAGATACGCGTTGATGCCTTCGAGCAGAACCGCCTGAGTCGTCGCATCCAGCGTTGCCGTCAGAACCCGCGTGTTAAATTCCGCGGCCTTGACCCGCGCGCTGTCGCCGAACCCGTTGAACAGGTTCTGGGTAACGGACATTTTCACCTTGTCACGCCGCTCTTTCAGGTCGTCGCCGTTGGCGCGCGGCTCGTTATTGTCGACATATTCCGGGCCGGTCTCGCCCAGGAATTCGGCGCGTGGCAGGAAGTCCGAAAAGGCCTCGGTCTCGCGCTCCTTGCCGGCTTGTTCCAGCTTTTTGGCGGCTTCGATCTGGGGATGGGTGGTGAGCAGGCGGGACAATTCGGAATTCAACGATTCCGCATGGGCAGCCTGACCGCCCCAACCGGCGGCGACCAATGCGCCACACCACAGCAAGGCTGTGGCAATACGTGCTCCATCCGAAAGTAGTGTTCTTATGACACCCTCCTCCCCGAAAGGTTAACAACACTCATAAAGGCGTTTACGGGAGGGGTCAATTTTTCTTAACGCATTACTGTGCGTTACGGCGCTTCTAGCGTTCGCGGAATGCTTCGTGTCGCAATTTGAGCACAGGTTTGATCAGGTAATTCATCACCGACCGGGTGCCAGTGTGAATATCGACCACCGCCTGCATACCGGGGGTGATCGGAAACTCGCCCTGTGCCGACCCCAGATAGGTCTTGTCGGTGCGGATCACCACCTCGTAGAAGGGCTGACCGCTATTCGGATCGGCGTTGGTATCCGCGGCAATGCGTTCGACAACACCGTCGAGCGACCCGTAACGGACAAAGTCATAGGTGGAGATTTTGACGACCGCCTTCTGGCCTTCCTGGACATAGCCGCGATCAACCGGGCTGAGCCGCGCCTCGACGACCAGTTCGTCGCCGATCGGCACGATTTCCATGATCGGCTCGCCGGGCCGGACGACGCCGCCGATGGTGTTGAACCGCATGTTCTTGACGATGCCGTCGATCGGGCTGCGAATCTCGGTCCGCCGCACGCGGTCCGACGCCTCGTCCAGTCCCTCGCGGCTGCGCGCGATCTGCAACTCGACCCTGTTCAATTCCTCGATGGCCCTCCTGCGAAAGGCCTCGGTCTCCTCGGTCACCCGCGCCGCGGATTCGGCCAGGGCCGACTTCGAACGTGGGATCGCCTGCCCCAAGACCTTAGCCTCGCCATTCAAATTTTCAATCTCGCGCCGGATTTCGAGATGCTCCATCCGCGGCGTCAGGCCGCTCTCCAGCAACCGGTCAGACAGCCGCAACCGTTCGCGTTCCAGCTTGAGGTTCGCCAGGACGGCGCGGCGGCGGGCTTGCAGTTCCTTGACCTCCAGTTCCCGCTGCCGGCTCTGCTGCAGAATGACGCCGAGCTTGCTTTTGAGGCCAAGCTTCCGCGCCTCGAAGGTGTCGCGCTCGGCGGCCACCAGGTCGGGTCGGCGCTTAGCGATATCGGCGGGAAAGGTCAGCGGCGCGTCCGCGCTCTCCGCCTTCAGCCGCGCGCGCGACAGCAACAGGGAGTCGAGCTGCACCTGAAGCTCCTCGCGGGTCGTTCCGGCGCCGCCCACGGTGAGCTGGACGAGGACCTGTTCCTTCGACACCTTCGATCCTTCCGCCACATCGAGACGCTGGATGATGCCGCCTTCCAGATGCTGCACGACCTTGACCTTGTCGATCGGGATGACTTCCCCGGACGCCACCGCGACCTCGTCGAGTTG
Source organism: Alphaproteobacteria bacterium (assembly GCA_965228425.1). GTDB lineage: Bacteria > Pseudomonadota > Alphaproteobacteria > UBA8366 > UBA8366 > JAJFJD01. The sequence goes on along the minus strand of OZ245815.1, from coordinate 2,735,012 downwards.
GGCAAACGCCGCCCAACCGAAGAAGCCCGCGATCAAGGCAATTACGGCCCACGCCAGACCGCGGAATGCCGGGCTGCGATTGGACTTTTGCAGGTCGTCCAACGGTTGTTCCGTGTCCGACGGCGTAGTCTCGGATTTGGCGCTTTGGGTTGCGTCGGTCATGCGCGCTGCTCCGAGCGAACTTCGGTCGGCCGCGGTTGCAGGCGCTGCAGAACCTCACGCGCCGGCCCGGCCATCGCGACCCGGCCGCCGTCGAGCACCAGGATCGTATCGCAAGCGTTCAACAACGCCGGGCTGTGCGTCGCCACGACCACCGTGTTCTCGCGCGACGTTTCGTGCAGAACACGGGCGAGATTGCGTTCGGCATCGTTGTCGAGGTCGCTGGTCGGCTCGTCGAGAAGCAGAACCGACGGCTCCCCGAGAAACGCCCGCGCGAGCGCGAGCCGCTGGCGTTGACCGCCGGACAAGCGCGCGCCCGCCTCGCCGATGTCGGTTGCATATCCATCCGGCAAATCGATGATGAACTCATGCACCAGCGCCCGCTCCGCCGCCGCAATAATCTCTTCGTCGGTGGCATCTGGATTCGCGATGCAGATATTGTCCCGGATCGTCCCGCTGAACAGAGTGCATTCCTGCGGCAGATAGGCGACCCAGCGCGCCAACTCGCGGCGGCTGAATTGCAATATGTCGGCGCCATCCAACAGGACACGCCCTTCCTGCGGAATATACAGGCCCGCAATAAGCTTCAGGAAGGTGCTCTTGCCGCAGCCGTTGCGGCCGATGACTCCATGCAGGCCCGCCGGACCGATTTTGCCGTCGAGCCCGTCGATCACCACCGGGCCGCCCGGGTCGTAGGAGAACCGCGCTTCTTCCAACCGCAACACGCCTTCGGGCCGCTTCAAGGCCACGGCGGTCTCCGCACGCTCGCTCTCCAACGCGAAGACGCCGTCGAGGCGCGCAATGGCCTGGCGAAGCTGGGTGAGGATGCGCCACTGCCCGACCAACTGGCTCAGCGGGGCCACCGCCCGGCCGCCCAGCATGTTCGCGGCGATCAGGGCCCCGATGGTCATTTTCTGGTCGAGGATCGCCAACGCACCGACCGCGGTGATCGCCACCGTCGTCATCAGCGTCATAACGTGCCCCAGTACCTGATGACCGTCCGTCGTCTTACCGCGCTCCTTCGCATGCACAATACTGGCCGCGTGCTTACTTTCCCATTTCGGCTGCATGGCGTCGGCCAGCGCGAGGGACTTCACCGTGGCGCGCGACGAGATCAATTCGTTCAGCATCTCGTCCCGCGACAGCGACGCATCACGTTCCCGCTTCGTCGTCTGGCGTGCCACTTTGCCGGAACGCCACGCCAGCAAGAGGAAAGCCGGAATGAACAGGCCAATCACCCATGCCACGGGCGGCGCGATAATGAAGATCAGGATCAGGAAAAGAACCGCGAAGGGAACGTCGATCGCCAGCGCGGCGGACGGGCCCGCCAGGGCATTGCGCACAACCTCGACATCGCGGAACAACGCCTGCCAATAGGCGGCCGGCCGCCCTTCGAGCGCCCGCAGCGGCAGCCCCAATATCTTGTCGTACAAGGCCCGGCCGACAGAGATATCGATGTTGACGGCAATCGCCTGAAAGATGCGGCTCCGCGCCTGCCGTAGGATGAAATCGAATAGCATCACAACGGCCATGCCCAGAACCAGCCCTTGCAGCGTCGTCAGGCCGGCATGGAACACCACGCGATCGTATACCTGGAGCACGAAAACCGGCGCCGCCAGCGCCAGCAGGTTGACGAAGAAGGACACGAAAAGGATGTCCCGCAGCGCACCGCGGGCGTCGCGCATCGAATTCCATAACCAGCGATGTTTCGAGCCGTCATCGACGGCCGGTTTCGTGGCAGGCATATGAGCAGCCAACAGTCCTTTTGGCGAAAATCGCCGATATCGTAGCGGTGCTTTGGTAAACAGCAGCTTAATACTTTATTCAGCACCTTTGGGAGAGATTGCCCCAGGTACCGCCGGAATGCCAGCAAACTCAACGGTTGCGCCCGGCGGGAGATATCGGTCAAGCTGCGCCGACCCCGGCTCTTGCCGGAGGCAGCGGGTATGAGTGAGGAACGCGTCGAGTGACGGAGTCCACGGCGGACGGAAACCGGTCATTGCGGAAATCCTGGTGGCGGCGGTTGGTGCCGACGGCCGGCGTGATGGTGGCGTTTTCGCTGCTGCTGGCCGCCACGACGATCCGCATCGCCGATCCGGCGTGGCTTCAGAACGCCCGTGTCCTGACCTTCGATCTGTATCAGCGCCTGTCGCCACGACCGATTACCAAAAGCCCAGTCGTCATCGTCGACATCGACGAAAAGAGCCTGGCCGCACTGGGTCAGTGGCCTTGGCCACGGTCCCTGATCGGCGATCTGATCGACCGGCTCGGCGCGAATGGGGTGAAAGTCGTCGGCTTCGACTCATTTTTCCCGGAATACGACCGAATGTCCCCGGCGGTCGTGGTGGAAACTTTCGAAAGCCTCGATTCCGAAGCCCGCAAATCGCTGCAAGCGCTGCCCAGCAACGAATCGATCATGGCCGAGGCTATGCAAAAGACCAAGACCGTGCTCGGCCAGGTCGCGCTGCACACCCCGTTGCCGGTGAACCGGCAAGCTACACGGATCCGCACACCGTTCCGCGCGGAGATGGGCGGCGACCCCCGTCCCTTCCTCGCCCGCTACAGGAGCCTCGTCGCGAACGTTCCGGAACTCGAAGAAGCCGCTGCCGGTCACGGGTTCTTTTCGATCGGCGCGGAGTCCGACGGCAAGGTGCGCCGGGTTCCCCTACTCGCCATCGCCGGCGACGAAATCCGTCCGGCCCTGACCGTGGAGATGCTGCGCGTGGTATTCGGCAACAACACGCTCATCAGCCGGCGCAACGCGGCTGGCATGACCGCCGTGCAAATTCAGATCAGGCGGGAGTACGGCGGCGGAAGCTTTATCCTGCCGACCGATGCCCAGGGCCGCATTTGGGTCCACTTCGCCGAGCCGGACCTCTACAACACCGCCGGCAACGCCGGCCGGCTGTACATCTCGGCATCGGACATTTTGACGGGGCAAGTGCCGAAATCACGGCTCGACGGCAAATTCGCGATCGTCGGTGCCTCCGCGGCCGGACTGGTCGATATCCGGGAGACGCCGGTCGCGAACCGGATGCCGGGCGTCGAGGTGCATGCGAACCTACTCGAATCCATCTTCACGGCGGAAACGGCCTACACGCTGGCGGTCCAACAGCGGGTCACGGAGTTATCGGCGGAGGCCATCGACGGACCCGCGGCCATGCGCCAGGCTATCGCCGATATCGACAAGGCCAGTTTCTTTCTGCGCTATCCGAATTATGCGAACAGCGCCGAGATGTTCATGGCCATCGTCGCCGGAATCATCCTGATGATCCTCGTCCCGCGTCTCGGCCCTCTGTGGACCCTGGTCGGGTTGCTCATCGCAGGCGGAACGCTCGCCGGGATTTCCTGGTATCTCTACAAGTCGCATCTTCTGCTGTTCGACGTAACCTACCCCGGCGCTACGGTCGTCGCCCTCTACGCGGTCCTCACCTTCAGCAATTACGCCCGAGAGACGGCGGAGAAGCGCCGCGTGCGCAGCGCGTTCGGGCAATACCTGTCGCCCGCACTGGTCGAGCAACTCGCCGACAATCCCGAGCAGTTGACCCTCGGCGGCGAAACCAAGTCCATGACGATCCTGTTCTGCGACGTGCAGGGCTTCACCTCGATCTCCGAGTCCTACAAGACGGATCCGCAGGGACTGACCGTATTGATCAACCGGCTGCTGACGCCGCTGAGCGACGCGATCCTGTCGCGCAACGGAACCATCGACAAATACATGGGCGATTGCATCATGGCGTTCTGGAATGCGCCAATGCCCGTCCCGGACCACGAATATCAAGCGTGCGACGCCGCGCTGGCCATGCAGTCCGAACTCGAAATCCTGAACGCGGCGCGGCGCAACGAGGCCGAGGAAGCCGGCGTCCCCTATCAGCCGCTCGCGGTCGGGATCGGCCTGAATACCGGCGATTGCGTGGTCGGAAACATGGGCTCGGCGCAACGCTTCGACTATTCGGTTCTCGGTGACGCGGTAAACCTGTCCGCCCGCCTCGAAGGGCAGTCGCGCGATTACGGCATGTCGATCATCGTCGGCGAGGAAACCGCGGCAAAGACGGCGGACGACTTCGCACTCCTGGAACTTGACCGGATCGCGGTCAAAGGAAAATCCGAGGCTGTGACGATCTACGGGCTGTTGGGCGACAAGGCCTATCGGAACGCCGATGCATTCCACGCACTTCTTCGCGCAAATACCAAAATGCTCGATGCCTACCGCGTGCAAGACTGGGATACCGCCGAACGGATGGCCGAAGAATGCCGGACGCTCAATGGTGAATTGGCCGAGTTTTATGCGCTCTATAAGGATCGCATCGCGACATACCGCCAAAATCCGCCGGTCGCGGACTGGGACGGGGTCTATGTCGCGACGACGAAATAACCGCCGCAGCGCTACAGGGGACGGTGTTCGGTCCCCTCGCCCCACGTGACGAACATCATCCGCGCCGGTTCGACCACCACGGCCCGGTGCCACGCGCCGGCGGGAACGACCAGTCCCGGGTCTTCCGCCCGCAGAGGAATGCGCTGTTCTCGGCCCGCCTGTTCGATCAGGATGTCGAGCTTGCCCGATAGGAGGTATAGCACCTCATTGCCGTTGGGATGCATCTCCCAGTGCGGCATGTCATTGCGGATATCGGATACGGTGATCAGATACCCGTCCAAGCGCCGGACCCCTGTGCTGAGTTGGGTCCAGAAGTCTTCGGTGACGTCGATCCGCTCGGCCGTGCCATTTGGGTCGAGGTTCACATAGGTCTTTCGAAGGTCGAAGGTCGTCACCGCCGTCATGCCACCATTCCTTTCCGATCGGCGTGGTCCAACCCACACGATAGTCACTCAAGCGCATGGAAAGCCACCGCGGATTTGACGACACGGCAGCGGCACGGTTTAGTCGGGATCAAGAAATTCGCGGTCCGAAACGCCGCAAAAACAGCCCCTATGCGGACGGCCCCACCCATCCGGCACGACCGCACCGGCTCATATTTTGGTTGGAGGAATCGTGACGGCAAAACTACCGCTAGACGGCATTCGCGTGGTCGAGTTGGGCACCAGTGTGGCTGCGCCCTACGGCGCCTGGGTGTTGGGCATGTTGGGCGCCGAGGTCATCAAGGTCGAACGCCCGGAGGTCGGCGACGATTGCCGTCAATGGGGACCGCCGTCGGTTCAGGAGGGCATGCGGTCCTTCTTCCTGGTCTTGAACAGCAACAAGAAATCCGTCGTCGTCGATTTCAAGAACAAGGCCGAGGTCGACCGCCTGCGCGACTACATTGCGGAGAATGCGGACGTGGTCGTTCAGAACCTGCGCCCGGGCCTGGTCGAAAAGCTGAGCTTGTCCGCCGACGACCTTATGCCACTAAACCCGCGCCTGATTTATTGCCACAGCGGCGCCTTCGGCAACGCCGGCCCCTACAAAGACCGTCCCGGCTACGACCCGCTGATGCAGGCATGCGGTGGCGTCATGAGCGTTAACGGCGAGGAAGGCCGGCCACCGGCCCGCGTGGGCACATCGATCATCGACATGGGCACCGGCATGTGGTCGGTCATCGGCGTGTTGACCGCACTCAACCAACGGCACGAAACCGGCAAGGGCTGCCGTGTCGATGCATCGCTATACGAGACCGCCCTCGGCTGGATGAACTATCATGCAGCCGGGTATTACGGGACCGGCAAGCCCGCGAAACGCGTCGGCTCGAAAGCGCCCGGGATCGCGCCATACCAGGCCTATGAATGCGCCGACGGCTATCTTGTGATCGCGGGCGCCAACGACCGCCTGTTCACCAAGATGTGCGGCGCGCTCGGGCATCCCGAATGGGCCGATGATCCCCGGTTCGAGTCCAACCTGACGCGCTGGGACAACCTCGCCGCGCTGAACGGTTCGATGGAGGCGGTCCTCAAGACCGAACCGCGAAAAGTCTGGCAGGAGAAGCTGGATGCGGTCGGCGTACCCAACGCGCCGACGCAGAGCATCGACGAGGTTCTGGTCGACCCACAGACACTGGCGCTCGGCATCCTTCAGGAAACCGACGACAAGGTCTTCAAGCTGCTCGGCCTGCCGCTGCAGTTCGACCGCGAGCGGCCGCCGCAACCGAAGGGCGCGCCGCAACTCGGCGAGCATACAAAAGAAATTTTCGGAGACTAACCACATCATGCGCACCGATTATGAAACGCTGAAGCTCGACCGGGTCGAGGATCATATCCTCGTCGTCACGCTCAATCGCCCGGAGCGGGCCAACGCCATGAACACGCAGATGGGGCTCGACCTTCGCGACCTCTGGCGCGACCTGTATGTGGACCAGGAAGACGTGCGCTGCGTCGTCATGACCGGCTCCGGCGAGAAGGCCTTCTGCGCCGGCGGCGACCTCAAGGACCGCGACGGCATGACCGACGAGCAATGGCAGCACCAACACGCCATCTTCGAACAGGCCGTCCTGACCATGATGGACGTCCCGCCGCCGATCATCGGCGCGATCAACGGCGTCGCTTACGGCGGCGGCACCGAGTTCGTCCTGCTCTGCGACTTCGCCTATGGGGCAAGCCATGCGCGCTTCGCACTGACCGAGGTGACTCTCGGTATCATGCCGGGCGCCGCGGCCACGCAGATGCTGCCGCGCGCCGTCGGCATCCGCCGGGCCAAGGAATTCCTAATGTGCGGCGCGCCCTGCTCCGCCGAGGAAGCACTGGAATGGGGCATCCTGAACAAGGTCTGCGAGCCGGACCAACTCATGGACGAAGCCCTGACCACCGCGCGGCGGATTGCCGCCAACGCACCGATCTCCATCCGGCAGGCGAAGAAGTCACTCAACATGTCGATGCAGACAGACGCGCGGAACGGGTACATGTTCGAGATCGAAGCCTATAACCGCATGGTGCCGACCGAGGACCGGCTCGAAGGCATCCGCGCCTTCAACGAGAAGCGCAAGCCGGTCTACCGGGGCAAATAAGCCCTACCTTGCAGCTACGCTTGTCCGATCGCGCGCAGGAACGGCGCGTCCGCCTCGGGCTCGAGAAAATCCCGCAGCTCCGCTGAGACCGACGCGCCCGCCGCCACCAGCAATCGCGCGACATCCGGCTGCGTGCGGGGAACGCCCGGTTTGTTCTCCTTCCAGCCGTGCACCGCCCAGCCGAGCGGCGAACCGTCATGCTCCTTATCCGGCGTGCGGATATCCGCGCCCGCGTCGATCAAAACGGCGGCCAACCGTGTCAGCCCGTGCATCGCCGACCAATGCAGCGCGGTCGCGCCGAATAGGCCCCGCACCGACACGTCGGCCCCAGCCTCGACCAGCCGCAGGCCGACATCCTCGACCAGCAGGCTCGCCGCGGCGATCAAGGGAGTATCGCCATGGTATTCATGCCGCGCATCGATGTCCGCGTCCGCCGCGAGCAGGACCTCCGCCAGCGGCAAGGCGTCGGCCGCGTCGAGCGTTCCTTCGAACACCATGTCGCACACATACTGCAGCGGGACCGACGGGTTCTTGCCGTCGAGTCCCCAGCGGATCACCGTATCGGCAAGCGCCGGGTCGGTCGCGAGACACGCTTTCAGAATTTCGGTATCCCCTTGTTCGATGGCCTGTTGAACCGGCGTCGTCATGACGTGGTGTCCTTCTTTTGGTCGAGGGAAACGCTACCACGCGGATATTGCAATTCCATGCATCGCTTCAAGATCACCTTGCCCATTCCAATTTCCCAAACGTTGCGATCTTTTCTGTTGCAAGAAACTATTTGTCCGGACAAATATGTCGTCCCTAGACATGCACAAATACCGAACGAGGCAACACTTCGAATGGAAACACGGCCTTTGGAGAATTTCGGCGTCGAGGTGATCGGCATCGATCTGACGCGCGACCACGACGCGGCGACGGTGGATGCACTGCGATGGCTGTGGGCGAATCACGGCCTCCTGTTGTTCCGCGACCAATCCCTCGAAGAGAGGGACATCGTCGACTTCAGCGGCTTGTTCGGCGACCTCGAAATCCATGTCCGGGAGGAATATCTGTCGCCCGACCATCCGGAACTCCTGATCGTCTCGAACCTGAAGAAGAACGGCGAACCTATTGGAATTCTGTCCGATCACGAGGTCGGCTGGCATCACGATCAGATTTACCGCGAACGCCCGGCGGTCGGATCGCTGTTCTACAGCGTGAAAATTCCGGCCAGCGGCGGCAACACGTCCTTCTGCAACTTGGCTGCCGCCTACGCCGCCCTGCCCGACGAGCGGAAGGCGGCCCTCGACGGTCTACGCGGCTTGCACTCCTACGCTTATTTCAACAAGCAATGGAGCGAGCCGACCAATGCCAAACAGAAGGCGATGACGCCGGACGTCAGCCATCCGCTGATTCGCACCCATCCGATCAGCGGCCAGAAGGCGATCTACGCCGACCCTGGCATGACCACCGGACTCGAGGGCTTGCCCGAAGCCGAGTCCGCCGCCTTGCTGCAAGAGCTATACGATTGGTGCCTGCAGCCGCAATTCCTCTACGACCACGAATGGCGTCTCGGCGACGCGCTGATGTGGGACAACGCCTCCACCATGCACCGCCGCGGCGACTTCGACCCATCGGCGGAACGCCTGATGAAACGCACGACGATATTGCCGCCGGCGGAATTGGCGGTGCCGTTTTAACGGAGACACCCGACCCTTGAATTCCCGCTTTCGCGGGAATGCCAACGATTTTCGGGATACTTCATAAACCAAGTTATTCCCGCGAAAGCGGGAATCCATTCACGCCGTTCAAAGTGCGATACTGCCTCCGAACGATCCAAGCGTTGCGCATTGAAACATCAGAACAGAATCCATTAATTGCGCGATCTTCTGACCCCTACGGTTCTCATACCGTTGCTCGCCATGCTGGCGATCCAGGCGCTGATGTCGACCGCGGACTTCGCGGTGCCGGTGCTGGCGCCGGTGGCGGCGGCCGACATCGGCGTTGCGGCGACGCTGATCGGCGTGTGGGTCGCCGGATTGTACGGCACCGCCATGGTCAGCGGGCTGGCCGCGGGACCGTGGGTGCAGCGATATGGCGCGATCCGGGTCAGCCAGGCGGCGCTGGTCCTCTCGGCGGCCGGACTCGGCCTGTTCGTCCTCAGGCATCCGGCCCTGGCCATGCTGAGCGCGATTTGTCTCGGCCTCGCGTATGGCACGGTCAACCCGGCGAGTTCCGACGTGCTGGCGCGGCACACGCCGGCCCGGTGGCGCGCCTTCGTCTTTTCGATCAAGCAATCCGGCGTGACCCTGGGCGGCGCCCTCGCCGGCGCGATCACCCCCGTTCTGGCGGCGTGGTACGGCTGGCAGACCGCCGCACTGATCCTCGGCGGCGTCTTGGTGCTCTTGGCGTTGCTCGTCCAGCCGACGCGCGCACGGATCGACACCCCGAGCGAACCGGACGTCCCCCGATCCAAAATCTCGATCATCGCTCCAATCCGCCTGATCCTCGCCCATAAACAGCTCCGCCGGCTGACCATCGCGGCGGTGCTGTATTCCGGCGTACAGGTTTGCCTGTTTTCCTTTCTCGTCGTGTATCTGACCGGCGCGGCGGGTTTGCCGCTGACCACCGCCGGATTCGCCTATGCCGCCTTCCAAAGCGGCGGGATCGCCGGCCGCCTCTTCTGGGGCGGCCTGGCCGGCGGCGTCACTTCCGCCCGCGCGCTGCTGATCCTGCTCGGCCTGGTCACCGCCTGCCTCCTCGTCGTCATCGCGCTGTTCGCCCCGATTTGGCCGATTGCCATCGTATTCGTCCTGTCCGTCGTCCTCGGCGGCTGCGCGCTCGGCTGGAACGGGCTGTACATGTCCGAAGTGGCGCGCCTGGCCCCGGACGGCCGCATCGGCGAGGCCACCGGCGGGGCGCAGTTCTTTTTCTTCGCCGGCGCGATGGCGGTACCCCCCGCCTTCGGTTTGCTGGTCGATCTGTCGGGCGGATACGATATCCCCTTCGCCGCGATCGCCGTGATGTCCATCGGCGCCAGCACGGCCGTGGCGCTCGCCAACGAACGTGCTTCCGAACCCGGGAACGAATAATGCGGGACCTGCTGCGCAGCGACGCGAAGATCGCCCTGCCCACGATGTTCGCGGCGCAGTCGATCATGACCATGGCGGCCTTTGCCATCCCGGTCGTGGCGCCGGCGGCGGCGCCCGAGATCGGCATCCCCACAGTCTACGTCGGCGGATTCACTTCCCTCCTCTATCTGATCGGCATGTTCGGGGGATTGTTTTCCGGCGCATTGGTGATCCGCTTCGGCACGGTTCGCGTCATGCAGATCCTGCTGCTTTTCACTGCGGCCGGAACCGCCGCGTTCAACCTCGGCACAGCCGCCGCGGCGGTGTTTTGCGCCATCGCCATCGGTATGGCGAACGGGCCGATGAATCCCGCTGGATCGCATGTACTGGCCCGCACCACCCCGCCGCGCTGGCGCGCCTTCGTTTTCTCGGCCAAGCAATGCGCAACACCGATGGGGGGCGTCCTCGCCGGGGTCGTCATGCCCGCCCTGCTGCTCGCCTATGATTGGAAGGTCGCCGTGGGTACGATCGCGGTTGCCGCCGTTGCGATGGTTATCCTGATCCAACCGACGCGCGCCCGGCTGGACGTCGACCGCGACCGAACCCGCCCGGTGAGCGCCGGGAGTTTCCTGAAACCGCTGCGCATCGCGGTAAGCCGCGCCGATCTGCGCGCCTTAGCCGTCATGGGATTTATCTATGCGGGTGCGCAGGTGACTTTTGCATCGTATTTCGTGGTCTTCCTGACCGAGCGGGTCGCCCTGTCGATCGCCAGCGCCGGATTTCTCTACGCGATCTTCAGCGGCTGCGGCATTCCGATCCGCCTGTTCTGGGGCGTCCTCGCCGAACGCGTACTGAGTTCGCGGACAATCTTGATACTGACCGGCATCTGCATGGCCATCGGGTTCGCCTTAACGGCCCGGTTCGAGGCCGCTTGGCCCTTCGCGGCGCTGATTGCGGTTTCCACGCTTCTGGGACTGAGCGCCAACGGCTGGGTCGGACTGTTCTTTTCAGAGATCGTCCGTCTCGTGCCCGACGATCAGGCGGCCGACGCCAGCGGCGGCGGCCAGTTCTTCACGTATGGCGGCATCATGACCATGCCGCTCATCTTCGGCGGCATCGTTGCGGGCACCGGAGAGTATTATTGGGCGTTCTACCTGTTGGCGGCGCTCTGCCTGATCGGTGCGTTCCAACTCCTGATGACGCGGCCGCGGCCGGCGCCCGCCTAAGCCGCTACGTCCCGACGCGCAGGGTGCTCGTCAAACCGCGCAACGTCGCGATAACGCTCAGCGGCGTCAGCAGGCCGGTCGCCGGGTTGTCCGGGGTCGGGATACCCTCGATCACCATGGTGAAGCGCGTCGAGGTCGCATCCACCGAAATCGTGTGCTTGTTTCGCGGCTGGTCCGGGTCGGCCCAGATCTCGATCGTCGTTTCGTCCGGTCCGATACCCGCCATGCTGAGCGCAGCGGCCACGTTGACATTGGCCGGAAACCCGACCGCGGCGTCGCGTGCCGACCCTTTGAATATCTGCAGCGGTTCCGTCAGATTGCTGACGTCGATGCCGTGCTCGGCGAGATACGGCGCGTCCTTGACACTTTTCGGCGGCTTCTCCGTTTTCATGGTAACCGAATTGATGCCGCCTTCCGCCGCGCCCCGCACCGCGTCGAACCCGACCAGCGCGCCGGTCGGGACGATGATGCGGGCGCCGGTCTCCGCCGCGCGCTTTTCGAGATGCGGGCGCGAGAGCAAAGCCGCACAGGACAGCGGCATGAAGATCTTGCCTGCCTCGATCGCGGACTCCGCGATGTCGTCGAAGACCGCCGCGGGCGCGCATTCGATGATCACATCGGCATGACCCGCCAGGTCGCCCAATCCCATCACTGGCGGCGGCGCCTCGAAGTCGGACATGCGCTCGGCCGCTGCTTCGCGATTGTTCGCCGATACCGCGGTCAAAGTCAGGCCGGGAATGCCGTCGTCCAACGCGCGAGCGACCTTCAATCCGATCGCACCCAAGCCGCCGAGTGCCACGCGATAACCCGCTCCGTTGGCGTTCATCCCATTCTCCTGATTGATTTACAGTTTATGATACCGATATGAGGGTGATAACCTTACCCGCGAAAGGGCTGATATTCCATGCTAACGCCGTTCCGCAACGCCTGTCTTGCCGCCGCGTTTCTCGCAATTGTCGCGATGCCGGCAGCAGCCGCCGACCAGAAAGACGATCCATCGCGCCTCGCCGCCGAAGGATTGGATAAGATGGTGCGCGCGCTCGAATCGCTGATGCGGTCGATCCCGCAATACGAAACGCCCGAGATCACCGAGGATGGCGACATCATCATCCGCCGGAAGAAGGACACCGGGCCGAAGCGCCTGCCTAAGCCGGACGCCGGCGACCCGCCGCGCGGCAAGACGATCTGAGCCGAGGGCCGTAAACCGATATGGCAGCACGCGCCTGGCAGCGGATGCTGAGCGGGCGGCGGCTCGATCTGCTCGACCCGTCCCCGCTCGACGTCGAAATCGAGGACATCGCCCACGGCCTGTCGCGGGTCGCGCGGTGGAACGGGCAGACGGCGGGCCGGTCGGCGTTCTCGGTCGCGCAACACTCGCTGCTCGTAGACGAACTCTGCGGTTTCATCGATCCGAAACTGGCCCCGCAATGGCGGTTGGCGGCACTGTTGCACGACTCGCCGGAATACGTGATCGGCGACTTGATCTCGCCGTTCAAGGCCGCGGTCGGGCTCGACTACAAATCGCTCGAGAACAAGCTCTTGGCAGCCATTCACATCCGGTTCGGGCTGCCGGCGACGCTCCCCGCAAAGGTGTCGAAACTGATCAAGCGCGCCGACCGGATGTCGGCCTTCCTGGAAGCCGTGCAACTGGCCGGATTCACCGAGGCCGAGGCGCGGCGCTTCTTCGGCCGGTATCAGCGTCTCCCCAAGATTCAACTGACCCCTGTCCCCGCGGTGACCGTGAAGTCACGTTTCGTGCAGCGGTTCAAAAGCCTATACCCGGAGAAGACCTAGAACAGTCCTTTACGGATCAGGTTCAGGCCAATGACGACGAGGGCAACCAAGAGGATGCGCTCGAAGCTGTCCTGTGAGATGCGGTCGCGAATTCGTTTGCCGGCCATCATGCCCGCCAGGACGGGCACCAGACCCAACGCCGACAAGCCGATCTCGCGCCACCCCAGGACGTCGTTGAGGATCAGATTGACATAAAGCGGTGTCGTCCCGCAGAGCGCGATCAATGCAAGCAGGCTGATCAGCAAATCCTTCGGGAGCCGCAACGCGGCGGAATAGACAATGGTCATTGCCAACATCCCCGCGACACCGCCCAAGATGCCGCACACGGCGCCGGCGATCGGGTTGAGCCAACGCTGGGTCCCGACCGGGATCGTTATGCGGCCCATCAGAAGCTGCACCGCGCAGACCACAATGACGACGCATCCCATCACCAGCGACATCACCCGCGGATCGGCCTTGGAGAGCACCTGCGCACCGCCGTACACGAAAATGCTCAGGCAGAGCAGAAACGGCCAGAACCGCCGGATGGCGTCGCGGTACAGCCCGCCCTGCACGCCCTGCCAGACATTCGAGACGACGACCGGCACGATCAGAATGGCGACGGACATCGCCGGGTCGAGCACCATGGCGATGGTCGGCACGGCCACCATCGGCAAGCCGGCGCCGATCACGCCCTTGACCGTCCCCGCCACGAGGAAGGCGCAGAAGACGAAAGCCAAGGCGAGATGAGACAGGCCGAGATCGATCATGGCGTCATCCGGGGCACACGGAGCCTCACGCCATCAGTCCTTTTCGGATCATGTTCGCCCCAATCGCGATCAGCATGATCAAGACCGCTTTGCGAAAGAGTTCCGGCGATACCCGCTTCCGCACCCATTGCCCACAAACGACGCCGATCAGGATCATCACCGATGCGGCGGTCGATCCGATCAACTCCGCCACGCCAAGCTCACCGCTCACCGCCAACCCGCCGAAGAACGGGATGCCCGCGATCAGATAGAACAAGGCGATCGCCCCGACGAATTGATCCTTGGAAACCCGCAATGCGACGAGATAGATCACCATGAACGGGCCGAGGAAACTCGACAATCCGCCGAGCATACCCGCACTCAGCCCGACGATCGGCGTGACCCAGGGTTCGAAGCCGCGCGGCACGGATAACCGCAGGGGAAACAGCTGGCTGACCGACACGAAGATGACCAGCACGCCGACCATCGCGGTCAAGGTGCCCGCGTCCATCCGGGTCAGGAACGACAAGCCGATCGCGACCCCGAGAATGGCCAGCGGATAGGCGGTCCAGAACCGCTTGAACGCCCCCATCAAATACCCGCTCTGGATCACCTGCCACAGATTCACGGCGAAGGTCGGGACGACCATATAGGCCATTGCGGTGACCGGCCCCATCGTCCCGGCCAGCAGCGGCAGACTGACCAGAGGCAATCCGATCCCGAGCACGCCCTTCACGGCGCCGCTCAGGACAAATACGAACGCCACATAGAGCAGCGTCTCAAGGGTCGGCTCGAAGCTCATTCGAAATTGGATCGGTGCGTTGTCGACGGAATGGCCATACCGCGGCTGCGGCGGTGCGCCAAATTACACTGGAGACGCTAATCCGGGAACTCTATATATACATTCACGTTTTGGCTTACTGCGGTCCCGGTCTTCGGGGCCTTTCACTTAGGGGACGGAAAAGAACCATGACAGAGGCAACCTGGCACTCCGTTGCAGCAAAAGACGACGTCGCACCCGACGAACCCATCAAGGTCGAAGTCGGCGACACCGAGATCGCGCTATTCAACGTCGACGGCGACATATTCGCGACCAGCAATATCTGCACGCACGCCTTCGCGTCGATGGTGCACGGATTTCAGGAAGGCGACGAAATCGAATGCCCCCTGCATGAAGGGCGGTTCAACATCAAGACCGGCGAGGCTCTCTGCCCGCCCGTGTCCGAGGGACTGCGCACCTACGAGGTGAAGGTCGAAGACGGCAAAGTTCTGGTCAAAGTCTAACCACGCCCCCTCCCCGGAGATTCTCGCTCATGCCCGGTCCTGAAACATATGTCGTGGTCGGTGCGGGCCATGCCGGCGGCCGGGCCGTCGAAGCGATGCGCGGCGCAGGATTCACCGGCAAAATCATCCTGATCGGCGACGAGCTTCACCTGCCCTACGAACGACCGCCGCTGTCCAAGGACCTGCTTCAGGGACGGCCCGAGGCGCACACGCCGGTCCGGGACGACGCCTTCTACGCCGAGAACGATATCGACTGCCGGCTCGGCCGACGAGCGACCGGGCTCGATACCACGACGAAATCCGTCACGCTCGACGACGGCAGCACCGTTTCCTACGACAAGCTGCTGCTGACCACCGGCGGCGCGGTGCGACAATTGCCGCTGCCGGGCGCCGACATGACGAACATCCATTATCTCCGCACGCTCGACGACAGCCGCGCCATCCAGGATGGCTTGGGCGACGGCAAACGCGTCGCCGTGGTGGGCGGCGGGTTCATCGGTCTCGAGGTCGCGGCCAGCGCCCGGCAACAGGGTTGCGCCGTGACCGTGCTGGAAATGGCCGACCGCTTGATGGGCCGCGCGGTCCTACCGGAAGTGTCGGACGCATTCCTGACACTCCACACCGCACAAGGCATCGATATTCGCCTGAACACCGGCATCGCCTCCTTCGAAGGCGACGGCACGGTAACCCATGCGGTGACCGCCGAGGGCGAGCGAATAGCAGCGGACATAGCGGTGATCGGTGTCGGCATCATTCCCGAGACCGCGCTTGCCGTCGACGCGGGCCTCACGGTCGACAACGGCATCGTGGTGGACGAATTCGGCCGAACCTCCGCCCCCGACATTTACGCGGCAGGCGATGTCACCAACCACCTGAACCCGCTGTATGGCCGGCACATCCGATTGGAATCCTGGCAGAACGCCCAGAACCAGGCGATCGCCGCCGCGAAGGCCATGTGCGGCGATGCGCAGGCCTATAGCGAGGTGCCGTGGATGTGGTCGGATCAGTTCGACGCCAATTTGCAGGTCGCCGGAATGCCGGAGAGCTGGGATCGTGTCGTCTTCCGCGGTGCCCCCACCTCCACCGACTTCATCGGCTTCCAGATGACCGGCGACCGCATGGTCGGCGCGATGAGCGTCAACCGGCCCCGCGACATGCGCATCGCCCGCCGCCTGATCGGCGGCGACAAACCGCTCGACGATGCCGCCCTGGCGGACGAAAGCGTTTCGATGCGCGATCTGATGCGGTAGGTCGGTTTTAGTCCCGAAACACCGACGGTTCGGATCGACCTGCGGCGAAGATGGGCAACAAGCCCGTCACGAACTTCCCATAGTGTTATTCTGAGGTATCACGATCACACTCGTCCGCAGGGATGCCATGAAATTCATTCACTTCACCGATACCCACCTCGTACCGCGCGGCGAAATCCTGCACGGCTTGAACCCCTGCGAGCGTCTCGACGCCTGCATCGACGACATCAACCGCAACCATTCGGACGCAGAGCTATGCGTCCTGACCGGTGACCTGGCGCATGTCGCACAGCCAAAAGCCTATGAGGACCTGAAGGCTTGCCTGGCCAAACTGCGAGTTCCGATCCATCTCCTGGTCGGCAACCATGACCAGCGCGACCGCCTGCTCGCGGAGTTCCCCGATATGCCGCAGGATTCGGACGGCTTTCTGCAAACAACGGTCGATACCAGCGCCGGCCGGTTCGTGATTTTGGATACCGTCGAGCAAGGAAAGGGTTGGGGAAGCTATTGCGATGCCCGGCTGGCATGGTTGCGCCAGGAACTCGACCGGTCCCGGGACAAACCCGTCTACCTGTTCATGCACCATCCGCCCTTCGATGTCGGCATTCCCTGCATCGACCGGATCGGGCTCGGCGCCGACGGCGGGCGGATCGGTGACGTGCTCTCGGATTTCGACAATATCCGCCACATCTTCTTCGGCCACGTTCATCGCCCCATTGCCGGCAGTTGGCTTGGAATCCCCTACACGACGCTGCGCGCCACCAGTCACCAAACGCCGTTGGACTTCGATGTCATCGAAACCGTGCCGAAAAGCCACGAGCCACCCGCCTACGCGGTCGTGTTCCTGGCCGAGGACCAAACCACCGTCCATTTCCACGATTTCCTGGACACGTACCGGGTGCCCTACGAGCGAAAAAGCGAAGGCCGGCCGGATTGGAAACCGGCCTGAACGGTATCCTTTGGCAGGCCCGACCAGCAGCAACCGGTATCTTGGTTACCGCGCCAAATCGGCGATCCGAAAGAACGCCGCGACCAGATGTTCGTTCTGCCGTTCCTTCAGACAAGCAAGATAGCGGTTAAGGCGGACGTTCACGTCCGTGAATCGAAGTACTTTTAGGCGCGGGTCGGCCGGCAACGAGCGCTCGCCATAAACGCCAATGCCATGCCCCTCGGCGACGGCTTCCCGAATTGCCTCCCCGCTTTCGATCTCAAGCACCATCGTAGGCGAAACACCGGCGCCAACGGCCGCATTTTCGAAAGCGCGGCGCGTATTTGAACCCACTTCCCGGAGCACCATCGGCTGGCCATCCAATTCGCTCAGGCTTATGCCCGTGCGTTGCGCCCAGGGATGACGATTACTGACAATCGCCACGAGGGCATGGCTGTCATGGATGTGGGTGAAGAGACGATGGTCCGGATCATGATCCGACAGAATGCCGACATCCGATTCATAAGCCAGAAGGCCTTTCAGCGTCGTAGCCGAATTCCCGGCCGCGACCGATACCTTGACCTTCGGGTATTGCTGCCGAAAGGCGGTCAAAATTTCGACGATCGAAAACGGCAGCACCGACGACACGCGCAGATGGCCCGCTCCATAATCCGCCGCAGCCCGCAAGAACTCGTCGGTTTCATCGACGATGCCGAAGAAGCGCTGCGTAATTTCAAAAAGAGACCGTCCGACGGTGGTGAGCCGGACCTGGCGGTGCGTCCGGTTAAACAACTCAATCGCGTAGGTCGCTTCCAAATCGCGAACCTGTTCGGTGACGGTTGGTTGGGACACGTTCAAGTTCCGGGCCGCCCGCGTGAAACTCCCGGCCTTGGCGACCGCGTGGAAGGATCGTAGTTGCGTATATTTCATAGAGATTCCCTATAAAATACATAGAAAAAATATATTTTTCCTATAATGCGTTTTAACCGACCATGGAATCAACGGCCTCGTTAGAGGGTCCAGGGGGTAAGAAATCGGGAGGCGACGTTCGGTGTCGCTTGATGGCGTCCAGAAGGAGCATTCACCGGTCCCCGGCAATTCGGGGCATGGCTCGATTCAACAACCGCCTTCCCCGATCGAACTCGAAACACCAACACATCGCGGCGACGTCATTGCCGCTGCACTCTGTCTATGCGCGGGGTTGGCGGGGTATTTCTTCGTTGTGCCCGCTGCGGTGCATGTTCCCGCGAAATTCGCCGGCACCGTGAACTCGCCGGCATTCCTGCCAAACGCCCTGTTCATCCTGCTGGCCGGATTGGCCGCCATCTATCTGGCGCAAAGCGTCATCACCTATCTGCGCGAAGCGCGGCAGGGCCGGGCCCGGTATTCCGATTGGGCATTGGCGGGCGGGACGGCGCTCATCTGCATCGGCTATATCGGCGCAATCTATCTCGTCGGCCTGACCCTGGGGTCGGCGCTATGCGTTGCGGTGACCATCTTCTATTTCGGCGAACGCCGGCCGTGGGTGATCGGTCTCATCGCAGTCGTTCTCCCATCCGCGCTGCTATATTTCTTCGTCAAGATCGCCAACATCCTGCTGCCGTCCAACGCTCTCGGGCTTTTAGATTGGATTGAGTCGGCACTTCCGCCCGACGGGGTCATGAATGTAGCGGCGCTTACTATGCCGTTGATCGGATAGAGGGCGGCATGATCGATTTCGACGCCCTCATCCAAAGCGTTATCCTGATCCTGCGATGGGACGTCATCGCAGCGTGTTTCGGCGGTGTCGTTTGGGGAATGTTCGTTGGCGTGACACCCGGACTCACGGGCATCATGGCAGTCGTCATTGCCCTTCCCCTCACCTTCTTCATGGACCCGCAATCAGCGATCGCGCTGCTGCTGGGAATCTATGTCACGGCGATCTACGGCGGCTCCGTAACGGCGATCATGATCGCCACGCCCGGCACGCCCAACGCCGCCGCGACCGTCCTCGACGGATACCCGCTGGCCCGCAAGGGCAAGGCCCGGCTGGCGCTCGAGATGGCGCTTTACGCATCCTTCACGGCGGGAATTCTATCGACCGTGGTCGCCTTGGTGATCTTCCCGATCGTCGCCACATTCGCGCTCGAATTCGGGGCCGCGGAAGTCTTCGCAGTGATCCTCTTCTCGATAACCATCATCGCCGGCGTGTCCGGAGAGTCGCTGTTGAAGGGGCTGATCGCAGCAAGTTTCGGTTTTCTTGTCGCAACGATTGGTCAGGACCCGATACATGGGTCCAGCCGCTTTACCTTCGGCGTCCACGACTTCCAGGCGGGAATGCACATCCTGACATTGCTGGTAGGTCTGTTCACGATTCCCGAGATCATCATTCGCGGTGTGGAAGCCTATAAATCGCGGGAAACCGTCTCGGTTGGCGAGATGGGTCCGCGCATGAGCTTCCGGCAATTCCTGAGCTATTGGCCGACCTACCTCCGGTCCAGCGCCGGCGGATCTCTGCTTGGCGCCCTCCCTGGGCTCGGTGGAAGTCCGGCCGCCTTTCTTGGGTATTTTTTGGCACAAAGGTTCTCAAAGACACCGGAGGAGTTCGGCAACGGCTCGCTGGAGGGTGTCGCCGGGGCCGAAGCCGGCAATAACGCGGTCTGCGGCCCCGCCCTGGTTCCGATGATGAGCCTCGGCATTCCCGGCGATACGACGACGGCCGTCTTGATGGGCGCGCTCGTTATTCACGGACTGAGCCCCGGACCGCTGTTGTTCGAATCGTCACCGGACTTCGTCTACAGCGTGTTCCTGCTGCTGTTCGTCGCCCTCGTTTTTCTTCTTTTCGTCGGCAACGGTGTTATCCGCATGGCCAGGTGGGTGGTTCGGATGCCCACGCAAATTCTGTTCCCCGTGGTGTTGATCCTGGCCACCTACGGCACCTACGCCGTCCGCGGCACGATGGTCGATGTTGTGTCCATGTTTGGCGTGGGCTTCCTAGGATTCTTGCTTCGCATTCAGAAAATCCCGGCTGCCCCGTTCGCCATCGCCTTCATTCTCGGACCGCTGTTCGAGAATGAACTTCGCAAAGCGCTGATCATTTCCGGCGGATCGTTAGAGATTTTCGTCAGCAGCGCGATCTCCGTCACCTTCCTCATCCTCGCCGTGTTGAGCGCGGGCGCATCAATTTACGTTCACTGGCGGCTTAAAGGGACGAAAGCCGCAAAGATCATTACCGACTGACGCAAAGGCATTAAATCGTCCCGCAAATCGGACCCAGCATAATTCGATACAGGAGGAGACCATGAAATACCAACGACCCAAAGGATTGTTAACCGCGGCCATTCTGGTTGCGGGCACATTGGCGTTTGCCCCGGCTATGGCCGACGAATATCCCAGCAAGCCGATCAAGCTGGTTGTCCCGTCAGGGGCTGGCGGCTCGACGGATACCGCGGCCCGGATCATGGCGATCAACATTCAAGACCACATCGGTCAGCCGATCATCGTGGTCAACAAGAAGGGCGCTTCGGGCGGCATTGGTATCAACTATGCCCTGAAGGCCAAGCCGGACGGGTACCTGCTGATGGAAGGCATGATCGGCGGTCACGTGCTGCATCCGGCGATGAACTCGTCCACTGGGTATACGCCCGCGGATTACACGCCGATCGCGATGACGCAGATGAATCCCAACGTACTGGTCGTGAAAGCGGACTCACCCTACAAGAGCCTCAAAGACCTGCTTGCCGCCATCAAAACCAAACCGGGCAAACTGAAGTTCTCCCATGCTGGCGCCGGCAGCATCCATTTCTTCGGCATCCACCTCTTGCTGCAAAAAGCGAAGCTGGGGAACGACGACGCCGTGGCCGTCCCGTACAAGGGTGGCAAGAAATCGATGGCTGGGCTCCTTCGGGGGGAAGCCGATTTCCATCAAACCAACCTGGTTTCCGCGATCGACTTCATCAAGGCGGGTAAGGTCCGGGCCCTGGCGGTCACCACGAAGAAGCGCCTCAAAGGATTCCCGGATGTACCGACGTACGCCGAGCAGGGGTTCCCCGAGGTGGATATCTTCGGTTGGCGTGGCGTGATCGGACCGAAAGGTCTGCCGAAACCGATCGTCGATAAGTGGGCCAAGGCGGTCCAGGACACCATGAAGCGCAAGGGCTGGAAGAAGATGGTCAAGGCCGTCGGTGACGTGCCGCGCTACATGGGCCCCGAAGAGTTCAAGAAGCATATCGACAGCGACTTCAAGCGGTACCGCCAGATGGCCACGGATCTCGGAATCCTGGTCAAGTAGAGGCGGCTTCCCGGCGGGTGCCCGTTTGGATACCCGGTTGACCGACGCCATCCGGCGGCCTTCGGGCCGATCGGATGGGGCCGGGCCGTTGTTCGATTTTCGCATCTGTCCCATCGATGCTGAATTGCGCCAACCCGAGCGGAACCGAAAACCATGGGTAAAATCACCGAACGAAACACGGACGAAACGACGGTTAAGACATGGGGCTCGGTGGCCATATCACCGACCACCGATGTCGTCGTCGGAAGCTTTTCGACCTGGACCCTGACCTTCACGGTCGGCGCGTATGCGATGGATGTGGGGGGCGGTCTCAAGATCGGGACACGCCGCCAAGCCGATTTCGGACAGCCGCAGTTCGACGATCCGGCGGCGGACAACTATGCATCAGTTACCTGCTCCCGCGAGGGGGCGCATTTCGAGACCTTTTTCGACCCGCGCGGCCACAAACGACCCTTCAATGCAGTCGCCGTCGTGCGGCTCGCGGGCGGCCCTCTCTACCCCGGCGACACCATCACGGTGATCCTTGGCGATACGTCCGGTGGGTCACGGGGCCTCGCTGTCCAGTCCTTCCCGGAAAGCGCCAGCGATTTCGCCGTGTTCATGGACCCGCTGAGTTCGGGTGAATACAAACGCGTTTACTGCACGTCACCCAATTTCCGAATCCTCAGCGGCCCCTCCGAATATTTCACCGTTGTGGCGCCAACCATCGTCGAATCCGGCAAACCATTCCGGGTTCAGGTTCGCGGCAACGACAAATTCGGCAATCCGACGCCGGTCGACGCAACGGGATTGACGCTGGATGCCGATCCGGCCGTCGATGTGTCCCTGTCACAGTCGGATGGCCGGGCGTCGTGGATCGATGGCGTCACCCTAACCGGCACGGATGCGCGGCGCCTGGAACTCAAGGACGGCAACACGACGCTCGCCGTATCCAACCCGATCGTCGTCCGCGAGCGGACGGACGAGATTATCTGTTGGGGCGACACCCAGGCGCAGACCGCCTCGACGGTCGGGGTCGGAACGCCCGACGAATATTTCGCCTATGCGCGCGATTTGGCGGCGATCGATTTCACGACGCATCAAGGCAACGACTTCATTCTGTCGGATGCCGACCTCGAGGAAGTTCGGCAGGCCGCCTTGAAACACAATGAACCCGGCCGGTTCGCGGCCTTCTTCGGCTGGGAATGGTCCGGCCCGACCGGAACCGGCGGCGACCGCAACGTGCTGTTCCTGGATGACGAAGGCCCGATTTACCGAAGCAGCCATTGGCAGCTCTGGCCCGGGGAAATCGATGAGAACGCACGCAGTACGGAATGCGTCCACGCCAACGACCTGCAAGCAAAAATCAAGGAGTACATTGCAGAAACAGGCCGTAAGGTGATCATGGTTCCACATATCGGCGGCCGACGCTCGGACTTCGAGGCCCAGGACCCCGAACTCGAACCAATCTTCGAGATATGCTCCAACCATGGCGTCTTCGAATGGCGGCTGCACGAATTCCTGGCGGCGGGCGTGCGGGTCGGTGTCGTCGGCGCCAGTGACGATCACACCTGCCGTCCGGGATTGGCCTATCCGTCGACACCGGAAATGACGGTGCTTGGCGGTCTCGGCGCGATCTACTGCAGCACCCTCAGCCGCAAGGGTATCTACGACGGAATGATGGCGCGGCACTGCTACGGCACGACCGGCGCCCGTATGTATCTCAACGTCACGGCGGACGATCACGTCATGGGCGACGTCGGTGCAGCGTCGGGTCCGGTCCGGATTGCCGGGGTCGTGCACGGAACCGCCCCGATCGACTCCATCAGCCTGTTCAATCGCAGCGATGAGATTAAGCGCTTCCAGCCAAATGCGGCGGCGCGTAATCCCAACCGGATCAAGATCATCTGGTCCGGCGCGACCCATCAGGATCGTGGACGGTTCATGAAATGGGACGGCGGGCTGCAATTCGCGAACGGCCGTATCACCGCCGCCTCGCCGCTCAACATCTACACGGCGAAATACGGTATCGACGATTGGGGCGACGATCACGTGCGGTGGCGCTCGGTCACGTCGGGACAGGAGGAAGGAGTCCTGATCGATGTGGATGCGCCCGACGATGCAGTGATCGCGTTCAAAGCAGGCCCCGCCGATTTGACCTTCACCGTCGGCGATGCCCGGTCCCGCGATCTGCGGTGGGATTTGGGCGGACTTGATCAGTATGTAACGGCCTCCACACTGCACACGGAGGAAGGAGTCAGCGACGCCGACTTCGAATTCACCGATGAAGATTTCGGGGATGGCGAAGGGGCGTACTGGGTCCGCGTGGTGCAGACCGATTTTCACCGTGCCTGGAGCAGCCCGATCTATATCGAACCCAAATGACAGGAATCTCCCGATGAGCCGCCCTAAACCGAACCTATTGTTTGTCTTCGCGGATCAATTGCGCGCTTCTTCGGTCGGATATGCGGGCCAGGAAGCCGTCCGAACGCCGAATATCGATGCATTCGCCAAGAGCGGCGCGGTCTATACGAACGCAGTCTCGATGTTGCCGGTTTGCGGTCCGTATCGGGGATCGTTGATCACCGGCAGGACGCCATTGTCGACCGGCCTGGTCATCAACGACGTCGCCTTGAAGACCTCGGAAACGAGCATCGGGCATTGCTTCAAGCAGGCCGGCTACGACACCGCCTATATCGGCAAGTGGCATCTCGACGGCCCCGACCGCCCTGCCCTGGTGCCTCCCGGACCGCGCCGCCAGGGCTTCGACTATTGGATGGGCGCCAACTTCGAACACAACTATGACCGCTCCTATTACACCGACACCGCTGGCAACCGGCAACAATGGGAAGGCTGGGACGCGACGGCGCAGACCGACGACACCATCCGGTATCTGAAGAATCGCGAAAGCGACAATCCCTTCTGCCTATTCCTGTCCTGGGGCCCGCCCCATCATCCCTATCGTCTGGCGCCCGAGGAATACCTCGAGATGTACGATCCCGACACGATCGAGGACCGGCCCAACTGTCCCGATGTCCCGCGCCAAGACCTCTGGGGTTACTACGCGCAAACCACATTTCTGGACGATCAGTTCCAGCGGCTACTTGATACCCTTGCCGAGCTAAATCTGGCGGACGACACGATCGTCGTGTTCACATCGGATCATGGCGATATGCATGGGTCGCACGGCCTCTACAAGAAGCAATGGCCGTGGAACGAGGCGATCAAGATACCGTTTGCCATCCGATATCCAGGGTCCGTGCCGGAAGGGGCGACGGTCGAAACGCCGATCAACGTTATCGACGTCATGCCCACACTGCTCGGGCTGGCCGGCATCCCGGTTCCCGAACCGGTCGAGGGCGTGGATCTGTCACCCTTCCTGACAGGCGCTCAGGCGAATCCGCCGGAATCTGTGCTGATCATGAACCCCTGTCCATTTTCCATCGGCGATTCCAGAGGCGACGACCAATACCCTGATTTCAGAGGCATGCGGTTCGAGTATCGGGGGGTCATCACGGACCGCTACACTTATGTCCGCACCATCGACGGGCCCTGGATGCTCTATGACAACCGCGAAGACCCGTACCAGTTAACCAATCTGATCGACGACGCGGCGCATGCCGAGACACGGGACCGTCTCGACGGCCTCATGCGTGCGCATATGGCGTCCATCAACGATGAATTTCTGACACGGGAGGAATACTACGAACGCCTCGGAATCGAATTCGACAACCGCGGCAAAGTGGTCGACCTGGTGGAGAACATGTACGACCGCAGCGGATGAGCTACCGCGCAATGACCTAACAGCCGGATTTCTCTTCGTATTCCTGCCGCAAACGCTCGAACCGCAACCGCCGCCCGCAACTCTCCCATTCGCCGAAGCTGCATTGGGTCTTGCGGCAATCAAATTCGCAGAGTGCGATATCGTTCGGCACCGTCTCGACGAGATTTGTCTTGGAGCCTGGGAATAGGTTCCGGAACCAGCCCATTAGACGGCCGAGATTTGATCTATCGTTTTCGGCGTAGGACACGTCACGGTCTCCTCCGCCTCAGACATTATCAACAACGCCGCCACGCAAAATTGATTCAAATCAACGACTATCCGCGCGTCAAACACCGTAGCGCTACGGGCGGACGCCGGACTTCATCTTCGGGCCGAGCCCCTGTTCCAGACGATCCTGCATTGCATCGACGAATTGGCAGAGATAGGCTCGCGTCTCGCGCGGGTCGATGATGTCCTCCACGCCAAAGGCCTCCGCCGTCAGGAAGGGCGACGAATAGCTGCGCATTTCATCTTCGAGTTCTTTCGTGCGCGCCGCCGGGTCGGGTGCCGCGGCGATCTCCCGCCGGAAGGCGGCGGCGACGCCCCCCTCGACGGGCAACGACCCCCACTCCGCCGACGGCCAAGCGATCTTGAAGTCCAGACCGTTGTAGTCGGTCATCGCCGCACCGGCCATGCCGAAGCAGCGGCGGATGATGACCGACGTGATCGGCACGCTCGCCTGCATCTGGGCGTATTGCAGGCGCATCCCCTCCACCAGCACCGCATCGGCTTCGGCGGCAGTCCCGATCGCGAAACCCGGCACATCGGCGAAAAAGATGATCGGGATGTGGAAGACATCGCATAGGTCGACGAAATGGGTCTGCTTGCGCGAGGCCTTGGCGTCGACCGCGCCGCCGAGCATGGGATTGTTGGCGATGATCCCCACGACGCGGCCATTCAGCCGGGCCAGCACGGTGATCGCGGCCCGCCCATACGTCGGCTGAATTTCGAAGACGGAGTCCTTGTCGACGACCAGCGAGATCAGCTTCCGCATGTCGTACGGTTTGCGCCGGTCGCGAGGCACGATGCTCAACAGTGCCTCCTCGGCCCGGTCGGCCGGATCATCGCACATGACCGTCGGCGGCAGCTTGTAGACATTCTGCGGCATGTAGCTGAGGAACCGGCGTATCGTCTCGAAGGCCTCTTCTTCGCTGTCCACCGCGTTGTGGACCGTGCCTGCACGCTCGACCGCGATCTTGTAGCCGCCGAGTTCCTCCTTGGTCGCCGTTTCGCCCAGTCCCCGCTCGACCACTGCGGGACCGGACGCGAATATCTGGCTCTTGTCTTTCACCATGACCGAGAAATGCGACATCACCGCACGGCCCGCCGGGCCACCGGCGGCGACGCCGAGCACCGCGCCGACCACCGGCACCTGCCCCAACAAATCGACGAAAATTTGCTTCGGATTCTGGCTGTGTCCGGGAATGACGGAATAGCCCTTGCTCTTGGCCGTGCCGGCGCTGCCGCCGAAGCCCTCGATGAGCCTTACCAGGGGGATTTTGTATTCGAGCGCCAGATCGTCCACGAACCCACCCTGACCGCCCTTCCGCCGCATTCCCCCTTGATAGGTGCCGCCGCCGACCGTCGTGTCCTCGCCGCCGATCGCCACGGGCCGGCCGTCGATTTTCGCAATACCCATCACGTATGGCGCCGGTTTGACGCCCATCACGGCGCCATCCTTGTAGGTGCCGCTGCCGGCGAGCTTGCCGACCTCCCGGAACGACCCGGGATCGGCGACACCCTCTATCCGCTCGCGTACCGTAAGGAGGCCGCGGTCCCGATGCCGCGCGACACGATCCGTGCCGCCCAATTCGTCCGCCCATTCCCGGCGTCGCTTGATTTCGTCGACTTCCCGTTGCCACGACATCGCTCAAAATTCCCACAGAGTTTCAATCATCTCCCCATCATAGGGTTTGCGGCGTCCGGGTAAAATTCGGCGTCGGTCGAAGTCGAAGGAAGACCGCGGCATCGGTGTCGCGATACACTGCGAACGTCCCCGCCCCGAAGGAGCCGATCCATGCAGAACCGCCGCATCTATTTCATTCAGCAACCCAACGGACCGGTAACGCCCGCCTGCTACGACGTCCGCGACGAACCCGTGCCCGAGCCGCAAGACGGCGATGTCCTCGTGCGCAATATCTATTTGTCCTGCGACCCGTATATGCGGGGCCGTATGGGCGGCACCGCGAACTATCCCGGGTCCGGCGACTTTGCGCTGAACGCGGTGATCCCGGCCCGCGTCGTGGGACAGGTCGAAACCTCCCGCAATCCGAAATTCAAGAAAGGCGATTTCGTCTGGGGCTTCCTGGGGTGGGAGCTGTATTCGCTTGCCGAAGGCGGCGGCGACCTGCGGGTGATCGATCCATCGCTTGGGCCGATCTCGCACGCCATCACAGTGATCGGCATGCCCGGCTTGACCGCGCGGGTCGGCATCCTCGACATCGGCAAACCGAAACCCGGCGAAACGGCCTTCATCTCCGCCGCCAGCGGCGCGGTCGGCAGCGTTGCCGGACAAATCGCCAAGATGGAAGGCTGCACGGTCATCGGCAGCGCCGGCAGCGACCGCAAGGTCCGGCACATCGTCGACGTGCTCGGCTTCGACGCGGCCTTCAACTACAAGACCGTATCCTCCATCGGCGCGGCCCTGGACCAGCACTGCCCCGACGGCATCGACATCTATTTCGAGAATGTCGGCGGCGTAACATTGGAGGCCGTGTTGGACCGCATCAATCCGGGCGCGCGCATCCCGGTGTGCGGCCAGATTTCACAATACGACAACGCCGAACGGTCCATCCCGAGGAACATCGGCAACGTGGAGGTCAAGGGTGCCGTGATGAAGAAGTTCAGCATTTACCAGCATATGGATCAGTACGACGACTTCCTGCCGTGGATATCCGAGCGGGTCAAGGATAGACGGATTGTCTATTTCGAAGACATCGTCGATGGCTTCGACAACACCATCGAAGCCTTCATCGGCATGATGAACGGGAATAATCTGGGCAAACGGCTGGTCCGTGTAAGCGACGACCCGACGCTCGCATAATACGCGGCTTGGCACATCCCTCGCCGCCGTGCGACCTTGCCGGCATCAGGATTACGCGACGGAGTTTTCGATTTGACCGAGATCGTTACATATTCGCTTGCCGACGGCATTGCGACACTGACAATGGACGACGGCAAGGCCAACGCCATGGCTTCCGCCATGAGTTCGGCCCTCAACGCCGGCCTCGACCGGGCCGCCACGGAAGCCAAAGCGGTGGTCATACGCGGCCGAGACGGACTGTTCTGCGGCGGCTTCGACCTCAAGGTCATCCAAGGAGACGACGAACGACTGAAATCGCAGATGCGCGACGCCGGCATGACCCTGTTGAAGCGGCTCTATCTGTCGCCGCAACCCATCATCTTCGCCGTGACGGGACATGCGGTTGCGATGGGCGCTTTGCTGCTCCTGGCCGGAGACGCCCGCATCGGGCTCGGCGGCGATTTCCGCATCGGGTTGAACGAGACGGCGATCGGCCTTGCGATGCCCGCATGCGGCGTGGAGATCGCCCGCGACCGGCTGGCCTCAACACACCTCCAGCGGGCGGTGGTCAACGCCGAACTGTTTTCTCCCACCGGCGCGGCGACCGCCGGCTTCCTCGATGATGTGGTCCCAGCGACGGATTTCGACGCAGCGGTATCGGAGGCCGCGAAGGCATTGGCGGAATTGGACGCCGCCACCTTTGCCGAGGTCAAACGGCGCATGCGCCAAGCGACGCTCGACCTTATCGAGGAATTGGAAAGGTAGCCTTATTCGCCTTTCCGCCTATGTACGCACACGGCTCCCGTTCATGCGTACCATCCGATTGAAACAAGCGATATGGAGTGTATTTCTATGTTTCGACGCCCATTGATTTCCACATTCATTGCTATTGCATTGCTCGCTGCCGCATCCGCCTCCGCATTAGCCGCAAATGCTCCGTCTGAAATTACCGGGTTCAACAAGATCAAGGTGGAGTTCACTAAGAACGCGAAGGATTGCGGGTTCGAAGGATTGGAGCCTTTTGAACGCAATCTTCGCAAGAGCCTCACCGAGGTCGGCGTCCTTCCGAACAGCAACAGCATCATCGAAATCCGCCTCGAAGTTGGAGGCATCAATTATGGCGCGCTCTCCTCGCAATGCGCCATCGACGTAAGCTTGGATTTCCGGACGACGCTGCGCGCCGCTAACATCAATACCGACAACACGACCGTCCGCCGCGCGGTCGACCGGTTGGGAGTCTTTCCCGTGAGCCTATACAAGGTCGGCGCGTTCGCGGTCAGCACCACGCTCTACACCGTGTATGACGGCCGCAATATCACGAAGGCCGAGGCCGAAGTCATCAAGATCATCGACCGGCTGGTCAAGCGCTTCGAGGATGCGCGGAAGAAGTAATTATCGGCGCGGAGTCGCCGCCGGCGTGCGCCTTGAATACCGCGTATCCTGTTTTCCGGGACGCCGCGGTTTCCTGTAAGGTTTGGATGTCCTGCATCGGGAGGTGACGAAATCTCCGGTACAGGACGAGGATATTATTGGCTGATCAGCAGGGCGCACGTATGACCTGGACGTTCGGAATCGAGACCGGCGGGACCTTCACCGATCTCTTTCTCGTCGGGCCCGACGGACAGGTATTCGCCGACAAGATTCCCTCGACCCCATCGGCCCCGGAACGGGCCGCAGCCCAGGCCTTCGAGCGCGGCCTCACGCTGGCCGACGCATCGCCCGAGACCGTCACCCGGCTGCTGCACGGATCGACGATTGCCGTCAATGCCCTGATCGAGCGCCGCGCCGGACAACCGGGCCTGATCGCGACGCAGGGCTTCCGCGACATGCTCTATATCGGCCGCCAAGAAAAGACGCATATCTACGACATGTTCTACCGCAAGCCGGCGCCCTTCGCGGACCGCGCGAATGTTTACGAGGTCGCCGAGCGCATCGGCCCCGACGGCAACGTCGTCGAGGCGATCGACCGCGATGCGGTGGCCGCGGTCGTCGACCGCATGATAGCGGAAACCGGCGTGGAATCGATCGCCGTTTGCCTGCTGCATGCCTATGCCAATCCGGCACACGAGCATATCGTCCGGGACGTCATCGCCGAGCGGCATCCGGACGTACGAATTGTCCTGTCGTCCGACGTGTGCCCGGTCCATCGCGAGTTCGAGCGCGCCAGCACCACGGTCATCAACGCGTATCTTCAGCCGATCGTCGACCGGTACCTGAGTGGCTTCGCGGCATCGGTGGGCGACGCCGGCTGCACCGCAGAGCCTCTTATCATGCAGGCGAATGGCGGCGTCCTGCCGGTCCCCGCCACCTGCCAGCGGCCGGCGGGCTTGTACCTGTCCGGCCCCTCCGCCGCCGTCGCGGGCGCGGCGCAACTCGCGGCGCAGGCGGGTCTGCCCTCGCTCATCACGCTCGATGTCGGCGGCACCAGCACCGACATCTGCCTCGTAACCGATGGCGAGGCGCATGAAACCGGTCACGGTGGGACCTATAGCCAGGTGCAGGGCCAGCCGCTCAACATGGTCATGACGGATATCGTGACCATTGGCGCGGGCGGCGGCAGCCTCGCCTGGGTCGACGACGGCGGCATGCTGAACGTGGGGCCGCAGAGCGCCGGGGCCGACCCCGGCCCCGCATGCTACGGGCGCGGCGGTGACGGATTCACCCTGACCGACGCCATGCTGTGCCTCGGCCTCCTCGCCGACGGATCGGAACTGCCCGGCGGCATTTGCCTGTCGCTGGATCAAGCGCGAAACGCGGCGGCTCCCCTGACGGAAGCGCTGAACGTCGACGTCCTAGAACTGGCCGAATCCGTCTACCGCATCGCGATCGCCAACATGGCGGAGGCGATCCGGACAGTGACCATCCGCCGTGGTTACGATCCCCGGCAATATGCACTGTTCGCTTGCGGCGGCGCGGGACCGATGGTCGCCGCACCCTTGGCGGCGGAACTCGACGTGGGCAGCGTCTTGGTCC
This sequence comes from Alphaproteobacteria bacterium, assembly GCA_965228425.1. Taxonomy (GTDB): domain Bacteria; phylum Pseudomonadota; class Alphaproteobacteria; order UBA8366; family UBA8366; genus JAJFJD01. Next base: position 2,703,594 of record OZ245815.1, on the reverse strand, counting down.
CGCCCGATCCCGGCGTCTTCTCCGCGTTCGGGCTGACAGCGGCGGGCCTGCGCATGGATTTCGCCCGAGCGGTCGAGCAAGGGGCGGAGCTGATGCAGAGTGCGGCGGCGTTTTCGGCGCAGTTGACCACGCTGCGCGACGAAGCCGTCAGCGCCTTTCGCGACCAAGACATCGACCCCGACGCGCTGACCCTCGCCTACACCGCCGACGCCCGGTATGTGGGACAAGGCTTCGAACTGCGCGTGCCTATGGACACCGACGCCGGGATGGCCGACGGCGCGGCGCATGTCGCCGATGAATTCCATGACGTGCATACGCTTCGCTACGGGCATGCCTTCACCGATCAAAGCGTCGAGATCACAGCCATCCGGCTGACCGCCGCCTCGCCGTCGCCGGCCGTCCTGTCCCAATGGAAGACCCTTGCCACCGGGCAGGCCAGCGATGCGCGAAGCATCGCCATCGGTGGCCAGAAAACCGAAGCGCACATCGTCGACCGGGCCGGATTGGCGACCGGAACGCCAACGCCCGGCCCCGCACTCTGCATCGAGCCCACCACGACCACCCTGGTCCCGCCCGATTGGGTCGCGCGCGTCGATGCCTTCGGGCTGCTGCATATCGAACGGGAGACCGGCCAATGCGCCTGACGCCCGGTGATTTCGCCGTCATCAGCGGCGCTCTGCGTTCCGCGGCGGGCGAGATGAGCGAAGCCCTGATGCGCGCCGCCCATTCGACCATCGTTCGGGAGTCGCGAGACTTCTGCACGTCGATCCTCGACGCCAAGGGCGAAACCGTGGCCCAGGCCGAGGGCACGCCGATCCAGATGAACTCGCTTTCGGCCGCGCTCGAGTGGATCGGCGACAAATATGGCCTGGAGACCGTCCGGCCGGGCGACGCCTTCATCCTCAACAACGCATACGAGAACGGCCAGCATCTCAATGACATCATTCTGGTCCTGCCGGTCTTCGACGACGACGGCGCGTTGATCGCCTTTGCCGGCAACATCGCGCATCACCTCGAAGTCGGCGGCGCGCTCGCCGGATCGAACGCGGGTGCTACGGAAATTTTCCAGGAAGGGCTGATTCTGCCGTCGATGCGGATCGACTTCGAAAGGGATCTCTACGGCGGCCCGATCGAACAGATCATCGAGGCCAACGTCCGCTGCCCGGATGTCGTGCTGGGTGACCTGCGGGCGCAAATCTCGTCGGTCCTGCGCGGCAAGGCCCGAATTCTAGAGATTCTGCAACGCTATGGCCGCGAAAAGACCTGCGCCGCCATGGCCGAGTTGCAGGACTATTCAGAGCGGATGATGCGGTCGGTGATCGAGCGCATCCCGGACGGCGTCTATCACGGCGAGGACACGATCGACGGCCAGCATGCCGGCGACCCGCTTGTGCCGATGCACGCGAAGATCACGGTCACGGGCAGCGATGTGGAGGTCGACCTGTCGGACTGCGCCGATCAGGTCGTCTGGCCGATCAACGTGCCGGTCGCGTCAACCCAGTCGGGGACGCTGACGCTGTTCGCCACCCTGCTCGGTCCGCAGGCGATCACCAATGCGGGCACCTACCGGCCGATCCGCATCGTCACGCGAAAGGGTTCGATCGTCGACCCGATCCACCCGGCCCCGGTACGCGGCCGCATGACTGGCGTGTACCGCATGGCGACGGCGGTGAAACGCGCCTTGGGTGCGGCCATCCCCGACTGCACGGCGGCGGCCGGATGCGACAGCACGCTGACGATCACCCTCGCCCACCGCGACGGCGGCCAATACAACATGTTCACGGAAATCCTCGCCGGCGGGAACGGCGGCGCAAAAGCCTGCGACGGCGCGGAGGCGATCCCGCAAATCCTGTCGAACACCGGCAACGCCCCGGTCGAGGCCATCGAGCGTGGGCACCCCTTCGTGCGCGTCGTGGAATACAGCCTGATCCCGGATTCGGGCGGCGCAGGCGAATTCCGCGGCGGCCTCGGCATCCGCAAGCGCTTCGAGATTTTGGCGGACGACGTGCTGCTCAGCACCAACGGCGACCGCCACCAATCGAGCCCGTGGGGCCTCGCCGGCGGCGAGCCGGGCAGCCGAACGGCCTTCATCATCCATCGCGGCGGCGAGGAAATCCGCATCGACGCCGCCAGCAATCACGTACTGCAACGCGGCGATGTCTTCGAAATGGTGATTTCGGGCGGCGGCGGTTGGGGCAATGCCGGCGCGCGCAATCCCGCGCTGATCCAAGAAGATCTTCGCAACGGCCGGGTGACCCAAGAGGCGATGGAGACGCTATATCCGCATGCGTTCGAGCCGGGCGTCGCCGCCGATTGAGGTGACAAACCGTTAGCACCCGGGCACAATTCGGCATCCCTCCCCAACCGACGAGCCCGCCATGTCCCAAGCCACCGTCACGCATCTGTTCACCACGCCCGCCATGTCGCAGCCGATGATCGGCCATGACAGCATCTCCGCCCTCACCGGCGAAGGGATCGAGGGCGACCGGTATATGTTGAAGACCGGCACGTATTCGAAGAAACCGGAACCGGGCCGGCACATCACCCTGACCCAGGGTGAAATCCTCGACATGCTGAAGGAAGAACACGGGCTGACCGTGACGCCGGAAGAGTGCCGGCGCAACGTGGTGACGCGCGGGATCGAGTTGGCGCCACTGGTCGGGCGGCAGATTACGGTCGGGCCGGTTCGGCTGCACGTGCACCGCATCAATCAGCCCTGCTACTATCTGGAAAAGAAACTGAACCTGCCGGGCCTGTACGACGCGTGGTGGGACAAAGGCGGCATCAATTGCGAGATTCTGGCCGGCGGCACGATTTCCGTCGGCGACGCCATCGTCGACCTAGGCGCGGCCGAGGCGGCGGACTAACCGCCCCGGCGTTGCGCCCCGCGGTCTAGGCCGCGTCCGACAGATCGCCCGGCAAGGGCGGCTTGGTCGCCGCGAAACTCGGGCGGGTGCTGACCGACTGCCACCAGCGGCCAAGATTCTCCAACCCGTCGAAGAAGGCCAAGCCATCCGGCGTGTTGCCGAGATAGGTCAGGATCGGCGTCAGCAGGAAATCGGCGATGGAGATGTCGTCGCCCGCCAGGAACGCATGGTCCGCGAGCGCGCGATCAACGATTTTCACATCCCGCCGGACGACCGGCTTCGCCTCTTCGATCCGCTTCAGGTCCGGTTTGCCGTCGGGTCCGCTGGGAAAGGCGAACTGCGTGACATAGTTCCAGACGAGGTCGGTGACGAGATAGTCGCAGGTCGCGCTGATCCACTGGTTCATCCGCGCCCGGCTTTTCAGGTCCTCCGGCTGCAACGCCGCCCCGTCGAACGCCTCGTCGACATACCGGCAGATCGCGGACGCCTCGTAGAGGACGAAATCACCGTGCCGCATGGCCGGGATGCGGCCGAACGGGTGCAGCGTGAGGTATTCGGGGGTCTTCAGGTCTTCCCGCGTGTTGTTGCCGACCGCTTCGAGCGTGTGGGGCACGCCCTTCTCCTCGCAGGCCAGTCGTGTCGTCCACACGAAATTGCTTCTCGGCGAGCCGAGTATGACGATATCGGACATATCGTGTCTCCTTTGAGTGTTCGTTGGTGGGTCCCGGACGCTGCTAAGCGCTGTGCAAGGCGACCCGGTTGCCCTCGGTATCCGCGAAATGCGCCATATAGCCGTAGGGGCCGATTGCGGTGTTCGGCAGGATGACCTTGCCGCCCGCCGCCTCGACCCGCTTCAGCGTGCCGTCGATATCGCCGCCCGCATCAAAATACAGCATCGCCCCGTTGCTCGACGGGGTATTGCCGTCGCAGGGCGACAGCGCGCCGACCGGAGCCTCGTCGTTCTGAAAGGCCATGATCTTGCCCCCAGGAGTCTCCATCGGGACCAACTCGGTCTCGAAGACCGCGCTGTAGAATTTCGCCGCCCGGTCCAGATCCTCGACGGGAATTTCGAACCAATTGATGGCAATCTTGGTGTTCGCCATGTGCAGTGCTCCTCTCGCTGATGTGACGCGGCCGAATCATCGGCCGTCACAAGCAAGACGCGCGGTCGGATAGGAATGGGACAGTTTTTTGAGCGGTCAGCCGATCGAGCAAGCGCTGATCTGATCGGCGAGAAAAGCGCGGACCGGGCTGTTTTCGCTCTTGTCCAAAGCCGCCCGATAATGCCGCGCCGCGAGGTCGGGCCGACCCGCCCGGACCTCGAAGTCGCCTTGGAGCGCAGGCAAAAGGTAACTGTCCTTCAACGCCGGTGCATCCTCCAGCGATCGGAGAACGTTCAATCCCGCCGACGGGCCTTCCGTCATCATCACCGCCACAGACCGGTTGAGTTCCACCACGGGCGATGGCGCCACCGTCATCAAGTCGTCGTAGAAATCCCGAATGCGACGCCAATCGGTGTCGTCGTAAGTCTCTGCGGCTGCATGGCAGGCCGCGATTGCGGCCTCCAGGTGGTACCGGGACCGGGCCGACGACGCCATCGACTGATCGAGTAGATCGAACCCGAGAGCGATCTGTCGGCGGTCCCAGCGCGACCGGTCCTGTTCCTGAAGCCGGAGCAACCGGCCCTCCCCATCCACGCGGGCGGGCAGACGCGACGCCTGGAAGGCCATCAAGGCAGCCAGCGCCCAAACCCTGCCTTCCTGCGCCATCTGGCTACGCAACAGCAAATCCGTCAGGCGTTGCGCCTCGGCGCAGAGGTCGCTGCGCGTCAGGTCGTCACCGGTGCGCGCCGCGTATCCTTCGTTGAACAGCAGGTAGACGATCTGAAGCACGCGGTCGAGACGGGCGGCCTGTTCGTCGGTTTCCGGCAACTCGAAGGGAAACCGCCGTTCGCGGATCTTCTCCTTCGTGCGGTACAGGAGCTTGCGGGCCGCCGCGTCGCCGATCATCAACGCCCCGGCAATGTCGTGCGTGCCGAGGCCGCAGATGAGTCGCAGCGTAATCGCAATGCTTTCCCGCGCCGTCAGCCGGGGATGACAGCAAACCAGGATCATCCGCAGCGTGTCGTCCTCCAGCGGTCCGGCCCAATCGGGCGGGTCGCCCGCGCTCGAATACAACATGTCGGTGAGCGCCGGGACGCTGTCGGCGGCGAGCTTGGCCTTCCGAAACCGGTCCAACATTTGGTTTTTCGCGACCGTGAATATCCATCCGCCCGGATTTTCGGGGATTCCGGCGAGCGGCCAGGTATCGAGCGCCCGCACCATCGCGGTCTGGACTGCGTTCTCGATATCGTCGAGATGGTGCGGACCGAAGCGCCGCGTCAGCACGACGATGATGTCGCGCCATTTCTCGCGAAAAAACGCATCGACGAAGAGTTTGACCGACGCTTCATCCGGCATGTCGGATCGAGGCTAGTCAGCCCCTGTGCAATGACCGAGTTCGCGGACCTCGACCGACCCGCCATAGGTCAGGATCGGGCATCCCTTGGCGAGGCCCGCAGCCTCTTCGATGGTTTCGGCGCGGACCGCGAAATACCCGGCAATGGCTTCCTTGGCCTCCGAGAACGGGCCATCGATGACCAATTCCCCATCACGGCTGCGAACCGTCGTCCCCAAATCGCTGGTCAACTTGCCGGCGCCGATGAACCGGTCGTCATCGCTGAGCGACTTGTTCCACGCCACGAATTTCTCGATCGTCTGCTGCATTTCATCGGGCGAGAAGCGCTCCCAGCGTTCCTCGTAATCACGCAATATCAACAGATAATTCTTCATTCTTCGGACTCCGTCTGAACAAATCTGCGCCAGTTCCGATGTCCCAGTCTCTCACTTGGCGACCGGCGCTTCCATCCTACAAACGAGCCAGGGGGCGGGAATGAGACAGAAAGATCTATCCCGCTACCGTCAACCTGCCGGTTTCGACTCCTGCCATTCATCGAGTGCCGTCCGCGCCTCCGCGTCGGCCTTCGACGTATCGAACCGCTCAACCGATTTCTTGGCGGTCAGTTCGACGACATATCCATTGGGATCGCGGAAGTAGATTGATCGGATGAAGCCATGGTCGACGGGCCCGCGGGTATCGATTCCTGCTTCCTGACCCTGCGCGAACATCCGCTCCAAGGTCTCGTCGTTGACCTCGAGGGCGATATGCAAGTCGAAGTCGTGCTGGTCCTTGAATTCGAAATCCATATCCGGCGCCTCGAAGAACGCCATGAAGGACCCGTCATCCATACGATAGAAGCTGTGCAAGACACCGGTTTCACGACCGGTCATCGTCTGTTTGATCTCAAACGCGTTGGCGAGCGGCAGCCCGAGGAAATCTTCGTAGAAAGCGCGTGTTTCCTCGGAATCGCGGCAGCGATACGCGGCGTGATGCAGTCCCTTGATCATTGGCGGTCTCCTGGTTCATAGGGTTAGGCTGCTTCCCTAATGTGGCGTTCCCGCCCGCGCTTTCCAGCGCGTCGGATAACGCCAAGAGACCGGCCGAACGCCTACGGCCGGGCGTCGTAGCGTTTCTCGATGTAGTCGTCGACGATCTGCTGGAATTCCTCGGCGATATTGGCGCCCCGCAGGGTCGCCGCCTTCTCCCCGTCGATGAAAACCGGGGCAGTCGGCTGCTCGCCGGTGCCGGGCAGGCTGATCCCGATATCCGCGTGCTTGCTCTCGCCGGGGCCGTTCACGATGCAGCCCATGACCGCGAGGTTCAGGTCCTCGACGCCGACATATTTCTTCCGCCATTCCGGCATCTGGTTGCGGACATAGCTCTGAATCTTTTCCGCCAATTCCTGAAACACCGTGCTTGTCGTGCGGCCGCAGCCGGGACAGGCGGTGACCAGCGGCGTGAAGGACCGAATGCCCATGGTCTGCAGCACTTCCTGCGCCACGATGATTTCCTTGGTGCGGTCGCCGCCCGGTTCCGGCGTCAGGGAAATGCGGATCGTGTCGCCGATGCCCTGTTGCAACAGCACCGAAAGCGCCGCCGTCGACCCGACGATGCCCTTCGACCCCATGCCCGCCTCGGTCAAGCCGAGATGCAGAGCGTAGTCGCAGCGTGCCGCGAGGTTCTGGTAAGCCGAGATCATCGCCTGGACCTCGCTGACCTTGCAGGACAGGATGATCTTGTCCCGGCCCATGCCCAGTTCTTCGGCCCGCGCCGCGCTCGTCAGCGCCGACTGCACCAGCGCTTCTTCGAGCACCTCGGACGCCGGCTTCGGTGAGGCCGCCTTGCCGTTCTCGTCCATCATATGGGCCAGCAATTCCTGGTCGAGGCTGCCCCAGTTGACGCCGATCCGCACCGGCTTGTCATGCTTCAAAGCCATCTCGATCATGGTCGAGAATTGCACGTCCTTCTTTTCGCGAAAGCCGACGTTGCCGGGATTGATGCGGTATTTGTCGAGCGCCTCGGCGCAACCGGGATTGTCGCTCAGCAGCTTGTGGCCGATGTAGTGGAAATCGCCAACGATCGGCACGTCGCAGCCACGCTGGTCGAGCAGTTCGCGAATCTTCGGCACCGCCTGGGCGGCTTCCTGCCGGTCGACCGTGATCCGGACGACCTCCGAGCCGGCTTCCGCGAGCGCTTGAATCTGATCGGCCGTGCCCTGCGGGTCCGCGGTGTCCGTGTTGGTCATGGATTGCACCATCACCGGCGCATCGCCGCCGACGGCCGTATCCTTGATCTTGACCTGAACACTTTTTCGGCGGAATGCCGGATCGTTGAAATTCAACATTCTGAGAACGTCCCTTGCTGGCGCTTACCTGCGCTTAACGTGGGGCTGAAATGCCCGGAAATCAACGCTGGCCTAGCCTAGCGGCACAATCGCTGTAAAGGGAAATTTTCATGACCGAGCCGGATGGCCAGCGCGAGGATACTGGCATCCCGACCGACGCTGTGGCAGAGAATACGCACCGGGCCGGATCGCACCATCGGGCCGGAAACGAGGGAGCGTTGTTCCACCCATGACGGTCAACACGGCGGAAGCGGCATCCGGCAAAGGCGCGAGCGACGAGAATTTCCCCGTCGGCTCCTTCCTGTTGCCGAAACGGCTGCGACCGCATGTCGCCGTCTTCTATGCGTATGCCCGCGCCATCGATGATGTCGCCGACAATCCGGATCTCGCACCCGACGAAAAAATCCGCAGGCTGGATGGATTCGACGCCGCCCTACTAGGCCAGAACGACCATCCGGATTTCATCAAGGCGCACCAAGTCCGCGACAGCTTCGCCGAAAAGGACATTCCCATTCAGCATTGCCGGGATTTGATTTCGGCCTTCAAGCAGGACGCCACCAAGCTGCGCTACCGCGACTGGGACGATCTGATCGACTACTGCAACCGGTCGGCCGCTCCGGTGGGACGGTATCTGCTCGACCTGCACGGGGAATCACGGGACGGCTATCCCGCGAACGACGCCCTCTGCAATGCGCTGCAGGTGATCAATCACTTGCAGGACTGCCAGGATGACTACCGGGCATTGGACCGGGTATATCTGCCCGGCGATTGGATGGCCGACGCCGACATAACGGTCGAAGATCTCGACGGCAGCGCTGCCTCGCCTGGGCTCCGGCAGGTGCTCGACCGCTGTCTCGACGGGACCGAAGCCTTGATGGACCAGGCCCGCACCCTGCCCGGCCGCTTGAACAGCCGCCATCTGGCGATGGAATCCGCGGCCATCGTGCGGATCGCCGACATGTTGGTTATTCATCTGAGGAACCGGGATCCGGTTGCCACCCGCGTCGAATTGACCAAGCCGGAATTCGCCTGGTGCTTCATCCGGGGCGCGGCGCGGCATCTGTTTTAAGAGGTCTCGAAGCACAGTCTGAATCTAACGATGAAAACTTGCGGTTTTCCAACCGATACCTATGTACTTCTCCCGATAGGCGCCACACTGCGACCATCCGTCCCTTGCCTGGCAAATTCAACGGCGGCAGATTTCCCGTCTTCCTACGGGGATGGGTTGGAAATGCGAAGGATATCTCTGTGACCGACCGAGACCGGCAACTTACCGACCAGCAACTTTCGGACTTCGCCCGCGACGGTTTCGTCGTGGTTCGCAGTATGTTCTCTGCGGATGAAATGGCCGAAATCGAACGCTGGACCGACGAGGTCGAGGCCTATCCCGAAATTCCGGGCAAATACATGATGTATTTTGAGGAGAGCCTTAAGGGGACCGGCGAACGCCTTCTAAACCGGCTGGAAAATTTCTACCCCTACCATGACGGCTTCCGGAATCTGTTCGACTGCGACGCCCTGCGCGGGGCGACATCCGAATTGCTCGGCGAACAGGCCGTCTTGTTCAAGGACAAGATCAATTTCAAGATGCCCGGCGGCGACGGCTTCAAACCGCATCAAGACCAACAGGCGGGCTGGAGCACCTACGCCGACTTCTTCATCACCGCGCTCGTCTCGATCGACGCGGCGACGGCAGAAAACGGCTGTCTCGAGCTGGTTGCCGGGTATCACAACAAAGGTCTCGTCGGAAAAGAATGGGAACCGCTGAGCGACGCACAGGTGTCGGAGATGAAACCGGTTGCCTATCCGACCGAACCCGGAGACGTGGTTTTCTTCGATTCCTACGCGCCGCACGGATCGGGACCCAATCTGTCCGACGGCAAGCGGCGGGTGCTTTATGTGACCTACAACCGCCTATCGGCCGGCGATCACCGCGACCAATACTATGCGGATAAACGAAAAAGTTACCCGCCGGACGTGGAACGCGACCCAAACATACAATATGAGTATCGGGTCTAACGGGTTTTGCTGGAATTTATTCCGCAAGCCGTGCTTCGACACCATCACCCGCGCCGAAAATCAAGGGTGGCGTGTGGGCAACAAGTTGCATTTTTTTCTACCACCCCCTGAACGTTTCGGCGTAGGTGTAGTAGGTTGAAAGTCGAGGTTTTGCGAGTTTGTCCTGGCCGCGACGGCGCAAGATATTTGCGCTGCAGCATTGGTATTGCGTCAATTATGTTATATGACGCTCGCCTGCGCGACCGGGGCGCGTGTTGAAGGAGGCTATTGTGGCACCGAAAACGCCGTTGTTGGATCAGATTCGCACACCTGCGGATCTTCGCAAATTTCCAGAGAGCGATCTCCGGCAAATTGCAGATGAATTGAGAGCCGAGGTAATCGATGCCGTGTCCGTCACCGGCGGGCATCTTGGCGCGGGGCTCGGCGTTGTCGAGCTGACGGCCGCAATCCACTACGTTTTCAACACGCCCGACGACATCTTGATTTGGGATGTCGGTCATCAGTGCTATCCGCACAAGGTCTTGACGGACCGCCGCGACCGCATCCGCACCCTGCGTCAGAAGGACGGCCTGAGCGGATTTACCAAGCGCGCGGAGAGCAAGTATGACCCGTTCGGCGCCGCCCATTCCTCTACTTCGATTTCATCAGGCCTGGGTTTCGCCGTCGGCCGCGACCTAAAGGGCAAAGACAACGATGTGATCTGCGTCATCGGCGATGGCGCGATGACTGCCGGTATGGCCTATGAGGCGATGAACAACGCCGGTTGGCTCGGCAACCGCCTCATCGTCGTGCTGAACGACAACGAAATGTCGATCGCACCGCCGGTCGGCGCGTTGAGCAACTATCTCACACGGCTGCTGTCCTCGAAGGAATACCGGAACCTGCGGCGCCTGGGCCAGGAAGTGGCCGAGAAGCTGCCGCACCCGATCGAAGTCGCCGCGAAACGCGCCGAGGAATACGCGCGCGGCATGTTCACCGGCGGCACGTTGTTCGAAGAGTTGGGCTTCTACTATGTCGGCCCGATCGACGGCCACAACATGGACCAGCTCATTCCGGTCCTGAAGAACCTGCGCGACACCGACCTTCCCGGCCCGGTGCTGCTGCATGCCGTGACCGTCAAGGGCAAGGGATACGACCCGGCCGAAAAGTCCGACGACAAATATCACGGCGTCGGAACGTTCAACGTCGTCACCGGAGCGCAGGACAAAGGCAAATCCAACGCCCCCTCCTACACCAAGGTTTATGCGGAATCCTTGATCAAGGAAGCCGAGGAAGACGACACGGTGTGCGCCATTACCGCTGCGATGCCGGACGGTACCGGCCTCGACATCTTTGGCAAGGCCTTCCCGGACCGGACGTTCGACGTCGGCCTCGCCGAGCAGCACGCGGTGACCTTCAGTGCCGGCCTAGCGGCCGAGGGGATGAAGCCTTTCACGTCGATATACTCGACCTTCCTGCAACGTGCATTCGATCAGATCGTGCATGACGTCGCCATTCAGAAACTCCCGGTCCGGTTCGCTATCGACCGCGCGGGACTGGTCGGTGCGGACGGTCAAACCCATGCCGGCGCCTTCGATGTCACCTATCTCGGCTGCCTGCCGGGCATGGTCGTGATGGCCTGCGGCGACGAAGCGGAACTCCGCCATATGGTCGCCACCGCCACCGCCTATGACGAAGGGCCGATCGCCTTCCGATTCCCGCGCGGCGAAGCCGTCGGCGTGGATATGCCGGAACGCGGCGAAATCCTTGAGATCGGCAAAGGCCGCATCCTTCAGGAAGGCAACAAGGTCGCGATCCTCAACTTCGGCGGACGGTTGGCCGAGTGCATGAAAGCCGCCGACGAGTTGGCCGCCCGTGGATTGCCGACCACGATCGCCGACGCACGGTTCTCCAAACCGCTCGATACGAAGTTGGTCGAGACTTTGGCGCGGGAGCATGAAGTGCTCATCACGATCGAGGAAGCCTCGATCGGCGGGTTCGCGACGCAGGTTCTGGATCATCTTGTGAAGAACGACATGATCACGGACGGTCTCAAGGTTCGTCCGATGTTCCTGCCGGACCGGTTCCAGGACCAGGCCAAGCCGGCCGAAATGTATGAAGACGCCGGGTTGAATGCGCATCAGATCACCGAGATGGCGGTCAGCGCGCTTGGCGAGCAGACGTTGGACCAACCGGCACGGGCGTAACGTGACAACGCTGGCTGGCGCGCAAACGGGCAAGACAGCCCGAGACGACGGCGCTCCGACAGCGCACGAACACGCTGCTTTGCAACAAGACTGCCGGGCCACCGACGCCGATCTGGCGCATGTCGAAGCGGTGGTGCGCGAGTCCGGCACATCCTTCTACGGCGCGATGCGGACGCTTCCCAAGGATCAGCGGGAAGCCATGTATGCGGTCTACGCCTTTTGCCGCGAAATCGACGACATCGCCGACGACCCGCTGCCGCCAGAGGAAAAGGTGCAGGGCCTGGCGCTGTGGCGCGCGGAAATAGATCTTCTATTCGCCGGCACGCCTCAAAAACCGACCGGGCGGGCTCTCCTCCTCCCAATCGAGCGATATGGCCTTCGCAAAGAGGATTTCATCGCCCTGATCGACGGCATGGAGATGGACGCAAGCGAATCGCTCCAAGGACCCGATATGGAAACCTTGCAGCTCTATTGCGAGCGGGTCGCCGGCGCGGTCGGTTTATTGTCGATTCACATCTTCGGGGACACCAGCAAACGCGCAACGGACGTCGCCTGGTCACTTGGACAAGCGTTGCAACTGACCAACATTTTGCGCGACATGCGCGAAGACGCCGACCGCGGACGGCTTTACCTGCCTTCGGAACTCCTCGACGCGCAGGGAATCGAAAGCCGGGTTCCGGAAACCGTCCTCACGCACCCTGCCTTGCCGAAGGTATGCGCCGAGCTCTCCGCGCTTGCCGACAAACGGTTCAAAGAAGCGATCGCCGCAATGGCCGATTGCGACCGCCGAAAGATGCGACCGGCCGTCGTCATGATGCATGTGTACCATCGCGTCCTGGAGAAACTCATGCAGCGCGGCTGGACGCGGATCGACGCGCCGGTACATGTGTCTAAACTCACAAAAATCTGGATCGCGGTCCGGTACGGACTGCTGTAACGGCAATGCCAACGGTCCACATCGTCGGAGCGGGGATGGCGGGATTGGCCGCGGCCCTCGAGATTTCCCGCCGCGGATTGCCGGTCGCTTTGTATGAGGCCGCCGGACATGCCGGCGGTCGTTGCCGATCCTTCTACGATGACACGCTCGACTGCGAGATCGACAACGGCAACCATCTCGTACTGTCCGGTAACACCGGCGTCGCCGCATTCGTGGATCAGGTCGGATCGAGCGACACATTCCTCGACCTCCCGGAGGCGCGGTTCCCGTTCATCGACCTGGAGACGGACGAGCGATGGGTCATTCATCCGAATCGCGGCCGCATCCCCTGGTGGGTGTTCAAGCCTGACCGCCGCGTCCCCGGGAGCCAGGCGGCCGACTATCTTACGGCGCTCCATCTGTTAGCCGCGGACAAGAACGCGACCGTGGACAGAATTTTCGGAGCGAACGCCAATGTCTACCGCCGATTCTGGGAACCGCTCGCCGTCGCGGTTCTGAATACGCCCCCGGACGAGGCTTGTGCTCGGCTTCTCTGGCCGGTTTTTGCCGAAACCTTCGCCCTAGGCGGCGATGCGTGCCGCCCGCTCATTGCGCGCCGAGGCCTGACACACAGTTTCGTCGACCCGGCGCTCACCACATTGCGGGAACGCGGCGCAGATATCCGGTTCGGACAGCGGCTCCGAAGCCTCGCGACCGACGACTTGGGCGTGACGGCACTTCGCTTCGGGGACGAAGCGATCGATATTGCAGCGGACGACGCGGTCATCCTCGCCCTGCCCGCCGCCGTATTGGCCTCGATCCTTCCCGAATCGGCGCCGCCCGAAACCTTCCATCCCATCGTCAACGTCCATTTCAAGCATGATGCAGCGGCGGCCTCGACCCCACTGCCACCGATCCTCGGGGTAATCGGCGGGACGGCGGAATGGATATTTTGCCGGGGCAATATCCTGTCGGTTACGGTGAGTGCCGCAGTCGAGTTGGCTAACGCCCCGGCCGACGAGATCGCGGACGCGACCTGGCGCGATATCGATCGCGTTCTGGCCCTGGATACACCGCAACGGCCTGCGACCCGCGTTGTGAAGGAAAAGCGTGCGACTTTTGCGCAGACCCCGGGGAACGAGAGGCGGCGGGCCGATGCACGCACGAATCATAAGAATCTTTTCCTCGCAGGGGATTGGACCAAAACCGGGTTGCCGGCCACGATCGAAGGCGCGATTCGATCCGGATTTAACGCGGCAAAATTGATAAAAAATCGGGGTTAAACTGGAAATTGTGCCGCTTTGCCAAAGTGTTGCTCCTTTGCCACAGCCCCCAGACGTTACGAAAGTGTTACTGCCCCTAGCTTGACTTTGCACTCTAGCTAGACGACGTTAGCTAACGTATGAGTGTGTCGCAAAGCGAATAAAAACATAGATTTCCGGAATGAATGCTGCTGTTGAAGCCCTCGTTGGCGAACTAACCGCCAGTAACGATTCTGCACGTCTGGACGAACCGGACCCGCAGCTCCTTGACCGTGTGATCGCCGAGTGCGTCGCAGGGCTCAAGACGCTTCAGCGGGAAGACGGTCACTGGGTGTTCGAACTCGAAGCGGATGCGACGATTCCTGCGGAATACGTCTTGCTGAAGCATTTCCTGGGCGAACCCGCGCCGGAAATCGAGCCGAAGATCGGCGTCTACCTCCGCGGACTGCAGGCGGACCACGGCGGCTGGCCGCTGTTCTACGAAGGCGAATTCGATATCAGCGCAAGCGTAAAAGCCTATTTCGCGCTGAAGTTGATCGGCGACGACATCGACGCCCCGCACATGAAGCGCGCCCGCGAGGCGATTCTCGAGCATGGCGGTGCGGCGAACTGCAATGTCTTCACCCGGATCGCCCTTGCGCTGTTCGGCCAGGTGCCCTGGCGCGCCGTGCCGGTTATGCCGGTCGAGATCTTCCATCTGCCGCGATGGTTCCCCTTCCACCTGTCGAAGGTTTCCTATTGGTCGCGCACGGTGATCGCGCCGTTGCTGATCCTGATGACGCTGAAGCCGGTGGCCAAGAACCCGAAGGGCGTGGATATCCGCGAACTGTTCGAAGTCCCGCCGGAAGACGTCCCAAAGTATCTGCGGAATCCGACAGGGTCTCGCTGGGGCGATACGCTGTTGTGGCTCGACGGATTTCTACGGCTCGCCGAACCCTTCTTCCCGCGCAAGCCGCGTCAGCGCGCGCTGGACAAGGCGTTGTCTTTCGTTACGGAACGGTTGAACGGCGAAGACGGACTCGGCGGCATCTTTCCCGCCATGGCCAATACCGTCATGGCGATGACGGCGCTGGGCTATCCGGAAGATCATCCGGATTTGGTCACCGCGAAGAACGCCATCGACAAGCTTTTGGTCGTGAACGACGAGAGCGCCTATTGCCAGCCTTGCCTGTCTCCGATCTGGGACACCGCCCTGGCGGCGCAGGCATTAATGGAAGCCGGCACGGATGGCGACGATCCCGTTGTTCAGAAAGCGATGGACTGGCTCGCCGGCAAGCAGATTATGGACGTTTACGGTGATTGGGCCGACTCGCGCCCGGGTGTCCGGCCGGGCGGCTGGGCATTCCAGTACGAAAACGATCACTATCCCGACGTCGACGACACGGCGGTGGTCGCGATCGCGATGCACCGGGCCGACAGCACCAAATATGCCGAGAACCTATCGCGTGCGGAGGAATGGGTCGTGCCCATGCGCAGCGAGAATGGTGGCTGGGGCGCTTTCGACGCGGACAACACGCATTTCCACTTGAACCATATTCCGTTCGCCGATCATGGCGCATTGCTCGATCCGCCGACGTCGGACGTCACCGCGCGTTGCATCGGCATGCTTGCGCAGTTCGGTTACGACCGAGAACACCCCGTCGTGAAATCCGGTGTGGAGTTCCTGCGCCGCGAGCAGGAGGAAGACGGGTCATGGTTCGGCCGCTGGGGCACCAATTACGTGTACGGCACTTGGTCCGTTCTGTGCGCCCTGAATGCCGCCGGCGAAGATATGTCGCAGCCCTATATTCGCAAGGCCGTGCAGTGGCTTGAAGACAACCAGCGGCCCGATGGCGGCTGGGGCGAAGACGGCGCCAGCTATTGGGAAGAAACGCGCGGCATGAGCAAGGAAAGCACCGCATCGCAAACGGCGTGGGCGGTCCTCGGGTTGATGGCGGCCGGCGAGGTCGAGGGATCGGCCGTTCGCGACGGCATCAACTATCTGCTGAAATCGCCGCGCGAAGGCACTCAATGGGACGAAAAATGGTTCACCGCCGTTGGGTTCCCGCGGGTCTTTTATCTGAAATACCACGGATATAGCGCTTTCTTCCCGGCTTGGGCCCTCGCCCGATACCGCAGTCTCAAGAAGGGCAACTCCAAGAAAGTGCCGTTCGGCATGTGACCGGGACTGGCTTCGTCACAGGGTTTCTCGCCGAGCAGCGCTGCCTCGAAGCCGCGTTTAAGCAACATTCATCCATCGCAGCGGCCCGATATTTTTGCGCGGGCGCGAGCCTTGAGCGCGCGTATACCGGTGCCCGGCAGCTCATCAAGGACGGTGCGGGCGCATTGGTCAGCTTCGGTATCTCGGGCGGGCTGGCAGCCGATCTTTCGCCCGGCACGACGATCCTCGCAACCACGGTGGTCGATACTCGAGGCGGACGATGGGAAACGTCCGCGCCATGGCGGGAAGCCGCCGCCGCAGTCCTTCCAGGCGCCGCGGCCGGCATCATGGTCAGCGCCGACACGGCGGCCGTCACGCCAGCCGGAAAAGCGCGGCTCAACCGGGATCATCAAGCGCTCGCGGTGGATATGGAAAGCGCAGGCGTCGCCCGCGCAGCCGAAGAGGCCGATTGCCCCTTCCTCGTGGTCCGGGTCATCGCCGACCCGGCCGAGCGGAGCCTACCTTCCTCAGCCCTTCATGGAATTGACGCGGAAGGGCGGCAACGGCCCTTCCGCGTCATCTCAAAACTCGTCATGCGACCCTGGGAACTACCGGGCCTAATCCAGCTGTCCAACGACAGCAAGACCGCCCTCGAAGAGCTAGGCCGCGTTGCTGCGCTCGGACACGGATTTCTCGGACGGCCGCCCCTTTGATACGTCGCCCGCGGGCGCATGGGTCTCTTCCATGAAATCGGCGACCTGATTATCGAAGACATACTCGGCCGAACGCTGGTTCGACATATCGATTTCGGCCGCCATCGGCCCCTCGGTCCGAACACCGCGCAACGACGTCATCAGCGCCTTTATGGGATGCGCAATCGCATCGGCCGCCGCCGTCGGCTCATAGCCGCAATGTGCCATGCAGTTGGCGCACTTCTCATAATTGCCGGTCCCGTAACGCTCCCACTCGGTCTCTTCCATCAAGGCCTTGAAGCTCGGCGCATACCCTTCACCCAACAGATAACAGGGCCGTTGCCAGCCAAATATATTACGGGTCGGCATGCCCCAGGGCGTGCACTGATAAGTTTGGTTGCCGGCTAGGAAATCCAGGAACAAGGTGGAATGGCTGATCGGCCACTTACGGTTCTTGCCCCGTTTGAAGATTTCACGGAACAGGTTCTTGGTTTTCTGTCGGCTCAGGAAATGCTCCTGGTCCGGCGCGCGCTCATAGGCGTATCCCGGCGAAATGCTGACACCGTTGATGCCACTGTCCTCGCAATAGTCGAGGAAGTCGGCAACCCGTTCCGCCGGCATGCCATCGAAGATCGTCGCGTTGACATTGACCGTATGCCCGGCGTCCTGTGCCGCCTTAATCGCCTTGACCGCACGATCGAAAACACCGTCCTGACAAACCGATTTGTCATGGTCTTCCTTCAACCCATCGAGATGGACCGAGAAGAAAAGGTACGGCGACGGCTCGAACAGGTGCAGCTTCTTTTCGAGAAGCAGAGCGTTCGTGCAAAGCGACACGTATTTTTTGCGCGCCACGATGCCCTTGACGATTTCGCCGATTTCCTTGTGCAGCAACGGTTCGCCGCCGGGTATAGCGACCATCGGCGCGCCGCATTCGTCAACCGCCGCAAGGCAGTCTTCGAGGCTCAACCGTTTGTTCAAAATGGGATCGGGATAATCGATCTTGCCACACCCCGCGCAGGCGAGATTGCACCGGAACAACGGTTCCAGCATCAACACCAGCGGATACCGGTCATTACCGGCCAACCGCTGTTTCATCATGTAAAGTCCGACGTGAAGGCTCTGCCGAAGTGGAACAGCCACGTGTGCCCCCTCTCCTATAATTAATCCTGGCGCAAGCCACCCCGCTGGCGGCGCGCCGTTAGCATTCTTTGCTTCCGTTCCCTAGGCCGCGAAATCCCGCAACTCGTTCGGCAGTTTGAACTGCACGTTTTCACTGATCCCATCAAGATGCTCGACCTCGATTTCATCGAGGTCGCTCAGCCGTGCGATCAGTTCCTGCACCAATGCTTCCGGCGCGGACGCGCCGGCAGAGATACCAACGGTGCCCGCTCCGTTGATCCAAGCTGGATCGAGAGCGCTGGCATCATCAATCAGGTAACTTGGAATATTCATTTCCTCGCCGATCTCGCGCAAACGATTCGAATTCGAACTGTTCTGCGCGCCGACGACGAGAAGCACATCCACTTTTTGGGCAAGTTCCCGTACCGCGGTTTGGCGGTTCTGGGTCGCGTAGCAGATATCCTTTACGTCCGGTCCCACCACTTGGGGAAATCGCCGGCGCAAGGCTTCGATGACATCTCGTGTGTCGTCAACGCTGAGCGTCGTCTGCGTCACATAGGATAGTTTCGCCTCGTCTTCCACGTTGAGCGTTGCAACGTCTTCCGCCGTCGAAACCAGATGCACCTTGCCGGGTATGCGACCCATCGTTCCAACTACCTCCGGATGGCCTTCGTGGCCGATCAGGATGACCTCGTAGTCGGACTTCGCGTAGCGCTGCCCCTCTTTGTGAACCTTGGCGACCAGCGGGCATGTCGCGTCAATGACCGGCAGGTCGCGCTTCTCCGCCGTATCGGCAACCTTTTGGGAGACACCGTGAGCGCTGAAAACGGTATGGGCACCATCGGGCACTTCGTCCAACTCTTCCACGAAAACCGCGCCTTTGGCCTTCAGGTCTTCGACGACGCGGCGGTTATGGACGATCTCATGGCGCACATAGACGGGCGGACCGTATTTCTTGAGCGCAAGTTCGACAATGTCGATCGCGCGCACAACGCCGGCGCAAAAGCCCCTCGGTTCCGCTAGGATAACCCGCATCCCTCTCGTCTCCCTGCTGCGGCAATCGGAAAGGCATCGCCAAACCGCGCCGACACGACCAAAACTACAGAATAAGCAGTCATATCAGCCGGTCCAGGCCAAGTAAATAGCAGCAAAAACAACCATTCCAGCCTGTGATAAATCGACAACGCTAGGCAACACCGGATGGCGCTGCTTGGTCTTTATGACGATCAGAGATGGATGCTGCAGCGCAAAATTTCAAGCCACGATCGGGGGTTGTTCGCGAATAATTGATCCGATTGGGAAACCTCCAACATTTTTGGGATCACCGCAGCGGTTTTTCGTGACGAACCGTGCCGACAATCGTGAATATCAGATATCCGACGGTACCAACCTCGCGCAAAAGGAAAAAATTCATAGTGCCGCCGAGCCACTCGATCGGTCCAATCAGAGAGATGAAGTCCTCCAATTCGAAACCGCCGACACTGGGATGGGCAACGGCGTCGCCGCGGGCTCACCTCAAATCAGACGCGGCGTCTCAATGAGTTTGGTATTGAATCAAATTTACGACGGACGACGTCGCGGTCGAAAAAATTAGAACAAGAAAATCGAGCATAAGCTACATGCGCTACAGGTATCCGTTATCCCGGAACCAATCGACCGCATCATGCAGAGCGTCACGGGCCGGACGCGGCGCGTAGCCTAGTTCCGCCTGCGCCTTGGCGGCCGAGAAATACATGTGCTTCTTGGCCATTTTCAAGCCGTCAACCGTAAACAGCGGTTCCCGGTCAAGCAATCGGCCGAAAAGCTCGGCGACATGGGCAAAAGGCATGAGCAAGCCATGCGGAATCCGTACGCTTGGCGGCCGCTTGCCGGCATATTCCGCAACGTCGATTAGGATTTCACGCAGCGACATATCTTCGCCGCCGAGGATGTATCGTTCACCAACGATTCCCTTTTCCATCGCGAGCAGGTGACCACGAGCCACATCGTCCACATGGGCAACGTTGAGGCCGGTGTCCACATAGGCCGGCATCTTGCCCGCCGCCGCGTCGAGGATCATTTTCCCGGTCGGCGTGGGTTTGATGTCGCGCGGCCCGATCGGCGCGGAAGGATTCACGATAACGATCGGCAGATAGTCCTCGACGACCAACGCTTGCACGGCTTCTTCGGCGAGAAATTTGGAGCGTTTGTATTCGCCGACCATGTCCGCCAGCGTGGACGGCGTGTCTTCGGTCGCGGGTGTCCGGTCGGGATTTATGCCAAGCGTGGCGACGCTGCTGGTATAGACCATGCGCGAGACGCCAGCGTCCGCCGCGGCCCGAAACAAGGCCACGCTGCCATCGATATTCACTTTGTTCAACGCATCGGGATCCGGGACCCAGAGCCGATAATCCGCCGCGACGTGATAAACGGTTTCACACCCGTCCACCGCCGCCCGCAAGGAAGCGGGGTCGGTCAGATCGCCGACGACGATCTCGCACTTGATGCCGTTCAGGTTGCTACGGTCGCTGTTCGGACGGACGAGTACGCGGACGTTCTGCCCGGCATCGACAAGACACCGTAGTACGGCCGATCCGACGAACCCGGTTGCCCCGGTAACGAATGCTGTCATTCCGATCCCGCGTCGCTAGGCCGCGAGCGGCGATACACGCCCACCGCTTGCCAAGTTACGCAAAGCAGGAAGATCGGCGCGCCGACGCCAGCGGCGATGATGAAGTACTTCAATACACCGAACCAGGTTACCGGCGCGAGCACGTAAAGCGTATCCTCGATCTCGAAGCCGTAGTGCACGCCCTGCCGAACGGACTCGTGGCCGTGAAAGAATTCGATGTACAGGCGCACCGTCATGATGGCCGCCACGGAGACCCCGGCAACAATCCCGAGAATAAGCCCCCACTCACCTAACGCGCCCTTGCCGAGACCGATGCCGGCGCCGACGAACCCCGCGACGTAATTTGTCATGGCCGCCACATGGTCGAAATAATGCCCAAATGTACTGGTCCGTCCGGTTTGCCGCGCGACTTCGCCGTCCAAATGGTCCATCCAAACCGCGATGGCGAAAATGGCAGCCCCGACATGGATCAGCCAATCCCCTTGCGCCAGCAACCATCCGGCACTCAATCCGACAAGAATGCTGCTGGCAGTGACCGCATTGGGGTGTACCGACAAGCGCGCCAGCGGCCGCGCCGCCCATCTCGCTATTCGTTGATCGATCGCGACGGCGGCCGCACTCGACTCAGGATTCATTCCGGCAAGGCCTCGAGCAGCGGAAGAATTTCGGCTTCCGCTTTGGCTATGTCTTCCATGAAGTCGATTTCGATCCAAGGCAAACCGGTAACGTCTTCTACACCGAAGGCGCCCGATTTATCCGCCAGCAGCAGGTCCCGAATCGCGACTTCGTACAACACGCTTTCCGCGTCGTTCTCAAAATACGGCCAAGTCGCATCGGGCACCTGAGCCGCCAATTCGGCGGACAACTTCAGGAACCCAATCCATTCACCGTAGTAGTCGTACGCCTCGGTCGGTTGCTTGTGGAAATCGACCAGTTCGTCGCCCCGCATACAGAGCTTGACCGGCTCATCTCCCGGTTCGACATCCTTGTCCATCAAGAAGCAATTTTTCACCGACGACCCGATCAATCGCGGCAGCATGCGATGGTCGTACAACACGTCCGCATCCATGAGGATAATCGGATCATCGACGATTAACTCATCCCGGACGGACCATAAGGTCGTTATCGGGCCTCGTTTGTAGTGGGGATTGAAAATTGTCCGGACGAAGTCGCCGACACCCAAATCCACGATTGCCCCTTCGATCAACTCCGCCTGATGTCCGACAGCGATGACCAGCTCACGCACACCGGCATGGGAAAGAAGTTCAACATGGCGTTGCAGCAGGGTCTGGCCACCGAATTGCAACAGCACTTTCGGAATAAAATTTTCGCCCTGACCCAAACGGGCGCCGACGCCCGCCGCGAGCATGATAGCCTTCATCGCATTCGTCCTTCGGGCGACATGCAGCGCGCCGTATCGGAGAAAGAAATTTGCGCGTTTCCCGTCGATAGTTTCCTGCGGACGCGCGGTAAAAGACAAATATATTACACTTGAAATAGCGAGAGATTGATACCGCAAAATCCGACTTCTTAGCCATTGACCAATTTATTGTGAACACCATCTATTGGCACAACCATCAAACGCTGCGGTATCATCGTCCAGTTGGTTTTCTCGGCACAGGATATTTGGAATAAGATTTTGATTAACAACGTTTTATTTCGCTTCCAATGGGCCCTTGCTGGCCTCCTCACCGCCCTGCTCATCGTCGCCGCAGCGCCGGCCTCGGCAGGTTCGGCGACCGCCGTCATCAGCAATTTCAACAAGAATTTGCTAACCGTGATGCAGTCCGCGGAGAAGCTGGGATATGACGGCCGGTACGCCAAGCTCAAGCCGTCCGTAAAGGCGACCTTCGACCTCGATTTCATGACCCGTTACTCCGCCGGCCGCCATTGGAAAAGACTGTCCAAAGACCAACAGGCGAAGCTGGTGAACGCGTTTTCTCGATTGACGATCGCCACCTATGCCGACCGATTCAAGGGCTATTCCGGCGAAAAGTTCCAAATCATCAAGGAAGAAACCCCGCGGAAGGGAACCCGGCTGGTTCGTACCGAACTGGTGAAAGCGGATGGCGAACGGATCAAGATCAACTACCTGTTGCGGGCTCCCAAGAAAGACGACTGGAAGATCATCGACGTTTTCGTAAAGGGAACGATTAGTGAGCTATCCACCAAACGGTCGGAATACAGTTCAACCCTCAAGAACAAAGGCTTGAACGAATTGCTTGCGATCCTGGAGAAAAAGATTTCTGTCCTCGGCGCACAGTCCAGTTGATTCCGGGTCGCGAAAAACCCGCGTTCCGCGCTAAACTTTCAAAATGCGAAAAATCCGTATCACCATCGGAACGATTGCCGTCGACGTAGAGCTTTTGGAAACGCCAACCGCCGACGCCATCCATGCCGCCCTCCCCATAACGGCCTCGGCGATGACCTGGGGCGACGAGGTGTATTTCTCAACGCCTGTCAGCGTGGACCGCGAGGCGGATGCCCGCGCCGTCGTGGAGGCGGGCGAAATCGCGTTCTGGCCCGACGGCGACGCCATCGCGATCGGCTTCGGCCCGACCCCGATTTCACAAGGCGATGAAATCCGCCTGGCCAGCCCATGCAACATCTTCGGCAACGCGCTCAGCGACGTACGCGACCTCGCCGCCGCGCGGGGCGGCGAGGTCGTTTCCGTCGAATTCCTCGATTGATTCCTAGTACTTGCTGAGGACACCCCGGATGAGTTCGAACATCCGGTCGAGGTCCGCCTCGGTGGACACGAACGGCGGCGCGATCAGCATCGTATCGCCGGTCATCTTGGTCATCACACCGGCTTCGTAGAAATCGCGAACCGCTTGGTAGCCCCGGACGCCCGGATTGCCGTCCGGCGCGAGATCGACACCGGCCAGCAAGCCGATTCCCCGAATGTCGGTTACGATGCTCAGGTCCTTCAACGCGTAAAGCTGTTTCAGGAACGGCTTCTCGAGTTGCTTCGCCCGATCGAACAGCCCCTCTTCCTCATAGATTGTCAGGGCCGCGATCCCGGCGGCACAGGATGCCGGATGCGCGCTGTAGGTATAGCCGTGGAAAAAGTCGACGCCCTGCTCCGGCGCGGCATCGGTGATCGTCTTGTAGATCGTATCGCTGACCGTGACCGCCGCCATCGGGATCGAGCCGTTGGTCAACGCCTTCGCCATCGTGATGATGTCCGGCTGCACGCCGAAGCGGGTCGCCCCGAAATTGCTGCCGAGACGGCCGAAACCGCATATCACCTCGTCCATGATCAGCAGGATGCCGTGGGCGTCGCAGATCTCGCGCAACCGCTCTAGATATCCCTTCGGCGGGACCAAGCAGCCCGTCGACCCCGCAACCGGCTCGACGATGCAGGCGGCGATGGTGTCACCGCCGTGCAAGTCGCAGAAACGCTGCAGGTCGTTCGCCAATTCGGCGCCGTTTTCCGGCTGGCCCTGGCTGAATCGCTGTTCTTCCGTCCAGGTATGGCGCATATGCAAGACGCCCGGCACGCCGAGGCCGTACATCTCGCGATTCTTCACCATGCCGCCGACGGAAAATCCCGCGAAGTTCACGCCGTGATACCCGCGCTCGCGCCCGACCAGCCGCATCCGCTGCCCCTCACCGCGCACCCGGTGGTACAGCAACGCCATCTTCAGCGCCGTCTCAACCGCTTCCGATCCGGAATTCACGAAGAATGTGTAATCCAAGTCACCCGGCGTCAGCGCCTTGACCCGGCGGGCCAGTTCGAAGGCCGCCGGATGGCCGTGCTGGAACGGCGGCATATAGGACATCTCTTTGAGTTGCTCATACACCGCTTCCGCGATTTCCGGGCGGCTGTGACCGGCCGGCGAACAGAATAGGCCCGACACGGCATCAATCAGGTCGTGGCCGTGATGCGACTTGAAATGAACGCCCTTGCCCTCGACGATCAGACGCGGCTCTTTCTTGAAATGCTTGTTGGACGAGAACGGCATCCAGTGATGTTCGAGATCGTTGGTCGGGTACCGCATGTCACACACTCCTGATGATGGCCCGCCGATCCGCGAGCGTCGCGAATTCAGGGCGGTATTCTATATCAAATGCTTGTCTAATAGACGGTTTTTCACAAGCGAATCTTCCCAAAATTCGCCCGAAACGGCATTTTAGGCCTCTATTGCATCGCCGTATACAGCACACGGATCAATAGGGTGGCCCCCATCACGATCAAGACCACAAGCGCCCAGCGCCGGGCGCGTTCGGGATCAGCCTTTCCGAAGGCATGAGAGCCTAGATACGTGCCGGCGAGCACGATCGGAAACAGCAGCAGCGCGCGAACCAGCGCATCGGCATCAAGCATGCCCCGGAACGCCGCAAAGACACAGCCTAGAACGCCTGCGCCCAGGATGTAGGCCATGATCGAGGCCCGCGCCACGCGGATATCCAACGGGGTCGACAGATAGTACAGAAAAACCGGCGGCCCCGGGATACCGACCGCGCCGGTCAGGAACCCTGCCGCCGCCCCGACCCCTGCGGTTGCCGGCGTTGAGAAGGTTCCGCTCAACCGGGTTCCGCGCCAGAGGATGATCGCCGCAACGATGACCGTGAGCGCGACCCCGGCCCGCGTGATATCCGCCGGGACGGTCGCGATCAGCGCCAACCCGATCGGGACGCCAACGAACGCACCGACCCAAATCCGCCACAGCGACGGCCAATCCGCATCCTTTCGAATGGTCGGCGCCAACTGCAGGCTGATCAGGATCTCCAGCAGGAACGTGATCGGCACCACCGCCACCGGCGGCAGAACCAGCGACAGGCTCGGCACCCACATGAGCGACGAGCCAAAGCCGGTGAATCCTCGGATGAAGGCCGCAACGAACATCGCGAGGAGGCAAAAGACCAGGACACCGGGGCTCAAGCCTTCGACGGCGGAGACGATCAGATCCACGGCGAATTACACGGATCGTGCATGAAAAATTCCAGCGCGGCAGAATGAGAAACAGGCGCATCCCGTTCGGCGAGAGAGGCCGGCAACGAAATCGCGCCGACCGTATCGCCGTTACACCCTTTCGGCAAGGCGTCGCAACAGGGTTTATCGGCGCCGGCGAAGTGCTATGTAGTATCTCCACCGGCGTCGCTGCCGGCACGAAAATCGGTTCGAATGGCTCCCAACCTCGTAATCTTCGACTGCGACGGCGTCTTGGTGGATACCGAGCCGGTCGCGAACGCGAAACTGGCCGAGTTCCTCTTGGAGCTAGGCCTTGACCTGAGCCGCGATGAGTGCCGGCGGCAGTTCCAAGGCAAGATGATCGAGGACGTGTGCCGCCATGTCGCGGACCTGTTGGACCAACCGTTCGACCCGACATTGCCGCCGCGCGTGCGCCGGACGATCGAAGACGCGGTCGCCATCGACGTGAAACCGGTTCCCGGCGTCATCGATCTGATTCAGCGGGTTGCGGCGAGTGACATTTCGTATTGCGTTGCGTCGTCGGGATCGGTTCCGAAGATGCACAGCACGCTCGGCCCGGTCGGATTGCTGCCGCTGATGAAGGACGTGCTGTTCAGCGCTCAGGATGTCGGGCGGGGCAAGCCGCATCCGGACATATTCCTGATCGCGGCGGCGGCAATGGGCCATCGCTGCGAAGATGCCGTGGTGATCGAAGATTCATTGAGCGGCGTCCAAGCCGGGGTCGCCGCCGGCGCGCGGGTTCTGGGCTATGCCGGCGATCCCTTCACCGACGCCGACGCCTTGCGACAAGAAGGCGCGGAGATCGTTCATCGCATGGAAGATGTCTGCGGTCTGCTCGGGTTGGCATGAATCCGCACCCCGTCCGCCGGAAATGCCATTGAACGTGGCGTCGGCCTTAGAAGCCGGCCTCGCTCAAGTCATGTCGTCAATAGAGTTGGATTTAGCCCTGGAGGGTTGGATTTAGCCTTGGTCACTCGCCGATTGGGCGGCCGCCTCAGGCTCGGAATCGGCGTCATCGGCCCCGTCGACCGCAGGACCTTCGCCGGCCTGGGCCTTCTTCCGCTCTTCACGCGCCAGCTTGCGTTCGGCCTTTTTCTTGGCCTTCGCGCGCTCGCGCTCCATTCGTTCGAACTTGTAGTTGGGTTTCCGGGGCAAACGGCACACTCACTCAATGATCGAACAACGGGCGGATAACTAACGAAGAACGGGACGGCCAAAGACCGCCCCGCAGCCGGATCAGTCTGCGAGAGCGATATTCTCGGCAGCCATTTTTCCGTCCCGGCCAGGCACCAATTCGAAGGTGACCCGCTGGCCTTCCGTCAACGTGGACAGACCGGACCGCTCTACCGCGCTGATATGCACGAATGCATCTTTCGAGCCGTCTTCCGGCTCGATAAAGCCATAGCCCTTGGTGGGGTTAAACCATTTGACAACACCGTTCGCCATGATCTTTTCCTTTCACGACAATCCAATACCGGAACGCCGCCGCGTGCGGCTTTCCCAAGAATCACGTTCAAAATGCCGCAGAAGTAACCTGGCTAACCGTCGAAACGGGTAAACATGAGAGCAACAACGACGTTATAACGCAGACCGACCATACACCGCCGAGAGTAATACTCAAGAGATTTATCCGGTTTTTAACCCCGATTCGCGCCTGAATTTATCGGCCCGGAATGTGGTGAATACCCTGATTTTTATTAAAAAACGGGCGCCGGATCGCTCCGGCGCCCGCTTCCGTCGCGGATGGGTGTCTTATCGCGAAACGGTCAAGTTTTTGTAGCGGTCCAGCAGGCAAGCCTGGTCCTGCATGGCGTCGCGGCGGAACGGCGCGCCCAGTTCCTGGTTCACCACCACTTCGATCAGCGTGGTCGTGCCCTTTTTCTGGGCGGCACAGCCCTCGGAAACGGCCGAGGTCAACTCGTCCATCGTCTCGACACGAAGACCATCCACCCCGAAGGCCTTGGCCACATCGGCATAGCTGAAGTCGTCGCCGAGTTCGGTCCCGACGAAACGCTCGTCGAACCACAGGATATCGTTCTTCTTCTCCGCACCCCATTGGCCGTTGCGAAAGACGATGACCGTGACCGGAATCTGCATGCGGTTGCAGGTCGGCAGTTCGTTCAGGCTGATGCCAAACGCGCCGTCACCGACAAGGGCGACGGCCGGCCGGTCGGGGCGCGCCATCTTGGCGCCCATGATCGACGGAAACGCATAACCGCAGTTGCCGAACATGCCCGGCGCCAGGAAGCTGCGCGGCTCCTCGAACGGGAGATAGCTGTTCGCCATGGCGCAGATATTACCGATATCGGTGGACACCATGGCGTCCTTCGGCAAACCGTCCTGGATCGCGCGCAAGACCTGACGGGGTGCCAACTTTTCGGGCTCCCGCTCGCGCGCGCGCTCGTTCCAGGTGCTGCCCGGATCGTCCTCTTCATGATCCCAGCCGGCGAGTTTCTGGAGCCAGGCGGACTTGGCGGTCGCCGCGTCGGCCTTGCGTTTCTCGCCTGCCGAGCCGCTGGAATGGCCGTCCAACGCCCGCACAAGCTGTTGCGCCACCGCCTTGGCGTCGCCGCAGATACCCACGTCGATCGGTTTGGCCAGTCCCAGCATGTCCGGGTTGGAGTCGACCTGGATGATCTTCGCCTGCCCCGTCCAGTACTCGATATTGTGCTGCGGCAGCGTGCTGAACGGGTTCAGCCGGGTCCCGAGCGCCAGGATCACGTCGGCCTGTTTGATCAGCGTCATCGCCGATTCCCAGCCCTGATAGCCAAGCGGCCCGACGGCCAACGGATGGCTCGCGGGGAAGCTGTCGTTGTGCAGGTAGCTGTTCGCGACCGGCGCGCCCAGGCATTCGGCCAGGGTCTTGCATTCCTCGACCGCATCGGCAAGGCCGACACCGGCGCCCGCCACGATCATCGGGAACTTCGCCCCGGCCAGCATGTCCGCCGCGGATTGGACCAACGCCTCGTCGCCCATGAGACGGCCCGGCATGATCGGCTCCGGGATTTCCAGATCGACGACCTGGCAAAACATGTCGCGCGGAATGTTGAATTGGACGGGCGCGGAATGCTGACGCGCGCGTTGGAAGCAACGGTTCAGCGCCTCGACGATCCGGTTGTGATGCGTCAGGGTTTCCTGATGGCAGGTGATTTCCTCGAAATACGGCAGTTGGCGCGTTTCCTGAAAACCGCCAAGGCCCTGGGTCATCGCGCCGGTTTCTGGCGTGATCACGACCATCGGCGTGTGGTTCCAATAGGCCGCCGCGACCGCGGTCACGAAATTAGTGATGCCCGGGCCATTCTGCGCGATGCAGACCGCGACCTCGCCGCTCGCCCGCGTGTAGCCGTCCGCCATATGAGCGGCGCCCTGTTCGTGTGCGACGTCGACAAACCGGATTCCCGCAGCTTCGAAAACGTCCAAGCCCGGCATAAAGGCCGATCCGACGATACCGTAGGCAACCTTCACGCCTTGCACGCGAAGCGTTTCGACGAACGCCTCTTGCGAAGTCATTTTCATGGTCTTTCCTTTCTCTTTCGATCCCTGCCCGGACCCGTGGCCCGAAGCGCCGATCAGCCCATTCGGTCTTGACTGCTCCGAGGTTCAGGAATGACATCCGTGCCCACGCGTTCCAGACGCCCCTTGCCCGGTCCGCACGCCTTAATCTGGAAGAACGCGTAAGCCTCGATCGAGACCGTCGCGCCGTGGCACTCATCCTCCCCCGTTTGCTTCTGCAAAACTGTCGTTATTTCATTTAACGGTACAATTCGTCTCAAAAAAAGCGTTGCTTGTCGACTCAAATTGTCATCTCATGGAAAAAAAGTTGTGGATTGTTCACACCGCACTCGCCCCGCAGCGTGCTAAACAGTGTGTCGGCGGGGCCTGACGCAGCCGTGAGCGACCGCCGGGACCATGCAACGAGGACACCGATGCCCGAAGCCGAACGCACCGACACCACGCGCCCAGCAGGCGGCCGCGGCGAGCGCAGCTCGGCGGTGCAACGAACCTTCGCGCTGCTGGAAATGATCGTGTCGCAGACCCGGCCGATGAGCCTGGCGCAAATGGCGGACCGCCTCGACCTGCCGAAACCGACCGTGCACCGACTTGCCAGCCGGCTCGAGACCGAAGGCCTGCTCGCGCGCGAACCGTCGGGCAAGCAGTTCACCATCGGCCCGCGGCTCAATACACTCGCCATCGATACCTTGATGGCGTCGGCCCAACGCGCGCCCCGCCACGCGGTCCTGCAGACGCTGGCCGAAGAAACCGGCGAGACCTGTAACCTGGGTATCCTAGACGGCAACCAGGTGGTCTACCTCGACCGGGTCGAGACCCATTGGCCGCTGCGTCTGCAACTTTCGGTCGGGAGCCATGTGCCGCTCCATTGTTCGGCGATGGGCAAGCTGTTTCTCAGCCAAATGACCAAACGTGCCCGCGAGAAAATCTATGCGGCCGGCGAACTGCAACGGTTTACCGAGCAGACCCAGACGGATCCGCAGTCCTTGGAGAAGGAGTTGCAGCAAATCCGTGCCGAAGGCGTGGCCGTGAACGACCAGGAGTACATGGTTGGCCTTGTCGGGCTTGCCGTGCCGGTGCCGGACCCGGAACGCACGGGCCGGTTCGCCGCCGCCCTCGCGATCCATGCGCCCCAGCCGCGCCTCGATGCCGTGAAGATACGCGGTTGCATCCCTGTCCTTCGCAAGGCGGCCGAGCGTCTGAGCCAAGTCCTCGGCGCCCCCGCCTGACCATGTTGAGCCGTCGACCCTTCCAGTGCCCGCCTGCCCTGCTGGCGCGCGCGCGATCGGCGCAGCCGGTCCGTACGGCGATCGCCAACGCAGGCGCCGATCTGCCGTTGGAAAGCACCCGCCTCGCCGTCGATTCCGGGCTGATGGAACCCGTGCTGGTCGGCGACCGCGACGCTATCGCGGCGGCTGCCGACCGGATCGGCTGGGATATCGGCGATTTCGAGATCGTCGAGGCATCGGACGAGGCATCGGCCGGCATGACGGCCGCGAAACTTTGCGGCGACGGGGCCGCAGACGCCCTGATGAAAGGGCACATCCACACCGACGCCTTCGTGCGCGGCATCCTCAGCCGCGAATCCGGCCTCCGGACCGGCCGCCGCCTCACCCATGTCTTCCACATGACGGTGCCGGACGACGACAAAGCCTTGCTGATCACCGACGCCGCGATCAACGTGGCCCCGGACATCGAGACCCGCCTGCAGGCGGCGGCAAACGCCGTCGACCTCGCCATCGCGCTCGGCATCGAAACCCCGAAGGTTGCGGTCCTTTCGGCCAGCGAAGAAGCAACCGAGACGATGCCTTCGACCCTGGACGCCGCCGAAATCACGGCGCGCGCCGTTTCGGAAATCCCGAACGCATCGGTCTTCGGTCCCCTTGCCTTCGACAACGCCGTCTCGCCGGAAGCCGCGGCCCTCAAAGGAATCGACCATCCCGTCGCGGGCCATGCGGACATCCTGTTGGTGCCGACCATCGAAACCGGCAACGCGCTGTTCAAGATGATGGTCTACTTCATGAGCGCCTGCGCCGCCGGCATCGTGATGGGGGCCAAGGTGCCCGCGATCCTGACCAGCCGCGCCGACCCGCCGGAGGCTCGCCTCGCCTCGGCCGCAATCGCCTCGATCCTTGCGCAACGGGCCTGATATCGGCTATTGCGCCCCTGCGCCGAGGGTTTAAAACCGGCGTCATCGAACACTCAGGAAATACCCGCTCGTGCCATACCTAGTTCTCTTCATCGCAACGATCTTTCTGGCCAATTGGTCGATCGAAACCTATGGCCTGGTCCCGGTCGGTCCGGACCTGATCGCGCCCGCCGGCGTATATTTCGCCGGGCTGGCCTTCACTTTCCGCGATCTGGCGCAGGAACGGCTTGGCCGGGGTTGGATCGTCGGCGCGATCGTCGTGGGCGCGGTGATTTCCGGCCTCGTCTCGACCAAATTCGCAGTCGCCAGCGGGGTCGCCTTCCTGATTTCCGAACTCCTGGATTTCGCGGTCTATACGCCGCTGCGCAAGCGCAATTGGATCGGCGCAGTCGTCGCATCGAACATGGTGGGCTTGGTAGCCGACAGCATCATATTCCTGACGCTCGCCTTCGGCAGCCTGAAATATCTGCCGGGCCAGGTGGTCGGCAAGGTCTGGATGACATTGCTCGCAGTCGGCATCCTATGGTTCCTGCGGCGGCGGTTCGCGCCAAACCCGAACCGCTGAGGATGTGCCCATGACCCGCCGTATCGGGCAGATCTTGCTGTCGGGCGGCCTCGATTCCACGACATTGGTCTGCGTCGCCCAGCGTGATTGCGACGAGCTGGCGGCGCTAAGCCTCGACTACGGCCAACGTCACCGGCGGGAACTCGATGCCGCCGCGCTGGTGGCGGCACATTTGTCGCTCGACCATCAGGTCGCGGACGTCCGGTTCTACGGCACGCTCGCGTCGCACTCCGCGCTGACGGACGCGGACACATTCGACCTGCCGGAGAATCGTGACGCGGCCGAAATGAGCGGCGACATCCCCATCACCTATGTGCCGCTGCGCAACACCTTCTTCCTGACCCTGGCCGCGGCGCAGTTGGAAAGCATCGTGCTGCGCCGGATCGAGAACGACGGCGTACCGCCGGAGGACATCACGCCGGTGCTCTATATCGCCGCGAATGCACTGGACTACAGCGGATACCCCGATTGCCGGCCCGATTTCTACGCGGCCGCGGTGGAGACACTGCGCCTCGGCAGCAAGATCGGCACCCACTACGATTTGCCGATTCAAATCGAGACACCGCTGATCGATAAGACGAAGGCCGACATCGTGCGGTTGGCGGCCGACATCGACGCCCCGCTTCACCTGACGTGGAGCTGTTACAATGCCGGGCCGCGCCCGTGCGGCACGTGCGATAGTTGCCAATTGCGTCAGAAGGGATTTGCGGAGGCCGGGGTCGACGATCCCGCGCTCTAACTCAGGGAGGAAACAGGCCATGCAGCTTGGCGTCTTTATCTTTTCGACGGATTACGCCATCGATATCTCCGAACTCGCCCGGGAGTTGGAAGAGCGCGGCTTCGGCTCGCTGTTCGTGCCGGAACACACGCATATCCCGACCAGCCGCAAGACGCCGTTCCGGGGCGACCAGGAACTGCCGAAGGAATACAAACACACTTACGATCCCTTCGTATCGCTGTCCTTCGCCGCGGCGGCGACAAAGACCCTGCAGGTCGGCACCGGCATCTGCCTCGTACCGCAGCGCGATCCCTTCGTGACGGCCAAATGCGTCGCCAGCCTCGACCGGCTTTCCGGCGGCCGTTTCATCTTCGGCATCGGCGGCGGCTGGAACGTGGACGAAATGGAAAATCACGGCGCGCAGTACAAAACCCGTTTCAAGCTTCTGCGCGAACGGGTACTGGCGATGAAGGCGCTCTGGACCGAGGAAGAGGCCGAATTCCATGGCGACATGGTCAACTTCGACCCGGTCTGGTCGTATCCGAAACCGGTCCAGACCCCGCATCCGCCGGTCATCCTCGGCGGCGAGACCGACTACACGCTGAACCGGGTCATCGAGTTCTGCGACGGATGGTTCCCGCGCGCGGGGAAAGGGTTCGATCCGGCCGAAACCATGACGCGCCTGCGGAATGCCGCCGACGCCGCGGGACGGGACATGTCGACCCTGTCGGTCACGGTATTCCGCGCAGCGGCCGATAAGGCGGCGCTGGATGCCTATGCCACCGCGGGGATCACGCGCGGCCTCCTGGAACTCCCGTCCGCGGGACGCGACGAGATACTGCGCCGTCTCGACGACTACGCGCCCTTGTTGACCTAGCGCCGCGGAACCGCGCTCCCGCATCGAGGCCTTGCCCCTGCCGCCGATTCGCGGAACACTCCCATTATGAGCACATCATCCCTTCCGAATACGCAATTCTTCCAAAATTGGAATATCCGCAAGCCCGTCGCCTCCGGAGACGCGGGCGTCGTGTCCTGCCAGCACCGCGCCGCCGCCGAAGTGGGCGCGGAGGTGCTGCGCGCCGGCGGCAACGCCGTCGACGCCGCCATCGCCACGTCCTTCGCGATCTCCGTGGTGGAGCCGTGGATGAGCGGCATGGGAGGCGGCGGTTACATGCAACTCGGCCTCGCCGCCGAAAGCAAGTTCCGCTGCTTCGCCATGGGCATGGCTGCGCCGCGCGGTCTCCGGGTCGAGGACTATCCGCTCGACGAGGAAGGCGGCACCAGCGGCGACCTGTTCGAATGGCCAAACGTCTTCGAGAACCGCAACATCGTCGGCTACCACTCGATCGCCGTACCGGGGCAGGTCGCGGGATTGGGCCTGGCCTGGGAGCGTTACGGCACGATGCCGTGGAAGGATCTGCTGCAACCGGCCATCGCGCTGGCCAAACAGGGATTGCCGATCACCTGGTACATGTCGCTTCGGACACTCGGCGCGGCCAAGGATCTTTCGGGATTCCTGGCCAGCCGCGAGGTGTATCTGCCGGACGGCTTTCCGCCCATGGCGGAACAGGGCAAGCCCATCGCGTATCGCCCGCTCGGCCATCTGGCTGATACGATCGAGCGGCTCGCCGACGCGGGCGCCGCCGACTTCTATACCGGCGATGTCGCCAATCAACTGGTACGCGACGCCCGCGCGGGCGGCAGCGCCCTGTCGCACGAGGACCTGGAAAGCTACGAAGCAGCGGAAGTCACGCCGCTGGAGGGTAAATTCGGTCCGGGAACACTGCATGCCGCACCGGGGCTCACCGCAGGACCGACGATGCTGCGCGTAATCGAACTCTGCGAAGGCAAGACCCCTGGCGACGGCACACCGGATGCCGAGATTTACAGCGCCTGGGCGCAAGCCTTCGCCGAAGCCTACGACGAGCGCTTCCGCACCATGGGTGACGTGGACGACAGCAAGGACCCCGCCAGCACTACGAATTTCACCATCGCCGACAAGGACGGCAACATGGTGTGCATGACGCAGACGTTGCTGTCGGTGTTCGGCAGCAAGGTAGTCTTCCCCGGCACCGGCATCTTGATGAACAACGGCATCATGTGGTTCGACCCGCGGCCCGGCGGCCCGAACTCGCTGGCGCCCGGAAAGAAGCCGCTGTGCAACATGTGCCCGGTCATCGTTTCGCGCGACGGCAAGCCCTGGTTCGCGATCGGCGCGTCGGGCGGCCGTCGGATCATGCCGGCGGTGTATCAGGTCGCCTCCATGCTCGCGGAACGCGGCATGTCACTCGACGATGCGGCGCACCAGCCGCGGATCGACGTCAGCGGCGAAGGCCGGTGCACCGTCGACCCCGAACTGGATGCGTCCGTATTCCGGGCCATCGAGAAGCATATGCCGGTGATCCCGGGAGAACACGCGATCTTCCCGCATCACTACGCCTGCCCGAATGTGGCGTTGCGCGATCCGGACAGCGGCGAGTTCAGCGGCGTCACCCATGTCATGACGCCGCCCTCGGGCGCGGTCGCGGTTTAACGGAACGTCTTAGGACTCGGGCACGACGCCGGACAATGTGCCGTCGGCGAGTCCCCGCAACCGGTCGTACTCGTCCGGAGTCATCGGTATCCCATCGGCCATGTTGCGGGCGAGGCGCTCCGACGCGCCCTCGCCCGGCAACCGGCCCGGCTTCGAAGGATCGACCGACGGCTGGGCGTGAATCCACGCGGCGAAGTCCAGGATATTCTGCTGAAAGGCATCCCGCCCCACCGTGGCCGCCGGATCGATCAGAAGGAAAAATTGCGACACGTTAGAGGGTTGATCGGGCTGTTTAAACTGATGCCTGATGCCAGTTCCGATCCCGCCGCCGCCGAGGACGGCGGACAGAATGTCGATCGCCGTCGCCAATCCGTACCCCTTGTGCCCGCCAATCGGCAGCACGAAACCGTCCAGCGCCGCGCCCGCGTCGGTGGTCGGCAGGCCGTCCTTATCCAGGGCAACGCCCTCGGGGATCGGGTCGCCCTTGTCCTTCATGGCGCGCAACTTGCCGCGCGAGGCGATGCTCAACGCCATATCCAGGACGAAATGGCGCCGCTCGGGCCCCGGCGCCGCGTAGCCGATCGGATTGTTGCCGATCGCGGGCGTCTTGCCGCCCGGCGCGGCGATCGTCGGCGTGCCGTTGCTGCCCGACAGGCAGACGAGGCCCGCTTCAGCCGCCAGCCAACCATAGCTGGCGTTGCCGCCGAAATGGTTGCTGTTGATACAGCTTACATAGGCGATGCCATTGGCTTTCGCCCGCCGGATCCCCTCCTCCAGCCCGCGCGAGGCCACCACCGTCCCGAGGCCGCCGTCACCATTTACCACGGCGACCGCGGGCATACGCGACGAGACACGAATGTCGGGCGTTGGGTTGATCCCACCGATCTCGATGCGGCCGATATAGTTGCTGAGCCGCCGCAGCCCGTGGGTCGGGATACCCAGAAGATCGCAAAGGATGAATTGCTCGGCCGCCCGTCGAGCATGCTCGGCCGGTACGCCATGCCGCCGGTACGCCGCGATGCACAGCGTGCGCGCCTCCTCGACATCGACACGGACTTGGTCGGTCATGCGTCAGCCGCCGGATTTCTGCTTCAGCGCGTCCTGAAGATAGGAATAGTGGACCTGCCGCCCGATCCCGCGTCGGAACCCTTCGAGGCGCAAGACCTGTTCCGGCGTCACATTGCACAAGCTGACATCGGCGCCGAATTCCTGGATCAACTGGACATGCTGGTCCGGAAAGCGATACGGGTCCGGCTCGATCACGATATGCGGGTACCAGCGCTGCTTGGGCAGAGCCTGGTAATCCGCCGGCGACTGGTCGGCCAGCATGTCGAGCTCGCTCTGCTCGACGATGACGTGATCGCAGCCGAGCTCCATCATCTCGTCGACAACCGACCCCATATAGTCCAGCGTGATGGGTTCGGTCGGCTCTTTCCGTCCGAACTCGTAAATCACCTCGAACCCGGCCTTCTGGAAGCGGTCGATCTCGCGGCGCCGCTCGTCCGGCAGCAGTTCCAGATAGTTCTCGGAAATCTCGAGCGCCGTGGCGTCGATATGCTTCAAGTGCGTGATCAATTCTTCCACCGCATTCTGCTGGAATGCGGTTTCGAACAGGATGCCGCCGCAGAACGGCTTCACGTCGTAGTCACGATAGAGCGCGGTGATCTTCTTGATCAGTTCCGGCGGGTACATCAGGCCGTTGACCGCGAAGATCTTGGCGTAATCGATGAACTCGCAGCCGTATTCCAAGAGGTCCCGAAGCCCGCTCGGCCCGGTCCAGCCGAAATCGGTTGGCCCCATGTCGATCATGGCCGTCAGCCCGGTCTTGCGTGGCTTTCCCGGCCGCGACGGGGCCGCCAGCCGCTCGTATTGGGGAATACTCCGATCGGAAATCTTCATGCCGCTCTCTTCTCAATGTCGTTCAAGCGTATGGTCTATACGCCGTCGGGAATACCCCAGGCGGCGCGAGACGAGTATACTCGACGCCTTCACCGGGACCGAATTGCATCGCCACCTCCGGTTGGCCGCCCGGCCGCCGACGCCCCGACTGGCGCCATCGCCAAACGCAAATTAGTATCCTTACATCCGGATACCGCGGATGAGATATCGATTTGAACCGGGGCACGCGCGGCCTCGACCGGTTACGAGGAACGTTAAGGAATGAAGGACGGTTTCAAGGTTTACGCGCCATTCGTCCTGTTGGTCGTCGCCGGTTTCGCAATCGCCGCCTACTTCATCAGGCCCGCTCCACCGTCCAGTATCCGCCTGGCAACCGGTTCACCGGGCGGGGCATACGCTGCGTATGGCGAACAATTCAAAGCGGCCTTGGCCATCGAAGGCGTTGAGGTCGAACTGGTCGAAACGTCCGGTTCAATGGACAACCTGCGCCTCCTGACCAGCGACCAAGACCCCGTCGACGTCGCCTTCCTTCAGGGCGGGATCGGCGACAAGGAAGAACATACCGACCTCGTTTCGCTGGCAAGCCTGTATCCGGAACCACTTTGGTTGCTGATCCGGGCCGACAAGCGTCCGCCTTCGGCGAGCGGTCTCTCCGGTCTTCGAATCGCAATCGGCGCGAAAGGAAGCGGGACCGGCGTTCTCGTCGAGACCCTGCTGTCGTTGTCTTATGATGACGGCGCGATTGAGCGCCTTCACATCGGCGGTGCGGCCGCCGCGAAAGCCTTGGTGGCGGGCGGTGTCGATGCGGCCTTTTTCGTCGGCGGCAAGACATCGGTTATCCAAGACCTGATGACCACACCGGGCATCGACGTGATGCCTTTCCCCCGCACCGAGGCATTCCCGCGCCTATATCATTTCCTGTCGGTGGAAACGCTGCCCGAGGGCATCATCGATCTCAAGAAGAACATCCCGCCTCAACCGGTTTCGCTGTTGTCCACGACCGCCAATTTGGTCGCGCATGAAGATCTGCATCCGGCAATCATCTCGCTCTTGCTGCGGGCCGCGGATGACATTCACAGCCGTGGCGGCCTGTTCTCGGCGCCGGGAGAGTTCCCGTCGATGCGTTATGTGGATTTTCCCATCAGCGACGATGCCGCCCGATACTTCGAGAAGGGACCTGGATTCCTCCAGCAATATCTGCCCTTTTGGGCCGCGAACCTGGTGCAGCGTTTGATCGTGCTGCTGATCCCCATTTTTACGTTGCTGCTGCCGCTGGTGAGGTTCGCCCCGCCATTGCTTCGGTGGCGGATACGCCGCCGGATTTACCGTTGGTACGACGACGTGCGCGACGCCGAATTCTCCGCGCGCGCTAGCAAGACCGAAGGCGAACGCGATCGTGTGCTGAAAGAATTGGATCGGCTGCAAGCAGAGGTCGGCGCAATCGAGGTGCCGCTGGGCTACGCGGATCAACTGTTTCAGCTCCGGCTGCACATACAATTCGTGCGCCAATTGGTCACGAAGGGTGAGTTATCGGAGCAAGCGGTGCCTGATCCTCAAACCTCTCCTAGTTAGGAACGACCCGCGAACCGAGGCCGCCAACGCGAAACCAAACCGATCCATTAGGTCATCTCACCCGTCGATCCCGAGCAGCCGGGCGGCGGTGCCGCCGAGGATCGCGATCCGCTCGTCATCGGTCAGGTCGGGCGTGTTCAGGACCAGATCGACTTCGGTGCTCGTCCATCCGAACGGATAGTCGGTTCCCACCATGATCCGGTCCGGCCCCGTTTCGGCGATGAGATGGCGCAGGGCCTCGGGCGTGAATACGATGGAGTCGAAATAGAGCTGCCCGTCCTTCAGGTAGGATGTCGGTGCCTTCTTCGGCAACGGTCCCACGCGATCCGGAAAGGTGCGGCACACCGCGTCGGACCGGTTGGCGTAGGACGGCAGGTAGCCGCCGCCATGCGCGGCGCAAATCTTGAGCCCGGGGAAACGGTCCAGCGTCCCCTCGAAGATGAGGTGCGACAGCGCGATGGTCGTCTCCAGCGGGTTGCCGATGGTGTTCGTCAAAAGACCGCTGCCGGACAAGCGCCCGGTCGGATGAAATTCCTGGGTGCCCTGCGGGTGCATGAAGATCAAGAGATCGAGTTCCTCGCACGCGGCCCAAATGGGATGAAATCTCGGATCGGCGAGTTCCTCTCCCTCGATGGAACAGCCGACGCTCACGCCGCGGAATCCATACGTCTTGACCGCATGCCTGATCTGCTCGACCGCGAGATCGGGATGCTGCAGGGCGGCCGTGGCAAAGGCCACGAACCGATCCGGCGTGGCGGCGCAAATCTCGACCAGGGCGGTGTTCTGTATCTCGATCAGGTCGGCGGCGGCGTCCCGATCGGCGTGATACCAGTACGGGTTGATGCTGAGCGCCGCGACGTCGATGCCCTGTTCGTCCATCGCGGCGATCCGCGTGGACGTATCGGCCATCAACAACTCGTCGTTGCCGTGCTGCTTGGAGAGTATGGCGAGCGCTTCGGGCACGACGCAATGGGCATGCACGTCCACGGTTTTGACCCGGTTGCCGTTGACGACGACCTCGCGGCGGCGGCCATGGCTGTGGGATGCGGATCCGGTCGACTGTCCCCGTTCGGTCGGGGCGCGGCCAAATCCACACTCTACGAAGCCAATTCCTCTCGGACCCTTACCCATTTTCGATATCCCCCGAAATCCGCTCAAGAACCGCATGGCTCGTTGGCGCATCGCTAGTTGCAGTCCCGACTATTTTATCGCTTGCCCGGTATATAGGCTAACGGGAGACAGCGACGGTTTCCGGCGTCGGGTCCGGCCCCTCACCGTCCGGCGCAATGGGTCTGGATGAATGTGCGCACCCGGTCGATCGTGCGCGCCTTGAGCTCGGGCGGTTCCTTCCAGGGAAACACCGTGATTTCGGCGTTCGGCGCCAACGACGCCACATCGATCGATGTCTGGAGCGGATGGGCCGGAATGTCGTCCGGCAGCACGAGAATCGGCGTCTGACACTTGCGGATCAGGTCGCGCGATACGCTGTAGAGAAAGTCGGGATTCACGCGATAGAGGTTGTGCAGGTATTTGTCGATCGCGTCCTGATCCAGGTCGGATCGCCCGCCCAGCAACTCCGGCGCCCATATTTCCTGGCCGGACCGGTACATGACGTCGGGGTCATCCGGCAAATGCCCCACCGTCTGGCAGAACACCGCGGCGACGACCCGTTCGGGCGCGCGCTCGATGAGTTTGCCGGCGAAACAGCCGCCGATACAGTAGCCCATGAAGGCGAATTCGCCGATGCCCAGGTGGTCCATCAGCCCGAGCTGATCGTCGGCGAAGCCACCCCACGGATCGTCGACCGCCAGCGGCCCGGTGCTTTCGCCGCCATTGGCGTTGCGCTGGTCCATCGTGATGCAGCGGAAATCGTCCTTGAACTCGTCCATCGCGTTGATCACCGCGGTCGGCCAGTTGCTCATGCGGGAGTTGAGGCCGCCACCCGGCGTGACCAGCAGCGGAAAGCCGCTCCCGACCTCCTCGTAGGCGATGCGGACGTCGCCCTTCTCATAGAACGGCATGGATATCTCCTTCTTTCATATCGGGTGGTGCGCGGACACGGCCCGAACGGGTCGCGCGCCGAGAATCTCAGATCGATTTTACCGCCCGGTTACCCCAAGAGGTCAAGGCGCCCGGCCGCTCGACGCCGCGCGAGAGAACAGCAAACGCAAGTTATTAAGGCGGCGGCTTCCGCTTTTAGCCGTTACCGGACACGCGCGTTCGGTCTTCTGCGCCGACAGGGCTGTCCAGAGCGCGAAACTGACAGATCAGTTCATGCCGTAAAAGCCGAGTGCACCACCGGCCATCACCTGATGCGCCGCATCGGCAGACAAGGGCCCCAGCCGATCACGCATCATCTTTGGCGCGCCGGGAAAGAATCCGTCCTGATGCGGGTAGTCAGTTGCCCACATTATTTTATGTGGACCAATGTAGTCGGCCAGCACGGCAATGCTGTTCTCCACCGGCTCGAAAGAGATCCAGCAATTCCGCTCGAACAGCTCGCTCGGCCGCATGCTCGGCGCGGTCCCGCTGAATCCCTTGTCGTCGAAGTGACGGTCCATGCGGTCAAGCCAAGGCGCGATCCAGCCGCCGCCGGATTCTAGGAAGCCGACGCGCAGTTTGGGATGCCGATCCACCACGCCACCCCAGATCACGCTCAACGCCGCCAGCATCATCTCCATGGTATGGGAGATCATATGCCGAGCGGCACGATCGTCTTCGAAGCGATCGACACCCACGGTCGGCATGGCACCATTGGACGAGCCTTCGTGGAAACCGATGGAGAACTCGAGATCCTCGGCCAACTGCCAAAACGGCTCGTACATCGGGTCGCTCAGCATTTTCTTGCCGTGATATGGGTTCGGCCGCAAAAACCCACCGCGCATCCCGAGCGTTTCACAGGCGAAGCGCATTTCATCCATTGCCAGTTCGACCGATTGCATCGGCAGCATAGCGACGCCGAAGAGCCTGTCGGAATAAGGCTTGCAGTAATCCACCAACCACCGGTTATAAGCGCGGCACATCGCGGCGGAGAGATCGGGGGCCTCGACGGCGCCGGTAAACAGGCCGAGGCTGGGATAGAGGAACGCAGCGTCGATCCCGTCTGCATCCATGTCGACGATCCGCGCGTGTGGATCGAAACCGCCCTTACGTCCCTCGTTGTATTTCAGTTTGCCGAGTTCGACGGTGCCTTGTCGAACGCCGATGGAACCGAGGCTGCCGATGCCCCGAGGATTTCCCAACAGCTTGCCTTCGACGGAAATCCGCTCCTTGCCGTTGTCGTCGATGACGAACTGCGGCTGGCGTTCGCGGAACGCGGGATCAAGGTAGTCATCCCATAGTGAAAGAGGCTCGAGGATATGTCCGTCGGCATCGACGGTCTCGTAAGTCCGTGCCATCGCCTTGTCCTCCCGGGCGTGTGAACACGGGAACACGATAGCGCGAAGATCGAGGCGCGGCGAATCCGCGCAATGGGATCAATGCCGCGGATTGGCGGCAACCATGTCCGCCGCTGTTGTCAATGCGCACAAATTTGCGCCCATGCCGGCGTCACATTCCCAACGAAGTGATCTCTTACCGGTGTCGAAACCGGTCAATCGGTATTCCGCAAAACACACCCAAAAACGTATCAGGAAATGAAACCATGCTGGCACATCCATATGTCGCGGCCCAGTACAACGCTTGGGCCAATTGGGCGCACATCATGTATCGTTTCCAAACATTATTTGGGGCCGCTGATCGTTCTCGTTGCTCTCGGCGCCAATCTCGTCGCGACAACTGAGCGCGGCGGGAATTTCGAAAACTTGGATGGGAAGTACAGATGATGCAACACCGAACCGGCCACACCATGAGCTGCTGTTCGCGCCGCGGTTGGCTGCGCGGCTCGGTTGCAGTGGTCGCCCTCTTCGGCACTGCGTATGAGGCAAGGCAATCAGCCGCGCTGGCCGTCCAGCCTTCCGCGGCGACACCGGAGGCGTTCACCGGTCGCGCGTTCGAAATGAAACGCCGTGCTGAACGGGAAGGCGATCGGCCCTATGGCGCCGTCGTCGTCAAGGCGGGACGGATCGTCGGCGAAGCGCCAAGTCGGGTGATCACCGGCCGTGACCCAACGGCGCATGCGGAGATGGAGGCAATCCGCGATGCTACGCAGCACCTTCGCACGGGCGACCTCGCCGGCTGTGTCCTGTATTCATCCTCCCGCCCCTGTCCGATGTGCGAGGCGGCGGCATATTGGGCTGGGATCGAGCGATTGGTCCACGGCGCTGAGGGCACCGATAGCGGTCGACCACGCCTCCAGCGCTGTTGAAGTGCCCTGACCAGATAGGCCGATGCGGTTTGCATCCCCTTCCCCGCACAAGGCCGAAGTCGGTAGTCAAACGTGTGTAGCTGGGGAAGACTGGACATCAGTCAGGAACGCCTTGACTTCCGACGTGAGCCAGAAGCCGTCGTTGAATGTATTCGATGGAGTGGGAAGCATGGATCCCAATCCCTTCTGACAATTGACGACCTCAGCTTCGCAAACTCTCGGTCCCACTCAGTGCATTGGGCTTGTCGCATTGCGAGGGCAACGGCGCCGGCTCAGAAAGCCCGGCGCAACATGTTGAGCCCGAGCAACAATAAAAAGATCAGCAGGATTTTGGTAAACATCGTTTCGCCGCTGCGGCGGCGCAACCGGTCTCCGAGGGCCGTGCCG
Organism: Alphaproteobacteria bacterium; assembly: GCA_965228425.1. GTDB lineage: Bacteria > Pseudomonadota > Alphaproteobacteria > UBA8366 > UBA8366 > JAJFJD01. The sequence goes on along the minus strand of OZ245815.1, from coordinate 2,660,418 downwards.
GCAAGCACCGGAACGGTGGCGAGCGACGACGCGACGAACGCATGTCCCGTCATCGTACCTTGCATCGTCAGGGCACCGACCAGAAAACCGCCGCTTGCGACGAAGATCAACGCAGTCGCCGCCACCAAGCGGTCCTTGTCGAGATCGAGATGGGCGACATAGGCAGTGACGATAGGCCCGAACATTGTCGTCATGCCGCCGACGATCCCGGCGGCAAACCCAAAGACGGGTCCGGCGACGCCTTCCCAGCGATCCGGAATCCGCAGGTTAAAGCCAGTCAGCCCGATGATGGCCAGGGCCGCGACAAGCGCGCCAAGGACTGCAAACAGAATCTCGCCGTCGATGCCGAACAACAGCCGTGTTCCTATTGCGGTGCCAACACCGAGACACAGGATCAGCCGCCACATCCGTCGCCAGGATTCGCGCATGTGGCCGCCGGCGAACGCTTGCCAGATGTTCGATAGCAGGATTGGTAGCGCAAGCAGTGTCACCATTTCCGGAACGCTGACAAACAGCGTCAACATCGGCGCGGCAACGAATGTAATACCGAGACCAAGGAAGCCCTTTGCTGTCCCAGCCAGCAGCAGAACCAGCGCGACGGCGGCCAGTATAGTCGGGTCCAGTCCAGCGATTGCGCCCGCACTCGACATCAGTCGCCTTTCATAGTTTTGCGCCAGCGAGGATTGGAAACCGATGTGCTAATTAGGTGTGAATCCCTTCTGTCCCGCCGCGGGACTGTATCCCAACGGCTCGCCCCATACCAATTCGAAGGCTGGCCAATGTCCCAAAAGGGTCAAACCCGGAAGATTTGCGTGGCCGTTGGAATGTCCGGTTTTCGCGTAGAAACCGAAGCCCCTGGACAACACAACCGAGATAAAACTCGTTCAGTGTCGGTTCATGCCGTCGAGGTTTTAGACGGTGTTTAGAATCAACTGGATATGACCGTATTCGGACACGCGACCTAAGCAATAAATTTTGGTCTAGGCACTCTAGAAAAACCCCGTGCCGGGGCGTGAAGCGCCCAGACACGGGGATCAATCGGAGATTAAAATGAAGATGCGCTGAACGGACTCAGGCGCTCCCAATTTTATCGTTCTTCTTAGCGCCGGTCCTTCGCCCCCACCCGATGCCCTTGAACATCGGTCGCGATGCAGGTGTACGACCGGACCAGCACCAATCTTAAGACCCTGATTCGCCCATCGCGGACAACGAAGCATCGGTAATACCGCTAAGAGAGAAACTAAGCCGAAATTGCGCGCACGTTCAGGCGGCGCGGGCCGGCAGCGACATCGACCGGCGGAAGGCCGGGTCGAAGATCTTGGTGCCGAGCACCTGACAGCGCCGCATCAAGCGATGCTCGTCGGGACCGTAATCCGCTATGCCGCGATGCAACGTGCCGAAATTGTCCCAGACCACCACGTCGCCTTCCGTCCACGTAAAGGTGTGGCGGAAGCGCTCCTGAAGCTGGAATTCGACGAGCCAGGCGATGGTGTCGTCGCTTTCCTGTTGGGGCATGCCGACGATACGCTCCGCGTAGCCGGGATTTGCATACAGCACCTTCCGGCCGGTGATCGGATGGGTCAGGAACAGCGGGTGTTCCGCCGGCGGCCGCTGGCGGCGCTGTTCGTCGGTCATCGGTGCGCGGCCGCTCTTGCGCACCGTGCGCATGTATTCCCACATCTTCTCGAAATTATGCACGACCACGGCGTCGGCCAGCCGGGTCTTCATCTCCGCCGGCAGCGCTTCATAGGCCAGGTGCATGTTCGCGAATTCGGTGCCACCCAGCGTCTTGCCGTCGCGGCGCGGAATCTGGAGGCAATAGAGCACGTTCACGAAACCCATGACCTCGCGATAGGTCATGTCCGTATGCCAGTCCTGCCCGGCATCGGGGAAGCCGATATACTCGCCGTCCACCTTGATGTTCGACAGGATGCCGACGCCGGGGCAATCCACATGCTTCGAGGGTTTGGCGACGCCCGCCTGAATGTCGCCGAACCGTTCGGAAAACGCCTTCAGCTCGACCGACTCCAGCGTCTGTCCCGGAAAGCGCAGATAGCCGTTCTCGCCCAACGCCGCCAGCAACTCGGCGAAGGTCGCGTCGTCCATCGGCTGTGCGAGGTCGAGCCCGTCCACGGTCGCGCCCAGAATGCCGCCGCTCGGCGTAATCGTCAGCATGGAGTGTCCTCTTGCAATCGTATCGTCCAAGGGTACCGGCGAGCCTCCGGTCCGGCCGAATTATGCGGTGAAACAGGATGCTCGGGCAAACGGACTTCGGACAAGCGCGGGAAACGGCAGCGCTCCGGCCGTGCAACGACAGGGAACGGGCTATCGTGCGTTTTCGCCACCCCAATCGCGGAGAGCCTCGATCACCGGGCGGAGGTTCCGGCCCTTTTCCGTTAGGCTGTATTCCACTTTTGGCGGGACTTCCGCGAAGACCTTGCGACGCACGATGCCGTCCGCCTCAAGTTCACGCAGTTGCTTGGTCAGGCTGCGCTGTGTGACGTTTGCGGCCCGCCGGGACAGTTCGTTGAACCGCAAAGTCTCGTCCAGCAGGTGGAAAATGATCAATCCCTTCCACTTTCCGGAAATCTGTTCGAGTGCTGCCTCGACCGGGCAACCAACGCTGCAATCGTAGCGTTTGAAGCGCCGCGTCATCGGGTTTCCGGTCTGATCGATAGTATCCATAAGGTGCCTATTGGACGAAATTGTGCCTACTTGCGGCGTTTTCCCTCTGATGTCATATGGCCGAGTATCGCAGGATTTCAAACGGAGTTCATGTCATGAATATGTCGCCGTTGCTATCGCTGGCGCTTGCCATCTCATTGACCGCCTGGGACGCCACGCCCGCCGCCTCCCAGAATAACGCCCAATATGCCGCCGCCGGACCAACCAAAACGGTTGTTTTGTCGTCGGACATAAAGTGGGAGCAGCTCAACCCCCTTCGCGGCGACAAGAGCCCGAAGGCCGGCACCCTATGGGGCGATCGCACCGGCCCGGGCCCGGCGGGCTTTCTCCTCAAGCCGGTCGATGGCTTCCGGTCGCCGCCGCATATCCACAACGTCGCCTACCGCGGCGTGGTGATCAGCGGCCTTCTTCACAACGATGACCCCAACGCCACGGATATGTGGATGCCGGCAGGTTCCTTCTGGACGCAGCCGGCGGGAGAAGTGCATATCACCGCCGCCAAGGGCAGCAACAGCATCGCCTATATCGAGGTCGAGGACGGCTTCGGGGTCCTTCCCGCAGCGAAGGCATTCGACGATGGGGAAAGACCGGTCAACGTGGATCGATCGAACATCGTCTGGCTGGACGCTTCGAACGTCGCATGGATCGCCCCGTCCGCCGCATCGGCCGACGGGGATGGACCGCAGATAGCGTTTCTCTGGGGCAAACCGCGGGATCGGCAGTTGAACGGGACCCTCATCAAACTGCCCGCCGGATACAGTGGAATGATCCGAAGCCAGGGCGGATCCCTCCGCGCTGTCGTGATCCAAGGACGCGCCAAGCACCGCGACGCCGCGGCCAAGGCCCTGGACCCGGGCAGCTATTTCGGCTCGAAAGGCAAGTCGGAGCATCGGGTCTCGTGCGAAGCGGGAGTGGATTGCATCCTCTACGCGCGTTCGGAGGGCATGTACGACATCATGCCGGCGCAAGCCAAAAAATAGCTCGGCCGCGTCCCCCAATGGATCTGGGTTGGGTACCACACCTGATCCACGAAACCTGTTCAGGCAGGAGGGACGACGAACTCCCATCGCGATAAGGCGGGCTCCGCCGTGGCGCAATCGTCGACGAAAAGCGTACGCCATCGATCCGACGAGGAATAGGTCGTTGCCGATTTCATCCCGACGGTGAGACAGAGCTCCGACCCTTTGAGTACGAGGCGTCCGTCATCCCGAAGGGTGAACCCCTGCAGCGCCGAAGTTTCGAAGAACGGTACAGATCCATTGCAGGGCCGGAGCAGAATCGACGCGCCCGGCAATGCGGCTGAATTGACGCCGGCGACGGTGATGCATCGATCGACGGCCGGGAATCGAATGAGCCCCTCCGACGTGAGCACGACGGCACTATCGTTGGTAAGCCGAGGTTTGCAGTTGTGCGCGAACAAGGGGAGTTCGATACGCAAGGTCTGTCCGGTTCCGAGGATATCCACGCAGTAGCCGTCCTTAGGGCGATCGAGCCGATCCAATAGGCGCAGATGAGCTTCCTTAGGCGATTGCGCAGGCGACGCGACGCTGGAACCAAGCAAAACCAACGTCGCTATGAGCAAACCTCTAAAACGGACGGCCACTGCCCCACTCCATTTCTCACCCATGATGTTCTGCGCCCAACCCCAAGAACATGGTGGGAATGTCGACCGTCGATTGCGCGCCAAGGTGATCGAAGTTGGCTCCGATCCAGTCGTCCGCGGAGGTCCGACCAACGTCGAAAAGATGGCGCAGAAACTGCCATTCGGTATTGAGTTTCGAGGAAGCGCCGAGGGGATTGATCTCCTCGTGCGCCTGGATCATATGGACATGGAGCCGGCGGTAATCCTCCGGATCGATCTTTCCCTGATCCAGCAACCTCTGAACGAAGTCGATCGCGCGCAGCTCCTTCAACAGACTGCTGTTAAAGGTAATTTCGTTCACCCTGTTCAGAATCTCCTGCGCCGAACTGGGCGTGCCTTTTCGTTCCATCGGATTGATCTGGACGATCACGATATCGTCCGACGTGCTTTCTCTATAGAACGGAAACAACACGGGGTTTCCCATATAGCCGCCGTCCCAATACGGGACACCGTCGATCTCGACCGCCTGGAAGAGAAAAGGCAGGCAGGCGGATGCCATGACCATGTCAGAGGTCAGTTCGTGACGGTTGAACACCTTCACGCGTCCGGTCTCGACATTGGTGGCGGAGATCAGGATCTTCATCTTGTCGCAAGAGCGCACCACGTCGAAATCGACCGTATCCTCCAAGATCGTCCGCAGCGGGTTGATGTTCAGGGGATTGATGTTGTACGGCGACGTCAGCCGGTTGAACATGTCGAAGAAGACGTAGCTGGGACTGTGGTCCAAGCTCCAGTTTCCCATGAAGACATCGAGGGGGCCGCGCTGGACCGGGCTCAAGCGCCCGGCGTCGCTGACCGCGCTCCAGAACTTCTCGAGCGCTGCGCGGGCGCCGTCCGCGCCGCCCCGCATGATCCCGTCGGCCACGACGACCGCATTCATTGCGCCGGCGGACGTACCGCTGATCGCCTCGATCGCAATGCGACCGTCCTCGAGCAACCGGTCGAGCACACCCCACGTGAAGGCGCCATGCGCCCCGCCGCCTTGAAGCGCAAGGTTGATCGATTTTCGGGCGCTCTGTCCGTTTCGACTGGCCATGGCTTCAACCCGATACGTGGCGTGCCACTTTAGATCGGGTTTATCCCCAAAGAGTTAATGCGCGGTCCAGCCGCCGTCCATCGATAGGGTGGTTCCGGTTATCTGCGAGGCGGCGTCAGAGCACAGGAAAACCGCGAGCGCGCCCAGCTGCTCGACGGTAACGAACTCCTTCGTTGCCTGGGCCTCCAGGATGACATCCCGGACAACCTCGTCCTCGCTGATGCCGCGGGCTTTGGCGGTGTCCGGGATTTGTTTCTCGACGAGCGGAGTCCGAACGTAACCGGGGCAAATTGCGTTGCAGGTGATGCCGAACTCCGCGACCTCCAAAGCGACGGTCTTAGTGAGCCCCACCATGCCGTGTTTCGCGGACACATAAGCCGACTTGAAGGGTGAAGCCACCAAACCGTGTGCGGAGGCGATGTTGATGATGCGCCCCCATTTCCGCTGCTTCATCTCAGGAACGGCAAGTCGGGTCGTGAGGAACGCGCTGGTCAGATTTACCGCCAGAATTGCATCCCACTTTTCAATGGGAAATTCCTCGACCGGCGCCACGGATTGAATGCCGGCGTTGTTCACGATCACGTCGACCGGGCCGACCGCCTTCGTCGCCGTGGACATCAGCTCCGCGATTTCGTCCGGCTTGGTGACGTCCGCGCCATGGTATCCGACCTTGACGCCGTAGCGCTGTTCGAGGTCCGCTCGGGACGCTTCGATTTCGGCCGCGTCGCCGAAGCCATTGAGCATGATGTTCATCCCTGCCCCCGCCATGGCGTCGGCTATTCCGAGGCCAATGCCGCTGGTGGACCCGGTGATGATCGCGTTCTTGCCTTTTGCCATAACATCCTCTCTCGGTGCCGTCGCGTAACAGATTGGACGGCCGGCGTGATTGTAAAGACCAAGACCGGAATAAAGATCATGCCGGGCCCGAAAGCGAAGGTGCCCCTGCCGCCGAATAACGACGAGGGCGGCCCAGCAAACGGATAGATTTGCCACGGTCCGCTATCTCGCCTCTAATGTGCCGTCATGATGGGACTGCCATTAAACTACAGAGACAAGCTGGAGATGAAGAGACGCCGATGATCGATAAACGCTTCGATTCAATGGACGCCGCGTTGGATGGCCTTGGGGACGGGGCATCTATATTGGTTAGCGGGTTCGGCGGCGCCGGCGTGCCCTTCGCGCTGCTCCGGGCCCTCGAGGAGAATGGCGCGCGCGATCTAACCCTGATCATCAACGGCATCCGCTACGTGGAGGGGTTTTGCCCGAAGATTTTCGGGGAACGCCGGGTCTCCAAGGTAATTTGTTCGGCCGCCCGAAGCCGGGGACGGGAGACGTCCAACTACGAGCGGCAATGGCTGGACGGCGAATTAGAAATCGAGATGGTGCCGCAAGGCACTTTCGCCGAACGTATCCGCGCCGGCGGCGCCGGTATTCCCGCCTTTTACACGCCCACCGGTGTCGGCACCCAGCTCACCGAGGGTAAGGAAATCCGGGCATTCGACGGAAAGGATTTCGCCTTGGAAACGGCCATAAGGGCGGATTACGCCTTCATCCGCGCGGTACGGGCCGACAAGTGGGGCAATGTGCGATTCCGGGGCACGCAGGGCAATTTTGCGCTGCCGATGGCGATGGCGGCCGGCACGACGATCGTCGAGGCGGGTAGCGCGACCGACGATCCGATCGAGGCCGACAACGTCCATATTCCGGGCATTTTCGTCCATCGGGTGATCGAGCAGGAAGACGCCAGCCCCGAACATCCGGGAGAACTCTGATCATGCAACCGTTGACGCGGCATCAAATAGCCTGGCGCGCGGCGCAGGACCTGGTCGAAGGCAGCTATGTCAATCTGGGCCTCGGCATGCCGGTGTTGGTGGCGAATTACAAACCGCAAGACCGCGACCTGATGTTCCATTCCGAGAACGGCATCGTCGGCGTCGGCCCGCTGGCCGCCGAGGGCGAGAAGGATTCCGACTTCGTCGATGCCGGCAGCCAGTACATCACGCTCCTGCCAGGCGCATCGCTCTCGGATTCGACAATGGCGTTTGCCATGATCCGGGGCGGCCATGTCGACGTCACTCTCCTCGGCGGGTTCGAAGTCTCGTCCGGCGGAGACCTCGCGAACTGGGACGCAAAGATGACGCACAAGGGCCAACTGGTCGGCGGCGCCATGGACCTCGTCGCCGGTGCAAAAAGTGTCCGGGTAACGATGCAGCACACGACGAAAGACGGGGCTCCACGCCTCGTCGAAACGTGCAGCTATCCGGTAACGGGCGTCGGTGTGGTCGACCGAGTTTACACGGACCTTGCCGTGGTGGATATCGCACCGGACGGATTCCTGGTGCGTGAAATCATAGAGGGATTGTCGCGCAAGGACCTACAGGACCGAAGTGGCGCAGAACTGAGTTTCGCCGACGATTGTGGCGTCCTGAATGCGCCGGAACTGCCCGCACGCTAAACGAGATTTGGGCACCATCGCTTACATCCTAGGCTGTCCATACCGCCGGTCCGCTAATCGGCGGAGACCTTCTCCGCATCCCGTCGTGTTAGCGATTGAACGATGGGGGTGATCGTAAAGGCCACCACCGGAATCAAGAGCATGCCAAGCGCGAGACCGACGACACCGTCCAGGCTTGCCGTCACGATCCACTGAATTGCGCCCTGCGCCGTACCCGCCGCATCGGCGGCCGCCACCGCGACCTGATGGATCGTCTTGTAGGGCACAACCCAGCCCAGATCCTTCAGGCCATGGACGATGATGCTGCCGCCCACCCAAAGCATCGCCGCGGTCCCGACGGTCGATATGATCGCCATGAGCTTCGGCATGAACGCGACGATCCCCCGTCCAAAGGCGCGCGTCGCAGCCAGCCGACCGACCTGGGCGATCTTGAGACCGATATCGTCGGCTTTTACCAGTAGTGCGACAACGCCATAGACCAACGCGGTGATACCGATACCCACGGCCGCGAGGACGGCCCCCTGCGTCCACACGCTATCGGACTCGATCGCGGCGAGTGAAATAGTCATGATTTCCGCCGACAGGATGAAATCGGTTTTTATCGCGCCCTTCACGCGCTGCTCTTCCAAATGGGCAGCGTCTAGCGTCGATTTCTCGTCCAGCTTGTGCTGGTTCTTATGGGCGATCAGATGCCAGATTTTCTCCGCCCCTTCGAAGCAAAGATACGCGCCGCCGAGCATCAACAGCGGCGTCAACAACCATGGCAGGAATGCGCTCAACAACAAGGCGGCGGGAAGCAGGATGACCAGCTTGTTGAAGACCGAGGCGCGGGCGATTTTCCAAACGATGGGAAGTTCGCGCGCGGCCGGAAGGCCGGTGACATATTTCGGCGTCACCGCCGCGTCGTCGATGACCACGCCCGCGGCCTTGGCGCCGGCTTTCGCCGCCTGACCGGCGATGTCGTCGAGCTGAGACGCGGCGAGCTTGGCGATTGCCGCGACATCGTCCAACAAGGCCAACAATCCGGTCATCGTCGCTTCACTCTTATTCCAATTCCGCCGAAATTTTCATGGGGTCTTGATCGCGCAACGATCCGCGTCCTAGGGAAGTTCCATCGGGAAGAAAATCGCGTCTTCATTCCACGACGAACCCGTTTCACATGCCGGCCGGTAGTCATCCCGATATTGGAAACCGCGCCCTACTCCGCCGCGTCGGGTTTTCGCTGCGCGGGTGGCAGGTCGCGGACCGGTTCCGGTACCGCCGGCGGGCTGCAGCCTTCGACGCAGCAGCGGCCGGGTTGGCGGTTGCGCGCGGGTTTGCCGTCTTCCCCGGCCAGGACGCCGCGGTCCAGGAGCTTCTCGACCACGGCGACGCGGTCCTCGATCGGATAATTGCGGTAGATCTCCCGCTTCATCGCCTCCGGCGATCCGCCGCCATGCAGGCTGATCAGGGAGTACCAGCCGGCCTCGCCCGATGCGGTCAGGTCTTCCATCAGACGGGCGACCTCCATGCGCTGTGCATAGGGCACGTCGGGCCGTGCGGTGAGCATGTCGGCGAGTTTGCCGCTGGTCTCCGGATTATGGTCCTCGTCGGGACCGGGCAGCGCCACCACCAAGCCGCCGGAAACCTCATGCCCGATCCGGTGCATGTCGTAGATCTGCGTCGATAGCAGCAGTTTGCCGACATTCGAGAAGACGGGCTCCGGCTGGAACGCTCCGGACGGGTCGCCCTGCCCGTAGGTCGACGCCGCCACGCCGCAAGCGAAGAATCCTTCAACGATCTTGATCAATTCCACCAGCCGGTCCCGCAGATGCGGCGTACCGCCGGGCTCCAGTCCATTCGCCTCGCACATCAACACGCCCGCGCCGATCAACAGGTCGCCGAAGCCGGCCCGCGCGCCGATGCAGCTATGCCGGTGATGGGTCGCATAGGTCGTGGTCAGGAATTGCGAATGTTCCCACTCGCCCGCCAGGAACACCCGGTCCCACGGCACGAAGACATCCTCGAACATCACCACGCCGGTCGACTGGCCGTAGCGTGCGCTGAACTTGGCCGCGCTCTCGCCAGGCCGGCCCGCGGGCCGCGCCACGATGGTCACGCCGGGCGCGTCCAGCGGCACGGCGCAGCACAGCGCGTAGTCGGCGTCAGCCTCGGTCATGTTCCGGCTCGGCATCACCAAGAATTCATGCACGTAGGGCGCGGCGGTCACGATGGCCTTGGTGCCGTTGATGACGACGCCGTCCTTGCGGCGTTCCTTGATGCGCACATAGACGTCCGGATTGGCTTGCGCATGCGGCCGCTTGGACCGGTCGCCCTTGGCATCGGTCATCGCGATGCCGCAGGTCAGGTCGTCCGCCTGGACCTGGTGCATGTAGTTCACGAAACGCTGGTGGTAGTCCGTGCCCTTGTCCTCGTCGATGCGGGCGGTCGCCTGAAACAGCGCGTTGAAGGCGTCATGGGTCAGATACCGTTGCGCGCAGCCGCTTTCCCGGCAAACGAGCCGCACCGCCTCCAGCTTGTTCAGCAGATCCTGCGTGCTGCGGTTGATGTGCAGCATCCGGTTAACCTGCTTACCGCTAGTGTGCTGCGTGCCGGTCATCACCGCCTTGTAATCATCACGGCGCGCAAAGTCGTAGGTCACGCCGATTGCGGCGATTCCAGGCGCCAGTTGCGGATCGTCGGCGATTGACTCCACCCGCTCGCCGTCGACAAACACCGTGGGATTGAAGCGCCGCAAGGACTCCCGAAAATCCACACCAGACATCAGCATATCGTCGTCTCCCTTGCCTTTCCCGGCCTAACCGCCGTTGAGCGCGTCGCCCAATTCGGACAGGTCGGGCGCGCGGTCCAGTTTCATCACCAAGTCTAGGATCTGTTGGGCGCGGTCCCGGCTCACGCAACGGGTCGCATTCGTGAAGAATTTCTCCTCGATATCGGCGGCGGACAGCGGATTGGCGTCCGAGCCGCGATTGTGATCTTCGCGGTGGGTGACCTCGCGGCCGTCCTTGGTCCGCACCGTCACCTCGCCGGAGTAGTAGCGGGGGTAATTCGATTGCGGGTCGACCTCATAATTCACGCGATCGCACAGCTCCAGTATCCCGGGATCATTGAAGGCACTCGGATCGAGTTCATCCAGCGTGAACCGGCCGCGCGACAAGGCCGCGGCGATGATGTAATGCACGCTGAACTGCGCTTCGTATTCATTGCGCGGGCGGCGCTTGTCTGGTTCCGGCTCACAGACGACCTGCACCTGGCCTTCCCCGATCCGTGCCACGATCGAATCGATGTCACCGGGCCAGATATTATGTTCTTTCTGGAGCGTCAAGGCTGCATCGGCGAAGGCGTGATTGAAGTGGCAGGCCGGATAGGGCTTGAAGGCAACATTCATCAACTCCCAGGATTCGCCCAACCCTGCCGTGACGACGTCGGCGTCATAGTCGGCGGTCGCGCCGATATGCTGTCCCAGGTGCAGGTTGAACAGGCCGTAGCGGCCTTCATAGGCCTGCATCGGACCGACGAAGCCCTGCTGCGCCATGGTCGCGGCGGTAACGCCGCAGACGCCCGCCCAACCCGGATGCTGACGCTTGGTCCACGCCCCGTCCGCCAGGAATTCCAGGCTGCCGCCCGCCATGCTCAGCGTGATGCCCTGCGCCAGCGCGAGCTGCGATGCGCTAAGATCCGCGAGACGCCCGGCCGCCAGCGTGCACCCGAAGGCCCCGACGAGGCCCGTCGGGTGATGACCGGCGCGGTGGAAATTGCCGTTCACCGACATGCCGATTCGCGATGCCGTCTCCACCGCGATTAAATAGGCCGCCAGTAAGCCCTTCCCGGTTGCCCCATGTGCCTGCGCCATGCCCAAAACCGTGGGAACCGCGCTCGCCGAGGCATGGATGACCCCGCCGCCATGGGTGTCGTCGTAATCCAGGCCGTGGATCAGCGTGCCGTTCACATGGATCGCGTCGCGCAACGGCAAGCGCATCGGCAGACCGATAATCGGATACGGACCCTCGCCGCCAAGCCCCTGCATCGCGTTGGCCATGATGTGCCCGAATTGGTAGGTCGCCGACGCCAAACCGATCCCGAGGCAGTCGAGAATATGCAGCTTCGCGCGTTCCAGCACTTTTTCGGGAACCTCCTGATAGGCGAAACCGGTTGTAAAAGTCGCGAGCCGCTCGGAAATCGTCATCGATGCGTCGACATAATCCGCGGGCGTCACATCGGCTGGGTTGGCGACAGAGCTCATCCGTAAATCTCCAAAGTAAAATACAATCTGGCCGCGCTTTCGGCCCGACATCCCTATCACAAATTTGTCCGGACCAATACGGGTTTTTACGCATCGGCACGGACCGGTATAGTGCGCCAATATCAACATCAATGCGAGGACACCGGTTGTGCCGGATAGCCCAGAAGAACCCACCGTGACCGCCAACCATCCGAAACCGCTTGCCGGCATCCGTGTCATCGACATCGCCACCTACATCGCCGCGCCCTATTGCGCCACCATCATGGCCGAATTCGGCGCGGAGGTGATCAAGGTCGAGCAACCAAAGGTCGGTGATCCCTGCCGCCGGCTCGGCAGCGTCACGGAATGCGGCGACACGCTGGTCTGGCTCAGCGAGGCGCGCAACAAGAAGTCGGTAACGCTGAACCTCAAGTCGCCGAAGGGCGCCGAGATACTGAAGCAATTGATCGCCGACGCGGACGTGCTGACCGAGAATTTCCAGCCAGGCACGTTGGAAAGCTGGGGTTTGGGCTGGGACGTGCTGAAGGAGGTCAACCCGCGCCTGGTCATGCTACGGGTGTCGGGCTACGGGCAGACCGGCCCCTACAGCGAGAAACCGGGTTTCGGCCGGATTGGCAATGCCTTCGGCGGCATCTCCTTCCTTGCAGGCGACCCGGACCGGCCACCGGCGACGCCGGGATCGGCCACCCTGGCCGACTACATGTCGGGTCTATACGGCGCGCTCGGTGTGATGATGGCGCTGCGGACCCGGGACGCGACCGGTATCGGGCAGGAGATCGACATCGGCCTCTACGAGCCGATCTTCCGGATCCTCGACGAATTGGCCCCGGCCTACGACATGTTCGGCTACATCCGCCAACGCATGGGCGCACCGACGGTGAACGTCTGCCCGCACAGCCACTACGAGACGAAGGACGGACGCTGGGTCGCCATCGCCTGCACCAACGACAAGATCTTCGCGCGTCTCGCCGGCCTCATGGGCTACGCGGAATTCGCCGGCGACGGCAAATACGGGACCATCAAACAGCGCGACGCGGATCGGGCAAGCGTCGACGGCATGGTGACCGACTGGACGAAAAGCCATACGCAGAAAGAAGTCATCGCGCTTTGCACCGAGGCCGAGGTGCCCTGTGGAATCGTCGCCGCGATCGACGAAATCTTTGAAGACCCCCACTATGCAGCCCGCGGCAACATCGCCCGCGTCACCGATCCGCGCGCCGGCGAGATCGCGGTGCCCAACGTGGTGCCGCGGCTGAACGAGACGCCCGGCGAAGTGGCATGGCTCGGCCCGGCGCTTGGGGAACACAATGCCGAGGTCTATGGCGCTTTGCTCGGCCTCTCCGGCGCACAGTTGTCGGCGTTGGAGGAGGAAGGCGTGATCTGACGCGGCTGTCCGCCGAAATCCCACAACCACAAGACGCGATATCTTTACTGGAAAACCGTAGGCGTATAGTCCAGGCCGTAAGAAGAAGCCTATTCATAAAAGGGACGGGACACGCTTGGTGGGATTGGATCGGCAAAGGCCTGTGACCGGACGATCAAGGCCAAGCACTACGAAGCCAATTACGTGCAGAATTCCGGCTCGCTAACGCCGGGCAAAGGTCCGCGCCAGGCACCGTTCACGGCAGACTATTCGATCAAGAACTTCGGCAAATAGGCCGCATCACGGCACACTACACGACACTACCGATCCGAGTAGTAACTTTACGTAACCATCGGAGCGTGCAACACTAATCGCAACAAGAGCCCAGGGGACAGGGACGACACGTTGTAATGGATCAAGATTACAGGGCCCTCCCGCGCGCACCTCGCCGAAGGCGTGACATAGCAGCGGGGATCCTAGCCACCCTTTTGTTGCTGCCCTTGCTTTTCTGGTCCGGCGACGCGGTCGCCCACGGCAAGCGCCCCGATCTCCTGAAGCACTGCATCGACGTTTACAGCGGCAAGGGAATCAAGCTGCCCTTCGACCGCAAATGGCGCATCCGCTACAGCAAGAAAAACCGGCGCTGGGAATGCTATTTGCCGCAGACCATGGGTTTCAACACCGTGGTTCCCGAGCATGTGAAATTGCTGGACGTGGCCGACGCCTGCTGGCGGCAGTTCCGGACGCCGAAGGTGCATTTTCACGCAGGGTCGAACGTCAAAAGCGCCAAATCCGTGCATTGCGGCAAGACCGACGGCACGGTGGCCAAGGGCGATACCGGCAAATCAACCGTCCTGCGTCTGTGCAACCGGTCGGATACGCAGAAGATCTTCGCGTCCTACGCCTTCTGGGATACGCGCAATCGGCGCGACAAGGGCTGGACCTCAATCGGTTGGTATAAGGTCGAACGCGGCAAATGCCGCGACCTGAAGATCGGTCGCCCTTACAAGGGGGACGTCTACATCCGCGGCCAAGGCGGCGGCAAGACTTGGTCCGGCGGCACCGGCTCCAGCTTCTGCATCGACAGCAAAAAGAGCTTCGAATTCATCCGCGGCGACAAGACGGCCTGCAAAGGGGGTAATCGTAAGCGCGCAAAGATGACCAAATTCACGCTGCGCCACGGCACCGTCACCTACAATTTCCGTTGAACGCTCGCTTGAAATATTCCTGGTAACCCCATCAGAAGAATTAGGAAACCGAAATGGCCCAAATTAGATCGCTGCCAAGAGCCGCCCTCTCCGCCATGGTCCTGATGGGACTGTCGCTCGTCGGGATCACCGCGGCGTCTCCGGCTGAAGCCGATTTTTCCAAAGCGACATACCGCGGAAAGATGGGTGTTTGCGGATCGACCTACGGTGCACGAAGCTACGGCAAGACGCGATACGATCGGGCCTTCCTACATGTCTGGAACAACACCTGTTGGTCCTGCCCTTCCGGCCACCGCCGCACCGCCAACCCGGACGTGAAGAGCCGGAACGCCTGCCGACGGGCGGGCAAGACCACCTACAAGCGGGCGACCAAACACAAGAAAGTCAAATTCCTCGGCAAATGCCCGAAGGGACAGTTCGTCCACACGCTGAACCAGACCTGCTATTCCTGCCCGAAGGGTTATCGCCGCAGCGGGAACCCGCATGTGGCCGGCAAGAATGCCTGCAAACGCAGCACCAAGACGTCTTTGAAGGCGGCCAAATATCGCGGCAAACCGGCGCGATTGTGCCCCAAGGGCAGCTTCTTCGATCCGCGCAAGGGCGGCGAGTGCTGGTCCTGTCCCTCCTCGCACAAGCACCGCACGGTCAACGCAGTGACGAGCAGCAAGGCCTGCGCCAGCAAATTCACCCAGGTGTTCGCCGCCGACACGACGGCGCTGTGCCGTAATCTGATTTCCGCCATCAACGCGGGCAGCCAGGGCGCCGCCAAAGTCTCCAAGAAGATCGAGCAGGTCACCAGCCCCCTGATGGCGCCGGTCCAGAAAGCCGCCGACAGCTTCTCGCCCAAGCTAAAATCGCCGAAGCAACTCAATGAGCTCCTCAACAAGGGCATCACGCCCCTGCTGCGCGACAAGGCGGCATTACGGGGATTGGACCGGTTCGCGAAAAAACTGAATGCGCAACGCAGCAAGATCAAACGCGCGATGATGGATCCTAAGCTCGTCTGCAACAACCGCGGCCGGGGTCTGGTCAACGTCGTCAAGTCGCTGGACCTGCTGCCACGGAAGCGGGCGGGCCTATTCGACGGCGCGCTCATCAAGAGCGCCACCGCCAGCACCGGCCTACGCCCCCATGTTGCGATCGCGCTCAGCAATAGCGGCCGGTCGGCGGCGAACTGGAACGGCTCAACGATCGGCTTGACCTTCGTCTCCAACGGCGATCAACACCGGATATTCCTCAGCTTTACACCGCTTACATATTTCTCGACCCGCGCCGGATACGACATCACGCTGTCAGGCATGTATTTTCATAGGGCGAATATCACGAACTTCGATCTCATCGATCATCTCGGAGTCGAGTGGGGCTTCGCCAAAGGGGAATGGCTCGACGACTGGCTGGATCAGTTGACGACGAAATACCCGACGCGGGGCGCGGTTCTGGCCTGGATGCCGGGTGGCATCAATATCTCGCACGACCCGATTTTTCAGGAATTTCCGGGCATCGGCACGAATTTCATCAGCGGCGACGATCCCGACGAAAAGGGTAAAGGCCTCGGCCCGGTCGACGTCAGTGTCTCGGTGGACGTGACGGTCCAGTTGATCAAGATCCGCTAGCGGATGCCTAGGCCGCCTCGGCAATCTGGCGGACGGTCTCTAACGTCCGCTGCGCCTTGTAGACGATCGGATAGTCGATGAAATAGCCGTCCATCTGGATCGAGGAAGAGCCTTCTTTCTCGGCCTGCTCGAAGGCGTCGACCACGCGTTGCGCGAAGGCGACCTCCTCGTCCGTCGGCGTGAACACACCGTTCACCACGTCGACCTGCGGCGGATAGATGCACATCTTGCCCTGAAAGCCGATCTGCTTCACATACGCCGCTGATTTCTCCAGATTCTCGAGATCTTTGATGTGGATCCATACGGTGTCGAGCGGTTGTTCGATACCCGCCAGCCGGGACGCCATGACCATTTCCGCCCGCGCCGGCTCCAACTCGGTCTCAGTGATCGTCCATTCCATGTTCATGTCGAGCGTGTAATCTCCGGCACCGAAGGCCATGCGCTTCACCCGGGTCCCGGCCGCGGCGATCTCCCGGGCGGCGGCGATGCCCTTCCCGGTCTCGATGATCGGAATGATGTCAATGCCGCCGACCGGCAGGCCGCGCTCGCGTTCCAAATTCCCAATAAGCCAATCGAAGGACCGCATCTGGTCGGCGCTTTCCACCATCGGGAAGATGATGCCGTCCAGCCATGGCCCGACAATGGCCTCGGCATCGCCATAGCAGAACTCCGTCTCGTAGGAGTTGACCCTCACATATCCCCCGCCCCGGCGCGGTTTCTTCAGCGCCTCTACGACGAGATCGCGGGTCGCTATCTTTTCGGCAGTCGCGACCGCATCCTCCAAATCGAGGATCACATGGTCCGCACCACAGCCGAAAACTTTCTCGACCTTCCGTGCGTGATTGCCGGGCGCGAAAAGGAAACTGCGGTATGCGGGCATCGGAAAATCCTCTGATTGGCTGCGAACGGGCTGATCATGCCAAACAGCTGCATCGGGGACAAACCGGCGACCCGCGCGGCTTGTCCGAGTCGGGTCAAATTGACGCATACAGCAATTTCTTGCTGTTTAACAATAATTTTTTATTGCACGACATATCGCGCGCGGATAGGGTCGCGAGACACCAGAAGCAACGGGCACACCATGCAAAATATCGATCGTATCCAGCGGATCAGCCGCCTCATGCGCCTGTTCTGCACAATTGCCATACCGGCGATTCCGCTGACGTTGGGGCTGATGTGGCTCAATTTCGAACTGTGGGGCCGGACCCATCCGGAAATTATTGGCCTTGGCCCCCTGCCCCAACCGATGCCGGCGATGTCCTTGATCCTGGGATTCGTCGTTTCGATGATCCCAGGAAGCCTCGCCGTCTACGCCGTCCTGCGGCTCCGGCAACTTTTCGATTTTTATGCACGAGGCTTGATCTTCACAGCCGAAAACATCCGCTGCCTGCGCGGCTTCGCCCTGGCCACATTGGGATTCGCGCTTGTAAAACCGGTAGCCGGCGCCCTAATGAGCGTCGTGCTGACCATGACGAATCCGCCGGGACAGCGAATGCTGGCCATCAGTTTCGGCTCCTCGGAACTGACCACGCTGTTTGTCGGTTGCGTCTTCCTGATCATCGCCTGGATCATGGACGAAGGCCGCGAACTCGCCGAAGAACAAGCCCAGATCGTTTAGGAACGGAGCCGACCCTCATGCCCATTGTCGTAACCCTCGACGTCATGCTCGCGAAGCGCAAAATGAAGTCCAAGGACCTGGCCGCCCGGGTCGGCATCACCGAACAGAACCTGTCGCTGCTGAAATCCGGCAAGGTGAAGGGCATCCGGTTCGGCACGCTGGAGGCGATCTGCGATCACCTGGACTGCCAGCCGGCCGACCTGTTGTCCTACGCCCGGGCGAACGTCAAATGACGATGGGCCGGGCGGTCATCACGCTCGTTCTGGCCCTACTACTCACCGGCTGCAGCAAGGCGCAGCTCGGCAACATGGCGGATGCGTTCTGCCGCGGCTTGGAAAACTGCACGGTCTATGACGAGGACGGCAGCCCCAGCAACCGCGATTGGAAACCGCCGGTCGACCGTCGGCGCTGATGCCGTCTAGCGGCCGCCGACCGGCAGGCGCCATTCCCGCTTGAGCACGATGGAATAGGTGAACCGGCCTTCCGGATGAACGCTGACCGACGCTTCGAACAAACGGTTTTCCTTGCCCGTATACCGCCGGACGATGGTCATCGCCGATGTACCCGGCGCCACGTCGAGCGCGGCCTCAAGCCGCTCCGGCACCGTGCTGGGGAACATCTCGACCGAGACATTCTCGACCTTCTCGCCGTACTCGCTTTCGACCATGTTGTAGACCGGTCCGGACCGCTTTCCGATCATGTCGAGGATGCCGGCATATTCCGGAATGAGATAGATATCGCTCCAGCATATCGGCTGTCCCGAGGCGTCGACCCGGCGCACACCGCTGATCCGGTGACGCTCTTCGCCGGGCCGGCAGCGCAGGACGCGGGCAAGACCGCGATCCAGCGTCAGGTCCTCGGTTTCCATCACATACAGGCGTGTATCCGCGGAGTATTGCAGCAATTCCGACAATGACCCGATCTGCTGTACATAGCCGGGTCCGAATTCGGTGGCCTGCACGACCGTGCCGGACCCTTGCCGGCGGGCGACGAGGCCGATTTCCTCGAGCCGGCGCAGGGCCTCGCGGATCGTGTAACGGCTGACGTCGAAGCGTTCGCACAATTCCAACTCGGTCGGCAGCATCGAGCCGATGGGAAACTTGCCGTCCCCCACCTCCTTCATCAACACGTCGGCGACGTCTTGGTACCGCGGTTGCGCCTTTGATGTTCGCGTGTCGTCCATTACGCCGACCATCAAAGCCTACCAGCGCGCGAATTCCAAGGCGTTTAGAAAAGTGGAGCGGGACAAGACGACGCAGTACGATAGGGTACGAATTGCACCCTGCACCGTCTTCTTGCCCATTCTGTAAGGCCGCTTTCTATGCTCCTGCCCTCTTCGACGCTCTGCACAACCAAGGATTTCGATCTCGAGAAGGGCGGCCGCTTCGCGACGCTCGACATTGCCTATGAAACCTACGGCACGCTGGACGCGGACGGCGGCAACGCCATCCTGCTCGGTCACGGTTACACCAGCAACCCGCACGCCGGCGGACCCGGCGGTTGGTGGGACGATTTGATCGGCCCCGGCCGGGCCATCGACACGGACCGCTTCTGCGTCATCGCCTCCAACATGATCGGATCGTCCTACGGCAGCACGGGGCCGAGCCACACCGACCCGGTCACGGGCAAGGCCTATGGCCTGGAATTTCCCGATATCACCACCGGCGACATGGTCGAAGCGCAATGCCGATTGCTCGACCATCTCGGCGTTGGCCAGTTGGCGGCTGTGGTCGGCTTCTCCTACGGCGGCTATCTGACCTTCGAATGGGGTACGCGGCACCCGGACCGGATGCGCGCCCTGGCCCCGGTCGCCACGGGGATCACCGGCCGCGGCGACCCGGCATCGGTCACGGCGTTGATCGACCGTTTCGCCGTCTGTCCCGGCTGGAACGGCGGCGACTATTACGCCGACAAGAAGGGCAGCGGCGTCTTCGACGTGCTGGCCGACATGCGGGTCGAAACACTGACCAACTACGGCATCGCCAAGCAGTTGGAGGATACCGTCGCCGATCCGCAAGAGCGGGACCGCCAAATGCGAGCGATGGCGACGGGATGGGCCGAGGAATTCGACGCCAACGCCCTGATCGCGCTGCGCAAGGCCGCGATCCTGTATGACGCGAAGTCGCGCGCCGCCGCGATCAAGGCGCCGGTCTTCTACGTACTGTCCCGCACCGACGCCCTCTTCCCGCCGTCGCTCGGCCCCGAAACGGTCGACCATCTCGCGGGCGTCGGCGTCTCGGCGGAATATCATGCCCTCGACAGCGAATACGGTCATCGCGGCCCGTCCGTCGACTGGGCGAAATGGGGCCCCGCGCTCAAGACGTTTCTGGAACAGCACGGCTAGACCGCACAGGCCAAGGAAAGGAACCATCATGCCCCGGGGAATGATCACCGCACCGCAGCCCGAAGCCGTCGAGGCCGGCGCGCTCTGCCTCCAGCGTGGCGGCAACGCCATCGACGCCGCCATTACCTGCGCGCTGGTGGAGACCGTGGTCGATCCGCAGATGTGCGGTGTCGCCGGGTTCGGCACGATGCAGGTCTTCATGCCGAAGCGGAACATGCACGGTTTCATTGATTTCCACACCACCGCGCCGGCGGCGGCGACCCCGGACATGTGGGCCAGCGAGATCGAGGCCGAGGCGCGCGACGGATTCGGGTTCTTTCTCAAGGACCGGGTGAACGAGGTCGGGCATCAGTCGATCATGACGCCGGGCAGCCTGAAGGCGTTTTACGAGGCTATCGACGAATACGGCACGATGGATTGGCGCGACATCGTCGCCCCCGCCATCGCCGAAGCGGACCAGGGCGTCGTCATCCGCCCGACGGTGCACCAATACTGGTCGAAATTCTACGACTACGGCCGCGTCCCGACGATCGAGAAACTCGCGCACACGCCGTCGGGAAAACGGATCTATTTCAACGACGACGGCACGCTGAAACGGCCTGGCGACCTGTTGGATAACCCAGACATGGCCTCCGCGCTGCGCCGCATCGCCGAGGGCGGCGCCGAGACCTTCTACACCGGCGAGATGGCCGAACAGATGACCGAGGATATCGGCGCGAACGGCGGGCTGCTGTCGCGCGAGGACCTCGCCTCGTATGAAACCGTGCGCAACGAACTGCTCTGGGGCAGCTATCGCGGCCATCGGATTTCAACCGCCTGCCCGCCGGGCGGCGGCATCATGATCGTGGAGATGCTGAACATCCTGGAGAATTTCGACCTGCAGGCGATGGGCCATAACAGCCCGGAATACATCCGCACCGTGGCGGAGGCGATGAAGATCGCGACCAGCGACAAGGACCGCTTCGTCGGCGACCCGGCCTTCGTCGACGTGCCGGTCGACCGGCTGACCAGCAAGGATTACGCCGCGACCCACGCGGACGCCATCGGCCGCGGCGAGAAGGCGCATGTGGAACGCTTCGACCCGACCGACGAACCGCGCGACACCACGCATATCTCCGTCATCGACGGCGACGGCAACGCGGTGACGGTGACGCATTCGCTCGGCAGCCCGTCCGGCGTCATCACCGACGGTCTCGGCTTTATGTATAACGGCTGCATGGCAGTGTTCGACCCGCGCCCCGGCAAGTCGAACTCGGTAGCACCCGGCAAGCGCCGCTTCACGTCGATGGCACCCACCATCGTATTCCGGGGCGACGACCCGTACATCGTGATCGGCGCGCCGGGCGGCACCTTCATTGCCATGGGCATCCTGCAATCACTGCTCAACGTCATCGACTTCGGCATGACGATCTCCGAGGCGGTCGCAGCACCCCGCTTCACCTGCAACAGCGATACGATCGACTTCAGCAACCGCATCCCGCGCTTCATCCAGCAATCGCTCGGGCAGATGGGCTACCCGACGGCCCGCAGCCACATGTCCTACACCTATGCGGGCGTGCACGGCATCCTGATCGACGACAAGGGCGTGTGGCACGGCGCCGCCGACCCCGGCCGCGACGGCATGGCGTTGGAAGTGTAAACCAGATCAACGAACCGGGGCGCAAGGCATGGACCGTATCGGCGAGATCATCAGGGCCTACGACAGGCAAGGCATTCACCGCACGGGCAGCGATGTGGATAGCGCATCAGCCGATTGGCTTGCCAATGAATTTGCGGCGCTTGGGGTAACGCCCGAACGGTCGACCTACGGCCTTGATCGGATCGATGTCGTCACCGCGACGGCGACGGTCGGCGGCGCGACACTTGAGGGCCTGCCGCGCTTCGACGCCAGCGCGACCGGCCCGGACGGTCTGACCGGAAAACTGGGGCCGCTTGGCAGCGACACCCCCATCGGCCTCGCCAAAACCGATCCCCGCTCCGCCCCCGAGGTCGAGGACATCCGCCGCAACGGCCCGCACCTGGCCATCATCCAGATCACCGACGGCGGCCGCCCCGGCCTCTGCCCGATCAATGCGGACAGCTTCACCGAGGCGTTCGGACCGCCGGTCCTGCAGCTTTCCAATGAACACGCGGCGCTGCTGGAGAAAGCGGCAGCGGATGCGGCAACGGTCACAGTCACCGTAGATACAACACGGACGCCATCGACCTCGGACAACATCATCGGCCGGATCGAGGGGCGCGACCCCTCCCTGGCCCCCCTCGTGGTGATGACGCCGCGCAGCGGCTGGTGGAGTTGCGCGTCGGAACGCGGCGGCGGGCTGGTCGTGCTGCTGGAGATCATGCGGACGTTGTGCAACGCATCCCCGGACCGCCCGGTGATCTTCACCGCCAACTCCGGCCATGAGCTGGGTCATCTCGGCCTCGACCATTTCATCGAGGAGAACCCGGGGATCGTGCCGAATGCCCATTGTTGGATCCATCTCGGCGCGAATTTCGGCTCCGCAGTCGACGGCAAAACGAAGCTGCAAGCATCGGACGAAACCCTGCTGGCGCTCTGCCGCCGCGAGATGCGGGACGCGGGCGCTCCGCCCGAGTTGGAGACGCCCCTCGACCAGCGTCCCCGTGGCGAAGCGCGCAATATCTTCGACCATGGCGGCCGCTATGTGTCGCTGCTGGGTGAGAACGGCCTGTTCCATAACCCGGACGACCACTGGCCGGACGCCATCGACGTGGACAAGACTGCCCGGCTGGCAAAGGCCTTCTCCGATGTCGCGGTAGCCCTGAGCGCGGCCTAGTAGCGAACCGAGTGCACGATCCCGGTCGCCACGGTCTCGCCGTCGCCATTCACGGCCCGCAATGCGGTGAGCGCGCCGTCCTCCCGTTTTCCCTGCACCGAAACCGAATCATCCCAGAACACGGGTTTCAGGAACTTCAATTCTACGTCCATCTCGGCGGGAACGCCGTCCAACGCCAACGCTTCGAGCAGGAAATTGACGGTCTGGTTGCCGGCGATGATCGGCGCGCGGAACCCGTATTCCTTGGCCACCTCGGGCACGGTATGGATCAGGTTCGTCGTGCCCTCGCAATAGCCGAGCGTCGTTTCCGGCGTGCACTGCTTCTCCAACAGCGTTTCGAAGCCGGTGTCGTCGTCGGCGGGTCGTTCCTTGCGCGGGCCCTTTTCCGCATCGGGCGCCTTGCTCGGGTCCATCATCATCACATCGGGCTCCACCGTCAGCACATGCGTCCCGTCGGCCCGGTGGAACTCCCACCGGCTTTTGGTAACCCAGCCCCGCGAAATCTCGGGGATCGCGGTGTATTTCCCCGTCATCGTCACGGTTTCGCCCAAGCGGACCGGCGCATGCACCTTGAGCCGGTGCACGACATGAACCGGCGCGCAGTCCGGCTTGCAAGCCTGGATCGCTTCCGTGTTCAACAGGATCGTCCGCCGCGCCAGGAAGGTCGGGTCCACGACATCGCCGTACCGCTCCGGCGGCATGCCGCAAAAGCCGTGCTTTTGGTGTTGGTCGGCTTCCGACACGGTGATGTCCTCCGGCGGAAACTCGTACCCCGGTTCCATCCGGAATTCCGTTGCTGCTTGCGACATGGGTGTCCTCCCGGAGTTGAGACTAGCGGTGTTCCGCTTTCATCATGTCGGCGGCTTTTTCCGCGATCATGATGGTCGGCGCGTTGGTGTTGCCCGATACGAGATTTGGCATGATCGAGGCATCGACCACCCTCAAGCTTTCAAGGCCGTGCACCTTAAGCTGGTCGCTGACGACGGCCATCGGGTCCGATCCCATCTTGCAGGTTCCCACGGGATGGTAGAGCGTGGCGCCGGTCTGCCGTGCGAAATCGAGAATCTCGTCGTCGGTCGAACAGTCGGGTCCGGGCAGCGTCTCGGCATCGACATACTGGGCCAAGGGTGCGGCCGAAATCAGCTTGCGGCCGATCCGCATCCCGGCGACCAGGGTCGCGCGGTCCATCTCCTCGGCCAGGAAATTCGGGCGGATCGCCGGGGCGTCGAACGGGTCGGCGGACTTGATGTGGATGGTGCCGCGGCTTTCCGGACGCAACTGGCACGGCCCGATGGTGAGGCCCGGTTCGCGGTCGAGGATGCGTTTCTTCGGATCCTTGAAGCTGGCATGCGCGATGTGAAATTGCAGGTCCGGCGATGCGACCTCCGGCCGGGAGCGGACGAAGCCGTACACGATACCGGCGGTATAGGTCAGGATACCCCGTCGTCCGAAGGCGTATTTCAGCACCTCACCGACCATCGACAGGCCGCGCGTCTGCTCGTTCAGGGTGATCGGCCGATTGATGCGCGCGACGATCCGGGCGACATAGTGATCCTGCTCGTTTTCGCCGACACCGGGCAACTCATGATGCACGGCGATGCCATGTTGCTGCAGCACGTCCGGGCGGCCGACGCCGGAGAGTTCCAGTATCTGCGGCGACTGCACCGCCCCCGCCGACAAGACCACCTCACGCCCTGCCCGTGCTTCGGTCTCGCTGCCGCCCTTGTCGTAGGCGACACCGACGGCGCGTTTCCCGTCGAAGACGATGCGTTTGGTATGCGCATCGGTCTCGATATGCAGGTTTGGGCGCTCCCGCACCGGGTTGAGATAGGCGATGGCGGCACTGTTGCGGCGTCCGTCCTTCTGGGTGACCTGGAAATAGCCGAAACCGTCCTGCGACGCGCCGTTGTAGTCGGGGTTGTGCGGATAGCCTAGCCCGTCCGCCGTCTCGATCACCGCGTCCAGCAATTCGTGTCGCTCGCGCATGTCGGCAACGTTCAGCGGGCCGCCCGTCCCGCGATAGTCCGACAGGTTGGTCTCGCGGTTTTCCGATTTCTTGAAATAGCTCAGCACGTCGTCATAGGACCAGCCGCGATTGCCGAGTTGCGCCCAACCGTCATAGTCGAGCGCATTGCCGCGGACATACAGCATCCCGTTGATCGAACTCGACCCACCCAGAACGCGCCCGCGCGGGATCGGAATCGGCCGGTTATACGTGTAGGGGTCCGGTTCGGAATCGAACAGCCAGTTCAATCCTGGCATCGCCATGGTCTTGATGTAGCCGATCGGGATGTGGATCCACGGATTGCTGTCCTTGCCGCCGGCTTCGAGCAGCAGAACGCGGACCGATGGATCTTCCGTCAATCGGTTCGCAAGGGCACAGCCGGCGGAACCGGCGCCGACAACGATATAATCATAGGAAATAGACTGGGAGGACATAGGCGCTTCCGAACATTCGTTCTTATTCGATTACGCCTATTAGATACCGAAACGTCCGCGCCGTCAGCCGGGACGTTTGCTGTCCCTGCCGACGGCGCGAATAACCTTATCCTTTCGGTCCGGCGAGCAGCCAGATAAGCAAACCCAAGACCGGCAGGAGGAGGATCACGACGATCCAAATTACTTTCGCGCCGGTGCCGGCGCCGCTTTGAACGATTTTCACGATCGCCCAGACATTGGCGATCAGAATGATCAAACCAAGAATGCCACCAACTTCAATTCCCATATTTCAGTTCCCCTGTTCCATATGGTACGTGCCCCCGATAAAAAATGCCGCACCTAGCCGCGCGCGACGAGCCGAACGTAATCCTCCATCGCGCCGTTATCAAACTCTCGCAACACACTGAAAAGTTCCGCGCTATCCCGGTCGCCCAGGACCGGCACGACCAACGCGTCGAACTTCACGCGCATGTCGTCCCAGCTCATCGGGTTGTCCGGATTGCCCAACGCCAGCGGCGTATCCGACTCCAGCGACGTGCCGTCCGCGAAATGAACCTCGATCCGCGCGGACCGCACGTCGCGGCCCTCGTCGGGCACGAGTTCGACACGGCTCACCAGATTTTGCAGCGACGGGTCTTTGACCCGGTCCTCGGCGAAATCGTTGGCCGTCGCCATATGGCCCTGCAGCCCCAAAGCGGCGCAATAGGCGGTACTGAACTTGCCCTCGAGCCCGGTTTGCGGGCCGGGCTTGCCCGCCATTTGGATGCAGAAAGGGCTGACCTGAACGCGGATGCCGTCGATCTCGCGGTCCTTGACCGCATCGGACACCTTGCGTGCGGAATCGATGACCGGATGCGTCAACAGACAGGACGCGTAGGGCTTGAACGTATTCTGCGTGATCTCCCATTGACCGGCAGGATCGAACGCGCGGATGACCTCCGATCCATCCTGAATAAGCGCCCGGGCCAAGGGTCCTTCTTCCTCGATCAAGTTCTCCGCGGCCACGAAGCCCTCGGCCGCAAGTTCGGCCGCAAGAACGCCATTCAATGCCGCCTTGCCCGCATGGAATGGCTTCGACATCGTGCCGAAGGATCCGATCAGTCCACCGACCTGTGTCGCCGCGGCCCCCAGCGCGTTGCGGATGCCCGCCTCGTCCAGCCGCAACAGGACACTGGCCGTGGTTGCCGCCCCGAGACAGCCGAACACGCCGGTCGAATGAAAGCCGCGCTCGTTGGCGGCCTGGCCGAGCCCGCCGCTGCCTAAGCGCGCGGCGGTTTCGAAGCCGACGATATAGGCCGCGAGAATGTCGCGCTCATCCGCACCGTGATGGAGCCCCAGCGCCAAGGCGGTGTTCCAGGTCGGGCTGGACAGATGTGCCACCGCACCCACATGCGTGTCGTCGTAGTCGAGACAATGCCCCATCGTAGCGTTGACCAGCGCCGCCGCGGCCGGCGCGGCCTTGCCGCCCAGCAGCAATTGCGCATTACCGGTCGTGCCCCACTTGGATGCCACTTGCCGAACAGTCTGCCCAGCCCCTTCGGCGTGCGCCCCGATGCCGACGCCGACGGTATCGACCAGGCACATCCGCGCCGCGTCGATCACCTCGGTCGGGAAATTCCGGCCGCGCGCGGTCGCGATAAAGGCGCCGGTGCGGTCCGCATTCGGTGTCTGTGATGTCATGGTCATGGCGTTACGACTCCTGCTTTTTTGAGCGTGTCGCGCTCGTCGTCGGAATAACCAAGATCGGCGAGCACATCGTCGGTGTTGGCGCCCAATTCCGGCGCCGCGGTGCGGCCGTCCCGCGTCAATCCTGCCCGTGCAAAGGGGCTGACCAGATGCGGCAAGCGCCCTTCCGTCGGGTGATCATAATACTCGATGTTGCCGCGGGCCGCGACGACCGGCTCGGCCAGCGCCTCGTCCGGCGCATTGATCGCCGAGATCGGGATTTGATGCTCCTCCATCACCGCCAACAGGTCGGCGCGATTGTGCCCGTTGCAATATTCTTCGATGGCCGCACGGAACAGCCCGGCGCGCTCGCCGTGATCGCTGTGCCGGTCCTCGAACCCTTCATCCTCGAAGATAAGGTCGCCGCGGCCGATCACCTCGCAGAACTGCGCCCAGTTATGCGCCTCCAGCAGCGACACCGCGACAGGTTTACCGTCCTTGCATTGATATGTGTTGTAGCGGGGGTTGCCGCCGAACGCCTCCAGCATCGGCAAACCGGCCCCGCCGGCGAGGCGCGACATGCCGCCCGTCAACACGATATTGCACATATACATCAGGCTATCGAACATCGAGAGATCCAGGTAACAGCCCTCGCCGCTGTCTTTGCGCCGCGTCAGCGCCGCCAGCACACCGATCGCCGCCATCGCCGCCGCCGCATAGTCGGCCGACTGGAAGCCCGGCACCGATGGCACCGGCTCACGCTCCAAGTTCATTCCCATCAGACCGGTCATCGATTGGATCACCAGATCGTGCCCCGGCACCCGCGCCAGCGGGCCATCCTGCCCGTAGCCGCTGATCGAGCAGTAAACCAGCGCCGGATTGACCGCTTTCGCCGCCGCATAGTCGATCTTGAGCTTGCCGGTCACGCCGGGCCGGAAGGACTCCAAGACCACATCCGAGGTCTTGAACAGGCGGTAGGCGACCTCGCGCCCTTCCTCCGAGGCCAAATCCAGCGCGATGGCGCGCTTGTTCGTGTTGACGCTGTTGAAATAGACGCTGCTGTCCGTGTAGTTCGGCGGATTGTGCCGCGCGTAATCGCCGATGCCCGGCTGCTCGACCTTGATCACGTCGGCCCCGAAATCGGCGAGCAGTTGCGCACACCACGGCCCCGGCAGCAGTCGGCTGAAATCAGCGACCTTGACCCCCGCAAGGGGCAGATGCGCGTTGTTCTTATTTTTATCGGTCATCGGGGTTCCCGTTCACTCCCATCAATCATTTCCCTTTGAAGGTCGCCTCGCGCTTCTCGAGGAACGCGCCGATCCCTTCCTTGCGGTCCTCGGTCTCGTAGATCGAGGTCACGACGAAGGCTTCATAATCGAGCGCCGACGTCAGGTCCATCTGCATGCCGTTGTAGACGACCCGCTTGATGAAGGCATGGCTGAGCGGCGCCCGCGTCGCGTAGAGATCGACGATTTCCTTCGCCCGCGCCAGTGCGCCGCCCTTCAGCGTCAGTTCGTTGACCAGCCCGAACCGATAGGCCGCATCCGCATCGATTGGCTCCGCCGCCAGCATGATTTCCAGCGCGCGGGCCGTGCCGACGATGCGCGGCAGCCGTTGCGTGCCGCCCGCCCCCGCGACGGTTCCGATGCGCGCGCTGGTGATCGCGAAACTCGAATCCTCCGCCGCGATGCGCAGATCGCAGGCGAGCGCGAATTCGCAGCCGCCGGTCATGCAGAAGCCTTCGATCGCGGCGATCACCGCCTTGGCGTTCTCCTCGAAGGACCGGCACAAACGATGCCATCGGCGCATATAGGCATGCGTCTCACCGGGCGAACTGAGCGCTTGGGCGTCGTTCAAATCCGCCCCGGCGGAAAAGAACTTCTCCCCGCCGGTCACGATGATGCCGCGCACCGCGTCGTCCGCCTCGGCCGCCGCGGCGGCGTGCATCATCTCGTCCATGACGACAGTACTGATCGCATTCCGCTTATCCGGCCGGTTGAAGGTGATGATGAAGGCCGGTCCTTCCGTCGCCGTCGTGATGGTTTCATACGCCATTGCCGTTTCCTTCCCTGCTTATCCATTGTCGGCGGTGAAGAAGTCGATCACCGCCCGATTGACCGCCGCCGCCTGTTCGTACTGCATCCAATGCCCCGCCCCCGGGATCATGTCGATCCGCACATCGGGGCGCGCCGTCCGAATATGCGCAATCCGCCGCTCGTGCGACGGATAGAGGACCGTGTCGTGCTCGCCCAACAGGATTTGCAGCGGCGCCTCGATCCGCCTTATCTCGTCGAGCAGGCAATCGTACCGGCTGACACTGCGGCTGTGAAATTGGGTATTCGCGATGTTTTCGAGCTGCATGTCGACGGTCTCTTCGCTGACCGATCCCGGATGATGCAGCATCAGTTGCAGCAGGTTATGCCTCACGATCTCCCGGATTTCGGCCTCGGGCGCGTCCTCCGCCGGCATCTTGCGGTAGACCGGATTGCCTTCCCGAATCGCCAACAGACCGCCGGGGGATATCAGGGAAACCTTCTCGAACCGGCCTCCCAACGCCGCCGCCACATACGCCCCGATGACGCCGCCGAAGGAAAACCCCAGCAGGAACGCCGGCCCGTCCGGCAGCAAGCCATCGATCGACCGGATACACAGGTCGACATAGGCATCGGCCGGCATCTTTTCGTCGACGATCGGTGTGCGGCCGAAGCCCGGCAGATCGACCGCATAGACCGAGAAATGCGTGCCCAGCGCATCGACATTCCGCGCCCAATGGTTCGACGACCCGACACCACCATGGATCAATACCAACGGAGGACCGTCGCCGCGCCGTACGGCAAATAATTCGGATGGAGTGTCGCCCATTGCGGGATCGGCCGCCGGGGGCCGTCAACCCGTGCTCTTGAAGAAATCGATGAGATGCCCGTTCACCTGCGGCGCATTCTCGTAGGCCGACCAATGGCCGGCCTTCTCGATCCGGTGCAGCCGCAGCTCGGGGATGACCTCGCGGATT
Organism: Alphaproteobacteria bacterium; assembly: GCA_965228425.1. GTDB lineage: Bacteria > Pseudomonadota > Alphaproteobacteria > UBA8366 > UBA8366 > JAJFJD01. The sequence goes on along the minus strand of OZ245815.1, from coordinate 2,630,302 downwards.
TGGCCGATCATCTCATCGGCCGGCCGGAAGTCGAAATCGTCCTTTTCGCCCCACAGCACCATCAACGGACAGGTGATCTTCGCCAGATTTTCCCGCAGCCCGCCGCCGCGGCTTACCTTGCGGCTGTCGAACCGCGTGCGGTCGACGCAATAGCGCTGGATCGCCATGGCCTCCTCGTCGACGGAGTCCGGAAAGAACAGCATATGCTGCAGCAGGTTATGGCGGATCGTCTTCCGCATCAGGTCTTCGTCGCCGAAGGCTGCCTTGTAGCTCATCATGTTGCGGATGCCGGTCTCACGCGGCGGGAACCCGCCCGGCGAAATGATCGCGAGATGGCTCACCTGATCCTTGAGCCGGCCGGCCAGATAGGTGCAGATCGCGCCGCCGAAGGAGAACCCGACCAGCCGGAGGGCCTGCTCCGCGCCGAACCGCCCGACAATCTGCTGATAGACGATCTCGAGATAGGCCTCGCCGGACATCGTCTTGTCGATGGCCGCGGACTCGCCGTAGGACGGCAAATCGAAAGCGTGCACGGTGAAATGCTCGGCCAAGGCCGGAACATTGCGCACCCAGTGCCGCCAGCAGCCATACCCGCCGTGCAGCATGATCACGGGCGGTCCTTCGCCCTCCACATGGGCGGCCATCACAGGCCTGTCGATATCACTCCCGGCGTTAGACATGGTCGCTCAAATCCTCCCGACCTGACACAAAACGAATACGGCGCTAGACTCGGCCTCGGCGGATGGAAAACCCGCCCCTTCTGATACCGGCCGCTGGCCGGACCGGGAGAATACAACAAAGACACAACGGGCAAAAACCGTGGGAGGATCCGCCTGATGGAGTTCGCGCTCACCGAAGAACAAACGCTCATCCAAGAGTCGGCGCGGCGCATGGTCGAGCGCGATGTCCAGCCTATTCTGGACGCCAACGACCCGGATACCTCGCTACCGAAGGCGGACCTTCTGAAAATTTACGCGATCCTGAACGAACAGGGCCTGATGGCGCCGCGCCTGTCCGAAGCGGACGGCGGCAGCGGCATGCCGATGGTGACCTATGGCATGTTCTACGAGGCCCTGCCGCCCTGGGTCGCGATTTCGCTGATGGGGCACGAATGCACGATCGCCCGCATCCATGCCGAGGCGACCCCGGAACAACGCGAGCGTTTCCTGCCCGCCCTGTTTGCCGGCAAGGGCATCTGCGGCACGGCGACGACCGAGCCGGGCGCGGGGTCGGACCCGCGCGGAGTCAGCACGCGGATGCGCATCGAAGGCGACGAGGTGGTCATCAACGGCCGCAAGATGTGGATCACCAACGGGTCGGTTGCCGACGTGCTGGCCGTCACCTGCGTCGACGACGTGGACGACAAGGGCCGCACGACCTTGAAGCGGGTCATCGTCGAACAGGAAAAGCAGCCCTTCGAAATCCGCGAGATCGATACCTTCGGGCTGAAACAGGGCCATTTGTCCGAAGCGGTGTTCGAGGACTACCGGGTCCCGCGCGAGAACCTGCTGGAATCCGGCGGCGACGCGGCGCGCATGCTGACCGTGACCTGGAACGGCAACCGGCCCCTGGTCGGCCTCGCCGGGGTGCATCTGGCGCAGAAGGCGTTCGACCTCGCCCGGGAATACGCCGGCGTGCGCACCCAATTCGGCAAACCGATCGCGGGGCATCAACTGGTGCAGAAGAACCTGGCGGACATCGAAACCGCCGTCGTGACCAGCCGCCTGCTGTGCTACAGCGCGCTGGAAGCGCTGGACCGCGGCGACCGGTCGAACGGCATCTCGGCCATGGCGAAACGCTATGCCACGACCGCCTGCGAACAGGCGATCAACCTCGCCATGCATATCCACGGCGGCATGGGCATCGCCTGCGAGACGGGCCTGGAACGGCTGCTGCGGGACTGCCGCATGCTGCCGGTCCCGGACGCCACCAACGAAATCCTGACGCTGATCCAGGGCCGGGAAATCACCGGCACCGCGGCCTTCCGGTAAGCCGATGGCCGAGACCTCCCTCGACGGCGTCGTCGTCCTCGAACGCGCGGGCCGCCTCGCCGGCGCGGTTGCCGGCACGCTGCTGGCGGAACTGGGGGCGACGGTCCTCCGCGTCGAGGACCCTCGGCTAGACTGGCCCGCCGAGCCGGAGAGGTGGCGCACTCACCCGGTCGCCCTCGCGGGCAAGGCCCTGTTGCGGCTTGCGGACGATCCGGCGGCCGCCGACTCCCAATGGACAGCCCTGCTCGACCGCGCCGATGCGGTGATCTACTCGCCGCCGTTGCCCGCCGCTGATGATCGCGCGCCCGGACTGATCCGCTGCGACGTCTCCGCCTTCGGGATCGACGGGGCGGACAGCCTACCCGACGACTGCAGCGAGGTGATCTTGCAGGCGCTCGGCGGGATGATGTCGACCACGGGGGCCGCCGGTGGGCCGCCCGAATTGACCGGCGCGCCGGTGATCGAATTCTTCACGGGCGCAAACGCCGCCACGTCGGTCGCCGCCGCTCTGCGGGCCCGCGACAACGGCGGTTCGGGCCAGCGTATCGACATCGCCGCCCTCGACGCCAGCATCGCGCTGACCGGCATCTACGCCGGCCATGTGCAGGTCGGGAAAGGCCATGGATTACGCGCGGGCTCGCGCCATCCGCTCTGCTGCCCGTGGAACGCCTATAAGACGACCGACGGCTGGGTGTTGATGTGTTCCAGCACCGAACCGCAATGGCGTCGAATCCTGGATCTGATCGGGCGGCCCGAGGCCAAGGACGATCCCCGCTTCGCCACCGCGACCGACCGCAACAAACACGAAGACATGGTCGACGGGATGATCGGCGCTTGGACCGAAACGAAGACCACGCAAGACGCCGTCGCGGCCTTCGAGGAAGCGGGCATTCCCAGCGGTCCGATCGTCACCATTCCCGGCATGATCGCACAGGACGACAGCCCGCCGGCACGGCCGGTCCACATGCCGTCGGGCGACGCCGTCACCGTCCCGGATTCGATCCTGACCCTGGAAGGATCGCCCCCGATCGACGCCGCGGCCGTTTCCGAAATCACCGGCGATATCGACGGCGCGATGACGGAATTGCCGCCGCGCGCGGCGTCCACACCCAAGAACGACGGCAGCCTCCCGCTGGCGGGCATACGGGTGGTCGAAATCGCGCTCTTCACCGCGGGTCCGCTGGGCGGGCGCTACCTCGCCGATCTCGGTGCGGAAGTGATCAAGGTCGAGCAGCCGGGCGGCGAGACGGGCCGCGTCTGGCAGCCGAATTTCGGCGGCGTCAGCGGCTATTTCGCGACCTATAACGCAGGCAAACGCTCGGTCACGCTCGACCTGCGCGACGACGGCGACAAGGCCGCGCTGGAAGACCTGCTCGGCACCTCCGACGTGTTGCTGCAGAACCTCAAGGCCGGCGCGCTGGAACGGCTCGGTTTCGGCGCGGACGCCGTGCTCGGCCGTCACCCCCGGCTTATCTATTGCTCGGTCTCGGGCTATGGCAGCCGCGGCTCGAAGGCCCCGGCGCTCGACACCGTAATCCAGGCGAAAAGCGGTTTGATGTCGCTGATCGGCAGGACGGACGATCCGATCAAGGCGGGCCTGTCGGTCGCCGACCTGCTGGCGGCGCATCTCTCGCCGTTGGCGATCCTGGCGGCGCTGCGATACCGCGACCGCACCGGCAAGGGGCAGCATATCGACCTGTCGATGCGCGACGCGCTGGCCTGGACGACGCAGTTGAACTGGCCCGACGGCGCATGGTCCCTGCCCCCGCACCGGCAGATCACCTGTGCCGACGGCTGGGTCGTCGCGGAAGCGGAACCGACACGGATCAAGGCCTGCCTCCACGAGTCCGACCCTATTAAGAAGAGCTGCAGCGAACTTTGCGCCATCCTCCGCGAAAACGGCATTCCGGCGGCGCAGGTCCTGGAGTTGGACGACGCTTACGCCCACCCGGTCAGCGCCCGGCGGAAGCTGTTCGACCTCGCCGATACGGAGGGCGGCGTCCCGGTGACCGTCCTCGCCTCGCCCTACGCCCTGCGGGGCACGCCGCCGCCGAACGGACGGCCGATCCCCGCCGCCGGAGCGGACAACGGGATGCTGAAACGCGGCTGACCGCCCGGAGCCCGCCGCCCGCCTGCATTTCCGGAAAACCTGAATTTCGGTGAGGAATCGCTACCTACGGTGGCAGCCTGACTCTTAACGATTTGTTATCCGCGAGCCCCTAGCGTGTCCGGCGCAGGGCATCCCCGTGCGGCCCCCGCCGTGAGAAAGCAGATCGTTTGGCGGACCCAGCCGGGTCCACCGCAGCAGTAACCAGCAAGTGTGAAGACATGGACGGTTCCCAGGCCATCGCCACCGACGTGATCGTCGGACGCATCATCTCCATCACCGGATCGCAGATTTCGGCCCAGCTCGACACCAGCCGCGGGGCGGACGACCCGCATGCGCTGCAGATCGGCACCCTGGTCAAGACCAAGACGCCGCACAGCGTCGCCTATGGCGTGGTGCGCAGCCTGACGATAACCGACCCGTCGGAAGACAACCCGGTCGGCGGCGTGCAGAAGGCCGAGATCACCCTGATCGGCGAAGTGCCGACGACCCCGGACGGCAAGATGTACGCCTTCCGCCGGGGCATGGCGCGCTCGCCGTCGCTGGCGCGCGACATCTATTCCACGTCCTCGCAGGATCTGGCCCGCGTCTACGCCGCGCCGAGCCTGCCGTCGGTCAAGGTCGGCGTGATCCACCAGGACACCACCCTGCCCGCGCACGTCCTGACCGACGAACTGCTGGGCAAGCATTTTGGCGTCCTCGGCACCACGGGCTCGGGCAAGTCCTGTTCGGTCGTGCTGATCCTGCGGGCGATCCTCGACCAGCATCCGAACGCGCATGTGGTGATGCTGGATCCGCACAACGAATACAGCCAGGCCTTCGGCGAGCGCGCGGAGGTGCTGAACACCGATACGCTGATGCTGCCCTACTGGCTGCTGAATTTCGACGAGTTGATGGAGGTGCTGTTCGGCGCGCAGGCGGACGAAGGCAGCGGCGAAGCGGCGATTCTCGCCGAGCTCATCCCGCTCGCCAAACGCGACCACATCGGCGACCCGGATAAGGGCAACCATTTCACCGCCGACACGCCGGTGCCGTATAAGTTCGCCGACCTGATCCGCCGCCTGGACGACGCGATGGGCCGCCTCGACAAGCCCGAGGCCGCCGGCCCCTACCGCCGGGTGCGGCAGCGGCTGACCTCGCTGCAGTCGGACCTGCGCTTCAGCTTCATGTTCGGCGGCATCTCGATCACCGACACGATGGCCGAAATCCTCGGCCAGTTGTTCCGCATCCCGGTCGACGGGCGGCCGATCTCGATCGTCGACCTGTCGGGCATCCCGTCGGAAATCCTCAACGTGGTGGTGTCGGTGCTCTGCCGCCTGACCTTCGACTTCGCGCTGTGGGCCGAACGCTCGGTGCCGATCCTGCTGGTCTGCGAGGAGGCGCACCGCTACGCCCCCGCGATCCCCGAACGGCGCTACGAGATGACCAAACAGGCGCTGTCCAAGATCGCCAAGGAGGGCCGGAAATACGGCGCGTCGCTCTGCGTCGTCAGCCAGCGCCCGTCGCAGCTCGCGCCCGACCTGCTGTCGCAATGCAACACGCTCTTCGCCATGCGGATGAGCAACTCGGACGACCAGGCGCATGTGCGCGGCGCCATGTCCGACTCCTCGGTCGGCCTGATGGATTTCCTGCCGAGCCTCGGCAACAGCGAAGCCATCGCCGTCGGCCAGGGCGTGACCCTGCCGTTCCGGATGAAGTTCAACAACCTGCCGGATGATCAGCGGCCGCACAGCAGCACCGCGGTGTTCACGAACGCCTGGGATACGGGAACGGAGGACTTGGATTTCGTGCGCGATATCGTGCGGCGGTGGCGACGGGTTTAGGGGAATCTCAAACATACTTTGACCTTACGTGTTCATTGATCCCCGACTACCCGATCAATTCCGTACGGTCGAAATTTCTTTAAAAAACTGGTTTGGATGGGAGTTGCGAACCTGAAAATATTTCATAAAACAAATCTTGATTCTTCTCTTAACCACACCAGATATTGTGGTTAAGGAACAAGTATTCGCAAGATTTTGCTATGGAAGAGTGCAAATATGTCAAAGGATAGAAAAACCTTCGATGTTGGCCGGGATTCGAAAACTGGTCAGTTTGTAACTGTAAAGGACGCCCAGCGACGTCCGGCAACGACAACCGTAGAACGGGTGCCCAAGGCAGGCTACGGCGACACCAAAAATGAGCCGCGTCGGAAGCGATAGGCGGAGTCCGATTTTCGAGACGGTGGCGCGCGTAAGCGTTATGAACGCACTGTATTATAGGGTTGCGTAAGCGAATTTTCCTCCATATATTCCTTAATGGAGGAAAATTATGCCCCTGAACATCAAAGACACCGAAACCCATGAAATGGCGCGGAAATTGGCGCGGTTGACGGGTCTGTCGCTGACCAAGGCGGTGAAACAGGCCGTTGCGGAAAAGCTGTCCAAGCTGGAGAAGGAGCAGGGCCGCACGTCCCTGGCGGACGAGCTCGACCATATCGCGCTGCATTGCGCCAAGCTGCCGCGCAAGGATGACCGCGACGCCGATGACATCATCGGCTACGACGCGCGCGGCCTGCCCGAATGATCGCCATCGATACCTCCGCACTGATCGCGATCATGATCGACGAGCCGGAGCGGCGCAGCTTCAACGAGTGTATCGAAGCGGCCGACTCCGTCCAGATCAGCGCGGCGACACTGCTGGAAGCGCGCATGGTGCTGTACGCGCGGTCGGGCGACGGCGCGGTGGTGGCGCTCGACGCATTCATGCTCAAGAGCCGGATGGAGATCGTCGAGGTTACGCCGGAAATGGCGGATACCGCCTTCGATGCCTATCGCAAATTCGGCAAGGGCATGGGGCATGCCGCCAACCTGAACTACGGCGACTGCTTCGCCTATGCGCTCGCCAAGCATCTAAACGCGCCATTGCTGTATAAGGGGAACGACTTCGCACAGACGGACATCGCGTCCGCCGCCTAACCCCACCCCCATAGGACTCCCCCGCCCCCATGCCCGCCTCCTTCGAAGCCCTGTTCGGGCCGATATCACCCGCGGCGTTGGCGTTGGGGGTGGTTACCATGCTGGCGGCGGGGTTCTTGCGGGGGTTCGTGGGGTTCGGGGCGTCGATGCTGATCGTCATGGTGTTGAGCCTGGTGCTCGGGCCGGTGGCGGCGGTGCCGATCGCCAACCTGACCGGCACGCCCGCGTCGGTGCAACTGCTGCCGGCGGCGATCCGCGACGGCGACCGGGCCTTCATCATTCCCTTCTTCGTCACCAGCGTGATCGCCGCGCCGATCGGCGCGCTGGTGCTGATCACCCTCGACGCGGCGCTGATGAACATCGCGATCGCCCTGTTCGTGCTCGCCATGCTGGCGCTGCTCTACCGCGGCTGGAAACTGCCGACGACGGTCAACCCCGGCATCATGGTGAGCTTCGGCCTGGGCGCTGGCTTCGTGCAGGGCGCGGGCGGCGTCGGCGGGCCGCCGGCGGTCGTGGTGGCACTCGCCCGGCCCGGCACCGCGCAGAGCCAGCGCGGCAACGTGATCGGCGCGGTCAGCGCGCTGTCCCTCGCCTCGCTGATCCCCTTCTGGTACCTCGGGCTTTTCACCCGCGAGGTGCTGCTGCTGAGCCTGCTGTTCTTCCCGCTCTACAGCGGAGGCACCTGGGTCGGCGCGCGCTACTTCGCCGGCAAGGGCGGCCAGCATTACCGCAACGCCGCGATGCTGGCGCTGGCTGTGGTCGGCGTGGTGACGCTGGGAGTCGCAATAAGGGATTTTCTGGCGGGCTGACGCCTCGCGGCCCCAGCGCTTCGAACAAATCGACTAGTCCAAATGCGCAATTAAGCCGAAGTAACACCCATCCTACTATGGGTGAATGTCGATCTATACTTCGATAGCAATTGCCGCTTTCGGAATAGTAATTATTTATTATTACTACGGATTCAAGAAAGCGACGGGATTACTCGTGCTTATTGTCGGGCTGTGCGCGGCGAACCTGTGGTTCGAGACGCTGTGGCCGGACCACGGCAGTGTTATCTTCCTGGTCAGCCTGCTGCCGCTCGCCGCCGTGCTGTACGTCACCCGGTCGCGCCCGGGACAGGGGCCTGCCTCGCGCTCCTGACGCCCGCCCGACAGTTATTCGGCCGCGTCCTGCGCCGACCCGACCAACCCCTGCACCACGTCCTTTTCCGCCGCCGCCGCATCGCGCTCGGCGGGATCGCCGTAGCCGCCGCCGCCCGGCGTGCGCAGGGTCACGATGGTGCCGGGGTCGATTACGTATTGCCGTTTCGGGTCGACCGCCTCGCCGTCGATCAGGACCTCGCCGGTGGCCCCGTCCGCGCCGCCAACGATGCCGGGCGCGGGCTCCTTGGTGCGCTCGGCGAGGAAGCTGACGGCGGTCGGCGTCTTCGACAGGTTTTCGATCACGATCTCCTGCCCCAGCCCGCCGCGGTGCCGCCCCGCCCCGCCGGAATCCGGCCGGAAGACGCGGCGGTGGATTCGCATCGGCGCGAGTTGCTCGATCACCTCGGTCGGGGTCGACGAGATGTTGCTCGGCCAGCTCAGGCAGTGCTCCCCGTCCTTGAGGTTGGTCGCCCCCATGCCGCCGTTGAAGAAGAACAGGCTGGCGAAGGAGCGCCCGTCCTCGCGCACGCCCGACTGGGTGATCGACCAGAGCGGGCTGCCGGTGCCGGCGGTCACCCGTTCCGGCACCACCTGCGCCAGCGCGCCGTAGACCAGCGTCGGCACGAAATGCCCGGTCAGCGCCCGCGAGCCGCCCGAGGCGGGCCAGCGCGGGTTGATGATCGAGCCCTCGGGCACGTCCACCTTGATCGGCGCGATCGCCCCGTCGTTGTTCGGCAGGTCGGGGGCCGCCGCGCATTTCACCGCATAGGCGGTCATCGCATAGGTGTAGCAATAGGCGCAGTTGATCGCCCGGTCGACCTGCGGCGAGGAGCCTTCGTAATCCGCGTGCACCTCGTCGCCGTCGATGGTGAGCTTCACCTTCAGTTCGAGCGGCACGCCGAGACCGTCGGTCTTGACCGCGTTGCTGTAGGTGCCGTCGGGCAGGTCGCGGATCGCGGCACGCATCGCCTGTTCGGTGCGCGCCTGGATTTCGGTCGCCAGATCGGCGAGGTCGAAGATCTTGTAGTCCCGCATCAGGGTGCCGACGCGGTCCTCCATCAGCTCCAGCGCGGTGATCTGCGCCCACAGGTCGCCCACCACCTCATCCGGCGCGCGAACGTTCTTACGCAAGATGTTGAAAAAGCCCTCGTCCGGCTCCCCGGCGCGGATGATCTTCATGATCGGGATCTGCAGGCCTTCCTCGAACACCTCGCGCGGTTCCGGCGAGCGGATCTTGCCGCCGATATCCGGCGCATGCGCCGTGCTGCCCGCGAAACCGACCAGCTTGCCGTCGACGAAGATCGGCTTGCCGACGCTGATGTCCGGCAGATGCCCGGTGCCCTGCCAGATGTCGTTGGTGGCGAGGATATCGCCCGGCTCCAGCTTGTCCGCCGGGATTTCGTTGAGGAAATGCTGAATCGTGCGCGGCAGCGTGCCGATGAAGGACGGGATGCTGTCGGTCGCCTGCACCAGCGAGCGGCCGGACGCGTCGGTGATGACGCAGGAGAAGTCGTGGCTTTCCCGCACCACGGTCGAGAAGGACGTGCGCACCAGGGCGGCGGCGGCCTCGTCGACGATGGAGATCAGCCGAGTCCACAGGACCTCCAGCGTGATCGGATCGAATTTCCCGGTATTGGTCGATGTACGGTCCGTCATCAGCCCGCCTCCTCCTGGTCCAACAAGTCGACGATGATGTTACCGCCCTCGTCCACGCGGATCGTCGCATTCGGTCCGACGACCAGCGTGGATTCGCTTTCCTCGACGATGGCCGGCCCGCTCAGCCCTTCGCCCGCGGGCAGGGCCGCGCGGTCGTAGACCGGCGTCTCGACATAGTCGCCATTCTCCGGGAAATAAACCTTGCGGGTCGCCTTCGGCTCGGCCGCGCCGGCATCGCCCGCGTGAAAGGTCAGACCCGGCCCGGGCACCTGCGCGCGCGCGGAAACGCGGATGTTGATAAGCTCCGCCGTCACGTCCGGCGGCAACCGTGAGAAGGAGCGCTTGTAAGCTTCCTCAAACGCCGCCAAAAGGGCCGGTGCGGAATTCTCGTCATAGGGTCCCGCCGGCAAGGGCACGACCAGTTCGAAGCCCTGTCCCACGTAGCGCATGTCGGCCAGCCGCGTGATTTCCGCCGATGCGGCGTCCAAACCGGTCTCGGTGATCACCCCCGCCGCCTCTTCTTCGAGCGCGGCATACTTGGCTTCCAGCGCCGGCCAGTCCATCGCGTCCAGCCGCGAGGCCACCGTGGTGACCCGGTCGACGCGCGCGGGTGCGATCAGCAGACCCAGCGCCGAGGCGACGCCCGCCGCCACCGGGCACATCAACCGCTTCAGCCCGAGCTTGCGCGCGACATAGAAGGCGTGCACCGGCCCGGCGCCACCGGTGGCAAGCAGCGTGAAGTCCCGCGGATCCTTGCCCTGTTCGGCGATATGCACCCGGGCGGCGCTCGCCATGTTCTCATTGACCACATCATGGATGCCCCAGGCGACGTCGGTCGCGGACACGCCGAGTTGACCGGCCAGGGATTGCGCCGCCGATTGCGCCGCGTCCAGATCGATCTGCATGCTGCCGCCGGCGAAGAAATCAGCGTTGAGGTATCCCAGCAGCAGGTCGGCGTCGGTCACCGTCACGTCGGTGCCGCCTTGGCCGTAACAGGCCGGTCCCGGCTGCGAACCGGAGCTTTCCGGTCCGACTTTCAACAGGCCGAGCGCATCCACCCGCGCGATGCTGCCGCCGCCCGCGCCGATCTCGATCAATTCGATGGTGGAGATGTTGACCGGCAGGCCGCTGCCCTCGATGAAGCGTTTTTCGCGCGCCGCCTCGAAGCTGTAGGTGACATGCGGCTCGCCGTCCTCGACCAGCGCCAGCTTCGCCGTCGTGCCGCCCATGTCGAAAGCCAGGATGTTGGCCTCACCCGCCAGGCCACCGAAATACGCGCCGACCAGCGCACCGGCCGCGGGCCCCGATTCAAGCAACTGAACCGGCGTGCGCTTCGCCTCGTCCACATGGGTCAGGCCGCCGTTCGATAGCATCATGAAGAAGGGTGCTTCGACGCCGAGGTCGCCGATCTCGGTCGCCAGCCGGTCGATATAGCCCTCGGCCAGCGGCTTGAAATAGGCGTTGATCACGGTCGTCGACGTGCGTTCGAATTCGCGGATTTCCGGCGCCACTTCATGCGAGGCGGACAGGAAGATATCGGGGAATTTCGCCTGGATCGCCTCGACCGCGGCCTTTTCATGCGCCGGGTTGGCGTAGGCGTGCAGGAAGACGACCGCGAGGGATTCGGCACCGTCTTCGGCCAGCGTGCCGACGGCGTCCAGCAATGCCGCCTCATCGAGCGGCTTGAGCGCCGTGCCGTGCGGGTCCATCCGCTCCGGCGCCTCAAGGCGCAGGTTGCGCGGGGCCAACGGCGTCGGCTTGGCGATATGAACGTCGTAAAGCTCGTATTTCCGTTCGCGGCCGATCTCAAGCGCGTCGCGGAAACCTTCGGTCGTGATCAACCCGGTCACCGCGCCCTTGCGCTCGATCAGCGCATTGGTGAACAGCGTGGTCGCGTGGACGGTCCGGAATATTTCCGTGGGCGGGACGACGCCGTTCAACGCGTTGTGGACCCCGGTGATGACGCCGCGCGCCGGGTCGTCATGGGTGGTCAGTTCCTTCGCCTTGTGCACCTCCCCGGTCGATTGGTCGAATATGATGATGTCGGTGAACGTGCCGCCGATATCGATCCCAAGCGCGTGCGTGCCTGCCACGGGCCGAAGTCCTCTCAAATGCGATGAATTGATCTGTCACGATGACGTGGCGCTTATCATAGAAGTTTGCGCCTCCCCGGCAAGATCGCCCATTGTGAATGCTCCCCGCCACACGACGCGGTTGAGTTCGGATATACTTACGAGCCAAGGGGTAAGGTTTCTCTTCGAACAACCCCGCCTCAGTTGTAGCCGGCACCCGGCACCGATCAGGACACGCGATGACATCGACCACCGGCGACACGGCGAAACGGGTTCCGTTTCGCGGACTGATCCTCTTCGGGGTCACGTTGGGGTCGGGCCTGCAGGGCATGGATACGTTGCTGGCCGCGGTGGCGCTGCCCAACATGCAGGGCGCGCTGTCGGTCTCCCAGGATGAGGTGTCCTGGGTGCTGACCGCCTACCTGATCGCGGTCGCCATCGCCTCGCCGCCGATCGGCTGGCTCAGCCGGCGATTCGGGCGCAAGCGGTTCTTCCTCTGCGTCATCATCGGCTTCCTGATCTTCTCGATGCTGGCGGGCAGCGCGGATTCGCTGGCGGAGATCGTGACCTACCGGTTCCTGCAGGGCACCTTCGGTGCGGCGCTCGTCCCGCTGTCCCATCACATCCTGCTGGACACGTATCCGCGCGAGGAACATGGCTTCGCCATGGGCTGGTGGTCGGTCGGCGTTATGTTCGGCGCGATCATCGGCCCAACGCTTGGCGGCGCGCTGACCGAGTTCCTGAGCTGGCGTTGGGTGTTCTACGTCAACGTGCCGCTCGGCGTCGTCGCCTTCACGATCCTGGCGCTGTTCCTGCCTGAATCCGAACGGGACGTGGAAAAGCCGTTCGACTGGTCCGGATTCCTGATCCTGACGGTGGCGCTGGCGTCGATGCAGTTGATGCTGGACCGCGGCAACCGGCTGGATTGGTTCGACTCCACCGAGATCGTGATCGAGGCCGCTATCTTCGTCGGTTTCTTGTATCTCTTCATCGTCCATATCCTGACAGCGCGGCAGCCCTTCCTCGACCCGAGGATATTCCTGAACCGCAACCTCTCCATCGCCTTGCTGCTGACCACGTTGCACGGGGTAATCCTGGTCGGCCTGACAGGGCTATTGCCGCCCTTCCTGCAGAACCTGATGGGCATTCCGGTGCTAACCGTGGGGTTGATCATGGCGCCGCGCGGGGTCACCACCGCGATCACCGCCACTTTGTCCGGACGGTTGCTGGCCCGCTTCGATCCCCGTCCCGTCATTCTGATCGGCATGTCGCTGCTGGCGCTGTCGATGTGGATGATGGCCCGATTCACGCCCGAGACGAGCGTGCTCTACTTCATCATCGTGGTGGCGATCCAGGGCACCGGATTCGGGATGTTCTTCGTTCCGGTCAACACGATTGCCTTCGGCACGCTGCCGGCGCATTACCGGGGCGACGCCACCGCCTTCATGAGCCTGCTGCGCAAGATCGGCAGCAGCGTCGGCGTCTCGATCCTGGTCGGACAGTTTATCCGGCAGGCCCAGACCAACCACGCCGTCCTGTCGCAAAACGTGACGCCGTTCAGCGAAACCCTGCGGCATCAACCGCTGCCGGACCCCTGGAGCATGAACAACGTGCCGGGACTGGCCGCCCTGGACCGCGAAATCATCCGGCAGTCGGAATTCATGGCCTATCTGCATGATTTCGAGTGGCTGGCCCTGTTCATCGTGGTCCTTATGCCATTTGTCCTGTTCATGCAGGACCCGCGGCGGCATCAGGCAAATTAGCGCTCCCCCATACTCTGTCATTCCCGCGAAAGCGGGAATCCAGATGTCGCGCGGAAATGGATTCCCGCTTTCGCGGGAATGACGATGCGGGGCCAAAACGGCCATATTCAGCCCTTGCCCCCAATCGCCGCTTGCGTGCTATACAGCGCTAAAATTCACGTCCAGGAGTTCCGTTTCATGTATATCGACGGCCAGTGGGCCAAGAAGAAAGGCACATTCGAGGTCCTTAATCCGGCGACCGGCGAGAAAATCGCCGACGTGCCCGACGGCGGCCGGGACGATGCGGCCACGGCCATCGCCGCCGCCGACCGCGCCTTTCCCGCCTGGTCGAACCTGACGGCCTACCAGCGCTCCGCCTATCTCTACCGCGCCTACCAAATCATGATGGAGCGCAAGGAGGACCTTGCCCGCACCATGACCGAGGAACAGGGCAAGCCGCTGCGCGCCGCCCGAAACGAGGTGCAATACGGCGCCGATTTCCTGTTGTGGTACGCGGAGGAAGCCAAGCGCGTGTACGGCGAGACGATCCCCGCCCCGCGCGGCGATCAGCGGTTCATGGTGCTGCATCAGCCGGTCGGCGTGGTCGCGGCCGTCACGCCCTGGAACTACCCGGTATCGATGATCACGCGGAAGGTCGCACCCGCCCTCGCCGCCGGCTGTACCATCGTGCTGAAGCCGGCGGAGGCGACACCGCTCTGCGCCATCGAAATCTTCAAGATCCTCGCCGAGGCGGAAATCCCGGCGGGCGTCGCCAATCTGGTGACCGCCGCCGACCCGAAACCCATCGGAGCGGAATTCGTGACCAACCCGGCGGTGCGCAAGATCACCTTCACCGGCTCGACCGGCGTCGGCAAGATGCTGGCGCAGGGTGCGGCGGAGCAGATGAAACGGATTTCGCTGGAACTCGGCGGACACGCGCCCTTCCTGGTTTTCGACGACGCCAACCCGCAATACGCGGCCAAGGGCGCATCGCTCGTGAAATTCCTCAACACCGGGCAAGCCTGCATCAGCCCGAACCGTATCTTCGTCCACAAGAGCATCGTGGAGCCGTTCACCGAGGAATTCGTCTCGCGCGTTACCCGCCTGCGCGGCGGCAACGGCATGGAGGACGGCGTCAGCATCGGCCCGCTGGTCAACCAGGCAGCCGTCGACAAGGTCGAGCGGCAGGTGAACGACGCGGTCGAGAAAGGTGCTGTGGTCGGCTGCGGCGGGCATCGCTTGATCGACGACGGGTTGGACAAAGGCCATTTCTTCGCCCCCACCGTGCTGACCGGCGTCACGCCCGAGATGCGCATCTATCGCGAGGAGACCTTCGGACCGGTCGCGCCGATCATCGCCTTCGACGACGACGAGGAAGCGATCACCATGGCGAACGACACCCATTACGGTCTCGCCGCCTATGTCTATACGCAGAACATCTCGCGCGCGCACCGCATGTTCGAACGCCTGCGCTTCGGCATCGTCGGAATCAACGACATCAACCCGACCGCCGCGGCAGCCCCGTTCGGCGGCATGAAGGAAAGCGGGCTGGGCCGCGAGGGCGGCCGCGAAGGCATCGCCGAATACCTGGAAACCAAGCTCGGCGGCTTTTCGGTGTAACGCGCTCTGAATGCGGAGTTCGGACTGCAAGTGCGCGACCTTCCGCCGGCGTGTTGGCATCCACCGAACGGCACGGCCGCGAAAGCGTCATCACGAAGGAAACCGACCTGGCGAACGAGGAACGCTGCGCCAAGGCGATCATGGATGCGCTTGGGCCAGAATACGGCACGCCGGCGCAGACCGCGCTGCGTTTCGTAATCAGCAACCCGGATATCTCCGGCGCGATCGTCGGCATGGCCGAGCTGTCGCACCCGAATGAGGCGCTCGGCGCCATCGCGCTGGGCCCCCTGCCGCAGGACGCGCTCGACAAGATCCAAACGGTCTATGCCTCGAATTTCGGCGCTTCATGAACCTGCAATCGCCGGGTGCATAAATTTCAGAGGCTTAGCACCGCAGGCTCGTTGTAATATAGCCGGGTGACAACCACCGAGAGCGACCCCGTACCGTCAATTTCCCTTGGCCGCCGCCGGCTTATCGCCTGCGCGATGACGACGGCTGCCGCGATTCAGGGAATGGACACCTTCGCGACGGCGGTGGCGTTGCCGGAAATCCGCGGCAATATGTCGGCCACGCTCGACGAGGCGGCCTGGGTGCTGACATCGTTTCTGGTTGCGTCGGCGATCTTCACGCCGCTCTTTGCGTGGCTAAGCAAACGCTTCGGCCAGCGCCGGCTGCTGATCCTGATCACGGTCGCGTTCCTTGTCTGCACCTTATTGGTCGCGCAGGCGACAACGCTGGGCGAATTGGTCTTTTACCGATTCATGCAGGGTGTCACGGCGGCGGGCATGGGGCCGTTGAGCCATCAGGTCATGCTGGGCGTGTATCCCCGCTCGCAATACGGCTCGGCCATCAGTTGGCTGACCGCCGGCCGCATGAGCGGCGTGATGATCGGTCCGTTGATCGGCGGCATCCTGACCGAGTATCTAAGCTGGCGCTGGATCTATCTCAGCAACATCCCGCTGTGCATCCTCGGGCTCTATCTGATCATCCGCTTCGTCCCCGAAGCGAAGGCCAAGGACCCGCCCAAGTTCGATTTCTTCGGGTTCATCGCGCTCAGCATCGCCATCGGGGCGTTGCAGTTGTTCCTCGACCGCGGCGAGCGCCTCGAATGGTTCGACTCCGCGGAAATCGTCATTTGGGCCGGCCTGTTCATCGCGGCGATGTATCTTTTCGTCGTGCACGTGACGACCCAGCGCAACACTTATGTCAATCCACAGATATTCCTGCAGCGCGACTTCCTGATCGGGTTTTTCTTCATCATCGTGCTATCGATCATGATCATGGGCTTCGCGGGCCTGCTGCCCTCGGTCTTGCAGAATCACATGGATTATCCGGTTTCCACCGCCGGGATACTGATCATGCCGCGCGGTATCGGCACGCTGATCGCAACGATGATCGCCGGCCCCCTGCTGACGCGCATCCACCCGCGGCCAATCGTCATCGTCGGTATCCTCTGCATGGCCTACTCGACTTGGCTTATGTCGGAATTCACCCGGGAGGTCGACGCCTGGACCATCGGCTTGATTGTCACCCTGCAGGGCGCAGGGTTCGGATTCTTTTCCGTCGCCGTCACATCGATGGCGTTTCAGACCCTGTCGCCACAGCTCCGCCCGGACGGCACCAGCATGTTGAGCCTGGCGCGGCGCATCGGGTCCAGCGTGGGCGTCTCCATCCTGGTCAGCCAGTTGGTGCGCGCCACGCAGGAGAACCGGTCCGCGTTGATGGAGCATGTCAGCCTCTACAACGAACTCCTGCGCGGCGACCTGATCCGCGAGCATTGGGACATCGACACCCTGCGGGGTCTTGGCAGCCTGCAGCGCGAGATCGAGCAACAGGCCGAGTTCATGGGTTACCTGCATGACTTCCGCCTGATGACCGTGCTGATCCTGCTGCTGCTGCCGCTCGTCTTCCTGATGCGCGGCCAGCCGCCGCCTAAGAAGTAGCGCCGGCAATTCAAGCAACGGTTTCGACACGATCCGAAAAGGCCGCTATCTTTCGCGGTAACAATCACCCAACGCAAAATCAGGGAATCCAGCGCCATGAGCCGACTGCCCGCCATCGACCCCGCCGACTACACACCCGAACAGAAGACCGTCGCCGACGCCATCACGGCCGGACCGCGCGGCGAGGTTCGCGGCCCCTTCGTCCCGCTGATGCACAATGCCAAAGCCGCCGACGCGGTCCAGCGGATGGGCGCGTTCCTGCGCTTCGACGGCACCTTGGACGGCCGGCTCCGCGAACTGGCGATCATCATGGTGGGCCGTGTCTGGACCGCGCAATACGAATGGTTCGCGCATGCGCGCATCGCCGCCGAGGAAGGCCTTGCCCAAGACATCATCGACGCCATCGCCAACCGGGAGCGCCCGTCCTTCAAGAACAGCGACGAGGAAGTCGTCTATAACTTCGTCACCGAGCTGCACGAGACCCGCAAGGTCAGCGACGCCACCTACAAGGCGACCCTGGACCTGCTCGGCAGCGCCGGCGTCGTTGAGTTGATCGTCGTCTGCGGCCATTACTCGGTTGTCTCGATGGTGCTGAACACCTTCGAGATCGAGGTGCCCGGCGGCGGAAAACCGCTTCCGGAATAGCACCGCGGCAGCCCGACGAATTTCTTAGCAAGACAAGAACAAGGAGACGCAACCCATGCGAGCCTCGACCAAACTCAAGAAACTGCTCGAAACCGGCAAGACCTTCATCGTGCCCGGCGCGTATGACGGCATTTCGGCCCGCATCATCCAGAATGCCGGCGCAGAGATCGTCTACGCCACCGGCGGCGGCATCGCCCGCAGCACCGGCATCCCCGACATGGGCCTGATGTCGCTGAAGGAGATCACCGACCGGCTGGAAACCATGGTAGACGCCATCGACCTGCCGCTGATCGCCGACATGGATACCGGCTACGGCAACGCCCTGAACGCCCGCCAAGGGCTAAAGGCCTTCGAACGGGTCGGCGTGGCCGGCTTCCATCTGGAGGATCAGGTGTTCCCGAAACGCTGTGGCCACTACGAAGGCAAGGCCGTCGTGCCGGTCGAGGAGTTCTGCTCGAAGATCAAGGCGATCCGCGACGCGCTGACCGACGACGACATGACGATCATCGCCCGCACGGACTCGCTTGCCGGGGACGGCGTCGACGCCGCAATCGAGCGCATGCACAAGGCGATGGAAGCCGGGGCCACCATGGCCTTCGTCGAGGCGCCGACCACGATGGAAGAGATCGAGAAGATCGCCAAGGAACTGCCCTACCCCAAGCTGTTGAACATGTTCTGGAGCGGCAAGACGCCCGTCGTCCCGCGCGACAAGCTGGAAGAACTCGGCTTCAACCTCGTCATCGTGCCGAGCGACCTGCAGCGCATCGCGATCCAGGCCATGCAGGACGCGGCGGAATGCCTGCTGCGCGACGGGCATACCGAGGCGCTAAAGGACCGCATGGCGTCCTTCCAGGACCGCGAGGCCGCCGTCAACACCGAGCATTACATGGAACTCGACGAACGCTACGCGATTTAGGGGCAAGCGTTCCCTTCCCAATCTTGGTGTCATTCCCGCGAAAGCGGGAATCCATCTTGGTCCCGACTGCCTGGATTCCCGCTTTCGCGGGAATGACGGTAGTCTTGGGGAAACCAACCGCACATCCGAGGCCCCCGATGAAAGACGCCAAATCGAAACGCAGCGCCCTGCGCCAGCGGCTGAACAGCGGCAAGCTGCTGGTCGCCCCCGGCGCGCATAACGGCCTCAGCGCCCGGCTCGTTCAAGAAGCCGGCTACGAGGCGGTCTACATGACCGGCTCGGGCGTGGCCAACACGCTGACCGGCGGCGCGGATGTCGGCCTGCTGACCATGAGCGAGATGACCATGATGGCCCGCTTCATGGCGCAGGCGGCCGAAGACATCCCGGTGATCTCGGACGCGGACACGGGCTACGGCAATGCGATCAACGTCATCCGCACCGTGCGCGAGTTCGAATTGACCGGCATCGCGGGCATCCATATCGAGGATCAGGTGAGCCCGAAACGCTGCGGCTCGATCGCCGGGAAAGAGGTCATCCCGATCGACGAGGCCTGCGGCAAGATCCGCGCGGCGGCGGACGCCCGCACGGACCCGGATTTCATCATCATCGCGCGCACCGACGCGCGCGGCGCGGTCGGCTTCGACGACGCCGTGGCGCGCGGCAAGGCCTATGCCGACGCGGGCGCCGACATGATCTTCCCCGACGCCCTGCTCTCGGTCGAGGAATACGAGACATTCGCCAAGGAAGTGCCCGGCCCGAAACTGTTCAACATGGGCGGCTACGCGAAGAAACGCACCACGCCCAAGCTGCCGCTGCAACAGGTCGAGGACATGGGTTATGCCGTCTGCATCCTGCCGCTGCTGGCGCTGCGCGCGGGCGTGCAGGCAATGATCGACACGCTGGCCGGCTTCAAGCAGGACGGCATCGACTACGAACTCCGCCAGTTGGAGGCGTTCAACGACCTGCCGGTCGAGAACTGGTACGAATTCACGGGCATCGCCGCGATCCGCGACCTTGAAGACCGCTACATGCCGAAAGACGCCATCGAACAGCGCTACGCCGGCACGGCGGGCCACAAACCCGGCGACAAGGACAACGCGCAGGGAATGGAATAACGGGAGACATCGCATGACCAGCAACAGCCTCGGTGCGAAATCGACGCTCGACGTGGGCGGAAAGTCCTACGCCTATTACAGCCTGGCGGCCGCCGAGGCGGCGGGGGCCGGGGATTTGGCGCGGCTGCCCTTCTCGCTCAAAGTGCTCGCGGAGAACCTGCTGCGCAACGAGGACGGCCGGGCGGTCACCGCCGACGACATCAAGGCGCTCGGCGGCTGGACGAAGACACGGACGTCGGATTCCGAGATCAACTACCATCCGGCGCGCGTGCTGATGCCGGACGTGTCGGGCATTCCGCTGCTCGCCGACCTGTCGGCGATGCGCGATGCCATGGTGCGGCTCGGCGGCGATCCGACAGCGATCAACCCGCGCACCACAATCGACCTGATCGTCGATCACTCGGTCATGGTCGATTTCGCGGGCACGCCGGACGCCATGGCGCGCAACGTGGAGATCGAGTACCAGCGCAACCAGGAACGCTATTCCTTCCTGAAATGGGCGCAGACCGCCTACAAGAACGTGCGCATCATCCCGCCGGGATGGGGCATCCTGCATCAAATCAACCTGGAATATCTCGCCCGCGTGGTGTGGAGCGAGGAGGTCGACGGCGAGACGGTCGCCTTCCCCGACTGCCTGATCGGCATGGACAGCCATACGCCGATGATCAACGGGATGGGTATCTTCGGCTGGGGCGTCGGCGGCCTGGAAGCGGGCACGGCGATGCTCGGCCAGCCGGTCTCCATGCTGATTCCCGAGGTCATCGGCTGCCGCTTCACCGGCGCACTGCCGGAGGGCGCCACCGCGACCGATCTGGTGCTGACCGTCACGGAGACGTTGCGCGCGAAGGGCGTGGTGCAGAAATTCGTCGAATATTGCGGCCCCGGTCTCGACAATCTGGCGCTGACCGACCGCGCGACCATCGCCAACATGTCGCCGGAATACGGGGCCACCATGGGCTTCTTCCCGGTCGATGCGGAAACAGTTGCCTATTTGCGGCTGTCCGGGCGCGACGACGCGCAATGCGCGCTGGTCGAGGCTTACGCCAAAGCGCAGGGCATGTGGCGCGACGCCGACACGCCGGAGCCGGTGTTCACCGACCGCGTCGAAATCGACCTCGGCAGTGTCGAGCCCAGCATGGCCGGTCCCTACCGCCCGAACCAGCGGCAGCCCTTGTCGCAAGTCCCTAATGCCTTCCGCGACAATCTCGGCGACCAAACGAGCAAGCCGGATCAGGCGCCCGTCCCGGCCGGCGATTTCGACCTCGGCCACGGCGCGGTCGCCATCGCGGCGATCACGAGCTGCACGAATACGTCGAACCCGGCGGTGATGATCGGCGCCGCGCTTTTGGCGCGGAAGGCGGTCGCCAAGGGACTGACGGCGAAACCTTGGGTCAAGGCGTCCCTCGCCCCGGGGTCGCGCATCGTCGCCGATTACCTGGAAGCGGCCGGCCTGCAAGAGGACATGGACGCGCTCGGCTTCAACCTTGTCGGGTTCGGCTGCATGACCTGCATGGGCAACTCCGGGCCGCTGGACCCGGCAATCGCCGACGCCATCGAGCAGAACGATCTGGTCGTCGCCTCGGTCCTGTCCGGCAACCGCAACTTCGAGGGCCGCGTTCATCCGCAATGCCGGATGAATTTCCTGGCGTCCCCGCCCCTGGTTGTCGCCTATGCCTTGGCCGGGACGGTCACGGCGAACCTGCGCGAGGACCCGCTCGGCGAGGATTCCAACGGCAATCCGGTCTATCTCAGGGACATCTGGCCGACCAACGCGGAAATCCAGGACGTGATGGCGAAGACGATCACGCCGGAGATGTTCAAACACCGCTATGCCGACATCATGGAGGGTGGGCCGGAATGGCAGGCGCTGGAAGCGAGCGGCGGCATCACCTTCGACTGGGACGAAGCCAGCGACTATATGCGCCAGCCGCCACATTTCAGCGCGACCGAACGGCAGCCACTTGCGGTTTCCGACATCAAGGGCGCGCGGCCGTTGGTGATGGTCGGCGACATGACGACGACCGACCACATCTCGCCGGTCGGCACCATCGACGTGGGCGGCGCGGCCGGACAATACCTGATCGCGAACGGCGTGGCGCAGAAGGACTTCAACAGCTTCGCATCGCGCCGTACCAACCACGACGTGATGGTCCGCGGCACCTTCGCCAACATCCGCATCCGCAACGAATTGGCCCCGGGCACCGAAGGCGGCTTCACCCGGCACATGCCGGACGGCGAGCAGATGACCATCTTCGACGCGTCGTCGAAGTATCAGGCCGACGGCGTGCCGCTGGTCGTGATCGGCGGACGCGAATACGGGACCGGCTCGTCGCGTGACTGGGCCGCCAAGGGCACCAAGCTATTGGGCGTGAAGGCGGTCATCGCCGAGGGGTTGGAGCGCATCCACCGCTCGAACCTGATCGGCATGGGCGTGCTGCCACTGCAGTTCAAGCCTGGCACGACGCGCAAGACGCTGAAGCTCGACGGCAGCGAAACCTTCGACATTTCGGGACTAGAGGCCGGCATCACCCCGCGCATGGACGTGAACTGCCGGATCACCCGCTCGGACGGGTCGCAGGAGGAACTCCCGCTGACCTGTCGGCTCGATACCGCGGTCGAGGTCGACTATTACGAGAACGGCGGCATGCTGCACTACATCCTGCGGCAATCGCTCGGCGAAGCCGCCTAGCTGCGCTTCCCGTCCCGCTGGATCCAGCGGGTGATCGCCAGCGACACGATGCCGTAGACCGCGAACCCGCCGGCCATCGGCAGCACGGTGCCGTCGTAGCTCTGGCCGATCAGCGTGCCGAGCGACAGCGAGATAAACGTCATCAGCGAACCCACCACCGCCGCGCCGATCCCGGCAATATGGCCCAGCGGTTCCATCGCCAAAGCGTTGAAGTTGCCGAACAGCATGCCGATGCAGAAAAAACTGACGACCATGTTGGCCATCAACATCCACAGCGGGGGATGCCCGTCGAAGGCGTAGGCGACCGCGAAGAACGCCACCGAGAGACCGCTCACCGCCCACAGCGCCCAAGCCGACAGCCGCTGCATGCCGAATTTCATGACCAGCTTGGAATTCACCAGCGACGCCAAGCCGATGGAAAAGGCCAGCACGGCGAAATACGCGGGAAACAATGTGCCCAAGCCGTATTGCACCTGCAAGATCGGCTGCGCCGACGTCAAATAGCCGATGAACGCCCCGAACACGAACCCGGCGGCGACCGAATACCCGAAGGCGTAGCGGTTGGTGCAGACCTCCACGACCGTGCGCACGATCCGACCGAGCCGAAATGGCTGACGCATGGCTGGCGGCAGCGTTTCGGGCTGACGCAGGCCGACCCACACCGCCCCGATGAACGCCAGCGCGAACAACAATCCAAATATCATGCGCCAATGGGCGACCAGCAGGATCGCCTGCCCCAGTGCGGGTGCGAGCACCGGCACCAGGATGAACACCGACATGATCAACGACATGATGCGCGCCATCGCGCGCCCCTCGTACATGTCGCGCACCAGCGCGATCGATATAATCCGCGGCCCCGCCGCCCCGATACCTTGCAGCACGCGGCCGAGCAGCATGACGTCGAAGTCGGTCGCGGTGATTGCCAGCAGCGTGCCCGCCGCGAATAGCGCGAAGCCGAGATAGATCGCGGGTTTCCGCCCGAAGCTGTCGGACAGCGGACCGTACAGCGCTTGCCCGCACGCCAGTCCCAAGAACAACGCGGTCACGATCAGCGTTACGCGATTGCCCTCGTGCACGCCAAGATCGGCGGCGATCTCCGGTAAAGCCGGCAGCATCGCATCGATCGACAACGCGATCAGCGACGACATCAACGCCATCAGCGTGACGAATTCGCCGGTCCGCAGCGGCGGTTTTTCCTGCTCCGCGCTCAAAACCATCGCCTTTCGAAATGGAAATTCGTGCCGAAATTGTCGATTCGGACGGTGGTACCCCCACTACGCCGGGATAGGAATGAATGTTGCATGCTTCTATCCCAACAGCAGGCAGTGTCAAGAACGTTCCGCAATCCCTTCTACTATAGGAATTTTTGCGGATCCTGCCGGACAACGATTTAGGTGTAGCTCGAACCAACGGCGGTATGTCCAATGTTTCGTTGCGCCGAAACATCGAATCAATGTTCCAAGGTGCCTGCTAGCTACCTCGTGTTTGGCGAATTAGGTATGCGGGCGACGTTTCGGGTGCTCTGGGTGGAGCGAGGGGGAAACGCGCACGCTAATTGAGGGAGGGCTACGGCAAGCCACTTATGATGAGCAGACTCGTAAGATTCGAGACGGTCGCTATCGGCGACCTGTTCAGCAAAATCGACAAACATCAATCGACTTGGGAAGTCGTCGATATCGTGACGCCGATCGGGCATCAACCGCACGCGCGGCTCGCCTGCGTCGACCGTCCGTCGGACCGGCGGATGATCGCGATCGCTGCGTTGCACGACAAGCGGCTCTATCTCGACGCGGGCAAGTCACCGCGTCTGGAAGGCGGCCACCTGCCGATCGACGAGCCGCATGTCGACATGCCTGCGGCGCCGCCGGCACGTCAGCCGGAACCGGCCAAGGCGGAGGTTCCAAAGCCCGCAGCCGTTGAAACGGAAGCGACGCCGGAACCCACAGTCGTACCGGACAAATCGGCCCGGTCCGACGAGCCGGAGGATGCGCCGGAGACGCCGGCCCAGGTCGCACCGAAACGGCGGGGGAAGACATCGATGCGCGCGGTGTTCGACCGGTTGGAGCACGATCACCAGGCCGCCTGACCGACAGCGGATAACCGCGCGACCACGCTAAAGACTGCGCAGCCGCGGCGCCGCGAAGAAAACCACGATGCCGACCAGGATCAGCATCGTGCCGTTGAAAAGCAGCGCGTTGCCGATCCCGATCGCAACGGCGAGCGCGCCCATTTCGAGATGACCGAGGGGGGCGGACCCGATTGCCAGCGTCCATGCCCCCATCGCCCGCCCCCGCAGCGCATTCGGGACGCTGAGTTGCACCATGCTTTGCGTCAATACGTCGGATGCGGTCGCCAGTGCCGCCACAGCGCACAGCGCCGCGACCGCCAGCATCAGATGATCGGACACCGAGAGCAGCATCAGCCCGCTGCCAAACGCGAAGATGACGAAGATGTATGCGACGCCGCGGCGGGTCATCGATCCCATGCCCGCCAAGGTCAGACCCGCGATGACGCCGCCGATCGAGCGCGCCGCATGCATCATCCCCAATCCCTCCGCCCCCATTTCGAAACGCACCGTCGCCAGTTCCGGCAACGCGGTCGCAAAGGAGAAACCGAATACTTCGACCGATGCGGTGACGAGAACCAGCATCAGCAAGATTCGGTTCGTCTTTAGTTCGCTAAGGTACTCGCGAACGTTTTGAGCGATGGGCGCCCGGACCTTTTCCGCCGCCTCCCCCGCCGTCTCGAGTCGGCGGAACAACAGGAACGCGCCGCCATGACAGACCGCCAAGGTCAGGATCGCAGCGGGCGCGCCATATCGCTCCATCACGAAGCCCGAGACGAGCGCACCGATAAGCTGGCCGAACCGGGAACCCAGGTTCAATAAACCGAGACCGGCAACCACCTGATCGCCGCCGACGATATCGTAGGCATAGCTGAAGCGGGTCGGGTGGTGCAGCGCCCGGAAACACCCGGCGAACAGCGCGAAGGTCAGGATCAGCCAAAGCTCGGCGAATCCGGCGGCGATCATGGCGGCAAGGACGCAGGAATTCGCGACGATGCACAGTTCGACGCGGCGCAGCAGTTGCCGACGATCCATCCAGTCCGAGATCGCGCCGGACAGCAGCCCGAAAACGAACATCGGCAGGAAATAGACGGCCATCAATGCGCCGACCCAGGCGCTGGAGTCCGTAATCTGGAACACCAACAGTCCGAGAACGACCTGCTCGCCGCTGGTGCCGAGTTGATTCAGGCCGGCACCGGCCCAAAACCGCCGATAGTCCGCGAGGCGGAAGGCCGGATTCCGCAAGATGGGCAACCGGCCGAGCCGGGCCGCGATTCCGTCATTCGACGGATCGGGATTGTCCTGTGTCACACAATGCCCTCTTGCCCCTACGTGAAACGACCCGGCGGCCCGAGCCGCGCAGCTAGCTCTTCATTCGTGCCGTGTAGTCCCAACTCATCATTCGGACCGGGTCGATCCGAATAGCGATCTCGCCCGCACTGCGGTCGAGCAGCCAGCGGGAAAACGAGGTTTCGTCGGGCCCAAGATAGCGCTCGATCAACGCACGCAACTCCGCCACGCCGGCATCCCGGTCGAGCGTAGCCTTCCCCTGCCCGCGTACGCCGCGGTACGGCGGCGCGTCGGCGGCGATCTCGAACCCGCAGCGGCCGTCCCGTGCCAACAACTGGACGATACGGGACTGCGGATTGGACGCGCACCAGAGCGCGCCATCCCGCCAGCGAAACCACAATGAGAGGACCACCGGCCAGCCGCTGCCGCCGAGCGCCGACACCCGCATCGGAATGACGGTGGTCGTCAGATAGCGATCGATCTGAGCGTCCGACCAGGGGCCCTTGATCTTCATTGCGGCGTTAGACGACCGGGCTCATACCGCCGTCGACATTGATGGCGACGCCGTTGATATAGGATCCGGCGTCCGAACAGAGGAAGCACGCCATGTTGGCGAATTCTTCCGCGGTGCCGAGCCGGCCCATCGGGAGTTTCAGGTCGTTCGCCATGTCCGCCAGATATGATTCGTAGCTTTCGGACTTGTCGGTCGCTTCCCAGCGGTTGCGCCATTGGTCGCTCTCGATACGGCCGACCAATAGCCCGTTGACCAGCACATTATGCGGCGCGCCCTCACCCGCCATCGCCTTGGTCAACGCCATCCCCGCCGCGCGCGAGACCGCCGTCGGCGCACCGCCCGCGGGCGGCGCCTTCGCACCGGTGTTCAGGACATTGATGATGCGGCCCCATTTGCGCTCGCACATGCCCGGAAAGGTCAGGCGCATGGTCCGGATTGCGCCGAACAGCTTGAGTTCCAGGTCCTCGCGCCACAGGTCGTCGGTAATCTCGACGAACGGCATACGGCGCGACGTACCGGCGTTGTTCACCACGATGTCGATCGGGCCGAGTTCCTTTTCGGTGGTCGCGACGAGCCGCTCGATATCCTCCGCCTTGCCGGCGTCGGCCGGGCAACCAAGGACCTTACCACCGCCGGCAGCCTCTACCTCGGCGCAGGTCTCGTCCACGACATCGGCGCGCCGACCGGTCACGCACACATGTGCGCCGGATTCGGCAAATTTCAGCGCCATCGCCCGTCCCAATCCCCGGCTGCTGCCGGTAATCAGCGCCACACGTCCATCCATTCTGCAATCCATCTTGCGTCCTTCCTTCTTGTTATGCGTTTGGTGTCTTGATTGGACCCAGCATATGCCGGGATCATGATGTCTTTGTGCGTATCCAGTCCTGATGCTCCGCCTTGAAACCGACGGCAAAGTCGCCGTCGGCATCGAAAACGGGCCGTTTGATCAGCGTCGGGTTCGCCAGCATCAACGCCTCGGCCGACGTTGCGTCGACATTCTGCGTATCGCTGTCGGGAAGCTTGCGCCACGTGGTCCCGCGGCGGTTCAGGAGCGTTTCCCATCCCACCGCCGCCAGCCAGCGTTGAAGCGTCGCCTGCTCGAGACCGTCGACGCGAAAGTCGTGAAACCGCGCTTCGATGCCCTCCGCCTCCAGCCATTTCAACGCTTTTCGGCACGTATCGCAATTCTTGATGCCATGAACGGTGATCATATCCCCACCCCCTTCCTGTTCGCGGCCAGATAATTTCCTTCCCTGAAGGTATCGCGTGAATGTCCGCCGCAACAGACTGAAATCACGGACAAAAGTTCCGAACAATTTTGAAGAACATCCCCTAAATGCCGGATATTATTAATCTTTCGGGAACGGATACGGCCGTAGCATAGGATCGAATGAAACAGAGAATGTGCTTCCCTGCCCGGCCATGGCACGATTCGCGAACCGAAATTTCATCCTGAGCGCGCTGGCGACCATAGCGTTGACCACGCTGGGCGCCTTCTTCGTTCCCTATAGCTTCTCGCTTCCCCGCACGATGGAGTATTGGGCCGAAGACGCCCGCCGTGCCCTGATGCCGCGAGCGGAACCGCAGGATTCCCGGATCGTCGTCATCGCGGTCGATGAGAACACCGTCAGCACGTTGCCCTACCGCCGGCCGGTCGACCGCGGTCTGCTCGCCGACTTACTCGAAACCTTGTCGGTCTCGGGTCCGCAGGCAATCGGTTTCTACCTGCCGCTCACCGAACCGACCGAGCCGGACAAGGACCGGCGGCTCTTCGATGTCATGCGGTCCCTGCCGATCCCGTTGGTCGTTGCGGCCGCACCGCCGGGTGAGGCGTCGACGCAACGGCAACAGGTATACGAACGAAGCTACCTGAAGGGCCTGCGCTCCGGTCCCGCACTGCTCGGCAAGGACGGCTGGGGCGGCGCCGTCCGCCGTATGGTGCCCGGCACGACGGTGGATGGCGTGTGGATGTCGAGTTTCACCGCGAAATTGGCCGAAGTCTTGAACCTGTCCCGCGCGGACCGGCGGCGGCTCGCCTATCACGGCGTACCCAACTTGAATACGCGGCCCTTCCTGACGATCCCGGCTCACAAGGCGGTTGGTTTGCCTGCGAAATGGTTCGCCGACAAGGTCGTGCTAATCGGCCTCGACCTCAACGACCGGGACCAGCACCGCATTCCCGGCGGATGGCTCCATACGCCGCCCGATGACCGCATGCCGGGCGTGCAAATCCAAGCGCATGCGATTTCGCAACTGCTGGATGCCCGGCACCTGCCCGGTTCCAATGAACTCACCGTCCTATTGGTGGCTTTTGCGCTGTGCACGTTCGGAAGCTTGCTGGCACTGATTACCGTGGGGCCGCTCGCGCGGGTCGGTGCCGTTATCGGGACGGTCTTAGGCTTCGTGGTCTTCTCGCTTGCGGTGTTCCATTGGACGCGAGCCGCGATTCCCGTCGCAATGCCCGTCATTGGCTGTCTTACCGCATATGCCCTTACCCGTGCGGCGGTGCAGCGGTTTGCGCAGGGCAAACGGGATTATCTGCGCACGGGTTTCACCACGGTCGCATCCGCCGACCTGGCGCGGCAAATCGCCCAAGCGTCGGACATTGTGACCTTGGACGGGGAAAACCGTACCGTCACCGTCCTCGTCGCGCAGCACGCCGATTTCGCAAAACTCGCGGAAGCCTTGCCGCCAAACGAGCTTATCTCCGTGCAAAGTGCCTATACAGCGGGGATCGGAAATGCCGTAAAGGCACATGGCGGCGTCCTGCAGCGGATCGACGCGGACCAGGTCGTCGCCCTCTTCGGCGCACCGTTGAACCAGAGCGATGCATCGAGCCGGGCGGTCCGATGCGCGCTGGCTATCGACGCCTTCGCCGAAGGATATCGGGAACGCCGCATGACCAACGCCGGACGGATCGGCAAAACATTGATCGGCGTGCACAGCGGGGATGCACTGGTCGGCAATTTCGGCGGGGACGCCGCCTTCGCCTACGGCGCCTATGGCGAGGCCATCGAACAGGCCGGCCGTCTCGCGCAGGCCAACGCCGAACTGGGCACCCGCATTTGCGCCAGCGCCGCAACGGCCCGCGATGCAACCGACGTCATCTTCCGACCCGTCGGCCGATTGCGATGGCCCGGCATCACCGACTCGGTCGAGGCGCTGGAACCGCTGCCCGAAAATCAGAGCGATACGTCGGAATTAGAGGCCTATATCCGCGCCTTCCGGCTGATCCAGCGGGAGGACGCCGTCGCGACCGAGGAAATAGCGCGCGCCGCGGCGATCGCCCCGAAAGACCCCCTGTGCCGGCTATACAGCGAGCGCCTGTCGCAAGGCCTGCCGGGCACCGTCATCGCGCTCAGCGGATAATCAGAACGGCCGATCGCCCAGGATTACCGTCCGGTGCATCAATCGCCGGCCTTCCGGGTCGAAGCTGTCCCGGCAATGCATGGCGCAGCGGTTGTCCCACATGATCAGATCGTCCGCCTCCCAATTCTGCGCCCACTGGAAGGCCGGATTGCCTGTCGCGTGATCCCACAAGGCATCCAGCATTTCCTCGCTTTCATCGACCGGCAGGCCGACCAGGTAGGAACGCGCCCGGCGGCCCAGATACAACGCCTTGCGGCCGGTTTCCGGATGCGTCCGTACGATCGGATGCACCGCGCCGGGGATCTTCGTCACATCGTTGATCTCGACACCCTCTAACCCCTTGCGCAGCTTGCCCGAGCTGTTGTGCGTCTGGTCATGCTTTAACTGCCGGCCCGCGATCGCTTTCCGCAATCCCGCGGGCAAGGTTTCCAGCGCGTCATACATGTTCAGGAACTTCGTATCCCCGCCCGACGCAGGGACTTCGTAGGCGTGCAGCAGGCTGCCGACCGGCGGCTCGTCCAGGTAGGACATGTCGGTGTGCCAGACGAGTTCGCCGTCCCCAAGCGATCCGGTCGGCTCGCCGTCGATCTTGATATTCGAAATCCGGCTCATCTCCGGATATTCGGGCATCCAGGGTTGCCCGGAAAAGCGGGTATTCGGCGAGATGTCCAACGGTCCGAACCGGCGTGCGAAGGCCAGATGTTCCGCGTCACCGAACTTTTGGCCCCGAAAGCGCAAAACGAGATGATCGAGCCAAGCGGCGCGGACTGCCGCAATTTCTTCCTCACTCGCGGAGCCGATGTCGAGATTCACGATGTCCGCGCCCAGCGCCGCGCCGGACGGGACGACTTCGACTTTCGATAAGGTCGCCGACATGCGCCGTCACTCCGCCGCCGACGCCGCGGCATCGCTGATGGTTTCGGTGGCCGCGGTGAAAGCGTTGACGTCCTCCAACCCCACGAAATTGTCGATCACGTCGTAAAGCGCCGCAATGCGGTCCGCCGGCAACACCAGCGCGGCGCAGTTCTCGAATTTGCTCCGCAGCTTGTCCATCGGCAGCGGATCGACCGATCCCCGCCCGCGCGCTTGTTTCACGCGTTCGGACAGCACCCGCCCGTCCATCAATTCGACCCGGACTTCCGCGCCGAGATACCCGCTGTCGTCGTTCAGCATCTCCGGATGCGGCGCCGCGTCGACCTTGTCCATGACCGCGCGGACATCCTTGTCGAGATAGGCCGTATCGTCGAAATGCGGCAAGACGACCTTGCCGTGCATCAACGCCCGCGCCACCACGTATTGCACGCTAAACTTTGCGTCCAGCGGGCTTTGCGGATCCGGCCGGTTCGTATGGGCCAAGCGGCGCGGATGGGTCCAGGAATCGACGCGTTTGACCATTTCCGGCGTCAGGCCTTCGCGCTCGACAAGATTGATCATCGCGTCCACCGCCGGATGCGTACTGCCGCAACACGGGTACTGCTTCACCGCGATGGCAGGTTCGACGATGTCGAACGGCTTCATCCAATTTTCGAAGATCTTTTCGGGATGGTAGTTGCCCGCCCCGTTGAAGACCTCGAAGAAACCTTGCTTGTGCTCGAACGCCACCGGGCTGGAAGTGAACCCTTCCTTCGCCATCATCGCGGCGAACAATCCGTTGCGCGAGCAATGGCCGACATGCAGCGGTTTCACCATCGTGCCGAAATTCGATTTCACGCCGGAGGCAAGGGACACGGCGATCTGCAATGCGGTCGCCGTCGTCTCCTTGTCGAGGCCCATCAACTTGCAGCAAGCCGCCGTCGCGCCGAAGACCCCCATCGTCGCGGTCGGGTGCCACCCCTTTTCGTAATGATGAAAGTGAACGCTGCGGGCGATGCTGGTTTCCGTCTCGAAACCGATCACGTAGGCCAGGATCATATCGCGGCCGCTCGATCCCAATTGCTCGGCTAGTCCGATCAGCGCCGGCAAGATTGGCGCCGATGGATGGCCGCCGATGGTGTTGTTACAGTCGTCGAAGTCCTGGGCATGCGACGCCGTGCCGTTGATCAGTGCGGCATTCAGCGGCGTCGTACGCGCGTTCGAGCCGAAGATCAGGCTCGGTCCGGTTTGGTCGCGGCCGCCGACCACCACATCGGCGATTTTGCCGCTGGGTTCGGTCGATCCGGCCAGCGTGACACCCGTATAGTCGATCAGGCCGACCTTGGCCCAATGCAACACGTCCTCATCCAAGTCCTCGAACCGGGCCTTCACGATCAATTCGGCAATATCAGCGGAAATTCCCATTTTCTTCTCCTGCAACAACGCCACTGGCTTTGGGTTTGGCCTACTATATCATGTTCCCTGATTTGGAGGATTCATGGCGATACGACCGCTCTTCTACGGGATTTTGACTGGCCTGCTGGTTCAGTTTTCCGGCGCGGCGGGGGCCGACGAGTCCCGCCTGTCCGGCCTCGATTCCTATATTGAGGCGGCCATGCGGGATTGGAAAACGCCCGGGCTTTCCCTTGCCATCGTAAAGGACGGCAAGATCGTCATCGCCAAGGGCTATGGCATTCGACGGCTTGGCGGCAGCGACCCGGTCGATGCAAACACGGTTTTCGCGGCCGCCTCGATCACCAAAACCTTCACCGCGGCCGCCGTCGCGACGCTGGTCGCGGATGGAAAGATGCGCTGGGACGACCGGGTCATCGATCATCTGCCGGCATTCCGCCTCCATGATTCATACGCCACCCGCGACATGCGGCTACGCGACCTGCTGTCCCACCGCAGCGGCGTGCACCGTGGCGACATGATCTGGTACTACTCGAACTTCGACAGGGCCGAAGTTCTCAGGCGTTCGCGTCATCTGAAGATGAAGTCCCCGCTTCGCTCCCGCTTCGGGTATCAGAACATCATGTTCACGGCCGCCGGCGAAGCCGTGGGCGGCGCCGCCGGCACGACCTGGGATGCGTATGTCAGGGACCGATTCTTCACGCCACTCGGGATGAGCAACAGTTCGACATCGGTCAAAAACCTACCGCACAATGCGGCGACGCCGCATGCATCCGTGAATGGAACGTACCGGCCGATCGACTGGCTTCTGGTCGATAACATTGGCGCGGCAGGATCGATCAATTCCAGCGCCGCCGACCTGGCGAAGTGGATCCAGCTGCATTTGAACGGCGGCAAACACGGCGACACCGTCATCCTCCGCGCCGAAGACATCGACGAAATGCGCCGGGCGCACACCGCGCTCACCGTGTCGGAGACGCGCCGCGAGTATATTCCGCACACGAACCTGCGGGCCTACGGCCTCGGGTGGTACATGGCGGACTACCGCGGCAAGAAGGTGCTGTATCACGGCGGACGGCTGGACGGCATGTCGGCCCATCTGGCGTTGTTGCCCGATCTCGATCTCGGCATGGTCGCATTGAGCAATCGCGGCCGATCGAGCCTGCCCGCCGCATTGATGTATCGCATCTTCGACGCCTATCTCGGCGCGCCGGCGACCGATTGGTCCCGCCGCTTTCTCGATTGGAACAAGGCCTATCAGGCCAAGCGCAAAATACGCCGCGCCGAAACCCGCGCTCACCATGTTCAGGGCACACGACCGTCCATGCCGTTGGCCGCTTATGTCGGATTTTACAACAGCCCGGTCTATGGCCCTCTCGACATTTGGCCGGACGGCGACAAACTCGTGATCGTTCGGAACGAGAGGACGGTCGGCGATCTCTCCCATTGGCACTACGATACCTTCGATGCGGACTTTCGCACCCATGCTCTGCGCGACCGGCTTATCACCTTCCGCATCGGCAGACGCGGCAAGGTCGATACAATGTCAGTCGAACTGAACGGAGAATTCACACGGTCCGATCCACCGCAACCGCCGGCTGCTCGCAAACCGAAGACGGCGGATAAATCCGGCTTCGTGGGAACCTGGATGGGCCGTTGGGATAACGAGCAACCACACACGCTGACCGTGGAATCGACGGAGAATACGTCGGCCAAGTCCATCTATGCCTGGGCGCCGTCCGAAACCTTCAAGGTATCGGAGGAAGGATGGAAACCGGTCGCCGGAACCATAAAGGGGAGAACCCTTACGCTATCGCCGTTCGGTGGCGCGGCCGTGACCTATACGCGTCGGAACGACCAGACGCTCGACGCAACCTACACCGACGCCGCGGGCGAACGGCGTGCGATCCTGCGCCGGATTCGGTAGCCGCGGAATCGATCCGACCCTCCTGCCCGCACGGCATTGCGGCTCGCCGCCGCAGGCTGCACAGCGGCCCCGCAAAAGAATGAAACAACTTCAAGGCGATAAAGCGGATTAGATTTTCATTAAGTATTCGGGACGAGTATTGCGCCACCCTTGATACATGAGGCGTTGGCCTGTCTTGAAAATTCGACTTCGAATTTTACTCGCAACGTTCTTCACCATCATTGCGACGGTGCCCGTCCTCATACTCGGCATCTGGGTCGAGCGGACCGCATTGCAGACCGAAATCGACCATGTCCGGGAAAAACATCTGCTGCTGGCGAAGAACACCGCGCTCGTGTTGGAACGGTATGCGCAGGATTCCGCCCATGCTTTCGAACACATTGTGTCGCGGTATCAAAATGGGGCGGACCTGAAACTCGGGTCCTTTGTCGAAGCAAGCTACAAGTTCAGTCACTTCCGAATCGTCGATGGCGACGGCCGGATGATCGCCATCGCGCAGCACGGCTCCGAAGAAATCCCGTTTTCGCTCAACGAGCGAATCAAATCGATTCTCGCGACCGCGGTCGCGGCGATCGAGTTTAGCGACGTTATGCCCGACAGCACCGGTGAGCCCACGATTTACCTCAGTCAACGAATTGCCGGCAATCGGATTGCCATCGCAGCATTGCGGCCCGACTTCATCGTCGAATTGCAAACCGCCATTACCTTCGGTCAGAGGGGGCATGCCGCCATCGTCGACCGGTCCGGCAACATCCTCGCGCACCCGAAACGCGCCTGGCAGCGCGCAATCAAGAACATCGCCAAGGTCAAGCCGGTGCAACAAATGATGGCCGGCGCGAGCGGCGTGACCACCTTCTATTCGCCGGCGGTGAAACAAGACATGATCTCCGGATTCACGACGGTGCCGCGGACCGGCTGGGGCGTCATGGTTCCTCAGCCGATGGGCGAACTGATCGAGCGAGCTCAGGCCGTGGAACAGGTTGCGCTGACGCTCGCGCTGTTCGGAATCCTCGCGGCGGCACTGCTGGGGTGGTTCGTCGCCGGCCGCATCATCCGCCCGGTAGACGCCGTCCGGCTGACCGCGCGGCGTATCACGGAGGGAAAATTGAATGCGCGGGTGCCGCCCCTCCGCTGGTCGGCAACAACGGATATGCGGGAACTGGCGGACGGCTTTAATGAAATGGCCCAGCGCATTCAGGACGATCAGCAATCGCTGGCGCTCGCGCTGGATCACGCACAGAATGCCGACCGCGCAAAGACAAAGTTCCTGGCCAACATGAGCCACGAATTGCGCACGCCGCTGAATGCGATCATCGGCTTTTCCCAAACCATGGAAAACCAGGTGATGGGGCCTGTCGGCAACGAACGCTATCAAGGCTATGTGGTCGATATACGACGTTCCGGCGAACATCTGCTTTCGATCATTCACAACATCCTCGACCTGTCGAAGATCGAGAGCGGCAAGGTGGAAATCGAAGATGACACCTTTTCGGTCGCGGATTTGATCGAAGATGCGGTCAACATGCTCCAAATCCAGGCAAACGAAGCACGGATCGATCTGTCCGTTCAAATGGAAGATAACCTTCCCTTATTCCGCGGCAGCGCGGTCAAGGTGAAGCAAATCCTGGTCAATTTGTTGTCGAACGCCGTGAAATACACCGCCCCGGAAGGACGCGTAACCGTCACGGCGGCGCGGGACTATGGCGGTGGTGTCGCGATCGCCATCGAGGATACCGGTATCGGGATGTCGCCGCAGGACTTGGCGGTGGCGCTAATCCCGTTCGGCCGCGTGGCCAGTGCCGCCGCTCAATCCGCCGGTGGCACGGGCCTCGGACTTCCCCTTGCCAAACGTCTGGCGGAACTGCATGGCGGCCGCCTCGTCATTAAGTCCGACGAAGGAACGGGCACAACCGTCATCTTGCACCTTCCCGCCGCGCGGATCATCGAAGACGCCGCCTGATCGTTCGGAAGGGCGAAGAAACCGGCGTTCAGGTCGCGAATCCAGCGGCGATGACGTATGCTCATCGCCAACACCAGCGTTTCAACCGCAGCGTTCCCCGATGACAAACCCGCCGCCTCGCGTTCTCGACAGCATCACCCGCCTGGACGATGGTTTTCGCGGCAAAGTCCTGGTCGCCGGATCACATGGCGGCGTCTATGCGACCTATCTCGCGGCCTTGGGCCGTTTGCGCGGCGTTATCCTGAACGATGCGGGCGTCGGCAAGGACGACGCGGGGATCGGCGGTCTCGCCTACCTGGACGAGATGGGCATGGCCGCAGCGACGATTGCGAACACGTCGGCGCAAATCGGCGACGGCAACGACATGATGCGCCGGGGCGTGATCAGCCACGCCAATGCATATGCGATTGCAGCCGGGTGTGCGGTCGGCATGTCCTGCCGGGAAGCGGCGGACTTTCTTCAAAACGCATCGATACCGGACATCGACCCGCCGGAGAAACAAGAGGCTCGATTTCTATTGGCCGGCAATTCGGGTCAACCAGAGGTCTGGGGCATCGACTCCAATTCGCTGGTCACGCCCGAGGACCGAAATCGCATTATGGTCACCGGATCGCACGGCCAACTTCTCGGCGGCAAACCGGAAACCGCGATCAAGCACGACGTTATTGCCGCGCTGTACAACGATGCGGGCGTCGGAATCGATGAAGCCGGAATCAGTCGCTTGCCCGCCCTCGATGCGCGCGGGATTGCTGGGGCAACGGTATCGCACGACAGTGCCCGCATCGGCGATGCCCGCTCGACTTACGAGGACGGGATCGTCACGCATCTAAACGACACCGCAATCGGTATGGGCGGCGAATCCGGCATGTCGGCCAAGGCACTCGTGGCCGCAATTGCGCAGGCATCCGCCCGATAATCACGAAGAAGGAAACGAAACCCGTGGCGACCGCAGCCCAAATCCAGGAGCGATCCCTCGTCATCGACGGCCTTTCCTATTACAGCGACGGCTATACCGGCGATCTGCGCAACGGTGGCGTCAACGCGTTGAACGTCACCATCGCCAATTTCGAGGCGGAGTATGCCGAGACCTGCGACCGCATCGCCGGGTGGCTTGCCGCGCTCAAGGAACCGAATTGCGAATGGCGGCTGATCGAGCGTGCTTCGGATTTGGAATCGGCCAAAGAAGCCGGACAAATTGGCCTCATCATGGGCTGGCAGAACATGCGGCCCATGGGCGACAGACTCGATCGGCTGCAACTGTTCCACCGGCTCGGCGTCCGCGTCATGCAAATCACCTATAACTACCGCAACGCGCTGGGCGACGGCTGCTTGGAGACTGAGGATTCCGGGCTCAGTGTCCTGGGCCGCGACGCCGTGAAGGCCATGAACCAGCTCGGCATCGCCATCGACCTCAGCCATGTCGGATACCGCACAACGCTCGACGCCATCGGGTTGAGCGAGAAGCCGGTGCTGGCGACCCACGTCAACGCCAGGGCGCTGACCAATCTGGTGCGCAACAAGTCGGACGATGTGATCAAGGCCATCGCCGAGACCGGCGGCGTGATCGGCGCCAGCGTCTACGGTCCCATGCTGTGGGACGGCGACGTGACCCGGCGGCCAACGGTCGACGATTTCGTCCGGCATATCGAATACATCGTCGATTTGGTCGGGATCGACCATGTCGGCTTCGGCACCGACCTGCCCGCGTCGCGCGACCTCCAGAGAACCGCCTTCGAGGCTGCCAACCGCCGGCTCTGGACCGGCATCTCCAGCTACGGCGACGCGTTCGGACACGATATCCCCGCGCGCTACATCGAAGCCGCGAATTCGCACGCCAAGCTGCCGGCGGTCACCGACGCCTTGGTCGCGCGCGGCTGGCGGGACACGGATATCGCCGCCTATCTCGGCGGCAATTTCGCCCGCGCATTCGGTCAAATATGGGGCGGATAGGTTCGCGGTTTAGACCGGCCGGTCGCCCTTCTCGACCTTGAGCACGCGGCTGTCCACGGCGGGCAGCATTTTGGCCGGGTCGCGGGTGACGATCATGTCGATCACCGTCGGGCGGTCGGTTTCCTCGATACCGGTTTGGATCGCCTTGCCCAAATCCTCCGGATCCTCGACGCGAATGCCGGTGCAGCCGAAGGCGTTGGCGATCTTCGCGTAGTCCATCTCGACCAGGTCGCTCGACTGGTATTTGCCGTCATACATGGAATGCTGCAGCGCCTTCACGTAGCCCGACGCAGCATTGTTCACGACGCAGATCGTGCAGCCCGCCTTGGTGCGCAGCGCGGTTTCCAGGTCGCCGATCGCCATGTTGAACCCGCCGTCGCCGGTGATGCCGACCACGGGCCGGTCCGGTACGCCGAGCTGCGCGCCGATCGATCCGGGCAGGCCGTAGCCGATCGAGGCCATGCCCCGGTCGGCGATATAGGTGCGCCCCGCGAGCTTGGTGTCGTAGAGGAAGCCGGTCCAATGCCCGGCGAAGCCGCCGTCGGCGACCAGCACCGATTCCGCAGGCATGACCTTGTTCAATTCGTTCAGCATACGCGCCATGTTGATCGGGCGTTCGGTGGAATTCAGCCGGTCCGCCGCTTCGGCCTTCCACTTCTCCATACGCACCGGCACCTCGGCGACATAGTCCTGGCGCATGGTGCGCTGGCCGGTCGCGCTGTCCGACAGTTCGGCCAGCAGATCGGTCAGGCCTTCGCGCGCATCGCCCCACAGACCCACCTCGGTGCGCGTCGTGCGGCCGATCTCTTCCTCCAGGATATCCAGATGGATCAGCGGCACGCCCTCCGGCATCAGCGCGAAACGCTTGGTCGGAATCTCGCCGAGCTTCCCTCCCACTACTAGTAGACAATCCGATTTCTCGATCAGGTCGTTGGCGATCCGCGAATAGCGGCCGTACAGCCCGGCGGACAGCGGATGCGTGCAGGCAATGCCGCCTTTGCCGCTCATCGTGTGTGCGACGGGGATGTTCAGCGTCTCGGCAAGTTCCTGCAGCGCCTTATGCGCGTAGGACAGATGGATACCGCCGCCGGCGAGGATCAGCGGCCGCTTCGCTTTGCCGAGGATTCCGGCCGCACGCGCCAAATCATCGGCGGCCGGACGCATACGTTGCCCCGGGATCGACCGATGCGCGTCGTCGACCCAGAAATCGTCGGCGGCGAACTCCAACTCGGCGTGGCAAATGTCTTCCGGTACGTCGAGCACGACCGGTCCGGGCCGCCCGCTGGTGGCCAACGCGAAGGCGCGGCGCACGAGTTCGGGAATCCGCGTTGCATCCTCGATGCGGATCAATTCCTTCGACGCGGGCGTCAGGATGTCCACCTGCCGGCATTCCTGCGTCATGTTCTTCCAGGCGTGCAGGCGGTTGGTGTCTCCCGCGAGCACGATCATCGGGACGCCCGCGTTCAACGCCTCGGTCATGCCGGTAATCAGGTTGGTCACGCCCGGGCCGAGCGTGCCGTCGCAGACTCCCGGGCGTCCGGTGACGCGGGCGTAGGCGTCGGCGGCAAACGCGCCACAGCGTTCGTCGTTGATCAGCGTATGCTGCAGACCCAGCGCGCGCGCCGCCTCGTAGAACGGCAAGAGTTGAAAGCCCCCCATGCCGAACATCCGGTCCGCGCCATGCGCCTTCAGCATTTCCGCCAACGCCTCGCCGCCGGTCATCCGCCGCGCGTAGTTATCCGCCGTCCCACTCATCCGATGATCCTTTTGTGCTTTATCGTGTTCGAATTGAAACTACCGTAGGAGCCCAATGGACTCCCGCTTTCGCGGGAGTGACGCAGTCTAGGCCTCGGTTCTATT
This sequence comes from Alphaproteobacteria bacterium, assembly GCA_965228425.1. GTDB lineage: Bacteria > Pseudomonadota > Alphaproteobacteria > UBA8366 > UBA8366 > JAJFJD01. The sequence goes on along the minus strand of OZ245815.1, from coordinate 2,590,507 downwards.
TCGTCATTCCCGCGAAAGCGGGAATCCAGTTGCGCCTCACCCTAGATCCTTCGACAGGCTCAGGATGAGGACCGTTCATTTAACATCCCACTCGTTACCTCATCCTGAGCCTGTCGAAGGATGTGCCTTTCGAAGCATGAACCGGCCCGGTCACGCCATCCCTTCGAGCGCCGCGACGACGCCGTCCACCTGAACCTGGCAGACAACTTCCATTTCCGGCGCGAAGGGCACGGGGATGCGCGGTGCGCCGAAACGCCGGATGGGCGCTTTCAACCTATGACCGATCTTCTCGGCAACCGTCGCGGAGATTTCCGCGCCGAAGCCGCCGACCTGCACCGCCTCATGCACGATGACCAAGCGCCCGGTTTTCTCGACCGAGGCCAACACCGCCGCCTCGTCCCACGGCCAGAGGCTGCGCAGATCGATCACCTCGGCGTTGATCCCTTTCGCCGCCGCCGCGTCCGCCGCTTTTTCGACCGCGGGCAGCGCGCCGGACCAGGTCACGATGGTGGCGTCGCCGCCGATACGCGCGGTTCGCGCCTGTCCGATCGGCACCACATGGTCGCCGTCCGGCACCTCGCCTTCCGTATCCCACAGGGTCTTGCTCTCGAAATAGATCACCGGGTCGTCGCATTCGATAGCGGCAGTCAACAGACCCTTGTTGTCGGCGGGTGTCGCCGGGGCCAGCACCACAAGACCGGGCACGTGGACATACCAGGCCTCGAAGGATTGCGAATGCTGCGCGGCCGTCGACGCGCGCAGGCCCGTCGCCTGGCGGATCACCACCGGGCAGCGCGCCTGTCCACCGAACATGTAGCGCGCCTTGGCCGCCTGGTTGATCATCTCGTCGACGGCGCAGAGCGCGAAATCCGCCGCACGCAGTTCGACGATGGGCCGCGTGCCGACCAACGCCGCGCCGACGCCGGCGCCCATAATGGTCGCTTCGGAGATCGGCGTGCTAACCACCCGGTCCGCGTAGCGCGTGCCGAGGTCGCCGTATTGCCCGTAGGTGCCGCCGCGCCCGATATCCTCGCCAAGCGCCCAGACGCGCGGGTCGCGGTCGAAGGCTTCCGCCACGGCGTCGATCGCCGCCTGCCGGTAGGTTATGACGGCCATTGCGGTGCTCCTACGTCCTGAACCTCGGCATAGGCGTCCGCCGGCGTCGGCGCGGGTGCCGCCTTGGCTTCCTCGACCGCCGCCGCCATCTCGGCCCGCGCGGCCTCGTCGATGGAGACGAGGTCGTCACCGGCGATCCCATGCTCAACCAGATAGGCGCGGCATCCTTCGATCGGATCCTGTTCCACATAGGCCGCAACCTCGTCCTGGCTGCGGTAGGCCTGCTTGTCGGACAGCGTGTGCCCCTTCTGCCGGTAGGTCTTGCAATGCAGCAGCGCCGGCCCCTTGCCCGCCCGGATGTCGGCGACGACCTGCGTCACCAATGCGTCCACCGCGACCAAATCGTTGCCGTCCACCGTGTAGCCCGTCACCCCCAGGCTGTTCGCGCGCGCCGCCGGTCCGTCGCCGCCGGTCAGGTCGCCCGACTTCGTGGTCGCCGCGTATTGATTGTCCTCGCAGACGAACAGCACCGGCAGATCGTAAATCTTCGCCCAGTTGAGCCCTTCCAGGAAGGGCCCGCGGTTGATCGCGCCGTCGCCGAAGAAACACGCGACGACGCAGTCCTCGCCCATCATCTTCTTGCCCTGCGCCGCACCCACCGCGATGGGGATTCCGGCGCAGACGATACCGTTCGCGCCCAGCATGCCGACGGAGAAATCGGCGATATGCATCGATCCGCCCTTGCCGTCGCTGGTCCCGCCGATCCGGCCGAACAGTTCCTTGAACATCGCCACCGGATCGGCCCCCTTGGCCAGCGTATGCCCGTGACCGCGATGATTGCTGGTGATCAGGTCGGATTGCATGAGGTTCCCGCAAACGCCGGCGGCGATGGCTTCCTCGCCGATGTAGAGATGCAGGGTGCCGTTCACGAGGCCGTCCGCATGCGCCGCTTCGGCGGCTTCCTCGAAGGCGCGGATGCGCGCCATGGTGCGATAGCGCTCGACCAACTCGCGCGGCGCATTCGGACGCGGCGCGCCCGCCGTTCCGTCCGCTGGGGTGTCTGCCATGATTGGGATCGCTTCCTGCGCTTTATGGGTTGTTGCCGTAAACTTAGCCGACAAGGCGCAGGGTGAACAACGGTATCGGTCCCCGCGGCGCAGGACACCGGCGGCAAGACGGTCTACGGTAGCCACCCATCCCTCCGACCGGGATGAAAACTACTAGTAGACATCGATGAGCCGCAAATCCGACCTGGAAGATTCCTGGCAGCGCAACGCGGACAACTGGACCCGCGCCGTCCGCGACCGCTTGATCCCGAGCCGCACCGCCGGAACCGACGCCGCCATCGTCGACGCCATCGTCCGGCGCAAGCCGACGCGTTTCCTCGACATGGGCTGCGGCGAAGGCTGGTTGGTGCGCGCCGTGACGGAGAAAACGGGTTGCACGGCAACCGGCCTCGACGGCACCGCCGCCCTGATCGAATCGGCCCAGGCGGCGGACCCTAACGGGTCCTACCGTACCCTGTCCTACGACGACGTCATCGCCGGTGCGCCGGTCCCGAACGCCCCCTTCGACGTCATCTCGTTCAACTACGCCCTGTTCGAGGAAGACATCGTCCCGCTGCTCAGTGCGACAAAACATCTACTAGTGGAGAACAGCGTCGTCATCATCCAAACCTTGCACCCCGACAACGACCCCGGCGACGGCAAGGACGGTTGGCGCGAAGAAGATTTCGCGGCCTTCGAGACCGAAGCCTGGGCCAAGATGCCGTGGTATTTCCGCACGACGGAGAGTTGGGAGGCAGTGTTTGCGGCGGCGGGGTTGAGTTTGGTGGGGACGCAAGAGCCCAGAGCGAATGCGCACAGCCCGCCACTGTCGCTGTTGATGATCTACAAACAGCCTAACATCGATACCTCTTAGGGTATGCGTTCTGCTTTGCCCGGAAATCGGAAGGCAACTGCATTAATGTGAAAAATAGTCTCTGAAACTGGATCGAAGACGGCAAAAGGCCCGGCCCCAGTTGCAGGTAGGGAAATTTCGTTATCGTCCACAACAAACGTGAATTTTTGGTCGGAACTGTTGCCTTTGTTGAGCAAACGGGATCGGTAGAAAACCAAATATCCTGATTCTTTCGGTTGAATTCCCAGTCCTCGTTCACCCTTAACCAATGGGTGAAAATTGTTTAGCGTCTCCAGTTGCTGTTTGGTTATCGGCGCCACGCTATAGGGAGGAAAGGGCCTTGGCGTCCCAGCAACCATCCAATACTCAAAACGAACAATGTACTTGCCCCAGAGATCTAGACTTAGTTGGTTTGGCAACTGTCCAAACTTCTTGTTCTTCGTGACATACGCTTTTATGTCCGGCTTTTGATCCCAAACACTTTTGGGAACCGGCACAGCGATAAACCCATATTGAAGATTTGGCCCAAATCCGAACCAATCGAACGCATCGACCGGCCCTGGTTCCGCCGCCTCGGGATTGATGATTCGCGCGGTCATGCCGTGATATCGGACCCGTGCATTTGTTTTTTGGAAATACCCGGGAGACACATATGCTTCAACGACATTCGGACTATCGGCGTCGTCAGCCCAGCCAATAAAGGGTATGTGGCCTTTTGGTATGAATATCTCGTCGCTAGCGGCGTTTTCCTCTCGATACGCCTTCGTACATAATCCAGGCGTCACAACCATCACCGCTTCACTGGACGGCATCCGTTGTCCAAATGCATAGGTCGTCGATTCCCATTGAACGTATGGCGTGATCCCCGCTCGACGCCGAACTTTTCCTTCGCACAGGATCTTTCGCGTAATCTGCGTCCGTTCCCCTTCAAAGGTCAGGTCGACGGTCACCTCGAAGGCACGCCAATGCGGTACCCATTCGGCGCAGCCGAATAGAGTTCCAACCATGAGGATACAAACGAAAGCCACTCGACCGACGCTTGATCTGCGATCGGCCGTTTGTCGGAGGAGTCCTCGAGAATCCGCTAAATCAATCAACCGCATGCCGGGACCTTTGCAATCCAAGTCATTCAACTCAACTTCAGATTACGTGTTGTTTGTTGAAGAGATTCTTAATGTCCAGAAGATGACCAAACCCGGATTTGGATAAGCGCCTTATTTCAGATACCGAGCTACACAACCTCCCGCCCTTTACACCCCGCACCCCACCGGTCACGATAAACGCTCCCGCCGCGCAACCCGTCTGGAGCGCCCCATGGCCAGCCATCACGAATTGCATCCCTCGCCCGACACCGTTCACTGGGCGTTCTTCGACGCGGCGTTGACGCCGCTGATCGAGATCGAGTCCGGCGATTCCGTCACGCTGCACACCGTTTCGGGCGGGCGGGACATCCTGCCGACGGACGACGCGTTGGACATCCTGCCGGCGCATCTGGACATCCACGAGAATGTCGAACCCGGCGGCGCGGGCCATATCATGACCGGGCCGGTCGCGGTGCGCGGGGCCAAGCCGGGAGACGTGCTGGAAATCCGCATCAGGGACGTGCAGCTCGGCACCAACTGGGGCTGGAACCGCATCCGGCCGCTGTCGGGCGCGCTGCCGGAGGATTTCCACGAGACGCGGCTGCTGCACATCCCGCTCGACAAGGACAAGATGGTGGCGAACCTGCCGTGGGGCGTGGACCTGCCGCTGAAGCCCTTCTTCGGCGTGATGGGGGTGGCGCCGCCGCCGGAATGGGGCCGCATCACCTCGATCATCCCGCGCGCCCACGGCGGCAATCTCGACAACAAGGAGTTGGGCGCGGGCTGCACGCTCTACCTGCCGGTCTTCAACGAGGGTGGCCTGTTCTCCGCCGGCGACGGCCACGCGGTTCAGGGCGACGGCGAGGTTTGTGTCACGGCGGTCGAGACCTGCCTGTCAGGCACCTTCGAGATCCACCTGCGCAAGGACATGAAACTCACCATGCCGCGCGCCGAGACGGACACGCATTATATCACCCACGGCATCGACGGGGTGCTCGACAACGCGGCGAAACAGGCGCTGCGCGAGATGATCGCCTTGATCCAGGAGAAGTCGAACCTGTCGAAGGAAGACGCCTACACCCTCTGCAGCATCGCCGCCGACCTGCGCGTCAGCCAGATCGTCAACGTGCATAAAGGCATCCACGTGATGCTCGCCAAGTCGGCGTTGCACGGCTAGGCGGAACCTGCAGGGAGAAAGCGCATGGAGCCGGACCGGATCGCCTATTCGCCGATCGTCGAACGGCCGACGCTGAAATGGCCGAATGACGCGCGGGTGGCGCTGTGGGTCTGCCCCAATATCGAGCATTACGAATACCTGCCAGACCCGGTGCGGGTGCGCGACCCCTGGCCCCGCATGCCACATCCCGACGTGCTGGGCTACGGCGTCCGCGACTACGGCAACCGCGTCGGCCTGTGGCGCATGTTCGAGGTGATGGACAAGCACGACCTGCGCTGCACGGTGTCGCTGAACCTGTCCGTGATTGAGCACTACCCCAAGATTTTCGAGGCCTGCGAGGCGCGCAACTGGGATTACTTCTGCCACGGCATCTACAACACGCAGTATCACTGGGGACTGCCGGAGGACGAGGAACGGGCGATCATCCAGCATTGCGTGGAGAGCTATAAGCGGCTGACGGGCCGGCCGCTCGCCGGGTTCTTCTCGCCCGCCGCGTCGCACACGGTGAACACGCCCGACCTGGTCGCCGAGGCCGGCATCAAATATTTCTGCGACTGGTATCACGACGACCAGCCCTTCCCGATGAACGTGAAAACCGGCCGGTTGATTACCGTGCCCTACTCGATGGAGCTGAACGACGTGGTCGTCTACTACCAGGCCTTCGAGGGCGACGACCTGGCGCGCATGATCCGCGACCAGTTCGACACGCTCTACGCCGAGGGCGCGGAAAGCGGCCGAGTGATGTGTATCGCGCTGCACCCCTACATGATGGGCCAACCGCACCGGCTTAAACATCTCGACGACGCGCTCGGCTACATCCTGTCACATGACGGCGTGTGGAAGGCGACCGGCGAAGAAATCGCCGACTGGTATTACGAGCACGCCTGGGACGACGTGCAGGCCCATCTCGCCGACCGGAAGGAGGGATAGATGCCCCTCACCCCGCACCGTGGCATGGACCACGACCTCTACCGCTACGCGCCGATCCCAGACCGCCCGCGCATCGTCTGGCCCGGCGACGCGGCGCTGGCGCTCTGCGTCGTGCTGCATTTCGAATACTGGGAATACGACCCGCCGGAGGACGCCTTCCGCGACCCGCGCTACCGCAACGTCATCGCCGACTTCTTTCCCGACGACCAGACCTACTCGATCCGCGAGTACGGCAACCGGATCGGCGTGTTCCGGCTGATGGACGCGCTCGACAAGCACGGCATCCAGGTGACGGTCGCCGCCAACTCCGAGGCCTGCCGCCGCTATCCGTCGCTGGTCGCGCGGTTCAAGGAACGCGGCTGGGAGTTCGCGGCCCACGGCAGCCACTCGACCCGTATGATCACCAGCCGCATGACCGAGGCGGAGGAACGCGCCTTCATCGAAGAGTCGCGCGATACGGTCGCCGAAGCCACCGGCGAAGCCCCGCGCGGCTGGATCGGCCAGGACTTCGGCGAAACGCCGCGCACGCCGGGCCTCGTGGCCGAGGCGGGGTTCCGCTACATCGCCGACTGGCCGAACGACGACCAGCCTTACCCGATGACGACGAAGACGCCGCTGGTCTCCCTGCCCTATCACTGCGATCTGGACGACGCGCAGTTGCTCTGGCTGCGCCAGCTCGGGACGCATCGCTATCCCGGCTTCGTGCGCGACGCCGCGGAACGGCTCTGCACCGAGGGCCGGGAAAGCGGCCGCATGCTGACCCTCGGCATCCGCCCCTGGCTGCTCGGCATGCCGCACCGCATCCGCTATCTCGATGAAGCCCTCGCGGGCGTTATGGCGATGGACGGCGTCTGGAGCGCGACCGCCGGCGACATCGCGGATGCGTTCTTGGCGCAGCAAGAACCATGACCCGGATCGGCATCGCATTTTCCGGCGGCCCCACGGCCCGCGAGATCGTCGACTGCGTGCAGCTTGCGGAATCGCTCGGCTACGACTCCGCGTGGGTAGCCGAAGGGCATGGCGGCGACCAGTTCGCCACCCTCGCCGGCTGCGCGATGCAAACATCCAAGATCCAGCTCGGCACCGCGATCTCGAGCGTCTTCGTGCGATCGATCCCCACCATCGCGATGGCCGCGGCCACCGTCGACGACCTGTCGGACGGCCGGTTCATCCTGGGCCTCGGGTCGAGCCACAAGGTGCAGGTCGAACCCGAGCACGGCGTCCCCTACGGCAAACCGCTTTCCAGAATCCGCGATAGCGTGGCGATCATCCGCACCCTGTTGCGGGACGGCGAGGTGCAGCACGACGGCGTGACGGTGCGGATCGAGAATTTCGATCTTTGGTTCACGCCGCACCGCGCCGACCTTCCGATCTACGTCGCCGCTGTCTTCCCCAAGATGACGGCGCTCTGCGGCGAGATCGCCGACGGCGTCATCCTGACGCGCAGCACGCTGCACACCGGTGCACAGGTAAGAGAGCACATTGCCGAGGGCGCCACGCGTACCGGACGCGATCCGGCCGACGTGGTGGTCAGTTCGCTGCTGCCCACCGCCGTCGCCGACTCGCGCGACGAGGCGCGCGACAGCATGCGGCCCGGCCTCGCCTTCTATGCGGGCTTCTTTCCCCGGTACAACCAACTCATCGCCGAGCACGGCTTTCCCGAGGAAGCGGCGGCCATCGCGGCGGCCTGGGCGCGGGCCGACCGCGACGCGGCGGTGCGGGCCGTCAGCGACGCGATGATCGACGCGACCAGCGTCGCCGGCACGCCCGCGCAATGCCGCGACAAGCTGGAGGCGTATCGCGCGTCCGGGATCGACCTGCCGATCATCAGCCCCTTCGCGCGCGGCCCCGGCGCGAAGGCGAAATTCGCCGCCGCCATCGAAGCCTGCGCCGCGACCTGAACCGCCGCCCCGCCGCTACGACCTCCCGAAAGGAACCCACCCCATGAAGATCGAGTCCGTCACCGCCAGCATCCACGAATTCCCGATCTACGTGCCGTTGATCGACGATTCGATTTCGACGCGCAAGGTCGTGGTCTGCAAGGTCGCGGCCGACAACGGGATCGAAGGCTGGGGCATCACCGGGTCGTTCCTGGTGCCGGCCATCGTCACCGCCCTCGAAACCGATCTGCGCGACATGGTCATGGGCATGGACCCGCGCGATACCGAGGCGATCCATCACCGAGTGTGGAAGAAACTGAACGGCCGGGCGTTCACCGGCGTCATCTCCAACGCGCTGTCGGCCTTCGACATCGCCTGCTGGGACATCGCGGGCAAGACCAGCGGTCAAAGCATCGCGCAGATGATGGGCGGCTTCCGCGACCACGCGCCGACCTACGTCACCTTCGGCAACCTGCATTACGACCGCGACCAGTTGGTCGAATGCGCCTCGATGTTCGCCCGGCAGGGTGTGCCGCGGCTGAAGATGGAGGCCGCCTGTTCCGGCGGCTGGCAGGAAGACGTGCGCCGCATCCGCGCGGTGCGCGACACCATCGGCGACGACGTGGAGCTGATGATCGACGCCAACTACAAGCTGACCGAAATGGAGGCGCGGCACTTGGCGCGCGCGGTGGCGGACTGCAATCTCTCCTGGTTCGAGGAACCGGTGCTGCAGAACGACGCCCGCGCGCTCGCCGACCTGCGCCGCCACATCGACATCCCGCTCGCCGCCGGGCAGATGGAAGGCAGCCGCTGGCGCTTCCGCGAGTTCTTCGAGCATCAGTCGCTCGACATCGTGCAGCCGAACGTCATCTATTGCGGCGGCTTCACCGAGGCGCGCAAAATCGGCCACATGGCGCAAGCGCATAACCTGCCGATGGCCAACGGCGCCGGCTGGCCGACGCTGAACGTGCATCTGATGGCCGGACTGATGAACGGCACCTATGTGGAGCTGCATCTCGGCACGACGCATATGGAGTCCATCGCCTTCACCGGCGCGCCCGAACCCGAGGACAACAAGATGCCGGTGCCCGACAAGCCCGGCATCGGCTTCGAGCCGAACTGGGATGCCTTGAAGGACACGCTGGTTTCGGAGTGAGTCGTGCCCATTGCCTCCCGACAGCCCGCCCACCCACGCGGCAACTGCGTTGCGGACAAATGCTTCGACAGGCTCAGGGCGAGGTGAATGTATCAGTCCACACCGTCATTCCCGCGAAAGCGGGAATGACACTATTTCTAATCCAAGCGTAGCCGCTGTTAGATCAACTTCCGCGGCGCCGGTCCCTGGATCGGCACTTCGAGCAAATCCTCGGCCCAGATCGCGTTGCCGTCGTAGATGTCGTGGATGTCGCGCAGCAACTGTTCCTTCACGCCGGGGGCGTCCATCTGGTCGGTGAGGTGGCTGAACACGCAGTTCTTCACGCCCGCGGCCTGCGCCACCTCGGCGACCTCCTTATGGCCGGAGCCGAACTTCAGCTGCGCCTCGGTCAGATGGGTGCCCGAGATGCGCTGGCACATGTGGATCAGCACGTCGGCCCCCTCCGCCAACCCGATCAGCGTCTTCGACGGCGCGGCATCGCCGGAATAGACGACGCTGCCCGCATCGCAGTCGATCCGAAAACCGAGGCAGATCATCACCGGCTGGGCGTGCGGCACGTTGACGGCGGTCAGCTTCCAATCCTTGCCCTCGATCACATCATGCGCCTTGATCTCCTGGACAATCGGGTTCGGCCGCGGGCGCGGCTCGGTGCCGCCGCGTGTGCGGTAGTAGGCGATACTCGGCTCGAGTTCGATGCGCGCGCGAATATCGAGCGTGTAGGCCCCGTCCTCGCCGAACAGCCTTTCGTTCATATGCTCGGTGCCACGCGGCCCGTAGACCTTCAAATCCGGGACGATCCCGCCGCCCTGGTCCCAGCGGTTCAGCATCAGCCGCACATAGTCCGAGCAGTGGTCATAATGCAGATGCGTAAAGAACAGATGCGTCACATCCACCGCCTCCTTGCCCGTCTCCAGCAGCCGGTGATGCGCACCCGGTCCATGGTCGAACAGGATGACGTCGTCGCCGATCTCGATGAGATAGCTGGAACTCATGCGCTTCAGGGAGGGTGTCGGGGTGCCGGTACCGAGCAGGGTCAGTTTCATGTGCTGTATTCTCCTTTTGGCTGCAGCTTAGCACGCACCGCCGCAGGTCCGCTTGACGAGGTCGGCATAGAGCTCGCGGATGCGCCAGAAGACCGGGCCGGGCTCGCCATCGCCGATCAGGCGGCCGTCGATCTCGCGCACCGGGGTTTGCGCGCCGAAGGTGCCGGTCAGGAACGCTTCGTCGGCACCGTAGGTGTCGACCAACGAGTAGTTCCGCTCGAACACCGGGATGTCGTTGGCGCGGCAAAGCTCGATCACCTTGCGCCGGGTGATGCCGTTCATGCAGTAGTCGCCGGTCGACGTCCACACCTCGCCCTTTCGCACGATAAAGAAGTTGCAGGCGTTCGTCGTGTTCACGAATCCATGCGGGTCGAGCATCAGCCCTTCGTCGGCACCCGCCTTGTCGGCCTGGATGCAGGCGATGATGCAGTTCAGCTTGGAGTGCGAATTCAGTTTCGGGTCCTGCGACATCGGTAATCCGCGCACCTGCGGGACAGTGGCGAGTTTGATGCCCTTCTGCAGCAGCGATTTCGCCGGCGCGGAATGCTCGATGATGATGACGATGGTCGCCCCCCATTGCGAGAGATGGGGATGCTGGAACGGTTTCGCCTTACGGCCGCGCGTGACCATCAGCCGGGCATGGGCGTCGGTCGTCATATCATTGGCATGCCGGGTCGCTTCCAACGCCGCCGTCAGTTCCGCCGGCGTCAGACCGATGTCGAGATCAATGGCCTTCGCGGCCTCGTATAACCGGTCCAGATGCTCGTCCAGGAATGCCCACGTCCCGTCATACAGGCGCAATCCTTCCCAAACGCCGTCGCCCAGCATGAAGCCGGAATCGTAGACCGACACCTTCGCTTCATCCTTATGGACGATCTCCCCATTCACGTAGATCTTGATGTCGTCGTTCCGGGCGTCATGATCGCTGTCATGGGTGCTGTGCGTTTCGGGCATTCCTCGTTCCTTGCCAATCGTCCTGCCGGGCTGCGGACGCGTCACAATACACCGCCGAGTTGCCCGCCGCGAAAAATCGCGCGATGCTTCAATGCTCAAGAGTCCCACCGGAAGACCCCCTAGAGGCCCGATATGAACGTCGACGACGCAATCAACCTGGACGACCTGCGCAAACTCGCCAAGAAACGCCTGCCGAAGGTGATCTATGATTTCATCGAAGGCGGCGCGGACGATGAGAAGGGCCTGACCGTCAACGAGGACGCCTTCGGAAAACACCCGTTGATGCCGCGCTACATGGTCGACATCTCGACCATCGATCAGGAAACGCCGCTGTTCGGCCGCACTTATTCGCATCCGTTCGGCGTGGCGCCCACCGGTGGAATCGGTAATTACCACTGGGGCGGCGACCTGATGCTCGCGGCGGCGGCGCGCGACACCAACATTCCCTTCATCATGTCCGGCGCGGCGACCGCGAAGATGGAGGATCTCGCCAGGGTCGCGCCCGAGCACGGCTGGTATCAGCTCTACACCGCGAAGGACAAATCGATCTCCGAAGACATGATCCGCCGCGCCGCCGACCTCGGCTTTTCGACGCTGGTCGTCACGGTCGATGTGCCGGTTAGTTCCAACCGCGAACGCAACCGGCGCAACGGCTTCGGACGGCCCCTGCGTCTTTCGCTCGGCTCCAAACTCGACGCATTACGCCGTCCCTTCTGGTTCAAGAATTACATGCAGAACGGCATCGCCCGCATGGCGAACTGGGAGCCTTATGTGGGACGCGAGGTGAGCGCGGAGGAACTCGCCGAGTTCGTCGCCGGGCAAATCCACGGCGTCCTCGATTGGAGTGTCGTCGAGCGCTTTCGCGAATTGTGGCCGCGCAACATGGTCTTGAAGGGCGTGATGCGGCCGGACGACGCCATCCGGGCGGCGGATATCGGGATCGACGGCCTGATGGTTTCGAACCACGGGGCGCGGCAGCTCGACCGCGCGCCCTCGCCGATCGACGTCTTGCCGGCCATCGACGCGGCGGTCGGCGGCCGCATGACGTTGATGCTGGACGGCGGCGTACGGCGCGGATCGGACGTGGTCACCGCCTTCTGCCTCGGCGCTAAATTCATCTTTCTCGGCCGTCCGACGCTGTACGGACTGGTCGCCGGTGGCCAAACCGGCGCGGCCAAGGCCATGTCGATCCTGCAGCGCGAAGTCGAACTCACCATGGCGCAGATCGGCTGCACCGAAATCGCGCAGCTCGGACCGGATTTCCTCTATCAGGACCCGGATGCGCTGGGCCGGAACCGGATCGGATAGCGGTCGGGTCATCCCTTGAGGGGATTTCACAAATACCGACGAATTGGGTAGCTTAGCGATCTAGGCGCCGGCGGCAGGGTCCGGCACGCAGCCGTTAGGAAAGAATGCATGTCGGAGCAGGTCAAGGCATCCTCGTCGGTCGACGCGGTCATCGTGGGCGCCGGATTCTCGGGCCTCTATCTTCTCCATCGTTTCCGCCAATTGGGCCTGTCCACGCGGGTGTTCGAGCGTGGCGGCGATGTCGGCGGCACCTGGTACTGGAACCGCTATCCCGGTGCCCGCTGCGACGTGGAGAGCATGCAATACTCCTATTCCTTCGACGAAGACCTGCAGCAGGAATGGAAATGGAGCGAGAAATTCTCGCCACAGCCGCAAATCCTCGCCTATATCGAGCATGTCGCCGACCGTTTCGACCTGCGGAAGGACATCGACTTCAATGTCGAGGTGACCGCCGCCCATTACGACGAGGGCGCGCGCCGCTGGACGGTCGAAACCGATTCCGGCGAACGCGTTTACACGCAGTTCTTCATCATGGCGACCGGCTGTATTTCCACGGCGCAGGTCCCGGATTTAGAGGGCTTAGATGATTACAAGGGCCGCACCTTCCACACCGGCAACTGGCCGCATGAGAAGGTCGACTTCAGCGGCGAACGGATCGCCGTCATCGGCACCGGCTCATCCGGCATCCAGGCCATTCCGGTGCTGGCGCAGGAGGCCGCGCATCTTACGGTCTTCCAACGCACGCCGAACTACTCTCTGCCGTCGCGCAACGTCCCGATGACCGAGGAATACGAACGGTCTTGGAAAGACGTGTACCCGGCGAAGCGCGAGGAAATGCGCTATTCCGGCCATGGCAGCCTGAAAGACCTGAACGACAAGCCCGCACTTTCCGTCAGCGAGGAAGAGCGCCAGGCGGTGTTCGCGGAACGCTGGAAGGTCGGCGGGACGATTTTTCTCGGCTCGTTCAACGACATCCTGACAAGCCAGGAAGCCAACGACACGGCCGCCGAATTCGTGCGGAACCAAATCCGGACGATCGTGAAGGACCCGGTGACCGCCGAGCTGCTGGCGCCAAAGACCTATCCCATCGGCACCAAGCGGATCTGCGTCGACAGCGGGTATTTCGAAACCTACAACCGCGACAACGTGGATCTGGTCGATATCAGCGGCGCGCCGATCGAGCGGATGACGCCGGACGGCCTTGTCGCCAACGGCCAGGAATACGCCTTCGACAGCATCGTCTTCGCAACCGGCTTCGACGCCATGACCGGCACGCTGTTCAATGTCGACATCCGGGGCCGCCGCGATCAGGCGCTCAAGGAAAAATGGTATGCGGGGCCCCGCACCTATCTGGGGCTGATGTCGGAAGCCTTTCCGAACATGTTCATGATCACCGGGCCGGGCAGCCCTTCGGTCAAGAGCAACATGGTCATGTCCATCGAGCAGCATGTGGACTTCGTTACCGACAGCATCGTCCATATGCGCGAGAAAGGGTTCGACGTGATGGAACCGACCGTGGACGCCGAGGACGACTGGGTCGATCACGTTCAGGAAGCCGCACACAAGACACTCTTCCCGCGCGCCAACTCCTGGTATATGGGCGCCAACATTCCCGGCAAGCCGCGCCTGTTCACGCCGTATATCGGCGGCGTCGGCGTCTACCGGCGTATTTGCGAGGATGTCGTCGCCGAGGGATACAAGGGTTTCCGTTTCGAGGCAAAAACCGCCGCTGCGGCGGAGTGAGCACCAGTCTAAACTAGCGCGCTAACCCTGCGCCGCCTTCTCCGTTTCCCACCAGTGCGACAGCCAACCCTTGTTGCCGCCATAGGCGATCAGGTCCTGCAGCCCCTCCGGCACACCGGGGAACTGCGCGGTCAGCCCTTGCGTGCGATTGGTGAACGCACCGCTGATGAAGTCGACTTCGATATCGTCGCCCATCTCGGCCTTGTCGGTCACACCGGCGCAATCGGTCAGGGTCCGCAGGCCGCAGCCGACGGCCGCCCGATAGGCCAGGAACGGCATGGAGTCGCAAACCAGCCCGAGCCCCAGCGCCTGCATCGCGACATAGCCGTTCATCTTCGGTCCCATGCCGAAATTGCGGCCCGCGACGATGATGTCTCCCGGCTTGGCGCGCTCGTGGAATCCTGGATCGATCTGCTCGAATAGATGCGGGATCAGCATATCCGGGTCGAGAAACCGCCCGGCGATGATCCATTGCGGTATGACGTCGCCCGCATGCGGGACATCGTCACCAAGCTTGTAGCAACGTCCGCGCAGTTTCCACTCGAACCCGCTCATCGTCCCGCCTTCGCATGCATCTGCATGAGGACGTTGACGCTGCGCGGATCGGTCACCTTGCCCGCCACTGCCGACGCGGCGACCGTGGCCGGACTTGCGAGGTAGAGCTCGCAATCCTTCTGCCCCATGTCGCCCAGTAGATTGGTGGACGCCGTCGAGATCGACACTTCGCCCTCATGAACCGGACCCATGTTCCCGGCGTTGCACGGCCCACAGCCCGGGGGCAGCATGATCGCGCCTGCGTCCTGAAAGATGTCGAGCAGTCCGGTGCTGTTCAGCCGGCGGTTCGAATCCTCGGTGCCCGGCACGATAAACAGACGCACGCCCGGCGCGATACGGTTGCCGTCGAGCACGCGGGCGGCGATCTCCAAATCCTCCCATTTGCCCGACCCGCAGGAGCCGATGAAGGCGTGATCGATGCCCGTGCCCTCGACCTCGGACAGGTCGACGCCGTTCCACGCGCCATGCGTCAGCGAGACCTGCGGTTCGAGGTCGCTCAGATCAAGCTCCAAGTCCGCCTCGTAAACTGCGTCGCCATCACTATAAACCGGCTCGAAAGGTCGCTTGGCCACCGCTGATATCTGCTCCAGCATCGCGGCATCCGGCGGAATGAACACGCCGATGGCCCGCACCTCGGTCGGGGACGTGCAGAGTGCCTGCTTGCCATCCCATGTGAATTGATCAAGCCCCGGCCCGCAAAGCTCCAAGACGCGATAGTCCATGTCCACACCGTAGAACCCGCCGGCCCGCAATCCCGCCGCCATGCGGAAGCCCACGTCACGCGCATAGACGCCGGGCTGCAGCTTTCCGGTCAACCTCATCCGGATGGTTTTCGGGACCACCGTCCATACGGTGCCGGTCGCCAGCACCCGCGTGATCTCGGCGCCGACGCGCAGCGAAAACGCGCCAATCACGCCATGGTTCGTCGTGTGTCGGTCGTTATCGAACACGAACATGCCGGGCAGGATGATCCCGCGTTCGTTGAGGAAGATGTGGCCATGGCCGCCCCGGCCGACATCGTAAAACTGCTCCACGCCCCAATCGCGGGCCGCCTTGCGGATCGTGGCGCCGATCTCCGCCGCGCGCTGCGAGGTGTACAGCACCTCGTGGTCGGTCACCATGACGACCCGCTCGGGGTATTTCAGCCGGTCGATTCCGATCTCGTCCAACTCGTTCTTGCTGGGCAGCACAAGTGCATCGTGAATGACGATCAGGTCCGGGTCCGGGAACACGAGGTCACCCGGTTTCACCGACTCTTTTCCGCTCGCCCGCGCGATGATCTTCTCGACCGCGGTCATACCCATTCAGGTAATACTCCTTAATCAAACAGCAGGAATCGTAGAGGAGAGCCTCACATCCGGCAAACAGGCCGATGGATACGACCGAGATTGCCGGGTTCCAGACGATCCCGGACCACCCAAACGCCGTCGCAATCCGGCGTTGGGACGAATATGGGAAGGTTCCCGGCCTCGACGTCCCCGCCTTCGATAGCTACCGGCCGATGTCGCGCGGCATGATGACGTCGTAGCGGCGGCCCTACGCCGCCGCCGCCCGCCCCCGGATCATATCCGCCCCCTTCTCGGCAATCGCGATCGTCGACGCGAAGGTGTTGGCCGAGGGCAGCATCGGCATGATCGAGGCGTCGATCACCCGCAGGTTCTCCACACCGTGCGCCCGCAATTGGTCGTCCACGACGGACCGGTTGTCCGACGCTGGTCCCATGCGACAGGTGCCGACCAAGTGATACCCGGTGTTGCCGCGCCGTCGCGCGAAATCAAGCAGCTCATCGTCGGTCTGAACGTCCGGGCCGGGCAGCGTTTCCGCGTCGTAGTATTCCGAAAGCTCCGGGCGTTTGAGGATGGCGCGCGCGAGCCGCAGTCCAGCGAGGGTGATGCGCTGATCCGTCTCGGCGGCCAGGTAGTTCGGTTGCACGACCGGCGCGTCGGCCGAGTCGCGCGATACCGCCCGCACATAGCCCGAACTCTCCGGGCGCGGCTGCGCCGCCCCGACGGTCATGCCGGGATAATCATCGAGGACGTAGGTCTTGCCGTCCTGATAGCTGCCCGGCGTGAACAGGATGCGCAGGTCGGCATCCTCCAGGTCCGGATGCGACTTGCCGTGCACGAAGGCGATCGTTGGGCAAATCGACAGCACGCTGGGCTTCTTGAGCATCCATTTCGCGACCTCCACCGGCAGCCGGGGCCATCGGGCATGCTCATTGATGGTGAGCACATTGCGCGCCCGTGCCGTCATGCGCACCGAATAATGATCCCGCAGATTCTCGCCGACCCCGTCCAACGGAACGCGGACGGATATGCCGAGATCGTTCAACAAGCCCGCTGGACCGATACCGGATAGCTGCAGGATCTTCGGAGAGTTCACCGCACCGGCGCTCAGGATGACGTCGCGGCGCGCCTGAACCGTCCGTTCATTACCGGACCCGTCGCGATAACGGACGCCGGTCACCTTGCGCCCGTCCAATACGAGGTCTACGACCTGAACCCGCGTGCGCAGTTCGGTCGACCGGCGGCGCAACGCGGGCCGCAGGAACGCGGCGGCGGCGCTGACCCGCTTGCCCTCGTGGATATAGCGCTGGAAATAACCCGCGCCGAACTGGAAGCCGGAATTGTAGTCTTTGGATCGCGGAATCCCCATCCCCTCGGCGGCGGCCAGAAAAGCTTCGGCGACCGGATTGATCCAGTCCAGATCGGTGATCGGCAATTCGCCGCTCCGTCCGCGCACCCGGTCGTCCCCCGGCCCCAACCGGCGTTCCGACCGCTTGAAATAGGGCAGCAGGTCGTCAAAGCCCCATCCCCGGTTGCCCATCTGCGCCCAGGTGTCGAAATCCGCCCGCTGGCCGCGGTTGTAGATCATCCCGTTGATCGAACTCGACCCGCCGACCACCTTGCCCTGCGGCACCGCGACGGACCGTCCATCAAGCGCATCGGATGGCTCCGTCTTGAACGGCCAGGAGAATTTCTCGCTGTAGACGTTCTTGACGAAGCCTGCCGGGATCGAAATGTAGGGATGCCAGTCCTTGCCGCCCGCCTCGAGCACGCAGACGGTCGCCGCGTCGTTCTCGGTCAAACGGTTGGTCAACACACATCCCGCGGCCCCGGCACCGACAACCACATAGTCGAATGTTTCCATCCGGTTTTGTCCTCGCCTTACCGCGGTGCGTTCTCCTGCGGAACCGACCTTACGAGCCTGTCCAATAGGCTGGATCGGAGGGGAATACGGACTGGCACTCGACGCGTTCGACCGGTCCGTCCAGTGTATGAGCGGCGGCCTGCCAGACGGCGTAGTGCGGGGCCGCGCGATGCGCCTCCACCGCCGCTTCGTTCACGTAGACTTCGTAGAAGTAGTAGACGTTCTGGTCGGAATCGTCCTGCAGCACGTTGAACCGCACGCAGCCCGGCTCGTCCCGCTCTGATCCCAAGGCGTCGACTTCGATGGCGTCGAGGAACTCCTGGCGTTTTTCCGGCTTGATGCGGACTTTAATCCACTTCGCGATCATGAGGCTCTCCTGTTCGGTGATGTTACGGCGGCGCGGCGGCCATCGATCAATTGGTGAGAATGCATTTGCCGACCACCTTACGGTCAATGATCGCCTGCATGGCGTCCGCAAACCGGTCGAGAGGGAACGTGTGCGAGACATGCGGCGTGATCTTCCCCGCTTCGGCCCATTCCACGAGGACCTCGAGGTTCGCCGCCGCGGTTTCGGGTTCGAATTCATTGAACCCGCCGACGCGCACGCCGACCGCCGCCGCGCCCTTGATCAGCAGGTGATTGGTCTTCGCCAGCGCCGGTTTGCCGCCGACGAACCCGAGGATGAGAATTCGCGCGCCCCAGTTCAAGCAGCGCATCGATTCGTCGAACACTTCCGCGCCGATCGGATCGTAGATCACGTCCGCGCCGCGCCCGTCGGTGAGCTCCTTCACCCGGTCGCGAAATCCGTCCCGAATGTTAATCACGTGGTCGGCGCCGTTCTCCTTCACGACGGCAAGTTTCCCGTCGCTGCCGCCGGTGGCGATCACCGTTGCACCCAATATCTTGCCCACCTGGACCGCCGCCAATCCGATCCCGCCGCTCGCGCCATGCACGACCAACACTTCGCCTTTCTGCAGCCGCCCACGCTGGACGAGGGCGTGATAGGCGGTGGTGTAGGCGGATCGGAAGCCCGCGGCCTGCGCCAGACTCATGGTTTCGGGCACCGGCAACGCCATCGTCGCTGCGATCGTCGCCAGCTCGGCATACGCGCCGGGGGAATGACGGGTCATGACGCGGTCGCCGACCGAGAAATCGGAGACGCCATCGCCGACCGCGACGACTTCGCCTGCCGCTTCGCTGCCGGGGATAAAGGGTAGATCGGGCTTGGTCTGATACTTGCCGGCGATCATCAGGACATCGACGTATTGGACGCCACGTGCCGCCAGCGCGACCTTGATCTCACCGGGACCGGGTTCCGGCGGCTCCGGGAGATCACGGAGCAGAAGATCGCCCGGCGTTCCCAAATTTTCGCAAACCACCGCCCGCATCCGCTTCATTTCCTTTCAAAGAATTAAACAGGGACACGCATCCCACCCGACGCCCGGATTCTGTCCCGAGACGCTATTACTTGCAAAAGAACCGCGTCAAGTTGCGCTAGTCCGAGCTTTCTTGATAGCTTCCAGCCTCATCGCCGGTTCAATCCAAATGCATGATTTGATCATCTTTGCGGAACCTCAGGTCGGTTTCGCACCCGCCCTGCTCGATTCATTTCTCGCCGCACTCGGGAACCGCCAATCGTACCGCCGCGTTCGCGTCTGCGTCACTTCGCGCGACAGGCCCCTTTGGATCCATCGGGCCCGTTTCTTAATGGGGTATCTGGTAAAGGCCCTGTTCAATCGGAGTATGCGACGACGGTTCTACCCGGGCAGTTTCATGACCGTAACCGCAATTGCCCGAAAACATGGTGTCGAAATCGCCGAGCTGCCCGGCTTCGATGTGAACGATGCAGAGTTCATTCGCCGGGTAACGGATGAATCCGATCAGGTAGATGCGCTCAACCTTGGTTGTCTTCAAATCTGGAGCCCTGAATTGCTCGGCTGTTTCCGACGGGCGGTAAATTATCACAACGGTTACCTGCCCGATTATAAGGGTTTGTGGGCGACGCGATGGTCCCTCTACCGCGGCGAAGCCTACTCGGGATACGCCTTTCACCTGATGGATGCCACGATCGATACGGGTCCGATCCTATTGCGCGATCGCGTGCCCGTACCGCTCGGCGACGACCCGGTCCCCGTAGAGCGCGAGAAACTTGCCGCCGCTTGCGCCGATGCCGGAAAGCTGCTGGATGCTATGCAGGCGGAGACAATAGAACCGCTGCCGCAACAGGACGAGGGATCATATTTTTCGCACCGCGACACGCTAGCCCTGCGACGGATTAGCGACCCTACGGCTCTCTCCGCCACCGAATTTCAACGCCGCCTGAGCTATTTTCCACCGCTTGACGTCACGCTCAACGGTGAGACCCTGCCCGTCACGGCAGTCCGTCCAGTGAACGCCAGCACACACCGGCTCAGCTTCATAACCGCTGACGGCGCTGCCCTGGAGGCTATCCGCCTGAACTACCTGCCACCTTGGCTTTTCCGGGTGATGCGCGGGTTAGGCTTGCAAAAACGCCACTTAGCGCCCTGAGATCGACCGCTCGACGTTAAAGTCGCGACACCTCGGTCTCCTTGCAGGTGATGAACTCCAGCAGCGCGGGCACGCCGTTCTGGGTCTGCTCGATACCGCGCTGGATCGCCGGCACGATGTCTTCCGGCTGGGTCACCCGCTCGCCGTACCCGCCAAAGGCGCGCGCCATCGCTGCATAGTCGCCGGAAATGTCGGTGCTGCGGTATTTCTCCGTCGAGACCGGCATGACCTTGAGCTCGATCGCCATCGAGAAGTTGTTCAACAGGATCGACAGGATGGGAATACGCTCGCGCACCGCGGTTTCGAAATCCATGCCGGTGAACCCGATCGCCGCGTCGCCCCACACGTTGATGCAGAGCTTGTCGGGACAGGCCAATTTCGCGCCCATCGCGAGGCCGAGGCCGTAGCCAAGCTGCGTGGTCTTGCCCCAACCGATATAGGACAGCGGGGTGGTGGACTCCCAGAAGGGCGAGAGTTGGTCGCGCGGGCTGCCGGCGTCGTGGGTGATGATCGTGTTGGGCCGGTCGACCGTGTTGGCGAGATCGCGCAGCACCCGATAGGGCGACAGCGGCGTCTCGTCGGAATCCCGCTTAGGCGCCCATTCGGCGAGCCAGCTTTCCTTGATCGCCGCGATCTGCGTCGGCGTGTCGCCGCGGTCCCGGTCCTTCCCGCCGGTCGCCGCCTCGGCTTCCGCGATCATCGCATCGAGCGTCAAGCCCGCATCCCCGACCAGCTGATATTGGCTGACCAGATTCTTGTTCAGATCGAGCGGATCCAGCGTCGAATGGATGACCGTCTTGCCCTCGGGCATGGTCACGCCGAAATTCGTCGTGGTGAAGCTGCAGCCGATCCCGAAGATGACATCGGCATTATCCAGGAATTCCCGGACGGTCTTGGGCATCGCCAACCCGCCGGAACCGAGCGACAGCGGATGATCCTCGGGGAAGGCGCTTTTCCCTTCCAGGCTGGTGCAGACGGGGATCGCCAACAACTCGGCAAGCCGCTTCAACTGCGGCCATGCCTTGGCGTAATGCACCCCTTGCCCGGCATAGATCACCGGGCGTTCGGCCTCGATCAGCACCTTGGCCGCTTCCTTCACCGCATCCGGGTCCGGGCCGTAGCGGTTCGCGCGCACCGGCGTGTAGTCCAACTCGCCCTCGAAATCCTCGGGGAACAAATCGGACGGGATTTCGACCAGTGCCGGCCGCAGGCGGCCGTTGCGAAGCTGCGTGAAGGCGCGCCGCATGATGTTCGGGATTTCCGCCGGCGTGGTGATCGGCTCGGCCGACTTGGTCACATGCTTGAAATTGAGCGTCGAATTGAAATTGGGATCGACATGGGCGATTTTCCGGGCGTATCCCATCGGCATCACCAGGACCGGCACGGACTCGCCATAAGCCTGCGCGACGCCACCGAAGGCATTCTCGGCGCCAGGGCCATGCTGCATGCAGAAAACACCGACCTTTTCACCGCTGGTCAGCCGCGCGATGGCGTCGGCCATATGCAGGCCGATCCGCTCCTGCCGCACGATCACCGGGCGAATGCCCGCCCGCGCCGCATACTCGATGACGTGGTTGACCGGATAGGCCAATAGAATTTCCACGCCTTCGCGCTTGAGAATCTCGCAAATCGCTTCCGCCGACTTCATGCTTTCCTCCTCCGTCCGATCCCATGCGTAACGTTGCCGACAAGCGTACTCGGTTTTTGCGGGCGGTGCGAAATGGATCGCCTCAACCTTGCACTATCCGGCCCAGTAACACCTCCGCCTCCCGGTCGTTCGTCAAAACATAGACGCGCCGCCCCTCAGCGAACTTCTCAATGGCCGCGACAAGACGCGGCCGGTCGCGTTTATGGAAGCGCCAGACATATTTCAGGAAATCGAAATCGAGTTTCTCGCAACAACCGTCGGCCATTTCTGGACGGTTACGACGCCACCAGCGAACGGTTCGTTGCAGGACGCGCCATACACACCGAAGACGCGGGTAATCCATGAAGATCACGGCATCGGCGACCGCTAAGCGCTGCTCTATCGTGCTGTAGAAGGTGCCGTCAATGATCCATCGCTCACGTTCGATCAGGGATTGATGAATCATCCGCCACGTGTCCTGCGACGGCACGGCCCAACCTTCCTGCCAGTAGTGACGGTCGAGCGATACGTTCGGCAGCCCGGTAATCGCCGAAAGCCGCCGGGAGAACGTGCTTTTCCCGGCACCGCTGCACCCAACCACACAGATCCGCTGCATAGCGCGCAGTATAGGGGACCACCGCACATTTGCGATGATCCGCGTATACCGTATCCTGAACCCTCACCCTGGCCCTCCTGGCCGCGGGCAGAACGCCTAGCTTGGAAGAGATCCCGTTTCATGGCGTATCGCGTCGGCGTCGATATCGGCGGCACCTTCATCGATTTCTGCGTCTTCGACACGGCGACGCAGGAGCTATCGACGCTGAAGGTGTTGACCACCCCGGCCGACCCGGGCGCGGAAGTCATCGAAGGCATGCGCCGCCTTTCGGAGAAATACGGGATCGATCCGGCCGCGGTCGAGAGCTTCATCCACGGCACGACGGTCGGCGTGAACACCGTGATCCAGCGGAAAGGCGCCAGGATGGCGCTGTTCACGACGGAGAATTTCTCCGACGTGCTGGAAGTGGCGCGGCTGCGGATGCCGGAATCCTACAGTCTGTTTTCGACCCGGCCGGAACCATTGGTCACCCGCGACCGCGTCTTCGGTCTCAAAGAGCGCATCCGCGCCGACGGCAGCATCCTTACGCCGCTCGATCCCGAGAGCGTGCGCGATGCGCTGGACCGAGCACAGGCGCGCGGTGTCGATGGCGTGATTGTGTCGCTGCTGCATGGCTGGCGCAACCCGGCGCACGAAGAACAGGTTGCGGCGATCATCCGCCGCGACGCACCGGACCTATTCGTCTTCACATCGCATGAAATCTGGCCGGTGATCCGCGAATACGAGCGGACCACCACGGCGATCATCAACGGTTATGTCCATCCACGGGTCGCGGCGTATCTCGGCTCCTTACAAGCCGCGCTCAAGGATAGCGGTGTCACCGCCGAACCGCTGGTGACCAAGTCGAACGGCGGCGTCATGAGCGCCGAACTCGGCAAGACTTCCTGCGTCAACATGGTGCTGTCCGGCACCGCGTCCGGCGTTATCGGCGGTGCGTTCGTGGCGCGGTCCTGCGGGGTCGAGAACGCCATCACGCTGGATATCGGCGGGACGAGCGCCGACGTCGCCGTGGTGATCGACGGTGCCCCGCAATACGGTATGGGCGAGAAGATCGGCGAGTTCCCGCTCTACATCCCCTCCGTCTCGGTCACGTCGATCGGCGACGGCGGCGGGTCGATTGCGCGGGTCGACGAATTCGGCGTGCTGAAGGTCGGGCCGGAGAGCGCCGGATCCGACCCCGGCCCTGCCTGCTACGGGCAAGGCGGCGACCGGCCGACCATTACCGACGCCTTCGCCGTCTGCGGCTTCCTCGGCCACCACGCTCTCGCCTATGACTCCGTGAGCCTCGACATCGACAAGGCGCGCGAAACCATCGGCACCCTCGCGGATACCCTCGGCCGTGGCGTCGAAGAAACCGCCGAGGCGATCATCCAGGTTGCCGTGTCGGGCATGTATATGGAGATAAACAAACTCACCGCGCGCTACGGCATCGACCTGCGCGACTTTGCGCTCGTCACCTTCGGCGGTGCGGGGCCGATGCTCGGCTGCTTCCTCGCCAAGGAACTGCAGATGCGGCAGGTCGTCATCCCGACGACGCCCGGCGTGACCAGCGCCCTCGGCGGCTTGGTCGCCGATATCCGAAACGACTTCGTCAAGACCGTCTTCGCCACCGCAGACGACGCCATCGGCACCATCCCAGCGGATTTCGAGGAGTTGTCGGGCCGCGCGCTGGACTGGCTGCACGGCGAACAGCATCACGCGGGCACCCATACCCTGCACCCTTCCGCGGACATGCGCTATACGGGCCAGTCCTTCGAGATCGAGGTGCCGCTCGAGCCGGACTGGCTGGTCAACGGCGACCTCGCGGCCATTCTCGACGCTTTCCATCGGCGTCACGACGAGGTCTATGCCTTCAGCGACACGCACGCGGAGGTGCAGATCATGAACCTGCGGCTCGTCGTCGCGGGCACCATCGAAAAACCGACACTGAAGGCGCTGCCGCATGCCGGCGAGCCGGCGAATCCCGCCCGCGACATCGAGGTGTGGTTCGGCGGCGAGCGCATCGCCGTGCCGCTTTATGAACGCGACCGGCTATCTGCCGGGCAAACGCTCGACGGTCCCGCCGTGATCGCGCAATCCGATACGACGAGCTGCATCCCCGACGGCTTCACGGGAACGGTCGATATACATGGCAGCATCATGCTCGAATGGCAGGAGGAGTCCTGAGATGGCGATCGACAAGGTGACGCTCGAAATCCTCGCGAACCATTGCCGCGCCGCGACCGAGAGCATGGCCTACACACTGTACCGGACGGCGCATTCCACCTTCGTGAAGGAAACCGAGGATTTCACCATCGGCCTGCTGACCCCGGCCGGGAAGACCTTCGCCATCCCGCTCGATCTCGGCGCAACCTGGTTTCCCGGCCTCGATTACGGCAACGCGCTGGACCTGGTCGACGACGGCTACGAGGAAGGCGATATTGCCTTCACCAACGATCCCTATAGCGGCTACGTATCGACGCATTCGCCGGACCTGCATATGTGGAAGCCGATCTTCCACGAGGGCGAATTGGTCGCGTTTTCCTGCGGCCACATTCACAACACGGACATCGGCGGTGCGGTGCCGGCCAGCCTGTCGCGCAGCCTGGTCGAAATTCACCAGGAAGGGATCCGCTTCACGCCCTGCAAGCTGTACAAGCGCGGCGAACTGAACCGGGAACTGCTGGACGTGATGATGACCAACGTCCGCCAACCGGAACAGAACTGGGGCGACCTGAAAGCGTTCGTCGGCGCGATGAACACCGGCGAGCGCAAGGTCAAGGAGATGGTCGCCAAATTCGGCGTCGAGACGTTCCATCAGGGCGTCGAAGACCTGATGGATTACGCGGAACATCAGGCGCGCGAAATTCTGCGCGGCATGCCCGACGGCGAATACTTCTTCTCCGATTACACGGACGAAGATTCGGACAGCGAACGCAACCCGTGCCGGTTGGCGCTCACCCTCACCATCGACGGCGATAGCGCGACCTTGGACTTCACCGGTTCGGACCCGCAACTCACGTCGTCGATCAACGTGCCGACCGGCGGGTTCGCCCATCACACGCTGATGCTGGTGGGCGTCTACTACGTCCTTTACACGCTGAACCCCAACATCATGCTGAACTGCGGCCTGACCCGGCCGTTCACCTGCATTCTGCCGAAGGGCACCGTGGTGAACCCGGAATATCCCGCCGCCGTCGGCATGCGGAGCCTGACCTGCGGGCGGCTGCGCAGTCTGGTCTTCGGCGCATTCGGACTCGCCATTCCCGACCGCATGCCGGCCGCCCCGGCCGGGTCCAGTTCGATCGTCAACGTGATGACCACCGACAACAAGAGCGGTCGGCGCATCATCGCCGCGATCGATCCCGTCGTCGGCGGCGCGGGCGGGATGCCGCATGCGGACGGGCCCGACGGTTCCGGCGCGGATGCGTCCTATCTTAAGAACACGCCGGTCGAATTGATCGAGGCCGAAGTCCCGATCGAAATTATGCGCTACGGCCTCTCGCCCGATTCCGGCGGCGCCGGCGAAAACCGTGGCGGCCTCGGCACTTGGCTGGAATTCAAGGTTTTCTCGCCTGGTACGCGGATCACCGCACGCAACCGCGACCGCACCCGCTTTCGTCCGTGGGGCATACTGGGCGGCAAGGCGGGCCGACCGTCGAACTTCATCCGGAATCCGGATACGCCGAAAGAAGAAATCCTCGGCAATCAGGACACGCTGACCGCCGAACCCGGCGACGTGCTGCGATTCTATGGCCCCGGCGGCGGCGGCCGTGGCAATCCGCTGGACCGCGAGCCAGACCGGGTGCTGCGCGACGTGGAACGCGGCTGCGTGTCGATGCAGGCGGCACGCGCCGACTACGGCGTCGTGATCGCCGATGGTGCGGTGAATACCGCCGAAACCGAATCGCTGCGCGCGGAATTGCGGAACGCCGGTCCACCGCGCGGCCATTTTAACTTCGGGCCCGAGCGGGAGGACTACGAAGAACGCTGGACGCGAGATGCCTATGACGAATTGACGGCAATCCTGGCAAACTTGCCGGTACATTGGCGATTCTTCGTGAAGTCGCGGATATTCGACACGATGAACGCGGCGGACACCGGCGGGGCAGAAACGGTGCGCGCCGCCTTCGCCGCCATCGCGGCGGATCATCCGCAAATCCGGCAGCACGAGTAGAAATTCCTAACGAATTGAGTTTACCGCCGGGCGCAGCGCATT
Organism: Alphaproteobacteria bacterium; assembly: GCA_965228425.1. Lineage (GTDB taxonomy): Bacteria > Pseudomonadota > Alphaproteobacteria > UBA8366 > UBA8366 > JAJFJD01. The sequence continues at coordinate 2,563,604 of OZ245815.1, read as the reverse complement.
ATATCGGAAAGGCAAAGTCAGCCGCCCCTTCCATGACATTCTTCAAGGATCCTCCGACTTGGACCTGACACTTGCTGCGCAAAATCTGATTTCGCCGCCCGTTCTGTTTTTTGCGCTGGGCGTGTTTGCGGCGCTGGCGCGTTCCGAATTGGCGATCCCGGAAGCCGTCGCCAAGGCTCTCTCGCTGTACCTGATGCTTGCCATCGGCTTCAAGGGCGGTGTTGCGGCCGGGGAACATGGGCTCGGCCTCGACCTTGTGCGCGTCATCGGTATGGCCGTCGCCCTGAGCTTCGTAATCCCGCTGATCGCCTTCGCCCTGCTCAAGACGACGACGAAACTATCCCGGGTCGATCAGGCCGCCATCGCGGCGCATTACGGATCCATCTCCATCGTCACCTTTATCGCCGCGACCGCGGCGTTGAACGTAGCGGAAATCGTCTATCCCGGAATCATGGTCGCTGCGGCCGCAGCCATGGAAGTTCCGGCTATCATTACCGCCCTGTGGCTAGCACGCCGCGGGACGCGGAACGGCGGCCGGACGCAGCCGACGCCCTGGCGCGAAGTCCTGTTGAACGGGTCCGTGGTGCTGCTGATTGGCGCCTTCGCGATCGGCATGGCGACCGGGCAACGCGGCTACGACGATGTCGCCCCCTTCATCATCGATCCGTTCAAAGGCGTTTTGTGCCTGTTTCTGTTGGACATGGGGCTCGTCGCTGGCCGCGAGCTACGCCACGTGGGCAGGACCTTGTCGCCGACGCTGCTTCTGTTCGGCTTGTACATGCCGGTAGTCGGCGGTGTGCTCGGGGCATTGGCGGCGACGCTCATCGGGCTCGACCGGGGCGGGATCGCGATGCTATCCGTTCTGACGGCGAGTGCATCCTATATCGCGGTTCCGGCAGCAATGCGCCTGGCGTTGCCGGAAGCGAAACCGTCGCTCTACCTGACCCTATCGCTTGCGGTAACCTTCCCGTTCAATCTGACGATCGGCATACCGTTCTACATCACTCTGGCTGGTTGGCTTTCCTAGGAGCCTCGACATGGCGGATTTTCAGACCTACCCGAAAAAGCGGCTCTCGATCATTATCGAAGCGCCGTATCTGAGCCGGCTTTTGGAGAAGTTGGATGGCCTCGACGTGCCCGGCTACACGGTCCTCCCCGCGCTCGGCGGCAAGGGCGCCGCCGGATCGTGGCGACGCGACTCCCTCTCCTCGGACGCCGGCCGCATGGTGCAGGTCTTGATTGTACTGGACGGCGAAAAGGTCGGCGCCGTTCTCAAAATGGTGCGCGAAGTCCTCGACCGGCAAATGGGGATCGTCACACTGGCCGACGTGGAAGTTCTGCGGCCCGATTCATTCTAGTCTTGGATCTTTCCAGAAATGACCGCACGGCGGAGACCGATACATGCGAAAGGCCGCGCTTACCTTAGGATTGCTCCTGTTGACATCCTGTTCGATCAACGACCGGGTCGAACCGCTGTCCGTCTCCAAGATGACGCAGATCTGCCTCAGAACGAACGAGGCGGTCCATATGTCGGGATTCCTGCCGGAAATCATCCATCAGTTCGAGCGCCACGGCGTAAAGGCAACGGCATACGCCGGTGCGCGACCCAAGGGCTGCCGATATCACGGTAACTATGTCGCGCGGTGGACCTGGGACATGGCCATGTATCTGAATTTCGCGGAAATCAAGATCTTCGACCGCGGGAAACAGATTGGGCTCGTCGAATACGACGCCCGGATCGCCCAATTCCACATCGGAAAATTCGGAACGACGCGCAGCAAGCTGGAGCCTCTGTTCGACCGACTTTTCGCCGGATAACACGATCACGCCGGTTGCCGCTATCGGTGCAACAACTCCGGCACGTTCAGCAACCCGATGGTGGAATCCCAAAGCGCCATCGCCAGCGAGTTGCCGTCTTCCGAGAAAGCCAAGGACTGAATGACCAGACCGGTGCGGCGCTCGAAAAGTCGTTCGCCGGTTTCCACGTCCCAGCCCCGTAACAAACCCTTCTCATCACCCGAAACCGCCAGTTGACCGTTCGGCGAAACCGCCACCGCCCGGACCCAATAGGACTTGAAACCGTTCTGCTGCCACGACACATCGCCGGTCTGCGGCCGGATGGTACGCAGGCCCGACTTGCCGTCGACCTGCGACCCAACGATCAACGCCTGTCCATCCGGCGCGAAAGCCATTTTCCACATGCCGAGGATGGTTTCGGGGTCCTTCAACGATGCGGTGCGTGTCATCTGTGACTCGCCGGACACCTCGAAAATTTCCAGAGCGGTCCTATGCCCTTTCCGGCGGCCGATGGGATCGGTTTCTTCGCTGTAAGTACCCGTTGCCGCCGCCACATACTGCCCATTGTTCGACATGGCCAACCCGTTGCGTACCGACATTTTGGTCGCCGCGGAGGCATATTTCGTCGCGGTATCGGATTTCCAGACCTCCACCGTCCGGGAGCCCTCGCCCGCAATGGCGAAGCTAGAGCAATCCTTACTCCACGCCGCGTGGTCGTACGCGCCACTGACCACATGGCGCTTCGCGTTCGAAGCGACATCGACCAGGACGACATTGTTGCTGGCATTGATCAAGAGCAGTTCGCGTGCCCGGCAATAGGCGAAAAGCGATTCAGTCCAGACAATCAGCCGGGATTTACCGGTGTCCGTATCCCAGGCGTGGATGTTGCCGTCGTCCTGCCATGCGATCACACGGGACCGGTTTTGCTCGAAAACGATATCCAGCGGGAGGTTCTGCAGCCGGCGGGTCTCGTTGTGCGGGCCGGCTTTGCCGAGTTGCGCGGAATAGTCCGCCGCCGGCGCCCGCAGGAAAATGTCGTAGATCAGCCATGCCGCGCCGAGCACGGTGACCGTCATGCAAAAGGCGAATAACGTCCGGTTCATCGCGAAGCCCCCCGAGCCCCCGCGCCGTTTTCCCGTATCGTCCCCCTAGACCGGCGCGTCGCCCGCAATCGTCACGCGATGCATGCGGCGCGTGTGCCCGGCATAGTCGGCAACCGCATAGTGACAGGTGCAGCGGTTGTCCCATAGCACCAGTGTACCCGGTTCCCATCGCACCCGGCAGGTAAATTCCGGCCGCTGGATATGCTTCATCAGATAGTCCAGCAGCGGTTTGCTGTCCTCCGCCGACATGCCGTCGAAGCGTTGAACCTGATCGCCGATATAGAGGCACTTCCGGCCGGTCTCCGGATGCGTGCGGACCAAGGGATGAATCCCGATGACGGGCGCCTGCTCCGGCGCATTGAGTTTCTCGGCCATGCCGCCCTTGGCATACCATTGCTCGCGCGACATGCCCCCGTACCGCGACTTGTCCGCGCCATCGCAGTAGATCTTTAGCCCCGACAGCATGGCCTTCATGCCGTCGGACAAGCTTTCATACGCCAGTTCCAGATTGGAGAAGAGCGTATCGCCGCCAACCGGAGGCAAGTCCTTGGCGTAGAGCAGCGTGACCTTGACCGGATTGGGGTCGTACATCTGATCGGAATGCCAACGATTGCCGAAAAACCGCCGCGCATCCGGCTTTGCAAGGATTTCGAAAACCTCCGGTTCTTCCGCCAAACCGTCCATATAAGGATAGAAATGGACGTCGCCCCAAAGCTTGGCAAAAGCCAGGAAGGACGACGGATCGAGCGTCTGGTTCCGAATTGCCAGGACCTTATGCTGAAGAAATGCAGCGGCGAGCGGCTCCCACACGTCATCGGACAGCGGTTCGGAGATGTCGATGCCCCGAACATCGGCGCCAAGCGCACCGGCAATCGGCGTCGCCAACCCGTTTGGACGTCCGCTCTCCATCACGCCGATTCCTCCGTCTTCAGCCTGCTTTCTTCACAAGCTTCAGTATCTTCGGATGGGGTATTCGGGTCAAAACCACCGGGGGACGCTTTAGATGGACGCCGCCCGCTCGAGGCTGGCGATCATCGACACGCGCTTCAGATAGTCCCGCGTCTTCGCCGGATCGGATTTCGTTTCGCGCAGCTCCCGCCGGAAGGACGCCTGCTCTTCCGGATCATCCGTTTCCAGGTTCCGCTTGTTCCGGATCGTGTGCTTGTTGATGTATTCCAGCGCCACCGGCCGGCGTTCCTTCTCGTACCGGTCCAGCAGGTCGTCCCCGGCGTCTCCGGCGAGGACCTGCACAAGCTTGCTCGCGAGATTGTGCGCGTCGTGAATGCCGCCATTCATCCCCATGCCGCCGAGCGGATTATTGATATGCGCCGCATCGCCGGCCAGAAAACAGCGCCCCGCCCGATAGCGATCGGCGACGCGCTGGTGAACGCGGTAGAGCGTCTTGTGCTTCACGTCGTAGGGCTGTCCGCTGTCGAAGACGCGCCGCAGCCTGCGCTGCGCCGTTGCGTCGGACATGATGCTTTCGTCGTCCTCGTCGGCGCCGGTCGGGAACATGGCCCGCCACAATCCCGGGACCCTCAAAAGGAAATACCACTCTTCCGGATCGGCGACATAGTTGACGCAGCACAGGTCGGGAAACGGCTCGGAAAAATCGAATGGCGTACTGAGTACCAGGAACCGCTCCGGCCATGTGAAACCGTCAAACTGGATGCCCGACGAGTCCCGCACCGCGCTGTTCGCGCCCTCCGCGCCGATGAGATACTGTCCCTGCACCCGTTGCCCTTGGTCCAGGATCGCCGTCGCGCTTTCCGCATCCTGCTCCACCCCCACAACACGGGCGCCGAACCGGATATCCGCTTGCGGCATCGTTCGCAGTGTTTCGAGCAGCACCTGATTCAATCGAAACTGTTCGCACTGAACGCGGAAGGGATGCCGGGTCAAATCCGCAATGTCGCCGAAGTCGAATTGTGCGATGAGACCGGTCGGCCGGTCCCGAAATTGCAACGTCGGCGCTTTCAACCCCTGCTCGATCAACGGCTGCGCGGCACCGAGGTCGTCCAGCATATCGAGTGTCGGCGGGTGGAAGGTGGACGCCCGCAAGTTCAGCGGCAGCGTAGGTTCGGATTCCAGGACAATCACGGACACGCCCGCCCGGGCGAGAATCGTGGCACTGACAAGCCCGGCGGGACCCGCGCCCGCGATCACAACCCGACCGTCACTCACGGGCTTCACCCAATTCCATCGGAAAGTTCACCTGCTCAACGAAAGTATGCGGGAGCATATCACACCGGCACCCCAACCGCTTCCGTACCGGCGGATCCGACTCCACAGCCAGCGGGCGATGACTCTATTCGGGGTTGCGGCCGGTGATGACCCAGGACGACGAGTCCATCACGATGCCGTCGGCTTCCTGCTTCTGTGCATCGATCGCCGCGGCCAGCGCGGCTTCGATCTCTCCGCGCTTCGCTTCGGCTTCATCACCGGCTTCGCGGAAAACCTCGCCCGCCGGGCCGAGCGCGAGCTGGAAATCGATGGCGTCCTGAACCGTGCGGCCGACCAAGACGAGTGCGTCGACCCGCTCAAAGGTGACATCTTCGTAGCCGGCGGAGGCCATCATATCGGCGGTCATCTCCCGGTCCGCCATCGAGAACGGCCCCGGGCCGCAGTGGCGCGCATCATCGCCGGGCGCGGGCAGATAATTGAGAACGACCCCCTTCGCCATGCTGAGCCAGGGATTGTCCGCCGGCGTCCGCCAGACGATATGCGTCATCAATCCGCCGGGCTTGAGCGCCGACCGCATGTTCCGGAGGCCAGCAACCGGATCGGCAAAAAACGTCGTACCGAACCGCGAGAACACGAAATCGTAGGTCGGGTCGAACCGCTCCACCAATGCATCCCCTTCGACGAAGGCGACATTGTTCAGCCCCTTCGTCTCGGCGTCGGTGCGGCCATATTCCAGGAAGGCGTTACAGCAATCCAGACCGATGACCGTTCCCTTGGGCCCGACACGCTCGGCAAGATCGACCGCGGTATCGCCGAAGCCGCAGGCCACATCGAGCACCTTGTCGCCCGCCTTGACCGGAAGCGTCGGAAAGATCGCCGCGCTGTGGTGCGTCAATCCATCGACCAGGATGTGTTTGAACCGGGTGAACTTGGGAACCAGGATCTCGTTCCAGAAATCGACATACTCGCTGCTTTGCGTCTCCGCTACGACAACACTCATGACTTCTCTCCGCCCCTTGGTTGTTGTGCCGAAACCGGCAAAAGCGCCAGCCTCGACCACGGCTTACCTTAGGGCGTCGATGTTTCCCGCCGTTGTCTGGGCGGCGGCGAATTGTTTCAATTGTTGCTGGAAAACCGGGAACCGCCGGGGCCGACCTATTTCCCGGCTGCAAGCCAAGCATTGAAGCGGGCATCATATTCGCTGAAGACGGCGCGCGTATGGTTCATGTCCCATGGCTCCTCGACCAAGGTCTCGTGATCCCATTGCGCCCGCGGCTTCGGCGGCTCGAAGAAGTTGCCGCCATACACATGGATCGCGCTGGTCAGTTTCTTGATCGGGTTGGCGACCGAATGGATGATGTCGGGACCCATCGTCACCGCCTGCCCGGCGCCCAGGGAATCGGACCCGGCCGCTTCGATCATGGCATCGCCCGGTTCGGCGTCCTTGATGCGGCGCCAGAACATGTTGTCCTCGCGCCCACCATAGATGCCGATCACCGCGAACATGTTGTGATTATGCGGCAGCAGCGTCATGCAGGGCGCCCAGATGAAGTTGATGACGGTCAGGCTGTCGTCCTGATACAGCGGGAAAACACCCGCTTGCGTCGGCTCGCCCAGTTCGGCGCAGATGCTCGACGGATTCGCGACCGCTTCGACGACGAGTTCGCGAATGGCCTTCTGCCCCTCGCCCACCGCCGCTTTGCAATCCTCGACAAACCGATCCTGCTTGAACATGTCGCATCCTCCCTTGCCAGGCGTTTGTTTTGCGGCACTCTATCGTCGGCGTGACGCCCGAGCCACCGCAACGGATGCGACAAATAGCTACCGAATGTTTCCCGACGATGTCTGGGGCAGCGAGCGAGAACTAGGCTCGTTGCGCCCGCACAGGAATCCAGCCCGTGAGCGTTCGGAAGGCAAGCGAAACGGCCGCAATGACAAGTGCAATGGGGACATAGCTCAACGCCGGCAGCAGAACGTATTTGGCAACCGCACGGACAACGCCGTCTATCGAACCAAAGGACAGTTCCTTTGTTGGATCGTAGATACCGATTAGGGTGTCCAACTGAACGGAAATCAGGAGTACCAACAAGTAGGCCGGTGCCCCAACGGCGCCCCCCAAAAGCAAAAGACGAAACCCTTGGTGCCGGGTATGGCGCCAAGAATGCCTCAGCCAATATCGCTCGTCCACGGCAGCGGCGGGGAAAACGAAACTGAACCGGAACATCAGGTAGGGTATCCCCAGATAAAAAACCAACAGGATGAGAACGACCCCAACCGACACAATCCAGGAAAGGAACTCACCAATGTCCGGCGTTTCTATGGTCCACCCGCGGTCGACCGCCGTTTCCACCGCGCGAAGGGGAAAGTGATAAATCGACGTAACCAACGCAGCGAAAACGAAGAAAGTAAAATGCCGTCGGCCCGGACGCGGCAGCAGGGTCGGTCGTCCGTCATCCGGTCCGAGGAGGGTCAATCGATGCCACGCCACGCCGAAGAACGCATAGGGAATGAGATTGATATAAAAGGCCGATACATCCAGGAAGGCCGACTCGACCTCCGACAGCCGGTTCCAGATAGACCACAATACAATGCTCAGCAGGAGAGGAAACGCGACTGCCTTGACGAACAGTGCCGGTTGCCCGAATACCGCGGTGTGGGTTTCCTTGATGGACCCGAGAACCGGCAGTGTTTGAACCGCCGTTTCGGGAGGGGTATCGGTCATTACGGCATCCGTGCAGCATCATCCGGCGTCACCTCAACACGCATTCCGATTGTATCGAGGCTTAATCGATCACCGTCACGATTTTCCCTCTAGCTTACACGGAAACTGCCGGCGTGCGGGTCAATGCTCCGCGAGCCCTGTAATTACACGCCCTTCGCTTCGAGCGCCAAGCGGCGCTGTTCGCCCGACAGGAAGATCGTCATCACTCCGGCCAGCAGCATCAGCGCCGCCGCCGTCAACAAGCACCCGGTGATGCCCCAGAGCTGATAGGACAGGCCCGACAAAAGGCTGCCGACGAGCCGCCCGCCCGCGTTGGCCATATAGTAAAAGCCCACGTTCAAGGCGACCTTGTCCGCGTCGGTGAAGGCGAGGATAAGGTAAGAATGCACTGACGAGTTGATCGCGAAGACGATCCCGAAGGCGGCGAGCCCGGCGACGATGGTGACAGCCGGATCGACGCCCGCCTCGATCGCCAGCGCGATGCCCACGGGTACGGCGGTCAGCAAGAAGGCGTAGAACTGCGCCGCCCGCGTTTCCGACGACCGGCCGTCCGCCGAGCGTTTGACGACGCCGGGCGCCGCGGCCTGCACGACGCCGTAGCCGATCACCCAGGCGGCCAGAAAACCGCCGACCTGCGTGAAGCTCCAGCCCAACACGTCATAGAGGAAGATCGGCACGCCGACGACGAACCACACGTCGCGCGCGCCGAATAGGAAGAAGCGCGCGGCAGACAGCAGGTTGATCGCCCGGCTCTTGGACAGAATCTGCGTGAATTTGACCTTGGCCTTCGCCTTGCCCAGGTCGCCCGGCAGGAAGACGATCGCCGCGACCAGGATGACCGCTAGCCCGGCGGCCATGGCCCAAAGCGCGGCCTCGAACCCGAGCGACGCCAGCAAAACGCCGCCGAGGAAGAACCCCGCGCCCTTCAACGCATTCTTCGACCCGGTCAGCACCGCGACCCATTTGAACAGCGCGGAATGCGAGTCCTCCGGCACGACCAGCTTGATCGCGCTCTTCGAACTCATCTTGGTGAGGTCCTTGGCAATGCCCGACAATCCCTGCGCCGCGACCACATAGGCGACCGACAAAGCGCGCTCCCACGCCGGATCAAGCAACGACAGCATGTAGAGCGCGAAGATCTGTAACGCAATGCCGGCATAAAGCGTGATCTTCAGGCCGATACGCGAACCGATCCAACCGCCGAGCAGGTTCGTGACGACGCCGAAGAACTCGTACAGCACGAACAGGAAAGCCAGTTCCAGCGGGGTATAGCCCAGCGTATGGAAATGCAGCAGCACGAGCATGCGGAGCGCGCCATCGGTCAGGGTGAACCCCCAATAGGAGGCCGTAACGATCGCATAATTTCGAATGTCGACCATGGGTTAGCGCCTGCTCTTACTCCGCAGCCTCAGCGTCACGTGCCATCGTGGCAGCGACCTTGTCCGCCAGTTCGGTCATCCGGCAGACATAGCCGTATTCGTTATCGTACCACGCGAACAGCTTCACCTGCGTCCCATCGACCACGATGGTGGAGAGCGCATCGACGATCGACGACCGCGGATCGTTGACGAAGTCCACCGAGACCAGCGGCCGATCTTCGTAGCCGAGGATACCCGCGAGCGGCCCTTCCGCCGCCGACTTGCACAACGTGTTGACCTCATCGACGGTCGTTTCTCGCTCGACCTCGAACACGCAATCGGTCACTGAGGCGTTCAGCAACGGCACTCGGATGGCGATGCCGTTTAGCTTGCCCTGCAGTTCCGGATAGATCAGGCCGATGGCGGTGGCCGAGCCGGTCGTCGTCGGGATCAGCGACATAAGGGACGACCGCGCGCGGCGGAGGTCCTTGTGCGGCGCGTCGACCACGGTCTGCGTGTTGGTCACGTCATGCACGGTCGTGATCGCACCGTGCCGGATGCCGAGGCCTTCGTGAATCACCTTCACCACGGGGGCGAGGCAGTTGGTCGTGCAGGACGCGGCGGTCAGCAGATGATGCGCCGCCGGATCGTAGAGATGATCGTTCACCCCCATAACGATGTTGAGCGCCGCCGGGTCCTTCACCGGCGCGGCAACAATCACCTTTCTGACGCCGCCGTCGTAATACGGCTGCAGCGCGCCGGGCGTCTTGAACTTGCCGCTGCATTCCAGAACCAGATCGACGCCGTGATCGGCCCAGGGCACCGCGCCCGGCGTATCCTGCTGCGAAACGGTGACACGGGTATCCGCAATGCGGATCGCACCTTCCTCCGCCGCGACCGGCACCGGCCATGTGCCGTGCACGCTGTCGAAAGCGAGCAGATGCGCCGCCGTCTCGGCATTGCCTTTCACCTCGTTGATATGGACGATCTCGATATTGCCAACGCCCCACACGCCGCTCGGCCGCGTCAGGCTTTCCGGTTTGGCGGGGTCGAAGCCCCAGGCCGCGCGCAGGGCAAGCCGCCCCATGCGTCCAAAGCCGTTGATCCCGACACGCACCGTCATATCATTCGTCCCCATTCGTCGGTTCTAGTATCGCCACGCGGCGTTACAACTCGATGACAAGCCCGTCATGGGCGCATTCCTCGGGCACCTTATCCGCCATCGCCAGCATTTCCGGCCCCATATGGGTCAGGATCATGCGCTTTGCGCCGAACTCTTCCTTGTGTTCCTGGATCGCGAAATAGTTCAGGTGCCATTTGATCGGTTTGGTATGGAAATAGCACTCGGCGATGAACAAATCCGCGCCCTTGGTCGCCTTCGCCATCTCCGGCGTCCAATCGCCGTCGCCCGTATAGGTCACCACCTTGTCGCCGACACCGACGCGCAACACGGTCGGGTCCGTCTGCCACGTATGCTTGGCGGCGAACGGGCTGACCTGCAAGCCGAGCACATCTGTCGTCTCGCCAACCGGCAATTCCACGTAGTTGACCGGAAACTTGGGTTCCATCGCATTCATGCCGGGGAACAGCACCTCCGCCGTTTCGTCGAGCCGCGCCTTCAGGTTCTTCGGCCCGGCGATGGTCAACGGCCGGTCCCGCTTCGCGCCGAGCATCGCATCCATCAACATGAACGGGATACCCGCCGAGTGATCGGCGTGGATATGCGTCAACAGGATGGCGTCGATCGAGTTATGCGCAATCTCCTGCGCGTTGAGCCCGATCAGCGACGACGCGCCGAAGTCGATGGTGAACCGAATGCCCGGCCCGTCCACCAAGATGCAGGTGTTGAACCGGCCCCCGCTGCCGAACGCATCGCCCGATCCGACGAAATTCACTTTTACCGACATCGTAAAATTCCTTCCATCGGTGCCCCTAGATGACACCCTTGTCCCGCAGGGATTGCTGGTCTTGCACACTCAGCCCCAGCAGCTCGGCGAGGACGTCCCCGGTATGCTGGCCCATCGTCGGCGGCGGCAGCCGGTAACTCGCCGGCGTCTCCGACATCTTTATCGGGTTGCCGATCAATTGCACCGGCGCGTCTCCGGCAAGCGGATGCTCCATCGCGACCTGCATTTCACGGTGGCGAACCTGCGGATCGTCGAAGACCCGGTCGATCGTGTTGATCGGCGCGCAGCCGACCCCGGCCGCCGAAAGACTCTCGATCCAGTCGTCGATCGTGCGCGCGCGGGTGATCTCGGACACGACCGGAATGAGCGCATCCCGGTTGCGCACCCGGTCCGGGTTGGTCTTGAAGCGCGGATCGTCCAGCAGGTGCATCGCGCCTGCCACCTCACAGAAGCGTTTGAACTGCCCGTCGTTATTCGCAGCAATTATGATGTAGCCGTCCGAGGTCGGAAACGCCTGGTACGGCGCGCTGTTCGGATGCGCGGTGCCGAGGCGCTGTGGCACCTCCCCCGAGGTCAGGTAATTGAGGCCCTGGTTGTAGAGCCAGCTCACCTGCGCATCGAGCAGCGAAATGTCGATATGTTGACCCACCCCGGTCTGGTCCCGGTGGCGCATCGCCGACAGGATGGCGACCGCGGCATACATCCCGCTCATCACATCGTTGATCGCGACGCCGACCTTGACCGGCGGTCCGTCCGCCTCGCCGGTGATGCTCATGATGCCGCCCATCCCCTGGGCCATCATGTCGTACCCCGGCCGGGCCGCGTACGGGCCGTCCTGCCCATATCCGGTGATCGAGCAATAGATCAGTTTCGGAAATTCCGCTTGCAGGTCGTCGTAACCAAGGCCGTATTTCGACAGGCCCCCGACCTTGAAATTCTCGATCAAGACGTCGCATCGGTCGATGAGGCGCCGGACCAGTGCAGCGCCATCGGATTTCGAGACATCCACGGTGACCGACCGTTTGTTGCGATTAGCGCACAGGTAATAAGCGCTTTCGGTGGTATCGTTGCCGTCGCCGTCTTGAAGGAAGGGCGGCCCCCAGGTGCGTGTCTCGTCCCCCACACCCGGCCGTTCCAGCTTGATGACATCCGCGCCGAGATCGCCCAGCAACTGACAACAGGACGGTCCGGCCAACACTCGGCTCATATCCAGAATTCGAATACCCTGAAGCGGCCCCTCGGTGTTCGTCATGTTCCGTCCCTTTCTCGGCCGCGTCCCTTACCGGATTCTTTCCATTCTGATCGTTTCAACCGCCGAGACCTTTCGGTCTAGGACCATTCAGGCAGCATCCGCGTCCGACAGCGCCGGCGCGCAAGCTTCCGGTCCTGCACCCGCACAACACTCATCGGTCAAGAAGCCTATTAATCCGTGCATTAAATCGAAGTCGGAGCGGCAGACGATCTCCCGGCCGCGCCGTTCCTGGGTGATCAGACCGGCGCGCGCCAGCCACGCGACATGATGCGAAAGCGTCGATGCAGGAATGTCGATCGCCTTTTGCAACGCGCCGACGGTCATCCCCTCCAACCCCGCCTTGACCAGCAGCCGGTAAATTGTGAGCCGCTTCTCATGTCCGAGCGCTTCCATGAAGCGCGACGCATTGATGGTGTCCATGGTGTTTGACTAACACGAGGAGAACTCATTCTCAACGATATTTCTAATAGAATCGAAATATTGGCCTGTTGTGCGGATTTGGTTTCGGAAAGCCGATAAATACCATCGCCATCAGACTCATCTACCACCGAAGACATTTCCCTATCCGGCGGACGCGCATTGCGACGAACTTGGTCCGGTGTGTCTCGGCTGTTAGCGTAACGGTCTATTGCAGGACGAAAGGACCGGCCGGGTGAAGTTCGGATTGTTCGGTGGCGCGACGGCCAAGATCGGCGGCATCGGTGCGGCGGACGGCGGCGAACGCCTGCGTGCCTCCACGTCCGACGACAGCCATGGCTACCGGCAACTGATCGATGGCGTCGTGGAAGCCGAGCGGCTCGGATTCCACAGCATCTTTCTTGTCGAGCATCACTTTACGGGCAGCGCCCAGATTTCGGCGTCGCTCAACCTGCTCACCTATCTCGCCGCACGGACAAAGACGATCCGGCTCGGGACCGCCGTGGTCGTCGTGCCGTGGCACAATCCGGTGCTGCTGGCCGAACAGGCGGCGACCGTGGACGTGCTGTCGAACGGCCGGCTCGACTTCGGTGTCGGCAAGGGCTATCGGCCGAACGAATTCGAGCGATTTTGTATTCCCCTGGAAGAGGCGACCGAGCGTTTCGAGGAATCGATCGCGTTGATCCGGAAATCCCTCATCTCGGACTCACGGTTTTCGCACCACAGCGACCGCTGGCATTTCGAGGACATCATCGTCGAGCCCCCTCCCGTGCAGCACCCGCATCCGCCGCTATGGCTGGCCGCCGGCCGACCCGAATCGCTGCGCAAGGCCGCCGAGGACGGCTACTCGCTCCTGCTCGATCAATTCGCCACGTTCGACCTGACACTGGACCGCCTGCGGATATACCGCGAGGCCGTGGAGGCGACCGGCAAGGCGTTCGACCCGATGTCCGTCGCCGTCGCGCGCGGCATGACCATCGTCCGGACCGACGAAGAGCGCGAGCAGGCGCTCGAACGCCGGATGCAGGCCCTGCGCCGAATGAACATGCTGGCGACGTCAGCCGACCGCAGCTATGTCTCCAGCATGGCGTCCGACCCCGACCTGCGGCAAGCCGCGGAAAACGGCACGCTGATCGGCACCCCCGACGAGATAATCGAGAAAATCGAGCGCCTGCGGGATGGCGGCGTCGCCTATATTCTGTTTTCAAGCGCCTATGTAACGCCGGGCCTGATGCAGTGTTTCGCCGAAGAGATCATGCCCGCGTTCGCCTGAGCGCGGCGCGCAAGCCAATAACTCGAGGACCCAATCAATGCCCCGTTTACCGATCCCCTCCGACACGGACGAATTCCCCGAAGAGACCCGCGCCGCCGTGCGTCACATTCTCGAGACGCGAAAGAGCATGCCGCCGCCCAGCAGTTATCTAACCTATGCCGGGAAAGCCGGAGAGCTTCTGTCGGACCTTGTCGACCACCTGCGATACCATACGACCCTGACGCAGGCGGAAACGGAACTCGCCATCTGCACCGCGGCGCGCGCGGCCAACGCCGACTATATCTGGAACGCGCATGTCAAACGGGGCCTTGCGGCCGGCACGCGCGAGGAAGCGATCGAGGCGATCGACACCTATGGCCCGTTGGACGATTTGACGGCAGACGAAGCGATGATCATCCGTCTCGGACGGGAAGTCCTCGAGGACGGCAAGGTCAGCGAAGACACCTTCCAAACCGTGCGGGAACGGTACGGCGAAAACGGTCTCATGGAACTCACCGCGTTGATGAGCGTGTATATGATGAACGCATCCGTCTTGCGCGTGATGGATCATCAAGCGGCGGATGATGCGCGGCATTTGACGCCGCGGTAAAGGTCTCAGTCGCCCGACGCCGGGCAATGCGCCTTCAGGAACGTCCGGATGTGCCGGATCGCGAGCGGAATGCGCTCCTTCGTGTCCTTCCACGGAAACAGGCTTACCTGCGCCTGCGGGGCGAGCATGGCCGACTCCATGGCAACGGCATACGGATGGACGGGAATGTCGTCCGGCAGGATCAGGACCGGGGTCTGGCATTCGCGCACGAAATCCCGGGACACGGTGAAGACGAAGTCGCGGCCGTTCCGGTACATGTTGTCCAGGAAGGCCTCGGCCATTTCCATCGTGATGTCGGGCCGCCGGGCGCAAATGTCCAGCGCCCACCCTTCCATGTTGGCGTCGAAGAACAAATCCGGCAGTTCCGGCGTCACGCCGCTGGGCTGGGCCAGCACGCCGGCGACGACGCGGTCTGGCGCGCGCTTCAGCAGATTCCAAATGAACGGCCCGCCGATGCAGAATCCCAGCACCATGAACTTGTCGATGCCCAGATGATCCATCAACCCGATATGGTCGTCGGTAAACGCGTCCCAAGGCCGGTCGACCTCCAACGGCCCAGACGATTCGCTCTCGTTGGAGTTCCGCAGGTCCATCGTGATGCAACGGTACTTCTCACCGAACTCCTCCATCGGGTTGAACGGCGCGCCGTTGCTTAGATTACCGATGGACGAGTTAATGCCGCCGCCGGGAATGACCAAGAGCGGGAAGCCGGACCCGGTTTCTTCGTAGCGGATGCGAGCCGGACCATTCTCGAAAAACGGCATGATGGTGTTCCTTTCTTGGCAAGGTTTCTGTGGTGTGGGTCGGCGAAGCCGGCGCGGCGCTTACGACCCTTGCGGCTACGCCGCGTTTAGTCAGGCGTATCGAACCGGGTCTCGACCATTTCCGCATAGGGGATCGCGCGTTCGATAAAGCCGCCCGACAGCAGCCCCGCCCGCAGCCGCTCGAGACCGGGCTTGCTGATGGCGGCGTTCCGGCTCCACAACCCGGCGCTTTTGTAGCGATCGATCGATTGCGTGAGCTGTTCGGGCGGCACGTCGGGAAAGTACTGGGCGACGACCTTCGCAATTTCCGCCGCCGTCTCGTCGTGTATCCACCGCAATGTCGCCGCCTGGGCCGCATAAATCGCACCAACTGCTTCCTGGTGGGCATCGATGAAACTGCGCTTGGCGCTGAATGTCGTATAACAACAAGGCCCCCGCCAGGCGGTCTCGTACCAGATGTGCCCGTGTCCCCCGGCAACCAACTCTTCGGCATAGGGTTCCGGGACCTGCACCAAATCGAAGTCGCCCTCCCGAAAACGATCCATGATCTCCGTGACCGGCAGGTCGCCTGTCCGATCGATAGATCCGGGATCGATGTCTTCGCGCCGGAGGTCTTCCTGCAAACAGAGCCACGGCGTCGGTGCCTCCAGAAAGCTGGCGAACCGGATACCGACGAGATCGGGAATCTTGAAGTCGGATTTCGGCGTCCGGCCGACCAACTGGAAGGGGTCCTTGCCGACGACTTCGCAGAAGGAGACGAGATCGCTTTCCGGATCCTCATCGTGATTCCGCATCACGCGCATGGGACCGCCCCACGTCATCGCATCGGCGCCGCGGAGAATGGCGGCGCTGCCGTCGCCGGGCGCGGACATCGGCGACAAAATGACGTCGACATTCTCGCGCTCATAGGCGGAAATGCCGAACGCGGCATAAAAAGGCGCGTAGAACAGCGCCCGGAAGTTCTCGAACAGCGTAATGCTCATCTATGGCTCTCCAGTCCGGACGGGGACGATTCCAGGCATTGAAAGATGCGCTTGCCGAACGAGCTGCGATACCGGTTCCGTTCAGGACGGCGCGCGTGGACACCCGCCAATCTGCCACCAATCGGCGCGCCCATCAAAACCGCCGCAGCCTGGGGAATTCAGTCATCGGTATCACCGCCGCTAGTTTCTAATTTACGGCTTCCACTGTTTTAGGTCATCATGAACACTAGCTGGATATCTGAATACCGACACTTCAAGAAACGTACTGGGAGAAAACACCATGAGACGTTTAGCAATTTTTGCCTTGGCCTTGGGTGGGCTCGGCACGGCAAGCCTATCGACCCCGGCGCTGAGCGCCGATCAATACACCATGGCCGTGGGCTCGCTCGGCGGCACGTTCGGCCGGTTGGGCGCAGGCCTGACGGAAGTCTTCAATCAAAACAACGAGGATCAAAAGATCAGCGTCGTCCCCGGCGGGGGCAAGGCCAATCCCGCCCGGATCGGGTCCGGCGGCGCGGATATCGGCTTCTCGTTCGGCAACCTAGTCAACAACGCGATCAAGGGCGAATTCCCCTACGCCCCGAAAAAATTCGCGAACCTGCGCATGATCGGCGCCTTCTACAATTCCTGCTATCACCAATACGCGGCAAAGGATCGTTTCGACGCCGGGATCAAGACCATCGACGATCTGGTGGCCTCGAAGGAACCGCTGGGTATCAGCGTGGGCAAGAAAGGCACCAGCACCGAGTTCGTCTCGAGCGTGATGCTGAAACATCTGGGTACCAACTATAAGGAACTCGAGAAACGCGGGTTCAAGATCGTCTACGCCGGTGTTGGCGCGAGTTCCCGGCAGATCCGGTCGCGCAGCATCGATTTCTACAATCACAACTCGGGTATTCCGAATGCGGCCGGCATCCAGGCCCATTTGGCCCGCGACCTGACCTTCCTGCAAATGAGCGAAGGCGTCCGCGGCGCGCTCATCAAAGCCGGTTTCAACGATTGCGTCATCCCCGGCGGCCTCTACAAGGGTGCGCCGAACGACGTTAAATCCGTCGGCACGAGCGGCATCGTCATCGGCACCGACAAGACGCCGGACAAACTGGTATACGCCTTCATCAAGACCGCTTGGGAAAAGCGGAAAACGCTGCACGAGGTGCACAAGATCTTCACGCGTTGGGATCTGAAGAAGGCTTCCAAGGACCTCGGCGTCCCGTTCCATCCCGCTGCCGTGAAGTTCTACAAAGAACAGGGCGTGATGAAATAAAGCGTCGTTAGCGTTTAGGGTAACGGTATTCCCCGCGTGGTTGCAGCTCGCACCGCGCGGGGATTATCGTGATGAGGGGGAGAACGGGGCATGAGCAACCCAACGCCGAAGGCGGTACAAAGGGACGCCGAAACACAAAGCCACATGCAGGTTCCGGATGATCGGAACCTGGTCGATTGGCTGATATCGGTTATCGCCGTCGGTATGGCGGTCTGGCACATTCACATCGCCTTTACCGGCGGGTATGAATCGACCTTCCAGCGCACCGTCACCTACCTGTTCGGCATGTCGCTGGTGTTCCTCGTGTTCCGCGACCGCAACGAGAAAGGCTGGCGCCTCGCGGTATCGGTGATCTTGTTCTTTGTCACCGTCGCCGCCCTCTCCTACCCGATCTTCAATCTGGATTATTTCCTGGGTCGGCTCTTTCTCGTCGATCCGATCCGGACCGAAGACTTCATCTTCGGCACCATCGCCCTGTTCGTGACATGGGAGGCATCGCGGCGGACGATCAACAATGCCCTGCCGGCCATCTCGGCCTTCTTTGTCGCCTACACCTATTTCGGCCCCTATTTTCCCGGCGCGCTGGCGCATAAGGGCGCGACTTGGGAACGTATCATCGATCACCAATTCATGACGACCGACGGCCTCTACACCCTGCCGGTCGGCGTGTTCTCCGTGTTCATCTTCCTGTTCGTGCTATTCGGCTCCTTCCTGGACCGGATGGGCGCCGCGGACTTCTACGTGAAACTGTCGATCGCCGCAGCCGGGCGGCTGCGCGGCGGCCCCGCCAAGGCAGCGATTTTCGCCAGCGGCATGACCGGGTCGATCACGGGTAGCGTCAACGCGAATGTCGCGACCACCGGCCCCTTCACCATCCCGCTGATGAAGCGGACCGGCTTCAAGCCGGAAACCGCGGCCGGCATCGAGACCGCAGCATCGACGGGCGGACAGATCATGCCGCCGATCATGGGCGTCTCCGCCTTCCTGATCGTCGAGTTCACCGGCATCTCCTATTGGGAGATCGTCAAGGTCTCGATCCTCCCGGCGGTGCTCTATTTCGCCTCGGTCTACGCGATGGTGCATCTGGAGGCGCGCAAGGGCGGCGTCCGGGGCATGGCCGCGGACCAGCTCCCGCCGGTGATGCCGATCCTAAAGGACGGCTGGTACTACCTGCTGCCGCCGCTCGTGATCATGGCGCTGATCATGGCCGGGCGGCCGGTGCCGCAGGCGGGGCTGCTCGGCATCGCGTCCGTCGTACTGATCGCATTCGTCAAAGGCGCGATCCATCTCTTCGCTACGGCCCCGAACAACAAACCGTCGGCCGGCGACATCATCGGCGCGATCAGATACGGCATCTGGAATGTCTTCTACGCCATGGAACTCGGGGCGCGCCGTTCGCTGCCGATCCTCGCAGCCGTAGGCTCCGTCGGCATCATCATGGGCGTGCTGTACCAGACCGGCCTCGGCCTGAAATTCTCGTCGCTGGTCATCACGCTGTCCTACGGCAATTTGTTCCTCGGCATCGTCATGGTGGGCCTCGCCTCCTTCGTGCTCGGCATGGGGCTGCCGACCAGCGCCGCCTATATCGTCCTATCCGTTATGGCGGTGCCGGCGCTGTTGGAACTGGGCGAGCCCTTCGCGTTGACCTTGATGGCGGCGCATCTGATCGTGTTCTGGTTCAGCCTAGACAGCAGCTTCACGCCGCCGGTCTGCGTGCCCGCCTATACCGCCGCGGGCATCGCCGACGCCCAGCCGAACAAGGCGGCCTGGGCCGCGTTCCGCACGGCGAAGGGGATGTATGTGGTGCCGATGCTGTTCGCCTTCAGCCCGCTCCTCCTGCTGGACCAGCCCTTCAATCTCGGCGAAACGGTCATTACCGCCTTTATCGGGTTCATGGGCATGGCGGCGCTGATGGTCGGGTTCCTCTACGTCAAGATCGGCTGGCCGGAGCGTCTGCTCTGGGGCGTGGCAACCTTCTGCCTGTTCTGGCCGAACTGGCTGACCCATATCATCGGGCTCGTGCTGTTCGTGGTGCTGTTCATCTCGCAGCGGCAACGCTACATCAAGGAGCACGGGGAAGCGCCGAGCCGTGCCTGACCTGTCAGACAAGAAAATCGCCGTCATCGGCTGCGGCGCGATCGGCGGCTCGGTCAGCGCCGACCTGACCGAAGCCGGCCTCGACGTAACCGTGATCGACCAATGGCCTGAACAGGTCGAGACCGTCCGCACCACGGGATTGACGGTCACCATGCCGGACCGCGAGGTGCATGCGGTGCTGGACGCCATCCATCTGCACGAGTTGGCGTCGCGCGTGCCGGCCTACGACCTCGTGTTCCTGGCGGTCAAGTCCTACGACACTCGCTGGCTCGTGGAGTTGATTGAACCTTATCTGAAGGACGACGGCGTTCTCGTCGGCCTACAGAACGGCATGAACGACGACGCCATCGCCTCCATCGTCGGACGGGAGCGCACCGTCGGCTGCGTCGTCGAATTGTCCGCGGAAATCTTCGAGCCGGGCATCCTGCAACGCGACACGACACGCGACGGCACCTGGTTCGCGGTCGGCGAACTGGACGGATCGGTGACATCCCGGGTCAAGGAAATCAAGGCGGTCATGGATCATTTCGCCAAGATCGAGATCAGCGAGAAGATTCAGGACGCGAAATGGACCAAGCTGATCACCAACACCATGGTGATGGGGCCGTTCGGCCTGTTCGGCATCACCAACTGGAAGGCCAAGGACTTGCCGGGCATGCTGGAGATCTGCGTCGCACTCGGGCGCGAGTCCATGGCCGTCGGCGAGGCCCTCGGCTACGAGATGCAGCCGGTGTTCGGCCTGACAGCGGAGGAGATCGCCGGCGGGGGCGACGAAGCGCTGCTGACCGCGATGCAGACTTTGATGCGGCATATCGGCCAACACGGCACCACCGCGCCGATCCACGACCACAAGAAGGGCCGCAAGAGCGAGATGGACCTGATCAGCGGCCTGGTGACGCGCGGCGGCCAGGCGCACGGCATCCGGACGCCCTGCAACAACGCCGTCGTGGAAATCGACCGCCAGATCAACGAAGGCGAAACGCCGATGCAGGTGGAAAATCTCGACCTGCTGAAAGACCTGATCCACCGCGCCCACAACCAGTGACGCAATTACCGCTGCGGGTCACGCTGCCCGTTTCCATTTCACCCAGCCATGCATGACCCGGCCGTCGGGCCAGGCGCGCGACAGTTTCAGGATCAGGTGGCCGTCATCGGTCATTTCCAAATCGCGTTCCTGGTCGCCGCCGATCCAGCCGGGGTTGAGCGCATAGGCGACCCGCGTCGAGAGCCGGCTGTTCTCGACCGTCCATTGCCCGCCGTATGACAAATAGGTGTCATAGGCCCGCGCCTTCTCGGCCTCGGGCGCGTCGGCATGCCACGCGGGATTGCCCGGCAGTTCCGGCCGCCCGCCCCAACACACGATGGCGTTCATCCAGCCGTCCGGCGCGAAGATCATGAAGCCTTGCGGATCGTCGCCATAGCGCTCGAGCGCCTGCTTGGCGTCCTCCTCACTGTCGGTGCCCCTGTCCACCATGACCCAAGACCCCAGGATATCGTCGCCGGTTACCATGCATGTCACTCCGGTTGTTCGTCCGCCAGATGTCGTTGCGCGGCGGGACTGCTGAGGAATTTCTCCACTATCGCCCCGGTCCAAGGCCGGCCGTTCCGCGTCGTCAGTCCTGCGCCGTTGAGATGGGCCGCGATCGCGTCATGCGACATCTCGCCCGCCGGGTCCGCCGCCCGCACTTCCGTGGCGATGCGGCGGAGGAAGGCGTCGATGTCGGGGCGCGGCGGCGTCATCTTCCGACTATAGCGCACCGACGCGGCTTGTCCCCGTCGGCCTTCCATCAAAACGGTACCGATCCCTCGACAGCGCAGCGCTGCATGCGCCGCCGCAGTTCCGGCGGATAGTCGAAGGTCGCCTTGTGCTGGACCGCGCAATTGTCCCAGACCAGCAGGTCGCCAAGCCGCCAATTGTGCCGGTATACGAATTCCGGCTTGATCGCGTGTTCGAATAGCTCCTGCAGCAACGTGTCGCTTTCCGCTCCCGGCATGTCGGCGATGTGGCTGGTGTAGCCCTCGCAGACATAAAGGCATTTGCGCCCGGTCACCGGATGCGTGCGGACGATCGGATGGATCGCGTCTTCGGGATACTGCTGCAGTTCTTTGTCGCTGAGGACCGGCCGCACGCCGAACTCCCGCGCCTTGCGGTTCCACATGTAGCGGTAGCTGTTCGCCGCCTTGCGCCCGTCGAGCCGCGCCTTCATATCGTCGGACAACGCGTCGTAGGCCGCCGGCGCACTGGCGAAACGGGTATCGCCATAGGCCACGCCGTCGCGTTCCGGCACCTCCAGCGCGTGCAGCAGGGTCAGCTTGCTCGGTTCGCCGAGATAGCACAGGTCCGAATGCCAGTAGCGCCCAGCGTCGCGCGAGCCGATCGGTTTGCCGTTCTCGGTGATGTTCGAGATCAGCGTGATCTCCGGCGCGTCCGGGTTCTGGATTTCCGCCCGTACATTCGGCTGCAGCGGCCCGAACCGCGCGGAGAAGGCCACGAGCTGCTGCGGCGTCAGGTCCTGGTCGCGGAACACGACGACCGAGCGGTCGTAAAACAATTTCTCGATCTCGGCGAAGGTTTCGTCGCTCATCGGTGCGGCGGCGTCGACGCCGAGGAACTCGCCGCCGATTGGCCCGTCGCCGGGCCGGAAGTCGAATTCGGCCATGGGATCGCTCCTCTCGGATTGATTTCCCATCATCCCCGATGCGGCCTTGCCGAGGCAAATACCGGCAAAGCACGTAACGAACCCTTCGACATTGCGACCGATTCTTCCACGCCTGCTAGCGCAAGCGTCGCACGCGGCGACCGATCCGCCGGATCGGCAACGGCCCTCCGCTGGCAACGTAGACGCCAGCCGAAATCAGGACCATCGCGATCCAGTCACTCGTCACCGGCCATTCGCCGAGAATCGGGATGGCAACGATCGCGGTAATCACCGGGGCCAAGGCCGCGAACGCCGAACCGTTTGACGCGCCGAGAATGCTGACCGCGCGTCCGATACACACGAAGGAAACGATGGCCACCAGAATGCCGTGGACGAATGCTTGCAAGACAAGGTCATGCCACGGCGCGGCGAACATCCGGGGCCCAACGACAACGGCATAGAACGGTACGTATGTGATCAAAGACCCGACCGCGGCAATCGCGGCAACATGAAGCCCGCCCAACCCCGCTTTCCGCATGGCCACGGTGTAGCCCGCCCACATCAGCCCCGCGACGATGAACATGGCATGCCCGATGTTCTGCGGCGATCCAATCGTGGCGCCCGCTCCCCAAACGATCCCGACGACGCCGGCAACGATCAAGACGAGCCCGATCCGCCTCGCGGCGGTGAAGGCCTCGCCGAGCACAACGGCGGCGACGATGGCCACATACAGGGGGATGAGGGCGGTATACAGGGAGGCTGCGTGCGCCGACGGCGCGAAGAGCAGGCCGCCGTAGGACGACAATACCATCGGCGCGCCGCCGCCCAGCAGGACGGCCGCCAGACCCACGCCGCCCAGCCGGTCGACCGCGAGGCCCTTCTTCAGCAAATACGGCAATAAGATCAATCCGGCGACGGCGAACCGAATTGCCGTGATATCCAAGGGTTCGAGGCTCGTCTTGATCCCGAGCCGCACGGTGATGATCCACGACACCCAGATGCCCACGGCCGCAAGACCGTAAAGCGCGCCGCGGATGTAATCGGAGGGCGTTGGTTTCGACAAAAATAGTCCTTTTTGGAGCGCGCATCGTCGGATCAGGCGATGGAGAATGACGGGAGGACAGGTCCTCGACCTCGGTGAGCGCCGCACCGTTCATCGCTGCGGCGGCGTCGATATCGACCACGGGGCCACTCGTGTCGGCGTGTCGGATTGCGCGACCATCATCCCCGATGCGGCGGCATGAAAGCAATAGCGACGGCATTCGCTCCGCCTCCGAACAACGCTATCCGCCGGACACCGGACCTGATAGTAGTGGCGCGTAACTTCACAGCAGCACGGCGATAGAAATGTTCAAGGTTGGAGATACCGTCCGCAACGTTTCCCGCAATGTGGTCGGGACCGTGGTCGAGATCGACGGCGACACGGTCTATATCGAGCAGGAGAACGGCGCGGAGGTCGACTTCGAGGCGTCCGCCCTGGTGCTGGAGAATGCGTTTCAGGCGAAGCACGACACCTCGGTCCAAGACGACGCCAGCGCCCGCGCGAACGACCCGGTCTACGACGCCGTCCTCGCCAACCTCTACCCCGCCGTGATCGAGATCGGCCAGCGCGCCCATGCCGGCATCGAGCCGGTGCCTGGCGTCACGCCCAAGCGTTGGGAAGACCTGAGTTCGCTGCAGAAACTCAACGCGATTTCGGAAGCCACGAACGTGCCGGTGAAGGCCTGGATCGACGCCAACGAACCCGGCGCGAACCCGCCGCTGAGCAAGCTGCAGCTCTCGGTGTTGGGGAACCGGGGGTAGACGGCTATCAAAAGCCGCTGGCGAGAAGAGATTTAATGCCGCGATTAAGCTTTGAGCAATATCGTTGTATTATCATCCTATAGAATCGGTTTAAGGTTGTGCTATCTTTGACAGCCAGCCGTCGATCCCATTCGGTCGAGATCGTGCAAAATCTGCGACAATGACGAATCGCCATTGAGGAATTCAGATGCAATTTCGGATGTTCCTTGTATCATTGATTTTTTCGAATTTTTTATTTTTAATCAATTCCCTAATTGCCCAACAAGCAACCCCCGATAGCGCCGAGCTCTGGATTCAACAGCAAGTCAGTCGACAGCTGAACACCCGCGTATCGGTACCGGACCTGCGTGAAAAATTGAGATCAAGATATCTCGCCTTGGACCTCGACGGCGATGGCATATCTGATTCCGACCATGACCTTAATATACAACTTATTATAGCACGACAAAGATCGGCCTCAATCGGCCGATGGCTAAAAAATGACCTGAACGGCGACGGACGGGTTACCCGTGCAGAACTCGAACTGCAGTTCGGATCGAAAGCCCGTCAGCAGATAAACAGCAGCGGCATACTGCTCAAACCCACGCCACAACAATCGGACGAAATCCTCCGAAAACTTGTCGACAAATCGCTCATAGCTGACAAGAACGATGATGAAACAGTGACGTTCCAAGAGGCACTGGAAGAAGCGAACAGAACAGTCGTTCAGCAATTCAACAAACTTCGACATCGACGCCGTAATATCCCGGACACCATGGATCTTGACGATGACGGTACGATCTCGGAGATGGAATTCATGACTGTCTCGGATCGTGTGATAGCGAAGATTGATCGAGACGGCGACCAACGTTTCTCAAAAAAGGAAATCGACGAATACATGAAGCTTGTCCGGCAGCGCCATACCTCTCGGGCGCGATCGTCGCGGCTTCGCATGCCGCCCCGCGAAAGGTGTGCATTTCCCAAGGTGCCGGAAATGGCAAAAATCGTTTTGCTGGGTGCCTATGAAGGTAAGGCCCTCTCCACGGCGGCGCTTGGCGGCGACGACGAGGAAGTACATGTCGCCGATATCGTGATTGATGCCGGAAAGGATCCGCTCTACATCCTGATTTCCAGCTACCATTCGATGATTTGGCGGTTTTCCGGTGCGACCAAGCGGATCGCCCAGGTTGTCATCTCGTCCGCGCAAAAGAAGTCGGGCGGCACGCCTCGGGTCGGCGTCGTTGGATTGCCATCACAGCAGGTCCATATCCCACCAGCGGCAAGTTGCCTACATGACTTCTACCGAATGGCCGGACCTAAGGCGCGGAAGGTAGCAAACCAGGTCAACCACCTCCTTGGTAAATCACCCGACACAACGACAGGGGCCTATTCCGTCGGAAGGGTCCGCCTTCCTTCGGCGGTGTTTGAAAAAAGTTCCCGCTACAAGGGCGCCGTAAACCTGCCCAAGCAAGGCCCGGGAGCGCCGTTGTGGAGAGCAATGCTCCGCTTTAGTCCCGGCGGGTTGGTACAGATCGACCCCAAGGCGGTAACGTCCCGCTTACCCGTGAAACCCTTCGCGGTGTTGCCGCAACAAGCCGGCTTGGCACAACTTCTCGAATCCGGCGCACTGCAGGCGGTCGGATCGCAGCAGTCCGTCACCGTTGGAAATACGACAATTGTCCCGGGAGCAGGTGCGGACAAGGTGATAATCCCTAGAGGAACGCGAGCGAGAATCTCCCGGTCACCGTCAGAATTCCTGATCGTCAAAAAGATGACCTACCCTGCAGGTCTGTATGGTGCCCACTCCGTAACTTTCGTTCTTAAACCGGGGGTGCCCGAGCCAGACGGAACACCAGGTCATTCGAGGGTTCGGCGATAAGACCAAATCCTTGATCCGACGAGTTTACGACAGCGCCCAGACGACGGCGGACGCAAGACGTGATCTGCGGCCATTTCGATGTGTCGCTCGCTTGTGACCTGAACAGGCGGATGGCAATCTATCGTTCTACCCGTCACCGCACCAAAGGAGCCGTCATGGCCGAGCCGATCACGTTACAGGTCTACTCCGACTACGTATGACCGTGGTGTTATCTCGTTACCGGGCGTATCGAGAAACTCCAGGAGGAATTCGACATCGAGGTCGAGTTGGTGCATTTCCCGCTGCACCCGGACACGCCGCAGGAGGGAAAGACCCTGCAGCAGCTTTTCCCCGGCCGCAGCGAGGAACAGTTCGACGAGATGTATCAGCGCATGAAGGGCCTGTGCGAGGCGGAGGGCCTGCCCTACGGCAAGCGCACGCATACCTATAACAGCCGGCTGGCGCAGGAACTCGGCAAGTGGGCCGACACGCAGGACGGCGGCGCCGCGCTGCACGACGCGCTTTACCGCGCCTATTTCGTGGATTCCCGCAACATCGGCGATGTCGACGTTCTGCTCGACCTGGTCGAAAAGGCCGGCCTGCCGGTCGAGGAAGCCCGGACCGTGCTGACCGACCGGACCTTCAAGGACGCGATCGACGCGGACTGGTCGCGCTCGCATCAGATCGGCGTCACCGGCGTGCCCACCTTCGTCGCCGGCGGCTACGGCGTGGTCGGCGCGCAGCCCTACGAGGCACTGGCGCAACTGATCCAGCATGTGGAGAAGGAAGCGGCGGAGGGTTAAATCTCGGACGGTGGCGCCCCGGGTCGCATCCTTTGAAAGACTCAGGATGAGGGCGGTCGCATTCCAATTTGACCGTCATTCCCGCGAAAGCGGGAATCCAGACATCGGCGCATATGGATCCCCGTTTTCACGGGGATGACGGTGAATGGTCTAAGGATCAATCACTCTTAAGCGAACCGCCCTACCCCACCTCCCCCAGCAGCCAGTCGCGGAAGGCGCGGAGGTTCGGGTTCGCCGCCTTTGCCTCGGAGTAAAGCAGATGCATCGCCCGGCGCGAGCGGCGCAGCGGGGCGAAGGGCTGGACCAGGCGGCCCTCGGCCAGATCCTCGCGGACCAGCGCCTCGATCCCGATGGCGACGCCGAGCCCTTCGATCGCCGCCTGGATCGCCAGGTTCAGGCTTTCGAAATGCAGGCCCCGCGCCACATCCACGCCCTCGATCCCCGCGGTCTCCAACCAGCGCGCCCAATCCCGCGGACGCGGCTCGCCGTGCAGCAGCGTCGCGGTCTTCAGGTCCGACGGGTCGTGCAGCGTGGCGGCCACCTCGGGCGAACAGACCGGCATCGTGTCCACCTCGGTCACCTTATGGGCGATCAGGCCGGGCGGCGGCGCGTCCGTCTCGGCCACCTGGATCGCCAAATCATACTCGTCGCGCGCGAAATCCACCGGGGTCAGCGACGTGGTCAGGCGCACGTCCAGGCCGGGATTGCGGTCGTAGAACCGGCCCCAGCGCGGGATGAACCAGCGGATCGCGAAGGTCGGATAGGCGCAGATCGATAGGGCCGCCTCGGCATCGGCGCCTTGGACGCGGGCCGTCGCCGCGCCGATCCGGGCCAGCGGTGCGCGGATATCCTCCAGGTAATCCCGGCCCGTGCGGGTCAGTTCCACCCGCTTGTGGTGGCGCACGAAGAGCGGCCGCCCGAGCAGCGATTCGAGTGCCTGGATCTGCCGGCTGACCGCGCCCGGGGTCACGTGAAGCTCCGCCGCTGCCTGCAAAAAACTCAAATGCCGCGCCGATGCCTCGAACGCGCTTAAGGCCCTCATAGACGGAAACTGGGACATGGCGTGAGTCCTTGATTGAGTAAAACGCAATCAAAGGATACCGATAAATCGGTTGCGGCGATACCCCGTGGACAGCATGCTTGGATCATCCTTTAGGATAGGAGCTACCCTATCCGCAGACCGCCGACCGACCGGGAGCCCAGCATGAGCCACGCCGAAGCCACCGACCTGGAACTGCCGCAAACCCTCGACGATTGGATCGCGCCCGATTGCCACGGCGAGAATTTCTTCGCCCTGGACCGCAGCCTGCAATCGCTGCTGCCGCTCTACATGGACGGCGCGCTGCTCGACCACCTAACCCCGCACTATGAGCGGCTGGGCGAGATCGCGGGCGGGCGGCTGGACGACCTGACCCGCCTCGCCGACCGGCACGAACCGATCCTGCATGTGCGCAGCCCGCGCGGCCTGGACGAGGACTGGATCGAGTTCCACCCCGCCTACCGCGAGATGGAGCAGATCGGTTTCGGCGATTTCGGCATCCACTGCATGACGCACAAGCCCGGCATGTTCGGCTGGCCGGAGAAGATGCCGCCCGTCGCGAAATACGTCTTCCAGTATCTTTTCACCCAGTCGGAATTCGCGCTGATGTGCCCGATCTCGGTGACCGACACCTCGGCCATGCTGATCGAGCGCTACGGCGACGAGGAGACGAAGGAGCGCTTCCTGCCGGGCATGATGACCCAGGACATGAGCACGATCCTGAAAAGCGCCCAGTTCATGACCGAGAAGACCGGCGGCTCCGACGTGGGCAATATCGAGCTGGAGGCGCGCAACGAGGGCGGCACCTGGCGGCTCTACGGCGAGAAGTGGTTCTGTTCCTGCGCCGACGGCGACGTGGCGCTGCTGCTGGCCCGGCCGCAGGGCGCGCCCGCGAGCAGCCGGGGCCTCGGCCTGTTCGCCCTACCCCGCCGGCTCGACGACGGCACCCGCAACAGCTACCGCATCGTGCGGCTGAAACCCAAGATGGGCAGCAAGTCGATGGCGTCGGGCGAGATCATCTTCGACGGCGCGGTCGCCTATCCGCTGGGCGACGTGAACAGCGGCCTGAAGCAGATGATGGATCAGGTGAACCTGTCGCGCCTGTCGCACGGGGTGCGCGCCGCCGGGATGATGCGGCGCTGCCTAAACGAGGCGATGGCCGTGGCCCGCAACCGCATCGCCTTCGGCGAGAAGGTCATCAACAAGCCGCTGCTGCGCCGCCAACTCCTGAAGCTGATGGTGCCGACCGAGCAGGTGCTGTCGGTCGCCCTGCTGATCGCGCAGCAGATCCACCCGGACAAGGCCCAGGACGCGCGGGCGCAGAAGCTGCTGCGCATCCTGACGCCGCTGCTCAAGTTCCGCGCCTGCCGCGACAACATCACGGTCGCCACCGGGGCGATGGAGGTGCGCGGTGGCAACGGCTATATCGAGGACTGGATCAACGCCAAGCTGGTGCGCGACGCGCATCTCGGCGTGCTGTGGGAAGGCACGTCGAACATCAACGCGCTCGACGTCACCACCCGCGCCATCGCCAAGGTCGGCGCGCATGAGGATTTGCGGGACGACTTGGCGCAGCGGCTGCACGACAATCCGGCCCTGCCCGGCCAGTTCAAGGGCGAGCTGTCGGCCACGGTCGACCGCGCCGTTGCCTTCGCCGACGAGGTCGCGAAAAGCGGCAACCAGCCGATGGCCCGCCAAGCCGCCGACGCGCTGTATCACACGGCGAGCGCGGTGCTGATGGCCTGCGAAGGCGTGGCGCTCGGCGCGCAGGGCGGCGACGCCCGGCGGCTGCTGCTGTCGCGCCTGGTGATCGACCACCGCCTCCGCCCGCAGGACCCGCTGGCGATGGGCAACGACGACACCGCGATGGCGGATGCGCTGCTGGGCGACGCGCCGGTGAGCCTGCAGGACGCGGTGGCGATGGTGGCAGGGTAGTAATACCGCGCCGCCGATGATCGGGGTCACTGCGCTGCGCCGTGCCGCTCTATATCATTGAAATATTATGATTATTCGCGAGGCGGGAGCCAGCGACTATCCTGCCATCCATACGCTGACGGAAGCCGCTTTCGGCTGGGACGCCGAAGCAAATCTCATTGCGGCGCTACGCGAGTCCGGCGACGCGGCCTTCGATCTCGTCGCCGATCTGGACGGCAAAATCGTCGGCCATGTCCTGCTCTCGGCCCTGACCGCCCCGCCCGGCGCCCTGGCGCTGGCCCCGGTATCGGTCGCACCCGACCATCAACGGCAAGGCATCGGCTCGGCCCTGACCCACCACAGCATCGGCCGCGCCACCGCCGCCGGCTGGTCCGCCATCTTCCTGCTCGGCGACCCGTCCTACTACACCCGCTTCGGCTTTTCGCTGGCAGCGGCGGAGACATTCGAGACGGAGTATCCGCGGGAATTCTTCATGGCGCTGGAACTGAAACCAAACGCCTTCAAGAGCATGCCGCCCAAGGTCGACTACCCCGCCCCATTCCGGGAGTTGGGGTAGAGGCAATTTCGGTATTTGTGGAACGAATGCGGTTTGACGTTCGGAATTCAACTACGAGTTTTCGGGACGCCTTCTAATCCACCACTCACCCCTGCGGCTTTTTTGGAAACCTTGTGACCACGCCGGATAATATCCGGTAGATGGTCGAAGTTTGCGGCACATACACTGCGTAAATTCCCGATGACCGCACCGGTATCTCAACGTCGGTATCTCCAATGCGCAACTTCACACTGGGAAGCTGTAGAGGGACATGCACGACTCGATAGAACGCTAAATAGCCCTTCTCCGTTCCATTGACCGAATATCGGCCTTTGATCTGTCTAAGCGGCAGAATGCTTGATCCACTGGGAGCCGTCTCTCGATCATATGCCCGATCAGGACTCGGTCCGGCTGAGAGTCCATATCCTTTTCGAAGACGGCTCGTTCCGTACAACAGATTGAACTCTTTTCCGTACACAAAAGTAAGATTGCGCGGCAACAGCGTTGGCGATTCCAGATTCCGGACATACGACGCCACAACTGGTATCTTTTTCCATATGTGATGAGGAATCGCTTGCGCATATAACGCGTACGCTGTTTCGTCCCCGGACAATGTTTTCCAGTTCATAAACCAGCCGATCTCATCCCTTTTTGTCTGCATCTCATCACCCGGCACCAAGCGCGCGGTCATGCCGTGATAGCGAACGCGAGCGTCGGGCCGTTTGAAATAGTCGGGCGAGATATACGTCTCGACGACCGACGGATCTTCGGCGTTGTCGGCCCAACCGATATACGGCACGTGGCCCGGCGAGACCGGCAGTTCGTCGCCTTTCATACCCGGCTTGCGATAGGCGGAGCGGCAGAAGGACGGCGTCACCATCATCACCGCCGCACCCGACGGTAAGCGCTCGCCGAAGCTCTTCGTCGCCGCGCGCCATTGGGTGTACGGCCTGATACCCGCGTGCCGCCGACGCCGGGGCTCGCATTCGATGGTGCGGGTGATCTGCATACGACGGCCTTCGGCCGTCAGGTCAACCGTGACTTCGAAAGCCCGCGTCTCGAAATAGTCGGTGTGCGGCGCACAGGCGGATAGCGCCAACGGCAGCGCGACGGCCGTACTCCACAGCAGCAATTTCGACCGCATAGGGTTCCACCGGTTGGACGTGAGCAACACCGTCCGCAAGCGCCACATACCACACCTCATAGCGGAGAACTTCGAACCTAGAATAGAAGACGGCGGCTTAAGAAGAGGTTACCGGCCCCGTCAGCGCACCCGGCCAACCGCCCCTACGGCAGCACCGCTTCGCGGATCGCTTGGGCGGTGAAGGGTTTCATGATGACACGGTGTTTGCCCTTTTCCAGGAAATCGGCGGAATTCGCCCCCATGCTGTCGCCGGTGATGAAGACGACGCGGGGCTGCGGGCCGGGGATGGTCGACTTGATGCGGTCGTGCAGCGCCGGACCGCTCAGTTCCGGCATGACGATGTCGCTGATCACCACATCGTAGGAGGATGCGGTCAGCAGTTCGAGCGCGGCACGCGGGCTGGTCGTGGTCTCGACCTCGTGACCGGCCTTGACCAGGATCTCGCGGATCAGCGAGCCGACCTCCGCCTCGTCGTCGACGACCAGCACGCGGTTCGACTGTTCCGCCAACCCGTTGCCCGGTGACTCCGCCGCCGCCGCATCCACCGCGTCGCTCGCGTAAACCGGCAGGCGCACCGTGAAGGCCGCGCCGCCGAGCGCGGCCGCCCCCACCTCGATCGTGCCGCAATGGGATTCGACGATGCCGCGGCAGACCGAGAGACCGATACCGGTGCCGACGCCGGTCGGCTTGGTCGTGAAGAACGGGTCGAAGATGCGGGAGCGGATGTCCTCGGGAATGCCGGGGCCGTTGTCCTCTACGGTGGCGATCACCGCGTCGGCGGTTTCGTCGTAGACGGTCGCGACCCGGATGATCCGCTCGCCGTCCTTTTGCAGCAGCGCATGCTGTGCGTTGAGCACCAGATTGGTGAAGACCTGGGTCAACTGGTCGCCGTCGGCGAATGTCTCCGGCGCATCGGGGTCGTAGCTTTCCTCCACTTGGATGCCCGAGGACTCGATGCAGTAGCCGACGACCTCGAAGGAGCCCCGGATCAAATCCTCGATCCGCAGCGGACCCCGCGCGGGCGGTTGACGCCGCGCCATGGCGAGGAAGGTCTTCACGATCCGGGCGCAGCGCTCGGCCGCCTTCTTGATCCGGTCGACGCTGCCGCGGGTCTTCTCGTCCCGCACCTGTTCTTCGAGCAGATTGGCGCGCCCGACCACCACGGACAGCGGGTTGTTCAGCTCATGCGCCACCCCGGCCAGCAAGGTGCCGAGCGCGTTCATCTTCTCGCTCTGATACAGCGCTTCGCGCTGCCGGGCCACCTCGTCCTCGGCGCGGTGGCGTTCGGCCAGTTCGCGCTCCAGCTGCTTGTTCAGATTGGCGAGAAGGTCGCTGTTCTCGCTGAGCTTCCGCTCGCGGGCGTCGACCTCGCGCGCCATCGTGTTGAACGCGCGCGCGAGCCGCCCCAACTCGTCGTTGCGCTCCACATCCAGGTCGGCCTTGAATTCGCCGGACGCGACATTCTCGGTCGCCCGCGTCAGGCGTTCGAGCGGCGCCGCCACCTGCCTGCGGAGAACGACGGCGAGGATGCCGATCTCCAACAGCAGCGCCACCGCGCCGAGAATCAAGATCAAGCGCGCGGTCTCGAAGGCGCGGGCCGAGATCGTGGCATTCGGAAAGACCGTCACGAGATACCAACCGGGGCCGGTCAACTGCGTGACCGCGAGATGCTCGTCATCCAGTTTGTTCTCGACCAGAACGTCGTCCGGCGCCCGCCGCGACGCCAGATCGAAGACGCGCTGCAAATGCGGATCGCCCGCGTCCTGAATCCGCAACCCGCCGCTCTGCGCCATGATCGCATCCATAAATTTCGGATGCGCGATCAGCCGGCCGTCGTCGCGGAAGATGACGTTATAGGCGCCGTCCAGGTCGCTGCGCACCGCGCGCTCGATCAGGTCGTGCAGCAGGATATCGTGGCCGACCGACAGGAAATGCGCGCCCCGGCGGTTGATCGGCAGCGTCGCCGACACGAGCCAGTCGTTGACGCCGTAATCGAAATACAGTTTCGACCATTCGATCTTATCGGGCCGTGCCGGGCTGCCCTTGCCGGTGACGACGATGTCGCCGGCGGTCGGGTCGGCGAGCGCAAGCTTGCTGTGGATTTCCCAATCGCTGGCGTTCAGCGCCCAGGGCTGGTCGGGCCAATACATCAGCACCGCGCCCTCCGGCGACACGACGTAGAGGTTGGCGAACCGACTGCGCCACGCCGGGCCGAACCGCTCCAGCACGTCGAGCGCGGTCAACAGCCGGCGCTGCAGCGTCTCGGTGATCGTCACATGCTTGCCGACGAAGGCGGTGATCCCCTTTTCGGCGAAATACGCCTTGTCGAGACGGGTGGTGCCGTCCGGCAGCGTGACGAAGAGTTTCTCGAACCGCGACGCCGGGCCGCGCCGCTCCATCACCGTCATGTGCCGCTGGTATTCCGCGACGAAGGTTTCCAGATTGTCGCGCGCCAGCGTGAAGATCATGCTTTCGCGGACACGGCGCTCCTCGACATAGCTGGCAAGCTGGTCGAGCGCCTGCTGCTTGAGCCCGGAATAGACATGCCAGTAGCTCACCACGGTCGCCACGGCGACGACGATGCCGATGCGCAGCGCGACGGTCCAGATCGTCCGCCGGGTCAGAGAGCGTGGCCGCTTGGTCGGCATGATGCCGTTCTTTCCGGCTAGTCGACGATCTTGGCGAGCGGCGGGAATTTCGTAATCCCCATCTTGCCCGCGATCGTCCGGTTCATGAAAAGCTGGCCTTCCTCGTTATAAGCCATCGGAATGTCGCTCGGCCGCACGCCGTCCAGGATCTTCAGCGCGGCCTTCGCGGCCCAACGGCCCTGCTCCTCCGGCACCTTGCCGACGCCGAGCAGGCTGATATGCATGAGCCAGCCGAAGTCGGTGCCGGTCGGGATGCGCGTGGTCGCTTCGGCGAATTTGCGGGCCGCGTCGTCGTTCCACCCCTTCACCCCGGCGACGCCGAGCAGGATCAGCATGTCGACCTCGTCCTGCGCCTTCTCGAAACTGTCGCGCCAGTCATCGAAGCTCGTGACGAAATAAGTCTTTTCGTATTCGATGCCGAACAGCTTGCGGTGGTGTTGCGCTTCCTTGCGCTTGGTCATGCTGTCCTCGGTCAACAGACCGAGCCGCTTGCCCTTCGCGTGCTTCTTCAGCAACGCGATGATCTGCGGGATCGGCGACACTTCGACCATGCCGGTCACGTTCGAATACGGAAACCCGTAGGCGGACGCATCCCAGTTAAGTCCGGAAAAGACGAAGGGCACCGCCGCATCCTTGTAGTGCGGCATGATTAGGTATTTCGACGCGTTGTCGTCGCTGGTGGTCACCACATCCGGCTTGAATGTGCGAATGACCTCGCGCGCCCGGTTCGCCGCATCGATCTTGAACGACTCCGCCTTGTTGCGCTTGGTGTCCAAATGAATGACGCGCAATTCGACGCCGCTGTCGGCCAACGTGTCGCGCACCGCCGCGGCGATCCGGTCGTTCCACTCGTTGCCTTCGTGGTAGGAGTCGATGTGCAGAATGCGCTTCCCGTCGAAGCGCTTGGTGTCTGCATTCAGCTCTCCGACCGGATAAAGGCACAATGCGACGCCAAGCGCCGCGATGCCGCGCGGAATGAGTCTCGTGCCCACGATGATCCTCCAAAAAAGCGATCCGTACGCCCGCTTCCCCGCGCCGTCCCACGCATCCCACTACGTGATACGGCACGCGGAATCAATGCAATTTTGACGGGACGTGCAGCGCAACAATTATCCTCAACTCGGCCGTGCGATGATCAAACGCCGGGCCAGGCGCGCGCGGTGATCGCCGCCATATCCGCGCCCGTCGGCAACGTGCCGAGCGTGCGGCCGCCCGCACCGTCCAAACGCGACGCGCAGTAGGCATCGCCGATGGCGGCAGGCGCGTGCCGTACCAGCAGGGCGGCCTGCCATGCCAACGCCAGGCGTTCGACCTGCGCACGCGCCCGCCCTTCGTCCAAATCTCTGGTGCTAAGGTCTTTTTCGAGTCCGGCTACATAGGTATCCAACTGCGTGTTCGCGTCGGCGGCCGCGCGCAATTCGTCTACCATGGCAGCGAGCGCCTGCGGCTCGCGTGCGACGGTGCGCAGGATGTCGAGGCAGATGACGTTGCCGGATCCTTCCCAGATGCCGTTCACCGGCGCTTCCCGGTACAGGCGCGGCATCAACGATTCTTCGACATAGCCGTTACCGCCCAGACACTCCATCGCCTCCGCCGCCACAACCGGGGCGCGTTTACAGATGTAGAATTTGGTGACCGCCGTCGCAAGCCGGACGAAGGGTTCCTGCGCCGGGTCGGCGGTCGCGTCGTCGAAACCGCGCGCCAACCGCATCGCCATCGTCACCGCCGCCTCGCTTTCCAACGCGAGATCGGCGAGCACGTTTTGCATCAGCGGCTGATCCGCCAGCCGCGCGCCGAAGGCGCTGCGATACGCCGCGTGATGCAATGCCTGCACGACCGCTTGCCGCATCACCGCCGCCGCGCTGATCGCCGCATCCAACCGCGTGTGATGCACCATCGGAATGATCGTGCGCACGCCGTCGCCCTCGCCGCCGACGCGCCAGGCCAGCGTGTCGCTGTACTCGACCTCGGCCGACGCGTTCGACCGGTTGCCAAGCTTGTCCTTCAGCCGCTGCAACAAGATTCGGTTCGGCGTAGCGTCCGGCAACACACGCGGTACGAGGAAACAGGTCAGCCCATTCTCGGTCTGCGCCAGCGTCAGGAAGGCGTCCGACATGGGCGCGGAACAGAACCACTTGTGTCCGGTCAGGCGATAGGCGTTGGCGCCATCGTGCGGCGCACGCACCGCTTGCGTCGTGTTGGCGCGGACGTCCGACCCGCCTTGCTTCTCGGTCATCGCCATGCCGATCAGCACGCCGCGTTTCTGCGCCGCCGGAAGGAAACGGGCGTCGTAGTCGAGCGACAGCAGCCGCGGTTCCCATTCGGATGAAAGGTCCGGCTCGGCGCGTAACGCCGGCACCGCCGCGAAGCTCATCGCCATCGGGCAGCAGACGCCGTTCTCGCCCTGGTTCATCAGATAGGCCAACGCCGCCTTCACGACATGCGCGCCGGGTTGCGGGTAGCGCCAGGGCAGCGCGTGGACGCCATGCGCCACGGCAAGGGTCATCAGGTTGTGCCACGCCGGGTGATAGTCGACGCGGTCGACCCGGTTGCCGGCGCGGTCGTGGGTGCAGAGTGCCGGGGTCTGCCGGTTCGCCTCGCGCGCCCAGTGCAGCACGTCGGCGCTGCCGACCCGGCCGCCGAGCGTGCGCGCCCGGTCCGCGCCCCAGGCGCGCCCCTCCCGCAGGAGCGCGTCGAACAACACGGGGTCGCTCTCGAAGACATTGTAGTCTTCGAGCACCGGCGATTGATTCTCGACACTATGTGTTTCGGTCTTGGACGGTGCGGACGACGCCATCGCGCAATCCCCTCTGTCGCCGCTCGGGACGCTGTTCCCGATGAAACCGCGTCAAGCGTAACAAATTCCCGCGGGAATGCGGAGGGAAAACCTATCCGTGAATTCTACTAGTAGAATTACCCGTCTCGGCCCAGCGAAGGAATAATCTCATGCCGGACTCGTTAACCAAGGTGAACGGCATTCGCCGCCGAACCCGCTGAATCGCCCTAATTTAACAAGGAATGTTTAACCAATTTGCAATCAAACCGGCGCTAGGCTCGACCTGCCGACATGCCGTTACGGGCCGGCGCGCCTCGGGAACCGAGGCGCCGGCCCGGTTTTGCCTGCACGGCTGCACTGGAGGGGTCTGACGACGCATGACGACCGGCCCAACGATCGGACTTGCCCTTGGCGGCGGTATCGCCCGCGGCTGGGCTCATATCGGGGTGCTGCGGCGCCTTCAGGAACTCGGCCTGGTTCCCGACATGATCTGCGGCACCTCCATGGGTGCGCTGGTCGGCGGCTTCTATCTCGCCGGTGAGATGGACGCCCTGACCAATCTCGTTCGGACTCTCACCCGGTTCCGCATGGTGCGGTTGCTCGACTTCATGGTGCCGGACAACGGCATCATCGGCGGCAAACGGATGTTCCGAGAGTTGGAGAAAGTGGTGGGCGACCGCCAGATCGAGGACCTGCCGACCCGCTTCGCCGCCGTCGCCTCCGAATTGCACACCGGGCACGAAATCTGGCTGACCGAAGGTCATATGTTGGACGCAATTCGCGCATCCGTCTCGATTCCAGGCATTTTCAAGCCGATCAAGGTCAATGGACGCTGGCTGATCGACGGCGCCTTGGTCAATCCGGTGCCGGTCTCGGTGTGCCGGGCCATGGGCGCGCGGGTGGTTATCGCGGTCACCCTGACCGGCGACACCATGAGCGGCATGGCTGACACGGACGAGCGCAATCCGGATGCCGCGCTAGGCCGGGAGCCCTATACTGGCGAAGAACGCCGCACCTGCACCCCGGAACGATTGGGACCCGCGATGCGCCAGCTCCTTGCCATAGAGCAGGAAGAACCCAATTTCTTGGGTACAATGGCCGCAAGCTTCACCATCCTGCTCGACCGAATTACCCGAAGCCGATTGGCCGGCGATCCGCCGGATGTCTCCATCACGCCCCGCATGGGACATATCGGGCTGCTCGACTTTCACCGCGCCGAAGACGCCATCGAAGAAGGCGCGAAAGCCGTGGACCGCATCGTCCCCGAATTGATGGAAGTGATCGGCATGCTGGCGCGCCGGGAAAACCTCAATTCCCCGCCGATTCGGGCGGAGGCGGGTTAAAATTTCCGCAACCTTATCAAGGGATAAATAGAACCCTTCAGGGCAAATCTTTGGAAAATTCGGACAATCGGCCCCTATCGGACGCCATCCGTCTAATGTTTGCCCTAAAGAATACAGGTTATGCAATTGAAATTGATTAATAAAAATAGCCTCGCCAAGCTTGGCGCCGCGGTCCGGTCCGCCGTCGCGTCGCTCGGCCCGAAACGCGCCGGTCAGCACCGCGTCGTGCCGCCGGAGCGCTATCCGTGGGAGGACTCCTATCCGCCGTCGCTGACCTGGGCGGCCGACATCGACACCCATCCGGTGACCAAGATCCTCGACGACGCCGTCGCCGACTTTCCCCACAATCCGTGCCTGGAGTTTCTGGGCAAGCGCTATGACTACAAGACCGTCGACGATCTGGTGAACCGCGTCGGCAAGGGGCTACAGGACCTCGGAGTCCGCAAGGGCGACCGGGTCGGCCTGCTGCTGCCGAACTGCCCCTACTATGTGATCTTCTATTTCGCCATCCTGCGCATCGGCGCCGTGGTCGTGAACTACAACCCGCTGTATGCCAAACGCGAGATCGCACGGCAGATCCTCGATTCCAAAACGCGCATCATGGTGACACTGAACCTGAAGACGCTGTACCCGAAGATCGCAGACCGCATCCAGGACGGCGCCCTCGAGAAGATCGTCACCTGCCGGATGCGCGACATTCTGCCCTTCTCGAGCGGCTTGCTGTTCGCGTTCATGAAGCGCAAGGAGATCGCATCGATCCCATCGGACGATGCGCATATCACTTACGATTCGCTAATTGACAACGACGGCGACTTTACCGCGCCGGCGATCGATCCGGCCGCGGACATGGCGGTGTTACAATATACCGGCGGCACCACCGGCACGCCGAAAGGCGCGATTCTGACCCACGCGAACCTTTATGCGAACGCGGTGCAGACCAGCCTATGGGCGACATCGGCGACGCGCGGGGAGGAAAAATTCCTCGGCATCCTGCCCTTGTTCCATGTCTTCGGCATGACCGGGGTCATGAACAACGCGCTGTACAACGCGTCGGAATTGGTGCTGCTGCCGCGCTTCAATACCGAGGACGTGCTGAACGCGATCGACGAACACAAGCCCACCGTCTTCTGTGGCGTGCCGACGATGTTCTCGGCGCTGAACGGCTATTCCGCGATCGACAAATTCGACTTGTCGAGCCTCAACCTCTGCATCTCCGGCGGCGCGCCGCTGCCCGCGCAGGTGAAGGAAAAATTCGAGGGGATCACGGGATGCACCCTGGTCGAAGGCTACGGCCTGACCGAGGCGAGCCCGGTCTGCACGGTCAATCCCTTCGAAGGCGTCAACAAGACCGGCTCGGTGGGCTTGCCGCTGCCCGGCACGCTGATCGAAATCACCGACCGCAAGGATCCGGACAAGGTGCTGCCATTCGGCGAGCATGGTGAAATCTGCATCTCCGGGCCGCAGGTGATGGCCGGCTACATGGACCGGCCCGACGAAAATGCCGACGCTTTTCGGGGCGGCCGGCTGCATACCGGGGATGTCGGCTATATCGACGAGGACGGTTACCTGTTCATCATCGACCGGATCAAGGACCTGATCCTCAGCGGCGGATTCAACGTCTATCCCCGGATGGTCGAGGAAGCCATCTACCTGCACCCGGCGGTCGAGGAAGCCGTCGTCTGCGGCGTGCCGAACCGGCACCGCGGCGAGATCGTCAAGGCGTACGTCAAGCTGCACCCCGGCGCGAAGATTACCAGCGCCGAACTTCGAGCCTTCCTGAAGAACGAACTGGCATCGTTCGAAGTGCCGTCGAGGGTCGAGTTCCGGGACAACTTGCCGCACACGTTGATCGGCAAGCCGTCGCGCAAGGATTTGATGGCCGAGGAGGAGCGGCGCAGCGCCGGATACGCGGCGGACGCGGAAGATGCACCGGACCCGGACTCCTCGAACAGCCCGAAGAGCGTTTCCGCCTAGGCGGAACCAGGAAGGTCGGACATGGCAGGTCTACTCCACGGACTACGACGGCAATACATCAGCGCCCCGGTACTCAACTGGTATCGCAAGGTGTTGCCGCCGATGTCGGACACCGAACGCGATGCGATCGAAGCCGGCACGGTGTGGTGGGACGGCGATCTGTTTTCGGGCAACCCCGACTGGGAGTCGATGCGCGCGCTGGCCCGCCCGACCCTAAGCGCCGAGGAACAAGCCTTCCTCGACGGGCCGACCGAAGCGCTGTGCGCCCGCCTCGACGACTGGGAGATCACAGCGGAACGCGGCGATCTTCCGCCGGATATCTGGCAGTTCATCAAGGACGAAGGATTCCTCGGCATGATCATCCCGAAGGCGCATGGGGGACTCGGGTTCTCCGCCCTCGCGCATTCCGCCGTGGTGATGAAGATTTCGACGCGCAGCCTAGCCGCCGCCGTGACCGTCATGGTGCCTAACTCGCTCGGCCCGGCGGAACTGCTGCTGGAATACGGCTCCGACGACCAGAAGAAACATTATCTGCCCCGGCTCGCCGCCGGTCAGGATATCCCTTGTTTCGCGCTGACCGGCCCGGATGCCGGGTCGGATGCCGCCTCCCTGCCCGACCGGGGAATCGTCTGTTACGGCGATTACAACGGCAAGCGCGTTCTCGGCATGCGGGTGAGTTGGGAGAAACGCTACATCACGTTGGCGCCGGTCGCGACGATCATGGGGCTCGCGTTCCGGTTGTTCGATCCGGATGGTTTGCTGGGCGACGAGGAAGACCTGGGCATCACCCTCGCCCTCGTGCCGACGGATACGCCCGGCGTGGAAATCGGACGGCGGCACTTTCCGGCAAACCAGGCGTTCCAAAACGGCCCGACGCACGGCGCTGACGTGTTCATGCCGATGGACTGGATCATCGGCGGCCAGGACTATGTCGGCCAGGGCTGGCGCATGCTGATGAACTGCCTCGCCGCCGGCCGCTCGATCTCCTTGCCGTCGGCCAGCACCGGCGGCGCCAAATTCTGCGCCCGCACCACCGGCGCTTATGCGCGGGTGCGGAAGCAGTTCCGTTTGCCCGTCGGCAAGTTCGAGGGCGTCCAGGAAGCGTTGGCGCGGATCGCGGGCAACGCCTACCTGCTGGAATCCGCCCGTGCGATCACGGCGGCGGCGGTCGACCTCGGCGAGAAACCCGCGGTGCTGTCGGCGGTGGTCAAGTATCACACCACAGACCGGCTGCGCGACACGATCAACGACGCGATGGATGTCCACGGCGGCCGGGCGATCTGCAACGGGCCGAGCAATTACCTCGCGAACGTCTACTACGCGCTGCCGGTCAGCATCACGGTCGAGGGCGCGAATATCCTGACGCGCAGCATGATCATCTTCGGCCAGGGGGCGATCCGGTGTCATCCGTGGCTGCAGCGAGAGATGGCAGCCGCCCACGACCCGGACCGGGAGGCCGGTCTGGACGCCTTCGACGAGGCGTTGTTCGCTCATCTCCGACACCAATTGAATATCATCGGGCGGTCGTTGTTCCACAACGCCACCGGCGGTGAATGGGCCAGCGCGCCGGACGCGGGCGTCGCCAAGCACTATTACAAACAACTCGGCCGGGCGAGCGCGTCTTTCGCGGTCGTCGCGGAAGCGGCACTGGTGCTGCTTGGCGGCGGCCTGAAACGCCGCGAAAGCCTGTCGGCGCGGCTCGGCGACATCCTCAGCGAGATGTATCTGATGGCCTGCGTGCTGATGCGGTTCGAACATGACGGCCGGCCGCAAGCGGACGAACCGCTGCTGCACTGGTGCTGCCAGAACGCGCTATATGAAATCCAGCGGCGGCTGGACGAAATTCTCGTCAACTTCCCGTCCCGGCCAATGGCCTGGGCGCTGCGCGCCATCGTCTTTCCGCTCGGCATGCGCCGCAAGGCCCCTTCCGACAAGCTCGCCGCACAATGCGCCGGCTTGATGATGGCGCCGTCGGAGGCCCGCGACCGGCTGACCGACGGCATCTTCGTCTCGCACGATCCGGCCGACATCACCGGCTGCCTGGAACACGCGCTGGAACGGGTTCTCGCGGCGGAACCGGTCGAACGCAAGCTGCGCGACCGCAAAATTCGAACCGCCGCCGAAGGGCTGGCACAAGGTGTCATTTCGAAGGCCGAGTCGGCCCTTCTCGACGATGCGGCCGAAGCGACCCGGACCGCCATCATGGTCGACGACTTCGCACCGGAGGAAATCGGTAAAAAGGGAGTGGAGCGATCAGCACCTCAGCAGCCGCCCGTCGCCCTGTCTATGTAGTCGACGGCAGCCGCACGCCCTTCCTAAAGGCGCGCGGCCGTCCAGGGCCCTTTTCGCCGGTCGACCTCGCGGTCGCCGCCGGCCGTCCCCTCCTGCTGCGCCAGCCCTTCGCGCCGGAGCAGTTGGACGAGGTTATTCTTGGCTGCGTGTCGCCGACCGCGGACGAGGTCAATCCGGCGCGGATCGCCGCCCTGCGGCTCGGCTGCGGGGAGCGCGTGACCGCGTGGACCGTGCAACGCAATTGCGCGTCGGGCCTGCAATCGGTCGAGACCGCCGCCCGCTATATCGCCGACGACCGCGCCGATCTGATTCTCGCCGGTGGCACCGAGGCGTTGAGTCATTCGCCTATCCTATTCAATGCCCGTATGGTGAATTGGCTCGCGGACCTGAACAGCGCGCGCGGCACACTCGCGAAAGCCAAGACCGCCCTGGCCTGGCGCCCCGGCTTCCTGGTCCCTGTGATCGGGCTGCTGAAGGGTCTGACGGACCCGGTGGTCAACCTCAACATGGGCCAGACGGCGGAGGTCCTTGCCGACAAGTTCTCCATCAGCCGGGAAGCGATGGACGCCTTCGCGCTGGAAAGCCATAAACGGACAGCGAAGGCCCAATCGGACGGTCATTTCGAGGAGATCGAGCCGATCTTCGATACCCGCGGCAAGCATTTCGAACAGGACGACGGCGTCCGGCCCGACAACGATATTGAAAAACTGGCGAAACTGCGCCCAGTGTTCGAGCGCCCGTTCGGGACGGTGACGCCCGGCAACAGCTCGCAGATCACGGACGGCGCCGCCTGGCTCATCCTGGCGTCCGAGGACGCGGTCAAGCAGCACGGACTGACCCCGATGGGCCGGATCGTCGATAGCGAATGGGCGGCGCTGGATCCGGCACAGATGGGCCTTGGCCCGGTACATGCCTCGACGCCGATCCTTACCCGCAACGGTTACGCCCTGGACGATATCGACGCCTGGGAAATCAACGAGGCCTTCGCGG
Source organism: Alphaproteobacteria bacterium (assembly GCA_965228425.1). Classification (GTDB taxonomy): domain Bacteria; phylum Pseudomonadota; class Alphaproteobacteria; order UBA8366; family UBA8366; genus JAJFJD01. The sequence continues at coordinate 2,520,136 of OZ245815.1, read as the reverse complement.
CGCAGGTCCTCGCCTGTCTCGCGGCCTGGACGGACGCCGACTACTGCAAGGGTCAACTCGGCCTCAACGGCCCGCTCGGCGCGATCGATCCGGATCGCCTGAATGTCGATGGCGGCGCCATCAGCATCGGCCATCCGGTCGGATCCAGCGGCGCGCGGATTGCCCTCCACCTGCTGCATGTCCTGGCGCGACGCAACGCCAAACGCGGGATCGCGTCGCTGTGCATCGGCGGCGGTCAAGGTGGCGCCTTGTTGATGGAGGCCGCGTAGCATGGCAGCAAAAACAAAACGGATGACCGGCAAGTCGAGCGCGAAAACCGTGCGCACGCCGGCGGAGAACCCGTCCCAATCCGAGATCAAGACCGTCAAATCGAAACCAGCGGGGCCGAAGCCCGCCGAAAACACGACGGTCGCGACGCCACGCCATTGGCATGCCCACCGGGACGAGAAAAACGTCCATTGGCTGACGCTCGACCGGTCGGACGCGAGCACCAACACCCTGTCGAAGGACGTGTTGGCGGCCCTGGACGAGGTGCTCAATGACCTGGACCGGGACAAGCCGTCGGGCCTCATCATCCGGTCGGGCAAAGAGAACGGGTTCATCGCGGGCGCGGATGTCGGTGAATTTCGCCGACTCCAGGACCCGGATGACGTGGAGCAATTGGTGTTGCGCGGTCATGCCGTCCTGAACCGGATCGAAAAACTGCCCTTCCCGACCGTCGCGCTGATCCATGGCTTCTGCCTCGGCGGCGGCCTGGAACTGGCGCTGGCCTGCCGGTACCGGATCGCCAGCGACGACGCACGGCTCGGGCTGCCCGAAGTCCGGCTCGGTATTCATCCGGGGCTCGGCGGAACGGCGCGGCTGACCCGCCTGATCCCCGGGACCGCCGCGATGGGCCTGATGCTGACCGGCCGCAGCCTGCGTGCCCGGGCGGCCAAGCGGATGGGAATCGTCGACGCCGTTACCCAACCGCGCCATTTCGAACGGGCGGCGAAAATGGCCATCGGCGGCAAGCTGCGGGTCAAACGCCGGCGTCTCTCGGTCGCTATCAGCAATCTTTTGCCGGTCCGTTGGGCCCTGTCGCCGATCATGCGGGCACAGGTCCGCAAGAAGGCCCGGCCCGACCACTACCCCGCCCCGTTCGCGCTGATCGACCTCTGGGTCCGCCATGGCGACTTCCGCGATCGCATGATGCGCCAGGAAGCGCGATCGATCGCCGAGCTGATTACGGGCACCACCGCGCAGAATCTCGTTCGGGTATTCTTCCTGAGCGAGCGCCTGAAAGACCTCGGCAAAGCGTCGGAGAAGCCCTTCGAACATGTCCATGTCATCGGGGCCGGAACGATGGGCGGCGATATCGCCGCCTGGTGCGCCCTGCGCGGGCTGCGGGTCACCCTGCAGGACCGAGGCGCGGAATACATCGCCCCGGCCATCGGGCGCGCCGCCAAGCTTTTCAAACGGCGGCTCAGGGCGCCCGGCGAAAGCCGTGCCGCCATGGACCGGCTGATCCCCGATGTCGATGGGCATGGGATACGCCATGCCGATGTGATCATCGAGGCGATCCCGGAAGACCTTGACCTGAAACACACGCTCTACAAGTCGCTGGAGCCGCAAATGAAGCCGGGCGCCCTGCTGGCGACCAACACGTCAAGCATTCCGCTCGAAGACCTGGCGACCGTCCTGAAAAAGCCGGGCCGATTGATCGGGCTGCATTTCTTCAACCCGGTCGCGCAGATGCCTCTGTTGGAAGTCGTACGCGGCGAGAATTCCGATGCCGCCGCAGTCGACGACGGCCTGGCCTTCGCACGGCAGGTCGACAAGCTGCCGCTGCCGGTGCGCAGCGTGCCGGGCTTCCTCGTCAACCGGGTGCTCACGCCCTACCTTCTCGCGGCCGTCGAACTGCTCGACGAAGGCAACGCACCCGCCGCGATCGATGCCGCCGCCGAGGCGTTCGGCATGCCCATGGGGCCGCTAGAGCTGGCGGATGCGGTCGGTCTCGATATCTGTCTGCACGTCGGGCAAATACTGGCGGGCGGAGATGGGTGGGAACCGCCGGCGGCGCTCAAACGGCTCGTCGAGAAAGGCGATCTCGGCAAGAAAACCGGACGCGGCTTCTACCCGTATCGCAAGGGGAAACCGGTCAAAGCCAAAGTGGGCAACGCCGCCCCTTCGGTCGACCTTCAGGATCGGCTCATCTTGCCGCTGCTCGATACCTGTATCGCGTGTTGGCGGGAAAAGATCGTCGACGATGCCGACCTGCTGGATGCAGGCCTCATCTTCGGCGCCGGCTTCGCGCCGTTCCGCGGCGGGCCGATCCACTATCTCCAATCGGGCGATGCCGATGAACTGCACCGAAAATGGGTCGCTATCGTCGAAAAATCGGGGGGCCGGGCCGAGCCGGATCCCGGTTGGCAAGGACTGGTCCGCGTCTAGGCGTTTCCGGATCGATCCCGACCCCGGATTGAGAAAGAGCCTAGTTCCGCCAGCGGCCCTCTTCATCGATAAATCCCAATCGCGTCGCCATAAGGGCAAGTTGCGTTCGGTTTCGGACCCGGAGCTTACCCATCATGTTTCGGATATGAGCCTTCACCGTTCCCTCGATGATGTTGAGGTCGCGGGCGATCTCCTTATTCGAGCGGCCGTTCACCAGCCCCCGCAGTATTTCTTTCTGACGCGGAGTCAGTTCGACAGTTGCATCGGTGGCCGGTTGCCGCGCCGATTCCGCCAGGTCCCGCCGGCCCGGGCCCGCAACCGCAGCATCCGGCTGTAGTACCGGATAAAACCGCTCCCCCGACAGGATGAGTTGAATGATGTTCTTCAAAACGTCGGGACCGAAGCTTTTCTTGATATAGCCCATCGCGCCCGCCGCCATGACCCGGTTTACGTCGTTCACGTCCTCGGACGCGGTGAGCGCCGCCGCAGGCGTATCGGGAGAAATGGTCCGGAGTCGCTGAAAGGCATCGACCCCGTCCTCGCCGGCGAGGAATAGGTCGATCAGCGCCAGGTCGATCGGTCCGCCTTGTTCCACCAGCGCCATGCCCTGATCGATGGTCGCCGCCTCGAGAATCTCGACATCGGCGAACTGCTGTTGCAGCGTCAAGCGCAAGCCGTGACGGAACATGCCGTGATCGTCGATCATCAGGACTCGCACATCTTACCTCCACGGGCGACGTGACTCGGGAGGCCACTCCCGTATGCGCGATCGAACCAGCCGGGTATTGTGGATCAGACCAGCGACGGCTGGGTCTGATGGGTGATTCGAACGAGATAGCATGAGAGGGTAAACAACTCGTTACCCTGCGACGGTATCAATTAACCATCGTCGCCATATAGTTGAATTATTTTTTGTATTTAATTTCAAATGGTTACAGGCGCACCTGCCCCTTTTGCGTCATTAGATCGCCTTTAACCAGAATTGCCTATTGCACAACGCAGTGGTTAATCATAAACAGAATTAAGTATCTAAGGAGGTATGACACTTGAGTTCTAAATTTAACCATCCGGGCGATATTTCGTGTCACAAATTAGGATTACCATGAACAACAATCATAACAACGCCTTAGCCTAAATGATCAATTGAAGGCGGTTGATCGTTTTATAGGGTAATCCTTATTGGGGATATCGAGATGGACACGGTGGCAACGCTCCTCTTCGGGCGTAACAAGTTATTTCGCGAAGGCCTGAAGAGCCTACTCAACGGATCGCAGTTCGACGTTATCGGCGAGGCCGACGACGTGGGCACGATTGATCTCGATCCGGACGTGGTGCCCGGCTTGATCCTAATCGATCTTTCGTCGAACCCCAGTCATATCGTTGACGACCTGAATCACTTGGGCAATGTCTTGCCCGACTCGCCGGTGGTGATCCTCAACGACAACCTGTGTTCCAACACCCTCGCCTCCTGTCTGGCGGCAGGCGCCAGCGGGTATTTGATGAAAGACATCTCACTCGACGCGTTGCTGATCTCGCTTCAGCTCGTCGTGCTCGGCGAGAAGGTCTTCCCGACACACTTGGCCGCCCTGTTGGTCAACGGTGTCGCGAACGCGGTGCCCGCGAACATTCCGGCGGACAACACGTTCGGCTTGTCCGAACGGGAAATGCAGATCCTGCAGTGTCTCGTGCAGGGCGACTCGAACAAGCTGATCGCCAACCGGCTGAGCATCACCGAGGCAACGGTGAAGGTTCATATGAAAAGTCTGCTTCGGAAGATCAATGTCAGCAACCGGACCCAGGCGGCGATCTGGGCCTTGAACAACGGTCTGCTGCCGGGCGGCAACCCCTCTACAAACGAGACCGATACGCCGCAATCCCAGTAGGCGACTCGCATCAGGCGACCGTATGGCGGGCGGCGGCGGTGCCGTCCCAAACGGGTCCGTCGGGACACCTAATCCTTATATTCGAAGAAATGAACGGCGGATGACGTTGCTTGATTCGCCATCGCTGCAGGCAGGTTCGCCCTGCACAACGCAGAACGCGCCCAGCGAAATGCCGGGCGCGTGGTCTGAAACACGATGATCGTCGGTGCGGCGAACCGCTTGTGGATTTCTCCCTAGCCGCCGACTTGGCTGGTCCAGGCGTCCACGGAGTTACCACCGCGATAACCGCCGTTGCCGGAGACCATACCGGTCCACCCGGAAATCGCGTTGCTTGTATGCCGGCTGGCGAATGACAGCGTCCCGCTGCGGCGTCCCGAACTGCCCAGGAAATACGAATTGAAGATGCCAACTCCGCCGCTGACGGCACGGCTGGTTCCCTTGAACCCGGGAATCGTGGCCCCGTCGGCGCCGCGTGCGATCGCGTTATTGCCCGGTCCCCGCGTGATGGTGATCAGGCCGGAAAGACCCTTGCGAATGTTGTCAGGCGTGCTGCCGGTTAATTTCTGTTGAAGGATCGCCTGCTTGCCGGCATTGCTAATGCCCAAGGATGCGCCGCCGCCGAAAGAGTATGGCCGGTTGTTCATTTGGGCCGCGGCGTCCGTGGCGAATAACGCCACCAATGCCACGAAGACCAAGCCACCCCGGATACTGGACCCCATGCTTCCCACTCCATAAGTTAAGGCGCTGTTGCGATATGCCCGGCGCACCACACTCATACTTAACCCACAACGGGTGATTCGCAACCGGCTATTAAAGATAAACGACGCGTGGTACCGCTAATTGATAAGTCCTGCCTCCTTAAGATCAGATTAACCCTAAATAGACAAAACACCCGTACAAATGGATGCACGGATGTTTACTTGCCATTCAAAGACGGAAACCGCCGAATCGGCGGGGCGCGAAAATCTAGGAAGGAACGACGGACAGGCCGAGGGCATCTCTGCGCCGGCGCGCGATAAAGACCGCGGCCTCGGTCCGATTCCGGAAGTGCAGCTTTCCGAGGATATTGCGGACAATCGCCTTGGTCTGCGGCTCTGAAATTTCCAGCTGCACCGCGATGTCGCGGTTGCTGTGACCGAGGCCAAGCTGTTCCAAGACCTGACGTTCCGAGTCGTCGAGCTTGTGAAGCAACTGGACGCGAAGATTGTCCAAGCCAAAGTCGCTGCCCACATCGGATGGCACGACGGTGTAGCCGCTGTCGCTCAATCCCACGAGCTTGCCGATCTGATCGAGCACCAGATCGGTGAACAACCATGCATCGGCGAGATGCAGCGTGCTGGCGGCCTCCAGAAGGCGATCGCTCGTGAGCGCAATGATCACGCGCGCGTGCCGCGAAATCTTCACGAATGCGTTGGCGTCGGCCTCTCTCAGCTTCTGCAAGGCTTCGAACCACACGATTAGGTAGTCGATTCGGTTCGCGTCGTTGATCGACGCGAAATCCAACCCTTTCGCAACCTTCGTCTCGTAGTTCGGAAAATGTCCCAGCGCGGTGATCATCCGCTCGCGCTCCAGGGCCGGGCCAATGGAAACCAGAATTCTCGTCGGGCGTCCATACCGTGACCGCCCCTGAGCCTGCGCCGCGATTGCGGCATCAAGCGACATGCTTCCGTCTCGCCACCGTTCATCCGACGGCATTGAATTGCCGTGCTCCGGCCGGTCAATTGCTGACATATCCTCCCGCATCTGGCTAGCGCCATACCCCTTTCGATCGGTCAAATTCGGCTAGACCTCATCAAACGACACCACCCCTACCGCCGATTCCAAGTCCCTATCGAGATGGCTACCCATAGTCCCCATATCCACCCGAACGGCAACACGTTATCTATCGGAGCGGTGAGTGTCGGCTACCTATCATAAAAGAGTCAAGAGATCGTCATTGGCCGCCGGCCTGACCGGAACTGGACGAAGGGTGTAGTCTTAAAACGAGAAAACCATTTGAAAAATAGCCGTAATACGCGTTTCGAGCGGTTGACGAACTCCCCCATGCGGCGGCGGTTTTGCTCACTTTTTCATCAAAACCCTGTAACCAATCCGCAGCCCCGCTTGGTTTAGATCCGCGCCCGAATCCGCCCGGTATGCGATGCCAAACACTGCTTTCTCGGTACAAAAGAAAAAGCGCGGTACCCACAAAGTAAATACTTGGACCATGCAAGCGCAAAAGCACTAAACGGGTTACCTCACATCCCCCCAAACATATACGCAAGTTTGCTTCAAGAAATCACGACCTCAAATCTAATATTAGGAAAGGCCGCTATTACAGCGTGTACACATATTTCGAATAGACGGTCTTGATAGGTTTACCGGTCGTGCTCGCGTTGGGTGGACACCACGGCCCTTAGTCCAATTAAGGCTCTAAAGCCTGAGTGGGGAGAGATAAATGAAGTTGCGAAAAGCAATAGTGCTTGTCGGGGCCATGGTGGGACTGGCGGCCTGCCAATCGACCGGGCCTTATCCAAGTGAAGGGGTGAGCCCGATATTCAGCTTCCCCGTTACGAGCAACGAGACTCCTTACACCCAATGTCTGGCGGCGCTGCGGAAAGTCGGCGGCAAGAACAAGCCGGTTTTCTCGGTCGGCGAAGTCGCGGACAAGACAGGCCAGATCAACTACGACGACAATGGCCATGCGCTGACGCAGGGCGTCTCGGAAATGGTCATCAGCGCCCTTTACAAGTCAGGCAAGGTTCGCCTGGTCGAGCGGTTGGATCTGCGGATCCCGCTCGCGGAGATGAAGCTCGCGGAACAGCGCAAGCTGGCGCGGAACATCGACGAATACAAATTGCCGGCGAGTGACTTCATCGTCGTCGGCGCGCTCACGGAATTGAATTACAACATCACCAGCGGTGGTGCGCAGCTCTTCATCGAAGGTATCGGTGGCGGTGCGCGAACCGTTGTCATCAACGTAGCACTGGATATGCGTGTCATTAACGCACGCAACTTCTCAGTCGCGTATTCAACCAGCCTGCAAAAGCAAATCTACGGCTACGAAGTGGAAGCGAACATCTTCCGATTCTTTGGCGACAGGCTGGTCGAATTCGATGCCGGGCAAATTCAGAATGAACCTTTGCAACTCGGTGTCAGGTCCGTCGTGGAAATGGGTGTCTATCAAGTCATGACGGATTTCCTTGGTCTTCCCGTGTCCGGTGGATGCAACCTAGTGAGGACCGATCACATGGCCAACTATCTCAATAAGTAAAGGAGAGAGACATGAGGCTCAGTAAGACAGCCTTATTGGGAGGCGTCGCAGCACTCGCACTTGGCGTGGGTACCGCGGGCTTCGGCGTCGAAGCGGAAGCTTTCGACGATGTAAGCTGGAAGTGGGACAAAGACATCAACGAGATCATCACCAAGAACGTGACGATTACCGTTGATATCCAACCGATTGGCGACATTTCCGATCAAGTTCTGCAGATGCAGATCGGCAACGTCAGCGCCAACTCCAGCACGAACGACATCACCAACTACAAGCCGTTGGAAGAGGTTACGTTCAAGGTCGGTTACGAAGCCGACATCGCTCTGACCGTCGACAAGGAAATGTCGCAGTCGGCCAGCCAGTCTGCTAGCCAGAACTCCAACTGGAGCGTGAATGTCAACAAGAACCTCGACGCGAACTTGGCGGCGACTGCCAACTTGAACACGTCGAACAACTCGCAAATCGCCCATACGGCAGACGGGTTCGTTAAATCCAATGGCGAAGGCGCAGCCTTCTTCATCGGTGGCGACATCGTTGCCGCCGGCGGCGGGTCCATTCCGCCGGGTGCCGGCCTGATCGTCGGAACCGGTGGTGCGGCTCTTGCCGGTGCGTTCGCCAAGAACGGCGCGGCGGAATTCGAAAGCGGGTTCAACGCCAACACCAACGCGTCGACGAACAGCTCCGCGGAACTGAACGTCGATATCGACGGCTCGCTCGTGTACACGGAGACCGGATCGTCCAGCAAGTCCACCACGGTCGAGATGGCTCAGCAAGCGAGCAAGAGCTACTCTGAGATCATCAACAAGCGTGAGATCGTTACGGTTTACGCGATCCAGGAAGCCGTCCAGGACGCTCTTCTCGAGCTTCCGGAAGTCATCGATCAGGCGACCGCCGTCGGCAACTTGGTCACCGTCAACGGTGACGTGATGGTGCAGGAGCACAGCGGACAGTTCTTGTTCGACACGGTCGACAACCGCCGGGTCTGTAAGACTGAATTCTGCGAGCCCGGACCTGTAGCCAAGGTCAACTTCGAGGAAGCTGATTTCGACCTCGATGCGGACCTGAACCTGCAGAACGATCTGCCGAATCTCGACACGAACAACCACTTCCACGACCTGGCCCTTCTGTTTGGCCTGGCCGCGGGTGCTGGCTTGATCGAGCAAGCCGAAATCTCGGCGAAGTCCGAAGTTTACAACATCTACAATGCGACCGGGTCTTCCGCGGCAACGGCGATCGGCAACTTGAAGTCGATCGGTGTTGACACGACCAACCCGAGCAACGGCGTCGTCCTCGCGGACGTCACGCAGTTGTCGGTCGCCAATGTTCGCGCCAACGCGACGGCGTACAACATTGACGTTGTGAACTACACCAACCTTGGCGGCCTGGATCGCGCGATCGCACGGTCGACTGCCACGGCAATCGGTAACTCGCTCAACATCACGGTCGACTCGGCCCAGAATGATGGCGGCAACCCGTAAGGGATTGTCTACCGATACGTAGAGCATGTGCCAGCAATGGCACAACTGGGAAAGGGGAGCGGATTTATCCGCTCCCCGGCCCCGCTCAAGACCTTAAGAATGGCGTATAACTATTTGAAACTTAATTTTATTTGTTAGTTCCTTTATTCGCATCAACCCTGTCAGGAGCAAGAAGACATGTTTCAGGCCAAACTCATTCGGAAAGCCAGCTTGGTGGCGGCCGCAGCAGCCGGCTTGAGCCTGCTCGCTGGTACCGCATCGGCGCAGATGTTCGAGCAGCCGCGGCAGTTCAAGGCGCGCGATGGCGCCGGACTCGCGGTTTTCATGCGCAGCCTACAAGGGACGTCGGCCAGTTCGACCGCCGGCGGCGACTCTACGGTCCTGGTGTGCGGCGGCAGCGGCGGCCAATCGACCGCGACCGCGAACTCGTCCTGCATCATCCTGAATAACTCGGATGCCTCATCGCTTGGTATCGGACAGGCTTCAGATGGTGACCAGGGCGCCGACGCCAACACCGAGTCGACGACCACCACGACCACCGCGGACGAAGTCAGCAATATCCTGAATACGCAGACGACACAGTAGCGGAAGAACCTGCTGGGTGTGGCGGCGCGAGGCGCCGCTGTCGGTGAGGGAATGGATATCCTCGCCGCAGATACCCGCAACACGATGCGATACCCGGACCGGCAAACCGGGAGGAACAAAAAGCCATCACGACGATGGCCTCCACACAAAATTGGGCCCGGCGGAAACGATTTCCGCCGGGCCTTTTTACATGATCCAAATTAGAGGCCGGTTGCGTTAGAAAAGGCGCTGTTTCCGGCAGGAACCGGGTCCCTGATAGGGGTGGACCTTTTGACTCACGATGAATTCGCCGCTGATTCGGTTGATCGTCATACGCACCGGAACCTTTTTCTCGAGCTGACTCTGCGACACCTGCAACCGAGCCCGGACCCCAGCCACCACCACGCGGCCGGGGTTGAACTGCAGGACCTTGAGATTCTGATTCTCGTTCACCCAATAGGCGCCCTTGTTGACCGTATCGACGATGATCGTCTCTTTGTTCACCCCATAAGCCGACCACGTGCAGACGAGACCGACGATTTTCGCCTTTTTCAGCTTCGGTTTCGAAGGCTTCTTTTGCGCATCCGCCGAAGCGGCCCCGATGCAGAGCGCCGCCGCGCACACGATCGAAAATAGTTTTTGCTTAATCATCTTTTTCTCCCTTTCGGGCTCAACGGGAATTCCAGCCAATTTATGCCATGAAGTTGAACGACTGCTTAAGGCAGTCGTTGGAATTTGTCATCCTTAAGGTCATTAAGGGTTTTGTACGGAGGCAGTATCAGAGTTGCTTCGACGGATCCTGTTCCCAATTCCAGTCCGCCGCGCCGCCGGTCGGCTTGGCAGGAACGATATCCGGTCCGACGTCGTTCGTATCGGCCGCCCCAACGCTCGGGTCGACAACGGCAACGCCCGCTTCCGACGACGTTTCCACCTGTTGCTTACCGCCACACATGAGCATTAGCGTCGGCTTCGGCGTCCCAGGCAAGCATACCAGCTTGTGACGGCATCCGCCGGGACCGTGGTCTGCAGCAGCAGAAACCGGCTGGACCGTCCCATCCGGGGCCCCCTCGCCCGCCGGCGCCTTGGCCGAGGAACCCGACTCGGCAGCGCTTTCGGGTGCGTCCGACGCCTTCTTCGGCATCGGGGTCTGCCCGCCATGCGTCTGCTGGTGTTCGTCCAGGATCTGCTGGCAGGCGGGATCGACCTTGTCGTTCATACGGCTGAGCGCTTCGCGGATTTCCCGGCCGGTCATCGGTTTATCGATCGGGTTCCGCATGCCCTGGCCGCCGGGCTGCGCGCCGCCCCCGCTGACCAAACTTGCGGCCGTCGACGCCAGCATCAATCCGGCCGTAACGCAGCCGCTCAGGCTCATGGAGAGCGCCGTCGCAACGAATATTGTCCGAAGCCCTGACATGATCCCAACTTGCGCCAAGTGGCCGTGTAAGGGAACGACGCAATCGGTGTAGCCCGCTCGTAGTATAGAGGGCTTTATTTTTATATTTCAAAGGGTTATGAAAGAACCCCGTGCGAGGGTGGGGCGGCAGCCAGAGGACTGCCGCCCCCGAGGGGGGTGTGTTGAGGGACTATTGCCACAACATGATGAGACTATCCCGAAGATGGCACCTGCGCCGCTGTGCAAACGGCCGAAAATCCGCGATTAAGGGGTAGTTCTTTGATACGAGGCCCCGATGCGTCGCCAATAGTATTACGCGGCGCTAGCGCATATACCTTTTGAGCAAATTAGGGATATGCCCGATCACACAGACGGTCTTATCGGCCTCGAGCGCGGAGTTCACCAGCGCCACGCTGAGCGCCTCGCCGTATTCCCTGATCATAACGTGGTAATCGGGCGTCACCTGGTTCTGGCATCGCCGCAAGTACCAGGATTCAGTCGCTTGGGTGTCGTCGAACCGAACGTCAAGACGCTCGCCGCCGCCGCGCCCGAATTTCACGGAAAAATCCTGCGACGACGCCGGCATGACACCGGCCACGAGCAAAACCGCGGCAACCGAGAAAGATCTGAGGAACATTCTATAACTATGCCGTCACGGCGGCACGGCGTCTAATGGATCGTTCCCGCAGGCTCGGTCTGCAGCAATTGCTGAGCGGCCCGTCCCGCACGCTTCCAATAGGCCCAAGCTTCAAGGTCCGCCCAATCCAACAAGAGCTTGCTGGCGCTGGCTTCGGCTTTCAGGGGGGCATCGTTGCCGTATTGGTCCACGAGGACCTGCGCGACGAGAATGCATTCTTGGACGTCATCCCAGCTTTCGGTCAGGACGGCGGTATCGATCTCCACCGCGTTCCCGCCAGCCGCCGGGTTGGCTTGAAAATCAGCTACTGAGACTTTCTTGGTCATGGCTCCCTCTCTGTTGCCACTTCCGTGTTGTCCTCCCCCTACCCGATTCGCCGTCAACCAACTGTATATCTGACTTTATTAATATTGGTTAACACGATGGAAAACCGAGATAAATCATGTTTGAGAAGGTGTAATCCTATCCAAACGTCGGATAAAGAGAAAATTCGAAGTACCTCTTTTTGGCTACATTTAAGCCGATTCAAACCGGCTGGAAAAGAACCGCCGACCATCCCGGCCCCAAAGCTATTTCTCAAAGTAATACTAGTACTTAGGGGCATTTTTGATAAACCCTAAGTACTATAATCAAGTTTACTTCTTCAGATTATTATCAGTTGGAAATAACAAGTACGATTCAATCAAATAAAAAAGACAAACAAGAGGAAGTAAAAAAATGACTCCATCACCTGTATATCTGGTGGGGGGATCGAAGCTCTTTCGACAGGGATTGCGTGTTTACCTTGAAGGCACACCGTTTGAGGCGGTACGCGACATCGAACATGCAAGTGACGCCAAGAGCCGTACAGAAGGTGAAGTGCCGCCGGCACTGATCCTCTTTGCGCTGTCCCACGGTCAGGATGACTATGAGACATCGATCAAAACCCTAGGGGTAACTTTCCCCGACACACCGGTCGTCGTGATCGCCGAGAGCCTTTCGCTCGAAGACGTGACGCGGTGCCTGGCCTCCGGCGTCGGCGGATACCTGCTGAGTGATATCTCCACGGACGCGCTGTCGTACTCGCTGCAGCTCGTGATGTTGGGCGAGAAGGTTTTCCCAACGCAGATGGCATCCTTTTGGACGCAAACGCCGACGCGGCCGAGTGCGTCCGCATCGAAGGCGATTGCCGACAAGCTATCCAACCGCGAGAGCGAGATTCTGCACTGCCTCGTCGACGGCAGTTCCAACAAGGCGATCGCACGCCGGCTGGAAATCACCGAATCCACGGTGAAGGTCCACATGAAGAGCCTGCTGCGGAAGATCAACGCCGCCAACCGCACGCAAGCCGCGATTTGGGGCATGGAAGCGGGATTCGGCGATCCCATCGGCACGGAAACGACAACCGGCTAGCTGCCGTAAATAAACATGGGCCGCACTTGAATTGATTAAAGCCTAGAACGATTAAACCCGGCGCCATTCGCGCCGGGTTTAATCGTTTCGATATCCCTTGATCGGGGATCAGGGCTTGCGCTTGGCCAACTCGGCCATCGCTTTCGAGAAACCACGGAGCGAGAAGACCTCGATCTGAAGCTGCTGACCCAGCTGATACGCCATGCTGCCGCTCACTTCCTTCTTGAAAAGGTTAGCTACTTGGCTCGTCCGGTCTGCCGCCGCCGCCGCAGTGCAATACGCCTTTCCGCATGCATCGACACGCAGGTGCAGTAACGCGCCGCTCTTGTGCAGCCGCAGGACCATCGGTTTATTTTCCGGTGCTTCCGGAGGCAACCGGACCTGCATGACAAGTTTTCCGTCCGATGAATTATATCCGAATATCAGGACCGCCCGCGTGCCCCGATGTGCCGCTGCGCAGGCCTTGTCCTTACATATCAAGCGCCATTGATTGAAAGCTTTCGACTTGGCGGGGACGCCCTGTGCGGACACGGAATGGGGCGTCAACACCAGCCCGGCCAGCGCTACGATCGCTACCCCAACGCCGCGCCTAAAAAGCGGCGCGATAAAGGGAATTCTTGGTGAAATTTGCATCAATCTCGGCCTCCGCCTGAAATTTCAAGCTCACAGGACGAACCCTGCAAATGCTGCCCGACAGCGGGTTCCCCCAAAATACAGAAAGACAATGGGTATGCGTGCAGAATTCATACCCTGTTCGGCTATCCCGTCCTAGCACCTACGCTTGCTGCAATCTATCGACTTTCTCCAACAACGCGGAAAACTCGCCGGCAAACCGTACATCGCCCGTGCGATGATTAAGGAAAATATAACTCCCCGTCGCGCATCGGCCGACGCTGAAGGCGATATCTTCGGCGCCCACAGGGCGGACTTGGAAATAGTCCGTCTGGTCGTCCTGGTTGCGTGTAACCTGTGCCCATTCCGAATGCCTGATCATGCCGTCCGCTACACGCTCGAAGAGTTGTACGTCGTCTGCCGTCAACCGATGGTTCTTCTGACTGTCCTGGTCCGCCACTGCGCCCCGCCATTCTTCGCCACGATCCTCATAACCTACTCTAACCCAACGAATTTTCACAAAATTTCATGAGAGGCAGTGGTGGAGAAGACGGGCTACCCTCATGGTGGAAACCGGGTCGACGCATGACCGGACGCTTGCCCGTGCACCGTTGCAGTATTCCAATCAGCCTACACCCTTCGGACTACTTTCAACGCGAGGACAGACCACCCATACTGTCGGGCGCTGTCCGGGTGGCAGCGTTTGCCGGACAACCGATTAATCCCGGCATTGCACAATAAGGGGCCGGCGGCTCAAGCGAACCGGTCCATCACGTCGCCCGCATTTTTCCGAAGGGCGAACGGGAGCTGTTTGGTGATTCCACGCGCGGGCCGAAATCCAGAGCGGTGGCAGCAGCTGACGTCTGGACTGGACCAGCTGTCTGGCCCACTTGTGGTCATCGGCAACTGGCGCGGCGACGCCGGCGTCATCCTGCACATCAACCCCGCTTGGACCGAGTTAACCGGTTTTACCGCGGCCGAAGTTCTGGGCCGCCCGGCCCATACGATTCTGTTTGCGGTCGAGACCGATGCGGTCGAATTCGATGCCGTCCGGGACACCGTAAAACAGGGCGCTCCTTATAGCGGCTCGTTCACCTGTCCACGCAAGAACGGAAATCCCTTAAACATCCGGATCCGTATCTGGCCGGTGCGGATCGCAAAGGACGGCGAGGAATATCTTCTCGCGGCGATCGCCGGAATCGACGACGACTCCATTGATACGGCACCGGGCAATTGGCGCCGGTCGGCCCGTGGCAACATCCTATCATTCGGGCGGCCGAATGGCGGGCAAAGCGACGAGAATCAGCGCCTCGCCGAAGAACTCGTGAATGCCCAGCTTTCCTTTCAGCACCAGTTGGAATCCTGTCCGTTCGGGGTCGAGCGCATCGATACGTCCGGCCGCATCCTATACGCGAACCCGATTTATCACGACTTCCTCGGGTATGACGAAAATGAGCTTATCGGCGAAAACGTCTTCGAGCGTCTGCAAGACCCGACCCATGCACGGGCGCTGGAATCCTACGTCCGCCACATCATCGCGAACCGGCCTAAATCGACGCCAATCTTCACCACGTACCGCCGCAAAGATGGCACGCCCATTCCGCTGCGCCTGGACTGGTCCTACGACCGGAGCCCCGGCGGCGCGATCACCGGACTCATCTCGGTGGTGACGCCGATTTCCGGTCTCGATACCGACGAAGACGCGGACAATACGGAAACGGCAATGTCGGACCGGTCACCGCCCCTGGGCATCGAGCCCGACGAAACCCCGGCGACTACGCCGGGCGCTCCGTCGACGCCCCGGCTCCTGAAAGAAACGCTTCATGCCGCGCGGGTCTGGCTCTCGATTTTGTCCCATCATCATCCGGAAGGCGACGATGCGGAGATCGTGGATAAAGCGGATCAAGCCTTGGACGATGCGTTGCGACTCCTGGGAAACGAACGGCGGCCGCTGTCGACGGCATCGAGCTATTACGAGGAAACGACCCCCCTACAGGGCCTCGTCGTGGCCGTCGTCGAGCCCGTCGGCATCCTTCGGGCCAGCTTGAGCGACCTTCTTCAAAGCTGGGGCTGTCATACGGTGGCGGTGAAACAGCCGGACGAAACCGTGCCGGCCCTGCAAAAATCCGGCCGGTTGCCGGACATGATCATTGTCGACCTTGACGCAGCTATCGGCGCAAGCGGCGACAGCGTCGTCCGCGCCATCTGGGAAAGGTACGGGCCGGGCGTTCCCGCCGCCCTGGTCGCCGACGACATCGCGCCGGAAACAGAACTCTTCGCCAATTCGGTGGGAATGAAGATCATTCGGCGGCCGGTGCATCCCATCGAGTTGCGCAGCACCATGCTCGCTCTTTGGCGCCATACGCGACGGGGCCGAAAAAAATAAATGGATCCAGCAGGAGTGGCGCGAAGCCGCCCCTAGTCGTTCAGGATAGCCGCAACATCGTTGAGGTTGGCAATTTCGACGATCGCCGCCGGATCGAGTTGCTTGCCCAGTTTCTCTTCCAGCGCCAGGATCAACCGCATATGGCCGAGACTCGTCCACGCGTCGAGCGTATCGATAGATGCGTCGCCATCGACCTCGTCGGCGGAGATTTCCAGCGCATCGGCAATGATTTGGCGCGCTGCGGTAACACTATCGCTCATATTTTTATGTCCTCGCGGATTTCGTCCCATTCACTGCGGAGCAGCCCGAACATCAGGATGTCGCAGCGCTCGCCGAGCATGGAGATATCGTGGTCCTTTAGAACGCCCTCGCAATGGAACCCAAGGGCCTTGTAGTTGAAAATGGCCGGGACATTCCGGGCTATCACCGTGCCGTATACCTTGTGACAGCGCAGCCGGTAATAGGCAAAGTCGAGGATCTTGTGGCGCGTCTCCAGAACGACGTTGCGCCCCCAATAGTCGCGATCGCCGATCACGACGTCGGCTTTGCCGGTCTCCGTGTTTGCGTAGTACTCGAGCTTCTGTAGGCCGATGACACGATTGGTTTCCAGGCATGTAATGTTCAAGAGAAACCGATATCTGTTATCGAACCGTTTCAACCATTGTTCGAGCGCTTGGCGGCTCGGAAACCTCGGCAATCCGGAATAGTTCGTGAGTTCCTTGTCCATGATCCAGTTGAAAACATAGTCGTCGATCTGGAACGGTCGCATCGACCGCATGACATAGTTCTTGGTTGCCAATCGTAGGGGTTTGCCCGGAGCCCACGCCATCGTTACTCTCCATCCTTCATGCAGTGATCGCGGACCGCGTCTCGATTGATCTTGCCGCGATCGGTCTTGGGGATCGATGAGACAATGTACCATTTGTCCGGAACCGCCTGCGGCTTGATTCGGGCCTGACACCATCCCCGTAGATCCTTCGGCGAAATCTCGTCCGCACCGTCCGCAAATACGATCGCGGCGCCGACCGCCTCTCCCTGGACCGGATCCGGCACGGCGAAACAGCAGGCTTCGGCAATATGCGGGTTCTGTTCCAGCAGCAAATCGACCTCTTCCGGATGAACCTTCATCCCAGCCTTGTTGATCATCGCTTTCTGCCGCCCCGTCAACCGCATGGTTCCGTCGTCGGCAATCTCGCCGATATCGCCGGTCAAATACCAGCCGTCGCGCAACACTTCCGCACTGAGATCGTCCCGCCCGTGATAGCCGCTCATCAACGAGGGCGTCTGAAGGAGAATCTCGCCGTGGCCCTGCCCTTTGATGTCGCCGGATTCGTCGAGAACCGCCGCCGTTCCGCCAACCATGCGGCCGATCAAGCCGTCTTCCGGACCGTATTCACTGGCCAATGCCCCCGCCGCCCAGTTCGCGGTTTCCGTAATCCCGTACATGTTCGCGACATCATCGGTACCGGACCAGTCTACAACGCCTTGCCACAGCTCGGCAGACAGCGGCGCCGAGCCGATATGGACACGTTTCAGCGTCTGCTTCTCCAGCGGCGGCAAGACACGCAATGCCATGCGCCAGAATGCCGGAACCGAACTCATAAACGTGATGTCGTTCTCCGTCACCGCCGTTCCGATTCCCTGCATGCCTCGGAGGCTTGTATCCGGATAGAGATAGAGATCATCCCCACCCAACAACGGCGTAAGACAATTTCCGATCAGCCCATGGCCGAAGTGGGTCGGTAACACACAGAGCGATCGCCGTATTGCGTCCGCCCCGACAAAAGCGCGATTCAAGGCAACCCGCGCCAGCAGGGACCGGAAACTGTGAACCACGCCTTTCGGTTGGCCAGTCGTCCCCGAGGTAAACAGCATGACCGCCGGCCGGTCCAAGGCGTCCGTGGTCGGCAATTCCGTGTCGCCATTGCCGACCGGCCGGTCGACCGCACTTTGAAAGACCGGTATCGTCACGCCGCTCAAGTCAGGCCCACCGGACCGCCCCATCAATATCGCCGACGGCGAGACGAAATCGCAGATGACGCCGAGCTCGTTGGCCGTCAGATCCGGCGCAATGCAGACCGCACACGCGCCGGCCTGCCATACGCCGAGCAAGTCGCCGAAGAAGTCGGCCGTCCCGCCATGAGCGATGACCACGTAATCGTCGACGGTATTCCGGCCGCCGCCGACGAGCGCCGCCGTCCGGTCGGCCGCCGCCCGCAATTCGTGCTGCGTGCAGCGCTCACCAGAAATGAGGTCGGTTACACTTCCGAGCGATTCCGATGCAATCCGCATCATGCCTCCGTATGACGGGTCGAACCGCGGTTCAGGCGGCACAGCGCCCTCCCCGGGCAATCCAGGGACCTGCCCTCCATGGACTAATACAGAGAGGATCGAACTCCCTCAAGCAATCCTATTGGGGTAGCCCACTATGTCATGCAGATGATGGCCAGCGGCGTATCCCGACAACGCGCGATCCGCCGATTTGCCTCCTCCCGAAGGGTGAACGGCATAGTCCCGAAGCGCAATTCGAATTGCCTGCCGGATCGGGTACAAGCGATAAGGACCGCCGTACTCACGAAGCTGCCCAAGATGCAGGGACCATGAATCAGGAGTATCTGGAGCGGTATCGCCGCGACGGCGTCGCTGTGATCCGAAATGTTTTCGACGACGACGACGTGGCGGCCCTGAAATCCGCATTCGACGCCGTCCAGGCCGAAGGCATGCAGCTCCGGGCCAGCTACCGGCACCAAAACGTTCTGTTTCGGCTATCGCAGGATGACAATCTCGGCAAGACGTTGCGGCTCGTTCAATGGCCGTCCTATTTCAACGACGTGCTGAACCGCTACAGAACCGACCGCCGAATGCTCGATATCGTCCAGCCGCTGATCGGCGGCGACATCAAGCAGATCATCAATCAGATGCATTGGAAGCCGCCCGGCGCGGCGCAATCGAGCTTTGGATTTCATCAGGATATCTGGTTTCGACGGCCTCGCCGCGCGTACCGGAATTCCGAGACGGCGTTCGTCCAAAGCGGGATCGCCGTCGATCCGCAATCGGCCGCCAACGGCGCCATGACATTCTGCCCCGGCAGCCACCGACTGGGCGAACTATCGATCGACGATCACGGCCGGGTCATGGACCGGCAAATGACGCCGCAAGACCTGAAGCAACTCGGGTTGTCGCCGGACGATACGTTTACACTGGACATGAACCCGGGCGACGTCGCGATTTGGAGCCTCTTCACCGTCCACGGATCGGGCGTCAACAACAGCGCCCACGACCGGCGGTTCTATCTAAACGGATATGTCGCGGCGGCGGATTGCGATCGCGGCGAATGGGCGTTCAGGAACAGCACGCCTTGCGGTTTGGCCGAGCCTGCACTGGTCCACTATGAAGACCTGTATGACCGTCCCGACCCACACTACATCGACGACCGCTGATCGGCCGCCGCAAGACGCAGCTCACCGTAAATAGATGACGCGAAAAGTGCGCTGGACACCGTCATGTTCGGTGATCGACAGGTATTCACCCTGTTTGAACGTGTGATTTTCCAATTTGAAAAGCGGCTCGTCATCTTCATCGGTGTCGGGATCGTAGGAGAGCGCCCAGCCGTTCGGGACCTGGATCAACTGACCCATCTCATCGTCTTCGCCTTCCCAGAACCGGCGCACCGTGCACTCGTCCTGCCTATCCGGCCATGCGGACATGTCGAAACCACCGTCCGGCGTCAGCGGCAGATTCAGTTCGTAACCGCAATGGATGCTGCCGTCCGGATGATCCGGTGTCCGGGCAAGTTCCAATCGAACATGTCGCATCGCCATGTGCGCTCTCCTCTTTCGGTTCGTTAGTGGGCGATCAGGGCCGGCAGGAGCGATTCCTCGAGCATGTGCTGGGTCACGCCGCCCAGGATGAACTCACGCAGACGACTATGGGAATAACCGCCCATGACAACCAAATCCGCGCCGCCGGCGACCGCCTCGTCCATCAGCAACTCGCCGACCAGCCGTTCGTCCGGTTCAAACCGCTTTATGCTGGCGGAAATACCGTGCCACGCGAGATAGTCGTCCAGCCCGTTCAGGATGAAATCGTCCTCGACATCTTCGTCGACCCACATAATGTCGACCGCCTCCGCGTCATGAAGAAGCGGAAGCGCCGCGGCGACGGCACGCGACGCCTGTGTTCCGCCATTCCAAAAGACCGCGGCGCGCCCGACCTTCTTGAGACCCGCATCCTGGGGCGTCAGCAACAAGGGCCGACCGCTGTCGAATATCGCCTTCTCGATGGCGCCGGCGCGCATCGAATCGGGTTCCTCGCCGGTTGCGGACAACACGACCAGATCGCGCAACCGCGCCTCCCCGGCGATGACGTTGTCCTCCGCGCCGGTCCGCTCGCGCCACGTCGTCGTGACCTGCCCGGAACCGCCCGGGCCATCGACCACGGTGAGGGCAGATTTCGCAACCCATGCATCGAAGCTCGCGCGCGCCGCCTTCGCGTTTTCCGCGACCTCGATCTCCAAAGACTCGATAAGCTGCACATAGGCGTCACCGGTCATGGCATCCCCGGTGAAGTCAACATAGCCGCGCGGATCCGGCCGCACGTGCAGTACGTCGATATGGCTGGCCATCGGCGCAGCCACCGTATGAGCGGTTTCTAGACTGGCGTCGTCACCCTTGCGGCCGTTCAACACCGTCAGGATCGTGCGGAATGACATCGTTCACCCTTTCTCGAAGGAGCCGCCTTGCAGCCCTTCGGATGTTCAACGATGCCACTATCGGTGAGCGGCTCCCGCCGCACATTGATCTGTCTCAAGCACCGGACGGCGGCTCGATAGACGTTCGATTTACGGAGAGTGAATTAAAGGGAGGCGACGTTCGGCTCGATCGCGGAATCGCCTGAACCGCTTAGCTCCAAAAGCCGATTTCGATCGAGAATAGTGATTGTATGCGCCGCATCCAATCGGATGATTTCCTGCTTGCGCAATCGCGTGAAACACCGGCTGACAGATTCCGTCGTTAGACCCAAATGATCGCCGATATCGTTTCGGCTCATCGGCAGGAACAATTCGTTATGGCGCGCATGCCGCCGCTTGGCGCGGGACGATAGAAGCAGGAGAAAGGATGCCAGTTTCTCGCTGGCCGTTTTCCGGCCCAACAGCACCATCTGATCCTGTGCCGCGGCAAGCTCGTTCGTCGCCACGCTGAGAATGTGTTTTTCCAGGACCGGCAGCTCTACAAATAATTTCTGCAACGCCGCACGCGGGAACCGACACAGACTGATCCGCGTGACCGCTTCACAGGAATAGGCGTAGGTAACGTCTTCAGCCAATCCGACGATATCCGATGGAAAGAAAAAGCCGGTGATCATGCGTCGGCCATCGGCCAATACCTTGCAGACCCGCGCGCAACCATCTCGCAAGACAAACAAATGCTCGGCCGGATCGCCTTCGAAGAAGACCGCTTGGCCGGGAGATATCGAAATGTCGGTAACGATAGCCGTCAGGCTCGACAATTGCGCCGGCTCGAGGACGCTGCAAATGCTCAAATCCCGGACGGTGCATGCCGCGCAAGGAGACTGCACGTCACCGGGATACGGTTGGGGCAAATCAAGTATCGTCCCGCGATTCATGGGGATCGCCTTGTCGTTTCTCGTTCACGTCAGATTGAGACCATCGGTCCACCCTATATGTAAAGGATGGGCAACGCGATCCCCGACTTCAATTCGGAAAATGCAGTCGCGCGTTAGGGCAAATTGTCGCGGAAAATAGCGGACGACCGAATTGGAACCGGCAAAACGCATTAAACGCCTGCCCACGCAATGTCGAAACGCCGTTCCAATCGGCCGTCCGCCATGTCCGGATACTAGTTATGAATGGTTAACGAAGCCTTAGCCGGAATGCACGCTCTGCTCGAGGATCCATCCAATGCCACGGCCGCCAGCCTCCCGCAGCATTTTCGAGAAACGGCGATTTTTCGGGCTATTTCGGGCCATATTGGCGGCGGGCGGCGTCCGGCGAGATATAGCCGTCCTTAAGATCGGCGGCAATCGCATCAGCCGGCCTATCCGTTACGGGGCCGTAACCACCGCCGCCGGACGTCTCCAGGCGTACGACATCGCCCTGCCGCAATTCATAACCTGACAACTTCGACGCCTCTTCAAAAACCTGACCGTTGCGCCTGATCAGCAAACGGCCGGGCGCGCCGGGCGCACCCCCGTCGAGACCGTAGGGCGGGATGCGAAACCGCTCGAAACTGGTCGAAAGCACTCCACGCTCCGCATCGAGTCGCCACTCCCGGTGCAATCCCAGCCCACCGCGCGTGCGGCCGGGGCCACCCGAGTCCGGCGTTAACCCGTAGCCCAAGAACGTAACGGGATGGCTCGCCTCGACCATCTCTAACGGCGAATTGGCGAGATTATGGAACCCTGCCGAAAAGGCGCTGGCGCCGTCGGCCTCCGGATGCGCACCCCAACCGCCGACCTCGATCTCGAGATACACGTCGGGCGCCCCATCATCCTTCTTCGATCCCAGGGAATACACGTAGCTGACGCCGTAATACGCCGCGGGAATCCTGCCCGGCAGCGCCTGCGCCAACGCCCCCAACACTGTGGTCACGATCCGGTGGCCGGTCAGCATCCGGTTGACCACAGGCGCCGGATGCCGGCAATTGACCACCGTCCCCTCCGGCGCCACCACCGAGACCGGCCGGTAGCAGCCCGAGTTCGCCGCGAAATCACCGCCCGCACCGCTCATCACCGCGAAATAAACAGCCGACTTCGACATGTTGAGCGTGCAATTCACCGAGCCGTCCGCCTGCGGGCTGGACCCGGTGAAGTCGACGTCGACCGTATCGCCCGAAATCGTCACGGACACGGCGACCCGGATTGGCGTCTCGGTGATCCCGTCGTCGTCGACGAAATCTTCGAAGGCATAGGTCCCGTCCGGCATCGCGTTTATGGCCGCCCGCATCGCCTGTTCCGATTGTTCGAGGATGCGCCGTGTCGCGTTCTGCAACGCCTCGTTTCCGTATCGCCCGGCGATACGAAGGATTTCACTCGCCCCGACCTCGAGCGCCGCCATCTGCGACGACAAATCGCCCGCGAGTTTCTCGGGTTCCCGGCTGTTGTTGAGAATCAGGTTGTAGACGGCGTCATTCCGGACACCGCGGTCGAACAGCTTCAACGGCTGAATCCGAAGCCCTTCCTGAAAGATTTCCGTGGCCAGCGGGTCGTAGCTGCCGGCGGACCGGCCGCCGACATCGATATGGTGGCACAGCGTGCCGACGATGGAGACGACCTCGCCGTCGATGAAGACCGGGCAAAACGCCAAGATGTCCGGCAGATGCTGGCCGCCGCAATACGGGTCGTTGGTGACGATGATGTCCCCGTCCCGCCATTCCGACAGGGGAATATGGTCGGCCAGCAGGTCTTCCAGGCAGGTCGCCATCGAATTCAGGTGAACCGGAATGCGCGTCGCCTGGGCCACATTCTGTCCCGACGCGTCAAACAGCGCGGTTGAGTAATCCAGCATCTCGCGCACGACCGCGGACCGGCTGGTACGCCAGATCGTGACGCTCATCTGTTCGCAAGTCGCGACCAGCGCGTTCCGGATTACTTCGAGCTGGATCGGGTCAATTGTCGACATGCGGTCTTCCTCCATACCTCAGCCCTCCCGCCGGGCGACAAGATCGCCGGTGGTCCTGACGGTCAACGTCCACCCGCCCTTCAACAGGATCGTCGTGTACTCTTCATCGATGATCGCCGGCCCGGCAATCGGCGTATCGGCGGAAAGCGCCGCGCGATCGTAAATCGGCGTCTCGTGCCATGCGCCGTCGATGAACACCTTCCGCACCGATTTCGCCGCCGAACCGCCGCCCCGTTCATCCGGCCGAAGCTGGGGCTTCGCCAGCCGCCCGATCGCCGTCATCCGAAGCGTCACAATCTCAACCGGCGTCTCCCGCTCGTCATAGGCGAACCGCTCCAGGTGCTGCCGGTGGAATGCTTCGATCAAGGTATCGAGACTTTCATCGGTGGCGGCGGCATCCGGCCACGGCACCAGCAATTCGAAGGCCTGCCCGCGATAGCGCATATCGGCGGCAATTTGAAATTGGCGGTCTTCAGCCGCGATACTGTCACGCTCGAGAACACGGTCGCCGTCGGACTGCAGATCGGCCAGCATGTCCTCAAGATCGCCGCAAGCATCCGGCGTCGCGGTTAGAAGCCGCGACCGCGCCAAATCATGCGTGATATCGGAATAGAGAATGCCATAGGCCGACAGGGTGCCCGGGTTCTTGGGAAAGACGACCCGCGAGACGCTCAACTCCTCGGCCAGGTCGATGGCGTGCAACCCGCCGGCGCCGCCGAAGGACGCGAGCGCGAAGTCCCGAGGATCGAGGCCTTTCTCGAAGAGACTCAACTTGATCGCGGATGCCATCGACGCATTGGCGACCGCAAGAATACCTTCGGCCGCGGTTTCCACATCCATGCCGAGCGGTGCGCCGATACGCTGCTCGATCGCCGCTCGTGCCGAGCCCTGGTCGAGCGCCATACCGCCGCCCAGGAAGAAGGCCGGATCGATACGGCCAAGCGAGACGTTGGCGTCGGTGACGGCCGGTTCCGTGCCGCCGTGCCCATAACTGACCGGTCCCGGATCGGCGCCCGCGCTTTGCGGACCGACACGCAGCCCGCCGCCCGGATCGATCCAGGCGATCGAGCCGCCGCCGGCGCCGATGGTACGGATCTCGACCATCGGCACACGGACCGGCAACCCATCGATATCGCCCTCGGTCACGACCGTGCTGCGGCCGTCGCGCACGACGCATACATCGAAGCTCGTGCCACCCATGTCGATGCCGACCAGATTCGGTTCGTCCAGGCTTTCGGCAAGCCGGGTCACCGCCAGCGCGCCGCCGGATGGTCCCGACAGCAGAAGACGGACCGGCTGATCGGCGGCGACCGCCGGCGTCGTGACGCCGCCGTTGGACTGGACGAGATACAGCGCGGCATCGAAGGCACTATCGCGCATTCGGCCCGCCAGTTTTTCCAGATAAAGGGCGACGACCGGCATCAAAACGGCATTTAGAACGGTGGTGGAACTTCGCTCGAATTCTCGAATTTCAGGGCTGACGTCGCTCGACAACGAAACAGCCACTTCGGGCCATTCGGCGCAAACCGCCTCCGCGACCGCCCGTTCATGGGCCGGATTGGCATAGGCGTGCAGAAGGCAGATCGCGATCGTTTCGACTGCATCGTCGGCGCCGCCGGACCGGGCCCGGTCGATCACCGACGCAAGCGTCTTGGCGTCCAATGGGATTTCAACGCTGCCATCCGCCGTCAGCCGTTCGCCAACACCAAAGCGCCGCCGCCGGGGGATCAGAACAGACCGGCCTTCGGCCTTCAAGCTATAGATTTCCTTCCGGACATGCCGGCCGATTTCCAGCACATCCTCGAAGCCTTGAGTTGTGATCAGCGCGCCCGCCGCAAGCTTCCGTTCCAGGACCGCGTTGGTGGCGATCGTCGTGCCGTGCATCACCAGGGCAACGTCGGACAGGGCGAACCCAAAACGCTCCGACGCGCCTAAGATGCCGTTCATGAACCCGACCGACGGGTCGCTGGGTGTCGTCGGAACCTTGAACGCCCAAGCGTCCTGGCTGCGGCGGTCGAATATCTGCAAGTCCGTGAACGTCCCACCGATGTCGACCGCGATCCGGACCGGCCGGGCGGATGTGTCTGCCTGTTCGTTCATGGCTCCCGCCTATTCTTCTTCGAGCGCCGATGCGCCGTAATGCTCGGACAAATACGCATCGCCGAACTTGCCGCTTCGGCGATCGGCCCGCAATGAATCGCGTGCCCGCGCGCCGGGGTCGCCGTATCCGCCCGCGCCCGGGGTCTCGACGACGACCTGCTCGCCGGGCCGCACGACGATCCCGCTCGGCTTGATCTCGAGGCCGTGCTCGGTTCCGTCCTCGTGAACATGCGCAAACCGGCCCATGGCCCCTTCGCCGCCGCCGAATACGCCCCAGGGAGAATTTCGGAAGCGCTCCCCCGCGCCGTTGAAAACGCATTCATGGCCGACCGGCGTCACCACGCGCCGCAATCCCAATCCCCCGCGGTATGCACCCGCACCGCCGGAGTCAGGCACCAAACCGTAGCTGACGACCCGCAAGGGATACTCCATCTCGATCGCTTCGACCGGCAGGTTGGACGTGTTCGTGATGTGGACCTGCACGCCGTCCTTGCCGTCGCGGTCGTTGCGGCCGCCGAACCCGCCGCCCAGCGTTTCCAGATAAAGATAGTCTCGCCCCGATTCCGGGTCGCGGCCAGAGAAGACCGCGGTCGTGTTCGCGCCGTTCGCCGCCCCGACCGCCGCGTCCGGCAGGGCGTCCTTGAGCGCACCGATCACCACGTCGACGATCCGCTGGCAGGTATTGGCGCGCGCGGCCACCGGGGACGGCGCTTCGCAATCCAGCAGCGTGCCGCGCTCCGTCGTGATCTCGCACACGTTCAGGACTCCCTGGTTGTTCGGGACCTCGGGATCGAGCAGCGCCTTCAACGAATAACAGACCGATGCCTGCGTCGCATTCAGGGTGACATTCACATTCCCGCGCACCTGCGGTGCGGTGCCGGTGAAGTCGAAATGAACCCGGTCGCCGGAAACCTCGACCCGCAGCTTGATCGGAATATCGACCGCGCCGAGACCGTCATCGTCCATCACGTCCTCGAAGGCATAGACGCCGTCGGGGACGTCGGCGATGGCGGCGCGCATGCGGCGCTCGGTCCGGTCGACGATCTCGATGAAGGAACCGCTGAGGATTTCCGCGGAATACCGCTGGGCGATCTCCCCGAGCCGGCGTGCACCCAACCGGCAGGCGGAAATCTGCGCGTAATAGTCGCCCTGCCGTTCTTCCGGCAGCCGCACGTTCAACAGCAACAGATCGAAGATATCCTGCTGCATCTCGCCGCCGCGGATCAGACGTACCACCGGAATACGGAGTCCTTCCTGATAGATCTCGGACATCCCGCCCGCCATCGATCCCGGTGCCATGCCGCCGACATCCGCGTGATGGGCGATGTTGCAGACGAAAGCCAATAGCCGACCATCGACGAAGACCGGCATCGCCATGTTGATATCCGGCAGATGCGTTCCCCCGGCGACATGCGGATCGTTCGCCACGAACAGGTCACCTTCCGCGATGCCGTCGAGCGGAAACTTGGCCCGCAGCGCATCCATCATGCCTACCATCGACGCCAGGTGAATCGGCAGCGAACTGTCCGCCTGCACGATCAATCGGCCCTCCGGGTCGCAGATCGCCGTCGAGTGGTCGCGTCGCTCCTTGATGTTCGTCGAATAGGCGCTGCGCATGAGCGCGACGAAGGTCTCGTCGGTCACCGACCGCAACGCGTTGAACAGAATTTCCAACGTCACCGGGTCGAGGCTGTCGTCCAGTCCGTCGCCATCACCGCTCATTGCGCCAACTCCATGATCAGATTGCGCTGCCCATCGACCCGCGCCGCGTCACTCGGAAAAACCAGCACCGTCGCGTCCAACTGGTCGATCACCGCCGGGCCGGGGATCGTCTGACCGGGTTGCAGGGCCGACCGGTCGTAGACATCGCTATCGACAGGTATGTCTCCATCGAACCAGACGGGCCGGCTCTCCGTCGACACCGGCTCACCGGCCATGCCGCCGTCTTCCGCGGTCGGTTGCGGCTTCGGCAGATCGCCTCGCGCCGTCAGACGGATGTTGACGATCTCGACGGCGTCTTCGGGGTTGTGAAAACCATAGTTGCGGTCATGGGCATCGAAGAACAGCCGGCGCAGGGCTTCCGTATCCGGCACCGCGG
The DNA here is from genome assembly GCA_965228425.1 of Alphaproteobacteria bacterium. Taxonomy (GTDB): domain Bacteria; phylum Pseudomonadota; class Alphaproteobacteria; order UBA8366; family UBA8366; genus JAJFJD01. Next base: position 2,492,271 of record OZ245815.1, on the reverse strand, counting down.
GACCGGCTTCGACACCGTCGGAAGCGCCCGCCGATACCCGGAGTTCGAAATTCTGGCCGACATACCGCATGTCGAAGCTGAGTTCGAGCGAATGCCGGACCGCGTCGGTGGCGCTGGCCTTCGCCCATCGCTGCGCCACCGTGACCAAGCCGTCGACCGAACGCGCGACATCCTGCAATGCGTCGTGCCGGACGGGAAACCGTCCGCTGACCACGAAATCCTCTTTCAGGTCCGAGACCACCAGTCCCTGGGCGCATAAAATGCCGGGCGACGGCGGCACCACGATCTCGCGCATGCCAAGCGAGCGGGCAACATCCGGCGCATGCAGTGCGCCCGCCCCGCCCATCGGCATCAAACTGAAATCGCGCGGATCGTGTCCCCGCTCGACCGAGATCGCGCGAATAGCCCGCACCATGTTGGCGACCACGATACCGAGGATGCCATGTGCCGTCTTCTCGACGGTAAAGCCCAACTGATCCGCCACCGGTTGGACCGCAGCGGCGGCCGCCGACCGATCCAGCGCCATGGTTCCGCCCAACAGGCCTTTCGGAGCCAAGCGGCCGAGTAACAGGTTGGCATCCGACACGGTCGGCCGGTCACCGCCGTTGCCGTAACAGGCCGGGCCCGGCACCGCACCGGCGCTCTCCGGTCCGACCTTGAGCAGCCCATCGCGGTCGAACCACGCGATCGAGCCGCCGCCAGCGCCCACCGTGTTGATATCCACCATCGGTAACCGGACGGGGAAGCCAGCGACTTCCTGCTCGTTGCTGACTTCGGTCTCGTGATCGCGGATCAAGCAGACGTCCGCGCTGGTCCCGCCCATGTCCAAGGTGATGACATTGGGGCGCCCGGCCAAACGGCCAATATGGACGGCGCCGACCGCGCCCGCCGCCGGACCCGACAGAGCCGTTCGGATCGGGTAATCGCCGGCACGCTCGACCGACATCAATCCGCCGCTCGACTGGTTGATCCCGATGGCGGCCTGCGGCGCACGGGTCGCCAGGCCATCGCGCAAGTTCGCCATGTAGCGGGTGACCACCGGCTGCAGATACGCATTCTGAACCGTTGTGGAGAACCGCTCATATTCGCGGAATTCTGGCTGGACGTCAGACGACAACGAGATATGGAGATCCGGCAAGGCCGCGCGCAGGGCATCGCCGATGCGTCGTTCATGCGCCGGATTGAGAAAGGCGAAGAGAAAACAGACCGCGCAGCCCTCGACATCCGCCGCCGCGACCTCCCGGACGACCGACTGTACCGCGTCATCGGCGAGCGCCACTAACGCCTCCCCGCGCGGCCCTACGCGCTCGACCGCTTCGAACCGGCGCTCCCGCGGCACCAGCGGCGGCGGGTAGTCGGCCTTCAGGTCGTACATCTTGGGTCGGGTCTGCCGGCCGATCTCCAGCAAATCGCGAAACCCATCGGTCGTGACCAGGGCGACGGTAGCGCCGCGCCGTTGAATCAATGCATTGGTCGCAACGGTGGTCCCGTGTCCAAGCCGCCCGATGTCGGCGCCCGCGATCCCCTCTTTGCGGCACAGCGCATCGAGGCCGGACAGGATGGCACGCGAGGGATCATCGGGCGTCGATGGGGTCTTATAGGTGTGTTCCGTACCGGACACCTGATCGAAGGCGTACAGATCGGTGAAGGTTCCGCCGACGTCGACGCCGATAAACCAAGCCATGCCGCAGGAACTCTTTTCTATTTCCCAGAACGCCGCTTCAACCCGATCACGTTACGAAACGCATTCATGTTTTGAAAGCAATGTCTGTGCGTTAGCAGACCCCGCTCACGTTCGGCCGACTCACTATCAGATGATTTGATTCGCGATCGGCGGTAGCGGGCCGCGATACGTCAACCTGGCTTCCCCACTTCACACGCACTCTTACAAATTTGATAGGAACGCAAAATATCCTTGTCCGAAAGAGTCTTAGAACCCATTTCGAAAGACCTACAGTCACAATAACGGGAGGATCAGAAAAAAGTGTTTTGAAGCGTACGTTACGAATACTATCTTTATCTACTAGTATTCCGAAGTGAAACTACGGATAATGCAAACAAAGTCGTTGCGCTAATCTTTTCTTAAATTATAAAGGGCAAACTTAATAGCGCAATGCAACTAAGAGTGCCGCAGTCCGCCCGCGTTGAGGCGGAGAGCATTCTGCAACGAAGACATATGAGCCAAGAACGGCCCACAGGGGATCCAAAAGAAAAGGTGAAACGGGACTAGATCGACTTTCAACAGCGTATCGGAAGGTAAGTGCCATGGATATCTTCGACGTTTTTTCCGAAGTCTACGCACGGGAAAAGCAGGAGGATATGAACCTCCAAGACTATCTCTTGGGGTGCCGCGATAACCCGATTATGTACGCCAGCGCGCCCGAACGCATGGTCGCCGCCATTGGCGAGGCTGAAGTCGTCGATACCAGCACCGATCCCCGGCTCGGCCGTATCTTTATGAACCGCACGATCAAGCGGTACCCCGCCTTCAGCGAATTCTACGGTATGGAAGACACGATCGAACGGATCGTGGGGTATTTCCGGTATGCCGCGCAGGGCCTCGAAGAACGCAAACAAGTCCTCTATCTGCTCGGACCGGTCGGCGGCGGCAAGTCGACTTTAGCGGAACGCCTGAAGACGCTGATGGAGTTGACGCCGATCTTCGTGCTCAAGGCCGGCGACGAGATCAGCCCGGTCTTCGAATCACCGCTCGGCATGTTCGGCCGCGAGAAGTTCGGCGACATCCTCGAAACCAAATACGGCATCCCGCGCCGGCGCATCACCGGCCTCGCCTCGCCGTGGGCGGTCAAGCGCCTCGACGAATTCGAAGGCGATCTCAGCAAATTCTCCGTCGTGCGCCTGATGCCGTCCAAGCTGCGCCAGATCGGCATCGCCAAGACCGAACCCGGCGACGAGAACAACCAGGACATCTCGACGCTGGTCGGTAAGGTCGATATCCGCAAGCTGGAACATTTCAGCCAGCACGATCCGGACGCCTACAGCTATTCGGGCAGCCTGAACCGCACGACGCAGGGCCTGCTGGAATTCGTGGAAATGTTCAAGGCGCCGATCAAGGTGCTGCATCCGCTGCTGACGGCGACCCAGGAAGGCAACTATATCGGCACCGAATCGCTCGGCGCCCTGCCCTTCCAAGGCATCATCCTGGCCCATTCGAACGAGTCCGAATGGCAGCAGTTCAAGAACAACAAGAACAACGAGGCCTTCCTCGACCGGCTCTGCGTGGTCAAGGTGCCGTACTGCCTGCGGGTCAGCGACGAAACCAAGATCTACGAAAAGCTGCTGCGCGAGAGCGAACTCGCAAGCGCTCCCTGTGCGCCGGAGACGTTGGAGATGCTGTCGCGATTCAGCATCCTGACACGGCTGAAGGAGCACGAGAACTCGAACCTCTACACCAAGATGCGCGTGTATGACGGCGAGAACCTGAAGGACACCGGTCCGCAGGTGAAGACCATGCAGGAATACCGCGACGTCGCCGGCGTCGACGAAGGCATGACCGGCACGAGCACGCGGTTCGCCTTCAAGGTGCTGTCGGAATCGTTCAACTACGACACGCTCGAGGTTGCGGCCGACCCGGTCCACTTGATGTACATTTTGGAAATGGCGATCAAACGGGAGCAGTTCCCGGAGGACGTCCAATCCAGCTATCTCGAGTTCATCAAGTCCGAGCTCGCGCCGAAATACGCGGAGTTCATCGGCAACGAGATTCAAAAGGCCTATCTCGAATCCTATACGGAATACGGCCAGAACCTGTTCGACCGGTATATCTCCTACGCGGATGCATATATCGAGGAACAAGCCTACAAGGATCCCGATACGGGCCAGATGTTCGACCGCGAAATCCTCGAAGAGGAATTGGCGAAGATCGAAAAGCCCGCCGGCGTGACCAACGCCAAGGATTTCCGGAACGAGGTCGTGAAGTTCGCGCTACGCGCCCGCGCCAAGAACGACGGCAAAAACCCGGATTGGACCAGCTACGAGAAGCTGCGCGAGGTTATCGAGAAGCGCATGTTCAGCAATGTCGAGGACCTGCTGCCGATCATCAGCTTCGGCACCAAGAAGGACTCCGACTCTGACTCCAAGCATACCGAGTTCGTGAACCGGATGACCGACCGCGGCTACACCGAACGCCAGGTCCGCCGGCTGGTCGAATGGTACATGCGGGTAAACAAGGCGGGGTAACCCCCGTCGCGTGACCGCCATGCGTCACTTTGTAGACAGACGCCTCAACCCCAAGGATAAGAACCTCGGCAATCGCCAACGGTTCATGCGCCGCGCGCGCGAGCAGATCAAGAAGGTCGTCAGCGATTCGATCAAGAACCGCAGCATCACGAATGTCGACGAAGGCGAGACGATTTCCATCCCGACGAAGGGAATTGCCGAGCCGCGGTTCAACCACTCGCCGACCGGCGGATACCGGGAAAGGGTCTTTTCCGGAAACAAGGACTTCTCGACGGGCGACAAGATCCAGAAGCCGTCGCAAGGCGCCGGCGAAGGTGGCAAGAAGGCGTCGGACGATGGCGAAGGTGAGGACGCGTTCACTTTCGCGCTGACCCGCGACGAGTTTCTCGACATCTATTTCGAAGATCTGGAATTGCCGGATCTGGTCCAGAAGGATCTGAAGGAAATTCGATCCTTCCAGTACCACCGCGCGGGCTTCAGCCGGACCGGCACGCCGAACCAAATTTCCGTCCGCCGGACCATCCGCAACAGCTTCGGGCGGCGGCTGGCGCTCGGCCGGCCCAAAGCCGCCGAGGTCGAGGAAGTCGAAGCGGAAGTCGACGATATCGAGACCACCGGCCCGAAGTCCGAAGCGGACCTTTACCGGCTCAGCACGCTCAAGACGAAGCTGCTCGAACTCGAAGAATCGCGGCGCAACGTTCCCTATCTCGACCCGATCGACATCCGCTACAAGCGCCTCGACAAGTTCCCGCGTCCCAATACCAAAGCGGTGATGTTCTGCCTGATGGATGTCTCCGGCTCGATGGGCGAGCGCGAAAAGGACCTGGCGAAGCGTTTCTTCATCCTGCTGCACCTGTTCCTTAAGCGCCGCTACGAACAAACGGATATCGTCTTCATCCGTCACACCCACGAGGCGAGCGAGGTGGACGAGGAAACCTTCTTCTACAGCCGGGAAAGCGGCGGCACGGTTGTTAGCACCGCGCTTCAGGAAATGATCAAGGTCCTGCAGGACCGCTACCCGGTGAGCAGTTGGAATATCTATGCGGCGCAAGCCTCCGACGGCGACAACTTCCCGGATGATGGGGACCGCTGCATCACGCTGCTGCAGGAAAAGATCATGCCGTTCTGCCAGTATTTCGCCTATGTCGAGATCGTCGACGAGCGGGAACTCGACATGTTCCAGACGGCGACATCCGGCGCGGAACTCTGGCAGGCCTACAACACCGTTCGCGAGAACTGTCCGAACTTCGAGATGAAACACATCGCGCGGCCAAGCGACATCTACCCGGTGTTCCGGGAGCTGTTCGCCAAGCAACCGACCGAAGCATAAAGCGCCGCACAACGCAGGGACGCCCCATGACGGTACAGGCTGATACGAAGCCGCTGTTCGACGGCCCCGAATGGACATTCGACATCCTCTCGCGCACCTATGACGCGATCGAGGACGTCGCGCTCAACGATTTGGGCCTGGATACCTATCCCAACCAGGTGGAGATCATTTCCGCCGAACAGATGCTGGACGCGCATTCCTCCGTCGGCATGCCGCTGATGTATCACCACTGGTCGTTCGGAAAGCATTTCGTCCAGGAAGAGCAGATGTACCGCAAGGGCTATTCAGGCCTTGCCTACGAGATCGTCATCAACTCGAACCCCTGCATCAGCTACAACATGGAACAGAACACCATGCCGATTCAGGCATTGGTGATCGCGCATGCCGCCTTCGGCCATAACCATTTCTTCAAGAATAACTATCTGTTCCAGCAATGGACCGACGCGAACAGCGTCCTCGACTACCTGGAATACGCCAAGAAATTCGTGGCGCAGTGCGAGGAAGAACACGGCAGCGCCGCGGTCGAGGAAATCCTCGACGCCGCACACGCGTTGATGGACCACGGCGTCTCGCGCTATCCGCGGCCGCACGAACCGACGACGAAGGAAAAGAAAGCCCGCGCCGATGAAAAACGGGCCTATGAGGAGAGCACCTTCAACGATCTCTGGCGCACGGTCCCCACAAGCGACGAGGACGGGGAGAAATCGGACGTGCCCGACGAGGCGGCCGCGCGATTGCGCGAAATGAACCTGCCGGAGGAGAACATCCTCTACTTCATCGAGCAGCACAGCCCGGTGCTGAACGGCTGGCAGCGTGAGTTGATATCGATCGTCCGCTACATCGCCCAATATTTCTATCCGCAGCGCCAAACGAAGGTCATGAACGAAGGTTGCGCGACCTTCGTGCATCACTACATCGTCAACGCGCTTTTCGATAAAGGGCTGCTCACGGAAGGCGCGATGCTCGAAATTCTGCACAGCCATTCGAGCGTGGTCTACCAGCCGGAATTCGACGCGCCGGGCTATCGCGGTCTCAACCCCTACGCGCTCGGCTTCGGAATCGTGAAGGATATCCAGCGCATCTGCACCGAGCCGAAACCGGAAGACGAGGAATGGTTTCCCGACATCGCCGGTTGTGGGGATTGGCGTACCGTGCTGAAGGATGCCTGGGCGAACTACCGCGACGAATCGTTCATTCAGCAATTCCTGAGTCCCTATATGATCCGGCAGCTCAAGCTGTTTTCACTCGGCGACGACGCCAGCGACCGGCACTACACCGTCACCTCCATTCACGACGAGGGCGGGTACCGGACGATCCGGGAAAAACTCGCCCGCTCCTACGATATCGGCGTGATCGAGCCCGACATTCAAATCATCGATGCCGATATGCGGGGCGATCGCGAACTCAGGCTGCAGCACACCGTCCGCGACCGCGTGCCCCTATCGGAAAAGACCCGCGACGAGGTCCTGAAGCATCTGAAAGTGCTGTGGGGCTACGATGTCAGCCTCGTCGGCATCGACCGCGAAGACGAGAAAAAAATCTACGAGACGCGCGTTTCCTGACGCAGCGACCTTCCGGTGCAATTCACCTAGGATCCCGGATCGACCGGCCGCAGATTGCGGCTATCATGCCGGTTGAAAAAAGCCCCCGCCAATAAAATTCGCACCTAGACTCCTTCCGGTCCGCGCGGCATCATGACAGGCGCCTTACCGGCGAATGAACGAATGAATACATCCGCATAAGCGGTCTTACATTCCAGGGAGGAATTATGTTCGCACGGAGTAAACTTCTCGCACTCGGCGTCGGCGCAATGCTTGCGGCATCCAATGCGGCTCTTGCCGACGACATCAAATTGCCGGCGCAGATGACATGGACCGCCTACGGCACGACCTCGACCGGTTATCAGCAGTCGGTCGCGATCGGCAATGCGCTCAAGAAGAAATACGGCATGCAGCTGAACATCAAGACGGGTAAGAACGACGTCGCCCGGATGCTGCCGTTGAAAGCGCGCAAGGCGGATTTCTGTGCCTGCGGTATCGCCTTCTATTTCGCACATGAAGGCGTCTTCATGTTCGGAAAAAAGAATTGGGGACCGCAGCAAATCAGCATGTCCTTCGCCTCGATCGGCGGGGCCGGTATCGGTTTGGCCGTCGCTAAAGATACCGGGGTAAAAGCCTATAAAGACCTGAAGGGAAAAAGGGTCGCATGGGTACGGGGTGCGCCCGCCCTGAACCAGAATGCCGCCTCCTTCCTCGCCTACGGCGGATTGACATGGAAAGACGTGAAGAAGGTCGAGTTCGGCGGATTCAAGGACTCGGTCAACGGGATCATCAACAACCAAGTCGATGCCGCCATCATGTCCACCGTGACACCGCATGCAAAGCGAGTGGAAGCCTCGCCGCGCGGCCTGATCTTCCCGAACATGGACCACAAAGACAAGGCCGCCTGGAATAGGATGAACGCCATCGCACCTTGGGCCCAGCCCCATATGGCAACCAACGGTGCGACCATCTCGAAGGATAAACCGTGGACCGGCTCCGGCTATTTCTATCCGGCTCTGGTCAGCAACAACGATATGGATGCCGGCACGGTCTACAACCTCGTCAAGGCGATGGACCAAAGCCATGGCGACTTCGCCGGGACGGCGCCGGGCGTCGACGGCTGGCATCGTGACCGTCAGAACTTCCAATGGGTCGTGCCTTGGCATCCGGGCGCGGTCAAATACTGGAAAGAAGCGGGCAAATGGAACGACGCCGCCCAAGCGCATAATGACAACCTCATGAAGCGCCAAGGCGTCCTCGCGGCAGCGTGGAAAGCCTATAAGGCGAAGCCCGACAGCGGTGATTTTCAAGCGGGATGGATGAAGGCACGTGCAGCGGCCCTGACGGCTGCCGGCTTGCCGACCATCTTCAACTAAACCGCACCTGAATCGCCGCCCATGTCCATCCGGGCACCCGATGGCAAAGCGGCGGTGGTGGAAAAATCCCGCCACCGCCAGCTTTCCGCATTCTGGCACCGCACGCTGTTAACAGCCTCGGTGCTCGCCATCCTGTTGTCGGCCTATCAGCTCTTCAACGTCGGCAGTTTCTTGATGGACGACTCGAATCTGGGCGGCATTCCACGGCAACTCAGCCAAACCCTCGGCATCAACCTGAACCTGCTCGGGCTGCAATATCTCTACTGGCTGATTTTCCTCCTCTTGCCGTTCGTGTTCGTCTATTGGCCGGCACATAAGCGGGCGCCCGTCGACCGCGTTCCCTGGTACGACGTGGGCCTGTTCCTGCTGACCGCCGCGGTGTCGCTGTATTACGTGATGCAGGGGGGCCGCATCCTCGACGAGGGATGGGAATACGAGGTTCCGGAAGACGCGATCGAGGCGCAATACCTGGCCTATGTCCTTTGGATTCTCGTGCTGGATGCCACGCGGCGCGCAGGCGGCATGGCGATCTTCATCATCGTCGCACTGTTTTCCATTTATCCCTTCGTCGCCGATCAGCTGCCAGGCATCCTGCTCGCGGACTCGCCCGACTGGACCGAAATCGGCAACCGGATGGCGATGTCCAACGAGGCGATCTTCGGCATCCCGATGCGGGCCTTCGGGACGTTGGTCATCGGTTTCCTGATCTTCGGCGTCGCCTTGCAGCATACCGGCGGCGGCACCTTCTTTCTCAATCTCGCCTTCGCCCTGTTGGGGCATGTCCGCGGCGGACCGGCAAAGGTCGCGATCTTCGCGAGCGGATTGATGGGCTCAATGAGCGGCAGCGTGGTCACCAACGTGCTGACCACCGGCGTCATGACCATCCCCACGATGAAAAGGGTCGGGTTCCGCCCCGCCTATGCCGGCGGCGTCGAAACTTGCGCCTCGACCGGCGGCGTCCTGATGCCGCCGATCATGGGGGCCACCGCCTTCGTCATGGCGCTGTTTCTCGAGGTGCCCTACAAGGACGTCGCCATCGCCGCGGTCATCCCGTCGGTCCTCTACTACTTCGGCCTGTTCATGCAGATCGACGCCTACGCCGCGCGCCACGATCTCGAAGGCCTTCCGCCTTCAGAGATGCCGTCGCTGAAGCAAACGATGAAAGAGGGTTGGTACTTCATCGCGGTCTTCGCGCTGCTAATCTGGATGCTGGTATTTTTGAACCAGGAAACAATCGCGCCCTACTACGCCTCCGTTCTTTTGATCGTACTCAATCAGGTCTTCCCATATCATCGCTGGGACAAGGCGAAGTTCTGGGAGTTTATCGCCGCGGTGGGCAAGCTCTTCGCCGAACTGGCCGCGCTTCTCGCCGGCATCGGCCTAATCGTCGGCGCGCTGGTCGTGACCGGCAAAATCGGCAACCTCGCCAGCGACCTACTCGCCCTGGCCGGCGGTTCGACGATCATCCTCCTTCTGATGGGAGCGTTCACCAGCTTCGTCCTCGGCATCGGCATGACCGTTACCGCGGCATACGTCTTCCTCGCGATTGCGCTGGCCCCGGCCCTAATCAAAGGCGGCATGGACCCGATGTCGGTCCATATGTTCATCTTCTATTGGGGCATGCTGAGCTTCATCACGCCGCCGGTCGCCCTCGGCGCCTATGCCGCGGCTCCCATCGCTAAGGCGCCGCCGATGCAGACCGGTTTCGAGGCCATGCGGCTCGGCAGCATCATCTACTTCATCCCTTTCTTCTTCGTGTTCGACCCTGCCTTCATCTGGCAGGGCCCGGTCAGTCAGACCGGTCTGCTCTTCGCGCAGGCCGCCGCCGGCATCATCTTTGTCGCGGGGGGCTTGCAGGGCTATCTGCTGTTCGTCGGCTCGCTGGCGCATAGTCTGTTGGGCTGGATCGCGCGCGTTGGCATGATCGGCGGCGGCCTGTTGCTGGCCATGCCGGGCAACGACATCATCGGCTGGAACAACGCGGAATTGGCCATCGGGGCGGCAATCCTCATCGGGATCGGCGTCGGTGCCGCCATCGTGGGCCGGAAAGACCAGCCAGTCGCGGAAAGCGTCGGCTAGCGCGGCCGGATCAAATCTTGGGGAATTGCAGGACGAGCATTTCCAAGCCGCCCGGTCCGGACTCGACCTCGTATTGGGATTCGTCCGGGAACACGAACAGACAGGACAGCTTCGTCATGACCTTGCCGTCGCGCATCAAGCTGCCATTCACGACGACATGATACTGCCCACCGCCATCCGACGGCGCCGGAACCGGCATGCGGGCATTCGACCCCAGACGCAGGACATAGGCCGCAAGCGCATCTTCCTCGCGGTCCATCAGAATATCGAGCCCAGGCTCGGTTCGCGCGGCCAACTCCGCCGCACCGCTGATATCGACCGGGTCCGCCATTCGATGCCGCCGCGGCACGGGCTTCAAGAGATCGCGGGACTTCGGCATGTATTTCGCACCCGGATCCCATGCCGCCCGAAGGGTAAAATACTGAACCCCGTCGTCGCCCGCCGTTATCGGGCCGTACGGTGTGTGGCCGCCCGCATAATGAACGGTAACCGGCTGGGCTTCCTGCTTGCCCATCGTCCCTGTCCCGCCGACGAAGACCTGGAATTGATTGACCTCGTGGAAATGCGGCGGCGTTACGCTGCCCGGCGGCTGTTCGACCAGGAACCCCTGCGGCAAATCGTTGTCATTGACCTCGTTCCCCTCGACATACATGCCTCGGACCGGCGCTGCTCCGATATACTCGCTGAGCACGTAGTCATATCCGTGAACATGCACAATTCTCTGATTTTGTTGTGCTTCTTCCGTCGATCGCGCCAAGAGCATGGAATTTCCTTCTTGCCTGCCTCGTCGTCATGCCGCCGCCGAGGAACACCTATCGGCGACGGTCCGCATCCTAGCATTCCCGGCGGAAATTCAGAAAACCCTTTGTCGCGTTAGCGCTTCGGTACCGGTGATGGAACGTCAGAGGTCTTGCTGAAGCGTATGCAGCCGTTCGCCGATAAGGCCGGCGACCGAGGCCGGATCGAGCGGCTTCTCGATGACGAGGATATCCGCTTCCTGCACGATCTCGGAAAGGTCGACGCCCAAGGTGTCCCCGGTCATGAAGAGGATGCGGCGATCCAGGTCCGTGTTTTCCGCCCGCAGCGTCCGATAGAGGCCGGGTCCGTCGACCCCGGGCATGCGCACGTCGCTGATGATCATATCGTACCGGCTCTGCCGCGCCATATCGATCCCCTCCTGCCCGCCGAAGGCGGTATCGACGTCGTGGCCACGCGTCCGCAAGAAATCCGCTAGCGTCTTGGCGACCTCCTGGTCGTCGTCGACGACAAGAACCTTACCCGTCGTTTCGGGGCTGACCGGGATGAGTTCCGGATCGGTGCTCTCCTCCAAGCTCTCACGCAGCGGCAGTGTGACACTGAAGACGGTGCCGCGCGGGTCATTCGATTCGAATCGTATTTCGCCGCCATGGCTGAGTACGATATCGCGGCACAACGCCAAGCCGATCCCCGTGCCGACCGCCCCCGCCTTCGTCGTGAAGAAAGGCTCGAAGATGCGGTCCGCGATGTCCTCCGGAATGCCGGGCCCAGTATCGGCGACCGTCAGAACGATATGCGCACCGTCCTCGCCCGCCTGCGTGCGCACGGTCAGGCTGCGGTTGTCGTCTACGTCTTTCATCGCCTGCTCGGCGTTAACGACCAAATTCGTCACGACATGATGCAGTTGGTCGCCATCGCCGACCAGTGGCGGTAATTTCCGATCGAGATGGACCGACAGGGCGACGCCGGAACTCTGCAGGCTGTAGGACGTCAGATCGAGGGCGGACCGAACGGTCTGGTTGAAATCGATCGCCCCGCTCGACGGCGCTTGACTGCGGGCCATCGAAAGGAACGTGCGCACGATGCGGCTGCATCGCTCGGCCGCATCACGGATACGCCGGGCGCGCCGGGAAATCGCATCGTCCGAGACAGCTTCCTCCATCATCAGCGCCTGGCCGCTGACCACTGAGAGCGGATTGTTCAATTCATGCGCCAATCCGGCGAGCAACGAGCCGAGCGCGGCGATCTTTTCTTTCTGATGGAAGGACTCGCGCTGCTGCGCCAGTTCGGCTTCCGCCTTGACCCGTTCGGTCAGGTCGACGATCGCGTAGATCAGCGCGTCCTGGCCTTCGTATTTCATCGGAACAGTCGTGACGCGCGCCCAGAATCTTTCGCCGTTCGGACGATAAGTCTCCATCTCCCGGCTGTCGCGCCCGTGATCGCCGCGAGATAAGTCTTCCAAGATCCCCTTGAAATCAGGACCGCGGCAGAGATTGAAGATTGTCAGCTGATCGAGAAAGTCACCGTCGATGCCCAATTGCATGCACGCTGCCGGGTTGATGTAGCGGAGCGTGTAGGTCTCGGTATCCGAGATCAGGATCGGCAGCGGGATCGCACCGGAGATCGCCCGGAACCGCTCTTCGCTCTCGCGCACCTCCCGTTCCATGGCCTTTCGGCCGCTAACGTCACGAAACAATACCAATGCCACCACGTCACCGTCCTGGTTGGTAAACGGCGTCGCCGTGACCTCGATGAATTTCTGGCGTCCCCGGACATCCTTGATGCGGCGTTCGGCCAACGGAATATGCAGGGCTTCGTCCATGACCTGGGCGATACGCCGGCTCGCCTGTTCCTTCTCGTCGTCGGATACGAAGTCGATATAGGAACGGTTATAGGCTTCCTCGGGGCTTGCGAATCCCAGAATCGAGCAACCGGCCGGGTTCAGGAACGTAATGCCGTCGCGATCGTGCAACATGATTGCTTCCGGGGACAGTTCGACGAGTTGCCGGTGACGCTCTTCGCTTTCCTGTAACCGGTCCAGAACTTCCCGATTGCGTCGGAAGGTCGCTCGCAACAGGGAAAGCCACGGTTTCCATATCCTCGGCAGCACCGGCGGCGCTTCTTCCTCGCCCCGCGCGCCGGTCCGGATGTATTGCGCGAATGACAACACGGGCTGCACGAATTGCGACCGGACCAGCAGTTGTCCAAACACGAGCGTCGCGATCAACCCGACAATGATCAAACCATAGGGCAGGAATCGCCAGGCCAACCCTTCGGTCAGGACAGACGACGGCACCGCATATTCAACATTCCAACCGATCCCGCTGAGCGGCAATCGCAGAAGATAGTAGCCATCCACTTGATAGAAGGAGTTCGCATCCACGTCGCTCATCGCCTGATAGGCGACCGGCGCGTCCAGCAAGGCATCGTATAAGTCCGGCTCCACGTCGCCGATCGATGCGAGCACCCTGCCTCGCTTGTCCAAAAGTTGACCGGAAATATTTTTGAATTTCGGCACGCGCAGCAGCGCCCGCATGCCGGTTTGCGACAGGTCCGCCCCGACAACACCGACAAAACGATTCAGTTCGTAAACCGGCGCGGCGTGGGATATCAGCACATCGCCATCGATGACGCTTTTCTCACCGGATATCCAGTACGCGGTGCGATTGGACCGCACATCCGGCATCGCCTTGGCAAACACCGTTCGATCGAAGAAGGGCCGCACGGCAGCGCCGATCTTCGAATTCCCGGTAAGCTTGCTGAAGGAATCGCGGTCGGATGCGGGATAGATCGACATGAAATCCCGGTAAAGCGGCATGAAGTAGCTATGCCGGATCGCCAAATTAGCGACATGCCCCAATTGCTGGATCGTGAAGATATCGAGCGACAGACTGACGATGCGCAGTTTCTCTGTCCCGCCGGCGAGCGCCAAGCTACCGCCGAGAAAGTTCCCGGTACCGCCCGGTTGAACCTCATCCACGTTCTTGTCGAGAAAATACCCGGTGATGTCCTGCGTCTTCTCGTCAGCCTCCACGGTCAACAATGGCAACAGGCGCGATAGCCGCTGATCCTCGTTCGCCAGATAGGCTTCCGCCCAGCGGCGCATCTGATCGACATGGTTTTCCGTCGCCCTCAGCGTCCGATGAATTTTTTGATGCCGCTCGTGCAGTGACACCAGGAGATTTTCCAGGCGTCGCTGGTGTTGCTCCGCGTAATGGACGTAGCCCAGCGCGATGACGAGGATGATGAGCGGTACCGAACTGGCTACCGCCAGCTTCGCGTAGTGGCGCGACAAGGTACGTTCGGATCGGGTCGCCATGTCTGCTCGTCTCTCGCTTCCACCGTCCGGCGCAACGTGCCGAACGGCTGGAAATTTCTATACCGTCGAACTCTTGCCGTCGGGTACGAAGACATAGCCTGCGCCGCGGACGGTCTTTATGATTTGTGGCTTCTGGGGGTCGACCTCGATCTTGCGCCGCAACCGGGCAATGCGGATGTCGATACTGCGGTCGAACGGATCCCAGCGCCGGTGATGCGCCAGGTCGAGCAACTGATCGCGTGTCAGGACGCGATTGGGATGTTCGACGAATGCCGCCAACAGATCGAATTCCATCGCGGTCAACGACACTGGCGAGCCGTCCTCGGCGAATAGCTCATGCGCATCCAGATCGAGAACAAAGCTGCCGATCGCCAGCCGCCGATTGTCTCCGCTCGGTACTTTTGCCGGAGGATTGCCTGCGCGGCGCAGCACGCTCTTGACGCGGGCAGCTAATTCCCGCAGGTCGCAGGGTTTGCCGATATAGTCGTCCGCGCCGAGTTCAAGACCGATGACACGGTCCACCGGCTCCGCCGCAGCGGTCACCATGATGATCGCCGCCTCCGTTTCTTCGCGCAGGAAGCGCGCCAACGTCAAACCGTCCTCGCCGGGTAGGTTCAAATCCAGAAGAACCAGATCGAAAGGACCTTCTTCAACGCGCGCGCGCAGCGCCTCACCGGATTCCGCAGTGGAAACGTCATATCCTCGCATCGTCAAATATTCCGCGAAGGTGTCGCGCACATCCTCTTCGTCATCGACAACGACGATACGTTCACGGTCACTCATGCCGTGCCCCTCCCAACTAGAGATACTCACAAGGCGTGACAAGGCCTTGGGAAACTCCCAATTTTTCGCTCGGTCCCCGAGAATTTCGGCGCGTTGATCCAGAAACAATTGAAACACGTATTGTCTTGAAACGACATCACTCAGAAATTTCCTGCCCGCATACTCCTAAGCGTAGTTACACGCTAACTGGGAACAGAGCCATGCAAGAGTATCATCAAAAACAGCAAAAATCGCCAATCGACGCGCAAGCACGGATCATGGGCAGCCTGGAGCCACGCAAGCCGCGTCCGCCGCGCCTCTTGTACGCACTGCTGATTCTACCCCTGATTATAGTCGCGCCGACCGGGACCGCGGCGATCGGCTCGAAGGCCATGAGCGCCGACGCTATCCCGGAACGCCAACAGGGCAGCCGGAGCGAGAGCGCTACGCAAATACCCGTGAATGCCTGCACCTGCTCGAACGCATCGCCGCGGCATACACTCTATCGCTTGCCGAAACTCAACACCGGCAATTCGGCACGATGGCAGCGTGTGTTGCCGCAATCGATCCGGTCGCGCATCGGTGCGGCTCCTTCCAAAAAGAATGCGCGCTGCGATACAGCCGATCGTCACGCCTGCAAATCCGACCCGACATTGCCACAAACGATGACGCCCAGCGCGGTTCGGATCGACCCGCAAAGCGTCCAACTCCACACACCGTTCAAGAGCTGACACCCTCCCCACGTTGGCTTGATGACGCCGGGCCGCGGTTTTCCGCGGTCCGGCGTTTTCGTAACGGTTTCGTCTTTATGGATTATGTGAAATGGGAGCGGAGATGATCGCGCTGGCGAATGCCTCGCGGCAACGTGTACATGCGCAAATCCGCCGGCGACGCGACCGCATCGCCAACACCATTCCTTCGGCCCAGGCGGATCGTTTTCCGGCCACCCCACCGTCCCAGTCTTCCGACTTTCCGGCAGAATTTGACCAAAGCGCGCATTTCGACACCTCCTTGTGAGCATTCCCGGCGCCGATCTGGCGCCAGATCGCTGTGCATTGCGGTCTACAGGCAATAGCCTGCTCGCGGTATCTTTCCGTCCGATGTCTCCGGATCGTTTTTCACGTTTCAATTGTTTCAGACGTCCGGACAAGTCGCGACGGACCAACGGCGGTCCGGCAAAGCGCCACGCTATTGTCACGCGAAGAAACAGGTCTATGTGAGATTCAATAACGAGAATCTCCCCATAACACTCGCCAGCCCCGCATTCGGCAAATCCCCCCTCTGCTCCCGACCCGCGGGGCTGGTCTTTCAGGCCCGGCCGGTTCGCCGTCGACGCCGAACAAGCGCAATTGTGCCGATGGAATTGCCGATGCTATAAGCCGGTTTCCGCGCCTCGCCGCATAAGGAAACGTGACGATCGAAAAAAACGGTTTTGGCCGGCGGTTCTTCGCTCGATGGATCGAAGGCGCCTGCCGCTTTGCCTGGTTCATTATCATTGGAACGGCACTGCTTACCGCGGGCGCGCTCTATTACGCGGTAAATAACGTAACGGTGGACGCCAGCGTCGATAAGATGCTGTCGCCAGAGCTGCCATTCCGGCAGAACGAAATCGCCATCAACCAAGCGTTTCCGTTATCGAATGGCACACTTTCCGTCATCGTCGAGGCGCGCACCGCGGAACAGGCGGATGACGCGGCCGGCAAGCTTGCAAAAGCCTTAAGGGCGCGCACCGAGCGGTTCAAGAGCATCTTCTACCCCGAAGGACTGACGTTTCTCAGGCAGAACGGTCTTCTCTTTCTGGACCAGGATGAACTCGATTCCCTCGCCGACCGGCTGGCGGAAGCACAGCCTTTGCTGGCGGGCATCAGTGCGGACCCGACGCTACGGGGCCTCGCCGACATCCTGTCGCTTGCCTTGGAGAATGCGACCGCCGAGTCCGGAACCGCATTCGGCCCGGCGCTGCGCAAGATGACGGCAACGGTGAATGCCCTCGGCGACGGTAGGGATGCCCGTTTGTCTTGGCAGACCTTGCTGTCGAACGACGCGGACGACGAAACTGCGAACCGCCGTTTCATCGTCGCCCAACCGGTCGTGAATTTCGGGTCGCTCTCCCCCGTTTCCGAGGCGATGAGTGTCATCCGCGACGTTACCGCGACGCTGGGATTCGATGCGGATGACGCCGTGCGCGTTCGGGTGACCGGCACCCAACTGATGCGACAGGAAGAGCTGCAGACGGTCAAGGACGGCATGGGCTTGGTCGGCATCCTGTCTTTTACGATCGTCATCGTCCTGCTCGCACTCGGGTTGCGGTCGGTGCGGTTGGTGATCGCGGCGCTGATGACGCTGGTGGTCGGCCTGATCTTCACCGCGGCCTTCGCCATTGCGACCTTCTCCGCCTTGAACCTGATATCCGTGGCTTTCGCGGTGCTGTTCATCGGCCTCAGCGTGGATTTCGGCATTCATTTCACGCTGCGTACCCGAGAGGAAATGACCGATGCGGGGAACATCGGCGATGCTTTGCGGGAAGCGGCCAAAGGCGTCGGCGGACCGCTCATGCTGTCCGCCTTGGCCGCGGCCTTGGGCTTTTTGTCCTTTCTGCCAACGGACTATCGCGGGGTTTCTGAATTGGGCGTCATTTCGGGCGCCGGTATGTTCATCGCCCTGGTTGCGAACATGACGCTTCTCCCTGCCCTGCTCTTCGTCATGCGCGTGCGCGCATCCGGTAAGCCCGGCAGCGGACAAGCCCGCAACCCGCTTCGCGGCTTGGTGCAATCGCACCCCCGTAAGATCGTGACCGGCGCGGCGATCATCGGCATCGCCGCGGCCGCCATCACGCCCTTGGCGCAATTCGACGAAGACCCGCTCAATCTGCGCGATCCCAACTCGCCGTCGGTCGCCACCTTGTTGGATCTGCTGAAAGATCCGCGGACCGAGCCCTATTCCGCGGAACTTCTAGCGCGGGATCTCGCAACCGCCGACCAACTCGCCCGTCGCCTAAAGGCGTTGCCAGAGGTGAAGAACGCGACGACGATCAGCAATCTCGTGCCGGCGGACCAAGAGGCGAAGAAAGAGATCATCGAAGAGACGGCGCTTGTGCTCACGCCGGTCTTCATGGGCGCGGGCAGCACCGAGCCGCTTTCGGACGAGGCGCGGGAGAAGGCACTCGCGTCGCTACAGGCCGCCCTCGAAGCACCGAATGCCGGCATTCTGCCCGACGCCGGGAAGCTTGCAGCGGCACTTTCCAGACTGCCGGCAACGCCCGAGGCGCGGAAACGGCTTGAAGAAGCCCTGCTCGGCGAATTCCCACTCTTCCGCGACCGCCTATCCGATCTGATGCAGCCTGATGGCATTACGCTCGAAACGATCCCCGCGCCGTTGCGCGACCGACAGATCAGCAAGGACGGCCGCGCCCTCGTGACAATCAAGCCGCGCGACGACCTGCGGGATGCGGATGCTCGCCGCCAATTTGCCGCGGCGGTCCAGAAGGTGACGCCCACGGCAAGCGGATCGGCGATCCGCTATTCGGCCGTAAAGGACGCGGTGGTCGGATCCTTCCAACAGGCGGCGGTGTTGGCGCTGATCATGATCGTCCTCCTGTTATTCGCGGTCCTTCGACGCATACCCGACGTCCTGATGGTGCTGAGCCCTCTTGCGCTCGCCGTGGTGATCACCGTCGCCGTTACCGTAATCTTCCAGACGCCCTTCAACCTGGCCAATATCATCGTCCTGCCCCTCATCCTCGGGCTGGGCGTTGCCTTTGGAATCCATATCGTGTTGCGCCACCGCGACGAGGGCGACCACAAAATGCTCGAAACCTCGACACCGCGCGCGGTCTTGTTCAGCGCGTTGACGACCATCGGCTCCTTCGGTGCGTTGACGCTGTCCAATCATCCGGGAACGGCCAGCATGGGCTACCTGCTGACGCTGTCGGTGAGCCTGACGATGCTGTGTACTTTGATCGTCCTACCGGCTTTGCTCGAGCTATTCGGTAGGCGCGAGGCCGATCGGTAACCGTTCACCACCAATACGAGGCGCGAACCATGGTAAGCAACGACCCCTTCGACGAGAGTTTTCGCCGCCTTCGCGACATCCTGCAGCGCCATGCCGACCGTCTGGTCGTCACCAAAGACGAATCGGCGCTCTACTACCTCGACACCGCGCATATCATGAAGAACAAGAAGACGCTGTTCTTCGGATCGGTTCAAATCCGCAAGCGCTACGTCAGCTTTCATCTCATGCCGGTCTATGTCTTTCCCGACCTACTGGACCCGGTATCGCCGGATCTGTTGAAACGAATGCAGGGAAAGTCCTGCTTCAATTTCAGCGCCATCGCAGACGAACATGTGATTGAACTCGAACGACTTACGGCAGCAGGCTTTGCGCGATACAAGTCGGAAGAATTGTTGGGATCGCCCTAGTGTTCCACCTTCTCCGAAAATCGTATCCCGGCTTGTCTACACCGCAGCGCGCGCGAAATGCGCCATTTTTTCAGGATTCCGCATGGAGAATATGTGGCTGACCCGGCCGTCGGGATCCACGTGAACGGTCATAATTGCGAACATCGCGCCGTCCTGCGTGATCACCGCCGCGGTCGCCCCGTTCACCCGCCGGTATTCGACATCCAGCGTCATGAGGCCCTTCTCGACAAGCCCGAGGAAGAATCGCGTGACCGCCGTGGCGCCGGTGATGACGTTGCGCGCGGCGATTGCCTTTCCGCCGCCATCGGACCAGACCTCGACGTCCTCCGATAGCGTCGCCTCGAATGCCGCCGCGTCGCCCGCCTCCAACGCCGCAAAGAACGCCCGGGTAAGCGCCTCGCGCCGTTCGCCATCGACGCCAAATCGCGGTTTGCCGTCCCGGAGACGCTTGCGTGCCCGGTGCACCGTCTGCCGCGTTGCCGATTGCGACCGTTCGAGGATCTCCGCGATCTCGCCGTAGGAATAGTCGAAGACGTCTCGGAGCAAAAAGGCCGCCCGCTCAACAGGCGAAAGCCTTTCCATCATCAACAGGAAGGCCGTTGAAACCGTCTCGTAGGATTCAAGCGCACCACCCTGCCCAAACAGGTCTTCCGTTTCCAACGGTTCCGGCAGCCATGGTCCGACATAGGTCTCGCGCGTCCGGGCCGCCGACTTCAACCGATCGAGACAAAGCCGGCCGCACACCGTGGTAAGCCAACCGGGCAGATTGCGGATGTCGTCCGCCTCGGCCCGGTGCAGGCGAAGATAGGTTTCCTGCACCACGTCCTCGGCATCGGACACGGAACCGAGCATCCGATACGCGATGCCGACCAGCCGCGCGCGCTCGTTCTCGAATGCTTGCGTGCGATCCGTCATGCCGCCATCGCCAGATCGATATTCACCGCCGCGCAGCGCCGGCTGTGTCCCATGCCGCGCTTCAACGCCGGATACACCCGCGCGGACGCAATTGCGATGGCCAATTCCGTCATGATCTTGGGGGCCAGTCGGTCGGACAACGCGGCCCGCAGCAACTCGATATCGTCCGAGTTCGTGGCAACCGCCTCCGCGAACCGATAAATAAGCGCAAAGTCCCTGCTCAGCGCCTCGGGCGTAAAGACCGCATTCTCGACGATTTCAAGCGCCACACCCTCGTGTAGCGCAAAATCCACATTGATCTGCAAGCAGGGCCCGCAATCCTCCGCCTTCACGGCGGCAATCCGCGCGACCGCGAGCGATTCCGCCGACGCGTGCTTGCGATGCGCCGACAAGGGCATGAAGAGGCTAAATTTCCAGAACGCTGCCCGGGACGACCGCAAGATTTCCCGGACATAGTCGAGTTTCGCACCGACGCGGTCCTCATAGGATCGGATAATCCGTTTTTCCAACCAATGCATGGGATTCGCTCCTCTATCCCGTCGTTACCATAGCGGCGGAACGCCGCCGCTACACTGATGACGAAACAGCACCTCGGTTTGTGACCAAATCGGAATTTTTTCCGCAGCCGGGCAACGGGTCGTCTTGTGTAAAAAACAGCATTCTGCAAGAGTATGCATAACCGAATTGCTTGATTACCGGCCGGATGAGTGAATATCTGACGACTAAGGAACTGGCGGAGTTGCTTCGCATCAAGGAGCGCAAGGTCTACGATCTTGCGGCATCCGGCGATATCCCTTGCTCCCGCGCCATGGGGAAATTGCTTTTTCCGCGTCAGGCGGTGAATGCCTGGCTGGCGGAGAACAGTTCCGGTTTTTCGCCGCAGACAATCGCCGAACGCCCCGCCGTCTTTCTGGGCAGTCATGATCCTTTGCTCGACTGGGCCTTGCGCGAATCCCGGTGCGGCCTCGCAACCTTCTTCGACGGCAGCCTAGACGGGTTGGACCGTTTCGAGCGCAACGAAGGTGTGGCAACGGGACTTCACATCTATGCCCCGGCGCACGAGGAATGGAATGTGCCCGCCGTCGCGAAACGCTTCGGGGCCAGACCGGCGGTGCTGGTCGAATGGGCCTGGCGCGACCGCGGGCTGATTGTCGGTCCCGACCAAGCGGAGACGATCTCGTTGATTGGCGATTTGAGAGGCCGCCGCGTCATCCCGCGCCAGCCCGAAGCTGGCAGCCACGCCCTGTTCGCCCATCTCTTAAGCGAGGCCGGGCTCAGCGAAACGGACTTTGCGGCGCTGCCGCCGGCGCGGAGCGAAACGGACGCCGCCCTGGCCGTCCTCGAAGGCAAGGCCGACGCCGCCTTCGGGTTGAAGGCGCTCGCCACACAATACCGGCTAGCCTTCGTGCCGCTGATCCGGGAGCGATTCGATCTGCTGGTCGACCGGAGAGCCTGGTTCGAACCGCCGATCCAGACGCTGCTCGACTTCTGCCGATCGACCATCTTCCGCGACAAACTGAAGGACACCGACGGCTACGACGCCGGCGGCTTCGGCCGGGTGCATTTCAACGGCCTCTAGACCCGCTCGCCTGCAGGCGCCGCCGATTATTTCCCCGTCGGCTGGGCCACCGGCGCCGCATTGGGGAAGAACAATTGCTGCCCGTCCAACCGGTAGGACCGGATGGCCTGCTGCCCCTTCTTCGACAGGATCCAATCGATAAACGCTTGCCCCGCCTTGGCCTTCACCCTCGGATGTTTCGCCGGATTGACCAGGATGACGCCGTACTGGTTGAACAATTCGTCGCCGCCCTCGACCAAAATCTTGAAATCCCGCTTATTTTTGAAACTGATCCATGTGGCCCGGTCGGTCAGGACATAGGCGCCCATCCCGACGCCCGCGTTGAGCGTGGCGCCCATACCCGACCCGGTTTCGCGATACCAGGTGCCGCTGGCGCCGGTGACCGACTGCGCTGCCTTCTTCCACAGCCGCATCTCTTTCTTGTGGGTGCCGGAGTTGTCGCCGCGCGAAACGAACACCGCCCTGGCTGCCGCGATCTTTTTGAAAGCATCGACGGCATTCGTCGTGCCCACGATTTCGGCCGGGTCCGACGGCGGCCCGACGATGATGAAATCGTTATACATCACGTCATGCCGCGCGACGCCGTATCCATCGGCGACGAAGGTTAATTCCGCCGCTTTGGCATGGACCAGCAAAATGTCGCCGTCGCCGTTCCGAGCATTCTTGATCGCCTGGCCGGTCCCGACCGCCACCACGTTTACCCTGATCCCCGTCTTCTTCTCGAAGATCGGCAGGATATGGTCGTAAAGTCCTGAATTTGCGGTGGATGTGGTCGATTGCAGGATGATCGAATTTTCCACCGCGCGGCCCGGCGCGGGCGGTCCGAAGAGTAATATTGCTGTCAGCACGATGCCGAACGCGAAAGCCCGTCTTGCCATTGAGTCCTCTACCGACTGATTCCGCGTTACAGCAGTATGCGCCCGGAAAGGTAGTCCCGCGCCGCGTCGGACTCGGGACGGTCGAAGAAGCGGTCGGCCGCCGCGTGCTCGAGGACCCGGCCGCGGTGGATAAACACCACATCATCGGCGAGACGCCTCGCCTGGCTTTGCTCATGGGTGACGAAGACGACCTTGGTGCCGTTTCGGCTGGCCGTGCGGACGATCTGCTCGATCCGTTGCATGGATGCGGGGTCGAGGCTCGCGGTCGGCTCATCCAGGAACAGGATTTCCGGTTCGATGGCCAAGGCGCGCGCGAGGGCGAGCCGCTGTTGCTCGCCACCGGAAAGGAGCCGCGCCGGCAGTGTAGCGTGGTCTCCCAGCCCGACATGATCCAACAGGAAGTCCCGCCGATCCGACGGGGCGTTACCGCGCAGTTTCAAAGCAAAATCGATATTCGCGGCCACCGATCGCCGCAGCAGGACCGGGCGCTGAAACACCATTGCCTGGCGCGCGCGCACCGCGTCCGACAGCGGGGCGCCGCCCCACGTGATCCGCCCGGCCGTCGGCGGGATCATGCCGTGCAACAAGCGCAAGAGCAGGCTCTTGCCCGCCCCGTTCGGCCCCATGATGACCGTCACGCCCGGCGTGGCGAGGCGAAGATCCACGCCATCGATCAGCCGCGCGCCATCGACTTCCAGGACCAATCCGTGCGCCTCACCCGGCAGGATCGGCGCCACACGGCCGGAGACCGCCCCGAGCGCCCCGACGACATACAGGGCGGCGTCAAACATAGGCGTGCCGCGCCGCGGTCGACCGAACCGCCATCACGGCGGAGTTCACCAACACGGCAATCACCAGCAGGACAATGCCCAAGGCCAGCGCCAAGGCGAGATCCCCCTTGGAGGTCTCCAGCGCGATCGCGCTCGTCATGACGCGGGTCAGATGGTTGATGTTACCGCCGACGATGATTACGGCCCCGACCTCCGCGACCGCGCGGCCGAATCCAGCCAATGCGACCGTCACCAGGCTGTAGCGCGCATCCCACAATAGGGCGGCCACGGCGGCCGGCGCCGGCACGCAGAGCGACCGGAATTGTTCGGCATATTCGACGTGAAGGTCCTCGATCACCTGCCGCGACAATGCCGCGATGATGGGCGTGATCAAGATCGTCTGGGCGATGATCATCGCGGTCGGCGTATACAGGAGCTCCAGCCATCCAAAGGGGCCGGCATTCGACAGCAAGAGATACACCAGCAGCCCAACCACGACCGGCGGCAGCCCCATCAACGCATTCAGAAGGACGACCACGGCGCCGCGCCCGGGAAACCGCGTGATGGCCACAACCGCGCCCAATGGCAGCGCGACGGCGCAGGAGACCAGCATCGCCGTGATGCTGACCCGCAACGACAGACCGACGATTTCCAACAAATCCGGATTCGCGGAGATCACCAAACTCAGGGCGATCTCGAAGGCGCCGCCAATCTCATGCATCTTATGACGCAACCTGCATAATTTCCAATATCTGCAATATCCTGCATGTAATAATCATGAATGGCAATATCGGCAGCCGAAGCCGCCGGCCCTGCACGGTGAAACGGCCGATTACCGGTCCTGCTTGTTCCCTTCGGTCGAAGGCGGTACCAAGAACCGCATTCCGCCAGGATCGATAGAACGCATGCTCCGCCCCGCCAAATGCTATCCGAGCGCCACCCTCCCGCGGCATTGCGCCTTGATCGCCGTTGTCGTCATGGCGACTGTCTTGCTGGCTGCCGGGACGGTCCGGGCTAACGACTCCGTCACAGTATTCGCCGCATCGAGCCTGACCAGCGCCGTGACGGAGATCGGTAAGCGATTTACGAAATCGTCCGGCCAGCGGGTCCGCCTCTCCTTCGCCGCGTCGTCCGCCCTTGCCCGGCAAATTGCCGCCGGTGCGCCGGCGGACATCTATTTGTCGGCCAATCAAGACTGGATGGATTATCTCGCCACGCGTGGCTTGATCGATGCGGAAAGTCGGACCGCGACGGTCGGTAATCGATTGGTCTTGATCGCCCCGGCGGACAGCGCGGTCCGGCGTGTGGCGATCACCCGATCGCTCGATCTCCGGAAACTACTGTCGCCTGACGGGCGGATTGCCGTCGGCGACCCGGCCCATGTCCCCGCCGGGGCCTATGCCAAACAGGCGTTGAGCCAGCTTGGGCTCTGGCCCGATGCCGCCCCGCGATTGGCGCGGCTGGATAATGTCCGGCACGCCCTCGCATTGGTCGAGCGCGGGGAGACCCCGCTCGGCGTCGTTTATGCGACCGACGCACGCGTCACCGGCAAGGTCCGCATCGTCGGAGAATTTCCCTCCGATTCCCACGCGGCAATCAATTATCCCTTCGCCATCCTGAAAAACCGCCGCGACGAGCGTGTCGATGCGTTCTACGCGTATCTCACCGGCAATGCGGGATTGGCGGTATTTCGAGAATTCGGGTTTTCGACGCAGTAGTCTGGCGTGGCCATCGTCCACGCTACCAAAGGGATTTTCGCGCGCGGTCCGGCCATTCCTTGTCATACGATTCGCCGCCGACCGTGTTATCGCTTTGCGCCGCGAGAATTCGGCCCGGCGTTGGCAAAGTCTTCGGGTCGACCTGTACATCAGGATCCCAGAGCTGCGACCGCACGATGGCGCGGGCACATTGGAAATAGATTTCATCGATCTCCAAGACCAGGACCGACCGCGGCGGCTTGCCGTCGACCGCGAAGGAGTCGAGCAGCGCGGCGTCAGCGGAGAGATGCGCCTTGCCGTTCACACGAACGGTCGTCCCCGATCCCGGGATCAGGAACAGCAAGGAGGCTCGCGGATCGCGCACGATATTGCGCAGCGAGTCGATGCGGTTGTTGCCGCGCCGGTCCGGCAGCATAAGCGTCCGATCGTCGTGAATACGGACGAAACCGGGCCGGTCGCCGCGCGGCGAGCAATCGATCCCCTCAGGACCGCAGGTCGCCAGGACGGCGAAGGGCGACGCCTCGATCAGCGCGCGGTATTCCTTCGTGACGACAGGGGCAACCTTGACCAACGACGGGTCGGCGGGCTGTCCGTAAAGCGCTTCCAACGCTTCCTCCGTCGTGATCACGGTCATGGTTCTCTCCAAAGGTTGGGAAACGTTGGCGGATGGTACATCGCGCCCGATATCTATCAAGGGCCGATGACAATCCGATGACAGCATCACGGCCCGCCCGAAATCGGCGTCATCGTTCCGTGATATGGTGCGGCATGGACATCCTGATACCGCCCTGCCCGCGCCCGATCGCAGCCTCCGCCCTGTGACCGGTTAATTGCGACTCGATGATGAACCCGAACCGCCTCGTCGCCCGCGCGCCGTTTTTCTACGGCTGGGTCATCGTCGCCTGCGCGATGTGCGCCAATTTCGCCCGCCAGGGGTCGGCGGTCGCCACGTTGTCGATCTTCGCCGTGCCCATGTCGGACGAATTCGGCTGGTCGCGCACCGCCTTTTCCGGCGCGGTGTCGCTCGGTGGCGTGCTGGGGGCGATCATCTCGCCCAAGGTCGGCGTCATCGTCGACCGGCAGGGCGCCGGACGAGTGCTGGCCGTCGGCACCTTCTTGATCGGCGTCAGCGCATTGGCCCTGTCCTGGACCAGTTCCCTGCTGTGGTTCTATGTCGCCTTCTGCCTCGGCCGCATGGCCTTCGCCGGCCCGTTCGAGATCGCCGTGACCAGCGCCGTCGCAAACTGGTTCGTGCGCTTCCGGGCCCGCGCCATGTCCTATGCCGCGGTTGCCCACAGCCTCGGCCTGACGGTCCTGCCGATCGTCGCCTATGCGGCGATCGACCTGTGGGATTGGCGCGCGGGGTGGCTCGGCATCGCGGCGCTGGTCCTGGTCGTCGGAGTCCTGCCCAACGCCCTGCTGATGATCCAGCGGCCGGAAGATGTCGGCCTCCGCCCCTATTCCAACCGCAACGAAAGCACCGCCAAAACCGACGCGACGTCCAACAAGGACGACGCCCTGGAAATCAGCTACACACGCAAGGAGGCATCGCGGACTCCGACCTTCTGGCTGCTGATCGCCTTCTCCATGCTGATCTATCCCGTCCAAGCGGGCGTTAGCCTGCATCAGGCGCCGCATTTGATCGAGCGTGGCGTTTCGCTCGCGGTGGCGGCGACGGCGGTCAGCAGCTTCTCCTTCACCGCCGTCCTGGGCGGTTTGGCGTTCGGGCATATGGAGGCGCGGCTGGGCATCCGCCGGAGTCTCGCCGGCTGCGCGGCACTCATGGCCGCCGGCACAATCGTCATGCTGTATGTCTCCGGCCCGGCGACCGCCTACCTGTCCGCCTGCACCTTCGGCGCGGGAATCGGCGGCCTCATGACGCTGTTACCGGTCGCCTGGGCGGACAGCTTTGGCCGACGCAATATCGGCGCGATCCGCGGCATCACGTTGCCGCTGCAAACCATCGCGCAAGCCTCTGGGCCGCTGGTTTCCGGCGTGCTGTACGACGCGACCGGCAACTACGATACGTCGTTGATGGTGTTCTGCGGCAGCGGGTTCGCGGCGGCGACACTGGCGTTGTTTATACGGCCACCCCGCAAGGCTCAATCCGCCTAGCAGGTCGTCCCTCTATGCCGTTCCCTCGCCAATCTCGAAGCTCATCAGGTCCTCGCCCCAGATAAGCCGGCCGTCATACACGCCGGCGATGTCGGCGATCACCCGCTCGCGCACGCCGTCGGTATCGATCAACGGCCCGTGATGCGAGGTCACCAGCGTCTTCACGTTGCAATCGCGGGCCAATTCGCCGATCGCCTGCTGCTTCGTCCGCGCCGCCGCCTCGGTCTCGCCCGGGGCGAGTTCTCGCGCGACGTTGAACGAGTTGAGGTAGTGCACCAGCAGGTCCGCGTCCTGCGCCAGCCCAAAGAGCGGCTTCGCCGGTGATTTTTCCGCCGGCAGCGTGATGTCGCTGGAATAGGCGAAGACCCCGCCGTCCGCCTCAAACCGGACGCCGTAGCACGCCAGATACGGCTGATGATGCGGCACGTTGGCTAGTTGGATCGACCAGCCGTTTCCCTCGATGACATCGGTCTCGCCGACTTCGGTAACCTCGGCCTCCGGCCATGGACGCGGCGGCGTCCCGCCCCGACCCTTGTAGATGTTCAGGCTCGACTCGTGACTGGTGCGCGCGGTCAGGTCGAATTTGAAGGCGCCGTCCTCACCGAATAGGCGTTCGACGAAATGATTCAGGCCGGGCGGACCGAACACCTTCAAGGGCGGCGTACCGGGCGGGCTGATGTCCCAACGGTTCAAAAACAAGCGGACGAAGTCAAGGCAATGATCGAAATGCAGATGCGAGAAGAAAACGTGGCTCACGTCGGTTGGGGACACGCCCGCCTGCATCATGCGCTGGAACGTGCCCGGCCCATGATCGATCAGGATCACGTCGCCACCGGTCTGCACCATGTAGCCAGCCGACGCGCGCTTGAGGGACGGCACCGGGCTGCCGGTGCCAAGCAGCGTTACTTTCATCGTGAGTTTTCCTCGGTCTCGTCGGGACCCCGAGTATAGGCGCGGGAGCGGTTTCCCGGCCAATCGGCGCCGCCCGCGCGCACCCTTGACACAGACCGACCGTGCGCCTATTTCATTTCAGAACAATCGATATGAAATGAGCAAATCATGGCCCGACCGAAGGAATTCGACCCGGACGATGCGTTAGACAAAGCAATGCACCTGTTCTGGGCCAAGGGATATCACGATACATCGATCCGCGACCTCGTCGCCCGGACCGGCGTGAACTATTACGGCCTCTACGAGGTATTCGACAACAAACACGGGCTGTTCCTCGCCTCGCTGGACCGCTACCGCGAGACCGTCACCGCACAGGTCGTCGAGGAATTGAAACTCCCCGGCCCGGCCAAACCAGCAATTCGCCGCGCCTTCAATCGCCTCTTCGGGTTGCTGCAGACGACCGACGGCCGCGTCGGCTGCATGATGTGCAATACCGCCGTCGAACTGGCCCCGCATGACGCCGACGCGTCGGAACGCGTCCAGGGACACATGGTGCAGCTTCGCGACGCCTTCGAAGCGCGGCTCGAAGACGGTCAGCGCGCGGGCGACATCGACCCGGCAGCCGACCGGCGCGCCCTAGCCGAATTTCTGACCGCAACCGCCTACACCCTCGGGATGCTGCTGCGCACCGGATGCAGCGACACCCATATCAAACGCCATCTCAACACGGCCCTATCCGCGATTTGAAATTTTTTTGACTCATTTCATATCATTCGTTCTGAAATAGTCATTGAGGAGATCGAAATGTCCTACCTAAGCTACTCGACGGCGTTCCAAGGCGTTGCCGATGTCTTCCTCAGGAAACCGGACCTATACGCCCCGCTTCTGCAGTTCATCGAGGCCGTCATGGTCGGCCCCTCCGCCCTGACGCAGGCCGAACGCGAGATCATCGCCGCCCATGTCTCGAAGTTGAACGGCTGCGGCTTCTGTCTCGGCGCGCATACCGCGACGCTGGCTGCGTTGGACATCGATTTCCATGCCCTGGACGCGGCCGGCTCCGGCCCGGATATGCGCAACGTCAGCGCCAAGCTGCAGGCGGTTTTGGACTTCGCGACGCAGGTCACGCAGGAACCGGATTCGATCCGACAGTCGGATATCGACACGCTGCGCGGCGCCGGTTGGGAAGACGAGACGATCGAGGACGCGATCAACGTCATCGCGCTGTTCAACTACGTGAACCGGCTTGTCGACGCGTTCGGCATCGAAGGCGACGACGCATATTTCAAACATGTCGGCGCGACACTAGCAGCACAAGGCTACGCGCCGCTGATCAAATCGGCACTCAAGAAAGCCGGCTAACCAAATCAGACCTTTGGAATAGGAGAAAGAGACATGCGCAATTCCCTGCAATGGGCCCGTCCCGGAGAAAGCTTCGAGGACGGCAGCCGCTACGCCGACTGGACCTTGATCGAGGAGAGCGGCGTCTGGCATTGGCAGTACGATACCCACGAGCTGACCTTCGACATATTCGAGCATGACGGCCAGTACTGGAAACTGTACCGCGCCCGGTTCGTGCCGGATGGCGGTAACGGCTACACCTATGAGTTCGGTGGGCAGGCCTGCCGCATGGCGCTGGTCGAATACCGCCGGCAATGCCGCTCCCCGCATTCCAGCAAACTCATGCGGGCCGGCGATGTGGAATGGGTTCGGACCTACGAAGTCGACGAGGCGATCCACATCGTGCGCAAATCCGGGCGGGAAGACGCAAAATACGGTCCGCCCTACGGCCGGAAGAGCGCGGCATGATACCCGCGATCGACGGCCAGCAGCCGGTCTGCGTCATTACCGGCGTCGGCGATACCACCGGCGCCGCCCTGGCGCGGCGGTTCGCCGCCGGCGGGTATCGCGTCGCGATGATCGCCCGCAACCGGGACCGGCTTGAGACGCTGGAACGGGAGATTCCCGGATGCCGCGCCTTCATCTGCGATATCGGTGACCTCGAGGCGCTCGCGTCGACCGTCACCGAAATCCGGTCGTCGATGGGGGCGCCGACGGTCCTCGTCCACAACGCGGTCGCGCATACCTTCGATACCTTCCTCGATGCCGACCCCGCCGACCTGGAGCGCAACTTCCGCGTCAACACCACCTCCCTGCTCCATCTGGCCCGCGACCTGGCCCCCGATATGATCGAAGCCGGACAGGGCGCGATCATGGTGACCGGCAACACCGCATCGCATCGCGGCGTCCCGAAATACGCCCTGTTCGCGCCGACCAAGGCGGCCCAGCGCATCCTTGCTGAGTCGCTGGCGCGCGACCTGGGGCCGAAAGGCATCCATGTCGGTTATGTCACGATCGATGCGGCGATCGACGTCACCTGGCTCGGTCCCGACGACCAACGCCCCAACTGGCTGCTGCCGCCGAAGGACTGGCCGCACGATCGCGAGGCCTTCTTCGCCAAACCCGATGCAATCGCCGACGAAGTCTTTCATCTGGCCCATCAGGATCGATCCACATGGGCCTTCGACCTCACGATCAGACCATTTGCCGAGAAATGGTGAGTCTCATGCCCTTATCCCTGACCCCCTTCCTGCTCGCCGTGGAATTCGGCTTCTTGTTTTTCATTGCCTGGCGGCGGTGCTGCCAGCGCAGCGCGCTCCCTGGAGGCGCGCTCCCGATCTACACCTATCTGCTTTGGCTCATCGCCTATGGCATCGCCAGCAGCGTGGCCGGCGCATACGGCCTCTATGTCTGC
Organism: Alphaproteobacteria bacterium; assembly: GCA_965228425.1. Taxonomy (GTDB): domain Bacteria; phylum Pseudomonadota; class Alphaproteobacteria; order UBA8366; family UBA8366; genus JAJFJD01. Next base: position 2,460,872 of record OZ245815.1, on the reverse strand, counting down.
GACGAGATTCTGCCCTGGCTGCCAGGATTGTGGCTGCAGCTAATTACGGTCGCCGTCTTCGTCCTCCCGGTCCTACTGAGCACCACGGTGCGAAACGGCCTGCGCCGCATCGTCGATACGACGCCATTGCACTGGTTCGCGTATTTCCATGCCATGCGGATCGCCGCCCTCGGCACGGCCGCGAAAACCGCCTCCGGCGACTTTCCGCTCTATTTCGAACTTTTCGTCGGCATTCCCGATCTCCTCTTCGGCATTTCGGCGCTTTGGGTCGGCAGCCGTCTTCGACATGGCGCGCTCTCGGCGCGCGGTTTCATGCGGTGGAACCTGCTCGGCGCGCTCATCATCGTGCCCGGCGCGCCGATCCTGCTGCAGCTCGGATTGCCAGGGCCGCTGTACGTCTTCGACAGCGTGCCGGACGCCCGGGCCGTGTTCACCTACCCCATGTCGATTGCGCCGATGATCGGCGTGCCGATGTTCGTGATGATGAACATCCTGCTCGCATGGCGGCTTTGGGAACGCCAAACCGAACCGGCGATGTTTGCCGCCCCTTAGCCCGGCCGCTAGAGTACGGCTCGAACCCAACGGCGTCAGAAACATCGGAAGGCCATGCCGGACACAACCGACCGCTCCGCCGGGGCACGGGACTTCGACGCGCTGATCATTGGCGCCGGGTTTTCGGGCCTCTATCAGCTCCACTGCCTGCGCGACCGGCTGGGCCTTTCGGCGCAGGTGCTGGAAACCGCCGACGGCGTGGGCGGCACCTGGTATTGGAACCGCTATCCCGGCGCGCGCTGCGATTCCGAGAGTCATTCCTATGCCTATTACTTCTCGAAGGAAATATTGGAGGAGTGGGAATGGTCCGAGCGCTATCCGGAGCAGCCGGAGATCATGCGTTATCTGAACTATGTCGCGAACAAACTCGATTTGAAGCGCGATATCCGGTTCAATACCCGCGTCGCGTCTGCCCGGTTCGACGAAGCCGCCAACCGGTGGCACATCGCGACCGACACCGGCGACCGGTACAGCGCGACCTATCTGATCACGGCGGTCGGATGCCTGTCCTCCGCCAACATCCCCGACATCCCCGGGCTCGATAGCTTCGCCGGCGATTGGTATCACACCGGTCAATGGCCCCATGACGGCGTCGACTTCACCGGAAAGCGCGTCGGCCAGATCGGCACCGGGTCGACCGGCATCCAGGCGGCCCCGGTCATCGCCGCCGCCGCCGGCCACCTTACCGTGTTCCAGCGCACACCAAATTTCAGCGTCCCCGCGCATAACGGACCGTTGAGCGACGATTTCAAGCGGTACATGCGGGAGCAACACGACGAAATCCGGGAGGTGATGCATAGCACGCCGAACGGTCATCCTTTCCGCATCGCCGACCGGAACGTGGCCGACGTGACGCCGGCGGAACGGCTGGCGATCTACGAGAAGGCATGGGAAGTCGGCGGTCTCCGCTTCCGTGCCGCCTTCCGCGACCTGCTACTCGACAAGGCGGCGAATGATACGGCGGCCGAATTCCTCAAGGATAAGATTCGATCCGTCGTCAAAGACCCTGAGACCGCAGCAAAACTTGCCAATATCGACCATCCCTACGCTGCCAAACGGCCGCCCATCGACACGCATTATTTTGAGACCTTCAACCGCGACAACGTCACCCTGGTCGATGTCCGCGCCGCGCCGATCGAGCGCATCACGCCGACCGGTATCGTCACCTCGGATGGAGAATATCCGCTCGACATCATCGTCTTCGCGACCGGGTTCGACGCGATGACCGGCCCGCTGCTGAGTATCGATATCCAAGGCCGCGACGGCGTGACGCTGAAGGACGCTTGGAGTGCCGGCCCCGAAACCTATCTGGGCTTGGCGGTCGCCGGATTTCCCAACATGTTCACGGTCACCGGCCCCGGCAGTCCGTCGGTCTTGTGCAATATGCCCGTCGCGATCGAGCAACATGTCGAATGGATCACCGACTGCATTGCCCACATGCGCGAGAACGATATCGATCGGATCGAGGCCGATCCCGAGGCCATGGAAAAATGGGTCGCGCATGTCAACGACGCCGCGAACGCCACCCTGTTGCCATCGGTGGAACACTCCTGGTATCTCGGCGCCAACGTGCCGGGCAAACCGCGCGTGTTCATGCCCTACGCTGGCGGCATGACCCGGTATCGCGCCGTCTGCAACGACATTGCCGCCAAGGGCTACGAAGGTTTCCGGAAAAGCGGCAATCGACTAGACACCGTGTCCCACGGCGCGACGGTCGGCGATTTCCGCCCGGCATCGGAAATCGATACGCCGGGCGTCTGACCCCCGGTCCAACGCTCCCTATCTCTCAACCAAAAATATTCATTCAACTAGATTGCCCAACCAGCTCGATGCGGCGTTATGACAAATACACGTGCATAGTGCGGTAACCGAATGCGGTGATAGTATGCGCTGGGATTGGGGCCATCTCGTGTACACCAGGGAGCGTTCTAGACATGAAATGGCGCGGACGGCGGCAAAGTTCGAATATCGAAGACCAACGCGGAAGCGGCGGCAGCGGCGGCGGATTCGGCGGGATCCGGTTCCCAATGGGAGGCGGGCGACGGCGGGTCGGCAAACGGGCGGGGATAGGCGGCGTCGGGCTGGTCGCCGTGGTCCTGATCTCGATGTTTCTCGGGATCGATCCGGGCCAACTCCTTTCGGGCCTTCAAGGCCCGCCGGGCAACGCGCCGGCAACGCAACAAGCCCCGCGCAAGCCGGGGGCGGACCCGCTGCGCGACTTCGTCGCGGTGGTCCTTGCGGATACCGAAGATGCCTGGCACGCGTTGTTCAAGGAAAATTTCGACCGTCCTTATCGCGAACCGAGGCTCGTGCTGTTTTCCGGAGGGGTCCGCTCGGCTTGCGGCTATGCCGGATCGGCGGTCGGACCGTTCTATTGCCCGGGCGACCAGAAAGTCTATCTCGACCTCAATTTCTTTCGTCAACTTCGCGACCGGTTCAACGCGCCCGGCGACTTCGCGCAAGCCTATGTCATCGCGCATGAGGTTGGACACCATGTGCAGACATTGCTCGGCATTTCGGCAAAAGTGCACGAAGCCCGGTCCCGCCTCCCGAAGGCTCAGGCAAATGCCCTATCCGTACGCCAGGAATTGCAGGCGGATTGTTTCGCCGGGGTCTGGGCCTATCGCGCCGACCGCGCCAAGAACATTCTGGAAAGCGGCGACGTTGATGAAGCGTTGAATGCCGCCAGCGCGATCGGCGACGACACGCTGCAGCGGCAGGCGCAAGGCCGCGTCGTGCCCGATTCGTTCACCCATGGCAGTTCCGCCCAACGGCAGCGGTGGTTCAAGCGCGGCCTGAAAAGCGGCCGCCTGGACCAATGCGACACCTTCAACGCCCGTTCGTTATAGCGCCGGGGCACAAAAATTTACGAAGCATGTCGACCAGGCATGTGTGGAGAAAGCCATGGAAAACAAAAATAAACTCTTCGTCGGAACCGGCACGGAAAAACAGTTCCTGGAACTGTCGCGGGCGAACCGGCACGGATTAATCGCCGGTGCGACGGGAACGGGCAAGACGGTAACCCTGCAAATCCTCGCCGAAGGGTTCGCCGAACAAGGGGTGCCGGTCTTCATGGCCGACGTCAAAGGCGACCTGTCGGGCATGAGTCAGCCGGGCGAGCCGAAGGATTTTCTTTTCAAACGGGCAAAGACGATCGGTCTCGACGACTACGACTTCAACCCCTCTCCCGTGGTGTTCTGGGATGTCTTCGGCCAACAGGGACATCCGGTCCGCAGCACCATCTCCGAAATGGGACCATTGCTGCTCTCGCGGCTGCTCGAATTGAACGAGACTCAGGAAGGCGTATTGTTCATCGCCTTCGAGGTTGCGGACGATCAAGGCTTGCTGCTCCTCGACCTCGACGACTTGCGGTCGATGCTGACCTTCATCGGCGAGAACTCAAAAAGTATCGGACTTGAATACGGAAACGTCTCGGCCGCCTCGGTCGGCGCGATTCAACGCCGCCTTCTGAAGCTCAGGACACAAGGCGGCGATCGGTTCTTCGGCGAGCCGGCGCTGAAACTGTCCGATCTCATGCGAACCACCTATGAAGGACGCGGATTCGTGAACATCTTGGCGGCCGACCAGCTGGTCGAAACGCCGCAAGTCTACGGCACAGTCCTGCTGTGGCTGCTTTCGGAATTGTTCGAGGAATTACCCGAAGTCGGCGATCCAGACAAACCGAAACTCGTGTTCTTCTTCGACGAGGCCCATCTGCTGTTCGACGATGCCCCGAAAGCGCTGATCGACCGCATCGCCCAGGTGGTGCGATTGATCCGTTCCAAGGGAGTCGGCGTCTTCTTCGTGACACAGAACCCGCTGGACGTGCCGGACGAGGTGCTGGGACAGCTGGGCAACAGGGTGCAACACGCGCTTCGCGCCTACACGCCCCGGGATGCGAAGGCGGTGCGCACCGCGGCGCAGACCTTCCGCCAGAACCCGGACTTGGACACCGAGACCGTGATCACCCAACTCGGCGTGGGCGAGGCCTTGACCTCCATGCTCGATACGGACGGCGTGCCCGGTATTGTCCAGCGCACGCTAATCCGGCCCCCCTGCTCCCGTCTCGGACCGGCAGGTGACGACGAGCGTGCAGAGACGATAAAACGCAGCCCGGTCGCGGGCATCTACGATGAAGAGATCGACCGGGAATCGGCACACGAAATTCTCACACGCCGGGCGGAAGATACGGCACGCGATGCCGAAAAGGCGGAAGCGGAAGCGGCTGCGGAAAAACAGCGTAAGCGGGAAGAACGCAGCAAAAAGTCCGGCCGCAAGTCCAACCGACAGAGTGTCGGCGAGGCCTTCGCAAAATCTGTCGTGCGGACGATCGGCAGCCAATTGGGCCGGGCAATCCTGCGCGGCATCCTTGGGTCGCTCTCAAAAAAGTAAGCAGGCGTCTACGTCCTGCCAGAGCCTAACGAACCGACTTGACGGACCTCGTCGGGGCCAATTTCTGGGCGACCGCCAATCCCATTGCATCGCCGCTCAGGGCCAGCGCATCTTCCCGAGTGACGCATACATAGGTTCGGTCCCGCGACGACTCGTTCTCTAGGAATGCCCGCATGCTGCAGCTCAACGGTGAGTCGAAGCTCTGCGATGTCTGGATCGTCGTCACGGATCCGTCGCCCATCGCAAAAAGCACGATCAGGACGTAGGGCAAGCTACTCATGGTCGAACCGTGTCGTCGTGCCTCCCGCGAGCAGCGCAATCACCGATGCGCCATTGTCCGGCCGGTGCCGAATAGGTTAGATGCATCGGCACACGAAGGCGCCGCGCGAAAGCGCGATAGTCCGCCACTGTGTGCGGCCGTTCCAAATTGCCCCGGCGAGCCCGAGTGTGCTGCCAGACGGCGTTCCAGTAAATCGAAAGAGCATCCATTGGAATTCACCTTTGGTACCCGAACCGGGGTAAACCGGCCCAAAAATGCGCACGTTGTGCGCTTGAAATTTCAATATAGGCGCACTTAGTGCGCATTTCAAGTTTAAAAAGCGCACTAGGTGCGCTATGGTAAACGCGGAAACCGATGCGAGGGTGGACCGTGTCAAAGAACCAGGACGCAGACCGGGAAAAAAACGCCCGGAAAAAGCGAAAATCGGAAGGCGAGGCCGTCATGTCGCCGTCTTCCTTCAAGCGATGGCGCAAGAGCCTGAAACTTTCTCAGAAGGAAGCAGCGAACGCGCTCGGCCTAAAACGGCGCGCCGTGCAGTATTACGAAAAGGGCGAACGCAACGGCGAATCGCTGAAAATTCCCAAAGCCGTCCGGCTGGCTTGTTTCGCCATCACGCAAGGCTGCGACGACTACGGGGGCCCCGCGGAACCGCCCATCGTGCCGGATGACACCGACGCATCGGACGAGGCGCCGGGATCCGGCAGGCCGCCCCCCTCCTGACCGATCAAACTGTAACAAAAAGGCGGTAAAACCCAGCCTATCCAGATATGTTTTCAGTTCTTGTAACAAATCCCAAAGGCGGTTGCGGCAAAACGACGATCGCAACGAATCTCGCGTCGGCATTCGCCGCCGGCGGAGGACGGTGCTGGATTGCCGACGTAGACCGTCAGCACAGCAGCCTAGGGTGGCTGAAGCGCCGGCCGGACACCGCCTCCCCCATCAAAGGATTGGACTGGAGCAAAGATCTCGGCAAGGTCCCGGGCAAGAAAGGTGTGCTCGTCGTCGACGCGCCGGCCGCCATCAAGGACAAGAAAACGGAATCGCTCGTCAAACGCGCGGATGTCGTCGTTGTTCCGGTCTTGCCGTCAGTCTTCGATCAGGAGACCACGCTGGCCTTCCTGAAGCAGCTGGACGAACTGAAACCCATCCGGAACAACAAGAAATCCGTGGCGGTCCTCCGGAACAGGGTGCGCCGGCAAACCCGCGCGGCGGCCCGGCTGGACTTCTTCATGATCGGAACCGGGCGGCAGGATCTCGGCATTCTCCCGGACCGTGCGCTGTATCCGGACCTCGCCATGCAGGGCCTGGGCGTCTTCGACCTCGAAACGAAGCAAGCCCGGGTATTGCAGCAAGACTGGCAGCCGTTGTTGCGCTACATCGACGGCGCGCGATAGCCGCGACCATCCTGTCCATCAACGCCGGTACTTTTCGCCGAATTCTGCGATGAGATCTTTGAGATCGGTTTCATCGACGGCGGATTTCGCATCGTCGATGGTCATCCATTTGCGCCGCCGCACCGATTTCTCGGGCCAGTCGCGCCGTATCCGCGATACCGCCATGGGGAAGACGGACACCTGCCGGAGGCCACCGCCTTTGATTTCGGATTTTTCATACTCGTAAATGCCGATACGGTCTTTGGCCACATCGCCCTCGAGCCCCGCCTCTTCATATGCTTCCATCGATGCGGAGGCCCGGGCGGACAGACCTCGTTCAATGTTCCCTTTCGGCAAAACCCAGCGCCGCGTTTCCAACGACGTCACCAACGCGATCTGCAACCGCTGCTTACGGTGACGGTAGGCGATGACCGCGCACTGCTGTACCGGCTTCTTATTCGGCAATCGATATCTCTCCGTCACAAATCCACCGGCTGGCCGGCACTTCACGTCACAATCTACCGACGGATGATGACAGTATTGAGAAACCACACAGCATTCGCCGGCCGGCAATTCGTTCGGGATCACCGCCGGTTCAACAAAGATCGCTCTCTATTCGTAGATGCTCTGACCATCCGGCCGGTTGTCGGGTCCCAGGAGGAGCCGTTCCGGCGAACTCTTCAACAGCTCCTCCGCGGAACTGGCGCCCGGCAGTCGGCCCGGTAGACCCTCTTCGAGGATTGGCATGCCTCGCATTTGGCGTTCGGGCGGCGCTTTCTCGGACAATGCGCTCAACGGGTCGTTGTCGATCGCGCGTTGCTCCTCGATGCAGCGGCGCATCGGCACCGTTCCCGGAATGTTGCCCAGCCGCTTGCATATCTCGAAATAGGTGCTCATTGACCCGGATTGCGCCCATGACGACCCCATGCCGGCAGACGACACCATCAGCGTCAAGACAAGTATCCGAGCGGCAGCCTTCGCCACCGGTATTAAGGGGCCGGATGTCCCATTCACAGCGCAGTTCGCTCCACTTCTGTATGCACGTTGGCGAGTATGCGTTATCCGCGGCAACGGCGCATTGAGCGAATTGGGTTCCCACTCGGGTTTCTGCCGCCGGCACATCGGGCCCGACGCGCTTGCCGGACGGCACCAATTCTATATCCGTGGCTAAGCGCGGCGCTGGTTGGTCCGGCTTCGGTGGTCTAAGCTGCAGTCCCGCCCAAGAGCCGAAAGTTCCATGCCGAGCCGATCCGAAGACCGCGCAGCTTTGAGACGTTACGTCGTGATGGCGGCGTCGTTGTTGTTCCTGCTGATCGGCACGGGCAGCATCTATTTCATTGTCGTCGCGCTGAAGTCGATCAGCGCCGAGTTCGATTGGCCGCGCGCGGTGCCCTCGCTCGCCTATTCGCTGCAGTATTTCGGCGGCGGCATCGGCGGCATCTTCATGGGTTACCTGCTGGACCGGTCGGGTATGGGCATGCCGGCCACTCTGGGCGCCAGCATGATCGGGATCGGCGGCATCCTCACGAGCGTTGTCACCACGCAATGGGAACTGTATCTGATCTACGGGGTGCTGACGGGGTTCCTCGGCCGGGCCGCGCTGTTCTCGCCCCTGATGGCGAATATCACCCGTTGGTTCGATCACAAGAAAAGTATGGCGGCCGGGATCCTCGGATCGGGTCAAGGACTTGCCGGCGCATTCTGGCCACCGATCTTTCAGTATTTCAACGACATCATCGGTTGGCGGCAAACGTCTTTCTGGTACGGCGTGTTCGCGCTGGCGACGATGCTGCCGCTCTGCCTGATTTTGCGGCAGAAACCGCCGCCGGTGGCCGCCGCGCCGCCGCCAACGAACGGCGCCGCAACGGTCACAGCCAGACAACTTATCGCTCTGCCCGCGTCACCGCGGGCGATCCAGATAAGCCTCTCGATCGCCGCGATCGGCTGCTGCGTCGCGATGGCGCTGCCGCTCGCGCATGCGGCATCGCATGTCAGCGATATCGGATATTCCCCGGCGCGGGGTGCGGAAATCCTATCGCTGATGCTGGCCAGCGCGGCCGTCAGTTGCCTCGTCGGCGTCGGCTTCTTAGGCGGACGCTATGGCGGCTTGCGGGCGATTTTCATCTTTTCGGCGGCGCAGGCCCTCTTCCTCTTCGTCCTGGCCTTCGTCGACAGTCTGACAGCGATCTACGTCACCGCCGTGCTGTTCGGGTTGGGCTATGGCGGCATCCTGCCCTGTTATCCGGTCATCGTGCGCGAACACCTGCCTGCCCGGGAGGCCGGCCGCCGCACCGGCATGGTGATCCTCTGCGCCGGGGGTGGCATGGCGATCGGCGCATGGCTCGGGGGCGCGGTGTTCGACGTGACGGGATCTTATAGGCTCGCCTTTCTGATCGGCGTGGTTTTCAATATGGGAAATCTCGCGATCATCGGCGCCCTCATCGCGCATACGCGGGCACGGCCCGCGCCTGCGTGACAAGGGACGCCGACGCGGCAATGAGTTGAGGAGCGAAACCATCGCCAAATCAAACAACGATGGGTCTTCAGACCGGCAGTATGATGCCGTCATCTTCGATTTGCTGACCGCGCTTATCGACTCATGGTCGCTTTGGAACGATGTGGCCGGGTCGGCGGAAGACGGATTGCGTTGGCGCAGGGAATACTTGCGACTCACCTATGGCGCCGGCGGATACCGGCCCTATGAATCGATCGTCGCTGAAGCGGCCGAAGTAGCCGGTATCGGCAGCGAGGCAGCCGAGACGCTGGCACGCCGCTGGGACGAACTCAGAGCTTGGCCGGAAGCCGAGGATGTCCTCACCGGACTCAACGACCGGGTCTTGCTTGGCGTCGTGACGAATTGTTCGGTGCGGCTCGGTCACGCCGCCGCAACGAGCGTCTACGCCGGGTTCAAGGTGGTCGTCACCGCGGAGGAAGCCGGGTTTTACAAGCCCTGCCGCGAGACCTACGCCAAGACCCTGGATGCGTTGGGAAGTGAACCGGCTCGAACCCTGTTCGTCGCCGGCTCCGCAGCCGACGTACCGGGCGCCGCCGCCCTGGGCATGCCGGTTTACTGGCACAATCGCATCGGCATGCCGGCGGTGGACAACATTACTCCAGCTCATGAGGAACGATCGCTCGACCGTCTTCTCACACTGGTTTGAGCACCGCAGCCAACGGACCGGCCAATCAGCTTTCCGGTCCGCCATGGCGAATATTCAAAGCCGCTAAAGCATCCGCGATCGGGATGAACAGATTGAGCGATTCGGTCGTATCCGCAATCAGTTTGAGGACGCTTACACCAATGACATTGCCTTTGGCGTCCAAGAGCGGTCCGCCGCTATTGCCGCCCGAAACGGCGGCATCCGACTGGATGAACTTCAATTTCGTGCGGCGATCGGTGCGAACAGCACTAACAATTCCCGTCGTGACGGTCGATTTAAGCCCTTCAGTAAGCGGCGTGCCGACCACATAAACCTTCTCGAGCCGACGAGCCGGTGCGGATCGAAGAGCAAGTGCGTGCGGAACCCGAAGCGGCACCTTCACGAGGGCAACGTCCCTCTCGGCGTTTGTCCGCAACACCTCACCTTCAAGCTCCAACCCGTTACTCAGGATCACAGCAACGCGCTTAGACTCACCAACAACGTGGTGATTGGTCAAAATCATTCCGTTCTCGGCGATCACGAACCCCGATCCGTGCCCGCGGCCTGCCCGGAGAGTTACAACCGACGGGATAATGTCGTCGAGAGACTCATCTAACGGTTCTTTAAGCAATGACAATCGAGGGATAAATAAATCAGCATAATTTTCACTGCTACTCTTGGGTTTGTAATTTCCAAGAGAAATCTTCTTAAAGTCATCGGACGTCAGCATATTTTCCGCTGCCGACGCGAATGCATTATGAAATGTCGACGTTATGCCGCTTCGGTTTGACCTTTTTTGTTTATGATACCCGTCCGTTTTGAACGTCAGCACTTCTCTTTTCGTCAAATTGGAAAAAACCGTCCATTCAACGGACACGAACATCTCGCCGCTGTATTTCCGGAGCGGACGGCCGTCCCACCAGTGGTGAGCCTGACAGAAGTTGCCTCTTATCTCGGTAATTCGAGCGCCGATGAGATACTCGGCAGACCGAACCGATTCGCCACGCTTAAAAAGCGATTTCGGGTCACCGGCGATATTCAGTCCTTTCTGCGAGAGCGTTTCATGAAAAATCTCACCGAGTTCGTTGCTCCAATCTCCCAACACCGAACTGCCTGATACCCATTCGATAGTCGAATCGCTCCCATGCCTATGGTTGCAGAGATATCCATCGACACCGGGCACGCCACCGGTCGGGAAATGTGCTATCGGCGTACCTCGGCGGATGTTGGCAACGACCTTGCTCAACGCGAAGCTGGCTTGTTTCTCGGCCGGTGCGTCGATTCCAGTAACGTCGGACGATGCGACTTTTGGAATGGACATCGTGTCGGTCGTACCGCACCCCGCAACGATTAAGAGAATCGACACAGCCGTTACACCATACCGACATGCCATGACCCATGCTCCGTTGATTATTTTGAAAAATAAAACAACTTAAGGATCGGATATTAGTATCGATGAAATCTTGACGGCAAGCCAAAGGTCGCATCGCGCTCCTATCCCTCAGGCTAAAACGTCGAAACCCCCGGCCGGGAGTGGCGGGGGTTTGTTTTAGTGTCTTTATTTAGTTGGTTTGGTTGCGGGGGTAGGATTTGAACCTACGACCTTCAGGTTATGAGCCTCATGCACCATGAAAATAAATGGAACAATTTCATTAGATTAAGCGATCTCATTTTCCGCGTGTTGCACAGGTGTTGCGTTCAGCCAAGTAAGCGGGTCTCAATTTCAGCCATGCCGCGCTGATGGTCGGGAGATCTAAACAAATGACCGTACCGATCCATTGTCATCTGCACCGAACTATGCCCGGCAAACGTCATCACCTCTTTTACGTTGAAGCCCTGCTCGATCCATAACGATACAGCGAAATGCCTAAGGTCATGCCACCTCAGCTCAACGCCAATTTGGCGACACAGCGGTTTGAAGTGACGTTTGAGAACTGTCGTGTGCGCCCTTACCCTTCCCCACTTATTCGGAAAAATGAGGTCCATCGAGCCGTTCGGGCACGCTAGGCGCCAGCGCTTCAAAAGGGTTGAAACATACGGACCCATGGGAACCGCGCGGAGACCAGCCTCAGTTTTTGGCTCGCCAATGTTGTTGAAAGCATCCGCACGGCGCCGAACATGAATCAGCCCTTCACTGAAATCCACATCCGCCCATTGCAGCGCACGGGTTTCGCTGGCGCGAAGACCGCACAATACTGCGACAGCCATAAGCGGTTTGAAATGTTCGGGCGCAGCGGCTAGCAAAGCGCGGACGCTCTCCTTGGATGGCACCTGTACCTTAGTGTCGGTCCGACTGGTTCGGAGCACACGCACATCACGCACCGGATTTCCAGCAACCAGCCCCCGCTCCTGTGCATGTTTAACGACAAGGCTCAGCGAGGAAAGGACCTTGCGTGTGGTTGCTTCGGAACGGCCGCTCCTGAGCAAGCGGTCTCTGAACTCGACAACAGCTTGTCGAGACAACTGCGATAGCTTAACGGCGCCCAACCCAATTTCATGATCGAGGATATGGAGTCGGACTTTCGCTTCATAATCCTGATATGTCGCCCGCTCCATGCGCTGACCGCTCTCGAAACGCAATGCACAAGCGTCGAGCCATTGCCGGCACGCTTCGGAGATGCTCACGCTGTCCGCATCATGAACAAAGATGCCTGACACGATTTGCGCCCGAGCTTTCACCGAGAACGCATCTGCTTCTCTTTTCGTTCCAAATTGACGCGCCCTTCTCTTCCCATTCTGATCCTTAAAATCAACCAACCAAGCTACCTTGCCACTGGGCAATTGACGTTTTCGGATTGATGCCATTTTCGATGCTCCCTTTCCCGTAATCTGGAATTCCGGCCGGAGCCCCCATTACTTTGACGCCACTGATTTAAATTTTCGACTCACACCGAGAGACCTTCATACTTGGAAAATCAACCATCGTCCGTAATGCGAAAATTTCAGCCGACTGACGGAACCTATGGAAAAGTATCGTAACATCCTGTATATTGACGTTTCAATGGCAATATATTTATTGACATCGATTTTGCATTATATAAGAAGCTTGGATTAGGAAATGAACGACACGGTAACTTGGACTAAGCGGACCTTCACCGATAAAGAGGTTGAAGTGGCTTCTGGATTATCCGTACGCAGCCTGCGATCACTGGGATCCGCAAACATTCTACAAACCGCGACCCTCGGTAGGGGCCGCGGCCGTCGACGCACGTATGACCATCTTTCGTTGGGAAGGGCCATTTTAGTAGGCGGCGTCAACGATCTCGGTTTTTCGTTGGACATTGCCGCCGAGATTATTGCGTTCACTCCACTCGAAAATCAGCTTTTAGAGAGTTTTGGAAAAGAAGAAATAATTGAAAGTAATTCTTCTGTACTTAAGAAGAAGGAAGATGACTTTTTTATTTATATCGTCGATGGAACGCTAGCTTTCATTTCAGCTGATAACTCTAATTCTCTAAAAAAGAAATATTCACTTCCATTTTGTTTTGGACGAATTACTGAAGATGAAGAGGGCGATTTCTTCGAAACTTGGATCAGCGGAATTGTTGCCACGCCCGTTCCACGATCCACTCGAACGTCAAATCGCACAAAAATCGAGGTCGAGATCAGCTATACCAGCAATCTTAAAAAGACACTCCCGCCCGAGATTGTAAGCTACATCAGGGAACAACAGATCTCGCGGAAGAACATGGCCGCCGCAATGCGGCGGTTCGAAAACCCACTTTATTTCAATTCCTTAAATCTATCGATGGCCTTGCGAGTTGGCAAAGCTCGACTGCAAGGCATCGAGTTAGAACTCTAAAAGAGGAAATGCGTGATGATGAACGATGGTGGCATCAACCGAACTTCCGAAGAACACTACCGGCAATCGGCGGGAGACGAACACCCGACCCGACCCAACCTCAATGATACGAACCAGTTATCCGACGATCTGTTAGAGGGGGCGGATGCGATTGCTGAGTTTGTCTTCGGTCGCGCGGCAATGAGACGAAAAGTCTATCACTTGGCACAGGACAAAAAGTTTCCAGTATTCAAACTAGGATCGAAAATTTGCGCTCGTAAATCAACGCTTCTCCAATGGATCGAAGCGCAAGAACGTCCTCACTCCCCTTCCGAATAATTCACATCGAGATCAATTTGAATGGTTGGCGCCATGCTCTCCCCGCTGCTGAAACTCTTTGAACACCCGGCCGGTTCCGGTGTGATTGATGCCAGATTGTTCAAACAATTGATATCATTCTTGCTTCCGCACGCGGAAAGCATCCTGGCTATCGGGCTGCCCATAAATGGTCGGTGAAGGTTGGAATGGTGACAGCCGCCCTTTCTCCGGCGCTTCCAGCAAAACGCCTAGACGGGACGATTACGATGGAGATCGGTTGGCACCCAAAGCACCGGATCCTGATTCCTGCCCTGTAACTCCGCTTGGCAAGCGCGGCCTGACATTTTGGTATTTTACGCCGGATGGCGAATTGGTCGATCTGCCCGGCGAAAGGCACCACCGGCGCGGGATTAAGTCCCTATTCGCCGGCGATCTTGCTTGGTGCGAGGAAAATTTTCCGTCCTTTGATAAGAGCGGAATGAAAGTCGCCGGCACTTGGTCCGATGATCGGTGCGGGACATGGCTAATGGATCAATGTCGCCGGCAAGGGCTGTTCGATTCGAGCGCGCCGATCCGTCGGTGCGGTGTCTGGCTTAGTTCGAAAAACCACCTGATCGTGCATTGCGGCGATGTCCTGATCGACGCGGAATCGCATGAACAAACGAAGGCGGGGAAGCGCCTCGACAACGTGCTGTACCCGTCGTCGGCGCCAATTCCAAGGCCCGCCGCGGAAGAAGCGGATAATACTGTCGGTGAGAAACTGTTCGAAGGTCTAAAAGCCTGGACATTTCAAAATCCGCTTGCGTCGGAACTCGTCCTCGGTTTCATCGGCGTTGCCAATCTTGGCGGTGCACCATCCTGGCGGGCCCATATACTGGTTCGCGCGCAGTACGGCTCAGGCAAGACTTGGCTCGCGCAGACGGTTGCGGCCGCCCTCGGCGCCGCTGCGCACCCACTTAGCAACAATTACACTGAAGCCGGCCTACGCCAGGCCATGACGGGCGAGGCGCGGACTTTAGTGCTGGACGAGGCAGAATCGACGGAACGGGACAGCCGGGTCCGCGCCGTAATCGAATTATTGCGCCATATGTCAAGCGGCGCGGGTTCGCGCGCGTTGCGTGGCTCGGCCGATGGAAAGGCCCAAGGATTCCAGGTCACGGGTTGTGCCTATCTCTCAGCGATCATTCCGCCGACGCTGCAACCACAGGACCGAAGCCGGATAACGATCATCGATCTCGGCAGCCTGAAGACCGGAGTTGAAGGCACAAAGAACCGGGAAAAGGCTGAATCAATAATGGCATGGGCCCACACGATATCTCCGGCCTTGCGCGCACGCGCGATCGCACGCTGGCCACAATTCCAAGATTGCCTTGGAACCTATCGCTCGGCCTTCCTGGAGGCGGAGTACAATATGCGCCAGGCCGACCAATTCGCCACATTGCTCGCCGGCAGGGACATACTGCTTCATGACTCGCCGCCGGATCCGGATACCGCGGCGCAGGAGGTCAAACGCTTTGCCCATTGGCTTGATCGGCTACACGAGGAAGACGAAACAAGTGAGGGCGAACAATGTTTGACGCATCTTTATACTTCGCCGATCGACGCCTGGCGCGGCGGCGAGCGCCGCACCATAAGCGAACTTATCCTCTCGGCAATGGATATGGAAAAGGGGCGCCAGGATCGCCGACTCCTATCGACGATCGGCCTACGCCTAATGGACTACGACAAGCCGCATCAGACTTGGCTTTGCATAGCAAACGATCATGTGGAATTGAAACGCATATTCAACAACACGCGCTGGGGAAACGGCGGATGGGTCGCTGCCTTACGATATCTCTACAACGCCAAGGCCTGGCCCGTATCACTGCGGTTCGCCGGCGCGCGAATTCGGGCGACCGGGCTACCAGCCAGTTGCCTGCCTATATCAGACCACCACAACGACGACCGCACAGGGCCCGAACAGGCAAGTGACGAAATGGCGGATGACGCTATGCGCCGCGGCGATCCGTAACACATCGGCAGCGTTCCGCGGAGCGTTCCTGCCAGAGGGCTGAATTCATTTAACAAAGAGAGAATTGGAACGATGGAACGAGTGGAACACCCTTTTCTCTAAGAAAACTCGCTGTAAGAAATAATAGGTGTTCCACCTGTACCACCGTTCCATATTAATGATTATATAAAAAGAATCAGGGAGTTGTAGTGGAACAATAAATGGAACGGTGGTGGAAAAGCATCGATCTTTTGTTTTCGCTCGACGGCTAGGTTGCAATTCGAACTGTACGGCTAAATCTCGTCACGATTTCACGGTGTAAAGATGTTAGCGCCGCTAGATATCAAGCATCGAATAAAACCTGTTATCCTCAATCAGCCCCGAGTTTCGGTCTTGTATTCGGAGATCTTCAAGCAATTCCGAGGGCAGAACCGGCTTAGTTGGTAAATTAACATGAGCGCTCTTGGTCAAGGCGTTGATAAATTTCCGGTCAAAGGTAAGGAAATAATTGGCGCCGTGCGTCTCAGCCGACCAAAGGTGCAACGCATCCAGCCACTGCCTCTCAGCCTGCAGCACGTCGGTCAGCACGTGAAATCGGTCAATTCCTCGAATATTGGCCTGCATCTGCGCAGGCAGTCTCTGGAAAGCTCCTCCTGACCCTTCAAGCATCTGCGGGGTGATCTGTCGGAGAAACCGACAAAATTCAATGACCTCTTTTCGATCGACGACCCGATCGATCATCCCGCTTCGGAAATAGGAACGGTTTACTGCGTCGGCCATTTGGCGGATATCGACGCCAGCAAATATGTCGCCTCGGGTCCCACGGGCGCCGCTTCCGGCTAACCAGGACTCCACCCTAACCGCATTCGATTCGAACAAGGTGATCACACGTTGCTTGGCAAGCCGAGCAATCGTTGGTAGGCAGACCAACTCATCTTCCATCCACTTACCGTCACCCTGCCGGGGTGGCGTCTTTATCCAACCGCCTATTTCAACCTCATGGATTTTGGGGCCCCATTGTACTTTTCTGCGCTCCGCCGCTCCTTGCACAATCACGCTTCGAGCGCGAACATTTCTATCCAGGAAAACTGTCACTGGCTCATTGCAATTGCCATCCGTTGTCATGTCTTCCGCTCGATCTCGCGTTAAACCTTGGAACACCAATTTGGAAATTCGATTCTCAAATTCAATTTGTCGAATAAACGCGTCGACACCCCGCACCGCCGACCTTCTCGCAATCCGATGCCGTACGCTGACGACACACCCCAATAATTGGTTTTGGGTCCTCCCAGGCATTTGACTCATACGCGGTGCGGCAGCGCGGTGCATGCGTAATGCTCTACTGTAATATGCTATTGGCATTGTTATCCGGATTACTGTTGCACGGCGAACCCCTCTTGAGACGAGGCAAAGCCCCCCTGCTCGGTGTGGCGGCTACGCAAGCAGAGACCGCGAGGTGACCTGCCCCCAAACCGGTCCATCTTGAATAAGAGCCCGACTTATTTTGTGAGCTTGCCCCCATCGTTGGACCGGGCCGAGACGCAAGAGATATACGCCAGAGCTTTTTTTGGCATGCTTCGTGAAGCAGAAGCTTTTCATTCACGGGGCTGGGCGACAGGCGAATTTTGCCATCACCTAAAAATTTCGGAACTAAGCTAGTACCGCTCGGGAAAGGAGCAAGATGGCCTCAAGGTCGGCTAGGTAAAGCGCCTGAGGAGTTTGAGAAAGAGAACGTCCAATTCCGTCGTGCGGTACCGGACCTGAGCCTGGACAGATTGACCCTACAGTGAGCCGCCAAGGCAAATTTCTATGCCCTTCGTGTCGCGGGCTTGCGGTCGACTGCATTCGTCCAAAGCGGGATGTGTCTGAATCTGCCGCTTGGCAATCACCTCAAGCAGCGGAAAACCCGCATGTCAATGACCATGGAATGCTCGAATTCGGACAACGCTTACCGAATAGGCTGTCCAACGCCCGCCTCTTTCAAGGTCGCTTCATCGATTCCCCCACCAGCACAGCAATCGGCGAGTTGTCCATCAATTACAATTGCTGGGATTGATCGAATACCGAGTTTTTCCGCGCGATCAGCAATCTGATCGTCCTGCATATCAAGAATAGCGATTTCACAAGATGGGCATGCAAGCTCCTGCACTCGTTCGATCGCAGCCCGGCATACCGGACAGTCGGCGCTGAATATTTCGATCCTTCGTTTCTCACTCATGGTCCTCACCTTTCTCATTTGCTGCGATGATTCTCCCCGACTATCAGACCGATCCAAGGCTCCGATTATGGAACAGTTCGTAACGCTGCCTTGCTTCGGGCAACACGCAATTAGCTGATCCAATGAATCTCGAATTTTAGCCAGACGCTCTAATTTAAGATCCACCTCTCGGCGTTTTCCCTGCGCGCGTTCCCTTACATCTGCGCAATCGAATGACGGGTCGGCCTTCAACGCCAAGAGTTCTCCAGCCTCGCGAAGCGTAAAGCCGAGATCTTGGGCATGACGAATGAAACGAATTTGAGAGACGGCTTCCGTCGGGTAACTCCGAAACCCTCCGTCGGCTGGCCGCGGCGGCTGAGCTAAAAGGCCCTTCTTTTCATAAAATCGCACAGTTTCGACGCCAACGCCCGCATTCTTCGCTAACTCGCCGATTCTCATCGCGTACTACATCCTTTCACACAAAAGGATAGCCTCCGTTCCATAGTACGGAGTCAAGACATCAACGATATCGGATCAATAGACATAATCGGCAAATGGCAAACTTCAGTTCGAATGAGCGAAAGTTCCGTTCGAACCACATCAACGTTGCCCGTCTACTTCTCAACACGGAACCGCTGGTGGCACGCGTTGCAATGGGCGGCAACACGAACCGCTGCGGCCGCCGCTCCAGACCCACCTCCCATCATCATGCCGCCGCCCATCATACCTGGCCCTCTGGCCCCGGGACCTCGATTTTGAAGTCCTCGGCCAGGCGAGGCACTGTCTCGTCCCATCATGCCCGGCCCCATAATCACGTCTTCCCATTTTCGGGGAAGCGCGGAACCGTCGCCCGGCGAATCGGACTGCTCGGCCAATATACCAGCCGTCCACGCCAATCGATCCGCGAAATGCGAAAATGTATCGAAGTCTTTCCAGATTGCCGGGCGAGCTTCGCTTGGTTTGCCGCTGCTTCCTTCAGGAAAAAGCTTGGTCATTGCGGTGCCTGAGTGACTCTGAATTTCGATCGCTGCCTTCCGCACCGTCGCCGCGTCGTATGGCACCTCGCCACGAACCATCGCGAAAATCCGATCCATCAGTTCGTCGAGCCGCTCCATACGTTCCATACGCTCATTAACAACTCCAGTAGCGCCACCATGCGAATACACCTGCGACCCGACAATGGTCAGCAAAATTGACATCGC
Source organism: Alphaproteobacteria bacterium (assembly GCA_965228425.1). Taxonomy (GTDB): domain Bacteria; phylum Pseudomonadota; class Alphaproteobacteria; order UBA8366; family UBA8366; genus JAJFJD01. Next base: position 2,441,647 of record OZ245815.1, on the reverse strand, counting down.
CGCGAGAACAGTCCATCGGGAACGAAACATCATCATCTCCATTGCTCTAGTTACGCGGCGAATGAATAACCCTCACAACAATTCCCAACACTATTGCCGGGCCCATTGTGTGAGTCTGTGATTTACCTCAATCGAATTGCACGCCGCCGTGTGCAACCGGTCACGATCTCGTTTCGCCAAGACTGCATCCGGCATGTAATCGCGACAAGTCGGATGGATAATTTGATCCACTGTGCCGCTGTGCAATCGGGCGTTTTACCCCGACCCTTTCGCTAAATCGGTACTCCCCTCCCCACAGTCCCCGACAGGTGGCCCAGCTAGGGTCACACATTCTGGATATGTCTCGATGTCAAACAGGCAAATTGACATTCCAGATGGTGGAAGCTGTATGGGAAAGAGACGGAGTGAAGAATGCAGGTTTGCCGATGGAATCTTACTGCGGAGTTGGTCACGGTTTGGCTGTCTGTTCTCCGTTCTCTATCCATGCTCCATCCAAATATTTCTTGATTATCGGTTAACTCCAACCAGCCACAGGACGCAGAGATCGATTGATCAATTTATGTGACACGAGCTGGCGACCGAACTCCGCTTCGATACCGATCGAACGCAAGTTCGTTCGACGAGGACAACTGTTTCGGCACCGATCAAGGCGTAGTCCGATGAATCGAGTTCTTGGCGACATTTCTAAGAGCGTCCTCTCGATATCGTTCCTCATAATTCTATTAGGGACCGCACATGCAAAGGACGTTGTGTACGTCTCGCTTGGGACGGCCGGCGAAGTTCAAATCATCGATCCCGCTCAAGACCGCGTCGTCGGAACCCTCAAACAAATTCCCGACGTACACGGACTTGCCGTAACACCGAACGGAAAATTCATTGTTGCCGGCAGCCTAAACGAGCGCAATTGGCCCCCAACCGAAAACTCGGACGCACGGCCGGGTCAAGAAGCTAGTCAGTATGCCGCCGCGGGCAGGCAACCGATAAAGAAAAATCGACAATCCAGTTTCGTGACAATTGTCCGAACTGAGGACGGCGCAATCGTGAGGCGCATCAAAGTACCCGACGGTGTCCGCCATATCGCGATAACACCAAACGGTCGATTTGCGATCACAACACATCCCGATTCGTATGCCGTAACCGTTATCGATCTTCAAAAAGTGAAACTAATAAGGACAATAACGACCGGAGCCCACCCGAATTATGTCGCCATCGATCCTAAAGGCAAATGGGCATACGTCAGCAATAGCGACAGCAACAGTATCAGCGAAATCGACCTGGAACGTTGGCAGGTACGACGCGAATTCTTAACCCAAGACGGCCCCGAGCATATGGTGTTGTCGTCCGACGGCGATACGCTTTATGTCTGCAACGGCAGAGCGGGCACCGTATCGGAAATTGCGGTGCGGTCCGGCGTGGTTACCGCAACACATAAAATCGGCGCAGCCTTGCATGGGCTTGATCTGTCCAACGACGGCCAAACGCTATTCGTAGCCGCACATCGGCAGAGCAAGATTATCTCCATTGATCTCAAATCCAGCCAACTTCGAAGTACCATTTTGCCGTCAGCGCCATATCACCTTTCAACAATTAAGCGCATTGAGAAACTCTATGTTTCTAGCGCAACCGACCCTGTGGTCTGGGTGTTGCGCCAAGATAATCTCGAGTTGCTGCGAACCATACGAATCAACGGCATTGGGCACCAAATAATTTTTGTGCCGGCGACCTAAGTAGGGGCCGTTAGCACACCGGAATCATCGCACTAACGGCGAACCCGGCCAGGCGAAAGGCAAAAGCGTAAAATGATTAGAGTCCGAAACAAGGTACTCAGTCTGATCTTTTCGGCAATTTTCGCGGCAACCAGCCTAGCAGTATACGGTGCCGGTACGGCGGTAGCGGATTCGCATAAGACCGCATTCGACGATCGAGAAAAAAAGGCCATCGAATCGATAGTTACCGACTACCTGTTAGAACACCCGGAGATCATCTTGCGCGCCTTACAGGTCCTTGAGGAGCGCAAGCAAGCTGCCAGAGCCGCGCAAGAAAAAAGCGCCCTCGCCGCCAATCGAGACGCCTTGGAGCAAGACCCCAATTCCCCGGTAGCCGGAAACCCAAAGGGCAACGTCACAGTGGTTGAGTTCTTCGACTACCGCTGTCCCTACTGCAAGCGCGTAGGGCCTGTGGTCGAGCGGCTCCGGAAAGAAGATGCCAACATCAGGATTGTCTATAAGGAGTGGCCGATACTCGGGCCAGCCTCGGTGTTCGCCGCTAAAGCAGCATTAGCGGCGCGCGAACAAGAGAAATATGTCGAGTTCCACGAGAAGGTCATGGCAGCACGCAACGTCACCGAAACAAGCGTCCTTAACGCGGCGAAGGAACTCGGTCTCGATCTTGACAAGCTTCGAACCGACATGGAGACGCCGCAAGTCGAAAATCACATCAAACAGACTATGGAACTGGCGCGTGCCCTAGGGATCAATGGAACACCAGCCTTTGTAATCGGTGACCGACTGATTCCGGGCGCCGCGGATTTCGCCACGTTAACGAAAGCCGTCGCAGACGCTCGAGACGGTCAACAAAAATCGAATTAGGATTTCGCCAACGGAGATTGCACTTGGTTGTCCATGCCAAAATCACGTAAGCGTAGGCGTTCGAACAAGCACCGCGCTCAAGGTCAGAATAAATCCAGCAGCGGTATTCACTCGTCTTGGTATGCCCTGGGCGCAGCGCTGGCGGTAATTGTCGCCGGAGTTGTATTCTGGATTTCCGATCGTGGCGACGGCGCGCATGTCGATGTCGCGGTGCCCGAGCTGACGGGGGTCGCGGCGCGGGGCGAAAGCCTATTCGGGGGAAAATGCGCATCTTGTCATGGTCAAAACGCCGCGGGCAGCGATAAGGGGCCGCCGCTAGTCCATAAGATTTACGAACCCGGTCACCACGCCGACCTGGCATTCCATATGGCGGTTCAACGCGGGGTCAGGGCACACCACTGGCGGTTCGGAAATATGCCACCGGTCCGCGGCATCGGCGAAGGTGAAATCTCGTCGATCATCACATATGTTCGGGCATTGCAACGCGCGAACGGGATACACTGACAGACGCCGGAAACGTCGGCATCTGGTGTTGAGGACTTATTCTGACTCAAGAATTTTCTGTAAAGCGCTTCGACTGTGATGCCGAATTCGTTACTGTGCCGGCACCACCATAAATTCGTCCGTCTTTCCAATTTTATCGAAGCTATAGACCGAGTAGCGCTCGGGTTCAGGACTTTCCATGCCAGGTGACCCGGCCGGCATCCCGGGAACGGCAATACCATGCGTCTTCGGACGCTCCCGCAACAATCGTCGAATCGCCTCGACCGGAACATGCCCCTCGACAACATACCCACTCATCGTCGCGGTGTGGCAAGCCTGCAGGCCGCCCGGCACGCCGGCCATCTTCTTTATCGGCTCGAGATTCTCCATATCGCGAATGGAGACGGTGAACCCGTGACGCCGCATGTACTCTACCCATTTGCTGCAACATCCGCAGGTAGGCGACTTGAAGACCGTAACGGCCGTCTTGGTTTCGGCAACGGCGGCAACGTCCGAGATACTCAAAACACTGGCAGTCAGAAACATCAGCACGACTACCTTGCGAAGAGCGCTAACGGAGACGATTGAATAGAATCGCTGCATTCCTTTTCTCCAATGATCGATACGGTTTGCCTTGGCGTGTTCCTTACTCCCCTGTTGCACGTTCCGGCAACTGATCGGGTTGGTTCGTATTTGTCTCATCCCTGCGAAATATGGCGCCGTAGTGAAACGGCGGTAATTCGACAATTCGTTCCAATTCAAACCCGGCTGGTTCGACCACCAACCGAACGTCTTCTGGTGTCATCCGCATCTCCGTTTTCGGTCCTCTCGGCTTGCCTAGCACTTTCGTATTTGTTCGCGGCAGTCGGTGCCAATTGACGATCGCGAATTTACCGCCTCGCTCAAGTGCCGCCGCCACCGCTATAGCGAGTTTCGTTTTGTCCGGCACACCATGAAAGGTGTTGGCAAGTAAAACGTAGTCGACCTTGCTAGGGAGAAGCTTGGATAGATCGAAAGCGTCGGCACAGATCAAATTCCGTACCGTCAGGCCTTTGCGTTTGAGCGCGGCGAGCGTCCCTTTGAGCAATTCGAAATCAATATCCAATCCGTACACCTTGCCCTCGACGATGCGCGATAGGGGTACCGTGAAGTATCCGTCACCGCAGCACAGGTCGACGACAACCATGCCCGACTTTACGCCAAGCGAACGCAACACCGCGTCGGGGTCGGGCCATAACTTCGCCCACCAATGACGATCAGGCATAGCAGTCGCGGGGAAGAAGTTATCCTTGCCCATCTCATTTAGAACACGAGGTGCGACGCCCTGTGAATTTTTCGACCCCGCAGCGTTCGGGCGCTCCTTGGCTGGTACTCCGGCGTGTGATTTATTTTCAACAGCCAAGGTGTCAGTTCCTTGCGCGCCGGTTGATATCATCATGCCGCTTCCGGACAATTTTCGGCCACGTGCTCTTGATGAACCCGAGAACGGCAAGAATCTCACGGTCTGTTAGATCATCTTTGTAGCCGCGCATGTCGGTTTCGTAATTGCCGCCCACTACCGCGGCAGTCCCGAACTTCGTGATTGCAAAAAGATGCTGATCATTATGATGCCAAGTGTGCCCCGTCGCGTCATGAGGCGGCGCTAGCAATCGGCCATTGGGCTGCCGCTCACGCCAGTTGAATTGTCCTTCCAAATTAGCGCCATGGCAGGACGCGCAGTGTTGCGCATACAAGTTCTTGCCAAGCGCCACCACGTCCTCATCTTCGTAGTCGATCTTCACGTTAACCAGCCCGTTGTTCGACCAGTAGAACCAACCGCCCAACAGACTAGTGACGACGAGGCTGCTTATCACGAACGTCAGCTGTTTCCGCGTCAACCGCATGATCAGCACGGCTCCACGATCGTATCGGCGCGTTTGTCTCGTATCGGTGCGACACCAACAGGTTCAAAATGCGCGTTGCGGGCAACCGTTAAATGACACTCGGATTCGACCCTTCGACCATTCAAAGCTTCACTCTCCTCAGCCGCAATGAATTGCCCACGACCGAGACCGACGAGAGGCTCATCGCTGCCGCTGCAATTACCGGCGACAAGAGAATGCCGAAAAACGGATACAACACCCCGGCCGCAATCGGTACGCCGGCCGCGTTATAGACAAAGGCAAAAAACAGATTCTGCTTGATGTTGCGCATGGTCGCGTCCGCGAGCCGTCGGGCCCTCACGATGGCCGTCAGGTCACCTTTGATAAGTGTGAAACCAGCACTTTCAATCGCGACATCCGCGCCGGTTCCCATGGCGATCCCGACATCGGCCTGAGCCAAGGCTGGAGCGTCGTTCACGCCGTCCCCCGCCATTGCGACCCGCGCTCCCTCATCCTGAAACTCCTTTACGATTCGCGCTTTGTCTTCCGGCAAAACGTCAGCGCGGACTTCGTCGATGCCGAGGCGGGACGCAACCGCCCGAGCAGTTCGCTCATTGTCGCCGGTGACCATAACGATGCGTAGGCCTTCCGCATGAAGCAATTTCAGTGCTTCCGGTGTTGTGTCCTTGATCGGGTCCGCGACACTCACCAGTCCGGCGATCCGTCCTTCAACGACGACGAACATAACGGTTTCGCCGCGATCGCGGCGCCGATCGGCGACCTCGGCCGCCGACTTACCGTCAAGGCCGAGGTCGGCAACCAATCTCGCGTTGCCCAGCGCGACACGCTTGCCGGCAACATTGCCTGTCACTCCCTTTCCCGTAATCGCATCGAATTCTTGCGCCTTGGACAACACGATGCCGCGGTCCTGTGCGCCGGCTACGATCGCTTCAGCGAGAGGATGCTCACTCCCGCGCTCCAGCGAAGCCGCAATACTCAACAGTTCCGCCTCGTCCTCACCCTCGTCCGGCAGCACAGCCGTGAGTTTCGGTTTTCCAACGGTCAGGGTGCCGGTTTTATCAACGATCAGTGTATCGACCTTGGAAAATCTTTCGAGCGCTTCGGCATTCTTAATCAGAACGCCGGCTTGTGCGCCTCGCCCAGTGGCAGTCATGATGGACATGGGCGTGGCGAGACCCAACGCGCAGGGGCACGCGATGATCAGAACGGTGACCGCCGCAACCAACGCATAAGCCATTGCCGGCGCTGGGCCCCACACCGACCAGACAACAAATGCCACTATTGCAATCAGAATGACGGCGGGTACGAAATAGCCTGCGACTTGGTCCGCCAGCTTTTGTATCGGGGCACGGCTGCGTTGCGCCTGGGCAACCATGTCCACGATCTGCGACAGGACCGTGTCCACACCGACACGCCGCGCCTCTATCACGAGCGAACCACTGCCGTTGATCGTGGCACCGGTCACGCTATCTCCTTTTGCCTTTTCGACGGGAACCGGCTCGCCGGTCAGCATCGACTCGTCGATGGACGATCGCCCTTCGATGACCTCGCCGTCTACCGGTACTTTGTCGCCAGGACGAACCCGAAGGTGCTGTCCCACCTGGACATCCTCTAACGGTATCTCTTCGTCGCTTCCGTCAGGCCGAATGATATGCGCCGTCTTTGGTGCAAGATCCAATAGCGCCCGAATTGCGCCACCCGTTCGCTCACGAGCCCGCAATTCAAGCATCTGGCCGAGCAACACCAAAACGACGATGACTGCCGCAGCCTCGTAATAGACACCAACATGGCCCTCCGCGTCCTTAAAGCCATCGGGGAATATATGCGGCGCGGCCGTCGCCACAACACTGAAGACGAACGCCGCCCCAACGCCCATTGCGATCAGCGTGAACATGTTGAGATTGCCGCTTACAACGGATTTCCAACCGCGCACGAAAAACGGCAATCCGGACCAAAGGATGACCGGGGTCGCGAGAACGAACTCTGCCCAAACGGCCACTCCCTCACCCAGCCATTGGCGTATTGGAAATCCAACCAACGGTCCCATTGTGAGCAAGAGAATCGGAATCGTGAGCGCAGCGCCAATCCAAAAGCGCCGGCTAAAATCTATGAGTTCCGGATTTGGCCCAACGTCGCCTGTCGGTACCCCCATCGGCTCCAGCGCCATTCCGCAAATCGGACAGTCGCCGGGACCGTCCTGAACGATTTCGGGATGCATTGGGCAGGTGAATTGAGTGCCCGCCGGCATTGGCTCAGGGGAGATTCGGCCGTCCAAATACGCCGCCGGTTCCGCCTCGAATTTTTCCTGGCATCGGTCTGAGCAGAAATAGAAGCGCAGTCCTTGATGCTTGGCAACGTGTCGCGCTGACGCGCGCGCGACGGCCATACCGCACACCGGGTCGCTTGCCTCCAAATATTTTTCCGGCGCAGCAGAAAACTTCTCAAGGCAACCCGCACTGCAAAAATGATAGCTGTGACCTTCGAATTTATATTCCGGTTTTCCGGCCTTCGGGTCGACGACCATCGCGCATACCGGATCTCTTGCAAAACTGGTATTAGGATGATCCAAATCCTGCCGCTGTATGTGGGAAGCCATGGTTCTGATCTCACCAAGCGTAATTCCGCTGGAATAATGCCTCTAATCCAAAGATGTAGTTGTTCCAGCGACGGGAAGGTCAAGGTCTGGAAAGCCTCGAACAAGGATCTTTCACCGCCCGACATTTTGAGACGAGAAAGTGCAGGACCCGACATATAAATAGATCTTGGCCGCTTGATTAATTCGATTTAATTACCCAACAAGAACTACATTCCAATCCATAGGATATGATAGGTCCATCCAATATCACTGCTACAGTCACGCAAGTTTCTCGGTCCTTTCAAGGAGCACACAAGTGTCCCGACGCGGCAAAAATCCGAATAATCTCAGCAGCGATTGCCGCGCGCTGTTCCTGACGTTTCTCCTAGTAACGCTGCTGTCCGTTCCAATTTACTTTTTCGGCAATTCCAATACGTCCGAGCATCAGTCAATCGCATCGTTGGACTCCCATGGCGATTCTGAACATGACGGTCACGGAGGCCACGGCCATCGATCTTCAAATTGTGGCCCGATATCATGCTCCCCAGCCACGACGAACCCATCAGCACCTACGGTTGCCCGCTCCGCCGTATTCACCTGGGTTCCAATCGACGACACCATGCTTTCGTCGATATACTTGGATCGCGACCCCCCGATTCCACGCCTGGGAAACTCCAGAGCCTGATGTAATTTTGGGCGGTGAATTGCCTTTACATTGGGGCGGCGTCGCCGGCGTTTTGAAACGCTGATCACGTAATCGCTACCCTTTGCAGCACATTTCCCAAAATTTTTGACGGCTATTTGGTCCACGCAGATTGTTGTGTCCGGTGTTGTGTTTCGGCGATACGAATCACGGTCATGCGGCCCCTCGTCGTGGTCCATCGCGCACTCGTGGGGAATCCCGGTTTATGTGGTTCGACTGCCGCTTAATTGGCGCTCGGCCCGTTGAAATGGAGACGAATTTGTCGTTGGTTTACACACGAATGACGGCAGGCAATCTGCACAGTGTCGAGAGCATTTTACTGCCCTACCTGGAACGCGATTGGGACCGGGCATTCATCGATAGATTTTTGGATTGGCGGTTTCTTCAACGGAAGAATTGCCAAACGGTCCTGGCGATGGATGGCGACCGATGCGTTGCAATGGTCGACGCAATCACCAGAAACTACGCCATCGGCGGCAAAAAGACCGGCGTTCGCGAAACGGACTATTGGCTCAGCTTGGCCGAATACCGGCCTTTCGCAAGCATGCGGGTTATGCAGTCGCTGATGGATGAGCCCGAACCGATTTGCGCCATAGCGGGCTATGACTATGTGGGATCGTTGATGGAGCGTATGCGATGGAACCCACTTCCCGACGTTCGGCAAATGGTGCTGCCTCTCAGCGCCGGTTTCGGCGTAAAAGTCTTGGCCCAGGCTACGAACAAGGATATTGCGGCTTTTCCGGCATTCCTGACAAAACCCCTATCGCTCAAATTTCGAAAACCAAAAAAACAACCTGCGCCGGCAACGACAACTGCGGTTAGCCAGATTACCAATGCGGCCGATTTGCCCGATATCATGCCGCCGGCGGCCATGTATGCAGTTGCCGCGTTGGCTGACCGGCATGATTTCGAATGGTATGCCGCCGCACCGGATGAACTAGGCGAGTTCGTTTGGCTGCTGTTCTCGATGGACGGCAAACCTGTCGCGTTTACGCTTTGCCGGCTCTATACGGAAGGACCGTATAAGGTCGCAAAACTCGTTCACGTGCAGTCGGCGATTACCGACGTTCAGACTTATGCGTGGATTATTGGCGAAACGTCCGCATTCATCGCGAAACGCGGTGTCGATTGGATCGACGGCCGATTTTCCTGTCCGACAATCACGAAGGCCTTATCCCAAGCTGGATACATCAAAGGACAAGTCCATCATCCATTCTATTGGCCCGGATCGCAGGACATGCAAGTTGGCGATTACCTGGTCTCTTTCATGCTTCGCGGCGAAGGATTAGCGCCCTACCCGCTCTAAGCAGGCTATCAAGCTGCCGCGCGCATGCCCGCCTAACAGGAGACCAGCGCCCCGTGCACCGACCCGCCGTCGGTAATGCCGCGCGCTTTCATCCAGTCGTAAGTTTGCGTGCTTAAATATCTCCAGTAAATACCATTTCGGCTCCGGCTCGTCGTAATTGACGGTCACGATGACGACCGGCACCCGCGCGGCGATCGCGGCAAGACGCGCCCATTGATTGCAGAAACCCGATTGCGTCTGGACGATATCCGGCTTCAGACGCCGGAACGTGTCGTAATAGGTATAGATTGTCTTGATCATCCCGACCGGCGCCATTCCGCCCTCGGACACAAGTCCCCCCATCAACTACGAAAGGAGCGCTGTTGAACCGCTAAATCCTGCTAGCCCGCAACTGTCCACGAAACCGGGGGAACTCCAACTCCAAACAGTCCGGATATCATGAGCATTGTACGGCGACCGTCAGGCGATCGGTTCAATAGCCATGCTAATTGAGCCGGAAAATCCACCTTGATGATTATAAAATTCTACTTATGGGATTCATGTGGACCATGGTCGCCGTCGTCCCCACTCCGTCCGATCCAGCGCGAAAGGTAGAATCGCTCGTAGGCGAAGACGGTAACAATTGCAACGACGGCAACGGCGACAATGAACGGATCGGACTTCAGTTTCATCGCCCCGAACACGCCGAGAACGATCGTGTCCAACGCAACGGCGGTCATCAACACCGCACCGTTCGCGCCGATTTGCTTACGCAGACCGCGATAGACGCCGACGTGAACAAAAATATCCATGACCAAATAAAAGAACACGCCCAGCGACGCGATGCGGCTTAGGTCGAAAAACACCGCAAGAACGGCCGCCGTCACGACCGTGTAAACCAACGTATGCTCTTGAATCCTGCCGGACATGCCAAAATGACTGTGCGGAATCATCTTCATGTCGGTAAGCATTGCGAGCATGCGTGACACCGCGAAAACGCTCGCCAACAGACCAGACGCCGTTGCCAAGGCCGCAAGTGCAACGGTGAAGTAGAAGCCGTAGGTCCCGAGCGTCGGCTCGGCTGCTTCCGCCAAGGCATAATCCTTAGCGGCGACGATTTCATCGATTGAGAGGCTGGAGCCTACCGCGAACGCGACGATCAAATACACGACCACGCAAATTGCAATCGACACCGAAATCGCGCGTCCAACGTTGCGGTGCGGAGAAACAATCTCGGCACCGCTATTCGTGATGGTGGTGAAGCCCTTGAACGCAAGGATCGAGAGCGCGACGGACGCTGTGAATCCGGTAATCGGAATGATCTCCGTTACCGTGGGAGCGGCTTCCACGGTCGTCCCCGATGCCCAGAGCGCGGCAATTCCGAACAAAGTAATGCCGCCGATCTTGAGCAGCGCCATGACAAAAGAGAACACGCCGACGGATCGGTTCCCCGCGATATTGACGATGTAGGCAAATACGATCAGTCCGACTGCGAGCAATGGGACAAGATAACTTTCGGTGTCGGCATCGAGATCGAATGGCCTCAGCACATACGTGCCGAATGTCCGCGCCACCAAACTCTCGTTGATGACCATTGATAACGCCATAAGAAGCGAGGCCGCGGCGGCGACCGCTCCCGGCCCATACGCCTTCTGAAGGATCATCGCGATTCCGCCCGCAGATGGAAACGCGTTCGACATTTTTATGTAGGAATAGGCGCTGAACCCTGTGACTATCGCCCCCGCTACGAATGAAAGCGGGAACCAACGCCCTGCGAGTTCGGCTATCTGTCCAGTCAGCGCGAATATCCCCGCGCCTATCATCACGCCAGTCCCCATTGAAATGGCGCCGGTCAAGGTGACGCTGTTTTCCTGATAGTCGGATTTCATCAGACGCTCTCAAAATTTCGTAGAGGCGGCGATTCCTCGCCACCGTCACTCGACGCGAAATGATTTCGCGGGGCCTTACCCGATTCGAATCCGGCTATCGTCGAGGAATTCATAGGGCGGCACGACAAGGTTCGTCGGCGCAGGACCTCGCCGAATCCGTCCTGAGGTGTCATAGAACGAACCATGGCAAGGACAGAACCAACCACCCCAATCGCCCCTGCGGTCACTAGGTTTCTGTCCCAGCGGAACACAGCCGAGATGCGTGCAAACGCCCACGACGACCAACCACTCGGCGCGTTGCGTTCGCGCACTATCCGTTTCCGGATCCCTTAGTTCCGCACCGTCATCGGCTCGCGCTCTGGCTATCTGCTGCGGCGTCCTACGGTCGATGAAGACCGGGCTTCCGCGCCATTTCACCGTGACACGCTGGCCTAAAGCGATACCGCCAAGACCGATCTCGACGCTCGATAGCGCACGTACATCCGCCGCCGGGTTCATACTGTCGATCAATGGCCATGCGAATGCCACGGCACCAACGCCGCCCACTGCCGTTGTGGCCAAATACAAAAATTCTCGGCGCGTCTCTTTATCGTTCGTATCGGACACCATTAGGTAGACCCCTCAGACAAGCCCCAATACCGGGGAATGAAACGCGGCACGCGCGCCGCGTAGAGTCGGTACGTGTCGCCAAGTTCGGCTTCCACCTCCCGCTCCTCGCGTAAGGCAAGGCGCCAATACATGACAAGCAGGATCGGGAACATGGCGAGCGTCAGGATTGTCGGCCATTGAAACAGGAAGCCCACCATGATCAGCACGAAGCCGACATATTGCGGATGGCGGATGCGGGCATAGGGCCCGCTCATCGCCAATTCCCCGGTTTGCTGCGCCCGGTAGAGTATGCGCCACGCCGCGGACAACAGAATGAAGCCGCCGCCGATGAAGACGAAACTCAGCAGATGAAACGGCCCGAAATGCGGATTTGCCTTCCAGCCGAACAGCATTTCGGGAAGGTGGCCAGCGTCGTGCGCGAGCCAATCAATGTCCGGATAGTTGGTCTGCAACCAGCCTGAGAGAAAATAGATTGTAAGCGGGAAACCGTACATCTCGGTGAAGAGCGCGACGAGGAAAGCGCTGAAGGCGCTGAAAGAGCGCCAGTCCCGTGTGGTCCGCGGCTTGAAGAAGCTGAAGGCAAACAGGATGAAGATCGCCGAGTTGACGATGACAAGCGACCATAAGCCGTAAGACGCGGTCTCCATTATTATTCCCCACCGTCCCTTGGCTGGTCCCCATTTTCATGTCTGCCATGACCGCCATGACTACCGTGCATGAAGAAATGCATGCCTGCACACGCGCCGAGGATAAGGATCATCGGCAAATAGCCGAGGATATGAGCCTCGTGCTCCTCCCATAGGAAATATCCACCTATCAGCAAAAATACTAAAAGGCCCAAGCCATATCTGAATCGTAAGGATGCAAAAAATCCGGATTTAGCTGCTTTGGTCATCATCGGTCTCCGGCGGCCTTATCAATCACGTGCCGGCCGCTTGGACCATTTGATGACCCTTGCCCGGAATATCGATTGTCCTGAGCACAGCCAGGCTGGTCTGATCGACGACCCAAATTTTCCCGTGAGTCGCACTGGAGACGTAGAGTTTCCCCATGCCGCGCACCGTCATAAGATGGTAAGGTTCGGGGGAAAGTGGGACGGTACGGGATGAACCGGTTGCGAGATTTACCGCAACGAGTTTTCCATCCTCCAACGCCGCGACGAAAAGAGTTCGGCCATCGTCCGAAAGATCGATCCCGTGCGGCGTAGATCCGGCGGGAATTGTGTTCACAACCGTCGCGGACTCTGTCGAAATGATGGAAACCGTCCCGTCATCGACATTGTTTACGTAAAGCATTGAACCGTCCTTCGACATCACGACATGCTCCGGACTGTTGCCTACAACGATTTTCTTCACCGTCGACCAACGCTTTGCATCGACGACGCTTACCGTCTCGTTGCCGGCGTTGCTCACGTAAACCCGACTTCCGTCAGGGCTGAAAGCCGCATAGTTGGGCAGCGGGCCGGTCGCGACCTCCGCTACAACGCGATACGAGGACAGGTCGATCGCGCTGATTCCATCCTCGTCCGGATGCGTTACCACCGCCATCCGCCCATCTGGGCTCACGGCGACATGATGGACGACACCGAACACGTCAATGCGACGAATAGCTGATCGATCAGACGTGCGGACGACCGTAACCGTGCTGATCGCACCCGACGGTTTCTTGCGCTCGGGGGACGGAAGCGCGTGATGGCTGGCATGTTCGTCTTCGGTCACGCCCGAAGGCTTCGCCGGTGCGCCGGATCCACTTTCGCGCTCTGCATAGCTGCCGGCGATCAGGAATCGCCCATCCCGCGTTCCCGCCAATCCATGAACGGCGGGAATACCTTTGATCTTCCCGGTTATTTCATCTCGCGTGCTGTCGATAACGACGATCTCACCAGCACTGCCCAATGGGACATAAACCTCCCCGGCGATGGCCGCCGACAATACAGAACCGACCGTGACCACCCCTGCAACCGCCGCTAGACTGGTATTTCTAATCATCGAGATCACATATCCGAGGATTAAGTTCACGATAATCTCCTTGTTCCGTTCGAAGCCTGAGGCGCCGTTGGCGCCATGCCGATGGCAATGGCAGCCATCTAAAATCATTTGGTTAGCCGCAGCGTCGGAATCGCGGCTGTTATTCGGAAAGCAACCGCTTGCGTTCCTCGAATTCCTCTTTTTCGATTTCTCCCCGTGCAAAACGCTCCTGTAATATCTGCAATCCCTTATTCTTGCCCGCCGTGCTTTCCTTGGAAGAATTCCCGCCGATCACCCACCGCACGACAAAAACGATCACTGCAATCAAAGCGCCCCAAAAAAGAAGCATCATGAGGCCGCCGAACATCATGTGACCCCATCCCCAAGCCCAGCCATCATGCCAATACCCTGACCGAGTAGCGGCACTTTGGACCGAGACGGGCATGCCAGCCACGGAAATGCCGAATGCCAACGCGAGCGGTCTTGATATCCCGAACATCCGCGTCTCCAGCATCTAACCTGTTGATTTACGCTGTTTAGCCGTGCCCTGGAGCGGTAATTCCTGTGCATACCGATCAGGCGAGCCAGCAAACTCAGTTCGGCATGAATCGGAGCAGAAAAAATAGGTCCAGCCATCGTGATCAACCGCGACACCAACTTCGTCGATATCCAAACTGCGTCCGCAAACCGGATCTTTCATATTCATCAGCCCCAACCTCTCTCGTCGTGCTCGTGCCGCGTTATGCATCCACATCAAAGTTGCGCCTTTGATGCTCATCCAGCGCCAGAACCAACAAAGCCAAATTTGCCGTCGTAGTATTTGAACAACCGGCACTCACGGAGCCGTCTTTCCAGACGACTGAAACGGCGACGGCGTCGATCAGATCAAGGTTCTCGAGTCCACTCGAAAAAATCTCCGCAACGGTGGTCCCATGAAGACTTTGAATATCCGTCATCTAAGGTCACCTCTCTATCGGGCCTTATCGAACCGCTCTGTCATTTCTCATGCCGGCAGCGAAAAAACAGTCTCAGCCGACCTCACGCAAACCGGGTCGCGAAGTAGTTGTAGAGCGGCCCAAAAACGAGTGCGACGTACCAGCCGTAGGCGAAGCTCTCGACTAAACCGAGAAAGAAACTCGCCCAACTTATCCAAACGAACCCTGGCAAAAGCGGCGCCCAAACCGGGTTCATCGCCAGTTCCGGGAACCAAAGATCGAACAGGACGCACACGATGTACGACAGCGCGAGAAATAGCCCCAAGCTCAATCCCAATGCGTATACGGGAATCCGAAAGATTGGTCTTACTGATAATGGAACACCGGATGGTCTGGGATGCTCCCGCGTGAACGTTAAGCTAGGCATGTGAATGCTCCACTTCTCGGGCGCTATCACCTACATCCTCACCGAGGTAAACCTCGGGCGCTGCCTCAAATACCTCGCGGCATTCCCGCGAACAGAAGTAGTAGACAAAACCATTCGCCACACTTGGCTTGGCATCGGCGGTCGATAGTGATTTGCCGCAAACCGGATCAACGGCCTTTTTCGGCGCGATCCAGCGAAGAGTCTCTGCGCCCTCCTGTTGGCTGGATGCTTCTCCCTGATGATCCCGGCGGGAGTGCCCCATGACGTGAGCGCCGCAACCAAACCGCATCATCAGGAAGATCGCCACGGCCCAAACCGCGAAGTAGATTAAAGCTTCCATTGCGGACCTCGTTTTCCAGCGCTCATCGAAATTCTCTGTTCTATTCGGCGTAGAATGCCAATTTGGACCTCCTTCGCCTCACCTGATGCAAACGATGCGATCAACATGTGGACATCGGATGACAAGTATTCTGGGGACACTTTGTAACCGGCCGATCACGGCTACTGCGGTAATCTGTAACAATTCGTCACAGATCCGCTTGCAGTGACGATCAGTTACAAAGTTTTTGCAATTTTCCGGGCTTCACGAGATATCTTGCGCCCATGACCACGACAAATGTCAGTCAGTCCGGCCATCTATTAGTCGTCGATGACGATCACGAGATTCGTGACCTATTGGACCGTTTCTTGACCAAACACGGCTATCGGGTAACCACCGTACCGGACGGAAAAGAATTGCAACGGGTGATCTCGGATTGGAAGTTCGATCTAATTATCCTTGACCTCATGTTGCCTGGAACCGACGGCCTAACACTATGCCGAGAGCTACGCGCCCAATCCCATATTCCCATTATCATGCTGACAATGATGGGCGAGGAAACGGACCGAATTGTGGGACTGGAAATGGGGGCCGACGACTACCTTGCCAAACCATTTAATCCCCGCGAGTTGCTCGCCCGCATCAAGGCTGTATTGCGGCGGGCGGAAAACTCGCCGGCGGTGCCGGCAATGGAAAGACGAAACCTCCTGCACTTCGCCGGATGGAATCTAGATCTGGCGCTTCGGCGCCTCGAATCGCCTAACGGCCATGTCGTCGACCTCAGTTCGGGTGAGTTTGATCTCCTAACGGTGTTCGTACAGCACCCGCGGCGGGTCCTGAATCGAGATCAGCTTCTGGACTTCACCCATGGTCGGGCTGAAGCGCCTTTCGATCGAAGCGTTGATATGCAGGTCAGCCGTCTACGCCGCAAGATTGAGACAAATCCGAAAGAGCCCGAATTGATCAAAACCGTTCGTGGCGGCGGCTATGTGTTTACGGCGGCCGTGAATGAAGATTAAGCGCCTCTTCCCTGGTTCCGTCGCGAGCCGGACGCTCCTTGTACTAATTGCCGGACTGACGGTCTCACATGTCCTAAGCATAGCGTTCTATTTTAGTGACCGGACCAGCGAGATCCTGTTCTCCGGCGGGGAACATGTTGGCGAACGAATTGCGACAATCGGCCGCCTCATCGAAAACTCCGCAACAACCGAACGACAGAGGCTAGTTGAACTGGCTGACGACGGGAAGCTGCACGTCATTTGGAGTGAAGAAAGTGCGATACAGCCAAATTCGGATCAAAAATGGGAGACCAAAATTTTGCGCGACGCGCTCATCGCTCATCTTGGGGAGAGAGGGAAGCGCGCCTTTAAGGTTCAGTATACAGATCACGTTGAAGTCCCCGTCTGGGTAAAGCATGCGGAGCTAGCACATTCTGGCGCTCGGCTTGGCGAAACCTTTCTGGCGTCGTTGCAGTTATCGGATGGGAGTTGGCTGAACTTCGCTGCCCCCAAAGAATCACCACAACCATTCTGGACGGTACGGTTTGTGCTGTCCTTACTCGTAATGCTATTGGCGGTCGTCATCCTATCGGCGCTGGTTGTGCACCATCTCACCAGACCTCTGGCCGTATTCTCGCGGGCTGCCCATCGCCTTGGTTTGGATGTGAACGCGCCGGCATTACGTGAAGATGGACCGGTCGAGGTACGCCAGGCCACGCGCGCATTCAACCAAATGCAGCATCGACTCCGCCGGTTCGTCGAGGATCGCACCCAAATGGTCGCTGCGATCGCGCATGATTTGGGGACCCCCATCACGCGGCTCCGGCTTCGGGCCGAGTTCATCGAGGACGAGCAAGAAAAACAGAGAGTTCTCGCCGATCTTGAAGACATGGAAAAAATGGTCTTCGCCACACTGTCTTTTGCCCGTGATGAAGCATCCTCAGAACCACGCGCGGTAGTGGATTTGAATACGCTCATCCAACGCGTCCACGACTCATTTATCGATATGGGCCAAAGCGTAAAGGTGACACTTGGATCCAATCCTGTGCCATTCAATTGCCAGCCCGTCGCGCTTCGCAGGGCGCTCACAAACCTGATCGATAATGCAGTGAAATATGGGCAATCGGCTCAAGTGCAATTGAATGAGGTCGACCAAAACATCCAGATACGGATCGACGATAAAGGTCCCGGGATCCCCGAAGATCGACATGCGGATGTGCTCAAGCCTTTTTATCGGCTTGAAGAATCACGCAGCCGCGAAACCGGCGGAACGGGATTGGGCCTTACCGTTGCGCGAACCATCGTTCACGCCCATGGGGGGGACATCACCCTGCAAAATCGACCTGAAGGCGGTTTGCGGGTCGAAATAACTCTGCCACGGCAGGGAGCAAACGACAGATGAGCCGCATCATAGAGTCGGTGAAGAATGCACCCGTCACTCAAACTTAGATTGGCCGTCGGAATAGTGGCTCTTGCCGTGCTTTCCGTGGCGTATTGGGCTATGGCGCAATCGGGACTCCTCGCAACGATCCTTGACGGGGAGGCATTGCGTCAATGGATTACGACGCTCGGACTCTGGGGGCCATTGGCGATCATCGGGACGATGACAATTGCGATTTTGGTGAGCCCGATCCCAAGCGCACCGATTGCCTTGGCGGCCGGCGCCGCCTATGGCCACACGTGGGGAACAGTTTATGTGGTCCTCGGTGCGGAGGCGGGAGCGATCGCCGCCTTCGGAATAGCCCGGCTCGTCGGCCGCGACGTACTGCGGCGTTGGTTCGGAGACAAATTGTCGGCAGGCCTTCTCGGATCCCAAACCGTACTAATGGGTGTCGTTTTTACCAGTCGTCTCCTGCCCTTCATTTCCTTCGACCTAATCAGCTACGCTGCCGGGCTGACGATTCTTTCTTTTTGGCGTTTCGCGATCGCGACCTTCGCCGGCATCATCCCGGCAAGTTTCCTCCTAGCCCATTTCGGCGGTGAGATGGCTACGGGCGAGACGGAACGAATCTTGATCTCGGCTTTGGTGCTCGGGGGCATGACGCTCCTGCCCCTGGTCCTCAAATTTGCGCGGGGCCGAGCCGGAACGAGACGATTTGGAAGAGGGCAAGATTGCTAAACTGCGCTCAGATCCACGGGTCAATACGAGTGCTTTGCGATTTTCGTGAGGATTCCCGCGGCTGTACGGCGCTAAGTTTCCAGCGCCACAGGACCGTGATCTATAAAATGGTTAATGAGCCAGCAGTCGATCGCAGAGTTCATAGTACGATCGTGTTTCTTGATTTCGATCGATGGATCACCTATATCCAACCGACTAGTGATTTGGTCGGAGGAGCAGCATGTTGAATGAAAGCAGCGGATTTATGGGGGTGAATTTACCATCCTACCGCTCGCTTCTATACGGGCTTCTTGTGCTCGCCATGGTTCTGGCGCCGCTTTCCTTTTCGCGCGACGCTGATGCGTCAGACCACCATTCAAAGTCATCGATGAGCCATACCGGCGGTTCAGGTGGAGACGGTCACGCTGATCACGACCATGCGCTATTTCATTGCGGCTCGTTGTCCTGCTCTCCTTCCAATTTAAACAGTTCGTCGTCTTCATGCCTTTCGGAGACTTCGGTCTCGCGGATGAAGGCATTGGTAGCCGACGACCCCTTCCTCCGATCGCTATATCTAGATTGCGACCCTCCGGTGCCGCGAAGCGGTTTCTCTAAAGCTTAATCCACCTTTCGGTAATAGTTGCAAAATTTGCCGCGGGTCTGTCTTGGCGACGATTAACAACGTCGTGCGTGCAGCCATACGCCGATGTTGCGCTTTGCCGAATTTCTTGACGCTTTATCGGTCCTCGAGACCAGGAGAAACCACACTATGCAATCTACTCTTATGAAACTGACGCTCCGCTCGTTCCTCGCGGCTTCGCTCGCATTGAGTGTCTCAACCGGCGTTCACGCAGCGGGGAAACACGGCGGCGGCCATGGCCAGGCTTCCGCCATTGGCGAACCGGGAAAGGCCTCTCAGGTCTCCCGCACCATCACAATGAAGATGACGGACAACCGTTTCACACCGGAGAAGATCACCGTTCGCAAGGGAGAGACAATCCGCTTCAAGGTGAAGAATGACGGAGAGTTCGTGCATGAATTCAACATTGGAACCGCTGCAATGCACGCGAATCATCAGGAAGAGATGATGATGATGTTCGAGCATGGAGTGCTCGAGGTCGACAAGATTCACCATGAGAAAATGAAGATGAAGATGCCGAACGGCACGACGATGGAACATGACGATCCCAATAGCGTCCTGCTTGAACCAGGGAAGTCGGCCGAGGTCATCTGGAAATTCTCCGCCGACACCAAACTTGAATTCGCCTGCAATCTTCCCGGCCACTACGAATCCGGGATGATGGGTCAAATTCACATTCAGTAGCGCCAACAGGCAGCCCTTTCGCAGCAGCGGCGGGCTGCCTATTCCCTATTTCTCAGGAGATAAGTAATGGAGCGTTTCATGCTTAGAGGATGGAAAACAGCTTTATTGACGATGACGCTATGGTTATCGTCAGCGGCGGGCATTCAAGCGGCCACGTATGATCTATCGATCGGCGAGAAGACTATTAACGTAACGGGCCGAGACCGGCCCGCATTGGCCATCAACGACACCATTCCGGGGCCGGTCCTGCGGTTCAAGGAGGGTGAAGAGCTTATCATCAATGTTAAAAACACGCTGGATGTCGATACGTCCATTCACTGGCACGGATTGATTCTGCCGTATCAGCAGGACGGCGTGCCGGGAATCAGTTTCGATGGCATCAAACCGGGCACGACCCATACCTACCGCTTTCCGGCGCAACAGAGCGGCACGTATTGGTATCACAGCCATTCCGGCTTGCAGGAGCAATCGGGGGTCTACGGCTCGATCGTGATCGAACCGAAGAAGCGCGAACCGTTCCGGTTCGACCGGGAACATGTCGTCGTGCTCTCGGATTGGCAGGATACCAAACCGGACAGGGTCCTCGGCAATCTCAAGAAAATGTCGGACTACTACAATTACAGTCAGCGGACCGTCGGCGACTTTTTTAGTGACGTCTCGAAAATGGGCTTCGCCGCTGCGGTTGAAGACCGAAAGATGTGGGGCGACATGCGAATGACGCCGACCGATATCGCCGACGTCAGCGGCTACACATTTCTCGTGAACGGCAAGAACTCCGACCAGAACTGGACGGGTCTGTTTAAACCCGGCGAACGGGTGCGGCTCCGTTTCGTCAACGCATCCGCCATGACCTATTTCGATGTCCGGATCCCCGGATTGAAAATGACCGTCGTCCAGGCGGATGGAAACAACGTGCTGCCCGTCAGCGTCGACGAATTTCGAATTGCGGTCGCGGAAACCTACGATGTGATCGTTCGCCCGAAAGACGACAAAGCCTATACGCTCTTCGCCGAATCAATGGGCCGTACGGGTTTCGTCCGCGGCACGCTTGCGCCCCGAAAAGGCATGTCGGCTGACGTGCCGGCACCCCGAAATCGGCCGCTCCTCAGCATGTCGGACATGATGATGGACCATGGCGACATGAAGGATGGCGTAATGGCCGGCATGGACCATAGCTCGATGAAGGGAATGGACCATTCGAAAATGGGCGGACCGAAAACGGACCCGTTTTATGCACTCGGCAGCGGGCTAATGCCGAAGGCGGCGAACGGCGGCAAGTTTTTGTCCTATGCCGACTTAAAGGCGCAAAAGCCACTCTACAAGCTACGCAAGCCGACCCGCGAAATCACCATCCGCTTGACGGGAAATATGGAGCGGTATTTCTGGTCGATCAACGACAAGAAATATTCGGAAGCCGAGCCGATCCGGCTGAAATACGGCGAGCGCGTCCGCTTCAAGTTCATCAACGAAACCATGATGACCCATCCCATGCATTTGCACGGCATGTGGACGATCCTCGACAACGGCTCCAAGAAATGGAACCCGGTCAAGCATGTGGTGAGCGTCTCGCCAGGGACGACCGTCTACACCGAGACCGAAGTCGATGCGCCGGGTAAGTGGGCGTTCCACTGCCATCTGATCTACCACATGGCAACCGGCATGTTCCGCGAGGTCATCGTCGAGGGCGGTCCGGCCCCCAAGCAAGCCCAGCTCGGAGGTTAACGCATATGCCGTGCATTCGATCATTTGCGTTTTCCACCGTACTCATCCTGGCAACCGCTTCTCTTGTCTCCCCCGTCAAGGCGGAGAAATTGGACGATCAGTATTTCACCTTGGTCAAGATCGACCAGTTGGAATATCGGTTCCAAGACGACGACGACATCGTGTCCTGGGAAGGTCAGGCCCGGATCGGAGACGATAAGAATAAGCTTACTTTTAAGACCGAAGGCGAATACGTCCCTAATGAGGAAGTGTTTGAGGGCGCTGAAGTACAACTATTGTACCAACGGCTTATCTCCGATTTTTTTGATGCCCAAATCGGTGTTCGGCATGACATTAAACCGAACCCGTCACGGACGTTCAGCGTTATCGGGGTCAATGGGCTGGCGCCTCAATGGTTTGAAACGGATGCCAGTTTGTTCGTTAGCAACAAAGGCGACGCCTCGTTTCGACTGGAAGCTGAATACGAAATGCTGCTCACGCAGCGGCTCGTATTAGAGCCATCAGCCGAATTGAATGTCGCTTTTTCCGACGATGAACCCGTCGGTGTGGGTGCCGGGCTTAGTGATGTCGAATTGGGCTTGCGGCTGCGCTACGAGATCAAGCGCGAATTCGCACCCTATATCGGCATCAACTGGGAACGAAAGGTGGGCAAGACCGCCGATTTAGCGCGCGACGAAGGTGAAGATCCCGATGTCATTTCCATCGTTGCCGGCATTCGAGTCTTTTTCTAACTGAGACGAGCACCGGACGGGTAGTTCACCAAAACCCGTCCGGTGCTCGGCTGCCGACCATCGCTCCGTCGGGAAGTAAGTCTTAGGATTCAACCGGGAGATTTCCGATGAGACTATCTAAACTCAGTGTGGTCGTGTTGTTGACGCTCATTGCTTCCACCAGCTTGAGTCAAGCCAGTCGCCACAAACACGAATTTCGATACCTCGACAGCCTCGCACTTCTTGTAAAAGCATATGACGCGACATCAACGAGACAATTTAACCGGGCGCTTGCTCTCTATACGCGTGTGATCAGAGCAGCCAATTTGTCGTCAAATCATCTATCCAATGCCCACCGCGGTCGAGGTGATGTCTATTTTGAAAAGGGCCTTTTCAAGGATGCGATCAAGGACTATGAGCGTGCACTCGCGCTGAATCCACACAACGCGGCGGCGTTTGCCAACAGGGGAAATGTACGAGCACATCAAGGCTCGTTTAGCGTAGCGATGGAGGACCTGAACACCGCCATCCTTCTCGATCCACACGACGCGGTCGCGTTTCAAACCCGTGGCAACATCTATTTCTATTTGGGTGAATTCGAAAAAGCGTCAACCGACTTCCAGCGTAGCCTCGATCTGGAACCCGCTGATCTTTTTTCGGTGATATGGCTCTATCTTGCCAAGATGCGGGAAGGAGAAAGCGGAGAGGCTCTCCTTAATTCGTTCAGCCAAAGCAAAAATTTGGATGAATGGCCAGGCCCGGTGATATCCCTCTATCTAGACGAGATCTCGACAGCAGAGCTAATAGAGATCGCAAGCGGTACCTCGGGACAGGAACGGCGCCAATTAATAAGCGAAGCGTATTTTTATGGCGGCGAATACCAGTTGCTTCACCAGAATATCGAAGAGGCAATAAGGATGTTCGAGCGTAGCATTGCGCACGGCACTAAGACACTGGTGGAGCATTCTGCTGCGAAGGCTGAGTTAAAGAGATTCGAACGCAACTGAGCGGACAGCTAACGCCGGCGAGAGACCGAATAGGGCCAAAGCGGTGTATGAGTGCGTCTCAATTTCTAGCGGCTATGGACGAGTGACCCTACGTGCTGGTGATTTCACAAACAGGCATTACCGGACACAGTGCGGACATGAGAAAGCCCCTCGGATGAGGGGCTTTGTAAGTCGTTGTGTCTTAGTGATATTTGGTTGCGGGGGTAGGATTTGAACCTACGACCTTCAGGTTATGAGACTGAAACTCCGACCAAAAATCTGCAACTGCGTAAGTTCAAATGGAAGCTGGTTTGCTCGCATTCTTTACTGAGAGCGCTGTGACCAAATCCCTGAATAGATACAACCTTTTCAAATCATGGTGGGCCGAGCGAGACGAAGCTGGGCACTGGTTGATAGTCGTTGCACTGCCCATAGCAGATACATTCAGTGCTGAGAAACCATCTTTGATTGCCCACAGCTCTTAAAATCAACAGGGACTGAGGGCCTGATAAGCAAACGCTGTTTTTTAGTGTTCAGGATATCGTTTCTCGTATCACTGATACGATTTTTGGTCGAAGTGTTTCCATCTCTACCTCGCCATGTAGCATCGCGAAAATTACTTCGGCGATCGTGTAACCGAATAAAACCTGCAGGGACCCGCCCTTTCCAGAACCGACTCCCCAATCATCTCCGATGTCGCCGCGGCAACAAACAAAAATTGGCACCTGACTGTCGCCAATATCTGTGGGTCGGGTTACCGCGCAGATGTCATCAGTTAAATGTGGCGCTACAAATTTCTGCAAATCGTCTGGCATTTCTTCGTAACTACCAATCGATATCGACATCTCACGACGGGAGGGCACCATCCCGGACAAGATATTTTCACGTATCTGGCGTTCGAATCCCTTCAAAAACAGGGCGATAAACATGGCCGCAAGATTAGTATCAGGTCGATTATCGATTTGCTGTATCGAAAAGATAACCGAACAACCAATATCAAGTGTGATTACCCAGAAAGCTGCGCCATCATCGGCGGGCTTGTAGACCAGTCCATCTGTATTCTTTGAAACGAGTTCGGACACTTCTGCCAGCTCAAATACACCAATTTGGTTCGCTGGACACGACGCACACAATACCAACGCTAAGAATAACAGCCGCCATGGCTTGTCACGATTGGCAGAATCACGCACCGCCGTTTCGAGTGTCTTGCATATGAGGTGGGAAGCAGCAAAATCTGGGGATTTCTTAAGTAAGGTGCCGCAGTGCAATCCAAGAATTGGAATTGCAACAAACTCTTCCAGCTCCGGCAACATTGCGAGCAGAAGTTCAAAGAAATCCTCTGCCAGATTGTCTTTCTCCGCACTGGATTGAATTCCGAATGCTTGTCTCATTCCAATCAGATATTGCTCAAATTTTTCCTCACCAATTGCGATGTGAGCACCCGTCATCAAGCTACTTTCGAACTCATCCGGATCACCAAAAGTACGAAGCAGACATGCAGCATCAAAATAGGCCTCTATCGCGCCTATGGTATCAACGACAGACTGCAAAGAGTCGCCAAGCTGTTTGTACATTCTGCCTTTCTGACCATGAGCAGCAGTTGGTTCCATAAGCGCTACGGCGTGCTTGGCATAGGCAACAGATTTTTTCGCCCAGTCCTGACGATCAACCTCGTCAGAAATATCTGCTAAATCATCAAATACGCCGGATGATAATCGTGACGCTTGTGCCTCAATCTCGCGGCGACCACATTTCTGAGCGGCAATGCCAGCGGCGTCATACGCTTCGAGAGCCTCTTTCAATTTGGACATATCTCTCAAAGCGTTGGCAATTCCAATTTGGTTTATTGCAACGAGATACATATCCCCAAGTTCTTTGCCAATTTCGACAGCTTCACGAGCCGCCTCCAGAGCCTCGTCAGGACGCCCTTCTTCACGCAAACGCCTAACCATATTGTTGCATAGCCAAGCTCTAGCTCTTCGATCGTTAGGATCGTTGTCTTGCATGACCTCAGAAAAGAGGCGTTCTGCTTCTGCTTTCCTCTCTGGAATCCCCATCAAGGCCGACGCCTGATTCCGCTTAGCCAAACCAACTCCATAAACATCACCGGATGTTTCGAAGCATTCTTTAGCCTTTAACGCCGCCTTCTCAGCCTGAATATATTCATGGAGACCGATCCAAATTGAGCTCATAAAAAGAGACATCCGTCCTAATTTCCAAAACCTCCCAGCACTGGCGAAAGCCTCACACAGCTCATTAATTTCGCTTATTGTCTTTTCGTCCAGATTGCGATGTGCACGAGAAGAGAGTTCATACTCCTTTACAAACAAGCTCAGTTCTTTGTCGCCGATTTCATTCGCGAGTCGGCGGGCCTCATTCAGATACTCAGATTCCGCTTTTAGATCACCGGCTGACTGGGTCGTTTCAGCAAGGGCAATTGACGTCTCAACTATTGATATCTTGTCGTTGAGCTCTATCGATTTTTCCAAAGACCGACTGAACAATCGACGTGCGGTTGAAACATCACCAAGTCGCGAAGCATCTCGGATTGCCAAGTCATGAAGTTTTGGAGCAGATTCGCTTTCACAACTTTCTAGGACAAAATAAGCGTGGATGTTGTCGCCATTCGCAGCCAAACAATTTGCAACTCGTTCTGAAAAATATCTGAATTTTTGTGGCTCCGTGCACATCGATTTGAGAATGTCATCTCGAAAACTCTCATGAAAAATTTTGTAGCCACGGATATCTTCACGAACGAGCGAAGCGGCACTGTTAATATCTTCGAATAGATTCTCTGCTGAATACCCTTCGTCACCACGTAAACTAATCAAATCCTCAACATTCAACGGAACAGGAGATACTGCTAAGTAAGTCACGATTTCACGAACTCGCGGCGTTAACTTTTTATATTGGGTTTGAGTTTCTCTAAGAGGGTCTAAAAGCACGCCGCCTTGAGCCTTTAAGCTTTGCATTAACAACAAGGGATTCCCACCTGTCGCATTGTAAAGCTGCTCGAATTCAGCGTCGGTTATTGCTGGACGCAACATAGAAAGAAGCTGGTGCGCTTTATCACTGGATAGGGGCGTTATTTCGACGAGAGATGCACACTCATCATATGCTGAAGCGATTCTTGTACTGGCAAGCAGGACTTTATGATTCGTAGACCCGCCAGCCTGACGAATTATTTCGAATAGAAGATCCAAATCTGCATAGTCATCAACAACGAGGATCGCTCTATCAACTTCCGACCAGGCCAATTTAAAACTCGTACGAGCTCCATCCAATGTGGCGAACTGGATGGCATCATCTTTCGACCGCCCCAACAATTTATTGGTTGCCACACCCAAGAGGTCTTTTTGTGAAAGTGCCGAGGCGGAGATGAAATCACCCGATACGCGCTTCGCATATTCGGCAAGTGTAACCGTCTTACCGATACCTGGGGGGCCATGGACAAGAATATTGCGTCCGTCCGCGACCAACGCATCAATCTTGTCAAAAACCTCCGACCTCTCAAAAATTGGCGCGGACCCAACCGCCGCTCCGATAATCTCATCAGGCATTTGCCTCAATAAGTCACTTTGCAGCGCGAAGCCTGACAACTGTGCCACGATTGCAGCGAGGTCGTCTCTGATTAGCCCGTAGAGTTCTCTATCATTGGAATATTGAGCTACTGTACAATCCCCATCCATCGCCATCTGAATGAGTTCGCTCAAACGGGGTTCTCGTTTGGAGGAATCTTGGTAAACATACACGAACGTGGGTATTTGCCAGTCCACGGCATTTCGAAATTCATCTTCAATGCCGGAAATGGTCATACCTCTCTTTTCATCGACCCAACCGTAACCGTCTCTATAAATGCAAATAATGAAATGAGCTTCCCGGAGATGTGCTAGATACAAATCCTGAGGAGGGTATGGGCGTGCCCCAATAGCCTCAAAGAGAACCGGGTCTTGGTTCAATGACTCGATTGCGTTCTTTGCAGCAGCTCTCTCACTTTTGCACTCTTCAATACGTGAACTAACAAAAATCTTTAGCTTATTTTTGGCGATATGTTCGCTCGGAATGTTAAGGATCGACAAAGACACCCTCCCCTAACAATCCATTATTCTCTAGAGTGACTTGCAGCTCACTCACTTGTAACTTTTGCGGTTTAACGCCAATCGCTTGTAAGAGAGAAACGGAGTCAAATTCGATTTGGGTTTCTAAAATTTCCTGTGTCATCCATGCTAGATCATCCGACGCGTCAGCAGACTCAAATCGCTCACGAACAGCCTCAAGAATCTTTTCTTTCAGTTTTCGTCGAGAGACATTTCCATAGTGCATGGTGTCAGGTGCAATTTTCTGGCTAGTCACCAAATTGCATACCGCCTGCTCAATTTGCCACAGTTCAAATCCCTCGTTAGAGAGATTTCGAGTAATGTCTTGCCCAATCTCAGAAGTCTTCAGTCTATGAAGCGTGACGGGAAAGTTCTGTTCTAAGATTCTCCTGCGCCGTTCAAAGATTCTCATTGGTTCCAGGTCAGTGGCATCTGCCATCCCAACCTCACCCAACGCTTCTTCATCACCCCTTAATTGCTTACGATGCATACGCAGCACCACATCGGATTGCGCACCACTTTCGTCATCATCTTCACTGATGAAGTCGCACTCAAATTTCAATATTTCTGCACCGTTCAATGGCACGATTGAGCCTTTATTGGGCACATCACCGGAAGTCGATGGTCGTGGTGCCGTTGCACCGCAAAGCAAAAATGGCGAAACGAGCCTTTCCAAATATTCACCAAATTCATCTACCATCGAATTACGGGTATCAATGGGCTTTACCCACATTGGAACCATGGTCAACGGCTCAGACATTGCGTCGTAAAACCTACATTGGGTATTAAAACGATCAATGTCCCGAGACAGGCCAATTCGATATCCACCGGCATTCTCAGTCATGATCGTCATATGAACAGCGTCACCGCCGAGAACTTCTGCCCATCTACTAAATTCCTCAAAAGCATTGCGAAGCGAATCTCCGTTTTCAGCCACAAGAGAGATTGACGGAAACAGCTCACCTACCGTAGCGCTCGTCGACCATCCGTATGCGCAACCAAGCACATTGGCATTTCCCAGATGATCCACGAAAGAATGGTCAGGTAGAAGAATTGTCCGGAGCGGAATACCGAAGTCGTAACCTTTTGCGATGGCTCTTGCTGAAGGCTGCTTGCGCCTTCGTTTTACCTTAGATTTTCGCGCCCTCTTACGTCGTGCCATGTTTGAACACATACATTCTCATGCTGGTCATGCAATGAAACAGATTGCGAGAGGATCCGACCTGGACTGACCCTGATCCCCCGTGATTAGTAACACGGGGGATTAGAAATACATGATAACTTTAAGTAGATAAACGAGGCCTGTCACTAGACAGGCCCTCTTTCCTGCAGCAGCGCATGCCTATCAAAAACACGACCGAGCGCTGTCTTGACCCAATCATCCAGACCGAATCAAAAACAGGCTCCAACAATCGAGATTTGGAGTGGCCGCTAGTTCCCGGAAAGCGGACGCAAGAGCCAGTGGCGTTGTAAGTCCGAAAATGCCCCGAAGCAGACATTCCGTCGTTGTGGTTTCAGCTATTCAATCGTTCCTCAAACAGCGCGTCTATGATCGGACATTCGGGAATTTCATCGTTCGCGCATCTCTCGGCCATTTGCAGCAGAACCCGTTTCATCCTGAGAAGGTCCGAGATTTTTCGTTTCACATCCTTGACGTGGTCAAGCGTCAGGGCATGTACCTCTGCGCAGGTAAATTCGCCGCCATCGACGAGACCCAACAGGCTCCGAATATCGTTCAATCTAAACCCGAGTTCGCGGCTTCGGCAGATGAACGTCAGCCGTTTGACGTGGTCCTCTCCATACACGCGATGGCCGCCTTGGGTTCGGGGCGGGTCCGGCAATAGGCCCATATTCTCGTAATACCGAATCGTCTCGATGTTACAGCCCGTACGCTTCGAGAGGCTGCCCCGCGTGAAGCTCACTTCTCGCGTATTCGTGATCTTCGCCATCCGAATTAAGCCTTGATCCTGTAGCTACTACAGACCTCAGTCTAGCACCAATTCGAGGGCATAGTGCGGTTTGAAGCGAATGACAGAAATTCAAAGGCTCGAGGCAAGATCACCAGTTCAAGGTGATAGGCGACCGAAGCTCGTGGCGCTGGGAAGCGTGCTCGGCGCAATCGGTGCATCTTCATGCTGCATCTTGCCGCTGGTGTTGTTCGGCTTAGGCATCACCGGAGCTTGGATTGGCGGCTTGACGGCCCTTACGCCGTACCAGCCGATCTTCGTCGTCATCACATTGGGTTTCCTCGGTACAGGCTTCTACTTGGTTTACCGAAAGCCAAAGGCAGTCGATTGCGAACCTGGATCGTACTGCGCCAGCCCAGAATCCGGCCGGGTCGTAAAGGTCGCACTCTGGGCTTCAACGGTATTGGTCGCGGCCGCAATTCTATTTCCGTACGTCGCGCCGCTCCTGCTGGAAGCTTAATCTCTGGGAGATATTCCATGAAGGTCATCTTGGGTTTGGTCGTCGCGGTCGTGGTAATTGGGGCCGGTTATTCTCTAATTGCCGGATCCGATGTCTCCCCGCCGGCAACGCCGCAAATTTCCTACACCGCTAAAACTGGGTCGGCGACAGGTGACGAAACCACCGGGCTACAAACCGTGGCCCTCAAAGTCGACAACATGTACTGCGCAAGCTGTCCGGTGATCGTCAAGCGGACCCTTGAAGGCGTTGATGGCGTTCGCAAGGTGGAGGTGTCCTTCCGCAAGAAATCCGCGGTGGTTAGCTTCGACCCCAATCAGTGCAGTACCGCGAAGTTGGTCGCCGCCACCAAAGGCGTTGGATTTCCATCCACCGTCATGGAGGCAGCGAAATGAGCGACAAACCTGTCGCCGGACTCGTTGCGGCCGCCGCGATTGCACCGCTTTGTGCACTTTGCCTGCTCGGTACGTCCGGTCTGGCCTCCGCCTTCGCGTGGTTCGCTGGATTTGATTGGGTCGTCGCGACCGCGTTCGCGTCGATCGCCGGTATTCTCGGCTACGCGCTGCTTCGGCGACGCGGTTCCCGGACTGGTAACGAACAATTGGTTGCCGGCAGCAAATCGATGAATAGGAGCGTGCGGTGAACCATCGAAAACTTTTTGGCGTGGGCAGCGGTGGCACGATCTTCGCGGCAATTTGTTGCTTTACGCCGGCCCTGGTCATTCTCTTCGGATTCGCCGGGCTATCCGCGTTTGTAGGTTGGCTTGATTACGGCTTGTTCCCGTTGTTGTTCGCATCGATGGGGTTGGTCGCTTACGCCCTCTATCTGCGCTTCAATCGCCAGGGCCCGTTGCCAACGATCCCGATCGTCGTGGCCGTCGTTGCGCTCTCGGCAATTCTTTTCTGGCTCGAGTTCAAATACGCACTACGCATTTCCATCGCCGCCGCCGTCATCGTCGCCGCCTACGCCTACTATCTCCGCGCCTGTGCACGGCGGCACAGTGGCCAACCAGTTGATACGAAGGAAACAATTTGATGAATACGACCTGCTGCCCGCCGCCAAAACAGAATGGCCATTATGACCTCGCCGTCATCGGCGCGGGTTCGGCCGGGTTCTCAGCTGCGATTGCCGCTGCCGACCAAGGCGCGCAGGTCGCCCTCATTGGACACGGCATGATCGGCGGCACCTGCGTCAATGTGGGCTGTGTACCCTCGAAGGGGCTGATCCGCGCTGCCGAGGCAATCCACCATGCCAATAACGCGCCCCGCTTCGCAGGTGTTGCGGGGAAAGCGCGCCTTGCCGACTGGGGCGCGCTGCGGGCCCAGAAGGACGAGCTTGTAGCATCGCTCCGGCACGCCAAGTACATCGATTTGCTGCCAGCCTATAACGGCGTTGCCTACCTGGAAGGCAAGGCTCGTCTTGGGAACGGCGGCGTCATAGTGGACGGGAAACCCATCGATGCCGGCAAAATCATCGTCGCGACGGGATCCCACGAATACGTGCCACCCATTCCGGGCATCGAGGATGTTCCCTATCTGACCAGCACATCGGCGTTCGAGATAGAGAGCCTGCCCGAGTCTTTGATGGTGATCGGAGGAGGGTACATCGGCTGCGAGCTGGCGCAGATGTTTTCCCGCGCTGGCGTCAGCGTGACGATTCTTTACCGCAGCCGGCTCTTGCCCGAGGGAGAGCCCGAAATCAGCGAGGCCCTTGCGGGCTATTTCGAAGACGAAGGCATTACCGTGCAACGCGTAGACGGTTATGACAGCATCCGCTCGCTTGGAAAAGATGTTGCGCTTACGGTGACCATTGACGGCTTGGTCAAAACACTTGAAATGCGGCAGGTTTTATTGAGCTCCGGACGCAGGGCAAATACGGACGGATTAGGTCTGGAAGACGCTGGCGTCGAATTGCTGCCGAATGGCGGCATCAAAGTCGATGACCGGATGCGCACGACAAAAGCGGGAATTTATGCAGCCGGCGATGTGACCGGGCGCGATCAGTTCGTCTATATGGCTGCGTACGGCGCGAAGATCGCTGCTTCTAATGCAATGAATGGCGACGCGCAACGCTACAACAATTTTGCGATGCCGGCTGTAGTCTTCACCGATCCGCAAGTGGCAAGCGTTGGCCTTACGGAAGCGGGCGCCAGGACCCAAAAAATTGAAGTGAAGACCTCAATTCTGACTCTGGACAATGTGCCGCGTGCGCTCGCGGCCCGTGACACGCGCGGCCTGATAAAGCTGGTCGCGGATGGCGCAACGAGCAAGCTAATTGGCGCGCATATCCTAGCCCCTGAAGGCGCTGACAGCATCCAGACTGCCGCGCTCGCAATCAAACAGGGCCTAACCTATCAGGAGCTCAGCGAGATGATCTTTCCGTATCTCACCACAGTTGAAGGGTTGAAACTGGCCGCCCAGACCTTTGAAATGGATGTGTCGAAACTTTCCTGCTGTGCCGGATAGTCATTGATGGCATGTGAATCTCACATTGCCTGCCATGCGAACAATTAGAAAACATCATGATTTTTCGTGTTGCATGTATGTTGCACGGAATGCCCGGCAATAATTTGGAATGTGCGGAATTCCGCGGGTTTCGCCGGCACGGGCTCGTAGTCGCTCCCCACAAGCAAAAGCCCCTCGCATGAGGGGCTAGTGCATTGATATTCCGTGGATTTGACTTGGTTGCGGGGGTAGGATTTGAACCTACGACCTTCAGGTTATGAGCCTGACGAGCTACCAGACTGCTCCACCCCGCGGAAGGGTTTTTGTTTGCGCTATCGGCTTTCGCCTGTATGAGCGCTTGTCTGGAGTCCTTCACTATCCGCGATTGGCGGTTTGGCCTTTTGCGGTGTTTGAAGGAGGTTTGAGATTGTGAAGAGGGTTTTCCGTGCTTGTTTTTGCGCTATCGGCTTTCGCCTGCTTGAGCGCGGATTGTTTGCGCTCAAGTAGTGAGCATCGCGAACGATAGCGCTGAGTAAGAGTCTCTGCGGATAGAAGGCCTGGCGGCGACCTACTCTCCCACGTCTTAAGACGCAGTACCATTGGCGCGGAGGGGTTTCACGGCCGAGTTCGGGATGGGATCGGGTGGTTCAACCCTCGCTATGACCACCAGGCCGTCGATCCGCAGAGGATCGAAGGCTCTTTAGGGTCCTATCGGCTTTCGCCTGCTTGAGGACTCTTTGTGCGCTATCGGCTTTCGCCTATATGAGCGCATGTAAGCACGGTATTTGACGTATTCGTTTTATGATCGCTGGTTTCTTTTCAGGGTCCTATCGGCTTACGCCTACTTGAGGACTCTATGTGCGCTACCGGCTGTCGACTATATGAGCGCAGATAATCTGCGCTCAAGTAGCGAGCAACGCGAGCGATAGCGCCCACGAACATACCCTCAAGTAGGCCAAAGGCCGGTAGGGCAACTGAACAAGCAACAATCAGCTTCGCTGATTGTCACGGATGGTTTGGTATCAAGCCGATCGAGCGATTAGTACCGGTTAGCTCCACGCATTGCTGCGCGTCCACACCCGGCCTATCGACGTGGTGGTCTTCCACGGCTCTCAAGCGAGACCTGGTTTCGAGGGGGGCTTCCCGCTTAGATGCCTTCAGCGGTTATCCTGTCCGTACTTGGCTACCCGGCGGTGCGGCTGGCGCCACAACCGGTACACCAGAGGTACGTCCACCCCGGTCCTCTCGTACTAGGGGCAGCTCCTCTCAAGTCTCGTACACCCACGGCAGATAGGGACCGAACTGTCTCACGACGTTCTAAACCCAGCTCACGTACCACTTTAATCGGCGAACAGCCGAACCCTTGGGACCTGCTTCAGCCCCAGGATGTGATGAGCCGACATCGAGGTGCCAAACACTCCCGTCGATGTGAACTCTTGGGGAGTATCAGCCTGTTATCCCCGGCGTACCTTTTATCCGTTGAGCGATGGCCCTTCCACGCGGGACCACCGGATCACTATGACCGACTTTCGTCTCTGCTCGGCCCGTCGGCCTCACAGTCAGGCGGGCTTATGCCATTGCACTCCACAGCTGATTTCCGACCAGCTTGAGCCCACCATCGCGCGCCTCCGTTACTCTTTGGGAGGCGACCGCCCCAGTCAAACTACCCGCCATGCAGGGTCCCGGCCCCGGATCCACGGAGCGCGGTTAGACATCAGAAACATCAAGGGCGGTATCTCAAGGGTGCCTCCACGTAAACTGACGCTTACGCTTCAAAGGCTCCCGCCTATCCTGCACAGAACATTCCTAATGCCACTGCAAAGCTGTAGTAAAGGTGCACGGGGTCTTTCCGTCTGACCGCGGGTACTCCGCATCTTCACGGAGAATTCAATTTCGCTGAGTCGGCGTTGGAGACAGTGGGGAAGTCGTTACGCCATTCGTGCAGGTCGGAACTTACCCGACAAGGAATTTCGCTACCTTAGGACCGTTATAGTTACGGCCGCCGTTTACCGGGGCTTCGGTTCAAAGCTCTCACCTCTCTCCTTAACCTTCCGGCACCGGGCAGGCGTCAGACCCTATACGTCGCGTTGCCGCTTCGCAGAGCCCTATGTTTTTAGTAAACAGTCGCCACCCCCTAGTCTGTGCCCCCCACACCCGGTTGCCCGGATATGGGGCACCCTTATCCCGAAGTTACGGGTGCAATTTGCCGAGTTCCTTCAACGCCGTTCTCTCAAGCGCCTTGGTATACTCTACCAGTCCACCTGTGTTGGTTTAGGGTACGGTCTACTACTGGGGCTGTTTCCTGGAACGCCTTCGCTGCCACCGCAAATCCGATAAGCGGTAACAACTTACAGCATTCGTCACATCCCAGAAGGCCCAGGAATATTAACCTGGTTCCCATCGCCTACGGCTTTCGCCCTCGGCTTAGGGGCCGGCTCACCCTGCGCGGATTAGCCTTGCGCAGGAACCCTTGGACTTTCGGCGAGAGTGTTTCTCACACTCTTTATCGCTACTCATGTCAGCATTCTCACTTCCGATACCTCCAGCATACCTCGCGGTACACCTTCACAGGCCTACGGAACGCTCCGCTACCACTCATGCCAGAAGGCATGAATCCGCAGCTTCGGTGGACGACTTAAGCCCCGTTACATCTTCGGCGCAGGACGGCTATTAGACCAGTGAGCTGTTACGCTTTCTTTCAAGGATGGCTGCTTCTAAGCCAACCTCCTGGTTGTCTTGGCCTTCCCACATCCTTTCCCACTTAGTCGTCACTTAGGGACCTTAGCTGGCGGTCAGGGCTGTTTCCCTCTCGACCATGGACCTTAGCACCCATGGTCTGTCTGCCAGGCTGTACTCCTCGGTATTCGGAGTTTGGTTAGGTTTGGTAAGACTCGCGTCCCCCTAGCCCATCCAGTGCTCTACCCCCGAGGGTAATCACCTGACGCACTACCTAAATAGTTTTCGCGGAGAACCAGCTATCTCCCGGTTTGATTGGCCTTTCACCCCTAACCACAGGTCATCCCCCCATTTTTCAACATAGGTGGGTTCGGTCCTCCAGTGCGTGTTACCGCACCTTCAACCTGCCCATGGCTAGATCACCGGGTTTCGGGTCTAATCCGACGAACTAAAGCGCCCTATTCAGACTCGCTTTCGCTGCGCCTACACCTAACGGCTTAAGCTCGCTCGACAGATTAACTCGCTGACCCATTATACAAAAGGTACGCTGTCACCCCTCAAGGGGGCTCCAACTGCTTGTAAGCATTCGGTTTCAGGGTCTATTTCACTCCCCTCATCGGGGTGCTTTTCACCTTTCCCTCACGGTACTGGTTCACTATCGGTCGTCAGGGAGTACTTAGGCTTGGAGGGGGGGCCCCCCATGTTCAGACAGGATTTCACGTGTCCCGCCCTACTCAAGAACACACAACAAGCAATACCCGTACGGGGCTATCACCCACTCAGGCCCGACTTTCCAGACGGTTCCGGTCTCTTGTCATGTGCTACTGGCCTAGTCCGCGTTCGCTCGCCGCTACTGACGGAGTCTCGGTTGATGTCCTTTCCTCCGGGTACTGAGATGTTTCAGTTCCCCGGGTTCGCTTCCCACAACTATATATTCATCGCAGGATGACCCTAAAGGGCCGGGTTTCCCCATTCGGATGTCCACGGATCAAAGCTTGCTCGCAGCTCCCCGTGGCTTTTCGCAGCGTGCCACGTCCTTCATCGCCTCCTGACGCCAAGGCATTCACCAAATGCTCTTAAACGCTTGATCCAAACCATCCGTCACAATCAGAAGAGTCTTAACAGAGCTTCCTCTATCGCCTCTCGGCTACTTGAGAGGAAGCTCTGATCGTCCTCCAATCCAATCACAACAGACTGTTCAGCGATCATAAAACCCGCGTCGCTCCAAACAAACATGAGACAAACTACGCACTCATATAGGCGAAAGCCGATAGTGCACGTAATAGTTCACGCCCGAATCAGAGCAACTACGTCAAAACCCTCTTCACAATGTCAAACAACAAACAATTACGGAGATGTAAAACATCCCCGTAAAACTCTTTATGGCGCTATCGGCTTTCGCCTGCTTGAGCGCCGGCGCTAAGCGCCTGTCATCAAGCGCCTGTCATCCTTCGACGAGTCTCTTTATGTGCCCTACCGCCTATCGGCTGCTTGAGGGCAATCCGCGCTCATGTAGGCGAAAGCCGGTAGCGCCACGATGGTGGAGCCAACCGGGATCGAACCGGTGACCTCCTGCTTGCAAAGCAGGCGCTCTCCCAGCTGAGCTATGGCCCCTTGAATGGTGGGCCTGGGTAGATTTGAACTACCGACCTCACCCTTATCAGGGGTGCGCTCTAACCAGCTGAGCTACAGGCCCTTATTAATGGCCCTATCGCCTGCCGGCTACTTGAGGGCAAAACAGCGACGCTCTCATGTAGCCCAAAGGGCGATAGAGCGACGCTGGACAATAACTCTCGTCGAAGGAAGGGATGCGGAGGCGGCGGCCATGATGTTTTTACAGGAGTTGATGTAAGTGAACGCGAATAGCAGAAACAAGTTCCACTACGCACGATCCTTAGAAAGGAGGTGATCCAGCCGCAGGTTCCCCTACGGCTACCTTGTTACGACTTCACCCCAGTCGCTGACCTTACCGTGGTCGGCTGCTTCCGAAGTTAGCGCACCGGCTTCGGGTAAAGCCAACTCCCATGGTGTGACGGGCGGTGTGTACAAGGCCCGGGAACGTATTCACCGTGGCATGCTGATCCACGATTACTAGCGATTCCGACTTCATGCTCTCGAGTTGCAGAGAACAATCCGAACTGAGACGGTTTTTGGGGATTTGCTAACCTTCGCAGGCTCGCTGCCCTCTGTCACCGCCATTGTAGCACGTGTGTAGCCCAGCCCATAAGGGCCATGAGGACTTGACGTCATCCCCGCCTTCCTCCGGCTTGTCACCGGCAGTTTCCTTAGAGTGCCCAACTGAAAGATGGCAACTAAGGATGAGGGTTGCGCTCGTTGCGGGACTTAACCCAACATCTCACGACACGAGCTGACGACAGCCATGCAGCACCTGTCACCGGTCCAGCCGAACTGATAGGGTGTGTCTCCACTCCCCAAAACCGGGATGTCAAGGGCTGGTAAGGTTCTGCGCGTTGCGTCGAATTAAACCACATGCTCCACCGCTTGTGCGGGCCCCCGTCAATTCCTTTGAGTTTTAACCTTGCGGCCGTACTCCCCAGGCGGTGTGCTTAATGCGTTAGCTCCGACACCGAATGCTGAACACCCGACGTCTAGCACACATCGTTTACGGCGTGGACTACCAGGGTATCTAATCCTGTTTGCTCCCCACGCTTTCGCGCCTCAGCGTCAGGTATGGACCAGAGAGCCGCCTTCGCCACTGGTGTTCTTCCCAATATCTACGAATTTCACCTCTACACTGGGAATTCCACTCTCCTCTTCCAACCTCTAGCCTGCCAGTATCAAACGCAGTTCCCAGGTTAAGCCCGGGGCTTTCACGCCTGACTCGGCAAACCGCCTACACGCCCTTTACGCCCAGTAATTCCGAACAACGCTAGCCCCCTCCGTATTACCGCGGCTGCTGGCACGGAGTTAGCCGGGGCTTCTTCTGCGGGTACCGTCATCATCTTCCCCGCTGAAAGGGTTTTACAACCCTAAGGCCTTCTTCACCCACGCGGCATGGCTGGATCAGGGTTGCCCCCATTGTCCAATATTCCCCACTGCTGCCTCCCGTAGGAGTCTGGACCGTGTCTCAGTTCCAGTGTGACTGATCATCCTCTCAGACCAGTTACGGATCGTCGCCTTGGTAGGCCGTTACCCCACCAACTAGCTAATCCGACGCGGGACCATCCCAGGGCACAAAAGTTTTCCCCCGGAGGGCGTATGCGGTATTAGCCACCGTTTCCAGTGGTTGTCCCCCACCCCAGGGTAGGTTCCCACGCGTTACTCACCCGTTCGCCAGTGTCCACAGAACCGAAGTCCTGCTTCTCCTTCGACTTGCATGTGTTAAGCCTGCCGCCAGCGTTCGTTCTGAGCCAGGATCAAACTCTCATGTTAAATCAGGCATCAAAACAAAGACGCCCAACAAACACGGATCCCTTACACTCAAAGTATTACTCTTTGGCTCGCTTTAAGTCCCAACCAGACCAAGCAGTCCGGCCAGGACACATAAAGGCTCGCTTAAAAGAGATACACAGACTGCAAAAAAACGATCCGTGCAAAAAAAACAGCACAAACCGCCGCCCGCGCATCCCTTCCTAATAATTCACTTGTCAAACAACAGGCGACAACGCTGGACCCGTTTTGTCCTGCCGCATCATCCTATTTGAAGGAGATCGTGCCCGGAACCGATTGCCGGTTCAGGCACGGTCGCAAGAGATGAATATAACGCCGGAAACCCTATTCGGCAACGGCCTAATGACGTCTGAAAGCAATTTTCTTATCCACTGCCTTATCCACAGGGCGGGCCGCCCCGCGACGCGCCACACCGCTACAGAAGCCCGAGGTCCCGCAGTTCCTCGATCATCTCCTCCGGCATCTCGTCATCGGCCTGCCCGCGCGCCCGGTCCGGCGGAGCGTCCTTGGCTTCCAGATAGCGCCAGCCCTGAAACGGCCGGTGCGGCCAGGGGTCGGTCGGTACGAGCCCTGGCTCCAGCATGAGCCGGCAGAATTTCCGGCCTTCCTCGTCCACGTCGCTTTCGAAACCGATAAGCCGCTGTCGCGCCCGCGTCCGCCCCTTGATGACCCAATATATCGAGCCGCCGTCGAGCAATTCCTCACTCCGCCGAGGCGTATGCCGCGTGCGATGGAACAGTCGGCCCTTGTGCCCGTCGGACGCCGCCTGCCGGAGCCGCCCTTCCTGCACCCGGGCGAGATGGTCGATATTCTCGATCCCGACCGAGAGCTTGATCAGATGCACCGTCATCGCCGTCGAACCCTTATGCCGAACCGCCGACCGGCGCGTCGAGGACGACCAGTTCCGCCCCCTCTTCGACCTGCTGCCCGACGGCGAAATGGACCGCCGCGACAACGCCGTCCGTCGGCGCGGTGATGACATGCTCCATCTTCATGGCCTCCAGGACCATCAGTGGCGCGCCGCGCGCAACCGTGGCGCCGGCCTCCACGTGGACCTGCACGACCGCTGCCGGCAGAGGGGCCGTGAGCTTGCCGCCGCTCGCCTCCCCTTGCGCCGTTGGCGCGTCGGGATCGCGCAAGACCAGCGTGCGCATGCGACCATCAATCAGGACGTGGCGTTCCAGCCCCCGCTCGATGACGCGACCCTTGAGGGTCCGCCGTCCGAGAACCGCCCGGACGGTGCCGTCGGCAACAAGGCTGCCGGAAACCCTGTAAGTGTCATCGGGAAGGCCGAGCAGCAATATGTCCCCGTCCCGTCGGACAGAAACCGTCGTGTCGGCCTCCCCATCCAAAAAATGATGGATAACCGGTGCGCGACCGAAACCCCGCCAGCCATCGCAGCGGCGCCACGGCGAATACGGGTCCGCTCCTTGGCCCGCGTCATCCCCGTCGGCATGCGCCTCGTAGACACCGGCGAGAATGAGAGCGTCGTTCCCCGACAACTCCGATGCGGCCATCAGCTCGGTACGATGAAGGTGAACGAAGGTCGTATCGACATCGCCGTCCCGAAACGCCGCGTGGCCCAACAAACCGGCCAGAAAAGCCAAATTTGTCGCCGGCCCGATCACCTCGGTTTGCTTTAGTCCCTGCTCGAGAGTCGACAGGGCGGCCGCGCGCGTCCCACCGGACGCGATCACCTTCGCAATCATCGGATCGTAATGGCGCGTCACCGCATCACCTTCGCGGACGCCGGTATCGACCCGGATCGGCGATCCCTCGCCGGGAAACCGAAGACGATCGAGACGGCCGGTTGATGGCAGGAAATCCCGCCGGTGATCCTCCGCATACAATCGCACCTCGACCGCATGACCGTTCGAATGAATCTCCGTTTGCGTCTTCGGCAACGCACCGCCCGACGCCACGTGAAGTTGCCATGCCACGAGATCGACCCCTGTGATCATTTCCGTCACCGGATGCTCGACCTGCAATCTGGTATTCATCTCGAGGAAGTAGAACCCGCCATCATCGGACATCGCGTCCCGGTCGACGATGAACTCGACCGTCCCCGCACCGACATAGTCGACGCGCCGCGCGACCTCGATCGCCGCGTCACCCATGGCCTGTCGCAGCGCATCGCTCAGGCCCGGCGCCGGCGCTTCCTCGATGATCTTCTGGTGACGGCGCTGTACCGAGCAGTCCCGGTCGAACAGGTGAACGATGTTGCCGTGGGTATCGCCGAACACCTGCACTTCGATGTGGCGCGGCCGCGCGATGAACTTTTCAATCAAGACCCTTCCGTCGCCGAAGGCGGCCTTGGCCTCGCGGCTGGCGCTGTCGAGCGCGTCGTCGAACAGCGATGCCTCGCGTACCATCCGCATGCCGCGGCCGCCGCCGCCGGCCGACGCCTTGATCATCACTGGATAGCCGATCTCATCCGCCGCCGCCTTCAGATCACCGCGGCCTTGCGACAGGCCGTTATAACCGGGCACCACCGGCACACCGGCGTCCTGGGCCAAAGATTTGGCCTCGATCTTCGATCCCATCGCCCGAATCGCATTCGGCGATGGGCCGACGAACACGACCCCCGCCGCAGCACAGGCCTCGGCAAACTCGGCATTTTCCGACAGGAAGCCGTAGCCGGGATGGATCGCCTCCGCCCCGCTCTCCCGCGCGACGGCCAGAATTCGTTCCGCCGAAAGGTAACTTTCCGCCGCAAGGGCCGGGCCGATCCGATACGCCTCGTCCGCCATATCTACATGCCGGGCATTCGTGTCGGCATCCGAATACACGGCGATCGTGCGCATGCCCACATCCCGTGCGGTCCGGATGACGCGGCAGGCGATCTCGCCCCGATTGGCGATGAGAAGCCGTCTGAACATGGGCGGCTAGGATCTTCCCTTATGGTTGCGGGTGTAGGCGATGATCTCGGAGAAGCCGAACAATAGCAACAGCACGCCGCTGACGATCTGGATCGAGACGATCACCCGCACCGAGTCCGACAGCGGCACCACGTCGCCATAACCGACCGTGCTCAACGTGATGACCGAGAAGTACAGGGCCTGGGAGAAGGTGATGGTCGTCGGCACGTCGCCGACAAGGAAAAGCGGGTCGTCGGTGTATCGATCCAAAATGCGATAGATGCAGCCGAAGACAATCACCTGCATCGAATAGAAGGTGAAGAAGGCGAAGGCCGGCACCAGCAACTTCGCCGCGCTCTGGAAGAACTCCTCGAACAGCAAGCCGGAATCGAGCAGAAAGACCGCGATGTCGCGGCTCGCCATGAAGACGACGAGCGCGAGCGATGCCATGGCCGACAGAAAGACGAGGGTGACCGTTTCTTGCCCGGACAGATGTTCCGGCACGAGGAAGGTCAGTGCACCGATGACCGACACCGGCAACAACCACAGGAAAGTGCGCCCGAGATGCCGTTCATCTCTCAGCCGCTCGGACTGGACGATCGATTGGAGTTCCGCCCGTTTGAGGACCGCACCCCCCAGGAAAGCGAGGATCGGAAAGCTGAAGCCAAGATGGAAAGCCCACGGACTGGCGCCGTAAAAATTCGTCACGACGAAGAAGACGTAGAAACAAGCGTAGACGCCGAGAAAGTTGGCCAACGAAATCGAGAAGAATCCGCTTCCCCGGAAGACCAGATGGAAGGTCGCGACGGCGAGCGACAAGATCAGCAGCATGATGAGCTGAAAGATCGTGCCGATTTCACCGGCCGCAAGCGCAATCAGGCCGAGCAGCAGTACCGTAAACCCGGTTCCGACCAGACGGGGCGGCTGCTTCGGCGTCACGCATCCGCCTCCGTCGCCCAACGCGGCGGGCGTTTGGCGATGAACGCATCGGCACCTTCCGATGCCTGCGCGCTGCCACGCCCGGCGACGAAGGCCTCAAGCGAACGGTCGATCATTGCCCGGTCGATTGGCGGATAGCCGTTTTCGCCGATCGACGCCTTGCTCTCGGCAAGCCCACCGGGCGAATTCATCAGGATGGTGTCTGCGACCGCCGCAACCTTGTCGTCGAGCGACTCCTCCACGACGATATCCGCCAGCCCGATCCGGAACGCTTCGGCGGCCGACATCGCCTCGCCGGTCAGGCACCACCGGCGGCACTCCCGCTGCCCCATACGGCCCAGCAGATAGGGCACCATCAGCGATGGCGTAAAGCCGTACCGCGCTTCGGTGATCGCGAATTTTGCCCCGCTCTCCGCGATAACGACATCGCAAGCCGCCGCCACCGCGACACCGCCGCCATAGGCGCCGCCCTGAACCCGGGCGATGACCGGCTGCGGGGCGGCATAGACCGCCTCTCCCATCGCCGCATATTTCCGGGCATCCGCCTTGTTGTCCTCATAGGACAGGCCGCCGGCCCATTTCAAATAGTTGAGGTCTGCGCCCGAACAGAACACCGATCCGCTGCCGGCGATCACGATCACCCGAACCGCGGTGTCCGCGGTCACCTTTGCCATCGCATCGTTGAAGGCGGCGATCTGATCGGCATTGAAGGCGTTCAGAGCATCCGGCCGATTGAGGGTCAACGTTGCGATCCCGCGATCGTCGACCGACACCAGTACTTCATCACTTATCATGCTTGTCCCGGATACCAACTGGGGTTTCGTTTTTCGATAAAGCTGCGGAGGCCTTCGTCCGCCTCGTCCGACTGCCGCTTCAACGAATGCTCAAGCGCCAATTCTTCCGCCCGATCGTCCGGTATGGCGATACCTGCAATGTCTTTGATCAGCTTCTTCGTTTCGCGCAACGCCGCCGGACCGCCCGACAGGATGGCGTCGATCAACGGGGCCGCTGTCGCATCCAGCGCCCCGACCGGACAAACGGTATTCACCAGCCCCATCTCATAGGCCTGATGCGGGCCGAACCGTTCGCAGGTCAGCGAGTACCGCCGCACGAAATTCTGCTTCATCCGCGCGTTGAGTTGCGGGAACGCCGGCCCCGCCATGACGCCCCACCGCGCTTCGGTGATCGCGAAGATTGCGTCTTCCGACGCGATCACGACATCGCAGGACGCGATGATTCCGGTACCGCCGCCGAAACAACCGCCATGCACCAGCGCCATCGTCGGCTTCGGGAACTCGTTGAGCCACCGG
This sequence comes from Alphaproteobacteria bacterium, assembly GCA_965228425.1. Taxonomy (GTDB): domain Bacteria; phylum Pseudomonadota; class Alphaproteobacteria; order UBA8366; family UBA8366; genus JAJFJD01. The sequence continues at coordinate 2,397,987 of OZ245815.1, read as the reverse complement.
ATCGCATTGGTCGTCCGCCGGGAGATTTCGAGATTTTCCTCCGGTGTCATCGTCGAGACCTGTTTCAGCCACTTCAGGTCCGCGCCCGCCTGGAAATGCCGCCCGTTGCCGCGCAGCACCACGAGACGAACCGAGTCATCCGCCGCCAGCTTGCCCGCGATGTCGATCAGGCTGTTGACGACGTCCGAATTGTAGGCGTTGTTGACCTCGGGCCGGTTGAACGTGACCGTCGCCACGCCACGGGCATCCGTTTCACACAGAACAACAGGGTCTGCCATCGCTCAGCCCTCCTTCCCGGCCATCCAGGCCGGTTGCCGTTTTTCGAAGAAGGCGGAAATGCCCTCCTGTCCTTCGGGGGTCGCGCGGACCGCCGCGATACGCGATGCGGTGTCGTCCTGGATGTCCTCGGTGATCGGGCCCGCGCATTCACGGATCAGGGTCTTGCAGGCCCGCAACGACGCCGGGGCATTCTTGAGGATGTTCGCGATGATGCCGTCAACCGCACCATCCAGCGCGTCGGCGGATACGGCGTCATGCAACAAGCCGATCCGTTTGGCCTCGGCCGCATCGAACCGTTCCGCGGTCTGGAAGTAGCGCCGCGCCGGCCCCGCGCCGATCGCCGCGATGAGATACGGGCTGATCGCCGCGGCGATCAAACCGAGCCGGACTTCGGTCACGGCGAATTTGGCATGGTCCGCAGCCACGGCGATATCGCAGGCCGCGATCAGGCCCAAACCGCCGGCAAAGGCGGAGCCTTGCACCTTGGCGATCGTGGGAACCGGCAAGGTGTTCAGCTTGTCGAACATCCCCGCCATGCGTTTGGCATCGGCGACGTTCTCCGCTTCCGTAAAGGTACCGATTTCCTTCATCCAATTGAGATCGACCCCGGCGCAGAAACTCTTGCCGCCGGCCTGCAACACCACCGCACGCAGGTCGTCGCGACCGGCGAGGTCGTCGAAACTTTCCCGCAGGCCGGTGACCACATCGGCGTTGAAGCAATTGTGCACATCGGGCCGGTTGAGCGTCACCGTCGCCACGCCACGCCCGTCGATTTCCATGAGTACTGTCTTCCCCGTCATTCCCTCTACATCCTGAATACACCAAACCGCGTTTCTTCGATCGGCGCATTCAACGCCGCTGATAACCCAAGGCCGAGATAGCTGCGTGTCTCGGCAGGATCGATAACCCCGTCGTCCCATAACCGGGCGCTCGCGTAATACGGATGCCCCTGTCGCTCGTATTGCTCGAGGATCGGCTTCTTGAAGGCGTCCTCGTCGTCCTCGCTCCAAGTTTCGCCACTGCGCTCCAGCCCGTCGCGCCGCACCTGCGCCAAAACGTTCGCAGCTTGCCCACCGCCCATGACCGATATGCGCGCGTTCGGCCACATCCACAAAAACCGCGGCGAATACGCCCGGCCGCACATGGCATAATTCCCGGCGCCATAAGACCCGCCGATGATCACGGTCAATTTCGGCACGTTCGCGCAGGCCACCGCCATCACCAGCTTGGCCCCGTCCTTGGCGATGCCGCCTGCCTCGTATTTCTTGCCGACCATGAAGCCGGAAATGTTCTGCAGGAAGATCAGCGGTATGCCGCGTTGGCAGCATAACTCGATGAAATGCGCGCCCTTGAGCGCGGATTCGGAAAACAAGATCCCGTTATTCGCGATGATGCCCACGGGATAGCCATGAAGCCGGGCAAAACCGCAGACCAACGTCGCGCCGTAGAGCTGCTTGAACTCGTCGAAGTCGCTGCCGTCCACGATCCGGGCGATGATCTCGCGCACATCATACGGCTTGCGGATATCCGCCGGTACGACGCCGTAGAGTTCTTCCGGATCGCAGATTGGCGCCACCGGCTCCGTCACCCGCAGCGATACCGGTTTGCGCCAGTTCAGGTTGCCCACGATACGCCGGCAAATCGCCAAAGCATGATCGTCATCCTCGGCATAGTGATCGGTGACGCCGGATGTCCGGGAATGCACGTCCGCGCCGCCCAACTCCTCCGCGCTCGTCTCCTCCCCGGTCGCGGCCTTCACCAACGCGGGCCCGCCGAGAAAGATCGTCCCCTGTTCCTTTACGATGATCGATTCGTCGGACATGGCCGGAACATAGGCGCCACCGGCGGTGCAGGATCCCATTACGGCGGCGATCTGCGGAATGCCTTGCGCCGACATGGTGGCCTGGTTGTAGAAGATGCGGCCGAAATGGTCACGGTCGGGAAAGACCTCGTCCTGGTTCGGCAGATTGGCACCGCCGGAATCGACTAAATAGATGCAGGGCAATCGGTTCTGCAGCGCGATCTCCTGCGCCCGCAAATGCTTCTTCACGGTGACGGGATAATACGTGCCACCCTTGACGGTCGCATCGTTCGCCACGATCACGCATTCGACGCCCGAGACCCGGCCGATCCCGGTGACGATCCCCGCCGCCGCGATCCGGTCGTCATACATGCCATGCGCCGCGAGTGGTGACAGTTCGAGGAAGGGCGCGCCGGGATCGACCAGCCGGTCGATCCGGTCCCGCACAAGAAGTTTCCCGCGCGAGAGATGACGGTCCCGCGCCGTATCGCCGCCGCCCTGCACCACCACCGCCATCGTCTCGCGCAGATCGTCGAGTGCGCCTTTCATCGCGTCGGCATTCTGCCGGAACGCGTCTGCATTGGTATCGAGGGATGTCGCGATTACAGCCACGGACCTACCGACCTTTAGTGTCCTGCGCCGGCGCAAATCGGGATTTGATCGTGAGGGACACGATCTCCGGCGGCATATTGAAACGCACGGGTATAATACTGCTTCCGACCCCGGCGGTGACAAACATCGTTCGACCCTTCTCGCGTATCAGCCCATAGGCGTGACGGCGTGGCGCGCGGCCGGGCACGATCAGGGGCCCAATTCCCGGAAGATATACCTGACCGCCGTGGGTATGCCCAGCCAGTGTGAGCATGACTCGGTCCGTCACATCCTCGAAGACGGCGGGGTCATGGGTGATCAACAGAATTGGTTCGCCAATCGGCAGCGGCGCGACCGTCCGCACGACCTCCGGCGTCCGGGTCGTGTCGTCGGCAATCCCGGCGATCCAGAGTAGCCCCCCCGGCACCGCGAGCGGCGCCGCCTCATTCTCGAGTACGGTCATCCCATTCGCCTGCAACGCGCGGGTAACGCGCGGTCCATCGAGCCACCAGTCGTGGTTGCCCAATACGGCGAAGACGCCACGTTTCGCGCGCAACCGAGATAACCGCTCTGCGACGATTTCAGGCGAAACGAAGCTGCCGAACAGGACCCCTTGTACGACATAGTCACCCAGCAGAATGATCACATCCGGCTGCATTTCGTTGGCGGCCGCCACCACCTCGTCCAGTTTGGTTACGTCGATATGCGGCGCGCCGGCGTGCAAGTCGGCGATGACGGCAACCTTCAGCGGCGGCATCGACGTTGGCCAAGCCGCGGAGGCAACCTCGACATGGCGCACCCGCAGCATGTCCGGCTCGATGATGCTCGCCCAAACTCCGAGGCAGGCCACGACACCGGCGAGGACGGCGACGACCAAGGTCCTCGCCATCAAAGCCATTCCGCCCGCCAGGCCTGAAACATCAGCACGGTCCAAAGATCGCCGCTTCGGTCGGCCGTACCGTCGCGATGCTGGCGCCATGCTGTCAGGATCGGATCGGCCCGGAGAAGGTCGTCCTCTTTCAACAGCGCCGGGGACAGCAGATCGTCAGCCCAGTCGACAAGCGGCCCGCGCAGCCAATCGGCCAGCGGCGGGCCGCTATCCGCGATGTCGGCGATCTCCAAATCACCGCCGGCATGGTGTTCCGCCAATTGCATCAGTGCACGCTCGGCCATGTCCTTGCCGCCGCTCTCGGTGGTCGGTAGCGACAGGACAAATTCGACAAGTTCCCGGTTCAGCATAGGCGCGCGCATTTGAACGCCCATCGCCATGCTGGTGCGATCCAGAGCGACCAGGCTGTCGTTCGGCAAGGTCGTCGACACGTCCGCATTCAACAATCGTGCGGAGGACGGTGTCGAGGGCACCCAGGACGTCGCATCGTCATCCGGCATGAAGTCGAACCGATGCATCGGATTATCGATGCCCTGCCAGAACGTCCGATACCGCGCCAGCAGGAATTCCGGCGTCGGGCCGGCGGATTTCGAGAGCATCTCAAAAAGCCGGTCACCGGCAGAGGACAGGCTGTTGAGAGCACGGAACGGACACCATCGCAGCGCAAATGCCGCAAGGCTCCGCCGCAACGATTTGTCCCGAATATGCTGCCAATGATTTTGCGCCGCCCGGCGGCGGGGGCCGCCTCCGAACAGCGCTTCGCCGCCGATACCGGTGATCACGGCGCTGGTATGCTCCCGCAGGGCTTCGGCGAGGAAAACCGCCTGCAATTGGGTCCGTCCGGCGAAAGGTTCGTCGAAAATCCTCGGCAGACGATCGATTGCCCTCATCGGCGCCGCCTTGGGCATTTCCAGTGTCGTGTGTTCGGTCCCAAGCCAACGCGCGACCGTACTTGCTTGGTCGACCGCGCGCCGGTCTCGGTCGTCATACCCGATCGAGAAGGTTCTGATCGGCTCCGCGGCGGTCTCCGACGCCATCGCGGCAATCGCATGGGAAGCAACCGATCCGGACAAATGCATCCCGACCTCGACATCCGCCGCCAAACGCCGCTCCAACGACCTGCCGAGTATCTGGTCGAGCCGCTCGACGGCCCCGTCGATATCGCCGTCATAGGGCGTCTCCACGGCGTGCTCGATGAGAGCACGCTGGTTCCAATATCGCCGCGGCACCGGCAATACGCCCGGCTTCAACCCGTCGAGGTCCAACGTGAGCCAATGCGCGGGCGGCAGTTTTTGAATACCGTGGTAGATCGTTAGCGGCGCCGGGACATAGCCGAATTGCATATACGCGGCGGCCGCCTGACGATTGACCGCGCCTCGCCACGACGGATGCGCGACCAAGGCCTTTAGTTCGGAGGCGAAGAGAAACGCAGTGCCGCACCAACCGTAGTAGAGTGGCTTTTCGCCCAGCCGGTCCCGTACGAGATGAAGCCGTTTCGCCTGACGATCCCAAAGGGCAAAGGCATACACACCATCGCTTCGATCCAAAGCGCCGGCCACCCCAATCCGGGAAATCGCGAACAAAAGCACCTCGGTGTCCGACGTCCCGCGCCATCCTCGCATGCCGCTCGACTGGAGTTCTTTCCGCAATTCCCGAAAATTGTAGATTGCGCCATCGAATGCGATGAGATAGCGCCGATTGGCCGACTCCATCGGTTGCCGGCCGTTCTTGCTGCGGTCCTGGATCGCCAACCGCCGACATCCCAACGCGAGGCCCATTGACGCATCGACAACCGCGCCGCCGTCATCGGGTCCGCGATGGAGCAATTGGATCGTCATGCGGTCGATCACGCCGGTCAGCCCTGCTTCCGACAGGTTCAGTCTCGTATCGACGAAACCAGCGATCCCGGACATCGTCGCGCCGCCCTACGCCGCCCGGCGCGAAATTACTGGACCCAGCCAAACCGGCCGATTCGATACCGGTACCGCGCCGCTCAAATTCGGTTTCTGATTCGTGGCCATCACCAGGGAATTGGCTCGCCTGCATAGTCCAGGAAGGCACCGGTCTCGCTGATCGACCAATCCTCGATGACCTGCCGCATGCCGGTGACGCTGGTTCCCGCGTCGATCGCCGCGCTTGGTCCTCCCATATCGGTTTGAACCCAACCGGGATGAATCAAGAGACATCCAATATCGGACGATCGGACATCTCTCGCGAACGCCGAAACCGCGGCATTGAGCGCTGCTTTGGACGACCGGTAGATGTATTGTCCGCCGCCACCACCGCCGCCGATACTGCCCATGATGCTGCTGAGGAACACCATCAACTTCCGTTCCGAGCGGGCGACCGGGGCCATCAACGCCGCCGCCACGCGCATCGGCGCCAGCACGTTCGTCCGCAACACGCTTTCCCATTCGTCATACGGGATCGAACCGGGGCCATAGTCTCGCGGACCGTAGATACCGGCATTGTTGATCAAGATGTCGATCGCCTCGCCGCTCAGCGCCGCACCAACGGCATCGACGCTTTCCGGGTCGGTAACGTCCAATGCATGGCACTCGCAGGTAAGATCGGTTCCCGCCGGGTCGCGGCAGGTCGCGATAACCCGCCATCCGGCTTCTTCATATTGCCGGACGAATTCCCGTCCAAGCCCTCTGCTCGCGCCGGTGATCAGTACCGTTGGCATCCCTTTTTCAAACTCCTCGTTATGCAGTTTCTTCGAACAACTCGCGGCCGATCAACATGCGCCGGATTTCCGACGTGCCCGCACCGATTTCATACAGCTTCGCGTCCCGCAGCAACCGGCCGGTCGGATACTCGTTGATGTAGCCGTTGCCGCCGAGGCATTGAATTGCCTCCAACGCCATCCACGTTGCCTTTTCGGCCGCGTATAAAATGACCCCGGCAGCGTCCTTGCGCGTGACATCGCCGCGATCGCAGGCCTGCGCCACCATATACACGTAGGATTTCGCCGCGTTCATGGTGGTGTACATGTCGGCTAGCTTGCCCTGGATCATCTGAAACGAGCCGATCGGCTGACCGAACTGCTCCCGTTCGTGAACATAGGGCACAACCACGTCGAGGCAGGCCTGCATGATTCCGAGCGGTCCGCCGGCCAAGACGAGCCGCTCGTAATCGAGGCCGCTCATCAGCACGTTCACGCCTTTACCCTCGCCGCCAAACAGGTTTTCCACAGGGACGTCGCAGTCATCGAAGACCAACTCGCATGTGTTCGAGCCCCGCATACCCAATTTGTCCAGCTTCTGGGCGGTGGTGAATCCCTTCATCCCCTTCTCGATCAAAAAGGCGCTGATCCCGCGCTTGCCCGCGTCCGGATCGGTTTTGGCGTAAACAACCAGCACATCGGCATCGGGACCGTTGGTGATCCACATTTTTCGGCCATTCAGGACATAACGGTCGCCCTTCTTCTCGGCCCGGGTGCGCATCGACACGACATCCGACCCGGCGCCCGGCTCGCTCATCGCCAGCGCGCCGACATGCTCGCCGCTGATCAGCTTCGGCAGATATTTCGCCTTGTGCGCGTCCGTCCCGTTGCGGCGGATCTGATTGACACAGAGGTTCGAATGCGCGCCGTAGGACAGCCCTACCGCAGCCGAGGCCCGGCTCAATTCCTCCATGGCGATGACATGCTCGGTATAGCCCATCCCGGCGCCGCCATATTCCTCCTCGACGGTCACGCCGAGCAGGCCAAGTTCACCCAGCTTCGGCCACAAATCGCGGGGGAATTCATTGGATTCGTCGATCTCGCCCGCGCGCGGCGCAATCGCATCCGATGAAAAGTTCCGCACGGTATCGCGCATCATGTCGGCGGTCTCGCCGAGACCGAAATCCATGCCCGGAATATCGTTGGGAATCATGCGACGCGCTCCTTTGTTCGACGACCGCAGACTACAACAGAATCAAAGCGGCAAGCCCCAAGAACGAGAGAAAACCGACCACATCCGTCACCGTCGTCAGGACCACGCTGGACGCCACCGCCGGATCTACCCCCATGCGATCCAACGTAAGCGGAATCATGGTGCCGGCGAACCCGGCGACCAGCAAGTTGGTGACCATCGCCGCCGCGATGATGCCGCCGATCTGAACGCTGCCGAACCAGAACCAGGCGATCAAGCCCATCAAGACCGCGAACAGGATGCCGTTGATACCGCCGACCAGAACCTCCTTGCCGACGATCCGCATGGCATTCGTCGGCGTCAGCTCCTTCACGGCCAGCGCCCGCACCGCGACGGTCAGGGTCTGCGTCCCAGCGTTACCCCCCATTGAGGCAACGATCGGCATGAGGACCGCAAGCGCCACGACCTTATCGATCGCCGCATCAAACATCGCAATGACCATCGACGCCAAGATCGCCGTCGCCAGATTGACGAGCAGCCAGGAAAAGCGGGATCGCGTCGTGTCGATCACCGCATCGTAAAAATCATCCTCGCTGACGCCGCCCAGTTTCAGCATGTCTTCCTGATTCTCTTCCTCGATCACATCGACCACGTCGTCGACGGTGATCACGCCCACCAGCCGGCCGTTTTCATCCACGACCGGCGCGGAAACCAAACCGTACTGACGGAACAGAAAGGCGACGTCTTCCTGATCCATGGTTGCCGGGATCAGCTTCAACTCGGTATCCATGATATCGCCGATACCCACCGGCCGTTCCGTCCGCAACAGCCGGCTGACGGGCACCAGACCAACCGGGCGGTAGGTCGGACCGACGATATAGATGTCGTAGAAGCTCGACGGAAGATCGGCATCGGACCGCATGTAGTCGATCGTCTGGCCGATATTCCAATAGGACGGCACGGTCGCCGCTTCCCGGTCCATCAGCCGGCCGGCGCTATCCTCCGGAAAACTGAGCGCTTCCTCGTAGAGGATGCGTTCGGCCGGGGCGACGGCGTTGAGCAACTCCTCCTGATCGCTCTCGTCGAGCTTTTCGATCAGATCGACGGCGTCGTCCGTTTCCAACTCGTTGACGACCTCGGCAAGCTGCTCGGTATCGAGCACCTCGATGACGTCTTCGCGGACATTTTCGTCGAGATGGGTAAAGAATTCCGGATCCAGATCGGCGCCGGCGAGAGTCACGAGGATGTCTCGCTCGTCGGACGTGAGATGCTCGAAAAGATCGGCCAGGTCCGCCGCATGCAGCGGCTCGATGAGCGCGGTTACGACATCGACCTTCGTCTCCGCCAGCGCCTGCTGAACCTCACGCACAAGCGCATCGGTTGCGCCGTATAGGCCCTCCAAATCATCGCGATCTTCGGCGGCGGTTTCCGGTGCGTCGGTCACGGGGCCTCCGATCAGGCGTGGGATTGGCTTTCAAACGCTTGCGCATCAAGGACAGATAACGCCGTCATATTCAAGAGGCCACGGGCGGAAATCGACGGTGTCACGATATGGACCGGCATCGCGGCTCCCAGCAGCATGGGGCCGACGCTGATCAACCCGTCACCGAGCACTTTCACGAGATTGTAGGCGATATTGGCGGAGTCGAGATTCGGCATGATCAACAGGTTGGCGCTGCCCTCCAGGCGCGCATCCGGGAAGATACGCTGCCGGATTTCAACATCGATGGCCGCATCGGCATGCATTTCACCCTCGACCGCCATATCCGGGTACATCTGATGCAAGCGGGAAGCCGCCTCGCGCATTTTCGCCGCCGAGCCGTGCTGCGATGTGCCGAAATTCGAATGCGACAGCAGCGCCACATTCGGCTCTATCCCGAAGCGGCGGACCTGCTCCGAACCCAGGATCGCCATTTCCACGATCTCGTCGACGGAGGGGTCCGCTGTGACATGGGTGTCGGCGATGAAATAAAGGCCGTTCGGCAGGACCAGCAAGGTCAACGCGGAGATATCCAAGGCACCCTCGCGAATGCCGATGATATCCCGCACATGGCGAAGATGCGTCTGAAACTGCCCGATCGCGCCGCAGATCAACGCGTCCGTATCGCCGCGCCTCAGCATCATTGCGCCGATCGCCGTCGTCCGCGTTCGCATAACCCGGCGGGCGAGATCCGGTGACACACCTTTGCGCGCCATCAGTTCGTAATACTCGGTCCAGTAGTCGTGATATCGGTCGTCGTTCTCGGGATCGACCAGTTCAGCCTGATCATCCAGCCGAATACGCAGCCCCATGGCCTCGATCCGCGACTGAATAACGGCGCGTCGGCCGACCAGGATCGGCTTGGCGAGACCGGCATCCAACGCCTCCTGCACGGCGTGCAAAACCCGTTCGTCCTCGCCGTCCGTATACGCGACCCGTTTGGGGTTGCTACGCGCCTGATCGAACACCGGCTTCATCAGGAGTCCCGTCTTCCACACGAACTGCGACAGCGTTTGCCGATAGTGTTCCAGATCGGCGATCGGCCGCGTCGCGACGCCGCTGTCCATCGCCGCCTTCGCCACAGCGGGTGCAATTTCCAGGATCAGGCGGGGATCGAACGGTTTTGGGATTAGGTAATCCGCGCCGAACTGCATCGGTTGATCGCCGTAGGCCTTGGCCACGATGTCCGAGATCTCCGCACGTGCCAGGGATGCCAAGGCATCGACGCAGGCGATCTTCATTTCCTCGTTGATGACGGTGGCACCGACATCCAGCGCACCGCGGAAGATGAACGGAAAGCACAGCACGTTATTGACCTGGTTCGGGTAATCGGAGCGCCCGGTCGCGATGATCGCATCGTCGCGGGCAGCCCGCGCGTCTTCCGGTGAGATCTCGGGCGTCGGATTCGCCAGCGCCATGATGATCGGCTGCTTGCCCATCTTCTTGACCATATCCTTGGTCAGCACACCCGGCGCGGACAGGCCCAGGAACACGTCCGCGCCGCCGATGACCTCGTCCAACGTACGGGCCGCGGTATCCTGCGCATACGGCTCCTTGTATTTGTCCATCTCCTGCTGCCGCCCCTTGAACACGAGGCCGACGATATCGGTGACCCAGATGTTCTCGCGCGGCATGCCCATGTCGACCAAGAGGTTGAGACAGGCCATCGCCGCCGCGCCGGCGCCCGACGTAACCAGCTTCGCATCCTTCAGGGACTTGCCGACGAATTGCAGCGCGTTGGAAATCGCAGCGGCAACGATGATCGCGGTGCCGTGCTGATCGTCATGGAAAACCGGAATATTCATCCGTTCGCGCAGGGCTTTCTCGATCTCGAAGCACTCCGGCGCCTTGATGTCTTCGAGGTTGATGCCGCCGAATGTCGGCTCGAGCGAGGCGACGACATCGACGAAGCGTTCGATGTCCAACTCGTTCACCTCGATGTCGAACACGTCGATTCCGGCGAATTTTTTGAACAAAACCGCCTTGCCTTCCATTACGGGTTTCGACGCCAGCGGTCCGATATTGCCAAGGCCGAGGACGGCGGTCCCGTTGGTCACGACGCCGACGAGATTGCCGCGGGCCGTGACCGTTGCCGCCTCGTTCGCGTTTTCCGCGATCGCGTTGCAGGCCGCCGCCACGCCCGGCGAATAGGCCAGCGCCAAATCCCGTTGATTGACCAGCGGTTTGGTCGGGACGACGGCGAGCTTACCGGCGGGCGAGCGACGGTGATACTCGAGCGAATCTTCGACAATACGATCGTCAGCCATGCTCACCCCCGGGTACTCGGCGCCCGCACTTTCGAGCAGCCGAAAATAAAAAGACCCGCCGGTTGGTCAGCGGGCCTCGAAAATTGGTGCGGTCGAGAAGACTCGAACTTCCACGGTGTTTCCACCACAGCGACCTCAACGCTGCGCGTCTACCAATTCCGCCACGACCGCATATATAGTGCGCGCTCCCTCGAATCTTGATCATAATGGCATTATGACCGGACACCACGGAGAACACCCGTTGACGCGGGGATACCAAAACCCCGAGGGGTTATCAAGGGATGCATAAGGCTATTGCCCATCCGCCGGATTCCGCTCGGAAATCCGGGGTTGAATGGCAGGTCAGCGACCAGCTCGTGCCCTATGACGACGCCGTCGCGGCGATGGAGGCTCGCGTGGCCGCCATTCGAGCCGGCGATGCGCCCGAATTGGTCTGGCTGCTCGAGCATCCGCCGCTGTATACCGCCGGGACCAGCGCGCGCCCGGAGGACCTGCTGGAGGGCAACCGATTTCCGGTCTATCAGACCGGGCGAGGCGGCCAATTCACCTATCACGGGCCCGGTCAGCGGGTTTGCTACGTGATGCTGGACCTCCAGAAACGCAACCCCGACATCCGGCAATTCATCCGCAATCTCGAGGATTGGGTGATTCTCGCCCTTTCCGCCTTCAACGTGAAGGGGGAGCGGCGCGAGGACCGGGTCGGCATCTGGGTCGACCGCGGCGGCGGCCGCGAGGACAAGATCGCCGCCATCGGTGTCCGAATCCGGCGCTGGGTGACCTTCCACGGTGTCTCAATCAACGTCGAGCCGGACCTAAGCCATTTCGACGGCATCGTGCCCTGCGGCATCGCGGACCAACGTCTGGGGGTCACATCACTGGTCGATCTGGGCCTTCCGGTCACGATGGCCGACCTGGACGTGGCCCTGGCGGAGTCGTTTCGAGACATCTTCGGAAAAACCTGAGACTGCACTGCAGAGGAACGCCATAGTGCATTGCCGCAAATCGGTTATCCACGCAATCGCGATATCCGCGATGGTCCTCCTCACCGCCTGCGTGACGCCCGAGAAAGCGGGCCCGCCAGCATCGACACCTGGACTAGCGGATGACGCATTTGGTACGCTTTGTCGCTCAGTAGATTGCCGCGAGCGTGGCGCGCTTTCGGACCTTCACTAGATGTGAACTTTCAGAAGGTTGTCCATTCGGCCCGGCCGAGAGAAGCTAACGTTGCAACACGTCAGTGATTCTCCGGAGAACCGAATGGACGTTCATAACTAGACACCGGAGCAGGAATGCCAATAGACATTAGCCGCCTGCGCGCTGAGACACCGGGTGTCTCCAATCGCGTGCATCTTAACAATTGCGGCACTGGCTTGATGCCATCCCCGGTGCTTGAGGCAATGATTGGCTATCTCAGACGAGAGTCTGAGATCGGTGGCCATGAGGCGGCGCATGAAACTGCTGCGCAGCTCGACGGCGTCTACGACAGTGTGGCAAGGCTTGTTGGCTCAGCGAAAGATGAGATCGCTCTAACTGAAAATGGCACGGTTGCGTGGCAGATGGCCTTCTACGCACAGCAGCTGGGTCCTGGTGATCGAATCCTGACCGCACGAGCTGAATACGGTGCGAACTATGTCGGCATGTTGCAGGTTGCAAAGCGCACCGGGGCGACAATCGAAGTGATCCCTGATGACGCCCACGGCGTTCTAGACCCGCATGCCCTTGAAAAGATGATCGATAAACGTGTGCGCCTCATCGCAATCACCTGGGTGCCAACGAATGGTGGCTTAGTCAATCCTGCTGCCGCGGTCGGTCGCATCGCAAGGGCACACGGCATTCCTTACCTGCTCGATGCCTGTCAGGTGGTCGGTCGGATGCCAGTTGATGTTTCAGAGATCGGCTGCGACATGCTGACAGCCGCCGGTCGCAAGTTCCTGCGCGGGCCGAGGGGCACGGGATTCCTCTATGTGCGCCGTGACCTGATGTACCAACTTGAGCCGCCGATGATCGACCATTTCGCGGCAACCTGGCTCACACTGGACCAATATGAACTTCGCCCTGATGCGCGGCGGTTCGAGACCTTGGAAAACAACTATGCCGCAAGACTTGGGCTCGGTGTTGCGGTCGACTATGCGCTCGCTATTGGAATTGATGAGATTGCCGCGCGCTGCCAAGCGCTGGCCAATCAGATGAGACTCACACTGAGTGAGGTTCCTGGCGTCCGAGTCTATGATCTCGGACCACAACCAGCCGCCACCGTCACGTTTTCAGTTGACGGGCATGAGCCTGAAACCGTGCAAATGAGACTTGCCGAGCTTGGCATTAACGTCAGCATCTCCCGGCCTTCCAGCACACTCTTAGATGCTACAGCGCGAAATTTGCCGACGCTCGTGCGCGCGGCGCCACACTATTACAATACTGAGGAAGAGATAGATCGGATGACAACAGCAATCCGCACTTTCCTGCGCTAAAGGACCAACGATCTCGCACTGATTGTACCAAGCAGCGAATTGGTTTTGCCCGCAGCACACTGCACTACAAATCCGTTCCGAAAGAGGATGATGCATTGCGTCTCGCCATGATCCGGTTTGCGAAGCAGTACGGCAGTTACGGCTACAAGAGGGTCACAAAGCTGCTGCGCATCGAAGGTTGGCGGGTAAACCACAAGAAGATTGAGCGCCTCTGGAAAGAAGAAGGCCTGCAGCTTCCGCAGCGGCACAAGAGGCGCAGGCGGCTCTACCACAAGGACACATCGATCATCCGGCTGCGGCCGGCGCATCCCAACCACGTCTGGAGTGTCGACTTCGTCCACGACAGGCTCAGCAATGGGCGACCCTACAAGATGCTGGCGGTGCTAGACGAGGTTACCCGCCAGGGATTGCGGGTGGCAGTGGCCTTCAAGATGGGTTCGACAGAGGTTCGGGAAGCACTCTTTCCGCTGCTGCTTGAACACGGCAGACCAGAATACATTCGATCCGGACCTGAGCCATTTCGACGGCATCGTACCCTGCGGCATTGCCGACCAAAATTTAGGGGTCACATCCCTGGTCGATCTGGGCCTTCCGGACACGACGGCCGACCTGGACGTGGCCCTGGCGGAGTCGTTTCGAGACATCTTCGGAAAAACCTGAGACTGCACTGCAGAGGAACGCCATAGTGCATTGCCGCAAATCGGTTATCCACGCAATCGCGATATCCGCGATGGTCCTCCTCACCGCCTGCGTGACGCCCGAGAAAGCGGGCCCGCCCCGCATCGACGCCGGAGCAGATCGTTTCCTCTTTAAAGACCCTGCGGCCGCGACGGGGAAGTCGTTGTGGGTTTGGACCTACCGCCCAGCATCCTTTACCGCCGATAGCCCCATCGTCTTCGTGATGCACGGGGTCAAACGCAACGCGGATGTCTATCGCAACAACTGGATCGCCCTCGCCGACTACCACGGCTTCCTGATCGTGGCGCCGGAATTCAGCCGCGACGATTTTCCGGGATCCTGGCACTACAATCTCGGCAATGTCATGTACCGGGCCGACAGCAACGGCACGCTCGCCGCAAACGCGGAGAGATACTGGAGCTTTCCCGTCATCGACCGGGTGTTCGATCAGGTGCGCGACCTGACGGGAACCAACCGCATGTCCTTCAGCCTGTTCGGACATTCCGCGGGCGGCCAGTTCGTCCATCGCTATATGACCTTTACCGGCGGGCCGCGGGTCGACCTGGCAATCGCCGCCAATCCGGGCTGGTACACGATGACGACCCGCACCGAGACATTTCCATACGGTTTGCGCGGCACCAACGTCACCGATGACGATGTGCGCCGTCTGTATTCGCGGAAACTGGTCGTCCTGCTGGGCGAGGAAGACACGCGGCGCGGCACCTACCTTCGAACCACGCCCGAAGCGGACCGGCAAGGCGCCAACCGCCTGGAACGCGGGAAAGCATACTTTGCGAACGCGAAGCGAAACGCCAAAACGCTGGGAATGCCGTTCAATTGGAAGCTTCAGACGGTGCCAGGCGTGGGACACAAGAACGCAGGAATGGCGGGACCGGCCGCCGACCTGATCAAACGCAGCGCAGGCGCCGGTCCCTAACGGCGGCTCGACGGCGCGCCGTCGTCTCTACCGGAATTGATGAAACCCGGTTTCGGACGGTGTCGCCGCCGGGGTGTTCTCAATTGAATCGACACGCGCGAATCGTGGCCCACGCCGGCATGCCTCGATCATGTCGTTTACCGCGGCACTCGGTCCGGAAACGAGCGCTTCGACGCTGCCGTCGGCCAGATTCCGCACCCAGCCATTCACCCCGCGCTTTGCCGCTTCGCCAACCATCCAATACCGGTACCCCAAGCCCTGAACCCGGCCGCGAATAATGAGGCGCAGCGCAATATCAGCCATCGCGAACGCTCGTACCGGCGGCCGGCATCACTCGAATTCGAGGATCGACTGGTCGACGGCAAGGCTGTCCCCGGCGGATGCGTGTACGGTTCGGACAACGCCGTCACGCTCGGCCCGCAGGACATTTTCCATCTTCATCGCCTCGACGACCGCAAGCTCCTCACCCGCCTTCACCTCGTCCCCTTCCCCAACGGCGACGCGGATCAGCAGTCCCGGCATCGGCGACAAAAGAAAACGCGATAGATCCGGCGGCTCTTTCACCGGCATCAAGCGAGAGAATTCGGCTGCGCGCGGCGGCAAAACTTGAATATCCGCTTGCATCCCGGCGTGGAACAAACGCCACCCGATACCCAGCCGGTCCGCCTGGACGCAAATGTCCTCGCCATCGACCGACCCCTTGAAGACCGGCTCTCCGGGCCGCCAGCCACTCGATATGTTGCGCTGAACCAACGCGTCGTCGATCTCGACCGCGACCACACACTCGTCGCCATCCGCCGCGATTTCGACGGGATAATCGACGTCGTCGATGCGCATGACCCACCCCGACCCATCGGCCCCCGAGCGACGCATCATGTTGCGATGGTGCAATACCGCCGTCAGTGCGGCGAAAAGCGCCGTCTCCATATTGGTCAGCGCCCGAGGCTGTAAGCCATCGGGATATTCTTCTTCGATGAACCCGGTGGATAACCGGCCTTCGATAAAGCGCGGATGCGCCAGGACCGCCGACAGAAAGGGAATATTGTGGGAAATCCCGCGAATGTAGAACGCGTCGAGCGCATCCCGAATTTGCTTGATCGCGGCGCCGCGCGTCATGCCGCCGACGACGAGTTTGGCGATCATGGGATCGTAGAACATCGAAATCTCGCCACCCTCGTATACGCCGGTGTCGATGCGAACATCCGCATCCTCATCCGGTGTCCGGTAGTGCACGAGACGCCCCGTCGACGGCAGGAAGTTGCGGTACGGATCTTCGGCATAGACGCGCGCTTCGATCGCCCAGCCGGATAGCACCACCGAGTCCTGCGACAGCGGAAGCGGCTCGCCGGCGGCGATGCGGATCATCTGCTCCACAAGGTCCAGCCCGGTAACGTATTCCGTAACCGGATGCTCGACCTGCAATCGGGTGTTCATTTCCAGGAAATAGAAGTTGCGATCCTTGTCGACGATAAACTCGACGGTCCCCGCGGACTGATAATCGACGGCTTTCGCCAGGGCGATGGCCTGAGCGCCCATCGCCTGGCGCGTTTCCTCGTCCAGGAACGGCGACGGCGCTTCCTCGATGACTTTCTGATGCCGCCGTTGGATCGAGCACTCCCGCTCACCGAGATGGATCGTGTTGCCCATGGAATCGGCCAAGACCTGGATCTCGATATGCCGCGGCTCCTCGATGAACCGCTCGATGAAGATGCGGTCGTCCCCGAAGCTGGATTTCGCCTCGCTGGCGGCCAGCGTGAACCCTTCCCGCGTCTCGCCTTCATCACGGGCGATCCGCATCCCTTTGCCGCCGCCGCCGGCGGACGCCTTGATCATCACCGGAAAACCGACCTCTGCGGCGATCCGCACGGCGCTCTCCGCGTCGGGAACGATATCCGGATGGCCGGGAACGGTGCTCACCCCCGCTTCCTGGGCCAGCCGCTTGGACTCGATCTTGTCGCCCATGGAGGCGATGGCCCGCTGTTTCGGGCCGATGAACACGATGCCTTCTTCATCCAGGCGGTCGGCAAATACGGCATTCTCCGACAAGAATCCGAAACCGGGATGGATCGCCTCGGCGCCGCTGCGTTTGGCGGCATCGACGATCTTGTCGATCACGAGGTAACTCTCCGCCGCCGCATTGCCGCCAATGGCCACGGCTTCGTCCGCCATGCGGACATGCAGCGAGCGTGCATCGGCGTCCGAATAGACCGCGACGGTGGCAATCCCCATGCGTTTCGCCGTGCGCATGATCCGGCAGGCGATCTCGCCCCGGTTCGCGATCAGAATTTTTGAGAACACGTCACGTAAACCCGTTGTTTTTATTGCCCCTGCACGACCGCGCCGCGCCCGCTTCATCGCCCAGTCTATAGGGAATTGTCCGATGCAAAAACAAGTTGTGCACGGCGCGGGCTACTTGATCGCCTGCATGTTCAGGCTGATGGACACGCCCGCAAGCTTCAACGCGCTGGTGTCGGCGACGAGATCGAACGTCTCGACCCGCTCAATGGACATGAATCCCGCGACTTGCAGGTAATCGGTCATGAACTCTTCGGTCATGCCCACCTTATGGAAATCATGCGGGGTCGTCTGGCCGCCGAACATCACGCGCATGACGTGAAACCGCGACGCCATGTCGAGTTTCGGATGCAAGAACAGTCGGCATAGGGTTTCCAGGTCCGGCACGCTCAAACGCAACCGCCCGCCAACTTCAAGAACGCGATGAAACTCCTTCAAAGCATTCGGTAAATCGTCCAGGTACCCGAGATGTTCCAACACGTGCGACGCGTATATCTCAGCCACCGTTTGGTCGGCGAATTGCGATAAGTCAGTGCAATCCCCGACATAGTCGACGAAGTCGGCGGGCTCGATATTCAAAACCTTCCAGCCGTCGAGCGGCGCTTCGCCGCCGACATGCAGCCGCAACGGCTCGTCATCGGGAATTTTCGTCATGCCGCCCCCCGTACGCCCCGCCGCCGGATCAATGTCGAGAGCCCGCAGCAATCCTTCCGCCGCATGCCGCCAGGTATGGCGTTCCACGATATGGCCCACCGCGCAATCGGCTGCCCGCGCCCGCCAGTCGCCGTCATCGATGCAGCGGGACATCCGATCGATCAGGCTCTCCGTTGACGGCGTGAGCATGCGGCGCCCCTGGTCCAGGGTCGCGTCGACATACAGCGCGAAATCGGATGTCGTGAAATCGTCCGTGGCACCCCCCGCTGTACAAATAACCGGCAGACCACAGGCCGCGGCCTCCAGGACCGGCAGATTGTACCCTTCCGCGCGATACGGCGACACATAGGCGTCGGCGACCTGATAGAGCGCGATCATATCGTCGAGCATGTAACTGTCGCCGATATAGGTCAGCCGTTCCGCGACCGAATGCCGTCGGTCGGTCGGCAGGTCGGCGAGATACCCTGCGACGAGATCACGCGACCGGAAGATCGCATCCGCGCCTTTCAGGACGAGCCGCGCCCGGGGATGCACCGTCAGAACCGCCGCGAAGGCCTGCAGCAGCAGGTCGATCCCCTTGTTTTCCGTCATCGCACCGACATTGAGGAATACGAAATCGTCGCTCCAACCGAAACGCTGCCGCAATTCCGCACGGCGTGAGCCGATGGGCGGCCGCCAGATCGACGGATCGATACCGTGCCCGACGGTGTCGATACGATCCTCCGGAATACCGCTCAAGACGAGACCGTCGCGCGACCACCGCGACGGCGCATAGACGCGCGCTTCGGATGCAGCAACCGCCGCTCCGGCCGTCTGTCCGCCCACAATATTTTCCGTGGGTATTTCGCCGGCTTCGGCGGTCGCCATCACCAGCGTCGGAATGTCGCCCGATGCGGAGAAATCATACGGGACCGCAACGCGGATAACCGCGGAGATCGGGTCATTCGAGACACCGGACGGCATTCGCTTGAGGCGGTCTTCCAGAGCGTGCGGCAACAGTCCGGATACCGGAGACCAATCGCCGAAATAGGGCAGATCACGAACGGTTACATCGACTCCGGCGTCTTCGAGCGCCAACGCCTGGAATTGATGGACGACGGCAAAGGACTGGGGCACGAACCGCCAGCCTTCGCACCGGATACGCGGAGGACTTCCCCCCATGCCTGACCTAGCCCCGCTGTCCTCGTGCAAACCCTCGGCAATGCCCAATCTTGTTCGGGGTCCCGCGGACCAATTTCCAAACATCGACCGACGGGAATCCGGCGGCCCGTACCATATGCCCTAGGCAATACAAGGTCGGTGCCCACCAGTTCGTCTCGTTACCCGCCAGTTCATCGCCCGGGAAGAATTCCATCACCATCTGCTCGCCGGAATACCCCTTCCCGAGGCCGCCTTGGAACGCGCTATAGTCATCCGCGATCTGCGATTCGACGATCAGCGTGCTGTCGCAAATCGCCGCAAGCCGGTCCAACGCCAACAACGGATAGCGCAGGTGATAGAGCGTCCCGAAAAAGAACACGACGTCGAAGCGCCCGAGTTGCTCTTCGCTGACGTCGTAGACGGATAGCTCCACTCGCCGGCACACATCCTCGGCATATCCCAGCGCGTCGCGGCAGAAATCGAAGGTTTCCCAACCGGGCCGGTCCCGGGTTTCCAATTGCCCGAGATAGTCGGAGAAATCGTCGATCGCAACCGCCTCGGCCGCCCCGCGCTTCAGCGCTTCGAAGGTCCAATACCCATCCCACGCGCCCACATCGAGGACGCGCTTGCCGGACAGGTCTTCGGGAATGCCGTAGGTCTGAGGACTGAGCGGATTCATGCCCGGCGTCGTGACGCCGCCGGGCAATTCGATCCGGTGGTACCAGAACGGAAACGCAGCAACCCGATCCTGCAATTCCTCGGGGGTCATCCGTCTATCGCCGCCCCATCGATCCGGCAATGCGGGTCAGCGACATGCCTAGGCGGCCGCCGCCTCCACGGCAACAGTGCCCAGGACATCGGCCGCTTCGGCGAGCTGTTCCTTGCTCACGTCGAGATGCGTCACCGCCCGCATGGAGGTCCCGGCCGACGCGCCGATGCGGACGCCATGCTCCAACAGCCGGTCATGGACCTGTGCCGCAGTGAGGCCCGTCTTCGAAACATCGAAGAACACCAAATTGGTCTCGACACCCGACGGGTCGATCTCGACGCCGGGAATCTCGGCAAGCCGCTCGGCGAAGAACTTGGCGTTCGCATGGTCTTCCGCCATCCGGTCCACATGGTTTTCCAGCGCGTAAACGCCGGCGGCCGCGATCACACCGGCCTGCCGCATGGCGCCGCCCATCCGCTGCTTCCACTGCCACGCCGCGTCGATATCGTCCTTACTGCCCAGCATCACCGCGCCGAACGGGCATCCCAAGCCCTTGCTGAGGTCGAGCCACAAGGTATCGAAGGGCTCGGCGAAATCCTGGGCGGACACGTTGCTCGCAACCACCGCATTAAGGACGCGTGCGCCGTCCATATGCATGGCCAGGCCGTTTTCCTTTGCAACCGCCCCGACCTCGCGGATGGTTTCCAGCGGCCAGATCGTCCCGCCGCCCAGATTCGACGTCTGCTCGATCGCGACCATGCGCGGCTTCGGCGTATGGCGGCGCACCGCGCGGATATTGTCCTGAAGCTGTTGCGCGCTGAAGATACCCCGCTCGCCGTCGATCGGCCGGATCAGCGAACCCGCGAAAACCGCGGCGCCACCGCCTTCGAGGTTGAGGATATGCGCGGTCTTGTCCGACAGCACCTCGTCGCCCGGCTTGCAATGGACCATCAGCGCGATTTGGTTGCACATGGTGCCCGACGGCATGAAGACCGCGTCTTCCTTGCCGAACAGTTCCTTCGCCATGTCCAGCAGCCGATTGACGCTCGGGTCCTCGCCCTTTTGCTCATCGCCGACGACGGAGTCCGCCATGGCCTGCCGCATGCCGGCGGTGGGACGGGTTTGCGTGTCGCTGTGCAGTTCGATGCGAATCTCGGTCATGAACGGTTTCCCATAATCGGTTGCGCCGGGGGCTAATCCTTAGAGGAAAGTATATCAAACAAACCCATCGCCCAGGCAGTGTGAATCGCCAAAACGCTCCCCCACCCCACCATGGGCCAGATAAACCACGGCGTCTCGGGAGTCACGATCAAATTGATGGGGACAAGGATCAGCATCAGCAGGAAATAGGCCCCGAAATGCAGGCGGAGTCCGCGACTCCGCCGCGCCGCGCGTCCCGTGTCGGGGTCATCCGAATGCGTCATGACGTCTCCGTCGTTTCAGTCCTGTCGCTCAAGTCTTTGGCCGTGCACGCTTCATGATGATACGCCCGTAGACGATCAGCCCCAATCCCGTCGCGGCGAGAAATGCGCCTGCGAACCACCAGTACCCGCCCAAATCGGCTGCCACATTCGGCCCCCAGAAGGGTATCGAGGCGCCCAAACCCACGTCCGTAAGGCCGAGGAGCTGAATTACCCTGCCATTTCGAACCAATGTCGCGTCATCCATCGGAGCATTGGTTTGGCGATCCATGGAAAAACTTTCCTCTTTGCCGGATACCGAGCCACCGGAATCTATCGGGCGGTGTCCCGACGCAGCCTCCCTAAAGCGGGATGTTGCTGTGCTTCTTCGCAGGGTTTTCGAGCTGTTTGTTTCTCAGCATGCGGAGACCGCGGCAAATCCGCCGCCGCGTGTTGCGCGGCCTGATCACGTCATCGATGAATCCCAACGATCCCGCGACGAAGGGATTCGCGAATTTCGCGCGGTATTCCTCGGTTCGTTTCTCGATCTTTTCCTCATCCCCCAGATCGGCGCGGAAGATGATCTCCACCGCCCCTTTCGGCCCCATGACCGCGATTTCCGCGCTTGGCCACGCGTAATTGAGATCGCCGCGCAGATGCTTGGAACTCATGACGTCATAGGCGCCGCCATAGGCCTTGCGCGTGATGACGGTGATTTTCGGCACCGTGGCTTCGGCATAGGCAAATAGAAGCTTCGCGCCATGCTTGATGATGCCGCCGTATTCCTGGCCCGTCCCCGGCAAGAAGCCCGGGACATCGACAAAGGTCAGGATGGGAATGTTGAAACAATCGCAGAAGCGCACGAAACGGCCGGCCTTGCGCGCCGAATCGATATCAAGGCATCCCGCCAAGACCATCGGCTGATTGGCGATGATGCCGACGGTCTGCCCCTCCATCCGGCCGAACCCGGTCAGGATATTGCCCGCATAGGTCGGGGCAATCTCGAAGAAATCCCCTTCGTCCACGATCTTCCGGACCAGTTCGCCCATATCGTAGGGATGGTTGGGATTTTCCGGCACCAAGGTGTCGAGCGACGGTTCCGACCGGTCGAACGGGTCGGCGGTCGGGAGTTCCGGGGCCTTCTCGCGGTTCGACGCGGGCAGGAAATCCATGAACCGGCGCAGTTCGATCAGGGCCTCGATATCGTTTTCGAAGGCGAGGTCGGCGACGCCGGATTTGGTCGTATGGGTGACGGCGCCGCCCAGGTCCTCGGCGCTCACCTCCTCATGCGTCACCGTTTTCACGACGTCGGGGCCGGTGACGAACATGTAGGAAGAATCCTTCACCATAAAGATGAAGTCGGTCATCGCCGGCGAATACACCGCCCCGCCGGCGCAGGGTCCCATGATCAGCGAAATCTGCGGCACCACGCCCGACGCCATGACATTGCGCTGAAAGACGTCGGCATAGCCCGCCAACGAGGCAACGCCTTCCTGGATGCGCGCGCCACCGGAATCGTTGATCCCGATCACCGGCGCACCGACCTTCATCGCCTGGTCCATCACCTTGCAAATCTTGCCGGCATGCGCAGCGGAGAGCGATCCGCCGAAAACCGTGAAATCCTGGCTGAACGCGAAGACCAGCCGGCCATTGATCGTGCCGTGCCCGGTCACCACGCCGTCACCGGGCACACGCTGTTCGTCCATGCCGAAATCGTGGGAATTATGTTCGACGAACATGTCCCACTCCTCGAAGGACTCTTCGTCGAACAACACCTCGAGCCGCTCGCGCGCGGTCAACTTACCCTTCTTGTGCTGGGCGTCGATTCGCCGCTGGCCACCGCCGAGCCGCGCCGCCTCGCGTTTTTCTTCAAGCTGCTTAAGGATGTCGCTCATTGGGGCCCTCCCGCCGTTGCAATTCGGCATAGCACCCCGGTTTCACGCCCGCAAGAGAGCGAGAAACCGGGCCGCGGCATGGATATCCGTGCGCAGGCGTTCGCGGCGCGCTTCGGCCTCGGGATCGCTGCCCCATTGCTCCGCCTGCCAGGTCTCGTCGAGTTGGCTGGCCGCATAGGCCGCCTCGGGGGCGATCTCGTCTTCCCGAACCGCCAGCGCCAGCACAACGGACCCGCAGGCCACCGTCAGCGAATATAGCGCCGACAACGCGAAGTCGCCGCTTTCGGCGACCGCCGACCGCACCGCCGCCATGCTGTTTTCCGGCTGATCGACCGGTATAACGCCCCCCGTCACCAAGAGCGGCGCATCGTACCGCAAGGCGGCCCAATCCAACAACGGCTGCCAAACCGATCCTTGGCGTTCGACCAGGGCCGCCGGGTGCTCGGCCCGATAACACAGCAAATCCGTCCGCCCATAGGCGGTGATATCGTCAATGACCGTATCGCGCCGCGGGACGACCCGGTCTACGGCGGTGCTGGCAAGCTGCATCATCGGCATGCTGTCCGCGTCGATCTCGTCGCCCTGGGCGTCCCATTCCGCAGCAACGACATCCGCCAGCGGCTTGCTCGGCAAGGTCAGCGAAGCCCTTCCCGGCGACTTTATCGTTCGACCATCCAGGGTTACCGCATGCCCGCCCTCCGTGCTTTCGACCGCACAGAGCGTATAGAAACGCTTCAACGCCATTACTTGCCGAACAGTCCTTTCAGCCCTTTGTCGAGCTTTTCCTTCACGCCGTCGCCGACGCCTTTCACCGCATCGGTGATGCCCTTGGACGGTGGCGTGGCGCTCTGTCCGCCTCCCTTGGCGCCTTCCGACGCCTTCTTGACGCAGGGGTTGTCATCGCCGGTGCCGAGGTCGCCCAGGGCCACGATGGCGGCCGGCGGAAAGAAAACCGAGCCGACGATGCCGCCGACCTTGGCCGCGGCGGCCAGCTTGTTCAGCGAAATCGAGGGATCGCCGATCATCCCGGTGATCTGGACCGGCACCGCCGTATTGACGGTGACCGATTTCGGCCGCGGATCGACCTGATAGTCGATCTCCTCGGTGCCGAGATTGATCGCCCCCTTGCCGGTGACGGTGGTGTACTCCGTATCGAACAACAGGATCTTGCTGTTCGCGACGCCTTGTTGAACATCGAACTGGTTCACGAAGCAGTTGATGACGGTGTATTCGCTTTTCTTGCCGACGACGATCTGCGTCAGGAGCTTGGCCGCACCGCCGGCGTAGATATCCAGCGCATCGCTTTTCATCCGGCCCTTGCCCATCACGACACTGGTCCGGCCATTCAGACTGGCCATGATCGCCCGGACAGATTTTCCCTGACCTTTTAGCGTCACGTCGGTATTCAGCGTGCCGGTCAGGAGATCCGTCACGTCCATTGCGGTCAACAGTTGGCCCACATCGATCTTCTTGCTGGAAATAGTCAGATCGAGGCCCGGCGTCGCCTGTGCGGCGTTCAAACGAACGGCGCCGTCGATGGCCCCGCCGGCGAGCTGCGCGGCCAGCGGTTTAACGGTCAGATCGCCATTCCGCAGGCGGACCTTCATTTTGATATCGTCGACCGGAATTCCGTTGGCGAGCAGCTTTTTGATGGCCACATCCACATTGGCATCCGCCGCTTTCAATCCCTCGACCGGCAGCGGGTCCGCCGGGAACACGCGATTGTCTCCCGCGCCGCCAGCCGACTGCTTATCCGAACCCTTGTCGCTTTCTGCAGGTGTCCCGCCCTGAGGGTCCTTCACGAAATCCGAAAGTTTGATGAGATCGGACCCCAGGTTGGCGGTGAGCACAGGGCGCTTTTTGAGCTGAAGTGTTGCCTTGCCCGCCAGGGTGCTCTCCCCCATCTTCACGGTCAGCGTCGGAACGTCGATCGCCTTGTCGACCGCGCCTTTTATTTTAGCGGTGATGGCATACGGCCCAAGCGGCGGCACCGGGGCCTGCGCCAGGGCACTCATCGCCGACAAATCCTGCCCGGTGACCGACACCGATAGGTCCAGCCCCGACACTGCGGCGGGATTGCCGATCTTTCCCTTCACGTCGACCGTTGCGCCGCCGGCTTCGGCCTTTATGGCGATCGGCCACGGGTCTTCCCCGCCGACCAACGCGAGCATGCTGCCCATACCGCCGGTAACGCTAAACGGGGCGTCGTTGTAGGAGCCCTCGAGATTCACGTCGAGCGGCAGGTCCGACCCGCCGCTGAGTGCGAGCCGATCGATGGCGAGGACGACCGTCTGCCCTGATTGCGCATCCTTGTAGGTTAGCCGCGCGTCCTTGATGCTCACCTCGCGGAGCGCCAGGTTGGGCAACTGTCCGGCATCATCCGCGCCGTCCTTCTTGGCCGGTTCGGCCTTCTTTGCCGCGCCGAATTCGTAATTCCCCTTCCCGGCCTTATTGCGCTCGAGCAGGATATCGGCCCCGCTGAGGACCACCCTGTCGACATCCAAGGTCCCACTCAGCAGCGGCAGCAAACTGACTTTCACCTCGAACCGCTTGATCGTCGCCATATCAGGCTTAGAACCCCAGGGCGCATTGGCGAATCGCACCTCGTCGACTACTAAGCCAGGGTTCAGCGTGAATATGTTAAGACGCAGGTCCCCTTCGATCGCAAGATCACGGCCGGTGGCCTTCTTCGCCTCATCTGCGATTTGCTGTTTGTATTCGTTGAAATCCAGCGTGCTCAAAAAGATCGCGGCCCCGCCGAGCAGGACCACGACCACGACACCGACAACCGACAGAATCTTGACCAATCGCATCAATTTTTCCCCCAGAGGGTTTCCAGGAAATTCGGTAGTTCGCTTATCTCATTAAGTATGACATGGGCTCCCGCGGCATCGAGTTCCACCGGTTCATGATATCCCCAATTGACGCCGACGGCATGGGCCATGGCCGACCGCGCCATCGAGATATCGTATACGGTATCGCCAATCATTACCGTTGATTCCGGATCGGCTCCCGCCTCGGCAATGGCATCGAGCAGGATCGTTGGATCGGGCTTACCGGGCCCGTCGTCGGACGTTTTCAGAATCGCAAAATGCTGTTGCAAGTCATGTCGCTGCAGCGTTTTCCTGAGACCGCGCTGCGATTTTCCGGTGGCCACCGCAAGAATGGCGTTCGTGTCCGACAATTCCCTGATCATATCGCCGATCCCGGGATAAAGCGGTTCTTCGTGACCGGGCTCGAGCCGCAACTCGTAGGCGGCCGCCCGGTACGCCTCGCCGATGCTCCGCAGCGTGTCCGGCGGTGCGTCGGGCAAGAGACGGCCCACGGACTCCAGAATGCTCAGCCCGACCGTGCGCCGAACCTCTTCCGGCACCGGATCATGCAGATCATGCCGGCGAAACGCACGCGTCATCGCCGTTACGATGTTGTGCTGACTATCGACGAGCGTCCCGTCGCAATCAAACACGATCAACCGGTTCGGCATTGCCGCCGCCATTCGGCCCCTCGCCACTGATTAATCCCACGAACCATATAATATTGCGGGCATCCACCGTCGACTGTGACGCACTACACAGCCAGATCAATGGTCCGGTGCGTTGGTCCGCTAAGACACCGCATCGTCCGCGAATGGGTCTTCCATGTCGTTCTGATCCATGCCGAACAGCGACCACGTGTCCGCCATATGAGCCGGCAACGCCGCCGCAACGGACAGATCGCCCTTCCGCGACGGGTGCGGCACGGTCAACGAGCGGGCATGCAGATGCAGCTTCCGCGATACCGGATGGCCGGTCACAAAGGCATCCGAACCGCCGTATTTTCCATCGCCCAGAATCGGGCATCCGATCGCGGCGCAATGTACTCGAAGCTGGTGCGTTCGGCCGGTCCAGGGCCATAACGCGACCCACGCGAGCCGGGTGCCGATGCGGTCGACGACGCGGTAAACGGTCGTGGCGCGCTGCCCTTTGGCGCGGTCGACGACCATACGCTCCCCCGCAGGGCCCGGTAATTTCGCTAACGGCAGATCGACGCGGCCGGATTGCAGCTCCGGCACGCCGACGGTGATCGCCCAATAGAGTTTCCGCGCACTTCGGCTACGAAAGGCCTTGCCCAGCGCTGCCGTTGCCGGCCGCGTCCGGCCCAGCAGCAGGACACCGCTGGTGTCCCGGTCGAGCCGGTGCACGAGCCGCGGCGCCTCTTTCGCATCGAACCGCAGCGCGTCGAGCATGCCGTCGATGTGACGGTGCGTGCCGGTTCCCCCCTGCACGGCAAGCCCGGCGGGCTTGTTCAAGGCAATCGCATCCTCGTCCTTGTACAGAACGAGCGACTGGATCAATTCGGCATCGGCCTTGCTGACCGCGGGCTCAGGCTTCTTGGACGGCTTCCCGGACCGCGCAGGACCGAGTGGCGGCACCCGCACTTGCGCGCCCGCGGCAAGCCGGAACCCCGCCTTTGCCCGCCGGCCGTCGACCCGGACCTGTCCGGTCCGCAAAAGCTTTTGCAAACGGCCGTGACCCAGCTCGGGGAAATGGATGCCGAACCACCGGTCGAGACGCAGGTCGACCTCGTCTTCGCCGACGGTTCGTATCTCGACGCCGGTCATTGGACTACCGCGCGGACGACGGCAAGGCCGGCAAACAGGCCACCGATCGATAGAACAACCGATGCGATGACATAACCCGCGGCGAGCCCCATCTGACCCCGCTCATAGAGCACGATCGTGTCGAGGGAGAACGTGGAGAATGTGGTGAATGCCCCCAGCACTCCGACCGCCAACATTGCCCGCAACGCTGAATCCGGCGACCAAGCAATCGCCGAGGTCTCGACTAGGACACCCATCAGGAATGACCCGAGAATGTTGACCGTCAATGTGCCCCATGGGAACCCGAATCCCATCAAGGCCGCAGCCTGAACGTTGACGAGATGCCGAGCCACCGCCCCGATCGCACCACCAACCGCGATTGCAAGAATCAGCTTCACCGTATTCGCTCAATTCGCTGACGACAGCGAAAATCGCCGCCGGAAATATGCCTTACAGTGCGCTCGCGCCGGTCTCGCCGGTCCGAATTCGCACGGCCGCGCCCAAGTCCATGACGAAGATCTTGCCGTCTCCGATCTTGTCGGAATTAGCGGTTTCCCGGATCGTCTCAACCACCCGCTCGGTCAACGCGTCATCGACGGCAATTTCAAGCTTCACCTTCGGCACGAAGCTCACGGCGTATTCCGCGCCGCGATAAATCTCCGTCTGTCCCTTCTGCCGGCCGTATCCTTTCACTTCCGAGACGGTGAGACCTTCCACGCCGATGGCACCGAGCGCCTCGCGCACGTCGTCGAGCTTGAAAGGCTTAATGATCGCCACAACCATTTTCATGGCATTGGTTCCTTATCTGTTCGCACCGGTTGCCGCCCAAAGCCGGCAAAGGGGCTTAGAAATTATACTCGCGTTCGCCATGCTCACTGAGATCGAGCCCTTCGGTCTCGGCTTCTTCGCTGGCACGCAGGCCGCCAATCGCGCTCACCACCTTGAGAATGATAAAGCTGAATATGGCGCTCCACGCGACCACGGCGACCGTGCCCAATAACTGCACGCCGAACTGCTTACCGGCTGTCATGCCGTCCGCGAGGCCGAGCCCGCCAAGCGCCGGCAGCGCAAAGGCGGATACCAAAAGAATACCCAAAATTCCGCCAACCCCGTGCACGGCGAAAACATCCAGAGAATCATCGATCTTGAGCTTATGCTTGATGGCGCCGACCGCCCAATAGCAAATAGAGCCCGCCAACACGCCGTAGACCAGCGCGCCCGCGGGGCCGACAAATCCGGAAGCCGGTGTGATCGTCGCCAATCCGGCAACCATCCCGGTGACGATACCGACGAGACTGGGCTTGCCGAACTTGACCCATTCGATGGTCATCCAGGTCAGCGAAGCCGTCGCGGCGGAGATATGCGTCACCAGCATCGCCATGCCGGCGCCGCCGTTCGCCGCCAAGGCGCTGCCCGCGTTGAAGCCGTACCAACCGACCCAGAGCATCGCCGCACCGATCATCGTCAGCGCAGGGCTGTGCGGCGGACGCAACTCGTTCGGAAACCCTTTCCGGCTCCCCAGCATCTTCGCGATGACGATGGCCGAAATACCGGCGGTCGCATGCACGACGAGCCCGCCTGCGAAATCCAGCAGGCCAAATCCGGCGAGCCAACCGCCGCCCCAAATCCAATGGGCGACCGGCGCATACACGAAGATCAGCCATAATCCGCTGAAAAGCAGGACCGGTAGGAATTTGATGCGCTCGGGATAGGCGCCAACAATTAGCGCCGGCGTAATGACCGCGAAGGTCATCTGAAACATGACGAAGACGGTCTCGGGGATATCACCGGACAACGAATCGGTCCCTACCCCGGCAAGGAACGCTTTATCCAAGCCGCCGATCCACTGGTTCGCCGCACCGCCGTCGCTAAAGGCCAGGCTATAGACGATCACCAGCCACAACACGGACGCCAGGCAGGCGATTGCAAAACAATGCATCAGAACCGACAGGATATTCTTGGCCCGCACGAGTCCGCCATAGAACAGCGCGAGACCCGGCAAGGTCATAAACAGCACCAGGGCCGTTGAAGTCAGAATCCAGGCCGTGTTCGCCCCGTTCATCTTTTCGGACGCCTGCGCCGCCGCGTCCGCGGGGACAACCGCCGACAAAGCTAGCCCCAACAGCAACGGGAATCCCACCGCCGCGCCCTTCCCCAAATGCACCATCTCGAAAATCCCTTTGTCGTAATTCGTTGTTCTTCTTCGTTGAAACCAGACGCGCAGCCGGATTGTGCAATCTGCCGCTCAGCCTCGCCAAACGCGGCACATACTATCCTGCAACCGCTGCTAGCGCCAATGGCGGCGGTAATTCCGAATCAGCCGCCGGTCATCGCGGTTTGCCGCCCTTCCAGGATCGCAGGACCGGCCGGATCATCGTAAACCCGCCAACCCACGACATCCGCCGCAATCTCGAACACCGCCGTGGCCAGCGTGTAGCCGGCATCCGGCCCCCCACGGGTCTTGCGGCAGATCGGCAATCCGTCGCCGCCGCTGTCGCTGAGGATGGCAAGCGGGTTCCGTCCGGTCCCGCCGTCGCTCAGAAGCCGCTCCGCACGAACCTGCCGATCGCGGGAGGAGTCGGCGATCCGCTGGTCGGCGTCCTTGAACCGCTCGAAGATCAGATGGTTCGCGTGCGCGCGCGGCTGTTCGACCGGCATAATCTCGCAGCCGCTGGCGGGCGCCTCCACCGCCAGGAATGCACCGCCGCATTGCCCGAGGTTATGATGAAATCCGGCGGCCCGGTCGCGACGCTTGAGGATCGCGGTCGCGTCCCTCAGGCTGCGGCATCCCAGAACCGCTCGCGTCACGACATGCCGGCCAATTCCGGCCTGATGATCACGCGGCCGAATGTTGTTGATCGTCTGCACCAGTCCGGCGTCGTTCACCCCGAAGGTATGACCGGGCAACAAGCCCGGCACGCAGAAACTGGTGAACCCGATCCGACCATCGTTCGGACATACGGTTGCGACGAAACAATGCCCATCGAAGGAGGGCGAATCGTCTTCGTTGTGACCTATAACAGCCGGTAAACCGCCCACCGCATCGGCCGGGATCATCACGTCAGTACAGCCCTGCTCGCCCATGATCTCGGCGCTGTTGGGCAGATCCCCCCGGCAATTCCACAACAGGACGTCCTGGAAATCGGCATCTGCTCCGTCCGCGATACCCTCCATTTCGCGCATCAATTCGGGAAACGCCGAACGGGACGCGGCCTCGATGGCCGACAACCGGTCGCTGTCCCGCCACGGCTGCAACGCCTGGAAGCGGTCCAGGTTCCGAACGACGCCGCGGAACGCCGACGCGCCCTGCTTGCCGAGCGCAACGCCCAACGCATACGGGTCTCCGCCCACCGAAATATGCTCCAGTCTCATCTTATTCACCGGTCATTGTCGTCCTGCCGCCCTGTCCGCAAGCGGTCCCAATAGGCAAGCCGCTTCCGGATTTCGCGTTCGAAGCCACGGTCGACCGGCGTATAGAACGCCTCGCGCGGCATATCGTCCGGGAAATAATTCTGGCCCGAAAATCCATCCTCGGCGTCATGGTCGTATTGATACCCGGCGCCGTACCCTAAATCCTTCATCAAATCGGTCGGCGCGTTCAGAATATGCTTCGGCGGGCTCAACGATCCCGTCTCCTTGGCCGACCGTGACGCGGCCCCGAAGGCGCGGTAGGCGGCATTCGATTTCGGCGCGCTGCCCAGGTAAATCACCGCCTGCGCGATCGCCAATTCGCCCTCGGGCGAGCCGAGCCGTTCGTAGGTCTCCCACGCGGTCAGGGCTTGAACCGCCGCCTCCGGATCGGCGAGTCCGATATCCTCATAGGCGAACCGGAGCAGCCGTCGGGCGATATACCGGGGCTCCTCGCCGCCCGCCAGCATCCGCGCAAGCCAATAAAGCCCGGCGTCGGTATCGGAACCGCGCAAGGATTTGTGCAGCGCGCTGATCAGGTTGTAATGGCTGTCCTGTCCCTTGTCATAGACCGGCGCGCGCCGTTGCACCGTGTCGGCAAGACGCGCGCGGTCCAGGGTGTCGCCCTCCGGCAGACGAAACAATTCCTCACAGAGATTCAGCAGGAACCGACCGTCCCCGTCGGCCATCGCAATCAGGCTTTCCCGGGCTTCGGCGTCCAGCGGCAGAGACCGTTCCTCAACCGCCTCTGCTCGCGCCAGCAGGGTTTCCAGCGCTTCCCGGTCCAACCGATGCAGCACGAAGACCTGGCAGCGCGACAGCAACGCGGCATTCAGTTCAAAGCTGGGATTTTCCGTGGTCGCCCCAACCAGAACGACGGTTCCGTCCTCGACATACGGCAGAAACCCATCCTGTTGGGAACGGTTGAACCTGTGAATTTCGTCCACGAACAGCAATGTAGCTTCGCCCGCGACGCGCCGCTGCTTGGCACGCTCGAAGACCTTGCGCAGGTCCGCCACACCGGAAAAGACCGCCGACAATGGCTCGAAGGCCAGTTTGACCTCGTCAGCCAACAACTGTGCGATCGTCGTCTTGCCGCAACCGGGCGGTCCCCAAAAGACCATGGATGCCAGCGTTCCGGCATTCAACATTCGCCGCAGCGTGCCCTCGGGCCCCAGCAGATGATCCTGCCCAACCACCTCGCCGAGCGCGGACGGCCGAAGCCGCGCGGCAAGCGGGCTTGGCGCGGAACTCTCAAACAGACCCTGCTGTGCTGGTCCGCTCAATGCAATTGCCTTCTATCCGACTTCGACCCGAAGCGTCCGGCGGCCGCGGCGAATTTCCAATCGCCAACGGTCCGCCCCACCGGCGGTCGCGCGTTCGACATCGTCAACCAGCTTAATCTCCTCGCCGTTCACGGTGAGGATGATATCGCCTTTTCGCAGCCCGATACGCGATGCCCAGGATCCGCGGGCGACATTCACGACCAGGACGCCCTCCGCCGAATCGTCCAATCCGATCTCGCCAGCAACTGCCGGCGAGAGGTTCACGACATGTGCGCCGGAAAAGGGATGCTTTCCCCGCAATTTCGTCAGATCACGCGGCGGATCCTCCGGCGGAGCCTGTAACTCGAACGACAATCGCCGTATCTTTCCCTTGCGTTTAACGGAAACCTTTACCCGTTCGCCGATCTCCCGGGTGGCCAACCGGAACCGCATCCCTTGGACGTCGTCCACCGGTTTCTCATTGATCGCAACGATGATATCGCCGCGCCGGATGCCCGCGCGGGACGCCGGCCCTTTGCGCGACACGGATTCGACGAGGACGCCCCCCGGCCGCGAAAGCCCCATCGCCGACGCGATATCCGCGGTTACCTCACGTGCACGCAACGATAGCCAAGGGCGGACCAACGGCTTGCCGCTGACGGCGCTCCGGACAATCGTCCGGACCATATTACTGGGCACCGCGAAGCCGATGCCAACGGATCCGCCGCTGCGCGAGTAGATCGCCGTGTTGATACCGATAAGCCGGCCGTCCATAGACACCAGCGCACCACCAGAGTTACCCGGGTTGATGGCGGCATCGGTCTGAATGAAGGACCGGAAATCGGTGATCCCGACGGATGTGCGCGCCAGGCCCGAGACGATCCCGGAACTCACCGTTTGTCCCAAGCCGAAAGGATTTCCGATGGCCAGAACCAGGTCGCCGACCTCCAACGCATCCGCATCGCCAAAGCTGACCGACGGCAACGCCTCACCCTTCATCGCAACACGCAAGACGGCAATATCCGTCTGTTCGTCGGTGACAAGGACCTTCGCGTCGAACTCGCGCCGATCGCTCAAGACGACGGTGATACTGTCCGCCCCCTTGATGACGTGATGGTTGGTGACGACCACGCCATCGCTGCGGACGATCACGCCGGAGCCGAGCGAATTCTCCATGCGTTTTCGGCTGCCACCGAACGGAGAGCTCTCGCCGAAAAATCGCCGGAAAAACGGATCGTCGAAAAACGGAGAGGCCGGACGCTGCTGGACCACACGCTTGGTATAGATATTCACGACCGCGGGGCCGACCTTGCGGACGATGGGCGCAAAACTCAGTTGGACCTCCGCCCCGCCGGACGGAACCGTCCGCTTCTGCGCCAACGCGGAGCCCCCGAACAGCCCGGTCAATGGAAGCGCAAATACGGCAATCGCGAAAATGAACCTAACCATGGAAGGCATGTACTCCTCCGGGTTTCATCAGGCAACTACCGATAACACAAAAAGGGGCCGGCCCCGCGGCCGCCCCCCATTTGAATCGATATGCACCGAAGGACAGCCTACGCAGCGGCGGTCTCTTCCAGATCTTCATCAATCTCGACCGGCCCTGAATCGAGTCCCTTGGCGTCCTCGTCTCGGTCGACGAATTCGATCATCGCCATCGGCGCGGCATCGCCATAGCGGAAGCCCGCCTTGATGATGCGGATATAGCCGCCGTTGCGGTCCTCATACCGTGGCCCCAGCGTCTCGAACAGCTTTGCCGTCGTCGCGTCGTCGCGAAGCATCGCGAACGCCCGCCGGCGGTCATGCAGCGTGCCGCGCTTCCCCAAGGTCACAAGCTTCTCCACGATCGGCCGAAGCTCCTTCGCCTTTGGCAAGGTCGTTTTGATCTGCTCATGCTTGATGAGTGCAGCCGCCATGTTCGAAAACATTGCTTTGCGATGCTGACTCTTCCGATTGAGCTTTCGCCCGCTCATTCTGTGGCGCATTGTCCGCCGCTCCTCGAGTTCTGTCGTTTGACCGTCTTTAGAACGGCTCTTCCAACCGCCGTGCCAGGTCTTCGATGTTATCCGGCGGCCAGTTGCTGATCTCCATGCCGAGATGCAATCCCATCTGCGACAAGACTTCCTTAATCTCGTTCAGCGATTTACGCCCGAAGTTCGGGGTCCGCAGCATTTCCGCTTCGGATTTCTGAACCAAATCGCCGATGTAGACGATGTTGTCGTTCTTCAAGCAGTTCGCCGACCGGACGGAGAGCTCCAGCTCGTCGACCTTGCGCAGCAGATTCTTGTTGAACGGCAAATCCGTCGCCTGTTCCTGCTCGACACGCTGTTGCGGCTCTTCGAAATTGATGAACAGCTGAAGCTGATCCTGAAGAATGCGGGCGGCCAGCGCCACGGCATCTTCCGGCGTCACGGTGCCGTTGGTTTCCAGCGTCATGGACAGCTTGTCATAGTCCGTGACCTGACCGACACGCGTGTTCTCGACCTTGTACGAGCATTTGCGAACCGGACTGAACACCGAGTCGACCGGGATCAACCCGATCGGCGCATCCGCCGGCCGGTTCAGCGACGCGGCGACATAACCCTTTCCGGTGTCGACGGTCAGCTCCATGTTGATGCTGGCGCCCTTGTCCAACGTGCAAATGACGAGGTTGGGGTTCATCACCTCGATGTCGTGCCCGGTCTCGACCTGCGCCGCCGTGACCTCGCCCGGCCCCTTGGCCGTCAGGGACATCCGCTTCGGCCCTTCGCTGTGCATGCGAAGCGCAAGCGATTTGATGTTCAGCACGATATCCGTGACATCCTCCTGCACACCCTGGATGGACGAGAACTCGTGCAGGACGCCCTCAATCTGAATGGACGTGACCGCCGCGCCTTGCAGGGACGACAGCAGGATACGCCGGATAGCGTTGCCCAGCGTCAGGCCAAAGCCGCGCTCCAACGGTTCCGCAACGACGGTTGCGGTGCGCGATGAATCGGCCCCCGGCTCGATATTTAACTTGTTTGGCTTGATCAATGCTTGCCAGTTCTTCTGGATCACCGTTGCGACCTCGCTCTGTCAAAAACCGCGCTGCTCTCGGCAGCGGCGTTGTTCCGTAAATCCGGCCCGTCGTTCGGACGGCGGATCAAACCCGCCGGCGTTTCGGCGGGCGGCACCCGTTATGGGGAATTGGCGTCACATCGCGAATAGCGGTGATCGTGAAACCGACCGCCTGCAATGCCCGAAGCGCCGATTCACGCCCTGACCCGGGTCCTTTTACGCAGACTTCCAGGGTCTTCATGCCGTGTTCCTGCGCCTTCTTGCCGGCATCTTCCGCGGCGACCTGCGCCGCATAGGGAGTCGATTTCCGGCTCCCCTTGAATCCCATGCCGCCGGCCGACGACCAGGCAATCGCATTGCCCTGCGCGTCGGTTATCGTGATCATGGTGTTGTTGAACGACGCATTCACATGCGCAACGCCCGACGTGATGTTCTTCCGTTCGCGCCGACGTACGCGCGCTGTCGCTGCCTTAGCCATCCGTGCCGCTCCTTAGACCGCTTTTTTCTTGCCAGCAATCGGACGGGCCGGCCCTTTGCGGGTGCGGGCATTGGTATGCGTCCGCTGCCCGTGCACGGGAAGGCCCTTACGATGACGCAGGCCGCGATAACAGCCAAGATCCATCAGCCGCTTGATGTTCATCGCGACTTCCCGGCGAAGATCTCCCTCCACCACGTAGTCGCGATCTATCACCTCACGGACGCCCATTACTTCCTGTTCGCTCATCTCATTCACGCGACGTTCACCGGGAATGCCGCACTTCCCGCAAATTTCCTTTGCCTTGGTGCGACCGATGCCGTGAATGTATGTAAGCGCAATTTCGACGCGCTTTTGCGTCGGAATGTTCACGCCAGCTATGCGAGCCACGCCGAGTACTCCTTGTCAGACACTACGATAGGCAAATCGCCGCGTACCGGCTCCAATCCGCCGACCGTGCACGTAGTTGCCAGGATGTTTCGGTTTGCCGGGACAACCCCGACGCCGGAAACCACTAATTCGGCCCCGGGGCCGCGGATTATAGGGGAATTCAACATGGTGTCAAATCTCCTATCCGCCCTGCACCAGAGCATCGATCTGCGCCGCGACACCGTCGATATCGGCCATACCGTCCACGGTTTTGAGTATCGATTTGTCGCGATAATAGGGAAGAACCGGGGTCGTCCGCTCATGATAAACGGCGAGCCGTTTCTTCAATATCTCTACATTGTCGTCGGCTCGCGAGCGTCCGGCGGCAGCGGCCTCCTCGGCGGCGCGGGCCACGATCCGCGAAACTAACACATCGTCGGCAACCGAAAGCTCGATGACATGGTCGAGCGTCAGCCCCTTTTCGGCCAAGAGCTTGTCCAGCGCCTTGGCCTGCGGAATTGTCCGCGGGAAACCGTCCAGGATGAAGCCATTCGCACAATCCGGCTCGTCGATGCGATCCGAAACGATCTCGACCATTACATCGTCGGGCATGAGCTGGCCTGCTTCAATCACCGCCTTCGCCCGCTGCCCAATCTCGGAGCCAGAGGCAGCGGCATCGCGGAGCATTTCGCCGGTCGACAAGTGGACAATGCCAAATTTCTCGACCAGGCGCCGGGCCTGCGTGCCCTTCCCAGCGCCCGGCGGCCCGAACAACACGATGTTCATCCCCGCCGTCCCCGCAGCTTGGACTTCTTGATCAACCCTTCATATTGATGGGCCAATAGGTGGGAATGGACCTGTCCGACAGTGTCCATCGTTACGGTCACCACGATAAGCAGACTCGTCCCGCCGAAGTAGAATGGCACCGAGTACTGCGATATCAGCCATTCCGGGATGATACAAATCACCGAGAGGTAGATCGCCCCGATGACGGTGAGCCGCGTGAGCACGAAATCCAAGTAATCCGCGGTGTTCTTGCCGGGTCGAATACCCGGAATGAAGCCGCCGTACTGCTTTAGGTTATCCGCGGTTTCCTGGGGATTGAAGACGATCGCCGTATAGAAGAATGCGAAGAACACGATCATCGAGACATAGATCAATAGGAACAGCGGCTGGCCGCGTCCCAACAAGGCGTTGACGGTATTTAGCCATTCCGGCCCTTGCCCGCCCGAAAAATTCGCCACCGTCAGCGGCAGCAAGAGCAACGAGCTGGCGAAAATCGGCGGAATGACGCCCGACGTGTTCAATTTCAGCGGCAAATGCGAGGACTCGCCGCCGAACATGCGGTTGCCGACCTGCCGTTTGGGATACTGGACCACGATACGTCGCTGCGCCCGCTCGACGAACACGATGATCATGATCACGATGATCGAAAGCAGCAGGAAGCCGATGATCACGATGGTCGGCAGTGCGCCCGTTCGGCCCAAATCCAGGGTGCCGGCCAGCGCCGATGGCAGTTCCGCCACGATGCCCGCGAAAATGATCAGCGAAATACCATTGCCGACCCCGCGCTGGGTCACCTGCTCGCCAAGCCACATCAGGAAGATTGTCCCGCCGACCAGCGTGATGACCGTGGTCGCGCGGAAGAACACGCCCGGCGACATCACAGCCGCACCCACGCTGCTTTGCATACTCTCTAGCCCGACCGCCAGCCCGTAGGCCTGGAACGTCGCCAGGAAAACCGTCCCGTAGCGCGTATACTGATTGATCTTCTTGCGCCCGGCCTCGCCCTCTTTCTTGAGCTGCTCCAGCTTCGGCGACACCGCCTGCATCAACTGCATGATAATGGCAGCCGAGATATACGGCATGATGTTCAGCGCGAAGATGGACATCCGGCTCAGCGCGCCGCCCGCGAACACATCGAACATGCCGATGATGCCGCCCGCCTGCTGCGAGAACAGGTCCTGCAGGACGATGGTATCGATACCGGGAAGCGGGATATACGTGCCGAAACGATAGATGACCAAAGCGCCCAGCGTGAACCAGATTCGCTTTTTCAACTCCGTCGCCTTCTTCAAGGCCCCGAGATTGAAGTTCGACGCTAACTGTTCGGCCGCTGATGCCATGCCAGTGTATCCCGTTTGCCGCTAAACGCGACCGCCTGTGGTCAAGCGCTCGCGTCCTCGGACTTTTCCGACTTCGCGTTCTTGCCGCCTTTGCCGTCCGTCTTCTTGACGTGCTTGCCGTCCTGCTTCGGCCTGACGATCACGGTGACCTTACCGCCCGCCTTTTCAACGGCTTCGATGGCCGATTTCGACGCCCCGGCGACTTCTATTGTCACATTGGCCTTGATCTCGCCTTTTGCAAGAAGGCGCACGCCATCGTGCAGCCGGCGGATCACGCCGGCCTCAACCAAAACGTCACCGTTGATCGGTTTTTTCGCGTCGACTTTCTTCGCATCGATCGCCTGCTGCAGCCGCCCGACATTCAGTTCTGCGAACCGGAGCCGGAAAACATTGGTAAATCCGCGCTTTGGGACACGCCGGTAAAGCGGCATCTGACCGCCCTCAAAGCCCTTGATGGATACGCCCGACCGGGATTTCTGGCCCTTATGGCCAGCACCCGAGGTTCCGCCGGTGCCCGAGCCAGTGCCCCGGCCGACGCGCTTGCGGACGGGCCGTGCCCCCGAATTGTCCGAAATTTCGTTGAGTTTCATACCTTGAACCCTTGCCCCGCCGGCGCCTAATTCGCGTCTTCGACGCGCACCAAGTGGTGAACCTTGTTGATCATCCCGCGAACCGACGGCGTGTCTTCGAGTTCGCTGGTTTTGTGCATCTTGTTTAAGCCGAGCCCCACCAACGTGGCCCGCTGATCCTTACGCCGCCGAATGGGGCTTCCGATTTGTGTTACCCGCACGGTTTTCTTCGACTCAGGCATTGGTCTGCTCCCGCTCGGCCGACGTCTCTTCGCGGCGGCCGACGATCTCGCCCACCTTCTTGCCACGGCGGTTCGCGACCTGGCGCGGCGAATTACAGTTCATCAATGCCGCAAAGGTCGCCTTGATCATGTTGTGCGAATTGGACGTCCCGACCGACTTGGCGACGACATCCTGCACGCCCAATGCCTCGAACACCGCGCGCATCGGGCCGCCGGCGATGATTCCGGTTCCCGACGGCGCGTTCCGAAGAACCACGCGGCCAGCGCCGAAACGGCCGGTCACGTCGTGATGCAGCGTCCGTCCTTCGCGCAGCGGTACCCGGATAAGGGATTTCCGCGCGCGCTCGGTCGCCTTGCGGATGGCTTCCGGCACTTCACGCGCCTTGCCGAGGCCGAAGCCGACCCGGCCTTTGCCATCACCGACGACGACAACAGCCGAGAAGCCGAAGCGCCGGCCACCCTTCACGACCTTGGCGACACGGTTGATCCCGACGAGCTTCTCGATGAATTCCTGCTCGTTGCGATCATCCCGTCCACGCCCTCTTCCGCGTCCTTGACCGCGCCCTTGCGATCCCTGTCCGCGACCTTGCGGTGGTTGAGCCATTACCCGCGTCCCTTCCTAAAACTTCAGCCCACCTTCGCGGGCAGCTTCGGCCAGTGCCTTGATCCGGCCGTGATAGTTGTATCCGCCGCGGTCGAACACCACGTCCGACACGCCCGCTTTGGACGCCCGGTCGGCAATTTCCTTACCGATGGCGGCGGCGGCCTCGATGGTCGCCCCCGTCGTGAACTTGCCGCGCAAGTCCTTTTCGACCGACGACGCGGCAACCAGCGTGCGGCCATCCCCATCGTCGACGATCTGGACATAAATGTGCTTGCTCGAACGGAATACCGACAAACGCGGCTTGCCGTTCGCGCGGCGTCTCAGGTTATATCGATTCCGCCGCTTGCGACGTTCGAAGAGTTTTCGTGAATTCATCGCCGCCGTTCCTACTTTTTCTTACCTTCTTTACGCAGGATGATCTCATCCTGGTATTTGATGCCCTTGCCCTTGTACGGCTCCGGTCCGCGGAAACCGCGAATGACGCTCGCCACCTGCCCGACGCGTTGCTTGTCGGCACCACTGATCGCGATGATCGATTGCCGGTCGCCCTCGAGCGCGATTTTTACGCCCTCGGGAATTTCGAAGCCTATATCGTGGCTATACCCAAGCTGCAGGTTAAGCTTCTTGCCCTGTACCTGCGCGCGATAACCGACGCCATTGATCTCAAGCCGCTTGGTGAACCCTTCGGAGACACCGACGACCGCGTTGTCCACCAGGCTCCGGATGGTGCCCCAGAGCGCCCGCGCCTTCTTTGTGCTGCCGACGGGATTGACATTGACCTTACCGTCCTTCAACTCGACCGTCACCTCATCGGTGAAGGGCACCTGAAGTTCGCCAAGCTTGCCCTTCGCGGTCAGGATATTACCGGCCAGCGAAACCTCGACGCCATCGGGAACCGCGACAGGATATTTGCCAACACGTGACATGGTTCTCTCCTAAAACACCCGGCAGAGCACTTCGCCGCCAACATTGGCTTCGCGTGCTTCCGCATCCGACATCACGCCGCGCGGCGTCGACAGGATCGATATGCCAAGACCGTTATAGATCCGCTGGAGATCTTTGATCTTGGAATAAACCCGGCGACCAGGCCGCGACACACGATTGATCTCGCGAATAACCGGCTCGCCTTCCGAATACTTTAATTCGATGGTCAGCTCGGGAATGCCCTGACGCAATTCCGCCCAACTGAATCCACGAATGAATCCTTCACGTTCCAGCACACCGAGGACGTTGGCCCGAAACTTGGACGCCGGGCAGCTCACGGTGTTCTTGCCGACCCGCTGCGCATTCCGAATGCGCGTGAGCATATCGCCCATAGGATCGCTCATCGACATTACAGTCTATCTCCTACCAACTGGCCTTAACCATGCCGGGGATGTGCCCCGACGACGCGAGATCGCGCAAAGCAATGCGAGAAATCTTGAATTTGCGGTAATACGCACGCGGGCGTCCCGACAACTCACACCGGTTGCGGATGCGGTTCGGCGCTGAATTCCGCGGCAGCTCCGCGAGTTTCAAACGGGCATCGAAACGCTCTTCCGCCGGGAGGTCCCGGTCGCTTGCGATTGCCTTGAGCCGCGCCCGCTTGGACGCAAACTTCTTGGACATCCGCGCTCGACGCTTGTTCTTCTCGATCGCGCTTTTCTTGGCCATATGTAACCTGCTCCTCCGCCAGACGCTTAATTCTGGAACGGTAAATCGAAACCTTTGAGAAGCAGTCTCGCTTCCTCATCGGTCTGTGCTGTCGTGCAAATCACGACATCCATGCCGCGAATTGCATCCACCTTGTCGTAATCGATTTCCGGGAAAACGATCTGTTCCTTGAGCCCCAAGGCATAGTTGCCGTTGCCGTCGAAACTGTTGGGAGACAATCCCCGAAAATCCCGGACGCGCGGCAGGGCCACCGTGACCAGCCGGTCCAGGAATTCATACATCCGGTCGCGCCGCAGCGTGACCTTGGCGCCGATCGGCATGCCTTCGCGAAGCTTGAAGTTCGCGATCGACTGCCGTGCCCGCGTCACGATCGGCTTTTGACCGCTGACCGCCGCGATATCCGCGCAGACGGCATCGATCTTCTTCGAGTCGCCGACCGCTTCGCCGACACCGACATTGACGACGATTTTATCCAGCCGCGGAACGGACATCGGATTCGCGTACTTGTATTCATCGATCAGAGTCTGCCTGACGGCGCTCTGATAATGCTCTTTCAGCCGCGGTGTGTATTCAGTCTCAGCCATCAGCTCGCACTACCTTCTCAACTATCGATGACTTCGCCGGAGCGCTTCGCGTAGCGCACCTTGCGGTCCCCATCGAGCATCTTGAATCCGACACGTGTCGGTTTGTCGTCCTTCGGATCCAGGTGCGCCACGTTCGACACGTGAACCGACGCCTCTTTCTCGACAATCCCGCCCGCGTTCGTCTGCGACGGCGCGGTATGGCGCTTCACCATATTCACACCGGACACGATGATGCGCTTGTCCTTCGGAAGGACCTGGACCACCTCACCCGACTTACCCTTGTCCTTGCCGGTAAGCATGACGACGCGATCGCCTTTTCTTACTTTTGCCGCCATCACAACACCTCGGGCGCTAGCGATATGATCTTCATGAACTGCTTCTGCCGCAGTTCGCGCGTGACCGGACCGAAGATACGGGTGCCGATCGGTTCCTGCTGATTGTTGATCAGCACCGCCGCATTGCGGTCGAACCGGATCGCCGTGCCGTCGTCCCGGCGCACTTCCTTGGCCGTGCGGACGATAACCGCCTTGTGAATGTCGCCCTTCTTCACACGCCCGCGCGGAATTGCCTCTTTGACCGACACCACGATGATGTCGCCGATGCCGGCGGTCATCCGTTTGGAGCCGCCGAGCACCTTGATGCACTGGACCCGGCGAGCACCGGAATTGTCCGCAACATCAAGATTGGTTTGCATCTGGATCATGACTTACTCTCCTCCGCGCCCGCTCTAACCTGCCGTCTCGCCCAAAATTTCCCAGCGCTTACGCTTGGAAAGCGGCCGGCATTCGCGAATGCGGACCAGATCACCGGCCTTGCTCGCGTTGCCCTCATCATGCGCCATGTACTTCTTCGACCGGCGAATGAACTTCTTATACAAAGGGTGCTTAACCAGACGTTCGACCTTGACGACGACCGT
The DNA here is from genome assembly GCA_965228425.1 of Alphaproteobacteria bacterium. Classification (GTDB taxonomy): domain Bacteria; phylum Pseudomonadota; class Alphaproteobacteria; order UBA8366; family UBA8366; genus JAJFJD01. The sequence continues at coordinate 2,354,818 of OZ245815.1, read as the reverse complement.
CTTGTCTTTCGCGTCCTTCTGGACAACTCCCTGAAATACCCGTCTTGGCATTTTGCCGATCCTCTACGATGCCGGTTTGCGCGTGTGCAGCGTCGTCTTTATGCGTGCGATATCGCGCCGCACTTCACGAATACGCGCCGTATTCTCAAGCTGGCCGCTCGCTTGCTGGAAGCGAAGGTTGAACGCTTCCTTCCGCAGGTCGAGCAGCAACTCGCCCAATTCGTCGTCGGTCTTCTGGCGAACATCCTCGGCTTTCATCGAATGCTCCTAGCCTCCCAACCGGGTTACGAATTTTGTCTTCAATGGCAGCTTCGCCGACGCCAATTCGAACGCCTTGCGGGCAATTTCCTTGTCCACGCCGTCCAACTCGAACATGACGCGGCCCGGCTTGACCCGGCACATCCAATACTCGGGCGAGCCCTTACCCTTACCCATCCGGACTTCGGCGGGCTTTTGGCTGACCGGCACATCGGGAAACACGCGGATCCACACGCGGCCTGCGCGGCGGATATGACGCGTAATCGCCCGGCGGGCGGCTTCGATCTGGCGGGCCGTCACACGCCCCGGCGTGATCGCCTTAAGGCCGTAACTGCCGAAGTTGATATCCGTGCCGCCTTTAGCCATGCCACGGACACGGCCTTTGTGCTGCTTGCGGAACTTTGTTCTCTTTGGACTAAGCATCGGTCCCTATCTCACCTTCATCGCGTCGCCGGCAAAACGCCTAGCGAAGCTGCTGCTCCTGGAGGCGCTTGTCCTGCGCCATCGGGTCATGCGCAAGAATTTCGCCCTTAAACACCCACACCTTTACGCCACACGTGCCATAGGTGGTTTTCGCGGTCGCCGTGCCGTAATCGATATCCGCCCGCAGCGTGTGCAGCGGCACACGGCCTTCGCGATACCATTCGGTCCGGGCAATTTCCGCGCCGCCGAGGCGGCCGCCGCAGTTGATCCGGATGCCTTCCGCGCCAAGGCGCATGGCCGACTGAACCGCCCGCTTCATCGCACGGCGGAAGGCGACGCGGCGCACCAGTTGCTGGGCGATGTTCTCGGCGACAAGTTTCGCGTCGATCTCCGGCTTGCGGATTTCCACGATGTTCAGCGCAACCTCGCCCTCGGTCATCTTGGCGACATCCTGGCGCAGCTTTTCGATATCCGCGCCCTTTTTGCCGATGACGACACCCGGCCGCGCCGTGTGGATCGTGATGCGCGCCTTCTTTGCGGGCCGCTCGATGACCACGCGGGATACCCCGGCCTGGCTGAGACGGTCCATGATATAGTCGCGCAGCTTGAGGTCCTGATGCAGAAGCTCGCCGTACTCGCGGCCGGCGAACCACCGTGAATCCCAGGTCCGGTTGATTCCGAGCCGAAGCCCGACGGGGCTGACTTTATGGCCCATTATTCGGCCTCCTCGCGTTCCTTGACCACGACGGTCAAATTGCTCATCGGCTTCTGAATTCGGCCGACACGCCCCCGCGCCCGTGCGCGAAACCGCTTCATCACCAGCGTTTTGCCGACATAGGCTTCTTTCACAAACAACCGGTCGACATCCAGTTGATGGTTGTTCTCCGCATTGGCGATCGCCGATTCAAGAACCTTCCGCACGTCATTCGAGACGCGCCGGTTCGAAAACGTCAACTCAGCCAACGCTGCGTCGGCATTCTTGCCGCGGATCGCTGCGGCAACCACGTTCAGCTTCTGGGGACTCGTCCGGATGTGCCGGGAGATCGCCCGCGCCTCGTCATCGCTCAACCGACGTTCGCCCTTCGGTTTACCCATCGCCTCAGCCTCTCTTCGCCTTCTTGTCGGCCGCGTGGCCGTAGAAGGTGCGGGTCGGCGAAAACTCGCCGAACTTATGCCCAATCATGTTTTCGGTGACCAACACCGGAATGAACTTCTGGCCGTTGTAGACGCCGAAGGTCAGCCCCACGAATTGCGGCAAGATCGTCGACCGTCGCGACCATGTCTTGATCACGTCGTTCCGGCCGGAACCGCGGGCCGCCTCTGCCTTTTTCAGCAGATACCCGTCTACAAATGGACCTTTCCATACGGATCGCGCCACGACTGTCTACTCCTGTCTCTACTTTCTCGACCGGCGTCGCCGGATGATCAGCTTGTTGCTGGGCTTCTTCGGCGCCCGGGTACGCTTGCCCTTGGTCGGCTTACCCCACGGGGTAACCGGATGACGGCCACCCGACGTACGGCCTTCGCCGCCGCCATGCGGATGATCGACCGGGTTCATCGCGACGCCGCGCACCGCCGGCCGTTTGCCGATCCAGCGTTTCCGCCCCGCCTTGCCCAAGTTGATGTTGGACTGGTCCGGGTTGGACACGGCGCCAATCGTCGCCATGCACTCGCCGCGCACCATGCGCAGCTCGCCCGAGGACAGCTTCAATTGTGCATATCCCTGGTCGCGTCCCACCAACTGAACGTATGTCCCGGCGGAACGGGCAATCTGACCGCCTTTGCCCGGCTTCATCTCCACGTTGTGGATAATCGTGCCGACGGGAATGTTATTGAGCGGCATCGCATTACCGGGCTTCACGTCGACCCGGTCACCAGCCACGACACTGTCGCCCGTGCGCAAACGCTGCGGCGCCAAAATATAGGCCAGCTCACCGTCGCTGTACTTAAGCAGCGCAATATACGCCGTGCGATTCGGGTCGTACTCGATACGCTCGACCGTCGCCGCCATATCGAACTTCCGCCGCTTGAAATCGACCACACGGTACCGACGCTTGTGGCCGCCACCCCGGCGACGCGCGGTGATGCGACCGGTGTTGTTACGTCCACCCTTTTTCGTAAGACCTTCGGTCAAGCTCTTGACCGGCTTACCTTTATAGAGCGTCGACCGGTCCACCAGCACCAATTGGCGCATACCGGGCGTAATCGGATTGAAATTCTTCAAGGCCATGCGATTAGATCCCTGTCGTCACGTCGATCGAGTGGCCTTCCTCGAGCCGCACGACCGCTTTCTTATAGTCGTTCCGACGGCCCTTCCGGCCGCGGAAGACTTTTGTCTTGCCCTTTTGGCGCAGCGTGTTGACCGAAACCACCTTCACGTCGAACACCTGCTCGACGGCCAATTTGATCTCCGGCTTGCTCGCGTCGAGCGGAACCCGGAAAGTGACCTGGTTATGCTCGGAGCCCAACGTCGCCTTCTCGGTGATCACCGGAAAACGAAGCAGCTCGAACCGGCGCTCGTTGCTGACCGTTTGCTTATTGAAATACTTCCAGCTCATGTTAGCCGCGCCTCCAGCGTCTCAACCGCTTCACGCGTCAGCACCAGCGTGTCGCGCCGCAAAATGTCGTAAACATTGGCGCCCTGCGTCGGCAGCACATCGACACCCGCGATATTCTTCGCAGCCCGGGCGAAATTCTCATCGACCTGGGCGCCCGCCACGATCAAGGCGCTCGAAACGCCGAGCTTTCCGAGCTTCTCGATCAAGGCCTTGGTCTTGCTATCCTTGAGCGCAACCTCGTCGACGATGATCAGCTTGCCGTCGGCCTGTTTCGAGGACAGGGCCGCACACATTGCGGAACGCCGCACCTTTTTCGGCAGCTTATGCCCATGATCGCGGACAACCGGGCCGAATACCGTGGCGCCGCCCCGCATTTGGGTCGCCCGAATGGTGCCCTGTCGCGCCCGGCCGGTTCCCTTTTGGCGGAACGGCTTGGCCGTCGAGCCGGAGATCTCGCCGCGCGTCTTCACCTTATGCGTGCCGGCGCGGCGCTTGGCCAATTGATAGTTGACCATTCGCGACAGGATATCCTTGCGGACTTCCGTCCCGAAAACGGCATCGTTCAACTCGATGTCGCCCGCGGCCTTGTTGTCGAGGGTGATGACTTTACTCTTCATTCTTCACATCCTCGGTCTTCTCTTCGGGGGCCGCGTCGCCCTCGGGGGCGGCCTCTGCCGTGTCGTCCTCCGCCGGCGCATCCGCTGCCGCCGCCGCGCCGCCTTTGACGGCGCCCGGGAACGGGACGTCTTCGGGCTGCGGCACCTTCACCGCGTCCCGCACGAGGACCCAGCCTTCCCGCGATCCAGGGACAGCGCCCTTCACCAGGACGAGTCCCGCATCCCCGTCGGTCGATACGACCTCGAGGTTCTGCGCGGTCACCTGTGTATTGCCCATCTGGCCGGCCATCTTCTTACCTTTGAAGACTTTACCCGGATCCTGGCATTGACCGGTGGAACCATGCGAGCGATGCGAGATCGACACGCCGTGGCTGGCGCGGAGACCGCCGAAGCCGTGCCGCTTCATCGCACCGGCAAAGCCCTTGCCGATGCTCGTTCCCGTTACATCGACCTTCTGACCGGCGATGAAATGTTCGGCCGACAATTCCACGCCGACGTCAAGCAACCCGTCCGGACTGACCCGAAACTCGGCCACTTTCATCTTCGGCTCGACCTTGCCTTTGGCGAAATGTCCGCGCATCGCGTTGGTCGTGTTCTTGGCCTTGGCCTTCCCAGCGCCCAACTGAACCGCCGAATAGCCGTCTTTCTCGTCCGTCCGCACCGAAACGACCTGGCACTCGTCAATGGCCAGCACCGTTACGGGAACATGTCGCCCATCGTCCGTAAAGACGCGGGTCATTCCCTTTTTCCGTGCGATCAATCCGCTACGCATAACGCTCACCGTTCCCTGAAAACAACGCCGTTAGAGTTTGATTTCAACGTCAACGCCGGATGCCAGATCGAGCTTCATCAGGGCATCCACCGTTTGCGGCGTTGGGTCGACGATGTCGAGAAGCCGCTTATGCGTGCGAATCTCGAACTGTTCGCGACTCTTCTTATCAATATGCGGTCCCCGCAGAACGGTGACCCGTTCGATACGCGTCGGCATGGGAATGGGGCCACGCACCTGCGCACCAGTCCGCTTCGCGGTATTGACGATCTCCTGCGTCGATTGATCGAGCACACGGTGATCGAACGCCTTCAACCGGATCCGAATATTTTGGTTATCCATTCCACTATCCTCCAAAAAAGAGCGCCCAGTTGAGGGCGCTCTGATCCGGCATCTTTCCTTATTCGATGATCGAGGTGACGACACCCGCGCCGACGGTCTTGCCGCCTTCACGGATCGCGAAACGAAGCCCGTCGTCCATCGCAATCGGCACGATCAACGACACTTCCATCGAGATGTTGTCACCCGGCATCACCATCTCCGTCCCGTCCGGAAGAACAACCGAACCCGTAACGTCCGTCGTCCGGAAGTAGAACTGCGGACGGTAGTTCGAGAAGAACGGCGTATGACGACCGCCCTCTTCCTTCGTCAGGATGTAGCACTCGCACTTGAACTTCGTGTGCGGCGTGATCGACCCCGGCGCCGCCAGAACCTGGCCGCGCTCGACACCTTCGCGGTCGATACCCCGAAGCAGCGCGCCGATGTTGTCGCCCGCCTCGCCCTGGTCCAGAAGCTTCCGGAACATCTCGACACCCGTGCACACCGTCTTCGACGTCTCCCGGATGCCCACGATCTCGATCTCGTCGCCCACGTTCACGACGCCCCGCTCAACCCGGCCCGTAACAACCGTCCCACGCCCGGAGATCGAGAACACGTCCTCGATCGGCATCAGGAACGGCAGGTCCTTCGGACGGTCAGGCTGCGGGATATACGCATCGACCTGTTCCATCAATTCGTTGATCGTGTTCGCCCCGATCTCAGGATCACGGCTCTCGAGCGCCGCGAGCGCCGACCCCTTCACGATCGGAATGTCGTCGCCCGGGAAGTCGTACGAAGACAGAAGCTCCCGAACCTCGAGCTCCACAAGCTCCAGAAGCTCCTCGTCGTCGACCTGGTCAACCTTGTTCAGGTACACAACGATCGCCGGAACGCCGACCTGGCGCGCCAACAGGATATGCTCCCGCGTCTGCGGCATCGGACCGTCCGCCGCGTTCACCACAAGGATCGCACCGTCCATCTGCGCCGCACCCGTGATCATGTTCTTCACGTAGTCCGCGTGACCCGGGCAATCGACATGCGCGTAGTGACGGTTACCCGTCTCATACTCCACATGCGCCGTGTTGATCGTAATCCCACGCTCCTTCTCCTCAGGAGCCTTGTCGATCTCGGCGTAATCCGTGAAATCGGCGCCGCCGCCTTCCGCAAGCACCTTCGTGATCGCCGCCGTCAGCGTCGTCTTCCCATGGTCAACATGACCAATCGTGCCAATGTTGCAATGCGGCTTCGTTCGCTCAAACTTCTCTTTCGACATTGGTCTAGAATCCCAGTTCCCGCTCGTTAATTAGGCCAACTTCTCGCGTACCTCTTCCGCAACGGATTGAGGCACTTCAGCATAGTGATCGAATTGCATCGTGAATTGCGCCCGACCCTGAGTCTGGGATCGCAACGTATTGATGTAACCGAACATGTTCATCAGCGGCACCATCGCGTTGATGACCTGCGCATTACCGCGGATCTCGGTGCTTTGCACCTGACCGCGCCGGCTCGCCAGGTCGCCGTTCACGGCGCCCAAATAGTCATCCGGCGTCACCACCTCGACCTTCATGATCGGCTCGAGCAGTTTCGGGCTCGCTTTCTGCATGGCTTCCCGGAATGCCGCCCGCGCGGCAATCTCGAAGGCCATGACCGAGGAGTCCACGTCATGCGACGCGCCGTCATGCAAGGTCACCTTGAAGTCAATCACGGGGAAACCGAGCAGCACACCGCTTTCGCGCGCTGACGCCAATCCCTTTTCGACGCCGGGAATGTACTCCCGCGGCACCGATCCGCCGACGACCTTGCTTTCGAATTCGTAACCAGCCCCCGGCTCACCCGGCTCGAACAGCAATTGGACGCGCGCGAACTGACCGGAGCCGCCGGTCTGTTTCTTATGCGTGTAGTCGCAATCGTAGGCTTTGCTGATCGTCTCGCGGTACGCCACCTGGGGCGCGCCGATGTTGGCATCCACGTTGAACTCGCGCTTCAAGCGATCGACGATGATCTCGAGATGCAGCTCGCCCATGCCCTTGAGCACAGTCTGGCCGCTTTCCTCATCGGACGTGACCCGGAAACTCGGATCTTCCTGCGCAAGCCGTGCCAATGCCACCGACAACTTGTCATGGTCGCCCTTGGTCTTCGGCTCGACCGCGATCTCGATGACCGGGTCGGGGAATTCCATTTTTTCCAGGATGATCGCGTGCTGACCGGCACACAGCGTGTCGCCCGTGGTGACATTCTTAAGGCCCGCAATGGCGACGATGTCGCCGGCGCGAGCCTCTTTGATGTCTTCCCGGTGATTGGCATGCATGAGCAGCATGCGGCCAATACGCTCTTTATTGTCTTTGACAGAATTCAGTACGCCGGTGCCCGAATTGAGGACGCCCGAATAGACGCGCACAAACGTCAACGACCCGACGAACGGATCGGTCATGATCTTGAACGCCAGTGCCGAGAACGGCTCGTCGTCCGACGATTTGCGTTCGGCCGGTTCGTCGTTCGGCAGCACGCCTTGCATCGGCGGCACGTCCAACGGCGACGGCAGATAGTCAACCACGGCGTCAAGAAGTGGCTGCACACCCTTGTTCTTAAACGCTGATCCAAGAAATACGGGAACGAAGGCACCACCGATCGTGCCTTTACGGATGCAGGCGATCAGCGTCTCTTCGCTGGGCTCCGTACCTTCGAGATACGCTTCCATTGCGGCGTCGTCCTGCTCGATCGCGCTCTCGACAAGCATCTCGCGATACTCGGCCGCTTGATCCGCCAGGTCCGCCGGGATGTCTTGCGCTTCGAACTCGGCGCCGAGCGTCTCGTCTTTCCAGACAATCGCCTTCATGCGCACCAGATCGACCACACCGACGAAACTGTCCTCGGCACCGATCGGCAATTGCATGACCAGCGGCTGCGCCCCAAGACGATCCTTGATCATATCGACACAGCGGAAGAAGTCCGCGCCGATCCGGTCCATCTTGTTGACGAAACAAATACGCGGCACGCCGTATTTGTCGGCCTGCCGCCATACTGTCTCGGATTGGGGTTCCACGCCCGCGACACTGTCGAATACCGTAATCGCGCCGTCCAGGACCCGCAGGCTGCGCTCGACCTCGATCGTGAAGTCCACGTGGCCCGGCGTGTCGATAATGTTCACGCGATGATCGCGCCACTCCGCGGTGGTCGCGGCGGACGTAATCGTGATGCCGCGCTCCTGTTCCTGTTCCATCCAGTCCATTGTGGCGTTGCCGTCATGGACTTCACCGATCTTGTGCGACCGGCCGGTGTAATAAAGGACGCGCTCCGTCGTCGTGGTCTTCCCGGCATCAATATGCGCCATGATGCCGATGTTGCGATAGCGCTCAATGGGTGTCGTGCGTGCCATGGCTTTTCAGTCCAGTAAAGGAGTTGTTTACCAGCGGTAATGGGAAAAGGCGCGGTTGGCCTCGGCCATGCGGTGCGTGTCTTCCCGCTTCTTGACTGCCGCGCCGCGATTATTCGCCGCATCAAGAAGTTCCCCCGAGAGCCGCTCTGTCATTGTGTTTTCGCCGCGGCTGCGTGCCGTCTGAATGATCCACCGGAAGGCCAATGCCTGCGCCCGGTCGGACCGGACCTCCATCGGCACCTGATAGGTCGCACCGCCAACGCGCCGCGACCGCACTTCCAAGTGCGGCTTCACATTCTCGACTGCATCGTGAAACGCCTTCACCGGATCGTTTCCGGTCTTCTGCTCGAGGATATCGAGTGCCCCGTATACGATCCGCTCCGCGACCGACTTCTTGCCATCCAGCATGACGCTGTTCATGAACTTGCTGACGGTCGTGTCGCCGAACTTGGCGTCTGGAATAATTTCGCGCTTTTCTGCGCGTCGACGTCTCGACATTGTCTTTTCCCGCCGTCCTACTTAGGCCGTTTGGCGCCGTATTTCGAACGGCGCTGCCTGCGGTCGTCGACACCCTGCGTGTCGAGCGTTCCGCGAATGATGTGATAACGAACGCCCGGCAGGTCCTTGACCCGTCCACCACGGATCATCACCACCGAATGTTCCTGCAGGTTATGCCCCTCACCCGGGATGTAGCTGGTCACTTCGAACCCGTTGGTCAGGCGTACGCGAGCGACCTTACGCAAAGCCGAGTTCGGCTTTTTCGGCGTCGTCGTATAAACGCGCGTGCAAACGCCGCGCTTCTGGGGACACGCTTCGAGCGCCGGAACCTTGTTCCGGGTCGGCTTGTCGTGTCGACCCTTTCGGATCAGTTGATTGATCGTCGGCATGCTAGCCCTCAATCCTCCTCGTCACACCCAGCGAGATACTCGTTACCCTGTGGAGCACCGCCGGGATTCGCTCCAGTTTCGTGCCGCCCAGCACCCCACCAAAATACCGGTAGGACAAAATGACGAAGTCCGCCAGCAAAGCACACATTTTGCTTCACTGCGGGCCACGCGGACCGAATTTGCAGCCGGCTTTCCGGCTTATGTCAAAGCTCTATGTTCCCGAAGCTGTGTCTAGTGGCATGGCCTAGCCTCCCTACGCCAGCCGCTACTACCTAGCTCCTTCAAGAAGTCGCGCATACTAGTAACGGCCCTATAGGGCGTCAAGCAAAAGATCGCGCTTTTCTGACCGTTTCGGCGACTTTCGAGCAGTGCCGCCGCCCGCGCTTCCGGAAGCCCGGATCAGGCGGCGGCACGTCCCGATTTTACGTCCTAGGCGACCTCCGATTGCTCCGACTGGTCCTTGTTATCGTCGTCCAGACCAGCGGTTTCGATGGCCGGGCTTTCCTGAGCCTGCACGGCGGCAAGCTCGCGGTCACGCTCGGCCGCGACGATCTTCAGACGGTTCATGACACTGCCGGTACCCGCCGGGATCAGGCGGCCGACAATGACATTTTCCTTAAGCCCTTCAAGCGTATCGATCTTGCCGTTCACTGCTGCTTCGGTCAGCACCCGGGTGGTCTCCTGGAAGGAGGCCGCGGAAATGAAGGACTTGGTCTGCAGCGAGGCCTTCGTGATGCCCTGGAGGACCGGCGTGCCAGAGGCCGCCTTCCCGCCATCGGCAGTCGTCCGGTTGTTGTTCTCGTCGAACTCCTCGCGGTCGATCTGCTCGCCGGTGAGCATGATGCTATCGCCAGGATCGGAAATCTCCACTTTCTGGAGCATCTGGCGAACGATCACCTCGATATGCTTGTCGTTGATCTTCACACCCTGGAGCCGGTAGACGTCCTGGATTTCCTTAACCAGGTAATCCGCCAGCGCCTCGACACCCATGACCTCCAGGATGTCGTGCGGCACCGGGTTGCCGTCCATCAGCAAATCACCCTTCTGGACGAAATCGCCCTCCTGAACGGTAATATGCTTGCCCTTCGGGACGAGATATTCGCTCGGCTCCTTATCTTCCTCCGGCGGGACCACGACGATTCGCCGCTTGGTCTTGTAGTCCTTGCCGAATTCGACACGGCCATCGGCGTTGGTGATGATCGCGAAGTCTTTCGGCCGGCGTGCCTCGAACAACTCGGCGACACGCGGCAGACCACCCGTGATATCTCGGGTTTTCGACGCCTCGCGCGGGATACGCGCCAACACGTCGCCTGCCTTGACCGCCTGGCCGTTCTCGACCGACAGAATGGCATCCACCGACAGGAAGTAACGCGCCTCAAGCTCGTTCGAGAGCTTGATCACTTCGCCCTTCTTGTCGCGCAGCGTGATCCGCGGCCGCAGGTCGGCGCCCTTCGGCTGCTGCTTCCAATCGGTCACCACCTTGCTCGAAATGCCCGTGGTCTCGTCCACTGCTTCTCGCATCGAAACACCGCCGACAAGGTCGACATAGTTCGCGATGCCGTCCTTCTCGGTGATGATCGGAATCGTGTACGGGTCCCACTCCGCGAGACGGTCGCCCTTCGAGACGGTTCCGCCGTCCTTAACCAGCAGCCGGGCGCCATACGGAATACGATGGCGCACGCGCTCCCGTTTCTGCGCATCTCGGACGCCGATTTCGGTGCTGCGGTTCATGACCACGTCGCGGCCGCTGGAGTCGGTCACGAGGTTGCCGTTCGAAATGACGACGGTGCCATCGATGGTGGTTTCGAAGCCAGACTGCTCGGCGACCTGCGCCGCGCCGCCGATGTGGAAGGTCCGCATCGTCAGCTGCGTGCCCGGCTCACCGATCGACTGGGCCGCGATCACGCCGACCGCCTCACCCATGTTGACCTTCGTGCCGCGCGCCAGATCACGCCCATAGCATTTGCCGCAGGCGCCGCCCTTGCTCTCGCAGGTCAGGACCGACCGGACGCGGACATGGTCCAACCCGGCGGTTTCGATCGCGTCGAGGCTTTCCTCGTCGATCAAGTCGCCGCCCTTGACGATGACCTTTTTCGTCTCCGGATCGACGATATCGACCGCCGCATGGCGGCCGACAATCCGTTCGGCCAGTTCCTCGATAACGTCGCCGCCCTCGATGACCGCGACCATGGCCAGGCCTTCCGTCGTCCCGCAATCGTCTTCGACGATGATGCAATCCTGTGCCACGTCGACGAGACGGCGGGTCAGATAACCGGAGTTGGCGGTCTTCAACGCCGTATCCGCCAAACCCTTCCGCGCGCCATGCGTCGAGTTGAAGTACTCGAGAACGCTCAAGCCTTCCTTGAAGTTCGAAATGATCGGCGTTTCGATGATTTCGCCGCTCGGCTTGGCCATCAGGCCGCGCATGCCGGCAAGCTGCTTGATCTGCGCCGCCGAGCCACGCGCGCCGGAATGGGCCATCATGAAGACCGAGTTGACCTCGCCTTCTTCGCCGGCCTCCATGGCGTTCATCATCTCGTCGGCGACAAGATCGCCGCATTCGGACCAGACATCGACCACCTTGTTGTATTTCTCGCCTTTGGTGATCAGGCCGTCGAGATACTGCTGCTCGTATTCCTTGATCTTCTCTTTCGCTTCGCCGATCAGCGACTGCTTGGCGGCGGGAATGATGAGATCGTCCTTACCGAAGGAAATACCGGCGGTGCAGGCATGGCGGAAACCCATCTGCATCAGCCGGTCGGCAAAGATGCAGGTCTCCTTCTGACCGCAGTGGCGATACACCTGATCGATAACGTGGGTGATCTCCTTCTTGGTCAGCAGCTGGTTGATCAATTCGAACGGGACCAAAGGGCTGCGCGGCAAGATCTGCGACATCAGCATCCGGCCCGGCGTGGAAAGCACTGACCGAACCACGGTCTCGCCCTTCTCGTCGACGGTCTCGTAACGCGCCTTGATTCGAGCATTCAGGTCGATGGAGTCGGTCGATAACGCGTGCTCGATCTCGCCGACCGTGGCGAAACGGGGCACGCGATGAACCGTCATCTTGCCACCCTTGATGGCACGCCAGGTCTTGGTCATGTCGTCCGGCCCGACGTCGACGACGGTCTGATTTTCGGTTTCGAGGACGATCAAGTCCTTGCTTTCGATACCCGCCGCGAGTTCGTCCTGCTTGCTGAGTTCCAACGCCGCGCCGACCCGCTCGGGTTTCTCGAGCGACAGATAGTACAGGCCGAGAACGATATCCTGCGACGGCACGATAATCGGCTTGCCGTTCGCCGGCGACAGGATGTTGTTGGTCGACATCATCAGGACGCGCGCCTCGAGCTGGGCTTCCATCGATAGCGGCACGTGGACCGCCATCTGGTCACCGTCGAAGTCGGCATTGAATGCCGCGCAAACCAGCGGATGAAGCTGGATCGCCTTGCCCTCGATTAGCACCGGCTCGAATGCCTGGATGCCGAGGCGATGCAGCGTCGGCGCCCGGTTCAGCAGGACCGGATGTTCGCGGATCACCTCTTCCAGGATGTCCCAGACTTCCGGCCGCTCCTTTTCGACCATGCGCTTGGCGGCCTTGATCGTGGACGCCATGCCATAGACCTCGAGCCGCGAATAGATGAACGGCTTAAACAGTTCCAACGCCATCTTCTTCGGCAGGCCGCATTGGTGCAGCATCAATTCCGGGCCGACCACGATGACCGAGCGGCCGGAATAGTCGACGCGCTTGCCGAGCAGATTCTGACGGAACCGTCCCTGCTTGCCCTTCAGCATATCGGACAGCGATTTCAACGGCCGCTTATTGGCGCCCGTGATCACCCGGCCGCGGCGGCCGTTATCGAACAGGGCGTCCACCGCTTCTTGCAGCATCCGCTTTTCGTTCCGGACGATGATCTCCGGCGCGCGTAACTCGATGAGCCGCTTCAGGCGGTTGTTCCGGTTGATGACCCGGCGATACAGGTCGTTCAGGTCCGACGTGGCGAACCGGCCGCCATCGAGCGGGACCAGCGGGCGCAGCTCCGGCGGAATAACCGGAATGACCGACAGGATCATCCATTCGGGGCGGGTGTTGGATTCGATAAAGGCCTCGATCAGCTTGAGGCGCTTGACATATTTCTTGCGCTTCGCTTCAGAGCCGGTCTCCCGAAGATCGACGCGAACCTGTTCCCGCTCGGCCTCGAGGTCGATGGCGCAGAGCATGTCGAGCAGCGCCTCCGCGCCGATCTTCGCGGTGAAGTTCTCGTCGCCATACTCGTCCTGGGCGTCAAGATACTCTTCCTCACTGAGGAGCTGCCGCTCCTTCAATGCGGTCAATCCGGGCTCGATGACGATGTAATTCTCGAAGTAGAGAATCCGCTCCAGCTCTTTAAGCGTCATATCGAGCAGCAAGCCGATCCGGCTGGGTAGCGACTTCAGGAACCAGATGTGGGCCACCGGCGAGGCCAGCTCGATATGGCCCATGCGCTCGCGCCGGACCTTGGAGAGGGTGACTTCGACACCGCACTTTTCGCAGATGATGCCGCGATACTTCATGCGCTTGTATTTACCGCACAGGCACTCGTAATCCTTGATCGGACCGAAAATGCGCGCGCAGAACAGGCCGTCCCGCTCCGGCTTAAAGGTTCGATAGTTGATCGTTTCCGGCTTCTTGATCTCACCATAGGACCAGGACCGGATGCGATCCGGGCTGGCAAGCGAGATGCGAATGTGATCGAACCCTTGCGGGCCCGTCGGCTGGCCGAAAATGTTCATCAACTCGTTCATCAAGTCTCTCCTGACCTATCGGTTCGCACCACCATCGGTGGGAACCATGTCATGGGCCGTAAAACTGCTTAGACGTTCTCCTGCATCAACTCGACATTGAGGCCGAGCGAACGCAGTTCTTTGACGAGAACGTTGAAGGATTCCGGAATGCCGGCTTCGAACGTGTCGTCGCCGCGCACAATGGCCTCGTAGACCTTTGTCCGCCCGGATACGTCATCCGATTTCACCGTCAGCATTTCCTGCAAGGTGTAGGCTGCGCCGTAGGCTTCAAGCGCCCAGACCTCCATCTCGCCGAACCGCTGACCGCCGAACTGCGCCTTGCCGCCCAACGGCTGCTGGGTCACCAGGCTGTACGGTCCGATCGACCGCGCATGGATCTTGTCGTCCACCAAGTGATGCAGTTTCAGCATATAGATGAAGCCGACCGTGACCTTGCGCGAGAACGTCTCGCCGGTCTGGCCGTCGGTGAGCGTGACTTGCCCGGAAACATCGTGCCCCGCCGCTTTCAGCGCGGTGACAATGTCGTCCTCATGCGCACCGTCGAAGACCGGCGTCGCAAACGGCACGCCGTTTACGAGATTGCCGGCAAGCTCGGTGATCTGCGGCTCGTCCATGGACGCGATGTCTTCCTTGAACGTGTCCTTGCCGTAGACCTTCTCAAGCCCCTTCTTCAGCTCGGGCGTCCCGCCGACGCCGTTCTGCGCCGCCTCGACCATTTCCCGAATCTGCCGGCCCAAGCCATGACTGGCCCAGCCCAAATGCGTCTCCAGGATTTGACCGACATTCATGCGGCTGGGAACGCCCAGCGGGTTCAGCACGACGTCGACCGGTTGGCCGTCGTCGAGATACGGCATGTCCTCGATCGGCACGATCTTGGAAATGACGCCCTTGTTGCCGTGGCGGCCGGCCATCTTATCGCCGGGCTGTAGCTTGCGCTTGGTCGCCACAAAGACCTTGACCATCTTCATCACGCCAGGCGGCAATTCGTCGCCGCGCTGCAGCTTCTCGACCTTGTCTTCGAAGCGGTTCTGCAGCTGATCGATCGACTCGTCGTGTTGCTTCTTAAGCGCCTCGAGTTCGTCGTTCACCGATCCGTTCTTGACCACGATCTGACGCCATTGACCCGGCGTGTAATCGCTCATCAAAGCGTCGGTGATGCGCTTGCCGGACGCCAAACCCTTCGGTCCGCTGACAACGGTCTGGTTGCGCAGCCGGTCGGCGAGACGGTCGTTGAAAGACCCTTCCAGGATGGCTTTTTCGTCGTCCCGGTCCTTCGCGAGACGTTCGATCTCCTGGCGTTCGATGGCGAGCGCACGTTCGTCCTTATCGACGCCGCGCCGCGAGAACACCCGCACCTCCACGACCGTGCCCATGCCGCCCGGCGGCACGCGCAACGAGGTATCGCGGACGTCGGATGCCTTTTCGCCGAAGATCGCGCGCAGAAGCTTCTCTTCCGGCGTCATCGGCGACTCGCCCTTCGGCGTTACCTTGCCGACCAGGATGTCGCCCGCCTTCACTTCGGCACCGATATAAACGATGCCGGCTTCGTCGAGGTCCTTCAACGCCTCTTCGCCCACATTCGGGATATCGCGGGTGATTTCTTCCTGGCCGAGTTTGGTATCCCGGGCCATCACCTCGTATTCCTCGATATGGATCGACGAGAAGACATCGTCCCGAACGATGCGTTCGGAAATCAGGATCGAGTCCTCGAAGTTGTATCCGTTCCACGGCATGAAGGCGACGAGCACGTTCCGGCCCAGCGCCAGCTCGCCGAGCTGCGTCGACGGGCCGTCCGCGATGATGTCGTCCTTGGCGACCTGGTCACCGACCTTCACCAGCGGGCGCTGCGTGATGCAGGTGTTCTGGTTCGACCGTTGGAATTTCAACAGGTTGTAGATGTCGACACCGGAGGCGGCCGCCTCCGTCTCTTCCGTTGCCCGGACCACGATACGGGTCGCGTCCACCTGATCGACCACGCCAGACCGGCGCGCGACGATGGCCGCACCGGAGTCGCGCGCAACGCGCTCCTCCATGCCCGTGCCGACGAAAGGCGCTTCGGCCTGCAACAACGGCACCGCCTGACGTTGCATGTTCGAGCCCATCAAGGCGCGGTTGGCGTCGTCGTTCTCCAGGAACGGAATCAACGCCGCCGCCACCGAGACGATTTGCTTCGGTGAAACGTCGATGAGGTCGATGTCCTCGGGACGCGCCAGAATATACTCACCGCCGCCCCGGCAACTCACCATTTCCTCGGTCAGCTTACCGCGGCCATCCATCTTCGCATTGGCCTGCGCCACCGTGTAGCGGCCCTCGTCCATCGCCGACATATAGAGGACTTCGTCGGACACCTTGCCGTTCTCGACCTTGCGGTACGGCGTCTCGATGAAGCCATATTGATTGATCCGCGCGAAGGTGGCCAAGCTGTTGATCAGCCCGATATTAGGACCTTCCGGCGTTTCGATGGGACAAATCCGGCCATAATGCGTCGGATGAACGTCGCGGACCTCGAAGCCCGCGCGCTCGCGCGTCAGACCACCCGGCCCCAATGCAGAGAGGCGCCGCTTATGGGTGATTTCCGACAGCGGGTTCGTCTGATCCATGAACTGCGACAACTGCGACGATCCGAAGAATTCCCGGACGGCCGCGGCCGCGGGTTTCGCGTTGATCAGGTCGTGCGGCATGACACTGTCGATTTCGACCGTGCTCATCCGCTCGCGGATCGCACGTTCCATGCGCAGCAGTCCGACACGATACTGGTTTTCCAACAACTCGCCGACCGACCGGACGCGGCGGTTGCCGAGATGGTCGATGTCGTCGATGTCGCCGCGGCCGTCCTTAAGGTCCACGAGGACGCGGACGATCGCCAAGATGTCCTGCCGCCGCAAGGTCCGCATCTGGTCATGCGTTTCCTGGTTCAGGCGGGAGTTCATCTTGACCCGGCCAACGGCCGACAGGTCGTAGCGCTCGGAATCGAAGAACAGGCTTTTCAACATGGCTTCAGCCGTTTCCAAGGTCGGCGGCTCGCCCGGGCGCATCACCCGATAGATGTCGATCAGCGCGTCTTCGCGCGAACTGTTCTTGTCGCTCGCCAGCGAATTGCGGATGTAGGGACCGACGTTGGTGTGGTCGATGTTCAGCGTCGGCAGTTCCTTGATCCCGATCTCCGTGAACTGCTCCAGCAGTTCCTCGGTGATCTCCTCGCCCGCTTCGGCGTAGATCTCTCCCGTGCTTTCGTTGACCAGATCGCACGCGATATATCTGCCGATCAGTTCTTCGCCGGGAACAAGAATTTCTTTCAATCCGGCCTGTTCGAGTTTCTTCGACAGCCGCGGTGTGACTTTTTGGCCCGCCTCGGCGACGACCTTGCCGGATTTCGCGTTGATCAGGTCCTGATCGAGTTTGATGCCGCGCATACGCTCGGCGTCGAACGGCGTTTTCCAGCCGCCCTTGGTCTCCTTGAACGTCACCGTGTCATAGAAGTAGTCGAGAATGTCTTCCTTCGACATGCCGACCGCTTCGCCCGGCTCCAGCTCGAGACCTTCTTTCGCCCGCTCCTCGCGCAACGCCTCGGTCGCATCGTTGTCGAGCGCCATAAGCAGCGTCGTCGCCGGCAGCTTCCGCCGGCGGTCGATGCGCACGAAAACGAGGTCTTTAGCGTCGAATTCGAAATCGAGCCACGACCCGCGGTACGGGATCACCCGCGCCGCGAACAGATACTTGCCCGACGAGTGGGTCTTGCCTTTGTCGTGGTCGAAAAACACGCCCGGCGACCGATGCATCTGGCTGACGATGACACGCTCGGTGCCATTCACGACGAACGTACCGTTCGGCGTCATCAGCGGCATGTCGCCCATGTAAACGTCTTGTTCCTTGATGTCGCGGATCGAGCGCGCACCCGTCTCCTCGTCGATATCCCACACGACCAAGCGCAGCGTCACCTTCAACGGCGCTGCATAGGTCATGTCGCGCTGCTGACATTCCTCGACGTCGTATTTCGGCTCCTCCAGTTCGTATTTCACGAACTCAAGCTGCGCCCGTCCGGAAAAATCCCGGATCGGGAATACCGTGCGGAACGCTTCCTCGAGACCCGACGGAATGCTGGTGTCGCTTCCGTTCTGGACCGGCAGGAGAAAGCGGTCATACGAAGTCTTCTGGACCTCAATCAAGTTGGGCATTGGCGCGACTTCCGCGATACGCCCGAACGATTTGCGAATACGCTTACGACCCGTAAAGGATTGCGGCATTATTGATCCTCGACCGTGGTCCGGGACACGCCCGGCCACCTCTGCATTACCGACTAAACATGGCGAGGGGCTGCGCCCGAAGGCGCGCCCCTGCCGGATACTTAAGAGCGTTCTGCCGCACTATTTGAGCTCGACAGAGGCGCCCACGTCTTCCAGTTTCTTCTTCAACTCTTCGGCTTCGTCCTTCGAAACGGCCTCCTTGACCGGCTTCGGAGCACTTTCGACAAGATCCTTCGCTTCCTTCAGTCCGAGACCCGTAATCGCCCGGACTTCTTTGATCACGTTGATCTTCTTGTCGCCAATGCTGGCAAGCACGACGTCGAATTCGTCTTTCGCTTCGGCAGCGGCACCATCGCCCGCCGCCGGGGCTGCGCCCGCAACGGCGACCGGCGCCGCGGCGGAAACACCCCATTTCTCTTCGAGCATCTTCGACAACTCCGCCGCTTCGAGAACGGTGAGGTTGGAAAGATCCTCAGCAATCTGTTCAAGATTAGCCATTGTTACTCAATCTCCTAGGCTTAAACTTTGATACTCTGGTTCACAATTCTGCAATCAACCGTCCGAGCTGCCGTATGCGCCAAACACACGCGCGAGCTGTCCGCTCGGCGCCTGCAGCACACCCGCAACCTTGGTTGCCGGGGCCTGGATTAGTCCGACAATCTTGCCGCGCAGTTCGTCGAGCGACGGAAGCTTCGCCAGCGCCTTGATGGCGTCGGCATCCAAAGCCTCGGTCTCGAGAGAACCGCAAATGATTTGCAGCTTCTCGTTCTTATTGGCGAACTCCACAGCAACCTTTGCGGCCGCTACCGGATCTTCCGAAGCGGCAACCGCCGTCGGCCCGGTAAAATGGTCCGAAAGGTCTTCGAACTTCGTCCCCTTCAGCGCGATCTTCGCAAGCCGGTTCTTCGTCACTTTGAACGAGG
Source organism: Alphaproteobacteria bacterium (assembly GCA_965228425.1). Taxonomy (GTDB): domain Bacteria; phylum Pseudomonadota; class Alphaproteobacteria; order UBA8366; family UBA8366; genus JAJFJD01. The sequence goes on along the minus strand of OZ245815.1, from coordinate 2,335,666 downwards.
CACCCGCTTCACGCATCTGCTTCCGGAGCTCCGACACCTCGGAAACGGTAAGACCCGACTGTTGGGTCACCACCACGAGATTGTTGGACTCGAAGGTCTCTTGCAGTTCAGCGACCAGCTCCTGTTTTTTTGCTCGGTCCACTGATTTCTCCGATGCTTGACTGTAGACCGCCGTTCATTCGGCAGCCTGATGTCGGTTGCACCTGAACACCCGCCCCGGCAACGTGCCGCTTTGGATGTCCGACGGATCCTGCCCCAGAGGCTCAAGCCACTTTCCGGCACTGCCGGCCATGTCCTGTACCCCCGTCTATTACCGGCCGGTTTCCCGTTTAAGCCCTGGGCTGTTTTACTTGCCCAGTGCACCCGCAGTCTCGGACAGGTGATGAGAGCAATGGCGAACCACCCCCTCATCGAACCGCTTCCGGGCCGAAACCCGGAAACGGAAACTCACCCAGCGCTGCCCGCGCCGGAAATATCCAACTTCACGCCAGGCCCCATCGTCGAGCTGATCGCCACCTTCTTGATGTAGGTGCCTTTCGCGCCCGAGGGCTTGGCCTTGCTGATCGCGTTGACGAACGCGCGCACGTTTTCGGCCAACGCCGCCTCCGGGAAACTGGCCTTCCCGATGCCGGCATGGACGATGCCTTCTTTCTGTGCGCGAAACTGTACTTCGCCGCCTTTCGCCGCCTTAACCGCTTCACCGACATTCGGCGTGACCGAGCCCAATTTCGGATTCGGCATCAGGCCGCGCGGCCCCAGGATTTTCCCTAGCCGCCCGACCACTGCCATCATGTCTGGTGTCGCAACCACACGATCGAAGTCAATTTGCCCGTTCTGTACCTGTTCTGCAAGGTCTTCCGCACCAACCACGTCGGCGCCGGCCGATTTAGCCTCTTCGGCCTTGTCGTCCTTCGCGAAAACAGCCACCCGCAGCGACTTGCCGGTGCCGTGCGGAAGCTGCACGACGCCTCGGACCTGCTGGTCGGCATGCCGGGTGTCGATGCCCAGATTCATCGAGATTTCCACGGTCTCGTCGAACTTCGCCACGGCGAACTCCTTGACCAGCTTGACGCCCTCGTCGATCTCGTAGCTCGTTTCGGCATCAACCTTTTCCTGGGCCGCCCGCATTCTTTTTCCAAGTTTCGGCATATCGATTACCCCACCACCTCTAGACCCATCGACCGCGCGGAGCCTTCGATGATCTTCATCGCCGCATCGATATCGTTGGCATTCAAATCCGGCATTTTGGTCTCGGCAATTTCCTTGACCTGCGCGCGCGTGACCTGCCCGGCCACCTCGCGGCCCGGTTCGCCCGACCCTTTGTCGAGACGCGCGGCCTTGCGCAGCAGATAGCTCGCCGGCGGCGTCTTGGAGATGAAGGAAAACGTCCGATCCGCGTAGGCGGTGATGATCACCGGGATCGGCATCCCCTGCTCCACGTTCTGGGTCGCCGCGTTGAACGCCTTACAGAATTCCATGATGTTCAGGCCCCGTTGGCCCAGGGCCGGCCCGACCGGCGGCGAAGGGTTGGCCTGCCCCGCCGGAATTTCGAGCTTGATATAGCCCTCGATCTTCTTCGCCATTTATTTGTCCCTTTCTACGGACTGCGCGGTACGGTCCCCCATGGACTTCGGAGGTTGACCTCCCGCACGATGCAACGCCGGCAACCGTCGGCGCTATAATTTCTCAACCTGGCTGTATTCCAGTTCCACCGGCGTCGACCGGCCAAAGATCGAAACCGAAACCTTCAGGCGCGCTTTCTCTTCGTCGACCTCTTCCACATTGCCGTTGAACGAGGCGAACGGACCGTCCGAAACCTTCACCTGCTCGCCGATCTCGAACGTGACGGAGGGCTTGGGCCGCTCGACGCCTTCCTTGATCTGATGCAGCAGGCGCTCCGCTTCGGAGTTGCTAATCGGCGACGGCCGGCCGCCGGCACCCAGAAACCCGGTCACTTTCGCCGTGTCCTTGACGAGATGCCAGCTCTCGTCGCTCATGTTCATCTTCACCATGACATAGCCGGGGAAGAATTTTCGCTCCGCGCTGACCTTCGAGCCGCGGCGCATTTCAATTACTTCCTCGGTCGGCACCAGGACCTCTTCGATATCCTCGTCCAGCCCCTTCTGGATCGCCTGCTCCTTGATCGACTGCGCGACCTTCCGTTCGAACCCGGAATACACGTGAACCACATACCAGCGATGCGCCATGCCCTAGCCTCCGATCCCGAGGATGAGCTGGATCGCGCCCGACGCCACATTGTCCACCAGGAAGAAGAAGATCGCGGCGACGAAAACCATCAGGAACACCATGATCGTGGTGATCCCGGTCTCCTTGCGCGTCGGCCAGGTCACCTTATTGGTTTCCTGGCGCACTTCGCGGATGAATTGGGCGGGGCTGGTCTTTGCCATGGCGATGATACTGTCCCGTCTATCCTGGTTTATGGCCGCCTAAAGAAGACGGCCGGCTCAATCTGGCAGGAGTGGAGGGACTCGAACCCGCAACCTTCGGTTTTGGAGACCGACGCTCTACCAATTGAGCTACACTCCTAAGAACACATGCTGCCGGAAGCCCGGCCTCACTCCTTGTTCGATCCTTATTCGATGATCGAGGTGACGACACCCGCGCCGACGGTCTTGCCGCCTTCACGGATCGCGAAACGAAGCCCGTCGTCCATCGCAATCGGCACGATCAACGACACTTCCATCGAGATGTTGTCACCCGGCATCACCATCTCCGTCCCGTCCGGAAGAACAACCGAACCCGTAACGTCCGTCGTCCGGAAGTAGAACTGCGGACGGTAGTTCGAGAAGAACGGCGTATGACGGCCGCCCTCTTCCTTCGTCAGGATGTAGCACTCGCACTTGAACTTCGTGTGCGGCGTGATCGACCCCGGCGCCGCCAGAACCTGGCCGCGCTCGACACCTTCGCGGTCGATACCCCGAAGCAGCGCGCCGATGTTGTCGCCCGCCTCGCCCTGGTCCAACAGCTTCCGGAACATCTCGACGCCCGTGCACACCGTCTTCGACGTCTCCCGGATGCCCACGATCTCGATCTCGTCGCCCACGTTCACGACGCCCCGCTCAACCCGGCCCGTAACAACCGTCCCACGCCCGGAGATCGAGAACACGTCCTCGATCGGCATCAGGAACGGCAGGTCCTTCGGACGGTCAGGCTGCGGGATATACGCATCGACCTGTTCCATCAATTCGTTGATCGTGTTCGCCCCGATCTCAGGATCACGGCTCTCGAGCGCCGCGAGCGCCGACCCCTTCACGATCGGAATGTCGTCGCCCGGGAAGTCGTACGAAGACAGAAGCTCCCGAACCTCGAGCTCCACAAGCTCCAGAAGCTCCTCGTCGTCGACCTGGTCAACCTTGTTCAGGTACACAACGATCGCCGGAACGCCGACCTGGCGCGCCAACAGGATATGCTCCCGCGTCTGCGGCATCGGACCGTCCGCCGCGTTCACCACAAGGATCGCACCGTCCATCTGCGCCGCACCCGTGATCATGTTCTTCACGTAGTCCGCATGACCCGGGCAATCGACATGCGCGTAGTGACGGTTACCCGTCTCATACTCCACATGCGCCGTGTTGATCGTAATCCCACGCTCCTTCTCCTCAGGAGCCTTGTCGATCTCGGCGTAATCCGTGAAATCGGCGCCGCCGCCTTCCGCAAGCACCTTCGTGATCGCCGCCGTCAGCGTCGTCTTCCCATGGTCAACATGACCAATCGTGCCAATGTTGCAATGCGGCTTCGTTCGCTCAAACTTCTCTTTCGACATTGCCTCGTTCTTTCTACTGGTTAGCCTGCGGATGTTTCCGTATTTCCGATGGGCGCGCGTCGCGGCCGCCCTATATATAATGTCACTCTCTAATTCTTCAGCCCATCGCGCATGCCGTACGCGCAAATTGGAGCGGACGGCGGGAATCGAACCCGCATCTCCAGCTTGGAAGGCTGGGGTAATAAGCCATTATACGACGTCCGCCCATCTCGATTCGGACCCGCTACCTCTTTGCCTCATTCACCGGATTTGCTGTCCAATCTCGCCCAATCAAAACACGCCCGCCGGACCAGTGGTGGAGGGGGTTGGATTCGAACCAACGTAGGCATAGCCAACGGGTTTACAGCCCGTCCCTTTTAACCACTCAGGCACCCCTCCGGCCCCGCGCGTTTTCACCGCGACGGCGGAGTGCGCATAATCGTGATTTACCACTGATTGTCAACGCCCAAACCGCAATCCGAGTAGCACAAAAGACGCCGCCCCCGCATCTTTCACCGAATTGGCGTCGACGCGCGAGTTGCGTATCTGTGACTTAAGAAATAGTAAGGTCGGTCATGGCAAAAATCAAGGCAGGGCGCGGAAAGCGACCACAGGCGGCAAAGCGCCGCCGCGGTTCCCGGGAAGACGCGACCCGGCATTGGCTTTACGGCCACCACGCGGTTGCCGCGGCCTTCAAGAACCCGGCCCGCCAGGCCACGCGGCTTCTCGCGACGCCCCAAGCGGCGGAGCGGCTTCGGGCCGAATGCCCGGAGGCCAAGCCGGAATTCGCCGAGCGTGGGATGATCGAATCGCTGGTGCCGGAGGGCGCGGTGCATCAAGGGATCGCGCTGCAGGCCTCGCCCCTCCCCGCACTCGCCCTGGAGGATGTGGCAGCCTCGGTCTCCGACTCCGGTTTGATTCTCGTGCTGGACCAGGTAACCGATCCCCAGAATGTCGGCGCCATCCTGCGCAGCGCGGCGGCCTTCGGCGCACAGGCCCTGATCATGCCGCAACGGCACGCTCCGCCGGTGACCGGCGCCCTTGCCAAGGCGGCGAGCGGCGCGCTGGAACATGTGCCCCTGGTCACGGTGACGAATTTGGACCGCAGCTTGAAGACCCTCAAACAGGCGGATTTCTGGATTCTCGGGCTGGACGCGGAGGCCGAGACCTCGATTGCCGACACGACGATCGACGGGAAACTGGTTCTCGTCCTCGGCGCGGAAGGGGCGGGCCTGCGGCGCTTGACCGCGGAGCGCTGCGATCTTCTGTTGCGGCTGCCCATGACCGGCCCGATCCCCAGCCTCAACGTCTCGGCCGCCGCCGCCGTCGCTCTTTATGCCCTGTCCGTCCGCCTAAACCCATGAGTAATGCCATGTCTGCCGCCGATACCGACGACAAATGCTACGTCACCCATCTGGAATGCAGCGCTACCGGGGAAAAGCATGACGCCGATACCCTTCAGACATTCTCGCGGGCGGGGAAACCGCTGCTGGTGCGATACGACCTGGATGCGGTGAAGCCGCGCCTGACGAAGGAGCGGCTGGCAAGCCGGCCAGCGGAGATGTGGCGCTACCGGGAACTGCTGCCGATGCGCAGCGCCAGCGACATCGTAAGCCTAGGCGAACCGATGACGCCGTTGATCCCCCTGCCCGGCATGGCCGGAAAACTCGGCGGCGGCGAAATCCTGGTCAAGGACGAGGGGCGCATGCCGACCGGCAGCTTCAAGGCGCGCGGGCTGGGGGTCGCCGTCGCTATGCTGAAGTCCTTCGGCGTGACGCGGGCCGCCATGCCGACCGCCGGGAACGCGGGCGCCGCGCTTGCCGCCTATTGCGGCCGCGCCGGGATCGAGACCTATGTTTTCTGCCCGGAGGACGCGCCGGAGGTCACCGTCCGCGAGATCGCGCTGCAGGGCGCCAAGACCTGGCGGGTCAACGGCCTGATCAACCATTGCGGCGCCATCGTGGCCGCCGGAACCGAGGAGATGGGCTGGTACGACGTCTCGACCCTGAAAGAGCCGTACCGCATCGAAGGCAAGAAGACGATGGGCTTGGAAATCGCCGAGCAACTCGGCTGGGACGTGCCCGACGTGATCTTCTACCCGACCGGCGGCGGGACCGGCCTGATCGGCATGTGGAAGGCGTTCGAGGAACTGGCGGCCCTCGGCCTGATCGGCGACAAACGGCCCCGAATGGTTGCCGTCCAATCCACCCGCTGCGGCCCCTTGGTGAAAGCTTTCGACGAAGGCCATAGCGAGGTCATCGAACCCTGGGATCCGGTGACGACCGACCTGCACGGTGTGCGTGTCCCCAAACCCTTCGGCGATTTCCTATGCCTTCAGGTGATGCGCGACAGCGGCGGGTTCGGGTCGGCGGTCGACGACGACGAGGTCGCCGAGGCCCGGCTCGAGGTAGCGCGGGAAGACGGCGTGCATCTGGGCCCGGAAGGCACCGCCTGTTTCGTCGCCTATCGCCAGGAACTGAAGCGCGGCCGCGTCGATCCCAAGGACCGCGTCGTCCTGTTCAACTGCGCCAGCGGCCTGAAGTCGGAAATGCCGCCGATGACCCGGCATCTGGACCGGCACGCCGCAATCGATTTTAAGACTCTCTAAAACCCTGCCGCCCTAGTGTGCCGGCAATCTGGTTCGGGGGCCCATGAAGGGCTGGACAGGCCGGGGCCGCCGGAGTAGAGGATGGCCCGATAAAATCGATGCCAGTGCCCGTGTAGCTCAGTTGGTAGAGCAGGGGTTTTGTAAACCTCAGGTCGGGAGTTCGAGTCTCTCCGCGGGCACCATTCCTCAATCCGCGAATCAAATTCTAGATGACGACGGGTCAGGTTTGACCGGCGCGGACCAAACGGCCGGGCAAGGCGCCCGTGTGTTCGCCATTCTCGAAGACCGCTTCGCCGGCAACGAAGGTGGCGGCGTAGCCGTCCACCCCCTGTACCAAACGCTGACCGCCGGCCGGTAAATCCTGCACTAGGCGGGGCGCATGAATGGTGAGACCGGCGTGGTCGATGACGTTCACGTCTGCACGAAGCCCCGGCGCAAGCCGCCCCCGGTCGGACAGGCCGAAGAAATCCGCCGTCTCCGACGTCTGCGCCTTCACTACCGTTTCCAGGGGAATACGGGGGCCGCGGCTGCGGTCGCGTGCCCAATGGGTCAGCAGATATGTCGGCATACTGGCATCGACGACCGAACCGCAATGCGCGCCGCCATCGCTGAGGGCCGATAGCGTCGCCGGATCCATCAACAATTCGCGCGTCGAATCGAGATTGCCATCCACATAATTGGAAACGGGACAGTATAGAAACCGGTCCAGCCCCTCGACGATGTAGTCATAGGCGACTTCCTCGGCGGTCCGGTTGCTGCGCGAGGCGATTGTTTCGACGCAGCGGTCCTCGGCCGGCTCGTAGTCCACGTCGGGACCGAAGGTATACATCCGGTCCCACATGGTCGTCGCGCGCACCCGCGACGGCGACAGCCGGGCCATCGCGGCGTCCGATAGGGGCGATTTGAGAATACGGTCGCGGACCGAAGGGTCGCGCATACGGTCGAGCCGATCCTCGGGCGAAAGGTCGCGCAATTCCTGGAACGCCTCGCGCGCCGAGAAGGGGGTCAGCGTCGCACCCACACCGAGCAACACGCCAACCGGCCGGCAGGCAACCTGCGCCGCCACCGGCGCGCCCGTCTCGCGCGCTTTGTGGATGCCATCGAGCAACCGCCGCCACCGGCCGGGATCATACGCGCCGTGCGTGATGAGGAACCACACGGGACGGCCGGTCTTCCGGGCGAGGTCGGCGACCCAGGCAAGCTCGCCTTCTTCGTCGTCGAAATCGCTGTTCATCCCGAACGCGCCATATTCGAACTTGGCAAGGCACGACCCGATGCCGATCAACTCATCGACCTCTGAATAACGGCCCGGGACGAAATCGCCCGTCAGCGTCTTATGGGAGTTGGTGCGCGACGTCGTGAAGCCGAATGCGCCGGCGGCCATGGCCTCCTCGGTCAGATCGCGCATGGTTGCAATATCTTCGGCGGTCGCCGGTTCGCGCCGAATGGCCCGTTCGCCCATGACATAGACGCGGAGCGGGTTGTGCGCGATCTGCGCCGCGACGTCGATCGTGCGGGGCTGCCGCTCCAACGCGTCGAGAAACTCCGGGAAACTCTCCCAGTCGTAGCGGACGCCCTCGGCCAATGCGGTGCCGGGAATCTCCTCGATCGCTTCCATGAGATCGATGAGTTCCTGATGATCCTCCCTGCGCACCGGCGCGAAGCCGACGCCGCAATTGCCGAACATGGCCGTCGTCACCCCGTGCCAGGACGACGGGGCGAGTATCGGATCCCAGGTCGCCTGCCCATCGTAGTGTGTATGGACATCAACCCATCCGGGCGCGACCAACAGGCCGTCGGCATCGATCTCCCGGTGGCCCGGCCCGGCCTTGCCGCCGACCGAGGCGATGCGCCCGTCGTCGATCGCAATATCGCCCGAATAGGGTGTCCCGCCGTCGCCGTCGACGATCGTTCCGCCGCGAATCACCGTTTCATGCATTGCCGTCTCCCAGCGCTTATTTCAGCGAACACCTGCCAGCCCGATTTGGATTTCCGTCAGTCTACACCGTTTCGGCCGCGACGCCGAAATGCTCGGCAAATCGACGGCGGCCGCCCTCAGTCGTCGGATTCACAATCCCAACGCATGTCGAGTCGTGCTTGACATATCCGGTGACTCAAAGCGATCTTTCGCACCATGGATCAACAATCGAAAGGAGGTGGTCGAATGTCTAAACCCTTGGTGACGGTGTTCGCCGCGATGGCGACGGTGAGTGGATTGGACAATAGAGGTTCGATCACGCTCTGACGCTTCGCTGTCACAAGCGAACATGTGCACACGCGGACCCTTAAGATGCCGCGGTGCCACCAAACGGTTTCAACACTCGCCGCCTTTCACAAGGCGGCGATTTTTTTGTGATGCGTCTAGAGATTTAGCGAACCGGACGGTCGCTGACGAGCGAGTTATGGATCCAACCGGTCTTGCCCTTGGCGGTTCGGATTCGGACCCAGTTCGCTTGCTTTTCAATCTGCCGGATTGTAGCGCCTTGTTGCACCACGCCGACAACCTTCGACTGCATTGACGGACCGCCCCGCATATTCACGGCACTGGAACGCAGGTAGATCGCGGACGCACCGCCGCCCCCGCCACCGCCGCTTGTCGTGGCGGCCCCGCCATCGGAGCCGGCGCCTTTGCCGAAAGACTCGACCTTGGCGGCGATCGTCGAACTCAGCGGTCCCAGCCCGCCAAGCATCGGTTTGATATGCGGATACAAGAAGACACCCGCGGCGATCACCGCAGCCAGCGTGGCCGCGCGTTTCAGTCCCCGCGACTTTAGGACACCGAACGCCGCGCCGATTCCCTCGGCGGTGCTGCGTGCCGTCACGCCGATCACGGTACCGGCCTTTTTCTCTTCTTCCGCCGGCGCATCACGCAATTGCCACTCGCTGCCGTCGATCCAGACCGGTTTGTGCGGGTCCGGCTGCGCAGCCGAGGCCGCCGGCGTTTCGGCGGCTCCGGGGTCGGCGGGACCTACCGGCAAGGGCGCGTCGGATTCGGTATCCTTCGGCGACTCGTCCGACGCCGAAACCTTCGGCGTTTCATCCGGCGTCACGATTTCCGCCGGAGGCGGCGTGACGGGTTGCGGGGCCTCGCCGTCCGCGCCGTCCGCCAAGCGCTTGTCGAGTTCCGCTTGCCAAAAGGCGTCTCGGTCCGCGAGCGCTTGTTTCTGGGCCGCCTCCCATTCGCCGCGCACCGCGGCGAGCCGGGCTTCCTCTTCGGCGAGCCATTGCACCCGAGATTCCTGGAGCCGCTCTTCGAGTTCGATCTTCTGCAGGCCGTCGCGCTCGGCCAGATACTCGTGCTGGGATTCCTCCCACGCCGCCTTCGCGGCCTCGGCGCGCTTCTCTTCCTCGGCCTTCCAGGTTTGCTCCGCCTCTTCGAGACGCGTTTCCATGTCCTTGCGCCACAGGGTCTCGCGCTCCTCGAGCACCGCGGCCTGGGCCTCTTCCCATCCGGTCCGCGCCGCCGCCAAACGCTGCTTCTCTTCGTCCTCGCGCACCGCGAGCGCAGCGGCCACCTCTTCTTGATGCGCCGCTTCCCACTCGGTTTTCGCATTCGCAACCGCGGTCTCACTTGCCTGCGAAACCGTTTGCTGGACCGCGTCCTCGACCTCCTGCGCCCATTCGGACCGGGCTGCGTTCAGCCTTTCTTCGATCTCCACCTCGGTGCGCTGCTCCACATCGGCGACCTTCTGCGACAGTTCCGCCGCGTGGTCTTCGCGCAACTTCTCCATCTGCTGATTGTGTTCGGCGCGCAGGGCTTCCTTGAGTTCCTGCCGCGCCACCGATGCATCCGACTCCTTCGCGGCCAATTCGGCCTGTACGGCTTCCAATTGGCTCTGCACCGATTCCAGTTCCTGCGCCGCGGCGGCGACCGCTTCCGCGTGCTGCTCTTCGAGCGCGGCGGTCGATGAGGCCTGGGCTTCTTGCTCCGTCAGCGCCGACTGGGCGGTTTCCAACTCTGCGCGCACGGACTGCAATTCCGCTTGCGCCGCCTGCAACTCCTGCGCCGCCGCCGCCGCGGCCTTGGCGTGCTGTTCCTCCAACGCGGCGGTCGAAGACGTTTTTGCCTCCTGCTCCTGCAAGGCGACCTGGGCGGCGACCAGTTCGTCGCGCAGCGACTGCATGCGCTCTTCCAACCCCGCCAAATCGCGGTCCCGGTCGGCCAGCGACGACAGGGCCGCTTTTAACTCGTCGCGCAGCGAATCGGCTTCCAGTTCCGCCGTCGAGACGACGTCGGCCTCATCTGACTCACGGGCTGCTTTCATCGCCGCAAGCTGGTCGCGCAGCGCCTGTGCTTCCTCTTCCAGCTTGACGTTCTCGGCCCCGCGTTTGTCCAGAACCGATTGCGCTGCCTTCAATTCCTTCTGCAGGGCCTTAACCTGGGCATCCATCTCGGCGCTCGCCGCGGTGGCGGAGCCCGTTTTTTGAAGGGCCGCCTGCGCCACAGTCAGATCGGCCTGCACCGATTCCAACTTCTGTTCCAGAACCGAGATCGCCTTGGTCTGCTCATGCGACCGGTCATCGACGCCCTTGAAGTTCTCGAGCGCCGACTCGGCCTGTTCGGCTCGCGACGTCATTTCCGCCAAAGCCTGTTTGGTGTAGGCAACCGCCTGCTCGGCCACCCGGGCCTTGGATTCGGCGGCATCGACTTGCGCCTTCATGGCGGAGCTGGCGCCCTTGGCGTCGGCATCCCCCTCTTTCCCCGCCGCCGATTTCAACTCCTGAAGTTTCGCCGCAAGCTTCTTTATCTCAGCCTCGGCAGCCGCCTTCGCCTCGGCAACCTGCGCTTCCGTGTTGGCAGCCCAGGCGGCTTCGGCCTCCTTGAGGCGGCTATCGTCGTCGCCCTCGTCGCTTTCGACACTCTGCAGCGCTTCCATGACGCGCCGTTCGGTCTCGGCCGCCGCTTCCGCCTTGACCGCGGCGATTTTCGCCTCGGCCTCGGCCAGCAGCCGTGCTTCGAGCGCCGCGATTTCCGGACGCGTCGACGATTTCCGCGCCGCCGCTTTCCCGGAACCCGTCTCTGCCGCCGCTTGGCCAACCGCGGCCTCCGGGGCGACATCGACGTCGAACAGCGCAAGCGTATTCGCAAAACCGTCTTCCACATTGACGACGCGGACCGTCAAGGCGTGCGGTAGGAAATCCGGCTCCACGGGTTTGTAGAATAGATTGTCCAACTCGTCGGAATTGAGCGACCAGGTCCGGTCGCCGTTATTCTGTCCTCTCGACAGGCGCGCACCCGCCAGCAATCCCTCGACCTTGATGGAAATACGTTCGCTGCCGTTTCGTTCGGGCAACTTTTCCGCGATGGACAGCGGCACGCCCGGCGAATTGGCGGCCGACTTGGCCGGTGTCTTCTTGGCCGTCTTCGCGGGTTTGGCCGCTTTCGCCGCCGGCTTGGCAGACGCCTTCGCCCCTTTGGGCGCGGCGGTTTTCGCCGGCTTGCTGGCTGCCGTGGAAGAACGACCGGACATCGGTTGGCCTCAGTTAATGCGCGTACCGCGCCACCATCACCTCAAGGGACCCGGATGCGACAAACCAAAACCGTCCGCCGCCGTTTCCGGCCCTCTGCCTCGGCCTATTGTTGTAAACAACTCGTTAATAAAAGGTTCAACTGGCGCGACTGAGACCGGTTAAATAAGGCTTCGACGCGCGAGGAATTTAACTGTTCAAATTCAGTATGTTATGGCGCAACGTTAAGAGCCCGATTCGGCGTCCTCACGGGGCGTCACGGGCGGGCTCACCGTCGACACCCTTGTAAAGCACATCCTGACGAAATTTCATGATCCGGGCATGCTCCGCGATCGCTGCCGGATCCATGTCCTGGACCGGCGGCGTCTCATGAACGAAATTGTCGAACCGATCCTCGCCCCGCACCAGCCAAGCGCTGTCCTTGCCGCCGTTGATCTGGCGCACATCGGGCGCGATGTAGCGGACCGCGACGCCGATCCGGCGATCGTCGGACATATTCGGCTCCGAAGCGTGGACCGTCCGGACATGATGCAGTGAAATTTCACCGGGCTGAAGCTCCAGGTACTCCGCTTCCGATTCGTCCACGTCGACGGCGATTTCCTGCCCCCGGGTCAATAGATTCTTTTCTGCAAGCGTATCGTTATGCGGCAGCTGATCGAGCGCCTGACTGCCCGGAAGCATCTTCATGCAGCCGCTTTTTCGGGTCGCGGGCGACAAGGCGATCCACGCGGTCACGACATCGGGCTTGCTGAGTCCCCAATAGGTCGAATCCTGGTGCCAAGTCACATAGCCGGAATCCCGTGCGTCCTTCACGAACAAGCTCAGGCCCCAGCACATCAAATCCGGTCCGAGAACGTCTTCAACCGCGTCCAGGATTCTGTCGTGGCTCGCCAGTTCGGCCGCCCAGGTTTGCAGCAGATACAGCTTTTGCCCCTTGCTGAGCTCATACCACCCGCCGTTCGCGGTCTCATAGGCTTCGAAACGGCTCCGAAAGTGCGCCGCGTCTTCGGGCGAAAAAACCGGCACGGGGCCGCAAAACCCGGATGCTTCATAGGTTTTCTGCTGCGCCTCGCTTAGGATTTTTGGCATGAATTCAACTCCGTAAGATTCGACGTTTTCGGATAGCGCACAAACGTCAAATTTGCGACCCCAGAAATACTCGAACGTGAACGCAGCGGCGGAAAACGGCCGAGACCGGACTTTTCCTTTTTGCCGTTCGTGTCCGGTTGAACTAATCTTAGGCTGTAAATCCGCACCCGAACCCCACCGAACGGCAAGGACGAGAAGAGACATGGCAGTCACGACACTGAGACAGAAATCCGACATGAGCGACGCGGAGTGGGAAACCCGCTGCAATCTCGCGGCGCTGTATCGCATCCTGGACAAGCTGCGCATGACGGACCTCATCTATACCCATATGTCGGCGCGGGTCCCCGGCGAGCCGGGACACTTCCTGATCAACCGCTACGGGGAATTCTTCAACGAGATCACCGCCTCCAGCCTGGTCAAGATGGACTATGACGGCAACGTCATCGGCGAGCCGGGCAATTTCAACGACGCCGGGTTCACGATCCATAGCGGCGTCCTGATGGCACGGCCGGACGCCAACTGCGTGATGCATCTGCACACGCGGTCCAGCGTGGCGGTTTCAGCGCAGAAATGCGGATTGCGCCCGATCAGCCAACAGTCGCTGCTGGTCCTGGGCAGCATCGGGTATCACGACTACGACGTCGCCGGCGGCAACCTCGACGAGCGCGAGGTCCTGGGCCGCGATTGCGCCAAGGCCGACTGCATCATCCTGCGCAACCATGGCCTGCTGACCATCGGCAAGTCGATCCAGGAAGCCTTCAAGAAGATGTATTTCCTCGAGACCGCCTGCCAAATCCAGACGGCGGCCGGCGAAGGGGATTTGATCGAGGTGCCGGAACCGGTCCGCAGCAACAGCATCGCACGCTACAAGGCGAAGTTCGACGACGGCACGTACGGCGACCTCGAATGGGAAGGTATCCTTCGCACGCTCGACCGCGAAGGGGCCGACTATCGGAATTGACCGGTTCGCGGCCGGCGATTTCGCCGGCCGGCCCACCGCCCCACAAAAACGAATCCACCGACGCATCCGGCGCATTGCCGCTTGACAGGGTAAGCCGTCAGGCACACTTTTTCTGTGTCCCCGGTGGAGTCACAAAGCATGAGCGATAACGAACCGCAACAACCCCGCGTCGAGATGGTCGACCCGCAGACCGCGCGTCACTGGATCGACCGCGGCGATGCCGTTCTTATCGATGTCCGTGAACCGCATGAATACGCCATGGAGCATATTCAGGGGGCCACGTTGATCCCGCTGTCCGCTTTCGATCCGAACAACATTCCGGACCATACGGACAAGCGGTTGCTGCTGATGTGTGCGAGCGGCGTCCGCTGCGGAGTCGCGTCTGAAATGCTGAAACGGGCCGGATTTACCGAGATGTACCGCCTCGCGGGCGGCATCATGGGATGGAAGGCGGCGGGCGGCCCCGTCGTGCACGGGGACTAGGCCTCGCCGTTTCGGCCGAACGGCCGGTTTCTGTGACAAAAAGACGCGAAATCCCAAAAATCACCCCGCCCGGCCAGGGCTTTCAGTTGACTTCCCAAACCGGCGGCGCATGATGCGCGTCACAATTCAAATCAGAGTCTGAATTTACTGGCGTCCACCCCGCCCGGTCGCACCGCGAATCTGTGGCGAACACGCTGGACGCTCGTAGAAAGTATTCGACGGCGTTGCATATCTACCTGCCCATCGCCGAAATGTCGGTCAACGTTTTCCTGTTGCTCGGGATGGGCGCCGGGGTCGGCATGCTGTCCGGGATTTTCGGCGTCGGCGGCGGGTTCCTGATGACCCCATTGCTTATTTTCCTCGGGGTTCCGTCACCGGTGGCGGTCGGCACCGAGGCCAATCAAATCGTCGCATCCTCGGTTTCCGGCGTGATGGCCCATTGGCGGCGCGGCAATGTCGACGTCAAGATGGGAATCGTCTTGCTCGTCGGCGGCTTGATCGGGTCGACTTTCGGCGTCTATTTGTTCAAGGAATTACGGACGCTCGGCCAGATCGATCTCGTCATCAAAATCTGTTACGTCGTGTTCCTGGGCATCATTGGTTTCCTGATGCTCGTGGAGAGCGTCCGCGCCATCAAGCGCAGCCAATCCGCCACCGCGCCCCGCCGCAAACTGCATCAACATAACTTCCTGCACGGCCTGCCGTTCAAGATGCGGTTCCGGCGGTCCAAGCTCTATATCAGCGCGCTGCTGCCGCTCGGCGTCGGCTTTCTCGTTGGTATCCTCGCATCGATCATGGGCGTCGGCGGCGGCTTCGTCATGGTGCCCGCCATGATCTACCTGCTTGGCATGCCGACCGCCGTCGTGGTCGGAACGTCGCTGTTGCAGATCATTTTCGTCACCGCCAACGCCACCTTCTTCCAGGCCTATCTGAACCAGACCGTGGACATCGTGTTGGCATTGATCCTGCTGCTGGGTGCGGTGGTCGGAGCGCAGATCGGCACCAAGGTCGGGGCATACCTGAAGGGCGAGCAACTCCGGGGCCTCCTGGCGTTGATGGTCCTGGGCGTTTGCGTCAAGCTCGCGTTCGACCTGGTGGTTACGCCGGACGACCTCTACTCGTTGGGCCTGGGCGGAGGCCATTGAAGATGCCACGCGCCATTCTCGCCCTGCTGGTTCTCATCGTCTGCGCCCTCCCCGCGCGGGCCGAGCCGCTGGTCGCCGACATCTCGGAAAGCGTCGTCAAGATCACCACCGGATTCACCGGGACCAAGGTGTTGCTGTTCGGCGCGATCGACGGCGAAGGAAAGGTCGTGGTGATCGTGGAAGGGCCGCGACATTCGATCACCGTGCGCCGCAAGGATCGGATTGCCGGTATCTGGATCAACCGCGACACACTGCAATTCGAGGATGCGCCTTCCTTTTATCAAGTGTTGGCGAGCGATACGCTGGACGAATGGCTGCCGCTACGCACCCGCGAGGATCATCAGATCGGCGTCGAATATCTCGAGCTGAAATCCAAAGACAAGGTCGGTCCCGCCGAGAAGGCCAACTTCCGTGACGCCCTCATCCGCAACATGCAGCGCATTGGGCGCTATGGAACGCTCGAAGAAAACGTCAAACTGCTGGGCGGACAGCTCTTCCGCGCAGACCTCTACCTCCCTGCGAACCTGCCGACGGGCTACTACAATATCCGGGCGATGCTGGTGCAGGACGGCGAAGTGAAGAGCATCAAATCGACACCGTTGCTGGTGACCAAAGCCGGTATCGGCGCCGAGGTTTTCCGGATGGCCTATGCCTACCCGGCGCTCTACGGCATCATCGCCATCGTTATCGCCGTGTTGGCCGGTCTCGGTGCCAATGCAATCTTCCGGAATGTGTAGGCCGGCGCCGACAGGCGTGGTTCGCGACAAATAACATCACCGGGTTTTTCGCGCCGCGAACCGCACTATCCTCTCTCTTGCCGAATGCTGAATCAGGAAATCGTGGGACTCGATTGACCTCAGAATCAATCGATTTAGTGCATATAACACAAAAAATGAAACGTTTTGTCTCGAAAAGGTCGACTAAACCGATCCAATTCACTAAGTTGACGTTCCCTGCCTCGGCTTGCCGCAATCCCACCCACGGGGGAAGTACCGGATAATGTCGTTAAACCCGTTCGAAACCGTCCGCGAGGTCGTCGATACATCGCCGCCCGTCGCCGACGAAGTGAAAACGACGACCTGTTACATGTGCGCCTGCCGCTGCGGCATTAAGGTCTATCTCAAGGACGGCCGGGTCCGATACATCGAAGGCAACCGCGATCACCCGATCAACAAGGGCGTTCTCTGTGGCAAGGGGTCGGCGGGCATCATGCAGCATTATTCGCCGGCACGACTCTCCAAGCCCCTGTTACGGGTCGGCGAGCGCGGGTCGGGCGAGTTCAAGGAAATCGAGTGGGACGAAGCCCTGGGTCTCGCGACCGAATGGCTCGGCAATATCCGTGCAACCGACCCCCGCAAGCTCGCGCTGTTCACGGGCCGCGACCAAAGCCAGGCGATGACCGGCTGGTGGGCATCGCAATTCGGCACCCCCAACTTCGCAGCACACGGCGGCTTCTGCTCGGTCAACATGGCGACCGCCGGCTGTTTCACCATCGGCGGTTCCTTTTGGGAGTTCGGCGAACCCGATTGGGAACACACGCGCTATTTCATGATGTTCGGCGTCGCCGAGGATCACGATTCCAATCCGCTCAAGACCGGCATCGGGCGCCTCAAGACCAAGGCGCGGGCCAAGTTCGTCTCGATCAATCCGATCAAGACGGGCTATTCCGCGGTGGCCGACGAATGGATCGGCATCCGGCCGGGCACCGACGGGCTGTTCGCCTTTGCCCTGATCCATGAATTACTGAAGGCCGAGAAGGTCGATTGGCAATTTCTAGTGCGCTACACGAACGCACCTTGGCTGGTGATCCAGGATGCGACGGCTCCGGACGACGGGCTCTTCGCCCGTGATAGCGACGGCAATCCGATGTGCTACGACGCCGTCAAGCAGGCGCTCGTGAACGCAACCGCCTCGGATGTCTCGCCGGCCTTGGTCGGCGAATACAAACTGCCCGACGGCCGGACCGCCGTCCCGGCGTTTCAACTTCTGGCCGCCCGCTATATGGACGACCGCTACGCACCCGACGCCGTGGCCGAGCAATGCGGTATTCCGGCGGACAAGATCAAGCGGATCGCCGCAGAACTGGCACATGCCGCGTTCGACCAGGAAGTCGTCCTGGACGTCGAATGGACGGACTGGGCCGGCCGGACGCACGACAAGATGATCGGCCGTCCGGTCTCCATGCATGCGATGCGCGGCATCTCGGCCCACTCGAACGGTTTCCACACCTGCCGCGCCATCCATGTCCTGCAGATCCTGCTCGGCTCTATCGACGTCCCCGGCGGATACCGTTACAAGGCGCCGTTCCCGAAACACGTGCCGTCCTTTCCGAAGCCGGCGGGACACGACGTGGCGCCGAACACGCCCCTCGCCGGCCCGCCGCTCGGCATGCCGACCGCACCCGCCGACCTGCTGGTGGATACCGACGGATCGCCGACCCGTATCGACAAGGCGTTCAGTTGGGACAACCCGATATCGGGCCACGGCCTGATGCATATGGTGATCCATAACGCCTGGAAGGGCGATCCCTACCCCATCGACACCCTGTTCATGTACATGGCGAACATGGGCTGGAATTCGGCGATGAACACGCCCGGAACCCTAAAGATGTTGACCGACAAGGATCCGGACACCGGCGAGTACAAGATTCCCCGGATCATCTATTCCGACGCCTACTATTCCGAGATGGTCCCCTACGCGGACCTGATCCTGCCCGACACCACCTATCTGGAACGCTGGGACTGCATCTCGTTGCTGGACCGGCCGATCTGCTCCGCCCATGGACCGGCGGACTCGATCCGCCAGCCCGTGGTCCAGCCGGACCGCGACGTGCGCGCGTTTCAGGATGTGATGATCGATCTCGGCGGCCGGCTCGGATTGCCTGGCATGACCAACGCGGACGGGACCCCTAAATTTCCCGGCGGCTACCCCGACTACATGGTCAATCATGAACGCGCACCGGGCATCGGCCCGCTGGCGGGCTGGCGCGGCGAGAACGGCGACCAGCACGGTAAGGGTCCGGTCAATCCCAAGCAGCTCGACCGCTATATCGAGAACGGGTGCTTCTGGCAGCATGAACTCGAGCCGAACCAGCTCTATTTCAAGCACGCGAACAAGGACTATCTCGACTACGCGGCGAGCGTCGGTTGGATCGGCTCGGCCGACCAGATCGTACTGCATCTCTACAGCGAGCATCTGCAGAAGTTCCGGCTCGCCGCGCGCGGCTATGGCGCCGTCGTCCCGCCGGAGAGACATCGGGCGCGGATCGAAACCTATTTCGATCCCCTGCCCATCTGGTACACCCCCTTCGAGGAGGCTGCGGTGGATACCGACAGCTTCCCGCTGCACGCGCTGACGCAGCGGCCGATGCACATGTATCATTCCTGGGGTTCGCAGAACGCGTGGCTGCGCCAGATTACGGCGGCCAACCAACTTTACGTCCATCCCGACACCGCCGCCAAGGCCGGCGTCGAGGATGACGATTGGGCCTGGATCACCAGCCATCACGGCAAGGTGCGCGCACAAGTCAAGACGATGGCGGGCGTGAACCCGGATACCGTGTGGACCTGGAACGCCATCGGCAAACGCCGGGGCGCGTGGAACCTGGACCCGGACGCACCGGAAGCGAAACGCGGCTTTTTGCTGAATCACATCATCTCCGAGCTCTTGCCCGAACGGAAGGACGGCTACCGCTATTCCAATTCGGACCCAGTCTCCGGACAGGCGGCGTGGTACGACCTGCGGGTGCGGATCGAAAAATGCACTGCCGAGAATTCCGACGACACCGATCCGATGTTCGACCCTCTCCCCAAGCACGAAGCGCCGCGCGAAGGCGGCGCGACGCTGCGCTACGGCGCGGACTTCAAGGGCCCGCCGAGCGGCAAGACCGGCGGCGAGCACCTGGAGTTCATCGGCAATCGAACCGAAGTTGCCGAGACAGTGCCCGGTGTTCCGTCCGGACACGGCAATCAGAAAAACGAGGACGTCTAGGATGACGAGCCTCCCAGAGACACCAACAAAAAAGAAGCTGGGCCTGGTCATCGACCTGGACATCTGCGTCGGTTGCCACGCCTGCGCGGTGAACTGCAAGGAATGGAACAGCGGCGGCCACTCGGCCCCGCTGACGGACTTCGACCCGTATGGTACGGACCCGACTGGCGTGTGGTTCAACCGCATCCACACCTTCGAAGCCACCGATGACGCCGGCAACAGCCGGACGGTCCATTTCCCGCGTTCCTGCCTGCATTGCGAAGATGCGCCCTGCGTCACGGTCTGCCCGACGGGTGCCTCCTACAAGCGCGAAGAGGACGGCATCGTCCTAGTCAACGCAAGTACCTGCATCGGCTGCAAACTGTGCTCCTGGGCTTGCCCCTATGGCGCTCGCGAATACGATCACGACGAAGGCGTGATGAAAAAGTGCACGCTCTGCGTGGACAAGATCTACAACGAGAACCTCGACGAAGAGAGCCGCGTGCCCGCCTGCGTCTCGACCTGCCCCGCCGGCGCGCGCCATTTCGGCGATCTGGGCGACCCGGAATCCGATGTCTCAAAGCTGGTTGACGCGCGCGACGGGTATGAGTTGATGCCCGAACAGGAGTGCAAGCCGACAAACCGCTATCTGCCACCCCGGCCGCGCAAAGTCTCGGCGGGATCGACCGGCGCGCCCGCCGCCCTGGAACCAGTGGTGGACGGCGGGGACAGCGCTTTCCTCCGCTGGGTCGACAAAGTCCTGTCCCGCTAAGGAACGCGCATGCACCCCGCCTTTTCCGTTATCTTCTTCACCACCGCGTCCGGCGCCGGGTATGGCTTGATCACCTTGATGGCGATCCTGCAGGCAAGCAAAATCCTGCCCCCGGACCCGCAGGTGGGCATGGTCGGCTTCGGGATCGCCTTCGCGCTGATCACAACCGGTCTGCTGTCCTCGACATTTCATCTGGGGCATCCCGAACGGGCCTGGCGGGCGATCAGCCAGTGGCGCTCCTCCTGGCTCAGCCGCGAGGGCCTGCTGGCCATCGTGACCTATATCCCGACCGGCGCCTATGCACTCGGCTGGGCCATTCTCGATTGGCGCGACGACCTTTTCATCCTGACGGGGATGGTGGGCGCGATGCTGAGCATGCAGACAGTCTATTGCACGGCAATGATCTACGCCTCGCTCAAGACGATCCGCGCCTGGGCGAATAGCTGGACGGTGATCGGCTATTTCAGCATCTCGATCTTCACCGGCGCCCTGATTCTGAACGCCATCGCATCGATCTTCGGCTATTGGCATCCGGCGATGTTCTGGATCACGACGGGCGCCATCGCCATCGCCGGTGTCGCGAAAATGCAGTATTGGCGTTTCGTCGACCGCAATCCGAGCGACAGCACGGCCGAGACCGCGACGGGCATTACGGGTCATATCAAGCTGCTCGAATCGCCGCATACGCAGGAGAACTACCTGCAGAAGGAAATGGGCTACAAGATCGCACGGAAGCACGCGGCCAAACTTCGCCAGTTGGCCGTTGCCGCCGGCTTCGTCGCCCCGATCCTCTTGATCACCTTGGCCAACTCGAGCCCCCCGGCCACCGCCACCGCCCTCTCGGTGCTTGCCGTCCCGGTGTCTATTATCGGCGTGCTGATCGAACGCTGGCTGTTCTTTGCGGAGGCAAAGCATGTGGTTACGCTCTACTATGGCGAAACTTCGGCGTAGCCGATCCCGTACGCGGCTAGGACGATGAGCGAAAATAAGACACTCGACACCAAGGGCCTGAATTGTCCGCTGCCGGTGCTGAAGGCCCGGCGGGCGATGCGCGACTTGGCCGATGGCGACGTCCTGACGGTACTCGCGACCGACCCTGCCTCCTATATCGATTTCCAGCATTTCTGCGACACCACGGGCCATGATCTCCTGGATGCGCAGGAAGACGAGGCCGAAGGAGTCTTCACCTACACCATCCGCTGCGTAAAGGGATGACCGGCCGCTCGCTCCGGCGCGCCGACATCGAGGAAGCGGCCGTAATCGCCAACCTGGTGGATCGGGCCTACCGCGAATATCTGCCCCGTATCGGCCGCCCGCCGTCCCCCATGACCGACGACTACCACGCGGTGCTCCGCGACCATGAGGTCTGGGTGGTCGACGGTCCGGACGCCGTCGATGCGGTGCTCGTGCTGATGCCGGACGCCGACGCGCTCTTCGTCGACAACCTCGCCGTCGACCCCGCGCGGCAGCGCAACGGGCTTGGCCGGATGCTGATGGCCTTCGCGGAAGATGAAGCGAAACGGCGCGGCCTGACCGCCCTCACCCTCGTCACCAACGAGCACATGACCGAGAACATCGCCTTCTATACCCGTCTCGGCTTCGTCGAGACCGAGCGCGAACTACGCCGCGGGAGTTACACGGTCCATATGCGGAAGGAATTCCTGAGCGAATCCTGATCCGCCTCATTTTTTCCTTAATTTCAGCAAAAGTCTTTCACGTTCCCCGCCTAGAGTAGTCACACAGGTCGACAGGGGACCTCCGGCTCCAGACGAAAAGGAGCCGACATGATTCGTTTTTTTCTTTCCGTATTTATTTTCGCCGCAGCCGCTGCGCCTGCGCACGCGCTTACGGTCGATCTATGGAACACGTTCGAACAGGACGTGCTTACGCTCGTCAATCAGGACCGAGCCAACCAGGGACTTGGGGCACTCACAGGTGACAGCAGATTACACGATGCCGCCCGGGCACATTCGGGAGACATGGCCACCAACAATTTCTTCAGCCATACCGGTACCGGCGGCACGAACGCCGGCAACCGAATTCAAACTGCGGGATATTCCTTCACCGCATGGGGCGAAAACATCGCCGCCGGATACCGGTCCGCGGAAAGCGTCGTCACTGCATGGCTCAATAGTCCTGGCCATCGCGACAACATGCGGAACGGCATCTTCACCGACGCCGGAATCGGCTATATCGAAGGCGGCGACAACGCCGACTTCTCGACGTACTGGACGCTCGTTCTCGCCGCGGGAGATGGGGCGCAGATGGTCGTGCCGCCGATTGCGCAACTGACCGAGTCGATCAGCGCGGCCCTGGCGAACGACGTCAATTCACCGACGCCGATGCCGCTGCCCGCCAGCATCTGGATGTTCATCACGGCACTTATGTCGGGCGTCGCGTTGGTCCGGCGGCGGCGACAAACAGCGGCCGCTGCCTGACGACAATTCGCCGACCTGAAGGAACGCCGCCGGTCCGCACAGGACCGGCGGTCCTTTTGGGTGTCTTGACTCTAGCGTTCGAGGGGGCCGCCGGCCTTCTCCCAGGCGTCCATGCCGCCGACCAGATGGCAAACATTCGACAAGCCCATCGCCTGCGACGTCTCGACCGCAAGCGCCGACCGTTCGCCATACGCGCAGTAGTAGATCAGCCGCTTGCCGGTCGCCGCCGCCATTTCGCGCAGCATTCCGCCCTGCTTCACGAAACGGTCCAATCGCGTGTACGGCGCATGGATCGACCCCGGGATAAAGCCGCTCTTGTCGCGCTCGGCATCCTCCCGCAGGTCCACGAGGGTACAGTCCGGCGATTTACAGGACGTCAGGACGTCATCGGCGGTCAACGCCCATTTTTCTTGGGAGGCGGCGCCCTGTTCGATGCCAACCTTGAGATTCGCGGGAACCGCGATATCCATCATCTTCGGATTGGCCAGGTTCAGGTTATCCATGATGTCGGCGTATTGATCGGCCGAGTCCACCTGAAGCCGCGGGTTATAGGCGATCTCCTCGGCGATCGTGCTGACCGTATCGCCCTTGTAGTCATGCGCTGGATAGACCAGCGTATCTTCGGGCAACTTCAAAAGCTTGTTGAACAGCGAGTCGTATTGGGCCCGCGCGTCGCCGTTCTGAAAATCGGTCCGCCCGGTCCCGCGGATCAGCAGCGTGTCCCCGGTGAATACCCGGTCTTCCATCACAAAACTGTATGAGTCGCTGGTGTGTCCCGGCGTGTAGACGACACGCAGCGACAGCCCCTCGATGTCAATGCATTCGTCTTCCTTCACCCGCATCGACACCACGTCCACCGGGCTATGTTCGCCCATCACGGTGATGCATTTGGTTCGGTCGCGCAGTTCGCCCATGCCCGTGACGTGGTCCGCATGGACATGCGTATCGACGACCTTGACGAGGTTAAGGTCGAGCTCGTCCAAAAGCTGAAGGTAGCGGTCGACGCGTTCGAATACCGAATCGATGATCAACGCCTCACCGCCCGGACGACTGGCAAGAAGATACGTGTAGGTACAGGATTCCGGTTCAAACAATTGTCGGAAAATCACTGTTTCCCCTCCTGTCTCGATGGTCCTTCCGCAGGGTCAGGATGCAACAAAAATGGCGCGGAAGTCATTGACATTCGTAAGCGTCGGCCCGGTTTTGATCAGGCCATCCACCGCATCGAAGAAACCATAGCCGTCGTTGTCCGCCAGCCGTGCTTTAGCGTCCGCGCCGGCGGCCTCGGCGCGGGACAACGTGTCCGGCGTCAGCAGCGCGCCCGCGTTATCCTCGGAACCGTCGACGCCGTCGGTGTCGGCGGCAAACGCGTGGATACCGGGATGCCCCTCCAGCGCCACCGCCAGCGCCAACAGGAATTCGGCATTGCGGCCACCACGCCCCTTGCCCCGCACGGTCACGGTCGTTTCTCCGCCCGACAACAGAACCGCCGGGGCCGCGGCGGGCTGCCCGTGACGCGCTACCTGCCGCGCGATACCGGCAAAGACTTTGGCCACCTCGCGCGCCTCGCCTTCGATCGCGTCGCCGAGGATGACCGGGGTCACGCCCGCTCGCTCCGCCACCGCCGCGGCAGCTTCCAACGCCATCTGCGGCGCCGCGATCAGCCGCGCTTCCGCGGACGCAAGGCGTGGGTCGCCGGGCTTAGGCGTCTCGTCGGCCGCCGACCTGAGATGATCCAGTGCGGCAGCCGGATCGACGATGCCATATTTTTCCAGGATCGCCCGCGCGTCCGCGAAACTCGTGGGGTCGGCGACGGTCGGGCCGGATGCAATGGTCGAGGGATCGTCGCCCGGCACGTCCGAAATCATCAAGGCCAAGACACGGGCCGGCGCGGCGGCCGCGGCCAGACGCCCGCCCTTGATCGCGGATAGATGTTTCCGCACGCAGTTCATTTCCCCGATATCCGCTCCCGACCGCAGCAATGCTTTGTTTACCGCCTGCTTGTCGGCGAGCGAGAGTCCGTCCGCCGGCAACGGCATCAATGCCGATCCGCCGCCGGAGATGAGGCACAGGACCAGATCGTCCGGCCCCGCGTCGCGGGCCAATGCGAGGATACGCTCGGCCGCTCCCTGACCCGCGGAATCGGGCACAGGATGACTCGCCTCGACGATCTCGATGGTCCCACAGTCGACGCCGTAGCCGTATTGCGTCACGACCAGCCCACTCACTTCGCTGGGCCAGCACTGCTCCACCGTTCTGGCCATCGCCGCCGACGCCTTCCCTGCGCCGATAACGATCGTCTCGCCGGCGGGCGGGGCGGGCAGATGGGGCGGCACGCAGATATCTGGCTGCGCGGACGCAACCGCCGCATCGAACATTTCCCGCAAGAGTGTCTGAGGATCGGTCACGGCCTGTCTTCGCCCTTTTCTCTGCCGCGTCCGCTACTTGAAGTCCGGCTCGTATCCCGGCGGCGGCGAATACCCGAGGTCGCCGCGCGCGATCACGGCATCCCGGCCGCCATGCTTTTCGACCTGCTCGGCTTGCCGACGTTTGGCTCGCGCATCGACCTCTTCCGGGTCGCAAATCCGGCGCAGAAGCTGCTCGCATTCGGCCCGCACGGACTCGAAGTCCGGATCGGCGCCGAGATCATTCACCTCTTCCGGATCCGATTCAAGATCATAGAGTTGCGGCGCATACTTCGGATAGTAGACGAACTTGTATTTGCCATGCCGAATCATGAACGCACCGGTCGTCGACCCCATCGCATGATATTCGGAGAATACGTTCCGGCGCGGGGTCGCCCCGTCGATGATGTCGAACAGCGAGTCGCCTGGATAGGCGCGCTCCTGCTCGGTCAACGGCACGCCGTTCGCTTCCAGGAATGTCGGATAGCAATCGACATGGCTGACATGGGTCTCGCAGGTCGCGCCCTCGGGAAGGCCCGGCCCGGCCATGATCATCGGCACCGCCGCCGTCTCCTCATACATGGTCGACTTGCCCCAGAGACCCCGCGTGCCGAGGTTGTCGCCGTGATCGCTGGTGTAGAGGACATGGGTATCGGCCGAAAGCTCGGCCGCCTCGAGCGCCCGCAGCACCTTGCCGATGTTGTCGTCGAGGAAGCTGCACAGGCCGAAATACGCCGCTACGGCGACCCGCACCGTCTCCTCGTCGAAATAATCGTCGTAATTCAGGCTGCCGGCGTAATCCAACAGATATGGATGCTGCGGCCGATCAGCCTTGTCGTATTGCTTCGGCCAGGGAACCTGGTCGAGCGGGTAGAGTTTGAAGAACTCTTCCGGCGCGGTCAGCGGGAAATGCGGGCAAACCCAGGAAACGAACAGCGTCCATGGCTTGTCCGAACTTTTCGCCGCATCGTCCTGCAGCCACCGGACCGCCTGATCGGTGATGTTGCGGTCATAGTCGGTGTATTCGCTTTCACCCATCTTCGCCGACCGGGCGATCTTGTAGGAGCCACCCCGGACCGGCAGATCGTCGCGCACCAGCCCCATCAGGTCGCCGAGCCCTTCGACCACGTGCAAGGGGATACGCTCCTCGACGAAGCCGTTGTCGTCATCGGTGCTGCGGAAATGCAGCTTGCCGATCGATTCCACCCGATGCCCCGCGCCGCGCAGCCGGTGATGCCAGCTCGGCACCGACCCTTCGTAAGGGTCACCGTTATCCCAGAACCCGATCCGGTTGATGTATTGTCCCGTCGCGAAGGTGGCCCGCGCCGGAATACAGATAGGCGAGTTGCAGTAGGCATCGGTAAACCGCACGCCCTTTGCCGCCAGCGCATCCAGGTTTGGCGTCTGCACCATCGGATGGCCATAACAGCCCAGGGTTTTCGGATTGTGCTCGTCCGACATCAGGACGAGCATGTTCTTCGGTTTCATTCGGCGCTCCACGTTGTCGGCCCGTTTCTGTGACGGCCAGCCGTTACCGATGCTCGGGAGTGGGGCCAATCGGCCCCGTAAAACGGTCTGCGCTACCCTATTCGGCGGCGCGAAGGGGCGCAACCGACGCCACGACCCGCGCGGACCGAACGTAGGGTTGGGCCGAAATATGATTGATCTGCAAAGGCTCCATGTGCGTATTTCTTTTGTACCGACGCGCGAAACCGTATTGCAGCGCGACGGCTTCATTCGCAGCGTCTAAGGCTCCACAAGATCCATGCCTGCCCCCGTCATCCTATGGTTTCGCCGCGATCTGCGCCTTTCCGACAATCCGGCGATTTCCGCCGCCGCTGCCGCGGGCACCTCGGTGATACCCCTCTTCATTCTCGACGAAGAAAGCGATGGCATCCGGCCGCTGGGCGGCGCATCGCGCTGGTGGCTGCATCACTCGCTGGCGTCTCTTGCCAAAAGCGTGACCGGCCTCGGGTCGCCGTTGGTTCTACGGCGCGGCCCGGCGGAAAGAGTGCTTCAAGGTCTGATCGACGAAACAGGCGCAAAAGGCGTCTTCTGGAACCGGCTCTACGACGCGGCATCGATCCAACGCGACACACGGATCATGAAAGGTCTGCAGGCCGGCGATTTGAGCGCCGAGAGCTTCAACGGCTCCCTCCTTCACGAACCTTGGACGATCGAAACCAAGACCGGCAAGCCCTACAGCGTCTTCACCCCGTTCTGGAAGGCAATCTGTGCCTTGGGCGATCCCGGAACCAGCGCAGCGACACCGGACCGCCTGTTAGCGCCGAGCGCCCCGGTGAAGAGTGATGTGTTGGGTGATTGGGGCCTGCTGCCGCCCGGTCCGGATTGGGCCGGTGGACTGCGCGAAATGTGGGAACCCGGCGAGGACTCGGCGCAAGACCGCCTTCAAGGCTTTCATGAGACCGCGCTCCCCGGCTATGCGGACGGCCGCGACATCCCCGGAATGCAGGGCACATCGATGATGTCGCCCCATCTGTATTTCGGCGAGATCAGCCCCCGGCAGGTCTGGCATGCGACCCGTTTTTGGGCCGATGCCGAGGGATCGAGCACGGCTTCCGGTGCTGCGCAGTCCTATCTTCGCGAGATCGGCTGGCGCGAGTTCAATCATCATCTGCTGTTCCATTTTCCGACCCTGCCAACCGACAATGTGAACCCACGCTTCGACGAGTTCCCATGGGCCGACGACGCCGAAGCGCTTAAAGCCTGGCAAAAGGGACGCACCGGTTATCCCATCGTCGACGCGGGCATGCGCGAACTGTGGGAGACCGGCTGGATGCACAATCGCGTCCGCATGGTCGTCGCCTCCTTCCTGGTGAAGCATCTGCGCATTCACTGGCGGCAGGGTGAGGAGTGGTTCTGGGACACGCTGGTCGATGCGGACCCGGCGAATAACGCCGGGAACTGGCAATGGGTCGCCGGGTGCGGATTCGACGCCGCCCCCTATTTCCGCATCTTCAATCCAATCCTTCAGGGCGAGAAGTTCGACACCGACGGCCGCTACGTGCGGCGATGGGTACCGGAAGTGGCCGGTCTGCCAGACAAATTTCTTCACAAGCCTTGGGAGGCTCCGGCGGATGTCCTGGAGGACGCGGGAATTCGGTTGGGCGAGACCTACCCATCGCCCATCGTCGACCACAAGGCGGCCCGGCAGGCCGCCCTCGATGCCTACGGCGGGTTGAAAAAGGCCGAATTCTAGCCGTAAGGAAGCGTTACTCGCCGTGGCATAAGTGCTATCAGGCGTGCCATGAAAGACGATCTCGACGACGTCACGATCGAAACGCTCGGCGCGCGCGGCGACGGCATCGCCCACTCCCACAGCGACCGGTTGTATGTCGCCTTTGCGGCGCCCGGCGACCGGGTTTGGGTGCGGCGGACCGGCAAGCGCGGGGACGGTTTCGCCGGTGAAATCGCGGCCCTGATCGAACCCGGTCCTGCCCGAACCGAACCGGTATGCCGCCATTTCGGCACTTGCGGCGGCTGTGCGACACAGCATATCGACCCCGCGGCCACGGCCGGGATCAAACGGGACCTTCTGATCCAAGCGCTCGCGCGGCATGGCATCATCGATGCGCCGGTTGCGGCGACGGTTTCGATTCCGCCGGGGCAGCGCCGACGCGCGGGGCTCGCCTATCGATCCGGCCGCGAGGCGATCTTGGGGTTCAACCAGCGCAACAGTCGAAATATCGAGAACCTCGAGGAATGCCCGGCCCTTCGCGACGGCATCGCCGCGTTGATCGAACCGGTCCGGCGGATGGCGGCGACGGTTGGTGTTCTCGGAAAGGGCGCGGATATTCAAATTACCGAGGCCGACAATGGGATCGACCTGCTGATCATTCCGAAACGCGAGGCCGAGCCAGACCTGCGAACGCGCGAAACGCTGGCCGCTTTCGCCGAGGATCATGACCTTTGCCGTCTCTCCTGGCAGGTCGGCGCCGACTGGGAACCGATCGTCCAGCGCCGCCCGGCCCGCGTGCGGTTCGGGCCGGCAACCGTCCACCCGCCGCCGAATGCCTTCCTGCAGCCGAGCCGGCAGGGCGAAGCCGCCATTGTCGATCTGGTGTGCAACGCCATGGCGGAGGCGAAACCGGCGCATATCGCCGATTTCTACGCCGGGTGCGGCGCACTCACCTTCCCGCTGTCGGCGCTCGGCCGCGTCACCGCTTTTGAAGGGAATGATGAAATGGCCGACGCGATTGCGCGCGCCGCCGGCGAATCCTCCGTCTCCGTCGAACGCCGCGACTTGGTACGGCAACCCTTATCCACGATGGAACTGAACACCTTCGACGCCGCCGTGTTCGACCCGCCCCGCGCCGGGGCGCGGCCGCTCGCGGCGGCCTTGGCCGACAGCACGATCGCGACGGTGGTTGCGGTATCCTGCAATCCGTCGACGCTGGGCCGCGACCTGCGTTTGTTGATCGACGGCGGATACCGGATCGGGGGCGTCACGCCGATCGATCAGTTCCCCTGGTCGTCGCATGTGGAGGCCGTCGCGGTGCTGCGGCGTTAGTCGTCGTCGAACGCCGCCAATTCACCCAACGTGACGGGCTTGATCGGCGGGCGGATGCGGTAGTACCCGACATCGCGAACACTTTCGCCCCGTTCGGCGGCGATGATCTCGGCCACGGTCAAACCGCAGAACCGGCCCTGGCACGGGCCCATGCCGCAGCGCATGTAGGATTTCAACTGATTGGGGCCGGTCGCGCCGAGCCGGACGCCTTCGCGGATCGTGCCCGCATTGACTTCCTCGCAGCGGCAAACGATCGTCTCGTCGTCCGCGGGCGCCAGAATTTCCGGATTCGGCCGGAACAAACTGTCGAGCAACGGCCGGATCGCCTCGTATTTAGCCCGCTGTTTCAATAAGGGGGCGACATCCCTGTTGCGGTCGGCAACGGTGATTTTCTCCAAATCGCATGCGGCGTCGAGAGCGGCGATGCGCCCGGCCACCGCAGCAGCCTCGGCTCCGTAAATTCCCGCACTGTCGCCGGCAACGGCGATCCCGTCGATCGACGTATTGTAGTAGTCGTCCAAAGCCGGACGCCAATAGCGCTGCGGTTCAACCCATTCGTGATCGCACCAGAGTTGGCGGGTGATCTGCACATTCGGCACCACGCCTTCGTGCAGCAATACCGTGTCGGCCGCGATGTCCTGCGCCGTACCGCCATTTTGGAACCGGATGCCCTCGGCCTTTTCGTCGCCCGACACCGCCAACCCCCGAACCCCGGAATGGATCGGAACACCCGCCGCCTTGACGTGGCGGCGCATCGCCATGCCCTTGCGGAGATATTCCGGCGCCCGCAGCGCACCCGGCAGGCTTCCTGCCGCCGCCAGATAGTCCGCGGTCCGCGTGGTCTCCAGCAATGCGACGACATCGGCCCCGGCGTCGACCAATTGCTGCGTCACCAGCAGCAGCAATGGACCGCTGCCCGCCACCACGATGCGCCCCATCGGCACCGCGCCGGCGGATTTGAGCAACACCTGCGCCGCGCCGGCCCCCATTACGCCCGGCAGTGTCCAAC
The DNA here is from genome assembly GCA_965228425.1 of Alphaproteobacteria bacterium. Classification (GTDB taxonomy): domain Bacteria; phylum Pseudomonadota; class Alphaproteobacteria; order UBA8366; family UBA8366; genus JAJFJD01. Next base: position 2,305,024 of record OZ245815.1, on the reverse strand, counting down.
CAGGAATCGCGACCGGCCGTTCCTGCGCCCCAGTAGCGATCAGCAAGCGCCGTCCGGTGACCTGCGACGCGGTCCCGTTATGGGAAAAGGAAACGGCCCTATTCGGGTCGACCTGCCAGACCGACGCGCCCGGACGATAATCGACGTCCGCTTTCACGAACTCCCGTGCCAGCGCCGCGCCCCGCATGTAGTCTCGGCCGAGAATATCCCGCAGCTTCGATCCGTTGTCGGCGTTTCTAGTGATGTTGCGGTAGATTTGACCGCCGGGTTGGGTCTGCTCATCGAGTACCAGAACCGAAAGACCGTGCGATGCCGCCTCGACCGCGGCGGCCTGGCCGGCCGGGCCCGCGCCGATGATGATCAGGTCGATATCGGCGTTCATTCGTCCACCCCGCGCGCACCCATCTGACGCTTCACCTGCATGCCGTCCCGCACTTCGACCAGACAGGCTTGCCGGTTCGGCACGCCGTCGATTTCCATCAGGCAGTCGAAGCACACACCCATCATGCAATAGGGCAACCGTGGCGCGCCGGTCACCGGCGTTGTCCGCGTGTGGCCCGCGCCGGACACGAGAATGGCCGCCGCCACGGTGTCACCCGGCCGCGCCGAAACGCTTTGCCCCTCGAAATCGAAGGTGACGGTAAGGTCGTCGCCCTCAGGCAGCCGCTTGTACATCGAACCTCTGTGCACTGAATTGCTCGAAACCGGGCTGCATCTCACCATGGGCGATCCATCGCGCCACATGGGCCGCGTTGACCGCCGCCAGCGTCACGCCACTATGGGACGTCACCACATAGGCGCCCGGGCAGCTCGTCGATTCATCGTAGATCGCCGCCATATCCGGCGTCAGGACGCGAATGCAGCCCCATGTACGAACGAGACGAACGCCGGCGAGTTGCGGGAAACATCGGATGGCGCGGCTCGCGATGGCCCGGGTCACGTCCAACGTCGTGCCGTCGTCGTAATCAACTTCTTCCTTGGAATTGCCAAGTTGGATGGTGCCTTCGTTGGTCTGCCGGATCGATCCCATCGGCATGGGCAACAGCGGCCGGGCCCGTTCGGTGATCAGCACCTGACCCCGCTGCGGCCGGATCGGCACGTTCAGACCGACCATTGGCCCAAGACGTGGCGCACCGTGCCCCGCCGCCAGCACGACTTTCGCCGCGGTGATATCGCCCTGCGCCGTATGAACGGTAAAAGCGGAGCCGTCATAATCGATCGAGTCAGCCCGGTGGTTCGTCAGATATCGGCCACCGCGCCGGACGAACGCCGCGTGGACCGCACGCAGCAGGAGCAACGGGTTCACATCGCCGTCATGCGGCGAGAAGGAGGCCCCGACCAACTCGTCGCCGAGCTTTGCATCCGGGGCAAGCTTTTGCAGTTCCTGCCGGTCGATGATCTCGCATTCGAAGATCGACCCGGCGGCCTGCTTCTGCATATTCGCGATGAACTGCTTGCGGTCTTCCAGCTCTTGCTCGCCCAACAACAGTTCGACCCCGCCGCCGCCGCGATAGGCGACATCCACGCCACTATGTTCCAGCAGGTCCGCGGCGAAATCCGGGAACAGCGCCGCCGATTCGCAACTCCATTCATGGTAGCGATGAACCCCAACCCCTTTGGATTGCGTCCAGACGAGCCCGAAATTGCCCCGGGCCGCGCGCAACACGTTGTCCCCTTCGTCGAGGATGACGACATCGAGACCTTCACGACGCAGGCCATAGCCGACCGCGGAGCCGAACATGCCACCGCCAACGACGATTACATCCGCGCTTTGCACCGGTCACTCCAAACTGTTGTCAATGCGGCTTCAAACGCCTGGGTAAACCCTTCGGCATCAACCAGGGTAGAGCCCGCCACCTGGTCGCGCAAGACCGCCCGTCCCGGCGGGTCGGCCGCGATGGCGAGCGCTTTCGATACGTAGGCGTCCGCCGAGTCCACAACCCAGCCCGGTTGGCCGATCTGATTGAGCAGGCTGACCCCGACCCGCCCCGCGTGCAGCGACCCCGCCATCGCGATCACCGGCACTCCCATCCACAAGGCCTCGCAGGTCGTCGTCGTACCGTTATAGGGAAATGTATCCAGCGCCACATCCACCTCGCCATACAGCGCGAGATGGTCTGACGCGTCCCGAACCCGGGCCCGCAGGTCCAACCGTTCCGGCAGCACGCCGTTCGCCTTGAAAACACCCAACACCCGGTCTCGAACCCCGTTGTCCGCGAGTTGCCGCGACTTCAGCAGAAGCTTGGTATCCGGGCATTCGGTCAACAGCCGCGCCCACAAGGCGATGACCTCGTCGGTCACCTTCGAGAGGTTGTTGAACGATCCAAAGGTTATCGGCCGTCTGCCCGGGCGGTCCGTCGGCGCCGGCGCCGTCTGGGGTGGCCGGTAACACAAGAAGCCATTAGGCAACCGCAACAGGCGTTCGGTGTGAAACCGGTCCGTTTCCCCCTCGGGATCGGCCCATCCGTCTGAAATCCGGTAATCCATTTGCGACAGGCCGGTCGTCGCCGGATAGCCGATCCAGCTTATCTGCACCGGTGCGGCGCGGCGGCCGAACACCGGGAGGCGGTTGTTCCCCGTATGCCCGCTGAGATCGACGAGTATGTCGATCCGATCGGCGCGAATTCGCTCGAACAAGGCCGAATCATCCAGCGCGACGCTCTCGCACCAACGGGTGGCGGACCGTCGCAAACGAGCCGTCGTATCGTCGGGACGCGCCACGTCGGCGTAGCAGAAGACTTCGAACCGGTCCTTATCGTGGTGCTGCAGGATCGGTTCGATGAAATAGGCGACCGAATGCGTCCAGAAATCCGGCGAGACATAACCGATCCGTAGCCCCCGGTCCGGCTGCCAATCGATGTCTTTCGGCAACGGTGTTGGTCGTTCGTGTCGGTTGGCCCACCGCCGATGTTCGGCGACCAGCGTTTCGCCATCGATTGCCGGATCGTAGGACAGGCTCATGAGCAGGTTCGAATGAAAGCTCGGATCGTCGCCATCTGCCGCGACCGCGGCCGTATACGCCTCTCGCGCGGCAACAAAGTCACCCTGGTCCTTGAGCACGATCCCCAGGTTGTTGCGTGCCGATGCGAGACGGGGGCTGTGCCGCAATGCCTCACGGTGCGCCGCGGCGGCCGCCGTTAGTTCCCCCTTGGCGGCGAGAGCGGACCCGAGATGGGTGTTCGCCAACGCATTTGCCGGCTGCAACGCCAACGCCCGCCGGAAAGCATCGATCGCGCCATCGGTGTCACGCTGTTCCTGGAGAACCACGCCTAGATTGTTGAGCGCCTCGGGATAGTCGGCGCGCAGCGACAAGGCCTTCTGGTAGCTTGCCAAGGCTTCGTCGAGATTGCCCAGTTCGCGCAGGACGTTGCCCAAATTGTTGTGAATCTCGGGAATCTCACCCCGCAATCGGACCGCGTGGCGCAGCACGGCCGCGGCGTCCTCATGCGCGCCGACCGCGGCCAACGCATTGCCAAGTTCGTTCTGAAGGACGGCGTTGTCCGGCTGAAGCGACACCGCGTCGCGATAGGCCGTCAGCGCAAGTTCCGGTCGCCCCAACGCCATCAGAATCGCACCGAGATAGGCCGTTGTGACCGCATCGTCGGGCCGGTGGTGCAATGCCCTACGGGCATACTGTTCGGCTTCCAGGAGATTTCCAGCGTGCAGGAAGATTTGCGCCAGAAGGCCATGGCTTACCGTTTCATCCGCGGCGGCGGCCTGTTGCGCCAAGCGTTCGGCATCGGCTAAACGCCCAGCGGCAATGGCCGCCTGCGCCTGCTCGATCAGTGATGCCTGCGGTGCGTCCAAGGGCGACTACTCGATCGGTACACCCGGCAGGAACCGCCGGGAGGATGGAATCAGAGCGGGGTCGATCTCCTCAGCTTCGGCGAAAGCCATCAACAGCCGCTCGTCGGACATTAGGTGATCGAGGACACCCGACAAGGTTCTCGGGTCGGCCGCGCGATCCCGCAACTCGTCCAGCGTTAAGCCGCTTAACAGCAAGAATCGCCGCAACCGCTCCTCGTCGCCGGCTACATAGGCCAAGGCGCGCAATGCCAATGCTTCCGCATTTTCCGCGTCCAATGGGGGGATTGTGACCTCCGGCGTATTCCGCGCTATATCTATCGAAATGCCCTAGGGCAAGAGTGCCATCGCAACGCGTGAAAGTCATCCATGGCGGAAGATCGTACCGTTCGACTGAGTGTCCTCGATCAGTCCCCGATCCGTGAAGGCGGCACCGCCGCGGACGCGCTGAACGAGTCGATCGAACTGGCCCAGCATGTCGAGGCCTTGGGCTATCACCGGTATTGGCTTGCGGAACACCACGGCAGTGAAGGTCTCGCCGGCCCCTCGCCGGAGATCATGATCACGCGTATCGGCGCGGAAACCTCCCATATTCGGGTCGGGTCGGGCGGCGTCATGCTGCCCCACTACAGCCCCTACAAGGTCGCGGAGAATTTCCGCCTGCTCGAGACTCTGTTCCCCGGCCGCGTCGATCTCGGCATCGGGCGCGCGCCGGGCAGCGACTTCGCGACGTCGCGGGCGCTGGCCTACGGATCGAAGATCGGCGCCGAATATTTTCCGAACATGATCCAGGACCTGAACGGGTTTCTCACCGACTCGACCCCGGCCGATCACCCGCTAGGCCAGGTCAAGGCACGACCGAAAATCGAAAATATCCCGCCGATTTGGCTGCTGGGGTCGAGCGATTACAGCGGCGCTTATGCGGCACATTTCGGTCTCGCTTTCTCCTTCGCCCATTTCATCAATCCCGTCGGCGGCGAGCAGGTCATGCAGTCCTATTTCGAGAAATTCCAGCCCTCGCCCGGCGTACCGAAACCGATCGGCAATATCGGTGTCTTCGTCGTCTGCGCGGACACCGAGGCTGACGCCGAACGCATCGCCAAGACCCGCGACCTGCAACGGCTGCGCGCCGATCAGGGATATCACGGTCCGATGCCGTCGATCGAGGAAGCGGAGGCCTACCGCTATTCCCCGCCGGAGCAGCAGCGTGTCGACTACAACCGCGCCCGGACGATTCTGGGCGATCCGGTTCAGGTCAAGTCGCAGTTGCTGGAACTGGCCGACCGGTACAATGTCGATGAATTGGTCGTCATCACGAATGTCTACAACTTCGCCGATCGCAAGCGATCCTATGCCCTGCTGGCGGACGCGTTCGCCCTGAATCCAGAACGACCGGAAACGGAAGCCGCAGAATGACCTGGGATCCCCGACAATATCTCGCCTTTGCCGGACACCGCCTGCGGCCCGTTCTCGATCTGCTGGCACGTATTCCCGCGGAGGACCCGGACGTCGTGGTCGACCTCGGATGCGGGGCCGGCAACGGCACCAAGATCCTCCGCCAGACGTGGCCCAACGCCCGGATCACCGCGGTGGACAGTTCGCCGGAAATGCTCGAACGGGCACGGCAGGAAAGCCCCGACATCGAGTGGTCCGAAGGCGACATCGCGACGTGGCAGCCGGATGGCAAGGTCGACGTGTTGTTTTCTAACGCCGCGATGCATTGGCTCGATCACCACGAGACGCTGTTCCCCGCCCTTCTCGGCCACGTCAAATCCGGCGGCCATTTCGCGGTCCAGATGCCGGCGAATTTCCGGGAACCGTCGCATACGTTGATCGAGGAGGTCGCGCGCGGCGGCCCGTGGCGGGCGGCGATCGAACCTTTGATCAAGGAGCCGCCGACCAAGGAACCTGGGTTCTACTACGAGCTGCTCGCACACCGGGTCCAGGAACTCGATATCTGGAAGATACAGTATCAACAGGTCGTGGAAGGCGACGACCCGGTGGCGGAATTCACCAAAGGCACATGGCTGCCGCAATTCCTGGAACCGCTCGAGGAGCCGCAGCGAAACGACTTCGAGGCGGAGTACCGCCGCCGGTTGCGGGAGGCGTACCCGAAACAAGCGGACGGGAAAACGATTTTCCCGTTCAACCGGCTCTTCATGGTGGCGACGGTTTGACGGCGCCGAAAGGAGCGATCGATTGACCCGACAAAGAAAAATCCGGCCTCTGATTTCCGTCGCGGCGGCGCTCGGCCTCACGGCCCTCATCGCGGGTTGTGCGGATACGGCCAACTATATCAACGAACATCCCCATCGCGTCGGCGCCCCGCTGGTCGCGGGCACAGCGGGTCTTATGGCTGGATCTGCGATCGGCAGTTCCGCCGCGGAAGCCGGGCTCGGCCTCGGTGGCGTTGCGGTGGGCGTCGTTGCCGCACCCTATCTCGAAAAGCGGGACACGGTATTTTTCGACAAGGCCATCGACAAGGCGGCCGTCGCACCGCGCGGCCAACTGGTCGAATGGTCGAACCCGAACACCGGCACGACGGGTAAAATGACCCGTCTGAACGAGGTCGACCTGCAGGCGACCTCCACCTGCCGGGTCTTGCGCAGCGAGGTCACGACCGCATCGGAAATCGCGACGGAAGACCTGACCGTCTGCCGCGACGATTCGACCCCTTGGTATATCGAATCGGCGGAATTGGTCGACCGCAGGCCAAAAGGATAGCAGCTCACCAAACCTCTGAATCTCCTACTCTAAGGATATAAAAAGACATGAAAATACTCGTCCTCAAAGGAGACGGCATCGGCCCTGAAATCGTTGCCGCCGCTGAAACCGTCGTGCAGTCGGTCAGCCGCCGGTTCAACCTCGGCCTCGAACTGGAATACGGCGAAATCGGGTTGGAGAGCCTGGAAAGCCAAGGCCACACCTTCCCGGAGGAAACGATCGCGAAAATGAAGGCGAGCGACGGGGTCATCCTCGGTCCGCTGCACACCGCGATCTATCCCGCACCGGAGGACGGCGGCGTCAATCCGTCGGGCGGCACCCGGAAAGCGCTGGACCTTTTCGCCAATATCCGGCCGTCACGGGTCCGGCCCGGCGTGCCCGCGCATGTGAAGGAAATGGACGTGGTCATCGCGCGCGAGAACACCGAAGGCTTCTATGCGGACCGCAACATGGCGGTCGGCAGCGGCGAATTCATGCCGACCCCGGACCTTGCCGTTTCAATGCGCAAGATCACCCGCGAAGGCTCCGCGCGCATCGCCGAGGCCGCCTGCAAACTGGCCGAACAACGCAGCGGCAAACTGACGATCGTTCACAAAGGCAACGTCATGAAGCTGTCCGACGGCCTGTTCACTAACACGGTGAAAGAGGTGGCGTCGGACTACAAACTCGACATCGATGAGTATTTCATCGACGCGATGGCCGCCCTGCTCGTGCGGAAGCCGGAATTCTTCGACGTGATCGTCACCACCAACATGTATGGCGACATCCTGTCCGACCTGGCCGCGGAACTATCGGGCGGCCTGGGGCTCGGCCCGTCGATCAACGCCGGCGCCGAGCATTGTATCGCCCAGGCGGCGCACGGCTCGGCGCCGGACATCGCCGGGCAGAACATCGCCAACCCGACGGCGATGATCCTGTCCTGCGGCATGCTGCTGGACTGGCTGGGCACCCGGCACGACCGCCCGGAATTGCGCGAGGCGGCCAAGCGAATCGACGACATCATCGAGACGCAACTCGGCGAAGAGTCGGGACGGACGACCGATCTCGGCGGGCCGCTCGGGACCGACGCCTTCGGCGACGCCGTCGCGAAACGCATCGAAGGCTAGGATCCGGCCTGACTCTGCGCGTAGACCAGTTGGGCGGCGGCAAGATCTTCTACCGCCGCCCCCACCGACTTGAAGACCGTGATTTCCGCATCGTCGCGGCGGCCCGGATGCGCACCGCGCGTCAGGGCGAATAGATCGCCGGCGATATCGTCTTCCCTCAGCACGCCAGAGGCGAGCGGCAGCACCAGATCGCCGGTCGCTTTCAACGCCGCCGGCGTATCGATAAACACGGTGCCGCGTGAGATCACCATGTCGTCGGCCTCCCGGCTTTCGCTGGAATAATTGCCGAGCAGATCGACATGCGTTCCTGGCCGAAGCCAATCGCCGCGCAGAACCGGTTCCTGCGCGATCGTGGCAGTCGATACGATGTCCGCTTCGCCGACCGCGGTGGCGAGATCCGTCGTCGCGCCGGCATCGTATCCGCTCTCCCGCGCCTTGGCCGCGGCGGCTTCCGCCTTCTCGGGGTTCCGGCCCCAGTAGGTAACGCGGCGGATCGGCCGTACCGACGCGTGGGCGTCCACCAGGTTGTCCACTGCGATCCGGCCCGTTCCCAGAACCACGAGATGGGCGCTATCCGGCCGCGCCAGGTAGTCCGCCGCCAACGCCGAGGTCGCCGACGTGCGCCGGGCGGTGACTTCCCCGCCGTCGATCAAGGCCAGGACCTGTCCGTTCGTGCCGTCCAACAGCAGCACCGCACCGTTGACCGCCGGGATGCCGCGTTCCGCGTTGCCGGGAAAGACATCGACGATTTTCACCGCGATGTTCCCGCCCGTCGACCAGGCCGGCATCAGCATCAGCTTGCCGTCGCGCTCGCCCGGCACCTCGATGAAATGCTGGTGTTTGGCCGGCATCTCACAGTCGGCGCGGAAAATTTCACGGATCGCCTCGACGAGCGGTCGCCAGGGCAACAAGGCGCGGGTACGCGCTTCATCTACTTGAATCATGATACCGCCATCATAGGGCGCTGGACGCCGTGGCGGTCAACGCAAATCGCCAAGGCTCCCGAGCGATCAGGCCGTGGTAGCGTTTCCCGATGCGGTTGTGAAACGCGACGCGGCGGGCACATAAAGATCAAGTAAGCTCAACCCATTGCGCCGGCCTGTTGAATCGTCGAGCCAAAGCCGCACGAGATGGCGCTTGGCGTCGGCGCCGTCCCGATACTCGGTTCGGGAATGCAGGATGAGGTAGTTGTTGAGGAATTGCATATCGCCCTTCTGCAGCCCCATCGAGAGCTGCATATCCGGCCGTGCACAGATTTCATCGAAGTAATCCAACACCTGGACCTCGTGATCCGACAACGTGATGCCTTCCTTCTGCGCCCAATCGATCGGGTTCCGATTGTAGCAGCAGTGCAGGTAACCGTTGTGGAAACTGAACACCGGGATTCGTTCCGGCGACAGCGGCGGCTCGCCCGGATCATGCTGGCCGCGCCGGTGATGATAGAAGCCGCGCATCAGCGTCTCGATATGCTCCGGCCGGGTGCGCACGATCTCATTGTAGACCGCGGTCGCGCTGGTCAACAGGCTGAGCCCGCCTTGCGCCGCAACCTCAAGACACAGCAAACCCGCATAGTCGGCACCGTCCGTGTGAAAAGGCAGCAGTTTATTGCTGCTATACCCGCGGGATTTGTGACTGTAGGGAATACCCTTGTCGACCACATCGACGACGAAGTCGCCTTCGTAATTCTGCACCACGATCTCGCCCAAATGCGCCGCGAGACCGGCATAGGCGACCCGGTTTTCCGCATCGGAGTACTGATCCACCGGCCAGCCGCCAATAACGGTGAAGCCTCTGCCCTCGTTCAGGTCGTCATGCGCCGCCTCGACAAGTTCGGCCGCCGCGGTCAGCGGAAACTGGTCCCGCCGGACGTTCCGGAGGGGGATTTCCGCATTCATCACGCCCCGCATGGCCGATTCCACATCATCGATCATGGCCGGGGTCAGGGTCCGGACCCAGCTTCGCGGTGTTTTGAAATCCGAGGATTTCCAGGCTGCCGGGTCGTCAATGACTTTAAGGTCCTGGGAAGACATGGCTTCTCCCTCGCAAAACTTCACCGTAACGGATGCAGCAGACGCCGTCCCGCCGACCGTTCGATTATTGAGGCTATCAGGCCGGAGTCAACGGTTTGTCCGGACAAATTTTCTATCCGAAATCCCGATCAATGCAGGTTCGGCGCCTTCAGCATGTCATACCGGCTCACCGAATCGACCACGATGTCCATTTGATCCGCGCCGCGCTGCAGATTCAGCGGAACCTGCGTCCCCGCCGAGCCAAGCGACCAAATCTGGCGGAACATATTGGCGAGATCGGTAACCGGCTCGCCATTGACGCCGAGCACGATATCGCCGACCGAGACCCCCGATTCATCGGCCGGGCCGCCGTCCACGAGCCCCGCCACAACCAGCGCATCGTTCACTTCGGTCGTGATCATGCCGAGCCAGGGCCGCGGCGCTTTCTGCCGCCGTCCGAACTGCAGCAATTCGTCGAGGATCGGCTTTAACAGGTCGATCGGGATGATCAGATTGCCGTCATGCCGTTCGCTTCCCGGCAGCGACTGCTGCACGAAGAGCGAGCCGATACCGCAGAGTTCGCCATCCGCATTGATCAGCGCCGCCCCGCCCCACGACGGATGCGGCGGCGACGTGAAAATGCCTTCGTCGAGGACATATTCCCAGTACCCGGCGAATTCCCGCTTCGAGACGACTTTCGCCTTGGTCGCATTCTGTGTGCCGCCATGCCCGGCCAGGATCACCGGGTCACCCACGGCAAGATCGCTTGAACTCCCGATCGGCAGCGGCGGAACGTTTAATTGACCCAATGCTTGGACTAGGCCAAGCCCCGTTTCCTGGTCATAGCCCAGGGCATGCCCGGGCACCGCCAGGCCGTTTACATCGACGAGCCAAATCGATTCAGCCTCGGTCACCAAATAGCCGACCGTCAGAACGTGGCCCTTCTCGCTGATGACGACACCGTGCCCCGCCCGCTCGGTCCCGAGCATGGACGCGGTCAGCGCGTCTTCGGAAATCTGGGACCGCAACGCGACGACGGACGAAATCGCCCGCTGAAGATCATAGGAGACGTCGTCGGCACTCGGTTGGAATGCCGGATCAATCGTCAGGTCTTCTTCTTCACTCGACATAGAAATTTGGTCCGATAATTTTGGGCTGCGACAACAGTTGGAAGCGGCATCGCCCTGACAGCGCCGACTATGCGTCCTGCCATTCCGGTTGAAGACGAAAAACGGCGCGATCCACGACCGTAACGACAATACTACCGCTACCGTAGGACCGGCGAAAGTCACCTCTCTGAAAACATCAATTCTGATGCAGTTACGCCAAATCCCGTTAAAATCGCGGGCGATACGAGGTTAGGGAGCTGTAGATATGGCTTTATCCGACTATTTCAAGCCGGTGCCGGGCGGCGACACGGCATTCACCGTCGACCCGCCGCGCATAAAGTTCGGAGTCGGATCGCTTTCCGAGATCGGTGATGACGCGCGCGGCCTCGGGATGACGCGGATCGGCCTATTGTGCGATGCCACTGTTGCGGGGCTCGAGCCTGTCGAGACCGCACAGAAAGCCCTGACCTCAGCCGGAATTGACGTCACGGTGTATAGCGACGTCGAGGTCGAACCAACCGACCGATCCTTCAAGGCCGCGGCGGAATTTGCGCGGGACGGCAATTTCGATGGCTTTATCTCGGTCGGCGGTGGGTCGACCATCGATACCGCCAAGGCCGCCAACTTGTATTCCAGCCATCCGGCGGACTTCCTCGCCTACGTCAACGCGCCGATCGGCGAGGCTCGGCCGATTCCCGGCCCCCTCAAACCGCATATCGCCTGCCCAACGACATTCGGCACGGCCAGCGAATGCACCGGCATCGCGATCTTCGACCTGCTGGAGATGGAAGCAAAGACCGGCATCGCCCACCGAAACCTGCGGCCCTCGCTCGGCGTGCTCGACCCGTCGACGATGACGACACTGCCGCCGACCGTGGTCGCGGCGAACGGGTTCGATGTGTTCAGTCATGCGGTCGAATCCCTGACAGCCCGGCCCTTCACGCAGCGCGACGCACCGGCCAACGCCACCGAACGGCCGCTGTATCAGGGGGCCAACCCGTATAGCGACCTGGCGTGCCTGGAAGCCATCCGCCTGATCGGCGAAAACCTAATCGAAGGCGTGGCAGCACCGGCAGACGTGACCCGCTGCGAGCCGCTCATGTTCGCCGGCATGTTGGCGGGGATCGGCTTCGGCAACGCCGGATGCCACCTGCCGCACGCGATGTCCTACGCCGTCGCCGGACTTGTCCGCGACTACACGCCGGACGGTTGGCCGTCGAACCATCCGATGGTGCCGCATGGCCTTTCCGTGATCGTGAATGCCCCGGCGGTGTTCCGGTTTACCGGCCCCGCCTGCCCCGAACGCCACTTGCAGGCCGCCGAGGCGATGGGCGCCGACACGGACGGCGTATCCCTGGACAACGCCGGTGACCTGCTGGCGGACCGGGTGATCGATATGATGCGGCAGACCGGCATTCCGAACGGCCTGCGCGGCGTCGGATACAGCGAGGAAGACGTGCCGAAACTCGTCTCCAAGGCCCATCCGCAGCAACGGCTGCTGGTCAACAGCCCCAAGCCGGTCGGCGAAGGCGAACTGGACGCGCTCTTCCGCGATTCCATGAGCTATTGGTAGGCCGCGCGATGGAAAAGACCGTTATCGACACCCTGAAGGCCGCAGCCGGCCCGAACGGTTGGCTGGACGACCCGGCGGATACCGAACCGTTCCTCAACGACGAACGCGACCTGTATCACGGCGTATCGCCGCTCGTGCTGCGCCCCGCCACCACCGAAGAAGTGGCGGCGATCGTCAGGATTTGCGCCGATCATGGCATCGGCATCGTCCCGCAGGGCGGTAACACCGGCTATTGCGGCGGCGCGACGCCCGGACAAGCCGGCGACGAGGTCGTCTTGTCGCTCGGCCGGATGAACAAAGTCCGCGACATCGATCCGCTCAACTACACGATCACCGTCGAGGCCGGATGCATCCTGGCCGACATCCAACAAGCAACGGACGATGCCGACCGGCTGTTTCCGCTGAGCCTTGCCGCCGAAGGGACCTGCCAGATCGGCGGGAACCTGTCGACCAATGCCGGCGGTACGGCCGTCGTGCGCTACGGCAACACGCGGGACCTCGTGCTGGGGCTGGAAGTGGTGCTGCCGTCCGGCGAAATCTGGAATGGCCTGCGGCGCTTACGGAAGGACAACACCGGATACGACCTGAAACATCTCTTCCTGGGCGCGGAAGGAACCCTCGGGATCGTCACCGCTGCCGTGTGTAAGCTCTTCCCGAAACCACAGGAGACCTGCACCGTGATGATCGCGGTCCGCGATCCGCAAGCTGCGACGGAAACACTGTCCAAACTGCGCACCGCCTCCAGCGACGGCGTGGCGAGTTTCGAATATATGCACCGGGATTGCCTCGATATGGTGTTCGCGAACATCCCCGACACGAGCGATCCCTTCGAAGAACGGTACGAACATTATGCGCTCGCCGAATTGATATCCGGGCGGAAGGATGGCCGGCTGCAATCGACCGTCGAGGACGCCCTCGGCGAAGCATTCGAATCCGGCGCTGTGTTGAACGCGGTCCTCGCCGCCAGCGGGCAGCAAGCCAACCTGCTGTGGCGCCTGCGCGAAACGATCCCCGAATCGCAGAAACACCACGGCGGCTGCATCAAGCATGACGTATCGGTCCCCGTTTCGTCGGTCCCGGTTTTCCTGGAACGCGCGACGGCAGCGGCCAAACGGGAAATCGCCGGCGTTCACGTGGTGCCGTTCGGGCACATGGGCGATGGCAATATCCATTTCAACCTCTCGCAGCCCGATGGCGAAAATCGCGAAACCTTCATCGCCCGGACCGACCATATCGAAGAGATCATCCACGACATCGCGGTCGGCCTCGACGGCAGCTTCAGCGCAGAACACGGCGTCGGTGTCCTGAAAAAGGGCGAGCTCTACCGGTACAAATCGGACGTGGAGCTTTCCCTCATGCGCGCGGTAAAGGACGTGTTCGACCCAAGCGGTGTCATGAATCGGGGAAAGGTGATTTAACCGTCAGGGCCCGGGCGACGGCAAAGTACAGTTCGGGTTACGCAAATCATGTTAAGGTTCCCGCATAAACGGCATGAAATTCAAGGCAAACCTGGGACCTCCGATCGTTGAGTCGCGACATGGAACAACAGTCCGATACCGATGACCTCCGCCGCCTCCGCCAGGAGCTGCTGGAGGAGGCGGTCGAGCAATCGCCGGTCATCTACTATGTCGCGGACTGGGGCAGCAGCACCGATATCCGCTACGTCAGCGCAAACATCGAGTCGCTTACCGGGAAGACACCGGCGGAAGTGACGGCAACGCCGCGGTTCTGGCGGCGCAACATTCATCCGGACGACCTCGCCAAATACTCGAACCGGGTTGCCAGCCTAGGGCCGGACAAACGATCGACACTCAAATACCGATTCAAGGTTTGGGACGACGACTACCGCTGGTTCCGGGATCGCATCATTCGCCGTCCCCGCCCCGATGGGTCCGGCGACGACCTGATCGGCTGCATGATCGAAATCACCGTCGAGATGGATCGGCTCGCTGAATTCGGCGGGATGAAATCGCTTCACACCACGATCGTCGATACCGCGCCCTTCGCGATTGTCGCGGTCGATGACGGCGGCCGCATCGTCGAGTTCAACACCGCCGCCGAGCGTATGTTCCGGTTTCAACAGGACGAAGTTCTCGGCCGGCAACTGGAAGAGACGATCATTCCGGAGCGTCACCATGCCGCGCACCAGAGGAGCATGGCGCGCATTCGGGATCATGGTGGACGGCTTCGCGCCAATCGGCGGATGGACGTGGAGGCGAAGCGCGCCAACGGAACGCTGTTCCCGGTCTCCATCGTCGTCGGACAGGCAGTCTCGGACGAGCGGTCGGTGTTCGTCGCCGTCATCACCGATACGACCGCGCAGGTGGCGGCGGAGGAAGAACGCCATCGGCTGGACCAATTGCTTCGCGATGCGGTCGATTCCTTGTCCGAAGGTTTCGCGCTTTACGATGCGGATGACCGGCTCGTCATGTGCAACGAACAGTACCGCGACTATCACCAAATCGCGTCCGATGTCCTGGCTCCCGGGGTGGAATGGACGGACTTGATCCGCACGGAAGCGGAACGCGGCCTGTATCCGTCCGCCGAAGGACACGATATCGACGACTGGGTCCGAAACTGGATCAAGGCCCGCCGCACCGCGCAAACACCGCTCGAATACGGTCGGTCCGACGGGCGGTGGTTCATCGGCTCCAACCGGAAAACGCGCCAGGGCGGCGCGGTCGTCACGCTCAACGAAATCACCGAGTTGAAGGAGCGCGAAGCGGAACTCCGAGAAGCGCATGAACTGCTCGAGGATGCCATCGAATCTCTCTCGGAAGGCTTCGCTCTGTGGGACGAGGACGACCGGCTGGTGATGTGCAATCAGACCTATCGCGACTTCAACGAGCTTTGCACCGACATCCTCGAGCCGGGCGTGAAATGGCTCGATTTCATCCGGACTGGGGCGGAACGCGGCCAGTATGCCGACGCCATCGGCCGCATCGACGCGTGGCTGGACCAGAGTATTGAGGACCGGCGCGCCTTACGGGCGAACCACGAATACGAAATTTCCGACGGCCGCTGGTGCATCGGCTCGAACCGCAGCACGCGGCACGGCGGCATTGTCGTCACGCGGATCGACATCACCGAGCGCAAGAATATGGAAAAGGCCCTGCAGGAGAGCGAGGCCTTCAACCGCCAAGTCCTCGACTCCTGCCCCGTCGCCGTGCAAATGACCCTCACCGAGACCGGCAAAGTGGTCTACCGTAGCCCCGCCTCGGCGGCGCTCTTCGGCCATGGCGATGGCGAAAGCGACACCTTCGCCAGCACCTTTTTCGTCGACGAGTCGGACTATCGGGAATGTATCGACCGCCTTCGCCGGAATGGCCAATTCGATGACATCCGCGCACAGTTACGCCGTCGGGACGGCTCATCCTTCTGGGGCTCCATTTCCGCCAAACGGGTTTCCTACCAGGGCGAGGATTTTACGGTGTCGACCACGTTCGACTTGACCGAACGGCTTGAGACCGAAGAGGAGTTGGAGCGGCAGCGCAGCGCACTGCATCAAAGCGAAAAGATGACCGCGCTCGGATCCTTGCTGGCCGGCGTGGCACATGAGCTGAACAACCCGCTGACCGTCGTTATCGGCCGGGCGATGATGCTGGAGGAAGCCTTCGCGGGCACCCCGCATGCGGACGCGGTCTCGAAACTCCGGGCCGCATCTGAGCGGTGTTCCAAGATCGTCCAGACATTCCTGTCGATGGCGCGGCAGAAGGAACCGAGCCGCCGGCCCGAGCGTATCGACCGCATCGTCGAGGCCGCGATGGAGATTGTCGGTTACGGCATGCGCGCCGATTCGATCGAGGTGACCATCGACTTGAACCGCGCGTTGCCGGAAATCGCCTGCGACGCCAGCCAGTTGATTCAGGTGTTCACCAATCTTTTCGTGAACGCCCAGCAGGCACTCGTCACCAAGCCGCTACCGCGGACGATCGTCGTCACCGGGCGCGTCACCCGCGACGGAAAGTCGGTCGCCATCGACGTCCACGACAACGGCCCGGGAATTCCGGACGAAATCCTCTCCCGAATCTTCGATCCTTTCTTCACGACCCGGGAAAAGGAACAAGGAACCGGGTTGGGTTTGTCCGTCAGTCTCGGCCTGATCCGCGCCCACGGCGGGACGATCGACGTCAATTCGACGCCCGGCGGCGGCACGATCTTTTCGATTCAGATGCCTGTCGACAAACCTGTGAACGTCGTTGAAGAGCATCCGGTAACGCCTTCGACAGATTCGCAATTGGGCAATATTCTGATCGTCGAGGACGAATCCGAAATCGCGGTCATGCTTGCCGAGTTCCTGGAACCGCTGGGGCACAAGGTGACCTTTGCGGAGACGGGTCGGGTCGCGCTCGACCGCGTAGAAAAGGAAGATTTCGACCTAATCCTCACGGACCTGCGGATGCCGGATCTGAACGGCCGGGAGCTTTACACAGAACTCACGCGCCGGGCGCCGGACCTGGCGACCCGCACGGTCTTCGTCACCGGCGACACGCTGAGCGGCAATTTCGAAGAGTTCCTGAACGAAGCGGGGCGGCCAGTCATCGAGAAACCATTCACGCCCCACGAAATCCGCGAGATCGTCTCTGCGGAACTCGCCGCCGCAAAGGGTGCCGGTTCAACCCGAACCTGATCGACGCATCCCAATTTTCCACAGCGAAGGTGACCGATCTTCGCTCCCATCTTGCACATCGACTGACTCGGAACGGCGCGTCAACTTGACAGTAAACGCGATTCTATCTGGTATATCGGTATGGCAGTTTACTATCAGCTTGAACGTCACCGGGCCTACCGACTCATTCTCGACCAAATTCTGGGCGGCGAAATCGATGTGAGCGCATCCTTTTCAGAACGCCGGCTCTCGGAAAAACTGGATATGGGACGGACGCCGATCCGGGAAGCGCTTCGCGATCTTGCGCGCGACGGCATTCTCGAAGTACGGCCCGCCAAAGGCACGTTCGTCCGTCCGCTCTATCTGGAAGACGTTCGCGAAATCTACGAAATTCGAAAAGCGTTGGAAGGCTTGGCGGCGTCAATCGCGGCGGAACGCGGCGCCAGCGCAGCCCTGCGTGCCTTCGGTCCCCGGTTCAGGGAAATGATTGAGAAGCCGGATGCGTATCCGCCCGTCGAGATCGATAATATCGGCGCCGACTTCCATCTCGAAGTCTTCCGGTGCGCACAGAACAGAAATCTGTTGGAGATTTACGAACCGATCCGCATTCGGTTCAAGCTCGCCCTCCGCGTTCCCCGGTTCGCCGACCATACCCGGGTTCAAGATTCGGTGCCGGAGCATCTCGACATCCTCGATGCGATCGAGCGGCAGGACGCGGCAGCGGCGCAAAGACTTATCGGCACGCATCTCGACAATGGCGTGAAAGCACGATTGAAGATTCTGGATGGGCTGCGCGACAGCCGACCGGACAAGGAATCGCCAATAACAACAAGAACAGCGCAATAACGGCCGTCGCCGAATATCTTGGCGAATGGCAGCGGTTCCTCCGGATTAGACGGCAATCGCATCGGCGCTACCGCGCGGTCCGAATTGGCAGCATACAAATGCCTGCCGAATACGCACGGAGGGAGCAATGATACGTAAATTGATGACGGCCGCGATCGGCGTGGCCGCGATGTCGGTGATCGCCGGCCCGGTCTTCGCGAAAGACCTGGTGATCGGCATCGGCGCCGCGCTGACGGGTGTCGATCCGCACTGGCACAACAACGGCCAGAACAACTCGAATAACAGCCATGTCTTCGAAACGCTGATGAAGACGGACGCGAAGGGCAATCTCATTCCGGGGCTGGCCACGTCCTGGAAAGCACTCAGCCCGACGAAGTACGAGGTCAAACTCCGCAAGGGCGTGGCCTTCCACGACGGCTCACCCTTTACCGCGAAAGATGTGCTGTTCTCGTTCGACCGCGTGGCCAAGGGCGTGCCGAACAGTCCCGGAGCCTTCACCGGCTTCCTGAAGGGCATCACCGATATCGCAGCACCGGACGACGCCACGGTCCACTTCACGACCGAGAAGCCGATACCGCTCATCTTCAAGAATATCGGCCGTATCTTCATCGTGTCCGAAAAGAACGGCAAGGGCGCCAAAACCGAGGACTACACGACCGGCAAGGCGAACATCGGCACCGGGCCGTATAAGTTCGGCCGTTGGGTGCCGGGCGCAAGCGTGGAATACACCCGGAACGACGACTATTGGGGCGGCAAGGAACCGTGGAGCAAGGTCACCTTCCAGGTCATGAAAAACGATTCCTCGCGCCTCGCGGCTCTGTTGGCCGGTGATGTCGACCTCATTTCCGCAGTGCCGACCACCGATATCCAGCGGCTGAAGGGCGATAAGCGCCTGAAGTTGTGGACCAGCCCGACCACGCGCTTCACCATGTTCGTGCCGGGGTTCGTGCAGGAGCCGGACAAGACAAAGCATTTCGCGGCGAAGGATGGCTCACCGCTGAAGGAGAATCCCTTCCGCAAGCTCAAAGTCCGGCAAGCGCTCAATCTCGCCCTCGATCGCGACGTTATCGTGGAGCGGGTCAACCAGGGTCAGGCCGTGCGAGCCCGCCAATACCTGCCGGAGGGTATGTTTGGCTACGTCAAAGGGTACGACATGTCCGTTTTCGACCCCAAGAAAGCCAAGAAACTGATGGCGGAGGCCGGATATCCCGATGGCTTCCAGGTGACCATCCATACGTCGAACGACCGCATCGTCAACGCCGTGAAAACCATCCAGACGGCGGCGCAGATGTGGACACGGCATCTCGGAATGAAGGTCAAGGTCGAGACGATGCCGCATTCGGTCTTCTCGAAACGGCGCGGAAAACTCGAACTGCCGCTCTACATGAGCAGTTGGGGTAACAGCTTGCAGGACCCGATGGGAATCCTGAATCCGAACGTCATGACCTACGACAAGAAGAAGCGGACGGGTCGCGCAAACCGCGGACGCTATTCTAACGCGGAAGTGGATCGAATCGGCGAGTTGGCTGCCGTCGAGGTCGATGCCGAGAAGCGCGAACGCCTGTCCCAGCAGGGACTGAAAATCGCGATGGACGATGTGGCCATGATGCCCATCGTTTTCTGGGTCTTCACCTGGGGAACCAAACCGAACATCGTATATACGCCACGTCTGGACCAAAACACGCTGGCCATGGCCGTGCGTGAAAAGAAGTAGCGGTGATCGACCGGGCGGCCGGATGTTCTGCCGCGCCGCCCGGACCCACCCGATTCAGTGCCATTCACGCGCATAGGCCATGTCCGTATTTCTGATCCGAAGACTGATGCAAAGCGTGATCGTCATCATCGTGATGTCGATGATCGTGTTCACCGGCGTCTTTGCCATCGGCGATCCCGTCGAATTGCTGGTCGCCGAGGACGCAACCGAAGAGGACATTGCGCTCGCACGGCAGCAGATGGGTCTCGACAAGCCGCTTTGGCAGCAATACGGCATCTTCGTCGGCAATGCGTTGTCCGGCGATCTCGGAAAATCTTTCGTATTCCGAACGCCCGCCTTGGATCTCCTCTTGCAGCGACTGCCGGCAACGTTCGAATTGACCATCGTCGCACTGCTGTTATCGATCGGGATCGGCGTGCCGCTGGGAGTCTATGCCGGGCTCTACCCGGAATCCCTTTTTGCGCGCGGCATTATGTCGGTGTCCATCCTCGGCTTTAGCCTGCCCTCCTTCTGGGTCGGCCTGATGCTGATCATGATCTTCGGCGTCATGCTAGGCTGGCTGCCGACGACCGGACGGGGCGACACGGTCGACGTTTTCGGCATTCCCGTTAGTATTCTCACGTGGGACGGATTTCTCCATATCCTGCTGCCCGCGTTCAATCTCTCGCTCCTGAAAATGGCGCTGATCATCCGGTTGACGCGTGCGGGCATGCGCGAGGTGCTGCTCACCGACTATGTGAAATTCGCCCGCGCCAAAGGCTTGCGCACGCGAAGGGTTGTCGGCGTGCACGCCATGAAGAATATCCTGATCCCGCTGGTCACCGTGGTGGGGCTGGAATTCGGCGACCTGCTCGCCGGCTCGATCGTGACCGAGACGGTCTTCGCCTGGCCGGGCATCGGCCGATTGGTCGTCAGCTCCATCGGTCTGCTCGACCGTCCGGTCATCGTGGCTTACATGCTGGTCATCGTGACGCTCTTCATTCTCATCAACCTTGCTGTCGACATCATCTATTCGCTCATCGACCCGCGCGTTCGACTGATGCAGCAAAAATCATGACCGTCGCCGACAACACCTCGCCACCGACCCCCGAAGCCGAAGCGGCCCTTCAGGAATCTCCGTTGCGGAGAATCGTATCGGACTACGCCGAAAGCCCGCTGGCGATCATCGGGTTCATCGGTACGGCGATCATCATCTTCATCGCGGTCTTCGCGCCGCTGATTTCGCCGCAGAACCCCTACGACCTCGGCGCGATCGACATCCTCGACAGCCTGCTGCCGCCCGGCGCGAAGGCCTATACCGGCGGCACCTATTGGCTCGGCACCGATGACCAGGGCCGCGACATGGTGAGCGCGATCTTCTACGGCTTGCGCCTCAGCATCTTCGTCGGGATCGGCAGCGCCGTGCTCGCCGTCATCGTTGGCACCAGTGTCGGCCTTTGTTCGGCCTATTTCGGCGGACGGGTCGATACCCTGGTCATGCGGGCAGTCGACGTGCAGATCAGCTTCCCGACCGTGTTGATCGCCCTGATCCTGCTGTCGGTTCTCGGCAAGGGTGTCGACAAGGTCATCATGGCGCTGGTCATCGTGCAGTGGGCCTATTACGCACGCACCGTGCGCGGCACCGCGCTGGCGGAACTCGGCAAGGAATACATGGAGGCGGGCCGCAGCCTCGCCCTTTCGAACCTGCGCATGATCTTCCGCCATCTCTTGCCGAATTGCCTGCCGCCGCTGATCGTCATCGCGACAGTACAAGTCGCCAACGCAATCGCGCTCGAAGCCGCCCTCTCCTTCCTCGGTCTCGGCCTGCCGGTGACCGAGCCGTCGCTCGGCCTGCTGATCTCCAACGGCTATGACTACCTGCTCGGCGGCAAATACTGGATCAGCGTGCTGCCGGGCGTCGCCCTGCTGTTCACGATCATTAGCATCAACCTGGTCGGCGACCGGCTGCGCGACGTGCTGAACCCGCGCCTCGAGAAGTAAGACTGCGCCGTACGGCGGTGGACCCGGCGCGCGCCGCTGCCTAATATCGCGTCACCGATGACCGATACCGCTCCCCTTCAAATCCGCAAGCTCGAGGCGCTGTTCTACCGCGCGCCGATTGCCGAGCCGCTCGTCACCTCCTTCGGCGTGCTCGACAACCGCCCCGCCCTGCTCGTCCGGGCGGAGGACGTGGACGGCGCAGTCGGCTGGGGCGAGGTCTGGTGCGTCTTCCCGCCCTGCGGCGCGGAACACCGGGTCGCGTTGATCGAGACGCTGCTCGCCCCCCTCGTCACCGGCGAGGACTGGGACAGCCCCGCCGCCGCCTATCATGCAATGACCCAACGCACGCATATCATCAACCTGCAAGGCGGCGAGTCCGGCCCGCTGGCCCAGGCGATTTCCGGCGTCGACATCGCGCTGTGGGACCTGGCCGCCCGCCGCGCCGGGCAGAGACTCTGGCGCTATCTCGATGGCCCCGGCAGCACATCCGGCGACGGCACGATGCCGGTCTATGCCAGCGGCATCAATCCGGGCGCGCCCGAGGTCATCGCCGCCGAAAAACAGGCGGAAGGTTACAAGGCCTTCAAGCTCAAGATCGGCTTCGATGCCGAACGCGACATCGCCAATCTGCGTACGCTGCGCGACACGCTCGGTAAGGGCACGCAGCTTATGGTTGACGTGAACCAGGGCTGGGACCTGGAAACCGCGATGCAGGTCACGCCGAAGTTGCACGAGTTCAGTCTCACCTGGATCGAGGAACCCCTGCCCTGCGACCGCTCGGACGACGAGTGGATGACGATCGCCAATACCTCGCCGGTCGTACTGGCCGCGGGCGAGAACCTGCGCGGCGATGCGGCCTTCGACGCGATGATCGCCAGCCGTAACATCGCCTATATCCAGCCGGACATGACCAAATGGGGCGGCTTCACGGGCTGCCTGCCGGTCGCCCAGCGCATCATCGACGCCGGCCTGACCTACTGCCCGCACTATCTCGGCGGCGCTGTCGGCTTGATGGCCTCGGCGCATCTATTAGCGGCAGCGGGCGGCAACGGCCTGCTGGAAGCCGACGTGAACCCGAACCCGCTGCGCGAAGCCATGTGCGGCGCGCCACCACCGATCGAGGACGGGCGGATGGTGCTGCCGGACGAACCGGGGCTGGGCGTCGAACCAGATTTGGGATTGCTGGCCGAGTATTTGGTCTGATCCGACCGCCCAAGACGTAACGGACTCGTATGGCCATGAACGCACCGCTAATCTGTCCTCAACTAATCTACCAATTCTGATTGCCACGAATTAGGGACAGTGATGATGGACCGACTGACCCAGCTTAATGAGGACTTGCTGCCTCTCGCGAAACTCTTAGGCATTCGCTTTACCAGTGCCGAGCTTGACCGCGTGGTGGCCGAACTGCTGATTCGCGACGACCTGTGCACGCGACCCGAGGTCGCCCATGGGGGAACCTTGATGGCGTTTGCCGATACTCTTGGTGCAGCGGGAACCGTCCTGAACCTGCCCGACGGCGCACACACCACCACCGTCGAAAGCAAGACAAACTTCCTCGCTGCGGCGCCGGTCGGCCAACGCATCATCGGCGAGACGACGCCCATACACCGAGGCCGGACAACGATGGTCTGGCAGACGCGGGTCACCACTGAGGCAGGTCGTCTCGCCGCGCTGGTCACGCAGACACAGCTTGTGATTCCAGCGCCATCCGGCGCCTAACCGGAGGCCGCTAGGGCCTGAACCCGAACGCCCGTTTCCCCGGCACCCGCAACGGGGCGGCCATCTCCGCGAAGTCGCAGAGCATCGGGCGGGTGTCGCGGGGGTCGATGATCTCTTCCGGCATGAAGCGTTCGGCGCTGCGCAAGGGCGAGCGCAGTTTTTCCAGCCGCTCCTCGATCTCGGTCAACCGCGCCGCCGGATCGTCCGCAGCCGCGATATCCGCCTTGTAGGCGGCCTCGATCCCGCCTTCCATCGGCAACGACCCCCAGTCGCCCGACGGCCAGGCGGCGCGGATGCAGTAGCGGTCCGGGTTCATGTGGCCCGACCCGGCCACGCCGAACGCCTTGCGCACGATGACCGTGGCCCAGGGAATCGTCGATTGGAACACCGCCGACAACGCCTTGGCACCATAGCGGATCGTGCCTTCCTGCTCGGCCTGCAGGCCCACGAGGAAGCCGGGGTTGTCCACCAGATGCACCATCGGCAGGTGGAACACCTCGGCCAGATCGACGAAGCGCTGGACCTTTTCCGACGCCGCCGCGGTCCACGCCCCGGCATAGTGATACGGATCGTTCGCCATCACCGCGACCGGCCAGCCGTCGAGCCGGGCGAAGCCGGTGATCATCGAGCGGCCCCACTTCGCGCCGATCTCGAAGAACGACCCCTGGTCGACCAGGGAGTCGATGATCGGCCGCATCTTGTAAACTTGGCGGCGGTTGCGCGGGATCGCGGAGATCAGCCAGTCGTCCTTGCGTTCCGGGTCGTCCTCGCGCGGGCCGCGCGGCGGCGCGTCGTAGACGCTCGGCGGCAGGTAGGACAAGAACTTGCGGGCGCGGTCGAAGGCATCGGACTCGCTCTCGGCTTCGTCGTCGATCGCACCGTTGCGCGTGTGGATCTCGCTGCCGCCAAGTTCGTTCTTGCTCAGGTCCTGGCCGATCCGCGCCACCACCGGCGGCCCGGCGACGAACATCTGTGCCGTGTCCTTGACGATGACCGAATAATGGCTCGCCGCGACCCGCGCCGCGCCGAGCCCGGCGGTCGACCCAAGCGCCAGCGACACCACCGGCACCGTCGCCAGGTTCTCGACCATGTAGACCCATTTTCGGCCGTCGTAACCCGGCAACAGGGTGTGCCCCTTGGTCTCGATATTCTTGACCGAGCCGCCGCCGCCGGTGCCGTCGATCAGGCGCACGATCGGCAGGCGCAGGTCGCGCGCCATGCGCTCGGACGCAAGCGCCTTTTCCAGATTGCCCGCGTCGTTCGCCCCACCGCGCACCGTGAAATCGTCGCCTGCGATGACGACGCGCCGCCCGTCGAGCCGCGCATGCCCGAACAGATAGTTGGTCGGCGTCATGTCCTTGAGCTGGCCGTCCTCGTCGTATTCGGCAACGCCGGTCGCGGTGCCGATCTCGTGGAAGCTGCCGGCGTCGACCAAGCCGTCGATCCGTTCGCGCACCGTCAGCTTGCCCTGGTTATGATGGCGGGCGATCTTCTCCTTGCCGCCCATCTTCCGGGCGAGCGCCTCGCGGTGCCGCAGCTCGTCGATCTCTTTTTGCCAGCTCATGTCCGCGTCGCCCCTATTTCTCTGCGTTCTTTGGTTTCTTTTTGTATTCGAATTCCGGCCCTTCCTCCAAATAGCTGTGATCATGGATGACCGTCGCGCCGTCCTTGACGAGCACGACCGCATAGCCGGGATTTTCGTGCGTGGTCACCAACTCGTAGTCGGGGCCGAGCGACAGCTTGAAGGCATGGCTGGTCGCCCGCAGGGTCGAGAACGGAATGCCCCGCCACGACCCGTGTATCGGCCGGTGCAGGTGGCCGCAGAAGAGATGCTGGATATTGTCCCGGCCCGTCACAGCCTTGACGAACCGGTCCACGCCAGAGAGGCGCATGCTGTCCATGCCCGCCATGCCGACGCGCATCGGCGGATGGTGCATGAAGATATAGAGGTTGCGGTCCGCCGCCGCATCGAGCTGCCCTTCGAACCAGTCGAGCCGCGCATCGCATAATTCGCCGGAGTGCGTCCCCACCTGCACCGTATCGAGGATCAGGAACCGACCCGCCGAGACGTCGAGGGCATATTGCACGAAACCGTTCGCGTCGACGGGCGTGTCGGGAAAGACCTCCAGCAGCGTCTCGCGCTTGTCGTGGTTGCCCATCACCAGATGGCTCGGCATCGGAAGCGCCGCGATGGCGTCCCGGAAGTGATGGTAGGAGTCATGGTCGCCCCAATGCACGATATCACCGGTCCAGATGCAGAACTCGGCATCCGCGTGGTTGGCGTTGATACTCTCGATGCATTTCGCCAGCCGCTCGTGCACATCGAGGCCGAACAGCGTCTTCCCCGGTTTCACGATGTGCGGGTCGGTGACGTGGATGAATTTCATGGCGCCGCCTGTCGGTGAATCAGCCGCATATGCTACGGCATGGCTGCGGCTTTGCCAGCCCGAAGCGGTTTATTCGCTGTATCCGGGCTGGTTTTCCGGCATGCCCGCCTGGAAGGCAGGCAGTGCGCGGCAGGCCTCGTCGATGGCGACGATCAACGGAAAGGGCGTGAAGTCGGTCTTGTAGCGGCGGCCGTTCATGACCTGCGGCACCAGATACAGGTCTGCCATGGTTGGGCTTTCGCCATAGCAATAGGTCGTGGCGACCGGCCGGCGGCGCAGCAGTTCCTCCAACGCGGTCAGGCCGGTGGACATCCAATGCCGGTACCAGACATAGGTGTCCTCGTCGCTCGCGCCGAACTGCTCCTTCAGCCGGTTGCGCACGCGGGTGACGTGCAGCGGGTGCATGTCGCAGGCGATATGCTGGGCGAATGCCCGCACCCGGCCCCGCTCTATCGGGTCCGCCGGCAGCAACGGCGGATCGGGGTAGGTCTCTTCGATGTATTCGAGGGTGGCGGTGGACTGCGCGAACAACTCGCCGCCCACGTCGAGCGTCGGCATCAATCCCTGCGGGTTGATCTCGCGATAGGCCTCCCAGCCGATCTCCGGCACCGAAATGAACTCGAACGGCACGCCTTTGAGATGCAGCGCCGTCCTAACCCGCTGCCCGGCCGAGTTGAAGGGCGCGCTGTAGAGTTTGAGCATGGGGTTCTCCCAAAGAGACGACGTGTCCGATCTCAAACTCTACCGTCATTCCGGCGAAACCGGGAATCCTTGGCACGACGGTCTCCCGCTTCCGCGGGAGCGACAAGTGAAATTAGCCCGTAAAAGCCTGAATGCCCGTCTGCGAGCGTCCAAGGATCAGCGTGTGGATGTCGTAGGTGCCTTCCAGCGTGTTGATCGTCTCCATGTTCATCATGTGACGGATCACGTGGAATTCGTCGACGATGCCGTTGCCGCCGTGCATGTCGCGCGCCATCCGGGCGATCTCCAGCGCCTTGCCCGTGTTGTTGCGCTTGACCAGCGAGATCGCCTCGGAACTGACGGTGCCTTCCTCGCGCATCCGGCTGATCCGGTACGCGCCCTGGAGGCCGAGCGTGATCTCGGTCTGCATGTCGGCGAGCTTCTTCTGCACCAATTGCGTCGCCGCCAAGGGCCGGCCGAATTGGGTCCGGTCGAGCGTGTATTGCCGCGAGGCATGCCAGCAGAATTCGGCAGCCCCCATCGCGCCCCAGCAGATGCCGAAACGCGCGTTGTTGAGACATGACAGCGGCGCGCCGAGGCCCCGCGCGTCCGGTAGGCGGTTCTCTTCCGGCACGAAGACGTCGTCCATCATGATGAAGCCGGTCGGGGATGCGCGGACCGAGAACTTGCCCTCGATCTTCGGGTTGTCCAGGCCCTTGGCCCCCTTCTCGATCAGGAAGCCGCCGACCTTGCCGTCGTCGTCCTTGGCCCAGACCAGGAACAGGTCGGCGATGGGCGAATGCGTGATCCATTGCTTGGTGCCGCTGAGCTTATAGCCGCCGTCGACCGAGCGCGCCCGCGTCGTCATGCTCCCGGCGTCGGAACCGTGATCCGGTTCGGTCAGACCGAAACAGCCGATCGTCGTGCCGTCGCGCAGCCCCGGCAGATATTTTTCCTTCTGGTCGTCGCTGCCGTATTGATAGATCGGCGCCATGACGAGACCCGACTGCACGCCGACGCCCGACCGGAAGGCGGTGTCGACCCGCTCCAGCTCCCGGGCGATCAAGCCGTAGGCGACGAAACCGATCCCGGCACAGCCGTATTCGGGGATGTTCGCGCCGAGGAACCCTAGTTCGCCGAACTCCTTCATGATCCCGGGATCGAAGGATTCGTGCCGGTTCCATTCGAGGATTTCCGGCATCAGCCGTTCCTGGGCGAAGTCGCGCGCCACGTCGCGGATCTGCCGTTCCTCCTCGGTCAGTTGATCGTCCAGCAGGAACGGGTCGTCCCAGGCGAAATCAGGTCTCAGTTCCGACACGGGGAAGCATCCTCTCACGGTTTCGGGCGCCGCCGAGGGTTCGGCAACGCGGTCCGATTGTAGCCAAAATAAATCCCCGTGCCGGAAATACCAGCACGGGGATCGCTAACGGGAAATTAGTCGCAGCGTTCCATGATCATCGCCGCGCCCTGACCGATGCCGACGCAAAGCGTGGCAAGCGCGTATTTGCCGCCGGTGCGCTGCAACTGCCGCGCCGCCGTCAGGGCAATGCGGGGACCGGATGCGCCGAGCGGATGGCCGAGCGCGATGGCCCCGCCGTTCATGTTCACGCGGCTGTCGTCATACGGCAGGCCCATGCCCTTGAGACAGGCCAGCACCTGCGAGGCGAAGGCCTCGTTGATCTCGATGACGTCCATGTCCTTATGGGTCAGACCGGCGCGGGCCAATGCCTTCTCGGTGGCAGGAACCGGGCCGTAGCCCATGATGCGAGGCGGCACGCCGGCAGCGGCGGTCGACAGGATCTTCGCGATCGGCTTCATGCCGGTGCGCTCGCCGAGTTCCTTGCTACCGATCAGCACGGCAACCGCACCGTCATTCACGCCCGACGCGTTGCCCGCCGTCGTCACGCCGCCTTCGAACAGGACGCGCAACTTTGCCAGGCTTTCCATCGTCGTCTGGGGACGCGGATGCTCGTCCTCGCTGACCGTGACCTCACCGACCTTCCGGCCGCCGTTAAAGGTGACCGGATCGATCTCGTCGTCGAAGAAGCCGGCTTCCTTCCCGGCCTTGTATTTCATCTGCGACGCGAGCGCGAAGGTATCGGCTTCCTCGCGGGTGATCTGGAAATCAGAGGCCAGGTTGTCGGCGGTTTCCGGCATCGAATCCGCACCGAATTCCTTTTGGATCCGCGGATTCGGGAAACGGTCACCAATGGTCGAATCGAAAACCTTGAAGTCGCGGCCGAAGGCATTCTCGGATTTACCGACCACAAAGGGCGCGCGGCTCATACTCTCAACGCCGCCGGCCACGATCATGTCGGCTTCGCCGACCGTGATGGCCTGGGCCGCCGAGGAAATAGCGCTCAACCCGCTGGCGCAGTTGCGCTGGAAGACCATGCCCGGCACCGATTCCGGCAATCCAGCCAGAAGCAACGCGTGGCGCGCGACGCAACGGGCGTCTTCGCCGCCCTGGTTGCCGCAGCCGACATAGACATCTTCGATCTCTTCCGCGTTGATCGGGTTGTCCTCGACGACCGACTTGATGGCGCTGGCCAGCATGTCGTCGGGGCGAACCTTCGCCAGCGATCCGGCATGACGGCCAAAGGGAGTGCGTTTTCCAGCGTAGAGATATGCGTCCAACATTGTCCTTCTTCCTCTTATATTTCGGTCTTGAACAGGGAAAGCCCCAACGTCGCCCGGCGGCGCAGCCACGGACTGGGACGATAGCGCGGATCGCCGTAGAAGCGATAGAGCGCGTCTAGAATGCGCAGTACATTCGACGCGCCCAGAACCTCGCCGAATTTCAGCGGTCCGTTCGGATAGTTCAGGCCAAGCACGACGGCCTTGTCGATGTCATCCGGCGACGCGGTGCCGAACTGCGCGATCTGGCACCCGATGTTGCAGATCATCGAGATCACGCGCTGGCCGATGAAGCCGGGGCAGTCCCGGATCATGGTTGCCGGCACGCCGTCGTTGCTCAACAGGCCATGCGCCGCGTCGCGATACGCAGCCTCGGTGGCCGGATTGGTCATCACCGTGCGGCGCGTGGTCAGCCCGACCAGCGTGTCCACGCCCAGCGTGCGCGCGGGGTCGAGGCCCAGCGCCGCCGCCGTGGTGGAGATATCCTCGCCGATCGGCGTCACGAGAATCAGCGAGTCCGACCCGGGCGTGTCACCGGTATCCAGATTGCCGTCGCATGTGCGCACGATCTCGGCCAATTTTTGATGCCCTTCCGCATCGACCTTGCTGATCCAGACCGGGCGGCCGTCATACTTCGGCGGGCTCGCCTCGTCCGGCACGATCTGCTTGCCGTCCTCATAGACGTAATAGCCGCGCCCGACCTTGCGGCCGAGCATGCCGGCTTCCAGCCGCGCACGCATCACCGACGACGGCCGGTAGCGCGCTTCCTGATAGAATTGGTTGTAGATCAGCTCGGTCGCCGGATGCGTTACGTCCAGAGCGGTCAGGTCCAGCAGTTCGAACGGTCCCATCCGGAAACCGGCGGCGTCGCGCAGGATGCGGTCAATGTCGACATAATCGGCGACGCATTCATGCTGGATGTGCTGGGATTCGATGTTGTAGCCACGGCCCACCTGGTTCACCAGGAAGCCCGGCGCATCTTTCAACCGGACCGGTTCGCGCGTCATCCGCTTGCCGAGGATCATCAGCGCGTCGCCGACCCAGCCCTCGGTCAGCACGCCGTCGATGACTTCGACCAGGCGCATCAAGGGCACGGGATTGAAGAAATGGAACCCGGCCACCCGCTCCGGGTGTTTGCAGGCGGAGGCGATCGTGGTTACCGACAGCGAGGAGGTGTTGGTCGCGATGATCGCATCGTCGCTCACAACATCTTCAAGCTGCGCGAAAATCTGCTTCTTGATGTCGAGGTTCTCGGTCGCCGCCTCGATGACGATATCGCAGGGCGCGAATTCATTGATGTCGGCGACGACCTCGATCCGGCCCATCGCCGCATCGGCGTCTTCCTGGGCCATCCGGCCCTTGTCCGCCGCGCGGCCGAGCATCTTGCCGATGAAATCGACCGCCTCCTTGCACTGGTCGGCATTGATATCGAAAAGGCGGACATTCACGCCGCCCGCGGCAGCCACCTGGACGATGCCGCGCCCCATGGCGCCGGCGCCGCTCACTCCAATCAGAAGATCGTCTTTATTCGCGTCGACCGGCACAGTCCCTCCTTATCCGAGCACGAGGCGGTTGGCCGCCTCTTGGCTTGTTGAAGTCTAATATATTGGATGTCACCCTGGGGCAAATCGGGTGCGGCCGCCAGGATCGCGCGGCGGATATTGGCGTATCCGCTACGTCCAAGCAAGGAATTTCAGATTTCGGAACAATCCGTCTCGCTTTCGCAATGATGAGCAAAGGAGCGCCGCCAACTTGACCGTCCAACCAACCGATTTCAGCGAGTTTAAAGGCCGCACGCGCGCATGACCGACATCGCCAAAATCCTTTCGGCGCTTCCCCGCGCGGCACTGGCGCATCTGCCGACACCGATCGAACGGTTGGAACGCCTCACCGCAGTACTCGGCGGGCCGTCGATCATCGTGAAGCGGGACGATTGCACCGGTCTCGGCATGGGCGGCAACAAGGTGCGGAAACTGGAATTCCTGCTCGCCGACGCGATCGCCAAGGGCGCGGATACCGCGGTGTCCGGCGGCGTCACGCAATCGAATCATATCCGGCAAACGGCGGCCGCCTGCGCCAAGCTCGGGCTCGGCTGTCATTTGGCGGTGATGGACGGCCGCGTGCCGACAGTCGATGCGGACTACTACGAGACGGGGAATATCTTTCTCGACGGACTGTTCGGCGCAGAGTTGAACCCCATCCCCTGGGGCGCGGACCGTAATGCCCTGCTGCCGGGCATCGCCGACCAGCTTACGGATCGAGGGAAGAAGCCCTACATCGTGCCGTATGGCGGCTCGAACGTGCTCGGTACGATGGGCTATGTGCGGTTCGTCGTCGAACTTTTGCGGCAGATGGACGACGCGAACCTGACCATCGACGCCATCGTCCATGCGTCCGGCAGCGCCGGCACGCAGGCGGGCATTCTTGCGGGCGTCACCGCGTTAGCGCCGGAGCTGCCGGTGATCGGGATCGACATCGACGCCGAGCCCGAACGGGTGCACGCGGACGTCACCCGGCTCTATCACGAAACCTGCGATTTTCTGGACATCGCCGACCGGCTTCCGCCGGCGCGGATCGAAGTGGTCGCCGGATATGCGGGCGATGGATATGGGTTGGTCACCGACGGCATGACCGAAGCGGTGGACCTTGCCGGCCGGCTGGAAGGCCTGTTGCTCGACCCGGTGTATTCGGGCAAGGGCTTCGCCGGATTGATCGGATTGATCCGCGCCGGACGGTTCCGGCCATCCGACCGGGTGCTGTTCATTCACACCGGTGGCGCGCCCGCCCTCTTCGCCTATCGCTCGGCCTTCGCGAAACCGTCCTAGCCGACCTTTTCCAGGTTCAAATCGTCGCCGGGCACTGGCGTGTAGCTGAACGTACCGCGCTCGCGCACCGCGTCGACGCCACCGTGCCGATCCGCATGCGCCAATTGATCGGCCATGGCCCGCTGGTTCACCGCTTCCGGATCGAGCATTTCACGGAGCTTCGCCTCCATCGCATCGGCGGTCGCATCGGCAACGCCATCCACCGCTAGGTCGTTCGTCTCCTGCGGATCGGCTTCCAGATCAAAGCGTTGGCGCGGCATATTCACGTGATAGACCAACTTATCCTTGCCGTCCCGCAACAGGTAGCCGGCGGTCTTGGACGACTGTGCATGGAACTCGGCGAAGGCGAGCCGGTCCGTTTCCTGTCCGCCGATGGCCGGCCACAGCGAGACCCCCGGCAGGTCGGCGTCTTCGTCGGCAAGCGACGCGCCGAGCGCCTCGACCACGGTCGGAAACAGGTCGACATGCGATGCAAGCTGCGAGACGACACCGTCCGCCGAAATATCCGGGCCGCTCATCAGCAAGGGCACGCCGATGGAATGCTCATACAGGTTCGACTTGCCGAACAGGCTGTGATTGCCCGCGGCCTCGCCATGGTCGCTGGTATAGAGGATGCGGGTATTGTCGAGCAGGCCCAAATCCTCGGCGGTTTTCATAACGTGACCGATCTGCTCGTCGAGATGCGTGACGAGACCGCAATATCCCGCAACCGTGCGGCGCACATACACCTCGTCGACCGGCGCCTCGAAGCCATCCACGCGGCGGATATGCGCGACCGACGGATGATCCGGCCGCGTCGCCGCGTCGAACTGGACCGGTACCGGCATGTCCGCTTCGGGATAAAGGTCATAGAACCGTTTCGGCACGGCGAAGGGCGGGTGCGGACTGGCGTAGGATACGAACAGCACCCAGGGCTTATCCTGCTTAGCGCCATGCTCTTGCAGCCACTTGATCGCGTTCTCCGTTACCACGACGTCGTAACGCTGATAGTCCGCCTCGCCGATGCCCGACTTGTCGTACATCGCACGCGGCCCAGTGCGCGGCGGCACGCCTTCCTGCGTCGCGCGTAACAGGCCGATCAGCGCGCCCTTCCCTTCGACGATATGCATCGGGACGATCTCTTCGGAGAAGCCGTTGTCGTTCTCGCCGGACATGAAGTGCAGCTTGCCGATGGAAACGGCGGTGTGGCCCTGGTCGCGAACCCGGCCATGCCAGGTCGGCGTCTTGCCGTCATAGGCGAGCGCGTTGTCCCAATACCCTGTCTGATGCGGATAGCGCCCGGTCGCGAGGCCGGCCCGCGACGGACAGCACAGCGGGCTCGTGGAATACGCATTCTCGAACCGCACGCCGCCGGTCGCGATCTTGTCCAATGTCGGCGTCTGGACCACCGGATGCCCCGCCGCGCCGAGAAGGTCGCGGGTGTGATTGTCCGACATGAAGAAGATCATATTCGCCGGATTGACCATCGGTGCTTTTCCTTATTTGATTCTTCATTCCGCGCCCGATTTGAGTCGGGGCGGCGGGTAACGCAATATATCCAGTGCCCACAATAGAGCTTCGCATTGGGCGGGCCAACAAGACTAAAAAGGGGAACCGTCAATGGACCTCCAACTCACAGGGCGGACAGCACTTGTCACCGGCGCAAGCCAGGGCATCGGCAATGGCACCGCAAGAATTCTCGCCGCGGAAGGGTGCCGCGTCGCGGTGCTCGCACGGCGCCAGGACCTGCTGGAAAAACTCGCCGACGAGATCGAAGCCACCGGAGCGGAACGCCCCACCGTGATCGTCCAAGACGTGACCGAACAGGGTGCGCCGGAAGTCATTCGCGATCGGGTGTATGACGCGCTCGGCAATCTCGACATTCTGGTGAACAGCGCGGGCGGCTCGCGGCCGATCCCGTGGGACGCGGGCGACGACGTCTGGTACGAGGGCATGACGCTGAACTTTGAGTTGCTGCGCCGCGTAACCATGGCCTTCATCCCCGGCATGCGGGAACAGAAGTTCGGGCGTGTGATCAACCTCACAGGCTCTAGCGAACCGCGCGGCGTCAACGTCGCGAATTCCGCCAAGGCGGCGGTTCATGCCTGGGCCAAGGGATTGTCGCGCGAGGTCGGCGGCGACGGCATCACCATCAACTCGCTGCCGCCCGGCCGAATCAACAGCGAGCAGATCCTGAACAAGGTGCATCCCGATCCCACAGAGCGCGAGGCATTCGCCAAGGCGAACATTCCGGCCGGGTATTTCGGCGATCCCGAAGACATGGCGTATCTGATCGCCTTCCTTGCATCGCCGCTCGCGCGCTATATCAATGGCGAAGTGATCCACGTGGACGGCGGCATGCGGCGCTTCGCATTTTGACGGCTACGGCCAATCCGGTTCACCGAGGTTATCGATAAGAGGGGAATATTTCATGGCGCGTTTCCTGCGGTCGCACAGCGACCCGTTGTTCAGCTTCGCCGTCATCGCCGACACGCATATGCGGCCCGAGAAAGGCGACAACTCCTCCCCCTGGGCAGTGAATAAACTGGCGAATGGCCGCGCGCGCTATGTCATCCAGCAGGTCAACCGGCTGAACCCGGACTTCGTGATCCACTTAGGCGATATCGTTCATCCCGTGCCGGTGCTGCCGACCTACGGGCCTGCCGCGCGCGTTGCGAACCGCGAACTGAAGAAACTGAACGCGCCGCTGCACATGATCCCCGGCAACCACGACGTCGGCGACAAACCGAACCCGTCGATGCCGGCCGCATCGGTCAGCGATTACGGCGTGAAGCTCTACCGCGAGCATTTCGGCCGCGACTATTACTCCTTCGATTATCAGGACTGCCACTTCACCTTCATCAACGCGCAAATTCTCAATTCCGGGCTGCGCAGCGAGCGGGCGCAGGAGAAATGGCTGACCAAGGACCTCGAAGCGAACAAAGGCAAGCGCATCTTCTTTTTCACGCACTACCCGCCCTACATCATGGCGGACGACGAGGCGTGGAATTACGACAATATCGACGAGCCGAAGCGGTCTTGGCTGCTCTCCCTGATCCGCAAGAACCGGATCGAGGCGCTGTTCGCCGGCCACGTCCACAACTTCTTCTACAACATCGAAGGGCGGACCGAGTGCTACCTGCTGCCCGCCACGTCCTTCTTCCGGCAGGATTACAGCGAGCTGTTTCGCATCGAGGCGGCCCCGGAACACGGCCGGAACGACGCCGATAAGCTCGGCTTCTTCATGGTCGACGTGTACCCAAATACCCACGTGCCGCGCATCTACCGGACGGCGGGCCGCACGCTCGGCAAGAGCCAGAAACTGCCGGCGGCGAAACCCAAGGTGCGCAGCCGCCACACGAAGGAAGCGGTCGTCTCGCCGCTCGGCGTGCATATCCGCCATCCCTGGGCCGAGGTCACCGAGTTTCCCTACAACGGCCCGATGGACGAGTTCGAACGAAAGCGCGTGCGCAACGACTACACGTTGATGGCCTTGTGGGAACTCGGCATCCGAAAGGTCCGCACGCCGGTCAGCGACCTGATGGACGACGACCGCCGCAAACGCATGCAGGCCCTGAAAGCGATCGGCCACCGCTTCACCTTCTTCAGCTTCGGGGTCCCCGACAAGAAGGTGCTGGCGACGCTGCAGAAGAACCGAACGCTGGTCGATTCATACGAAGTCATCCTGCCCTGGCAGGACTCCCAGAAAAGCATTCCAGCGCTGCAAGCCCTGAAGAAGAAGGCCGGCATCCGCGTCAACATCGCCAATATCGAAAGTTCGGCGCATAAGGAATCCGAAGGCTCGAAATTCTCGCATTTCGTCAGCTACGGTTTCCAGGCGCCGGAGATCGATCTGGTCGACGGGTTCCTGCGCCGGCGCGGCGCACGGCAAGCGGCGGACGGGTTCGTCTTCCGTGTCGGGCTCGGCGGCTCCGTCTGGAACGCGGTGCAGGAATTTGGCAAGATCGCCGCCGAGCGCGACGTCGGCGCGGTGGTGAACATCCGCCTCGCGTCGGAAAACCCGGCAAGCTACAACACGGACGATGCGGAGATTGCGAACCGTGTGGCCGAAGCGATGATCGCCGCAGCGGGCACGCCGAACGTGGAGGTCTTCCTCGATACGTTCATGGACCTGGACCGCGGCTACTTCCCGCGGCACGGGCTGTTCGACCGGCGCTTCAACCCCCGCCCCGGCAGTTTCGTTTTCCGGCATTTGGTCGGCATTCTCAACGACCTTCCCGGCAAGATCCTCCTCGCCCCATCGTGGCGTGAAGGCGCCATGCAAATGCGCCCTTTCGTGACCAAGCAGCATTTCTGCGTTCTCTATCTGCCCAAACCCGGCAAGACGGCGAAAACCGAAAAGGCGATCGCCACGGCCCGCGTCGATCACGCGAAGGGCGATGCCCGGTTCATCAATCTCGAAACCGGCGAGATCACCCTCATGCCTTGGCGGGAGCCGAAATCCGGAAAGGGCATCGGCCTGCAACGGGCCGCGACCGTAAAATCACCATCGCTACTGATCATCGATCGCTAACCAAAAAAGGCGCCCGGAGGCGCCTTTTTCTCTAATCCTGTTCGTGGTCAGTCGTCCCAAACCTTCTCGGGAATGGGCAATCCCTCGAGTTCGGAATCGGGAACCGGGCCGTTCGGCTCGATACCGCACTCGCGCAGCAGCATCATCAACTGCCGCATATGCTGCGCCGGATGCCAAGTATGGCGTTCCATCACATTATGCAGCGGCTGCTTGCCGTAATAGCTGTCGATTTCCTGCTCGCAGTCCTTGTCGGCGAAACCATCCCACCAGTTATGCAGACGCTTTTGAACGGCCGTGCCATAGGCGACCAGGTCGGCGGTCGACTGGACGTCGTCGGGTGCGGGAATATTCAGCAGGTCGCGGGTGAGATAAATGTCCTTCTCGACCACGTCGATGAACACTTCCGTCAGGCGGAAGATGTGATAGCACAGGTCGCGGATGGGCCGCTTCCGGTTGCGCAGGTCCTGGTCCAGTTTCTCTTCCGGAATCTGCGCGACGAACCGCAACGCGGCGCTCGTCACCATGTCCAGCTTGTCGATCAGTTCCTGCGGCGACAGTTTCGGCTTGGTGTCGTAGTCTACACCCAGGAATTCCGCCAGATCCTTGAGCATCTGGCCGAAGACGTACTCCTTGCCGCGTGTGACGACCGGGACGGACCGCACGCCAAGCGCCTGCAGTTCCGCCATGCCGCTCGGGTCGGCTTGGATATCAACGGATTCGAACGGGATGTTGTGAGACGAAAGAAACTCTTTCGTACGAAGGCAGCTCGTTCACCCAGGGCGCCAGAAGACTTTGTACTGTACGGTCATCGGATTCTCCTCTGACGTCACCCTACCGCCAAGTGCCAAAGCTTGCAAAACACGCTCGGGATCAGCGGTATTGCACCGCCGCGCTGCCGACCTTTTCCCGGGCGATGATGAGTTTCGAGATTTGCGCGGTACCGTCGCCGATTTCCAGCCCAATGACATCGCGCAATCGCTGTTGGTGAGGCGAGTCCTTGGAATACCCGGCGTGGCCGTGGATCAGCAGGCAGTTGTGGATCACGTCGACCGCCATCTTCGGCGCGTACCATTTGCACATCGCCGCCTTATCGGTGTGCGGCTGGCCGTTGTCGCGCAGCCACAGCGTCTCGTAGCACATCAGCCGCGCCGCCTGCATGAAGGTCTCCCCCTCGGAGAGCGGGAAGCTCACGCCCTGGAATTCGGCGAGCGGCCGGTCGAAAGCGCGGCGTTCCTGGATATGCGCCCAACTCTCGTCGAGCGACGCTTGCGCCGCCCCCACGCATTGCAAGCCGATCAGCGCACGGCTGTAGTCGAAGCCCTGCATCACCTGATAGAAGCCGCCGCCTTCCCGGCCGAGCAGGTTCTCCGCCGGCACGTCCACATCGTCGAAGAACAGCGAGCCGCGCCCAACGGATTCCGAGCCGAAATCGTCGAAATGCGAGCGTGAAATCCCCGGCAGGTCCGTCGGCACCATAAAAGCGCTGACGCCCTTTGCGCCCTCGTCCGAATCGCCGGTCCGCGCGAACACCACGAAAGCATCTGCCTGATCGGACAGTGAGATCGACGTCTTCTCGCCGTTCAGCCGGTAACCGCTGTTGCCCTGCTTCTCGGCGCGAAGCTGTAGGTTTGCCGCATCGGTGCCGCCGCGCGGTTCGGTCAAGGCCAAGCCGATCAGCGCCTCGCCGCCAACCAGCTTCGGTACCCAGTGCCCGGCCAACTCGGGCTTCCCGTGATCGCAGAGGATTTGACCGCAGAGACCGGTCAGCAGCGGAATATAGGACATATTGAAGTCGCCATAGGCCAGCGCCTCGACGATCAAGCCGCTCGTCATGCCGTCCAATCCGTAGCCGCCATGCTCCTCGGGCAAATCGGGCGCAATCAGGCCGAGCGATCCCATTTCCTGCAACAGGTCGCGGTCGAGCCGTCCGCTGGCGGCGCAATCGAGATAGCGCGGCGCCAGTTTCTCGCGGGCGAAGCGGTCTGCCGTCTCGCGGATCGCTTCCTGTTCCGGGGTCAGTGAAAAGTCCATGCGCCGACCATATCCAGTCCGGGACGGCGGGGAAAGATCGACGCTCCCGAAATCGCCGCAGCGGGGTGTTGACGCCGCTTCACATTCGGGCTTCGTTCGTTTCCTCCAACCCTCCAACGCTATCCGATTGAGGACGCCGCACCATGGCTAACGACACGCCGAACCAGGATCAGAAATTCGGGTTCACGGAGGACGACCTGCGCCGCCAGGCGACGGTGTATCGCGACGATCTGTTCACGGGTCAGACCGTCCTCGTCTCCGGCGCAGGTAGCGGACTCGGCAAGGCAATCGCGACCCTGTTCGCCCGGCTCGGCGCGACGTTGCTGGTCTGCGGCCGTGACGCGGAAAAGATCGCCGGGGCCGCCGAGTTCTTCCGATCCCTCGGCGGCCGCGTGGAACACCAGGCCATGAGCATCCGCGATCCGGATCAGGTGAAAGCGCTGATCGACTATGCCTGGGACACCTGCGGCGGTCTCGACGTGCTGGTGAACAACGCGGGCGGCCAGTTCCCGCAATCGGCGATCGAGTTCTCGCCGAAAGGCTTCAATGCGGTGATCGACACCAACCTGAACGGCAGTTGGTACATGATGCAGGCCGCCGCCCAACGCTGGCGCGATGAAGGTAAGCCCGGAAACATCGTCAACATCGTCGCCGATATCTGGCGCGGCATGCCGGGCATCGCCCATACCGCCGCGGCGCGGGCCGGCGTGATCTATCTGTCGAAGAGCGTCGCGGTGGAATGGGCGCCGCTGAACATCCGGGTGAACTGCGTCGCCCCCGGCTGTTGCGAAACCGAGGGCTTCAACGTCTATCCCGAGGAAGGCGCCGCCACCTACAAGGAATCCAACCCGATGCGCCGCCACGGCGACGCCCATGACATCGCCGAGGCCTGCGTCTACCTTGCCGCGTCCTCGGGCAAGTTCATCACCGGCGAAGTGGTCACCGTCGACGGCGGCCAACAGATGTGGGGCGACCCCTGGCCCACCGGCCGGCCCGACTATTTCAAGATTTGAGGCGGGTTGAGACGAATGACACCAAACCACACCGTCATCCCCGCGAAAGCGGGGATCCATGTGAGCCGATGATTGGGTTCCCGCTTGCGCGGAAATGACGGCTATGTCTGCTTACGCCGCCTCCGGCCGTCCCTTCATCATGCGCAGCGGGGTATAGACGATCAGCGTCTCGCCCTTCTGGTTCTTGATCGTGTTCTTGGTCCGCACCAGGGCGCGGTTGCCCTTCGAGGTCTTCTTGATCTCCGTGACCTCGACCTCGACATGGATCGTGTCGCCGGCAAAACACGGCCCTTCGATGTTGAACTCCATACTGAGGAAGGCGAGACCCGTCTTCTGCATCGTGGACTGCATCAACAGTCCTTCGGCCATGCAGTAGACCAACGCGCCCGGCACCAATCGGCCCTCGAAGCTGGTCTCGTTCCGTAAATATTCCATGTCGGTAAACAGGACCTCGACCGAGCCCGTCGCGCCGACGAAGTTGACGATATCCGGCACCGTGATCGTGCGGCCCAGTGTCTTGAATTTTTGGCCCACTTCGAGCTCGTCGTAGTGGAAACCGATGCCGACGGTCGGCATATCGCTCATCTTGGAGTCTCCCTTGTTTAGATTTCGGTCGAGCGCCACGCCTAGTAGGAGCGCGGCAGGCCGAGCACGCGTTCGGAAATGTAGTTGAGGATCAGTTGCGGGCTGACCGGTGCGATGCGGCAGATCAGCACCTCGCGCAGCAAGCGCTCCACGTGGAATTCCTTGGCGTAGCCCATGCCGCCATGGGTCATGATCGCCTGCTGGCAGGCTTTGAAGCCCACCTCGCCGCCGAGATACTTGGCTGCATTGGCCTGCGCGCCGCAGGGCAAACCTTTGTCGTAGAGCGACGCCGCCTGCATCGCCATCAGATATGCCGCCTCCAACTCGCACCAAATTTCCGCCAGCGGATGCTGGATCGCCTGATTGGCCCCGATCGGCCGGTCGAACACCACCCGGTCCTTGGCGTATTGCACCGCGCGGGCGAGCGCATTCTGCCCGATGCCGATGCCTTCGACGCCGACCAGCACGCGTTCCGGGTTGAGGCTGTGCAGCAGGTAGCGGAAGCCCATCCCCTCTTCGCCGATCCGGTCTTCCAACGGGATCGGCAGGCCGTCGATGAACACCTCGTTCGAATCCACCGCCTTCCGCCCCATCTTCGGAATCTCGCGGACGTCGCAATGGTTCCGGTCCAGGTCGGTATAGAACAGGCTCAGCCCTTCGGTCGGCTTGGCGCACTCCTCGAGCGGCGTGGTCCGCGCCAGCAGCATGATTTTCTTGGCTTCCTGCGCCGTGGTGGTCCAGATCTTCTTGCCGTTGGCGACATAGCCGTTGCCGCTGCGCTCGGCCTTGGTCTTGATCTTGGTGGTGTTGAGGCCGGCATCCGGCTCGGTCACGCCGAAGCAGGAAATCGTCTTGCCCTGGATCAGGTCCGGCAGCCAGCGGGCCTTCTGCTCGTCGTTGCCGAAAACGACGATCGGGTGCGGACCGAAGATGTTGATGTGAATCGCCGAGGCAGCGCTCATCGCGCCCGACGACTTCGCCACCGTGTGCATCAGAATCGCAGCTTCGGTGACGCCGAGATCGGCGCCGCCATATTCCTCGGGCATGGCGACGCCGAGCCAGCCAGCCTCCGCCATCGCCTTGTGGAAATCGTCCGGAAAATCGCCGGTTTCGTCCCGGTCGAGCCAGTAATCGTCATCGAAACGGGCGCATAGGCGCTCCACATTCTCGCGGATCGCCTCCTGCTCGGGCGTGAGTACGAAATCCATTCGGTCTGTCCCTGCATCCTGTTCGTTGCGCCGGATTGTACGGATGCAGGGCCGCGCGCGCCACTCCTAGAAAGAGGGTCCGATTCTCAAACCGGTGCCTTGGCGTCGCGCCGCAGGCCGAGGGCAAATGCGCCACAGCCGATCACCATCACACTGGCCGAGATGACCAACAGTTTGGCGTATTTGTGAGAGACACCGACCAGTGGCTCGATCATCGAGAGATAGCCGCTGCTTTCGACCATGTAGAGTCCCGCCCCGCCGATCGCGGCGACGAAGGCAACGGCGAATGCCCAGGGCGCCACCTGCCGTCCGCCCCAGACGCAGAAGAAGATCACCGGCGCCAGGAACATCGACGCGGTGCCGCTGACCGCGACGGCGGCGAACAGGTCGCGGCCGCCGAAGAACAGGAAGGCCAGCCCGCCGACAAAGAACAGAGCCATCGCGATCCGCCCGTTGCGGGGCGTCGGGTCGGCCAGGCGCATATCGACAATGCTGAGCTTGGCCGCGCTCGAAAAGGTGGAATCG
The DNA here is from genome assembly GCA_965228425.1 of Alphaproteobacteria bacterium. Lineage (GTDB taxonomy): Bacteria > Pseudomonadota > Alphaproteobacteria > UBA8366 > UBA8366 > JAJFJD01. The sequence goes on along the minus strand of OZ245815.1, from coordinate 2,263,423 downwards.
AGGGTGGAGACCGCCGACAGAACCAGCGCGACATTGAAGAGCAGCATGGTCGTGTCGCCGAAGATGCGCATCAGGGTGACGACCATCGTTTCGCCATCCAGCTTTACCAACCCCGCGTGCACGCCGATTAGCCCGAACACCAGGATGCAGATCGACGACAGCCACCACGCATGCAGAAAGCTGCGGCGCGTGGTGTCGCGATCGGCCACGAAACCCCGGTCCATCATGACCGGGTCGTGCATCGGATAGCTCCAGATCTGCAACAAGGCGACGGCGAGCAAGACCCAGCCTGGTCCGGCGAGGTCCGGGCTGCTCGCCACGATCGCCGGGAAGGCAAACCCGTCGATCCACAGTGTCTGTCCGAAGAGAACCGCCAATACGACAATCAGAAGGATCATCTGCATCACGTCCGTCCGCAGCGACGCCCGCAGCCCGCCCATCATCGAATAACCGAGCGTGATCGCCGCCACCGCCAGGATCGACACGATATAGGCCGTCGACCCGGCAACGCCGAAGATGATGCCAATGACCAGCAGATTGGCGAAGACCTCGCTCAACAGGCGGATACCGGCGACACAGTTGTATGCGCCGGCGCCGAGCCGGCCGAAGCGCGATACCAGAAAATCCTGAACGCTGCCGAAACCGTGCCGGAAGCGGATGCCGTCGACGATATAAGCCCCGGTCAAGAAGGACAGATAGTAGGCGGTATACGCGAGCGCACCGGAAATGCCGTAAAAATATCCCAGAATCCCGGCATTCATGAGCGACCGCGCGAAGATCCAGGTCGTCACCTGCGAGAAGATCAGCGTCAGCAAGCCCGGCGCCTCGCCGGTGTCCGAATAGCCACGGAAGAACGCCTGCACCGTATGGACGCGAGGCGAGATCAGGTAGCTGACAACGGCCAGCAATCCGCAAAAACCGATCAACGCAAAGGATTCCACTCAAAATCTCCGAACCGGTGGTCTGAGGCGAGACACAGGAGTGCCTAGATACCGCTCCTTACCGGTCTTTCCCGTCGCAAACAACCTACAGGTTCGTGATCGCGGCGCGAGGGCGTGCGCCAAGCCCCTTCTCCGATTCGATTGATCGGCATCAAGGCAGAAACAGAGGATCGAATTGACTCTGCTCCCGGACAATCGTGGAGATGCCGGTGCGAACGCTCATCGTCTATTACACGCGAACGGGTACGACCCGGACGCTCGCCAACGCCTTGGCCACGGAACTGAAGGCCGATGTCGACGAAATCCAGTGCGAGAGATACCGGCCCGGCGGCCTGCGGTATCTGCGGGCGGGCTATGACAGCGTCCGCGGCAATCTGCCGCCGATCAGCATTCCGGCGAAGAATCCATCCGACTATGACCTCGTCCTGATCGGCGGCCCAATCTGGACAAGCTATCCGGCACTCCCGATTCGCGCCTATCTGGACCGTGCACCCGCGTTGCCCGCCCGGGTTGCCGTCTTTCTCACCTTCGGCGGACACTCGCCACCGGAAAAAGCGATCGAGATGATGACATCGCTCCTGCCGCGCCAAATCGATGCGGCATTGACCCTGAGCAGTGACGACGTGAACGGAGACGCACTCCCGGAGGTGGTTCACAGCTTCGCGGCCGGTCTCCGCCGCGGGATCGAACCGGACGGTACCTAGTCCTTTTCACCGACAAGACTTGGCCAGTCCGGCAACCGTTTTTCGTTGAAGGCCGCGAGCCCTTCCTTGTGATCGGCGGTCGCGAACAGCAGCGCCAGTTCCGATTGACCATGGGCGAGCGAGTCGTCCTCGGTCATCTCCCACATGCGGCACAGCGCGACCTTGCCGCGACGCACCGACGTGGGCGATTTGTCCAGAATGCGATCGACCAGCCATTGGACCTTGGCGTCCAATTCCGCCGCCGGCACGACATGGTTCAACAAACCCATGTCCTTGGCGGCGGCGCAATCGACGAACTCGCCGGTAATCGCCATTTCCATGAGGACCCGGCGCGGGATGAGCCGGCGGAGCGACGCCACGATCAGCAATGGGAACAGCCCAATCTTGACCTCCGGCAGACCGCACCGTGCATGATCCGCCGCCACGGCCATATCGCAGAGTGACAGAACGCCGAGACCGCCGGCCAGCGCGTCACCGTTGACCCGCGCGATCAAAGGCTTGCTGAATCTCCGCACGCCACGGGCGAATTGGACATAGGGATGCTCCAACGCGGCCTCGTCTAGCGTCAGTGCGGTGTATTGCGTGTCGGGCTTGAGATCGGCCCCGGCCGAGAATGCCTTCTCGCCCGCCCCGGTCAGGACCACGGCCCGGATTGACGGGTCCGCATCGGCAGCGGACAGCGCCGTAAGGAGTGCGTCGAAAACCAAGCCGTTCAAGGCGTTCCGACGGTCGGGCCGGTTTATCGTAAGCCAAAGAACCGCGTCCCGCCGGTCAGCCAAAACGATATCGCTAGCGCTGCTCATGAGTGGTTTCCATCGCTCCGTTCTTTTCCTACCCTGCGCCCGAACAAACCACGGCTCGGTCCGCAAGAAAACGGCTTTTGCTCAAGCCGCTACGGGCGCCGGGCCAAATCCTCATGGACCGCGCGCCGCATGACCGCCGACGTCGTCACCCCAGTCGAATACACGCCCTTCCGCCGGGGCGCGATCTTGGCATCGGTCACGCTGTCGCAGACGCTGTACGGCATGACCTTCCTGATGGTCACGGTCATCCTGCCGCAGATGCAAGGCAGCCTGTCGGCCACGCAGGATCAGATTTCCTGGATCGTGACGCTGAATATCCTGGCCACCGCCATCATGACGCCCATGGCGGGCTGGCTGAGTGCGACCTTCGGCTGGCGCAACGTCATGCTGTACTGCCTCGCCGGATTCACCATCGCGACGGTGCTCTGCGGCATGGCGGAATCCCTGGAATCCCTTATCGTCTACCGAATTTTGCAAGGCGGGTTCGGGGCACCGATGACGCCGCTGTCGAACGCCATCCTGCTCGCCATTTACCCGAAGAAACAGCACGGCACCGTGACCGCGATCTTCGGCATGGGCGTCGTGGTCGGCCCGATCTTCGGCCCGGTGTTCGGCGGCGCCTTGAGCGAAATCTACGACTGGCGCTGGACCTTTTGGCTCATCGTTCCGATCAGCGCCGTCGCCTGGGCGGGACTTTGGGCCTCCCTCACCGAAGGCGGCCGGGAACGCGGTGTCCGGTTCGACTGGGCCGGGTTCCTATCGCTGTCGCTGGCGGTGACCTGCCTGCAGCTCATCCTCGACCGCGGGCAACAGGAGGATTGGTTCGACTCCCGCGAGATCATCATCGAGACCGCAATCGCAGGGGTCGCGCTTTACGTCTTTATCGTCCACAGCCTGACCGCCCGCGCGCCCTTCCTGAATCCGCGGCATCTGCTCGACCGAAATTACAGCCTCGGCCTGATCATCGTTCTGGTTTACGGCATGCTGAACTTCACCCCGATGGTGATGTTGCCACCGATGCTCAAAGACCTGATGGAGTATCCTGATTCCATAATAGGATTTCTGATCGCCTGCCGGGGCATCGGCGCCGTGATCGGGTTCTTTCTCGCCATGTGGATCGGCAAGCTGGATCCCAGGATCGGCATGACCGTCGGCTTCGGCGTCCAGGCGGTGTCCGGCATCATGATGATGCAGTTCGACATGACCGTCACCAATGCCGAGGTCGCGGTGACAAGCATCATGCAAGGCACCGCAGTGGGGTTGATCTGGGTGCCGCTGGTGGTCGCAACCTTCTCGACCCTCGACCGGCGCTTCCTGTCGGAATCGACCGGCGTCTTCCATCTGCTGCGAAACCTAGGCAGCAGCATCTTCATTTCCGCAAGCGTCACCACATTGGTTCGTACCGGGCAGATGAATCACGCCTGGCTGACCGAATACATCTCGCCCTTCAACGAACGGCTGGCCTTTCCGAACCTGCCCAACGCCTGGGATATCGAAAACCTCTCCGGCCTGGCGGCGATGGGCGGCGAAATTGGCCGGCAGGCGGCGATGCTCGGGTATCTCAACGCCTTCGGCTTGTATACCGCCGCCTGCGTCATCGTATTGCCGCTGATCCTACTGGTCCGCATTCCAAAACAGTTGGGGGATTGACCCGATGACCGACAACGCCACCTCGCCGATATCCGACTACCGCGTGGTCGCCGAACTGCATCATCGGATGACGACGGGCCTGATCCTGTCGTTGATGACGCGCAAAGGCGAAGAGGTCGCCGCCGACATCGTCTATCGCCTGTTCAGACGGCAGCATTCGGAAACCTTCCTGCCGGGTCTCAAGAAACTCGGTCTGACAGGCCTCCCCGATGCCGTCGCCTCGGCGCAGTATCATTATCTCAGCAACGCGATCGGCACCGTGAAAGTAGAGTATATGCCGGAGTCGGACCGCAAAGCCTGGATCCGCTACCCGCCGCCGCGGTGGATCTTCGATGGGACGGCGATCTGCGGCGTCACGAATGCAGTCACGACCGCCATGATGCGCGGCTGGCACGCCCATAACGGCGACGCGCTCGGCAATCCCAAGCTCGGCTTCGTCTGCACCGGCATGACCACGAATGGCGATCCCGGGCTCGAGGGATACTTCTACGAGTACAGCGGACCGCTGGCGCCCGAGGACAAGCTGCGATTCGAACCCGACGAGCAGGCGCCCCCCTTTGTTCCGGATACGGCGCCGACCGTCGATAGCGCCGCCTGGCCGGCGCTGCGACTCGCCAAGGCCGAACGCAATTACGCCCTCTATTACGTCAGGTCCATGCTCGCGGTTCTTCTCGACGTATTCGACACTCGTGACGCCGCAGACTTGGTGCATCTCACGGCTCGGCTTGTGGGTATGCAATTCTACGATGCCACCCGTGAGATGCTGGGCTTAACCGAACCGTCCCCGAACGGTTTCGCCGATTATCTGCACAGGGTCAGCCGCGCCATGGGCAACGGACCCTCCCTACGTACTGAGGCCGGCACGATCGTCATCACGAACGAAGACTGGCGATTAATGGAGCCGGAACAGCCGGACTTGCTTCGCGCCTGGAACGGGATTTGGGAAGGCGCCTGCGCGGTCCATGATCGCGACCTGACGCTCGATATCGAAATTGGGAGCGGCGCAGATTCCAGCGGCTGGCGGTGGCGTCTTTCCGGCTAGAGGCTATTGACGCATTTCGACGATGCTCGGCGCCGACTGTTCGATACGGTTGATGATTTCCATGCCGTGGCGCATATCGACCATGATGAATTCCGCGCGCTGGACCAGCCCGCCGCGGCCATTGCCGAATTTCGTATCCCAAAGGTCCATCTTGACCGCAAGACCGCAGAGGACGCCGCCGAGCGTCATGTGATGGCCTGCGATCATGTCGCGGACCGATTTGAAGGATTCGGCCGTGACGTTTTCCCACATCTTATTCGAATGCTGATGGAAACTCTCGAAACGACCGGTCAGCGACGTCGTGATATCCGTCATCTTCTCTTCCATGAAGTCGCAGGTCTTCATGAGATTGCGGTCGGACTTGAGTTGGAAGTTGCCGCGGATGTCGTCGAGATTATCGAGCAGCTCGGTAATCTTCGGAACGAGCGAGTCCAAACAATCGCGGTAATAGGCGAGCGACATGAATATATCGCCGTAATCTTCCAGGAATTTCGGAATCTCCCCCAAACCGATTTCCAGCTTGTCGGCCATGATCTGAAGGTTCTTGAGCGCACTCTCTTTATCGGGCGACCGGAAAAGACCGATGAGCTGATCGAAGTCTTTGATCTCGGTTTCAACGTCACTGTACACCTGCGACAGCAACGGCCGGGTAAAAGCCCCCATATAGTCCGCGAGTTCGGCCGCTTTCTGCGGCGAGAGTTTCAGTGCCGCATTGTCATGGAGGGGTATGCCCAAGTCCCGCAGCAAGCGGCGCAGGGAATAAACGTCGTAACTGTATAGAGCCGCCAGATTGGAGAGGATGCCGCGATCCGCCGCTAATTCGGGATCGTCCGGATCGCATCCCAAGACCGTCCAAACCTCGTTGACATCGACCTGGCCGCTCGTTCCCTCTTCGTATTTGAACATTTCGACGACCGTTTCCAGCCGAGAATTCTTGATCAGGCACGATGAGTTCAGCGCCCGCACTTTGAACGGAACGATCTTGAGCGGAAGAATATGAAGCGAATCCATTTGGGATTCGACATCGCTGGGCACTTCCTGATCGTCGGAAACTTCAATGGTTTCAGCGGTCGATGTCATCGGTAAAAGACCAATCGTGCAAATATATCGAACAGCCGCCTCAAGTCGGATCGGCGTGTCGGCATTTTTCCGATAATGCAGATAAATTATTTAACGCGGCGTAAACGATAAGCCTCGAAATGCCAATGCGGGCTAACAATTTGCCAATTAAATCAATAATCTATGCCAGCATCTCCAATGGCGGGCAGCAATCCACACGTGTAGGCGGCAGGCTAAAATTTCGGCCCGTGCAACTGCCCATGAGCAAAAAACTGCTTCTGCGTGCCACGCCGACGCCGGTGGCCTTGCGAGAGCCGGCCTAGACGATGCTTGTTGGCCACGTGCGCATCAAATGCTGTCCGACCCCGTTTTCCATACGCATCGTGTGGATTTCGAGCATGTTGATGAGGTATTGGCGCGTTTCCCGCGGATCCAGCACGTCATGGGCTTCATACATTGTCGCCAATTCCCATGGCCCAGCGTCACGCGCAAGTTCTTCAACCTTGCGTTCGAACTCTTCCGGATCGTCTTCTTTCTTGAGGCCGAATACGACGTTGACCGCCGTGCGGGGATCCATGAAGCCGACATCGGCCGACGGCCAAACCGCCATTTCGTCCGAATTCTTGTTGCCGCCCATGTTGATGTACGCCTGACCGTAGCTCTTGCGCAGGATGATGGAAATTTTCGGAACCGTGCATAACGACAGGGCATTCATCCAATTGATGATCTTGCCCGGCGCCGCCTTGCGCTCACCCTCCACACCGATCAGGAAGCCGGGAACGTCCACTAGCATTACGATGGGGATGTTGAAAGAATCGCAGAACACCAGGAAGCTCGTCGCCTTGCTGCACCCGTCGGGATCGGCGGCGCCGCCCTTGAAGATCGGGTTGCTGCAGAGGAACCCGACCGTTCGCCCATTCAGCTTTGTCAGCGCTGTAAGAACCGATTTTCCATAGTTCGGCTTCATCTCGAAGACGCTGCCCTTGTCGGCAATCGATTCAACGACGTGGCGCATGTTGTACACGCGCTGCCGCTCCTCCGGGACGATATCGAGAATTTTCTCGATCGCATCGTCCGAGCCGGGCGGTACCTCCGCAACCGGCGGCGCTTCCTGATTGTTGCTCGGCAGGTAGGACAGGAAGCGCTTTATTGCATCCAGGGCTTCTTCGTCGGTGTCGACCGCCATGTCGACCAGACCGCTCACTCGGGTATGGAGCCGCCACCCCCCCAGTTCCTCGTTGGTGACCGGCTGGTTGATCGCCATTGACGTTACGCGGCTACTCGCCACCGCCATCGTCGAGCCCTTCCGCATCACCACGAAGTCCGACATGCAGGCGTACCAAGTCGACGAGCCATAGCAATCCCCGAGCTGCGCCACGGCCCACGGCGACTCTCGGAGCCGGCGGTATTCGTTCGGATCCTGCGCGATGATCAACCGGCCTTGTGCGCCCATCCGGTCCGGCATACGCGAGCCGGACGACTCTCCGAGAAATACCAGCGGGAAGCCGCGCTTGTTGCCGGTGTCTTTAACGTGCTTCATCTTTTTCAGGTTGTTGAGCGCGCTCGACGCCCCCATGACGGAGAAATCGTTCGAAACGATACCGACCATCCGTCCATCGACTTTCCCAAAGCCGCCGATCTTGCCGTCGGCCGGGGCCTTATCGCGGACTTCGGGCCGCGCCGCGGACGCCAGGACACCGGTCTCAATGAAGCTATCCTTATCCAAAAAGTAATCGAGCCGTTGCCGCGCGTTGAGAAGTCCCGCCTTCTTCATCCGCTCCAGGATTTCGGGTTTGCCCATCTTGAGCGCCTTTGCGCGGCGCTTCTCCAAATCCTCCAGGGTCTCTTCAAACGGCATATCAGCCGATCCTCCTATAATGCTCCGCCGGCACAGATTCCGCGCCCGTCGGCACGGCGCCAGCCGTGCGAAGAAACTGGCGTTCCGGTCAACGGCTTGTTTTTACCATGATCTTGCGCAGACGCGAGAATAGGTCACGGGCGCAACGGCGTGGCAATCCGACCAGGCGAGCCGGCCTACCGAGAGCGGCGTCAAGCGCAACCCGAACGGGCTACCGCCGCCCGAGCATCTTTTCCCACGCCTCAGCCGCAGCCGCAACTTCGGGACGGTCGGCTAGTGTGTCGCCGCGGTCGGAAATTTGTGACGCCGCGCCCCGGGAGACTCCCGATAGCGCCGAACGCATTCAGGCTGGATGGGCAGTATCCGGAACCGGCCGATACGGGCTTCTTTGCCGTCATCACGGACAAGACAGTCCGTCAAGACCCCGAATTGCGCCGGCGTGGTGCCATTCCATGTGTGAATACCGTCCAGAATGAGGAATCGGACATCGTTCCGCACCAACGCATCCGCGAATCGCTGTTCGAAATTCGGACGTTCGGCCGTCCCCCGTGCCGGGAAACTCAATCCCTCATGGAACCACAGGCTCGGAAATACCGAAGGCCTGCCGGACAGCGCATATAGGATGGTAGCATCGCCGAAATACACGAATTTGTCGTCCCGGGTCTCGAGATAGTTCAACAAATCTCGATACACAACTGCGTCGGTTTCGTTGCCAATTTCATCGACCCGCCTGGGGAAACTCCAGCGGAGGCCAGTCAGCGCTGCATGGATCTCTCGACCGGGCTCGGCGGCCCTCACGTTTCGCGCTTCGAACTCATTCGCCCAACGATGCGACAAAGGCGTGATCGCGAGCAACGGAGTCATAAGGCTCAGGCCGAGAAACAAAGCCAAAAACGCGTTTCGGACCCGAATATCTTCTTCCGATCGTTGCGGCAGCCGACGCGAGAGCAGGCCGTATGCCAAGGCCAGCGCCGGCGAATAGTAGGCAAAGCCGAAAATCGGCGCGTTATGCGTGGTTGCGGAATAGACCGCGGCCAAACTCAGCAACGCGGCCGTAACGACAATGATCGCGAGCGTGTCATGCCGTACCGAGGTATCGGCGCTTCCCCGCAGGGCAAATCGAATGCCGATGAAGATCGGGATCGAAGACGCGATCCACATCAGCATCACCAGGAACATACGGTGATCGCCGCCTGCAACACGGAAGGCTCCATACTGCAGGGGCAAATCGACCATCCAATACCAGTAGTCGGCCATTGCGATACGATTTGCCGCTAGCAGCGTAAACCCGGCCGCAAGGACCAATACCGCACCGATTATCATCGCCCGGAACGCCCCCCGGTAGCGGGATGGGTCTCGATACGCCAGGAACACCGCGGCGGAGGCGACAAAAACGATCGCCAATGCCGACGGATTTTGCTTGGAATGATACGCCAGCGCGGCGGCGAGAGGCACCAATCCCCAACAGATTCGACGCGCCAATTCCGTTTGCTCGCAGGCGCCGCAGAGCAACAGGCCGAGCGTCACGAAGGTAAAGATCAGTGCATGCTGATCCATATAGGGTGTGCCCATCGGCGGATACAAGAAACAACCCGCCGCCAACGCGAAATAGAGCGCTGCCCAATTCCAACGGAAAGTTCTGCGCAGCAAGAAATAGACGAATAGGGCGAATAGAACGTTCAGGAGCGCCGCATGCAGCACATAGGCCATCCACGAAACGCCCATTATCTGAAACATCAACGCCTGTAGATAGACCGGCACCAGCCCGGTCGGCGTATAGAAATCCAAAAAGGGTACCTGCCCCGACAACACGCGCCACCCGCCATCGAAGATGATCGATTGATCCAACGGCATAAAGCCGAGACGGCCGGTCCGTATGGTCAATGTGGACGCAAGAATAGCCAGCACGAGCAAGGCGAATACCTTGCGTCCGCGGTCAAACTCGCCGGCAAAAACCGGCAATTGTCTAATGGTTCGACTATAGGCGGTCATGGTTCGCGGGGCTGGCGATCGGCACTTTACCGACAGTTGAGCTAACCACGACGTTACCTAACGGAAGATTAACAGGCCTTAAGTTTCAGCCCATAACCATTTGAAACAAATTGTATTTTCTAAAATCCTTTTGACCGCATTTCACCGCATAGCACGGCGGACCGGGACGCTTCCTCAGGGAAGCCGGTACTTTTCGACAATCTCCTCGTTGATATCGATCCCCAGTCCCGGTTTTTCCTCCAGCACGATATGGCTGTCCTTGAATTCCTTGATCGGCATTTGACACAAATCCCAGCGAAGTGGGTTCCGTTGCTCCTTGTTCCAGTCGCTCTGCATGTATTCGTAAATCAGGAAATTCGGGGCGTAGGTCGCGAGATGTAGCGACACCGTCATGATGATGTTCGAGGAACTGCCGTTATGCGGCGCGTAGGCGACGCGGAAGGCATCCGCCATATCGGCGATCTTGCGAGATTCGGTGATACCGGCGGACCGGGCGGCGTCGTGCTGAACAATATCGATGGCGTCGCGTTTGAAAAAGCGCGCGAAACTGAATTTATTGAAGTCGGCCTCGCCGGTCGCGATGCGGATGCTCAGTTTGTCCCGCAGATAGGCGTAGCCGTCGATGTCGTCCGGCGCCAACGGCTCCTCATACCAATATATGCCCTGTCCTTCGAGCGCCCGGCCCACTTCCAAGGCCGTCTTTAGGTCGCCGCTGTATCCGCAATTCACGTCCGACATCAGGGTGATGTCATCGCCGGCATGCGCGCGAATCTGCTCGACCAACTTCATCTCGCCGCGCCAATTCATCGGGTCCTTGCCGATCTTGAACTTCATCGCGTTGAAGCCGTTCTCCTTATGCTTATCGATCTCGTCGCGCAGAATTGCGATATCCCGCAAGCGAAGCGACGACGCGTAACACCAGATTTTCGGATTGGTCTTGCCGCCCAACAGGCGCCAGACCGGAAGCCCTAGGGATTTGCCCCAGATATCCCAGAGTGCGGTATCGATCCCGGCCATGGCCTCCTGATAGAAGCCTTTGACGTGACCGCGGTTCATCATGATCGACCACATGAGGTCCCAGATGCTTTCCACGTCGCGCGGATCGCGCCCGATCAGGGCCGGCTTGATGTAGTGCACGATATCCCGCAGCGCGGTGCCCGACAGACGCGTCATGCACTCTCCCACCCCGGTAATCCCGTCGTCGGTGGTGATGCGCACCATCGTCGTCCGGTATTCCTTGAATACGACGCTCGCGACTTCGTCGGCGCGCGGCATGCTGATCGGCGCGGCGATCTGTTCCTCCATGGGAACGGCCATTGCGATGGCTTCAATGTCTGCGATTTTCATGGGGACCCTCTCTACTTATGTGCAGCCGCAACCATCCGGCCGACATAGCCGGAGCGCACCGAAAACCGGATACAAACACGGTTTCGATGTCCGGCGGCACAGGTCCGCCGATGGGCAATTTTCTCTAGTGTAGCGGAATTATTCGAGCGGATCGAAACGCGGCGCGAGCCTCAGGGCGGGATCAGGGTTCCTGCGGCGATGGCCCAAGCTGATCCATCTCGCCGCTGGTGCGCCGGACCTGGCCGACGGCCGAATCGAAAAAGGTATCGAGCCGGGACCGCATGTCCGGTGACAAGCGCAACAACTTGGACCGCGCATCGTCCGGATTGTCCTCTTCGATAAGGATACCCTTGCGGATAGCCGTATCGATGTACTTACCCGCGGTATGTGGGCTTTTAATCCCCGTCATAAAGCGCAAAGCATCTGTTTTGCGGACCGGAAGATCTTTATCCCAAATATTCGTTAGAAGATCCCAATAAGCCGCTGAGTAGAATTCTTCATCGCCGGCAAATACAGTTAACCATTCACTGCCCAGCCGATGGGTCATTCGTAAGTATTCTTTACGCTGATTGAGATTGTACTTCATCGTTACTCCGCCTCTCCCCAAGCCTCGGGGTACAAATTCCAGGCAGGACTCTTTGCCGGTTTGCATTCAAATTTACAATTAGATGCAACGGTTTGATGCGAATTTCCACGAGGCCCATACTAATGTCTAGATATATATACTCTATTCCATTGATTTTCAATAATTAATTTTCCCAATAACGTTCTCGTTACATATTTAAAATTAGTTTTGACATTACAATTAACATCATTTATGCATATAACTATGATGTTATCCCATGCCGAGTGTCTTCGTTGGCATCCGTCCTGGATTTGAAAGAGAGACCCCAACCGCACACCGAATTCGGTGGCACCTAAGGGAGAGGACAAATGCGAGAACGACCCAACCGAACGAAAACGTTTCTGAAGGTAAGCGGCCTGATCATCGGCCTCACGGTCGGGATCACTGTCGCCACCGCCCCCGCAGCAGCCGGCGGACGGATCATCTACGACAACGAGCGTCATGATAGCCACAAAGGCCATGGCAAGAAGCACGCCTATAAGAAAGGCTTCAAACACGGCTACCACAAGGGCCAGAAGCACGCGTACCGCGAAGGCCGCGGCCACAGCAGGCATGTGAAGAAGCATGCATACAAGCACGGCCAAAAGAATGGATACGACAAAGGCTACAAGCACGGCCGCAAGCATCATCGGCCCAGCCATGGCTATAAGCACGGCAAGCCGATTTACAACTTCGTCTTCGGCTTTCCCGGCCACGGATCTTGGGCGCCGCATGGATACAAGCCCCGCAAGCGCGTGCGCCATTACCGGAACAACCGCTGTCATCCGGTGAGCCGCCTCGGCTACGACCGCTACGGCCGCAAAGTAAAATTCGGCGGAACCATGTGTTACGACCGGTATGGCGACAGCTATATCGTCAGAGGAAGCCGCCACATTATTCACTACTACTAAAACAATAAAAGTATATCCGGACTTATTACTTGTAAAATCAAGTAGACGCGGATCGGTTTAGGTCGCTTCGGCACCGCGCGTCTAGAACGACCGAAAGGAGTTGAACAATGAATGTCAAGAAACTTGCACTCGTCGCGCTCGTCGCCGTATCGCTCGGCGCCTGCCAGACTTACGGCCAGAAGCAAGCCGGCGGCGCCCTGCTCGGCGCCGGACTCGGCGGACTGCTCGGATCGCAGTTCGGATCGGGCAGCGGCAAACTCGCCGCCACCGCCATTGGCGTCGTCGCCGGCGGACTGCTCGGCAACGAGATCGGCAGCTCGCTCGACCGCGCCGACCAGGCCTATCTGCAAAAGGCGACCTATAAGGCATCCGCCGCGCCGATCGGAGAGACCATCACCTGGAGCAACCCGGAATCGGGCAACTACGGCGCCGTGACGCCGACCCGCGAAGGCGTGCATTCCGAATCCGGTGCCTACTGCCGGGAGTACCAGCAGGAAATCACCGTCGGCGGCCGCAAGCAGGAAGGCTACGGCCAAGCCTGCCGCCAGCCGGACGGAAGCTGGAAAATCATCTAACGGACCGATCCCCTTCGGTCCGGACGACTGGCGGGGCTTCGGCCCCGCCTTTTTTATGCACCCCGCTGTCGCCGTGTCAGGGCTGCGATATACTCCCGCGAAACAGGGAGTACGCCATGCCCGATCTCGGCCCGAACGAAACGCTCATCGGGAAACCCGATTCACGCCAGTCCTTGACCACCCCGGCCCTGGTCGTCGATCTCGACGCGATGGAGCGGAACATCGCTGCGATGGCGGCACATTGCAAGAAACACGGCATCTCCCTGCGGCCGCACGCCAAGTCCCATAAATCAGTGCGTGTCGCAAAGCTGCAGATCGACGCGGGGGCGGTCGGTGTCTGCGCCGCCACGCTGAGCGAGGCGGAGGCCTTGGCCGACGCGGGCATTCCCGGCGTGTTGCTGACTTCGCCTGTCGCCGGTGCCGCGAAGATCGAGCGGCTGGTCGCCCTGAACGAACGCGCCGACGGGTTCAAGACGGTGGCCGACAACGCCACGATCATCGATACCCTCTCCAACGCGGCGGGCGCGTCCGGCAAGCCGCTTGATGTTTTCGTCGAACTCGATATCGGAACCAAACGCACCGGCGCCCGGACGCCCGAAGCGGCGCTGGCCGTGGCGCGGCAGGTCGCGCAATCGAACAGCCTCACCTTTGCCGGTATCCACGCCTACGCCGGACATGTGCAGCATATCGAGGCCTATGCGGACCGCCGCGAGACCGCGGACAAGTGTGCCGAGCCGCTCGCGGTCTTCACCGACATGCTGGACCGTGACGGTATCCTGCCGCCGATCGTCTCGGGCGCGGGCACCGGCACGCACGAAATCGACGCTCTGCGCGGCAACTACACCGAGATGCAATGCGGCAGCTATATCTTCACCGATGTGCAATACAACGCCTGCCCGCTTCGGGAGTTGGCGGCCCATCCGTTCGAGTCCTCGCTGTTCGTCGGCATCACGGTCATAAGCTCGAACGGCGACGGCCTCGCGATCACCGACGGCGGCCTCAAGCGGTTCGCGACCGACGGGCCGCTCCCCGTGATCGCACGCGGCGCGCCAGACGGATCGACCTACATGTTCAAGGGCGACGAGCATGGCGCTGTGGTGCTTCCGGACGGCATGTCCGATCTGCCAGTCGGAACCGTGCTCGAATGCCTGACTCCGCATTGCGACCCGACGGTAAATCTCTACGATTTCTATCACCTGGTGCGCGGCGATACGCTGGTCGATATCTGGCCGGTCGACGCCCGCGGCGCCACATAACCGAAACCAAGAGCAAGAAAGCGAACAGGACATGTCCCAGGACCTGGAAAAACTGAAAGATTGGATCGGCAACACCGAAACCTTCGAGGATCGCGCATCCGTGCTGCCGGTCCACGGCTACGCCGCCTTGTTGGACAAATCCGACACGCCGAAGGAAGGCGACCCGATCGGCCCCATGGGGCATTGGTTCTTCTTCAAGCCGGTCGCTCCCGCCTCGCAGATCGGCCCCGACGGCCATCCGGCCCGGGGCGGCTTCATGCCGCCGGTTCCCCTGCCCCGCCGCATGTTCGCGGGCGCGCGGACGACCTACCACAAGGACCTGATCATCGGCGAAAAGATGCGCCGGGAAGCCAGCATCACCAATGTGACCATCAAGGAAGGCCGCACGGGCACCCTGGTCTTCTGTACGGTGAAGAATGACTTTCACGGCGAAAGCGGTCTGGCGCTGGAGGAAGAGCACGACATCGTCTACCGCGACAATCCGCCGGCGGACGCCAAGGGCGGCAACAGCGGCAAGACCAACACGGCGCCGGACGACCACGCCTGGGTCAAGGAGATCACGCCCGACCCGGTCATGCTGTTCCGCTACTCGGCGATCACCTTCAACGGCCACCGTATCCACTATGACCGGAAGTATGTGACCGAGGTCGAGGGCTATCCGGGCCTGATCGTGCACGGCCCGTTGACCGCCGGCCTGCTGCTCGAACTGGCCCTGGACAACAATCCCGGCAAGAAACTCACCGGCTTCCGGTTCCAAGCCCGCGCGCCGCTGTTCGATATCGCGCCGTTCAAGGTCGCCGGCAAACCGGGGGACGAGGGCGACACCGCGGAGCTCTGGTCGGTCACGCCGGAAGGCAATCTGGGCACCCTCGCGACCGCGACCTTCGGGTAGGCAACGGAGGCACTAGGACCATGGCGGACAACAAACCGAATTTGCTGATCATCCCCGGCGACGGCATCGGACCGGAGGTGATCCGGGAAACGTCGCGGGTCATCAATTGGTTCGAAACGCACCGCAAGGTGACCTTCGACATCACGCACGGACAGCTCGGCGTCGCGGCCTATCACGACACGGGCGCGATGACGCCCGGCGATACGCTGGACAAGGCGCGCAAAGCGGACGCCATCCTGTTCGGCGCGATCGGCGGCGATGGCTACGAGGACATCCCGATCGAGGTGCGCCGCGAGGACGGGCTGCTGGCCCTGCGCAAGAAGCTCGGCCTGTTCGCCAACATCCGCCCCGCGGTCGCCTTCGACGAACTGCTCGACGCCAGTTCGCTCAAACCCGAAGTGGTGCGCGGCGTCGATCTGATTATCGTGCGCGAGCTAAGCAGCGGAATCTATTTCGGCGAACCCCGCGGCATCGAGGATCTGGGGAACGGCGTGCAGCGCGGCTTCAACACGATGCAATACACGACGCCGGAAATACAGCGGGTCGCGCGGCTGTCTTTCGAATTGGCGCGCGGCCGCCGCAACCAGCTTTGTTCGATCGAGAAATCCAACGTCTTGGAAACCAGCAAACTGTGGCGGGCCGAGGTTCGAAAACTTCATCAGGCCGAATATTCCGATGTCGACTTCAAGGAACTGATCGTCGACGCGGGCGCGATGGAGCTGATCCGCAACCCGAAACAATTCGACGTCATCGTCACCGGCAACATGTTCGGCGATATCCTCTCCGACGCCGCCGCCATGCTGACCGGATCGCTCGGCATGCTGCCCTCCGCGTCCTTGAGCGAGGAAGACGCAAGCGGCCGCCGAAACGCCTTCTATGAGCCGGTGCACGGCGCCGCGCCGGATATCGCCGGCAACGACATCGCCAATCCGCTGGCGGCGATCTTGAGTTTCGCCATGTCCCTGCGGCACTCCTTCGACGCAGACGCCGAGGCGCAGCTGCTTGAATCGGCGGTTCGCGACGCGGTCGCGGGCGGCAACCGGACAGCCGACATCAAAGGCGACGCCACACAAGCTGTCTCCACCACCCGGATGACCGATGCCGTAATCGACTCGCTGAACCGTTTGGCGTCATAATTACGTCCTCACAATGGGAGGCCCCTATGAGCACCGATTCTTCCGATATCAAGCAGCGGGCCGAGGCCATCGGTCTTACCAAGCTGACCGACAAACATCTCGCGCAACTGGCCAAGGCGACGCAATCCGCGGCCCAGCGCAAGCAACAGCTCACGGTCGACCTCGAGATCGCCGATGAACCCAGCCACGTTTTCCGCGCAAAGGAGGGATAGATGACCGACCTGCATTATCTTTCCATGGCCGAGGCGTCGGCGCTGCTGCGCGACAAGAAGCTGTCGCCGGTCGAATACACCCAGGCATTGTTGGACCGCATCGACAAGCTCGACAATCAGCTCGATGCCTTCCTCAAGCTCACGCCCGACATCGCCCTGGCCGACGCGAAGCGCGCCGAGGAGGAAATCCAGAAGGGCGATTGGCGCGGGCCGATGCACGGCATGCCCTATGGCCTGAAGGACATCATCGACCATGAGGGCCTGCCGACCACGGGCCATTCGAAAATCCTGGAGGACAACGTCGCCAAGAACGACGCACCGGTCGCGGCCAAACTGCGGGCGGCCGGCGGGGTCCTGATGGGCAAAATGTCGACCCATGAATTCGCCATCGGCGGTCCCTGTTTCGACCTGCCCTGGCCGCCGGCGCGCAACCCCTGGAATCCGAAACACCATCCCGGCGGCTCCTCGAGCGGGTCCGGGTCCGCCGTCGCATCCGGCATGCTGCCGGCAGCGCTCGGGACGGATACCGGCGGATCGGTGCGTAATCCCGCCTCCATGTGCGGCATCGTCGGGATGAAGGCGACCTACGGGCGGACCAGCCGCCGCGGCGTGCTACCGCTCTCCTTCTCGCTCGACCATATCGGTCCGATGACCCGCACCGTGCGGGACAACGCGATGCTGCTGAATGTGATCGCGGGGCACGATCCGCGCGATCCGGGCAGCGCCGACGTCGCCGTGCCCGACTACACCGCCGGGATCGACGACGGCGTGAAGGGCCTCAAGATCGGCATCATCCGGCATTTCTACAACAAGGACGAGCAAGCCGACCCCGAGATGGCGCAAAGCATCGAGGATGCCGTCGGCGTGTTCGAGGGGCTGGGCGCGGAAGTGCGCGAAATCCAGGTCGAACCCCTGCAGGTCTACGCGGCCTGCAACCGGACGATCCTGCTCAGCGAGGCCTATGCGATCCACGAAAAGTGGCTGCAAGAGCATCCGGAGGACTATGGCGACCGGACACGCGAGCGGTTGTTGGGCGGCGCGTTCATCCGCGCGGCGGATTACGTCAACGCCACCCGCGTGAAGCGGAAGCTCATCGACGGCTTCCACGCGGCGGCCGACGGCTTGGATGCGGTGATCACCGTCAGCAGCATGGAGCCGGCCTGCGAGATCGACGACGACGAAACGGTCGACCGCACCTATCCGCGCCAGGCGCGCGCGCCCTTCAACGTTACGGGCGACCCGGCGCTTGCGGTGCCGACCGGCTTTTCCTCGTCCGGGTTACCACTGGCCATGCAGATCGTCGGCGGCCCATTCCAGGAGGCGATGCTGTATCGCGTCGCGCAAGCCTACGAAGACGCCACCGACTGGAAGAACCGGCGTCCGCCGATCGACTAAGAGAGCCGATGCAATGACTGGTACGGTTTCGAACGCAGTAGAAGTCGCCCCCTTGTCGGCCGCCGTCGGCGCCGACATTGTAGGGGTCGATTTGTCCGCCCCGCTCGATGACGAATGTTTCGGCACGATTTACGCCGCGTGGCTCGACCGCGGCGTCCTGCGGTTCCGTGATCAGAAACTGAGCGACCCCAACATCGTCGAGTTCAGCCGCCGGTTCGGAGTGCTGGACCTTGCGCCGGTGAGTGGGCATGGCCGCGCCGCCGTCGAGGGCCTTCCCGAGATGTTCGTGATCTCGAACGTCGTCGAAAACGGCGAATCAATCGGTTCGCTCGGCGACGATGAACTCCTGTGGCATACCGACATGGCCTATACGGAGGAACCACCAAAGGCGAGCTGTCTTTACGCATTGAGCGTGAGCGAGACGGGCGGCGAAACTGGCTACATCGACATGCATACGGTCTACGACACGCTGCCTGCGGATCTGGCGGAACAGATCGAAGGCCGGACGATCAAGCATGATTCGGTTTATACGCTCGACGGGTATCTTCGCGACGGCAACGGACAACGCATCAACCCCGATGAGATCGACGTCTCGACCATTGCGGGGCCGAGCCACCCCATCATCCGCACGCATCCGGAGACCGGGCGCAAGGCGCTTTATCTGGGGCGTCGCCAAAACACCTACATAAACGGCCTCACGGTTGAAGACTCCGAAACGCTGCTCGACAGGCTATGGAGTCACGTTCATTCACACGCCCCAACCGCCTCCTGGCATCAGGAATGGCGTGTCGGTGATTTTCTCATCTGGGACAACCGCCGCGTGATGCACCGGCGCAATGCCTTCCCCGCTGAGGAGCGGCGCCTGATGCATCGAACCCAAGTTAAGGGCGACCGGCCCTTCTAGTATCGAGAAACGGCAATGCGACTTAAAGGCAAGACAGCGATCATCACCGGCGCCGCCAGCGGAATCGGGTCGGCAATAGCGCGCAAATTCGCGGCCGAAGGCGCGTCCATCGTCATCGGCGACCTGAACGACAAGGCCATTCGAGACCTCGCGGAGGATCTTGGGGGCGACAGCGCGGGAATATCGGGCATTGCCGCGGACATTACCCTTAGGCAAGACGTCGACGCTTTGGCCAAAGCGGCCATGGATCGGTTCGGTCAGATAGACATCCTGGTCAACAATGCCGGCAGCCGGATCATCAAACCTTTCCTCGATCACACCGAGGAGGACTGGCGGCAGATGCTCGACGTCAACCTGACCGGGCATTTCCTCTGCTGTCAGGCGGTCCTGCCGCATATGCTGAAAGCGGGCGCAGGACGGATCATCAATATGGCATCGATCGCAAGCACGGTCGGCCGGCCGGGCCGCGCCGGCTATGTCGCGGCCAAGGGTGGATTATTGGCGTTGACACGGGCGCTGGCCGCCGACATGGCGGGCAAGAACATCACCGTCAACGCCCTGGCCCCGGGCATGATCGCCTCGCCCTTTAACCGTCAATTCGCCGAGGACGATGTGCTTGGTGCCGCCTGGAATTCCGAAAACTTGGTCGGACGGTGGGGACAACCGGACGACATCGGCGGCATCACCGCCTTCCTCGCATCCGACGAGTCCGCCTTCATCACCGGCGAAGTCATCACCGTCGACGGCGGCTCGATCGCCGCCCTCGTCCGCCAAGGCGAATTGTAAATCCGACGGTGCGGAATTCGCATATTTGCATCCGTACGAGCGGTCCGCCTAATCTGCGGCGGCCGGGCTACAAGCGACGGGAGAGGCCGCGTTGGATTTCGATTTTCCGGATGAACTAAAGCAGCTCCGCGAGACGGCGCGCGGGTTTTTGGCCGACCGTTGCCCAGCGTCGGTTACGCGCCACGTTATCGATAACGGTCTTCCCTATGATGCGGCGCTGTGGCGCGATATGTCGGATATGGGGTGGCTGTCGGCGACAATCCCCGAAGAACATGGCGGGCTCGGCCTCGGACCGTTGGCGGTCTGTATTCTTGCCGAGGAAATCGGCCGCTCGATCGCTCCCGTCCCTTTCGCGTCGTCAGTCTATCTCGCTACCGAGGCGATCTTGCTGTTCGGCAGTCCTCGGCAGCAGGAAGAATATCTTCCCCGGCTGGCAAACGGTACAGCCGTTGGCACGGCGGCATTCGCCGAGCGCATTGGCCCGCTCAGGCCGGACCGTTTCGAATCCGGCGTTACCGAGGGCCGGCTTAGCGGCGAAAAAACGGCCGTTATGGATGGCGCGGCGGCCGATTTCGCGGTCGTGGCGGTGCGCGGCGGCGGCGACGCGCCGACCCTCTATCTCGCGGACCTCGCCGATTCAACTGTCACCCGCGTCCCTCAGGATACGATCGACCCCTCACGGGGACACGCCGCTCTTCGCTTCCGTTCGTCCGAGGCGGAACCATTGCCGGCGTCGTCCAACCCCGCCGCGATGCAGATTCTGATCGACCGCGCGGCGGCCATGATGGCGTTCGAACAGGTCGGCGTTGCGGCGGCGGCGCTCGACATGGCCTGCGCGTATGCCAAGGAGCGTTTCGCGTTCGGCCGGCCCATAGGCTCATTCCAGGCGATCAAGCATAAGCTGGTCGACGTCTACGTCGCCCTGGAGTTGGCCCGCTCGAACAGCTATTACGGCGCATGGGCGCTGGAAAGCGGGGGCGGCGAATTGCCCGTCGCCGCCGCGACCAGCCGGGTCGCCGCTTGCGATGCGGGATGGCTGGCGACGAAAGAGAATATCCAGACCCATGGCGGCATGGGGTTCACCTGGGAACTTGACTGCCATCTGTATTACCGGCGCGCGAAGCAGCTGGGACTGGCATTGGGTGGCGGGCGCGAGTGGAAACGCCGCCTGATGCAGGCATATCGGGCACGGCAGACCGCCGACACCGGAACGGCGGCGGGAGCAATTCGATGAATTTCGAAGATTCGCCGGAAGAAGCCGAGTACCGCGCCAAATGCCGGACATTTCTCGACGCCAACCTGGAAAAACGCGGCCCCGGAGACGTGCGGGGATATCGGCGGGGCGAAGACGCCCCCGGCGTCCTCGAGGAGGCAAAGGCATTTCAACGCAAGAAATGGGACGCGGGCTTCGCAGGGATCACCTGGCCGGCCGAATGGCATGGGCAAGGCGGATCGCCGATCCAGCAGATGATCTACGATCAGGAGGAGACGAAGTACAAGACGGCGGTAAACGCAATCGGACTGCAACTCGGTATTTGCATTCCGACGATCTGCCGCTGGGGCACGCAGGAACAGCGCGACCGGTTCGCGCCTCCAGCGTTGCGCGGCGACGAGGTCTGGTGTCAATTTTATTCGGAACCGGCCGGCGGATCGGACTTGGGCGCACTACGGACCCGCGCCGAGCGCGACGGCGATGATTGGATCATCAACGGTCAGAAGATCTGGACCTCTTTTGCCCATAAGGCCGACTGGGGCGTCTTGATTGCGCGCAGCGACTTCGACAAACCGAAGCATGACGGGCTAACCTTTTTCTACCTCAGCACCAAGACGGCCGGCGTCGAAATTCGACCGATCAAACAGATGTCCGGGGCGCGGCATTTCAACGAAACATTTTTCCGCGATGTCCGAATTCCCGACAGCCAGCGGCTGGGGCCGGTCGATGGCGGTTGGAAAGTCGCGATGAGTCTGCTGATGGGCGAGCGCTATGCCATCGACGACGATTTTGGGCCGTCCTTCAATGAGCTGTACCAGCTCGCCGCCGATCTCGATTTCGAGACGGGCAAAGCCATCGACGACGCGGGCATTCAGGAGCGTTTGGCCGAATTCTACGTCAAGGCGCAGGGCCTCCGGTTCACGCGCTACCGGATCATGACATCGCTGGCGCGCGGCGATGCGCCGGGCCCCGAGGCTTCGATCGGGAAGCTCGTGGCCGCAAGCAAAATCCAAAGCGCGGCCGACTACGGGCTGGACCTGTTGGGGGCGGCGGGCGTGCAAACCGGATCGGAGATGCCTCTCGACGGGCTCTTCGAGATGTCGTTCCTCGACTCGCCCGCCTTTCGAATCGCGGGCGGCACGGACGAGATTCTGCGGAATACGATCGGCGAGCGCGTCCTCCAACTGCCGCAGGAAGTGCGAATCGACAAGGGCGTCCCATTCAAATCCATCCCGACCGGTTCCCGGTAAGGCGCGATTGTTTATCGGACCGGAAAGCCGCTAGACTACCACCGGAACTTAAACTAGGGGTGTATCGCGTTGGAAAAGATCAACATTCAATTCACGTTGTTTTCCGCTTTCTACTCGCCGCTGATCTCGACGATGTCGGGCGGCTTTCTCAAAGCCGAAGGCCTCGATCCCGATTGGTCGGTCGCCGAACCGGGCGTTTCCGCACTTGCGGCTTTGGAGAACGGGACGGCCCATGTGGTGCAGTCGGCACTGAGCCAGGGCTTTACGACGCTGAATTCCGGCGAGACGCCGAAAACCGTTCATTTCGCGCAGGTTAACGAGATGGACGGCTTCTTCCTGACCGGGCGCGAGGCGGACCCTAATTTCACCTGGGACAAGCTCGAAGGCAGCGACGTGGTCATATTCGGCGGCGGACAGCCGCTGATGATGTTCAAATACGCCTGCCACAAGGCGGGAATCGACTTCGACAAGATCAACGCGATCACACCCGGCGGCGCTGCCGATATCGACAAGGCCTTCCGCGACGGCCAAGGCGCCTATGTCCAGCAGCAAGGCCCCTTCCCGCAACAGTTGGAAGCCGACGGCGTCGGCCATGTGGTGGCCCAGGTCGGACCGCAGATCGGCCCCTGCGGGTTCTCCAGTCTCGCGGCGCTTCCGGCGTGGCTCGAAACCGATATGGCGAAGGCGTTCATGCGCGCCTACCGCAAGACCCGCGCCTATATGAACGAGACGCCCGCCGCCGAGATCGCCAAGGCCGAGAAGCCCTACTTCCCGAAGATCGACGAAGCGGTGCTCGCCGACTGTGTCGGCACCTATCAGAAGCTGGGGTGTTGGACGCCGCACGCAGAGATCACGCAGGAAGCCTACGAGGTGACGCTCGACATCTACGAATACAACGGGCTGCTGAACGAGCGTTACGCCTACGAGCAGGTCTGCGCGCTGCCGCCGGCGACCGACTAAACTGACACCCGGCTAAATGCCGATATCCTGGAGATTATAGTCCTTGATATCGGCCTTGGCCGCGGCATCCCAGCGGTATTCATGCGCCTGATCCGCGAGCGGCGCATAGACATAGGGCGTTTCCTCCGGAAAACGCTGACGCCGGGCGTCGATGCCGTACATGAGCAGCCGGGCACGATGCGTAATGTAGTCATCATCGTAGAACGAGACCGGATTATGGACGCCGCCGCTCTCGATCCCATAGACAGATTTCCGGCGATGGAAGCCCGCATTCAGGGTCACCCGGATATTCGGGCTGGTGTTCGCAAACGAGCCGTGGACGATCTGCCGGTTGGTGATCGCGACATCGCCCGGTCCGCAAATATACGGCACCGCGCCCGGCAGCCGGTCCGACCCTTCGGCGCCCATCATCGCCGCGATATCGATCTTGCCCTGCTTATGGGTGCCGGGAACCACCCAAAGGCCATTCGCCGCATCGCAACCGTATAGCTGCGCCATGAAGTTGAAGCCGTGCGTGCCGGCATCCAGATCGGGACTGTCCCAATGGGTCCAGCCGTCCTGATGCCAGGACACCGACCCGCCGAGCCGCGGATGCTTGACCCACAGCCCTTCGTTGAACGGCGTGAAATCCGGCCCATTGACCGCTTCCGCCACGGCCAGCAACTTCGGATGGGCATAGAGGCGTAGGCAGGCCTCGGAATGCTGCAGGGAGCCCAGCAGGACCTGCAGGACGTAGTCCGGCGCACCCTCCGGGGCTTCCGGCTCCAGCATTTTCACCTGATGCCGGCCGTAGCTTTGGTCGCTGCCGCCGAGCGGATCGGCCAGCGGCTTGGTCAACCGGACCGTCCGGCCCTTGAGGTCGACGCCCAACGCAGGGCGGCCGTGCCTATCTACCTTGGCATCGGGCGCGACCGGCACCCGCTCCAGCACATCGGCCACATCGCGCTCCAGGTCCACGCGCTCTTCCGCGCTAACCACATTCTCGAAGATGTAGAACCCGTAATGCCAATAGGCTTCCAGGATCGCCGGATCGAGTTTTCCGTCCTCGTCCAGGATGATCGGGCCGCGGTTGTCCATTGCCAGCGCCCGGGCGGTGCCCTCTTCCTTGTAGCGGGCCATCTCGGCCTCTTCGTCGCCGAAATCGACGGCGGGTACGTCGGGCAGCGGCAGGTTTACGGTCGTCACGGCATCCTCGCTCGGTAGTGGCGCGCCAAATCTAACATGCCGTCCGGCGTCTTGCCGAGCCCTGCCCGCCGGTTCATGCGGACGCCGCCTTGAGGATAAGCTCGGCGCCCCGTTCCCCGATCACGAAGGACGGCGCGTTGGTGTTGGACGACGGCATGTTGGGCATGATCGAAGAGTCGACGACCCGCAAGTTTTGCAAGCCGTGGACCCGCAGGTCCGGATCGACCACATCGTCCGGTCCCCGGCCCATTCGGCAGGTGCCGATCGGATGGAAGGAGGTCTGTCCGGTTTCCCGCACGTAATCCAGCATCGCCTCGTCGCTCGTCATGTCCGGTCCCGGCCGGACCTCTCGCACGATAAAGGGCGCCAGCGCCGGCTGCCCGGCGATTTTCCGCACCAGGCGCATCCCGCGCAGGACCACCTCTACATCCGTCGGATGCGTCAAATAATTCGCGTTGATCGTGGGCGGATCGCTGGGGTCGGTCGACGCGATATGCAGCGAGCCGCGGGATTCTGGATAAATCTGGAACAGGCCGAGGTTGAAGCCGGAGAACGGATCGACGCCGAGCTCCTTGCTACGCGCATACCGGTCCTTGCCCGAAACCAGCGCCATCTGGATCTTGACGTCCGGATGGGCCACGTCGTCGCTGCTTCGCATGATCGCGTGCACTGTGGTCGACGACGTTGCCATCAAGCCGTCCTTGAAGGTGAGATAACGCAGCATCGCCATCGCGCCCTTCACCTTGCTGTTCAGGATGTCGTTGACCGTGCCGTGCATCGTGGTTTCGTACGTGATCCGGTTCTGCAGATGGTCCTGCAGATGTTCGCCCACGCCGGGCAGGTGATGCACGACATCGATGCCGAGCGGACGGAGGATATCGGCATTGCCCACGCCCGACAGTTCCAGCAGTTTCGGCGAGACGATCGGGCCGGCGGACAAAATTACCTCATGCCGAGCCTCCGCGATACGGGCCTCGCCGTCCTTCGTATAGGCGACGCCGGTCGCCCGAGTGCCGTCGAACAGCAGCCGGCTGACCGGCGCCTGAACGACGATCTCCAAGTTCGGCCGCGACCGGACGGGATGCAGATAAGCGTCCGCTGCCGACCAGCGGCGTCCGTTCCGGATCGAGTATTGCAGCCAGCCGACCCCTTCGAATTTCTCGCCGTTATAATCCGAATTCTCGAACGTGCCGGCTTCCACGCAGGCATCCTTGAAGGCGATCGAGAGCGGATCGCGATACACGCCGTCGCTCACCGTCAGGGGACCGCCCTGTCCGCGCCATTCGGGGTCGCCGCCGGGCCGATCCTCGATCTGCTTGAAGTAGGGTAGCAGGTCGTCGAAGCCCCAGCCCGGATTGTTGCCGTCGCGCCAATCGTCGTAGCGGTGCGCCCCGCCCCGTGCGTAGATCATCCCGTTGACCGAACTCGACCCGCCGATCATGCGGCCGCGCGGCCAGTAGACTTGCTGGTCCTTCAACTCGTTTTCCCTATCGGTGCTGAAGGGCCAGACGAATTTCGGATTCATCAACATCTTGCCGACGCCCAGCGGCATGCGGACCCACGGATGCGCGTCCTCTCCCCCCGCCTCCAGCAGAAGCACGCGATGGCGGCTGTCCGCGCTCAGCCGGTTCGCGAGAACGCAGCCGGATGTCCCGGCGCCGATGATGATGAAATCGTATTGGTCGTTCATTTTCTTATTCCGCGTTAGTCTGCCCCCAAGGCGCATCGTGCCCAGCGTAGCGCATTTTGACGGAGGCCGCCGGATTGCCGGCACGCCAAGGCTGGGATAGAACCGGTCCTCGGGAGCGCATGCGATCGTAACCGCCCCGAACCCTCTGGATAGGCATTGACCGTGAAACTCCTGGAACAGGCATTCGAAGCCTTGAAGACCCTGCCCTCGGAAGACCGCGACCGGATCGCGTATGAAATCCTCGCGCGGGTCGAAGATAAGACCGAATGGGACAAGCTCATCGCCTCGCCGGAAGCACGGTCCTGGCTTGAGCAGGAAGCGGCGCGCGCCACCAAGCAGTATAAGAAGATGCGCCGGCCGTTGTCGGTCGGATTCGTTTCGCTCAGCCATGATGCGTTCCTGCGCGAAGACACCTACTGGCGAAATTTCGACGAGCTTCCGGCGGATATCCGCAAACTGGCGGAGAGCAACTACGTGCTTTGGAAGGAAAATCCCAACCACCCGAGCCTGCGGTTCAAGCAGATCCATCCGACCGAACCGATCTTCTCGTTCCGCGTGGGCATGCAGCACCGGGCCGTCGGCGCGCAGGTCGACGAGGGAAAGATCGCGTGGTTCTGGCTGGGCTCGTTCCAGCACTTCCGCGACATTATCGACACGTAAGAACTGTCAGCGGCCGAAAGCGTATCCCTGCATGAACCGTGCGGTGGCCGCCGCCTTCAGCAAGCCGCCATCCTGCGCAACCACGCACATCCGGCCCTGGGACCAGTCGTCACCGTGGGACACGTCATGCCCCCGCCGCCGTAAGTCGCCAACCACCGCATCCGAGAACCGGCCCTCGACGGCAAGCGACCGTAGCTCCGCGCGCTTCGGATAGAACGATCCCGGGAAATGCGACGTGTTGAAACTCGGCGCGTCGACCGATTCTTGTAAATTCTTGCCGTGATGGACATGCCGCAAAAAGAACTGCAACGCCCACTGATCCTGGCGGTCGGCGCCGGGCGTGCCGAAGGCCATGTAGGGCTTGCCGTCGCGCATCGCGAAGCCGGGGCTTAGGGTCGTGCGGGGTCGCTTGCCCGGCACGAGCCCGCCTGGCGTGCCGTCCTCGAGCGTGAAGATCTGCCCCCGGTTCGACAAGGCGAAGCCGAGATCCGGGATCGTCGGAGAGCTGCGCAGCCAGCCGCCGCTCGGCGTGACCGACACCATGTTGCCGAACCGGTCGGCCACGTCCAGATGCACCGTATCGCCGGTCGCAATCGAGACGGCGGGCGCGGGTTCCGCTAACGGCGACGCCGTGCCGTCATCCGCCAAGGCGTAACGCCGGCCATCGGCAAGCCCATAAATCACCGGACCGCCGTGACCCGGAATGGAGCCCGGCCGAATCGCGTCCGACGCCATGTCGCCGATCAGGCCACGCCGCTCGGCGTTGTAGTCCTCGGACAGCAACGTCTCGACCGGTACGTCGACAAAATCCGGATCGCCATAGAATTTCTCGCGGTCGGCAAAGGCGAGTTTTGTGCATTCGGCGACAAGGTGAACGAACTCGGCACCGTTCGGGTCCATCGCGTCGAGATCGAAACCGCGCAGCAAGGCGAGCTGCTGAAGGAAAACCGGCCCCTGGCTCCACGGCCCGCATTTGAAGACGGTGTAGTCGCCATAATCGAGCGACAACGGTGCTTCGACGCTGGCCGACCAGGACGCAAGATCGTCGCCGCACAGAAATCCGGCATGCTTGCGGCCCGACGTGTCGAGAACCGCATTGTCTCGGCAGAAACTGTCGATGCTTTCGGCGACGAACCCGCGGTAGAACGCGTTGCGCGCCGCTTCGATCTGCTTCTCGCGATCGCCGCCCGCGGCTTCGGCTTCCCGAACGATCCGCTCGAACGTATCGGCCAGCACCGGGTTGGTAAAAAGCTGGTTCGGTTTCGGGACGTTGCCCTCCGGACAATAGACGGCCGCCGAACTCGGCCAATGTTCGACGAATAGGTCTTTCAAAGCTTTGATCGTCGCCACCACGCGGGCGGCGATCGGGTACCCGTTCCGCGCGTGACCGATGGCGGGTTCGAGCACGTCGCGCACCCGCAGGCTGCCCCAATCCCGCAGCATCAGCATGAACGCATCGAAGGCGCCCGGCACGACCAGCGGCAGCAAGCCAGCCCCGGGCATGATATCGAGCCCCAATCCGCGATACGCCTCGACCGTGGCAGCCGCCGGAGCCACGCCCTGCCCGCAGATCGATCTCACGCCGTCGGTCTTGGCGTCGTAGAGGATGATCGGCACATCGCCGCCCGGCCCCGCCATGCTGGGCTCCACCACTTGCAGCGTAAAGCCGGTTGCGACCGCCGCGTCGAAGGCATTGCCGCCTTTCTCCAGAATTGACATTCCCGCCGCCGTGCCCAGCCAATGCGTGGCGGCGACCATGCCGAAGGTGCCGCTAATGACAGGGCGGGTCGAAAACGGCGGTTCCCCCGGCAGAACATTGCTCGGCGGGGTTCCGCTTCCCCGAAACAGATGTTCGATTTCGTCGGCGTTCATGGTCATCGCTTTTCGGTTGAGGAAATTCGGCGGTGAGGATCGGCATCGCGGCACCAAACCCAGACATTACCATCATCGGCGGCGAAGCCAATTGCGGGGGACGGATTTTTCACAACCGGCCTCCAGCGGCCGCCTTTCCGCCGAATTAACGTCGCCTGAATTGTCGTTTACACTGCGGCCACCACCGGCCTGTTTGGCGCAGACAACAAAAACGTGAGATTTCCCTATGACCTACCAGCACATCTTGTTCGAGGTGAAAGACCATATCGCGACGGTCACCTTGAACCGCCCGGAAGCCCGAAACGCCTTGAGCCTCGAAATGCGGGCGGACTTGAAGAAAGCGTTCGAGATCATCAAGGAATCGGCGGGCGAGGACGTGAAGGCCGTCATTCTGACCGGCGCGGAAGGGGCTTTCTGCGCCGGCGGCGACGTCAAGAATATGGGCAGCAAGGCGGTCACGGGAATGGACCAGCGCAAGCGCATGCGCCTCGGCCATAACCTGATCTACGACTTGTTGCATGTGGAAGTACCGGTCATCAGCCTCGTCGATGGTGCCGCCGCCGGGGCTGGCTGCAATCTGGCGCTGCTCGCCGACTTCGTCCTGGCCACGCCGCGTGGTTTCTTCACCCAGGCCTTCGCGCGGATCGGCCTCGTACCGGATTGGGCCGGGTTCTACCTCCTGCCCCGGCTGGTCGGCCTGCAGCGCGCACGGGAACTGATCTACACCGGCCGCCGCGTCTACGGCGAGGAAGCGAAGGAGATCGGTATGATCCTGGACACGGTTGGCCAGGACACCGCGATGGAAGAAGCCCGCGAACTAGCCGGCCGCCTCTGCCAAGCCTCGACGACCGCGATCGGCGTCTCCAAGAACATCTTGAACCAATCCTTCAACCAGGACTTCCGAACCCTGATGGAGATGGAAGCGATGGGGCAAAGCCTGGTGCGGGATACCGATTTCCACCGCGAAGCGGTACGCCGGTTCAAGGACAAGGAACCGCCGCTCTACGATTGGGAAACGCTGGCGAAGGAAAGCTAGCGTTACGCGGCAGCCTGGGCCGGTTTCACCTTGGACATCACGTCGCGCGCGAACCATTCGAGCTGTTCGATCATGACGGTTTGAGGCGTGCCCATCGCCGACTGCACGTTTACGTCCTCGACGCCGGGATACTTCTCGCCGATTTCCTGCAGGAACTCGACAAAACCTTCCGGCGGTCCGCAATACCACGCGCCGTTGGCACACGCGTCTTCCAGCGTCGGGATGCCGGCATCGTCGACGCCGCCGCGCCGGCCTAGCGCCTCGATCTGTGATTTCTCGAGCGGCCCAAGGAAGCCGAGCGGTCCGAACATCTTGGCGTGTTCCTCGTAATAGGGGCGCGCCTCGCGCAGAGCCTGTTCATGCGTGGGCGCCAGATGGAAGGAAATACCGAAGCAAAGGTTTTCGCCGAGTTTCGCGTCGATGCCCGCACGCTGATGCGCCGCCTGGAATGCATGGATCGACTTGTCCGCCATAAGGGCCGACCCGCCGCCAATGATCCCCTTGATGCCATGCTTCATCATGAAATCGAGGCCGCGATCCTGCGCGCTGACCACCGGCTGCCAGCACTCGACCGGCTGGCTGAGCGGCCGCGGCACCAAACTGATCTCCTTCAGGTCGTAACCGCGGTACGGCACGTCGGGCGGCAGGGTGTAATACTTGCCCTCGTGCGAGAAGGATTCCTCGTGGAATGCCTTGAAGAGGATATCGACCTGCTCTTCGAAGATATCCCGGTTCGCCTCCGCATCGAGCAACGGGCCGCCCAGCGTCTCGACCTCACGGGTGTGATAGCCCCGCCCGACGCCGAAGATGACCCGCCCCTTGCTCAGGATATCGGCGACGGCGAAATCCTCGGCCAGACGCAACGGATGCCACATCGGCGTGATATTGAAGCCGCAGCCGAAGCGAAGGGTCTTGGTGAGATGCGAGAGATGCACGCCCAGCATCGGGATGTTGGGAATGACCTCGTAACCCTCGTGCTGGAAATGATGCTCGGCGAACCACAAGGTGTGATAGCCGTGTTCGTCCATGCAGCGGGCCAAGGCCTCGCTCTTGTCGAACACGCTCGCCAGGTGCTCGTTCGAATACCGCCGGTCGTTGACCGGGTCGGCGTTCTGGCCCGATTCCTCGAAATCGACGTGACCGGCATAGAGCGACGAGAAACGCTTGATCATGTCAATTCGTCTCCTTGTTCGTTGGCGGCGGCGACCCTGTTTTCGATTGTACCAACTACTCTAGCGCACAACCGCGCTTTTGCCGAAACGCGGCACCGTTTTCGCGGGCATGCAGGACCCGTGATAGCATCTGTTGCAACTAAAGAATCTGCGGAGGCAGCGCATTGATCTACCAACACCGTCTCGTGATTTGCCGCAGCGGCCGGCTCGAGAAGCGCCACGAGCAATTCCAACGGGTTTCATTGGATGCGTTGGATGACCTTGGTTCGCGGCTGGTCGGTGCTTGGGAAATCTGGATCGGCGCCGAGACGGGCTCCGCCATTTGGCAGCTCCGCGAACACGACAGTCTCGCCAGTTGGGAACAGCACCGGAAACGCGCCACCCAGGACTCGAGCTTCCGCAACGGGCAAGTGGAAAACGTCTACCCGAACAACGATTTCGTCGATACCGCGATTCTGGAATTGGTGGACGAATCCCCAGGATTTCCCGCCGAATGGCCCGACTTCGACAGCGTGCGCGGCGAACCGCGGAGTTTCATCGAACAACGCATAATCTATCTGCGGCCGCATCGCACCGCCGAACATCACGCACTGTATTTCGACAAGGTCGCGCCGGCACTGGAACGCGAGGGCGGCTCGCTCATCGCCTTTTTCGATACGGTCATCGGCCCCGGCACGACGAATGCCGGATCGCACCGCAGCGTGGAAATCCGGCGTTTTCCCGACATGGCGGCGTGGCAACGCTGGCGCGAGGTCCAGGAACAGGACCCTGCCCTCGTTCGCCTTCTCAAGACCGATTGGATTGAAACGACCGAGCATGTGGACAGCGTGTTGATGCGCCCGATGGATTACAGCCGGATTCGATAGCCACCTTCCGCCATGACGCAAAAACAATAAGGACAAATTCCGTGACCACATTCGTATTGCTGCACGGCGCCTATCAAGGCGGTTGGATTTGGAAACCGGTCGCCACCCGGCTACGGGAGCAAGGCCACACGGTCTTTGCCCCTAGCCTCGACGGATGCGGCGAGCGGGCGGCGCAGATCCGTCCGGGCATCACCACCGAGACACAGGCGGAGGAAATCGCCGGGCTCCTGTGGTCCGAAGACCTGGACGACGTAGCGCTCGTTGGCACCTCCGCCGGCGGGATGGTCGCGGCGAAGACAGCTACGCTGGCGCGTGACCGTATCGCACGGCTGGTTT
The DNA here is from genome assembly GCA_965228425.1 of Alphaproteobacteria bacterium. Taxonomy (GTDB): domain Bacteria; phylum Pseudomonadota; class Alphaproteobacteria; order UBA8366; family UBA8366; genus JAJFJD01. Next base: position 2,231,116 of record OZ245815.1, on the reverse strand, counting down.
TCGTGGACGCCTTGGCGCTGATGCATGGCGAAAAGATCCGCGACATCGTCAAAGGCCCCAACAGTATCGAAACCGACGCGGCGACCGGTCCGACGCGCGAAGAACGCCGGGAAAAATTGCTCGGCGGGCTCGATCCCGCGCTTGCGGATTGGGCTGCCGAGCGATCGACGCTCCACCCCATCGCGGTCTTCGAGCAGCCCGTCGTGCTGGAGGATTTCTGGGACCGGGATTGGAACGCCTCGGTCATCTATTGCCCGCAGGCCGTGAATCCCGGCGAGGCCCATCAGCGGCGAACGGCCGAAACACTCAAGGCGACGTGGCACGAGTTGGATACCGGGCATTACCCCATGCTCAGCATGCCCGATGCCTTGACGGAACTGTTGCTGGAGGACTAGGCGGACCGCGGCGGATTAGCCTTCCGAACTGACCAACCGAATGTTGTTCCAGCTATCGCGGGACGCGGCCCACCCGGGCCGTACGACCGTGGTCGTATCGTATTCCTCGACGATCAAAGGACCCGGCCTCGGCGTATCGTCCAAATCGACGCGGCGGAGCACCGGTGTTTCGATCCATCCGTGCTCCGGTCCAAAATACGCCCGCCGGTGCGCCATAGACGCGGCATGGTCGCTGCCGACCCGCACCGCATCCGGCAACCGCGGCGCATCCGGCACCCCGCGCCCGACCACTTTGAGCGAAACGAATTGCAGGCGCTCCTCGTCGGACCGGTATCCGAAGGTGTTGTCATGCGCCACGGAGAAAGCCTCACACAGTGAGTCCAGATCGCTATCCGTAATCGGCAAGCGATCGATCGGCACGACGAGTGCGGCATTCTGCCCGATATACTTCGCCTCCGCGGAACAGGTCAGAGTTCGGCGGTCTTCCGGATAGCCATCCGCGGTCAATAGATCGGTCGCCTCGGCGCGCAGGGCTTCGAAGGTTCCGTTCAGGGCGTCCAAGTCCACGGAATCGATCGGCTGGTAATACGCACGGATACACTGGTGTTCCACGTCCGCGAAGATCAGCCCCAGCGCGCTGAACAATCCCGCCGCCGGCGGCACGACGACTTCCGGCAAACCGAGTGAATCCGCCAAGCCGCAGACATGCACGCCGCCGTTCCCGCCGAAGGCGACCGCACCGAAACCCGCCGGATCGAGGCCACGTTCGGAGGATACCGCGCTGAGCGCCCGCATCATCCGTGCGTTCGCGATGAGGTGGATGCCGTAAGCGGTATCGGTCGCGGACTGCCCGAGGCTCTCGCCAATTTCGGTGACCGCGCGCTCCGCCCCGTCGCGGTCGAGCGCCAAATCGCCGCCGACCAGTACATCCGGATTCAGATACCCCAATAGCAGATTGGCGTCGGTGACCGTCGGCTCCGTTCCGCCCTGGCCATAGCAGACCGGACCCGGCGCCGCGCCCGCGCTGTGCGGGCCGACCTGGATACCGCCGCCGGCGTCGACCCACGCGATGCTGCCGCCGCCCGCGCCCACTTCGGCGATGTCGATGGTCGGCGCCTGGACCACGTAACCGCCGCCCCGGATCATGCGATGCCCGAGCGCCGCGCCGCCGCCGACTTCGGTTTCCGGGGCCGTTCCGTACTCGCCGTCGACGATGATCGACGCCTTCGCGGTGGTGCCACCCATGTCGAAAACGATCGTGTCGCCGAGGCCGAGCCGGTCGCCGAGCCGTTGCGCGCCGACCACGCCCGCCGCCGGTCCGGATTCGATGATGAAGATCGGTTTGCGCGCCGCCAATTCCCCCGGCAGGACGCCGCCGTTGGACTGCATGATGTTCAGCGGCACCGAAATACCGATCGACCTGAGCCGTTCCTCCAGCCTTTGCGCGTATCGTTCGATCACGGGACGGATATACGCGTTCACGACGGTCGTGCTGGTCCGTTCGTATTCCTGGATCTGCGGCACCAGTTCGCTCGACACGGTGACCGGCAGGTCGGGATGGCGCGCGCGGAACAGCGCCGCCGCCTCTTCCTCGTGCGCGCCGTTCGCATAGGCGTTGATGAAACAGATGGCAACGGCATCGACGCCCTCGGCGACGCATGTGTCGGCCACGGCGTGCACGGCGGCCGCATCCAGCGGAGTGACGACCTCGCCGCCGGCGGTCATCCGCTCCGGCACCTGAAACCGCAGCCGGCGCTCAACAAGCGGCTCGGGTTTGCGGAAATACACGTCATAGAGCTGCGGCGCGCGATAGCGGGCGATCTCCAGGATGTCGCGAAACCCTTGCGTGGTCACCAGCGCGACGCGCACGCCTTTTCGCTCGATGATGGCGTTGGTGGCCACCGTCGTACCGTGCGACACCTCGGCGATTGCGTCGGCCGCAATGCCGGTTTCCGCCAGGAGCGCCCGCGTGCCGTCCTCGATGGCAAGGCTGTAGTCGTCCGGCGTCGAGAGGATTTTCTTGGTGTGGACCACCCCGTCCTCGCCGAGCAGGACGATATCGGTGAAGGTGCCGCCGATATCGATACCGAGACGATACCGGGTCATTGCGCTACGCCGCCTGCCGCGCGCCGTTCGGCGGTTCGATCCCGGTCGACCGCAAACGTGCCGGGGTCGATGATGACACCGTATTCTTCTTCCGCATGCGCGAGCGTCATCTTGTCCTGGCGCACGTCTTCGGCCACCGCGTCCGGGTCACGCTCAAACGGTTCACCGTATCCACCGGAACCAGCCATTTCCGACCGGAAGATCTCATCCTTCACCATCGTCCGGACGAATTTCGCCGGGGATTCTTCGCGCACGCCGTCCTTCTCGAAATAGGACTTGGAAAGCGCCCCCGGCTTGCCGCCGAACAAGCCCCAGCACGGATAGATATGCCGGTCCGCGCGTTGCTGCACGATCGCCGTCTCGTTCAACAAGCGATACTGCCGCACGACGCCGAGACCGCCGCGATACTTGCCGGGCCCGCCGGTGTCCGGCAGAAAACCGTATTCCTCGATCAGCAGCGGGTTCTCCGCCTCGATCACCTCGACCGGGGTATTGGAGAGGTTGCCCAGCCAGTAGGGACCGCCGTCCTGCCCGTCCGCGTCCGGGCCGCCGCCGCGACCCGTCACGTTGTGGAATTCCACATGCAGGAAACGCCGCCGTTCCGGCGTCAGGCCGGTGACCGACAGGCCGAACTCGTTGCCGCCCGGACAGGCCGGCATGCGGCCCGGCATCAGCTTGGCGATCGCGCCCGACACCAACGTGCGGATGCGATACCCGCCCTGCCCGCGCGCGCCGAGCGCCGCCGGGAAGCGCGGATTGACCCAACTGCCTTCCGGGGCGATCACGGTGATCGGTCGGTAGAAACCCGCGTTGTTCGGCGTATCCGGCGGCATGACGGCGCGCAAGGCGGCATAGGTCAGCGATGCGGTGAACCAGTAATTGGTGTGCAACGCGCCGCCCATCTGCGGCGACGTACCGGTGAAATCCGCGACGATTTCATCGCCCTTCACCGTCAACTTGACATGCAGCGTGACCGGTCCGCCGCCGACGCCGTCATCGTCATTGTAATCGGTGAATTCGGCCTCGCCGTCGGGCAGGTCGCGGATGTAGCTGCGCACGAGCCGCTCGGTATAGTCGACAAGCTCGTTCATGTATTTCTTCAGTTCCGCGACGCCGTAAAGATCGACCAGCTTCTCGATCTCGACCGCACCGGCGTTGAGCGCGGCGATCTGCGCCCGCACGTCGCCCAACACCGTGTCCGGCACGCGGGTATTGTGCTCGATGATGCGCATCAGCGTATCGTTCGGCTTGCCCGCCTGATAGATCTTGCTCGGCGGGATGCGCAGGCCTTCCTGGAATATCTCGTCGCTGTCCGCCGCCTGCCCGCCGGCCACGCGCCCGCCCAGGTCGGTGTGATGCAGGATCAACCCGAGGAAACAGATGCATTGGCCGTCGCGAAAAACCGGCTTGAACATGAAGATGTCGTTGAGATGGCTGCCGCCCGCATACGGATCGTTGTTGGCGAAGATGTCGCCCGGTTCGATATCGTCCTGAAAATAGTCGAGGCAGCCGCGGAGCGCCGGCATGGTCGCCCCCAAATGACCCGGCAGCGCCAGTCCCTGCCCCACCATGTTGCCCGCCGCGTCGCAGATCGACGCGGAAAAATCCATGTTCGCCTTGACCAGGGTAGACCGCGATGTCCGCAGTACCGATACCATCAGGTTGTCGGAGATCATCACCAAGGAATTTTTGATGAGTTCGAGGCGGATCGGATCGATATCGTCGGCCATGGCGGGAGCTCGCGGAGGTTAAGAGGAAACCTCGTGGAGTATAGGGGCCGGAACGAAAACCCGGCAAACCCGTGCCTGCATGGATGTCATTTCTGTCCCCCCATCCGCTTCTGCTAAACTGAGCGTTCCGCAGGCGTATCGGCGTCATCCGTCAAGAAACCGCATTCCACAAAGGACACTCACATGGCTCAAGAAAAACGAACCGCGCTGATCACGGGATCGGGCAAGAATATCGGCCGGGGCATTGCCCTCCATCTCGCGGCATCCGGGTACAATGTCGTCCTGAACGGATCGAGTGACCGGGCGGCGTGCGAAGAGGTGGCGGCGAAGATCAGCGACCTCGGCGCGGAAGCCATGATCGAGATGTGCAACGTCGGCGACCGCGACAAGGTTCAGGCCATGGCCAAATCCGCCATCGACAAGTTCGGCAGCGTCGACGTGCTGGTGGCCAACGCGGCGGTGCGGCCCGACGGCGACTTCCTCAAGACGACCGAGGATGAGTGGAACCGGATCATGGATATCAACTTCTATTCCGCCTTCCACCTCGCGCGCGCCTGCGTCCCCGGCATGCTGGAGAAAGGCTGGGGCAGGATCATCACCTTCACCGGCATGAACGCGCAGCAGGGCTATGCGGGCAAGGCGGCGGTCAGCGTCTCCAAGCATGCGCTGTGGGGTTTGACTAAATCGCTGTCGAAGGAGTTCGGCCGTCAGGGCGTCACCTGCAACATCATTTCGCCGGGCACCTTCCCCGACGAAGACAAGGACATCTCCGAACCGCGATTCAAAAAATTGCTCGAAGCCAACCCTGTCGGCCGGTTGGGTAATGCCGACGACATCGGCGCGTTGGTCGACCTGCTGGTTTCGGACCAAGGCGGTTTCATCAATGGCCAGATGCTGCAGATCAACGGCGGCGTGATCAATCAGTTCTAACCGAGCGTGAGGCCCGTATGAGCCCTGAGGCGATCCACCACGCGGCGTCGGTCATCGCCGACAACCGGCTGAACCGGACCCGTCTGGACACGCTCGCGGCGGACATCCGCCCCGCCGACCTGCACGATGCCTACGCCGTACAGGAAAACTGCAACGAAATCCTCGCGGCGAAGGGCCTTGGCGACCCTGTCGGGTATAAGATCGGCTGCACCACGCCAGTGATGCAGGAATATATGAATATCCACGAGCCGGCGTTCGGGGCGGTGTTCGGGACGACGGTGCATCGCGGCCATGCAGCACTGTCCCACGCGGATTTCGTCGAACCCGGCGTCGAGACCGAAATCGCGGTATCCATGACAAGCGACCTGCCCGCCGCCGGTGCGCCCTTTACCCGCGACAGCGTGCGCGATGCAGTTGGCGCCGTGATGATCTCGATCGAGCTGGTGGATGCCCGATATCGCGATTACCGCGATCTCGACACGCCGACGATGGTGGCCGACAACTTCTTCAACGCCGCCGTGGTCCTGGGCGATCCCGTGGAGGCGTGGCGCGACCTCGACCTCGCCGCCGTGGAAGCGACCGTCAACCTGAACGGCAGCGAACTGGGGCGCGGGAAAGGCTCCCTGATCATGGGGCACCCGCTGGAAGCCTTGGCTTGGCTCGCCAACCGGCTGGCCGAGCGCGGCCGGGCGCTGCATGCGAATGAATTCGTGACCCTGGGATCGGTGATCCCGACGCATTGGATCACGCAAGGCGACCGCATCGATCATGAGATTCCCGGTCTGGGATCGGTTTCCATCGCGTTGGCGTAGTGCGGCGGAATCCGCCCGCATTTGCGCTTCCTTCCAAGCCGTACGGCTCAGAGTCGAAAATTCGCGCAAACTGATCTAGATCACGGACGCCTTGCATTCTCCGCCCTAGGCTGAGAGGTGGCCCAATTTTGCGCAAACGACGCCGGGCCTAGGATAAATCGGCATTAAAGCCGATACACGTCGAGGGTATCTAAGATCGGGAGGGAAAAATGAACGAGACTGCAAATGCCGGTCCTGCCGCCGGCGACGCCGCGCCGGCTGCGCCGGTCATCCTTCCTCTGACGAAAAGCGACATTCTTGAAGTGTTGGCCGCGGGTCTGCGCGACTTCCGAAACGCCCCGCTCTACGCTCTTGCTGTCAGCGGGGTCTACACCGCGGGCGGATGGATTCTTATTCTACTGCTTGTGCAATTCGACCTGCCGTATCTGGTCTATCCGTTGGCGGCGGGGTTCGCCTTGATCGCCCCGTTCATCGCCGCCGCTTTCTACGCCATCAGCCGATGCCTCGAACGGAACGAGACGCTGTCATGGGGCCGGATTTTTGGATCCGTGCGCGATGCAGCAAGCAGCGATCTCGGTTGGATGGCCTTGGTCGCCGGCTTTTCGCTTTTTATCTGGATGGATATCGCGGCCTTGCTCTTCTTCGGATTCCTCGGCATGTCGGCCCTGAGCGCCCCGGAACTTCTCGAGGTGATCTTCACCACGCCCATGGGTCTGTTGTTTCTGCTGATCGGGAACGCCGTCGGCGCCGTCATCGCCTTTTCCGTCTTTTCCTTCTCGGTGACATCCTATCCGATGCTGTTCGATCGGGAGGTCGACTTCGTCACCGCGATGATCACCAGCGTGAAAGTCGTCCTACAGAACAAAATTCCGATGATCTTGTGGTGCATCACGATCGCGTTGCTGATCGCCGTGTCGCTGCTTTCCGGCTTGGTCGGGTTGCTCGTGATATTGCCGGTTCTCGGCCATGCCTCATGGCATCTTTACCGCCGTGCTATCGGACCCGCGACCGGAACGGAAACGGCGTAACGCCGGCAAAGAGCCGGCGCTCAGAAAATAGGGACGCCTACGCCGACTCTTCCTGCAATTCCTCGACGACCAGCGTCGCGCCATCGACGCCGGTCACGCGGATTCGCGCACCTTCCGGCAGGGACGTAGCGTCGCCCGTCGACACGCGCCAAAGGCTATCGTCGACCTTGACCTTACCGACGCCGTTGACCAACGGTTCGCTCAACGTCAGGACACGGCCATGGTATCGCGCGCCGCGCACGTTGAGGGTGGCGTCCTCGGTCTCGATCGGATGCTTGCGCAACCAGAACCGCCATCCGACCACTGCAACCACCGAAAATATGGCAAAGGTGAGGATTTGGCTCTGCCATGCGAAATCCGGATAAACCAGCAATATCAGCCCGATTATGCCGGCCGCGACCCCCATCCACAGAAAGAAACTGCCGGGAACCATGAGTTCGAGACCCAGCAGCAGCAGCCCAAAGATCCACCAATGCCAGAACCGAATATCCTCGGAAAACTGAAAAACCGAATCCATCGCGCTACGTCCGGTCCCATGGCCCGCTGGCAGGGGCGGCGCCGGGCTCACCATCCGGCCGCTTGAAGGCTTCCTTGGCGATTTCCGTGATACCGCCGATGGCGCCGATCACGCCGGTGGCCTCCACCGGCAGGAAGAAGGTCTTCTGGTTCGGAGAGTCCGCGAACTGCCCCAGCGCATCCACGTATTTCTGGGCGACGAAGTAGTTCAGCGCCTGCACGTTGCCCTTAGAGATCGCCTCGGAGACCATGGCCGTCGCCTTGCCCTCGGCTTCTGCCTCGCGCTCGCGGGCTTCGGCATCGCGGAATGCGGCCTCTTTCCGTCCTTCGGCCTCCAGGATCGCGGACTGCTTCCGGCCCTCGGCGCGAAGGATATCGGCCTGCCGCTCGCCTTCCGCGTCAAGGATGTTGGCGCGCTTCTCGCGTTCCGCCTTCATCTGCCGGGCCATCGCTTCCACCAGGTCGAGCGGCGGCGCGATGTCCTTGATCTCGATGCGCGTCACCTTGACGCCCCACGGGTTGGTCGCCTCGTCCACGACCCGCAGCAGGTTCGCGTTGATCGAATCGCGCTCGGACAGAACCATGTCGAGGTCCATCGATCCCATCACCGTCCGGATATTGGTCATGGTCAGGTTCAGGATCGCGCGCTCCAGGTCGTTCACCTCATAGGCCGCCTTGGCCGCGTCGATCACCTGAAAGAAGACAACGCCGTCGGCCGTGACCATGGCGTTGTCCTTGGTGATGACCTCCTGGCTTTGGACGTCGAGCACCTGTTCGCGCATGTTCATCCTGGCACCGACACGGTCAACGAAGGGGATGATCAGGTTCAGCCCGGGACTCAACGTCTTGGTGTAACGGCCGAACCGCTCGACCGTGAATTCCTCGCCCTGCGACACCGTCTTCACGCCCATGAAGATGACGAAAACAACAAGGAACAAGAAGACGATGACGAAAATCGCCAATTCGTCGAACATAAACGCCATGTCGCGACCTTCCCCGATCAATTGAACCGTTCGGCCGGGTCAACCCGGCCGATAACACACCCCACTCGTAAACAGCGGCGATACTACCCCAGAACTAGCGAGACGGTGTCCGCTAATTTGGTCAGTTCAATAATCCGTTCCGACAATCAAGCGCCGTCTTGCAGCGTCTCCATGATCGGCGTGAACGCGTCATAGGCGATATCGCGTAACTCGTCGGCCGTCCGGTTCTGGATCGGATGTTCGACCCACACGATATGCGGCTCGAAACCTAACGACTTGGACTGCGACTTCGCCGCGACCTTGAATTCCGTCGTCGCGACCATCAATCCCGGAACGCCTAAATTGTCGAGTGCATTCATGTCATGCAGACTGCACGACGTGCACGAGCCTCAATCGGCGAGGCTTTCGACGACGATATCCGCTTCCTGGACGATCGCCTGGATCAATTCCGGGGTCGCATTCTTGGAATTGCTCGGCTTGCGGTAGCGTTTCACCGGAAATCCGGCTTCCGAGAATTTGACCTCGAGATGATCGAGGAACTCATCGCTGCGCTCCTTGGAGATATCCAGCAGAGCGATCGTCTTGCCCGTGATGTCGGCGGGCAGCGCCTTCGGCGGCCGCTTGGTCGCGGACGCTTCGCTGGTCGGGTCTCGAACGAATTTCATGTCGGATAGTCCTCCTTTTCGGTTTGAAGTCGGATACCGCTTCTAGAACTGGTGCGTGACCGGCTGAATCTCATCATGGTTACGGCCGCCGCTCCATCCGCCGATGATCGCGGTCTGCAGGCCGCCGGGGCCGCCCGCGCGCATCAGCAGTATACCGTGATCACGCCAGAATTTGGGCACCATCTCTTCGGCCAAGTCCGGATCGATCCCTTCATTGATGCCTTGCGCTCCCTTGATCAGGTCCTTACCGGGACGGGTCGTGTAATGGTGCAGCGCCTCTTCGATCTCCTTCCGGCCCCAACCGTCATCCTTGTAGATGCGATAATGCTCCGGCGAAATCGCAACGATGACGTTCGCACACTGGGTCTTCTTTGGATGCATCTCATTGACGAGCATCAACGAAAGCGACCGGGCGAGTTCGTCGGCGCCGCGGACCGCCGAGTCCGAGAACCCCGTCACGCCGTGGCCGTGATGCAGCGTGACGGCATTCGATCCCGGCGTGCAGCCGCGCGACACATGCAGCGGCTCCCAATCCGGATCGGTCTCATCCTCGGCAAAGCAATAGGTGTATTTACCGGGATTGCCGAATACGGCGCGGTCGATCTCGCCGGGCCGCCCGCCGCCCACATTCCGGACGAGCAGTTGCAGCGTCCGCCCGATCGTGGCATTCGCACGGTTGCCCTGCCCCAGACAGTTGCCGCCCCAATTCATGCCGATCGACTTTGTGACCGGTCCATTGACGACGATGACCGGCCCGGAAAAGTTGAGCGTGCACAACACACCGTGCAGCGTGAACTTCGGTTTCAAAGCGGCTTCGACCACAGCCAGGATCACGGGCATGTATTCCGGCCGCGCGCCCGCCATGACCGCGTTCACGGCGATCTTCTCCACCGTGCATTCCTTCATGTCCGGCGGCATAATCCCGACGACCTCATCCGGCGCCCGGTCGGTTCCCGTCAGCATACGGAGGATACGGGCATCGGTCGGCGGCACGACCGGCAGGCCGTCGGTCCAGCCCCGGTCGAAAGCCTGCTCCATGACGTCGTCCCAGTCGGAATACTCGACCTTGCGCGACTTGAACGGCACGTCGCCGTAGCGCGCCTGCAGCTGTTCCGGGATACCGGGCTCCACGGATTTCGACCCGCAACCCGGCTGGTTCGCCGGCAAGCCTTCGCCGATGCCCTGAATGCCGGTAAACCGCTCCCACTCCTCCCGGTTCCAGCCGAACACGCGGCCGGATTCCTGCCGGTCCTCCATCCGGATCAGCGTCGGCACGAATTCCACATCAAGATGAAAGGACTGTTCCAAGGACCGGTCGTCTTGGACATCGGCGATGCTCTCCGGGAAGGCCGGGTCATCCTGCGAATAGACGCGCACAAGGGTCCCGGCCTCCTCCAGCCGCTTCAGGACCGGCTCCACCAATTCGCAGGTCGGGCAATCGCGCTTGACGACCGCGATGATGCCATTGTCCGTGTCAGCCATATTTGTCTCCGTGGGAGGTGCCGCAGCCATTGCAGGGTGTATTCAGGCTAGCACCGGTTATCGACCCCAGCAATCGAGGCGGTCCGGCAAATCAACCCTTCCATTGTGTCTCAAAAAAGGCCGGCAACTCATTGCAGCGTTGGGATAATGCCGCCAAAGCAGGGAAGGCGTCATCCTTGACGAGATAAGGTTCCGCGATGCTGACGAAGTCATATGCAACCGCCGCGTTGATATCCGCCAGCGTCATGTGATCGCCATGCATCCAGTCGCCGCCAGCCTTGGCCATCGCGTCCAGCGACGCCAGCGCCGACGCATTCTGCGCATCAACCTGCTCGACCCAGCCCTTATACACTTTGTCCTTGGGACGGCGGTTTCGCTCGTAGCTGGACGCCACCGCCTTCTCCATCGCGCCCTGGGCGATTGCGGAAATCCGCAGCACCGCACGCCGGTCAACCCCCGATGGGGCCAGCAGACGGTTTTCCGGATCGCCCACTTCGAGGGCGTGATCGATGATCGCCTGACTGTCGACGATGGTCTCGCCGTCGTCCAGGACCAGCGACGGCACGCGGCCGACCGGATTGATCTTCATGATCTCGCCGCCGTCATCCGCCGTCGACAGCCCCTTGGTCTCGAAATCCAATCCTAGTGTTTTCAGAACAATTGCGCTCCGCCGCACGAAGGGCGAAAGGTTACGGCCGACCAAGATCATGTATCACTGCTCCCACGGTTGGTGTCTCGCCCTACTTTACCGCATCCGGGCCGCCATGCCGATTAGCGTGCCGGGCGCGTGCCGCGCTACGATGGCCAAGCCAGGTATTCGCAAGCAGCCGGCATCGGGAGCCGCAGTATGTTCTCACTTTCAAAACAAACCGATCATATCGGCGCAGAGATAAGCGGGATCGATCTGTCGCAACCGATTCCGCCCGCGGTGGCAAACGTATTGCGGCAGGCCTTCATCGACCACGCGGTCCTCGCCTTCCGGGACCAGACGCTCGACGCCCCGGCATTCCTCAACGCAACCCGCCTGTTCGGTGATCCGGTTCGCCAACACCTGAAGCAGTTCAACCTGCCCGACTGCCCCGACGTGGCGACAATCTCCAATCAGGAAAAGACCAAGACCGGCAAGATCAACGTCCGCGGCGTAAGCTGGCACACGGATCATTCCTTTCAACCGAAACCGCCAAAGGCAACCGCGCTCTATGCCGTTTCACTGCCAAGCAAAGGCGGCGACACGGAATGGGCGCATATGGGGGCGGCCTATGACGCGTTGCCGGCATCCCTGCGCGAAGAAGTCGATCCTCTTGAAGCGGTACATGCTTATACAGAAAGCCGGTTGCCGCCGAACCTGGCCGAACGGATCGTGGCCGGGGAAGACGACGCATCCGACGGCGTGGTCCACCCGCTGATCCGCACGCATCCGGAGAATGGCCGCAAGTCGATCTATCTGAACCCGCTTCGCGTCCGCCGGTTCCGCGGCATGACGCCGGAACGTTGCGCCGACCTGATCGAACGACTTGTCGCGCACGCAACGCAGCCCGAATTCGTCTACAAACACCGCTGGCGCGCGGGCGATATGGTCATCTGGGACAATCGGTGCTGCATCCACAAGGCGAATGCCGACTACGATTTTCAGGAATTGCGATTGCTGTACCGGATCATCATCGCGGGCGACGCGCCGCGCTAAACCCTACCAGGCCGCTTCGAGTAGTCTCAGTGAGTCCTGAATCTGCTGATCTTCCGAGCGCGCGCCGGCGTTGGCGTTGAAATTTTTCACCGTTTCCTTGGCGATATTGATCAGGTCATCCCTCGGGATGTCCAGTTGCCGAAGCTGCGTCGGCACGCCGGAACGCGTGTAGATATTCTCCACCGCCTCCGCGATCGCACGGGTCGCCCGCGGCGCATCCATGCCGTCGGCCCAGACGCCGATCCCTTCTGCGACCTGTCGGGCCGCCTGTAGGTCGACATCATCGGCCAGCCGCATCGCGGGCGCATGTACCACCGATGTCGATTCCCCCTGCCCGACCGCGGGATAGCGGATGTGCAGCGCAGTCGAGACTGCGTAGTTTCCCGAAAACGCGCCGCCGCGGAACCGCCCGCGCCCATCGTCCTCCGCGCGGTTTTGCAGGAAGGCTGCGAGGCAGAGATCGGTCCGCAACGCCGGATCGTCGAGATTGTCCATCAAGCGCAGATACGCCCCATGCGCGAGCTTGAACGCATTGTCCCGGTCCCCGGCCACCAGCGGATTGAGATCGACCTGCGACAAGGCGCTGACCGCGCTGGCAAACACCGTAGTGGCGGTGGAGCGGACGACGTCCTTCGGCGCGGAAAGCAGCACGTCGTCGTCGAGGAAGATCGCGCTCGGGCGGGTTTTGGGATCGAAATACTCCATCCGGTGATCCAGGTCGGGATTTTTCAACCCCGTGCCGGCGCGGTTCATGGCGCTGGTCGGCGTCGTCGGGATATTGATGATCGGCGGTTTCGGCGCCATGAGACGCGGGCTGTACGCCGGCTTGCCTTCCGGATACTGCGTCATGATCTCGAAGGGATCGCCCGCCTCCGCCAGGAAGATCGCCACCGCACGCGCAGCCACGATGACACTGCCGCCGCCGGCCGCGATCAACAGATCCGCGTTAGCGTCCACTGCCGCCTGGCGGGCGGCATCGACCGATGCATAGGTGGAATCCTTCTCGATACCGTCGAATACACCGACGAAGCGATCGCCCAGCGCCGCCTCGATCCGTCGAACCGTGTCGGTGCGCCGGTTTATCGACGGCGAGCAGATCACCATGGCGCGCTTGGCGCCGGTCCGGTCGACTGCTTCGGTCAGCCGCTGTTCGATGACCTGTGGCCCGCAGAACAAGCGCCACGGATATCCGGCTGCCCTGAATGCCTGTCGGGTCATCTCGGTTCCACTCCCGCCTAGGCGTATTGACGAAGCGTACGGCGCGCGATGACCATCCGGTGCACCTCGGTCGGTCCCTCATAGATTCGGGAAAGCCGAAGACGCTGCGACATGATGGCGAACGGCAGTTCGCGGGTCATACCCATAGCGCCGAAACTCTGCATCGCGTGATCCAGCACCTCGGTCGCCATTTCCGTCGCGAAGACCTTGATCATCGACGCTTCGGTGCGCACGTCCTCGCCGCGATCCTGCTTTTGGGCGGCGTCCATCACCATCAACCGCGTGGCATGGATCTTGGTAGCCGCATCGGCGATCCACCATTGGATCGCCTGCCGATCGGAGAGAAGCGTTCCGAAGGTTTCGCGCTGTTGCGTGTGTTCGCACATCATCTCGAGCGCCCGGGACGCCATGCCGACGCCCATCGCACCGATCTCCAAGCGCCGGACAGTCAGCCGTTTCTGCATCGGCGCGAAGCCCTGCCCGACCTCGCCGAGAACCTGGCTGTCCTTGAGGCGCACGTCGTCCAAGATCAATTCGTAGGTGCGCGATCCTCCCAGCATGGGGATCTCGCGTTCGATCGTGAATCCGGGCGTGCCCTTCTCCAGAATGAAGGCGGTGATACCGCCGCGCGCGCCTTTATCCGGATCGGTCACGGCCATCAGGATGATGAAATCGGCCTTGGGGACATTCGAGACCCAAATCTTGCGGCCGTTGATGACCCATTCGTCCCCGTCGCGGATGGCGCGGGTCTTCATCTGCGCCGGATCACCACCAGCCCCGGGTTCGGATATGCCGATGCAGGACTTCATCTCGCCCTGGGCATACGGCTCCATGTATTTCTTCTTCTGCTCGGGCGACGCGACCGCTTCGAGCATGTGCAGGTTCGGCGAGTCCGGCGGGAAGATGAACGGCGTCACCGTGCGCTTCAGCCGCTCCTGCAACGCCAGCATGACCGTGGTCGGCAGCGCCATGCCGCCAGCCTCCTCCGGCGCGTCGAGCGCCCACAAGCCAAGTTCCTTGCACTTCGCCAGCAGCGGCTCTTCCTCCTCCGGCAACAGCGACCATGCATCGCCCGCCGCCTCCCGCGCCATGACGGCCTTCTCCAAGGGCATCAATTCGTTCTCGACGAACTTCTCGACGAGGTCGATCAGCATCCGCTCTTCTTCGGCGAATTCGGCTGGCATGGCAGTCGGTCCTTTTTTAGTGGTTGTCGGCAAAAACGTAGGCCCGTCACACCGAACGGGAACGGATTTAGGAAGGCCTACACGTCAACGGAGAGCAGCGCACGCCTCCTGTATCAGGTCGCCGCCTTTGATGATGTCCTCTTCGGGCGCGACGAAGCTGGCCCGGAAATACGGTGACAGGCCGTAGGCAACGCCTTGCACGACCGCAACGCCCACCGAGTCCAGCAGATACAACGCGAAGTCCGTATCGTTCTCGATCACCCGTCCGTCCGGCGTGCTTTTTCCGATCGCGCCGGCGCAACTACAAAAAATATACATCGCCCCTTCCGGCAGATCGCAGCTCAGCCCATCGGCGGCGCTCAATTTCTCGAACAGCATGTCGCGGCGGCGCTGTAGATTGGCGGTGCGTTCCTTTACGAAGTCCTGCGGCCCGGTAATGGCGGCAACGGCCGCCGCCTGGCCAACGACGCTGACGCCCGACGCGCTTTGCGATTGCAGCTTCGCCATGGCCGAGATGATCTCCTTCGGCCCGCCGGCATAGCCCAGCCGCCACCCGGTCATGGAATACGCCTTCGAGACGCCGTTACAAGTCACCGTGCGGTCATAAAGCTCGGGTTCGACCTGCGCAAAAGTGGAGAATTCACGCCCGTCGTAGATCAGGTGTTCGTACACGTCATCGGTGAGGATATGGACATGCGGATGCTTCACCAAGACGTCGGCAAGCGCCCTCATCTCCTCGGGCGAATAGGTCGCGCCAGTCGGGTTGCCCGGCGAACAGAAGATCAACCATTTCGTCTTGTCGGTAATCGCTTCTTCGAGTTGCTCCGGGCGCATCTTGAATTGATTGTTCTGGCCACAGCTCACGATAACCGGCGTCCCGCCCGCCAGCCGGACCATGTCGGGATAGGACGCCCAATAAGGCCCCGGTATGACCGCCTCGTCTTCTGGGCCGATGGTCGCCATCAGCGCGTTGAACAGAATCTGCTTGGTCCCGGCACAGACGGTGATCTGGTCGAGATCATAGTGAAGGCCATTTTCGCGCTTAAATTTAAGTTGCGCGGCTTCGCGCATCTCCTGGGTTCCGTTGATCGGTCCATACCGAATTTCATTGCGGTCCATCAGTTCGATCACCGCCTGCTTTGCATGGTCCGGCGACGGAAAATCGGGCTCGCCGGCGGTGAGCTTGATGATCGTGTGACCTTCCGCCTGAAGCTCGCGCACCCGCGCGGACGCGATTTGGCTCGGCGAGGGTTTGAACCGGCTCATGCGCGGCGCGAGAATGTCCATGTTGTCAGACTCCCATTCGGAAATTCCCGGCCGGAACCGGCCGGTATCGGATCGCGATTAGTTTGGAGTTATTGTCCCGCGAAATTGCCGCCGCGTCGAGTTGGGCGACGGGCGCCGCGTCAACCCGCTGCGACTTGAAACCGATGGTCGTCGTCGGTCGCCATCTGGTTAACGAGATCGATTTCCCAGGCGAGATATTCGAGCATCGCTTCTTCGCGGTTCTTGCCTAGCTCACGCGCCGACAGCCAAACGTCGTCCGCCTCATCCGCCATATGCGTCGGGCCCTCTTCGAGCGGTTGCCCCGCGTCCGCCCAGGCGGCCGTGCCGCCGGCCAGCGCGTAGACCGGACAATCCGCTTCCGTCGCCGCGTCGACCGCCGCAAGCCCCGCCAAGACACCGTCCGGCGAGGTGAACACCAGCGCCTCCGCCTGTGGAAGTTTCGGCAACGCGGTCGCGAGCCGGCCCCGGGTCGAAAAATAGGCGCCCGGGATATGCCCCGCACGATATGTCCGGCTGTCGGCAAGATCCACGACGGCGGCGCCGCCTGCATCGAGACGCGATTTCAAATCCGCGGCGTCGATCGCGGACACTGCCGACGGATCGAACCCGAGCGCCGTGGGTCGGTATTGACCGGCTTCCATTGGTCCGCCGACGCTGTCAATGGTGATCGTCGCGACATCGGTCCATCCCATCTGTTTCAGCCAGGATGCGGTCATCGTCGCGCGCACGCCGTTGTCGTCGACCAGCACGACCCGTGCGCCCCACACCGCGATGTGGTTGTCCGTCTCTTGGACCAACTGGCCGCCCGGCGCGGACCGGACACCCGGCAAATGCCCGGCTTCGTATTCTTCCGGCGTGCGCACATCCAGGACATACAAGGTCTTGGTATCCGCTTCGCCGCGCCATGCGTCGAGGGTCGCGGCGTCGATTTTCGGAATGTCGCACAAGGAGGCAACCTTCGCCGCCCCATTCAGCGCGGCGTCGAACCCATTGTCCGACACGTCCGGCGGCGTCTCCGTCGCCCCGTTCACCACATCGAATCCGGCCAGATGCCAAGCCATCGTGCCGTCCTTCAACGAAACGATCTTGTTCTCGAATCCCGCATTGATCAGGGACTGCGCACCGATGATGCTGCGCGTGCGCCCGCCGCAATTGACGATCACCATCGTGTCGCGCGACGGCGTCAGGTCGGTGAAGCGATAGACCAACTCGGCCCCCGGGACGCTGACGGCGGTCGGGATGCTGTTGTTGTTGTATTCCTCGTAGGACCGGCTGTCGTAAATCGCGATATCGGCCTTTGAGTCGATTAGCGATTTCAGTTCTTCCGCGGTGATGTAAGGCGTCGCCGCCTCGTGTTCGACGACTTCGGCAAAGGCCTTGCTCGGCACATGGACGCCGCTGTAGATGCGATATCCGGCGGCTTCCCAGGCGGCAATGCCACCGTCCAGAACGGACACGTTCTCATATCCCAGGGCCGCCATGCGCGCAGCCGCCGTGTCCGCGATCCCTTCACCGTCGTCGCACCACACGACCGGTGTGTCGCGCCGCGGCACCAAATCGCCGACCATGATCTCCAACCGGCTGAGCGGCACGCAGGATGCGAGCAACAGATGCCGTTTGCCGAAGGTCATTTCTTCGCGCGCGTCCAGGATGGCGAATTCATCGCCACCCTTGATCCGTGCTTTCACATCCTGTGCGCTGATACGCGAAACGGTGTCGCCCACGGCGAAGTCCTCCCTGGAATATTTTCCGCAGGCGCGTCGGTTGTCGCGCGCCGTTAACGGCCGTTAAACGGGCTCGATCCGGGTACGGGTCAGGTTGTCGGTGTTGACCCCCTCGATCCGGATAAGCCGCGTCGGGCCATCCCGATACGGCGCATGAATCGCACCGGCCGGATAGAGATGCGCGTCGCCGGGCTGAAGGTTGTAGGTCTTCGCAAGCTCGACCTTGGCGGCCTTCTCGCCCTCCGCCGGGGTCACGACTTTCCAGTCGGTCATTTCGGTCTCGCCCATGGCCTGTCCGTAGATCGCCCAGGTCGGGCCGTGATCGTGCGGATAGCCTTTCTTGGCGTCTTTGTAGACATGCGCACAGATGCAGAACCCCAGGTCGGGATCCTCATAGATAATGTTGCGCTCGGCCTCGACCTCGTCATGCAAATGCATCTCGACAAAATCCTTATCCTTCAGTGCTTTCTGTACGATCTGGCGTACCTGCTCTTGTCCGGCGGGGCCGGAATCCGCCTTCAACGCTTCGCGGCAGTCGGCGGCAAACTGATCTAACGTATAGGGCATGGATGGAAATTCCTCTGTATTCACATGATGGATTGGTTGGGGCTTGGCCGAATTGGCTCCCGATATTCTAACACGCAACATGCCGGCACATAAATATTCGGGGACCATTTTCCCGGAATTTGCACGGATCAGTTGCAATACACGGCCGGGTTCCTACAACGGAAAAAGAAAGCAAGGTCTCGGAGGCGACGGCACCGAAACCTTGCTTTGAAACACGTTCGAGCTCTCGTCGGCGGGCTATTTGCCCAGGTCAATGCCGTAGCGAGCCTTCACGTAGTTTCCGAGATAATCGCGCGCATCGGGCGACAGTGTGAGCGCCGTATTCCGGATGGCAATCGCCTCATCCCCGATGGTTTGCGGATATTTGCCCAAAATCTTATCCCGCTTTTTCAGGAAATCCGGATCCTTGAGCATCTTGCGTGCCGCGGTCCGCCATGCCTCGACGATATCCTTCGGCGTTCCGGCCGGCAGGTTCCAAGACTTGTTCATACCGGAACTCATCTGCATGAGCGCAAGCCAAGCCTCGAACCCAGCTCCCGACGGCTTCTTGCCGTGCAGGGCTTCATACGCTTCGAAATAGCTCGGCACGTCGGGCCATGTCGGATCGCGCTTCGGGTTCCCATTCCCGTCCACGATGCCCAACGTGTAGATCGGCACCGCGATACCGTCGGCCAACAACTTCTGCCGGTTATTCAGGAAGGATAAGGAGTTGTCGTAATTGACGACGAACTCGCCCCGTTCGAAGGCCAGTGCCATCGGGCCGTTGCCCTTCATGCCCCAAACGCTTTTCACCTCGACGCCGAGCAGGCTCAGGCCAAGCCGGTATTGCAGTCCCGCCGACGTGGGCGTCTTGCCGCCGAACACGAGCTGCTCGACCGGGAACGACCGCAGTTTCTCCATCTTGCCTTTCAACGTTTTGATGTTCTGGAGGCCGAGGTCCTTGCGCACATAGACGATACTGCTGCGCGGCGACAGGATAATCGGGATGTATTCCTTCAGGTCGAACTTGATCCTCGGATCGCCCAGCATGTAGTTCGCCATGACCGACGTCGACACGGCCATGATCCATGTGCCGTCCTTCTTGGCACGCTGATGGAAGTAGTTGGTGCCGAGAATACCGCCCGCCCCCGGCTTGTTGACGACCAGGATCTTCGGATTGCCCGGCAGGTATTTCTGCATGTATTGCTGCAGGAAGCGGCTGTAACTGTCTGTTCCGCCGCCTTCATTGAAGGGAACGATAATCTGAATTCGCTTCCCTTCGAAATTGGCGGCCTTCGCATCGGTGTTGATGGTGGCAATACTCAAGACGATCGTAGCGGACAGTGCGATCAAACCCGCTACGCCGTTCAGGACTGATTTTTGAAGCATCAGTATTCCTCCCGTTGACGTTGTGCAGTGGCGATCTGCCTGCGCGCAGACGGCCAGCGGCAACCGCACGCAGGGCGCTTCTTGTTCTTGTTATTGTAGCGAGACTCAGAACTGTACCACGGAGAGCGTGTTCCCCCGAATCGGGCCAGCAAATTTGCCTGACATCGCGATTCCCGATACATCTGATCAAGCAAACAGAGCGCCCGAACCTGCGCGTTCGGACCGCCGCCAGGACCGTCCGCAACAACAATTTCAATCGGAGAGACGCCCCATGAGCGATGGGACCGCAGACGACGACATCAAGTATTTTCCGGCCGACTCGTTGCGCAATCAGATCGCATCCTGCCTCACCGCCTGGGGCATGCCGGCCGACCAGGTCGAGATTACCGCCAACGTGATGGTCGATGCCGACAAATGCGGGATCGATACGCACGGGTTGTCCATGCTGACGACATACGATTCCCGCCGCCGTGAGGGCATCATTACGATGGACGCGAAGATCGAGGTCGTCCGCGAGACGCCGGTCTCCGCGTTGATCGACGCGGGGGGCGGCTTGGGCTACGTGCCATCCGTCCAGGCCACGCAGCTCGCGATCAAGAAGGCCAAGGACATGGGCGTCGCCGGTATCGCGGTCTGCAACTCCAATCATTTCGGCGCGACCGGCTACTATACCCGCATGATGGCAGCGAAAGGCCTGGTCGGCATGGCGACGACGAACGGTTCCGGCCCGCGCACCGCGCCCACCTTTGGCCGCGAGGCGAAGCTATCGACCAACCCCATCGCCTTCACGGCACCCGCCAAGCGCAACCCGCCCTTCAACCTCGACATGGCGACGACCACCGTCGCCGCGGGCAAGATCCGCAACAAGGCGAATGAAGGCCTGCCCTTGCCCGAGGGCTGGGCCAACGGCCCCGACGGCCGCCCGACCTCGGATTCAAGTCTCTATTTCAGCCGCGACGGAACGCAGACGCCGCTCGGCGGCACCCGTGAACTCGGCAGCCATAAAGGTTACGGCCTCGGCGCCATGGTCGAAATCCTCTCCGCCGGCCTTTCGGGCGCGAGTCTGGTGACGCATCCCGAGCATGGCTACCGCCGGCCCGGCACAATGGATATCGGTCATTTCTTCCTCGCCATCGACCCAACCGCCTTCCGGCCCGAAGGCGCCTTCGAGGAAACGGTGGATGAGTTGATCGACGCATTGCACGCGACGACGCCGGTCGACCCGGACCAGCCGGTCATGGTCGCGGGCGAGCCGGAGAACATCATCCGCGCTACGCGCGAGGAGACCGGCATTCCGGTGCCGCCGGGCTTGCGCGGAAAGATCCGCGACATCGCCAAGAATTCCAACGCCGAATTCTTCCTGGATTGACGCCATGGCCAGCGATGACAACACGGTAAAACGGTTCCCGGTCGCCTGCGTCCGCGATCAGATCGCGGCCTGCCTGCGGTCCTTCGGCATGCCGGAAGCCGATGTCGAGATCACGGCGAATGTCATGGTCGACGCCGACAAGCGCGGCATCGACACACACGGCATTTCCTGCGTGCCGAATTACTTCAGCCGATGGAAACGCAAGATCATCACGCTGGACGCGACGATCTCGGTGGTGCGCGAAACCCCGGTCACGGCGCTCGTCGACGCCGGCGGCGGGCTCGGCTATGTCGCCTCGGTCCGGTCCATGGAGATGGCGATCGACAAGGCCAAGCAAAACGGCATGGCGGTCATAGCCGTCCGCAACTCGGCGCATTACGGCGCCGCCGGGTACTACACGCGGATGGCGGCCCGTCAGGGCATGGTTGCGATGGCGGTGACCAACACGTCGGGGCCGAAGGTTGTCCCCACTTATGCGGCGCAAGAACGGCTCGGCACCAATCCCATCGCCTTTACCGCACCAGCCAAACGCCACAAGCCGTTCAACCTGGACATGGCGACGTCGACCGTAGCCGGCGGCAAGATCCGCAACAAGGCGGTGGAAAAACAACCGCTACCGCTCGGCTGGGCCTTGGATAAACATGGCGAACCAACCACCGATTCCGCGGCCCATTGGGACGGCGCCAAGATGACGCCGCTTGGCGGACTGGCGGAACTTGGCAGCTACAAGGGCTACGGCCTCGGCGCGATGGTCGAAATCCTCTCGACCGCACTGACCGGCGCAAGCGTCGTCACCCGTCCCGACCACGGCACGCGCGATCCGGGCACGATGAACCTTGGTCATTTCTTCCTCTGCATCAATCCGACGGTCTACCGGCCGGAAGGCGCGTTCGAGGGCACGGTGGACGAATTGATCGACGACCTTCACGCAACCGCACCCGTCGATCCGGATCAACCGGTCATGGTCGCCGGTGAACCGGAAGACAAGATCGAAGCGGAACGCGAAGACGCGGGCATTCCGGTGCCGCCCGGACTGCGGGACCGCATCAGGGAAATCTCGGACGAGACCGGCGCGGACTTTCTTCTCACCTAACCGAACTCATTCTCGAGGATTTCGCATCATGGCCACTTCGATCATCGATTCCGTCTACTACAGGGACATGTACGGCTCCGATCGCATGCATGCGCTGTTCGACGACGAAGCCCGTTTTCAGGGTTGGCTCGACTTCGAAGCCGGGCTCGCCCGCGCGCAGGCGCGCCTGGGGATCATCCCAGAGGACGCCGCGGCGGAAATCAGCGAAAGAGCCAAAGTCGAGTTCATCGATATCCCAGCCATGAAAGCGGAATTCGACAAGGTCGGGTTTCCGATCCTGCCGATCGTGCATCAGCTGGCCAAGGCGGTCAGTCCGGAAACCGCGCGCTACGTGCATTGGGGTAGCACGACACAGGACGTCATCGACACCGGCATGGCGATGCAGATCCGCGACGGGCTCGACCTGTTGGACGAGATGTTGGGCGACGTGGAGACGGTCCTCGCCGGACTGGCGCGAAAGCACCGCACCACGATCATGGCGGGCCGCACGATGCGGCAGCAGGCCGCGCCCATCACCTTCGGCTATAAGGTCGCGATCTGGCTCGCGGAGATTCATCGCCACCGCCAGCGCCTCGTCGAAATCCGCCCGCGCGCGGCGGTCGGACAGATCGCCGGCGCGGTCGGCACGAACGCGACGTTGGGCGACCGCGGGCTCGATGTGCTGCGGGAAACGATGAAGGAACTCAACCTCGCCGAGGCGCCGATTACCTGGCATGTCTCGCGCGATTCCTGGACCGAGACGACATCGCTCCTGGGTCTCGTCGGCGCCACTTTGGCCAAGATCGGCCAGGAAATCGGTACGTTGATGTCGACCGAGGTCGGCGAAGTCGGCGAACCCTTCGTCGCCGGCCGCGGGGCCAGCAGCACCCTGCCGCAAAAGCGCAATCCCATCCTGTGTCAGCCGCTGGTCGCGGCGGGACGGATGCTGCGCGAGAAGGTCGCGCTCGCCCTCGACACGATGGTTCAGGATCACGAACGCAGCATCGGCGGTATGCATCTGGAATGGTCCATCCTGCCGGAAGCCTTCGTCATCGTCGGCGGTGCGATCGAGAACGCCCTGTCGATTCTGGATGGCCTGGTGGTCGATGAAGAGCGCATGCGGGCCAATCTCGATATGCTCAACGGGCTGATCATGTCCGAGGCGGTGATGATGGGGCTCGCGCCGCATATCGGCCGCAACCAGGCGCATGACGTGGTCTACGAGGCCTGCGCCCGCTGCGCCGACGGCAGCACCACGTTGCGGGATGTCCTGCTGGCCGATCCGGAGATCAGCGGCCATCTCTCCGAGAAAGAGATCGACGCCATGCTCGACCCGGCCAACTATGTAGGCGTCGCGCCGGAAATGGTTGATCAGGTTCTAGCGCTGATCGACGATTAGCCCAACGCGGCTTCCGCGTCGGCGGTCAACGCCCCGTCCCGCGCCACAAGCCGGCCCCGCTTAAACACCAACCGCCGAACCGGCCGGTCCGCCACGGCATGCGCGGGCGTATCGGCGTCGACGACGAAGAAATCGGCAGCGCAACCGACATCGAGACCATGCCCTTCCAGGCCCAGCGCCTTGGCCCCGGCCCCGCTCGCCAAATCCAATGCGATTTCCAAATCACCGTCGGTCCGGAAACCGGACCGCCAGGCGGTCAGCATGGCGCGCTCCAACATGTCGCCATTGCCGTAGGGCGTCCAGGTATCGCGAATGTTGTCGTTGCCCGCGAATATCGACGCACCGCGCTCGCGCAGTTTCTTCACCGGCGGCAGCGGCGACGCACCGCCGCCATGGGTCGCGATCGGAATCCGGGTCTCGGCGAGCGCGGCGGCCAAGCGCTCGAAGGTCGGCGCGTCACAGCCGCCGACGCAAAAGGCGTGACTTGCCGTCACCTGTCCTTCGAGCCCAACGGCTCGCGTGCGATCGATCAGTGCCTCCAGCTCCTGCACGCCGGTCGGACCGGCATCGTGAAGGTGGATATCGATGCCCACACCATGGCGCTCGGCAATCCCGAACATGGCGTCATAGTGCGCCGGCAAGTCCTCGTCCAATCCAATCGGATCGATCCCCCCAACCAGGTCGGCGCCTTCCGCGACGGCGGCATCCAGCAAGTCCGTCATTCCCGGGCACCGCGCAATACCACTCTGCGGGAAGGCGACGATCTGCATGTCGAGATAGCCCTTAAAACGATCCCGCAGGTCCAAAACCGCATGCATATGGGCCAATCCGATTGGAAGATCGACATCCACATGGGTCCGGAGCGCCCCTGTCCCCATCGTGATGACCTGCCGAAGGAGTGCCGCCGCCCGTTCTTCGACCGGCACGGAAATTTGGCCGCGCAATTCCTTTTCCGTCTCGATCCGGCTCTCTCGGTCCGGACCGGCGGGATATGGCAGCCAAGGCAACCCAAAGAGCGTCTTGTCGACATGCATGTGACCGTCAACCAGCGCTGGCAGAACCAACCCGTTCGCCCCGTCGACGACGGCAATATCGGAGGGCTTCTCAGGTGGGCCGTCGGTTATCGACGCAATTACACCGTCCCGCACCGTTATCCCTACGGATCGGTCGGCGCTGATACGGACATTCTGAAGATAAAGCGAGGTGTCGGGATCCATACGGCCAACTATAGCCGCCGCCTGGAGTTCTGTCGTGAGCGAGGGATCAGGCCGGCTGGCCAAACCCACGGCGCAGGGACTTGGCCGGATCGACGGGATGGATCGGCGCGTTCGCGTTCGCCGCCCGCGCTTTCCGGATCGCTTGTCGTGTTTCGGCAATATCCCGGCAGGCTTGGGCAAAGGTCCGAAGCGGCCGCTGCAGATAAGGACTCACGTCGGGTTCGGAGAGCCGTGCGAGATCGCTGGTCATCGGTGATACCTGTCCCTTGTTCCAGCTTTGTTTGCGTTTTTGCTGGATTGCACCGTCACGTTAACGCGGTTGGCCGCGCAATTCTTCCGGCTATACGGACTATCCATTTGGAGGGAGGCGCACCGAATTCGCATCTTTAGGGTTACTCAAAATGGCTAGGCCAGGCCCGAAACAGCGCGGTTTGTCTAGAAAAACAATGCCCCGGCATCCAAAACCCCAAACGCTTGTGATGAAAAGATCACTATGGGCCTTCTATCCTAAAGAAGGTCTCGCTTGCGTCATACAAAGCATCGGTGGATTCAAGTAGAGTTGACGCTCAGGAACAATTCATGGCCTGGAATCGAATCCAGGTAGGGTGGTGGATATGTTACTGCGAATGGACGACGTGGCAGACGTGGATCTGTCACGCATTATTCATCGCGCTTATCGGGAAGCCGACGAGGTCGGTGCAACCTACGACGTTGCGACAAGCGCTGCCATCCAGGCGGTGTTGGCGGTATACCCGGATTGGTCCCGCGACAAGGCTTTCGATCAAATCTTACGGCTGGGCAGCGGCACCTTCTAAGGCTGAGGCCGCAACCCGGCCTATTTTCTTCCAAGAAAAATCAGGCGGCGAACGGTTCGGCGATCGGCCGGACACGCTATTGATCCGCCTGCGCCCTGCCCCCGCCCAATAGCATGCGCCCGGGGGCGGTAAATCCGATGCGGCCCGCCGGCAGCTTCCTAAACACGATATTCCAGCGGGCGAAGAGCTGCCGCAGCCAGATCGTCGTGAGGGCCGCCAAGGCCGCGCCGCCGACGGAATCGCTGATGAAATGCTTGAATTGAAGGACACGGCCGAATGCCAGGACCGCCGCCACGATCAGCAGCGGAGCCCGTAGGCGAGGCGCGAAGAAGCCCACCGCAATGGCGATACAGAAAATCGTATTTCCATGGCCCGACGGGAAGGAATGGAAATCCCCGCTGGTCGCGATCGGCTGGAACAGCGGCCAGGACAGGTCTTCGACCACATTAGGCCGCGCCCGCCCCAACAGGATCTTCACGACATTCGTGGCGATGCCAGACACCGCGATAGAAGCAAAGATGAAGCCGGACGCACCGGCCAGCCATGCGTAGAACCGTGCGCGCCGGGACGCGGCATCGAGAAAATACAGCGCCATAAGGATAATCGCGGCAACGCCAGTCGGCACAAGCGAATATTTCGAATTACCGGAGGATGCCAGGACATCGATGATCCGGCGCGCGTCGCCGTCGATTCCCCGCATCATGGAGGATAACGGCCCATCCACCGTAATCATCAGAAACGCAATGGCAGCGACACCCGCCAGCACCCGCCAATCGCGCCAACTCAACGCCTGCATCATGTCGGACCAGGCCGACTGTTTTATCGAGGATTGCATGCTCATACGGCGGCCGCCTCACTCCCTTTTTGGGAGCCGATAGAGCGTCAAGGTAAGCCGTTTGCCTCTAGCGTAATTCACTCCCGAAATTTTCTGAATGGCTTGCGGCGTCTTCCCCGCTTTCGCCAACGCTGCCAAGAGACGCTTTTCCGATTTCTGATCGACCAGACCCATCGCGCAGTCCGGATCGTCCAGTAGATGCTTCGCGACCATCTCAGCACTGCCGAGCCGCGTGCCGGTACCCGTTAGGAAGACGAGGCTCGGTTCCGTTAACCCCGCCGATGCGAGCCGCGTATCGGGGCAGATGCGCGTCTCCGCATAGGCCGCGGCGCTGCGCTTGCTCAGCCAAATCGTATCAAGGGACGGCAGAAAGAAGTGAAACAGGATGCCGTTGAAAGCCAGCGCGCCAACAAACAACGCGATCATGGGATTAAAGGCATGCTCCGCGTTGCCGCGCCACCAAAGGATCATGTAAATCAGCAATGCCAGCGTCACGGCGGCCATAACGAGACCCGCGACATTCACGGCGGATTGCAGGAACGCGGTCCCGACAGCGAACAACCCGGCCAGGATGACGCCGCAAATGGCGAACCCGACCATGGCAACGAAAGCCGATAATTTCCGCAGACGCGGCCCCCCGCCCGCGAAAGCGTCGCGCCACGCCGCCGCCGTGAGGATGGCGAGCGCCGGATAAACCGGCAGGATGTAGTGCGGCAGTTTCGTCGCCACCAATTCGAGCACGATCCAACTGGGCAGAAGCCAGGCGAGACAGAACCGGACCTGCGGATCACGGCGGCGGCTCCAAATCCACGGCACGGCAAGTGCCGCGACGACGGAGAACGGCCAGAAGGTCGGCCAGAAGGCGATGAAATAGAAGCCCGGCGGCGCGCCGTGCGATTCCTGGCCCGTGCCGATCTTCGCCAACAAGTCGCCGCCGAGCGAGGTTTTGAAGAAAGCACCATCCGTTTCGACGGCAATCGCGATGAACCATGGTAAAACGACGACCGCAGCGATCAGCACACCGATAAGCGGCCGCAGCATCCCGAGCCATCGAATCTCCCGCTCCGCGATGACGAGGTACAGGATCGTCAAACCGCAGATCATGAAGATGATCGGTCCCTTGACCAGAATGCTGACGCCGACGGCCAGCCAAAAGGCGAAGACGGCCGGCCAAGCGCCCGGCTGAGATTGACTCTTTAGGACATAAACCTTCGCCAACGCGGCCTGGGCGACCACGATGGTCGCCAGCAGCACGGCATCGGTCTTGGCCAACCTTGCCTCGACGCCCAACAGCAAGGTGCCTGCCAGCAAAATTGCCGCGGACATGCCGACCAGTTGGCCGAAAAGCAGCGTCCCGACCCATGCTGTTGCAAACACCGCGATGATCGCGCCGACCAGCGACGGCAATCGATACGGCCAGGCCGCGGGTACACCATCGCTGGCGAATAGATAGGCGCTCCCCGATTGCAGCCAATAAATCCCGACCGGTTTCTTGTGGCGCGCCTGGTCTTGGAAGGTGATGTTGATGAGATCGCCAGAATCGAGCATCTGGCGGGACGCCTGCGCAAACCGGGCTTCGTCCCGATCGGTCAACGGCAGATCGGCGAAACCCGGCAGGAAGAGACAAAAGCACACGAGCAGAAGCAGGCCGAAATGCCCGAGCGTCAGACCCGTGTGCGGCACGGCGGCAGCGGCGGATGTTGAATCAGTCGATGCCACCGGTCAGTGCCTCTCGTGCGATCCGAATTCGATCATGACGCGCCTTGTTTAGGGTACGCCCCGGGCCGCGTCAAAAGGCAATATGTCCACCCCCCTCCCCGTATACCGAGACCTTCCTGCCCTTACCCGGGAGTGCTAGGGTCCCGGCCTTCCATTTACACAGACACCATCATCAAGAAATTAGCCCCAATGCCCGATCCAACCGGCAGCGACCTGCCAAAGACGCCGCTATCCATCGGCGATTGCCTTCAGTTGGCCGAGGCCGGTCTTGCGGCCAAGGACGCGGTTTCGTTCTGCGCAGTTCTCGATACGGTCGTCGCCCGTACGATGGGCCACCGGCTGTTCACGATTTCCCGCTTTAATCCCGACAGCATGGAATTGGAACGCGTCTACAGCTCCGATCCGGCGTCCTATCCCGTTGGCGGTCGGAAACAGAAAGGCGGGACGCCCTGGTCCGACATGATCCTGATCGACGGTGACATTTTCCTCGGCCGGGATAACGATGCGATCCGCGGTGCCTTCGACGACCATGAGAAGATCATCGCGCTCGGCCTCGGCTCGATTATCAACGTTCCCGTCCGGCGCGGCGACACCGTGCTCGGCACCATGAATTCGACCCATCGCGAAGGCTGGTATGAGGATTCGGACAAGGACAGCGCCCGGTTATTGTCGACATTCCTCACGCCGTGGCTCCTCTAAGGTCTCGCCCGCCACGATCTTGATCCACATCAGGGCATAAGCCCGGGATCCAGCCGATATCTTGTCCGAATTCGACACGGATAGAGGCCGATAAAACATGACCGCATGCGGGCTCCGACTCTCAATATCT
This sequence comes from Alphaproteobacteria bacterium, assembly GCA_965228425.1. Classification (GTDB taxonomy): domain Bacteria; phylum Pseudomonadota; class Alphaproteobacteria; order UBA8366; family UBA8366; genus JAJFJD01. The sequence goes on along the minus strand of OZ245815.1, from coordinate 2,202,182 downwards.
TTGGTTATTTTTCTGACCGCTATCAGTGCGGCCAAGGCTGAGAACGAAGGACGCGGGCTCTTCGGGAACGACTGTGCAAACTGCCATACTCTAAGGGCCGACGAACCCGCGAAGCGGGGTCCGCACCTGGAAGGACTCTTCAATCGCCGCTACGGCGCCGTGGACGGGTTTCCGTATCGCATGGTCTGGAAGAAGGCCGACCCTGTCTGGACCGTCGAAACACTCGACGACTATCTTTTCATCCACGGGCGGTATGACGATGCGGAGCGCGGCATTCTCATCCAGTATTTGCAAGACGCGACGCGCCCGTAACGACATCACTGTTGGCCGCTAATCACCCGCCTGTGGCGCCGGCCGGCCCGCCGGGTGCACCGGCCTCTTCGGTTGTTTCTCCGCCCGTCCGAGGATCCAGGCGGGAATGAGTGCGGCGATGAAAACGCCCGCGATAAGCCAGAAACCGTCTTGGAAGCCCAACGTGCTCGCCTGCGCCTCGATCATTGCGCCGAGATGATCCAGCGCCATCCGGTCCAACATGGCTGCCGGAATACCGTCGGCCGAAAGAAGGTGCTTCACCTGCTCCAGCAATTCGCGCGTCGCCGCGTTCGCCGAGGTCTGCGTCGCTGCCAAGTTCTCACTATGGAATTGCGTCCGTATCTCAAGAAAAACCACCAACACCGTAATGCCACAGGCGCCGCCGAGCTGCCGAAAGAAGTTGATCGTGCCGGAACTCTGATTCAGGCGTTCGGGCGGCAAGGCGTTCAGCGCCGACGCCATTAACGCGGGATTAATGAACCCCATGCCGACCCGCGCGACGATCGCGAACAAAGCAACGGTCCAGAAGGTGCTGTTGACATCCGCGGTCGCAAGCAGCGCAACCCCGGCGGCAAACAGGATCAGCCCACCCATGATCGGAAACTGCGACGGCACATGATCCGAGAGTCGGCCCGCCAGCGGAAATAAAACCACCAGGATCAAACTCGCCGGCAGCAATACGAGCCCGGCTTGCGACGCCGTGTATCCCTGCACGATCTGAGTGAAGACCGGGATCGCATAGGTCATCGCAAAGTTGCCCATGCCAAAAACAAACCCGACGACGACGGCCGACGCGAACTGCGGATTTTTGAGCAACGTGAAATCGAGCAGCCGCGGGCCGTCCCGCATCTGCATGCGCACGAAGCCAGCCGCAGCGGCGATACCGATGGCGACCCGGATAAGGATTTCATTCGACGTCCAACCGTCACGCTGACCGTTCGTGGCCGCCGAGATGAGGCAGAACAATGCCGTGCACAACAGGATGTAGCTGGTCCAATCGAACGGGACGCGGCCGCCCTCCCGTTTCGGATTGGGCATGAATATGGTGCCGAGGAACATCGCGAGAATGACCAGCGGCAGCGTAACGAAGAATATTGCGCGCCAGGTCAGCGTATCGATGGCGATGCCGCCGACCACGGGTCCGGCCCCAACCGCGAGCATCAGCCCGACGCCGAAGATGCCGACCGCCACGCCGCGCCGGTTGGCGGGAAACACCTGCACAACGGTCACCATGGCCAACGGTTGGATCACACCGGCAGCGAATCCCTGCAACACCCGCCCGACGACGATGATGTCGAGGTTCGGCCCGAAACCGGCGATCAACAATCCGGCCGTAAAGATCGTCAGCACGATCAAGAATGTCATGCGCGGCCCGAAGGCAGAGACGAACCACGCATTCAGGAGCTGGCTCGCGGTCATGGTGGCGATGAACGCCGTCGCCATGAGCTGCGCTTCGTCTTGCCCGACACCGAAGGCACCCATCACCTCCGGCACCGCGACATTCACGATCGTGGCACTCAACACCATAGTGAAGGATGCGACCATCGCACCGACGGTTACGAATATCCGGTAGGACGGCCCGTAGCGGGCAAACAGATCGTCGATCGTTTCGGTACGCAATCCCGATCCCCGGCGCAGGTTCCAGCAAGACCGCGCCGAAAATACCTCCGCGCGGTTAACGACAGTTTACCGCAAACGCTCCGACCGCATCATTCCGGCGGAATGACGGCAGCCGCCGGATCAGAAGTGCGAGGTAATCAGCAAACTTGGCAGCCACAGGGCCAGCATCGGGAAGAACAGCACGATGAACAGCACGACCGTATCGGATATGCAGAACGGGAAGGATCCGCGTATCACTTGCGTTACCGGAAGCCCCGTCACCCCGCTGACAGCAAACAGATTCAGCCCGACCGGTGGTATCACGCTGCCGATCTCGATGCAGAGCGCCGTCAAAATTCCCAAATGGATCGGATCGACCCCGAGCGACAGAGCGACGGGGAAATAGATCGGCACGGTGAGCACCAGAATGGCAACGCCGGTCAGCCACATCGAGAGCAGCAGCAAGGTGATCATAAGAAAGATCAGGAAGCCGTGCTTTGAAAGCCCCAGCGATCCTGCCCAGGCAGCTATCTCTTGCGGCCAGCCCATGTTGGCCAGGAAGAATTGGAAGATTCCGACACAGCCCAAAAGGAAAAATACGATTGCCGTAAGATTCATCGTGCGGCGGGTCGTCGGCATCAGTTCCTTCAAGAATTCCTTTCGCTTGAACAAAACACCGTAGGAAAGGGCATAAAAGGCAGCCGCCGCACCGGCTTCGGTCGGCGTGAAGAGGCCGCCATAGAGACCGCCCAGCACCAACACGGGCATCAATAGAGCCGGGAGGGCATGCACGAAGGCGCTCCAGCATTTGCGGGCGTCGAAAGTGCCCGCCGGCAGCTTCGCAAAGAAGATCGAAACCGTAACGATAATGACCGCGTCACTCATCGCCAGCATGATTCCCGGAACGACGCCGGCGAAGAACAGATCGACGATCGAGATTTCGGTGATAACGCCGAACAGGATCAGCGTGATACTGGGCGGGATCAGCAGGGCGATGCCCCCGGCCGAGGCGATTACACCTGCCGCCATCCATTTAGGGTACCCGCGCTTGACCATTTCCGGATAGGCGATGACGCTCATCGCGGCGGCCATGGCGGTCGACGACCCGGAAATTGCGCCGAACAGAACGGCAGCGATCAACGTGGCATAAGCGAAACCGCCTGGCACCCAGCCGATCATCGCGTCCGCGAGATCGAACAGGCCCCGCACAAGACCCGTTTTCTCCATCAAGAATCCGGCATAGATAAAGAATGGAATGGCGATCAGCGTATATTTGCTGATGAAGATGAAAAAGGCTTCGAACAGGGTGCTGTAGGACAGAAAGTCATCGAACAGCACCATGATGCCGGTGGCGCCGGCCAACGCAATCCCAATGGGAACGCCGATGAAAAGCAGTCCGAATAGGGTAAGCGCGAGTGCGGGCATGACAATCTCCCCCCGATTTATCCAGCGATTGGCCGGTTATATATCCGTGGTTAATTCCATCTCGCTGTCGAGATGCTCGCCACGTTTGTAACTAATGATGTCCTCGATCGTCTGCAGAAAGGCGATGAGGGACATCAGGCCGAAGCCCACCATCAAGACCAGATAAAACGGCCACAGTGGAATGAGGAGGCTGTAGGTCGACAGGTCCCGTTCGATCGCGTAACTCAACGTCGGCCATCCGGTAATGCTCAACGAGCCGCAAAACACGCAAACGACCACCGAAACCATAATCCGCATGATCCCCACCATCCGGAAATATCCTTGTGCATGGCAAAGCTGGACAATGGCATTCATGACCAGATGGCTGCGTCGGGTTTGGGTGGCACCGATATACAAGGCGACGGCCGCAATCATGCCGACAATGATGGCGTCTTGGCCCCATTCAAAAACGACGCCGAAAATGTAGCGCCGCACGATTTCCAGCAATCCAAACAGTGTCAGGATCAACAGCAAGGCCGATGCGACCCAGCCCAATACCGAATAGACAAAGGTCTTCACGCCATTTGAGAATTTTAGGAACGCATCCATGTCTCACCTCCCTGACGTCTGCTTATATCGGAAACTAAAAGGGGCTGCCACCAGAGCAGCCCCTTCGAGTTGTCCGCGTATTGGCGATTATTTACGGTTCTTCGCCTTATACAGGTCTGCGCCCTTGCCGTATTTCGCGAAATAGGGCTCGTATTTGGTGCAGTCCGTCTTTTCGAGAGCATGCGATCCCGGAGGATTGGCCTTCACCAACGCCGCCGCTTCCTTGGTGAACTGGTCGACAAGCTTGTCGCCCGTGTCGTTCACCTTGGTCTTGATCCACTTGTTGGTGGCGCCGGCTTCGGCTTTTTGAATCACCGAGGCCTCTTCCGGCGTCAACACATAGATTCCCGGCGCTTTCTTGTCCTTGGTGACGAACTTGGCCAACGTGCGCTGATCGTTGCAGTAGTTGATGACGCGCTGGAACGGAATGAAATCATTCTTGATGATGTCCGTCAGGATTTCCTGCTGTTCCTTGGAAAGCTTCCGCCACCAGCGGTTCGACACGCCGAACCAATAGTAGTCGCCGACGATGCCGTTAAGACCGGCCACCGTGAAGTACGGAGCCTGTTCCTTGGTGGCATTAAAGCCGCCGAGCGAGGTGAGAAGGCCGTCGATGACGCCGGTCTGCAGTGCCGGCGGGACATCGCCAAAGGCCATGGCTTGCGGATTGGCGCCCAGCGCACTCAGCAGCGCGTTTTCGGCAGGACCCATCGAGCGCATCTTCTTGCCGGCGAAGTCCGCCGGTCCAACGAGGCGGCCCTTAACGGCGCCCGCGCCCATATACATGCTCAGATGCCCGGCGCCCATAATGGTGACGTCATGGGTCTTGTTGAAATGCGTGGCAAGCGCCTTGAACGTCTCGGTCTTGTCGACCGCGTCGATCGCACCGACCGTCGTCAATTTGCCGGCGCCCAACAGCACGTTGGACAGCGGCTCGACGCTGGAGGTCTTACCGAACTGGCCGGTGAGAACTTCCAAGTTGCCCTGGGTCAAAGCCTTCAGGCCTTGCGGGACGGTATAGAGCGATTTCGCCCAGTAAATCTGGACCTTACTGCCCGGAATTCGCTTTTCCACCTGTTCGGCGAAGCGAACCTCAGCAATCGCGGCCGGATGCGGCGGACCGTTATGATCGGACGCCCAGCGAAGCTTTACCGGATCCGCGGCGCCGGCTGCACCGGCGGTAACGCCAATGATGGCCGCGCCGAGGATGGCGGCAGTCAGTTTTGGAATTCGTGACATGGTTTCTCCCTTTGCTAACATTTTGAGTTGAAGAACTATCGATTTGCACGATTCAATTCGTGCTTGATCATCTTGTCTTCATCCCGGATTTCAATATGAGCGGCTCAAGGACCTCTTCCGGTATGTGTGCCCACTTTCCACAAATAGGCATCTCGGCGATAACAATTTCATATGATTTGATAATTTCAAAACATACACCTCATCGCAACACCGAAATTCACACCGTCAGACTTGAGTCCCATAGCGCTCATCGCCATGAGGTACGCCCTATGCATGAAAAAGTGGTCCATTGCAACCTACCGCGTGATCCAATTGCGGTTCACGCACGCGGCGGTCATCCGGCAGCGCCGGCACGATAACCCCCAGCAGCTGAATTATTCGGTCTATCCTGCGGTAGCCAGGCCGACCAGCACACCTGCCAGCAGTTCTTTCAACCGGCGGAAATCCGGATGTGTCTTGTTCTCGCGAAGCGCCACGCGGGAATTCAGTTCGATCAGCCGGGGGCCGTCCGGGGTCATCGCCATATCGACCGAGTAGAGACGCTGCCCGAAGCGTTCGAACCGTCGGTCGATGAACATCGCCATGTCCAGCATAGTCTTCGGGATGGACGGCCGCTCGACAACCGACATCGTCGCCCCCCGGGCAATCGCCGCCACGAGCTGCCCCGGCGGCGGTTTCCGTACGAGGGCGCAGATCACCTCGCCGTTCAGCAACGTGACGCGAAAATCATGAACGCCGTCGACGATCCCCGGGATCCCACCGCTGCTGTCGAGAAATTCCTGAACAATGACGGGCATGTCGATACCGTTCGCCATGAGGTCTTCCGAGGCTTCGATCCGCACGCCCTCGCCCTGCAATCCAGATACCGGCTTGATGACCTTGAGGTCCGTCTGAATGCGTGCCAGCGCCGCCGCAAGGTCGGTCTTCGACTCCACCAAAATGGAATACGGCGATTGCGCCTCGAAGAAACCATAGGTCTCCCACTTGTCGGTGCAGATGCGGTTGACCGCGCGGCAGTTGAAAACCGGATCGAAATCATCCGGCGTGAAACACCCTTTGTCAAAAACGACGTCCGCTTGCAACGGGCCGTTTTCAACGACGCATCCATCTTGAAACCGCCAGCTCTTAGTGAAGCGGCCCTTCCCCTCATAGGTGTCCAAATGACGGACGATGCGGTATTCACAACCAAGCGCCTCGATCTCGGCAGCGAGTTCGCGGTGAGTGTTGAGATACCGGGCGCTATCGAATGGATAATCGAGCGCTCCCGGATACTCAAAGAATACGGCGATTTGTTTCATTAGACGTGTCGAACCGGACAGGCCAACCTCAACGGAGGCTGCTTGTCCTTAGCTCGAGAGCAGTCGTATCGATTTCCGGCCGCTCACCGAACTTGACCATCCACCCCAGAAACCGGTCCATAAATGAGCTACCTGTTAGCTGTTCGAGACGCGCAATGCCGCCAATATTGCCGACATTGATTTCACTGATAAGCCATCGGCCATCGTCGTTCATCAAAAAATCGTACCCAAGTGTGTAGAAACCGTAGTCGCGATAAAGCGGCACCGTTTCAGCCACCGCTTTCCGTTCGAAATCGCTGACTTCGGCGGGATAGCACAGGCTGTCCGACGAACTCACATTATGCACCCAATGGCCGCTCGCGGATTTCCGGATATACGCCCCGTAGATTTCACCATCGACCACGACCACGCGCTTGTCCCCGGCCGTCACCCGCGGCAGAAACCGAACGAGTTCGACGGCATCCCAGACGCCGCGTACATAATCCAGCAATGCACCCGCGTTGGGGAATTCATGCACACCTTCATGCACATGATCCGTCCGGTAATCGCCACCGTCGCGCCAAATCTTGAAGACGCCGAGACCGTTCGTGCTGTTCGGCCTTTTCGCTACGACGGTCTCGTGCCGCGCAAGATATGCGTCGAGCTCGGAAGCGTCCCCGGTCACGATCGTTTCGGGGGTATAGTCCGGCGCCAGGCCGCTTAGGAAACCCGCTGAAATCTGTATTTTCTTGTTGAGCGGGTTATTGAGAAATTTGGTCTTCCCAATCCATCGCCCAAGCCGATCAAGATGGCCTTCCGGAAACGGTTTCAACGTTCGGCAAAACATCACATCCAACGCCGTAACCGGCATCGTTCGCCGGGGCGCCGCATTCAGATTGAGGAATGCCTCATGCGAGAGTTCACCCGTTTCGACCGGTACGACCTCGACCTCATCGGCCCCGGTTGCGTTGGCGACCGGTAGGTGGAAAAGATCGATCTTGGGATCGCGCGCCGCGGCCTTGTAGCAAACCGGAATGTCGTTGTCGGCGTGCGGGTATTTTTCGGGATCGCAGATAAAAACGATTTTCATGGGTCCGTTCGCTCTTCCGTAGCGCCTAGGGTCATCGTAGAGGCGACAGTCCGGCGGTGCCGAAGCGGCCAATCCTCAATCGCCGCCGGCCATGCTGGCTAGCGGGCAACCCGGGCGGAATTGTACAGAAAACACTCACGACGTTGTGAGGATACTTTGGCAGGTGAAGCCGGCCGCCGCCTGTAATAATGGTTCGGTAACCGGGTTTTTCGAGCGTTACAAGCACTGAAACATCGGCGCGGCCGATCGAAACATGTTAAATCGCTGCTCATTGTACCCTTCCTTCGCGGTTGTTCATGCACTAGGAGTCGGCACGAACGGATGGCAATATCAATCAAGACCAAGCGAGCCGGATTTGGCCAATCACACCCCTTCACAAATTTTTTGCCGCGGCGTGGGGTGCCGCGCCGACACGGGTCGATTCTCGTGAAAATCGCTTGGCTGCTTGTCGGCGCCTTCCTTTGGCTTTCCGGGCCGGCGATCGCCGCCCCGGACGCCAACCCGCTGCGCCCAGCGGACACGACCAGCCCGCAGGCAACGCTGAAGACATTCCTCGAAAGCGTCACGGAAGCCTTCACCATTCTTCAATCCGCGCAATTCACGCATATGACGGAGCCGGGTCTATTCGCGACGGAAGCGGTCGAAAAGCAGGTCCAGCAAGCGGAAGACGCGTTGGCCCGTGCCGTCCGCACCCTCGACCTCAGCGACATTCCGCCGACCTCCATACAGGACATCGGCCTTGAGAAAGTACTACTGCTGAAGGAAGTGTTGGATCGGATCAAGCTGCCGGATTTGGCAACGATCCCCGACAGGGCGACGGCGAAGGCCAACGAGATCGAGCAGTGGCGCATCCCTGGGACGGAAATCGTCATCGTAAAGGTTGCCGAAGGCGCCCGCGTCGGAGAGTTCCTGTTCAGCATCGATACGGTCGCGCGAGTCGACGAGTTTTACGTCAAGATCCGGAAGCTGCCCTATCAAACGACAACGACCGACGGCTTCTACGAGTTCTACATCACGACGCCGGGCAAGTTGCTTCCACCGAAATGGCTTCACTGGCTGTGGGACCTGCCGGAATGGGCCCGGACGCCGTTCCACGGTCCCACGCTGTGGCAATGGATCGGTCTCGCCCTCGCGGTCGTGATCGGCATCTTCCTGCCCTGCGCCTTCCAGGGCTTGTGCAATCGATGGCCGGTCCCGGAGTCCTTGCAGAAACGCGCCTGGCGACGGTTGCTCCTGCCCACCGTCATCATGCTGAGCCTGCTGCTTGTCCGTTACCTTTCGATCGATGTCGTGAACGTCACCGGTCAGGTTGCCGACGCGGTCGTCTTCACGTTGGTGGCTCTGTTCTATCTCACGTCCGCCTGGCTCGCGGTGGTCGTGGGGATCGGGATCGCGGAATCGATCATTGCCACGCCGCGGATCGATTCCAACAGTATCGACGCCAATATGCTGCGGGTCTTGTTCCGGGTTCTCAGCAGCGCGGTGGCGATCACGTTGGTGTTTTTCGGGGCGGAACGTCTCGGCATTCCCGTCATACCCCTGCTCGCCGGTCTCGGCGTCGGCGGTTTGGCTCTCGCTCTCGCCGCGCAGCCTACGATCGAGAATCTGATCGGCGGGATCATGCTGTACAGCGACCGGCCTGTCCGGGTCGGCGATCTTTGCGAATTCGGCAGCCTGCGCGGCCGGGTCGAGAATATCGGCTTGCGGTCGACCCGCATCCGGTCGATCGACCGCAAGTTGATCACCGTCCCGAACGCCGAGTTCGCCAAAATGAACCTGATCAATTTCACGATGCGGGACCGCATGATGTTGCGCACGACGATCGGCCTGCGTTACGAAACCACGCCGGAGCAGTTGCGTTATGTCCTGGCCAAGGTGCGGGAATTGCTGATCGCGCACCCGCGGATGCTGCCCGTGCCCCTGCGCGTCCGCTTCGTCGGCTTCGGTGCCTATTCGCTCGATATCGAAATATTCGCCTTCGCCAACACCCGCCTCTTCCCCGAGTTCTCGGCGATCCGCGAGGACATCCTTCTGCGCATTATCGACACGATCAAGGAATCGGGCACGGACTTCGCCTTCCCGTCGCAGACCGCGTATCTGGCCCGCGACGGCGGTCTCGACACCGAGCGGGGCAAGGCCGCCGCCGCCGCGGTACAGCGCTGGCGCGACGACGATACGCTGCCGTTTCCCGACTACACACCGGACCAAAAGGAAGAGATGGCGGACCGCCTGGACTATCCGCCCGAAGGGTCCCATGCGGCCAAGGAAGCGAAACTCGAAAAGCCGGATTGATTAGCGAACGGGCCGCCGACAGCGCAGGAACAACGAATTGGAAGCTTTTGATTAACTGAGCTCTTTTCGCATCAGCGGCAACACGCGATCGGCCAGCAGTTCGATGGTTCGAAGCACCAAATTCTGATCCATCCCCATCCACTGCACCCGGGCGATCAATCGCGAGAACCCCGTGTTCCGGGCGAGCGTCACGAGTTCTTCGGCGCACTCCTCCGGCGACCCGATGATCACCCGGCCGGCGATCAATTCCTCCAAGTCGAGTTGCGCTTTTCCGGCGCCCACAACGTCGGTGAAGAGGCCCCACTGTCCAAACACCTTGTAACTCGCCTCCAGGAACGGCCCCGCGTCGCGCAAGGCCGTCTGCCGATCCGGCGCCACGACCACATTGCGCAGCAGCGGAAAAGTTTCCGGCATCGGCTTGCCCTGCTCGGCCAAGGTCTCGCGGAATATCGTCGCCTGCTCGGTGATGACATCCTCCGTTAGGTGCGACGACGCAACCCAACTATCGCCGAGGCCGGTATCGGCCAATCGGGCGACCCGCTCCACCGCGCGCGTCACGCTGCCGCCGTACCACATCGGCGGCCGCGGCCGTTGCACCGGTTTGAGCGCCAGCGTCAGGTCTTCGATCTGAAAGTGCTTTCCGTCGACGGTGACGCCGTCCTCCGCAAACAGGCGTTGCACGATGGTGAGCGACTCGACGAACCGGCCGATCCGGGTTTTGTGGTTCACGCCGACGACGTTGAACTCATCCTCCTGCCAGCCGGGCGCGACGCCCAGCACCAACCGGCCACCGGACATGATATCCAACAGCGCCGCCTGTTGGGCGACATGCAGCGGATGGAACAGCGGAAGCACCAACATACAGGTCGCCAGCGACATGCCCTCGGCCTCGGCGGCAAGCCCCATAAGCGTTTCCAGCGGCGGGAACCATGCCGCCGATCCGTATGACAGGTGATGCCCGACCGCGACCCCGTCGAAACCGACTTGTCGCGCCACCTTTACCTGTTCGCGGTGTTCCTCGAAACGTCGATCGAACGCGTCGCCCGGCGGATGTTCGGGGTTGATGAAAAGCGTGAACTGCACGGCCTAGCCGGTCCTTTCGTCCCTATTTCAAGTGGCGCCCCAGATAGCCCAGCGCCTTCGCCCACGAGTCTCGCGCGGCCGCCTCTCGGTGATTGTCCGACGTGAAGTTCATGAACGCATGCCCGGCATCGTCATAGCGGTGAAACTCATGTTCGATCCCGTGCCCGGTCAGAAGCGCATCTAGCCTATCCACGTCATCGGGCGACGGATCCGCGTCGTCGTTGCCGAAGAATCCCGCAACCGGGCAGGCGATATCGCCGATCCGGTCCGCCGGAGACGGAACATTGCCCATTGTGCTGAAAATCCGCCCGCCGTACCAATCGCAGCCGCAACGCCAACGCTCGGGAAAAGCGGCCAGCCCGACGAGGGTCGTGCGCCCACCCATGCAATGGCCGATCAGGGCGAGACGGGTCTCGTCCACCCGATCCTGGTCCGCGAGCCAGTCCGCGGATGTCTCGATATCGAAGGCCATCTGCTCGTCGGTGAGATAGTCGCGTCGGTCGTCGACACTGACCCCTTCGGGTAGGACATGGTAATGGTTCGGCGCGATCGCGGCGTATCCGTTCGCGGCCAAATCGTCGGCGAGCCAGGCGGTGAATTCATCGAGGCCGCCACGATGGAATGTGATGACAACGCCCGGAACGGGACCGCCTCCCGCCGGTAGAGCCGTCAATGCCGTGGTTTGCGCATTGCCGATCGCCAGATCGATGGTCTCTGCCATGAACCCCTCCCCCAACGCCGGTCTCGTCGCGGATTGTTCCGCGTCCTGTTTCTCCAATTAGAGTTACAGGTCGTCACGAGGACGGCAAGCCGGTTTCAGCGGAAGTTCGGTCCAATCGCCATGACAATTCAGAGATACGCGAAATCATTGACGTGGCGGGGGTCGTACAGCGCGTCCAGGCCGCGTCGGGACAATCGAAAACCAGGCACCGGCGCCCGCCGCTCCGCCCCATACGCCAGCAATCGACCGACTCGGTCCGGTCCGAGTTCCTCCGCAGGCGAGAGGTGTTCCCGGAACACCGCGCCGATTCCGGCGAGACCCGCCTATCGAACAACCCAGCTTTGCTGTCACGTTTACGCCGACGGCGGAACAACAGCTAATCTTCGGAGATCAAGTCCGATAACGGCCGAATCGTCAGGCCTTCCCGCTCGACGGCATCACGGATCGCGGCGGCGAAAGCGCCGGCGGCCGGGGTATCGCTGTGCAAGCAAAATGTCCGCGGGCGAAGCGCGACATGCGTTCCGTCGACCGCGGTCACCCGGCCATGTTTGACGAAATCAATCAGCTGATTGGCGGCGTCTTCGGGGCGTTCGTGCAATGCACGGGGGTCGTGCCGCGATACCAATCGTCCCTCCGGACCATAGCGGCGATCCAGGAACCCCTCTTCGATCACCTTGATGCCGGCGTTCCGGGCCCACCCCACGCTCGGTGATCCGGCCATCACGACCAACACCATCGACGGGTCGAACAGCCGAATTGCCTCCGCCATCGCATCGCAGGCCCATCGCTCATACGCCACGTCGAAGGACAGCGCCCCGTGGCATTTAACGTGCCGGATCGACCTGTCGACTTGCCGCAACACGCCCTGCAGCGCGCCGAATTGATACAGCAGCACGGCCACCAGTTCGTCATGCGAAAGGTCGACGCGCGCCTGCCCGAAGTTGAAGACGTCGGGATAGGACGGATGCGCGCCGATCTGGATCCCGCGCTCCACAAGCTGCGGCAACAACCGGTGCAGCAACACCGGATCGCCCGAATGCAGGCCGCAGGATAGATGCACGGAGCTGATATACGGCAACACCGCGTCATCGAAGCGCGGGCCGGTCTGGCGGGGGTGGAGGCGGAGGCCCGTGTCCGGCAGCGACAGCCCGGATAGAACGTCGACCGGAATGCCGCCCGGCGGCAGAACGAACCCTTCCGCCATTTCGCTGCTGATATCGATGACCGTCGTCGGTTCCATAGTGCCGCCGTGTTTTCTGTGCGCGCGTCTTTCCGGCGACCAGCGTATCACGCGGCGCGCGACGACCTATAACTTCCGAGCAACGATGTAGCGGCTGGGCGGCGGATGGTTTCCGGATTCTAGGATCGCGAACCCCGCCGATGCGATGCAATCCTCCAGGTCTTCGATCTCCATGAAATTCACAGAGGGCGCTTTTCCGACCATCTGCATCAACGGCAGGATCACCCTCATCAACCGGAACTTCAACGGCGCGCCGGGCCCCGGGCGGCAAACGGTCTTGGAGATGAAAATACCGCCGGGTTTGAGCAAGCCGCCGATCCGCCGTACCGCCGCCGGAATGTCTTCCAGAAGATGCAGCATGTTGTGTGCCAGGACGGCATCGTAGGCGCCCCGGTCGAGAACACTGTCGAAGAGATCCGCGGTAACGAAGTCGATATTCGAAACACCCTGTTCCCGCGCCTTTTCCACCCCCACCGCGATCATGTTGGGTGAAACATCGCTGGCCGTGATGTGCTCGACTCCGTCGGCCAACAGCAACGCGGTCGATCCAGTCCCGCACCCCACTTCCAGAACCGTATCGTTCGGCGCGAGATAACGGCGCGTCCGGTCCAGCGTATAGGTATACGCCTCCATATCCGAGATCGGAGATTCCGCGTATTTCGGCGCGACTTTGTCCCAAAACTCTGCGGCGGTCTGCATGTGTCGTCTCCTTCGCGGGAAGAAATACATATACACATGTCGAATATAAATTGCCGAATTTCGTCTTTCTGATATGCATATATGCATGAATTGGCAATCCGTTGCGTTCGACTGGAACCAAGCGCGCGCCTTCCTGGCAACCGTCGAAGAAGGCTCGCTTTCCGCCGCGGCCCGGGCGCTCGGCCTCACCCAACCGACCCTTGGCCGGCAAGTCGCGGCGTTGGAGGAAGACCTTGGTATTCTGCTTTTCGACCGCGTCGGCAAATCGCTCGTCTTGACGCCGTCCGGCCTCGAACTACTGGACCATGTCCGGGCCATGTGCGACGCAGCGGGCCGAATGTCGCTGACCGCGTCCGGGCAATCGCAGACGATCGACGGACAAGTGCGGATCACGGCTTCGGATGTAATGTCGGCCCATATCCTGCCGCCGGCCGTGGAACGGCTACGCAAGGTCGCACCCTTACTGGAGATCGACATTGTCGCGGCCAACGATATTCGCGATCTGCAGCTCCGCGAGGCCGATATCGCCATCCGGCATGTTCGTCCCGAACAGCCCGACCTGATCGCGCGACATGTCAGCGACGCCACGGCGCATTTCTATGCCGCGAAATGCTATCTCGACCGGCATGGCCGCCCCGAATCGCTTGACGCGCTTTCCGACCATCCGTTTATCGGGTTCGGCGATAACAACCGGATGATCGAACGGTTGAACGCGTTCGGCCTGTCCCTCACCCGCGATAACTTTCGGTTGGGATCGGAAAGCGGCGTCGTCGCCTGGGAAATGGCCCGTCATGGACTCGGCATTATCGTGATGTCGGACGAGGTTGCCGCGGATGCGCCGGGCATCGAACGGATCCTGCCGGACATGGACCCGTTCATCTTCCCGATTTGGCTGACGACCCATCGCGAGCTTCATACCAGCCGCCGAATCCGGCTCGTGTTCGACCTCTTGGCCGATTTCCTAACGAAGAAATAGGCGCATCCGCGTTCTAACGGGCCGCGCCGTCCTCCGCCGGTTGTGTTCTCATCAACAGGAGCAACGGCAGCACGCAAAGCGCAAAGACGGTCATGATTTGGAAATCGTGCAGATAGGCGATGAATTCCGCTTGCTTTTCGATCACCCGGTTCAGCGTCACCATGCCGTCGATATTGTCCATCGTCCAATTATCCGGCAGCGGAAGATGCTTTAAGCGTTCGTTGTAATGGCTCACATTCTCGGTCAGCCCGGCGCGCGCCCGCTGCGTACTGTTGACCAATTGGGCGATCAATAGCGCCACGCCGATTCCGGCCGCGATCCGGCGCACCGCGGTCATGACGCTGGCGGCGTCCGGGCGAAGCGCTGGCGGCATGGTCTGAAACGCCGCCGTCTCGGTCGGCGTCGACATGAACCCGATGCCGATTCCCTGCAGCATGATGGCGACGATAATCGGGGTCACATCGGTCGCCGGGGTCAGGCTGGACAGAATCCAGGTGGACCCCGCGACGGCCAACAGGCCGAATGTGATCAGCGGCCGCGGGCTGATCCGGATGAGCAGGAACCCGGCCAACAATGCCGCCACCATGGTGCCGAAACCGCGGTACATCAGAACGAACCCCGTCTCGACAACGGGAAAACCCAGTTGCCGCTGCAGCAGCGGCGGCAACAGCGCCATATATCCGAAGAACATGAAACTGACGAAGAAATCGATCACCAGGCCGATCACGAATTCCCGGTTTCGGAAGACCCGAGGATTCAGGTAAGGCCGCAACGCTGTCGTGCAATGTATTGCAAACACATAGAAAGCGCCGGCCGAGATGATGCAGTAGGTTACGATCACCTCCGAATCGAACCAATCCCGCTTCTGCCCCTGATCCAGCATCAACTGGGTGCTGGCAATGGCGATGCTGAGGGCGAAGAAGCCGAAGAAGTCGAACTGCTGCGGGCGCTCCGGCGCATCCTTCGGGACGACACGCAGGATCATGATCAACGCGGCCGCGCCCAACGGCAGGTTCATCAGGTAAACCGAGCGCCAACCGATCAATTCCGTCAACAACCCACCGATCACCGGTCCGACGAGGACGGCGCTCATCCGTCCCGTCTGAAGCCATCCGAAGGCGGGGCCGTGGTGCTTTTTGGGAAAGGTCGCGAGCACCATTTGGAAGGTGAGCGGGTTCAGACCCGCCCCGAAGAATCCCTGGACGAAGCGGAGAACGACGAGCTCCGTCAGCGTCTCGGATAGCGAGACGAACAGCGATGCCACCATGAAGCCGATGATCACAGCGATGAACAACCGACGCCGCCCCACCCGCCGGCTCAGCCAGGCGTAAAGCGGCGTGAACATGGCGGACGCCACGAGATACGCCGTGATGACCCAGGAAATCTCGGTGATCGTCGCCGACAGCGCCCCCATCATGGTCGGCATGGCGATGCTGGTGGCGAAGGTATCGGTCGCCTGCATCGCGCCCGCCGGCATGATGGCAAGCCCTACCAGGAACCGTTGGCGCGGTGATAGGTCCGCCCCGTCCTGTTCTGCGCTGGTCGCGCTCATCGTCGCTTTTTCTGATCAGTCGGCGCGGTTGCGCCGCGGATAGGACCCGGTAGCCTGTCGCATGCGGCCGCCGTCCCTAGTCGCAATACCCTACGTTATTTCGGTCGGAAGGGAAAAACACGATACACTGATCAATACGATTCCGGCCCTTAATCGAAAAACGCACGGGGATTAGCGCCTTGCCCAACGAAACATATCCTGACCTGACCAATCCCGTCCTCGATCGCATGCGGTCGGGCGATGTCGCACTCGGCATGAACGTCCGGTTGGGACGGTCCGCGGATATTGCCCGAATTGCCAAGACGACCGGGCATGACTTCGTCTTCATCGATGTCCAGCACGGCATTTTCGATCTCGAGACGATCGCGCATATCGCAAATGCCGCGCTGGCGATCGGTATCGCGCCGCTCGTTCGCGTGCGCAGCGTCGACGACCCGGATGTCTCCATGCTGCTCGACAACGGCGTGAACGGGATCGTCTTCCCCGACGTGAACACCGCGGCGGAAGCCCGGCGCGCCGTCGACACCTGCAAATTCCCGCCGGTCGGCAAGCGGTCCGCCGGCGGCAGCATGCCGCAGTTCGACTACCGGCCGGTCCCGGTCGGCGACATGGTCGCGCAACTGAACGCCAGCACGCTCATCGTTTGCATGATCGAAACGATCGAAGGCGTCAAGAATGCCGACGCCATCGCGGCGGTCGACGGCGTGGACGTCCTCCATGTCGGGTCCAACGACCTGCTGCTGGACATGGGCAAGCCCGGCCAGTTCGACGACCCGGACATCGTCGAGGCTCAGAACCGTGTCATCGATGCGGCGAAGACGCATGGAAAATTCGCCGGGTGCGGCGGTAATCGCGACATCGAGCGGCAAGCGGCAATCGTCCGGCGTGGGGCGCAGTTCCTGACGACCCAGACCGATATTGCCTTCCTATCCGCATCGGCCCGGCAATGGACCGCGGGCATCCGCGAAAAACTCTGACGGACGGGACCCGCAGCACGCATGAGCAAGAAACTTCTCTGGCTGGTCGCGCTGGTGGTAACCGTGCCGTATTTCCTCAAGTCGCATTTCGATGAAGGGACGCGGGACCGCTATCGTCTCGAAGCTGCCGCCGTCGAAGCCTGCCGGGAAAAGGTTCGCGAAAAATCCGAACGGCCCGGCGACGTCAGCTTCAAGATCGGCACACGGCAGCGGGCGGATCCAGCAACGCAGACATCCATCGTCGAAGGCCGCGTTTCCATGACGGATATCGCGGGCGTGTCGAAGGTTTACAGCTATCTTTGCCGCTACGACGGAAAGTCGGAGACGGCTGTCTTGGAGAAGCTGGATGTCGACGACGCGCCGCTGATGGATAAGATCAACAAGAAGCCGAGGCAATGACCCGAAAAACGAATTCGGCGTATCACACAACCAAGGAGAGGAGATCGCCATGAAAGTGGTCACACTGAACGACATCCCGGAAGAAGATCTCGGCGAAGCCACGCCGATCGCCGGCTGGAGCGGCGGCAAGGTCACCCGGTCGCGCCAGACGATCATCCCGTCCGGGGATTCGGAAAACTACAACTGCAGCGTCGTCAATTTCAGCTTGGGCTCGACGACCGGCTGGCACATCCACGACTGCGACCAAATCCTCGTCGTGACGCACGGCTCCGGCATGGTGGCGAACGAGGACGAGGAAATCGAGATCAATCCCGGCGACGTGGTGCATATCAAGGCCGGTGAGAAACATTGGCATGGTGCGAAGGCCGACACGACGATGGGCCATATCACCGTGACGCTGCTCGGCAGCAAGGCGACCTGGCTGTAGATGAGCGACCGACCCGGCGGGCAAGGTCTCGCCGCGCTGTTGGCCGACGCGAGAGCAAGCGCATCGCAAATCAATGCGTTGCCGAACGACTTGGTGCCTCAGTCCAACGCGGATGGTTATGCGATGGCGGTCGACATCGCCGACCGGCTGGGATGGGACCCTTTGGGCTGGAAAATCGCCGGCACGACGCGGGCGGTGCGGGAGAAGCTGCGTATTGAGGCGCCGATCTACGGCCGTACCTATCGCCGATTTGCCCACAAATCGCCGTGCACGTTGCAGCACGGCGACCTGCTCGATCCGCTCGTCGAGTGCGAATTCTTCGTGACGCTGGCGCAGGATCTCCCACCGCGCGATACGCCCTGGTCGCTCGACGACGTCCGGTCGGCGATCGGAACGGTTCGCGCCGGGATCGAGGTCGCCGAATGCCGTTTTCCGAACAACGCCCTGCCCCCGCTGCCCGCCATTCTCGCGGATGGCGCTGCGTCGGGCCGCTACGTGTTCGGACACGAGATACCGGATTGGCGGAATGGTTTGTCCGATGTGGCCGTTGTTCTGGACGTCGATGGACAAGCACGACGCCACGGTACCGGGCATGACGTCATGGGCGACCCGATCACACCGTTGCACTGGCTCGCCGAAACGTTGCGCGGCCGCGGCATGGGTCTGCAATCGAGTGAAACGATCAGCACCGGATCCTGCACCGGCATGTTCCCGGTCAAGAGCGGCGCACAGGTCGTCGCGCATTTCGGGGATCGCGCGCGGGTCGAAATCGACTTCGCGGCCTAGCGGATCACATTCGACGGCTATGTCAGCGGACCCGACGGCGTATTGACGTTGACGGTCACGTTCTTCCGCTGGGTGAAACTGTCGAGCATCCCCTCGAGGGAGAATTCCCGGCCGATCCCGGACTGCTTGGTGCCGCCATAGGAATGCCCCGGCGACTGTCCGAGCCCCTGATTTACCTGTACCCAGCCAGCTTCGATGGCATGCGCCGCACGCAAGGCCCGGCCGATGTCGTGGGTCCAGACATAGGCCGCGAGGCCATAATGGCTCTCGTTCGCCATCCGGATCACCTCGTCCTCATCGGTCCAACGTATGGCGCAGAGGACGGGGCCGAAAATCTCCTCCCGCGCCAGCCGCCACTCGTTCGACGGGTTGGCGAAGACGGTGGGGATCGCAAAGTATCCCTCGCTCAGCGGGCCGGCGTCCGGAGGCATGCCGCCGAACAGCAATTCGGCATCGGGCTGCTTGATCCCCTCCTCCACATAGCCGCAGACTTTGCGGAACTGCTTTTCGTTGATCACCGCCCCCATGTCGGTTTCCTCGTCCAGCGGGTCGCCGATCTTCAGCGTCTTGACCTTGTCGGCCAGCTTGCCCAGGAAACTGTCGAAAATGTCCGCATGCAGGAACAGCCGCGACCCGGCGGTGCAGGATTGACTCTGCCGGGTAAAGCGCATGGCGGCGATGATACCGTCGACGACCCAATCCTCGTTGGCGTCCGGATAGACGATCGATGGGCTCTTACCCCCGAGTTCGAGCGAGACCGGCACGATCCGCGCCGCCGCCTCGCGCATGATCAGCTTGCCCACGTCCGTCGACCCGGTGAAGGAAAGCTTGCGGACGCCCGGATGCTTGGACAGCGCGGCGCCGCATTCCTCGCCGAGGCCGGTGACCACGTTCAACACACCATCCGGCAGGAAATCCTGGCAAATCGCCGCCATCCATAGAACACCGAGCGGCGCATCCTCGGCCGCTTTCAGCACCAGCGTGTTGCCCGCGCAGAGCGCGGGCGCGATCTTCAATGCACCCAGCATCACCGGCGCATTCCAGGGAATGATCGCGCCGACCACGCCGATTGGGTCGCGGCGGGTATAGCTCAGGACATGCTCGCCGAAGGGAATCGTTTCTCCTTTAAGTTCGCTCGCCAACCCACCGAAATAACGGAATATATCAGCGACACCGTTCGCCTCGGGCCGGGCTTGCGTGCGGATCGCGTTGCCGGTCTCCTCGGCGACGATACGGGCCAGTTCCTCGACCCGCGCCTCGACCGCGTCGGCGATCTTCATCAGGATCCGGCCGCGGTCGCGCGGCACCGTTTTGGACCATGTCTTGAAGGCGTCGGCCGCTGCGGTGACGGCACGATCGACATCCGCCTCGCCGCCACGCGGAATATGCGCAATGACCGACCGGTTGCCCGGATTCTCGACCGCAAGGTCGCCGCCACCGGCGCTGTCCACCCAAGCGCCGCCGATCAGCATCCGTACCTTGCGCGGCGCCGATCCATCCACATCCGTTGCAACGCTCATGTCACGATCTCCTATATATACCCGCGATAACCCGCACCGGATTGTACGGGTCGCGGGCGTGGAATCCAGTCCGGCATGCGGCCCTGGGTGCGCCGGTGCAATATCATCTCAAAATGGAAATACACCCGGGCTATAGTTTGACCCGATCATTCATCAACCTGAGGCGTGCACCATGCCGGACGAGATCATCCTCCATACCCATCCCATGTCGCGCGGCCGAATCGCGCGATGGATGCTGGAAGAAGTGGGCGCTTCCTATCGAGTCAACGTGTTGGACTACGGCGACGCGATGAAGACCCAGGACTATTTGACGATTAACCCGATGGGCAAGGTGCCGACGCTGTGCCACGGCGATACCGTCGTCACGGAGTGCGCGGCGATCTGCGCCTATCTCGCCGACACGTATCCCGACGCCGGCCTCGCCCCGCCCCTGGATGAGCGCGGGCCGTATTACCGCTGGCTGTTCTTCGCCGCCGGCCCGTTGGAAGCCGCCGCGACGAACAAAGCCATGGGATTCATCCCGGAAGGCGACGCGCAGAAAATGTCCGGCTACGGCACGTTCGAACGGACGCAAGCGACGCTGGAAGCGGCGCTCTCCGGCGACGGTTTCATACTCGGGGAAAATTTCACCGCCGCCGACGTCTATATCGGTGCCCATGTCGGCTGGGGCATGCAGTTCGGTTCGATCGACAAACGCCCCGCCTTCGAGGCCTATTGGGCCCGGGTCACCGATCGGGACGCCTATCGCAAGGCGACGGAACTCGACGACAACCTGATGGCGGAACACCCGGCAGACTTCGCGGAACCCGGCAATTCAAATTAAAAATGTGCCGCGCGGAAGGGGAAACCGCGCGGCACCGGCCCATCCCTATTTTTTCAGGAGCGGATAGGCGTAGTCGTAAACAAGGTCGGTCGACCGTACCGGCTCATGGCAGGCTAGGCATTCGGCCTTGTAGTCCTTGGTCACAGGTTTCGTGGTCTCGCCGGCCTTGAAAAACGCCCAGCCCCAACCGTCGCCCCACAGCGGATTACCCGGAAACCGACCATTGGAATCCTTGACCATGACGAAGTATCCGGCCTGTTCCGTGGCGCTCGTGGCCTCGCCGGTGGTCAACGTCTCGGTCTTTCCTTTGAATAACTCCTTCACCAGGACGGTGCCGTCGGGAAACGTCCCGGTCTTTCGGTAGCCCTCAACGGCGCTACGCGGTGCGTAAACGACGTGCAAGCCGACGGCGCCGCCGGTATCCGCGTCGCCGGCCACCGACCATGCGCCGAGCATGACGTAGTCGGTCCTAAAGTTGGACGGCAACCGGATCGCGCCGTCGGCGGAAACGACGCCGCTGGCAAAAGATTTTTCGGTCATCTGGGCGATGGCCGCGCCGGTGGCGACCAAGATCCCGGTGAAGAGGACCAAGGTCAGGAACTTCATTTTTTTCATGAGGGAAATCCTTTTGGAAATATCCAACCGGCAAACAGGACCGGCGGCGCGGAAACCAACCGGCCCGGATCGCCGATACCTAGGCCGCTTGCGCCGCCGCGTCGGACCGCACGACGGGGAAATCGATATCCGTGTCGGCGATGTGATTGAAATAGTTGGTGAACAGGTTGACGGCGACATGGGTCACGATCTCGACGATCTCGCCATCGCCATAGCCCGCGGCGCGCAGTGCCTGGACCTCGACATCACCGACCCGGCCACGATCGGCCACGACGCGCGCGGCAAACGTCAACGCTGCCTGAACCTTGGGATCGTTGGAGCGGCCGTGCAGACTGTCGGTCAACTCTTGCTCGCCGAGTCCTGCGCCTTTACCAAGCGCCGTGTGGGCGGAGGCGCAGTAGTCGCACCCGTTCGCGCCGGCGACCGTCAACGCGATCTGCTCGCGCAATTGCGCGGAAAGCAGGCCTTTGCCGAGCGCGCCGTTCAGCGCCAGGAATCCTTCGAGCACCTTCGGGGAATGAACCATCGTAGCGAAGATGTTCGGCACGACGCCGAGCGCGCCCTTGACGCCATCCAGCAAGTCTTTGGCGTCGCCCGAGGCGGCCGCGTGATCAACGGGGGAAATACGGGACATATCTGTTCTCCTTGGTTTGACCTTCAATAAGGAGACCGATCTGTCTCCTTTTCTGTTACACAAGTAGACAGAGCTGTCTCTCTTTTCAATATCGATAATCTTCTAAATCAGTCAACTTTCTGTGATCTACGCTGTAGCTGAAGACGGAGGCGGCTTTATCACCATTGCCATCGCGCTCTGTTTGACCTAAATAGGATACAAATCTGTCTCATTATTGGGAAACGAACCATGGCCCAATCCCAACGCCGCGAACACTTGATCGACACGGCAATCGATCTGTTTGCCGAACGCGGCTACCACGCCACCGGGATCGACACGATCCTGGCCAAGTCCGGTGTCTCAAAGAAGACGCTTTACCGTCATTTCCGGTCCAAAGAGGAACTGATCCTTGCGGCCTTGAAGAAATACGACGGGCTGTTCCGGAATGGCTTCATGCGGCAGGTCGAGCAGGCCGCGGATACGCCACGCGACCGTGTGCTCGCCGTTTTCGATGTCGCCGCCGATTGGTTCGAGGAGAACAATTTCTACGGCTGCATGTATATCAACGCGATCGGCGAGTATTCGGCGGCCGACACCGCGATCCGGCAGGTCTGCAAGGAATTCAAAACCCTGATGCGCCGGTTTATCGAGGATCTTTGCCGGGAGGCGCAGGTTCGCGATCCGGCCGGCCTCGCCGAAGAACTCGCTCTTCTGCTGGAGGGCGCCATCGTGACGGCGCAGGTTTCGGAATCGGGCCGGCACGCGGCCGAGGTCGCAAAAACCGCGGCGGCCGCCCTGATCGATCAGGCAATGAGGAAAGCCGGCGAGACCGACTGACAACCCGATCGGGACGGCGTTAGGACGCCTTGTCTAAAACCATCCCGCCGCCGACCGCTTTTGCCTGGGCGCGCTTCAAACAATCGGAGAGTTCGCGCGCCAACACTTCCACATGCGGCGGTTTTACGACCTCGAAATGCCGCCCGGGTATCGGCCTGATCTCCAGCCCGCCTCTGACCAAATCACGCCAGCCGTCATGCACATTGGGATGATTCCACGCGTAGAGTTCTGCCTTGAATAACGTCGCCGCACCGTCGTAGGGAGCGGCCGCGTAGTCGCGGCGAATAATGTCATTCGCCTCGACGGGCCGGCGCAAGAAGCGGGGTATCTCACGCCCCCGGTTTTCGTAATGCGACCACGCCGCGGAAAACAGCCGAAGCCGAGCCGCCATGACGGCCATCTCAACACTATTCCGCACCCGCATCCCGAGATAGGCCGGAACCTGGCCCGCGCGGAGCGCCCGCAGCCGGTCCGCATGCCGAGAGATCCATTGTCCCCACCCAATCCGCCGTTGACCGGTATGGCAATAACTGTCGATCAGTCCGAGGAACGCAACCGCCTCCCCCGCCGCCAGCAGTTGCTGCGCCATCACATAGGCCACGCGTCCGCCGAAGGAGTAACCGCCCAGATAATACGGACCGACCGGCTGAACCTTGCGTATTTCACGAACGTAATGCGCCGCCATTTCGTCGATCCTCACAAACGGCACATCCTCGCCATTCAAGCCGAGGCACTGGAGTCCGAAGAACGGCTGTTCCTCGCCCACGTGGCGCGCCAACTCGCGGTAGTTCAGAACCTGTCCGTTTCCGTCATGAATACAGAAAAAGGGCGGCCGGTCGCCCCGTTCCTGAATGGGCACGACGCATTGCGGCGGTATCGAACCGTCGATGTGTTCCGCCATCTTGGCGACCGTGGCCGCCTCGAACAGGACCGAACGAGGCAGTTTCCGGCCGAGTTCCTGCTCGATCCGCAAGAACAGATCGACCGCCTGCAGCGAGTCCCCGCCGAGCGTAAAGAAATCATCGTCCAAGCCCACGGTCTCGAGCCCCAGCGTCTCAGCCCACAAGCGCTGAAGCTTGGCTTCCAACGGTGTCGCGCGGCGTTCCGTTGCGCCGACCGCGTCATCATGCGCCGACCCCTCATGAACTAAGCCGAACACCGATGCCAGCTTTCGGCGCTCGAACTTTCCGGTTGGGCCTTTGGGAATGTCGTCGACGAAGACATAGCGCCGGGGCAGCTTGAAGTCCGCGATCCGGCCCCGCAGGTGCCCATTCAAGATCTCATCGGTCAGCGCCGCCCCTTGCGCCGGTACGACGGCGGCGGCAACATCCTGCCCCAAGGTCACATGCGGCAGCGGAAACGCGACCGCCGTGACAACATCCGGGTGGCGCATCAACGCGTCATCGACTTCCGCCGGCGCAATCTTCTCCCCACCCCGGTTGATGAATTCCTTGATCCGGCCGGTGAGCGTCAGGTATCCGTCGTCGTCGAAGACCCCTTCATCGCCGGTACGGAACCAGCCATCGATGAACGCCTCCGCATTGGCTTCGGGATCGTTCTCATACCCTTCGAAGACATGGATGCCGCGCGTCACGACTTCACCGCGATGCCCGATGGGCAAAATCGCGCCATCCGGATCGATGATTGCGACCTCGCCGCCGGCCGAGATGCCGACGGTGCCCCGCTTGCGTATCTTCGGCGGCTGCGGACTGCCGGTAATCCGGCCGGTTTCCGTCATGGAATAGGTTTGGATGACCGGCACGCCCAACACGGCCTCGAGCTCGTCGGCAATTTCAGTATCGAGATGCCCCGACGCCGTTCGCGAGAACCTTAGACTCGACTGCTCGATTTCCGCCTTGAAGTTGGCGGCCTGCGCACAAATCGTGTGATGAAAGGTGTAGCTGCCTGAATACCAGGTGGGCCGCAATGTCACCAGCATCCGGAAAAAGGCGTCGGACGAAAAATTTGGCAGGTTGATGAGGCTGCCGCCGGAATAGACCGTCCCGGCCAGCGAACTGTACAAGCCGTGTCCATGAAACAGCGGCATGAGGTTCAGGCAACGGTCCTCGGGCGTCAATTCGAACAGACGGGCGGAATAATCGGACATCACGCTGAGTTGCCGGTGGCGGACCGGCACGATCTTGCTGCGCGATGTCGTTCCCGACGTGGTCAACACCAACGCAAGGTCGAGCGGTTGCGCCGGACCGGGCCGTGCGCATGTCCCAGGCGGTCCGGGCCGAATTTCCACCATGCCGGAAGCCTGGTCATTTAGCGGCTCGATTTCGATTACCGGCAATCCGAGATGCCGGGCGGCCGTGCGCGCCGGCGTATCGGCATCGGCCGCGACAACGACCGCTTTCACACCCAAATCCCGCAAATGAATGGTGAACTCGCCGACCGTGAAATCGGGATTCATCGGCGCCGCGGTGGCGCAACTCCACACTCCCATGACGATCGAGGCCATCGCTGTGTTGCTGGGATGGACGATGGCAATCCGATCCTGCCGGCCCAATCCCATGCCGTTGAAGACCTGTTGAAACCGATCCATCAGCGCCGCCAGCGCGCCATAGGAAAGCGCTGGCCGCCCCTCCGCGATCAATGCCGGAGAATTCGGCGACGCCGCGGCGTGCCGGCGAACGACATCACCGATCGTGAACTGGTCTTGGTTTTCGGACACCGACTGGCCCCTTCAATCTAGGCCAAATTGTAGGGTACGCCGATGCCGGGAACCATAAGGCTGCCGGAGGGGAGAGAGTTACCTCAATAGGGTAGGTATGACCGCCGCGCGACGGCCGATCGGTGCTCAAGGCCTAGGCGGTCTTCTTCATTTCTTTCAGCAGCGCGCAATGCCTTTGCGCCTCTTCGATCAACTGATCGAGCCATGTCATCTGGTCTTCGGACGCATCGGTGGCCCGCCGCACCGGACACATGGATATCGTGATGAGCCGCCAGGGAATGGCCGCGAATTCGTCGCCGTCGGCCTCGCGGGCCTCGTACATATGCTTGGTGAACATGACGGCGGTCTGCCACCCATCGTCGCCCAGCCGCTCCTTTACGGCCCCCCAGTCGAGGCCAACCGCCCCGATCTGCTTGCAAAAATCGGCGACGGCGGTTCCGAGATGCTCCAGGAATGAATCGCGTCGCTTGAGCGACAGGCGGTCGAGACGGCTGCGCACCCGCACAAGGAAAAGGGTGTCGCCGATCCGGGGTTCTTGTTCACGCGCCATATCGGGTCACCCTATCGCGGCGGCCGAGACCACCGGAAATCCCGTGAAAGAGAGTGCTATGAGATACAATCGCAGAAAGATATATCCTTTGACTGCAACCTACGGTATGCGCGACAGGAAAGCGCTCATGAACTCGGTTTGGATCGCCCATCGCCGTTAGGCCCCTCGGCTAATAGCTTGTAGCGTCGCACTTTTACAATAAATCATTTCAAAACGGTAAAGGAATTTAGACCCTAGATGGTATTTCGCCACACGCGAATGCGGCTTGGGCCGTGGGGCAGCGCCGTAATGCTAGGGAATTTTGGTAGCGGAGGGCGGACTCGGTCAATGCAGTACTAGCACGATTTCTGTGGTGCTGAAATCGCCGTAATCATCGAACACACTAGGCACTCACCGCTCCAAACCACTTCGTTCAAATATACGTTTTTCATGTGTATCGATAAGCTTGCAATCACTCAATTCCGATATTCAGCCCCCTCACGCTCGGACTAAAGTTGAAAAGAAACAACTCTGTGATTTTCACCAAATTAGGCCTGAAATGCGAATTTAGGCGGCAACTTAGTGAATTAGCCAGATTAATTCTGGATCAAAGCTCCCCTGGAACCAAATTTCTTACATTTGAATACAAATCTAAAGTGTGCAAACGCTCCTAAACGCCTCATGATGATTGCCAAATCGAGAAATATGGGTTTCCAAATTTAGGAAGAGGTCAAGAGGGTGTCGTCGTCCGCTAAGAGTAGTCGAAATCAGCACGAGCAAAACGATGGATCCATTTCCGGCACAGCTCGGATGCGTCCTCGTGCTCGGTTGATTAATTTAATTGGTGAGGAATTAATTAGCGACGAACCAGTTGCCCTGGTTGAGTTAGTCAAAAATGCATATGACGCAGATGCAAGAAACGTTGAAATACGATTTGAGGGGGCGGATCTGGAACGCCCGTCACGAATAATCATCGCCGACGATGGTACTGGAATGGATGTCGAAACTGTCCTTGGCGCATGGCTTGAACCGGGTACGACTTCGAAAAAGCGAGTGGATCGCTCACCTGGCGGACGACTCTATCAAGGAGCCAAGGGAATTGGTCGCTTTGCGGCTGCACGACTTGGGGACTCACTGCTACTCGAAACTAGAAGAGCAGGCCAGGAAGACACTGTGCTGGTGTTACTCTACTGGGGGAAATTCACTGATGATGATTACCTTGATGACATCGAAGTTGAATACGAGACAATTAAATCGAACCAATTCGCACCAGGTACTCGTCTAACTATCGAAGGGCTCAAGTCTGGAAGTTGGGAAGACACAAACTACGAACAACTGCATGCCCGACTCTCTCGCCTAATTTCACCCTTTGATGACATTGACGATTTTGACATCCTTTTGGATGTTCCGGGGAATGAAGACATTTCTGGGCTCGTAGAGCCTCCGGATTTCCTGCTCAAGCCGAAATATCAACTAAAAGGTAACCTAGAAAGCAACGGGCGCTTTGTCGGAGAAATCGAGGTTGATGGGAAACGCTCTAAAATAGATAGACAAATTGGCCCCAAAAATGAGTTGCCAGAATGTGGTCAGTTTGTAGTGGAGATTCGCGCTTGGGATCGCGACCGCGAAGGTCTCCAGCCAATCGCATCCCGTGAGGACTTGGCAATCAGTCAAGTCAGAAAAATACTGGATATTTACAGCGGGGTAAGCATATATCGCGACGGATTTCGGATACACCCTTACGGGGAAAGAGGGGACGACTGGCTAAACCTGGATTTACGGAGTCGACAGAACCCAGTCCGCAATTTAGCAAACAACCAAATCATTGCAGCGATTCGGATTTCACGGGACGAAAATCCGGATTTAAGAGATCGCAGCACGCGCGAAGGAATGGTCAAGAACAGTGCGCATCAAGGATTAGAAAACTGGTTTAAGCGCGTACTGACAATTTTGGAAGAGGAACGGTACAAAGTTCGGCCCAGAAAAGAAATTGCATCTCGATCAGATCCGCTATTCGAACCTTTTGATTTTTCACAAACGATCCAAGAAGCCAGACAAACATTGGGGACCAAACACCCGGTCACACAATTAATCGAAGAGACGGAGAAGCAAGTCACGCTCGGAGTGGAACAAGTCCAGGAGGTGTTTTCAAGACTTCTGATGTCTGCTGGCCTTGGTCATATGGTCGATATTGTAATCCACGAAATCGGCGCCCCTCTTGGCAAAATTAACCGACAATTGATCATATTAGAGCGGCAACTTTCAAAAATTGTCGAAGAAGATGATCGCAAGAAAATTGAACCTAGTTTTGCAGGCATTAAAGGATGGCTTGAACAAATACATCATCTTAGGCAGCGGCTTGACCCACAAACCCCCGGTAAACGTGGTCGCGCGGTAAGTTTCAATGTTGCGGATGAAATCAGGCTAACCTTCGAGCTGTATCAATCCTTAATCGATAAACAAGGCATCAAAGTAGAGATTGTTGAACCAAAGACTCCGATCAAGGCACGAATGTCCAAGGCGGTTATTGCACAGGTGCTAGCGAATTTGGTGGACAATGGTTTGTATTGGATAACGCACCGACACGGATCAACCAACGGCGGCGAAATTTGTGTAACTTTACAAAAACTAGAGCATGGATTTTCTGTTCGCGTGACCGACGATGGCCCTGGCATCTCGGTCGATAATCGCGAAATGATTTTCGAACCATACTACTCGACTAAACCCAACGGAATAGGATTGGGACTGTACATTGCTCGCCTACTCATAGAGCCTTATGGCAAATTGCTATACAAGGATGGCAAGAAATTAGGTGGCGCGTGTTTCGAGGCTAGGTTCGAAAAGGGAGTTGGGCTTTGAGCAATGAGCGATGAAAATAGTACCCTTGAAATCCTAGTTGTGGATGATGACCGGGAAAACCTTACCCAGTTGAAGCAGCTCCTACCGGACCACATCGATGGTCATGGTATATTTTGGGATTTCACGGATGACTTTGACGATGCCTTGACCCGACTTAAACATCGCAGATACGACGTTTTAGTGACGGATATCTACAGAGATAGGGATAGTCCAAACAAAAACGTGGAAGAGGGAGACATTAGAGCTCGCGATCTTGTTGAACAAATTCGCAATCATCGTTTTTGTCCGGTTGTTCTGTTCACCGACGGGCAAGTCCCGGATAACCTAACTTCCGACCCTTTCGTCAGTTCGGCAGACAAAGGGACGCCCGACCTAATCGAGCAGCTTAGCGCTCGGATTATCGAAATGTTGGCAACTGGCGTGCCCTTGATTGCCAGACGCCTCCATGACGAGATAGATCGTTTCGGCGGGTCGTATTTGTGGGGATTCCTTACTGACAATTGGCAGATGCTTCAAGGAAACGAAGCCGCCCTAGAACGAATAATACGCCGTCGAACAGCAATTCAGTTAGATCGCATCGACCCGAATATCGAGGGACACTATGAACGGGAAAATGCGGAATCGGCTGATTACTATATCTACCCTCCTATTGGAACTTCGCTTCGATTAGGTGAGCTGCTCAGACATAAGACTTCCAAACAATTTCGATTAGTCTTAACGCCCCACTGTTTCCTAACAATTCAGCCTGGTCAGGGAGCGCCACGCGCGGACAGGCTACTCACTGCTAAGACGGTTCCGGCATCCGACATAATCGGAGAAAGAAACTGGCCCGCGAATCCCGCGAAAAGAGTCGAGGCTTTACGAAGACGAACCAAACTACCAGCTGATCACGTCGGACAACCAGAAGGTCGATACTGTTTTCTTCCAAATTTTATGGATATACCCGACCTCTACTGTGACCTCATGGATCTGGAGAGCATTGAGTACCAAACAATTTCGGATGATTTTGATAGGATTGCCGTACTCGATACCCCTTTCGCAGAGGCGCTTCAGGCTTGTCTCGGAAAACTTTACGGCGCAGTTGGATTACCGATCCTGGACCCGACCCAACTGGCACATTTAACAACAAACGAAGACGCGAATTAGCCGACGTTTTATTATAGGAGGCGCATTTTCGGAATCTAAGTTCGTCTTACGCCTCACGATTTGATTAAGTGTTGGCGGAGCTAATTTTCCCGATTAATGATTTTACAGCGGCTGTCATTACGGGCGGGCACACACCATTTCCTAGTATCTTAATTTGATCTCGCCGACTGCCCATTTCTAGTCTAAATCCCTCCCCGATCCCCATCGCTTTAGCCAATTCTGTCGGTTGCAGCATCCGTAAACTATGCCCATGTTGGGTAGGTTCACAGAGGCCAAAACGGTCAATTGTAGTTACTGTTCGTAAAGGAATATCGAGAGCTTGCCATCCTCCGGCTCCATCGGTTCCATAGTAGACAATTAGAAAGGGTTTGTTGGGGCCGAGAGAATTTATAGCGCGCTCTGCCCGTTCCAATGTCGCATTGGCGCGCCGTTCGCTGTGAAGAGGCGTCGTGCTCCAAACACCTGGCTTATCGAGAATACTTGCGACACAAGGCTTGCGACCTCGATTCCGAGGGATTTTAGGGGGGGGCATATGCACATTGTCACATAGAAGAAATAACCGCTTTCGACGCTGTGGAACCCCAAAATCCGCAGCACTTAGCACATGTTCTGTTATGTTGTAACCTAATCCGCTGAGTTCGCGGAGCAATTCCTTGTAGCGCGCCCACGGACGCATATGAACGACATTTTCGATAATTATCCAACGCGGGCACATAGCTTTTGCATATCTAATCACCTGCAAAGCGGTATCACGGCTTTCTTCGGAGCGAGGGCGCGCGCCCCGTGCGCAGCTGTGATTGGTGCATTCGGGTGACGCTAGCAAGAGTTCGATTGGACCAATTTGTTCGCAAATCGAATGAGGATCTTGATCTTCAACTCTTTCCACCCAAAACTTAGCATCAGGAAAATTATCAGTGTAGACTTTTCCAGCTTTGGCCCAAGCATCAATGCCACCGACTATTTGCGCGCCGGCAGCTGCAGCCCCCCAGCTACTCCCTCCACCTCCGGAAAACATGTCAAAAGCCCTAACCATACGGCCTCCATCTGCTGCAAAGGCCGGACGTTACCAGGTCATCTAGTATCTGACCAGGCACTACTCTAGGTTTTTTTTACCCAACGCGTTGGACCAAGAAACTTCGACATACGCTTTAGTTGATCGTCACTTTCTACCTCACATTCCCATACAACCAACATCTTCCAGCCCAAACCGCAAAGCTCCTCCTGATTTTTTTGATCTCTCTGCATATTTCTTGCAAATTTTTCATTCCAGAATTCCGTTCGAGACTTTGGATTGTATGTTCTCGAACAGCCGTGTCGATGCCAGTAGCAGCCGTGTACGAAAATTACTTTCTTCCGACTTCTAAAAACCAAATCGGGCTTCCCTGGCAGATCTTTGCAATGAATTTGATATCGATAACCCGCGCCAAATAGCATGCGACGTACAGCCATCTCAGGTTTGGTATCGGTGCTCCGAATTCGAGACATTAGTTCTGACCGAAACTCCGGGCCTACAATGTCAATCATTCATGACGTCCATCAGAGCAAACAAAGGCGATTTGCGCCAAAATAAATATTAGTACAAGAACACATGGACAGATAAAGTTCGGAACAAGATGAGTAAATGGCTACCAAGCAGTCTCCAATCATATCTGTGCTCGAAATTTGGTAAATTTTTACCGTTTTGCAGCGTTATGGCAAAAGAAAACAAATTTCACATTCCCGAATACATGGCACTCGGACGATGAGTCCAAAAACTGCACTCGAAGCTTATGAGATCAAATAGTAATTTATTTTCAATAGCTTAGATGGTAGCGGAGGGCGGACTCGAACCGCCGACACGCGGATTATGATTCCGCTGCTCTAACCAACTGAGCTACTCCGCCACGCGTGGCCGATGGGCCTCTGCGGCATGCACATAAACCCGCTGCCGAAGGCTGTCAAGCGCCCGGGCGGCTATCCCGGCCTCCCGCAACGGCCGGCGGCCTGTCAGCCGCCGCGCTGATCCATGCGGTCCTGGAAACCGAACCATTTCATCATGACCGGCAGGAACCAGGGCTTGCCGGCATACAGCGGCACGGACTTGGGCGGATCGCAGAGGAAGGCGGACTCGGTCTTGCCTTGGCCCAGGATCCGGAAGGCCGCGTGCCGCCCCGTCCACCACGCCCAAACGACGCCGGACCCGCAATAGCCGACGGCGTAATGCTTGCCGTCATGGCTGAACAGACGGGGCATGTAGTCGCGGGAATAGGCGACGAAACCGCTCCAGGAGTATTCCGCCCGGATATCGGCCAACTCGGGAAAAATCTCGATCAGGCGGCCCATGTGGATCCGCACCACGTCTTCCGGGCTGGCGTTCGCCGAGCCTTCGCGTCCTCCGAACAATATCCGCGTGCCGTCCGGCGTCGGGCGGTAGTAGTAGCCGACACGCCGGCTCTCCACCAGCATGCGCCGCTTCGGCATCAGGCGCGCCATCACGTCGGCCGGGATCGGCTCGGTCACGATGATCCGGCTCGGCACCGGGACCAGCCTCCGCTGCAGCCAGGCATTCGCCTTGTCGGTGTAGCCGTTGGTGCCAACCAGCACGTCGCGCGCCCGCACCGTGCCGCGCGCCGTCTGCACGGTGTAGCCGTCGCCGTCGCGCTCCACGCCCTGGACGGGGGTGCTGGTATGGATCGTGGCCCCGGCCTCGCGCGCCCGGCCGATCAGGCCCAAGTGGAACTTGCCCGGATGCAGCCCGCCGATATCGGGGCGCACGACGCCGCCGTGATAGTAGTCCGTGCCGAGTTCGGCGTGCTGATCCGTCCGGTCGACCACGGTGACGCCGAGATCGACATGCTCGTTCAGCAGGTCCGCCTCGCGCCGCATCGCGTCGAAATGCTTCGGCGCGACCGCCCCGGCGAAGCGGCCGACCATTTGCTGGTCGCAGTCGATGCCCTCGTCCTCGAGAAAGGCGGAGAGCCGTTCCCGCGCCAGTTTGCCTTCGCCGTAGATGCTCTTGGCGCGCTCCAGCCCGAATTTCTCGATCAGCGTGCCGAAACCTATGCGGATGTTGCCGCTGGCGATGCCGCCGTTCCGGGTCGACGCGCCCTCGCCCGCCCGCAGGCTGTCGAACACCTGCACCGACCGGCCCGCCCGCGACAGGACCAGCGCCGCCGACAGGCCCGTATAGCCCGCGCCGATGATTGCGACATCGCAAGTTTCGGCAAGGTCGGTTTTCGGCACATCGGTAGGCGGCGCGGCGTCCCACCAATACGGATTCGTCTTCAGCGATGCGACAGTGCTCACCGCAGTCTCCCCCTCGATTGGTTTTGATCCCCAGGCAAATGCGCCGCGGTGCCTCGATAGTACACCGGGGCGGATCAAAAGCGGAAAAGGTCTATCGGGCTCGGAGAATTCAGGCGGCTTGGGTGACCGCTTCACGGTCGATCCAGCCGCCGCCAAGGACACGGTCGCCGTCATAGATCACGCAAGCCTGACCGGGCGAAATACCGTATTGCAGGTCCTGGAAAACGACTTCCGCGCCACCGTCGGACGACCGGATAACGGTCGCGGGCACGGGTTCCATCGCCGAGCGAATCTTGACCGCCAGACCACCGCCCGACGCTTCACCGCCAAGCCAATTGAGACCCGAGAGCCGCAGCCGGTCGCGGCCGAGTGCCGCCTTCGGGCCGACCACGACGCGATGCGCCGCCGCATCGAGGCGGATAACGTAGAGCGGGTCGGATTCCGGATCGCGGCCGCCGATACCGAGCCCGCGCCGCTGCCCCACCGTGTAGTGGATGATGCCCTCATGCTGGCCGATGACCCGGCCATCGGTGTCGACGATGTCGCCGGGAATCACAGCTTCCGGCCGCAGCTTTTCCACCACCTGGGCATAGGAGCCGTTCGGCACGAAACAGATATCCTGGCTGTCGGGCTTGTCGGCCACCGGCAGGTCGAACCGCGCCGCCGCTTCGCGTGTCTCGGTCTTCGGCATGCCGCCAAGCGGGAAGCGGAGAAAGTCGAGTTGGTCCTGTGTGGTCGCGAAGAGGAAATAGCTCTGGTCGCGGCCATAGTCCTCAGCGCGGTGGAGTTCGGCCCCGGCCGGACCCGCCACGCGCTTCACGTAATGTCCGGTCGCCAGCGCCTCGGCCCCGAGATCGTGGGCGGTGCTCAGGAGGTCCCGGAACTTGACCGTCTGATTGCAGCGAACGCAGGGGATCGGCGTTTCGCCCCGGATATAGGCATCGGCGAAATCGTCGATCACCGACTCCCGGAACCGGCTCTCATAGTCGAGCACATAGTGCGGGATATCGAGCGTCGCGGCCACGTTGCGAGCGTCGTGGATGTCCTGCCCGGCGCAGCATGCGCCCTTACGCGCCACCGCCTCGCCATGGTCATAGAGCTGCAGCGTAACGCCCACGACCTCGTAGCCGGCCTCCACCAGCAGCGCCGCCGTCACGGACGAATCGACGCCGCCGGACATGGCCACCACGATACGGGTGTCTGCCGGCTTTTTGTCTATGTCCAGGCTGTTCATGGCGGAAATATAGGCCTCGGCACGGGAAACGCAATGCACCGCTCAATCGGCCGCCATCAAAGGTCGATGGCCCGCCGCTCGGCGGCGGATCGGTAAATCGCTTCCTCGATCTCGACATTGCGCAGATAATCGCCTGCCCCGGTTTCCAAGGGAGCGCCGTCCAGCAGATGCGTCGCGATATGGGCCTGGGTCGCGTAGACGCAATCGCCGCCGAAACCGCGATCCTCCCACGCGTATGGGTGCTCGCCCTCGTCCCCGCCATGGGGCTTCCACCACAGGCGGCCGCTACCGTCGAGCCGCAAAACGCCCTTGGACCCCTCGAGCCACATTTCGCCCATGGTGCGCCGGGGATTGTCCGACACATGGTCGTTCAGGCGGTTGGCGTCATACACACCTGACGGCCCGCCGACGAATCGGAACACGATGGTCCCCGCATCCTCCCCGGCGATCGCGGGGTTGATCCGGCGCAGGTCCGCATAGACGCTAGCGACCTCGCCCATCAGGAAACGGAAGGTATCGACGAAATGGATGCCCGTCTCGTGAACCAGGAACCGCGCCATCGTCTGGAAGTAGGGCTGCCGGTCGAGATAGGCGTCCGGCCCCTGGCCGTCACCGGGCCGCATGCGGAAGGCGATGCCATGTAGATCACCCAACAGGCCCACGTCGATCAGCCGCCGGGCCTCGCGGAACCAAGGCTGAAATCGAAAATTCTCATGCACCGCCAGGGTAACGCCCGCGGTCGATGCCGCCGCCGCGACCGCCCGGGCCTCGTCCAAGGTCGGCGCCAGCGGCTTCTGGCAGATCACCGGCAAGCCGCGCGCCGCGACCGCTGAAACAAGGGCCAAATGCGTATCCGGCGGCGTGGCGACATCGACCACGTCCGCCTCCACCGCATCGAGCATGGCATCCAGGTCGGCGAAGCCTCGGGTCCCTGATTCCGCCGCAGCCGCATCCGCGCGCGTCCGGTCGAGATCGCAGATTCCCACCAAATCGGCCCGGTCGAGCCGCGACCATGCCTCGTGATGGAATTGCGCGAAGAACCCCGCCCCGACGACGGCGACCCGCAGCCTGCGATCGGTCATTGATCGATCCTCGAACGGTTACAGCACCGCATCGTCAGGCGGCGTCCAGCCCCATCTGCCAGAAGTCGGCTTCCAGCACCGTCGCCATGCGAAAGGTCTCGATCAGGCCGGGCATGCGTCCTTCCCCGCCGCGCCGGGCCATCAGCGCATCGAGCGCGGAGATCGCCGCGGCGGTCACCTCTTGATACTCCTCGCCCGCATACATCGCGATCCAATCCGCATAGGGATTACCGTCACGTTTCGTCGCCGGATCGTCGGCCAGGGCGCGCCCGATCTCGCCATACCCCACGACACAGGGCGCAAGGGCGACTTGCAGATCGAGCAGATCGCCCGCCGATCCACGCTCCAACACGAAGCGGGTATACGCGAGATTCGCCTTGTCTTCCGGCAACGCTTCCATATCCGCCTCGCTCAGCCCCCACTCGGCGCAATAGGTGACATGCAGCTTCATCTCGGTGTCGACCAAGGCCGACATCGTCGCGGCAGCCGAGCGTAGCTCGGCCAGCGTTTCGGACTTATACCCGGCCAATGCATAGGCGCGAGCGAAGTGAATGAGGAATAGATAATCCTGCTGCAGGTAATGCCGGAAAGCCGCCTCCGGCAGACTGCCGTCCGCCAGTTGCCGGACGAAATCATGCTGCGTGTAGTCTGTCCACTCGGCGGCACACGCCGACTTGAGGCTATCGAACAAGGTCGGCATGGGCGGCAATATCCTCGCTTACTCTTCGAGCAACAGGTTGCGCGTCGTATCCGGCAAGCGAACGGTCAATCCATCCAACGCGTCCGTCATCGTGATTTGGCACCCCAACCGCGAGGTCCGGGTCAGCCCGAAGGCCAGATCCAGCATGTCCTCCTCTTCCTCGCTCGGCGGGTCTAACCGCGCGAACCACTCGTCCTCGACCACGACGTGACAGGTGGAGCACGCCATCGACCCTTCGCAGGCCCCCTCGATATCGATGTCGTTGCGATGGGCGATGTCCAGCAGGCTGAACCCTTCGGGCGCGTCCACTTCCTTACGTACGCCGCCGCGTTGAATGAATGTCATTTTCGGCACGTTGGAATTCGCCTCACGCTTTCTCGTAGACCTGGTTCGCCGATTGCAGGCTGCTGACGGCCGCGACGATATCGTCCGCCGCACGGTCAATCTCCTCTTCGGTCGTGTACCGCCCGAGACCGATGCGGAGCGAGTTATGCAGCAACGACGGGTCGGGGTCGAGCGCCTGCAGGACGTGCGACGGCTCGACGATCGCCGACGAACAAGCCGACCCGGTCGACACCGACAGCCCGTCCAGCCGCATCATCAAATCCTGCCCGTCGATATTGGCGAAGGACAGGTTCAGGTTCCCCGGAATGCGATGATCCAGGTCGCCGTGCACGTGCATCGTCGGCAGCGCTTCCCGCAGCCGGCCGAGGATACGATCGCGCAGCTCCGCCAGTCGCGTAGCTTCCGTCGGCATCTCCCGCTCCGCAATAGCACAGGCCTCGCCGAACCCGACCACCAACGGCGTCGGCACCGTACCGGACCGCAACCCGCGTTCCTGCCCGCCGCCGTCCTGCTCCGCCCGCAAGGCCACCTTTGGCCGGCGCCGGATGTACAAGGCGCCGACGCCCTTGGGACCATAGAATTTATGCGCTGTGATGCTCATCAGATCGATCTTCATCGCGTTGACGTCGAGCGGAATCTTGCCAACCGCCTGCGCCGCATCGGTATGAAAATAAATCCCGCGATCACGACACAACGCGCCGATTTCGGCCAAGGGCTGGATCACGCCGATCTCGTTGTTCACCGCCATGACCGACACCAGCAACGTGTTGTCCGTCAGGGCATCCGCCAATTCATCGAGATCGACGAGGCCGTCGGACCGGACGCCGAGGATCGTCAGGTCGAAGCCTTCCTCCTCCAGCCGCCGGCAACTCTGCAGGACGCATTTATGCTCGGTCGCCAGGGTCACCACATGACGGCGCGACACGCCGGCGGCGTGCGCCACGCCCTTGATCGACAGGTTGTTCGATTCGGTGGCACCCGAGGTGAAAATAATCTCCTTCGGCTTCGCGCCGATGATCGAGGCGACCTGTCCCCGCGCCCGTTCGACCGCCTCCTCCGAGACCCAGCCGTGGCGATGGTCGCTCGAATGCGGGTTGCCGAATTTCTCGTTGAACCACGGCAGCATCGCCGCTACGACCCGTTCGTCGGTCGGCGTCGTTGCCTGATAGTCCAGGTAGATCGGCATTTTCTTTTCGGGCATGTCGGTATTGCTGTCCGGCATCAAGCGGCACTCCGTCGCAAACGATGAATGAGTTCGATCCAGGCGGCGACAAACCCGTCGACATCGGCATCGCTGGTATCCGGGCCGAGGCTGATTCGGATACCGCAGCGGGCTGTCTCGTCGTCCACGCCCATCGCCAACAGAACATGGCTCGTTTTCACCTTGCCGGACGAGCAGGCTGACCCGGCGCTGACCGAATATCCGGCGAGGTCCAGCGCCATCACCTGCGTCTCGGCGCCAATGCCGGGAATCGCGATACAACTGGTATTGGGAAGCCGGGACATGCCCGCACCGAAAATGACGGCATCGGGAATTTCCTTTGCGATCCGGGCCTCGATCCGATCGCGCCGCCGGGCCGTATCGTCTGCGCCGCCCATCGCCAGCGCTCGTTTCGCGGCCGCGCCGAAGCCGGCGATACCCGTGATGTTCTCGGTGCCGCCCCGAAGGCCTTTCTCCTGGCCCCCGCCCTTCGTGTCCGGCCGCACCAGCGAGGCGTCCCGCAAGATCAGCGCGCCGACGCCCGCCGGCCCACCGATCTTATGCGCGGAGACCGTCATCAGGTCGACGCCGAGCGCCGCCATATCCACCGGCATCCGGCCCGGCGCCTGAACGGCATCGCAATGCAACAAGGCGCCATGTTCCCGTGCCACCGCGGCGATCTCCGCGATGGGCTGGATGACGCCGGTTTCGTTGTTCGCCAGCATAATGGAGACGATCGCATCCTCGCCATCGACGCCCTCTGCCGTGAGTGCGTTCCTGACCGACGACGGCGTGGCCACACCGTCCCCGTCTACCGGGATGATCGCCGCGTCGGGATGGACCTCCAAAACCGATACATGTTCCGCGGCGGACACGAAAACAAAGGCACGGCCACAGGCGCGCAGCGCCATGGCATTCGCTTCGGTCGCCCCACTGGTGAAGACCACTTGGCTCGCCGCCGCGCCCACCATCGCCGCGACGTCCTTCCGCGCCGCCTCGATCCGAGCGCGCGCGCCCCGGCCGTACGCATGCACCGATGACGGATTCCCGCCCTGCCGCGCAGCCTCCGTCATGGCTTCAATGACGGAAGCCCCCATCGGAACCGATGCGTTGTGATCGAGATAGACCATAGAGCGAAACCACAGATACCTAAGTCACCGTCGAACCGGCCGCGCTACTCGGCAGCGGCGATTTGGTTCGACCGGTGGATGACGCCGCTCTGACCGAGGATGCGGCGGTCGACCACGTCGGCAAGCGAGATCGAGCTGAAAAACAGATGGATCAGGTTGCCCAGCTCTTCCCAAAGATCATGGGTGATACATCGAACTTTGTCCCCCGTGCATCCGACCGGCGAGCCCGGCACGCATCGCGTCGCGCGGATCGGCTCGTCGACCGCGAGAATGATATCCGCCAGCCGCGTTTCTTCCGCCGTCCGCGACAGCACGTAGCCGCCGCCGGGACCGCGCACGCTGCTGACCAATCCGGCCCGCCGCAGCTTCGCGAATAATTGCTCAAGGTAGGAAAGCGAGATCTCTTGCCGCACGGCGATCTCGGACAGCGCCACGGGATCACCGTCGCCGTGTTTCGCGAGATCCACCATTGCCATGACCGCATATCGGCCCTTTGTACTCAGTCGCACTGCCGCCTCTCTTATTTTTTGAAGCCATTTTCCCAGTGTTCGTCGCGTGGCGCGGTACGTTGTCGGTCCGCCGCCTAGTTCGATCCGAGTTTCGGGGTGTCCCCGGATCCTTCTTCCTGCTCGAAACCGCCAGCCCCCACCGACGGTGATTGTTCCTTCAATTGCGATTCCAGATCTTCGATGCGCGCCTGGAGCACCGACACATGTTCCATTAACCCGTCGAGAGCACGCGCAACAGGATCGGGCACATCGCCCATCGGCGTACCGTACGGCGAGAACGCATTATGTTCGCCCGTATTGCCAGACTGGATTACCCTGGCGGGAATTCCGACGACGGTCACACCCGGCATGACATCCTTGGTGACGACGGCGTTCGCCCCGACCCGGCCACAAGCGCCGACGGTGATGGGGCCTAATATCTGCGCGCCGGAACCCACGATCACGCGATCCTCCAAGGTCGGATGGCGCTTGCGGTCGCGTTGGCTATCCGAGTCCACCGATGGCGCGACGCCGCCCAACGTCACATCGTGGTACAGCGTCACATCGTCGCCGATTTCGGCCGTTTCGCCGATGACGACGCCCATGCCGTGATCGATGAAGAATCGCTGCCCGATCCGCACCGCGGGATGGATTTCGATGCCGGTCAAAAACCGATTGAACTGCGATAGGGCACGCGCGAGGACTTGCCACCCATTTCCCCACGCGCCGTGGGCCAATCGATGCAAAACAATGGCGTGGAAGCCGGAGTAGCAGAGCGCCACTTCGAGCCGCGAGCGGGCCGCCGGATCCCGTTGCATGATCGCGTCAATCTCATCGCGCAACATCTTGAACATGGTAAAAAATGCCTAATCTTTATTTTCAAACAGATTCGCGGTTTATTAGGCGCCACCCAACCGGCATGCCCCAAGGGCTTTAGGCGTGTCTTGAACCGGTTTATATGTCGATGTGGATATAGAATGACCTAGTGCAGCGGTCAAGAATTCAAGAGGCCGCCACGAATTTCGTTGTACCCGCACCGCAGACCGCCGAACGCAGATGCCGGGTTCGCTCAGCCCTAACCCGGCGCAAACGACTAAGGATTAAACGGTAACCCCATCATGCCAGAAGTGATCATCAACGGGCCGGAGGGCCGGCTCGAAGGCCGTTATCACCACAGCCAGGAAGTTAACGCACCGATCGCCCTGTTCCTCCATCCTCATCCGCAGCATGGCGGCACGATGAACAACAAGGTGGTCTACACGATCTACCAGAACTTCGTGCGGCGTGGATTTTCCTGCCTGCGCTTCAATTTCCGGGGTGTCGGCCGATCGCAGGGAACATTCGCCCGCGGCGAGGGCGAACTGTCCGATGCCGCGACGGCGTTGGATTGGATGCAGAGCTTCAATCAAAACGCCCGGGGATGCTGGATCGGCGGGTTTTCCTTCGGGGCTTGGATCGGCATGCAATTGCTGATGCGGCGGCCGGAAATCGACGGCTTCATCTCGATCGCGCCGCCGGCGAACATGTATGACTTCAGTTTTCTGGCGCCCTGTCCCGCGTCCGGTCTCATGGTGACCGGATCCGAGGACGAGATCGTCCCCGCGGATTCGGTCACGAAATTAGTCGAGAAATTGCGTCAGCAACGCGGCATCGCCATCGACCACGAGACCGTTCCCAAGGCCAATCATTTCTTCACGGGCCAACTGGAAGAAATGGACGCGGTCGTGACCACCTACCTGGACGACGCGCTGGCACCCAACGACGACCAATCGGCCGCCAGCTAGGCGGCGAACAACCGGCCGCCGGTCTGCGGCTGCGGCACGCCCGTCGTTTCCGGCCAGCTTAGCGGCAGGTTCCGCAGCGACCGGACGGCGAGATAGGCGAAGGCCTGCGCTTCCAACGCATCGCCATCCCAGCCGGCGTCTTCGACCGGTAGGACCGGGACACGCAGCGCAACGGACAGCATGTCCATCATGGTCGGGTTGTGCCGCCCGCCGCCGGTGACGAGCCACCGGACCGGCGGTTCCGGCAGGAGGCCGGCCGCTTGCGCCACCGCAGATGTGGTAAAGGCGGTCAGCGTCGCAGCCCCGTCTTCGACCGTCAGCCCCTCGATCGCCTGCAAATCAAACTCATCGCGGTCGAGCGATTTCGGCGGCGGCGCGCCGAAATACCGATGCGCCAACAATCGTTCCAGGGCAGCTTGGTCGACGGTCCCGGCCGCGGCCGCCCGCCCGTCCACATCAACCGCTTTGCCGGTCATACGCCGCATCCAATCGTCGATCAGGGCATTGCCCGGTCCGGTATCGAACGCGACGAGCATCCGGTCATTCCCGGCGCCCGCCCCGACCCAGGTGACATTTCCGACACCGCCCAAATTCAGCACGGCGACCGGCTTCTCCATGGGCGCTGTTATGGCAGCGTGAAAGGCGGGCGCCAGCGGCGCACCCTGCCCGCCCGCCTCAACGTCCGCCATTCGAATGTCGCCCACGACATCGATCCCCGTCCGCGCCGCCAAAAGCGCCGCGTCGCCTAATTGCCACGTCCACCGGCGCTCGGGCCGATGCGACAAGGTATGACCGTGAAAGCCGACAACATGCACGTCCGCCGCCGAATGGCCACTGGCCCGCAACAGGGCCGCGACCACATCGGCATGGGCCAGCGTCATATCCCGTTCGACCGCATCCGTCTCGGGATCGCGGCCCTCCCGGCCGAGGCACGCGCGCAATCGATCCCGCAACCCAGCGTCATAGGGTACGGTCAGGGCGCCGACCGGCATCGCCACGGCTTCGCCATCGGTCTCGAGCAAGGCGGCGTCGATCCCGTCCAGGGAGGTGCCGCTCATCAGGCCT
Source organism: Alphaproteobacteria bacterium (assembly GCA_965228425.1). GTDB lineage: Bacteria > Pseudomonadota > Alphaproteobacteria > UBA8366 > UBA8366 > JAJFJD01. The sequence goes on along the minus strand of OZ245815.1, from coordinate 2,159,567 downwards.
AAGGCGAGGATGGGTTTATCGAATGCTGACGCGCCGGTGGATGTCATTGTTCGCCGGTACCGATTGTGTTAAACGATCCGCCCTTTTCGCAAGGCAAGACAGAACCATGACCGCGCTTCGTTCGGATTTCCTTAACGCCGTCGGCGAGCGGGGATTCCTGCATCAATGCACCGATTCGGAAGCCCTCGACAAGCTCTGCGCCGAGGGTCCGGTCGCGGCCTATATCGGCTTCGACGCGACGGCGGACTCGCTCCACGTCGGCAGCCTGGTTCCGATCATGCTGCTTCGCCTCCTGCAGCAGACGGGTCACAAGCCAATCGTATTGATGGGCGGCGGTACCACGAAAATCGGCGACCCCTCGGGCAAGGACGAACAGCGGCAATTGCTGACCGAGGCGGACATCAACCGCAATATCGACGGCATCAAAGGCGTCTTCGAGAAATTCCTGACCTTCGGCGACGGCCCGACCGACGCCATCATGGTCAACAACGCCGAATGGCTGGACGAGTTGGCCTATATCGACTTTTTGCGCGAATACGGCCGTCACTTCTCGGTCAACCGGATGTTGTCCTTCGACTCCGTCAAGCTTCGGCTGGAGCGCGAACAGCCGTTGAGCTTCCTGGAATTCAACTACATGGTGCTGCAGGCCTACGATTTCGTCGAATTGGGCCATCGCTACAAATGCCGCCTCCAGATGGGCGGCTCCGACCAGTGGGGCAACATCGTGAACGGCGTCGAACTCGGCCGCCGCTCCGCACAGATGGAGCTGTACGGTCTGACCACGCCGCTGATGACGACGGCCAGCGGCGCCAAGATGGGCAAGACCGCGAGCGGTGCGGTCTGGCTGAACGAGGATCGTCTGCCGGCCTACGATTATTGGCAATACTGGCGCAATACGGAAGACGCCGACGTCGGCCGCTTCCTGCGCCTGTTCACCGAATTGCCGGTCGAAGAGATCGAGCGCCTGGAAGCGTTGGAAGGTGCGGAGATCAACGACGCCAAGATCACGCTCGCGAACGAGGCGACCCGATTGTGCCGTGGCGACGACGCGGCAACCGCGGCGGCGGAGACGGCGCGAAAGACATTCGTCGACGGCGATTTCGGATCCGACCTGCCCAGCATCGACGTCCCCAAAGGCGAACTGGAAGACGGCATCCCGGCCTTCGTGCTGATGGCGCGCGCCGGCTTGAACCAAAGTAACGGCGAGGCCCGGCGCCTTATCCGCGGCGGCGGCGCCCGCATCAACGATGAGAAGATCGACGACGAAGGCCGGACCGTATCCCTCGCCGACATGAACGACCAGGGCGTCATCAAGCTATCCGCCGGTAGGAAGCGCCACGCGCTGGTGCGCCCAAGCTAGCGACTAGTTGGCGGGCGTCTCGCCCTGGGGCTTACCCGCACCCAGCCCGAACAGGTTGCGCAGGAAACCCGGTGCCAGCGCCGAGAGCGGATTGACCGAAATTTTGGGGTTTTCGAGCGGTCCAGCCACCCGATAGGTGGCGGCGAACACGCCCTCGTTTTCACCGCCGGTCAGCAAGGATCCAATCACCGGAATTTTCCCGATGGCCCGGTTGAACGAATACGCGGGCACCAGCGTGCCGCCCAAATTCGCCGTATCGGCATCCAAATCCAATATCCCGTTGACGGTGACCCCGATCGACGAACCGTGCGCACTGGCTTTGGAGAACGTCACCCGGTCGCCCTTATAGACGTACCGGCCCTCGAACGCGTCGAAGTCCAACCCTTTTTTCGACATGGCCGCGCCGATGCCCGTCAGGGAGGCAACCTGCAGAACCTTGGCAAGCGTCGGCGCCTTCGAAAGCGTGAATTTGGACGCGATGAAGTCTCCTTCGATCGGCGCGTCCGGCGATCGCCGGATGCCCCGGATCAGCAAAGTGCCGCCCGACACGCGACCTTTCGTCGGCGACATCGACAGAATCTCACCGAAGTCGTCCGCGACTATCCGGAGGATTTGGCCATCGGGGCCGGGCAGGAATTTGACATCGAGCTTCCCCTGCTTGCCCAACCGACCGTCCAGGACCAATCCCCGCACGGCGCCTTTCTGGCGATGCAACAGTAAATTCGCCTGCCGCAGTTTCCGGTCCGGCCCCCATCGCAACTCGTCGAAACGCGCATTCAGCCGGAGACCCGGCTCTTCAGAATTGGGCGGCTGTTCGTTCTTTTGATCTTCGGCATCCAGTATCGGCCCCACATCGAAGCGGCCTCCCGACACCGTTGCAGCGATCTCCCCGCTTGCGCCAATGTCGATGCGACCTGACAGATCGCTGCCGGCATTCTTGAACTGTTCGATATCGACCCGCCATGCGGCGCGATCTCTGGCGCGCGGCTTGGCCGAACCCAGCAACTTCGTCGTCCCGGCCTCGACGCTGAATTTATCGACGGCGCGAACGCCTTTCTCGTCCAGTGAAACAACGACATTCGCCGTACCCGGAACCCCGATCGGTTTGGTCCAGCCGACCTCCTTCAGATCCACCGCGGCATCGGCCAGCTCGAATCCAGCGAGAATTTCCGTGCTGCCATCCGACCGCGCGGTAACGACCACGTTTACATCGGAGGGGCCCTTGATCATATCGGTTGGCGGCACGCCGAATCCCGGCCGCGATAAATCCGGAAGCCGGCCGGAGACCACGAGATTGGTCTTAACCTTCGCGTCTTTCCTGAAGTCCTCACGCCAATCGATGGTCGCTGGACTCGCGAAAAGCCGCATCGTGCCGGTCGCACTGAGTCCCGCGTTGTTCACTTTCAATCGAATGTCCCCATCGCGGGGCGTCAAGCCGAACGGAGCCGGCGACACCGCCAATTTGCCCAACCCGGCCGACGCGGTAATCGTAATGTCCTTGGCATCGAGGTCGGTGATCAACGGAAACTCGAATTTGGTCCGAACCACCGCTTCGCCCGATATCGCCGCCGGGCTTATGCCAATCTCCGAGACATAGCCGAGCGGCTTGCGATCCAGAATTTCCGCCAGCGACCGCGCGGAACCGCGGAGCGCCGCATCGATCATAATCGCCTGATCCTCGGCATTGAGCCCGGTAATATCGACTGCCGCCTTCTCCAGCGCGAGATCCTTCAATCGGCCGCTGCTCACGGCGAACTTGAACCCTTGCGCATCGAACGTCGCGGTCCCGCCGACATCGGCGACCTTGGGAAGCGGCTCCCAGTATTTAATCGACAAACCTTGATATTGCAGCGTGCCGTCGATGGACTCGACTGAAACCGTTGTCTTGTCATTCTCGACCGGCATCTTGAGGGCCAGCGACACCGTACCGTCGGTTACCGTCCCGTCGACGATGTTACTGGTGACCCATTGCCGCGCACTGACGCCGACGCCCGGAGGCCAATACTTTCCGAGGTCACGCAGCGGCAGTGCCGCGACCGAGCCATCGACGGCCATCTCATAGCCTGTCTCGTCGCGCCGAATGCGCCCGGCCGTGGACACCTTGGTTCCGCCAAAGTCGATGGAAAACTCCCGAACTTTCGCCGTGGACGTGGCGCCATCGATATCCGCCGACAAGCGCGCGCCCACGATCTTCATGGTTTCCGAAAATACGCCCGGCAAGTCCACTTGGCCGGCGCCGCTGGTCAGATCGACGTCTGTAAGCTGAAAGAGGCCGGTTGGATCCGCGACGCCTTCGAGCACGCCGCTCACCGGAATATCCAGCCCGGCTAGCGGCGACAGCGCCGGCGTCGCGCGTGCCAGGCTCGCCAGCCGAATGGCGTTCAACCGCGCACTGACCTGAACCAGCTCGCTGCCGGACGGATACGCCATCGCGAATGTGGCCTGGCCGAAATCGCTGAGCAATTGCAGACGCAAGCCGAGAAGCTGCCAATCATGCGCGATCTCGAAGTTGACGTTGCCGGAGAACGCCGCGCGAATGTCCGCGAGTTGATTCAGGTATGGGAATGCGCGTGCGATGACCGATGGCTCCAACCGGTCGAAATCGACCCGCCCTCCTATTCTGCGGCTGCGGCGATCATGCAGGATGGTGGCCAGCAGCCGCATTCTTTGGCCGTCCGCGTCGACGCCCAACGCCAGCCGTGTCTCGATTGCATCGGGCAAAAATTCCGTAATGATTTCCGCTTTCGGGATCGCCCAAATCTGGCCGGTCATCCGGTCGATGAACTGGAACCGGCCTTCGAGGACCGAGAACCGTTGCAGATATCGAAACGGTCCGGTTCGTTCGCGCATCGGCCGCAGAAAGTCCTCTGCGGCATCGGCCAGCGCGCCTTCGCGCTTCTTCGTCCCGTCAGCATCGGTCGGCATCTGAAAACCGAACCGGCCGTCCGGGAACCGCTCCAACACGGCGCGTAGGCCGAACACATCCAGCCGCGACACGGCGAGGTCGCCGCGCATGAGACCGGAAAAGGAAAGACCGATCGAGACATCCGGCAGCAAGGCAACCAGATTTCCGTCGGCCGCGAAGACCCGCACGTTTCGGCTGCGGATGTCGATCACCCGCTTCCACCCGCCCCAGACCAGCGACGTATCATCGACCTCGACCGCGAAGGACGTATCCCTCACCGCGAAACTGCGTTCCAATGCCGGGGCAAGAAAGTTGAGCGAAACCGGTCCCTGGGACAGACGCCACAACCCGAGACTGACGAGAATAGTAACGCCCAAAATGACGGTGACAGCGACCTGTGCCACACGTATGCATATACTGCGCAAGGGTCCCCCGGGCTCCGCTTACACGATTGACCTAATATAGTGATTTTGACCAGATTTCCCAGGATTTCCGAAGAGTATCAGAACCGCAAATGATCCCGATACAGGTCGAAAAACTCCCGAAACCCGCCAATACCGAGCGCACGGCACTGGGATTGGAGCGATGGCGGGAAACCGCCGATTCTTCGGATTTTGGCGCGGAAATGCTTGCCGTTGTGGAAGATCGAGGCGGCAAGGCGATCCTGGAGGCGATTTTCGGGAACAGTCCCTACCTGGCTCAATTGCTGGTCCGAAACCCGGACATCGCCGTGCAAGCCCTCGAACGGGGGCCAGACCAGGTTTTCGAAGAAATCATCACGCAGCTACAGACCGATTTGGCGGAGGTAGCGTCCGCCGAGAAGATGATGCCGGTCCTGCGACGGGCAAAAAACCGGGCAGCCCTTCTGATCGCCCTCGCCGACATCGCGGAAATCTGGCCCGTCGGCCAGGTCACCCGCGCCCTAAGCGATCTCGCGGATGTATCGCTGAACCTCACGGTCCGGGGACTGCTGCGCCAATTATCGACGAACGGTGTGTTTTCGCTGCCGCCGGGGGATACGCCCGAGGCCGACTCCGGCGTGGTGATCCTGGCGCTCGGCAAACTTGGCGCACGGGAACTGAACTACTCCAGCGATATCGACATCATGATCCTCTACGACCCGGGCAAGCTAGACTGTTCCGACCGGGACGAACTGCCTCAGGAAATGGTTCGCCTGGCCCGGCTGTTGATGCGGGTGATGGACGAGCGCACGGCGGACGGCTATGTCTTTCGGACCGATTTACGGCTGCGGCCCGACCCGGGCGCAACGCCGCTGGCCATTCCGATCCCCGCCGCCGAAGCCTATTATGAGAGCGTCGGGCAAAACTGGGAACGGGCCGCCATGATCCGGGCGCGCGCCTGCGCCGGCGACATTGAGGCCGGTAATGCGTTCCTGCAGCACTTAAGCCCCTTCATCTGGCGCAAACATCTCGATTTCGCGGCGATCCAGGATATCCATTCGATCAAACGGCAGATCACCGCCTATCGCGGCGGCGGCACGATCGCCGTCAACGGCCACAACGTGAAGCTGGGTCGCGGCGGCATTCGCGAGATCGAGTTCTTCGCCCAGACCCAACAGCTCATCTGGGGCGGACGGTCCCCGACACTGCGTACCAGTGACGTCTGCGAGACGCTCGACGCGTTGGCCGACCATGGCCGGATCGAACCGTCGACCGCGCAGGAAATGCAGGAAGCCTATTGCTACCTCCGCCGGCTCGAACATCGCCTGCAAATGGTCGACGATCATCAAACGCATAGCCTGCCGAAGACCGACGAGCAGATCGGGGACATCGCGGTCTTCGCCGGCTATCCGGATGCCGCGGCGTTTCGCGACGACCTGGTTCGCCGTCTATCGCTCGTCGAGACGCACTATGCGGAACTCTTCGAGGAAGAACCGGACCTCGGCGGATCAGGCACGCTGGTCTTCACGGGCAACGAGAACCATCCGGACACGATCAAGACACTCGAAGACATGGGATTCGGCGACGGCGCATCCGTGTCGACGATGATCCGTCGGTGGCATACCGGCCGCTATCGCGCGACCCGCAGCGTCCGCTCCCGTGAACTGTTGACCGAACTGATGCCGCGGCTGCTCGAAGCCCTCGCCAAGCGCTCGGACCCGAACGCCGCCATCGTGCGGCTCGACGCATTTTTAAGCGGGCTGCCCTCGGGTGTCCAACTCTTCTCGTTATTCTATGCCAATCCCAGTCTGCTCGACCTCGTGGCGGAAATCATGGGCGACGCGCCCAAGCTGTCCGAATGGCTCAGTCGGAATCCGCGCCTTCTCGATCATGTTCTGTCGCACGATTTCTTCGACCAGGTGGCGGAACAGGACGTCCTGCATCGAGAGCTCAAGACCGCTCTCGCAGAGGCCCACGATTTTCAGGACGTTCTGGATGTCACCCGCCGGTGGACCAACGACCGAAAATTCCAAACCGGCGTCCAAGTGCTCCAAGGTGTCGCCGACGGGCACGCCGCCGGGCCGACCTATACCGCCATCGCCGAGACGGTTATCGCGGACCTATGGCCCGCCGTGGAGGAGGAGTTTTCGGGTCCGGGCGGCAATCATGGGGTGGTGCCGGGCAGCGGCATGGCGGCGATCGCGTTCGGCAAACTCGGCGGCCGCGAACTCATGCCCGAGTCCGACGTGGATTTGGTCTTCGTCTACGACGTGCCGGAAGACGTCGAAGAGTCGGACGGCGAGAAACCGCTTGCGACAAGCGTGTATTACATGCGGCTCAGCCAACGGATCGTCGGCGCAATCGAGGCGCTCACCGGTGAGGGCCGGTTGTATGAGGTGGATACGCGCCTGCGCCCATCCGGCAGCAAGGGTCCGGCGGCCAGCCGATTCGAGTCCTTCAGCCGCTATTACACCGAATCCGCCTGGACCTGGGAATTCATGGCATTGACCCGCGCCCGTGCCTTTGCGGGCAGCCCGGACCTGATCCACAAGCTGGAGGAAGAAATCCATTCGATACTGACGAAACCGCGAGACCCGGATCAACTCGTTATCGACGTCGCCAAGATGCGCGAACGCATGGCGAAGGAGCATCGCGGCCAATCACGCTGGGACATCAAACATCGGCGCGGCGGTCTCGTGGATGCCGAGTTCATGGTTCAATATCTGCAGCTCCTGCACGCCTCGGACCATCCGGAGGTCCTGTCCAGCAACGCGGTAACGGCAATCGACAATCTGACCGCGGCGAAACTGATCGACGGCGAGTTCGCGACCGATGTCGGCAATGCCTTGCGGCTTTGGCACCGGGTGCAGACGGTATTGAGGCTAACCACAACCGACAATCTCGACGACGAGGACCGTGCCGACGGTCCGCGTCGTGCCCTCGTCCGTGCGGTCGGCGTCGAAGATTTCGACGCCCTCGTCGCAACGATGGAAGACACCGCAACCAATGTCCGCCGGCATTTCGAGGCGCTGATCGAGCAACCGTCGGCCGAAGCGGCCGAGCGGCAATCCGATCCGGCATATTCCCGTGGACTTGCAGATCCGCGCCGCTAGATCATCATACAAGCGAGAACATTCGAATACCGAGGAGGCACCCAACCCATGAGCGCAGACGTCGGCGAAAAGGCGCCGGATTTTTCCATGCCCACCAGCGGAGGCGGCGAGGTCTCCCTACAGACGCTCACCGGAAATCCATTCGTGCTGTATTTCTATCCCAAGGACGATACGCCCGGCTGCACGAAAGAAGCGTGCGGCTTTCGGGACGCGCTACCGGATTTCTCCAAACTTAACGTAGACGTGATCGGCGTATCGAAAGACACCGTGGCGAAGCACGACAAGTTCACTGCAAAATACGACCTCAACTTCCGCTTGGCCTCGGACGAAGACGGTGCCGTCTGCGAAGCCTTCGATGTATGGAAGGAGAAGCGTATGTATGGCCGCACCTATATGGGCATCGAACGATCGACATTCCTCGTCGATGGTGACGGCGTTATCCGTCAAGCGTGGCGCAAGGTGCGGGTACCGGGACATGTCGATGCGGTGCTCGACGCCGTGAAGGAACTCTGATGGCCCGACGCAGCCCCAAACGCCGCACCGGCGCAAAACCGGAAAAGCTGCAGGAAGAATTCCTCGCGCAGATGGCGGCGCACGAAACCGCAGAGGATCTCAACGATAAGCTTATCTCGCCTTTCATCGCGGCCTTGGAAACGGTCTGCGCGGAACGGGGCTACCTGCTCAATATCTACGGCGAAAGCAGCAACCTCGTCTTTTCGACCGAAGAAGACGCCGAAGCCATCTACGGTCTCGTCGAAGGGTATTTCGACGAGAAAGATCAGGCCTGACCGGCGCCCGCATGAAGGCAATCCCCACCCTCTTCCGAACGGTCCTCGTTTTGACCATCTGCATGCCCGGCTTCTGGACCACCACCGCCGTCGCCCAGAAATCACAGCAGCCGGTCGACCTCGAACTGGTGCTGGCCGTCGACGTTTCCGGCAGCATCGATCCGGAGGAAGCGCGCCTCCAGCGCGACGGTTATGTCGCCGCCCTCACCGACCCCGATGTCATCGAAGCGATTACCAGCGGCATTCTCGGGCGCGTCGCGATGACGTATATCGAATGGGCCGGCGAGGAGTACACGACGACGGTCGCGGATTGGACCATGGTCTCGGACGAAGCCGGCGCCCGCGCATTCGCCGCACGGGTCGCACGCGCTCCGATTCAAACCGCGCTTTGGACGTCGATCAGCAACATCATCGATCATGCCCTGTCGACCTTTCCCGCGAACGGCTTCGAGGGGACGCGGCGCGTGATCGACATTTCCGGCGACGGACCGAACAACCAAGGGGGCCTCGTCACCAAGTTTCGCGACCGGGCCGTCGCCCAGGGCGTGGCGATAAACGGCCTGCCCATCGTCAACGAACGCGCCAGCCCCTTCGGGTGGCCGGCATTGCCCAATCTGGACCTGTACTACGCTAACTGTGTGATCGGGGGACCGGGCTCTTTCATGGTCGTGGCCAATACTTTTGCCGATTTCGCGCGCGCGATCCGGAAGAAGCTGATCCTGGAAATCGCCGACGCGCGCCCGATCACACCGCGGGAACGGATCGTCCTGGCGGCCGGCCCGACACCGCCGCGTGAGGCGCCGCCCTGCGACATCGGCGAACAGCGCGTGCAATGGCTCCTCGAAAATTGACCGGCTCCGGCAACGGCCCCGCGCTGACCGACGCAGCCTGTGCGATCCTTCTAACGCCCGATCCGGCCGAAAAGGCGCGTCTCAGCCATGAAACCGCGGCCGCATGGCGATCGGGGATCCTCGCCGCAACCGGCAGCAAGAGACCACCCGCGCGGCCCGCCCGCCCAGAGCGTCCGACGTTGCTCCCGCCGGCGTCGGTTCCGCGGCGACGCATCAACACGGCGCTGGCCGGGCGTATCGCGCTGCTGCATGCCATCGCCCATATAGAATTGAATGCGATCGATCTGGCGTGGGATATCCTTGCCCGGTTCGGCTCGACCGCCGATTTACCATACGCATTCTACGACGACTGGGTGACGGTCGCCGCGGAAGAAGCCAAACATTTCATGCTGCTGTGCGACCGGCTTGCGGAATTGGATGCGGCCTACGGCGACCTACCGGCCCATGACGGTCTCTGGGAAGCGGCGGAAACGACCGCCCACGACTTGGCGGCCCGGCTGGCGGTGGTTCCGCTGGTCCTCGAAGCGCGCGGCCTGGATGTGACGCCGCAGATGACCGCGCGGCTGCGAAAGGCCGGCGACGACGCGAGTGCCGATATCCTTCAGGTCATCCATGACGAGGAAATCGGCCACGTGGCGATCGGCCGCCGGTGGTTCGGCCATTGCTGCCGCGCGGCCGGCCAAGACCCCGTTTCGACATTCCATGATCTGGTGCGGCGGCATTTCCGAGGATCATTGAAACCGCCTTTCAACGCGGCCAGTCGCGACCGTGCAGGCCTGACCGCCGACTACTACACGCCGCTCGCCGCCGGATCGTAATGGACCCTAATCGTCCTCGGCCGCATTGGCGGCACCGGCGACACGCGCCGCAAGGGACGCCTCCAGGAACGGATCGAGATCTCCGTCGAGCACCGCGTCCGCGTTGCCTTTCTCGACCTCGGTGCGCAGGTCCTTGACCATCTTGTACGGGTGCAGCACGTAGGACCGGATTTGATGGCCCCAACCGATATCGGTTTTCGCGTCGTGCTCGGCCTGGGCTTGTTCCTCACGCCGCTGCAACTCCAGCTCATACAGCCGCGCCTTCAGCATCGTCATCGCGGTGGCGCGATTGCGGTGCTGCGACCGGTCGTTCTGGCATTGCACGACGATGCCCGTCGGCTGATGCGTGATTCGGACGGCACTATCGGTCCGATTGACGTGCTGGCCGCCGGCGCCCGAGGCGCGGTAGGTATCGATCCGAAGGTCGCCATCGTTGATGTCGATCTCGATCGTGTCGTCGATCACCGGATACACGCCGATCGACGCAAAGCTGGTATGGCGGCGCGATGCGGCATCGAAGGGTGAGATACGAACCAGCCGGTGGACGCCGCTCTCGGTCTTAAGCCAGCCATACGCGTTGTCGCCGGTGACCTTGATCGTCGCCGATTTCACCCCCGCCTCTTCGCCAGGCGACTCCTCGAGATATTCGAGCTTGTAGCCGTGCTGTTCCGCCCACCGCAGATACATGCGCAATAGCATCTGCGCCCAGTCCTGGGATTCGGTGCCGCCGGCGCCCGCATGGACTTCCAGATAGCAATCGTTGGAATCCGCTTCGCCCGACAACAGGCTCTCGAGCTGCAGTTTCGCGGCCTTGTCGCGGAGCTTCGTCAGCGCCGCTTCGGCCTCCGCCGCAATATCGTCCTCGCCTTCGGCCTCGGCCAATTCGATCATTTCGAGGTTTTCGGCGACCCCGGTTTCCATCGACTCGTAGGACCCGATGCCGTTTTCCAGGCGGGTCCGTTCGCGCATGATCGACTGCGCCTTGTCGGGATTTTCCCAGAGTGTCGGATCCTCGGCGAGGGCGTTCAGTTCCTCCAGCCGGAGTTTCGCGGCATCGAGGTCAAAGATGCCTCCTCAGCAGCTCGAGCGACTGCTTGATTTCGTCGACAAGATTCTGAACTTCCGCGCGCACGGGATTCTCCGCTCAGTGGTAGCGCTTTCTGGACGCTGCATGTAAGCGAAGCCACCGTGTATGGCAAGGGGATTTCGGCTAGTAGAGACCGCGCGACGGCGAGACGGGGGGCGGGCGCTCGCCCGGGGCGGCAGCGCGTACCTCGCCGCCCCCGATGACCGTGCGCTCGCTGCGCGGGTCCGGCTCGGTACCGATCTTATAGGCTTCCAGGATGACGTTTCGGTCGCCGCCGCGCGCCGGCAATCCGCTCGCCGCATTCACCCTGACATGGCGGATGCCAGACGGAATTCGGAACGGCACGGCCGGCCGCTCGGCCAGCGCCTTGGCCATGAAGTCTTTGAAGATCGGCGCCGCAACGGTCGATCCGCTCTCCCGCCGGCCGAGGGTCCTTGGCGTATCGAATCCAACGAAAACACCGACCGCCAAGTCGGGCGAGAACCCGACAAACCAAGTGTCACGGCTGTCGTTGGTGGTACCGGTCTTGCCTGCCAGCGGCTTGCCAATCGAGCTGATCCGCCGCCCCGTGCCGCGCTTAACCACGCCTTCGAGCATGGAGACAACCTGATAGGCCGACGCCGGATCGGCTATCTGCTCCCGCGTATCGGGAATCGTCGGCGGCTCCTGCCCCTCCCAGGCCATAACGGTACAATCCTGACAGGCGCGCGTGTCATGGCGGAAGACGGTCTTGCCATTGCGGTCCTGCACCCGGTCGATCAACGCCGGCTCGATCGCCTTACCGCCGTTGACCAGCATGCCGTACGCCGCGGTCAATCGAAGCAGCGTCGTTTCGCTGGCGCCTAGCGCCATCGCCAGTTGCTCGGTCATCGCGTCGAACAAGCCGAATTGTTGCGCCGTCTCGACGATCGGCTTCATGCCGATGGTCTGCGCCAGCCGAACCGTCATGAGATTGCGCGACCGCTCGATGCCGATCCGCATCGGGCTTGGGCCGTAGAAGCGTTTGGTGTAGTTGGCCGGTTTCCATTTGCCAAGGCCCGGCCCCTGATCGATGACGAAGGGGGCGTCCAGGATAATGGTCGACGGCGTATAGCCACGATCCAGAGCCGACAAATAGACGAACGGCTTGAAGGCGGACCCCGGCTGCCGCTTTGCCTGAACCGCCCGGTTGAATTCGCTCGTCTCGTAGTCGTAACCGCCGGACATCGCCAGAACGCGCCCGGTATGCGGGTCAAGGGCGATGATCGCGCCGTTGATTTCCGGCACTTGGCGCAGGGCATAGGTGTTCGGGGGGTACTCGGTCGGTTCCTTGCCCTTGACCTTTGGCTTACGGGACACCCGCTCAACCAGCACCACATCGCCCGGCGCCAGTACGTCGGTCGCCCGGCGCACCGCCGGCCCGCGCTTTTGATCCTTCAGCGCAGCCCGCGCCCAGGTCATTTCCGCTAGCGGAATCTTACCCTTCACGTCGCTATCGAACCCAATTTCGGCCGATGCACCGGTAACTTTCAACACCACCGCGGCTTTCCAGCCGTTGGCCCCGGACGGTACGGACACCTCACGCAGATAGCCGATCCAATTACCATTCGTGGGAATCTTGGCGATCGGACCACGCCAGCCGTGCCGACGGTCGTAGGCGATCAGGCCATCCCGCAACGCCTGGTCCGCAATCGATTGCATCTTCGGATTAAGCGTGGTGCGGACCGAGAGGCCGCCCTCGTACAGTCCCCGCTCGCCGAAGCGTTCGACCAGTTCGCGGCGCACTTCCTCCAGATAGTAATCCGCCTGGACGACCTGTGTCGCGGATCGCGGCACCACGGCGAGGCGTTCCGCGATCGCCTGTTCGGCGGTGGAACGGTCGATATACCCTTCCTCCATCATGCGGCCGACGGCCCAATTACGACGGGCCACCGCGGCATCGTAGCGCCGGATGGGATGGTAATTGTTCGGTGCTTTCGGGAGCGCCGCCAGATACGCCGCCTCGGCGATCGTCAGTTCGTCGAGCGATTTGTTGAAGTAATTGAGCGACGCCGCCGCCACGCCATAGGATCCGTAACCGAGATAAATCTCGTTCAGGTACAACTCCAGGATTCTGGATTTCTCGAAAGCCCGCTCGATCCTGAAGGCGAGAATCGCCTCCTTGATCTTGCGCTCGAAACTCAACTCGTTGGTCAGCAGGAAATTCTTCGCCACCTGCTGCGTAATCGTCGATGCACCGACCGGTCGGCGTGACCGCTGCGTTACGATATTGATGACATTCGTGGCCACCGCCCGCCCAAGCGCCACGAGGTCGACACCGGGATGGTGGTAGAAATTCTTGTCTTCCGCAGCGATAAAGGCACTGATGAGATGCCGCGGCATCGCCCGGACAGGAACGAAGACCCGGCGCTCCACCGCGTATTCCGCGATCAGACGGCCATCGCCGGCATGAACGCGCGTGACCGTCGGCGGATCGTATTTGGCCAACTGTTTATAATCGGGCAGCCCCTTGCTGTAATGCCATAGCAGGTAAAGCGCCGCCCCCGCCCCGGCGAGCGACAGGAAGAAGCCGAACGAAAAGACGAAAACCAACGCTTTCGCTATGCGGGACATGGGCCTTCCAGGCGTAATTTGTTCAATTTGACCCGTCCCTCCACGGGAAACGGACGCTAGCCCTTAAATATGGCTAAGTTATGAACGGCTCAACCGCTCTTTACGTTCAAAATATTTATCGGCCGCCCGCAAAATCGACTGCGCCATATTGACCTGATGCTCGCGTTTGCGAAGCAAGCGCTCGTCCTGAGGATTCGAAAGATATCCCAACTCCATCAGGATCGATGGCACATCGGGCGATTTCAGAACTGCAAACCCGGCAAATCGGTGGGTATTCCGCAACAATCGCGATGTCTTTGCGACTTCCTTGATCAGAATTTCGCTGAAAATGGCCGATTCGTTCATGGTCTGACGTTGGCGCAGTTCGATCAGGAACGACGCCACCGCGTCTGATTGGTTCGACAGATCGATCCCGGCAATCGCATCGGACCTGTTCTCCTTGGCCGCCAATGCCGCAGCTTCCTTATCCGAGGCGCGCTCCGACAAAGTGTAAATCGATACGCCCCGCAAACGCTTGTCCCGGTTGCTGTCCGCATGCAGCGACACGAAGAGTTCCGCCCGCACGCTCTCGGCCAGTTGGAAGCGCTTGCGCAGAGGCACATAGACGTCCTCGTTGCGGGTCAGGAATACCTTGTAGCGGCCACTCTTTTCGAGCACCCGCTTCACCGTGTTGGCAATCCGCAGCGTGACCAGTTTTTCGCGGAGACCCGACCGACCGATTGCTCCCGGATCGGGGCCGCCATGCCCGGGATCGATCACGACGACGCGCTTATGCGACTGATATCCCTTTTTTCCCGGCCTTTTCGGCGGCAACACCGCCGGCCGGACAATCGGCGTTGGCTTCGGATCCACCCAGTCCCGGGAAACGAAACGACGCTCGGACCGCTGAAAAAGCGCCGGCGACACGGACTTAAGATCGATGACCAACCGGTTCTTGTTCTTACCCGACGGCGGCAGCATGACATGCCGAAGAACCTGGGCCGGCGCCTTCATGTCGACCACGAGTCGGCTGTTGCCCTTTTGGAACAGGCCGAAGCGGTAGCTGGATATGACGCCGGACGAACGACCCGCCGTTTTCGCGCCGATCTTCCACTCGACCTGCGGCAAGTCGATTACCATCCGGTACGGATCCGGCAGCGTGAAGATGCGATACGGAACCTTCTCGCTCAGCTCGACAACCAGCCGAGTCTTATCGGGATGGGCCCCGATCCGGACGTCGGACACTTCCATTGCGCTGACGAAACCGATATTCGCCAGCAAAAGCATAATCGTCAGGACTATCCGAACCGCCATACTATTCACAGTCGCCTAACATCCAGTAGTGAATAAGGTGCCAAGTCTTGCAAATCGGCAAATCTATTGGACGGACTCCGCCCGAGGCGCCGAAATTATACTTTATAATCATTTACCATCAATTCAATTTATTCCTGCTAGTTTTAACGACAAAAGAAATAGGCGAATAACGGATTGTAGTATCGACCCTGTGCGCCTATTTTAGTTTAAGCGCTGCCAAGTAAGGCCCATCCGGTGATTTGTTGGCCGGATGCCATCCTAGATCAATCGTTGCGCGAGCCGTCGACATGAATGGCATTGCGAATGGATATGACACGGGGTAGGAGTGCTAGCGATAGCTTATTCAGTTTCCACTGCCGAGCGGCATCAAATCGCCCGGCTTGATCAGTAAGGTGACAATGCGCGACGCGAATCCGGCCTCTGACCCAACTCATGGCGCTCAGCGCTTTGACGTCAGGCGTTCGCTTGGAATCAGCGCCGTCCTGGCTGGCGATCCCGCCGGCCGTTTGACGGCACATACGCCATTGTCGCTTCTCGAACATCAAACAGGCGCAGATTACGGAGGGTTGGTTCGCGCAACCCCCGCGGCAATCGCGCCGGAGAACACCAATGACGCGACGTATGCTTATCGACGCCTCGCAGTCCGAAGAGACGCGGGTTGTCGTACTAAAGGGGAATCGTCTCGAGGAGTTTGACTACGACTCGGAAATCAAGAAGCAACTCAAAGGGAATGTCTATCTCGCGAAAGTAACGCGAGTCGAACCCTCGCTTCAGGCGGCCTTTGTAGAATATGGAGGCAACCGGCACGGTTTCCTGGCCTTTAACGAAATCCACCCCGATTATTACAAAATTCCGGTTGCGGACCGGCAAAAGCTGATCGCCGAAGAAGCGGCGCTCGACGAGGGCGAAGAACAGGAAGACGGCGACCACGTCGAGACGGTGGGCGGCGACGAGCTGGAAGACGTGGAACGCCGCCGCGCCCGACTCCGCCGACGTTATAAAATCCAAGAAGTCATCAAGCGCGGCCAGGTGATTCTGGTACAGGTCGTCAAGGAAGAGCGCGGCAATAAGGGCGCCGCCCTTACCACCTACCTGTCCCTGCCGGGCCGCTATTGTGTCTTGATGCCAAATACGGCGCGCGGCGGCGGTATCAGCCGCAAGATCAACAATATGCGCGACCGCAAGCGGCTAAAGAAGGTTCTCGACGACCTCGGCATTCCCGACGGGATGGCGGTTATCGTCCGGACCGCCGGATCGGAACGCACGAAGGCGGAAATCAAGCGGGATGCGGAATACCTCCTGCGGCTTTGGGACACGATCCGCACGGATACCCTCGATTCAACGGCGCCCGCCTTGATCTACGAAGAGGCCAATCTTATCAAGCGTGCCATCCGCGACATGTACACGAAGGAAATCGAAGAAGTCCTCATCGAGGGCGACGACGGATATCGCACCGCCAAGGACTTCATGCGGACCCTGATGCCGAGTCACGCCAAGCGCGTCCAGCCGCACAAGACCGACGGCACGCCGATGTTTCAGCACTTCCAGGTGGAAGGTCAGATCGACGCCATCCACAGTCCCGAAGTGAAACTGCGGTCCGGCGGCTATATCGTGCTGCACCAGACCGAAGCGCTGGTCGCGATCGATGTCAACTCCGGCCGGTCGACTCGGGAACGCCATATCGAAGAGACCGCATTGAAGACGAACCTGGAAGCCGCCGAGGAAGTCTCGCGCCAACTGCGGTTGCGCGACCTCGCAGGCCTTATCGTGATCGACTTCATCGACATGGAGGATTCGCGGAACAATCAGGCCGTCGAGCGCCGCCTGAAGGAAGCGTTGCGCCATGACCGCGCACGTATTCAGGTTGGCCGTATCAGCCATTTCGGCCTGCTCGAAATGTCGCGCCAACGGCTCCGGCCGAGCCTCACGGAAATGTCCAGTGAACTCTGCCCGCACTGCGGCGGCTCGGGATACATCCGGTCGGTCGAATGGACCGCGCTCTACATCCTCCGCGCCATCGAAGAAGAGGCGTTGCGCAAACGATCGACCGAAATGTCCGTCTCGATGCCCGGCGAGGCCGCGCTCTACATGCTCAACCAAAAACGGTCGAAACTGCATGACCTCGAGATCCGCTACGGCATCAAGATCCTGATCGTCGCCGATAATGACATCATGGCGCCGAACTTCTCGATAGATATCGTCCGCGGTGGGTCCGGCGAGATCATGCGTGTGGAAACCGAAGATCGGGACCGGGACCGCCAGGGGCCGCGGAAACGGCGCTCGCGCCGCCGCCGCCGATCCGACGCCGATACCGACACTGCCGCGGACACGCAGGAAGCGGCCGACGCGCAGGCGTCGGACGAAAGAGAAGAGCGAGACGATACCGCCGAACAGGACGGCGAAGGCCAACCCCGGCGCCGGAAACGCGGCCGCCGCGGCGGACGCCGCCGGAACCGCCGTTCGAAAGCCGCCGAGGGCAATGAAACGGAAACCGTTGTCAGCGAAGTCTCCGACGACGGTGAGCCTACGGCGGAGCTCGAGGCCGCATCCGATGATTCCGGAATGGCCGACCAGCCGGAAATCGAGGAACAGCCTGCGGAAGAAAAACCGAAACCGCGGCGACGGCGTCCGCGCCGCCGATCCGCCAAATCGAAAGAGACGGCCGAGAGCGAGTCCGACGCCGATACCGGCGAAACAACCGCCGACGCAGACGACGGGTCGAAATCCGCCGATGCAGCATCCGAAGGCACGCCGGAAGCCCCAGCCGACGACGAGGCCGCCGAGGGCGATGACGCACCGGAGAAAGCGGCAGCCAAACCGAAGACACCTCGACGGCGCAGCCGCACCACCCGCAGCCGAAAGCCGAAGGACGACTCCGAAAAGCCGGCAGCCGAAGAAAAGGCCGCATCCAACGGTGCGTCCGACTCTGCGCCCGCGGAAGAAGCACCCGAGCCACAACCGTCACCGGAGCCCGCGGTGGCTGCGGAACCGGGCGAAGAGGCACCGCCGATCAAACCCGAAGAACCGGGCGAGAAACGCACCGGCTGGTGGAACCGAGTCGTCGGCTAGTTCAAGGCCGTTTCCTAAGCATGACCAGATGACCGGCTAAGGTTTGACCGACCCGAAAGGGTCGGTTAGCCTTTTCCGATCAGAAAGACTTGGGAGTCGAATACCGGCACCCATGGCACTGGGTGCGGTATTCGGTAGCGCACCGATGGCACAGCATAATGCACCGCCGGGTCCTCACTTCCATGATACCGTCGATGCCGAGCATCGTTCGACGGACCCGGTCTTTGATACCGTCGTTTATCGACTTTTCATTCCCCTCATCCGTTCGTTGATACGGACGGGTAATCTTGCAATCTGTTACCGCGACAATCCCGGCATTCCCATCGGCGACGGCGATGGCGACTTCTGCGCGATGCGGGTCGAGCGGACCCGCTTCCTGCTGCGCGCCCTTGCCCAGCCCGACCTCGCCGTGGGTGAAGGGTATATGGACGGCGAATGGCATCTCCAGCAAGGCGACCTGGCATCCCTTATCGGGCAGATACTGCTCAACCAGGAGACGCTCTTAGGGAAACCTTCGTTTCGCGCACTCACCGCGTTCCAAGACTGGTTGTCCGATCCTCACCGTCGAAACGGGCCCACGCGAAGCCGCAGGAACGCCGCGCATCACTATGATCTCGGCAACGATCTGTACGAGACCTTTCTCGACGAAGGCATGAACTATTCCTGCGCCTTCTTCGAATCGCCGACGCAAAGCCTGCGCGACGCACAGATCAATAAGCTCCGGACGAGCATCGAACGGTTGGATATCCAAGCCGGGATGTCCGTCCTCGACATCGGATGCGGCTGGGGCGAACTCACGCGTCGGATCGTCCAGGAAACGGCTGCCGGCGACGTGACCGGCATTACCCTCGCAAAACAACAATACGATTTTGCCCGCAGCAGAACCGAGGCGGTCCCCGGTAATCGCCTCCGTTACCGCTTGGAGGATTATCGGGATTTCTCCGGCGCGAATGCCGAAGGTTTCGATCGTATCGTCAGCATTGGCATGTTCGAACATGTCGGGAAGCATCAATTCGACGACTATTTCAGCGCGATCAAACGAATGCTCAAACCCGGAGGCCGGGCGTTGATCCACTCGATCGTCCGCCCGACACCAGGCAAGACGAGCCCGTGGATAGACCGCTACATCTTCCCGGGCGGCTATATCCCGTTAGACACCGAATTGACCGACAGCGGGGTAAACTCGGGCCTAACCCTCGAACGCCCGGCCTTCGTCCATGAGAGCTTCCATTACGCGAACACGCTGCGCCATTGGCGGCGGCGGTTCAACGCACAGGGCGAAGCGCTCGGTCAGCGGAATTACGATGCGCGCTTTCAGCGGATGTGGAACCTCTATCTCGCCGCATCGGAAGCTGCGTTCGACGCAACGGGCTACTACGTCGCGCAGGCACTGTTCCGAAAGGACGGTTCCTAGCGATCGCGGTCGATCAAAAGTGCCGCCGCCTGTTCGATCGCTTCATTCGACTCGGCGTATGATAAGCGCAGGTACCGGTTGCCGCGGTCGGGGTCGAAATCGAGACCGGGCGCGAGCGCGACACCGGTGTCGGCGAGGATTTTGCGGCAATACGCTTCGCTGTCGTTCGTCAGATCCCCGATGTCCACATAGACATAGAAGGCGCCATCCGCCGGGGCGATTTTCTCGAATCCGGCCTTGGGCAACGCCTCGAGCAGAAGATCGCGGTTGGCGCGATAAGCGGCCACGCGCCGTTCGTTCTCCTCGCCGCAGTCGAACGCGGCGACCGCGGCAATCTGCGACAATGTAGGCGCCGAGATAAAAAAGTTCTGCGCGAGGCATTCGATGGTACGCGTTAGGTCCGGCGGCACCACCATCCACCCGACCCGCCATCCGGTCATCGAAAAATATTTCGAGAAACTGTTGATGATGATGACCGAGTCATCGAATTCGGCGGCGGTATCCGCCCGGCGGTCATAGGTGATGCCGTGGTAGATCTCGTCGGATATCAATCGGATGCCATTCGCCTTGCAGTATTCGATCAACGCCGAGAGATCCTCGCGGTCCAGCATCGTCCCGGCTGGGTTCGACGGCGACGCGACGATCAGTCCGTCGATGGGACCATCGCGCATCGCCTTGTCCAATAAAGCGGGCGTCGGCTGGAACCGGTCGCCCGCATCCGCGAGCAGCGCGACCGGTTCGACCCCGAAAGCCGACAGGATGTTGCGGTAACAGGGATACCCGGGCGACGCGAGCGCAACTCGGTCGCCGACCTCAAACGCGGCCAGAAACGCCAGAACGAAGCCGCCGGACGATCCGGTCGTGACGACGATGCGGTCGGTATCGAGCGCCACACCGTAATAGTCGCGATAATGCACGGTGATCGCTTCCCGTAGCGCCGGGATGCCGAGCGCCTCGGTATATCCGAGTCGATCGCTCGACAAAGCGGCGCGGGCGGCGTCCAAAACACCGGTTGGCGCGCTGGTTCCCGGCTGTCCCAATTCGAGATGGTAGACGGCTTCCTGCGCAGCGGCGCGCTCGTTCGCCTCGCTCAAGACGTCCATGACCATGAACGGCGGGATACCCGCCCGTGAGGCAACCTTCAACACCATGGGGCGTTACTCGAGTTCAATGAGCAGTTCCAGCCCGGAGCCGGACCCGCGGTTGTCAGCGACCGGACGGCAATTGACCTTGGATAAGGATGGAATGGGAATGCCGGTGGAGCAGTAGATGATATTGACCCGCCCAAGGCTGGGTTGCCGGCGTATCGAATGGCCCCGCCGCGCCAACGTTTCGACGCGCGGGGGTGTCTCGGACGCCTCCACGATCACCGCGTCCGACCCCGGAAGAGGATGCAAACGCGGACCCGTTACCGCCTCTTTCGCCGACTGTTTCTCCAGCAGCGTCCGTGCGGCAACGCCGACGATAACGCTCGGCACCGCCTGTCCGGCGACACCGGCGGCAGCGAAACGGAATATCTTGCCGTCGCGGCTCGTCACCATCGCCGGACTAAGCGAATACGGGTTCCGCGACCCGACACCCGGGGCCTGCGCCATGAAAATTCCGACGCCCGGTACGAGCCGGCCCGTGCCGAACGGGTTGTACAATGTCGTCGTACAGGCCACGGCCAGCCCAAGACCATCTACCACCGCGAATCCGGTGCCCGATGGATTTTCCGAGATCTGCACACTGCTCGATTGCGCGACGCCGGGCGGCGTGGCGCGGCCGGCGTCGTACGTGGTCATAAGCTGCCGCGCCCGATCGACCGACAACAAACGCGTGGATTGGGTTTGCCGGTCACCATTGATGTTGATCCAGGTTTGCCGCTCGGAAAACGCGCGACGCGCCACTTCCGCCAACAGATGCGGGCGTTCTTCGGCGGGCGCCTTTTCATACCGCTTATCGGTCAGCAGCATTTGCCACATCTGAGCGATGACCGCACCCGACAACACCGGCGGTCCAGCGACATGCAAATTGTCCTCGCCGAATTGAACCGTCAATGCGGGGCGCCAGCGCGCCCGGTACGATCGTAAATCCTGTTTGGTGATCGTGCCGCCCGCTCGGCGCATGCCCTCGACCAACCGGTTCGCGAGCGGCCCGGAATAGAAGGCGCCGGCTCCGCGCGCCCTAATCTGGCCAAGCGTCGCCCCCAATTCGACCTGCCGGATAAGTTCGCCTTCGGTCACCGGCGATCCGTCGGCCATCGAGAACACACGGCGGGCGCCCTCGTCGACGAACAGCGGACGGGCGGCACGGGCCAAATCACCCGCGGTTTCCTTCGATACGACGAAACCGCCGCGCGCCAACGTTTCCGCACCAAGCACGGTTTCGGACCAGCGCAAGCGCCCGAACCGGCTGTGCAGCGCCGCCATGCCGCGCACATTTGCCGGCACGGCGGAGGGCCGGTCGCCGCCCGATACGCCGCTGTTCGGTTCCGGCGCAATGAAGTCGAGCATCTCGGTCCGCTGCGTCCGGGGCTCATGCACAAGACAAACGCCGCCGCCGCCCAGCGATGCGACCGACGGCATCGTCACGGATAAAGTGAAATACAAGGCCACGGCCGCATCCGCGGCGCTTCCACCCTTGGCCAAGACGTTCCGCGCCGCGATAACCGCACGAGAGTCGTCCGCGACAAAAGCGCCATAGACGTAGTCACTGGGATCGGGCAGGATCGTGTCCAGAGTGTTGCTGAAACGGCTTTCCCCACAAGCGGTTAGCAAGAGGATGCCGGCGAATACAGCGCCAATTTTCATACGGCCGCCTTTTTTGGACCACATTGAAACACTACATATCTTGGGTGACATTTTGGGGATCAGACCGTTGCTAGGTATCTGTAACAAAATAACTCTTCGATGTGCGCCGCGAATCGTAACATTGATTCTGCTGGTCGCCCTTGCGACATCCTGGTCATCATCCCGCGTATCCGCGCAAGGCTTGGCGCTTATCCGTGATACCGAAATCGAAAATACCATCCGGGTGTACACAGCGCCACTGTTCAGAGCGGCCGGCCTTGATGCCTCGGCGGTCCGAATCCATCTGGTCAACGACCCTCGCTTGAACGCCTTCGTGGCCGGCGGCATGCGCATTTTCATCCATACTGGCCTATTGACCACCGCGACTCATCCCGGTCAGGTCATCGGCGTATTGGCCCATGAAACCGGACACATCACCGGCGGCCACTTGTCGCGGATCAAGGAAGGCCTGAAAGCGGCGACCGCACAATCCATCATCGCAACGATACTTGGCGGCGCGGCCGCGGCGGCGGCCGGCCGCCCCGAGGGAATCGGCGCCGCGGTGCTGGGCGGCGCCACGGTCGGACAGCGCAGTATTTTGGCGTATACCCGAGGCCACGAGCAGGCGGCCGACCAAGCGGCTGTCCGGTTCCTCGACGGCAGCGGTCAATCGTCACGCGGGTTGCTGGAATTCATGACAATCCTCAAGCGCGAGGAAGGTATCTACGGCGCAAGCGGTGACCCCTACACGCGGTCGCACCCTCTCACCGAAAACCGCATTCGCTTTGTCCGGAATCATATCGAGCGGTCGGAATTTTCCGATGTTCCCATCGCACCGGAACTACTCGAGGCCCATAATCGGATGCGCGGCAAGATTCTCGGCTTCCTGAATCCCCCGGTTGATACGCTGCGGCGGTACAGCGCATCCGACACGAGCATGGAAGCGAAGTACGCCCGAACCGTGGCGCATATGAAATTGAACGAGACTGGGAAGGCACTCGCCATTCTCGATCCGCTGATCGAAAAGACACCGAAGGATCCGTTTCTGCATGAACTGCGGGGCGACATCCTGCGGGACGCCGGACGAACGCAAGAAGCGGCAGCCGAATACCGCAAAGCGATCGAGATTTTGCCCTGGGCCGCGCTGATCCGCCTGAACCTTGCGCAAACGCAGATCGCCATAAACGACCCTAAGGACCTCGACGCCACGGTCGCCAACATCAAGGAAGCGATCCGGTACGAGTCCGAAATTCCTCGGGCTTGGCGTCAGCTCGCGACCGCCTACGGCCGACAGCAAAAACATGGGCTCGTGTCCCACGCCCTCGCCGAGGAAGCGCTGCTGAAGGGCGACATCAAGACCGCGGCGCAGCGCGCGAAACGCGCCATGCGGCTCTTGCCGAACGGATCCGCGGAATGGATTCGCGCGCAAGACATCGAGCTTCAGGCCAAACGCTTGAAAAAAGACCGGAAATAGCTAAATCGATCCGACGTCGGCGTGTTCTGGCGCCGCTCACCACTTCGTGAGTCGTGCTAAAGAGCGCCTGCAAAAGCTTGCGGGCGGCGGCAGCGTAAGAGATAGTTGTGCCGTGCTCGCCGCCCAACGACTCGTGGAGTAACCGAACCGTGCGCAAACTCGCCTTCGCCATTCCCTTCGTGGCCGCGTTTCTCGCCCTTGGTCCCGTCCAAGCGGACGAAACATTCAAGGCCATGGATAAGGAAGCGTTCGAAAAGGCTATTCGAGCTTACATCCTCGAGCATCCCGAAGTGATTATCGAAGCGCTCGAGAAATACGAGGCACAGGAGCGCGTCGCACAGGAAAAGGCCGCTGCGGCGGCCCTCATCGCCCAAAAAGATAAGTTGTTTAAACACCCGATGACACCGGTTTCGGGCAACCCCAACGGCGACGTGACGGTGGTCGAGTTCTTCGACTACCAGTGCGGCTTCTGCAAGCGGACACTCGATACCGTGCTCAAGGTGTTGGACAGCGACAAACAGATCAAGGTCGTGTGGAAGGAACTGCCGATCCTCGGGCCTGCGTCGGAATTCGCCGCCCGCGCCGCCATGGCCTCGAACAAGCAGGGCAAGTATCAGGAGTATCATATCGCCCTGATGAGCGCCCGTGGCCGATTGACGCCGGAAAAGGTTTTCCGGCTCGCATCGAAGGTCGGCCTCGACGTCGAGAAGCTGAAGCGCGACATGGAAGACCCGATGATCACAGCCTACCTGCAGGAGACACTGCAACTCGCGCAGACGCTGGGCATCAACGGGACCCCCGGTTTCGTGATCGGCAACAAGCTGGTTCCCGGCGCGATCGACAAGTCCCGTATGCAGGAACTGATCGCCGCCGCCCGCAACCAAAGCTAGCCGGTTTTCGCGCCAAAGCGGTTTGGTGTCTCGCCTTTATTCGGTCGACCCGTTATAATAGCCGTTGGCGATGATTAGGCGGTCGGTGTGCCCGCCGAAACGCTATCGATGTCGAGAGGCTCGATCCGATCCGCGGGCTCGAAGCCGAATACCCGTCCATAAAACGCCAACTCGCCCTCCAGGGCCCGCCGGATGTTTTCGGCCTGGCGAAATCCATGGCCTTCCCCTTCGAAGGCAACATACGCAACCGGAATACCCTTTTCGCGCAGCGCCGCAACCATGGCTTCCGCTTGATTGGGCGGTACGACCTTGTCCTCCAACCCTTGAAAGAAGATCACCGGGCAGTTCAGCCCCGCGGCATGATGCAACGGCGAGCGTGCTTCGTATATCTCACGGGCTTCCGGCCATTTCCCGATCAGCCGGTCCAGATATCGGGATTCGAATTTATGGGTGTCGCGCGCCAGGGCTTCCAGGTCGCCGATGCCGTAATGGCTTGCTCCCGCCTTGAATACATCTTTGAAAGTAAGCGCACATAATGTCGTATACCCACCCGCGCTGCCGCCGGTGATCGCAAGTCGATCCGGATCCGCCAATCCCTGTGCGACAAGCCATCGCGCCCCCGCCACGCAGTCCTCGACATCGACGACTCCCCAAGCGCCATCGAGGGCGCGCCGATAAGATCGGCCATACCCGGTGCTGCCGCCGTAATTCACGTCGAGAACCGCAAAACCCCGGCTCGTCCAATATTGAATCTTGAGGTTGAAGCCGCACCCCGACTGCCCCGTCGGGCCCCCGTGACTCTTTACGATGAGCGGCGGTAACGCGTTGTCGGGCCCGGTAAATTGACCATTCTTCGGGGGGTAGAAGAAGGCATGCGCTCCCCGTCCATCCGTGCTAGCGAAGGTGACCGGCTGCGCGACCGATACGACTGCGGAATCCGGCGTCTCGGCCGCGGACCGCCGCAGTTCCACGATCGAGCCATCCGATATGTCGAGCCCAGCCACCACGGGCACGTCCTGCGCCCCAGCACCAACGAAGGCTACCTTTTGGTTGTCCGCGACGAGGCCATGCATTTCGACATAGGGCGTCGGTATAACGTCGACCGCGCCGTCCACGACCGAAATCGCGAGCAATTCGGCAAGCCCGTCGGCGGTCCGAATTGCATAGATTTGGTCGCTTCCGGCAAATCCATATGTGCGCATATTGAATATCCATTGCGGCAACCCCAGCTCTGCCTGCATCGGGCTTACGGGCTGCGGTGCGTCGTCCAACCAACGGTAGAGATTCCACCATCCGGACCGGTCGGAAACGAAATAGACGTCGCCGTCCGGCGACCATTCGGGCTGGAACAGCGCTTCGTCCGGGCCGCCGGCCAGAATTTCGGTGTCTACGACGGCGCCGGCGCCATCGCACGTGGCCCGTGTCAGAATGCAGCCGTCCCACGGCATGTTCGGATGGTCCCAGGACAGCCAAAGTATTTGCCTGCCGTCCGGCGACGGCCGCGGGGCGGCATAGAAGTCGCTGCCGTTTGCCAAAACCTGAACCGCCCCGTCCTTGGCAATCGCGACGACGCAGTTTGCCGGTTCACCGGGCCCTGTATGATCCTCGCAGACCGCCAACAGCCGGTCATGATGCGGGTCCACGACCAAATCGGCATATCGGCACGACCCCGCCGGTATGATCGGTTCCGGCGCAGCGCCGTCCTCCATCCGATAGAGTCGTTGATCCTTGTCGTTGCTGAACCAGACCGCGCCGTCCGCAACCGCAAATGCCCCCCCGCCATATTCATGGACACGTGTCCGCACGCTGAAGGGGGCGGGCACCACATCCTCCACGTTTCCAGCCATGTCGCGCCGCACCAGTGCGACGCGGCCGCCTTCCGTCGGGCGCGATTCGGTCCAATAGACGCAACCTTGGTCCAGAGCGATCTGCCCCAAACCGACAGTGCCGCCGACGATCCGGTCGGCGGTGATGGGGGAACGCCAACTTCCGAATGGCGCAATGTTCGGACTTTTCATACTATCGAGTCCTTGAGTTTCAGTTTCCCGGTATTGTCCGGATGCCAGGCTTTAACGATGGTTACCATACTAATACTTGCCATTTGTTCGAATTTAAGACCACATATAGCCCGTCTGTAACTATACCTGCAGGTGGCGGCCCGTGGCTGACCCATCAACTGTCCTTGTTCTGAACGGCCCGAACTTGAACATGCTCGGCGTGCGCGAACCGGAAATCTATGGCCGCGAAACGCTGGCGGATATCGACGCCGCATGCAAGAAAAAGGCAAAGGCGTTGGGGCTGGCGGTCGATTTCCGCCAATCCAACAGCGAAGCCGAGTTGGTCACATGGATTCAAGAGGCGCGCGGGACGCAAGATGCGCTTGTGATCAATGCCGGAGCTTTAACGCATACTTCCGTGGCTCTGCTCGATGCATTGTCGATCCTGGACGTGCCGATCATCGAATTGCATCTTTCGAACATTTACGCGCGGGAAGATTTCCGGCACCGTTCCTTTATCGCTCCGGCGGCAAGCGGGGTCATTTGCGGATTCGGGGCCGCGGGATACGACCTAGCGCTCGACGCCATTCACCGCTTACTGAAGGACGGCTAACGAACAGTCTGCGGCGCGAGACGACCCAGATCATCGAAGAAGGACAATCCATGCCAAAATTTCAGGTCGATAAGTCACTGATCCGAGAACTTGGTCAGTTGCTCGACGAAACGAACCTGACGGAAATCGAGATCTGCGAAGGCAATAAATCCATCCGCGTCGCACGGGGAACTGCGACGGTGACCGCGGCCGTCGCGGCGCCGGCGCCGGTGGCGTCGTCCGCTGCCGCGAGCGCACAAACCGCGCCATCGCCGGCACCTGCCGACTCCGCCGCCGAGGAGGCCGGGGCCGTCCCGTCGCCCATGGTCGGAACGATCTACCTTTCGCCCCAGCCGGGCGCCGATCCGTTCGTCAAAGTCGGCGACGCGGTATCCGAAGGCCAGACCGTGTTGATCGTGGAAGCGATGAAGGTGATGAATCAAATTCCCGCGCCGCGCAGCGGGACCGTAAAACGGATCGCTGTTGAGGACGGGCAGCCCGTCGAGTTCGGCGAAACCCTTGTGGTCATCGAGTAGCCGCCTTGTTCGAAAAGGTCCTCATCGCCAACCGGGGCGAGATCGCCCTCCGCATTCACCGCGCGTGCCGCGAAATGGGCATCCGGACCGTCGCGGTCCATTCGACCGCGGATTCGGACACCATGCATGTCCGTCTCGCGGATGAATCCGTGTGCATCGGCCCGCCGCCGTCGAAGGACAGCTATCTCAACATTCCGGCCATTCTGACCGCTGCGACGATCACCGGCGCGGATGCGGTGCATCCCGGCATCGGCTTCCTGTCGGAAAACGCCCAATTCGCCCAAATGGTCGAGGAACACGACCTCGTCTTCATCGGCCCGAGCCCCGACCATATCAGCCTGATGGGCGACAAGGTGCAGGCGAAGGAAACCGCGCTCGAGATCGGGCTGCCCGTGGTGCCGGGATCCGACGGCGCCGTAACCACGCCCGAAGAGGCCGTCGCCGTGGCCGAGGAGATCGAATTTCCCGTGCTCCTCAAGGCGGCATCGGGCGGCGGCGGCCGCGGCATGAAGATCGCCAACAATGCGGCCGAACTGCCGGAGGCGCTCTCGACCTGCCGCCAGGAAGCGCTGGCCGCATTCGGCGACGATACGGTCTACATCGAAAAGCTGTTGGGGCAACCGCGGCATATCGAAATACAGGTGCTGGGCGACGGTCACGGAAACGTCCTGCATTTCGGCGAACGCGACTGCTCGCTGCAGCGGCGCCATCAGAAGGTCTTGGAAGAAGCGCCCTCCCCGGCCCTCAACGCCGAGCAGCGCAACCGGATCGGCGAGACGGTAACCGCCGCCCTGTCGAAACTGTCCTACCGCAGCGCCGGTACGATCGAATTCCTCTACGAGAATGGCGAGTTCTATTTCATCGAAATGAACACACGCCTCCAGGTCGAGCATCCGGTGTCGGAAATGATCAGCGGCGTCGATCTCGTGCGGGAACAGATCCGTATCGCGGCCGGCGGACATTTGGATATGAGCCAGTCGGATATCGTCCTGGCGGGGCACTCCATCGAATGCCGTCTCAACGCCGAAAATCCAGTCTCTTTTGCGCCCTCACCCGGAAGAGTGACCGATTTCCATGCGCCGGGCGGGCTCGGTGTCCGGGTCGATTCTGCGCTATATTCGGGCTACTCAGTGCCGCCGCATTACGATAGCCTCGTGGCCAAGCTGATCGTCCATGGCAAGACGCGCAACGAATGCCTGATGCGGCTGCGCCGTGCGCTGGAGGAGTTCGTTATCGGCGGGATCGAAACGACGACTCCGCTGCATCAGAGGTTGGTGGAGAATCCGACATTCTTGAACGGCGACTACCATATCCACTGGCTGGAAGAGTGGCTCGAGGAGAACGCGGAGGACTAAAGCATGGAAATGCCTGACCTCACCCCGGACATGTTGCTCAGGGCCTATGCGGTCGGCGTTTTCCCCATGGCCGAAGACCGGAACGACCCGGAACTGTTTTGGGTCGACCCGCGCATGCGCGGCATCATTCCGCTCAACGAATTCCACGTGCCGCGCCGCTTGCGCCGCACGGTTCGCAGCAGCGCCTTCGACGTCACCTACGACCGCGACTTCGAGGCGGTCATCGAAGGTTGCGCGGAATCCACGCGCGTCAGGCCCCGCACCTGGATCAACGACAACATCATCAATCTCTATGGCACGCTCCACCGCATGGGACATGCCCACAGCGTCGAGTGCTGGCAAGACGGCGGCCTCGTCGGCGGCCTGTACGGCGTTTCATTGGGTGGGGTCTTCTTCGGCGAAAGCATGTTCAGCCGGGCGACCGATGCGAGCAAGGTCGCGTTGGTATATCTCGCGGCGTCCTTGAAACTGGGCGGATACGACTTCATCGACACCCAATTCATCACCAAACACCTTTCGCGATTCGGTGCGGTCGAATTGCCACGTAACGAGTATAAGAAGCTTCTGAGTGCCGCGATCGATCGGAAAACGGTCTTCGTCACCGACCCGGACCCCGAATTCCTCGATCTGGTCCTAAGCGGATAAGGCCGCGATCCGGCCTAACGCGATTCGCCGCTCGGCTCCGTAACGGACGGCGGTGGCAGCGCCTGCTTCACTTTGCAGTCAATGACCCAAACATCGTAGACGGGATGTTCCAACCCATTTAGCGCCGGGCTCGACGCGAACATCCAACCGTGGAACAGGCTGGCGCGATCCTCGCCGAAACGTGCTTCGTAAATATCGAGAAAGGCGGTGCTCTCCGGCGGTTCTTCCGGCGGCGTGCGGTCGCAGAAGCGCGGCAGGATTTCCAACGTGCCGAACCGGACTTCCTGCCCGACCGGCGCATCGAAGGTCCACACGCGCGCGGTGACCTTGTCCAACCCCTGCAACACCACGGTATCCCCCTCGACCGCGCCGGCCGAAGATACCGCCATGCCCACGGGTATTGCCGCGAGCAATGCAACTTTCCACAGACGCCGAACTTTCACGCTATCCCCGTCGGCCGTTTTTGCGAACCGTCGTGTCCCGGACCCACAACGCCATTCCCCAATGAAGGGTTCCGAGCGAATCGTCGATTCGCTGGCCCGATATATACCGGAATCGTCAGAAACTTCATCCTTAGATCAAACGCGGCTGACGCCAGTGAAGAACGCCGACACGGCAAAGCCGTCTCCGGACGCCTTATTTGCCACCGTCTTCGCCGGTAACGAGAAAGATGACCTTACCCAACAATTCCTCAAGGGAAATGACGTCTTTCGTGTTGGTCAATTCACCACCGGCGGCGAGCTTTTCCTTCGCCCCGCCCGGCTCGAGCTTGACGTATTTACCGCTCAACAGCCCCGCGCTGGAGATGCGGACGACCGTGTCCTTCGTCAACTCGATCTCCGGATTGATCTTCATCCGGACAATGGCGCGGTATTCCTCTTGGTCGATGGTTTGATCCACTACTGTGCCGATCTTGACCCCGGCGACCCGAACGTCGCTGCCCACGGCCAAGCCATCGACCGCGTTGAATTTCGCGATTACGTCATATCCTTCGGCCGGCCGCAGATCGCTCACGTTATATGAAAATACCAGGAACACGACAGCCACCAGGATGACAATGGCGCCCGTTGCCGTCTCAATAATATTTCGTCTCATCGAATTTTCACCGCTTCCGTCAATGTTGTCGGCGCCGTCGATGCAGGCGCCGGCGATTCGATCGACGCTTGGTTCGGTTCCGGTTTGGCGTCGTCTTTCTCTTTATTCTTACCGCGTTGTTGCTCGGCGTTGAGGATTACCTTCTCCAAGATTTCTTCGAAAGCGATCGCGTCCTGAACGTATTCGAACTCGTCTCCGCTCTGCATCATGTCGATTTCGCCGCCCGGCTGAATCTTGATGTACTTCGCACCGAGCAATCCATCGGACACGATGAGCGCCACGCTATCCAACGGTATCTTGATGTCGTCTCTTATGGTGAAGGTGACGATCGCGCGCTGGCCTTCCAAATCATAGGTATAGCCGGCGACCTTGCCGATCTCGATGCCGGTCAACAGGACCTTGGTCCCGACGCCGATTCCGTCGATCGACGCGAATCGGCCAACGATGGGATAGCCCGACGTCGTCTCGCGCGGCCCGCCCTGATGGCTGATGAAGACGACGAACGCCGCAACCAGAAGAGTTGCGGCGCCGACCAAGGTATGCAGTGTCTGTTTGTTCATCGCCATATGCCCGCGCTCAATTCGGTTGCCAGGGTTCGTAGTCTCCCGTCGCGGGCGCCCGGCGTCCGCCCTCCAAGGTATGACCCGGCGGACGATAGGCCTGGTCGGTCCCCGTAAGGTTCGGCACGTGCTCTTTTTGCCAGACCGGCGCCTTTTGGGATTTCTCGTCCGGAATGTCATCGACCGTATGATGCAGCCAAGCATGCCATGCCGGCGGAACGCGGCTGGCCTCGTCTTCCCGGTCGTACACGACCCATCGGCGACGGCGGCGCCCGGTCGGCTTCGACCGCTCCTGGTAATACTGGTTGCCGAAACTGTCGCTGCCGACCTGTTCGCCCTGCAACCAGGTCATGACGCGCGTGACTAGTGTGGTCATCGGTCCTCGATACCCCCGCCGTATGTGACGCTGCGGAATATGGCACCAGCGGCCGGTGCCGTCCAGAGTCGTGCTTTTGTGGTGACGATCTTATCGAACCACGCCTGCCTCCGGTTTCGGCCGCTTCTTATCCAAAACATAGGGCAAAAATCACCCATTCCGAACACATTGTTTTATTTAGTCCAATTCGCCCTCACAACTTGCTAACGCTAAATATTGTAAGGATTCGGACAGTAGCCACAAAATATATTGCAAACATCAATAAATTGTGTCTAATTTCTTTCCGCTTCCCAAGTTTAGTGAATCGTTCGGTCGGCGCCCTGGGGATCATTAGGAGGACGACAGGCGGTTCAGGAAGCGGGGAGACCGGGGGGTCACTTTCTATTCTTACGCGGATTTTTCCACGAAGGATTCTCCGACTCCAAACATCAATGGTGGGGGCCGGCGGATAGTCCCGTCTGGCACGAGTCTACAGATTTCGGGAGACGTGGTGGATGCGCATTAAGCGTCGTTTCACAAAAGCGAAAGAATCACCGTATGCGGGGCTGACGTTCCGCCGGACGGATAGCGAGATCCGGAACCCAGACGGGTCGGTCGTATTCAAGCTCGACAACATCGAAGTGCCTGACGGTTGGAGTCAGGTGGCGTGCGATGTTCTGGCGCAAAAGTATTTCCGCAAGGCCGGCGTGCCGAAGCGCATGCGCCGGGTCAAGGAAAAGGGCGTGCCGACTTGGCTGCAACGCCGCGTGCCCGACGAGAAGGCCTTGGCCCAGTTTCCCGAAGCTGAGCGCTTCGGAAGCGAGATTCGCGCCACGCAGGTCTTCGATCGATTGGCCGGCACCTGGACCTATTGGGGCTGGAAAGCCGGGTATTTCGATACCGAAGACGACGCGCATGCCTACCACGACGAGATGCGCTACATGATCGCGCATCAGATGGCCGCGCCGAATTCACCGCAGTGGTTCAATACCGGCCTGCATTGGGCGTATGGCATCGATGGGCCGGGCCAAGGCCACTACTACGTGGACTACCGCACCGGCAAATTGACCGCTTCCAACTCGGCCTACGAACATCCGCAACCGCATGCCTGCTTCATTCAGTCGGTCAACGACGATCTGGTGAATGAGAATGGCATCATGGACTTGTGGGTCCGGGAAGCGCGCCTTTTCAAGTATGGCTCAGGCACCGGCAGCAATTTTTCGTCGCTTCGCGGCGCGGACGAACCGCTGTCCGGCGGCGGGCGCTCCTCGGGACTGATGAGCTTCCTGAAGATCGGCGACCGGGCCGCGGGCGCCATCAAGTCCGGCGGCACCACGCGCCGCGCCGCCAAGATGGTCTGCCTCGACATCGACCATCCGGACGTAGAGGAATTCATCGGCTGGAAAGCGGTCGAGGAACAGAAGGTCGCCGCCTTGGTGACCGGCTCGAAGATCTGCAACGAGCATCTCAACGCGATCATGGCGGCCTGCCAGGAAGAGTCGCTGGACGGTCCTGCGCGAATCGATCCGAAGAAAAACCAAGTTCTCCGGAAAGCGATCCTCGCCGCCCGCAAGGCGATGGTCTCCGAGAACTATATCCAGCGGGTACTGCAGTTCGCGGGCCAAGGGTATACGTCGATCGACTTCAAGACCTATGACACGGACTGGGACTCGGATGCCTATCTAACCGTATCCGGCCAGAATTCGAACAATTCGCTGCGGATCACCAACGATTTTCTGGAGGCGGTCGAGTCCGATAGCGATTGGAATCTGACCCGCCGGACCGACGGCGAAGTCTGCAAGACGGTCAAGGCGCGGGATTTGTGGGAACAGATCGCCGATTCGGCTTGGGCCTGCGCCGATCCGGGCGTGCAGTTCGACACCACGATCAACGAATGGCACACCTGCCCCGTTTCCGGCCGTATCAACGCCTCGAACCCGTGTTCCGAGTACATGTTCCTGGACGACACGGCCTGCAACCTGGCGTCGCTGAACCTGATGAATTTCCGCGGCGAGTCGGGCGAATTCCTGGTTGAGGAGTTCGAGCATGCCGTCCGCCTGTGGACCATGACGCTCGAAATCGCCGTATTGATGGCGCAATACCCGTCAAAGCAGATCGCGGAGCTCTCCTACGAGTACCGCACCCTCGGCCTCGGCTATGCCAATCTTGGCGGCCTACTGATGGCATCGGCCTTGTCCTATGACAGCGACGAAGCCCGCGCACTCTGTGGCGCCATCACGGCACTGATGACCGGCGTGACCTACGCGACATCCGCCGAGATGGCCTCGGAGATGGGCGCCTTCCCGAACCACCCCGAAAACGCAGACGCCATGCTGCGCGTCATTCGCAATCACCGGCAAGCGGCCATGGGCGAGAGCGAAGGGTACGAAGGGTTGTCCATTCCGCCGGTGGCACTCGATCATGACCGGTGCCCGGAGCCAGCGATCGCGAAAGCGGCGGTCGCGGCCTGGAACAAGGCGCATGACTTGGGCGCCCAGCACGGTTTCCGTAATGCGCAGACCACGGTCATCGCGCCGACGGGCACCATCGCGCTCGTCATGGATTGCGACACCACGGGAATCGAGCCTGACTTCGCATTGGTGAAGTTCAAGAAACTGGCCGGCGGCGGCTACTTCAAGATCATCAACCGGACCGTCCCGGAAGCGTTGGGCCGGCTCGGCTACGACGAGACTCAAATCGAAGAGATCGTCGCCTATGCAGTCGGGCACGGCACCTTGGCCGACGCGCCGGGCGTCAGCCATGGCCTGCTCAAGGAGAAAGGCTTTACGCCGGAGGCGATCGACACGTTGGAGAATGCGCTGGCGAGTTGTTTCGACATCCGTTTCGCCTTCAACAAATGGACGCTCGGCGAGGAATTCTGCACCGGAACGCTCGGCATCGAGGCCGACCGTCTCGACGATTTGAATTTCGATTTGCTCGATGCACTCGGCTTTACCGCCGCCGATGTCGACGCCGCGAACAACTACTGCTGCGGCGCCATGACATTGGAAGGGGCGCCGTATTTGGCGGAAGAGCATCTTACGATCTTCGATTGCGCCAATCCGTGTGGCCGAATCGGCAAACGCAGCCTGTCCGCCCACAGCCACATCCACATGCTGGCGGCGGCCCAGCCGTTCATCACCGGTGCGATTTCGAAGACCATCAACATGCCGAACGAGGCAACGGTCGACGAATGCAAGGACGCCTACATGCTGTCCTGGCGGCTCGGCCTGAAAGCGAACGCGCTGTACCGCGATGGCTCGAAGCTGAGCCAGCCGTTGCAAGCCGTCGTGCTGGACGACGAGGACTTGGCCGAAGACATCGCGATCGAGCCGGCGGCGGCGGCCGTGCCCAAGGTCGCGGAACGCATTGTCGAACGCGTCGTCGCACGCGCGGCGGCGCGAAGCCGCCTGCCAGACCGGCGCAAAGGCTACACGCAGAAAGCCATCGTGGGCGGCCATAAGGTCTATCTGCGGACCGGCGAATACGAAGACGGCACGCTCGGCGAGTTGTTCATCGACATGCATAAGGAAGGCGCCGCATTCCGCAGCCTGATGAACAATTTCGCGATCGCCATTTCGATCGGCTTGCAATACGGCGTCCCGCTCGAGGAATTCGTCGAAGCGTTCACGTTCACGCGTTTCGAGCCGTCCGGCATCGTCGAGGGCAACGACGCCATCAAGATGTCGACATCGGTTCTCGACTACATCTTCCGCGAAGTCGCAATCAGTTACCTGGGCCGGGACGACCTCGCCCATGCGCATCCTTCGGACATGCTGCCGGATAGTCTCGGCACCGGTTCCAAGGAAGGCGAACTGCCGGAACAACCGGCAGACGCCATCGCGACTCTGCAGAAACTCGCGAGCAACGGTTACGTGCGCTCGCCCAACCTGTTTGTGATATCCGGCGGTGGAGACGGCAGTGCAGCCGTTGACCCCGCCGCACCGAACGTGGCGACCAGCTCTTCGGAGAGCCAGGTGGTCGCCGCGGCTACCGCGACGGTTAGTTCCGGCGCGGTAGAGGCCTCGGTCTCAGCGACGATCGATCCCACACTTGATCGTATCCGCGAGGCCCAGGCTCTGGGATACGAAGGTGACGCTTGCGGCGAATGCGGCAACTTCACCCTCGTCCGCAACGGTACCTGTCTGAAATGCGCCACTTGTGGCGCGACCAGCGGGTGTTCGTAGCGGGTAGGTCCCTACCCTGGCACGGTGCTCCCTGTGAACTGGGGGGTGGTTTCGACCACCCCCCATTTTTTTGCCCAGGTGACGGTGATGCGGTG
Source organism: Alphaproteobacteria bacterium (assembly GCA_965228425.1). Taxonomy (GTDB): domain Bacteria; phylum Pseudomonadota; class Alphaproteobacteria; order UBA8366; family UBA8366; genus JAJFJD01. The sequence continues at coordinate 2,123,324 of OZ245815.1, read as the reverse complement.
CCGTCGTGCGCTGCTACGCTTTCTGCGGCGCCTCGCGTCGGCTATGCTCGTGATGACACGGGTGCACAGCCAACGACAGAAACGACAGAGCAAACAAGGAGTACAGGATGGCCGGGAAAATCGATGCACGCTTGCAGGAGTTGGGAATTGAATTGCCGGATGCCGCCGCGCCCGCGGCGAATTACGTTCCGTTTGTCGTCACCGGAAACCAGCTCTGGATTGCCGGACAGGTTCCCTTCTGGAACGGCAAGATCGCGCATCGCGGCAGGGTCGGCGACGATGCAACGCTTGAAGACGGTGTTGCGGCCGCCCGGGTTTGTGCCCTCAACATCATCGCGCAAGCACGGTCCGCGCTGGGCGATCTCGACCGGATTTCGCGATTCGTGAAACTCGGCGGTTTCGTCAACGCGACACCGGATTTCACCGATCATCCCAAGGTCATCAACGGTGCGTCGGACCTCATCGTCGAAGTCTTCGGCGACAGCGGGAAACATGCGCGCTTCGCCCTCGGCGCAAGCGCATTACCGATGAATTCCACCGTCGAGATCGATGCGGTCATTGAAATCGCATGACCGTGGATCAGTTTCTCTAACGTCTTTCAATCCATGAGATACCGGCGGAAGAGGATTTAACCATGCCCGACGGAAGCGAGGCCGTAGCGATCCGGATCGTTGACCGACTATCCTCGGTCCCGGCGGCGGAATGGGACGCGTGCCTTGCCGGTACCGGCCAACCCTACAATCCGTTCCTCAGCCATACCTTCCTTGCGGCATTGGAGGAAAGCGGATCCGTCAGCGCCCGAAGCGGCTGGCAGCCGCAGCATCTGGTCATCGAGAATGCAAACGGTGAACTTATCGGCGCTTCGCCGCTTTATCTGAAAAGCCATTCACAAGGCGAGTACGTCTTCGACCACGCATGGGCCCACGCTTATGAACGGGCGGGCGGCGAATACTATCCGAAACTACAATGTGCGGTGCCCTTCACCCCTGTAACCGGTGCCCGCCTACTCTACAACCCGGACGCGGATACCGACGGTCTCAGCGCAATGGCCATCCGGTCCGCCTTGGCCGGCGGCCTCGCGGAGATCACCCGCCAACTTTCCGTATCGTCGCTGCATGTCACCTTCTGTTCCCAGGAGGATGCCGATTTCCTTGAATCCGCCGACTTTCTGATACGGCACGGACATCAATTCCATTGGCACAACGAAGGATATGAGGATTTCGACGGGTTTCTCGCCAGCCTCAACAGCCGCAAGCGGAAGAATATCCGCAAGGAGCGGCGCAAGGTATCCGAGTCGGGCATTCAAGTCCGAGGGTTGCAAGGCGATGACATCAAACCCGAGCATTGGGACGCGTTCTACCGGTTCTATATCGACACATACGACCGGAAATGGGGCTACCCGTATCTCACCCGCGACTTTTTTACCGCTCTACAGGAAACGATGGCCGACGACGTAGTGCTTTTCATGGCGGACCTCGACGGCCAACTCATTGCAGGCGCCCTAAACCTGCGCGGCGAAGATGCCTTGTTCGGCCGCAACTGGGGCTGCGACATCCGGTATAAATTCCTACATTTCGAAACCTGCTACTACAGCGCGATGGATTACGCCATAACACACGGCATACGTCGCGTCGAAGCGGGCACTCAAGGTCCGCACAAGCTGCAACGCGGCTATGTCCCAGTTCGCACCTACAGCGCCCATTGGATCCAAGACGGCGGATTCCGGCGCGCGGTGTCGGACTACCTCGCCGGCGAACGGCAGGCCGAAGCCCACGAAATGATTGAATTCGAAGACTATTTGCCCTATCGGCAAGATCCAGCCCAATCGGGGTAGGCGAATACCACCTGAAATTCCGAAATTCTCGCCCTGATGGAACGAAACTGGCCGGATTTTTCGAATCTGCCGACCGGTAATCTCAACACTTGGGTAATAAAGTCTCGATATACCCTCATAGGGCATGAGGGACGATGAAAAACCTAGTCTTAATCGATGATGATGTCGGGGAAGCCAACCAGCTGACGATTCAGTTGGGCCAATTCGGCTACTCGGTCACGCATTGCAGCGATGTAAACGACAGCGGCATGTCGGAATTGGATGCCGGTGCCGTTGCACTGCTTGTGGGGCTGTCCGCGGGGGACGAAGCGGCACCGCAGATCGATCGAATCGGCGATGTCTGCCGGGAGTTCAACCGGCCGCCGCCGCTCATCTTCCTCTCGCCGGAACCCAACATCGCAACACGGCTTGCGGCCGTGCGCGCCGGGGCCGCAGCCCTGCTGATGCGCCCGGTGAGCATGCTCGATCTCGTCGATACGCTCGACCCCTTGTCCGAGCAAGGTGCCGACGAACCGTTTCGCGTGCTGATCATCGATGATGACCCGCGAATTTGTAAGTACTACAAGACGATCCTGTCGGAAGCGGGCATGGAAACGGTGTTCTGCAATGAACCGCTGAAAACCTTTGAAGCGCTTGCAGAATTCCGGCCGGAACTGATCATCATGGACTTATACATGCCGGAATGCCGGGGCAAGGAACTGGCCGCCGTTATCCGGCAGGACCCCGCATTCGACTCGATTCCGATCGTGTTCCTGTCCGCCGAAGACGATTTGTTGAAACAGCTCGACGTCATGACGATTGGCGGCGACGATTTCCTGACCAAACCGATCCGACCGGAACATCTGGTTATGGCGGTCTACACGCGGGCCCGGCGGTTCCGCTCCCTGCGCTCCCTCATGTTGCGCGATAGCCTGACCGGGCTGCTGAACCACACGACCACGAAGGAACAGTTGGCGATCGAGATGTCCCGAATGCAGCGCGAAGGCCAGCCGCTGGCCTATGCGATCATCGACCTCGACCATTTCAAGGATGTCAACGACACCTATGGCCACCCGACCGGCGACCGGGTCATCAAGACACTGTCGAGCTTGCTGAAACAGCGACTCCGGGCGACGGACATCATCGGCCGTACGGGCGGCGAGGAATTCGCCGTGGCCCTTTCCGGTGTCAACGGAAGCCAGGCGGAGGCCATTCTAAGCAATATCCGCCGCGCTTTCTCGAAGATCCAGCAACAGCATGAAAAAGGCGAGTTCACGGTGACCTTGAGTTGTGGAATCGCGACCTTCCCGGAATTCGACAACGTTTCGGACTTGGCCGACGCCGCCGACCAGGCGCTCTACAAGGCCAAGGACTCCGGCAGGAATCGGGTGGTCTTGGCCGAATCGTAGGGACCGACGGTCCAAGACATCGATTTCCGCGATAAAAGGCGGAAATCAGCCCCAAAAAATGGTTTCGAGTGACCCCTATCACAGAAGTGCTTGACGGGCCGTGGCATAAGTTCAGTCAACGTTAGAACCAAATATCAATGGCGACTTATCGATGTACCAAGAAACCACTGAGCTGCCTCGCGAATTGATGGACCGTGCGTTGCCCGAGATTTACACACGGAAGATCATCCCCGATGTCCCACGCCTTCGCGGCAAGCGGCCGGGCATGTTCCGCACGCACCCGCTGGTCGTCTATTCCGCTTTTGTGACGGTCTCATTGTTGCTTCTGGGCAGCATGGCGGTCGCATCGCTGCCGGTCTAGCCAGCACACATTCTTCCGCGGCGGCAGTCTGAAGGAGAGCAAGGCGCACATCAGCGCGCCCTTGGCGAGTTCCTAGGCGAAATGCTCCAAGCGCTCAGGTGCTCACAGGCTCGGGAACCCGAGGCTTCGGCCGCTTTCCGCCCTTTCCTTTCGGCGGCTTCCCATCTCCCGGTTTTTCCGGATACGTAAAGACCGGTTTGCCGTCCTTAACGTCCACCATAACCAATCCGCCCTTCGCAAGTTTGCCGAACAATAGTTCTTCGGCGAGCGGCTTCTTGATGTGTTCCTGGATGACGCGTCCGAGCGGCCGGGCGCCGAAATTCATGTCATAGCCCTTCTCGACCAGCCACGCGCGCGCCGCCTTGGATAGCTCGATCGTGACGTTCCGGTCCGACAACTGCTCCTCGAGCTGCATGACGAACTTGTCGACGACCTTCGCCACGGTTTCGGGCTTGAGGCTCGAGAACGGAATGATCGAATCGAGCCGGTTCCGGAATTCCGGCGTGAAGGTGCGGTTGATCGCCTCTTCGTCCTCACCGACCCGCGCTTCCCGGGCAAACCCGATCGCGGGTTTCGCCAGTTCGGCGGCCCCGGCGTTGGTGGTCATGATCAAGACCACATTCCGGAAATCGACCGTTTTGCCGTTATGGTCGGTCAACTTTCCGTAGTCCATGATCTGCAACAGGATATTGAAGACATCCGGGTGCGCCTTCTCGATCTCGTCCAGCAGCAGCACCGAATGCGGGGTCTGGTCGATCGCATCGGTCATCATGCCGCCTTGGTCGAACCCGACATAGCCCGGCGGCGCGCCGATCAGCCGCGACACGCTGTGACGCTCCATATATTCCGACATGTCGAAACGGACCAGTTCGATCCCCAGTGTCATGGCAAGTTGCCGCGCCACTTCGGTCTTACCGACACCGGTCGGCCCGGAGAACAGATAGCTGCCGATCGGCTTTTCGGGTTCCCGGAGACCCGCCCGCGACAACTTGATCGAGCTGGCGAGGGTTTCGATGGCCGAATCCTGACCGAACACGACCAGTTTCAGGTCGCGTTCAAGGTTTTCCAGCGCCGTCTTGTCGTCCTTCGATACCTGTTTCGGCGGAATGCGGGCCATCGTCGCGACCACGCGTTCCACGTCACGCGGACCGATCTGCCGCTTGCGCTTCGATTCCGGCAGCAGCATCTGCGACGCCCCGGCTTCGTCGATCACGTCGATCGCCTTGTCGGGAAGTTTCCGATCGTTGATATAGCGCGACGACAGATCCACCGCGGAGCGGATCGCCTCATTCGTGTAGCGCACGCTGTGGTGCTTCTCGTAGTACGGTTTCAGGCCCCGCAATATCTTCACCGCATCTTCGATGCTCGGTTCCGCCACGTCGATTTTCTGGAAACGGCGCACCAGCGCGCGGTCTTTTTCGAAGTGGTTGCGATATTCCTTGTAGGTCGTCGACCCGATGCAGCGCAGGGACCCGCTCTGCAACGCAGGCTTCAGCAGGTTGGATGCGTCCATGGCGCCGCCGCTGGTTGCACCCGCGCCGATAACCGTATGAATCTCATCGATAAACAGGATTGCGCCCTCGAGCTCTTCAAGCTCCCGCATAACCGCTTTCAGGCGCTCCTCGAAGTCGCCGCGATAGCGCGTACCGGCCAGCAGCGATCCCATATCGAGTGCGAAGATCGTGTTCTCCTTGAGAACCTCGGGGACTTCGCCCTTCACGATCCGAAGCGCAAGACCTTCCGCGATCGCGGTTTTGCCGACCCCCGGATCGCCGACGTAAAGCGGGTTGTTCTTGGTCCGCCGACACAGAATTTGAATGGTGCGCTCGATCTCGTTGGTACGCCCGATCAACGGATCGATCCGGCCCTCGTCGGCCTTCTGGTTCAGATTCACGCAATAGGCGTCGAGCGCCTCGCTGCCGCGCTTGTTGACCTTCTCGGCGCCGGCGTCTTCATCCGCACCGCCGATGGTGCGAGCCTCGCCTTTGCCGGAAACCTTTGCGATGCCGTGGCTGATATAGTTGACCGCGTCGAACCGCGTCATGTCCTGCTCCTGCAGGAAATAGACGGCGTGGCTCTCACGCTCCGAGAACATCGCGACCACGACATTGGCGCCGGTCACCTCTTCGCGGCCCGACGACTGCACGTGAATGGCCGCGCGCTGCAAAACCCGTTGGAAACCGGCCGTCGGTTTCGGATCCTCGACGGCTTCGATCAGCAACATCTCCAACTCGTTGTCGAGATATTCGGCGATGTCCTGCTTGAGCTTGTCGAGGTCCACCCCGCACGCGCGGAGTACCGCGACGGCGTCTTGGTCCTCGGTCAATGCCAGAAGCAGATGCTCGAGCGTGGCATATTCGTGATTACGCTCGCTGGCATGGGCCAAGGCACGGTGCAGACTTTGTTCTAGGTTACGCGACAACATGTATGTCTCTAGTCCTTTTCGAGCGTGCAGCGCAGAGGATGTTCGTGCTGTGTTGCAAAATCCATTACCTGCGTCACCTTGGTTTCGGCGACTTCATACGGGAAGACGCCGCATATCCCTACTCCACGACGATGGACATGAAGCATGATGGTCGTCGCTTCTTCGCGGCCCTTCGAGAAAAACCGCTCCAACACGTGAACGACGAACTCCATCGGCGTATAATCGTCGTTCAGCATCAATACTTTGTACATCGACGGCTTTTTCGTCTGTGGCTTGGTCTGGGTGACCACGCCGGTATTCGGGCCGTTCGAATTTTCGTTGTCTCGATCGCTCATTGCCAAACCGAATATTACACTAGACCAGTATAATATTGGACAGATAAGACTTGGTAAAAGGGTGAATCAGATACATTTCGGAAGGTAACGCCAAACTGCGGCGTAAATGTGATTCTCAGTCTCAAGGATCGGTTAACTTGCGCCTCCGTTCTAATCTTGTGCGTTTGTCCCATCATGCAAGCCCCCGGCCAATGGCCGGCCCAGGCAAAGGCGTGGACTTTCCACTCGATCTGAACGGCAAAATGCCGACTCTGTTGGTTGGGGATACCGCCGCGCCGGATGTCTATAGTGGCACACGCACGACCCGGCATGCGACCCTCGACACACCGGCCGGGGATGGCCGTTATTGCCCGGTCTGCCGCCAATGGTACCGGCGGTTCCTGCCCTTCGGAATCCACCGCCGACAACAGGCGCTGTGTCCCGGTTGCGGCGCGTTGGAGCGGCACAGATACCTTTGGCTCTATCTGGAAACCGCGCTCGGTGTCACATCAAATCGCCTGTCGGTCCTGCATATCGCACCGGAGCCGGGCATCCGACGACGACTTAGAGATTGCCCATCGATCCGGTACACATCGATCGACCTCCACGATCCCGGCGCCATGACGGCAATGGATGCCAGCCACCTTGCTTTCAACGATGGGTCGTTCGACCTGATCGTGTGTTGCCATGTCCTGGAACATATCCAGGACGATCGCGCGGCATTGCGCGAATTCGCGCGGGTTCTACGACCGGCAGGACAGGCAATCATCCTCGTCCCAATGGACAAGAACCTGTCGCAAACTTTTGAAAATAGATCGATAACCAGCGCAGAAGGCCGAATGGACGCGTTCGGCCATCCCTATCATGTGCGGATTTGCGGAGATGACTATGGCGACCGGATTGCCGGCAGCGGCTTCGACGTCACAGCCGTAAGCAGCCGGGAAATGTCCGCGCACGGCCGGCGCTTCTACCGGATCAACAAATTGACTCTATTCGATTGCCGATTACCGGCAGTCGAATAGAAAACGGCCCTCCGGAATATCCGAAGGGCCGCTGTCGACCGAACCGGTGTCAGGTTCGTCTATTCCCTATCTCAAGCAGCGGGCTGCTTCAGGATGGTCTTGATGTTCTCGTTGACCTGATCCTGGATCGGCTCGAGCGCCTCATTGGCGGCCTTCACCGTGATGTCGTTGATCTTCTTGCCCTCGGCAACGAAGGTGTCGATGCTGGCCTTCGTATAGCCGGTCTGAACGTCAACAACGTCCTTCAGCGTCTTCGCAGCGAACATGGCCTGTGCTGCTTCCACGCTCGCCTCGGCCGAAACCTGCGCGAGGTTGAAATAGGCCTTACCGATCGTCTCGGCGTTCTTGGCCCAGAGATTGCCGGCCTTAACCATGGCTTCGACATTCTTCTGGCTCAACGCCGTCATCTCGTCATACCCCTCCATGAGGGACTTGCTCGCCTTTTCAACTTGGTCTTTGGTCATGTTAACCGCCTGTCCATAGGTTTCCGTCGAAGCCTTAACGACTTGTTCGACTGTCTCTTTGCTCGCTGCAACGGCCTCTTCGACCTGCTTCAAATCAGCGCGAGCGGCTTTTGCTTTGGTAGCCATGTGAATTCTCCGTCGTTCAACTGTCCAATCAATCGGTCTGGCCCGTAATCGCTACGAAGCCTTCCCACGCCTTGGCTGCAATTAATTGTGCGCTGCAGCATGACCTGTATATGGCACTCACACAGGCCGTGTCAATCGTTTTATTGCAGTGCAGCATAATTTATTTTGCATTGCACTGGCGCGCCGCCGCAGACGCAGAAGGCTCCTGTAGGGGAATGCCGGGAAAGCGTTCGTCACAGACACAGAAAGGATTACATCGGAAGAATTACTAGCGTCGCGAGGATTGCAGACGCTACGATAAGGAGTTAACCAGTTGCGATTAAACTTTTATCGAGAAATCAGCAAGATATCGGACACGGGCCGATAGACAATTAACGATAATTTTATTACGTTCCCTTAGAGTTTGGCTAAATCGGGTCTATAGGATTCGATAAATAGGAAAAAAATGACGGTATTGTTGGGGAAGTCAGCAAATAAAGGCCATATCATTAGATATGGTTTTATTTCGTTAGTGTTTGCCGCTGTTTCGCTGGTATCAGTCGCCGCGCAGGCTCGGTACGCGTCGATTGTGGTGGAATACGAAACGGGAAAAGTGCTGCACGCGGTCAATGCGGACACGCGAAACTATCCCGCATCGCTGACCAAGATGATGACCATCTATCTGGCCTTCGAAGCCGTTCGGAAGGGCCAGTTAACGATGGACCGGAAGCTGACCGTCTCCGCGCGCGCGGCGGGCGCGCGGCCGTCCAAGCTGGGCCTGAAAAGGGGCGACACCATCACGGTGCGCGACGCCATTTTGGCGCTCATCACCAAATCCGCCAATGACGTGGCCGTCGTCATCGCGGAATCGATCGCCGGCAGCGAACGCAAATTCGGACGGCTGATGACGAAGAAAGCGCGCGAACTGGGCATGAAGCGGACGAATTTCCGCAACGCCTCGGGTTTGCCGAACCGCCGGCAGCTCTCAACAGCCCGGGATATGTCCATCCTAGCCCGCAAACTGCTGGCGGACTTCCCGGCGCGATATCGCCTATTCTCGACGAAACAGTTCGAGTACAACGGCCGCAGATACAAAAATCACAATTCGCTACTGATCAACTATCCTGGCGCCGACGGTATGAAGACCGGCTACACGCGCGCCTCCGGATACAATCTCGTGGTTTCCGCAACGCAAAATGGCAACCGGATCATCGGCGTCGTCTTCGGCGGCAAATCCGCCCGCGCGCGGAACAGCCATATGCGGCGGCTGTTGAACCGCAGCTTCGCGAAATTGACCCCATCCAATCCCAAAACCGGGCCGGTCGCGAAACAAGCGCCGAAGAAGCCGGCTGCAGTGCCGGCGGCCGCGTTTGCGATGTCGGTCCCGAAACCGCTTCGGAAGCCGTCTACGCCCCGGCTGCAGAACACGGGCGGCAAAGCAGGATGGTCGATCCAGGTCGGTGCCTTCAAGGCGAAAGCGCCCGCACGGCGGGCCGCCAAGCGGGCCGCGCGACAGTTGTCGGGCAAGCACCGCGGCACGCGCGTGCTGATCCTTCCGACCAAGCTCGGCGATGAATTGATTTATCGGGCGCGTTTGGTGGGATTGTCGCAGAACTCCGCGACCGAGGCCTGCCGACGCCTGAAAAGCCGCAGCGTCAGCTGCGTGCCGGTGCCGCCCCAGCGGGGCGACACCAAGTCCTGATTACATCGCCGGCGGCTCAAGGCCGCTTTGGCGAAGATGATCGGAGACCGTGGCTTTCACCCGGTCCAACCCCTCCTCGCTCGACGATTCGCAACGAATAACAAGCACATTCTGGGTATTTGACGCCCGCAGCAGCCACCATCCATCCGGTGTCTTCACGCGGATACCGTCCAGGGTTGAAACATTCTCCCGATCGGTCGACAGCAACCGCTCGCGGATCTCCTCGACCAGCGGAAACTTGTTCTCCTCGGGAACCTCCAACCGGATTTCCGGCGTGTTCAACACGGATGGCAGTGAATCCCGAATGGCGGACATGGTTTCGCCGTTCCGCGCGACGATATCGATCAATCGCACCGCCGCATAAAGCGCATCGTCGTAACCATAATAGCCGTCGCCGAAGAAGATATGGCCGCTCATCTCCCCGGCCAGCGCCGCGTCCAATTCGACCATCTTCGTTTTGATGATCGAATGGCCGGTCGGGCTCATCACCGGATTGCCGCCGAGCCGCGCCACTTCATCGAACAGCACGTCGCTCGCCTTGACGTCGGCGATGATCGTCGCACCCGGCACCCGCTCGATCAGGTCGCGCGCAAGTACCGTCAGGATCTGATCGCCCCAGAGCACGCGGCCCTGGCCGTCGACGACCCCGATGCGGTCGCCGTCGCCGTCGAAAGCGACGCCGAGATCACATTTTTCGGCTTTGACCGCGTCCTGCAACTGAGCCAGGTTCTCTTCCACGGTCGGATCGGGGTGATGCGCCGGAAACGTTCCGTCGACAGCCTCGTTCAACAGGATGTGGTCGCCCGGCAGCAGCTTGGTCAAGCGCGTCATGATTTCCGCGGCGGCGCCGTTGCCGCCGTCCCAGGCAACCTTCAGACCGCGCTCGGCCCGGTAATCCTGGCGAACCCGGTCAATATAGTCGCCCGAAATATCGAAATCGGTGACGGTCCCTTCGCCGGTGTGCCAATCGGCACGGGCGGCACGCTCGCCCAGCGCCTGGATGGCATCGCCCCAGAACGGCGTCTTGCCCATCACCATCTTGAACCCGTTGAACTGGGACGGATTATGCGATCCGGTGACCATGATCCCGCCATCGGTGCCGATCGTCCGCGTCGCGTAATACAGCATCGGCGTTGGGCCCAGGCCAATCCGCGTGACGTTGATCCCGGTCGAGACCAGCCCTTTGATTAAGAATTCGGACAGCTCCGGCGAACTGAGGCGGCCGTCGAAACAAACCACGACCGCAGATCCCCCGTTGTCGCGAACGGTACTGCCGAACGTCTTGCCCAGCGCCAAGGCATCTTCCTTGGTAAGGGTCTCGCCGACGATCCCGCGGATATCGTACTCGCGCAGGATAGTCGAATTGAACGTATGCCCCTCAAGCATCAGGCCGACCGCTCCTGCTTCACCTCGACATCATCTCCCGTCGGACGACCGATCGAGTGGTAGTCGAAGCCCTTCGCGATCATCTCGTCGGGATCGTAGACATTGCGGAGATCGACCATGACCGGCGCCGTCATCAATTCCTTGACCCGGTCCAGGTTGAGAGACCGAAACTCGTTCCATTCCGTCACGAGTGCAATCACGTCGGATCCCTTGATCGCCTCATAGGCATCCGGGCACCAATCGACATCGGAGATAACCTTCTTGGCTTCCTCCATGCCGGCCGGATCATAGACCCGCACACGGGCGCCCTGTGCCTGCAGCGCCGCGATGATATCGATGCTGGGGCTTTCGCGCATATCGTCCGTGTTCGGCTTGAAGGTAAGGCCCAGCATGCTTACCGTCTTGCCCTTCACGTCACCCGCGCAGGCTGAGAGTATCCGGTCCGCCATCGCTTTCTTCCGCTCGCCGTTCACGGTGACCACCGAATCGACGATTCGCATCGGCACACCGGCATCTTGCGCCGTCCGCACCAACGCCAAGGTATCCTTGGGGAAGCAAGATCCGCCGTATCCGGGCCCCGGATGCAGGAACTTGCGCCCGATGCGGCCGTCCAGGCCGATGCCGCGCGCCACGTCATGGACATCCGCCCCAACCTGCTCGCACAGGTCCGCCACTTCGTTGATAAAGGTAATCTTGGTCGCCAGGAAAGCGTTGGTCGCATATTTGACCAGTTCCGCCGTCTCACGCTTGGTGAACAGGATCGGGGTCTCGATCAGCGACAGCGGCCGGTAGAGCGCCCGCATGACCTCCTGGGCCCGCTCGCTCTTGGTGCCGATCACGACACGGTCGGGGCGCATGAAGTCTTCGATCGCCGCCCCTTCACGCAGGAATTCCGGGTTCGACACGACGTCGATATCCGCGTCGGGGCGGACTTCGTGGACGATCCGGTCAACTTCCTTACCAGTGCCCACCGGAACCGTCGACTTGGTCACGATCACGGTATATCCGTCGAGCGCCACGGCGATCTGCCGGGCAGCCTCATACACGAAGCTTAGATCGGCATGGCCGTCACCGCGGCGGCTCGGCGTGCCGACCGCGATGAACACAGCGTCCGCCGGACCGACCGCGGCCTTCAGGTCCGTCGTAAAGGTCAGCCGGCCGGCATCGGAATTGGTTTTCACCAAGTCTTCGAGGCCCGGTTCGTAAATCGGCACATCACCGTTCTGCAGCCGATTGATCTTTGTCTCATCCATATCGACGCAGGTCACGTCGATCCCGAACTCCGAGAAGCACGCGCCGGATACAAGCCCGACATACCCGGTACCAATCATTGCAATTCGCATGAAATTATCCCTTGGACAGAGCAAAACTTCGCGGAGCCCCAGTGCGCGTCTGCGCGGAGCCCGCCGGTGGCCTTACTCGTTAATCATTCGCCCGTATATCGAGACAACACGTCTTGAACGGACTCTCCTAGATCGCTCCTCGCAAGTGCAAAAGCGATGTTCGCCTCCAAAAATCCAACCTTATCACCGCAGTCGAACCGGTGACCCTCGAACCGAAGGCCGTGGAACGGCGATTCGCCGATCATCGTGGCCATCGCATCGGTCAGTTGGATCTCGCCGCCCGCCCCCTGTTCCTGCTTATTCAGGTGCTCGAAGACCTCGGGACACAGAACATAGCGGCCGATGATCGACAAGGTGGACGGCGCAACCGCCGGGGCCGGCTTCTCCACCAACCCTTTGACCGACGCCAGACGGCCATCGTCGCTCTCAATGTCTAAGATTCCGTAACGATCCGTATGCTCGCTCGGGACATCCATGACCGCGACCACACTGCCGTCGGTTTCATCGTGCACATCGATGAGCTGTTTCAAGCACGGCGTGTCCGCCATCACGAGATCATCGGCCAGCAGCACCGCGAAGGGTTCGTCCGCAACGAAATCACGGGCGCACCACACCGCATGCCCCAATCCCAAGGGTTGCATCTGCCGGGTATAGGCGATTTGCCCGGGCTTGGGCAGCCAACCGTGCATCATGTCGAGCAGGTCGGTCTTGCCCCGGTCGGACAACGTTTGATCAAGTTCATAGGACACATCGAAATGGTCTTCGATGGCGTATTTGCCGCGTCCGGTGACGAAAATGAACTCTTCGATGCCGGCGGCCGCGGCTTCTTCAACTGCATATTGTATTAAAGGCTTATCTACAACCGGAAGCATCTCTTTCGGCAAAGCCTTGGTCGCCGGCAGGAACCGGGTTCCCAAGCCGCCGACCGGAAAAATCGCTTTTCGTACTTTTTGGGTCATTCCGACGTTCAAATTTGCAATTTAGGGCCCAAAAGGGCCGCTGTTCCGGCCTATGTGCCATAAGCCCATAGGGCACGCAACCGCCACCGATAGGATATTACCGGTCACCAAGTAGTACCTCTTTCGCTTCGTTAATCCGGGCAGCCAGATAGTCCGATCCGCCGCGATCAGGATGGAACTTTTGCATCAATTGGCGATGCGCGGACTTGATGTCCTCTTCGGAAGGATTGGAAGATAATCCAAGAATATCAAGCGCTTCATTGTAGGACATCGGGCCAGTCGATCCCGGAGCGCTCCCGGCATCGGCACTGCCGCCCGCACTTCCACCCATCCGGTCCCGCCAGGATGCGTTGTGCATTCGGTCCAAATAGGCCTGCAGCACTTGGGCCGACTGCTCATCCGCCGCCAGCGTTTCCCGATAAACGGCGAGAACGGCATCGAGGTCTAAATCCGACAGTTGGCGTCCGGCATGCGCGCCCTCTTGCACCATGCCGTCCATCTCGCCGGTGTCGTGGTTCAACTGCATGGTGACGAAGCGGGTGCGCACTTCGGACATCTGGCCTTCCCGCGGCCCGCGCGCAGCCTTGAAGGCGGTGCGCATCCGCCGGAACCGGGTGAGCCAGGGAATGAGGAAGGCCAAGGCGGCAAATAGGAAGTGGAAACGGCCGGTCACCACCATCGCCAACAGGAATGCGACCGCGAGGCCGATGCCGATCCATCGAAATGCCCGCAACACGGCGCGCGGGTCCGCCCTGACGAACCACCGCAAGAACAGCGCCCCGCCGACAATCGCACCCAGCGTGATGAGCAGCCACGGCATAGCGTCTAGGTCTTGCCACCGAGTTGATGCGTGAGTTGCAGTGCAGCACCGCCCTGCTTCTCACCGTAGTCCAGCAGCGCCTGGCGACCACCGGCGGCATAAACCGCGACGGCCGCCAGCAAATCCCGGAGTTGCTGTGCGCTGGCGGCATCGAACGGACAATAGGCGCCACCGGACAGCCGGGCGATCTGTTCGAAACAGCGCCGGACCAGCGGGTCGTTACCTTCCTGGAACACGAAGACCGGCACACCGAGCAGCCCGAGTTCGCCCGCGTTGTGGCAGACTTCGTCGATATCCTCCTCCATCGCATCGCCGACAAACACAACGGCATCGACCTTTTTCTTCTCGCTTTCCGTCTTGGCGTGCCGCAACACCTTCCTGATCTGGGTCTGCCCGCCGAGGCAGCGCACGCTTGTCATCAACCGCAACAGGTCGGCAGCGCTGGCGGCCCACCGGCTCGCCCGGCACTCGCCGAAGCCCCGGTAGTACAAGAGCTGTACCTCGAGACCGCCCAGTGCGGCCGTTTCGGTAAACATCTCGCCTTGAATCTGGCAGGCCTGATCCCAACTCGGCTCCCGGCTCGCCGTCGCGTCCATGGCGAAGATCAATCGGCCGCGTTGGCCGGCCGGTTTAGCGGAGGCCGTGGTCGCGACCTTATTCAGGAAATCGGCGACATCGGTCTTGGACGAGGCTTTGGGCAGTTTGCTCATACCTCATCATATAGGGTCTCACAGGGGGTGAGTTCCAGAACCTGCGGCCACATCGGCATAATTGGTTGGCGCATCCAACCCGATCGTCGTAAGCAACGCGCGAACTTCCTGGCGCGCCGCCACGTGCGACATGTTCATGCGGATACCCGATTCGGGATTGCGGAGATCCAGCAGCGTCAAACCTTTCAGGAATAATTCCCTAAAAATGACCCGCTCCCCGAAGCCCGGCGCGATCCGGAACCCGATGCGCTTGGACAAGGCCGCAAGCACTTCCTCCATCGCCCGTGTATTGCGGGACCCGATGGTCGACAGCCGGTTCCGCATGACAATCCAATCGACCTGTCCGCCGTCGCGGATCGCCCGCGCCTTCTTCTGTTCCCAGACCATCTCGGCATAGCCGCTGGGCCGGATCACCTCATGCGTTTCCGGGTCGACTTTGGCCAACAGGTCGAGGTCGATGAAACTGTCATTCATCGGCGTCACCAGGGTATCGGCATAGCTATGCCCAACCTGCGAAAGATGGCTGTCGCTGCCCGGCGTGTCGATCACAATGAAATCATTCGTCGCGGCCAGGCTCTGGATGCACGAGTCGAGGCGGGAGAGCTCGTCGCCGTGGGCCAAGGCTCGGTTATCGTAAAAACTGCGCGCCAACGTGTGGTGTTCCGGCATCGACAGGATCATGTCCGCCGACCCCATGAAATTGCGGCGATTTTCCAGATACCGGCTGAGTGTCGCCTGCGGATCGTCCAGATCGACGCTGCCGACGGAATAGCCGCGGTTCAACAGGCTCACAATGAGGTGCATGGCGGTGGTCGACTTGCCGGACCCGCCCTTCTGATTGCCGATGACAACGATATGCGCCTGGGACATCGAAGCTGTATCCTAGGTTCCGTTCGTGCACCAACACAGGCCACGCGCACCGTCGCCAATCCGAACGACGACAGACCGTTCGGCCGCCTTGTAGTCCCACACCTCGATCGATATCACGCCACTTCCCCCAAGCTCGCCAGCTTTTTCTGGCCCGACTGTATTGGCCCGGCGAGATTCGGGCAAGGAACGCTGTCAGATACGGTATGATAGCGCGGCATCTCCACTATGACCGATGCCGACGACCCGGAGAACCCATGGAATTTAAACGTCTCGCATCGATTTCGCGCGCCGCGGCATTCAGCCTCGCCATCGCGATCATCGGTTGCTCGACACCCGGCCCCCTGCGTCCGGAGGGAAGAATAATTCCTATTTCCGCATCCGAGTCCCGCTTTGATTTCCCGGTCTCGACACTGGCTTCTCCGGGGCGGTTCAATCTCTACGCCAGCGACAATGGCGAGTATCTCGAGGAAACCGCGCAATGGACCGGGAATAGCTTCAAAGACGGAGAAGCCGGACTCTTGTTGAGCGAAGCCAAGGCGGGCCCGCCGCTCGCCGATCCGGCCGACCCCGCGGCGTCCTTCGACCTTTGGCCCCTGCTGCGCGGCAAGACACCTGCCTTCGGCGAGGTGCGGCAAACCGAAAATACATTGGGCAACGCCGACTGGCAGCGCGCGGCCATCGGCACGGCGGCCTGCGTGCTGTTCGTTCAGCGCTGGGCCGGCAATGCATCGATCACCGACGGCAATCCCTACGCGACGCTATCGGGATACTATTGCAACCCACCCGGCGAGACATTGTCGGCCGAAGCCGCGGAACGCGTGGTCAAGGCGCTGGACTTGCGCGGCGGCCCGAAACGTCAATAGTACGGCGAGGACAAGCCCGGTCGCCCGACCGGCACGACACACGACAAGACATGCGGAGGTAGCGATGACCCTGTTCGACATGGACGGCATGACAGCCGTCATCACCGGTTCCACGAAGGGCATAGGCAAGGCCATTGCGGAACGCATGGCCGAACACGGCGCGAATGTCGTCATCTCTTCGCGCAAGGCGGACGCGTGCGATGCCGTCGCTGCCGACATCAACGAGAATTGGGCTACGAAAGGCAACAAGGCGGTCGCCATTCCCTGCCATATCGGCCACAAAGAACAGCTTCAGCAACTCGTCGACCGCAGCACCGAAACATTCGGAAAGATCGACGTATTGGTGTGCAATGCCGCGGTGAACCCCTATTTCGGCCCGTCGAAAGATATCCCCGACGAGGCCTTCGACCGCATCATGGATTGCAACATCAAGAGCAATTTCTGGCTCTGCAACATGGTGGTGCCGCAGATGATCGACCGGAAGGACGGCTCGATCATCATCGTATCGTCGATCGGCGGGTTCAAAGGCAGCCCGAGCCTGGGCGCCTACGGCATCTCCAAGGCCGCCGACATGCAGCTCGCCCGGGTCTTGGCGGTGGAGTACGGGCCGCATAACGTGCGCGCCAACGCGATCGCGCCGGGCCTGATCCGAACCGACTTCGCCCGCGCCCTGTGGGAGGATCCGGATAATCTGAAGAAACGAACCTCGACGACGCCGCTCCGGCGGATCGGAGAATCGGACGAGATCGCCGGCGTCGCCGTCATGTTGGCGACCAAGGCGGGCTCCTTCCTCACCGGGCAGACGATCACGGTCGACGGCGGTATCCGCGTCGTCTAACGCTGCACTTGGCGCTTACAGCGTCAGGGCGAGCCGAAATCCTTCGTCGATCGCGCGCACCGCGTCTAACCCGGCAGCGTCCTTTGCACCGCCGATCTTATGGGTCTGCAAACCACGTTCGGTGAGTGCGTCGGCCAATCCGCCCTGCGATTCCTGTCCGGCGCAGATGATGATCGTGTCCGCCGGGAGACACTGCGCCCCGGTTTCGGTCTCGACATGCAGCCCGTCATCGTCGATGTGCCGGTAGGTCACCCCGCCGACAGTCTCGACGCCGTGCCGTCCCAATAGCATGCGATGCACCCAGCCGGTCGATCGGCCGAGGCTGGTGCCGAACCGTCCCGCGTTTCGCTGCAGCATGGTGACATGCGGTCCGCCGCCATTCTGATGCCCCGCAGGTTCCCGAAGGCCGCCGGGTACGGTTAGCGACCGGTCGATATCCCAGGCCGCCGCGAACACTTCGGCATCCACGTGCGACCGGCTGTTCCGCTCGGTCAGATACAGCGCCACATCGAAGCCGATTCCGCCCGCACCGACAATCACCGCGCGATCCCCGGCCTCGGTCTTACCCGACAGGATATCGGCATATGTTGCCACACTGGGATGATCCAAACCGGGAACATCCGGATGCCGCGGCAAGACACCGGTCGCCACCACCACTGTATCGAAGCTGCCCGCGTCCAAGTCATCGACGGCAACACGCGTGTCAGTCCGAATCTCCACGCCCGCACGGCGCAGACGATCCTCGAAATAGGCAATGGACTCGGCAAATTCCTGTTTGCCCGGAACCACCTTGGCAAGATTGAATTGCCCTCCGAGCGCACCCTCGGCCTCGTACAGCACGACCTCATGCCCCCGCTCCGCCGCGGTCGCAGCACAGGCCAACCCGCCCGGCCCGCCGCCGACCACCGCCACGCGTTTCTTTTCCCGCGCCTGAGCTACCGGGTAGAGCGACTCGTTGCAGGCCCGCGGATTCACCATGCAGGTCGACGGCTTGCCGACGAAGTAATGGTCCAAGCAGGCCTGATTGCAGGCGATACAGATGTTCAGCCCTGCCCGGTCGCCGCGCTGCGCCTTCGCCACGAAGTCGGGGTCCGACAGGAACGGCCGCGCCAGCATGACCAGATCGGCGGTTCCGTCCGCGACCAGCGCCTCCGCCGTCTCGGGCGTGTTGATCCGATTGCTGGCGGCGACGGGAATATCGACCGCGTCTTTGATGTTCGCCGTCGCCCAGGCGAAAGCAGCCCGCGGCACCATCTGCGCGATTGTCGGGACACGCGCCTCGTGCCAGCCGATACCATTGGTCAGCAAGTTCGCGCCGGACCGCTCGATGACTTGCGCCAACGCCTGCGTCTCCGCGCCGGTCATCCCGCCCTCAACCAAGTCCAACGCGGAAATGCGGAACAGGATCAGAAAGGAATCGCCCAGCCGTTCCCGCACCCGGCGCACGATCTCGGCCGGGAAGCGCAGCCGGTTTTCCAACGCGCCGCCCCATTCATCTTCGCGGTGGTTCGTCCGCGGCGAGAGGAACTCGGTGATCAGATACCCTTCCGACCCCATGATCTCGACACCGTCATAGCCGGCGTCCCGCGCCAGTTCGCAACAGGTGACGTAGTCGGCAATGGTGCGATCGATATCCGCCGGTGTCAGTTCGCGCGGCGTGTCGCGGTTGATCGGTGATTTGATAGGCGATGGTGCCACAATATTCGGATGATAGCCGTAGCGCCCGCTATGCAGCACCTGCAACACGATGCGCCCGCCGGCGTCATGCACCTGTTCGGGAATGACCCGATGCCGGTCCGCATCCTCGCGGCTCGCCATCGTGATGGGATGGCCGACGAGCGAGCCTTCCGCATTGGGCGAGAAGCCGCCAGTCACCATCAGCGGCACGCCCGCCGCCGCCCGTTCCCGGTAGAACGCCGCCAACCGCTCCATACCGTCGGGCAGGCTTTCCAGCCCGGTATGCATCGACCCCATAATGATCCGGTTCGGCAGCGTCCCCGGCCCCAGGTCTAGGGGCGTGAAAAGGTTGGGATAGGAAACCGTCTCCGGCATGGCTGTTCGTCCTGTGCGTACTGCGTGTGTCCGGCATGGTGTAGCGCGAGCCGCCGCCGCTTGGCAAAATTGCATGGCGACGGCGGCGGCCGCCCGTTAGCCTTGGACCGCGATGTTGACCCGTGCAACCAGCTACGACGAAATCCGCCGGGCGTTCCAATGGCAAATCCCGGCACGCTTCAACATGGCGACCGCCGTCTGCGAGCGGCATGCGCGGGACACGCCGGACCGGCCTGCCCTGATCGTCCATCAGGACCACGGCCATCCGCAGATCATTTCCTTTGGACATCTGGACCGGTTGAGCAATCGCCTCGCCAACCTGTTCGTCGCGCGCGGCCTCATCCGCGGTGACCGCGTCGGAATCCTGTTGCCGCAAACGCCCGAAACCGCGATCGCGCATATCGCCGCCTACAAGGCCGGACTGATCGCCATTCCCTTATCGACCCTGTTTCGCGCGGACGCCTTGGAATTCCGGCTGGCGAACAGCGCCGCCCGCGCGCTCGTGACCGATCGAGCCGGGTTAGCGACGCTGGCGGAAATCCGGACCGGCCTGGCCGATCTCTCCGTCGTCCTCTTGGCCGACGGACCCGGCGATGGCGCGGACGATCTGCATGCGGAAATGCAGCGGGCATCGGACCGGTTTGCCACGGTCGATACCGCTGCCGACGATCCAGCCTTCATCAGTTTCACGTCGGGCACGACCGGGCCGCCCAAGGGCGCCCTGCACGCGCACCGGTCGCTGCTTGGTCATCTGCCGGGCGTGCAATTTCCACATGAATTCTTTCCGCAGCCCGGCGACCTGTTCTGGACTCCGGCGGATTGGGCCTGGCTCGGCGGGCTGATGGACGTCCTGATGCCGTCGCTGTATTTCGGCATCCCCGTTTTGTGCTACCGCGCCACGAAATTCGATCCGGCCGAGGCGTTCCATTTGATGGCCAAGCACAAGGTCCGGAACACGTTCATCCCGCCGACCGCATTAAAGATGATGCGGCAGGTTCCCGATCCAAAGCAGCATTGGGACTTTGCGCTGCGGACGCTGGGCAGCGGCGGCGAATCCCTCGGCACCGAGTTGTTGGGATGGGGCGAGGAAATCTTCGGACTGACGATCAACGAATTCTACGGACAGACCGAATGCAATCTGGTGATCGGCAACTGCGCGGCGGTAATGCCGGTCCGGCCGGGGTCGATGGGCCGCGCGATCCCCGGCCACGATGTCGCCATCGTCGACGACACGGGCACACCGGTACCGTCCGGGACGGCCGGGTCCATCGGTATCCACAAACACGATCCCGTCAGCTTCCTCGGCTACTGGCAGGATGAGGACGCAACCGCGGCAAAATTCACCGGCGACTGGTTGCTGACCGGCGACGTCGGCACGCAGGACGGGGACGGCTATTTCTGGTTCGTCGGCCGCGACGATGACGTCATCACCAGCGCCGGCTACCGCATTGGCCCCGGCGAGATCGAGGACTGCCTGATGCAGCATGCCGCCGTCGCCTTGGCGGGCGTGGTCGGCGTCCCTGACGACATGCGCACCGAAATCATCAAGGCATGCCTCGTCCTGCGCGACGGCGTTGCCGCGGACGCCGCACTGGAACGGGACATCCAAGACTTTGTGAGAAGACGCCTCGCTGCGCATGAGTATCCTCGGCTCATCGAGTTCCGAGACTCCCTTCCCATGACGACCACCGGTAAGATAATGCGCCGCATGCTGCGCACCCCCGCAACCGACATTTAGGAGCATCCCGCCGATGACGAAGACCGTCGATTACTTCTACTCGCACACGTCCCCTTGGACCTATCTCGGCCATGCGCGCTTCCTGAAGATCGCGGCGGATGCGGGCGCGTCCGTGAATTTCAAGCCCAGCACCTTCCACAAAATATTCGCTCAAAGCGGCGGCTTGCCTCTCCCGAAGCGGGCGCCGCAACGGCAAGCCTATCGCATGATGGAATTGAAACGCTGGCGCGCGCATCTCGGCATCCCGTTGACCCTCGAACCCAAATATTTCCCAACGCCGGACGAAGCGGCGCAGCGCCTGGCCATTGCCGCGGGCGATCTAAGCCTCGACATGGGAAAACTGTCCGGCGCGATGATGACCACCGTCTGGACCGAAGAGCGGGACCTCGCCGACGAGGACACGCTGGTCGCCATCGCCAACGAGCAAGGCATGGACGGGGCGGCCCTACTCGCCCATTCAAAGGAAGACAAGATCGGCAAACAATACGAGGCCAATACGCAGGAGGCGATGGACCGGAACGTCTTCGGCGCGCCTACCTACATCTATCGCGACGAGGTGTTCTGGGGGCAAGATCGGCTGGAGTTTGTCGAACGCGCACTTGCGCAAGACTAGGCGACTACATTCAGAGCCGTTTGAGACGGTCGACGATCAATGCGTAATACCCGT
Source organism: Alphaproteobacteria bacterium (assembly GCA_965228425.1). Taxonomy (GTDB): domain Bacteria; phylum Pseudomonadota; class Alphaproteobacteria; order UBA8366; family UBA8366; genus JAJFJD01. The sequence continues at coordinate 2,101,463 of OZ245815.1, read as the reverse complement.
CAGCATCGATCCGGTTGATGACACGGCAATTCGCATCCTTGCCGGTGACGCCCCACCAGTCGGCGACGGTCTGACCGATCGTCGCTTCCGACTCGGTTTCCACCGCGACGTGACAGTCCTTGCCGTCGAAGAGACTCGGCTGCAGCAGATACGCGATCACGCACGGATCATGCAGCGGGCCGCCCGGCGCACCGTAGCGTTCGATGTCATGCCGATCATAGAAGGTCAGCATACCAGTGACCGCCTCTGAAATCGGACCGCCGATGGCACGGATCGCAGCCATTCGATCCGGCGTGGTGATCGCTTGATGCGTGACGTCCAGCCCGAACATGGTCAGCTTTACGCCGCATTCCAGCACGATGCGGGCGGCATGGGGGTCGGCGTGGATATTGAATTCCGCCGCTGGAGTCACATTGCCGGTAACGGTCGCGGCCCCGCCCATGAAGGCGATCTCCGCGATCTTGGGCAATATGCCCGGCTCCTTGACGATCGCGAGCGCAACATTCGTCATCGGCCCGATCGGACAGAGCGTGATCGACCGGTCGTCCGCCGCCAGACACGTATCGACGATGAAATCGACCGCATGGCCATCCGCCAGCGGTGCGGACGGCTCGTCCCAATCGCAGCCGTCCAGGCCCGATTTGCCGTGCACCCGTTCAGCCGCATGCAACGGCCGCAACATCGGCCGAGGGCACCCGGCATAGACAGGTACGTCATCCCGACACGCCAAGGCGCGGATGATGCGCGCGTTGCGCTCGGTTCGGGCCAACGGGACATTCCCCGCCACGCAGGTTATGCCGCGCATGTCGAGTTCTTCGGGCGACGCTAAGGCAAGCAGCAAGGCGACCGCGTCGTCCAAGCCGGGATCGCAATCGATGATGACAGGGCGTGCGGGCATCAAGGTTCCTAGAGAACCGCCAATTCGGCATTCAGCCGGTCGGTGATCAGCATATGACCGGCCTTATGCGTGATGCAGAAGGGCGGCTTCGCGACCTCGATCACCGATTGCGGCGTGACCCCGCAGGCCCAGAAGACCGGCACCTCGCCGTCGCGGAGTTCGACCGGACTGTTGTATTCGGCGATGTTGATATCCTCGATGCCGATGCGCGCCGGGTCGCCGAAATGGATCGGCGCCCCATGCACGCTCGGGAAGCGCGAGGTGATCTGGATCGCGCGGATCGCGTCCGCTGGCTGGAACGGCCGCATCGACACCATCATCGGGCCGCGCAGGCGTTCGGTCGGCATGGTCTCGATCGTCGTTCGATAGATCGGCACCTTGGTTCCGTTCTCGATGTGGCGCATCGGCAAACCGCCCTGGATCAGCGCATCTTCGAAGGAATAGGAGCAGCCGAGGACGAAGCCGACGAGATCGTCGTCCCACAGCACGCGAATGTCCGGCACCTCGTCCACCAACTCACCGTCGCGGAACACCCGGTACATCGGCGCATCCGTCGACAGATCGATATCGTCGCCAAGCTCCGGCACATGCGGATCGCCCGGCGCGGTCATGGCGATCAACGGGCAGGGCTTCGGATTGAGCCGGCAGAATTGTTGGAACTCGGCGGCCCAATCTCGCGGCAGCATCACCAGGTTTCCCTGAACGATGCCCGGCGCGATCCCCGTCGTCACCGATTGCCACTTCCCGGCGCGGACATCCATGCGCGCCTGGTGCGCCGCATCCCGCAGATGGCGCGTGGTTCCGTGCGTGACGGTATCCATACCGCCGCTCCTTCTGAATTAACGACCGACATATGATAGCGCCCAACGGAAGGAGTGTCGCGCCCGGCTTATCCCGACGCCTGCGCGGCGAGTTGCCCCGGTCGCGACTGCCGGATCGCCTTGGTCAGCAGGACGACCGGCCCGATCCCCACCAGCACGATGGTCAATGCGCCGAGCGCGGATTCCTCCAGCAACTCATCGCTGGCATACTGATAGACGAAGGTCGCAAGCGTCTCGTAGTTGAAGGGCCGCAGCAGCAGGGTCATCGGCAACTCCTTCATGCAATCGACGAAAACCAGCAAGGTTGCGGTGAGGATACTGCCGCGCAGCATCGGCAGATGGATGCGGCGCAGCACCGTCAGCGGGCGATGACCAAGCGATCGGGCGGCGTCATCCATGCTGCGGGTGACCTTGGACAAACCGGATTCGACCGCCCCCAGCGGCAGGACCAGGAAGCGCACGACATACCCCAGCACGACGGCGAAGATCGTCCCGCTCATCAGGAGACCCGTCGAGATTCCGAAGGTGGCGCGCATGAAGGCGTCGAGTTGATTGTCGAACCAGGCGACCGGAATGACCGCGCCGACCGCGAGGATCGCACCGGGGACGCCATAGCCGAGACCGGCAAACCAGGCGATCGTCCGCAATCCGCGGCCTTGGTGAATGCGGAGCGCATAGGCCATGAACAATCCGACGCAGACGGCGACCGCCGCCGCGACGCCGGAGAGCGACACGCTGTGCCAGGCGGCGGAAAAGAATTCGGCGCTTGCGCTCACCTCATAGTGGATCAGGGAATAGCGCAGCAACACGGCCGCCGGGACCATGAAACCGAAAGCAACCGGCAACGCACAGGCCAAGAAGGCCAAACCGCCGGCAAGGCCGGTCAGCCGGGGGCCCGATTGGGTGCGGTACCGGGCGCGGGTTTCCTGGAACTGGCGACCCTGACGGGCCTGCCGCTCCAGGTAAATCAGCACCATGACGAAGCCGAGCAACACGAGCGAGAGCTGCGCCGCCGCCTCGATGCTGCTCATGCCGAACCACGCATTGAAGATGCCCAGGGTCAACGTGGGCACCGCGAAGAAATCGACCGTGCCGAAATCGTTCAGCGTCTCCATTAGCACCAGGGTCACGCCGACGATGATCGCCGGGCGCGCCATCGGCAGCGCCACGGCCCAGAAGGTCTCCCACGGCCCCTTGCCCAGGGTGCGGCTAACCTCCAAGACTCCCGCGGACTGCTGCAGAAACGCCGACCGGGCGAGCAGATACACATACGGGTAAAGGACCAGCGTCAGCATCGTGATCGCGCCGCCGAGGCTCCGGATTTCCGGGAACCAGTAATCCCGCGGCGAGGTCCAACCGAACAGCGCGCGCAATCCGGATTGCAACGTGCCGGCATATTCCAACAGGTCGGTATAGGTGTATGCGATCACATAGGCGGGCACCGCGAACGGGACCAGCAACGCCCACTCAAACAAGCGGCGACCCGGAAACCGGTAACTGCAGACCAGCCACGCCGTGCCGGTGCCGATCAGGAAGGTGCCCAGCCCCACCCCGACGGCAAGGCCGAGCGTGTTCCCGACATAGGTCCAGAACACGGTTTCGAACAGGTGCCGCCACACCTCTGGCGCCGGCGTCAAGGCGATGGTGACGATCGTCAGGATCGGCAGCGACACAACCGCCGCGACCACGAGCAACCCGATGGCCCAACCGCTGAACCACCGGCGCCTGCCGGCGGCGCCGGTCTGCCCCGTGGGTGCGTTTGTCGGGAAATCACTCATTCAGTCAGAAACCGTCCGCAAGGGCGCCGCGATGCGCGCCGATTTCGCCGTTGTGCACCCAGAGCTTCCGGCCCGTCAATGTCGGAAACCGCCTAAGCAAAAGGGAGTTCCCGGATATTACCGGGAACTCCCTTCATGCTTGGGGAGGATACTGTCGGCTACCAGCCGGCGCGGTCGACGATTTTCTGTGCCGTCGGGGAGAGATCGGCGATCTTCTTCAAGCTCACCTTGTCCTCCTTGAACTTGCCCCACGAGGCGACTTCCTTGTCGGTCGCGACGTTCGGATTGGCCGGGTATTCGTAGTTTTGCGACGCATACATGGCCTGCGCGAAATCACCGCTCAGGAATTCGAGCAGCTTGACCATGTTGTCGCGGTTCTTCGCATATTTGGTGACCGCGGCGGCAGAAATATTCACATGGGTGCCGCGATTTTCCTGGTTCGGGAAGACCAGGCGGACGGCCTTCGCCCATTCCTGCTGCTCGGTCTTCTTCTTGTTGAACTTCATCTTGCCGTAGTAATAGTTGTTGATGACGGCAATATCGCAGACGCCTTCCTTCACCGCCTTGACCTGTGCGCGGTCGTTGCCCTGCGGCTTACGCGCGAGGTTCGCGACGACGCCCTTGGCCCACTCTTCGGCCTTGGCTTCGCCATGCGCCGCAACCATCGAGCCGACCAACGCCCGCATATAGACGTGGCTGCCCTTGCGCGTGCAGATCTTACCTTTGAATTTCGGATCAGCGAGTTCTTCGTAGGTGCTGATCGTACCTTCTTTGACCCGCTCGGCGGAGACCGCGATCAAGCGGGCGCGCTTCGTGAGCCCGAACCACTGATTGTCCGGATCGCGAAGATGCGCCGGGATGTTCTTCTCCAACACAGCGGACTTTACCGGCTGCAGCAGCCCGGCATCTGCATGCGCCTTGAGGCGAGCGATGTCGACCGTGAGAATGCCGTCGGCCTTGGTATTCTTGCCTTCGCTTGCGATACGCTTCGCCATGCCCTTCTTGGCGAAGACGACATTCACTTTGATACCGCTTTGCTTTGTGAATTCGTCCAGGAAAGGCTTAATCAGGAAGGGCTGGCGGTAGGAGTAGATGTTCACTTCTTCCGCAGCCTGTACGGCGGTTGATCCGATGCCGACCGTCGATATGGCCACCAAAGCGGCGGCATAGTGATGCAGTTTCATATCAGGAATGATCCCCGTTGTTCGTCGTCGTATCCGCCGAGTTTGCCCGTGATGCGACTAACAATGATTCTTAACTAGCCTCACCGTATCGCAGCATCATCTTTGTTGCAAGTGATTCTCAACACGACAAGTTGTCGCACCTCTCACTCGCAATACTAACACTCAGTTTAGCACCATGATGTCGGCGCTTTCAGTCTCTTGCCTGGGTTAGGTGCCGTGAAATCGCGTCCCGAAAGCCCCGCCCTCCACCAGCGTGCGGGTTTATCCAATTTCTAATTGCGACTCATTCTTATTTGCATATAAGGTAGTTTCACACCTCCCTACCGACAAGGATATCGCGAATGATGCTTCAGCAAATCGCCCGCCCCGACGTCGACGATCCAATGCCGATCTGCAGCTTAAACTATCCCGAACGTTTCTCGGTCTGGGCCGCACGCGTCTGGATCGAGTGCTTTCGCGACGAGTGCCCGACCTGCCCTCGCCTGGAAAACATGTTCCGTCACGCACGGCTGTTCGACCACGCCGGCCCATTCTATGAGTTCTTTACGGTCGTGGCCCACGGTGCGCGCAGAAAACTGGATTTCCGCTGCCCCGGTTGCAAGAATGTCGGCGCCGACGAACGGCTTTATTTGACCCTTCTGTCGGCGCAGCAATGGGGCAATCCGGCAACCGCCGCCAGCATCTTGACCGATTGGCTGCATCCGACGGCGGCGCGGCGCGCGACCTATCCGGCACGACTGTTTGCGCAAGGCCTTGCCGAAGCCGGCCTGATTCTGGATGGGCACGCCAACCCGCGGGGGATGGTCCATCACGCCGAAACCGCCGTCATGCACTGACCGCGATTGCCCGTGCGTTTCGGTCACTGCTCCGTCGGATCGTCCAAACTCAGCAGTGCCGTATTCCCGCCGGACGCTGTCGTATCGATGGACACGGTCCGTTCCGTCGCGAACCGATGCAAGTATCGCGGCCCGCCGGCTTTGGGACCGGTTCCGGACAAGCCCTCGCCCCCAAACGGCTGCACGCCGACGACCGCGCCAATCTGGTTCCGGTTCACATAGGCATTACCGACCTGCAACCGCGCACAAACATGCTCCGCTGTATCGTCGATGCGCGTGTGCACGCTGACGGTTAGCCCGTAGCCAGTGGCGTTGATTTCATCGAGTACCGCATCGAGCCGGTTCGCATCATACCGGACGATGTGCAGGATCGGACCGAATACCTCCCTCTCCAAATACCCGATGCCATCGATTTCAAATGCCGCCGGCGCGACAAAACAACCGTGATCGGTCTCGGCCGGCAACGTGACCCGATGGATGAGCCGCGCTTCCTCCGCCAACCGCACCACATGGGCGTCCAACCGTGCTTTAGCGTCCTCGTCGATGACTGGCCCGACATCCGTGTCCAGAAATGCCGGGTCGCCGATCCGAAGTTCATCCATCGCCCCGGCCAGCATCTCGACCACGCGGTCGGCGATGTCGTCCTGAAGATACAACACCCGCAGCGCCGAACATCGTTGCCCGGCGCTTTGGAAGGCCGAGGTGAGGACATCGCCGACGACCTGTTCAGGCAACGCGGATGAATCGACGATCATAGCGTTCTGGCCGCCAGTCTCCGCGATGAGCGGCACGATCGGCCCGTCCTTCGCCGCCAGGGTCCGATTGATCGACTGCGCGACGTCGCCCGACCCGGTGAATGCGACACCGGCCACGCGCGGATCGGCGACGAGCGGCGCGCCGACCTGCGGGCCATCGCCGGGCAGGTAATGCAGCACATCTTCGGGAACGCCCGCCTCATGCAATAGCTGCACGACCCGGAAAGCGATCAACGGTGTCTGCTCCGCGGGTTTCGCCAACACGCAATTACCCGCAGCCAGCGCGGCGGCAATCTGTCCGGTGAAGATCGCCATGGGAAAGTTCCACGGTGAAATGCAGACGAAGGCACCACGGCCGTGCAGCGAAATCGCGTTATGCTCGCCCGTTGGCCCGGGAAGAACCACTGGTGCTGCAAAATCGGCGCGGGCGCGCGCCGCGTAGTAGCGCAGGAAATCCACCGCTTCACGAATTTCAGCGACCGCATCGGGCAGCGTCTTACCGGCCTCCCGGATGCACAGCGCCATTAGTTCGGGCCGATGCGACTCAAACAACTCCGAGGCACGGTCGAGCGTTGCCGCCCGTTCTTCCGCCGCAGACGCCGACCATCCCGAATGCGCCGTCCCTGCAGCCGTGAAAGCGGCTTCGATATCCTCAGCCGTCGCATCCGTTACATGGCCAACAATGTTCCGACGATCCACCGGTTCATGCCGTGCGGTCCCCTCTTCGCCGGTCGCCTTTCGTCCGGCTCCCGTCAGCGGCCGAGCCGTCCATTGTGTATCCGAAAATGCAAGCAGACTGTCGCGGAGCGCCGACAGCTCCTGAGGATCGGTTAGGTCACAACCCTTCGAGTTGGCTCGCTCCGGCTCATATAGATCACCCGGCAGCAGAATGCCCGGATGCCGATGCGTCTCCAGCCGCTGCGTCACCTCGACCGGATCCCTCACGATTTCCTCGACCGGCAGTTTCTCGTCGACGATGCGATTGACGAAAGACGTATTCGCACCGTTCTCCAACAAGCGGCGCACAAGATACGCCAACAGATCCTTATGCCCGCCGACCGGCGCGTAAATACGGCACGGCTTGCCCATCGCGTCCTGGCCGACGACCTGCGCATAGAGTTCCTCGCCCATGCCATAGAGCCGCTGGAATTCATAGTCGGTCCGCTTGCCCATGATCTCCAGGACCGCGGCAACCGAATTGGCGTTATGGGTTGCGAATTGCGGGAAGAAGGCGGTGCGGTTGCGGGCCAATGCGCCGACACAGGCAAGATAGGACACGTCGGTCGCGCTCTTGCGGCTGAACACCGGATAATCGTCCAGGCCGGCTTCCTGGCCATGCTTGATCTCAGTGTCCCAATACGCACCTTTCACGAGACGCACCATGAGACGCCGGCGATGCGACTTGGCCAGGTCGGCCAGCCAGTCCAGCAACGGCACTGCACGCTTCTGATAAGCCTGCACGGCGAGCCCAAGCCCATCCCAAACGCGCAACGAAGGGTCGGCGGACAGCGCGGCAATTACGTCCAATGTAAGATCGAGCCGGTCCGCTTCTTCCGCATCGACGGTCAGGCCGATGTCCGCGCGTTTCGCCATTCGGGCGAGTTCCTGGAGCCGCGGCACCAGCTCACCCATGACCCGTTCGCGCTGTGCGTACTCGAAGCGCGGATGCAATGCCGACAGCTTTACCGAGATACCCGGGCCCTCGACCGGACCCCGCCCAGAAGCCGCCGCACCGATCGCCTCGATCGCCGCCGCGTAGGCCTCGAAATACCGGATCGCATCGGGTGTCGTCCGGGCGGACTCCCCCAGCATGTCGAAGGAATGACGATAGCCGGCCTCTTCCTCCGGCACGGCCCTTTCCAGCGCCTCGGCGATCGTGCGGCCCATGACGAACTGGCGGCCCATAATCCGCATCGCCTGCACCAGTGCTTCGCGGACCACGGGTTCCCCGCTGCGCGCCGCCAGCCGGCCGATGAACCCCGGCAGGTCGCGGTCGTCGGTATCCAGCCGCACCAATCGTCCGGTCAGCATCAACGCCCAGGTCGAGGCATTGACGAAGAGCGACTCCGACCGGCCGAGATGGCCTTCCCAATCCGCATCGCCGATTTTGTCGCGGATAAGCCGGTCCCGCGTATCGGCATCCGGAATCCGCAACAGCGCCTCGGCGAGGCACATCAAGACCACGCCTTCCCGGCTCGACAGTTCGTATTCATGAAGAAACGCGTCCAGCCCGTCCTGGCCCGGCTGCATCGCCCGCACCGCTTCAACCAGCGCGGTCGCCGTGCGGCCGATCCGTTCCCGGCTGGCTTTGGTCAGCGTCACCTGATCCAGAAGACCGTCGACGCATTGTTCCTCGTCGAAGCGGATCGACGCGCGAACCGCATCGCGCAGCGCGTCGGATTTGGGAAGCGGGTCCTTAAAGATCATCGAGATATCATTCGGTCACTGGTCCGCGCGGTGATCATACGCGTGCATCGCCCGGCGACAAATATCGAACTTCGGTATATAGAGGGCGCTATGCGCTTCGTCTGCCAACCTCGCCTTCCCCGCCCCCGCCAGGCCTCGACCCATCGAGGCGATTGGTGACGGACACCGCGAGCCTCGCCGGAAAGAAAGTCCTGATGGTCGTCACCGAGGACTGGGCGTTCCTGCTCCATCGACTGCCGATTGGCCGCGCCCTTTGCGATGCGGGAGCCGACGTGGTGATCGCGGCGCGCGTCCGAGACGATGCCGATCGCATACGCGCCGCCGGCCTCCGCGTTGCACCGATCCGATTGACACGGAGCGGCCGCAATCCAATTCACGATCTACGGACCCTAGGCGATCTGATCAAACTATATCGGCGCGAGCGACCGGATCTGGTCCATCACGTAGCGCTCAAGCCGGTGCTGTATGGATCGATCGCCGCTTGGATCACCGGCGTGCCCGCCGTCGTGAATGCGCTGGGCGGCATGGGGTTCCTGTTTATCGCGAATTCGCCGACGGCGCGGGCACTGCGAAGCGTGATCCAACTTCTGTTTCGCGTGATCCTGAACCGGCGCAACAGCCGCATGATCCTGCAAAACCCGGATGATATGAAGCTGCTGACCGATGCCGCCAAGGTCCGCCGCGACCGTCTTGTCCTCATTCGCGGCTCCGGCGTCGACACCGACGACTACAGACCCGGCACCCCGGCGGACGGCCCGCCGATCGCGGTTTGCGCCTCCCGAATGCTACATGACAAGGGCATCGCCGAACTGGTCGAGGCCGCGCGAATGCTCAAGGACCGGGGCGTCGCGATCCGTATTCGACTCGTCGGACCGACCGACGATAACCCGGCGTCGATCTCCGAGGAGATCCTGACCCGATGGGCCGCGGAGGGCGCAGTGGAGGTCGTGGGACCGTCGGACGATGTGGCTGGCGAATACGCCCGCGCCAGCATTGCGGTCCTGCCGTCCTATCGCGAAGGATTGCCGAAAGCGCTGCTGGAAGCCGCAGCGTCGGGGCTTCCCATGGTGTCGACGGATGTTCCGGGTTGCCGGGAAATATGCCGCCACGAGGAAACCGGCCTCCTGGTACCGGTCCGAACAGTGGAACCACTCGCCGACGCGCTCGAACGCCTGGCGACGGACCCGGACCTGCGCAGCCGGCTCGGCTCGAATGCACGGCAAGTGGTCGAAATGGATTTCGCGGAGCCGATCATCGTCGGGCAGACGCTCGATCTGTACCGGCGTCTGCTCGATGAAACGGCGAACCGCTAGCGGCTATTCGGCGGCGGCACGGGCATCCGGCGTTTGCGGCACCACCAACAGCCGGACCAGATCATCGATGTCCGTGATCGATTCGAGCCCCGCCACGGCCTGCACCACGGCATCGGGCGCACCCGCGGGCATCACGGGATCGACCAGATAGCGGAACTTCTCCTCCACCTCGGCGGGCGACAGCGGATTCTCCGGCAGCCCCTTGGAGAACGGCACGCAGGCCTCGATTTTCCGGCCGTCCGTCGTTTCGATCTCGAGCCCGGCGCCCTCGTCGACGCGTTCCCATTTGTCGTTCTGGGCAACGGTGACTTTCACCTTGCGGGCGGTTTCGACCAGGGCCGGGTCCTTACAATCCACATCGACATAGTCCCAGAAACCGTTGCCGCCCTTCACGCCGCGCCCGCCGTGATGCAGGCGCATCGCCATGCTGAACGGCAGGCTGAACTGGGCGCCGAGAATGTCGGTCGGCTCGGTGATCGACCCGATATGGCTGAGGATCGGTTCACTGTTGGTGGCCACCGTGATCGCTTTCACATTCTCCGGCGTCAACGGCGTTTCGTCGCGCGCGTTGTCCAGGGCATCGAACGCGGCGTGGATCAGGTGACAGCAGCTATACGGCTTCAAGCCGTTGTCGAGCAGATGATAGTGCGACCCCAGGCCGTCGGTCAGCCGGGACAGGTCGTATTCCCCCGCGAAGACCTTACAGAAGCCCTTCTCCCCCTCGATAATCGAATGCGGTCCGGTGATCCCAGACTGCGCAAACAGCGCCGCCCGCACACCGGCCTGAGTCGGAATGGCGCTGTGAATGCGCTTCACGCTGCCGCCGGTCTTCGTATATTCGATCAAGCCCGCCGAATGACTGCCCGCAATCGCGAACGCGTTGACCGTGGTATCGGAATCGAAACCCAGCAAAACCGCGCCCGCCGCGGCCGCACCGAAGGGGCCGACGCCGACCGGCGGATGATGACCGCGATAGATCAGGAAGGGCGAACAGGCCCAGGACAGGCGAATCTGTATTTCGTAAGCAGCAACGACCGCGACCAGCAGTTGCTCGCCCGTAGCGCCCGCGAATTCGCTCAGCGCCAAGGCCGCCGGAACCGCAATCCCGCCAGGATGGGTCGGGCTTTTCAGATGCGTGTCATCGGTCTCGTTGGCGTGGTTGAAGGTGCTGTTCAGAAAGGCGGCGTCGTCCGGTGACATCCGGTCCCCGTAGAAGGCGACCGTCGAATGGCTGCCGCTGCGGGTCGCCTTCATCATGTCATAGTAGGTCTTGCTCCACGGCAGCGTCGCACCGGCGATCTGACACCCGAAGTTATCCAGAATGAACCGCCGCGCATGCTCGCGCACATCCTCGGGGATGTCCTCGTACCGCAGGCTCGATACCCAGTCCGCCAAGATGCGGGTTTCCGACATGCTGCCTCTCCTTGATCCGTCTTTGATCGTATTGAATCAGATCATTTCTTATAGGTCAGGACGCCAAAAGACGGCAAATCCTGGGCTTGCAGCACGCCGCCGAAAGATACGCTAGGATCGCCGGAAACAGGATCGCAGCAGGAGTCACGCCATGTCGGACGACATCAAAGACGCGCTCGCCAAAATCTTCGACCATGACACGGGGATCTACCAGGATCGCGGGTTCATGCGGCGGATCGGCTATGGCAAGCGGCCGGCGCTGATCAACATCGACCTGGCCAACGCCTGGACACGGCCGGACAATCCCTTCACCTGCGACGGCATGGATACGATCATTCCGGGCGTGCAGGCGCTGCTCGACGCATCGCGCGCGAAGGGCATTCCGATCATCTATACGACCACCGCCTACCGCAGCCCGGACGGCCCGAACAGCGACACTGGACTCTGGCATTTGAAAATACCGGTCGAGGTGCTGACCGAAGGCAGCGAGGCCTGCGAGATCGACGACCGCATCGCGCCCTTGCCGACCGAACAGGTGATCGTGAAGAAACGCGCCTCCGCCTTTCACGGCACCTATCTCGCCGGGTACCTGCGGTCGCAGAATGTCGACACCGTCATCGTCACCGGCGTCACCATGGCCGGCTGCGTGCGCCACACGGTCGAGGATGCGATCGCGGAAGGTTTCCGGCCGATCGTCGTCCGCGAATGCGTCGGCGACCGCGTGCCCGGCGTCGTCGAGTGGAACCTGTTCGACATCGACGCGAAATTCGGCGACGTCGAACCGCTCGCCAACGTGCTGGATTACCTGCGGCGGAACGATACCGAAGTCTGAGCGAGCCTAAACCGGCCGCGTGCCTTTCACCGTGGTCCGGTGCATGTGGCGGATGTATTTCGTCTGATCGTAGGGCTGCGCCTGATGCAGCACACAGCGGTTGTCCCAGAACACCACATCGAACTGCCGCCACGTGTGCGTGTAGATGAATTGCGGCTGGATGGCGTGCTCGTAGAGCGACGTGATCAACACCTGCGCGTCTGCGTCCGCCATGCCTTCGATCGCGATCGTATGCCCCTGGTCGACGTAGAGCGCCTTCCGCCGGGTTTCCGGATGCGTCCGGACGATCGGATGAACCGCCGGCTTTAAGCTTGCCATTTGTTCTTCCGTCATCTTGGCGCGTTTGCCGCCGCTTTTCGCATCGGCGGCCTTGTAGTGGCGAATGTAGTCATGCACCGCGCGCAATCCGCCGATTCGCCGCTTCGTCTCCTCGTCCAGCGCGTCATACGCCGCATACATGTTGGCGAATTTGGTTTCGCCGCCTTCCGGCGGTATCTCCAGGCCGTAGAGCAACGACCCCAGCGGCGGAATCTCGTTGTAGGACATATCGGTGTGCCACCGTCGGCCGCCGTCCGGCAGGCCGAGCGGTTTGCCGTCTTCCGCTTTGTTCGACAGCACGAGGATCTCGCGATGCTCGGGCAGCGCGTATTGATCGAGCACCTGATAATCCAGATCGCCGAACCGGCGCGAAAAGGTGATGTGCTCCGATGGCGTCAGATGCTGGTCGCGTAGGACAATGACGCAATAATCGAGATGCGCTTGATGGATCGCCGTGAACTCATCCGCCGAGAGATGACGCACATCGACCCCGACGACCTCCGCACCGAGCGCCGGTCCAAGCGGGTGAATTTCCATACTCATGACGTGTCAGTCCTCCCTTCCCTATTATGCGGCGGATTCGGCCACCCAGGAAAGCGGCCGGGCGGTTGCCACCGTCGTCCAATTCGCAATCTTCGGTTTACCTGTCCCACTGCTTCGATAAGATACTCATGAAATGACGAAGCTTTCACGCTTGGCACCGATGACATTCGGCCGTTACTCATGAGCAAAAGACCGCGACCGGCGGCGCAAAGTGACGGCTTGTTGGCGCAATACGATCACGACGAATATTTCTGCGAGATGTTCGGCCGACGCGGTCTCGGCCACACCCGGGCGATCCGCGATCGACTAAACGCGATGGATATCGCGACGTTGCGACGGCGGGTGCGGGATGCCGAACGGGAACTCTTCAACCTCGGCATCACCTTCACCGTCTATACCGAGAACGAGGCCATCGACCGCATCCTGCCGTTCGATGTCGTGCCCCGGATATTGTCGCCAAAGGACTGGGAACAGATCGAGAGCGGGGTCAAGCAGCGGGTCGCGGCCCTGAACCTGTTCTTGCACGACATCTATCACAAGGAACAGGTCATCAAGGACGGGATCATTCCGGAAGATTTGGTCAAGGGAAATCCCGACTACCGCCCGGAGATGTGCGGCTTCGATCCGCCGCAGGGAACCTACGTCCATATCTGTGGCACGGACATCGTACGGGATGAAAAGGGCAAGCTTTGCGTGCTTGAAGATAATGCCCGAATTCCGTCCGGGGTCTCCTATGTCATCGAGAACCGGCACCTCATGATGCGGGCTTTTTCCGATCTCGCCCGCGACATCCCGATCGCCAATGTGGACGAGTACGGCAGCCGCCTGGCGCAGACGCTGACGGATGTGGCGCCCGCCGGCGTCACGGACCCCACGATCGCCCTGTTGTCGCCCGGCGTGTTCAACTCCGCCTATTTCGAACATGTCTTCCTGGCGCGCGAGATGGGCGCGCCGCTGGTCGAAGGCCGCGACCTCGTCGTGGAGAACGACAAGGTCTACATGCGGACCACCGACGGCCTGGAGCCGGTTCACGTGATCTACCGCCGGATCGACGACGACTTCCTCGACCCGGAAGCCTTCAACCCGGACAGCCTGCTCGGCGTGCCCGGCCTGTTTCGCGCGTATCAGAAGGGCAACGTCACACTCGCAAACGCCCTCGGCACCGGCGTCGCCGACGACAAGGCGGTCTATGCCTATCTGCCGCGGATCATTCGGTATTACCTGGACGAAGACCCGATCCTCGACAACGTCGATACCAATATCTGCCGCGAGTCGGAAGGTCTGGCCAAGACCATGGATCATCTAGACGAGCTTGTGACCAAGCCCGTCGGCGAAGCGGGCGGCTACGGGGTCGTCGTCGGGCCGCGCGCCAGCAAACGCGAGCTGAGCCAGCTTCGGCGCAAGCTTAAAGACGATCCGGCCAATTTCATCAGCCAACCCATGATCAAACTATCGGTTTCGCCGACGCTGATCGGACGGGCGCTCGAACCACGCCACGTCGACCTGCGCCCCTTCGCGCTGACGGGCAAATCGACCTGGGTGCTGCCGGGTGGCCTGACGCGGGTCGCGCTGAAGCGTGGGTCGCTGGTGGTGAATTCGTCGCAAGGCGGCGGCTCGAAGGACACCTGGGTCCTTGCCTAAATCCAATCTCCTCGCCCGGTTCGCGAACAACACCTATTGGCTGGGCCGCTATCTGGAGCGGGCCGAGAATTTGGCACGTCTGCTCGACATCAACGAGACCTACGCGCGCGACGGCACGACCGGACCGAATTGGCAAAACGTCTTGGACTTGTACGCCGACACGGAACGATTCTTGGACTCCTACGAAACGCCGGACGCCGAATCTGTTCTCAATTTCTACATTCGCGACTACCACAATCCATCGTCGATCTCCGGCTCGATTGCCGCCGCGCGCGAGAACGGGCGCGCCATCCGCCATCT
The DNA here is from genome assembly GCA_965228425.1 of Alphaproteobacteria bacterium. Lineage (GTDB taxonomy): Bacteria > Pseudomonadota > Alphaproteobacteria > UBA8366 > UBA8366 > JAJFJD01. Next base: position 2,086,404 of record OZ245815.1, on the reverse strand, counting down.
GATCAGCACGGAAATGTGGACGCATCTCAACGTCTTTCACTATCGGCTATCGACCCTCACCAAACGCGATATCTGGCTGACCAACGTCGCGCAAATCTGCGCCGATATCCGAATCGACTGCCAGACCTTCGAAGGGATTGCCGAGGGAACCTTCTTCCGCGGCGAAGCCTGGTGCTTCTATCAGTTGGGCAAATATATCGAACGTGCGGACCAAACCACCCGTGTCCTCGACATGGGCTATGACCGGTTGCGGGGCGAGGATGGCGAGGCGCTCGCCGCGGTCCAACGGGATGTCTTGCTCCGGTCGGTTTCCGGTTATCATGCCTTCAAAAGCCAATATCCGACATCCAACACCCCGCAGGATATCGCGGCATTCCTGTTGTATGATGAGCAATTCCCACGCGCCGTGGCCCTCTGTGTGGACCGCGTTTCGGACCGGCTGGAAGACCTGGAAAAACACCATGGCGGGATCCGGGAAACTGACCTTGAAAAGAGCCGGAAAGCGTTGGTTTTCTGCCTTGAAACGGGTCTTGGCCATCGGGTAACATCGCGCCGACTTCACAAGTTCCTGGACGACCTACAAATCGCGCTCGGCCAGGTTTCCGACGAGGTCGGCAAAACCTATTTCGGATAATCGCCCCTCTGCGGGCCCAATGACGGAGCGGCGCGGTTGCAGCGGCTGACAGTCGACCACAAGACGACCTATTCGTATCGAAGACCGGTGAATTTCGGCGAACACCGGCTGATGTTCCGACCGCGCGACAGCCACGACCTGCGGCTGTTGAATGCCGAACTGACAATCCAGCCCCAGGCCAAGGTTCACTGGCTACACGACGTCTTCAGCAACTCCGTCGCCGTTGCCCGATTCGAGGCGCCATCGGACCAACTCTATTTCGAGTCGATGATCGTCATCGATCGTTACCCCTTCAACCGGGCCAATTTCCCAATCGAGGAATATGCGCAGACGCTGCCGTTCAGCTACCCGCTGCGCGAGGTGCCCGACCTCGGACGAACGATCGAACGCCACTACCCGGACCCCGGGCGCGAAATCACCGAATGGACCCGGCGTTTTCTGACCGACGCTGGCAGCACGGATACCGAAGAATTTCTCGTTAAGGTCACCAGTGCGATTCGGGATGAGTTCAGGTATATGGAGCGGACCGAGCCCGGTGTGCAAACACCATCGGAGACGCTTGAGATCGGCAGCGGCAGTTGTCGGGATTATGCGGTCTTCATGATGGAAGCCGTTCGCAGCGTCGGCCTCGCCGCCCGGTTCGTCAGCGGTTACCTTTATGATCCCGCGATCGATGGCATGGAAAGCGAGACCACGGGCGCCGGTGCGACCCACGCCTGGGTGCAGGTGTATCTGCCGGGCGCCGGATGGGTCGAATTCGATCCGACCAACGGCTCCCACGGCGGCCACAACTTGGTACCCATCGCCGTCGCCCGCGAGCCGGCGCAAGCCGTCCCCGTCTCGGGCACTTATGACGGCAAACCGGAAGATTTTCTGGATATGTCCGTCGAAGTCACCGTTCGCGCAATGCAAGTTCTCGACGGGGTGGCGTAAGGACTAAACGGCGATACGGCGCCGGGTCCTCAACGGATAGACGTGGACCGTAAGGCGTGCCAAGATTCCGGCGTTAGCTGTTTGAACGTCACAACGCATGGTGACAGGGCGAGATGAGCAACCCCCTTGTCGGTCCCGATACCAAAACACGGCCGAAGACCAAACGGCCGCCGATGCACAAGGTCATCCTACTTAACGACGATTACACGCCGCGCGAGTTCGTGGTGGTGGTGCTGCGTTCGGTCTTCGGTATCGGCGAAGGCAAGGCGAACCGCATCATGCTGACAGCGCACGAACGCGGCGTCTGTGTCGTCGCGGTCTATACCAAGGATATCGCGGAAACGAAGGCCACCGAAGCGACGGAGGCCGGCCGCCGGGCCGGTCACCCGCTGATGTTCACCACCGAGCCGGAGGAATAAGAGACGGACTAGACGACGCGGATTCGCTCGATCGCGTGTTTTTCCACCGCCACCTCGTCTACCACGCCCCCCAGGCCAGGGCCCGTCGGAACCGTGCAGTTACCGTCCACTATCTCCATCACCGGATCGGGGACGATCGGATCTTCCGCGACCTGCGGCAATCCCATGGTGAACTCCGCGCCGAAGGCATGATTGGGCACCGACGCACCCAGATGTGCCGCCGCCAACGCTTCCAGATGCGACCCGTTCGCCGTGCCCGCGCAATTCACATCGTAGCCGGCCGCCTCGGCGACCAAGGCGATCTGCCGGCCGCGCCAGAGGCCGCCGCTCTTATAGAGCTTGATGCCGAGCACGTCCGCCGCCTCGGCCTGCACGACCTTGATCGCATCCTGCGGCGTGTAGACGGATTCGTCGGCCATAACCGGCATGCCCGCATGATCGCGAACACGTTTCAGCGCGGCGACGTCCCAGCCTTCGACCGGCTGCTCGAAATAGGCGATCTCGACGTCCCAGAGCCCTTCCGCCAACTGGATCGCCTCGCGGGCGGAGAAACTGCCGTTGGCATCGAGCGCAAGCCGGACGGTGTCGCCGAGCTGCTCGCGCACCTGATGCAGGGCCTCGACATTCTCCGCGAGCTTTGCGGCCGGTCCGACCTTGAAGCAGATATACGGCGTCTTGTAATCGGCGAACGCATGCCCCGCCTCATACACCATCTGGTCGACGCTGCCCGCGCCCACCGACCATTCGAGCGGCATCCGTTCCTTGCACGCACCGCCCAGCAAAGCGTGAACCGGAACGCCGAGCGCCCGCCCGAGCAGATCGTGCAGTGCCACATCGAACATCGCCAGGGCGGCCGAGTTCGGCGGCAGCTTTCGCGTCATCTCGCGTAGAAGAGCCGCACGGTGGAAGGCATTGCGCCCGACCGCCAACGGCGCATAGTAATCGCGCAGCGCGGCGACGGCGCTCGATGCCGTATCGGCCTGGAACGGATTAACGGGCCGGATCTGCCCCCACCCGGTGATGCCCCCGGCGCGGACCGCCACAAGCACCGACCGGCCGACCATACCGGTCTCGCCATATTGGATCGGTCCCGTGGGTAACGTCCGCCGAAGGCTCGGCAGCAAGTCGAGCGGAATGATCTCGATCTCGTCGATGATCAGGGTTTCGGTAGATGCGGGTTCATCGACGCCTGGAGATACGCCCTGTTCGGTCATGGCCAAATTCCTTCTGGATGCCGGCAGCGATGACACGGCCAACCAAGTGATCAGCCGCGAGTCTATCCGGACCGGCGAAACACGGCAAAACGCAGGAAGGTCGAGCGAACAGTCGAACCGCTCGGGATGCTCGACGGAAACGCTACGGCGTATCGTCGGGCGCCGGCAGGCTCGACCGGACGCTGCGCCAAATTACACCGGTCGCAACGACGATCGCGCATAGCAGTCCCCCTTCGAGAAGGCCGAACTCCACAGCCGGAATTCTTGCGAGAAATTGCACGATAATGGCGACCCCGAAAATGACGCCGATGAATAACGCGAACATCAGGATCTGAAGCAGGATCTTCGACTGCGTCCAATTCGGTGGTGCAGCTGCATTTTTTGCTTTGAACATATAGGCGAATAGCAGAACGCATGCGCTCGTCAGCGCCAGTCCGTAGATCGCTGTCATTTCGATTGTCTCCGGAAAACGCACTGCTGTCGCCGGTCCGGCTGAATGAGGACCATTCTTCGGGGGCCGGGCGTTGTACGCTAACCGACTAACTGCGCCGATTTGTAGGGCGATGCAACGGGAATCTGCCGACCGTCATCCCCCGTATTAGGCGTTTCCGCTCGGTTTTGTTATGACGGGTATCCACAATCCGCTTTCCCGAGACCCGAGACTCCATGAGCGCAGCTCACAGAAAAGGCCCGGCCAACGGGCCCCCGCTCTTCGCCAAACTGATCGCCGGGATCATGGTGGTCATCGGCGCTGGGCTCTTGGTCCTGCCGCCGCCGAATGGAATCGAGCCGAACGCCATGAAGGCGCTCGGCCTGGTGTTCATCGCCGTCGCCTTCTGGGCGACCGAAGTGCTGCCGCCGCATGTCACGAGTTTTCTCTTCTTCCTGCTCGCCGTGGTCCTGCATGTCGCCGAACCCGCCGTCGTATTCTCGGGCTTTCACGCAGGCGCGGTGTGGCTGATTTTCGGCGGCATCGTGCTCGGCGTCGCCGTGCAGCGGACCGGTCTCGGCATCCGCATGGCCGAGGCGGTGCTGCAGCGCACGGGGCATTCCTACCGGCGTGTGCTGTTGGGCGTAGCGCTGGCCGCCTTTGGCCTCGCCTTCGTCATGCCGTCGGCGATGAGCCGCGTCGTCCTGCTGGTGCCGATCGTCGTCGCCCTGGCCGACCGCATGGGATACGAGCCCGGCAGCAGCGGCCGTGACGGGATGATCCTCGCCGCCGCGTTCAGCACCGTGATGGCGCCGATGGGCCTGCTGCCCGCGACCGTGCCGAACGTGGTGATGAGCGGCCTGATCGAAAGCATCTACGGCGTGACGCTGCGCTACGGCGAGTTCTTCCTGCTCAACATGCCGGTCGCCGGGTTGCTGTCCTTCCTGGCGATCCTCCTGCTGGTCATGCTGATGTTCCGCAGCGACGCACCCCGCACTCTCGATCCCGAGAGCCACACGGCAATGAGCAAGGACGAGCGCCGCCTGACCGTATTGCTTGTCCTGACCTTGGCGTTGTGGGCCACGGACACGCTGCACGGTATCGCGCCCGCCTGGGTCGCCTTCGGCGCGGCGGTCATCTGCCTGCTGCCGATCGCGGGACTGGTGCCGCCGAAAGCGCTGAGCGAGTCCGTCAACTACGCGCCCTGGTTCTTTACCGCCGGGATCATCGGCCTCGGCGCGGTGGTTGCGGACAGCGGCCTCGCCAAGACGCTGGGCGCGCTGTTCATCGATGTCTCTGGCCTGTCGCCGGACAGCGACGCCTATAACTTCGGCGCGATTCTCGGCATGGGATCGCTGATGTCGCTGGCCGCGAACCCGGCCGGCGCAGCGGCGGTCTTGACCCCGCTCGCCCCCGACATCGCGGCGGCGACCGGCTGGCCGCTCAAGACCGCAATGCTGTCGCAGGTGACCAGCTTCATGGTGATCCTGCTGCCGTATCAGGTCGCCCCGGTCCTGACGGCGATGCTGTTGGGCCGGGTCGATTTCGGCCGCACGGTGCGAATGTGCCTCGCTTATACCGCGATCTACGTGATCGTCATCACGCCGCTGAATTTCCTGTGGTGGCGCTGGCTCGGGATGTTCTCCGCCGGATAGCTGGACTGACGGGAATGTCGTAACGGAGCCTATTGCTGGACCGGCCAGTCGTCCGGGGAATTTACCGACGGCATCCCATCCACGAGATGGGCAACCAGCCGCGGCACGGCGACCATGTTGAGTTCGACCGACTTGCGAAAGATATTCTTCGCGACACCAAGATAATTTTCAGGATCGAAATAACGGCTTGGATGCCAGAAACAGCTGTAATCCAGATCGAAAAGCGTCTGGATGAGCGCGGGGGATTGATCTTTCTTGTTGTTCTCGAGATGCAAAATCGGCTGATGCCGTTTGAGCGTCGCGGCGGCGCCTCGAAGCACCTCTTCCTCCATCCCCTCGACATCGATCTTGATGAAGTGACAGGACTCGAGGGTAAGCGCATCGACCGTCGTCATCGGAACCATGTCCAGCGTGGCGTCATCGGGAAGCGGATCCTTCACGGAAAAAGCACCCTGATTTCCGACATTCATGAGCCCCGCGCGGGGCACCTGCACGGTGCCGACCTCAAGCCCGACCGCCGCATGCATCGGCTCGACATGCTGCAATCCATTGAGAGCCAGGTTCGCGCACAGCATCTGAAAATTGCTTCGCAGCGGCTCAAAGGCGATAACCCGGCCGTCCTGCCCGACCGCATTGGCAAGAAACACCGTGTGCGCCCCGATGTTGGCCCCGATATCGAGAACGGTGTCCCCCGGCCGCACGACCTTTTGGAATAGCCGAACTTCGTCTTCGCAGTATTCGCCATAGGTCTGAAGCGACCGGCCGATATAGGCGTCGTTGACGCTGTACAACATCACGCCATGGCGGCATTGGCGCAGTTCGATGGCGTCGTTCTTGAAGATTGGCGGCGCCGTTTGAATTGAGCGCTTATCGGTGGGCAACGGTGATGTTCCCCTCTCGGCACGAAACTAGTCGAAGCCTAATGGAAATCGCGAGACGGGAACAGCGCCTTCGCCTGTTCGCGCGGGTGTTTCGGGCGCGGGATCGGGGTCGGCGGTTTTTGGCGGCGCAGCGCGCGTTCCTGCGGCTCGACCGGCAGGCCGCGCTTCACCTCGTCGGCGGGGCTGACGGCCAGGTCGAACGCGTCCTTGTCCGCAAGGTCGTCCAGCTGCCCGGATAGATCCTCCAGCCGTTCCGCCACGATATGGGTGACGATACCCTCGCGCTGCAACTTGCCGGTCACCCGCAGCAGCCGCGCGGTCATCACGACGCGGCGGAACCGCTCGAAGGTCTTGCGCCAGACGATGATGTTGGCGACGCCGGTCTCGTCCTCGATGGTGATGAAGATGACGCCCTTGGCGCTGCCCGGCCGCTGACGCACCAGCACCAGCCCGGCGACGGTCACGCGGGCCTCGTCCTTCGTCTCGACCAGCCGCGCCGCGGGGATGGCGCCCATCAGGGTCATGCGGCCGCGCAGCAGGTCGAGCGGATGGCGTTTCAGCGACAGGCGCATCCAGGAATAATCCTCCACCACCTCCTCGCCGATCGACATTTCCGGTAGGTCGACCATCGGCTCGTCGCCCCGCTCGCTGCCTTCGATCCCGGCGAACAGCGGTAACGGGGAATCGCCCAGTCCCTTGGCGATCCACAGCGCTTGGCGGCGCTTCAGCCCCATCGACCCGAAAGCGTCGGCGCGGGCTAGGGCTTCGAGTACGGAAGCCGGCAGCCCGGTCCGCCGCCACAGCGCCGCCGGGTCCCAATAGCCGTTGTTGCGTTTCTCGACCAGGCAAAGCGCGTGCTCTTCCGACAGGCCCTTGATCTGCCTTAGCCCAAGCCGCAGCGCCAGCCCGCCGATGGACTCGGCGTTGACCTCCAGCGTCGAATCCCAGCCGGATCGGTTCACGTCCGGCGGCAGCGCGGTCACGTCGTGATCGACCGCATCGCGCACGATCTGCGCCGGCGCGTAGAAGCCCATCGGCTGACTGTTCAGCAAGGCCGCCGCGAAGACCGCCGGGTAATGGCATTTCATCCAGGCGGAGACATAGACCAGCATCGCGAAACTCGCCGCGTGGCTTTCCGGGAAGCCGTATTCGCCGAAGCCTTCGATCTGCCGGAAACAGCGGTCGGCGAAATCGGCGTCGTAGCCGCGCGCCACCATCCCGGCGACGAACTTCTCGCGGAAACTATGGATCGTGCCGACGCGGCGGAAAGTCGCCATGGCGCGGCGCAGCCGGTCCGCTTCGGACGGCGTAAACCCGGCCCCGACGATGGCGATCTTCATCGCCTGTTCCTGGAACAGCGGCACGCCGAGGGTCTTGCCCAGCACCTCGCGCAACGCTTCGGACGGATAGTCCACCTGTTCCTCGCCGTTCCGCCGCCGCAGATAGGGATGCACCATGTCGCCCTGGATCGGCCCGGGCCGGACGATCGCGACCTCGATCACCAGATCGTAAAAATCGCGCGGTTTCATGCGCGGCAGGAAGGCCATCTGCGCCCGGCTCTCGACCTGGAACACCCCGATCGAGTCCGCGTCGCACAGCATGTCGTAGACCGCCGGATCCTCCGTCGGCACGGTCGCCAGGTCGTACTCCTTGCCGAAATGCCGGTGGATCATGTCGAAACCCTTGCGAATGCAGGTCAGCATGCCGAGCGACAGCACGTCGATCTTGAGGATGCCGAGCGCGTCCAGGTCGTCCTTGTCCCACTCGATCACGGTGCGGTCTTCCATCGCCGCGTTCTCGATCGGCACGGTCTCGGTCAACGGGCCGCGGCTGATCACGAAACCACCGACATGCTGCGACAGGTGGCGCGGAAAGCCGATCAGCGTCGCGGTCAGCAGCAGCGCCTGCCGCAGCCGCCGATCCGTCGGATCGAGGCCGATCTCCCGCACATGATCCTCGTCGATACCGTCGCTGGACCAACCCCAGACCTGCCCCGCCAGCGCGGTTACGGTGTCGCGGCTAAGGCCCATCGCCTTACCCACCTCGCGGACCGCGCCGCGCGCACGATAACAGGATACCACCGCCGTCATGCCCGCCCGGTCGCGGCCGTATTTGTCATAGATGTACTGGATGACCTCTTCGCGCCGTTCGTGCTCGAAATCCACGTCGATGTCGGGCGGCTCGTTGCGCTCGGTCGAGACAAAGCGTTCGAACAGCAGGTCGAGCTTCGACGGATCGACCGCCGTGATGCCGAGGCAGTAGCAGACGGCGGAATTGGCCGCCGAACCGCGCCCCTGACAAAGGATATGCCGTTCGCGGGCGAAGCGGACGATGTCGTACACGGTCAGGAAATAAGGCGCGTAGCCAAGCTGCCCGATCAGGTCGAGTTCGTGTTCGACCACCGCCTTCACCGCCTTCGGGACGCCGCCGGGATAGCGCCCCTTCGCGCCTTCCCAGGTCTGATGAACGAGTTCTTCCTGCGGCGTGCGGCCGCCGCCGGTTACTTCGTCGGGGTATTCGTAACGCAATTCGTCGAGGTTGAAATGGCAGCGCTGCACGATCTCTTGCGTCCGTGCCACCGCGTCGGGATAGGCCGCGAACAGCCGCGTCATGTCCTCGGCGGATTTGAGATGGCGTTCCCCGTTCGCAACCAGGCGGTAGCCCGCGTCGTCGATGGTGCAATGCTCGCGAATGCAGATCAGCACGTCGGCCAGCGGCCGCCGCGACGCCTCATGCATATGCACGTCGTTCGTCGCGACCAGCGGCACGCCGCAAGCGTCGGCGATTTCCACCAGCCAGGCGAGCCGCTGCGTATCGTCGCCGCGCAGCAGATTCTGCCCCGCGAGGTAACACGCCCCCGGAAAAGCCGCCGCCAGCGCGGAAAGCTCCGCCGCGAAACCATTATTTGAATCGCCCGGTTCTTCCGGTCCCTCCGGCGGCAGCGCGACGAAAACCATCCCCGCCCCATGTTCGAAGACATCGGCGCGGGTCAACTCGCACTCGCCCTTCGGCGCGCGGCGGCGGCCGACCGTGATCAGGCGGGACAACCGGCCATAAGCGGCGCGGTCTTCGGGAAAGGCCAGCAGGCTCGCCCCGTCGGTCAGATCGAGCCGCGCGCCGACCAGCAGCGGCAGATCCGCGTCCTTGGCGGCGATATGCATGCGCACGACGCCGGCGAGGCTGTTGCGGTCGGCAACGGCGATCGCCGTGTGACCCAGCTCGACGGCGCAGGCCACCAGTTCATGCGCATGCGACGCCCCGCGCAGGAAGCTGAAATTCGTCGTGACCTGAAGCTCGGCATAGTCGGGCGCCATCATGCGAACAATCCATGCAAGAACCATCGCGACGTGCCGTCCCGCCGGAGGCGCACTTCACGGAACAGCCAGAAACGCCGGCCCGTCTCGTCCTCGACCCGCCAGTAATCGCGCGCGCCGCCGTCCCAGCCGGGGTCGAGCCGCCACCATTCCGGTGCGATCCGCTCGGGCCCTTCCGCCGCCTTCAGCCGATGCTGCACCCGCCGCCACCGAAAGGCCGCCGGCGGGCCATTCTCGGGCACGGCGGCAAGCGTCTCCAACAGTTCGGGCCGAGCCAACAGGCGCAAGGGGCGAACCGGCCCCGGCCGCCACGGAATATCCCCGTCCCCGGCGGCGGCGGGAACGGTCTCGACCGCGTATTCCGGCAGGAAACTCTCGCGCGGCCGCAAAGCGACGACTTGGTCGAACCCCAACCGGTTGCCGAGCCGGTCGAGCAACGGCGAGATATTTGAGTCTTTTTGTCGCCTATCGGCCTCTGGCCTACTTGAGGCGGGTTTCGCCCGCCTATCGGCCTCTGGCCTACTTGAGACGGGTTTCGCCCGCCTATCGGCCTCTGGCCTGCTTGAGACGGGTTTCGCCCGCCTATCGGCCTTCGGCCTGCTTGAGGAGTCTTTGGATGGCCTATCGGCCTTCGGCCTGCTTGAGGCCCGGGCGGGCCTGTCGATCTGCACCGCGCCCAGCGGTTCGGTGACCGGGGCGGCCAGGACCATCGCCTCGACCCCGAAACCGGCATCGAGCGTGCCGAGGCGTTCGGCGAAAAGCCGTGCGAGATGCGCCGCGTCCCGCGCCGGGGCGGACGTCCCGACACTGACGGTCTGGAGCGACCCGTCGACCCGGTACAGCGTCAGATCCAGCCGCCGACAGCCGCGTTGCGCCTGGCCCAACCGCTCGCACAGTTCATGCAGCAAGCGGCGCAACCCGGCCTCGATGTCGTCGGTCCGCCCAATCGGATCGGGAAAGGCCAAGCGGACGCGATAGCGCGGCGGCGGTTGGCGCGGCGATATCGGTTCTTCGACCCGGCCGAGCGCCTGATCGAGCCGCAAGGACACCTCGCCGCTGAACCGCGCGGTCAACGGCGCCCGCGGCAAGTCGTAGAGATCGCCGACCCGCTTCAGGCCGAGACGCGTCAACCCCGCCGCCGTCGCCGCGCCAAGGCGTAACGCCGCGACCGGCAGTCCCGCGATCCTGTCGCGGATCGCCTCGGACGCCGCGATCGAACAGGCCGCGCCGTAATGCGATAAAGCCCAGGCCGCGCCCGGCGTACCGGTCAGGGCGGCCCGTCCGCGCAGCCCCATATTGCCAAACCGCGCCAAAAGATCGTCCAGCATCGTCTGCTCGCCGCCGAACAGGTGCGCGCAGCCGGTCACGTCGAGCCAGACGCCGTCGGTCCCTTCCGGCGCGGCAAAGGGAGTGTAGCGCCCGCACCACGACAGGATATGATTCCGCAGCGCCGCATCCGCTTCCGGGTCGGCCGGCATCGTCCGGAGCCCCGGCAGCACCGCCCGCGCGTCGGCCAGCGCCATCTCGGGCACGATCCCCGCCGCCGAGGCCGCGTCGCTGACCGCCGTGACGACGATCCGGCCCGCGGTTTCGGCGACCAGTGCGACCGGCTTGGCCGGATCATCCCGCCAGGCGCTGCCCTTCCCGCGCCGCACCCGGTCGATCGACAATGTCGGAAACCAAAGAGAGATCACGCGTCGCATCACACCATTCCACCAGCCATGTCTTGTTCATGCCGCCGATTCCGCCGCGGCAGCGCAACAGGTCCAACCGCCAGCGCGTTCCGCCGATGAAAGGCCGCGCCATTTCCGGCACCCCCAGCAACGGCGCGGAATCCGCCTGCCACCGGCTGAAAACCGCGCTCGGCGACAGATCGCCCTTGCCCGCCCCCCGCCGCAGCACCAAACCGGTGCCGCCGCCTGTCTCGGCGGCAAGTTGCAGCCGGCGACTGGCGGTCAAGGCGACCGCGCGGTCCGGCTCGCCGACCACTGCGGCAAGGCCGGGATCACGCAATCCTTCTTCCATCGCCCACAACATGTCCTCCGCCGTCATACAGCGGGCGATCACCAGCCGATCCGTATCGAGACCGAATGCCGCCAGACCGGGCCCGTAGAGATCGGCGCCGGACCGCGCCATGACGCACCACAGCACCGGCCCGTCCGTCCGCCCTGCAAGCACCGATACGAAGCCGCCCGCAGCGCTGCCCGTCACCTCATGCACCGCCCCGCTGGCCAGCCCGCCGCCCGGCAACGCCGCATCGATCGAGGGAATGCCAAACGGCATCGCCGGGTAGCACCCCGCGCCGGTTTCGCCGCGTTCCAGCCGGGCAATACGGGCCCGGAGATCGACCAGCGGGTCGCTTCGTTGTTCGAGCATATAAAAGGCCTTCATCATCAAATGTTCTCTTTTTGTTCTTATTCCGAAACGGCTCGCCGGTCAAGGGTCGGCAAACGATCCACAACTGCTAAGAACGGCTCCAAACCACGGAAATTTGATTTCGATCAATGCGGTTAAGCCACAGCACACTGACCCTGTTTTAATGGTAACCAATCGAAAGACCTGCTCACGCGCCGCCTCCCGCGCTACACCAGTTATCCGACCGCCCCGCATTTCCATGACGGCATCGGCGAGCAAGACTATCGGGACTGGCTCGCCGCCCTCGATCCGGCATCTCCGGTCTCGCTGTATATGCACACGCCCTTCTGCCGCGAACTCTGCTGGTTTTGCGGCTGCAACACGCGGGTCGTGCGCCGTCGCGGCATCATCGCGGATTACCTGGACCACATGCTGGCGGAGATCGACCTGGTCGCCGAAACGCTCCCCGGCCGCATGCCGATCAGCCACATCCATTTCGGCGGCGGATCGCCTAACACGTTGGGCGCGGAAGGCCTAAGGCGTCTGGTGAAACATCTTCATCAACAATTTGATATCCATGCGGAAAGCGAAATCGCCATCGAACTCGACCCGCGCTCGACCGATGACGAATTCATCGCCGCCTGCGCCGACGCCGGCATCAGCCGCGCCAGTCTCGGCGTACAGGATTTGAACCCGACCGTGCAGAAGGCGATCAACCGCATCCAACCCTATGAAAAGATCGAGCATGTGATCGGCGGGCTCCGGGCAACCGGGGTCGAGGACATCAATGTCGACCTGATGTATGGCCTGCCGCACCAAACCGTGCCCAGCCTCCTGGCGTCGGCCGATCAAGTCCTAAAGCTGCAGCCGGACCGGATCGCCCTGTTCGGCTACGCCCATGTGCCCTGGATGAAATCGCATCAAACGCTCATCGACGAATCCCTGCTGCCGTCCCCCGAGGATCGCCACGCGCAGCATGACGCGGTTTCCGCCTTCCTGGCCGACGCCGGCTACCAGCCCATCGGCATGGATCACTTCGCACTGCCCACGACGGAAATGGCCGAGAGTCACGCGACGGGCAGCATGCGACGGAATTTCCAGGGCTACACGACCGACTCGGCCGACACCCTGTTGGGATTCGGCGCGTCCGCCATCGGCGTGTCACCACGGGGTTACGCACAGAACGAAACGGATGTCCGGCGTTGGCGAAGCTGTATCGAGGAGCGCAGATTGCCGATCGTCAAAGGCATCGCCACCGGCAACGAGGACCATGCGCGCCGCGCCCTCATCGAACGGGTGATGTGCGACATGACGGTGGACATCGATCGAATCGCCGATCAATACGGCTATTCGATCAACGACTTCGCGGAAGAAGTCGACTCACTACATCAATTGCAACGCGACGGCCTGATCGAGTTCGAAAACGGAATCGTCCACATCCCGCCGGAAAATCACGTCCTTGTCCGAGTCGTCGCATCGGTCTTCGATTTCTATCTACGGTCCACGGAGACCGAAGCGAAACACGCCATCGCGGTTTAAGGCTTAATCGGCGATCTGTTCCGCCAGCGCCTTATCGCGGGCCGCGCTCAGCGTCGTACGCGACGACACCAAATCCTCGTCGATCCGCAACTCAATCAACGCCGCCGTCCCGCTCGCCTTGGCGCGCTCCAACGCGGGCAGAAAGTCCTCGGTGCGTTCCACCGCCTCGCCATGCGCCCCGAAGGAGCGCGCCCAAGCGGCGAAATCCGGATTGACCAGATCGGTCCCGCTGACGCGACCGGGATAGTGGTTTTCCTGGTTCAGCCGGATCGTGCCGTAGATCCCGTTGTTGAATAGGATGACGATCGGTTTCGCCTTATTTTGCATCGCAGTCGCGATTTCCTGCCCGGTCATCAACGCGCTGCCGTCGCCCAACATCGAGACGACCTGCCGGTCGGGACAGGTGATCGCCGCGGCGACCCCCGCCGGCACCGACGATCCCATCGCGCCCAAATTGCCCGCCAGCAACCGCATCGGCCGCTTGAAGCGCAGGAAGCGGAGCGGCCAGCTCGAATACGCGCCCGCATCGATGGTCACGATGGCATCGTCCGGCAGCCACCCCTGAAGCTGAAGCATCGCCTGCCCCGGATCCAGCGGCGCATCGCAGGGCGGCGGCGTCAGGGTCTCGAGATAGGCGCCATGCGCATCCTCGACCCATTTGGTGCGATGATCGCTGCCCACCGGCGACATGGCCCGCGCCGCGGCGGCGAATTCCGCGGTACCCGCCTGAATCCCCAGCACCGGCGTATACAGCCGCCCGATTTCTTCCGACGCCGGGTGCACATGCACCAGTTCCTGATTGTCGCCGAGCCGGTCGAACAGGGTGAAATCCTGCGTGATGATCGTGTTCAACCGGCTGCCGACGGCGATGATCAAATCGGACTCCTTGACCCGGTCGGCCAAATCCGCCGGGATCGGCCCGTAACCGATGTCGCCCGCATAGCACGGGCTGGTCATGTCGAAACAATCCTGGCGGCGGAAGCCGACGGTCGCCGGAATGCGGTTGGCCTCGGCGAAGGCCGTCAGATCGTTGACCGCCCGCTCGGACAGCACCGATCCGGAAATCAAAAACGGCCGCTGCGCCTTCTCCAGCAACGCCCGGAAGGCCGCCATCTGGCTTTCCGACGGTTCCGGCTGCACAGTGATCGCCGGCGGCGCATCGGGCATAGCGATCTTGTCGTCCAGCATGTCCTCCGGCATGACCAAGGCAACGGGGCCCTGCCGACCGGATGTCGCCAGATTGAAAGCGCGGCTGACGAACTCGGGGATGCGGTCCACGCTGTCGATCTGGGCCACCCACTTGGTGATTTCGAGATACATGTGCCGGTACTCGATCTCCTGGAAAGCCTCGCGCTGCACCTCGTAGCGCGTGGCGTGCCCGATCAGGACCAGCATCGGCGTTGAATCGTGCCTCGCGTTGTGCACGCCGATCGACGCGTTGCAGGCGCCGGGACCGCGCGTGACAAGGCAAACGGCAGGCTTGCCCGTCAGTTTGCCGTAGGCTTCCGCCATGAAGGCCGCGCCCGCTTCGTGACGGCAGGTCACCAACTTGATTTCCGGGGTGTCGAGCAGCACGTCGAGAATGCCGAGGAAGCTCTCCCCCGGCAGGCAAAACACGGTGTCGACGCCGTTCTTGCGCAGGGCGTCCACGACAAGCTGGCCGCCATGGCGAGTCGGCAGATTTTCAGGCATGACAAGACAATTCGGTGGTGATCAAAACGCGATGGATGGCGAAGAGTAACGGAACTAAAGGGCCTTGGGAAACCGGAGTCAATCGCCCTGGACACAGCTCATCCCTCAAGGCAGATTGCCGCAACCGAGCGTTTCCGACCAACCATCAATAAGAATGGCCGATCACGCATGGCAGAAAGCATCGCGCAGTTCCGACCGGGTCAGCTCATCCACCATAAGCTCTTCGAATACCGCGGCGTGGTCTTCGACGTGGACCCGGTCTTTCAAGGGACCGACGTATGGTATGAACGGATGGCGCAATCCCGGCCGCCGAAGGGAAAGCCATGGTACCACGTGCTCGTGCATGATGCGGGTCACACGACCTATGTCGCGGAACAGAACCTGGAACTCGACCACAGTATGGAACCGGTTCGACACAAACTGATCGGTGAGCATTTCGACCGGTTCGAAAAAGGCGCCTATGTCCTGCGCCGCCGCACAAACTGAAGGATTAAGTCCGCAATGTCCGACGATATGGCCCGCACGGCCGCCCGTATCCTCATCGAAACCGAATCCGTGCTGTTCCGGCCCGACGATCCGTTCACCTTCACCAGCGGCCGCCTCAGCCCGGTGTATGTCGATTGCCGCCGGCTCATTTCTTTCGTCGATGCGCGCCGGACCCTCATGTCGCTGATGGCGGAACAGATCAGACAAGCCGTCGACGTTTCAGCCGTGAGCGCCGTCGCCGGGGGCGAAACCGCAGGCATCCCGTTCGCTGCCTGGATCGCCGAGCTGCTCGACGTGCCGATGATCTATATCCGCAAGAAACCGAAGGGGTTCGGACGGAACGCGCGGATCGAAGGCATCGTCAACGAAGGCGACAATATCCTTCTGATCGAGGATCTGGCGACCGACGGCGGCAGCAAGATCAGCTTCGTCGACGGCATCCGCGACGCAGGCGCGGAATGTGCGCATACCTTTGTCGTCTTCCACTACGGCATCTTCCCGGAGGGCATACAGGGCCTGAAGAAGGCCGGCGTCACGCTGCACGGTCTGGCCACGTGGTGGGACGTGCTGAAATGCGCCGAGGAAGAAAATTATTTCGACGCCTCGACGATCGAGAAGGTCGCTGCATTCCTGCACGCGCCGGACGATTGGGCGCCCGCCCGCTCGAACGCCAGCTGCTAATCGCCTCCGCGGCCGATCTTAAATTCGGGGTTCCGGCCTCTTTTCTTTCGCTCCGCATCGTCTTCGGGCACAGTTGCGTCCTTGATTTTCACGCCCGCGCAAAGGCGTGTCCCCGAACGAACGCGGAGAGAGGAATGGCGTCGCAAAGCGAAAAAGTAATCGTGCAGAAGGATGGCCCGGTCACCACGGTCATCATCAACCGCCCGGAAGCCCGGAATGCCGTCGACAACGAGACGGCGGATGCGCTGGCCGATGCGTTCCGCGCTTTCGATGCCGACGACAATGCCTCCGTCGCGGTCATCGCCGGCAAGAATACCGGGTTCTGTGCCGGCGCGGACCTGAAAGCGGTCGCCTCGGGCGAGCGCCAGAAGCGCTACAGCACCGACGGCGACGGCCCGATGGGGCCGACACGCCTGTCCCTCGGCAAACCGGTCATCGCGGCGGTCTCCGGTTATGCGGTCGCGGGCGGCCTCGAAATCGCGCTCTGGTGCGATCTGCGCGTGGTCGAGGAAGACGCGATTTTCGGCGTCTTCTGCCGGCGTTTCGGCATGCCGCTGATCGACGGCGGCACGGTGCGTCTCCCCCGCCTGATCGGGACGAGCCGCGCCCTCGACATGATCCTGACCGGGCGGCCCGTCGGCGCGGAAGAAGCGCTGCAAATGGGTCTAGCCAACCGGGTTGTGCCCAAAGACCAGGCACTTGACGCCGCACAACGGCTCGCGCAGGAAATTGCAGCCTTTCCACAGGCCTGCGTGAGAGGCGATCGAGCGTCGGTGTATCGGCAATTCGATCACAACTTTGAGGAAGCGATGCAGTTGGAATTCCAAGCGGGCGTTGATGTGGTACAACAGGAGGGTCGCCAGGGGGCCGGACGTTTCGTCTCCGGGGTTGGTCGGCACGGCCAGTTCGGAGACTAGGCGCATGAAGAGCCACCGGCGACTTCGTTGTCCGCAGGGAGCAACAAGAATGCCTAAGTGGCTCGTCGCAGCAGTTTTCGTGCTGGTTCACTGTGCCGTACCGGCACGTGCGAAAGACGAACTGGTCATCGGGATCAGCCAATTCCCCAACAATTTCAACCCAGTCATCGGCAGCATGCTGGCGAAGTCCTATATCCTGGCGATGGCCCGCCGGCCGATAACGATCTACGACGCCGACTGGAAACTGATCTGCGTGCTCTGTACGGAATTGCCGGACTTGGAGAAAGGCACCGCCCAATTCGAAGAAACCAAGGATGGCAAACCCGGCATCGCGGTAACCTATACGTTGCGGCCAAATCTGTCGTGGGGGGACAAGACGCCGATCACCACAAAGGATGTGGTCTTCACCTGGAAAGTCGGCAGGAACAAGAAAACCGGCGTCGGCAACTACGAACTCTACCGCCGGATCACCCATATCGATGTGAAGAACGAAAACACATTCACACTCCATCTGGACAAGCGCAGCTGCGACTATCAGGCGATCAACGGATTTCAACTCCTGCCGGCGCATATCGAGGAACCTAATTTCAAGGACCCCGCCGAATACCGGAACCGCACCGCCTATGACTCAAACACGACCAATCCGGGTCTATGGTTCGGCCCCTATCGGATCAGCAAAGTGGTGCAAGGATCCTACGTCGTTCTCGAAAAGAACCCGATGTGGACCGGCAGCAAACCAAAGTTCAAGCGTATCACCATCAAAGCGATCGAGAAGACCGCAGCATTGACGGCGAACCTTTTGTCGGGGTCGATCGATTATATCGCCGGCGAGATGGGACTTGCATTGGACCAGGCGCTCGAATTCGAGAAACAACACGGCAAGCGCTTTCAATTCGTCTACAAACCCAGCCTCGTGTATGAGCATGCGGATATCAATCTCGCGAACCCGGTCTTGGCAGACCGGCGTGTCCGGCAGGCGCTACTGCACGGGCTGGACCGGGAAGGAATCACGAAACAGCTCTTCGCCGGCAAGCAACCGGTGGCGCATGGCAGCGTCAGTCCGCTCGACAGCGTCTACAATCCCGATGTCCCGAAATACGATTACGACCCGAAGCGCGCGAAAGCCTTGTTGAAGGAAGCCGGGTGGGTGAAGAAACGCGGCGGCATCCTTCACAACGCCAAGGGCGAACGGCTGCAGATCGAGTTCATGACCACCGCCGGCAACAAATCCCGCGAACTCGTCCAACAGGTCATGCAGAGCATGTGGCGCCAAATCGGCATCGACGTCCGCATTCGCAATCAGCCGCCCCGCGTCTATTTCGGCCAGACCGTGCGCAAGCGCAAGTTCAAGGGTCTCGCGAAATTCGCTTGGCTGTCGGCTCCCCGGAACATTCCGCTGACGACGTTGCATTCGACCCGCATTCCCGGCGACGACAACGGCTGGTCGGGTCAGAACTACACCGGTTACAACAACGAAAGGATGGATAAGATCATCGACGACATGCAGGTGGTCTGCGAGCCGGACAAGAACCGCGCCCTCTGGCACGAGATGCAGACACTCTATTCGACCGACCTGCCCGCATTGCCATTGTATTTTCGCGCAAGTGCCTTCATTTTTCCCAAATGGCTTAAGGGCGTAACCCCGACCGGGCATCAATACACGTCGACACACTGGGTCGAGGACTGGCACGTGGAGAAATAGCCGACCATGGTGCGATTTTCACTGGGCCGGCTCCTCGAGAGCATTCTCGTTCTCGGTATCATGACCTTCGTGGTGTATGTGCTGATCGGATTGATGCCCGGCGATCCGATCGACCTGATGATCGCCGCCGATCCCAATCTCACCTCCGCTGACGCTGCCCGCCTTAAAGCGCTGCACGGGCTCGACAAGCCGATCGTCGAACGATACTGGAATTGGCTGAGCAACGCGCTTCAAGGCGATTTCGGCTACTCCCGCACCTATACGAAACCGGTCCTGGACGTCTTGTTTCCCCGGCTGGGCAACACGGTGCTGTTGATGAGCCTGAGTCTGATCTTCGCGTTGGCGCTCGCCGTGCCGATCGGCATCTATGCGGCGCTGCACCCCTATTCCAAGACCGATTACGCGATCAACCTGTTCTGCTTCGCCGGCATCTCGATCCCGTCCTTCTGGTTCGCGCTGCTCTGCATCATCCTGTTCGCCGTGTTCTTCGAATGGCTGCCTGCCGGCGGCATGGAGACAGTCGGCCGCGGCGACCTGCTCGACCGGGCGCAATACATGGTGATGCCGGTCCTCGTCTTGACGATTTCCAGCGTCGGCAGTTTCACGCGGTTCATGCGTGCCAGCATGGTGCAAACGTTGCGGCAGGATTTCATCCGGACCGCGCGCGCGAAAGGCGTCGGCACGACGCGCCTGCTGGTCGGCCACGCCCTGCGCAATGCCTTGCTCCCGCTGGTGACCGTTGTCGGACTTAGCTTCGGCAACTTGTTCTCCGGCGCGCTGATCACGGAAATCATGTTCTCGTGGCTCGGCATGGGCAAGATGATGTACGACGCCATCCTCGGGAACGACTTCAACCTCGCACTTGTCGGCCTCCTGTTCGCAACCGGTGCAACGCTGTTGGGGAACTTTCTCGCCGATATCTCGCAGGTCGTACTGGACCCCCGCGTCTCTTTCGCCAGCCGGGAGAATGAGCGATGAGCGCCGTGGCCCAGCCCAACCTGCAAAGCCCGACCCGCCGCATGTGGCAACGGTTCCTGCAACATCGCCTGGCGCTCGGCAGTTTGATCGGATTGGTCCTGCTCTGCCTGCTGGCGATATCCGCGCCGTTGATTGAGATCCTGCTCGGCGTCGACGCCAACACCGCAAACCTTTTCGCGCGGTTTAAGGGCCCTTCGCTGCAGCATCCGCTCGGCACCGACGAGCTCGGCCGCGACCTCTTGCTCCGGTTGCTCTACGGCGGGCAGGTCTCGTTGGCGGTCGGAATCATCGCCGCGCTGTTCTCCGCGATCATCGGCACCGCGATCGGCTTGATCGCGGGATATCAGGGCGGCATGGTCGACCGCGTATTGATGCGCTTCAACGATGCGGTGATCGCCCTCCCGCTGCTGCCGTTGTTGATCGTCCTGGCCGCCATCGATTTGAGCAAGCTCGGCCTGCCGGAATCCGTGGTGGAATCCGAAAATGTCAGTCTTTACCGGATCGTCGTGATTATTGCTCTGGTCGGCTGGAACACGGTCGCGCGGCTGGTCCGGGCCGAGACGCTGGCCTTGCGCCAACGCGAATTCGTCCGGGCGGCGGTGGCCCTCGGTGCGCCGAGCCGATCGATCATTCTGCGGCATATCCTGCCGAACGCCGTGTCCCCGATCATCGTCGCGACCACACTTTCGGTCGGCAACATCATTCTCTTCGAATCGATCCTGAGCTTTCTCGGCCTCGGCATCCAACCGCCGACGGCGAGTTGGGGGAATATGTTGACCAATGCGCAGGAATTGATCTGGTCGGCGCCCCTGCTGGCCGTTTGGCCCGGCTTGCTGATATTCGTCACCGTGATCGCCTTCAACTTCCTCGGCGACGGTCTGCAGGATGCGCTCGACCCACGCGCATTGGACTAAATTAAATAACGCCTTGAAATAAAAACGATAATTACTTAGAAATTTAGAATATTTTTTCTAAAAATCTAAATATAAATTGAATGATGTGAGAATAATCACAGATTAATAGTTTGATTGCGTGGTAATATATTTTCAATATTGAATATTGAGGATCCGCCTTTAGTATTTTTACTTAGGCGCGCTCCAATTCGTGGAGGGACTCATGGTAGACGCAGCTAACCTGGAAACACGGCTTTCGGTCGAACCGCCCGCGCCCCCGCCCGCCGAACAAGCGGACGAGTCGGACGCATCGCAAGGCTTGGAGCCGGCGGCAGTCGACACGCCGATTCCGGCGCCGGCGACCGATCGTGTCGATATCAGCGACGCCGCCCGGGCAGTCGGCCCGGCGCCCGCCGCGTCTACGGATTCCGGCGCCGTTGAATTTCAACCGGCCAACACCGATGGCGCCGGCGCCCCGCAAGCCGACGCAACCGCACCGGCTCCGACCGGCAACGATGCCGCCACGCAATCGTCACCGCAATCGACGATATCCGAGCCGGTAGCACAGATCGAGAATGATCCGCTGGCGAGCAACCAGGACTCCAGTCTCGCGCTGGAGGAAGCCGGAAATGACACGCTCAACCAAACAGAGGCGGGCCGGACCCTGGGCCAGGTGATCGACGTCTTCGCCTGAATTCTGACTCAAGATCCTAACGCCAAAGAGCCCCGCATCAGGGGCTCTTTTCGTTTCCGGTCGTCGAATCGATTTACTCGGCCGCTTTCGGTACGCCGTCATCGAAATCGGCAATATTCTTCCGGGCTGCCGACTTCTTTTCCTCGAGCATCCGGCAGAACAGACTCATCAGCGGCGGCACGATACCGAGTGTCAGCACCGCGGAGAGCGCAAGCCCGCCCAGCACCACCGACCCGAGGCCCCGGTAGAGTTCGGAACCCGCACCCGGGAACAGGACCAGCGGCATCATGCCGAAGACACTGGTCAACGTGGACATGAAGATCGGGCGAATACGGTTGCGCGTCGCTTCGACGATGGCTTCGTCCTGCGGCAAACCTTCGTCGCGGATCAGATAGAGTGTCTGATGCACGATCAGAATCGCGTTGTTGACCACGATGCCGATCAGGATGACGAAACCGAGCAGCGTCAACATATCGAGCTGTTGGTAATGGAACTGGCTGAGAATCCGCATCCCGACGAACCCGCCCGCGGTCGCGACGGGCACCGACAGCACGATGATCAACGGATAGACGAAGCTTTCGAACAGGACGGCCATCACCAGGAAGACGATGACCAGCGCCAGCAGCAGGTCCCATTTCATCTCGTTCGCCGTCGCGATCAGCTTATCCGCCGTACCGGACAGCCGCAGCATCACGCCGTCGGGCAGCCCTTCGGCGCGGAGTTTATCGATTACATCGGTCTGCAAAATATCGATCGCCGTTCCGAGCGCGACACGCGTCGACGGCCCGATCTGAAGCGTAATGGCCCGTGTCCGGTCCGTGTGGCGGATTTCGGTCGGTCCCGCCACGACCTCCAAATTCGCAAGCGACGTTACCGGCAGGATCGTGCCCGACGTCGTTACGACCGGCAAGCTGCCGATGCCTTGCGTCGCTTTGACCCCGGCTTCCGGCCCCTTCAATGTCAAATCCATCTGCCGGCCACCGACGGTAACCTCCGCCACGCGAATGCCGTCGTTGAAGGCGTCAACGGTTTGCATCAGGTCGCTTGCGGTCAAGCCGTTATCCGCCAGACGAATGCGATCGGGAATGATCCGGACCTCGGGTTCGCCCAGCTCCAGGCCCGGCCTGGGCCGCATCTTGCCGCCCTCGCTGCGCGGGAAAAGTTCCTGCACGATGACGGCCGCACGCTGTGCGACTTCGGCGACATCGGACAGATTGGGGCCCAAGATATCCAAATCGATCGATCGTTCGCCGGATATACCGCGCCCGAAAATCGACGGCTGATAGGTGAAGATGAAAGTCCCCGGCTCCTTACCGCCGGCCTCGCGGACGAGCGGTTTCAACTCGGTGACGCGGCCCGGTTCGGTCGCCCGCGCCACCAAGAACACGCGCTGCCGCAACGCGACGAAAACGAAATACTTCATCTTCGGCGGGTCGCCCGGCGCCGCCTTGAAATCGGGATCTGTCGCGATATGCGGCTGGATGTCCTTCTCGATCTGATTGGCGATCGTCGACATCGTCGCCAAATTGTAGCCCGGCGGCGGGAACACCACGCCGATGATCAAATTGCGGTTACCTTCCGGCAGATATTCCAGCGGCGGCTTGAGATACCAGGTCGCCGCCCCCGCCGCCAAGGTGATGCCCGCCGCCATCATGATCGCGAACCACCGGTGGCGGACCGACCGCCATGTCAACGCCGTCACGAACGCCACGAACGCCGCGGCGAATCGATCGATGCCGGGAATACGGATTGACTTGCCCGATTCGGGAACCGCCTTCACCAACATCCGGTTGGCCAGCGCCGGGATAACCGTCACGGACACGAGGAGCGACAGCATCACCGCCACCGAAATCGCCACCGCGATATCGCGGAACAGCTGCCCGACTTCCAAATCCATAATGAGGATGGGGACGAATACAAGGACCGTCGTCAGCGCGGAGACCAGGATCGCGCCCCAAACCTGCCGCGCACCAAGCAGCGCCGCCACCGGTGCGGGCTTGCCTTGTTGCCGCAACCGATAAATGTTCTCGAGCACGACAATCGCCGCATCGACCACCATACCGACGGCAAAGGCGATGCCGGCAAGCGACACCACGTTCAACGACCGCCCCAGAAGCGCCATCGCGACGAAAGACGCGATCACGGACACGGGAATCGAGAGCGCCACGACCAGCGTCGCGCGGGTCGATCGCAGGAACAGGATCAGGATCCCGATCGCGAACACACCGCCGACCCAAATATTCTGGACGACGAGGTCGATCGCGGAATTGATGTAGTCGGTTTCGTCGTAAAGCTGCTTGAATTTCAGGTTGGCGCGCTTCACCGGGCCGGCATTCAACTCATCGACGGCCTTGTAAATACCCTGCATCGTTTCGATGACATTGGCGCCGGCTTCGCGGGTTGCGTTGATCGCGATGGCAGGCTGGCCGTTCGTCCGAATTTTCGCCACCGCCTCCTTGTAGCCGAAACTCACGTCGGCGATATCGCCGACCGTCACGCGCCCGACCCGGCCGGAACCCGCATCCTGCTCGGCCCGCAGTACCACCTGGCTGACCTGCTGCGGCGTCAGTAATTCGCCCTCGGTCCGGACAACGTAGCGGCGTTTGCCTTCTTCGACCGCGCCGCCTGTGCCGGAAACATTCGCCATTCGGAGACGCCGCAGGACATCCGGCACGGTCAGGCGGTAGCGCGCCAGCTTGGCCGGGTCGACGATGATGCGCATTTCCCGTTCGGAACCGCCATACACGTTCACCGTCGCGACGCCGGCCACCCGTTCGAGCCGTTCCTTGATCACATCATTGGCAAAATCGCCATAGGTCTGAATCGCGCGATCGTTGCCTTCTACGCGCGTGAGGTGGAACCAGGCGATCCGGTTGTCCTCGGGACCGGCGACCTTCATCGTCGGTTCCTTCGCTTCGTCGGGATAGTCGGTGACACCGTCCAGCCGGTTGGCGACCAGGAGTAATGCCTTGTCCATATCCGTGCCGACCGCGAACTCGAGGTCGAGACGCGCTTGGCTTTGCCGCGACCGGCTGGTCATATTTTCCAGCCCGACCAGCCCTTTGAGCGCGTCTTCCTGTTCGGTGGTGATCTCGCGTTCAACCTCCGCCGGGGCTGCGCCAAGCCAGTTCGTGGTGATGCGGATGACCGGACGCGACACGTCCGGCGACATCTGGATCGGGATCGTATTGAGCGCGACCAGCCCGAACAGCACCGCCAAAATGACGGCTGCAATAACCGCGGTCGGTTTGTCGATGGAAAGCCGGATCAGGTCCATGGTGGGCTTCTCGCGGGACCTAACCCGCCTTTAGTGGTTTCGAAGGGGCGCGCGCCGGCTTCGTATCGTCCGAACCGTCTTTCTTCGACGCAGCAGCTCCATCATAGGTCACCTTTTGCCCGGGCCGCAGCCTTTCATTGCCCTTCACCGCAACAAGATCGCCCGGCAAGACACCGTCGAGGACCTCGAAACGCTCGCCGATCGCCCGGCCGAGACGAACCGTCCGTTTCTCCACCGTGTCGCCGACCACCACGTAGACGAAATTCACCGCATTCCGGGAAATGACGCCGTCCTTGTGCAACGTCACCACATCACGCGGGTCGGAAATTGGGATCTCGACCGTCACGCTTTGATCCGCCGCGAAGCCGGAGGATTTTGCCGTATCGCCCAATCGCGGAACGAACCGCACCGGACGGGTCCGCGTCATAACGTTTTCGGTCGGGATTACCGCACGAACCTCGGCGCCATAGGATCGCCCGTCGTCCAACTTGATCCGCACGGTCCGCCCGTCCTGCAATCCCAACAGCCGGTTGGACGGCACGTCGGCTTCCACCTCAAGCACGGTATCGTTGATGAGGGTCACTATCTTGTCGCCGACACGCACATAGTTTCCCGCGACGACATGGCGTTGCGCCACCACCGCATCGTAAGGCGCACGAATTTCAGCGTTCCCCAAATCGATCTGTGCAAGTTCCAGGTTCGCTTCGGCTTGGCCGACGCCGGCCTGCGCCTCGGAAACCTCACTCTGATATTTGACTACTTCATTCTGTTTGTCGTTGCGCCGCGCCTTGGAATAGGCAGCCGACAGGCGGAGCCGGTCCAACCGCGTCAATTCGCCTTCCGCGAGCTGCAACTGTGCTTTCGCCGTTTTGAGCGCCGCCTGCTTCTCCAACAGTTCCGCCGCCTTGAAGTCGCGAGTCGCCCTGATCCGGTTCATATGGAGCCGCGCAATCACTTGTCCCTTCGTGACACGATCGCCGACATCCACCAAAACTTGCTCGACCGGCCCGCCCACCAACGCGCCGACGGGCCCATGCTGCCGGGCGACGAAGCGGCCAATCACCGGCATCGTCTGCGAAACCGGCTCCTTGATGACCTTGTCGACGCCGATCCGTGCCGCGAACTTGCCCTTCTTTCCGGCTTTCTGTGCGAACGCATCCCCAACCGACCCGGCAATTGCCGTGACGGCCCAGATGCTCACCATAACGATAGCGATTCGCTTCGTTACCATCATTCGCAGCCCTTCACATCAACCGCCTATTCCACGCGGTTGCTCGCGCTTTGATCGAAGCCCGACGGCCCGATCGTCCCAAGAAATGCATACTCGGATTAAGGTCATTTTTGCATATAGTTTCAAGGAATATTTATCAATCCGAGTAGAAAAACACCCGCATCGCGACAACCAATCGCGGCAGGCGCCCTCGCCCCTGGACACAGACTGCGATGTACCCGTTAATAAGGGCTTAGCAGCACCCTATGCGCAATGCAGCAAGAGTCCTTCATGCATACGATCCTTTATACGCATCAAGCTTGTCTTGAGCACGATCCCGGGGACCATCATCCCGAATGCCCCGCCCGGTTGCGCGCCGTGCTCGCCGCCCTGGAGGCGGAGGAGTTCCAGCATCTGGACCGCCGCGAAGCACCGCGAGCCGATATCGATCAAATTGCGCGCGTGCATGAACGCGACTACGTGCATGCGGTGCTTGATGCGATTCCGGCAGAGGGCCGGCGGGCCCTGGATGGCGATACCCATGTGTCGCCCGGGTCGGGCGAGGCCGCTCTGCGGGCGTCTGGCGCCGTTTGCGCCGCAGTCGACGCCGTCGTCGCCGGCGAAGCGCGCAATGCCTTTTGCGCGGTCCGTCCGCCGGGGCATCATGCCGAACAGGCCATCGCCATGGGTTTCTGTCTGTTCAACAGCGTCGCCGTCGGGGCCGCCCATGCCCAAACGGCGCATGGGCTCACGCGCGCGGCGGTCATCGATTTCGACGTGCACCATGGCAACGGCACGCAGGCAATGTTCTGGGATAAGGCCGACTTGTTTTACGCGTCCACCCATCAATCGCCGCTGTATCCCGGTACCGGCGGCCTGAGCGAACGCGGCAATCATCGCAACATCGTGAATGCCCCGCTTGCCCCGTCCGCCGGATCGGACGAATTCCGCTCAGCCTTCGATGAAACGGTTCTTCCGGCGTTGCGCGCGTTCGATCCGGACATCGTCTTTATCTCGGCTGGGTTCGATGCACATCGGGCCGACCCGCTGGCGATGCTGAACCTCGAAGATTCCGACTACGAATGGGCGACGGCCGCACTGATGCGGGCCGCGGACGAGTGCTGCGGCGGCAAACTCGTCTCAACCCTCGAAGGCGGGTATGATTTGAACGCCCTGGCGTCGAGCAGCCGGGCGCATGTTCACGCGCTTATGACGTCGTGACCCGGTTGCCTGTTCCGAGGGCGGCGACTACACTCCGCCGCCATTGACCAACCGCCGAGGAGGCAAAATGGCGGAGCGAAAAGCCGACGCCGATATCACAAAGATGAGTTTCGAAGACGCGTTGCAGGAACTCGAAGGCATCGTCCGCAATCTCGAATCCGGAAAAGGGAAC
This sequence comes from Alphaproteobacteria bacterium, assembly GCA_965228425.1. Lineage (GTDB taxonomy): Bacteria > Pseudomonadota > Alphaproteobacteria > UBA8366 > UBA8366 > JAJFJD01. The sequence goes on along the minus strand of OZ245815.1, from coordinate 2,059,107 downwards.
CTCGACACCGCGATCGATTCTTATGAGCGCGGTGCCGCATTGAAGAAGCACTGCGAGGCGAAGCTGCGCGAGGCGAAGGAAAAAATCGACAAGATCACAGCGGGCGCGGACGGCAAACTCGGGGCCGAACCGGTGGATCTCGACTAATGTCCGAATCGGCGGATTTGAACGCCGCACTGTCGGAAGCGGCCGCAAAAGTTGAATCCACGCTCGATGAGGTTCTTGCGGCCGACGGCGCGCCGGAGGCCTTGATCTACGACGCGATGCGCTACACCACGCTCGCCGGCGGCAAGCGCTTGCGCCCCTTCCTGGTGCTCCAGAGTTCCCGGCTCTTCGACGTCGCAGAGAGTTCGGCGCTACGCACTGGTGCAGCGTTGGAATTGATTCACTGCTATTCGCTGGTCCATGACGACCTGCCTGCGATGGATGACGACGATTTGCGCCGCGGAAAACCGACCGTGCATAAACAGTTCGACGAAGCGACCGCCATCCTTGCCGGCGACGGATTGTTAACGATGGCTTTCGAGGTGCTTGCCGACGACCGGACCCACGCGGACGCCGACGTACGGGCGAAACTCGTGCTCGGCCTCGCGCAGGCATCCGGCGTGCGCGGCATGGTGGGCGGCCAGATGATCGACCTACAAGCGGAGACCCGCACACTGACCTTGGACGAGATCACGCAGTTGCAGCGGCTGAAGACCGGTGCATTGATCCGGTTCGGCTGCGAGGCCGGCGCGATCTTGGGTGGCGCTACGGATAAGGCGCGATCCGCGCTGACCGACTACGCGCAGGATTTGGGCCTGGCCTTCCAGATCGCGGATGACCTGCTGGACGTCGAAGGCAGCGTGGAAGAAACCGGTAAGGCCGTCGGCAAGGACGCCGACGCCGGTAAGGAAACTTTCGTGTCCCTTCTGGGAGTCGACGGCGCCCGGCAGCGCGCGAACGAATTGGTCGATCGGGCCGTTTCCCATCTTTCGGCATTCGACGAACGCGCGGACCTGCTGCGATTGACCGCCCGCTTCGTCGTCGACCGAAAACACTGACGCAACGCCGTCGTCCGGAACTTCGTGGTCGATTTCTGTCGCTCTGCGGGGAATTTGGTAACCGGATACCGCGACACCCTCTCGTCTTCCCGCGTAAACATCGTCATACTTGGTATCGCTATACCGCTACCCAACGATCGGCGGCGGCACGGCCAATAATAATGTGAGGCTTTCGTTGGCGAGGACGAAAAAGCAGCGCGTCGACATGCTCTTGGTCGAACGAGGCCTTGTGCAGACCCGCACGCGCGCGCAATCATCGATCATGGCCGGGTTGGTGTTTACGGGTGACCGCCGGATCGCCAAACCGGGGGAAACGCTCGACCCCGACGCCCCCTTGGAAGTGCGTGGCAAGGAACATCCATGGGCGTCGCGCGGCGGGCTGAAACTCGATCATGCGTTGGATACGTTCGGTCTCGACGTAACGGACGCGACCTGCCTCGACATCGGCGCATCGACGGGCGGCTTCACCGACGTCCTGTTGTCTCGGGGTGCAGGCAAGGTGTACGCCGTGGACGTGGGCAAAGGGCAGTTGGACTGGAAACTGCGCCAGAACGACCGCGTCGTCGTTCTGGAAGAAACCAATGCGCGCTACATCACCGCGGATGACATCCCGGATGCGATCGACCTGGTCACCTGCGACGTAAGCTTCATCGGCTTGGAAAAGGTTTTGCCGGGCGGCATGGCGCTTTGCCATGTCGGCTCGGTATTGGTCGCCTTGATCAAACCGCAGTTTCAAGCGGGACCGGATCAGGTCTCCAAGGGCGGCATCGTGCGCGACCCGAAAATCCACGACGCCGTGTGCGAGCAGGTGTCGCACTGGTTGAATGCGCAACCGGGGTGGCGGGTCCTCGGGGTCACGGCCAGCCCGATAACCGGCGCCAAGGGCAACCGCGAATTCCTCATTGCAGCCACCAAGGACGCCTAGTAGCGGAGACGCATGGGCGGCAATTGCAGACGGCCGACCGGCGGCTGCAACAGGTCCAAGTCCCCGATCAGCGGTTCCAACCGGTCTTTCAGCGCATCGGAAAACGATCCGCCCAATCCCAAGATATCCACGGCCGTCACCGAGATAGTCTCGGTCTCTCCGGTGACGAATTCCAACAAGCGCTCGAACGGCATCTTGCGCCGCGGAAATTCCTGTAACAGGACACTCGCATCCGGTTTCAAGTCGAGCGCTTCCTTGGCCGCCGCTACGGCCTCGGTCAGGCCGCCCAACCGATCGACCAATCCCGCATTCAAGGCGCGCGCACCGGACCAAATTCGGCCACGCGCGACCGCATCGATCTGCTTTTCGTCGAGTTTACGCCGCTCGGCCACCTTGCCGGTGAAATCGCGGTAGATGAAATCCATGTGGGCATCCAGCCGTGCCCGCGCGCCGTCCGGATAGTCCTGGAACGGGCTCCACATCGTCGCGTTCTTCCCGGCATGAACATCCTGCCAGTTCACGCCGAGTTTTTCCCACAATCCCGCCGTCACGAACTTCCCGCCGTACACACCGATCGACCCGGTAAGCGTGCCGGGCTGCGCAACGATGACATCGGCCGCCATGGCGATGAAGTACCCGCCGGATGCCGCCGTACTGGCCATGCTGACGATCACAGGCTTGCCCAACTCGCGCGCGCGGATCACGGCATTCCAGACCGTATCGGAGGCGACATACGAACCACCGGGGCTGTCGAGCCGCAATATGATGGCCTTGATGTTCGTATCGTTCACCGCTTTCACGATTGCGGCTTCCATTGCATCGGCCGCAAGATAGCTGCGATCGTCGAACGGACTGCTCTGGGGTTTGTCCGAGACGATCGGCCCAACGCCATGGATCAAGGCCACCGTGGGCCCTTCGCTATTCGGCAAATCGCCCTCGGCGACATATGACGCCAGGTTCACGAGGTTCTTTTTGCCGCCCGCCCTTTTTTGCGCATTGGAGACGAAGGCGGGCCAGTATTCCAGCGTGTCGATCAAGCCGCGGGCGCGGGCTTCCTGCGCCAGCAAGGGACTGGTATCGATCGCCTGCCGCGCCGTCGCCGCCGGTAGATTGCGTCCTTTGGCGATACCGTCGACGATCTGCGCCAACCATGTATCCACGACGGTTTGCAGATTTTGCCGTGCAGGTTTGCTGAGGCTGCGCCGCATGAATGTCTCCGGCGCCGACTTGAATTCCTCACGCTGCCGGATTTTCGCTTCGACGCCGACTTTCTCAAGCGCCTCGGCGGCAAACGGTAGTTCGAGCGAAATCCCGGTGATTGCCAGTTCACCCGACGGCTGCATCCAGATCGTGTCGAAGGCGGTCGCGAGATAGTATTCGACCGTCGCCCCCCGTGCGGAGGAAAAGTTCGTCGCGAAGGCCACGGCGGACTTCCCGGATTTTCGGAACTTCGCGACCGCGTCGCGTAGTTCCTGAGCCTGAGCCAAACTGACGCCGGTGGCGCCGAGCCGCACGGCGAGCCCGACAACGCGCTCGTCCGTCTCGGCTTTTTCAAGCGCCGACAGGAACTCACGGATCGAAACCGGTCCGGGACCGCGCGATAGGAAACCGAACGGGCTGCCGGATTTCGTCTCGGTCACGCCCTTGTTCAGGTCCAGCGATAGAACCATGCGCTCCGGCAACTCCGGCGCATCGTCGTCGACCAGCGCAAACCAGATACCGGCCGACACGAACGTGGCCGCGGTCAATATGCCAATGATGGTGAAAACCCAGAGGAAGAACCGTCCGATGCGCCGCATGCTGGCTCCCTTATAAGATCAAATTCCTATGAACGAGATTTGCCAAATCAGCGTGCCCGTCCATGCTGACATGTATATGTGAAAGCCTTGCCCGAAGGTTAAGACCTTTCGCCGCAGTCCTTATCCCGCCTGAAGCGCCGCCGCCCGCTGCCGGGCGTCCTCCGCGGCCGCCGCCTCGCCCAACCCGTCCAGCGCTTCCGCCTCGCGCTTAAGTCCCCACGGCGAATGCGGGTTCAGAGCATTGCGTTCCGCCAACAGCGCCCGGGCCAATCGATGCTGTCCCGACCGCAACGCCGCAACGGCAAGCAACCGAAAGAACAAATCCCGCTGCGCATGGCTGCCGCCGACGCGATACACCTGCCGACGTATCGGGGACAACAGCGCGACGACGCGGCTATACTCCCCGGCCCCGAAAGCGGCGACGGCCTGGCACAGCGGCCGGCCGACGTCATGGAAAACCGGACCTTCCGTCGTCTCTTGCGATGCGGCCGCGCCGTCCAGCGAATCCAGCATCTCCGATATTTTTTCCTGCCGCCCATCGGCGGCAAGCGCCATCATGTAGTGGGCATCGTGGAAAGCGAAGATGTGGTCGTGAATCTTGTCTTCCGCCTTATCGGCGAGTTCGACCCACCGATCGCCGATATCCACCCCCGCCTCCTCCAAACGCCACAACAACGCGATGGCGTTGCTCATGTCGAGATAGTCGGCCGAGGCCGTATCCGCCCGCACTTCGGAATCGTATAGATCGAGGATCACATCGAATTCTTCGAGTTCGAGATGGAACAAGCATTTGTGCCACCACGTGTGATAGCGAAAGTTGTTACAGCCGTCCCAGTTGGCCGAGAGACCGCCCAGCCACGCGATCCCGTCACGTATTCGCCCCTGCATTTCCATTACGTGTGCGACGGCATGCGTGGCCCAGATATCCTTCGCATTGATGTCGACGGCGTGTCGGCCGGCCTTCTCGGCGTCGGCGTAGTTGCCCGTCTCCTCCAATCCGAAGGCGTTGAGGCCTTGGACGAAACCGTATGCCGGCATGTCCGCGTGCCAGTAAGGCAAAGACCGCGCGACTGAATCCCGCATGGCCGCCGAATCGCCGAGATAGAAATGGGTGAAGTGCACCAACCGCATCGCCAGAACGTCGGCCGGGTAGTCCAGCAGGATCGCTTCCCAGATGTCGGTAGCGCCGACGATGTCGCCGCGACACCATGCGTCCAGCGCCGCCACGTGTTGCTTTTCCCGTTCCGTCGCCCCGACGGCCATCAAATTCTTGGCGGCTTCCAGCGATTCCGCGGCCTTCCGCTCTAGCGGCGGCGTACAGAACAGCTTCATGAAGTTGCCCTTGGCGCAATGCGCCATGAGCATTTCGGGATCGGCGTCGAACACTTCCTTGAGGCGATCGCCGGTGTCCGCCCGGATGCCGAGATAATGCAGCATCATGCGGTCGTACCGTGCCACGGCGTCCGCGCTGGCGGCTGTCATCTCCAGTCCGTGCTGGTCGCGAAACATGGATCGCTCTCCGTTACCGGCGTCGCGGGAACGGTAATACGCGGTGCTGGCGAGAAGCAAGCACGCAAACCGCGCCATCGCAACCGCGATTGGGCGGCGCGACAATTGGCGGTGCGACTACTCCGCAGGCGCTTTGCCGGCAGCGGATTGCGCGTCGAGCTTGCGCTTTACGTCGCCGGGCGACCCGGTTCCGCGTGCCAACACGGCGTAGGCGGCGGGCACGACGAACAAGGTGAAGAACGTCGCCGCAATCACGCCCCAGAACACGACCGTGCCGATGACGATGCGGGTTTCCGCACCGGCGCCTGAGGCGAGCAACAAGGGAATTGATCCGGCCGCGGTCGTGATCCCGGTCATCAGGATCGGCCGCAACCGGGTTTCCGATGCGTCGAGCAGCGCGTCATGAAACGCCGCACCCTGGTCGCGGAGTTGATTGGCGAACTCGACGATGAGGATGCCGTTTTTCGCCGCCAAACCGACCAGCATGATGAGGCCGATCTGACTGTAAATGTTGAGCGAGTTCCCGGTAACGTGCAGACCGAACAATCCCCCCGCGATGGCCAATGGCACCGTGAGGATGATGATCAGCGGATGGATATAGCTTTCGAACTGGGCCGCGAGCACCAGAAACACGACGACGATACCGAGCAGGAAAACGAAGAGCAGCGAATCGCCCGACTCCTTGAAATCTTGCGACTCGCCCTTGTAATCGATGACCGCGCTCGGCGGCAGGATCTCCCGGGCAAGCCCTTCCAGATAGGTTAGGGCCTCGCCGAGTGTGTAGCCATCCGCCAGGTTCGCTTCCAGGGTGATGGCGCGGACCCGGTTGTACCGGTTGAGCGTGCGCGAATCCGCGAATTCGCTGATCGTCACGAGGTTGGATAAAGGGATCAGCGCATCGGTCCGATCGGATCGGACATAGATGTTCTCGATGCTTGTCGGGGTACGCTGCGCGTCCCGCTCCCCTTCGACAATTACGTCATATTCCTCGCCGCCATCGATATAGGTGGTTACTCGGCGGGACCCCAGCATCGTCTCCAGCGTGCGTCCGATGCTGTCGAGCTTGACCCCCAGATCGCCGGCGCGGTCCCGGTCGACCACCACTCGCAACTGCGGTTTCGTCTCCTTGTAATTGTGATCGAGCCCGACCAAGCCCGGGTTATCCTCGTTGACCTTTGCAATGATCTGATCGCGCCAGGTCGTCAGTTCCTGGTAGGTACCGCCGCCGATCACGAACTGGACCGGTTTCTGGACGCGGCCGCCGAACCCTTGTCGCATTACGGGAAACGCGCGCACGCCGGGCAAATCGGCGATCCGCCGCCGCACGTCGGCCATGATCGCCCAGCCCGATCGACGTTCGGACCAGTCGGTCAGCACCAGAATGCCGATACCGGTATTGAAGGATTCGATGTTTCCGAAGGCCCGCGGCGCCCGTATCAGCAGGCGGCTGACCTCATTCTTCTCGACCAACGGCATGAGCCGCCGCTCGACCTCGTCCATATAACTTTCGATATACTCATAAGACGCGCCCTCGGGTCCGTTGACGATCAGGAAGAAGGCGCCACGGTCTTCCTTGGGCGCGTATTCCGTCGGGATTTTCTGTAGCAACCAGGCCGCCCCGCCAAGCAGGACAAGAAAGCCTGCCGCGATCAGCACGGGCTTGCGGATGGTGAATTCCACCGCGCGCCGATATCCCTTCTGAAGCGGGGCGAACCCCCGTTCGACGCCCCGGGCGACCGCTGTCTTGGAACCGCCGCCCTTGAGAATTTTGGACGCGAGCATCGGCGACAGAGTCAGCGCGACGAGGCTCGAAAAGATGACCGCCGCGGCCATGGTCAGGGCGAATTCCGAAAACAATCGCCCGACATCGCCCTGCAGGAAGGTCATGGGCACGAAGACCGCGACCAACACAAGCGTCGTGGCGACAACCGCAAAGCCGACCTGGCGGGTTCCCTTGAACGCCGCGACCAACGGCGGCTCGCCGAGATCCATACGCCGGTGGATGTTCTCCAGCACCACGATCCCGTCGTCGACCACCAAACCAATGGCCAACACGAGGGCAAGCAACGTCAGCAGATTGATCGAGAAATCGAGCGCGTACAGGATGATGAAGGTCGCGATCAGCGATACCGGAACCGCCACCGCCGGGATCAGCATCGCACGGAAACTACCGAGGAACAGGTAGATCACCGTGACGACGAGGATGATCGCGATGAATAGCGTCTTGTACACCTCGTCGATCGCGCCCTGGACGAAGACGCTGGTGTCGTAGCTCTGCTTGATTTCCATGCCGTCCGGCAACGCCGCGTTGATCCGCGCCGCCTCGGCCCGGGCCGCCGCCGTCACGGCCAACGTATTGGCGCGCGATTGCTTGATGACGCCGATCCCGACCATCGGCACCTGATTGCCGCGAAAGAAAGTCCGGTCTTCCACCGCGCCCTTCTCGATGCGCGCAACGTCGCCGAGCCGGACCAGATATCCGTCCCCGCCCCGCGACAGCACCAAGCTGCGAAAATCTTCCGCTGACCGGAAACTGCGGTCGACCCGCACGGTGAACTGGCGCATCCGCGATTCGACGCTGCCGGCCGGCAGTTCCACATTGTCGGCGCGCAGTGCATTCTCGACATCCTCGACCGTCAAGCCACGGGCGGCGAGCGCGGTCCGATCCAGCCAAATCCGCATGGCGTAGCTAAGGCCGCCACCGACCCGTACCCGCGCGACGCCGTCGAGCGCCGAAAACCGGTCGGTCAGGTAGCGATCCGCATAGTCGGTCAACTCCAGCACGCTTAGCCGATCGCTGACCAGATTGAGCCACATGATGACGTCGTCGTTGGAATCCGCCTTCTGGATTTCAGGCGGATCGGCCTCTTCGGGGATATCGTCGAGGATACCAGCCACCCGGTCGCGAATGTCGTTGGCGGCCGCATCGATATCGCGGGAGACATCGAACTCCACCGTGATCGTCGACCGCCCGTCCGCGCTCGACGATTCGACAAACCGGATCCCTTCGACGCCCGCGATACGGTCTTCGATGATCTCGGTTACCCGCGTCTCGACCACATTCGCCGCCGCGCCGGGATAGGTCGTTTCGATCGAAACGACCGGCGGATCGATGTCGGGATATTCGCGCAGCGGCAGGCGATCGAACGCGACAAGCCCGAAGGCGATCAGCAGCAAGCTGATGACCGATGCGAAGACCGGCCGCGTCACCGAGACGTCGGAAATCACCATCGTCAGCTTCCTGTCGCGGGACGGATCGACGGCTCCGCGTTTGGATCAAGCGGTCGCTTGGGTGACCGCTCAGACGTTATCGTCACGGCCTGACCCGGACGCACCCGCGTGGTGCCATGGGTGACCACCTTTTCGCCCTTGCGCAAACCATCCAGGATTTCCACCTCGCCGGGCCGACGCGCGCCGACGGAAACCTTTTGCCGGCGCGCCTTGTTGCCGGCGCTTTCGTCGACCACCAGGACAAAGTTATCCCGGCCGCGGGGAATCAGCGCTTCCTCCGGAATAATCAATGCCTGCCGTGCATTCTTCAGCAGTTCCACCGTCATCAGCAGGCCCGGCCGCAGCAAGCCGTCCGGGTTCGGCAAAACGGCGCGCGCGATGATGGACCGCGACACCGGATCGACCTGTGAGCCGATGCTCCGCAATTCTCCTTTGAAGGTGCGATTGTTGAAGGCGCGGGCCTTCGCAAGGATCGGCAGCCCCGGTTTCAGCGTCGCCAGATAGGTCGCCGGGACCGTAACATCGACCTTTATCAAACTGAGATCGTAGAGCGTGGTGATCAGATCGCCCGGCTCGACCAGCGCGCCCACGCTGATATTCCGGATATCGACGATACCGTCGAACGGCGCCCGAATAACGCGCTTGTCGATCCGGGATTTGATCGCGTCCATCTGCGCTTCCGCCTGCTGAAGCGCGGCGCGGCGTTCGTCCAACTGCGCGGTCGCGGTGAATTTACGGCTCTCCAGGTCGCGCGCACGATCGAAGGCGAGCCGCCGTTCCGTCACGATCGCCTCCGCGGCGCGAAGATCGGCCTCTTCTTCCGATTTTTCGAGTTCGACCAGCACGTCTCCCGCGCGAACCCTTTGCCCGTCGTCGAAATTGATCTTGACGATCGTTTCGGTGACGGTGGCGGTGATGCGCACAGTCTCGTTGGCGCGGGTCGTGCCGAGCGCCTCCACCCGGTCGACGAATTCCGCCAATTGTACGGCCGCGACGATCACCGGCTGCGGCTTACCCTTGGCCGGTTTCTGAGCGACCGCAGTCGTGCCGAACGGCATGATGAACAAGGATAGGGCCACGACGCCAAGTAAAAATGTCCGCCCCATCACGTGTACCGCTCCTATTTTCGATTACCGCGTAGAGATAGGCGGCTTTTTGGGCCGTTCAATGACCGATTAAATAAGGTTAGGCGAGCGGGATATAAGGTTAGGCGAAACACCCGCCCGAAACCGCGCGCCGACCATCATCGACATAAGGCACGGCGAATGCGGGACAAGTCCGCCGGACCGGCGCGGGCATCGCCTCCAAGCCTTGTCATCCCGCAAGGTCGGTTTCATACTCAGCCCGACGCCGCCCCGAACAAGGACAATTCCATGGATTTCGACCTCACCCCCGACCAACGGGATTTACAGCAACGCGCCCGCGACCTTGCGCAGAATGTCTTCGCCGCCCGCGCGCCGGAGATCGACAAGACCGAAGAATACCCGTGGGACAACGCCAAGGCGCTGAACGAAGCCGGTTTCATGGGCATGACGATCCCCAAGGAATACGGCGGCCAGGGCCGGAGCTTTCTCGATGCGGTTCTGGTCATCGAACAGATGGCCATGGTCTGCGGCGTCACCGCCCGCATCGTCGTGGAATCCAACATGGGCGCGATCAGCACGGTCATGCGCTACGGCACAGAAGAGCAGAAACGCATGGCGGCGGACGTGATCTTCTCGCGGGCCGACAAGCCGGCGATCTGCATCACGGAGCCCGAGGCCGGCAGTGCGGCGACCGAAATGACGACGCGCGCGGACAGGCGCGGCGACAAATGGGTGATCAACGGCAAGAAGCATTGGATCACCGGCGCCGGCGTGTCCTGGCTTCACCTAATCTTCGCCCGCGCCTTCGACGAGGATGGTACGGAACTGGGCATCGGCGGATTCCTCGCCATGCGCGACGAGACGCCCGGCCTGCGCATCGGCGACCGGGAACCGACCATGGGTCTGCGCGGTATCCCCGAAGCCGAAGTCATCTGCGAGGACATGGAAGTACCGGCGGACGCCCTGGTCGAATCGCCCAGCGGCTTCAAGCGCGGTTTCGCCGACCTGATGAACGCCTACAATTCCCAACGGGTTGGCGCGGGTACGATCGCGCTCGGCATTGCCGCCGGGGCCTACGACCATGCCTTGAACTATTCGCAGAACCGCGAGCAATTCGGCCGCCCGATCGCCGAATTCCAGGGTTTGCAGTGGATGCTGGTCGATATGGACAGTCAGGTCGAAGCGGCCCGCGCGCTGATTTACAAGGCGGCGGCCAGCGCCGAGAAGAGCAATATGGGCTTCCCCGACGTGAAGCTCGCGGCGCAGGCGAAGATCGTCGCCTCGGAGATGGCGATCAAGGTCACCAACGACGCGCTGCAAGTGTATGGGGCCGCCGGCTACTCGCGGCGCAACCCGATCGAGCGCATGGTCCGCGACGGCCGCATGTTCACCATCGGCGGCGGCACGGCGCAAATCCTACGCACCGTGGTGGCCTCGCAAATCCTCGGACAGAAACTACCGCAGACCCGTGACGGCTATTTGAAGTTGGCGCAGCGGGAAGCGGCCGACAAGGCAAGCAACGCCGCCGAATAAAGGTCGGCGCGACGGCTTCTCATCCGCGAAACCGGTGATAGACTGTCGCCGATTCGTTTGACGTAACCACCATCAAGAAGAGGGAGCGAATGTCCTTACCCGAAATCGGAAGCGACGCGCCCGGATTCACGTTGCCGAACCAAGACGGCAAGTCGGTGAGCCTGGCGGACTACGCGGGCAAGAACGTGTTGTTGTGGTTCTACCCCCGCGCATTCGGCAACAATTGAACCAAGCAAGCCAATGGGTTCCGTGATCGAACCCAAGACTTTGCCGACAAGAACACCGTCCTGCTGGGCATTACGTTCAGTTCGACCGAAGACTTGAAGACCTGGAGCAGCGACGTGGGATATACCGCCGACTTGCTGCAGGATCCTGACCGCACCGTCGCCATGGCGTATGGTGCAGCGGATAGCGCCGATCAGGAAAAGCCGGCGCGAATTTCCGTCCTCGTCGGACCGGACGGTAAGGTCGCGAAGACCTATGCCGACATGAACGCCGAGGCCCATCCGGCCGAAGTGCTGGCGGAATTGGGATAGCGTCCGGCGACGCACCGCAATTCTTTTGCGCAAAAGGGAAGGCGCGATACCGAAATCCGGTATCGCGCCTTTTCCGTTCCGGTCGTCTGGTTACGCCGCGGCCTTCACCGGCACAACCGGCGTGTCCAGGATTGGATCGAGGCCGAGCGCCAGCCGGCCCGTGAACTGCTGCTGGCGTTTTTCCGGGAGCGGATGGAATTGCACGCCATGTGCGTCGCGCAGCAACCGCTCCAACCCAAGCTTCGAATAGAAGCCGGACCCGCCCGCGGTTTCCAAAGCTTTCTCGACCGTGGCGATCACCGCATTGGCGGCAATCGTTTTGCGGACGAGGATCGCATTGGCGGTGTCAGGCGTGGCGTCGAACTGCCAATCGTTGGTGATGCCGATCATCGCATCGAGCGCCAACTGCGCGGTGGTCAGCGTGTTGGTCAGTTCACCCAACTGAAACGGCGTCGCCGGGTCGGCGATGCGCTTGCTGGCTTGGTCGTGCGCAATGTCGGCCGCGGCTTCGGCCACACCGACATAGGCGGACAGGATCAGCGGCATCGCAACCGTCAAGATGACGTTGAAAGCCATGTGATAGGCATGGCGCGGGCGACGCATGACAACCGCCTCGTCCGGCACGAAAACGCCGTCGAGGACGACCGTTTCCGAGCCCGTGGCGCGCATGCCGAGCGTATCCCAATCGCCGGCGCGTGACACGCCGTCGCTCGCGAAGGGCACCGGGAAATGCAGCACCTGCCACCCTTCCTCGGGATCTTCGTACGGGGCGGAGGTGACCAAAACGTCACCCTTCGGCGAGCCGCTGGCAAACGGCTTGCGCGCGGTGACACGGAAGCCGTCGGCAACCCGCTCGACCTCGCCGTTGGAGCCGAGCCAATCGTTGGCGCCGGTACTGACCAGCACCGCTTCCTTTTCGGCGACGCGTTCCAGCAGTTTTTGTCCCGGTCGGCCGTTGCGGTAGTTGTAGACGGCGGCGGCCACAAGATGCTGATGCATGGAAACCGCCAGGGCGGTCGAACTGCAGTAATGCGCCAAGCCGCGCAGGAAGGCGCACATCTCGCTATGCGATGCCCCGCCCCCACCGAGTTCGGCCGGAACAAGAGCGGAGAATACCTTTCGCTCGCGCAGCGCGTCGTAATGGCCGGCAACGAATTCGGCTGCCGTATCGCGGTCGGCGACACCGGCGGCGAAGCGCGGGCCGATTTCCTTCAGAATGGCGTTGAGGTCGAGGGAGGCGGTCATGGGTTCGGTTCCTTTTCGTCAAGGGATCGGGGTTCGAAGATTTACGCGGCGGCCTTTCGGATCGCGCACCAATTCGCAATTTCCACATGGCTCTTGATGGCCGCGGCAACGGTTTGCGGATGGGTCAGCGGCGACATGTGGCCGGCCCCATCGATGATGCGGTCGGCGCAGCCGGGCACACGCTCGCGAACGATCGCGCAAATACGGCGGAAACTCTTGCAGGTGTTCTCACCGCTTATCACCATCGTCGGCGCTGCGAGGCCCATCAGGTCGGCGAGTGTCGTGGTGTTGTTCATGTTCGACTTGTAGGCATCGGCGGTTTCCATCGTCATCGCGAGAAACCGGTCGCGCGCCCTGTCGGACAGGCCATTCCAGGTCCCGTCGCCGTTGTGGTTGTCGATGAAACGCCGCCAGGCGGCTTCGTACCTGCCGGCCTCGGCATCGGTGATGAAGGCGCACGCCAGGATGCGGGTTGATTGGAACAGCGCGGAATCGCCGGACTGCTTCAACAACGGCGTCAGCACCGGCTCGATGAGCACGAGCCCTGTGAGCATTTCCGGATACCGCAGCGCGAGCCGGGTCGCGGTCGCGCCGCCGTAGGAATGCCCGACCACGTGTACCGGCCCGACGTTCAAGTGATCCAACAGTCCGGCGACCAAGTCCGCCTGGTCGTCATGGGTCAGTTCCCGGTGGCCGCGCCAGCTGTCGGTCTCACCGAAACCGATCAGGTCGGGCGCAATCAACCGGACATCGCCGTCGAGGAGAGGCGCGACCTTCCGCCAATGGGCGGATGAGGTCCCGCCGGCATGCAGCAACAGGATCGTGTCACCCGTTGCGGGTCCGGTATCGGTGTAATTCGCGTTCAAGCCGTTTACTGTGATCTCGGGCATTTCTATTCTCCTCGTTGGCGATCGGTCTTTGGCCGGCATTGGCCATCGAACCGGGTACACCTTAGAAGCGCCCGATTTCAGCCGGATTTCCGGCAACCGGGAGAAGGGTTTCAATTGTTTCAGCGAAATTCGGGAAAACCCCACGGCCTGAAACGTTGGCTTTGGGGCATTTGCGGCGGACTAGCCGTCTGCGCGACCGCCACGATGCCGCTTAGTACATCGGCCGCGGACCTAACGGTCGAGATTGCCGGCATCACATCGAACGACGGAGTCATCGTGCTGGGACTGTACGACAGCTCCGACGGGTTCGACCTCGCCTTGAAAGCTTTCGACAATCCGGACGGGTTCGTGCGCGACACGGACCGGTTCCTCGGCGCATCGATCCGCGCCGACACCGGCATCCGGCGCACGGTATTTTCGAACCTCGCGCCCGGCCGGTACGCGGTGATCGTCTTTCAAGACAGCAACCGGGACGGCCGGATCGGCAAGAACCTGGTCGGCCTCCCGACGGAACCATACGGGTTCAGCCGGAACGCCACCGGATTTCTGGGTCCGCCGAAATTCAGCGACGCGGCGGTCGACGTTTCGGACGACAATCTGTCGATCCAGATCGACATGCAATAGGCCGAGACAGGAAAGGAATAGACGAATGACCGACAGCTATCCCCGCGACATGATCGGCTACGGGCGCACGCCGCCGGACCCCCAATGGCCGGAGGGCGCGAAGATCGCGCTGCAATTCGTCATCAACTACGAGGAAGGCGCGGAGAACAACATCCTGCATGGCGACGAAGCCTCGGAAGCCTTCCTGTCCGAAATCGTCGGCGCGGCGCCCTGGCCCGGTGAACGGCATATGAATATGGAGTCGATCTACGAGTATGGATCGCGCGCCGGCTTCTGGCGGCTCTGGCGAATCTTCACCGCACGCGACCTGCCGTTAACGGTCTACGGCGTCGCGATGGCGCTGGCGCGCAACCCGGAAGCCGTCGCCGCGATGAAGGAAGCCGACTGGGAAATCGCGTCGCACGCCTACCGCTGGATCGAATACAAGGACTTCACCGCCGATCAGGAACGCGAGCATATGGCGGAAGCAATCCGCATCCATACCGAGACCACCGGCGCGCGGCCGCTCGGCTGGTACACCGGCCGGTGTTCGGGTCATACGCTCGACCTCGCCGCGGAGGAAGGCTTCGAGTACGCCGCCGATTCATATGCCGACGAACTGCCCTATTGGCGGGACGCGCCGACCGGCCCGCAACTGATCGTGCCCTACACCCTCGACGCCAACGACATGCGCTTCGGCACGCCGCAGGGGTTCAACTCCGGCGATCAGTTCTTCGCCTATCTTCGGGATAGCTTCGACGTGCTGTATGCCGAAGGATGCGACGGCGCGCCGAAGATGATGAGCGTCGGGCTGCACTGCCGCCTCGTCGGCCGGCCGGGCCGGGCCGCCGCGCTGCTGCGCTTCCTCGACCATGTCCAGAAACACGAGGACGTCTGGATCACGCGGCGCATCGACATCGCGCGCCATTGGCGCGAAACGCATCCGCCGGTGAAGACGTAGAACCGCTTAGGCGAAGGTCAGCCGCACTGGCCGCGGTGGCGCAGCATATGGTCGGCGAGGACACAGGCCATCATCGCCTCGCCCACCGGGACGCCGCGGATGCCGACGCAGGGATCGTGCCGGCCCTTGGTGATGATTTCCGTGTCCTGACCGTCCACGGTGACCGTCCGGCGCGGTTTTAGGATCGAACTGGTCGGCTTCACCGCGAAGCGCACCACCACGTCCTGTCCCGACGAGATGCCGCCGAGGACGCCGCCCGCATGGTTCGACAGGAAGCGCACGGTGCCATCGTTGTTCATCGCCATTTCGTCGGCGTTGTCTTCGCCGCGCAGCGCGGCCGACGCCATGCCGGTGCCGATCTCCACGCCCTTCACCGCGTTGATGCTCATCATCGCGGCGGCGAGGTCGGCGTCGAGCTTGCCGTAGACCGGCGCGCCCCATCCGACCGGCACGCCCGAGGCGACGACCTCGATCACCGCACCGACCGACGAGCCATCCTTGCGGACGCCGTCGAGATAGGTCGCCCACTCTTCCGCAGCCACGGGATCCGGACAGAAGAAGGGGTTGTTCGCCGTCTCGTCCCAATTGCAGCGGTCCCGGTCCACGTGGTGCGGCCCCATCTGCACCAAGCCGCCGCGAATCTCGATCCCGTCACCCAGCACCTTGCGCGCGATCCCGCCCGCCGCAACCCGCAGCGCGGTCTCGCGGGCCGACGCCCGGCCGCCGCCCCGGTAATCCCGCAGGCCATATTTCTGGTGATAGGTGTAGTCGGCATGCGCCGGGCGGAACTTATCCTTGATGTCGCCGTAGTCGCGCGAGCGCTGATCCACATTCTCAATCAACAGGCTGATCGGCGTGCCGGTGGTAACGCCCTCGAACACGCCGGACAGGATCTTCACCTGGTCCGGTTCCTTGCGCTGCGTCGTGTATTTCGATTGCCCCGGCCGCCGTTTGTCGAGCCACTGCTGGATATCGGCCTCGGTCACCGGCAGCCCCGGGGGCACGCCGTCGACCACGGCGCCGATAGCCGGGCCGTGACTTTCACCCCAGGTGGTGAAGCGGAAAAGATGTCCGAAGCTGTTATCCGACATGAGGGCCGCCGCTGCGGCTCAGGATTTCGTCCTGAGACCGTCAATGAGTTTCGAGACTTCGTCGGCCGCGTCGACCGAAACCATGCCGACCGTATGGTAGCCGGAGTCCACGTGATGGACCTCGCCGGTCACGCCGCTGCTCAGGTCCGATAGGAGGTACAGCCCGGAATTGCCGACATCGTCGAGTGTCACGTTGCGCTTGAGCGGCGAATTCAGCTCGTTCCACTTCAGGATGTAGCGGAAGTCGCCGATGCCCGACGCGGCCAGCGTCTTGATCGGGCCCGCCGAAATCGCGTTGACGCGAATATTCTGCCCGCCGAGATCGACCGCAAGATACCGCACACTCGCTTCCAATGCCGCCTTCGCGACGCCCATGACATTGTAGTGCGGCATCACGCGTTCCGACCCGTAATAGGTCAGCGTCAGGATACTGCCGCCGTTCGGCATCATTTCCGCCGCGCGCTGGCAGAGCGCGGTCAGCGTGTAGCAGGACACATCCAGAGTAAGCTGGAAGTTGGCGCGCGACGTGTTGACGTATTTGCCGGTCAACTCATGCCGGTCGGAAAAGGCGATGGCATGCACGATGAAGTCGAGGTTGTCCCACCGTTTGCCGATCTCGGTGAACAGGTTGTCCAAGCTGTCGTCGTCGCCGGCGTCGCATTCGACGATGAAGTCGGACCCGATGGATTCGGCAAGCGGTTTGACCCGGCGTTCCAGTTGCGGCGCTTGATAGGAAAAAGCCAGTTCGGCGCCATGGTCGGCAAGCACCCGAGAGATACCCCAGGCGATCGAGCGGTCGTTCGCGACCCCCATAACCAGTCCACGTTTTCCTGCCATCAGCGCTTGCGGCTCAGCCATCGGAACTCCAAAAAAAACTCAGGGCAAAGTGCGCGCCATCTTATACAAGAAGGTCCGCCGGTCAAAGGCGGCATCCGCCCTATTTCGGCGGGTCCGGCGTTTCTTCGGTCACCGGAACGCCGTCCATATGGCGCATGGTCCGGACGACGATGACGCCGACCGTGACGATGACGATCAGGCCGGCAACGGATAGCAAACCGGCAACCACGCCCCATATGATGCCGAATTCCTCATACATGAGGAGGGTACCCCGCCAAACGGCGAAATACGCCACGAACGCAACGAGACAGGATAACGCGAGGATATGCTTGATCCGAGGCAGGTCGAGGCCCTCCGTAACGGCCGGAAATGATATTCAACGGATCTTAATCCCGGCGCTATACTAACGCCATACGGGAGAACAGCATGGCGAAGACACCGCGCGCCACCAAAACGACTCAAGAACGGCCGGGCATACGATCGGGAATCGCCTTTCTGGTCTATGTCTTCCGGCGGTTCAAACGCGACCACTGCCAGGAGCGGTCGGCAGCGCTGACGTTTACCGCGCTGTTGGCTCTGGTCCCGTTGCTGGCGATCAGCTTCGCGATCTTCGCCGCCTTCCCGGCTTTCCAGAACATGAAGGGGGAAGTGCAGTCCTTCGTATTCCAGAATTTCGTGCCCGAAATCGGTTCCGTGGTCTATGACCACATCGACCAATTCACCAGCAAGACGGGCCAGCTGACGGCGGTCGGCGTGATCTTCCTCGCGGTTACGTCGGTTCTGCTGCTGTCGTCGATCAACAATACCTTCAACGTTATCTGGAAAGTCCGTGAGTCGCGGCCGCTGGTCGGACGTCTGCTGGTCTATTGGGCGGTGCTCACCCTGTCGCCAATGTTGTTCGGCGCCAGCCTTTCGCTGTCGAGCTATCTGTTCGCGGCCGCACAAGCCACGGGCGTCGAGCAGTTCACCGGCCCGCTCAGCCGGCTGGCAGGCTTTATTCCGCTGATCCTGCAGGTGGTCGGCTTTTCGATCCTGTACATGGTCATGCCGGCGTATCCGGTGCGGCGGCGTGACGCCCTGATCGGCGGGCTCGCCGCCGGCCTGCTGTTCGAACTCCTGAAGAAAGGCTTCGGCCTCTACGTCAAGAACTTCCCGACCTACGAAACCGTCTATGGCGCCCTATCCGCGTTCCCGATCCTGTTGATCTGGATGTATGTCGCGTGGGTCGTCGTACTGCTGGGCGCACAGATGACGGCCGCGATGCCGGAATGGCGCGCCGGCGTTCGCATGATCACGCAATCGACGATCCCGGCGGCCCGCCTCCTGGCGGCTGCGCTTTCGCTCCTCCACGCGTTACACGTCACCAACCTGAAGGGCGGCGGCCTGAGCATCCGGCGCATGGCCCGCGCGGCACCGGCGGCACCCGAAGCCGTCGCAGTCGTACTGGCCGCCCTCCAACGCGCACGCTACATGATCCGCACGGACGGCGGCGGCTGGACCCTCTCCCGCGACTTGGAATCCGTGACGCTGGCCGACCTCAAGCGCGATTTGGGATTGGACCTGGATATCAGCGACCTGCGCTACATCCCAACCTACGGGTGGGGCAAGCGGTATGGCGACATCATCCGGAACATCGACGAGGCCGATGCCGAGTTTACAAGTATCACCCTCAGAGACCTGCTCGCCCCGGACTCCGAAGCCGAGATCATCGAGTTTCCGGACCCGGACGACGAGGACGAACCCGGCGACGAACAAATCACCGACCGCAAGACCCGGCTTCTCGCGTTGCTTGGATTAACGGTGCTCAGCAGAAACTGAGGGAATTACTCCAGGCCGGCTTTCTTGCGCACGTCGTACCGATGCCGCAGCGACCATCCCTGAAGAAACGACCGCAATTCTTCGTCCGGCCGTTCGGGCAATACGACCTCAAGCTCGACGATCTGATCCCCGCGTCCGCCACCGCGTTGACCGGCGACGCCCTTGCCTTTCAACCGCAGCATACTGCCAGTGTTCGATCCCGGCGGGATCGTCACCGTGACGCGACCTTCGATCGTCGGCACCGTGATCTTGCCGCCCAGGACCGCCTCATCCAGCGTCACGGGAATCGTCAAATAAACATCTTTCCCTTTGCGCCGGAACATTTCGTCATCCTGGACCTGCACGGTGACATAGGCATCGCCCGCGGTGCCACCACCCAGTCCAGGCATACCCTGGGACCGCAGCCGGAGCGTTTGGCCGTCTTCGGTACCCGGCGGGATCGTGACATCCAGTGATTTTCCGTCATACAGCGATATCCGCCGCCGGACGCCGCGCGCCGCCTCGGCGAACGTCACCTGCAGCGTGTATTGCACGTCCCGGCCCTTGACCCGTCCGCCGCCGCGCGGTCCCGCGCCACCTCGGGGACCAGGTTTGGCCCGGCCGAAGAGATCTGAAAAGAGATCCTCGAAATTGCCGCCCGAATTATCGCCCCCGCCGCGTTCGGCCTCTCCACCGCCCTGGGAATAGGCCCGGTGAAAGGCATCGTCGTAGCGCGTCGAGCCATCCGGATTGGTCTCGCCGCGGTCATATTTCGCCCGCGCGACCGTATCGGACAGGGTATTATAGGCAGTCGAGACCTCCTTAAATCGCTGCTCGATTGCCTCGTCGCCCGGATTGAGATCCGGGTGAAGCTCTTTCGCAAGCTTGCGATAGGCCTTCTTTATGTCGTCTTGGCTGGCCTTCTTGTCGACGCCCAGCACTGTATAAGGGTCTCGCATACGACCTTTTTTCCCTGTTCACGGCCGGTGGCCTCTCGCGCACTGGAGACCCTTGGTATTTCCGTGATTCGATACACATACTCAGTATAGGATCAAATTTGAACCAGATTTGGTTAACAACCTAACAATCAATCTATCCTTCCGCTGCTCCAAATCAAAAGGGCTAACATGGCCGCACTAGACCCCATCCAACGCTTCCATGACTGGTTCGAGGATGCGAAGGAAAAAGAACCGACACTTCCGGAAGCGGTAGCGCTGGCCACGGCGGACAGCAACGGGGCGCCATCGGTTCGTATGGTCCTTCTGAAGGCATTCGACGACAACGGTTTCGTATTTTACACCAATTTGGAAAGCCGCAAGGCCCAAGAGATTGATCAAACCAAACGCGCCGCACTCTTGTTTCACTGGAAATCGCTGAGCCGCCAGATCCGGATCGAAGGCGCGGTGACGCTGGTCGATCCGGCCGAGGCGGACGCCTATTTCGCATCCCGGCCCCGCGGCGCTCAGATCGGCGCCTGGGCCAGCGATCAATCCCGCGCGATGGAGTCGCGGTTCGACCTGGAAAAACGGGTCGCCATGTTTACCGCGAAGTTCGGGGTGGGCACCGTGCCGAGGCCGGAGCATTGGTCGGGGTACCGAATTGCGGCGGAGCGTCTGGAATTCTGGAGCGAAGCCACCTTCCGACTGCATGAAAGGGAAGTTTTTATCCGGGACGCCGGCGAATGGCGTACCGAACGTCTTTTCCCCTAAGAGAGGCAGATTGACCGTGAACGTGTCCGCGGCCGCAACAACCCGACAGCATAGCAACGAGCGCTTGGCGCGCGCCGCGAGCTATGCGTCGCTTTCGGTCGCGGTTTTTCTCATCATCCTAAAAAGCGCCGCCTGGTTCTTCACGGGATCGGTCGCCGTATTATCGAGTCTCGCGGATTCCATCCTCGACGGTATAGCCTCGCTGGTAACGCTATTTGCGATCCGCAAAGCCCAAGTACCGGCGGACCGGGAACACCGGTTTGGCCACGGCAAAGCGGAACCGCTCGCCGCATTGGCGCAATCCGCCTTCATTATCGGGTCGGCCGTCCTGCTATTCTTAGAGGCAGGCAACCGCTTCTTCCATCCCCTGCCGGTCGCTCGCCCGGAAATCGGTATCGCCGTCACCGTCATCGCCATCGTCGCGACACTCGGCCTCGTCACATTCCAGTATTGGGTCGTCCGGCGTACGAACTCCATCGCGATCAACGCGGACTCGCTGCACTACAAGGGCGACCTGCTGATGAACACGGCGGTGATCGTCGCCTTGGTTCTGAGCGGATGGCTCGACCTGCCGTATGCGGACCCGGTGTTCGCCTTGCTCATCGCGCTATATCTTGCCGGCAACGCGTGGAAGATCGTCACCGAAGCAATCGATATCCTGATGGACCGTGAGTTGCCCGAGGAAGACCGGCAGAAAATCATTGAGATCGCGAATTCGCACCCGGACGCGCGGCGAGCGCATGACCTTCGAACGCGACACGACGGCCAGACCAGTTTTATCCAGCTGCATCTGGAGATGGACCCGGATATTTCGCTGATGACCGCGCACAAGATCGCAGACGATGTGGAAGCGATGATCGGCAATGCCTTTCCGAATGCCGAAATCATCATTCATCAAGATCCGGAAGGCCTGGAAGAAGACCACGGCCATTTCACTTAACCTTTGCCCAATGGAACCAGCATGAGCGACGAGAAAAAAACCGTCATCCTCACCGGCGCGAGCCGCGGGATCGGGCACGCCACGGTGAAACGATTCTCGGCGGAGCAGTGGCGCATCATCACCTGCAGCAGGGACGAGGTGCCGGAAGCGTGCAAGCGCGACCCGAACTGGAGCCACCACATTCCGACCGACCTCGCCGACCCGGCTTCGGTCACCGCATTCATCGACGAAGTCAACGATGCCCTTGGCGACACATCCGTGAACGCCCTGATCAACAACGCGGCGATTTCACCCAAGACCGAATTCAAGGAACGGCTCGGCTGCCTCAACGGCGGGCTCGACCGCTGGCGCGAAGTCTACGAATTGAATTTGTTCACGCCACTGACCCTGGGCCGCGGCTTTGCCGCCGCCCTGACCCGGGGGGCCAAAAACGGCGGCGCCTGCGTGGTGAACATCACTTCGATCGCGGGACATGAAATACACCCCTTCGCCGGATCGGCCTATTCCACCTCAAAGGCCGCCCTCTCCGCCCTAACGCGCGAAATGGCGGTGGAGTTCGCCCAACTCGGCGTGCGGGTCAACGCGGTCGCGCCCGGCGAGATCGAGACCGAAATGATCGGGGAGGAATACGAACCGCTGATCAACCGCATTCCGATGCACCGCATGGGCACGCCAGACGAAGTGGCGGGCTGCGTCTTTCAGATGTGCGGGATGGACATGGGATACGTCACCGGGACCGAAGTCTTCGTCACCGGCGGCCAGCACCTTTAAAAATTGCGGACTGCAGAAATCAGGCAGGCGTCTCGATGGAATGAAACCAGTCCAGGCGCTGCCTGATCTGATCGATTTCCAGCACCAGCCATTCGCGCAGATACCCGTCTTCGTAACGTGACAGCAGGTCTTCCAAACGTGCGAGTTCGGTTTCGCACATCTCGACGAGTATGGTCGTCTGCTCTTCGCGGTCAGGATCGTCGAGCAGGTGCAGAAAGCGGAGCTTCAGCGCAACCACGAGCTTGGCGACGTCATTGACCGGCGCCCGAACGTTCGAGGTCATCAAGGTGACGAAGGCCTCGCGTCCCGCTTTCGTGATCCGCAATACCCCGTCATCGGCGTTTTCGTCGCCCTCCGTTTCGACTAGGCCCTCATACGTCAGAAGTTCGAGCGACGTGCCCAGCAAATCGAGCGACGGCCCGATGATGCGGCCAACGAAATAGCGAATCTCCGACGCAAGGTCGGCATAGGCCCGCTCGCCTTCCATCAAATTTCCCAAGGCGGCAAGGCGGACGGCTTCGGTCGGAATAAGGGTATTGTCGCGATACATGATCGGTGCTCCCTCAGGCGGCACGTTCCAACGACAGGCTCTCCCAAATGTCTACCAGAGCCCGGACCAGTTCGTCCATCATCTCGTCGGAATGAAGCGGCGTCGGCGTGATCCGCAACCGTTCGGTTCCTTTCGGAACAGTCGGATGGTTGATCGGCTGAACGTAGATGCCGTAGCTGTCGAGCAGGATGTCGCTTGCCTGCTTGCACAACACCGGATCCCCAACCATGACGGGAACGATATGACTAACCGACGGCATCACCGGCAATCCGGCGTCCCGCAGCTTTTTCATTAGAGTCTTGGCGCGCTCCTGATGGCGCGCCCGCATCGCCCCGCCTTCCTGGCTCTGCAATGTCCGCACGCTGCTCAAGGCGCCTGCGGCGATCGCCGGCGGCAGGGCGGTGGTAAAGATGAACCCGTCGCCGTACGACCGGACGAAATCGATCATCGAGGCCGACCCGGTGATGTACCCGCCGATCACGCCGAAGGCCTTCGCCAGCGTTCCCTGGATGACGGTCATCCGGTCCATCACGCCGTCGCGCTCGGCGACGCCCGCCCCGCGCGGGCCATACATGCCCACTGCATGCACTTCGTCCAGGTAGGTCATCGCGCTGTATTTGTCAGCGATATCCGCCAGTTCCTGGAGCGGTGCAATGTCCCCGTCCATCGAATAGACCGATTCGAAAGCGACCAGCTTAGGCCTTTTGGGGTCGTCCGCGCTGATCAGGCGTTCCAGGTCGGCAGGGTCGTTATGCGCGAAGATCCGTTTTTCGACCCGGCTGTGGCGCATGCCTTCGACCATCGAGTTATGGTTCAAGGCGTCGGAATAAAGGATGCAGCCCGGTATCTTAGACGCCAGCGTCGCCAAGGCGGTCATGTTGGCGACATAACCCGAGGTGAACAGAAGCGCCGCCTCTTTCTGGTGTAGTGCCGCCAACTCGCGTTCCAGCAGGACGTGGTAATGGTTTGTGCCGGAGATATTGCGCGTGCCGCCGGCGCCCGCGCCGCAGCGCTCGAGCGCGTCCTTCATGGCCTCGATCGTGTCCCGATTTTGACCCATGCCGAGGTAGTCGTTGGAACACCACACGGTGACATCCGCCACCGTACCCTCGTCATGCCGGTACGCGCTCGGGAAATCGCCCGCTTGCCGTTCCAGATCGGCAAAGACGCGATAGTTGCCCTGACGCTTCAGATCATCGACGCGTTCTGCAAAATACGATTCGTAATTCATAGCCAATACCCGTTCGAACAGCGGCCCTCTGCTGCCGTGACCCGATATACATTACATATAGTTGCATTACCCTTAGCATGAAGGCCAACGCGGCCGCATCGTTCTATATGTCGCAGGACCGCGCCCTAATTAGCCGATTGCTCCAGCCAGGCCGCGGTATCGTCGAGTGCCTTCCCGAACCGGTCGAACAAATCGTCGATCTCGTCGTTGGTGATGATCAGTGGCGGACAGAGCGTGATCGTATCGCCCGGCACTGCGCGCACGATGAGCCCGTGTTCCTGCGCCTGCGCCGCGAAATAGGGGCCGACCCCTTGCTGCGCATCGAACGACGTCTTGCTGGCCTTGTCCTTGACCAGTTCGACCCCGGCAACCAGCCCGCAGCCGCGGACTTCGCCGACCAGCGGATGGTCGGCAAACCCGTGCAGCCGCTCGGCGAAACGCGGCATCACCTTCTGAACATGCCCGACGATGTTGCGTTCTTCATAGATATTCAGGGTTTCCAGCGCCACCGCGCACGCCACGGGATGCCCCGAATAGGTGAAGCCATGCCCGAACGTACCGATCTCGCCGCTGTTCTTGTAAATCGCGTCCGACACCTTTTCGTTGATCATCAAGCCGGAGATCGGCAGATAGGCCGACGAGAGCGCCTTCGCGATCGTGATGATGTCCGGCTGCAGATCGTAGGTTTCCGTGGCGAACATATTGCCCGTCCGCCCGAAGCCGCAAATCACCTCGTCCGCGACGAACAGGATGTCGTGTTTCTTCAGGATCGGCTGAATCTTCTCGAAGTAGGTGGCCGGCGGTACGATCACGCCCCCTGCCCCCATGATCGGCTCCGCGAAGAACGCGGCGACCGTGTCGGGACCCTCGTCTTCGATCATCGCTTCGAGGTTGGCCGCCAAGCGGGTGGCGAAGTCTTCCTCGCTCTCGCCCTCTTCGGCGAATCGGTAGTGATGCGGGCAATCGGTGTGGAGAATCCCGGCAATCGGCAGATCGAAGTCGCGATGATTGAAGGGCAGCCCGGTCAGGCTCGCCGAGGCGACGGTCACACCGTGATAGCCCTTGATACGGCTGATGATCTTCTTCTTCTCCGGCCGGCCCAGCGCGTTGTTGTAGTACCAGATCATCTTGACGGCGCTGTCATTCGCCTCCGACCCCGAATTGGCGAAGAACACCTTCGACATCGGGACTGGCGCCATGCCGATCAGTTTCTCCGCGAGGTTGATCGCCGGGTCGTGACTCTTTGCGGCGAACACGTGATAGAAGGGCAGATCGCGCATCTGCCGCGCCGCCGCTTCGACCAGACGTTCCTCCGCGAACCCAAGCGACGTGCACCAGAGGCCCGCCATCGCTTCGATATACGCCTTGCCCTCTTCGTCGTAGACCCAAATCCCCTTGCCCTTCGCCATGACTTGGGGACCCACCGTCTTATGCCGTTCCAGGTTCGTGTACGGATGCATGACATAGGCAATATCGCGGCTGCTGGCGGAATTGCCGGGCGAGGTCGGGGTCTGTGACATGGATGGGCTCTCCTGTTGGGCATTCAGCATTCCGGCCGCGGACGGACCGGATACCGGACGGTTCACCCTACAATGTGGAATGACTGCGGCAAAGGACCACTTCAACAAATCGCTATTCACGACTCCATTGTTGACACATCCGAAAATTACACCATATTAATGGAGAACATGATAATAACACATTTATAGTGTTATTTAGACATTCGAGGACACCGTCATGACGGCCATCTACGTGTTGCACGAAAACGACGAGTGGGTCGCACCCCTCCGCGACGCCTTCGAACGGCAGGGCCTGCCCTTCGAGGAATGGCATCTCGCGGAAGGATCCATCGACCTGGGCGAT
Source organism: Alphaproteobacteria bacterium (assembly GCA_965228425.1). Classification (GTDB taxonomy): domain Bacteria; phylum Pseudomonadota; class Alphaproteobacteria; order UBA8366; family UBA8366; genus JAJFJD01. The sequence goes on along the minus strand of OZ245815.1, from coordinate 2,032,958 downwards.
ATCCCGCCCGCCGGTGTTTTCTACAACCGCATGAGCGCGTCCTCGCATACGCGCGGCCACCGCTTCGCGCCCGAATTCGCCGGCAGCGTCCTCGCGTGGCTGGAAGGTCACGGTCGCCGCGTCGTCAACGGCGGGAACGCGTTGGAGTTGGAAATCAGTAAGGTGAAACAATACGCCGCCTTGGCCGCCGCCGGCATACCCGTGCCGCGCACCATCGTTGCGGTCGGCAAGGACGCCTTGCGCGACGCAATCCGTAAGATTGGCGCACCGCTCATCTTGAAACCCAACCGTGGCGGCAAAGGCCTGGGCGTTCAGAAGTTCGACGACATCGCATCCGCCGAGGCCTTCATTGACGAGGCTGCCTTCGACGCCGGTCTGGACGGCACCGTTCTCGTGCAACGCTATGTGCAGGCAGCGGAACCCGCCATTATCCGCAACGAGTTCGTCGGCGGCCGGTTGGTCTATTCGGTCCGTGTGGATACATCGGACGGCTTCGAGTTGTGCCCCGCCGACGTCTGCGCCATCGACGATGCCCCGGCCACGCCGGAGCGCCCCAAATTCGAAATCCTCAAGGGGTTCACCCATCCGCTGCATGCCCGCATGGAAGAGTTCCTCAGCCGCAACGGGATCGAGGTCGCCGGGATCGAGATGATCACCGATGCAAACGGTGAAACCTGGGTCTATGACGTCAACACCAACACCAACTACAACCCCGATGCGGAAGCGGCCGCCGGCCTGACGGATACGAACCGGTCCGGCATGGGCGCGCTTGCGGAATTCCTCGGCACCGAATTCGCCGGGCTCCGGCATCTCGCCGCCGCCGAGTAAGACTTCCCTCTCCCCAACCAGATCCTGCCGCGGTTTCGTGCCGCGGCAGTTTTCTTGGTTATACTGACTCCGACGCAGCGCGTGCTGCCGCCGCAGGGAGAGGACGCCATGGCGATCGACTACGAAAAAATCATGAAGCTCGACATTCCGGAAATCGAGCAGGAGTGGACCGCGCGCGACACGATGCTGTACGCGCTCGGCGTCGGCCTCGGAAACGACCCGGTCGACCGCGACGAACTCCGGTTCCTTTACGAGAAAGACCTGCAGGCCCTGCCGACGCAAGCGGTCGTGATGGCCTATCCCGGCAGTTGGATACGGCAGTATGACGTCGGGATCGACTATCTGCGCATGGTCAACGGCGGCAATAGTTTTGCGATCCACAAAGCGCTGCCGGTCGAAGGGACCTTCATCGGCAAAATCCGGGTGACCGGCGTGATCGACAAGGGCGAAGGACGCGGCGCGCTGGTCAACGCCGAACGCAAGGTCTACGACAAGGCGACGGGCGACCATCTCTGCACGGTCGGCACCAGTTCTTTCCTGCGCGGCCAGGGTGGTTTCGGCGGACCGAGCGGGCCGGAGAAGCCGATCGCGCAGATTCCGGACCGGCCGTGGGATTTGGCCTGCGATCTGACCACGCTGCCGCAGTCGGCGCTGATCTATCGTTTGAGCGGTGATTACAATCCTCTGCACGCCGATCCGGACATCGCAACGAAAGCGGGATTCGACCGCCCCATCGCGCACGGCCTCCTGACCTACGGCGTCGCCGGAAACGCGTTGCTGAAAACCGTTTGCGGGTACGACCCGTCGAAACTGAAAAGCATGGAAGGCCGCTTCTCCGCCCCGGTCTTCCCAGGCGACACCGTCCGTACGGAAATGTGGCAGGACGGATCAGAGATCATCTTCCGCTCGGTGGTGGCGGAACGCGACGCGGTGGTGATCAACAACGGCAGGGCGGAGATTGCTGAATAAGCCGACGAATTCGAGGCCCCGTACCCGTCACCGCATCCGCCAGCTTCCCTCCCAGCGCAGCGTCTGGCGGCCGTCGGGTAAACGCACCAGCGTCGTCGTTTTCCCTTTGCCTTCGATGTTTTCATATTTTCCGGTGCCGTCGATGAATTCCCAGACGCTACCCTTGCCTTCGGCGCGCCACCAGATCCACCATGCGTCGCCGTCCTTGTCGATCGTGCTGCAATAGCCGCTGCTGTGCGGCGGAGCCCCATTCGCCGAAAGAACCGTCGTGCCGCCGCAACTCTGTCCGGCCAAGTGGAACGGCGTTTTCGGATCATCGGCAACGATGATGCCTTTCATCCGCGTCCGGATCACGCTGCCGCCGTTCTTGAGATTCGTCGTCTCGGTGGCGGTCGCGACATACGTTACCGTGCCGCTGCCATTCCGCATCGGGGCCGGCTCAGCGGCTTGAAGCTGTCCGAACCCCCAGGCAAGGAAAAGCGCCGACACCATGACCGCGCTTCGAAAGATCATTCGACTACCCTCCGCATCAAACCGAATTTTGCGTATCGGCTCGACCATCCGGGGCGCGGCGTATGCGCCCGGGTCCATCTTTCGACAACGATATCACAGTCCGCGGCGGCGCAATGTGACAAGCAGACAGTCCCGCCGCATAATCGGGCGGCCCCAACCGGCGGCCCGGACGAGTGCCCGGGCCCGCAACCACAATTAGGGAGTTACTGAGTATGTCCGAGAGGGCGGAAACGTCGCCGCTCGCGGTATTCCGGGAATACTGCGAAAAGGGCGACCTTGCGTATCAAGTCACCAAAGACGGCACGGCGGTCTTTTATCCGCGGCTCGTCGCCCCGAAAGACGGCGGCGCGCTGGAATGGAAAGTCAGCAAGGGTCTCGGCACCGTCTACGCCACAACCACGCTGCATCCGCGCAACGGCGACCCGTATGACGTCTCGATGGTTGATCTGGACGAAGGCTTTCGCATGATGAGCCGGATCGAGAATGTCGACCCGTCGGAGGTCAAGATCGGAATGCGCGTGAAAGTGCGGATGATCCCCGGCACCGACGACCAGCCGGTTTATCCGGTCTTCGATCCGGTGGAGGGCTGAGCATGAGCAATCTACGCGGAAACATCGCGATCGTCGGCACGGCGGAATCCGATCTCGGCGTCGTCGCGCCCGACATGACCCCCTTCGATCTCATGGCGCAGGGCACGATGCGCGCCCTCGACAACTGCGGCCTGAAGCTGAGCGACGTCGACGGCTACTTCGCCGCGACCAGCCAGTCGCGCATGGTCGCCATGGCGATGTGCGAGTATCTCGGCATCCAGCCGACATATTTCGACTCCACTCAGATCGGCGGCTCGTCCTTCATGGCGCATGTGGCGCACGCCCAGGCGGCCATCGCGGCCGGCTGCTGCGAGGTTATCGTTGTTGCTTACGGCAGCACGCAACGCTCGGTCAGCCGGGCCGCGGCATCGGCGCGCGAGCCGAATGCCTACGAAGACCCGTATAAGCCGATGATGCCGCCGAGCGCCTATGCCCTCGCCGCGTCCCGGCATATGCATGAATACGGCACGACGCGCGAGCAGTTGGCCGAAATCGCCGTGGCGGCGCGCAACTGGGCCAAGCTGAACCCGGTCGCCTACCGTCAGGACGACCTGACCGTCGACGACGTGCTGAACGCGCCGATGATCAGCTACCCCTTCACGGTGCGCGACTGTTGTCTCGTCACCGACGGCGGCGGCGCAATCGTCATCACCACGCCGGAACGGGCCAAGGACCTCAAGACGAAGCCCGCCTACGTGCTGGGCACCGGCGAACACATCAGCCACAACATGATCAGCGCCATGCCGGACATGACTGTTTCCGGCGCGGCCCATTCCGGACCAATCGCCTACAAGGAAGCGGGCGTGACGGTGAAGGATATCGACGTGTTCGAGCTGTATGACGCGTTCACGATCAACACACTGCTGTTCCTGGAAGACCTCGGCGTCTGCGCCAAGGGTGAAGGCGGCGCGTTCGTCGAGAACAATGGCATCGGCCCCGGCGGCACCGTGCCGGTCAACACGAACGGCGGCGGCCTCTCCTACTGCCATCCCGGCATGTATGGCCTGTTCCTGCTGATCGAGGCGACCCGCCAAATTCAGGGAGTCTGTGGCGACCGGCAGGTGGACGACGTCAACCTAGCGATCGCGCACGGCAACGGCGGTGTCCTGTCCAGCCAATGCACCGTCATCCTCGGCAGCGAGGACACATTGTAAGCTGACGAGAAATTCGAACGAAATAAGGCTCCCCTCCGCGACATGCAGAGGGGAGCCTTTATTTTGATCGTTACCGTCAATTAACCCAAAATCCGAATATATCTATAATAAGACCGGTTCATACATTTTAAACATTCAGCAATAATATTTATATTCAAAAGCATCATTCACAATATGTTGGAGAAAATTATGATAATTCTTCGATATATTCTTATATTTTGCATCGTTATACTTCCAACGACCGCAGCCGCAACGGCCATCACCAAAGACGAAGTGCGAAAAATGCTCGCGGCCATGGACGCCGCCGTTTTGGCCGAAGACATGAATAAATTCGGCGGGTTCCTAAGTGAAGACATAAAAATGATCGTCGACCTGCAGAATCAAGGCAACATTTACCGAAGAACAATGGGCAAGCAGGATTTTTTGACTGCTTTATATCAAAGTATTATTCGGCTCGATGCTTATGAACTGACGCGCGAAAACATCAAGGTCAAAGTAAAATCTCCCACGAGAGTTTCCGTTACTTCCCGTCTCATCGAAACGATCATCATCGGCGACCGGCAGAGCACCGGCGTGACGCAGGACAACTTCATCATCGAACGGGTCGGCGATTCCCTACAGGTAACCGCCTATTCCAGTAAAACGCGGATGTAGTCACGCCGCCCGCAAGTACCGGACGCAACGATCCGACCTGGAACTTGCCGGCCCGCCGCGCCTGTGATGTCATGCCGGGGACATGGGAGGAGACTGCCATGACCCGATCCATTCTACCCATCGGCGGACCCGCCGCCTGGAGCGGCCAGACGCTCCTTAACGATACCCGTTGGGTTCGCGCCGTCGACGGCGCCGCCTTGGCGGAAATCGACGCCGCGCTCGAACATGTCCGGCGGCGCGGCCGCGACTGGTCCGACATCACGCGCGAGGACTTTCCGCTCGACGGCTTCGCCGGCACGTTATCGTCAATCGCCAACGACCTGGAAAATGGGCAGGGTGTCGTCAAACTGACGGGTATACCGGTCGACAACTACGCGGAGATCGATCTGCGCCGGTTGCTGTTCGGCATCGGCACATATCTCGGGACCCCCGTCCAGCAAAATGGCGGGCGCGGCCTGATGCGCGACATCCGCGACAGCGGCGGCAAAAGAGTCGACTCGAGCGGCCCTCTGCGCTGGCATACCGACCGGACCGATGTCGTCGGCCTACTCTGCGTCCGGCGCGCCAAGGCGGGCGGGATCAGCCGGATCGTCAGCGCGGTGGCCATTCACGACGCCATCCTGGAACGCCGCCCCGATCTTTTGACGACGCTGTATCAGGACTATCACCGCAGCACCGTGGGCGACGAAGTGGGTGCGGAAACGCTGTCTTATCCGCTACCGGTCTTCGCACAACGGGATGGCCATTTCACCAGCCATTTTTCCCGCACCTACATCGAGCAGGCGCAGGATGTCCCCGGCGTGCCGCCGCTCACCGGCGCGCAAGTCGAAGCGCTCGACATGCTGATCGACCTGGCGGAAGAATTGTGTTTCGAAATGCCGCTGGTCCCCGGCGACCTGCAGCTGCTGAACAATCACGTAATCTATCACGGGCGCACCCCGTTCGAGGATTCGCCCGGCGACCGCCTCGACCGGCTGCTGTTGCGCATCTGGCTCTCGATGCCGAACAGCCGACCGTTGCCGGAGAGCCACAAAGTGGTCTGGGGCAGCGTCGAGGCCGGCGCGCTGCGCGGCGGCGCGCACGCCTGAGCCTAGGCTGGAACGCACCCGGCCACGATAGACCGTCATTCCCGCGAACGCGGGAATCCAAACTGCGGTGCAGATGGATCCCCGTTTTCACGGGGGTGACGATCCTTCTATCAGGCCGCCTGCGCGCGGAACCTGTCGAAGCATGCGCCCTATACTGGATGGCTGACGCGTCTTAGTTCCCGCGGCGCTGCAATTGGACGCGCTGGTAGACGCCCTCGATATTCATCCCCCGCCACTCCTTGTAGCGCCCCCAGTCTTTGTATTTTTCGAGCGTCAGAGATGCTTTCAGTTCGTCGAGGGATTTGCCCGCCCGCACGCCGGCAACAACCCCGTCATACAAGTCCTGCAGATAGCCGCGATGCACCGCCACGTCCGCCTTTTTCCCGACCTTGCCATGCCCAGGCATCAGAATATCGAAGTCGAGCGTCTCGACCTTCTTCAAAGAGTCGATCCAGTCCGGCCAGTAGGAATCGGTCAGCGTCTTGTAGGGCAAGCGGTTCACGGTGACGATATCGACCGCGTAAAGCGCGCGCTCGTCCGGGAATCGCATGACAATCGAGTTGTCGGAATGGCCGCGGCCGACATAGGTCAACTCGACCCGCTTGCCGCCGAGCTCGACTGTCATGGTGTCGGAAAAGGTGATGTCCGGCGCGGGGGTCGGCCGTTTTTCGCCGATGATCGCCGCCTTCGCCTTATCATGCCCGACGAAAATCGCCGTATCGGCGAAGACCTCGCCGCCCGCGATATGATCGCGATGATCGTGGCTGTAGATCACGTATTTCACCGGCTGCTTGAACCGGGTCGCGATCTCCGCCTTCAGCCAGGCCGCCATCTCGGCGTTGACCGGATCGGTCACGATCACACCTTTCGGCGTCACCAGCATGGCCGAGAAGTGAAAGTTATTCTGAACCCGATACAGATCACCCGCGATTTTCGTGATCGAGCGTTTTGCGGCTTTTTGCGCCTGCGTCGGGACCGCCTGCGCGGTCAAAACGAAAACGGCCGCAACGGCGATGAATATAATTTTGAAGGAATTACGCATCGGTATGTCTCCTGCTTATCCGCAGACAACCGTGCGGGTGCGCAAAGCGGAAAGCAATATGCAGTCGCGCCGATGTGATAGTGCGCCGATGCCTTGTGCCGAAACCGGTGTCAGCCGATGTGCTGCTTCAGGAACCTCACCGTCCAGCCCCACGAATCCTTGGTCGGGCCGTCGCGGTAGGACTCGTCCGACGTGAAGTTTTGGAAGGCATGGCCGGCCCCGTTATAGCGGTGAAACTCGTGCGGCACGCCGAGCCTGTCCAATTCCGCTTCGATCTTGTTCACGTCTTCCGGCGACGGGTTGGGATCGTCGTTGCCGTAGAATCCGATCACGGGAACTTTCAGGTTGCTCAGCCGGTCGAAGGGCGATGGGCCGTCATGTCCCCAGGGCACGAACATGTTGCCGCCGTAATAGGCGACGACGCAGCGGAATACCGGGTTCACGCTGGCGCCCAGATAGGCGTGCCGCCCGCCCATGCAATGGCCGAGTATCGCGGTGCGGCCAAGGTCGGCCCGACCGGTGTTCTCCAGCCAAGCGATGCCGCTATTCGCGTCGGCGATCAATCCATCGTCAGTCAGGGCTTCGCGCCTCTCCGTCCGGTCCAGGCCTTCGGGCTGGCGATGAAAGATGTCCGGCGCCGCAGTGATGTAGCCTTCCGACGCCAGCTTATCCGCGAGATCGAACTCGAATTCGTCCAGGCCGCCGCCGTGTATCGTCACCAAGACCGCGGGAAACGGTCCATCGCCCGCAGGCGACGCGGTGCAGATTCGCATGGGGCTGCCGTCGACTTCGACTTCCACAAGTTCCGACATATCACCCTCCCACTGTTGAGGAATAAGCGTGTTCGTGACCGGCGGCGGCCTTCTATCCGGCGTAGAACGGCCGGCCGCTATTTCGGAACCACAACCGCACGAGATGCCGCTTGCGCTCCGGATCGGGCCAATCCTTGAATGCGGTTCGGCGATGGCCAAGCCGCGTATTGTTGACGATCTGAATCTGCCCGCGTTCAAAGGCAAATTCCTTATCCATACCGGGCGCGTTCATGATCTCGAGCATCGCGTCGATCGCCCGTCGGCTCTCTGCATCGAATTCCTCGCCGCGCATCTCGAAGGCCTGCTCGATCAGACGTTCGGAAAACCGCACCGACAGCCGCCCGTCTATGCATCGGAAAACCGGCGTCTGCGACACCAGCGCGTCATCCTCCGCGTGCTCGCGCTGCCGGTCGAAGTAGAACGGCTTGTACAGCCGCTCGAGTAACTCGGGATGCCGTTTGCGCAATTCGTTGTGCACCGTCTGGAAGCTCACCAACCCGCTGACCCCGCCTTCCATCGACGGTTGGAAACACATCAGCGCAACATAATCCGGCGCCATGTCATAGGAGTTGTCGGTGTGATAACTCTGCCCCTTGTTGGTGATGGACGACCGCACCCCATTGCCGGCGAGCGGCTGCGCGCCGGTGTCCCGCACGTCATACTTCATCAAGCCGTTGTATTTCTGCGCCACCGCGCGGCCGAGCATCGAGCCGAGCAGCCAATAACAGGCTTCGGCCTCCTCCGTGCTCAGGTCGTCGAGTGGCAGACGGTCGAGGATCGCGAACCCGACCCCATCATCGAGCTGATGCTTCACGTCGCGCATGAGGGCGCGGCAAGCGTCCAACTCGAAATCATCCTGGCTGACGGCGAGCAGCGGCAACGGGTTATCCCGCAGCGTCCGCGCGGCGGCGTGCAGCTCGTCCAAACACGCTTCCGTCAGAAAGACCTTCCCGCCGTCGGGGATATCGGTATCGCCGATCCAGGCGGGATCGCCCTCGACGTCCCGATCGAGCATTTCCGTCGGCGTGCCCACGACCTTGACGCCGTCTGTCCGTAGATCAGACATCACGCCTCCACATTCGTTCAAAGTGTTGATTTGCCCCGAATCCTAACGCCGGGCTGCAAGAGCCGTCAACACGCGCCGGTACTAAATCTTTCGGCCGCCGTCCACGTCCTCGCCCCACCGTTGCGGCAGCCCGGAATCGACGTCGAACAAGTCGAGAACCCGCCCCACCGTCTGGTTGACGACATCGTCGAGGGTCTCCGGCCGGGTGTAGAAGGCCGGCACCGGTGGGGCGATGATCGCGCCCATTTCGGTCGCCCGCAGCATCGACTGGATATGCCCGGCGTGCAACGGCGTCTCGCGCAACATCAGGACAAGCCGCCGGCGTTCCTTCAACACCACGTCGGCGGCACGGCTGAGCAGCGACGAGGTCACGCCGCTGGCGATCTCGGACAGGCTGCGGATGGTGCAGGGCGCCACGACCATCCCCATCGTTTTGAAAGATCCCGACGAAATCGATGCTCCGATGTCAGCAATTGGGTAAACGACATCGGCTAAGGCCTTCACATCGGCGGACTTCATGTCGGTCTCGTAGGCGATAGTCATCTCGGCGGACTTGGACATGACCAGATGGCTTTCCACCGGCAACTTGCTCAAAGCCTCGAGCATACGGATGCCATAGATCACGCCCGAGGCGCCGCTGATGCCAACGATGAGGCGGGGTTTGTCGGCCATGTCGGCTCAATCCTTGTCGAAGAAATCTTTGCCGAGCACGTCGCGGATCGGAACCTGCGGATTCTCCAGTTTGCGCTTCCATTGCGCCGACCGTTCGCCGTTCCTGAGATAGTCGCCTTGCGCCGCACGCTCGGCGGCCAAGTCCCAATCGTCGTTCCAATCGCCGAGGGAATACCCGTACCAGGGCGATTCCGGTTTCAGCGGCGGCAAGCCCAGCTTTTCCCAAAGCTCCTTGGCATGCTCCATGTACTCCTTCTTGGGCAGCGCCACCGGCGGCATGTCGGCTTTCAGCGTGGCGTCGATCAGCATGGTCGAATCCGAGTCCACGCCTTTCAGCACCGGCCCGTGTCCGCGCGCGCGATGCTTCAGGATCTGCACGTCGAGGTCCGGATTCGCGCGATACGACAGGGCCCAGAAGACCGCATCGCCGCTGTCGGGGTCGATATCTTCGTTGATCGCGATGCAATACTTGCCGACCGCCGGCTGCAGGGCGGAAATCCCATACAACCCGCGCCAAATCTCGGTACGCGGCACGTCGCGCTCGAACTGCACGAAGACCACGCGGCGCAGGTTCGTCAACGGCTCGTGCATCGAGACCTTCTTGACGCCCTTGATGCTGAGCGTATCGCGCAGATGGCTGAGATATTGCGGCTCGTAGGCGACGCGCTTGATGACGCTCGACTCGCTCGGCGTGACCTGCGAGATGATCGAACTGATCACCGCGTCCTTGCGCCGGGTGATCGCTGTCACGTCCATGACGAGATTGTATTCCTCTAGCGCGACATAGCCGTGCGATTCGCCGAACGGCCCTTCCGGTTCGAGATACTCGGGATCCATATACCCTTCGACGACGACCTGCGCCTCGGCAGGCACCATCAGATCGACGGTTTTCCCCTTCGCCACGTTGATCGGGCCGCCGCCGAGACCACCCGCCACGGACAGTTCATCAACGCCCAACTTCACCTTGGCCGGACCGGTATATTCGACCACCGGCGGGCAACCGAGAATGATCGCCACCGGCATGCGCTCGCCGCGTTCCTGGTACTTCTTCCAGTGATAGTAGCCGCCGGCCTGCATCGACATCAGCATCATCACCGCGACGCGGTCCGGCGCCTTCAGATTACCCCGGTAGACACCCATATTCTGCACGCCGTCATCCGGATCCTTGGTGATCCAGGTCGCCGCGGTGAAATAAGGCCCGACATCGAAACCCGGCGTGGAGATCGGAATCGGCAGGGCATCCAATCCCTTGCCCTCGCCTTTCACGTCATCGCCTTGCAAAACGATTTCGTGGACCGGCGCATTCTCGACGACATTGGGTTGAACGGGGTTGCTGAAGGCGTGGTCCCATTGCGGTCCGATATCCTCGACCCGGTCCACGCCGATCCCGATGCGGTAAATCTCGGCATTCGCGGCCAGTGCGCCAATCACGACAGGGATGTCGTATGACCGGCCGCGGCTGTCCGTGACGTTGTTGAACAGGAAAGCCTTTCGCTCCGGCTCCGGGATGCCGCCGCGGAATTGCCAACGGACCAACGGATGCATCTCCGTGTCCTTGTTGATCGGGGCATCGATCGTCGTCAGCAATCCGGCCTTATCCAGCGCCGCGATATGTTCGTGGAGGTCGTTATAGCTACGTTGGCGCGTTCCGGCCGGGGTCTTGTCGTTCATGGGCGTCTCCTGCGGCCTGGAGGCAATTCTTCGCGTCAGACGCGTGCCCCTTGCCGCTTATTCTCATCTTGTGTGTTCCGCGGCCAACCTTAGAGCATCGATCCCTCGCCGCCAATTTCGACGATCAACGGCATTCTAGAAAAATCGTCCGAACCGCCCGCGTTGCTTCTCGAAATACTGTTGGTGATAGTCCTCGGCCATCCAGTAATCCGACGCCGCGGTAATCTCGGTGACGATCGGATCGCGAAACCTCCCGGATTTGTCACAGGCATCCTTCGATGCCCGGGCTGCCGCGGCCTGCTCCTCGTCCAAGTAGAAGATGGCAGACCGGTACTGAGTGCCGATATCCGGCCCCTGCCGGTTCATCGTGGTCGGGTCGTGAATTTGCCAGAAAAGGTCGAGCAAGGCGTCATAGGTCACCACATCCGGGTCGAATTCGACACGCACGACCTCGGCATGCCCGGTCGTCCCGCTGCAGACCTCCTCATAGGTCGGGTTGGCCTTGGTGCCCCCGGAATACCCGACCGACGTGGTTTTCACGCCGTCCACCTTGCGGAAGGACGCCTCGATGCCCCAAAAGCAGCCCGCCCCGAATATCGCCGATTGTGTCTCCGCCACCTGTTCGCTCCTATCGCTGGAAGTTATGCGCCGATTTCGACATGGTAGCAGGAAGCGGGCGGAACAAGTCACGAATTCGTTTCGGTCCGCCGCGAATAGAGCAACAGCGAGCGTCGCGGAAATGGGGAAGCCCAGCACCGAACACGGGTTGAGATGCAGCCAGGTATGGTTGCCCGGCGGATGGGCGTCGGACCAGACGGTCCGGTTCGACCCGGGCGGCACGATCACCGGCATTGCGAGTACGACCGACGCAGACGCTGGTGTTCCCTTGTCGCGCGGCCCCGTCATTCCCGGCATGGCGAACCTGCATTCTCACGCTTTCCAATACGCAATGGCCGGATTGGCCGAGAAGACCGAAAGCGCAGGCGGTTTCTGGTCGTGGCGGGACGTCATGTACCGGATCGCGAACCGGATCGACCCGGACAATTTCGCGGCGATCGCCGCTCAACTCTACGCCGACATGCTTCGGCACGGGTATACCGCGGTCGGCGAGTTCCACTATCTTCATCACGCACCGGACGGCCGGCCTTACGACGCCCCCGCCACCATGTCGCTGGCGGCGATCGAAGCCGCGCGCCGTACCGGCATCGCCCTGACGCATCTGCCCGTGCTGTACAGCCAAAGCGGCTTCGGGGGCGAACCGCCCAGTGAGCAGCAGCGCCGGTTCGTCCACGATGTCGACGACTACGCAAGACTAATCGACACGCTCGCCGGCACAGTCGCGAAGGACCCGGACATTCAAACCGGAATCGCGGCACATTCCCTCCGCGCGGTGACGCCGGATCAACTCGGCAGGGCCGCGCACCTCGCCAAGACCGCCGGCTTGCCGATCCATATCCACGTGGCGGAACAGCCGAAAGAGGTCGACGATTGCCGCGCCCATTTGGGAGCCCGCCCGGTTGCATGGCTACTCGACAACCAAGCAGTGGACGACCGGTGGTGCCTCATTCACGCCACGCATATGACACCCGAGGAGACGGTCGCGTTGGCGCGATCCGGCGCCGTGGCCGGGCTGTGCCCGACGACGGAAGCCAACCTGGGTGACGGGATATTCGATGCACCGCGATTTCTCGACAACGGCGGCGCATTCGGAATCGGCACGGACAGCCAGATCTCCCTCGACCCCGCCCAGGAACTGCGCCTGTTGGAATACGGCCAGCGGCTGACACAAGGCCGCCGGGGCATCCTGGGATGCGGCCATGCGCATACCGGCGCGGGCCTTTACCGGGCCGCCCTCGAGGGCGGTGCCCGTGCGCTGGGCAGAAGAATGGGCGCGATCGCGGAGGGCTTCCGGGCCGACTTCGTCATCCTCGATTCCGATCACCCGCTACTGGCCGGCCGATACCATGACACGCTGTTGGACAGCTTCGTCTTCGCCGCCAGTGCCGGCGCGGTCCGCGATGTCTTCGTCGCCGGACGCAAGGTCATCGAAGACGGAATCCATTCCGAAGACGCGTCGCTGAGACCGGCGTTTCAAGACGCCCTGAACACTGTCATCGGCTAACGGCGACGCTACCGACTGCCGCGATCACCGGCCCGAATTCGGTGCGATTTTTCTTTCTTTTTTCTCCGAAACGGCATTTTTGACACGCAAGAACCGCAGAAATCCGGGGATTCCGGTCAGCCGCCGTTTACAGAATTTTAAACAAAACACCGATAGCTTGGTTAACAGCAGAACGCTAACCAAGCGCTTTTTCATTCGGGGAACTGGAAAATGGCCCGCCCAAGAACTGGAGCGATCGAGACCGGACCGCAGGAAAAATATGTGGCCGGTCTTGCCGAACAAGAAACCGTCGCGGCGAACGCCGACGCCGATCTCACGGACAAATTCGATTCCGTGCTCGACGAGGACAGCGACTTCGACGTCGAGGAAGACATCGCCTTCATGGGCGAGGAATACGACGTGCTGGATATCGATGACGTCCTCGATATGTGCAATGTCGGGAAGCGGGAATTTCTCGACTCCTAACGCCGCGTAGACCGGAAACCGCCGGCACGGTCGACGCCGGCGGCGGCACGCCTTCCATGTGACCGGCGGCGCTCAGGCTTGTTTTGTGCCGATCGACACGCGCCGATGTCTCGTCGCCCCCTTGATTGATGTCAATGCCGTCTCGACGGCCCTCCCGCAAACTAACGTCAGTGATCATCCGTTCAGGAGTGAATCTCATGGCGTTGAAAGATCTATTGGTCCACGTCAACAACGCGCGGAGCGCCAAAGCGGTGGTCGGCGCCGCGGCCGCTCTCGCCAATCGTCATGACGCCCATATCGTCGGACTGGGCATTCGGCCCCCGTTAGATATGCCGCGCTACGCCAGCGCCCGACTTCCGGAATCCGTGGTTGAAATTATGGAATTGCGCGAAAAGGAGCTGCTGGAGACGTCGGAAGAGGTCTTCAAGTCGACGACCGCCCATGCGGGACTCCAGGACCGCAGCGAATGGCGCATCGAACTGGGCAATCCCCACGAAGTATTGGGCCTCCATGCGCGATATGCGGATTTGACGGTCGTCGCCCAGCATGAAACCGGCGGCGGCGATGCACGTTTCGAGGATCTCGCAGAGGATGTCTTGGTCAGTTCGGGACGACCGCTTCTCATGGTACCCTATATCGGCGCGCCGGAATCCGTCGGCGAGAAGGTCGTTGTCGCCTGGAATGCCAGCCGGGAAGCGGCCCGGGCGGTCGCGGACGCCATGCCGATCCTGGACAGCGCCCGCGATGTCGAAATCTTCATCGCCAGCGGCGACGATATCGGCGATCTCCCAGGCGCGGATATCGCGGCGCATCTCGCCCGGCACGGCATCGACGTGACGGTCTACGAGACCCCTGCCAACAACGTGTCGGTGGGAGACGCCTTGCTCAACCGGGCCTCCGAAACCGGCGCGGACTTAATCGTGATGGGCGGCTATGGCCGGTCGCGGTTCCGCGAATTCGTCTTGGGCGGCGTAACCCGGCACATGTTGCAGCACATGACAGTGCCCGTGCTAATGTCGCACTGATCGGAGACCACGAAACCGCGCGGTCTCCTGCTTGAGGCGGCGACGCGATGATCACCGTATTCGGCTCGATAAACGTGGATATGGTGATGCAAGTCGATGCATTGCCGGTGCCCGGTGAAACCGTCCTCTGTCCCGAGTACATGATCGTCCCCGGCGGCAAAGGCGCGAACCAGGCCGTCGCCGCCGCCCGCGCCGGTGCGGCGGTCCGACTGATCGGAACCGTCGGAACCGACGCCTTTGCGGATACCGCCCTGAGCCTTCTGCGCGACAGCGGCGTCGACGTGTCGGCGGTAGCAAAATCCAACCGGCCGACCTGTTGTGCGACCGTCTGGGTCGACCGGCACGGCGAAAACTCGATCGTCGTGGCATCCGGGGCCAATCTAGACACGGCCGCCGGTCAACTCGCCGAGGCCGCGCCGGGACCCGGCGATTGGCTCGTCCTGCAAATGGAAGTCCCGCTGTCGGAAAATTGGGCCGCCGCACGCCAAACAAAGGCGATGGGCGGCGGCATCATCCTAAGCGTCGCCCCCGCGGCACCGGTGCCCGAGGAGATATTGGCCGAGGTAGACATCCTGTTGGTCAACGAGATCGAAGGCACCGCAGTCGCGGATGCCATCGGGCTCCCGGCCCGTGACCCTGAACCGCTCTTGGCCGATCTTTCCGACCGGTTCGGCCTCACAGCGATCATGACCCTTGGCAAGCGGGGCGCTATCGCCATCGGACCCGACGGCGGAGTCGAGGTGCCGGCATTACCGATCGCCGCGGCCGACACCACGGGCGCCGGGGACGCGTTCGCGGGTATCCTCGCAGCGGCTCTGGAAGAAGGAGAAACTGTCTCAGACGCGGTTCGTCGGGCCAGCGTTGGCGCCGCGCTCGCATGTCAATCAATCGGCGCTCAAACGAGCCTCCCCCGCCGTGCGGCAATCGACGCGGCGCTGCCGAAACTCGCCCCGCTTCGACCTTTGGATTAATCCGAACGCCCAAGGCCCTTCGGATTAGCGCGCCGCCCGAACTGGTTAGTCAAAGTTTCCTCAACGGCTGGTACATTCCGGTGCAATAGTGCATAAAAGGAGCCTGTCTGTTCGTGCAGAGGGGCTACGAGCAGGCGTGGAGGTATCAAAATGACCGCGCGTACGCTAACCGCGGCAGAGGAAGCGATAGCAATCGGCGGCGGCCCCTCGGCGAATGGGCTGAGCGTCGTGGTTGCCGATGCGCTGACCGACGCCGTCATCACCGTGCCGAACGGCACTTTCCTCTCCGACGCTCAATATATCCGCGACGGCAGCGACCTGATCCTGGCAAAGCCGGACGGCACGGCCGTTGCGGTTCGGAACTATTTCACAGCCGACCCGCGCCCCGACCTGACCAGCGAAGACGGCACCCGTGCCATGGACGCCGAGCTGGTCGAGTCCTTCGTTCTGCCGATGGCCCCGGGGCAATACGCGCAGCTCGGCAATGCCCCCAGCAGCCCGCCGATCGGGCAGGTCGCCGAACTAACCGGCCGGGCCTTCGCCGTGCGGGCGGACGGCACACGCGTCGAACTCGGCACCGGCGATCCGCTGTTCCAAGGCGACGTGGTCGAGACCGGCGACGGCGACAGCGCAATTCGGATGCTGTTGGCCGACCAAACCACCTTTTCCCTCAGTTCGGACGCGCGCATCGCGCTGGACGACCTGACTTTTGATCCGCAGACCCAGGCGGGCAACCTGTCGGTTTCGATCCTGAAGGGCGTCTTCATCTTCACGAGCGGCCAGGTCGCGAAAACCGACCCATCGCAAATGACGGTCAAGACCCCGGTCGCGACGATCGGCATTCGCGGCACCGTGGTGACCGGCAAGCTCGATGAGCTCGGCGGCCAGTTCACGATTCTGGACGGCGCCATCAACGTCGTGACCAACGAAGGCAGCGTACAACTGAGCGAAGCCGGCGCGACGACCCAGGTCACGAACATCAATGCGGCGCCGTCGACGATCTTCGTGCTCACGCCGAACGAATACGCGGCGATCTACCAAGCGGTTTCCACGATCGCGCCGGGATCTTTCCTGAAGCCGCGCCGACGGGAACTCGACGAACGCGACGGTTCCGACGGCCTGGGCGCGGATGCGCCGACCGACGAAGGAAGCTCCAGCGAGCGCGGCAGCGTCGGGCAAAGCGGCGCGCAGCTCCTCGGCGCCGGTGTGGCCGGCCTCGGCGCGTTCGAACTGTTGAACCAGAACCCAAATTTGGCGGCACAACTCCAGGCGCTGCTTGACGAAAATACGGACGGCGGCCCCGCGGAGCTGACCGACGTGCCGGGCGACGACGACCCCGTCGAGACGACGACGCCAACCGAACCGACCGGCCCCGTGGTCTTCGATTTCAGCGGCGCCAGCGGCCCGGTCAACTTCGTCGGAAACGATAGCGACGAAATCGTCATCGGCAGCGCCTTCGGCGATACCATCGATACCCGAGGCGGCAACGATAGCGTCGCCGCGGGCCCGGGCGGCGACACCGTCCTCGGCGGCGCAGGGAACGATGTGTTGACCGGCGATAGCGTGGCCGGCGGCGCGGCGGTCGCTCACAGTTTCGTCACGACGGAAGAGATTCCCGAACTTTCAGATGGTGCGGTCGTCGATCCGGCGGCACGCAACGGTGTCGACCTGGCCGACCTGACGCTGGCCGCGGACAACCCGGTCACGGTGACCTTCCAAGGCGAAGGGGCGGGTTTCCAGAACTCGATCGGCTACTATACGGTCGGGCCCGACGGCACCATCGGCGATGTCGAATTCATTTGGACCAACGCGTCGGAGGTCGACGACGGCGGCGACCTGACCATCGGCGACACCGCCACGCTGGATGTCGGCGCCGGTGACACATTCTCCTTCTTCATCATCGCGGACGGCTTCGGCGAGAACGATTTCGAGTCCTTCGGGAGCGGCAGCTTCGAATTCCGCGGCCCGGACGGCGAGCCGGCGACGATCGACACGGTCAATCCGCAACTCTTCTTCGTGTCGGACGACGGCGTCACTGAAATCGCATTGAGCGGCGATGTTTTCCATTCGTCTGCAACCAATCTGAACCCGGACGGCGTCCAGCACGCCGTCAGCGGCATCGACGGCGAGACCGGCGAGCTGGTGATCGGATTCGAAGACCTGCTCGGCGGCGGAGACAACGATTTCGAGGATGTCCTGATCAGCGTCGACATCGCCCCGGCCCCGACCGGCTCGGACGACACGCTGATCGGCGGCGCCGGCAACGATACGCTCACCAGCAACGGCGGCTCGGACGTTCTGCTGGGGGGTGACGGCAATGACCTGATCCAGGTATCGGACCTCACCTTCGAGCAGGTCGACGGCGGTGCGGGTACCGACACGCTGGCCTTCACGGGACCGGGCGCAAGCTTCGATCTGGGCGGCCTGGCGCCGGGTCAGGTGACCGGCATCGAGGAAATCGACCTTTCCGCTATCGCCGACGCGACATTGACCCTGGATGCGGACATCGTCTTGGACGTAACGGACGGTGTGAACGCCCTGACCGGAACAGCGGACACACTGGTCGTCACCGGCGAAGCGGGCGACGAACTCGACGCGGGCGCGGGGTGGACCGAGTCCGGCGACACCTCAATAGCAGGCGAGAGCTATACGCTCTATGAACACAGCTCGGGCGCACAGCTTGCCGTGGACGACGACGTTACCTTCACATAGACGTCTAACGGATTGAAAAAACGGGGCGGATGGCATTTCCCATCCGCCCCGTTTTTCGTAATGCCCGCCGCGTGAATTTCCGGCAGAGCTTGGGGAGTATTAATGATCGTGGTGATCGTGACCGCCGCCGCTGACATGCACCGCTTCGCCCGCCCCAAAGGCCCATTGGAAGCCAAGCCAAATCGAATGGGCATCGTCATCGGTTAGGAAGTCCGCGTTGTCGTAGTTGTACTGAAGCCGAACGTTGCCGGTCGGCGCGAACTGCCACGCCAGCAGCGGCGATATCCGGACTCGATCGGACCGGAACGGGTCTTGGGACCGGCCCGCGAAATCGCCGACGCTCGCGCCATTGCCGGTCGCATATTCGCCGCGTAATCCGGCCGACCAACGGGGCATGAATCCGTAACGGGCAAATGCGTAGATTCCGTAATCCTCGAGATCCGCCGCGGCAAACCCTTCATCAGACTGGCCGGCGGCTTCATAGTGCCGGTACATGAATTCTCCCTGGAATTCGACGAAACGGCCACCGGGCAAATCATGGTGCGCCTTTACATCCACACCGGCGATGTAAGTATTCGCATCGGATCCGGTGGCGTTGGGCCCGATTAAACCCGACGCCCCGACTGTAATGGAGGTGTCCTCGCCTGCCTGGAAGCGATTTGCCAAACGGGCGAGATAGGTCAGTTCGTCGATCGAATCCACCTCCCGGTCACGGAAAGCGCGGCCGCCGACGGGACGCTCCTCGAACACTTCGTCGTTCGCAAGGAAACTCGATTGGGTTTCACCGGTCGCGTTCTGAGCGCCGACATGCAGCTTGCTGCGCCATGGCACCGGAACCTTCCAGCCAACGCGCACGCCCTGCCCTCTCAATCCGTCGGCGCCGAACATACGCCCGACGATGACCGGTTGGTCGATGAAGGCGTGATCATGGAAATGCAATGGATTGTATGCGCCGAACTCGGTGAAGAACTGACCGACCTCCAGTTCCAACCCGCCGGGCAGGACGCCATCCTGCGTCCGCATGAAGGCCTCCTCCAACTCGAGCTTGGTCTCACCTTCCGTATCGATGTTCAGGGCGAAATGGACTTCAGCATCGAAATACGGGTCGAACGCCCCCAGGAAACCGAAATCGACGGACTGAAGATCGAATCCGTTTTGCTGCGGATCATGATCCCCGCCTTGCAGCAAGCCGATCGTCGCTTTCTTCTGCGAAGAATAACCGGACGCAAACGCGGTGTTCACGCCGATTCCGCGCAAGCGCAGTGTGCCGCCGGCAACGTCGACCGCGTAAAGATCGGGATTGCCGCCGTCGGATGTTTTCTCGTGGCCGTGGTCGTGACCGGAAGCATGCTTATGCTCTTGCTTGGGAGCGGAACGTTGCGATGCCGGAGCCGTCGGTTGCGGCGCTGCTGGCGCTGTCGCGACGCCACCGGCGCTGCCGCGGTTTCCCGCTTTCAGCGCCTTGATGTCGCCACGCAGGTTATTGATCAGTTTTTCCTTTTGCGCATCGCGCTCCAAAAGATCGCGGACGGTTTGCTCCAGCAGACGAATGCGCTGGTCTGCCGTTTGGGCGATCGCGGTCCCTCCACCGAACACGGCGAGAACCATGTAAACGCCAACCATCCCAATGCAGATCGGCCGCAACGCCCTCTGAAACTGTCCGTTCAAACGTTTGAGGCATGTCTTCATGTCATTTTCCGTTATGTTATATTGTTGCATTTTTTGCTAGGAATCAGCCGCTCCCCTCGGGCGCGACACTCCTATTACGGTGCTTTGAGGCAGGCGATCATACCGCTCGCCAAATTCCGCATCAGATTGTCATACGCAAGCGGGCCTTCCGGAACATCGGCCCCGAGCGGGTCGAGCTCGCCGGTCCGTGCTTCGGTGCCCCGTACCACCGTCTGGACCAACTTGGATTCGAACTGCGGTTCGCCGAAGACACAGGCCGCCTTGCTGCTGATGAGCTTGGACCGGATTTCGTGCAGGCGCTTCGCCCCTGGCCGAACCTCCGGGCTGAGCGTTACCGACCCGACAGCGTTCAGGCCATACCGTCGCTCGAAATACTGGTAGGCGTCGTGGAACACGACAAAGGGCTTCTTGCGAACCGGGGCCAAGCTGTTGCGCAATTCGGCATCCAGGGCATCGAGCCGCGCCATGACGCTGTCGGCATTGGAGCGATACCGCGCGGCATTCGCGGCATCGGTCTTTGCAAGCGTTGCCGTAATCGCACGAACCATGGCCTTGGCTTTGGCCGGATCGAGCCAAAGATGCAGGTCAAACTCACCGGCGTGATCGTCATGGTCCTTTTTCGCATGGCCGTGATCGTGTTTTTTCCCGTGGTCGTGATGATCCTTTTTCGCGTGGCCGTGATCGTGATGGTCCTTCTTGCCATGGTCGTGACCGTGGTGGTCTTCGTGCCCGTGATCATGCCCCTCCCAGGCGCCGCCTGCCCGGATTTTCAGCAGCCGGACGCCCTCGACCGTCGACAACCGCACCGCGCCCTTCTTGCCGCGCGCCTTCAGCGCCTTCGGCAAGAATGTTTCCAAATCGTCGCCGACCCAAAAAACCAGATCAGCCTGGCGCAACGCCCGCGCTTCGGACGGCCGCAACGCTGCTGTATGGGGCGAGCCGCCACCCGGGATCAATAAGGTCGGCTTACCGATGCCCTGCATGACCCCGGCAACCAGCGAATGGATCGGTTTGATACTGGCCACGACCTTCGGCGATGTGGCAGCGCTTGCCGACGTAACCGTCAAAACGGCAAAGGCGACAAACCAGACAAGTTTACGGATCACTGCGATGCCCCTTAAATGCATATTGTCAGTTCAATGCTTAAGCTAAGTTCTAATATGTTATAATGTATCAATTCAAGTGTTATAAGATATCGTTGCAAATTTGTGCAGGATTCCTCTAAGTGATGCCGTTCGACCAACACGCTCGAACGGCGCAAAGGCCAACACAATGCCCGGCAAATCGACCCAAGAACCCTTCCCCGATCACGGTCATGATCATGACCGGTGTATCGAGGAAGCGTTCGATCGAGCAGAGAAAATATGCAAAAAGAAAGGTTTACGGTGGACCGATCTGCGCCGCAGCGTGCTGGAGATCATCTGGCAGAGCCACCGGCCGATCGGCGCGTATGACATTCTCGACCGGCTTAAGGAGCGTGGCCGCCGTGCCGCGCCGATGACGGTCTACCGGACCCTCGACTTTTTGATGGAGAACCAGCTCGTCCATCGGCTCACCAGCCAAAACGCCTATATCGGCTGCGACCACCCCGAGGAGGCGCATCGCGGGCAATTCCTGATTTGCCGGACCTGCGGCGTGGTGGGCGAGTTGTCCGACGCCCGCATCGTCGCGGCGATCAAGGAAACGGCGGCAACCACCGGGTTCTCGGTCGAGGCGCCGGTGGTCGAGGTAAAGGGCCTTTGCCGGGACTGCGTCGAGTCCGACGATGGCGAGCACGGCAATGCTTGATCAATCGCCGCTGATTTCGGCATCGAACATCGCAATGTCCTTTGGCCGCCGGCAGGTATTGAGCAATATCACGCTGTCCGTTCATCCCGGCGAGATCGTCGCGCTGATCGGGCCCAACGGCTCCGGCAAGTCGACACTGGCCCGCATTCTCCTCGGCGTGATTCAGCCGGACGACGGTTTGATCGTCCGCAGGCCGGGCCTTCAGATCGGTTACGTCCCGCAACGCCTGCCAGTCGACGGCGTCCTGCCGTTGCCGGTGCGCCGTTTGCTCGGCTTGACCAAAAAGGTCTCCACGGAGGCCATGCAGCAAACACTCGACGAGGTCGGCGCGGCCGGACTGATGGATTCGGCAGTCCACGACCTTTCGGGCGGAGAGTTGCAGCGGGTATTGATCGCACGGGCCCTACTCCGAAACCCCGACCTGCTGGTCCTCGACGAGCCGACGGCGAATGTGGACTTCAACGGACAGATCTCGCTGTTCGAACTGATAAGCCGCATCCGCGACGAGCGCGGCTGCGGGGTGCTGACCATCTCGCACGATCTGCATCTCGTGATGGCCGCGACCGACCGAGTGATATGCCTCAACGGCCATGTGTGCTGCGAAGGACGCCCCGAAACGGTGAGCCGGCATCCCGCATACATGCAAATGTTCGGGCCAAGGGCGGCGGAAACGCTCGCGGTCTACACCCATGAACACGATCACGAACACGACCTATCGGGCGGCGTGGTGGGACATCACGATCACGGTCATGAGGGGCATGATCATCACGGTCATGACCATCCAACGCAGCGCGAGACGGACGCCGGGCGCAAACCATGATCTTCGATGATTTCTTGATCCTCGGCCTGCTCGGCGGCATCGGGCTGGCGATGGTCACCGGGCCGCTCGGCTGCTTCGTGGTTTGGCGGCGGATGGCGTATTTCGGGGATTCGGTGGCGCATTCGGCCCTGCTGGGCGTCGCCCTCGGATTCCTGCTGTCGGTCAACCTGACGCTAGGGATCGCGGTGACCTGCGTCGTCTTCGCCTTCAGCATCGTGGCCCTGCAGCAACAGAACCGGATCGCCACGGATACGCTGCTGGGCATCGTGTCGCATACGTCGCTGTCGATCGGCTTGATCGCTATCAGCGTGATGGAGACGGTCCGCGTCGACCTGATGGGCTATCTGTTCGGCGACATCCTGGCCGTAACGCCGGAAGACCTGATTATCATCTACGGTGGCGGCCTCGTCGCCCTGATCGTGCTGGTCGCGCTGTGGCGCGACCTGCTGGCGGTCACGGTGCACGAGGAACTGGCGCGGGCCGAAGGGGTTTCCGCCTTGCGCACCCGGCTGATCTTTACCTTGCTGCTGGCCGTCGTGATCGCCATATCCATGAAGATCATGGGCATTTTGTTAATCACCTCGATGTTAATCATCCCGGCGGCGACTGCCCGGCGTTTCGCCCGGACGCCGGAAAGCATGGCGATCCTCGCCTGCGGCATAGGCGCGCTGTCGGTCTTATTGGGGTTGATCGCCTCGCTGCGGTGGGATACGCCAACAGGACCGTCGGTCGTGGTTGCCGCCTTCGTCCTTTTCCTCGCAAGCCTTGTATTCTCGGGGTTTCGCGAAACCGGACGGTCGCCCTCCCGGCCATAATGACAGGTCCCGGCCAAACGGCTTCGACCCGACGACCGGGGACATCAAGGAGCAACGACCATGGCGGAGTCGCCCGCACCGAAACCCGATTACGGCCTCGCATTCGTCGTCAACGCGATGCGGCGCGGCTTTGGCGGGAAGTGCCCGAAATGCGGCAACGGGGCCCTGTTGGCGGGCTACCTAAAGCCGAATAGCGCCTGCCGCACCTGCGGCGAGGAAACCGGCGCAATCTACACGGCCGATATCGCCCCCTATTTCACCATCATGATCGTCGGTCACATCGTGATACCGCTGTTGCTGGCGACCGAAAAAATTGCGGCCCCGCCCGTCTGGCTGCAGGTCGCCTTCTGGCCGGCCCTGGGCTTGGCCCTGACGCTGTGGTTCCTGCCGCGCGTCAAGGGCAGCATCATGGGATTGATGTGGGCGCTGGGCATGCGCGGCCACGAACAACACTAGCCGACTGGCCGAGGCCCCGCCTTTCGATGTAGGCTCCCCGCCACAAACGGATCAGGGAGAAACATCATGAGCAAGGTCGCCCTCGTCGTCGAGTTCGACGTCAAACCCGAACACCGTCAGGCCTTCGAAGAAATCATCCGCAGCCACGCCAGCCGCACAAAGGAATCGGAAAGCGGCTGTGTGCAGTTCGACGTGCTGATCCCGCAGCGCGACGACAATAAGGTCCTACTATTTGAATGCTACGAAGACGCAGCCGCGTTCGACGTGCACGGCAAGTCGCCCATCCTCGCGGAGACCCGCGAGAAATACAAAGACATGATCGTCGACCGGAAAATTACGATCTGTTCCGCCGACTGATGCGCCGTCGTGCGGCGCTTACTCGGTGCGGTGGATCAGGTGATACCCGAACGCGGTCTCTACCACGTCGCTGCAGGCGCCGACGTCGAGCCCAAAGGCCGCTTCATCGAATTCCGGCACCATCATGCCCCGGCCGAATGCGCCGAGATCGCCGCCGTCGTTCGAAGACGGGCAGTCGGAATTGGCTTTCGCAAGTTCGCCAAAATCACCGCCGGCATCGACCTGAGATTTAAGGTCGTTGATCTGCGTCAACGCTTCTTCTTTGGTTCGGGTGGCGGTGGACCGCTCGGACCCGGCATACATGAGGAGAATATGCGACGCACGCACTTGATCGGCCATCAGGCTCTTTCCTTTGTGTGATTGAGGTGCGGCCACTCGGTACCGCTTTCGCCCTATATATCTCGCGGAACGGGTGAAAGCGAGGCCTATTTGCCCGCCGCCCCGTTCCGCGCAACACTGCCGAACCAATCCCGCCGACACAGGACTGAAACGCACGATGACAACGAAAATAGGCCTGATTCATTCCGTCATTCCCGCGATTGCCGCGGTCGAGACCGCCTTCGCCGAAATCTGGCCGGATGCGCGCCCGGTCAGCCTCTACGATGAATCCCTTTATATCGATCTGGCGCCGGACCGGTCGCTCACGCCACCGATCTTCGAACGGATGGAACGGTTGCTCGCCTATAGCGCCGACAGCGGCGCCAGCGCGATCCTGGTCACCGGCTCGCTGTTCGGTCCGGCCGTCCTTGAGGGAAAGAAAGGTCTGAATATCCCCGTCCTCACCTCCTTCGACGGATTGATCGACGAGGCGCTCGCCGGCGGCAACTCATTCGCATCGATCTCCACAGACCCGGGCACCAACCGCATGCTGCGGGCGGAATTGGAGCGTTGCGCTGCCGAGGCGGGAAAGGCGATCTCGCTGTCAGAAACGCATGTGCCCGATGCCACCGCTTTGCTGAATGCCGGCGACCGGGCAGCACATGACGCGCTGGTGGTCGACGCCGCCGAAGCGGCGGGAAGCTGCGACGCCATTCTGCTTGGCCAGTTCTCCATGGGACCCACGCGGCCACTGGTGGCACAACGCACCGGTCGTCCCACCCTGGGGGCACCGGAGGCGGCGGTCCGCAAGCTGCGTCACATGTTCGAGGCCTAGCTGCCGCGATTTCCAATCCTTGCTATAATTGATAACGCCCTGCCCGCCCGCGAACCGACCATCAACTGCGATAAAAAACATTGTCGCTGCCGGGAGAAAAAACCGGATGACGAATACCGACAGTTGGGAGCTGTCCGAAGAACTCACCATGCTGCAGGACACGGTCCGGCGCTTCATGACGAATGACGTTCAGCCGGTCGAGGATCAGGTCCCCCATGATTCGTTCGAACTGCCGCCCGATTTGCTGGGGCCGTTGCAGAAGAAGGCGCGCGACCTTGGGCTGTGGTGCATCCGAACGCACAGCGAATACGGCGGCGCCGGGCTCGATTTGATGGGCCAAATCGTGGTCAGCGAGGAAGCGGCGAAATGCCGGATGGGCGCATACGTGCCCGCCTGCGGCGCCTTTGGCTCGGACCCGCCGAACGTGATCTTCAAGGGCACGCAGGACCAGATCGAACGCTTCGCCCTGCCCGCCATCGAAACCGGCGAGAAGCCGTTCACCGCCATCACCGAAGCCGGCGGCGGTTCGGACCCCCGACGGTCGATCCGAACGCGGGCGGTGCGCAACGGCGACCGCTATATCGTCAACGGCACCAAGATGTACATTACCGGCGCCGGACAAGCGCGTTGGGGCATTCTCTACGCCCGCACCGAACTGGAAGACGGCCGCGACGGCATCACCTGCTTCGTGGTGGAAACCGACAAGCCGGGATACGAGGCGCGGCCGATCCCGGTCATTCGCTCGTATTCCCCCTATGAACTCGTCTTCGAGAATTACGAAATCCCGGTCGAGAACCGCATCGGGGAAGAAGGACAGGGATTCGCCCTGGCCGAGCACTGGCTCGTGCAGGGCCGACTGCCCTACGCCGCCGGCGTCATTGGCATTGCCCAGGCCGCGCTCGACATGGCCATCGATTGGGCCAAGCAGCGCGAGACGTTTCGCAGTCCGCTCGCCGACAAGCAGGCCATCCAATGGATGATCGCGGACTCAGAGGTCGAGTTGCGCGCTGCCCGGCTGCTGACCTATCAAGCGGCCTGGCGCGGCGAGCTGGGCCATGACATCAAAGTGGATGCTTCGATCGCGAAACTCTACTCGACGGAAACCGCCGGCCGGGTTATCGATCGCTGCGTCCAGATCTTCGGCAGCCTCGGCGTCTCCAACGAATTGCCGCTGGAACGGTGGTATCGCGAACTTCGCATCAAGCGTATCGGCGAAGGCCCGTCCGAGGTCCATCGAATGGTGATCGCCCGGGATTTGCTGCACCAACGAAAAGGAAGGAATTGAACCCCATGGAACAGCGCGCCTATCCGCTGGAAGGGATGACCGTGCTCGATATGGGGCACATCTATAACGGCCCGTATGCCGGTTTCCTGCTGGCCATGGCCGGCGCGGACGTCATCAAGATCGAACCCCTGAAGGGCGAGCATCTGCGGCACCGCGGCAAGGCCAAGAACCATTCCGTGCCGTTCGCGCTGCTCAACTCCAACAAACGCTGCGTCACCCTGAACCTGAAGACGCCACGCGGCCGCGACATCTACCTCGAGATGGTGAAGAAGGCGGACGTGGTTTTGGAGAACTTCGCGCCCGACGCGATGGACAACATGAACCTGGGTTGGGACGTGCTGAGCACGACAAATCCGCGACTGGTCTACGGATGCTCCAGCGGATACGGCCGCAGCGGCCCGCGCCGCGACGACCTGGCGATGGACCTGACCGTGCAAGCGTCATCCGGCGTGATGAGCGTGACCGGAACCGAGGACAGCCCGCCGCTGAAGGCCGGGGCCGCGGTCTGCGATTTCTCGGGCGGCGTGCATCTCTATGCCGCGATCGTCACGGCGCTGGTCGAACGCGAACGGACCGGAAAGGGCCGCATGGTCGAAGTCTCCATGCAGGAGGCGATTCTCGCCTCGCTCGCCTCCAACCTCGGGATGTACTACAGCATGGGACAGAAGGAGCCGCCGCGCACCGGCAATCAGCACGGCGGTCTCTCGATATCGCCCTACAACGTGTACCCCACGCGCGACGGTCACGCGGCGATCAATTGCACCAACGACGGTCATTTCCACAATCTGCTGCGCGCGATGGGCCGCGAGGACATCAAGGACGATCCGCGCTATGCGACCAATCACGACCGCGCCCTGATCCTGGACGAGGTCAACGATCTTGTTAGCGGTTGGACACAAACGCTCGACAAGGACGACTTACTCGATATCTCGCGCAAGCACGGTTTTCCCTGTGCCCCCGTGCGGGGTCTCGACGAGGTGGTCAATGACGAGCATCTGCACGAACGCGGCATGCTGACGTGGATGGATCATCCGGACCTCGGCCGAATCGCCCTGCAGAACAGCCCCTTGCGGTTCCATGACTCGCCGCTCATGCCGATCGAGCCGAGCGCCGATCTGGGGGCGCATAATCGCGAAATCTACGGCGATTGGCTGGGCATCGGCGCCGACGAACTCGATGCGATGGAACGCGACGGAGTAATCTGAGAATGTCAGCCGCCGAATTCGCTCCCGAAAACGCCATGCCGCCTGGACCCATTACCGGTCCCGCGGCTTGGTACGGCCGGGACATGACGGCCGACCCCCATTGGATGTACACGCTGAACGCCGCCGAACTGGGCGAAATTGAAACCGCGTTGTCCGATTTTCAGCGTCAGGGGATCGATCTGACACAGATGACCCGGGACGAGTTCCGGCTGCCCACGCTTGGCCCTGCGCTGGATGGGATTCGACGGGAACTGCTGTCCGGGCGCGGCTTCATCCTGATCCGCGGCATTCCCATGGAGGGCCGTTCGGTGACCGACGCGGCGGCGATCTTCTGGGGTCTCGGCAGCTATCTCGGCAAAGCGGTCTCCCAGAACGGCAAAGGCCACGTCCTGGGGCATGTCCGCGATCTTGGCTACGACGCCGACGATCCCAATGCGCGAATCTATCAAACGGACCGGCGGCAATTTTATCACGCCGACTCCTGCGACATCGTCGGACTCATGTGCCTTAAGAAAGCGAAAAGCGGCGGACTCAGCAGCATCATCAGTTCGACGACGCTCTATAACGAAATGCTGGCGCGCGATCCGGACCTCACGGCAGAATTGTTCCGGCCCTTCAAGGTGGACCGGCGGGGCGAAGTGCCGGCAGGCATGGCCCCTTACTTCATGGTTCCCATCATGAACTGGTTCGAAGGGCGCCTGACTTGCTACTACGTTCGCCGTTACATCGAATCCGCGCAACGGTTCGAAGACGTGGCGCCGCTGACCGAGCGGCAAATTCAGGCATTAGACCTATTCGACGCGATCGCGGAAGAGAAGGATATCCATCTCAATATGGATTTCGAGCCGGGAGACCTGCAGTTTTTGCACAATCACCAAATTCTGCACGACCGCACCGACTATGTGGATTGGGAGGAACCCGATCGCAAAAGGCATCTACTGCGATTGTGGTTGTGCCCGCCCGACGGCCGTCCGCTGCCACCGAGTTTCGCGGCACGCTACGGTGACGTCGAGCCCGGCAACCGCGGCGGCATCATAACGCCCGGCGTGCGACTTCACGCTCCTTTGGTCCCTGCTTAACACTTTTAGCATCTTATTCCTGACGATTTATCTCGTTAATTCATTAGGTTATACGAATTAAAGCCCTGTTAGGAGGTGCTAACACTTCGTTAAGAATTGGGTGCAACGCTCACCCCGCTGACCCGGTGTAGGCCCGTGCGTTGATCGCGCGCGGATGTGGGGACAGCGCAATGAGGGAGAGATTGCATCATGCATATTTCGACAGTGGGACGGCCGCCGGCACGGGCGGTCATTGCAGCCGCAGCACTGTTTGCCGCGGTTTTATTTACCCCCGGACACGCCGATGCGAAGGCCGTTAGCGGTATCGAACCGCAAATGAAGGTCGCGACGGTGAACCCGGTGGATGCGGTCCAAGTGGCCGTAGTTTCGCCGCGGGAACGACGGCAGTTGCGCCGTCAGTTCCAGCGGGAGCGTCGGCAGGCCCGCCGGGATTTTCGTCGGGCAACCCGCGACGCAATTCGAGACCGGCGTAAGGCCGCCCGAAACGCCGCGCGTGATTTTCGCAAGACGGTTCGCGAAGCGCGTCGTGACTTCAGGGACGGTCGGCGGGAAGATCCCCGCAGCGCCCGCCGTGAATTCCGCGATCAGGTTCGGGACGCCCGCGACCAATTGCGGGATGCGCGGCAACAGGCGCGCGCTCAGTTCCGGGATGCCCGCGGTGAAGCCCGGAACGAGTATCGCAATGCCCGGGAGGAAGCCCGTAAAAGGCTCCGCGACGCCCTAAGCGGCGGCGGCGGAGGCGACGGTGATGTCGGCGACGGCACGCCACCGCCGCGCAGCGACGACTGACCCGGTTACGCGCTACGCTGACGGATAAACGGCCGCCTTCGGGCGGCCGTTTTCCATTGCCGGCACAAATATATGAGATCATTATCTTAACCATATCAAATACTTACAATTATTCTCACACTTTAGACAAATGTCTTAACGCGCCTTAGGAAGATTTAACGCCGCATTAAGATTTGCCTGCCACGCTCCCTCTACAGTCCTGCGTAACCGGCTATTTCGGGTTGCGTATAGGGGCGGGACTGCCACAGAGGGAGAGACTCATCATGCGTTTGAATTTGTTACACCTTCCCCGCAAAGCCGCCCTTTCGGTGGCTGCTGCCCTGTTCGCGGCGACGATACTCGCGCCCGCAACGGGGAGTGCCGCGGCCATTGACGGTATGAACGCCACACCGTCGGCCAAGGCCAATGCAACGGCAATCGAGATTGCCGCAATTTCGCGCAGTGAAGCCCGCAACGCCCGCCGGTCCATCCGGGGCGATTTGCGGGAAAATTGCCGCGCCATCGCGGAGCGTCCGAACCGGCGTGTTTGCCGCCGGGAGGCGCATCGCGAAATGCGTAACCTGCGCGGACAGGCACGCAATATATTTCGCGAGTGCCGCGCCAGCGGCGGTTCGCGGGCCGATTGCCGCGAGGCACGCCGGGCGTTCTGGCTCGACCAAGCCGGCGG
Source organism: Alphaproteobacteria bacterium (assembly GCA_965228425.1). Lineage (GTDB taxonomy): Bacteria > Pseudomonadota > Alphaproteobacteria > UBA8366 > UBA8366 > JAJFJD01. Next base: position 2,002,501 of record OZ245815.1, on the reverse strand, counting down.
CAGTTCCAGCGGCGGAGACGATAGCGGCGGCGCGCCGCCGCGAAGCGACGACTAATCGTTTCATATCGTTTATCGCGATTTCAGTCGATTGAACGGCCGTCCTTGTGGCGGCCGTTCTTCGTTTCCGTAGAATGGCGAGCAGCTCGTCCAGGCACTGATTAGTCCACGCCGGTTTCTGCCTCGTTGGCTTCCCATGGTATCGTTCGGCCCATCGCGCCCGACGCGATCCGCACGAATAGAATAGCCAACCGGGAGCCCACTATGAGTTTCGAGTCGCTTACCTACGAGACCCGCGACGGTATCGCCTTTGTCACGCTAAACCGGCCGGATAAGCGCAACGCGCTGGACATGACCATGCGCGACGAACTCTCTCAGGTCGTGCTGGAAATGCGGAACGACAAATCGCTTTTCGCCGCCATCATCACCGGGGCCGGCGGCGCCTTCTGCGCGGGCGGCGACTTGCAGGGCTTGTCCGAGGACAAGGCCACGCCATCGGAAACCCGGCGACGCATCCAGAATATCTATGTCTGGCTCTACGAACTCGTCAGCCTGGAGTTGCCGGTGATTACGGCAGTCGACGGCGCGGCCTACGGTGCCGGCATCAATATCGCGCTCGCCGGCGATTTCATCCTGGCCTCGACCCGGGCACGATTCTGCCAGGTGTTCGGACGGATTGGGTTGGTGCCCGACGTCGGCGGTTTCTTCCTGCTGCCGCGCATCGTGGGGCTGCAAAAGGCGAAGGAGCTGATCTTCTCTGCCCGCTCCTTCGGTCCCGAAGAGGCCAAGGAACTGGGCATCGTGTACGAGATCCACGAAACCGACCAACTGATGGACGAAGCCGTCAAGCTCGCCGAGCGCTTCCGCCATTCGTCGCGCGACGCCATCGGCATCTCCAAGAACATTCTAAATCAATCCTTCAATCAGGATTTTCGCGGGCTCGGAGAACTCGAAGCCTTCGGCCAGGCGGTCGCGTATGATTCCCAATATCACTCGGACGCGGTCGGCCGGTTCCTCGATAAGCAGCCGCTTCTGTTCAATTGGGACGAGGCCGAGAAGGCCAGCAAAGGCAAATGAGCGCCGCGCTATCCCTAGCGCGGCGTCAGCGGCGCGTTCAAAACCGTATCGGGCCCGACGATCCCGCCCGGCCAATCCACCGCGCCGGGATCCCCATGCCGTGCGAAATAAGCCTCCGGCAAGGGACGGCACCCCTTGTTCTTAAGCCATAGCCGCAGCAGGTGACGGCGATGCGCCGGGTCCGGGTCGTCATCGAACGCCTGGCGGGTATGCATGATCACGTAGTTGTTGAGAAACTGCATGTCGCCCGGTTCAAAAGCGATATCCAGCCGCTGCTCCGCGGCGATCGCCTGGACCAGGGTTAGGGCTTCCTTCTGTTCCGGCGTCATTTCCGGGATTCCCTCCAGACGATGGGCCGATCCCATATAGGTCGGCTCAATGCTGGTGCTGAGATATCCCTGGTGATAATGGAACACCGCCAAGCTGTACCAAGGCGGCATGCCCGGCGGCACCTCGTCGCGCCGGTCCCGGTAGTAAGGTTCGGCCAGCACCCGCACCAGATCGGGCCGTCGCTTTAGCATCTCGTTGTGAATCGTAACCGAACTGGCGAGGCTGCTCTCACCCCCGCCCCGCGCGGTGTGCAGGCATAGCAGCCCGACGATGTCGCAACAGTCGACATGAAACGGGATCGTGTCGCTGGAATATGGCCCGCGCTGGCTCCGGTCGCGGACGGTTTGCCCGATATCGGTGATATGGCCGAGCACATGCCCCTTCTTGTTTTGCGAAAAGACACCGTCGCCAAGGTGTGCGCCGATGCCCCAGAAGGCGATGGCCGACTGTTCATGGGTGTATTTGTCCACCGGAAATCCGCGAATCTGCACGAACCCCCGACCTTCGATAATCTCCGCCCGGATCGCGCGAAGATCCTCCGCCAAAGTCGGTAACGGAAACCGATCGCGGGTAATCTCCATGATCGGCACGGCCGGTTTCTGGAGCGCCTGAATCGCCGCATCCAATTCCGCCACATGCGCCGGTTCGAGATGAAACAGGTACGCGCCGCTCGCCGCCAAGTCGGACGCGACCCACCCCGCCGGGTCCTGGACAGGCTCGAACGGCTTGGCGGGCAGATGATTTCGCTGTGTCACGGGCCGGATCACCTCTACTGTTGCAAAGGACCGGGTGCGGTCTGTTTGTCTCGGGACGACCAATAGTATAATGGGAATGTTCTCGCCCGCAGAAGCCCCCTTCGCGATCCAGCAACCCTTGGGAGAGTGATGCATGAAGGCTGCCGCCTTCGACTTTGTCCAGCCGTCCAGCCTCGACGAGGCCTGCGAACATTTGGCGCGCGCGTCGGATGACCCGCAGATTATCGCCGGCGGCCAGTCGCTCATGCCCATGTTGGCGATGCGGTTGGTCCGGCCGGGTTTGATCGTCGACATCAACAAGATCGAAGCATTGACCGGCATCTCCGAAACGGACGGCACCGTCACGATCGGCGCCTGCACGCGCCAGGCCGACGCGGAGGTTTCACCGGTGCTGCGCGCCCGACTGCCTTTGCTGCAAAAGGCGCTGAAATTTGTCGGCCACGATCAAACCCGCAACCGCGGCACCATCGGCGGCAGCCTCGCCCATGCGGACCCATCCGCGGAGATTTGCCTGACCGCCGTTGCGCTTAACGCAACGATCACCCTGACGAATGCGCAGGGGCAGCGCGAGCTTCCGGCTCCGGATTTCATCCTCGGCCCCATGACCACCGCCATCGAGGAAGGCGAAATCCTCACCGCTGTTTCGTTCCCGGCCTGGTCCGGCGACGGCCGCATCGGCGCCGGATTTCAAGAGGTCAGTTCACGGCAAAGCGATTTCGCGATCGTCGCTGCCGCCGCACAGGTCGCAATCGATGATGACGGCGTCTGCCGTCGTGCGGCGGTCGCCGTGGCCAACGCAACACCCGCGCCGATCCGGCTTACAATCCTGGAAGATGGACTGATCGGTCATGAACCGACGGCGGCCATCATCGATCCCCACGTGGAGGCGCTTGACGCCGTTCTCGAGCCGGAGTCAGACCTGCATGCCTCCAACACGGCGCGTATCCATATTGCGAAAACCCTTGTTAAGCGCGCCATCCTCGAGGCCGTCGAGGACGCCCAATCCCATGACTAATGCCCGCCCCAAGATGTCCGTGTCGATGACGATCAACGGCGCACAGGTCACCGCCGAAATAGAACCGCGCATGACATTGCTCGACTTCCTACGCGACGAACTCGATCTCACCGGAACACATACCGGGTGCGAACATGGCGTCTGCGGCGCGTGCTCGATCCTTCTCAACGACGTGCCGGTTCGGTCCTGCCTGATGCTGGCGGTGCAGGCCAATGGCGAACGCCTTACCACGGTCGAAGGACTTTCCGACCCGGACGGCAGCCTCAGCCTCGTGCAAGACTGCTTTTGGGAAACCCATGCGCTGCAATGCGGCTACTGCACGCCGGGCATGTTGATCGCCGCGCAAGCCTTGCTGCAACGCAACCCGGATCCGTCGCGCGAGGACATCCGCGAGGCGATCAGCGGCAACCTCTGCCGCTGTACGGGATACGGCCAGATCATCGAGGCCATCGAGCTTGCCGCCGACCGGATGAACCAACGCACCGGAAAGGCCGCGCGATGACCGAACAGGCGAATGCGGGCCGGTTCGTCGGCCGGAACCGGCGCACCAAGGAAGACCGCCGGTTCATCGCGGGACTCGGCCGCTATGTGGCCGACATCCGGCTGCCCGACATGAAAAATGCCGCGCTGCTGACCAGCCCGCACGCGAGCGCCCGCATCGTCTCGATCGATACCAGCGCGGCCCTCGCATTGGACGGCGTACACGCCGTGCTGACCGGCGACGAATTGGCTGAGGCGACGAACTCGCTGCAGCACGGCGTCGACGCGCCGAACATCATCTGGCGGCCACTCGCGCAGAACGTGGTGCGCTACGCCGGAGAATGGGTTGCCGCCGTCGTCGCCGACAACCGTTACATCGCGGAAGACGCCGTTGAGCTGATCGATGTCGACTATGAGGTCTTAGAGGCGGTCGTCGATCCGGAAGACGCTTTCGCCTCGACCGACCTGCTCGTTCACCCGGATCACGGCGACAATGTGCTGTTTCACCGCAAGTTCGTCTGGGGCGGCGTCGACGACGATTTCGCGGCCGCCGACCACACGCTGAACTTCCGCGTCAAATGGGGCCGCAACTCGACCGTCCCGATCGAGACCTTCGGCGTGGTGTCGCGCTGGGATCCGGGGCAGGAGATGCTTGATGTCTGGGCGTCGATCCAGATGCCGAAATACTCGGATCAGATCGCCGAGGCGTTGGGCGTTCCGGGCAATCACGTCCGGGTGCATTACGACGTCGATGTCGGCGGCAGCTATGGCGTCAAGCGCGGGCTCAAGCATGCGGTCCTGACCGGTTATCTGGCGCGCAAGCTCGGCTGCCCGGTGCGGCTGCTGGAAGACCGGCTGGAAAACATGTCCGGCGGCGACGCGCACGGTCCCGACCGAATCTTCGACATGGCGGTCGCCTTCGACGGCGACGGCACCGTGCGGTCCATGCGGATGCGCGCGCTCGACGATTGCGGCGCCTATCCCGGCCGCGCCCCGCTGCAACTCGGCAAACCGGTAGGCTCGATCGTCGGTCCCTACAAGATCGGCAGCGTCGAGTACGAAGCCATCTCCGTCTGCACCAACAAGACCGGGCAGGTCGCCGTCCGCGGCTTCGGACAAGCCCCGACCAATGTCGCCATCGAACGGATGATGGACCGGGTCGCGGACTATTTGAAACTCGACCGGCTCGAACTGCGCCGCCGCAACTTCATCCAGTCGGAAGAGTTCCCCTACACCATCCCCAGCGGGACCGAATACGACAGCGGCGACTATCAGACGGTGGAAGCGAAAGCGCGCGCCCTCTCCGACTACGATGCACTGATGGCCGAGCGCGACGACCTGCGCGGCGCCGGCAGCCTCGCGGGCATCGGCGTGGCGACCTGCCTGGAACCCGGCGGCGGCAACGCGGCCTTCGAACCGCTGTTCAATCCGAAGAACGACACCACGACCTGGATGGAATCCTGCACGGTGAAGGTCGACCGGCTGGGCACCGTCACCGCCCTGATCTGCACGTCGAGTGCTGGACAGGGCCATCAGACCCTGGTCGCGACGGTGGTCGGCGAGGTCCTGGAGATCGACCCGGCGGACATCCGCGTGGTGCATTCGGACTCGCTATCGAGCCTGCCCGGCAACAGCCCGGTCGCCAGCCGCATGGCGATCATGCTGGGCGGCGCGGCGCAACGGGCGGCCGAGATGCTGCGCGACCGGCTGATGACGATCGCCGCGCACAACCTGCAGCGCGGCGAAGACGATCTCGTCTATGCTGACGGTACCATCCAGGCGCGGGACGATGACGCGGCCAAACTCGACTGGAAGCAACTGATCCGCATCTGTCACGGCCAATATCATTTGATGCCGCCGGGCATGGAACCGGGTCTGCAGGCGAGTTACACCATGCAGGTGCCAAACGGCGGCACGATGCCGACCGCCGACGGCCGGGTGCAGATGTATCCCTGCTTCTCCTTCGAGACGCATATCACGCTGGTCACCATCGATCCGGGGACCGGCAAGGTGAGGATCCCTCGCTATTTCATCGTGCATGACTGCGGCACCGTGATCAGCCCGGCGATCGTGAAGGGCATGCTGCTCGGCGGCATTGCGCATGGCATCGGCGCGGCGCTGTACGAAAAATTCGAGTATGACGAGGCCGGCCAGCATCTCAGCGGCACCTTCATGGATTACCTGTTGCCGTCGTCGATGGAGATTCCCGACGTGCAGATGGACGAACACTGCACGCCGTCGCCGTTGACGCCGCTCGGCCAGAAGGGCGCGGGGGAAGCCGGGTATATGGGATCGCCCGCCGCCGTCGTCAGCGCCGTCAACGACGCCCTGGCTCCGCACGGCCTGACCGCCGAGAGCCTGCCGATCAAGCTCGGCACGCTGAGCGACATGCTGCGCAATGTCGACGGCCGCGACTGAACCCGTTTCTTCCCGATAAGGCTCAACCATGAATATCGATATCCACGCCCATTTCGCCCCGCAGCAGATGTTCGACGCGTTGCTGAAGAATATCGGGAAATTCCCGTCGGTCGACCTGCTGCACGAGGACGGCAAGTTCCAGCTCGCCTTCGCCGGCGGCAAGCCGACCCGGCCGGTCATGCCGAACCTGCGCGACACCGAGAACCGGCTGCAGTGGATGACCGAGCGCGACATCGATCACCAGATCAACGGCGGCTGGCTCGACATGTTCGGCTATGAACTCCCCGCCGGGGAAGCCGCCGAGTGGAGCCGCATGATCAACGAGCATCTGCTGGAAGCCACCAAGGACCAGCCGCGCCTGACCCCCCTCGCCAGCGTCCCGATGCAGGACGGCAAACTGGCGGCGGAAGTCCTCGGCGAGGCGATGGACGCGGGCTTCCCCGGCCTGATGATCGCGGCGCAGCCGAAGGGCGACGGCGGCAATCTGGACGATCCGGACCTCGACCCGTTCTGGGAGGTGGCGTCGGACCGCGGCGCGGTCATCATCATCCATCCGGTCTTCGACCTGCGCGATCCGCGCGTCCAGGCGCCCGATCTGGTTAACACGATCGTCCGCGTGAACGACATGACGACGGCCTGCGCCCGGCTGCTGTTCTCCGGCCATTTCGTGAAATACAGCGGCATGAAGGCGGTGCTCAGTACCGGCGGCGGCGGCCTGCCCTTCGCGCTCGGCCGGCTGATCCGCAACTTCAACGCCAACCCCGGCAAATACGCCGACCCGGAGGAAGGTTTTCAGCACTGCTATTTCGACAGCCTGGTGTTTCAGACCGACGCGCTGCGCTATCTCTGCGACAAGGTCGGCGTGGACAAGGTCATGCTCGGCTCCGACTACCCCTTCCCCATCGGCGACCCGGCCCCGACCAAGGTGGTTTTGGAGTCCGGACTAGCCGCTGCCGATCAGGAGAAGATCCTCGGCGGAACCGCCGCGGAGTTGTTCGGCATCCCAGCGGGCTAACCGAGCGCTGGATCCTCGCTCACACGGACCAAGCATTTGCCAGACCGTCGCCGTCTTACAGCTGGGGCACCAGCTCGTTCGCTATCAGATAATCTTCTATACTGTCGATGAATTTCGGAACTGCCATAGTTGCCGCCGCTTGCCGATCCAATCCGAAGGAGATGAACCGTGACCACCATGCGCATTGCCCACATTGCCGTCCGCGTCGACGATATGGCGGAAGCTCGAGAATTCTATGAGGGTGTCCTCGGTTTCAAGGAAGTTCGCAGCGAGCACCACCGGGATCACTATTCCTGCCATCTCACGGACGGCCATATCGATCTGTCCATCCTGCAATATGACAAAGGCACGCAATCCGCCGAATCCAAGGCCGCCGGTGAAAAACCTTGCATTCATCATATGGGGTTCGAGGTCGACGACCTGGAGAAAGGCGTCGAGGACATCAAGGCCCGCGGGTACGAAATCATCTCTACCCCCGGCGTCATCCCGGTAAAATTCCGCGCGCCGGGCGGCACCGTCGCCGAGATCGCACCAACTGGCCGCTTCCTGCAGGCGGCCAAGGAATAGAAAATCTCCTAATGGGATGGACACCAAACGGTCATTACTACCGGTTTGCGTCGGCTTTCCGTTATAGGGCTTAATTACCGGGATCCTCCGATTGCCGTATGGAGCGCACGAATCCTAATGAGCACAGATCACGGATTACCCGACCCGTCTCCCGCCGTCGACAACCCGTCGGTCTGGCGCGGCGCTGATTTGGAAAAGCGCGCGGATTGGATCCACCACGTTACCGGGGACGAGATTGCCGAGCTGGAGCGCAGCACCGATCGACTTATCGCCCGCGGCTGTCACGTTCCGGATTTCGGCAAGGATGATTTTCCGCTTCCTGAGTTTGCCGGCACACTCGATCGAATTCGCGAGAATATCGTCAATGGTCTCGGCGTACATGTCGTGCGCGGGCTTCCGGTCGACCGTTGGTCGCGCGAGCGATGCGCCGTCACGTATTGGGGTATCGGCGCCCATATCGGAGAAGCGGTGACGCAGAACGCCTACGGACATGTCTTGGGACATGTGAAGGACATCGGGGTCGACGTCGACGACGTGAACAACCGGGGCCATCGGTCGCGCGCCGCGCTGTCCTTTCACAACGATATCGGCGGCGAGATTATCGGGCTGTTTTGCCTCAAGCCCTCGAAATCCGGTGGGTTGAGCAGTGTCGTCAGCGCCGGCGCGCTCTACAACGAGATGCTGAAGCGCCGGCCCGACCTGCTCGCCGAACTCTTGCAGCCGATGTATCTCGACCGCCGTGGCGAGGTGCCCGAGGGCTGGGAACCCTATTACCAGCTACCGGTATTCAGCCATCACGAAGGGCGTCTGATCGTCTGCTTCGTGCGGCGTTTCGTCGAATCCGCACAGCGGTTTTCGGAACTGCCGCGCCTTACACGGGCGCAATGGGACGCGCTCGACATGCTGCGTGACCTCGCGGCCGACCCGGCGTTCAGTCTCGACATCACCTTCGATCCCGGCGATGTCCAGTTCGTCAACAACCTAACGACCATGCATTCGCGCACCGGATACGAAGACTATCCGGAGCCGGAGCGTAAACGCCATTTGCTCCGCCTGTGGCTTGCCGTTCCCGGCGGCTGGCCGCTGCCGCAAGCGTTTTACGATCGGTACCGGTCAACGACGCCGGGCGGAAGACCGACCGGGATCGTTGTCACCGATCCGAGGGAGCCCGCGCCGATGGACGTGGCGTAGCCGGCGAAACACGGACAGCGGCAGATAGGAGCATGCGATGGGATTGACGACCGAACTTTGCGAAAAAATCGTGGCCGTGACCGACGCCGATATTCCGGACGAGGCGTTTGCTCACGCGGATCGCGTGACGCTCGACGGCCTGTCGGTGGCGCTCGCCGGGACGACGCAGAAGGCGCCGAAGGCCCTCGCCGAATATGTGCGCGATCAGGGGTGCGCGCCGGTCTCGACCATCATCGGGTTCGGCTTCAAGACATCGCCCTTCTACGCCGCCTATCTCAACGGCGCATCCATGCATGTGCTCGATTACGAACCCATGTCCACGCCGCCCAACCACGCCACGTCACCGGTGCTGCCCGGCGTTCTGGCACTGGCGGAGAAACTGGGCGCCGACGGCCGCACCGCCGCAACGGCGTTGGTGAAAGGCATCGAGATGGAAGGCCGGCTTCGCTTTGCCGAGGGCCATGCGGGCCGTTACGTCTTCCACACGCCGGGCGTGGTCGGCCCCTTGGGAAGCGCCGTCGCCGCCTCGCATATGCTGGGGCTCGACGCGCAGCAGACCGGATACGCCATCGCCATCGCCGCCAGCCGCTGCGGCACGCTGTCGGCGAACAAGGGCACCATGGCCAAATGCACCCATTGCGGCTATTCGGGCGCCAACGGCCTCGACGCGGCGCTGTTGGCGTCGCACGGCTTCGACGCCAATACGGATGTGCTGGAACATAAGCACGGTTGGGCCGACGCCTTCCTCAAGGACGACCTCACCCCGGACATCCTGCTCGCCTATGGCGAAACATTCCGCATCGTCGATCCCGGCTACAACATCAAGCTCTTTCCCGCGCAATACGTCACGCATTGGGGCATCAACGCGGCGCTCGAGGCGCGCGAGCAAATCGCCGACATTTCGCATATCGAAAGCGTCACCATGACCGTGGCCCCGTCGGAACATGTCGACCGGCCGCTGCCCACAACCGGTCTCGACGGCAAGTTCAGCATGCACTACACAGTCGCCGCCGCCCTGATCGACGGCCCGTTGGGCATCGACCATTTCCAGAACGACGTGGTCAATCGGGACGACATTCAATCGCTGATGAAGAAGGTCACGCTCGAACCGAACCCGTCGATCCCGGATACGACGGTCGGCCGCTGGGTCGATCTGGCGGTGACCCTGAACGACGGCACGCGCATCGAAGTGCATTGCGAGAAAGGTCTCGGCCACTACAAAGGCGAGCCGACGACGCCGGAACGCCACCGCATCAAAATCCACGATTGCCTAAAGCGGGTTTTCAACGATGCGACCGAGGAAGAATTCGTCGCCCTCGCCAGCCGCCTGCACGAGTTGAGCGCCGCCGAGCTGTCACGGTTATCGGAGGTTTGCGGTTAAATTTGCACGTTGGCTCCTTTAGGACGTCCAAGTTGCGCGGAACTCGGTCCCGGCGCTAGCATCGTTTGCAACGAAACATGACCGGCAGGAGCCTCCTATGAGGATCGATGTCATTCGCACCAACGCGGCGGTGGGCGCTGAGATTCGCGGTGTCGACCTGTCGCGCGACCTGGACGATGCCGACTTCGACGCCATCGACGAGGCCTATAACAAGAATGGCGTGATCTTCTTCCGCGGACAATCCATCACGCCGGATCGTCTCCTGTCCCTCACCCAACGGTTCGGCGACCTGCAACTCAACACCTTCGGCGAAACGCTCGGCCTGCCGGATCATCCGGGAATCGTCCTTGTCTCCAACGTGGTGGAGGACGGACGTGAGATCGGCATCAAGCGGGCGGGCGAGAATTGGCACAGCGACATGTGCTACACGCCGAAACCCCCGCGCGGCACCATCCTTTATGCGCAGGAAGTGCCAGAGATTGACGGTCTGACGCTGGGCGATACCTGCTTCGCCGCGACCCATGCGGCCTATGACGCCTTGCCCGACGCCATGAAACGGCGGCTCGACGGGCTCATCGCGGAATTCGACTTCGCGGCCCGGGTGCGCGCGGTGCCGATCACGCAAGCGCAGATCGAAGCGTTTCCGCCAGTGACGCATCCTATCGTCCGGACGCACCCCTACACCGGCCGGAAGTGCCTGTATGTCATGCGCGACGACTGCACGGGAATCGTTGGGATCGACGGGGACGAAGCGCAACGCCTGATCGAGGCGCTCGCCGATCACATCGTCCGGCCTGAGTTCGTCTACCGCCATGCCTGGCGACCCGGCGACGTACTGATCTGGGACAACTGCACGGTCCAGCACAAGGCGATCCAGGATTACGACCTGCCGCTGCGCCGTTTGATGCAACGCACGACCTTTGCCGCTGACAGCGTGCCAGCGTAGCGGGCCACTAGCGTCAATTCCCGCCGAAGAACCGCGCGACCCGTTCGGCGATTTCTACCGGCGCATCTTCGGGGCTGTAGTGCCCGACTCCGGCAAATCGGTGCAACTCACCATTGGGAAAGGCCTGGTGGAACAGCGGCAGGAACTGGTCGGGTTGCAGCGTCCGGTCTTTCTCGCCCCAGAGCGCCAAGGCGGGCTTTTTCGCCAACGCCTTCGCGACGGCGGCGTCCGGCATTTCGAATTCATGCATGCCGGTCGCGAACCCCTTTGCCCAGCCGATGGCGCCCGCCGCGTACTGGGGCGTCGGAAAGGGTGCGCGATATGCGGCGAGCCACGTGTCGGTGATGATGCCGTTGCGCTCGAAGCCGTTCAGTTTGAGCGTCGACAGGATAGTGTAGTCGAGATGGCCGAGCACCTCTTCAAGCGTCCCCTCCGCATCGGCTTTCATTATCCACTGGAACCACGGCGCGGTCGCGGCGTTGGCGAGCAATCGGTCGATAAGGTCGGGCTGCCCCAAGGGCGTCGGGCCATTGACCGACACGATCCGTTTGATCCGGTCCGGGTGGCGGATCGCAAGCCCCATTCCCACCGGACCGCCGAAGTCGTGCATCACCAGTGTCAGACCGCGCAGGTCTTGCGACAGGACGAACCGTTCGAGATTGTCGATATGGTCCTGCAGCCAATAGGTGCGATTGGCGGGCGCCGCACTCTTACCGAAACCCATATGGTCGACGGCGATAACCCGCGCCGATTGCGCCCACACGGGTATTTGTGTCCGGAAAAGGTAGCTCCACGTCGGCTCGCCATGCAGCAGAAGCAGCGTATCGGCCCCTGCTCCCACATCGATGTAATGCTGACGAAAGCCTGACGCCATGCTGTATCGGGCCTCAAACGGCCAGGTTCCCGCAAAGGTCTCGTCCGACGCGACGGCCGGCGGCACGCCATCGGGTTGCGCCAAATTCAATCGGTCAGTGGCTTGGGCTATTGCCGGTAAGGTCATCATCCTGCTCCTACAGGTGGTCGATATCACCACACGGTGCAGCGATTTCAGGTACAAGCAGGGCGCAGTATCATTGATGCGAAAAATAATATTAATATCGAATTTATTGAAAAGTTCGTTCCACAAACTGGAATACTCTGCCGACAGTTTCTCGAATGTTGGACGGCTCTTGACCTTCTAGTCACTGGAAGGGCCATCTATGGTCCAACGAGGCATCGTTGGAGCCAGTTCCCCAAATGGACGCATCAAGTTCGCGCGACGCGGAGACGACCGGGCGCGATCCGGTCTGCGGTATGTCCGTGGATATCGCGACCGCGCAACACCGGCTGACGCACGATCACACCGACTACGTGTTCTGTTCGGCGCACTGCCTAGACCGGTTTCAGGCGGATCCCGAAAAATTCCTGAATCCAGCTCCCGCGGACGAATCGGCCGATCCGGGCGCGATCTACACCTGTCCGATGCATCCCGAAGTCCGGCAGGTCGGCCCCGGGGACTGCCCCGATTGCGGCATGGCGCTGGAACCCGAGGATGTCACCGCCGACACCGGACCAAACCCGGAATATGTCGACTTCAAACGTCGGTTCTGGGTCGGTGCAGTCCTGGGCACGCCCCTGGTCTTCCTGGCGATGGGGGCGCATCTGCCGTTCTTCGGACTGAACGACGCTCTGCCGCATGCCGTGAACCACTGGATCCAGATCGTCCTGGCGACCCCAATCGTCCTCTGGTGCGGGCTACCCTTCTTCAAGCGCGGCTGGGCGTCGGTGATGAACCGAAGCCTCAACATGTTCACGCTGATCGCCATCGGAACCGGGGTCGCCTACCTGTATAGCGTGATCGCCACAGTCGCACCCGGCGTCTTCCCCGATACCTTCCGAAACGCCGCACAATCCGTCGATGTCTATTTCGAAGCGGCCGGCGTGATCATCGTCCTGGTCCTGTTGGGGCAACTCATGGAACTACGGGCGCGCGACCGGACCGGCTCGGCGATCCGCTCTTTGCTGAAGCTTGCCCCCGCCACCGCGACCGTCATCCGGGAGTCCGGATCGGAAGAGACCGTACCGCTGGAGACAGTCACCGTCGGCGACCGCCTGCGCATCCGGCCCGGCGAGAAAGTACCGGTCGACGGCCATGTAATCGACGGCCGCAGCAACGTCGACGAAGCGATGGTCACCGGCGAAGCCGTCCCGGTCGCGAAAGCCCCAGGCGACGCGGTCATCGGCGGCACATTGAACACCACCGGCAGCTTCGTGATGGCCGCCGATCGTATCGGTAGCGATACGATGCTGGCGCAGATCGTCCAACTTGTCGCCAAGGCACAGCGCAGTCGCGCGCCGATCCAGCGCATCGCCGACACGGTCGCCGGGTATTTCGTACCCGCGGTGATCGCGGTTGCGGTCATTGCCTTCGTCATCTGGTGGGCGGTCGGCCCCGCACCCGCGCTTGCCCATGCCATGATTGCGGCGGTTTCCGTTCTCATCATCGCCTGTCCCTGCGCCCTGGGGCTCGCAACGCCCATGTCGATCACGGTCGGCGTCGCCCGCGGCGCGCAGGCCGGCGTTTTGATCCGCGACGCGGAAGCGCTCGAGGGATTAGAGAAGATCGACACGCTGGTGGTCGACAAGACGGGAACACTGACCGAGGGCAAGCCGGCGGTTATCCGCGTCGATCCGGCGGACGGCTACGACGAGGACCAGGTTCTAGCCCTTGCCGCCAGCCTGGAAATGCAGAGCGAGCATCCGCTGGCCACCGCAATCGTGGAGGCCGCTCGGGATCGCGGGCTCACCTTGACCGACCCCACCGAATTCGATGCCCAAACAGGTAAAGGCATAACCGGACTCTTGAACGGCCAGCGGATTGTCATCGGCAGCGAGAAACTGCTGCCGGATTTAGACCTGCCGCGGCAATGGAGTGAGCGAGCCGATACGGCGCGGCGGGAGGGCGCGACGGTCGTCTTCATCCTGGAGGCCAATCGCATGGCCGGAACCATCGCCGTCGCTGACCCGATAAAATCCACCACGGCGGCCGCGCTCGACGCGTTGCGCAAGGATGGCATCCAAATCGTCATGCTGACCGGCGACCACGACCTCGTGGCCCGAAGCGTCGCCGACCAACTTTCCATCGACCAGGTTCATGCCGGTGTCCTGCCGTCCGAAAAGGGCGACTTGATCCGCCGCCTCCGCGACGAGGGACGGCGCGTGGCGATGGCGGGCGACGGCGTGAACGACGCCCCGGCCCTCGCCGAAGCCGATATCGGGATCGCAATGGGAACCGGAACGGATGTCGCCATCGAAAGCGCGAACGTAACCTTGGTGAAGGGCGACCTCACGGCCATCGCGCGGGCGCGGCACCTCAGCACCGCGACGATGCGCAATATCCGTCAGAACCTGTTCCTTGCCTTCGTCTATAACAGCGTCGGCGTCCCGATCGCGGCAGGGCTTCTCTATCCGCTCACCGGACTGCTGTTGAGCCCGATGATCGCGGCGGCGGCCATGAGTTTGAGTTCGGTGTCGGTCATCGGCAATGCGCTGCGGCTCCGCACCCTGACCCTGCGCTAAAAACTCAGGTCTTCTTCGGCGCCTCGCTATCGGCCGGCACCAGCGGTGCGCCGGGCCGTACCGGCAAGTCGGGCGTCTTACCCGTTTCCGGCACGGTCTCCGGTGTGGTTTCGGACGCCTTACCGCTTTGCGGCATCGACGGCTGCGGATCCGATACCGGCTGAATCGCGGGCGTGTCGGCGGGCGCGCCCTTGTTCGGCTCGGCCGAGGTCTTCTGCGGGACGGCCTCGATCTTCGTCGTCATCGGCGGCGCCGGCGGCTCGATGATCGCGGTCTGTTTCGTATCGGTCAGCGGGCGCTTTACCAACGTGTTGGGGAGCGGCGGCACCGAATTCAGCTGCGCGCTCACCTCTTCCGCCAATTCCAGAAGCTGCTGTCGCTCCAGTCCGCCGGCCAGACTGTAGGCGAAGGGGCCGTCCTGCCAATAGAACACGGCGACATCCGAGTTCTGGACATAGGTGAAGGCGGTTTGTCCCGAATCACGATTCTTCCCGATGAATAGGGTAACAAGCCGCTTTTCTTTCTCATGTTCATACATCAATTGCGCCGCCGGGCCATTCCGCGACGGCAGAATCCGTTCAACCGTAAGCTGGTACCCGAATGGTTCGAGATCAGGCGCCTGAAGCGGTATGCCGGTCAGACGCTGCGACAACCAGGACACCACACGGGACTTGTCGTCCATGCGGACGTCTTTCGGTTCGGCCAAACGGCCGGCGAACAAAAGATGCGCATCGGTCGCCTGCTGCGTGAACGCGACGAAGCGATCCTCCGGCGCCTCGAACCGGTCGGAATAGGTCGTGAAGGCGCCGAAGCCCGCGATGATGAAGGCGGATGCCGCCGCCATCCGCATCAAACGTCGGGTCAACCGCCGCCGGCCGATCGTTTTTTCCAGCGTCGCGGTCAGCGCCTCGATCTCGGGGTTGCGGGTCAACTCGGCGTCGTCGCCGAGCGCATGCAAGGCCAAGGTCAGGTCGCGATACTCATTTGCGCGTGCGGCATCGTCCGGCGAGTCGGCCAAGTAGGCTTCGACCTCGGCGCGGCGCGCCATGGTCAATTCGCCGTCGACATAAGCATGCAGCTCAACGTCGGAGATCGATGAACCGGCGGTTCGATGGATTTCGTTCATTTTACCATTCGCAAATTGCTGTGAGACTCATTTGCCATCAACTGGCGCAAAGTCTCTCGACCCCGCGACAGGCGTGACATTACCGTCCCGACTGGAATTCCAAGCGTTGTGGCGGTTTCCCTGTAACTCATCCCTTCCAAGCCGACCAACAGCACGACCTGCCGGTAATCTTCGGGCAAGACGCGAAGCGCGCGCTCCAAATCTCGGATGCGCAGGCTGTCTTCCTGGTTCGGCTGGGATGACAATTTGTTCTCGACCACGTCGAGAGGCACCACCGTGCCGCGGCGCCGGTTGCGAATGACGCGATCGACGTGGACGTTGTGAAGAATCGTAAACAGATAAGCGCGCGTGTTGCGTATTTCGTTCCATGCTTTCGTCCGTGCGAGGGCGCGTGTGAGACATTCTTGGACAAGATCGTCCGCTTCCTCGCGATTTCCGGCCAAGGCTTGTGCGTAACGTCGCAGGGACGTGACATGCAATGAGAGGGTGGGACCGGTTTCCGGCACGTTGAGGTACTCCTGTAACGGCAAGAGCGTTCCATTGGCGCGTCGGCAATGGCGAAACGCGTTTTCCATCGCCCAGCCAAGTCCCTCGAAGATCGAATCGGAATCTTCCCACGTTGGTCGGTACGGAGCGGTCGACGCCGCTTTTGAATCCGGCCCAATCAAAGTGCCCCCTCTCTTTCATGCGCTCATGCCGCTTCCCACCAATCACTCGACGCGTTCTGACATTTTCCATTTTCGGTTCTCTCAACCGGGGTTTTGTGTCTGCGCATCGCACGGTTCATGAACACACGCGCTTCAACAGTAATAGACGCCGTCGAAGCGGATTTATTCCCAGCCTGTTGAGCAATTCGGACAGAAATGCGGCGACATCGTGATCAAAGGCGGTGGCGGTATGGCAATTCACCAAAAATTAAGATTTTCAAAAAATCTGACGGGCTTTCGGGAATAACCGCGGTACCAGCCGGTCTATGTGGTCAAGAACGACGCGTTGCACGATCAACACCGTCACCGAAATGCAACGCAACCGAATGGCAAGAGCACAGGGTATCGAGCGATGCGAGTACGAAGAAAGCCGAGCCGAACCGACATAGCAGCGCTGCTGTTGATTGCCGCAGGAACAGGGTCGGCTATTGCCACACCCGCCACCTCATCGACCGGGGTGCCGACGAACGTCCATACGGCGCCGCATGCCGCAACAGGTTTGCAGATCGCCGCCCGTGACGCCGCAAAAATTTACTATCAGGCCTACCGACTGATCGGCAGTTACGTCCTGAACCTCCGGGGCGAGCGGATCGGTCAAGTGGACGACTTGATCATTGATAAGGAGGGCAAGGTCACGCAGATGATGATCGCCCTCAAAGACTCCATCGACATGGATGGATCACCCGTCCCGATCTCGCCCTACCGCGCGGAAATCGTTTCCGTCGTCGGGTCGGACGTAACGGTGATCCGAGTCGATATGACTCCCGAAGAATTAGTCCAGGCGCAACTCACGCGCCTGAAAACCGACGCCCGGGCTCCGGTATCGCGGGGAACCGACCGGCCCGATCAGTGGCGACACAAAGATCCGTTGTTCTAGGGTGAAATTGGACACGGAACTTTGACGGCACGTCTCATCCCGCAACTTTCTCTAAATAGGAGCATCCTATGATTCGCAAAGTACTTCCAGTTCTGTTCCTTTCGGCATTCATCGCTGGCCCGATCGCGGCCCCGGCCGTTGCCGCCGGTGGCGACAAAGCGAGCGCCAAATGCGCAAAGATCCAGGACGCGAAGTTGAAGGCGCAGTGCCTTCGTGAGGTGAAGAAGCCGGCCAAGTAGGCCTCAGCAACACCTCACTTCATTTCCGGAGCTTCCCTGTTGAATCGGCCTCCTGCGAAAGCAGGGGGCCGTTTTTTTGTCGCGTCAACGAGCACCCCGCAGTCAAAAAGGGAGGGGCCCCATCTTTCGATGGGGCCCGGTGCTTGCCGTAGTCGATGTTGGTGAAGGGGGTCCTTCGTGGGAGTACTGGGAAAATCTATCGTCGTCACATGTCGAAATTAGGCGCGCGTCTGGGCAATCGCAGGGAGAATAAATGGCAACTTTGCGGCGTGTCCTAATATTAGAATTAGTTCCTAAATCCTGCAGGTCGCCAAAGAAAAAACCCCGCCGAAGCGGGGTTTTGGGAGTGAGTGACGTTTATCAATGTGAGTTGATGTGGAGTGTTTCCACAACTGGGAGAGTACCCCTCTAAAGCATTGCCATCACTGGTCCATTTTCCTTTTCTGGACTAGTCCTTTGGAGCTAGATACCGGCCCCTACGCAGCCATTGCGGCCGGTTCGCGGTCGAATCCGCTGTGCAAGGCGAAAAGCGCGGCCTGGGTCCGGTTCTGGACACCGATCTTCCGGATCAGGGACTTCATGTGAATCTTCACCGTGGCCTCTGTGATGCCCAACTGGCGTGCGATCACCTTGTTCGAGGCCCCTTCGGTCAGGCAGCCCAGGATATCCAGCTCCCGTGGCGTCAGGTCGCCCAGCACCTTTGGGTTGCACTGATCGCTGCGGCGCAACTGACCAGTCGCCCAGGCGGTCGCCAACTGGGACGGAAACACTGTCTCTCCCAGAAGAATAAGGCGAACCGAATGAATAAGAACGTCCTTGGACAGATTGCTGAGAAGGTATCCGCCCGCTCCCACCCGGAGACAGGCACCCAACTCATCCACCGACAACTCCGCCGACAGGACCAAAATACGGGCCGAACCATAGGCGTCGCGCAGCAACTCTACCGATTCTGCGGATTCCTCGGGATCGCCATTTGAAATGTAGACGATCAGCTCCGGTTCCAGTGTGGACTGATCCGCGACACACCCTGCCGGATCATCATATTCGGCAACGAGGTCCAACGGACTCGCCTCAATAAAACTGCCCAATCCCCGGCGGAAGAGGCTGGTACCGCCGACAATAACAAGAGGTGCTTGAGACATAATCTCCCCCAACGCAAGCACCCCTCCCACTTAGTGGTAGTACTTTACTCCACTCTCAGAAAAATTCTAGTAAAATTTTTAGTTAATTTAAAAATTATGTATATTTATTTTGATTAACCTTAATATAAACAGAATATTCCTAAATTTAATCATATTAAGTGGAATAAATACTTATATGATTCGAATTTATTCTTACAGTTAACCTAATTCTCCGCCCTCGACGCGATGCGAACGCCGTCCGAAACGCGGTCGCTTGGGTATAGGACGACCCGATCGCCCGCCGCGAGGCCGTCCAAAACCTGCGCAACGACCCCATTGTTCCGTCCAATATCGACCGCCACCATTTGGGCCATGTCACCGTCATACTTAAAGACGGCCCAGGCATCGCCGTCCCGGAACAGGGCGCTGGAGGGCACGCGAACCACCTCCTTTTCCTCCCAGACGACGACCCGGACATCGACCCGGAAGCCGTGGCCTAGCGTAGCGCGGCGTTCCGGCGGGCCGGTGAACTGGAGAATCACGTTAACCCGTTGCTCCTCGACACCCAATGCGGACACCTTGGTGAATCCGAAGGGCTCGATCCGGTCGACGACACCGGCCAACGTCCCCTGTCCGCCCCATTTTTCGATAATGACCCGGTTTCCCTCTTTCACCTGCACCGCGTCGGTCGATAGCAGTTCGACCACGATTTCCAAGTCCCCCCGGGGATCGCCAATTTCGATCAGGGCTGTCCCCGCGGTCACGACCGTCTCGCTTTCCTGAAGTAACCGCAGAATCCGGCCGCTGACGGGTGCCCGCACCGACACGATCCCGTTCTGCTCCGGATCGTTCAATTCGCTGGCGCGGGCCGGGTCGATCAGCCGCGCCCGCGCGGTCTCCAGGTCCGCTTCCCGGGCCTGAACGGCGGCGCGGCTCATTTGCAGGGTCGCGTCCGACGACCGCAGTTGGAGTTCGGCCCGGTCCAACGCGGCTTTCGACGCCGCTTTCTTGCGGACCAGCTCGCGCGCGCGCTTCAGCTCCAACTCGGCGAACTTAACTTCCGCCACCGCCTTGTTGACTTCCGCCTTTGCCAGGGCGAGCGCCGCCGTTGCGCTGCGGACCCCTGCTTCGGCCTCGGTCATCGACCGCACGTCGAGGAACGATGGATCGCTCGGCAACATCGCGGCAACGATGGTGGTTCGCGCTTCGACCGCGTCACCGGCCTCCTGTTCGATCCGCAGCAGTCTGCCCGTTACCGGCGCGGACACGACATAAACGTCGCGAACCCGGGTCTTTGCCTCCTCCGCGACCGAGACATTCATCGGACCCGTCGTGACCGTGCCAATGTCGACCGGCACCGGTTGCGGACGAAACGCGAAGGCCAGGAAGCCGACGAAAAGGCCAAGCAACCCAATTATTAAGACGCGGCGAAAGAGACGCCGGTTCATGATCTATGCTCCCGTTACTCTCGTGTTTTCAACGCGGCGACCAAGTCCAACTTGCCGATTTCGCGATCGACCAGGATTCCCGAAATGAGCGACGCGCCGGCAACCACGGCGCAGGCATAACCATAGCTTGCCAGTTCGATCACCAAAGGGATTTGATACAACTCAGTCGTGAAGGATTCCGACAGGAACCAGGCGAGAAGATACCCAAATCCGCATCCGATCGGCAGCGCCAACAAGGTCAGCAGCGCGATCTCACCCAGAAGGATGTAAGAGGCTTCATTTTTGGTGAACCCCAAGACGCGAAGGCTCGCAAGCTCGCGCGATCGTTCGGCCAGAGCGATCCGCGCACTGTTGTAGACTACACCGACAGCGATCAGTCCGGCGAAAGTCGAAATGATCGCAATGAACGTGCCGATCCCCTGATCCATCGTATCGTGAAATGAGCTTTGCGCCGCGGCGATGATACCGACGCCGCTGACGGACGGCATATCCTTCAGCCGTTCATAGATGGCGTCTTGTTTCGCGGTATCGATCATCAGAAAGGCGCCGGAGACGCGCCGCCCCTCCTTCAGGCTCCGGTTGAGCGTCCCGATTTCGAGATAGGCGGATGTGCCGATAAACGTTTCGGCGACACCGGTTACCGTCAACTCAAGCCTCGGTTTACGTTCCTCGAGGACGTCGACCTGCAGCACATCGCCGACGTCGGCCTGGATCAGGTCGGCAAGCGCCTTCGACAGCAGCACCCCGCTTTGCGGCATCTGGAGACTGGCCAAATCCGCATTCACCGCACGGCTGAGAACCGGGCGTTCCACCAGGCCAGTCAGACTCTGGCGACGCTCCACATGACCGTTCCGAAGCCGTACCGCGACGCTGCGAAACGGCTCCGCATGGAGCACGCCGTCCATCCGCCGCAGTTCGAATATCGCCTTGTCCGACTCCGGTTCGACGAACGTGACCGTCAAATCCTGCCGCTCGGCGACATTGAAATTGACGTCCATCATGTAGAGCATGCTGTCCCAATTGAAACGCGCGGTGATCAAGATCGCCGTCGCAAAGGCAAGCCCGACACTCGTCAACAATGCCCGCACCGGCTGCCTGGCAATGCGGCGCAGGATCATCCGCGTCGGCTGGTCGACCCTGTCCGAGAACCAAAGCGGCATCACCCCGGCCTGCCGGTAATTGGCCGGCGCGGGCGGACGCATCGCGTCGGCCGGCGACAAGACGGCGGCCCGGCGCACGGCGGTAAGCGTACCGAGCACCGCGACTGTCACGGCGATCGTGAAGGCCCAAGCCAGCGTGTCCAGCCCCAGGGAAAAGATCAGGAAGGGGAATTTGTAGAATTCCTGATACAACAGCGCCATCCAACGCCCCAACCACATCCCGACGCCGAACCCGACGAAAACGCCCAGCAGCGTGATCGCCAGCACCATCTTCAGGTACTGGAACAAGATTGCTGTATTCGAGTAACCGAATGCCTTCAGCAATCCGATCTGTTCCCGCTCGGAATCGACGATGCGCGCAATCACCACATTCAAGAGAAAGGCCGACACCGCAAGGAAGATCGACGGCAGGACCGTGGCCATCGTGCCAAGCTGATTCAATTCGCTTTCCAGAAATTTGTCGGAAATCTGGTCGGCGCGCAGAAAGGCTCCCGTCGCACCGTATCGCTCCAGCAGCCGGTCCAGCGATGCGACAATCTCGCTTTCGTTGGCATTATGCGACCGCGAGATCAGCACTTCGTTGAACGCGCCATCCAGATCGAAGGCCGCGGCCAACGCGTCCTTCCCGATCCAGAGAATCCCGAAGCGGAAGGGATCGGGCACCAAAGCGCCCGGCGCGATGGCGTAGGTGAATTCGGGCGACAGCGCGATGCCGACGATCTCGAACTCCCGTTTCGACCCGTTCATCGTCGCCGAAATCGTATCGCCCGGCTCGAACCCATGGGCGTTTGCGAATGATTCCGACAAAAGAATCTCGTCTTCCCGTGTCGGATCCAGCATGCGTCCCTTCCGCAGGAAGAGGTCGTTCAGCACCGGCCGGCCGAGTCTCGGCAACGAAACCGCTTGCCCGGTGATGGGTTCGGTCGTTCCCGGCGCGTCGATCAACACGCCCGCCGAAATTCGGCCTTCGACCGCGCGCACACCCGGAAAGGATTTGATTTCGGCCAACACACGATCCGGCGCGCGCTTCACCGGAGCGAAGATATCGGCGAACCGGTATCGGTCGTAATACGCTTCCCGGGTTTCCTGGAGCGACGCCAACATGCCGTTCGCCATGATGAACAGCCCAATGCCGCAGGCGATCACCAATGCGATCGCGACCCCCTGCCCTTTGATGCGCCATAGGTCGCGCAGCAGTTTCTGGTCGAGCGATGTCAGCAGCAAGGACATACGGTCACCATTCGATCTGGTGGGCTGCGAGTTTCTCTTCGTTCTCGCGGATGTCCCTTATCTGTCCGTCGCCGAACATGATCACGCGGTCCGCAAGCGCCGCCGTCGCCATCGCATGGGTGATGACGATAATCGTCGTTTTCAGGTCTCGGTTTATGTCCTGCAAGGCCTGCAGCACCACGATACCGGTCTTGCTGTCCAAGGCGCCGGTCGGCTCGTCGCAGAACAGGATCGTCGGGCGTTTGGCAATCGCGCGGGCGATGGCGACGCGCTGCTGTTCGCCGCCCGACAGTTGCGCCGGAAAATGATCCAGCCGATCGCCGAGGCCGACCATTTCAAGCGCGTCCTCGGCCCGCATCGGGTCCCGCGAAATCTCCGTCACAAGGTCGACGTTTTCATGCGCAGTCAGGCTGGGCATCAAATTGTAGAGTTGGAACACGAAACCCACATGGTCGCGGCGGTAGGCGGTCAACGCCTTGTCGTCGAAGCTCGTTATCTCCTGATCCCGGAAGAACACCTGTCCGTCGCTGGGATGGTCCAAGCCGCCGAGAATATTGAGCAAGGTGGACTTGCCGCTCCCCGAGGGCCCCAGCAACACAACGAGTTCGCCTTCGGGAATCTCCAAGTCGACGCCGCGCAGCGCATGCACGGCGGCCTCGCCCTCGCCATAAACCTTCGTCAGTCCAACTGTCTTGAAGGCGTGCACGGATAGCATCCCTGTTGCGACTACCGGTGCCGGGGGTACTCCTGGTATTGGATTACGTCAAGACCGGTGACCGAGGCATTCCGCCGCACTAGTCGGCCGCCACGGCGGCTGCCGGCCGCTCACCAATTTGCCGCCGCACCGCCCACACGCCGAGATAGATGAACGGCGTGTCGATGAGGGCAATGATCAGCTTGAAGACGTAGTTCGCGACGATGATTTTCGCGACCAAATCCCAATCGAGGCCCAGCCCGAAACCCAGAAATATCGAGTTTACGATGATCGTATCGACGAGTTGCGAGACCATCGTCGACGCATTGTTGCGAAGCCAAAGATGGCGGCCATCCGTCACCCGCTTCCAGAAATGAAAAAGCCGGACATCCAGCAGTTGCGCGACGAGATAGGCGGACATCGAACCGAAGACGAGAACACTCGGCAAGGTGAATACGGATTCGAAGGCGGCCTGCATTTCGCCGACCGTGCCGTAATCCGGGTTGCCCGAGGGCCACACCGGCGAGCCCGGGAGGACGACGGAAATCTGCACAAGCACCAGCATCAGCAGGCTCATTACGAAGCCGGTAATGACCATCAAGTTCGCCTTGCGCCGGCCATACACCTCGCACACGACATCGGTCAGCAAAAAGGTAATCGGATAGGTGATCAGTCCCGTCGTCAGCGTTATCGCCTCGCCGAAGAATCCTTCCGGCATCGTCTCCGGAAAGGCGAGGAAGAGCTTAACGCCGATGATGTTCGTCAGGACCAGGACCACGACGAATGCCGCCATCAGGACGCTGAACACGGTCGCGGAACGATCGGACACGATTATCCCCTCGTTGGAAATGCCAAGGGGTTTCTTATACCCGATTTACTCGGCCGCGGCGGCCTTCACCGGTTCCACCCGCGCGGCACAGAACTTGAACTCGGGAATCTTGCCGTACGGGTCCAACTGCGGATTGGTCAACAGGTTCGCCGCCGCCTCGGCGAAGCAGAAGGGGATGAACACCATCCCCGGCGGCACGTCGCGGTCCGGCCGCACTTTCAGCGCAATCGTCCCGCGCCGGGTGGCCACCATAATCATGTCGCCGGCCTCGACATCAAGCTTCCGTAGCTCCCCCGGCGACAGAACCGCGAATGCTTCGGGCTCCAATCCATCCAGATTGGTCGCCCGGCGGGTCATCGCGCCGGTGTGCCAGTGTTCCAGCAAGCGCCCGGTGCTCAGCACCATCGGATACTCGTCATCCGGCAATTCGTCCGGCGGCGTCAAATCGGTCGGGACGATCCGGGCGCGGCCGCTCTCGGTCGGATACCCGTCGCCGAAGATGATCTCGTTACCCGGCTGATCCGGCGCGTCGCAGGGATAGGTGACCGCATCCTCGCGTTCCAGCCGTTCCCAAGTGATGTTGTTGAGCGACGGCATGACCTGCCCCATCTCGGCGAACACATCCTTGGGATGCGTGTAGGACCAGTCGAGACCGATACGCCGGGCAATTTCCTGGATAATCCACCAATCCTGCCGCGCCTCGCCCGGCATTGGCACGACTTTGCGGGCGAGTTGGACTTCGCGGTTGGTATTCGTGAAGGTGCCCCACTTCTCGGCATGCGCCGACGCGGGCAACACCACATCGGCCTGCCATGCGGTCTCGGTCAGGAAGATGTCCTGCACCACCAAATGCTCGAGTTTTGCGAGCGCGGCCCGCGCATGCGCCTGATCGGGATCCGACATCGCCGGGTTCTCGCCCAAGATGTACATGGCGCGGATTTGGTCGGCCAGGATCGCATCGATGATCTCGACCACGGTCAGGCCGGCTTTCGGATCAAGTTCCTTGCCCCAGAATTCTTCGTATTCGGCGCGGATATCGTCGGCTTCGACCGACCGGTAGTCCGGGAACACCATCGGGATGAGCCCGGCATCCGATGCGCCCTGCACATTGTTTTGCCCACGCAGCGGATGCAGACCGGTCCCCGGACGCCCGACATGGCCGGTGACCAGCGACAGGGCAATCAGCCCGCGCGCATTATCCGTGCCGTGCACCGATTGCGAAATACCCATGCCCCAGAAGATGATCGACCGTGTCGACGTCGCGTAGAGCCGGGCAACGCTGCGGATCGTCTCCGCGTCGATACCGCAAACCTCGGCCATCGCCTCGGGCGTGAATTCCTGGATCCGAGCTTTCAGTTCCTCGAACCCTTCGGTATGCGACTGCAGGTATTGCTCATCCGTCAATCCCTCTTCGATGATCACGTGGATCATCGCGTTCAGCAGGGCAACATCGGTGCCCGGTTTGAACTGCAGGCTATAGTCGGCGAGACGGGACAATTCCTGGCGGCGCGGGTCGGCGATGATCAGTTTGACGCCGCGTTTCACCGCGTTCTTCAAGAAGGTCGCGGCAACCGGATGGTTCTGTTCCGGCCGGGCGCCGATCACGATGATGCAATCGGAATCCTTCGCGGCCGTGAACGGCGCCGTCACCGCGCCGGACCCTATCCCCTCCATCAGGGCCGCGACCGACGAGGCGTGGCACAGCCGGGTGCAGTGATCGACGTTGTTGGTCTCGAATCCGGTCCGAACGAGTTTCTGGAACAGATAGGCTTCCTCGTTCGATCCCTTGGCCGACCCGAACCCGGCCAGTCCGGAACCGCCATGCGTCTCGAGAACGCGTTTCAGGCCGGATGCTGCCGCATCGAGCGCTTCGTCCCAGGTCGCCTCGCGGAAATGGGTCAGCGGGTTGGCCGGATCGATCTCCAGATCGGCATCCTTCGGTGCGTCGTCCCGGCGGATCATCGGTTTCGTCAGCCGGTGCGGATGGTCGATGTAGTCGAAACCGAACCGGCCCTTCACGCAGAGCCGCTGATTGTTCGCCGGCCCGTCGCGGCCGTCGACATAAAGGATCTTGTCGTCCTTCACATGAACGGTCGTTTGGCACCCGACGCCGCAATAGGGGCACAGCGTGTCGACGTCGCGATCCTCGAACTCGGTCCGCACGCCCGCCTCGTTCAAGAGATTGGCTTCCATCAGCGCGCCGGTCGGACAGGCCTGGACGCATTCGCCGCAGGCGACGCAGGTCGATTCCCCCATCGGGTCGTCGAAATCGAACACGATCTTGGCCTGATCGCCGCGATACGCCATGCCGATGACGTCGTTCACCTGAACCTCTCGGCAGGCGCGGACGCACAGATTGCAATGAATGCAAGCGTCGAGATTGACCGCGATCGAGACATGACTGGAATCGGATTCGACCTTGGCGCTTTCCGGGAAGCGGCTGTCGGACACGCCCATCGCATCGGCCCAGTTCCAGAATTTGGATTGCGGGTCGTGCGCCTCTTCCCGGTCCGGCTGATCCGCGACCAAAAGTTCCATGACCATATTGCGGGCCGACTTCGCCCGTTCGGACGCGGTGGTCACGACCATGCCGTCAGTCGGCTTGCGAATGCAGGACGCGGCCAGCACGCGCTCGCCCTCAATCTCCACCATACAGGCGCGGCAATTGCCGTCGGCGCGATAACCGGGCTCCGGTGCGTAACATAGATGCGGAATTTCTTGCCCGAGCCGATCGGCCACCTGCCATATCGTCTCGCCCTCGGACGCCTCGACCTCTTTCCCATCGAGCGTGAAGGTGACGGTGCCGGTCATTTCAGGTCCTCCGGAAAATACTTCAGCAGACATAACAACGGATTTGGCGCCGCCTGCCCCAATCCGCAAATCGACGCATCCGCCATGGCCGTACTCAACTCCTGCAGCAACGGCACGTCCCAATCCGTGTCGGACATCAGCTTGACCGCCTTTTCCGTGCCGACGCGGCAGGGCGTGCATTGACCGCAACTTTCATCTTCGAAAAAGCGCATCAAATTCAGGGCCACGGCCTTCATATCGTCCTGATCCGACAGCACGACAACGGCCGCCGACCCGATAAAGCACCCGTGCTCTTCGAGCGTGCCAAAATCGAGCGGAATATCGGCCATGCTGGCCGGCAGGATGCCGCCGGACGCACCGCCGGGAAGATAACCCTTGAATGTGTGTCCGTTGGCAATGCCGCCGCAATATTCGTCGATCAGTTCCTGGACGGTGATACCCGCCGGCGCCAGCTTCACGCCGGGCTCGCGGACGCGGCCCGACACCGAGAAACTGCGGAGGCCTTGTCGGCCATTCCGTCCCGCGCCACTGAACCAACTCGCCCCGCGTTCGACGATGTTGCGCACCCAGTAGACCGTTTCCACATTGTGGATCAGCGTCGGGCGGCCGAACAATCCCACCTGGCTGGGAAACGGCGGCTTGTGACGTGGCAGGCCCCGTTTGCCCTCGATGCTCTCCAGCATCGCCGACTCTTCGCCGCAGATATAAGCCCCGGCGCCCCGCCGCAGGTGGATCGCACAATTCCCGTTCAGCCCTTCCGCCTCGACGCGCCGTATCTCCTCGGTCAAGACGTGGTTCAAGGCCGGGTATTCATCCCGCAAGTAGACGTAGACGGCTTCCGCCTCGACGATCCATGCCGCAACCAGCATGCCTTCCAGGAATCTGTGCGGGTCTTTCTCCAGATAGAATCGGTCCTTGAAGGTTCCGGGTTCGCCCTCGTCCGCATTGATGGCCATCAGGCGCGGGCCGGGTTCCTGGCGGACAAACCGCCACTTGCGGCCGGCCGGAAAGCCCGCGCCGCCGAGGCCCCGTAACCCTGATTCTTCCAACTGGTTGACCAGGTCTTCCGGGTCCCGTTCGCCGCTTTGGCATGCCTTCAACAAATCGTAGCCGCCATCCGCGACATACGCGTCAAAACTCTTGAAGTCCGGCGTAACGGGATACGTTTGCTTTTCCGAAACCGCCGCCCCGACGGAGTCGATCCCGGCGCGATCGATATGATGATGTCCGACTTCGGCCACCGGCGCGGTGTCACACCGCCCCATGCAGGGCGCGCGCACGACGCGGACGTTCGCCCCAAGCGCATCCGGCAGTTCTTTTAATAGAGTTGCCGCCCCCATCATTTCGCAGGTCAGGCTGTCGCAAACCCGAACGGTGATCGGCGGCGGCGGTGCCTCGTCGTCCAGAACGATATCGAAATGCGCATAGAATGAGGCAACCTCAAACACTTCCGCCATTGCCATCGACATCTCGGATGCGAGTGCCTGCAAATGGCCCGCCGCGAGGCAGCCGTATTCGTCTTGGATCAGATGAAGATATTCGATGAGCAGGTCCCGATCGCGCGGCCGATCGCCCAACAGCGCCCGGACCTCATCCTGCGCGGCCGCCGCCAACTGACGGCCCTTTGGGAACATCGCGGCCTTGCGCCGTCCCGACCCGGGATGAATGCGCCGCTTCAGCGGGCGGTCGGATGTCTTGCTTTCAGCCATCGCGGCAGTTTCTTTCTTTACACTTTTTGAGCGGCGAGCAGAGAATACGAGACAAAGGTCATCTTTCCAATACGTTAGCGGGAGACGATTGCTCGGCAAGCGCTCGCCGCATTGTCATCCCGACCATTGCGACTGACGGCGCGACCCGCACCCCGGCGCTCTGCAATGCGTTGATCTTCGCCGCCGCGTCCCCGCCGCCGAGCGTATCGATCGTCCCCGCATGCCCCATGCGGCGCTGTTTCGGGGCATGCAGCCCCGCGACATAGGCGACGATGGGTTTCTCGGGTCTACGCTCGGCGATATAGGCGGCGGTTTCCTCTTCATCCGCGCCGCCGATCTCACCGATCAGAACGATACCGTCGGTCTCCGGGTCATCCAAAAGTAGCTCCATACAATCGGCGAAGCCCATGCCGTAAACCGGGTCACCGCCGATGCCGATGGAGGTGGACTGCCCCAACCGCGCGACGTTGAGCTGCTCGACGATTTCATAGGTGAGACTGGACGACCGCGACACGATGCCGATCGAGCCGGGGCGGTGGATATGCCCCGGCATAACGCCGATCTTACATTGACCCGGTGTGATGATCCCTTGCGAGTTTGGACCGATAAGGCGCGTCGTCGATCCTTCCAGCGCTTTCTTGACCCGCACCATATCCAGGACCGGAATTCGTTCGGTGACGCATACCGCCAGGGGCATCTCTGCCCGGATCGCCTCGGTGAGTGCATCGGCGGCATTTTGCGGCGGAACGAAAACCAACGTCGCCGTCGCCCCCGTCGCTGCGACGGCCTCGGCGACCGTGTCGAAGACAGGAAGCTGGAGATGCTGCATGCCGCCCTTACCCGGTGTCACGCCGCCGACAAGACGCGTGCCGTACGCAATCGCCTGCTCGCAGTGAAATGTGGCCTGGGCGCCGGTCATGCCCTGACAAATTACTGTCGTGCTGTCGTCTACGAGAACCGGCATCAGGCGTCGCCCCGCGCGTGTTGAACCGCGAGCGATGCCGCTTGCGCCAAATCCGCCGCAAACACCGCTTCCACGCCCCGATCCTCCAAAACCTTGCGCGATAGATCGGCATTCGTGCCGGCGGCGCGGAAGATCAGCGGCACGGCCAGGCCATCGTCCTGAACCACGTCGGCGATACCATCCGCGACGGTGTCGCATCGCAGAATGCCGCCGCCGCAAAGGTTGACCAACACGGATTTGACATTTGGATTGGCCAGCAACATACGAAATCCCGTCGCGACCTGCGCGCGCGTCGCTTCCGGCCGGATATCCATAAAGTCCGCCGGGGCGCCGGACTTTTCGACGATCAGGTCGTGGGTCGCCAGCGCGAGCCCGGCGCCGTTGACCATGCATCCGACGTCGCCGGACAGTTTCAGGTAGTTCAGCGCGTATCGCCGCGCCTCGATCTCCGCCTCGTCCAACTCCACGTCATCCCGCAGCGCTTCCAGGTCCGGGTGCCGCATCAGCGCGTTGTCGTCGATAACCATCTTCACGTCGAGCGCCACGATCTCGTCGGTGCTGGTAACCGCCAACGGATTTAGCTCGATCAGACTGGCGTCTTTATCCACGAAAGCTTCGTAGACGCCAATCAACAAGGGAATCGCCGCCTCGGCCGCCGATCCTGATAGCCCGAGATCAGCAGCGATTTTACGGATGGTATCGGCCTGCAACCCATCATCCGGTTCGATCAATATACGCCGCAATTTTTCCGGAGTGTCTCTAAGGATATCCTCGATTTCCTCGCCGCCCTCGTCGGACGCGACGATGCAAACCCGCCCGGCGGACCGGTCGACCAGGAATGCGAGATAGAGTTCGCGGGCGACGTCGTATCGCTCCTCGACATAGACCCGGTGAACGCGCTGGCCCGCGACACCCGTCTGCGCCGTTACCAGTGTCGACCCCAGCAGGTCCTCCGCCGCCGCCGCCGCTTCGTCGCTGTCTTGCACGAAACGCACGCCGCCGGCCTTACCGCGCCCGCCGGCATGCACCTGCGCCTTCACGACGAACGCGTTGCCGGACAATTTCTTCGGAACATCCCCCGCGGCTCTAACGGAAAACGCAACTTGGCCGTTCGGTACCCTGACGCCATACCGCCTGAGCAAGGCTTTTGCCTGATACTCGTGAATATTCATGGCGTTTCACCCGCACTATTCGAGCCAACGCGACCAGCCGTGCTATCCGCGGACCGGTTCGCAGGGCCAACGCCCTCTTAAAGGATACCACGCCGAAAAATTTGCGACCTTCGTGTTCCAACGACGATCCGCAAAACATCGCAGTGGATGTGAATGTCATTCCTGGTATACAGTATTCTACATTCGATATACGAACAAGCGCCCCAAAAACAATAACCTGGCTGCATCACAATGCATGTAGCAAACCAAGGGTGGAATATGCTTTGATTTTGTACAGGCAATTAGCCTCAACAAAGTCACAACAAACGCGTCGATTGTTTATCGATTGACTAGGGAGGAAAAAATGGCCGATCTGAAATTGCGATTCTCACGAAGGGCATGGCTGCTCGGACTCGCCGCGGGCGTTGCGGCGGGCACCGGCACGATGGCGACGTCGCAAGACGCACTTGCTGCCTGGAAGCCCAAGAAGCCTGTTGAATTCGTCATCATGGCGGGTAAAGGCGGCGGTGCCGACAGGCTCGCACGGTTCATCCAAGGGATCATCGAGAAGCATAAGTTTTCGCCGAAGCCGTTCGTGCCCATCAACAAAGGCGGCGGGTCCGGCGCCGAAGCCCTTCGGTATGTGAAGGACAAGGCCGGCGATCCGCATGTCATCATGGCGACGCTGAATAGCTACTACACCACGCCGCTGCGGAATCCCGGTATCGGTGTCGATATCGCCAAGTTCACGCCGATCGCGCGACTGGCCGAAGACACGTTCCAGCTTTGGGTGCACAGCGACACTAAGATCAAGACGGTCGACGATTACGTTAAAGCCGTGAAGGAAGCCGGCCCGCAATCTTGGAAGATGGGCGGCACGGGCAAAGGGCAGGAAGACTCCCTCGTGACGGGCATGCTCGAGAAGAAATTCGGCATAAAAATGACCTACGTGCCATTCAAGGGCGGCGGGACGGTTGCCAAACAGCTCATCGGCAAGCACATCAACTCAACCGTCAACAACCCGTCGGAGCAAGCGGGTTTTTGGGACGCCGGGAAATCCCGCGCGCTCGCCAGCTTCACCCCGAAGGGCAAGCTGTCCGGCAAGTTCGGCAACATCCCGACCTTCGAAGAACTCGGCTACGGCAAGGACATGGTCTACTACATGCAACGGAGCGTCGTTGCACCGCCTAAGACCAAGGCCGACGTCCAGGCGTTCTATGTCGGCGTGTTCGAGAAGGTCTACAAGTCATCCGAATGGCAGGATTACCTCAAAAAGAAGGGCCTCATTCCGGGATGGCTCACCGGCAAAGAACTGACCGACTACTTCACCAAGGAGCGCGAGGCGCACCGGACGCTGCTAAAGGCAGCCGGTGAGATCAAGTAGTCAAAGGCCGGTTTCACAGGATAATTGCCGGCGGGGAGGATTGTCGTAATGCGCATGGCGGAACTGGTTATGGCCGTGTGTCTGGCGATCTTTTCCGCCGGCATCATGTGGAAAAGCACCGAACTTCCCGTCGGCTGGATTCCGAACGAGGGGCCCGGTGGCGGTGCTTTCTCGTTCTGGCTGGGCGCCGGCATGCTGATCTGCTGTATCGCGATCATCATCCGTTGGGCGCGGCGGCAAAGTCCGCCGTCGCGCTCCACGGAACCCTTCATGAGCCCGAAAGCGCTGCAACTCTTTCTGCTCGGCGCCGGATCGCTAACCGTGATGATCGGATCGATTCATGTGGTCGGCGTCTATATCGCCATCCCGCTGTTTCTCATCTTCTACATGCGAATCATGGGCAAGCACGGCTGGGGCATTACCAGCGCGCTGGCGACCGGCATGCCGATCGCGACCTTCTTCTTCTTTGAGATCGCGCTTAAGATCACATTGCCGAAGGGCTATACGGAACCGGCCTTCTATCCCCTGTACGATATCTTTCTCTGATCCAGAGCATGGAAATATTTCAATTCCTGGCTGACGGATTTCTCATCGCGTTCCAGC
The DNA here is from genome assembly GCA_965228425.1 of Alphaproteobacteria bacterium. Taxonomy (GTDB): domain Bacteria; phylum Pseudomonadota; class Alphaproteobacteria; order UBA8366; family UBA8366; genus JAJFJD01. Next base: position 1,969,718 of record OZ245815.1, on the reverse strand, counting down.
CGTTGAACTTCGCGCTGATCATCTTCGGCTGTACCGTCGGGCTGTTCATCGGCGCGATGCCAGGACTGGGTTCGGTGAACGGCGTTGCGATCCTGCTGCCGATGACGTTCCTGGTCCCCCCGACGTCGGCGATCATCTTTCTCGGCGCGCTGTATTACGGCGCGATGTATGGCGGCGCCATCAGTTCGATCATGCTGGGCATTCCCGGCGCATCGACCGCTGTCGCAACCACCTTCGACGGGCGGCCGCTTGCCCTGCAGGGAAAGGCGGATCGCGCGCTGGTCGCGGCCGCCAGCGCCTCGTTCGTCGGGGGCACGATTTCCGTCGTGCTGTTCACCGCCTTCGCGCCGCCGCTCGCGGAGGCCGCCCTCGCCTTCGGCCCGCCGGAAGAGTTCGCCCTGATGATGCTGGCCTTCGCCACCTTCATCGGTCTCGGCGGCGACGACATTCCGAAAACCTTCTTTTCGATTTTCATCGGCCTGGTGCTCAGCGCGGTCGGGTTGGACATCGTCAGCGGCGACCCCCGGCTGATCTTCTTCGACTTGCCCGGTTTCTATCACGGCATCAACTTCCTGGTCCTCGCCATCGGCATCTACGGCATCGGCGAAATGCTGTGGACCATCGAAACGAACAAGGGCGACATGATCATCAGCCAGGCGAAGATTTCATTTCGCGGGATCATGCGCGCGATCGGCGCGTTGCGTCATTCGATCCATACCATGCTGATGGGATCTTTCTTGGGATACTTCGTCGGCATTCTGCCGGCCGCCGGGGCGACGCCGGGCTCGCTGATGGCTTACGGCGTGGCCAAGACCATTTCGAAAGACCCCGATTCCTATGGCAAAGGCAATGTCGACGGCGTCGTGGCCCCCGAGGCCGCCAACAACGCAGCAAGCACCGGGTCCATGCTGCCGATGCTGACGCTCGGCATTCCCGGCTCGCCGACCACTGCGATCCTGCTCGGCGGTATGGTCATCTGGGGCCTGGAACCCGGCCCTATGTTGTTCGTGAACAATACGGAGTTCGTTTGGGGCCTGATCGCCAGCCTGTATGCCGCCAACCTGTTCGCCCTCTTGATCAATCTCGCCTTCATTCCGGCTTTCCTGATGGTGCTGCGGATGCCGTTCACAATTCTGGCGCCGATCATCTTTATCCTCTGCATCGTCGGCGGCTATGCGCCAACGAAAGACATGCATGACGTGTGGTTGATGCTGATTTTCGGTGTTGTGGGCTATCTGATGCGGAAACTCGACTATCCGCTGGCGCCTGCCGTCTTGGCGATCGTTTTGGGACCATTGGCCGAATCCTCGGTTCGCCAATCGCTGATCATGTCGCATGGATCCTTCGGCATCTTCGTCGAACGGCCGATCTCCGCCACTATTATGGCCATTACCGCGGTCTTGTTCATTTTGCCGATCGTCAAGATCATGCGGCGGCAGCGCTCGGAACCATGACGCCGCCCGGCAAATAGCCGGAACAGCCACAAGAGTCGGTGTATTTGGAACAGTGCCGCACGCAAAACCGCGTTATTGATCTTGCGCGGAATTCGCGTCTGGTATACTAGATACCAAATACGAACTTCATAGGTCGTTCGCCTCAATAAGGTGCCCCCTGAGGCGACGTCGCTGCGCCCAAATTCAGTATGAAAAGATGTCTACAGCCAAACTGGTGATCAAGCCAATCGAGGTGAATTTTGTCCTGAAGGACAAGGTTTACGATGCGCTGAAACAAGCCATCACCTCGATGAACATTTATGCCGAACCGGAAGATACCCGTTTGGATGAGCGACAGCTTTCCGAAGAGTTCGGCGTGAGCCGCACGCCGGTCCGCGAGGCCATCACGCGGCTGGAGCAGGAAGGTTTCGTCAAGGTGTATCCGCGCCGGGGCGCCTTCGTCGTCCGCAAGTCGAAGAAGGAAATCCTGGAGATGATCACCGTCTGGGCCGCGCTCGAGAGCATGGCGGCTCGGTTGATCACGCAGAACGCGTCGGACGCCGAGATCGCGACGCTGCGCGATATGTTCGCGACGTTCGACGACGACCGCGTTCAAGCGGAAATCGACGAGTACTCCGAACACAATATCCAGTTCCATCAGGCGATCCTGAGCATGAGCGAATGCGACCTGCTCAACCAGATGGCGGAGAATCTTCTGGTTCACATGCGTTGGATTCGCATGCGCACGATATCCGAAAACGACCGTGCCAGCCGTTCGATCATCGATCACATGAACATCATTGAGGCGCTGGAGTCGCGCGACGCGAATCTGGCGGAACGTCTCGTGCGGGAACACACACTCGGCCTTGCCGCGCATGTGGAACAGCACGCGCATTATCTGGACTAACGTTGGCAAATGAGCCTGCCGGCGCTTGCCACGTTAGGGCAAGACGACTCTGAGGGAGAACAACACATGGCGGTTTCCGAGACTGTTCCAGAGGCCCAACTGACCGACGGGTTCCACCTGGTCATCGACGCGCTGAAGCTGAACGGCATCAACACGATTTACAACGTACCCGGCATTCCGATTACCGATCTCGGACGCTTCGCCCAGGCGCAGGGAATGCGCGTAATTTCCTTCCGTCACGAGCAGAACGCAGGTCAGGCCGCCGCCATCGCGGGCTTCCTGACCAAGAAACCGGGAATCTGCCTTACCGTGTCGGCACCGGGCTTCCTCAACGGCCTTACGGCGCTCGCCAACGCGACGACGAATTGCTTTCCGATGATCCTGATCAGTGGCTCGTCCGAGCGCGAGATCGTCGACCTGCAGCAGGGCGACTACGAGGAGATGGATCAACTGGCCATCGCCAAGCCGCTGTGCAAGGCGGCCTTCCGCGTGCTGCACGCCGAGGATATCGGTATCGGCATCGCCCGCGCCATCCGCGCCGCCTGTTCCGGACGGCCCGGCGGGGTCTATCTCGACCTGCCCGCCAATCTCTTCGGCCAGACCATGGAGTACGAGGAAGGCCAGAAGTCCCTGGTCGAGGTCGTCGATCCGGCACCGGCACAGCCTCCTGCCCCCGACTCCGTGACGCGTGCCCTCGATGTTCTGAAAGGCGCCAAGCGGCCTTTGATCATCCTCGGCAAGGGCGCCGCCTACGCCCAGGCCGACGAAGAGATTCGCGCCTTCGTCGAAAAGTCCGGTATTCCCTACCTGCCCATGAGCATGGCCAAGGGCCTGCTCCCCGACAACCATCCGCAGTCCGCCGGTGCGGCCCGGTCGTTGGTGCTAAAGGAATCCGACGTCGTGATGCTGATCGGCGCGCGGCTGAACTGGTTGTTGTCGCACGGCAAGGGCAAGACATGGGGCGAGCCCTATTCAAAGACCTTCATCCATGTCGACATCGAGCCGAAGGAAATGGACAGCAACGTGGCCATCACCGCCCCCGTGGTCGGCGACATCGGGTCCTGCGTCTCCGCGATGCTGGAGGAAATGGGCGAGGATTGGGCCGCGCCGCCGGCGAACTGGGTCGGCAGCGTGCGGGACAAGGTGCAAACCAACGTCGAACGCATGGCGCCCCGGCTGCGCAACAACAACATCCCGATGGACTTTCACGGCGCGCTTGGCGCCCTGCGCGAGATCACCAAAGAACACCCCGACACGATCCTGGTGAACGAGGGCGCCAACACGCTCGATTTCGCCCGCAGCATCATCGACATCTACAAGCCCCGGAAACGATTGGATGTCGGCACCTGGGGCGTGATGGGAATCGGCATGGGCTTCGCCATCGCGGCAGCCGTCGAGACGGGCAAGCCGGTGCTCGCGGTCGAGGGCGACAGCGCCTTCGGCTTTTCCGGCATCGAGATCGAGACGATCTGCCGGTACAACCTGCCGGTCTGCGTCGTCGTCTTCAACAACAACGGCATCTACCGCGGCACCGACGTCAATCCGTCCGGCGGTTCGGACGCAGCGACGACGGTGTTCGTCAAGGACTCCCGCTACGACAAGATGATGGAGGCTTTCGGCGGTGACGGCGTCTATGCGACGACGCCGGACGAGCTGCGGGAAGCGGTCGAGAAGGCGCTGGCTTCCGGCCGCCCGACGCTGGTCAACGCAGTGATCGACGAGAAGGCCGGCACCGAGAGCGGCCGCATCGGCAACCTCAATCCGACAAGCGTCGTTGCCCAGCAGCAGAAGAAATAATTCAATCCCTCCGCATTCAACGCCCAGCCCGATAGGAGCCCGCAATGGAAGCGCTCAAAGGCGTCAAGATCTTGGATTTCACCCATGTGCAGTCAGGCCCGACCTGCACGCAGCTACTCGCCTGGTTCGGCGCCGACGTGATCAAGGTCGAACGGCCCGGCGTCGGCGACGCGACGCGCAAACAACTTGTCGATGTCCCGGGCGCGGACTCGCTCTATTTCACGATGCTGAACCACAACAAGCGCTCCATCGAATTGAACACCAAGAACGAGACCGGCAAGGAAGTTCTGGAACGTCTGGTCAAGACCTGCGACGTGATGGTGGAGAACTTCGCGCCTGGCGCGCTGGACCGGATGGGCTTCGGCTGGGAGCGCATTCAAGAGCTGAATCCACGCATGATTATGGCGTCGGTGAAAGGCTTTGGCCCCGGGCCTTACGAGGACTGCAAGGTCTATGAGAATGTGGCGCAGTGCACCGGCGGCGCGGCCTCCACGACGGGCTTCCTCGACGGTCCGCCGACGGTTACCGGTGCGCAGATCGGCGACAGCGGCACTGGCCTTCACCTCGCTCTCGGTATCGTCACCGCGTTGTTCCAGCGCGAACAGAGCGGAAAGGGCCAGCGCGTCCTCGCCGCCATGCAGGACGGCGTTCTGAACCTATGCCGCGTTAAGCTGCGCGATCAGCAACGGCTCGAACGCGGCCCGCTCACGGAATACAGCCAGTTCGGCCAGGGCATCGAATTCGGCGACACGACACCGCGCGCCGGCAATGATTCCGGCGGCGGTCAGCCGGGCTGGATCCTCAAATGCAAGGGCTGGGAGACGGACCCGAACGCCTATGTCTACTTCATCACGCAAGCGGCGGTCTGGGGCAACATCTGCGACCTGATCGGCCAGCCGGACTGGAAGGACGATCCGGCCTACGCCAAGCCCGACGCCCGCCTCGACAAAATCCCGCAAATCTTCGACCGCATCGAGGAGTGGACCAAGACCAAGACCAAGCGCGAGGTCATGGATGCCTGCAACCCGCTCGACATTCCCTGCGGACCGATCCTATCGATGAAGGAATTGTCGCAGGAACCGTCGCTGCGCGAGACCGGCACCATCGTCGAAGTCGATCATCCGGAACGGGGACCGTATCTCACGGTTGGCTGTCCCGTGAAACTGTCCGACAGTCCCGCGGAGGTCAAACGCTCGCCGCTGCTCGGTGAGCATACGGCTGAAATCCTGCAAGAGGTGCTGGGCTACACTGGCGACGATTTCGACAAGGTCGTCGAGTCCGGCGCGGTGGGCGAGGTTAAGGCCGCCGGATCGGACTGACGCCTCCCGGCATTCCATAGAAAGAAAACGGGGGCTGCCGATCGGCAGCCCCCGTTGTCGTGTGGGCAATAGTCCGTTGCCTCAGGTCAGCTTATCAAGGTCGGCCAACACCTGATCAGGATGCTCGGGCGGCTTGACGGTGTTGTAGGCCGCGAGGACCTTTCCGTCCGCTCCGATCAATACCGACTTGCGCGGTGATTTTTCGGCGCCCGCTTCGGTGACGCCGTATGCGGTCGACATCGACCCGTCCGTGTCGCTCAACAGATCGTAAGGAAAATCGAACTTCTGCTGAAACTTCTTGTTCGCATCGGTCGGGTCGAAACTGACGCCGATGATAACGGCGTTTCGGTCGTTGAAATCTTGGATTCGATCACGGAACCCCTTGCCTTCGACCGTTCAACCGGGTGTGTCGGCTTTCGGATACCACCAGAGAAGAACATTCTTCCCGGCGTATTGCGCGAGATCGACCGGAGTCCCGTCTTGATTCGGAAGACTGAACCCCGGCGCGGCCGCGCCAGTGTCGATGAGTGCCATAACGCTCCTTTAGGATCTTCACGTTGCGGATAACACCTCAGTATACCATCTCGCCAAACGCGCGCCATGCGCACCGCGCATCCGTCATGAATTCTTCATGTCATTGCCGGCTGAATCTGCGTCAGGGCAAGGGTTCGTCGGTCCATTCGTCGCCCTTCACTTCGGGCGTATCGAAAGCCAGCAACCGTTCGTAGTGATGGTCGATATCTTCGGCCAGGAAAGCTGTGGCAACGCCCTGGGCAAACCGGTTGGCGCCTTGCGTCACCGCGGGAATGTCGCCAGTCAACTTGCTATGGGTCAGTGTCGCCGCGTAATTCATGCAGTGCAGCCGGTCGAGGCCAGGCGTCGCGCCGGCGCGGCGCTCGCGGAACTCGAAAATCGGCCCGAGATAGGGTGCGCTGGCGAGCGCTTCGTCTTGCTCCGACGGCGGCGGAACGAAGGCGTCGCGCCACGTCAGAATGTTGGCCGCGAAAGCCGCGAGTTCCGGGCGGCGCGTCGCATCGAACTGGAAGCCGGTACCGAAAATCACGAAATCGCAGCTATAGGTTCCGCGGGGAGTCTCGATCACGACCTCGCCGCCCGAGTCCGTCATTGACCGGATCGGACACCCCGTATGCAGATGCCCGTTGGGGAAGTCGGTCACGCGGCGGATCGACGTTCCCGGCGGCGGCGTCTGGCAACTGTCGTTGTAATGCAGCAATCGCCACTTCCACGCGTCGGGCAACGCATACCAGCCGTGCACGATCCCGGGACTGCCGATGCCGGTCAACTTGTTGATCCGGGGGATATCGGGCCGGCGGCACAATACGCGGACCTCCGCGGCACCGCTTTCCAGCGCGACCGCCGCGTTGTCGAAGGCCGACGCCCCGGCGCCGATCACCGCGACGCGCTTGCCGGCGAGACCCTCGAAATCGATTTCGTCGTTGCTATGCGCCCGGCGCGCGGGATCGATATTCTGCGCCTCCGGCGGCAGGCTCGGCCCGCCCAATCCATCCCGCCCGGTAGCCAGCGCCACGCGGCGCGCACCGATGATCTTGGCACCCTCGGGGCCCACCGTATCGAGCACGAACCGATCACCCTCCCACCGGATGGACTCGACGCGCACCCCATTGCGTACCGGCAGGTCCAGGACTTTGCGGTACCAGCGCAGATAATCCATCCACATAACGCGGGGAATCTTGTCCAGCGATTCCCAGGCGGCATCGCCAAACTGCGCGACATACCACGCCCGGAAGGTCAGCGACCCGATACCCATCGCCGGGCCAAGCAGAATCTTCGGCGAACGCAGCGTGCGCATGCGCGCGGTCGTCACCCACGGTCCCTCTTGCCCCACCGGGGCGGCGTCCAAACAGGCGGCGTTTTGGATGCCTTCGCGGCGAAGCGCCACGGCCACGGCCAAGCCGACCATGCCCGCACCGATGGTGACCACGTCGAAGGTCTCGTCTTCATCCGCCGGCGCTAGCGGCTTCACCCAGTTCTTGGCAGGGTAGTTCAGGTAAGACAGGTCGCGCCGGAGCTGTGCTTCCAGCGCATCAAGCGAGTCGTGATCGGCGGCGGCGTTCTCCGCCGGCGATTGGCCGTCATGCATCGCGCGTTTTCATCCCGTAGGGAAACCCGGTCCACCGTTACGCCTCGCGAACAGGATACCGCGCCGAACCGGCTTGTCACGGATTTGCTGGGGCATCAGCGGGACGACGCGACCTAGAAGGCGGAGACGCCGCCATCGCCCCGCGGGTCGGCCGCGCCTTCCAGCCGCCCGTCCGGATGTCGCACGATCGCCCCGGCATGCCCCATCACTTCATCGAAGGGCCCAATGACCTCCAAGTCGTGTCCGGCAGCGCGCAACCGATCGATCACCGATGAGTCGAACCGGTTTTCGATGCGCAGGTTCGCCGTCTCCGCACCCCATGTCCGGCCCAGGAGCCAGCGCGGAGCGCTCACGGCCTGTTGCAATTCCTGCCCATGCAGGACGTGACGCGAGAAAACCATCGCCTGCGTCTGCGGCTGTCCCTCGCCGCCCATGGTGCCGTAGGCCATCACGCGGCCATCGCCGAGCTGCGCCAGCGCGGGTTGGATCGTGTGGAACGGACGCCGGTGCGGACGCAGGTGATTGTGATGGACCGGATCCAGGCTGAAACTCGTACCGCGGTTCTGCCAAGTAATGCCGGTTTCGTCGAGCACCGTGCCCGATCCGAATTCCCAGTAGATGCTCTGGATGAAGCTGACCATCCGGCCTTTTCCATCGGCGGCACTGAGCCAGACCGTATCGCCGCCCGGCGTCTTATCGGGCCAAGGAGCGGCCGTTTCACGGTCGACATCGTCGGCGATCGCATGCAAAGCCGCGTCGGTCAGGAAGGTCGCCGGGTCGTCCGCCATAAAGTCCGGGTCTGTTACATGCCGGTCGCGAATCCGGAACACGCCCTTGGTCGCCTCGACCAACCCGTGCACAAAATCGAAGCCGTCGGCTTCGGAGATACCGAGCCGCGCGTAGACACCCAGCAGCATCAACGACGCTATCCCCTGGGTCGGCGGCGGCATGTTGTAGATCGAATGCCCGCCCGCCTGTACCGACAACGGTGGCAGGCGCAGGGCCTTGTGGCGCTGCAGGTCCTCGAGAGCGACCGGGCTGCCCGCGCGCGACAAGTCCGCCGCGATCGCCTTCGCCAACGCGCCGCGATAAAAGTCGTCCAGCCCATTCGCCGCCAGCGCCTTCAGCGTGGCGGCCATGCGCGGCTGCTTGAACCGCGCACCACGCGTCGGCGGCCTGCCGCCGATCAGGTACGTTCCGGCGAATCCGGGTGCGTCTCTCAACTCCGGTAGCTTTGCGCCTGTGTTGTCGGCTTGCGTGTTGGTGACCGCGATGCCATCGCCAGCGTAAAACACCGCATCCTCCAACAAACGCGCGAGCGGCAGCGAACCGCCCCATTCGGCGCTGATCCGCAACGCTTCCTCCCAGCCCGAGACCGCGCCCGCGACGGTCAGCGTGGCGTCCGCGCCGCGCGACGGAATGGCATCCAGACCGCGCGACGTGTAATAGCCGATATCCGCGGCGGCCGCCGCCCCGCCGCACGCATCGATCCCGACCGGCGGCATGCCCGGCGTGTGAATCAGCCAGAAATTATCGCCGCCCAGCGCATTCATATGCGGATAGACGATCGCGATCGTACTGGCCGCGGCGATCATCGCCTCGATCGCGTTGCCGCCGTCTTCCAGCACCCGCTGACCGGCGCGCGCCGCCAAATGATGCGGCGCGGTCACCATGCCGCGATAGGATTGAGCCGTCTGCAACATGGCTATCGGTTCCTTCGTGACCTGTTCAACACTGCGTCAAGCCGCCCGGTTGCCGTTGCGGACGCCGTCGATGCTGCTTCGACAACCGACAACAGTCCCGTCAGCGCGTCCCAACCCGATGTATGGCCGATTCGATCCACGGCGGGTATCAGCGACGACAGCGGCGGGTCCGTTTTCGCGGCCAAATGGTTGAGCACGTCGTGCAGCGGGGCGGCGCCCCAGCCTTCACGCGCAGCCCCAAGATATGCCGCGCTGATGCGGTTCGTCCGCTCCGGCACTTCCCGGTCGATGATAGCGTAGAGGCGCTCTACCGCTCGACCATATCCGAAGGCGCGCAGGGCGATCATCATACCACCCAGATAGTCGTCGCCGGACGGCGTCAGACCCGGACCCAACCCCAGCAGTCGACGGACCGCGTCCAATGGTGGCGATACATCCGTGCCGTCGGCGACCCGCCGGAGCCAATCCATCAGCCGCCGGTGCGCGGGCACGGCGGCGTTGACGACCGGCGACACCATCGCCGTTTTCCCGACCGAGAATATCAGCGGCGCGAGACCATTTTCCGGCACGGACGCCCGGGCAATCGAATTCGCGGATTCCATCCGCACATCGATTGGGAACGGATCGGAAAACGCCGGCGGCGACCATTGCCGTGCGGCGCGGGCATCAAACCGAAATCGGGTACCCACCGTCAAGACACCGTCCGAACCCGTAACGCGCGCACCAACACGGAGTCCGCTCGACATCCAATTCATACCGTGCGGCACATCGGCCGCTGCGGTCAAAGGACCAGGCGCCAATTCCGGGACGCCGATGCAGACGAATGAATCTCCAGACTCGATATAGAAGCTGCGGTGGAACACGGCTGCGACGCAGCCCTGCATCGTCAGATCGATGGTCCGCCACGCGACCGGCCCCATCGTGGTGATGGAAAAATTGTACGGCCCGCAGGGGTCAACCATCGGCGGCCACGATGTGCGTGCCGGTTTCACCGCGTAAGGCGGCCATCGGATCCTGAAGGTGACAGATCACCACCCGCTCGCCGCCCGCCTTCAGAAACCCAATCGCCGCGGCGGTGGCGGCGATGTCCTTCTGCTCCTGCGATGTTCCTTCAATATATTCCGGGTGCGTAGCGTTGCCGCCGGCCGCTACCAGCAAACGTCGTGGAATGTCGTCGATGTCGGGCATCGTCGCGTTCTCGATTACGTCTTTTTTCGGATACAGGCCAGCGCCAACACCGCGGCATCGGCATTCGATGGCGCTACGACAATCCCCGCAGTTTCGAGCTTGGCAATTTGCGCGGACCGTCGCTGCGGATCCTGTTCGGTACCCGTGACCGACGCAATCACTTGTTTGTCCGCCGCATCTCCGAGTGACCCAATGAGATGTCCCGCCGGATCGCCATGCGCACCGTAGCCGAGCACCACGTCGAGAAGAATCACGCCAACGGATGGATCACCCAAGGCCACGGTCAACGCCTCGTCCCGAACAGACGGTTCGATCATGGGATGCGGCCGTCCTTGCGTATATTCGTCCGCGCCCAGATCGATCAATCGATGCGCCCCTTCGACATCGAGACCATCCGAACCGGGTATCGGGGCGTTGGACCCGACGGATTCGCCCGCTGCCTTTAATATGACCTGCGCCTCCGCGCAGAGCGTGCCGCCGCTGAACAACCCCCGGATCATCGCGCCGCTGTTTGGCGCAACCACCTTGTCGGCCGGATCGAACCCTGCCCCGATGGGAGAACCGCCCAGGGCCTTCTCCGCCGCGGCCTTCAAGGTGGTCACAGCCGTCGCGTTCGCCGGCAAGGACATCTCGGACCCGCCGACGAAACACACGGTGCAGGGTTTCGAACCGGCCCCGATCCGCTCGGCGACCTTGGCAGCAACCGCCGCGCCCGGCGGTTTAGAAATCAAAACAATATGCTGCGTCGCCGGATCGCGGTCCAAAAGGTCGAGGGCCATCTTGGTGGTGACGCCGCCGACCGCGTCCGAAAGATCGCGCCCGCCGACGCCGATGGCGTGCGAAATGCCGCCGCCGTTCTCGCCAATCAGACAGGTGACCTCTTGTATCCCGGTACCGGATGCGCCGATGACGCCGATCGACCCCCGCGGCACCGCGTTCGCGAAGGCAAGCGGTGAACCGTTGATGATCGCCGTCCCGCAATCGGGACCCATCACGAGCCGTCCACTTTCGAGCGCTTCCTGCTTCAACGCCGCTTCGTCGGCGACCGGCACGTTGTCGCTGAAAATCATCACGTGCAAGCCCCGGCGCAGCGCCTTTCGTGCCTCCGATATCGCGAAATCGCCCGGCACGGAGATGAGCGCGAAATTCGCCTCGGGCATGGCATTCACGGCGGACCTGATCGAGCGGGGCCGCCAGATTTCTCCGCTGCCTTTCGCCGCAGACGATTGCTCCAGAATGGCGCGCGCCTCCGTCAAGGCGAGGTCGGCCGCCTCCTGGTTTTCAGCGCGAATGCCGATCACCAAATCGCCGCCCTCCGCCGCTTCGCCCGTCGCGTCGAGTATCCCGGCATCCGCCATGATCTCGCGGTTCGACGGCGATCCCATCATCATCGCCGCCTCGTCGACGCCATCGAGTGCCGCCAGCACCTGCGACATCCGCAGCAGCGCGACCGAGTCGAGGTAGAACCCGCGCAACACCTCGTTGACGATCACCGCGCTCATGCCACACCCACGCTTTCCGCGAAGGCGACAAGCGCATGCTCGAAACAGGCCATCGGCGCGCGCACGACCCCTGCCCCGACCTGGCCGACGCCCGGCTCGCGATGCGCGATGCCGGTGTTGATGACCGGAGCGAGTCCCGTTTCGACGACGAGCCGGATATCGATGCCTGTCGGTACGCCGAGGTAATCCAGTGCCGGGATGGTCCATTCCGGATTCTCGCCGACGGTGATCTCGCTCATAGCGCGGGTGTAATTTGCGGCATCCGCCGCGGTGCCGGCGCCGACAAATCCGGCCACGGCAGGCGACGCGCCCATCGCGAACCCGCCGAGGCCGATCGTTTCGACGATGGTCGAATCGCCCATATCGGGATTTGCATCATCCTCGGTAAAGCCTGGGAAATAGAGACCTTCCGGCATCTCGACCGGTGCCGTAAACCACCGGTCGCCGGTACCGCTGACGCGGATGCCGAAGGTCGTGCCGTTCCGCGACATTGCGGTGACCACACAACTGCCGTCGATATCACGAACCGGGTCCATGATCGCCTTGCCCATGGCCATGGCGATGTTCAGAAAGAATTGGTCGTTGCCGCCGATGAACGCCAGTATCGCCGACAGTGACGCCGTATCGGTCGACGTCTTCGCAAGCGCGGGCGCGAGCGCCCGCAGCATAAGGCCGGAGCAACCGACATTGCGCTGGTGCATCTCGTCGCCCATGGTCAATCCCCGCGCCACGAGGCTCTTCAGCGGGATGCCGCCGGCCTCCCGCAGCGCGGCACCCATCGCTGGGCCCAGCACGTCACGCAGCCAGCGCAGCCGATCGAGCACCTCGTCGTCATTCCCGCCGAACCGCATCACCTTGCCGAGGCCTTCGTTGATCGTGCAGTAGGAGCGATTTCCATATTTAAGGTTCTCGACGACCATCACCGGCTGGCTCAGCGTGGTCATACCGGTCATCGGACCGACCGCCGACGCGTGATGGTTCGGCCGGAACGCGAAGGCGCCCGCCGCCGCCATTTCCTCCGCGGCCCCCAAGCTAGACGCCCATCCTTCGAAGACCGCGATGCCGGTGATCGCGCCGCGCATCGGACCGCACATGTCGGCCCAATCGATCGGCGGTCCGGCATGCAGGATGACCCGCTCGCCGAGGCCGTCGATCACGTCACCCGCGGCGACGACGTCGACCAACACCGGGTCGGCGGCCAGCATCCGACCGACCGCTTCCTTGTTCGCTTGTTCGACCCGCTCCATAGCGCGCCCGCTCAGGTGCCGAGCTTCGACAGAATGTCGGCCAGCCGCACATCGCCGCCGGCAGGCGGCGTCCAATTCACCCGCGTCACGGCGATGCCTTGCGCCTCCAAATCTGTGGCAAATCCATCCAATCCGACGTTGACCACACACAGCGGGTCGCGCAGCAGGCCGTCATCACTTTCTTTTTTCATGTCATCTCGCATCAGGGTCTGTGCCGATTGGCAGGCTCGCGCGTGAACGTCCGCGTCGTCGGAAAACCGACATGGCCCGCCACCATAGAGCAATCCGATTACGCAATCACAATACCAATGTTGCTGCAGCCCCGAATGCGGCGCCCCGACGCCGGACAGGGGCGAGAATCCGATCGTCCCCACCGCGGCCCCGGCCCCGGCCCACGAGGTGAGCTCGACCTACCGCCGGCCACAATAGACGCCGAACCGCCAGGGCGGACCGCAAATCCGGTCAAATAATTCGGCAATTCGCCGATTTTTGACCTGCATCAACGCTGCGTCGGCGGTACCCGAATATCAATCCCGCATCGAAAAAGTCCCTGGCCCGAACATCCGGGCCGCTTTCAATACGGCTTGGAGACCATCAAAATGCGAGTGTTAACGCTGCTGCAGGTTTGCGCGCTCATTGTTGCGAGCATCATTGTCGATACACCGACCGTTAAGGCGGGCGATTCGGCCTTCGAAGGCCTGATGATCCGAGGCCGCGCCGCCGTGGTCATTCCGCAGGAAAGCGCGGATATCAGCGTCATCGGCGGCGATATCGATATCGATAAATCCCTGATCCCCGAACTCGATATCTCCTACTTCTTCACAGAGAATATCGCGGCCGAATTGATCCTCGCAATTACGCCGCATGAGGCCCAAGCGACCGACACCTCCCTCGGGCGCGTCAATCTGGGCGATGTCTGGCTGCTGCCGCCGACGCTCCTGCTGCAGTATCACCTGCCGACCAAAACCGGATTCAAACCGTATGTCGGCGCCGGCATCAATTACACGGTGTTCTTCGACGAAAGCGCCGCCGGCGGCACCGTCACCGACATCGATTTCGAAGACACCATCGGTTATGCGGTGCAGTTCGGCGTCGACTACATGCTGGACGAACACTGGTTGCTCAACCTGGACGTCAAGAAGCTGTGGATCAATACCGACGTCAGCATCAACAATGGCGCCATCAACGCGGATGTCGACATCAATCCGTGGATCGTGGGCGTCGGCGTCGGTTACCGGTTCTAGGATACCGGCCTAACCCTTCCGCCGTCGGTGCGGTCGCCTCGCATCCCGTCCCGCCGGCGCATCGGGCCAATCGACGAAATCGTCCGGTTTCCGGCGCACCCAGGCAACGAAACGCACCATCTCGGGCTGCGACCGCACCGCCTCCGGCGAATTATAGGTCGCCGCCAAGTCGGCCTCGCTGAACAGCCTATGCACCATCCGATGACAAATGACATGTAACGGGGCGGCTTCACGGCCGCCCTTCGACTTCGGCACCCAATGATGTCGATTGACGCTGGGTCCGTCGATCATCATGCGTCCGCAAATCGGACATGGCCCCAGTTCTACGTTCCGTCCGCCGTCTCCGCTCTTCGCCATCGCCAACTAGGATTTACCCGAATAATCCGGCTGATTTTCCGGCATTGCGGCTTGGAACGCGTCGAGGCGCCGGCAGGAAGCGTCGACCTCCAAGAGGCGGGGAAACGCGTCGATCGGGAACCCGAACCACCGTGCATTGCAGAGAACCGGCACCAGATAGATATCCGCGACGCTCGGGGTATCGCCGAAACAAAACACCGTCGATGCCGGCCGCTGCGCCAACATCTCCTCCAAGGTCGCAAGCCCCTTTGCGATCCAGTGTTCGTACCACTGCATCGACTTGTCATCGCTCCACCCTTCCTCGCCGGTCAGGTAGTCCCGCACCCGATGATTATGGATCGGGTGGATCTCGCAAGCGATGAACTGGGAGAAGGACCGCGCCGACAATCGGTCCTGCGGGTCGGCCGGCAGGATCGACGGCGTGGGATAGGTTTCCTCGAGCCATTCCACCAAAGCCGTTGATTGCCCATATATGCGGCCCTCAATCTCCAAGGCGGGAAGCAACCCTTGCGGATTGATTCGGCGATAGGCATCGGTCCGCATGTCTTCGACGGCGATGTACTCGTACGGCACGCCCTTCAGATTGAGGGCGGTCCGGACACGCTGTCCTGCCGAGTTTCGGTACCGGGAATAGAGTTTCAGCACCCTAACCGAGCTTCGCTTTCAAGAAATCGCAAAACGCCGCGAATTCGCGGGCGGAATCCTCTCCCTGCAACCGGCAGCGCAAGAAGCCGTGGATCATCCCGTCCGCGCAGCGGAATTGAGTCTCGACACCCGCCGCCGTCAACATCTCGGCGTAGGACCGGCCGTCATCCGCCAGCGGATCGATCTCGGCGATATGCACGTAAGCGGGCGGCAGTCCGGACAGATCGCTCGCCTTCAGCGGCACGGCATACGGGTCGGCACAGGGCCGGGTTTGTCCCGCGAGATACCAATCCCAATACGCCTGCATCGATGACGACGTCAGCCCCGGCGTGTCGGCGAACTTCTCATAGGCGGGTAGATCGCACGCGTCGGTCAGGCAGGGATAGATCAGCACCTGGGCTGTAATCTTCGGGCCGTTCCGGTCGCGGGCCGCAAGGCAAACGGCGCCGGTCAGATTACCGCCGGCGCTGTCGCCGCAGACACCGATCCGGCCGGCATCGACACCCTCGCCCAGGCCGCCGCCGGCGACGTATGTCAGCACCGTATAGCAGTCGTCGAAAGCGGCGGGATAGGGATTCTCCGGTGCAAGCCGATAATCGATGCTCGCCACCACCGCGCCGGTTTCCTCCGACAGCCCCCAAGCCGTCGAATCCGAGCTGTTCAGGTCGCCCTTCATGAAGCCGCCGCCGTGGATATACAGCACGACCGGCGCCGTGTCGGCCGCCGCGGCCGGACGATAGACCCGCACCGGCACGGTCCCACCATCCCGCGGGACTTGAATGTCTCCCACCTGCATTCCGTCGGGATAGGGTGCCCGCGTCGAGGACGAATAGTCCTCCCAACCGGCGCGCATTTCCTCGATGGTCGTGGCCGGCGGCAGGGATTTCTTGATATCGATCAGAATCTGCATCTCGGGATGCAGCACAACATCATCGGGCATGAACGGCTCCTGACTGGAAAGATGCCTCCAGCACCGGAGGCGTCAGCCCGATGAGTATATCCGGTTATTCAGGGAACGGCATACCGCCGCCTATTGGCGGCGCCAGGGATCGTGGCCGGTCGCCGAATTGACGATTTGCGACCGGCGGATTCCCAGATCGGCAAGCATTCGGTCGTCGAGCGCGGAAAGCTCCCGAATCGCCGCCTGTTGTCGCCGCCGTCTCGCGATTGCCCTTCCCATCCTGCCAACAAATGCCAGCATGATCTCGCTCCTTCGCTGCGTTGCAATAATCCAGCGCCGAACGGCGTTGAATCCAATTTACGCAACGAATATGGGGCCTAAAGGTTTCCGGACAATGTCCTAGAGTGTTTCAATTGTTGCAACGCAAACATGACTGTTATGTGATTACCGCAGGGCCCGCGGAGACCCTACTCATCCAGCACATCCGGGTTGACCACATTGGTCGGCGAGCCGCCGGCATAGGCGAGAATCTGGTCGAAGATATCGGTGAACTGGATCTCATACTCGTCGCGCGTCACATAGCCGATATGCGGCGTGCAGACGACGTTATCCATCGCCAGCAACGGGTGGTTCGGGTCGAGCACCGGCTCTTCCTCATAGACATCGACCGCCGCCATGCCGGGCCGTCCGGCGTGCAGGGCGTCGACCAACGCCCCGGCCTCGATCAACGGCGCACGGCTGGTGTTGACGAGCAGCGCGGTCGGCTTCATCCGCGCCAGGTCGGCGGCGGTGACGATGCCGCGCGTCGCGTCGACCAGGCGCATATGCAGGCTGAGGATGTCGCAGCTTTCGAAGAAAGCCTCTTTGGTCTCGGCGGTGGCGTAGCCGTCGGCCCGCGCCTGGGCCCGCGATTCCTCCCGCGCCCAGACGAGGACGTTCAGACCGAAGACCGTCGCATATTCGGCGACCGCCTTGCTGATCCGGCCGTAGCCGTACAGGCCGATGGTCTTGTACCGGATCGTGTTCCCCACGCCGATCTGCCAATTGCCTTCGCGCATCGACGCCATCTGCTGCGGGATCTGCCGCATCGACGCCAGGATCAACCCCCAGGTCAGTTCCGCCGTCGCGTAGGACGGCGTGCCCGGATGCTGGCTCGACGACACAATCACGCCGAGGCGCGTGCAGTCCGCGATATCGATATGCGGGTAGACGCTGCGTTGGCTGATCAGCTTGAGCTTGGGCAGACGGTCCAAAAGCGGCGCGCGGATATGCGTCCGTTCGCGAATCAACACCAGCGCCTCGGTGTCCGCCAGCCGCTCGGCCAGGGCATCGGTATCCTGGACGTGATCGTTCCAGATCGTGACCTCATGCCCGTCGAGCTTTTTGAAGCAATCGAGCGTGCGAACGGTGTCGTGATAATCGTCCAGGACGGTGATCTTCATCGGGCGAAACATCCTTCATCGGTGAAAGCGACTTTACGGATCGATGGGCCTTTGTACGTCGTCCAGCCGGCCAGCGCCAAGCCGGACCACCCTGAAACAATTGAAACAAAACGCCGCGACGCCGGAAATACGCGGGACACACCCGGCCGCTAAACCTGTCGCCTATAAATGGGCCGCCCCGCGGCCGATAGACATAAAGGGAATTTTCGAGATGACGCCCAACCAGATTTCACTCGTGCAGAAAAGCTTCGATGCGGTTCCCGCCGAGATCGCCGCGGACCTCTTCTACGCCCGGCTGTTCGAGCTGGACCCCAGCCTGCGCCCGCTCTTCAAAGGGGACATGAAGGCGCAAGGCCGGAAGCTGATGGACATGATCGCCGTCGCCGTGCGGGGCCTGAACAATCTCGACACGATCGTGCCGGCGGTGCAGGACCTGGGCGTCCGGCACGCGGGATACGGCGTGACGCCGGACCATTACGAGACGGTCGGCTCGGCGCTGCTGTGGACGCTGGACAAAGGGCTCGGCGAGCATTTCACCGACGAGGTCCGGGAGGCCTGGACCGAGGCCTATATCCTGCTGTCCTCGACCATGATCGACGCCGCCGAACGGAAAGCGGCCTGATCCAAGACGGAACCGGCCGGCGGCCCGGCGGGATCACCGCATCAGCGGTGTGGTCGGGCCGCCGCTGATTTGATGGCCCGGCTGCGCTTGCTCGCAATTCGCGGTACAGACCGTGTGCGGCATCACCCTGCCGCCGCAGGTAGCGAAACAACCGATAAAGTCCGACTCGCACGCCTTCTTGTAGCTGCGCTCCTGACCGCACGAATACCCGCCGTAGAAGCTCCGGCGGGTCTTCTTGATCGGTTTCTGCAACAGCAATTGCTGAACACGGTATTCGTTATACTTGTGGTCCGCATACGCCAGTTTGTCCGATCGACAACGCTGATAGCGTTCATATCCGGTCGTCTGGCAGGCGCTCTTGATCTGCTGGCACTGCGACGCGCACATCCGTCCTTCCGCGGTCTGCGGCGGGGTCAGCTCGTAGCTGGTCTTATAGACAGGCCCGCAAGCCGCGAGCGCGGCACAGCCCAAGGCCATGGCGCCAAATTGCGCAAAATGCATTGTAATCCTCTCCCGCGAGGGCGATCTGAACCGATCCCCTGATAGCGGGAGGAGGGTTACGAATTCATTAATGCGCCGAGCCGGGGCATTCAAACCCGCGTGATCCGCAGTCTAGGGGTTTTCGCGCGAATCGCTATGCCGGCGCGTGCCGATCAAGCCGGCACGCCATCGTTGGCGCGGTCACACAACAGCCGGTAGACGCCGGTTTCCATCGCCGCACCGTGCGGGCCATCGGCCAGCGCCCGGCGCACCACCTGCGCCTCGGCCTCGCGCAGGCATTCGACGAACAGACAGGCGGCGACGGTCGCGTCGCCGCCCCGCAGCTTGGCCTCCGCCGACGCGGGCCGGTCGGTCTCGTCGCTGGCGACCCATAGCTCGGCCCGGGCGACCCCGGGCAGGCCGGCAATGCCGGCCGCCATGGGCGCGGTGCCATCTGCGAGTCCACTCTCGGCCAGACAATTCCGGTCAAGCCGGGCCGTCACCGCAACCGCACCCCGCATGTCGCCGTGGCATACCGCGCGGCGGCATACGGTCCGGCTCATGTCGATGAAGACGCCGGACATGATCTCCCGCGTCATCGGCGACGGGTTCTCCACCCGCTCCAGATAAGCTTCCGAAACAAAGACATCGGGCGAGGTCGTCTCGTAATAGGTGAAATAATGCGGCGCGCCCGCCAGCGCCTCGTAGCGCCGCCCGCGCAGGATGCCCGGCACCGCCAACCGCTCCGGCAGATGCTCGCCCTGATACCACGCCTCGTAGTCGGCTTCATGGCCGGGCGCACAATTGTTCCAAAGCGCGAGGATGCCGGTGCCCCCCTCCAAACTCGGCATTACCCGTCCCCCGGCGGCCGCGGCACATATGGCGAGAGCGCGTGCATAAGCGGGTTGTACCACGAACGCCGTCTCTCCGAGGAACCGACCTGTCGCCATGCGACGCAACCGCCGCCGTAAAAATCTCACACACGGTGTCACAAACGCCGCTGCTCATTCGTCATCAGGTCGACACCAACACCCCAACTCCGAAGGAGACACAAATGAGCGACACGAAAGCGGTGAACTACGAAGCGGAAATCCCCGATGTCCTACAGGCCCTGGCCGACGTGCATGACGTGATGGACGCCCACGGCCTCGACCGCCTGCTGCATCACCTGGTCCTGCTGCGCGCCTCGCAGATCAACCGCTGCGGCTTCTGCGTCCAGATGCACACGCGCGAAGCCCGTGAGGATGGCGAGATCAGCCAACGGCTCGACCGGGTGATTGTCTGGGACCAGGTCAGCGACTTCACCGACAAGGAAAAGGCCGCCCTCGCCTGGACCGAAGCCCTGACCGAGTTGGATCCCAAGACCGACCTGGCGACCCTCCGCGCCCGTTTGAGGGAACATTTCTCGGAAAAGGAGATCGGCGTGCTGACCGCCACGGTGGGGATGATCAACCTGTGGAACCGCATCGCAATTTCACGGCATTGAGTATGCGAGCAAGACGAACAAAACTGACATTTGAAAATATCGTTGGCGTCCCCTAGGGGAGTCGAACCCCTGTTTCCGGCGTGAGAGGCCGGCGTCCTAGGCCACTAGACGAAGGGGACGTCGGCGTGGCTGAACCCCGGACTCTTAACCGAAGCCTCCCGGGCAAGCAACGACTTTACCGCGCGGCGACCGTCATGGTCCGCGGCTTGTTCCGCCTATCCCGGTATGGCAGGATTTCCCGCAATAAACGAAATCCCGCGCCCGCCACAACCGTTTCGATTCCTGTGCGCCGGGCAAGCGGCCGCCGCCATGGGCCGTTCGGGTAAAAATCAGGGAGTTTTGCCATGCCGTACCGCCTTAGCGCGGCCATTCTGTTCGCCGCCATCCTGCTTGCCCCGCTCGCCCTCACGTCGCCCACCCTCGCCCAAACCGCGCCCGCAGATTCGGCGATCAAGGGCGCGCTGTACGATATCAATCGGGCAGAGCAGCAGGTGAAGACACTGACCCCGTCGCGCAAGGCCAATATCAAGCGGCTGCAGCGCTCGATGGACATGGCCGCCAAGCGGCTGGAGTCCTCGCCCAACAAGACGCATGCGTCCTGGACCGAAGCCAAGCAGCGGCTCGACAAGGTCAACGGCGCGCTCGCCACGCTGGCCGGTGGCGGGGCGGCGAAACCGCCGGCGGCGGCGTCCACGCCCAAGGCCGTGCCGAAGTCGTCGGCGCCCGCGGCTTCGACCCAAACCGCGCCAAAAACCGCGCCCAAATCGGATGCCCCGAAAGCCGCGGCGGTTGATCCGTCGGTCGCGCGGGCGCAGCGGGAAATGAAACTTGTCGAAGCGCAGGTCCGCAACTTGCGGCCCGCCGACGGCAGCGGCGCGTTCCGGCAGTTGAAGGAGCTGTACCGGATCGGCGGCGGCCTCGCGAAGACCAAAGACCGCTCCCATCCCGCCTTTCAGGAGGCGGCGCGGCAATACAACGCCATCAAGGGCAAGCTGGTCGGGAATATCGTCGCGATCGAGCAGAAGCGGCTGATGAAGGTCGCGGGCGAGATCGACAAGATGCGGCCGCTCGACTATTCCAACAAACAAAAGGTCTCCTATGGCCGCAAGTCGCTCGCCAACATCCAGAATTCGCTGAAGTCGCTGGGCGCACCGAAGGTGCCCGCGGTCCAGGACCTGTACGGCCGCACCGCCAAGATTTCCGCGATGTTCGAAAAGCGCATCTCGGACCGAAACGCCCAGCAGGCGTCGCTCGGCGACGTTTCGGGCAAGCTGGCCGCACTCAAGAAACGCTTCCACACCATCAAGGTGCCGGGCCGGATCGAGCATCCCGCGACCGAAGCGAAGGTCCAAACCTTCGTCGATTCCGTCACTGCGGTGCGGGCGCATGTGAAGGAAGACCTCGCCTATATCAAGTCGATTGACGGCAAGGCGGCGTTGAGCACGCAGGACGGCAACACCTTCCGCTATCTCCGTTCCGCGCTGCAGAGCGAGAAACCACGGGCCCTCGAACGCGCGCTCAGTACGGTCAACATGGAGATGGACCTCAACACCGATCAAGCGATGAGCACGGTCGACTTCCTCGACAAGACCGATCCGGAAGACGTCAACCACCGGAACAACCGGCTGACCGGCAAAGGGCAATACGCGAAGAACCTGGAGAACCTCGCGAAGGCCCGCAAGGCGGTTATGGTCGCAGCGCTGTATGACGAGAAGATGGGCCGCACCGACGCGCCGGACCGCAAGGCGCAGCTCGACAAGGTCGACAAGGTCACGGCGGACTTCAAGGAGAAGTACAAGATCGCGCTGGGCAGCGTCCGCATGCCGGAGGCACGGTCGGACGACAAGAAGCTGCACAAGGCGGTTGCCGAGGTCTTCGCCCGGAAGAAATACGGCTACAAATTCGAACGCGTGGTGATCAACGCGCCGCTGAAGCGGATCAAGAACCGGTCCGGCAATATTCGCGGCACCGTGTCGGGTGCCACGGTCACGACCTACGAATACGAATGGGACCAGTTCCAGGCGACGACCGCGGAGAAGGTCGGCGACGTCTACTATCTCTACGCCAACACCTTCAAATACTATCATTCCGGCGGCCCGCAGACGCCGGTCAAGGTATGGATCCTGAACCGGCGGTTCCAGTCGAGCCAGATCCTGAAGGAAAACATCGAAAAATAGGAAGGCGATGCCCGGCGGCCGAAAATCCGCCGGGCGCTTTCCCCTACCCCGTATGCGCGTTTCGCGATATGGTGCGCCGCCGCGCGACCGCGGCCCGATTCGATCACGACACGAGACACTGCCCGCCCATGGACGCGAACCATACCCGACGACTGATTCAGACGATGCTCGACAAGGGCGATCTGATGCCCGAAACGGTCGAGGAGCTGCAGGATTACCTCTCGGACCTGGACAAAGGCGAGCTCGACAGCGCCGACGCCAGGTATATCGACGGCCTCGCCCAGCGCCTCGGATTCAGCAAGGGTGCGCCCGCCCCGGCGAATGACGACAGTGACGCGGATGACGATGACCTGGATTTCGACACCGCGGACGACGAGGACGATCTGGCGGAAGCGGAGACCCGGATCGCCGAGCTCGAATCCAATCTGGCGGCACAGCAGGAAATGGCGGAAATCGCCGGCGCAGCTGTCGAGCGGGCGCAGGGCGTTGTCGCCGGACTGCGCGATGCGGAAAATGCCGATACCGAGAAACTGGATGCGCTGGACGCAGCGCTAACGGAAGCGGCGGACGCCCTCCCTCAAAAAACGTGACCCCAGACCCACGGGCGCGCTCAACGTTGCGGTTGCAGGTCGATGGTGCCGACCTGACGGCCATCGCTCAACCGGAAGACCATGATCTGGACGCCGCCGTCGGGCATGCCGAGACGCACGAGCATTGTATCGCCGTCGAGATCGGTTCCCTGAACCGTGGCGCCGGACGGCAAGGTCGCCCGAATCGTTCCAAAGGCCGCCGCGCCATCGCCGCCCTTGGACGTTTCGAAGCCACTGGTGAGGCCATAGACCAGGATCACCATCCCCGCCACAATGAGGAAACCCATCCCGATTACGATGGCTTTAATCGCTTGCATGATTAGCGCTCAATCCAATTGTCCATGACTGCGCCAAAATGACGTTGCCGAAATGACCGCGCCAGACACCTTCCGATCCCGTCCCGTCGCACCGGACGAAGCCGGCATGCGGCTCGATCGTTTTCTGGCCGACGCGCTTCCGGATTTGTCGCGCAGCCGCATCAAATCCTTGTTGCAGGACGGCCAGGTCACCGAAAGCGGCCAGACGATATCGGACCCCTCGTATCGGGTCAAACCACAGGCGGTGTTCGAAGTCACCGTGCCCGCCCCGGAAGAAGCGACCCCGGCGGCGCAGGAAATCCCTCTGACAGTCGTATACGAAGACGCGGATCTGCTGGTAATCGACAAACCGGCGGGTCTCGTGGTGCATCCGGGCCCGGGCCAGCCGGACGGCACGCTGGTGAACGCGCTGCTGGCCCATTGCGGCGATAGCCTGTCGGGCGTGGGCGGGGTCAAGCGGCCGGGCATCGTCCATCGCCTGGACAAGGATACCAGCGGCCTGATCGTCGTCGCCAAGAACGACGCAGCACACCAGTCGTTGTCCGCGCAGTTCGCGGACCGGTCGATCGACCGGTCCTACCGCGCCCTGGTCTGGGGCGTGCCGATGCCGCCCGCCGGCCGGGTCGAGGGCAATATCGGCCGGCATCCGAGGGATCGAAAGAAGATGGCGGTCGTCGCGCCGCCGCGGGGCAAACCGGCGGCGACGAAATACCGGCTGATACAGCGTTTCGGAGAGGCCGCCAGCCTCGTCGAATGCCGGTTGGAGAGCGGCCGGACGCATCAAATCCGGGTCCATATGACGCATATCGGCTTTCCCATCATCGGCGACCCGGTCTATGGCCGCCGAACCCCGGCCCGAAAGAATGCGCTGTCCCAAAAAGCGGCCCAAGTGACCAGCGCGCTGAACCGGCAGGCGCTTCACGCCGCTGTGATCGGATTCGATCACCCGCAATCGGGGGAACGCTTGAAATTCAGCAGCGAATTACCACGTGATATGAAACGGATAGTCAGCGTCTTAAACCGGGATCAAACAACCTCATAACCTATACGAATCCCAAATTTCATTGACAATTCCACGAGTTATGGTATTTTAGCACTCTAAAGGGGATAGTGCTAAGAGGCATTTTTACGGAGCAATCAGGATGGCTACGACCCTTCCCACCCTCGTCATCAGCCCAGAAGGCAACCTGCAACGGTATCTGCAGGACATCCGCAAGTTTCCCATGCTGGAAAAGCAAGAGGAATACATGCTGGCGAAGCGGTGGCGCGAACATGACGACGCCAAGTCCGCCCACAAGATGGTGACCAGTCATCTTCGTCTCGTGGCGAAGATCGCCATGGGGTACCGCGGCTACGGGCTGCCGGTTAACGAATTGATTTCAGAAGGAAATGTCGGTCTCATGCAGGCCGTGAAACGCTTCGATCCGGAGCGCGGCTTCCGGCTCGCGACCTACGCTATGTGGTGGATCCGCGCCGCCATCCAAGAATACATCCTGCATTCCTGGTCGTTGGTGAAGATGGGCACCACCGCCGCGCAGAAGAAGCTTTTTTTCAACCTGCGCAAGCTGAAAGGCCGGCTGCAGGCCTTCGAGGAAGGCGATCTCAGTCCGGAAAACGTCGAGAAAATCGCCACCGAGTTGAGCGTTCCGGAACAGGACGTCATCTCGATGAACCGCCGGCTGACGGCGCCCGATCATTCGCTCAACGCGCCGGTCCGCATCGATGGCGACGGAGAATGGCAGGATTGGCTGGAAGACGAATCCGAGAGCCATGAAATCGTCATCGGCGAGGCCGAAGAACTGACGAAACGCCGGGCCCTGCTGCAGGATGCGATGGAAACCCTGAACGAGCGGGAAAGACATATCCTGACCGAACGCCGGCTCAAGGAAGACACATCCACGCTGGAAGAACTCAGCAAGGTATACGGAATCAGCCGAGAACGCGTTCGTCAGATCGAAGTTCGGGCATTCGAGAAACTCCAGAAAGCGATGCAAGCCGCCGCCGCAGAAGCGAACCTGTTGCCAGCCTCCTAATCTGAACCGGGCGCGGCGGCACCTGGCCGCTACGTCCCGTTATTGCTGGTTTTCCGGCGCCTGGGATGCGGTCTCTTCCGGCGCCGCTAACGGCGTTACGGCCGTCGCGGCCTCGCCCTCAGCGGGTTCCGCGGCTTTTTCCTCCGCATCCGTGCGGATTTCGGGGCCCCATTCTTCTTCCATCTTTTGCTGCACGCGACTGATCTGTTTTTCCCGCAAATCCGCTGATACCGCGAGGTAACTGCCGACGATCGGCCGGATCGCGAAGAACAGAAGCCACCCCAACGCCGCGGACGAATACATCACGAACAGCGCCATCGGGTCCGCGAAGATCTCGAAGACCCGGGCGAAATCACCGCCGACGAGCCAGTAGTCGATGACCCACGGCAGACAACCGGCAAAATTCAGGTATCCCACCGTTCGGGTCTGGTTGCGGCTCGGGCTGCGATCGAAGAGCATGGCGACGCCCGTCGGGGCCATGCCGATCAGCAAGAGAACGATCGACTCGTAGAAGGCGAACAGGACAACGCCGGCGATGACCCAGGTTACGATCGATCCCGCGCGCCGCTTGCCAGAAGCTTCTTCTTTTTCCGCTGTCTCTGCCATAGCCGCCGTTAGAAGAGCTTCATCAGAATAATCACGAGAATGGCCGCCGTCGCCGCGACCCCAGAAACAAGGGACGCGACCTGGCCGCCCAATTCATTGGTATAGGCCGCGCGGTGTTCGCGCTCATACGCCACTTGCCGCAACTGCATGATTGTTTCTTCGAATAAGCCGACCGATGCGCGGTACTCGTATTCGTCATTCGTGCGATCCTCATAGTTGTCGATGATCGCCAACAGCTTAGCGAAGGAGCCGGACTCGGCCGCCGTACGGAGATTTTCCAAGGTTTCCGATTGCCGCGTTCGGTTGTGATATTGATCGACCCCGGGCTGGAGCAGTTTTTCCAGATAGCCGCATAGCGCCGGCACCGGTTCCATGGCGTTACTATCCTGGACCACCGACAAGACCCGGGTTGCGGCCAATGCCGCGTCGAACGCGTCCTCCGGGTCATGCAAGGCGCGGAACTCGGACGTCAGCGTGGCCTTCACCCGGGAAGCGATAAAGGCCGCCATATGGGAATCGACGACATTGCCCAGCATACCCGGATTGGAGACCGCGACCTGCTCGAGCGACGGCAAGAGCTGATCTAGGTTGACGACGAAATCGTTCTCCAACAAGGGCGAACGGCACGGTGTCGTCGGATTGAGATCGTACAGAGCCCGCTCCACGCCATGTCCCATAAGCGGCGTGTCGATATACGAACGCACGCGCTCGAAAGACGACGCATGCCGGTAGAACTCCGGTTTCGGCTTGAGGCACAGCTGCATCCAGGACGCCGGCAGGTTGGCATCGATGATTTTAGCGAACGACTCGACGGCTGCCGGATCGGCAAACCGCGCCGACAACAGCGGCCCGATCCCATCCAAGACGGCGCAGAAGTTGCGCATACGAATGGGCCCATGCGGATCCAATGCGATACAAACCTTGGCCAATTCGGCGTCCGCCTTCTCCGTGGTGGAGTTGTCGGCTTCCGCGCGCACCGCGCTCACCGCCTCTGTCCGGTTTTCGTCCGACAGGCTCCGGCGCAACCAGTTATCCAGCGTGCCGTCCTCTACGATGGTTAGAGCGACATCCCAATGCTTCCCCAGCCCGGCGGCGACGTCGCGTGCGGTGACATATGTCTCGCCGTTAATTTCGAGCGGCCGCGATGACTTGGAGGGCAATACCTGTTGTTTCGGACTGAGGCGCCGGCCGCCGATCCACATTTCGAGATCTTCGAGCGTCCAACGTTCCGCCGCATCGTCGTTTAGCAGGCCCTTCAACACTTCCAACAGCGGCAAGGGCAAGCGATGCGAGCCGACGATTGCCGTGTAGCTCCCCTGCATGATCTTTCGCTGCGCGATCGCGTCATCGCCCAGCCCATAGAGCGGGCTTTCCCCGATCAACAATGCCGCCAGTGTCACGCCGAACGCGTAGAGGTCGTGCGATTCGTCGCCTTCTCCACGACCGGCCGGTTCCGCCAAACAACATTCGATGGTCGAGTAAGCTGCGTGCTGAATAAGCCCCGCTGGCGCCGAGACGCCCTCGCCGAGCATGATCGGGGCGCGATCGCGGTCATGCCCGTCGAGAAACAAGTTGTCCGGCTGAATATTCCGGTGCGCCAAACCTTGATACTTGAGTTCGGAAAGGACCTGCGCGAAGGGCTGGATCACGCGGCGGGTCAATGGTTCTTCCCGGAAAGGTTCAATTTTATCGGCAAGGGTCGACATGATCTTCGGTCCGCCGGGCCGTTCAATTATGACCGCCGGCCGCCGCCGACCGTCATGCGGCCAGTTGATCACACCCCAGTCGAGAACGCGCACGAGGTTATTGTGGTCGATGCGGCGTATGGTGGGCACGATATCGAAACGGGGTGGTAGCTCCGGATCGCTCATCAACGCATACACGTCGCGCGCGGTTCCGCGCACCTCGGTGGCCGCGTATGCCGTTACGGGGCCGCAATCCAACTCCGGAAGCGGCTGTTGCGGATTGACCTCGTAGCGACCGCCGACCAGCAACGCATTCCCGGAGCCACCGGAAGGGTTCAGTGCCATGACGCCATTTTTTGGTTCACCCCATCCACCGGATAGCCGTCATGGGTGGAACGGAGCAAGCACTTTCTTTGTCGTGGCGGCGTGCGGCCACTAGGCCGCGAAAGGATCGCGGACCGTGATGGTGTCTTCGCGTTCCGGACTCGTCGACAACAACGCGACGGGAGCTTCGATAAGCTCTTCTATCCTACGGATATATTTGATTGCGGTCGCCGGGAGCTCGGCCCAGGACCGGGCGCCGCGCGTGCTCTGTTCCCAGCCTTCCATGGTCTCGTAGACCGGGGTCGCCGCGGCCTGTTGCGCGGATGACGCCGGCAGATAATCGAACGCCTGATCGCCGATTCGGTATCCGGTACAGATCTTGAGTTCATCGAAAGCATCCAGGACATCCAGCTTGGTCAAGGCGATGCCGTCGATTCCGCCGACCTTGACCGCCTGCCGAACCAACACGGCATCGAACCATCCGCAGCGCCGCGGGCGACCGGTAACCACGCCGAATTCGTGGCCAATCTCACCCAACCGTTGGCCGGTCGCGTCATTCAGCTCCGTCGGAAACGGCCCGCTGCCGACCCGGGTCGTATAAGCCTTGGTGATGCCGAGGATGTAGCCCAGCGCATGCGGTCCGATGCCGGAACCGGTTGCCGCCTGCCCGGCCACCGTGTTGGACGACGTCACGTAAGGATAGGTGCCATGATCCACATCCAGCATCATCCCTTGTGCGCCCTCGAACAGCACCCGCTTGCCAGCGCGTTTGAATTCATCGAGGTACCGCCAGGTCGAGGATACGTACGGCAAAATTTTCGGCGCCATGTCCAATAAGGCCGCCATCAGCTCCGCCTTGTCGATCTCCGGCTCGCCGAATCCCCGGCGCAAGGCATTGTGGTGGATCAGCAATTCGTCGACTTTTGCGCTCAGGACATCCTTATCGGCAAGATCGCAGACACGGATGGCCCGCCGCGCCGTCCTGTCTTCATAAGCCGGCCCGATGCCCCGGCCCGTCGTGCCGATTTTGCCGGCGCCGCGGGCCGCCTCGCGCGCCCGGTCCAAGCTGCTGTGCAACGGCAAAATCAGGGCGGCATTCTCCGCGACCTTTAGATTGTCAGGCGTGATCTTGACCCCTTGACCGGCGATCCGCTCGATTTCTTCCAACAAGGCCCAGGGATCGACGACCACGCCGTTGCCGATGACCGACAGCTTATCGGAGCGCACCACGCCCGACGGCAATAGGCTGAGTTTGTAGACCTCGTTGCCGATGACCAAGGTATGACCGGCGTTATGGCCGCCCTGAAAGCGCACGACCACATCCGCGCGCTCGGAAAGCCAATCGACGATCTTACCTTTACCCTCATCGCCCCATTGCGACCCGACGACCACGACATTGGTCATTCTTTTTCTCCATTATTTTTCACGGCGACGGGGCCGGTTTCAGCCAGATAATGCGAACAGTCCAGCCGCGCGGCCTCGGCTGCCAGATCATCCAACGCTTCGAGCGCGGCAACGGTTATCCACCCCTTGCGGCGCAGGTCGGCTGTGACCTTTTCACCGGTCGCCATCGGCACCAAGAGCCGCTTGGCCAGCGTCGGCGACGGTATGGCGCGAAGCAAGTTATGGACGAACAGCGAAAATCCTGTCGCGGGTTCATCCTGGTCCCCCGCGCAATAGCGCCCGCCGCAGCCCAACTCGCCACGAACGCCGCGGGCGAAAAATGTAAAACTCAGTCCGCTATGGTACTCGAATCCTCGGTTTTCCACTGCGTCGACGGTGATATCGAGATCGGGCGCTTCGCGGCGCAAATCGACGATTACGTCATGCAGCCGTTGCCGTTCCGCTGACGCGGCGTCGCTTATCGTAAGGCCGTCGATAACAAGCAACGCTTTTTCCACCGGCCCGACCGACGCGAGCAATGCGGACAAAACCGGGGCTGCGGCGCCACCGATCTCGGTAACGGTTGCCGGATCCTTGCGGTCTAGTGCCGCGCGAAATCGCCGTTGCGTCTCGGCGTCGACACCCAGGTCGTTGCAAATCTCCGGCACCAATGTCGGCAAGGTGAGATCGACCGATAGCCGCTCCGCACCCGACGATTTCAAGGCTTCGTAAGCGACCAGGATAACTTCGGAGTCGGCGGTGCTGCTGTCCGAGCCGATCAATTCGACGCCGGCTTGGGTGAACTCCCGCTCGGGCTGCAATTGGTTGCCACGAACCCGCAGGACCGCACCGCCGTAGGAAAGCCGCAACGGCCGCGGCGCTTTCCGAAGCCGTGTCGTCGCGATGCGCGCGATCTGCGGCGTCATATCCGCCCGCACACCCATCATGCGCTGGCTTGCGGGGTCCATCAGCCTGAACGTGGAAAGTGCGAGCGCCTCTCCGGCACCATTCAGGAGACTATCTTCAAACTCGACGAGCGGAGGCGACACGCGCTCGTAGCCGCGTGCGGCGAAGGCTGCCAGCATGAGATTGTGGATATCCGCTTCGTGACCGGCCTCGGGCGGGAGACCGTCGCGCAGCCCATCGGGCAATAACGATTTGCTGACCGCCTCAGTCATGTCGCAGCAAGGCCCCGGCTTTGTCGAAGTTTCTCTTTCCGGGCGCGATACCTAACCCGGTTTGGCCGTCCGGGCAAGCAACCAAAAGACGCCCGGCCGGCACGGTCAACGACGGATTATGTTCAGGTATCCCCCTTGATCGCCAAAGAGAATATCGGGCGTGCCGTTGCCGTCCACATCTTCGGCAAGGATCGCGGTGGTTACCGGCCGGAATAGCTTCGCCACCGCAAGAACGGTCAGCTTTCCGCCGGCGAAACTGATGGCGCGCAATTCCTCCCGGTCCTGCGTCGGAAGGATGATCTCCGGCGCGCCGTCGCCGTTGATGTCAACGACCGCGAACATCTCCAGTTCGGTCGACCCGATGACATGGGTCGAGTAGCCGGCATATCGTCCGACCTCCCGAAGGCGGCGGCCGTCGATCTTCAGCAGCAACAGCTTGCCGCCGATATGCGGTGTTTCAACGGCAGCCAATTCGGCCTGACCATCGCCATCGAAATCGGCCGCGCCGATCGGGTTGAGCCATCGGTTCGACGTTCCGATCGCCACGGACTCGGCCAACCGCACCAAGCGGTTACCACGCAGTCCCAAGAGCAAGAGCGAAGCCCCGGCATCCTTATGCGACCGCACGATGATAATCTCGTCGCGGCCGTCACCGTCGACATCCACCAGACGCGGTATCAGATCTTCCAATACCGAATCCGGCCGAACCGTAAAATGGGCGGTTTTCCCCGTGGCGGTTCGCACTTTTAGCGTAGCGGCCTCAATGGTGTCGCCAAGGACGCCATGTGGATACCGCTCCGTACCGTCCGCGAGCCACGCCAATGTAATATCGTTGTTGCCGCTGACGACGTTGCTATGGGGTATGGCGTCGTCGGGGCGATCCTTCGGCGCCGGTCCGGAGGACCGCAACAGCGTCAGTTCGTCCCCCGACTTCGAAATGCGGAAAAACCGATCGTTGGCACGCACCTTGACCGACCGGGTTTCCGCATCGCGAAACAAACGGTCCAAGCCCGCCAATATCCCGACGGTCTCCGGACGCCATGTCTCCGCGACGCCAGGCGTCGCATACAAAATGACCAAAACCAGAGCGACGAGTCGCGCCAATGCCTACATCTCTAAAATCGCAACGCTTTCGCTTGCGTCACATGAGGCAGCCCGGTGATCCGATCCAATAGATCGGACTCTACCTGTTGATCCACCTGGATCAGTGCCAACGCCTCCTCGCCTTGCGCCGTCCGGCCCAGGTGGAAGGTGGCGATGTTCACTCCGGCGTCACCGAGCGTCTGCCCAAGTTGTCCAATGACACCGGGTTTATCATGATTCGTGGTGTAAAGCATATGCTCCCCGATCTCGGCCTCGATCGGGATGGTATCGATTTCAACGACCCGCGGCCGGTCCGACCCGAACAAGGTGCCGCAGATGCTGCGCGACCGGCGCTCGGTATGGACGGTGACCCGGATCAGATTGTCATAGTCGCCGGAGTGCTCATGAATGGTCTCGCTGATATCAATGCCGCGATCCCGGGCAATCATCGGCGCGCTGACCATATTCACGCTGTCCAATTGATGGCGCAGCATGCCGTCGAGCACCGCCGAGACCAGCGGTTTGACGTTCAACTCCGCCACATGTCCTTGAAACTCGATGCTGATTGACTTCAGGCTGGTCTCCGCCAACTGTCCGATAAAGCTGCCGAGTTGCTGCGCCAGGGTCATATAGGGTCGCAAGCGCGGCGCGTCCTCCGCCGAGATGGACGGCATGTTGACCGCATTGGTCACCGCACCGTTCAGCAGATAGTCCGCCATTTGCTCTGCCACCTGAACGGCGACGATCTCCTGCGCTTCCGTCGTCGCCGCGCCGAGATGCGGCGTCGCGACCAGGTTCTCCGCGCCGAACAAGGGGTTTTCCTTGGCCGGCTCTTCCACGAAGACATCGACGGCGGCACCCGCGACGTGGCCGCTGTCCATCGCTGCCCGCAGGTCCGCCTCGTTCACGATGCCGCCCCGGGCGCAATTGATGATGCGGACGCCCGGCTTCATCTTCGCGATCGTCTCGGCGTTGATCAGGTTCTTCGTGCTGTCCGTGAGCGGCGTATGCACGGTGATGACGTCGGCCCGGGCGAATAACTCGTCCAGCTCGGCCTTGACCACGCCCATCTCGACGGCGCGTTCCGGCGACAGATACGGATCATACGCGACGACGCGCATCTTCAGGCCCTGCGCCCGGTCGGCGACGATCGACCCGATGTTGCCGCAGCCGATCAGCCCCAGGGTTTTACCGGTCACCTCCATCCCCATGAAGCGCGACTTCTCCCACCGGCCATCCTGTGTCGAGGCGTTGGCCGCCGGAATTTGGCGGACCATCGCCATCATCATCGCGATCGCATGTTCGGCGGTGGTCGTCGTGTTGCCGAAGGGCGTGTTCATGACCACGACGCCCTTCTGGGTCGCGGCATCCGTGTCGATGTTGTCGACACCGATACCCGCGCGGCCAATTACCTTGAGATTTTCGGCCCGCACCAGCACGTCCGGCGTCACCTTAGTGGCCGACCGAATCGCCAGGCCGTCATACTCATGAATACAGGCGAGCAAATCCTCGGCGCTCATGCCGGGCTTGAAATCAACCTCGACGCCGCGGTCCTCGAAGACCTTGGCCGCGTCGGGGCTCAACTTGTCGGAAATCAGTACTTTCGGCATATCGCCCTCTTTAGGCCGCCAGGGACCGGTTGTATTCAGCAAAGGCCCAGTCGAGCCACGGCAACAGCGCCTTCAGATCGTCCGGCTCGACGGTGGCGCCGCCCCAGATCCGCAGGCCCGGCGGCGCGGCACGATGGCTTTCGATGTCATAAGCCACTTCTTCGGCTTTCAGCATGGCCGCAATCTGTTTCGGCGCGGCGGCCAGCGCGTCGCCGGTTAGCCCGGAACCAGCGGCGATCGACAGAACCATCGATGTGCAGGACCGGAAACTGGCGTCCTTCGACAAAAATTCGACCCAAGGCGTCGCCTCGACCCATTCGGTCATCGCCGCCAGGTTCGCTTGCGAACGCGCCTGCATCGCCGCGGCGCCGCCGGCTTTCTCGATCCAGCGCAGCGAGAACAGCGCATCTTCGACGCACAGCATCGACGGCGTGTTGATCGTCAAGCCCCGGAAGATGCCTTCGTCGAGCTTGCCCTTCTTCGTCATGCGGAAGATCTTGGGCATCGGCCAAGACGGGGTATAGCTTTCCAGCCGCTCGACCGCCCGCGGGCTCAACACCAGCATGCCATGCGCCGCCTCACCGCCCATCGCCTTCTGCCAGGACCAGGTGGTCGCGTCCAGCTTGTCCCAGGGCATATCCATGGAAAACACGGCCGAGGTCGCGTCACAAATCGTCAACCCTTGGCGGTCCGCCGAAATCCAATCGCCGTTCGGCACGCAAACACCGCTGGTGGTGCCGTTCCAGGTAAAGACCACATCGTTGTCCTGGTCGACCTTGGACAGGTCGGGCAGGTCGCCGTACTCGGCCTCGACGACGCGGGCGTTGCCGATGTTAAGCTGTTTGACGATGTCGATGACCCACATCTGCCCGAAATTTTCCCAGGCCAGGACATCGACGCCGCGCGCGCCCAGCATCGACCACAGCGCCATCTCGATTGCGCCCGTATCGGAGCCGGGGACGACGCCGATCCGGTAATCATCGGGAATCGAAAGTACTTTTCGCGTGCGCTCGATCACCTCGTTGATCCGCGCGGCCCCTTCCGGATCGCGGTGCGATCGACCGACGAAGGCGTCGCCGAGAACGTCCGGCGACCAACCAAGCGGCTTCGCGCAAGGGCCGGAGGAGAAAAAGGGCCGGGCGGGACGGTGCTGCGGTTTGGTCATCGCTGCAAATCCTTCGATACTCTGCTGTTTCGCGGCTCAATACATATAAGGTCGTCGCATCGAGCGGGCGGACACTATGACCCTATCCCGCCATCGTCAACGACCATTCCGGCCAGGGTTCTTGCGCCCAATGGACCATATGGGAATGCGGTGCGTTGCCGCAGCCGGACATCGGCCTTCCCGGTGCATTTGCATCGCGTCGGAGCCCCGCCTAGTCTGCTGCCGCGGCAGAGCAGCGGGGACCACGCGTGACATTCGACCAGATTTACGTTTTCGGGGTGATCCTCGGGACGCTGGGGTTGTTCATTTGGGGACGCTGGCGCTACGACGTGGTGGCGCTGATCGCGCTCGTCGCGGTTCTTCTGGCCGGGATCGTGCCGCCGGACCGCGCCTTCGACGGCTTCGGCCATCCCGCGGTGATCACCGTGGCGGCGGTCCTCGTAATCAGCCGCGGGCTCCAGAATTCCGGGATCGTCGGTTTCATTGCCAAGCGGCTCGTCGAGGCGGAGCTGAGTCCATCGCTGCAGGTCGGCGCCATCGCGGCCCTGGTCGCCGCGCTCTCCGGGTTCATGAACAATATCGGCGCGCTCGCCTTGCTGATGCCGGTCGTCATCCAGATAGCCCGCAAGTCCGGCCGCGAGCCGCGCGAACTGCTGATGCCGCTGTCCTTCGGATCACTCCTGGGCGGCCTGGTCACCCTGATCGGCACGCCGCCCAACATCATCGTCGCCGCCATCCGCGCGGATTACGCCGGCGAACCCTTCGGGATGTTCGATTTTACGCCGGTCGGCACGGCGATCGCCATCGCCGGCGTGCTGTTCATCGCCGTCATCGGCTGGCGGTTGATCCCCAAGCATCACGGTCCCAGCAAATCCGGCGACGTCTTCAATATCGACGATTACATCACCGAGGTCCGTATCCCCGAAGGCTCGGCGCTGATCGACAAAAAGATCCGTGAATCGTACAGCCACGGCGTCGCGGACGACATCGTGTTCGTGGCGCTGCATCGCGGCAGCTATCAACGGCTCGCACCATCGGTCGAAGGCGTCCTGCACGAGGGCGACCACCTCCTGCTCGAAGGCAATGCCGAATCGATCGAGGAAACGGTCAAGGCGGCAGGCCTAGAACTGCTCGGCAACCGCGATCTAGACGCCGATGCGCTGAATTCGGAGACGATCGGCATGATGGAAGCCGTCGTCACCCCGTCGTCCCCGTTAATCCGACGGACCGCGCGGCTGATCCGCCTGCGCAGCCGCCACAGCATGAACCTGATCGCGGTCGCCCGGCATGGCGAGCCGGTGCGCCGGCGTCTCAACGAGATCCAATTTCGGCCCGGCGACGTGCTGCTGCTGCAGGGCGATACCGAAACCATGCCGGATACGCTGGCGGCGCTCGGCTGCCTGCCGCTGGCGGAGCGCAACCTGAATCTGCATCGGACGCCAAGCCTCGCGCCGGTGTTTATCTTTCTCGGCGCGATCCTGGCGAGTGCCTTCGGCTTCGTCTCAGTCCCGATCGCCTTCGTGACCGCGGTCGTCCTGATGTTGGTGACGGGCCAGATTCGCTTGCGCCGTGCTTACGAGGCGGTCGACTGGCCGATCCTGGTGCTGCTGGGCGCGATGGTCCCGGTCGGTCAGGCGTTGGAAATCTCCGGGGCGTCAGTGCTGATCGCCGACGCTATCGCCTCGACCAGCGCCTACCTGCCCGCTTGGGCGCTGCTGACCGTCGTGCTGGTCGCAACCATGATGCTGTCGGACGCGATGAACAACGCGGCCACCGCCGTCCTGATGGCGCCGCTGGCCGCCGAACTGGCAAACCGCATCGGCGTCAACTCGGATCCCTTCCTGATGGCGGTCGCCATCGGCGCGTCCTGCGCCTTCCTGACGCCGATCGGCCATCAGTCGAACGTGCTGGTGATGGGTCCCGGCGGGTACAGATTCCGCGACTACTGGCCCATGGGCCTGCCGCTGGAGGTGGTGATCTGCGTCGTCGCGGTGCCGATGATCCTGTGGATCTGGCCGCTTTAGAACGCCATTCCCGAGAAGACCGTCACACAACAGTGACTTGACCGGTGCGGTTGCCGCCGCGATTGGATAGCATGGACGTCTCACCGGAAAGGATCCCGCCCCATGTCCCGTATTCTCTACGATCTCACCGGCGCCAACGACCTTCGCTTCAGCCCGAATTGCTGGCGCAGCCGCCTCGCCCTCGCGCATAAAGGATTGGAGGCGGACTGCGAGCCCTGCGGCTTCACCGAGAAGGAGAAGATCGCCTTCAGCGGCGGGAAAACGGTGCCGGTGCTGCACGACGGCGATGCGGTGATCAACGATTCCTGGGACATCGCCTGTTATCTGGAAGAGGCCTACCCCGACACCCCGTCGCTATTCGGCGGCCCGGTCGGTCGGGGGCTTGCGCACCATCTCAACTGGTGGACCAATGCGGTTTTGCACCCGGCCATCATTCATACCGTTTTGCTCGACATCCACGACAGCCTCACCCCCGAGGATCAGGCGTATTTCCGGGAGAGCCGCGAGAAGCGTTTCGGCAAACCGCTGGAAGAGGTCGCGGGCGACCTGGACGCCCGGCTTGCCGCGACGCGTCAGGCGCTCACCCCGACCAACCTGACACTCGAACGGCAGAAATGGATTTGCGGCGACGGACCGGCCTACGGCGACTACCTGATCTTCAGCGCGCTGCAGTGGGCGCGCGCGGTCAGCCCCGTGGCCATCGTCGAACCGGGCAGCGCGATCTACGACTGGAACGAGCGCATGCTCGACCTGTTCGATGGCCTCGGCCGGATGATCGAACCGAAGGCGGCGTAAGGAGACATTTATGAAACGCGGCAATCTCGACTTCTCGGCAATCGACACCACGACCGGATTCACCGCGCGCGACGGCGGCGTGGCAGGCATCCACGAGAAAATCCTCTCCAACGATCTGGATATGAACGCCGGGACCGGCTGCCGCACGCGCCTGCTGCGGCTCGACCCCGGCTGCGAAACGCCGGAAGCGCATACCCATCCCTATTGGGAAGAAATCTACATGCTCGAGGGCGAGATGTTCGTCGGCGACGGCAACGGCGGCGAACGCGTCGTACCCTCCCCGTCCTACGCCTGCCGCGAACCCGGCTTCCTGCACGGCCCGGTGCGCACCGAGACCGGATGCCTGATGATCGAATTCTCCTGGTACCCGGAGAAAGGGTAGCGCGGTCCGGTTTGGGTTCCCGCTTTCGCGGGAATGACATCGATAATCGAATGACATCCCTAATTTCAACCAACGGGCCCTAGTCTCCCCGACCAACCTCCGGCATAGTGATTGGACCGGCGCGCCCGCGCCGTCCCCGCAACCGCGACGCGGACCTATCCCATGCCGATGATCACCGACCAGTCCCCGATCACATTTGCCGACCCCTTGCCCGACGCCGCCGACATCGTCGTCATCGGCGGCGGCGTTGCCGGGACCGCCGCGGCCTATTTCCTCGCCGAGCGCGGCGAGAAGGTCGTCCTTTGCGAGAAGGGCCGCGTGGCCGGCGAGCAGTCCAGCCGCAACTGGGGCTGGATCCGCCAGCAGGGCCGCGACCGGGCCGAACTGCCGATCATGATGGAATCCAACCGCATCTGGCGCGGGTTGGCCGAACAGACCGGCGAGGCCGACCTCACGTTCACGCAATGCGGCAATCTCTACATCACCGACGACGAGGCGACGCTGCGGAAATACGAAGCGTGGCGCCAGATGGCCACCGAGCGCCAGCTCGACACCAGGATGCTGTCGAAAGACGACATCGCGGATCAATACCCGGGCATCAAGGGCGACTGGGTCGGCGGCATGATCACGCCGAGCGACGGCCGCGGCGAGCCCTTCGTCGCGATCCCGGCGCTGGCCCGCGCGGCACAGCGGGCGGGCGCGGTGATCGCCGAGAACTGCGCCGTGCGTACACTCGATATCGAAGGCGGTAAGGTCGCCGGCGTGGTGACCGAAGCCGGGCGCATCCGCTGCGACCGGGTGTTGCTGGCCAGCGGCGCGTGGTCGACCCATTTCGCCGCCAACGCCGGCATCGATCTGCCGCAGCTCGCGGTGCGCTCCACCGTGGCGCGGACCGAGCCGGTGCCCGAGATCGTCAGCAACAATGTGCTGACCCCTGGCCTGGCGATCCGACGGCGGGCCGACGGCGGCTACACCATCACCTCCGGCGAGATGGCGGAGCATTTTCTATCGCCGAAGTCCTTCAAGTATTTCGGGAAGTTCTTCAAACTTCTCCGGGCATCGGCGAAGGACGTGCGCCTGCATCTCGGCGCGCCCAAAGGCTATCCCGGCGCATGGGGCAACCCGTCGAAATGGACCGCCGACGAGGAAAGCCCGTTCGAACGGATGCGCGTGCTCAACCCCGACCCGTCGCCGATCGTGGTGAAACAAATCTACGACCGTCTGCCGAAACGCTACCCCGCCATCGGGGACGCGAAGCTGGCCGAGGCCTGGGCCGGCATGATCGACGTGACGCCGGACGCGGTGCCCGTGCTCGGCGAGGACCACCGTCTGCCCGGCCTGCACATCGCGACGGGGCTGAGCGGCCACGGCTTCGGTATCGGCCCGGCGATCGGCCGCATCGCGGCGGACCTGTTGTGCGGCCGCGACCCCGGCCACGACCTGACCCGCTTCCGCACGCAGCGCTTCTTCGACGGCACACCGATGGAACCGGGCCCCTATTAGTCATAAGCTTTTCGAAACGCGCCGCAGGGCGCATCGGGAGGAAGGCAATGACGGACAGCAACACCGAATTCGTCGTCGTAACGGGCGGGTCGCGCGGCATCGGGCGCGCCATCGTCGACCGCATGCAGGCGGGCGGCCGAAGCGTGGTCAATCTCGACATCCGGCCGCCGGACGCCGCAGCGGCATCGAACGACGAGCGTTTCCTCGAAACCGACCTCTCCGACCCGGCGGCCATCGACGACGCCTTCCGCGCCATCGACGGGTTCGGCTCGGTGGTCGGGCTGGTGAACAATGCGGGCGCGGTGATCTCGCACTCGCTGGAAGAAACCACGGAAGCGGACTTCGGCCGTCTCGTGCCGGTCAATATGGTCGGCGCGGCGCTGGCGGCGAAGGCGGCGGCCGAACGCATGAAGGCCGCCGGATGGGGCCGCATCGTCAACATTTCCAGCCGCACCATGGTCGGCAAGACCGACCGCACCGCCTATGCCGCGACCAAGGGCGCGATCGCCTCGATGACCAAGGTCTGGGCGCTCGAGCTGGCGCCGCACGGCATCACGGTCAACGCGGTGGCGCCCGGGCCGATCGCGACCGAGCTGTACAAGGAGGGAAACCCGCCGGGCAGCCCAAAGTCTGCGGCGCTGATCGCTTCGATCCCGGTCGGCCGCATCGGCGAGCCGGACGATATCGGCCGGGCCGTCTCCTTCTTTCTGGACAAGGACAACAGCTTCGTCACGGGGCAAGTGCTGTTCGTCTGCGGCGGCCTGACGGTGGGGAACGCCGGGGCGTGAGCGGCCGAACCGGATTTGCCTAACAAGGACTACTAATGCCGCTTAGTTCCATCGATATCCAGGGCTACCGCTCCGTCCAACGGCTGCATTTCCCGGTCGACCAACTGTCGGTCTACGTCGGCGAGAACGGCGTCGGCAAGACGAACCTGTACAAGGCGCTCGGCCTGCTGCGCGCCGCCGCCGACGGCACCGCGACCCACGCCATCGCCGAGGAAGGCGGCGTCGAGTCCGTGCTGTGGGCCGGCACGCGGAAACGCGGCAAGCCGGTCCGCCTGATCCTCAAAGCCCGTTTCGACGAGATGGCCTTCGCCCATGAGGGCGGCGTGCCGCAGAGCTACGAACTGGAGATCGGCCTGCCGAAACCGGCGCAGGCCGCCTTCTCCATCGAACCGCTGATCAAGGAGGAACGCCTGACCGTCCATCTCGGCGGGCGCGACGTGGTGATGATGGAGCGCACCGGCCCCGCCGTGACGCTGCGCAACGAGGACGGCAAGCGCGAGGTGCACAACAACGCGGTGCTGCCGTCGGAAACCGCGCTCGCGGCCTTCCGCGACGCCGCCCGCTATCCGGAACTGGAGGCGATGCGCCGCGAGCTGCTGGACTGGCGGCTCTATCACGACTTCCGCACCGACGCGGCCTCGCCGATCCGCCAGCCCTGCCACGCGATCACCACGCCGACGCTGTCGACCAATGGGGCGGACCTCGCCGCCGTGCTTTCCACGCTGTCGGTGATCCGCCAGGACACGGTGGACCTGGACGCCGCGATCGACGACGCCTTCCCCGGCGCGGTG
The DNA here is from genome assembly GCA_965228425.1 of Alphaproteobacteria bacterium. Classification (GTDB taxonomy): domain Bacteria; phylum Pseudomonadota; class Alphaproteobacteria; order UBA8366; family UBA8366; genus JAJFJD01. The sequence continues at coordinate 1,928,889 of OZ245815.1, read as the reverse complement.
CTGGGCGCGGGCGACGACGGCAGCCACTGCCGCTTCGAGATGGAATACCCGGACATCCCCCGCCCCTTCGGCGCGCACGAACTGTCGGACGGCACGCTGAAATACCTCTGCCTGCTGGGCGCGCTGATGGGCTACCGCCTGCCCGCCTTCATCGCCTTCAACGAACCGGAGGCGAGCCTGCACCCCAAACTCATCGCCCCCCTCGCCCGCCTGATCGCCGCCGCCGCGCAAAACGCACAAATCTGGATCGTCACGCATTCGGAAGAACTGGCCGAGGCGCTGGAAGAAGAAACAGGCAAACGCCCACGCCGCGTGATCAAGAAGGACGGGGCGACGGGGATCGAAGGCCTGTCGCTGTTGGGGGAGTTTCGGGGGGAGTGAAAATGCGTTGAACCTCCCCCATTGACGCGCGCCGAATCCCGCTTCACTATGTCTCTTGCCTGGGGGGGCCCCGCGTAGGGGCTGAGATTCCGCTAAATGCTTGCCACTGGTTTGGCCGCGCGGTGACCCCGAGAACCTGATCCGGGTAATGCCGGCGGAGGGAAGGAATTCTGACCAGAGCCGCCCCCAAGACCTAAGCACGACACGCACGAAACGGCCCTGCCAGACCGCCCCGCAGACTTTCCCGGATCTCCAGCGTTACGAACATGGAGGTCCGATTATGCCTAGAGATACCGACGACATCGTCATCACCACCGGTCCGATCCCGGGGTCGAAGAAGACCTATGTGACCGGCGGCAAGGACGGCGCGCTGCGCGTGCCCTTCCGCGAGGTTGCCCTTGAAGCCTCGGCGAACGAGCCGCCGGTGCGGCTGTACGACACGTCCGGCCCGTATACTGACGAGGACGTGAAGATCGACGTCTACAAGGGCCTGCCCGCCTTGCGCACCGAGTGGATCAAGGCGCGCGGCGACGTGGAGGAATATGTCGGCCGCGACGTCAGACCGGAGGACAACCACCGCACCGACGGCGACCCCCGCGCGTGCCCGGAATTCCCGGTCAAGCGGCCGCCGTTGCGCGCCAAGCCCGGCGCCAACGTCTCGCAGATGCATTACGCCAAGCAGGGCATCATCACGCCCGAGATGGAATACATCGCGATCCGCGAGAATCTTGGGCGCTCGGAGTTCTACGGCGATGGCGAAGGCTTCGGCGCGGAAATCCCCGAGGAGGTGACGCCGGAATTCGTGCGCGACGAGATCGCCCGCGGCCGCGCCATCATCCCCGCCAACATCAACCATCCGGAAACCGAACCGATGATCATCGGCCGGAACTTCCTGGTGAAGATCAACGCCAACATCGGCAACTCGGCCGTCTCCTCCTCCGTCTCGGAAGAGGTGGAGAAGATGGTCTGGGCCACCCGCTGGGGCGGCGACACGGTGATGGACCTGTCGACCGGCAAAGACATCCACAACACGCGCGAGTGGATCATCCGCAACTCGTCCGTGCCGATCGGCACGGTGCCGATCTATCAGGCGCTGGAGAAGGTCAACGGCGTCGCCGAGGACCTGAGCTGGGACGTCTTCCGCGACACGCTGATCGAGCAGTGCGAGCAGGGCGTGGACTATTTCACCATCCATGCCGGCGTACGGCTGCCGTTCATCCCGATGACCGCCAAGCGCGTCACCGGCATCGTCTCGCGTGGCGGGTCGATCATGGCGAAATGGTGCCTCGCCCACCATCAGGAGAGCTTCCTCTACACCAACTTCGAGGAAATCTGCGAACTGATGAAGCAGTACGACGTCAGCTTCTCGCTGGGCGACGGGCTGCGGCCGGGCTGTAACGCGGACGCCAACGACGAGGGCCAGTTCGCGGAACTCCGCACCCTCGGCGAGTTGACCAAGATCGCCTGGAAGCACGACGTGCAGGTGATGATCGAAGGCCCCGGCCATGTGCCAATGCACAAGATCAAGGTCAACATGGAAGAGCAGTTGAAGCACTGCCACGAAGCGCCCTTCTACACCTTGGGGCCGCTGGTGACCGACACGGCCCCCGGCTACGACCACATCACCAGCGCCATCGGCGCAGCGATGATCGGGTGGTACGGCACGGCAATGCTCTGCTACGTCACGCCGAAGGAGCATCTCGGCCTGCCCAACCGCAAGGACGTGAAGGACGGGGTGATTACCTACAAGATCGCAGCACACGCCGCCGACCTTGCCAAGGGCCATCCGGGCGCCCGCTTGTGGGACGACGCGCTCAGCCGGGCGCGGTTCGATTTCCGCTGGCGCGATCAGTTCAAGCTCGCGATGGATCCGGAAACGGCCGAGGACTTCCACGACCAGACCCTGCCGGCGGAAGGCGCCAAGGTGGCGCATTTCTGCTCCATGTGCGGGCCGAAATTCTGCTCGATGCAGATCACGCAGGAAATCCGCGAATTCGCCGAAAAGGGCATGAACGAGATGTCCGAGAAGTTCAAGGAGGAGGGTAGCGAGATCTACCAGCCCGCGGAGAAAGTCGCGGCGGAAGCCGCCAAGACCGACCAAGCCGCCGCCGGCGACGACTAGGACCCGGCAACAGCGAGGACAACCGGCAAAATAATCGATAAAGCACCGTGCCGGGAAAACGGGAGCGCTCAGGCGCTCCCGTTTTTGTTATGGGGCACGGCGGTTCGACCGCGTTATGCTGCATGCATGGTTTTCGGACTCCGCATTTTCGCGATGATCCCCCTACTCGGGCTGCTGCTGGCGGCTCCCGTTGCGGCGGAAGGTTGCCCGCCGAGCGCCACCCGCATGATCGACCACCTAGCCTGCGCCGCCGAGGCGCAGGCTGAGCCGGCGCAGTGGAACACCCTCGTCGATACGCTAAAGCGCGACGCGATGGTGCCGCCGGGGCATATCTTCCATTCGAAGCGCGCGAACCGGATGCCGCCACTGCCGTTACCGGAAGGCGTGTCGGCAACGCCGTCGGTCCCTTGGGATGCACGCGATCATCTCGCCGCGCGCGGCCAGGAAATCTTCGCGGCGCGGATCGGCTGGCATTTCGACGACGCGCAGAGCGCGCTCAAGAGGGGCATCGACGCGGGCAAGCCGACCGTGATCGTGCTCGGCGGGCGGGACTGTCTTTGGTGCAAACGGCTGGTCCAGGACGTGATGCCGTGCAGCGCGATCAACCGGTTCGCGGGCCGTGCGGTCTTCGCCTATAGCGATATCTCGGCGGACCCGGCGGCGCGGGCGTTGGCCGACACGCTCGGTTTCAAATACTTCCCCGCCATCGCCATGCTCGACCCCAATGCGTCGATCCTGGACGTGCCGTCGCGGCTGCGCGGATTCTTCACCGGGCGGCGCTATTCCAAGCTGATGGAAAAATATCTGGAAAAGACCCGGACCTGGAAGCGGCACGCCCCGACGATTTCGCAGACGGATGCGATCCTCGCGAAATACGCCCCGGCGACGTCCGGCCCGCCGCCGCGCGCCTGCGACGCGATGCCGATCTGGATGAAGTAGCGCTACCGCCGCCGGGTGAAGGTGAACTTCCCGCCGCAGTCGGTCGTGACGCCGAAGGTGTAGAAGGTCCCCTTGGCCACCGCGTCGGAGAACTTACCTTTGAGTTCCATCCGCCGCTCATAGGACGACGCTTCGCCATCGTCGAGGGTGCCATCGGCGAGGATTTTTCCCTCGAGGTCGAAATCGTTCAGCTTGCCCGGCACCACGCCCGACAGCTCCCCGTTCTTGACCGTCACGACATACTCATACCGGGGAGGACACGGGTCCTCGCTGGACGTCATCACCGCGTCCCAGGTGCCGTCGAACTTCGTCACCGCCTGGGCGAGTTGAAGCGGGCCGTCCGCAAATGCGGCGCCCGCCGAGATGAGCACGATCGCCGCCCCGAGAATGCCAATCGACTTAATCCGCTTCATTATTCTTCCCTTCCCGTCTTTAAATCATAAGCCGGCAAATATGACCCGTATTCTGCCAAAGCGCGGCGGCGGTACCAAACCGTCAACGAATTTCTAATTCGTCCTTGCCGAATCCGGTGTCCTCGCCTATTTAAGAGGCATGGGGCGAATGCGGTGGCCCCGTCAGGCGTCAGCCCAATCGCCGCTCCGACAGTCAAAGTTATCGGAGCATTCCTATGGGTAAATACTTCATTACGGCAGAACAGTTGTGGTCGTCCTTCGGCGGGACCGAGGCGCCAATCGTCATCGATGTGCGGCGGCGCGAGGTCTATGAGGCCGAGGATCACGTCATTCCCGGCGCGATCTGGTGGAACCACATGCAGACCGACGCGCTCGCCGCCCTGGACACCGGCGGGCGGGACATGGTGATTCACTGCGTCCACGGCCATCAGGTTTCGCAAGCGCCGGCATCGGTCCTGCGGGCAGAAGGACGGAACGTGCGGGTCCTTCGGGGCGGTATCGAAGCCTGGAAATCGGCGGGCCTGCCGACACGCAACCGGAAGAACCTGCCGGACATTTCCGGCGGATCGCCGAGCCGCTGGGTCACGCGGCGGCGGCCCAAGATCGACCGCATCGCCTGTCCCTGGTTCATCAAGCGCTTCATCGACCCGACCGCGGAAATCCTTTACGTCGACGCCGACCAGGTCTTGAACACCGCCGAAGAGATTGGCGCCGTCGCCTTCGATGTGGAGGGCGGCGAGATCACTCACGACGGCGAGCGCTGCAGCTTCGACGTGCTGCTCGACCGCAGCGGCATCGAGGACCCGGCCCTCGCCCAATTGGCCACCATCATCCGCGGTGCCGACACGTCAAAGCTCGACCTCGCGCCCGAGGCCGCCGGATTGTTGGCCATGTCGATCGGAATCTCGGCGATCGCGGGCGAGGACGATAGCCTCTCGCTGTCGATGGGCATGACGTTGTACGATGCCCTGTATGCATGGCGGCGCAAGTCGCCCAACGAAACGCATAACTGGCCGGCGGGGAAATCGTCATGAGCGCAGAACAGGAAAACGGAGCGGCCCTGGACCAGGGCCGCTCACCCGGCCGCGCGGGCGTACCGCCAGTGAGTTTCTCCGCCGCGTTCAAGGTCTGGGCGCGGATCGGAATTCTCTCCTTCGGCGGTCCGGCGGGCCAGATCGCGCTGATGCACCGCGAGATCGTTGAAGATCAGAAGTGGCTGACCGAGAACGAGTTCCTCAACGCGCTTAACTTTTCCATGCTGCTGCCGGGACCGGAAGCGATGCAGCTTGCGACTTATTCCGGCTGGCGGCTGCACGGCATCCCCGGCGGATTGGCGGCGGGCCTGCTGTTCGTGGTTCCCGGCGCGCTGATCGTGTTGGCACTGTCCATCGTCTATGCGGTGTTCGGCCAGGTGCCGCTGGTCGAAGCGGGATTCATCGGCATCAAGGCGGCCGTTCTGGTAATCGTCATCGAGGCGCTGCTGAAGATTTCCAAACGCGCGTTGCACAAGGCCGCGCACTGGATCATCGCAGCGGCAGCCTTTATCGCCATCTTCTTCTTCGACGTACCCTTCCCGCTGATCGTGCTCGGCGCGGGGATCATCGGGTTCTTCCTGCCCGGTCAGGCGGACGCAAGCGTCGACGACGGTGCGGCCGGCGTGTCGATCGGCAGCACAGTCAAGACGATCGTCACCTGGCTTGCGATCTGGATTCTGCCGCTGCTGGCGATCGCGCTTCTGCTGGGGCCGGATCACGTGTTGGCGCAGATCGGGCTGTTCTTTTCCAAATTGGCGGTCGTCACCTTCGGCGGCGCCTATGCGGTATTGGCCTATATGGGACAGGCGGCGGTCGAAACGCATGGCTGGCTGAACCCCGGCGAAATGCTCGACGGGCTGGGCCTCGCCGAGACCACGCCGGGGCCGCTCATCCTGGTCACCGAGTTCGTCGGCTATCTAGCCGCCGCCCGGTCGTCCGGCGAGCATAGCCTGCTGATGGGATTGGCCGGAGCCACCGTCACGCTCTGGGCGACCTTCGCGCCCTGTTTCCTCTGGATTTTCACCGGCGCGCCCTATGTCGAGCGGATCGGCCAATCGGCCAAACTGAAGGCGGCCCTGCAGGGCATCACCGCCGCCGTGGTCGGGGTCATTCTCAATCTCTCGCTGTGGTTCTCCCTGCATGTGCTGATGCCGGGAATCGAGCAGCGCTGGATCGGCATATTCCGCTATTGGGTCCCGCCGGACAGCGGCGCCGATTTGGTGGCCGTGGTGCTATCGGTGGTGGCCTTGATTACACTCCTGTTTTTAAAACAAGGGGTTATCCGAACCCTGGCACTCTGCGCCGGCCTTGCCGTCCTCTGGCATTTCGTGGCGTAGAAGCGTCCCAGAAAAAATCTAAACTTTTTTCCAAGGATTCCCCCAAAGCTGTCGTCTAATGGGCAAAACAGCAATATAGAGCCCTAGATGAGCGATCCGGCTGACGAAACAGACCTGATCAAACAGGCCCAAAACGGCGACAAGGCGGCGTTCGAGGCGCTGTTGCGCCTCTATTACGACGTGATCTACCGGATCGCCTTCAAATGGTGCGGAAATCAGGCCGACGCCGAGGACATCACGCAGAACGCCTGCATCAAGCTGGCGCGATCGCTGGGGTCCTTCCAATTCAAGTCGGCCTTCCTCACCTGGCTCTATCCGCTGGTGATCAACACGGCGAAGGATTGGGCGAAATCCCGTGCGCGCCGGACAACGGATTTGGATTCGGTGCCTGAACCATCCGAACCCGCCGAGGGCGACGCGAAAGTCTATGCCCGGCAGGTGATGGATCAGGTCCGCCAACTACCGGACAAGGAAAAGGAGGCGCTGTATCTCGTGTTCAGCGAAGGACTTTCCCACCGCGAGGCGGCGACCGTCATGAAGTGCAAGACCAGCACCGTGTCCTGGTATATCCACGAAGCGCGCAAGAAACTGCAATCCTTCCAAAACATGGAGTGCCGTTATGGATGAGCGGCAATTGAAGGACATTCTCAACGCGGAAGAAATCCCGCCGCCCAGCGACAATGCGCGCAAGGAGACGATGAACCTCGCGCTTGCCGCCTTCGACGAGGCGCAGCAGGAAAAATCAAAATCCCGCCAAGGATCTTCGATCCTCGGTCGTCTTACCGGTCGAACCACACCCCGACCCAGGAGACGATTGATGGAACGGAAATACCTTTTTGGCGGCATGGCGACCACCGCAGTCGCATTGCTGACCGTCGTCACATTCGACATGGTCGACCCGTACCGCGACGTTACACCGCCGCCCGCCGAGACCGCGTCGACCACAACGCCCACCGGTCAGAGCTCGACCGATGCCGTGGTGGCAACGGGCGGCCGGAAGGCCGAGACGAAGGAGCGGGACGCCCGGACCGGCGGAAAACAGGAAGCCTCGGCGCGGCAAAACCGGCCCGATGCCCCGGCGGAAGCGAAACAGGACGACAAGGCGGTTGCGCTCAAGGACACACCGCGCACCGAACCGGCGCAATCCCCGAAGCCGGCCCCGAAGCCGTCGGCGGAATTCCGCAGCGCACCCAGCGACAAGAAAGTCGGCTCGGTGCTCGACCAATCGCGCAGCACGCCGGGGATCGGCAGCGGCGGCGGGATTCTTGGGCTCGTAACCCCGCATTCGACCGCCAAGAACAAGGCGCCGGCCGTCGCCTCGGAGGCGCTGCGTCAACGCGTGCAAAAGAGCGAGCGGCTGTCACGCCCGCCGGTCGGCGACCGGGTCGCACCGCAATATGAATCGACCGGCCGAGACCAGTTTCAATCGGTGCAGGAGAACGAGATCAAGCGTGTCGCCGACGCGCCCGTCTCCACATTCTCGTCCGACGTGGACACGGCCTCCTATTCCTTCATGCGCCGCATGCTGAACCGGGGCGTGCTGCCGCAGAAGAACGCGATCCGTATCGAAGAGCTGATCAACTATTTCGACTATGCCTATCCGCGGCCCGATTCCCGCGAGAAGCCGTTCGAGCCGACAGTGACGGTTACGGACAGCCCGTGGAAGAAAGGCAACAAGCTGATCCATATCGGCGTCAAGGGCTATGACATCGAGCCCGCCGAAAAGCCGCGCAGCAACCTGGTCTTCCTGTTGGACGTGTCCGGATCGATGCGGGCTACGGACAAGCTGCCCTTGATGGTCAATTCCATGAAGCTGCTGCTCGACACGCTGTCACCGGACGACACGGTCGCGATCGTGGTCTATGCCGGTGCGGCAGGCACCGTGCTGGAGCCGACCAAGATCGCGGACAAGCACAAGATTCTGGCTGCGCTCGACAACTTGCGGGCGGGTGGATCGACCGCCGGTGCCGCCGGCGTCCGGCAGGCCTACGCCTTGGCTGAAAGCAACTTGGACAAGAAGGCGGTCAACCGTGTGATCCTGGCGACCGACGGCGACTTCAATGTGGGCATCACCAACCGCGAAGAACTGAAAGGTTTCGTCGAGCGCAAGCGAAAGTCCGGCGTCTTCCTATCGGTTCTGGGCTTCGGTCAGGGGAACCTCAACGACCATTTGATGCAGACCCTGGCGCAGAACGGCAACGGCGTCGCGGCCCATATCGACACCCTCAACGAGGCCCGGAAGGTATTGGTCGACGAGGCCACCTCGACCCTGTTCCCGATCGCCAAGGACGTGAAGTTCCAGGTCGAGTTCAATCCAAAGACCGTCTCGGAATACCGACTGATCGGCTACGAGACGCGCGCCTTGAAGCGCGAAGACTTCCGCAACGACAAGGTCGACGCGGGCGATATCGGCGCGGGCCACACCGTCACCGCAATCTACGAGATCACGCCCACGGCCGGCGGCACGGCGGCGATCGGGGAAAGCCGGTATCACCAATCCGATACCGCCGCCAAGAAGAGCGCGGAGTCCTTCAGCGACGAATACGCCTTCCTGAAAATCCGCTACAAACAGCCCGACCAAACCAAATCGACGTTGATCACGACGCCTATCAAGACCGGCAATACCGACACGGTTTCGAAAGAAGCGACATGGGCTACCGCCGTCGCCGCCTTCGGACAAATCCTCAAAGGCGGCAAATACACCGGCGACTACAGCTATGACGATGTGATCGCCATGGCGAGGACCGCGAAGGGGGAGGATCCGTTCGGGTATCGCGCGGAATTCATCAACCTGGTCCGGCTTGCGAAGTCGGCCTCCGCCCTGCCCCAGCGTTAGACCTGGCCGACCAGACCGAAGAAGGCCCGCTGCGGTTCATCCCGCGGCGGGTTTTCGCTTAGGCCGATCCGCTTCGCCTCAACCGGATCGCGTCGGCAATCGACCGTTGCACCGACCGCGCCGCCATCCCCATGTGGAACAGGGTGGGCAGCAGGGCCGACGCGCCCATGATAATCCCGAAATACATGTTCCGAAGGCTTTCCCGGCTGAACGGATCTTCCAAGACATTCGCCAGGCGCGACTGGTACAGGCCGGTCCTTTGGGACATGGTCTCTGGGTTTTGCAGGACGAGGCTGACCATCCACCCCGAGAACATGAAAGCGAACAGCACCCAAAAGGTCGCCAAAACCGCGATGAACAGATCGACACTAAGGTAGCCCACGTAGCTGATATTGCTTTTCGCCGACAATGCCCGGTCGATCAGCAGCAACGTCACGAACAGCGAAAGGCTGTCGAACATCGCACCCAGTACCGCTACAGGGAATCCTGTCAGGATGAATTCCAGCTTTTTGTGTCCGAACAGCAACCACGGATAGGCGGTGAGAAGCGCCCACCAGAAGCACAACAGATTGATTCCGACGAATGCGAGGAAAACCTTGGGCAGGAAATACCGGGTTTCCACGCGGCGGCGTTCGAACCATTGCTGAAAATACAGGAGCGAGGAACGCCAATGGGCGAAGGCGGCCGCAAACTTGGTCATGGTACTGTTTTTCCTTATTCGCGGCGCATCCTCTGTACCCCCCGGAATAACACCGGACCCACCCCAAGCGACAGTACCCATAAGGAGGGGGTCCGCGCCGTTTTTGATGTCCCGGCAACGGTCTGATATTTACGGCACATCCAGAAGGAGAGCCGCCGTGCCGCAACCTGCCTTTGCTGTCGAAACCCTACCTGGTTCAAATGAAACCTACCGGTATGTCCCCATCGGCGACTTGCCTGGACTCGACCGGCTGCCCTACTCCCTTCGGGTGATCGTCGAGAATCTTGCCCGCCAATCCGCCCGCAACCTGCGGAGCGACGCGGCCACCCTGGCCAAGGATATCGACAACGTCCTGAACCGACGGGTTGGCGCGGGACTGGCCTTCTATCCCAATCGGATCTTCAGCCAGGACATCCTCGGCCTGGTGATGCTGGTCGATATCGCCGCCCTGCGCGATGCCGTCGCCGAGGCCGGCAAGGACCCTGCCACCGTCGAACCGAAGGTGCCGATCGACATCATCATCGACCATTCGCTGCAGGTCGACGTATCGGGCGTCCCGGACGCGGCGCGGATCAACCTGGAAACGGAATACGCGCGTAACGCCGAGCGCTTCACTTTCCTGCGCTGGTGCCAGAACAGTTTTGACGGCGTCCGCGTGGTGCCGCCGGGCAAGGGCATCATGCACCAGATCAACTTGGAGCATATCGGACAGGTCGTGTGGCGCGAGGAAACGCCCGACGGCACGCTCGTCTACCCGGATACGCTGGTCGGGACGGACAGCCATACCCCGATGATCAATGGCCTCGGCATTCTCGGCTGGGGAGTCGGCGGGCTGGAGGCGGAAGCCGTCATGGTCGGCAAGCCGGTCGCCATCGCCTTGCCCGAGGTGGTCGGCGTCGAGTTGAGCGGGCAGCTCCCCGACGGTGCAACACCAACCGATCTCGTCCTCGCCATCACGGAAAAGATGCGCGCGATGGGGGTCGTTGGAAAGTTCGTCGAATTCTTCGGCAAGGGCCTCGACATGCTATCGGTCGCCGACCGCGGCACCATCGCGAACATGGCCCCGGAATTCGGGTCGACCGCCGTTTACTTCCCGGTCGACGCGCGCACCATCGACTACTTGCGCATGACGGCCCGGCCGGAGGAACAGATCAAGCTAATCGAAACCTATGCGAAGGCGCAGAAGCTGTGGCGCGATGCATCGACACCCGACCCCGAGTTCGAAACGGTTGTGTCGCTCGACCTCGGGAGCATCCGGCCCTGCGTCGCCGGACCGCGCAACCCGGAGGACCACGTTCCACTCGACACGGTTGCAAAGGACTTTCCGGCACATGTGGAACTGGTCGCCGAGCGTCCGATTTCCGAAAAGGAGTCGCCCGTCGAAGGCACCGACTATAGCCTGGGCGATGGTCATGTGGTGATCGCGGCGATCACGAGCTGCACCAACACGTCGAACCCGGCGGGCATGGTCGCCGCGGGCCTGATCGCGCGCAACGCGGTCGCCAAAGGATTGACGGCGAAGCCCTGGGTCAAGACGTCCCTTGCGCCCGGCAGCCACGTTATCGCCGGTGCGCTGGAGAATGCAGGACTGCAGGAACCGCTTGACGCGCTCGGTTTCAATGTCGTGGGGTTTGGCTGCACGACCTGCAACGGCGGGTCCGGCCCACTGCCCGCACCCATCGTCGATGCCCTGGAGAGCAGCGACCTGGTGGGCACGGCCGTATTGTCCGGCAACCGCAACTTTCCGGGCCGAACACATCCGAATGCGCGCGCGGCCTATCTCGCCTCCCCCGCCCTGGTCGTCGCTTACGCGATTGCCGGGTCCATGACCGTTGACGTCGCAAAAGAGTCGATCGGCACCGGCTCGGACGGCAACCCGGTCTTTCTGCGCGACATTTGGCCGGACGCACAGGAAATCAACAGCATCGTCGCCGAGACATTCGAGCCGAACTTGTTCGAGGAGAAATACGCCGACCTGTTCGAGGGCAATGCGACATGGGAATCATTGGCCGACGGCGGCAGCAACCGCTTCGACTGGGATACCGACAGTACCTATATCCGACAGCCGCCCTATTTCGACTCGCTCTTGAAAACCGAACCTTCGATCCAGGACATCACCGGCATGCGCCCGCTCGCGATCCTCGGCGATTCGATCACGACGGACCATATCTCCCCGTCCGGCCAGATCAGCCTGGGCACCCCGGCAGCGGATTTCCTGATCGGCAAGGGCGTGGAGCAAAAGGATTTCAACATCTACACCACACGCCGCGGCAACCATGACGTGGTCATCCGCGCCAGCTTCGCCAACATCCGCCTGCGCAACCGCATGGTGCCCGGCGTCGAAGGCGGCATGACCAAGCTGCAGCCGGACGGCACGGTGATGCGCATCTTCGAGGCCGCCCAGGAATACCTGAAACGCAAGACACCGCTGGTCATCGTCGCGGGACATAATTATGGATGCGGTTCTTCCCGCGATTCGGCGGCCAAGGGCGTCGCCCTTCTCGGCGTCAAAGCCGTGATCGCGCAGGGTTTCGAGCGCATCCACCGCACGAATCTGATTGGGATGGGCGTCGCACCATTGCAGTTCGAGGACGGTGTGAGCGCGGAAAGCTTGAAACTGGACGGATCGGAGACCTTCGACCTGCCGGACCTCGCGGCGCATATCGGCGTCACGGCGAAAGTCCCTTGCGTGATCAACCGCGCCGATGGCACGTCCGAAACCATCACCGTCACAGCGCGGCTGGATACGGAGGAAGATTTCGAATATTGGCGCAGCGGCGGAATCCTGCCGGCCGTCTGGCGGGAATCGCTCGCCTAGTCGTTCGCGTAGCGGAGATACTGTCCGACCCAATCGCACCCGACCAGGTCCACATAGGCCTTCATCAGCCGGTCGGTGACGGGGCCGGGAACTTGGCCGTCGCCCACCTGACGCCGATTGAAGGTCGATGCCGGACAGATGCACCAGCTTGACGAGGTGATGAAGGCCTCGTCGGCGGTGAGCGCGTCATAAAGGTCCAGATCCTTTTCCTCGACCGGGATCCCCACTTTCTGCGCCAGCTCGATCGTCGTCTGACGGCTGACGCCGGGCAATACGAACTGTTCGCGCGGCGTCAGCAACACGCCATCGCGGACGAGAAACAAATTGCTGCCCCGACCCTCGGCGAGATTGCCGTTTGTGTCGAGCATGATCGCCTGGGCATCCGGGTTCGTGGCTTTCACTTCGAGATCGGCAAGCACCAGGTTGATGTAGTTCTGCATTTTGGCGCGCGGGCTGAGCGTGTCCGGCGGCGGCCGGCGTACCGACGCCATGACCAGGTCGAGGCCGTTTCGGAAGAACCGCGCCCGGCTCTGGAACGGAAGCGGGCGGCATTCGACGATCACCGTCCGCTCGGGATAGTCGGGCCAGGCATCCCGCTCCGACGGCTCCATCCCACGGGTGACACGCTGCGTCACCCAGATATCATCCTCCGTCGGCGTGTGGCGCAGGTTCGCCGCCGCCACTTCCTCGGTGATGCTGCAGAATTGCGCCGGCGTCAGGCCGGGATCGATATCGAGATAGGCGAGCGACTTGAACAGCCGGTCGATGTGATCCTCGGTGCGGAAGACCTTGTGCGCGAAGGTCCGCGTCGTGTCGAAGACCGCATCGCCGTATTTGAAGCCCCGGTCGCGGAACGGCACGCGCGCTTCGCGTTCCGGCACGATCTCGCCGTTGAACCAGACGACCCAGTCTTCTGCGTCTGACATCGCGCTATCCCCTTTCGCCGGCTAGCGGCAATTCTCCGCCAGCCAGCCGATCATCATGTCGGCGACCTCGTGGTTGTTCTTCTCGAGCATGACCATATGGCCGTTGCCCTTGAAGCCCTTATCGGCCAAATAGGCCAATTCGTGGTCCACGCCCGCCTGCTTCAAAAAGGCGCTAGTGATGTGGTCATAGGTGGCGTGATAGGACGCCTCGCCGATCATGATGATGATCGGGATGCCTTGCAGGTTCGGCAGTTGCCGCGCCGGCTCGGCCTGCAGGTATCCCGTGACCAGTTCCCGGTTGTCCGACGGCGCCTGCAATTCGGCGGCCAATGCCTCGCCGTCCTTGAGCGGCGGGTCGAAGGTCAGCGGCACCCGGGTCGGACCGCTTGGCCGGTCGACCACGTCCTCGTAGACATACCATTCGTCGCCGCCGCGCATTTCGATCTCACGGAACGGCGGGCCGTTCGGTTCCAGCGCCAGGATCGCCTTAACCAAGTCCGGCCGCGCGTCCGCGATCAACCAGCCGAAGGGGCCGGACTGCGAATGCGTCACCAGGATCGACGGGCCGATCTTGTCGAGCAGCGCCGCGCCGGCGTCTTGATTGAGCCGCTCGATCTCGGTCCGGTCCTTGATCGCCTCGATCTGCGATGCATAGAACTGATCGAAGATCGGATCGCCCTTTTCGCCGCTGCCGGGCCACTGCGTGTGGTGGCGCGACTGCGGCCACAGCTTATGCTTGGCCGGGGCGGTGAAGCGCTGCTCGGTCCGCAGCGTATCGTACAGGATCAGAGAGCCTGTCTCTTCAAATACCTTCGGCGTATGGCCGGACCGCCCGCGCTCCGGCTGATCGATCACGTAGACCGCGTAACCGGCCCGCAGGAAATCATGCGCCCAGCCGCGACGGCCGTCCGGCGTGCCGGTGTAGTTCGTGCCGGTCTGCCCGCCGCCGTGGAACATCACCACGGGATAGGGCTGGCTCTGGTCGGCCGGGATGAACTTCTCCACATACATGGCGTCGGCCATGACGCTGCCGTCGCCGCGGTCGACATATTTGCCGCCAACGAAGAAATAGCCGTGATCGGCAAGCGTGATGGGTTCCCGGTCGGTCGGGTGCAGGTCCGTGTCTTGTGCCATGGCGGGTTTGTCGTCTCCCTGATTTTGCCTTGTCGTTAATCGTCGTGTGCTAAATGGGCCGTTCGCCTTCCAGCATGATGCGCATCAGCCGCCGCTTGTGTTGCTGCCAATCATAATCGTCATTCGCCTGATGCAGCACCGTGCGGTTGTCCCACATCACCACGTCACCCTCGCGCCATTTGTGCCGGTACTGGAATTCCGGTTTCAGGCAGTGCGCCGTCAGCTCGTCGAGCAAGGCGTCGCTTTCCGCGCGCTCGTATCCGTCGATGCATTCGACCCGGATGGGGTTGAGGTAGATCGCGCGCCGGTCGGTATCGGGGTTGCGGCGCGCCACCGGATGAAGGATGCCCTCGGGGAAGCGCTCGACCTGATCCGCCGACCGTTTGATCAACTTCCGCGGCGACCGAGAGCTTTGATAGTTATGCACAGCCTTCAGCGGATCGATGCGTTGCTTGGTGCCGTCCGGCAAGGCGTCATACGCCGCCGCGGTCGACAGAAACTCCGTGTCCCCGCCATCCGGCGGCACAATCAAGGCATGCAGGATCGTCGCCTTCGGCGGCTGCTCGAAATAGGACGCATCGGTGTGCCAGGACGTGCCGCGGATCTTACGCTCGCCGGTGCCGGCGCTGTCCGTATCCTCGCTGGTCAACAGCCCGATTTCCGGATGATCCGGCATGTTGAACTGGCCGTAGATCTGCACGATCGGCTCGCCGAAGAACCGCGCCGCCGCCAAGAATTCACCCGGCTCCAGCGACTGGTCGCGAATGCACATCACGCCGTTTTCGACAAAGTGGCGGTGCAACTCCGCCCCCGTTTCCGCATCGGCCTCGCGCAAATCGAGGCCGGTAATCTCGATGCCGACCGCGTCGGTGAGTTTTTCTGCCTGATATGTCACCATTTCCTCCTGCTAAACCGCGACCAGCGGCATGGTCTCGCGCGAAAACTGATCCATCCGCTCGACGCTCTCATTGATCGTCGCCATGCGGAAATCGAAGATCAATTCCGAGATACCGAGATTCGCATAGGTGCCGATATCCTCGACCACCTGCGCCGGCGGACCGGAGAACGGCAGCCGTTTGCCGTCCACATCCTTGATTTCCGTGTCATACAAGGGCGCCTTGAAGCTGATGGTCAGCGCATCGAAGTCGCGCCCTTCCGCCTCGGTCAGGCGTTTCAGATCGTCGAGCTTCGCGCGCATCTCGTCAGGCGGGATCGGCGACGCCGCGATCGCACCGACCGGATGCCAGCCGTCGCCGTATTTCGCGACCCGCCGCAGTGCCGGCTTGCTGTGCCCACCGATCCAGATCGGCGGATGCGGCTTCTGCACCGGCAGCGGCTCGCAGCGCAGCTTCTCGAAATCATAGAATTCTCCGTGATGCGTCGCGGGGCTATTGGTCCACAGCGTCTTGAAGATTTCCAGATACTCGTTGCTGACAGCGCCCCGCTTATCGAAGTCGGGCGCGTTCAGCGCCTCGAACTCCTCGCGCAGCCACCCGACACCGACGCCGAGCGTGACCCGCCCTTCGGACAACACATCGATCGTGGCCAGCGCCTTCGCCGTCACCACCGGATTGCGGTGCGGCAGGATCATCACGCTGGTGACCAGCCGCAACCGCTTGGTGACGCCGGCGATGAATGCCATGGTCGCGATCTGTTCGAGGGAATCGCCGTGCCCCGGAAAGGAGCCGTCTACCGTATAGGGGTATTTCGAGGCGATTTCCGTCGGGAAGGCGATGTGATCGGCGATCATGACGGAGGCGAAGCCCGCCGCCTCGCCCGCCTGGACGAAACGGGCAAGATCGGCGCGATTGGCCAACGGCCCCCGGGTCGGCAGATAGAACCCAAAACGCATGCGCGGCGCTCCCTTGATCTGTGTGTCTATTTGACCGACGAGAAAGCCGTCGGCTGCAGGATCTGGTTACCGAGCGAGGCGACGATGGGACCGTCCTTCTCGCTCTCGGCGCGGGCCGACAGCCAATCCGGATCGCTTGCAAAGGCGTTCCATTTCTCCTCGCGCTCCGCCAGCGATTCCCATTCAAGCATATAATAGAGATCGTTGTTGGACTCGCCGATGGCGACCGTCCAGAACCCGGCTTGCCGGATACCGTGTTTCTCCCACAGCTTCAACGTCGTGTTCTCGAACCGGTTGAGCAGCGCAGGCAAGCGACCGGTGACACAGTGGTAAATCCGCAGTTCGTACAGCATGGCATTGTCCCTCCCGCGCGGTGCGCTAAATTCATTCCGATAATCCTATCCGAGATGCGCGCCGCGGTCTCCCCGGCCCCGGCCGGTTGATCGCGCGGCGCATCGGTTGCTACAGTTTCACTATCCCCATACCAGCGCGTTCAGGAGGTCCAGCATGCGGAAAGGCAGCACGGAAATCGAGGCCGGTGCGATCAAATTCGTGGTCCGGCAAGAGCAATGGGACGGCAACATCCACAGTCATCCCGACCAAGGCGTGGTGATCTTCGTCCAAGGGCAGGCCGACGGCGCGGAAAAGACGCTCCTGCGGTTCAACTGCTTCGACATCGAGCGCAGCTATATCTACGCGCCCGAGGACAAGAACAAGCTCTGCCGGATGGACCCCATCGTCGACGGCAACCCGGTCGGCTGGAGTGTGCGCCAAATGCGCGCCAACCTGCCGAAGATGCTGAGCGCCTCGGGCTACGACAGCGTCGCCGGCGATCTGGACATGGCGCTGGTCGACACGAAGCTGGACGAGGTGGAAGCGGCCGCGCGCGAAGCCTTCGTCGATGGGCGGCGCACGGTCAAGCATAACCGCGGCACCGACATGTTCGAAGCGGGCAACATCCGCTTCGGTCTGGAGATGCGGACGCTGAACGGCGACGGCGGATTGGCGATCCATGTGCTGACCGACCTGGCGGGCACGCCGAGCGATTCCTATTCCGAGGAAACGGAAATCCTCGCCTTCGATTGTTTCGAAAACGCGCCGCACTATCACTACGGACCGCGCTATAAGAACCACCGCATCTATTGGGACAAGACGCTGATTCCCGATCAGTTGGAGTGGACCCTCGACGCCTTGAAGGCGCGCAAGCTGCGCCCGATGATCGAGGCGGCGGGATATCCGGATGTCGCGTTGGCGCTGGACGAGGAACTCGTGGCCGCGGTGTTACCCGATCTGGAGAAGAAAGCGCGCGAGTTGCAACCGAAGACAGCTTAACGCGCGGCGCTGCCGCTCAACACCCGCCGCTCAGCGCGGCGATCTGATCCATCACACCGCCGGACGTGGTGGCGTTGGACGGATCGATGGCGACGCCGCCCGCCTGCAACGCTTCCGCCGTCCAGGTGTTGCAAGTCCGGGCGAGCGAATAACTGCCCTCGCCCTCGAAGAAATAGCTGCGCCCGTAGAGCCCGCGTTTGACCGGCGTCGGCGCGCCATCGGCATCGCGCGTGAACTCGCCCTGCACGAAGTCGAGCATCTTGCGATATCCCGCCGCCGTCATCCGCACCGGCTGTACCGTGCTTTCGGGAAAGTTTTTGGTTGGCGCACCGTCGAACGCATACACATGCATTACCGCATCGGTCGGCGATAACAAGGCCCGCACCGCCAGTGTGAAGGACGTCTCCTCGGCCTGATAGAAAGCCGCATCCCCCCACCCCACCTCGATCCAGCGCTTGTCGTCGAAAAACGTCGTCCGCAACGAGGCCCGCGGCTTGAAATCCTGCGCCAGAACGATCAGCCCGGTATGCCAGCCGTGATCGGCGACGTAGACGGTGCGGCATCCCTCTCCCGGCGGCGATGTGTCCGCGCGGACAATACCGCAGCCCAGCAGCAGGAAAAACGCCACCGTGCGGAAAAGCGAGCTCATCTCAACCGGCCGCGGCGCGCTTCTTCAGAATGCAGGTACTGGTGAAATGCATCACGTCGATGTCGTCCTGGTTCCGGGCGGTCAGCTTGAAGGACATGGTGCCGCGGTCGGCCTTGGAGCGGGACGGCGTCAGCGACACGATCTCCACCGTACAGCGTAGCGTATCGCCGGGACGGACCGGCGCGGTCCAGCGGACCTCGTCCAGGCCGATACCGATGATGTTGGACTCCGCCATATAGCCCATGTCGTAGAACAGCCGGAAGCAGACCGACATGGTATGGAAACCGCTGGCGATCAGCTCGCCGAACGGCCCGGCGTCGGCGAACACCCGATCCACATGCATCGGCTGCGGGTCGTAGCGCATCGCGTAATCGACGATCTGCGATTCCGTGATCGTCATGCCGCGCGTTTCGACCGTGTCGCCGACGGTCCAGTCCTCGAAATACCGGCTGGTCATGCTTTGCCTTACACCCCTACGCTGTCATTCCCGCGAAAGCGGGAATCCACCTTTCCGCCCCTGGACTCCCGCTTTCGCGGAAGTGACATGGAAGAGAGAACAAGCTTCTCCCCCTACTCGACCGCGTCGGCGATGGCCTTGCCCAGATCCTGCGTGTTCGCCTTGCCGCCCATATCGGGGGTCAGCGGCGCACCGGATTCGGAGAGGACCGTCTCGATCGCCTTGACCACGGCAGCCCCCGCCTCGGGCTGGCCCAAGTGGTCGAGCATCATGGAGGCAGACCAGATTTGGCCGATGGGATTGGCGATGCCCTGCCCCGCGATGTCGGGGGCGGAACCATGCACCGGCTCGAACATGGACGGGTGGTCGCGTTCCGGATTGATGTTCGCCGACGGCGCCACCGCGATGGTGCCGGTCACGCCCGGTCCCAGGTCGGACAGGATGTCGCCGAACAGGTTGCTGCCGACCACCACGTCGAACCAGTCCGGATGCTGCACGAAATGCGCGGTCAGGATGTCGATGTGGAATTGGTCGGTCTTGATGTCGGGATACTGTTCCGACATCGCCGCGAAGCGCTCGTCCCAATAGGGCATGGTGTAGATGATGCCGTTCGACTTGGTCGCCGAGGTCACATGCTTGCCCTCGCGCTTCATGCCCAGTTCGAAGGCGTATTTGAGAATCCGGTCGACGCCCATCCGCGTGAAAACGGATTCTTGGATGACGAACTCGTTGGACAGGCCCTCGTAGATGCGGCCGCCCATCGACGAATACTCGCCCTCGCAGTTCTCGCGGACGACGTAAAAGTCGATATCGCCGGGATCGTAGCCGTGCACCGGCGGCGTGATCCCGGGCAGCAGGCGCACCGGGCGCAGGTTAACATATTGCTGGAATTCGCGGCGGATCGGGATCAGCAGGCCCCAGAGCGAGATATGATCGGGCACGTTCGGGAAGCCGCAGGCGCCGAGGAAGATCGCATCCTTGTCGCGCAGCTGCTCGATGCCGTCGTCGGGCATCATGCTGCCGACCTTGGCGTAGCGCTCGCAGCTCCAGTCGTAGTCGCTGTATTCGTATTCGATGCCGTATTTCTGGCCAACCGCTTCGAGCACCCGCAAGCCTTCGGGCACGACCTCGTTGCCGATGCCGTCGCCGGGAATATTCGCGATCTTGAATTTCGTCGTGTTCTCACTCATGGCGTCCGCTCCCTGTATTGCGGGCGGAGCCTAGCGGCCAAATGCCGGAAACGCAAAACCCGGAAACCGGCGTTCCCAACGGCCCTCCGGTCAGGCGCGGCGAATGATTTCCCGAGCCAGCGCGCGCACCTCGGTCGCCGCCACGCTGCGGGGACGCGTCTCCAATACCGTCCGCCCGGCGCCGATGCTTTCGGCAAAGGCGACGCGGTTGCCGAGCGGCGATTTCGCCACCCGCACCTTGTATTCGCCGAGACGGGTGATCATCGTCGCCGTCAGCAGCGCGCGAGGCGTCACACGGTTCAACACCAGCAATACCGGCTTCTTGTCGCCGGCGGCGATCTCGAGGGTCGGCAGGGTCGCCCAGAAATCGAGCGGCGTCGGCTGCACAGGAATGACGACCAGGGTCGCGGCCCGGATGACCGCATTCGCCGACGTTGAGGCATGCGGCGGCATATCGACCAGCACCGCGTCATGGCTGCGGGCCAACTTGCGGGCCTCATCCACCGCGCGGATGCCTTTCGCCCGGCGGAAGGTGATGCCGGTCTCGTCGGCGCCGAGATAATGCTCCCGTGCCTCGTACCAAATGCTGGTGCTGCCCTGCGGGTCGGTATCGAGGATAGCGACCTTCTTGCCCCGCTGCTGCGCCCAGGCGATCGCGAGATGAACCGCCACCGTCGTCTTGCCCGCGCCGCCCTTTTGCTGCGCGATCGTGAAGATCTTGCCCGCCATAACTCCCCCGTCGATGCCTCGAATCACGTCGGCCCCAAATTGCCGCCTGCCACGGTGGGTGGCAACCCCCAACCGCGCATCGCTTGCCACAATCGTTCCGCCCGTGTAAGGCAGCGCCATGGACCGCATCACCGCCATGGAACCGGAGTCAATCGCCCGCGCCGCAGACCTGCTGCGCGCCGGCGAATTGGTCGCCTTTCCGACCGAGACGGTCTATGGCCTCGGCGCGGATGCGACCAACGACACCGCCGTCGCCTGCATCTTCGAAGCGAAGAATCGCCCGAGTTTCAATCCCTTGATCCTGCATGTTGTCGATGCGGACGAGGCTGCGGCCTTTGCCGTCCTGACACCGGCGGCGGAAAGAATGGCCGCGCGGTTCTGGCCCGGCCCGCTGACCTTGGTCCTACAGCGCCGGCCGGACTGCGGCCTGTCGCGCCTGGCCAGCGCCGGGCTTGAAACGGTCGCGGTGCGGGTCCCTAGGCATGCGGGCGCCCGGCAATTGCTAGGCCGTACCGCGCGCCCGATTGCCGCACCGAGCGCGAATCGGTCGGGCCGCTTGAGCCCGACCACGGCCGATCATGTCGCGGAACAATTGGGTGACCATGTCGCGATGATCCTGGATGACGGCCCCTGCGCCGTCGGCCTGGAATCCACCGTGCTCGACCTATCCGAAGAGACGCCGGTGATCCTGCGCCAAGGCGGCCTGCCGCAGGAAGAGATCGAAGGAGCGTTAGACGGCCCGGTCCTTATTGCCCAATCCGACGACGAGGCGCCGAAATCGCCCGGCATGTTGACCCGGCATTACGCCCCGTCCCGCCCGGTGCGGATGAACGCCAAAGCCGCGCAACCGGGCGAAGCCTTGTTGGGATTTGGTCCGGTGAATAAGGCGGCTAAAAACCTCAGCCCAAGCGGTGATCTGGTCGAAGCGGCAGCGAACCTTTTCGCCCATCTGCACGCGCTGGACTCGCCAGAGTACAGCACGATTGCCGTGTCCCCGATCCCCCAAACCGGCCTCGGCCGGGCGATCAACGACCGCCTGCGCCGCGCCGCCGAGGCTGGCGAAACGCCCTAGGCCGATTTCACTTTGCCGAGGAAGGTCGTCACCCCTTGCCGCAGGCTTTCGGACTGTTGAGACAGGTCCGACGCAGCTTCCAGCACTTCCTGGGCGGACGTCCCGGTTTCGGATGCTGCTTGCGTCACCTCGTCGATGGTCCCGCTGACCGCCTTGGTTCCGGAGGCCGCCTGCTGCGTATTCTGGGCGATTTCCTGCGTCGCGGTCCTCTGCTCTTCCACGGCGGTGGCGACGGACTGCGCGATACCGCCGAGTTCGCCGATCGTCTCGCCGATACCTTCGATCGCGGATACGGCTTCGCCGGTGACCGATTGAATCTCGCTGATCTGCGTACTGATTTCCTCGGTCGCTTGCGCAGTCTGATTGGCCAGGTTCTTCACTTCGGATGCAACGACCGAGAACCCTTTACCCGCTTCGCCGGCGCGCGCGGCCTCGATCGTTGCGTTGAGCGCAAGCAAATTCGTCTGTTCCGCGATATCGTGGATCAAGTTGACGACCTCACCGATCTTTTTGGCCGCGGTCGCGAGCCCCTGCACCGTTTCATTGGTACGCGCCGCTTCCCCATTCGCACGCGCCGCAATGTCGGTGGATTTATTCACTTGAATACTCGTATCACTGATCAATTTAAACAGGTCGTCAGCCGCCGATGCCACGGTCTCAACGTTGCCGGTCGCGGCCGCCGATGCCGATGCGACGGAAGATGCCCGTTCGTTTGTCGATCCTGCGGTCGCCGACATGGATCGCGCCGTATCCTGCAGCCGGGAGGCGGATTCGGAGACCGTTTCGACAACAGCCATGACCTGGTTCTCGAACTCATCGGCAAGCGCGCGCATGGCGTTCTTTTTTTCTTCCTCAGCCTGGATCCGCTCGTTCTTCTTAGCAACCCGGAATTCTTCCATCTGGATCGCATTGTCCTTGAACACCTGCACAGCTTGAGCCATTTCACCGATCTCGTCTTTTCGGCCAACGGCGGTTACCTCTTGATCCAGGTCGCCCTGAGATATTTTGAGCATCGTCAGTTTCAGATGTTCGAGCGGCCGGGTTAGGTTCCAGGCGATCCCCAAGGCCAAAAGAACACCAACAATCAAGCTGGCGACCAATGCACCGGTCGACCAAAGCGTCCGGATTTCGCTTTCGGTCGCCGTCGCTTCGCGCAGGGCCTGTGCGTCGGCAATGGTGATCGACACCAGATCGTTAAGTTTCGACGCGACGTTCTTCTCAAGGCGCGTCATGACATGCGGGGACGGAATCGTCAGTGCCGGCTCTTTGCCCAACAATTGCAGCGCCAACGTGTGCCAGCGATCGCTCACTTTCGTCACGTCCTGGACAATTCTTGACGCTTCGTCCGACATCGTGCGCGCTTGAACCGTCTTGATATCGGCCTGGAAGGCCGCGTAGAGACGTTCGTAAGTCACCAACGACGATCGGCTATCGATGGGATACGTCATCTCCAGGACAGAGGAAACATGGCCGCTCGCGTCGCGAAACCGGCTCCATGCCCCCCGCGCGCCAGCAACCGCCGTCAACGGTTTCTCAAAGATGACATCGGTCGTTTCGGCAATGGTCGAAATGCTGCGGATCATGAACAGGCCTTGGATGACACCAATGGCGATTACAGCGAGAAATCCGAAAAGAATTTTTTGTTTGATCGACATGGCCGGCCTCAATTCGGAAGGATGGGGAGTGCGACAACGGCTTTTTCGCCGGTCAGCGACTCCATAAACGCAATCAGGTCCGCGATTTCATCCTGATTGAGATTCAAGGGCTTCATCAGCGGCGACAGCGACGGGCGCTGCACACCGCCGCTCACGTAATGCGCCACGACGTCATACAAATCCGGGACCGAACCATCATGCATGAAGGGCATGCGCTGCGTCAGGTCGCGCAAGCCCGGTGTCTTGAACGCGTGCTTCGCCTGCGGATTGTGCTTTTCGATTGCCCCCCGCCCGATGTCTTGGCTGGGAAGGCCGATGTCATGATATTTGTTGTCGGTGAAATTCCAGCCCGAATGGCAATCGGCGCAACGCGCCTTGCCGGTGAACAACTTGAACCCACGCTTCGCGGACTCCGAAATGGCTTTGTCATCGCCATCCACCCACGCATCGAACGGTGCATAACTAGCGACAACAGTCCGCTCATAGGTCGCGATCGCCTGTAGGATCGTTTTTTGAGTGATGCCCTTTTTCGGGAAGACCTTATCGAACCAAGTGACGTAATCTTCGATGCCACTCAACCGCTCAACCAGCTTCGGGAGCGGCATATTCATTTCCACATCGGCCGTGATCGGTCCGGCCGCTTGATCTTCCAGCGTTTTCGAGCGCCCATCCCAGAAGAACTCATCCGACCACGCTTGGTTCAACACGGTCGGCGCATGGCGGCCCAGCGGCGTATTCTGGCTGCCGATTGCGAGCGGCACCGGTGCTTCCCATCCGAAAGACGGGTTATGACAGCTTGCACAGTTCATGTTCTGGCCGTTGCTGACCCGCGGATCGAAGTACAGCATCTTGCCAAGGGCGGCCTTTTCCGGCGTGTAGGGATTTTCGGCCGGAAATGGGATCGATTCCGGCCGCTTGTAGGCGCTGGCCAGTTGATCGGCCCGAACACCGACCGAGCCCAAGCCGGCAACCATGCCGAGAATAATCAGAAAATGCGCAACGCGCGCAGAAAGACGTGCCATCGAAGGCCTCCGCGTAATACCCGAGCTAATTTTGTGTGAAATGCGCGTGAATTAGTCAGACGGATCGTTATCGGAAATTTGACTGATTTTTAGACAACAGACGTTACAAATTCGTAAAAAATCGATTGAAATTTTGGAATATGCACAATCATTGAGAGTGGGGCATCCGATTAGCATCAATATCCGGCAAAGTCGGGACGATGCGCACAACAGAATAGCGCACAAATATTGGCCGTGAGCCGACGGCCCGGAGGATCAGTGATGGGGTTGGTGCAGGATGCTGTCGCCGACGCCGGTATCGTATGAAAGTCCGGCGCGGGTCAGCGTGCACACCACCGGGAACATGACCGGTTTGATCAGGCCTTTGCGCTCCAGCGCAGCCCAGACACCCTGATTCCGGAGACCGCTGGCGTCCTTAAGGAACACAACGCTTTCGCCCACGTGAAAATGATCACCATGCGGTTGCGGCATAGTGATCTTCGTGCCGCCTTCGGCCTCCTCGTCCGGCGCGCCGTGATCGGTTTCCGCATAGGCCTGCATGATGGTCAGCGCCTTGAGCTGCAGCTTGTTCAATCGCAAAGGATTCTTCTTCGGTGGCATCGGCGGGCGGATCCTTCATTCCTGCGTTGCGGTTGCCGGCAGACTGACATGAATGACACGTCCATTTCCAGGGCGATGACGATATAGGACCGCCCAGCCGGTCTACGTCGCGCGATGCTTTGACCTGTTGCCGTGCTTGTTCTAAATCCCTAGGAGTTCCCATTTCATAGGATCGCCGCCATGGCACCCGACGCCGCGCCCGCCGCCCCCGACAGCGAAGCCCTGAATCGCATCAAATCCATTGTCGGCGACAACGGCTGGAGCACGGCAGCCGACGACCAAGCGCCCTTGCTGACCGATTGGCGTGGACATTTTTCCGGGCACTGCGCCATGCTCGTGCGCCCCGCATCCACCGAGGAAACGGCGCAGGTCATGACCGTGTGCGCCGAATACGGCATCGCGGTCGTGCCCCAGGGCGGCAACACCAGCATGTGCGCGGCCGCTACCCCGCAATCGCATGGCCACGAAATCCTCCTGAACATGGCCCGCATGAAGGCGATCCGCGACGTCGACCCGCTGAACTACACGATTACGGTCGACGCGGGCTGCGTGTTGCAGGATATCCAGGCCGCCGCCGCGGAGACCGACCGCCTTTTTCCCCTGAGCCTGGGTGCGGAAGGGTCCTGCCAGATCGGCGGCAACCTCTCGACGAACGCCGGGGGCGTGAACGTGCTGCGCTACGGCAACGCGCGCGACCTGGTGCTGGGGCTCGAAGTGGTCTTGCCGTCGGGGCAGGTGTGGAACGGCCTGCGCCGTTTGCGGAAGGACAACACCGGCTACGATTTGAAGCACCTGTTCGTCGGCAGCGAAGGCACCCTCGGCGTCATCACCGCGGCGGTGCTCAAGCTTTTTCCGCTGCCGAAGGACGTGCAGACATGCTTCGCCGCCGTGCGCGACCTGGATGCGGTCATCGAACTACTGGCCCGCGCCCGCGAGGCCAGCGGCGATGCAGTCTCCAGCTTCGAGATGATCGGCCGGTTCGGCATTGACCTCGCGATGAAGCATATTCCGGGGATCACCGATCCCCTGCAGGACCGGAACGACCTCTATGCCCTGATCGAGTTTTCGGGCGCCCGCGCCGACAGCGGCATGGCCGGCGACATGGAGGCGTTTCTCGAGAGCGCCTTCGAAGACGGACTCGTCCTCGACGCGACGATCGCGCAATCCGATGCGCAGCGCGACAGTTTCTGGAAAATCCGGGAGGGCATCACCGAGGCGCAGGCGATCGAAGGCGGCAGCATTAAACACGACATATCCGTACCGGTCAGCCGCGTGCCGGATTTTGTCCGCGCCGCGACTCAGGCGGTCATCGATTATATGCCGGGCATCCGGCCCTGCAGTTTCGGGCATGTCGGCGACGGCAATCTGCACTTTAACTTTTCCCAACCGCCGGAGATGGAGCGAAAGGCCTATCTCGAGCATTGGCACGACGTGAACCGGATCGTCCACGACATCGTGGTCGAGATGGGCGGCTCGATCAGTGCGGAACACGGCATCGGCCAGCTCAAACGGGACGAGTTACAGCACTACAAGCCGGATTTGGATTTGTCGCTCATGCGCCGCCTCAAGGCCGCCATCGACCCCAAGGGGCTGATGAACCCCGGTAAGATGCTGTAGAACTTGTCATAAATCGCACCAGATTGATTCGCAACTTCTTAACGCTGAGATCGAATAATCGTGAAATTCCGGGCTCCCGACGCGCCGGATCAATCAACCGATGAAATAGGTGATCTGCCATGACCTATGCCGCTCCGCTCTCGGATATCCGCTTCACGCTCGACGATCTCGGCCTGTTGCAGCGGGTCGCCGGTCTACCCGGCTGCGAAGAGGTCAGCACCGACCTCGTCGATGCCATCCTGGAAGAAGCCGGCAAGCTGGCGGGCGAAGTGATCGCGCCGTTGAATGCGACCGGCGACGCGCAGGGCGCATCGGTCGAAAACGGCGTGGTGCGAACGGCCGACGGTTTCGCCGACGCCTATCGCGCCTTCACGGACGGCGGCTGGGCCGGTATCCCGTTCGACCCGGACTACGGTGGCCAGGGTTTGCCGTGGCTCGTAACAGTCGCGGCGATGGAGATGTTCGCCGCCGCAAATACCGCATGGACACTGTGCCCCACCCTGACCCTCGGCGCCGTCGAACTGCTCACCACCCACGGGACGAAGACGCAGAAAGACACTTTCCTGCCGAAGCTGGTTTCCGGTGAGTGGACCGGCACGATGAACCTCACGGAACCACAGGCGGGGTCCGATCTCGGCGCCCTGCGCAGCAAGGCCGAACCCGAGGGCGACCACTATCGCATCACCGGCCAGAAAATCTTCATCACCTATGGCGAACACGATATGACCGACAATATCGTGCATATGGTGCTCGCCCGGACACCCGACGCTCCGAAAGGGCCGAAAGGGATCTCTCTCTTCATCGTGCCCAAATTCCTTGTCAATTCGAACGGCACCCTTGGGCAGCGGAACGACGTGCGCTGTGTCTCGCTTGAGCACAAGCTTGGTATCCATGCGAGCCCGACCTGCGTGATGGCCTTCGGCGAAAATGACGGTGCGATCGGCTATCTGGTGGGGAAGGAAAACGAGGGCCTGCACTGCATGTTCACGATGATGAACAATGCTCGCATGAATATCGGCATCTCCGGCCTCGCCATCGCCGAGCGGGCCTATCAGCAAGCGCGGGATTACGCGCGCGACCGCGTGCAGTTCGGCCCGATCATCCAGCACCCCGACGTGCGCCGCATGCTCATGACCATGCGGGCGCAGACCGAGGCCATGCGCGGTTTCGCCTACGAAGCGGCCGCCTATCTCGATATCGCCAAGCGCCACCCGGATGCGGACGCGCGTCAGGCCGCCCAGGCGCGCGTCGATCTGCTAATCCCCGTGGTCAAGGCCTGGTGCTCCGACAGCGGCGTCGAGGTCGCCTCGCTCGGGATCCAGATTCACGGCGGCATGGGATACATCGAAGAGACCGGCGCGGCACAGCATTACCGCGACGCCCGCATCGCACCGATCTACGAAGGCACCAACGGCATCCAAGCGATCGACTTGGTCGGCCGGAAAGTTCTGCGCGATGGCGGGACGGCCGCGAACGACTATATCGAGAGCCTGCGATCGGAGATCAAAACGCTCGACGGCGCGGACCTCGGACCCGCGGCGCAAATCGCAATCCACCTGTCCGCCGCGGTCGATGCTCTCGCCCGGGCGACCGACTGGCTGGTCGAAACGGGGCCGGATAACCAGACCTTGGCATTGGCCGGGGCCAGTCACTATTTGAAATTGTTCGGGATCGTTGCGGGTGGCGCCGCGATGGCGCGGGCGGCATCCGGCGCCGCGACCGGCCTGAAGAACGGCGGCGATCATTCATTCTATGAATCGAAACTCGGCACGGCGGCATTCTACGCCACACAAATTCTGCCACAGGCCGATGCGCTGGCGACGGCCATCACCGATGGCGGCGAAGCCACCATGGCGATCGAACAGGACCTGCTCTAACGCGGCCCAAAACGCTCCAACGCCGAAGATATCCCGCACAAAAGAACAAGGCGGCCCTCACGGGCCGCCGTTCACGGCAAGTGTCATGAATTTCGATCCGCCACTAGGGCGGATACCGATGCCCTACGCGGCGGCGCGAAGGTCTTCCGGCAAGGACCCGAACAGCGCTTCGTAGGCGCTCGGATTTTCGAACATCAAACGAGATTTGGCGAAGTCCTGAACGGAAACGCCGAAGACCGCGGCGAAGTCCGGATACAGCGCAGCGGGCACTGCCTCCGCACCATGCTCGTAGGCTTCGACCTCTTCGATGTCGACACCGACCTGTTCCGCGAGTTCAATCACGGTGATTTCGGCCGACTGACGAAGGCTGCGGAACCACTTTCCCGCCTGGGGCCGCAACCGTGCAATCCGACCTTCGTCGATTGCGCATTTTATTGTGGTCATAGACTTGCTCACTAATCTTCCAAACAAACTTACACTGAATAATGTGGCAAACTTTATTTATATTGCAAGTTTATTATATTTCTCTTAATCGCGGCAATTTGCCACGGATTGTTTATTGACCTTCCTTTAACCCCGCCAACAGCTTCCGGGTGGTCCTTTTCAAGACCGGGTGACGCCATTCCGGCGCAATTTCGCAAAGCGGTTCGAGGACAAACATACGCTCCGCGATCCGGGGATGTGGCACGATCAATCGGCCCGTATCCATCACTTGGTCACCGTAATAGAGGATATCAAGGTCTATGACCCGCGGACCATTGCGCCGCGCGGGGACCCGCCCGATTTCAACCTCGATACGCTTCAGTTCGGCCAATAAAGGCTCGGCTCCTAACCGTGTCTCACCGGCCAC
The DNA here is from genome assembly GCA_965228425.1 of Alphaproteobacteria bacterium. GTDB lineage: Bacteria > Pseudomonadota > Alphaproteobacteria > UBA8366 > UBA8366 > JAJFJD01. The sequence goes on along the minus strand of OZ245815.1, from coordinate 1,899,347 downwards.
GACCATGTTTAGAAACACCGGTTGATCAACAACATACAGCGGATCGGTTTCATAAACGGACGACCGGGCCGTGATGTCGACGATCGCGGCCATCGCCTTCAGCGCCTGATCCAAATTGTCTTGGCGGTCGCCGAGATTGGAGCCGAGCGCTATGAAAACCTGCTCCATCACGCCGCGTCCGGGTCGGCCTTGCCGCCCCCGTCCGCCGGCGCCCGCAGGATCGCGTCCGTCATCCGTGCGACCCGCACCATGACCGCCACATCGTGTACACGGACGATGTCGGCGCCACGCGCAATTCCGATAGCGATGGCGGCGGCGGTTCCTTCCTCGCGCTGCGATGCTTCGACATCCAAGACATGCCCAATAAAGGATTTCCGGCTCGGTCCGATAAGTATGGGGCATTCGAGTCGTTTCAGCGCGTGCAGATTGTTCAGCAACGCGAGGTTCTGCGTGATCGTTTTCCCGAAGCCTATTCCGGGGTCGAGGATTATTTGCGACCGCGACACCCCGGCGTTGACCGCACGCGCGATGAGCGCATCAAGGTCGGCGGTCACGTCGTCCATCAGATGGGTATAGTCCGCGCCGATATACCGTCCTCCCAGGCGCGCATCGCGGGCCACCGCTTTCGGCTTGCTGCGATTATGCATCAAGACGACAGGGCAACCGTGCCGCGCCACGACGCCCGCCATTTCCGGATCCGCCATCATGGCCCAGACATCGTTCACGATCGCGGCACCGGCATCCAACGCAGCGGCGGCGACCACCGCCTTGCTGGTATCGACCGACAGGATGGCGTCAGGCCGCGCGTGCAGGATCGCCTCGATAACCGGGATGACCCGGTCGGTCTCTTCCTGCGCGGTGACCGGATCGGCGCCGGGACGCGTGCTCTCCCCACCGAGATCGAGGATGTCGGCCCCCGCCGAAAGAAATCCCTCTGCTTGGCCGACCGAGGCCCGCAGGACATCATCCGCCGCGAACAACCCGTCGCCGGAGAAAGAATCCGGCGTCAGATTGAGTACACCCATGACGTAACTTCGCGTACCCCATGCGAAGCCTTGATCTAATCGAAGGACGGTCATCCTCTTGCCACTCTTTCGTCGATCTATAGGCTGGCCTTGACGTCGCGACTATCGCACAAGATATGATAACAGTCGCGGTCGTACAGCACCGCCCGCAAGGAGCATTACAGTTGAAAACGGCACAGCGCCGCGAAGACCCTTCACAATCGCCCGCCGAGCCGATCAGCTTGGCCGATGCGCCGGCGGTGTACCGCATCATCATCCGCGATCTCGTCATTCCCTGGCGCATCGGCGTGCGGGCGCATGAGGAAGAGCGGCGGCAGCGCGTTCGTCTGAACCTGGAACTGCAGGTCCGCGAACAGGACGATCCCGCCGCCGACGATTATCAGGAAGTGATCTGCTACGAGCGGATCGTCGAACGTATCCGCCGCATGGCGGACAGCGGACACGTAAAGCTGGCTGAAACCGTTGCACACAACGTCGCGATGATGTGCCTGGAAGACCCCCGGAGCGAAGCGATCACCGTGCGCGTGGAAAAGCTGGAGGCGATCCACGACGCCGCGAGCGTGGGCGTCGAAATCCATCGTTCCCGGAGTGACGCAACGGCGGAAACTACTACCCCGACACTCCTTTCCGCCAATAATGAGTAACACTTTTGGATAAAGTAAAACGCAATATTTCCAAGCATCTAGGGAATTCTGTTAAGGATTTCATCCGCCTAGGAGATACCCCGAAATTTCACAGCATTTTGTTTAAACCCATCTCAAAATTTAGGTATACGTTAGTCCAAGAGTTCAACGGTCACGTACCAACGTATTAGCATTTGACGCTTTCGGGTGGCTAAGAAACATGATTATTCACAAGGTGGCACATTTCGCAGTCGCAGCGGCCCTGATGACGGTCGTCGGATTGAGTTTTCCGGCAACGGCCGAATCTCGGAGCCAAACGACCGATCCCATCGTTTTCATTCAGAAACTGGCGGATCAGGCGATCAACGTCCTGTCGACGCAGAACGGCTCGCTGAAGGATCGTGAGGACCGGTTCCGCGACCTTCTCCGCGATGATTTCGCCATGGATAAGATCAGCCGGTTCGTCGTCGGCGGATATTGGCGCAAGATGAGCGACGAACAGCGCGGCACCTACCAGAAGCTGTTCAGCGAATGGGTTCTCAAGACCTATTCTGTGCGCCTCGGGGGCTATTCCGGCGAGCGATTCAAAGTGATCAAGAAATCCGCCGCCGGCAAACGCGACGTCATCGTCCATACCCGCATCGAGCAAACCGCGGGCAATGCCTTCAACGCGAATTGGCGGGTCCGCAAACTCGGTGAGCGCTACAAGATTATCGACATTTATGTCGAAGGCGTCAGCATGGCGGTAACGCAGCGTTCCGAGTTCGAGACGATCTTGCGGCGGCACGGCATCGACGGATTGATCAGCCAATTGCGGAACCGGCTGGAAAAACTTTCGACCGCGTCCTAGACCCATCATCCTTCACACGGATTGACGTTCCAGCGGCCGGCTCCTTGCCGGCCGTTGTTTTAAGGGCAATAGTGCAGCGCGCACACGAAGCGCAGGGGGAGACACATGCTTAAGGCAGCGATTGTCGGATTAGGGGGCTGGGGACAGATTCTCGTCAATTCGGTCCAAGGGAAAAGCGATGCGATACAATTCACGGCAGGGGTCACACGCACGCCGTCGAAGGCGCAAGACTTTGCCGACAAGCAAGGCTTCCCCCTGGGCAGCGACTATGACGCCATCTTGAAAGATCCGGAAATCGACGCCGTGGTCCTGGCGACACCGCATCAGCAGCATGCCGACCAGATCATCGCCGCTGCCGGGGCCGGCAAGCATATCTTCGTCGAAAAGCCCTTCACCATGTCCAAGGAAAGCGCCCAAGCGGCCGTCGGCGCCGCCACGGACGCGGGCCGGGTGCTGGCCCTCGGTCATAACCGGCGGTTTCTGCCTTCCGTGCTGGAATTGAAGAAGCGGCTGGCCGATGAAGCCCTAGGCACCATCCTTCATATCGAGACGAACTTCTCCGGCTCCAGCGGGTTGCGCTTTCATCCGGACAACTGGCGGTCGAACCGGCGCGAAAGCCCCGCCGGCGGCATGGGCGCCATGGGCATCCACATGGTCGATATGATGATCAATCTCTGCGGTCCGATGACGGAAGCCCGCGCCATCAGCACCCGGCGCGCCGTGGAAATCGACATCGACGATACGACGTCGATCCTATTCCGCTTCGCGAACGGCATGACCGGATATCTCGGCACCCTGGCCGCCACCGTTCCGACGCAGCGGATCGAAATCTTCGGGTCCAAGGGGTCGATCGAGATACGCGGCGAATTATCGTTTACGCACTATCCGATCGACGGACCGGCCGAAACGACCACCTATCCGAAATTCGACAAGGAAGGGGCCGAGCTGGAAGCCTTCGCCGCCGCCTGTGCCGGCGGGCCCGACTACCCGCTCCCGACCGAAGAAGCCATTCACGGGGTGGCCGTCTTCGAAGCGATCGTCGAATCCGCGCTATCGGACAAACCGGTCAAAATCGCCTAACCGGTCATCACCGCGAGAGATACCGGAACCAATCCTCGGTCGCATCGGCAATCGAGTCCGGCGTCCAAATCGGCGCATCGCGCCAATGTTCGATATGCTCGAGCAGGATGGCGATGCCGTCGTCGAAGGTTACCTCGGGCTTCCAATCGGTCGCCGTCCGGAATTTCGTGGCATCCGCAAAGGTCACGTCCGGCTCGCCGGGACGCTTCGGGATTGCCACGCGGTCGCCGCCGAGCAACTCGACGATCCGGTTGACGGTGTAATGGCCGCCCGATCCAATGTTGAAGGCCTCGCCCGCGACATCCGCGGATGCCGCCGTCTGAAATGCCCGTACCACGTCGCCCACGAAGGTGAAATCGCGGCTCTGCGTGCCGTCCCCGACGACGGTGAACGGTTCCCCCGCCAATTTCTGAGCCAGGAAGACACCGAAGACGGCCCCGTAAGCGCCGGTCGTTCGGCTGCGCGGCCCGTACACATTGAACAGGCGCAGCGAAGTGACGGGCAGGTCGTATACCTTTCCCCAATGCAGGGCGATCCGCTCGCCCAGATACTTCGTCAGCGCGTAGGGATATTCCGGATCGATCGCCGCCGTCTCCGGGGTCGGTGTCACCGGGTCCGCGCCATAGCAGGATCCGGACGCTGCATAGACGAGTTTCTCGACGCCAGCATCCCGCGCCGCCTCCATCACCGCGACGGTGCCGTCCACATTGACCCGGTGATACAGCAGCGGCTGGCGGATCGACGGAACGATGTCGGCGAGACCGGCCAGATGAAACACCCAATTCACCCCGGCCATCTCGGCGTGCATGCCGTCCAGATCGCATATGTCGGTTTCCGCGAACCGGAAGCGGTCATTCCCGTCATGCTGCGCCAGGTTTTCCCGGCGGCCCGTTATCAGATTGTCGACGGCGACGACCTTATGGCCGTCGTCGATCAAGAGATCGACGAGATGGCTTCCGATGAACCCCGCCGCCCCCGTTACCAGGCATGTACGGCACTCGATATCACTCAATGATCGTTCCTCGACTGCCCGCACGACCGGTCAGGCCGTATTCTACGGCCGGACACCCGCCTTGAGTTTGGGTCCCAGTTCGGTTTTCAGGCGCGTCCGGGCCAGTTCAATGAATTGGCAGAGATACGGCCGGGTCTCGCGCGGGTCGATGATGTCCTCGACACCGAAGGCCGCGGCCGTCCGCATCGGCGAACCGTAGGTGCGCAGTTCCTCTTCGAGTTCCAGTTCGCGCTGCTTGGGGTCTTCCGCATTGGCGATCTCCCGTCGATAGGCCACCGCGACCCCGCCTTCGACCGGCAAGGAACCCCACTCCGCCGAAGGCCAAGCGATTCGGAATTCCAGGCCACGCTTATGGCAGGTCGCCATGCCGGCCATGCCGTAGCATTTCCGAATGACCAAGGTGACGACCGGGACGGTCACCTGCGACGCAACATAGACCGCCCGCATGCCGTCCCGCAGCACGCCGGCTTCCTCGGCCTGCAAACCGACCATGAAGCCCGGCACGTCGACCAGAAAAACCAGGGGAATACGGAACATGTCACACAGTTCCATAAACCGGACTTGCTTGCGTGCGGCCGGGCCGTCCATCGCGCCGCCGTACACCATGGGATTGTTGGCGACGATGCCGACCGGATGACCGTTCAACCGGGCGAAACAGGTGATCAATGCCTTGCCGAAGCTCGGCTGCATCTCGAAAACCGAGTCCGTATCGACCACGAGTTCAATCAACTGGCGCATATTGTAGGCGCGGCGGCGTTGCTCGGGCACGATCGACAGCAGCTTGTCCTCGCACCGGTCGACCGGATCATCGCAATCGACAACCGGGGGAAGCTCCCAGACATTCTGCGGCATGTAGCTCAGGAACCGCCGAACCAGCGCGAAACACTCGTCCTCGCTGTCGGCGACATTGTCGATGGCCCCCGCCTTGTCGACCGCGACATGCGGCCCGCCGAGGTCCTCCTTGCTGATCACCTGTCCGAGGGATCGTTGCACGACGGCCGGTCCCGCGGCGAAGATCTGGCTGCTGTCCCGCACCATGACGGAGAAATGCGACAACATCGCCCGCCCCGCCGGACCGCCCGCGGCCGAACCGAGTACCGCGCTGACCACCGGCACCTCGCCCATCAGGTCGATCGACCGATCGAAGCTATCCACGCCGGGAAACACCGTGTGCCCGCGCCGTTTGGCCGAGGTCACCGACCCGCCGGCGCCGTCGATCAGATTGATCAGCGGGATGCGATAGCCATGGGCCAAATCCTCGACGAAGCCGCCCTGGCCGCCCTTGCGCTTGTCGAGCGATGCGGTCGTACCGCCGCGCACCGTGAAATCCTCGCCACCGATCGCGACGGGCCGGCCGTCGACCTTTCCGAGCCCCATAACATACGGTGCGGGTGTGACGTGGTTGAGCGTGGTTCCATCATACTCTTCGGCACCGGTCAGCTTGCCGACTTCCTGAAAACTGCCGCTATCAATAAGGCCGGCAATGCGCTCGCGCACGGTCAGGCGGTCCTGCGCGTGCTGGCGTTCGACATTCGCGACACCACCTTGTTCTTCCGCCCACTCGCGGCGGCGCCGAAGCTCGTCGACGGCCGATTCCCAGCTCATTGCGTCCTCGCTCTCCTGACCGGCGCTCGTTCGCTAGTCGGTCTCGACCACGGCGACGACCTGACCTTCGGCCACCGGCTCCTCTTCCTTGACCTTCAGCTCGACAAGTTTGCCGTCTTCGGTCGAGATGACGGGAATTTCCATCTTCATCGACTCGAGGATCATGATCGTATCGCCGTCGGCCACGTCGGCCCCGACTTCCATCTCGATCTTCCAGACCGTGCCGGTCACTTCCGATTGGATTTCTTCGCGTGCCATTGTTGTTCTTCGAACTCCTGTCTTTCTGGATTTAGCTTGAAATGACGGACTGGGTCAGTCCGGTATGCACGTCGCCCGCCCGGAACGCCTCGGATTGAAGCAGGGTGACGAGTGCGGGGATATTGGACTTCACGCCCCGAATTTCGAACGCTTGCAAGGCCTCTACCAGTTTATCGATCGCCGCGTCGCGCGTCGCCGCGCGGGCGATCACCTTCGCCAGCATCGGGTCGTAGAACGGCGTGACGTCCTGGCCCTCCTTATACCCTGAATCGACCCGCACGGAAGACTCCACCGGCGGCCGAAAGGTTTCCAGCGGTCCCGGTGACGGGAAGAACGTCTTGGGGTCTTCCGCGTAGACACGCGCTTGAATGGCGTGACCGTCGATGGCGATATCCGCCGGCAGAATATCCGCCAGCGCGTCGCCCGCCGCCGATTGCATTTGCGCCTTCACGAGATCGATGCCGGTCACCTCTTCGGTGACGCCGTGCTCGACCTGCAGCCGCGTATTCACCTCGAGGAAGCTGAAGTTACCGTCCTGCCCCATCAGCATCTCGACGGTGCCGATGTTGTCGTATCCTAGCGCCTGAAGCGTTTCGGCGATCTCGGTCGCCAGCGCGTCGATCGTATCGCGCGCGACGCCGGGCGCCGGCGCTTCCTCGATCACCTTCTGGTGCCGGCGCTGGACCGAGCAATCGCGCTCGAAGACATGCCGCACACCGCCATGCTGATCGCCCAGGATCTGGAATTCCACATGGCGCGGCTTCTCGACCAGCCGCTCCAGATAGACGTCGGCATTGCCGAAGCCTCGTTCGGCCATCGACCGCGCGCGTTTCAGCGCCTTCTCCAGCTCTTCGTCATTCCGCGCGGGCAACATGCCGATGCCACCGCCGCCGGCCGCGGGTTTGATCAGCACCGGATAGCCGAGCTTGCCGGCTTCCGCCGCGGCATCGTCATCCGGGGTCAGGACACGCGACCCGCCGCCGACCGTCATGCCATGCTCCGCGACCAAATCGCGGGCGCGCGTCTTGTGGCCCATCGCGGATATCCACTTGGAGGACGGGCCGATGAACGTCGCGCCCGTACTCTCCACCCGATCCGCGAAATCCGCGTTCTCAGCCAAAAAGCCATAGCCGGGATGCAGGCCGTCGGCGCCGCATTCCTGCAGCGTCTCGATCAATTTATCCTGGTTCAGGTAACTTTCGCGCGGGCTGCCCGGCCCGATCTCGAATGTCTCGTCGGCCTCTTCCAGATAGGGCGACGCCGCGTCCGCCTCCGAATACACGACGGCGGATTTCACGCCCATCGCCCGCAGGCTGCGTAGGATGCGCGCCGCGACGGCGCCTCGGTTTGCGATCAAGACTTTTTCGAACATGTGCTTCCTTTAGTAGCTGGTCGGCCAGTTGTTCAAGAGATGCTGGCCCACGCCGTTGCTGAGACGCCGTTCGTGAATCTGCAGCATGCGCTGCAGCCAATCCCGGGTTTCCTCGGGTTTGATGACTTGTTGGACCGCATAGCAGGCCGCCAAATCCCAAACGCTGTTCTCCAGGCTGATCTTTTCGAACTCAGCCTCGAACCGCGCCGGGTCTTCCTCCTCGAGCCGTTGACCTTCGCGGCCGTGCACCACGTTCACCGCAAAGGCCGGATCCATGAAACTCACCTCGGCGGTCACCCAAGCGCACACGTCGTCGGCGTTCTTGCCGCCGCCCATGTTGATATACGCCTGACCGTAATTCTTCCGGATCATGACCGTCAGCTTCGGTACCGTGACGAGCTGCAGGGCGTTCATGAAGTTCATGATCTTGCCCGGCGCGCGCTGGCGTTCCGCTTCGATCCCGATCACAAATCCCGGATTGTCGACGAAGAAGACGAGCGGGATATTAAACGAATCGCACAGGACCATGAAACTGATGATCTTGTCGCAGGCCTGCGCATCCATCGCCCCCGCCTTGAACAGCGGGTTGTTGCCGACGAAGCCGACGGTCTTTCCGTTGATCCGGGTCAGCGCCGTCACCGCGGTGCGGCCGAAGCGCGGCTTCAACTCGAAATAGCTGTCGGTGTCTACTACGGCTTGGATGACCTTGCGCATGTCATAGACCTGCGATCGGCTATCCGGCACCAGATCCCCGACGGATGCCGCCGCATCGCCGGAACCGGCCGCAACGGCATGGACCGGCGGAGCTTCGTTGCAATGGGTCGGCATGTAGCTCAGGAAGGTTTTGATCGCGTCGATCGCCTCTTCGTCGGTATCGACGAATTGATCGACCAGACCCGTCGTTTCCGCATGCATCTTCCAACCGCCGAGCGCCTCGCCCTCGACCTTTTCGCCGATCGCCATCGAGACGAGCCGTTCGCTCGATACCGCCATCACCGCGCCTTTGCGCATGACGCTGAAATCGGCGAGGCAGGTGTACCATGTCGACGAGCCGTAACACATGCCGAGCGCCGCGGCCGCCCAGGGCGACTCCCGCAGCCGGCGATACTGCGCCGGATTGTTGGCGAGCAGGTTGCCCATGCCGAATGCGCCCATATTGTCCGGAATGCGGGCGCCGGACGATTCGCCGAGAAAGACCAACGGCAGGCCCCGTTCCGTGGCGGTGCGCTGCATCTGGCTGATCTTCTTCATATTGGTCGCGGCGGACGACGCGCCCTTCACGGTGAAGTCGTTCACGACGCCGACCGCGTCGCGGCCGTCGATGCGGCCGTACCCGCACAGTTTGCCGTCCCCGGGGCTTGAATCCCGATCCTCCGGCCGCGCGGAGGTCGCGAACAGGCCGGACTCCAGGAAACTGCCGGTGTCGAAAAGATAATCGATTCGCTCCCGCGCGTTCATGACGCCAGCGTTGCGGCGGCGCTCCAGTTTCTTCTCGCCGCCCATGGCGAGCGCCGTCTCGCGGCGTTTTTCGTACTCGTCGACGAGTTTTTTGTCCGTCATCTCAATTCCCGGTCTCTGACGCCGCATCGGGCGCCGCGGCCCCACAGTACACGACACCCTCGTCTTCAAGCGACTTGACGGCTGCTTCGTTCAGACCGCACCGCTCCAGAAGCACGGATAGCGTGTCGACGCCGACCTGTCCGCCCGCGTGTCGTATGTCCCCCGGGGTGGCGGATAGCTTCGGCACGACATTCGCTTGCTTGACCGTGCCAAGCTCCGCATCGTCCACATCCACCAGCATGTCGCGCGAGGCAAAATGCGGATCCTCGAATATGTCCGGCATGGTAAAGATGCGCGACGCGGGAACGCCCGCCTCCTGCAGCACCGCGTCGATCTCATCCAGCGTATGCGCGCCTGTCCATTCCGATATCATCGCATCCACATCGTCTTCATGCTCGGCGCGGGTAACCAATGTCGCGAAACGCGGGTCGTCGATCGCATCCGGACGACCGATCGATTCCATAAGGCGACGCCACGTGGGCTCGCTGACCGCGGTGATGTGAATGAACTTGCCGTCTTTCGATTCGAACAGGTTGTTCGGCGTGTTATTCGGCAACCGCGAGCCCGTGCGGTTCGCGACGAAGCCGGTCTTCTCGTAGGCCGGGATATAGGGTTCCATGAAGTTGAAGGCGCCCTCGTACAGCGCGGCGTCGATACATTGACCCTTGCCGGTCCTGCCGCGCGCCAGCAATGCCATCGCCGCCCCATAGGCTGCATGCAGCCCCGTTATGTAGTCGGTTAGGGACACCGACACGCGCGCGGGCGGGCGGTCCGGATCGCCGGTGATGTGACGCATCCCGCTCATCGCATCGCCGATCACGCCATACCCGGCGCGCTGGCTGTAGGGACCGGATTGTCCGAAGCCGCTGATGCGCACCATGATCAGACCGGGATTGATCGCGGCTAGGTCGTCGAATCCGAGGCCCCATTTCTCCATCGTGCCGGGACGGAAATTCTCGATCAGGACATCCACCTGTTCGACCAGGTTGCGGACGAGGTCCCGGCCCCGTTCGTCTCGTAGATTGATCGATGCCATGCGCTTGTTGCGGAATATGCTCGAGGCGTAAAGCGACTTGCCGTCGACGCGTTTCCCCATCGCCCGTACGGGATCGCCGGTCGGCACCTCGATCTTGATCACCTCGGCCCCGAAATCGCCGAGCATCCGGCCGCAAAACGGACCGGCCACCATTGTTCCGAGCTCCAGCACCGTGAACCCCGTTAACGGTCCACCGCCGGCCTCCGCATTCACGGCTGGTATCCCTCCCGACCTAGGACCCTATCGGTGCTGGCCGGCAGCGACACGCCGACTCGCACTATCCGCAGGGCCTCTTCTTCCGGCTCTCCCGCCACTCTGGCCAGAGCGCAAATTATTGTCAACAATATTGTCTACGATCTAGCGCGCCGGCTAAATTACGTAGCTTTGGTATTTCTCGAGCAGTGCCCGCGCGCCGGACAGAATTTCGGTTATCGCTTTTTCCGACCGGTCCGGATCCTTGTCGGCCAAGGCCTGCAGAAGCTTCCGGTGGGTCTTCAAGGCGACCTCGGCACGGCCGGGGAGGATGATCACGCGCCGGGAGACGACGCGCGTCTTGTCGTAGATGAGGTCCAGCATATCGGAAAGGATCGCGTTATTCGCATGTTCGATCATGCGGCGATGGAGCGTCTCCAGACCCGAAAGATAGGTGTCGAAATCACCCTTGTTCAGTGCTTGTTCCAGTGGTTCGCCGAACAGCGCGATCAATTCGTCCCACGCGCCGTCGGGCGCACGTTCCGCCGCCAATCGCGCCACATAGGCCTGCAGCACTCCGCGCACGTCGTACAGGTCGTACATCTGCATGGGATCGAAACGGACAACCAGCGCACCGCGGTTGGGAATGCGTTCGATCAGCCCGCGCTGTTCCAACGCGCCGAAGGCTTCGCGGATACGCGCCCGTGATACGCCGAATTCGGACGCGAGGTCCTGTTCCCGCAGGCGGCTGCCGGGCGGCAAAGCATGACTCGCAATCCGTTCGCGCAGGACGCCGAACACGTCGACCCCGCCGTTCTGTCCGTTGCGGCGGCCCTGATTCTTGTTATCCGTCATGACGCCAACAGTCTCTTAATGCGCTCACGCGGGCAACTGTTACAGGGGAGTGCAGCCTTCGCAACGTCCGCCATCAACTGCTTTCATAAGCCAGAGACAGCAGATAATCGCCGTACCCGGAATTCGCCAGCGGCTCTGCCAGCGCGCGAAGTTGCTGATTATCGATCCATCCGTTGCGCCAGGCGATTTCCTCGATACAGGCCACCATCTGGCCTTGCCGCCGTTCGATGGTCGCGATGTAGTTCGACGCATCGAGCAGGGAGTCGAACGTACCGGTATCGAGCCACGCGTTGCCGCGGCCCAGGAACTCGACGGACAGATTGCCTTGGTCGAGGTAGCTGCGCAGCAGGTCGGGTATCTCCAACTCGCCACGCGCCGACGGTGTCAACGACCGGGCCACCTGGGCGACCGTACCGTCGACGAAATATAGACCGGTCATCGCCAGGTTCGAGCGCGGGCGATCCGGTTTCTCGGCGAGCGAGACCGGCACGCCGATCTCGTCGACTTCCACGACGCCATAGCGTTCCGGATCGGTGACGCGATAGGCGAAGACCGTGGCACCGTCCCGGCGTTTCGCTACGTCGCGCAGCTTGTCGCGCAAACCCTGGCCGTAAAAGATATTGTCGCCCAGGATCAGCGCCGACGGCTCATCTTGAATGAAATCGTCGGCGACCACGAAGGCATGGGCAACGCCTTCCGGATTTTCCTGCTCGCGGTAGCTGAAGGACATGCCGAGCGCCGACCCGTCGCCGAGTATCTGCTCGAACCGCGGCAGGTCCTCCGGCGTGGAGATGAACATCACCTCGCGGATTTCGGCGAGCATGAGGACGGACAGCGGGTAATAGACCAACGGTTTGTTGTAGACGGGCAGCAACTGCTTGCTGACGCCGCGGGTCATCGGATAGAGCCGCGTTCCCGCGCCGCCGGCAAGTACGATCCCTTTGCGAACCATCGCGTGCCTCACTCACCCGCGAAGAAGGCGGAGAGTTCGGCAAAGGTCTCGTCCGGTGATTCCTCGGCCAGGAAATGGCCGCAGGAGAGCGCCTTGCCACGCAGATCCGATACCCAATTGTCCCAAGTCTCCAAAACGTTGCGTCCCTTATGCGGACGGCCGCCGCCGCCCCAGAGCACCAGGGTCGGACACTCGATCTTGTTCCCGGCGGCCCGGTCCGCATCGTCATGTGCGTAGTCCGCCGCCGGGTTGTTCCGATAGCAGTCGCAGGTCGCCCGGATCGTTTCCGGATTGCTGAAACAGCGGAGATATTCCGCCATCGCTTCCGGCGCGCACGGGTCCGGCGATGCGGCCCATTTATCGACCACGTAGCGTAAAAAGAACTCCGGGTCCGCCCCGATCATGCGCTCCGGGAAATCCGACGGTTGTCCCAGGAAATACCAATGGAATGTGCCGTAAGCGGAAACCGTATCGACCCGCTCGAGCTGCTCCCACGTCGGCACGATATCCAGTAATGCCAGCCGCTCGACCCGCTCCGGATGATCGAAGGCCAGCCGGTAGGAAACACGCCCGCCCCGGTCATGTCCCGCCAGCCGGAACTGCTCGAACCCGAGCGCGGACATGACTTCGACCAAATCCTGCGCCATCGCGCGCTTCGAATAATTCGATGATTTCTCGCCCGAAGGCGGCTTGGAACTGTCACCGTAACCGCGCAGGTCCGGGGCGACGACGGTATAGGTCTCCGCAAGCCGCGGCGCGATCAAATGCCACATGACATGCGTCTGCGGATATCCATGGACCAGTAATAACGGCGGCCCCTCGCCGCCGACGACGAGATTGATCTTTGCACCGGCGGTTTCGATCTCGCGCCGCTCGAACTGCTCGAACATGTGTGACGGTCTCCTGACGGTTGAACCGCTACTTTAGAACCACAAGCGCATCCGCCGCCACGATTCCCTGACCTTTCGGTCGGACGAACAGCGGATTGACGTCAAGTTCCGCCAAACGGCCACGGTGGTCCCAGGCCAGCCGCGACAGGGCGGACACAGCCTCCGCCAACGCCCCTACGTCCAACGCCGGACCGCCGCGCACGCCGTCGAACAAGGCACGGGCACGCAGTTCCCCCAGCATCGCGTGCGCCTCGTCCGTATCGAAGGGCGCAACCCGATAGGTGATATCGCGCAGCACTTCGGTGTAGATGCCGCCGAGCCCGACGGCGATCGTCGGCCCGAACACCGCATCGTTGATCACCCCGGCCAGGACTTCCGCGCCGCTCACCATTTCCGACACGATCACGCCGTCGATCTGGGCATCCGGCCGTGCGTGCCGCGCCGCCAGGACGATTTCGGCGACCGCCTCGGTCAGCGCGTCGGCATCTTCCAAGTTGGCGCGCACGCTGCCGACATCGGTTTTGTGCGTGATATCCGGCGACAGGACCTTGGCGATCAGCGGATAAGACAGGCCCTCCGCAACACGCGCCGGATCGTCGCCCAGATGCACGATTCGGTCTTCGGTGACCGGAATATCGTACGCCGCCAGCAACGCCTTGCCTGCGATTTCATCCAGCGCTCCTGCACCCGCCGGCAGGTCCACCTCAACCGGCGAGAAATCCATCTCGGGCTTCTCGGCCAGTCGCCGCTGCCGAGCGGCGAACTCGGACAGGGTCGCGGCTGCATCGGCGGCCCGGACCGGCGTTGGCACGATCGGGATGCCCGCTTCCTCGAGCACCTTGTAGGCGGCCGCCGCGCGTTCGCGCCGCGCCGACCACGCCACAATTACCGGCTTACCCGACGCGTCCGCAGCCCCAACGACGGCACGTGCCGCCGCTTCGGCCGTCGGTCCGCTGACGGACGCCATCAGGACCGCCAATTGATCCACGTTGGGATCGTTGATGACATGAGAGACCGCGCTGGTGAAATTCTCGACCTGATTGAACAGATTGGCGGTCGTGTCGACAGGGTTCCCGGTCGACCCGAACACGGGAATGATCTTCTCAAGCGCTTCCGTTGTGGCGGGCTCGAAGGACGGCAGTTCCAGCCCGCCTTCCACAGCACGGTCCGCGAAGGCGATCCCCGACCCGCCGGTGATCGTGATGACAGCGACACGATTACCCGCCGGAAGCCGGGCCGTTTCGAAGGCGAAGAACAGGTCCTGCAACTGCTCCACGTCCCGCACTTCAACAATCCCGGCTTGGCGGAAGGCGGCCTGATAGATGTCGTACTGACCAGTCATGTTAGCGGTATGCGAGGCAGCGGCGCGGGCACCGGTTTCCGTATTGCCGATCTTCCAGACGATCACGGGCTTGCCGATCGACAGGCCCCGGCGGCCGACCCGCTGCAGCGCCCGCCCGTCGTCGACCCCCTCGATCATCGCGAAGGCGACCTTGGTTTCGGCATCGTCCAGGAAGGCGTCCAGCAACTCCGGCGTCTTAATGTCCGTCTCGTTGCCGCCGGAAACGAGATAACGGAATCCGACGCCCTGCTGTTCGCAAAGCAGCGCGATGGTAAATCCGAAGCCGCCGCTTTGAAAAGCCATCGCGACCCGGCCGGCCCGCATGTCCGGCTCGGCCGCGATCGCGCCGAAAGTGGCGTACATCCTGTCGGTCAGGTTGATCACACCCTGACAGTTCGGGCCGATCATGCGGATGCCGGTCTCCGCAAGTACCTGCCGCACCTCGGCTTCAAGCGCCGCGCCGTCCGTGCCGCTTTCACGGTAGCCGCCGCTCAGGACGACCGCATAGGGGATCTTCTTTTCGCCGCAGGCGCGCAACACATTTGGCGTCGCGCCGGCCGCAACGGCGATGATCGCCAGGTCGCACGGTCCGGGAATCTCCGACACGGCCCCATAGCATTTCAGACCCTGGATTTCGTCGTATTTCGGATTCACAGGGTAAATCGAACCGGCAAACCCGTAGTCGGCCAGCGCCTTGACCGGCGCGCCGCCCACCCGGACGGGATCGGTCGACGCCCCGATAATCGCGACGCCGCGCGGCTGAAACAATCGCTCGAGAGCGCCCATCGGTGGCTCCTAGATCGGTGCCGCGCCGAGCGTTAGCCCGCCGCAGACATACAGCACTTGGCCGGTAACGAAGGACGCATCATCTGAAACGAGGAATTGCGTCGCCGCGGCAATATCGCCCGGCTTGCCCATCCGCTGGACCGGGACCGCCTGCGCGATATTGTTATAGGCCTCGCTGCCGACAGGATGATGTCGCAGGAATAAATCAGTTTCGATCGGGCCCGGCGCGATGGCATTCACCGTGATGCCGCTCGCGGCCAGTTCCAGCGCCCACACGCGGGTGAACCCGATCAATCCGGCCTTCGCCCCCGCATAGCCGGTGCGTTCCTCTTTGCCCAAGACCGATCGGCTGCTGATGTTCACGATTCGGCCCCGGCCGGCCGCGCGCATCGCCGGCAGACAAGCCTGCGTGCAGATCAGGGCGCCCCGCAGATTGACGGCCACCTGCCTGTCGAAATCATCGAGATCGATCTCGCCCAACGGCTGGGGAATCGAGTAGCCGGCATTGTTCACCAGATTGTCGATGGCATGGGTTGCGCAAATTTCCTGCAATGCCGCCTGCGCCGCCGCCGTGTCTTCGAGATCGACGCTGTAATAGCTTCCGGGAAATGGCCGGTCCGGTTCGCTGCGGGCGATCCCGACCACGGTATCGCCCGCCGCTGCCAACCGTTCGGCAATCGCCAAACCAATTCCTTTGCTTGCACCGGTGATCAGGGCTGTGGCCATTCATATCTCCGCAGCATCGCGCCCGCGCGCATCGGCCCGCGTTCGTCAGGTTGGTGGGCCGGCATGACCTTACGTTGCCGGAACAACACCGGCGGCGATATGCTGGCACCGAACTTTAGCGACAATAAGGCCCGCCCGCCAAATCATCGAGGACATCACATTGAGCACCGATACTTTCCCCGTCGTCATCGGCACCTGCCTCGACGCCGAGGCGATCTGGTTCAACAAGATCGGTGAGAACGAACACCGGCCCGTCATGCTGTCGAACGGCGCCTACGCCATCCGCGAAGGGCTCGATCCGTTGCTCGACCTGTTCGACCGGCACGGCGTCAAGTCGACCTTCTTCATACCCGGCGTCACCGCCGACCGATATCCCGACGCCGTCCGGCAGATCGGCGACCGGGGTCACGAATTGGCGAGCCACACCTACAGCCACATGAGCGCCGTCGGCACGACCCGCGACGCCGAGAAAAAAGATCTCGTTGCCGGGATCGACGCCCTGGAAAAGATCACCGGACAGCGTCCGGCGACATGGCGCTCGGCATCGTGGGAATTCACCGAGAACACGCTGGACCTGCTGATCGAAGCCGGGATCACCGTGTCCGCCAACTACCACGACACCAGCCGGCCCTACCGCCATGAACGTGACGGCAAGCCGCTGCCGATCGTCGAATTGCCGGTGCAGTGGCATCTCGCCGATGCGCCGTATTTCCTATACGACGGCGCGCTTCCCGGCCGCATGCCGCGGTCCGCCGCCACCGCCTACGAGATATGGAGCGAGGAATTCGTCGGGTCCTACGAGGATCGGCCGGGCAGCTTCTATCACCAGACGCTGCACGTGCAGCTCATCGGCCATCCAGGACGGTTGCGGATGCTCGACCGCTTCCTGACGATGATCCAGGAACACGAACGCGCGCGGTTCTTCACCTGCGCCGAACTGGCGGCGACGATCGATTAATAGTCTAGGCGACCCCGGCACGGTTCAGCATCGCGTGCAACAGCACGGTGCAACCCGCGGCCAGATCGGACGGCCGGGCGTTCTCGCGCTCGTTATGGCTGATGCCGTCTTCGCAGGGGACGAAAATCATGCCGGTCGGCGCGCAGAGCGCGAGGTTGCAAGCGTCGTGCCCCGCCCCCGAGTAGATTTCACGATACGGTAACCCGGCGGTATCGGCGGCATCCGCCACCGCTTCGACGCAATCGCGGTGGAAGACCGTCGACTCCCGTTCGCTGACCAGTTCGACATCGAGCCCGTAGCCGCCGTCGCCGGCGATCGTCTCGCAGGCCGCCCGCATATCCGCCTCGACCGCCTTCAGCGTGTCGTTGTCCGGGTGCCGGCTGTCGATCGAGAAATAGACCTGTCCGGGGATCGTGTTGGGCGAATTCGGCCGCACGTTAACGAGACCGACGGTAATGACCGGGTGCGGGTCGTATTTGAAGGCGATGCCGTTGATCGCGTCGATCATCCGGGCAGCACCGAGCATCGCATCACGCCGCATTTCCATCGGTAGCGTGCCCGCATGCCCTTCCTCGCCGTCGACGGTGACGCGAAAACAACGCTGCCCTTGCGCGCCCAGCACAACGCCGATGGGAATGGCGTCGTTTTCGAGGATCGGTCCCTGTTCGATATGCGCCTCGAAGAAGGCTTCAACGGGAATGCCGCCGACCTCTTCCGTCCCCGCATAGCCGATGGACTTGAGCGCTTCGCCGAAGGTGACGCCTTTGCCGTCGACGATACCCAACCCATAATCCAGATCGTACTTGCCGGCAAAAACCCCGGACGCGACCATCCCCGCGGAGAACCGCACGCCCTCCTCATCGGTCCAGACGACCACATCGAGGGGCGCCACGGTATCCACCCCCGCATCGTTCAAACTGCGCACCACTTCCAGTCCTGCCAACACGCCGTAAATGCCGTCGAACTTGCCGCCCAACGGCTGCGTGTCGAGATGGCTGCCGGTCATCACCGGCGGACGGTCCGCATCCAGGCCGGCTCGCCGGGCGAAGATGTTGCCCATCCGGTCGACGCGGATATCGCAGCCCGCCTCTTTGCACCATGTCACGAACTGATCGCGGGCCTTCCGGTCATCCTCGGTCAGCGCGATCCGTCCGACGCCGCCACCCGGCGTCGCGCCGATCTTCGCTAAATCCATCAGTGTCCGCCAAAGCCGCTCTTCGTTCGCGCGCACGGTGCCGTCTGCCATTCCTATCGCCCCTGGAATTTCGGTTTTGTCTTGTCGCGGAACGCCCTCGTTCCGATGCGGTAGTCTTCCGTGTCGATATAGTCGTAAGCGCCCGCCCGTTCCACATCGGTCAGCGGCGCAGGATCGGCCAAGCGGCGGATGACCCGTTTGCTCCACCGTTGGGACAGGGGCGCACCATCGGCGATCTTGACCGCATATGACTGTGCTTCGACGGGCAGGTCCTCCGCCGGCACCACGCGGTTGACCAAGCCCATGGCCTCGGCGCGCTCGGCGCCGAAATTCTCCGCCGCCAGGACGATCTCGAGCGCCCGCGTGCGGCCGACGATTTCGGCGATGCGGCCGAGATACTGATGCGTGACGAAGAGACCGAGGCGATTGGCCGGGAGTCCGAAAGTGCTGTCATCGCTGCATATCCGCAAGTCGCACATGGACGCGATTTCCAGCCCGCCGCCGATGCAATAGCCCCGGATCGCCGCCAAGGTCGGATGGCGGCAGTCGAGGATCTGCTTCATCGCGTCGTCCGCCGCCCCGGCCGCCGCCCGCGCGCCCTCGACGGTGTCGCGGTTGCTGTCGAATTCCGAGATATCCGCGCCGGCGCTGAACGCCCGGCCACCCGCGCCGGTGATCACGATGCAGCGCACCGCACCGTCCGCGGACAGATCGGCCACCATATCGCCGAGCTGCGACCACATGGCGCGCGTCAGGGCGTTGTGCTTTTCAGGCCGGTTGAAGGTGATGGTGGCGACGAATTCGTCGCGGTCGAGCAGGATAGGATCGGTCATGTCCGCTCCGGAAGATGGGCGTCGGAAGGCCTACTCTGGGCCGCCAGCGCCCAGATTCCAATGGCATTTTTGCCATAAATCGTGAAAGGCAAGGAGGCCGCGTGAGCATTAGG
Organism: Alphaproteobacteria bacterium; assembly: GCA_965228425.1. Taxonomy (GTDB): domain Bacteria; phylum Pseudomonadota; class Alphaproteobacteria; order UBA8366; family UBA8366; genus JAJFJD01. The sequence continues at coordinate 1,880,084 of OZ245815.1, read as the reverse complement.
TGTCAGCCCCGCTGAATTCGGATATATGAAACCTGACATGGCCACAATGACCATCGCCAAGATTGCCACCGGCCCGTTCACGCCGGGAGAGCGCATGTTCATCACCGTTCCGGTGCTGATCGCGTCGATTCTGCATTCCCTGGCGATGACCACCGCCTATATTGCGCTCCCGAACATGAAGGGAAACCTGGCCGCGACGCCCGACCAAGCCGGCTGGATCCTCACCTCCTTCCTGGTCTCGAACGCCATCGGTGTCGCGGCGACCGGCTGGTTCAGCGTCCGTTTCGGCCGAAAACTGGTTTTTCTGATCGCGGTCGGCGGCTTCACGCTCAGTTCGATGCTGTGCGCCACCGCCGATACGCTGGAACAGCTCGTCCTCTATCGCGTTTTGCAGGGCCTGCTCAGCGCGCCGATCCTGCCGCTGTCGCAAGCGATCATGCTCGACACCTATCCCCGCGAGCGGCACAGCTTCGCGATGACGACCTGGAGCATCGCCATGATCCTAGGCCCGGTGCTGGGCCCCAGCGTCGGGGCCTATCTCACCGAGGAGTTCAGTTGGCGCGCGATCTTCTACATTAACATCCCGTTCGGCGTGGTTGGCTTCATCGGTTGCCTTCTCACCGTTCCGGAAACTGAAAAGAAGGAACAGCATCTCGACTGGCTCGGATTCCTGAGCTTGGCGATCGCGGTCGGCGCCTTCCAACTCATGCTCGACCGGGGCGAACGGAACGACTGGTTCCAGTCGACCGAGATCATCATCGAAGCGACACTCGCGGCACTTGCGCTCTACCTTTTCATCGTCCACAGCGCAACGACCCGGCGGCCCTTCATCAACTTCGCCCTGTTCCGGGACCACAACTTCGTGATCGGAACTGTCCTTATCTTCTTGTTCGGCCTGAACATCTTTTCCGCGCTGCTGCTGTTACCCTTGTTCCTGCAGGACATCCAAGGCTATCCGGTGATCACCGCCGGGATCGTCATCTCGTTGCGCGGTTTCGGCACCGCGATCGGCATGGTGCTATCGGGCCACCTCGCCGCCCGGATCGGGCATCGCAACTTGATCGTGGTATCGCTGATCCTGATCGCCGCGCCCAGCGCCTACATGGCGACCTGGACCGAGCAGGTCCCGGTCTTCGACGTGATCGCGGTGAACGGCGTCACCGGGTTGGCGATCGGCCTGTTGTGGGTATCGCTCACCACCGTGACCTTTTCGACGCTGCCGGCGGCCCTGCGCACCGAGGGCGCCTCGCTGTTTGCATTGACCCGCGTGGTCGGCGCCAGCATCGGCGTCTCGGTCTTCGTGGCCGTACTGGCCCGCAGCACGCAGGTGAACTACGGTGTGTTGATCGAAAACGTCAATCGCTTCAACGACGCCCTGGCGCAACTGCAAGGCAGCGGCTTCTGGAGCACCGACAGCATCACCGGCCTGGCACAGTTGAGCGAGGCCGTGGCCCATCAGGCACAGACCATCGCCTTCCTGAACGACTTCAAGCTGCTGGTCGCGACCAGCCTGATCGGCATCCCGCTGGCGCTGTTGCTAAAGGCACCGCCCAAGACAACCGACTAACGACAAGGAACCGAACCATGCCCCGCCCCTTCGAAGGCATCCGCATTATCGATATCACGCATGTTCTGGCCGGCCCGTTCGCCGCCTATCAGCTGGCGTTGCTCGGCGCGGACGTGATCAAAGTGGAACGACCGGGCGACGGGGATCAGAGCCGACAGAGTGGGCCGGACAAGGACCTCAACGAGATCAAGATGGGCACGGCTTATCTCAACCAAGGATCCAATAAACGCAGCATCACGCTGGACCTGAAGGCCGCCGACGGCCAGGAGATCCTGAAGAAGCTGGCGGAAGGCGCAGACGTCCTGATCGAGAATTACCGGTCCGGCGCACTGGCTGCACTCGGCCTGGGCTACAGCGACCTGCGGAAGATCAACCCGCGCCTGATCTACTGCTCGCTGACGGCCTGGGGGCAGGATGGGCCACGCGGGCAGCACACCGCCTACGATCAGGTCATCCAGGGTTATTCCGGCGTCATGTCCATCACCGGACGGCCGGATACGGGACCGCTGCGCACCGGGCCGCAGGTGCTCGACTTCGGCACAGGCACCACGGCCGCTTTCGCCATCTCCGCCGCGCTGTTCCAGCGCGTGCAGACCGGCGAAGGCCAGCATATCGACGGCTGCCTCACCGACACCGCCGGCATCCTGATGAGCGCGCAGGTCACCGGCTATATGCGGACCGGCAAGGAACTCGGCCCGCAGACCACCGATCGCGGGCATGCGAGCCACAGCAGCTACGACACCAAGGACGGCACGCTGATGGTCGGCGCCAGCAACACCGAACAGCATGCCCGCCTATGGGAGGCCCTCGGCAAACCGGAAATGGGCAACAAGAGTTACGCATACCGTGCCGAACACCGTGACGAAGAGGCCGCGATCCTGCGCGACATCTTCGCGACGCGCTCGGCACAGGAGTGGGAAGAATTCCTGCAGGCCCGGCATGTACCCGCGGCCCGCGTGCGGACGGTGGCGGAAGCGGTCCACGACCCGCAGGTGGAGACGCGCAACATGTATCACCGCCACGATGCGGTCCCCGGTATCGAAGGAGCGGTCACCGTACCGATCGCGGCCTTCAAATTCGCTAAGGACGGCCCAAGAGTCGATACGCCGCCGCCGACGCTCGGTGCGAATACCGATGACATTCTCAAAGAACTCGGGTATTCGGACGCCGATATTGTCCGATTCCGTGAGGCGGGCGCGGTCTAGAAATCATGGCGAACCGGACTCTTCGGCGTCTTTGCCGAAATATCGAAAGTGTAACGTAACCGAAACAAATCGGCTCCGAAGATCCGGGTGGCCGAAGCGCCACGCACCGATCCCCACCTACCGATTTTGAGGAATTATTTTCTTTTTTTAGAACAATCGGTTACAAGACGATCCCCAACTTAGTACGATCGGACTAGTCAAAAAGGTCTGCCGCGAAAGGACAGGCATCTATTACTTTATGGATAGTTCTGATTCGACATTCTCGTCCATGCGGAGAAGACCGAAAATGCCATCACACAACCCAAATGGACGAGCGGCAGAGTCAGCCGCCCAAGAAATGGAGATGAGACCCATGGCCGGCAGAAATGATTTCAACATCGGCGATCTGGTTCGCAAGGCGAACTCCACCGGTTGGATTTGGCAAGTTGCGGAATTCGTCACCCCTTCGGGTCATCAGCCGCATGCCCGCCTGGTGCGCGTGAACAACCCGTCGGACAGCCGCATCTTCGCGATCGCAGCCCTCAAGGATCGCCGTCTGTTTGTGAACGCCGGCGAGGCCGGCAGCCACGTCCATGCCAGCACCCCCTTGCAATGGGACGCGCAACAGCCCGCGTAAGCAGCCCGTATCGGCGCATGCGGGGTCAGCCCCGCATCGCGGCAACCCCATTTAGATTTTTCCAGATATTAATGCGCGCCTATTCCAAACCGCAGGCCCAGCGCGAATACTCATCGTTGAGCGTTCGGGCGTGCGGTGACGGTGCCACATGCGATAGGCGTAGCATCATGGACCAGCGCGATCCGTTCACTTCCGCGACGTCCTCGATAATATTGCCCCAGTTGCCAGAGCCCTTTTGGAAGGGACGGCTGGGCCGTATCAAAACCGGCTTCTTATTGGAGATCCTGCGTCCCGTATTGGAGTCCACCGCATACAGGCTTATCCAATGCTTGCGGTCCCATTCGACGGGTCCATCGGTCACATAGAGCGTTTGCCCACTCTTGAAGGCAAGCGTCTTGCCATCGACCAGGTAGCCCCAGCCCTGCCAGCATTCCGCCGCCGAAGCGGGAAAAGGAGCGAGTAAACAGAGGCCGATCAAAAAGTATTTCAAAACCGAAAGTCGGTTGATGCGATGGGTTTTCATGATCCTGGTATCCGCCGTCGCGATTTCGAGCCAGCATTGTGGGCGCCACCCAGCACCCAACGACTTTGACACTCCCCAGCATCAGACACTCGATCATTCCGCATAAAGCGGAAATGCGCAACGGCGGCCCTTTCGGACCGCCGCCAACGCATTCTTACCGAAAGGCTTCGCCCCACGCCGATTAGGCGCGGCGCTTGGCCGTCCGGCTGTAGACAACGGGGCGACGCCGGCTCGTGGCCTTGCGGACCGAGCTGCGACGGGCCTTCGTGGCCTTGCGTACCGTCGACTTACGGGCGACCTTGCGAGCCGGTTTCCGGGCCGTGGTCTTCCGCTTCATCGTCTTACGCGCGACCTTCCGCTTCGCGGGCTTGCGAGCAGCCGTCTTCCGGCGAACGGTCTTGCGGGCCGTCGACTTGCGAGCGACCTTACGGGCCGGCTTCCGGGCCGTGGTCTTCCGCTTCATCGTCTTACGCGCGACCTTCTTCTTCGCGGGCTTACGAGCGGTCGTTTTCCGCTTGACGGTCTTGCGAGCCGTCGACTTACGCGCAACCTTCCGCTTCGCGGGCTTGCGAGCGGTCGTCTTCCGACGAACGGTCTTACGGGCCGTCGACTTACGCGCGACCTTCCGCTTCGCAGGCTTGCGAGCGGTCGTCTTCCGACGAACGGTCTTACGGGCCGTCGACTTACGCGCGACCTTCCGCTTCGCGGGCTTGCGAGCGGTCGTCTTCCGACGAACGGTCTTACGGGCCGTCGACTTACGCGCGACCTTCCGCTTCGCGGGCTTGCGAGCGGTCGTCTTCCGACGAACGGTCTTACGGGCCGTCGACTTACGCGCGACCTTCCGCTTCGCGGGCTTGCGAGCAGTCGTCTTCCGACGAACGGTCTTACGGGCCGTCGACTTACGCGCGACCTTCCGCTTCGCGGGCTTACGAGCAGTCGTCTTCCGCTTAACGGTCTTGCGAGCGGTGGTTTTCCGCTTGATCGGCTTACGGGCCGTCGACTTACGAACGACCTTCTTCGCAGGCTTACGCGCCGTGGTCTTCCGCTTAACAGTCTTGCGGGCGGTCGACTTACGAACGATCTTCTTCGCAGGCTTACGGGCAGTGGTCTTCCGCTTCACGGTCTTGCGGGCGGTCGACTTGCGAGCCGGCGACTTACGAGCGGTGGTTTTCCGCTTGATCGGCTTACGGGCCGTCGACTTGCGAACGACTTTCTTCGCAGGCTTCCGGGCCGTGGTCTTCCGCTTCACAGTCTTGCGGGCGGTCGATTTACGAGCCGTGGTCTTCTTGGCGGGTTTACGAGCCGTAGTCTTGCGGGCCGTGGTCTTGCGCGCCGTGGATTTACGGGCGGTCGACTTACGAGCAGCCGAAGGTTTACGACGCGCCGCCGTAGCTTTGCGGACCGGACGCTTGCGCGCCGTGGTCTTTCGCGTCTTGGATTTAACAGGCATTTTAATTCCCTCGTTAGTGCGGTGATCACCTTGGCCAGTAACCGCAATACAAATAAAGCTGTGATCAAGTAACTTCTAATACGCGGTCGTATTTGGCCAATAACCGCGGTTACGCAACCGTGCAATAAGAGGTTTTCGTTACCAAAACGTTACCAAAACGCGGTGTGTATTTTTTCGCACCGTCTGTTTTGTTAAGCGATTACTCGATCATTACAGGTGTTGATTTATTAATGTTTGGAAGAATGCGACGGTGATCACACCGCGCCGACCGGAGTCCGCACGCACGATGTGGTCGCTGGCTGCACCCCACAACGCCGCGCCGTGTTCGATAAACCGATTCAATCTGTAGAATTGCCGCTGAAAGGCGCGGATTTTCGCCATTCCGTCGCTGCTATTTGGAATGCAGCAGCGGAACCGATAGATAACAGCCGAACTCGTCGACGAAGTTACAACTGATGCAGGCGTGCACGCGCCCTTGCTTCCCGTCGAAAACCGCCGGACTCTTTAACGGAAACATCGGCTGATGCCAAACGCCCGGCTTAATCGTTAAGCCAAAACGCCCGTCGAAAAAAAATGCAATAAAATTTTCCGGACGTACATTTTCGCCCGGTTTCGCCAACAATGCGACGAACGGACCAGTGTCCCGCGGAAAGAACGTTTGGCTGCTATCGGGGTGATAATTTGCTTCGCAAACGAGCACGCGCGAACGGCCGGACGTTGCCGCGCTGCTCGACGCGTGCGCGGGATCCGAAAACCACCCTATTATATAGTCACCGTCCACCGCGAGATTGCGCGCGCGAAATACATCCCCTTCATGCCAGTACTCAAACGCACCCGACGTAACGCCGCCGCCCGTTCCAGTGCCCGCGTCGACCGGTCGCCAGCCCGGCGCCGGCCAAGTCACAATCTCAACCGCCGCGTCCTCGAACGAGGTTTCAAATTGGCCGAACTCGGCGAAATTTTCCGCTGTCGCCTCGAATAACGGCACGTCGAAAACCGACACATCGCCATCGTCGATCGACGGAAATGGGTTTACAGCACCGCTTGCTATCTGTCCTGAAACCGTCATGACCGTCTATCCGGACCGAGTTCGGCAACGCCCATCGTTTCCACAACATCCTGTATCGCGTCCAAGGCCGCATGGATTTGGTCGACGCCCAACCGGCCAATGCACCCGATGCGGAATGTCGGCGCGACGGTCAATTTGCCGGGGTAGAGAAGGAATCCCTTCTCGCCCACGCGGCGGTAGAAATCTTCGAAGTCGAACGCGGCGTCCGCCGGCATGTGAAAGGTCACGATGATCGGCGCCTGCAAGTTGTCCGATAGGAGCGGCGCGAAGCCCATCTTCTTCATGCCGGCGATCAGGGCGCGGCAATTTTCCGAGTACCGCCCGCCCCGGCCTTCGACGCCGCCCTCTTCCTCATGTTCTTTCAATGCCTGATCGAACGCGGCAAGAACATGGGTCGGCGGCGTGAAGCGCCATTGCCCGTTACCCTCCAAACCTTGCCATTGATCGTAAAGATCGAGGCTGAGCGAATGGCAATTACCTTTGCATTGTTCCAGCGCAGTTTTGCGGAAAACCGCGAACCCAATCCCCGGCACCCCTTCGATACACTTGTTACTGGACGCGACGACCGCATCGAACGGTACCGTCGCCGCATCGAGCGGCAGGGCCCCAAATGCGCTCATCGAATCGATCAGCAGCGACCGCTCGTGCTTCTTCACACAGGCCGCAATTTCCGAAATCGGATTGAGAATGCCCGACGTGGTCTCGCAATGGACCGCGGCCACATGCGTGATCGACGCATCGCTTTGCAGCAGCGCATCCAGCGCCGCCACATCGCTCGGCACATCCTCCGCCGTTTCCAGGGTCACGCTTGCGCGGCCGAGATAGTCGCAGATCTTGACCATCCGCTGACCATAGGCGCCGTTGATCAGGACCAGCAGCTTGCCGTCCCGCGGCAGCATCGTCGCAATCGCCGCCTCCACAACGAAGGTTCCGCTGCCTTGAAGCGGCACGCAGACATAGTCGTCGCCTGCACCGAGCAGCTGGACCAACCTATTCCGGACACGCGCCGTCATATCGATGAAGGCCGCATCGCGCGACCCCCAATCGTGCAGCATCGCCTGCTTGATGGACAAAGAAGTGGTCAATGGGCCCGGCGTTAAGAGCCAGGGGTCATTGGTTTCGGACAACATCAGGCGATCTCCTAGGAATCATGCGGGAACCGATTGCGGCATAAGATCGGTGTGCCTATCATAAATCAAATCGCTATTTTTGATATGAGTTATCGATTGAATTTATGATTCATTCTCAGCTTCGCGCATTCCATTTCGTCGCCACCGAAGGCAGCTTCACCCGCGCGGCCGAGACCCTCTGCGTCACCCAACCAACACTCTCGATGCAAGTGAAGGATTTGGAAGAGCGATATCAGGTCCGCCTATTTAACCGGCGCGGCCAACGCATCGAAATGACGGATATGGGCCGCGACTTGTTGGCCATCACCCAGGGCATATTCGACCTCGAACAAAATGCGGAAGAATTGATGTCCGCCGCGCGCGTGCTCGATGCCGGCCGGCTCCGGGTCGGCGCCGACAGCACAACGCATATCATGCCGGTGATCGCGTCCTTCGCGGCGGCCTATCCGGGGGTGAAGCTGGCCTTGGCGACCGGCAGCGCCCGGACGACGCTGAACGACCTGCTGGAGTACCGGACCGATATCGCCTTGATGGCGGACCCGATGAGCGATCCTCGATTGGAAACGCACCCCTTCAGCCGAGACCGGATCGTCACAATCGTGCCGGCGGGTCATCCTTTGTCCCGGTTGCCATCCATATCAATGAGAAAGCTTCTGAAGGAGCGGCTAATCTTGCGCGAGAGCGGGTCCGCCACCCGCCGTATCTTCGACGAAGCCACGCGTGCATTGGGCATTACCCATACCGAATTCATGGAGATCGGCAGTCAAGAGGGCGTGTATGAAGCGATCGCCGCCGGATTGGGCGTCAGCGTTACATCGGAAGCGGAACTCAGTCGAGATAACCGCATCGTTGCCGTCCCAATCGACGATCCACCCTTAATAATGACCGAATACCTCGTGTGCCTGAAGGACCGGCTACGCCTTGGCGCGGTCGGCGCGTTCATCGCCATCGCGGAAGAGCACTCGAATATCGACGCATCGGCGTAGCGCTATTGTCGTACACGCTCCGATTTCGGGTCATACGGCGGCCGGAGATGCGGCGTCGCGTCGTAGCGCTCCCCTGCAATCTCGATCTGATATCGGCCGGACAGCAGGTCGGCATCACCTTGCCCCGGCGGCCGTTTGACGAAGCCGCTCCCGACCGACCGGCCCAGCGTATGACCATAGGCGCCGGAGCGGACATCGCCGATCGGTTCGCCGTCGCGCAGGATCATCTCACCGCCCCACAAGACCGGGTCGGAATCGTCGACGGTGAACATGACGAGGCGCCGTGCCGGATCGTCCGCACCGGCGGCGCGCAAGGCATCGCGTCCGATGAAGCTATCCTCTTTCTCGAGACGCAACGCAAAGCCGAGGCCCGCCTCGAACGGCGTTACGTCCGGGGAAAGTTCATGGCTCCACGCCCGGTATCCCTTTTCCAGCCGCAGGCTTTCCATCGCGTAATAGCCGGCATCGCGGAGACCCAGGTCGGCCCCGGCCGATTCAAGGGCCTCGTAGACCGCGCCACCGAACTCAGTCGGGATATACAGCTCCCAGCCGAGTTCACCGACATAGGTAATGCGCACCGCCCAGATCGGCGCATGGGCGATATCGATCTCCTGCATCGTGGCGAACGGAAAGGCGTCGTTGGAGAAGTCGGTCTTGCACACCCGCGACAACAAATCGCGCGATTTCGGCCCCATCACGCCGAGCACCGCGTAGGCAGACGTTACGTCGGTGAGATAGGCATCGGCATCCGGCGGGATGTGCCGCGATATCCAATCGAAATCACGGACGGCTTGAGCGGAACCGGAGACGATCAGGAACTGCTCCTCCGCCAACCGGGTCACGGTGACATCGCTCTCGTAGCCACCGCTCGAATTCAACATACCGGTGTAGACGGTACCCCCGGGTTTCACCCCGACATCGTTCGCGCACACGGTTTGCATGACCGATTCCGCATGCCGGCCCTGCATCAGGAATTTCGAGAAGGACGTTTGGTCGAAGACGCCGACGGCCTCCCGCACCGCTTGGCACTCCGCCGCAACGTTCGGGAACCAGTTCTGGCGGCCGTAGGAATACTCGATTTCCGAAGCGGCACCCTTATCCGCAAACCAGATCGGACGCTCCCATCCTATTTTGCTGCCAAAACATGCACCCTTCTCCCTCAGCCGGTCATAGAACGGCGACGTCCGGAGCGGCCGTCCGCTTTCCAGCTCCCGGTTCGGCCAGGGCATCGCGTAGTGCATGCCGACGACTTCACTGACGCGGTCGCGCAGCCACGTCTCATTGTTGTGGAACGGCGCGAAACGGCGGATATCGACCGGCCAGAGGTCGAGCGTCGGCGAGCCGTTGACGATCCATTCCGCCAAGGCCTTGCCCGCGCCGCCGGCGCTGGCAATTCCCATCGAGTTGAATCCGGCCCCGACGAAGAAGCCGGACAAGCCCGGCGCCTCGCCCAGGATGTAGTTCGCGTCCGGCGTAAAACTCTCCGGCCCGTTGATGAACTGGCGAACCTCGACAGTCTCCAACGCCGGCACCCGGTGCATCGCGTTCGTCATGAGGATTTCGAATTGATCCCAATCGTCGGGCAACAGCGTGAATTCGAAGTCGTCGGGAATACCATCCATGCCCCATGGTTTCGCGGACGGTTCGAACCCGCCCATCACCAAGCCGCCCACCTCTTCCTTGAAGTAGATCATGCCGTCGTAATCGCGCATGACCGGCAGGTCCGGCGTTATGCCGTCAATCTGGCGCGTGACGATATACATGTGCTCGCAGGAATAGAGCGGTACGTCGACGCCGCACATCGCGCCGACCTTGCGCGCCCATTGGCCGCCGCAGTTGACGACCACATCGGTCTGGATGTCGCCGCCGTCGGTTTCCACGCCGCGCACGACGCCGTCCTGCATCTTGATGCCGGTTACGCGGACGCCCTCGACGATTGTGGCGCCGCCCTGCCGAGCGCCCTTCGCAAGGGCCTGGGTCAGGTCGGTGGGATTGGCCTTGCCGTCGCCGGGAATCCATACGCCGCCCTGCAAGTCGTCGCTGCGCATCACCGGCCAGCGCCGAGCCGCCTCGGCTGCGTCCACCAATTCTGCCTCGACGTTGTACGCCGCCGCCATCGCCGCCGTGCGCCGCAGTGCTGTCATGCGATCGGGCGTGCGCGCGATAGCGAGACTGCCGCACCGTTTCCAGCCAGTGGCCAGCCCGGTCTCCTCTTCCAACGATTCGTAGAGTTGCGTGCTGTATTGGATCAGCCGGGTCAGGTCTTCATTGACCCGAAGCTGGCCAACCAACCCGGCCGCATGCCAGGTGGTGCCGCCGCTCAGCCGTCCCTGCTCCAGCAACAGAACGTCTTTCCATCCCAGTTTGGTGAGGTGGTAGGCGACACTGCACCCAACGATGCCGCCGCCGATAACGACGACCCGAGCCTGATTGGGCAGATTATTGTTCATGATTTATGTCCCACGCGGCGGGCCTAGCCAGATATTCCCTGTGTGAGACGGTAGCGCCGCCGGATCGATACTGTCCAATGATTCCTTCCCTACCATCCCGTTTCACGCCGGACTTATGCCGGCGGGCGCTTTGTGTTTATATCGCGGTCCTGCCCCCCGTATGACCAAACCAAACGATAAGAACAATGAGCAAAAGCACCGGCATTCTGAGCGGCATCCGTGTTCTCGACCTCGGCCGCATCATCGCGGGCCCGTTCTGCGGCCAGATCCTCGGCGACCTGGGTGCCGAGGTCATCAAGGTCGAACACCCGGACGGCGACGACACACGCCATTGGAAGCCGCCCGCCGTCGGCGGCGAGGCGGCCTATTTCTTCGCGATGAACCGGAACAAGTCCAGCATCTGTCTCGACCTGTCGAAGCCCGAGGGCCTGCAAATCCTGAAAGACCTGGTAGCTCAGTCGGACGTGCTGATCGAGAATTTCCGGCCGGGCGTCACCAAGCGGCTCGGCATCGACTATGCCAGCTTGTCAGCCGTGAACCCGAAGCTGGTCTATTGCTCGATTTCCGGCTTCGGCCAGGAAGGCCCGATGGCGGGCCGCGCGGCCTATGACTATGTGATCCAAGCCATGTCGGGCCTGATGTCGGTGACCGGCGAACCGGACGGCACGCCAGTCCGCTGCGGCGGCGCGGTCGCGGATTATCCGACCGGGCTTTGGGCGACGATCTCGATCCTCGCGGCCCTGATGGCGCGACAGCAAACCGACAGGGGCCAGCATATCGACTTGTCGATGCATGACTGCACGCTGATGCTGACGAGCCAGTTGGCGGTCCAGTTCCTAGCGTCGGGCGACCCGCCGGTTCGCGTCGGCAACGGTCACGGCAGCGTCGTGCCGTTCTATGTCTATGAGACCGCCGATCAGCCGCTGATGGTGCTGTGCGGCAACGACGCGATGTTCGCCCGACTGGCCGAAGCGATCGGCAAGCCGGACATGGCGACGGACCCGCGCTACGAAACCAATTCGGCCCGCGTCGAGAACCAAGCGGCAGTGCATCAAGAGGTCGGTGCCGCCCTGGCAACGGATAAGCGAGATGTTTGGATCGAAAAGCTCGGCGCGGCGAACGTTCCAATCGCGCCAATCCGCAGCTTTCCAGAAGTTTTCGCCGCCCAGGAAGTTTTGGACCGGGACATGGTGCTCGACATTCCGCACCCCACGGCGGGAACGATCAAGGCGCTCGGCAGCCCCTTGAAATTCTCGGACACGCCGGTGGTGCAATCCACCGCACCACCCCTGCTCGGTCAACATACCGAAGAGATATTGTCCGACATGCTCGATCTCGAGAGCGACGCCATTGAACGTTTGAAATCCGCGGGTATCATCGCCTAGCCGAGCAGGCCTTTACGGAAATATTTTTCCCAAAGGGTCGGCGAAGGGGCTGTTAAACCCCATATCGATTCCTAACACAGATAGTTTCGGCGAAACCAGCGGCCCGATGCCGCCCACTCTTCGAAGGAATGCTTCATGTACGAAAAGCTCGAACTTCTCATCGACGGCGAATGGCGCCCCGGCAGCGACGGCAAGACCGAACCGGTCATCAATCCGGCGACCGAGGAAACCATTGCCGAATTGCCGCACGCCTCTCCGCAGGATCTGGACCATGCGCTGGCCGCCGCCGAGAAAGCCTTCCCGGTCTGGCGCGACACGGCCCCCTACGACCGCGGCAAGGTCATGCAGAAAGCCGCCGCGCTAATGCGGGAACGCTCGAAGGAGATCGCCGAGACCCTTGTCCTGGAGGAAGGCAAGGTCTTCGCCGAAGCGCATATCGAAGTGCTGGTCAGCGCCGACATCACCGACTGGTACGCCGAGGAAGGCAAGCGCACCTACGGCCGCATCATTCCCGGCCGGATGCCCGGCATGCGCCAGTATGTCTATAAAGAACCGGTCGGTCCCGTCGCCGCCTTCACGCCCTGGAATTTCCCGGCCGTCACCCCGATCCGCAAAATGGCCGGCGCGATCGCCGCGGGCTGTTCCTGCATCATCAAGGCCTCGGAGGAGACGCCCGGCACCTGCATCGCGCTCGCCCGCGCCTTCGAGGATGCCGGCCTGCCGAACGGCGTACTGAACGTTGTCTTCGGCGTGCCCGCCGAGGTGTCCAAGCACATCATCGCCTCGCCGATCATCCGCAAGATTTCCTTCACCGGCTCGATCCCCGTCGGCAAGCTGCTGATGGCGCAGGCGGCCGAAGGGCTGAAGCGGACCACGATGGAACTCGGCGGCCATTCGCCGGTCATCGTGTTCGACGACACCGATGTGGAACAGGTCGTGAAAACCGTGGTCGGCGGCAAGTATCGGAATGCCGGACAGGTTTGCATCTCGCCGACGCGCTTTTACGTGCAGGACGCGCATTACGCCAAGTTCGTGAAGTCGTTCACCGAAACCGCCCAGGCGATGAAGGTCGGCAACGGCATGGAAGACGGCATGCAGATGGGCCCGCTGGCCAATCCGCGCCGCCTGGAGGCGATGCAGGAATTCGTCGCCGACGCCCGCGACCACGGCGCCACGATCGAAACCGGCGGCGAGCGTATCGGCAACAACGGCTTCTTCTTCGAGCCGACCGTGATCTCCGACGTGCCGGACGACGCCCGCGTGATGTATGACGAGCCGTTCGGCCCGTTGGCCCCAATCAGCCGGTTCAAGGATTTCGACGAGGTGATGGAGAAAGCGAACGGCCTGGAGTATGGCCTCGCGGCCTACGCCTTCACCTCATCGGAGAAGACCGCGGCCGCGGTCTCCGAGAAGCTGCAAAGCGGTATGGTCGGCGTGAACAGCCTGGCGATCTCGATGCCGGAAACGCCGTTCGGTGGCGTGAAGCAGAGCGGCCACGGGTCGGAAGGCGGCATCGAAGGCCTGGAGGCCTATCTCAACACCAAATATGTCGCGCAACAGAGCTAAGAGCAGGCAGCACGAATCGTTTGGGCGCGGCGGTGGTTTCCACTGCCGCGCCTTTCTTACTCGATGCCGGCCGCCGTCAGGATGTCGCGCGCGGCCTCGGTCTCCAGGAAGGCGAGGAACTGCCCGGCAGCTTCGTCATCGCCCCCGGCCCGGATCGCCGCGGCGTAGGTCGTCGACTTGGCCAGATTGCCCGGCAACGGTCCCGCCAGCCGCGCGCCCAGATGAGCGAGCCGCTGTATTTCCGTGCTCTGGCCAAAGCCGATCACCGTCTTGTCGCTGTTCTCCGCCACCGTCTCGATCACGGCGGAGCCGGTCGGCGTACAGACGGTCTTGTCCGCGATATCGGCGGCGAGACCCATCTCCTCGATCATCGTCTTGATGTACTGCCCGCTGGACGCGACGTTATGGACGACCATGTCCGCCGCGAGGAGCGACTGACGCAATTCTTCCGGCGTGCCGATCTTCGGGTCCGGCGCGTCCGCCGGCACGACGATGCCGGCCCGGATCGACCCGACCGGCGCGCGGCGTCCTGCCAGAACTGCCCCCGCCGCCTCGAACGCATCCAGCACCGGCAGCGGCGCCACGATGGCGTCGCCGGTCCACTCCCCTCCGGTCACCTTCTCGCGCAGCACCGGCGCGGTCGCGAACTGCAGATCGGCTCGCAGGCCCGACGATGCCGCAAAGGCTTCGACACAGCCGGTAACGCCGTTGCGCGGCGCGCCGGCGCTCAACACTTCCAGTTCAAATTCGCTCGTTGCCATCCCGTCCCACCGATTTGTTGCTTCTGCATCTTATCGCCCGCAGCGGACCTTCGCACCACCGATTGCGCCGGAACAGCCACGCGGCGTAAGGTCGAGGCGCACCGACGCAGAAAAATCCGGAGACCGCGACCATGACTTCCGTTATCAAGACCGAACAGGACGGCCACGTCCGCACCATCACGCTCAACCGTCCAGAAAAGATGAACGCGTTGAGCGATGAGCTTGCCTGGGGCATCGTCAAGGCGGTGGAGGACGCCGCCAAGGACGATTCGGTCTGGGTCATCGCGCTGACCGGTTCCGGGAACGCCTTTTGCGCCGGGCTCGACCTGACGGCGGAACGCGACCCCAGCCAATCGCCGCTGCCGCCGCAGGACCGGCAACTCGACGACATCAGCTGGGTCGGCCGCTTCCTGCTCGTCTTGCGGCAACGCTGCGACAAGCCGGTCGTCGCCGGCGTGAACGGCGCCGCGGTCGGCGCGGGACTGTCGCTGGCGATGGCGGCGGACATGCGGATCGTATCGCGCAACGCGCGGCTGATGGCGGGGTATACCCGGATCGGCGGATCGCCGGACGGCGGGTTGAGCTGGTCGCTGTCACAGGCGATCGGCTACGAACAGGCAATGCGCTTCATGCTGGAGAACCGGACCGTCATGGGCGAGGAAGCCGTCCAACTGGGCATGGCGGGCGAGATGGTCGAAGACGACGACATGCCGGCGCGGCTTGCCGAATACTGCCAATCCCTCGCCCAATGGTCGCCGATCACCACGCGCCTCACGAAGCGGGCGATCGGCAAGGCGACCACGTCGATCGACCTGGAAACGCATCTGCGGTTCGAATTGGCGACGATCCACCGCGCCTTCGCCAGCGAAGACGCCAAGGAAGCCCGCAAAGCCTTCATGGAGAAACGCGACCCGGTTGTTCGCGGGCTTTAGAACGGCATTAAAGGTACCCGCTGAACGCGGTAGAGACCGCCCCTTTTGCGCTAGCCAGCGTCCTCAGGGCACATCTCGTCGCTTGGTTTCATGACGGCCACCACGGCGCCACTGGGGTCAGCGATCACCGCGATCCGGCCCACCCCGGGCACATCGAATGCCGGGGTTTTCACCGAACCACCCAACTCCTGCGCCTGAGCAACGGCGGCATCCACGTCGTCCACATGGATGTAGGACATCCAATGCGGCGGAATCCCGGCAAATTGCTCACCGTCCATCTTAAACATGCCGGCCGCGGGTATATCGCCGGCCTTGAAGACGGTATAGACGCCGGACATATCCGGCATCGGCATTTCCTCAGTAGTCCAACCCAGCAGGTTTTCATAAAAGGCCTTGCAGGCCTCCGGATCGGTGGTGGCCAACTCGTTCCACATGAAGGTCCCGTGACCAGACATGGCCGCTCCTTTCGGTCGAAGGTGAATCAGCGGTCAGGCTACGAAAGTTCCGCGCGGAAAACGATATCAATTCGGTGACAATCGCACCGCGATCCGCAGTTTCTAATGCTCGAGGTCTTCCTCGGCGATGTTCGGCGCTTCGCTCTTATTGAAGCGTCCTTCGTAGACCGGCCGCCCGCCGGTGGTCGGGCCCTGATATTGCACGAACAGGATCTTGCAGCCGGTCTCGGTCTGCATATCGTATTCGAAATGCGGATCCTGCAAATACACCATGTCGCCCGTGCGCAGCGTGTCTTCGCCAAAGCTGCATTCGCCCTCGAGCACGTACCAGACCTGCGCAAAATCGTGTTTGTGCAACGGGAAGCTGGCACCCGGCAGATAGGTCAGCACCCCGGCATTCGGTTCCGTTGGCGCGTCCTCGGTCGGGTGGAACACCATCTGCGTCGTATTGGCGAAACGCCCCATCTCCGGTTCATAATCGTCCGGCCGCCGAATAATGGGCGCGTGATGGGTCTTCGCCGCCTCTTCGATCGTGGGGACTTTTTTCGCAACCGCCATGTCGATTCTTCCTGGTAAAGGGCGTTACTCCGCCGGTAACGGGTCCGGGTGCTCGTCTCGATCGAGGGGCAACATCTGGTCCTCGAGGATGTCGCGCAGAATGACGTCGCGCACCTCTTCCGGGTTCAGCTTGTGCAACTCGATCATGTCCTTGGTGTCGGCGATGATGGCGTCCACGTCCTGCATCAGCTTGAGGCGCTTGAAGATGTCCTCGCGGTGCAGCCCCATGCTCGCGCCGATCAACTCCATGAAGTTGACCACCTCGAACGACCACTGGTTTTCGTGCGACGAAAGCTCCCGGTGATCGGAATGGTAGATACCCGCCAGCGTGGTAACGCCCGCTTTCTCGGCCGCCGCAAGCTCGGTCGCGAGCAATTGCTGCCGAAAATCCGGCACCGGCGCGAGCGAGGTCAGCATATAGCCGACCTGTGGCATCTCGAGTTCGACGACCTCCAGTTCGGGGATCAACGACAGGAGTTTCTTGACCGCCGCCGCCACGCCCTCCGCCCCGGGATGCTCGTGCAGCGCCACTTTCTTCGGCACCGGGTTCGTCATCATCGGCCGCAACTCGTCGATCCGCCGCGCCAGATAGACAGCGAACATCGTCATATCGAAGTCGGGATCGTTGCCGCTATGGCTCGGCAGCGCGGTTTCGCCAAATTGAATCTGACAGGTCGGGCACCAGGCCAGGACCTCGGAGGTCTTGGTCTGTGAGAACCGCTCGATGGTCTTATAGGCCTGCCGTCCCGCGTTGGCGTCATCGCCCGGCCGCATCTGCAGGATACCGCAGCAATTTGCCGGGCCGCCGTAGACTTCGTAACTGACGCCGAGACGGTCGAGCACATCGAGGCACAGCAGGCCGATATGCGGTGTCCGCAGCATGTTGCAGCCGGTATAGAAGATCAGGTCGGGCGCTTCGTCGCGCTCCGGATGCGAGGATGGATTCAGCCGCGACAGCAGGTCGGGCGGAAGCTGGAGCCGGGAGAGGATCCGCACGCCCTGGCTCATTTTCTTGAAGCCCTGTTTTCCGGCGTCGCGGCGTGTCTCGGCGGCGTCGCGCTTTTTCATCGCGCGGCGCGCCAGGGAAAGCATGAAGCGGGGGTTTACACCGTCATTGCACACGTCGATGCAATGACCGCTGCTGGTGCACGCCGTCGCCCAGGTCTCGGAGTCCGAGGGCCCGTTACCGTCCCGCAGGATATCCAGCACGCCGGATACGATCTTTCCGGGATCAGAAGCATCGACGCCGACGATGCCCGGCATGGGGCATACCTCGACGCACTTGCCGCACCCGGAACAGGCATCCAGGATGGCGTCGGCCCTGGCGTCGAGCGACGAGAGAAAATCAGTGGGTTCGTTCGTCATACACGAACCTTAATCCTCTCGCCGCCCGATTGGCCAGAACCATTCCCGGAATACCCGTCCGAACCAATCCGCGCAGGATCAATTCTTCTTGGACTCCAGGAAGGTGATGTAGGTCACGGCCTCTTCGGCATTGATGCGGCCAATCGGCCCCGCCGCGTACATCAGGTTGAGGACATTGCCGTCCCCATCCAGGATGAATTCGGAGGGTTGGATGATGCTCCGCCGGTCTTCCCAGAACGAGCCGAGCATATCGGCCTGCTCCTTCGTGACGCCATGCGCCATCGGATAGGAAAGATCCGCCGCGATTTCACCGGCCTTTTCCACGTCATCGACGCTACCGGCGATGACGCTCACATCAAGTGCTTGGAGTTCCTTTAACTGCTTTTCGAAGCCGGCCAACTGCCGGCGGCAGTAAGGTCACCAGTGGCCGCGATAGAACAGGATGATTGAGTAGTTGGTGCGATGGTCGTCGGGAACCGTAACCGTATCCCCGCCAACCAGATTGAGGGTCATCGATGGGAATCGATCCCCAATATCAAGCTTGTTTGCCATGGGTCATGCTAGGCAGATCGCGGAATCCCGGTCAACGCCGGATTGGCGGATCGCGGCCCCGAGACGCGAAAAGTGATCGAAACCCAAGCGGTTCCAGTCCTCGCCACACCCCGGGCTCTCTGGAACAGGCGTCGATACGGAAACGCTAGGTGCTGAACGGCGTTATGTAAAAATCGCCAGTTATAGGAATTTTTCTCTACATAATCCGAGTATTAAGGTTAATTATAGTACTTATTTTCTTAATTTTTATTTAATTCTTACTAAACACACCGCGCATTTTAGATAAAATTAGTACGAATTCATATTCGCCAAGTGGCGTTATTAGGGTAATTCAGATGGATATTCTTGTTTGGTTCTCCCGATTTATTCGTTCTATTGGGAAGAATGAGCGCGGCAGCACCGTAACCTTGATCGCCGCGGCCGCCGTCCCGCTGGTGGCCTTTGTTGGTCTTTCGATCGATACGGCCCGTGGTTATCTGGTGAAGCAGCGAATCGGCTTCGCCCTCGACGGGGCGGTACTTGCGGCGGCGGCAACAGCGAACGACACCGATGTGAATACGGTCGGAAAGAAATTCTTCGACGCTAATTTCCCATCCGGCTTTATGGGTATCGGAACGCTCACGCCGACATTCACCTTGAGTGCCGACAAGACGACGGTAACCGGCGATGTCACGGCCGATATGCCGACCGCCCTGATGGCCGTTGTCGGAATCGACGACGTCGGCGTCGGCGCCCAGGCTGCCGCATTACGCCAAACCCGGGGCTTGGAGCTCGTGATCGCGTTGGACAACACGGGATCCATGGATGGTTATATCGACGATCTCGAGGACGCGACAGGTGAACTGCTGGACGTTCTCTACGGTACGCGTGAAACCGTCGACAATCTTTGGGTTGGACTGATCCCGTTCGATACCCGCGTGAATCTGAAAGATTACAGCAGTCTCGTATCCTTCACCCCGTCCAACGCCAATCGCGTCTGCGCCAACCCGCGTGCCGGTCATGAAACCGACGATACGACACCGGCAACCGCTGCCTTTAACAGCCAGTACACGCAGTGGAGCTACGGATGCGAGGCCGCGCCGGCGCTGGCACTGACGGCGGAGCGATCAACACTGGATACGACGCTCAGCAACATGGACGACGACGGATATACCCGCGTCGACGTCGCGGCTGCGTGGGCCTTCCGGATGCTGTCGCCGGATTGGAAAGGATTGTGGGGCAACCCCGACCTTCCCAAGCCCTACAACGAGCCGCTGATGGATAAAGCCGTCATCATCATGACGGACGGCGACAACAAACCGAAAGACGGCACGTCTACGGCGACCACGAACACGCGATTGACGTCGACCTGCGACAACATGAAGACCGACGGAATTATCGTCTATACGATTCAGTTCCGCACGACGAGCTCATCGCTCGAAACGCTGCTGACGAACTGCGCGACGGATCCCTCGCACTACTATCATGCCGGAACCGACGAGTTGGACGAGGTGTTCACGGAGATCGGCAACAAGCTGAGCAACCTTCGCTTGCTCAACTAAAAGCTTCGGAATACTCCCTCTGGGCTGATCACCCAATGGAAGCGCCCCTGTCTCACCGCAGGGGCGCTTTTGTATGGGAATCCCAGACGAAAACATGTTTATAAGTTTTCTGAATATTACGATATTAATAATAAATTAGATTGATTGCTTTTGCCCCGCTAACCTCGCCTCCGAGAAATCAATACTGCGAGGAGATTCCCAATGCCCGGTTCAGCCAATGATATTTTGAAACGCGAAGTCCGAATTCTGACGTTCGACCAATACGGCACCATCGTCGACATGCAGACCGGCCTGACCGAGGCCGTTACGCCGTTTCTGCGCGATAAAGGATGGGATGGCGCGCCGCACCGGTTCGTGACCTGGTGGCGACGCACCCATTTCGAGAATTCGATGATCGATTCCTTGTGCGACCGAGGCCATACGCCCTACCGGGAGATCGGCCATCGGGCGGTCTCGTATGTGATGGACAGGCTCGACATCACGTATAGCCAGGACGAGGTGCGGTGGCTCATTTCGCTCATTGAGCAATTGCGCCCCTTCGACGATGTGGTCGAAGCGCTGGAGCGGCTCGGCGAGCGATACACGCTGGTCATCCTGTCGAACGGCGACCGCGACATGCTCGAGAATGCAAAACCCTATCTCGGCTACACCTTCGACCATACGATTTCCGTTGAGGACGCCGGTTACTTCAAGCCGCATATCGAGACCTATGCGACGACCGCCCGGCTGCTCGACGCCGATCGGTCGTCGATTATGCATGTCGCCAACCACGCCTTCGACTGCATCGGTGCCAAGTCGTATGGCATGCGGACGGCCTTCGTCGACCGGCGTCGGCGCCCGTATGGCGAGACGCCGCATCAACCCGATCTCGTGGTCAGGAACTTCAAGGAACTGGCCGACCGCTTGCTGGAGGAATAAGGGCAACGCCGGAGACGATATGAACCTGCGCCAGATCGATCTGAACCTCCTCGTCATCTTCGACGCGCTGATGCGGGAAAAAAGCGTGACCCGCGCCGCCTTGCATATCGGTGTCACCCAACCGGCCGTCAGCAACGCGCTTAACCGGTTGCGGCATCTGTTCAAAGATGAATTGCTGGTGCGCACCCCGACCGGCATGGAACCGACGCAACGCGCCGAAGAGCTGGGACCGGCCGTGGACCAAGTTCTCCGCGCGATCAACGGGCTGGTCGACAACCCGCACGCCTTCGATCCGCAAACGGCGGATTTGACATTCCAAATCCGGATGTCGGACGTGTTGGCGGTTCTGCTGCTGCCGCAGATCGCGCAACGCATCGCCGCGGAATCCACCGCGGTCCACGTCGAAACGGTTCACCTGTCACCGCACCGGACTGTGGAAGCCTTGGAGTCGGGTGCGATCGATCTGGCGATCAGCACCGGATTGCATGGATCGAGTACGGTCCGCGAACAACCCCTCTTCGATGACCGGTTGGTTTGCCTATCGCGTGTCGGACATCCGCGCATCGGCGCCGAGCCCAGGCTCGAGGATTTCCTTGCGGCGTGCCACATCCGGGTCGCACAAAGCCCGGTGGACGACCGGTTCGTCGATAACTGGCTGACGACACATGGACACCGGCGGCGGATCAGTTTGACCGTACCGCACTGGCTCAGCGTACCGCATGTCGTGCGGGAAACAGATTTGATCGCGGTCATGTCACACCGCGCGGCAGAACGGTTTACGCAGGATTCCGGCATCCAACTCTGCGCGCTGCCGGTTCCCGACTGCGCGTTCACCTGGTCGCTGTATTGGCATAAGCGACATCAGTCGAATCCCGCCCAGCAATGGTTGCGCGACCGTGTGTCCGAAGCAGCCGGCCCGTTCACAGAGTCGATCGCACCTACGTAAACCGCATCACGCGCAGAGCCGGGCTTCGAGATCGCCGTCGGCCAAATCGGTCAGCGCCCTGGCATCGGCGATTTCCACCTCGTGCGGATCTGAGAAGCGGACGATCCCTTGCGCCTTAAGTTGGCTGAACACGCGGCATACCGTTTCATGGGTAAGCCCGAGATGGTCGGCAATATCCACCCGGGTCATGGGCAACGAGACCGAACGGCCATCGCCGCCCTGCCGCACGGCTTGCTCCGTCATCGCGACCAGGAAACTTGCGACCCGCTCCGATGCCGATTTGCGGCCAAGCAACAGAAGCTGATTCTGTGCCGCATTCAACTCTTCGCTGATCGATGCCAGCACGCCGCGCCGCAGTGCCGAATTCCCTTCCATATGCGCATCAAGGTCGGCGCGACGAATGCGCTGGACCGTAACGTCGGT
The DNA here is from genome assembly GCA_965228425.1 of Alphaproteobacteria bacterium. GTDB lineage: Bacteria > Pseudomonadota > Alphaproteobacteria > UBA8366 > UBA8366 > JAJFJD01. The sequence goes on along the minus strand of OZ245815.1, from coordinate 1,857,686 downwards.
CAACGCGTCCGCCGTATACTGATAATGCGCGCCGGCGCTGAGTCCGATGAGATCGCCGGCATGGCAAAACCGTGCGACCTGCCGCCGACCATCGGGCAATAGCTTGTAAAGGCAAACAGTGCCGCGGATGACACGATACTGAAATTCCGCTTGGTCGCCTTCCCAGAAAAGCGATTCCTTGGGTGCATAGGTCACCAAGCTGCCGATGCTTGTGAAAGCATCGAGCTCCAAACCACCGACGCCGGAATCCCTTTGCGGAAATACGTTAACCGGCGGTCGTGCGTCGATCACTATTGGCCTCATCGCGTGCCCCCTAACCTTGGATGATTTCGGTCTTGCGATAGCCCTATAGTCGGCGACGGCCGGCGACGGAAAAATTCGGAATTATACGTACGGGATTTCACTTACGCGGGCATGAGCTGGAACAGGATTCGAAGGAGTTCCGCCGCACCGAACGGTTTTTCGATCAAAGCGGATGCGCCCGCACGCCGGATCAGCTCGGCGGAGTCGTCGTCTCGATACCCGGTCATCACGATGATCCCGGGATGGCTCCAAGACCGGCGGAACTGCACGAGCAAATCCAGCGTATGCTCGACGGGCGCCTGCAACTCCGTAAGCAGGCATGATGTGCGGGGCGGCCGAAACTGTTCCAACACGCTCGGCAGCGAAGCGAAGGTTCGTGCTCCGAACCCCTCGGCCTCCAACAGCAATCGCAGCGAATCGCGTACGGCGGCGTCGTCATCGACGATACAAACTGTGGGAACACCATCCATTGGCATATTCGTGCAGCTCTTATTGGTCGATCGAGCGCCTTTGCCCGGCAACGCGATTCCTCCCACTTCACCAATAAGGATAAATTCGCACCACGCCTATAAGGGTTGTTACGTATCGTCCCGCGTGGCCGGCAGAGTCCGGACGGGTCACTCGGAATCCGGATCGATGCCAGCGGCTAGCGAAAGACGAACGAGATGGGACAGACTTTTCGCGCCGGTCTTTTCCATGATCCGCGCCCGATGGATTTCCACCGTCCTGGGGCTGCAACCCAACTCGTAAGCGATGACCTTGTTCGGCCGTCCTATTACGAGCTGCTCGAGCACATCGTGTTCGCGCGGCGTCAGCCGCTCGATATTGCGTTGCGCATCGGCACTCTGCACTTTCTGCCGATCGGTTTGCTCGGCCTGCTTCAGGGCGGCTTCAATGCTCGCGAGCAGTGTTTCTTCGTGAAAGGGTTTCTCGACGAAATCCAATGCGCCTGCCTTCATCGCCCCGACCGCCATCGCTATGTCGCCATGACCGGTAATGATGATCACCGGAAGATCAGGACAAACCGACTTCAATCGCTCCTGGACTTCCAAGCCGCTCATCTGCGGCATGCGCACATCGAGCAGGACGCAACCCTTGAAACCGGAATCACACGCATCGAGGAAATCCGGCCCACACGAAAAAGTCTGTGTTTCATAGCCGACCGCATCCAGGAGAACCTGCAATGAATCACGCACTGCCTCGTCGTCGTCCACGATGTAAACGGTGTAGATCTGTTCCATTGCCTTCGTCGCTATTCCACCAACGGCAGGGTGAAGTAGAACTCGACCCCCCCATCCGGACACGGCACGGCGTCGATCCGCCCGCCATGATCCTCCACGATCGAACGGCTTACGGACAATCCGATACCCATTCCGTCCGGCTTGCTCGTGTTGAACGATTCAAAGAGCTTATCGGCGATTTCCTTGTCAAGTCCCGGTCCGTTGTCGGCGACCGCCACACGAACCGCGTCTGCCTCCTGTCGCGTCGTCACTTGGACCGCCGCATCGGTTCGCCCTTCGAGGGCGTCGATGCTGTTCCGCAAAAGATTGACGACAACCTGTTGGATTTGCACGCGATCAATCAACACCGGCGGCAATGCATCATCGAATTGCGTCGTGAAGACGACACCTTCGGTCCGCGCACCCACCAATGCCAAATCGCAAGCGTCGGTAACCACCTCGTTGATGTCGTCGGGCATTTTTTCCGTTTCGCCCCGCGCCACGAAACTTCGCAATCGGCGAATGATTTCGCCGGCCCGGTGCGCCTGCGCAGACGCTTTTGACAACACATCCTCGATTTTTTCCGGTGCACCGGGCAGGTCCGACTTCATGACCCGCCGGCCTGCCTGCACGTAATTCATCACCGCGGTCAGCGGCTGGTTGAGTTCATGCGCCAAAGTCGCCGCCATCTCACCCATCGCACTGAGGCGCGACACATGGGTGAATTCCGCCTGGATTTCCTGAATCCGTTGCAGGCTGGTGTGCAGTTGCTCCTCGGCCTCCCGACGTTTCGTTATATCCCGGATGAAACCGGTAAAGCGGCGTTGGTCACCGAATTCGACCTCGCCCACCGCGAGTTCGATGGGAAATGTCGTCCCATCCTTTCGCAACCCGACCACTTCCCGGCCGATCCCGATTATCCGCCGCTCGCCGGTCGTTTCGTATCGATGCATATATCCATCGTGTTCGGTTCGATACGGTTCCGGCATCAAAATGTGAACGTTCTTTCCGATCACCTCGCCTGCCGAATAACCGAACATATTCTCGGCCGCGATATTGAACGATTCTATCCTTGCCTCCGTGTCGATTGTGATGATCGCGTCCGGCGACGTCGTGATCATCGACTGGAGCAGCGTGCGATTCCGCCGCAGTGCCGACTCCACGGCTAATCGATCGGTGATATCGATACCCGTACCGATGACGTATTCGACGTCGCCGTTCTCGCCCACCGATACCGTATTCGACCAGGTAATGCGCCGCCGCTCGCCGCTCTTGGTTATCCAATCGTTGGTGTGATTGTTCGGCCGCATGGTTTCATGCAGGCCTTCGAAGACGACGCGTACCGCCTCGATATCTTCCTCGGCAATCAGCACGTCCCAAATTGGTTTTCCGGCGACTTCGGTTTCCCGGTAACCGGTCATTTCCTCACAGGCCTGATTGAACCGAACGACCCGCCCGTGCGGATCGAGAACGACCACGAGCGCACCGAGAACGTCGAGCAGATCGTCCACAGACACCGGGCTGAGAGCATCGGATCGCGACATTCGGCAATACTCGCTCAATCGATACGCTGCGGCAATCGGGTGTCTTCCGCGAATTGATCCCCGTCAATGCCGTCCCACCAGGAGGCCGGCACTCTATGCGGCATCATTTCTTCGATGAGGAGGAACCGATGCGCGAATCTGAAATCGTCGATTACGCAAAACGCCTGTTGGACGCCCACGGCAAGGACGCAGAACGCGAGGCCGCTCAAAAGGCACGTGATTTTTCCGAAAGAAACGAACCGGAACAGGCAGAGACCTGGCGCAAAATTCGGTCGGCCATCGGCGAATTGCGCAATTCATCGCTCTAAACTCGCCTAGCAGGGTGCGGCCTGCCGAATGATCGCCATGGCTCGGGATTCAAGCTGGCGGGCTTCGGCGAGCCGACCCGCTTGGCAGTGCCCACGGATCGCGGTTCGAAGTTTGGTTACTTCGTCGAATTGGCGCTCGGAAATCATGGCGCCCGCCGCGGTGTTCAACGCTTCATCGATATTCCGAAGAAGCGTCTCGCAGGTGTCCCTATCCACAGCGCTAGGCATTGCCGCTGCCCCGTCGTTGCCGTTTCGGGATTTGATGGCGCAAATTATTTGGAACATAGCTGATGGTCTCTACCGACGTTGGCTCCGGTTGCGGTTTCGTCGGCAGTCGCCCCTTAATTCCAGTGGTCGTATCCGGCATGAGATGCACGTTGCGCCCCATCGTTTTGACGACAGGAATAGGGCAATTATTCGGTCAGTTCATTGATCTGGGTCAGCGTGCGACCAACCGCTAGGAAATCCGATAGACCGCCGGATCGGTGACATACCCCTCGTCCCGGTCGTGACGCAGGACATCCTTGTCCCGGCCTGCCGGATCTCCGTGGCCGCCGCCGCCCGGGGTCGACAATTGGACCGTGTCGCCATGCTTCAGCACGTATTGCCGCTTGGGGTCGGTCTTCTCGCCATTGAGTTCCAATTCCCCGGTCGCGCCGGCGTTTCCGCCTTGTATCCCGAAGGCCGGGAAGATCGTCCGTTCCGCTAGGAAAGACACGGCTATTAGGCTCTTCGACCGGCTTTCGATCAAGATTTCCTGGCCCAAGCCGCCGCGGAACCGTCCCGGTCCGCCCGAATCCGGGCGCAGCTTTTTGTGATGAAAGCGGAGCGGTGCGATCTGCTCGGACAGTTCGACCGAGGTCGACGACACGTTGCTCGGCCAGCTGAGGCAGGTCGCGCCGTCGCGCCGGAAAGTCGCGCCCATGCCACCGTTATAGAAGAACATGTTGGCGTAAGGCTTGCCGCTATCGTCGACACCCGACTGGTTCATGCCCCACATCGGCGACCCGCAAGCGGCGATGACACGCTCGGGCACCACGTCGCCTAGGCATCCAAACACCAGCATCGGCAGATAGTGGCCGATCAACATCCGCGATCCGCCCGATGCGGGGAACACGGGATTGACGATGCAGCCGTCCGGACCGCGCACGGTAATCGGCCGAAAGGCGCCTTCGTTGTTGGGCAGGTTCGGACTGGTACAGCATTTCACGCCGTACACGCTCATCGCGTAGGTGTAACACATCGCACAGTTGATCGCCCGATCGACCTGCGGATCGGTGCCGGCGTAATCGATGTCGATCGTGTCGCCTTCTACGGTCAGTGTCATCTTGATCGAGATCGGTGTGTCCGCGACGCCGTCCGTTTTCAGTTCGCTGCGATACACGCCGTCCGGCAGCTCGCTGATCGCCTTGCGCATGGCGCGCTCACACCGGCCTTGCATCTCGGCGGCCAAAGCACTCAGTTCCGTCAACTCATATTGCTTCAGCAAATTCACGAGCCGGTCTTCCATCAGGTCGAGCGCGACAATCTGCGCCCAAAGATCGCCCATGGTCTGATCCGGCGTCCGCACATTCTTGCGGATCAGTTTTTCGAGCGTACGGTCGATCTCGCCGGCCCGCAGGAATTTCATGATGGGAATCTGCAAACCTTCCTCGAAGACTTCCCGCGGTTCGGGCGATCGGATCTTGCCGCCGATGTCCGGCGCATGCGCCGTCGTCGCCGAGAAACCGATCAATCGATCGTCCAGGAAAATCGGTTTGGCCAGCGTGATATCGGGTAAATGCCCGGTGCCTTGGTAGATATCGTTGGTGATCAAAACATCACCCGGCCGGAGCCGCTCCGCCGGGTACTCGGCAATGAAGTGCTTCACCGTCGCCGGCAACGTGCCGATGAAGGACGGGATGCTCTCCGTCGCCTGCACCAATGACTGTCCGTGCTCATCCGTGATGATGCAGGAGAAATCATAGGATTCCCGCACCAGCGTCGAAAAGGACGTACGGACCAATGCCGCCGCCGCCTCGTCCACGGCGGAAATCAACCGACGCCACAGAATTTCCAGCGTTACCGAGTCGAATTGGGTGTCGTCTTTGGGCATGTCGGTCAGCTCTCATTCACGGGCAGGGTTACGATCAAGTTGCCGGACGAGTCCGCTGTGCAGACTGCCCCGGGGCCGATAACGAAGGTCGATTCATTTTCTTCGAAAACGGCGGGGCCGGTGATTTCATAGCCCGCCGGCACCTTGTAACGGTCATAGACCGGCGTATCGACGAAACCATCGGTCTCGGCGAAATAGACCGGCCGCGCGCCCTTCTCCATGCCCTGCTGGGCCTCCCGCGCCATACCCATTTCCAGCGTGGCATCGGTGACCGGCGCCGATAGGGCAACGCGCAGATTGACGATCTGAATCGGCACGCCGGGCCGCGTGCGGGTGAACAGTTGCCGGTACCGGTCCTCGAAACGCTTGCAAATCTCGTCCGCCGAATCGGCTGAATACGGACCGGGCTGCAGAGCTACCACGATTTCCGATCCCTGCCCCACATACCGCATGTCCGCCGACCGGCGAAGCTGCAGTTTGTCCAGGTCCGCGCCGGTCTCGCGCAGCACCTGCTTGGCGTCGTCCTCCAACGACGTGAATAACGCCTCGGCCTGTTCCCAGTCGAGCGAGTCGACGCGGCCGACTAGCGACGCGGCCCGGTCGACCCGCGCCGGGGCCATCAGCAAGCCGATGGTCGACCCGACGCCCGCCGCCGATGGGCAAATCACCCGACGGAGGTTCAGTTTCCGGGCGAGGTTGTAGGCATGCACCGGCCCGGCACCGCCGGTCGCCAGCAAGGCGTAATCCCGCGGGTCCTCGCCGCGCTGGGCAATCTCCACCCTGGCGGCGCTGGCCATATTCTCACACACCACGTCATGGATGCCCCAGGCGACCTCGGCGAGACTCAACCCCGTCCGATCCATCACCGGCTGCATCGCCGCTTCGGCGGCGCCAAGGTCGATCGACATTTCACCGCCGAGAAAGAAATCCGCGTTCAGATAGCCCAGCAGGAGATCCGCATCCGTGACCGTCGGGGCGGTGCCGCCCTTGCCGTAGCAGGCCGGACCGGGCACCGCGCCCGAACTGCGCGGCCCGACCTTGAGCAGCTCGAGTTCATCGATGGCCGCGATGGAACCGCCGCCGGCGCCGATTTCGATCAACTCGATCGTTGAGATCTTCAAGGGCAAGCCGCTGCCGTCGGCAAACCGTTTCGTCCGGGCGGCCTCGAAGGAATAGGTGATCGACGGATCGCCGTCGCGGATCAAACTCAGCTTCGCCGTCGTACCGCCCATGTCGAAGGCCAAAACTTCGCTGTCATTGCTGCGCGCGCCGAAGAAAGCGCCCGCCAGGGCACCGGCCGCCGGTCCCGACTCCAACAGACGGACCGGACTTTCCTTGGCCTCGTCGATATGCGTCAAACCGCCGTTCGACAGCATCAGAAAGAACGGGCCGGGTATGCCCAACTCGCGGATCTGGTTCGCCAGGCTCTCGAGATACCGTTCGGCCAAGGGCTTGATGTAAGCGTTGGCAACGGTCGTCGAGCTGCGTTCGTATTCACGGATTTCCGGCGCCAACTCATGCGACGCCGAAACCGAAACGTCCGGATAGGTCTTGCGGATATAGGCCGCGGCCGCTGCCTCATGCACAGCATTCGCATAGGAGTGCAGGAAAACGACGGCAATCGAGTCGACGCCTTGCGCCACGAGACCGGCGGCCTGTTCCGCCAGCGCCGCCTCGTCGAGCGGCTGTTCCACCGCGCCGGATTCCGTCATTCGTTCCGGCACTTCGCGGCGCCATGATCGCCGCACCAGCGGCTCCGGCATCTCGATGAACAGGTCGTAGAGTTCGTATTTCCGTTCGCGCGCGATTTCCAGAACGTCCCGGAACCCGGCCGTCGTGATCAAGCCGGTCTTCGCCCCCTTGCGCTCGATCAGGGCATTGGTGAACAGCGTCGTCGCATGAACCACACGCCCGATCGCCGCCGGATCGATACCGGACGAGTCGATCAGGCGTTTCGTACCGGTGATCGCGCCACGCGCCGGATCGTCGGGCGTGGTCGGCTCCTTCCAGATTAACCGCCGCGCGGTGTCCGGCTCATAGATGACGATGTCGGTAAAGGTGCCACCGATATCGATACCGAGTGAAAGGTCAGTCATGTCATCCTGTCGGCGGCGCCGTTCGTGCGACATTCATTTCTGCGGCCGGCCGATATCTTGCGGGTTGCGGGAAGAGCTAGGAGAGCAGGTTTTTGCCCGGAGGCCAAATCCACTGGCCGAGAATCCGATTTTTGCAACCCGTGATTTGCCGACGAAGAGAGATGTGCCGACCTCCGGCTACAAATTACCGTTCGCCATTAGGTGATTCCATAGTCAGGCGATTAAGCTATCGGTAATTGATGGGTTTTCCGGGGAACCAAACTCGAGGGAGTTCAGGAGAATGAAACACATGAACGTATTAACCCGTACCACCGCCGCCGCGTTGACCGTACTAATGCCGATGGCATTTGCGCACGCGGCCGACGGCAAAAAACCGAAACAGGTCACAATCAGCGTCGGAAACCCCGGCACGCCATGGAGCGTGGTCGGCGCGACGATCAGCCAAGTCATGGCGAAGAACGGCGTCAAGTCAAATACCGAACTTGGCGGTGGCCTTTCGAACGTCGTGACCGTCTCCAACAACCGGACCAATACCGGCTTCACCATGGCGGCCGTGCTGCCGATGGCGCGCGAAGGCGCGAAGCCCTTTCCCAAGAAAATCGGCAATGTCCGGGCAATCGGCTCATTCATGACCAACGCGACGCATGTCATGGTCCGGAAGGATGCCGGCGTTAAGAGCTTTGCCGATCTCAAGGGCAAGCCGTTCGCCACACAGCCGATCGGAAATGTGACGACACTCGCGTTTCAGATTCTGTTGAACGCGGCCGGCATTGCTGAAAAGGACCTGAAAATTTCGCGCGGCGGGCAGAACTTCGGCGCCAACCAGTTAAAGGACCGCAAAGTCGTGGGATTCACCGCAACGACCGGCTATCCCGCGGCGGCCTTCCTCGACGCAGCACAGACCATCGACGTCGCCTTCCTGCCCATTGACGACAAGATTCTTGGGAATGTGCAGAAGGTCAATTCTGGTTTCGTGCGGCACGAGCTGCCAGCGAATCTGTACCGCGGCCAGGACAAACCGGTGCCGACGATGGCCACGCAGTCCATGTTGATCACCAACACCAACGTGACGGATGACGAAGCCTATTTCATCACCAAGACGATCGTGGAAAACCTCAACACGATCAAAAAGGTGCACGCCTCCGTCAAACACGTAACGCCTGAATTCATGGCGCGGCCGCCGGCAGTCGAACTGCATCCCGGCGCGAAGCGCTACTACATGGAAAAGGGTTACCTGAAATAGAAGCCCGGGACCGGGGTCGGCCGTATGCCGACCCCGCCTGTTCCAAGCTGAGCAAGCGCCCGCAGCAATGCGCGCGCAGAATTGGGTTGTCGTAACCTTGCCGTTGGGGAGTGGGGATGACGGGTTCGGTGATAAATTTCGCACGTCGATTCGGCCTGAAAGGGCTTGTCGCAATCGTTGCTTTCGCCATGTCGGCCTACCACCTGACGGTCGGCTATCTTGGCGAACCCGTCGCCGAAGTCCATCGGCCGATCCATGTCCTCTTCGCCCTGTTGATCCTGTTCTGGGCGTCGGAGCGCAGCGACGACCCGGCCAAGCGCCGCAGTCAGCTTGCCGTGGACCTGACGCTGTCGGGCGTGCTTCTCGCCGCCTGCGGCTACCTTTTCGTCAACGCGGTCTATATCAGCGAACGCATGATCTACGTGACACCGCTGACACCGGTGGAGATCGTCATGGGTGTCGCGCTGATCCTGCTGATCCTGGAAGCCGCACGCCGGTCGGTCGGATGGGTGCTTGTCATCGTCGGCGGAGTATTCCTGATCTACACTCAGATCGGTCCATATATGTCGGGTCCGTTCTGGCACAACGGGTACAGCATCGAACAGACGATCGAGCATATGTACCTGACGACCTACGGCATTTGGACGACGCCGGTCGCGGTTACCGCCAGTTTCGTCTTCCTGTTCGTGCTGTTCGGCTCCTTGCTGCTCTCGTCGGGCGCCGGTGATTTCTTCACCGACCTCGCCAAGGCGCTGACGGGCCGGCAAATCGGCGGCCCCGCCAAAACCGCGGTGGTCGGCAGCGCATTCATGGGCACATTGTCCGGCAGTTCGGCGGCCAATGTCGTGACTACCGGCTCCTTCACCATACCCGCCATGAAACGTGCGGGTTATCGCGGGCATTTCGCCGCCGGCGTCGAGGCCTGCGCCTCCTGCGGCGGTCAGTTGACCCCGCCGATCATGGGCTCCGCCGCCTTTATCATGATGGAGTTCGTCGGCATCTCCTATGTCGACGTCATGCAGGTCGCAATCATTCCTGCCATGCTGTACTTCATCGCCTGCTTCGGGATGGTCGACCTGGAAGCGCGGCGCGCCGGATTGAAACCGCTGCCGGCTGAAGACATCCCGACGGTGTGGTCCGTGCTCAAGCGGCGGGGCTACCTGCTGCTCGCGATCATCGCGCTGCTCTACTATCTGTTCGAAGGGTATACACCCTCGACCGCCGCCTTCTGGGCGATCCTCTATCTGGCCAGCCTGGTGGTGATCTTCGATGAGGAGAATCGCCGGCCATGGGTGTTCGCACTAATCCCCGTCCTCGCCTTTGCATGGTATCTAGCACCTGGCTTCACCGCCATTAACGCGCTGTCCGGCGGCTTGATCACGACCGCGTTGGTCGCGCTCGGACTCGACCACGCCGTGCGCTTGCGCTTCGTCAAAATCGTTTGGACCGCTGCCGTCGAAGCGCCCAAACTGATCGCCCCGGTCACCGTGGCCTGCGCTGTCGGCGGCATCATCATCGGTGTCATCTCGCTGACCGGCCTCGGCGAGCGCATGAGCGCCATCGTCCTGGAGTTCGGCGGCGGCTACCTTTTCTTCACCTTGTTCCTGACCATGGTGATGGCGGTGTTCCTCGGCATGGGCATGCCGACGTCCGGCGCCTATGTGGTGCTGGCCACGCTGCTCGTACCCGCACTCGAAGGCATGCTGGTGCCGCATTACGGCAGCGTCTTCGGGCTGCCGGAAGCCGACGCCAGCAAGATTGCCATCGTCGCCTCGCATATGTTCATCATCTATTGCGCGTCGAAGTCGTCGCTAACGCCACCCGTGGCGATCGCCTCCTATGCCGCCGCCGCCGTGGCCAATACGGACCCTTGGAAGACCAGTATGACCGCCTTCCGCATCGGTCTGCCGATTTTCATCATTCCGTACATGTTCATCTACGGACCGGAACTCCTGTGGTATCTCAGCCCAACGCAAATCATCCTCTCGACGGTTACGGCAACAATCGGCGTCCTTACGCTGTCCGTCACCTGTATCGGCTGGCTGATCGTGCCACTGAATTTGATGGAACGCGGTGTCTCGATGGTCGCCGCGTTGTTCCTTATGTTCTCGGGGTGGCGGACCGACCTGATCGGTTTGGGTCTCGTTGCGCTTCTCATCGCCGTGGCGTATTGGCGGTACAAACGGGCCGAAGCCCGCGGCGAGAACCTTCAGCACTACGCCGGCGATATGGCGTCCGGCGGGGGGGAGGATATCGAAGACGACGCCGCACCGGCCTTGCGCGGCAGCCCGCCGGGGGATTGAATACCTACTGAAAGACGCCGGCTCGCGCCGGCCGCATTCACGACCCGCGTGTTCCCCGTATCCAACGACAAAACAGCATCCGCTAAACACGGAAAGACAGGAAATCTGCGTAAATGAATGGTGGTAACAGATTGGCGGTCGATATCGGTGGCACGTTTACCGATGTCGTCGTGGAAAGCGGTGGCGAGCGCTTCAGCACCAAGGTGTTGACGACGCCCCAAGCCCCGGAAAAAGGCGTCCTCGATGGGGTCAATCGCATCCTGACGGAGTCGGGCATTGCACCGGGTAGCCTCGGCCTCGCCATCCACGGCACGACGCTCGCCACCAATGCGTTGATCGAACGCAAAGGCGCCCACACCGCGCTGGTCACGACCGACGGATTCCGGGATTCGGTCGAGATCGCCTACGAACACCGGTTCGAACAATACGACGTTTACATGGAGCGGCCGACCCCGCTGGTGCCACGCTACCGGCGTCACACTGTCCCCGAACGTATCGCCGCCGACGGTACGGTCCTGCGCGAACTGGACGAAGACGCAGTCAAGGCGTTGGTGCCAGCGCTCCAAGAGCAAGGCGTCGAGGCCGTCGCGGTCTGCCTGCTGCACAGCTACGTGAATCCGGACCACGAAACGCGGGTGCGCGATATTCTGGCCGCCGCCCTGCCCGACGTCTCCATCACGTTGTCCTGCGAAGTCTGCCCGGAAATTCGCGAGTACGAACGCACCTCGACCGCCTGCGCCAATGCGTATGTCCAGCCGATGTTGGCGGGATATCTCGACCGGCTGCGGTCGGGGTTGAAGGACATCGGTATCGCCTGCCCGCTGCTGATGATGATGTCCAGCGGCGGCGTCACGACGGTGGAGACGGCCATGGCCTTCCCGATACGTCTTGTGGAATCCGGGCCGGCCGGCGGCGCGATTCTGGCGCTCAACATTGCCGCCGAGAACAGCATCGGAAAGGCGCTGTCCTTCGACATGGGCGGCACGACCGCGAAGATCACCCTGATCGACGATTATAGGCCACAGGTCTCCCGCCACTTCGAAGTAGCGCGCATGTACCGCTTCCTGAAGGGCAGCGGCTTGCCGATCCGCATTCCCGTGATCGACATGGTGGAGATCGGCGCCGGCGGCGGGTCGATCGCGTCCCTGGACGAGTTGCAGCGCATCACGGTCGGTCCCGAAAGCGCCGGGTCGGACCCCGGACCCGCCGCCTATGCGCGCGGCGGCGAAGCGCCGACCGTCACCGACGCCGACGTGGCGATGGGAAAGATCGATCCCGCCAAGTTCGCCGGCGGCAAGGTAACGATCGATCCCGTGCGGGCGAAAGAGGCGGTCGACCGGGTCGTCGGCGGTCCGCGCGACATGACGACCGAGATCGCCGCCGCGGGTATATCCGAAATCGTCACGGAAAACATGGCCAATGCGGCCCGCGTCCACGCGATCGAAAACGGCAAGGAAACCGCAGACCGCACCCTGATCGCCTTCGGCGGGGCCGCGCCGCTACACGCCGCGCGGCTTGCCGGAAAGCTCGGCGTCGACCAGATCATCGTGCCGCAGGGTGCCGGCGTCGGATCGGCGGTCGGGTTCCTACGCGCGCCGATCGCCTACGAGGTCGTGCGCACACGGTTCATGTCCTTGCCGAAATTCGACACGGCCTTCGTCAACGACCTGTTCCGCGACATGCGCGAGGAGGCGGAATCCGTCGTTCGCATGGGCGCCCCGGACGAGGCGCTCGCCGAAGTGCGTACCGCCTACATGCGCTACCGCGGCCAAGGGCACGAGATTGCCGTCACCTTGCCGACCCGCGAGTACGGCCCGGAAGACGCTGCGATTTTCGAAACCGCATTCGACCAAGAGTATCGGTCGCTCTATTCCCGAGTCATTCCCAACCTAGAGATCGAGATCCTAAGCTGGACGCTGTCACTGGCCACTGATCAGCCGCTCCCCGAAGCGGTGGGCCCGCCCGACCGGCAATACGACGTCGATGCGGACGGCTCGCGGTCTGTCCTCGATATCGACAGCGGCGTCATGGTCGATGCGGCGATCTACCATCGCGATACCCTTCGGCCAGGCGCCGCGATTCCGTCGCCGGCGATCATCGTGGAGGACGAAACATCGACATTCGTGCCGACGGGTTTCAACGCGACCGTGAACCAACTCGGCCAGATCGTCATAACGCGGGAGGCGTAACCCGATGACCGATAACCGACTCCATGAAATCCGCCACGAGGTGATGTGGACCCGCCTGATTTCCGTCGTGGAGGAACAGGCCCAGACGCTCGTCCGCACCGCCTTCAGCACCTCGACCCGCGAGGCAGGCGACGTGTCCGCCGGCGTTTTCGATTGCGACGGCCAGATGCTGGCCCAGGCGGTGACCGGCACGCCCGGCCATGTGAACTCGATGGCGCGCGCGGTGGTTCATTTCCTCAAGGTGTTCCCCGCCGATCAAATGAAAGAGGGCGACGCCTACATCACCAACGATCCCTGGAAAGGAACCGGGCATCTGCACGACCTCACCGTCGTCTCGCCGACCTTCAAGGACGGCAAGCCGGTCGCCCTGTTCGCCTGCACCAGCCACCTGGTGGATATCGGCGGCATCGGTCTCGCGCCGGACGGCAAGCAGGTCTATCACGAGGGCCTGTTCATCCCGATCATGCCGCTGGCGCGCGGCGGCGAAATGGACGAATGGCTGCTGACGCTGATCCGCGCCAACGTGCGCGAACCTGTGCAGGTCGAGGGCGATATCTATGCCCTGGTCGCCTGTAACGAAACCGGCAGCCGGCGATTGCTCGCCATGATGGACGAATACGGCCTCGACGCTTTAGACGAACTCGGCGTGTACATCATCGAGCAAAGCCGCATCGCGATGAACGAGGCGATCGCCAAACTGCCGAAAGGCACCTGGACCAGCAGCATGCGGATCGACGGCTATGAAGAACCGATCGATCTCTGCGCGGCGGTCACCATCGACGAGACGGAAATCCGCGTCGATTTCGACGGGACGTCCGGCACGTCCGACCGTGGGATCAATTGTCCCATGTGCTACACAGAGGCCTACACCGCCTTCGGCGTCCGATGCATCGTCGCGCCGCGCGTGCCGAACAACGCCGGATCGCTCGATTCGATCAAGGTCACCGCACCGGAAAACACTATCGTCAATGCGCCGCATCCCTGTGCGGTCGTCGCCCGGTCGACGATCGGGCACATGCTGCCTGACGTGGTGTTCGGGGCCATCCACCAGGCGATGCCCGACCGCGTGCCGGCGGAGGGCACGTCGAACTTGTGGAACCTGAAACTCGGCGCCGGACACGGCATCACCGGCAGCGGCGCCGACGGATCGACCGCGTTCATGGTGACCAGCTTCCACAGCGGCGGCGCGGGCGCGCGGCCCAAGCAGGACGGCCTCTCCGCAACGCCATTCCCGAGCGGCGTCCGCAACGTGCCGGTCGAAATCACCGAAGCGATCACGCCGATCGTGATCTGGCGCAAGGACTACCGGACCGACTCCGGCGGTGCGGGCGCGCAACGCGGCGGCCTCGGCCAGACCATGGAACTGACCAATCGTGAGGACGTTCCCTTCGGCATCTTCGCCAGTTTCGAGCGTGTGGTCTTTCCGGCCCGCGGCCGCGACGGCGGCGCGCCCGGCGAGAAAGGCCGGTTGCGGCTCTATTCCGGTGCGGAACTCCGCAACAAGGGCTTTCAAGTCGTGCCCGCCCTGGACCGGTTGATCGTAGAGATGCCTGGCGGTGGCGGATATGGCGACCCCTTGACGCGCGACGCCGCGCAAGTCGCCGACGACGTCCGGAACGGCCTTGTCACCGCTGAAGCAGCAGAACGGGACTATGGGGTCGTCACCCTGCCCGACGGGAGCCTCGACACCGCCGCGACGGAGTCGCTCCGAACCCAACAACGCTGACGCATTCCGATCAGGAGAGAAGACATGATCAAATCGAACCCGGTCCGCGAAATCCTGCAGGACGGCAAACCCACCATCGGCACCTGGGTGACGCTGTGCCCGCATCCGCGGATCATTTCCCTCTACGCGGCCTGCGGCTTCGATTTCGTCATCATCGAGATGGAACACACCGATTTCGGGCTCGATACGGTGGGACCGCTGTTGTTGACGGCGCGCGAAGCGGGCCTGACGCCGTTTGTCCGTCCGCCGGGGACGCGCGACCCGCATGATCTGACGCGCTTGCTCGACTCCGGCGCGCAAGGGTTGGTCCTGCCGTCGATCGATACCGTGGAACAGATTCAGACGATCCTGTCGGCGACGAAATTCCATCCGATGGGGCATCGCCCGCTGAACCTGCGCGGACCGCACACGGATTATATTTCAGGCGATACGGATGCCATGACCAAGCATCTGAATGCGCACACATTGTCGGTCGTGATGATCGAAAGCCAGACTGGCGTCGCCAATTTGGCCGATATCTGTGCAGTCGACGGCGTCGATGCGATCATGATTGGCCCGGACGACCTGTCCCAGGACATGGGTATCCCCGGCGAACTGGAGCATCCGGATCTGCTGGCCGTCATCGATCAGATTTTCGTGACGTGCAAGGAGGCCGGCACGCCCTGCGGACTAACGAGCCACACCGTGGAAAAAGCAACCCACTGGCTGGGCAAGGGCGCGCAATGGCTGCCCTACTCGAACGATGCGGCGATGGTGTTCAACACCGCAAACGCGGCGCTGCCGGCGCTCAGGGAAGCGGCGGGCCGGACATAGGGCCCCAGCGCATGTCTCGACGCACCGCGTTGCGGAGTCGATCAGGCGATCGTGCGGAACGGCTGGCGGAATTCGTGCTGCGACGCCTGGATTTGAGCGAGCAATTCGAGGTGACGCACTTCATCCGTTGCCTGTGCGGCCGTTTGGTGTAAGCCGACCTGCTTCAACATCGCGATCTGCCGGGATAAAATATGCGCCATGAGTTGAGCGTTCGCTGCCATCTTTCGATCCTCCGTAGTTCCTACTATTGCTACGCGCCGAAGGCAGCGTTGGATCACTCTGCGTGTGGGGCCTCAATGGGCGGATACCGACGGCTCACCGACCGCCGGACCGGAAATCCAAGCCGCTTCGAAATCCGTACTCATCAATGCGACTGATCTTTCTAGGACTGGTGCATCGATGAACACCCCACGGGACAAATCCAAAGAGGTTACGGTCTTCTACGACGGCGCGTGCCCCCTCTGCCTGCGCGAGATCGGTTTCTACCGGAAATGCAAAAACGCCGAGGCGGTAGACTGGGTCGATGTCAGCCAATGCACCGACAACACTGTAATACCCGGGTTGTCGAAAGCCGATGCGATGGCGCGGTTCCACGTCGTTGGCGCCGACGGCACGCTGGTTTCCGGTGGCGACGCATTCCGGGAGGTATGGCATGTATTGCCGGCGTTCCGGATATTGAGCCGGCTGTTTCGGGCGGTCCCTCTCGCGTGGCTGCTCAACAAGGCCTACGACATATTCCTGACCGTCCGCCCGGCAATCCAGGCGGCCCTTCTGCGACCCACGAAATTCAAGGTCACCCGGTGACGAACCCGCTTGACCTCGGTTCGTTCGGTGACGGAATCAACGCCGCCGTCATCGGCGCTTCGGGCGGCATTGGCGCCGCCGTCGCGCGTCAACTCGACGCCGCGCCGGCCGTCGAACGGGTCATCCGCTTATCCCGCTCGCAGGAAAAGTCGGCGCTCACTCTCGATCTGGAGGACGAAGCGTCCATCGCCGATGCCGCAGCGGCGATCGAAGAGTCGGCTGCCCGGCTACACCTGGTATTTATCGCGACCGGAATCCTGCATGACGACGACGGACTGCAGCCCGAGAAGACGTGGCGTTCGCTCTCCGCGCCGGCACTGGAAAGGGCGTTTCGGATCAACGCGACCGGTCCCGCACTGGTCGCGAAACACTTTCTTCCCTTGCTGGCATCCGACCGGAAATCGGCATTCGCCGCGCTATCCGCCCGCGTCGGCAGCATCGACGACAACCGGCTTGGCGGCTGGCATGCCTATCGCGCCTCGAAGGCGGCTCTGAACATGATCATCAAGACACTTTCGATTGAACTCAGCCGCCACAATCCTCATGCGCTCTGTATCGGGCTACACCCGGGGACGGTGGATACGACATTGTCCAGACCCTTCCAAGCCGGCGTGCCGGCAAACGCGCTTTTCGACCCGATGCATTCCGCGCACGCGTTGCTGACCGTGCTCGACCGCTTGACGCCCGACGACTCGGGCAACCTCTACGCATGGGACGGCGCGCGGATCCCGTTCTAACGCGATCCGGCCGCCAAAGTTGACAGCACCCCGGTAATAGGGAAGCATTTTTCCTAGAACTATCGATACAGGATTTCTACTGAGGGTGTGAAGCCGACTATCAATTGGCGAAAACGCGGCGAAAGACCGGAGAACTCTTCGCACCCACGCTGAAAAAAATGTCGGGAGCGAAACATGAAACGGACTGACTCGCAGAACTGCGCGCGGAAATCTCTCCGCGTGTCTCAATGGACAATCTACGCCGCGGCCGCGGTTGCCGTAATCGGCATGGGCGCCTTCGCCGGCACCGCGACAGCGCAAAACAAGATCGTCACCGTCGTTCTCTCCGAAGAACCGGAAGGTCTGGACGGCTGCAACTCGAACCGGTCGACCGTCGGCCGCGTCGTGAAACAGAACATCGTCGAGACGCTGACCGAGATCGACCCCAAGGACGGGCAGATCACGCCGCGCCTTGCGACTTCTTGGAAGAAAGTGAACGACAAAACGTGGCAATTCGAACTGCGTAAGGGCGTCAAATTCCACGACGGCGCAGAGTTGAACGCTGCCACGGCGGCGGCGGCGATCAAACGCACGATGGATACGGCCGGCAAGGGCGGCGCGCGCGGAACCGGCGGCCTGGATTGCGAAACCCGCACCAAGTCGTTCGGCGACCTCAAGATCGTCGGCAAGGCGGTCGGCTCGCACACGCTCGAAATTTCCGCGAACAAGCCAGTGCCGATCCTGCCGACCCGCATGGGTGTCGTCTCCCTCTCCTCGCCGAACACACCGACCGACAAGCTTGTCCTGAACCCGATCGGCACCGGCCCCTATGTTTTCGACAAATGGGTCCCCGGTCAGGAGATCACGGTAAAACGCAACGAGAATTACTGGGGCAAGAAGCCCGTCGTCGAGGGCGCACGCTATATCTGGCGCTCGGAGTCGACGGTGCGTGCGGCCATGGTCAAGGTCGGCGAAGCGGACATCGCGCCGAACATCGCGGTGCAGGACGCGACGGAACCGAAGATGGATTCCAGCTACCCCAACTCGGAAACGACACGCCTGCGGATCGACGTGACCCGCCCGCCACTTAACGACCGTCGCGTTCGTCTAGCACTTCGCTATGCGATCGACCGCGAGGCATTGCGCGGATCGGTACTGTCGAAAGATGTGCTGCACGCGACACAGATCGTGGTGCCGAGCATCAACGGCCACAATCCAAAACTGAAGGTCACCCCTTACGATCCCGCGAAGGCCAAGGCATTGCTCGCCGAAGCGAAGGCCGCGGGCGTGCCGGTGGGCAAGGAAATCGAGATCGTCGGCCGCATCAACATCTATCCAAACGCGACCGAAACCATGGAAGCGATGATGGCGATGCTGCAGGCCGTCGGCTTCAAGGTGAAGCTGCGGATGCTCGAAGTCGCGGAATGGCTGGACATCCTGACCAAGCCATACGCCGAGGATCGAAAGCCGGTGTTGCTGCAAGCCCAGCATGACAACAACAACGGCGACGCCGTCTTCTCGGTGTTCAACAAATACGCCTGCAAGGGCGCGCAGGGCACGACCTGCGATCCGAAGCTCGATGCGTTGATCGACAAAGCGTCGACACTCTCCGGCGAGGAGCGGCGCAAGACCTGGCAGGAAGTGTTCCGCATCATTAATGAGGACATGGTCGCGGACGTTTGGATGTATCACATGGTCGGCTATTCGCGGGTGGGCAACCGCATCAACTTTACCCCGAGCATTTCGACCAATAGCGAACTTCATCTCGAAGACATGAGCTTCAAGTAGGAATCGAAGCCACGCCGTATGAGGGCGGCCCGATCCGCAACGATCGGGCCGCCCTCTAAGTTTCGCAAAGCCACAATAATTTGCTCGCAGGGGGGCAAGGGGCATGGGTCGCTATCTGGCGCGACGGTCGGTGCACAGCGCAATCGCTTTGATTGGGCTCGTGATTGCCGTGTTCTTCCTTGCGCGCCTGACCGGCGACCCCACCAACCTGTTCCTGCCGATCGACGCATCGCTCGAGATTCGCAAGGAATTCGCCCAGAAACACGGATTCGACCGGCCCGCGATCGAACAGTTCTGGCGCTTTCTCGAAGATGTCTCCCGAGGCGACCTGGGCTATTCCATGCGCAAGCAGCGCCCGGCGATGGAACTGGTCCTGGAAGCCTACCCCACCACCCTGAAACTGGCCGGACTCACGATGGTGATCGCCGTCGTGCTTGCGGTCATCGTTGGTGCGCTGGCCGCCTACCGGCCGGGCGGCGTGTTCGATCGGATCAGCAGCATCGGCTCGCTTGCCGGGGCGAGCGCGCCGGACTTCTGGATCGCCATTACGGGCATTCTCATTTTCTCCGTCCATTTCCGATGGCTGCCGACCTCGGGCGTCGGCGACCTGCCCTACTGGATCATGCCGATCACCGTGCTGGCGTTGCGGCCGTTCGGCCTTTTGGTGCAGGTCGTGCGGGCGTCGATGCTGACGGCCTTGTCGTCCGCCTACGTCAAGACCGCGCGGGCGAAAGGCGTGCGCGAACATTCGGTCATCTTCGTCCATGCGCTGCGTAATGCCTGCCTGTCGGTGGTGACCGTCGCGGGCGACCTGACCGTCGGACTGATCAATGGCGCCGTGATCGTGGAAACGGTTTTCGGCTGGCCCGGCGTCGGCAAGCTGATGATCGACTCCGTCATCCAGCGCGATTTTCCGATCGTTCAGGCGGCAATCATGATAACCGCGACGGCGATCTTCCTGCTGAACATCGTGATCGATTTGATCTATGTCGCGCTTGATCCCCGCATCCGCCATCAATAAGGCCCCGGACTGACCGAATGAGCCAAGCCACCGCCGAACAGGAAGCCGTCACGATCCGCCGCGGTCTACCGTGGTGGCGGCTTCTCGCGCGCGACCCGCTGGCGCTGGCCGCGGCGATTTGGTTGACCTTCCTGGCGCTCTGCGTCCTGATCGGCCCGGAACTGTTGGGCAAGGAAGCAACGACAATGAACCTCCGTGCCCGCAATTTCCCGCCCGGCTCACTCGAAAAGAGCTGGACGATGATCCTGGGCGCCGACCCGCTGGGGCGGAGCGTGCTGGCGCGGCTCGTCGCGGCCAGCCGCAACACGATCGGCGTTGCGTTGACGTCGGTCGTGCTTGCCATGGTCGTCGGCGGTTTCCTCGGACTGATCGCCGGATACATCGGGCGCGGCGTCGGCAACGTGATCATGCGCCTATCGGACATCATCCAGAGCTTCCCGTCGCTGCTGCTCGCTGTCGTCGTGCTCTACATGCTGGAACCGCGCGTCGGCAACCTGATCATCGTGTTGGCCATCACGCGCATCCCGTCCTATCTGCGCGTGACCCGCGCCGAGGTGTTGGAGATCCGGGAGCGTGTGTTCGTCGATGCGGCCCGCGCACTCGGCGGCAGCCGAACGCATATCCTGTTGCGGCATGTTGTGCCGGTGGTCGCCCCCACTTTGGTCACCATCCTGACGGTCGACTTCGCCATCGTCATGCTCGCGGAATCCGGACTCAGCTTTCTGGGTATCGGCATTCAGCCACCCGACATCACCTGGGGATTGATGGTTGCGCAAGGGCGTAACTACCTCAGTCAGGCGTGGTGGCTCGCTTTCTTCCCCGGTCTCGCCATCATGTTCGCCACCCTGTCGGCCAACCTGCTGTCGAACTGGCTTCGCATCGTGACCGATCCCGAGCAACGCTGGCGCCTCGAGATTCCGAGGAAGGCTGATGACTGACGCCGCCTTGCTCGACATCGACGACCTGCATATCGAATTCCGCAGCGGCCGCGAAACGGTGCATGCCGTCAACGGCGTGCGGTTTCGGGTGGCGCCCGGCGAAACGGCGGCGATCCTGGGCGAGAGCGGTTCCGGCAAGAGCGTGACCGCGTCGGCCGTGATGCGCCTGCTGCAATGCCCGCCCGCCTATATCACCGGCGGGACAATCCGGTTCAAGAATGACGACGTCCTAGCGATGCCGATCGACGATTGGCGCCGGCGATGCGGCCAAGAAATCGCCATGGTCTTCCAGGACGCCCTCGCCTCGCTGAACCCCGTGTTCAGCGTCGGTTGGCAGATCGGCGAACTGTTCCGCGTGCATGGCGAGAGCAACCGGAAGAACGCCGAAGCGCGCGCCGTCGAATTGCTGTACCGGGTCGGCATTCCCGATGCCGCGAACCGGGCCCACGACTATCCGCATCAATTCTCCGGCGGCATGCGGCAGCGCGTGATGATCGCGATGGCGATCGCGCTCGGCCCGGACCTGTTGATCGCAGACGAACCGACCACCGCGCTCGACGTCACGGTACAGGCGCAGATCATGGAATTGCTGCAGGACCTGCAACAGGAATTCGGCATGGCCATCGTTCTCATCACCCATGATCTCGGCGTCGTGGCGGACACCGCCGAAAGCGTTGCGGTCATGTATGCCGGCCGGGTGGTCGAAAG
Source organism: Alphaproteobacteria bacterium (assembly GCA_965228425.1). Lineage (GTDB taxonomy): Bacteria > Pseudomonadota > Alphaproteobacteria > UBA8366 > UBA8366 > JAJFJD01. Next base: position 1,835,871 of record OZ245815.1, on the reverse strand, counting down.
CGGCAAGGTGCGCGATGTCCTGCGAGCACCCGCCCATCCCTACACGCTGGCCCTGCTCAATTCGATGCCGCGCCTGCAAGACGACGGCAATCCCCTACAGCCCATTCTCGGCTCGCCGCCGGACATGGCGGCGGTACCGGCCGGATGCGCCTTCCATCCCCGCTGCGCCTTCGCGACCGATGAATGCCGCAACGCCAAACCGGCGGCGGCCGCCATTGGCCCGGACCGATGGTCGGAATGCCATCACGCGGAAAGGGTGTTCGATGGCAACTGAACGGACGGCAACCGACGTTTCCGACGACGATCCGATCCTCGAGGTTCAGGGACTCGTGAAGCATTTCCATCTCGGCGGCGGTTTCGCGCTCGGCCGCGAGACGGCGACGATTCAAGCGGTGGACGACGTGAGTTTCACACTGCACCGGGGCGAAACCCTGGGCCTTGTCGGCGAAAGCGGCTGCGGTAAGTCCACCGTCGCGCGCACGCTCCTGCGGCTCGAAGAACCGACCGCAGGCCGTGCCTTGTTCCACGGCCAGGATATCTTCGGCGCGGCCGAGCGCGACCTGAAGGAAATCCGACGTCGGATACAGGTCATCTTCCAGGACCCCTACGCGTCATTGAACCCACGGCTGAGTGTGGAGCAGATCGTCAGCGAACCGTGGGTGATCCATCGCGACGCGCTGCCCCGGAAAGAGTGGCCGGACCGGGTGCGCGAATTGCTGCAGAGCGTCGGCCTACGCCGGGAACACGCCGAACGCTATCCGCATGAATTTTCCGGCGGACAACGGCAACGGATCGGCATCGCGCGCGCAATGGCGCTCAACCCGGAAATCATCATCTGCGACGAGCCGGTCTCCGCGCTGGACGTCTCCGTCCAGGCGCAGGTGGTGAACCTGCTGGAGGAGATTCAGCGGAAATTCGGCATCGCCTACATCTTCATCGCGCACGACCTGTCCGTCGTGCGGCACATGTCGCACCGGGTGGCGGTGATGTATCTCGGACGGATCGTCGAACTCGGCAGCAAACAACAGGTGTACGGCAGCCCCCGCCACCCCTACACCAAGGCGCTGTTGTCGGCGCAGCCGTCGGTCGATTTCTCCGGCAACGGAACGCAGCAGCGCATCCTGCTCGAAGGCGAAGTCCCCAGCCCGGCGAACCCGCCCTCAGGATGCCGGTTCCGCACACGGTGCTGGAAAACCCAAAGCGAATGCGCCGACACCGCGCCGGCCTTGTCGGAGGGTGAGACCCAAGGGCATAAGGCGGCTTGTTACTTTCCGGAAACCTAAACGCCGAGCCCAGGTTCAATTAATGGTATGGCAGCCACCGCCTGGACGAACACGCCAACCGGCCCGGCAACTATATCGATTTCAGAGGAAAATGGTGCCCAGGGGCTGCGAGGGATGTCGTTAAGTTTCAACAAGTTATTTATCAGTGTCACACATTCCATTCCATAAGATTCTAGGGCTTTCCAGCAGGGGTGTGTGACACTTTTGCTGGCTGACGCGGCGCGCGTGCCCCGTGGTCCGATACTGACAAGTATCAGTCCAAACTTGCGGGCGGGGCATCTCGGAACGCCGCACAAAATCGCAAATATTCCCTTGGCGTACATAGGGGTGACGGTTCATGCTGCCGAGTATGGACAACATCCGTGCGATTGTCTGGTGGCTGGTAAAATACGGTGGCGGCGGCCTATTTTCTTACGCCGCTCCGAGGCTCTTAGTGGAAGCTGGCGTCCCCCTTGATGAATGGATAGTTCGCGCTGGTAAAGCGCTAAGCGTTCAATTTTCAGCCGAGGTCGCATTATGGGGCGTAACGACGGTTATCGCGCTGGTGCTATTTATTTGGTCGCATAGCCGAAAGCGACACGAGTGGGTGGGGGAACAAAATACAGCAGAGACAACCCCGAATGACCCACCCATATTCGATCGACCTGCTAAGGCCAGCTCTCAGCAAGAAGTGCATCACACTGAAAACAATGTACCGCTGCCTGCTACTACCGGAAATGACGCCAATACTGTTGGGACCAAACCGTATTATTCTTCTGGAGATAGAGAGCGGATTGCTCAAGCATTTATAGAAATATCTGATGTTTTAAATAAACAGGGGGCGGCGCTTTCCGATCTGGCTCAAGAAGTGTGTATCGCGTGGGATCGGAATAGGTCTCAGCCGAGTTTCAAAGGTTTAGATATAGGCGATATGCAAAATTCTCTTGCAGAAGTCGAACATCTATCCAGCGTAGTAGAGCAGAATTTGTACGTCGAAATTACAAAAAAATATCAGCTTTACAGCGAGATTATTACTGACGTCCTCGCGCCAATGGGAGCGGTGGGAGGGAAAGCGGTTAGGAGATTAAGGGATTCAGGAAGGGCGGTTTCAGAAGGACTTACGACTGTAGAGGCGTCATACAACGCGGACCCTGCCCAAAAGAAAGGCCTTTATGACCTTTTCGAGCCAACTGCAAAAGCATTTCACCGCGCGCTAGCAGATTTTCACGACTGGCGCACGACTGTAAATGAGCGAATTGGCGAACATAAACGCACAACGTTGGTTGGGCAGTAAACCAATGGCGCGTGGAAAATACCTGAGACTCGAACAAGCACGGCGCGAAAAGTAGCTAAAGCAATTTGCAAGAGAGCATCCGTCCAAGGGCAGCAGGGCGGCATTTGATTGCCTGTTTGAAGCTATGGCTTCGGGAAAGCCGCCAATAGGAATTCAAACATCAGACGAGGGGAATTCCGAAGACTGAAACGGAATTCGAATTCACGAAGAAATTTGGGCAGGTGTTTCTGCGACACCCAAACATGCGTGCCGTTGATACCGCGTTTCAGCCAACCCCAGAACGCTTCGATGGTGTTGGTATGGACGTCATCGCGCATCCATTCCTTGCGCCGATGGTTGACCCAATTGTGCCGGAACCCAAGCCCACCGAGTTTGAAAGACCTCGCCGCACGAAGACTTACACGAGACACCAACCGCCTTAAGTTCGCCGACGACCCCACGCATTCGCTGTTGGACCAAATGTGTGACACTCAGCCCAAAAACATCAACAATTTCAAATGCTTGAAATAAATGGTGCCCAGGGGCTGACTCGAACAGCCGACACGCGGATTTTCAGTCCACTGCTCTACCAACTGAGCTACCTGGGCACGGCGCGGAACGCGCGGACCGCATTTCATAGTCAAATCCCGGTCGCGTGTCCACCGCCAAGTGTACCGCAAATGGCGCTATTCGCCATCCTCGTTCCGCTCGAACGGGACGATTTCGGCGGAATCCGGCGGTTCGTCCGTGGGGACACGATAGGAATCGTTGAACCAGCGGCTGAGATCGAGATCGGCGCAGCGCTTGGAGCAAAACGGCCGGAATTCCTGCTCCCGCGGCTTCCCACATACCGGGCATTTTCTCTCCGCCATCACGACCTCCCCTCGCGCAATACCTCGTATCCCTCGCAGGCCGGATCGGCCCGCACTTCCAGCGGCTGACCGAGCCGCCGGACGGTTTCGTCCAAACCCGGTTTCAACGGGCCTTCCAGCGCCGCCGCGACGCCGGGTGCGCAGCGCAACACGGGCCGGCCGGCGCCGAGCTGCCGCAAGACGCCCCGCAGCGCGGCACAGGCCTGCGTCCCCGGCCGCAACGGCGCGTCCTGCCGCCGCGCTTCCAGCATCAAGCCGGACAGCGCAACGCCGCGACGCTGGCGCGTCACCTCGACCAAGCCCGCCGGGGTCATGCCGAGAATGTCGACGGTCACCCGGTCACGGGCGAATGCTCGGCGCACCGACTCCACCAGTTTTCGATTGTTCGCCTTGCTGCGCATCGTCACGAAGTCGATGACGATCAACCCCGCGATATTGCGCAGCATAACTTGGCGGGCGACCAGATCCGCCGCGGCCCGGTTGACCGAGAGAACGGCGTCCTCACCCCGCCGGCCGCCGCCGGCCGTCCCCATATTGACGTCGATCGCGGTCAATGCCTCGACCTCGTCGATGACCGCGGTGCCGCCGCGCGGCAGGGCCACGGTCCGGGACAGCGCTTCGTCGATCTGCTCCTCGACGCCCAACGCCTCGAACATCGGCGCGGGGTCATCGTGAAAGGCGATCTTACCCGCAAGGTCCGGCGCCACGGCCGGCGCCTTGCCCGCCGTGTCCGCAACCTGACGCCGGTCGTCCAGAATGATGTCGCCCTTCGGCGCATAGTCGCGCAGCACCCGGTCGATGAGACCCGGCGCCGGAAGCAGCACGGCCGGCCCAGCATCCATCGCCGCGATCTCCCGCCAGCGAGAGCGCAACATTTCCGCCTCCGCCGCCAGATCCTCGGGTGCCGCGAGCGTGGCATTGCGGCGAACCGTGAAACCTTCGCCGTCCCGCACGGCGGACCGAACCGCCGGCTCCAGCTCGGTCTTGACCCGGTTGGGGATCGATCGCGGCCATCGCACGGTCGTCTCGCCGGGCCGGTAGACGAGATAGCGCCCGGATAGGGACAGCGACCGGCTAACCGCGGGGCCCTTCTCGCCCCAGCCGTCACGCGTGATCTGAACGACAAGGTTCTGTCCTTCGGTCAAACCCTTGGCCCGGGGCAGGAACGCCGAATCCGGCGAGCCGATATTCACGAATGCGCCCTGCGTCGCCTTTTCCAAGCGCGTCACGCGCCCACGGCAGATTGTGCCGACGAGGCTCGTCTCGCCGAGCCGATCAATAAGCAATTCAAGCAAAGCGCCGTTCTCGTCCAGCATCGCCGCCCGTGTTTCGCCGGGGGAACACTCGATCAGGATATCGTGGACGCGGCCGGTCATCGGTATCCGATCCCCTTCAGGAGTTGCGCCGTTTCAAATAACGGCAGGCCAACCACATTGCTATAGGAACCGTTGATCGAACGGACGAAGGCGGCGGCCAGTCCTTGAATCGCATACCCGCCGGCCTTGCCCTCCCATTCACCGGAATCGAGGTAGTGCGTGATGTCCCGCTCTTCCAATCGATTGAAAATCACCGCCGTCTGAACGAGGCGATCCCGCACGCTGCCGTCCGGTGCGACGACGGACACGCCGCCATAGACCCGGTGGCGCCGGCCCGACAACCGGACAAGGCAGCGCCGCGCCTCATCGGCATCAACGGGTTTCGGCAGTATCCGCCGGCCGCAGGCGACGACCGTGTCGGCCCCGATGACCACGGCTCCTGCGTGGCGCGCGGACACCGCCTGCGCCTTCGCCTTGGCCAGGCGGGCCGCATGTAGCCTGGGCAATTCCCCCGCCGTAGGCGTTTCGTCGACATCCGCCGGGTCGACAACGTCCGGCACGATGCCGATCTGGGCCAATAGATCGCGACGGCGCGGCGACGCCGACGCGAGCACCAGGGGAGGCCGGGATTTTTGCTCGTCGGTCATGGCGCGATAGGACCCGGCGTTTCACCGCGCGTCAAGTATCGGAAACCGAGGCAAGGGGAAACCGTTCCCGGATGCGCGCGAAGAGGTCGTCCCGGACCTGCCGATAGGACTCGAGCCGGTTTTCGCGGCTGCCTTCGGTCATGCTCGGGTCGAAGACCCCCCAATATTCCAAGTCCGCCGCCGAATGCCGGGTGAGTTCGACCGCGCCATGCTGCGCTTCAGGCGACAAGCTGACAATCAGATCGAAGGATGTATCTTCCAAATCGGAAAAGGATTTCGGCGTATGCCCGCCGATTTCGATCCCGACTTCCGCCATCACCTCCACCGCAAATCCATCCACGTCGCCCGCCCGCACCCCGACTGAATCGACATAGACATGGTGTCCATGCAAATGCTTGAGCATCGCCTCGGCCATCGGCGACCGCAATGCGTTTTCGGTACAAGCGAAGAGGACGGAACCGGGAATGCGGTCGACCATGACGCCGGTCCCGCTTAGGCCCGGATGTGAAGAACGCAGATGAGCGTGAAGAGACGCCGCGCCGTCTCCTCGTCAACGCCGATCTTCCCCTCCAATCGCTCGACCAGCAAATCGGATCCTTCGTCATGCAGCGCACGGCGCGCCATGTCGATCGTCTCAATCTGGGCGGGCGACAGACGCTTGATCGCGTCGTAGTAGCTTTCGCAAATCTGGAAGTAGTCCCGAACGATCCGCCGGAACGGCACCAGGGGCAATGTCACACGCCCCTGCTCGCCGCCGTTGGTGCCGCTGATATGGAACACCAAACGCCGGCGATCCTCGATGCTCAAATAAACGTGGAACGGCCCCTGAAATTTACCAAGCGGCGCGAACTCATTGCGTTCCAGGATATCGTAAATCGCAACATTGAGTTCATGCTCGACCTCTGGGCTGCGCCGGACCACCGTCCGGTCGTCGAGGGATATATCGACGATGCAATTTTTAGACATGCCGCTTCAGCCGGAGCTCTCCTGGTCAAGCCGGATCGATACGGAAAGTGCATGCGCCTCCAGTCCTTCCGCCGTCGCCAGGGTAACCGCCGGCGGGCCGATGTGCGACAGGCTTTCCGCATCGCAGCCGACCAGCGACGTCCGCTTCATAAAGTCGAGCACGCTGAGTCCGGAGGAAAAGCGAGCGCTGCCGGATGTCGGCAGCACGTGGTTCGGCCCCGCGACATAATCGCCGACCGCTTCCGGCGTGTGCCGGCCGAGAAAAATCGCCCCGGCATGCTGGATCTTTTCGGCCAATCCCGCAGGGTCCGCGACGGCCAATTCCAAATGCTCCGGGGCGATCCGGTCCACGAGGCCGACGGCTTCGCCCCAATCCCGGACCACAATGACACCGCCGTGATCGCGCCAGCTTTCCGACGCAATCTCGCGGCGCTGCAGGCGCTGCAACAGGACATCGACCGCTGTCGCGACGGCATCGGCGAAATCCGCATTGTCGGTGATCAGCACCGACTGCGCCGCCGTGTCATGTTCGGCTTGCGACATCAAATCGGCAGCGATCCAAGCCGGATCGTTTACCGCGTCCGCAACGACAAGAATTTCCGACGGACCGGCGATCAGGTCGATCCCGACGCGGCCGAAAACCTGCCGCTTCGCCGTGGCGACATAAGCGTTGCCGGGACCCACGATTTTATCCACCGCACCGATCGAGTCCGTGCCATACGCCAGCGCCGCCACCGCCTGCGCGCCGCCGATCCGATGTATTTCCTCGATCCCGGCAATATGGGCGGCCGCCAAGACCAGCGGATTGATCTCGCCATTCGGGGTCGGCACCACCATGGCGACCCGTTGCACGCCGGCAACCCGGGCCGGCACAGCATTCATCAGTACGGAACTGGGATAGGCGGCCAAGCCACCGGGGACATACAGCCCGACGGAGGATAGCGGCGTCCATTTCGCGCCCAACGTGACGCCGGCAGGGTCGGTATAGAGAGAATCGTCGGGAATCTGGCGCCGATGATAATCCTCGATACGCGCGGCGGCTGCCTTCAATGCATCGAGCGTCGCCGTCTCGCATCGGGCCGCGGCGCCGGCGATCTCGTCAGCGGCAAACCGGGAGCCCGACTCCGACAGGTCCACGCCGTCGAAGCGTTGGGTATACTCCGCTACGGCCGCATCGCCGCGCGCCCGTACCGCCGCTAAAATCCCGGCAACGACGTCTTCGACATTCGCCTCCGTGTCACGCTTAAGCGCAAGGAAGGCGTCGAAGGCGTCCGCGAACCCGGCATCGGATGTGGATAGCCTACGCGGCATCGGCCACCTCGTGGAACCGGTCGATCCAGTGGCCGAGTTCCTCCGGTCGTGTCTTGAGCGCCGTCCGGTTGACGACGAAGCGGCTGGTGACTTCCGCGATCGTCTCGACCTCGACCAGGCCGTTTTGCTTCAATGTCTGCCCGGTCGACACCAGATCGACGATGCGACGGCACAAGCCCAGTGTGGGCGCCAACTCCATGGCGCCATTCAACTTGATGCATTCGGCTTGAACGCCACGGGCCGCGAAATGACGACGGGTAATATTGGGATATTTCGTGGCGATGCGGATATGACTCCAGCGGCTGGGATCGTCCGTTTTCAGCAATTCGGGCCGCGCGGCCACCGACAGCCGGCATTGCCCGATATCCAGATCGACCGGTGAATAAATCTCGGAGTAATCGAACTCCATCAACACATCGTTGCCCGCTACCCCCAGATGGGCCGCGCCGTTCGCAATGAAGGTCGCGACATCGAAGCTGCGCACCCGAATGATGTCCAAATTCTCGATATTGGTCGAAAACCGGAGCTGACGGGCTTTCGGATCGTCGAATGCCGGTTCCGGCTCGATGCCGGCACGCCGAACCAGCGGCATCACCTCGCGAAGGATCCGCCCTTTCGGAAGAGCCATTATCAGCGGTTCATTGGCACGCACGTCACTCTCCTGCGGTAAATCGGCGCTTCTTATCGCATAGGCCACCGGGCTTTACCACACCCCCGGATGGACAGGAAAGCGCGCGCCGACAGGCCGCTAACCGTTGTAGAAGACCCGGCCGCGGTCGCGCAGCCAAAGCCGAACGAGATGGCGTTTCCGCTCCGGCTCGTCGTAGTCGCGGAATGCGGTGCGCCTGTGTCCGCAGCGAAGGTTATCGACGATCTGGATCTGGCCCGGCTCAAAGAAGAATTCTTTCCCGAATTTGGGCTCGTTCATAATCGATTCAAGCGTCTCCAGCGCCGCTTCACCTTCCGGATCCAGCGATTCCCCGGCCAACTTATAGCCATTCACGACCTGAAACCGGGATAGCCGCGCCCGCAGCCGGTTTCCGTCAAACTCGAAAAGCGGATGTCGGATCGTCATGTCATCGTCCGGCGCGTGCTCCCGCTGCCGGTCGAACCAATAGCCCTGATACAGGCGTGGCAGCAGCTCCGGATGGCGGCGGCGCATTTCGTTGTGCACGGCGGGAAAGCTCACGATGCTGCTGACCCCGCCTTCCATCGCGGTCTGCAAGCACAGGAGAGTGACGAATTCAGGCGGGCAGAGATTGTAACTGTTGTCCGTGTGGAAATTCTGCTCGACATTGGTGATGTCGGGCCGGACTCCATTCCCGGGCTTCTGCCCGGTATCGCGCACGTCATAGATCATCCGGCCTTCCCATTTCTGGCTAACCGGTCGAGCCACCATGGTAGCCAGCAACCAATAGAGCGCGGTCATGACGGGACGGCTGAACCGCTCGGCCGGCAAGCGATCGATGAGTGCAAATCCGAGCCCGTTGTCAAGCTGGTGTCGCACCTCGGCCATCAAGTCCCTGCACGCCGCGAACTCAAAATCGTCCGGGCGAAGCGTCTCCGTCGGGATTGGATTGTCCTGCAACAATCCGGCGGCGGCATCCAACTCGTCGATGCACGAAACGCTCAACGGGACGGTCCCGTCGGCCGGCGCCAACTCGCTGCCGAGCCATGCCACCGGATCGTCGATTTGTCGGTTGAGGACTCCCTGCCGCATCGAAACGTCCCTTAATTTCCAGATTTCGGCGGATTGTACCATGCCGCAGCGCGGATCGGCAGACCACCGCCGGGTCGAATTCAACCTGTATAGCGCGATGTCAGGCCCGCATGCGCCATTCTAGATTGTCCCGGAACCGTGAGATGGATTTCCGGGCAGCATCGGAACCGAATGCGCCAACTCCCTCATCGATCGACCTTCGCGCCGAAACGTCAGGAAATTTCGGATTACTCAATTGCTCTAGGACTTTTGACACATGCGGCCCATCGAACAATGTCGGTCGCATTGTTTTATCCACAAATTCCCAAAATGAAATTGCATCGCGTTAACTATTTCAATTTTTCGGCATTCCTTACGCGCGTTTTCAATCATTGAGAATTCAACCCTTGCTTATGCACTTTGGTAAAATTCCATGGTTAATCCAATCGGCCAATTGCGTTAACCTTTAGGAAAATTAATAACTTGTCCCTTCAATACAACTATGGTTATGGTTAATTCGTACGGTTAACAACATTGTGGATAATCCTCAGGTGCGTCACAAGGCCGCCGAGGGCCGTACAACCCGGCATTGAGGGAGCAGGCAATGTCACGGCTGACGGATGAAGAGTTCCTCGTAATCCAGGAGTTCATCGACCGTTCGCGCGCCGAGTTAGACCGACGCGGATTTACCATCGAGATCGATTCTGACCTCTCGAAATGGGTACGCCTAATGCGGCGCATCCCCGGTAATCTGGACATCGCTTCCACCCATGACCCCTCGCGGTCCTACATTCGCCCGGATAACGCCTTCTGGGTCATCATCCGTGAACGCGATCAAAAGTTGCTGGATCGGCTATTGCGGCGTGAGCGAAGGATCGTCGCCTGTCTCTGTTACCGAATCGTCGAGACGGACAACATCGCCGAGGAAATTCGGACCCAGCGGCTATTTTTCGACCGCAAACCAATTCTCGATTTCCGCCCCGTCGAACTGGTCGAACCCGAAAAACTCCCGGTAATCGGCGGCAAGGTCGGCCTTGCCGGTGGTTTTTGGGTCCATCCGAAGCTGCGCGGATCCAAGTTGACGAACATCGTCGCGCGCGTCACCCGCATGCTGGCCGTCCGCCATTACGGCATCGATTGGCATGTCTCGCTGGTTCGCGACACGCCGCGTCGCAAGGCGATGATCCATAACACCTATGACATTTCCAACAGCGTTTCGGTCACGCGCGGATACTACCCGCCCTACGGACGGCCGTATGACATGCAGATGAGCTATATGCACCGCGATGAGATGATGAAACGAATAAGGCAGGATAATTTGGAAGCGGCCGAGGAGCGGGACGCATTGCCGGCGTCCGACGGCCAAGAGGCGCTGCCGGCGCCCGAGGAAAAACGGCGCCTAGTGAATTAGCGCCATCTCCGCGTTCTGTTTCACTTCGAACGGCGGACGCACGGACCGGACCCCGACCAGCAACTTGTTGACGCGATTGTCGGTATCCGACAACGGCAGGATGAGCCGACGGTAGTGCCGGGAAATCCCGAAAATCAGCTGTTCGATCTCATGGTACACCGGCGCGGCGCTCTCGCGCGCGATGAAGTATTCCGACATCAACGCCTTCGCGTGCATCATGCAGGGATACTGGCTGACGCGCGTATTGGTAAGCTCGCTGCCGAGATTCGGATAGGGCGTATGCCAATGGGCCACGAAAACGAAGTTCCAAGGGTTCGGGTCACTAACGTCGATCAGCGTGGTCTGCCCGTCCAGACGCATCGTATTCGTGTTGTCGGTGAGGACATCTTGTTCCAACGGAATGCGCCCGCCCAAGCTAAGCGTCTTCCAACACTTATACAGCAGCCAATTGGTGCTGCCCGGCGGCTCGGCATCTGCGAATTCGCTCATCGAGTACAATTCGCGACGCTGGATGTTATCACCCGATGTATCGAACGATGTTTCGAGCGGATAACCCATTTCTGTTCCTTTTCCCAAAACACGAGTCAGCACCTTGATACCGACCGTAGACTCGCCGTATATTGTACGCGTAGTTATTGTAAAACCAACGGAAAAGCACAATTCACCTGGGTTAGTACCACAGAAAAGCTTAGCGTTGTGCTTTTATCATGGTGTTTATTATAAATTGTATAGTATACAATCCTAGCACTTTTCGAGTGATATCTCTTTCATGCGACAAATAGTTCGGTCCGGTGGGTCCGAGACCGATTAGAGCAGAGGAATTCCAGAGCAGTGACGAAAGATCAAGAAACAAAGGCTCCAGGCAAAAAGGGTCCCAACCCGGTAGACGTGCATGTTGGCCGTCGTGTCCGAATTCGTCGGGTTCTGTGCGGTTTGAGCCAGACGGCGCTCGCCGAACAGTTGGGCTTGACCTTTCAGCAGCTCCAAAAATACGAAAGCGGCGCGAATCGAATTTCCGCCAGCCGCTTGTGGCAAATTGCGCAAATCTTGGACGTTCCCATTGCATGGTTTTTCATGGGCATCGACGACGACACCGATCGCCTGGAAGAATTCCGGACCAAACGCGAGACGCTGGAATTGGTGCGCAACATCGGCACCTGCCCGCCGGAAGTGCAAAAACGGTTCCGCGCGCTGCTCCACAGCATTTCCGAGCACACGCAGAAGTCGCAGTCGTAAATTGAAAGCGGCCGCTTAGCGGCCGGCTTTTCATCAAGACAAGCCCGCCCGCGGTTCGGCGGGCTTTGTTTTGCCTGCGGGACGGATTGGCCACCGGGAATCTCTACGGCGCCAATTCCCTGACATTCGCACATTCGCCGAGTCCCTTGAGCCGGTCCAACAAATCCCCCGACGCAGGCTCTCCAAGGGCGCGTGTCGCCGCCCGGAACTTCCCATCGAACTCATCCTCGCTCATCGGCTGCGTCGGCGATCCCCGAAAGTCATACAGGACCCGTTCTGCCTGGCGGCCATCCCGCAAGGTTACCCGCGCACGGCATGCCCATGCCTGCCCCGGTTTCGTGGTCTCGTCGAAATGTTCGAGCGTGATCTTGCGGCTCAAACCCAGAATCGCCAGATCGGACAAGTCGGCGTGGAGAAACGACCTCGGATCCATAGGGTCGTGGAAAAAAGACAATGCGACCGAGAAAGGCACACTGTATTGCGCCGCCATGAGATCTTGCGGTTCAGGGATATCATGATTGGCGAGAACCTTGCGGCTCGACCCGATCGAAATGCGGTCGACATCGGCAGCGGTGAATTTCAATTCCGCCCGTAGTTCCTCGAACGCCTGAACGGGCGTATGCGCGGTTGCATGGCAGGCGCATCGCTTGAAACAGATGGTTCTCGTTTCCCAGGTATCGCCCAACCCTCCGGTCAACTTTTCCATCAGGGGATCATTCGTATAGGCGTTCAGAAATCCGAACTTTCCCTCGAGAATCGATGCCGGTCCTTCGTATCCGTCCTTCGCGAGCGACGCCGCCAACACGCCGCCCTCCGCCGCGCGGCCGATATGCAACCGTTTGACCATGCCGCCGCTGCCGCTTTTGGCGAATTCGAGCAATCCCGAGCAGAGCGAGCCCGCAACGCCCATCGCGTTGCACATCTGATCCGCCTCCAGCTTCAACAACGATCCCGCCGCCACCGTCGCGCCGAAGACCCCGGTCAATCCCGGCGCATGAAATCCTTTCTCCTCGCTCGAATGGCGCGTCGACAGGCCGATCCGCGTCATCACCTCCATCCCGGCGACAAAGGCGGTGATCAGATCGCGACCGGACGCGCCTTCCTGCTGCGCCACCGCCAACGCGGCCGGAACGATCCCACCCGGGTGCACACCGGTCCCCGGCTTACGCAGGCTGTCCATCTCGAAAGCATGGGTCAGCACGCCGTTGGCCAGCGCGGCGAAGGGTGCGCTGATCGCGACACCCGGCATACCAAGCAAGGCGCTCTTCCCCGCGGCGGCATTGCGGCGCGCGTAGTCGATGGCGAACTTGCCCCAGGGCAGGTTCGCGCCGAAAACCGATATTCCCACCGTGTCCTGGATACACGCGCGCGCCATATCGCGAACGTCGTCCGGCAGATCGTCGTATCGGAGGCCTGCGGCGTAAGTTGCGAGTTCCCGTGTCTGGGTCATGACTGCAAGTTTCTCCCTGATCGAGCCGGTTAGGCTGCGGGTGTCGCCGGTGTCGCGCCGCGCAGAATGTCCATGATCGGCGCGACCGTGTCCGCCGCCTCCAATGCCTCGACATGCCGAATGATCGTTTCTACCTTCCCGTCGTCGAGCGCGCCCTCGCAGCAATCACGGAATTTCGCCAGCCGCTCGTCGCGGGTCAGCGGCACGCCCCACATCCCGCGCGGCCGGTCGCAGCGCTGTTCAAATTCGCGCCCGTCCTGCATCGTGACTTTCACGATCGCAAAACAGTCCTGAAAACTGCGCGGGATGTCGTCGCGCATGTTCAAGGTGACTTTGGGCAGCAGCGCCTCCGCGTCGGGCGCGAAACGGCGCGCGTCGGAGAAGCTCGCGACCTTCACCTTCCGGTCGAGCAAGGCGACGGTTGTGGCGTATTGCACGCTAAACTTGCCGTCGAGCCCGCTTTCCGGAACCGGCCGGTTCACATAGTCGAAGCGCGGGAAGTCCACGACCACGTGGTCGATTGCCGCCGGATCGATGTCATGGCGGTCCGCCAACTCGAGCGCCGCATCGATCGGCCGGTGCGTGAAATAGTTCGCCGGATGTTTCTTGAATCCGACGCCCGGGTCGATCATGCGATACGGATCGCCGAAATCCTTCAGGAACAATTCCGGCTCGATCTTGTCCTCGCCATAGAACATTTCGAAGAAACGGCCCGTGCCGAAGACATCCTCGGTGGCGGTCCATCCGAGCTTGGCGAGGGTCGCGCACTCGACGCCCATCCGCGCGGCATGGCCGCTGTGGCTCGACTTCGTCATGGTGCCGGTGTTGGCGGAGATCGATCCCGCCCGCGAACCCGCCAACCCGTAGGCGCGCCGGAATTGCAGTGCATCCAAATCCAGCAATACCCCCGCCCCCGTTGTCGCGCCCATCAGGCCCGAGACGCCGGGCTTATGGAATCCCTGGCCCGCGTCGACCCGCGCCGACGCCACGCGCATCCGGCCCTGCACTTCAAAGGCCAAGACGATGGCGCGCAGCACGGCGCTGCCGGCCAAACCGTCGCGCTCGGCGATGGCCAACATTGCCGGCAGTGTCGGCGACGTCGGATGGTTCAGCGGCCACCACGTATTGTCGAAGTCGAGCGCGTGGCCGAAGGTGCCGTTGGCGTAGGCGGCATTGAAGGCAGAGGTCTTGAGCCCGCCCGCGATCACCGTCGCATCCTCGGGGCCGCCAAGGGCCCGCGTATAGTCGATGGTGATCCGGCCCAGGCCCAACGGCTCGCCCGCCCCCGCGACCATGACGCCGAGCCCGTCAAGCGTGACTTGTTTAGCGACGTCGAGCGCCTCGGCGGGAATATTCTCCAGCTGCGTCGCACGCAGGGTATCAACCAGATCAGCGGTGATTGTCACAAAGCGCCTCCCTCTACCCGCCGCTTGGCGCGGGTCGTTATTCTTAGGCAAGGGAAGTGTACCCGTGGCGGCCGATTCCCACCAAACGCGCGGCGCTTCAGTCGGGATCGTGCCGGGGCACGCGCGTGGTCGGCCAGGGCTCGCTTAGATCTCTCAGCGCACAGACCAGCTTCTCGACCTCGAGCCGGATCGCGCCGCCGCCCGCGAAATGGAGCGACACCACCCCGTCGTCGTAAGCGAGCGTCAGCAGCGACAGGAACTGCGACCGGTCCCGCGTATCGATGTTGCGGTAGCGCACGCGCTGCACCGTGTCGAAGCGCAGCCCCGCATGCACCCGCTCGCGCAGTTCGGCGTCGCCCTCGTCTTCCCATCGGAACCGGTTGAGGACCATTACGAAGGCGTTGTCTTCTTTCAGGAAGGCGATATCGCCGAGCGGGACGATGGCGTCTTGGACGAGAGAGGCGATGACGGACAAATCTTCCACGCTGCCGGCCCGTAGCCGGACGGCATTTTCGCTCCCGTCGTCTGCCTTCATTACGATTTAAGCCGTTCGATATCCACGCCGCAGGCCGCGAGCTTCTGCTCCAGCCGCTCGTAGCCCCTATCCAGATGATACACGCGGTTGACGATCGTTTCACCCTCGGCCGCGAGCCCGGCGAGCACGAGCGACACCGACGCCCGCAGATCGGTCGCCATGACCGGCGCCCCGGTCAGCCGCTTCACCCCGCGCACCATCGCCGAGGAATCGTGCACGTTGATGTTGGCGCCCATGCGCACCAGTTCGGGCACGTGCATGAAACGGTTCTCGAAGATCGTCTCGGTGATCATCGACGCGCCGCGCGCCATCGTCATCAGCGCCATGAACTGCGCCTGCAGGTCGGTCGGGAATCCGGGATACGGCTCGGTCTTCACGTCGACGCCGTCGACCCGGCCGTTCGGGCAGGTCACCTTCACGCCGCCGTCGGTCGCGGTGACGGAAATACCACCCTCCTCCATCTTCTCGGCCAGCGCCGCGATCAACGCATAGTCCGTGTTGCGCAGTTCCACATCGCCGCCCGTGATCGCCGCCGCCACCGCATAGGTGCCGGTCTCGATCCGGTCCGCGACGATGCGGTGTTCCGCCGCGCCCAGTTCATCCACGCCCTGGATGGTCAGCGTATCGGTGCCGAGGCCGCCGATCTTCGCGCCCATCGCGGTCAGGCAATTGCCGAGGTCGACGATTTCCGGCTCGCGCGCCGCGTTGACCAGCTCGGTCTCGCCCTTGGCGAGGCAGGCGGCCATCATCAGGTTCTCGGTCGCGCCAACCGATACCTTGGGGAACTCGACCCGCGCGCCGGTCAAACCCTTCGGCGCGGTCACGCGGACATAGCCGCCTTCCAACTCGATCGCAGCACCCAGCGTCTCCAGCCCGCCGAGATGCAGGTCGATCGGCCGCGTACCGATGGCGCAACCGCCCGGCAGCGACACCTCGGCATTGCCGAAGCGCGCGACCAGCGGGCCGAGGACGAGCACGCTCGCCCGCATCTTCCGCACCAGGTCATACGGCGCGGTGGTATCCAGGATCTGCGCCGCGGTCATGTCGATGGCGCGGCCGTCGTCGCCGTTGCTGTCGCCGTCAATCGACACCTCGACGCCGAACTGGACCAGCAGATTCGCCATGCTGGTGATGTCGGCGAGATAGGGCAGGTTGGTCAGCCGCAGCGTCTTGTCGGTCAACAAGGCGGCGGCCATCAGCGGCAGGGCGGCATTCTTCGCCCCGCTGATCGGGATCGTGCCCGACAGCCGGTTGCCGCCGCGAATGAGAATTCGGTCCATGCCAGTCGTCCTCGGCAAATGCTCGCTCAGGGGCGTGCGGGCGCCCGTGTCCGGTGCAACCATTCTCGATCCTTATATCTTGGGCAGGGTGACGCCGCGCTGACCCATGTATTTGCCGGCCCGGTCCGCATAGGAAACTTCCGGCGCGCCCTCGCCCTTCAGGAACAGGAACTGGCACGCGCCTTCGTTCGCGTAAACCTTCGCCGGCAGCGGCGTGGTGTTGGAGAATTCCAGCGTCACATGGCCTTCCCACTCGGGCTCCAGCGGCGTGACGTTCACAATGATGCCGCAGCGCGCGTAGGTCGACTTGCCGAGGCAGATCACCAACACGTCGCGCGGGATGCGGAAATACTCCACCGTCCGCGCCAGCACGAAGCTGTTCGGCGGGATGATGCAGACATCGGTGTCGCGCTCGACGAAGCTTTGGTCCGAGAACGCCTTCGGGTCGACGATGGCGTTGTCCACATTGGTGAAGATTTTGAATTCGGGCGAGACCCGCGCGTCGTACCCGTAGGACGACAGGCCGAACGATATTGCGCCGTCCCGGTTCTGCCGGTCGACGAACGGTTCGATCATCCCATCGGCCCGCGCCTTTTCGCGGATCCAGGTATCAGGCATCACGCCCATGGCTTCCCTCTCCTCGCGTCGCCTGCACAATCCCCGATACGATCATCCATATTCAGGGAGATCACGCCGCGCCGCCCCGGCAAAACTGCCGGATATGCCGGAATGGTGCGCATGACTAAACAATGAGTATGGCGATCACAAGGCCATCGCAAGGTCAGCCTTGGGCCGGATCGTCGCCCCCATCCGGCGCCGCCGCATCTTCATCGGCACGCCCGCGGCCTTGTTCCTTGCGTTTCAACAGGTTACGGCGCAACTGCTCGGCCTGACGGCGGCGGCGCGCGGTTGCCGAGTCCTCGGCTTTTTCCCCCGAATCCAAGCCTTCCTGGGCCGTTTTATCGCGCATATCGCCCCTTTCGACGCCCTGAGTCGCGGATCAGGGATACGACGCCCGGCCGGGCCGAGGCAAGGGCCTTTCGAATGCGTCGGCGCCGCGCAAACCCAGGGCGGCCAACGCCACCGCTTGCGCGGCCCAACCCCCTATGGCATAAGGCGGCGGTTCATCCGGCTTTCCCGGTGTTCACCCCCAATGCCGCCGTAGCTCAGGGGTAGAGCGCGCCCTTGGTAAGGGCGAGGCCAGTGGTTCAATTCCACTCGGCGGCACCATTCCTCCGAAAACTTTCCGGCCTTACTCCGCCACTTGCGCACTCGCCTCTTGCACCGCACGCCACACCCTCGGCGGGGTCAGCGGCATTTCGAGATGCGCCGCGCCGATGCTTTCCAGCGCGTTGTTGACCGCGTTCATCACCGCCGCCAGTGAGCCGACCGTGCCGGCCTCGCCGACGCCCTTGACGCCGAGCGGGTTGGTTTTGGTCGGGACCGGGTGAGCACTGATGTCGAAGCTGCAGAAGTCGTCGGCGCGCGGCATGGTGTAGTCCATGAAGGAGCCGGAGACGAGCTGGCCGGTTTCCTCGTAGACGATGTTCTCCATCAACGCCTGACCCGCGCCCTGGGCGATGCCGCCGTGCACCTGGCCCTTCACCAGCAGCGGGTTCAGCTCGACGCCGCAGTCGTCGATCACCGTGTATTGCAGCACGTCGATCTCGCCGGTCTCTTTCGAAATCTCCACCTCGCAGACATGGCAGCCGTTCGGGTAGTTGTTCACGTCCGGCGAATAGGTGGCGAACTCGTAGAGGCCCTGCTCCATCCCCTCCGGAATCGTCTTCGGGTCGAAAGCGGCGATGGCGGCGTCCTGGAACGGGATCGACCGGTCGGTGCCGGCGATCACGAACTTGCCGTCCTCCAGCGTGATGTCCTGCTCGGACGCTTCCAGCAGATGCGCGGCGATCTTGCGGGTCTTGTCGATCACCTTGTCGGCCGCCTGCAGCACCGCCGTGCCGCCGATGGCCGCGGAGCGCGAGCCGCCGGTGCCGGTGCCGTAGCTCACCTTGTCCGTGTCGCCCTCGATCACGGCGATGTCTTCCGGCTCCAGGCCGAGCTTCTCGCAAAGGATCTGTTTGTAGACCGTCTCATGCCCCTGGCCGTGCTGCGTGGTGCCGACCAGAACCGTGGCGGTGCCCGACGTGTCGAAGCGCAGCTCGGCGGTCTCCGAACTCGGCGAGGCCGCGCGCTCGATGGTGTAGGACATGCCGATGCCGCGCAGCTTGCCCGCCGCTTCCGACTGGGCGCGCCGGTCGGCGAAGCCCGCGTAGCCCGCCTTCTCCAGCGTGCGGTCGAGCACCGTCTCGAACTCACCGCAGTCGTAGGTGAAGGTGAGCGGCGTCTTATAGGGCATCGCCTCGGGCGCGATCATGTTACGCCGGCGCAGTTCCGCCGGGTCGATGCCCATCTCGCGCGCCGCCATGTCGATGCTGCGCTCCAGGATGTAGGATGCCTCGGGCCGCCCCGCGCCGCGATAGGCCGAGGTCGGCGACGTGTTGGTGAACACGGCGGACACCTCCACATGGATCGCCGGCGTGGTGTAGACCCCGGCGAGACCACCGAGATTGTTGGTCGGCGGGCCGAAACCGCCCGACGACAGATACGCGCCGAGATTGGCCGAGGTGCGCACGCGCAGCCCTAGGAACTTGCCGTCGTCATCCAGCGCCAGATCGACAGTGCTGACATTGTCGCGGCAATGATCGTCGGCCATGAACCCTTCGCTGCGGTCGCAGCGCCATTTGACGGGCCGGCCCACCCGTTTGGCCGCCCAGGCGGCGAGCGGGATTTCCGGATACATCGCCCCCTTCATGCCGAAGGACCCGCCCATGTCGCCGGTGACGAAGCGCATCTGGTTCTGACGGATCTTGAAGATGTTCTTGCACAGGGTCGCGCGGCCCGCGAAGGCGCGCTGCAGGCCGGAGTAGATGGTGTAATGGTCGCGCCCCGGATCGTATTCGGCGAGCGCGCCGCGCGGCTCCATCGTATTGGCGTGGATGCGGTTGATCACGAAAGTATTGGTGATGACGCGCGGCGCGGACTCGATGGCCGCGTCGGTGGCCGCACGGTCGCCGGAGTCGAACACGAAGCATTCGTTATGGGCGCAGTCGTCCCAGATCTGCACCTGCCCGTCTTCGGCCGCTTCGGCGGTGCCGAGGACGATCGGCAGCGGGTCGTAATCCACCTCGACAAGATCCGCCGCGTCCTTTGCCGCGTTGACGCTTTCCGCGATCACGATGGCGACGATCTGGCCGACATGGCGCACCCGGTCGTTGGTGATCGCCGGGCGCGGCGGGCGGAACATGGGGGAGCCATCGCGGCGCTTGTAGGGCGTGGGTCCCATGATGTTGCCCAGGCCGTCCGCCGCGTAGTCCGCGCCGGTCAGCACCTCGATCACGCCGGGAAAGGCCAGCGCCGCCGAGGCATCGATGCCCTTGATCTCCGCATGCGGATGGGGCGAGCGGACCATGACCGCATGCGCCTGACGCGGCAGCGCGAAATCGTCGACATACTGGCCGCGCCCCCGAAGCAAACGCGGGTCTTCGGTGCGCGGCACGGCCTGGCCGATGGCGTATTTCATCATGGACATGAGCTTCCCCTGTTCCCTGTATTTTGATCGGCGTTATTCCGCCGCTTCCGCCACCGCCGCCGGCCACTCCGGCGCGTCGCCGCCCAAGATCGGCGTCGGGCGGACCCAATGCGGCTTGGTTTCCGAAAGGTGGAGTACCGGCGCTAAGTGACGCAGCGTGCCGTGCCCTGTCTCGCTTTGGATGCGCAGCGCGTCGAGTTCCGCTTCCGACAGGTCGAGGTCCGGCTCCGCGACGGGTGCGGTCATACCCTGGCGGTAGATGAACATGCCCGACTGGCACAGCGAGACGCGCACGTGATAGCTGCCGCCCTCGCGGGCACGCCGAGCAAGCGCCAACATGATCCCATAGGCGCCGAGATAGCCGGTGGTGTAGTCGTTGGCCGCCGCCGGCAGCAGCTTCGGCCCCTCGGGGCTGCCTTCCTGGCAGATACCGGTCACCGTCTGCGCCACCTGTTCCCAGCCGCCGCGATGGCTGAACGGGCCGTCCGCGCCGAAGCAACTGATCGAACAGGCGACGATACCGGGCCGGATTTCCGCAAGCTGTTCCGGCGCGAAGCCGAGCTTGGCCAACATGCCGGGGCGATAGCCCTGCGAGAACACATCGGCATCGCCGACCAGTTTCATGAGCGTCGTCGCGTCCTCCGAGGTCGTAAGGTCGAGGTAGCAGCTCCGCTTGCCATGACTCGTATCGATCGCGTTTGCCTTGGTCTGCGGCAGGTGTTCGGCGGTCACCATCAACACTTCCGCGCCGTTCTCGGCCAGGGTACGGCCGCAAACCGGGCCGGCCAGGATGCGTGTCAGGTCAAGCACGCGGATTCCGCTCAGCGGCCGGTCGCCTTCCGGAAAGGGCTCGGGGTCGCTGTCGCCGATCTTGATGATCTCGACGATCGGCTTGGCCTGCAGCACCTTGCCGTGTTCGCTGGCGAGCCATTCCGCATTGCTGCGCACCATCGCGCCACAGGCACGCGCCTCGTCGATAGCGGCTTCCAGGTCGAGCGCGTCCCACTGCGCCACCGCCTTGGAGACCGATTCCGGCACCGGCTCGCAGCCGAGCACGTCGAGCACCCGGCGCTGCAGGTTCGGCAGGCTGAAATGCGGCAGGAAATGGCGGCCGTCCTTGGTCGGCCAGGGCTGGGTGATCCGCTTGCTGATCTTGCTCTCTTCGTCCTCGACCTCGCCGAAACTGCCGTCCGGTCCCTGACATTGCAGGTATTGCGTACTGCGCAAGGCTGCCGAAGCGCGGCGCACGTCGATGCCCACTGTCTGGCGGCGGCCGGTCTTGAGTTCCCAGATGTCGTTGACGGCGGTTCCGATGCCCGCCAACACGGCGGCGCAGGTCTCGCCGATCTTGAACTGGGTCGAAAAGACCGGATCGGCGCCCGTGATCGATACCTCGCCCTCGGCGGGCATGCCCATTCCGCGGGCGTCCATGACTTCTTCGAATGCGGATTTCACCGAACTCATCGTCGATCCTCCCGGTTTTCATGTGTCCTCAGCCGTCTCACCCACGCTAGCAGCCGGGCGGCGGCGCGATCAAATCTGCGAATAGCCCGACCCGGCGGAATCAATCCCGCGCCCACGCGCATTCTCCATCCAGCCGAATTCTTCCAGGATTAACTGGCTATAGGTGACCCGGCCATTCACCTTCTCCGCCGGTTCGGAGGCGAGCAGCAAAGATGCCCTCGCCATATAGTCCGGCGACTCGCCCTTCGGGTCTTCCATCCCCTCGACCAGCTTATGGAACACGGTGCCGGGCGTCGGCACAACGTGGGAAGGCGAGACCGCGGTCACGCTAATGTTGCCGTATTGCGCGACCTCCTGCGCGAGGCCCTGGGTAAAGCGTTCGAGCGCCGCCTTGCTGGCCCCGTACATGGTGCCGCCGCGCACCGATTTGTCCTCATACGGCCCACGGCCGTAGCCGATGGCCGCGCCGGAACTGATGTTGACTATCGCGCCGCCGCGCCCGCCGGTCATGTCGGACAGCGCCGCTTGCGACAGGATGAAAGGCGCGTGCACATTGATCTCGAAGGCCTTGATCCAGCGGTTGATCTTGTAGTCCTCGATCGGGACGTAATAATTCAGTGCCGCGTTATTCACGAGGATATCGATCGGGCCATACGCAGCGCGGGCGTCCTCGACCAGCTTAAGGCAGTTCTCGGGCTTGGAGATATCCGCCGCGACGGCGCAGGCCTCGCCGCCCGCATCCTTGATCATCTGGACCGTCCGGGTCAGCGACCCTTCGAGGACGTGATCGCCTTCCTCAACCGTCCGCGCGACGCAGACGACCTTGCCGCCCTCGGCCGCGAACAATTCGGCGATGGCCTGCCCGATGCCCCGGCTCGCCCCGGTAACGAGGATGTTCTTTCCGTCCAGTTTGCCCATGTCCTGTCCCTCCCACGCTGGTTCGGAAGACAGTATATCGGAAGACCGTGCCTGTCGCCGAACGGCAATGGACGGCGAACGGGTTCCGCCATGGATTCCCGCTTTCGCGGGAACGACACATCACTCAAACCCAGCGGTCGTCACTCCCGCGAAAGCGGGAGCCCATCAGCCTAGCGAGCCCGCGCCTCGCGCTGCAGGATGTAGATACCGCTGGCCACGACCAGCACGGCGCCGAGCAGGACATAGGCATCCGGCACGGTGTTCCAGACCAGGATACCCGTCAGGATCGCCCAAAGCAGCGCCGTGTACCGGAACGGCGCGATCAGCGCCGCTTCGCCCAAACGCAGGGCCTCGATCATCAGGAAATGCGCCCCGGCGGCGAGCAACCCGGCGAGCAGGAACCACAGCGCCGCCGTGCCGGTGACCGGCTTCCACCCGAAGGGAATGGAGAAGAGCGACGCAACGACGACGATCACCGTCGACCAGAATAGGATCGAGATCGATGTGTCGGTGCGCGCCAGTTTCCGGGTCGCGATATCGCGCAGCGCGTTGGCGAAGGCGGCGCAAACCGGGATCATCAGCGCCCATTCGAAACTCGCACCGGCTGGACGCACGATGACGACGACGCCGATGAAGCCGACGATGATCGCCGCCCACCGATGCCAACCGACCCGCTCCCCCAACAGGGCCACCGACAGCGCGGCGACGAAAATCGGGCTCGCGAAGGCGATGGCGGTGACCGTCGCGATCGGCAGCAGACTCAGCCCGAGCACCATGAGGACCGCCGTCGCAACGAAGACCGCGCCGCGGAATCCCTGCCCGCTCCAATTGACGACCCGCAAGCCGTGCCATCCGGTCGTGGCGTAGGCGTAAGGCAGGATCACCAACAACGACGCTGCCTGCCGCAAGCCAATGACCTGGCCGACGGGATAACTTTCGGTCAGGAATTTCGACACCGCATCGTTCAGCGACAGCAAGGCTGCGCCAAGGATCATGGCGAGAATGCCCTTTACGGGATTGGACATCGGCAATGCGTGCGCTTCTTTCGGTGGGCGGCGGCGGGATGCCAGCAAAGCATCCCGCCTGCAAAGGGTCAACGCGCGCCCGGATCCGCCGTGTCCGGCGCCAAATCGGGCAGGTATCCGCGCCGCGACAACCGCCGGAACCGCAGCGTCAGGAAAATACCCGCACAGCCCAGTCCGAACACGAAGCCCAGCCAAAT
This sequence comes from Alphaproteobacteria bacterium, assembly GCA_965228425.1. Taxonomy (GTDB): domain Bacteria; phylum Pseudomonadota; class Alphaproteobacteria; order UBA8366; family UBA8366; genus JAJFJD01. Next base: position 1,812,011 of record OZ245815.1, on the reverse strand, counting down.
GCCGACGCCTTCCATCCCGGCCCCAAAGGCGAACCAGAGACCGGACCCGAAGCCGACCCCCCAATAGCTGACCGCCGCGATCGCCATCGGAATGGCGGTGTCGTTCAACCCGCGCAATGCCCCCGCCGCCACCGCCTGCAATCCGTCGGCGGCTTGGAAGAACGCGCCGTAGAACAGGTAAGTGACCGCCAGCGCCAGAACGGCCGGGCTATCGGCCCGCGCACTGTCGAGGAAGATCGACGCGAACAATTCCGGGATCGCGATCACGAGCACGGTCATCAGCGACATGAAGGCGAGGGTCAGCCCCATCGCAATCCATCCGGCCCGATAAGCGCCGACTACGTCGCGCCGGCCGACCGCCTGCCCGACCCGCACGGTCGCCGCCTGGGACAAGCCCATCGGCACCATGAAGGTGACATGCGGCAGTTGGATCGCGATCATATGCGCGGCAATCGCAATGGCGCCGAACTGACCCAACACGAAGACCGCACCGATGAAGAAGCCGGACTCCAGCAACATAGTTCCGGCAATCGGCGTGCCGACCCGGAAGATCTGCCGGAACTGATACCAATCCGGCCGCCAGAACCGGCCAAGGATGGTGTAGCGCCGAAACGGTTTCCCGAATACGGCGATCGACAACAACCCAAGGAACATGAACGCGTTGACCGCCGAGGTCGCCATCCCGGCGCCGACGAGTTCCAGTCGGGGAAAGCCGAAGTTCCCGAAGATCAACGCGTAGTCGAGAAACACGTTGACCACCGCACCCGCGATCATGATCCAGAGCGCAACGACCGGGCGATTCAGCGCGGCCACGAAATTGCGCAACACGCCGAAGGCAACCGACGACAGCAAGCAGAACTTCAACGTGCTCATATAAGCGTCGGCATGCGCCAGCGTCTCGACCGGTTGACCCAAGACCGCCAGCAACGGCGCTGTGAAGTCGAGAAGAAGCACCGATGGGACCGTCAACAGTATCGTCACCCACAGTCCCTGCCGGATCACCCGCCGGACGGTCCGCGGCTTGCGCGCCCCGAAAGCCTGCGCCGCCAACGCAGCGGTGGCGGTGATGATGCCGAAGCAGAAGACATACATCAGGAAGAAGATCATCAGGCTCAGGGAGGCACCGGCCAGCGGCTCCGCGCCAAGATGACCGATCATCGCCGTATCCGTGATCAGCATGGCGACCCAGGCCAACTGCGTCAGGACGATTGGCGCCGCCAACCGAACCATCTCGGCCAGTTCCTTGCGCCACCATCCTTGCGTTGGCGCTTTGTCGATCGCGCCGTCAAATTTCGTTCCGTCCATCACTCGCCTCAAATCAAAACTGCGGATCCGCGGGGCCAAAAAATAAGGCGGACCCAAGGTCCGCCCGTTCCACGTTGCCGCTGTTCATCAACGCACGCTTAAGGGCGGAAATCCTCCATCCAAATCGCCGGCACGCCATGGCCGACCGCCGGGAAGGCTGCGATACGCATACCTGCCGGGGCGCCAAGCGCTCGGGTTTTGTCGATGATCTTTGACATGGCGCGGACTATAGCCCCTCTGCCGGAAAAGGGAAGCCGAATTCGGTCGTGCCGACGGGGAAATCACGGCTGTCGCCATTTTGCACCAACCGGCGGGTCCGACGATCTTCCGTGAGGGGATTAAAGACCTTCGGCGGCGCGGACGTCGCGGGCCCATTCGTAGGCCGATTGCGCCAGGGCTTCGGTCGGGTCGATGCAATGCTTGCGTGCCCATGGGTCCTGCATCGGCAGGCCCGCCGGGATTTCGGTGCAGCCCAGCACCACGGCATCCGCACCCTGGTCGAGCATCGCCTCGACGGCGCGGCGCAATAGGGGTGCCGCATCGGCGATCCGGTTCTGTTTCACCATGTCGATGCCGGGACGGGCGAATTCCTGCATGACCGCATCGTCGGCGGCAATGCAACGGTAACCGCGTTCGACCAGGGGCGTCTCGAACAGCTTCCCCGCAAGTGTCGCCTCCGTTCCCAATAGGCCGAGCGTGCCGCTCGACACCCCGCGCCGGACCAGTTCGTCGGCGGTCGCATGCACGATATGGATAAACGGAACCGGGCAATCGGCTGCTAGATCGTCATACCAGTAATGCGCGGTATTGCAGGGCATGACGAGACAGCGGGCGCCGGCCTCGATCAAGCGGTCGCGGCGCGCCCGGATTGCCGTCGCCGGGGCGTCGTTGTTGTCCGGGTCGAGAAAGGCCGCCACGCGCCGGGGGATATGCGGTTCCGACGACACCACCACCGGGATGTGATCGGGATCCTGCTTGGCCGGTGTGATGGCGATCAATTTGGACAACAGATCGACCGTCGCCAGCGGCCCCATACCGCCCAGGACGCCGAGCGTGTCGGGCCGACTATCGATGGAAACGGGCCAATCACTCGCCGCCATACCCATTAACTCCTGATAGGAAAGATCGAATGCGCGGCGATTATGCCGCGGAACGGGTCAGCCGCATAGGAAATCGCGAAACCGGCGCGCCACTTCGGGTGGCTGGACCGTGGGCCGGCCAAGCGTCTTGAGGCTGCCCGGCTTGATTCGGATGTGGATCAAGTGCGGGCCCGGTTCGGCCAGCGCCGATTTCAGTGCCGCTTCCAATCCGCCGGTGCTATCGCAAGCGCTACTGGCGGCGTAGCCGCAGGCGATCGCGATCTCGGCAAAGTCCACACCGGGCGATACCGTCGCCTGCCCGCCCGTCGAATCATGGACCCCGTTGTCGAGGACGATGTGAATCAGATTCTTCGGCGCCTGCGCGCCGACGGTGGCGAACGATCCCATTTTCATCAACGCGGCCCCGTCGCCATCGAGCACAATGACAGGCCGGTCCACGTTCACGGCGACGCCGAGCCCCATCGCGCTGGCGCACCCCATCGACCCGACCTGATACAGATGCTGTGGCCGGTCGGCGAGCGTGAACAATTCGCGGCCGCACTTCCCCGTGGTCGCGATGATCGCCACCTCGTCCGGCACGCCCGCCAAAATCTGTTCCAGTGCCGCGTAGCGTGTCGGCCGATCGCCGCCTTCCACCCGATCATGAATTGCACCTCTCGGGCGCGCCATCATCGGTTGCTCATCCAACGCCTCGTCCGCGACGGTGCCCTTGCGAACGATGAAGCCGAACGGCAGGTCGTTGGATGCCATGGACGCGCAGGCAGAATCGAGCGCCGCCGGAATGGCGTCGTCGGATTCTGGAAACGGACCGTTGGGAACACGGACATCGTCCAGCAACCGCGCGGTGATCTCGCCCATCAGCTCGTGCTGCGGCTCATCCTTCAAGCCGGGCTCGCCCCGCAGGGTCACCAGCATCATGGTCGGGATGCGGAACGGCCAGTTCAGCGAGGTCAGCGGATTGATCGTATTGCCGAGACCTGAGTTCTGGCACATCACAACGGTGGATCGGCCCGCCAGCCAGGCGCCGGATGCTATTCCGACCGCTTCGCCCTCGCTTGCCGCCCCGACATACTCGGTCCCCTTGTCGCTGATCACGCGATTGATGATCGGCGTCAGGAATGAGCAGGGGACACCCGTATAGAAGTCGAACCCCCGCTCCGCAGCATCATCTAAAAAGGTCTGGGCGTGAATCATCGCGGCATCCGGTCCCTTTCCAATTCGCGCTGGAGCGTGGCGAATATCACGTGAAGTTGCGCGCCCGAGCCAAATCGAACGCATCGTTCACGTCAAGCCAATCGCCTGTGATGTAAAGCACCGCCGGCGTCGCCCCGCGCGCGATCAAACGGTTGAACAAATCCGGCAAACCGGACTCGGTCAGACTGCCATCCCGTTCCATTGCCTTCAACTCCTCCCGGACGAGCGCGCTCCCCTTTTCGCTGAGCTTGACCAAACCGACCCACTCGCCATGAGCTTCCGCCGCCGACAGGTCCGGATCGACCTGCTCCAAGACGACGGGGGCCTCATCCGCATTGTCCACGGAATAGGCCGCATTGCACCGAACAAGGTCCGCGTTATGCTTCGGCGCGGAGTTGCGCTCGGCCTGCCAATCGGCATCGACGACCACCGCAATGTCTGCCTCGGAATCCAACAGTAGATTCAGCATGTAGCTTCGGAAGAGGATATCGCCGTAACTGATGATGCATTCGCCTTTCAACACATCTGCGGCGCAAGCCAGCGAAGCCGCCTCGCCGGTATTTTCGAAATCGTCGTTGTTGACCTTTTCGATATTCGGCAGGGTTACGGCATCCGCCCGATACCCGGTCACGACTGAAATATTCTGCACGCCCACATCGTTCAAAGACCGCGTCAGCCGACGCAGCAACGGCTGTCCCCGCACGTCGAGCATGCACTTCGGCTTGTCCTCGGTCAGTTCGCGCAAGGCGCTGCCCCGCGACGCCCCGAGAACGATGGCATGGATGTCGCTGCGCGACGCGAGATAACGATCCTCCGCATCCGCCAGTTCCTTGTTGCCGGCCAATCCGAATACATCGCCGAGGCCGGCCACGCGGCCTTCAACGCTGTGAAGATTCTCGTCCTCGAAAATCCTCTCGCTGGTCGCGCGCATCGCATTGATCGCGGCGCGCAAGTTGTGATTTGCCCAGATGATCAGTGAAATACGCTCGTCCCGAAATCGATCGGTCGGCGTCGAGGCGTAGGTCGTCGGCACGATCACGACGGGGCATCGGTTGTCCCATTCCTTGGCGAAGGTCAGGATTTCATCCGCATTCGACTTCTTCGAGTGGATGAGGAGCGCATCGGCCCCCGCTTCATGATATGCCTGGGCCCGACGCAACGCCTCGTCCATGCCCCAGCCGGAGATAAGCGCTTCGATCCGCGCCACGACCGAAAAGTCCGGGTCGTGCTGCGAATCCTTGCCGGCCTTGATCTTGCCACAGAATTCGTCGATATCGGCCAGGGGCTGATTGCTGCCCAGGAATGAGTTTGTTTTCGGAAATAGCTTGTCCTCGATGCACACCGCCGCTACGTCGCGCTGCTCGAGTTTTCGAACCAAACGCCGGAAATTGTTGAAGTTCCCGTATCCCGTGTCGCCGTCCAGCATGATCGGAATCGAACTCGCGTCCGACATGAATTCGAGGACCTCCAGAACTTGGGTCCAGGATGCTTCGTTGCTATCCCGCACGCCCAATGCCGACGAGATCGTCAGGCCGGACGCCCAGATTCCCTTGAAACCGGTCTCCTCGACAATCTTCGCCGACAAGCCGTTATGCGCTTCCATGATGAATTCGAGATCGGGTGACCTCAGCATCCGGCGAAACTGATTGGCCTTGCTGGGATGTTCCACCTGTTTCGGCTGAAGTTTCGTAACGTTCTGTGACATATGTTCCTCAAATCAATTGCGTGCACCCATCCCCGATCGATCGGCCGAACAATGTGCCGAACACTCAAGAGAGGCAACAAAATTGTAATATCGGAAGGTTTAATTTGCGATCTTAGGTTGCAATTTATGTCGCCAGAAATCGAAATATTAGAAGACGGCGATAGACCGCAGGCTCGCGCTTCTTCGCGACCTAGTGCTGAAGGATCTTGGACAAAAACAATTGTGCCCGTTCGCCGCGTGGGGCACCGAAGAACTCGTCCTTGGACGCATCCTCTTCGATCCGGCCTTCATCCATGAATATCACTCGGTCCGCAACCTTGCGGGCGAACCCCATCTCATGCGTGACGACCATCATGGTCATGCCCTCCTGGGCCAATTCGACCATCACGTCGAGCACTTCGTTGATCATCTCTGGATCAAGCGCCGATGTCGGCTCGTCAAACAGCATCGCGATCGGATCCATAGCAAGAGCTCGTGCGATCGCCACCCGCTGCTGCTGACCGCCGGAAAGTTGCGCGGGATGCTTGTCCGCCTGATCCTCCAGGCCGACGCGTTTGAGCAACACCATCGACCGGTCGGTCGCTTCATCATCGCTCCGATTTAGAACCTTCACCTGCCCTAGATTAATGTTGTCCGCAACAGTGATATGGGGGAACAGCTCGAAATTCTGAAAAACCATCCCAATGCGCGACCGCAACTGCGGCAGGTTCGTTCCCGCATCGCCAACCGATATCTCGTTTACCGAGATACTGCCTTCCTGGAACGGCTCCAGTCCGTTGACGCACTTGATCAAGGTGCTCTTGCCGGATCCGGACGGACCGCACACGACAACCACTTCACCCTTGGCGACGCTGGTTGAGCAGTCCTTTAGAACCTGAAAGTCGCCATACCATTTGTTGACTTGTTCGATCTGGATCATAGAGCGTATTTCCTTTGCAGCCGGCGCACGCCGAGCGAGCCGAGCAAGCACAGCACGAAATAGACAGCGGCGACGGTCGAATACATTTCAATCAGGCGGTTGTCGCGATTCGCCACGATATCGGCGGTGACCAGGAAATCCTTAAGCCCAACCACATAAACAAGCGACGTATCCTGGAACAGGATGATCCCTTGCGTCAGCAAGATCGGCACCATATTGCGAAACGCTTGCGGCAGAACGATATAGCGCATGCTCTGCTGATACGTCAGCCCGATGGCCTTCGCCGCTTGGACTTGTCCCTGGCCGATACTCGAAATACCGGCCCGGATGATCTCGCAATAGTAAGCCGCCTCAAACAAGGTGAAAGCGATCAACACCGAGTAGAAACTCCCGACCGGCCGGCCGAGTAGCATCGGGACCAGAAAATAGAACCAGAAGATCACGAGGATCAGCGGCATCGACCGGAAGAAATTCACGTAGCTGCCGGCGAACCACGACAAGGTCGCAAATTTCGAGAGCCGGCAGAGCGCGAGCAAGGTCCCGCCGAGAATACCGCCCACGATCGCGAGGAGGGTCAGGAGAAATGTGACCTGCATGCCTTCCCACAGGAAGGGAATATGCTTGATGATGACTTGCCAATCGAATCCACCGGACATGCTACTTCGCCTCCAGCGACAGCATGCCGGGAACGGCGGTTCGCTTCTCAACGATACGCATCGCGGTCATCACCACGGCCGTAATAAGAATGTAGAGAATTGTCGCGGCGGTGAACGCCTCGAACCCTTGGAAGGTATATTCCTCGATCTGCCGGGTTTGGGCGGTTAGCTCGAGTACGCCGATGGTCAGCGCAAGCGACGAATTCTTCATGATTCCGAGGAAGTCGCTGGTCAACGGCGGGACGATGATGCGGAATGCGACCGGCAACAGCGCGTAACGATAAACCTGGACCGGCGTGAGCCCGATGGCCATGGCGGCGTAGCGCTGCCCCTGGCCGATGGATTCGATCCCGGCACGCACCTGCTCGGCGACGCGGGACGCGTGATACATGCCGAGACAGACGACCGCTGTCGAATATTCCGGCATCGGCATCTCGCGCTTGATCCACATCCCCGTGTCGCGCGGCACGATTTCCGGCAGCACGAAGTACCAAAGAAACATCTGAACGAGGAGCGGAATGTTGCGGAATATCTCGACGTAAACCGTGCCGATCGTCCGCAGAATTGGCACGTTCGTGGTCCGCATTACGCCGATCACCGACCCTAAACTGATGGCGATCAACCAAGCCGCCGACCCGGTCGCCAGCGTCCAACCGAACCCGGACAAAATCCAGTCGAAGTAGGGATCCTGAGTCAGGACACCCCAATTCCAATTATAGTTCATGGGCTCCCCTCATGCCGCAAGTCATGCAGGACGGCCCCCGCCGGGCCGTCGCCGCACCTGAATATGAGAGCGGGAGACCGTCTAACCGGTCTCCCGCACTTCATCGTATCAGTAGGGCAGGGCCTGGATTTCAAATGCCGTTTCGAGCGTCTTGCTCATCGGCATCTTGATCTTGGTCGGCCCGGGATTGAACCACTTATTGTAGATCTTGGTGGCCTCGCCCGACCGCATCAAATCCGCCATCACCATGTTGCCGATGCGGCGGTAGGTCGAATCGTTCCGCGGGACCATGATCCCATACGGGTCATAGCTGAGGAACCGGCCGGTCACCTGGAACTGACTGGGGTTCTTGGATTTGCTGATCAACCCAAACAGCAACACGTCGTCGGTCGCATACGCATCCGCCCGGCCCGTCTCCAACGACAGCCAACCTTGCGGATGATCCTTCACCATGACGTATTTCAGTTTGATGCCTTTTTCCTTGGCGACGCGCTTGATCGCTTTTTCATTGGTCGTGCCGAGCGACAGGGCGATGACCTTGCCGTTCATGTCTTCGATCTCTTTGATCCCCGACCCTTTTTTGCTCGCCAGCTTGGTCCCGGTGATGAAAGTCACCGCGAGGTAATCGACCTGCTTCTGGCGGGTCAGGTTGTTCGTCGTGGAGCCGCACTCGATGTCGATGGTGCCATTGGCCATCAACGGGATGCGGGTTTGCGACGTAACCGGCACGAACTTGATCTTCAAGTTCGGCATCTTGAGTTCCTCTTTGACACGGTCGATGACCTTCATGCAAAGGTCCACCGAATAGCCCTGCGGTTTGCCGTCGTCCCCAAGATAGGAAAACGGAATCGACGCTTCACGATGCCCCATATTGATGACGCCGCGTTCCTTGATCCGCTTCAAGACATAGGAATCGTCAGCCGCGGACACCTGTCCGCCCACCGTCGTCGCCAGCAGCAATGCCGCGGCAGCAAAACCAATCTTCTTAAACATGCTCAATGTCTCCCTTATTGTGTGCCCGACAAAATTTTTGCTCATCGCCGAATTTATTCGTTATTTTCAAAGCCTAGAACCTCGGCGGCCGAAGGACCAGAGATATTTCAACCGTCGGATATGCCGACGCCGCCCCTCAACCACCCCGGGCAAACGCAGCCGCAACCCAGGAGGATCACGATATCGCTTGTCAGCTCAAGCTTTGGGGACGGCCGACATCCGCCCGCACATTGAAGGTTTTGTGGGCGTTGGCGGAAATCGGTCTCGACTTCCACTTCATCCTCGCCAGCGCGACCATGGGCGAAAGCGGACACGTGTCGAAGGGGGGCGAACCCTACGGCATCGTGAATACATCGGACTACCGAACGATGAATCCGAACGGGACGGTGCCGACGATCGACGACGACGGATTTATTTTATGGGAGTCGAATTCCATCGTTCGTTATCTGGCGATGCAATACGCCCCCGACCTGCTGTACGGCAACGACATCCGGACATTCGCGTCCGCCAGCCGATGGATGGACTGGGAGAACAATGAACTGCTGCACGGACAGCACATTCTCGTCATGCAACTTGTCCGCCTTCCCGAAGACCAGCGTGACCCAGCAGAACTAGAGGCGGCACGACAGGAACTGCTGAAACCCTTCGGCATTCTCGACAAGGCCCTTTCGAAGACACGCTATGTCGCCGGCGACCGATTCACCATGGGCGATATCCCGCTCGGCATCCGCGCGCATCGCTGGTATCTATTCGACATTGAGCGGCCCGCCATGCCGAATCTCGAACGCTGGTATGCCGAAATTCGCGAACGCCCCGCCTTCAAGAAATGGATCGCCGACCCGACACATCATCTAAGCGGCTAGCACACGCGTCGAGACGAGTTCAATCCTTCGTCAGCCAGTCCGGCCAGTTCAGCGTCGTCCCGTCGCACCCGGCGGCGACCGCCTGCGCAAGATCGGCTTTCGTCTTGATGGCATGCGCCCGGATTTCGGGCACACGGGTCTTCGCGTCCGCGACCCGTTCCGGCGTCATCTCATCCGCCCGCGGGCAGAACTGGAAAAATCCCGCGGCGGCGGATTTCTCCACATTGTCGGCCGAAAAGCCACCGTGACGAACCAGCCACCCGACGCGTTGGTCCGGATACCGTTCTCGCAGGTACAACAGAATGGCATAGTCGAAGGACGTCACGATCACCCGCTCCCGAAAACCGCGCTCCTCTATGAGGGTGATCAGATCGTCGGCTAACGCATGGCTCGGCGCCTTGATCTCTGCGTGGTAGATGAACCTCTCGCCGAAGGCATCGAAAATCTCCGACACCGTGACGATTTTCTCGCCTGTAAAATCACCGCCATCGAACCAACTACCCATGTCCAACGATTTCAATTCGGCCAGCGTCATCTCGACGACGGCCCGGTTGGGAAACCCGAAACGGTCAAGGGTATCGTCGTGGATGACGACGAGCTTTCCGTCCTTCGACGACTGGATGTCGAACTCGATCTCCGTCGAGCCCATCGCTTCCGCACGGCGAAAAGCGGCCAGCGTGTTCTCCGGCGCATATCCCGACGCCCCGCGATGCGCAATGTTCCGAAATTCCGGCGACACGCTTTGTGCTGTCATCGAAACGGCTACGGTTGCGACGACGGCTGCGTCGCCTGCCGAACTTTCATCGCAAGAACCGGATCGTTGACCAAAACGCCGTCCACCTCGAGACCGAGCAGCCGGCGAAGCCGCTCGTCATCCACCATACCGGGCGGTTCGATTCCCTTGCCACGGCGGGTGGTGACCCATACCGCATGATCGCCGCACCGCGCATCCACGAGACGCTGTTCGGAGAGATGTTCTTCCCACAGCCGCGCTATATCGCCGCCTTCCCGGTAAAAATCCGGGAAGGCATCGTAATTCGGTAACAGTCCTAGGATAACCACGTCTTCGGACAGCGTTCTGACGGGAGCGACCTGCGCCACGCTCCGGACTCCCACGACCACCTGGCCGCCAAGCGATCGTTGCAAAACCGATTTCGCGACCGATGACGCAAAGCCGGGCGTATCAATTTTCAAATCAAGCAGCAACCTCGACCGCCCCATGAACCGATCGAACACCTCATCCAATGGAACGACGCCGCGCGCGGTAAGTTCTTCCACACTCAGCGACGCTATCTCGTTGCCGTCGGTCGTCGGATCATGGTGGCAAACGAATACGCCGTCGGCACTTTGGCGAATATCGGTTTCCACGAGATCCGCGCCGGCATCGACTGCCCGCTCGAAGGCTTCATGGGTGTTCTCCGGATACGCCGCCGAAAACCCACGATGGGCGATGACAGCCGTCGATTGGCGATGTCCGCGCTTTCGCAATGATTTCGTCGACAATTCCATCGTCCGTCCTTCTCGCGAGCCCCTACCGATCAGGCATCACCGGGCATGTCACAATTCTGCAATGAATTGTGCAAAAAACTTTATTCTGCACAGAATATTGCATAATGCCGGACCGGGTTGTAGCATAAATCCATTGAAACGCGAAAAATGGCGCGAGATCGGTCACGAATGACCTTTGAAGAAGCAATCCAAACGTTCCCGGGCCGTTTAACGAAGACGGATCGGCGCATCATCGATGAACTGCTCGCCAATCCGCGGGAGGGTGCCCTGCTGTCGTTGCCCGAAATTGCACATCGCGCGGCGGCGCATCCGACGAGTGCGGTCCGGCTGGCCCAAAAACTCGGCTATAGCGGGTATCCGGACCTTCGGTCGCAACTTCAATCGGAAATGCTCGATGTCTTGCCGCCCGCGGAACGCGTCCGCGCGCGGCTTGCCCATATGGAGGGACCGTCGATTCTTTCCGCGCTGGTCGAGAGTGAAATCGCGGCGCTACAGGATCTTCCGCGAAAGATTTCGCAAGACGAAATTGAGACCGCCGCGCGGGCGATCATTCGCGCGCGCCGCATCTACGTCTTCGGCCGCAACCATGCGGCAACCTTGAAACAACTGCTTACGCTGCGGCTGCAGCGGTCCGGGTATCTGGCAACGGCGATCGATAAGCACGGCAAGGAATTGGCGGACGAGTTGATCGACATGCGCGAGACCGACCTGGTGATCGGCTTCGCCTTCACAAAACTGCCCGAGGGCCTCGAAGACGTGTTGCGCTACACGCAGAATACCGGCGCATTGAGCATGATCATCAGCGACTACACCGGTGCGACGCTCCGACCCAACCCGGACATTCTGTTAGCGGCATCGCGGGGAGAACGCGGTGAGTCACAATCGCTGACCGTTCCCTTAGCGGTCTGCAACACGCTGATCCTTGAAATTTCGCGACTGGACGACGGCAAATCGCTGGCGTCCCTGGAAAAACTGAACGAGCTCGAGGAAACGTTCGCCAAATAAGAAACGTCCAAGAGCAAACGCAATGCCGGTTCCGCCGGCGCCTACGATCCACTGTTACTACTGATTGGGAGTACGGAGGTATGTTGAAACTAACGACACTCATACGGCCTCTCACCGCGGCGGCAATTGCCGTCACGATGATGTTGCCGGCAAGCCAAGCCGTCATGGCCGACACCCGGCCCGACCTCACCGTCGCCGTAAACAAATTGGCGCGCGGACTAGAACCCGCCGTGCGCAGCGGCAACGTGGATGTCCGCGTCACCTATTCGATCTTCGATACGCTGATCCGCCGTGATTTCCGGACGGATACCGGGAATGCAAGTCCGAAATTGATCCCAGGCCTGGCAACATCGTGGAAGCGGGTCGATCCCAGCACACTGGATCTCGAACTTCGCAAAGGCGTTAAGTTCCACGACGGCGGCGCGTTTACCGCGGACGACGTGCTGTTCACCTTTTCGAAAGAGCGCCTGACGGGCAAGAACTCCGCCATTCCGCGCGGCCGCAGTTTCCTCGGCAATATCGACCGTGTGGAAAAGTTGGGCGACTACAAAGTTCGCATCGTGACCAAGAAGCCCGATCTCGTTCTGGAGCATCGCCTGTCGTCCTATGCGTCCTGGATCGTCAGTAAGGCGTCCTACTACAAATTTAAGGAAAAGGGCGAAGCGGCCGTGCAAGCCGCGATGGCCAAGATGAAGGCCGGCGGGGACGCCAAGAAAGGCAAGAAGAAAAAGAAGGGCAAGCTGCATTGGATGCATACGGCGATCAAGGAGCTGACCTGGAACCCGGTCGGGACCGGGCCGTATAAGTTCCGCGATTGGAAGTCCGGCGACTATATCGCGCTCGCGTCAAACGACGACTATTTCATGGGCAAACCGGCTGCGAAGAGCGTCACCTTCAAGGTTGTCCCGGAAACGTCCGCGCGGATCGCCGGACTCGTCAGCGGCGAGTACGACATCATCGTCGAAATCCCGCCGGATCAGGTCAAGGTCGTCAAGAACTACAAGGACCTGCAAACCAAATCCGTCGTGATCGACAATTCCCATGTGGTGGTGTTCAACACGACGCATCCTAGCTTGAAGGATAAGCGCGTTCGCCAGGCGCTCAGCCTCGCGATTGATCGCAGCAAGTTGATCAAGGCATTGTGGGACGGCAAGACCTTCACGGCCAACGGACATCAATTGCCGTCGTTCGGCAAGCTTTACGACAAGAACCGCGTCGGGTACCGCTACGATCCGGCCGCGGCCAAGAAGCTCCTGCAGGAGGCTGGCTACAAGGGCGAGACGGTGAGCTACCGGTTTATTCCTGGCTACTACACCAACAGCACCGAAGCCGCGCAGATTATCCAGGAGATGTGGAAGGCGGTCGGCTTCAATATCAAGTTGGATCCGGTCGAGAACTTCAAGGCCGTCCGCGCCAAAGGCGTCGCGATCTATCCTTGGTCGAACACCTTCCGGTATCCCGATCCGGTCGGAGCCATCTACCTGAACTGGGGTCCGCTTGCCGCGGTCCAGCGCAAACACAAGCTCTGGAAAGCGCCGGCGGAATTCAACGACGGCATGAAGACGCTGCTTGGATCGGGCGACCAAGCGGAGCGGAGAAAGGTCTTCCAGAGAACACTCGATGTTTTCGAGGACGAGGTTCCTGGCACGCTTCTCTACAATCCGATCTCGACCTACGGCGTCCGCAAGGGCATCGATTGGACGCCCTACACGCTGTACTACATGGACCTGCGGCCCGATAATCTGAAGGTTACGGCCACAAACTAGTACGGACTGTAAACCTGTATCATGCCGGTCCCTACCGTCCCCGGGGGCCGGCATGACCCATTTCCCATATCCACGGCGGCCGATGGCAAACCTGCTCGAAATCGATGATTTACGCATCCACTTCGACACGGAGGATGGCGTTGTCCCGGCAGTCGATGGCGTGACGCTGCACGTTCCGGAAGGCAAGACGCTGTGCCTCGTCGGCGAAAGCGGATGCGGCAAGTCCGTCACCTGCCACGCGGTCCTCAGGCTGACCCCGCCGAATGGGCGGATCGTTTCCGGCAACATCCGTTTCCGGGATCAGGATTTGTTATCGTTCGGGGAGGCCCAACTCAATACAATTCGCGGGCGCGACATCGCAATGATCTTCCAGGACCCGATGAACGCGTTGAATCCGGTTCATCCGGTCGGACGGCAGCTCGCCGAAAGCCTGTCGTTGCATCAAGACCTGTCGGGCGACGCGGCGCAAAAAGAGGCGCAGCGCCTTTTGGAGATGGTCGGCATTCCCGAACCGGCCGCGCGCCTCAAGGAGTACCCACACCAATTGTCCGGCGGCATGAGCCAGCGGGTCATGATCGCGATGGCGCTCGCCTGCCGGCCGAAACTTCTGATCGCGGACGAACCGACGACTGCCTTGGACGTCACCATTCAGGCGCAGATTCTCGATCTCCTCCGCGATCTGCAGGACGAACTCGGAATGTCGATCGTGCTTGTGACGCATGACCTGGGTGTCGTCGCCGAAATGGCCGATGCCGTTTCCGTAATGTATTGCGGCCGCATCGTCGAGGAGGCACCCGTGCGCGACTTGTTCTACCGGCCCCGCCATCCCTACACGGTTGGCCTACTCGGGTCCTTGCCGCGCGTCGATCAGCATGTCGACGTTCTATCCCCCATTCAGGGCTGGGTTCCCTCCCCGGTCGACCTGCCCGCGGGCTGCAGTTTCGCGCCGCGCTGTCCCCATGCGTCATCCGTCTGTACCGAAACCGATCCTGGATTGAATGGCGCGGAAGCGAGCCATCCGGTCGCCTGCCATCATCCAAGGGAAGCCCACTGATGGACGGTCATGTCCCCGCCAACACGCCCCTGCTCGAGGTCGATGACCTGACGCGCCACTTCCGGGTCGGCGGTGGACGGCTGTTTGGCCGGGCCTCTCATGTACGAGCTGTGGACGGCATAGATTTCGACCTGAACCGCGGCGAAACGCTTGGCCTCGTCGGCGAAAGTGGTTGCGGCAAGAGCACGACCGGCCGGCTTGTCCTTGGGATCGACAGCCCGACGTCGGGCGCGGTGCGTTTCGAAGGCAAGTCGCTCGACACTCTCTCGGTTGCCGAGTGGCGCCAAATGCGCTGCGACATGCAGATGATTTTCCAGGATCCGTATGGGTCGCTCGATCCCCGCATCGCGATCGCGACGCAAATCCGGGAACCGTTGGACATACATGACATCGGCGAATCCGCAGAACGAAACGGAAAGGTCGATGAGATGCTCGACGCCGTCGGTCTGCCCCGCGCGGTGCGGGACCGGTTCCCGCACGAATTGAGCGGCGGGCAGCAGCAACGCGTCGTCATCGCCCGCGCGCTTATCCTACAGCCCAAACTCATCGTCTGCGACGAGCCGGTCTCTGCGCTCGACGTATCGGTCCAGGCGCAGGTGGTAAACCTCCTGAACGAACTTCAAGGCCGGTTCAACCTGTCCTATCTCTTCATCTCGCACGATCTCGGCATCGTCCGGCACATCTGCGAGCGGGTGGCGGTGATGTATGTCGGCCAAATCGTCGAAATGGCCGACCGGCGCAGCCTGTTCGAGAATCCGCTGCACCCGTACAGCCGCGCACTCATCTCGGCGATACCGATTCCGGACCCCGACGCGGCACGCGAAAAGATACTGCTGCAAGGCGACCCGCCAAGCCCGATCTCCGTACCGAGCGGATGCCGATTCCATACGCGCTGCCCCTTCGCCGAGGACAAGTGCCGGACCGAAGAGCCCGACTTCCGCACTATCGCCCCTGGCCGGGCCGTGGCCTGCCATTTCGCCGAACGGTGGACGTCATGAACTTTCGTTTTCTTTGCGTCAAAATCCTGCGCGCGATGGTCACGGTACTGATCGTCCTGACATTCGTCTTTATCGTACTTCGGGTTTCCGGGGATCCGGTCGAAAGCCTTGTAGGGGACGAGGCGGATCCGGAAATCGTCGAATACTATCGCGCGAAATACGGACTCGATGAGCCGCTCCATGAGCAGTATTTCCGTTATTTCCAAGGCGTGTTCAGCGGCGATCTTGGGTTTTCCTTCAAGGACGAGCGTGACGCCGTCGAGGTGGTCGCCGAGCGGATCCCGCGGACCCTGCAACTGGGCCTCGCGTCCTTCGCCTTTGGCATCTTTCTCGGTATACCGCTCGGCATATTGGCGGCGCTCAACCGAAATACGCCGATAGACCGGTTCACGATGGGATTCGCCGTTTTCGGCTACAGTATTCCCAACTTCTTCCTCGGCATCGTCCTGATCCTCATTTTCGCGATGTGGCTCAGGTTCTTACCAAGCTCCGGCAGCGGCACGTGGATGCATATGATCATGCCCGTCGTGACGCTTGGCACGGCGGGCGCCGGGTCGATCGCCCGGTTCGCGCGGTCCTCAATGCTGGAAGTCCTGAACAAATCCTATATGCGGGCGGCGACCGCCAAGGGCGTACCACGCTCCCGGCGGATCGCGTGGCATGCGTTGCCGAATGCCGCCATCCCCATCGTAACGATCATCGGATTCCGGCTCGGCGATCTGGTGGCCGGCTCGGTCGTCACCGAAACCGTCTTCGCGTGGCCCGGGGTCGGCAGGCTGCTCGTGACATCGGTCAGCGGCCGCGACCTCGCAATCGTGCAGACGATCCTGATCCTGGTAGCGCTCACAATGGTGACCGCAAATCTTCTCGTCGATCTAATCTACGGCTGGATCGATCCGCGTATCCGCGTCAGCAGCACGATGGACAAGGATTAGGCGATGGCGGAGATCACAAGCGAACCGCGGTTCCGGATCACGCCGCGCGTATGGGCTAAATATCCGCCGTTGGTATTGATCTGTTTCCTGTTTATCGCGGCGGTCCTGTTCATCGCGGTGTTCGCGGATTTCCTTGCCCCGAAACTCTTCACCACACAGGATCTTTTGAATCGCCTAAAGCCGCCGTCGTGGCTCGGCGGACCCGAGCAATACCTGCTGGGCACCGACGAGTTGGGCCGCGATATCGTCAGCCGGCTTTTCTTCGCGATTCGTGTCAGCGTGTTCGTCGCCATCCTGGGCACCATCATCGGCGCGGTCATCGGCACCTTCCTCGGCTTCCTCGCGGCGCATGCGCGGGGTTGGGTCGAGGAGGTCATCATGATGATGGTCGACGTGCAGGCCTCCGTGCCCTTCCTCATCATCGCGCTCGCCGTGCTCGCTTTTTTCGGTAACAGCCTGACGCTGTTCGTCATCATCATGGGGATCAACGGGTGGGAAGCCTACGCCCGGTTGACCCGCGGCATGGTGCTGTCGGCCACGACGCATGGCTACGCCGTCGCGGTGCGGTCGCTCGGCGCGCGGCCGATGCGGATTTACGGCCGGCATATCCTGCCGAATATCGCCAGTGCCCTGATCGTGCAGTTCACGTTGAACTTCCCCTCCACGATTTTGTTGGAGACCTCGCTTAGCTTCCTCGGCCTCGGCATTCAACCGCCGCTGACCAGCCTGGGGCAGATGCTCGGCGCCGGGCGCAACCACCTCATCTTCGCGTGGTGGATATCGGTGATTCCGGGCCTGACCATCTTCTTCACCACCCTGTCGATCAGTATCGTCGGCGACTGGCTCCGTGATAGGCTCGACCCGACGCTGCGTGGACGATAAGAATAAGCATCATGCCGCCCCTCCGCATCGTCCAGGTTTCCGACACGCATCTCAGCCGCAGCCATGCGTATTTCCAGGATAACTGGAACGCCTTCCTCGAGTGTATGGCCGACGAGAAGCCGGATTACGTCTTCGTCACCGGCGACATGTGCATGAACGGACCGAAGGTTCCCGAAGACCTGACCTTCGCCCGCGAACAAATGGACCGATTGCCGGCCCCCTGGCGCGCGATCCCGGGAAACCACGATATCGGCGATACGCCGCCCGACACCCGGCTGCAAGGGCCGATCACGCGATCCCGACGTGCTGCCTACCGCAAGGCCTTCGGCGACGATTTCTGGGTACAGGATCTCGGCGAATGGCGGTTCATCGGGTTGAACGCGCAACTCATGGAAAGCGGCCTGCCCGGCGAGACGGCGCAGATGGAAATGCTGACCGATGCCCTGGACAGCGCGGGCGCGCGGCACGCGGCCATCCTGATTCACAAGCCGCTCTATCACGAGTCGGCCCACGAACGCGGAAAGTCCCTGCAGGCCCTATGGCCCAAGAGCCGAAAACGGCTGCTCGCCCTGTGCGAAAAACATAAGGTAAAGCTGGTGGGGAGCGGCCATCGGCACTGTTATCGCAGCCTGCGGCACAACGGCACCCGACTGGTCTGGGCGCCCGCCACATCCTTCATCGATACGCGAAAGCCGAAGGCAGGGCTCCGCATTGCCCGCCGCGTCGGCTACATCCGCTATACGTTCGACGGCGCAAGAGTGACGCATGACCTCGTCGAGCCGCCGCTCTTCATCAATAACGACATGCGGAACTGGATGGCCGCGAACGGATCGACGACGAAGCTGCCGCCGCGACCGCTCAAACGCTAGGGAAGCTCCACGTATTCGCCGGCTCGTCCTTGAATCCGTGGTCGCGCGGGATGCGCCCGGCCAAGGCCAGCGCATGCGGCGCGGCCTCCAAGACCTGACGATAGATGTCTTCCGGCAGGTCGAGGCCCGCCTGCGACAAGGCCATGTCAACGCGCGTCCGCGTCGCGTCGTCGACATCGGAGATATCCGTCGACATGTCCGGCGTCCCCACCGGCAATGGATCCTCGCCCGGCGTGAGACCGGGCCGGCGGTCCCGCCATGACGTCGCCTTCTCGAAAGCGTATCCCGCTTTCAGAACCGTCGCGTCCTCGAAGGGCCGCCCCACGATCTGCATCGGCAGCGGCAGTCCCGACTCGCTGAAACCCGCGCAGAGTGATAAGGCCGGACCCGCCGTGACGTTGAACACCGTGGTGATCTTCGGCTTCTGCCAGAAGCTGACGGTCGAGTGTTCATCGATCCGCGACGCTGGCCCGTATGTCGACGGCGCGATCAGCACATCGTATTTGTCGTAGATCGGACGCATCGCATCGACCAGCTTGCGGCGCTGCTTCTGCGCCTGAACGTAGTCGTCGGCGGTGAACAGGCAGGCTGGTATCACACGGCCCCGGAAATCGAACCCGTAATCCTGCGGCCGTTCGCGCAGCGTCGGACTGTGGATCGAGAACAGCTCGGATTCCGCGATCAGCAGCTTCACGTCGGTGTAAATCTGCATCGGCTCGAGACGGACGTCCTCGACGACCGCGCCCAGCCCTCTGAACACCTCGACCGCCGCGTCCATCGATTGCCGCGTCTCGTCATTGGCCGGGAGTTCCTCCTCCCAGAAATGCCGCACCGCGCCGATGCGCAACCCGCGAATGTCCTCGCTCAGCTCGGCACGGTAATCCGGCACCGGCCGGTCAGCGCTGGCCGGGTCGCGCGGGTCGTGACCCGCCAGGACCTGAAGCATGATGGCGCAGTCCTCGACCGTCCAAGTCATCGGCCCGCAGGTGTCGAAGGTGAAAGAGTTGGGCAGCACGCCAAAGCGGCTGACCAGCCCGTAGGTCGGCTTCAACCCCGCCAGGCCGCATAGCCCCGAAGGCGTGCGGATCGATCCGCCGGTGTCGCTGCCGAGGGCGCCGGGCAGCATGCCGGCGGCGACCGCCGCGCCGGAGCCGCTGCTCGACCCGCCAGTGAAACGATCGGTCTTCCACGGATTGCGCGCCGGCGGCCACGGCAGGTCGAAGGAGGGGCCGCCATGGGCGAATTCATGGGTGGACAGTTTCCCCATCAGGATGGCCCCGGCGGCCAGCAACTTGGCCGTCGTCGTTGCATCCTCGGTCGGGATGCGGTCGACGCAGGTCTTCGAATGACCCGTCGTCAGGATGCCCTTGGTGTCGTAGATATCCTTCAACCCGAACGGCACGCCGTGCATCGGCCCGAGATAAACCCCGCCGGCGATGTCGCGTTCCGCTTCGCGCGCGGCGTCGAGCGCCGCCTCGGCCGTAACGGTGATGAAGGCGTTGAGTTGCGGGTTCAGCGCCTCGATCCGGCGCAGCAGGGTTTCGGTCAGTTCGACCGGCGACAGCGTCTTGGCTTCGAGCGCAGTAGCCATTTCCGCAATCGTCATGAAATGCATATCGGCACTCATTGCTCCGTCTCCGCTGTGATTAGTGTTTCGGCGGTCCAACGCCGTCGACAAAACGGGCGACCACCGATTTGAATGTCAGCCCTTGTACAATAATCGAAAACACGACCACCGCATATGTCAGCGCGAGAATGGCGTCTTTTTCCGCGACCGCGGGCAGCGACAACGCCAAGGCGACGGAGATACCGCCGCGCAAGCCGCCCCAGGTAAGAACCGGCACCGCGCCGGCCGTGAAATCCTGTCTGATCCCCAGTACGGAGATCGGTAGTGCGACCGCAACGAACCGCGCCAACAGCACCAGCGGGATCGCGGCCACCATCAGCCAAACAATCTTGTCCGGAAAAGTCAGGACGAAGACTTCGAATCCGATCAGCAGGAACAGCACCGCGTTGAGGATCTCGTCGGTCAGCGACCAGAAGGTATTGATGTGATCCCGCGTCGATTCACTCATGGCGAAACGCGTGCCATGGTTTCCGATCAGCAGCCCGGCAACGACGACCGCGATCGGTCCGGAGACATGGATGATGAATCCGATGCTATAGGTCATCATGACTAGCGCCAGCGTGATCAGCACTTCGAGATTGTATTCGTCGATCGACTTCATGGCGCGGTAGGCGATATACCCGGTGACGAATCCGAGTACCGCGCCGCCGACCGCCTCAAGCAGGAACAGCTTCACGACATCGAGCGCGGTAATCTCCGCACCGCCCCCGCCGGCCTGCGACATGGCGATGGCGACCACGATGGTGAACACCACGACACCGACACCATCGTTGAACAGGCTCTCGCCCGCGATCTTGGCTTCCAGCGAATGCGGGATCTTGATCGTCTTCAGGATGCCCATGACGGCGACCGGATCGGTCGGCGAAATCAACGCGCCGAAGACGAGGCACCACATGAACGGAATGCCGAGCCCGAGGAAACCGGCAAGCAGAAAGGCGCCGTATCCGACAATAAAGGTCGAGGTAATCACGCCGAAGGTCGCCATCGCCGCGATCGCCCATTTGCGGGCGAGAAGCTGGTTCAGGTCGACATGCAGCGCGCCGGCGAACAGCAGGAAGCTGAGCATGCCCTTCATCAGCGTGTCGTCGAAATCGATCCGCTCCAGCACCGAGCGGATCGTCCGCTCGGATTCGAAATTCTGTAGCAGCGCGTCGATGCCGAGCACGCACAGGGACACGACGAGCGCGATGACGACCAACCCGATGGTGATCGGCAGTTTCAGCCAGCGATGGTTGATATAGCCGAACACCGCCGCAAGCGTGAGCACGATCGCCGCAATGTTGAAGAGCGTCAGATGCTGCACGGTCGGGTTCCCATGGCGTGCGAACAAACTGGATTCCCGCTTTCGCGGAAATGACAAAAGATGATCAAACTCCCGTTCCTGTCATTCCCGCGAAAGCGGGAATCCAGAGGCAGCTGCCTTCGCCTACCCGCGGCAAAGCTCAGCAATCTCGACCAAGGACGCCTGATCTTCCAGTTTGCCGACCGCCTCCACAACCGCATCGGCCTTGTCGGCGCCGATCATCTCCTCCGCCATGTCGCGGAACTTGGACGAAAGCCGGAACCACTGCCGGTCCTGGTCGTCTTCCGGAATGCTGGCATCGCCGAGTTGCCGCAATACGAGGCCGTCCTGCGTCGACACGATGACCTCTGAATTCGCATGGTCGATTTTCGCGTCCGGCACCACCGTCGTCTTGTCCCGCAAATTGACGATGGTGTCGTCCTTGCAAAGTTCCTCACTGTAGTTCGAAATCTTCGCCGTGTTCTCACCGGCCAATCCCATGGCCGCGGTGACGCGCAGACTGAATTTCGCTTCGAGCCCGGTGGTCGGCTCCAGGATGTTGCACATCTTCGTGTAGCTCTCGGGGACGCGCAGTTCGATCTTCTCGATACGCTCCGGCGTGAGATTGTGTTCCGCACGGATTTGCGACGCGGCCTCGATCGCCGCATGCGTGCCGTAACAAGCCGCATGGTATTTGAACAATATGCCGCGCGCATGAAAGCGCTCGCCAAGTCCGTCGAGGGCGAGGTCGGGCTGGAATTCCTCGGTCTGCGTATCGCCGAAACCCTGAACGCATTCGAGGATCTCGGAATTGCTGGTGAAACCCTTCGCACCGAGCAACGCCGCATACAACCCATTGGCCGACGCCTTGCCCGCATGCAACGGTTTGCACATGGTACCGAAGTTGCTTTTGAGGCCCGCCGCCTGCGTCCCCGCGATGCCGTAAACGGTGACGCACGTGTCGGTGTCGAGGCCCAACATATGCGCCGCCCCCGCCGCCGCGCCGAATGTGCCGACCGTACCCGTCGTATGCCAACCCTTCTGGTAATGGGACTCGCCCATCAGCGCGCCGATCCGGCATTCGGCCTCGACGCCCGCGATGAAGGCGGCGATGAACGCCTTGCCGTCGATCCCGTCCCGCTCGGCCAAGGCCAGGATCGCCGGCACGACTGGCACCGTGGGATGCCCCGGCATCGTCAGGTTGACGTCGTCATAGTCGAGCGCATGCGACGCCGACCCGTTCAGCAACGCCGCCTGGGTCAGCGAGGATTTGAACCCGCCGCCGATGATGGTGGCCTGCTCCCGCGCGCCCTCCTCTTTGGCGTGCGCCTGCAGCATCTCGCTCAAGGGTTCTGTCGCCCCCGCCAATGTGACGCCAAGCCAATCGATCAGGCAGCATTTGGCGATGGAAACGACGTCTTTCGGCAGCGCATCGAAAGTCAGGGACGCGCTGTTTTCGGCGATTTTCCGGGTGAGACCGGTCGCATCGGGCCGATCGAAAGCGGGCTGGGCCATGGGAAACCTCCTTACTGAAAATATTCGCCTTATTCTACCGCATCACAAACGGGTTCGGCACCTCGGTCGCGGTGCTGATCCAGACGCTTTTCGTCTGCATGTATTCCTGAATCGCCTGCTGGCCGCTTTCCCGGCCCAGTCCCGACCGTTTGTAGCCGCCGAAGGGCGACAGGAAGCTGACCGCGCGATAGGTGTTCACCCAGACGGTGCCCGCCTGGATGCGGTTGGGAATCTCGATCGCCTTGCGGATGTCCTGCGTCCAGACACCGGCAGCGAGACCGTAAACCACGTCGTTGGCAATTTGGACGGCTTCCTCCTCGTCACGGAAGGGGATGATCGACAAGACCGGGCCGAATACCTCCTCTTGCGCGATCCGCATCTGGTTGTTCACGCCGGTATAGATCGTCGGCTCGACGAACCAACCGTCGCCGCATTCCGGCCGCGTCGCCTTCGCCCCGCCAAGCACGCATTCCGCGCCATCGTCCTTGGCCACATCCAAATAACTCAGAATTTTCTCGAATTGCGGCGGCGTGGTGACCGGCCCGACCTGCGTGTCGTAGGACATGGGGTCGCCCATCTGCGCCGTCTTGGCGAAGGTCACCAGTTTGTCGACGAACTCGTTATGGATCGACTCCTGGACCAGCAACCGGGACCCGGCGATGCAGGTCTGCCCCGACGCCGCGAAGATGCCCGAGATCGCGCCCTTCACCGCATTGTCGATGACCGCATCCTCGAACACGATGTTGGGGGACTTGCCACCCAGTTCGAGGCTAACCTTCTTCAGGCCGCTCGCCGCCTTTTCATAAACGCGCTGGCCGCTCATCGAGCCGCCGGTGAATGCGACCTTGGCGACGCGGTCGTCCGTGACCAACGGTTCGCCCACCTCGACGCCATAGCCGCCGATGACGTTGACGACGCCCGGCGGGAACCCGGCTTCCTCGATGATGCGCACCAGTTCGAACGCGGAGGCCGAGGTGAATTCCGACGGTTTCAGCACCACGGTATTGCCCGCGGCGAGTGCCGGCGCCAACTTCCACGCGGTCAGCAGCATCGGCGAATTCCACGGCGTGATCGCCGCGACCACACCCAGCGGTTCGTGGCGCGTGTAGTTGAACGTGGCGGGCTTGTCGATCGGGATGACCGCGCCCTCGATCTTGTCGGCGAGGCCGCCGAAATACTGATACCACTGCGGCACATAGGCGTTCTGAGCCGCCATTTCGGCGATCAGCTTGCCGTTGTCCGCCACCTCGATCTCAGCCATGTGGTCGGCATATTTCGCATACACGTCGCCGAGCTTGCGGACCAGCGCACCCCGCTGCGTCGCCGTCATCGCAGGCCAGTCACCGCTGGTGAAGGCCTTATACGCCGCTGCGACGGCCCGATCCGCATCCTCCGCATTGCCGCGCGGGAACAGGGCCCACGGCTTGCCGGTATAAGGGTTATGAGACTCGAACCATTCGCCCGACGCCGGGTCGACCCATTCGCCACCGATATAGTGCTGATACTTCTTCAGGTCCGCCATGATGTCCTCCCGCGTGGCATCGCTTGCCGGTAAGATGCAAGCGAATTACAACCCTTTCCCGGGCTCGAACGCAAGTCGGCCCGAAACTTGCGATTTCAGGACCTTTTCCAGCGAATGAACTTCGGCCCGCATAGCATCCTCTACCTGTCCATCGCCGCCGGGATCATTGCATTCTGCTTCTGGAAACCAAATTTTCCGCGGGCAGTGGCCGCCCGGATCGGGCTGCACAGCGAGACCGGACTCCGATGGTTCCTATTGATCTACTGGATCGCGGTTCCCGTCGTCATCTACCGGTTCCTTTATTTGGCAACCGCGCCGTAACGGCGTTTTGACGCCACTGCCCAATATTCGGGCATGGTCGCGCATCCCGGTTTAGGGCTATGATCGACGCTCCGTCGACCAATTCCCTCTGCAACTGACGATTGGCTCGCCGCCGCCCATGTCCGCCGCCGTCTCCATTTCCCCGTTGCGCGGCATCCTTTGCATGGTGTTGTCTCTCTTCTTCTTCACGATGAGCGACGCGGTCTCCAAATGGCTGACCGAGGGATATCCGATCGGCGAGATCGTCTTCGTCCGCTGCTTTTTCATGTATGCGCCGATCGCCTTCATGATGTGGCGTCAACAGGAACGGTTCTCGCTGCGGGTGCGAAGCTGGAACTGGCATTTCGCTCGGTCGCTGCTGTTCATCGCCTCGAGCTTCCTGATCATCACATCGATCAAGCTGCTGCCGCTCGCCACCGCCATCGCCTTTCTGCACGCCGCACCGCTGATGATCACCGCGCTGGCCATGCCGCTGCTCGGCGAACGGGTCGGCATTCATCGCTGGTTCGCGGTGCTCGTCGGGTTCGCCGGCGTCCTCGTCATGGCGCGGCCGGGCACCGACGCCTTCGAGGTCGCGGTGCTCGTTCCCATCGCCGCCGCGGGCGCAACGGCGCTGCGCGACATCGTCACCCGCAGGATGAGCGCCTTTGAGTCGACCAATGTTGTTCTGACATGGTCGATCGTCGGCTTGATCGTCGCGTCGGGCGCCACATTGCCGTTTGCCTGGAAGACACCGACCGCGATCGATTTTCTGCTGATGGCGTCTTCCGGCGTATTGCTCGGCATCGCCCACTATCTGATGATCGAATCCTATCGCCTAGCCGAAGTCGCGATCGTGTCGCCGTTCAAATATACCTCGATCGTCTGGGCCGTAATTCTCGGATACCTGATCTGGGCCGAGTTACCGGACGCCTACATCATTGTCGGCTCGGTGCTCATCATCGGCAGCGGCATCTATATCCTGCACCGCGAAGCGCGGCGGACATGAGTGCTGCGGCTCACTCGACGAATCTTCGCGGCATCGCAATGATGGTCGGCGGCGGCTTGCTGCTGACGGTAAGCGACACCATAACGAAATGGCTAACCGATGGTTATCCGGTTGGCCAAATCATGGCGATCCGTTCCGTCTTCACGTTGTTGCCGATCGCCTTATTTGCATGGCAGTCGGGAGGATTGAGAGCCCTGCGCCTCGGCAATGTTCGGCTGCAATCGCTGCGCGCAGCTTGTGCCGTCGGTTCCTCGTTTCTCTTCGTCACTGGTCTGATCTACCTGCCTCTGGCAGATGCGATCGCTTTTGCGTTTTCCGGCCCCTTGTTTGTGACCGCGCTCGCTCATCTAATACTAGGCGAAACCGTCGGATGGCGGCGGTGGAGTGCGGTCACCGTCGGATTCTTCGGCATCCTGATCATGTTGCGGCCAAGCGGCGACGCTATACAATGGTACGCGGTGTTTCCGCTCTGCGCGGCGTGCTGCGGCGCGTTCCGCGATATCCTGACGCGGAAGATCCGCGTGTCCGACTCGCCGGTCGCAATTCTCGCATTCACGATGCTGGCTGTTGGGGCCGCCGGTTTGACGACATTGCCGTTCGGTTGGAAGCCGGTGCCGGTGAATGACCTGCTGCTGTTGGCAACTGTCGGCATCGTCGTCGGCGCGGCACAGTATTTGGTAATCCAGGCCTTCCACAACGCCGAAGCCTCGCTGATCGTCCCGTTCAAATATCTGACGCTGATTTGGGGCACTGGGTTCGGCTACATCATCTGGGGCGATATCCCCGATTTCTGGGTGATCATCGGCGCGCTCGTCGTCGTCGGCAGCGGCCTCTACATCATGTATCGCGAAACCCGGCGGCGGCAGACCTAGACCGTTTTTCGCCGATGCAGCGTCAACGGTAACACCACAATCAGCGCCCCGAGCAGGAGGCTGCCGAAGGCCCAGGACCACGCCGTTGCGTCATACCGCCCGCCCGCGATATCGAGCACGATCCCGAACACCACGGGCCCGACCATGCCGCCGATGAAACCGGAGAGCGCATAAGCCGCTAGCGTGACCCCCCGATACCGATCCTCCGCCGCGCCGACGATCCCGTTGGCGAGTGTCGCGGTGTCGCCGAACCCCGCCATCAGATACGTACCGACAAAGATCACGATGAGAAGAAACGGCCCCGTCTTGAACAAGACCAAAAGCACCACGAGCAGGACGGTCACCGCGGACGCGCAACAGACCGTCCGGACCCGGCCGAACCGGGCGGCGATCTCCGCCACGCCGACGCTGGTCGGCATCATCAGAATCGACACCGCGCCGGAAAGGATCGCCATATTCCATCCGGTGAATTCCTCGTTACCGATCTGCGCCGCACTGAAGGTCAACAAGGCTACCGACCAGCCGCGCATGGCGAAAACTTCCCAGACGTGACCGAAATAGGCGATGACGTACCGCATCGCCGGGCCGTTGCGGAACACCGGCCGGAAGTCCGGCAGCAATCCGATGTCTTTCGGCGCGGTCACCAAACGCGTTGGAACGATAATGGCAACCAGTAGGAACGCCAGGACCGCGCAAATACCCGACACCGTGAACACGGCCTTCCAATGGAAGAACTCGACGATCGCACCCGCGCCGATGAAGGAAGCCGCCCCGCCAACGCTGAACATGGAAATATAGACCGCCGACCCGCGTTCCCGCGCGGTCCCTTCCAGCCGGTCGGCGATCAATTTGAGCCCCGGGAAATGAATGCCCGCCAACCCGATCCCGGCCAAAACCCGGAAGGCCATCCCGGACCACAGACCGTCGGCGAAGAAGGCGAACCCAAACCCGCCGATCGCGCTGAGCGCAAAGGCGAATAGCATGACCCGGCGCGAATCCATCCGGTCGGTCAGCGGCAACAGCAACGGCACGCCCGCCGCATACCCGCCGAAGAAAACGCCGTTCAGCCAGCCGGCTTCCGCTTCGGTGATGCGCCAATCTGCGAATATTTCCGGAAGAACCGCCGCGACCGGCATGAACCCGGTCATGGTGAGGACGAGCGCCGTACAAAGCGCGACGACGAGCGTCCGAGGATTCGTCACGACAAATGTCTACTCCGCCGCGGCGCCCGAAATCTGCCGCGATACGAGCTTTGCGTACAGCCCGCCGCGCGCCAGCAATTCCTGATGCGATCCCGTTTCCACGACACGTCCCTCATCCATCACCACGATAAGGTCGGCCGAGCGCACCGTCGAAAGCCGGTGCGCAATGACCACGGTGGTCCGGTCGCTCATCAATTCCGAGAGAGCGCCGCGCACGGCCTGCTCGTTTACCGCGTCCAGATGCGACGTCGCTTCGTCGAGGATCAATACAGGGGCGTCCTTCAGAAAGGCACGGGCAATGGCGACACGCTGGCGCTGCCCGCCGGACAATCGCATGCCCCGCTCGCCCACCCGGGTTTCCAAGCCTTCGGGAACGCTGTCGACAAATTCGCGCAACGACGCCCGGTCGACCGCGAGTTGGACATCCGCCTCGGTCGCTTCGGGACGCGCGATCAGGATGTTGGCGCGCAGGGTATCGTTGAACAGATAAGTGTCCTGCGCGACCAACGCCATCCGGCCGCGCAGATCGTCGAGCTTGTAGTCGGTCAGCGCGTGCCCATCCATCCGTACGACGCCTTTGTCCGGATCCCAGAACCGCATCAACAGATGCGCCAGCGTCGTCTTGCCGGCGCCGGACGGCCCGACAAGCGCGATGGTCCGGCCGGCCGGCGCAGCGAAGGTGATGTCGCGCAAGGCCGCACGATTGCCGCCGTGATAACTGTAACTCGCATCCTCCAGTTCCAGCGCCGCACCACCGCTACTCGCCGCGCTCGACGGCACGCCCGGACCATCGCGCACGATGACCGGCTCGTTGTGCACGGCATAAAGCCGGCGCGTGGACGCAAGCGTATCGGCAAGCTGGCGGCCGATATGGGCGATTTCCGATATCGGCAGGAAAGCGGCCATCGCGAGCAGGGACAACAGCGGCAGATAGGCGCTGTCCAATGACCCGGACCCGACCAGTGTCGCGCCGGTGACGATGACGGCAAGACCGCCGAGACCGGTCGCCCCTTCCAGGATCGCCATCTGTGCGGTCAGGTCGCCGAAATACGGCATGCGCACCCGATGGTGTTGTTCGATCTTTTCGACGAAAATGCCGCGCCGCCGGTCCGATTGTTGGAAGGCGAGTATTTCGCCGAGTCCTTGCACCGAGTCCGCGGTGAAGGCATTGAGATCGCCGAGTACTTCGCTCGCGCGCGAACCGAGTTCATCGATGCGCTTCCGCATGAAGAATGGGCTTAACGCGACGATCGCCAGGAACGGCAAGAGCACGGCGGCCAATTGCCAGCCGAAAACGCCCAGCGTCGCCAGCACCAGCGTCGGGATAAGCACGGCGACGAAAGCCGGCGCGATGGTATGGGCGAAAAAATACTCGACCTTCTCCACATCCTGCGTTGCCATGCCGGTCAGGTCGCCCGTTCGGCGACGCAGCAAATAGGCCGGCGCCAATTGGTCGAGTTTACGGAACAAATCGATCCGCATATCCGACAACAGCCGGAACGCCATGTCATGCGCCATCCAGGATTCGAGCCAGTGCAATATTCCCGCGGCCGGTGCTGCGATGGCCAGCCAGATCAGGTAACTTTCGTAGGGCGTGCCGTTCTTGATCGCAGCCACCGTTAACGCGCTGAACACGCCGACGCCGATGAAGGCGAGCGTCCGCGCAACGCCAAGCACGAATGTGAGGGTCAGCTTGCCCTTCCACGGCTTCACGAAGGTCATGAGTTCCCGAACGCAGTCGGCCCACCCCATGCCCTCGGCGCGGAGGATCGCGTCCGTCGGCTCCATCTGTGCCATGTCGATCATGCCGGGGATCGAATCTTCCACCGGGGGCGGGTCGCCCGCCTCCGCGACGAAAAGCTCGGCCTCGCCCGGATCGCGATCCTGCGCCTGCCCAGCCATGAGCCGGTGATACGCGCCACCCTGCGCCATCAATGCCGCATGCGATCCGGACTCGCTGACGCGGCCGTCCTCGATCACCAGGATTCGGTCCGCGCCGATGACGCTGGACAACCGGTGCGCCAATATCAGGGTCGTCCGCCCTTCCATCAAACGGTCCAGCGCATCCTGGATGATCGCCTCGTTCTCCGCATCGACCGCCGACAGCGCTTCGTCCAAGACCAGGATCGGCGCGTCGCGCAACAATGCGCGGGCAATGGCGATGCGTTGCCGCTGACCGCCCGAGAGACGCAAACCACGCTCGCCGACGACGGTCTCGTAACCATGCGGCAAACGGCGGATGAATTCATGGGCATTCGCCGTCCGCGCGGCTTCCTCCAACTCCTCCTGCGTGGCATCGGGTTTGCCGAGACGCAGGTTGTCCTCGACCGTCCCGTGGAACAGGTACGTGTCCTGATTGACGACGGCGAGTTGGCTTCGGATGGCGTCCAGGCTGAGATCGCGCAAGTCCTTGCCGCCGATCCGCACCGCCCCCTCCTGCGGGTCGTATTGCCGCAACAGCAGCCGGACGATGGAAGACTTACCACACCCGCTTGGCCCGACTACCCCAATCCGCTCGCCGGCGGCGACGGAGAAAGACAAACCTCGATGGGCCGGACTGCGGCCGCTGGGATAGGAAAAGGTGATGTCGTCGAACTCGATCGTCGGGTCCAACCGCTCCAATGCGGACGCACCCTCGGCGTCCCGTACGATCGGCTTTGAATCGAGCAAGCCGAAGACGGCCTGGGCCGACGCCTGCGCGACCATGCCCTGATGCATCAGCGCTCGCAATTCCCGAAGCGGGCGGAACGCTTCGACACCCATCATCAGAATGATCAGCAGGGCCGCGAGGGTCATATCGCCCTCGGTGACGCGATAGGCGCCGACCGCCAGCGTCGCCGCCGCGCCGACGGCGATTCCGATATCGGTGATGCCGCGCGCCAGGGCGTTGGTCGCCAGCACCCACATGGTGCTTTGGAACAGGTCATGCGCCTTCTCGGCCAACATGCGCGCCCGCGATCCGCTTTGCCCGAACGCCTTGAGCGTCGCCAGGCCCTGAACCGAATCCAGGAACTCCGCGGCGAAGGCCTTGTAGGATGTGGACCGCCGCTTGCTGTTCTTGCGGTCCATGCGATGGAACGCCTGCGGTGCGATCAGCGTGAACAGGGCAAACCCGGTCAGCGTGAGCGCAACGGGCAGGTCCAGAAACATAACGAACAGGAAGATACCGACCGGCGTCAGCGCCGCGACGAAGAGCTGTGGCAGATATTGTCCGAAATAGGTCTCAAGCTGCTCGACCCCATCCACCATCGAGGTGATGACCGCGCCCGTCCGCTCCAGCCCCAAATAAGCCGGCCCCAGTTCGGTCATCTTATCGAAAAGCTGCCTGCGGATATGAAGCTGCACGATCGCCGCGGTCCGATGGGCGATCATGATGCGGACATATTCCAGCCCGCCGCGCAGGACCATCACCGCCGCGACCGCGGCGAAGGGCAACATCAGGTCTTCCAGCGGTGTGCCCTGGAAGACCATCGCCAACAGCCAGCCGAGCATCGCCAGACGGGCGACGCCGACGGCGGCCGCCAAAATGCCGATCAGAACCGACCACACGATGCGCCCGCGGACGCCTTTCGTGAAACCCCAAAGTCTTGTGTCGAAATACATGGAAAAAAGACCTTACACGCTGCGACGCCGTTTGACACTGATTCTCAATTGGCGATCTAACCATTAAGATAAATGTTGATCTCCACTCAAATTCGCATAGCCTTTAAACAATTCTGTATAGATAGAATTCGGCAAATTTCGAATAGGATCGTCGCATGAGCTTGAGTTGGGATGACATGCAAGTGTTTCTCGCCGTTGCCCGCGAAGGCAATCTCTCGGCGGCGGCCCGCGTGCTGAAGGTCACGCAGCCGACCGTCGGCCGGCGGTTGAAAGCCTTGGAGCAGAGCCTGTCCACACGGCTGTTCGACCGGCTGCCGGACGGGTTCGTTCCGACCCCGGCGGCGGAGGAACTGTTGCCGCTGGCGGAGGCGATGGAACAAACCGCCGAAGCCATTCAGCGCCGGCAGGCCACGCTTGCCGACCGGGTCAGCGGCACGATCCGCCTCTCGGTATTCGAAATTGCAGCGCAATTCCTGACCGATCATTTGTCGGAATTACAGGCGCGGCTGCCGGAAGTCGAATTCGAAGTCGCCATCAGCCACCTGAATGCGAACCTTTCAAAGCGGGAAGCCGATCTCGTTTTGCGGGCCTGCCTGCCGGAAAACCCGGCGCTGATCGCCCGAAAGCTCGGCGCTATTTCCTATGCCGTCTATGGCGAGGCTGATTTGGTCCGGCGCTTTCCAGCAGCCCGATCCGAGGCGCGCTATCAGGATTGTCCCTGGGTGGGATATGACGGCGACCACGCGCGGTTCGACACCCAAATTTGGCTGGCGGGCAAACTTGCGGGGCAGCAGCCGGTGGTCCGGGTCAACAATGGCCTCGTGCTCTACGATTCGGTCCGCAAAGGCGTCGGTCTCGGCATCCTGCCTTGCTTCACCGCGGACAACGACCCGTCGCTCGTGCGGCTGACGCCACCCATCGACGAACTCGAGAGCGAGCAGCACCTCATCGTGCATCCGGACTTACGGCGGGTGCCGCTGGTGCGTGCCGTGATGGACGAGTTGATCGATCTCTTCAAGCGGGAAGCGGCCACGCTGACCGGCGAAACCCGTCGCCGCGTGCCTGCCGCGTAATCTTAAGCATTCGTTTCAAGACGATGCCGGTGCCACGCCCAAGGATTGCAGCAAGACCGCATTGAACGCCTCGGCCTGTTCGTACATTACCCAATGGCCTGCATCCGCGACGATGCGGACGTCCAGATCGGGATGCGATTCCCGCATGACGGCGATCCGATCGTCCCGGCCGCCCTCGGCGTAAACATCGCCATCGCCCCATATCGCCGTAAGCCGGCACCGGACTCGCGGTAGATTGTCCTTCAGCAAGGTATTGATGCCGCTGCGGGATATCCGGAACCGCATGCGCAACCCGTTTTCGCGCTGCAGATGCACCGCCAAGTCGTCGATCCGGGTATTGTCGTGGAACATGATGACGCCGAGATTGTTGCTGTGCCGCCGATCCAATATCTCGCGCGGCAGGTCCGGCCGCCAGCGTTGCAGCCCCACGATCTTTTTCGACGAAACGCCGAGCCCGCCGGGTCCGACCACGACAAGATTGTCGAGATTGCCACCATGTGCCAACGCGATGGCCGCTGACAGATTCGCGCCCATAGAGAACCCGGCGATATCGTAGGCCTGTTCCTTGCCGAAAAGCTGATCCAATCCGGCGCCGATGGCATCGGCCATCGCGTCGCGGCTCGGGCGACCCGGCAACGTGTCGGACTCGCCATGCGACGGCATGTCCGCCGCGAAGACCTGAAAATGCCGGGACAACGGCACGACATTCTTGATCCAATGCGTCCAGGTACCATACCCGCCGTGGAAGAGAACGAGCGGACGGCCCTGCCCCCACACCCGCCAGACCATCTCACCGCCATCGAAGCGGGTGCGGCGCTGCTCGGAGTGCGCATCGATCCGCGCCACGGTTTCCGACGGCGTCTCTCCGGCCGTCCCATCGGAGGCAACCGGCCGGGCGACCGTGTCATCCATGGGCATCGTCCTTTATGCCCAGCACCTCCAGCAGGACGGCATTGAAACGGTCGGGCTGTTCGTACATCACCCAATGCCCCGCGTCTTCGATGATCCGGAATTCGCTGTCCGGCTGGATCGACCGGAACAGCGCGACGCGTTCGTCCATATAGTCCTTTGCATAGCAATCCAGCGCCCCGAAAATCGGGACGATCCGCCCCTCGACCGCCGGCAGTGCCGCGGCCAGCGCGTCGGTCACGGCGATCAGCCGCCCTTTGATCCGAGCGTCCGGCGCATTGACCGTCTGTAGATGAACCGCCAGGTCGTCGACACGCCGCGGGTCGCCGAACATCACGATTTCAAGGTTGTTGCGATGAACCGCGGCTAGTTCGTCGGGATCCGTGACGCCGCGCCAATGCCGCAGCCCGGAAATCGCACCCCGGTTCAATCCCAGCCCGTTCGAACCGCATATAGCAAGCTTTTCAACCCTTGGATATTGCGCCGCCAAGCAGCCGCCGATGATTCCGCCGAACGAAAACCCGGCGGCGGCGATCGGCGGTCCTTCGGGGACGAGTATCTCCAATCCGTCCTTGATGAGCGCCGAAATCGAGAGACCCGTATAGGGATCGGGCGGGACGGCGGAGTCTCCATGGCCGGGAATGTCGGGCAGATACAAGGTAAAGTGCCGGGCCAACACCGGGATATTGCGAATCCAATGGCTCCAGCGCCCGAAACCGCCGTGCAACAAAACAAGCGGCGGGCCATTGCCGAAGATATGCCACACCAGATCGCCGTCGCCGCACGGTGTGATCCGGCGCGTTGCCGCGTCGATGAAGCGCCGCACGCAATCCGCGGGCGCTTCGTCTTGCCGTATCGGGTCTGGCACCGCGCCGCTCATCGGAAGATGTCCCCAGGCGCCGCGGTGCGCAATGCCTGGTCCAGAATGCTGTTGAACGCCTCGGCTTGTTCGTACATCACCCAATGTCCGGCGTTGTCGATGAAGTGAAAGGGCGTATCCGGCTGGACGGCATGAAAGACCGATTTCCGTTCCGGCACGCTATCGACTACGTAGACGTCCGCCGCCCCGGAGATGCAGACGAGGCGCGCCTTGATCGCCGGCAACGCCCGCCGCAGGGCGTCCGACCGGGCGATCGCACTGCCCTTTACCCGCGCTTTCAACGTGTTCGACATCTGAAGCTGCAAGGCCAGGGGATCTATGCTGGCCGGGTCCGCAACCATGATGGTCGCAAGATTTTGCCGGTGGATATCGCGCAGGATGGCATCCGGCATTTCGGGGGTCCATTTCTGCAAGCCGTCGATACTCGCCCGCGGCAGGTTCAGCCCGCTCGAACCGATGACGACGAAGGTTTGTAGCCTCGGCCCGAGCAGGGCGGCGGCGCTCCCGCCGACGATTCCGCCAAGCGAAAAACCGGCCATCGCACAGGTCGATTCGTGCGGCAGGACAAGATTGACGCCATTTGCGACGATCTCGCCAAGGTTTTCGGACGTGTGCGGCTCCGCCGGCGTTCCGGACTCACCGTATCCCGGCAAATCAGGCACATAGAGACGGTACCGCGCGGACAAATCCGGAATGTTGCGGATCCAATGCGTCCAGGAACCATGCCCTCCGTGCAGCAGCACAAGCGCCGGCCCGTCGCCCCAGATGCGCCAAACCATGTCGCCATCGCCGCACGGCGTGAGACGCCGTTCCGCCGACGCGTCCAAGCGCGCGACGATCGTTTCGGGATCGCCCTCCATTTCCTTATCCATCGTCGCCTCTTAACGCGTGCCGGGTCAGCACATCCTGTAGCAGGCGGTTAACCGGCCCTGCCGCTTCGTACATTGCCCAATGACCGACATCCTCGAGAATATGGATGTCCACCTCCGGCTGGACCGAGCGGAAAACCGCCTCACGCTCCGTCAGGCCTGGTTTAGCAAAAACATCCGCCGCACCCCAAATAACCGTCATCGGTGCGACGATATCGGACAAGGTCCGAACCAACGTATCCGTACCGGCCACCACATGGGACCGCATCCGCGCGCGCCGCACATTCTCCAACTGCAGCCACACGGCATAGTCGTCGATCTCGGACGGCGGTGTGTCCAACATGATGGCGTTCAGGTTGTGGCGCTGGACCTCCATAACCATCTCGTTGCTCATTCCGTCGGTCATTGCCCGCAATTCCCTGGTCAATCCAGGCCATGGCACACCGAGCGCCGCCGCACCGATTAAGGTAAAGGATGCCAGACGCTCGCCCTCCCGCCGTGCCACATATCCGCCCATGACACTGCCGAATGAAAAACCGACGAGATGATACCGTGCGGGCGGCGGCAACAGTTCCGCCAAACCGTGACAGACTATTTCCGCGAGATGGTCGGTCGACTCGGGAAGCCGGTCGACATCGTAATCCTGTGGCGCCATGTCGGAGTCGCCGAAGCCCGGTATGTCCGCCACATAAAGCCGGTACCTGTCCTCTAGCGCCGGAATGTTACGAATCCAATGTGTCCATGATCCGGACCCGCCATGCAGCAGGACGACCGGTTCGCCCTGACCCCAAACGCGCCACACCATGCGGCCCTCGCCACAGGGGGTTGTCCGTTTTTCACAGCGGGCGTGAATGCGGTCCGTAACGACCGACGGATCGCCGTCGTACACTCTGCGTCCTTTTCAAACTCAATTGCCCGCGCAGATACGGCGCCGATTCACGCGCGCCGCCTCGCCGATGCGGACAAGAAAAGCGCCGTCCGTGCAATGCGCGAACGGCCAGGGTGCGCCAAGGTTACGAGATATCGCTCAGGCGTTAAAGCCCCAAGCGTTTCCGATCACGATACTGACCTGTGAGCGTACGACACTCCAGTTCACGGCACACTGTTCCGCCGGACAGAATTTTGTGCGACAGAGGGATACTCCTTGGCCTTCGTTTCTCCCTGCACGCCGGTTCCGTGCTGTCGTGATCAAGTTGGCTAATTCTAACACTATTGCCGGATCATTGCACCCGGAAGGGTCATTTGGTCAGACCACGAGTGCTTGCCGTGTGGAGTAAGGCGCCTTCGCCAGAACATCGAGAAAAGCTTCGCGCCATTCAGTGATGTCGTGCTGGCATATTCGGTCGAACATTACCTGCCAGCGTTCCCGCCGCTCCTCCAACGACATCATCAATGCGCGCTGCAGCGCCTCGGCCACGCCCTCCGTGTCGAAGGGATTTACGATCAAGGCCTCCGGCAGCTCATTCGCGGCACCTGCGAAGCGCGAAAGCACCAACACGCCGGGATCCTTGGGATCCTGGGCGGCGACATATTCCTTAGCAACTAAATTCATGCCGTCCCGCAACGGCGTTACGAAGCCGACACTGCTGGTCCGGAAAAACCCGCACAGTGTCCGGCGATTGAAACCTTTGTTGAGATAGCGCGTCGGCACCCAGTCGAACTCGGCGTAACGGCCGTTCACTCGGCCGGCCACGGCCTCCAACTCCCGTTGGATTTGCTGATATTCCGGCACGTCGCTGCGCGAGGGCGGGGCAATCTGCAGCATCACGGTGTTACCGCGGTGTTCGGGGTAGGTCTCGAGCAGATGTTCGAATGCCTCGAGCCGCTGGATCAGCCCCTTCGAATAATCCAGGCGATCGACCCCGATCAGCAGATCGCGCCCGCCGAGGCTGCTTTTCAAACGCTGCGTGGTCCGGGAATCGACTGCAGCGGCCGCAAATCGCGTAACGTTCTCCGTATCTATGCCGATCGGAAAGACACCGGTTTTGACGGTTCGGCCAAAGGCGCGCACAAGCCCATTGTCGCCGACCATCCCGCCCGCTTCTTCGAGGATATAGCTGCAAAATGCTTTTCGGTCGCTCTCGGTCTGAAATCCGACGACATCATAGGTGCACATCGACCGCACGATATGGCGATGCTGCGGCAACGCCAACATGACCTGAACAGCCGGCCAAGGGATATGAAGAAAGAAGCCGAGACGCTGTTCGCATCCCGCATTGCGCAGTTCTTCAGCCATGGGGATCAGGTGATAATCATGCACCCAAACCAGGTCTTCGGGTTCCAACAGCGGCCGCAGCCGGCTCGCGAGCAGCCGGTTGGTCCGCCTGTAGCCCTCATAATCGCGGCGGTTGAAATCCGACAAATCCATCCGGTAGTGGAACAGCGGCCACAGCGACCGGTTCGCGAACCCGAAATAATACTCATCGTAATTCGCCTGATTGAGCGCGATGGTGGCATAGGTAAGATTGCCGGCCTTTACGATATCGGTCTTTCGTCCGCCCTGCTCCGAAATATCGCCGTTCCAGCCGAACCAGATGCCGCCGCGATCCCGCAACGCGGCGAGTATGCCGACCGCAAGCCCGCCCTGACTGCCGGCCCTCGGCTGCTTTACCGGCGCAACCCGATTAGAAACGACGACAAGACGACTCAAAAAGCCTGCTCCCACGACTTGGACAGCCGCATTGCGGAGTTGATGATCCCGACCATCGAATAAGTCTGAGGGAAGTTGCCCCATAGTTCGCCGGTCTTGGGATCGAGATCCTCGGATAAGAGTCCGACGGAATTACGGCAGGCTAGCATATTCTCGAACAACGCGCGGGCTTCATCCGTCCGCCCGACCATCGCCAGCGCGTCGATGTACCAAAAAGTGCAAATATTGAATGCGTTTTCCGGACAGCCGAAATCATCTTCATTGCCGTAGCGGAAGAGATGCATGCCCTTCCTCAAGCGATCCTCGATCAACGCTAGGGTGCCATGAAAGCGTTGGTCGTCCGGATCGATGAATCCGATCTCCGGCATCAGCAGCAGACTTGCGTCCACTTCGTCGCCATCGAAAGTACCGGTAAAACTGTCGAGCGATTTGTTCCAGGCCTTATCCAGAATGCCGTCGCGGATGGTTTGGGCCTGACCCGCCCAGTAGGCCTGCCGATCGGCCAACCCGAGCCGGTCCGATATCCGCGCCAGCCGGTCGCACGCCGCCCAACACATGACGCTCGAAAATGTATGGACGCTCTGCCGCGTACGCAGTTCCCATAAACCTGCATCCGGCTTGTTCCACAACTCGGACGCCCGTGTCCCCAATTTCTCCAAGCGCCGGAATTGATCGATCGTGCCCGGCCGGCGCAACCGGATGTCGAAGAAACTCTGCGCGCCGGCGAGGATCACGCTGCCGTAGCCGTCGTTCTGCACCTGCGTGTACGCATGGTTCCCGACCCGCACCGGCCCCATGCCGCGATACCCTTCCAGCGAACCGACCTCCCATTCATCCAACTTATGCGCGCGGGTAATGCCGAAAACCGGCTGCAAGTTTTCGTCGTCATCGACCGTCGCGACGATATTGTTGATGTAGCTGAGATAGCCCTCCATCGTCCGGGTGGCGCCCAGCCGGTTCAGCGCTTGCACGACGAAATAGGAGTCGCGCAGCCAACAGAACCGGTAGTCCCAGTTCCGGGCGGAATCCGCCGCCTCCGGTACGGATGTCGTCATCGCGGCGATGATCGCCCCAGTCTCCTCGAAATGGCAGAGCTTCAGCGTGATCGCCGCCCGAACCACGGCGGCCTGCCATTCGAAGGGAAGCGCCAGATAGCGGCACCATTCGAGCCAATAGTCATCCGTCTTTTCGAAGAACTCCCGCCCGGTCTTTTCGACCGGGGAGATCAAACTCTCGTCCGGACCCAGCACCATCGTAAAAGGTCGATCAAGATTGAACGGAACTTCGTCCGCGACGTAGACCACCGGAGCATCCGTGGTAAGGCGCAACGTGATGTCGGGCATGACATAGCGGAGGTGGTTCGATCCCCGCGTCGTTTCCGGACGATGGCTCCCATAGTCGTAGGCGGGCCGCAGCCGAATCCGCACACGGGGATTACCGGCGCGCGGTCGTATATGCCGGACCAACATGGTCGGCCGGAACGTGCGTCCGAACTGCTTAAACCGCGGTGAGAAATCGGTGATCTCGACGCATGCACCGTCCTTGCTGTACAGCTTGGTCAGGAGGATCGCCGAATTCGGTCTATATTCCCGTTCGGCATGGTCGAAATCCATCAACTCGATATCGAAGAACCCATGCGCCGGCTCCCCATGATTCTTGAGAAGCGAGCAAAAAACGGGATCGCCATCGAACCGCGGGAAACAACTCCAGACGATACGCCCCTTCGGGTCGATGAGCGCGCCGATACTGCCATTCCCGAT
Organism: Alphaproteobacteria bacterium; assembly: GCA_965228425.1. Taxonomy (GTDB): domain Bacteria; phylum Pseudomonadota; class Alphaproteobacteria; order UBA8366; family UBA8366; genus JAJFJD01. Next base: position 1,772,461 of record OZ245815.1, on the reverse strand, counting down.
GAGAGCCAAATCCAGGGAACTCATGCCTGTCCTTTCCTAATTCCTGGTCAGGCGCACGAACGCCATCCCTTCCCTCACCATCAGACGAAGCAAGATCCGAGCCATGCGGCCGCGATGAGTATCAAGATTTTGAGCGGGTCGGCAATTGTTCTGCGTAGATCGCCAATGCTTGTTTCAGGGTACGGCTCGTATCGACCGTTTGACGGGTCTCCTGGGCAATCGGCGTCTTCACCAGAAGCTCGAAAATATCAGCCGCACCTTTGTGGAAATTCGGCGTCACACCCGTCCCCTCCAACGTATGGGCGATCTCATGCATCTCGCCGATCCAGCGCCCGGCATCCAGCGGCATTCGAGGTACCATCCGTTCCATCTCCGCAAAATCCTTGGGCCGGCTGAACGCGATCTCGTCGTGAAGGTTGTCGGTCACGCCGAGCGCCTCCGCCGCCAACAGTGCCGCCGTGTGCAGCGTCCATGTACCTTTCGTCACGGCGGCGTAGCACATCTTGATCGCCGATGCGCTGCCAATATCCGGCCCCATATTGATAACGTCGATATGCGGGCCGGCAACAATCTCCATGATTGCGGCGTCTGGGCCGCTCACATAAAAGCGCGTCGGCTTCTCCCGGGTGCCCGGACCCGGGCCGATAATACCGGCATCAATAAAGGACGCGCCGGCATCCCGGATCACCTCAGCAACGGCTTGCGCCGTCTGCGGGGAGACCGCATTGCAGTCGGCATAGGCGGGCGTCGACCCCGCCGCCGTCATCGCGGCCGCGAACGTCTTCGCCGAATCCAAAGCCAGAGACGGCGGCATGATTGACAATACGAGATCCGCTTCCCCCATCACCGACTCCAGCGAGGGCAGGTCTTCGATTGCGGCTGTCTCCGCAAGCGTGCGCGTGCGCTCGCTGCGCCCGGCCAGACACGTGATTGTTCGATGGCCCTCTTTCTTAAGGACCTTTGCGACGTTGTGGCCCATATCGCCCGGGCTGAGAATGGCAACGGTCTGTGACGGCATGTTCGTCCTCCTCGGTAATCGGGAAAGAAGGACCCGGATACCGGCGGACCCCGACTTTCGTTTCTTGTTGGGATGATATCAAATATAGGCGGGATATGCCCCAGACCCAGCGCCGGCCCGCCGTTTCGGTGGCCGCAAGCCGAGGAGCCGAGATGAGCCTGTATCCACCGCCCGAAATAATCGAAACCGAGGTGTTCGCCGAACTGCCTGCGACGTTCAGGAAAGAAGATGCCTACTCCACATGGTCGAGCGCGAACAACAAGGGCGAGACGATTCACTCCTTTATCGAAGGACCCGCGTTTGATCGGAAGGGCAACCTGTACATCGTCGATATCCCCTGGGGCCGGGTGTTTCGGGTGGACCCGAACGGCGCCTTCGAACTTGTGGCGGAGTATGACGGCGAGCCCAACGGCCTGAAAATTCACAAGGACGGCCGCATCTTCGTCGCCGATTACAAAAAGGGCATCATGCTGGTGGATCCGGCGAGCGGCACGGTCACGCCGCATTGCGACCGCTATCGTGTCGAGGGATTCAAAGGCGTAAACGACCTGACTTTCGCCAGTAACGGCGACCTGTATTTCACCGATCAAGGCCTCACCGGCCTGCACGACCCGACAGGGCGGGTCTACCGGCTTGGAGCAGACGGGACCCTCGATCAGCTTATCGATACCGGACCCAGTCCCAACGGCCTCGTCCTCGACCCTTCCGAACGCTGGCTTTATGTCGCGATGACACGGGCCAACCAGATTTGGCGAATGCCGCTGCTGCCGGACGGCGGCACCACGAAGGTGGGTAATTTCGTGCAACTATCCGGCGGCAGCGGCCCCGATGGCATGGCGGTAGACGCGGATGGAAACATCCTGGCGTGTCATGCCGGCGGCGGATCGGTCTGGGTGTTCACCCCACTGGGCGAGCCACTGTACCGAATTAGATCAAGCCGCGGCCTGTTTCCGACCAATGTCGCTTTCGGCGGTCCGGACAACCGGTCGCTTTTCATCACTGAATCCGACACGGGCACGATTCTGCGGGCGGAGATGCCGACGCCGGGGCAAACGCTCTACTCACATATGGATTAGCACCGCGAACCGCGGCACCGTCTACACGTCATCCAAGGCTTTGAATTTCGGATCCGCATAGCAGCCCACCAAGTAACGGACAACACTGCCTGACTCGTCAGCGAGCGGCAGCGTCAGTCGATGCCAGCAGCGGAAATTGTTGGTACCTGACGGATAGTGATGCGAATAGACCGGACACCGGCGAATTAGAGCGGCCCGATAGACGACATAGAAAAACTGAGCGGGTATTCCTTCGAAGTCGATCACGCTCCGACCGGTTTTGTCTCCGCTGCTGATGAGGGCAATCGCCGATCCGTAAAGCCGGTACCGAAAATCACGCCCGTCATCCACAACGTCAACCAACATGATGTTGCCGAGCGCGGGCCTAAGATCGATCGGGTCCAAATCTTCAACGAGCGGCAGCGCGTCGTCTTTCGCCATGCCCCGCCAATGCTCAAGGAGAAACCGCAAGCCGTCCCGCGGCAGATCCCCCGTTGATGGTTCCCATATGACCTTGGGCCGGTGAATTCCGCCGCTGCGGAAAAGCTGATCCACCGCACGCTGATCGCCGCCGCTCAAATCGACCGCAGCAGCGTTCAACACACTGAAATCAAAGTCATTCTGCTCAATCGCCGTCATTCTGCCGGCTGCGCTCCAATTCTTGGACCGTAACGACCAAGACCATGTCGCGGAGACCTTAAACAACCCTTAAAATTCGGCATATCGGACAAATACGGATCGTTTTTTCCACATCGAAAAGCAGCCGGCGGCCATTCCGAAAAAAAACAGCGCCGCCCGCCGGTTGCCCGGGCGAGCGGCGCAATTCAAGACCCCTTCGGACCCGCAGGTCTAGGGCAGGTCTAGGCCTGACCCAGCCAGACCTTTACCGCCTGATCGGCGGCCTGTTGGGCGCGTTCCGTGATTTCCTCGTCGGACAGGGTGCTCAGCGGATGGGTAATGACGACCGGTTCGAGATCGTTCATGCCGAGGGCATTCCGCTGGACTTCGGCCTCATGGACGAATTCCGTGGTCACGATAACGGCGGTCGGCCGGTCCTGGCCTTCGAGAGATACGGCGTCATGCATACAGCACGACGTGCAGGACCCTCAGTCGCCGATCGCGGTAAGGACGATATCGTTCTCGGCGATGATGTCGCCCAGAAGCCCCGGATCCGCATTCTTCGAGAAGCTCTCCTTCTCGTAGAAGCGAACCTCCGAAAAGTCGATCTCATCCTCCAGGATCGCCTGCGTCTTGCGGAGCAGGTTATTCCCGTTCCACTTCTTGTTGCTCAGAATGCCGAGCCGCAGACCGTTCAGCGCTTCGACGCGCTTGCCGATCGGCACCGGCACCGCCTCGACCACGCCACGCGGGTCGTAGACAGTCTGGCCCGTTTGGGGGGCATCAAGTGGCATGTGACCTCCTTGTTTTGTTATCCCGTTCATTCATCAGCAGCCGTTGGCCGGCCGCTACAGATGGCATGTCCCGTCTTCGCAGATCATCCCGCCGGCCGCCGGCGCGCGGCCGTTCAGCTCGCGCAGCACCGGGCTCGCCATATGGCCCCAGCCGGGTATGAAGGCGGAAAACCGGCCGGCCTCACCGCCGGCGCAGAACAGATGTATATGGTCCGGCGTCGGGACGACCGGAATCCGGGCATCCACGTCGCGCTTGTACCATTTCGGCAGGCTGCGGTTATAGACCTTGCCGTAGCGATGCTGGAACGCCACGTCGCCGAATGTGTTGGTCGCCTGATACCACAAGTAATGCCGGATATCGTGGCGGGTCCACTGATACTTCGCCATGACCTTGGCATGCTCCGGACCGATCACGACCGCGCAATGCCCGGCGCTGACGGCGTTGTTATGGGCGATCGTGCTCATCGCCGAGACGATGCTGTCGAGGATTCCTTCCGGGTCGTCCGAGACATGATTGGTCACGCTGTGCGGCGGTTCGGCAGGCATCACGAAGACGGTCGACTCCTCTTGGTCGAACCCCTTCTCCACGTGATAAGGCGCCAGGCAACCGACCTCCTCGTTCTCGGCGATGCAATAGGTGTATTTCGCGGGCGAGCCGAGGGTGCTCTTGTCCAGTTCCCCCGGCCATCCGCCACCGACATTCAACAGGACCATGCGGATCGCCCGGCCGATGGTCGCGTTCGCCCGGTTGCCTGAGCCGAAGACGTTATGACCGCTGTTCATGCCGATCTCGTTCCGGATCGGCCCGTTCACGACCAGCAGCGGCGACGCCATATGCGTCGTCGCCTGTACGCCGACCAGGTTGAAGGCCGTGGAGCACAGCGCCAGCATCGCCGCGCGTACGACCGGCGCGTATTCCGGCTTGCAGCCGGCCATCACCATGTTGATCGCCAGCACCTCGCGGGTGAGATTGCCCCAGCGCGGCGGCACGCGGGCTTCGACATAATCAGGGTCGCCGCCAAGAGCCGCCAGCATCGCCTCGACTTTTTCCTGCGTCGGCGGCACGACGGGAAAGCCATCGGAATATCCCTTGTCGTAATACCACTCGACCAGGTCGATATCATTCGGCACCACCGTCGGCTCGGCATCCGTATCGGCGCTGCGTTTCGCGAGGGCTTCACCCGTCATCGGCTCTTCTTTCCTTGGTGGCGACTACCGTTACCCAACTATGCGCAGAACGCGGTAATGCTTCAATACTTTCCTAATTCGTTCTATTATTCCATTTTATGCATAAATAGAATGAGCACATGCCGATGCCCGCCGACGCCGACAAACAAGACCTCAGTTCCCGGCAACTCCGCTGCGTGGTGTCGCTCGCGGAGTACGGCAGTTTCGTCGCAGCCGCCACCGACCTCGGCATGTCGCAACCGGCCTTGACCCGGGCGATCATGCGGGTCGAGGAAATTCTAAGCGTACAGCTGTTCACCCGCAGCACGCGTCGGGTCGCGCTGACGGGCGCCGGCCGTGAATTCGTGCCGGTCGCCGAACGCCTGCTCGCGGACCTGGAAATCAGCATGCAGAATATGCGGGCGTTGCAGACACGGGAGCGCGGACGCTTGGTCATCGCCTGCCTGATGTCGGTCGCCTACGGCGTGCTGCCGAAAGTCATCGCGGACTATCACCAGCGCCATCGCGGCGTCGACCTGGAAATCCGGGAAGGCTTGTTGAGCACAGTCGTCGAAGACGTGCGCAGCGGTCTCGTCGATTTCGGGATCGGCGACATCACCAACTCCCCAGCCCTGCCCGATGCGATGGAGGCGACCCCGTTGCGCGACGAACGGTTCCGAGTGGTCCTGCGCACCGACCATCCGCTGGCCGCGAGGCAGCGCTTGAGCATGAAGGATTTGCGGGACGAGACGGTGATCACGATGCCTTTCGGCGCGGGCATGCGCCGCCTGATCGACGGCAGCGCGGCAACCGCGGGTGTCGGCTTCGGTCGCACGATCACGGTGAGTCAATTCGCCACGGTCTTTTCGCTGGTGCGGTCGGGGATCGGCGTGTCGATCGTGCCCGAGGCGGCGCTGGCGATCGAACCGGACGCTGCGGTTCGCTCTCTGCCGCTGACAAATCCCGCAGTTACGCGGAAACTCGGATTGCTGCGCATCCGGAACCGACCGACATCACCCGCCGCCGAAGGATTTCTCGATCTTCTGGGTATCGGTCCATCACCCTAGATCAGCGGCCGGGCGGCATGTTGACCGTCGGATCGATTGCGCCGTCGTCCTCGATCTCGACTTCGAAATTCTCCAGGAAGCGGCATACCATCATGTAGAAGCCGATGGTCAGAGTGAGTTCGGACATCTCGCGGTGCGAGAGTTCCGCGGAGACGGCGGCATAGGCCTCGTCGCTCGCCTTCACGTCCCGCACGACTTCATCGGTGTAGCGCAAAACCGCTCGCTCGAGCGGCGAGAACAAATCCGCCGCGGGGTCGTCCCGCACCGCCGTGATCTTCTCCTCCGGCACGCCGACATGACGCGCCACCCGCACATGTTGATGCTGTTCGTAGGCCGCGTCCGACAAGTACCCGACCCGCAGAATCACCAACTCGCGCAAAACCGGATCCAGATCCGCCTTGAACAGCAACGCATTGCCGAGCTTCATGAAGCCGTACACCGAGGTCTCGGCATGCGGCAGCATGCGGTAGATGTTCAGCATCGGCGAGATGCGCCCGACGAAGTTGCGCACGTCATCCGGCAGCGCGTCGTGGTCGGGATAGGGAATGCGCGCCATGGCTCCACCTCGGTCTGAAAGTCGGGAAATTGGCGGAAGAGTGTGGGAGTCGAACCCACCAGGAACGTTGTACGTCCCTCAACGGTTTTGAAGACCGCACGAGACACCGGCCCCGATACTCCTCCGCGAGTGATCCTAGGCAGCGGCGATGCCGCGTCAAGGGCGGTTCTGGGGAACCCGGGTTAAGCCGCTCGCGTGCCGGCCTTTTCGGGCTTCAGGGCGACTCCGTAGCCGGGCCCGTTCACCGCGAAACGATCGCCGATCAGGCTCTCGCCGGCGGCAAAGTCTGTGCGCCACGGTACCTCGCCGAAAGGATATTCGAGCACTTCGGCGTTGGGATTGGCGGCCATCACGTGGGCGCTGGCCGCCGTCGCGATCGGGCCGCTCGGGTTGTGCGGCGCGAAGGTCATGCCTTGATCTGCTGCAAGCTTGCAAATTCGGTCCAACGGCCCCACGCCGCCGACATATTTCACATCCGCGATCAACACATCGACCGCAACGCTGCGGATCAGGGTTTCGAAATCCTCCTGCAGCAGCAAGGCCTCGCCGCCCGCGATGCGCGCGCCTGATGCGTCCCGCAACCGTTGCATCTCATCGGGCTCAAGGTCCGGCAAAGGGTCTTCGATCCAGCCGATGTCCAGTTCGCGCGCCAGGTCGCCGAGATACGGCACGGTCTCCGGCGTGAACCGCCAATGGCAGTCGACCATCAATGCGACATCCGGGCCGATCGCATCCCGCAGCGCCCGCAGCCGGTCCGCGCCGGCTTCGGCAATACCGGTTCCCTCGGCGGCAAGCGCTTCCGGCGTGACCTCATCGAATGGGGCGAACTTCACCCGCTTCAACCCGCCCGCCACCGCTTGTTGCCCGGCCGCCGCCGCAGTCTCCGGCGACCGGTCGCGGCACATCCGGTTCAGGTTGGCGTAGATCGGCACGTCGTCCCGTACAGCGCTGCCACCGCTCAGCATTTGGGCAACCGAGAGGTCCATGCAACGCGCGACCAACTCGGTCACCGCATGCTCGACGGCACTGGCCGCCGTTCGCGGCACCTTCTCCGCCGGGGCCGACCGCCTGAGTTGCGCCAGCAGCGCGTCCGGATCGAACGCGTCTTGCTGCAACGGCGTCGCCATTTCGGCCAGCGCCGCAAGCACGGCGTCGTCGTCGCCGGAACCGCTGGCCTCGCCCCAACCGGCGTTACCCGCTTCGTCCGCCACCCGGACGAAAATCCAATCGCCGCGATGATTGACCGGGATACGGTGACATTCGAATTCGGCAATTCGCATCGCTATCCGAAGACCTCCGTCGAAGATTGTTGGATTTCTCGGTTGTCGCCCATCCGCCGCGTAAACCCTTGCTTGTCGAAGAACTCCAGGACCTGGATCGTCACATTGCGCCCAATTCCGGTCGCGTCCCGATAGGCGCGCGCGTCGAAGGTGCCGTCCGCCGCCGACTTGGCGACGCCTTCCGCGATTTCCGCCAATTGCCGCAAGGTGTCCGGCAGGTAGTAACGGTTCTCGGCCACGCGATAGAGCATGCCCATGCGGGTCACCCGCATCAGCAGTTGCTCCAACGGTTTCAGATCGTAATCCAGTTCCTCCGCTAACTCGCGCACGCGCGGCGGCCGCAAATGATCTACATCGAGCAAGGGCCGGACGCGTTCCCACATTGCCGCGTCATTCGGCGCCAACGCGGCGCGATGTCCCGGCAAATGCAGGCTGGAACCATCGCGCAAGATGCGCTTGTCCCGGATCAATTCGAGTATCAACGCCGAGAACAAATCTTCGCGCAGGCGCTGCGGCATTGCGCGGCGAAGCTGGGCCTCGCCCGGCCCCGGTTGGTCCGGCGACTTGTCGTGCCAAGCCCGGAGTTGTTCCAACGCCGCCTCCTGCATCGCATCCCATTGCGTACGGGAGAATCCCACGGGCGCGTCGGGCTTGCCCGTCCGAACCATGTCGACACTACGCCAGAGTTTCTCGGCCTCCGCCGACGGCAGGTTCCAGGCGGTCGCCAGCCGTTGAAGATCGACGCCATCCGATGCCCGGTCGAGCAACGCCGACAATCGCGTGTCCGCGTTTTCCAGTTCCATCGCTTCCAGCACGGCGAGGCGATCCGGCGTCCGGCGGCCGCGCTTCGGCGAGAACGGATCGATGATCCAGCCGCCGCCGACGGTCCGTTGCGCCGACTGGTCGCGCAGGATCAACCGGTCCCCGCGCAATGCCCCGACCGGATGATCGAGCACCAGTTGCACGCGGCCGCTCTCGCTCGGCTTTATCGACCAGCTATCCAAGATGGCGACCCGGCCGGTCACGTCGATAGCGCCAAGATGGATATGAACCGGTGTCCAGTGCCGGAGCGCCTTGGTCTCACCCGGCAGCAGTCGGATGCGGGCGTCGAGGCGGTCGGAGGGCGCATGGATGGCGCCCGGCAACACCCAATCGCCACGGTGTACCGCGTCGCGATCGATGTCGCCGCCGGTGATGTTGAGCGCGCAGCGTTGCCCGACGGTGCCGACGTCGGATTGCTGGTTCTGCGCATGGATGGACCGCACCCGTACCGGCAGTCCGGAGGGTGACAACAACAGTCTGTCGCCCGCCGAGACGGTGCCGGAAAAGACGGTGCCGGTCACGACAACGCCGGCCCCCGACAAGGTGAAACAGCGGTCGACGGCAAGGCGGAAGTGCCCATCGGTGCGGCGTCCGGCGACCGACGCGGCGACACCGGAGAGATGTTGCTGCAGTTCGGGGATGCCGTCGCCGGTGATCCCCGACACCGGAAAGATCGGCGCGCCGCTCAACCCCGTATCGGCAAGCAGGAGTTCGATCTCGTCGCGCACGTGAGACACCCGTTCCGGATCGACACGATCGATCTTGGTCAACGCTACCGCGCCGGCGCTTAGGCCCAGCAGATCGAGGATCGCCAAATGTTCAAGGGTCTGCGGCATCGGGCCGTCATCCGCCGCCACGACGAGCAGCGCGAAGTCGATACCGGTAACACCAGCCAGCATATTGCGGACAAAACGCTCATGCCCCGGCACGTCGATGAAGCCGACGCGGGTTCCGTCGGTCAGCGTGTCATAGGCGAAGCCCAAATCGATGGAAACGCCGCGGGCCTTTTCCTCCGGCAGGCGATCGGTATCAACGCCGGTCAGCGCCTTAACCAGAACAGTCTTGCCATGGTCGATATGTCCGGCGGTCGCGATAATCACGGCGGTCGCTCACCTCACCGAAAGATGGCGGAGCTGGTCCGCGAATGCGGCCTCGTCCTCCAGGCAGCGGAGGTCCAACATAAAGGCGTCGTTTTGAATGCGTCCGATTACCGGCTGCGGTAACTGCCGAAACGCGGTCGCCAGCCGCTTCAACGCGCGCCCCGCCCCGCGCTTGCCGGTGTCCGGCTGGATGACCAACGCCGCGCTCGGCAACAGGTCCACCGGCAGAGCACCGCTGCCGATCTGGCTATGGCACGCATCGATCGTAATCGTCATGCCGTCCCCCACGGCGTCGGCAACGGCCGGCCGCAGCCGCTCCGCCAGCGCCCGGATGTCGTCGGCCGACCGCGTCAGAGACCGCAATGCGGGCATACGCTCGGCTAGGCGGTCGGGATCGAGGTAGAGCCGAAAGACCGTGGCCAACGCCGCGATCGTCATCTTGTCCAACCGCAGCGCGCGTTTAAGCGGATTCTTCCGCACCTTCGCGACCAAATCCTTGCGGCCGACGATGATGCCGGCCTGCGGCCCGCCCAGGAGCTTGTCGCCGCTGAAGGTCACGAGATCGGCGCCGGCGGCGATCGCCTCCGCCGGGGTTGGCTCGTGCGGCAGCCCGAAGGCCTCGAGATCGACCAATGTGCCGCTGCCCAAATCGACGACGCAAGGTAAGTCGTTGCGATGCGCCAGCTCGGCGAGTTTGTCTTCAGGAACCTCGGCGGTAAATCCCTGAACTTCATAATTACTGGTGTGCACCGCCATCAGCAGCGCCGTGCGCGGTCCGATCGCCGCCTCGAAGTCCTTCAGATGCGTCCGGTTCGTCGTGCCCACTTCGCAAAGTTTGCACCCCGCCCGCGACATAATGTCGGGAATCCGGAATGCGCCGCCGATCTCGATCAGTTGACCCCGCGACACGGGCACTTCCTTGCGCATTGCCAGGGTATTGAGGACCAGCAACACCGCGGCGGCGTTGTTATTCACCACCGTCGCGGCTTCGGCGCCCGTGAGGCGGCAGATGACGTCTTCGATATGATCGTCGCGGTCGCCACGGCGGCCCGTACCGAGATCGTATTCCAGATTGCTGGCGCCGCCGGACACGGCCATCACCGCATCCAACGCTTCTTGCGGCAAGGCGGCGCGGCCGAGATTCGTGTGCAGCACGGTGCCGGTAAGGTTGAAGACGGGAACCAGCGACGGCCGCAGAATGTCGGCGACCCGTGCCTCGACGCGGTGAAGCAGGTCTTCCTCGGTGAGAGCAGCGCCGCCGTCGTCGCGCAATGCCTGGCGCGCCCCGTCCAGCACATCCCGTACCGCGTCCGTCACGAGCGGCCGGCCGTGCGCGGCGCTCAAAGCCTCGACGGACGCATGCCGCAGGATACGGTCAACGGAAGGCAACACGGGTCGAGCTGGCGAAGCGGCATTTGCCATAGAATTAAGGTGCAATCTTATTTGGGTTGGGAACACCTCAAGCTAGGACGGCGGATAATCAGCGTCAACGACCGCGCCATAAAATTAGACGATCTATGAACAAATTCCTTTTTTGTTAACCATATTTTTGCATTTAGGCGCTTTACTACGGGTGTATACGGACGAGTTTCACGCGAACCATCGAGCAATGCCCACATCGCGCGGATCTCTAAAGCAAAAGGAAAATGCGGCTGGACCCGAGCATTTCAGCGGCGCGACCCAAATCTCCTTTTGCCTATCGTTGACGCAAGCCAAACCAGTTTCTCTCCCTGTGCCTAAGGGCGGTTTCCAAAGACGGAAACCGCTCTCTCTTTGTGTTCACGTCTGGAGGGCACATATCACAGAACGTCCATTTTTAAGTCACATTGCTTAAATGAAAGGCAAAAATAACATCGATTAATTTTTAGGCATCAATTAAATTTAACAATATCAATCAATTGCTTGTTTTCCTTCGTGGCACGCGTCTTGCGACCCTTTACCGGAGTTTGCGTACGCATCGCATGACGAAAGGAAGAAACATGCATAAAAGAGTGCTCGCTTGCGCCATCGCTTTTTTCTTGGCGACGGGGACGGGGGCAACCGCCGCCGACGATAAGGACGCGGTCGATAATTTCTTCGACCAAATTGGAACGTTTTCGGCCGAAGTCGCGGGGACGACCGACTACACCTTCCGCGGCATTTCCCAAACCAACGAAGGTCCTGCAATCCAAGGCTCCTTTGGATGGTCGAAGGATTTCATGGTCGGCGGTCAGAAAATCAACACATTTGCGAGTGCCTGGGCATCGAACGTCGATTTCTCGGACGGCGATAACGCCCATATCGAGATCGACTACTCGGGCGGATTGGGTACGGAGATCGGCGGCGTTTCGTTGGAAGCCTTCGCGATCTACTACAACTATCCCAACGCGCGGGACGGCCTGGACTACGACTATATCGAAGCGGGCGGCGGTGTCGGCTACGACTTCGGCGTCGCGTCGGTCGGCGGACAGTTCTATTGGTCCCCGGACTTCTTCGGCGGCATTGGCGATGCGTATTACATTGCCGGCGATGTCAGCGTTCCGTTACCGTACAAGTTCTCGGTCGACGGCCATGTCGGGTACAGCTTTTTCGATAACTCCGGCAGCACCGACTATACCGACTGGTCCATCTCGGTCACCCGGAACATCCTGGGCTTCGATCTCAGCCTGGCCTATGTCGATACCGATCTCAGCACATCGGAATGCGGCGGCAGCCTGTGCGATGCCCGGGCCGTCTTTACTGTGTCGAAATCCTTCTAGGGCGAAAGATTCGGCAACCGGCAGCGTCTTGCCAGGGCGCGGCCAAATCCTCGTTACCGCCTAACGCAGCGTAAGCTGCATCCTCCCCAACGGTCAGACCACCTCGTCTTCGCGCGAGGTGGTCTCTCCGTACCGTTTCAGCGCGGGTTCTTTCAGACCTTCGAACGCCTTGGACACCATCGGCTGGGTCCGGCGGTTTTCCCGCTCGAATAGGCTGTTGCCCTGCATGTCGCTCTCGACCAGGAACGGGCCGAAATTCTCCACCTCGAGGACCCAGATTGCCTGGGCGATGCCGAGTTCGTCGAGCCACAGCACGTCCTTCACGCGCGTGATACCGCGGCCGAGCAAGGCCCCGGTGCCATATCCGACCGTGGTCAGATAGATCGCCTTGTTGGGCACGAAGTACTTGCGGTAATCCTCTTCGGACATGCCGCCCTTGCCCATGATGATCTTGACGCCCGACAGCTCGAACCACTCGGTCAGCCATTTGGCGAAGCGGAAGCTCGCCGTCGCGGTCACCGCGCCGATGTTATATGTCCCGTCCGGCCGGACCGCCGCCGCAGGCGAGCAATGGAAGGTGACATTCGACAGTGTCTTTAGATCGACCGGCGGCTTGATGCCTTCGCCAAGCGCTCGGTTATAGACGCCTTCGCGCCCGGTATAGACGATGCCATCCAGGTAGACCGCGTCTCCGAGTTCCAAACCTTCGAGATCTTCGTCAGTGACCGGAATTTTCAAGCGAACTTTTTTCATCCCGCGGCCCTCGCCGTTTCGGTGTTTGCCCAATCGACCGTGTCGCGCCGCATGTAAGGCGTGAACCATTGCGGGTCGGTGCGGTACTCGACGCTGCCGTCCGCATGCAGCCGGGCCGTCGCGCGGCGCGACGAGAGGCAGAAGCTGTGCACGCTCATCGGCATCCCGCCGGTATGGGTGTAACCGACCTCGATGTGGCAATCGATGACCATCGACTTTCCAACGAAGCCCATCGGCCCCATGCCGATATTGTTGCCCATCTCCTTCAACTCCGCCTCGAGCGCCGCGATCTCCGGATCCGGATTCGCCTCGCCGACAGTGCGCAGGCAGGCCGCCTGCTTGCCGAGCGTCATGGCGATGTCCTTGCTGCCGCCCAAACCGACGCCGACGATGGCCGGCTGGCAAGCGAGCCCACGCCGTCCGAATTCGTACATTACGTCGAGGAAGAATTTCTTGATCCCGTCGATGCCATCGCCCGGGAACAGCATGCGATAGTCGCTGCCGAACAGGCCGCCCTTGTGCACCGACGTGACATCGACCCAATCCGCGTCCGGCTCGAAACTGAACTCGATCTCCGGCGCGTTGATGCCGACGTTGTTGTTATTGTCGTGCCGGCTGAGGGGATGGACCCGGTTGGGCCGCAGCGGAATTTCATAGGTCGCGTCCGCCGTCGCTTTCCGCAGCATATGCTCCAGCGCCACGAAGCCGCCTTCGATCTGCGCCTCGTTGCCCGCCTTCACGAAATAGCGCGGCACCCCCGTATCGGCGCACATGGCCCGGCGGTCTTCCTCGGCCGCATCCCAATTTTCCAACATCGACTGCAGGACGAAGCGGCTGAGTTCCTCTTCCTCCTCCTCGACCATCTTTCCGATGCCGTCTTTATAGTCGCGCGGAATCTCAATCGCCGCGCGACTCATGATCTCTTTACCGGCTTCGAGGATCTTGTCTTTCTTAATCATGGCGCACCTCTTTTATTCGGCAGCGTCTTCGGTCAGCAGTGTCTCGCCGGGCTTGATTCGCGTGAAGGCAACGGGGCTCGTATCAATCGAAATAGCATCACCCTCGCGTCGAACAACCGTATTGGCGGAGGTCTCCAAATCGCGCGTCTCTGGGAAATCGTCCCGGAAATGCGCACCGCGCGAATCCTCGCGCGCCAGGGCCGCCATCGCGATGGCCCGACTGACCAGGATTTGGCTGTCCAGGTTCATCCAATCGTGCCAGGTAAGATTGAAGGCCCGGTTGCTTTCCGCCAAGCCGATCGATTGAAGATCGTTTTCCAACTCGTCGAGACCGGCCAAGCCACGGTTGAGGCTCTCGGCCGTCCGGGTAATGCCGACTTCTTCCCACATCAGGTCGTACAGCCGGAGCCGGAGATCGGTGACGCTGCCGCTATTGTTCGAGAACGGCGTAAGGCATCGTGAAATCGTCTCTTCGATGACGGCCTCGTCGGGATCGGAATATTCGCCGTCGCGGCGCACCCATGGCGCCATCGTATCCCCGGCGACGCCGCCGAAGACGGTCGAGTTGGCGACACCGTTGCCGCCGAGACGATTGGCGCCATGCGCCCCGCCCGCGTCCTCGCCCGCGACGAACACGCCCGGAATATCGGTGTAGCAATTCTCGTCGAACTTGATCCCGCCCATCATGTAATGCGCCGTCGGCACGACCTCGACCAATCCGCCGACGAGATCGAAGCCGACATCGCGGCAGCGGTCGACCATGCCCTTGAACTGCTGCACGACCATCTTCGGGTCGAGATGCGCCATGGTGATGTAGAGGCCGCCGTTCGGCGCGGTCCGGCCCTGCTTCATCATTTCGTACATGGCGCGGCTGACGATATCGCGGGTCGCCCGCTCGCCGCGCTCGTCGAACTCGTGCATGAAGCGCTGCTCGCCCCCGTCGAGCAGATATCCGCCGGCGCCGCGCAGCCCTTCCTCGATGATCGTGCCGGTGATGCGCGTGTCCTCGCCTGCGACCAAGCCAGTCGGGTGGAACTGCACCATCTCCATGTCGATCAGCGGCAGGCCGGCCCGCAAGGCCATCGCCATGCCGTCGCAGGACTTATCGCCCGACGGCGTATGGAATTTGTACATGGTCGGGCCACCGCCGGTGCCGATCATCACCGCCTGCGCCTGCACGAAATGGAAATCGCCGGTCTGCATGTTGATCATCAGCACGCCGGCGATCCGCTTACCATCCGTTGACGGCACCAAGGCCACCGCCCGATGCTCCTCCAGGCGATGGATACCGCGGCTCCAAACCTGTTCGGCAAGGCGGCTGATGATTTCGATACCGGTCAGACTGCCCTTATGCACCGTGCGGTCGAAGGTTTGGCCGGCGAAGGCCTTTTGATGGATGGTACCGTCGGGGTTCCGGTCGAAGAAACACCCCATGTCGTTTTCCAGCTCATGGATCCGTTCGACCGCGACGTTCACGAGCTTCCAGGAGATTTCCTGATGGTTCAGCCATTTCCCGCCCAGGATCGTGTCCATGAAATGGCGCTCGACCGAATCCTCGGCCGCGATGGCGACGTTGTAGCCGCCCTGCACCATGCGCGTGCAACCGCATTTCCCCAACAACCCTTTGACCGCGACCGTGATCGACAGATCGGGGTCGGCCTTATGGGCATGCAGCGCCGCGAACAATCCGGCGCCGCCGCTGCCGAGGATAAGAATGTCGGTTTTCGAGCGTGTGATCTCGACCATGGTCTATCCAACCGTTTCTCTAGTAGGCGCCGAGCAGGAAGACGAGCCCAACCATAAGCGCGAATCCGCTGGCCACCGCTATCAATGTCTTCTGCCAGTCCCGCCAAGGCAAGAACTCCAGGGCCAAAAGGCGGAGGCCGCCGGCCATGTGGACCGCGAGCAGAATCACCAATCCGGTCTCGGCGATCTTCACCATCGGGTTTTCAGTCCACCGCAGGAACCCGTCCAGCGCCGCCTCGCCTTCCAGCGCCAGCGACAGAACATAGAGATGGGCCGGGAGGAACAGCGCGAGCCCCAGTCCCGACACCCGATGCAGGATGAAGGCCCAATAGGTCGGGTGATTGCGGGTCGGCCAACTTTGGCTCATGTCACCGCCTCCACCGCCCGCAATCCCAGAATCAGGATCATCAGGCAGAATGCGCCGGCGGCGACATCCAGCGATTTGCTGCGCCAGGCGGTCATTTCCCGCAGGATGGAGCGAAGCCCGATCGATCCGTGCACCGCCGCGGCGATGACGAAAAGCCCATAGAAACACGCCCAGAAAATGCTGCCGCTCGTGCGGCCCAATATTTCGGCCGCCGTCAACCCGTCCCGAATCGCGTAGATCATCGTCCCGATATGGACGATCACCAGCGGCGCAAGCACCATCGCGCTCAGCCGTTGCGCGACATAGAGCCAGAGTTCGACGCGGCCGGTCATATCATAGGTCGCCCTTGAGCGCCGCCGTCAGCGTCGCCCGCTTCAACCCGGCGATGGACGCGGTCGGGTTCAGGCTCTTCGGGCAAAACCGCGTGCAATTCTGATGGCTGTGGCAGGCATGGCACCCCGCATCGACGGCGACCGCCGCTAAATGCCCCTTGCGGTCCGCATCGCGCACGTCGTTCACCAGCGTCCAGGCACGGTTCAACTGGGCGGGTCCGAGATAGTCGGGATTCCACGCGACCACGTCACAGGCCGCATAGCAGACACCGCAGCCGATACACTCGATCCCGGCGCTCGCCGCCGCGCGTTCCTTGCTTTCCGGGGAGACTTCGGCGAATTCCTGCGATCCGGGCTGGCTCGGCTCGAAGCGACCGCCGGCCTTCTGCCATTTGTCGAAGAACTCGGTCATGTCGGTGGCCAAATCCTTGATCACCGGCAGGTTGCGTAACGGTTGAAGCCGGATCTTGCCGTCTTTCACCACCTTCGAAGCGTGCGTGCGGCAGGTCCAGCGCGGCGCCCCGTTGACCATCATCGCACAAGATCCGCACATGCCGATCCGGCAGGCAAAGCGATAGGATATCGTCGGATCGAGGCGCCGTTGGATATAGGTCACCACGTCGAGGATCGTTTGCTTCTCTTCGTGCGGTACCGAAAAGCTGTCGAAATGGCCGTCTTCGCGGCCGCGCCAGATCTCGACCGTGATGGTCGCCCCGGCATCGTTATGTTCGGACAAAATCCCTCCCTGGCGGTGCGCGACGCCGCCTGTCCGCATCGGTGCTCAAACCCAGAGTATGAGCCGCCAACGCCCGCCGGCAAGCCACATTCGGCTAAATACTTGTCGCCGACATTGACCCACCGGTCAAATCGTCGACAATAAAGTCAACAATATTTCGGGAGGTCAACCACAATGGCGCTTGAAATCAATCGTCTCGGCGGCGCACTCGGTGCGGAACTGCGCGGTCTTGACCTGTCGGAACCGCTCGGCGGCAATCTTCTTGAGACCGTGCGGCAGGCCTTCATCGATCATTCGGTTCTGGTTTTCCGGGATCAAACCCTGACGCCCGAGCAACTCGTCACCTTCAGCGGGTTGTTCGGCGAGTCGGTGCCGCACCTGCTCGAAGGTTTTCAGCACGAAGAGAACCCGAAGGTTTTCCTCGTCTCCAACGTTCAGGAAGACGGCAAACCCAAAGGCGCGATCTATGCCGGCCAGTACTGGCATTCCGACCTGTCCTACATGCCGCTGCCGGCACTCGGCTCGATGTTGAATGCCGTCGAAATCCCGAAGACCGGCGGGGATACGATGTTCGCGAACATGTACCTCGCCTACGAAAAGCTTTCCGACACGATGAAATCGCTCATTGTCGGCCTGCAAGCGGTGCATGACTACAGCCATGCCTATGACACGGTGTTCTCCAAACTGCCGGGACGCCCGCCGATGACCGAAGCGGAAAAGGCAAAGGTGCCGCCGGTGGCACACCCGATCGTCCGTACCCATCCCGACTCCGGCCGGAAGGCGCTTTACGTCAATCCCGGCTTCACCGCCAGCATCGTCGGCATGACGGAGGACGAAAGCCGGGCGATACTCGAATTTCTGTTCGCGCATGCGACCCGCCCGGAGTTCATCTACCGGCATCAATGGAAACCGCGTGACCTGGTCTTCTGGGACAATCGCTGCCTCATGCATCGCGCCGTAGCGGACTACGACATGGCGGAGCCGCGCCACATGCATCGCGCGACTATCCAAGGAGATGCGCCATTCGCATGAAGGAGAAGCACACGCCACCGCTAAATCGTTTGGCTAAAGCGGTTTTCTGGCCGCATCTGGCCAAAAACGAAAATTTGCATTTACGCCGGATGACAATATTGTAAACAATCACTCAACGGTTCCTGCGGCATGCGGTGCTCATCGTGCGCTAAAAAATGATACAATGGTTTTTCACGGGGAACCGATTCATCCGTTGCTGTTCCAATCAGCAATGAAAATCACATGCTTAGGGAGGCATTTAATGAAGCGCTCTACCCTCACAAAAGTCATCGCCGGTCCGGCAATGGCCGCTTTGGTCGCAGCCGGCGCCGCATCGACGGCCAGCGCAGAGACCGATACCGTCAAGATGGCCCAGCAGTTCGGACTTCTTTACGTGCCATTGCACGCCGTTATGGAATTCGGCCTGATTGAAAAGCACGCCAAGAAGCAAGGCATCGCCGCACCCAAGATCCAAATGTTCAAGATCAGCGGTGGCGCCAACATCAACAAGGCATTGCTCGCCAACACCATCGACTTCGGCGCCCATGGCGTCGGTCCGGCGTTGAAGCTTTGGGGCAAGACCAAAGGCCGTTTCAAGGTCGCGATCAGCATGGCGAATATGCCGCTTAAGCTGAACACCAACGATCCGAGCGTGAAGTCGGTCGAGGACTATCTGAACGTCAAGGATCACAAGATCGCCACGCCGGCCGCCAAGGTTTCGATTCAGGCGGTGACGCTGCAGATGTTTGCCGCGAAGAAGTGGGGCCAAGCCGAGAAGCTCGATCACCTCGTCGTATCGATGAAGCATCCGATCGCGTTGGCGGCGCTGATGTCCGGTGGCCAGACGGTTAAGAGCCACTTTGCGACGCTGCCGTATTCCTATCAGGAACTGCAGAACGACAAGATCCGCACGGTCATCACCTCTTACGACATCCTGGGCGGCGAACATTCGGTTCTGGTCATGAGCACGAATGAGAAGTTCCGCAAGGACAATCCGAAGACCTACGCGGCGGTGATCGGCGCGTATCGCGAAGCCTATGCCTGGATCAAGGCGAACCCGGAAAAGGCCGCGGAAGTCTTCATCAAGTACACCAAATCGAAGCTGAAGCCGGAACTCGTGAAGGCGCTGCTGACGAACCCGAAGGAAATCGCATTTTCGGAGCTGCCGCAGCACACGATGAAATACGCCAACTTCCTGCATAAAATTGGCGATATTCCGCAAGCCAAGAGCTGGAAAGACTACTACATGCCGAACAATCACGGCTTGAACGGCGGCTAAGTCGAAGATGCCCTCAGAGGTAACTGCGACCGGAGCGGTGGACGCGACGTCCACCGCTCCCCAGCCGAACGCCCCGATCCTCGACGTCGAAGGCGTTACGATCCAGTACAAGACAAAGGAACATTTGATTACGGCGACCTATCGCGTCGGGTTCCAGGTGTTCGAAGCCGACCGCTTCGTCATCCTTGGGCCGTCCGGTTGCGGTAAATCGACTTTGCTGAAGGCCGTCGCCGGCTACCTTCATCCGGTCGAAGGCGAGATGCGGCTGAACGGCAACATCGTCACCGAACCGGGACCGGATCGCGTGATGGTGTTCCAGGAATTCGACCAGCTTCTGCCGTGGAAAACGGTCAAGGAGAACATTACCTTCGCGCTGATGAACGGCGGACGTTGCAGCAATAAGAACGAAGCCAACGACATCGCCATGGAGTATATCCAGAAGGTCAAGCTGGATCGCTTTGAGGATACCTACCCGCACATGCTGTCGGGCGGCATGAAGCAACGCGTCGCAATTGCGCGCGGCATGGCGATGGAACCGGCGATCCTGCTCATGGACGAACCGTTCGCCGCGCTGGACGCCCTGACCCGCCGCCAGATGCAGGAAGAACTCCTGGCGTTGTGGGAGGATACGAAATTCACCGTGCTCTTCGTCACGCATTCGATCGAGGAAGCCGTGATCGTCGGCAGCCGCATTCTCATCATGTCGCCGCATCCGGGACAGGTGAAAGCGGAACTGAACGCCCACGACCATTCCCACGCGACGATCGGCGAGGACGGCTTTGCCGAATTGCAGACCAAGATCCACAACATGATCTTTGCCGACCGCGTTCTGGAGGATGAGGTAGTCAACCATGGCTGATGTGAAAGCGATCTCGCTTTACATCCGACCGGAGTTCGAGAACCCGGCCATCGAAAAAGCGGTGATCGGCGACATCGAGCGCCGGCTATCGCTTTGGGAACGTATCTCGAATATGGACCCGGTACGGAAGTTTACCGTGCTCGTCACGCTGGTCATTGCCTGGGAACTATATACGCGGCTCGGCGGCATCAACGAGTTGATGTTCCCGACCTTTACGAAGACCTTCACGGCGCTAATCGATGCGCTGGTAAATGCCGGACTGCTGACCAACATCTGGAACTCGTTGAGCCTGCTGGTCACCGGATATGTCATCGGTATCTCAATCGCCGCCGTGCTGGTGGTCTTTGGCGTCTGGACCCGGTTCGGCAGCGATCTGCTGACCACGCTGACGGCGATGCTCAACCCGCTGCCGGCCATTGCACTATTGCCGTTGGCGATGATCTGGTTTGGGCTCGGCAATCAGGCGGTCATCTTCACACTGCTGCACTCGATCATCTGGCCCGTCGCCTTGAATACGCATTCCGGCTTCCAGGGCGTCAGCGAGACGATGCGCATGGTGGGCCGGAACTACGGCCTGAAAGGGCTGCCGTATATCTGCAAGATCCTGATTCCGGCGGCCTTCCCGTCGATCCTGACGGGGCTGCGCATTGGCTGGGCCTTCGCGTGGCGCACCTTGATCGCAGCCGAACTCGTCTTTGGCGGCCAGGTGATGGACACCTCCGGTCAGTTGGGCGCCGAAGGCGGCAACGCGGGCGGCTTGGGTTGGATCATTTTCCAGAATCAAATGGAAAACCAGACGCCATATGTGTTCGCCGGACTCTTCACGGTGATCATCGTTGGAATCGTTATCGAAAACGGCCTGTTCCGGAATGTGGAAGACCGGACGATCCGCAAATGGGGCATGCAACAGAGCTAATGCGATGAGCGATAAAGCACTCGATATCTATGTCCGGCCGGAATTCGAGGTCGACGGGCTGAAAGACGCGACGAATGTCGATGTCGAACGGCAATTGTCGATTTTCGAGCGGATTTCCAACATCAATGCCGTTCGCAAGATGTCGATCCTGCTGGGCCTGGTCGTCGCGTGGCAGGCCTACACGATGATCGCCAAACCGGAACCGCTGCTCTTCCCGAGCTTCTTTGCCAGCGCCGATGTCCTTTGGGAGACCCTCGTCAGCGGCGAGATGTTCGAGAAGGTCTGGATTTCGCTCTACGTCCTATTGCTGGGATACGCGGCGGGGCTGGCGATGGCCGCCGTCTTCCTGGTGTTGGCCGTGTCCACGCGCATCGGCAGCGATTTTCTCAGCACTATGACGGCGATGTTCCAGCCGCTACCGGCAATTTCGCTGCTGCCGCTCGCCATGCTCTGGTTCGGGCTCGGCATTCCGAGCCTGGTTTTCGTGACCATCCACTCGGTCCTCTGGGCGGTGGCCTTGAGCACGCATGTCGGGTTCATGGGCGTCAGTGAAACGCTGCGGATGGTCGGCCGAAACTACGGCCTGCGGAGCATCCCGTACATTCTCAAGATCCTGGTTCCCGCCGCCTTTCCCGCGATCCTGATCGGTCTGAAGATCGGCTGGGCGTTTGCCTGGCGCACCCTGATCGGCGCGGAACTGGTCTTCGGCGCAGCCGCCGGCAAGGGCGGCCTCGGTTGGATGATCTTCGAGAAAGGCGACAATCTCGACACACCATACGTCTTTGCCGCCCTGTTCATGGTCATCCTGGTCGGGTTGATCGTGGAGAACGTAATTTTCCGCAATATCGAACTGAACACGATCAGCAAGTGGGGCATGCAGCGTTAGGCTCGGGCCCCTTTGCAACCGGACGCCGGTAGTCTTGCAGATGGGAGGACATGCCATGCCGATTTCGACGAAACCCCTGACCAACAGCGACTTCGTCGTCGAAGTCGCCGGGGTCGATCTCAGCGAACCGCAGGACGCGGAAACGATCGCCGAGCTGCGAACGGCGCTCGCCGAGCACTCGGTCCTCGTCTTCCGGAAGCAATCCATGACGAGCGAACAGCAGATCGCCTTCACGCGGAATTTCGGCGATTTGGAGATTCATCTCGTCCGGCAATACCTCATGCCCGAGCACCCGGAAATCATCGTGCTGTCGAATGTGGGCGCCAACGGCGTGAAACCGACCGCCAACGGCGGAGCCTACTGGCACAGCGATATTTCCTACCGCGCCAAACCGCCGCTCGGTTCCCTGCTGTATGGGGTCGAGGTACCGCCCGAAGGCGGGAACACTTTGTTCGCCAACATGTACGGCGCCTATGAAACGCTGTCCGACGACCTCAAACGCCAGGTCGACGGACGCAAGGCCGTGCACAGCTATCTCGAACGATTCAACGCGATGCGCAACATCGATACCTCGCACAAAGGCAAGAACAAGTTCGAACTCGACGAAGAGCAATCCGAGAGTTTTCCGCCGGTCCTGCACCCAATCGTCCGCACGCATCCGGAAAGCGGGCGCAAGGCATTGTACGTGAACGACGGTTTTACCATCGGTATCGAAGACATGGACGAGGAAGAGGGCAAGGCGCTGCTACGCGAGCTCAACATCCACGCGACGCGGGAGCCGTTGGTCTATAGCCATGCATGGCAGCCCGGCGATGTGGTGTTCTGGGACAACCGCAGCACAATGCATTGCGCCACGTCATACGACCCGGTCCACACGCGCACAATGCACCGCACTACCGTCCAGGGCGATACGCCCTACTAGGACGTCCGCACCTTGATCTGCCGGTCACGCTCCTGCGCCGACGACAGTTTCGGCAGGACCAGCTTCAGCACGCCGTTGCTGAAATCCGCGTCGATCTTGTCGGTGTCCACATCGCTCGGCAGTTGGAAGGCGCGCTGGAACGCACCGAACCGCCGCTCCGCGAAGAAATAGGTGTCCGTCTCCTCTTTCCGTTCCGACCGTTTCTCACCATTGACGGTGAGAACGTGGTCGTTGAGGCTCACGTCCACGTCGTCCGGCGCGACACCGGGTAGTTCCAATGTGATTTCATACGAATCCTTGCCGCGCGACGCATCCGCGCTCGGCGAGAAGAAGTGAGCGATGCTCGAACCCAAATGCCGAAGCGGCTCCATCAGATGGGGCCACAGGCTATTTTCCTGCCTGACATCGACATGGCGGGGGGTGGTTTCCATGATGCCTTCTCCGTTGGGGTTGATGAGGCCCGAACGATAAGGCGCGACACCGCGGCCGACGTTGACTCAGGTCAAGCCGACGGCGCCTAAGCGGCACCGTAATCGAGACGCGGCATGAAATCCTGTCGACCCTCCGGCAACAAATCGAGCAAATGCCAGAAGGGCGTCAGGAGATCGATCCCCCGCTCGCGCGACATCTCCGAACTGTAGAAATGCTCGACAGTATTGTCGTCGGTCAGGGTGAAGACGCTGACCCCGGGGCGCTGGGTACCGTCCTCATCCTCGGCCCCGAAGTCGCGGTTGAAGGTCGTGTCACGGCTGGAAAGAACGCGCAGGTTCGACCAACCACGCCGATCTGCGAAATCTTTCAGCTTCTCGGCATCGGCTTTCGCCACCAGCGCCACATTCGCCATTTGGCTCAGATGTGGCATCAGCGCGTTATAGCCGTCCACCCATAGGGTGCACATCGGACACGGGGCCGCCGCATTAGCGCCGAACATGTAGTGTATGAGAATGAGCGGTTTGGTCCGGTCGGTAAACAAGTCGGTCAGCACCACATCGGACGCCCCTTCCCGAAACCGATAGCCGGCCGGAACGCACCCCACCGGCGGCAGCGCACGGCGTTGCCGGGCAACCGCCTCGATCTGATCGAGCAGGTCGGATTCCGCCTGATGCAGGTCGGCGCGCGCCGCGCGGTAGTCATCGCTTTCCCAAGCAAATGTCTTGTCGCTCATCGGATGGTCCTTGTCTAAGGGTTAAGCCGCCAACACGGTTTCGAGGTTGTCCAAAGCGCTCGACCAACCGTTGTTGTGGTCACCAACCGCTTCCGCGCCGGGCAGACGGTCGTGGACAAGCGTCAGGGCGGTGCCATCCCCTGACTTTTCGAATGTGACCGTCACCAGTGTGGTTTCCTGATGGGTACCCACTGAAATCCAGGTAAACACGAGGCGGTTCGGCCGGTCGATCTCGACATATTCGCCTTCGTGTTTGTGAAGCGTCTCCTCGCCTTGCATATCGATGTGATACTTGCCGCCAACTTTTAGATCGAGATCGGCGCGCACGACTTTCGTGTCGAACGGGCACATCCATTGGCGGAGGGTGTCCGGTGTGGTCCAGGCGTCGAAAACGTCTTCCGGCGATGCGGGCAGGTGACGCGTAATCGTCAGGGTCGTGTCCAAGACCTCAGCCGTCATTTTTCTCATCCTTTTGTTTGCGCAGGTAGGCCTCCAAGGCATCCAAGCGCTGGTTCCAGAAATTCCGGTAGGTTTCGATCCAGTCGGACGCGGCTTGCAGCGGCGCGCCGTTGAAGGAGATGTGATGCTCCCGCCCCCGTACCTCGCGGCGGACAAGGTCGGCACGTTCCAAAATCCGCACATGTTTCGACACGGCGTTCAGGGACATGTCGAAGGGCTCGGCGATTTCCGTCACCCGCGCCCCGCCGTCGACCAGTCGGGCGATGATCGCCCGCCGCGTGGGGTCCGACAGCGCAATCATCGTCCGGTCGAGCCCCGCTTCATCCATAGCCATTCGACTGCACCCTATATTCAACCATATGGTTGAATATAGGGTTGGCCCAAAGACCCGTCAAGCTCGATCTCGAATTTCAGTTTGGCGCCGGGTCTAGAAGAGGCCTTCGACCTCGCCCTGTTCGTTGACGTAGATGTCTTCGGCCGCCGGTTTCCGCGGCAAGCCGGGCATCGTCATGATATCGCCGCAGACGACCACCAGGAACTCGGCCCCCGCGTTCAGCCGGACCTCGCGGATCGGCACCACATGGCCCGAGGGTGCGCCCCGCAGCGCCGGATCGGTCGAGAAGCTGTATTGCGTCTTGGCCATACAGACCGGGAAATGCCCGAAACCGCTATCTTCCAGCGCCTTGAACCGGTCGCGCACGCGTTTATCGCCGGTGATGTCATCGGCCCCGTAGATGGTTTGCGCCACGGTCTTCACTTTGTCCCAGAGCGGCATGTCATCCGGGTACAACGGTTTGAAGTTCGATGTGCCGCCTTCGACCACCTCGACAAGGCGGCGCGCCAAATCTTCGGTACCCGCGCCGCCATCGGCCCAATGACTGCAGACGAAGGCGTCAACGCCCAAGCCGGCGCAATGCTCGCGCACGGCGTCGAGTTCGGCCTCCGTATCCGTGCCGAACTTGTTGATACCGACGAGCACCGGCACGCCGAATTGCCCGATATTGCTGATATGGCGGTCGATATTGGCGAGCCCCGCCTTCACCGCATCCAGGTTTTCCTCGCCAAGTTTGTCGCGGTCGACCCCGCCATGCGATTTCAGCGCCCGGACGGTCGCGACCAGAACCGCAGCTTCCGGTGCGAGACCGGCCTTGCGGCATTTGATGTTGAAGAATTTTTCGGCCCCTAGATCGGCGCCAAATCCCGCTTCGGTGACGACATAATCGGAAAGCTTCAACGCGGTCTCCGTCGCCATCACGGAGTTGCAGCCATGCGCGATATTCGCGAAGGGCCCGCCATGGATGAATGCCGGGTTGTGTTCCAAGGTCTGGACAAGGTTCGGCATCAGCGCATCCTTCAGCAGTGTCGTCATCGACCCCTCGGCGTTGATGTCCGACGCCTTCACCGGCGTACGCTCGCGCGTCTCCGCGACCTGGATATTCCCGAGACGTTTTTTCAAATCCTCGAGGTTCCGCGACAAGCAGAAGATCGCCATGACTTCCGACGCCACGGTAATGTCGAATCCGGTCTGGCGCGGAAAACCGTTTCCGACACCGCCCAGCGAGGTCACGATATCGCGCAACGCCCGGTCGTTCATGTCGACAACCCGGCGCCAAGATACGCGGCGCGCATCGATGCCCTTCCCATTGCCCCAATAAATGTGGTTGTCGACCATGGCCGACAGCAGATTATGCGCCGTGCCGATCGCGTGCATGTCGCCGGTGAAGTGGAGGTTGATGTCTTCCATCGGTACGACCTGCGCGTATCCGCCGCCGGCCGCCCCGCCCTTCATGCCGAAACACGGGCCGAGGCTCGGTTCGCGCAGGCACATGAGCGTCTTCTTGCCAATCCGGTTCAAGCCGTCGCCGAGCCCCACCGTCATCGTCGTCTTGCCTTCGCCAGCCGGCGTCGGCGTCATCGCCGTCACGAGAATCAGCCGGCCGTTCGGCCGGTCCGCCAGCGAAGTGATGTAGTCGTAGGAGAGTTTGGCCTTGTCCGGCCCGTAGCGGTAGAGCGCGTCGGGTGGGATATCCAGTTTCTGCGCGATTTCTTCGATCGGCTTCAATGTAGCGGCCCGTGCGATTTCAATATCGCTTCCCACTTCCGGCATGGCGTAACGCTCCCCATTCCATTATCAGTTGGAGGGAAGTCTAACGTCCTCACAGGCTTAAGAGAACCCATTCACGAAGAGTTGGTCGCGGCGCGGTCGGACAAGCCTGCGCCGGACAAGGGAATCAGCGCGTGCAATTCCGCCTCCATCGACTGTTCACCAACGCATCGGGCAACTTGCGCGGCATGATCTGGATGCTGGGGGCGACACTGTTGTTCGCCGCCATGCACGGCGCTATCCGGCATATCGCACAAGACGTTCATCCCACGGAAATCGCGTTTTTTCGGAACTTCCTTGGACTGATATTCCTGTCCCCGCTGTTCATGCGCTATGGCCTAACCCCGTTGCGCACCCCGCGTTTTGGCATGCATTTCATCCGGGCCGTTCTGAACGTTGGCAACATGATCGCTTACTACATGGGCCTGAGCCTGACCCCTCTGGCCGAAGCCACGGCGCTTAACTTTATGGCCCCTTTGTTCACGACACTGCTGGCGACGGTCTTCCTCGGCGAAACGCTGCGGTTGCGGCGGACGACGGCGCTCCTGTTCGGCTTTTTGGGAGCGCTGGTCATCCTGCGGCCGGGCTTCGGCGAGCTGAATATCGGGGCGCTTCTCGTGGTCACCTCGGCGCTGATCTGGGGCGGCATCATGGTCATGATCAAGGTCATGAGCCGCACCGACTCCGCGCTCACCATCACGCTCTGGATGCTGCTGCTGATGTCGGTGATGTCGCTGCCGCCCGCCCTGCCTTTCTGGACCTGGCCCACCTGGGTCGAATGGGGTTGGCTCACCTTCATCGGCGTCTCAGGTACGATCGCCCAACTCATGATCACCCAGGCGATCAAGGAGGCGGAAGCGACGTCGATCATGCCTATCGATTTCTTCCGCTTGATTTGGGCGACGCTGATTGGTTATCTGGCCTTCACCGAGGTGCCGGACCTCTTCACATGGATCGGCGGTACGATGATCTTCGCATCCGCCACCTATATCGCGTTCCGCGAAAAGAAACTGTACGACGACCGGAAATCCGGTCAGCCGACCAAATAACCCATCGACAGGGAGACACCGCCATGCGCATCGCCATCCTCGACGACTATTTCAATGCTGCCCTCGATCTCGCGGACTGGAGCACGCTCGACGGTCGCGCCGAGATCACCACATTCACCGAATACCTCGATGGCGAGGATGCGGTGGTCGCGGCGCTCAACGATTTCGAGATCATCGTGGGCATGCGCGAGCGGACGCGGTTTCCCGCCAGCGTCCTGGAGCGCCTGCCGAAACTGAAACTGCTGATCACCACCGGCATGCGCAATGCCTCGTTCGACATGGATGCGGCCGCGAAGCAGGGCGTGACCGTCTGCGGCACCGGCGGCGTCGGCAGTCCGACCTCCGAACTCGCCATTGGGCTGATGATCGCGCTGATGCGCGACATCCCGCGGCAATCGCGCTCGATGGAGGACGGCGGCTGGCAGACCTTCGCGGGCTACGACCTGGCCGGTAAAACCATGGGGCTGCTCGGCCTCGGCAAGCTGGGCGGTGCCGTCGCCCGCGTGGCCAACGCCTTCGATATGAAGGTCATCGCGTGGAGCCAGAACCTGACGGACGAGCGGGCGGCAGAATGCAATGCCACGCGGGTCGAAAAAGACACCCTCTTCAAAGAGTCGGACGTCATCTCCGTCCACCTCGTGCTCAGCGACCGCTCGCGTGGGTTGGTCGGTGCCGATCAACTGGCGCAGATGAAGAAGACCGCTTACCTGATCAACACCTCGCGCGGCCCCATCGTCGACGAAGATGCGTTGCTAACCGCACTGCAGAACAAGGACATCGGCGGCGCGGGCATCGACGTGTACGGCGAAGAACCCCTCCCCGCCGATCATCCGATCCGTAAGCTGGACAACGTCCTACTGACGCCGCATATCGGCTACGTAACGGCGGAGAACCTGGCGAAGATGTATCAGGATGCGGCGGAAGACATCGCGGCCTTCCTCGACGGCAATCCGGTCCGCGTTCTGAACTAAGGGCGGTACAGCCTAGGCATTGACGTCGACGACCATCCGCCCGCGCACTTGACCCTTCAGGATCGCGTTGGCCGCGTCGCCGACACCGCTGAGACCGATCACCTCGGTCATCGCTTCCAGCTTGTCCACCGGCAGGTCGCTGGCGATGCGTTGCCAGGTCCGGACGCGGTTGTCATACGGCTGCATGACGGAATCGATGCCGAGCAGGTTCACGCCCCGCAACAGGAACGGGATGACCGTCGTCTCGAGCTTCGGCCCGCCGGCAAGCCCGCAGGCGGCGACCGATCCGCCGTAGGCGACTTGCGACAGCACCGTCGCCAGCGTCGAGGCGCCGACCGTATCGACACAGCCGGCCCAACGCTCCTTGTCGAGAGGCCGGCCCGACCCTTCGGCCAGCTCCGCGCGGTCGACCATCTCCGTGGCGCCCAATGATTTCAGGTAATCATGCTGCTCCGGGCGGCCGGTGGATGCGGCAACCGTGTAGCCCAACTTGGCAAGGATCGCGACGGCGACCGAACCGACGCCACCCGCAGCACCGGTTACCAACACGGTCCCGGCATCCGGCGTCAAGCCGTGGTCTTCCAGCGCCAGGATACACAACATCGAGGTGAAGCCCGCGGTGCCGACCGCCATCGCGTTCTTGGTGCTGAACCCGTCGGGCAACGGCACCAGCCAGTCCGCGTTGACCCGCGCTTTCTGTGCAAAACCGCCCCAGTGGACCTCGCCGACGCGCCACCCGGTCAAGACAACCTTGTCGCCGGGCTTGTAGCGGTCGCTGTCCGAGCTCTCCACCGTGCCGGCGAAATCGATACCGGGGACATGCGGATAGTTCCGCACCAGATTGCCGATCCCGTTGACCACCATCCCGTCCTTATAATTAACGGTCGAGTATTCGACCGCGACGGTGACGTCGCCGTCGGGTAGGGCATCGGTGGAAATCTGCTGGACGTTCTGCGCGACCTTGTCGTCTTTTTGCTCCAGCATGAGCGCGGCGAATGTTCCGTCGGCCATCGGTGTCCCCTTTTTTCGTCGCTATTCAAATTTGTGCGAGCGGTATAGAGCGAAGCCGTCCGCCCCGCAACACGCTGCGTCCTATCCGAACACCGTCTACCGCAGAGGTTCCAGAATGCTGACGTAATTGGCGACGCCGGCGCCGCCCATGTTGAACACGCCGGCCATGTTGGCGCCGGCGACCTGCATGCCGTCCGCCTCGCCGCGAAGCTGCATTGCGGCCATGATATGCATCGACACGCCGGTCGCCCCGATGGGATGACCCTTCGCCTTCAAACCGCCCGACGCGTTCACCGGCAATTTACCGTCCTTCTGCGTCCAGCCTTCCTCGATGGCGCGGGCGCCTTCGCCCGGCTTGGCCAAGCCCATGGCCTCGTACTCCATCAACTCGGCGATGGTGAAACAGTCATGCGTCTCGACGAGGCTGAGATCGTCCAGCGTCAAATTCCCATCCGCGAGCGCCTGCTGCCACGCATGCGCGGCCCCGTCCAGGAAGGTCATGTCGCGTCGGCTCATCGGCAGGAACTCGTTCACATGGCTCCGGCCGCGGAACACCACCGCCTTATCCATCGACAATGCCGTTTCCACATCGGTCAGGACCACCGCCGCCGCACCGTCGGATACGAGCGAGCAATCCGTCCGCTTGAGCGGTCCGGCGACGATCGGGTTCTTGTCCGACACGTCGCGGCAGAACTCCACGCTTAGGTCCTTCTGCAATTGTGCCCACGGGTTCTCGCAGCCGTTCTTGTGATTCTTCGAAGCGATCCGGGCGAGCGCTTCGGTCTGATCGCCGTATTTCTGGCTGTACTGCTGGGCGATCCGCCCGAACACACCGGCGAACCCGCCTTCAATCTCGGCCTCTTCCTTGAGATAGGCGGCCTTCATCAGAATGCCGCCGATCTCCGGGCCGGGGGTGTCGGTCATCTTCTCGACGCCAACGGCGAGCACGACCTTGCCGCGCTTGGCTTCGAGATAGTTGAGCCCTTGATGGATCGCCGCCGAGCCGGTCGCGCAGGCATTCTCGACCCGTGTCACCGGCTTGAAGCGAAAATCGTCGTGTGCCTGCAGCACCAGCGACGCGCCGAAGTCCTGCGCGGAAAATCCGCCGTTGTAGAAGCCCACATAGACCGCATCGACATCGGCCGGCGCCAATCCCGCATCCGCGACCGCCTCGGTCGCCACCTTTACGATCAGCGATTCCGCATCCTCGCCTTCGAGTTTGCCGAATTTTGTGTGCGACCAACCAACGATGCATCCGGTCATTGATGGGGACTCCTCGCGCTGCGAATTATGGTTAACGAGACCTTGCGATTTTAAGCCAATCTTAAACCCAAGGCTCGACACTGCGGGCCGACACTAGCAAATCACGGCGGCCAGCGTCGACCAATCTGACATGGCCGCGCAGTCAAGGCCTGACAAGGTCTTTGTTCCTATATTATGGTTGTAGCGCCCGATCAGGGATTCCCGATATGAATGATGAACTCGAGCGAAAGATCCGGTTCCGAACCAGCGTCGCACGTGCCCAATCGCAAGCCATGAGCGGCATTTCGGGCACCCTGATGGTCAAGGAAGGCCCGAGCTATGACGGCCGCGCCGGCGAATTGTTCAAGATCGTTCTGGTCAACTTGCTGCTGACCTTCGTCACCGCGGGCATTTACCGTTTCTGGGCCAAGACGCGGGTCCGGCGGTACTTCCTGTCGCGCGCCTCGTTCCTGGGCGACCGGCTCGAATATACCGGAACCGGCAAGGAGTTGTTTCTCGGGTTCCTGATCGTCCTGGCGATCCTCATACCGGTTTCCATGGCCTATCAGCTCGCGTCGAATGCGACCGTCGGCACCAGCGCTTTCGCGGCGGTCCAAGTCGGCTATTTCCTATCTTTCTATTTCCTGTTCTATGTCGCCACCTATCGGGCGCGGCGGTATCGGCTCTCGCGGACAATGTGGCGCGGCATCCGCGGGGGGCAGACCGGGTCGGCGATGCTATACGCCGTGCAGGGGATGATGTGGAGCACGATTACCGTGCTGACGCTCGGCCTAGCCTATCCCGTCATGCGACTGAAGCTGCAGGCGTATACGACGGATCGCATGAGTTTCGGCAACCGGACGTTTTCCTTCGACGGCGGCATCGGACCGCTGATCGGCGCGTGGCTGTTGCCCTGGCTCGGCCTTGTCATCGCGGGAACGCCTTTCGCCTTGCTGTTGATGGATATCGATTTTAGTGCCCTGACGGCCGGCGACGCGTCACAGCTGCCCGACATGACCGGCACCCGTGGCGCCTTCGGCATCCTCATCATTGTCGGCCTCGCCATCTTCTTGCTCACCCAGTTTTGGTACCGTGCCGCCGAAGTCCGCCATTTCGCGGCCAGCACGGAGTTCGACGAACTTCGCTTCGACTCATCGCTTAGCGGATTCAATGTGTTTTGGCCGTACTTTTTTTACGGACTGTTGTTGGTCTTGTTGTGGACCGGCGCGATCGCAATCATCGCCAGCATCATCACGGCGGCGGCGGTGTCCGGCGGCGTGCAGGGAAACGAGACAGCCAAAATGCTTGGATCTTTCGCCGGCGGATTCGCGGTCCTTGTCGTCTTCGTCATCGGGGGCACGCTGAAACCGATCATCGTGCATAACCGGCTGTTCCGGGCCTTCTGCCATACACTCACGCTGCAGGGCAGCTTCTCGCCGGATCGGTTGTTGCAAAGCCAGCTGAACATTCCGCAACGGGGCGAAGGGCTCGCCGACGCATTGGATGTCGATGCCTTCTGATACCGCCGCGGTATATTCCGGCCAGTACAGCGACGGCCAGTCGGCGTCGGTAATCGCGGTCTCGGTCGTCGCCGGGCAAGACGGCCTCCGCATCGCGACGCCCGAAGGAGAGCCCATCTCCGTATGGTCCTGGGATCAAGTCGGCCTCGTCGAAAAAGTCAGCAAAGGACGCCCGATCCGGTTACTCAACCGGGCCATCAACGGCGCCCGGCTGACGTTCGATTATCCTGCCGTTCTGCCGATCCTTGAGTCGATGGCGCCGAACCTCGCGCACGCGCCTTTTGGCCGAAAACAAATCCGCACGATCGCCCTGTCGGTCGGGATCGGCGCTGCGGCTATTGGATTCCTGGTTTTCGGGTTGCCGCTGGTCGCGAAGCCGCTTGCCAAGCTCGTCCCCGTCGCCTGGGAGGAACAGGTCGGCGACGACACCATCGACGTGGTCAACCGGATGTTCGCCGGCGGCAAGAAATCATGCACGGGCACGAAGGGACTCAAAGCCTTAAACGATCTGGCGCAGCGGTTGCTCGCGGGAACCGAAACGCCCTATCGGGTCCGTGTCTCGGTGGCGAACGCGGACATGGTCAACGCCTTCGCCGTTCCCGGCGGCCGCGTTGTTTTGTTCCGCGGCTTGATCGACAAGGCGAAATCGGCGGACGAAGTTGCCGGCGTGTTGGCGCATGAATTGGCGCATGTGATCTACCGGCACCCGACCCAAGGCATGATCACATCCGTTGGATGGTCCGCGATCCTGTCCGCCTTCACCGGCGGCGCATCCTTTTCAAGCGAGGTGGTCGCGCAGGTGGCTGCGCATCTCGCGACGAGCGCCTACTCGCGGGAGCTGGAAGCCGAGGCGGACCGGGAAGGCGTCGCGATGCTGAATCGAACCGGTATCGGCGGCGACGGTCTGGTCAAATTCTTCGAACTGATCCAAAAGTTGGAGAAAAAGGGCATTTCCCTTCCCAAATACCTGTCGAGCCATCCACTGACCGGCAGTCGCATCGCGGCAATCCAAAAGCTGTCGAAACCTGCGGCCGCGACCGCCCTCACGGAAGCCGAGTGGCGGACCGTGCAAAACATTTGCGGCTAATCCGGCCGGGCGCGCGGCAGCAACGCTAGAAGGTGGCCCAATCCGGTTTGCGCGGCGTCAGCGTCGCCTCACCAGCCACCAAGCGCCCTTCGCCGTTCAGCGCTTTCTCGGCCTGCTCCAAGCGCAGAAGGGCGATACCGCGGCCATCGAAGCCGGACCGCATCTCCCCGGCATTTTTGTCGCCGAGCAAAATTTCCGTCCCGGCGTCGGGTAGCGGCCCCTCGACATCGACCGGCATCATGCGTTTCTTGATCAGCCCGCGATATTTCGTGCGCGCCGTCAACTCCTGACCCATGTAGCAGCCCTTGTCCCAATCCACGCCATTCAATTCGTCGAAATTGCTTTCGAGCAGGATCGATTTCTCGACGACGAGATCGCGGCTGCCGTCGGGCAGGCCGAGCGGCAGGCGGACCCGGTCATAGTCGTCCGGCGTGCCGACAGAGAAGCCAAGCGATTGCAGCGCCGCTTCGGCATTATCCTTAGGCAGAATCGCGCGTGCGCCGGCCTCCCTGTGCCGGGGATCGACATACACGACACCGCCACCGTCGAGCGGCCGCGCGGCGCCCGGTTCCGCAGGAAGCCCCGCGCGATCCAACACCGCCATGCCCGGCATAACCGCGACGGCATAGTCTTCCCCGATTCCGAGGTCGATCTGTGCCCGGAGTTTGTATTTGCTGAGGCGGCTGCCCAAATCCATCAGCCGGTCGGCCTCGCAATCGACGACATACTGTCCGTCGATTTCAACGACGAAGAAATCATGCAGATATTTGCCCTGCGGGGTCAGCAACGCCGCCCAAATCGCGTGATCCGCGGTTGCGCGCCGGATATCGTTCGAGATCAGCCCTTGCAGGAACTCCGTCCGGTCCGCGCCGCCGATCAAGATCAGGCCGCGCGACGGCAACATTACATATGGGGTCGTGCTCATCCGCCTACTCTCCGTTGCGCCTAAGGGTCACTTAGACCGCCACGCCGTTTTGGGCAAGCCCTGACAACGCCTTGGCAAGTCCCCCGCCGCCACGTATAACGCGCGCCTGAGGGCATTCAAAGCCATCGCATATGCGCATTCTATTCATTACGTCGACGCGGGTCGGCGACGCCGTATTGTCGACCGGTATCTTGTCATACCTGATCGACCGCCATCCAGATGCGCGCGTCACCGTGGTGGCAGGCCCCGCGGCGGCGCCGGTCTTTCACGCAATGCCAGGGCTTGAACGGTTGATCCCCATTACGAAAATGCCTTTCGGCCGCCACTGGATTGGTCTTTGGAGACAATGCGCCCTGCACCGCTGGGATATCGTCGTCGATCTGCGCCGGTCCCTCATCGCTTGGATGCTGATCGCCGGCAAACGGCATGTCATCCCGAAGTTCGACGCTCCGATGCATCGCATCGAGTTGCTTGCGGCAACTTTGGGATTGCGCGACACACCACCGTCGCCGCGCCTATGGACCGACCAACCGCACGAAGCCGCCGCCGCATCGATCATCCCGGCCGAACGGACGGTGCTGGCGCTGGCACCGGCCGCCAACTGGCGCGGCAAGCAATGGGCCGCCGACCGGTTCGTGACGCTCGCCAGCCGGCTGACCGGGCCGGACGGTCCCTTACCTGGTGCGCCCGTGGCGGTTTTCGCGGCCGCGAGCGAGCGGGATCAGATCGAAACCGTCCTGACGCAGATTCCATCCGAACAACTCATCGATACCGTCGGCACGATCGATCTGCCGACCATCGCGGCCTGTTTGAAACGCTGCGCGCTGTTCGTCGGGAATGATTCCGGGCTCATGCATATGGCCGCGGCCTGCGACACGCCGACAGTGGGTCTGTTTGGGCCGAGCAAGCAGGAACTCTACGCGCCGTGGGGACCACGCACCGCGTGGGTGCGCACACCCGAGAGTTTCGACGAACTGACCGGCAAGGCCGACTACGACCACCGGACGACAGAAAGTTTGATGGGCGGATTGAGCGTGGATCAAGCCGAGGCAGCAGCGCGGGAGCTTTGGCAAAAATCGCGGGGCACCGCGAGATGAACGATGTCCCGCCCGTCCGTCTGTCCGCGCTTGTCGTGGCCCATAACGAGGAAGCCCAACTCGCCGACTGCCTCGGACGGTTGGAGTTCGCGGACGAACTCGTCGTCGTCCTCGACAAATGCACCGACGCCTCGAAAGAGATCGCCGCACGGTATACGGATCGGCTGATCGAAGGATCATGGACGATCGAGGGCGAGCGCCGCAACACCGGCATCGATGCCTGCCGCGGCGACTGGATATTTGAGATCGACGCCGACGAGCGTGTGACACCCGAACTTGCGCAAGAAGTCCGCGCGACCGCCGGGAGCGACGCTCAGGGATACTTCCTCGTTCCGTTCGACAACTATGTCGGTGATCGGCGGGTGCGATATGGCTGGGGCGCTTCCTGGGGTGTCAGCGCCGCGCCCCGGTTGTTCCGCAAAGGCTGCAAGCGATGGGGCAACCAACGAATCCATCCGGCGCTCGACCTGACCGGGCCGGAAGGACGCCTCGAAAACCGCATGATTCACTATGTGGACCGCGACATTTCCGACATGATGAAACGGCTCGACCGGTACAGCACGGCAAAGGCGGCCGATATGCGGGCATCGGGCGATATCGGACGGTTCAGAACGAATGTCCGGCGCATTTTCTCGCGCTTCTACAAGTGCTACATCGGTCGCAAGGGCTACCGTGAAGGCCGTTACGGATTTTTAATTGCGCTTTTTGCTGGGCTTTTCCCGATTCTTTCCTATTTAAAAGCGACACTGGAGGACGATTGAAACGGATCATGCAGGTGATGGCCGGCGCGGCGCATGGCGGCGCGGAAACCTTCTTCGAACGGTTGGTTCCGGCACTCGCCCGGTCCGGCCTCGAACAGAAGAC
Organism: Alphaproteobacteria bacterium; assembly: GCA_965228425.1. GTDB lineage: Bacteria > Pseudomonadota > Alphaproteobacteria > UBA8366 > UBA8366 > JAJFJD01. The sequence goes on along the minus strand of OZ245815.1, from coordinate 1,735,986 downwards.
GGTGATTCGCGCCAATCCGACACGCGCCGATCTTTTGCGCAAAGCCGGCGTTGATCCCGTGGAATTGCCGTTCGGCGGGCTCTTCGATTTTACGACCCGGCGATCCCTGGCAAACATCACGCGTGAGTTTCAACCGGATGTCCAACTCGCCTGGATGAACCGCGCCGCACGGTTCTGCCGACCGCACGGTCATGTCCTCGCCGGGCGGATGGGCGGTTACTACAGCCTCAAATACTACAAACATTGCAACCATCTGGTCGGCAATACCGTCGATATTCGCGACTATATCGTCCGCAGCGGCTGGGCGCCGCACAAGGCATGGTATCTGCCGAATTTCGTCGATGCCACGCGCGCCGACCCGGTCGACCGGTCAACGCTCGCAACGCCGGCGGATGCGCCCTTGATCGTCTCGCTCGGTCGGCTTCACGACAACAAGGCCTTCGATGTCCTTTTGGAAGCGCTGGCCGACATTCCCAACGCATTCCTATGGCTGGCCGGCGACGGGCCGAAAGAAGCATTCCTTCGCCAGGAATCATCGCGCCTGGGTCTCGACGCCAGGGTCCGATTTCTCGGCTGGCGCGACGATATCGCCGCCCTGATCAGCGCGGCGGACGTGTTCGTCTGCCCGTCGCGCCACGAGCCATTGGGCAACGTCATCATCGAGGCCTGGGCCCACGAGAAACCCGTCGTCGCCGCCTCATCCGCGGGCCCCACGGCGTTGATCGACGACGGCGTTTCGGGCCTCCTCGTGCCGGTGGATAACGCGCAGGGCCTGGTTCGCGCGATCAAACGGGTCTTGGACTCTCCCGCGCTGGCCAGCGACCTGGCCGCCGCCGGGCATGCCGAATTTCAAGCGAAATTCACCGAGAGCGCGGTGGTCGCCCAGTATCGGGAATTCTTCGATCAGGTGACTGTCTGATGTGCGGCATCGCAGGATTGATGACATGCGACGGCAGCGCACCTGATCCGGCCTTGCTGAAACGCCTGACGTCGTTGCTGCGGCACCGCGGGCCGGACGGTGACGGCGTGCACGTGGCCGGCAACGTTGCGTTGGTCCAAACGCGGCTGGCGATCATCGACCTAGAAACCGGCGACCAACCGCTGTACGAGCCCGGCGGCGCGGCCCTCGTCGCCAATGGTGAAATTTATAACTATGTGGAACTTCGACAGAAGATCACGGACGTCGACTTCGCGACCAATTCGGATTGCGAGCTGCCGTTGCATTTGTACCGGCGCGATGGGTTCCGCTTCGCTGAATCGCTTCGCGGTATGTACGCCATCGCGATCCATGATCCTGCCAAGGAAACTTTGGTTTTGTCGCGCGACCCCTTCGGTATCAAGCCGCTCTACTACGTCGAAGGATCGAGCTGGTTCGCCTTCGCGTCAGAGCCGCAGGCGCTCCTCGCGACGGACCTTGCCGAACGGAAACTGGTCGCCGACCGGCGCAACGAATTGCTGCAGCTTCAATTCACCTGCGGCCGGGACACGATCTTTCGGGATATCAAGCGGGTCCTTCCCGGCGAAACACTGATCGTCCGGAACGGCAAGGTGGTCGAACGGCACCGGATCTCCGCCTTGCCCGAAACGACTCTCGACCCGATCACCGATATCGACACCGCGCTCGACCGGTTGGACCACGCCCTGTCCGACAGCATCGCGGTCCATCAACGCGCCGACGTGCCCTACGGTCTGTTTCTGTCGGGTGGCGTCGATTCATCCGTCGTGCTTGCCGTCATGGCGCGATTGAACGGCCGGCCGGTGGAAGCGTATACCGTCGGCTTCTCCGGCACCGGCGTGCCCGACGAGCGCGACCACGCCCGCGCCTTGGCCGCAGCGGTCAACGCGCACCATGTGGAAGTCGACTTCGGCGAAGACGATTTTTGGTCGCTATTACCGAGCGTCGCCGCCGATCTCGATGACCCGGCGGCGGACTACGCCATTCTCCCCACTTGGAAACTCGCGCGGACCGCGGCAAAGGACCTCAAGGTGGTGCTGTCCGGCGAAGGCGGCGACGAGCTGTTCGCCGGGTACGGCCGGTACCGAAGCCTGCTCCGGCCATGGTGGATGGGGGGACGGGGCATTCGGGCGAAAGGCACTTTCGATGGCTTGGGCGTGCTGCACGAAGGCGGCACGCGCTGGCGCGACGGCATCACCGCAGCGGAGGCGACGGGATCGTTGCCCGGGCGAACCCGCCTCCAGATCGCCCAAGCGACCGATTGCACCGACTGGCTGCCCAACGACCTCTTGACCAAGCTAGATCGGTGTCTGATGGCGCATAGTGTTGAAGGCCGCACGCCCTTGCTCGACCCGGTCGTCGCGGAGATTGCCTTCGCGCTTCCCGATGATCTCAAGGTGCGGGATGGTGTCGGGAAATGGCTCGTGCGCCGGTGGCTCGACCGCATCATGCCCGAGGCGAAACCGTTCGAGAAGAAGCGCGGATTTACTGTTCCCGTCGGTGAGTGGATTCAACGGCAAGGTCAGCGATTAGGGGAAATCGTCGCGGTCCAGCCCGCCGTGGAGGAGATCGCGCGCCCCGATGCCGTCAGGAAATTATTTTCCGCCAATTCCAAACGCGCGGGCTTTGCGGCCTGGACGTTGTTGTTCTACGCGCTATGGCATCGTCATCACGTGGAAGGCGTGGCGACGGAAGGAGATGTCTTCGACGTGCTCACGTCGTCCTAGCATAGCCACCCGGCTCGGAAGATCCCTAGGCCGATGCCTCAGTCCCCTCCGAACGGCCGGATGAAATCCTCGAGCGCACGCGGGTCGCATAATTCGAAACCATGTCTTCGATTTCTTCGGCAGGCAATTGGCTCTTTAGCTCCGGATTGGTGCTGACCAGGATAGATTGCGATAGCGGACGCATCAGGTCGACCTGTTTCGGGTCGGCCTTCTTGGGCCGGCGGTAAACCTCCCGCGCAACCTTGATGAGCGACTCGCAAAGCCCTTTGAGTTGCTCGAACTCGGTGTTCTGGACGCGCATGACGATGTCTTCCGTACTCTGGATGATACGCCCGATATGGTTCCGCGTGGACTTCCCGACCTTGCCTGCCGAGAAGACCCGGATCAGGACTTCGACCTGGCAGGCAAGTTGAAGCGACCCCTGCTGCAGTCGGCTCGAATTGATATCCTTGAGCGTCGATTCGATGTGGGCACATAAGGCCTGTTCATCGATCGGGTTGCCGGCGATTTTGTCGCGCAGGGTATTTGGGACTTCGAACGAGTTCTCGTCCTGCGGCGAAATCCGCTCCCGCCGATCCGGACCAATGTAATCCGCGGTCACCACGAACGGCTTTCGTTCGGCAACCAATGCGTCAATGCGGGCAAACAGCTGCGCCGGCGCCAACGGTTTCGCCAGGATGAGATCAACGCCGCTATTGACCGCCTCGTCGATCGAGATGCCGTCGGAATCCCAAACCGTCAGAATAATCGGAACGAAGGGATTGCGACCCAGTTGACCATTGCGGATCTCGCGCACGAGCGCGATCGAATCGCCGTCGGGCATTTCCGAATCGAGAATGACCAAGTCGGGCACCGTCGCCGTCAGTACATCGCGCAGCAGCGATAGCCGGCTCAGGGTGCGAATATCGCGATATCCCTCGGATGTCAGCGCGTTACTGAATGCCTGCCGGATATAAGTCGCCCCATCCGCCATCAGGACCTTCACGTTGGCCCGGTTACGTTGTTCCTGTATCGACTTAACCACAACGCCACTCCCGGTTAATCCAAACCCGCTGCGGCGCTCGATTTATCTAAAATCTATAATAAATTCAGTTGATTGCTGGTTCGCCGCAGCAGTTGCCATTGGACTAGAACGGGCCCTTCGCAACAATGATCGCGATCACAGGAATAGACAGCCAGTATCGGCCCGATTCAGTCGATTAGGCGTAAATGACGCCCGAACCAGACCTATTCGGACCCCGAACCGACGCCCAGAATGGCCGCCTGGGCGGCCGCCAACCGCGCAATGGGAATACGGAAAGGCGAGCAGGACACATAATCGAGGCCGGTCTTATGACAGAACCGGACAGATGCCGGATCGCCGCCATGCTCGCCGCAGATTCCAAGTTTGATATCGGGGCGGACGGCGCGACCCCGCTCGGTACCCATCTCCACAAGCTCGCCGACACCGGCCTCGTCGATCGAGACGAACGGGTCATGCTCGAAGATGCCCTGGCGTTCATAGGTCTGCATGAAGCTAGCGGAATCGTCACGGCTGAGGCCGAACGTGGTTTGGGTGAGGTCATTGGTGCCATAGCTGAAGAACTCGGCAACTTCGGCGATTTCGCCGGCCCTAAGAATGGCCCGCGGCAGCTCGATCATCGTACCGACAAGATAATCTGGCGTTGCGCCCTTTTCAGCCGCGACGATTTGCGCGACGCGGTCGATGACGGCCTTCAGAATTTCCAATTCCTTCCGGGTCGCGATCAGCGGCACCATGATTTCAAGCTGAACGGTTTCCCCAAGCTCGGCCTGTACGTCGAGCGCAGCCTCGAACATGGCCCGTGCCTGCATTTCCGGAATCTCCGGATAACTGAGCGCCAGCCGGCAGCCGCGATGCCCCAGCATCGGGTTGGCTTCTTCGAGTTGCAGCGCCCGTTGGCGCACTTTCTCAACACTGATGCCTGCCGCCTTCGCGACTTCGGCCATCTCGGTCTCGCCTTTCGGCAAGAACTCATGCAGCGGCGGGTCAAGCAGCCGGATCGTCACCGGAAGGCCCTTCATGATTCGGAATATTTCCACGAAGTCGCCGCGTTGCATCGGCAGGATTTTTTCCAACGCCGCCCGGCGTGCCGCTTCGTCTTCCCCGACGATCATTTGACGCATCGCGACGATACGATCCGATTCGAAGAACATATGCTCGGTCCGGCAAAGCCCGACGCCGCCGGCACCGAACTCCCGCGCCAGCCGACATTCTTCCGGCGTATCCGCATTGGTTCGCACGCCCAGTGTTCGCGCCGAATCGGCCCACTCCATGACCCGCGCGAAATCACCGGATAGTTCCGGCTGAATCGTCGGGACAACGCCCCGCATGACTTCGCCGGTGCCGCCATCGATCGTGATCTGATCCCCTTCGCCGATAGAGACATCGCCAACCAACATCGTCTTGGTGCGATAGTCGACCTGAAGCTCACCAGCGCCCGCAACACAGGACCGTCCCATGCCGCGCGCCACAACAGCCGCGTGGCTGGTCATCCCGCCCCGGGTCGTCAAGATGCCCTGCGCCGCATGCATACCGTGAATGTCTTCAGGGCTGGTTTCGATCCGCACCAGGATGACCTTTTCGCCATCGCCGGACATTCGCTCGGCATCATCCGCATTGAATACGACTTTGCCCGACGCCGCGCCCGGCGATGCGGGTAATCCTCGCGCGATGACTTTTCTCTCGGCATCCGGATCAAGCGTCGGATGCAACAATTGGTCGAGCGACGCCGGCTCAATGCGCGTTACCGCCGTGCGTTCGTCGATCAACCCCTCGTCGACCATGTCGACCGCAATCTTCAGCGCCGCGGCGGCAGTCCGCTTGCCGGCGCGGGTCTGCAACATGTAGAGCGTGCCCTGTTGGACCGTAAACTCGATATCCTGCATGTCGAGATAGTGCGTTTCGAGCCGTTCGCGCACATCCATGAGCTGACCGAACACTTCCGGCATCACCTCTTCCATCGACGGCAGGTCGGAGCCGTTCGCCTTGCGCCCTTCGACAGTCAGGTGCTGCGGCGTCCGGATACCGGCAACGACGTCCTCGCCCTGCGCATTGACGAGATACTCGCCGTAGAACAGGTTCTGCCCGGTGGACGGGTCCCGCGTAAAGGCGACGCCCGTGGCGCAATCTTCGCCCATATTGCCGAAGACCATCGCCTGAACGTTGACGGCCGTGCCCCAATCCTCGGGGATGTCGTGAAGCCGCCGGTAGGTGACCGCGCGCGGAATCATCCAACTTTCGAAAACCGCCCCGATCGCGCCCCAAAGCTGTTCCTGCGGATCTTGCGGAAAGGGCCGGTCGAGCTCGTCCTCCACGCATTTCTTGTAGGACCCTACAAGCGATTTGAGGTCGTCGGCGGTCAATTCGGTGTCGAGCGTGACGCCGCGGTCTTCCTTCAGCAATTCGAGCAGGTCCTCGAAATTGTAGTGATCGACGCCCAAGACCACATCGCTGTACATCTGAATGAAACGACGGTAGCTGTCATAGGCGAAGCGTGTGTCCTTGCTCCGCTTCGCCAGCCCTTCCACGGTTTCGTCGTTGAGCCCGAGATTGAGGACGGTATCCATCATGCCGGGCATGGACACGCGGGCGCCAGAGCGCACGGAAACGAGCAACGGATTGACCGCGTCTCCGAACTTGGCGCCGACCTGATCCTCGATCGCGGCGACGGCGGCCGTGACCTCGGCCTTCAACGAACCGGGGTAATCGTTGCTGTTGGAATAAAAGTGCGTGCAGACCTCGGTCGTAATGCTGAATCCGGGCGGGACCGGCAGACCGAGATTGGACATCTCGGCCAAGTTGGCGCCCTTGCCGCCCAGCAGGTTCCGCATGTCGGCGCTGCCTTCGGCAGCACCATTCCCAAAGCCATAGACCCACTTCGTCATCGCCGCGTTTATCCCTCTATCTTCGAAAAATCGGCCACGTGATGCAGCGTGTTGCCGATCTCGGAGAGGATGCGCAGACGATTCGCCCGGACATCCGCATCCTTTGAATTAACCGTAACCTGGTCAAAAAATGCATCGACCGGCGCCCGCAAGTCCGACATCGCGGCCATGGCTCCGGTAAAATTTTCCGCTTGCAGCGCGGCAGTCGCCGACGCCGATGCTTTCTCTAAAGCCCTATATAATATCTCTTCCTCGTCCTGAGTGAACGCTTTCGGATTAGCGCCGCCGTTGTACGATTCCTTGTCTTTCTTCTCTTCAATCCGAACGATATTCGCTGCCCGCTTATAGGCCACCAACAGGTTCGAACCGTCCTCCGTGCCCAGGAATCCGGCCAAGGCCTCGACGCGGGTCAGGAGACGAACTAGATCGTCCTCCCCGCCAAGCGCAAAGACAGCCGTAATCAGATCATGCCGGACGCCTTGCTCGCGCAGATGGACCTTGAGCCGATCGGCGAAGAAATCGAGCAGATCGGCAAGCACATCATCGCCTGCCTCGGATCGGACCGATCCGGCATTGTCCCGCGCCGTCTCGAAAACCTGACGCAGCGGCAACCGAATATCGTTCTCGACCAATAGGCGGATCACGCCGAGCGCCGCCCGCCGCAGCGCGAATGGATCGCGCGATCCGGTCGGTTTTTCATCGATCAACCAGAATGACACCAGCGTATCGATCTTGTCGGCCAACGCGAGCGCCACGGACACCGGCGCGGTCGGACATCGATCGCCCGGTCCCTGCGGTGCGTAATGTTCGGCAATCGCATCGGCAACGTCGTCATGCTCGCCATCGTGGCGCGCATAATACCGGCCCATGATGCCCTGAAGGTCGGGAAACTCCCCGACCATGCCGGTCACCAGATCGGCTTTGCATAACCGCGCGGCCGAGCGCACACGGTCTTTGTCGGCGCCGGACACCCAATCCGCCAAATCGGCGGCCAAGGCCTGCACCCGGTCGACCTTTTCATCCAACGTGCCCAGCTTCGCGTGGAATACGATATCCTTGAGTGCGGGCGCACGACTGGAAAGGCTGTGCCGGCGGTCCTGGTCCCAGAAGAATTTCGCGTCCGCCAGCCGCGCCCGCAACACGCGCTCGTTTCCGGCGACGATCTGCGCTCCACCGTCGGCCGTTTCCATATTGGCGACAACCCCGAACCGCGGTGCGAGTGCGCCATCGGTGCTCAGCAGGGAGAAATACTTCTGATGCGCCCGCATTGACGATGTCAGGACTTCCGCTGGCAGGTCCATGAATAGTTGGTCTATATCGCCCGCTAAGACGATCGGCCATTCGACCAGTCCCGCGACCTCGTCCAGCAATCCCGGGTCATCCCGGACAGTGAGACCTTCAGACTTGGCCAACGCCGCCAAATCGCGTTCGATCCCATCGCGCCGCTCTTGCCGGTCCAACACGACCTTGGCCGCCGCAAGTTTGGTCTTGTACTCGGCGAAGCCGGCAACCGGAAACAGGTCCGGCGCCATGAAACGATGACCGCGGCTTTCGTCGGTGAAGGGTAATGTCGCGCCCTGAAGGTCAAGCTGCCCGTCCAACGGTTTTCCATCGAACACGGCCAATACGGAATGCAACGGCCGTACCCACCGAAAACCATTGCTCGCCCAACGCATAGACTTGGCCCAACCGAGCGCGTTGATCGCTTCGGCGATCAAGCCGGGCAGCACCGACGTTGTCGCCTCGCCCTTCTTTTCCGTCACGATGAACAGGAAGGTGCCTTTGTCGGATTCGCGGGTTTCGCACTCGTCGACTGATGTAAGTCCAGCGCTGCCGAGAAATCCGGCGATCGCTTTTTCCGGCGCATCGACGCGCGGACCACGGCGTTCCTCACGCAAGTCCAGCTGCTTGACCGGCAAGCCGGTGACCGAAAGCACCAACCGGCGCGGGGTCGAATGCGCCTCGGCGCCGTCGAAGGAGAGACTTGCCGCCTTCAACGCATCGGTCACGAGCCGCTTCAAATCGTCCGCGGCGCGTTTCTGCATGCGGGCGGGAATCTCTTCCGACAGAAGTTCGAGCAGCAGATCGGGCATTACAAATGCCCCTGGTTGCGCAGCCAGACTTCGCAGCATGCCTTGGCCAAGTCACGAACCCGCAGGATATAGGACTGCCGTTCGGTCACGCTGATCACGCCCCGCGCATCCAACAGATTGAATAGGTGGCTTGCCTTCAGACAATGGTCATAGGCCGGCAGTGGGACGTTCGCCTCTATCAAAGACTGGCATTCCGACTCCGCATCCCTGAAATGCCGGAACAGGATCTCGGTGTCCGCGTGCTCGAAATTGTAGGCCGAGTACTGCCGTTCCGCCTCGAGATATATGTCGCCGTAGCTCTTGCCGCCCTGGTCCGCCGGTACACCGTCCCAATCCAGGTCGAAGACATTCTCGACCCCCTGCACATACATGGCGAGGCGTTCTAGGCCGTAGGTCAGTTCGGTACTGACCGGATTGCAATCGAACCCGCCGACCTGCTGAAAATAGGTAAACTGGCTCACTTCCATGCCGTCGCACCAGACCTCCCAGCCGAGACCCCATGCCCCCAATGTCGGGCTTTCCCAGTCGTCCTCGACGAATCGAATGTCATGCGCCATCGGATCGATGCCGAGCGCACGGAGACTGTCCAGATAGAGTTCCTGACTGTCCTCGGGCGACGGCTTGAGGATGACCTGAAACTGATAGTAATGCTGCAACCGGTTCGGGTTTTCGCCATAGCGGCCGTCGGTCGGCCGGCGCGAGGGCTGCACATAGGCAGTCTTCCAAGTTTCCGGCCCGAGCGACCGCAGCGTGGTGGCCCAATGGAAGGTCCCTGCCCCCACCTCCATGTCGTATGGCTGCAGAATCACGCAACCCCGCGCAGCCCAAAACTGCTGCAGGGTCAGTATCAGTGCCTGAAAGTTATTGTCGGAGGCCATTGCCCGGCCTGTTGTCGAACCGCCCGGATTGTTGCGGTGCAACATACTCAGCGCCCGGGGGTGGGTCAATACGGACTACCGCATTCCCCGCATTGGGTTGCGCCGGTATCAACAGCGTAGGTGCCGCAAGACGAGCATTTGACCATTTTATCAATTGTTTCAGTCTTTTGCGACTTGTTCTCCGCTGCCTCTCGCGCCCGGTTCTGGTGCAACCGGTTGACGAACTTATAGCCGTACCACACCGCCGCGACGATCGCCGCGAGCACAATGATCTTGCCAATGCCGAATCCAAACATGCCGCTATTCTAGCGGCATTCGGCGTATGAACCCAGCGCCGAGCCGACTTGCCCTAGAGGCCATAGCGATTCCAGAGCGTGCGCTCCTCGACGACGCCGACCACATCCCGGGCCCAACGGTCGGCGCGATCCTCCATGCCGAACTTGCGCTGCAGCCAGCTGCGCGGCTGCGTGACCAGGCGCAAACTCACTTTTTCGCCATAGATTTCGCGCATTTTGCCCCGCAGATCGGCGATCCCATCGACGAGCCCCATGTCGACGGCCACGCGCCCGGTCCAGAAGTCACCCGAAAACAGGGTCTTTTCCGCGCCGGTCAGCTTTTCACCGCGGCGTTCCTGGACATACCCTTTGAATTGCTCGTGCAAGTCCTTCTGAAGGACTTTCAGATGGCGGATGTCCTTGGGATCTTCCGGCTGAAACGGATCGAGCTGGGCCTTCCGGTCGCCGGCCGAGTAAACCCGCCGTTCGACACCGAGCTTCTCGATCAATCCGGTAAAGCCAAACCCGGCGGAAATCACCCCGATCGACCCCACGACCGATGCGCCGTCCGCATAGATCTCATCGGCGGCGCAGGCAAGCCAGTAACCGCCGGACGCGGCGACATCCTCGCAGAAGGCGTAGACCGGCACCTCCTTCTCTTCCGCCAGGGCCCGAATGCGCCCGGCAATCAACGACGATTGAACCGGCGAGCCCCCCGGCGAGTTGATCGCGAGCGCCACCGCCTTGAGCCGCGGCAGCTTGAAGGCCTTTTCGATCGGTTCGGCGAGTTCCGACAGGGCGAGGCCCCCGCGCCGCATCGATCCCATTTGGCCGATTACGCCCGACAGCCGCAGCACGGCGACGGTCGGCGTGTGTTCCATTCGATCGGCCAGACGCTGCCCGACCAAAGGCACGCGCGTAAGCCATCCGTTTTTTTTGCTATCAGTCATCGCGGCTTAATGTGCGGTCGCCAATCGGGTTTGCCAAGGGGGTCGGCCTAAATTGCCAGCGGCTGTCCCAAACGCAAGACCGCGTCGGCGGCGTCGCTGAACTCATCGCCATCGTGCAAAACCAGACCCGCGGCGAGCCGCATCGGTCCGTTCGCCCCTTTCCGCGCCCGCACAATGACCCGGCGCGCGTCGCGCGGCATACCATCCGCATCCGCCCGCGGCCAGATCGGGAAGACGACGATATCGCCCGCATGCCCCTGTAAAAGCGCCAAGATTTCGTCTAACCGATCGGCCCGGTGGATCATCGTCAGACACCCCCGCAACGCCGCCATCTCCAGGCAAAAGGAAATCCAGTCGGTCAAGGCGGCGTCGCCCTCTACCGTGGACGCGACATCCGCGGGCGGCGTCCGCAGGTCCGCGCGATCCACCGGCAAATAGGGCGGATTCGCCATCACCTCGTCGAAGCTGCCTGGTTCCAATGCCGGCGGAAAATTCAACAGGCTCCCGATATGGACGGTGACGCGCTCCTCCATGCCGTTCAAACGCACGTTTTCCATGGCCAGATGGGCCATCTCCGGCTGCAGTTCCAGGCCCACGACCTCGCCGCCGCCGGTCCGTTCGGCGTAGCACAGCGCCGCGGCACCGGTGCCGCAGCCGACATCCAGAACCCTGCTCGCCGATGCCGGCACGGCCGCCGCCAGCAGCACCGGGTCCACGGCGGCGCGGTAACCGTTCTCGGGCTGCAACAACGTGATCCGGCCCCCCAAAAGGCCGTCGGTCGCGCCTTCCGGCCGCTTACCGCCGAGTTCGCCGGATTCCTCCAGAACCCGAACGGCAGCAGGATAGTCAGCGTCGGATACGGCCAGCCGGCGCGGAATGGCGTTGGCCGAGCCTTCCAGCACGCTCATGTGGCTGTCCAGGACGACGGCCTGGATATTGCTCTCCGCCAGGAGCGCCTGAACCCAGGACAACCGCACCAAATTGGTGGTTCTTAACAGTTCGCGCATACGACCCCTGCGGTTTTTTGTCCTTCTTGCAGCGACTTGACGCTTAGGAGCGTTGCACTATGCTCCCTGCTACCCCTTACGAGTCTCCAAGGGTGGGAGTATATGACCGTGGGAACCGTACTAAGCCTGGAATCAACCCGGCAAGAACAAAAACCAAGCCTGGATTCAATTCATTCTCTTGTCGGCGAAGACCTGAAGAAAGTCAATCAGGTCATCGTGGACAACATGCAGAGCCCTGTAGCCCTCATCCCGCAACTTGCCGGCCATCTCGTGGCGGCGGGCGGCAAACGGTTACGCCCGGTCCTGACCTTGGCCGCATCGCAGCTTTGCGACTATACCGGCGACCGGCAGATCGCCTTGGCGGCCTGCGTCGAGTTCATTCACACCGCGACCCTGCTGCATGACGACGTGGTGGACGAGTCGATGCTGCGCCGCGGCCGCGACAGCGCAAATGCACTATGGGGCAACCAATCCTCGGTCCTGGTCGGCGATTTCCTGTTTTCCCGCGCCTTCGAACTGATGGTCGCGGACGGATCGCTCGACGTGCTTGCCATCCTATCACGGGCCTCCTCGGTCATCGCGGAGGGCGAGGTCCTGCAATTGATGACGACCAACGATACGTCAACCAGCGAGGAAGCTTATCTGGACGTCATCCGCGCCAAGACCGCCACGCTGTTCGCCGCGGCGGCGCGCATCGGCGCGGTCATCGCCGACCGCCCGAAGGTCGAGGAAGAAGCGCTCGAAAGCTACGGCATGAATCTCGGCATCGCCTTCCAGCTCATCGACGACGTGCTCGACTATTCGGCCTCCCAGGCAAAACTCGGCAAGACCGTCGGCGACGATTTCCGCGAGGGCAAGATCAGCCTGCCCGTCGTGCTGGCCTGGCGGCGCGGCAACGACGCGGAACGCGACTTCTGGCGCCGCACGATGGAAAATCTGGAACAGGAAGACAGCGACTTCGACTACGCTGTCGAGTTGATGGAGAAGCGCGGCGCGCTGCGCGACACCGTCGCCCGCGCCCGCCACTACGGCGCCATCGCCCGCGACGCGCTCGGCATCTTCCCGGATTCAGAGGTCAAGAGCGCGATGGCCGAAGCCATCGACTTCGCCATCGAGCGCGCGCACTAGGCACCCGCACCGCCTTACAGCATCGCCAACTCCGCGTTGACCAGATCGGTCACCAACAGGTGGTTCGGTTTGTGGGTGATCATGAAGGGCGGCTTGGCGGCTTCGACGACCGCCTGCGGCGTCACCCCGCACCCCCAGAACACCGGCACCTCCCCCTTGTGGATCGGCACCGGCCCGCCGTAGTCGACCGTATCGATGTCCTTTATGCCGATATCCGCCGGCGCGCCGAAATGGACGGGCGCGCCATGCACGTTGGGGAACCGCGAGGTGATCTGGATGGCCCGGATCGCGTCCTTCGGCAGCATCGGCCGCATGCTGACCACCAGCGGCCCGTGGAACCGCCCCGCCGGCGTGCAGGGAATATTGGTCTTGTAAATCGGGCATTCGATGTCGAGGTCGAGATGCCGCACCGGCACGCCCGACTGCACCAGCGCTTCCTCGAAAGAGAACGAACAGCCGATGACGAAGGCGACCAGGTCGTCGCGCCAATAGTCCGAGATATCCGTCGTCTCGTCGATCTCCGCCCCGTTCTCGAACACCCGGTAACGCGGCACGTCGGTGCGGATGTCCACCGGATCGCCGAGTTCGGCCAGCATCGGATCGCCAGGATCGGAGACGGCCAGCACCGGGCAAGGTTTCGGATTTCGGCGGCAAAAGTTCAGGAATTCATGCGCCCAGTCGGCGGGCAGGATCGCCACGTTGCCTTGGACGCTGCCGGGCGAAATACCCGCCGTCTGCCCGTTGAAGCCGCCGCTTCGCGCCTCGGCGCGCACGGCCTGAGCACGCTTGCGGATGGCATCCAATGACTCGGGTTTCTCGGCGATTCGATCCAACATGCTTCGATCCTCGTCTGCTCTGGCGGCGCTAACCGCCCAAGGTGATCAGGATATTCCCGTAGCTGTCCAGGCTCGCGGTGGCTCCCGGCGGCACCAGACAGGTGGAATCGTATTCCTCGACGATACACGGTCCTTCGACCGGTTGCGCCAGCGCCGACCGGGTCCGGATCGGCGTCTCGAGCCATCCGATCTCGGGCCCATAGTAGGCCTGACGCGGCGCGCCGACCGTCACCTCACGGGCCGCATCCGAATAGGTGCCGTGCGCGCGGCGGCCCGGCGGCACGCCCTTGCCCACGACCTGCGCGTTGACCAACTCGACCGGCTCGTCGCTACCCGCCCGATGGCCGTAGGTCCGTTCATGCTCGTCGCCGAACGCCGCTTCCAGTGTGCGCAGCGCATCCGCATCTAACGGTTCATCGGGCAGCGGCACACTCAACTCGTAAATCTGGCCCTTGTAATGCAGGTTGGCCGAACGCTCACACGTGGTCTCGGCAAGGTCGAACCCATCAGCCGCCAGTTGCGCGCGCGCCTGGGTTTCGAGTTCGTCGAAGACCGCGGCGAGTTGGCCCGCATCCGCTTCGCGCAGCAGGGTGCGGACAGTTCGGGAATAGTGATGCTCGACATCGGCGTAGAGCAGCCCGAAGGCGGAAAACAGCCCGGCCTGCGGCGGCACCACGATCCGCGTCATGCCAAGCGCGTCCGCCATACCCGCCGCGAACAGCGCCCCGTTGCCGCCGAACGGCAACATGACCGCCTGCCGGGGGTCGCGGCCGCGCTCGCTCGACACCGCCCGGATCGCGCGGATCATGTTAGAGATCGCGATCTGCCGCGCGCCGTAGGCTGCGTGCGCAAGCTCGAGCCCCATCGGCCCGGCGATGACCCGGTCGAAAGCCTCCCGCGCCTTGTCGGCATTCAGCGGCACTTCACCGCCGCAAAGATGGTTCGGGTTCAAATATCCCAGGATGACATTCGCATCGGTGACCGTCGGGTCTTCACCGCCCTGGTCGTAGCAGACGGGCCCCGGTTCCGCGCCCGCGCTTTCCGGTCCGATGCGCAGCGCGCCGCCGGCGTCGATCCAAACGATGGACCCGCCGCCCGCCCCGACCTCGGCGAGATCGATGGCCGGCACCTTCAGCAAGTAGCCCGCGCCCGTCAGCAAGCGCGATCCGATCATAATGCCACCACCGACGGAATATTCCTGCGAGCGGGTGTAAGCCCCGTTCTCGATCAAGGACGCCTTCGCCGTGGTGCCGCCCATGTCGAAGCTGACCACATCGCTGTGCCCGGTCTGCCGCGCCACCGCATGCGCGCCGACCACGCCACCCGCGGGGCCGGATTCCACGATGTTGACGGGCTTGCGTGCGGCTTCCGCCGCCGGGGTCAGGCCGCCGTTGGACTGCATCAACAGTACGGGCGCGGCGATCTCCTTCGCTTCGAAGTTTTCCCGCAACGATTCCAAATACTTGGACACGATCGGCAGGATGTAAGCGTTGACCACGGTGGTCGAGGTCCGCTCGTATTCCTTGATCTCGGGCAGGATGTCGAAGCTGATGCAATAGGGCAGCCCCGGCGCTTTCGCCTCGATCGCTTCGGCCAGAAGCTTCTCATGCACCGGGTTGGCGTAGGAATTGAGCAGGCAAACGGCGATCGCCTCGACGCCTTGGTCAGTCAGCTTCGTTACCGCCGCCTCGGCGTCCTGACGCGTGAGCGCCTGTTCCACGTTGCCCTTGGCGTCGACACGCTCCGGAACGGTGACGCGCAGATACCGTTCGACCAGCGGCGGCGGCTTCACCCACTCCAGGTCATAGAGACGGGGCATCCGCAGGTTCCGGATTTCGAGGATGTCGCGAAACCCGTCGGTGCCGATCAGCCCCACCTTCGCGCCCTTGAGTTCCAGGATCGCGTTCGACGCGACGGTCGTTCCGTGCATCACCTCCTGTATTTCGTCGGGCGCAATCCCGGCGTTGTCGAACAGCTCGGCGAGCCCCTCGACGATGGCCGTCGCATAGTTCGAGACGCTGGACGAAATCTTCTTCGTCACCAGCCGCCCTTCGGCATTGATCAGCACAATGTCCGTGAAGGTGCCGCCGATATCCACACCCACGCGGAATCCGCTCATCGGTCAGTCTCCCCCGGCCGGAAAGGGAGAGGACGCGCCGTCGTCGTCCCAAGACACATCGCCCGGGTCACCTTGCCGATGTTCCCGCATCTCGGTGCGGCGCGAGTCGGTCGCCGCCTCGTCGACCAGCCACGCCGCCGTATCGACGATCACGCCGTATTCTTCGGCGGCGAGCGCCGCGCTGACCAGTTCGTTCCGTACGTCGCGCAGAACCGCCTGCGGATCGCGCTCCAGCGGGTCCCCCCATCCGCCACCGCCGGGCAGCACGTAACGGAACACGTCGCCGCGTTTCACCTCGCTGGTGATCTTGGACTCGACCTTCTCGCACTGGCCCTCCGGATCGACGAAATTCTCGCCGGGCTTGCCGGCCTGCCCCCCGAACAACCCGTAGGGCCGGACCACCTGACGGTCGGCGCGGCATTGCAAGATCGCATCGTCGGCCAGGATTTTGTAATCGCGGTAGAACGGGACCCCGCCCCGGAACTTCCCGGCCCCGGCCCGGTCGGGCGCCAGTTCGTAGCGCGGAATTTGGATCGGATGTTCGCTTTCGGTCACCTCGACCGATTGCGAGGCCATATTGACGAACAGGTTGGAGTTGCCCTCCAATCCGTCGGCGAAAGGCCGGCCGCCCCAGGTACCGCAGGAGAAATCGACATAGATGAAAGGGTCGCGATCCTTGGTATAGCCGCCGATGGATATGCCGACATTTCCGCCGTCGGAGGCCGCCATCGACCGTTCCGGGATTAGCCGGGCAAGGGCGCCGAAGGCGCAATCGAGCATGCGAAATCCCGTCAGCGCCCGCGCGGCGCAAGACCCGGGATGCACCACATTCGCGACAGTGCCTTCGGGCGCGGTTACCGTAATCGGCCGGAAAACCCCGTCATTGTTCGGCGCGTCGTCCGGCAGCACGGTCTTCAACGCCGTGAAGCAGGCGGCCCGCGTCACCGACAGCGTGGCGTTGATCGCGCCCCGCACCTGCGGTGACGTGCCGTCCCAGTCGAACGAGATTTCATCGCCCTGCTTCTTGACCCTGACGAACAATCGAATGGGTTGACCGACGTCGACGCCATCGTCGTCGATCCAATCCTCGAAGGTCGCCTCGCCGTCCGGCAAGTCGGCAATCGCCGCTCGCGTCAGCCGCTCGGTGTAGTTCGTCACCTCGCGCATGTACACGGCCGACGCCTCTGCGCCGTGCTGCTCGATCAACTCGGTCAGCTGCCGCGCCCCGATCTCGCAGGCGGCCAATTGCGCGCGCATATCACCGAAGACCTGGACCGGGATACGGACATTCTTCTCGATCATGGACCAAAGCGTGCGGTTTGGCTCGCCCCGCTCCATCAGCTTCAAGGGCGGGATGCGCAGCCCTTCCTGATAGATCTCGGTCGAATCCGCAGCGTTCGATCCGGGCACCCGGCCGCCGACATCCGCCTGATGCGCCGTGGTCGACGCGAAGGCCACCCGCTTTCCGTCCACGAAGATCGGCTTGAAGATGAAGATATCCGGTAGATGCATCCCGCCGTCGAACGGGTCGTTCATGGCGAAGATATCGCCGTCGTGGATATCGCCTTCGAAGGTGCGAATGACCGAGGCGAGCGCCGTCTGAATCGCGCCCAGATGCATCGCGACGGTCAGCCCCTGCGCGATCACCTGCCCGTCGCCGTCCGACAGCGAGGTCGAGAAATCCATGTTGTCGCGCAGGATACCGGAATAGGTGGTCCGGCAGATCGTCACCGCCATCTCGTCGGCGATGGAAAAGATCGCATTCTTGAACAGTTCGAACGCGATGGGGTCTTTGATGTCGCTCATGGTACCTCGAAATTTAGCATCCCTAGTCCACCGCCTGCCGCATTACGGCATCCGCCGACCGGCCAACGATCTGCTCATACACCGCCGGGTCCGTCGCCCCTTCGGTCCCGAATAAGAGCACGCGGCTTTCGGCGGTTAAAGCCAGTTGATCGCGCGCCGACGGGTTTTTCGCCACCGCCAGCAAGGCCGCCAACCCGGCTACGGCACTTTCGCCGGCAACGACGGGCGGCGTGTTCGGGCCCCCAGCGGCCAGCCGCCGCATGCAATTCTCGGCATCCGTATCCTCGACGGCCACGACGGCGTCGGCGCCCCGATCCAGGATCTCCCACGCGAGTTCCGAAACCTCGCCGCAGGCAAGGCCCGCCATCAGCGTATCGATATCCCCGGTTACCGCGACCGGTTTGCCCGCCCGGATGCTCTCGAACCAACAGGCTGCTCGTGTCGGATCGGCCAGGATCGTCCGCGGACGATCCGCCCCAAAAAGCTGCCAACCTTGCGCACAGACGGCCGCGGCCATGCCCCCGACGCCGGTCTGCACGAATTGGTGCGTTGCCGGACGGCCTGCCGGAAGCTGGTCATACGCTTCCTGCGCCATCAGCGTGTATCCGTGCATCACGTCGCAGGGAATCGTGCGATATCCCGGATAGGAGGTGTCGGACACGACGGTCCACTCTTCGCGCTTGGCGGTGGCGTCCGCCTCCGCGACGGAATCGTCGTAGTTGCCGGCGGTTCGGCGCACCTCTGCGCCAAAGGCCTCGATGGCCGCTCTACGCCCCGCGCTGACCGTGGCATGAATGAAGATTACGGCGCGGCAGCCGAAGGTCTGCGCACCCCACGCCACCGAGCGGCCATGATTACCGTCCGTGGCGCAGCAGACAGTTTGGGCTGCCACTATATCGGCGTACCGGCCGGCGAGGACATCGCCGACCGCGGGGGTCTCTCCCGCCTCGCGCGCGATGACCTGGATCAGATGCCGCACCACCGCATAGGCGCCGCCGAGTGCCTTGAAGCTCCCGAGACCGAACCGTCCGGATTCGTCCTTGTAATGAACCGCCGCCACCCCGGCCTCGCGCGCGATATCGGGAAGGTCGACAAGGGGCGTCGGCGCATAGCCGGGCCAGGCGCCGATGGTCGAGCGGGCTAAATCGGCCCCTTCCAGCGACAGGACGGCGCGGCGCTGTTCGCCGTAGACGGCCGCAGGATCGGCCTGCGCATTGAGAACATAATCACCGGTCTTCAGCATGGATTTCCCTGACCCGAGGCGCGCTCGGCCCTCTTGGGCCGGCAACCGCAAAAATTCGGCTCGGAAACCCTACTGAAAAATGCGCGAGAAGGCTTTGATGAATTTCGCCATTTTTGCTGCCGGCGTTAGCTGGGAAGAAAACCGAACGAATACGGCGGATGCCGGTGATTTCCCAATCGGGCCTAAGAAATTTTGCCCAATTGCGGCCGGACAAACGAATAGCGGCCCCTTTCGGAAGCCGCTATTCGCATGATAACATTACTAAATCGACTGGTCGGGGAGAGAGGATTCGAACCTCCGGCCCCTACGTCCCGAACGTAGTGCTCTACCAGGCTGAGCTACTCCCCGGTCGCGGCGTGCCTTATATACCGCGGGCTGCTCCTTGGCAATGGCGCGCCTGCGTCTCGCACACCGCTTCGCGGGTATAGGAGACAGATTTCCATGACCGACCTGCATACTCTCTCCCTGAGCGCCATGGCGAAGCGTCTGCACGACGGCTCCACAACGGCGACCGCCCTCGCCGAAGCCTGCCTCGCCCGCGTCGAAGCCCGGGAAGGGACGGTCGGCGCCTGGCAGTTCATCGACCCGGAACGGGTCCTGGAACAAGCCGCGCGGCGGGATCAGGAAACGCCCAGCAGTGCGCTGCACGGGGTTCCGATCGGCCTGAAGGACATCATCGATACCGAGGACATGCCAACGACCTACGGCTCGCCGATCTACGCCGACCATACCCCGCGCAAGGACGCCATCATGGTGCAGCGGCTGCGGGCGGCGGGCGCCGTGCTGATGGGCAAGACCGTCACGACCCAATTCGCCCATCGATTTCCCGGCAAGACCGCCAACCCGCGCAACCCGGCCCACACGCCCGGCGGATCGTCCAGCGGCTCGGCGGCCGCGGTGGCCGACGACATGACGCCGCTGGCCTTCGGCACTCAAACGTCCGGCTCGGTGATTCGTCCGGCCGCCTATTGCGGCGTCATCGGTTTCAAGCCCAGCTTCGGCTGGACCGACTTCACCGGTGCGAAAAACCTTGCCGCCTCGCTCGATACGATGGGCTACTACGTTAGGAGCTTGGACGACTTGCCGTTGGTTCATGCAGTGCTCGCCAGCGACGCCTTGCCGGGGCCGGAGACGACCGACATCGCCGCACCGAATTTCACGATCTGCCGCACGCCGGTCTGGGATCAGGCGGAAGACTGCGCCCAGGCCGTCTTGGAGACCACAGCGGGCCGCCTCGGCAGCGCGGGCGCCGGGTTGCGGGAGTTGGAGCTCGACGCCTCCCTTGCTCCCGTTTTCGACTCCCAGGACACGGTCCTGCAATATGAGATGGCCCGGCACCTCGCAGTTGAACGGGAAGAAAGCTGGGATCTGATCGCGCCCCCGACACAAGAATTTATCCGCGCGGGCCTCGACTGCAGCGAGGAGAAGATCGCCGAAGCCCGTTACGTCTTCGGTCAGGCCCGCAGCGATTTCGCCAAGGCGCTGGGCGACGATATTGCGATCACGCTAAGCGCCCCCGGCGAAGCACCGGAAGGCCTCCATGCCACGGGCAATGCGCTCTTCAATCGGATGTGGACGGCACTGCATGTTCCCTGCCTTCACCTGCCGGTGGATACCGGTCCGCAGGGGCTGCCGTTGGGGGTTACGCTGGTGGCGCGCAATGGGCACGAACAACGGCTCGTCGCCGCGGGGCGCTGGGCGGCGACGGCGCTCGATCTGCCGTTATTCGGGTAATGGGTCGCGACGTTCGGCCTGGCTAGTCGCTCTTGCCGTTGCCTCGCCACAGCGTCTTCCAGAAATCGTAGCTCGCCATCAGCAACACGATGATAACGACGATCGCCAGATCCACTTCGGCGACAAACCCGATCACCACGCCGACGAAACCAAACAGCATGATCAACGAAACGGCGGCAAAGATCTTGTCCATCATCGTTCTCGTATCCTTATTCGCATCGCACTCAGTCCTCCGCCGACTCCACATGGGCCGTTAGCCAACGCGCCGTCCGCAGCAGTCGCGCATCGTCACCGCGACGGCCGACCAGCTGTACGCCAAGCGGCAGGCCGTCACTCCCCTGCATCAGCGGCACCGTGATCGCCGGCGTGCCGCACAATGTCCAGAGCGTGCAAAAGGCCGGGCTGCCGGTCGACTCCAAGCCCGACGGTGCGGTTCCCGCGGTCGCCGGCGTTAGGATCGCGTCGTAGCGGTCGAAAATCTGCTCCAGCCCTGCGTTGAGGACCGCGACCCAATCGATGGCTCGATTGTAGTCGACCGCCAAAATCTTCTGGCCCTCCTCGATCATTTCGCGCAGCGTTTCGCTCAACCGGTCGGCGCCGGCGCGATGGTAATGCGCGAAACTCTTCGCCAGGTCGGCGCAGAGGATTGTGCGGTGGCAGTCGAGCGCCTGATCGAAGGGATCCGGCAGCGGCACCTCGTCGCACTGATCGCCCAGGAAGGACGATAGCTCGGCAAAGGCCGCTTGTGTTTCCTCCGTCGCGGTCTCCCACACCGGAGTCTTCACGAAAGCGAACATGGGGTCGAGCGGCGGCTCCTCACCAGCAACCTCCAGCAGACGGGGGCGCGCCCGCAGGCGGCTATCCGAATCCGCCTCGTCATACGCCATGATCGATTGGGCCAGCAACGCGATATCCTCGACCGACCGGCCGAAGACACCAATCGTATCCAACGCCCGCGACTGCTCCAGGACGCCGGTCCGGGAAATCAGGCCATGCGTGGGTTTGAATCCGAATACGCCGCAATAGGCGGCCGGACGAATGGTCGAGCCGTTGGTCTGTGTACCAATCGCCAGCGGCACCATGCCCGCTGCGACCGCCGCCGCGGACCCGCTGGACGACCCGCCGGGCGTATGCGCCGGATTGTGCGGGTTCCGGGTTTTCCCGGGGGCATAGACCGCAAGCTCGGTCGTCACCGTCTTGCCGAGGATGACCGCGCCGGCTTCCTTGAGTTGGGAGACGACAAAGGAGTCTTCCTCCGGCTGACGGCCGGCGTCGATAACGGTGCCGTTCTCCGTCGGCAGGTCCGCCGTATCGAAGATGTCCTTCACGCCAACGGGGAGGCCGTGCAGCGGCCCGACGACATCCGCGGCCCCTCGCACAGCATCCAACTGCTGCGCCTGTTGGATTGCGTAGTCGGCGTCCAGATGGGCCCAAGCCTGTACTTCTGCTTCCGCCTCGTCGATTCGCCCGAGACAGGCGCGGACCACCTCCTCCGCATCGACGAGGCCGTCGCGGATTTGCCGGGCGAGGGAGACCGATGTCAGGGGCGCATCGCTCACGACGCGCACCTCCCCACCGGCCACGGATTATCCCGACGCATTCGCATCATTTGCCGTACACCGCACTCGGCAGCCATAGCGCGATCTCCGGGAAGATGTAGAGAAGGGCCATCGCCAGAAACACCATCGAGAGAAATGGCAACACGCCCTTGAAAATCTCGACCAGTTGAACATGCGGCGGCGCAACCCCTTTCAGGTAATACGCCGCCATGGCCATAGGGGGTGTCAGGAAGGACGTCTGCAGGTTCAGCGCCACCAGGACACCGAAGAACAGCGGGTCGATCCCGAATATCGGCAGCATCGGCAGGAAGATCGGCACGAAGATGATGATGATCTCGGACCATTCCAGCGGCCAGCCCAACAGGAAGATGATCAACTGCGCCAGTATCAGGAACATCACCGGGGTCAGGTTCATCGCGAGAACCCAATCCTTGATGATGTCATGCCCGCCGAGATAGGAGAACACCGAGGAGAACGTCCACGATCCGACAAACAACCAGCACACCATCGCCGACGTGCGGACGGTCAGATAGACCGATTCCTTCAATCTGTCCCAGGTCAGCGCACGATAGGCGGCCGCCAACAACAAGCCGCCCAATGCGCCCATCGAGGCCGCCTCGGACGGCGTCGCCAGCCCGAACAGGATCGCGCCCAAAACCGATAGGATCAAAAAGGCCAGCGGGAAGAAGGACGTGGCCATCATCCACAGGACCTGCATGAAGCTATGGTCCCCGACGTCCTCGTCCTTAAGCTTTGGTGCAAGCGACGGATTCAACCAAGCGCGCCCGATCACGTACAGGATATAAAGTCCGGCAAGCATGAAGCCGGGCAGGATCGCCCCCGCATACAGCCGGACGACCGACACGTTAGAGGTCGCCGCGTAGACGATGAGCATGATGCTGGGCGGGATGAGAATGCCGAGACAGCCACCCGCACAAATCACACCGGCGGCAAAACTGGTGTTGTATTTCGCGCGCAGCATCGACGGGAAGGCGAGCAACCCCATCAACGTGACCACGGCGCCAATGATGCCGGTCGCCGTCGCGAACAAGGCGCAGGTGGCGAGCGCCGCAATCGCCATTGATCCCGGCAAGCGCCGCGCGGCGATCTGCAGCGTCACGAACAACCGGTCGACGATGTTCGACCGTTCGACGATGTAACCCATAAACAGGAATAGCGGGACCGCGGTGAGAACGTCGTTCGCCATCACCGAATAGGTCTGATTGACCAACAAATCGAAGATACGATTGTCGAAGATGGACTGCATCCGCTCGGCATCGAAATAAGCGTAATAACCGAAGGCGATACCCATCGCGACCAGCGTGAAGGCAATCGGGAAGCCCAGCATGATCGTCAAAATGAAGATGCCGAGCATGAAGACGGCGATTTGCGGGTCGGTCATTTGTCACCCCCGTCGCTCGTCGGCGTGGACGGTGCCGACCCAGCCAACTCCACATCATGTTGGTGTTGAAGCACCGTCTCCATTTCCTCGACATCTTCGGAATGCGCTGGCCATTCACCGGTCTTGATGCAGATGATGCAGCGGCAGACCTGGGCGATCCCCTGAATGAACAGCAGCGCGCCCGCGGCCGGGATGATCATCTTGAATTGGAAGATTGGGACGTTGGCGGGGCTCATCACGCTGACTTCTTTGTAGAACCAGGATTCGCTGGCGTAGTCGTAGCCGGCGAGCATCAACGCCGTAACACCCGGATAGAAGAATAGAATGTAGAGGACCAACTCGACCTTGGCCTGGGTCTTCGGCTTCCAGAGCCGGTACACCACGTCGCCGCGCACATGGCCGTCGCGCGACAGGGTATAAGCCCCCGCCATCATGAACAGCGCGCCATACATCATGTAGCTGATGTCGAACGCCCAAGCCGTCGGATCGCGCAGGACGTAACGCACGAAAACTTCATAGCCGACGCCGAATGTCAGGATCAAAATGCACCAGGCAAAGGCCTTACCAACCCATGCGGTGAAACTATCGATGATGAATATCAACCGTTCCATCGGATGCCCCCGATAAATGTCCGGATAGAACAGGGGTGGGGCGGCGCGTACTGCGCCGCCCCTTAATTCGCCGTCACTGCGACGCTCCCCTGGCCGTTACCTTTAGAATGGCAACTTGCCGGGGAAGTAATGCTCGTAAGCAAGCTTGTAGTCGGCCGAGTTGACCAAGTCGTAGAACGCAACCCGTTGGCTCCACGCCTTCTGACTGTCGACGACCTTCTTGAAGAACGGATCCTTGTTCAACCGCTCGAGGACCGTGTCCCATGAATCCAACTGGGCTTTCATGATCGACGTGTCGGTGCGGTAGACGTTGACCTTGCTCTTGTTGATGAGCTTCTGAAGGTCGGCCGAATACAAGTTCATGGCGTACCCGTAGCTGGCGGTGTTCGCCGCTTCGGCCGAATATTCGAGGATTGCCTGAACTTCCTTCGGGAACCCGTCATACTTGCGCTTGTTGAAGATGACCTCGAAGAACTCGGCGGCCTGATGGTAGCTGCCCATGTGATAATGCTTCGAGACATCCTGCGCGCCGAACTGGCTGTCCGCTGTCGGATTGTTGAACTCGAACGCTTCGATCACGCCTTTTTCCAGCGCGGGCATGATTTCACCGCCCGGCAGCTGCGTGACCTTCAGGCCCATGCCTTGCATGATGTCCGTCGCAAGACCGACCGTGCGGTACTTGAGACCCTTCATGTCGTTGACATTGCTGACCTTCTTCTTGAACCAACCGAGCGGTTGCGTCGGCATCGGCATCGTGAAGAAACCGACGAGGTTCAATTTCAGCTTGTCCTGGACGAGTTCGCGATACAGGTCCTTGCCGCCACCGTAGTGGATCCACGCAAGAATTTGCGCCGCATTACAGCCGAACACCGGGCCGGTACCGAACAGGGACGCCGCCTTGTTCTTCCCGTACCAATACGCGGTGACCGTATGGCCGGCGTCCAGCACGCCCTTGTGACAGGCGTCCTGAACCTGGAACGCCTTCACGACCGCGCCGGCCGGCAGATAGTCGATCTTGACCCGGCCGCCCGCCATCTTCTCGACGCGCTCGACGTATTGCT
This sequence comes from Alphaproteobacteria bacterium, assembly GCA_965228425.1. GTDB lineage: Bacteria > Pseudomonadota > Alphaproteobacteria > UBA8366 > UBA8366 > JAJFJD01. Next base: position 1,710,696 of record OZ245815.1, on the reverse strand, counting down.
TCGCCATGTCGGTGAACACGCTCTTGGCGCCCCACGAACCCTGCATCTTCAAATTGATGGTTTGCGCGCGCGAAACGTTCGGCATCGCCACAGCCGCGGTAACACCGGCGGTCCCCATGACGGCACCCTTCAAAAAGCGGCGACGCGCTTTCCCACCAGTACCGTTCTCTGTCTTGATCTCAGCCATAAGAATAAACCTCCCGTTCGTAGAAACAGACAGCTTCCGTTGGCCAAAGAAGACTGTCATACAATCCTGTTCGCATGCAGGTAGCTAATGCCGGGGCAAGCACAACTGGTCCGAAATTGTCTTTTATAATTGGGCAATTAGTCCGGACAACTGAGCTCCCTACAACCAATAAACTATACACTCTGGGATTAGGTCCGGGGAGTCAACACACTCCTCCCCGGGTCGGAACGCAATCACGATTTACTGATCAAAAACTGTGCAGCTGCGGCATGAAATGCGGGGTACGCCGGTCACGCCACCCGATCGGCTGGCTCCCGTCCGGCGGCGATCGCTTCGAGATTGTCGATGGCGCGATTCCCCATGGCGATCCGTGTTTCAGCCGTCGCGCTTCCGATATGCGGCAGCAGGAATGTGTTGGGTTGGCTCCGGTAACGGGGATCGATGTCGGGTTCGTTGTTGAAGACGTCCAGTCCGGCAGCGGCAAGCTTGCCCGATGCCAGGGCGTCGATCAGCGCATCGTCATCCACCACCGCACCCCGCGCCGTATTGATCAGTACCGCGCCGTCGGGCAACTGGGCGATCCGCTCAGCGTCCATCAGTCCCCGGCTTTCCGGCGTGGCCGGGCAATGGATCGACAAGAACTGCGAGACGCTCAGCAGCGAGTCCAAGCTGTCATGGAAAACCGCCCCGGCCTCCAACTCGGCGGCGAGGCGGTTTCGGTTGTAGTAATGGATGTCCATGTCGAGACCGCGGGCGCGCCGCGCCACCACCTGCCCGACCCGCCCCATGCCGATGATGCCGAGGCGCTTGCCCGTTACCTGCGTTCCGACCATGAATTTCGGGCTCCAGTCGCGCCAGCCGGCGGAGCGAACCAAATGTTCCCCTTCTCCCGCCCGGCGTGCCGCGCCCAACATCAACAGGATGGCGATTTCGGCCGTTGCGTCGCTGAGCACATCCGGCGTGTTCGTCACGATCAACCCGCGGTCCTTGGCGGCGGCAAGGTCGCAATGATCGACACCCACAGAGAAATTCGCGACCGCTTTCACGCTGTCCGGCAGCCGGGCCACGACCTCGGCCGAAATATGTTCCGTATGGCACGGCAGAATGGCAAACGCCCCATCCGCGAGCCGCACCAGGTCATCGGCCGAGTAGAGCGTGTCGTCGGGATTGAGAATGGGTTCGAACGACCGCTGCAAACGGTCCTCGACCTCATCCGGTAACTTTCGCGTGACGAGAACAACGGGCTTATCGGACATGGCTGCCTCCTTGGGATGGGCAGCATGGTGCCGCGCCGGCAGCGCCGATTCAACCGGTGAAGCGCTACCGAATACGGATTGCGCGCTCACGAAATTCGATGCAGGGGAGCGATCGGGTCGTGCGGTGGCGGGACCATCGCCACTATCGCGACGAATTAGAGGTGCTGGGCAGCACCGCCTTCGACGGTACGGGCCAGACGGCCAAGCAGGTAATCCACATCTTCGGCGTCGCAGTCCACCGACCCTTCGAACTGGGTCAGCACACGTTCCATGATGAGGCGGGACCGCCAATCCGGATCGCTGTCGCTGCGCTCGCCTTCGGAAATCTTCGCAATGTCCAACGCACTGCAGAAAGCCGGAAAAAGCCGTTGCGGCAATGCCGCCTTTTCGTACAACGCCTTGAGGCCGAGATCACCATCGTCATGGATCAGAACCCGGGCGTTATGCAGCGCCACGTCGGCCTTATGAGCCAGGGCCGCCTCGAAGAAATTGAGATCGCCGGTGCACAAGGCGCGGAGGATGATCGATGCCGTTAGGCGGCCATGCTCATCCATCTGTTGGACGAGTTCACCGACATCGGGCTGATCTTCGTCATCGCCCAACAACCGGACGACGGCACGCTCGCGGCTTTCGAGCAATAGGTCGCTGGCCACTTCCGGCGACAGCTCGTGATGGGTGACAAGATACTCTTTCAAGCTGGACGAGACCTTGGCGACCAAGCGCTCGGCCACCGTCAGCGGCAATTTCTCGCGCTTGACCAGCGGTTCCTGAACACGTTCATTCTCACCGAACTTATCGACCACCTTGTCGAAGGTCGGTTCCGCGATATCGGCGCCGCTGTTGGAGACCAACGCGACGACCGCGTCCTCGTTACCTTTATCGACGATCGCTTCCGAAACGACGGCGGAGACCTCTTCGCGCTGGGCAATTGCCACGTGGCGGTTCGGCTTGGACGTTTCCAAAATGTCGACGAGATCGTCGTCGGAAAGCGCCTTGGAAAATTCAAGGATCGGTAGCGCGACGCTATCGCTTTTGTCCTCGGCGAGAACGCGCGCGATGTCGCTGGAAACATCGGGAATGTCGCGGATACTTTCGGAGAGCGTTTCACGGACGAGAAGTTCCACATCCTTCGCCATGACGCGGAAAATTTCCTGGGCGATCTCGCGCTCGCCCGGCGAAAGCGTCCCCATGCCGAACTCGCCGGCAACCTTAGCGGCCGTTTCCGCGCGCGTTTCGACCGAAGGATCGGTCAATAGGCGTTTCACGTCATCCGCTTTGAGCTGCGAAACCTCGGCGTTGTTCGCTTGTTTCGAATCCATATCCGTAAAAACCCGCTCAAATATCAACTAAATTACGAGAAGTCGGACCTAACTCGCATGTACACGCCCTGTTTTACGGCAATATTCATTGCGATTAGGTTAACACGTTCATTTAACGGGAATTTGATCGACACGTCGTTGATCATGGTCACACTTGGGCCTATCGTGAGGTCCACTATGACATTTCAAATTCTTCGCATATCCATCATCGTCTTGGCGCTGGTATTCGGCCAGTTCGGTGGCCAAACCTCCGTACAGGCTGCGGAAAAGCGGATTTCCGCCATAGAAGCCTACAACGGCATGGTTAACGGTTCGCTGACGCTGATCGATATCCGCTCGCCCGGCGAATGGGAAAAATCCGGCATTCCGAAAGGGTCGATTCCCATTACGATGCATAATCCTGCCGGCAAAGCCGCGTTCAAAAATGCGGTTCTGGAAGCCGTGAAGGGCGACAAAATGCGCCCGATCGCCTTGATCTGCGCGGTCGGCGGACGCTCCCACTGGGCCCAAGGCTACCTTAAGGAACATGGCTTTACACAGGTCGCAGACGTCGCCGAGGGAATGTTCGGACGCGGCAAGACAATGCCCGGCTGGCTTAAGAGAGATTTGCCCGTGGAACCTTGCAACAACTGCGGGCCCCCCCCCCGCGCAGCCACAACCAAATAGCCGACAGTAGCGTTCGATTACCCGCCGGAGCCGCGGTCCGCCAGCGCCTGCTGAACCTTCACCAACTGCTCATCGACATCGACCGACATCTCACTGGTGACCTCCAATTCGCGGTCCTCGAAAACATTCGTGTCGGGATGGGCCTTCCGCCATACCTCTACCGCGGCATCCCGCGCGTAGATCATTTCCTTAATTTGCGGCCGGAACAGGATCAACATGTTGGTGATCCAAATATTGACCGGCCAAGACGGTTGGGTGTGATCGATGTCGAAGCAATACAGCAGTCGGCAAACATCCGGCGCCGTGTACCAGATCTCGTCCGTAACCCAGCGGTTCGTGGTGAAAAGCTTAATCGGGAATCCTTTCGGATCCATGGAAATTGCAACAATATGGCTTAGCGCATCATCGGGATCTTCCGGCGGTTCGTAGTCGTCAACGGGCGCCGGCGCGATCCCCGGCGGCATACCGTCCGGCCGAAGGAACGTATGAAAATGACCGTGTTCGCCAGGCCGGTCGCCGGCTTCATGGGCATGGTAATAGAACTGGGAATGGGTCACGCCGTCATACACGTCGCCGTCGGGATAGTGATTCCATTCGTAAAATGTCTCTTCCCCTTTGAGGATTTCCCCAACGACGTTGTCACCGGTCTTGCCCAACACCCGATAGCATTCGCGCACCAACTCGCCCGCGTCGCGCATCTGTTCGAGTTCTTCGGTGGAAAGCGTCGTCAGATCGATATTCGAAAAGTTGGTCATTCGGTGCACCGACTGTGTTGGGTTTGACTTACCCCAGCACGCGGCAACAGACAACCGGCTGGGTAGACGTTCATCGATCTTCCCGTACGAGGCGGAACCCGACCAGAATATGTTTCAAGAAATGCGGCCGGGAATGCCGCGCGGCCGGCCGGCACACACCGCAGCCCTTGTCGTCCCACGAACCGCCCTTCACGATCGATCGACCGCTGCCCGCCGCGGTCGCCGTCCATTCGAACACCTGGCCCGCCGCATCCAGCATTCCGAAAGGGCTGGCGCCATTCGGGAAACTTCCTACCGGAACCGTATCGAATGATCCATTGTCATGGCTATTAAGGCGCGAGGCGTCGAATCGGTCGCCCCAGGGAAAACGCCGGCCATCGTCCCCCCGAGCCGCTTTTTCCCATTCGCGCTCCGTCGGCAGCCGCCACCGGAAGGCTGTAACCTTCGAAAGCCACGCCGCATAGGCCTTGGCATCCTCAAAGCTGACCAGTACGGCGGGATGATCGGCCCGTCCCGGCGGCGGCATATCGTTCTTCCAGGCATGCCGCCGGGTGCGCGGCCAAGGATGGATGAGGCCGTAGCTTCGCCAGGTCTTGGCATCGACATCCGGGGCGGGCCGGCCTGTCGCCTCGACGAAGGCGCGGTATTGAGCATTGGTCACGGGCGTCCGCGTGATGAAGAATCGCGGCGTCGACCCGTCCTGCCGGGCGAACTCGCTCTCGTACCATTTACTGTCTCGGGTCACCCGATGGCGGTAGGCGGCCTCGTCCAGCTGGTATGCCGCCTCGCGCTCGGCCCTATCCGACCCAAAGATGAACGACCCCGCCGGAATCTCGATGACATCCGGTTCCAGGACCACGTCGGCCGCTCGTACCGGCATCGCAAGGACGCTGATGAACATGATCAAAAAGACCGGCGGTGGCCATAGGGTTCCGACGCGCACGTGCCGCTCCTGTGACGAATTGTCGGGCGTCTATAGAGATTTACCCGGCGGCCGTCGGCACGCAAGAGCCTACGGCGCTACCTCGCCGTAATCTCGCATCCTTGTGAACGGTCGTGTATGGGATCCAGCGGTCGCGCCGGCGACCCGAAATCAGCCGCGAACCACTTGGACCGAACAGTTCGCATGGCGAACCACCCGTGCGGCGTTGGGCCCGATCAGGTAGTCCTTCAACTCGGGCCGATGCGACGCCATCACGATGAGGTCCGGCGTCGTTTCCTCCGCGACCCGAAGTATCTCCTCGTAGACGACGCCATGGCCGACGATATGCTGGACCGCAATATCCGACGGAATATGTTCGCCGCAGAATGCATCCAACTTCTGCTTCACTTCATCGATCGCTTTTTTCTCAAACCCTTCGGGGAAAAATGAGCCGACGATGCTCATGCCGAAATCGGGCACGACCGTCATGACATGGAGCGTGGCGCCATAGGCTTTGGCGTATTCGACCGCTACGGGCAACGCCTTGGACCAGGAGCTTTCATGCCCCAGGTCCACGGTCAGCAGAATATCTTTGTACATCGCTATTGTCTCCGATTTCAGGCCAAAGCCGTCGCGGCGGCTCCGGCGCGGCGACGCTGTATCAAGCACACCACGACCAAAAGCAAGAGGGCCGGGATATAGAACACCTCCTTGGCCATCCGGTCGCTCGGCAGATCGATACTCTTGACCAACCAATCCAAGTCGATCTTCGCATCCGATGCTGCCGTGTTCGGGATGACGTTGTCGACGAGTACCTTCCCGTCCTCGATCAGCACCTCGATACCGCCGACGGCAAGCCGCTTCGCGCCATCCGCTTTCGGACCAAGCGGCATTACCAACGTGGTCGAGATCAACTTGCCGTCCAAGTTTTCACCCTCAAGCTGCGCGCGAAGTGTGCCGTTTGCCGGCTGTGCCTCCGCGACCTTGATGATCTGCGCCGGATCGCCGGCTACGAAGGGGGGATGCACCATGTCGAGCCAGAACCCGGGTCGGAACAACGTGAAGGCGATCAAGATCAAGGCTACGGATTCCCAAATCCGGCTGCGCGCCAGGAAGAATCCTTGCGTCCCCGCGGCGAACAAGAGCATGGCGATTGTCGCCACGATAAAGACGAAGATTCCGTCGACCAACCCCACATCGATCAACAACAGATCGGTGTTGAAGATAAACAGGAACGGCAGAATGACCGTGCGCAGCGAGTAGAAGAAGGCGACGAAACCGGTCTTGATCGGATCACCGCCGGACACCGCCGCGGCGGCAAAGGATGCCAGCCCCACCGGTGGCGTCACATCCGCCATGATACCGAAATAGAACACGAATAGATGCACGGCGATCAGCGGAACGATCAAGCCGTTTTGCGCGCCGAGTTGCACGACAACGCCTGCCATCAGCGACGACACCACGATGTAGTTCGCCGTGGTGGGCAGTCCCATTCCGAGGATCAGGCTGATGACGGCAACAAAGACCAGCATAAGGATCAGGCTGCCGCCGGAGATGATTTCGACGAATTCCGTCATGACCTGGCCGATACCGGTCAGGGTGACGGTTCCGACGATGATACCCGCCGCCGCCGTGGCGACGCCGATACCGATCATGTTTCGGGCGCCGGCGATCAATCCGTCTATCAATTCGCCCCAGCCCCGCCGTGCCGCGAAACCGACATCGCTGCCCTTGCGGAATAGGGCCTTCAGCGGATGCTGTGTCAGCAGGATGAAGATCATCAGGGCACTGGCCCAGAATGCCGACAGTCCCGGCGACTTGCGTTCCACCATGAGGAACCAGACAAGCACGACGATCGGCAGCAAGAAGTGCAAACCGGTCTTCGCGGTCACCGCGAACATGGGCAACTCCACGACCGGCGCATTCGGATCGTCGAGTTCAAGATCGGGCTGCTGGGCGGCGAACCACACTAACCCCAGATAGATCACGAGGATCAGTACGGCCAAAATCCAGACCGAAAAGTCACCGAAGGTGCTTTGGATCATGGTGATCCCGAAATAGATGACCCCGGCGACGATGATGATGCTGCAGACCGAAATACCCCATCGGATCAGACGCTGCTGGATGGTCACCGGTCCGCCGGGTTTCGGCAAACCTTGCATGTCTTTCTTCAACGCTTCGAGATGCACGATGTAGAGCAACGCGATGTAGGAGATAACCGCCGGCAGGAAGGCGTGCTTGATTACGTCGACATAGGGAATGCCTACATATTCGACCATCAGGAAGGCCGCCGCGCCCATCACGGGCGGCATAATCTGGCCGTTCACCGATGAAGCCACCTCGACCGATCCGCCCTGCTCGGGCGTGAACCCGACGCGTTTCATGAGCGGGATCGTGAATGTCCCGGTGGTCACCACATTGGCGATCGAAGAGCCGGAGATCAAACCGGTCATGGCCGACGCGAGGACGGCCGCCTTGGCCGGCCCGCCGCGCAAATGACCGAGCAGCGCAAACGCCACCTTGATGAAATAGTTGCCGGCGCCCGCCTTGTCCAAGAGCGACCCGAACAGGACGAACAGAAACACGAATCCCGACGACACGCCGAGCGCGATCCCGAACACCCCCTCGGTGGTCAGCCACTGGTGCGACATTGCCTTGGTGAAGGACGCGCCCTTCCATCGGATCGCTTCCGGTACAACGGAGGAATCGCCGAAGAACACGTAGAGCAGGAAAACGATCGCGACGATCATCAAAGGGGGCCCAAGCGCGCGTCGCGTCGCTTCCAGCAAGGTTACCAGGCCGATGCCGGCCACGATCAGGTCCTGTTGGATCGGGGCTCCCGGGCGTTCGGACAGCTCGGCGTAAAACAGGAAAAGATAGGCGGCGGCAAAGGCGCCGGCGAGCGCTAAAACCCAATCCAGGATGGGAATGCGATCGCGCGGCGACCGCTTCAACGCCGGATAAGCCATGAAGGCGAGGAACACGGCGAACGCCAGATGGATCGACCGTGTCTCCGTGTCGTTCAGAACCGGTATCGGATTGCCCGGCAAGAACGGCAAAGGCGAAGCGATCCACAATTGAAAGAGGGACCATAGAAGCGCGAGCCCGGCCAATGCGGTCCCCACCGGACCAACCGGGTTTCGCGCGCCCGTATCGGATGAAGCTACGAGATCCTGCAGATCGTCGTCCGACATCTGCGTCGACTGTGAATTTTCGTCGGTCATCATGTCCCCCCTGACTGCGCCCGGTTAGTCGGTTTTCGCGCGACTCCGGACGGAGCGCGGACGCTAGAAAACTGTTTTTATCTTGAGTTAGGAAATGAGGGGGAGACCCATTGAGCCTCCCCCTCGTTGCGTTGGCCTTACATCCAACCTTTTTCCTTGTAGTACTTCTTGGCACCGTCGTGCAGCGGCGCAGAGAGACCGTCTTTAATCATCTCTTTTTCCTTGAGCACTTTGAATGCCGGATGAAGTTTCTTGAAGCGGCCGAAGTTTTCGAACACTGCTTTGACCACCTGATACACGACTTCGTTCGGAACCTTGGACGAGGACACGAAGGTCGCGCCGACGCCGAAGGTCGTTACGTCACGATCCGTTCCGTTATACATACCGGCCGGAATCGTCGCGGTCCGATAAAAGTCGTTGTCCTTCACCAGCTTGGCGATGGCCGGACCTTTAACGTCGACGAGCACCGACGCACAGGAGGTCGTCGCTTCCTTGATCGAACCCGACGGATGCCCGACGGTGAAGATCATGGCGTCGATCTTGTTGTCGCACAGCGCCTGGCTCTGTTCCGCCGACTTCAACTCGGAAGCCAGCTTGAAATCCTTGGTCGTCCACCCAAGCGCCTTCAGGACGATATCCATCGTACCGCGCTGACCAGAACCGGGATTACCGATATTGACCCGCTTGCCCTTGAGATCCTCGAACGCTTTGATGTTCGCATCCGCACGAGCAACGACGGTGAACGGCTCCGGATGGACCGAGAACACGGCCCGCAGATCTTTAAACGCCCCGTTGTCCTTGAACTTCGACGTGCCGTTATAGGCATGATATTGCCAGTCCGACTGGGCAACGCCGAAGTCGAGCTCACCGGCACGGATCGTGTTGATGTTGTATACCGATCCGCCGGTGGATTCGACCGAACAGCGAATACCATGCGACTTCCGGCCCTTGTTGACGAGCCGGCAGATCGCGCCGCCGGTCGGATAATAGACGCCGGTTACGCCGCCGGTCCCGATACTGATAAATCGCTTCTCGGCCGTATGGCCGGCTGCGGGCATCAGCATCGCCACGCCGACAACGGCCACCGATGCAATTAGGATGTTCTTGAATGACATGTAACAGCTCCTCTCAATTGATATTGATCGTTCGTTTTTTGGAAATCCGCTACCGGGCCAACTACCCGGACGGAATGGACCTAGTTCCCTTGTGCACACCTCTGCCGTCGCCACGCTCCCCCAAGCCGAAGGGCGGCGGCAAATCCCTACTAAATTGAAAATTTGACGGCTTCGGGCGTTCGCTGCACACCGTGGTGCTAACGCCGGGCCATAAAACCATCCAGGCCACCGGTCCCAGAGAACCGGCGAGAGGACGCGTCCCCAATAGTCGCAAGACCGCACCTTAAGCGTTGTCCATGCGTATACCTGGCATATTGGTCCGGTTGACGCCCCAAAATCCTGCCCCGATCTGGCCCGCCCGACAACCTATGCCGTCATCTATTTGTAACTATGCCTATCGAAATTCCGGCGCGTCAACCGTCGCGGGAATATTTCATGCTCCAACATCGGATATCGCGGCATTGACCGATTGTTCCAGCCGGTCGGCGACTTCCGAAATATTGGCCTCATCGACGATAAAGGGCGGCGCAAGCAAGACATGATCGCCGAGCTTGCCGTCAATCGTGCCGCCGCCCGGATAGCAGATCAGACCATGATCCATCGCCTGTTGCTTGATATGCGCATGCAGCTTATTCGCGGGATCGAACGGCTGTTTGCTCGCACGGTCCTGCACGAGCTCGATCGCCTGGAACAAACCCCGGCCGCGAATATCGCCCACATGGTGGTGATTGCCGAACCGCTCGGTCAGCGCATCGTTCAACACCGACCCCATCTTGCGGACGCGCGACAGCAAGTCTTCTTCCTCGATGACTTTCTGAACCGCGAGGGCGGCAGCACAGGCCACCGGATGGCCCAAATAGGTATGCCCATGCTGGAACAGCCCGGAACCGTTTCGCATGGCGTCGTAGATGGCGCCGGTCAACATGACCGCGCCAATCGGCTGATATCCGGCGCCAAGTCCCTTGGCGATGCAGATCAGATCCGGCGTGATACCTTCCTGCTCGCAGGCGAATAGCGATCCGGTCCGGCCCATCCCGCACATCACCTCGTCCAGGATCAGCAAGACGCCGTACCGATCGCAAATTTCCCGGATACGCTTAAAGTAACCCGGCACCGCCGTGATGGCGCCCGACGTCGCGCCACCGACCGGCTCAGCGATGAATGCCGCGACCGTATCCTCGCCGAGTTCCTTGATCTTCGCTTCCAGCTCATCCGCGACACGCAGGCCATACTCTTCTTCGGTCTCGTCGTCCGCCCGGAAGCGATAGGAGAAACATGGTGAGATGTGATGGGCTTCCATCAGCATCGGCGCGAATTGTTCACGCCGCCAGCGATTGCCGCCCGCGGACAGCGCGCCCAGCGTATTACCGTGATAGCTTTGCCAGCGCGCGATCACGTGCCGACGCTGCGACTGGCCGGACTCCACGTGAAATTGCCGCGCCATCTTGAGTGCGGCTTCGACCGCTTCCGACCCGCCGGATACGAAGTAGACGTAGTCCAAGCCGTCGGGCGACGTCGCAACCAATCGATCCGCCAATTCCTCGCCGACATCCGACGTGAAGAAGGCGGTATGCGCGAAGGCCATCGTCTCGGCCTGCTGCTTGATCGCCTCGATCACCTTCGGATGACCATGGCCGAGACAGGATACCGCGGCACCGCCCGATGCATCGAGGTACCGTTTGCCATCGGCGTCGATTATGAACACGCCCTCACCCTTTACGGCGGTCGGCGGCATCCAGTCGGTACGACGGTGCAGTACATGGGTCATCGCGTTCGCCTCCGCGGTTTAGACTTGTGTTTCTCGCCGGTCTTCAAAGTCCACACCACAGCCGATTTCAGAGCTTTGCCGAGCGCGTCGTCGAACGCGGCGATAATGTCCGTCATCGTATTGGCCTTGGCGCGAATGCGGCGTTCGAACGTTTCCGTCGCAACGATTTCCCGTTGCGGCATCTTCACCAGCTTCAGGTTAATCCGAACCCGTGACCAGGGCGCCGAGTAATTTGCCGCCAACGCCGTTGCATCCGCCGGAATGGCGGCATCGTATTCGGCCTGAAACTCCCGCAAATCCGATTTGAGAAGGAAGTCCGACCGCAGACCGATCTGTTCCCGCCCGACGGACACGATCCGACCGGAATTTTCAAATGATTCGATCATCAGCGATTGCACCATCTTGGGCCCGAAATCGGTCCAAGTCGCCTGGCGAAAATACCGCAGCTCGACCGGGCTGTCCTGCAAGGCAATGCGCGCCGTGTTCAATCCGGCCGGCGAGTTCGGCGTTTCGACCAACAGTTGCCAATCCACCGACGGCATGTCCTTCGGGAAAGTGCTCTTCGGGGTCAGGACATAGAGGCGTGGCGGTGCGTCATTCGCACCGGGCAATTCAACGCAACTTGCAAGCAAAGCGAACGCGAAAGCCGCGCATACGACGGAGAGAATTGGACGGGCAAAGGAGCGCATTAAAGGCACCGCAAGTTATTTCACCTCAACACCAGGCTGCGTCTTGCCGAACAGGAACCGCGCCGGGTCGCGCTCGATCTGCGACGATATTCTGGTCAGCGCCCCGACCAGAACGCGCGTCTCCGACAGCAGTTGTGTCAACTCGTAGAGCCCGGACGAAGCAAATGTATCAACCGGCTCCCGGTTCGATTCGACAAGATCGGCCAAGACAAATGACGCACGACGGAATTCCTGCGCCGTCTTGCGCACTTCGATGAGCGACTTCTTCGCCTCGTCGCCGACGCCGGCAAAGTCCTTGTTCAGACCATCGGATAGCGCTTGCATGGAAACGGCGAGTTTCTGGACATCCTTAATCGTCTCACCGGCCTGACCGGCGGCGACCCGCAGTTCCTTCATCGTCATCGTGGCGTCGCCAAGCAGTCCATCGATGTCCTTCGACCGCGCCGCCATTACCCCGGTGAACGCGCGGACATTCGACAGCGTCTCGGCGATATTCTTGCGGTTCTCCGGGTCGAACAGAAGGTTGGCCCGGTTGACGAGGACCGTCACGCGGGACACCAATTCGGGTGCTGAGTCGAACAGTTCCTGAAGTTGCGACGGGCGTGATTTGATGACCGGCCGTGGATCACCGGAGGCAGCGCTCAAATTCGCCGCCGCGTGTGTTCCACCCAAAAGCTGGACATAGGCCACACCGGTGATGCCCTGAAATTCCAGCGCCGCCTCGGTATCCTGTTTCACCGGTGTGCTTTCGGGAATCTCGATCGTTACGCGAACCTGTTCGACATTCTCCGGATTGATCGTCATGTCGCTGACGACCCCGACGGGAATGCCGCGATAGCGGACCGCATTGCCCGGTTTAAGACCGCTTACCGACCCTTCGAAATAGATGTCGTAATACGCGAAATCCTCATCCAGATTGACACCGGCCATCCAAACAACGGCGATGAGGAACCCCGCCATGCTCAACAGCGCGAACACGCCAACCAGCAGATAACTTGCCCGTGTTTCCATTTTCCGGACCGCTCCTGACATTTAGCCTGCGCCCAGCGCGACGCGCGCTCTCGGGCCGTGGAAATATTCATGGATCCATGGATGATCGTCGCGCATATGCTCCTCCATGGTGCCGGTCCTGATCTTCTTGTCGACAAGAACGGCGATGCGGTCGCAGATCGCGGCAAGACTGTCAAGGTCATGCGTAACCATGAAGACCGTCAATCCAAGGCTTTGCTGCAGGTCCCGGATCAGATGATCGAAGGCCGCCGCGCCGATCGGATCGAGACCGGCCGTCGGCTCGTCCAAGAACAATATCTCCGGATCGATCGACAGCGCCCGCGCCAATCCTGCTCGTTTCCGCATGCCCCCCGATAATTCGGACGGAAACTTAACACAGGAATCGGGCGGCAACCCCACCATCGCGATTTTAAGAGCAGCCAATTCATCCATCAGCGTCTGCGGGATATCGAGATGCTCACGCATCGGAACCTGTACATTCTCGGCCACCGTCAGGGACGAAAACAGCGCGCCGTTCTGAAACAACACGCCATACCGCGACTGAAGCGCATGACGCTCCCTCTGGGGCAATGACTCTACGTCCTTCCCGAGCACATCGATTCCGCCTGCCGCCGGCTCGTTGAGCCCCACGATCGTGCGCAATAGGACCGACTTGCCGGTGCCGGAACCACCAACAATACCGATGACCTCGCCACGCTTTACATCGAGATCGAGCCCGTCATGCACGACCTGCGCGCCGAACTGGGTGCGCAGGCCACGGACACGGATGACGATATCTTCGTCCGGCATCGTCAAATCCTCAGTGTCGAGAAGACGACGGAAAAAATGGCATTGGCGATTATCACGAGAAATATCGATGTCACCACGGATTTCGTTGTCATCTTACCGACACTCTCGGCGCTGCCGGTAACGCGCAAGCCTTCGTAGCAACCAACAATGGCAATAATGTAGGCAAAAACGGGCGCTTTCACCATGCCGACAAAGAAATGGCTCAGTGTGAGTACGGTCTCAAGCTGGCGCATGAATTGGCCAAAGGTGACGTCGAGCACCAAGGTCGCCATCAACGCGCCGCCCAGCAAACCGGCCACGTTGGACAGGAAGGCAAGGATCGGCAACGTGATCAGCAGGCCGCAGATGCGCGGCAATACCAAGATATCCATCGGGCTGAGGCCCAACGTGCGCATCGCGTCGACTTCTTCGTTGACCTGCATCGTCCCGATTTGCGCGGTGAACGCCGAGCCCGACCGGCCCGCCACCATGATCGACGTCAATAACACGCCGATTTCGCGCAGCATGATGACGCCGAGCAGATTTACCGTGAAGATTTCCGCGCCGAAACGGCGCAATTGATCGGCCCCGACGAAGGCGATAACGACGCCGATGAGAAAGGATAGCAGACAGACGATCGGGATCGCGTTGAGGCCGGTCTGCTCCACCTGGTTGGTCAATGCCACGATGCGCAGTTTTCTAGGATTGCGCAGCACACCAAAAAATCCGACCACAGTCATGCCGAAGAAACTGAGCAAGGCCCCGCCTTCGCGATAGGCCTCTTCCGCGGCCCGGCCGACGCGCACAAGCATGTCGAGCCAGTAGTTGCTAGGCTGCCGCACCGTATCCTCGGCCGACTTCTTCGCCGAATCGACCACGCGGACCAGCGGACGATAACCGTCGGCCAGCCCGGTTACCTCGGTTTCGATTCCCCGCTCGCCCAATTGATGCGTGGTACGGTCAACAAGCCAGGCGCCGGCGGTATCGAAAGCGGTTAATTGCGACAGGTCGAATACGGCATTGCGCGTGCCGTCCGGCGACAACGCCGTCAATTCCCGGTCGATCCGGGCGACCTGCTGGACCGTCCATTCGCCGCCCGCCGTTATCGTGAGGCGGCCATCCTCGGTTGACGTCCGCAGCCACGCGGCATCGCCGTCCATTTGTCCCGCCCCGTCCCCGTTGCATCAGATCGTCGACAGCATCCGATAGCATACCGGCCTTGTTGGTCAAACCGCTAAACCGCGTCGACTGCGCCGTTGCGGCGGCGCCGGACCCTCGTTACGATCCCGCCGCCACTCACGCGAGGAGTAACCCGTTTCATGAATCTCAAGGATCACATCCGCAGCATTCCGGATTTTCCCAAACCCGGCATCCTGTTCTACGACATCTCGACTCTCCTCGCCAACGCGTCGGCATGGCAGCATTGTGTCGATGAATTGGCCGAAGCGGTCGCACCGCATAAACCAGATCTATTGGTGGGGATCGAATCCCGCGGCTTTCTGACCGCCGCGCCGCTGGCCCTGAAGCTAGGCTGCGGGTTCATGATGGTGCGCAAGGAAGGCAAGCTGCCGGGCGAGACGATCCGGCATACCTACGAGCTTGAATACGGCGCCGATACAATCGAAATTCAATCGGATGCGGTCACGGATGGGCAGCGGCTGGTGGTGCTCGACGATTTGCTGGCGACCGGCGGCACCGCGGCGGCGGCTGTCACTCTACTTCGGAGCGTCGGCGCCGATGTCCGGGCAGCGGTTTTCATCATCGAACTTAATTTCCTGAACGGCCGCGACAAGCTGGACCTGCCGATCACATCGCTCGTCGGCTACGACTCTTAAGGGATAGCGGCGGCCTAGTCTGGCCGCTCCCGCAATTTCGACATATCGAACTTGCCGACATCGTCGAGTACCTCGATGAAGGCCTCGACAGTACGCTCGATGACGATCCGACCCTTGTCGGCGGTCGCCGCGGCGGCGTCGCCGACCGCGCCCGACGGATTCAGGTCCTGCGTCTCCCACCCGAAGGAAACCGGTCCGGTTGGCTTCAATCGTTTGAAGTCGCGCGCCATCTCCAATCCGACGGAATCGAAACGGCCGATCCGGTCGGTTCGAACCAACGCCGGCCGGAGATGCAGCATGAGCGAGGTCTCGACCGCACCCGCATGAATACCGTGCGCGAGTTCGTCGACATCGAATAGGTCGGACACGTCGGGCAACGTGAACCAATTCACCATGACCGCAAGCATGTGATGCGAAAGCCGCAACTTGCGGGCGGTCATCTTGACGATTTCCGTTTGACCGCCGTGACTGTTGAAGATCACCAGCTTCCGGAATCCCATCGCCGCCACGTTTTCCGCTATGTCCCGCCATGCACGGCCCAAGACCTCCGGGTCGATCGACAACGTGCCGGAAAAGCCGCCGTGCTCGTCGCTCCAGCCAATAGTCTGCTGCGGCAGCACGAAAACCGGCCGCCCCGCCGGCAATGCCGTGAGCGTGGCCTCGATGAGACCCTCGTTAATATCGGCGTCGACACTGAGCGGCAAATGCGGACCGTGCTGTTCCATTGCGGCCACCGGCAGGATCAGGATCGTCTTCTCGCGATCAAGGCCGGCGACGTCCTCGCTCGTCAGGTCGCGCCAATATCCCGGTTGCCGTGTCGTCATTTTCTCCGCCCCGTTTCCGGTCTCGTTGCTGACGCGGTTGCACGCCGGATATATAACGATGTCTGTGCGCTGGCCGTCAAAGGGCGCGCGGTTCCAACCCTCTCAGCTTACCGGACACGAACGACCATGCAATCAGACCGATACGACCTCATCATCCGCAACGGCAGTGTTATCGACGGCACCGGCGCACCCCGCATGCGTGCCGATGTCGCGGTCCGTGGCGACCGGATCGCAGCTGTCGGCGACCTGGCGGAAGCGAGTGCCGCGACCGAGATCGACGCGGCCGGCCGGATCGTCGCTCCCGGGTTCATCGATGTGCACACGCACGACGACAATTCTCTGATCGATAAGCCGGACATGTTCTACAAGACGAGCCAGGGCGTCACATCGGTCGTAGTGGGCAACTGCGGGATCAGCCTCGCGCCGTATACATTGACGGGTGACCGGGCACGGCCGCCGCAGGACCTGCTCGGCTCGCGCTTCGAGTATCCGCGGATGAGCGATTTCTTCGATCGCCTCGCATCGTCACCCTCGGCAACCAATGCCGCCATGTTGTGCGGGCATACCACGTTGCGGCTTGGCGCGATGGACCGGGTGGACCGCCCCGCGACCGAGGATGAAATCGCGGTGATGCGGGATGGTCTCGCCGAAGCGCTCGACGCCGGTGTCGTAGGGCTATCGACCGGGCTCGCCTACGAACCGGCGCAGGCGGCCCCGACGTCGGAAGTCGTGGCATTGGCCGAACTGCTCGGCCCGGCAGGCGGCATCTACACGACGCATCTCCGGAATGAAGAGGAAGAGATCGAGGACGCAATGGAGGAGGCCTTCCTGATCGGCCGGGAAAGCGACGCCGCGGTTGTACTGTCGCATCACAAAGTGTCCGGAGAAGAAAATTTCGGCCGGACCAAGAAGACGCTGCCGATGATCGAGGAAATCCGAAAGACGCAGAAGGTCGACCTGGACGTCTACCCCTATCACGCGTCGTCGACGGTGATCACGGCGGAGCGCGTCGCGCTCTGCCGGAAGGTTCTGATCACCTGGTCCGTCCCGCACCCAGAGCATGCCGGACGCGAGCTGTCGGAGATTGCCGCCGACATGGGGTGCTCTCCGGAGGAAGCCGCCGATCGGCTGCAACCCGGCGGCGCGATTTACTTCGCGATGGACGAAGAGGATGTGCGCCGGGTCATCGAATACCCGCATAGCATGATCGCGTCTGACGGTCTTCCCAATGACGGCCATCCGCATCCGCGCCTCTGGGGCACGTTTCCCCGGGTCTTGGGCCGATATAGCCGGGATATCGGGCTCATCACGCTCGAAGATGCCGTGCACAAGATGACAGGGCGTCCGGCCGCCGTGTTCGGGCTGACCGACCGAGGCACGCTGCAGGAAGGGAACCATGCCGACATCGTGATTTTCGATCCGGATACCGTCATCGACCGAGCGGATTTCGATAACCCGACCGAGGCGGCGGCCGGGATCGACGCCGTCTATGTCAACGGCACGGCCGTCATGCGGGATGGCGAAGCAACGGGCAACCGCCCAGGCAAAGCACTTCGCCGACAGGACATGCAGGCCGGCTGACAATCACCAGGGTCGAAATTAAACGAGTTCCGCGAGATAGCGGTGGTGGCGCGTGTCGCACAGGCTGACGCGCCACTCCGCCGCGCGTCCGTCCAATGCAAAGGCAATCCGGTCGATTTCCAGGATCGGCTGGCCCGCTTCGAGGCCGAGCAACTTGGCGACATCCGGGTCCGCTTCGATCGCGGCCAACCGTTCCTCCGCCCGCGAGATCGTCACGCCGAAGTCACGCTCGTATAGCTCGTAAAGCGTGTTCGGCAGTTGGCTTGCACCGGACAAACCCGGGAACAAACCACAGGGCAGACATATGTCTTCGAGGATCGCCGGCGCGCCATCGAGATCGCGCACGCGCCGGATGCGGGTCACCGCCGAACCACGCTCGATTCCGAGCCGCGCCGCTTCTTCCTTGTTGGCCTTGCCGTCCCGGCAATTCAATACCGTGCCCCCGGGAAGCCGCCGTTCGCCGTTACGTCCGACGAGATGAAAGAAATGAAACAGCGCCCGATCTTCATCGTGCTCGGCAACGAAGGTGCCCCGACCCTGCCGGCGGATGACCAAATTCTCCGCGGCGAGCGCGTCCAAAGCCTTACGGACGGTTCCCTGGCTAACACCGAATTCGGCGGCGAGTTGGAACTCGCTCGGCAGGACAGCGCCCGGCTTCCAGACCCCCTCGATCATCCGGCCAAGCATGAGTTCCTTGACCTGGGCGTAGAGCGGTTTGGCTTCGGGGACGAGGCCCGATGACGGTATGATGCGGTTCATGGCGATGCCTTGAATCCACCGCTTGACGATCATAAAGTCAAGTGTCTTATATAAGACATAACACTCGGCCATGCGATTTGGCTGTTGCGCGTAGCGGAACGGCTTGCGCCGGACCGGTGGTCCCGAAGACAAATCAATCCAGGAGGAGCAATGAGCGCCCCCCATTTCGTAGTGCACGACAATTCCGATTCCGTCGGCGTCGTTGTCGTTGAGACCGTGGAACCCCAGACCGAGATGACGGGGTGGAACATGGAAACCGACGAGACGATCCACATCACGGCACTGGACGCCATTCCAATCGGCCACAAGGTCGCCCTCGGCGATATCGCCAACGGGGACACGATTCTCAAATACGGTCATTCGATCGGCAAGGCCGTCGAAGACATCGGCAGAGGACATCACGTCCACGTCCATAACCTCAAAACGACGAAGTGGTAGAAGCAATGGCTATTCCCAAGAAGTTCATGGGCTACCGGCGCCAGAACGGCCGCGTCGGCATCCGCAATCATGTCATCATCCTGCCGCTGGACGATCTGTCGAATGCGGCGTGCGAAAAGGTCGCGAACAACGTCAAAGGCACGTTGGCGATCCCCCATCATTATGGCCGCCTGCAATTCGGCGAAGACCTGGAGCTTCATTTCCGGACGCTGATCGGCTCGGGGTGCAACCCGAACGTCGCCGCGGTCGTGGTCATCGGCATCGAGCCGGGCTGGACCGGACGCGTCGTCGACGGCATCGCGAAGACCGGCAAGCCGGTCGAAGGGTTCGCGCTGGAACGTAACGGCGAGCACAAGACCGTGATGAACGCGAGTTGGGCCGCTCAGAAATTCGTGCAGGACGCCTCGGAAATCCACCGCGAGGAATGCGACCTTTCCGACCTCTGGGTCTCGGTGAAATGCGGCGAGTCCGACACGACGTCCGGCATCGGCTCGAACCCGACGGTGGGTAACCTGATCGACAAGCTCGATCCGCTCGGTGTGACGAGCTGTTTCGGCGAGACGTCGGAAATCACCGGCGCCGAGGAAGTCTGCCGCGAGCGCGGCAAGACGCCGGAAGTCGGCAAGAAATTCTACGACACCTGGCAAGCCTATATGGACGAGGTCATCGAGCCGTTTAAGACCGACGATCTGTCCGAGAGCCAGCCGACCAAGGGAAACATCGAAGGCGGCTTGACGACGATCGAGGAAAAGGCCTTCGGCAACCTCGAAAAGATCGGCAAGAAGACATCCTATATCGATGTCCTTGGCCCTGCCGAGGCACCCGAAAAAGGCGCCGGCCTCTATTTTATGGATACATCCTCCGCCGCCGCCGAATGCGTGACGCTGCAGGCTGCGGCCGGTTTTGCCGTGCATTTGTTCCCGACAGGCCAGGGCAACGTGATCGGCAACCCGATCGAGCCGGTGATCAAGCTGACGGCCAACCCGCGGACCGCCCGCGAAATGAGCGAGCATGTCGATCTCGACGTGTCCGGCATTCTGCGGCGCGAAATGAACTACGATCAGGCCGGCGACGCTCTGATCGATATCATGATGCGGACCTGTAACGGACGACTGACCTGTGCCGAGGCCCTTGGCCACCAGGAATTCGTCATGACGAAATTGTATCGAAGCGCCTAAGTCAAACGGGCGGGGCATGCTATACTACCGCTAGCGACCCCGCCCGAAGCTTCGCGAATTCGGTCGGTCGCCAACCACGGCTCACCACGGCGAACTGACATTGGCACGATGAAGAGAATTATCCGGATTCTCGTTGGCTTGGCGGTTGGCGCCCTCGCCCTTCCGACTGCCGTGCTCTCCGAAGAGAAAAAGCCGAGTTACCCGAATAAGCCCGTCTCGTACTTCATTCCGTTCGGCGCCGGCGGGGAGTCCGGCATCGCGGCCCGGCTACAGCAATCGTTCTTCAAGACGCTTACCGGGCAAGACCTCGTCATCTCCTATCGGCCCGGCGGCGGTGGCGCCGTCATGTGGGACGAAATCAACAATCTTCCCGGCGATGGGCATTCGATCGTCGGCATCAACCTTCCGCATATCGTGCTGCAACCGATGCTCGGCGCGAAATACAAGACGCGTGACATCACCGGTGTGTTCATCTTCCACTACACGCCGGACGCCGTCGTGGTGCACGAAGACAGCCCTTTCGAAACGCTCGAGGACCTCATCACATTTGCGCGTGAGAATCCTGGAAAGATCGTATTTTCCGGCTCCGGGCGCGGATCGGCGAACCATCTCGCGCAGATCCGGTTCGACAAACTCGCGGGGATTCAAACCGACTACCGTCCGTACAAAGGGACCGCGGCGTCCATCGCGGCTCTCGTTCAAGGAAAGGTCAACGCCAGTTGGGGATACACGACGGTGGGAACGACCTATCCCGACGCCGTTCGCATGCTGGCCGTCGCAACGAAGGAGCGACATCCACGCTTCCCCGACGTGCCGACGTTCGAGGAGAAAGGGTTCGAGATCGTCGACGGGGCCTACCGCGGCATCGCCGTGCCGAAGTCGACACCCAAGAAAACGCGATTGGCGTTGTCAAAGCTGTTCGAACGGATCAATAAAGACCCTGCAATGCGTCAGGAAATGGAAGACCGTGGTTTCGCGCCGGTTGACATCCCCTATCCAAAAGTAGCGGAATTCATCAAGGTGAGGACCGTTGAGTATCTGACTCATGCTAAACAGGTAGGATTGGGAACGAAAAAATAGCCTCCGCAAGAATAAGAAAGACGAAGGAGCGCCATGAAAATCAAAGACATCCGCGAGACGACGGCGAAACTGCAATCGAACATGCGGAACGCCGTCATCGATTTCTCGCGTATGACGGTCGGCATCGTCGCGGTCGTGACTGATGTGGTTCGCGACGGAAAACCTATCATCGGCTACGGCTGTGGATCGAACGGGCGGTATGCGCAGGGTGGCATCTTGCGGGAGCGCCTGATCCCCCGCCTGCTCGAAGCCGAGCCGGACACGCTGCTCGACGAGAACCACGAAAACTTCGATCCCTTCCGCGTCCAAGCCTGCATGATGCAGAACGAGAAGCCCGGGGGTCACGGCGACCGAGCGGTTGCGGCCGCCGGCGTCGACATGGCGATATGGGACGCCGTCGCAAAGATCGAGGAAAAACCTCTTTGGCGGGTTTTTTCGGAACGCTTCAACGAAGGCCGCTATAAGGCATCGGTCCCCGTCTATCCGGGCGGCGGGTATTACTATCCCGGCCGCGAGATCGAACAGCTGCAGGACGAGATGCGGTCCTACCAAGCGCAGGGCTACCGCCTCTGCAAGATGAAGATCGGCGGCGCCGACCTCGACACCGACCGCCGACGCATCGAAGCCGCGCTTGAAATCGTCGGGTCCGGCGAAAATTTGGCGGTGGACGCGAATGGACGCTTCGACCTGGAGACTGCGCTGACATTCGGCGAAGCGATGGAACCATATCGGCTGGCTTGGTTCGAGGAGCCGGGTGATCCGCTGGACTTCGCGCTGAATGCGCAACTTACCCAACATTACGGGCAGTCGGTGGCAACCGGCGAGAATCTATTCTCGGTCCAGGACGCCAAGAATCTTGCGCTCTACGGCGGCCTGCGCCCGGAACTCGATTGGATTCAACTCGACCCGGCTTTGGCCTACGGCGCCACGGAATTCATCACCGCGGTTGGCGCTTTGAAGCCGCTCGGATGGGCTCCGGAGCGACATGTACCTCATGGCGGCCATTTGCTGGGGCTTCACCTCGCCGCGGGACTGGAACTAGGCGGGACGGAATCCTATCCGCTGGTCTTCCAGCCATACGGCGGCTTTACCGACGACGCAGTCATCGAAGATGGCGTGACCACCCCGCCCGACGCCCCGGGTCTTGGGGTCGAACAAAAATCGGATCTTTATGACATCCTCAAACCGTTGGGCGAGGCCTAACCAATGACCAATGCAGAAAATATCGAGCGTCGCCGCGACACAAAAACGTCGATTGTAGGAACGCCGAACCAAAGCCAATGAAACAACCGGGACGGCGGCATTTGCCGGCACGCCTCCCATCGACAGAAGCCAATGCCGGCGAAATCGAAGAAGTAAACGAACGGACAAGCAGTGTCGGAACTGCGAATGTCCGCAACGTCTGGGATGAAAAATCATGAGCACCGTCAATCTATCGCTTCAGGCATTAAACGACCTGGCGAAGGAAATACTCATTGCGCACAACACTAACGAGGTGAACGCCGAACAGGTTGCGAACGCCCTCACCGCCGCGGAAGCCGATGGACAAAAGGGACACGGCGCATCCCGCATACCGTCCTATGCGGCGCAGTCGAAAAGCGGCAAGGTCAATGGCCACGCCGCACCGAACCTGACAAAAGTGGCGGCAGCGGCCCTTCGGGTGGACGCCCGTAGCGGCTTCGCCTATCCGGCCCTCAACCTTGCCATCGAAGCGGTTTCCGAACTGGTCAGTGAAACCGGTATTGCGGCTGTATCGATCGCCAACTCGCATCATTCCGGCGTCGCTGGCCATCAGGTCGAGCCGCTGGCGCAAAAGGGGCTGATCGGATTGAGTTTCGCAAACGGACCGCAAGGCATAGCGCCCTGGGGAGGGAGTACAGGGCTGTTTGGGACAAACCCCATCGCCTTCGCCGCACCGCGCAACAAGAAAAAACCGCTCGTCGTCGACATGAGCCTAAGCAAGGTCGCGCGCGGCAAGGTCAATGTCGCCGCCCAAAAAGGCGAGTCCATCCCGGAGGGATGGGCCGTCGACAAAGACGGCAATCCTACGACCGACCCGCAGGCAGCACTTGACGGCACCATGCTGCCGATGGGGGACGCCAAGGGCGCGCAACTTGTCCTGATGGTCGAAATCCTCGCCGCCGCGCTTTCCGGATCGCAGTTCGGCTACGAAGCGAGTTCCTTCTTCACCGGCGAAGGCGATGCGCCCAACGTGGGCCAGCTGATCATCGCAATCGACCCGGGCCCGCTGTCACGCCGGACCTTCGCGCCGCGGATGGAAAACCTGATGCGGGCGATCCTCGACCAGCCGGGCACGCGGCTTCCCGGCGTCCGACGTTTCGAAATTCGGGACGAAGCCGAAAAGAACGGCGTCGACCTGCCGCAGGAGCTGTTCCACGAGCTTCAGTCACTCCGCGGCTAACGCCGCCGGGATCAGGACTCCGCGACAATCGGGTTGCTCAACAACCCGACCTGCTCGACTTCGACCTCACAGGTGTCGCCCGGCTTCATCCAGATCGGCGGCTTACGCGCGAATCCGACACCGGAGGGTGTTCCGGACACGATGACGTCGCCGGGTTGCAACGTCATGACCTCGGAGATCGTTTCGATAAGCTCCGGCACGTCGAACATCATGTCGTCGGTATTGGCGTCTTGCAGAGTCTCGCCGTTCAGGCGGGTCTGAACGCGCAGGCCTTTCCCGCCGGGCGGCACCTCATCGGCGGTCACCAGGTCCGGCCCGAACCCGCCGCTGCCATCGAAATTCTTACCCGACGTCCAGGTCTGCGATTTGAACTGATAGTCGCGCACCGAGCCCTCGTTGAAGACGGAATAAGCGGCAATGTGGTCCAGCGCATCGGACGCGCCGATATGCCGGCCCGCCTTGCCGATGACCAGAACCATTTCCGCTTCGTAGTCGAGCTGCTCGGAACAGGACGGTGCGATCAACGGCTGTTCGTGACCGACCAAGGTCGTCGCGACACGAAGGAAAAGGACGGGATATTCGGGTTTTTCCAAACTTGCTTCCGCCGCGTGATCCGCATAGTTCAGGCCGACACAGATGATCTTGCCCGGATTCCAGACCGGCGGGTGGTAGACGAGTCCCGACGACGGCAGCACCGATCCTGCCGTCGGACTGTCGGCAGCCGCGCGCACGGCGTTGATCGCATCGGACCCCGCGGACAGCAGACCCGGCACGTCCGGCGGCAGATCGCCATTCGCAATGGAGAGATCCACCACCTCATCCCCGCGGCGGACACCCAAGGTCGGTGTTCCAGATTTATCAAAAGCGAGCAGCCGCATTCATTCCTCCCATTGTCTAACGTGGCGTCCAGCATACGCCTCTTGTGTATACTCGTCCGCATGCATGCAGGGGAAATCGACGGCTACCAATATGCGGTCATCGAGGCGACGGGGCTGATTGCCGTCCGGCGGCCGGACGGTTCCATTCGCATGTTGCCGGGCGCGCCCGATGTCGAAGCCGCCGTCCGTTCGTTCATTGCCAACGACGCCGGGAAATCGAGCGAATCCGATGCGGATGGATAGAAAATAAAGCACCGTTTCTTGCGGCTATACGGTTCCCCATTTTCGGGATATCGTTCCATCATGCATGGGGTTTTCGCGACGGCACTCTGTTTCCTTCTGGCCCTGCCCGCCTGCGGGATGGCCGAGCCCAGCCGCCGTGACGCGATCGTCGATCTGAGCGATTACGGCGCCATGCGGATGGTCTTGCTCGATTCGATCCGGGACCATACCAAGGCCACCGCGTTTCAAACCGGGGTACCGGCGATCGACGACACGGTGATGGACGTCATGGGCAGAATTCCGCGCCACGAATTCGTGCCGGAGCCGCTGCGAAAATTCGCCTATCTCGATGTCCCGTTACCGCTCGGCCACAAACAGAAAATTTCCCAGCCCTTTCTGATCGCGCTCATGACCCATATCGCCCAAGTGCAGAAAACCGATGTCGTCTTCGAAACCGGCACCGGCGCCGGATATCAAGCAGCGATCCTCGCCGAATTGGCGGCGTCGGTGTACAGCGTCGAAGTGGTCCGGCCCCTCGCCCAGTCCGCCGCCGAGCGCCTCAAGGAAATGGGCATCGACAAGGTTCAGGTAAAAGCGGGCGACGGATATTACGGCTGGCCGGAAAAGGGCCCGTTCGACGTGATCATCGTCAAAGAGGCGGTTCACCACATCCCGCCGCCCTTGCTCAACCAGATGAAGCCCGGTGGCCGCATGGTGGTGCCGGTCGGACCGCTGGATCAGGGACAGGTGCTGAAACTCGTGACCAAAAGCGCGAACGGCGCGATCTCGCAAAAAGACATCCTCCCGGTCCGGTTCGCGCCGCTCCAAGGTGGCGAGCGGATTTAGCCACCTTGAAGCCGAAAGCAAAATTTTTCGTCAGCCGATGAGCATGCTTTAGGACAGGAAGCAGTCGATGATCGGCAATAGCGCGAAAAAAGTCGCCATATGGATCGTTCTGTCCCCCCTGGTTCTCCTCATTCTGATCATCGCGCTGCCGTACCTCGCCCTTTGTGGCGTATTCAATCAGCTGAGGGGAACCTGGCTGCGGAGCAGGTTTCGGCGAAAATGGGGGCGAACGGGTAAGACAATCCTATTCGTGTATTCAGAAAGCCCCAATTGGCAGGACTATATCGAGAAGGAGATTCTTCCGAGGATTTCACCCCATGCGATCACGCTGAACTACTCCAAGCGAGCCGATTGGAAACGCGGTAAACCATTGGAAGCGAAAGTTTGGGAACAGTGGTGCGGCGGCCGGGAATTCAATCCCGTCGCAATTCTAGTCCCGAACCGGGGCAAAGTTAGGACAATCGCTTTTTACCAGGCCTTTCGGGACTTCAAGCACGGCAAAGACCGGCTTCTGCGCGAGAAAGAGGAAGAATTGCTTGACTGGGTTGCCCAAATCAACGCCCAGCGTTAACGCCGGTTTAACATGCTCCATGGCACCTTCGAATTCAGCAAGAACCGCAGAAAAGTCCGTTGATTTCGCACTCGATGCCCTATCTCTTCTCCGGTCTGCCACACCGAATCTTTCAATCAATCCTTGAAAATAAACATTGTTCAATTTATATAGTACACAGTCGAAACTCACCCAACGGACAACATCAACGAATGGCACGAAGATCAGACCACAGCCGCGAAGAACTCTATGCAATGGTATTGGACGCGGCGCGCGATATCGTGGAACGGGACGGGCTGCGCGGCCTGACCGCGCGCAACATTGCGACGGCAATCGGCTATTCGCCCGGCACGCTCTACAACCTGTTCGAAAATCTGGACGAACTGGCGTTGCACATCAACGCGTCGACGCTCGACGCGTTGCACGCAACGGTCTCCGAACGGCCGCGGACGGGCGACCCGGAACAAGACCTGCGCACGATGCTGCATCGGTATCTCGACTTCCTGAACGCGAATCCGGCCTTGTGGACGGCCATCTTCGATTTCCGGCTGCCGCCGGAGAATGAATTACCCGAGTGGTATCTGCGCCGGGTCCAATCGCTGATGCAACAGGTCGAAGAAGCGCTGGCGCCGCTCTTCGCCGACGGCGAGGAGCACGAACTGAGCCAGGCCGCCGGCGTCCTCTGGTCGAGCCTGCATGGTATCTGCACGCTGGCCCGGGACGGCCGGCTCACCTTGATCAGCGCCCAATCGGTACCGGAAATGGCGGAGTCCCTTATTTCAAACTATTTGTCCGGCCTTCGTACCCGCGCCGGGAAGCGGCCGGCCAATGCGTAAGCGCGATATCGCACAGGGTGAATCCACGGCGGCGCGCCCATTGCTGCAGCGCTTCGCGATCCGGCCCCGGACGCGTAACCGGCTGACCGCGTTTCCAATCGACGGTAGCGTGCCGCCGATAAACGTGCCCTTCCCAACGTTCGGCGGAAAACAGATTTGGGCGGATCAATTCGTCTGCGCCGGCTGGCGCATTCAGCGCAATTACTATACGGGCCATCACCGGCTGCTCGATCCGAACAACTTTCGCCGCGCCTGGGGCAGCTACGCCCATTGTCACGCCTTTTTCGATCGGTACCGGCAACGCAAGGCGATCCAACCACGCAACGGCCACCTGGTCATCCTGGTCCATGGTCTCGGCCGGTCGGCTGGCGCGTTCCGCGAAATGGAAGACGCGCTACGCAGCGCGGGCTATGAGACCGCAAGCATCAACTATCCCAGCACGCGTCAAAGCGTATCGGAGCATGCGGACAGTCTGGAGAATATCGTCTCCTCCCTCGATCAAATCGAGTCGATCTCTTTCGTGACGCACAGCATGGGCGCGCTGGTCGTTCGGGAGCTACTTTCCCGCGATGGGGCATGGCGCGACCATATTAAGGTTCGACGCATCGTCATGATCGCGCCGCCGAACCAAGGATCACGCCTGGCGGCCCGTTTATCCGGATTACCCGCCTATCGTTGGCTGACCGGCCAGTCCGGACAGAATTTGAACCCGGATACCGCCAGCCAACTTCCGGTTCCCGAGGTGGAGTTCGGCATCATCGCCGGCGGCCGCGGCAACGATATCGGATTCAATCCGCTCCTTCCGGGCGACGACGACGGGTTCGTCGCGGTCGAGGAAACCCACCTCGACGGCGCGCGCGATTTCATGCTGGTGCGAACGACCCACGGTCTGATGGACGACCACCCTCAGACGATCGATGCGACGATCAGCTTTCTTCGCGACGGACGTTTCCTGAACAGCGCCGATCCGGTCCAGCGCTAAGCGCTCGGAGGCAGATATGACCCAGGACCAACAAAGCACGGGCCTGTTGAGACGCCGGCGGTTCCTGCCGCTGTTCCTGACCCAATTCCTCGGCGCGACCAACGATAGTCTGTTCAAGCAGGCGCTGTTCATTCTGATCACCTTCCGCCTCGCCCAAGAACAGGGCTTGAACGGCGCTTTGCTTGTCGCCGCCGGCGGTGGCTTGTTCATTCTGCCGTTCTTCTTGTTTTCCGCCACCGCGGGGCAACTCGCCGACAAATTCGACAAATCCCGACTGATCCGGGTGATCAAAACCGGCGAGATCGCGATCATGCTGCTCGCGGCCGTGGGCTTCTATTTCGACAACGTGACCTTCTTGATGACGGTGCTGTTCCTGATGGGCGCGCAGTCGTCCTTCTTCGGCCCCGTGAAGTACAGCATCCTGCCGGATCATCTTCCGGCCGGGGATCTGGTGCTCGGCAATGCTTATATCGAGGCGGCGACCTTTCTGGCGATCCTGATCGGCACAATCGCCGGCGGCCTTCTGATCCTGCCGGAGCATGGCGGTTTGATCGTATCGGTAACCGTCGTGGTCCTCGCAACGGTCGGGCTGATCACCGCCTTCGCGATCCCGAGCGCACCGCCGCCGGCGCCGGCATTGAAGATCAACCCGAATGTCGCGGCCGAGACCTGGGCGACCATGAAATACGCCTTCGAGCGCCGGGACATCCGGCTCTCGATCCTCGGCATTTCGTGGTTCTGGCTATTCGGCGCCACTTACCTCACGCAGTTGTCGCCGTTCACGCGCGACTACCTGTACGCCAATGAGCAAGTCGTGACCCTGTTCATGACGCTTTTTTCGATCGGCATCGGCATCGGCTCTCTGCTCTGTAACAAGCTTCTCAAAGGGGAGATCAGCGCACGGTTCGTGCCCTTCGGTGCGATCGGCATGGCGATCTTCTCGTTCGATCTTTATTTCGCCAGCCGGGCGGGCGTCGCGGCGACCGGTGATCTCGCGAGCCTGACGGGATTTCTCGCCCATCCGGCGAATTGGCGGATCGTCGTAGATCTGCTGCTGATCGCCATCAGCGGCGGCGTGTACATCGTGCCGCTTTACACGATCATGCAGACCCGGGGCGATCCGAGCCACCGCTCCCGCACCATCGCGGCCAACAACATCCTCAACGCGTTGTTCATGGTCGTCGGCGCGGTCGCCGCCTCCGCGATGTTGTTGTCCAGCTTCACGATCCCGCAGATATTCCTCGCCGTTGCCTGCGTCACCATGGTGGTCGCGGTCTATATCTGCGGCCTGCTTCCGCATGAAATGGTGAAGGTCTTCGCCGCGTCGATCCTGCGCCTTCTCTACCGCGTGGAGGTCAAGGGCCTGGACCACTACAAAGCCGCCGGCGACCGGGCCGTCATCGTGGTCAATCACGTGTCCTTCCTCGACGGCATTTTGTTGGCTGCCTTCCTGCCGGGCACGGCCACCTTCGCCGTCAATACGCATATCGCAAAGCAATGGTGGGCCAAGCCCTTCCTTGCAATGATCGATGCATTTCCGATGGACCCGACCAAGCCGATGGCCGCCAAGTCGCTGATCAAGGCGGTGCAATCGGGCAAACGCTGCGTGATATTTCCCGAGGGACGGATCACCGTGACCGGTTCCTTGATGAAGGTCTATGAGGGGCCAGGCATGATCGCCGACAAGGCGGGCGCCCCGATCGTGCCGATCCGGCTGGATGGCGCGCAATTCACGCCCTTCTCCCGCATCCGCGACAAGGTGCGAAGCCGGCTCTTCCCGAAGATCACCATCACGGTCCTGGAACCGCGCGATTTCGATATTCCGGACGACATCAAGGGCCGCGCCCGCCGCCACTTGGCGGGCACCCGGCTACACGACGTGATGTCCGAAATGATCTTCGCGACCTGCGACACGGACAAATCCCTGTTCGATGCGCTACTCGATGGGCGGCGCGCACATGGCCGCAACCATGCCGTCGTCGAGGATATCCAGCGCCGTCCGCTAAGCTACGGCCGTATCGTTACCGGCAGCTTGGTATTGGGACGCCGCTTCGCCAAGCAAACGACGCGTGGCGATTTCGTCGGCGTGCTGCTTCCCAATTCGTCGGGGGCGGCGGTTACATTCTTCGCACTGCAAGCCTACGGCCGTGTGCCGGCGATGCTGAATTACTCGACCGGCATCGGCAACATGGTGTCCGCCTGCAAGACCGCGGAGATCGATACGATCATCACGTCGCGGCTGTTCGTACGCGTCGCCAAGCTGACCGACGCGATCTCGGAGTTGTCCGAATACGCGACGATCGTTTATCTCGAGGACCTGCAGAAATCGCTGGGCCTGTTCGATAAGTTGTCGGGAGCCGTGAGCGCTCCCTTTGCACGCGCCATCCATCGTCGGCGCGAGGCGACCGCCGACGATCCTGCCGTGGTGCTGTTCACCTCCGGATCCGAAGGCACGCCGAAGGGCGTGGTTCTCAGTCATCGCAATCTTCTGTCGAACCTGCACCAACTCGGCGCGAAGGTAGATTTCAACCCGACGGACATCGTGTTCAACGCCTTGCCGGTGTTCCATTCCTTCGGCATGACGGGAGGGATGCTCTTGCCGGTTCTCTCTGGCATCAAGACTTTCCTATATCCGTCGCCGCTTCATTACCGGATCGTGCCCGAACTCGTGTACGACACGAATGCGACGATCATGTTCGGGACCGACACCTTCCTGACCGGCTACGCCCGCATGGCACATTCCTACGACTTCTACAGCGTCCGCTACATCTTTGCCGGCGCCGAGAAAGTCAAAGACGAGACGCGGCAAATCTGGTCCCAGAAATTCGGCATCCGCATTTTCGAAGGATATGGCGCGACTGAAACCTCGCCGGTGCTCGCCACCAACACGCCGATGCATTACCGCGCCGGCACCGTCGGGCGATTCCTGCCGGGTATCCGCTGCAAGTTGGAAGACGTGCCCGGGATTGAAAAAGGCGGACGATTGATGGTCTCCGGCCCCAACATCATGCTGGGATATCTGCGAGCCGAAGCACCGGGGGTTATCGAACCGCCCGCGAACGGCTGGTACGACACGGGCGATATCGTGGAAATCGATCTGGAAGGGTTCGTCACCATCGCCGGCCGGGCGAAGCGCTTCGCAAAGATTGCGGGCGAGATGGTGTCGCTCACCGCCGCGGAAAGCCATGCCGCCGACCTGTGGCCCGAATACCAGCATGCGGTGGTCAGCATACCGGACGAGCGGAAGGGCGAGGCGTTGGTCCTGATTACCGATAACCCGGACGCTACCCGCGACGATTTACTGAAGGATGCTCAGGCGAAAGGCATCGCCGAGCTGATGGTGCCGAAATCGGTCCATGTCACCGATGCCGTACCGCTGCTCGGCACCGGCAAGATCGACTATGTGGGAGTCCAATCCCTGGTCGACTCGCTGGTTTCGGATACCGCCCGCGAAGCCGTTTCCGCGGACTAGGTCAGCTCGATGACGGCGCCGCGTTGCCGCCATGCGCGAGATAGTCGAGCGCCGCGGCGACACCCTTCTTCTCATGCGGCACACCAGCCAATCCTAGTCCCATTTCGACGCCGCACAACGTGCCGGCCAGCATCAATTCGTTGAAGTCGCCAAGATGGCCGATCCGGAAAACCTTGCCGGCTACCTTGCCGAGCCCATTGCCGAGGGACATGTCGAAATTCTCCAGCACGACCTTGCGGAATGCATCCGCGTCATGCCCGTCCGGCATCAACACGGCCGTCAGCGCGCTCGAATACTCCCGCTCGTCCTGGCAGAGAATTTCCAACCCCCACCCCCGCACGGCGCGGCGCGTCGCCTCGGCGAACCGATCATGCCGGGCAAAGACATTGTCCAGCCCTTCTTCGTTCAGCATGTCGATCGCTTCCTTGAGTCCGTAGAACAGATTTGTCGCCGGCGTGGTGGGAAAGTAACCCGTTGCGTTGGGGCCGCGCATTGCATCCCACGACCAATAGGACTTCGCGATGGTCGAGGTCTCGGCCGCGCGGCGCGCCTTTTCGCTGACCGCGTTGAAACCCAAACCCGGCGGCAGCATCAGACCCTTCTGCGAGCCGCCAATCGTGACGTCGGCCCCCCACTCGTCATGCCGAACATCGATTGAACCCAAAGACGAGATCGTATCGACCATCAAGAGCGCGGGATGATTGGCGTTATCGATCGCCTTTCGGACTTCCACGATCCGCGATGCCGTGCCGGTCGACGTCTCGTTGTGGACGACGCACACCGCCTTGATCGCGTGATCCTTGTCTTCGGTAAGCCGACTCTCCAAGGCATCGGGATCGACGCCGTGCCGCCAATCACCCTTGATGAAGACAGGATCGAGTTGAAGGCGTTCGGCGAGTTCTTCCCATAAGGTCGCGAATTGACCCGTCTCATACATCAACACGCGATCGCCCACCGAAAGCGTGTTGACCAGTGCGGCTTCCCAGGCACCGGTACCGGACGACGGGAAGATAAACACCTCGCTGTCCGTCTTGAAGATTCCTTTCATACCTTCCAAGACCTCGGCCCCCAGCCGCCCGAACTCGGGGCCGCGATGGTCGATGGTCGGATGGTCTATGGCGCGCAAAATCCGATCCGGCACATTTGTGGGACCCGGAATCTGCAGGAAATGCCGGCCGCTTCGATGAGGCATCGTCATACACTCCAAAAATTGCATGCAATTTATACGGACGGAGTAACATAATTCCAAATCATTTTTTTCTATAAGGATTTTCAATTATTTATGAAGTTTCACTCTAAACTCTCGTGTTGCATTCTGCATGCAAAATGGTATTTTAGCGAATTCCAAGTGCAATCAGAGAGTTCGATGAGCAAGAGTCCGCATATCGGCGACAGCGCCCTCGCCGCAACCTTGCGCCGGGAAATCGAAGGCGAGGTCCTGTTCGACGCGTTCAGCCGCGGCCGGTACAGCACCGATGCGTCGCACTACCAGATCGAACCGATCGGCGTGGTGGTGCCCAAGTCGGAAGCGGATATCCGACGGTCGATCGAGATCGCCTCGGACCGGGGCATCCCCGTCCTGCCGCGGGGCGGCGGCACGTCCCAATGCGGGCAGACCGTCGGCGAGGCGCTGGTCATCGACGTCAGCAAACATCTCAACAATATTGTGGAGTTCGATCCTGGCGCCGAACGGATCACCGTCCAGCCGGGCGTGGCGCTCGATCAGCTTAACGGCGTCCTCAACCGTCATGGCCTGATGTTCATGGTCGATGTGTCGACGTCGAGCCGGGCGACCATCGGCGGCATGACCGGCAACAACAGTTGCGGCGCGCGATCGATCGAGTACGGCACGATGCGCGACAACGTCCACGGCATCGATGCGATCCTGGCCGACGGCAGCAGCCATCATTTCGGCGCTCTTAAGATTGATGTGGAAGCGCCGGAAGAATCCGCGGAGTTTCGTCAACTCAGTAAAAAACTGGTCGACCTGGGTACGCGCGAGGCCGATGAAATTCGCGACAAGTTCCCGCCCCTGATGCGGCGGGTCGGCGGCTACAACATCGACGCCCTGGTCCCAGGTCATTCGAACCGGCCGGGTGCCTCGGACGTCAATCTCGCGCATCTTCTGGTCGGCTCCGAAGGCACCCTCGCCTTTTCGACCGCCATCGACTTAAAACTCCACCGGCTGCCGAGTCATAAGGTATTGGGTATCTGTCACTTCCCGACCTTTTACAAAGCGATGGAGTCGACGCAGCATATCGTCAAGTTGGGTCCGACCGCGGTCGAACTCGTCGACCGGACGATGATGGATTTGGCGCGGCAAATACCGATTTTTCGCCCGACCATCGAACGCTTCGTGCAGGGCGAACCCGATGCCCTGTTGCTGGTGGAATTCGCCGGCGACAGCGAGGAGGAACAACTCGTCAAACTGCAACAGCTCGACGAGTTGATGGGCGACATGGGTTTCCCCAATGCGGTGGTGAAGGCCGTTTCCGGTGCTGACCAACGCGAGTTCTGGGAAGTCCGGAAATCCGGTCTCAACATCATGATGTCGATGAAGGGCGACGGAAAACCGATTTCCTTTATCGAGGATTGCGCCGTCCCGCTGGAGGACCTAGCCGAATACACCGACCGCCTTACGCGGGTGTTCGAGAAATACGGCACCAAGGGCACCTGGTATGCGCATGCCTCGGTCGGATGCCTGCATGTCCGGCCGATCGTAAACCTGAAGGAAGAGGAAGGCGCCAAGAAAATGCGCGCCATCGCCGAGGAAGCCTTCGCGATGGTACGCGAATACAAGGGCTCCCATTCGGGCGAGCATGGCGACGGTCTCGTGCGCTCGGAATTTCACGAGGCGATGTTCGGGCCGCGCATGACCCGGTCCTTCGAGGAAGTGAAGGACCTGTTCGATCCCAAGGGTCTTTTGAATCCCGGCAAGATCGTGCGGCCGCCGAAAATGGACGACCGGTCGCTGTTCCGGTTCAAGCCCGGCTACAAGGTCCAACCGCTCGACACGGCGCTGGATTGGTCGGACTGGGGCGGCCTCGGCGGCGCGGTGGAGATGTGCAACAACAACGGCGCGTGCCGGAAGTTCGACGCCAATGTCATGTGCCCCTCCTTCCGCGCGACCGGCGAGGAACAACACCTAACCCGTGGGCGCGCGAACACGCTGCGCCTCGCCTTGTCCGGTCAGCTCGGCGACGACGCTTTCACGTCGGATGCGATGCACGACACCATGAAGCTGTGCGTCGGCTGCAAGGGCTGCAAGCGCGAATGCCCGACCGGCGTGGACATGTCGCGCATGAAGATCGAGTTCCTACACCATTACCGGCGGAAGAACGGCCTGTCGTTGCAAGACCGCCTCGTCGGCTATCTGCCGCGGTACGCGCCGTGGGCGGCCCGGCTGAGCGGTCTTGCGAACCTGCGCGACCAAGTTCCCGGCTTGGCCTGGCTGTCGGAGAAGATCGCCGGGTTCAGCTCCAAGCGCACGCTGCCACGGTGGCGGCGGGATTATTTCCGCCCCGCCGGGTCCGCAAGGGTATCGGGGGACGGCAAAGACGTCGTCCTACTTGCCGACACGTTCAATACGTATTTCGAGCCGGAGAACGCGCGCGCCGCATTGCGGGTGTTGGAAGCGGCCGGCTATACCGTCCATACGCCGAAAGCTGATGACGGCGACCGGCCCCTATGCTGCGGGCGGACTTTCCTCTCGGTTGGCCTCGTCGATGAAGCGAAACGCGAGGCACAGCGCACGTTGAAGGCGCTGCAGCCGTTCATCGAGAAAGGCATACCAGTGGTCGGGCTCGAACCGTCCTGCCTGTTTACGCTGCGGGACGAATTCACCGCGATGCTGCCCGGTGACGAAACCGATGCGCTCGCCGGCCAAGCCAAGCTGCTGGAAGAATTCCTTGCCGAACGTGCCGCGCAGAACGACCTGACTCTTCCCTTGAAACCACTGGATACGAAGGAAGCCGTGCTGCACGGGCACTGCCATCAGAAAGCATTCGCCGCCATGGGCGCGGTGGAAACGGTGTTGCGGATGGTTCCCGATTTGGACGTTCGAACGATCCCGTCAAGCTGCTGCGGCATGGCCGGTGCCTTCGGATACGACGCGGAAAATTACGATATCTCCATGAAGATGGCGGAGCTATCGCTACTGCCGGCGGTGCGCGAAACATCGGACCGGAGCCTGTTGGTCGCGGACGGCACGAGCTGCCGGCATCAAATCGCCGACGGCGCGGACCGACATGCCATCCATGTTGCGCGCGTCCTCGAAGCGGCGTTGCCTTAGAAAGAAGATGAGGAACCGCGTGACTGACACCGGCGACGAAACAGCGAAAGCGACAGGAAAGCCGCGCTACGACGATGTGGTCTCCGGTATCCGCGATCTGATCGTCGAAGGTGAGCTCGCGCCCGGATCGCACATCGCGGAGCGGGTGCTGTGCGAGCGGTTCGGCGTCTCCCGAACACCGTTGCGCGAGGCGCTAAAGGTCCTTGCGTCCGAAGGGTTGATCGAACTGGCGCCTAACCGCGGCGCCCGTGTACTGCAGCTTACCGAAGCCGACGTGGAAGAGATGTTCGAAGTCATGGGCACGCTTGAAGCGCTGGCCGGGGAACTTGCCGCCAAACACATCACCGTCGAGCAATTGGCCGAGGTCAAAGCCTTGCACTATCAAATGGCGCTTCACTATACGCGGAGCGAATTGATGCCCTATTTTCGGCTGAACCAGGAAATTCACGGCAAGATCTTCGAGATCGCCGGCAACCGGACGCTCATGAACGTCTACGGCGGCCTTACCGGGCGAATCCGCCGCGCCCGTTATATTGCCAACATCTCGAAAACACGATGGGCCGAAGCGATTGAGGAACATGAGAAAATTCTCACCGCGCTCGAATCCCGCAACGGTGAAGCGCTCGGCACGATCCTAAAGAACCATCTGCGCAAGACCTGCGAGACCGTCAAACAGGCGCTGCGCGAGGACGATGCCGCCGGGTCGGCCGCGGCCGAGTAACTAGGCCGCCAGCGCCTTGATGTCCGGTAGCGGCCGGGCGAGGTCGGCGTTTTCCGCGAACAACGCTTCCAATGCCTTCGCAACGCCCAGCACGAAGCGGTCATCGTAATGCTTGCCGCAAATCTGAATGCCGAAGGGCGCGCCACTCGGCTCCAGGCCACACGGCAATGCCGTGACCGGATTACCGGGAATCGTCAGCCCCCAGGTCATCCCCAGCCACTCGAAATAGTTATCGAGTTTGACGCCGTTGACCTCGTCGCAATAGGGCTGTTCCACAGGGAAGGGAGGGATCGCAACGGCCGGGCAAATCAGGATATCGACGTCGTCGAAGAAACGCTGGGTCGCGCGGAAAATCTTGGTCTGCTCCGCCAGTGCCCAGGTAGCATCTTCGCCGCTCAACTGCAGCGCCATTTCATAGTTGGCGATCACGTTCGGCCCCAACTGATCGCGTTTGTTCGCAAAGTGATCGCGATGCCGCGTCAGGAAATGCATCGCCCGTAGCACATGGTTCGTGCGCCGCACCGTTTTCAGGTCCGGCGCGCCGACGCTGCATTCTGCAAAAACCGATTTGAACAACTCCACCCGGTCCTTGAAGGTTTGCCGGATGCTGTTGTCCACATGGGCGAAGCCCAGATCTTCCGACACCGCAACCCGGAGTTTGCTCAGATCGACCTCGGGCACCGCGGCAAAGGCCGCTCCGTCGACCGGCGCGGACAGCGGATCCTGCCCGTCATACCGCGCCATCACCGACAACATCATCGCCGTGTCCTCGACGGTGCGCGCCATCGGTCCTTGCACCCCGAAGGTCGTGTATCCAAGCCCATGCTTTTCCGTCGGCACAAGGCCGGGCGTGCTGCGATGGGCGACAACGCCGCAGAAGGATGCAGGAATGCGCAGGCTACCGCCGGAATCCGAGCCGGTGCACAAGGGCACCATATCGGTCGCCAACGCGACCGCCGATCCGCCCGACGAACCGCCGCATATACGGGTCGGATCGAATGGGTTTCCGGTAGCGCCATAGACCGGATTCTTGGTATTCGCACCGGCGCCGAACTCCGGTGTATTGGTCTTCCCGATGACGATAGCCCCCGCGTTGCGCAGGGTCGCAACCATGCTTTCGTCCTTGTCCGGGACATTGTCCTCGTAAATCGGCGAGCCGTAGGTCGTGACCAAGCCGGCCGTATCATTGAGATCCTTCACGCCCAACGGCAGTCCATGCAGCGGCGGTAACGGGTCCCCGCGCATTACCGCGTCGGTCGCGGCGCGGGCTTCGTCGCGCGCGCGCTCGTAGCACGTGGCGACGACCGCATTGACGGACGCGTTCACCATTTCGATACGCGCGATGCAGGATTCCAACAATTCGATGGGAGAGAGCCGTTTGCGGCCGATCAAGCGCCGCGCTTCAACAGCAGTAAGCTCGCAAGGTTCGGTCATGGGGGTGCTCCGGAGACAGGTCACGGACGGTTCGCCGATCCGTTTGTCCCTTCATAGCACGCGGCCTTGCGGCCATACCACTACCAACGAACGCGCTGGCGCACGAGCAATTCGGCTTTTTCCTGGGGAACCGGCCGGGCCAACAAGAAACCCTGACCGCAATCACAACCAAGTTCCTGAAGCACCTCGATCTCCGATTTGTCCTCGATGCCCTCGGCGACGATCGACATGCCAAGGTCTTTGGCGAGGTCGATGATGGTGCTGACGATCTTCCGGCTACGCGGATCGCCGACCATACTGGTGATGAACATCCGGTCGATCTTGAGAATGTCCAACGGGAACCGGTGTAGGAATGCCAGGTTGGCGTAGCCGGTTCCGAAATCGTCGGCGGCGATGCGAATGCCCTGACTCTGGAACTTCCGCATTGCTTCGAGGACATGATCGGGATCTTCGATGAGAAGCGTTTCGGTGATTTCGAAAACCACGCTCTCCGACGCAACGCCGGATTCTTTGACGATCTGCATGAGGTCATCGACCTCTGCGCTCGTGAAGAGTTGCCGATTGGAAATATTGACGCTGATGCCGATCGGCCGGGATTCGCCATCGAGACTATCGACCACCGCCTGCAATTGCTTCTGGCCTTCGAGGGCGCGGCGCAGCATCCAGCGCCCCATTGGGACGATCATGCCCGTCTCTTCGGCCAACTTGATGAAGCTGGACGGCACAACGGTGCCATGTTCCGGATGATCCCAGCGCACCAACGCCTCGAACCCGGCGACGCGGCCGCCGGATAGATCGACGATCGGCTGATAATGCAAACTCAGTGAGTCATTATCGATGGCCGTCTGCAAATCGGATTCGAGTTTATGCCGGCCGCGCACGTGTTCGGCGCGGCATTTGCTGCCAAGCGCCTGCGCGGTGGTGTCGAGCATGACCCGTTGCGCGGTCCGCAGACGGTCGAGTGTCATTCGCACCAGAAGTTCGACGAGCGGATCGGCTTGGTTGACCCGATTTTGCAGGTCGTCGCGTTCGAACACGATGACCTGTGTTTCCTCGGTGGCCACGGCGGTCGCGCTTCGCGGCGAGCCATCGACCAACGCCATTTCCCCCAGCAATTCGCCATCGCCCAATCGAGCCAAGACGACCTTCCGGCCCTTGCTCAACTGCGACACCTCTACCGTGCCCTGCTCAATCGCATAAGCGAAGTGACCTTCGTCCCCTTCGGTAAAGATTTTGGCGCCGGCTGGGAAAATCTGCCGGGGCAACAAATCAGTCATATGTTTGTCCTGCGACCGTCCGCCCTCATCGTCCCCACGGCAAAGCGTATCCCTTGCTGGTAAACAGCAGGACACCACCCAATGCCGGCGGACAGACGACCGCTACCACGTCGTTTGTTAATTCTCTGTAAAGAATTTCCTTAGATTTCAAGTAGCTGATAGTGCTCGACAAATCATGGCACTGTAGGGTGTATCCCGCGATGTAGGGCAGGCCCGGAATCGCGAAATCAGCAACAAAACCGGTTAACATGTCGGGCGTCAGCAAGGCGACCCGTCCCCGCTCGACGGTAATTAACCAGCCATCGCCAATTTTTTCCGGCTCGCGATCGAGATACCGTTCGTAGCGTCCAACCGCTTCGTCGGGGTCCTCCACGCAGATAAAAAGTTCGGTCAAACGCTCGGCGCCGTTCGGATGCCCCATCCAGCGCTCCTGCCACAGCAGGTCCGGCGTGTGGTGTGTCAGGAACTGAACGCGCCCTTCGGCCATCGTACCGGGAACGGGCCGGATCACGGTGAACTGAAGCGTGCCGCGTTCCCCGCTCTCGTCATCGACCTCGCGCCGAAGATCGACGACCGGACGCTGCTCGAAACCTTCACCGATAAGACGCTCACGCTGCGCAGGCGAATCCGCGCATCCAAAGGCCGCAAGATGGACACCGACATACCGGTCGATACCGGCGCTCACCTCCCGGCCAATCGCCGTGTCCGCGGTCGGCGTCAAAATTTCCAAATACCCTTCCCGCAGCATGATGCACTGGTTCGCACTGCCTGCCGGCACGATCGG
This sequence comes from Alphaproteobacteria bacterium, assembly GCA_965228425.1. Classification (GTDB taxonomy): domain Bacteria; phylum Pseudomonadota; class Alphaproteobacteria; order UBA8366; family UBA8366; genus JAJFJD01. The sequence goes on along the minus strand of OZ245815.1, from coordinate 1,670,606 downwards.
CTCGCCCGGTGCGGTCGAGTTGGTGTGTTCGGTATACGGCGTGAGGGTAAAGCCGAATTTCTCCAGCGCGGCGGCGGCCGGCTCCATGTCCAGTACCCAATGGGCGATATGATCCAGAAAGATTTCGCTCCCGCTTGCGGTTTGTCTGAATTTTGTCATGTCGCCTCCTACGCCACCCATTCGCTGACAGGGGCTTTGGCTTCCTGCAATGGCTGGCAAATCACATCGACGAGGGCCGGACCGCCGCTTTCGGTCGCCGCCTTGAAAGCCTTTCGCAAATCCGCCGGATCCTCGACCGTCCACGTCTTCAATCCGAAGGCTGCCGCGACCTTCGCATGATCCGTCCGCGAAAAGTCGACCGAATAATACCGTTCGTCATAGCCGCTTTTCTGGCCCGCCTTGATCCAGCCGAACACGCTGTTCGAAATGACGACGACCGTGATCGGCAGATTGAAGCGGACGATCGTCTCGAGTTCGCCCACCGACATGCCGAAACTGCCGTCGCCCATAACCGCCACCACTTGACGATCCGGCCGGCCGTAATGCGCCCCAATCGCGCCGGCGAGCGAGAACCCGAGTGCACCATGCGCGCGGTTGGAGATGAACTGCCGCCCGGTCGTGGTCTGTTGATAGAACGCCGAGAAATAGGGACAGGGAGTTCCCGGATCGGCGACGGTGATCGCATCTTCCGGCAAGACGGCCTGCAGGTCGGCAATCACGCGTTCCGGCTTGATCGGCATGTCGTTCGACTCGGCCAAGGCTTGGAAGGCATCGAATTTCGCCTTTTTCATCGCGGCGATCCGGTCCCGGATGGCGCCAGCATCTCCGCCTTTGACGCCACGGCCCGAAATCTCCGTCACCAGCGCGGCAAGCGCTTCGCGGGCATCGCCGACCACGGCGGCATCGGTCTCGTAGCTCGCACCGATGACGCCGGGATCCACATCGATGTGGACGATTTTCGCCGTCCCGGGCGCCGGATGCCGCCACCGCTCCGTCGTGACCGAACCGGCCCGGCAGCTTACGAAGACGACGACATCCGCGGCATCGACGATTTCCCGCGTTTCCGGAACGCCGCCATTGCTGCCGACCACGCCGACGGCGAGCGGATGCGCATCGGAGATGCTGCCCTGCCCGCTGACCGTGGTCGCGACCGGCGCATCCAACAGCTCCGCCAGGGTCTGGAGTTCCGTTTCCGCGCCCGAAATGACCACACCGCCACCGCAAATAAAGATCGGCTGCTTGCCCGACAGGATGACGTCCGCCGCCCGGCCGATGGCGTCTTCATCCGGACCCGTTCGCCAGGCCGGGAATCGCCCGTGGCTTTGGTCGGCCCAAACGTCCGCGTCGTCGACCGGCTGGTTCTGGACGTCGTAGGGCAGGCCGATATGCGCGGCGCCGGGCTTGCCGGTCGTCATTTCGCGGAACGCGCGCCGCACCATCTTGGGCAGTTCCGCCCCACTGTCGAGAACGCAGTTCCATTTCGTCAACGGGCGGTAAAGCGCGTCCTGGTCGAGCTCGGTCAACGTGTAGCGCCCGCGCCCGGTCACCGAAATATCGGTCGTGATTGCGAGGATCGGAATCGAGGACTCATTCGCCTCGACGACGCCCGGCAGAATATAGGTCGCCCCGCCGCCACTCGGCCCTTCGCACACACCGACCTTGCCGGTTACCCGCGCATAGCAATCCGCCATATATGCCGCATGCCGCTCGTCCCGCGTCAACACATGGGTCAGATCCTGACCGGTTCGATAAAGCGCGTCGTAGAACGGCAGGCTGGTGTCGCCGCATAAGCCAAAGATCGTATCGACGCCATGCAGCCGGAGCATTTGTACGAGGGCTTCGGCGCTAGTCATTTGGTTCATTCCGGTCGCTCCGCAGTCACAATCCAGGGCGCAATAAACTCATGCCCATGGGAAATTTGCAAGCTGACGAAGACGCTTATTCGGCCGATCCGACGACGCCGTCGACAAGTTTCCGTTCGCCACCGAGGATCGCAAAGACTTCTTCGAAGGCTCCTCCGCTCGGTTGGCTCAACACCCGTTCCATCGGCCAATCTTCAATGATCGATCGCCAGAAACGGCCATGCGGCCATGGGAATGGCTTGGCCGCGGTTGCGACCATAAGGTCCGCAAAACACCATGCCAGGTCGACCTGCTGTTCCGTCATCGCAGTCCGGTCCGGATCGTCGAGCGCGAGACGGATCAGCCGGTAGAAATCCTCCATCGAATCCGCTTCGCGGGTGAAACCGACCTCCCCAAAAAACGGCCGCGCCGGCGTAACCCCCTGAATGCCAAGTACGGCCATGTCCAACCCGATACGGTCGGTGTAATAGAGACCGAGTTGAGCCGCTTCCAGCAGCCGGTAGTTGTTAACCGGGTCGGCGGAAGGAATGATACGGATATTCGCCGGCAGTTCGACCCACCGGCGACGGAACAGGTTGGCCGCTTCGGCGGCGTCCTCCGCCGTATCGTCCGGATGCAACCGGATCACCAACTGCCACTCGCGATGCGCCTCGAAATACTCGGCGGTGCCGATCAGCCAATCTTCGCTTTTCGGTGAGACGACGCCGCGACCCAACGTGGTAAGCGCGGCGGCGTTTTCCGCGAACAGCACCACGACCGGTTTCGTGACGTCCAATTGCAATTCCCCTAATAGGGCAGTTGCCCGCTCTCCCGGTTGATGCCGTCCGCGCGGTTTGATTTCCTGATGATCCCCACCTTCCTTTGCGGATAGCCATGCCATCACCCGTTCGCGGCGGTCGGCGGTCATGGGATGCGGCGCGTCTGCCGCCCACAGCGCGGCTACATCGTGCTGCGCGGCGGTGCTGTTTGCCAATATCGTGACCGCACCCGAGACATCCGCGCTGTTCTCCCACGTCATCCGGACCAAATCGTGCGCACCGGCCGCTTCGAATGCGGCCGCGGATTCCATCGCGATGCCTTCGAAGACGATGAACCGATCCGGCGCGTGTTCTTTCGCATATGTACCGATCCGTTGAAGTACATCGAGGTTCCGTTGCATCCGCCAACGCCATTGACCCCGAAGCGGCTGCGTCGTCAGGTCGATATCCATCGTTCCGGCGTGGCGATACACGTCGGCACGCGCCAGATTGTCTGCGACATTCTTCATCTCGGGATCGCTCGGCGCCGGTGTAATCGTGTTTATCGCGATTAGACTAAGCCCCTCCGGCAAGCCTTCTTCGGCGAATGCGCCGAGTTCGCGGGCCATCATCTCCTCGTCCCAACGCAGCGATTCGATATCGGTTTCGCCGGACGCGTCGAACCGTATCGATGGGGACCATAAAACGTCGACCCGATGCCCCCGGGAAAACAGGACGCAAGCAATGGCGAAACAGACCTGAACTTCCTGCGGACCGGCGCCGAACAAGGTTATGTGGCGCCGCCGCGCGGCGCCGCGCCAGTGTTCCTGCGCCAATTCGATCCACCCGGCCGCATGCCGCCCGAAATCCCATCGTGTAACTGGATGGTGCCCCGGCAACAGCGGCCGCGCCGCATATTCCTGCACGGCATCGCGTATTGCGGAGATCGAGTCACCACCGCGAGCCGCCACCGCCCCCAACCACGCATGCGGTTTATCCCATTCGTCACCCCGAACGCGCAGCGCCTCCTCCATGTGATAGATCGCGCCGCCGATCTCGCCCTGCTTTTCCTGCAACAAGGCCATTTCTTGATGGCAATGCGAAAACGCGAAGGCGGCGGCCTCAAAGGCGCGGCGCAAACCATCCAGGGACGCCGCCTGCCCTGCCGCCTCTTCAAGCGTGCGCAGACAGAATCGGTATGTCGCGACCGCGTCGTCGAGACTTTCTTCCCGCTCGAGGAACTTAGCAAGCCCGACACCCGAAACGGCGAAAACCAGAAGCGATTGGACCCACGCGGCCCGATCAAGCTGCGCGGCACGGGGCGACGCGGTGGCGCTCGGCGTGCGGATTTTGGTGTATTCCTCGGTAATTCTGCGATGCGCACGGCGGAGCGTCTCCCGCCGCAGCGCGGCCGCCTCCCGCATCTGACCATCCTCACCCAATGCCGTCGCAAGTCGTTCACGAGAATCGAGGTCGGCCGGATCGTTCGCCACCGCAATGCGCAAGTGATAGATGGCATCCCGCTGCTTCCCGGTCGCCTCGTGCAACTCGGCCAGGCCGAGGTGGGCGACCGACCAGCACGGATCGTGAACCAGTGCCGCGTGAAAGGCCTCCTGTGCACCTGCCGAGTCGCCGCACCGCAAGCGAATTTGTGCCGCGTCGCAAATGAGATCCGGGTCCGACGGCTCGGTCAGCAACGCGCGTTCGACGAATTCGAGGGCTCTCGGCGTGTCCTCGCTATCCCGGCTGATCGCCGCCGCCATAAGAAGAGCGCGGGGTGCGTCAGGCGTTCGGCGGATCAGCATTTGGCAGGCGGCCATCGCTTCGGCCAAAGCGCCCCGTCGGCGAAGATCTTCCACCGTCGCCAACTGCAGAACGCCGCCTTCCGCCTCTTCCTTCGCCGGCATCTTGTGATCAGCCTCTTTCTTCTTGGTGTCCTAAACTTATAGTATGCCGCAACGATTCCCAATTGGCCGGCAGTGTCCAACCCTCGCCCCATCGAACCAGCAGCCCTTACCGCGTTACGCCAAATTTTATCGTTGGAAAGAACGTTCAGCAGAAAGGGCCGGGTGACGACCGACGATGCACGCCAAGACAATACACGGTAGGTCGACCAACACCATGTCCGAAATCAGCCTCGCCGACGCCCTCTTCACACCGCGATCCATTGCTCTCATCGGGGCTTCGGATAAGCCGGGCGCAAACAACTCGCGGACACAAGTCTATCTCGAAAAGCACGGGTACCCGGGAAAAGTCTATCCGGTCCACCCGACGCGCGAGACCGTGTACGGCGTCAAATGCTATCCGTCGGTCACGGATATCCCCGATCAGGTCGACCACGCTTTCATCACCACCCCTCCGGCCACCGTCCCGCAGGTCATCCGCGAATGCGGCGAAGCGAATGTTCCGGTGGCCACGGTTTTCACCTCGGACTTTGCGGAATCCGGTGAGGAAGGCGTCCGGCTTCAGAAAGAATTGATAGACGCGGCAAAAACGGCGGGCGTCCGGTTGATCGGCCCGAATTGTATGGGCGTCTACAATACCGACCCACCCGCGACGATCGCGCCGAATACGGTACTGCAGCTCCCCACCCTCAATAAAGGGAATCTGGGTGTTATCTCCCATAGCGGCAGTCTTACCGGCACCTTCATATCGCGGGGCCAGGCGCGCGGCCTCGGCTTCTCCAAGATCGTGTCGATCGGAAACGAGAGCGATATCTCCGTCGCCGAGGTCGGCGAAATCCTGGTCGACGACCCGAAGACCGAGGCGATCCTCCTGTTCCTCGAGACGATACGCTCCGCCGATGCCTTCGCCGCGATGGCCCGCCGCGCGCATGATGCCGGGAAGCCCATCATCGTCTACAAACTCGGGCGATCGGAAGCCGCACAACAGTTCACCGCGTCCCACACCGGCGCAATCGCGGGCACCGATGCGGCAGTCGACGCTTTCTTCCAGCATCACGGCATCGTCCGGGTCGATCTGTTCGAAACTCTGTTCGAACTGCCGCTCCTGCTGCTCGGCCGGAAACCGAAGCCGGGCAAGACAGTGTCCGTCCTCAGCACCACCGGCGGCGGTGGCGGCATGGTGGTCGACAGCTTAGGCCGCAAGGGAATTGATGCGGTCGGCATCCCCGAGGAGAAGGCGCGCGCGCTATTGGACAAAGGTGCGGTGTTCTCGAACGGCCCGTTGATCGACCTGACCTTTAACGGGACCAATCCTAAAAATACGGCGATGCTGCTCAACGAATTGATGGCAATGCCGGAGAATGACGGCGTCATCATGGTCGTCGGCTCCTCGGCACAATTCAATCCGGAGAACGCGGTCAAACCTTTCCTCGACTTGGCGAAATCCGAGAAGCCGATCGGCGCCTTTCTGGTGCCTACAGCCGAGGAATCGAACCAGATGCTGACCAACGCGGGCATCGCGGCATTCCGCACGCCGGAAGGCTGCGCCGACGCCTTTCGCTGTTGTTTGAGTTGGCAGCCCCCTGTCCCCGTGCCGGATGCCCCGGCCTTCGACGGCGATGGACTGGCCGCTCTGGTCAAAGGTCTACCGACGGGTACCGCCGACGAGGAAAGCGCCCGCACGGTGTTCGACGCACTCGGCGTCCCCCAAGTCGCGGCCGCCTCGGCGCCGGACGCGGACACCGGCCTTGCTATGGCCGAGTCCGTCGGCTTTCCCATGGTTGCCAAGGTTCTTTCCCCCGACATCGCCCACAAGACCGAGGCGGGTGGCGTCGAACTGAACATTACCGACACCGGCGCGCTGGCCACCGCCCTCTCCGACATCCAAGAACGAGTCACCGCCTACAGCCCATCGGCTCAATTGAACGGGTTCCTGCTGCAGCGTATGGAGCGGGGCCTCGCCGAAGTATTGCTGGGGTATCGCGTGGACTCGCTGGTCGGTCCGACCGTGGTTCTTGGCGCCGGCGGCGTGTTGTCCGAGATATACGGCGACATCGCCATCCGCATCGCGCCGGTCTCGGCCGACACCGCGCGGGAAATGATCGACGAAGTGGACGGCCTCGCGCCGATCCGCGGCTATCGGGGCATGCCGAAAGGCGACCTGGACGCGTTGGCCGACGCCATCGTCGCCGTGTCGAACCTGGCCCGCCTGGACGGCTCACGCGTGTCGGAAGCGGAGATCAATCCGCTTTTGGTCAAACCGGAAGGCGACGGCGTCGTCGCGGTGGATGGCCTGATCGTGACCGAGGCTTAACCCGACGGCTCAGGCCGGGAAGAGCCAACTCGCTTCCTTCTTGTACTTTTCCTCGAAGGCATCGAAATCCGCATCGTATTGCTCGGTCAGGCCGATATGGTCGAGGCCTTCCATCATGCAATGCTTCTGGAATGGATCGATCTCGAAGCTGTACGCGGCGCCATCGGGTCCGGTGACGGCTTGAGCACTCAGATCAATGGTAATCGCCGTCCCCGGGTTCTCATGAAGTTGGCCGCGCAACGTCGCGCACTCGTCCTTCGCCAGCCGGACCGGCAACATGCCGTTCTTCATACCGTTGTTGTAGTGAATATCGCCGAAGCTAGGCGCGATGACGCAGCGGAAGTTGTTGGCGAGAAGGGTCCAGACCGCCGCCTCGCGCGACGAGCCGCATCCCCAGTTGTCGTCCGCGACGATGATTTGCGCGTCCTTATACGGTTCCTTGTTCAAGATAAAATCGTCGCGTTGGCTGCCGTCCTTGTTCCGCCGCAGATCGTGGAAGAAGAAGCTGGCGTATTCGGGATCGGTCCGCACCCGCTTCAGGAAACGCGCGGGTATGATCTGATCCGTGTCGACGTTGACGGTGTCGATCGGCACCGCCGTGGCGGTCAATGTGGTGAAGGCTTCCATTCTACTTCTCCTCCATCAATTGGCGCACATCGGTGAACTTTCCGGTGACGGCAGCGGCCGCGGCCATGGCCGGGCTGACGAGATGCGTCCGGCTTCCGGGTCCCTGCCGGCCGCGGAAGTTCCGGTTGCTGGTGGAGGCGGTGCGGATCCCCGGCTCGACAGAATCGCCGTTCAACCCGACGCACATCGAACAAGCCGAATGGCGCCACTCGAACCCGGCCTCGGTAAAGATCTTGTCCAGCCCTTCCCGCTCCGCCGCCGCCTTGACCTGCATCGATCCCGGCGAGATCATCGACGGCACCACGGCGCTGCGGCCTTTCACCACATCGGCGGCCAGGCGCAGATCCTCGATCCGGCTGTTCGTACAAGACCCGATGAACACGCGGTCCACCGCGACGTCCGTCATCGGCATGCCAGCCTTGAGATCCATATAGTCGAGCGCGTTGAGCATCGATTGCCGCCGCTCGGCATTGGGTTCCTTAGACGGGTCCGGAACCACGTCGGTCACCTGCACCACGTTTTCCGGACTATTGCCCCAGGTCACCATCGGCGCGATGGCATTGCCATCGACCGTGACCTCGCGATCGAAAGTCGCCCCATCATCCGTCGGCAGCGTCTTCCAATACGCCATTGCCTTGTCCCATTCCGCCCCCTTCGGCGCGTAGGGCCGTCCTTCCAGGTAGTCATAGGTCTTCTGGTCGGGCGCAATGATGCCCATACGGCAGCCGGCCTCGATAGACATGTTGCTGACCGTCAGTCGCCCTTCCATGGAAAGCTGTTCGATCCCCGACCCGGCATATTCGATCGCGTACCCGGCGCCGCCCGCCGCGCTGATCTGGCCGATGATCGCCAGAATGACGTCCTTGCCGGTCACGCCGAAACCCAAGGTGCCGTCGACGGTGATGCGCATGGTTTTCGGCTTGCTCTGCCACAGGCATTGCGTCGCCAGGACATGGGCCACTTCCGATGCGCCGATACCGCAGGCAATGGTCCCCATCGCACCATGGGTGGACGTATGAGAATCACCACAGACCAGGAAGATGCCCGGCTGGGTGATTCCCAACTCCGGCCCGATGACATGCACGATGCCCATCCGCTCGTCGTCGATCCCGAAATGCGGGACACCGAACTCCTTGGTGTTTTCGTCCAGAATGGCGACCTTTTCGCGTAACTCGTCATTCTCGATCGCATCGATCGTTCGGACATCGGTGGGACTATAGTGATCGGGCGTCGCGAATACCTGCTGCGGACGCTTCACCGACCGGCCATCCTGACGCAACATGCTGAACGCATGGAACGATCCGTCATGCGCCAGATGCCGGTCGATATACAACAGACATTGACCGTCGTCCCGCTGCACGATGACGTGGCGGTTCCAAATCTTGTCGAACATGGTCTGTGGACCGGCCATAAACCTCTCCCTCGGCATCGCTTTCATTGATTGCCGTAAAGATACCGGATGCATCGGGTCCGGGCGAATCCGGACCGGCCAATTTTGTTCTAGTCGTCGCTTTCCGTCGCACGGCGACGTTGCGCGACAATCTCCCGGTGCAGAATATAAAGGCCGCTTAAAACGACGAGCGATGTGCCGCCGATCATCCAGACGTCGGGAATATCGCCCCAGACCGCAAAGCCGATCAGGATCGCCCAAACGATGCTGAGATATTTGAACGGCGACACCAGCGCGGTTTCCGCATGACGGAATGTCTCGATCGTATAGTAGTGCCCCGCCGTCACCAGTATGCCGGACGCGACGATCACGCCCATATCGAACAGGGTCGGCATCCGCCATCCGAACGGCAATGTCATCAGCCCGGCCCACATCAATGCCAGTGTCGTTGTCAGTAGGATCGCGGTCGATGACTCCCTTTCCGTCATCCGCCGCGTCACGACATCCCGGATTGCCGCCCCAAAGGCGGCCCCCAACGGCAAGAGCGCCGCGATTTGGAACGCATCGCCGGTCGGACGGGTGATGAGCAGGATGCCGCTGAAACCGACGACGACCGCCATCCATCGCCGCCAACCGACTCTCTCGCCCAGAAACGGCCCCGCCATCGCCGTCACGAAGAGCGGTCCGGCAAATGTAATCGCCGTGGTTTCCCCAAGCGGCAGGTAGCGAAGGCCTAAAATGAAACAGAATGTCGAGAACACCATGCAGCCCGCCCGAACCAGATGCCCGGAAATGCGATTAACCCGAAGGCTGCTCAATCGACCGGAGAACCCGACCAAGACAAGAATCGACAATACCGTGACGACCGCCCGCAAGAATAGCACTTCGCCCGGCGGATACCCCGACACCCATTTGAGCATCGCGTTGTTCACGCCCATGAAAACGCCGCCCATGATCATATAGGCGATCCCCCGGACCGGCGCCGACGACGTGGAGGTGGTGACCGCCATATCTACCGGTTCGCCGCGCGGCGCCGCACAATCTCGCGATGGAAGATGTACAGACCGCTGAGAATGACAAGTACGATACCGGCGATGACGTAAGAGTCCGGGAGATCACCCCAAATGAAATATCCCAGCAGGATCGCCCAAACGATCATGAGATACCGGAAAGGCGACACCATCACCGCTTCGGCATGGCGGAATGCTTCGATCATGAAGTGATGCCCGAATCCGGCAAACAATCCGGCGACAGCTATCAAGGCAAAATCCTGCACCGTCGGCATCGTCCACCCCAAGGGAAACGTCATGAGACCGGCGAGCATGACCATCGCCGTGGTCGTGCAGAGTATCCCGTTGGAGGAATCGGTTGTCGTCATTCGTCGGGTTACCATGTCCCGAATACCCGCCCAAAAAGCGGACCCAAGCGGCAACAATACGGCTAACTGCAGGGCGTCCCCGGTCGGCCGCGTGATAATAACGATACCGGCAAAACCGACGGCAACGGCGGTCCAGCGACGCCAACCGACGGTTTCCCCCAATAGGAACGGGGCAAGCGCGGTCACGAACAACGGTGTCGAGAAGCTGATTGCCGTCATATCCGCCAGCGGCAGATAGCGCAGTCCCGTGAGGTACATGAAAGCCGAGCCGACGACGCAAGCGCCCCGGATGAAATGGAGATGCGGACGCTGAATAATGATCGTCCGCGGGCCGCCGGCCCGCGCAATTAGGATCATGATCGGCAACCAGATAAAAACGCCGCGAATGAACATGATCTCGCCGGGAGGATATCCGGCCGTCACCCATTTCAGGATTGCGTTGTTGCTGGACATCAGAACGCCGGCAACCAGCATGCAGACAATTCCGAGTACGGGCGATGAAACGTTTTTGGAGCGGGTCATTGACGCGCGGCGCTAAAGACATCGAACGGCAAACCGTCGTATTTCAGGCAGGCCATCCAACCGGCCGCCTGGATACTGCAAGTCTCCATAAAGGGATGATCCTTGGGAGTGATGGCCCAACGGGGCGTGCAAACCATAACAGTGGCCTTCTTCGTGGACAATCCAACGACTGGCCGCAGCCTTCGGCGTTTTGCCACCGCCGGATTTCGCGATATCCTTCCGCTTCTCGAACGCTACGATAAGAAACAGAGTGTGCCATGGTGTCCGTTAAACGTGTTGGTGACAGTTTCGTCGCGGAGGTGACGGATGTCGATCTCAGCCAGGATTTGACCGGCGAAACGTGGCAACAGCTCCACGACGCCTATCTCGAACACAAAGTGTTGTTCTTTCATGACCAACAGCTCGCCGCGAAGCAACTCTGCCGATTCGGGGAACGTTTCGGGGAGATCGTGCCGCATACGATCCGCCGTTTCTGGCACGAAGACGACAGCCGGATTACCGTCCTCTCTAATCGTGTCGAGTACGGCAAACCCAGGGGAATTAAGGACGCAGGCTCATTTTGGCATTCCGACTGGTCGTACCTGGAGCGCCCGGCCAATGTGACGATGTTGTATGCCGTAGAGATACCGGCCGAAGGCGGCGACACGCTGTTTTGTGATCTCGCCGCGGCCTACGACGCCTTGTCACCCGCCATGAAGGAACGTCTCGAACCGCTCAAGTATGTTTGCCAGTACCGCTATCACAGGGACCGGAACCATCCGGAATCCCGCTGGCAGATCATGACCGACGAGGAACGGGCGGAGAGCCCGGAGAGAGTCCGGCCGATCATCCGGACGCATCCCGAAACCGGCAGGAAATCCATCTTCGTGTTCGATGGGGTCACCGGCGGCATCAAAAATATTGTCGGCATGTCCGAAGCGGACAGCGACGACCTGCTGCAAGAGATCTTCGAGCACACGAAGCAGCCGCAATTCCAGTACCGCTACGAATGGCGCGGCGCCGGCGACCTGCTGATGTGGGACAACCGCTGCACCATGCACGCGGCGACGACGGCGGACCTACCGCCGACCCATATCCGCGAACTTCACCGGATCAGCACGCTGGGGAGCGTCCCGGTGTGACCGCTCCGGACTGCTACGCTCTCTACGCGGTCCGCTATGCGCATAATCCGCATCGGCGACGAAGTCACAACTTCATCGTCGGCGACCCCCACGACGGCCCTATGCCGATGGATTATTTCATCTGGGCCGCGGTCGGCGACGAGCGCACGGTGGTGATCGATATGGGCTTTACCATGGGTACCGCCGAAAAACGGAACCATGAGTTCTTCCGCTGCCCAAGCGATGGATTGCGGCTGGTCGGTGTCGATCCCGAAACGGTGGGGGACGTCGTCATTACCCATATGCATTGGGACCATGTGGGCAATTTCGACAAATTTCCCCGCGCGCAATTCCATATCCAAGAGGCGGAACAGCGATACATCACGGGGCGCGATACATACTGGAAGGGTTTCAAACACGGCGTCATGGTCGATGACGTCTGCACATTGGTCCGAAACATATACCGCGACCGGGTTACATTCCATGACGGCGACACGACGCTGGCTCCTGGGATCAGTGTCCATCTTGTCGGCGGTCACACGAAAGGACATCAGATCGCCCGTATCTTCACCAAACGCGGCTGGGTCGTCGTCGCCTCCGACGCGGCGCATTACTATGCGAATATGGAGCTACGGAGCCCCTTCCCGGCCATCTACAACGTGGGGGACAATATCCTGTCGTTCGACCGGGCGGCGGAACTGGCGGAGTCGCCGGCGCATGTCGTTCCGGGCCACGATCCGCTGGTAATGGAACGGTATCCGGCGGTTTCCGCCGACTTGGAGGGTATCGCGGTGCGGCTCGACGTAGCGCCGTCCGCCTGAACGGCCATTCTCGATGCGTCGGTTTGCCGCCTCCAATTGACTCGCCCGAGGTGCCGATTTAGTTAAACGGACAAGCGAAATTGGTCCGGACAAAACGATTCGGCGGTATTGGGAAGACGCGCCCTCGGGGCGCTAAAGTCCGTTTTCAACAAGGGAGTTACGCCATGCGCGACGGTAATGACGTTCATGTCTGCGAAGTGGGTCTGCGGGACGGGCTTCAGAACGTCCAGACATTCTTTCCGACCGATCAGAAAATCGCGTGGATCGAAGCCGAGGCCGCGGCTGGCATGCCGGAAATAGAGGTTTGTTCCTTCGTGCCGCCGAAACTCCTGCCGCAGTTCGCGGATGCGAAAGACGTTTGCGCCGCGGCGCTACCCATCGCGGAGAAGCACGAAGGCCTGGTCATCTCTGCCCTGATGCCGAATTTGAAGGGCGCGGAGAACGGTCTCGCCGCCGGGGTCCACAAGTTGAATTACGTGACGTCGGTCAGCGTGAAGCACAACATCGCCAACGTGCGCATGACACCGGACGAGTCGGTCGATGCCTTCAAGAAAATCGTCGCGCTGCGCGACGAGAAGGCGAAGGAAAACGGCCGCCGCGTCCGCCTGTTCGTCGGTCTGTCGACCGCACTGGGTTGCACCATCGAGGGCCAAGTGGATCCCGACGCTGTCGTCAAACTTGCAGAGAAATTCTTGGACGCGGGCGCGGATGAACTGGCCATCGCCGACACCGTCGGCTATGCCAACCCATCGCAGGTCAAGAGCCTGTTCAAGCTCATGTATGGCACCTTCGGCGACGACCTGCCGCTAACCGTGCATCTCCACGATACGCGCGGGCTCGGAATCGCGAATGCGTTGGCGGCGCTCGAAACCGGTGTCCGGCGTTTCGACGCGTCGCTGGCCGGCTTGGGCGGTTGCCCCTATGCGCCGGGGGCGACCGGCAACATCGTGATGGATGACCTGGTCTTCATGCTGGAAGGCATGGGCATGAAAACCGGCGTGAACTTGGACAAGCTGGTTTCGGTCCGCGAAATCGTCGCGCGCAACCTGCCGGACGAAACGCTGAATGGCGGCCTCGCGAAGTCGGGTCCGCCCAAAGGGTTCGTTCCCGCGTCCTCCCTCGCCGCCGCCGCGGAATAGGCCCGGCGCAGCATGTCGGATATCGATGCATCGGTCCCTTGCGGCCAGGACTATCCGGAAATCCGCGAGTCCGTCATCAAACTCTGCGCGGATTTCCCGGCAGAGTATTGGCGGGACCTGGAGAACCAACCACCATCGGGCAGTTATCCGACGGATTTCGTCCAGGCACTGACCGATGCCGGCTACCTCGCCGCCCTGATCCCCGAGGAATACGGCGGCGCCGGCCTGCCGATCCGCGCCGGCGCGGTCATTCTGGAAACGATCAACGCGGCCGGTTGCAGTGCCTCGGCCTGCCACGCCCAAATGTACACGATGGGCACGGTCCTGCGGCACGGCACCACCGAACAGAAGAACGAGTATTTGCCGAAAATCGCCGCCGGCGCGTTGCGGCTGCAGGCTTTCGCGATCACCGAACCGACGACCGGATCGGACACGACACAGCTTAAAACGCGGGCGGAGAAGGACGGCAACGGCTACCGCATCAACGGGCAGAAGGTCTGGATCAGCCGGGCCGCGCATTCCGACCTGATGCTCCTGTTGGCACGCACCACGCCGCCGGGGGAATCGAAACGGCGGACCGACGGCATCTCCACCTTCCTGGTCGACATGCGAGAAGCCAAGGGCAATGGTCTGGAGATCCGCCCCATCGACGCCATGGTGAACCACAACACAACCGAGGTGTTCTTCGACGACCTCAAGATTCCCGCGAGCAGCCTGATCGGCGAGGAAGGCAAAGGCTTCCGCTACATCCTCGACGGCATGAACGCGGAGCGCTGCCTGGTCTCGAGCGAGGCCATCGGCAACGGCCGTTATTTTGTGAAGAAGGCGGTCGACTACGCCAACGAACGCGTGGTGTTCGGCCGTCCCATTGGCCAGAACCAAGGCATTCAATTTCCGATCGCCAGCGCCTATGCCCAGTTGGAAGCCGCCGACCTGATGGTTCAAAAGGCAACGGCCATGTTCGACGCCGGCGTGCCCTGCGGTGCCGAAGCCAATATCGGCAAGTTCCTGTCGGGGGATGCCGCCTGGGCCTGCGCCGAAGCCTGTTTCACCACCTTCGGCGGCTTCGCCTTCGCCCGCGAATACGATGTGGAGCGCAAATGGCGGGAATGCCGGTTATCGCGAAATGCGCCGGTCGCCCCGAACATGATCATGAACTTCATCGGCCAGCATGTCCTCGGCATGCCGCGGTCCTACTGATACGAGCCATAGGAAAACCATGAGCGATACTGAAACCGTCATTGCGATCGGCGACGATTATCCAGAACTCCGGGATGCGGTGAAAAAGCTGTGCGCCGATTTTCCCGGCGAGTATTGGCGCGACCTGGAAGACCAGAATGTCGACGGCAGCTATCCGACCGAATTCGTCAAGACGCTGACCGAATCCGGTTTCCTGGCCGCCCTGATCCCGGAGGAGTACGGCGGCGCAGGCCTGCCGATCCGTGCGGGCGCGGTCATCCTGGAAACGATCCACGAGAGCGGCTGCAGCGCGGGGGCGGTCCATGCCCAGATGTACACGATGGGCACAGTGCTGCGGCATGGCAGCAAGGAACAGAAACAGGAGTATCTGCCGAAGATCGCGTCGGGAGAGTTGCGTCTGCAAGCCTTCGGCGTCACCGAACCGACCACCGGCTCCGACACGACACAGCTCAAGACCCGCGCCGAGAAAGACGGCAACGGGTATCGCGTCAATGGGCAGAAAGTCTGGACGAGCCGGGCGCTGCATTCCGACCTGATGCTGTTGCTGGCGCGGACCACGCCGGCGGACCAGACGAAGAAACGCAGCGACGGCCTGTCCTGTTTTCTCGTCGACCTGCGCGAAGCCCGCGGCAACGGCTGCGACATCCAGCCGCTCGACGCGATGATCAACCACAACACCACCGAGGTGTTCTTCGACAATCTGTGGATTCCATCCTCCAGCCTGATCGGCGAGGAAGGCAAAGGGTTCCGATACATCCTCGACGGCATGAATGCGGAACGCATCCTGATCTCGGCCGAAGCCCTCGGCGACTGCAAATTCTTCGTCGAGAAGGCGGTCGAGTATTCCAAGGAACGCGTCGTTTTCGGCAATCCGATCGGCCAGTATCAGGGCATCCAGTTCCCGATCGCCAAGGCCTATGCCGAGTATCAGGGCGCCGACATGATGGCCCGGAAGGCGGCCGCGCTGTTCGATGCCGGGCAGCCGTGCGGCGCCGAAGCCAATATGGCCAAGCACCTATCCGGCGAAGCCGCCTGGGCCTGCGGCGAAGCCTGCTTCACGACGCATGGCGGGTTCGCGTTCGCCCGGGAATACGACGTGGAACGGAAGTGGCGGGAAGCCCGCATATTCCGGACCGCACCGATTTCGACCAACATGATCCTGGCCTATATCGGCCAACATATCTTGGGCATGCCGCGATCCTACTGACCGGCAGTCTCACTAGAAAAAAGTAGACCGCATGACCGATTCGGTTGTCCTGCGACGCAGCCTTTTGATGACATCGGCGCTCAGCCCTGATGATTTTCACGCATTGTCGGAGAGTGGCGCGGACATGGTGTGCGCCGATCTGGAGGACGGCACGGCGGTGGACCGCAAAGCCGAGGCGCGGACCGCCGTGTTCGATATGTTCAAGGGGACCGCGAAATGCCGCCGGCTCCTCCGGGTGAACAGCCCCCGCACGGCGGACGGTCTCCGCGATATCTTGGCCGTGATCGACACGGCGGCACCGCCGGACGGTATCATTCTGCCGAAAGTGAATTGCCCCGAGGACGTTGGGCAGGTTGCCGACATATTGCGCCCGGCGCGGCCTAACATCGAACTCCTGGTCCTGATCGAAAGTCCGGAAGGACTACGCCGCGTTGACGACATTGCCGTGTCGGCGCCGGAACTGACTTGTTTGATTTTCGGGACCGCGGATTACAGCGCCGAAATCGGCAGCAACCGGGAGTGGGACGCGCTTCTCTACGGGCGTAGCCGGATCGTGAACGCCGCCAAGCACGCGCATATCGACGCCATGGACGGGGCGTGGTTTGATCCGCAGGATGAAACGGGGTTTCTCGAAGAACTGAACCGTGTCGTCGGCATGGGCTTTACCGGCAAGATTTCCTACGAGGCAGCACATGTCGCGCCGATCCACGCCGCGCTGACGCCGACGACCGAAGAAGTCGAACAGGCGCAGCGGATAATCGCGACCGCCGAAGCCGATACCGTCGGGATCGCTCGGCTGGAGGGCCACATGGTCAACGAATCGATTGTTCGTTCCGCCCGCCGAATTCTGGCCGCGGCGGCACGCAGCAAGTAAGGGAAGAATCGCCATGGGCTATGACAGCAAGGAAGTCGGACAGAACCGCTACCGCGAGGAGATCGGGCGGTATTTCGAGGACTTCGAAATCGGCGATGTCTACGAGCACCGCCCCGGCCGTACGATCAGCGAGGCGGACAACACCTGGTTCACCCTGTTGACGATGAATACGCACCCGGTCCACTTCGACGCCAACTACGCAGCGAAGAGCGAGTTCGGTCAATTGCTGGTCAACAGTGCGCTGACGCTGTCGATTGTCGCCGGTATGAGTGTCAGCGACACAAGCCAGAAGGCCATTGCGAACCTGGGCTGGAACGACATCAAACTGACGGCGCCGGTTTTCGTCGGCGACACGATTTATGCCGAGAGCGAGGTCCTGGACAAACGGGAGTCGAAGTCGCGCCCGACACAGGGCATCGTCAGTATCAAGACGATCGGTAAAAAGGCCGACGGCACCGTCTTCATGACCTATGACCGAACCATGCTGATCCCGAAACGCGGGCACGGCGTCGACGATTTAATGGAGTGACGAGCGATGACGGTAACGTCGGAACAGGACGAACAGGAAACCTTGATTCTCGACGCGGTCGACCGCTTCCTAGATCGCGACGTCAAGCCCTACGCGATGGAGCTTGAACACAACGACACCTATCCCGAGGAGATCGTCGAGAAGATGAAGGAGTTGGGGTTGTTCGGCTCCATCATCGAGGAGGAATACGGTGGGCTCGGCCTTTCCTGCCTGACCTACGCGAAGATCGTCGAACGCGTGGCCACGGTTTGGATGTCCCTTTCCGGGATTTTTAACTCGCATCTGATCATGGCGTCGGCGGTGCAACGGGCCGGCACCGAGGAGCAGAAGCAAAAATGGCTGCCGAAATTCGCCAGCGGCGAAATTCGCGGCGGGCTCGCCTTGACCGAACCGAACTGCGGCACCGACCTGCAAGCGATCCGCACGCGCGCAACGAAGCAAGGCAACGGCTATGTAGTCAATGGCACCAAGACGTGGATTTCCAATGGAATTCACGGCACGTGCTTTGCGGTCATGGTGAAGACCGACCCGGATGTGGAGCCGCGCCACAAGGGCATCAGCCTGTTCCTGATCGAGAAAGGGGAAGGATTCGAGGTTTCGCGAAAGCTGGAAAAGCTCGGTTACAAGGGAATCGACTCCGCCGAATTGGTTTTCGACGACTGTCAGGTGCCGCACGAGAACCTGGTCGGCGGCAAGGAAGGCCAAGGTTTCAAGCATGTGATGGGCGGGTTGGAATTGGGCCGGATCAACGTGGCGGCGCGTGGCGTTGGCGTGGCGCAGGCCGCGCTCGACGAGGCGGTAAAATACTCGCAACAGCGGCAGACCTTCGGCAAACCGATCTGCGAACACCAGGCGATACAGATCAACATGGCCGACATGGCGACCCGCACCGAAGCAGCCCGGCTGCTGGTGCACCAAGCCGCCCACGCATTCGATAAGGGCGAACGGTGCGACATGGAAGCGGGAATGGCGAAGCTCTTCGCGACCGAAGCCGCCGTCACGAACTCGATGGATTCCATGCGGGTGCACGGCGGATACGGATATTCGAAAGAGTTCCCGGTCGAGCGCTTCTATCGCGATGCGCCCTTGCTCACCATCGGCGAAGGCACCAACGAATTGCAGCGCATCATCATCGCGCGGCAACTGATCCAACGTAATCCAATCTAGGCGGAGGCCCTATCGATGTTGCCTTTAGATGGCGTCCGCGTGCTGGCCGTCGAACAATACGGCGCCGGTCCCTGGGGAACCCAGTATCTGGCGGACATCGGCGCCGAGGTGATCAAGATCGAGAACCCGAAGGACGGCGGCGACATGGGCCGTGCGGTCGGCCCCTTCTTCATCGACGACGATTCGACGAACAGCAGCGCGAGCCTGTTCTTCCAAAGCATCAACCGCAACAAGCGGAGTCTTACGCTCGACCTCTCGTCGCCGGACGGGCAGGCGATATTCCAGGATCTGGTGAAGACCGCCGATGCGGTGACCTGCAATCTGCGCGGCGACGTGCCGGAGAAACTCGGCCTTACTTTCGAGACACTCGGCAAACTCAATCCGAAGATCGTTTGTTCCTTCCTAACCGCCTATGGACGAAGTGGGCCGCGCGCGAAGTGGCCGGGCTACGACTATTTGATGCAGGCGGAAGCCGGTTACTTCTCGCTGACCGGCGAGCCGGACACGCCGCCCACCCGATTCGGCCTGTCGATCGTCGATTTGATGACAGGCTTGGCGATGGCTTATGCGACGGTCTCCGCCATCCTGGCCGCCCGCGCCACCGGCACCGGACGAAACGTCGACACGAACCTTTTCGATTTGGCGCTGACAAATGTTTCCTATCCAGCCACTTGGTATCTCAACACCGGCCATGTCCAGGGCCGCGAACCGCGATCGGGCCATCCGTCGCTAACGCCCTGCGCTCAGTACAAGACCAAGGACGGCTGGATCTTCATTATGTGCAACAAGGAGAAATTCTGGCCCATCCTGTGCGACATGATCGGCCATCCGGAGTGGGGACAGGATTCACGATTCCTGAAGTTCAAGGACCGCCTGGAAAATCGCGCCCTGATCCAGGACATGCTGGACACGGCTCTATCGGCCCGCACGACCGACGAATGGCTGGATCATTTTGCAGGACAGGTCCCCGCCGCACCGATCTATGACGTTCGGCAAGCGATGGACAACCCCTATGTTACCGAGAATGGCATGATCCAGGATCTCGTCCATCAAAACGGTACATCGTTCCGTGTGTTGGACTGCCCTTTCGATACGGGCGAGCCGACGCCGAACCGGCCGGGTCCGGAACTCGGGCAAGACACCGACGACCTGCTCGCCGAGCTCGGTTACGATGCCACGCGAATCGCGCATCTAAGGGAGAAGGGAACGGTCTAAAGAGCCGACGCCGCCGGTCAGGGCACCGTTAGAAAGTGCACGCTGAAGAGATTGTCGGCATCGGTCCAAACCCGCTCCGGCTCGAAGCCCGCATCGCGCGCCATGTCCTGGAACTGCTCAATGTCGTATTTGTGCGAGTTCTCGGTATGGATCGTCTCCCCGGCCCGAAACGCATAAGCATTTCCGTCGATCGTGACGGTCTGGTCGCGAAGGCTGCGGAGATGCATCTCGATCCGGCCGATCTCGTCATTGTAGACGACATGGTGTTCGAACTGATCGAGATCGAAATTGGCGCCCAATTCACGGTTGATCCTGTCCAACAGGTTCATGTTGAACGCCGCGGTAACGCCAGCAGCATCGTCATACGCCGCTTTCAGAATGGCGACGTCCTTCTTGAGGTCGATACCGATCAGCATGCCGCCACCGGGCCCAAATAGGTCCGCGGCGCTTGCGAGCAGCGCGCGGGCCTCGTCCTTCGTGAAATTGCCAAGTGTGGAACCGGGGAAGAATCCGACCCGGCGCGCATCCGGATATGCACTCGGTGGCGACACGGGAAAGGGTTGGACGAAATCCGCACAAATCGCATGGATCTCAAGATCCGGATAGTCGGTCGCGAGCATACTCGACGCCGCCAACAGATGCTCCTTGGAGATATCGACGGCGACATATGCCGCCGGACGATCCAACGCATCTACGACCGGACGGATTTTCCGCACCGACCCACAGCCATACTCGATGATCTGTGCATGCGGTCCGATGCAATCGGCAACCTCGCCACCGATCTCCTCCAACAAAGCCGTCTCTGTTCGCGTCGGATAGTATTCCGGCAACTCGCAGATGCGATCGAACAATTTCGATCCTTTTTCATCGTAGAAAAATTTGCAGGGCAACGTCTTGGGAGACGCCCGCAAGCCGTTCAGCACCTCGGACAGGAAGTCACCCGTCTCGGGCTCCAAATCGTCGAACGACTCCAACAATGCGTGAGAGCTCATCGCTCCTCAAAAATTTGTTTCAAAGGAATGGGCGTGAGCGGCGCACCCTAGCCCACACGCCCCCGCGCCGTAAACCCGAAGCCCAACTTTACTTTTGTGACGGTTTTGTGACGTAATGCTGCATCCATGGCACGACAGAACTCCAAGCTCACGCTTTCCACCTGTTGCGGCGTGCACGTCCTGCACGACGGATTGGTGGACATGCTGTATGCCCTGCTGCCCATTCTCCGCGAAGCATTCGGCCTTTCCTACGCCGAAGTGGGATTGGTCCGCGCCGCGAACAAGGCTGCGACCGCGGCGTTGCAAATCCCCGCGGGGCTTTGGGCCGAACGGGTCGGTGAACGGAACCTGCTCGCGTTGGGAACAGCCGCCGCCGGCGCCGGATTTATCGGGCTCGGATTCTCGACCGGATTTGTCTCGCTGCTGGTCTTTATATTCCTGGCGGGCCTCGGCGCGGCATTCCAGCATCCGCTGGCATCGTCGCTGATCACCGGCGCCTATCCGAGCACGGGCCGCCGCGCCGCGCTCGGCACCTACAACTCCTTCGGCGACGTGGGCAAATTCATGTTCATGGGGTTGACCATCCTCGCCACCGGCATGGGGATGTCATGGCAAGCGCCGGTGATCGGATACGGGATTACCGCCGTCGTCGTGGCGGTTGCCTGCCTGGTGTTGCTGCGGATAGCCGGGAGCGGCGACCAGCCCACGGTCGAACAAAAAGCGAGCGCCGCAAACGGCACGAAGGGGTGGGGCATCCGGCATCGCGGCGGGTTCCTGTCGCTCGGCGCAATCGCTGCGCTCGATAATTCGACACGCAATGGCTTCCTGACCTTCGTCGCCTTCCTGATGATCGAGAAAGGCGTCCCCACGGGCTGGGCCGCGTCGGCCGTATTGATCACACTGCTCGGCGGCATGCTCGGCAAATTCGCCTGCGGTATGCTGGCGGAACGCATCGGAATCGCCCGCACCATCGCCATCACCGAGATCGGCACCGGTTTGGGGATTTTGCTCATTCTTGCCGCACCACCGCTATACGCCTTTTTCCTATTGCCAGTACTCGGCGTCTTCCTGAACGGCACATCGTCGGCGATCTACGGCTCGGTCGGTGAGCTGATCGACGACGACAAACACTCGCGGGCGTTCGGGTTGATGTATACGCTCGGCTCGACCTGCGGCCTCATCGCCCCGCTGATCTACGGATATTTGGCCGATGTCTTCAGCATCGAGACCACGATGATGGTTCTATCGATCGTCGTGCTAATGACATTGCCATTATGCCTGATCCTCGGTCCGGCGCTCGCCACCACGGAATCCGCACGGCCCGCCGAGTAAGCGTTGATCTACGGATGAACGACGACCCGGCCGATGTTGCGCCGCTCGGTGATCTCGGCCGCTGCGTCGGCGATCCGCTCGAGCGGATACTTTTTGTGGACACGCGGCGCGATCTTGCCGTCCCGCCACATTCCCACGAGCCGCGCGATCTGGGGCCGCACCTGCGGCGCAAAATGTTCCCGCCCATGATCGGGACCCCAGCCCATATAGGTGCCCCAGCTGAATCCTAAGACGCCGATATTTTTCAGCAACAGGAGATTGAGGCCGATCTGAGGTATGTCACCCGCCGCATAGCCGATGGTCAGCAAGCGCCCGCCGATATCGAGACAACGCAAGGCGTCGGGAAACATGTCGCCGCCGACCGGATCGAAAACCACATCAACGCCCCGCCCATCGGTCAAATCCTTCACCGCCCCGCGAAAATCCTTCGGCTCTATCGCGGCATCCGCTCCATGCGCCAGCGCGGCGTCGCGTTTTTCCGGCGTGCCCGCCACCGCGATGACCCGCGCGCCAAGCGCACTGGCGACATCGACCGCCGCAAGCCCCACACCGCCACCGGCCCCCAACACCAGCAGCGTCTGCCCTTCCGATAAACCGCCGCGCCAGGTCAGCGAGCACAACGCGGTGGCATAGGAACTCGGTAACGTCGACGCCGCATCCATCGGCAATCCGTCACCGACCGGATAAACCGTCTCGACGGGGTGCACCAACTGTTCGGCCCACCCGCCGCCGTCCACGAAAGCGCAGACACGGTCGCCGGGCGCGAACCCTTCAACGTCGGGAGCGACCTCCAGGATTTCACCGGAAACGTCGGTACCCGGGATGAACGGCAGTTCGGGCCGCCGCTGATACTTGCCCTCGACCATCAGGATGTTGGCGAACGCGACGCCGGCGTATTGGATACCAATGCGGACGCCGCCGGGCTGCATCGGCGGCACCGGCACCTCATCGACGCGCAAACCAGCGACGCCATCCCATCCGGAACACTGAACCGCCCGCATGTTGGGTCCGCTCACGGTGTCAGGACAACGCGGCCGATGGCACGGCGACCCCGGACCTCGCGCATCGCGTCGCGAAAATCCGCCAGATCGAAAGCCGCATGCACCGTCGGCTGGATTTTCCCATCCTGCCACCACCCCGCCAGCGTTTGCATCATCCCGGCCACCGCATCGGCGTATTGCTCACGCCGGTCAACCGGGCTCCAACCGACATATTCGCCCCAATTGAACCCCATGACGCTGATGTTCTTGACCAGCAAGACATTGAACCCGATCGACGGGATCTCGCCCGCTGCATAGCCTATGGTCACGAGCCGTCCTCCGGGCCGAAGGCAACTGATCGACGGGCGCGATACAGGGCCGCCGACCGGGTCATAAACCACGTCCAACCCATGGCCGCCGGTAATCTCTTCGACCTTCTCACGGAACCCATCCGTCTCGATCACATGTTCGACGCCGCGGTCCCGCAAGATCGCCTGTTTCTCATCCCCGTTGGCGACAGCGATGACGCGCGCCCCGATGGCTGTCGCGATTTCCACGGCCGCAAGGCCGACGCCTCCGGCCGCGCCATGAACTAAAACGGTTTCGTCCTCCGCCAGGTTGGCGCGCCAGACCAAACCGCCGTACGACGTGGGATAGGAAATGCAAAGAGCGACCGCCGCATCGAGCGGCAAGCCGTCGGGAACGACATGAACATTGGCTTCGCGGGCGACCATCTGCTCGGCATAGCCGCCCCAATCAACGGCGGCCAAGACACGATCCCCCGGCTTGCAGCGGCTGACTCCATCGCCGCATTCGAGAACCGTGCCGGAAACTTCGGTACCGGGGATAAAGGGCAACGGCGGTTTTCGCTGATACTTCCCGGCGACGACCAATGTCGTGGCGAAACTGACGCCGGCATATTCAATACCGATTCGGACGCCGCCGGGCACGAGGTCGGGAACCGGCGCCGTACCCACGGTCAGTTCGTCATAGTCACACCAGTCTTCACAGACCACCGCGCGCATCACTCTCTCCTGGAAAATTCCGTGTATTAAACTGGGCGATCGCCCGCAAGCTGCGTCCGGTGCATGATCCTGCGGCTGGAATCGTCGAAGGCTTCCCGTCGATGCATCGCACATCGATTATCCCACATAACCACATCGCCGACCGACCATTTATGTTCCCAGGTGAACTTCGGCTGCAGGACATGCGCCCAAATCGCATCCAGCAGTTCTTCGTTCTCTTCAAGGGACAGCCCATCGACATAGCCATTCATCCGCCGGCCGAGATACAGCGCCTTGCGCCCGGTTTCCGGATGAGTCCGGACCGCGGGATGCCGTGGTCCGGGCGCGTCCCGTATATCGTCCACGATGTCGTATCCGTTTCGGCGGTCCCCGGCACTCGTATAGGTCTGATCGTGTTTGATCTTCTTGTTTTCGATCCGGCGTCGCAACGGGTCGGGAAGCGTTTCGAAGGCGGCATACATATTGAGGAAGGATGTGTTGCCGCCGGTCGACGGCACTTCAAGCGCGTGCAAGACGCTGGCGGCCGGCGGCATATCGACGAAGGCACTGTCGGTATGCCAGCTCGCCTCGCCCGCGCCCAGATGACCGATCGGCTTCCCGTTTTCCTTAACGTTCGAGATGACGTTGATTTCCGGCGGGATTTCAGCTCCGACCTTCGGCCCTCCCGCAAGATCGAGGAGCTTACTCGGCGGGAACTCCAACTCGCCGAACCCGAGCGTAAAGTCGATCAAGTTCCGGTCGGACAACGGCGCACCGCGAAACAACAGGACAAGATGCTCCAGCCAAGCGGCGCGGATCGCTTGCGTCACCGTTTCATCCAATCGTTTACTGAGATCCACACCGCGAACTTCCGCGCCAAGGGTCTCGCCCAAAGAGACAATTTCGATACTCATGATGGACGTCACTACATCACGGAACGGCGGATTGCGGCAAGTTGGGCCCGCCAAGCCGTGCCGGGTTTGACGGGAAGCCCGATCTTCCTCAGGCTTATGGGGACACTCGACACAGGTGCCGCGCATTTCGATTGTCGGGCATCACGGCTTTGGCAATCCACCGGACATGACGGGGACGAAGAAGATGAACAGCGCCGCCACGGATTTCACCAAAATCCCACGAGAACGCTACGAAATAGGCGATGTTATCGTGGTTCCGCAATCCGCGGCGATCGGTGCGGAAATCGTGGGCGTAGATATCTCCCAACCGCTTCCATCCGACGTGGTCATTGCGCTGAAGCAGGCTTGGCACACGCATCTGGTCTTGCTGTTTCGCGGTCAATCCCTGACCCCGAAACAGCACATCTACTTCTCCTCCTATTTCGGCACGCCGCAGAGCCCGAATCGCACCTCGTTCACGCCGATGACCGAGAAATATCCGGAAATCATCGAGGTGATGAATGTCGGCATGGAGAAGAAGCGCCTCGACCGCAGCCTCGGCAATGCGGAAGCGTTCTGGCATACGGACATGTCGTACAAGGAGATTCCACCGGCTGCGAGCGCGCTCTACGCGCTGGAGATTCCGGCGTCGGGCGGCAACACCTGCGTCTGCAATATGTATATGGCCTATGACGAGCTGCCGCCGGACTTACTGGCGATGGCGAAAGGCCGTACCGCGGTCCACGACGCCAGCCGCAACAGCGCCGGCAAGCTCCGGCCCGGTTTCACCGACGAGAAGGACCCGCGGAAAACGCCCGGCCCGCACCATCCACTGATCCGTACGCATCCGGTGACGGGACAGAAGGCGCTGTTCCTCGGACGCCGCCCCTACAGCTATGTCCCCGGTCTTTCCGTCGATGAGAGCGAAGCGCTGCTCGACCGGCTATGGGCGCACGCCGCGCAGGAAAAATTTGCATGGTGCCACGCGTGGAAAGTCGGCGATTTGCTTTTATGGGACAATCGGTGCGCCATGCACCGGCGCGATCCCTTCGACGCGTCGCAGCGGCGGATATTGCACCGCACCCAAATCGCGGGCGACCGGCCGTACTAGACCGTGTCGCGACGGCGGAAGACTCTCGGTCAGTCGTGAATGTAGACCGACTGGCCACTGTCGAGAATAACGTAGGAGCGGTCGCGGGCTTCGAAAAACTCGTGCCAACCACGCGCGGCGCCGGGGAACAACGACGACCCGAAATCGTCATTCACGATCACGCCACCCGGCGCAAGCCTCGGGTAGAAGTATTCAAGGCTATCCTTGGTCGGCGCATACAGGTCGACATCGATATGAACGAACGCCCACTGCGACTGCGGCAGGCGCGCGAAGGCGTCGGGTATCCAACCTTTGTGAATTTGAATTTCCGAATAATCCGATAACACGTTCCGAACATGGTCGATGGAGGTCGCAAAATGTCCCGCCTGATGGCTATAGACGAGTTCGTGCCGACCGGGGGCCTGCTCGTTCACGCCGAGCGCATCGAATTCGGTCGGCGGGCTCAACCCTTCGAAACTGTCGATCGCATGCAACCCCTCGCCCTGGTAATCGGCGTCATGTTGGCGCGCGATCCGCGCCATCAGCAATGTTGAAAACCCCTGGAAAACGCCACACTCTGCCCGTTTCCCATCCAATGGCAACGTGTGTTCGAAATACCGCGCCAGCGTGATCGCCCGCTGTGCCCTGCGGAAAATCTTCCACGACCCGACAGCGGTTTTGGACCTTTCGAGACAGTCCAAATACAGCGGCAAGAAATCGGTCCCGGCGACCTGAGCGCCGCGAAAGAGAATCTCAATATTCTCCGCAATCGGAGCATCCCGATGAACATGATTGTAAAACTCAAGCTCGTCATACGGATTCATTGATTTTTCGGATATCTCACCCGGCGGGCGGCCAACGAGGACCATTCACATATCTTACCCAGAATAGAAGTAAGATAATTTTTCTACAATGCTAGGATCGTCTTCACATAATGTACCGGAGATGGGGCGACCCGGGGATTTTGCGATGGGCCTCCATCGGATATAGAAATGGACATTCGACCCTTTCAGCCCGGACGATGAGGAGATCACCGATGAGCGTGACGCAGGAACTTGCCAAGCGAATTCTGGCCTTTCGCTACGAGGACATCTCCGACGATGCCCTCTTTTGGGCGAAACATGCGATCACCGACACCATCGGCGTTACCTTCGCCGGTGCGCCCGAGCCAACCACGCAAATTCCAGCCGCCGTCCCCGGCATCGCCGAGCAGGACGGCCCGTGCCTGATCTTCGGCGGCAACAAGCGGACAGCGGCCTTAGACGCAATCCTGATAAACGGCACCGCCTCGCACGCCCTCGACTACGACGATGTCAGCCCGGTCATGGGTGGGCATCCGTCGGTCATGCTTGTC
Organism: Alphaproteobacteria bacterium; assembly: GCA_965228425.1. Taxonomy (GTDB): domain Bacteria; phylum Pseudomonadota; class Alphaproteobacteria; order UBA8366; family UBA8366; genus JAJFJD01. The sequence continues at coordinate 1,642,975 of OZ245815.1, read as the reverse complement.
CCGCCAATCGTCGCGCTCGGCGAGCAATTCGGAAAAAGCGGGCGGGATGCGCTCGCCGCCTACGTCATCGGATACGAGACCGAATGCAAGGTCGGGCGCGGCGTGAATTTCACCCATTACGAAAAGGGCTGGCATCCGACGGCGACGCTCGGCATCTTCGGCACCGTCGCGGCGGCCTCCCGGATGCTGGGGCTCGACGAAGAACAGACCAGTCGGGCCTTGGCGATCGCCGTATCCCTCGCCTCGGGCGTCAAAGCGAATTTCGGGACGATGACCAAGCCGCTGCATGTCGGCCAAAACACGCGCAACGGTGTATTCGCCGTATTCCTGGCACAAGGCGGCTTCACGTCGAACGACGATGCGTTTGAAGACAAACAAGGCTTTTTCGAAGTGTTCAACGGCCCCGGCACATACGACGCCGGCAAGATTTTCGAAAACTGGTGCGATCCGCTCGAAGTTCTCGAACCCGGCCTCGGCATCAAGCAGTTCCCCTGTTGCGGCAGCACCCACATGGCGATCACCATGATGCTCAATCTGGTGGAGAAACATGGACTGACCCCAGAGAACGTGAAGCATATTCAGATCTATAGTCACGCTCAGCGCTTGCCGCATACCAACAACCCGACCGTCTCGAGCCCGCTGGAGGCCAAATTCAGCGTGCAATACTGCGTGTCGCGCGCCTTGATGCACGGCAAGGTCGTACTCGATCATTTCGAGGGCGATGCCTGGGCGGACAAGCAGGCCCAAGAACTTCTCGGGCTCTGCGACGTCGCTCCGCACCCGACGATGACCGACAAGCCGTGGTGTTCGGAAGTGATCGTCACGACCCGCGACGGCACCAAGCTGTCGGAGAAAACCGAGTATTTGATGGGCCGGGGCCGGCCAAACCCGATGTCCGACGAGGAAATGCGGGTTAAATTCAGCGATTGCGCCTCCCGCGTCCTGCCGGCGGATCAGATCGCACCCTTATTCCAAATGCTTGAAAACCTGGAAAACATCGAAAATATGAAAGATTTGACGGCGTTATGCGAAGCGCCGTCCGACCAGTCTACCCAAGCCGCGGAATAGGAACGTAATTCCCGGATTACGTCGAGACGACCCTTCGGCATCGGAAAGCATTAAAATCCGTTTGAATAATGCCTATATGTAGGCGGTCGGGGCGCAAACTGCGTCCAGGAAGAACGGATTTGACCATCGATGAACGCCTTGCTTACCAGCATCCGCGAAAAATTGCCGTCGCTTAACCGGAAGAATCCGGACGAACCGAGCACGGTGGGCCGACGCATCGGCACCGGCATCGGGATTCTATTCATCATAGCGTTCCTCTATTACCCCATCGGTATGTTGGTGACGCACAAGATCAACGACGATGTGCAATATACCGTGCCGCAAGGCGAGCAACTGCCAAATGGCAGCCGCGCGGTCGCGATGGCGGTGAAGTTGATCGAGCGGGAGACGCAAGAGGCGACGTGGACGGCAAACAAGCCGTTCGTGTTTCCGTCCTCCATGCTCGACAATATGCCGAATTTCCAAGTCGGACAGGTTTACGCCGTATCACGCTTCGCCATCGAGATGACCGACGTGCTGGGCCGCACGAGAGGGTCGAGCCAGGTCGACGAGGACCTGGACAAGGCCTCCGGCCTGTTGAAATACGACGGCACGATCTGGCATTGGGACCCTTCCACATCGCTGTTGCCCACCGCCAGCGCAGAGAAACAGTACCGCGCCGCGATGAAGAGCCTGCAGCGGTATAACGAACGCCTGAACGACGGCTCCGCCGTGTTCGACCGCCGGGCGGACAACCTGATCGCCTTTCTTGAGCGCGTGAGTCTCGACCTCGGTAGCGCATCGGCAACGCTCGACCAACGGGCAATCGAGTCCAACCTCGGCTGGTTCGACACCGACGCCGACGACATTTTCTATTCCACGAAGGGCCGGCTGTACGGCTATTACATGATCCTTCGGGAACTGGGGGTAGACTTCCAGTCCGTGCTTGCGGAAAAGAATGTCGAAAATGTGTGGCAGCAGATGCTCGACAGTTTGCGCACCGCCGCCGAGATGGACCCGTTGATCATCTCCAATGGCGCCAATGACGGCATGTTCGCGCCGAGCCATCTCGCGGTGCAAGGTTTCTACCTCCTCCGGTCGCGCACGCAATTGAAGGAAGTGAGCAACATTCTGCTAAAATAGGGGCTCCCGCCAAAAGCAACGCCATGGACCCCTTATGCTCATCGCCTGCGAAAATATCGACCGTCTGCAATGCCTGGAAATACAAGGTCGCGGCCTGCCGCGTGGCGTGAAGTGGCGGCTCTATGAAGCGGCCCGCGCGACCAGCGATAAACCGCTGGTGATGGCCGCGGCGGAAATGCTGGACCGGCCGCCCTGCCACATTGGCATCGTCAGCGGGGCCGCCGTCCCGGACCATATGCCGAACGGCGAGAATGACGGGCCGTTTGGCAGCGTCGTGCTCGCCGAGGCGCTCACCAAGATCGGCCATACGGTCACGGTTTACACCGATCCACCCGCGGCCGAACCCTTCCGCGCCCTGCTTGAGCGCCGTTCGGTCGCCGTTCCCGTCGAGGAATTGGTACTCAACGACAAAACCCAACAGAGCGATATCGCCGGCGCCCTCGACTTCGCCGTCGCGATAGAACGCCTGGGCGGCAACGTCAACGGAATCACCTATGGAGCGACCGGGATCTCTCGGGAGTCCTTCCGTTGCAATGTCGATCATCTGTTCGCCGAAATGACAAAGGCCGGAAAACCGACACTCTCGATCGGTGACGGCGGCAACGAAATCGGGTTTGGGAAGATTCACGACGTGCTGATCGAGACGATGCCCGACCTCAACAAGGCGGACATCACACCCTGCGGCGGCGGGATCGTGTCGGCTGTAGCGACCGACGTCTTGGTTGTCGCAACGTCATCGAATCTCGGCGCATACGGCGTCTGCGCCGCGCTGGCGGTACAACGCGGCGACGCCTCGCTCTGCCATACGCCGGAGGAAGAAATCGCACTGGAACATGTGGGGGTGGGATTGGGTCTGACCGATGGCGGCACGGGGAAACGGATCGCCGCCGTCGACGGCATTCCCGTTCAGGATAATGCCGCCGTGGTCACATTGATGCAGGCGCTGGTGGCCCGCGCGTTAGAGAGGGAAATCGAGAGGGGATTTTAAGAGGAGGGTTGCAGCCGCCCTAAAAGAGAACGACTACTTTGGCGCGGCAACCGCATAAACGGCACGGCCGCTGGCCAACAGTTTTCCGTTGGAATCATGGACCGATGTCTCGGCAACCGAAAACATCTTGCCGAGTTTCACCACCTGCCCACGGGCATGCATATCACCCGGCATCGCTGCGCGGTGATAATCGACCCGCATGTCGACGGTTGGATAGGGGCGTCCGAGCTTGGCGGCCAACGCAAAATCACCGACCACGTCGATCACCGTGGCAAGAATGCCGCCATGCGCATAGCCGACTTCCACATTGACCACGAATTCGTCGCGCCACGGAATACGAACGTCGATCCCGTCCTCGTCAGCCCCCGTGACCTCCAGGCCGAGCCATTGATGGAAAGGCGCTTGGGTGATGCGGGCGTGGAGTTCTTCGCGGGTCATTTTATTTTCGGGCATGGTGTCAACTTTCCGGATTTTGTGAAGCGGCGGCAACGTGGTTGCGCAGCGCTATTCGATCGATCTTGTTGGTGCCGCTGAGCGGCATCTCGGGCAGGAAGAAAACTTCGCGCGGATGCGCATAGGCCGGTCCGTTGGCGAGGGCGAATTGCTTTACGCTGCCGACGTCAAGCGTGACGCCTTCGCGCGGAACGACAAAGGCGTACGGCAGTTGCCCCTTGCGTTCGTCATCGAAAGGGAGGACCGCCGCCTGCACGATGTCGTCGTGCCGTTCGAGCAATGCCTCGACTTCGGACGGGTAAATATTCTCGCCGCCGCAGACGAACATGTCGTCGGTTCGGCCGATGAAGTAGAACCAGCCGTCCTCGTCCTGCCGCATCACGTCACCGGTATGGTACCAACCATCGACGAACCGTTCGGCGGTCACCTCGGGAAGATTGTGATACCCAAGGGCAACGCCAGGATTGCGACAGATCAACTCGCCTTCCTTCGCATGCGGGCCGTCGATGAACTTGAACTCGCAGCCGGGGATCGGGTAGCCGACACTGTGGAGCGGCCTTGGCAATCCGTCGGGATGGTACCAACCCAACATGATCGGTCCACCTTCGGTCGTTCCGTAATTCAGATTGATTTCCGCCTGGGGAAAGTGGCGCTTCAAGCCGTCGAGCAAGCTTTCGGAACACGGCGCCGACCCCATACTGATCGTGCGGATCGACGACGTATCCGTGGATGCGAGCAATTCCTCCTCTTGGAGGATCATATACATCATCGTTGGCACGCCGGTCGTCATGGTGCATTTGTGGTCGGCGATCGCCTGGATCGACTGCGCGACATCGAACTTCGGCAGGATGACGAGACAAGCGCCCGGCAACAACGCGGTCTTGATGGCAACCAGCGCGTTCTTATGGAAGAACGGCGCCGAGATAAGGATGCGGTCGTCGGCAACCAGACGGCGGTACTCGACCAGGGTTCGGGCCGCCCAAATCTGGCGATCGTGCGTCAACAACACGCCCTTGGGCTTGCCGGTCGTGCCGGAGGTGTAGGGCTGCATCGAGACCCGGTCGACCCCGGGCTCCAATGACTCGAACTGTCCTGGGTCGCAGAATTCGTCGAAGTCGGAATCAAGGTCAACGAAGGTAATGTCGTCCGGCACGAGCTTCCGCAACGGCGCTTCGGAAAAAACGAGCCGCGCTCCGGAATCGCGCAAGACATACTCGACGGCATCCGCGGGCAGCTTATTGTTCACCGGAACCGGGACACAACCGGCACGCATCGTGCCGAACAACACCGCCAGGTATTCCCACCGGTTCAAAGCCAGCAGACCGATGCGGTCGCCGGCGCCAAATCCCGCAGCCACCAAACCGCGCGCTATGGCGTCACAGCAGGCGTCCAATTCCCGATACGTCACCTCGCGCGGCCGGTCGAAGGTCGTCAAATCGATCGCGGCGAGCCGGTCGCCATCGACATGATCCTGGAAAAGGCGGCCGAAATTAAAGTCCGCCACGCTCATGGTTGGACGATCACCTTGCCGATAACTTCGCGATCCTCGATAACGCGCAACGCTTCGCGGGCTTCCTCGAGCGGATAAACATTGTCGATCGGCATCTTCATCTTGCCGTCCTGGATGTATCCCAGCAGCGCTTCCAAATCCTCACGGGCCCAACTGTTGGATCCGAGAATTTTCAACTCGAAAGTCCAAATGAACCGCAGGTCAGTCTTCGGATCGAACCCCGCGGTGGCGCCACACGTAACCATGCGGCCACCGCGCTGAAGGCAACGGAAGGACGGCACCCAGGTATCACCGCCGGTAAAGTTCACGACCATGTTGACGCCACCGTCGAACGTCCGGCGGTGCGGCTTCTCATAGAGCTTCCATATCTCTTTGACAAAGTCGTCGTTGATGTAATCGATGATATGGTCTGCGCCCATTTCGCGCAGCCGCTTCCCCTTTTCCTCACTGCTCGTCGCGGCGACGACTTCGGCTCCAGCCATCTTGGCGAGAATGACGCAACAGCTCCCAACACCGCCGCTGGCACCCAAAACGAGACAGCGCTCACCTTCGGATATGCCGCCATTGGTGAACATCATCCGATGCGCAGTGCCGAAAGCCACCGGCAGCGCCGCTGCATCCGCAAAACTCACGCCGTCAGGAATTTTCACGAGCTGATGCGCCCGCGCCCGGCAGAGTTCAGCCAAACCACCGTCCACCGTTTCGCCCATCAGACCGCCCTCAACGCGGTTCAACGGGTCGACCAAAACCCGATCGCCGACCGACCAACCGTCGACCTCTGGACCGATCTCCGCGATCTCACCGGCGACATCGAGGCCACAGATGACCGGCAGGTTCAATTTGATTCCCGGCATGCCGCGACGCGTGAAAATATCGTGATAATTCAATGACGTCGCTTTGACGCGCAGCACCACGTCTCCAGGCCCGGCCTTTGGGTCCGGATAATTCTCTTCAAGGACAAGATTGTCCGGACCGCCATGTTCGTGAAGGACGACTGCGCGCATATCGGTATTCTCCCAAGCGAATTTTTGCTGTGCCAAAGCGCGGACCGCGCCGACACAGATTCCCTACCAGCTACATGCGGTCTTGTCAGCCGGGTTCAGCCCAATCGATACGGCTTTGCGAAACTTGGTCTAGTCGGCGACAGGACCCGCCACGATGCCCCGATCGTGCAATCCGCCGATCTCACCCGACGACAAACCCAAAACATCGCCCAGTACTTCATCGGTGTGTTGGCCAAGGACCGGCGCCGGTTGAACGGTTTCCCGTGCGGCGTTCGAGAAATCGATCATACCGCCCGCCGCCGTCAGCTTTCCGATCCCGGGCTGATCGATTTGCTGAAACATCGGATTTTCGGTCGAAAGCCGCGGATCTTCCGCCACGGCCTGAGCGAATGTCTGATACGGACCCCAACACGCCCCTTCGGCCTTCATGGCATCCGCAATTTGCTGCAATGTCCGCCCTTCGAACCACGGCCGCAGAACAGCTGTGATCGTGTCGCGGGCTTCGAAGCGATCCTCCTCCTTGGCAAGATCAAGATCGAACAGCTTTGCAACCTGATCCATTTTTTCCACTGTTCCCGTAGCCTTCACCAAGGCCTTCCAGTGACGTGGCGTGAAGGCGGTGATCATCACCCGGCGTCCGTCGCCCGTCTCGAAATCCTGACCGTAGGTGCCGTAAACATGGTTGCCGGTTTTTGGCCGTACATTGCCGTTGATCTGCACCTCACCGATATATCCGAGATGACTTAATGTCGCGAAGGCCGTATCCGACAAGGCCACCTGCATAAACTGCCCCTCCCCGGTCGCACGCCGATGGCGCTCGGCGACGAGAATGCCCTGAACCGCCGACATGGCTGCGACGACATCCCAAACCGGCATCACATGATTGACCGGACGGTTCTGATGTTCGGGGCCGGTAACGGTCGGGAAACCAGCCGCGGCGTTGACGGTATAGTCCAGCGCAACCGATCCATCACGGTTGCCGGTGATGTTCATCATCACCAGATCATCGCGCCGGGATTTCAAACCTTCGTAATCGAGCCAACCCCGCGCCGGCAGATTGGTCAGCAAGAACCCATTCGCATCGCCGAGCTGGGTCATCAGCGATTGAGCGACTTCACGCCCTTCCGCTTCGCGAACATTCAACGTGATCGACCGCTTGCCCTTGTTCAGCCCGGTCCAGTAGAGACTCGTACCTTTGTCCGTCACCGGCCAGCGCCGATAATCCAGTCCGCCACCGATCGGGTCGATCCGGATGACGTCCGCTCCCATCTGTCCCAACACGAGGCCGGCGTAGGGCGCAGCGATGAACGCCGACACCTCGACAATCCGTAGCCCCTTCAGCAGATCGTTCATCACATCATTCCTTGGTTTTTTCTTATTGCGTCGCGGGCAGGAAGTCGAAGGCGATACTGACCCGGCGCTCGTCGGACGAATAGGGAATAGTTCGGTGATAGCAATAGGAAGGAAACAAGAAGAGCCGCCCAGGCTTGGGTTTGAATAGTTTGGTATGAAGGGTCTTGGTCACCGGGAAGTCGGGCGGCGGCTCGCCGAACTCGATCCAACCCTCGCGATCCGCCGTCTCTTGGTCGACGATGTCGGGAAGGTCGGCGTAGTATACGCCACTGAGCCAACCGCTCGGGTGAATATGCGGCACCTGATGACCCCGTGTCTCCATCACGACGGACCAGACAACAAGGCCACCCAATTCCGGCGGTTCCGCCAAGTAAGGATGCGTGGCATCAACCGGGTTTTTGTCCTGATACTCTTGCGCCGCGCGCCACAAAATGGTTTCGAAGTCAGCAAATGGTCCCTTCGGATCTACAAGCAAATTGCCCGTGTGCCGCCCATTGACCGTCGCGTGGCTTGTCGGGGCGACAACAAGCGACGGATGGCCCAAGACGTGATCTAGCAGGGCGGCATTAAATGCTTCGAGCGATTCGTACCCATCGGGCACGTCGATATCGACGGCATGGATCAAGCGATCGTAGTCGGCGAGAAAAACAGCTTCCTCGTCCCGCCCCATCTCCTCCAGCAGAACGGCCTTGAACGCGAGAACCGACCGCTCCGCCGGAACTCGGTCGAGGAACGCGTCACTTAGGGCCAAGGCTTCTTCGTGCCGCCCCAATGCCATCAATGTCGATCCAATCGACGGATAGAGACGCGGCAAATCCGGCGCAAGAGTCATCGCCTGCCGGTACGCGATTTCCGCTTCGTCATGACGACCCGATTGCATCAAAGCAATGCCGAGATTGAAAGGCGCGTCCGCGGTGCCCGGCAACAAATCGACAGCATGCTGAAGTGCAACGACAGCCTCTTCCATCCGGCCTGCATGTTTCAAGGCGGTTCCCAGATTCGCATAAGCCTCGCCACTCTGCGGTTCGGCGCCAACCGCCGTCTGCAGAGACGCGATCGCTCCATCGAAATCTCCGAGCTCGATTAAAACGGTACCAAGATTGTTGTGCGCATCGCCAAGGTGAGGCCGGATTTCCGCGGCTTTCCGATACATCGACGCAGCCTCATCCAAACGACCACTTTCCCCCAAAGTGTCGGCGAGATTGAAATAGGCCTCGAAGAAATCGGGCCGCACCGCGATTGCCTGTCGGTATGCGTCCAGCGCTTCCGTCGACCGATTCAACTCACACAGGACATTGCCGAGGTTGAAATGCGCTTCGGCAATGGTCGGGTCCAATTCGATTGCCTTGCGGTATGCCGCCGCGGAATCGGCGAAGCTCCCCAATTGGAGATACATGTTGCCGAGTTCCACCTGCTTGATCGGATCAACCGGTTCGGCGATGGGCAATGTTGCCTTGTGAGACGAAACGTCACCCGGCGCGTTGCCGTTCCAGGCCAAAGGGTCATTCGGTTTCCGCGTCACTGACCAGAGTCCCTATCGTCATGCCGTCGTCGGACGTTCCGCAATGTAGTTTCCGATAACCAAGTTTCGGAGCCCGCTCTTGGCAAAGGAGCGAACCGCATCCTCCGGCGTCTCAACAATCGGGTCGCCGGCCAGATTGTATGAAGTGTTGAGGATTACCGGCACGCCCGTCTTCTCTCCAAAGCTTTTGATCAAATCGTAGTAGCGCGGATTCTCCTCACGCCGAACCGTCTGCACCCGCGCGCTATTGTCGACATGGGTGATCGCAGGCAACTTCGCTGGGTTGAACACCCGTCCTTCACGCAACATGACCGGCGACGGACCATCGATATCGAAAAACTCATGGCATCGCTCGGCCAAGACCGCCGGCGCGTAAGGTCTATATCGCTCGCGCCGTTTGACGATCAGATCGAGCACATATTTCATATGAGGGTCCGTCGGGTTCGCCAGAATACTACGATTTCCTAGTGCTCTCGGTCCGAATTCACTGCCGCCCTGGAACCAGCCGATCACGGCGCCGTCCGCCAACAATTGGGCCGCTTCTGCCGCAACTTCATCATCGGTAACGCGGCGATAGGAGCATCGGTGGGCGGTCAATGCACTTTCAATATCGGATTCCGGATAACTGCGCCCGTAATAATCTGTGACCGCTTCGTATTGGCGATCACCGCCAAGTTGCAAATATGCGGCCATCGCTGCCCCGGCGGCGGTTCCATTGTCCTCGCACGATCCATTCATATGGACCGTTTCGAACAGCCCGCTTCGTGTGATCACTTCATTGGCCACAACGTTGAGCGCCACGCCACCCGAGTAATAAAGGGACTGAGCCGGAAATTGGTCCTTAAGCTGCGACAGCAACGCAATCAAGAGTCGGTTGGTCCGGTCCTGAACCGCCGCGGCCAGATCGGCATAGTGACGATTACCGGAAATCTCCACGCCCACCAGATTCGGTTGTTGGAACTCTCGGCTCAAGAGATCGAAATCGATGGACAACAAACCGTCCGGTTCAATCCGCGCAAAGTCCAGGCCTGAATGCACCGCCACATCGCCGTGCGCCGCGAGCCCCATTACTTTGCCCGCGTCATTCCCACCGCCACAGCAGTACCATGACGCCCAGCGCCAAAGATGCCCGATGCTTTGTAGCAGCCGGATATTCAATATCCCAACCGTCGGCGCCGAGACCGATCCGGACGGATGCGCGAAGCGATACACCAACCGCAGCGAACGGCCATCAAAGACATAGGCCGAGATGGTTTCCTTACCGGCCGATCCAACAAACAAACGCGCCTTTGGATGGACTTCTTCCTGGACCGTCAGACCGCCCCGGTCACTTTCATATGACCCGCTGCCGTCAACGACCAAGACCAAACCCGGCGCGCCAGAGCCATAATGCACGGCATATTCCGCGTGAGCGTAATGATGAGGAACGGTAATCAACGACGCATCCTTGGGAAGGTTGCCGCCAATCAGAGCACAGAGTTTCTCATGCGATTGCTGCGCTTCCTCCCACGGCGTGCAGGTCGCGATCGCACCAATGCCGCTATACCCAATCCCCGCGTCGTCGAGGCAATATTCGACGCAGCGTGAAAGAACGTCGCTGTCACCATCAAGGTATAGCCCTTGCCGTTTGACGCGCGTAAGCCGTTCGGCTTGGACAGCGCGAACGACGACCCCGTCGCGAAGCAGCGCCACGGCGCCGTTATGGCTGCGGGAGATACCAAGTATCCATTCAGGTGCGCTTCCGGCGGCTCGGATCATAGCCCCAACTCCGTCAGTCGTGTGCGCAACAGTGTTTCTGCTCGATCGACATCAAGAATTGAACGCAACGCCAAGCCCAAAAGTGTCCAAGCCTCGTTGTTATCCGCATCTTCCGACAAGGCACCAAAGAGGCCGTCTACCGCCTGTTCCGCCGCATGCTCTGCTTGCGCAAACCGCTCGCCACGAAAATGCGCAATCGCAATCGCGGTCTGTGCAGCGGCCGACTGACCCTCGACAAGGCCAGTTCCGGCATCTTGAACCTTTAATAAAGCGGCACCCAACGCCGCGTGCGCATCTTCGAAGTACGGTTGAATACGCACTGCCCGTTCAAGCAATTCAATAGCGGTTGTGTCATCACCCTGTTCGAGTTGGCAGACCGCAAGACCGAAGCTCGCCGCGGCATGATCCGGTTGCCTATCGACTATCTTTTGATAGATCGGCGCAGCAGCACCCCAATCGCCGCTGGCCCTACTCTGATCGGCCGCAGACAAGTCGGCCTGTAGGATGTTCCATTGCACCCGTATCAGATTGGTCTGCGCCTCGTCGTAGTCCGGCGCGAGTTCCCGCGCCTTTTCATACGACTGCCGGGCATCTTCCAAGTTTCCCAGCGCTTCCAACGCCAGCCCGAGGCCGTTCCAGACCACAGGGAACTGCGGAAATTGTTCTATGAGATTGCGATAGGCCTCCACCGCCTCACGCGACCGCGCGAGTTCCATCAAAAGGTTTGCGCGATTTAACTGAATTTCAGGATCGTCCGGCAGCAAGGCCGCAGCCTTGTTATACCGTGCAAGCGCATCTTCCTTGCGGCCGGAGTCCGCCAGAACATTCGCTAGGTTGTTATGCGCCATGGCAAAGCCGGGGTCTATTGCCAGCGCCTTCTCGTAAGCCGCCGTCGCCTCGTCGAACTGTCCGAGCGCTCGAAAAGCTTCGCCGAGATTGCTGTGGTAGGACGCGTTATCTGGAGCTGATTCAATCGCCTTGGAGATCAGATCCACCGCGGTTTCCGGATCTTCCTGCTGATGTGAAATCACGCCCAAATAGTGCAACGCATCCGCATGTCGAGGCTGGACCTGGAGCACATGCCGATAGATGGATTCGGCTTCGGCCAGTTGACCTGCCTGATGATACTGGATGGCCAGATCAACGGCGTCTTCGATGCTGAGCTCCCGGTCGCTCAAGGCCAATCCCATCCACGGCTAGTCAGCATGCGTTAAACGCACGCGATTACCGGTACTTAGAATATCTCTGCAATACTGGCAATGGGCCGGGCTAACACCCCGCAGTCAGGCGCGGCCGACCACACCGGCTTCCAGCATGCCGCGTAACGTCTCTTCGAACGCTCCAAGCGTTTGATCGATATCTTCATCCGTATGGGCAGCAGAGGTAACGCCGCTCATATGCGACATGAGATCAACACCACGTTGACGCAGTCCGCCGCGCATCGCATCGACGATCTCGGAGGGCACCCCTCGAATTTCGGCAGCCGACAGGCCTTCCACCGATCCATGAGCGCCTTCGCCGAAATAAAGATGGAATGTGGACGACTCTCCGTATACCGCGCCATCCACTTGATGCTCTTGCATGATCTTACCCATGCCATCGCGCAGGCGCCGGGCGGCCTTATCCGCCGCCGCATTCGGTTTGCCGGTCTTGACCTCGCGGAGCGCGGCAACACCCGCCGCCGCCACCAAAGGATTTCCGTTGAATGTCCCCTTGTGAACGACGCCAGGCTTGAACCCGTCAGTTTCGACCGCCGGGTCCAGCAAACGCATGATCGACTCACGACCGGCAACCGCACCACCGGGCATTCCGCCGGTTACGATTTTCGCCATGGTCGTGAGGTCCGGAAAGATACCATCTCGCGCCTGTAACCCGCCCGGGCTCCACCGAAATCCGGTAATCACCTCATCGAATATCAAGGTTGCATCATATTGATCGGCCAAGGTCCGCAAGGCCGCCAGGAAACCCGACGGCAGTGGAACGCATCCGTAATTCGCGCCCGATACCTCGCAAATGATCGTGCCGATATCTCGATCACTCGCAAGCGCATTTTCAACCCGCTCTGCATCCGGCGGCACGACGACGGTCGCTTCCGCCGCTGCCGGCAACATCCCAAGCGTCGGCATCGTGTCATACGGTGCGTTCATGCCGAGCGCAGCATAGTCATGCCAGCCGTGATAATGACCCTCGAACCGGAGCACCTTGGGACGTCCGGAGTTGGCACGCCCGATCCGGATAGCCAACAACGTCGCTTCGGTCCCCGATCCAACGAACCGTACGCGCTCCGCGGATGGAACCAACTCTTTAATCAAAGATGCCCATTCCACTTCCAACGGATGGCAATCGGCAAAGAAAGTTCCCGCGCCGGCCTGTCGAGTGATTGCGTCGACAATGCCGGGATGGGCATGACCCAGTAGCAGCGACGCACTACCCATCGCGTAATCGATGTATTCCGTGCCGTCGACTTCCCATTTTCGAGATCCCTGGGCTCGGCTTACATATTTTGGATGAGGCGGCGCATATCGTCCCTGATGCGAAACGCCGCCGGCCAAAGATGTACGAGCCTGCTCGAATAGAACTTCAGATGACAATGGGCGGGTGCTATTTGGTCTTGCCATGCTAAGCCGCATCCGTTCGCGGTTGACGACCGGTGGGCGGATACCGCGGATCAATGAATCCAGGTGTCGAGGGGTGGCCCGGTGACACCAGCCGATCCACCAACGCCTCGTCGGCCGCCGTAAACTCATGCTCCACAGCACTCAAGTAAGCCTTCCACTGCGTCAGCGTGCGGGGGCCGGCGATGACACTTGTCACGAGACGGTTATTCAACACCCAATTCATGGCAAAATCGGTTGGGGACATGCCGCGCTTGGCCGCATGTTTCCGAACCTTCTCCACCAACGAAAATGTCTCCTTGCGGAAATCTCGATTGAGAATGCTGTTGTCCCCACGGCCGGCCCTGCTGTCGCGAGGCGGCTTTTTCTTGGGATCGTATTTTCCGGTCAGCACACCCCGTGCTAACGGCGAAAATGGTGCAACGCCGATACCGAAATAATCACACGCAGGGAATAGATCATTTTCCGCCATCCGCATGACCATATTGTAGTGCGGCTGACAGACTATCGGGCGCGGGGCGCCGACGACATCACACAGACGAACCAGTTCCCCTACCTGCCACGCGCGATGGTTCGAAAAACCCCAGTGCAGCGCCTTGCCGCTGCCGATGATATCGCGGATCGCAACGATACTCTCTTCAAGCGGCGTCTCCCAATCCACGTGATGCATGTAATAGATATCGACATAGTCAGTCTGGAGGCGCTTAAGGCTCTGGTCGATCGCCTCTATCATCCATTTCCGGGATAGCCCTTTCTTTCGCTCCGGGGCGCCGGCAGCCTGGCCGACTTTTGTCGCCAAAACCCAATTTGCACGATCTTTTTTGAGCAGCTTGCCGAGAATGGTTTCGGATCGGCCTCCCGCATAGGCGTCGGCTCCATCAATGAAATTAACGCCGGCACCCCGGGCGTGATCGATGATTTTCGCCGCCGCCTTTTCGTCCGTAGTGTCGCCAAAATTCATCGCACCGAGACAAATCGACGACACCCGTAGGCCGCTGTTTCCTAAATTTCGATAATCCACGGCAACCACCTCCCCGTTCGCGCAACCCGAGCATCTTCACTGAAATCCGAAGGATACATTGCCAGGGAATATCTATCTCAGCAACGCGCGAGCATTCAGCAGACAGGTCGGAAAGCCGTTAACATTTATGTTTTGGAAGATTGGCACCGCTCGAATTCGAGCTAAACCTCAGAATCACCACATGGAATCCCCGCTCTCGTCACAGTCCCGCCACCTTTGAAAACTAGTGTGATCATTGACGGGCTTACGTGATTCAACCTGAGTCAACGCATGCTTGGTCAATCTCCCCTACTACACACTGGCCCCGCCCTGCCCGGCGGGGCCACTTTCTATGTGCCGTCCAGCAATTCGAAATCCCCTCCGTCCTGAACCGGGCATGCAATGCGGACCGCAAGCTGCATCCCCACCGACGCATCCAAACGTTGGACGGGTTCCAATATTTGCCTGTATGCTTTACCCAAAAAGGATTAGCTCAAAATTGGCTATCCGCACGATACCTTGTCCTTATGGGACTGATATGGTGTCTGTGCTCACGCTAAACGCGCGAAAATGTCCTGTCGCCGCGCGAATAGCGAGTGCAAAAAGGGCCCGCAAAGGGCCATGCACAATAGGTTTGGCATAATTTCTCGCTGCCCGCAGGACGTGTATCGGCCGCGATGAAGTGATGAGGGGACTGTAGGGATCGGCACCCATGGTTGACGAACACAATCCACTTCGGATGGCCTCGACTTTTGCGACCAAGTTTCGAGCGCTTGCGGCATGCACGCTTCTTATCGGGATGACAGGTTGCCTCGCGACAACGACGCAGGAACCTGTTTCGAATCAGGAGTCCATGGTTGGGAAGGTCATCGACGATTATAACAACCCAAACGCCACAATCGGCACGGCCAAGATTGCCCTACTCCTACCGTTGAGCGGCCCCTATGCCGATATTGGGCGTCAACTTATGGACGCCTCGCTGCTCGCCATGTTCGACAAGGGCGATGATTCAATCGAATTGTTGCCGCGCGATACGGAAGGTACTCCGGAAGGTGCCGCCGCCGCGGTTCAGGACGTAATCTCGGAGGGCGCGGACGTCGTCATCGGACCGCTCTTTTCGCATTCGGTTACTGCAGTTCGGCCCTATTTGCGCGATGCCAATATTCGGGCTATCGCGCTCTCCAATAACCGTGCCGTCGCGGGCTCCCCGGTATATCTGATCGGCAACCAGCCGGAACCGCAAATCGACGCATTGACGACCTATTTGCGGGAATCAGGAAAACAGCGAATCGCTCTGCTCGGCCCGGACACAAGCTATCTACGCCTCTTGCAGAACCGCCTCGTCCAGGCCGACAAGGTAGGAAAAATCCGACTGGTCGATAGCCGGCTGTATCCGACCAATGCATCTTATACGGATATCTCAAAACACGTCCGCGCAATCACACAACACAAAAAACGAACGGCAGCGCTGGACGATTTTACCGAAATTTTCGAGACCGCATGGGACGTCCATGAAGATCCAGAAGAGGCGATGGAAATGGCGCTGGCGCAGCTCGAGGAGCGCGTGGCTGCAGTTCGAATTCAGCAGGCCGCCTATGTTGTCGGGGAAGAGAAGTCGGGAGGGAAATGGTCGGTCAGCGAAGTCGAATACAGCACAGCCCTATCGGAACTGTTGGCCCTGTACGAGCGCAACACCTCGGACGAGAAATCGCCGCAGGATACGATGACCGAGGCCCTGACCGAATTTCGGCTCCGCGAAACCCTCGGTAGCATCGATCTGGATGCCGTCATCCTACCGATAGGCGGACAGCCTCTGCTCGTAATTGCTCCGATGTTCGAATACTTCAACGCGACACAACCCGATGTATGGATGGTTGGAACCGACGTCTGGGATTCGGCTGAATTGCTGGCGAAGAAAGATCTGTTTGGAAGTCGTTATGTAACAGCCGCGTCCGAAAATTGGGGCGAGTTCCAATCTCGCGTGGAAAATTCCTTTGAATACAAACCGCAGCAGCTGGTCGCATCGGCGTACGATGCCGTGGCGTTGGCGGTGTTGGAGAAGAAAGAAACCGGACTCCTTGCGTTCGACGAAACCTTTTTGACCCGCGCGCAAGGTTTCGAGGGCATCAATGGCCAATTCGGCTTCCTTTCGGATGGCGTTGCGAAACGCAATCTACATATTGTCCAGCTTCGCGATGACGGCCGACAGCATCTGTATGCTTGGCAGCCGTCGACCGACCCAGCGATCGATAGCAATTCGACCGAAGCCGATGCGGAAAAGATTGCGCCTTCAAAGGAAAACGGCCAAGGCACACCGCCGATTTCTTTCTTGCCAAACCAGACAGGGTTCGGCGGTTAGCTCACTGTCTGGATCGCACAGGCGCGATCCTTTACTCGCTATCGACAAAATGCCATCACCTTCCGGTTATGCGCCACGATCTGCTCGGCAGTCGCGCGGGTGATTACGTCCCCGTCCGACACCAGAATGCGCTTGGCCCACGCACATTCATTTCCCGTCGCGCAATTCGCGGTCAAGCTCATTATCAGCAAGACCAGAAACGTCTTCGTCAATTTCATTCGCTTGCCTCGCTTGTTCCGATCTGGCCTCAAAGTGGTCCCGCTCGGCTTCAGCGCGCCCACTGCCCTTCGCGACGCGCAAGGCCGCTAGGACCACAACGACCAGGAACAGGACTCCGCCGCCGATTGTCGCGATCGTCGTCATTTGACCGCCGGATCGTTCTTGGCGGCCCCGATGTTAAAGCCGAGCTGGTTCCCAGCCATAAACAGCCGTTCCCGATGCGTGGCGCCCGCCGCGTGAAATTCTCTTTGCTTCGGATAGGGGCGATAGCCGAGAAGCTTATTGCGGCTTCTTCTTTCTTCGAGCGCGGCCAGGGTTCGCACGAACTGCAAGGCCGAGTTGCTTCGCGAGGCGCTTTGCCCTGTCGAGGAGTTCGTCATCCGTCATGGACTCCAGCGGATCAATCGCGCCGGCGACGGCTTTTGGCAAAACCGCAGCGCAAAGTTTCATGTAGGAAACCGGGTCATCCTCCCGGAGCTGCGCCAACGCAGCCGCACCGTGCCGAGCGAAATCAGCCGACAGTGCATCAACAAACGCCGTATCAAACATCTCGGGTTCTTTTGGTCGACGGCGTGGCACGGTGCACTCTTCCCACCACATCTACGATGCCCGTTATCCCCGGACAGCAGTCCGGGCGGCATTTGAATGGCGTTAGAAATGTTGGATTTTTGGAATGGTTTGCTGCCGGCGGTTAACCGAAATCAAGCATCGGCTGCAGAACGATCAGCGTAGCGGCTTACCTAACAAATATTGGCGGATGTGGCGACACAAAGCCCGGCGAAATCAATGCGACGCATCTGTTTCCAACAATGCCCAGGCCCGCTCCGACCCTTCAATGGCTATCGGATCCGCGCAACGCCGCTGATTTGTTGTATTTGCCAATGCCCATCATCGGTCTGGGTCAGGACCAGATTCCGCTTTTGCTGTATTTCGACGATTTCCCCGTTGTACCGTGCATCGATCCGACGGTTTTCAAGGACGCGAACCGTATCCTTCTCGACCTGAAAGAACCGTCCCGATTGATCACAATCCAGGTTACTCAGCTTCAGCTCCGCTGCGGCATCCACGGCGAAGCCCTTGAATTGTTCACCGGTCATTTCAAATACGCGCTCGCTCCCATCGGGCAGGTTGAATTTCATGGAGTACGATCCCGAATCCGCATATCGATCGTATTCAGTCGGATCGAGCGTACATCCCGCCTCGTCCAACTCAGAAAGGAAGGCTGCAGCCTCCGCCCGCATCCTGCGACGCCGGTCCCGCAGTTGGCGCGCCCGCAAAACCGATGCGGCGGCGGCTGCGTCTTTGGCATCCGGGACGCTGAAATCCGGCGCGGCAACGGGAATGGGCGCGGGTTCCGGTCCTTGGGTTAGGCTCGCATAGAAGAGCCCCCCGAAGAATCCGAGCCCCATCATCACTGTAATCAACAGTGCAATTCGCATCACATTGCCGCCTGCGGGTCGGTTTATCCGCCCAAGCTCGTTCGAAAAAGACGGATCGCAACATTCACTGATACAGTGATTAAAAAACCCTTAAACGGGCGCATCGCACACCGGGGGCACCCATGAATACGATCGGGAGGAAGCAGTCGAATGAATGGCGCAATGGACAAGACCGCGGCCTGCAACGCACGCAGCGCCGGCCGATTACCCGGCCTGTTGGGTATCGAATTCTTGAACGTAACGTCGGAATGCGTCTCGGCTCGGATGGCTGTCCGGCCGGACCTCTTGGCACCGAACGGCTTTTTGCATGCGGCATCGGTGATCGCCTTGGCCGATACGGCGTGTGGTTACGGCAGCTTCGAAACTATGCCCGAGAATGCGACCGGCTTCACGACCATCGAGTTGAAGAGCAATTTTCTTGGCACCGCCCGAGACGGATCGATCACCTGTGAAGCGACACCCCAACACTTAGGACGAACAACTCAGATTTGGGACGCGACCGTCAGGCATTTTGAAACCGGCCGTGTGATCGCACTGTTTCGCTGCACACAAATGATCCTGAGCCCGCCGACATAATCATGAGGATCATTACGCGGGCATTGGCGCACCGTGGTAAGTAGGACCATAATTACCAAACCTATCGCAACCTATTCCGGCAACAGGGAAGACTCGCATGCCCGATAACGAAACCGCGCCGAGTGAAGGGGTCGGATTTATCGACGGCACCTACATGCCGTTCGGCGAATTGCAGATACCGATCACCGATCTTGGGTTCCAGCTCTCCGATATGTGCTATGACGCGCTACACGTGCGTAACGGCAAATTCTTCCGGTTCGATGACCACATGGACCGTTGGGACCGTTCGATAGGCGAGCGCCGGTTCGACACGCTCGAATACAATCGCGAACAAACTAAAGACATACTGAACGATTGCGTCAGTCATTCGGAATTGCGCGATGCAATGGTCTACCTAATCGCCACTCGCGGCACGCCGACAGGCCCTTTCAAAGACCTTAGGACATGTAAGAACCGGCTCATCGCCTGGGCCGTGCCCTATTACAGCGTCGTAACGGAACAAGAAATGAAGGAAGGCTGCGACATCATCATCAGCGACGTCGTCCGCATCCCTACTGAATCCGTCGATCCGACCGTGAAGAATTTCGGACGTTTGGATTTCTGCGCTGCGCTCTTCGAGGCTTATGAAAAAGATGCCCGATACGCTGTCCTCGTCGATCAAGACGGCAACATCACCGAAGGCCGCGGCTGGAATATCTTTGCATTGTTCGGCGGCCGATTGCTCTCACCGGATAGTGGCGTTCTTGAGGGCATTACCCGCCGGACGGTTCTTGAACTTTGCGACAGTCTGAATATCAAAGGTGACCTCGCCCCCATTCCAGCACCTGAACTGAAAAATGCGGATGAAGTGTTCATAAGTTCGACGGCCGGAGGCCTCATGCCGGTCCGAAAAATCGATGGGGCGACGGTGGGCAATTCAATTCCAGGGCCGGTGACACAGCGACTGACGGATTTGTACTGGAAAATTCACGATGACCCCGCCTATTCCACACCGGTGAACTATGAAACTTCCAAGGAAGGCTAGTATTGCAGCGGCTTCGAACCAGAATATCGATCAAAACAATCTAAATATAACTATCAGTAAGCACGCTGCCGTGAATATTTAGCACGACTGCGCGACCGTCATTTGAATATCGAAAAAATAACGTATTCAGATAATCATTACATCACACCGAAGTACCGAACATTATCTCAAACTATTGGAATCAAACATTTCCAAATTGTAACTTTTATTTGACAGACATTTAGGTGAGTCAAATATAAAGGCGTCCTAACATCTTCCTCACATTTACCAGCAAGGAGGATGTGGACATGACTCATCAAGTCTTGAAGCAATCACTCGCTGCACTTTTCGGATTGGGCATTGCCTTGTCCGCGACCGCAGCCTCTGCCGACGTCGACCATGATTTCGTCGACAATGGCGTCACGATTCTGACCGACAAGGACGTGATATTCGCAGGCGACGCGAAGGATGGCGGACCTGAATAGGGAACAGGTCCACGACACTCTAAATGCTCCCTCAGAACCCCACGACGGGGCCGGGCGGCCGAAGCGAATACCGCCCGGCCCGATCGTTATGCGGCCAAGGCGTTGCGCTATTGCGCGCAGCACCGGATCACGGCTAGGTTCACACAAACTCCATCCAATACGGCCGATGATCGAAACACATTCTCCGAAAATCAAACTAACGGGTGTCACCAAGAGCTTCGGCGACAACCGCGTCCTCCAAGGCGTGGATTTGGACGTCGCCGCCGGTGAGTCCCTTGTTCTGATTGGCACGTCCGGCAGCGGCAAGAGCCTCCTCCTAAAATGCATTCTGGGACTTCAGGCGCCGGATACCGGCAATGTCGTTGTCGATGGGGAAGAAACCATCGGCTATTCCGGTGATGAACGAATGAAGTTCATCGACCGGTTTGGCGTTCTCTTCCAATACTCCGGACTATTCGACAGCTTGCCGGTTTGGGAAAACATCGCCTTCAAACGGCTCCAGGAAGGGCTGATCGGGAGGAGCGAGGCGCGCGACAAGGCGAGTGAAACCGTCCGCACCGTTGGGCTATCGCCCGATGTCGTCGATCTCCATCCGCATGAGTTATCCGGCGGCATGCAAAAACGTGTTGGAATCGCCCGGGCGATCTTTGCGGAACCGGAAATTCTTTTCCTCGATGAACCGACAGCCGGCCTGGATCCAATCATGACGAACGTTATCGGGCAATTGATAACATCTCTCGTCGAGAGGCTCGGCGCCACGGCGGTCTCGATCACCAGCGACATGACTGGCGCTCGTCAGATTTCAGATCGAATCGCCATGCTGCATGACGGTCGAATCATTTGGAGCGGTGAGAAAAGCGCCGCCGAAGAGTCGGGTAATCCGTATGTCGATCAAATGATCCACAGTCGGGCACATGGCCCGATCGAAATGCGGCTCACCTAAGCCCCAAGACATGCCCTGCCATTCGCCGGAAATAGGTGTCGGCTCGGCAATACTGATATGATTGCCCATCGCCCTAAACGGCAAATCATGGTGGCGCGTCATGTCTTATCTTGCACATCTTCAATGCACCACTTGCGGCACGCGATTACCTGCGGACCGACCACAAATCAACATATGCGCAGACGGCGGCATCCTTGAAGCATGCTACGACCTAGACCAGATTCGGCGAGACGTCCCGAAAGAGTCGCTTGCGTCGGGACCATCATCGTTGTGGCGCTACGGCGCGCTTTTGCCTCTGGATAATATTGAAGACCGCGTTTCCCTCTCCGAAGGCTGGACGCCCTTGCTTTCGGCGGCAACGCTGGGACAAGGCATCGGCTGCCCGAATCTATTTATCAAGGATGAAGGCCGAAACCCGAGCGGAACATTCAAAGACCGCGGCGCCGCGGTTGCCGTGAGCCGTTTGCGGGAGTTGGGCATTACGACGATAGCCCATAACAGTTCCGGCAATGCAGCTGGTAGTTGGGGGCTGTACGCAGCCAGGGCCGGCCTGCAGTGTGTCAACCTCGTCCCCGATGATGTCCTGCCAAGCAGTCTTCAGCAGTCGGTCCTCGCCGGTGCGCAAACCGTCATGCTGACGGATCAGTGGAAATTCGGCGGTGGCCTTATCGCAGATGCAGTGCAGACCCATGGCTGGTTCAATATCGGTACGCTTAAGGAGCCCTATCGCGTCGAAGGGAAGAAGACGATGGGCTATGAGATATGCGAGCAGCTTGGATGGAAGCTGCCCGACGCCATCGTATATCCCACCGGCGGTGGGCTTGGCGCGATCGCAATTTATAAAGGGATTCGGGAACTCGTGGCTCTGGGTTGGGTCGAGGACGGTCCGCTGCCGAAGTTGATTGTCTCGCAGTACGAAGGATGCGCCCCGATTGTTCGCGCTTTCCGCGAAGGGAAAGACAAAGCGGAAACCTGGGAAGATTTGGATGTGCTTCCCGGCGGGTTGAAATCTACGACGCCACCCGGCGATCGTGCCGTGCTTGAGATTCTTCGGGAAACTGGCGGTAGCGCCTATACCGCGACGAATGACGAATCGATCGACGCCGTATCCGAAATCGTCAGGACGGAAGGTGTCTTCCCTTGCCCTGAATCCGCAACGACGCTGGTCGCGCTGAAAAAAGCGCTGGCCGATGGCATTGTCGAAAGCGACGCAACCGTGGTCCTGCTGTCGACAGGCTCCGGATTAAAATCCGTCGATGTCATGCCTACTCCCGAAATTGCCAGGACGAATGCCAATACGCCGCTAGTGCCAATCCAATAAGAAGGAAATTTGCAAATGGCAAACGGTACCGAGACCCCCACCGGCCAACCGGCGATCGCAGAACAAATTGCGCATTGGGCCGAGGGCTTGACAGCCCGAGAGATCCCCACACCAGTTCGGGAGATGGCTGCGAATGTCTTGTTGGACTTTGCGGGGAACTGCGTGTCCGTCCGCCAAATGGACTACATGCAAAGCTTGGTCCGCGCCTGGGACGGAACCGGCGACTGTACCGCGCTCGGCCATCCCGCCCCTTTCGATGCGGCAGGAGCGGCGGTCATCAACGGAACCGCCGCCCACGGCGAGGATTTCGACGATACATATGAAGGCTCGCCCGTCCATGCGGGCGCTCCGGCGATCCCTGCGATCTTGGCGGCCTGCGAAAGACATGGCCGAAACGGCAGCGATGTGCTGGTCGGTATCACGGTTGCCATGGAGGTAATGTGCCGCATGACCGTCGTTGCCCCGACCGCAATACATCGCGCTGGATTCCACCCCACCGCAGTCATCGGTGCAATGGGCGCGGCGGCCGGTGTCGGCGCCGCCATCGGTCTCTCATCAGGCCAAATCACGAATGCGCTCGGCATCGCCGGCAGCATGGCATCCGGTATTATCGAATACCTAGCGGAAGGCACTTGGACGAAACGGCTACACCCAGGTTGGTCCGCACAATCCGGCCTACGCGCCGCATCAATGGCACAACAAGGATTCACGGGCCCTCGGACGGTATTCGAAGGTACGCACGGTTTCTTCTTCACCTTTGCCGACCGTTCGATCGACCAAGACCTGAGCCACCTTACCTCGGACTTGGGAATTGACTGGCGCATGCAACGGATCGCATTCAAACCCTATGCCTGCGGCACGATGGCCCAGCCATACATTGATTGCGCCATAAAACTTGCCGAAACGGAAATCGATGCCGACGACATTGCATCGATCGAGTGCGAAACCGGCGAAGGCATAGTGCATCGGCTTTGGGAGCCGCTTGCCGAGAAGCATGTTCCGACCACACCGTATTCATCGAAATTCAGCATCCCATATTTGATTGCGGTGGGATTTCTGGACCGCGCAGCCGGCCTAGCCCAATTTACCGAAGCGCGCATCCGCGACCAGGATGTGTTGAACCTCGCAAAGAAAGTCACCTACGTCATAGACCCGGATAACGAGTATCCCCGGAACTACTCCGGGCACATTCGAGCAACGATGCGCGACGGCGGCGAACATGTCGTCCGGCAGCCGCACATGCGTGGCGGAACGCGCGAACCATTGCAACACCGGGAGATCGTCACGAAATTTCAGAATAATGTGCACTTCGGCGGTTGGTCCGAACAACAAGCGAACGCCCTGCAATCGTGGTGCGAAGACCTTTTCGACATGAAGGATTTGGGCATGATCGCGACGTTTCGCACTTAACAGGGCGGCAAACTCGCCGACGCAAAAATGCCGCCGCGCCGTAACTTGATATACAATCGCGGAGAAGGCACAGTCAGCGACAATAAAAATCGCTCGGGACGGTAAGCTCTTCCGTCGCGCAGCAAACAGACTGAGGAGGCGTTTCGACCATGATTTGCCGTCGGCTGACTCTTTTCCTAGTCGGCCTAACTCTGATGAGCATCGTAATTGCGCCGACGCCTGGCATCACCCAAGTATCCGATAAGGATCCGGGTTCGTTCGTAACCCGTCTCGGCAATCGAACCATCGATTTTCTGTCCGACCCTGCAGCGACGAAAGCGTCGCGCGAAGATCGATTGCGCGAGCTGCTTCGTGACGGATTTGCAGTTGAGCGGATCGGTCGCTTCGTACTTGGAAAACACCGGCGTACGGCATCGGACCAATCGATCGATGAGTTTATCGACGTGTTCGAGGATTACATCGTCGCTCTCTATGCAAAGCAGTTCAGCCGATTTTCCGGCGAGACGTTTGACGTCGTGCAGGTCGTGAAAACGCGCCGGCCTAAGGACAGTATGGTCAAGACGAAGATCGTGCCGGGTGGCGGCGGTGAGGCCTTGCGGGTGGATTTCCAAGTCCGAAATTTAGGCGATGAGTTCAAAATTCTCGACGTTCGCGTGGAGGGCGTCAGCATGGTATTGGCGCAGCGCGATGAGTTTTCGGCCTATATCGGGCAAAATGGCGGCAAGGTCGAATCACTCACTGCAGCCCTTCGCAAACGCCTTACCATCCTAACAGAGCCGACGGCCAGTTCAGCGAAGCAATAGCATCAAAGGGTTGCTTGAACGGGATAATGGCCGCTGATAGGGTCCGGCGCATCAATTGCGCTGAAAACTGCTGTTCAGAAACTCGACCGCTATGGCTCAATCAAGACAATCGCTCTCCTCGGTTACGGTCGACATTTCACCGGGTGAGTTACTCGACAAGATCACTATCCTCGAAATTAAGTCGGCGCGGATGACAGATGCCTTAAAACTGGAAAACGTCCGCTATGAACTCACTCTTCTAAGAAAGACCTGGGAAATTTCGGTCGATACGCCAGCGTCCTTAGAGGATTTCGAGAGCGAGCTCAAATCCGTGAATGAACAATTGTGGGAAATCGAAGATGCCATCCGGGTATGCGAGGCCAATCAAGATTTCGGACCGAAATTCGTGAAACTGGCCCGTTCAGTGTATACGACCAACGACCGACGGGCGGAGATCAAACGGCAAATTAATACAATGCTCGGCTCGGCCATCGTCGAGGAAAAGTCCTATACGAAATACTAGGGGCATGGCGGACGGTCGAATTTTCGGTCGATCACCATCAGCCATGATCGGTCGGTGAAAAGCATACTCGTTTACGTCGGCAGCAACCCCGATGACGCGATCGGCGAAAACATACTGAAGCTGCCTTTTTTACGTTCCATTCGGGAGGCATTCCCGCAAGCCCGCATTACTTGGATCGCCGGCTATGGTCCCAGTATGTTCCAAGGAATTCTCGAACCGCTGGTCGATGGATATATCGACGAGTTAATCACCGACTTCTTTATAGATGGCGCCCCGGCGGAACTCTTGCGCCATTGGCAGCCGCTCAAGGGTCGGCATTTTGATCTGGTATTCGATACGCAGCGGAACGTTGTCCGCACGCTCGTATTGCGGCGCGTCAGCCATCGAACTTTCATATCCGGCTGCTGGCGCTATGTGTTTTCGAACCGAAAGCCACCGAGTGATTACCAGAAGCAAACCCTGCTGACCGACAAGCTGTTGGCGTTAACATCGGCGGCCATAAACGCGCCTGTCCGCCCACCGCACATTTGGCCTCTCGACGAAAAATGGAGAAAAGCGGCCGCATCGCTACTTCCCGACGGGGCCGAGTATGTGGGCCTCGCACCCGGCGCCGGCAATAAGGAAACCGGCAAATGCTGGCCGCTCGAGCGATTTATCGCGCTGGCTCAGGCACAACAAGCCAAAGGTCGAGTTCCCGTCTTTTTCGTCGGCCCGGAGGAAGAGTCCTGGCTGCCGGAGCTACGGCGCGAACTGCCAAACGCGAGGTTCCCGGAGTGGGACCGCGATCGCGTCGGAGCGGACATTAAAGGACCGCCGCTCGCGATTGCCTTGGCGTCACGCCTCCGTGTGGCCGTCGCGAATTGTTCGGGAATTGGCCATATGCTGGCGGCAGGTGGAGCGCCAATGGTCTCCCTATACGGGCCGACCCGGCCAACAAGTTTCGCACCCTATACACCGACGCTTACGACACTGCGGGCGCAGGATTTCGACCCTTCCGGCACTATTGACGCAATTCCAATCGATGCAGTGGCGGCGGCGCTAGAAGAACAGTATTTGGATGATACCTGAGAACGACGCCGATCCGAGCTTCGGCTGTTTGTGCAAAGAAACCTTTGCCCGCCGGCGCTTCACTTCGGTCGGGCGTAATACCCATTGGATTGAGCAGGGTCGTCCTTCGCATGCCCGACCTCGACGATCGGCCGCGCGATGTCGACGCCACCGGCGAAGCACTGAGCCACCAAATGCCGCAATGAACGCGTATCGACCGCACGACAGGTAACCGTGACGCCAGCGATGAGCCGTTGCAGGTGAGCCATCGCATTACGGCCCTTTTCCGAGTCCGGCTCAGCGACCTGAATTCCCCACAAACGGATCGGATGGCCCCAGATTTCGAGCGTATTTCCCGATACCGCCTTTGCCTGTCCCTCAATTATGAATGGAGGTTGCTCGGACGCGTTCGGCATCCCAATCGTTAGGACCGACATGGACAAACCGACCATGACGAACACGGCGACGACACCGCATTGCCGAACGATTGAATTGACCATAATCCGATCCACATCCTGAGAATTTCGACCGGCGAATCCGCTCACGGGATTTTGCCGGGGCAAGATTAATAAGTTGTTAACTATCGCAGGCCGCTCAGCGCTTACACAGCACCCAAACGTGGCCGCAAACACACAATCCTTAACTGAAATTCAATCATTTTAAGTAGTTAATTAACTTGCGGCACCGTTCCGGCGGCGGGCCATACGAACGGCATGCCTTCAGCGAGTCCGATCCACAGCAATTAGGATACGGAACAAGCAACGGCAAATCGGGATTTCAATTCAAATGGACTTCGTCACCACATTTGTCTTCTGGCTTATTCCGACGACCTTGTATTTCGGGCCGTCGATTCTCGCCGTTTGCCGAAACCACTACCGTACGAAGCACATCATTCTGACAAACCTGCTGCTCGGTTGGACGATCGTCGGCTTGTTCATTACGTTCTCATGGGCACTGTCGTCGACACGGGATCGCAAGAGTGAATCCTTCGAAGATCCACCGACCGATTTTTCCGAAATCCATTTCCGCAACCGCAATATCGTTCGGCAACCCGATGGCGGGGCAATCGTTTACCCTGGGCTGCTCGCCGATGAAGCCTATTGGCTAAACGGGGCGGAGTACAAAGCGTATCTTCAAATGCGCGCCAACGAAGCACGCCGCAACTTTCCCCGAGGGCTCCTGATCTTCATGGCGGGTGTGGGTCCCTTTATGGCATTTCGTCAGTGGATGGGCCCAGAACACGGAACGGCTCCGGCACTTGTAGTCTTTTCCGCCCTCGTCCTGATTATCGCAATCTGGGAACTAGCGTTGCGACCGCGACGGCAATTCCGCAACGCTTTCCCGAAAGCACCGCGCACAAAGGATCCGATTCGCAAGAAGAGGAAAGTCCTGGCAGGTCTAGTCGCCTTTGATCCATCAATTTGTTTCGGCGCCACCCTGCTGTGCGGCGGCCTAATCGCTAGTTCCAGTGCTGCACATTTTTTTCAAGATTCGCAACTGATCTTACGGGCGCACGATGGTGCAATAATCCTGATGGGATTTGCGATATTGGGTAGCGGGTTTCTGTTTTACGGCAACCTTGCTTGGCACCATCTCGTTTTCCTCTGCCGTCATCGACGAACTCCCAACCAGTCGGATTTGGATGAACTTGGAACCGGCGTGAAGGCCACCCGGAAACTGGCTAACACGCAAACTGAATCGGACTCGTCGGAAAGCGAATTGCCAACAGCGCAGGATTTGGCCGCTGCGCTGCGTTACGGATTGCGCGAAAACTGACTCGAAACTTCTACCTCGACGCTGCAATCGACAATGGTAAGGTGACTGGAACGGCGCTCGCCTAGCGACGCCTATTTTGGCTATCGGGGACGACCAACATGAAAAGGCTCGCCATCGCATTTGTGATTGGGGGATCGCTCGGCATAGGGCTTGGCTTTGCGGCGGGCATATTCGTCTACCCTTATATCTTTCTCGCCGACATCGTTGCGCAGGAAAAAGTAGAGAACGCCGACGCCAAGAAAGTCGTCGCGACGGGCAAATTCATTCACGCGAATCCGTCCGATCCGATCCACTATGGGAGCGGTTCGGTGACGGTATACGACGACGTGGTCCATCTCTCGAGTGATTTCGAGGTGGGGCCAGGCCCAAAATTCCACGTTTATCTCGTGCCGTTGAAAACGGTCACGCCGTCAACCGAGGTCACGAAGACGATGTATGTGGATCTCGGCCGTCTTCGCGCCTTCAAAGGTAGTCAGAATTACGCAATTCCAACGGGTTTGGACCTAAAGAAATACAAAAGCGTGATCATTTGGTGCGAACACTTCAGCGTCCTCATAAGCCCAGCAAGCCTGGAATTCGATGCCTAATTGCGCGTCTAGCCAATAATGGGAATTATTGCCGAATTCGGTGAAATCCATGCTCAAAATCCTAAATCTTAAACCTCCCACCGATTGCGTCACGAAATAGACACATTCCGAACCGAGAAACGCCGCACTCGGCCCGCAAGATTCCAGATGGGAGATATCCGGTCGGGCAAGGACCCTACCGTGAGGCGAAGTGGCACTGGTGAAACCTGACCCCAGCAAACCGGGAGGGCACCATGCTTCAAAGCGCACCACATCGGTGGCCAAGGGTTTTGGTCGGACACCGCAACACCCTCGGCCGATGCTTCAAATGCGGCATCACCTTTGTATCCGAGTGGCCGGCACAACGAACGTGCCGCAAATGCTCGCATCCAAGGACACGCAGACTGCCCCGGTCAACGTGATCGACCGGCTGCAAGACCACTATTGACCATTGCTATCGAGGCGATGGTGCCGAGGCCTCTGATTCGGCAAAAAAAAATCCCGATCCCTCGCAGCACTTTGAACGGCGCGGCGACGGATCGGGCGGGTTGTAGCGTTGTCGGATCGGCTACTTTTTGACCTTGGCACCCCGGAAGGGCTTATGGCAACCGCCGCAACCGATTTTGCCGGTCATTCCGATTTGCTTCACGATGGCGTCCTTATTTCCACCGTCGGCGACTTTCGCCAATGCCGCACTTTGATCGACTAGGTCTTGGGTCGCTTTTTCGAAGCCTTTCCAATCTTTCCAGATATCCGGCAATGCCCGGGTGACCGTGTCAGGATAGTCCCCGCGCCCGGTCCCCTTGGGAAATAGCGCCGGGATTTTCTTTGCCGCCGCTCCTAGCGCTTTAGCGTGGCGCGAAACGTCCGCCGGCGATCCCTTGCCGCTCTTGGCGTAGGCCTTGATCGGCTTCCAATTGTTGAGCACGTCTTTCTTCATCAGATCGATGCGGGCTTTGATAGCGGCCTCGCCCTCGGCTGCGTTCAACGACGCGGTCGATAATGCCAACGGGGCAATGACCGCAGCCACCGCAATGACACTTGCTAGTTTACTGGCCAGACGCATTCCTATTCCTCCTGTCGAGTCATCATTTGGATCGCTTCGACTGTGGATGCATGCACACGCAAGCTCCCGTCCGTGCGGCGATCTGCAGCACCGCCAGCCGAAAGTCCACAGGCAATCCTTAACCGACAGCATCGCCGTTTGTCTGCCCGGTTGAAAACTGGCAAACTTGCAAAACATAATTGCACATATGCCGATGAACAAATCGATCGCTAATTGGGACCATCTCTGCGTTTTTCTGTCAGCGGCGCGGCACCGCAATCTGGTCTCGGTTGCGCGGCATCTCGGGATCGATCACTCAACCGCCTTTCGCCGACTGAAAAAACTCGAGCATGAGTTGGGGGGCCCTCTGTTCGAGCGCCGACCCGATGGGCTGGCGCTTACTACACTGGGAACCGAATTGCTGCCGAGCATCGAGAATATCGAAACGGCGATGCTGGCGCTGGAACGTCAGGTCGTAGCTCACGACCTTGAGCCGAGCGGGACGGTACGCCTTTCGGTGTCCGATTCGCTGGCCATTGCCTATTTTCCTGAACGGATCCCCGACTTTCAGGAACGATTTCCCCACGTAAGGCTCGATTTCTCGGTCGACAACCAGGTCGCCGACCTGACCCGCCGCGAAGCGGATGTCGCAATCCGCCCAGCACGCCACGTGGAAGGCGATCTCGTCGGTCGAAAGGCCGCCCGTATGGCATACGCTGGCTATGCGGCCAAAAATTACCTGGAAAGACATGGCCGGCCGGCATCAATCAACGATCTTAGCGGTCATAAGATATGCGGTTTCGGGGATGCCCTAAATTTCTTTTCGGCGGCACAGTGGCTGACCCAGCATGTCGACCCGCGCGCAATTACCATGCTGTTCGACAATACCAGCGCCATGACCGCGGCAGCGGGATACGGGCTCGGAATTGCCATACTGCCTTGCTTTCTTGGTGACACGCATCCGGAACTCGAGCGTGTCATCGAACCGAGCGAGGATCTGACGACCGATGTCTGGATTCTGACGCATCCCGACCTTCGAAGGTCAACCCGAATTCGGGCCGTGCTCGATTTCCTGTTCGAGACCTTGGCGGCAGACCGGATGTTGCTGGAAGGTTTGCGGCCAGCACGGCAGATGTCACGCTAGGTCCAACGGGCGGAATCGACTTTGTCGGTGGCCGTCAGCAAAGTGGTGGTGTAGACGCAGGTCCATTCACAAAGCTCATACCGGCGGTTCAGTTTTCGCCGCACCTCCATCTCGACTTCACCGCTCGGAATTTTGGATCGCTCCCACATCGCCAAATCCGGTCGACGCGTCAACAATAGGCTCCGGTGTCCGGCTTCACCGTCGACGCTGCATCGCCACAGACCGATGACTTGGGAATCATAAGATGCTTCGAAGTTCGGCCAAGCTCCGGCGCAAAGTTCCAAAAACTCCTCCCAATTCGGAGGAGGAGTCTCGAACCAGCGGAACGCATAATTCCCCTGGCGAACGGGCGGGTTCGAATCATCAGGCCGCAAAGTCGGCGTCATCACGTCGCTAACGCAATCGCGAATTCCCGATATCCCATCGCAAAGCGGGCTCGCGGCTGTTGAAGCAGATGCTTCGTCGTGCCATGTCGTGATTGCAGTCAATTCATCACGGGGACGGCCAATTTGGCTGCGCCAAATGCCATAGAGCGCCCCTCCCGCAGCCGAGAGTTGAGCCACACCGGCGCCGCGGATTTCATCGCTAACATCGCGCCAATGATGGGGCTCCGCCGTCACGCGATGATGGACATAGTATTTGGTCATGGAAATGCTTGCCTGTCTTGGTGTCGTCAAACGCGATGCAACGAGAGCCCGTCTTTCGTCCCTGCCCCATGACTATATCAGGTCGCGACGCGACGGCATCCTACCCATTCCATCAAGTCTTCCGCCGAACAGTGGGCTTCGCATTCTTGCGTACCCGGTTACGAGTAAGCGTCTGCGCCAGCTCCGACAGCGCGCGATCATGCCAGGCTCGTATCGTGTCGTGATGCAGCCCGAAAATGCGCCCAAGCTTCCGATAGCTGACCAGACGGCGATCGCTAATCGGATGAATCAGGGCACGCGCAAGGCATAGTCGCCTTTTTCGTTCGTCCGAGAGATACCAGAGCCAGTTCAGCACCTCCTCCATACGTGCCACCGCCCGGGCGCTCGGCACCGCGCGTACAGCATTATGGTCCCGGGAAAAATCCTGTTTGATCTGGTCATCGGCCCCGACCAGCGCGAAGAATGCGTCTTCCGCCTGCCGCGCCGTTTCCGGCCAATGGGACCGAACTGCCTGCGGTCGTTCGCCTCTGGGCATGGGCAAAGCAACCAAGGTACGCCCGGCATCATCCAACCGATCCCGGACATCGTCAGGTGACCAGACATCGCGTTGCGATGTACCTGGCACCAACAGGCGGTCAGGTGCCCCTGGCCCGGCGGCCTCATCACTCGCTCTCCGATTCAACGTGGCAATCCGTCTCGCAAGTCCGAAGTGATTGCGTAACAGAGTATACGGCCTTCGCCGTTCCGGATCGGTGTAACCCGACAATGGACTTCGTGTCCGCTATCTATCCATGCCGCCTCAATTGACCGCGCAAGCGCACGCGCCCCGGAACGCCGTGTGCAATAATCCATGGAATTCTGGGCTGGACCGGCCCGAAATTGCGGCACGTTCATTATCGCTGCCCCGTGGAAGATGGATTCACTCCCGTTCTCGGACAGGCATGCGCCCACGACAAACCGGGTGTCACACCCGCACAATCCGCCGCTCCGCGCGGTACACATCCTTGTCTACGCCCGGCCGCAAACCGGTCATACTCGTCGCTACAACGATCAGCCGAAATCCCAAGATCGCTAGATGCAATATCTGCTTTCATCTACAACCCTCCAATTCAACTTAAAATACTACTAGACTACTGTGCTAATTTTTCGTACATAGTCAAACATATTCGATGCATTTCGTACGGAAAACCGGCGCGGCACCAGTTTGCGAAACAAATAACAAGCTCTTGATGGCGACAAATTCGAAAGCGGCCTTGGAACTCAAGCGGTTGCGTGAATGCGCCGGATATTCGGTGCGCGGATTGGCCATCGCCTTGAAAGAGGCGGGATCGAACTACGGTCGCTCCCCTTCTTCCTATGCCTATTATGAGAATGAATACCGCAAACCCTATCTGCCGATTGATCTTGTCGACGCGCTCGCGCCGTTGCTTTGCGGAAAAGGTGCGCCGCCGATCCGCAATAGGGATGTATTGGCTCTTGCAGGGGCGCAGCACGACAGCCTATGGATCGCACGCCCTGATTTCTCTGAAACTATTGATAATAAACAAATAAGGTTGATCGATCCCGATCTTCTGACCGCCATCATGAACAAAATTAACGAACGCGCGTCGGCGAATTCTCTCCGCCTCACAAATCATCATTTGGCACGGATGACCGCTGAAGTTTATGCACGGCTCTTTTCGTTGCGCGAAGAAGAACGCTGGCCGAACTTGGATCGGGAGGCGGAATCCGTCTGCCGGCTTGCAAGAGCTTTGCTCGACAGCGCGGGAACCAACTCCGACATTTGACGCACTGCTGATAGACCGACATACGCATGAAAGCGTATTTCTAAATGATCGACACGCGCGTACACCGATTTCGCACGGGTATGCGTTGAATCGAATTCCGCAAGTCTGTACCGTTTTTCCATACACCCTTTTCTACAAGGTGTACTTTCTATGGCAAAACCGGCCAGCTTTCGGAAGGTATTCTTATGATTATAATCAATCGAGAGTTTAATCCGGCAATGTCTCCGGCATTGTCTGACTGCGATCCGAGCGATGAAACCGATTGGCTCGAATGGGATCGATGGCACGCTGCAGAGGAATTCCAGGACCTTCGGGACGGTCTGTCCAATATCGAAGACAGCGGCATTGGCGGCGCCCCAGAAACCTTCAAAGACGGCAAATGGGACGGGAATGTCGCTCGGCAGCTGCATCGTCAAGGGCTTGAGGTCGAGGGTTGACGGGCGGCCTGGGAAATATGCGCGGCCTTGACTTCGATGATGCACGAGAGATGGCGGCGGCGCATCACCTGCCCGACTATTCATCATGGCGAAGTGCGCTGGAGCGCCGCTATTCGGTGATGCCACCCTGGTATTGGAACGAATCCGTATGCCGACAGAACTATGCCGCACACATCCGGTCCATCGCCGATTGGCAGAAAAACCAAAGACGGATCAACGCTGGACTTGCTGCGTTCCATCAAGATTTAGGTGACAGCCGGTAGTTTGGTTTTAGCTTTCTCTCATGCCTGCGTTTGAATTTGCACACGGGAGATAGAGGATTATCCTGGTCCCTGCGTAGCCAGGGTTCGGAGAAATGACTTGAAGGCCTATAAAGCGATTACCGTCACGCCGATCACGCCGAACGTGGGCGCCTTGATCGGCGATGTGGACCTCAGCAAATCACTCGACGATCAAGTCATCGCCGAAATACATGATGCGTTGATGGAACAGCATGTCGTCTTTTTCCGCGACCAGACGATAACGCCTCAGCAACATGCTGATTTCGCACGCCGTTTCGGACCGCTTAGAAAAGCCCAGCGTGCGGCCTTCGAGGTCCTCGACGACGTGTCCGAAATGCAGGTGCTGATCAACGATCGCGAACGGCCGCCCAACGTGAACCACTATCATACGGACGGAATCTACCGAGAAAACCCAGAATTCGGGTCAATCCTGCACGGCGTAAAGGTCCCTGTCGCCGGCGGGGATACGATATTTACGAGCCTCACCGCAGCCTATGAAGGCCTGTCGGACGGCATGAAGGCGTATCTCGATGGATTGAGCGCCGTTAACGAATTCATGAAACTGCACGGAAGCCCCGCAAAAGCGCGCAGTTGGAAGGGCGACAATTTCGCCCGGATGGATAAAATGCGCCAGGATAACCCGCCGGTTGAACACCCCTTGGTCAAGATACACCCGGTTACGGGACGCAAACATCTATATCTGTCCGAGAGCTTTACGACACATATCATGGGCGTCGGCCTTGAGGAGAGCCAGCGTGTGCTGGATTTCCTGTTTCGCCATGTGGCGAAGCCCGAGTATCAGTGCCGCTTCGCCTGGCAGAGGAATTCCATGGCCTTTTGGGACAACCGCGCGGCCCTTCATTATGCCGTCGCAGACTATTGGCCCGCTGACCGGCGCATGAACCGGGTGACGATCGTAACCGACGAAATCGGATCAACCGAAATAGCGACTCTCTCAAGGCCCGCTTAGGATTTTATACCTATTTAGTGAAAATTGAGCCAGCCTAGCCCCTATTTGCTAGCCCTAAAGTTCCAGAAACAAACGATTTTTGGTGACTGCAATCACATTCCCGCCGACGCGTTCCTGGTTCAATCGTATTATTCGAAACAGCCGGAGCGACGAAATGCGGCGCGATGTACAGACATGGATACTGGCCAACCGCCTGGTCGAAATGCACGGATCGGATGCCCTGCACGGAGCGCGTCGGGCCGCCGAATCGCTCTGGGATGACGATGATACCGGATCCGAAACACCTTGCCGGGAAATCGTTAGAGCCATGGATTTTCTCCTGTCCGAAGAAGGCTGTGGCACGATTCACTAGCGCTGAAGGCCCGACACCGCGGCGACCGATCTAAGGGCGCAGCAAATACCTTAGACTCCGCAACCGTGCCTGCCACATCGCCGCTGACGACAGCAAATTCACAACCTCAAATCCCGGCATATCCAAATCGGGACACCTTTTATTGACCCATTGATCGAAGCTGTTTCCCTGCCTCCATCATTCGCGGTATACAAACCGGCTTGTGATCCATAAAGAGTGCTGGAAATCAGCCGGAATGCACCAGAGGAACGCCGATAAACACGCTTTTTCGCCCCAGCGAACGAGGCTCCGAACGACCGGCCTCGCGACGCGACAGAGGTGCGGATAGCCATGCCGCCGATGATCGAACTCGACCAGCTGACCAAGCGGTTCGGCGCCATTACGGCAGTCGACAATGTATCGATGGCAGTCGAAGCGGGCGAGGTTCTCGGTTTTCTCGGCCCGAACGGGGCGGGAAAATCGACCACCATGAAAATGGTCGCCGGCTTCCTAGACCCAACCTCGGGCCGGGCAATGGTCTGCGGACAGGACGTCAGCCAGGACCCCGTCTCGGTCAAGCGTCAACTCGGATACCTGCCCGAAGGGGCGCCGACTTACGGCGATATGACGCCCTTATCGTATCTTCGGTTCATCGCCGAGATTCGAGGATTCGACGGCGCCGAACGGCAACGCCGCGTTGACGCCGTGGTCGAAAAAGTTTCCCTCGAAGAGGTGCTGCGCCAGCCGATAGAAACTCTTTCGAAGGGCTTCAAACGTCGCGTCGGTCTTGCGCAAACGATGCTGCACGATCCGCCGGTCCTGATCATGGACGAGCCGACCGACGGCCTCGACCCGAACCAAAAACGCCATGTCCGGTCCTTGATCCGGGAAATGTCGCACGACAAGGCGATCGTCATCTCCACACATATTTTGGAGGAAGTAGAGGCGGTTTGTTCCCGCGCGGTGATCATTGCCCGTGGCAGAATCCGGGCAGACGCCCGGCCAGACGAGCTTCGCGCCAAAGCGACGAATCATAATGCTGTACTGATCGTCACCACCGACGCCGACGCAGGACCGATCAGATCAAAAATCGGCGCTATGGCCGGTGTGACCGGTATCGATGTCGAACAGAAATCGGGCGCCGTCGTCCATCTCCGGGTCTTTCCCGAAAAGGGTCAGCAAATCTCGCAACAGATCAACGATCTCCTGCGCGCAGAAGAGCTATCCACCAGCGAGGTGTTCGTCGAACAAGGAGCGCTCGACGACGTGTTCTGGGACATGACCGCCGAGGAGAAACAGGGCGGAGGCGGAAATGCGTAATATTCGCATCATTGCCAAGCGCGAATTCGCCAGCTATTTCGGCACGCCGCTGGCTTATGTGTTCATCGTTATATTCCTGGCCCTCACCGGATCTTTGACCTTCTTCCTCGGCGCATTTCTTTTCCGGGGGCAGGCGGACCTTCAGCCGTTCTTTGTCTATCACCCGTGGCTCTATTTGTTGCTCGTGCCGGCGGTCGCCATGCGGCTCTGGTCGGAAGAAAGAAAGACCGGCACCATCGAGAACTTAATGACTCTGCCGATTTCAACGCACGAGGCCGTGCTCGGTAAGTTCCTCGCGGCATGGGCCTTCTGCGCGATCGCCGTGATCCTTACCTTTCCTATCTGGATCACGGTCAACATATTAGGGAACCCGGATAACGGTGTGATCTTCGCCAGCTATATCGGAAGCCTTCTTATGGCCGGCGCCTTCCTTGCAATCGGATCATGCATGTCGGCGTTGACGAAGAATCAGGTGATCTCGTTCATTATTGCGGCGACCGCCTGTTTTCTGTTCACGATGAGCGGCCTGGACATCGTCCTGAATTTCTTCCGTGACTGGACCCCGGACTGGTTTGTCGAGACAATTGCATCGTTGAGCTTTCTGACCCATTTCAACGCGGTGACCCAGGGATTGATCGAATCCCGCGATGTCGTGTTTTTCGTTTCATTAATCGCATTCTGGCTGTTCGCGAATATCGTTATCGTCGACCTCAAGAAGGCAAGTTGAGGGGATGATCGATGAATTGGTTTAAGACATCTTCGAAATCCCAACGCGCCGCCATCGGCCTTTCCTTGGGCGTGATTTTGCTTCTGGCGGTCAACATTTTCTCGAACGTGGTGTTCAAGCCTTTTCAGTTGGACCTTACGGAAAACCGGCTGTTTACGGTTTCAGCTGGCACGCAAAAGATTCTTGGCGCCCTCGATGAGCCGCTAACGCTTCGCCTCTATTTCACGAAGGCGCTGGGGGAAGGCAATCCGGATCATGCGAGGCACTTCGTCCGCGTCCGTGAATTGCTTGAACGTTACACCGGGCTCGCCGACGGCAAGATTCGTTTGGAGCTCTTCGATGCAGCGCCATTCTCCGGCCCCGAAGACAAGGCCATGGCGTTCGGGCTCAACGGAATCCCGTTCAACGAGTCCGGAGATTTGGGATATTTCGGTCTGGTGGGCACGAACAGCACCGACGATGTGGAACTCATCCGCCTTTTCTCACCCGACCGGGAATCCTTTCTGGAATACGATATCACGAAGCTGATTTACCGATTGGCCAACCCCAAGAAGAAGGCCGTTGGGTTGATTAGCTCGTTGCCGATCGGGGGCGCAGGCACTGTCCCCAACCGTGATGCCCCGCGTTGGCCATTCGTCGATCAGTTACGGGAATTTTTCCGTGTGGAACCGCTGCCCTCCTATGTCGAAGAAATTCCGGACCATATTGACGTTCTTTTGATCATCCACCCCAAGAAGCTCGACAAATATGCACTCTACGCCATCGATCAGTTCGTTTTGAATGGCGGGCGCGCGCTTGTGTTCCTGGACCCGGTCGTTGAGTCGAGCGCCAAGGTCGGCTCGCCCAATACAACCGGCACGCAATCGCAATTCGATCTGATTTTGAGCAAATGGGGCCTCGCCTTTTTGCCGCAAGGTGTGGCGACAGACCTTGACGCCGCTCGGCGCATTCGCGTCCGACACGAAGGCCGGATCGAAGTTGCGGACTATGTCGCCTGGTTGACACTCGGCCCCGAGAACTTCGATACCACCGACGTGGTGATTGGCGACATCAGCCGCCTCAACATGGGCACCGCAGGCGTGCTGAAGAAGCTCCCGAATACCGAGATAAACATCACCCCCTTGGTGACGACGGGCCCGCGCTCCATGGCCGTCAACTCGCGCCAATTCTTCGGGCAGCCCGACGTCATCGGATTGTTTCGCGGCTTCAAACCGAGCAACGAAAGGCTGACGCTCGTCGCCCGCGCGACCGGCAACGCCAAATCGGCCTTTCCGGCCGGCGGACCAAGCATCAAGATCACGGCGCCAACATCCGACAAAGCCGCCGCCCGCGACGAAGCATCGGGGCGGAAGCATCTCGCGGCCTCCCGCGTTCCGATCAACACGATTGTGGTGAGCGATGTCGACATGCTGCACGACGAGTTCTGGGCGGATATCCGCGAAGAGGGCGGCCGGCAAATGCTGGTGCCGAACGCCAACAACATTGATTTTCTAATCAACGCACTCGACAATTTGACCGGCAGCAGTGCATTGATCGCGTTGCGGGGACGCACCCAAACGAATCGCCCGTTCCACATGATCCAGCGAATTCGCCAAAATGCCGAACAGCAATTCCGCCAAAAGGAGCGGCAGTTGCAAGAACGGCTGGCGAAAGCCCGGAGCGAGATGGAGGCCATAACAAGCGGTGGCACGCGTGACGGTCAGGTAACCCTGTCGAAGGAGCAGCAGGAGCGGATCGATGCTTTCCGTACCGAAATGCTCCAGACCCGCAAGGAACTACGGGACGTCCAACGCGCCTTGCGAACCGATTTGGAACGTTTGGACAGTTGGCTGAAGTTCTTCAACATCGGCGCCGTTCCGATCTTGCTCATTCTCGGCGCCATTCTCGTCGGGGTCTGGCGACGGCGGCGGAGCGGCAAGACCGTGAAGCGGCAAGAAAAGGCGGCAGCGTAGATGAGCGCACGGGCATTGAAAATTCTGGCGATCCTTACATTGATTGGCGTTATTGCCGCCGGTTGGGCCGTGCAATTGGAATGGTCTAGTTGGGGCGGGCAAGAACACGGCAAGAAGGTATTTCCGGATTTCGCCGAGAAGATCGAAACCGTCGACCGGCTTGTCGTGCTCAGCCGCCACGGCCGTATGACGATCAATCGGACACCGGCCGGCTGGGTCCGGCGCGAAAGCGACGATTATCCGGTTCAAAGCAAGGTCGTCCAAAAAACCCTGTTCGACCTGTCCGAACTCCGCAAGCTGGAGCCGAAGACACAGAAGGAAGAACGCTACGGCCGCCTCGCGCTCCAGGACCCCACCGAAGAAAATGCCGAATCCAAGCGTGTCCAGGTCTTCGACAAGGACCAGAAATCCCTTGTCGATATCATCGTCGGCAAGGAAAACCTTTTGCTGCAGGTGATCCGGGAGGGCGGCCTTTATGTTCGGGAACCGGGCAAGTCGCAGACCTGGCTCGCGGGCGGCGATCTCGCGGTAAGCGGTGAACCCAAGGACTGGCTGACGGGTCCGATTATCGACATACCGAAGGGCCGTATTGCAAAGGCGACCGTGTTTCATCCGCTTGGGGATACGATGGTCGTCGTGCAGGACGCCAAGGCCAAACGCGGCTTTTCTCTGGAAGGCCTAGGCCCCAACGAAAAACTGATTAGCGATTTCTATCCGAGCGATATCGGCCGCGCGCTCGCCGACCTCGAATTGATCGAAGCCCGAAAGTACCGCCCCGGTCAGTTCCCCAAAGGCTCCATCATCCGCGCCGAGTTTTTGACAATCGACGGGTTGGTGGTGCGCATAGAGATGGCCCGGCAAGATGGAGCGGACTGGCTACGGATTGCCGAGGTGACGGTATCTCCCCAGCTTGCGGTCCGGGCGGCAACGGGTATTGCGGAAGAAGCGGCTGCTATTCGCAAGTCCACGCAAGGCTGGGTCTATAGCGTTCCGGAGTTCGAATCGGTTCATCTCAAGAAGAACCGTGCCGCCATCGTCGAGCGAAAAGAGCAAGGCTCCTAACCGGCGGTCGGCCATAATGCTTCGTTACTTCTGAGCGCTGGCAGCCGTCTTTTTCAACTGCTTGGTAATCACCGCGTCGATTCGGGATTCCGGCAATC
Organism: Alphaproteobacteria bacterium; assembly: GCA_965228425.1. Taxonomy (GTDB): domain Bacteria; phylum Pseudomonadota; class Alphaproteobacteria; order UBA8366; family UBA8366; genus JAJFJD01. The sequence continues at coordinate 1,602,332 of OZ245815.1, read as the reverse complement.
CTACCACTACCGAATCACCCACGGCATATAGCATGCAGATCCGTGCATATTGACGGCACCGCTTCATCACAAGATGAACCGCGTCCCGCGCATGCTTGGCCGATTCCGTTTGCGCCCAAGCGCCGTTCATCGCGACGGCGAACGCCTTAGGGCCCGATTTCTGCCGGTATTCGTGGAAACGCTTATCGGTTTCGCCATTCAGGAGATTGCGCCGCAGCCACTCCTGCCGGAACGCCTCCACCTTCTTCCGCGCCGCGGCATCGAGGGCCGCCATGAGCTGCTTACGACGGTTCACGGCTTCCGAATGACCGTGCAGTTCCGCCAGCGAGTACCAAAGGTTCGCTCGGCCATAGTCGCCGTCGACCCCGCGGCCAACCTCGTAGGCGAGACCGAGTGCATATTGCGACTGTGCAAAGCCTTTCAGGGCAGACCGCTCGAACCAATACGCCGATTGCGCCGGGTCTTTCGGCACACCGCGCCCATCGCGATAGAGAACCGCGAGATTGTATTCGGCGCGCTCGTAGTTTTGCTCGGCTGCCTTTCGATACCATTCAGACGCGGCGGCCGAATTCTGGGGCACGCCCCAACCGTTCTCATACATTTCACCAAGGTGGAAACGACCCGCTACGTCGCCCTGTGTCGCCGCCGCTGTCAGCAGCCGAACAGCTTCATCCGGATTGCGCGCCACGCCGCGGCCGTCCCGGTACATCATGCCCAAGCGGTATTGAGCCCACGGATGCTTTTCTTCGGCGGCGCGCCGATACCATGTCAACGCCTGTCCGAAATCCTGGGTAACACCCAGCCCCTGTTCGTGCAGGTAACCGAGCGCCGCTTGACCTGCTGGGACATCGTCATTCGCCGCAAGACGGAACCAACGGGCCGCCTCGCCATGATCACGTTGAACCTCATCCCCTTCGTAAAACATCAAACCAAGCCGCATGCGTGCGTCTGCGTCGCCACGCTCAGCCGCGTGCCGATACACGTCGATTGAATGATCTTCCGGCTGGCTCGGCGCAACGCCGACATCCGTCACCGGCCCCATGCTATGCAAAACCGCGACGCCGTCCTTGTCGGGGACCGCGACCATCAGGAACAAGACAACAACCGCCGTGGCGGCGCTGAGACCGGTAAACACCGCGCGCGTCTGCCGGACGGGCTTCCTTCGCGTCGGCTCCGGACGCCATAAGGACCGCAGATAGTACGGCAGCGACGCTTCAATCGCGGCAAGAACATCCCAGCTCTCTGCATCGATATCGACGAGGCTTATGCGGATACTCCCCGGCTTCATCGCAACATCGAACCGGCTCAGGAACGCCTTCCATTGCGGCAACTCGACGGTGTCCAGACCGCTGAATTCCTTCCAGGGATCAAGAATGATGTTGCCTTGGGGATCCGTTCGCACCTGGACGATATCGGTCCACGGAATGACGCCCGTGCTGAGTCGGCGGTCCCAAATGCCGCGCCGTCCAACCGCAATGACAGGTTGACGCAATTGCAACCGTTGATGGGCGAAATACGCTCCCCATGCGGCGAGACCGATAAAGCCGAATAGCGGCAACATGGCGAGAAACGGCAAATCCGCAAATACGATCGCCAGTACTGAGAATAAGGCGAGTCCAAAGCACAAGGACAATCGCGTTCCATAGAAACGCGTGTCCAAGTCGAAGCGGCAACGTATGCGCTTCGCGTTGGCCGCTCCGGCCAATCTCTTCCGTAGTTTCGTGTTCACGGCCAACCCCCTCCGCTCGAGCCGTTCATTCCCCACCGACCGAATTTCACTCCCAACTGGCGGGCGAGCTAAACAACAAAACGACCTTAACTGTATTTTAATAGAGTTATGGTTAAAATATTGATAACATTAATACGTAGTAATATTCCTATTATGCAAATACGTAGCCAATATTTCAACAAATATATGTTCTCTTATTGCCATTCTAATTCGTCTTTTTCGCCATAATTAGTTTGTTTTTTACATATAAATACTCCAATTAGTTTCGCCGCCAAACTGATACCTTAGATAGACCTGCAGCAAACCAACGGCGGCACACGGCATAGAGGGACTGTATTTGTGAGCTACCGCGGATGAGTTCTCCCAGCGCAACGGCAATCGAAACGCCGCCGCCGCAGAGCACTGCAGCGGACACCGGTTCGCGCGAAGACATGCTGCAATTCGTTGGTCCACGCGCCGCGGCGTATGTCAGCGGTTTTCCAGAGCCGCCACGGCAAGACGATGCGAAAGGCTTAAACGGCTCCCGTAGGCGCCCTCGTCGATGGCACTGGCCCGCGTTTCTATGGACCGTGCCGTGGATGTTCTACAGAAAGATGTATTCCGGTGGCGTCATTCTCATCGTGCTTCCGGTCTTCCTCGATCACATATTGCCGGGTGCCCTGTTTCTGGGGTCCGGGTTATTGATCGCTGTGGCCTGTGGTTTCTTCGCCAGACATTGGTATATCGAGCATGCCACGCGACGCATCGCAAAGGCATACCGGGACTTTGAGGATCCCTACACCCGGCAAGCCTATATCGAACACGCCGGGGGCGTTTCGGTCGCGGGTGCGGTGTTCGGTTTCCTCACTCAAATCGCGACAATCTCCGTCATCATCCTCGATATCATGCCGCTCGAGCGTCTGTGATGCCGGTAACGATTTGCCCAATTTCACCCTTGCCGTTGCCGATGCCTCTAAAATGATCCCTCTGGACAGTTTGCATCTACGGTTGCTGGCTGCGGCATCCGCCATTGCGCCGGCGCTGGCCATACTGCTCTATTTTGCCGGTAGCAGGTCGTGGAGCCATCTCCGCGAATTGGTTTGGATTGGGTTTGGGCTGGGGTTTGCGGCAGCGATCCCCATCGCCGGAATCGCCGGGCTGTATTCGCCCATTATCCTAGCCATCGAGCCGGTCCGCCTCCACGCCTTCGCAGTCGCATTTCTCGGTGCGGCGATACCGGAAGAGGTCGGCAAATTCCTCGTCGTTTTCTATTTCATGCTACGGCACGAGGACATGCGGCAGCCAATTGACGCGCTTGTGCTGTCGGTCCTGGTCTCGCTCGGGTTCGCGACTATCGAAAACCTGTATTATGTATTCGGCGCGGAAGATTGGACCGAGACGGCCATGCTGCGAGCCGTGACCGCAGTACCCATGCACGCAACCGTGGGCGTTATCATGGGCTATTTCGCGGCGCGCTACGCTATGCCAGGGGCCACCAACCGACTCTCGCTCATCGCCATGCTGGTGCTGCCGACTATCCTGCACGGCCTGTATGACTATCCGGTCTTCGCGGTTCAACAGGTCATGGCTATGGATCCGGCGCATGGCGGGTCCAAGCTCGTCGAGTTCCAGATGATTTTTGTGCTCGCGATCACCGCCACCGCCGTTTCGGCCATAACGGGCGTGCGCGCCCTTCTCGCGGACCCGCTGTCGTCCGTGCCCATACCCTTTCCCCGCTCATACACCCATCGACATCGGCCAATTGAGCCACCGGCGACCGGTCGGGGCCGGCATGGTTAACAGTTTCACAAGGATTCCGTCGGATGATCACCGTCCCGGAGCGACCCGGCGGTTAGCCCGCCCGCTTCCCAGTACCATCCCGAGTATCATGGATCCAATCGGCCCCGTAATCGACCGCGTCACCTTTCACATCGACCGCCTGCGGGTAGTCGGCGCCATCCTCGCCCTTTCCGGATTGGCGGCTATCTTTGTATTTACGGTCGCAACGCCGGCAGGGGCCGCAGCCGGACCAATGGACGCGATTGCACGCGCGCTATCGACCGCGGGCGCCATCGCGCTTGTATCGACGGCGATCGTTCTATGCTTCAGCCATCTCTTCCGGCGGGGACCTGTCGTCACGATCGACGAACGGGGCGTTCAGGATCGGCGCATCGGCGGCTTCATCGTGCCATGGCAATATATCCAGGACGTTCGGTTCTTGGACGATACCGGCGGCCGGATCGGAATAGAGGTCAACGCAACAACCGTGCTGCCCATCAAGCGCTCGCCGTTGCATGTACTCTTGCCGGCCAAATCAAACCACCCAATGCCCGTCATCGACACATTCTTTCTGCGGTCGATCTGCGGCGACCGCATGCTTGACTTTCTGATCCCCGTGACCGCCTTCGCCCATGTCGACTTAGTGGGAACACCGGTAAGCCCGGAAGCATTGCGCCAGGATGCCCGAATTGCGCGACTGCACGAAGTCCGGATCGGTGCATTTGCGACGGTCGCCATTTTGCTGCCGACGCTCGCCTCGGGATACCTGCTCGCCGCCTGACACTGGCGCTCGGCCGGGGAATTTTCGCAAAACCGGGCTACTCCGTTGACCCAAAATTAACCACAATTGCCCGACATCTTCTTTCCTGATACTCTTTCTTCCGTTGGGAGTAAGACTTCTAGGTAGGAGTGGGCAGCTTATTATGGCAAGAGGAATCGGGTCGCGGATCCGCGCAAGCGGGGGCAGGCCGCGGCATTGGTTTCTGGTGGGTCTTTCATTGATTGGCGGAGCGTGCACCACGACGCACGATCAAATCACCGGAACGCCTTCGAATGACGGTGTCTTAGCCCATCTTGTGGTCGAAGACACGTCCGGAACTCTAACGACGAAACCGGCAAGCGACGTCCTGTCGAACGGCTCTGCGTTCCACCAGGGAGCCGGTTTGGAAACCGTAAAATACCGACCAATTATCAAGGCCTCCTACCCCGGCGTCGCACCCCGCATCATCAAGCCTCGAAAACGGCTCCAGTGCGTTCCATATGCCCGGATGGTTTCCGGCATACGAATTTTTGGCGATGCCCACACTTGGTGGCATCGTGCGTCCGGTAAATACCTGCGAAGCCGATCGCCGGCGGTGGGCTCCGTCATGGTCATTCGGGGCAATCGCAAATCGCGACGGGGTCATGTCGCCGTCGTTACCCGTGTCCTGAATAAGCGGGAAATCGTCGTCGATCACGCCAATTGGCTGAACAAGGAACGTATCCATATCGGCACGCCGGTGATCGACGTATCGGCAAACAACGACTGGTCCGCTGTGCGCGTCTGGTACACACCCGGCGGCCGCTATGGCGCCAGTATTTACCCGGTGCGTGGTTTCATTCACGCTAAGAAATCCAAACTCTTCAAAACTGTCGTAAACGCGAATGTTCGACGGGGTCCGTCTTCGGGGACCGATAGGATTGCGACCCTGCCCCGGGAAACACATTTGGAAATCTTGGAAAAGGTCAACGGATCTTGGTATCGCGTTGCACGGCGCGGCCGCGAGCTGGGCTATGTCTACGCCCCGTTGGTGAAACCCGCGGGTTAGGAAAGCTCCCGCCGTATCCGCCGGCGGCTAGCCGGTAAGACGTTCCTTATCCCCGACATTGGCGGGTGTGGATTCCTTGTCTTCGTCCGACACGTCGGAATTGCGTTGATGCGTGCCGACGAATGGGCGCCGCAGTCGGCGCCGGTCCGGTCCGCGGTACGCGTCACTTTGGATGAAGAGCATTGGGTTTTCCATCAGCGCGAGGAGCCGCGCGTGTAATGCTCGTCGGGTAATCGGCTGCGCCAGGAATTCATCGACACCGGCATTCCGCGCATCGATGACCTGGTGGGTATTTGCATTACCGGTCAACATGATGATCGGGAGTTTCGGGTCGGGGCTTTCGTCGGAATTTCGGATGAAATTCACGAATTCCAGCCCATCCATCGGTTCGCATTCCGAGTCGACAATGCAGAAATCTGCCTCGAATTCCGCGAGAAGCAATAAAGCCATGCTGGGGTCCGTGCATTCGCGAATTTGGTGGACACCTAGAACACCCAGTTCTTCGCGAATGGCGCGGCGCATGGTGCCGTCGCCATGGATGACGCAAACCCTCAGATCAGCCAGCGCGGAAAACAAGACCTTTCCCCTACATTCAGCAGCAAGCCCGAACCCACCGGCAGCGGCGTGTGACCATCTGCTGCCCTCTCACCATAATTGAGGGGCCTTGTTAACAATTGATGAAACCGGGAGCCGTCCGCTTGGAAAAGTCTATGGTTCGCCTGCTTCCGGTGGCATTAACCATCTCGATGCACGCAACCATGATGCTCGACAGACACGGCGGTGCGTGATCAGCGATCGAAAGATGAAGCTGCTAGCGGTAGAAAACGTACGGCATGTTGCACGGTCTAGGCGCGTTCGGGAACATAAGCAATGTTCCGAAGCAGTTCGGCAAAGGTCCTACCATAGCTAACCGCGCCAGTCGGCATTTTCAGGAGAACGTAACGGCCGCGGGCTTGCCGGCCGATCCGAAAGATTGGCGAACCATCTTGCCCACGAATCTCGAAGAAATCGAAGGACCCCGATTGCCGCCGGATTGTCTTTTGCCATAGCCCGACAACAACCATGGCATAGGCTACGCGACTGAAAAGGTCCACATCACTTGCCGTTAGCGCCGGCTTTCTCGAATGTTCGTTTCTGCCCATCGGGCCGCTCCCCGTCCTGTTCTTAACAGCAACGGTAGCGGTAGTTCTTTGGATATCCAATAATGCCTTCGAGCAATTATTTGGAGATTATTACCTAGTCATTTATGATTAATTCGCGAATAATTTTAAATTCGAAGACATGTGACAGAAATCACTTCATTGATCCCACAAGAAATATACTATTGTCGAATACCTCCTCTTGATTCCTTCACTTCAACCGGCCGCTCTATTTGAAGCGGCCGCTTTTTTATTCGTTAATGGGATTATTTTCTTAAATACGCTATCGCCGCAAGGCCATCAAAGGCTCACGCCGGGATTCGGCAGACCATATTCACTGAGCTGCTTCACGATGTATTCGTAGGCGTCATCCACGCTGTTCGTGCGATGCAGCAGATCCAGGTCACCGGCAGAAATCGTCCCAGCCTCGACAAGGGCGTCCAAATTTACGACCTTGTCCCAGAAATCGGTCCCGTACAGGATGACCGGCATGTGTTTCCGGATCTTCTTGGTTTGCAGCAGCGTTAGGATTTCGAACAACTCATCCAACGTGCCGAAACCGCCCGGAAACAGCACGACCGCTTTCGCATGGTAGGCAAACCAGAACTTCCGCATGAAAAAATAGTGAAAATGGACATCCAGCTCGCGCGTGATGTGTTCATTGCTGGATTGTTCGTTTTCCAGGGAAATCGTCAGGCCGATATTGACGCCTTTCGCCTCCGATGCGCCGCGGTTCGCCGCCTCCATTATGCCGGGACCGCCACCGGTGCAGACCACGAACCGACGTTCCGCATCGCCCAGCCCCTTCGACCAGTCGGTCAACCGATGCGCCAGCGCCCGGGCGTCTTCGTAATAGACGGACATTTCGAGCTGCTTGCGGGCACGCTCAACGCCCTCGCCGGCGGCTTCCGCCTGCTTCAATTCGGCTTCGGCGACATCGGCAGGCAACGTCCGCGCCGACCCCATGAAGACGATCGTGTCGTCGATCCGGTAGTGGTCGAACCGGCTCTTCGGCTCCAGATACTCCGCCATGATCCGAAGAACACGTGCATCCTTGCTGTGTAGGAAGTCTTGGTTCGTATAGGCGCGCTGTGGGCCGTCTGAATTGTTGTCCGTCATTATCCGTTTTCCAAATCCAATGTGGGCTTATCCCGATCATCAACCGAGGCCGGTGTGGCGATGAGCGATCTGTAGGAGTCTGCCATTAAGAAATCGTTGTCCACCCCTGGCCGACCCCATTGGCGTTACAACCGCCATCGCAGTTAGTACTCATGCCCGAATGAGCCGATTCCCCGTGCCGTTTATGGTTGAAACTTCAGTGCCGCATGGCCCGCGGCGACCAAATTTGCAACGATTGTCGACAACCAGCCGGAAATCCGGCGTATCCAGGCACAGGGAGACCCTACAATGAAGATTGTCCAGCTTGCTACTGCGGTTTCTATGCTTGTCGTCCCCGCCATCATCGGTTCCGTATCCGCCAGCGCCCAGACGGTTACGAAAAGTGCCGGCGTATCGGTCCATCGCGGCGTCGATGCCGACGCCGAACAACGCCGGGTGGCGAAAACGCGATCCGGGGTCACCGTCCATCGCGGCGGGAATTCCGACCGGGCTCCGAAGGCATCGACGGTACGGGCACAGTCCAAAGTGCAAGTGCGCGGCGGGAACAATCTTTGGGTTGTCGACACCGCGAGCGGTGAAGTCGTTGGGTGTGATTTGCGCAGGACCGTCTATGGGACGCGCAGGGTCCGTTGCAGTTCGGATCGCTAGACAACCTCGGCAACGGCCAATCCTTCATTCGAGAAGGTGCCGTCGTGCCGGACTCCGGGTGACGGAAGGTGACGGTCATTTTGGGGAACCGACCCTCCAGAGGACCTGCAGAAAGAAGGGTAGCGGGGAACCGGGGGGTATTGGTTAACCCGTGCCTCTCTGCAGGTCCTTACTGGAGGTCGTACACGCCGTATTATCCCGGTTTTGGTTAACGGCGTTGTGGTTATTATGGCCTAACCCTTCCATCTAGGAATTCTTCCACACCGTGGGTAATGCCTGCGGGACTGTGGCGACCGTCACTGATCCGCCCGAGCGACTGGATTAGATTTCCGTATTAACCGGGCTTTAAAAGAAATCTCGTAGAAATCACAGTATCTTCGTCGTATTGGGGACAACACAGTGTCTCGCAAAGTATCCGTCGAAAGCGTCGGCGATGATTGGACCGACGATCTCCTTCGCACTCTCTACGTCCTCGCGTTTCGCCAGGACGGCGTTCGAGGCTGGCTAACCGCCATCGCATTTACCGTGGTGCCGGTCTGGATCTCAATCGTCTGCATGGCCGACGGCAACATGGCGGGCGCCGTCGTCTTCGGTATCGCCGCCGCAGCGATCCTTTGTATACGGCTATTCTTCCTACGCATGTCGGGCCAGGAAACGGTGCTCGCGGGTGCTCCCAATCCCGGCGACGCCGATTAACGCGCCGACCGTCGCGATCGACCTTTCGAACACCACCCCAAACGCGAAAACCGGCACCCTCAAATCGGTACCGGTTCACCCTTCAATTAGTCTGAATTCCCGCTGGAGCGGCCTGCCGACCTAGGCTGTACCAATCCGCGGTGCACCCCCTTGGGCTGCCTTGCTCGGGCCGAAGGACTTATTCAAGATCCGGGTCGAATCTTCTGCATGCGCGATCGCTTCGCTCAACAGCGCGAGTACCTTCATGTTGTTGTCGAGAACATGCCGCGCTTCTTCTTTCGGGTCATTCATGATCTTGGTGCAGCGCGTCAGGATATCGGTACGAATGGCGTGCAGGATATCCTCGAGCCGTATTCCACCGGGGTTTTCGTCGGAAACCAGATACCGGGTCATTTTCCCGCTCCATCGATCAGAATTACTTTTGGGTCGCCTTTCCGGAGGCGCGGGTGCTGAAACTGCGGTCGGGTTTGAGCCGGCGGCCCACAGGCTATGATCGGCCGTGGCGCCGGACGTTCGAGCTTGGGACACTCACTGTCTGGCGAAATACCGGCATTGATGTTCAGCGCCAGCACCAGGAAGAGTGTGTATTGCAGATATTCAGCGATCTTTCCGTCCCCATAACCGGCCGCGCCGGCTAACCTCGTTAAAGCTATAACGTCTTCATCAATCAGTGATATCGAATGGAGGTTAAGGTTCGGTTAAGCGGTTGAATTCGCCTAATTCGTGAGACCCAGTGCCGTTTTAGACGACAGTAAGATCGGTATCCGCGGCGACTCGCATGCCTGAATCGTCCTCGTAGACGGCATAGCCTTGACCATCGATCTGAGCCGTATCCACGAGATTCCAATCACTTCCGACCAAATCCAACGTATCCCCGCTATCGCCATCGACCACCATGGTCCGCGCCGTGCCGGTCAACGCATTGATGCCGGTATCGGCGGTCGGGATCAGATCGTCGGAAATCGTCAAGGTTACGTCCGCCGTGCCGGAAATATCGATCCGTTCCACATTCGTCACGCTCATCTGACCCGACGAGAAATCGAAACTCGAGCTCGGTCCGCTGATCTGCAGCGTGTCGATTCCAGCGCCACCGTCATAGTCCAATTCGGACAAACCGTTCGGCGCCCCATCGAATACGACCGTATCGTTGCCGGCACCGGTTTCGATATCGAACAATTTGGACCAAGTGTCGACATTGGACAGCGCATCGATCTCGATCGTGTCGTTGCCGTCCCCCGTGGTGATGAATCCACGCTTGGCGTCGGTGATCGTGATGTGGCTGTCGCCGCCACCGCCGAAATGAATATCCGTATGGACGAAGTTATCGACTGTCAGATCGGCTGCGGTATCGCTTTCCGCGCGCAGGTTCTTCAGGGAGTTCCATGACGACAACAGATCGATATCCACATCGCCCGATGCATCCCGTGTGAGGTTGACCTGAACGCTAGCGGACAATCCGGCGATGCCCATATCGCTGCCGGGGACAAGCACGAAACTGTCCGGGCCCTGGTTCGGCAGGACGAAACTATCGCTTAGATTCTGGAATTGGCCGCTGGTCGTTGCGTTCGAAACGGTCAAGACGATGTCATGCGCGGCCGGGGCCGGCGGGGTCGTGGGCGTCTCGGCGACTACCGGCGCGGGTGCGGGCGCCGGATCATCATCGTCGGCGACACCGAGATCGAAACCCGACCCGCCGGTATCATCCGGGTCATTGGCCAATTCGTCGATCAACGCACCGAGGTCGGGTCCCGATGCGCCGTATGGGTCCGGGATATAAGGATTGTCGGCAATCGGATCCGAGGACACGCCCCCGGCGCTAGGTATCCCAATGGGACCGCCGCCCGCGGCGACGGACCCGCCACCGCCCGAATTGTCCGATCCTGCAGCATTTGAACCAGCCGGCGTTTCATCACCCGTGCTGCCGATTACATCGTTCGCCCCCTGATAGGACACTGGCACGGAATTATCCCCCGCCGGAATGGGCGGCCCGCCATCAGCAGTCGTTGTCTCCGTCAGGGTCGGCGGCGGATCGGTCAGAACACCAAGGTCGAAGGGCGCCGGTTCGGCGCCGTCACCGGGTTCGTTGGCCTCCGGTCCACCGAAGGTCAGGCTATCGGCGAGACCAAGGCCCGGCGCCGAAACGATTTCTTCTACCGGCGGCGCGCTTCCCAATCCCGGCGCGCTCGTCTCGGTCGGAATACTCGCCGCGAGCGGGGCATCGCCCGGGGAAGGTTCCAGCGAAGCGGGAGCGGCAGCCGCGGTGCCACCGGGAGGGGACCCGCTCTGCTGAGATTGCTGCTGGCCCGGTTCTTGCGCCGCCTCGGCGGGGATATTGCTCGCCAATGTGGAACCGGTGGATTCCGGTTCGGTATCGCCACCGTCACCATCCGCCTGTCCCGATTGCGTCTCGCCTTGGCCGGGTGATCCCGGTGCGCCGTCCGGTCCAGTCTGTCCCGGCTTTCCGCCGTCGAACAGATGCGACGCTATCCCCGCGACATCACCGTACGCGTCACCATATTCCGATGGCGTCAGAACGAAGGGCGCGCTGGGCGGCGCATCGATACCCGACACGCGCGTGGTCTCTCCCTGATTGTCCAAGGTCACGCTGCCGGCCTGGGTGATCACCTCGATCGCGCCGTCGATGACGGTGAACTGTCCGCCGCCCTCATCGACGCGCCCGGCGACCTCAGTCCCCCGAATGCCGATGGTGCCGACCGGCGTAGCAACCGTCATATCCGTATTGTCGGTCTTGGCGATCTCGCCGCTCGAGAAGACGAATACCCCTTTCAGGATCGAAAACTGGACCGACCCGCTCTGCGTCGCCGGATTGAATACAAGTTCATCGAGCGCCAACTTTGCATCCGCCCCGAGCGCAAATTCGGTCTTGTCCAAAAACACCATGCGAACGGCGCTTTCGTTCCCACCGGTTTCGACAATGTCTCCCTGAAAAACCGGATCGCCTTTTTCCAGCGAGACCCGCGTTCCATCCGCCCGCACGGCGGTCACCTGCCCGACCATATCGCCGACCTGTCCGATCGGCTGGGCGCCTACAGCCGTCCCGGCCTGTGCGTATTGGCCAGGCGCCTGGGATACCAGGAAGGAGTCGACCAACTGCGGCGACAGCACCTGCGCACCGCCCGCCGCAATGAGTTCGGGCGGGCTTTCCTGCGCAAAGTAATTCTGGACAATTAGGTCCCCGCCGGATGGCCCAGACAGGATTAGGTCCTGGCCGACCTGGGTAAAGTCTCCAGTCGCTATCTTACTGGTGTCCGGGAGTACGATCGCCGGGACGCCGTCCGCCTCGACGACGGTTGCCGATTCGGGCGCACCCCGGGGAGTCGGGAAGAGGATGTCTCCTCCCAAACCACGGTCCTGGCTATCCGGCGACAATCGCGGAATCGACATAAATTAGACGCCCCAAAAGTTCCCAAGTAGGCACCTAAAGAACCCGGCGCCTACCAAGAAAGTATAGCATCTAATTTAATAAAATCGAGCGTATTAATTAAATAATACTAACTGTATAGTTAATATCATTATATTTTATTGTTTGATTTTCAATATTAATTCACATTTATTTGGTTAATGACCAGTAAATTTTTTCTCGCACTGCCCGACAAATAGCGACCGCCGGCACGGCCGAGAGCGGCAGTGCCGATGCAAACAGGTAATTTAGGTAAGTTTTCGGCCAGGCGGGCCGACGATCTCACGTCAATGCACAAGCATATGCTTAAGTTTGCCAATCCGCTCGAGGGTCCGCCCGGCTCCCATCGCGCCGCATGTCAAAGGGTCGGTCGCGACCACCGTAGGTAGGCCGGTTGCGTAGCTCAAGACCTCGTCCATGTTCGGCAACAGGCCCCCGCCACCGGTCAGAACCATGCCGCGTTCGACCATATCGGCAGCCAGTTCTGGAACGGTATGTTCCAGGGTTGTCTTGACCGCCTCGACGATTGAGCCCAGAGGCTCGGCGAGGCTCCCGACCACTTCGCCTTCATCGACATCCTGCTCCCGCGGCACGCCAGATACGAGATCGCGTCCTTTGACGCGCATCCGTCGTGGCTCGCCATTCTTCGGAAAACAAGCGGACCCGATGGAGATCTTGATCTCTTCGGCATTGTTTTCGCCGATGTGAAGGTTATGGACCCGCCGCATATGCGAGATGATGGCCGCGTCCATGGCATTGCCGCCGACCCGAATGCATTGCGACGAAACGATGCCGCCGAGCGAAATGACCGCAACCTCGGTGGTTCCACCGCCTATATCGACAACCATCGAAGCGGTCGGTTCGGTTACGGGAAGGTCCGCGCCGATCGCCGCGGCGACCGGTTCCTCGATCAGGAAGACACGACGCGCGCCCGCGTTCTCCGTCGCTTCGCGGATAGCCCGTCGTTCGACTTCGGTCGCACCCGACGGAACCGTGATAATAACCCGAGCGTTTGAAAGTCCACGCCGCTTGAGCGATTTCCCGATGATGATCTTGATCAGTTCTTCGGCGACGTCGAAATCCGCGATTACGCCATCACACAAAGGCCTGATCGCCTCGATACCGGGCGGGGTGCGACCCAACATCGCCTTCGCTTCCTGACCGATGGCTATCATTCGGCGCCCGCCGCGTTCGTCTTTCACCGCGATCACGGTCGGTTCGTTGAAAACGATTCCGCCACCGGACTGATAGACGAGCGTGTTCGCCGTACCAAGATCGATCGCGATATCGTGGGTAAACAGTCCTCGCATTGTCGACAGCACCATAGAAAGGGTTGCCCAAAAGCGCCTCAGTACCCTGTGCGCCCCGTTTATGGACTGCCGCGCCACCCCCCACGTCAGCCGTCGTGTCATTTGCGGCGGGCGACCGCCCGCCTCGTTCGCCGGTAGATTTTACGCCGGCACCATCGCGTCCAGGAACCGCCGGATCTTCGCCGCTACTTTCTTGGGATGCGGCTCAAGCGCACCGTCATATCCGGCTGGATCCAAAAGGCTATTCATTTCTCCGAGTGTGATACCGAAGAACTTTGCAACCGCGGCCCGGTCGCTTTCCGCCCCATATACCGGCCAGCAGACTTGGCCCGATGAATCTTCCTCCAGACGTAAGCCTTGGGCTTTAAACCACGGATGCGTCGCTGCCGCCAAACCGACCGCGCATCCTTTCCCCTGCCCGTACCACCGCGTGAAGGTCAACCGGTCGGCCGGAACCTCTTCGAGGAAATCGGCGAGCTCGACCAACCGCTCTCGGCCTGGTGCGGCGTATCTTGCAATATCGTCGAAATCTTTCGTTTCCATGGCACACCCTGATTCTTTTTATCGCACCATCTAACGTGCGGTTATGATCCAACTTTATGGCAACACCATGGCTTGGTTCAATGATCGGTGCATGGGTGCCGACTCTTTCCGCACATCGCCCGTTAGCGGACACGACGACTTGGCCACGCGCCGCCGGAGGGTGAGTCCGGAAAGCGTATGGTGCTGCACTCCGGATCGAGACACAATGCCTCCGGCGGATCACAGTCCATCAAAGTTGAGGATGTTCGAGTTGGGTAAGACTAATGTTCCCGCCGGCAAGCCGACGGCAGCGCGATTCACTGACCGAGGATACTTCCCTTGATCACCGGCGTAGTGTCCGTCGGTTGTTTTTCGGCCAGCTTGAAGGTGATGACGCTCTTTTTGTCGATCTCGGTAAATTTCAGCGGTATGCCGCGCTCATCGAACCACAGTTCGTACTTGGCATCCCCATCGACCAGGAAGTAATCCGTGGTCACGGTTTTACCGGCAAACTCCAAGTCTCTTTTGACGCCATCCGACGCCGATACGTTGTACAGGCTGCCGGATTTGGTCCCCAATAGCACCTTCGCCTTGAGGATGTTCATCGACCAGGGATTGTTGGGAGACACGTCGGCCGGCGCCTCGCGGGGACCGTTTGGTGATTCGATCACGAATTTCTCGCCATTCGCGCGGCCATTCACACCGCTCTTTTCGCCGTTCTCCTGCGTCTTGCTTTCAAAGGAGACCAGGCGGCCGTTCTTCCAAGTTTCCTTACTGCTTCCGATCTCCTTATGCGCAACGACCAAAAGCACTTTGACTTGAACCCGAAATTCGTTGCGAACCGAAACTTCGGCGCCCGTATCGCGGATGATATTGGTATAGGTCCCAATCTTGCCGTGGGTCGAGTGATGCACGGCATAGGTCAGTACTTTTTCGGGAACATCGCCGTGAACGCCGCCCGTCAGTCCGGGCATGGCGAGGCATGCACCGACCAATGCCGCCCAAAAACCCACCATACGGCGCGGGCGCAGGCACGGTCCCAGGCGATCAACCCGGGACTCCCGGTATTCGGCGGGAGGAATTTGTCGTGACGATCGGCTCATCATAAGGCCTTGTATTTAAGCCATTTTCTTAATTCAAAATCGACACTGCAATGTGCGATCCGTCGGCACATCCCAAGCCGACAATCAAACATAATACTCATGCCGATGTAAAGATGATCGAATTTGTATTTCGTGCGGAAATTCTCGCTCTGTTCTCCGCCGCTCGAGTGAAAAGCCTACCGCTAAAGTCTAAAGTTTTTATTCTCGCAAGAGGTACTCATTCAGGTCATTCCGTATGCCCCCAGCTTGCCCTATATATTACGTTAGCGGCCCTGCGGGTGCGAATTTGGCCCAAATTAATGGCCGTGCGGCGGATAAATACTTGAATGGAGCGTGTCGCGATGTTGCGAAATTTCACACACGCCATCATGCCTTTTGCGGCCTTTGGCATCACCGCGCTGGCCATAACGACACCGGCGGCAACGCAAGAAGGCTACCAAACCTGCATCAGCCAGGGTCATAAACCTGGCTCCAACGGTTTCTATCGCTGCCTACAGAGCGAACGCGGAAGCGCTTCGGACTCCGCGACAAAGAAAGAAAGCTCGGGATCAGCGAGTTCCATCATTTCGGGCAATTCAGATGACGCCGTCAGCGGCTATACCGGTGGCCCCATCGAAGGCGCCTCGGACCCGGATCCGGACCTGCTCAAGCAACTCGAAAAAGACGACCTGACACCGAGCGGCCCCGGCGGCAAATAATCCGTTGATCCGGCGGCAATTGAGCCGCGCTACCGTACTCGCTCACCGAATGTGTTCAGAATACGGTCCGCGGCCATGGTCGGCGTCAATCGGCCGGTCGTTACATCCTGTTCCAGTGCATCGATGGCGCGCGCGACACGCGGGTCGGTTTTTAGAGACGTCATCAAACGGTCCTCGACCATCGACCACATCCACCTCAGATTCTGGTCCCGACGCGTCGCTATAAGCTCTCCAGACGCGGTCAACCGGTCACGGTGATCGACCACCTGCGCCCAGAGGTCGGCAAGCCCGATCCGATGCAAACCGCTGCATTGCAAGACGGGTGGCGTCCAGCTCGGACTCGCCGGCGTCATCAGATGCATCGCATTCGCATATTCGCCAGCCGCCCGCGCCGCGCGCTGCTTGTTGTCGCCGTCCGCCTTGTTGACCGCGATCATGTCCGCCAGTTCAAGGACGCCGCGCTTGATGCCCTGCAGTTCGTCCCCGGCCCCGGCGATTGTCAGAACCAGGAAGAAATCCACCATCTCGGAGACCGCCGTCTCCGATTGCCCGACGCCGACGGTCTCGACCAAAATGACATCGAACCCCGCGGCTTCGCAGACGATAATCGTTTCCCGGGTTGTGCGCGTGACGCCACCCAAGGTGCCGGATGCCGGCGACGGGCGGATGAAGGCTTTGTCGTCACGCGACAATTTCTCCATACGGGTCTTGTCGCCGAGGATACTACCACCAGTGCGGCTGCTCGTCGGATCGACCGCCAAGACCGCAACGCGATGCCCCTTCTCGGTCAAGTCGGTCCCCAGCGCATCGATGAACGTGCTTTTCCCAACGCCCGGGACACCGGTGATGCCGACGCGATGGGCACTGCCGCTACGCGGCAGAAGCTGTACGATCATGTCCTGCGCCATCGATTGATGATCGTGGTTCCGGCTTTCGATCAAGGTGATGGCCCGCGCGATGACGGCCCGGTCGCCCGACAAGACACCGGAGACATATTGGTCCAAGGAAAGCGTGGCTCGGCTCGACGACGCCGAGACTGATTTCGTCATCGGTGCGCGCCCGCCGTCACGCGCTACCGGCGTCGGGGGTGTAGCCCAACGCATCATTCAATGTTCCCAACAACCCGACCGCCGCTTCGCTGATGACAGTGCCCGGCGGGAAAATCGCCTTGGCGCCCGCCTTGTAGAGCGCATCGTAATCCTGCGGTGGGATGACACCGCCCAGCACGATCAGGATGTCGCCCCGGCCGAGTTCCTCGAGCTTCGATTTCAGGTCCGGCACCAAGGTCAAATGGCCGGCTGCCAGCGAACTTACCCCGATGATGTGGACATCGTTCTCGACCGCCTGACGAGCCGCTTCGTCCGGCGTTTGGAACAACGGACCGATATCCACGTCGAAGCCCAGATCCGCGAAAGCCGTCGCGATGATTTTCTGGCCGCGGTCATGCCCGTCCTGTCCCATTTTCGCGACTAGGATACGAGGCCGCCGTCCTTCGCGGGCCTCAAAGGTCTCGATCAAGTCACGCACCGTTTTCACGGCGTCCGTCGCCTCGCCCATCTCGCTGCTGTAGACCCCCGAAATTGCCTTGATTTCCGCGACGTGGCGGCCGAACACACGCTCCATCGCATCGGTAATCTCGCCGACCGAGGCTTTCGCACGGGCGGCATCGACCGCCATCGCCAAGAGGTTGCCGTCGCCCGACTCGGCACAGCGCGTCAACGCATCGAGTGCCGCCTGACAATCGTTTTCGTTTCGCTCGGCGCGCAGCTGCTTGAGCTTTTCGACCTGTGCCTGCCGGACTGCGGTGTTGTCGACCTTAAGCACATCGATTGGGTCTTCCTTCTCGAGCCGGTACCGATTCACGCCGACGACGGTCTGCCGGCCGGTATCGATGCGCGCCTGCGTCCGGGCCGACGCCTCTTCGATGCGTAATTTCGGAATACCCGCTTCGATGGCGTTGGCCATCCCGCCCAGGTCTTCGACCTCCTGGATGTGATCCCAGGCGCGCCGGGCGAGTTCATAGGTCAAGCGCTCGACATAGTAGCTCCCGGCCCAGGGATCGATCGTCTTGCAGGTGTCGCTTTCCTGCTGCAGGAAAATCTGCGTGTTGCGGGCGATACGGGCGCTGAAATCCGTCGGCAGGGCCAGCGCCTCGTCCAGCGCATTGGTGTGCAGCGATTGCGTGTGCCCTTGCGTTGCGGCCATCGCCTCGATGCAGGTCCGGATGACGTTATTGAAAACATCCTGCGCCGTCAGGCTCCAGCCCGACGTCTGGCAGTGCGTCCGCAAGGACAGGGACTTGGGATTCTCCGGCTCGAATTGCCGCATCAGTTTTGCCCACAGCAGCCGGGCGGCACGAAGCTTCGCTACCTCCATGAAGAAATTCATGCCGACGGCCCAGAAGAAGGACAGCCGCGGCGCAAACGCATCGACACCCATGCCGGCCGCCTGCCCTCGCCTTACATATTCGACGCCATCGGCCAGCGTATACGCGAGTTCCAGATCGGCCGTCGCACCGGCTTCCTGCATGTGATAGCCGGATATGCTGATGCTGTTGAAACGCGGCATGTTCTGCGACGTGTAGGCGAATATGTCGGAGATGATGCGCATCGAGGGCTGCGGCGGGAAAATGTAGGTATTCCGCACCATGAACTCTTTCAGAATGTCATTCTGAATCGTGCCGGAGAGTTTGGCCAACGGTACGCCCTGCTCTTCGCCCGCGACGATATAGAGCGCCATCACCGGCAACACCGCGCCGTTCATGGTCATCGACACGCTCATCCGGTCCAGCGGGATGCCGTCGAACAACGTTCGCATGTCGAGGATCGAATCGATCGCCACGCCGGCCATGCCGACATCCCCGCCAACACGCGGATGATCGGAATCGTACCCGCGATGGGTCGGCAGATCGAAGGCAATGGACAAGCCCTTTTGCCCCGCGGCCAGATTCCGCCGGTAGAAGGCATTGCTCGCTTCCGCGGTCGAGAAACCGGCGTACTGCCGGATCGTCCATGGCTGCGTGACATACATGGTCGGATACGGTCCGCGCAGATAGGGCGGCAGTCCGGGCCGTGTGTCGAGAAAATCCAATCCATCCAAGTCCGACGCCGAATAGAGTGGCTTCACGGGAATATGTTCCGGGGTTTCCCAGACCAACCCGTCGGGCGGCGCACCGCCCGATTCGGCCACCCGCACCCAATCCTCTGTCGTCGCAGCACGGTTCGTGCCGGATGCGAAATCGACCGTTGAGAAGTCTGGAATTGCGCTCATCTCCGCAATACTCCCGTGTCCTCAAGAAAGCCCGTCAACGTCGCGAGCACGTCGCAGCCGTCAAAAATCAACCCGTCGATCGCCGCTTCAATGGATCCGAGGCCGTCCTCGGGGCGTCCGACAACGAAGGTTTTCTGGGCGCCGGCAGTGGACAAGGCAACCACCAAGTCACTCGCCGTTTCCGCATATGCGGCCGGCTCGGAGCATAGCACGGCGGCGCTGGCGCCGCTCTGTTTGAATTCCGCGGCGATCGCCTCGATGTCGGTGCCGCCGGACCCAAATATGGCGTCAATTCCGCCCGCTGCAAAGAAATTACGCGCAAAACTCGCGGCGGCGGTGAACTGCGCCGGATCACCGATCGCCGCGAGAAATACCGCTGGATTTGTGCCGCTGGATACCGAAAAGGCATCACAGGCATCGCGTAGAGCCTCGAACGGCTCCGCCAACCGTCGCTGTGGCAGGGCGGCGATTTTGGCAGGCTGCGATATCCCCACAACAGCGCGCAGCGACCCGAGGGTCGCACCCTCCGATGCTGCTGCCACGACAGCCTCGGTCAGGCGACCGTCGCCGGTCTGCGGCACCGCTTCCCGTGCCCGTTCGGTCGCCGCGTCCTGGTCCGTGTTAGCCCGATGGTTGGCCAGCGCCCGAGCGTTTACGCACTGCAATTCAGCAATATCGAGGGCTAGCACCTCTACCGGTTCTTCCTGCAAATTAGCGAAGGCGCTGCTGCCGGTGATCGGTTCACTTCGGTCGGCGATGCTACGGTCACGGGTCTCCGCGACCGCCGCGATCCGCGCCGCAAGAGCACCGCTTTCAAGTTCGGCCACGATACCGCCGGCGCCTTCGATTTCCTGGAATAAGGACCATGCTTCCCGGCTAAGCGCGTCGGTCAGGCTCTCGAATGCCCAAGCCCCGCCAGCGGGATCGATAACCCGGTTGAGCGAGGATTCCTGTTGCAAGACAAGCTGGGTATTGCGGGCGATCCGGCGCGCGAAGTCGTCCGGCAGCCCCAGCGCATGCGTGAACGGCAGGACCGTGATGCTGTCGGCGCCTCCGACAGAGGCGGCAAAGGTCGCCATAGTGCCCCGTAACATGTTCACCCAGGGATCCCGACGGGTCTGCATCCGCGCCGACGTAATCGCTGAAAGGCGCATCGACCGGGCCATCTCCGTGCCACCGCAGGCCTCGGCGATACGGCCCCAAAGCCGCCGCACCGTCCGCAGCTTGGTGATCGACATCAGGAAATCAGTATCGACTGCGACGGTAAAAGCGATCTGGCCGAAGGCTGTCTCCAACGGGATACCAGCATCGGTCAGGCTGCGAAGATAGGCAACGCCGGTCGCCGCGGCACAGGCTATTTCCTGCGCTTCGCTCGCGCCCGCGTCGTGATAAACGGTGCTGTCCACACCGACGACAGTGACATTCGGAAAACGCGCCGTCGCATAGACGGCAAGATCGCCGAGCTGCCGCAGCGTGTCCTCGACCGCGCAGGTCAATGTTCCTTGCTTGGCAAGCGCTGTGATCGGATCGGCGTTAAAAGCCGCCGCGATTGTTTCGGGCCGGACACCGCGCTGCTGCCAAAGCGCAATCATCATGGCCGACACCGGCAAAAAGGCGGCACCGGCATCCAGCGCGATGGGGGCTGCCGCCAAATCCACGCCGCCGAGCACCGCATCCAAATCGCCGAGCGACGAAAGATCGACCCCGTCGGCGGTCCGAAACATCGGCGCTGCGGAATCGTCACCGTCCAACCCGTGCCGTCCGGCGCCGTTCAGCGCAAGCGCAATCGACGTAACGCCTTGTTCCAAATCCTGAAGAATCGCCTCATTGCAGCGCTTGCGGTCGGGCAGCGCATGACGCTGCCGAACGTCCCAGCCCGCCCGCACGTGCCCGGTCAGGCGATGCCCCCGCGTGAAGGGAGCCATTCCCGGAAAGCCGGACGGGTCGCCCTTCGCAGGCCAGTCGTCGCGTGTATAGAGCGCCTGTATCTCAATGCCATCGAGCGTCCGAGACGCTAAAGCATCGACACCGTCGCCCTCGCCGAGAATGCGGTCGAGCAGGCCGGTCCATGCATCGGGCGACGGCGCCGGGAAGTCGGCCGCTATCGACAGCGTCCGCTTATCCTGCTTCGCATCCTCCGGCTGTTTATCTCCCATCCCTGGGCTCCACCCTAGGCGCCATCCAGCGGCGCGTATTGAATAGCAATGCCCAAGCCCTACCGCAATTCCGCCGCGGTTATAAGCCTTTTGGCATCGCTTCGGCTTCCGGGGGAATCATTCCTAACCCCATTCCATAACTTCGTTTTCTCGGTTGGTGTTTGCGGTCACCGTTGCAGCTATGCAAAGATGATCCCGGGGCAACCAGGGCAAGATGCCAATGCCGCTCGGGCAGGAGCGGCGCAATACTGTCTGAGAATGGAATGAATATTTTCGCGCGTAAGTTTCGCGGATTCCTAATTAATGCGCCGCTTAACTTCAATATTATTGCAATATTCATCGCGATCTTCTTGCTGCTTGCCGGGAGCTTGATTTGGTATAACTACAGCCGCAACTCTGAATTAGCGCTAGAAGCCGCGGATTCACTTCTCCTCAATGTCAGTGAGAAAGTACTCGAGAAAACACGCAATTTCATCGATCCGCCGGTCACGCTGATCCATCTCACCGCGGAACTACCGGACATTGCGGTGCTGCCCGACGGCTCCAACCATACAACCGCGCAGTATTTCCTCGATGCACTAGCATCCTATCCCCAGCTCTATGGACTTTTTGTCGGCTACGAGAACGGCGATTTCTTTCAGGTGGTACAGTTTGCCGATGTCGATGCGAAGACGAAATCACGGCTAAAAGCGCCTGAAGCCGCCAACTATGGCGTGCGGACGATCGCCCTGCAGCCCGACGGAACACGGAAGCAAAGCTGGGTTTTCCTGGATGCCGACCGAAAGGCGATCGGCGACCAGGTCGTGAGCGCCGCAAGCTACGACCCGCGCGGCCGCCCGTGGTACAAGGCCGCGCTCAAACAGAGCACTGTATCTCTGACCGACGCTTACATCTTCTCAAGCCTGCGCGCACCCGGCATTACCGTTTCCCGAAAAGTCGACAGTGATCGCAACGCCGTCGTCGCGGCGGATATCACCCTCGCCCAACTGTCATCGTTCCTGCAGGATCAGAAGGTCGGCGAATCCGGGGTGGTGTTCCTCTATAACGAGAAAACCGAACTGATCGCTTTCCCGGACGTGAATCGCACCGTCAAACGGGTCACTGAAGGCGGCGAGACGAAGTTGAAGCCGGTTCGCGTCGAAGAACTCGAGCGGCCGTCGCTGACGGAGGCAATCAAGCATTTCGCCGGCAAAACCGAAGACCGATTCGTCTATAGCGTCGGCGGCGAGGACTATGTCGCAAGCGTCTCCTCATTGATGGGCAGCTTCGGCTCCAACAAACGTGTCGGTATCGTCGTGCCGGTGGATGACTTCATCGGACCGATCGCGGAACATCGCATCCGGAGCCTTATTTATTCGATCATTCCGCTGCTCTTGTCGGTACCCTTGATCGCCTGGGTATCGGAGTGGATCGCGCGCCCGATCCGCGCGTTGGTGGAAGAAACAAAGAAAATCCGAGATCTGTCCTTCGAGGAAGATTCCCCGGAAATCGATTCCCGCATTACGGAGATTCGCGAACTCGCCGCATCGATGGCCACCATGAAGACGGCCATTCGGACATTCGGCCAATACGTGCCGAAAGCGCTGGTCGAGCAGCTCATCCAATCCGGCAATGTACAAGGCCTCGGCGGCGAGCGGCGCGAACTCTCGATCCTCTTCACCGACGTCGCCAACTTCACCGACCTGTCGGAACAGATGTCGCCGGAGGATCTGACGCGAAAAACATCGCGCTACTTCCAGGAGTTGGGAGAAATAATTCTTGAAAATCAAGGATCTATAGACAAATACATCGGCGACGCAATTATGGCCTTCTGGAATGCGCCGCTTGCCGTCGAAGAGCATATCCTCGTCGCGTGCCGCACGATGCTGTTGTGCCGACAGCGCAGCGCCGAATTGAATGCCGAATGGTTGGCCAACGGCGAGCCGGAAATGCACACCCGGTTCGGCCTGCATACCGGCGACACGGTTGTTGGCAACATCGGATCGCCGGACCGCATGGATTACACCGCGCTCGGCGTTTCCGTGAACTTGGCGGCCCGGCTCGAGGGCCTGAACAAACGCTATGGCACGCAACTGCTCGTCAGCGAGAGTGTCTACAAGGCGGCCAGCGGCGCATTTCTGTTCCGGCCAATCGATTTGGCGGCGGTCAAAGGGATCAGCAAGCGGATCGCGACCTACGAACTCTGCGCTGCGTATGACGGCCCTGCGTCGATCCTCGCAACCGAGGAACAGCGCACCTTCTGCAGCCGATGGAATGAGATTTACGACCTCTATCGCGCGTCGGATTGGGAAGCGACATTCGCCGCGTTGCAAGGATTCCTGAACGACTATCCTGAAGACCAGGTCGCCAAAATCTATCTTGAGCGGAGTCGGCGTCAGATCGAAAAACAGCCGCAACATCCGGAAACGCGCGTCGCCCAACGATAGTCGGCCGGTGTTAATCCGGCGCCGTGGGCGGATGCCGCCGCGCCAACGCCAGCCGCTGGCCTTCGCTTATCTGCCAAGCAATCAGACCCGGTATCCCGAGCAGTAACTGCCGTACTCGCCGCACCAGCGATAGCCCCAGAGCGACCTCGGGACTCAAACCGAACATCGTGCCGAAGAGCAGATATCCGCCCTCCTGGACGCCGAGCGATCCCGGAATGACAAACCCTGCACTGCGAACGGCTTGCGCGAGACTTTCGATGATCGCCGCTTCGAGCAATCCAAGTTCGAATCCCATGAAATAGGCGGTCAACCAGACCTCGCCGATGCCAATGATCCACGTCAGCAGATGGAATGCGAAACTCTGTATGAGAGCACGGCGATCGCCATAGAGTTTAAGAATGGTATCGTGCAGGCCAGATACGTCGCCCAAGCTCAACCAACTCGACTTGCTCTCCAGCTTCAGCAGGAACCGTTCCAGCAATCGGAACATGCCCATACGCTGCGCGACGACAAAACCAATCAGCAGCGGTGCGAAGATGAGAAGCCCGATCGCCACCGACCATCCTAGCGATTTCTCCGCGCTGACATACAGCAACAACGCAACGCCGAGGAGTGAGAAGACGAACTGGCTAAACACTTCGACCGTCTTGTCCACGACCGCACCGGCGCCCGCAACGGCCGCACCGGCGCCCCGTATCGCCAACAGGCGGGCGCCAACGATATCGCCGCCGACCTGTCCGACCGGCATAAGCCCATTTACCGATTCACGAATCCAGCGTGCCCACAGATAGAGAAGAAATGGCGCCTGCCATGTTCGCTGTACGAGCGTGCGCCAGCCCATCGCGGCACATCCGAGGGACACCACGTGATAGCAGGCAATCACAACCATGCCCCAGCCCGCGCTCAGAAACGCCTCGCCGACGGCACCAAAACCGAAATACCCGATAAGCAGCGTGACAACGGCCAGCCCCAGCAGAGCGGAAAAGGCGACGGCGAGTTTCAACTATGTCTCCTGTTTACAAGCATCGGCCGAGCGCTAGATCGGCCGCTCGCCGCCCCGGTACCACGGGGAGGGCGGAACTCACAAATCACATTGAATGAATTCTTAAAACTGTCACTTATTCCGGACGTTCGGGTGCAAAGGCGCCCAGATTGTAGCGCCAGTACAGTTCGAGCAACCCGGCAATCTGTTTCGGCAGTTCCACCGGCTGCAGGTCGGGCGCCGGCTTGATTGGGACCGGAACAATTTCACGTTTCGCGATACGTTGAGTAATGACCTCTTCCAGCGCGTAAAGCGCATGCATCAATGCGTCGGGTTCGCTCTCGCCATAGGTGACCAACTCGGGGAAATGCGGCGATGCGACCCGATAGGTCCCGTCAGCCTCTTCCAACAGTTCGATCGGGTAGGACACCATCATTGAGCCTGTGTATTCAAATTCATGCGCCAAAACTGACGCAGCCGGATTTCGCCGTATTGCTGCCAGAATCTCATGATAGCAACGAAATGTATCATTGGATTGTAATGACCATCACAGTAGTGGGAATTTGCAACACAACGGTTACCGCCGCGTAAAGATAAAGACAGGAGGAGCGGATGCACCGCAAGGCAATAACATCAATTGCACTGGCACTGTTCATTGCGGGTTGTGGTTCGACCCCGGGCGAGCGTGCGGTGACCGGATCGGGAATCGGCGCGGGCGCCGGCGCGATTATCGGCGCGGTCACCGGCCTGACGGTCGTACAGGGCGCATTGATTGGTGCGGGCGCAGGCGGCATCACCGGCGCTCTAACCGACAACAGTAATTTTAATCTCGGCCGACCCATTTGGGAATGGGGGTCGGGATCTTCGACCGCGAAAGCCGCCAAGGGCCAATCCTTCGTTCGTAACATTCAATCCGGTTTAGCGCGCTTGGGATACGATCCGGGCCCGGTCGACGGAATCGCCGGCCAGAGGACCAAGTTGGCCATTCGGCAGTATCAGAAAAGTAAGAACCTGCCGGTTAACGGGCAAGCGACCCGATCGCTGGAAAAACGAATCCTAGCCGACGCAAACCGGGCATAGCGGCTCGTTCCGGCGCTATTTCAGGAACAGGTCGTAGACAGGGTTTACGGTCTCGTCGGCGCTTGGGTACCCGACGTCCCGCAGGAATTTCTGGAACTTATCGTCCTCTCCCTCCGGGACCTGCATGCCGACCAGCACCCGTCCATACGCGTTCCCGTGATTTCGATAATGGAAGAGGCTGATGTTCCACCCCTCGCCCATATTGTCGAGGAAGTTGAGAAGCGCGCCCGGCCGTTCGGGAAACTCGAAACGGTAAAGCCGCTCGTTTTTTATGACCTGGGCCCGGCCACCGACCATGTAGCGAACATGCAGTTTGGCCAGTTCGTTATCCGTCATATCGACGGTCGGATATCCCTCGCCGTCAAGTTCGCGGATCAGGTCGATCTTATCCTGCACGCCGTTCCGCAATTCTACGCCGACGAAGATATGGGCATCGTTCCGATCAGAATAGCGGTAATTGAACTCGGTGACCGATCGCTTCCCGACGACCTGACAGAACTTTCGAAAGCTACCGATCCGTTCGGGGATCGTCACCGCCAGCAGCGCCTCTTTCTGTTCGCCGATATCCGCCCGTTCCGAGATATGCCGAAGCCGGTCGAAATTGACGTTCGCGCCGCAATCCAGCGTCACATAGGTTTTGCCATGTGAATCCTCACGCGCGACATAGGCCTTGAGCCCGGCAACTCCGAGGGCACCGGCCGGTTCGGCGATCGATCGTGTGTCGTCGTAGATGTCTTTCACCGCGGCGCAGATTTCATCCGTGGACACAAGGATAACTTCGTCGACACATTTCTGTGCAATACGAAAGGGTTCGTCACCGACCTGCGCCACGGCGACGCCGTCGGCAAATAACCCGACATGATTCAGCCGTACCGGGTGACCGGCCTTCAATGCATCATGCATACAGGCGGCATCGACCGGTTCGACCCCGATGATCTTGATATGCGGCCATATCGATTTGACGTAAGCCGCGATGCCGGCGATCAACCCACCGCCGCCCACCGCGACAAAGATGGCGTCGATCGCTTCGCTGTGCTGGCGCAGGATCTCCATGGCAATGGTACCCTGCCCCGCGATGACGTCGGGGTCATCATACGGATGCACGAAAGTCATCCGTTCGGACCGGGCGAATTCTTCCGCATGCTCACGGGCTTCGTCCACCGACATCCCATGAAGAACGATCTCTCCACCGAGGCGACGCACCGCGTCGATCTTAATGGCCGGTGTCGTGACCGGCATAACAATCACCGCCCGCAACCCAAGTTTGCGGGCGGACATGGCAACGCCCTGCGCATGGTTGCCAGCGGACGCACACACAACCCCGCGGGCGCGGGACGCCTCATCCAGATTGGCGATCTTATTGTGGGCGCCGCGAAGCTTGAACGAGAAGACCGGTTGCAGATCCTCGCGCTTCAACAAGATGGTGTTGTCCAGGCGACCGGAAAGAATCGGCATTTGGTCCAACGGCGTCTCGCGCGCCAGTTCGTAGACCTTCGATCGCAGAATTCGCTCGACGTAATTGCGCGGCATCGCCTTACCCTACCTACTCAAAGTTCCGTCCATTCCGAATGGATTGCAAGGAACCGATAGAGCGGCGATACAGCACAAATAGGGCATCAGGCAAAGCCCTTTTCCGCGAAAGACGGCCGAAACGACTCTGAGAGAAGAACTAAGACCTTAAATTACCGGCCGACGGACTGTCGATCGCCCCTACCACTCGATACGGTCGACGCCCGTAAAGGTAATCTCGGAACCGTCATCCATCGTAATGGTGCCCGCGGAGTTCTCGCTCAAGACCAGATAGTCCGATCCGGTCTCGACAACGGTGGCACCCGCAAGCGTCCAGTCCGAGAAGGCGGCAGCCCCGTCGTGACCGCTGAGTTCGATCGCATCCGTCCATGCGCCCCCGCCGCCGGCAAAACTGTCGGCCCCGTCGCCGTTACCGAAGATATAAATATCGTCGCCGTCACCGCCGATCGCGGTATCGGCCCCAAGACCACCGGTCAGAACGTCATCGCCGGCCCCGCCGGTCAGGCTATCGTCACCGGCACCGCCGTAAAGCACGTCGTCCCCGGCGCCGCCGTCGAGCGTGTCGTTGCCCTCGCCGCCGAGCAGGAAGTCGTCGCCCGCACCGCCATTGAGAATATCGTTGCCGTCGCCGCCCAGCAGCGTGTCGTGGCCGGCATCGCCATTCAGCGTGTCGTTGCCGCTGCCACCGTACAGGACATCGTTGCCGTCGCCGCCGTTCAGCGTGTCGTTTCCAGCCCCGCCATACAGCGTGTTGTCGCCAGAATCGCCGTTCACCGTCGTGCTGGACGAAGATCCGGATGAATCGAAGTTCTCGTCGTTGGACACGATGGTCATCGTCAGCGTGTCCGTGGTCGAGGCGGTATTCCCGTTCGACGTTTCGGCGCTGGTCGCCGTCACTTCAAGGTCCAAATCACCGGTGAATCCATCAGGCGCCGTGAATGTGAGGTTGGGCAACTGCGCCGGCGTCACGGTCGCAACACCGTCCACCACACTGACGGCCACGCCGCTGACCTCAAGAACCCCACCGGTCGGAATGTTGGCAATCTCGATATTGCCGAGGTTTTCCGATCCATCGGTATCGGTCAGGCTAACCGCGATCAAGGCCGACATGGCAATTGCCGCGCCCCCGGCGAACCCGCTGGATTGCGAGAAACGGATATCGTCGACGAAGGCGCCACGGCCACTTCCGTGCACCGCGCCGGTGTCCGTGAACACAAGCCGCACGTCGCCGCCGGTCCCGACGAATTCGATGGAATGCTGTTCCCACGTCATTTCACTGACGGTGTTTCCGTCCCACTCGATCGCGACGGTCTTAAGAACGGTGCCGGTCGACACGTCGATCGCGCTAACCTCGAAGTCCATATAGGACTCGAAGCCTGGCCGCGGCGAAACGTCGAAGCTCAGCTCGTACGGCGTGTCAGCCGAGGTCGAAACCGTTCGCTCCACAACTCCCGCATCCGGGAACGTCCCGTTGCCTTCAAAGTTGATCTCGATAAACTGATCGCCATCGGAAGCAACGCCCGGTTGGTCGTCCTCATGCCACAGTTCGATTTGGTTGCTCGCGCCGGGGCTCCAACCGTCGACCGTCCCATTGACGAAGGAAGTTGATCCGCCGGTTTCGAAAGTGCTCTGGAACTGCTGCGTACTGGTGTCCCGGTCGGTCAGTGTCAGTGTCGGAATATCCGCCACCGCACCGACATTCACGTCGATCGTATCGGCAACGCTGTTCGTGTCCGTGCCGTCGGTGCTGGTCGCCGTTACCGTAAGCTGCACGGTGCCGGAATAATTGGCAGGCGGGAACATTTTCAGACCGGTCAGGTCGCCTGGCGCCAAGGACCAAGAGCCATCGCCATTATCCGTGCCAGCCGACAATGTCGAGCCGGTCGGCACGTTACTAATTGTGATCGCTAGCGATTCCGATCCGTCCAGATCGTTCAGCGATGCGGAGATATTCAAGTCGACCCAATCCGGCGATACATCGAATGTCTCGCTCACCTGCGACGTGCCGCTGGTGGTTAACTGAACATCATCGAACTGTATCTGCGTATCTTCGCTGGTCGTGGTCTTCTTATTGTTGTAGCCGCCAAGGGTGAGGGTATGGCTGCCCGGCGACAGCGAACCAACGTCGATAGTCACCTGTTGCCAACCGGTATCGCCACCGCCGTTCAATTGCGCAATATAATCGTTGCCGCCCGTCCCGATGAGTGATCCATCGATTCCAACCAATACCTGACTGAACTCGTCCGATTCATATGAACTATCCATGTTCATACGATACCGGAAGGTCAACGTACCGCTGCTCGTACTGGAGACATTGAACGTCGTCTGCCAACCACCGGACATATCCGTGATGTCCGTGTTGTTTACACCGCCCAGGTCGACGGTCAGCCCGCCGCCGGTGTTTCCGCCACTCGAATCGTAGGCGCCATCGGCATAGACCGGCTCACTCGAGCTGCGGAACGTGTCATCGGCGTAGGCGAACCCATCGGCATTCGAATCGAAACCAGTGTCGATCAGCGTCTGCGATGAGTTCGCCGATGCATCGAATGTCAACTGGAAACTCGTATCCGACCCCGCCGGCGGCGTCACATAGACATCGCTCAATTGGTCGGCCGCCAAAGTCCAAGTGCCGTCGCTGTTCGCCGTCCCCACATTGAGCGTCGCGCCCGAGGGCACGCCGGAGACCGTAACGCTGAAGTCCGGCATGCCGGACAGACTCGTGATCGAGGACGGGAAGGTGATCGCCACGGAACCGTCCTCGGTGCCGCTCGCCGGATCGGTGACGCTCAACGTCGGCGCATCGGCCACTGGATCGACGGTGACGTTGATAGTCTGCGGCGTGTTGCTCAGAGTGCCGCTGCCGTCGTCGGAGGTAATCGTGACATTGAGCTGGAAATCGACATCGCTGTCATTCGGCGGCGTGACGGAAAGGCCCGTCAACTGTGCTGGAGTCAAAGTCCACGTACCGCCACCCTGATCCGAGCCCGCCGACAAGGTTGCACCGGTCGGCACACCAGTAATCGTCACAGTGTGCGTCGCACCACCGTCCAAGAATGTCGGCTGGATATCGAGGGCAATCGCCGTGTCCTCGTTACCAGTACTGTCGGACGTGGTCATGGTCGGCGCCTCGAGGACGTTCTCGAGGTCGATCGTGAAGGTCTCAGTCGAGGTCGACCCGTCGGTCGAGGTCGCCTGGATCGTGACCGTGTGGTTGGTCGCCGTCTCGAAGTCCAAGAGAGACGTGTCGGCCACCGTCACCACACCCGTATTCGTGTCGATGGCAAACCGGCCGCCCGCGCTGTCGGTCAACGAGTAGGTCACCGTATCCGTGGCATCCGCGTCCGTCGCCAGACCCGTCAGGCCGACCGCTGTACCATTCGCCACACTCTCGCTGATCGTATTCGCCGTGCCGTCGCTGTCCGTGACCGGACCGACCGCCGCTTCCGACGTATCGTCGGTCAGATTGATCGTGAAGGTCTCAGTCGAGGTCGACCCGTCCGTCGACGTCGCCTGGATCGTCACCGTGTGACTGGTCGCCGTCTCGAAGTCCAAGAGAGACGTGTCGGCCACCGTCACAACACCCGTATTCGCATCGATCGCAAAGCGCCCGCCCGCGTTGTCCGTCAGGCTGTAAGTCACCGTGTCCGTCGCATCCGCATCCGTCGCCAGACCCGTCAGTCCCACCGCCGTGCCGTTGGAGACACTCTCGCTGATCGTGTTCGCCGTGCCGTCGCTGTCCGTCACCGGGCCGACCGCGGCTTCCGATGTGTCGTCGGTGAGATTGATCGTGAAGGTCTCGGTCGACGTAGACCCGTCCGTGGACGTCGCCTGGATCGTGACCGTGTGGCTCGTCGCCGTCTCGAAGTCCAAGAGAGACGTATCGGCAACCGTCACGACACCCGTATTCGCATCGATGGCAAACCGCCCGCCCGCATTGTCCGTCAGGCTGTAAGTCACCGTGTCCGTCGCATCCGCATCCGTCGCCAGACCCGTCAGGCCGACCGCCGTGCCGTTGGCGACACTCTCGGAGATCGCGTTCGCCGTGCCGTCGCTGTCCGTCACCGGTCCGACCGCCGCTTCCGACGTATCGTCGGTCAGATTGATCGTGAAGGTCTCGGTGCTGGTCGACCCGTCCGTAGACGTCGCCTGGATCGTCACCGTATGACTCGTGGCCGTCTCGTAATCCAACAGCGACGTATCCGCGACGGTCACAACGCCCGTATTCGCGTCGATCGCGAAACGCCCGCCCGCATTATCGGTCAGACTATATGTGACCGTGTCGGTGGCGTCCGCATCGGTCGCCAGACCCGTCAGTCCCACCGCCGTGCCATTGGCAACCGACTCGCTAATCGTGTTCGCCGTGCCGTCGCTGTCCGTCACCGGACCAACGGCGGCTTCCGACGTATCGTCGGTGAGGTTGATCGTGAACGTCTCCGTCGAGGTCGAGCCATCGGTCGAGGTCGCCTGGATCGTCACCGTGTGGCTGGTCGCCGTCTCGAAGTCCAAGAGAGACGTATCGGCCACCGTCACGACACCCGTATTCGCATCGATCGCAAAGCGCCCGCCCGCGTTGTCCGTCAGGCTGTAGGTGACCGTATCCGTGGCATCCGCATCCGTGGCCAGGCCGGTCAGGCCCACCGCCGTGCCGTTGGAGACACTCTCGCTGATCGTATTCGCCGTGCCGTCGCTGTCCGTCACCGGACCAACGGCGGCCTCCGACGTGTCATCCGTCAGATTGATCGTGAAGGTTTCCGTCGAGGTCGAGCCATCGGTCGACGTCGCCTGGATCGTCACCGTGTGGCTCGTCGCCGTCTCGAAGTCGAGCAGCGAGGTATCCGCGACGGTAACAACGCCCGTATTCGTGTCGATCGTAAACCGGCCGCCCGCATTATCCGTCAGGCTGTAGGTCACCGTGTCCGTTGCATCGGCATCGGTCGCCAGGCCGGTCAGACCCACCGCCGTACCGTTGGCGACACTCTCGCTGATCGTATTCGCGGTCCCGTCGCTATCCGTCACCGGACCGACCGCCGCTTCCGACGTGTCATCCGTCAGATTGATCGTGAAGGTTTCCGTCGAGGTCGAGCCATCGGTCGAGGTCGCCTGGATCGTCACCGTGTGGCTCGTCGCCGTTTCGTAATCGAGCAGCGACGTGTCGGCGACGGTCACGACACCCGTGTTAGTATCGATGGCAAACCGGCCGCCCGCGTTGTCGGTCAACGAGTAGGTCACCGTGTCCGTGGCATCCGCGTCCGTCGCCAGACCCGTCAGGCCGACGGCGGCGCCATTCGCAACCGACTCGCTAATCGTGTTCGCCGTGCCATCGCTGTCCGTGACAGGGCCAACGGCGGCTTCCGACGTATCGTCCGTCAGGTTGATCGTGAAGGTCTCCGTCGACGTAGACCCGTCCGTCGACGTCGCCTGGATCGTCACGGTGTGGCTCGTCGCCGTCTCGAAGTCCAAGAGAGACGTGTCGGCCACCGTCACGACACCCGTATTCGTGTCGATCGCAAAGCGCCCGCCCGCGTTGTCCGTCAGACTGTAGGTCACCGTATCCGTGGCATCCGCGTCCGTCGCCAGACCCGTCAGGCCGACGGCGGTGCCGTTGGCGACACTCTCGCTAATCGTGTTCGCCGTGCCATCGCTGTCCGTGACAGGGCCAACGGCGGCTTCCGACGTATCGTCGGTGAGATTGATCGTGAACGTCTCGGTGCTGGTCGAGCCGTCCGTCGACGTCGCCTGGACCGTCACGGTGTGACTGGTCGCCGTCTCGAAGTCGAGCAGTGATGTATCCGCGACAGTGACGACGCCGGTGTTGGCGTCGATCGCAAACCGGCCGCCCGCGTTGTCGGTCAACGAGTATGTGACAGTATCGGTCGCGTCAGCATCCGTCGCCAGACCCGTCAGGCCGACCGCCGTGCCGTTGGCAACCGATTCAGAGATCGTGTTCGCGGTGCCATCGCTGTCCGTCACCGGACCGACCGCCGCTTCCGACGTATCGTCGGTGAGATTGATCGTAAACGTCTCGGTCGACGTCGACCCGTCCGTCGACGTGGCCTGGATCGTCACCGTGTGGCTGGTCGCCGTCTCGAAGTCGAGCAGCGAGGTATCCGCGACCGTGACGACGCCCGTATTCGCGTCGATCGCGAAACGCCCGCCGGCGTTATTGGTCAACGAATAAGTGACTGTATCGGTCGCATCCGCATCCGTTGCCAGACCCGTCAAGCCGACCGCAGCACCGTTAGCAACGGACTCACTGATCGTGTTGGCGGTGCCGTCGCTGTCCGTCACCGGACCAACGGCGGCCTCCGACGTGTCATCCGTCAGATTGATCGTGAAGGTCTCGGTGCTGGTCGACCCGTCCGTGGACGTCGCCTGGATCGTCACCGTGTGGCTCGTCGCCGTCTCGTAATCCAAGAGCGACGTGTCGGCGACGGTCACAACGCCAGTATTGGTATCGATGGCAAACCGCCCGCCCGCGTTGTCGGTCAACGAGTAGGTCACCGTGTCCGTCGCGTCCGCGTCCGTCGCAAGACCGGTCAGGCCGACCGCAGCACCGTTAGCAACGGACTCACTGATCGTGTTCGCCGTGCCGTCGCTGTCCGTCACCGGACCGACCGCCGCCTCCGACGTATCGTCGGTGAGATTGATCGTAAATGTCTCCGTCGAGGTCGAGCCATCGGTCGAGGTCGCCTGGATCGTCACCGTGTGACTGGTCGCCGTCTCGAAGTCGAGCAGAGACGTATCCGCGACGGTAACAACGCCCGTATTCGCGTCGATGGCGAAGCGGCCACCCGCGTTGTCCGTCAACGAGTAGGTCACCGTATCCGTGGCGTCCGCATCCGTTGCCAGACCGGTCAGACCGACGGCGGCGCCATTCGCGACACTTTCGGAGATCGTGTTCGCCGTGCCGTCGCTGTCCGTGACCGGCCCAACGGCGGCTTCCGACGTATCGTCGGTAAGGTTGATCGTGAACGTCTCGGTCGACGTCGACCCGTCCGTCGACGTGGCTTGGATTGTCACCGTATGACTCGTGGCCGTCTCGTAATCCAGCAGCGAGGTATCCGCGACGGTCACGACACCCGTATTCGTGTCGATGGCAAACCGGCCGCCCGCATTGTCCGTCAAGCTATAGGTGACCGTATCCGTGGCGTCCGCATCGGTGGCCAGGCCGGTCAGGCCCACCGCCGTGCCGTTGGAGACACTCTCGCTGATCGTATTCGCCGTGCCGTCGCTGTCCGTGACCGGGCCAACCGCTGCTTCCGATGTATCGTCCGTCAGGTTGATCGTGAAGGTCTCCGTCGACGTAGACCCGTCCGTCGACGTCGCCTGGATCGTCACCGTGTGACTGGTCGCCGTCTCGTAATCCAAGAGCGACGTGTCGGCGACGGTCGCAACGCCAGTATTGGTATCGATGGCAAACCGCCCGCCCGCGTTGTCGGTCAACGAGTAGGTCACCGTGTCCGTCGCGTCCGCGTCCGTCGCAAGACCGGTCAGGCCGACCGCAGCACCGTTAGCAACGGACTCACTGATCGTGTTCGCCGTGCCGTCGCTGTCCGTCACCGGCCCAACGGCGGCTTCCGACGTGTCATCGGTGAGGTTGATCGTGAAGGTCTCGGTGCTCGTGGACCCGTCGGTCGAGGTCGCCTGGATCGTCACCGTGTGGCTGGTCGCCGTCTCGTAGTCGAGCAACGACGTATCCGCGACGGTCACAACGCCGGTGTTGGCGTCGATGGCGAAGCGGCCACCCGCGTTGTCCGTCAACGAGTAGGTCACGGTATCGGTGGCATCCGCGTCCGTCGCCAGGCCTGTCAAACCAACGGCGGCGCCATTCGCGAGACTTTCGGAGATCGTATTGGCGGTCCCGTCGCTGTCCGTGACAGGGCCAACGGCGGCTTCCGACGTATCGTCGGTGAGGTTGATTATGAACGTCTCGGTGCTGGTGGATCCGTCCGTGGACGTCGCTTGGATCGTCACCGTGTGGCTCGTCGCCGTCTCGAAGTCCAAGAGAGACGTGTCGGCGACGGTCACGACACCCGTGTTAGTATCGATGGCAAACCGGCCGCCCGCGTTGTCGGTCAACGAGTAGGTCACCGTGTCCGTGGCATCCGCATCAGTCGCCAGGCCGGTCAGGCCAACCGCCGTACCGTTCGCCACACTCTCGCTGATCGTATTGGCGGTCCCGTCACTATCGGTGACCGGGCCAACCGCGGCTTCCGACGTATCGTCGGTAAGGTTGATCGTGAACGTCTCGGTCGACGTCGACCCGTCCGTCGACGTGGCTTGGATTGTCACCGTATGACTCGTGGCCGTCTCGAAGTCGAGCAGCGAGGTATCCGCGACGGTAACCACGCCCGTATTCGCGTCGATGGCGAAGCGGCCGCCCGCGTTGTCGGTCAACGAGTATGTGACAGTATCGGTCGCGTCAGCATCCGTCGCCAGACCCGTCAGGCCCACCGCCGTACCATTCGCCACACTCTCGCTGATCGTGTTGGCGGTGCCGTCGCTGTCCGTCACCGGACCGACCGCCGCTTCCGACGTGTCATCCGTCAGATTGATCGTGAAGGTCTCGGTCGACGTGGACCCGTCCGTCGAGGTCGCCTGGATCGTGACCGTGTGGTTCGTCGCCGTCTCGTAGTCGAGCAGCGAGGTGTCCGCTACCGTCACGACACCCGTGTTGGTGTCGATCGCAAACCGCCCGCCCACGTTGTCCGTCAGACTGTAGGTCACCGTATCCGTGGCATCCGTGTCCGTCGCCAGACCCGTCAGGCCGACCGCCGCACCGTTCGCGACACTCTCGGAGATCGTATTGGCGGTCCCGTCGCTGTCCGTCACCGGCCCAACGGCGGCCTCCGACGTGTCGTCGGTGAGATTGATCGTAAAGGTCTCCGTCGACGTCGAGCCATCGGTCGAGGTCGCCTGGATCGTCACCGTGTGACTGGTCGCCGTCTCGAAGTCGAGCAGCGAGGTATCCGCAACCGTAACCACACCGGTATTGGTATCGATCGTAAACCGGCCGCCCGCATTGTCCGTCAGACTGTAGGTGACCGTATCGGTGGCATCCGCATCCGTCGCCAGGCCTGTCAAACCAACGGCGGCGCCATTCGCGACACTTTCGGAGATCGTGTTCGCCGTGCCGTCGCTGTCCGTGACCGGACCGACCGCCGCCTCCGACGTGTCATCCGTCAGATTGATCGTGAACGTCTCGGTACTCGTGGACCCGTCCGTCGACGTGGCTTGGATCGTCACCGTGTGGCTGGTCGCCGTCTCGTAGTCGAGCAGCGAAGTGTCGGCGACGGTCACGACACCCGTATTCGCATCGATGGCGAAGCGCCCGCCGGCGTTGTTGGTCAACGAATAAGTGACTGTATCGGTCGCATCCGCATCCGTTGCCAGACCCGTCAAGCCGACCGCCGCGCCGTTCGCGACACTTTCACTGATCGTGTTGGCGGTGCCGTCGCTGTCCGTCACCGGACCGACTGCCGCCTCCGACGTATCGTCGGTCAGGTTGATCGTGAACGTCTCGGTCGACGTAGACCCGTCCGTGGACGTCGCCTGGATCGTGACCGTGTGGCTCGTCGCCGTCTCGAAGTCGAGCAGCGAGGTATCCGCGACAGTGACGACGCCGGTGTTGGCGTCGATCGCAAACCGGCCGCCCGCGTTGTCGGTCAACGAGTATGTGACAGTATCGGTCGCGTCAGCATCCGTCGCCAGACCCGTCAGACCGACGGCAGAACCGTTGGCAACCGATTCACTGATCGTGTTCGCCGTGCCGTCGCTGTCCGTGACCGGACCGACTGCCGCCTCCGACGTATCGTCGGTCAGGTTGATCGTGAACGTCTCGGTCGAGGTCGACCCGTCCGTGGACGTCGCCTGGATCGTGACCGTGTGGCTCGTCGCCGTCTCGAAGTCGAGCAGCGAGGTATCCGCGACAGTGACGACGCCGGTGTTGGCGTCGATCGCAAACCGGCCGCCCGCGTTGTCGGTCAACGAGTATGTGACAGTATCGGTCGCGTCAGCATCCGTCGCCAGACCGGTCAGGCCGACGGCAGCACCGTTAGCAACCGATTCACTGATCGCGTTCGCCGTGCCGTCGCTGTCCGTCACCGGTCCGACCGCCGCTTCCGACGTATCGTCGGTCAGGTTGATCGTAAATGTCTGGGTACTGGTGGATCCGTCCGTGGACGTCGCCTGGATCGTCACCGTATGACTCGTGGCCGTCTCGTAATCGAGCAGCGAGGTATCCGCGACCGTTACCACGCCCGTATTCGCGTCGATGGCAAACCGTCCGCCGGCATTATCGGTCAACGAGTAGGTTACCGTATCGGTGGCATCCGCATCCGTTGCCAGACCGGTAAGACCCACCGCCGTACCATTCGCCACACTCTCGCTGATCGTGTTGGCGGTGCCGTCGCTGTCCGTCACCGGACCGACCGCCGCTTCCGACGTGTCATCCGTCAGATTGATCGTGAAGGTCTCGGTCGACGTAGACCCGTCCGTGGACGTCGCCTGGATCGTGACCGTGTGGCTCGTCGCCGTCTCGAAGTCGAGCAGCGAGGTATCCGCAACCGTAACGACACCGGTATTGGCGTCGATGGCGAAGCGGCCACCCGCGTTGTCCGTCAACGAGTAGGTCACGGTATCGGTGGCGTCCGCATCGGTGGCCAGGCCGGTCAGACCGACGGCAGAACCGTTGGCAACCGATTCAGAGATCGTGTTCGCGGTGCCATCGCTGTCCGTGACCGGACCGACCGCCGCTTCCGACGTATCGTCCGTCAGGTTAATCGTAAATGTCTCGGTACTGGTGGATCCGTCCGTCGACGTGGCCTGGACCGTCACGGTGTGACTGGTCGCCGTCTCGTAGTCGAGCAGCGAGGTATCGGCTACCGTCACGACACCCGTGTTGGCATTGATCGTAAACCGGCCGCCCGCATTATCCGTCAGGCTGTAGGTCACTGTGTCCGTGGCATCGGCGTCCGTCGCCAGGCCGGTCAGGCCGACCGCCGTGCCGTTGGCAACCGATTCAGAGATCGTATTCGCCGTGCCGTCGCTGTCCGTCACCGGACCGACCGCCGCTTCCGACGTATCGTCGGTGAGATTGATCGTGAACGTCTCGGTACTGGTGGATCCGTCCGTCGACGTGGCTTGGATCGTCACCGTATGACTGGTCGCGGTCTCGTAGTCGAGCAGTGATGTATCAGCGACCGTGACGACGCCGGTGTTGGCGTCGATGGCGAAGCGGCCACCCGCGTTGTCCGTCAACGAGTAGGTCACGGTATCGGTGGCGTCCGCATCCGTTGCCAGACCCGTCAAGCCGACGGCAGCACCGTTAGCAACCGATTCACTGATCGTGTTCGCCGTGCCGTCGCTATCCGTCACCGGACCCACCGCTGCCTCCGACGTATCGTCGGTGAGATTGATCGTGAACGTCTCGGTACTCGTGGACCCGTCCGTCGACGTGGCTTGGATCGTCACCGTGTGACTGGTCGCCGTCTCGTAGTCGAGCAGCGAGGTGTCCGCGACGGTCACGACGCCGGTATTGCTGTCGATCGCGAAACGCCCGCCGGCGTTGTTGGTCAACGAATAAGTGACTGTATCGGTCGCATCCGCATCCGTTGCCAGACCCGTCAAGCCGACCGCCGCGCCGTTCGCGACACTTTCACTGATCGTGTTCGCCGTGCCGTCGCTGTCCGTCACCGGACCGACCGCCGCCTCCGACGTGTCATCCGTCAGATTGATCGTGAAGGTCTCGGTACTCGTGGATCCGTCCGTCGACGTGGCTTGGATCGTCACCGTGTGACTGGTCGCCGTCTCGTAGTCGAGCAGCGAGGTGTCCGCGACAGTGACGACGCCAGTATTCGCGTCGATCGCAAATCGCCCGCCGGCGTTATCCGCCAAGCTGTACGTCACCGTATCGGTAGTGTCGGGGTCGGAAGCAAGAGCGGTAAGACCGACAATCGCACCGTTTGTAACGGACTCCGAAATAGTATTCGCTGAGATATCGGCATCGGAAATCGGACCGACACCGTTTTCGTTCGCATCCGTCAGGTTAATCGTGAAAGTCTCGGTGCTGGTTGACCCGTCACTCGAGGTGGCCTGCACCGTCACGGTGTGATTGGTCGCCGTCTCGAAGTCGAGCAGCGACGTATCGGCAACGGTCACTACACCCGTATTCGCATCGATCGCGAAGCGCCCACCCGCATTGTCGGTCAACGAGTAGGTCACCGTATCGGTGGCGTCCGCATCCGTCGCCAAACCTGTAAGACCGACAGCTGAACCATTTAATGCAAGTTCGCTGACGCTGTTCGCCGTGCCGTCGCTGTCCGTGACCGGGCCGACCGCCGCCTCCGACGTGTCGTCGGTGAGGTTGATCGTGAACGCCTCGGTGCTGGTCGAGCCATCGGTCGAGGTCGCCTGGATCGTGACCGTGTGGCTCGTCGCCGTCTCGAAGTCGAGCAGCGAGGTATCCGCAACCGTAACCACACCGGTATTGGTATCGATCGTAAACCGGCCGCCCGCATTGTCCGTCAGACTGTAGGTGACCGTATCGGTGGCATCCGCATCCGTCGCCAGGCCTGTCAAACCAACGGCGGCGCCATTCGCGACACTTTCGGAGATCGTGTTCGCCGTGCCGTCGCTGTCCGTGACCGGACCAACGGCGGCCTCCGACGTGTCATCCGTCAGATTGATCGTGAAGGTTTCCGTCGAGGTCGAGCCATCGGTCGAGGTCGCCTGGATCGTCACCGTGTGGCTCGTCGCCGTCTCGAAGTCGAGCAGCGAGGTATCCGCGACGGTAACGACACCGGTATTGGCGTCGATGGCGAAGCGGCCACCCGCGTTGTCCGTCAGACTGTAGGTCACCGTATCCGTGGCATCCGTGTCCGTCGCCAGACCCGTCAGGCCCACCGCCGTGCCGTTGGAGACACTCTCGCTGATCGTATTCGCCGTGCCGTCGCTGTCCGTCACCGGACCGACCGCCGCCTCCGACGTATCGTCGGTCAGGTTGATCGTGAACGTCTCGGTCGACGTAGACCCGTCCGTGGACGTCGCCTGGATCGTGACCGTGTGGCTCGTCGCCGTCTCGAAGTCGAGCAGCGAGGTATCCGCAACCGTCACGACACCCGTGTTGGTGTCGATGGCAAACCGGCCGCCCGCGTTGTCGGTCAACGAGTATGTGACAGTATCGGTCGCGTCAGCATCCGTCGCCAGACCGGTCAGGCCGACGGCAGCACCGTTAGCAACCGATTCACTGATCGCGTTCGCCGTGCCGTCGCTGTCCGTCACCGGTCCGACCGCCGCCTCCGACGTATCGTCGGTCAGGTTGATCGTGAACGTCTCGGTCGAGGTCGACCCGTCCGTGGACGTCGCCTGGATCGTGACCGTGTGGCTCGTCGCCGTCTCGAAGTCGAGCAGCGAGGTATCCGCGACAGTGACGACGCCGGTGTTGGCGTCGATCGCAAACCGGCCGCCCGCGTTGTCGGTCAACGAGTATGTGACAGTATCGGTCGCGTCAGCATCCGTCGCCAGACCGGTCAGGCCGACGGCAGCACCGTTAGCAACCGATTCACTGATCGCGTTCGCCGTGCCGTCGCTGTCCGTCACCGGTCCGACCGCCGCTTCCGACGTATCGTCGGTCAGGTTGATCGTAAATGTCTGGGTACTGGTGGATCCGTCCGTGGACGTCGCCTGGATCGTCACCGTATGACTCGTGGCCGTCTCGTAATCGAGCAGCGAGGTATCCGCGACCGTCACCACGCCCGTATTCGCGTCGATGGCAAACCGTCCGCCGGCATTATCGGTCAACGAGTAGGTTACCGTATCGGTGGCATCCGCATCCGTTGCCAGACCGGTAAGACCCACCGCCGTGCCGTTGGAGACACTCTCGCTGATCGTATTCGCCGTGCCGTCGCTGTCCGTGACCGGACCGACCGCGGCTTCCGACGTGTCGTCGGTCAGGTTGATCGTGAACGTCTCGGTCGACGTCGACCCGTCCGTCGACGTGGCCTGGATCGTCACCGTGTGGCTCGTCGCCGTCTCGAAGTCGAGCAGCGAGGTATCCGCGACCGTGACGACGCCCGTATTCGCGTCGATCGCGAAACGCCCGCCCGCGTTGTCGGTCAACGAGTAGGTCACCGTGTCCGTGGCATCCGCATCCGTCGCCAGGCCTGTCAAACCAACGGCGGCGCCATTCGCGACACTTTCGGAGATCGTGTTCGCCGTGCCGTCGCTGTCCGTGACCGGACCGACCGCCGCTTCCGACGTATCGTCGGTGAGATTGATCGTGAACGTCTCCGTCGACGTAGACCCGTCCGTCGAGGTCGCTTGGATCGTCACGGTGTGGCTGGTCGCCGTCTCGAAGTCCAAGAGAGACGTGTCGGCCACCGTCACGACACCCGTGTTGGTGTCGATCGCAAACCGCCCGCCCGCGTTGTCCGTCAACGAGTAGGTCACGGTATCGGTGGCGTCCGCATCGGTGGCCAGACCGGTCAGGCCCACCGCCGTGCCGTTGGCAACCGATTCAGAGATCGTATTAGCCGTCCCGTCGCTGTCCGTGACCGGACCGACCGCCGCTTCCGACGTGTCATCCGTCAGATTGATCGTGAAGGTTTCCGTCGAGGTCGAGCCATCGGTCGAGGTCGCCTGGATCGTGACCGTGTGGCTCGTCGCCGTCTCGAAGTCGAGCAGCGAGGTATCCGCAACCGTAACGACACCGGTATTGGCGTCGATGGCGAAGCGGCCACCCGCGTTGTCCGTCAACGAGTAGGTCACCGTGTCCGTCGCGTCCGCGTCCGTCGCAAGACCGGTCAGGCCGACCGCAGCACCGTTAGCAACGGACTCACTGATCGTGTTCGCCGTGCCGTCGCTGTCCGTCACCGGACCGACCGCCGCCTCCGACGTATCGTCGGTGAGATTGATCGTGAACGTCTCCGTCGACGTAGACCCGTCCGTCGAGGTCGCTTGGATCGTCACGGTGTGGCTGGTCGCCGTCTCGAAGTCCAAGAGAGACGTGTCGGCCACCGTCACGACACCCGTGTTGGTGTCGATCGCAAACCGCCCGCCCGCGTTGTCCGTCAGGCTGTAGGTCACCGTATCCGTTGCATCCGCATCCGTCGCCAGACCCGTCAGTCCCACCGCCGTGCCGTTGGAGACACTCTCGCTGATCGTGTTCGCCGTGCCGTCGCTGTCCGTCACCGGGCCGACCGCGGCTTCCGATGTGTCGTCGGTGAGATTGATCGTGAAGGTCTCGGTCGACGTAGACCCGTCCGTGGACGTCGCCTGGATCGTGACCGTGTGGCTCGTCGCCGTCTCGAAGTCCAAGAGAGACGTATCGGCAACCGTCACGACACCCGTATTCGCATCGATCGTAAACCGCCCGCCCGCATTGTTGGTCAACGAGTAGGTCACGGTATCGGTGGCGTCCGCATCCGTCGCTAGACCCGTCAAGCCGACGGCGGTGCCATTGGCAACCGACTCAGAGATCGTATTGGCGGTCCCGTCGCTATCGGAGACAGGCCCAACCGGTGCGCCGTTTGTGACATTGATCGTAAATGTCTCGGTGGATGACGAACCATCCGAGCTGGTGGCTTCGATGGTCACCGTGTGGCTGGGTGTCACGCTCGAATCAAGCAAGGACGAGTCGGCGACGGTAATGACGCCCGTGCTCGGGTCGATCGCAAAACGTCCACCGGCATCGTCGGTCAAACTGTAGGTAACGGTATCCCCCGCGTCCGGATCCAACGCGACTGCGGTAAGGCCGACCGCCGAGCCGTTTGCGGCGCCATCCATCACCTGGTTCGCCGCCGCGTCTCCGTCCTGCACAGCGCCGATCGTGCTGGAAATAATTTCCTGCTGACCGGTCTCCGTATTCGTGAGTACGATCTCCACCCCGAATGGCTGAGGTGCGGCCGCCGACGAACTATTTACGGGCAATGCGAAAAGCCCCGGCAGTTCATCCGGTGTCAACTCAACGACCCCACCGCCCTTTGCCGTTCCCGCCGATAGAATAAGTGTGTCTGGTACTTGCGTAATCCGAACGATGACCGAAACACCCGGCCCAACGTCGGGCAATGTCGGCACGATGACGGCAAAGCCGATGGTGGCCGGGTCAACTTCTAATCCCTGCGCCGCCGGTGCCGCGCCAGTAGCATCGACGACCACATCGGCTGTCGGATCCGGTTCTTCCCGCGACCCCTGATGGACGTTGACGAGCGATTGCCCTCTTTCCAATTCCTCATCGCCGCCGCGCGACCCTTCGCCGGTGCCATGCCGTCGATCTTCGCGCTCATCGGACGGCGACGTTTCAGGAATCAGCAACTCGGATAGCGCTGTTCCTTCTGTCGACGGATCGTCGGGTTTTGTCGAATCGCTCATGTATTCCAAGCCAAAGAGTTTTTGCGGTTAAGCGTCTTTCCCAGCCTTCTTCGAAGTCACACCAGGAAATAGTAGAAGTATCGTGGGTTTCCTTAATTCGACGTTGCCAGTGATGGTTAACGACGCCTGTTTCGAATACGCTATCGAACTTCCAACGCTACACGTATAGATCGCAGAAATCTGTGTCTGTCCTCACAGCACTCCATCCGCTGCTGCCACGCGGTCGGTCCCATGCCACCGAACCCACAGGGGACAAACACCTGGAAAACTCGACACTTACGCCTTTCGTTTTCATAATATTCATAT
The DNA here is from genome assembly GCA_965228425.1 of Alphaproteobacteria bacterium. Taxonomy (GTDB): domain Bacteria; phylum Pseudomonadota; class Alphaproteobacteria; order UBA8366; family UBA8366; genus JAJFJD01. The sequence continues at coordinate 1,558,263 of OZ245815.1, read as the reverse complement.
AATATTATTTTGTATTAATACTTTATTACTAATAATAAAATTTAGATAAATTTATAAAGCAAAAAAGGAATATTTCTTTCGACACTTATATATGGGAATCTTGGGAAGTCTATTACTCTCAAACTTCAAGCAAAAATAATAAATCAGACCGCTCCAAATTCACCCTGCACCGCCACTATTCGATAGCCTAATCGCGAACTATCAATAATACGTTGATATAACTATTTTTTATAATCTCAATGGTGCTTCGCTGATTGCTCCCCTTCGATTCATGAGACTCCTTATCTGTCACATCGAATTCGCAATCGATGTATCGCGTCTAAAAAGTAAATAAATTTTTAAGAAAATTCCGTCGATACTCCGACGCCACGGGACGGCGCAGGCAGTTCCATGATGCGATAGGTCGAAAGAGGTAGATGTCGAACGGAGATTCGCGACGGTTGGTGCAGGCCGAAAACGGGCAGAGCAATCCGGAAATCTAACGGTCGCTGTCCCCGGAGGGTAGCCTACCGTACTCACAAAACTCGAGTAACCAGTTGTTAACGATGAACTTCTAATTTGGTTAACAACTAAACCGATTAGCCGACCGGCAGCTGCCAGGACCAGTTTCAGGGCAGCGGGTCGTGTAACGAAGAAGGACGAACGACAGTTGGATCAACGGTCTCAACAAACCGTATCGGCGGATCCTATCGCTGATCATCTCGCATTGTTGTCGCAGCGACTGCCCTCTCTTAGGGGCGGCTTCGAACTCGCGCGTGCGTTGCATAAGAATCCGGACGTATTGGCGGCGTCAATCGCAATCAATTTGCTTTCCTTGGCCTTGCCGATATTCCTGCTGCAAATCTACGACCGCATTATTCCCAATCAGGGACTCAGCACGCTCACCTTCTTCGCCATCGGCTTTTTCTGTGTCCTGGTCGTCGACGCCATCCTAACCCTTTCCCGGGCATACATTACGGGGTGGAGCGGCGCCAAGCTGCACCACGCGATCAGCTGCGCTGCGATGGATCGAATGCTGTCGAGCCAGGTACAGGCATTTGAAGCCAACGCGCCCGGCATTCAATTGCAGCGACTTCGCGCAATCGAAACGCTACGCGGCTTCTATTCCGGTCAGGCGGCGCTACTCTGGATCGACCTGCCCTTTGCCGTTCTTTTCCTCTCTTTGATCGCAGTGATCGGCGGCACGTTGGTCGCCCTTCCGATGATCATCCTGGCAGCGACCGCCGGCGCCGCCATTTGGTGCGGCCGCAACCTCCATGCCGCCTTGGAAGACCGCACGGGCAACGACAATCGCCGCTACAACTTCATCATCGACGTGCTGAGCAAGATCCCGACCGTAAAAGCGATTGGAACTGAAAGCCTGATGGTGCGCCGCTACGAACGTCTTCAAGGGCATTCAGCGGCGGCGACTTACCGGTCCACTTTTTACAGCTCGCTGGCCCGCAGCGCCGGTGCCATGTCATCGCAAATCATGATGGCGGCCGTTGCCGCCTATGGCAGCACGATGGTCATCGACGGATCTCTGTCAATCGGCAGCCTCGCGGCCTGCACCCTATTGGCGGGTCGCGCCGCCCGACCGCTACTTCGCTTGCTCGGCGTGTGGACGCAATACCAGACCGTACAAATCGCCCGTCGCCAGATTACGGAAGTTTTCGCCCTGCCACTGGAACACGATCACGCATCCGATGCTCCAGCCCCGAGACAGAACACCGACGCTGCGGCGGCCGCCAAGCCGGTCAGAATTGAAATGTCCGGTGTCGGTTTCCGGTACGATGCGAATAAATCGGATCTATTGTTCGACGATTTGAGCCTAGACATTAAACCCGGTGAGATCATCGGCATCACGGGCAGCAATGGGGCTGGTAAGTCTGCCTTCCTGCATCTGATCTCGGGAATCTTGAAACCCGAAACGGGCGTTATCAAGGTCGACGGGAAAGATATCAGAAACGACGATCCGACCGTGTTGCGATCGCAGATTTGTTATCTGCCGCAAAGCGGTACTTTGTTCGAAGGGACCATCCTCGAGAATTTGACGATGTTCCAGGTCGAAGATCGCCTCGCCAAAGCATTCGAGATCGCGACGAGGCTCGGCCTTACCGACGTCATCGCCCGCCTGCCGGAAGGATACGACACCAAAGTTTCCAACGGGCCCGAAGACGGCCTTCCGGTAAGCATCAAGCAACGGCTTGCGATCGCACGATCGCTGGCACTGGTCGATCATCCACGCATCATCCTGTTCGACGAAGCCAATGCGCTGCTCGATCCGCAAAGCGATTTGCAACTCGTCGACTTGCTTCGTGAGTATCGCGGCTCCGCGACGATGGTTCTAATCAGTCATCGGCCCAAGGTTCTGGACCTGGCCGACCGGGTCTACTCAATCCACAACGGTCAGATGGTCGAGATGAAGGTAGGCAGTCAAAATCAGCAACAGCCGGCCCCGAAAGGCCCAGCGCAATGAGCCGCGAAGCATTTTTCAAATCGCGCGCCAAGCTGCCGGACGGCTTGAGCGACCGGCTCTTCAACGACGCGGGGCAGGCCAACAGTACGTCGGATCGTCCGTTCGCGTCGTGCCTCATTCCGTTGCTGAATGCCATCGGATGGCGCGGTGAGCCGCGGCACGTTTCGGAAGCGGTCCCGCATTTCGCCGGCGATCTCGATCTCGATGGATTTCGCAACGTCCTGGCGAACCTGAACTACGATTCGGAGGCGCATCGGGTGCGTCAGTCCGAGATCGATCCGGCCCTCGCGCCCTGTCTGTTCGTGCCGGACGAAGGATCCGTCCGTGTGATCCTGTCGATTTCGGAATCGGGTCAGCAGATTTATGACAGCGAAACGGATTCGGTCCGCGAAGACAATGGCGCGAACCGCCTGGGGACCGCCTATTACGTCGCAGAAAGCGGGCTCAAAACGGCCGCCGAACAAGAAGGATTCCGCAGCTGGATGGGGCGTATCGCACGCCGGCTCCGCGTCATCGCCCTGCAAGCCTTCGCCATCACCCTGATCTTCAACCTTCTCAGCGTGGCCACACCACTGTTCGTCATGTCGGTGTATGACAGCGTCATCCCATCCACATCGGTTCAGCAGCTCGTATACCTGCTTGCCGGCATCACACTCGCGGTTGGTTTCGAGGCAGGTTTCCGGCTCCTCCGGTCCCGCTCGCTCGCTTATGCGGCAGGACGGATTGATCACCTGGTTGGTGTCGCGACCTTTCAACAGGTGATGTTCCTGCCCGCCCTGCAAACCGAAAATGCCCCGCTCGGCACCCAGATCGCCCGGCTCAAGGAATTCGAAGTCGTTCGGGACTTTTTTACCGGACCGCTTGCGGAGGCGTTGTTGGATATTCCATTCGCGGTCATCTTCATCATCATCATCGCTATTCTCGGCGGCCCGATCGCCATCATCCCGGTTGCCGTGGCGGCGCTCTATATCGCGCTTGCCCTGATCGCTGCGCCGCTCAACCGGCGTTTGACATCGAAGTCCGGCACCGCACGGTCGACGCATCAGCGGTTCCTGGTGGAGGCGATGGCGAACCTTCGGAACGTGAAACTACTGTCGGCGCAAGACTTGTGGCTCGACCGACATCGCAAACTGTCGGCGGAAACCGCGGAAACGGATTTCCAAATCTCCATGTTGAACCACACGATCCAAGCGCTTTCGACGATCCTGATGATTTCCGCGGGTGTGGGCCTCATTTCTTTCGGCGCCATCCGCGTAATCGATGGAACGATGTCCAGCGGCGCCTTGATCGCGACGATGATCTTGGGCTGGCGGGCCTTATCGCCACTGCAAAGCGGGCTCACGGCGCTTAACCGCGCTGAACAAATCCGCATGGCGCTCTCGCAGATCAACCGATTGATGCGCCTTCCCGTCGAACGGATGCCCGGCGACGTACCACCCCTGCGCTACATCGGTGGCGGCGTCACCTTCTCGCTGGTCAGCTTCCGCTACACGCCCGAAACCGACCCCGCATTGTTCGGCGTCTCTTTCGATGCAAAACCCGGCGAAGTCGTCGCCATATCGGGGCACAATGGGTGCGGCGCGTCGACGGTGTTGAAGCTGGCCGCTGGAATCCACAAGCCGCAAGCAGGGGCAGTACTGATCGACGGCGTCGATATTCGGCAGTTGGATGCGATCGACCTTCGTCAGCAAGTCGGCTTCGCGCCGCAAACGGCGGAATTCTTCCACGGCACGATCGCACAAAATCTACTGCTGGCCATGCCGACCGCGACGAAGACCGACATGGCGGAAGCGTGCCGCACGGCCCAGCTCTACGATGAGGTCATGGCACTGCCGAACCAGTTCGAAACGCGCCTGACCGACGCGGTGTTGAGCGAGCTGCCATCCGGATTCAAACGCAAGCTGGCTTTGGCGCGCGCATATATCCGCAAGGCACCCATCTTGCTTCTCGACGAACCCGCGCAGGCGCTCGACGCCGAAGCGGACGAAGCGCTGATGAACGTCATCCGGAACGCGCGCGGCAAGACGACCGTATTAATGACAACTCACCGGCCGAGCCACATGCGGCTGGCCGACCGACTGATACTGCTAAACGGCGGACGCGTCGCCTTCGACGGTCCTCCGGGTGATTTCCTCGACCGTAAACAAAAAAGTGCGGCATAGAGCGATGACGACGAAAAACGGAAACGAAACCGACGCAATGCAGGCGCCGTCGAAACCGACGGGAGCTCCGCAGGAAAACCGGCGTGCACGATCGAGCCGGCCCCGCCGGCGCACGCGCTCGAACATGCGATTCCTGGCACGCTCAATCGTGCTGGAAGAAACGGGACCGCCGCGCGGCCTGCGCACAAGCTTGTATATCGCCTTGGCCGGAGTCTTCTGTTTCATCGGGTGGGCTACGATCACGCCGTTGACCGAGACAGCCCGCGCGCCGGGGCATGTCATCCCCGTCGGCACGGTGCTCGGCATTCAACATTTCGAAGGCGGCATCGTCTCCCAAGTGCTCGTAAAAGACGGAACCGTGGTCGAAAAGGGCGACGTCATCGTGCGGTTGCACCAAACGCCCGCAGCTGCGGAGCTAGAGGAGAACCGGTCCCGCATCGCCGCCCTTTCGCTGCAGTTGGAACGGCACCGCGCCTTCGCCGAAGGACGTGATCCGGACTATTCGAAAGTCGACGCCAAATACAAGAGCCTCGTCGATGACAATCTGGCGATCCATGCGCTCGATACCGAAAGCCGGGTCCTCGAGCGCGATGTGATCATGCATCAGATCGATCAGCGCCGGTCAGAACTCGCGGTTCTGCAGGAACAGAAGCGATCGATCAAAGAGCAGATCGCAATCTCCAAAGAGCTGACCGACATGCGCGGCAAACTCATGAAATCCGGTCATATTTCGCGTGTCGTCTATCTCCGCACCAAACAAGAACTGGCCGTGGCCCAGGGTGAGTTGCGCGAGATCCTCGGAAATGCCGCCAAGGCCAATCAGGCGATTGCCGAGGCCGAAGGGAAACTCGCCGAGGCCGACGCCAAACGCACCAACGAAGCCGCGGCCGCAATGGCCCAGATCATCGCCGAATTGGAACAACTGCGGCAAACCGCGCAGCGTCTCGAGGATCGGATGGCCCGGACCGATGTCCGCGCGCCGGTTCGCGGGATCGTTAAAGGCCTGCAGGTCCACTCCGTCGGCGCCGTCGTTTCTCCCGGTGGGGTGATTTCCGAAATCGTGCCGATCGATGAAGAACTGGTCGTCGAATCGCGAATTTCGCCAATGGATATCGGCCATATCAAGGTCGGCCAAGAAGCCAAGGTCACCATGACGACCTATGATTTCGCGCGATTTGGGTCCATCAAGGGCACGGTCAAAGATATCTCGGCGACAACCTTCCTGGCCGAGGACGGTACCGTCTACTACAAAGCGATCGTCAAACTGGACAAGAAATTCGTGGGCGACGATCCGAATCGCAACCCGATTCTGCCGGGCATGATCACCGAAGCAGCGATCAACACCGGTCAGAAGACGTTGATGAACTACATGCTGCGGCCGGTTTATGTCGCGCTCAACCGCGCCTTCGGCGAGCGGTAACGAGCGCCCAAAAAAGCGAATTCGCTGCATTTTGAGCGTGCAAATGCACGGAAAAACGATTTTTGACGCTCAGAATGACTGTGGCAATTGCATCACCATTCTTGGGAAATATACCGGCCTTCATTTGAAATTCTTATCCGTCGCGGCGTGATGCTGATAGTAGTTAATCGTCTCTGGCAAACGTTGGTGCCAGGAGTGCTAAAAGCCAAGTCTCGAGGGGGAGATGAAGCAAGACGACAATGGACTGCAGATTGCGCGGTTGTTGGTTCAGAAACACGGTGAAGACGCGCCCATAAGAGCATCTGTGCAGGCTCAGAGACGGCTTGCCGCAGAAGACTTCAAAGGCGGCGCGACTTGGATCGGCATCGTTCGTGCGGTTGATGAGATATTGGGAAATATCGAAGGTGATCCTGCTCGTTAACGCGATCAATCCATTGAACTAAAAAGCATTGCCGCCTCGTACACAGTACGGGGCGGCATTTTTTTTGTGCGTAACGCGAGATCAAGCCGCATCCCATTGTGTTCCTGCCGTTTTTCCCGTCGCCGGATTGCTGCAATACTGACGACGACACGCTTTTAAGCCGATGGAGGCACATTTGGCCGAGAACATGCTCCAAATTCATCGCGTGGGCGCAGCCGCGGGCGCTGAAATCACCGGAGTCGATTTATCCGGTGACCTATCGAACGATCAATTCGCGGTAATCCATCAAGCCTTGCTCGATCATCTAGTGTTGTGTTTTCCGGATCAGGACATGTCACCCGAGAACCAAATTGCTTTTGCCCGGCGATTCGGAGACCTCGCGATCCATCCAAACCTGGCCGGTATGAAGAACCATCCAGAAATCATCGCGGTCGAGCGGAAACCGGGCGATTCTGGGCATCTTGGGTCCGAGTGGCACAACGACACGACAAGTCTCGAAAAACCGCCGATGGGCACGATGATGTACTCGAAAATCGTGCCCCCCGTCGGCGGCGATACCCTGTTTGCGAACCAATACGACGCCTACGACGCCCTATCGAACGGGATGAAAGATATGTTGGACGGAATGCGCGCCGTGCATGGGGACGGCCGAGTGGCCGGACCGCGCGCAGCTCTGAACAAGCGCCGAACGAATAAAACCGACGAAAGCGATGCGTGGCGCGAAACGCGCAATACCCATCCGGTCGTGCGAACCCATCCGGAAACCGGACGAAAGGCGCTCTATGTCAACATCGCCTACACGCTCCGGCTGGAGAACATGACGACGGAGGAAAGCCAACCGCTGCTCAACTACCTGTATGAACACAGCCATCGCCCCGAGTTCACCTATCGGCACCGGTGGTCGGAGAGAATGCTTGTCCTATGGGACAACCGGGCGCTGGTGCACTTGGCGCTTAACGATTGCCCGACGTGTCATCGTCTGATGGAGCGGATCCAGATCAGGGGCGATCGGCCGTTCTGACACCCTTGCACCAAAAAAGAAGCGGCCATTAGGGCCGCTTCGTACGGGTCCATTGTATTTGGCGATTATCCGTCTTGGACGATTTTCCAAGACCCGTCCGGCTGCCGGCAGGCCGTACCATAGCCTTGCTCGGTCTTTCCGCCGACGGTAATCGTCTGCTGGAACTCGCGGCAATACTTGCCCGTAGACGATGTGCCTTCGCGCACCGGCGTATACGTTCCGGTGTTTCCGCTCTCGGGGTTCTTCCAAGCGATGGTTTCGCCGATTGGCGCGGTCTGCGCGCGGCCCATGGCTTGCTGCGCTTCCAGCCTATCGGCGCGGTCCAGGCTCTTGCCAACCTGATTACCGAGCAGTCCGCCAAGAAACACGCCGGCCGCGGTGAAGGCCAACTTGCCCGTGCCGCCACCGATTTGCGATCCCAACAGACCGCCGAGCGCGGCGCCGCCCAGCGTGCCCACTGACTCTTTCGTTCCGGGCCCCTGACCCTGGGCACAGCCGGCAAGTGCAATTGCGGCCGACAGGCAGAGCGCCGTGATGGCATTCTTCCTCATTCAAAAATCCTCCGGTTCAACTGGCCACCCTTGCACCAAAGTAAGGAAAAGCCGATTTCGAGGCCCCAACCCTTCGTACTCATAAAATTTGGTGATTTTATGACGCCGAATCCAGTCTGAAATCCAGCTTTTTTTGTCTGAAATCACCGATTTGTGGCCATTTGTGTGGCCATCTCCTCGGGAATTCGACCATGGACGCACAATGCCTTCCCGCCGCGTCGCAGACGCATAACAACCGTTCACGCTGCCTGGGTTCGTGTGCCCCACTACCGAAAAGAGTCTAGACTGCTGTGATCCGCCGAACCGGCGCGAGGCGATGCGATGGGAGAGGAAACGATATGAGCAACAAAGTCGAATTGCGAATTGCAAAACGCGAGCCCTTCGCCGGCGGGCATGAGTTCGGCGCCAGCGGCGCCTACGAGCGCCTGACCGGCCGCGCCCATTTTGCCGTCGATCCCACGCATCCCGCGCAAGCGGGAATCGTCGACCTGGACAAAGCGCCGACGAACGCCGACGGACTCGTCGAGTTCGTTTCAGACGTCATCATCCTGAAACCAGCTGATCCGGAACGCGGCAACAAGCGTGTCTTCTTCGACTATGGGAATCGCGGCAACCTGCGTGCCGTCCAGTTCTTCAACGATGCCCCGCCGACCAACGATCCCATTACAGTGGAAGACGCCGGCAACGGGTTCTTCTTCCGGCGCGGATATACCGTGGTTTGCGCCGCCTGGCAGGGAGATCTGCTGCCCGGCGACGGGCGCATGCTGCTCGATCTGCCGGTGGCGACCGAAAACGGCGAGCCGATCACCGGCCCGGTCCGGGTGGAGTTCATCGCCGACCGGCCCGGCATCACGTCATATCCCCTGAGCGGCACCGCGTCGACGCGAAGCCATCCGACCATATCGCTCGACACGCGCGAGGCACGCCTGACCAAGCGGCGGTATACGAACGATGAGCGCATCGACGTCCCCGCCGACCAGTGGCAATTCGCCCGGGTGGAAGGCGGCGTTGGTCTCGACAATCAAGGCGCGCTGACGTCGATCATCCCGTCCGACACCAACATCTACATGCCCGGCGGCTTCGATACCGGCTGGATCTATGAGCTTGTCTACACGGGACGCGATCCGTTGGTGCTCGGGCTCGGCCATGTCGTCGTACGCGACCTGGTCAGTTTCCTGAAATACGAGGACGCGGACAGCGCCGGCAATCCGAACCCCATCGGCGGCCCATCTTCCGTCGAGAAAGCCTATGGCTGGGGACGATCACAGACCGGACGCTGTCTTCGCGATTTTCTTTATCGCGGCTTCAATTCGGATGCCGGCGGGCGGCAAGTCTTCGACGGCGTATTACCACATGTCTCGGGCGCCGGTCGCATGTGGATGAACCACCGCTTCGCCAACGCCGTCGCGCGCGCGGGACAGCAATACGAAGATCACTTCAACCGGGCGGACCACTTTCCTTTCTCCTATGCGGAATGTACGGATCATCTCACCGGCAGAACCGATGCCATCCTCAAGCGCCCTGACACCGATCCCTTGGTCATCCATACGCAAACGGCGACGGAGTATTGGCAACGGCGCGGCTCGCTGGTGCACACCGATACGGAAGGCAACGACCTGGAACAGCCGGGAAATGTCCGGGTCTTTCTTTGGTCTAGTTCCCAGCATTTCGCCGACCCCAACCTGAAAAGTCCGACGCAAGGCGTTTGTCAAAACAACTGCAACGTGGTTGCCACGTCGATGCTGTTCCGTGCGATGCTGGAGGCCATGGACCGTTGGGCAACCGACGGCACCCCGCCGCCGGACAGCCGGATCCCGACCCGCGCCGACGGCACGCTGGCGACGATCGAGGAGTGGCACGATCAGTTCCCGCACATACCGGGCGTGTCCACCCCGCGTGGGCCGGCGAGCCTGCCGTTGCTCGATTTCGGCCCCGAGTCCGACAATGGCATCCTTTCGAAGGAACCGCCGGACATTATCGATGCCGACGGATATCCGATCATGATTCCGTCGGTCGATGAGGACGGAAACGACGTGCCCGGCGTCCGCGCGCCGATGGTCGGAGCACCGCTCGCGACCTATACCGGATGGAACCTGCGGGCGCGCCACTATGGCGAAGGCGCGATGCACGAATTCACCGGCAGCACCATTCCTCTCCCCGACACGCCGGAGGTGCGGCAAGCGACCGGCGATCCGCGGCGTTCGATTTCCGAGCGCTATGGTGATGCCGACGGCTATGTCGAAGCGATCAAGGCCGCGGCCTTGGCCCTCGTTGCCGACGGATTGATGCTGGAGGAAGACGTGGAACGCGCCGTCACTCTCGCCGCCGATTGGGGCGCGCCGCGCCACGACGCCGATCTCAACTGACGCGCATCAGTCCCGCAGGTTCAAGGACGGCGATTGACACGCCTCGAGCACGATCGCGGCGGTGAGCGCCGTTGCAGCCGCCAGATCGTCGCGATCGACTTTATCGATCCGGTCTTCCCGGGTCAGGACGTAGCGCAATGCCGAGTCGGTTTCGTCAAAACCGGCAACCAATCGAAACGCCGGGATGCCATGGCGCGCAAAGTTGTAGTGGTCGGAATTGCGCATTAAGGGCCGATAGAAATCGAGATCGGTCCCCACTTCTTCGGCAACCCCAGCCAGGAACCCCTCGATCTTCGCAAAGCCGCTGGTCAGCGCGGTCAACCGCGGGGCGCCAGCGATGGAATCCAGATTGACGTTAAGGGCGATGCGGTTCCGCTCCTCCGGCGAGAGGGCATCCACATACCGCCCCGACCCAGTAAGCGCCCATTCCTCCAGATTGAACAGGCAGACGCGAAGGCCACGCCGCATCGACGCTACATGCGGCGCCAGCGCGCGTGCAACCGCCAATACCGCAGCGAGGCCCGTCGCATTGTCGATCGCACTTTGCCCCAACGGATGCCCGTCGATATGCGCGCTCAGCACGATCCATTCATCGGTTTGGCCCGGCATATCGACAATCAAAGATTCCGCCACATCGTCCGGAGCCGCCGTCTCGATGGACAGACGAACACGGGGGTACCGATCGCCATTCGCCCGCAGCGCTTGCGCCGCTTCCAATGTGATGGCCGCGGCGGGGATATCGGCCGCGCCGTTCCGTCCCGAAGACCCGGTCGCGAGCAGATCGCCTGGCAGATGATAGCCGATCAGGAACCCGACCGCGCCGTGAACCCGCGCGGCATCGTACTTCGCGCGCCGGTGAACTGTGTCGGGCGAGAACATATACTCATGCTGGGCCAGCACGATCCGGCCGCGCACGCAATCGGCCGCACGATGTATATCGTCGGGCGTTCCACGGCCGAGATCGACGACTTCCGCTTCCAACCCGCCCGGCGGCGTCACCGGCGACCACACCAATGATTGGCAATCAAGCGGCTCGACCGACGGCGTAAGACGCTCCAACGATTGACCGGTTCGGCGCCACCCGTCGAACGGCATCGGGTTCGATGCCCACTGTCCGGGAAATGCCGATTCAAGCCGTTCCTTCAGGAAGGCGACGGCCTTCTTCTCGGAGTCCGAACCGCAAAACCGCCCGCCGAAGCCGCAAAGGGCCTCGAAATCGCGCCACAGCTCATCTGTCTGCCGCAATGCCTGCTGTATGTCCGTCCCGACCGCCATCAAACCCCTCCGCCTGTTCGCCCCTTACCCTGTCACGCAGGAATGCGCGAGATCAATGCGCAAGCATGACCCTATCGGTTAATCTTGCTGCCAACGCGCATCTCAATCGAGAGCCCTTCGGTTCGCCGACTGGATGAGCCGGCGCACTGTTGGTATTTTGGAAGCAAGCCAAATTACGCGCCAACCGGACAGCACTTTAGGATGGAGTGATACGAAATGGGATATGACATAGATCGGCTTTCCACGGAATTCCGAGACATCTTGACCAAAGACCCCGGACCCGGCGGTCGCGAACAGGTGCGGCAAGTGCTGGAGAAAGCGCTCGTCGACGACGGTTTCGTAAACGCCTATCTCGGACCGGACAATAAGGAACCGCGCAAGATCCTGTACGAAGATCCGGATCTGAAATTCTGCATCGTCGCCCATGTCCATGAGGGCGCGAAGAATTCCAAACCGCATGACCATGGCTCATCGTGGGCGATCTACGGCCAAGCGGCGGGAAAGACCACGATGACCGAGTGGAAAGTCACCAAGCCCCGCACCGAAGACGAGCCGGCCGCAGTGGAGGCGGAATCGGTCTACGATATGACGCGCGGCATGGCGAAGCTGTACGACGTGGGCGACGTGCATTCGCCGAGCCGATCCGGACCGACACGATTGATTCGCATCGAAGGCGAAAACCTGGACAACGTGAAACGCGATCCCTTCGTCAAGGCATAGACGACCAACAGCGACGATATGCGATCGGGCCGGTTTCCATTGTGGTAATCGGCCCGAAAACGTTTCGGGTGTGAGTTTCACTCATATCATTGGGGTTACTGTCGGCGCAGGTGGTTGCGGACAGCGGACTTATCCACAAAATTTCGCATAAGCATCTGAAATAAATTCTTTATTTTTCGGGTACAAAACCGAAGAACAGGCTAGCCAAGAGCGGTATTGTGCCGGGCGCGCCGCTCCGTCAGCGTCTGTCTCAACACGATGTCCACGCGGATGCGTAAACGCATCCCGACCCAAAGCGACATCGACCGGGGAAAAGTGACGGAAGAGCGCGCATCAAATCCAATGGCGAATTCTCATCATCAAATTCGACCCCATGGCCTCGCCGCGCCGGACATGGGTAACCAAACGGCGCCGGCCGCATCCCGTCTCGCGATCGAGGCCGGCCAGTCTATCGTCGGCGATGTCAGTTTCAGTGGAACAGTACAGATAGACGGCAGGATCGAAGGCAACGTGTCGGCGAATCGGGTGATCGTCGGCACCGCCGCCATCGTAAACGGCGCGGTCAAGGGCCGGTCGGTTTATGTCGACGGGACGGTGAACGGCGCAATCGATTGCGGCGCAATCTCGCTTGCGTCGACCGCTTCCGTCAAAGGCGACATCACCTACGAGACGATGACCATTGCCTCCGGCGCTTCGATCGTCGGCCTCTGTTGTGATCGCAACCGGATGGGCGAGGCGAAACCGACACGCGGGACACCCGCCGATTCCCAACCTCTACCCTTCAACAAGGTCAAGAAGGTCAAGACCGCGATGCGGCTGCGCGCCCTTGAGGATGCGCGCCCTGCGCCGCCCGCGCCGCGCAAATCACAGCGAGCACCCATGACGATGCGCGCGGTTTGGGACGCGATTCAAAAGGGCGACGAAACAGCCCTTTCGTAGCTTTCAGCGACCCCATCTTTCCTTATTATACGGGGGTGTCGGTCCTCTCTTGGCCGATGCGGCGGCATCATTCCGGCGCAGCAGCGATGCGTCACGGGCGATCTCGCCTCGCCGCCGCGCAGCGTTCTTACCGTGTGCGCCCGCAGCGCCCCGAAACCACGAACGGGACATCGTCATGGACTCAACCGACCTTGCCTATTTGCCGGCCACCGACGCCGCAACCCTCATCCGCGACAAGAAATTATCGCCGGTCGAGCTGATGCAAGCGGTACTGGAGCGCATCGAGACGAAAGAGCCGGCCATCAACGCTTTCGCGACGCTCATTGCGGATCAGGCGATGGACGGGGCCAAAGCGGCGGAAGCCGCCCTTACCGACGGCAAGTCGCTGGGTCCGCTACACGGCATTCCGGTCACCATTAAGGACCTCGCCGTCGTGAAGGACGTGCCGATGGAGTCCGGGTCCTGGATTCAGAAAGGCACCATCGGCGCCTTCGACACGCCTTTCGTCGCCCGTCTGAAAGCGGCCGGTGCGATCCCGCTCGGTAAGACGACCACATCCGAATTCGGCTGGAAGGGCGTGAGCCAAAGCCCCTTGACCGGCATCACCCATAATCCCTGGAAGCACGGCTACAACGCGGGCGCATCGTCCGCGGGTGCCGGCGCTGGGGCAGCGGCGGGATACGGTCCTCTGCATCAGGGGTCGGATGGCGCAGGATCGATCCGTATGCCGTCGCATTTCTGCGGCGTGTTCGGCATCAAGCCGTCCTACGGTCGTGTTCCCAACTGGCCGGTCAAGAATAACGACCAGACCTCGCATAACGGTCCCATGACCCGAACCGTCGCCGACGGCGCATTGATGTTGCGGGTGATGTCCGGGCCCGACCCGCTGGACCACTACAGCCTGGAATCGCCGCCGGCGGATTACCCGGTCCTGCTCGACCGCGACATGAAAGGAATGCGCGTCGCCTACAGTCCCGATCTGGGACATGCCCGGGTCGACCCTGAGGTCGCCGACATCGTGAAGGATGCGGTCGGCGTTTTCGAATCGCTCGGTGCGACCGTGGAAGACGTCACGCCGGACTGGGGGCCCGATGGACCCGACCTGATCCGCTTCTTCTGGGCCGCGCACGAACTGAGTTACGCCGCCTATCTCGATGAATGGGAAGACAAGATGGACCCAGGCCTCGTTGCCTGTATTCGCTCGGCGCAGAACCATCCGACCGAAAAATACATGCAGATGCGCGAACGGAAGCTCGCCTATGTCGGCGCAATCCATCAGTTCTTTACGAAGTGGGACTTGCTGCTGACGCCGGCCGTCTCGGTGGCGGCCTTCCCGGCCGAACGGCTGCAGCCGGAACACTGGCCCGAACACCCTTGGGATTGGGTCATGTGGGCGGAGTTTTCCTACCCATTCAACATGAGCCACAACCCCGCCGCCAGCATCCCCTGCGGCTTCACCGGCGACGGCCTGCCGGTTGGCCTGCAGGTCGTCGGACCACGCCTGAACGACCTCGGAGTTCTGCAAGCCGCGGCCGCCTTCGAAGCGGCCCGGCCGTGGGCCAACAAGCGTCCGCCGCTCTAACGCTTAGACGGATTGCGACGCAGCCGTCGGTTCGGCATCGCGCTTATCGTCCAACGCCACCCCATCGATCGTGGCGTAGCTCGCAAGTCGCTCGATATAGTCCGACACCGCCTGCCGCCAGCTCCGTTCCTGCAGGTAGTCCGCGATCCGGTCCTTGACCGCCTCGAACGGCAGATCACGGCCGGGAACCTTCTTGTCGAGACGCAGGACATGCGCCCCGTAACGGCTTTTCACCGGAACGGAACAAAGCTGTCCTTCCTCCAAGGCTGCGAGGAATGTCTCGAATTCGGGCACGGTGTCGCCCCGTGCAATCTGCCCGAGTCGGCCATCGGACTTGCCCGACGTGCAATCCGACCGCTCGCGCGCGATCGACGCAAAGGCGGCAGTGTCTTTCTCTATCGTCGCGATCGCCTCCGTCGCCGCCGCGACCGCTTTTTCATATCCGTCGGTATCCTCAGGATCGCAGGCGAACAGGATATGCGCCGCCTCATAGAGTTCGGCCGACCGGAACCGCTTGCGATTGTTCTCGAAATACCGTCGGCACGCATCCTCGTCGGCGATCGGTACGGTAATCTCGACCTCCAGCAGTTGCCGGATCAGCGCATCCTCATCGGTTTCCCGGCGGCCGGACGCGTCGGTTTCCGGCATCGGTTCCAGTGCCAAATCCTGCGCTTCCTGCAACAGAAGCTCGCGAACGATCAACGCTTCGGTCGCTTCCGAGATGGCGCGGTCCGGCTCCGCGGCCGGATGATTCTGCACCTCGGCGACAATCGCCGCTTCCGATATGACCCTTCCGTTCACATGAATATTGGGCATATCCGTCACTCCGCCGCCGGGCTAACCGGTGCCCGGCGCTGCATGGCATGCTTTGACCGAACGACCTGATAACCCGGCCGCCACAGATACCGCACGGGTGCGCTCAGCATGTGCACGAGGCGCGTGAACGGAAAGAGCAGGAAGATCGTCAGCCCCAGGAAGAGGTGAAGTTTGAACACCGGATGAACATTGGCTACATGCGCGGCGGCACCCGGATCGAAGGTAAAGATACCCTGCGCCCAGGTCATAAACTTGACCATCTCACCGCCGTCCAGATGGCCCAACGACAACGGGATCGTCGCAAGCCCGAGCGCCAACTGGAACCATAGAATGAGGATGACCGCGTTATCGCTGAAGGTCGACGTGGACCGGACGCGGGCGTCGAACAAACGCCGGTGCACCAGCAGGGTCGCGCCCAAAAGGGCCATCACCCCGGCAACACCGCCGATCACGATCGCCATGATCTGCTTGAAGCCATGCGAAATGCCCATCGCGTCGAAGACCTCGATCGGCGTCAACAGTCCGACCAAATGTCCGAAGAAAACGATCAGCACGCCCAGATGGAACAGCACCGAGCCCCACATGAGTTGCTTTCGCCGCAGCAGTTGGCTCGATCCCGAGCGCCAGGTATACGGCTCACGGTCGTATCGGATCACCGACCCGACGACCAGAACGGCAAGGGCGATATACGGGTAATACCCGAAGACGAACGTATTGAGATATTCAGCCATCGTCCGGCCTCCTCAAGAGTCGGCAGTGTGGGTCGGTGCATCCATGCGATGCAGGATTTCACGCGTGGCGGGACAGGACCCGTCCGGAGAAACGGTGCCCGCCGCGCCAGGACCGAAGGCCACCACCTCCTCCTCCCAGATGCGGTCGAGCGCCTCCAGATCGTTCGGATCATCCTCCGGGTCCGTCAGCAGGGCTGCGACCGCATCCGGATCGGCTTTTCCCGCCGCAAGATCCACCAGGATTCGGAACACGACCGAATAGGCGCTCTTCCGTTTCCGATGCCGTTCCGCCAGAGCTTCCAGGATATGCATCGGTTCGGCCAGCAATTCGCCCGCCTGATCGATCGGCAAGGTCGACAGGAATTCCAGGAACAGCGGCAGATAGTCCGGTAATTCCTTGGCGCCAATCGACAGTCCGTGCTGTTCGTACAGCTCCATCAGGTCGACCATCGCCTGCCCGCGATCGCGGCTCTCGCCATGGATATGCTCGAAGAAGTAGAGCGACAGCGACCGCGTCCGGTCGAACAGCAGGACATAGCGCTCCTGGGCATCGAACAGATCGCGCGTGGCCAGATCATCGATCAGCCGGAGCAGGCCCGGCCGCAATCGCGCCGGGACAAGTCCCTCGTCCTCGACGATACGGCGGAGTTCCGGCGCCGCGTCCTGGAGGTCCTGCGTCGGGTAGTCCAGCAATATGGAAAGAACTTTGAGAGTTTGCGCCATCAGAATACCTCCGTCGGCGTTTGGACCGACTTCTTGCGTTTCGGTTTGCCGAACAAGTTGGTTTCGCTCATACCGTCCGAACAACCATTGCCGAACGAGAAGCCGCAAGAGCCCCTAAGGTCGTAGGCATCCTCGCCCGCCTCCCGGTGGGACGTCGGAATCACGAAGCGATCCTCGTAGTTGGCGATCGCCATGACGTGATACATGTCCTCGATCTGGCCCGGCGTCAGCCCGACCTGACCGGCGATGGCCTCGTCGATCACACCCTCGATCGTCTTCGAGCGCATATACCCGCGCATCGCGAGCATACGCTCGAGCCCTTGAACGATCGGCTCTTCCTTGCCGGCCGTCAGCATGTTGGCCAGATAGCGAACCGGGATGCGCAGCGAGCGCACGTCGGGAATGTCATGCTCTACGCCGATCTTGCCGGCTTCCGCCGCCGATTGAATCGGTGACAGCGGCGGCACATACCAGACCATCGGCAGCGTCCGGTATTCCGGATGCAGCGGGAAGGCCACCTTCCAGTCCATCGCCATCTTGTAGACCGGCGACTTCTGCGCCGCGTCCATCCACGCCTCAGGAATGCCATCCGCCTTCGCCTGCTCGATCACCGACGGATCGTGCGGATCCAGGAAGATGCCGAGCTGCGCGTCATACAGGTTCTGCGGATCGGCTTCAGATGCTGCCTCTTCGATGCGGTCAGCATCGTAGAGCAGCACGCCGAGATACCGGATGCGCCCGACGCAGGTCTCCGAGCATACCGTCGGCTGACCGACTTCGAGGCGCGGATAGCACAGGATGCATTTCTCGGATTTTCCGGTCGACCAGTTGTAGTAGATCTTCTTGTACGGGCAGCCGGAAACGCACATGCGCCAGCCACGGCACTTCTCCTGATCGATCAGGACAATGCCGTCTTCTTCACGTTTGTAAATCGCGCCGGACGGACAGGCCGCGACGCAGGTCGGGTTGAGGCAGTGTTCGCACAGCCGCGGTAGATACATCATGAAAGTGTTTTCAAAGGCGCCGTAGATTTCCTTCTCGATACCCTCGAAATTGTAATCCTTCGACCGTTTGGAGAACTCGCCGCCGAGGATTTCCTCCCAGTTCGGTCCCCATTCGATCTTCTCCATACGCTCACCGGTGATCAGCGATCTCGGCCGTGCCGTCGGCGTCGCCTCCAACTCCGGCGCCTTCTGGAGATGCTCGTAATCGAAGGTGAACGGTTCGTAATAGTCGTCGATTTCCGGTAGGTCTGGATTGGCGAAGATCTTTGCCAGGATGCGCCACTTGGGCCCCATCTTGGGCCGTATGCGGCCGCTGCCGGTCCGCTCCCAGCCGCCGTTCCAACGCTTCTGATTCTCCCATTCCTTGGGATACCCGACGCCGGGCTTGGTTTCGACATTGTTGAACCACGCGTATTCCATGCCTTCGCGATTGGTCCAGACGTTCTTGCAGGTAACGGAACAGGTGTGACAGCCGATGCATTTGTCGAGGTTCAGCACCATGCCGATTTGCGCACGTATTTTCATTTCGCCGTCTCCTTATCCTGAGGCATGGGCCGATCGAGCCAGTCGACCTTTTCCATTTTCCGGACGATGACGAATTCGTCGCGGTTAGAACCGACCGTTCCGTAGTAATTGAAGCCATACGACTGCTGGGCGTAACCGCCGATCATATGCGTCGGCTTGACGATTGCCCGCGTGACGGAGTTGTGGATACCGCCGCGGTTCCCGGTCGTTTCCGAACCCGGCGTGTTAATGACCTTCTCCTGCGCGTGATACATGTAGATCGTGCCTTCCTTCATGCGCTGCGAAACGACAGCCCGCGCCGTCAGGGCGCCGTTGACGTTGTAGGCCTCGACCCAGTCGTTGTCCTCGATCCCGGCCTTGGCGGCGTCGACCTCTGAAATCCAGACGACCGGCCCGCCGCGGTTGAGCGTGAGCATCAGCAGGTTGTCGGAATAGGTGGAGTGAATGCCCCACTTCTGATGCGGCGTGATGAAGTTCAGCACCACCTGCGGCTGACCGTTCGGTTTCTCATCGATGATCGGCTTGACGGTCTTGAGATCGACCGGCGGTCGATAAACGCAGAAGCCTTCGCCGAAGGCGCGCATCCACAGATGATCCTGATAAAGCTGCTGCCGCCCCGTGAGCGTGCGCCAGGGTATGCGCTCGTGGACATTCGTGTAGCCGGCGTTGTAACAGACTTTCTCGGACTCCAGCCCGGACCATGTCGGCGACGAGATGATCTTACGCGGCTGCGCGACCACATCGCGGAACCGAATTTTCTCGTCTTCCTTCGGCACGGCCAGATGCGCGTGATCGCGGCCGGTGTTTTTCGACAGCGCCTCCCACGCCTTAACCGCGACCTCACCGTTGGTTTCGGGCGCCAGCATCAGGATCACCTCGGTCGCGTCGATATCCGACTCGATCCGCGGCATCCCCTTCGTCGGTCCGTCCTCCGTGACCACGCCGTTCAACGCAGCGAGATTTTCGACCTCATGCTCCGTGTTCCAATTGATCCCCTTGCCGCCGTTACCCAATTTGGACATAAGCGGCCCCAACGCGGTGAAGCGCTTGTACAGGTTCGGATAATCCCGCTCGACCACGGCGATCTGCGGCATCGTCTGCCCCGGGATCGGGTCGATCTCGCCGCGCTTCCAATCCTTGACGTCCGTCGCCTGCGCGATTTCCGCCGGCGTATCGTGCAGGATCGGCACCAGGACGACATCCTTCTCGACACCCAACACCTCGGGCGCCACATCGGAAAACGTCTTGGCGATTCCCTTGTAGATGTCCCAGTCCGACCGGCACTCCCAAACCGGATCCACCGCGCCGGACAGCGGGTGAATGAAGGGATGCATGTCGGACGTGTTGAGGTCGTTCTTCTCGTACCAGGTCGCCGTCGGCAGCACGATGTCGGAGTAGACGCATGTCGTGGACATCCGGAAATCGAGCGTGACCAGCAGGTCCAGCTTTCCCTCCGGCGCGTCGTCATGCCAGTCGGCTTCCTGTGGTTTCGCGCCGCCCTGCTCGCCAAGGTCGGTGCCCATGACGCCGTGCGACGTGCCGAGCAGATGCTTCAGGAAATACTCATGGCCCTTGCCCGAACTACCGAGCAGATTGGACCGCCAGACGAACAGATTGCGGGGCCAGTTCGCCGGGTTGTCCGGGTCTTCGCAAGACATGCGGAGTTCGCCCGACTTCAGCCCGTCGACCACGTAATCCTTCGGCTCCTTGCCGGCCTCACCCGCGCGCGCCGCGATTTCCAGCGGGTTACCTTCGAGCTGCGGCGCGGACGGCAGCCAACCCATACGCTCGGCTCGGATGTTGTAGTCGATCAGCGACCCGTCCCAGGGTCCCTCCGGCGCGGTCGGCGATAGAATTTCGTCAACGCCGAGCGTCTCGTAACGCCACTGATCCGTATGGGCGTACCAGAAGGAGGTCGAATTCATTTGCCGCGGCGGCCGGTTCCAATCCAGGCCAAAGGCCAGCGGCAACCATCCGGTCTGTGGGCGCAGCTTTTCCTGCCCCACATAGTGCGACCAGCCGCCGCCCGACTGGCCGACGCAGCCGCACATCACCAGGAGATTGATGATCCCCCTGTAGTTCATGTCCATGTGATACCAGTGGTTCAGACCCGCGCCGAGAATGACCATCGACTTGCCGTTGGTCTTTTCCGCGTTGTCGGCGAATTCGCGGGCGACGGTGATGATCTGCTGCGCCGGCACGCCCGTGATCGCTTCCGCCCAGGCTGGGGTATAGGGCGCATTCTCGTCGTAACTCTTTGCGACATGCTCGCCGCCGAGGCCCCGGTCGAGTCCATAATTGGCGACGAACAGATCGAACACCGTGGCGACAAGCGCCTCGCCGTCTTTCAGCGCAACCGATTTGACCGGCACGTTGCGGAGCAGCACATCCGGATGATCGGTGCCCGTGAAATGATCATGCTCGCGGTTGCCGAAATAGGGGAAACCGACCTCGACCACATCGTCACGGTCCTCTTCCATGATCAGCGTAAGCTGGAGGTTGGTGTCCTTACCGCCCGCGTCCTTCTCTTCGAGGTTCCACTTACCCTGCTCGCCCCAGCGAAAGCCGACCGATCCGGTCGGCACGACAACCTCGCCGCTATCCGCATCGACAGCCACGGTCTTCCAATCGGGGTTGTTGGATTGCCCCAGGTCGCCGGCGAAATCCGACGCGCGGACCTGACGTTCCGGCACATATCTGCCATCCTTCTTCACTAGGCGAACCAGCATCGGCATGTCGGTGTATTGCCGCGCATAGTCCTCGAAATAGGCGGCCTGACGGTCGATGTGGAACTCGCGCAGGATGACATGACCCATTGCCATGGCGAGCGCGGAGTCGGTCCCTTGTTTCGGATGGAGCCAGAGATCGCTGAACTTCGCCGCCTCGGAATAATCCGGGCTGACGACGACCGATTTGGTGCCCTTGTAACGAGCCTCGGTATAGAAATGCGCATCCGGCGTCCGCGTCTGCGGGACGTTCGATCCCCAGAGAATCAGGAAGCCGGAGTTGTACCAATCGGCGCTTTCCGGGACATCGGTTTGTTCGCCCCAGGTCTGCGGCGAGGCCGGCGGCAGATCGCAATACCAGTCGTAAAAAGACATGCATACGCCACCCATCAGCGACAGGTAGCGTGATCCTGCGGCGTAGGAGACCATCGACATCGCCGGGATCGGGGAGAACCCAATGACCCGGTCGGGACCGTAGGTCTTCGCGGTGTAGGCATTCGCCGACGCGATGATCTCGTTGACCTCGTCCCAAGTTGACCGAACGAACCCGCCATGGCCGCGCTTCTTCGTATAAGAGGCGCGTTTCGCCGGATCCTCGACGATGGAGGCCCAGGCGGCGACCGGTGACAGTGTCGCCCGCGCCTCGCGCCACAACTTCACCAACCGCGACCGCGCCAGCGGGTATTTCACGCGGTTGCCGGAGTAGAGGTACCAGCTATAGCTTGCGCCGCGGGAGCACCCCCGCGGCTCATGGTTCGGCAGGTCCGGACGGGTCCGCGGATAGTCGGTCTGCTGGGTTTCCCAGGTAACGATGCCGCCCTTGACGTAAATCTTCCAGGAACAGGATCCGGTGCAATTCACGCCATGCGTGGACCGCACGATCTTGTCGTGCTGCCAACGCTGACGGTAGCCATCCTCCCATTTACGGTCTTCGCGCGTGGTGACGCCGTGGCCGTCCGCGAATTCGCCGACGTTCTTCTGCGAGAAGAAGTTCAGCCTGTCGAGTAAATGGCTCATCTCAAATTTCCTCTGTTCGTCGGACTAGCAAGGAACCGGGGCATTGCGGCGCGTGTAGTAGACCCACGTCACGGCAACGCACAGGGCGTAGAACGTCATGAAGGCGTAGAGGGCGAGTTCGGGGCCGCCGGTCAGCGTGATCGACGTGCCATAGGCCTTGGGAATGAAGAACGCGCCATACGCCGCGATCGCCGAGGTGAAGGCGATGATCGCCGCTGATTCCCGTTCCGCCTGCCGTAGGAATTGCGTTTCGTCGAGACCCGGCATCAGACGAGTCACTTCCTGCCGCATGATCGTCGGGATCATCTGGAAGGTGGAGGCATTGCCCACGCCGGTGGCGAAGAACAGCACCATGAACATCGCAAAGAAGCCCCAGAATGCGCCGGGCGTTTCCTTGATGCCGAGGAAGAAGAGCACGCCCGCCACCGCAACGATCATGACCAGGAAGGTCCAGAAGGTAACGCGGCCGCCGCCATACTTATCCGAGACCCAACCGGTCGCCGCGCGGCTGAGCGCGCCGATCAGCGGCCCCAGGAAGACGTATTGCAGCGAGTTCACATCCGGAAATTGGGTCTTTGCCAGCAGCGGGAAACCTGCGGAATACCCGATGAAGGACCCGAACGTGCCGGTGTAGAGCACGCACATGATCCAGTTGTGCTTGCGCTTGAAAATGACGGACTGTTCCTTGAACGACGCCCGCGCGCTCTCGATGTTGTCCATACCGAACCAGGCCGCCACCGAGGTGATCACCAGGAACGGTACCCAGACGAAACCGGCATTCTGCAGCCACAGCTTCGCACCCGTGGAGGTAACCTGCGGCTCCCCACCGATCGCCCCGAACACGCCAGCAGTGATCACCAGCGGCACCACGAACTGCATGACGCTGACACCGGCATTGCCGAGACCGGCGTTCAGCGCCAGCGCGTTGCCCTTCTCCGTCTTCGGGTAGAAGAAACTGATATTGGCCATCGACGACGCGAAATTACCGCCGCCGAGCCCGCACAACAGCGCGAGGCCCAGGAACAAGACGTAGGGTGTTTCCGGATCCTGCACCGCGAAGCCGATACCGGCCGCGGGAATCAAGAGCGAGGCAGTCGACAAAGCGGTCCAAAGCCGGCCGCCGAAAATCGGCACCATGAAGGAGTAGAAGATGCGCAGCGTCGCGCCCGACAAACCGGGTAACGCGGCGAGCCAAAACAACTGGTCGGTGGTGTAGGTGAACCCGATTGCTGGCAACTTGGCCACGACCACGCTCCACACCAGCCAGACCGAAAAGGCCAGCAGCAGGCAGGGAATCGAGATCCAGAGATTCTTGGATGCGATCTTTCGGCCGCTCGCCTGCCAGAAATCCGGTTCGTCCGGCCGCCAATCGACGAGCGTGTGTCCCTTTCGAGGGGACGTTTCTTGGATTGTCATGGATCAACTCCTCAATGGGCCGCTTGCGTGGAAGAATCGGCGGAAGGCGACGTGCGCCGCTTGCGCGCAATTCCCTCGGCCGCCGCGTGATGAGGCTCGTGGATTTCGGCCATCTCCGGGAACTCCGGCAGGCCGGCGAGTTGCTCGGCCGTGGCTTTGCGCTCCATCCGCTGGATCGCGAAATGCATCCAAAGGAGTGCGATGCCGACCAGAGCGAACAGCAGCATGAAGCAGCTCGTCCAGACACCGATCAGGTCGTTCATGATTCCGAAGCTGATCGGCAGGAAGAAGCCGCCCAATCCGCCGATCATGCCGACGAGACCGCCGACAGATCCGACATGGCCCGGATAGTAGACCGGAATATGCTTGTAGACGGCCGCCTTGCCGAGCGACATGAAGAAACCCAACGCCACGGTCAGCGCCACGAAGAACGGCAGGCTAATCGTCAGGTTGAACGTAATCGGCCCTTCGATGCCCTGGATCGTGTAATCCGTCGCCGGGTAGCTCAGGAAGAAGCAGATGACGACCGAAGCGAAGAAGGTCCAATACATGACCGCCCGCGCGCCGTACCGGTCCGACATGTAGCCGCCCATCGCGCGGAAGATACTGCCAGGCAGCGCGTATGCGGCCGCCAACATGCCGGCGGTCTTGATGTCCAGCCCGTAGACGCCGACATAATAGCGCGGCAACCACAGCGCCAGCGCGACGAACGCGCCGAACACGAAGAAGTAATAGAGGGAGAAGCGCCAGACCTGCAGTTTCTTGAGCGGCGTCAGCTGCATGAAGGCCGACGCGGGTTTTTCACCTTTCGCCTTACGCTCGGCGGTGACCGGGTCCTCCTTCGTGGTGAGGAAGAACAGTACCGCGGTAATCAGCAGAACCACTGCATAGACCTGCGCCGTGGCTTCCCATCCAAGCGCCACGAGGAGGAACGGCGCGCCGAAATTCGTCACGGCGGCGCCGACATTTCCCATCCCGAAAATGCCGAGGGCGGTCCCTTGCCGCTCTTTTTCGTACCAGCGGGACACATAAGCAATGCCGACCGCGAAGGAGCCGCCGGCAAGCCCGACACCGAGCGCCGCGACGAGGAACATCTCGTAGGTCGTTACCGTCGACAACATCCACACGGCGATGGCGGTCAGCGCCATCACCGCGGTGTAGACGACGCGCCCACCATACTGATCGGTCCAGATGCCGAGAAATATTCTGCTGAGCGAACCCGTCAAGATCGGCGTCGCGACCAGGATGCCGAACTGCGTATCGTTCAGGCCCAGGTCCTGCTTAATCTTGACGCCAATGATCGAGAAAATCGTCCAGACGGCGAAGCACACGGTGAACGCAAGCGTGCTTGTGCCGAGAATGCGATTTTGTTGCGACGGTGTAACGCCATCGAGTCCATTCATCGTTCGTTTCCCCTCCGTCCCGCGCCTGATCGCGCGGGACACCGCTATTGATCAGTGTGGTGGGGAAAGAGTCGGCCGATGGCGTCGCGAACCGCTTGATTCAGATCAAATGTTCGCGACACCAGGGAAGTTACAAGGAATGCTGCGTCAGATGTCGCACCGTCACATAACAGTGTTATCTTTCGCGCATTGCACTTTTGCGCCGCGAATTGACAAATATCAAATAAGATGCGGCGGATGGCGCAAACAAGGGAGGGCACGCCGTGCGCACAGAGGACTTACCCGCTGTCCGCGAGTTGGATCTGTTTGCGGATCTGGAGCCGGGACATTTCGACGAATTGATGCAGGTCGCCTACCTGCAGCGCTTTCCGCCACAGGTCCATTTGATCACCGAGGGAGATCCAGCCGACTTCCTGCATGTCGTGGTGGACGGCACGGTGGAACTTTTCGCTGCGTCGAACAATCGCGAAACCACGATGGCGATCATAAACCCGGTCGCAACGTTCATCCTGGCCGCCGTGTTGAAGGATGCCGTCTATCTCATGTCAGCGCGCACCATGACCGCGTCCCGGATCCTCATGATTCCGGCGGAGAATATTCGCGATATCTTCGAACGGGACGCCGCCTTCGCCCGATCCATCGTTCAGGAGCTATCGGTCCGCTATCGGGACATGGTCAAGCTGCTCAAGAATCAGAAGCTGCGCACGTCGGTCGAACGGCTAGCGAACTACCTCCTGTATGAACACCAATGTCAGGGCGGAAATGGCGCGCTCACCCTGCCGACCGATAAGCGCACCTTGGCAACGCTGCTTGGCATGACGCCGGAAAACCTTTCACGCGCCTTCGGCACCCTCGGGCCCTACGGTGTTTCAGTGGACGGCGCCCGAATCGCACTTTTGAAACTCAACGACCTCGAAACACTGGCAAAGCCGAATCCCTTGACCGACGACCCGGCGACTTAGGCCCAGCGTGCCACAACTATAGTTCAACCAGGAATTCCTCGATAAGGGCGTTGACTCGATCGGGCGCTTCGGTCGGCGGGAAGTGTCCGGCATTCTTCAGCTTTACGTAGCGCGATCCCGGCACCGCCTCGTGAATCTCTTTTTCGTATTCCGGCGGTTTACCGGGATCGTCGACACCCCGCAAGATCAGCAACTTGGGCATCAGGCCCGCGATACGGTCGCGTACGTCAAACGCGTCGATCGTCTTCAGGTCGTGATATTGCGATATCGGGCCAACCTGACGATGCCGCTCCATCAGTTTCTCGCGCAGGTCCGCATCGACGAACTTCATCGCGTTGCGCTGAAACGCCAACCACTCTTCATAGACTTTCGGGTCTTCCGCCGCCTGCAGCCGAAGCTCGTAGGTACCGGGCGGCCGCTGCTTCGGCCGCGCGGCCACCGTCATGATGACCAACCCAGCGACCTCGTCCGGGTAGTCCAGGGCGTATTGCAGGGCGATCGACGCGCCGAGCGTGTAGCCGACCAGCACCAACGAGTCGCGCATCTCCTGCGCATGCAGCCAGCCGCGCACCCATTCCATATACCGCACGACGTCGGGGCACCGGGTACCGCCCAGGTGCCCCGGCAACGTCGGCGCGACGCTATCGGGAAAGTGACGGCGTTGATGAGTGTATGCGTCGCCGCACGCCCCGGCGCCCGGTCCATGTAGAAATACTAGCTGTGACATCGCTTTCAATTCCCTTCGGTCTAGCTGCACCTCGGATTCTCAATGATCGGCCAAGCGCCCTAGCCCGGGTCGTTGATCAGGTCGAGCGGATAGATCGGCCGCCGGACCTTCTCGAAAGTCAACTGATCGTAGTCCGAGGTGCAAACGCCCGTGCCGGCGCACTCGATTACTTCCTTGGCGATGTCGCCGTAGCCAGCGCGATAGTGGATTCGGCTTTTCAGCATCAGGTATTTCTTACGGGCGGGGTCGATGCCGAGGCTGAGGAAACAGTTCTTGTCGTTCGGCTCCTGTTGGCGCGAGATCACAACGATCTCCAACTTGCCCGTATCGAACACGACGGTCGGCCCCATATCCATCAGCAGGCCGGGAGACGCCGGGCCGAGGTTACGGTAGAGCCCGTCGGAGATGAGCTTCACCTTCCCGGTCACCGTGACCGGTTCACCTTTCAGGCCGATCGACGGCATATCGACCTTGCCGCCGAGGGGCAGCGTTACTTCCGCGCCCACACCGGCTTCGATCAACTGCTGCACCGCCTCGGGATCGCAAATCGCGAACACGGCGACGTCCTCGAGCCCGGCGGCGATAATCGCCGCGAGGACGGTGGTCGTATCCTCGGTGCCCCCGGACGAGGCATTGTCGTAATGGTCGAGCAATACGACCGGACCGTCGGTGACCGCCTTGGCCCGCGCCATCGACTCTTCCAACGGCTCGATCTGGTAAACCCAAGCCTCGCGGTCCTTCCAGGCCGACTCTAGGAGTTCGTCGCACAAGGCCTGCGCCTTCGCCTTGTCACCGTCGGTCACCACGCAGGCGCTGAGCCCGGCGTTGCGGATATCCGCGTGCGGAAAGCCGGTGAACAAGGTCGCCACCATGGCCTCGCCGCTTTCCTCCATCGCGACGACCCGTTCCTGCAACTGCTTGTTTGGAAAGTCCGCGGTGCCTTGCCGCATGACATGCGGCAGCATCGGCCGGTTGCCCCAGGCAAGCACCGGCTCGGCCTCGCCCTTGATCTTGCGGATCAACGCCTCCCCCGCCCGCGTGCCGGTCCCGTAGTTGTCGATATGCGGGTACGTCGTATAACCCGCGAGGGTCGTCGCGTTGTCGACGATTTCCGCGTAAAGGTTGGTATGCATGTCGAGCGCCACCGCGATCGGTACGTCGGGCGCGATCTCGCGCAGCCGCTTCAGCAACCCGCCTTCCCCGTCTTCCCGGCTCTCGGTGACCATCGCGCCGTGCAGGTCCAGCATGACCGCATCGCAGCCGTCCGCCACCGCCGCACAGATCGCGTCCGTGATCTCCGTATAGGCGGCGTCCTGAACCGGTGCGCTCGGCGCCGCCTGCGCCGCGATGGGCGTTACGATCTCCCACCCCTCGCGTTCGGCCAGATCGATATAGGCCGCCATCGCCGTGCCGGTGCCCTTGAACGCGTCATACGCATCGCGTCCGCGCGGCGGCAGCGGAAACCCGCGGGCAAACCGCTCGATTGGCGTCGGCACCGGCGAAAAGGTATTGGTCTCGTGTTTCATCATCGCGATGACAACGCGCATGGCATGCTCTCCTGCTGAAGCCGCGCACGAAGGGCGGGCAAACAAAAGGATAAAGCATGGTTGGGATTGGGGAAAATCCCGGTGTCGCCATGCGCGCGGGTCACAGATTGGCCGGAGACGCTGCGGCTCTTACCCGCCGTTGCGCAGGCGGTCGATTTCCATCTCGCCGAGCGGCTGCCGCCGTTTCACCCGCAAGCTTTCCGACCATTCGCGGCCAAAATCGCGCTGTAGGCTCATATTGACCGCTGCGGTGAGTCCCATGGCGATAAGCCCGCCGATACTGGCCAGCAGCATGTCCTTGTGCGCATCCCACTCGTCGCCTTGAGTGCCGAGATAGGCCGCGCCCAGATCGCCGCCGAATCCAACCGCCGCCGCCCATTCGATCAGTTCGTAAATCATCGACGTGGACATGGTGATGTCGAGCGGCAGGAAATACCCCCAAAACCCGCGCACATTCACAATCCGCAAGAAAACCTCGCGCAGCGGATAAGCGATGAACAGGCCGTAGGTAAAATGAATAAGCCGATCGAAGTGATTCCGCTCCCATCCCATCACATCGTTCAGCGATCGGCCGAAGATCGCCTCCGTCCAAGCGTTGTAAGGCACTTCCGAATAGGTGTAGTGCGATCCCACCTCGTGCAGGCAGAGGAAAAGGAAGATTAACGTGTAGGACACGCGCGAAAACGGGAACTTCCGGTATGTGGTGAGCAGAAGAATCACCGCCAGTACGACCAGCGCATTTTCCAGCAACCAGTCCTCGCGATGGTGCGGCGCAATCGCGAAGGCGGCAAAGACACCGGCGAATAGAATCGCCAACGTCAGAACGTATCGATTATGGGATTTATCCAAGACGAGGCACCGATGCGTAAATTCTGCCGGCGAAAGTCGCGCGGCGGACTACACGATGTCAACGTCCGATGAGCCGGTTGCGTTCCGGAAGCTAGATCCGGAGGTCTTCGAGGGACCAACGCAGTTCGTCGAGTTCGTTCGGTTTCTCGAGCGTCGCACCCACGCCGAAGACATTCCTTGCGATCGCGGGTTATCGCGGGAGTTGAACCACGCCCCAAAAACTTTCGAGCATGCTTATGGCTTCGATAAGATTGCTGCCGGCGTCTTCTTTCACGACGTAGCCGGAGTTCTCCTTAACGATGTAACCGGCAATCTTGTGTTTGTAGGCGGCCTCTATGTCTTCTTCCGCGGCGGAAGTCGACAACACAAAAATGATCGTATTGGCGAGTTCGTCATCCGCTCGGATTGCTTCTAAGAACTCATGCCCGTTCATCCTCGGCATGTTGAGATCCAGAAGAATCACATACGGCTTCTGAAGCTTTTTCTTGCCGTTCTCGCCGCGCAACACTTCGAATGCCTCGACACCGTCAACGGCAACGCGGATAGGATTATCAATATTTGCTTTGGAGAACGCCCGTTTGAGAGCCATAACGTCGATCTCATTATCGTCGACAATGAGAATATTCATCTTTGGTTCAGTGTCGTTCATCTCATTTGCCCGTTTCAAACTCTAGTCAATCGACCTCGAAGGCTGCACCCCGTTCCGCAACGTTTGAACCGGGAAGCATGTGACCTTTGCGGTTGCCTAATTGTTTTCGAGAGAAATCCGATCCCCTGTCCTAAACCATGACGCAAGGTTTCACTGTTTTGACGGCCTGAAACACTCTTCCATGGTTTTCGGATCGCGACCCAAGCTGTTATCCGCTCCAGTAGGCTCGAGTAATTTGAAGATTAGTATCTTTCCACCAACACAACCTAAAAGATCTGGGTGAACAAAACTTTAATAGCCATGGTTGCTGAACTTTTTTACCCGCATAGAGGGTAACTTATTGTTAACGGGGAATTCACAGCACCAAGATGGTTCCTGGCAATCCCGCAACCCGCTATTGGGTTTTGGGACTTGCCTACGTTATCGAGATAAGACGGCGTCTAAGTCCTCCGGGGCGACGCGACCTTCCATCGTACGGTGATTTTCGTCCTCACGACATCCGAGGCGCCGGACGATATCGCATCGGCTTACGACAAGAATATCGCCGGAGCGCCGCCGCTGGCTTCGGCGCGGCGCCTTCCGGCATGATGTCGGCAAGCTCGGCGTGAGCAACGTCATCCTCGACAAACCCGGCAAACTCGACGACGAGGAATGGGTATCGATGCGGGCGCACGCCATGAACACACAGAATATCCTGTCGCGTATCTCCGCGATGTCCGACTTGGCGCCCATCGTCGCGTCCCACCACGAGCGGCTTGACGGCAACGGCTATCCCAGCGGCCTGCAGGCCGATGCGATTTCGCTCGAAACGCGCATCATCACGATCTCGGATTTCTACGACGCCCTAACCGCCGACCGGCCATACCGCGACGCGATGAGTGTGGAAAAGGCATTGGGCATCATCGGCGAAGAGGTCGGCGGCGCCATCGACCCGGACTGTTTCGAGGCCTTGTCCGAATTCCGCCGGTCGCACGCACCGAAACCCCCAGCCGGGGACTGAAATCGGCAACGCCTATTCGGAGAGATTGGTGGGCGCTATAGGATTCGAACCTATGACCCGCTGATTAAGAGTTTTATGTTTAAAATTCCTCTCTATAGACACAACCCGTCATAGGTTCAGTTTTTCAGTATTTTATGTGAATCTCTACGACATGGGCCGTCATTGAAACGCATGAATATGGTTGCTAATATGTTGCTATAAACTTCTAGCAACCATGCGTTTGAGATGGCACGAGATAGACGAATTACAGTCCGGACGGTTGAGGCACTGAAGCCTGGCGACATACTTTGGGACTCAAAGGTCAAAGGGTTCGGTGTCCGTTGCCAACGGCGCGCGAAGGTTTATCTCCTCAAATCACGGGTGAACGGTCGGCAACGATGGATCGTAATCGGCCCACATGGCTCCCCTTGGACGCCAGACAAAGCCCGCGAACGCGCCAAAGCCATTCTGGGTGACATCGCAGACGGCATTGATGTAGCTGCGCTCCGAGAAAACCGCAAAGCCGTTATTACGGTCGAAGAACTGGCGACTTTGTTTCTTGCCGAGCATGTGGACGCCAAACGCAAGGCATCGACGGCACGAGGCTATCGCGACATCCTGGAACGGATCGCCCTACCGCGACTTGGTAAAATGTCCGTGCCCGCGGTGGAACATGCGGATATTGCCCGTTTGCATCATGAACTCCGGGAGACGCCTTACGCAGCCAACCGCGCCGTCGCCGTAATTTCAAAGATGTTCAATTGGGCAGAGCAGCATGGCCATCGGCCCCGCGCTACCAACCCTTGTAAAGACATAGAGAAGTTTACCGAACATGGTCGGGAGCGGTTTCTTTCCGCTGCCGAAATCGCAGCCCTTGCCGCGGCGCTTGACGCATCCGAGAAAGATGAGACCGTCGGCGTATACGCAATTGCCGCAATTCGCTTGTTGATTCTGACAGGTGCACGTCTTGGAGAAGTTCTTTCTTTGCGCTGGCAAAACGTGGATTTGGATAATGCCCTACTCCACCTGCCGGACAGCAAGACTGGCGCGAAACCAATTTATTTAAATGCTCCCGCTATGGAGGTTCTAGCGAAGTTGCCTCGTTTGCAAAACAATCCGCACGTAATTCCGGGCGGCAAACCAGGGGCCGGACTAGTAAATCTACAAGCGCCATGGCGCCGGATAAGAAAACGAGCAACATTCCTGCTATGGGAAGACGATATCGACGCGTCTGCAGTGATACAGACCCTAGCAAAAATCAATAACCAGATGCCTTCGGTGCCCGAAATTCTGGATGAGGCAAACCGGCGGAAGCTAGAGTTGCCAGCCGGGTTGCTTGACGTACGCATTCACGATCTTCGGCATTCCTTTGCAAGTATGGCCGCCGCGGGAGGCGCATCACTACCAATAATTGGCGCATTGCTTGGACATCGGCAAACGACGACAACAGCTAAATATGCACATCTTGCTGCGGACCCACTGCGAGCAGCGAACGACGCCGTCGGAGAGCGCATTGCGGCCGCAATGCGTGGTTCAGTGGCTAAAGTGTCCTCGATTCGGAGTCGAATTTCTTGAGGGCTTTGAGATAGGAAAGAGCCTATTTCACTTCGCTGCGCCAACTTCGAGACCATGCTAGCGCGCCAAATCAAGGGTTGAGAGAACCCAGTAGCCCTCAAGCTCCGGAGACAATCCTTGAAACACGTGCGGTTGAGATACTTAGTATGGGGATGCTAAGCGTAACGAGTTCTCTGGTGGAAGCGAACGAAACAAATTAACCGGATAACGCCTACTTTCGGGTGGAAAACGATTATGCCAAAGTTGGATGTTCCGACACTAATTTCGGCGGCCTGAATACCATATTTCGTAACGGCAATCGAACTCGCGGAACCGGGCTTTGACTGCACTTAAATCCCACGGCCTTTCCTCCAGCGTTTCATGTTCCCACTGGCTGCGTCCATCGTCCGGCCCCAGAAAATCACCTCCGTAGACATGAAATGCAGCCGTCTTTTTGCCGATCGGATTGATGACCGAATGAATTATGTCACGACCCAATGTCGCCACCTGCCCGGAACCCAGGGATTGCCCGCCCGCTACCTCGATCGCCCCGTCCGCCCGTCGCCAAAACACATTGTCCTCGCGGCCCGAGTAAAGCCCGACGACAGAGAACATATTGTGATTGTGGGGCACTAGGGTCATGTACGGTGCCCAGATGAAGTGCATGATTGTCAGGTCTTTAGATCGGATTAACGGAACTATCCCCGCATCGGTTGGCTCCCCCATCGCCCGGCTTACCGCCGCCGGATCGGAAACAGCGCGCTCGACGACTTCGCGGATCCCTTTTTGCCCATCGCCAATCGCGTCTTTGCAGTCTTCGACGAATTGCTCTTTGTCAAACATTGGTTGGCTCCACGTTTCCTCGAAGTTCTGCAATCATTGTGCACGAGGGTGTCATCCGAAATAGTCCAAACTTTGGACTTCATTTCAGAGTCTGTTTGGCCATAATTTCACCATGCAGCCTTATCGACAGTACTGCCCGGTCGCGAAAGCCAACGAAATTCTCGGAGATCGCTGGACCTTGCTGATCGTTCGCGAACTCATCGGCGGGATGGAGAAGTTCAACGAAATCGCGAGGGGGTTGCCTGGAATTCCTCGATCGATGTTAAGCGATCGCCTCCGCCGATTGGAAACGAACGGCGTCGTCAATCGCGTACCGTTGGAAGCGAGGGGCTATCGCTACGAGTTAACGTCTGCCGGCAGAGACCTGAAGGCAGTGGTTCACGCAATGGGGAGGTGGGGTGCTGCATGGGCATTCGACAAGCCCAATGAGGACGAACTCGACCCTGGGCTGCTACTTTGGCGAATGCAGCATCGCCTGAATGTCGAGGCGTTGCCACCTGGGCGCATCACGATCGCCTTCGACTTCGAAATCGGCCGAAAGGGACAGTTCTGGTTCGTCATCAATGAGGGGGAGGCATCAGTTTGTCTCTCGGACCCCGGATTTGAGATAGTCCTGGTCGTAACAGCCGATTTATCTGCCTTCTATCAGGTCTGGCTGAACAGGATCTCTCTCCGCCATGCGGTATCGGAAGACCTGATCCGCATTGATGGCGCGCCACGCTTTGAACGTGACTTTGCCAACTGGTTTCTCTGGAGCCCCATGGCTCAATTCGTCTCAGAGGAATGGATCAAAGCTGACAGCTGCTAAGGCCCGCGCAGGATCGTTAGCGGAAATCGCACGCGGTCGCTTGAATGTCCAATCTCAGGCCTTAGGCGGCCTCATTCCGAAGCCGCGCGAACTTCTGCTCCTAGCCGAGGCTGTTGAAAAACTCTTTCATGGGCCGTCGGCGAGAAGTTTCTTGCGCGCTGAATAACAACATGCAGCCTTGATGAGGGGGGACCGCGTAAAACATAGCGAAACGTCCTCCCGGCGGCACTAACGGCCGCTGAGGCTGCCTTTGAGGCGTAGCGCCCGCTGCAAAAGAATTTTGATCAAATTCACGCATCGCCCAACAGCCGACTTTTTCAACAGCCTCAGCCAGCAGCGGACGCTGACCTAATTAAAGCCGATCGATTCGAGCTAACATTCCCGCAGTACTTCGCCCTGTAATATAAGCAAATCCTCACCGATTAATTCGGTCCGCAGACGCGGCAGTGATTGTGAGTATTCGCGCCGCAAGAACCCGATCGATGCTTTCCGGACGTGCCACAGTAGGTCCCAAGCATTGCTTGAATAACGGGCGCTCATCAGTGCACGAATGGGCCAATACAATGCAGGGGCGCCTGGCCTTCACCAGGCGCCCCCCACCTCGGACGTCCTCCCTAGACGGAGCCGTTACTCGCCGATCACGAAATAGCCGTTTCGAAACTAGGCAGTCTCGTGCCTTCGAAACTTTTCTTGAAGCCGCTGTTTTGAAGGGTGATCGTGCACCCTTTCTGGCTGAGCCCGTCGATCGTTTGGTTCGACCCCAGCAACATGTTCCTGGTCATAGGCTCAGCACTGCCTTCGCTAACCAAGATCCGCTGATCAGCGACGTCTCGGTTGGTCAGGTTGAAAGCATTTGCCTGGCTTATCAGCAGCGGGAAAAGAGCCGCCGCCACAATTGCCAATACAATATGCTTTGTCATTGATTACTTACTCCTATCACACGAGTGCCTTGGGGATGTCCGCGGGGTTAGCGCTGTGCGCCGGACAGCTTCGTGCTCGCTTTTGCCGACGCAGCCTTTTGCGGATCCGACTTCAAGTACGATGGCGTCTCTCGCCGCGAGGACGATTTGGTCCGACTCGTCGACTTCGTGGTTTTTTTGAGCTTCATCTCTTGATCCTCCAGAAACCGGCGACTATTCGCCGGTAACGATCAATGTGAGACCGAATTTAATATTGAGCAAATGAAATTTATTGTAGTTTGATATTCGATTTTTAAATATTTTCGTCACAGGACGCGTGAATGCCGCAAACGAAGATTTGAAATCAGAACCAGCGAAAGCCGCTAATATGGATATCGAACTCGCCCGAACCTTTCTGGCTATCGTCGAAACGGGCAGCTTTGTCGAGGCTGCCGACCGCGTCTTCGTGACCCAATCGACGGTCAGTATGCGCATAAAGTCGCTCGAAGAGCAGCTTGGAAAGCAGCTGTTCGAGCGAACCAAAGCCGGTGCGACGCTTACGCCCGCGGGTTCTCAATTCCAAAAACATGCGCTTGCACTGGTTCGAATCTGGCAGCAGGCGCGTCTTGAGGTTTCCTTGCCGGAAGGCTACCAAGCAGCCCTCACCCTCGGCGGGCAGTTCAGCCTCTGGCATGGGTTTCTTCTCGATTGGCTGGCTCGAATGCGATCGAGGGCGCCCGATGTCGCGATCAGGGCGCAGATGGCTACCTCAGCTGATCTGATGCAGCGTTTGGTCGACGGCACCGTCGATATAGGCGTCATGTACACGCCTCAGAGCAGACCAGGTTTTGAGCTTGAACTCCTTTTCGAAGACGAGTTGGTACTCGTTTCGAGCGAACCCAAACCCAGCCTCGACCGCAGCAAGAGTTATATGTATATCGATTGGGGCACTGAATTCCGGGCCGATCACAGCCTCAATTTTCCTCAGCTTTCACCCCCCGGTCTGTATATGGAGCTCGGCTCTCTCAGCCTGAACTATCTGCTTGAGAACCGGGCGTCCGGTTACTTTCCCAGGCGCCTGGTCGTCCCTTTCATCGATGCCGGCGCTCTCAAACTCGTACCGCGCGCTCCGGTGTTTCATTACCCCGCTTACGTGGTCTATCCAGCCGACGGAGACGACCAGATTCTTCCAGTCGCGCTCAAAAATCTGAGGCGAATTGCAACCAAACAAAACCCCACCTGACCGCATGTTCACAGTTATACGGTTCAAACGCTCAGACCTCCTGCCAGCATGCGGGCGACAAGGTTCTAATCAATTCGCTCTTCATACCAACACTTTATGTATTCGCGATTTCCAAGAAGGCATGGGACGGAGGCCATCGGCCAATTCGAATTTCAAATATCATGCTTAAGAAAATTTCATCTGTCCTATGTGTTGATCGCGTGCGGACATTTCCCATGTCAAATCGGCCGAGTTGCACGACCCGCGTACTTCGTTTGATCGCGTTTCAGACGTAGGGAAGCGCAACGGAATGAAGCAACGGGGGCCAATAACGCCCCCAATGTAAAGGAGTGAACAACAAGTGGCCGCGAAGGAGATCCATTTTCACACCGATGCGCGAAATCGGATGTTGAAAGGCGTCAACATTTTGGCAGATGCCGTGAAAATCACGCTCGGGCCAAAGGGACGCAACGTCCTGCTGGACAAGTCGTTCGGTGCGCCCCGGATTTCCAAGGACGGCGTGACCGTCGCCAAGGAGATCGAGCTCAAGGACAAGTTTGAGAACATGGGCGCCCAAATGGTGCGCGAGGTGGCTTCGAAGACCAACGATCTGGCCGGCGACGGTACGACGACGGCGACGGTGCTCGCACAGTCGATCGTGCGCGAAGGCGTTAAGGCGGTGGCCGCCGGGATGAATCCGATGGACCTGAAGCGCGGCATCGACCTGGCAGTCCAAACCGTCCTCGAAGAATTGAAGTCGCGATCCAAGAATATCGAAACCAACGCCCAGATCGCCCAAGTCGGCACCATATCTGCCAACGGCAATCAAGAGATCGGCGACTTTCTGGCCCAGGCGATGAAACGCGTCGGCCGCGACGGCATCATCACTGTCGAAGAGGCTAAAAGCCTGAAGACCGAGCTCGAAGTCGTCGAGGGCATGCAGTTCGATCGCGGCTATCTTTCACCCTACTTCATTACAAACGCCGACAAAATGCAGATTGAACTGGAAGAGCCGTACATCTTGCTGTACGAGCCGAAACTCACCGGCTTGCAACCCATCCTGCCGCTGCTGGAAAAAATCGTTCAGTCGGGAAAGCCATTGCTCATTCTAGCGGAAGATGTGCAGGGCGAAGCCCTGGCAACGTTGGTGGTGAATAAGCTGCGCGGCGGTCTCAAATGCGCGGCGGTGAAGGTGCCGGGATTCGGCGATCGACGCAAAGCAATGCTGCAAGACATCGCGGCCCTAACCGGCGGTCAGGTGATTTCCGAAGATCTCGGTATACAGCTGGAAAGTGTCTCCATGGACATGCTCGGTCGTGCAAAGAGAATAACAATCAAAAAAGACGATACGACAATAATCGGTGGCGCCGGCCGCAAGGCGGACATCGAGGCCCGCTGTGCCCAAATTCGGCAGCAGATAGAGCAGACGAAGTCCGACTACGATCGCGAGAAACTACAGGAACGGCTTGCAAAACTTACGAGCGGCGTAGCAGTACTCCGCGTCGGCGGGACCACCGAGATCGAAGTCAAGGAGCGTAAAGATCGCGTCGATGACGCAGTAAACGCAACCCGCGCCGCGGTAGAAGAAGGAATTCTGCCCGGCGGCGGCGTTGCCTTACTTTACGCCGCACGCGCCCTCGACAGTCTAACGACCGAAAACGACGACCAGAAGGCAGGCGTCGCCATCGTTCGGAAGGCCCTCGCCTCGCCGGCGCGATTGATCGTGGAAAACGCCGGCAAAGAGGGTTCGGTGATCGTCGGAAAACTCCTTGAGCGCAATGACGACAACTTCGGCTACGATGCACAGGAGGATCGATACGTCGACATGTTCGATGCGGGGATTATCGATCCGACGAAAGTCGTGCGTATAGCGCTCCAAGACGCCGCATCGGTGGCCGGATTGATGATAACCACCGAAGCAATGGTTGCCGATAGGCCCGAGAAGAAGAACGGCGCCTTCGGTGGCGGGCCGTACGACGCCGGGTATGGATGATAGGGGCTTTTGATTGGCAGAACGTCTCCGCCGCCCATCTCGGGAGGCCATTGCCGTTATGTTAAATCAACGGTTTGCCGATGCTGAAAAAACCGCCCTTCCGACATGGGAAGGGCGGTTCGTCGTTGGGCCCAGATAAGCCCGATTTTCATGCGGCACTTTTTCGATGAGTTCGGCCGGACCGCTTCTGCCGGTCTGTTTTCCCGTTTCGCGATACAGTCGGCGTCGGGCGTGTAGTTTGCCCAATTCCGACGCTTACCGTATCCATATCAGCGGGCAGCGGGCGGCGTATCGCCCGCCATGCAAAGATAAATCCGGCGAACAAAAGCAGGCTGACCACACCTGCTACCCAACCGAACTGTAACGCCTTCGCATGCAAAAGCGCATCAATAGAGACGGCTGCGCCGAAGAGCAGGCCCGCAAAAGTGAGATAGAACAGCGTTTGAACAAACCATTTGGGCAGCACACCGCGCGCGCCCTCAGGGCGCCGGCCTTCCGCCGATAAATATGCGATCAACAGTATCGACGCGCCCAAAACACCTAACCCAAGAATCAAATACATACTCACGACTCCCTCTTAACAGGAATTGCGAAAAACCCGCCATGCCGTCGGCGTTGCGCGAGAAGAGAACGAGAAATTACGGTGCGGTTCTTTTCGTTGCTTTGCCGCTGCCGGCGCTTCATTTAGGCTTCTTATGGGCTGCGGCTTACTATTTTAAAAGCGAATATTTTTTATAGATAACTTCAATAAATCAAATATTAATTGTGCTTGGTGGCGCACCGGCATCGGTCTCGCACAAAGACTACCCAAACCCGCAGCAGTACGATTTCGAATTACAGTCGGAAGAAGCGTTGAGTCGCATGGATTCCAGGTCCGCTCTACGTATTCGAATTCTCAATACATATGTTCAACAAAATTCACTTTCCTGAAGCGTTGATAAGACGGTTTTTGCCCCCCACTTCCGGTGAGATCTAACCAAAAAACTTCGCGCGCACACCAAGCCACAGGCAAGAACTAGAAAGGTTTTGACCATGAACATCGAGAAAATTCTGAAAGCAAAAGGAAGCTACGTTGCCACCGTGTCCCCGGAGGCGAAGATCACAGATGTCATCGCGGCATTAGAATCCGAAGATACTGGTGCCCTCGTTGTCAGCGTCGATGAGAAAAACATTGAGGGCATTATTTCGGAACGCGACGTGGTTCGAGGATTGCAGTCTTTCGGCGCTGAGGTTCTCGACCATCCGGTTCGCGATCTCATGACGAAAGACGTTTTTACTTGCCAGGCCGGGGACCGCGTCGCCGGAATTATGGCGGCTATGACCGAGCAGAGGATACGTCATGTGCCGGTCGTGGAGAACGACAAGCTTGCCGGCATCGTGAGTATCGGCGACATCGTCAAACTTCGGCTCGACGAGGTTCAGGCCGAGGCCGACTCCATGCGCCGATACATCGCGGGCTAACCAGCACGACCACATCTTCTTCCCACAAGAACATGATTGAAAAAGGAGTTGTGCGAGTATGGCAGGCGTTACCATAGAAGATTGCCTACATGCCGTTTCAAACCGACATTACCTCGTCCCTTTGGCGGTCATTTGGGCGCGGGAATTGAACGGCGGTGCCGAATCTTCCGTGGAATCGGATTGCGACAAGTCGACGGTCGGCGGTCTTAACCCTATCCCGACAGCAGTAGCGGAAGCATCAGGGTAGCGATGCTTAAGACCAGGAAAAATCCGCACATGTCAGTTACCGTCGTAAGAATTGGGCCCGAAGCGACAGCGGGATCGACACCTATTTGTTTGAGTAGAAGTGGGACGCATCCACCAATTGAAACTGCGACGAAGGTATTTAGTGCCAGCGCGCTCGCCACGACAAGGCTCAAAATTATGTTCTCTTTCCAGAACCACGCCGCGACCCCAAGTAGAAAGCCGAGCGAGAGTCCATTAATGACGCCGACTGTAATTTCCTTGGCCCATACCCGAAATACTTCATACGGCTTTACGAGACCCAGCGATAATTCGCGCATACTCACTGCTACAGCCTGATTGCCGGAGCATCCGCTCATATCGGAAATGATCGGGAGAAAGACCGCGAGCGCGATCACGGCGCTCAGGGTACTCTCGTATAACGCGATGACGCTGGCCGCGATAATGTTAAGAACAATGTTGATGCTAAGCCAGGACAGGCGCCTCCGCGACCGTATCAAAAGCGGCATTGTGCGGATTTCGTCGCCACCGACAATACCCTGAAGCTTTCGATACTCCTCTGCCGCCCGTTCGCTCAGTGCCTCGGCAACAGCGTCACGAGCCACGACCCCAATCACGCGCGCATGTGGATTGATGACAGGGAGGGTCGAGACTTCGCTGCGGCTGAAAATCTGTTCCAACTCGTCGAGTTTCGTCGCGGGCGTGATAAAAGATGACGGTGTAACCAAATCCGCGATCGCTGTCGTGCGGCGAGACAAGACAACATCGTTGAGCTGGACAACACCGATCAGCCGTTTCCAGCGGGAAATCACGTAAATTTCTTTGATTTGAAGAATTTCGCCACTCTCACCGACCGAGCGCAACGCTTCCAGCACGTCACCGACCGTGACATCCTCTTCGAAGGCAAAAACCTCTGTCATCATGAGGCCGCCCGCCTCATCGTCCTCATACTGCATCAGCCGGCGGGCATCCTTGGCCTCTTCGGGCTCCATTTGGCCAAGTATTGTCTCGGCGTCGTCCTCCTTCATTTCACCAAGGACGTCGGCTTGGTCATCGCTATCCATCTCGTTCAGGATTGCCGCCGCTTTTTCAGTCGGCAGCTGTTCGATAATGTCAGCGGCATGTTCGTCCGGTATGTCTTCGATTAGATCAGCCGCTTCCTCGGGCGAAAGCTTTGTCAGAACCTGCTCACGATCCTCTGGACTGAGATGAAATATGGCCCGTAGCGCCTCACTCGCAGAAAGCGAGTCGATGAAGGCCTTGAGTCCAGCGATATCATTAGTGGCGGCCAGATTGCGGAGGTCTTCCCAGGGTTGTTGCTCTGTGCGCTGATCCATGACCGACTCCTGATTTTTCATAGGAATACAAAGCACCACATCCGACGCTCGTGCCGTTTCCGATCTTTCAGGTGAGTTTTAGCTTCCGGCAGGCAATAACCCAAACCTCGCAAATCCTCCAGCTGCCGATATGACCAGCATTCTAACTGTTGAGTAATTGCGTCTGTACCGTAGGCGAATATCGACATCCATTATGACCTGAGCGTAGAAGTCAGAGCCGCTAGAGCCGAGGTTTCTTGCGGGTCGATACTGTTGATAAAGTCTTTTTCGACGAACGACACGAACAAATGAGTCGCGGAGCGGGCTTCAACTGCAACAATGATCCGTCACTACCACATTCGGCATTCCAAAATTGCGCAGCAGGTCTCGTCGTCCGACTTTATCAACAGTATCGGTCATTAACGGAAGTCCCGAAACACACTAAGAATTCCTGCTCCCGGAAGCAAAACGGGCGTCGACTAGCGGTGCCCAGAAGCGGGCATTGCCCCCGTTATGAGAATGGCATGGCCGTTATCCACAACCGGTTACGTGCTGCGAATCAATAGGCCTCAAGCTTGCACCACGGTAAGGCCGTTACCAGATCGCCTATCATTTGGCGTCAGCTGGTTGCACCTTCGATTGTCTCAACTCGCGACATGCCATTACGGTGGACGCTACGAGTGCGCCAGCGAACAAGAGCTCAAGAACGCCAAACTCGTCGTAGGACATAGTCAGGAAAGCCTGAACGGTGAGGACTGTGCCAAAAACCATCTCCACCAACAGTACAAACACAATCGAACCTACTAGGACTGCCGACTTTGTCCATCTAGCAGGAATCGACGCCCGTTTCACAAAGCCCAGGTAGGCGAGCAGGAACACGCCAATACATACGAGATCAATACCGTAAATCGCGCTCATTTCGATTTTCTCCAGGGTGCGCACTGCTGTCGCCGATTCGTCTAGATGTGACCCATTTTCGGGAGCCGGACGTTGTGCGTTAAGAATCTAAATGCGCCTATTTTTTGGTCCCCGCAAGAGG
Organism: Alphaproteobacteria bacterium; assembly: GCA_965228425.1. Taxonomy (GTDB): domain Bacteria; phylum Pseudomonadota; class Alphaproteobacteria; order UBA8366; family UBA8366; genus JAJFJD01. The sequence continues at coordinate 1,515,896 of OZ245815.1, read as the reverse complement.
AAAATGCACAGCAGATCAAAATAGATATAACGGATTTTTCATAGTAAAATCCATTGTTTATATAAATCTCTGAAAGCCGCAACGCGCATCGATGTTGGCCGCACCCGCAACGAACTCTGAAACCAATCGAGGACACGCAATACCGCGGTTGAAATCTCAAAGACGACCAAGGCATCGAATTTGAAAGCTGCAGAAATTTAGAATAGCGGCTCGACGGTCCGGGATTGGAAGTCGCCCATTCACTGCACGCGGACTTCTATTTGGACCTGCCAAGTGAACATGTCCGCTAGGAACAAAAGGTGAAGTTCCACACCCATAAAATGGTGGTGCCTGCCATCCGATTTCCCGCGCGTAACTCTAGATGTCGTCCGGCATTCTCTACATGTCGTCGAGTGTCGACTGAAATTTGTTGTCCCGCCGAGAGGGTTCCTCGTTCTGAATATCGGATGCTTCGATATCTTCGGATCGCGATCCAAAATCATTGTCCTGCCACGAGGTATTCTGGTCGGGCACGATGATTGATTCAGGTTCGAATTGGTCGGACACCTTATTTAGTAGATCATCCTCGTCGATTTTCCGGAACTTTGCGATATAGCCATTGCGGAGTGCTTCGGGTTCGACGGTTCCGCTAGCGATTTCGCGAAGCGCGATCACGGGTCGTTTGTCCCGGCCCGGCGTCAGATCAGACGGGGCCCCACGGCCAAGCGCACGCGCCCTTTCCGCCGCCAGCAACACCAGTTCGAACCGGTCGGGGATCGCATCAATACAGTCTTCAACGGTTATACGTGCCATTCCGGTTAATCTCTCTTCGTTGCTTGGATTAGTTCTGAACGGAAAAGCACACGCAGGCTTTCGGCATGCGTGTGCATCACCGCCAACAAATCCACTGTCGTTTCCAATGTGAGACGGACTCCGCTCCCGGTATGGAGCATGTCGACCTTCCCTAACGCCTCGATCGGCGAAAATTGCCAAAAACAGCGCTAGCGGAATGTACAAACCGACTGGCGGACGCTAACGCCCTCCCTGGCGGTCGACTGGTGGGGACAGGGCCAACGCCCAAATCGGGAGAACGCTTCCCCCTGCCGCCCAGCGGCCCGTTGCGGAGTGAAATTACGATGACGCCGGCCGTTTTCAGCGTCAAGGTTTTTTATCGGCTGCTGAAGTTCTGTGTTCCAATTGTATCGAATTTGTTTTGACACGGTAATTGGGCCAGCGTATTTGACCCCATTGCGCGTTCGGGCGCGATTTATGCTGAGCTGTCGATGAATGCCATCCTGTTCCCGCTCGTCGCGCTCTTAAGTGGAATCGGTATCCTCCTTGTCGGCAACGGCCTCCTCGGAACGTTGTTGGGCGTTCGCGCGGTAAGCCTCGGCTTCCCCCTCGAAGTCACCGGGGTTGTCATGTCAGCATACTTCGCCGGGTTCATCGCCGGATCTCTCCGTTGCGTTTACCTGATTGAGCGCGCGGGACACATTCGGACATTCGCGGCAATGGCGTCGATATCGTCCGCCGTGACCCTCGTTTTCCTCTTGGTCGAATCGCCCGTTGCTTGGGCAATCTTGCGGGCAATCCTAGGATTCTGCTTCGCCGGCCTCTACATGGTCACCGAGAGTTGGCTGAACGATCGGTCAGACAACACCAACCGGGGACGCGTGTTGTCCATATACATGATGGTGAGCCTTGCGTCGTTAGCGGCCGGTCAACCGTTGTTGTTGCTTCCGAACCCTGGTGAATTCGAAATTTTTTGCGTTGCCTCTGTATTGATCTCGCTCGGGCTCGTCCCGGTTACGCTGGCAAGTTCGCCGGCACCCGCGCCGCAGCGCGCGCACCCGATGGGGCTGTCGTCGCTCTATCAACTCTCGCCCTTTGGCGTCGCGGGTTGCTTCGCAAGCGGGCTGGCGCTCGGGGCGTTTTGGAGCATGGCGCCAGTATTTTGCAGGACGCTGGGACTATCCGAGGGGGACACCGTGATCTTCATGGTGGCGACGATTCTTGGTGGCTTATTCTTGCTCTGGCCACTCGGTCGCTTTTCTGACCGGCTGGACCGTCGGCGGGTTCTCACTTTGGTCTGCGCCGTGAGTGCCGCCGCCAGCCTTGCGATGGTTTTGACCGGAGGCGGGTCCGTGCTCGCGCTTTTTGGTCTCGCGATCGTCTTTGGTGGCTTTACATTTCCGATCTATTCGATCGCCGTCGCCCATACCAATGACTTCCTGGACCCGGAAAATCTTGTCTCCGCCAGTAGCTCGTTGCTTCTAGTGTATGGAAGCGGGGCCATTTTAGGCCCGTTGATTGCCGGGCTGATGATGGGTTGGATGGGTGCCTTCGGTCTGTATGCGTTATTAGCCGGGGTGATGATTGTCACGGTATTCTTCGGGTTGTACCGCATGCATCGACGTGCACCTCTTCCGATCCAGGAACAGGAACCCGTCGTGTTCGTACCACGAACAACACATGTCGCCTACGAACTGGATCCGCGCGTCGAACCGCGCGGAAGCGAGTAGATTGGCTACTGCATCATGGTTTCCGTAGTTAATGCAATGCTGGCAAATTAAAGGTACTCAGCCAGCGTCAAATCGGCCGACACATATTTGAACATATGCTCCACCGGCCAGTTCACCTAATCGAACTCGAAGCGCGTCAGTTTTTCGTCCTTCAAAACGTCCAAGAAGCGATCGATCATGAATCCTTCCCCGCTGTCGAGTTCATCCGGCTTCATGTCGCTTCGAAACTCGTTGATGACGTCTACAAGATCCTCCCGATTAAGCGCGCCGCTTTCCTCAAGGGTGCGAACAACCGCGAGCAGAATCGCGGAAACTCCAGATACTTGATCGGCCATAAATTTAGATTGATCGTCGCTCGTCATTGAACTCTCCAGGTTTCTGCCGTCACTCCAGCTAATACGATTCCTGAGGAACGTAAGAAACAGTCAAGGCGGCAAACATAGAATTGATGCGGGTCGAGTACACGATTCTGCGCGAACCTCCGCAAAGGTAAGTTCTGGTTAGCCGGCGCAATCGATGCATGTTGCCGCGTGTGGAATAGCCGCTAGGCGTCGCTCGTCAATTGCTTGGCCGCAGTCTACGCAGATGCCATATGTTCCGGCATCCATTCGCCGCAAGGCTTGGCGAATTTGAGCAATTTCCTCCAGCGCAGTATTGCCTAATTCCTCCAGGACCTCATCGTCCTCCAGTTCCACAGCACGCTCATCGGCATCCACGTCGAGTGGGGCCCGAAGCTCGGCGTCAATCTCGCGAGTTTCATCCGTTAATTCCTTGAGCCGAGCTTCTAAGCCAGCTTTTGTCGCATCATGTTTCGCCATTCAATTTCTTTCATATTTTTTTGCCGGAGTGGCAAATCAAATTCATTGCCCAATCGGACCAGCACTACGTTCCAAACTATTATCCGCTCCAACGCACTTCGAGAGATCTACAAGATCTAGTGCGCCATAAGGATGGGCGTCTCGGCATTATCCAGAATGTAGCGAGTGACGCCGCCAAGTATCACTTCGCTCCAACGATTGCGAGAATACCCCCCCATAATCATCAGATCGGCGGATACTTTCGCGCTTTCATCGAGCAATATACGCCCTACCGACCGGCCGTCCGGGTCGACCTCAACGATATCCGTTAGAATCCCGTGCCAGGTCAGGGTACGCGCTAAGTCATTCGGGTCCGGTCCCTGCTTAGCGCCGGTCAATACCGACAATAGGATGACACGGTCGGCCCGAACCAGAAATGGCATGGCGGCAACAACTGCGCGAGCTGACTGAACGGTCCTATTCCAACACAGCACCACGGTCTTGCCGATATTCGCCGGTAAAACTTTAGGTGCTAATAGAACAGGGCGCCCGGACCGGAACAACAGAGCTTCGAAAATTTCAGTCGCATCATGCTTCGAACGAGACAAATCCAACGAATAGACGATTAGGTCGTAAGCTCCCCCTTTCATGCTCACCGTTTCCACCTGCCGACCGACCGCAACATTCCAAGTCGCCGACGGAGTCAACTTAGGGTCCGACGCCACGTTCAACGGGATATCCTCTTCTGCGAGAATTTTCTCAAAGCGACGCCGTGCGAACTGTTCCGCCTGGTGATTGCTTTCCTGAACACTCTTCGCAAGATCCCGAATGAGGATTGCGCTCATCGATTCATCGCGTAAAGAAATTTCCCGTATCAAATCAATTTGAATGAGCAAGCCATCGATATGGCCGTCGTGGAGCCGGGCGATTTGCGAGGCAGCACGCAGCGCCGATTCGTCATGATGCTCTCCAAAGATTGGTAACAAGACGTTGCGATAAGACATGTGACAAAGCCCTTTTTCGGATACATCCGATTAACAACTCGAGCCCTCTTTAGACTGTCATTTGACCGATTCGATTCACCTGACAGTTAAAGTTGTCGATCGCCGAAATTCTAATGCTCAAACATCCCGTTTGGCTCTTCCCAAAATCTGTCCAGTTAGCAATAAACGAGTACAGCGATCTGCCTTACCATCAGACCTGCAACATGGCTCGAAGCACGCGACGGTTGCACATGGCATCAGTGGTCAGACAAGGGCAGGAATTGAACCATCCGATAGGAATGGCACTGGGCAATTTTGATAGGCCTCTAATTCGATACAGACATTGCACCCTATCCGATCTTAATACATTGATTTGAACGCAAGCTGCGGATCGAATAGTCCTAGAGACCATGGAAAAATTATGTCTGGTCATCGTGGCTAACGGCCGCTTGTAGGCCATTCAGGCAGAAGCACAATTGGCCCTGAAATGGGGCCAGTGGCCAATTAAGGTAAACACCACATGGAAAAGAAGCTGCTGGAAGTCGGACTAGAACTTGGACTGTCTGTGATTGGCGGTGTCGCCTTCCTGCTGATCGCTTGGGTTGCCTCAATTTGGGTCGAGAAACTGGCGGTTCGATGGTTCGATGGGCATTCCAAATTTGAGCAGCGCAGCATCAGCGCCATTGCGCGCGGTTGCCGAGTTGCCGTCGTAGCACTGTCCGCAATTGTCCTGTTGGATGCACTCGGTACAGATATTGCCAGTTTGCTCGCAGCGCTCGGCATATTTGGATTCGCCATCGCAATCGGTTTGCGAAGCTCGCTTACCAACATCTTTACCGGCATGTTCATTTACTTCCTGCGCCCTTATACGGTTGGCGACTACGTCGCCGGCGAACGGGTTGAAGGTATCGTGGAGGCCGTCAGCTTGTTTCATACTGAAATCGCCACACCGGCCGGAATACTGGTAGCAGTCCCAAACGGCGCGATGTGGACGACGCGATCGATCAAGAATTTTTCACGTATCCGCGACAAGCGGGTCACCTTTAACTTGACTGTCGACCGATCCAAATCGTTCTCAGAAATTCGACCCGTTATAGAAGAAACAGCTTTGCAGGATCCCAACATCAACAAAGAACGTGACCTGCATATTCGGATCGATGACGTAACAGCCGATGCCATGGAAATGAGAGTCTCCGTTTGGTGCAATGCCGAACATGTCTGGGATGTGGGAGCACGCCTTTCAGCGGCGTTAGAAGTGGGACTGAAAGAGTTTGGGATTGCCTCCGCGACAGCTGCCGTCGCTCCCCCCAAGGGAAAGAGTGACACTGCGACGAACACGGACAATGCCAGCAAAAAACCAGCTAGACGTCCACCTCGGAAACCGACAAAGCCTGACACCGTGTCAACTGCTGAACGCGCCCCTACCGGCCCGGCAGAGGGAACCTAGCAAGTCGGCACCCTGGATGGGTACTGACCCCTATACGTCATAAAGCGTAACGCTCATACAATGGCGGAATCATCGAACAATGGATCATTCTCAAGTTCCTGCTCGACTTGTTCGACGTGATCTTCCACATGGTCGCTAGCCGAAATTCTCGCAATGTGAAACAGCGCGTCTCCTTGGTTGACGACAGGCAAATTTGTCCGGCCGACAATCACGCCACTTTTCAGCGGCATCACTTCTACGTCTTTATGGCCGAACGGATCTGAGATATATCCGATCGCTTCATCTGCGGTTACAAAATCGCCCAGTCCTCTATGGGCGCGAAGAATTCCTCCGGCCGGCGCGCGCAGCCAGTAGCTGGAGCGCGATTCGATTGACGGGTTCGAATTCCGAGCCGGGCGCCTGCCACGGAGTATTCCCAAATGGCGGCACACCGATAACACGCCTTTCATGCCGATTCTGATCGCGACCTCGTCAAACCGAAGCGCTTCCCCCGCCTCGTAGAGCAAAGTATCGCATCCAACCTTGCACGCCTCCTGACGAAGCGAACCGTCCCGCAAGCTGGAATTCAATATGAGCGGCGCCCCAAACGCGTGCGCCAGTTCTCGGGTCTCTTTGTCGCGCAAATTTGCCCGAATCTGCGGCAGGTTGGCTCGATGAACGGCCCCAGTGTGCAGATCTATCCCGTAATCCGATCGCTGCACGATTTCGGACATGAAGACATGAGCGAGCTGCTCAGCCAACGACCCATTCGGCTTTCCGGGGAAGGAACGGTTCAAATCACGCCGATCCGGCAAATATCGAATATGGCTGATGAACCCATAGAGATTAACAATCGGAACGAACAAAATCGTTCCACGCAAATGCGCCACGGCTTTTGACTGAACAAGACGTCGGATGATTTCGACGCCAAGGATCTCATCCCCATGGATCGCAGCGCTAACGAATAGCGTCGGCCCCTCACGGCGCCCATGAACCACATGAACCGGCAATACCATCGGCGTATGGTTGGACAACAGGCTTATCGGTATGTCGACTGTGCGCCGCTTGCCAGGCGATATGGAGTGACCGCCGATCTCAAATGCTGTGCGTACCAATTAACCTTTACCTTTCGACCGTGTTCGGTTCGGTTTCGCATCTTTTTCAATGAACTCAATCATCTTTCCGGCAACATCGATGCCGGTTGCATTTTCGATGCCCTCGAATCCGGGCGACGAATTGACTTCCATGACGACCGGTCCATGGTTCGCCCGCAACAGATCAACGCCGCAAACATTGAGACCCATTATCCGGGCCGCGGATGTCGCGACAGATCGTTCGGTCGGCGTAATCCGGATCATCTCAGCAGCGCCGCCCTGATGGAGGTTCGATCGAAAATCGCCTTCCTTCCCCTTCCTCAGCATGGACGCCACCACGCGCTCGCCGATGACAAGACAACGGATGTCCTCGCCGCCGGCCTCCTTGATGAATTCCTGCACCAGGAAGTTCGCGTCCAATCCCGCAAAGGCTTGAATGATACTCTTTGCCGAGTTCTCGGTTTCTCCGAGAACAACGCCCAGACCTTGGGTTCCCTCAAGCAATTTAATGACAACCGGCGCTCCGCCAAGCAACTCGAGAATATCTTCCGCTTGCCCCGTACGATGCGCGAAAACGGAAACGGGAAGGCCGATCCCGCGGCGCGCCAGCAATTGAAGGCTGCGAAGCTTGTCGCGCGAGCGGGTGATAGCGAGCGACTCATTGACGGAATAAACGCCCATCATTTCAAACTGACGGACGACCGCGGTCCCGAAGAAGGTCACCGATGCTCCGATGCGGGGTATTATCGCGTCGTAGTTCGGAAGCTTCTTACCCCGAAAGTGAATTGCCGGTTTCGACGATGTCACGTTTATATAACAACGCATATGATTGATGACATCGATCTCATGACCACGTTGTTCCGCGGCTTCGACGATCCGTTTGTGGCTGTAGAGTTCGGCATTCCGGCACAATAGGGCGAGCTTCATGATTGCCTCCAAAATTCTGTGCAGCAGTATACGGCAATTGCATTAACTGGCGCGCTCCACCAATCGTTGGGCGAGATAATCGCCGTTTCGTGGATTCAGAGTTCAACTATTTGTTCTTCTTGGCAATTCCCCATTTGCAGCAACTTGGCAATTCCGTTCTCTGGAAACTTCCATACAATTCATTCCCTAGCTCGTTGGCACCGAACTAAACGGCGGACGAGAAAACACGGGCAAAGGAACCGCGCTTTGGCATCCTGGAATCAAACTATCCCGCTTTGTGCACTTGCTGTAACAGCAAGCTTGGTGCCCCCAATATTGGCGGCGGAGCCGATGACCATTGGCTGGATTGAGAATATTCGAATCGCCGGACTGGATTTTCCGATAAAGACGAAAATCGATACCGGCGCGAAGACGAGCTCCCTCGGCATAACAAGATTCGATCAAATCAAAAAGGACGGTAAGGACTGGGCGCGTTTTTCCGTCGAAGGTCCATTGCTAAAAGCGACAACACTTGAACGCCCAATATTGCGATGGACGCAAATACGCCGCGCTTCGACACCGGTTAAGCGACGCCCCGTTGTATTACTCTCAGCCTGCCTTGGCGGGTACTACAAGGAAGCTCAGTTCACACTCGAAAAGCGAGAGGGCATGAGCTATTCCGTGCTGATCGGTCGCCGGTTTCTTGACGACAAATTTGTCGTTGCATCAAACAAGACGTATCTCTCCAACCCGCAGTGCACGGGTAAGGCCGAGCCTTATTCTCCCAAAGGGGAGAAATAAATTTGCGTTCAAGAATGCGAATAGTTTCGGTGCAGAGAATAGTCTGAGATAGCTAAAGACATCTGCTGACAATCAGAGTTGAGAGATCCGAATGCGGGCGAATATTCGACTTGTTTTGGTGCTGATCCTTATCGGACTCATCGTCATCTTTACGATCCAGAACGTGGCAGAGGTTGAAATCCAGTTCCTGCTTTGGGGATTTCACACCCGGCGCGCGCTTCTCATCTTTTTCGTTCTTGCGATCGGAATCGTAATCGGCTGGATTGCCCACAGTGTTCGGCAGCGGACGAACAGTGGTGCGTCAAGGCCCGTTCATTCAGAAGACACGGAAGACAGATCACGTTAATGCGGCGATTTCCAACAATCGGAAACATCTGCTCTTGCCCACGTTGATGCGGCACACGACCGTTATGTCAGCATACTCATAAGAAGTGTCGCGATACCCAAGAAAGAAAAGAAGCCCGCGATATCGGTCACGGTCGTCAATACGATGGACGATGCCACGGCCGGGTCCTGGCCCAACCGGGCGAGCGTAATCGGCACGAGCGCGCCGGCAATGCCTGCCATCACCATTGAGATGACCATGGACACGGCGATAACGATGACCAATCCAACGCTATTGCTCCACACGTAAACGCCGATCGCGCAGGTGACGGCAATGCTGACTCCGTTCCAAAATCCGGCGTTCATTTCCTTCCGCATCACCTTCAGCCAGTTCGCCACGCGTATTTCACGCAAGGCGAGGCCGCGCATCGTGACCGCAAGCGCCTGCGCCCCTGCATTACCAGACTGCCCGGCGACAACCGGCAACAACACGGCCAAGGCCGTTACCTTTGCAATCGTCCCCTCAAAAAGACCGACGACTGCAGCCGCGAGGAATGCCGTAAGCAGATTTACTTGCAGCCAGGGCATCCGCCGTCTAACTGCAAACCAACTGCTCGATGTCGCCCGCTCATCCTTGCTGGCCCCCACCATTGTCTGGACATCGAGCGTCGCGGATTCCCGTAAGGCATTTAGGAGTTCGGAATGCCTGATTACACCGAGTAAGACACCGTCGTTATCGATGACCGGCAATTCTTCCAAACCATACTTGTTCAGCTTCTCGACTACATCGTCGCGAGGATCCATCGGGAAGACCGCGGCGATCACCCCGCTCGATAGGCTATCAAGTGACTGTCCCTCATCGGCTAACGCTAAGTCCGCCATTTTTACGAGGCCTGTCAGTTTTTTCGCGTCATCCACAATTCGAAGCACCGAGATGCTCCGGTGAGGGTGGCGGTCTTTGAGAACAGCAACTGCTTCGGCAACAGTTTGAGTTTCCCTGAAAGTGAGAATCCGAGTGTCCATAAGCTGACCGGCCGAATCGGTCGGGTACTGCATCATGGCCCGAATATCGCGAGCGTCGGCCTCATCTAGATTGCCTAGAATAGCTTCCCGACTTTCGTCGTTCATTCGGCTCAACAAGAGCGAAAATTTTCCGATGTCCGCATGTTGTGCGAGTTCTCTGCAAGTGTCCGGTGCCAAACGAAGGAGCACCTCCGACCCTGCATGAGCGCTCATCGCCTCCCATGCAGCAACCATATTCTTGAACGGCAGATCGGCCAGCAACTGCGCCGCTTCGTCCCGATCCAACTGGTCAAGTTGTGCCGCCGCGTCCTTTGGGAAATCAATGACGAATTGACGAACCAAAGCATCGACCACATCAGAGTCAGTTTCGGCCACATTCATCCGGCTATCTCCCCTTTCCGCTATCAGTCCGGCTCAACCCATCGGCAGCAAGCGTTGAGCTCATGACGTCGGCGAGGCCGAAGTAACAGGTTTCCGCAAGGTCCATGAACGTCCCTGGAATGTCACCGTCACTGGCTTGAGTCTGCGGTTTTGAAATTGCAGCCCGCAGGGCGGCAAATCGTAAGAGACCGAGGAACTTGTTGCGTCTGTCGACTACGGGCAAATAGTCGTTCGTTTCCCAACCGGGATCGCCGATCGCCACGTCTAGCGAGGTACTCGCCTTCAATACGTGAAATTCCGTTTCGAGGATCGACAAAATTGAACTTTCCGCGGGAGCGTCCAACAATGCCGCCAAACGGACGAATCCTCGCAATCTTTGATCGGATGTAATGACAAAAACTCGATGGAACCCGAATCCGCTTTCCTGCCGGAACCGCATTTGGCCGTCACCGGCTGAGCAATTCTCCGGCAAAGCAAAGACGGCAGGCTCAACCCAGGCGCCAACCATGGATAATGAATAGTTCATGACAATCGAAACGCGTACGCTGAAGGCACGCGGCATTTTATCAAGTATCGCGTTCGCTTGAGCCGACGGAACATGGCGCAAGATCGTGGCCACCGCCCGCGGATCCATCCTCACGAGATATTTCGCCGCCGTACTATCGGATAGATACGTGACACACCGCGCTGCATGGTGTGGCAACATAGCTGCTAGCAATCGCGAGCTTTGCGCATCCGGGACTACGTCAATAAATTTGGAAGCATCCGGCGCGGCGATCTCCTCCAAGATACGCGCTGCCGATTGCGGATGGTTTTCCACGAAGTATTCCGCGACGGTATTTTTACTCGGCATTGCCGCCCTCCCGGGTCAACAGAAGGCTCGATTCCTCGGAGAAAACCTTCGCAGGAATCGTTGCTTTGCCCGCGTCGGTCTCGAGAATCACGGCAATCGACGAAATCTCCAAGATTGTTCCTTCAAGTCCGCTAATGCGAACGGCCTCACCAACGCGATAATCCTTGTTAAGGTATCGCGCGCCCAAGAGATTGCTTACCAACGTCCGGGACCCAAGGCTGAATGCAAACGCAACGCCGCCGAGCAGCGCACCGATTACAATCGCAAAAATGGTGATCAGAACCGTGATATCGATCCCGATTTGGTCCACACCGATAACGATCATCGTTATCACTGTAAACGCCTGTGCGGTTCGAGCGAGTAGTATTCGCTGCCGGGATGGAAGGGAACTCGCGGCGGTCCGCGTGGCGTCGTTCACTAGGTTGCCGAATACGATCCCGGCAAGAATGATGAGCGCACCCGAAAGAATATTCGGAAGATGCCCAATCAATCGATCGAGCCAGCCGGCGAACATGTTTAGACCGATCAGATTGCTCGCGGCCGTCACGAAGAAAAGGATGACAAGCCAGAAGATCACGTTGCCAAGGATTGTGACGAATGACTCATTGATGTTCTTTGCACCAACAACATCACCGAGCCCGACGAAATTTGAAACGCGATCAAAACTTTTGACCAACCGGACAGTCAGTGCGCGTACAGCTTTAGCCACCAACCAACCGACCACAAGAATTACTATCGCGCCAACGAGCTGCGGCAGAAACTCCAAAAGTTTTTGCACCATGCTCGACCAAGCCGCGACAATTGGTGCGCTCCAGTCAAAAACTTTCTCCATGTCCTATTCTCCCTCTGGCTGATCAGGGCTAGCGTCATCTTTTTCGATCAATACCAACTCGACATGACGATCTTTCACACCTTCAACGGTGAAGCGATACGGGCCCTCAACGATGCTATCCCCAACGCGGGGGACCCGTTCGATGCGATTCATAAAGAGACCCGATAACGTATTCGCATTAAAATTATCGGAAACGACAAACCCGGTGTCCCGCTCCACGTCGGCCAGCGATGCCAGCCCATGCGCACTCCATCCAGCCGCTGTGACCAGGATCGGAAATTCCGACGCCTCAACATCCGTTTCATCGACTATTTCGCCAACGATTTCTTCCAGCAAATCTTCGAGCGTGACCAGGCCGACGAAGGCGCCATATTCATCGACGATACATGCCATGTGGGCTTTCTCCGCACGCATGATGTCGAACAACCGCGAAACCTTCAGCGTCTCGGGAACAACGAGCGGTTCCCGGCAATACGATTTCAAGTCTGACCAAGGTTCCATGTTGCCGCCCAGCATCGCGTCCACCAGGTCCTTCAGCAGGACCATGCCTACGAGACTGCTGTTGTCGCTGCCGACGACGGGAAACCGCGAATGCCGCGTTTCCTTCATGATCGCAATGTTTTCTTCGGGCGGTTGTTCAAGGCGGAGTACATCGCATTCAATCCGCGGGAGCATTACCCGCTCGACTGCCCGCTCATCGAACCGAAACAGATTGTGGATCATCTCCGCTTTGTCTTCGCCGAGTTCGCCATGCTCGACCGACGTATCCACGATCCCACGGATTTCCAAATCGGTCAGCACTTCCACATGCGATGCTTCCGCAACCCCCATCATCCGTAACAGCGAGCGCGACGCGCTGTTCAAGAGCCAAGTCAAGGGAAAGGCGAAAATATAAAAGATCCGTAACGGTATGGCGCAAAGGATCGAAACAGGCTCAGGCTTGCGTATGGCAAGGGTCTTAGGAACCTGCTCTCCAACGACGATGTGGAGAGAGGAGAATATCGTGAAGCCGAGCAAAAACGATATCGTATGAAGCGCAGCGTCACTGAGACCTGCCGGCGACACGAGCGGTTTGAGCAAGGCCGCAACGGCGGGCTCGCCGACCCAACCCAACCCCAACGATGCCATGGTAATGCCAAGCTGGCAGGCCGCTAGATACGCTTCGAGGTTGGTTTGAATTCGTTGTGTGAGCTTTGCGGAATAGCCGCCGGTATTCGCCAAGCTCTCGATCCGAAAGCCACGCGCCTTCACAAGGGCGAATTCGGCGGCAACGAAAAAGGCATTCGCCGCGAGAAGGAGGATAACAGCGACTAGGCTTATGACGCTTTCTTCAATGGACAGCATTATTCTTGCTACTTCTTGTTAGATTTCCATTAAACCGGAGAACCGGCGCCCCGCGTTGGGGAGATCTTGGGACGCCAGCCCCCCATACCCGACAGGTCAATTGCACCTATCGGGCGGTCGTCAAGTAGACACTTTCCGGCGAAATCTGCGATCGGGTCTGCCCCGAACACGGCGGTCCCGATGCAGGATTAAACGAACAGACTATGTGCAAGGACCTTACTCGCCCGCCGGCAACTTCGCGCGGCCTTTTCCGCGTCCCGGTTTCTCCAGTCCCGTCACCCATCCTTCAAACAGCCGCCCTGCCGTCTCGCGGCTTCCGAGACCGAAGGCCAAGGCCAAGGCGAGTGCGATTGCACCGAACAAGATGCCAAATGCGAGGACGATTATCTCCGTCGCCAATCCCATTTCGCCAAGACCGATGGCAACCGCGAGAATGAGGATCGACACGCGCGCTGCCAAGGCGAGGATATCGGCGTGATTGACTTTCATTGTTCGAATGGCGCCTGCACTGACGTTGCCGAAGAAAAGGCCCAAACCGATCACGACGAAACCTATCAGGATGTTACCGGCGAACACCAAGAGTTCGGTCCCGAGGTCACCGATGGCTTCGAACCCTAACAGATAGAAGGACTCGATCGCAGCGAACACCATTATGGTTATGAGAATGAGATGTCCGACAAGCTTCGAGATTTGGCCCTGTTGCTTGTCCAGCGTTTTCTCCGACAACCCCATCCGTGTAGCGATCTTGTCCAGGCCAATGCCCTGCAGCAAATTTTCCGCCAAACCGGCAATGACGCGTCCAACGATAAACGCAATGAACAAAACCAAACTCGCGGCAAACAGCTTCGGCAATGCGCCGAGGAATGCCACCAGCATCTGGCTCGCCGGCGCCGTGACGGCATCCAAACTCAGCGCATTCAAGCCAGCGATAATGACCGGGATCAGAATCAGGATATAAACGATCAGCCCGGCCAGTCCGGACAGCGTTTGCGCACCGAGAGTGGCCTTCAGACCAACACGGTCGCTTAACTTGTCGACGCCGAGCGCCATCAACACATTCACAACAACACGGCGAATGATACGAGCTGCCAGCCAGCCGACGACAAGTATAAGGCCCGCGGCAAGCAAGTTCGGCAGATATGCGAGCACCTCGTCCACCATTCCGCGGACGGGTTCGAGCAAACCGCCCAATTTCAATGCGTTAAGGATCGCCGGCAAAAACAACAATAAGGTAAGCCAGTAGACTCCTTCCCCTAAGGTTTTGGCGACAGGAGATGACTTTCCAGTGGTCAGCTCGGCCTCGCTAGCAAGGCGCTCGTCAACCTTGGCCGAGGTCACACCTCGCACCACCAGCACCTTCAACAATTTCGCCAACAACCACGCGACGACAATCAATATCGCCGGTCCGATCAGACTTGGTAGATACCCAAACACCTGATTGAGAAAACCAACCAGCGGCGCCGTAACCTCGCTCAGTCCCAGTATTTGGAAAAACCCGACAACCACGAATGTCAGAACGAGATAGAAAACGATCCGGCCGCCCCATGTTTCAATAGTGGCAGAGTCGACCTTCTCACCAACAATCCAATTACCTAGGCGGTCGCCGATCTTACTGTGCCGCAGCGCGAGCCGCGTTCCGCGTGCGAGGAACGCAGCCAAAATCCAACCGACAACAAGCAGCAGAAGTGCGCCGAGCAAACTTGGCAGGAAATCTCCGACCAATCCAAGCGTCTCTTTGGTTGCTTCCATGATTGCCTTCTCCCCAATACAAGATTTCTAACAACGTTAGCCAAGTCGGGTCAGTCCCGCTTGGCAGACCCTGGTCGATCACCCTTATGCCCGCGCTTCTTTGAGCAGCCTTGCTGTTTTCCTTTTTTTGCGTGATCCATCGGCTCTTCATCAGAAAAACGAGCCATGAGATTGTCTAAATTGGAGCGCAGCCGTTCGATCGCCTCGTCGACTTCATCCTTTAGGTCATCCCATGCCTCCTCGCCGGCTTCGTGTACTCGCTCGAGCTGGTTGTCGGCCAAGGCCCGAACTTCCTTTAGCTTGAGCAGGGCGTCCTGGTAATAAGCCTCCAAATCACCCTCCGCTTTCAGCATCTTGCTGTCCATATCGGCGATGTTCGACTCGACTTGGTCGATGTGATCCTTCAGCGACTTCTTTTGCTTCTCTCTCCCAGGCATTGAACTGCACTCCAACATCAAGTTTGGACAAACCGACTGCTGATCGCGCCGTGACCGGGATAACCGATCCTTTTTGACGGCGGCCAGCGGACGAATGGATGTTCCGGTTTCGAAATTGCACGGCTTGGCGGGCCGAGCCCAAAAACTCTTTAGTCGAAGACGGTTTACCGGACCGTATCAGGGAAGGGGCACGACTCTGTAAGGGCACAAAAAGAGTCATATTTCCATCGACAGGTCCGGTACACATTCTTCACCCAAACCACTTCCCGCAGGCTTGCCGGTGAGCTTAGGACGGCCGATGCCTAGCCATAAATTGACAATTGGTGTCTAATTGGCATCCCATCCCGCCCGAAAAAGGGAATAGGCTTGTATGAAGCCGCGATTTTCGAAGGATTTTGCGCGCGCCGTATCGCGGATCCGGTCTGAGACGTCCGAGGCGGCCTGTGCCGAAGCAGTCGGCCGGTCGACTTCGCTGGTCCGAAAATGGGCGGACCCGGATAACCCGGCAATCCCAAATCTAGAACAGGCGCTTGCCCTTGATCGCCTCTACTCGCAATCCACGGGCAAAAAACCACCAATTTTGGATATCTATACGGACAAGCTCACCGACGTTTTAAACGGACGCAAGGCGCTGACAGTGAACCTGACGCTGGCCACGCTGTCGGTCCAAAGCGTGGTCGGTCAACTATCGAATGTCGTCGCCGAAGCGTCTCAATCGGCGAACGAACAGCCGCTTCAACTCTCAAATTATAACCGAGACACGATCCTTGGATTAGTCGACAAGCTTCAGGAACTGTCCGACCTGATCGAAGACTCCCTGGAACAGAATTTTCCCGCCTAACCGATTTTCTGCCCACCGTCGTCTTCTAGCCAGGCTCAGACTTTCCAAAGAACCGATCAGATCGATTAATTTTTCGGGCATGGGTAGGATTCGGCAAGAGCTTGCGCGATTACCGTCGATGCCTTTTGACGCAATTCACCCGAATGGCTCGCCAACCAATTTTTCACGGTCTTTACCAAAGCTTCTCGCTTTTGCTTCGGGGGAGGACACGCCCGATAGCCATAAATTGTATTTCCATCCGCCAATATGTCGGCCACTGCTCCAATGTAGCCTCTACAGCCCAAACCTGCGGTGGGCATCGTGAGCTGAACCGAAGCGCACCGTTTTTTAAGGCTTGCTCCATCCGTGACGATTTGCGGTTGGGCAGCTGTCGGAAGAAGCACCAACAAGCCCACCAAGATAGCTCTATTCCTCCAGAGCATGGAAGATCCTCCAGATGCACCACGCGTATTCTAGAAACTCATCTTCCTCGTATTCAGTCCCGTGAACATACATAATTTCACCTGCGCGAGGAACATGTCGATTCCATAGGATACCGCAACTTGGTGTAGGTCTATGATCCGATGGTGCCGGAAGCCTCGTCGGTAATAGAACGCAAATGTAGGTCGCGTTGGGGAAATGGAATGTCGACCCCATGCTCCCGAAACTTTTGCCACACATTCAAGCGCACCTCGGAAAGTACATTGGTTACGCCCCGCACCGGATCTTGGATCCACACCCTGATTTCAAGGTCTACCGAACTGTCGCCAAACCCGATCAAGTGACAGACTGGCATCGGTGATTCGAGAATTCTTTCCGTCTCCTTGGCAGCGTCGATGCAGAGCTGGCGTGCCTGAAAGATGTCCGAATGATAGGCGACGCCCACAGGGATTTTGAACCGCACTTGATCATTTGAATGGGACCAGTTCTCAACCCGTTCCGTAATCAACAATTCATTCGGGATCAAATGCTCGGTGCCGTCGCGGGTAATGACAGACGTATACCGAATTCCAAGATGATTTATCCAACCAAACGTATCATCGATTGCAATGACGTCACCGGGCTTTATGGACCGGTCCAATAATAGAATAAGGCCGCTAATGAAATTAGCGACGATCTTTTGCATACCGAACCCAAGCCCCACACCAAGGGCGCCGCCAAATATCGTTAAGGCGGTCAGATCGATACCAACGAGGTTCAGCGCCAACAAGAAGGAAAGGGTAATCAGCGCAATCCGCAACAGCTTGGATAGCAATTCCTGCACAGATGGCGTGAAGGACTCTGCAGATCGAATGCTACGTTCCCCAAGCCGGGATAGAAGCAACGCCAGCCAAAGCAGCAACACCAAAACGAGCAACGCCTTGATGACCAACAGGAGCGAAATACGCGCTTGGCCGAGATTTAGAGCCAGCCCGTCCAAAAACCGTAACGCGGGATCCAACAGACCAACGATGTTTAGGGCGGCGACGGCCCATGCGGCGATGGTCACAAAATGGCTAACCGCCCGGTTGCGGATGAGCCGCGCAGCTAGTCGTATGACGACCCAAAGGAAAAGCAAACTCTCGGTGATACGCAGGAAACTTTGCGGAAAATCTGCCGCGTCCGCCACGAGCCCAGCAGTCCAGATCAAAGCGAGCCAAATCATCGGGGACGTAACGGTCTCTAACGCTCGGAAAATCCCGCGCAATCTAAAATCCGTTTCAAGATTCTCGATTTTCCGCTTGAGCCACTTGTCGAAATGCGCTGCGAGCAGCTTGGCTGCCCCGAACGATGCGAGTATAAGCGCTATCTGAAGCGCGCTCGGCCAAATGAAGAGTTCAGTTTCGACCCAGGTCCAAAGAGTCGCCCACTGCTCTAACCACCATTCCTGAGATAAGAAGTCTTGCATTATGGACACTGAATGTGATGCGAGACGATGGACCTAACTATGCATGAGTATCCCACGATGACCTAATCCCCAAAGTCCGCCCCACGGTGAAAGAGAAGATCCGGTAATATCGGACGCAATGATTGCGACAAACAAAGAGCTTTGCGCAGTATTCGATCCGCATCACCGCAAATAGGCGATGGGAGAAATAGACAGAGCTTTCGCCAAACAAAAGTTGGCCTAACCGCGTTCTCAGGATGCTGAGTGCTTCGCTGACCCAAATCAATGCGCGTTGCCGACAAGAGGAGCATTAGCCGGTCTTCAAGAGTCCCTTGGGCCGCCCTAAAACAATCATAACTTGGGTGTCACATGACCGTTGAACGTTCCCTAATTAACCTGACCGGCAAGCTTCGGGTGCTGATTTATCAGCGCTTGTGGCTCCAAGTTCTGATCGGCATGTTTGCCGGTGTCGGTGTCGGCCTCTTGATCGGGCCGACTGCGGGCGTGGTCGAGCCCCATGCGGCGTTGATCATCGGCAACTGGGCCGCGTTGCCGGGCAAGCTCTTTCTCTTGGCGATCCAGTTCGTGGTGGTGCCGTTGGTGGTCGCCTCAGTGATCCGCGGTATCGCAGCCAGCGACACGGATATCAACCTTCAGCAGCTCGGCGGCTGGACCATCGGTTTCTTTCTCATGACCACGTTGATCGCGGTTGCAATCGGCATGACGGCGGCAGTGATCATCGCACCTGGCTCCTATATCGAACGGGGCGTCTTGGATGCGGCCATGGCGACGCAGGAGACCGCCCAAAGCGGTCCTGCCGCGCCGGCGCAATTGCCGAAGGCCGAAGAAATTCCCGAGTTCATCACCAGCCTGTTCCCGCGGGATCCGATGACCACCTTCATCAGCGGCAACATGCTTCAGATCGTGATGACTGCGGCCATCATCGGCGTGGCGCTGGTGATGATGCCCATGCACCAGCGAAAACCGCTGCTCGATCTATTATCCTCGATCCAGGGGGCGTGTATGGTCATCGTCGGGTGGGTACTGCGTTTCGCACCTATTGCCGTCTTCGGCCTGCTGGCGCATCTGACAGCCCGTGTCGGACTCTCGGCCCTGATCGGCACCGGTGTTTATGTGGTCACCGTCCTGCTTGGATTGCTGGCGTTGTTCCTCGTCTACCTCGCGATCGTGGTCTTCGTCGGGCGCCGCAATGTCCGCAGTTTTCTCGCCGCGATCCGGGAGGTCGTGCTCCTGGCGTTTTCCACGTCGAGCTCGGCGGCGGTGATGCCGCTCAGTCTCAGCACGGCCGAGCAGAAGCTCCACGTCCGGCCGTCGGTCGCGCGCTTCGTGGTGCCGCTCGGGACCACGATCAACATGGGCGGCACGGCCCTGTATCAGGGCGTCGCCACTCTCTTCCTGGCGCAGGTTTTCGACGTGCAGATCGGGTTTCTCGGCATGCTTTTGGTCGTCGTCATGGCGACCGGCGCGGCGATCGGTTCGCCCGGAACGCCCGGCGTGGGCATCGTGATCCTGGCCACGATCCTCAACAGTGTAGGTATCCCGCCGGCGGGCATCGCGATTCTGCTGGGCGTGGACCGGATCCTCGACATGTGCCGCACCTCCGTCAACGTTACGGGCGATTTGGCGGCCTGCGTTACGATCGATCGCTTGTTCGATGGATCCGAGGCGTTGGCCGAGGAGGAGTTTGGAAAAGTACCGACACCGGCAATGGCCTCGCCCGAGCCGCCAGACCGTCCCGCGTAGCTGGCTCGCGGTGACGACCGCACTCCGACGAGATAATTGTAGGCTTCAGCGGCGAGACGCGTTTACCAAAACTGTTCTCTTGTTCTGAATAAGTTTCAAATAACCGCGAATGGCAAGCACATCGGGCAATCAGGGACTGAAAGCGATTGTGGTAATATTTCCCAATGCCAGTTCTGCCTACAACACCATACACCCGCGCCGTGGCAGAGCCTTACATAGGCCGCCCATGGACGCCCAAGGGACAATTGGTCCTGCGCGAAGCGTTGATGCGCTTCGGCGGGGCTCATTTTGGCGATGAGTGGACCGGCAAAGAATTATCGGCTCGCCACACTATCTTTGGCCCACCCCGACCCCCGGAAGAGCCAGAGTCGAATACCATTGTGCAGGTGAAGCGAGACGGAAAGACTAAGCAAATTTACCGTCCGGTCCGATATGCCACGGCCGACCGTTTGCTTATTATTTCCTACGATGAAGCACTCAAGCGTTACGAGGATGAGAAGGAAGAACTTTTCGAACTTTGGCAAAACGAAACATCGGCGTTTCAGCGTTATCTGCAGGCTTGTGGCTTATTCCGACAAGTCCTACATGCTGGCCAAGTTCCGGCATTTACATTGACAAATCATGGGAACATCGAACCGGTCCCTAAATCCCTTTGGGCGGGGAGCGGTGCCAATAGGGTTTTCGATACAGGAACAGCCCGATTCTCAACGAGTGGCTCCTATTCCCCAATTACTATCGAAGGTATCGTCCTCGTTCCTTCGGACAAATTGGATGCCTATCTACGCCCCACTCCTAATGACACCTTCCAACCCAAACCGCAAGAAAACGAAGTACCGGTCCGAGAAGCGAACACAACAAACCCCGCACCAGCAACTCCATCAATCAAGGCTTCAAGTGCTGGGCGTCCCGCAAAATGGGATTGGGAGGCGCTTTGGGTTCAAGCCTGCAAACGTATTTATCTTGATGGAATCCCAAAGACGCAAGCCGAACTCGTCCGGGAACTACAGACATGGTTCGTCGAAGAATACGGCGACACGCCCTCAGATAGCCAAATTAAGGAACGCGTATCCAAGCTTTTGCGGGCATTACGAGAGGCCGAAAATTCATGATAGTTCCGGTTTTCGGCTATTTTCGGCCATTGTTGGCTGACTGCCCGTAGCGTCACACCTACGTTTAGCCCCGAAAGCGCGCAGTCTGTTGCGCCTTGTTTCTAGAAAGGGCTAACAATGAACACACCATTATTCCTCACTCAAGCGGAAGCAGCCGACCTACTGCGGATCTCGCCGCGCACTTTGGAAAGGCACCGTGTTGCCGGTAGTGGTCCCAGATTCGTCAAGGCGGGACGCCGTGTCCTTTACCGTCAAGAAGATCTTATGGCTTGGGCTACTTCCAACACATTCTCGAGTACGTCAGAAGCAGAAGTTTCTGGGCGATGAAAAATGCCCAAATCCGGTCGCCGGCGCCCAAATTCAAGACTTATCAAAATTCATAGAAGTTATGCGGTGGACGAAATCGCACGCGCGTTGTCAGTCCATAAGAACACCGTCCGCAACTGGCTCCGCCGCGGTCTTCCAAAAATCGATCAAGGCCGCCCGACGCTGATTCACGGACGCGATTTGCGCGATTTTTTGGAAGCCCAACGCAAACACGCCAAGCGGCCTAGTCCGCCAAATCATATTTTCTGCGTTAAATGCAGAATGCCAAAAGTACCTGCCGGGAACATGGCGGAATATGTCCCAATAACCTCAACGTCGGGGAACCTGCGAGCCATATGCCCCGAATGTGAAACCTTGATCCACCGACGCGTCTCTAGGGCACAGTTGGCTAGCGTTTGCGGCGATTTGGAAGTTCAAGAAATGCAAGCCAGCTCACGCATAAGAGATAGGTCTACTCCCTCCGTGAACTGTGACTCCAACTAGGACAGTGGAATCGATGCAAACCTACAATGCTGAGAATGAGCGGATCAAACGCCAGTACTTCCTCTATCTCAAAGAAGCCAAGCGATATAACGAGGCTACATTGGATAGTGCCGCAAAGGCTTTGAACCGGTTCGAGGTCTATACCAAGTTCCGAAGCTTCAAAACCTTCCATATCGAACAAGCCGTCGGTTTCAAGAGGCATCTTTCAATGCAAATGAACGCCCGCACGGGCAGACCTTTGAGCAAAGCGACTCTTTATTCAACGCTGAACGCGCTTCGCAACTTCTTTCACTGGTTAGCGGGTCGCCCAGGCTTTCGAATGCGCCTCAGCTATTCGGACTCCGACTATTTTAATTTATCGGAAAAGGAAACGAGGATTGCGAAGACGCATAGGGAACAGCATGTTCCAACTCTAGAGCAAGTTCAGCATACCCTTAATTCGATGCCAGCGGTCTCCGAAATCGAGCGACGAAACCGCGCGCTAATCGCATTCACGCTGCTGACCGGAGCGCGTGACAGCGCAATCGCCTCTTTCAAACTTAAACATGTCAATATCGAGGAAAGCATGCTCGTGCAGGACGCGCGGGAAGTTAAAACCAAGTTCAGTAAGTCCTTCACGACCTGGTTCTTCCCAGTTGGAAGGGGGCCGAAAAATATTGTAACCGAATGGATTGAGTACCTCCGAATAGAAAAGCTCTGGGGACCCGACGATCCCGTTTTTCCCGCCACAATGGTAGTGTTGGGCAATGAAGGTCAATTTGAAGCTGCTGGCCTGGAGCGCAAACATTGGGGAACCACCGCTCCCATTCGGAATGTTTTCAAGGACGCGTTCGCCAGCGCGAACTTGCCTTACTTCAACCCGCACAGTTTTCGCAAAACGCTAGCACAGCTTGGCGAGCGACTTTGCCGTACGCCGGAAGAGTTCAAGGCTTGGAGCCAAAACCTAGGCCACGATAAAGTACTCACCACATTCACAAGTTATGGCGAGATTACCCAAACGCGGCAGGCAGAGATAATCTGTCAGCTCGGGGTTTCAAAACCGCCCGATACACAGTTGGAAGATATTTTCAGGCAACTGCGAGTAATTGCAGACCGTACGCCGTCGACCTCTTAGGCGCGTTTCGAACTACCTCCATCGGTTTTGCCATTCCGATCCCAAATAGTGATTCTTAGAATTCTAGCTACACCGACGCCAAAGTAGTGACGAGCCGAACTTAAATACCATTGGGACGACGGTGAATGAATTACTTCGGAAACGAATTTCGTGACCGATGACGTGCCAATCTCAGTAATTTAGGTTGCTTATTGGTTGCTAGCTAGGCAATAAATATCTAGGAATAAGTGTAACTTATTGAAAAGATTGGTGGGCGCTATAGGATTCGAACCTATGACCCGCTGATTAAGAGTCAGCTGCTC
Organism: Alphaproteobacteria bacterium; assembly: GCA_965228425.1. Taxonomy (GTDB): domain Bacteria; phylum Pseudomonadota; class Alphaproteobacteria; order UBA8366; family UBA8366; genus JAJFJD01. Next base: position 1,492,659 of record OZ245815.1, on the reverse strand, counting down.
TACCAACTGAGCTAAGCGCCCGCCCGGGAAAACCGAAGCAGGGGCGCGATATAGCAAAGGGGCTGCGGTTTGTCGATAGGCCCCGTGCAGAACCCGGCGGCCAGGGGCGGTTTTCCGCGCGCTTACGCCTCGCTGGCGTGCCGGGCGATGCGGATATCGCGATGGATATAGGCGTTCATCAGGAAGCCGCAGCCGGTGAGCACCGTCAGCAGCGCAGTGCCGCCATAGGACAGCATCGGCAACGGCACGCCGACCACGGGGATCAGCCCCATCACCATCGCCGTGTTGACGAAGACGTAGAGCAGGATGGTCACCGTCACGCCCATGGCCATCAACCGGCCGAAATGGTTCCGGCTGCGCACCGCCACGGCCAGTCCATAAACCATCAGGATGGCGTACAGCAGCAAGAGCAAAAGCCCGCCGACCAGACCGAATTCCTCCGCCAGCATGGTGAAGATGAAATCGGTATGCCGTTCCGGTAGGAAGTTCAGATGACTCTGCGTGCCCTGCAGATACCCCTTGCCGAAAACGCCGCCGGAGCCGAAGGCGATCTGGGATTGCAGGATGTGATAGCCGGAGCCGAGCGGATCGGTCTCCGGGTTGAGGAAGGTCAGAATACGCTGGCGCTGGTAGTCATGCAGGAAATTCCAACCGATGGGAATGGAGGCGATCCCCGCGACCACCACGACGCCGAATTTCCACAGCCGGACACCGGCGAGGAAGAACATCGCCCCGCCGCCCAACAGCAGCATGACGGCGGTGCCGAGGTCGGGTTGCTTGATCACCAGGGCAACCGGCGCGCCAATTAGCAGCAGTGGGATCAACAGGTAAGTCGGGCGGCCGATATCCTCGATATTCATGCGGTGGAAATACCGGGCGAGCGCCAACACCACGGCGATCTTCATGAATTCCGACGGCTGAAACTGAAAGGCGCCGAAGCGCAACCACCGCTGCGCACCCATGCCGACCGAGCCGAACGCCTCGACCGCGCCCAACGCCAACAGCACGATGCCGTAGATGACGTAGGCGTAGCGCAGCCAAATCCGGATATCCACCAAGGCGATAGCGAACACGCCCATCAACCCCACCAGCAAGCGAATCCCCTGCCGCGACGCCCAGGGCTGCATATTGCCGCCGCCGGCCGAATAGAGCATGGCGATACCGACACCGCCGATCACCGCGATCAAGAAGATCAGCGACCAGTTCACCTGCCACAGGCGCTGGCGAAAGGTCATCTCCGCGCCGTAGTTGGGGGACAGCCTCATTGCTGCGGCCCGCCGGGCGATTTCGCGGACTGGCCCGGTGCCGTCGCCACCCGACCGGCCCGGATGGCGGATGGATCGCGCTTCTGCGTTTCGAGCAGGACATCCTTCGCGATCGGCGCGGCCGCCTTGGATCCGCCGCCGCCGTGCTCGACGATCACCGCGACGACATAGCGCGGCGCGTCCATCGGGGCATAGCCGACGAACAATGCATGATCGCGTTCACGCCATGGCCTGTCCTTGTTCTTGCGGACCCCGCGGTCGCGTTCGGCCAGCGAAATGCGCCGGACCTGCGACGTGCCGGTCTTGCCGCCCATCGCCATCTTCTTGTCCTTGATGCGGGACCGGAAGGCGGTGCCGCCCTGCGGATTGTTCACGACCTCGTTCATGCCCTGCATAACGATCTGCCGCGCCCGGTTCGAAATTCCTATGGACTTGAACTCGCGCGACGGCTCGTCGGCCGGGTCGACGCCCGGGGGCGCCAAGGTCAATCGCGGCTTCACCGCGAACCCGCCGTTGGCAATGCGCGCCGTCATCACCGCCAATTGCAGCGGCGTCGCCAGCACATATCCCTGCCCGATTCCGGCGACCAGCGTCTCGCCGAGTTGCCACGGAATTCCGATTGTCGCCTGTTTCCACGCCTTCGTCGGAATCAGCCCCGCGCGCTCGCCGGGGATGTCGAGATCGAGGGCCGATCCGAGCCCCAATTTTCGGGCCATCGCCGCGATCCGGTCGACCCCGACCTTCTTGGCCAATTCATAGAAGTAGATGTCGCACGATCCCTTGATCGACTCGATCATGTCGACGCTGCCGTGCCCGCCCTTCTTCCAGCAATGGAATTTCTGATTGCCAAGCTGAATATGCCCGTAGCAGGTCGCCCGTATGGCCGGCGAGATATTCAACTCGAGCGCCGCGAGCGCAACGACCATCTTGAAGGTGGAGCCGGGCGCGTATTGCCCGGCGATCGCCTTGTTGGTCAGCGGTGTATCCGGGTTGTTGATCAGGCGATGCCAGGCCTTGCCGCTCAAGCCCTCGTTGAAGGCGTTGGGATCGAAAGACGGTGTCGAGACCATCGACAGCAAATCGCCGGTGTGCGCATCCATCACGACGACGGCGGCGCGGCGCTCATTTTCGATCCGGCGCGCGACGAATTCCTGCAGCCCAACATCGATGGTGAGATGTACCTCCTGCCCCGGTTGGCCATCCTGGCGGCGAAGTTCACGGATGACCCGGCCAAGCGCGTTGACTTCGACCTCGGCATTGCCCGCGGTGCCCCGCAACTGCAGATCATATTGGCGCTCGACGCCGTTTTTGCCGATCCGGAACCCCGGCAATTCCAGCAAAGGGTCACCGGTCAATTCCCGTTCGGACACCGACGCGACATAGCCAAGCGAATGCGCGGCGGCACCGCCATAGGGGTAGAAGCGCGTCTGACCCACATCGATGCTGATGCCGGGCAGGTCCGGCGCATTGACCTCGATTCGGCTCACCTCTTCCCAGGTTAGGTTCTCGCGCACCGTGATCGGCACGAAGGCCCGACGCCGGCGCACCTCGCGCAGAATGCGGCGGCGATCATGCTCGTCGACCTCGACCAAGCGGCCAAGCCGCGTGAGCATGCGGTCGACGTCATCCGCTTGCTCGGGAACGATGACGATCCGGTAGTTCTGCACGTTGACCGCCAGCGGCACGCCGTAGCGATCCACGATTCGGCCCCGCGGCGGCGGCAACAGACGCAGGCTGATCCGGTTCTCATCCGCCAGCACCGCATACTTGTCCGACTCGAGAACCTGCAGATAGTACATACGCGCGGCGAGCCCCGTGAACAGGACCGCTTGGCCGCCGGCGAGGAACAAAGCGCGCCGCGTAAAGAGCCTGCCGCGATCTTGTTCCGGCTTCACCGTTAGGCCTCTTGCAGAATGTTCCGGTGCGTCAGCACCAGGATATAAGCCACCAGCGGGTAGAGCGCTGCGGTCGCCAGATACTCGACCAGCAACGGTCCGATCGAGAGGAATTGGCCCATCAATATCGACATTGCGATCCACTGCAGCGCGCCGATGACAAGCGATAGAGTCGCGAAACCCCACCACAGCACGGCAAAGGATTTGCCGAAGAAGAAGCGGCGCTGCGACACGACGATGCCGTAGACGACCAACAGGATTAAGGCATTCAAGCCGAACGGAACGCCGGTAAGGATGTCCTGCAACAATCCGATCAGGAACACCACCGGTGCCGGAATCAGGTCCGGCTGATGCAAGCCCCAGAAATACACCGCGATCAACGCCAGCGCCGGCGCGATGGAAATAGCCGCCGGCAGATGCATCGGCACCTGGGCGACGATGACGAGCGTGATCGTAATCAGGAACGGCGTCAGCCGGCGCGCGAGAAGGTCAAGCCGTGTCCAACCGCCCTCGTCCTTCATCGGGACCGCCCCGCGCGGCCTTGCGCATTTGTTGCGTCTTGATTCGCCTCGTTCAGAATGCCGTCGAGACCGAAATCCATGAGCCGCACATATTCGAGTTGCGCAACGTTGACATAGGGCGCGATCCGCACGCCTTCCTCGCCCACCGAATTGACCAACCCGACCGGCAGGCCCGGCGGAAACACGCCGCCATAGCCCGACGTCACAACCCGGTCACCAGGCTTGACCGACGTCGTGATCGGCAGATACAGCAGCCGCGGCGTCGGAGAGTTATCGCCCGCAAGCACCGCGCGTTCCCGCGATGATTCGATGACGACCGGAATTCGGCTGTTCAAGTCGTTGATCAACAGAACGCGCGCAGACCGATTGCCGACTTCCGCAACCCGGCCCAGTAAGCCATGGCCCACCATGGCGGCCTGACCCTTCTTCACGCCGTCGCGCTTTCCGGCATTGACCAGCAGGCTGCGAACGAAGGCGCCGCCCGAATCGCCGATGACCCGCGCCGTAACAGAGTTCGCTTCCGTATCGGGAACGAACCCCAACAAATCGCGCAGTTGCTTGTTCTCCGACATCAGCGTCCGCGCCGCCGTCTGCCACTGCAGCAGACGCTCGTTCTGAGCGCGGAGAATTTGGTTCTCGTCGCGAAGGACCGCAAGCTCGCGCATTTCGCCGATGACGTGGGAAACGGTGATGGCTGGTCGGGACAGGGCATCCAAGACCGGCGCGGTGACATCGGTCACGGTCATGCGCGCGCGTTCAAAGACAAGCGGATCGGCGCGCCCCAACAACAAGATCCCGAGCGCCGCCGCCAACAGAAAGACATAGGCGAAGCGATGCGCCAAACCCCGGAGCGGCGCCGTGATCCTTAGGATATGTTCAGGGCGTTGCCTCACTCCGATTCCGACCCGACGGTCCTGCAACGGTTAAAGATGCGGGACCGTCCCTCTTAATACATGCTGATGAGCACGTTCTTGAGCGTCTTCATTTCCTCGAGACAACGCCCGGTCCCCAGCGCAACGCAGGAAAGGGGGTCGTCCGCGATCGACACGGGCAGCCCGGTCGAATGACGCAGAACGTAATCTAGGTTGCCGAGCAGCGCACCGCCGCCGGTCAAGACAATGCCCTTGTCGACGATATCCGCCGCCAGTTCCGGCGCGGTGTGTTCCAAGGCGACCTTGACCGCCTCGACGATGGCGCCGACCGGTTCGGCCAGGCTTTCGGAAATCTGCCGTTCGGTGATGACCAATTCCTTGGGCACGCCGTTCATCAGGTCGCGGCCCTTTATTTCGATGACGCGGCCCTCGCCGTCATCCGGCGCGCAAGCGGATCCGATTTCCTTCTTGATCCGTTCGGCGCTGCTTTCACCGACGAGCAGGTTATGGTTGCGGCGAATATAGGCGATGATCGCCTCGTCCATCTTGTCGCCGCCGACCCGCACCGAGCGCGAATAGACGATGCCGCCGAGAGACAGCACGGCAACCTCGGTCGTGCCGCCACCGATATCGACGACCATCGAACCGGTCGGTTCCGTCACCGGCAATCCCGCACCGATCGCGGCCGCCATGGGCTCCTCGATCAGGAAGACCCGGCGCGCGCCAGCCGCTTCGGCCGATTCCTGAATGGCCCGGCGCTCGACCGCCGTCGATCCCGACGGGACGCAGACGATGACCTGCGGCGACGCAAAGCTGCGCCGGTTATGAACCTTGCGGATGAAGTGTTTGATCATTTCTTCGGCGACGTCGAAGTCGGCGATCACGCCGTCCCGCAACGGCCGAATGGCCAGGATATTGCCGGGCGTCCGGCCCAGCATCATCTTCGCCTCGTCGCCGACGGCCAAAACCTGCTTCTTGCCTTTGACTTCGGCAATGGCGACGACCGACGGTTCGTTCAGGACGATGCCCCGTCCTTTGACATAGACAAGCGTATTCGCCGTGCCCAAGTCGATCGCCATATCGGCGGAAAGCATTCCAAGTAGACGACCGAACATCCCTACAGCCCCATTCCGGTTACGCTCTTTTCGACGCTGATCACCGCTCTGCTACTCCCGACCAATTGATGACACGACCCAATTCAAGATCCCGGTCTCAACGCCGCGTTCTCAATGGCCGATTCCAGAGTCGCACGTGCGGTCCGGTCTCGTCCCATCGGCCCCTACCGATGTGCGCAATCCATGCTAGACGAAGGATGAAACGTCATGTGAAATTCGGAGAAATTCGTGCCAGCCCCAACCGGCTGCCGACCGATCCATAGGAGATCGATCAACGTCGAACAAACCGTCACACCCCTCAAACATGGCCTCGCGCAAATAACATGCGCCAAGTCCAAAATTGATCAACGACTATAGGCCAGAAGTGCGAGTAATGAAAAGTGTCTAACCACTTCGCGCCTAGTCTCATGCGCCGCTAATCGGTTTGTTTCTCTTACACGAATTATCGTTAATTTTTAACTAAAGAGGCGAACATCCGTTAAGGATGCTCGCCCCCTGAATTGACGACTCGGAACGGGAAAATCCGCCCGATTCGGCCTAATTCTTGGATTTATCGACCAGCGCATTCTCCGAAATCCACGGCATCATGCCGCGCAGGCGGACGCCGACCTCTTCCACGGAATGCTCGGCGCCGCGACGGCGCAGGGCCTTGAAGCTCGACTGGCCGGAACTGCATTCGAGCATCCATTCCTTGGTGAACTTGCCGGATTGGATTTCGTCGAGGATTTCCTTCATCCGCTCCTTCACACTGGGGTCGATGACCCGCGGTCCCCGCGTCAGGTCGCCGTATTCGGCCGTGTTGGAGACGGAATACCGCATGTTGGCGATGCCACCTTCGTAGATCAGGTCGACGATCAACTTGACCTCGTGCAGGCATTCGAAATACGCCATTTCCGGTGCATACCCGGCTTCCACCAACGTTTCGTAACCCGCCATAATCAAGGCGGACAGGCCGCCGCACAGCACGGTCTGCTCGCCGAACAGATCGGTTTCGCATTCCTCACGGAATGTGGTCTCCAGGATGCCGGCCCGACCGCCGCCGATGGCGCTGGCGTAGGACAGCGCGAGATCGTGGCAGTTGCCGGAAGCGTCCTGATCGACGGCCAGCAGACACGGCACACCAGCGCCGCGTTCATACTCGGATCGCACGGTGTGGCCCGGCCCCTTCGGCGCGATCATGAAGACGTCCAGATCGTCGCGCGCCTCGATCAGGTTGAAGTGGACATTCAGACCATGGGCGAAGGCCAACGCCGTGCCTTCCCGCATGTTCGGCTCAAGGTGTTCGGCATACAGGTCGCGCTGGTGTTCGTCCGGCGTCAACACCATGACCACATCGGCCCAAGCCGCTGCGGCGCTGGAGTCGAGGACCTCGAACCCGGCCCCTTCGGCCTTTGCGGCACTCTCCGATCCCGGCCGTAGCGCGATCTTCACGTCGGCCACGCCCGAATCACGCAGGTTCATGGCATGCGCGTGTCCCTGACTGCCATAGCCGACGACGGCCACCTTCTTCGATTTCACCAAATTTACGTCGGCATCACGATCATAATAGACCCGCATGGCCGCACTCCCTTTTTATTCTCGATTGCTCCAAACTTCTGAAAACGTCGGCGCAGTGCTATAGCGCCTTCGCGCCCCGGGCAACCGCAACCACGCCGCTTCGAACGACTTCGGTCTTGCCCAAGGCACGCATTAGGTCGATGAACGCTTTCACCTTGCTCGGCGAACCCGTCATCGCGAAGGAGAAGGACTCGGTCGTGGTATCGACAACGGTCGCGCCGAACACTTCGGCCATCCGCAGCGATTCCCGCCGATCGTGCGACCGCGCTTTCGCCACCACCTTCACCATGGCAAGCTCGCGCTCCACGAATTCCCCTTCTTCCGTCAGGTCGTGTACGTCGTTGACCGGCACCAGCCGGTTCAATTGATTCTTGATCTGCTCGATGATCATCGGCGTCCCGGAGGTCACGATGGTGATCCGCGACAGCGTCTCGTCCTCGTTCACCGGCGCCACGGTCAGGCTTTCGATATTGTACCCGCGGCCGGAAAACAGCCCGATGACCCGCGCCAGCACACCGGGCTCGTTGGACACGATCACCGCCAGCGTATGCCGCTCCTCCGTCGAATCCGGTTTCTGAATGATATAGGCCGAGCCCGGTTGGGCATCCTTGCGTTTGCGTGCCATCAGCCGTTCCTCAGACCAGGACCATGCCGTCTTCGGAAACGGTCTGTTCGGACTTGCGGCTCTTACCCTCGCCGAGGATCATCTCGTTATGGGCCGAGCCGGACGGAATCATCGGGAAGCAGTTTTCCGCCGGATCAACCGCCAGATCGGCGATCACCGTCTTGTCGACGCTGATCATTTCCTTGATCAAATCGTCGACCTCCGACGGCTTCGTCGCCCGCAACCCGACCGCACCGAAGCTTTCCGCGAGCTTTACGAAATCCGGCAGGGCTTCCGAATAACTCTCCGAATAACGGCCGCCATGCAGCAGTTCCTGCCACTGCCGCACCATGCCCATATACTGATTGTTCAGGATGAAGACTTTCACCGGCAGCCGATGCTGCACGGCGGTCGACATTTCCTGGATGTTCATCAGGATCGACGCCTCGCCGGCGATATCGACGACGAGCTTATTCGGATGGCCGAGCTGCGCGCCGATCGCGGCCGGCAAACCGTAGCCCATCGTGCCGAGGCCACCCGACGTCATCCAACGGTTCGGCTTCTCGAACTTGTAGAACTGCGCCGCCCACATTTGATGCTGGCCGACTTCGGTCGTGATGAACACGTCCTGGTCCTTGGTCAATTCGTACAACCGCTCAATCGCGTACTGCGGCTTAATAATCTTGTCGTCGGTGCCGTAGGCGAGGCAATCGCGGCCGCGCCACTTATCAATCTGTTTCCACCAGGCATCGATCGCCTTGCCGTTGCGGCGGCGTTTCACCTTGGCGGACCACACCTTCTGCATCTGCCCCAGGACCGTTCCGACATCCCCGACGATCGGCAGGTCCACCTGGACGTTCTTGTTGATCGACGACGGATCGATATCGATGTGGATGATCTTGGCGTCCGGCGCGAAGGCATCCAACCGGCCGGTAATACGGTCGTCGAACCGGGATCCGACGGCGACCATCACGTCGCAACCATGCATCGCCATGTTGGCTTCGTACGTTCCGTGCATGCCGAGCATACCCAGGAACTGTTGGTCGGACGCTGGATAAGCGCCCAACCCCATGAGGGTCAGGGTGCAGGGATAGCCGGTCTTTTGGACGAAATCGGTGAACCGTTTACAGGCCTTCGGCCCCGAATTGATGATTCCTCCGCCGCCATAGAAAATCGGCCGTTCCGCGCGGGCAATCATATCGACCGCTTCTTCGATACGCGCGGCTTCACCCTTGGTCTGCGGCCGATAGCTGCGCGGCTTCACCGCGTCCGGCCCCACATAGGGTGCCGGGGCGAATTGAATGTCCTTCGGCAGATCGATTACCACCGGACCCGGCCGCCCGTTGCGCGCGACGTAAAATGCCTCGTGCATCATCGTCGCCAGCGAATCCGAATCCTTCACCAAGTAATTATGCTTGGTACAGGGCCGCGTGATTCCCGTCGTGTCGCATTCCTGAAAAGCGTCATTCCCGATCAAATGGGTCGGCACTTGGCCAGTCAGGCATACGATCGGGATCGAATCCATCAAGGCGTCGGTCAGTCCGGTCACCGCATTGGTCGCCCCAGGCCCCGACGTAACCAGCACGACGCCGACCTTGCCGGTCGAACGGGCATACCCTTCCGCCGCATGAACAGCACCTTGTTCGTGCCGGACGAGGATATGGCGGATATGGTTCTGCTTGAATATTTCGTCGTAGATCGGCAGCACAGCACCGCCGGGATAGCCAAATACAACCTCGACGCCCTGATCGATCAGCGCCTTGATAATCACCTGTGCTCCGGTCCGCTCGCCAGCCGCCGACATGATACCCACTCCGTGATTGCACCGCGGCCTTCGAGGGCCGTCGGCATTTTCGTGTAACGACACACCTATTGGTCGTTTTTCCGCTTATCGTCTAATTGATTATCGCTTTTTCCCGCACCGCGAAAGCCATTCCCACCTGGCATTCCGCGCTGCACACAGAAAAAGGGCCATTTCGGCCCAATAAACGCCGGACATTAGGCATTCAGGTTTGGCAGGTCAACCCTTTTTTGAGAATAAATGAAAAGATTTTATCCAAAATCGTTTCCGAATATTTCTCATCAATCGTCATATCCGCAATGATCTGACGCCCGAACCAGGTAAATTGGCGTTTCACGTAGCGCCGGGTCGCTTGTTGCGCTGCGGCAAGCGCCGTTTCCAAATCCATCTCTCCATCGAGATGCCCCATCAACGGATCAAGCCCGAGTGCTTTCATCGCCGGCAAATCGGGATCGAGATCCCGCCCCTTCAGGGCTCGCACCTCTTTGAGCGCCCCGGCCGCGATCATCGCGCGCAGACGGTCGTCGCAGGACTCATAAAGTGGCTGGCGTGGCGGAAGGAACAGAATGGTATGAAAAACGGCATCCGGCATCACTTGTTTGGGCGGCAAGGCTTGCCAATCCTGAATCGACCGGCCGGTCGCTTCCCACACTTCGAGCGCACGCAGCATCCGTTGCCGGTCGGTCGGCGCGATCGCGGCGGCGCTCCGCGGATCCGTCGCTGCAAGCGCCCGATGCAGGTCCGCTCCATCGGCACCAACATACCGCCGTCGCAGATCGGTCCGGATCGCGTCGGGGATGTCCGGCATCGGCGATAGGCCTTCGGTCAACGCCTTGAGATACAGTCCGGTGCCGCCGCACAGGACCGGCAACCGTCTCGCGGCGCGCGCTTCCTCGACCGCGGCAACCGCCATGCCGCACCACCGAGCCGCGGAGCAATGTTCCGCGGCATCGAGCACGCCGTAGAGCCGATGGGGCACGCGCGCTTCATCCGCGTCGCTCGGCCGGGCGGTCAGGATGCGGAGGTCCCGATAGACCTGCATGCTGTCCGCGTTGATGACGGTGCCGCCGAACTTTTCGGCGAGCGCCAGCGCCAAGGCGGACTTGCCGCTGCCGGTCGGCCCGGCAACGATAACGACAGGAAATTGCGCGTTGTCACTCATGCTGCCGCAGGATACAGAATGCGGTGCAATGGACAACGTTCTCACCTTGATCGCAGGAAGCGGCCGGCTCGACGAATCCGCCGTATCCCATGTACAGGCCACCCTGTTGGGCGCCGGCGGCGATGTCGCCGCGCCGGACTGGCTATCCTATGGAAAGGCGGTGGACCTCCGGTTCGGTACGCTCGACCGCCGCGACGCCTTGGACCTCGCCTATGAATCGATCGAGGACGCGCCGATCGATGCGGCGGCCCAGCCCGATGCCGGCCGCCGCAAGCGCATGCTGATCGCCGATATGGAGTCGACCATCATCGAAAACGAGATGCTCGACGAATTGGCGGACGAGGTCGGCCTGCGCGAACACATCTCCGAAATAACCGCACGCGCCATGAATGGCGAACTCGACTTTTACGAAGCGATGCGGGAACGCGTGGGCCTGTTGGCGGCCCTGAGTGCGGACGTACTGGAGAAGTCGAAATCCAAGATTCGCTTTACGCCGGGCGCAAAGACGCTGGTCGCGACCATGCGCGCGAACGGGGCCTATTGCGCCCTCGTCTCCGGCGGGTTCACTTGTTACACCGCCTTCGTCCGCGAGACGGTCGGCTTTGATTTCGATCAGGCAAACGAGCTTGAAATAGCGGACGGCAAACTGACCGGTACGGTCATCGATCCGATCCTGGGGGCTGATGCAAAACGCGAACGCCTGCTGGCCCTCTGCGCCGAGCGCAAGATTCCGGTGGAAGCGACGATCGCGGTCGGCGACGGCGCGAACGATCTGGACATGCTGGCCGAAGCGGGCGTCGGCGTGGCGTATCACGCCAAACCGATTGTCGCGCGCAGCGCCGCCGCGCGGATCGACCATAGCGACCTGACGGCACTGCTGTATCTTCAAGGATATCGCGACGAGGAATTCGTCGGCTGACGCTGCTCTATTATTTCTCGCGGGGTACGAACAACACCAGGATGTTGGCGAAGAACATGATTCCGGCCAGCATATAGAAAACGACGATCAATCCGTATTGATCGGCGACGATCCCGCCGATGATCGGCGTCAGCGCACCGAGGATCGACTGGACCCCAAACATCAGGCTCGTGGCCGACCCGGCGAATTCGCCGGGCACCATGTCCATCATCCAACTTTGCACGACGGGTCGGATGGCGAACAGGAAGAAACCGAGCAACGAGATCGCGGCGACGTAAACCGTCGGGTCCTGAATGAAGGTCAGCCCGACCAGGATGATGGTCGTGATGCCAAGCGCCCCGAACACGATCGGCCGGCGGCCGACGCGATCCGACCAGACCCCCGCCAAGGGTGCTGCGATGAAACCGCCGATCTGCATCGTCATGAGGGCCGCGCCCATAAAGACCGTGCTCGCCTTCATCACGTCGGAGATGTAAAGCGGCAGAAACGCGAACAGACCGACCTGCGCCATGGTGCGGAAACCCGCCGTCATCGTCAGGACCACGACCGCGCGGTCCTTCAACAGGCCCCAATATCCTGCAAAATAGCGCTTAACGCTCATCGGCTCGCCGTCACGGGCAGCCGGCCGGTCCTTCGGCAGCAAGATGACGACAAGGATAACGGCTGTTACCAGCGCCGGAACGGCGCTGATCATTGCCGTGGTGTTCCAGGTCAACCACGTCAGCAGCAATCCGGCCACCATCGGTGCGACGGCGTCGCCGGCATTCGCACCCATCGCATGGATCGACAACACATAGCCGCGACGCGTCGCGTAGTGTTCCGCAAGATAAGAGATCGCGCCCGGGTGCCACGCCTGAACCGCGGCCCCCATGAAGCCGACCATCAGAACCAGCACGACATACAGGCTGGTCAAACCGAAGACGAATGTCGCTACACCACCCATGACCAGGGCGACAATCTGCACCAGCACGCGGCGGCCGCTCATGTCGACCGCAATACCGCTGGCGAAATTCGCGAAAAAAGAACTGAGGTGAAATACGGATAGGAATACGCCGGCTTGGGCGTAACTCAGATCGAGCGCGTCCTTGATCAACGGCAGAAGGATATAAACGGTCGCCGCGGTCCAATGCGTCGCCGCATGGCCAAGCGCCAAAAGAAACACGGGCCCTTGTTCCCGAAATCGCAAGGGCGTTGCGACGTCGTGAGTGCTCACCACAAAATGCGCTGGTGTTGTTCTAGGAACGTAAAGATGTAGCCGCCGCTCATCGGCTTGCCAAGTCTAAAGCTCACGTGGCCGACTTGGCGGGCACGTCATCCTTCGGTAGGAGAAAGGCGACGAAATTCGCCAGTAGCAACAATCCGCCGAGGAAATAGAAGACTGCGGCAAGGCCATACTGATCGGCAATCAACCCGCCGATGACCGGCATGATGGCCGACTTGATGCTCTGCACGGAGAACATGAAACTGGTTGCCGAGCCGGCCATTTGCCGCGGCACGATATCCATCATCCAGCCTTGCAGCACCGGCCGCACCGCGAACATGGCGAAGCCGAGCAGGGATATGCCGAAGACATAGGCGGTGCCGTTACCGACGAATGTCAGCCCGATGATGACCACGGTGGAGGCACTCAACGCCAGCATGATGACCTTGCGCCGGCCGACCCGGTCCGAATACGCGCCGGCGATGGGTGACGCGATCATGCCGCCGATCAGCAATGCCGTGAGCGCCATGCCGGCATAGGCATACGGCAGTTCCAGCACATCGACGATATAGAACGGCAGAAAGAGCTTTAGCCCGCTCTGCGCCATGTTCCGGAACCCGGCCATGATCGACAGGCCCAGCACCGACTTGTCCTGCACCATCTGCCATAGGCCGGAGAAATACGTACCCAAGCCCACGGCCCTGCTGGGGGCCCCTTCGACCTGGCGCTCCTTGGGCAACATGGCGAAAGTGAAGATCACACCCATGACCAATGCGGGGATCGCATTGAGCAGCGCCGCTTCCCGCCATGAAAACAGGAACCACGTGAGCATCGCCCCCGCGGCCACCGGTCCGATCGCTTCGCCGATATTCGATCCAATCCCATGCAGGGACAACACGAAGGCGCGATTGTTGGGATATTCCGACGACAAGTAGGACATGGACGCCGGATGCCACAGGTTGTTGGCCGCCGCGATCAGAACACCCATTACGCCGATCAAAATCAAACTGCTGGCGAATCCGAAACCGACCATCGCGAGGCCGACCGCCAACAAGGCAACGACCTGGAACACGACGCGACGCCCCGAAACGTCCACCGCCGGGCCGCTTGCAACATTCGACACCAAGGATCCGATGTAATAGATCGAGCCGATAAGACTGATCTCGGCATAGGAGAAACTGAATTCTTCTCGGATTTTCGGGAGCAGCAGGAAAAAGGTGCCGGTTATCCAATGCGACGCGCCATGGCCGGCCGCAATTAAATAGGCCGGGCCGAAGTCACGCAGACCGAACCGGGACGGCGGTGCTGTGCTGGACAAATTCGGGAATCCAAAGGTTATGCCGAGGCAGGGCGCCAGCTTATTCGCTTGCTAGGGCGAATGCAAAAGCGGCGCCGGGCCCTGCCCTGACGTTTCTTTGGACCGTAGGTCAGCCGTCCTTCTTGGACAGCCGAAGCGGCACGAAGCGCAGCGGATCTTCGCCCTGCCGGAACTTGACGAGCAGCAGTACCGACCGGCGGCCGGCCTTTTCAGCTTTCTCGACCTGTTCCACGACATCCTTGATGGATTTCACTTTTTCCTGATTGATTTCGACAATGATGTCGCCGGGCTTCAATCCCTTTTCGGAGGCGTTGCTTTCGGCGCCCACCTTCGTCACGACCAGCCCTTCCACCCCTTCCTCAAGGTCGAATTTGCTCGTCAGTTCCTTGTTCAGCGGCGCAAGGTTAAGCCCAAGTTCCTTGAACTCCCGCCCGCTCTTGTCCGTCGCCGGCTCACTGCCGGACGAGGAAAGCGCCGCTTGATCGACTTTCTCGAGCTCGCCGAGTTTGACCGAAAGCTTCGTCTTCTTTCCATTGCGCCAAACCACGACACCCACCGCCTTGCCGACGTCGGTTTCGGCAACCATGCGCGGCAGACGGCGCGACTCCGGAACGCGGCGGCCATCGAAAGAAAGGATGACGTCACCGGTCTTGAAGCCGGACGCTTCAGCGGGGCTTTTCTTCACGACGCCCGCGACAAGCGCGCCATAGGGTTTGTCGAGCCCGAGGCTCTCGGCGATTTCTTCAGTCACCGCCTGGATTTGCACACCCAACCAGCCCCGCCGAGTCGAACCGTATTTGCGGAGTTGATCGATAACACCGACCGCAAGCTGCGACGGGATCGAAAAACCGATGCCGATGCTGCCGCCGGACGGGGACAGGATCGCGGTATTGATGCCGACCACTTCGCCCTTCATGTTGAACAAGGGCCCGCCGGAATTACCGCGATTGATCGGCGCATCGGTCTGAATGTAGTCGTCATACGGTCCGGACCGGATGTCCCGGCCTCGCGCCGAAATGATACCGGCCGTCACCGTGCCACCGAGGCCCAGCGGATTACCGATCGCCAGGACCCAATCGCCGACACGCGCGGAATCGGACGACCCGAACGGAACATAGGGCAAGTCCTTGGTCGTCTTGACCTTCAGCAGCGCGAGATCGGTCTTCGGATCACGGCCGATCAGTTTCGCTTCGAACTTTCGCTCGTCCTGCAAGACGGCGGTGATCTGGTCCGCGCCTTCGATAACGTGATTGTTGGTTACGATGTAACCGGTCTTGTCGATGATGAAGCCGGATCCCAGCGAGGTTCCCCGACGTTGCGGTGCATCGCGCCGCTTGCGCTGGAATTGGTCGAAAAACTCCCGGAAGGGCGAACCCGGCGGGAAGTCGAATTGCGGGAGATCTTCGGTGCTGCGCCCGGCAACCTTTTGCGTCGTCGAAATATTGACGACGGCAGGCAGCAATTTCTCCGCGAGGTCCGCGAAACTATCCGGGGCGCCACGGGCATCCGCGGATTTCGGCGTCCAGACCGCCACCACGGCCAAAACAAATAAAACCAGCCAGTTGCGGCCAAACGGCATAGTGCGTTGGATTGAAATCATGTTGGCATCACGCATCGACTTGTTGATCAATAAATTCCGCGTCTGCACGATCCTGGCCAGGCGCTTGTCCAGGCCCGCCGGTCGCTCTACCGACCGATTTGGCATCGCGCGCAACCAAATTCAACGGTCGCCCGTGAATATATCCCAGGACGGCCGAAACCGGGTTAACAAATTAGCGACAAAAACGTTATCGATACAGTTTTCGCCCCCCGAAATTGCGTCAACTCCGGACCATCCAAACGATCGCGAAACCGACGAAGGCCGCAATCAGGCCGCCCTTACGCAGCATGTCGGGCGATAGTTGGAGCGCCTGCTCCATCATACGCTGCATGCCGGCCGGAAATAGGGCGTAGAGAACCCCCTCCAGCACGAGAACGAGGCCCACGGCCGTCAGAAAATCGAGCATAGAAAGCCCACGCGCGGCTTGGGCCTATTTCTTCTGGCCTTCACTTGTACCGCCGCTTCCGAAGAAGCGGAAGAACTCGCTGTCGGGACTCAACACCATCGTCGTGTCGCTATCCACCAGATTTTTCTGGTATTCCGCCAGCGATTTATAGAAGTCGAAGAACGCCGGGTCCTGGCCATAGGCGGCGCCGAGAATCCGGTTACGGCCGCCCTCCCCTTCACCGCGAAGGATCTGGGCCTGCCGCTCCGCATCCGCGATCAGAACGGTGCGTTCCAGGTCGGCCTGCGCGCGAATCTTCTGTGCCTCTTCGCCGCCTTCCGCGCGAAGCTCACGTGCTTCCCGCTCACGTTCCGTCCGCATTCTGCTGAACACCGATTGCCGTGTTTGAGTCGGTAGCTCGGTCCGTCCGATGCGAACGTCGACGATCTTGATTCCGAAGGATTCCGCCGGTCCCGCGACCACGGCCTGGATTTGCGTCATGATATCGTCACGCTTTTCCGACAGCACATCCCGCAACGGCACGGTGGCAATCACTCGACGAAGGCTCGAGTTGATAATCTTGCCGAATCGATCCCGGAGAGTTGCCTCCGTGCGCACCCGTCGGAAGAACTGCAGAGGATCGATGATTTGGTACCGCGCATATGCGTCGATAATGATTCGCTTCTTATCGGTCAGCAGCACCTCGAAGGACGGCGGATCCAAGTCCAAGACTCGATTGTCATAAAACACCGTCTCCTGAATGACCGGGATTTTGACCGCCAATCCCGGCTCCTTGATGACCCGCTTGGCCTCACCGAACTGCAGAACAATAGCTTGCTTGGTTTGATGCACGGTAAACAGGGCGTTGGCACCCGCGATTACGAGCACAACAACCACGATACCGAGAACGAACAGTTTGTTTTTCATGGCCTATTCCTCTCGCCTAACGTTGTGCAGGCTGCGTTGCCGCAGGTGCATTTGCGGGTTGCGCTGACGTCGACGTCGATGACGAATCAGCATCCGACCGGACGCGTTTCTGAATCTCAGGCAGCGGCAGATACGGAACGACGCCTTGGCTCGATTGGCCATTCTGGTCGACGATCACCTTCTGCGCCGATCCGAACACATTGCCCATCGTTTCCAGATACATACGACGCCGGGTCACTTCCGGTGCCGTCTTGTAGGCTTCGAAAACGGACATGAAGCGCTTTGCCTCACCTTCCGCTTCCTTGAGCAGTCGCTCGCGATAGGCTTCCGCATCCCGGACCATCTGCTCTGCCTGACCGCGGGCTTCCGGAACGATCGAGTTTGCGTAGGCCTCAGCTTGGTTCTTCAGGCGCGATTTGTCCTGGCGGGCACGCTGCACGTCGTTGAAGGCATCGATCACGTCGGGGGGCGGATCGGATTTCTGTAGTTGCACGGCTTCAATCAAAATGCCCGCGCCGTATTGGTCGAGAATGTTCTGCAACAGATCATTGGCCCGATTTTCGATTTCCTGTCGCCCGACGGTGACCGCTTGGTCGAAGTTCGTTTGCCCGACCACCTCGCGCATCACGCTTTCGGCGGCGACCTTAACCGTTCCTTCCGGGCTCCGAATATTGAACAGGAATTCGCCGGCGTTCTTGATCTTCCAGAGGACAGTGAACTGAAGATCGACGATATTTTCGTCGCTCGTCAGCATGACGCTCTCTTCCGTAACGTCCCGCTCGGACGCACCGCGTCGCGAGCCTTCACTGCCGGCACGGTATCCGACCTGCACGCGGTTGGACCGTGTGACTTTCGGCGTAAAGACATCGCCGATCGGTCCGGGCCAATTCCAATGCAAACCTTCGGTCGTCGTATTGCCGTTCCAATTGCCGAACACAAGCTCGACGCCTTGTTCGTCAGGCTGCACGCGGTAGAAACCCGTTGCGAACCACAAGCCCAAAATCACGATGATGATAAGGGGCAAAAGTTTCCCGGCGGAACCGCCACCCGGGAAAATCGTCTTGAGCCGGTCCTGACTGCGGCGCAGCATCTCTTCGAGATCCGGTGGCGGTGTACCACCACCACCGCCTCCGCCGCCACGTCCACCCCACGGCCCTTGACCGCCGCCACCGCTGCCGCCGCCGCCCCAGGGGCCGCCACCGCCGCCTTGATTTTGCCATGGCATGGAACTTTTCTCCCGCCTTGTAATTTCCGCTGTTTACGTGCGTCCTATGATAACGCCCGGCCGGCACTTTCCAACCGGGGTCGGGATCATATATGACAGCCTAGCCGGGCACGCAAATTCGAAAAAATGATTGTCCAAGGCATATTGGGGATATTTAGGAGTTTTCAAGCATGGCGCAGGTAACCGAAGCCGACGTTTTGGCTCGGCTAAAGGGTATCGTGGAGCCGGAGACCGGGCAGGACATCGTCTCTTTGGGAATGGTTTCCGGGCTCGTGGTGAAGGACGGCAACGTCGGATTCTCGATCGAAGTCGCCCCGGAAAAAGGCCCGGCCCTGGAGCCTCTGCGGAAAACCGCCGAACAATCGATCCATGAAATGCCCGGAGTCGTCTCTGCGACCGTCGTCCTGACCGCCCATCGCGCGCAGAGCCAAAGCGCACCGCCGCCGCGCGGCCAGCCTGCGCCGCCGCAGCAGCAGGAAGCGAAGCCCTTGGCGCCGGGAGTCAAAAATATCGTGGCCGTCGCCAGCGGAAAGGGCGGCGTCGGAAAATCAACCGTTGCCGTCAATCTGGCAATGGGCCTCGCAGCAAACGGCCTTAAGGTCGGGCTGCTCGATGCCGACATCTATGGCCCCTCGCAACCCCGCATGATGGGAATCTCGGGCAAACCATCCTCGGCCGATGGAAAGGTCTTGGAGCCGATGGAAAATTATGGTGTCAAAGTCATGTCCATGGGTTTCCTGGTCGACGAGGAAACGCCGATGATCTGGCGCGGCCCGATGGTGATGAGCGCCCTGCAACAGATGTTGCGCGACGTAAACTGGGGCGAGTTGGATATTATGGTCGTCGATATGCCGCCGGGCACCGGCGACGCACAATTGACAATGGCCCAACAGGTGCCGTTGGCCGGGGCGGTGATCGTCTCGACTCCGCAAGACATCGCGCTGCTCGACGCCCGCAAAGGGCTCAACATGTTCCGCAAGGTCGACGTGCCCGTGCTCGGCATTATCGAGAACATGAGCTATTTCCTGTGTCCGAGTTGCGGTCATCAGGCCGACATCTTTGGCCATGGCGGTGCCCGCGACGAGGCGGAGCGGCTCGGCGTGGACTTCCTCGGCGAAATTCCATTGCACCTCGACATTCGGGAAACGTCCGACGGCGGGCAACCCATCGTGACAAGCCGGCCCGACTCGGATCATGCGGCGTCGTTCCGGGCAATCGCCAACCGGATTTGGGAGCAATTGGATACCGCCGATGGCGGTGAGGTACGCAAAGCGCCGAAAATCGTCATACAATAAAGTCGATTTAGGCGGCCGCCTCACAACGTGATCGACATGCGCCGACGAACCTTTGTCTCTCGAACGACCCTCCTTCTGACGGGCCTGACCATGCCGTTTGGAACCGCGGCCGCGGACAGTCTCGACCGACTTATCGAAGGGGATGCATGGCGATTGGACATGCTGCGGCGATTGAATGCGATCCGCGAGAGCAACGGCCTTCGCCTGCTGCAGATGGACGATCGGCTGAACCGTGCCGCCCAGCTCCATTCTGACGACATGGCCGCGCGGGATTTTTTCGATCACAAAACGCCGGATGGAGCCCGCATGACCGACCGCGCCGACGCGTTCGGATACAACTGGCGCCGGCTGCTGGAAAATATCGCCGCCGGACACCGTGACGTGCAGCAAGCAATCACCGGCTGGATGAATTCACCCGACCACCGCGCGGCCATCCTGGATGAAGCCGTCAAGGACGCGGGGATGGGATATGCCTTCCGGGACCGCGACGGCGGCAGTGTCACCATGTCCCATTATTGGACGCTGCTGGTCGGCGCGGAGTAATCCGGTATTATCGTCTTCGTCGCAAATCTATACCCGCGCGCCAGCGGCGCTTGAAATCAATCGAGTGCTCTGACAGGCTCGCGGCATTGGATAAATCATAAGTCCGGTAAACCCGGACCACGCAAGGAGATGGGCAATGCAAACGCGCGCCGCGGTCGCACATAAGGCGGGAGAACCGCTAACAATCGAAACCGTCGAATTGGACGGCCCCCGGGAAGGCGAATGCCTTGTCGAAATTCGCGCGACCGGCATCTGCCATACCGACGAATTCACCCGATCCGGCGCCGACCCCGAAGGCGTGTTTCCCGCAATTCTCGGCCACGAGGGTGCCGGTGTCGTCGTCGACGTGGGGCCCGGCGTGACCAGCTTGAAGAAGGGTGATCACGTCATTCCACTCTACACGCCGGAATGCCGGCAGTGCGAATACTGCACAAGCGGCAAGACCAACCTCTGCCAGGCGATCCGCGAGACGCAAGGCCAGGGCGTCATGCCCGATGGCACCAGCCGTTTCCGGATCGGCAAGGACATGATCTATCACTACATGGGCACGTCGACCTTCGCCAATCACACGGTTGTGCCCGAAATCGCGCTCGCCAAGGTTCGCGAAGACGCCCCCTTCGAAAAGATCTGCTACATCGGCTGCGGCGTCACCACCGGCATCGGCGCGGTGATCAACACGGCCAAGGTCGAAGCCGGCGCGAATGTCGTGGTGTTCGGGCTCGGCGGCATCGGCCTCAACGTTATCCAGGGTGCGAAGATGGTAGGCGCCAACATGATCGTCGGAGTCGACTTGAATCCCAAGCGAAAGGCGCTCGGCGAGAAATTCGGCATGACGCATTTCGTCAACCCGACGGAGGTCGGCGACGATTTGGTCAATTACCTGGTCGATCTGACGAACGGTGGCGCCGACTACAGTTTCGAATGCATCGGCAATACCGACGTGATGCGGCAAGCACTCGAGTGCTGCCACAAGGGCTGGGGCGAAAGCACGATCATTGGTGTCGCCGGTGCGGGCCAGGAGATCAACACCCGCCCCTTCCAGCTGGTCACGGGCCGCGTATGGCGCGGCACCGCTTTCGGCGGCGCCAAAGGGCGGACCGACGTGCCGAAGATCGTGGATTGGTACATGGACGGGAAGATCAACATCGACGATCTCATTACCCACACCATGCCGCTTGAAAACATCAACGACGCATTTCATTTAATGCATGAAGGCGAATCGATCCGAAGCGTCGTAACCTACTAGCCCGGAGCAGCAATGGCGCGCGCGGCAAGCAGCAAGGGAAGCGCGAAAAGCCGCGCGAAAGACCCGGCCGAAGACATCCTCGAAACTGCACTGGACATCGCGGAGGCCGACGGATGGGGCAAGGTCCGTCTGCGCATGGTCGCGGACCGGCTCGGCCTGTCGATGGCCGATGTCCTGACGCACTACAGGGATTTGGACGCTGTCGCGAACGCGTGGTTCCGCCGCGGGTGGGACGCCATGTTGCAGCCGCCGCCCGACGGTTTCGACGACCTGGCGGCGCGCGACCGCCTGGAACTCGTCATCATGCGCTGGTTCGACGCGCTGACACCGCACCGGCGGGTTACCGGTCAAATGCTGTCGGCCAAACTTTGGTATGCGCATCCGCACCATTGGGTGCCCGCCATCTTCGATCTATCGCGCACCATCCAATGGGTCCGCGACGCCGCGAAGCTCGACGCCACGGGCGTGCAGCGTCAGATGGAGGAAGTCGGTCTCACCGGCCTGTTCCTGGCCACGCTGCGCGTGTGGTTGCGGGACGACTCTGAAAATCAGGAAAAGACGCGCGCCTACCTGAAACGACGCCTTGCCCTCGCCGACCGCACGATGGCAACCGTCCTCGCGCGACGCGGCCGCAACCGCAACCGCAACGGCCCGGCCGAAACCGAGGAGCCGACTCCGACCGCATGACCGATACCCCCATCGCAAAGCAGGACATCCTGGTCACCGAACGGCATGGCGACCGGCTCGAAGACCCCTACGCGTGGATGAAGGATCTGCAATGGCAGGAGGTCATGCGGACACCGGACATTCTCGATCCGGACATCCGCGCCTATCTCGAAGCCGAAAACGACTACACGAAGGCCAACCTGCAGGCGACGGAAACACTGCAGGAAAAGCTGTTCGAAGAATTCAAGGGCCGCATCAAGGAAGACGATTCGAGCGTGCCCGACCCCGACGGCGATTTCGCCTATTACCGGCGATACGAAACCGGCGGGCAGCATCCGATCTTCTGCCGGCGTTCCATCGCAGACGACTCAAAAGAAGAAATCCTCCTGCACGGCGACAAGGAGGCGGCGGGACACTCGTATTTCAGCTTGGCCGCCTGCCACCACAGCAATGACCACGGCTTGCTCGCCTATGCGGTCGACCTCAACGGGTCGGAAATCTATACGATCAAGGTCAAGGACCTGAACACCGGCACGGTGCTGCCGGATGAAATCCCCAACGCCCACGGCGCCGTCGTCTGGGCAAATGACAACCAGACGCTTTTGTATACGGTCCTCGACGACAATCATCGGCCCGCGCAGGTGTTCCGCCACAAGATCGGCACCGACGTCGCGGACGACGTGCTGGTGTACGAGGAGCCGGACGCAGGCTTCTTCGTTTCGATCGGCGAGACGGAGAGTGGCCGCTTCCTGGTGATCGACAGTCACGACCACGAGACGTCGGAGGCCCGGCTGGTCGACGCCGACAAACCGGACGGCGACCCGGTCGTGGTCGAACCGCGCAACCCGGAAGTGGAATACACGGTCACCCATCATGGCGACAGACTGGTTATCCTGACGAACGCCGACGGTGCCGAAGATTTTAAGCTCGTCACCGCACCGGCCGATAATCCCGGCCGCGCGAATTGGACCGACCTTATACCGCACGCGGCCGGCCGGCTGATCGTCTCAGTCGAGATGTTCGCGGACTATCTGGTGCGGCTGGAACGCGAGAACGGCCTGCCGCGCATCGTCATCCGCGCGATGGCCGACGGCAGCGAGCATGAAATCGCCTTCGAAGAGGAAGCCTACAGTCTCGGCCTGCTCGGACGGCTTGAATACGAGACGACATCGCTGCGGTTCATCTACTCGTCGATGACAACGCCGGAGCAGACCTTCGACTACGAGATGGCGTCCGGCGAACGTATCCTGCGCAAGGAGCAAGAGGTGCCAAGCGGGCACGATCCGTCCGACTACCTAACCCGCCGCACTTTCGCCACCAGCCACGACGGGGAGCGGATTCCGGTTTCGCTGCTGTACCGCAAGGATACGCCGATCGACGGAACCGCCCCGGTCCTGCTCTACGGTTACGGCTCCTATGGCCATGCCATCCCCGCCTCCTTCGGCACGACGCGGCTGAGCCTCGTCGATCGCGGCTTCGTTTACGCCATCGCGCATATCCGCGGCGGCATGGAGGGCGGCTACCGCTGGTACCGGACGGGCAAGCGCTTGCAGAAGAAGAACACATTTCTCGATTTCATCGCCGCCGGCGAGCAGTTGATCGACGAAGGCTATACGTCGCGCGGCGAGATCGCCTGCCACGGCGGCAGTGCGGGCGGGATGCTGATGGGTGCGGTGGTCAATATGCGGCCCGACCTGTTCAAGGCGAGCGTCGCCGAGGTGCCCTTCGTCGACGTGCTCAACACTATGTGCGATGACAGCCTGCCGCTGACGCCGCCGGAATGGCCGGAATGGGGCAACCCGATTGAGGACAAAGAGGCCTACCGCTACATCAAATCCTACTCGCCCTACGACAATGTCGAGGCAAAGGACTATCCCAACATCCTGGTCACCGCCGGCCTGACCGATCCGCGCGTCACCTATTGGGAACCGGCTAAATGGGTGGCCAAGCTGCGCGCCACCAAGACCGATGACAATCTGCTGCTGTTGCGGACGAATATGGACGCGGGGCATGGCGGCGCCGCCGGGCGGTTCGACCGGCTCAAGGAGACCGCGATGGTGTATGCGTTTCTGCTGCTGGTTTTCGGCAAAATGGAAAATCAATAACGGCCGCCGGATATTCGGCGGCTAGTGGCCGTCCGTGACACGCTCCAAGATCTTGAAGGAAACCGGGACGGTGTGGATATCGTCCCGGCGGTCGCAGGACACGGTCCGCCATTCCGCCGGTTCGAGGTCAGGAAAAAGGGTATCGCCTTCGACCGCCTCGTGCACCCGCGTCAGGTAGATCCGTTGCGCCAGCGGCAGCGCCGCCCGATACAGATCGCCGCCGCCGATGATCATGATTTCATTCGCCCCGTCGGCCGCTGCACGTTCAAGTGCGTCGGGCAATGATTGGACTGCCTCGACCCCATCCCATTGCCGCGACGGATCGCGCGTGACGACGATGTTCAGACGGCCCGGCAACGGTCGGCCGATCGACTCGTAAGTCCGCCGGCCCATCACAATCGGCTTGCCCATCGTCACCGCTTTGAAATGCTTGAGGTCGGCCGGGATGTGCCACGGCAGGTCGCCGTCCTTGCCGATGACATTATTCTCGGCCATCGCCACGACCAACGACACGCGGGGCGGCATCCGGTCTAGACCGCCACGGCGGCAGGAATGTGCGGATGAAAGCGGTAGTTCTCGAGCGAGAAATCCTCGAACCGGAAGGCGAAGATATCCGTGACATTCGGGTTCAGGGTCATCGTCGGCAGCGGATAGGGCTCGCGCTCGAGCTGCAGGTCGGCTTGCTCCAGATGGTTCAAATAGAGATGCGCGTCACCGAAGGTATGGATGAATTCACCGGCCTCCAGCCCAGTCGCCTGCGCCATCATCAGGGTCAGCAAGGCATAGGATGCGATGTTGAACGGCACGCCCAGGAACACATCGGCGCTGCGTTGGTAGAGCTGACACGACAGCCGCCCCTCCGCCACATAGAACTGGAACAGGCAATGACAGGGCGGCAGCGCCATATTGTCCACATCGGCGACGTTCCACGCGCTGACGATATGCCGGCGCGAGTCCGGGCTCCTCTTGATTTGGTCCACCAACGCGGTGATCTGATCGACGGACCGGCCGTCCGGCGTCGGCCAGGAACGCCATTGATGGCCGTAGACCGGGCCGAGATCGCCGGTTTCGTCCGCCCATTCGTCCCAGATCGACACGCCGTTCTCCTGCAGATAGCGAACATTCGTGTCGCCCCGCAGAAACCACAGCAGTTCGTGGATGATCGATTTGAGATGCAGCCGCTTGGTCGTGACCATGGGAAAGCCGTCGCGCAGATCGTACCGGTTCTGATAGCCGAAGACGCTCAGCGTCCCGGTGCCCGTCCGATCCGTCTTGCGCGCGCCGGTGTCGCGGATGTGCCGCATGAGGTCGTGATACTGTCGCATGTCGCCAAGTCTACCCGCCGCCGGGAACCGGTTGAAGCATGAAGGGCGCGGATCGGCGCCTCGTCTCGCGCGATCCACGCCGCCGTGAGACAGCAGAGCAAGAGTCCCGCGACGAAGCCGGCGAAATGTGCCTCGGTGACCGACGGCAGACTTGATAGCGGCAACACCGCACCAGCAGACCCGCTTTCTATCGCAATCTTGCCGAGCCCGCCTACCGCAAGCGCGGGATACACCCAGTCGCCGGTATCGCGCCATTGCTGGTACACGGCGGCGACAAACAACGTGTTGAGAATGCCGGAGAATCCGCAGTAGCGATCGAGCTCCGGCAGTTTCAACCACAAGACTGCGTCGATCACGATCAATCCGAACATCACCAGAAGAAGGAGCGTTTTGATTCCGAGTCGCTGAAACGATTCCAAGACACCGCCGAGAATGACCAGCGCCAACACGTTCGCCGCCAGGTGGCCGGGATCGCCATGCACCAGATGCCCCGTCACGAGACGCCACCGTTCCCCGGCAGTAATGCCCGCGCGGTCGTACATCAACAGATCCGGCTGCGGCCCGAATACGACATAGAAAGCGAGCATCACCGTCGACAGAACGGCGGTGAACCAGGGCAGCCGAACGCCGCCCTGGTTCCGACCGGAAGGAACGCGACCGGTCATTCGCCATCCTCCTTCCGTCGGCGGCTTAAGTAGATCGCCGCCGAGAAGGCGAACAACAACGCCAGCCCCAGCAGGCCGGTGGACCCGCCGCCGCCACCGCCCGAGCCACGGCTGTAACTGGGCCGCGTGGTCTTGAACATCGGCGCTTTCGTGTCGACGCGCGTCGTGCGGACTGGTGCCTTGGCCCGCTTCTCGCCAGCTTTGGTCTCCGTCGCGCGGCGCGCCTGGTTGCGGCGTTCGATACCGCGCTTGGCGAAGACTTCGTCGCGCACCACGACCATCGAGGTATAGGGCGTGACCAATCCGTACTCGACGCCGAGTTCGGTCACCACCTGTTTGCGGTCGCTGTTTTCGCCGAAGTCGTCGATGACCTGCAGCTGCGCCTCGATCGCCGAGAAAGCCCACAACCGTTCGATTTCCGGATTCAGACTGGCGGTCCTCGGAAAATCGAAGCGGGTGGTATAGGTGGTCGGCGTACCGGAGATCAGCCCGGAAAGGGTCACCTTCGCCTCGCCGTCGCCGCGATACTTGCCGAACACGACGAGCTGTTCGCCCCGATAGAGACTACCCAGCCGCTCCGGCGTGAGGTCGCTGGTGCGGACACCGCTGATCTTAATCCCGACCTTATGCAACGCTTCGTGGGTCACCTTGGACGTCGCGGACATCACCGCCCCCACGATGTCGTCGCTGTTCGAGATGCTGATCGACGTGCCGCCCGACGCCCGCGTCATGCCGGTCAGCAAGGGCCGGTTCGCGCTGTTGCCCATGACGAAGGTGAACAACCGCACATCCGCCTTACGCACCAGCTTGAGGAACGCTTTCTTGCGGGTCTCGCCGACATTGGCGACGCCGTCCGTCACCAACAAGATCGCCGTCGTGCGATCCGCCTCGACGAAGTTGAGGCCGAGTTTCAGCCCATCGAAGAGATTGGTGCCCCGGTTCGGCTGCACGTTATCCAACAGCGTCACCGCCTTCTTCACGTTCTCCGGCGTGGCGGACAGGAACCCGGACGTTAGCTCCTCTGCCGTCTGGTCGAACAACACGATCCGAAAGCGATCGACGGGGCGCAGTTTCGCGACGCCACGGGCCACACCCTCGGTCAAGGTGTGGAACTTCCGTTTCATCGACCCCGACTTGTCGAGCACGAAAACCCAATCGCGGCCTTCGACGATCGGCTTCAAATCGTCGCCCGGCGTCAGCACCATCATGAACGTCCCGGGTTTGTCCGGGTCCGGCCGATGCGCGATTAGGTCGACGCTGCCCGGCAGGTTCTCGGCCTGACGCCAATAGACCACGATATCCGTATCGAGACGGAAGGACGGCGATGCGGTCCGCGGCGCCGCCCGTACCGGCGTCACCGCCTCGCCCTCGTCGATCGAGTACGTTGGCCGTGTCGGCACGGCGATGACCTTGTCATCGCGCTCGGAGTCGGA
Organism: Alphaproteobacteria bacterium; assembly: GCA_965228425.1. GTDB lineage: Bacteria > Pseudomonadota > Alphaproteobacteria > UBA8366 > UBA8366 > JAJFJD01. Next base: position 1,465,014 of record OZ245815.1, on the reverse strand, counting down.
CACATCTGGCGTCGCCGGCAGCGGTGCGATGGACTTGCCGCCACCGTTGTCCATGTGGACGCGCCATTCCTGATCTGACACCTGCGTCACCACCGCTTGCGGATGCTTGGGTAGCCGTAGCGCGGCGACCGGATAGGAAGACCGCAGATGCAGGTCGAAACTGAACCGGCCCGCGACCTCCTCATTCGCCGTCCAGAAGGCGAGTTTCGCATCGTCGACGCCACCCTCCTCCAGCGGATAGACGTAGCGCCCGATACTCGTGTCGATATGCGCCGGCTGGATATACGTCAGGCGAACCCGCACGTTCTTGCCCGCGCGCACCGGCGTTACCGAAATGTCGAAGGTCTTGTGCGAATCCTGCTCGGTCAAGGCCGCTTCGCGTCCCGCCTTTTTCTCCTCCTCGTAGACTTCCCGCGCTTTCTTTTTGGCCAACACCTCGCCGGTCACCGGCTTTCCGTCAATCCAATAGGTGAAGCCCGACACCGCCGCCTTTTTCGGTACCGGGAAGGAATAGATCGCCTCGAAATCCTTGCCATGCGGATTCCGGAAGACCTGTTCCACCGCGGTGATCGCATAGCCGTCTTCAACGGTCACCCGGACCGCCTGATCCTGAATCACCAGCGGCGGCGTGGTGCCGTCCGATGGGCTCAATAGGCCAGCCGCGGAGGACTCCGCCGCCGAGATTACAGCCCCCGCCAAGAGACCGGCGGAGAGCACCGCATATCGCAAAATTCGGGAAATCATCATCGGATATCTCCTTTCCATTAAATGAACGATGTTCATTTAAAATGCCGACGATCCGACACGCTGGCCGGCGGCATCACCGCGCCGCGATGAAAGGCTGTTTTACGGCCTTTGCAGAGCGATTAAATGAACGATGTTCAAATAAGCATGCCGCAATTCGCTCAACGGAGTCAAGAAAAATAAACGTTGTTCAATTCATGCTTTCGGACGAGAGGGCGTGTTCACGGCGCAAAAAACGTAGAGATCGGCCCAAATCTGGGCAAATACCGCCGTTCCCCGCAGACAGGCCTTTATATAAGGGTCGGAAAACCCTATATTTCTTCTGTCGGGAAACCGACTATGGCGCTAAATGGCCTCGTGAAATAAGCGCAGCGGACCCGGGGGCGGTACCCGGCGCCTCCACCATAACTCGGACCCGGTCGGGTTCAGGCATGGGGGCGAAATAGGATCGACGCGCGTGGTAAAGACTTGGTTTGTGCCCGGCATGGTACCACCGTTATCGGGCTATTTCGCTAATTGCGAATGACAACTCTGCGGGCGAAGCCCGCCTCGCTGCTTAATCTGATTAAGTAAGCGCGGTCCGGGGGGCACCGGGCAACAGAAGCCCCCCAACTTTCCGGCGCGTGACTTTCCGCACTTGAAGGGACGTATCACTATGGTAGAACCGGTCCCTGCACCATGACGGAAGATTTGCTTCAATATGATCGGCTGGTTGAGCGAGCGTTGAAAAACGTTGTTCGCGAAGCGCTGACTTTTGTGTCCGAGCACGGGTTGCCCGGCGCACACCATCTTTATGTCACCTTCCGGACCGATCACCCGGACGTCACCTTGTCCGACGAGCTTCGCGAGAAGTATCCGTTGGAGATGACGATCGTCCTGCAGTATCAGTTTTGGGATTTGATCATCGGCGACGACCAGTTCGAAGTGACGCTCAGCTTCAACGACCGTCACCAAAGGCTCGTCGTGCCCTTCTCCGCGGTCAATGCGTTCGCCGATCCGTCGGTCAACTTCGCGCTGCAGTTCCAGCCGGCGGAAGCGGCCGCACAGAATGACGATACGGCGGGCCAACCCGCCGATGCCGCCAGCGACGGGGCCAATACCACTGGCGGATCCGCCGACGGGCCAACCGACAACATCATCCCCCTGGACACCTTCCGCAAGGACTAGCGCCGTCAGGCCCCAGGGCAATCGTCCCATAACCGCATCAGGGGAGCCGACAAAGGCGATGGTTCAAGACAGTCTGCGGTCGAAGACAGAAACCTTCCACAAACTCCATACCGACCCGGAATTATTGGTTCTGCCCAACGCCTGGGATGTCGCATCGGCGATGATCCTGGCCGGCGCCGGGTTTCCCGCCATCGCATCGACCAGCGCGGGTGTCGCCTTCTCACGTGGGTTTCCCGACGGCGAAGCGATCAGCCGGGACGAGATGCTCGACGAGGTCGCCAAAATGACGGCTCGGGTCGACATCCCGGTCACCGCCGATCTGGAGGCGGGCTACGGCCCAAGCCCGGAAGATGTCGCCGAGACCGTGCGCCGCGCGATCGATGCCGGCGCGGTCGGCGCGAATATCGAGGACAGCACCAAGGACGGGGATGGGCCGCTGTTCGACTTCGCCCTCGCCGTCGACCGAATCCAGGCAGGCCGGGAAGCCGCCGACCAAGCCGGTATACCGTTCGTGATCAATGCCCGCACCGACGGCTTCATCAGGCTCGGCCGCGACGCCGCGGTGCTGGACGACGCGATCAAACGCGCGAATGCCTATTACGACGCCGGGGCTCGCAGCCTGTTCATCCCGGGCGTGGCGGACGGTCAGACAATCGGCCGCCTCGCCGCCGATATCGCCGGCCCCATCAATATCCTCGCGGGGCCCAAGACACCGCCGGTCGCCGAATTGGAAGCCCTCGGCGTGGCCCGCCTCAGCGTCGGCGGCAGCATCGCCCGCGCCGCCTATACGCTGGCGCGCCAAGCCGCGGAGGAGTTGCGGGATTTGGGCACCTACCGCTACACCGAAGACACCTACAGCAATCGCGAGCTCAACAAACTGCTCGGCCCGGACGACTGAGCAACGGCAACCCGCGGCCGACCCCAGAAGACACGGAGAGGAGGTTCCGACAATGAGTAACGTAACCATCGTTACCGGCGGAAGCCGGGGAATCGGCGCCGCGACGGCGCGGCTCTGCGGTGAGCATGGACATGCGGTGTGCGTCGCCTACCGGTCGGAAGGCGATCTCGCGAACACCGTCGTCGCCGACATCGAGAAGACCGGTGGAAAAGCGATCGCGGTCCAAGCCGATACATCGGTCGAGGCCGATATCATGCGGATGTTCGACACCGCGACCGAATCGCTCGGCCCGATCACCGGCCTGGTCAACAACGCCGGCATCCACGGCCCGCGCGGCCGGCTCGAGGCGCTCGGCGCGGACGACATCACAGCGGTGCTACAGGTCAATGTTGCCGGATATTTCCTCTGCGCCCGCGAGGCGGTGCGCCGCATGTCGACGAAACACGGCGGCACGGGCGGTTCGATCGTGAACATTTCCTCGGGATCGGCAAACATCGGCTCGGCGGGCGAAGGCATCCTGTATGCCGCATCCAAAGGCGCGGTCAATTCGCTGACCATCGGCTTGGCCCAAGAGGTCGCCGGCGAGGGTATTCGCGTGAACACGGTCAGCCCCGGCCTCACCGTCCCCGGCATGCCGCCGCAGGACAAGGTCGACGAGATTGCGCATAAGCTGCCGATGGGCCGGGCCGGCCGTCCGGAAGAGATCGCCGAGGCGGTCTGCTGGCTGCTCTCGGACAAGGCGTCCTATACCTCGGCGGCCAATGTCCGGGTCGGCGGCGGCCGCCCTTGACGCGCCCGGCTTTTTGCCGACTCTTACGCCCGCGCATAACAGGCTTCGTGGAAAGAGAATAATGAGCGAGCAAACTTTCGAATACCATCCGATGTTCCCCCTCGGTGCGGACAAGACCGAATACCGCAAACTGTCGGGCGACCACGTCGGCACCACCACCTTCAACGGGTCGGAAGTCCTGACCGTCGATCTGCAGGCATTGACCGAATTGGCGGCGGAAGCCTTCAAGGAGATCAACCATCTGCTGCGGCCGGGTCACCTGAAACAGCTCGCGAGTATCCTCGACGACCCGGAAGCGTCGGACAACGACCGCTTCGTCGCCTATGACCTGCTCAAGAACGCCAATATCGCTGCCGGCGGCATCCTGCCGATGTGCCAGGATACGGGCACGGCGATCATCATGGGCAAGAAGGGCCAGAAGGTTTGGACCGGCGGCGGCGACGAAGAAGCCCTCTCGAAGGGCGTGTTCGACAGCTACACGCAATTGAACCTGCGCTACAGCCAAGTTTCGCCGGTCACGATGTATGAGGAAACCAACACCCGCAACAACCTGCCGGCCCAGGTCGATCTCTACGCCGACGAGGGGGATGCGTATAAGTTCCTGTTCATCGCCAAGGGCGGCGGCTCGGCCAACAAGAGCTTCCTGTTCCAGTCGACACCGTCGACGCTGACGCCGGAACGGCTGGTCGCCTTCCTCGACGAAAAGATCCGCACGCTCGGCACCGCCGCCTGCCCGCCCTATCACCTGAGTATCGTCATCGGCGGTACATCGGCCGAGCAAAACCTCAAGACGGTGAAGCTTGGAAGTTGCCGTTACTACGACAATCTGCCGGCGGAAGGCGGCGACAAGGGCCAGGCCTTCCGCGATATCGAGTTCGAACAGGAAATCCACCGGCTGACGCAGCAGATGGGAATCGGCGCGCAGTTCGGCGGCAAGTATTTCTGCCACGACGTGCGCGTGATCCGGCTGCCGCGGCACGGGGCGAGCTTGCCGATCGGCCTCGGCGTCTCCTGCTCGGCGGATCGCCAGATCCTGGGCAAGATCACCCGCGACGGCATCTTCCTCGAAAAGCTGGAAACCGACCCGGCCAAATACATGCCGGATGTGACGGACGACGACCTAAAGGGCGATGTCGTCGATATCGACCTGCAGCGGCCCATGTCCGACATTCTCGGCACGCTGACCCAGCACCCTGTAAAAACGCGTCTCTCGCTCACCGGGACGATCATCGTGGCCCGCGACGCCGCGCACGCTCGGTTGGAGGCGATGCTGGATAAGGGCGAGGACCTACCGAAATATTTTAAGGATCACCCGATTTATTACGCCGGACCGGCGAAGACGCCGGAAGGATATGCATCGGGGTCGTTCGGCCCGACCACGGCAGGGCGCATGGACGCTTTCGTCGAACGGTTCCAGGCGGCCGGCGGATCGATGGTCATGTTGGCAAAGGGCAATCGCTCCGACGTGGTGCGCCAATCCTGCCAAGCGCATGGCGGCTTCTATCTCGGATCGATCGGCGGACCGGCGGCCCGCCTCGCCCTGGACTGCATAAAAAAGGTCGAGTGCATCGAGTTCGAGGACCTCGGCATGGAAGCGATCTGGCGCATCGAAGTGGAGAACTTCCCGGCCTTCATCGTGACCGACGACAAAGGGAACGACTTCTTCCGCGATCTCTAGTCGAGCCGGCGGCGGTTGCAATACGCGCTTCCATGCGCTGAGATCACGGCATGCCCGTAAACGCCGACTTCGCCGCCTTTTTGCAAGAACAACTAGAGCCCTTCGGCCCGGTCACGATCCGCTCGATGTTCGGCGGCGCGGGACTGTTCCACGATGGCGTAATGTTCGGTCTGATCGCGTATGACACGCTGTACTTCAAGACCGGTGACGCAAATCGGGCCGACTACGAGAATGCCGGCATGGGACCGTTCACCTACGAAGGGAAATCGAAACCGGTGGCGATGTCCTACCATCAGGTGCCGGCGGATTTACTGGACGACCCCGACGAATTGAGCGACTGGGCGCGCCGGGCCTTCGACGTCGCGCTGGAAACCAAGAAAGCGAAAAAGCCCAAGCGACCCAAGAAACGGAGCAAGGCGACATGACCGATACGCCGACGACCCGTACCGAACGGGACAGCATGGGCGAGATAGCGGTCCCGTCGAACCGGCTGTGGGGCGCACAGACGCAACGCAGCAAGGAGCTGTTTGCGATCGGCGAAGAACGCATGCCGCAGCAACTGATCCGAGCCTTCGGATACCAGAAGAAGGCCGCTGCTTTGGCGAACATGGCGTCGGGAGATATCGACGCGCGGATCGGGAAAGCCATCACGGCGGCCTGCGATGCCGTGATAGCCGGCGATCTCGACGATCATTTTCCGCTGGTGGTCTGGCAAACCGGCTCCGGCACGCAGACCAACATGAACCTGAACGAGGTCATCGCGAACCACGCCATCGAGGGGCTCGGCGGCAGCGCCGGATCCAAGGACCCGGTGCACCCGAACGACCATGTCAACCGCGCGCAGTCCTCGAACGACAGTTTCCCGACCGCGATGCATATTGCCGCTGCGCTTGAAACACGCGACTGCCTGCTGCCGGGCCTAGGCCAGCTTAAAACCGCGCTGGAGGAAAAAGCCGAAGAATTCCGCCCCATCGTCAAGATCGGCCGCACGCATCTGCAGGACGCGACGCCCCTGACCCTGGGAGCCGAGTTCTCCGGTTACGCGGCGCAATTGTCGAACGGAATCGATCGCGTCAACGGAGCTTTGCCGCGCCTTCATCGGATTGCGCAAGGCGGCACCGCCGTCGGGTCCGGGTTGAACGCCCCGGTCGGATTCGACCAGGCATTCGCCGACCGGCTTGCCGATCTCACCGGCATCGCGTTTACGCCAGCGGCCAACAAATTCGAAGCCATGGCGGCACATGATGCGTTGGTCGAATTGTCCGGTGTTGCGAACACGATCGCGGTATCACTGATGAAGATCGCGAACGATATCCGCCTGCTCGGGTCGGGCCCGCGCAGCGGTCTCGGCGAATTGCTGTTGCCGGAGAACGAGCCCGGCTCGTCGATCATGCCGGGCAAGGTGAACCCGACGCAGTGCGAAGCGATGACCCAGGTGTGCGCGCAGGTGATGGGCAATCACGTCGCGATCACGGTCGCCGGATCCAACGGCCATCTCGAACTCAACACGTTCAAGCCGGTGATCATCTACAATCTGCTGCAATCGCTGCGACTGCTTGGCGATGCGAGCGTCAGCTTCGCAAGCAACTGTGTCGAGGGGATCGCTGCGAACCGGGATCGGATCGCCATGTTGCTTCAGCAATCCCTGATGCTCGTGACGGCGCTCAATCCGCATATCGGCTACGACAACGCGGCGAAGATTGCGAAACGCGCGCATGCGGAAGGCACCACCCTAAAGGAGGCCGCCGTCGCATCCGGACTGGTGACGGAAGAGCAATTCGATACCTGGGTCGATCCGGCGTCGATGACCGGCGGAGAAAGCTAGACCGGCGACAGCACGCCCCTGCTGATCGCCCCTAGTCGACGATGCTTTCTCGCTTCAGTTCTATCGCGGCCAGAACGCGGAAGATCACGCCTTCCGGCACGGACTGAGCCTGCAGGGTCGCTTCCATCAGAGACTGACACGCATTGAAGTTGTCGTCGTCCATGCCTTTCTTCGGCACCAACCACGAATGACCGGACGGAACTGCCCCGTCTTTCGGTCCGCCAAGGGCAGCCTGCAAGGTCACCTGCAAGGCGTCCATCTGGGCATCCATATCGGCCCCGTCGTAGAAACCGGCGAGGCTCTCGTCGGCGAGAACATGCTCGTAGAAGCCTTCGACGATTCCGGTTAGGACACCGGCACCGCCGAGATCCTCGAATACCGTCGCATTCGACGATGGCGCGCCAGCGGCGGCCGGTGCCGGACTCTGCGCAGCGGCTGCGGGCGCCTCCGCCGTCTCGTCGGCGTCATTAATTTCGGCGGCGGGCTTCTTCAGTTCGACGACTTTCGATGCCGTGTCTTCGGCATCAGCCTCGGCTTTGTATTCGGTCTCATTGCCATCCGACGCGGCGCTGCTGTCATTCGTCGGCTTTGCGGCCGCCTTCTTGGAAGCGTTCTTCTTGAACACGTTCTTCGACTTGCGCGAAGCGGCCTTCTTCGGTTCGGCGCTGTCCTCGGCCGGTGCGTCGTCGGTCGCGGACGATGCATCGCTCTCTTCTGCAGCGGCGCCTGCCAGTTTCTCTTTGGCGGCGATGCGTTTCTGCGCCTCCGGAACTTCCTTCGGACGGGCGACGAATCGGATTTGCGGGGTCTGCGCGATCGTTTCCGCATCCAAAATTTGGTCGACGTCGAGAACCGCCAAGAGTTCTTCGTCCAACCGGTAGATGCCGGTGCAAAGCTGTTTGAGGACCGGATCCAATGTCGCCGGCACCGCCTCGAAATCGCCTTGGTCAAGCAATCGGACTTCACCGATCTGGTCCACCAGGATCGTATAAAGGTCGCCCCTGTACTCGACCGTCACGCCCATCCGACTTTCCGAGTCATCCGTCTTGCCCAGAATGCGGCGGAGATTGATAACCGTCACGATACGGCCCCGCAGGTTCATGACCCCTGAAATCGCGGAAGGCGCCAACGGCACCTGAGTGATGGCGTGCGTCTCGACGATATCCTGCACGCTGAGGATCGACAGCCCGAAGTGCTGACCATCCACGCTCATGGTCACAAGCTGTTCTTCGGCCCGGTCAGAAACGAGCTTTTCCTCGACAACCGCTAACTCACTCATCAAAAACTCCCGCGAAACGTCACTATTCTCATGAAACAATGTCGTTTTTCTAATGGAATACCTTTAACGTCCCCTTTACGCCGCGACCATCCGAGCCCGGACGACCGTTACGTGGCGTTAACCATAAACGACGGACAAACGCCCCGATCATGCCCCCCGAGTTGATTTTCGACGGCCCCGAAGAGGCGGCAGCGACCGTCGTGCTCACCCATGGTGCCGGCGCCGGTATCGACACGCCCTTCATGGAAACCGTTGCGCGAGGGCTCGCGGCCCAGGAGCTGCGCGTCGCCCGATTCGAATTTCCTTATATGAAAACGATCCGCGAGACCGGCCGTCGGCGCCCGCCCGATCGCGCCGCTGTCCTCCTACAGACCTGGGAAGAGGTGATCGACAGTCTTGAGGGGAGACCACTGCTGATTGGGGGGAAATCGCTCGGCGGCCGGATCGCCAGCATGGTAGCCGATCAGAAGCGGGTTAGCGGTTTGATATGTTTAGGATATCCCTTTCACCCACCGGGCAAACCCGACCGCTTGCGCACGGGACACCTTCTCACGCTGAAAACCCCCACGCTGATCTGCCAGGGAAGCCGGGATCCCTTCGGCACGGCCGAGGAGGTGCCGGCGTACGGCTTGCCGGCAAGCATCCGGATACACTGGCTCGGCGACGGCGACCATAGTTTCAACCCCCGGAAGAAATCTGGCCGGAGCCGCGATCAAAATTGGCAGGAAGCGGTTCAAGCGGTTGTGGATTTTATCAATGATATTAATGATGTTGATCGCTAACACCGCGTCAAGCTTCAACATTCCGTGAGTCCGTATTGCCAAACGGCGCCTGATAAGGCCAACCTGAAGCTCCTGAATCATGAGCTGCGAGTTAGTGAAGGTAGATGGAACTGCCGACCGAACGGAGAAACATGCGCGAAGCATCTGGGCCGCAACATCCGGCCGAGATGGACTTGGCTCATCCGGGCGCGATGAAGAAGCGGTCCGTGGTAATTGCCGGCCACCGCACATCCGTTTCGTTGGAAAACGCCTTCTGGGGCGCTTTGAAGGTGCTTGCGGCGCAGCGCGCCCTAACCGTTAACCAATTGGTCACGGAAATCGACCGGCAACGGGACGGCAATCTCTCAAGCGCCATCAGGGTCTACGTTTTGCTATCGATGCGGGCGGCGGACGACGACCTACCGATCGACACTTCGTCAACGGCTAAGCCCCTGCAATAATCCCTTCAGGGCATCTTCGGGTTTGATCTTCTTTTGCTCGGTCGGTACCGGCTGCCCCGAGGGAGCCGACTGTGGATTCAACAATCCCGGCAGCAACGATTTCAGCGGATCCTTGGGCTGACCCGCCGGTTGCTGGGTCGGCGACGCCGGCGCCTGCTGCGCCGGTGTTTGCCGCGTCCGCAGGATACGCCCGCTCACTTTCTTCACGTATGGGTCATCGAGCGCACCTGTCATCTCGGCCACAAGATACGGATCGGTGTCCTGGCCGAGTGTTACGTCGGTCACGCTGTCCAATGTCCATTTCGGTAAATGGACAGTTCCCGACGTCAGAGCACGCCCGCCCCGCCCAACCAAAACGAGGTTCTCCGTCGACACCACGCCATTGGCGATGACGATGTCGCCGTTCAAGGTGGAGGCGCCATCGAAGGCGGACAACAACAACTCCGTGCCCTGGACGACATTCGTCACGCCGCGCAGTTCCTTTACCTTCTTGCCGAGCAACGCGCCCGCCAATCCCGCAACGGCGCTCGTCCCACGCGTTTCGCCCGAAAACGTGGTTTGCAGTTGGCCCGTGATGCGCCCCTTGCCGTTCAGTGCATTGACTAAATCATGCTCGCTACCACCGACAGTGGCCATGTTTGCGTTAATCGCCACCGGTCCCTTCACCGTCGTCCCGAACCGAATCGGGCCAAGCCGGACTTGATAGTTACGCAACGCGTTCACCAAATCCGACGCGTCGACATCCTTGGCCGCAACATTAAACGCCGCGGTCACCGTATCGGTCTGTGCATTGGCTTCGCCGGTCATCGTTATCGTACCGGTCGAAAACCCGGTTTCGAACGAGCGCAGCGTCAATTTGCCGTTCTCCAACGCCACGTCAGCCTTGGGATTGCTGAGGCGGTAGGGATCCTTGGTAAGCGCCGACATGGTCAAGGAGATTTCAGCATCTACCGACCGTAGCGCCTCGACGTCCAAGCGGTCCTTCGACCAACGCTGGGCGGCGTTCGGAATCGTAATGTTCTTTGCCGCCGCCTTGATGATGCGATGCCGTGCCGGCAACGCGGATCGATGCTTCGACTCCAGCGGCAGAAAAAGATCGAGCAGCACCTCGCTGGTGCTCAAACTGGCACGCAGTTTCGGCCGGTCGCCCTCTAACGTCGCGTCGGCATTACCGCGCAGACTGACCGGCCCCGCATGACCGGAGATGTCGCTCAGCTTGACGTAACCCAGCGCCCCTTCAGCCTTCAGCGATAGATCGACCGGCCCCAGTTTTCCGGCCGCCGGCGCGTAGTCCGGATCGGCAATTTGAACGACTTTGACCAATTCCGGCGCCTTCAGCGTCGCCGCGACATTGAATTGGGGAGACATCAACGGTTGCTCAATCGATCCGTTGAGGGCCAGGGTCCCGCCCATCGCTAAAAGTTTCGTATTGAGCTTCAAGGATTCCAGCGACCCACTGCCCTTTCCCGATGCAGTGACCCGCCCGAACCGGCGATTCCTAAGTTCCGGTGGATTACCAAGGAAGCGCACAAGGCGCGGCGTGTCGGTGACGTCGACCTGATACTCGGCCTCGAAACTCGGCTGTCCGGTCGCGATGTTAAGCTTGCCCTTCGCGCTGGCACGAACACCGGCAAAATCGTCGACCTTGAGACGCCGGACGTCCAGCCCGCCATTCACCACCGTGACATCCAGCGCCAAACCCGAAACCGGCGTCCGAGACACGATGATTGTATTGACCGTCGCATCGATATTCGCGTCGAACCGGTTGAGCATCTCGATCGCTTTGACATATCCCGGCGTCTGGTCGGCGGGTTCCGGTTTCGTCGAAGGCACGCCCGGTTTGACATTGATCGGACTCTCTTTGGGCGGCAGATATCCGTCCAAATTCAAACGGTCCACGGCGATCCGCAATCCGAACGCCGGCTTGTCCCGCAGCACCAATGCGAGCCCGCCCGATATCCGGCTGGAATCAAGCTTCAACGCAATGTTCCTCGCCGTGAGATTCTGAGGTGTTCCCGCCACATCGGTGGACATTGTGAACCGTCGCAGACGGTCCGCGGGTACCGACGCGACATCGACGCCAAGCCATTCGAGAACTTCGCGCAAGTTGTCCGACCGGCCGGACACGCGGAGATCGACCTGTGGCGTGCCATTTGCCGCGACAACGGCCCCTTTCACGCCAACGGTGGAATTACCCGGCAATACCGCACTGATATCCTCGACGCTGATACGGGCGTCCTTGAGCACCGCCTTGGCGGTCAGGCCGCGGATCACCGACCCTTCGTACTGCACGACATCCGCGACGACATCCAACGTCGCCTCGACATTTTCCGGCAACGCGAATCCGGCCGCCGCGCTCGTCTTCATCTGCGGCGGCGCTGTCCCGCCGTCCCCCGGTTGCGCGGATTTACCGGCATCCGACGATGAGTTGGCGGCCTTTTCGGAACCCCCGTCGAGGAAGGCATCGAGATTGAGATTGCCTGCGCGCAGGACAACCGACACCTTCTGCGTCTCACCGATATCTGCCTTGATGTTGCCGGTGATGCGCGCCTCGCCGAACTCGACCTCGATCGCGTTGAGTGCGACGGCTTTGGCCGACGCATCGAGCCCGGCCTGTACCGAAAGGTTCTGTGCCAACACGGGAGGCGGCGCCCCCCCGGCCGTCGCACGCAGCAACGCGGCCGGATCATCGACCGTCGCGGTCACCTCGGCTTTGATCGACGGATCGCCCGTCGGATCCGACAGACTGCCGCGCAGCCGCAGCTCGGTATTGCCGCCGGGGGTTTTTATTTCGGCCAGGAACGGTAAGGGTGCATCGGGTTTCAGCCTGCCCGTTGACGATTCCACCGTGACCGGAACGCCACGAATAGCCGCCTCGCCCTCCAACCGGAAGGGTCCCTTCAGCGAATCGAAAGAAACATCCGAATTCAACTTCTCGATCCGTTCGAAGGAACCGCTCTCGGAATCGAGATAGCTGATCGTACCGTCGACGATCCGAAAGCTATCCAACTTCACATTCAGCCGTTCATCGTCTCCGCCCGGCTGTGTGGGACCTGACGTCCCGTCCGCCGCCGCCGGTGCGGCGTCGAATTGCCAATTCGCGCGCCCATCCGCCAATTTTTCTAAATTGAAGATAGGGCGGACCAACGTCACCACGGTTGCAAGCTGGCCCTCGAAGAGCGGGCCGAAGGCAACGCTGACTCGCGCTTCCGGCAACTGAATCATATCCGGCGCGCTTGCCCCCGGGGCGTTCGACAAACGAACGTCTTCCACCCGCAGTGCGGGCCGCGGCAGGATGGTAACGTCGATATCGCCATTGATCTTCAGGTCCCGCCCGGTCGCGTCCTTGACCAGTTCGGCGATCTGCTGCTTGCGCGCATTCCAATCAACGAAACTCGGCGCGACCAGCACGGCCGCGATCAAAATGACGATGACGGCGACGATGCCGATGACCAGCTTCTTCACAGATGAGTCCCCGCGTTCATTAAACCGTTAGGCCTAGCCGGTGCGTGATCGGGCACAGGCTACGGAAACACCACAAAAGGATCAAACCATTCCTCGATAGATGGGGTTAGCCATCCCCGCCGTGTAGGGCCTTAAGGATAATTCCATGAAATTGCGCCATTTCGGCAAGGGGCGCGCCCTGCGGTACCGCACCGCGCCGAAGTCCCGCCTCCTCGAGACGCTCAGAAATCCCGGCCGACCGGGTGAAAACATGCACCGGTACCTTCCAATCGGCCTTTGGGCCGCTCACCATCGCCGGCGGTTGATGATCCCCAATCACCACCACGAAGGCATTTTGCGGGCTGCGGTGCCGCATGAACCCTTCGACCATATCGAGATTGTAGGTCAGCGCGCGGCCATACGCCTGGCGTAAGCGTTTCCAGTCCTGCTTGCCGTCCGCCGTATCGGGTACATCCTCCCGATAAGCCCCAGCCTCCGAAAGCCGTTCCCAATCCTCGATGTAGGGCGGAAGCGGCCCGAAAGGCATGTGGCTCATGATGGTCGGAAAGACGACGAACAGCGGAGATCGGCCTGCCGGCGCAACCTCATTGCGGTGCAGACGCTCCAAGGCGAACTGATCGGGTATCGTCCACCATCCGAACGCGGGTCCGTCATAGTTCAGCGCCGATGCATCGTAGATACGGTCGTAGCCGTAATACGCCCCTTCGGGCCAGGCCCGCTTGAGACCGGGCATAAGCGCAACCGACCGGTAACCGGCCTTCCGAAACACATCCACCATGGTCGGCCGGCGCGTACTCAGCAGCAGTTGGTAATCCTGGTTCTGCGAGATCGTCAGACCCGACAAAAAACTGGAATGCGCCAACCAGGACGCGCCACCGAAAGTCGGCGACGTCAGAAAGGCGGACGCCATATACCAACCATCCACACCGAGTTTTTCCTGCAACCGCCGTAATCGTGGAAGGACCGCGCGGGAGAGTCCCGCGTCCTTGTGGGCCACCGCGCCGTATGACTCCAGGAAGAAAACGAACATGTCGCCCTTCTCCAGGCGAGCCAAATCGGACGACACGACGTCGCCCTTCATGAAATCCATCGCAGGTACGGTCCCGGCGATAGCGCGGGCGGCGAACCCGGCCTGCTTTGCGTAGACCGGCGTAATCGGCAAAGCAAACCTCTTTTGGACATCGGGAGTGTCGCTACCCTTAGCGACCGCGAAAATAGCCAGCAACCCACCGGCGACCGCGATAACGCACCGTCGCAACACGGTGTATTGCATGGCGTCGGTTATCGTCCGCACGGCCAACCATACACATAGAGCTGCGACCGTAACGACAACACAGACCGCAACAACGAAAAGAACCAGATCGCCGGTTGACCGGGCTTCCGCCGTCATCGCCATCACGTTCGGAAGATGGGCGAGATCGAAATAAAGATTCATTGGCCGGCCGAACAACGCATGCGCGGTTACATCCGCATACCGGCCAAGGATCAGAAGACCGACGACGGCGACCGCAGTTCTGTGCATCCAACGCGGCACCGCACCGCGCCACTCGCCCCAAAACGCGAGAAAGAGCAGGATAACCAACAGTTCCGTCGCAATCTCGACGGTCGGCCGGACCCATAGCGTCGGCCATACATTCTGGAAGGCAAGCGCCAGATTGAGGCCGACGATCGCTAGAAGCAGCAGTGCCGGCGCGATCAGCCGGCGATGATTGAAACTCCCCGGGGGCAAGGTCAATACGATCCCCGACGGCGGATCAGGTTCCCGTGAATTGCGGTTTGCGTTTCGCCATGAACGCCTCCCGCCCTTCCTGGTAATCCTTGCTGTCAAAACACGCCTTCTTCAGCCCGTCGAGCATATCGTAGTCACGGTCTACCTTGTCCTTCAGGATTTCCGCGACCGTCAGTTTGGACGCCCGCATCGACAACGGCGCATTCTCGGTGATCGCGTCGGTGAATTCCTGCACCGTAGCGGCCAGCGCATCGACCGGCACCACACGATTGATCAAACCGATTTGATAGGCTTCCGCCGCTGAAAGGCGCCGACCGGTGATTAAAATCTCCTTCGCAAAAGACGGTCCGACAAGCGAAGCGAGCCGCTGAACATTCTCAAAGGTGTAAGCGATTCCCAAGCGGGCCGCCGGGATACCGAACTGCGAATCCTCGCTTGCAATCCGGAAATCCGCGCTCATCGCAACGCCCAAGCCGCCGCCCAGGCAATACCCCCGGATCATAGCGATCAGCGGCTTCTCAAATTCGCCGAGTTTACGCCGGGAGTCGCTGGAAACCCGGTCATATTCCGCGGCGGCCTCGGCGTCGTTGCGCTTTTCCTTGAATTGCGAAATGTCGGCGCCGGAGACGAACGCCTTATCGCCGGCTCCGGTCATGACACAGCAGCGGACGTCCGGATCCTGCGAATAATCGTCCATGACCGTGCCGATGGCTTCCCACATTTCCAGCGATACGGCGTTGCGCCGGGCCGGACTGTTGAACGTCAGCCATCCCACACCGTCCTTCTTTTCGGCGATCATCTTGTCGGTCTTGAGTTTCATGGCGTCCTCTTCCCTGTTTATGCGTTTCGTTGCACCGATTTATAGCCGCTAAACGACCTGCTTGCCGCGCAATGCTTCGATCTGTTGGTCACTGTAGCCGAGCTCGGCGAGAATTTCGTCCGTTTGCTCGCCCAATTCGGGCGTCGGGCGACGAATTTTCTCCGGCTGCGGTGTCCGGCTCATCATCAGCGGCTGACCGACGATCGGAAACGTCCCGACGGCGGGGCTTTCCATCGGCGTCGCGATTCCAAGATGCTGCACCTGCGGGTCCGCGAAGACCTGTTGCATGTCATAGATCGGACCGCACGGCACGCCCGCCTCGTTCAAGGCATCGACCCAGTGTTGGCTGGGTTTCGTGCTCGTCACGTCCCCGATGATGCCGTTCAGTTCATCGCGGTTTTCCCGCCGGCCGTCGAAATTGTTGTACCGGTCGTCGTCGAGCAGCCGCTCCAACCCCAATGTCTTGCAGAACCGTTCGAACAAAACTTCGCCGGATGCAGCGATGTTGATATGCCCGTCTGCGGTTGGGAACACGCCGGTGGGAATGCCGGTCGGATGGTTGTTCCCAGCCTGCTTGGGCACGTCCTGGTCCTTGAGATACCGGGCAGCCTGGAAATCCATCATCGAGATGATCGCCTGCAGCAACGACGTGTGCACCCACTGCCCTTCGCCGGACACCTCGCGCTCCAGCAATGCGATGAGAATGCCCTGGGCCAGGAACATCCCCGACGTCAGGTCGCAGATCGGAATACCCACGCGCACCGGCCCTTGCCCCGGCAGGCCCGTAACCGACATGAGCCCGCCCATGCCTTGCGCGATCTGGTCGACCCCCGGTCGCTTGCCGTAGGGGCCGTCTTGCCCGAATCCCGAAATACTGCCGTAGACGATCCGCGGATTGACCTTGCGGCAGGCCTCGTAGTCGATGCCGAGGCGGTGCTTCACGGCGGAGCGGTAATTCTCAACGACGACATCCGCCTCCTTGACCAATTTGAAGAACACCTCCTTGCCCTCATCCGACTTGAGATTGAGGGTCAGGCTCCGCTTGTTGCGGTGTAGGTTCTGAAGGTCGAACCCATGACGCGCGCCAAGGGTGCCCGTCTTCTCTTTATTAATCGCGGCGGGCGCTTCGATCTTGATCGTCTCCGCCCCCCAGTCGGCCAACTGCCGCACCGCCGTTGGGCCCGCGCGATGGGCGGTTAAATCGACGACTTTGAAACGTGACAAAGGTAGAGAGCGCTCGGACACTGTTAAATCTCCGCTGAATCTGTTTGGCGCGGCGGCACCTGCCGGGTTCCGACAGCAAGCCGTCACAAAAAATGCGTGTATGCTTGTTATCTTCTTAACGTAATCGCACCGGCAAGGGAAAGTCGCCCGCGCCGCACATTCCAAATCCAGCGCCTCGATCCCTCGCCCGCGACAGGAAAACCGAACAATGGCCAAGAAGAAACAATCCACCGACGACGAACATCCGATCGGCGCCTTCGACCCGCACCGGCCCCCGCCGCCCGCCTTCATCGACCATGTGCCCGCGTTCCTGGACGGCGGCGAGACACCGCGCGATTTCCTCGAAACATGCCTCGAGCGGATCGACGCGCTGGAACCGGCGATCGCGGCCTTCGTTCATCTGGACATAGAGGCCGCACGCGCCGAAGCCGACGCATCGACCGCACGGTATGCGGCGAACCGTCCGCTGTCGCCGATCGACGGCTGCCCGGTTGGGGTCAAGGACATCATCGAAACCGCCGACATGCCGACGCAGATGAACAGCCCGATCTTCGATCAATGGCAATCGGGCCGGGACGCCGCGTCCGTCTTCGCCCTGCGGCACGGCGGCGCGGTCATCCCGGGCAAGACGGTCACGACGGAATTCGCCACCGGCGCCTCGGGTCCCACACACAACCCATACGATTTATCCCGGACGCCCGGCGGATCATCGAGCGGGTCCGCCGCAGCCACTGCGGCGGCCATGGTGCCCGTAGCGCTGGGCACGCAGACCGCGGGATCGATCGTGCGGCCAGCGGCCTATTGCGGAGTCTATGGTTTTAAACCGTCCCATGCCGCGCTGAATATCGGTGGAATCCACCCGCTTTCGCTCAGCCACGACACGTTGGGAACGATCGCCGGCACCATGACCGATGCCTGGGCTACCGCTCATTACATCGCGTCCGTCGTTGGTGGCACGCCGCCGCATCCGGGGCTCGACGGCCCCGCCACCCTGCCCGACGCCCGCAAACCGGAAACGCTGGTGCGGCTCTGTACCAACGGATGGCCCGAGGTCGACGCCGCGGTGCGACAGGAGTTCGAATCCACGCTCGATCGCATTGCCGCGAGCGGTGTCCGTATTCTCGACCGCGGCAACAGCCCGGCGGTGGCCGAATTGGAGACCTTGCTCGAAGACGTGGACGGCATCGCGCGAACGGTCTCGGCCTACGAGCGCCGCTGGCCTTTCGCCGATTATGCGAAGCGGCATCCGGGCAAGCTGAGCGCGTTGGCCCAGGAACGCGTGGACGCCGCCATGGCCATGACCCGCGACGAGTTCCGCGACGCCGTCGCGCGGCAATCCGAGATAAGGGCGCAGGTCGACGCCATAGCCGATATCGCAGACGGATTCGTGACGCTGACGGCGGCCGGCCCTGCGCCGGTAGGGTTGGAGAGTACCGGCAACCGGTCGTTCCAGATTTTTTGGACGCTGACGGCGGCCCCCTGCATCACGCTGCCGCGGCTCGCGGTCGACGGCATGCCGATCGGTCTGCAGGTGTTAGGTTTCCGGGATCGCGACGCGGAGATGATGGCGGTCGCACGATGGGTAGATGGACTTTGCCTCGCGTAGGCGGCGGCCACATACGCTATTAGACGCTAATGATTTTCCCGGGATTCATGATGTTGTCGGGATCGAGCGATTGCTTCAAGACCCGCATAACGCTGACCGCATCGCCGTGCTCCGCCGTCAGAAAATGCATCTTCCCCTGGCCGATACCGTGCTCGCCGGTACAGGTGCCGCCGAACGCGAGCGTCCGCTGGATGAGCCGGTCGTTCAGCTCATAGGCCCGGCGCATCTCGTCCGCGTCGTCCGGATCGACCAGGATGATCAGATGAAAATTGCCGTCGCCGACATGGCCGACGATCGGTGCAACGAAACCGGACGCGTCGATGTCCTTCCGCGTCTCCAAAATGCATTCTGCCAGACGCGATATCGGCACACAGGCGTCCGTGGCGATCCCCTTCTTGCCGGGTTCCAGCGCCAACCCGGCGTAGAAGGCGTCGTGCCGCGCCTGCCAGAGGGCGGTGCGCTCTTCCGCCTTGGCGGTCCATTGGAAAGCGCTGCCGCTGAAATCGTCGGAAATGGCCCGCACCATCTCGGCCTGCTCTGCCGCCGACACTTCGGTTCCATGGAATTCGAAGAACAGCGTCGGTTTCTCGTCATATCCCTGCAAATCCGAATAGGCGATGCAGGCGCGCATCTGCACCTCGTCGAGCAGTTCGATCCGCGCCACCGGAATCCCGGACTGGATCGTCAGGATCACGGTATTCACGGCATCTTCCAGCGACGGATACTGGCAGACCGCCGACGTGATCGATTCAGGGATACCGTAGAGCCGGAGATGCACTTCGGTGATCACGCCGAGCGTGCCTTCGGACCCCACGTATAGCCGGTTCAGATCGTAGCCGGCGGCGGATTTGCGGGCCCGACCGCCGGTCCTTACGATCCGGCCATCGGGTAGAACCACAGTCAGGCCAAGCACATTTTCGCGCATCGTACCGTAACGCACCGCGTTGGTGCCGCTCGCCCGCGTCGCCGCCATGCCGCCCAAAGACGCGTCGGCGCCGGGATCGATCGGGAAGAACAGTCCGGTATCGCGGAGATAGGTGTTCAGTTGCTTGCGCGTGACGCCCGCCTGGACGCGGCAGTCCAGGTCCTCGCCATTCACCTCCAACACCGCGTCCATCTGGCTTAGATCGATGCTGATGCCGCCGTGAACGGCCTGAATATGGCCCTCCAGCGAGGTGCCCGTGCCGTAGGGGATAACCGGTATCCGATCGCGCGCGCAAAGCGAAACGATCTGCGCGACTTCCTCGGTCGATTGGGCGAAACAAACGGCGTCCGGCGGCTGGACCGGCAGATAGTCCTCACCGTTCCCGTGGTGATCGCGCACGGCCTTCGCCGTCGAGACCCGGTCGCCGAGAAGGGCCTGCAATTCCGCGATGAACGCGTCGGTCACGATGGCATGGGCCGTATTCGCCGTCACACCTTCCTCCCGGCCGATCGGCCAACAAAATGACTGTGGGGAGAGTAAACCCGCGCCGGAGGCGGTTCAACCGAGCGGCTTCGCGCCCTTGGGCGCCCGTACGTATTCGACCTGCGACCCGTCGCTCGCCGTGAACCGGACACGCACCAGCGTCCCGTCCGTCCGGTCATACCACAGCTCCCGCTGGTAATCGCCGGTTACCCGATAATGCTCGGTTGCGATGGATTGACCGTTGACCTTGACCACATCCTCACCGAGACGGGTCACTTTCGTCTCCAGGATCGAGCCGTCGACCGTGCCGACCATCTTGTTCCGCTTGACCGACACGACATTCCACAGGCTGGCTGGAACCGCCTTGGAATCCACCTTTTCGACCGTTTCCTTGCCCTTGACCGCCAGCACCTTGTCGACAGCCTTAACCTCCAGCTTGACTGGATCGCCGTTGTCATTGGTGCTCGATTTAAGCGACGACAGCTTGTCGCCTTCCCAAATTTCCTGCGACACGTGGCGGAAGCGATAAAGCGGCACAAACAGGACCTTGAAATCGATTTCCGTTTGGATATCGACCTTTACGCGGTCCCCGTTGCGGGTGAACCGGTAGCGATGGGTGCCGATGGCCTCGCCGTTACGGGTAACCACGAAATCCAACCGGTCGCTGCTCGGCAGACTGGACGGTAACGCAGCCGCGATGCCCGCTGTCAGGCCGAGGGTAGCCACAACAAGCAGTATCCTAGTCGCGTTTTTGATCGTTCGGGTCACGGTAATACCTGTATCGGATTCTTTCTTTGACCAAACACATAGGCGCAAATGCTTAATCAGCCAAGAAGCTGGGTCACACCTCACACCGATTTGAGGCCATATTGGGAGAGATTCCCCCTCAGGTGGTGTGAAAATGCAACAGTTGCGTCGGCGCATTAGCGGCAAATACCGCTTAAATGCCGCACCGGCCCTACGAAGATGTGACGAAATCGTGACCCGCATTCACTTGAGAGGCGCCGGATGCGCGGGCATGAAGTGGACGCAGCCAGGAAGGACGTCGCATGAGAAAACAGCTCTCCGCACTCGCCGCCACGATCGCCCTTGCCGCCGGCACGGCGGCCTGGGCCGAGTCCCCTCCCAAGCCCGCCGGCAAGACGGAAACGCCATCGGCCGCGAAATCCGAGACAAAACCTCAGCAGAAACCGATGACAACGGAACAACGCGAGGCCGTATTGGTCCTCGCGGCGGCGCATCACCTGCTTCACAACGACCCCGGCCATCGGCACGCGGCGATTCATGCCCTGCGCGACCGGGGCAAGAAGGACGCAATTCCGGCACTGATCCTGGCGCTGCGATACTTCGAGGAAGAAACCGGCAGATTGAACGCCGCGCTGCGCGCCCTTACCGGCATCGATGACGAAAGAAAGCGGGAATGGGCGGATTGGATGCTCTGGCTCGAAGCGCGCCCCGAGATCAAGCCCTTCGCCGGTTTCGACGCCTTCAAGGCGCGCGCGCTGATCGCCATCGATCCCGGATTCGTCAGTTTCGTGTACCCGAAAGTAAAGCATGAAATCCGGCTGGAGGAGATCGTCTGGGGCGGCGTGCTGAAGGACGGCATCCCGTCGCTCGACAATCCCGACCTGATCGCGCCCGAGAAGGCGACCTATCTCACCAAGGACGAATTGGTCTTCGGCGTCGAGATCAACGGCGACGCGCGGGCCTATCCGCTGCGCATCCTCAACTGGCACGAAATGTTCAACGACGTGATCGGCGGCGTACCGGTGGCCCTGGCCTACTGCACGCTGTGCGGATCGGGCATCCTGTTCGAGACCCATGTCGACGGCCGGGAGAAGCCCTTCGTGTTCGGGTCGTCGGGGCTCTTGTATCGCTCGAACAAGTTGATGTTCGACCGCGAGACGAGTTCCCTGTGGAACCAGTTCACCGGCCGGCCCGTGGTCGGGGATTTGACCGATTCCGGCATCGAATTGAAGATCCGGCCGGTCACGATCACCAGTTGGCAGCAGTGGCAAAAGCGCCATCCCGAGACCAAGGTGCTGTCGCTCAATACCGGCCACCAGCGGCCCTATGAACCTGGCTTGCCCTACGGCGAGTATTTCGCGAGCCCCGATTTGATGTTCCCGGTGCAGACCCTGGACAAACGTCTGAAGCCCAAGGATTTCGTGTTCGCTTTGCGCGACGGAGACCAAGAGAAAGCCTGGCCGATCGCCTTCTTTAAGAACCGGCGCGTGATCAACGACCGGATCGGCGATCTTCCGGTCGTGTTGATCGGCAATGCGACGACCCGCACCGTCCGCGCCTACATGTCCGAAGGCCGGCGGTTCATCATGAAAGATGGAAAACTCACGTCGGACGGCGAGGCCTGGACCGAAACCGAAACGGCGCTCACCAACGCGAGCGGAGCATCATTGCGCCGAATGGGCGGCCATATCGCCTATTGGTTCGCGTGGAGCGGCTATAAACCAAAAGCCGAATTGGCGTCGTCGCAACCATAGGGCCGCAACGAATGCGTTAGTCCGCAGCGTCGCGCTGGGCTACCGGTTCACCGTAGCCGCCGCCCGCAGGCGTCTCCAACACGAAGACATCGCCGGGATACATCACGACGGCATCGGTGCCGCTCATCTCCGTCCGGCTGCCGTCGGCCCGGTCGACCCAGTTGCGGCCACACGCGCCCGGCTCGCCCCCGGCCATGCCGTAGGGCGCAATCACCCGATGACCGGACAGGATGGCCAACTCCATCTCCTCGAGAAAACGAATTCGCCGGGCCGTGCCGTCGCCGCCCGAATGGCGGCCGCGGCCACCGGATCCCGTGCGAATTTCAAACCGCTCGAGAATGACCGGGAAGCGCCATTCCAGCACCTCCGGATCGGTCAGGCGCGAGTTGGTCATATGCGTATGGACCGCCGACGTGCCGTCGAAATCCGGGCCGGCGCCCGACCCGCCGCAAACCGTCTCGTAATACTGATGCCGGTCGTTGCCGAAGGTGACGTTGTTCATCGTCCCCTGCGCCGCCGCCATCACGCCGAGCGCCCCATAGAGCGTGTCGGTGATGCATTGCGACGTCTCGACATTGCCCGCGACCACGGCTGCCGGGTAGGCCGGGCGCAGCATGCAGCCTTCCGGCAGCACGATGTCGATGGGTTTGAGGCAGCCCTCGTTCATCGGGATGTCGTCGTCGACCAACGTTCGGAAGACATAAAGGACCGCCGCCCGGCACACCGCCGACGGCGCGTTGAAGTTGGTCGGCCGCTGCGGGCTTGTGCCGGTGAAATCGACCCGCGCGCCGCGCTTCTCCCGGTCGATCGAGATCGTCGCCTTGATGACGCTGCCGTCGTCCATCTCATAGGCGAAACTGCCGTCCTTCAACACGTCGATTACTCGGCGCACCGATTCCTCGGCGTTCGCCTGCACATGTTCCATATAGGCGACGACCGTGGGCAGCGTGAAGTGATCGACCATGCGGCGCAGTTCGCGCACGCCTTTTTCGTTCGCGGCGATCTGCGCCTTCAGGTCGGCGATGTTCTGGTCCGCATTGCGAACGGGATAGTCGCCGGACGCCAACAGGTCGCGCATGGCCGCTTCGCGAAAATCGCCGCGGTCGACCAGCTTGAAGTTATCGATCAACACGCCCTCTTCCTCGACGGTTTTGGTATCGGGCGGCATCGATCCCGGCATTGTTCCGCCGATATCGGCATGATGACCGCGGCTGCCGACATAGAAGAGGATCGACCGGCCAACGTCGTCGAATACCGGCGTGATCACCGTGACGTCTGGTAGATGCGTCCCGCCGTTATAGGGCGCGTTCAGGACATAGACGTCGCCCGGCTGGATCGTTCCGACATTGTTATCGATCACCGCACGGACGCTCTCGCCCATCGATCCCAGATGCACCGGCATATGCGGCGCATTGGCGATGAGCTGTCCCTTCGCGTCGAATACCGCGCAGGAAAAATCCAGCCGCTCCTTGATGTTCACCGAATAGGCCGTGTTCTGCAGCGTCAGGCCCATCTGCTCCGCGACGGACATGAACAGATTGTTGAAGACCTCCAGCATGACCGGATCGCAATGGGTACCGATCGCGACGACGCGATCCAGCGGCACAACGCGGCGCAGCACCAGTTCGCCGCTGCCGGTCATCTCGGCCTGCCAACCCGGCTCGAGGACCGTCGTGGCGACCGGCTCGGCGATCACCGCCGGCCCCATGATGCAATGGCCCGGTTTGAGGTCGGTCACGTCGAAGACCGGCGCCTCGTGATCCTCGCCGGCCATCCGCGCCTGAACGCTGGCGCGCGGTTCCGGCGCGTCGTCGGTCGCCGTAGCCGATGCCGACGTATCGCCGACATCGGAGGCAAGTCCGACCGCTTCGGCGGCGACGCTTTCCACGATCAACGGCTTTTCCTGCATGACGAAGCCGTAGCGTTGGCGATGCGACTCCTCGAATGCCGCGACCATCGCAGCGACAGAATCGAGGTCGACCACATGGGCGGTGTCGGTCCCTTGGTATTTTAGGTGGAGCCGACGGTGGACCTGAATACGGTCCGACCCCACGCCCTGATCCAACACCTCCTGTTCTGCATCCGCCGCCAATTCGTCCAACCCGGTTTCGACCGACGGCATCACGGAGTCCTCTAAAACCGCCTCGACCGTGCGTTCGCGGATCGACCGGATGTCCGCGAGCCCCATGCCATAAGCCGACAACACGCCGGCGAAGGGATGGATCAACACCTGCGTCATGCCCAGTGCGTCGGCGACAAGGCAGGCATGCTGTCCGCCCGCGCCGCCAAAACAGCACAGCGTGTACTCGGTCACATCGTAACCGCGCTCGATCGAAATCTTCTTGATCGCGTTCGCCATGTTCTCGACCGCGATCTTGAGGAACCCGTCCGCGACCTCGGCCGGGCTGCGCGCGTCGCCCGTTGCCTTGCGAATTTCTTCGGACAAAGCGGTGAACCTTTCCGTCACGACCGCCGCGTCGAGCGGCGCATCCTGGTTCGGCCCGAAGACAGGCGGGAAGAAATCGGGCTGCAACTTGCCCAGCATGACATTGCAGTCGGTCACGGTAAGCGGGCCGCCGCGCCGGTAGCACGCCGGCCCCGGATTCGCGCCGGCGGATTCCGGTCCCACTCGATAGCGCGCGCCGTCGAACTGGCAGATCGAGCCGCCTCCCGCGGCAACCGTATGGATCTGCATCATCGGCGCGCGCATCCGCACGCCCGCGACCAATGTCTCGAAGGCGCGCTCGTACTCGCCGTCGTAGTGGGCTACGTCGGTCGACGTCCCGCCCATGTCGAAACTGATGATCTTCTCGAACCCCGCTTGCGCCGCCGTCTGCACCGCGCCGACGATACCGCCAGCCGGGCCCGACAGGATCGCGTCCTTGCCCTGGAACAGCCGCGCATCGGTCAACCCGCCGCTCGACTGCATGAACATCAACCGCGTGTCGCCCATCTGATCGGCGACCTGGTCCACATAGCGCCGCAGGATCGGCGACAGATAGGCATCGACCACCGTGGTATCGCCGCGGCTGACCAGTTTCATCAGCGGACTGACCCCATGGCTCGTCGAGACCTGCGCGAATCCGATCGCCCGCGCGATCTCGGCGACCTGCGCCTCATGATCGGGAAAGCGATAACCGTGCATGAACAGGATCGCGACCGACCGGATGCCGTCGTCGAAGGCCGATTGCAGCAACCGTTGCGCGCTGGCGCGGTCGAGCGGTGTTAGGACGTCGCCGGTCGCGTTGACCCGCTCATCGACTTCCACGACCCGCTCGTAGAGCAGTTCGGGCAGCTCGATTCGGCGATCGAAAAGCCGTGGACGGGCCTGGTAACCGATGCGCAGCGCATCGCGAAATCCGGTTGTAGTGACCAAAAGCGTCCGGTCGCCGTTCCGCTCCAACAGCGCGTTGGTCGCCACCGTCGTGCCCATCTTGACAGCCTCGACCGCATCCGACGGTATCGGTTGATCGGGCAAGAGTTGCAGCAAATCCCGAATGCCCTGCACCGCGGCATCCTGATAGTTCTCTGGATTCTCGGACAACAGTTTATGCGTCACTAACGCACCATCCGGGTGCCGGGCCACGATATCGGTGAAGGTGCCGCCACGGTCGATCCAAAACTGCCATCGCGCGTCCATATGTTCGCTCATTCCGGTCTTCCTGCCTTCAACAATCCGTGATCAAGCCAAGGAATTGGCGCTTTCCCGGCATAATTGGCCGCTTACGATGATTGTGCAACGTCACAGCGATGGCTTAATCCTATATTCACCCACACGGGACATTGTCGACACACATGCCCGTCCCTATCTAGATTGCTTCATGAACACACTCGTTAAGTGGCTCGCCCGGGTTTCCGCCGTTCTTCTCATTCTCCTGGCAGGACCAATAACCACCCTGATGGCCGGAAAATCCAATACCAACTGGTGGAACGCTTCGCGCGAACCCGCCGGCACCGCGCCCGACCCGTCGGCGCACCCCGCGGCGGTCGTGCAAGTCTATGCCGCGCGCGCCTTCAGTTGGCGCGGTGCATTCGGCGTCCACACATGGATTTCCGCGAAGAAGATGAACGAGCCGGAGTACACGGTGTATGAAGTAATCGGCTGGCGCGTGCGCAGCGGGCTGCCGGCGGTGGTCATCCATCAGGAAGCGCCGGACCGGTATTGGTTCGGGAACAAACCGAAGATCATCGCGGAACTGCGCGGTGACGGCGTCGACAGCGTGATCGACCGGATCGATACGGCAGCGCGGAATTACCCCTACAAGAACAGCTACACCGTTTGGCCCGGACCCAACAGCAACACCTTCATCGCGTGGCTCGGCCGGGCCGCGCCGGAACTGAAACTCGACCTACCGCCCACGGCCATCGGCAAGGATTGGTTGGATGCGCGCGACGGCCAGATCGTCGCACCGACCCCGAGCGGCACCGGCTACCAATTCTCGCTCTTTGGTTTGGTCGGTGTCCTCGCCGGCGTCGAGGAAGGACTGGAACTCAACTTGATCGGCCTCACCGTCGGGGTCGATCCGTTGGATTTGGCCATCAAGCTACCCGGCATCGGGCGTATCGGCGGCAGAAACGGCACCGAACCAAAAGCGCCGGATACGGTCACGGCGCAACAACGGCCGTGACGCGAACCGGCCGATCGTCGATTGCCCGTACCGGCCGGCGGGATTAAGTTAGCGCCACATGAGCATATGGGGAAAAATCCTGGGCGGCGTCGGCGGCTTTGCCATCGGCGGACCGTTGGGCGCGATCATCGGCGCGGTCGCCGGTCATGCAGTGGACAAGATGCGCGCCGCCAAGCCGCAAACGGAAGACGCGACCAAGTCGATCGCGTTCACGATTGCCGTCGTTGTCCTGGGCGCGAAGATGGCCAAGGCTGACGGCACGGTCACGAAAGAGGAAATCCGCGCCTTCAAGAGGGTCTTCAAGGTTCCGCAGCACGAAGTAAAGAATGTCGCGCGGGTCTTCGATCAGGCACGGAAGGACAGTCACGGCTTCGAACCCTATGCACAACAGATCGCCGGCATGTTCCGGGACAACGCCGCGGTTCTCGAGGAACTTCTGTTCTGCCTGACCTTCATCGCGCGGGCTGACGGCGACCTGCAGGAAGCCGAAACGACCTATCTCCGTGCGGTGGCGGACATCTTCGGCCTCGACCAAGCGGCTTTCGAACGGGTCACCGCGATCCGTCATGGCCCCGACGACGCCAATCCCTATCAAGTCCTCGGCGTGCCCCCGACGATCTCCGACGACGACCTCAAATCCGCCTATCGTCAATTGGTGCGCGACAACCATCCCGACCGGCTTGTCGCACAAGGCATGCCGGAAGAGTTCATCGCCGTCGCAAACCAGAAGCTCGCCGCGATCAACGTCGCCTATGACAAGGTCGCCGCGGAACGGGGGATATCCTGACCGGTCCCGCCATCAAGGATCGGCCGTCGCCCAATTTCAACGATCGGGCGCCGGGCACACCGACCGATATGCTGGTGCTGCACTACACGGGCATGGAAAGTGCCGACGACGCCCTCACGCGCCTGTGCGACGCCACGGCGCAGGTCAGCGCACACTACCTGATCGACGAGGACGGCGGCGTTCACCGGCTCGTCGCGGAAGCGAAGCGCGCCTGGCATGCCGGGCTGGGGTATTGGCGCGGCAACCGCGACATCAACGGCCGGTCCATTGGCATCGAGTTGGTCAATCCGGGCCATGAGTTCGGCTA
Organism: Alphaproteobacteria bacterium; assembly: GCA_965228425.1. Classification (GTDB taxonomy): domain Bacteria; phylum Pseudomonadota; class Alphaproteobacteria; order UBA8366; family UBA8366; genus JAJFJD01. The sequence continues at coordinate 1,436,936 of OZ245815.1, read as the reverse complement.
CCGCGCCTTTCCCGAGCCGCAGCTGCAAGCGCTGATCGACCTGTCGCGGGATATCCTCGACCGCCACGCCATTCCCGCCCGCAACGTAGTGGGACATTCCGACGTTGCACCGGACCGCAAACTCGATCCGGGCGAATTGATGGACTGGCGCCGGCTGGCCGACGCCGGCATCGGCTTTTGGCCCGACGAAGCCGCCGAGCCGAGCGATGACCCGTTGCGGGATCTGGCCGCCTACGGATACGACGTCTCGGCCCGCCATGTTATTTCCGCCTTCCAACGGCATTTCCGCCCGGCCCGCATCGACGGTTGCGCGGACCCGCAAAGCTGCCGGATCATCGCCGGTCTATGCGTCGGGATCGCGTGACTGCATAGGTGACTGGTGCCGCAAGAAAGCTGAAATCCCCGCGGATTAGCGCTATATATCAGACGCCAGACGGTCGGATGGCCGCCTTCCGGCACGGGAAACCAGCCGGGGGGAGGAAAGTCCGGGCTCCACGGAAACACGGTGCCGGGTAACGCCCGGCGGGGGCGACCCTAGGGAAAGTGCCACAGAAAGCAAACCGCCCCGCCGCCGGTTCGCCGGTCGCAGGGTAAGGGTGAAAGGGTGCGGTAAGAGCGCACCGCGTCCGCGGCAACGCGGACGGCATGGTAAACCCCACCGGGAGCAAGACCGAATAGGGACGGTATTAGCGCGTTTTCGCGCCGCCGTCCGGGTAGGTCGCGCGAGGCGTCCGGCGACGGACGTCCCAGATGAATGGCCATCCCATTCTCTTCGCGAGAATGGACAGAACCCGGCTTACAGACCGTCTGGCACTTTCAAAACCGCACATCGATCAGCGGCCTTGGAACATCGACACCGGAGGAGAACGTCCGGAGTAACGGCAGGTCGATTATTTCAAGATATGGCCGTTAAAAGAACATATTTAGAACATTCAAAGAACATCAATAGGCATTACTCTACAAAAACATTCAGGGAACACTACACCTAGTGGATTCCTTTTTCGCACCGACCATTTGTAGTGACTCGATTTCGACTGATGAGAACATGAAATAATAGTTCTTTTACGGTCAGTTTTACTTTAATCCATTGACCGCCTACAAAATCCCATGATATCCCAGATCATCCTAAAGGTTGCCGCCTCCGGCATTGGAGTACTGGGTGGACGGTAACGGGATGAAGATGGCGCGAAGCGCCGCACAGGTAGCAACGGTTTCGGGGGATAGCTGCCGCCATGGCACTGTTTGCCGGCACATACAAAGACAACAAGGTGGACCGGAAGGGACGTGTCTCGCTTCCGGCCAAATTGCGTGCCGAATTGCCGCCGGAAAACAACCGGGAAATCTTCATCTATCCCTCCCCTACCCAGGAAGGACTTGAAGCGTGCGACCGCGCGTTCATGGAACAGATGCGCGACGCCGCCGGGATCAACCCCTTTGAAGACGAAGATGCGGATATGGGCTCGCTGATCGAAGAGGCGCAGCCGGTCACGATCGATACCGGTGGGCGGATCATCATCCCGTCGGACTTCGATGAATTTACCGATCTCGGCAGTGAAATCGTCTTCGTCGGCCGCGGTCATAGATTCCTGATCATGTCCACGGCCGTCCACGCAGAATACCGCAAACGGCGGCGCGAACAGATGAAAGCCCGCGCCAGACAGCGCGCCGGAGACGGCACATGAGCGCGCCCATCCATGCCCCCGTGATGCTTCGGGAAGTGCTGGCGGATTTGGACGCCCAGCCCGATGGCGTCTACGCGGACGCCACATTCGGGCGCGGCGGGTACACCCGCGCGCTGCTGGACGCGGTCAATTGCACGGTCTATGCGATCGACCGGGACCAGGAAGCGGTCGATAGCGCCAAAGCCCTGCTCGCGGCCTATCGCGGACGCCTCACGGTCCTGCACGGGCGCTTCGGCGACATGCTGACGCTGCTGCGGGATTGCGGCATCCAGCACGTCAACGGGATCATGCTCGATCTCGGCGTCTCGTCGCCGCAGCTCGACGAGGCCCAACGCGGATTCAGCTTCCGCGCCGACGGTCCTCTGGACATGCGGATGGGGCTTTCCGGGGTGACCGCCGCCGACGTGGTCAACGCGGCGGACGAGGCCGAACTGATCGATATCATCCGGAATCTGGGCGAAGAAAGATACGCCCGGCGGATCGCCAAGGCCATCGTGGCCGCGCGCAACGATGCCCCGATCACCCGCACCGGCACGCTGGCGCAGATCGTCCGGGGCGCGGTGCCGCGCGCGAAGGACGGCCTGGACCCCGCGACGCGCACCTTCATGGCGCTGCGCCTGCATGTGAATGACGAATTGGGTGAGTTGGACCGCGCGCTCGAGGCGGCGGAGCAACTCCTCACCACGGGCGGAAGATTGGTGGTCGTGTCTTTCCATTCGCTGGAAGACCGCCGCGTTAAACGTTTTCTGCAGCAACGAAGCGACGACAGTGCCGGGACGTCACGGCACGTGCCCCTGCCGGAAACTCGGCCTGCACCGAGTTTCCGGCTTCTTCGCCGCCGCAGCCTGACGCCGACCGCAGAAGAAACCGACCGCAATCCCCGCGCACGCTCTGCGCGCCTGCGGGCCGCCGAACGAACCGGCAATCCGGCCTGGCCGCAGAAAACGGAAAGGATCGCAGCATGAGGACCTACGCAATTGCAGGGTGGCTGTTGCTCATCATGGTCGCCGGCTACGCGATGTTCCGCGTCAGTTTCGAGGTGGAATTGCTGGAGGATCGCGTCAGCGCGCTGAACCGGCAGGCGCTCCAGGAACAAGAAGCGATTCATGTCCTGCGCGCCGAGTGGAGCTATTTGAACCGCCCGGAACGCTTGTCGCGCTTGGCCAACGACCTGCTGCCGAAGCTGCAACCGCCGGCGCTCAACCAAATCACCACGATCGACCGGATTCCGACCGGCGAAGAGACGGATAATGTCCTTCCCGCCGCCGTGAAACTGACACAGTCGCAATAACAAATAACGCGTTTGGCAACGCCGAAGGATCGAAACGATGATCGGCAAGATAAAACAACAATTGACGTTTGGCAGCCGAAAACCCCTCCGCGCGCCGGGTCGGCGGCGGCCCTGCGTGCCGTCCAAGAAGCTCATCGCCGACGGTCCGGTCCGGGAGGCCATCGAAACCGGCCGCACGCGCCTTTTCATCACCGGTTCCGTGCTGATGCTCGCCTTCGGGTGCATCGGCCTTCGTCTCGTCGACCTGACCGTCTTCCGGTCCGCCGAAGAGCCGCGCGTCGGCCGCATCGCTCAATCGGAGCGGATCGAGACCGAGCGCGCCGATGTCGTCGACCGCAATGGAACGATCCTGGCAACAGGTCTGCCGACCGCCTCGCTCGTCGCCGACCCAAAACTGGTCATCGATCCCGACGAAGCGGCCCAACTCGTCGCATCGGTCCTGCCGGACGCGAACGTTTCCGAAATAGCGGCAAAGCTGCGCATGGAACGGCGTTTCGTGCGGTTGCGCCGCAAGCTGACGCCGAGCCAACAATGGAACATCCACCGCCTCGGGATTCCAGGATTGAACTTCCAACGCGAGGAAACCCGTAGTTTTCCGCACGGCCGCTTGTTCTCGCATGTTCTCGGATTCACCGATGTCGATAACCATGGCCTGACCGGCGTCGAAAAGAGCTTCGACAGGCGCTTGCGCGGCGAGCGGGAAACGTTGGAGTTGACGCTCGATGTCCGCCTCCAGCACATCATGCACACCGCCCTTTCCGGCGCGATCGACGAATACAAGGCGATCGGCGGCGCGGGCGTGATCATGGATATCCGCACCGGCGACGTTCTGTCGCTCGTGTCGCTGCCGGATTTCGAACCGTCCCTGGCCGGCGAAGCCAGCGAGGACCAACGACGCAACCGCGCCACATTGGGCGTCTACGAACTGGGCTCGGCGTTCAAGATCTTCACCACCGCCATGGCGCTCGACGCCGGCGTGGTGACCATGGATGACGGCTATGACGCGACCAAGCCGCTTAAGGTCTCGCGCTTCACGATCCGCGACTTCCATGCGAAGAAACGCTGGCTCTCCGTCCCGGAAATCTTCATGTATTCGTCCAATATCGGCGCCGCGAAAATGGCGGTCGACGTCGGCACCGAAACACAACGGGATTATCTCGCCAAACTCGGCCTGTTGAAGCCGTCGCCGATCGAGCTCCCGGAAGTCGGCAGCCCGCTGCTTCCGCTGCGCTGGCAGACGATCAACACGATGACGGTCGCCTTCGGGCACGGCATCGCGGTCAGCCCGCTGCAGCTCGCCTCCGCCGTATCGGCGGTCCTGAACGAGGGCGTGTACTATCCGCCGACGCTGGTGAAGCGGTCCGCCGATGCGCCGAAGCCTATGGGCCAACGCGTTGTTTCCAAACGGACATCGCATGAGATGCGCCGGTTGCTGCGACTGGTCGTCGAGCAAGGAACCGGCCGCCGCGCCGCCGCAAAGGGCTTTCTCGTCGGCGGCAAGACCGGCAGCGCCGAAAAGCAGGTGAATGGGCGCTATAAGCGGAAGTCGCTCATTTCGTCCTTCGTCGGCGCATTTCCGATGAACGACCCGAAATATGTCGTGCTCGCCATCCTGGACGAACCGAAAGGGACCAAGGCCACGTTCGGCAACGCAACCGGCGGCTGGGTTGCCGCACCGGTCGTGCGTCAGGTCGTGGAACGGATGGGCCCGATCATGGGACTGGCGCCGGTCGATGAATCGTCGCCGGAATTGCAGGAGCTGCTTACCGTCACCTTGCCGAGCGAGGGTCCCAAGCTTGCGTCTTTTTAGCCTTCTTGGAAATAACGGCAAACCTGGCCGCCTTCCCGACTCCGATGTCGAAATCACGGGGTTGAGCGCGGACAGCCGGAAGATTCGGCCCGGATTCTTGTTTGCCGCGATTCCAGGAACGCAACAGGACGGACGCGACTATATCGACGACGCCATCGACGCCGGCGCGAAAGCCGTCCTCGGACCACCCGACCTGCGGCAAGACACCCGCGCCACCGACGTGGCGGTCATCACCGATTCCAACCCGCGGCGGCAACTCGCCCGCATGGCCGCGCGCTTCTACAGCGCCCAGCCCCGCACGGTCGCGGCGATTACCGGTACGAACGGCAAGACGTCGGTCGCGAATTTCACCCAACAATTCTGGACCCGGCTGGGCCATCCGGCCGCAAGCATGGGGACGCTCGGCGTGCGCGGACCCAACTTGAAGGGCGGGCCGAGCCTGACGACGCCCGATCCGGTCGAACTGCACCGCACGCTTTCCAGTCTCCGGCAGCAAGGCGTCAATCATCTCGCGCTCGAAGCGTCGAGCCACGGCCTCGAGCAATACCGGCTCGACGGCGTCCAGGTGACCGCCGCGGCGTTCACCAATCTGACGCGCGACCATCTCGACTATCACGGCACGATGGAGAAATACCGCGCCGCCAAGCGCCGGCTTTTCATCGAACTTCTGCGCGACGACGGCGTCGCCGTCCTGAACGCGGAGAGCCCGGAATACGAGGGGTTGCGCGGAATCGCGGAAGACCGCCAGCAGCGCATCATCAGCTACGGCTTGCACACCGGCAATCTGTGCTGCCTGGCGGCGAAACCGTCCGCCGACGGATGGGTTCTGCAAATTCGCGCCTTCGACCACACCGTCTCGACCGAATTCCCACTGCCCGGCGACTTTCAGGTCGCCAACATGCTGTGCGCCGCCGCACTGATCGCGGCCTGCGGCGACGACGTCAATGCAGCGCTTGAACATGTCGCGACGCTGGACGGTGTGCCGGGACGCCTGGAGCAGGCCGTGCGACTGGACAACGGTGCATCGGTCTATGTGGACTACGCGCATACGCCCGACGCCTTGGACGTCGTTCTCAAGACCTTGCGCCCGCATGTGCAGAACAAGCTCGCGGTGGTGTTCGGCTGCGGCGGCGACCGGGATAAAGGCAAGCGGCCGGAGATGGCGCGGATCGCAGGTGAGCGCGCGGACACGGTCTATGTGACCGACGACAATCCGCGGACCGAAGATGCACGGCAAATCCGCCACGACGTCCTCGCCGGTTGCCCCGGCGCCACCGAAATCGGCGACCGGCGCGCTGCCATCGCGGCGGCGATGTCGGACCTGTCGTCCGGCGACGTATTATTGGTGGCCGGCAAGGGTCACGAAGAAGGTCAGATCGTCGGCGACGACGTCCTGCCCTTCCATGACGCGACGGTTGTTCAAGAACTCGCCTCGGGGGCAGCATGACGGCCCTGTGGACCCATTCCGAGGCCGCCGTCGCGACCGGCGGCACCGCGACGGGATCGTGGACGGCGAGCGGTGTCTCGATCGACAGCCGCAGCCTGCAACACGGCGATTTGTTCATCGCGATCCGGGGCGACAACAACGACGGCCACGAGCATGTAGCCGATGCGCTGAGCAAGGGCGCTGCTGCCGCCATGGTGAACGAGTCATGGGCCGAACGATCGGAGGACTCACCGCTGCTCGCCGTCGCGGACACCGATCATGGCATGCGCGACCTGGCCCGCGCGGCCCGCGATCGCGCACCGGCGCGGATCATCGGCGTCACCGGCAGTGTCGGTAAGACCGGCACAAAGGAGATGCTAGCCTTGGCGCTCGGCCAACAAGGCGAGACCGCGGCGACCCAAGGTAATCTGAACAATCATTGGGGCCTGCCGCTCAGCCTCGCGCGGATGGCGCGAACCACGGAATTCGGCGTCTTCGAGCTCGGCATGAATCACGCCGGCGAAATCGCACCCTTATCGGAAATCGTCCGGCCGGACGTCGCGGTCATCACGACCGTGGAATCGGTCCACCTGGAATTCTTCGACTCCGAAGAGGGCATCGCGGACGCCAAGGCGGAAATCTTCACCGGCCTGCGCAAGGACGGCGCCGCCGTTCTGAACCGCGACAACCGTCACTTCGACCGCCTGCGCCGCAGCGCGAACGCCGCCGGCGTCGAGCGCCTTTGTTCCTTCGGCGAACATCCGGATGCGACCCTGCGGCTGACAAAGGCCGAACCGGGTCCGCACGGCAGCGAGGTCACGATCGAACTCGACGGCCGGGCGCTGTCTTATGTCGTTGGCGCCCCTGGCCGGCACTGGGTGATGAACAGCCTTGCCGTCCTTGGCGCCGTGCACATGATCGGCGCAGACGTGGCGCGTGCCGCGGCATCCCTCGCCGCGATCCGTCCGATGAAGGGACGCGGCGAACAAAGTTCCATCACGCTTGAAGACGGTAGTTTTGTCCTGATCGACGAAAGCTACAACGCCAGCCCGGCATCGATGCGCGCCGCCTTCGACGTGCTAGGTGCAACCGAACCGTCATCCGGCGGACGGCGCATCGCGGTGCTCGGCGACATGCTCGAGATCGGAGAGTCGGCACCCGACGCGCATGCCGCGCTCGCACCCGACCTTGTGCGCAATCACGTCGATATCGTCATCGCCGCCGGTGAGAACATGGCGTATCTGGTCGATGCATTGGCAAACCGCGCCGAGGCCGCACATGGCCCGGACAGCGCCGCCATCCACAACCATGTGCTGCAGACCGTCCGCGCCGGCGATGTCGTCATGATCAAAGGGTCATTGGGCAGCCGGATGATTCCAATCGCGGACGCGTTGCGTGCGCTCGACCGCGAAGCCGGCCCCAGCGCCGCTGTTGGGGAGGCTTGATACCCGCCATGCTGTTTAACCTGCTTTCGCCATTCGCCGACCAGTTCCTGGCATTCAACCTGTTCCGGTACATCACGTTCCGAACCGGCGGCGCGATCATCACGGCCTTGATCCTCAGCTTCCTGTTGGGCCCGATGGTCATCCAGTGGCTGCGCAGCACCCAGAACGGCGCTTCGAACATTCGCGAAGACGTTCCGGAAGGCCACCTCGCAAAGGCCGGTACGCCGACCATGGGCGGGTTTCTGATCCTGTTGGCGATCGTCCTTAGCACCATTCTGTGGGCCGACATCAGCAACGGTTATGTATGGATCGTCATGCTGGTCACCATCGGTTTCGGCGCGGTGGGATTCGCCGACGACTACCTGAAACTTTCGAAACGCAATTCGAAAGGCCTGCCTGGCCGGATGAAACTTCTGCTGCAAGTTCTGATCGCCGTCGGTGCGACCGTTTGGGTCCTAATGCTGACGCGCGAGCCGCTTGCGGCGAGCATGTCGGTACCGTTCTTCAAGAATATCCTGATCGACCTCGGTTGGTTCTTCATCCCCTTCGCAGCTTTCGTCATGGTCGGCGCATCGAACGCGGTGAACCTGACCGACGGCTTGGACGGCCTCGCCATCGTGCCGGTGATGATCGCCGCCGCCTGTTTCGGGTTCATCGCTTATCTCGTCGGCAACTCGATCTATTCCGAGTATCTGCAACTCCATTACGTGTCGGGAACCGGCGAGCTGGCGGTGTTTTGCGGCGCAATGGTCGGCGCGAGCCTCGGCTTCCTGTGGTTCAACGCGCCCCCGGCCATGGTCTTCATGGGCGATACCGGCTCGCTGTCGGTCGGCGGCGCGCTCGGCGCGATCAGCGTGGTTACCAAACACGAATTGGTCCTTGCGATCATCGGCGGCTTGTTCGTTCTGGAAACGGTGTCGGTTATCGTTCAGGTCGCTTCCTTCAAACTGACGGGCAAGCGCGTCTTCGCGATGGCCCCTCTGCACCATCACTTCGAAAAGAAGGGATGGGCCGAATCCACGATCGTCATCCGGTTCTGGATCATCGCGTCGATCTTGGCGTTGATCGGACTGGCAACCCTGAAACTGCGGTAGAGCGAGACAATCCTTAGTGATCGACCTGTCGACATATCGTGGCCAAACCATCGCCGTGATGGGACTCGGGGCATCGGGCCTCGTCGCCGCCCGTGCGCTGCAACGCGGCGGCGCGATCGTGCGTGCATGGGACGACCAGGCGTCGAGCCGCGCCACCGCGGCGAATGACGGGATTCCGATCACCGATCTTGCCACGGACGCGTGGGACGGCATCGACGCGCTGGTCCTGAGCCCGGGCATTCCGCACACGTATCCGACCCCGCACCCGGTCGCCGCACGCGCCAAGGACCACGGCTGCGCGATCATCGGCGACATCGAATTGTTGGCGAAGGCGCAACCGGACGCCCGCTATGTCGGAATCACCGGCACCAACGGAAAATCCACGACCACCGCGTTGATCGGACACATCCTGCAACAGGCCGGGCAGACCATCGATATCGGCGGCAACCTCGGCATGCCGGCGCTCGATCTCGCGCCCATGGGCAAGGACGGTCTCTACGTCCTCGAGATGTCGTCCTACCAACTCGAGCTGACGTCTCCGATCCCCTTCGACATTGCAGTGCTTCTCAATGTCACGGCGGATCATCTGGACCGGCACGGTGGCATGAAAGGTTACGTCGCCGCCAAGCAGCGGATCTTCGACGGGCAACAGGCACGTCATGCGGCGGTGGTTGGAATCGATGACGAGATTTGCCAGTCCATCGCAGACGCTCTGCGCAAGGACACGACCCGGCGGGTCATCCCGATCTCGGGCGACCATCGTGTGTCCGGCGGCGTGTATGCGATCGACCGGTTCCTTTATGACGACTTGGATGGTCAGAACGTCCCGGTGTTGAGCCTGGACGAGGCGCCCGCAATGCCCGGCACCCACAACGCGCAGAACGCCAGCGCGGCCTATGCGGTGGCGCGTATCTTGGATATCGACCCGTCCCTCATCGCGGAAGCAATTCGCAGCTACCCGGGTTTGGCCCATCGCCAGCAATTGGTCGCGGAAATCGACGGCGTCCGCTACGTCAACGACAGCAAGGCGACGAACGCCGAAGCCGCGGCCCGCGCCTTGTCCTCCTACGATCACATCTACTGGATCGCGGGCGGCTTGGCGAAGGAAGGCGGCCTTGACGCCGCCGCGGCCTGCTTCCCGCGTATCCATCATGCCTTCCTGATCGGCGAAGCCGCGGAAGAATTCGGCCGGGTGCTCGACGGACAGGTCGCGGCCACGCAATGCGGCGAGCTGGAAACGGCCGTCCGCGCCGCCCATGCAATGGCGCATCGGGACGAGAACCCCGATGCGGTCGTGCTCCTGTCGCCCGCCTGCGCTTCCTTCGACCAATTCCCGAATTTCGAAGAGCGCGGCAACAGTTTCTGCCGCGCCGTCGCCGCTTTGCCCGGCAGCAGCCGCACCATCCGCAATGACGGAGGTGCCGTATGATGGTTCCGCTGACACGGACCGATACCTCCGTTCTGGGGCGCTGGTGGTGGACCGTCGACCGCTGGTCCCTTTTCCTGCTATGCGCCCTGACCGGCATCGGGCTGGTTCTGACCGGCGCGGCGAGCCCGGCGGTCGCCGAACGCCTCAACCTGCCGCCGACGCATTTCCTGTTGCGGCAGGCGCTGTTCGTGGTCCCGGCGATGGCGGTCTTGTTCCTGGTGTCCATGCTCAACGCCCGCCAAGTGCGGCGTCTGGCGGTGGTGGTCTTCTTGGCGTCGGTCGCCCTGCTGTTGCTGACGCTGGCGGTTGGAACGGAAATCAAGGGCGCCCGCCGGTGGATTACCCTGGGCGGCCTGTCGCTGCAGATTTCCGAGTTCGTCAAACCGGCCTTCGCCGTCACCGCCGCCTGGATGTTTGCGGCCCGGCGCCTCGGCGAAGATATTCCGGGCAACGCAATCTCCGCCGCCCTGCTGTTCATCGTGGTCGGCTTGTTGTTGGCCCAGCCGGATGTGGGGCAAACGGCCGTCGTGACCATCGTCTGGTTCAGTCAATTCTTTCTCGCGGGCCTACCGATGGTGTATGTCGCGCTTCTGCTGATCCTCGGCCTCGGCGGCCTGGTCACGGCCTATTTCGTGTTTCCGCATGTCGCAAGCCGCGTCGACCGATTCTTCAATCCGCAGGCCGGCGACAGCTACCAGATCGACCGCGCCCTGGAAGCCTTCAAGAACGGCGGCCTGTTCGGCACCGGACCGGGATCGGGAACGGCCAAGTCCAACTTGCCGGACGCCCATGCCGATTTCGTCTTCGCCGTCGCCGGCGAAGAGTTCGGACTCATCGCCTGTCTGCTGCTCGTGCTGTTGTTCGCCATCATCGTATTGCGTGGATTCAGCCGCGTTTTGCAGGACAATGATCTGTTCATCGTCTTGGCGACGACCGGCCTGCTGGTCCAATTCTCGTTGCAGGCTCTGATCAACATGGCGTCCTCGGTCAATTTGATGCCGCCCAAAGGCATGACCTTGCCCTTCATTTCCTACGGCGGGTCCTCGATCCTCGCGATCGCCTTCGGCATGGGGATGATGCTCGCGTTGACGCGCCGACGGCCGGGAGATTCCCGATGATCGCGCCGAATCGACCCATCGTCCTCGCCGCCGGCGGCACCGGCGGTCATGTCTTTCCGGCGCAGTCCCTGGCGGGCGCACTCGCCGACCGCGGTATCCGGATCGCGCTGATCACCGACCGGCGCGCGAACGCGCTGGACGGCGCACTGGCAACGGCCGACACCTATCGCATCCGGGCCGGCGGCCTAAGCGGCCGGGGACCGATAAAGCGCTTGGTCGCGTTGGCCGAGCTTGGCATCGGATTTCTGCAGGCGCGCCGCATTCTGAAATCCATCGATCCGATGGCGGTCGTCGGTTTCGGCAGTTATGCCTCCGCGCCGACCATGGCCGCCGCCGTTGGGCTCGGCTGCCGGACGGTCATTCACGAACAGAACGCAATCCTCGGGCGCGCCAACCGGCTCTTTGCCTCACGAGTCACGAATATCGCGACCGCATTCCGTACTGTGGCTAACCTGCGCGACGAAGACCGGACCAAGACGGTTTGGACCGGCAATCCGGTGCGGTCCGAGATCATCGGCATCGCCGGAGAGCCCTACCCGGCCATCGAAGACGACGGACCAATCAATCTGCTGGTCTTCGGCGGCAGCCTTGGCGCGACGGTTTTCAGCAAGGTCGTCCCCGAGGCGTTGACGAGTTTGCCCGATACGGTCCAACGGCGTATCCGCCTCACGCAGCAATGCCGGGCCGAAGACTTGGACGCGGTGCGAAAAATTTACGATGACGCCGGGTTGCAGGCAGAGTTGGCGCCCTTCTTCTCCGACATGCCGAACAAGATGGCCGCCGCGCATCTCGTAATTTGCCGCGCCGGCGCATCCACGATTGCCGAACTCGCCGCGGCGGGGCGGCCCGCCATCCTGGTGCCCTACCCGCACGCGACCGACGACCACCAAACGAGGAACGCCGAATGCCTGTGCGATGCCGGCGGCGGCTGGATGATCCCGCAAGAAGCCTTTACCGCCGATTGCCTGAAGACGCGGCTGATCACGCTGCTATCCAACACAAAAAGCCTGCGAACGACTGCGCTCTGCGCCGGGCAGATTGGCATGCGAAACGCGACCGACAACCTGACGGACCTGGTCCTGGCGGCCGCGGGCTTTTCGGATAACGGCGACGCCGGAACAGTATCAAGGGAGGCCGCGGAATGAGAAGCATGCCTCTATCGATCGGGACCATCCATTTTGTCGGCATCGGCGGGATCGGCATGTCCGGCATCGCCGAGGTGATGCATAACCTGGGCTACAAGGTTCAGGGCAGCGACCTGGCCGACAGCGCCAACGTTGCGCGGCTCCGTGACCTGGGCATGACCGTTCATGTCGGGCATAACGCATCAAACCTGGGCAACGCGCAGGTGGTCGTCATCTCGACCGCGGTGCAGGCCGACAATCCCGAAGTGGTGGTCGCCCGGGAGACGTTGATCCCCGTGGTGCGCCGCGCCGAAATGCTTGCCGAACTGATGCGCCTTAAATGGGCGATTGCGGTCGGTGGCACGCATGGCAAGACCACGACCACGTCCATGGTCGCCTCCATCCTCGACGGGGCCGATCTCGATCCGACCGTCATCAACGGCGGGATCATCAACGCCTACGGCACCAACGCGCGGCTTGGTGACGGCGAGTGGATGGTCGTGGAAGCCGACGAATCCGACGGCACTTTCGTCAAGCTGCCGGCGACGATCGCCATCGTCACGAATATGGATCCCGAACATCTGGACTTCTACGGCACCTTCGACGAAGAACGCGCCGCGTTCCGCAGCTTCGTCCAGAACCTGCCCTTCTATGGATTTGCCGCGCTCTGCATCGATCATCACGAGGTGCAGGCGATGATCGGCAGCATTTCGGATCGGCGCCTGATCACCTACGGCCTCAATCCGCAGGCGGAAGTGCGCGGCGAAAATCTCCGCCCCGGCATGGATGGGGTCACCTTCGACGTGCATTTCGGCGGCCGCGGGACCGACGACCGGTTGTTGCGCGACGTCCACCTGCCGATGTTCGGCGACCACAACGTGCAGAACGCGCTGGCCGCGATCGCCGTCGCCAACGAAATGTCCATCGACGAGGCGACCATCGTCAGCACGCTCGGCGGGTTCGAAGGCGTCAAACGGCGATTCACCAAGACCGGTGAAGCCGGCGGCATCACCGTGATCGACGATTACGGCCATCACCCCGTGGAAATCTCCGCCGTCTTGAAAGCGGCGCGGTCGGCGTCGGAAGGGAACATCATCGCCGTCGTGCAGCCGCACCGCTATTCCCGCCTGTCGAGCCTATTCGAGGAATTCTGCGCCTGCTTCAACGATGCAGACACGGTTATCGTTTCCAATGTCTACGAGGCGGGCGAGAAGCCGATCCCCGGCGCCGACCGCGACGCATTGATCGAAGGGCTCCGAACGCGCGGACATCGCCACGTCCTGGCGCTCGGCGACCCGGAAGACCTGCCCCAGATTGTCGCAGCCATTGCGCGCGAGGGGGACATGGTCGTCTGCCTCGGCGCCGGTACCAGCACGGTTTGGGCCAACGAACTGCCCGAGAAGCTCGAGACGCTGCAAAAGTCGGCAGGAGCGCGGTGATGGCCATGGCGGCTTTGAAACATCCCGATCGCCTCATCGACCGGCTTCCCGCAGTCCGCGGCGAGTACCGGGAAGACGTTGCACTGGCGCGCTACACATGGTTCCGCGTCGGCGGCCCGGCGGAAGTCGTCTACCTGCCGGCCGACGCGGACGATCTGCAGCAATTTCTCGCCGGCACGCCATCGGATATCCCGGTGATGGTACTCGGCGTCGCGTCGAACTTGCTGATCCGCGACGGCGGCATCCCCGGCGTGGTCATCCGCCTGCGCGGCGCGTTCAACACCACCGCCGTATCCGAGGCCGGCATCGTGGCCGGCGCCGGCGCATTGGACATCAACGTCGCGCGGTTCGCGGCCGAGCACGACATCGGCGGTTTGGAATTCCTCTCCGGTATTCCGGGAACGATCGGCGGCGCGTTGCGCATGAATGCCGGTGCCTATGGGCGCGAGATCAAGGAGGTGCTGATCAGCGCCGACGCCCTCGACCGTGCCGGCGGCGCGCACCGGTTCGACGCCGCGGCGATGGGGTTCAGCTACCGCCAATCCAGCGTGCCGGACGATCATATCTTCGTCTCGGCGACACTTGCCGCCGAGCCGGGAGACCCGGCAAAAATTTCCGCGCGCCTGGACGAAATCGGCGCGGCCCGGAACGAAACACAGCCGATCCGAAGCCGGACCGGCGGGTCGACTTTCAAGAACCCCGACGGCCGGCACGCTTGGGAACTGATCGACGCCGCGGGTTGCCGAGGCCTGCAGATCGGCGGCGCGGCGGTATCGGAAAAACACTGCAATTTCCTGATCAATACCGGGACGGCCACGGCGCATGACCTGGAGACTCTAGGCGAAGAAGTTCGCCGGCGGGTTCTCGATTCATGCGGCGTCGAGCTGCAATGGGAAATTCGGCGAGTTGGCGTCGCCGAGAACGGAGGCCGGGAATGAGCAAGCGTGTCGCGGTGCTTCTTGGGGGGTGGTCGGCAGAGCGCGACGTGTCGCTCAGCAGCGGCACGGAATGTGCAGCGGCACTGCGCGAAAGCGGGTACGACGTTGAGGAGATCGACGTAACGCGCGACGTCGAGGCTTTATTGAAGAGGCTCGAGCCACGCCCCGACGTGGTGTTCAACGCGTTGCATGGACGTTTTGGAGAGGACGGCCACATTCAGGCAATGCTCAATATTCTTGAGATTCCCTACACGCATTCCGGGCTGCTTGCCTCGGCGACGGCGATGGACAAGGCGCGCTCGAAGGAGATCTTCCGGGCCGCCGGCATCCAGTGCACGGAAGGCCAAGTCCTGCATGTCGGCGATTTGCGGGGCGGAATCGTGATCGATCCTCCTTACGTCATCAAACCGAACAACGAAGGGTCCAGCGTCGGCGTGCATATCATCCTACCCGGTGACAATTTTCTCCCGGTGGACGATTGGCAGTACGGCTCCGACGCCCTCGTCGAGCCCTATATTCCGGGCCGCGAACTGACGGTCGCCGTCATGGGCGACCGGGCGCTCGGAGTTACCGAACTGCGCCCGAACGATGGATTCTACGACTACGAAGCGAAGTATACCGACGGCAAGACGGTGCATCTCTGCCCCGCGCCGGTCCCGGATTCGATTGCCCAGCTCTGCATGGAAAACGCGGTGACGGCGCACCGCGCGCTGGGATGCCGCGGCGTGACCCGGGCGGACTTCCGCTACGACGACACGATGCGCAGCCCGGGGGAGTTATATCTATTGGAGATCAATACACAGCCGGGGATGACGCCCCTCTCGCTTGTGCCGGAACAAGCGAAACATGTAGGCATGCCCTTCCCCGAGCTGGTCAGTTGGATGGTGGAGAACGCAGCATGCGACGCGTAAGGAAAACCCGCCGCACCACCGCGACACGGCGGCGCACGCGGCGCCAGAACGCCCTATGGGACCGGATCACCGAACGGTTCCATTTCGAGATAACGCCGGGCCGTCGCTGGCTGATGTACGGCGCCGGCGCGTTGACCGCGGGCGGCGTGATGATCGGTGGGATCCTGTGGGCATCGGGCGTCGATCTGCCGGGCCGGATCGCGAACGCGACACGCACCGCCGTCGCCGATGTCACGCTGTGGGCCGGCTTCTCGGTCCGCGAGGTGTATGTGGCCGGCCGCAAGGAAGCAACGCGCTCGCAGCTGCTCGACGCGCTGCAGACACGCGTCGGCGAACCGATCCTGTTCTTCGATCCAGACGGCGCGCGCCAGCGGTTGGAGGATTTGGGCTGGGTCGCGGAGGCCCGCATCGAACGGCGGCTGCCCGACACGATCCTGGTCTACCTGACGGAGCGCGAACCCGTCGCCATCTGGCAGAAGAACAAGAAGTTCCTCCTCGTGGACAAGGGGGGCGCGATCATCGGCTCGCAAGGATTAGACCGGTACCGCGACCTCAAGATCATCATTGGCGACACCGCACCGAAACACGCGGCCGCCCTGTTGGCGATGCTGGCCGCCGAGCCCGAGATGATGGAACGGGTCACGCATGCCGTATGGGTCAGCGGCCGCCGCTGGAACATCCGCATCGAAGACACCATCGATATCCGCCTGCCGGCCGAGAATCCGGAAGCCGCCTGGCGCAAGTTGAGTGAGCTGGAAAAGGAGCATGGCCTCCTGAAACGCGATATCTCCGCCGTGGACCTTCGCGTCCCGGACAAGATGACCGTCCGGATGAACCGTAAACCGACCGCGGCGGCACACCGCGGCGATCAGACGTAGACGACGTGTCGAACAGGAAACGAACGTAAAGAAGGATGAGTAACTTTGGCGAATAACGGCATCATATCCGCACTCGATATCGGGTCGACGAAGATATGCTGCTTTATCGGTGAAGCGGACGAAAAAGACGTGGTTCGTGTCACCGGTATCGGCCATCAAGCCAGCCAGGGCGTGCGAGCCGGGCTGATCGTCGACATGGAATCGGCAGAGCAGGCCGTGCTGTCGGCCGTCCACGCCGCCGAACAGATGGCCGGCGTGACCATCCGATCGAGCATCGTCAACCTGACCGGCGGCCATCCCCGCAGCAACTCCCATTCCTTCGAACATCCGTTGCGCGGCGGCGCGATCGACGATACCGACATCCGCCGCTTGCTGCACGAATGCGGCACCGATACCGACGTCAACGAACGGACGCTGATCCACGCCATTCCCGTCGGGTATGTCGTCGATGGCGCCAACGGCATCCGCGACCCCCGCGGCCTACACGGCAGTTCATTCGGCGTTCGCATGCATAAAGTCAGCGCAAAGGCAGGTGCGGTCCACAACATGGCAACCTGCGTGTCGCGCTGTCTGCTGGACGTGAGCGACATCGTCGTCGGCGCCTATGCCGCCGGGCTGGGGTGTCTGGTCGAGGACGAAATCGACCTCGGCGTGACGGTCATCGATATGGGCGGGGGCACCACGTCGCTTGCGGTGTTCTACGACGGTGCGCTTGTTCACGTGGATTCGATTCAGATCGGCGGCGGACATGTCACGAACGACATCGCGCGCGGCCTGTCCACACCGGTACCCCAGGCGGAACGCCTGAAGACCCTGCATGGAAATTGCCTGTCGTCGCATGCCGACGACCGCGAGATGGTGACGGTACCCCAGGTCGCCGCCGACGAAGACGGCCAGCCGGTGCAGATACCGAAATCGTTCCTGGTCGGGATCATCGCACCGCGTATCGAAGAGACGATCGAATTGGTGCGGTCCCGCTTGGAGGCAAGCGGCCTCGACAAGATCGCCGGTCGCCGCGTGGTCTTGACCGGCGGCGCCAGCCAGCTTCCCGGCGTCGCCGAATTGGCGCGCCAGATACTGAACAAACAGGTTCGGCTCGGCAAACCCCGTGGTTTGACCGGCCTGGCGGAGGCCACCTCGGGACCGGCATTTTCGGCCTGCGCCGGCCTTTTGTCCTTCGCAGTAGACGACCGGGGCGATGCGCGCGGTATGACGACGCCCCAACGAGAGACGGCCGGAGGCCTTTTTGGCCGCCTTGGAGGGTGGTTACGTGAGAATTTCTAGCGTTAACCCTCTTTTTTTGAGCCCATGGGGCCACCATGGGGGCGACGAATGCCGCGAAATACGGCATATTTGGCATTGTAAGAGTGGAGAGAGAATAGAATGACAATCAAATTGTCGATGCCCGATATCGAGGGCGAACTCAAACCACGGATCACCGTGGTCGGGGTCGGCGGCGCCGGAGGGAATGCCGTCAATAATATGATCGATTCCAATCTCGCCGGCGTCGAGTTCCTGGTGTGCAATACGGATGCGCAGGCGCTCGGCCAGTCGAAGTCCGAACGCCGCATTCAGCTCGGCACGAACCTGACCCAGGGTCTCGGCGCAGGCGCCCGACCCGATGTCGGACGCGCCGCAGCGGAAGAAGCGCAGGAAGAGACGCTCGACCACCTTGCCGGCAGCCACATGGTGTTCATCACTGCCGGCATGGGCGGCGGCACCGGCACCGGTGCGGCACCGGTCATCGCCCGCACGACGCGCGAGCAGGGCATCCTGACCGTCGGCGTCGTGACCAAGCCGTTCCACTTCGAAGGCCAGCAACGGATGCGCCTCGCCGAAGAGGGTATCGAAGAGCTGACCCAGCATGTCGACACGTTGATCATCATCCCGAACCAAAACCTGTTCCGGGTAGCCAACGAGAAGACGACATTCGCGGACGCCTTCAACATGGCGGACAACGTGTTGTATTCGGGTGTTCGCGGCGTGACCGACCTGATGGTGATGCCGGGCCTGATCAATCTCGATTTCGCCGACGTTCGAACGGTCATGAGCGAGATGGGCAAGGCCATGATGGGGACGGGCGAGTCCGAAGGCGACCGCCGGTCCATCGAAGCCGCCGAAGCCGCGATCTCCAACCCGCTGCTGGAAGATATTACGATGGAAGGCGCCCGCGGCGTCCTGATCAACATCACCGGCGGCCCGGACATGACCCTGTTCGAAGTCGATGAAGCGGCTAATCGTATTCGCGAGGAGGTCGACCCGGAAGCCAACATCCTGTTCGGGTCCACCTTCGACGAAACGATGGAAGGCAAGCTCCGCGTTTCGGTCGTTGCAACCGGCATCGACGCGGTGGAAATGTCGTCGATCCAGCCGCAGCCGATCCGTACGGTGCGGGCAGCCGCAGAACCGGCACCCGCAGAGCGCGACACACCGCCGGAGGCCGCCGATATTCCGGATGTGACACCGGCCCCCGCCGAAACCAGCGATACCGACATCGCGGTTGCTGACGAGCCGACGGCAATGCCTACCGCCGAAGAGGAGTCGCCGCAACCGGAAGCGCCTGCCGCGGAACCGGAGAAGCCGGCAATGAGCGCCGTGCCGCAACCGCAGCCGGCCAAGCCGGCCCCTGCGGCACGGATCGAACCGTCCTTGTCGATGCAACGTCCGTCGACTCCGCAGGCGTCCGCAACCGCGCCGGCCGCGGTCCAGGAAACGGCCCCCGCACCGGCGCCCGAACCTGAACAACGGCCGGAGCCGCAGGCGCGTCCCGAGTCCCTGTCCCGGCCGGAACCGGGCGGACGGCGCGTGCCGTTCATCCCGCCCCGCCCGACGTCGCCCGCTACCGGCGATGACAGCGGGTCCGGAACGGCATCACGTTCCGCGGGCGATCAGCTCGACGACGCGTTGAGCCAACCGTCGCGGCGGCGCAGCCTGTTCGAACGGATGACCGGTGTCAGCCGAACGGCCGATATGAACATGCGGTCGACGACGGCGCCGCAGCCGAAGGTACAGACGGAACCGCAACTGCAAACGCGGCCAACGCCGGCCGCACCGCCGCTGACGGAACCAGCGGCGCCGTCCACAACACCGCCGCCGGCATCTGAGAACCCGCCAGCGCAGGTCCAGTCGGACGATGCCAGCGACGAGTCGGACAAAGCACCCTCGTCAGAGGAAGAAGTGCTTGATATTCCGGCATTTTTACGGCGTCAGGCAAACTAGCGCCGCAATCCGTTTTATTACAATGCCAAACCTGTGCACGGCCGCATCCACGATGCGGCCGTGCCTCTTTCTGCAATCCGCCGTGTAACAATTGGTAATAAAGAGTGATTTGTTCTCTTTCGGCGGGATTGGTACATCATTGTTATAGAAACTAATTTTCCGGTGTTTCAATGCCGGGTACGCGCTCGAAGACAACGATCACCGCAGCAACCGCAGCAACGATCACCAGGGCGTCAGACGTGGGGGACTTAAGTGTGGGAAAGCCGACCAACGTTGGTCTGAACGGTTCTGGTTCGACGACCTCTCCAAGACAGAAGACGCTCAAGAGCAGCATTCACTGCAGCGGCATTGGCCTGCATAGCGGTGAAAAGATTTCAATGTCGCTGCATCCTGCCGACATCGATACTGGCATCGTTTTCCGCCGCGCCGACTTACGCGGCCAGCAGGCGGAGATCCCGGCGCATTTCGGCAATGTTTCCGACACACGACTTTGCACCTCGCTATCCAACGACGCGGGCACGACCATCGCGACCGTCGAACATCTCATGGCGGCCTTGGCCGGCTGCGAGATCGACAATGCGGTCATCGAGGTCGCCGGTCCCGAAGTGCCGATCATGGACGGCAGTTCCGAGCCGTTCGTCTTTCTGATCGAATGCGCGGGCATCGAGGAACAGTCGGCCAGCCGGCGGGCAATTCAAATTCTCAAGCCGAAGGTGGCTCATATCGGCGACGCGGTCACGAAGCTCGAACCCGCCGACGTCTTCTCGATCGAACTGTCGATCGAATATGACAACCCGGTGATCGGCCAGCAGACAAAGACGGTCGCTATGTGCGCCGATACATTTAAGTCCGAAATCTGCCGCGCGCGGACCTTTGGTTTCCTCGAAGACGTGGAAGCGATGCGGAAAGCTGGTCTCGCCCATGGCGGTTCCCTGGACAACGCCGTGGTGGTGAGCGGGGACAAAGTGCTGAACGACGGCGGTCTGCGCTACGACGACGAATTCGTCCGGCATAAGATTTTGGATAGCCTGGGTGACCTCTACCTAGCCGGCGGCCCGATCATCGGCCGTTTCTCGGGACATCGCACCGGGCACCAGATCAATAATAAGCTGTTGCGCGCTTTGTTCGCCGACACAGCGGCATGGACCTATGTCTCGGGCGACGACGTTCCGGCTCCGCAGTCGACGCGCTGGGCCGAAACACCGGCTATCGCGGTCGCCTAATCCCGCCAACCACCTTATCATCAGTTACGATTTGTGAAGCGGCCGCCATATAGGAATGGGCGGCCGTCGGTGCTATATAAGCATCATGAATTTGGCGGCTGCCATGAAATACAGATCACGCCGCTGCCGCACTGTTGAGGGTTTCGAAACGACCATGACCGATCGGACGTTCTCTCCCCGTCGCAAACGCCGCTTCGGACCGGTGCCCGTGTTGTTGACGGCCTGCATGCTTTTCCTGTCCGGCTGCGACACATTGACCACGATCTTCGGCTCGCCCGAGGAAGAGGCCAAGGCCGTAAAGGAACGCAGTGCGGAAGAAATCTACAATGGCGCGCTGGACTATCTGGAAGCAGGCTGGAATGAGACCGCCGCCAAGGAATTCGACGAGGTCGAGCGGCAACACCCCTATTCACGCTGGGCGACCAAGGCCCAATTGATGTCAGCCTACGCCTTTTATCTTGAGGAGAAGTTCGACGAGGCCATCATCGCGCTGGACCGGTTCATCGAGCTGCATCCGGGCCATAGCGATATCGCCTATGCCTATTACCTCAAGGCGTTGTCCTACTATGAACAGATTTCCGATGTCGGCCGAGACCAGAAAATGACGACCCTGGCGCTTGCCTCGGTGCGGGACGTGATCAAGCGATTCCCGAACACCACCTACGCGCGGGACGCCCGGCTCAAGCTCGACCTGACCCGCGACCATCTCGCCGGCAAGGACATGAGCATCGGCCGCTACTACCAACGCAAGGGCGACAATCTCGCGGCGATCAACCGGTATCGCGCGGTCATTGAGAACTACCAGACGACCACCCATGTGCCCGAAGCACTGCATCGGCTGACCGAGGCTTATCTCGCTTTGGGTATCACCGATGAGGCACAGATGTCCGCCGCCGTCCTGGGCCACAATTTCCCGGGCAGCAGCTGGTACGAAGACAGCTATGCCATTCTCGAGCGGCGCAACCTGAGACCCCAACGCAAGGAGGGTTCCTGGTTGAGCTGGCTTTGGGATTGGACATCTTGACGGACCGATGCTGACCGCGCTCAGCATTCGAAACATCGTCCTTATCGACCGGCTGGATGTGGCGTTCGCGGAGGGATTGAGTGTCCTGACCGGCGAGACCGGCGCGGGTAAATCCATTCTGCTTGATGCGTTGGGCATGGCGCTGGGTGCCCGATCGGAAGGCCGCATGCTGCGCGCCGGCGTCGAGCGCGGCAGCGTGACCGCCACGTTTCAGGTCCCGGACGGCCATCCCCTTGTCGATCTGCTGCGCAATCAGGACCTGCCGGCAGATTCCACCATCATGCTGCGCCGGGTCCTGAGCGACGATGGCCGAACGCGTGCCTACGTGAACGACGAGGCCATCAGCATCGGTTTGCTGCGCCAACTCGGCGATTCGTTGATCGAAATCCAAGGACAGTTCGACGAGCGAGGGCTCCTCGATCGGGGAACGCATCGCGCGCTCCTCGACATTTATGCGAAACACGGGAAGAAGAAGAGCGCGCTGGCAACGGCATTCAACGCGTGGCGCGACGCGGCGGAACGGCGCCGCCAAGCCGAAGCGGATGCCGCCCAAAGCCGGGAAGACGAGGATTATCTCCGGCATTCGCTGTCGGAACTCGAAAAGATCGATCCGGTCCCGGGCGAAGAACAGCAGCTCGCCGACAGCCGGACCATGCTACAGAATGCCGAGGCGGTTCTCACCGGCCTCGACGCGGCCTATGCCGAACTCGCCGGCGATGACGGTGCCGAATCGCGGCTGCAATCAGCGGTCGGCCAACTGGGCCGCACGGCGGAAAAGGCGGCCGGACGGCTTGACCCGGTCACCGCCGCCTTGGACCGCGCAATCGCGGAAATCCAGGACGCGATGCAATCGCTGCGCGAGGTCGCCAATGACCTGAACCTGGATCGCGGCGACCTCGACTCGATCGAGGAACGCCTGTTCGCGCTCCGGGATGCAGCACGCAAGCATGGCATCCAGGTGGACGACCTGCCCTTGCTGCAGGAAAGGCTCGCCGAACGCCTGTCCATGCTGGACGACCAGACCGGCACCATCGCAACGCTGAAGAAGGAAGAGGCGGCAGCGCGCGAGTGCTACGTCGCCGCGGCAAAGGCCCTCACCGCATCGCGCCAGAAGGCAGCGAAGAAGCTGGATACCACGGTCAATGCCGAACTGCCGCCGCTCCGGCTCGACAAGGCGCAATTCGCCACCCTGATCGAAATGTTGGACGAAGGGTCCTGGACCGCCGAGGGCATGGATCGCGTTTCATTCCAAGTATCGACCAACCCTGGGGCCACGATGGGGCCGTTGTCGCAGATCGCATCCGGCGGCGAACTCTCCCGCTTCCTTCTGGCGTTGAAGGTGGCCTTGGCGGAAACCGGCCCGACACCTACTCTTGTCTTCGACGAGGTCGACAGCGGCGTCGGCGGCGCTACGGCGGATGCGGTCGGCGAACGGCTGCTGCGCCTGTCGCAGAATCTCCAGGTGTTGGTGGTGACGCATTCGCCGCAGGTAGCGGCCCGCGGCGACACTCATCTACGGGTCGAGAAACTCGACACAGGCGATGTCGCCGTTACGCGGGTCGATCAGCTCGAAATGGAGGATCGCCGCGAGGAAGTCGCCCGCATGCTGTCCGGGCGGGAGATTACCGATGAGGCGCGCGCCGCGGCGACCCGTCTGCTCGAAGGAGAACGGGTATGAGCAAGCCGCCGAAACCCGTCGAAAAACTGACCGAGAAGCAAGCGAAGGCCGAACTCACCCGGCTCGCGCTCGAAATCGAACGTCATGACCGGCTGTATCATCAGCAGGACGCGCCGGAGATCAGTGATGCCGAATACGACGCCCTGCGCCAACGCAACGAGGCCATCGAAGAGCGCTTCCCCGCCCTGAAGCGCGGCGATAGCCCGAGCGATCAAGTGGGCGCCCCGGTCGCTTCCGGCTTCAGCAAGGTGACCCATGCACGGCCGATGCTGTCGCTTTCGAACGCATTCAACGAGGAAGACGTTCGGGATTTCATCGACAGCGTTCGAAAATTCCTAGGATTGGCGGCCGACGATCCGATCGAGATCGTCGCGGAGCCCAAGATCGACGGCCTGTCCGCCTCCCTGCGGTACGAAAACGGTGCCCTGGTTCTCGGCGCGACACGCGGCGACGGCGCGGTCGGCGAAAACATCACGGCCAACCTGAAGACCATCGACGAAATTCCCGATCGATTGACCGGCAATGCACCGGAAATCCTTGAAGTCCGAGGCGAAGTCTACATGTCGCGCGAGGACTTCTTCGCCTTGAACAAACGGCAGGAAGCCGACGGCGATAAGGTGTTCGCCAATCCCCGCAACGCCGCGGCCGGTAGTATCCGGCAGCTCGACCCCTCCATCACCGCCCGCCGCCCGCTTCGCATGTTCGTCTATAGCGCCGGCGAGATGAGCAGCCCGACCGCGGAAACGCATTGGGATTTCCTGCAACAACTGCGTGATTGGGGATTTCCGACAAATCCGATGTCGCGGCTCTGCACGTCCGCGGAGGAGGTTCTGGAGGCCTATGCCGAGGTGCAGGCCAAACGCGCCGAGCTTCCCTACGACATCGATGGCGTCGTCTATAAGGTGAACCGGCTGGATTGGCAGCGACGGATGGGCGTGCGCAGCCGCGCGCCACGCTGGGCGACCGCCCATAAATTCCCCGCCGAACAGGCGGAAACGATCCTGCGCGCCATCACCATTCAAGTCGGACGCACCGGCGCGCTGACGCCGGTTGCCGAGCTCGAACCGATCACCGTGGGCGGCGTGGTGGTGAGCCGCGCCACCTTGCACAACGAGGACGAAATCCAGCGCAAGGACATCCGTGAAGGCGATGCGGTCGTTGTACAACGCGCCGGCGATGTGATCCCACAGGTCGTCCGCGTCATCGAAAAGCGACGGCCCGACAAATCGAAACCCTTCGAGTTCCCGGCCGAATGCCCCTGCGACCTGAAGACGCTGACCATGCGCGAAGAGGGGGAAGCGGTCCGGCGCTGCACCGGCGACCTCGCCTGCCCCTACCAGCAGGTCGAGCGATTGAAGCATTTCGTCTCCCGCGACGCCTTCGATATCGAAGGGCTCGGCGCGAAGAATATCGAAGCCTTCTGGCACGACAAGATCGTCACCCGGGCAGGAGACATCTTCCGGCTGCGCGATCAGCGCGACGCCATCGCCGAGCGCGAAGGCTGGGGCGAACAATCGATCACGAAACTGATCGACGCGATCGAAAACAAGCGCAGCATCCCGCTCGACCGTTTCGTCTATGCCCTCGGCATCCGCCAGGTCGGTCAGGCGAATGCGCGCTTGCTGGCCAAGAATTACGGTTCCTTCCCGGCCCTGCGGACGGCGATGCAGGCGGCACAGGACGAAGAGAGCGCCGAGTATCAAGACCTGATCAACATCGACGGCATCGGACCGTCGGTGGCGACCGACCTCGTTACCTTCTTCCAGGAGCCGCACAACGCCGCGGCGTTGGAGGACTTGGAGTCGGAGCTGAACATCCAGGATTTCGAGGCGCCGGACGAGTCCGGCTCCGCCGTTGCCGGCAAAACGGTAGTTTTCACGGGATCGCTCGAAAAGATGACACGAAGCGAAGCCAAAGCCCGCGCGGAATCCATGGGCGCCAAGGTTGCCGGGTCGGTTTCCAAGAAGACCGACTATGTCGTGGTAGGCGCGGACGCCGGCTCGAAGGCGAAAAAAGCCGAAGACCTCGGCGTCGAGATGCTCACCGAAGAGGCCTGGCTCGACCTGATAGGCGGAACCTAACTATCACCGATCGGACGCGTCGCCGCGTCGAGCCAAGTCTTGGTCGCCGAATCGAGCGCCGGGCCAATCGTCTCCCGAACCCGGGCGTGATACGCATCCAGCCAAGCCACCTCGTCTTGCGTCAGAAGCGATAGATCGACGAGCATTCGGTCGATCGGAGCCAAGGTCATCGTTTCCAGCTGCAGCAAGCTACGTTCGCTATCCGCCACGTCGTCGCAGGGAACGACGGTGACGAGATTTTCGATGCGGATGCCATAGGCATCGGTCTTATAGTATCCGGGTTCGTTCGAGACGATCATGCCCGGTTTAAGCGCGACGGTATCGCCCGCCTTGGAAATCCGATGCGGCCCTTCGTGCACGCTCAAGTAACTGCCGACGCCATGACCGGTCCCATGATCAAAATCCAGACCGGCCTGCCACAACGCATGACGGGCCAAGGTATCGAGTTGCGCGCCGGTCGTCCCTTCCGGGAACCGGGCGGTCGCGATGCCGATATGACCCTTCAGCACACGGGTAAAGCGGTCACGCATTTCGGCTGACGGTTGGCCGACCGCGATGGTACGGGTGATATCCGTGGTGCCGTCGAGATACTGCGCACCGGAATCCACCAGATACAATTCGCCAAGACCGATTTCGCGATTGGTTTCCGCGCTGACGCTGTAATGCACGATGGCGCCGTTCGGCCCGGATCCGGAAATCGTGCGAAAACTGAGATCGCGGATCAAATCGTTCTCGAACCGAAACGCTCGGAGTTGCTCCGCGGATTCGATCTCCGTAAGCCCGCCCGCCGGCGCACGCTCGGCAAACCACGCCAGAAACCGCGTGACCGCCACACCATCCCGCCGATGCGCCGCGCGGGCGCCGTCCACCTCCGTCTCGTTCTTGCAGGCCTTCGGCATCGCGCAAGGATCGGTTCCCTTCACGATGTCCGCCCCGCCGGCCCTCAGCCGGTCGAACACGAAACTCGCCGCACTCGTCGGATCGGCCATCACCCGTCGTCCGTCCGCGCCCAGCGCCTCGAGGGCCGCTCCGAAATCCTCGGGCGGTTGGATTGCCACGCCATTCCCCAGATGTTCCGTAACGCCCGGCGACAGCTTGCGGGAGTCGATGAACAGATCGACCGAGCCGTCGTCGCGCAAGATTGCGAAGGACAGCGGCAGGGGCGTATGCGGCACGTCACCTCCACGAATGTTCAGGAGCCAGGCAATCGAATCCGGCATGGTCAAAACTGCCGCCGCAATGTTTTCCTCCGCCAGCCTCACGCCAAGCGTCGCGCGCTTGGCCACCGCCGGATCTCCGGCATAGATCTCATCATGTACGACCACCGGCGCCAGCGGTGCCGCCGGTTGATCCGGCCAAACCGCATCGACGGGATTATCGTCAACGCCAACCAGATTAGCCCCCGCCTTCTCCACGGCCTGGCGATAGCGCGCGACCGACGCCTCGGTCAGCAGCAGCGGGTCGTACCCGAGCGTGGCGCCGTCCGCTAGATTCTCCGCGATCCAATCCCAGGGAGATTTGTCCGCCAAGGGGACGGGCTCAACCTGTTCGGTATTCACTTCGTCGAGCACCTGAAGCGTGTATCGCCCATCGACGAAGACCGCCGCCCGCTCGGCAAGGACGACCGCAACCCCGGCCGACCCCGAAAATCCCGTAACCCAGCGCAACCGTTCCGCCCGCGTCGGTACGTACTCGCCTTGGTGCTCGTCGGTACGCGGCACGATGAACCCGTCCAGTCCGCGCCGGACGATCTCCGCCTGCAACGCGGCGAGCCGTTCCGCCGGCGCCGGACCGTAGGGAAACATCCCGTCTGCGGCGGCCGCGATCTCGGCGCGAAGCGCGTTGAGCTGACCGCGCAACGCCGCATCCGTGTTCGGGGCTACCAGCACGGTCCAATCCTCGTACCCGTCGGGCGCCGCCGCGACGCCGGCAACCAGGTCACGAACGGCGGCAACCGGCATCGCGACCCCGGCCGCCGCTAGTGCCTCTTCCAACTGAGCATCGCCCGCATAGGATGATTCGGCTTCAACCATGCCAAAACTCTCTCATTGCCTTCGTCATAAGCTAAGCAACCGCCTCCGACATACAAGGGACCTCGCCGCGCCTTCCGCACCGGGAAAGCAGGAGGGTTGCCCATCCCTCGACCAGTATCCGGTTACGCAGTTCAAATCCGAACTGACGATACGCCGCCAAGACTTGCGGTCCCTGATCCACCAGCAATCCCGAGAGGACCACCAGGCCGCCCGACGCACAGTATCGCCGTATCGCCGGAGCAAGCCCGATCAACGGCCGTGCAAGGATATTCGCCAGAATAAGGTCGTATGGGGCGGACTCCAAGAGAAGCCGGTGCCGACGGCCATTGCTTTCGATTGCCGCGGCAAGACGCGCGACGCCGTTTTCGACGAAATTCTCACGGCTGACCCGTACCGCCTCGGGGTCGATATCCGCCGCCACCACGGGAACATGCCACCGCTTCGCCGCCGCAATCGACAGGATGCCCGAGCCGCAGCCCAGATCGAGGACCCGCCTTGGACGGACGGATTCACGAATGGCGTCCATTGCCCTTAGACAGCCAGCGGTGCTGCCATGCTCGCCCGAACCGAACGCGGTCGCCGCATCGATCCGGATACCGATGGCGCCGGTGGGAATAGCCTCGGCGTAATGCGACGGATAGACGAAGAACCGCCCGGCCCGAACAGGTTGAAAGGTGTCGAGACTGTCCTTCAACCAGTCCGTCGCCGTTAGCGGCACACACGCGACTTTCGGCTCGTCGATTTCCGCGGCCGCCGCGGCCAACGCCACCGCCGCCGCCATTTGTCCGGGGTCCGGCGGCGCGTCCAGATAGGCTTCCACGGTCCAGTCCGACGCCAGCGCCTCGCCGCCGAATGCGGCGACCGACAGGGCGAAGGGGCGCAGCGCGTCGGAAAAAAGATCGACGGCATCGCCGGGCACGGACACCGCGACTTTCCAGGCAGCGGTCACGACCGACGTTCCCAGCAACGGCCCGTTTCCGACAAATGCAAGATCAAGTCTTCTCGACGAAGGCGGCGACGACCTTTTTGGTGCCCGCCTTATCGAAATCGATGGTCAGATGATCCCCTTCGACCACCCGTACCCATCCCATGCCGAATTTCTGATGGAAACACCGATCGCCCAGCGCAAAAGACACGCCGGAGCCATGCAATGCCTCTGGCTCGGCCTCGATCAGCCGGCTGCCGGGGCCGTTCCGCTGCAGACGTTGCCATCCCGGTCCCCCGTGATGCGATCCGCCAACATCCTTGAACATCGACTCCTGGCTCAGACCCCCGCCGCCATACAGGCCGCCTTCGCTTTCCAACACGACCTGGTCCTGCGGCAGTTCCTCGACGAAGCGCGACGGGATCGCACTTTGCCAAAGGTTGTGAATGCGGCGGTTGGCGGCGAAGCTGATGTGCACCCGGCGGCGCGCCCGCGTGATCCCGACATAGGCCAGGCGCCGCTCTTCCTCCAGCCCGGCACCGCCATTCTCGTCGAGCGAGCGTTGATGCGGGAAAAGCCCCTCCTCCCAGCCCGGCAGGAAGACCGTCTCGAACTCCAACCCCTTCGCGCTGTGCAGCGTCATCAGGCTGACCATGTCCTGGTCGGCCGCCTCGATGTTGTCCATGACCAGGCTGACATGCTCGAGGAAGCCGGCGAGGTTCTCGAAATCTTCCAGCGCGACGATGAGTTCCTTGAGATTCTCCAGTTTTCCCGGCGCTTCGGGTTTTTTGCTCTCCTGCCACAGGGTGGTGTAGCCGGATTCGTCGAGCACGATCTGCGCTAGATCGACATGCGAATTGATCGTCGCCTCGGTCCGCCAGCGTTCGAAATCCTCGATGATCTTGCCCAGCGCGCGGCGCGACGCCGGGCGCAACTCGTCGGACTCCACGATCTTGATCGCCGCGATATAGAGCGGCACGCCCTGCGCCCGGGCCAACGCATGCAACGCCTGCAGCGTGGTCTTCCCCACGCCGCGCGTCGGCTTGTTGATGATCCGTTCCAGCGCCATATCGTCGTCCTGCTGATGGATCACACGCAGATAAGCGATGGCGTCGCGAATTTCCTCGCGCTCGTAGAACCGTGGCCCCCCGATCACGCGATACGGCAGCCCCAAGGTCATGAAACGTTCTTCGAACTCACGGGTCTGGAAACCGGCCCGCACGAGGATCGCGATCTCGTTCAGCGAATGACCTTTACGCTGAAGATTCTCGATCTCGTCGCCGACGACCCGCGCTTCCTCTTCGCCATCCCACACGCCGCGTACGCTCAGTGGTTCGCCCGCGGTCGCGTCGGTCCAAAGCGTCTTGCCGAGCCGGCCTTCGTTCTGCTCGATCAGGCCCGACGCGGCGGCCAAGATATGCGGCGTCGACCGGTAATTCTGCTCCAGCCGAATCACCTTGGCGCCGGGAAAGTCCTGTTCGAACTTCAGGATGTTGCCCACCTCGGCGCCCCGCCATCCGTAGATCGACTGGTCGTCGTCGCCGACGCAGCAAATGTTGTTTCGTCCCTGCGCCAACAGGCGCAACCAGAGATACTGCGCAACGTTGGTATCCTGATACTCATCGACCAGAATATAGTGGAAAAGCCGTTGATAGTCGGACAGCACGTCAGGATTTTCCTTGAACAAGCGTAGGCACAACAACAGCAGATCGCCGAAATCGGCCGCATTCTGGACGGTCAGCCGCTCCTGATACTGACGGTAGATTTCCACCAGGCGCCCGTTGGCATAATCCCCCGCCTCCCCGCCGGAAACCTGATCCGGCATTAAGCCTTTGTCCTTCCAGCGCTGGATGACGGAAATCAGCATCCGGGCGGGCCAGCGCTTTTCGTCGATCTGTTCGGCCTGGAGGATCTGCCGCAGCAGACGGATCTGATCGTCCGCATCCAGGATCGTGAAATTGGATTTGAGCCCCACCAATTCCGCGTGCCGGCGCAGGATACGCGCGCCCAGGGCGTGAAACGTGCCGAGCCAGAGGCCGTCGGCAACGCCACCGACGAGGTTTTCCACCCGGGTCTTCATCTCGCGGGCGGCCTTGTTGGTAAAGGTGACGGCCAAAATCTGATAGGGCCGGGCCCGACGCGTGAAGAGCAGGTGCGCGAGACGTGTCGTCAGGACCCTAGTTTTTCCGGTGCCCGCGCCGGCAAGCACAAGAACCGGTCCATCCAACGCCTCGACCGCTTGTCTCTGGTCCGGATTCAGGCCGTCCAGATGCGGACCCGAGGCGACGGCAGCCATTGCGCCCGGCGCGGCGGGGTTCGGCGGCGGCTGCAAATTATCTAAGGGATCGTCCATCGGCATGATTATATCACGGGACGGCCGCACGTAGAGGGCCATCACACTTGGTTGAGCGATTGAACTCAGCCCTGGACCGCAGCGGCAATTGCGCTACCTTTTCTCTCTCTACCACTAGGGATGAACCGGCCATGCGCATCGGCCTCAAACTCATCACGCTGCGAATCGTCTTGGCGGTCGGGTTGATCGCCAGCGTCGTTTATCCGCCCGAACCGGCCATGGCACAAGCCGGACCTTCGATCGAGGATGTTTTCAAGGCGATCGTCCGGATCGATACCACGATCCCGGACGGCGCACGAACGCGGGAGACCCTGGGCGCCACCCGAACCGGCCATGGCGCGGTCATCGACGCCAACGGCCTGATCGTGACCATCGGCTATGTCGTTCTCGAAGCCGATTCGGTCACCGTGACAACTCACGACGGAACAGCGATCCCGGCAACTGTACTTGCGTATGACCATGACACGGGGTTCGGATTGGTGCGGGCCGCGCAGCCGGTCCCCGTCAAACCCCTGCCCATCGGGAAGTCGGACGATATTAAGCAGAAAGCCGCCGCCGTGATCGCCGGATATGGCGGGTCCGAGGCGGCATTGCCGGTCCGGGTCGTGGCGCGTCGGGAATTCACGGGGTACTGGGAATACCTGCTGGAAAAGGCCATCTTCACCGCCCCGCCCTATGCCAATTTCGGCGGCGCCGCCCTGATCGATTCCACTGGCGCCCTGGTTGGGATCGGCTCCTTGCTTGTGCCCGACACCACCGGCGACTCGGAGTTCGCGCCCGGCAATATGTTCGTGCCGATCGACCGGCTGAAACCGTTGATCAAGAAAACCAGCACCCTGAGCCAGCCGACGAAGTCGGCAAAACCGTGGATCGGGCTCTATACCGAGGAGGCCCGCGGCCGATTGTTCGTGCAACGGGTCGCAAAAGATGGCCCCGCCGAGCAAGCCGGGCTGACGAAGGGCGATATCGTGATCAAGGTCGGCGAGTCACCGGTCAAGACGCAGGCCGACTTCTATCGCAAGCTTTGGGCCCTCGGCGGGCCGGGCACGACGGTGCCCGTCACGGTGCTGACCGCCGATTCCGATATCAAGCGAGTCGAGATCGCGTCAAAGGAACGGTATCGCTGGTATCGGTTTTCGAAGGGAAACTAGCGTCAATTCAAGCCGGTCAGCCCCTTAGCACTCACTGCCCGTCATTTCGCGGGCACCCATGATTGCCCGGCTGTGCGCGTGCATAACATCACGCTGATGAACCACCCCGACCAGGCGCATCGACTCATGATCGCGCACGACGGGCACATGATCTTCCCCGCCGCTTTCCATAAGCCGGAACGCCTTCCCAAGATCGTCGTCCAGGTCGAGCGCCAAAGGATGCAGGTGCGTGACATCCTGCGCGTTGAGCAACATATCCAGCGACGTATCGAACGCGGTGTCCGACAAATCGCCCAGCGTGATGGTCCCGTGCAGGACGCGGTTGCTGTCCACGACGAACAGCGTCCCGAAATGTGACCGCATGAGCTTTGCACGAACAGAGGTCAAATCCGCGGCGGGATCGACGGTCACGAAGTCGTCGCGCATGATTTCGCCGACCGAGATCGACTGCAACAATCGCTGCTCCCGCGCGCCTTCGAGGCTGATACCGCGGGATTCAAGCTGCCACGAGAAGAACGATCCGCCATGCAGATATCGCGTGAGTAGCGATGCCAAAGCGGTCGCTATCATCACCGCCACGGTAAGCGCGTAATTGCCGCTCAATTCGAACACCATGAGGATGGTCGAAATCGGCGCGCCCAACACCGCCCCGGCGACCGCGCCCATGCCGACCAAGGTGTAGGCGGTGTGGCCTGACGACATATCCGGAAAGACCGAGGTCGCAATCATGCCGAAGGCGCCACCCGTCATCGCGCCGAGGAAAAGCGACGGGGAGAAGACACCGCCACCGAATCCGCAGCCCAGCGCCACCGACGTCGCCACGATTTTCGCGAAGATCAGAATGATCAGGACATGCAGCGCGATCATACCGTTGAGCGCCATATCCGTTGCCTCGTACCCAACGCCCAGGACCTGCGGGAAAGAGAGCGCGATCAGTCCGATGAGCAGGCCCCCGCAGGCCGGCCGCAGCCATGCCGGTACCGGAAGCTTCTCGGCAAGCGTCGTCGTGAGGGCCGTGGCGCGCAGGAATATGATCGCCACGACGGCGCTGACGATGCCGAGCAACGCGAAGGCGGGAAACTCGAAGAACGACGTGATATCCCCCACCGGCAGGATGAACGCGGGGAAATCGCCGAAATACACGCGGCTCAATACCGTCCCGGTCACCGAGGCGATGACGACGGGCGCGAAGGCGCTCAGCGCGTAATGACCCAACACCACTTCCAATGCGAAAAAAACGCCGGCGATGGGCGCGTTGAACGAGGCCGCAACCGCGGTGGCAACGCCGCAGGCCAGCAACGTCCGGGACAAGGCGCGTCCGAGGTGCAGTTTATCGGCGACGAAGGCGCTCAGCGTCGCCCCGAGATGGACAACCGGTCCTTCCCGGCCGGTGGATGCGCCCGCACCGATCGAGACGGCGCTGACCAGCGCGCTGGCCAGCCCATTCCGCAACGGCATTCGGCCTTCGCGCAACGCGCCCGCCGCGATCACGTCCGCCACGCCTTCGGACCGGCCACCCGGCATTACATACTTTAGCAACAGGCCGACAACCAATCCGCCGCCCGTGGTGACCAGCAGGATGTGCCACCAAGGCAGCGCCGACGCCAGCGAGTGCAATCGTTCCGAGGTGAAGCCGAAGCCCCCCCATTGCACCAACGTAATCGCCTCGCGGAACACGATCGCGCATCCACCGGCGATCAAGCCGGTCACGACCGCAAGAATCGAGAGGATGACCTGCTCGTGTCGGGCAAGGCGGCCGAAACGCCGCAGGATTCTGGTTAGGCCGAGATCTGTCACGTCAGCTTTGGTTGCCATAGCTGAGACGTCGGCAAGCTATACGGATTCGGCGGTCGCGCCAAGAAGCGTTATCGAGAGCCCAACGGCGGTTCCCGGAGCGCCCGGCATATTGGGATCAGTCTGCGACGGCGCTGAGTTCGGTCTCGGCAACCACCTGATTACGGCCAAGCCCCTTGGCTTGGTAAAGTCCGTCATCGGCACGCTTGATGAGATCGCTCAACGACTCGCCCGATCGATACTGCGACACACCCAGGGACAGTGTGATATTGCCGATATCGTCGCCGGTCTGCTTCTTTCGCAGCCGCTTGCCGGCCACTGCAACGCGGATTGATTCAGCCAACGCCACCGCCGAGCTGAGATCGGTATTCGGCAGGATAAGGGCGAACTCCTCACCGCCGTAGCGTGCCGGCAGGTCGGTTGCCTTCACCGCCTTTTTCAGCATCGCACCGACAAACTTCAGGACATGATCGCCGGTTTGATGGCCATGCGTGTCGTTGAACTTCTTGAAATGGTCGATATCGATCAGAACGAGCGCCAGCGGCGTGCCCTTCTGCGAGGACGCCTCGCTTTCGCTCTGCAGCACCATATCGAAATTCTTCCGATTGGCGATTTCGGTTAGACCGTCGGTCAACGCCTCTTTCTGGACGTCCTCGAGATGGGTCTTCAGGCTTTGAATTTCCTGTGACGACGTCTCCAGCTTGCCCTGCAGTTGGCGGTTCTGCGACAGCATCTTCTGGGTGTTGTCGGCAAGCAGTTTAACGACCTGTCCCAATGCCTTCGGATCGGACAGGTCGGTCAGCGACCCAACGCTATCCTCCAAGGCCGCGCCAAACTCTTCGGCATCGTCCGTCGCCTTGCTGACCAGCGACATGACATCGCCGACCAATTCCGACATCTGCGAGCCGGCTTTCTGGATATCCTGGCCTTGCGAGACCTGGCTGAAGTAGCGATCGAAAATTTCCGCACTGTCTTCCTGCGATACGGCGTCCGCATCGGAGACTAGATCATCCAGCGTGTTCTTGAGGTCCGGAATGCTGTCGCTGGCATAGGCGTACCAGATCATAAAATTCTGCGGCGTGGACGGCACTTTGTGCTGGTCCATCAACTGCATGGCCGCTTCGGCGAATTTCGCTGCGGCTCCCAGATCGTCGGAGAATTCCAACTTCGCACCCCAATATTTCTTACACTCGACGGTTTAGCTTTTTTAGAATGCGCAACTTAATAAAGGCTTAATTCCGGCCGCCGGTCCGAAAAAATTTAGCAATCGCAATGGTCACTGCCGCGCGGCGGACCGCAACCTCTACTTGCGGCGCAGTCCCAGCACGCGGCCAACCCCATTGGGAATTTCAAGCTTCGAATGCGAATCTTGTATCGTTTGAAGTCGATCAAGGATCACTGGGGCCATTTCACCGACCCGGCGTGTCTTCAAGTCGATATGCAGCGACAGCAATTCGTTGGTTGCCGCCAGGAATCCCGCCTCCGCATGGTACATGCTATGGAAATAGCGGAATTTCTTCTTATCGAATTCGAGGAGTTGCGTCGTAAACCGAAGCGGCGCGCCCTCGACCACTTCCCGGACATACGTGACGTTCATATCCCCCACGAATGTCGTGACGTCGGCCTTGGCCTTGTAGCCGTGATCTAGCCCGATGTAATCGAGGAAAGCGTCGGTCGCGAAATCGAACGCCAATACGTAATACGCGACGTTCATATGGCCGTTGTAATCGATCCACTCCGACCGGACTGTCTCGGTATGGAGGGATAACGGGGCAGGAATTGTCATGGCGGCGACCCTAGCGATTTGGACCGGGTCTTGGCAAGTTTCCAAATCCCAGCCACTCTTCGAGCAATCGCTCTTCACCGCGATGATGCTGCATTGGAGGCTCACGGCGTTTCCGGGACTTGCGGCCGCCCTTAAGCGAGGTTCGAGGCCAACCAGCGCTCCGCCTGCTCGAGCGGCACACCCTTCCGGGCCGCGTAGTCTTTGAGTTGATCGCGGCCGATCTTGCCGATCCCGAAATAGCGCGAATCCGGGTGCCAAAAATAGAAACCGGAAACCGATGACGCCGGCATCATCGCGAAGCTGTCGGTCAGTGAAATCGATGCATTCTTCTCCGCCTCCAGCAGATCGAACAAGAGGCGCTTCTCGGTGTGATCCGGGCAAGCCGGATAACCGGGGGCCGGTCGGATGCCCTGGTACCGCTCCTTGATCAGAGCCTCGTTATCCAGCGCTTCGTCCGGCGCGTAGCCCCAGAATTCCTTCCGCACGCGTTCGTGCATACGCTCCGCGAAGGCCTCCGCAAAACGGTCCGCGACGGCTTTCAACAGGATGTCGTTGTAGTCGTCGTGATTGCTGCGGAAATCCTTCAGCCGGTCTTCGATCCGCAACCCGGCCGTCACCGCGAATCCGCCGATATAATCAGCGACGCCGGTGTCTTTCGGCGCAACGAAATCGGCGAGGCAATAATTGAATCGGCCTTCCCGCTTAGCCATTTGCTGGCGTAGGAAATGGAATTCGGTGCGAACGGAGGACCGGTCCTCATCCCCGTACACCTCCACGTCGTCCCCGACCGCATTGGCCGGGAAAAACCCGATAACGGCCCGCGCCTCGAGCCAGTTTTCCGCGATAACGCGATCGATCATCGCACGCGCGTCGTCATACAGGCTCTGCGCGGCTTCCCCGACCACCTCGTCCTGCAGGATTTTCGGATAGTTGCCTGCCAATTCCCACGTACGGAAAAACGGGGTCCAGTCAATTCGATCGACCAGTTCGCCGAAATCATAGTCCTCGAAAGACTTGAGTCCGAGGAAGGACGGTTTCGGCGGCGTGACCGACGGCCAATCGATCGTGCAGCGCGCCGCCCGTGCCTGGGCCAGCGTGCTTTGTTTGGCGCCCTTACGTTGTCCGGCATGGGTTTCGCGGATCGAGTCGTATTCGGACCGGATCCCTGAAACGAATTCGTCCTTATGGGTATCACTGACCAGATTGCTCGTGACGCCCACCGCGCGCGAGGCATCGACGACATGAACGGTCGCACCTTCATAGTTCGGCGCGATCTTCACCGCGGTATGAACCTTGGACGTGGTCGCACCGCCGATCAGCAACGGCTGGGTGAAGCCCTGACGGGTCATTTCCTTGGCCACCATGGCCATCTCCTCGAGCGACGGGGTGATCAGACCGCTCAGACCGATGGCGTCGACGTCCTCGCGCTTTGCGGTCTCGAGAATCGTCGTATAGGGAACCATGACGCCAAGGTCGATGACCTCGAAGTTGTTACATTGCAACACGACGCCGACGATATTCTTGCCGATGTCATGCACGTCGCCCTTGACGGTGGCCAACAGGACCTTGCCCTTTGCACGGCTGCCCTCTTCCTTTTCCTCCTCGATATACGGGAGCAGATGCGCCACCGCCTGCTTCATCACGCGTGCGCTTTTCACGACCTGCGGCAGGAACATTTGCCCCGATCCAAACAGATCGCCGACCACATTCATGCCATCCATCAGCGGTCCTTCGATGACCTCGATCGGACGGTCATGGGCAAGCCGCGCTTCCTCGGTGTCTTCGACGATGTATTCGTTCAGGCCTTTTACCAGCGCGTGGGACAACCGTTCCTGCACGGTTCCTTCGCGCCAGGACAGATCTTCGACGGCCGACCGTTTTTGACCCTTGACGGTATCGGCGACCTCCAGCAGCCGTTCGGTGCCGTCGGCACGGCGGTTGAGGACGACATCTTCGACCCGTTCGCGCAGCTCTTCGGGAATTTCCGCATAAACGGCGAGCTGTCCGGCGTTGACGATCCCCATATCCATCCCGGCCCGTGTCGCGTGATACAGGAATACCGCATGCATCGCCTCGCGCACTGGATCGTTGCCGCGGAACGAAAAGGACATGTTGCTGACGCCGCCGCTGACCATCGCGTGCGGCAGGTCGCGCTTGATGTCGCGTGTCGCCTCGATGAAATCGACCGAGTAGTTGTCGTGTTCCTCGATGCCCGTTGCGACGGCAAAGATATTCGGATCGAAGATGATGTCCTGCGGCGGAAAACCGACGGTTTCCGTCAAAATCCTATAGGACCGCTTGCAGATTTCGACCTTGCGTTCCCTGGTATCCGCCTGGCCTTGCTCGTCGAAGGCCATGACCACAACAGCGGCACCATAGCGGAGGATTTCACGTGCCTGCTCAATGAAGGGTTCCTCGCCTTCCTTCAGGCTGATCGAATTGACCACGCCTTTGCCCTGCATGCATTTCAAGCCGATCTGTATCACGTTCCATTTCGAGGAATCGATCATGATCGGAACGCGCGAGATATCCGGTTCCGACGCGATCAGCTTGAGGAACTTCTCGACCGCCATCTCGGCGTCGAGCATCGCATCGTCCATGTTGATGTCGATGATTTGCGCACCGTTATTGACCTGCTGCGTGGCCACGTCCAACGCGGTCTCGTAGTCATCCTCCATGATCAGCTTTTTGAAGCGCGCCGATCCCGCCACGTTGGTGCGCTCGCCGATATTGACGAAGCCCGTCACCGAATCGATCGTAAGCGGTTCCAGCCCGCTCAACCGGCACCACGGCTCGACATCCGCCTGTTGCCGCGGCGGCAGGGTCTCGACGGCTTCCGCGATGGCGGCGATATGGTCCGGCTCCGTCCCGCAGCACCCACCGACGATGTTCAGGAATCCGCTTTCGGCGAATTCTTTCAAGGTCTCGGCCATATATTCGGGCGTATCGTCATACTCGCCGAATTCGTTCGGCAGGCCCGCATTGGGATGGATGCTGACAAAAGTATCCGCCAGGGAAGAGATCTCCTGGATATGCGGGCGCAGGTCTTCCGCCCCGAGCGCGCAGTTCAAACCGATCGCCAAGGGCTTCGCATGCGCGACCGAATTCCAGAAGGCGGCAGCCGTCTGGCCCGATAGGGTGCGGCCCGACGCATCAGTGATCGTGCCGGAGATCATGAGCGGCAGGTCGAGCCCTTCGGCGTCCAGATAGCTGCGGATCGCATAGATCGCCGCCTTGCAGTTCAGCGTGTCGAACACCGTCTCGATCATCAGGATGTCCGCGCCACCCTCCACCAAGCCACGAGTGGCTTCGGTGTAGGCATCGACCAGTTCGTCGAAGCTGATGTTGCGGAACCCGGGATCGTTCACGTCGGGCGAAAGCGACGCCGTCCGGTTGGTCGGGCCCAGGACGCCCGCGACGAAGCGCGGTCGGTCCGGCGTCTCCGCGTTCATTTCGTCCGCCGCGGCCCGCGCCAACCGGGCACCTTCGAGATTCAATTCATGGACCAGCGACTCCATACCGTAGTCCGCTTGCGCGATCGACGTGGAATTGAAGGTATTGGTCTCGACGATGTCGGCGCCCGCCTTGAGATAGGCGAGATGAATGTCGCGAATCGCATCGGGCTGGGTCAGCGTCAGCAGATCGTTATTACCCTTGAGCGCCTGGTTCCAATCCGCGAACCGACCCCCGCGATAGTCTTCCTCCTCGAACCGGTGGCGTTGGATCATCGTGCCCATGGCACCGTCGAGAATCAGGATGCGCTGCCGCAGCAACGCCTCGAGAAGTTCGGTGACCGTCTGGCCCGATACTGGAGAAGATCCGTCCATGATGTGATTCGGCTACGCCGCCTCTTCCGCCGCCGACCGCACGCCAAGACGCCAGCAGATGGCCTTGGTCAATTCCGCACGATTGAGCGTGTAAAAATGAAAATGCCGGACCCCCTCCCGCTGCAGCCCCTCGCATTGTTCGACCGCAACGGTGGCCGCGATGAGCTTTCGGGTTTCAGGATCATTGTCGATGCCGTCGAACATATCAGCCATTCGACTGGGCACCTTTGCGCCGCACTGCGCGCTGAATTCCACGACGCGGCTGAAGTTCGTGACGGGCAAAATGCCCGGGATCAGCGGCACGCGGATACCCGCCGCCGCGACGCGATCCCGGAACCGCAGGAAGTCGTCATTCTCAAAAAAATACTGGGTGATCGCGCGATTGCCGCCGTTGTCGATCTTGCGTTTGAGATTGTCGATATCCGCATCGACCGAGGCCGAATCCGGGTGGCATTCCGGATAAGCGGCCACGGAGATGTCGAAATCCGCGATCGCTCGCAGCCCTTCGACAAGGGCCGCGGCATTTTCGTACCCGTCCGGATGCGGCACATACCGCGTCTCGCCCTTCGGCGGGTCGCCGCGAAGGGCCACGATCTGACGGATGCCGTCATCCCACCATGATTGTGCGAGGCGATCGATTTTATCCCGTGTCGCCCCGACACAGGTCAGGTGCG
Source organism: Alphaproteobacteria bacterium (assembly GCA_965228425.1). Taxonomy (GTDB): domain Bacteria; phylum Pseudomonadota; class Alphaproteobacteria; order UBA8366; family UBA8366; genus JAJFJD01. The sequence goes on along the minus strand of OZ245815.1, from coordinate 1,396,583 downwards.
CCGCCGGTGCGACAGAGGTTTCCGAATGTATACGCCGCACGATTCGGTCGGTCCGTTCCTGCGTCGTGCCGCCAGCACCGTAGGTTACCGAAAAAAAGTCTGGTCGCAGCGGGCTTAATGTCTCGATGACTTTCCATAAACGCGCTTCCGACGCTACGTCGTGCGGCGGGAAGAACTCGAAACTCACAGTCGGCAATTGCGCCATCGGTCTAAACCCGCACTTCGTTCAAGGATTGAGTGTTGTCCGACGCAGCAACCGCGGCGGTGTTGCGAATCGCCGGCCAGACACAAACCGTCAGGGGATCGCCGGGCAAGCGGATCGGCCTTTCCGCTTTCAGCCCTGCCTCGGCGAACCATGATGAGATCGCATCGTCGTCGAAACCGAGCCATCGATGCGCATGTTCGTCGCGCAACCCTTCCACCTCATGCGGCGCGAAATCGACAACGACGAGGCGTCCACCCGGATTGAGGAACCGCACCGCCTCCTTGATCGCCGCGGACGGATCATCGGCATAATGCAGGACAAGGTGAAAGGTCACGGCGTCGAAACTCTCCTGGTCCAACGGCAGGTCGTTCATATCCCCATACCGCACATGGCAATTCCGGAGGCCGTGCTGCTCGAGGTTCACCCGCGCGACCGACAACATCTCATGGGACAGATCGACGCCAACGCCACGCTCGATCGAGTCGCCGAAAATTTCGAGGATACGGCCGGTTCCTGTCCCGATATCGAGCAGGCCGCGCGTTTCGGCCTTCGATAACGTCTTCATCAGCGCCGATTCGACAGACTTATCGTCGATATAAAGGTTCCGAATCTTATCCCACCGCTCCGCGTTCTCACGGAAAAAGGCAGCCGCCTGATCGGCACGCGCCTGCTTGACGAATTGAAGCCGTTCAAGATCCCGTGAGTGGATGCCATCGCCGACCGGTATGAAATCAACCAGGCTGTGCGACAGCTCGGCCGTCTCGCTGGTCTGTGCGAGCCTGTAATAAGCCCATGCCCCTTCCCGGAACCGTTCCAGCAATCCCGCATCGACAAGCAGCTTGAGATGACGGGAAACGCGCGGCTGGCTCTGGTTGAGGATATTGGTCAAATCGCTGACGGTCAGTTCGCCATGGGAACACAACGCCAGAATGCGAAGCCGTGTCGGCTCGGCGGCGGCGCGTAAACCTTGCAGCAACTTATCCATGTCTACACTCACGGATCAAAGCCTCAGTTCGCTCTCATGATGACTAGAAGATATACATATAAAGATATCTTTATGTTGTAAACAAGATATTGACGCAGGAACTACCACCTTCGCGGTATGCGGCAAGCAGGACATTACGCCAAACCCGAAAATGGACGATGGGCGAAGCACTTCTGCAACACTCGACAAGCGAATTTCACAAGACGTGAACTGTCGAATATGGTTTTTTTAGAAACGCTGTGTTACGACAGAACGGGTTGGGGCCTTTTCGTGTTGGGGAGCGCGGTCTATATCAGCGACTACGATGCGGTCCCATCATCGAATGGGAAAAGGCTCCGCGGCGGTCTATTGTCTATTGGCCGTTCCTGTTTAACTTTTCTGGCGCGACGCTTCTCGACATGCCAGCAGGGTGGGATTTAAGTGCAAAGCAACACATTGCGCGAAAATATTCGGAAATTCTTTTGTGTCGCGGTGGTTTCGGTTGCGCTCGCGGCGTGCGCCGGTACACCTAAGAGCGCCACGGAAGAGGTTTATGATCCGTTCGAGCCGGTAAACCGCGTCTTCTTCGACTTCAACATCTTCCTCGACAAGACCGTCCTTCGGCCCGTCACACGGTTCTACGTCAAAGTCGTGCCCGAAGGGTTCCGCATGACGGTGCACAACATCCTTGAAGTCCTGAATACGCCGATCGTCGCGACAAACCACCTGCTGCAAGGCAACGTGGACGGATTCATGCACACGCTTGGGCGCGCAACGTTCAATCTCGCCGGTGGCGCCGGCCTGATCGACGTCTCCGGCGAAAAGGCGCCGTTCAAAGACGAAGATTTCGGTCAAACGATGGCCGTTTGGGGTGCCCCGAGCGGCCCGTATCTCGTTCTTCCGTTCTTCGGCCCGTCGAGCGTACGTGACGCGATCGGCACCGGCGTGGATTCCGCCGCCGAGCCCGTTGGTCTGCTCGTCAGTGAATTCGGGAGCGACCTCACCTCTTATCTGTTCAGCGGATCGAAGCTGACGGCCACTGTCTTGGACAAGCGCTCGCAGATTCTCGGCCAGTTGGAAGAGCTCGAGAAGACGTCGTTGGACTTTTACGCGACGATTCGCAGTCTGTACCAACAGAAACGGCGCGACGACATTCGCAACGGCGACAGTTCGGAACCGCTGCCGATTCCGGAAATCACCTTCGAGCGTGACGATTCGGTCCCGCCGCAATCGCCGGCGCCTACGCCGACCAAGGCGAGCTTCTCGCCCAAGTAACAAGATACGGTTTCAATGCGAAAACGCCCGCCTTTCGAGCGGGCGTTTTCTTTGGTGCGCCGTCGTTCCTAGCCTAAACGATGTGGCTCATCTCGTTGAGCGTGAAATCTGCAACCGCACCCTCGGTCGCGGCCATATAGTCCCGCAGGTGCTGCGCGTCCATATGCGCCTGCCAGAGATCGCGCGACTCCCAATTCTCGTAGAACAGAAAATGAGCAGGGTTTTCAGTATCCTGATGTAAGTCGTACTGCAGGCATCCTTTTTCCGATCGCGTGATCGGAACGAGCTTTTCAAGCTCGGCTTTTACGAGGTCGATCTTGTCCGATTTCGCTATGATGTTGGCAACGATGGTGAGTTTCGACATGCGACTCTCCGGTTTTCTGAGTCATAGTTGGTTACCGGGCCGGCGTCGGCGCCATCCCGTGGGACGAAACGTCCGACCAACTAGGCCCTCGTCAACGGCCTGTATTTGATGCGATGCGGCTGGTCCGCTTCCGCGCCGAGACGGCGGCGGCGGTCGGCCTCGTAGTCCTCGTAGTTGCCCTCGAACCAGACCACATTACTGTTCCCTTCGAAGGCAAGCATATGCGTCGCGATGCGGTCGAGGAACCAGCGGTCATGGCTCGTGACCAGGACGCAGCCAGCGAAATCCAGCAATGCTTCCTCGAGCGCACGCAATGTATCGACGTCGAGATCGTTGGTCGGCTCGTCGAGCATCAGGACGTTGGCGCCGGAGCGCAGCAGTTTGGCCAAGTGGACGCGGTTCCGCTCGCCACCGGAAAGCTGGCCGACCTTCTTCTGCTGGTCCTGACCACGGAAATTAAAGGCGCCGACATAGGCGCGGCTTTGCATCTTGCGCTTGCCGAGATCGATTTCCGCTTCGCCTTGGCTGATTTCCTCCCAAACGGACTTGTCGGCGGCAAGCGAATCGCGCGATTGGTCGACAAAGCCAAGCTGTACCGTTTCTCCGACACGCAACGTTCCGCCGTCCGCCGCCTCGTCACCGGCGATCATCCGCATCAGCGTCGTCTTGCCCGCGCCGTTCGGCCCGATGATGCCGACGATGCCGCCCGGCGGCAGTTTGAACGTCAGGTCGTCGATCAAGAGCGTGTTGCCGAACGCCTTTCGAACATGATCGGCTTCGATCACGAGGTCGCCCAAGCGCTGCCCCGGCGGGATGATGATCTGCGCGGTCTCCGGCGCGCGATTCTCACTTTCCGCCAGCAATTTCTCGTATGCGGTGATACGCGCCTGCGACTTGGCCTGCCGGGCGCGGGCGCTCGCCCCGATCCATTCGCGTTCCCGCGCGATCGTCCGCATACGGGCCGCATTCTCGCGCTGCTCCTGCGCCAGGCGTTTTTCCTTCTGTTGCAGCCAAGACGAATAATTCCCTTCATATGGAATGCCCTGGCCGCGATCCAGTTCGAGGATCCACCCCGTCACGTTGTCGAGGAAATAGCGGTCATGGGTGATCATGACCACGGTGCCCTCATACTCGCGCAAATGCCGTTCGAGCCATGCGACGGATTCCGCATCCAAATGGTTCGTCGGTTCGTCGAGCAGCAACAAATCGGGCTTGCTTAACAACAACCGGCACAGGGCGACGCGGCGGCGTTCGCCCCCCGATAGCGTGTCCACAGCGCTGCCCCCCGGCGGGCAACGCAGGGCATCCATCGCAATCTCCACGGTGCGGCTGAGATCCCAGGCATCCGCGGCATCGATCTTTTCCTGCAGCGCTGCCTGCTCTTCGATCAACGTGGTCATTTCGTCCGGATCGGTCACCTCGCCGAGTTTCGCGCTGACGGCTTCGAACTCGTCGACAAGCGCCTTTTGCTCGCCCAGCCCTTCCAGGACGTTCTCTTCGACCGTCTTGTCCGGATCGAGTTGCGGTTCCTGTTCGAGCATACCGACCGTGGCGCCTTCGGCTGCCCAGGCTTCGCCGTTGAACTCGGTATCGCGGCCCGCCATGATCCGCAGCAGGGTCGATTTGCCGGCGCCGTTGTAACCAATCACCCCGATCTTCGCGCCGGGAAGAAACGCCAGTGTTATGTTTTTCAGCACTTCACGGCTGCCGGGATACACCTTTGTCAGATCCCGCATCACATATACGTACTGATAGGAAGCCATCGTCCTGCTACTCCTGCGCCTTGCTTGGGATGCCGCCGACCCGAGCGGGCCGGCAAGCGCCGTTTACATAGACCGAGCCGAACGGACAATCAACGGGACTGACCCGTCCACCAGCCAGCTTTTTCCTGTTCGCGCAGGAGGTCCTTGCGGCGGCGTGAGAGTTCGACCGCCTCGCCCATTGTCGTGACGCCGATATCCGCCAGCCGCGGGAGAAGCCGGGCAAAAACCTCTGCCGTGACCAAGGCGTCGCCAAGCGCCGTATGGCGGCCCCGCACCCGCACGCCGAGGGCCTCGGCAACGCTGTCGAGCTGCAGCGACGGAAGCCCGAGACCCATACCCGCCGTCAGGAGATAGGTGCACAGGAAAGGCGGCGGCGACCAGTCGATCCCGGCCGCTTGGGTCGCGTTGCGGAGATGCGCGATGTCGAAACTGACATTGTGGCCGACCAACACGGTACCCTCGCTCAACATCCCGAAGTCGGGCCAGACTTTGGAGAAATCGGGAGCGCCTTCCACCATGTCGTTGGTGATCCCGTGGATCGCCGTCGATCTCGGCGGAATCGGCCGGCCGGGATGCACCAAGCAGTCCATCGTCACCGCGCGATAGATCGTGCCGCCATGCAGCCGCACGCCGCCGATGGAGACGATCGTGTCCGTTGCGACGTCCAGCCCCGTGGTTTCGAGATCGAACACCACGATCGGCAACGCGTCGAGCGGCGTATCGTCGGTCACCGCCATGGCCGGCGGCGGCATTTCCAAAAGATGCAGGTCATGGTCGAGCGTCCGCGCCGCTTCGCCGTCCGGCGGATCGAAGGTCAGCACCGCACCCCGGCCGCCGTCGACCGCGGCGACCCGAACCTTCAGGGATCGGCCATCGACGGTATCGACTGCGGTGTGCGCCGGAACCGGCTGCCCCTCCGCCAAGGCGAGCGCCCGTTCGACCCCAGCCGCATCCAATGCGTCGTAGACACTGGTGCCGGGCTTCGCGACATCCGGCCCCATGAGCGTTTTCCCCGCCGCGTTGATCAAGCTGACGAGCCCGGCGTGGTTGATGACGACGATGGCATCCGGCAACGCCGACAGCACCGTTTCCAATTGCCGCGCCGGAATAGACTGCTGCGCCAACCGCCCGTCGATCAGCGAATCGACCGCATCCAGCAGGGCCTGCACTTCCTTGGGGAAATCACCGGGCAACGGCTGCGGCATGACGTCGGCCGTATCGGTCTGCATCAACACGATGAAGCCGCGCAATCGCTCGATCGCCCAACCGACACGGTCCGCGTGAAAAACGCCGTAGGCGAGCAGCGGGGCCGCAACCGCCAGCACCGCAATGGCGAGGCCGAAGGTTACGGCCTGCGGAATCACGCCCTGCCAAGCAGCACTGCCTTGAGCGATCACCGCGCCCGCAAGGAGAACGGCCAAGAGAATGGCCCCGCATAACGCCAGATGCCGGACTCGCCGTCCCATCACCGTCGGTTCCGCATTGGCGTTGGCAGTCGCCTAAAAAACATCGCCGGTCACCTCGCCGCGGACACGGTCGAGCAAACGCTTGATCGCCTTGAAGGCATCGACCAGTTCGTCGCGTTCCCGCTCGTTCAGATCATCCGGATGAACATAGTTCCCAACCTTCCGGCCAGCCCGGAAGTCGGCCATTTGTTGCCGCAGCAGAACGAAGGTGATCTCCTGGAAGGCGTTGGTCAGATAGTCGAATTCCCCAGCGTCCAACACCTTCGCATCGTGCAGATCACTCAGACGGTCGCAAGTCGACGTTGCCGGAATACCCTCGCGCAGCGCCAGCAGGCGGACCGACTGAACGAGCGGCAAGGTGCCGCTGTGCTTCATGTTGATCGTGCCTTCATGGTCGGGATCGTCCTTCACGGTGATGAACCGCCCGAACCAGCCGAGGGCGACCCCGTAGTCTTCGTCGTCGTGATACATGTCCTTCAAAAAGGATACGTTGCCCGCAACCGCCTCGGTCACGAAGGACCGCAGGCCGGCCGCCAGATCCGGTGCGCCATAGCAGGACCGGAAATCGAAAAAGATATCCGAAAGGCGCAAGGTGACCGTGTTGCGCCGCCGAAGCCAGCCGGCAACCTGCGCTTTCCACTGCGAAATCGTCTTGCGCCAAAGCGGATTGGTGGCCATGACGAAGCCATTGCAATAAGGAAATCCGACCGCGTCCAAGTCTCGGGTCACCCGTTCGGCGAGGTCGATGAACCATCCGTCTATACGGGTATGATCTTCATCCGGGTAATCCTCCAGGATGAAACCGTTGTCCTGATCCGGGTAGAGGAAATTCTCCCCGCGGCCGCCCGACCCCATGACGATGAAGGCGAAAGGCACCGGCGGATCGCCCTTTCCTTCCTCCTTCATGGCGCGCAGGTTCATCTCGACGACGCGCCGATGGATGTCCCGGTTGATGTGCGTAAGAAGCGATTGAATCGTCGGCACCGGCAGATTGTCGTCGAACAGTTCCTGGGCGAGATCAACCTGGGCCGATTTGACCTCGCGCAGGCCGTCGACCGTTCCTTCCTGGGTCAACCGGTCGATCTGAATGACCATACGCGACGACGCCGCGGCCAGGGCCGTGTCCAGATGCAGCATCCCGACCGGCATTCCCGTGCCGTCGACCACCGGCATGTGCCGTAGCTTGAACCGCCGCATGCGCGCTATCGCGTGATAGAGATAGTCGTCCTCCGCAACGGTCAAGGCCGGGGACGACATGACGTCCCGGACCGGCGTATCTTCGACCGCACGGAACGCCAATCGCCGCACCACGTCGCGTTCGGTCAGGATGCCGGAGAGACGGTCATCCGGGCCGGTGACCAGGGCCGCGGTTGCACCTTTATCGACGATCCCGGCCACGACCGCGGCACACGGCACGTCGCCGGCAACGACGACCGGCGCGGCCGCCATATGGTCCTTCACGATTTGGCAGAAGACCGCGGTCTGCGACCGCATGAGCGTGTTATTCACCGGGCACCATGAAGGGGGTTCGGGCATAGGGAACGGTAAAGACAAATTTCGCCCCAATGCCCTGATTTCGCTCAACCCAGATACGCCCGCCGAAATACTCGACGATTTGGCGGCAAATCGGCAAGCCCAGCCCGGTGCTGACCGGTTTGCTCGTCGCGGTAGCGTCGGCCTGCTCGAACTTTTCGAAGATCCGGTTCTCGGCGCCCGTCGGGATGCCGGGGCCGTTATCCTCGACCGCGACCAACAGGGCCTGCGACGTCTCCCGCACGGCGATCTGAATACTCGGGTTGCTGCGGTTGCAGAACTTCACCGCATTGGACAGCAAGTTGACGATGACCTGGATGAACCGGTCCCGGTCGGCGCGGACCCGCCGCAATTGCGACGGTAGGTCGACATCGAGCTGCATCCGGTTGTCCTGGAGCAGGCTGCTGGTCGCGGCGATCGCCTCCTCGATGACCTCCTTCGGATCGATGTCCGAGATCTGCCATTCGCCCCGGCCCGCTTCGAGCTTGGCCAAATCGAGTAATTGGTTGATCAACCGGGTGAGGCGCTCGCTTTCCTTGATGATGATCGTCAGAAATTCCTGGCGCTCCTCGATCGCCAAATCGGACTCGTCGAACAGGATTTCGCTGAACGATCGTATCGAGGTCAGAGGCGTGCGCAATTCGTGGCTGACGGTCGACAGGAAGTCGTCCTTCAATCGGTCGACTTCTTTCAGACGCTCGTTGGCGGCCTGCAATTCGGCGGACGCAATCTCAAGTTCGCGCGACTTCTGTTCGAGCTGGTGGCTGTATTCGATGACCTGCGAGGTCTCGTCCAAGATCTCCATCACTTCGTCGATGCTCGCGACCTCGCCCTTGACGACCGATCCCACCATCACGCGCGCAGACGCCGCGCCGATCGCCCCCGCCAGGAGCTTCTCTGTGAAATGCAGTAAGGCCGGGTCCGCTTCGGTGACCTTTTTCAGGCTGACGCCGGTCTTTTCCGCATAACCGTCGAAGGCGCGGCTGGCCTGACCGCGTCCCACAAAGCGCACGACCAAGGCGTACAGGTCCGAGAATGTCGCTGTGCCCCGCCATAATCCGGACCCGCGGTCGTCATCGGACCGGCGGTACACATCGACGAAGAGGGCCGCCTGAATTCGTTCCAGTGCGGTCTGCCGGGTCAAAAGCGAGACTCCGACATAGCCGCCGATATTGACCAACATGCTCCAAAACAGCGCGTGCGAAAGATTGTCGAATTCTTTCAGGCCGAACAGCTCGTATGGCTTCAGCAACGCAATTCCGAAAGGCCCCGCATCGACGAAGCTGTGCGGGATCCAGCCGGACAACGCGAGCGAAGGCATCAACAACGTATAGATCCACATCGTGAAGCCAAGGCAGAGTCCGACCAGCGCGCCGGCCTTGGTGCCGCCCTTCCAGAGAATGCCGCCGATGATGGCAGGCGCGAACTGCGCCGCCGCCGCGAAGGAGAGCAAACCGACCGTCACCAGCGCGTAGGATTCGCCGATGTAGCGGAAATAGCCATAGCCGAACAGCAGGATGAAAAGAATGCTGCCGCGCCGAATCCCCAGCAACAGACCGCTCAGCTCGCCTTTCTCGTTCAGCCGCAGCCAGGTCAACCGCAGCAGGACAGGCATGACCAGGTCGTTGCACACCATGGTGCTGAGCGCGATTGTCGCCACGATGACCATTCCCGTTGCCGCCGACAATCCGCCGATAAAGGCGAATAGCGTCAGCAGTTCCTGCTGTTCGTACATCGGTACCGTCAGGACGAAGGTGTCGGCGTCCACCGCGTCGCCCGAGAACATCAACAAGCCACCGAGCGCGATGGGCAGCACGAAGATATTGATGATCAGCAGGTATAACGGGAACAGCCAGACCGCCTTATTGAGGTGGCGCTCATCGAGGGTTTCGATCGCCGTGACCTGAAATTGCCGCGGCAGGCAGATGATCGCGGCCATGGACAGAACGGTCATGGTGATCCATTGGCCATAAGTACTGGCTGTGCCAAGCGTGATCAGCGATCCGTATTCCGGCAACGCCTGCGCCTCGGCAAAGAGATCGCCGAAGCCGTCATACAATCCGAAAGTCACGAACAGACCAACCGACAGGAAGGCCACGAGCTTTACGACGGACTCGAAGGCGATCGCGACAACCATTCCTTCGTGGTGTTCGCTGGCGTCGATATGGCGCGTCCCGAACAGGATCGTGAAGACCGCCATCAGCAGTGCTACGTAAAACGCCGTGTCATGCGGAATCGGAACGTCACCCAAGCCCGACGGCATGGCGATTTCCGGGTAGCCGAGCAGCAGGTTGAAACTGGTCGATACCGCCTTAAGCTGCAGCGAGATATACGGCATGATCCCAACGACAGCGATGATCGTCACAAGCCCACCCAAGAGCGTGCTCTTGCCGTATCGCGAGGCGATGAAGTCGGCGATCGACGTGATGCGGTTTTTCTTGGTGATTCGGATGATCTTGCCCAACACGAACCACCACAACACGAACACGAGCGTGGGACCGAGGTAGATCGGCAGGAAATCCAAGCCGCTGGACGCCGCCCGCCCGACGCTGCCGTAATAGGTCCAGGACGTGCAGTAGACCGCGATGGACAGGGCATAGATATACGGATTGTTGGCAAGGCTGCGGCCCTCGTCCGCGCGCTTGTCGCCGTAATAGGCAATCGCGAAAAGCAAACACAGATACGCGAACGAAACGAGGAGAACGACCCAGCCCTGCAGCATTGTCAGCCGTCCTTGGCCTGGCCGACTTGGCTACGCAAGCCCGGCGACCGCCCGCGGCGATTCACGATCATGGCTACGAGAACGACAAGCAGCGCCCAACTCGCGAAGATATATATATAGAGAGCCGGAAAACCAAAAAGCGTGGCATCGACGCTGAACAGCAACAACAGCGGCGGGTTAAACAACAGAACGCCTAACGCAAAAAGCGCCAAGAGGCTCTCGTTGATCGGCCGTCGCTGGTTCATGCCCGGGTTCCTCCCATGCTCATGCCCGGTTGGCGGACCCGTTTTTCGGGTTCTATCGCCACCTCTCAGTGTATCACATCAACCGATTGGCCAGGCCGCCCATCGCCCTAATCCAATTCCAGAATCCGTCCGACCCGGTGACGGACATCACGAGTCGAGAAGGGTTTGACGATGTAGTCGTCCGCACCGGCAGCCAAGCCACGCTCGCGCTCCTCGTCGCGGCTTTTCGCGGTCAGCATGATGATCTTTACGCCGTCCCACGCCGCGTTGGCGCGGATTGCACGGCACACGCTGAAACCGTCCCGCTTCGGCATCATGACGTCCAGCAGAACGAGGTCCGGCGCTTCGCGCCCTATTTCCTGGAGCGCTGCGTCGCCGTCTTCCGCGATGCGAACATCCAATTCCATCTGCTTCATTAAGAACTCGAGCGACAGAACGATGTTCGGTTCATCGTCCACGACCAATACCGACTGCGTCATCAGCGGCTCCTCCCGAGGGCCAAACTGATACTTGCCAATTCGTCATCCTGAACCGCAGCGCGGCCAATGCTGGGTTCTTTTTCTCTTGTTCCTGGAATTCTTACAGGAACAAAACGGTTTGCATAGCCCGGACAGGACCTCGACCGTCACGACCACACCGCGCAGACACGATACCGTACCAACGCAAAAGGGCTTCCCGCGAAGGGAAGCCCATCCGATCTCACGACAATATCATCCGCGTCAGCTGGTCATGATCCCGACGATCATCAACACAACGAATGCGCTGATCAGGGCGAGCAATGCTTTGTTCTTCAAGACGGCGGCCATGAAATTCTCCTCGGCTGATGGAACCCGCTCCTGGTCGCGATGGAAACGACCCTTACGAGTTATATTTTCACTATATGCGAGGATGTCCATCAAACCCCTTATTGCAAACAGTAAATTTGTTCAATCTTCAAAGGGCGAATTTTCACATTTGTGAAATATGTGAAGAGCGGACAATTCCAACCGGAATCCTCTCTTTCAGGCATCCCCCAAGACACCGGCCGTTTCCGCCGCGGCCGACTCGATCGGTGCGGTGCGCAAGACCGGCGGATGCGCACGCTGGCCGCAATCGGTTCGGTCACACACCCGGCATGTCACGCCAACCGGCACGATCGCCGCGTCGGAGGCCAAGTCCATGCCGTCGCTATAGGTTAGACTCGTGGCCTGCGCGACATCGCACCCGATCGCGACCGCATAATGACGCTGCGACGATGGGCCGCCGATCGCCGGCTTCGATTCCATGCGAGCAACCGTGAAGAATGTCGATCCGTCGGGCATGCGCTCGATCTGCCGGCTGGTCTGTCCCGGCGTCATGAAGGCCGAATGCAGGATCGCGCGGGGACAGACACCGCCATAGCGCGGTATTCGCAATCCCGAGATCGAGAATCGCTTACAGATATTGCCCGCGATATCGACCTTGAGAAAATGCAACGGCACACCAGCCGAACCCGGACGCTGCAAGGTCGTCAACCGGTGGCACACCTGCTCGAAGCTGACTTGGAATCGATCCTGAAGCCGCTTCACATCGTAACGGCCTTCTTCCGCAGCCGAGAGAAACGCGTCATAGGGCATGAGAACGGCACCCGCGAAATACCCGGCCAGCACACTGCGGCAGAGCCGGTGCGCCGCATCGCCATCGAGCACGCCGTCGGCCGCGCAGGCATCGATCGCATCCCCGAACGCGGACAGACCAACTTGCTTCGCCAGCTGGAATAAGCGGCTTGCCGGCGATAGCGATTCGACCACGTACAACGTGCCCGAGTCGGCGTCGAACCGGACCAGCGATTGCTGCCCGGTCTCCACTGGCATCGGCTGGATGGCAATTCCATATTGCGCGGACAATCGTTCGGCCATGCCGACCTGCGAATCATGCTCGGTCAATCCGACCGCCCGGCGGGCATCCGCCGCCGCCGTCTCCAACGCCTCGAAGTAGTTCAGGCGGTCCTGAACGAAATCGGTCACCTGTTCCTCGGGCGACCGCAGACCGCCCATGCCCGCCTGATCGCCGCCCGAACTCAGCGACAGCATCCGCCCGATGATTTCGGCGAGCCGCTCGCTTTCTCGGACGAGAATGCCGGCGAACCGCCGTTGGTCGTCCGGCTCCAGGTCCACATTGTCGTGCAGTATTTCGGCAAAGGACCGTATCGGCGTCAACGCGCTCCGCAATTCATAGGCGGACGTGGTCATGAAATCATCGTCGGTCATGCGCTCGCGCAGCCACTCCACGTCTTCGCGCGTACTCCGGAAGACGCGGTAGAAATCGAGCAGCGCCCGGCCCGCCGACGGCGTTACGTTCACGATGTCCCGCAAGTCGTCGCGTGTGACGCCGCACTCCCGGAATACCGGATCGCCGAACATTTCCATCAGGTCGACAAGCAGCCGCGCGTCGTCATCCTGCGCCAACACGTCCGGACTGATATCAAAGACATCCGCCGTCTGCTCCAACAACCGCAGCGTCATCGGCCGCTGGTTGCGTTCGATCATATTGAGATAACTCGGCGAGATGCCGAGGTCTTTCGCGAGGGCAACCTGCGTCACGCCGGCATCCCGCCGGATTCGGCGCAACTTATTCCCCAACCAAATACTGCTCGCCATGGCCTCGATCCGCGACAATTTTTTCACAACATTCACAGTCTAACAGTGTTTCTCGTTAGGTGTTCACATATTTGCTCTTGTGAACAACCGCGGGCATCCGGCTACGATATCTCTGCGCAAGTGTATGAAATTCGGCCGACGCCAAAACGAAAACCAAACTGCGGCCGAACCCGAGTTTCTACGGGAGGGAACCAACAATGTCTGCAAAGATCATTTGGCTTGCCGTCTTTGTCATTTTGTACTGGGCGTACTGCATCTATTGGGGTGTGCGCGGTGCGATGACGGCGAAAACGGCATCGGACTACTTTATCGCCGGACGGCGTTTGTCGCTTTGGGTGTTTATCCTCGCGGCGACCGCGACGTCATTTTCCGGCTGGACGTTCATGGGTCATCCGGGCCTCGTCTATCGTGACGGGTTCCAATATGCCTATGCGTCCTTCTACTCCATCACAATTCCATTCACGGGCGTTATCCTGTTGAAACGCCAGTGGATGCTCGGCAAACGATTTGGGTATGTGACGCCGGGCGAGATGTTCTCGGATTACTTCCGGGGCGACGCGATACGGATTCTAACGGTCCTTGTGGCCTTGCTGTTCTCGATTCCGTATCTGGGACTGCAGCTTCGGGCCTCCGGCTTCCTGTTCAACGTCCTGACGGACGGCGGCCTGTCGATTGAGGTCGGCATGTGGGTCCTGTCGTTGGTCGTGTTGATCTATGTGGCGTCGGGCGGTCTCCGCGCGGTGGCTTATGTGGACACCCTGCAGTGTATCCTGTTGGGACTCGGCATCATCATCACCGGCATCATCGCGTTGAACCTTGCCGGCGGCTGGGACTCGCTGAACGCCGGATTCGCCAAGCTCGGCGCATCGGACATCGGCAAGTGGGGCACGACGAAAGGCCTAGGCGGCGGTGATTACAACGCCTACTTCGCGGTGCCTGGCGTGATCCAATGGACCGCGGGCCTTGGCAAGGAAACGCCGGTCGGCGGGCTGTGGACCGGGATCATGATCCTGACCTACATGTTCGCGCTGATGGGCATTCAGTCGGCTCCGGCCTTCTCGATGTGGTCTTTCTCGAACGCCGATCCGAAGCCGTTCGCCCCGCAGCAGGTGTGGGCCTCGTCCTTCTCGATCGGGTTGATCCTGTTCTTCTTCACCGCTTTCCAAGGCATGGGCGCACATCTGCTCGGCGCCAACGGTGCGGTGACGCAGGCGGGAATCGGGATCGCAAATGTGATTCCCGATCTGACCGCGAACAAACAGGGCGGTCTCGTACCCCATTACTTCAATCAGATCGGGGATACGGCACCGTGGCTCGTCGGACTATTGTCGGTCTGCGCGCTGGCCGCGATGCAGTCGACCGGTGCGGCCTACATGTCGACGGCGGGCGCCATGCTCACCCGCGACCTGTACAAGCGCTACCTGAACCCGACGGCGAGCCACACCACGCAGAAGCTGTTCGGCCGTATCGGCGTCGCCTTCATCGTCGGCGCCGCGTTGGTCGTCGCCACCGTGTCGAGCGACGCGCTGGTCCTGCTTGGCGGCCTCGCCGTCGCCTTCGGCTTCCAGATGTGGCCGGCGCTGCTGTCCGTCACCTACTTCCCATGGCTGACGCGACAGGGCGTGACGCTGGGTCTTGCCTGCGGATTGATCGCCGTGATCTTCACCGAGAAATTCGGTGCACAGATTGCGGGAACCTTCGGCTTCGATCTGCCGTGGGGCCGCTGGCCGTTGACCATTCACAGCGCGGGTTGGGGCATGATCGTCAATCTCGCCGTCGCCTTGCCCATTTCGGCGATGACGCAGAATGCCGACGATATGTCCCATCGCATGAAGTTCCATAACTTCCTGCGCGAGCATGTCGCACTGCCCGAAGAGAAGAAGAAGCTCGTCCCGGTCGCGTGGGGAATCACGCTGGCCTGGTTCTTCTTCGGGATCGGCCCGGGCGCCGTTATCGGCAACGATATCTTCGGCGCACCGAATGCCGGCGTAGAGGGATGGATGTTCGGCATCCCGTCCATCTGGGCTTGGCAGATCCTGTTCTGGATCCTCGGCGTGGGAATGATGTGGTTCCTCGCCTACAAGATGGAGATGTCTACGGTACCCGAGCGCGAAATCGAAGCGCTTGTCGAGGATATCGGCGACGTCTCGCAAACCCCTGCGCAGCAGGCCGGTAGCGGGGGCGCCGCCAACTAGGCGGTCGCTACCGGCACTTACTTCTGGAGGGGGAAAGAGCGATCTTTCCCCCTCTGGTTTTATCCGGACTCCGCAAACCCGTTTGCGTCTTGCCCGACCCGCCCCGATTGATACACTTTCCCTAACGTTGCCTTAGCCGATCCGGAACACCGCCGCCGATGGAAGATTTCTTCTCCGCGAAGTATCAGTATCTCTGGATGGTCCTGCTGGCGGCCATGCTGTTCCTGCCAGTACGGCAGTTGATCTGGGTGCTGATGGTCCGCCGGGCACAGCGCAAGCTGAACCAGGACGTCGATGCCGCCGAACAGGACCGCCTCAAGAACCGGGCCGCCTTTACCGCGGCGCTGTTGTGTTTCGTGTTTTCCGCCTTCTACGTGCTGAACCTATTCCAGGGAAAGCCATGAGCGCCCGCACGATACGCCGGTTCGTTCTCCTGATGATCGCCCTGATCGTCGTGACCATGGTCGGCAGCCATTTTTACGAAGCCACGTTCCAACGGCCGCCCGGTGACTTCGAAGTGCAGATGGGCGACAACCGACTATCCGAGGGCAAGTATGACGAAGCGCTGAAACAATTCGACGAAGCCTTACGCATATCCCCCGATCATCGCGGCGCCCTGATGGGTCGATCGATTGTTTTCATCCAAACCGAGCGCTACCCCGAAGCGGTCGCGGAGCTCACCTATCTGATCAACTTCCTGAAAGGTTCGCTGGAAAGCGACGACAGCACCGGCTGGGCGACCTTGGCCGGCGCCTATGCAAACCGTGGCATCGTGCACGACCGCACCGGCCGCTTTAAGAAAGCGTTGGACGACTATATCCAGGCGCTGAAGACCGATGCCGAAGCGGTCGACGAACCGGGCGTCATCCACAAAATTCTCTATGCCGACCCGAACCCATCGTCGGTTCGCAAGCGGGCGCAGTATATTTACGAACAGCTCCAGAAGCCGGCCGGCGAACGCCTGATGCGGGTGCCGGAAATCGATGCGCAACAGCGGATGCGCAAACCGTAACCGTCTGCGCTAGCCGAACTCGACGATCCCGAGCACATCCTGAAACAGCACCAGAAAGAAGAAAACCGCCGCGATGCAGCCGAACAACAGGCGCACGAAGTCGGTATTTCCTTCCTCGTCCCGGTAGCGAATTCCGTGGACGGCGATAAATCCCGTAACGCCCAGGAATACCCAGTTGACGAGGGTCTCGAACTCTCCGGCGGCTTCGAACATCGCGGCTCTAGCGCTTTCCTATACTTCCGGCCCGGACAAATCGGCCATCAGGGATTGGTCTGAAACTTCTGCGTTTTGTCCGACGCCGGCTGCTGCGTATCGGCGTCGCCGGTAAAGGGCGGGAACTGGAAGGGCACATTCTTCGCCGCCGCCATTTCTCCGATCCACACAGCACCGCCGACCGCCAGAATAAGGAACAAAGCCGCCTTGGTGAAGCGTTTGACCCCCTCCGGCACATAGGTCACATATTCCGAATCGTAGCGATGGTAGGCTGGGTCATGTGGGTCGACGAACCCCTTCGCCTCCTTGTCCAATATCCGCCGGGCGAAATGGTGCGCCCAATGCGGCACCTGGTTCTTGAGCATGTAGGCGGCAAACAGCTTATCGACGAGCTCGACCGGCAAGTCCTTACCATGCCATTCGGCATAGGCGAGCTGGAGGAACTGAAACTCGCCGATCATCAGGATATCGGCGGCGCGCGATACGTCCGCGCGCTCCTTGGTCTTGGGATCCTCGCGGTCGGGCCGCAAAAGCGTTTGGAAAAATTCATTCATCGGGCAATACCCATATTCGCCGCATGGTAGCCCCATACGGGGACATTGCAAGCGTGCCCAGACCGGTTCCGCTGTCACATTCCCGTGCGGCACCGCAGCCTCCGCCAGGCCATATGCGGGCGATCAGCCGTGCGGATGGAAAAACACTCGAATCTGCGCTAGTAAGGCATCGGGCCGGCACAATTCAAGGGTTGGCCCTGCGAAACTGCAACGAGATATTTCATGCCGAAGATCACAGGCTCCACCATTTTCAAGCTTCTGCTGCTTTCCCTACTGGTCGGCTTCGCCCTGGCGGCGACCGGCACCAATCCGAAGGACCTGTTGGTCGACACTTGGAATTTGGCCAAGGACGTCGTCGAGTGGGGTATCTCGCAATTCGGGTCGGTCATCACCTACGTGATGCTCGGCGCGACAGTCGTCATCCCGATCTGGTTGATCCTCTATTTGATCCGGGCCGCGCGCGGCAAAAAATAGCGACGCCTTCGCGCTATTCCACCTCATCGGGTGCCGAGGATGGCCCCGAGCCTGAAGGCTTCCGTATTTCCTTGGAATTGTCGCGCAGCCATTTCTCGACTCCACGCACGATCTTCTCGGCCTTTTTCTGAGCGTCTTGCGTGTTGGACTCCGGCGTCTCGGTCAGGTCGCGCATCCAGCCGACAACCCGTTCGAAGATATCGCCCAAGGCGATCACGTCGTCGGCACCGCCGTCGGGCAGCGCCCGGACCGCTTTACCGCGCGACGCTTGGGTCATGTACTGACGCCAAATTCGGGCGGGAATTTGACCGCCGGTCACCCGCCGCATCGGACGGTTGTCATCATTCCCCAGCCAGACACCGGTGACGTAATCCGCGGTATACCCGATGAACCAACCGTCGCGGTAACTTTGCGTCGTGCCCGTCTTGCCGGCCGCGGGGCGCCCGTTAAGCCGGGCGGCCTTACCGGTACCGCTCCTCAGGACTTCGGACATCATATCATTCAAGGCGCCGACATTTCGGACATCGACAACCCGGTCGCGCGCCCAGTCAGACCGGCGATAGATGACACCGCCGTCCCGCGCCCTGATTTCCAGCACCGCATAGGGCGGCGCGGCGCGGCCGGCATTCGCGAAGGGGATGTACGCCGCCGTCAACTCGAACAGCGACAGTTCCGAGGTTCCCAGCGCCATCGATGGGTGCCCCGCCAGTTTCGAGGTAACGCCGAGACGCCGGACCGTCGCCGTTACCTTGTCGCGCCCGACCTGTTCCGACAGCTTTACCGCAATCGTATTGATCGAGTCGGCCAAGGCGCGCTTCAACGTGACGTCGCCCTGATATTTGCCGCCATGGTTCCGCGGTTTCCAACCGTTGATCGTCACCGGCGCATCCTTCATCCGCGATGCGGGCGTCATACCATTCTCCAACGCGGTCAAATAGACGAACGGTTTGAAGGCCGACCCCGGTTGCCGGCGCGCCTGGACCGCACGGTTGAACTGGCTCTTCGCATAGGACTGCCCGCCGACCATCGCCTTGACCGCACCATCTGCATCGAACGAAACGAGTGCGGCCTGTTCCACCTTACGGCCCTTGCCGTACCGACGCAGTGCCGTGCTCACCGCCGCTTCGGCCATGCGCTGCAGTTTCGGATCGAGCGTCGTGAAGACGATCAGGTCGTCTTTCGCGTGGCTGGCCCAATCGGGCAGTCGGTCCAAAACCCAATCGACAAAGTAGCGCGCACGGTTCGGTCCCTTCCGCGACTTGACCGTGGATGCCGGACGGCGACGGGCCTGTTGCGCCGCCTGCGGCGACAGATAACCGGCGTCGACCATGTTCTGCAGCACCTGCGAGGCCCGTGCCCGCGACCGTTTCAAGTCCTTCGTCGGCGCATATCGGCTTGGCGCCTTCAACAGCCCAGCCAGGATCGCGGCTTCCGACAGGGAAATCTTGCGGGCCGACTTGCCGAAATATTTTCGCGATGCCGCCTCGACGCCGTAGGTGCCGTCGCCGAGATAGACCCGGTTCAGATAAGACGCGAGAATCTCGTCCTTGGTCAGACGCGATTCGAGCCAGATCGCCAACATCAACTCGCGGAGCTTCCGGACGATCGTCCGTTCCGGTGTGAGATAGAGGTTCTTCGCAAGCTGCTGCGTGATCGTGCTGCCGCCCTGCACGACCCGGCCCGCGCGGATATTGGCCCATAACGCGCGCCCGAACCCGACGACATCCATGCCGAAATGCTTATAGAATCGGCGGTCCTCGGTCGCGATAACCGCCTGCGCCATATGCGGCGGCAATGCCGACAGCGGAACGAACACGCCATTGAACGCGCCGCGGCGAAGCAGGACCGAACCGTCCGCAGCGACCACGGTAATGCCAGGGCTTTTCCGCATTTGGCGCAGGTCGCGCGTATCCGGTAACGCCGGCGCCAGGAACAGAAACAGCCCGGCCCAAATCAGGCCGAGCGCAAGAACGCCATAGATCAACCATCGCCGCAGCCGGCGGACCAAGTTCATCATCGGAGATACGTCATCGTATTACGCGGCAGCGGCGCAGTGGATCGGCAGCGGTCAAAATCTGCTGCTGGTGCTTTCCGGCGCCAGCCGGTCGGGACCGGCCGGGTCGGGGATCAGATTGAGTTTGCCGTCCCGCTCGAAGGGAACCGTTCGGGTGCCGAGCCCCGCGACCAGGGCGCTGCCCTTGATCTCATATTCAACCGCGCCGGCTCGGACGACATTGAGGATATGGCGGAAAAGATCGATCGAACTGGCCGTCGCCTCGGCGGATACCACGGCGCTGCCGAGCCGCGGTATCAAAACCTCCTCGTTCGACAGACCCGTCGCGAAATAGAGGTCGTTCACGTCGATATCAAAGGACAATCCGCTGAGCGGAATATCGAAATCGTTCGGATTGCTGACACGCAGATCGACGCGAAACCGTTGTTCGAACGGTCCGGACGCGATCGGGACGATATTCACCAAATTGACTTTCGGCGGCACGATATCGTCGACGCTGGCGCAGCCCCATATCAACAACGATACGGCAATCGTCACGACCCAGTTTTTCAGTAATGTCACGACAGCATCCTTTCCATCGGCAACGGCGGTTCCCTCAACTGCCGCTCCCTTGCATCGCCCGACCGTTAGAGGCGATACGGCGTAACCGGACGTGCCCCATCCGCCGCAACGTTAATGCGCATCGCCCGCCGCCGCAACCGCGGCGCGGTCGACGGTCGCGCACCTGCAACCGTATTGGCATTGCTATATTCTAGCCCGAATGCTAGCGACGCCACGGTGCCCCCTGGATATAGGCATCCTCGGCAAATTTGGAACCACAGTGACCGTGTCGACCGCCGTGCCCTCATCCCACACCGCCCCATCGCCGCCGTTACCGGACCCTTGGCGTTTCGGCCGGTTTGCGGCGTTGCTGGCGCTTTATTGCGCCGTCCATTTCATACTGCGGCTGTCGCTGTCCAATACGATCGGCGTCGACGACGCGATCGAGGGAGTCTTCACGCAGTCCTTGGCGCCCGGATACGACCCGCGCCAACCGCCGCTCTACACTTGGCTGTTATGGCTCGTACAGCGCGTCACCGGTCCGACCCTGGTCAGTTTCCTGATTCTCAAATACGGGCTGCTGTCCGCGACCTTCCTGCTGTATTTCCGGATCGCGCAACGCCTGTTCGGCGACACCCGCTACGCATCGTTGACCGCCTGGTCGCTGCTTCTGCTCTATCAAATCGGCTGGAACCTGCACGAAGGCGTCACGCAGACGCAAGTCTTGATGCTCGCCTGCACCGCGACGCTCTACGCCTTTTTACGGGCGAATGACCGTGGGACAGCGACGGCCCATGTGCTCCTGGGCCTCGCGATCGGGGCCGGCCTGCTGGCGAAACTGAGTTTCGGCGCCTTCTTGGGATGCCTCGCGGTCGGAAGCTTGCTGACGCCCCACTTTCGGCGAAGGCTGCTGTCGCCGAGACTGTTGATCAGCCTCGCCGTCGCCGCCGCCGTCATTTCGCCCTACGCCTGGTGGCTGCTTAGCGGCGCGACGGACCTGGACACCGTATTCCGCAGCGCCGTCGGCCCCGGCAACGATACCGGGAATCCGGCGAGGATCGGCAAAGGCTTGTTGAGCGCGGCGCTGACCAGTCTCGGTTTTCTGTCGCCCCTGCTGCCGATCCTGCTGCTCTTGTTTCCCCGTGGGTTACGCCGCGCGCCAGCGCCGCCGGAGGTCGATTCGGACATCGAACGGCTGACCGGCATCATGCTGCTGGCCGGGCTGACGTTGCTGATTCTCGGCGTCTTGCTGGCCGGTGTCGGCGAGTATAAGGAACGCTGGCTGCACCCCTTCCTGCTCGTCGCGCCGCTCTACTTTTTCTGCCGCGTGCGCCGGGCGAACCCAACCGCGGGACGTATCCGCCTCTACCTGGCGATCGTCATCGGCATCTGCGTGTTCGTCGTCGGCTTGCGCACCGCGCATCTCGTCGTCGGCCCGCCGCTCTGCAACAAATGCCGGCCCCTGGTGCCGTACGCAAAACTCGCCGACGCGCTGGCCCAAGCCGGCTTCGCGACCGGCACCATCGTGATCCGCAACGGCAACACCGCGGGAAACCTTCGGGCCGCCTTTCCCAAAGCGCGCATTTACGTGCTGAATAATCCGACTTACGAGCCACCGCCAGGGCCCGCCGATACCGGTCGGCGGTGCCTCGTCGTCTGGCCGATGAAACGGGACGAGGACAGATTTCCGAAAGACGCCGGCCCATATCTGTCGCTCTCTCCGGCGGACATTCAGGCCCTGCCGTTCGATCGCGCTAAAATTCCGTGGGGTCATTTGTGGCGGCCGGCCGATCACCGTGTCTCGACCTGGGGCTATGTCCTGTTCGACGGCCCGCGCGGGCGCTGCGCCTGACCCTACTGCAATGCCGATGATTTGGCCCCGGCGGGCAAGGCTGTTCGCGGAGACGGGGCTTCAGGATGGCAATGGAGCAATAACTTCGAAACCGTCGATCTCGACGGAAACCGTCGCCGGAAGCCGTGCGACGATATCGCCATCTCCCTGAACGGGCTCGTCCTCGGAATCCAAGACGGTCACGGTTGTCGCCGGGACGACGGCAACGTCTTTCAAATTGCTCAATCGCCCCGTCACCAAGGCGCTCCCGTAGCGCAAGACCTGCAGTCTGCCCGTCCGGCGGAACAGGCAAACGTGGAGCCGCGGCTCATCCAACCGCGCATCCGGTGCGCAAACAAACCGCCCACCGTAGAAATGGCCGTTCGCGATCACCGCCGACGCGGCGTGCCAATCGGTGTTGTCCACACGGATACGGTAGAGGATCGGTCGATAGCGCATGAATTCGATACAGCTCTGCCAGACATAGGCGCCCTTACCGATCCAGCGCTTCAGCGGCGCATTGAGGTTTGCCACCACATGAGCGTCGAAGCCGATTCCGGCCATCATCGCAAACCGCCGGCCCGAGGCGTTGCCGAGATAGATTCGACGGCGGTTGCCCTGCGCCAGCACATCCGCCACCGCACTGGCCGAGGTCGGTAGCCCAAGTTCCGCCGCCAAGACGTTGGCCGTCCCCATGGGAATGATGCCGAGCGGAATGGACGACGCTTCGAGGCCGTTGATCGTCTCGTTGATCGTGCCGTCGCCGCCCGCGACGACGATGCCGTCGAAGGCGCCCTCGTCCACATCGCGGGCTCGCCGCTCCGCATCGCCCGCCGCCGTGGTGTGATACAGCTCAACCCTGCATCCGGCGGCCGACATCTCGGAAAGCACGTCCGATAGGAATGCGCCGCGCCGCCGCCCGGAGATCGGGTTGTGGATAACCAAATAACGTGGTCCGTCAGGCATCGACGTATTCGCCCATCAATTCGTGTCCTTTCGCCATTGGAAACCTTCACCATCACAGAACTGTAAAACTTCTAGATAAAAACAGATCGTTTGTTTCCGTTTCTTTATAGATTGATGAATATTGTGATTTATGCAGTGTTTCTATGTTGTTTATTAAATAAAGACCTTGTATAGCGCCTCCATTATATTTCCATTATTGGCATAGGATCGAGCCATGCACGGAATACGGGGTGAGAGTAGTTACCGCACGATATGGATTTCGGATATCCATTTGGGGACTCGCGGTTGCAAGGCGGAGTTCCTTCTCGATTTTCTCAAACACACGAAGGCGGAACAGATCTATCTCGTCGGCGACATCGTCGACGGCTGGCGCCTGAAGCGCTCGTGGTACTGGCCGCAGACCCACAACGACGTGGTTCAGAAACTCTTGCGCAAGGCGCGCAAGGGAACAAGGGTCGTCTTTATCCCCGGCAACCACGATGAAGCAGCCCGGCAATTCGCCGGGCTTCAATTTGGCGGTGTCGATATGCGGCGCGAGTGCATTCACGAGACCGCCGACGGGAAGCGGCTGCTCGTAATCCACGGCGACGAGTTCGACGTGATCGTGCGCTATGCCAGATGGATCGCGTTGCTGGGCGATTGGACCTACAACATCCTGCTCACCGTGAACAATCACTTCAATGCCGTACGGAAACTTCTCGGCTTTCCGTACTGGTCGCTATCCGCCTACCTGAAACACAAGGTCAAGAATGCGGTCGAGTACATCAGCCAGTTCGAGGAAGCGGTCGCAAACGTCGCCCGCCAACGCGGCCTCGACGGCGTGGTCTGCGGCCACATCCATCATGCGGAAATGCGCGATATCAATGGGGTTCTCTACTGCAACGACGGCGATTGGGTCGAGAGTTGCACGGCCCTGGTCGAGCATTCGGACGGCCGCCTCGAGTTGATCTATTGGGCCGACCTATGCCCCGACCTGACGACGACGCGGAAACGACACGGAACTAACAAGGGCCGTAGCCTGCAGCCGGCTACCTGACCCGTCCAGCCCGCTTCGGTCGACCAACATGCGTATCCTCATCATTTCCGATGCCTGGTTCCCCCAGGTGAACGGCGTCGTTCGCACGCTGAGCACGGTCAGCGGCGAACTGCGCGCCCTCGGCCACGACGTTTCCGTGATCGGCCCAGCCCGTTTCAAGACTATTCCGTGCCCCACATATCCGGAGATCAGGCTGGCCATCGACGCCGGGCGCCGGATGCCTGCCTTGATCGAACGGTTTGGGCCGGATGCCGTGCATATCTCGACCGAAGGCCCACTCGGCATGGCCGCGCACCGCTATTGCCGCCGCTCCAAGCTGCGGTTCACAACCGCCTATCACACCAAGTTTCCCGAGTATGTCCACGCCCGGTCCCGCATCCCGATCGCCTGGACCTCGGCGATCCTGCGCAAATTTCACGCCGGCGCCGAGCGGGTCATGGTTGCGACCCCGTCGATCGAAACAGAATTGCGAGACCGCGGTTTCGAGAACATCGTCCGCTGGTCCCGTGGCGTGGATACCGATCTGTTCCATCCTCGGGACAAGACCTTCCTGAGCGATCCGCGTCCCATCGCCCTATATGTCGGGCGCGTGGCCGTCGAGAAAAACATCGGCGAGTTCCTGCGTCTGCCGTTCTGCGGAACAAAATACGTCGTAGGCGACGGTCCGCAGCTTCGCGTCCTCCGCAAACGATTCCCGGACGTCCGCTTCGTCGGCATGAAGAAGGGCGAAGACCTTGCCCGCTATTATGCAGCGAGCGACGTTTTCGTGTTTCCGAGCCGGACCGATACCTTCGGCCTGGTGTTGTTGGAGGCGCTGGCGTCCGGGGTGCCGGTCGCGGCATATCCCGTTGCGGGGCCGCGCGATGTGATCAACGGCGCCGCCGTCGGCTGCCTGAACGAACAGTTGGAAACGGCGGTCGGCTGCGCCCTGGACCTAGCGCCGGCGGAATGCCGCGACTATGCGATGCGGTTCTCGTGGCACAATTCAGCGCTGCAATTCCTCGACAACCTGGTACCGGCGACTTGATTCTCCTCGGCGCGCCGCGCGCCAAGGTGTAGGATTGAGGTTGCCCCGTGTGATGCATTCCGGCGTCCCGGGCCGCCTGGAAGGAGATATCCCATGACCGAATTATGCGATCTGCCGGCCACCGAGTTGCGCCGCATGATCGGCGACAAGCGCATCTCGCCGGTCGATCTGCTGGACAGTTGCATCGCCCGGATCAACACCGTGAACCCGACGCTGAACGCCTTTGTCGTCCTGTGCCTGGAAGACGCGCGCCGCGACGCCGCCGAAAAAGCGGACCAGGTCGCGAAGGGTGAAATCCTGCCGCCGCTGCACGGACTGCCGGTTGGCATGAAGGAATCGTATCACCTGAAAGACATGGCGACGACGCAGGGATTTCCGCCATGGAAGGACCGCGTTGCCGAGCAGGACGATTGCACGACCGCCGCGGTCCGCCGGGCCGGCGCCGTCATCGTCGGCAAGACCAATATTCCCGAACTGCTGCAGGGCATGACGAGCAAGAACCGGCTGTTCGGGTTGACCCGGAACGCCTATGACACGAACGTATCCTGCCTCGGCTCCTCCGGCGGGTCGGCCGTCGCCGTCTCGGCATCGATGGTGCCGCTGGCCAGCGGCTCGGACACCGGGGGCAGCATCCGCGGGCCGGCCGCCGCGAACGGCATCTGCGGCATGCGCCCCTCGCCCGGTGTGGTGCCGCATGACGATCACATCCATGCCTTCAACCCGACCAGCATCCGCGGCCCGATGGCGCGGACGGTGGCGGATACACAACTCTTCCTCGCCGGGATGGTCAGCGGAGGCCCCGATCCCTATGACCACAACGTCGCGCCCGAGGATGTTCTGAAGGTTCGCGCCGGCGATCTGAGCAGCCTACGCGTCGCGGTCTCCACCGATCTCGGCTTCGTCAACCTGAACGACGACATCCGCGCCGCCTTCGAGGCGAAAATCGAACGGATCGAAGGCCTGTTCAAATCGGTGACCCGCTGCGATCCGCCGCTCGGCGAGATCAACCGCGCCTATTGGACGCTCCGGCCGATGAAGTTCATTCCGGGCCTGGCGGAAATGTACAAGCAGGACCCGCCCAGCGTGACCGAGTACAAGCGCCTGGATCTGCGCCGCGCCTATGCCCAAAGCGTCGAGGATGTCGCCTGGGCGCAGGCGGAACAGACCCGCACCTTCCGGCGGCTGCAGGATTTTTACCGGGACTACGACCTGCTGATCGTTCCAGGCCACCAGAATCCACTGCCGACCCTCGCCGAGATCGAGGCCAGGGAAAAGGCGATGGCCGAAGAGAACGACCGCCACGGTATCGACGAGTACGATTTCACGGTCGACGAAGGCCGGGCCACGATCAACGGTGCATTCACCCTGACCGGCGCCCCCGTCGTGACGATGACCGCCGGGCGCGGCCCGACCGGGATGCCGTTCGGCCTGAACCTGGTCGGCGCCTACAAGAACGACCTGGACCTGCTGTCCTTCGGCCTCGCGCTGGAGGAAATGACGGCCGACGACGCGGAGTTCGGGCGTATCTTGCCGGACCTAGCCGCATTGGAAGCGATGTCCGCAGCGGACGCCGCCGCCGAGTGACGCGCCTTATCAACCGATAAGCGCGAGCGCCCGTCGGTTGAACGCGTCGGCAATGTCGACGAATGCATCTCTTTTGCCCGCAAGACGTTGCGGCAGTCCGTCGTCGTCGAGCACGCGATCGATCAGCGCGCGCATGGCGCCGGCATTGCAGCCTTCCGGATATCCCCGGACGTCGATCAGCGCATTCGGCTCGCCGATCTCTTCGAGGAAAAACCGGTTCTTGTTGTGGCTGCCGATGCCGATCACGCGCGTGCCGACACCGAAGGGGATGATGTTGGCGTGGCCGCGCATGCCGATCACCAGATCGCATTGCCGGTAGATATCGGCCAGGAACGGTACCTGGTAGGGCGATGGCGGGTAGATATACGCCATCGCCTGTTCCAGATCGATCAGCGATGCCCCCAACACGTCCTCGAAGACGGTCCGTGCATGCCGGTCGATCTCCATCAGGTGCGGCACCCAGAGCACCTTGCCACCGCCGCGCGCCGCCAACACGTCGCGCAGCGCCTCGGCCAGGGATCCGGCGACCGCCGCCGCAGTCTCCTCCGGCTCGCCGGGCCAACGCTGTTCGATCCGGTCGCCGGCCCAATTCACGCCGATCGCCAGACCATCATCCGATCCGGGTAGGTCGATCGGGCTGGGCGCGACGAACATGCCGGAATCCGGCAGTACGGGCATCGCATCGCCATCCAAGCCGCGGCGCACCAATTCGGCCCGCGTCCCCTCGTTCCGCGTCGAGAACAGCGCCGCCGTTTCCTGGGTCCGGCGCAAATGGTCATTCATCTGCGGCCGGAATCCCGACCGGTCGTAGGCGAACTGGTTGAAGCCGATGCCGTGGACGACGAGCGGAATGTCGAGGCGGGGCAGATCGTCCATCGCGATGTTGAATTGCCAACCGGAATGACTGTCGTCTTCCGGCCGGTTGAAGACCATGCCGCCGCCGCCGACGAGCAGCAGGTCCGCCTCGGCATTCATGCGATCGATCAGCGCCGGATGAAACCAAGTCTGCTGGCAATCGACGGGAACGAAGATCAAGGGCTCGTCGGCGACGCGGCGCAGCATGCGTTGCAGACCGGCTTGGATGGCGAAGTCGCCGTAGTTGCGGTTCCATCCGCCGACATGCCAAATCGTCTTCGACGCCATTACATTTCTTCCGTTATTCCGTTACTTTAATATACAAACATTCACCGCAATGCCCTAATATTCGTAAAGATAGACGAAATACTCGCCATTCGGCACTGACAACGGAACGAGCCGCGTGCAGCCATGAACGACTTCGCCCCCATTTCCGAAGACTCCCGTAAGCAGGATCCCGCCGTCGATCGGATAATCGGCGGGTTGGTCGATGGCAGCATCGGCATCCTGCCGTTGTTCGATTGTGACCCCGACCTGTATCAGGCGCTTTGCGAGGAGGCGCGCGCGTTGGCGGCCGCCGAGTTCGGCCAGAATGTCGACGAACGCCACGGCACCTATCAATACGTGAAGGCGCAAAGCCCCGACTGGCATATCGAGTCCGGTCTGGTCCGGCAGTACAGCCTGTACAATTCCAAGGACGACTACCTCTACGTCACCGACGATCATCATTGGAGCAAGGCCGACCGTCACTTTCACCGAGACTTGAGCGCAGTGCCGCAGTTCTTCGAGCGCTATTTCGGGCAATCGGACCTGCAGAACTTCCGCATGCAGACCATCGCGGCCGGCGGCGGTCTAGGCCAGCACAAAGAACTCATCCTCGGCATCCCGAAGCGCGAGGAGCATTACAAGCTGCGCTTCCACCTGCCGATCGTCACCAACGAGTCGGTGCATTTCATCATGGACGACATCCGTTACAGAATGGCGCCGGGCACCGTCTACATCTTCAACCAGGGCCGCATGCACGGGGTGGAGAACGAGGAAGGCCGGCTGCGCATCCACCTTGTCTGGGACTGCTATCTCAACCGGCATATCCTGATGAATATCCTGAAGCCCGCGGTCGACACCCGCGACGCGGCCTAAGAACGTCGTGGCGGCGCGGGTCCTCGGGGTCATTCCGGCGAAGGCGCGATCCCGCCGGGCGCCGGGGAAGAACATGCGCCCGATCGCCGGCAAACCGCTAATCGACCACACCTTCGACGCCGCGAAAGCCGCCCGATCGCTGACCGCCGTCTGCCTCACCTCGGAGGACCCGGACATCCTCGCGCACGCGAAACAAGCCGGGCTGGAAACCGTTACGCGCGCCCCGGAAATGAGCGGCGACGCGGTACACGCCTCCGTTCCGATCATCGCGGCGCTGGAGGCGCTCGGCGGCACGGACGCCTTCGACTATTGCGTCATGCTGCTGCCGACCTTTCCACTGCGCACCGCCGCGACCATCGACGCGGTGGTCGATCGCGCCGTCGACGCCGCCGACAACGTGCTCAGCGTCAGTGCGCTGGGAAAGACAATTCATCACCTTCGAACACTCACGGACGACGGCCGGATTCGGCACATCACGGAGGAAAAGCTGACGAATTTTCAGTCGCAGGATGCCCCGCTGCTGCACACGCTGAATGGGATCTGCTATTGCGCCCCGGCCGAACCGTTGCTGCGCGAGCGAAGTTTCCACTACGGCGATCCGATCGGCCATGTCACCGACCATATCGAAGCGTGGGACATCGACACCGAGGACGACATGCGGTTCGCCGAGTTCCTGCTGAAGGCGCGCATGTGAACGCCGTCTGTCCGGTCTGCGACACGCAATCGGGCCGCTTCCCCGTCATCCACGCGGCGGTGCGTGACGCCAGCGACGCCTATGCGCCCTGCGCCTTGCGCTGCAGCGACTGTGACGCGGTATTCCTATGGCCGCGCATGGATGCCGCCGCGCAACAGGCGTTCTACGACAGCAATACCCAACTGCTGAACACGCATGGGGACGATTTCGACTGGGACGACTACACCCGACGCACCCGCGCCGATGTAATGCGCCGGGTCGAATTCCTGACACCGCAACTTTCGTCAGACCATCGGCTGCTCGAAGTCGGCTGCGGGTACGGGTTTTTCCTGTCGGAGATTCGCGACAAGGTCGATAGGGCCATCGGAATCGAACCGGGCGCAGCGCGTCAGACATTCGCGAAAGACGAATTACGGCTCGACGTGCGCCTGCCGCCGCTGTCCACCGCCGGCATACCGCCGGCCAGCATCGATATCGCCTGCGCGTTTCAGGTCTTGGAGCATATCGACCGGCCGCTCCCGTTCCTGGACGAGATTCGCGGCGTATTGCAGCCGGGCGGTTTTTTGGTTGTCGAGGTGCCGAATTTCGCCGACCTGTATGTCCGGCTATCGGCGCCGTACCGGGCGTTTCATTTCCAATCGGCCCATCTCGTCTATTTCACCCCGTCCACCTTACGGCGCGTCCTCGAGGACAGCGGTTACATCGTCGAGTCGCTAATCGGCGTGCAGCGCTACGCCTTCGGAAACGCCTGGCATTGGGTGACGAAAGGCCAACCACAGCTTAAGCGCCCGTCCCGCAACGTAAAATCCGGCTTTGCCCGCATCGCCGACCGGCTCTATCGGCGCTGCTTGGAATCGACGCTTCGTTCCGACACATTGATCTGCATCGCACGCAACGCGCGGACGGCAACGGACTAGCCATGAATTATGCAAGCCACGCCGATTTGGACACCCTGATCGGCGGCCCGGTTCCCTTGGCCCGGCATGTCACGGTCATCGGCGAGATCGGGATCAATCACAACGGCGATCTCGCGCTGGCGAAGAAGTTGATCGACCTGGCCAAGCAAAGCGGCTGCGATGCCGTGAAGTTCCAGAAACGCACAATCGACACGGTTTATGCGCCGGAAATGTTGGCCGGGTCGCGCGAGAGCCCCTGGGGAACGACGCAGCGCGAACAGAAGGAAGGGCTCGAGTTCGGACGCGCGGAGTATGACGTCATCGACCGCTATTGCCGCGAATTGGACATCCAGTGGTCCGCGTCGGCCTGGGATATCGAAAGCTTGGGCTTCCTCAAGCCTTACGACTTGCCGTTCAACAAGGTCGCGTCGGCGATGTTGACGCATGTCGCTTTCCTTGAGGCGGTCGCCGCCGACGGAAAGCTTACCTACATCTCGACCGGAATGAGCCGGTACCGCGACATCGACCGGGCGGTGGCGATATTCCGGGCCGCGGAATGTCCTTTCGTGCTGATGCATTGCGTCGCCGAATACCCGGCCCCGGTCGAGCATCTCAACATGCAGATGGTCCACAAACTGGCGCAGCGCTTCCAGTGCCCGGTCGGGTACAGCGGGCATGAGGTCAGCATCACGCCGAGCATCATGGCGGTCATGCTGGGCGCAGTCGCCATCGAACGGCATATCACCCTCGACCGGGCGATGTACGGCAGCGATCAGGCCGCGTCGCTGGAACGCCGTGGGTTGGAATTGCTGGTGCAATACATCCGCACGATCCCGGAGGCGTGGGGCGACGGCGAGAAACGCATATTGCCCGGAGAGCAGGAAGCCGCCGATAAACTTCGGTATTGGGACGCCGCCGACTAGGCCGGCTACTACTGGCCGCCGCTCAGCTCAAATCACCGACGATCCCATCCGGAAGATCGACTTCGCCCGCGAAAACCGCGAAGACCTTGCCGAACGCAGCCTCCCCCTCCGCGCCGAGGACGCGACGCATCGGCCATTCCTCCAAAATGCTCGGCCAAAATTGCTGGTATGACCAGGGGAAAGACTTCGGCGCCTGCGTCATGTAGAGGTCAGAAAAAACCCAGGATAAGTCGATCTCATCTTGCGTCAACGCACTGGCATCCGGGTCTTCGAAGGCCAACTGGATCGTGCGGAAATAGTCTTCCGGCGTCGCAGCCTCGCGCGTAAACCCGTACCCGCCATACAGTGGCCGCGCCGGCGTGACAGCTTGGATGCCCATCATGGTCATCTCCAGACCCAACGTGCCGGTGTAATAGAGGCCAAGCTGCGTGGCATCCAACAAGCGGTAGCTCGACAACGGGTCGCGCGATTCGACGACCCGGATATTTTCCGGCAAGTCCGGCCACCGATCCTTCAGGATTTCTCCGATATATTCCTCGGACCGCACTTGCTCCGCCGGATGGATACGGACAACGAGTTGCCATTCCGGATGGTCAGCGAAAAACGCGACCGTCTGCAGCACCCAATCCTGGACCGAATCGAAAACGACCTCGCGGTCCAGCGCCGATGTGTCCCAGGTCAGGTTTGGAAACAAGGCAGCGACCGGTTTGGACGGATCGAGATCGAGCCCGGCAATCAGGTCGCGCGCCGGCGCATCCGGCGTGAATCGTCCCCGCGGTCGGCGCGATAGATCCGCCGCCGCATCCTTGCCGGACAGCCATGCCGCCGCCCGCTGCCGGCGATCCTCGGTCAACCGGTGCGGCGAATTGTCGGCCCATATCCGGGTCATATCCAGATCGCCGTGGCATCGGTTGATCGCCAACACGAAATCGCCGCGGCGGTGGGCGCTTTGTTCCCACTCGACAACGGTGACGTCCGCCGCGCGGGCTGCATGAAAGGCCGCGCCGTATTCCATCACGCCACCGTTGAACAGCACGAGCCGGTCAACGTCACGGTCCGACAGATAGGTCGCCATGCGCCGCATCGCGTCGAGATTCTTGAGCAACCGGTTTCGTTTGTGCGATTTGTTCGGCTCTTCGCTCACATCGATCGACGTATCGTGATACTGGTTTCGCAGATCGATATAGGCCAACCGATCCGCCGCCGCCTCGAAGTCCGGAGAGGACGGCGCGAGATTGACCTCGCGCAGATCGATCAACCGCAATCCGTCCGGCAGGCCGCTGGCCGCGAACCGCTCCATCTCCGACGCCAGCAGCACTTCGTCCCAATTCTCATAACCCGGTTCGGGGTCGCAATTCCGCTGAAACTCCAGGCATGGCATCCAAAGCAGGTCGACCCGGTGGCCGCGCGCCAGCAACACACACGCCAAGGCGAAGAACACCTGAATATGGTGTGCGTTGAACGCGGGAATGGCGACGTTTCGCCCCGCCGACATATCCCGCCCGATTTTGCTTTCCTCGATATCCGCCAGCCATCGCCGCGCGTTGCGCACGAAATCCCATCGTGTGATCGGCACCGCGGCGGGCGGCGCTGGAGCGCCTAGAAATTCCGACACGGCATCGCAAATCCCCGCGATATCCGGCGCACAACGGGCCGCCACCTCTCCCAGCCGCGCGCGTTCATCCGGGGAAGGAACCCTACGCGCGCGCCAGGCCTCCTCGAGATGATAAACCGCACCGCCGAGGTCCCCTTGCCGTTCCCGCAGCCCCGCCATGTCGGCATGACATTGCCCGAATGCCTGGGCCACCGTCTCGAATGTCCGGCGCAAACCATCGACCGCATTAGCTTGTTCCGACCAATCGGCGAGCACATGCAAGGCCTCTTTGTAGAACCGTTCGGCCGCCTCGAATTCACCGGCGGCAACGTGATACCCGGCGACCTGGGATACGGCATGGGTGTAAATCAAGACCGCCTGCGACCAGGCGAGCCGATGTTCATCGCGTTCGTAGAGGGGATTATCCCGCGCCTCATCTGCAATACGGGCGTAGGCGTCGGCTGCATCCTCCCGCGCCAGAGGAATGAGATCCTGGCGCACCGCTACCGCCCGGTCGGGCTGCGACACGATGTCGTAAAGCTCCGCCAGGCGGTTGCGGGCCGGCAGCGCCGCCTGGTCCAACGCGACGGCCGCTTCGAAACTGCGGATGGCGTCATCCGGATATCCTTCCGCGTCGCAAATCTCGGCCGCCGCCAGAAGGGGCGCCGCAGCGTCCGGCGATGCCGCGATCAGGTCTCGGCAAATCGCCAGCGCCTCGGTCACCGCACCGGCGCGCCGGAGTTTTTCAACCAGGACCATTTGGTCGTCTACAGAGTCCAGGACCTAACCCTCAAATCCGTCTTCGCCGCAAAATGCCGAAACGGCCCGTCTTTAGTATTATGGATGGAGACGCATCTCAACCGTCGGCGGTTTCGGCCGAACCCACTCAACAAAAAGATATCAGGAATAATGCGAAACGAACTGGAAGACGCGCTCGAAAGCGCCCTCGGCAAGCAGGAAGTCACCCACGACGAAGTGTCGGCCCCGCTGGCGCGCCGCCTTGCCGCCACGCTCGATCAAACCGGCGAGGGGTTGGAGAACGGCGCGCCGCTGCCCGACGGCTGGTACGTCATCCTGTTCACCCCGACCGCGCCGACAAGCGTACTCGCGAAGGACGGACACGCCCGCGGCAGCGATTTCCTGCCGAAGCTTCCCCTGCCGCGCCGCATGTTCGCCGGGCGCACGGTGTATTATGAGCAGCCGTTGGAGATCGGCGCGGAGGTCGAGCGCGTCTCGACGATTTCCAAGGGCGAGATCAAGGAAGGACGGTCGGGGTTGCTCGCCTTCCTGACGATCACCCATGACATGAACACGGCGGCCGGCCTCTGCGTGCGCGAGGAACAGACATTGGTCTATCGCGCGGAGGCGACGGATGCGGCAAAACCGTCGGGCCCGCCCAAGCAAGGCCCCCAAGCACCGACCGATTGCCCCTGGACCGACAGCGCCACGCCAACGCCGGCCACGCTGCTGCGCTACTCGGCGGTGACCTTCAACGCCCACCGCATTCACTACGACGAGAGCTACGCGCGGGAGGAGGAAGGCTATCCCGAGCGCATCGTGAACGGCGGCTTGACCGCAATCATGCTGATCGAGATGGCGCGCCGGAACCGGCCGGGGCCGCTCAAGGAGTTCCGCGTCACCAACCGGCGGGCCCTCTACGTGAACCGGCCTATCGCCCTGATGGGCAAGCCGGAGGGCGACGCGGCCGCGCGCCTGTGGGCGGCGGACGACAGCGGCGCGATCGCGTCGGAAGCCACTCTCACCTGGAAGGCCTGATCCATGGCGAACCTCCCCCTCGACGGCGTCCGTGTCCTCGACCTGTCCTCAGTCGTCGTCGGTCCCTATGCGACACAATTCCTTGCGGACTACGGCGCGGACGTCACCAAGATCGAAGCGCCCGGCGGCGATATCCTCCGCAAGCTCGGCGGCAAGTCGAAAAGCGGCGAACTCTCGCCGAAATTCATGATGCTGAACCGGAACAAGAAGTCGTTGGCGATCGATTTGAAAAGCCCGGCGGCAAAACCGTTGATCGCGAAACTGCTGGCGGCGCATGACGTGGTGCTGTCGAACATCCGGCCCCGGGCGCTGGCCCGGCTCGGCCTCGATTACGAGTCGGCAAGGGCGATCCGCCCCGACGTGATCTATTGCAGCATCGTCGGATTCGGACAGGAAGGCCGCTACAAGGACAAGCCCGCCTACGACAACGTCATTCAGGGTGTCGGCGGGATTGCCGCCTGCCACGAACGGCAAAGCGGCACGCCCCGCTTCCTGCCGATGGTCCTGGCGGACCGGCTCGGCGGCTTGATGGCGACCCAGGCGATCCTGCTGGCCGTGATCAACCGGGGCCGCGAAGGCGAAGGCCAGCATATCGAGATTCCGATGTTCGAGAATACCGCCGCCTTCGTGTTGACCGAGCATTTCGGCCAGCTCATCTATCCCGGATCCGACGGTCCCAGCGGCGACCTTCGGGTGCTGGACAAGAACGCGCGGCCGATCCAGACGAAAGACGGCTATATCTGCCTGTCGGCGAACAGCGACAAGCAGGCCTTCGCCCTGTTCGAAGCCATCGGCCATCCTGAGTTCAAGGACGATCCGCGCTTCGACTCGGTGACGGCGCGCTATCACAACATCGACGCCTATAACGGGCTGCGCGAAGAGCATCTGCAGAAGAAGACGACCGCCGAGTGGATCGAGATTTTCGAACGCCTCGATGTGCCGGCGATGCCCTACAAAACCTTCGAAGACCTGGTCGCCGACCCGCATCTGAACGATGTCGGCCTGTATCAGGAACACGAGCATCCCGCCGAAGGGAAAGTCTTCAATCTGCGCCCGGTCGCCACATTTTCGTCGATCGGCACGAAGAGCGAAAACCTCGCCCCGCGGCTGGGTGAACACTCGGCCAACGTACTGACGTCGGTCGGCGTCGGGCGCAATGAGATCGAAACGCTTATTTCCGAGGGCGTCATTCTCGACCGCCCGCTCGATTGACCGGTGCGCTACCCTTTGACGGCACGGGTTCCGGTCCCTATCGTTACGGTACGATCGTTCAATCCCGAGCATCGAAGGGATATCAATCCATGACAAAATACCATCTCGTAAGTTCCGTTACGTGACCGTGGGTCCAGCGCGCCGTGATTGCTTTGCGTGCAAAGGCCGTCGATTTCGAAGTCACCTATATCAATCTGCGTGAAAAGCCGGATTGGTTCCTGAAAATCTCGCCACACGGCAAGGTGCCCGTGCTGGACGTGGATGGCGTTCCGTTGTTCGAATCCAACGCGATCGCGGAGTATCTGGACGAAACCGTGTCGCCACGGCTGCATCCGGAAGACCCGATCGAACGGGCGCGCAACCGGGCCTGGACGGATTTCGTCCCGACCTTTTCCGGGGCATTCCGCACCATCTACTACAACAAGGACAAGGCGAAGGTCGACGAAGGCCTCAAGGCCGCGCCGGCGACGGTGGCGAAGCTTGAGAAGGCCCTCGCCGAGCGGGGCAACGACGGACCCTATTTCAACGGTCCGGACCTGAGCCTCGTGGACGCGGCCTATGCGCCGTTCCTGCAGCGGTTCCTCATCGCCGATGAGAAATTGCAAACGGGGCTTTTAGACGACTTCCCGCTGGTCAAAGCATGGGCCGACACATTGATGGGTGACGACAGGGTCACCGGATCGGTCGCCCCTGAATTCAGGGAGGCGTTCATCGCCAATCTGAAGCGGCAGGAGTTCTATGTCGGAACGCTGTTTCCGGACGAGGCGGCAGCGGCCGAATAACTCATCGTGGTTTGGGCGCCGGGGCCGGTCAGCCGGTCCCGACGAAGCAGACATTCTGCAAGGGTTCGCCCCGGGCAAGGCGGTTGAGATTCGCACACACGAATCGCAGCCGCCTTGCGCGCAAGGGGGCAGTGCGCGCGCTGAAATGCGGCGTCATGATGACATTGTCCAACTTTTCGAACGGGAACCGCGACGGCGCGCAGGACGGGTCCTCCGGCGTCGGGTAGGTGTACCAGACATCGATCACCGCCCCGCCGATCTGTTTCTCCGATAACGCCGTGTAGAGCGCTTCCTCGTGGATCACCCGTCCGCGGCCCACGTTGACGATCACGCTGTCCGGTTTCATACGGGAAAAACGACCGGCATCGATCAGGCCTTCGGTTTCATCGGTCAGCGGCAACGCGGCGATCACATAGTCGCTTTCCTCCAACAGCCGGTCGAGATCGTCGAAGGTACCGTACCAGTCCAATTCCGGCGGCGTGTCCCGAACGCTGCGGGAAACGGCGATCGCGCGCAATCCAAAAGCCTGCGCGCGCGCGGCGACCTCGCGGCCGATTCGGCCATAGCCGACGATCCCGATCGTCTTACCGTGCATTTCCCCGTGGTTCGGGCCGATCCCCGCGGTCCGCCCGTCCCAACCGTGGGTGCGCATGCGGGCGTCGGCGATGCGGAAACCGATCTCCCACTCCAGCAGCCCGCCGTAGATATATTCGGCGATGCAAATTTCATGTTCATAGGCGTTGCAGACCGAACAACCGGCGGGCACGTCCGACGGGCTGAGCCAGTCAACCCCGGCAAAGGGAATCTGGTACAGCTTAAGCCGGGGCACCGGCGGCCAGTCGCCGGGAATCCGGCCGCCGAGCAGGGCATCAGCCTGCGGGGCCAGCTCGACAAACCGCTCGAACGGCTCCTCCTCGGTCCACGTGATGATGTTCCAGTCGTCCGTGAGTTGTTCGCGGATTTTCGCTTCGCGCGGCTTCGACATGCGCCCCGCCAGAAACAGCGTCAACGGTTCGGTCATGATGGCAACGGTTCCAAGGGTATCGGATGCGGCCACGGAGCGCGGCCGGAGGAACCGCAGTCTAGGGAATTGCGGAAATCCGATCTACCGGTAACGGACGCCCGTGATCAGAAAGACGACTGCGATCAGAAAAAGGCGAGCGTCCGTGTCTCGATGCTTTCGCGCGGCGGTGCGTTCGGCGGCGACGTCGGATCCTCGAAGGCGCTGTGCGCCGAGAAGCGCGCCCGGCCGTCGGTCATCGAGTCGTAGCATTTGAAGACCAGCGCCTCATTCCGTTCCATTTCGGGGAAATAGAACCAGCGGTGGTCCGGGTTATGGGCGATCTGCAGCACCTCGCCGATGCGGTCCTGGTAGACAAGGTCCGTCGGCACGAAGTCGTCGGCGGCAATGCTCTGCGCGTCGCAAATGGCGAGCGGTAGGTCCTGCACCGGGTTGCGGATCGGCCGCCAGACCTGGATCACGGCGAACCGGCGCTGCAGCAAGTCGTCGGCCTCGTCCGGCAGCAAGTCGCGCACCCGCTGCGGCCCGGATTTGTCCGTATAGTCGTTGTGCACCACGCGCACGGGTTCCCGCAGTTTCTTCTCCGCCCGCGTCTCGTCGGACGCCACGCGCAACGTGTGATCGAACACATGGACCCGGGACGCGCCGCTGAACCGTTTCACCAGTTCCGCCGCTTCGGCGTCATACACCGCCTTGACCTCGTCCGGGTCGAAGAAGCTCTCGACCTGAGTTTCATGCGGCGTGAAGACGAATCCCTCACGATCCAACGTCCGCTCCTGCTGAACCAATCGCCCATTGCGGATCGTCATCACATGTTCCTTGAACTCGGCCTCGCGTTCGGTCGAAGCTTGCCCCGCCTGGGCGATATAGGTCCGCGGTTTCTGGCCGGTTTTCACGAGATACTGAAGCGCCGCATCGACCGATTCGAGGGGCGGCTGCTGCCGGGCCGGATGTGCCATGACGGGGTGTCCTTTCGATTGCTGGCGATTTGATCGAAGCGCGAATTTGGTGCGCGCCGGGTAAAGAGGTATTCAATCGAATAGCACCGTCAAGATAGCCACCGGCAAACACTTGCGACGAAACGGAACAAACGACGGAACCCGCCATGACCGCCCTTTTCTCGCCGCTCCGCCTGCGCGGATTGGAGCTTTCGAACCGGATCACCGTGTCGCCGATGTGCCAATACAGTGCGGTCGACGGGTCGGCGTCCGATTGGCATCTGATGCATCTGGGCAAATTCGCGGTGTCCGGCGTCGGCATGCTGGTCATCGAGGCGACCCATGTCGAAGCACGCGGCCGGATCACCCCCGGCTGTCTCGGCCTCTATTCCGATGCCAACGAGGCAGCGCTGACCCGCGTCGTGGCCTTTTGCAAGGAACACGGCTTCGCCAAGATCGGCATGCAGCTTTCGCATTCCGGCCGAAAGGGTTCGGCAAAGCTGCCCTGGGAGGAACGCGGCGCGCCCCTGACCGCCGAGGACGGTGCCTGGCCGACGGTCGGCGTCTCGGGATTGCCCTTCGCGGAGGGATGGCCCGCACCCGCGCCACTCGACCCCGCCGGCCTGGAAACCGTGAAGGCCGCGCATGTCGACGCCGCGCGACGCGCCGACCGTATCGGAATCGACTCCATCGAACTGCACGCGGCACACGGCTATCTGCTGCACGAATTCATGTCCCCGCTCAGCAATCGGCGGGACGATGCCTATGGCGGAACGCTCGAATACCGCATTCGATACGTGCTGGAGACCTTCGAATCGATCCGGACCATCTGGCCCGCCGAGAAGCCAATGGGCACGCGGATTTCAGCGACCGATTGGATCGACGGCGGCTGGACACTGGATGACGCGGTCGTCCTCTGCCGCGAACTCCGGGCCCTGGGCTGCGACTACATCACGGTATCCTCCGGCGGCCTGTCGCCCGCGCAGAGAATCCCCATCGGCGAAGGTCATCAGGTCGAACTGGCGGCCCGTGTCCGGCGCGACGCGGAAATCCCGGTCATCGCCGTCGGGATGATCTATCGCCCCGCGCATGCGGAAGAGATCATCGCCGATGGGCATGCAGATATGGTGGCGCTGGCCCGCGGCATGCTGTTCGACCCACACTGGACCTGGCGCGCGGCCGCTCGACTAGGTGCCCAGCTTCCGTTCCCGCCGCAATACATCCGCGCCTATAAATCCGGCTGGTTGCAGGCGCAGGCCGCCGGCGATGCCGACGAGTAGACGTATCGCAATACCGCCGCGTCCCGGGCAAAACATGTTACGTCTCCGGCCATGATGGACCGGCTGCGGGGACTCCTGAAGCAGCGGCGATGGCGCGTGTTTCTCGCCGTGCTGGGCGTGATCTATTTCCTGGCCTATTTCGGCGTGTTCGTCGCCATCTACATCCCGTTCATCGGCGGGTTGTTCTTCCTGGCCGGGTTATACATGTGGTTCATCCCCGGCCTCGTCTTCGCCTGGACACCCTTCTTCGAATTCCACGAGTTCGGCGCGGCGCCAATCGGGATCGTCGGCCACCTGCTCATGCTCGTCTTCTACGCGGCCGTGGCAGCGCTGATTTCCTGGCCGTTCCGAGAGAAAGGCGGTTAGCGCGGATTACGCCAGACCGGCCGACGCATACAGTATGGCGATCCCGACTCCGGCCACCACGCCGCCCGCGACACGGACCAACACCGGCTGACTCACGCCGTCCCGGCGCGCCAGCATACGCACGGCCTCCATCGCGCCGACCGAAATCACGTATTGGACCGCCACGAAACCGATCAGATAGGCCACGATCGGCGTCGCCTCGGCGCCGAACACGGCCTCGCCGTAGGCATAGCCGTGAAACAGCCCGGCAATTGCGAAGAAAGCCCCGTACCCCCAGACGGGCAGGGCGATCCGCATCGCCAGCAATAACCCGAGAAGGGCGACCGAGCCTGCGATTACGAATTCAGCGGCCGGCAAGGTCGTTCCGCCGAGATGGATCAACGTTCCCGCAGCCGTCGCGATCAGGAACGCCGCCGGCATCAGGAAACGACCCGGCAGCGCCAGCGAGGCAAGGCCCACGGCGATCACGAAAGCGAAGTGATCGAGCCCGATGACCGGATGGCCGATCCCGCTCAACAATCCGTGCCAAAAGGTCGTCGGCATCGCCCCGCCCAGCGGGTGATGCGCCTGCGCGTCCGGCGCCGCCAAGAGAAACAGTGCGAACCCGGCCAACGCCGCCCAGCCGCACCGGCGGGTGATTAGAATCGTGCTCATCGGAAACTCCCTTTCGCCAAGCGCCTCAATCTTTGCATTACTATACGCCCGCCGTGCACTGGTTGGGATTCCCGATGGAAAATTTTATCGCCCGGCCCGAAATGGGCGGATTTGACGGATACTTCGCCGCCCGTACGATGGGCCAACACTGCGGTCATCCAACAAAAGGACGAAATCATGCGGCTGAAGGACAAGGTGGCGATCATCGTGGGCGGCGGGCAAACGCCGGGGGAAACCATCGGCAACGGCAGGGCGACCGCAATGCTGTTCGCGCGCGAAGGCGCCAAAGTGTTGGTGGTCGACCGCGATCTCGCCTCGGCCGAAGAAACCGTGTCGATCATCGCAGACGAGGGCGGCACCGCATCCGCGGCTGCAGCCGACGTGACCGACGAGGCGTCGCTCGAAAAGATGATCGCAGGCTGCAACGAGAATTGGGGCCGGATCGACATCCTGCATAACAATGTGGGCTTCAGCCTCGCCGGCGGTGACGCGGTGATCGAAGACATCACCGTCGAAGCCTTCGATAGGGTGACAGCGGTCAACCTGCGCGGCATGGTGATGACCTGCAAGCATGTGCTGCCGATCATGCGCGCGCAGAAAAGCGGGGTGATCCTCAGCATCTCGTCGATGGCGGTGCTCGATTCCTATCCCTACGTGACCTACAAGACGTCGAAGGCCGGCGTGGTCGCGATGACCGAACAGCTTGCCTATATGAACGCGGATTACGGCATCCGCGCCAATGTGATCCTGCCCGGCCTGATGAACACGCCGATGGCGGTCGAATCGCGCATCACCGACGAGATGAGCCGCGAGGACGTGATCGCCGCCCGCGACGCCAAGGTGCCGTTGGGCAACAAAATGGGCACCGCCTGGGACGTGGCCTACGCCGCGCTGTTCCTCGCCTCCGACGAGGCCAAGTTCATCTCCGGCGTGACCCTGCCGGTGGACGGCGGTGCGGCGGTGCGGCGGGGGTAAGTCCTGGTCTGAGACCTCCGGAACGGGCAAACTCTAGGAAGACGCGCCCAGACTGGAACTATGGACGATGACCGCCAACGCTGTCACCGTGGATTGCCTCGAAAAACTTGACCGGGTCTACGGCCTGCGCCAATTCGGCCTGATCCCCGACGATCCGGACGAAAACGCCTTTGCGGACATCGTCCGGAATGCACTCGAAATCCTGACCCGCCTCGCGGAGAACCGCATCAAACGCGGCCTCTACCGCCGACACGTTCGGAAACCCGAAGATCTGAGCTTTAGCCCGCCCGACCGATCCGGCGGCTGGCTCGCACGTTTCGTCCGGCAGGACCCGTATGTCCGCTGCCACTACGACTGCATGCGGGCCGATTTCGACGATAATGCGGTGTTGCTGTGGACGTTGCACACGGCACAGGAGGCCGGCATCGAAAATATCGACCTGTCCGCACGCGTACGCCGCTGTTGCCGCATTCTTGCGGGCGACATGCCGCTGACGCCTGAAAACGTACAGGCTGGAATATCCATTTTTTGCAATATATTACTTAAAGTACAGCGCCCTACCCACAAACTATGCCGGTTTGTCTTGGATCAGATCGAAGACGCGGGCGAGACGGCATAGGTCAGTCGATGACCGTGGTTTCCAAGGCCGCCTTTTGGATCGCGTCCCAGTCGTAACCGACGCCGAATCCGGGCCCATCGGGTATGCCGACGCACCCGTCGGCGTCGACGCAGTCGAGCTGATCGGAATAGCCGCCAGTGTAAAAGGGCAAGGACCACGGATTCGGGCAATCCGGATGGACCAGGTTGACCTCGTAATAATTCGCATTGCGGCAGGCGGCCATGAGATGGCGCATCACTGGTCCGCAGGAATGGATTTCGACGTCCATGCCCAGGCCTTCGGCCGCAACGGCGACCTTGTGGCAGCCGGTCAGGCCGCCGTCGTAGTCCGGATCGGCCCGCGCGAAATCGCTTGCGCCGGCAACCAGCATATCGATGGTCGGTTCCAGGTTCCGTACCCGCTCGGTGAGGAGAAGCGGCGTTCGGATGTTCTTCTTCAACATCTGATTTCCGTGGATCGAGACGCTGCCGTCGGCATACGGATCTTCCAGCCAGTAAAGATCGCATTCGTCGCAGACCCTGCCGATCTGGATCGCGTCCGCGAGCGTCTTTAGGTGATTGGAGGCGTCATACATGATCGCCATCCGGCCGCCGACGCGTTCGGCGACAGCGCGGATCATCGCCGACTCTTCCTCAACGTCACCATGCCAGCCGTGCATCTTGTAGGCGCGATACCCCAGGTCGTAGCACTGCTCCGCGAAATCGGCATAGGCTTCGGGGCTCGACAGGCCCTTCGGATGGCGGTCGCCGTGGATGGTGCTGGCATAGGCCGGCAGCCGCTCGCGGTAGCCGCCCAAGAGTTCCGCGACGGGTGCATTGTAGTGTTTGCCGGCCAGGTCCCATAAGGCGATATCGAGCGCCCCGATCCCCACCTCGCCGATATGCGTGGTCATGCCGCGTAAGGCCCGGTAATGCCGTTCCCGCTGGAGGGCGGGTTTGCCGATCAACGAATACGCCAGCGTTTCGCTTGCCGATTTTATTACCCGCGCCCGGCTGCGCCCCGGCACATATTCGCCGACCACGCCGGTGTCCGCATAAATCCGCACACCGAACCTGACCTGCGGATCGGCACGCCCGGGCGCATAACCCGTCTTCAGACCGGATGCGTCGGCGGTCATGTTCTCGACAACGATCTCGAATACGGTGAATTCGATCCGCTCGATGACGGGGGTCTCGGGCATGGGCAATCCTTCGATTTCGGTTTCGGCGGCGGGATACCGGCCGGAAGCCCAGTTTAAGCACGGCGAATGGTCGTGGCCAATCGAAGCCGATGCCGCTATCCGGCGCGATGGCCCCCGCCGTGACATTGGTATGACCCAAGGTCGGCGTTTGGCCCTTCTGGATGGACCGCCGGCGCTGTAGTCATATGGTCCGCGGCACTCATCGGAACTACCGCCGAACCGGCCGCTTACTCGACGCGGGTGCGATCATTGCCATCTGCGGGCGACCAACCGCCATGCAGTGAGGCAAAATGGGACCGAACGAACTGCTGATCCTGGCCGGCGCGCTGGCAGGCGGGTTCGTTTCCGGCCTCGCGGGGTTCGGCACGGGCCTGACCGCGCTTCCGTTCTGGCTGTCCGCCGTCCCGCCCGCCGTGGCCGCGCCGATCGTCGTGATCTGCTCCATCGTCGCCCAGGCACAGACGATTCGGGTCGTCTGGCACGCCATCGTGTGGCGCGACGTCCTGCCGTACATTCTCGGCGGATTGATCGGCGTGCCGATCGGAACGCTCCTCCTTGCGGATATTTCTCTGCAAGGATTCAAGCTGGTGATCGGTTGCTTTCTGGTCGTGTTCAGCAGCTTCATGCTGTTGAGCCGGGCGGCCCCGAAAATAATCTGGGGCGGCAATGCCGTGAACGGCCTCGTCGGGTTCGGCGGCGGTATCCTGGGCGGCCTCGCGGGATTGTCCGGCCCGATCCCGACAATCTGGGCCAGCCTGAAGGACTGGAGCAAGGATCGGAAACGAAGCGTCTTCCAAGCCTTCAACCTGTCGATCCTGATCCTCGCCGCCGCGACCCAGGCGTATGGCGGATTCATGACGCTCGAGGTCGGCCGCCTCGTGTTGATCGCCTTGCCGGGCACGTTGCTGGGCGCATGGCTCGGGCGGAAAACATACGAGAAGATCGGAACCGACCGGTTCAATCAGGTCATCTTGATCCTGCTGCTCCTGTCGGGGGTCTCGACCATCGTCTCGACGCTATTGATCGATTAAGAAACCGGTCCGGCAATTTTCGATAGCGATCACACATGCGATGGGCGTTCCCCGAATTTCATATATGATACATCGCACTATACCGGCATTCGGTTGACACAAGCAGCAGCGGACGGTGACGCACACGATGGACGCAAAGAATCTCATTATCTTCATGAGCGACGGTCACGACCCGCGCTATCTCGGATCGGCCGGCCATCAACTGATGCATACCCCGGCGCTCGACCGGCTGGCCGAACGGGGAACCCGGTTCGGCAACGCCTATACGGCGTGCCCGATTTGCGTCCCGTCGCGGGCATCCGTCGCAACCGGGCGTCATGTCCACGAAACCGGCTGCTGGGACAATGCCCATGCCTATGACGGCGAAATCCCGGGCTGGGCCCGGCGGGTACAGGAAGCCGGGCATCCGATCGAGGCGATCGGCAAGATGCAT
The DNA here is from genome assembly GCA_965228425.1 of Alphaproteobacteria bacterium. Lineage (GTDB taxonomy): Bacteria > Pseudomonadota > Alphaproteobacteria > UBA8366 > UBA8366 > JAJFJD01. The sequence goes on along the minus strand of OZ245815.1, from coordinate 1,351,613 downwards.
TTCCGCCGCGCGGAAGACCCGCTCGGCTTCGACCGGCAGCATGAACCCATGCACATCGTCGACGGTGTCGGCATGGTCTGGGGTGCGCTGCGCGATCCCTTCCCGACGCTCGATCCGCCGTTTCAACTGATCAAGAATGTCGGGGTCGGGGTCTCGAACTACAATCTTTACGACCGCCGTATTGCGAACACCGCGGCCGAATGGCTCATGGCCAAAGCCGACGACGGCGGCAGTCCCTGGGTTCTCTACGTCGGGTTCGTGGCGCCGCATCCGCCCTTCGTGGTGCCGCGCGAATACCTCAACCTCTATCCGCTCGACACGGTGCCGTTGCCGAAGGCGCATGACATGCCGGCGGAAAACCTGCACCCCTGGGTCAGGGCGCAGCGGGAATTCATCGCCCAAGATGGCTTCTTCCGCGACGACGACGAAAGGCGTCTCGCCTTCGCGTCCTATATGGCGCTCCTGAGCTTCGTCGATGCCCAGGTCGGCTTTGTCCTCGACACGCTGGAGGAACTCGGCCTCGAGTCCGACACGCGGGTCCTCTATACCAGCGACCACGGCGATTCACCGGGAGCGCGCGGCATTTGGGGCAAGTTCAATTTCTTCGAAGAGTCGGCCAAGGTCCCGATGATCCTCGCGGGACCGGGCATCGACGCCGGCACCGTCTGCGATACCCCGGTAAGCCTTGTCGACGTCTATCCGACGGTTCTCGATGCCCTCGATATCCCGCTGCCGAAGAGCGACAAATCGCTGGAGAGCAAATCGTTGTTCGAGATTGCCGGCGCGCCGGTGGAGCCCGACCGCCTCGTACTCGGCCAGTACCACGCTTTCGCCTCACCGTCCGGCGGCTACATGCTGCGCAAGGGCCGCTACAAATATCACTACTATGTCGGCTACCGGCCGGAACTCTACGACCTGGAGAACGACCCCGAGGAGACGGTCGATCTCGCCGAGGACCCCGATCATGTCGGCGTGCTCGCGGAGATGGAAATGCTGCTGCGCCGGAAACTCGATCCGGAAGAAGTGGACCGCCGCGCCAAGGCGGACCAGGAACGCCTCATCGAACGACACGGCGGACCGGAGAAAGCGTTGAGTGTCGGCGCCCCGGGCGCAACACCCGTGCCGGGATACGACCACGAATGAGCGGGATTGCAATCATCGTCGAGTATGAGCCGTTGCCCGGGCAAAACGATGCGCTGTTGCGGCGGGTCAAGGCCAGTGCGGAACAATGCCTGCGCGAAGACGGATGTCTGCGCATGGAAGTGTTCGCCGCCGAGGGGGACGCGCCCCGCATCGTGTTGAACGAACTATGGCGCGACGAGGCCGCCTTGACGGTCCATCGCGAGCAGCCGGGTCACGACCAACAGCATGCGGTCATCGACGAGCTCTGCAAAGCCAAGCGTGTCTCGCGCGGGACGATTTTATAGAACCCTTTCGCCGGCGACGGCATGGTCCGTCGACAGATTTGTTGCTACTCTCGACGCCCGGTCCAACGCAGAAAATATGGTGGACGTCATGACGAAACACGATTCCGACACCATCGCCGAAATCCACGAAGAGCTGCATAGCCATCTGCCCTCCGAACCCGCGCTTCGGGTCAAGGCGCTGGAAAGCTTGCTGGTTGAAAAGGGCATGGTCGATCCCGCCGCCGTCGACGCCTGGGTCGAGGTCTATACGGAAGACATCGGCCCCAAACGCGGCGCCGACGTCGTCGCGCGGGCCTGGACCGATCCCGATTTCAAGGCGCGGCTTCTCGAAAACGGAAGCGAGGCGATCAAGGAATTTGGCCTCGTGCAGAACCATTTGGAAGTGGTGGAAAACACGCCAGACGTCCACAACATGGTCGTCTGCACGCTCTGCTCCTGCTATCCGATCTCGGTGCTGGGCATCCCGCCCACCTGGTACAAGATGGCCGCATACCGGTCCCGCGCCGTCCGCGACCCCCGCGGGGTGCTGTCCGAATTCGGCGTGCGACTGGCGGACGACACGGAGGTTCGCGTCTGGGACAGCACGGCGGAACTGCGCTATCTGGTCGTACCGGAACGACCTGCGGGAACAGAAGACTGGGACGAAGCGAGACTGGCCAAGCTCGTCACCCGCAACTCCATGATCGGTACGGAGCGCGACCTTGCCGACCGGATCGGGGAGGTTGACTGATGGACGGAATCCACGACCTGGGCGGCCGCCAAGGCTTCGGCAAGGTCGAGGTCGACGAGCCAGAAGAAGCGTTTCACCACGCCTGGGAAGGACGAGTCTTCGGCATCGTACGGGGCATGAGCCGGCCCGCCGACTGGAACATCGACTGGTTCCGCCATTGCCGCGAACTGATACCGCCCACGGACTACCTGACACGGCCCTACTATGACCAATGGCTGCAGGCCTATGCGGCGATGATGGTCAATTCCGGGGTCGCGACCGTCGAGGAACTGGCAAGCGGCCATGCAGAAAAGAAGGTCTCCGGACTACGGCCGCCGATGAGCGCCGCGGAGGTCAAGAAACGAAAATCGGTCAGTCAGAATTTCGACGGCAATGCCGACGCGCCGCCGGCCTTCTCGGTGGGCGATAAAGTCCGGGTGAAGGATCTCAGCGTCGTCGGGCATACCCGGCTTCCGGCCTATGTCCGCAGCCGGCCGGGCGTGATCGAGAAATACCACGGCGCACAGACATTCGCCGACGCCAGCGCGCTCGGCGACGAACAGGCCGTTCATATATACACGGTGGGTTTCGACGCCGCCGAACTGTGGCCCGAGGCCGCGGGACGCCGCGAACGGGTCTTCCTCAATATGTGGGAGGGCTACCTTGACCGCGCCTGAGGATTTACAGCTGGGTCCCCTCGCGGCACGCGACGGAGAACCGGCTTTCGACGAGCCCTGGCACGCTCAGGTCCTTGCACTCGCCTTCGCACTCGCCAAGGTCGACGTCTTCACGCCGGCGCAATGGTCGGATGCGCTTGGCGCAGAACTGCGCCGGGCAGCGGACGAGGGCAGACCCGATGACCAGAACACCTATTACACCGCCGCCCTCACCGCGCTGGAAGGCCTGATTGAAGCCGACGGCAGGGTTTCCTCGAACGGCCTATCGGCCCGGGCCGAACAGTGGCGCCGCGCCTATCTGAATACGCCGCACGGACAACCGGTCGAACTCTCCGCCGGATCCTGAGCACGGCTGACGCATCCAAGTGACGGACACGGTCAAATCAGGTCCACATCCGTGATGACCTCCACAAGTGCCGGGCCTTCCGTCTCGATCGCCTCGGAAATTGCGGGCACAAGCTGACTTTCGTCCGTGACCTTCTTCCCATGGCCACCGCACAGGCGGGCGAACGCGGCGAAGGACGGATTATGCAGACCGGTTTCCCAAACCGGCCATTCGCCGGACCGTTGTTCCTTCGATATCTTCCCGAGCTCGGAATTGTTGAGCAGGATGTGGGTGATATCCATGCCGTGCTTCACGGCGGTGGTGAAATCCATCGGGTATTGCCCGAAACCGCCGTCACCCGAGATCGATATCACTTTGCGGCCGGCGAATTCCGCGAAGTCCTGGGTGGCTGCCCACGCGCCCATGGCGGCAGGGAAACTGAACCCGATTGATCCGAGATATCCAGACATCAACACACGCTGGCCTTTGGATTCGAAATAGCGGCCGAAGGAATATGTGTTGTTGCCCACATCGACGGCGATGATGGCGTCTTCCGGACAGGCTCGCGTGAGCGCCTCAAAGACAGATACGGAATGAATGCCCTCGCCCCGCTCACCGGACAACCGCGTCTGTTTTTCCGCCCGCCAAATCTGCCATCTTTCCACCAGTTCCGCGATCTGATCGGGACGGTTGGCGGGTTTGGCCAACTGCGGCGTGACCGCGTCGCAGAAGGCGCCGATCTCACCCCAAATCGGCAGTTCGACCGGATGGAACTTGCCGAGTTGCATTCGTTCGAAGTCGACCTGGATGATCGGCTTGGAGCTTTCAATCCCAGTGTGGTTGGCAAATGAGGACCCGAGCGCGATGATCAAATCCGCCTCGTTCATGAACCAACTTGCGATCGGCGTTCCCGACCGGCCGAGCACGCCGGCCGCATTGAGATGATCGTCCGGAATCAGACCTTTCCCTTTGAAGGTGGTCATGACCGGTGCGGCGATATGTTTCGCCAAACCGATCACCGCGTCCCGCGCGTGGACGGCGCCATGCCCCATGACGATGACGGGGCGCTTGGCGTCATTGATGCGCGCGACGGCCTGCTCGATATCGGTCGCATTCGGCACCACGATGTCACCGCCGATACGGCCATCCGGTTTGCCCGCCGGTTTGTCGCTGGGGAGTGTTTGAACGTCATCTGGAAAGACAAGATGGGCAACATCACGCTCGACAATGGCGGTTTTGCAGGCCAGCGACATCAATTCGCCGTGGTTTGACGTGCTCAGCACCGGCTGTGAAAAGCGCGAAACGGCAGAGAATGCCGATTTGAGATCGATGTCCTGAAAGGCGCCCGGCCCAAATACCTGAGTTTGCACCTGTCCCGTCAGCGCCAGAACCGGCGCCCGGTCGACCTTGGCATCCCACATACCGGTGAGAAGGTTGGTGGCGCCGGGACCGGCAATGGTAAGGCATGCTGCGGGCTTGCCGGTAAGCTTGCCATAAGCGGACGCGGCGAATGCCGCAGCACCTTCGTGACGCACGCCGATAAAGCCAAGCTGGCCGTCTTGGACACGCATTCTGATGGCATCGGCCAGCCCAAGGTTCGAATGGCCGACCATGCCGAAGACCCGCTTCACACCCCAATTGACCATGGTCTCGGCCATAGCATCGGTCGTTGTGCGGGCGCGGGGCGGCTCCGGCTCCAGCCCGACAAAGATTTCCCCGTCCCGGACATCAACCGGGTAAATTTGCTGGCCCGTATCCTCGTGACCTCCCGGCGGCGCACCGGTCAACGGATCGAAATCCCAGCCATGCCAAGGGCAACGGATCCAGCATTTACCGTCCGTGCCCGTTTCGATGGAGCCCTCGCCCAGCGGGCCGCCTTGATGGGGACATCTGTTGTCCATCGCCGCCCATTTGCCATCGAAATGGGATAAGCAGATTGACACTGTCCGAGCGGTAACGGTCTTTACGCGCCCCTCGGGCAATTCGCCTTCATGCCCGACGCTAATCCAATCCAAGTCTTGTTCACTCATCGTCCGATCCTGACTCATTGTCATTTTCATTGCCCCGCATGGGCAACACACGACGGGCCGCGAATGATTCACCTAGGGCAAACCATCCCACCGGGTACCCTGCGCTTGCTACCGTTTGTGTTCCGGGCTGTGGAAATCCGTCTTACAGCCCGCATCCCAAGCATCAGGCTGATTGCCATGGTCGGGGAAGCCGCCTGCATCCTTCAACCAGCGCGCCACATGCAGGGTGTTCCACACGAGGAATGTCGTGTTGCGGTTCGTGAAGTCGTTCTCCTGACCGCCGGAACCCGGGTCCATATAGGACGGGCCCGGGCCGGCCTCCCCCATCCAGCCGGCGTCGGCCTGCGGCGGCACCGTGTATCCGATATGAGACAGCGAGAACAGGACGTTCATGGCGCAATGCTTGACGCCGTCCTCGTTGCCCGTGATCAGCACGGCCCCGGTTTTCCCGTAATCACGATACTGGCCCTTTTCGTTGAACAGATGCGTATAGCCGTACATTCGCTCCAGCACGCGATTGCAGACCGAGCTTTTTTCGCCGAGCCAGACGGACGTTCCAATAATCAGAATATCGCAGGCATCGATCTTTTCCTGAATTTGGGGCCAATCATCGCGCTCATAGTTGTCGACGCCGGCATAGTCGAGGCCCAGCCCTGCCGGAATCTCATAATCGACCGGCCGGATGATTTCCGTTTTCACGCCATTGGCTTGGTAGATGCTTTCGGCGATTTTTAACAATCCTTCGGTATGCGAAAGATTGGGCGATCTCGTCAATGTGCAGTTCAGCATGAGAACACTGAGGTCATCGTATTTCGCCGGCGGCGTCTGGCATTGCTGCTCGGTTATTTTCTTCAACTGATCGGTCATAGCGTTCACTCCAATTGATGGTTCCGCATTGATAGATCCGCGGTTTGATCGGCCCCGGACGAATGCCGCGGCTATCGCGTGGTTACGATTGTGTTGTGTTAACGGTGCGCATGGGGCGCTCTGTTTGTTCCGGTATAAAAATGCTAAAAATCATTCGACCTCAATGGCTTCGCGGAATTTTGGATTGGCTGTTTTTCGGCGCATTCGCCCATGGCATCCAAGCGCGCTGCGTACCATTTGGCGCCGGGGTTGGCGGTCATGCCATGCAGCAACGCACTGATCCAGACCGTGTTCACCGCCAACATCAACACCGGTTCGGCAAGCTCATGTTCGATTTTCGGAACGACCAACAAGGCGAAGAGGGCGGTTGCCAAACCGCGTGGGCCGAACCACCCGAAGAACAAACGCGTGGTGTTCGATGCATCCGTTCCAATCAGCGAGAGCCAGATCGCGAGGGGTCTCACAATGAACAGGCTTGAAAGAATTACCGCGAGGACCGGCCAACTCAAATAAGTCAGCGCTTGCGGCACCAGGGCCAGCCCAAGAACGAAAAACGCGCCCCAGGTCAGCAGCAGGCCTTCGCTTTCGGTGAATTCATAGATGAACTTGCACTGTCCCTTGACGACATTGCCAAAACACAAACCGGCGACGAAGGCGGATATGAACCCATTGCCGCCAATCGCCGTCGCCGCAAGGTATCCCGTGCCGGCGAGAGCGATAGCGCCGACCCCCTCAAATGCCTCGGACGTCAGGCGGCGACGTTTAGCAAATAGCAAAACGAAGCCCCCAACGGTGCCAACTACGGCGCCCGCTAGAGGGCCGAACACTACCTGCATGGCGGCGAATTGCAGCCAATCCGACGCGTCCTGGTTCATCACCTCGGCGGTCAGGCCGGCGAACAGAAGAACGATGGGCAGCGCCAATCCGTCATTCAACCCGCTCTCCACCGAAAGCGCGCGGCGCGTACGCTCCGGAACGATGGGGTTGGTCACCACGGCCTGCCCGAGTGCGGCATCCGTCGGCGCCAGAATGGCGGCGACCAAGGCAGCCGCGATCAGTGGCCAGCCGGGCAGAAGCAGCCAGGCGGCCAGCGTACCGAGTCCGATCGACAGGGTCAGGCCGACCAGGAGCATTCGGGCCGGCCAAACATGCTTCTTGCGCAAGGCCTGAAGGTCCGTCTGCGCCGCATCCAGGAACAACAGAATGATGAGCGCGACTTCCGCAACGATATCAAGGATTGATTCCGCTTCAGCCTGCGAGAACAGCCCAAAGTGAGACAACAAGAAGCCGAGGCCAATGAACGCCATGGGAGGCGTTATGACCGTCGTCGCCAATCGTTTGGCCACCATCGCCAAGCCGACGGCGAAAATCGTCACGATCAGCAATCCGGTCGTCATTTGGGAATCCGCTCATTCGACAACATTGATTATTTAGATGCATCATATGACGGATTGGATACAGTTTGCGGTAATGATCGGCCGGCGTGCGTTGCCACGCATGACTCGATCCCAGTCCGAGGCAATCATTGAGAGCACTGCGTGACCATCGCAGATGAGCCCGACGAGCGTCGGCATGAAGACGACGGCGCGTTGCGTGCAGTGCGTGCCAATGACCGGGCGGCGACGGAACGGTTTGTTCGTGTCCATACTGGCTGGATGCTGGCGGTTGCCCAGCGAATCGTGAAAGACGCCGGTCACGCCGAGGACGTCGTCCAAAACGCGTTCGCCAGCGTTTTCAAGAATCTCGATACGTTCGAGGGGCGCTCGTCCATAAAGACCTGGATACACCGTATCACAGTGAACGAAGCGCTGATGGTCCTGCGCAGTCAACGAAGATCGACAGCCGACGACGTTGATCATCTGATGCCGGTCTTCGACGAGAACAGGTGCCGGATCGAGGATGATCGGGGAGAGCCCGAAACGCCGCTGGCGCATATGGAAAGGGCCCAGACACGGGCGCTCGTCTCCGAATGCATCGGCCAATTGCCGGATAAATATCGTATTGTTCTGGTGCTCCGGGACATCGAAGAGTTGTCAACATCGCAGGTGGCGGAAATGCTGGACCTGAGCGAAGCAAATGTAAAAATCAGGCTGCACCGGGCAAGAGCGGCACTCAAAAAATTGCTCGAACCGTTGATTCGAGGGCAAGAGCTATGATGGGTCTCAGCAAACCGGCCTTACGGCGTATTCAAGGGGTAATGTTCAAACTGCCGCTGATGATCACCTGCGAGGCGTTCGAAGATTTCATTGTCGCCTATCTCGACGACGACCTGACACCAAAGCAGAAGTTCGTCTTTGAACTGCATCTCAAGGTCTGCCGCGAATGCCGCAGCTACCTTCGCGCGTACCGGGCATCGATGGAGCTGGCAAGAAACACGGCTTCGGACCCGCCGCCCGTTCTGCCCGACCAAGTGCCGGCCGACCTTGTGAAAGCCGTGCTTGACGCCCGCGACGCCTAGGACATAGCAGGTCTTCATCCTCGGATTTGACGGCGCCGATCCAGGCAGCCTGTAATACCCAACAACAAAGCAAACCCTCTCGCGCGCCGGTGCCGACGCACAGGACCGCCGGAGGCCGAAGGATCGCCACGCCATGAAGCTCACCGAAGCCGCAACCGTCATTCGCAGCAAGAATGCCGGGCCGCTGCAGATCACCATCGACCTGATGTTCGAGGACGAAGCCCGGTTCGATCTGGCGCGGCAGTCGGAGAGCCTGTCGCCGTCCAACCTTGCCGCCCTGTACGGGCTGCAGCAGGATTCGGTTCAGGTACTGCCCTTTCCGCAGGCGCTCGCCATCAAGCTGGTATTCGACCGTAAAACGGTCGCGGGCGATCCGGGGGACCGCGATGTCTATGGCACGCAGCAACACGGCCCGCTGCTGGGGGTCGAGCTATGAGCGCCGTCGGCAAGCTGCGCGACCGCTTTCCGCGGGGACCGGAAACCCGCCCCCTCCGGGCGCTCGCCGCCTCGGGCCAACTCGGTTACGGCATCCCGGAACCCGCCCTGAAAACCGGGCTTGCGCGCGAGCCCGACTTCATCGGCTGCGATATGGGGTCGATCGACCCCGGCCCGCATTATCTCGGGTCCGGGCAAATTGCGACGTCGGACATGATGACCCGGCGCGACCTCGGGCTCGTGCTGCGCGGGGCGCGGGCGCTGGACGTACCGCTGTTGCTGGGCACCGCTGGCTGCGCAGGCGCGCGGCCGCATCTGGACACGACACTGGACATGATCCGTGCGATCGCGGCGGAGGAAAACCTGCACTTCCGGCTCGCGGTGATCAGCGCGGACATTCCGGGCGACACCGTGAAAGCCGCGCGACAGGAAAACCGCCTGCGGCCCCTCGGCAAGATGGCGACGCCGAGCGACGACGAGATCGACGGCTCGACCAACCTCGTAGCTCAGATGGGGACGGAGGCCTTTCGCCGGGCACTGGATACCGAGGCGGACGTGATCATCGCGGGACGCGCCTGCGACACCGCGATCTTCACCGCCGTGCCCGAGATGCTCGGCTTCCCGTTGGGCCCCGCCACCCATATGGCGAAGATCATCGAGTGCACGTCGATCTGCTGCACGCCGGGCGGCCGCGACGCCATGCTCGGGACGCTGGAGGGCGATACCTTCCTGATCGAAAGCATGAACCCCGAACGTCACGCGACCCCCATGTCGGTCGCCGCGCACGCCCTCTATGAGCAGGCCGACCCGTATCAGGTGCACGAGCCCGAAGGAACACTGCATCTGGACGAGGTCGTGTACGACGCCGTCGACGAGCACCGCGTCCGGGTGCACGGCGCGCGTTGGGAAGAGGCCGCGCAATTGTCGGTCAAGCTGGAGGGCGCAATCCCCGTCGGCGAACGCGGCATGGTGCTCGCCGGCGCCGCCGACCCGCGCTTCATCGCCGCGGTCGACGAGATCACCGAAGCGGTGGAAAAGACCGTCCGCGACCTTCTGGGCCAAACGCTGGCCGGCGATTTCCAGCTTTTCTTCCGCGTCTATGGGCGTGACGGTGTCGTGCCCTGGCCGGATCCGCCCGCCGAACCGCCGCGCGAGGTGTTCGTCATGGTGGAATGCATCGCACCGACCGCGGACCAGGTCAAAACCGTCCTCGCCTGCTGCAAACAGTATCTGCTGCACCACGGCTTCCCGGGGCGGCTATCGACGGCAGGCAATATTGCGTTTCCCTTTACGCCACCGGAAGTGCTAGCCGGGCCAGCCTACCGCTTCAGCCTCTATCACGTGATGCAGGTGGACAAACTCGCACCGCTTTTCCCGGTTCACGTGGAGGAACTATAGCGGGGTGGAATTCTTCACGACGGGAACGCGCAATCGTTCACATCGGCGGAAATGTCCGCATACGAGATGAATGTCGGTGACCCCGACGCTGCCGGATGCGGGATTCGCGAAACGGGGATTCGGTCAGCCGAGTTCTCTCTTGATCAACCGTCTTAGCCAATCAACCACCGATTCATTGTTCCGGACCGCGGCAAGTTCGATCTCTTGCATCATGGTTTGTGAAACGCGCAGGTCGATCGGTACGGAGTCGTGACCGGCCTGCGGTGGAGTGCCGAATAGCGCTTCGATCTGCTCGATGTGGTCGTGATCTTCCAGCCATCGGCTGGCTTCGTCCGCCGACAAGGGAATAATCTCCGTCCCGCGCGCCGGCTTCCCGCCTCGAAGAATTGCGGAATAAAACGACTCCACGCCGCCCTCGGCCGCCAGGAACAAAACCCCGTTTTCGTTCCGATAAAGAGCCTCTTTGTAGTCTTCATCGTCACTTGCCCCGTCGTAGCGGCTTTCCGCAATAAGCGTGGCCTGTTCCGTGTCATAGAGATGCCCGCCGACGACTCGCTTTACCTTCACGTGCTCCTCCTCCCAAATCCCCGTGCTTCGCATCCTATTCTTCGGGCGCCACCGCCGATTGGAAAACAGGGTCACCGGCCAACCAACGCTCACAAGCATCCGGTTGATCCAAAGCGACGCGTAGCGCGGCAATCAACTCCAGCAACTCGGACGATAGACCTTCTTCTTTTAGGCCGGACGACAACCCTTCCAAGACATTGGAATAGATATTCTTTTGCGCACTATCGTGGGGGATCAATCTCCAACTCCTAGGATAGCTCAGATCCTGCGCGCATATCGCCCAGTTGTAGGCATTGTAGCCGCGGCAAACGAGCGGACGAGCCGGGTATACGGAGCACTGCCCTTCCGAAAGGAGAGGACAGGGCACGCGCGCGAAAAGACGCTCGTAGGAGTTCAAGCCCCGCGTTTGGCGTTCCGCCTCACGAACCCGAGCCGTTAAGGCTTCCGTCTCCGCTTCTGAAAAATGTTCGCTCACGTATGCGACGAGACTGACGAGCTCCGGTATGGAAATTTCGACTTGGAGATGGCAACAATAGGCGCAGCCCGTTCCGCAAGCCGTCGGTTTCGGCGCACCCTTTGCGCGATGCACCGCGGCCAAAACACCGCCGGCCAGCGCTTGTGCGTTTATGAATACATTTTTGAGGGTCTCAATCGTATATCCGCGCCGGAACGCCTTTTTGACCATACGCCGTGCGGTGTCGGCAATCTTCTCTTCCGGGTCTTCTTCGATATGGTTCTGCGAAGTGCGCGTTTTCTCAGCCACGGGCCTATTCCTTGCGATCCTTCAACACGTGAACGCACACGCCTAAAGACGACACTCCAACGTCATTCGTCAGACAAACAAAGGGCCGGCACACTCTGTCCGGCCCTCAATCCTAGCGTATTTTGTCGCTATCTTTTCTTTACGGCTCTTTTTTTCCGAACCGGACGCTTCTTCACCGGACGTTTTTTTACCGGACGTTTTTTCACCGGGCGCTTTTTCGTCGCTTTCTTTCTCGATGGGAATGCGGTTGCCGTTGAGAACCGCAAACCGTCCTTGGTAAGCGAAGCCATGAGCGGTGCTGCAAACGCTACGCCGGTGACCAAGGCTGTAAGAAGCTTACGCCGACTATCATCGACGTTTTTTGAAAGCTCCGGATGAAGGGTATTCCGTTGATTATCCTTTGGCATAGATCATCTCCCATTCCCCAACATTTGGGAATCCTATGCCATATTCAGATACCTTACACGGGAACATTGGTTGTGCCACTTTATGTGGCACAACCACCATTGGCATATTGCCCACTACCCCGATTGACAGGCAAACCTAACAATTCGGAACAAAGAGCACGCCCATCCGACGGCCGTTCAATTTTCATCGGCTTACTTGGGTTCGAGAACGACAAACCCTTCTTCGACGAATTCATCGATCGCATCACGCACATCGTGTTCGGGAGCGTCGGGCAAATCAAACTGCTTTTGCAAAAGATCGGCGATCGTCTCTATCGAATTTTTCCCATCGCACAATGTCAGTACCAATCCGGCAGTGTGGTTTAGGTAGTGCACCTTGCCGCGGGCGTTATCGTTTACGACCAATCCCTCCTCCACGGCGGAAATCTCTAATCCATCAATCTGATTCGGAAAGCTGGACATCGATTCGTCTTAAGGTTTTTCGCAGCCGGCGTTTTCTTCGCCCCAAGGCAACTTGGTTTTGCAGAAGATGGCGCCTTTGAGTTCCGCATCATTCAGGTTTGCGCCGCTCAGGTCTGCCTGCCCGAGATTTGCGCCGGAAAAATTCGCCTCACTCAGATTTGCGCCGTCGAGGACCGCGCCGGTCAAATTGGTTCCGACGAGATTCGCCTTGCGAAGATCGGTTCCTTTAAGGTTGGCGTCGGTCAGGGTCGCGTCGACCAGGCTCGCCCCTCGCAGATCCGCGCCGCTCAAATCCGCGCCGGCGAGAATGGTCTTCCGCAAATAGGCATTTCGAAGGTCCGCATCGGTCAGGTTTGCGTCGGACAAGTCGGCCGCATCGCCCCGCATCTTGAGCACGCTCAGCGACGCCCAACGGAGTTTTGCGCCCTTCAGGTCGGCGCCGGTCAGAACCGCGCCGCCCATCTTCGCCTTTTCCAGGTTTGCCCCTGTCAGTTTCGCGTTGCGCAGGATCGTCCCCCGCAGGGTCGCCCCGATTAGGTTCGCATCCGTCAGGTCCGCGCCACTGAGGTTCATCCCTGTCAGGATTTCGCCCTTCAGGTTCGCGCCGCTCAAATCGCATTTCTCGCAAACCTTGAGCGCTCTCAGCTTCGCCAGGTGCCCCTTGTCAAAGGCCGCCGCCTGCGTCGTCATCACCGCAGACAACGCTATCCCAACCCAAACATTTTTCATTCCAGATCAATCGATTGTTGCGGTCGAGACCGCGGTAAAGCCGCCGCCTGTGGCCGAAGGATGCTAGGACAGCTTAACTGATATGATTTTGACGCACTACTTGCCAAGGGACCAATATTCACGAATAAATTCCTATAGCCAAATCTTCCAAATCGGGACTTCGTCTCGGGTAGCGCCGGGCTCTGCCATGCCCCGGGCGAGCGCCTTAAGTTACCGAAATGTTGTACAATTTTCCTCCACCGCCTACCTTTCGTTTCGAGCAGCCAACACATCAACCGGGGAAACGGCACCATGATCCGTGACCAGGAAACCTTAAACGCATTGGTCGACCAGATACGGATTTTCGTCAAGCAGGTCGCCATTCCCAACGAGGATCGCGTCGAGGCCGAGGATCGCATCCCGGACGACGTGATCGAGAAGTTCAAACAGCTCGGCAGTTTCGGGTGGAGCATCCCCGAAGAGTACGGCGGGGCCGGCATGACATCCGAAGAACTGGCCATCGCCTTCATGGAGTTCACGCAATGCTCCGTCGCCTTTCGCGTCTACGGCGGGCAGAACGCCGGCATCGGATCGGAATGCATCATCCGCGACGGCACGGAAGAACAGAAACAGCGATATCTGCCGGGGCTCGCCAGCGGAGACTTGATCGGCTGCTTGGCGCTGACCGAAGAAACCGCCGGTTCCGACGCCACCGCCCTGAAGACCCGGGCGGAAAAAGTCGACGGCGGGTACCGCATCAACGGCTCGAAACGCTACATCACCTTGGCGCCCATCGCCGACCTGTTCACGATCTTCGCCCGCACCGAGGGAGACCGCGGCGGCAAGGGAGTCACGGCCTTCGTGATCGAGCGCGGCACGGAGGGGCTGACCACCAGCGGCTCGACCCCCAAGATGGGGCAAGAAGGCGCACCGATCGGCGAGGTCTATCTCGACGATGTCTTCGTGCCCGACGATGCCGTTCTCGGCGGTGTCGAGGGCATGGGCTTCCGGTCCGTCATGAAGGCGCTCAACAAGCAGCGCATCAATCTATCAGCGCTCTCCACCGGCCCTGCCATCCGAATGCTCGACGACGCCATCGCCCATGCCAAGGAGCGCCGGCAGTTCGACAAGGCCATCGGCGAATTCCAACTGGTCCAGGCCATGCTGGCCGAGTGCAAGGTAGAGATCGAGGCAACGCGTGCCTTGATTCTCGAGACCGCACGCAAGCGCGACCGCGGCGAGGATGTGACGATGGATGTCAGCCTCTGCAAATACTATTCGACCGAGATGTGCGGCCGGGTCGCCGACAAGGCGGTGCAGATTTTCGGCGGCGCGGGCTACGTCAAGGGCACGGGGATCGAGCGCTTCTACCGCGACGTCCGGGCCTTCAGAGTCTACGAAGGCACGAGCCAAATCCACCTGCTGAATATCGCCAAACACCTGCTGGCGTAGGAACCGCACTCGCCCGGCGGCCGTGCGTATTCAGGGTAATGCCGATTGATGGGATCGCAGGCGGAGCATTACCGCTACGATAAGATCTATGGACCGCTACGGCACAAAATTGGCGCGGATCAGGTTCCGGTTGCGCGAGGTGGGGCTTGCCTACACGCTCTACCTCGTCTTGCAACACCTCTCGTCGCGCCGTTTTCTGCAATGCCAGCGCATGTTCATCATAGCCTTGCCGATAGATACAGACCTGCTAAATCGGAAGCGTCATCCGTGTGTCCGGGAGGCGACGCGCGATGAAACGCACCGCGTCGCCGCCATCGGTGGCCCCGTGGAGGATGTGGAAGATCATTTCGAACGTGGCGACCGCTGTTGGGTGTTCGAACGCGCCGGTCGGTTGCTCGCCTGCGACTGGATCCGCTATTCGGCTCAAGACAGGATCGGATGGATCATCCTCGGAAAGGAAACGGATGAAATCTGGTCCGCCGGCATATTAGTGGACCGGCGCGAACGCGGTCAGGGGATTGCGCCTGAACTGCGATCACAGGTGATACGGGAATGCGCCCGGGGCGGCATCCGCAGAATGCTCGGATTCATCGACACGCCGAACCGCAATTCCGTCCGTGCGCTGGCCCGCGTCGGGTACCGACCGCTGGGAATCCTCTTCTACCTCAGGATCCTCGGCGTTGCGGTGGTTCACAGCGGGAACCGGTGGCGCTTCGGCACATGGCGCGAACGGTCTCCTCTACGGCTTTCGCCCTGCGACATCACGGACGCGTCCTGCTTGCCCCTTTGGAATGCGATCGTGGAGGATGAGGATTCGCCCACCAATCCTCAACCGGCATCCAAGCAAACCGGATCTTCGGCCCTCCGGGCAAAGCGGTAGGTCCCGCCGAGAATTGACACCGTTGCGCTCCGGATCGGACCATTGAGAAAATTGAGCAGTGAGGATTTGAATGCGATATCGCGATGTCGGAGTCCTGGAACACGATCGGCCTCGGGCGACGCCCGGCGTTACGCTGATCGTTCGGTTGCGCGGAAAGGCCGCGTATCTCGTCGGCATGAACGGCGAAGTGCTGCATGAGTGGCATTTCCCGCTGGTCCCGGGCAATCAGGTCTATCTCATGGAAAACGGCAACCTGCTCTGGAGCGGCGAGCCGGAAGACAAGAGCCCTTACAACGGCGAAAAGCACTCGCGTTTCGAAGGCGGCGAAGGTCCGCCGCTGCGGGGCGGACGGGGCGGAATCCTTCGCGAAATCGACTGGGACGGGAACGTCCTGTGGGAGCATGTGAACTGGGATCAGCACCACGACTGCCGGCGTCTCGCGAATGGCAACACGCTGTATCTAGGATGGGAGGTCATACCGGACGCCGCGGCGCAGCGGGTTCTCGGCGGGCAGCCGGGCACCGAATTCAACGGTTTGATTTATGGGGACTACCTGCATGAAGTGACCCCCGACGGCGAGGTCGTGTGGGAATGGCATGCGCATTCCGACATGGCGTTGGAACGCTACCCGATGTGCGCGCGGTGCTTCCGGAACGAGTTCGCGCATGCGAACGCCTGCTCCCCGTTGCCGAACGGCGACGTCATGATCAGTTTTCGCCGGTTGAACATGATCGCGATCATCGACCGGGAAACCAAGAAGTTCAGATGGGAACACCGGGACGATTCCTGGGGACACCAGCATGACTGTCAAATGCTCGACAATGGCAACATCCTGGTGTTCGCCAACGGGATTCACGGTGGCGAGAATCCCTTCTCCCGCGTTATCGAGTTGAACCCGGAGACACGCGAAACCGTTTGGTCCTACAAGGGGTCGCCGCCGTACACATTCTTCAGCCCGCACATTAGCGGCGCGCAGCGGTTGAGCAGCGGCAACACCTTGATCTGCGAGGGTCAGTGGGGGCGCGTCTTCGAAGTGACGCCGGAGAACGACATTGTATGGGAATACGTATCGCCGTTCTTCGACCCCAACCCCGGCGGCGGCGGACATACCAATATGATGTTCCGGGCCTATCGCTACGCCGTCGACTCGCCGGAAATCCGCAACCGCGTTTCCGTATAGGGGTTCAGGCTGCTTTACGCACCCGCCGTGACGATTTGCCAGAGGATGCATGCCATCGCCAGCCATCCGATGGCGAAGGTAATGGTCCGCCCGAATGGGATGCCGGCGACATACAAAACATAGTGCGCCAATCTTGCCCAGAAATAGGCGACCGCGGCCGCGGCGGTCGCCTCGTTGGCCGCGCCCGCGATATGGGCCACAACGACAAGGGCGGTAAACGGCACCAAGTTCTCGATCGCATTGTAATGCGCCCTCTTCGCGCGCGCCGCCCACGCGGGAAGCGGCTCATCATCGGCCCGATATGTCAGCGCCGCCACCATGCCGACATTCACGATATGCGCCAGGATGTAGGGCAACCACATCACGATGGTGATCCCGGCGGCCAAGGCAAGCATATACAGATCGGTTGTCATTGAATCTCCTCGGATCGGAACGATGCGGGCTCGCCGCCGTATGCGGCCTGCGTTTGCGGCGCGCCCACGAATGTTAGCGGGCCGGATACTCTAACCTCTCAAGAAGCCATGTACAGAAATGCGGCCAGAAGGACCGCGGCCAAGGCGAGCGGCCACAGCGATATCCAGGACTGGAAACGACCCTTGCTGTTTTTACGGCGCTTTGTAGGCATATGCCTCACCTTTGCTTCGCGAGAGCCAAACACCCGACACAGGGAATTTCTCCCCTCGCCTATTCTAAACCGTTCGCGGGCGATTGTTGCAAGCGCGTCAGGATTCTCTATCAGTGGTCGTCTTTGGCCCGACCCGTTCGCACCCGGGAAGAGCTCGGCCACGGCGACGGCCAAGCGTATCCAGGCATCTTAAGATTGCGCATTCGGCCTTCAGAAGGCTTAGATGGATTCCGCGATCCGGATCGACACATTTCATGGGAAACACAAATGCTGCAACGAAAACCCGCCGAAACTACCGTCCAACTGAATGAGCTGATCCGAAATCGATGGAGCCCGCGTGCGTACTCGGACCGCATGGTCCCCCAAGAAGATCTGATCGCGGTCCTGGAAGCGGCGCGATGGGCCGCATCGTGCCAAAACATGCAACCGTGGCGCTATATCGTTACGACCAAAGACGACACGGCGGAACACCGGCGCATGGTCGATTGCCTGAAACCCGGTAACCAGGAATGGGCGCCGACAGCACCGGTACTGATGATGGTCCTGGCCAGCCTGAAGAGACCGAACGGGGATGAAAACCGTCATGCGTTCTATGACACCGGCGCGGCATCGGCGTTGCTAACGCTCGAAGCGGCGTCCCGCGGCCTGTCGGTGCGCCAAATGGCCGGAATCGAGGCGGACAAAGTCCGCGAGACTTATGCTGTTCCCGACGACCATGGCGTGATCGCCGGCATGGCGCTCGGCTATCAAGGCACGCCGGAGACTCTGCCGGAACACCGGCAGGAACAGGAGGCGCAGCCGCGCGTCCGCAACCCGCTCTCCGATATGGTTTTCGCCGGCACCTTCGGAAAAACCGCACCGCAGGTTTCCTAGCCCCACGCCGGGTGGCACGGCTCGTCTCCCCTAAGCAGGTCAGCGCGGGCTTGTGCCGTGGGCATGGACGAACATCGGTTCGAGTCGCGTTGATTGCCGCTCGTAGCCATGAGGGGTGCTGCGTCCACGATCCGCGATGGGTCGGCAATTCCGATTGCGATGTCTTCACATCTCGAATTCCGATCATGTCATCACGCAAAATAATTTTCGCGATGACGCCGATTGGCATAGCGTGCAAGACCGTCTTCTTGAATTTTCCGAAGCCGTCGACACACTCACGAATTTTAGTACCCGAGGTATACGCGAATGCAGCAGGACAATGCATCGAATGGACCCATTTTGCGGCTCTTCTCGGCACGGGCTAAGCAAGGCCGTCGGGATGAGCTGGCGCGGAAGTTCGCCACGACGTCCGTCGATGTGGTCCGGGAGGAACGTGGCAACGTGGGGTATTTCTACGGACCGAATGTCGCTGGGGACGAAGACCTCTTTGTATTCGCCTCCGTTTGGGAAGACCTGAGCGCTGTCAAAGACCGTTTCGGCGAGGATTGGCAAAGCTCATATCTCCCCGCGGGTTATGCCGATCTAATCGACGATTGTTCCGTTCGCCATTACGATTTGGGGTCGGGTTGGCATCTAAGCGACATGTCGCCGAATCGTCCCGGGTGAGTCGCTCAACGCACATTATCGCACCGTCGCCAGCGCGGAAGGTGAAGGCGTGGAACTGACTAGATGGCCGAGGCCCGCTCAGACCGGCCACACCGCCTACTGAAGCGACTCTTTGTACGCTTTCTTACGGGTCGCGTAGCGGTTCATGGTGATCGACAACACCTGGATGCCGAAGACGAGGTCCACGTCCGCGGTCTTGGTCGCATCCTGGACCCGGCAGTGACCCGAACCGTGCGCGTTGGCCCGGCACTTCCGGTTCTCGGGGCCGATCCCGAAATGGCGTTGAACAGCCCCGATCTCCGCGGCCGCGTCGAAGCGTTTCCGGGGCTGGTTCGTCTGCTCGGTTATCTGGGTCAGCTGTCCCTTGTGGCGGGCGAGCGTGACCCAGGATTCACCTTCCGGCGCGCCGGGGCCGCCGCGTTGGAGGGCCAGCTCGCGACCCTTCCACTCCGTGTAGGTCTTGACCTTCCCCGCCCGGTAGCCCGCAGCAAGGAGACGCTCAAACGCTTCCTTGGGCGGCGTCGCGAGCGTGACGCCCTGAATTTGCATGCCTTCTATTTGCGAAGCGCTGCGCACGAGTTCGGCCGCGCGCGCGGGCGCGGTCACGGCGCAACCGATAACGATGAGGACGAGACAGTGTTTAAGCGTGCGCATGGAGATCATCCCGGCGAAGAATGGTGAGACCTCCCGATACGATACACAAGTTTTCGTACCGCCCATAACGGAACGACGATTTCGTCGCTTGCCGGAAATCGAACATGTGCGGTTGAAATTCGCGGCTTCTGGCGCCGGTGAACCCTGCATGATATGGAGGAGATTATCCTTCGCTCACCAGGGTCCCCGGAGCCGCCATGAAGCTTATCGTCCTCAACCTGCCGCGCGACCTCAGCGAGGACGAGCTTGCCAAGCTTTTCAAGGTGCACGGCAATATCAAGGCCTGCGACTTGGTGCTCGATGCCAAGACCGGAACCTCGAAAGGCTTCGGTTTCGTGGAAATGGCGTTGGAGCACGAGGCCGAGATTGCCATCAAGGAACTGCACGGCAAACGGCTGAAAAAGAACAAGATCCGGGTCAAGCCGGCAAGCTAGGCGGGTATCCCTGGGGCCTCGTCGGACGCGTCGTCATTCGGCGGCCGATGCGTGTTGCTGCGTATGGGCGACGAAATTCGGCACCTTCGACGCCGGTACACAGACGAAACCTTCGAAAAGGCGGCGTTGCGTCCGATATATCGTGGCCGATCGGGCATACGGCTGGCCATCCTCTTCGACGACATCGGCGGCGAGCACGATCACACCGGACGGCTGCATGATTCGGATATCGGCCGACGGATCCTCGACCGGGCGCGTCACGCGATGGACGACCGTGCCCTTTATGCGCGACGCCACCGCCGTACAGATTGAGCGCGTACCGGGCAAGGCCCGGTGGACATTGCCCGAGGAAACGATACGGCACACCAAGTCACCATCCGCTTCGGAGATCACGTCACCCGTAAGGATCCGCGAGTCCTGCGCCGGGGCGACAAACCCTGGCGAGATGGCCGTGGGTTTCGACGCCATTTCGTCGACCGACCCGGCGAGCCCCGCCAAGACACCGCTATGGCGGCGGATGGCCTCGAGTTTGTCCATCACGTCGGTCATCGCATCGATATCGGCGGGTAACTCCGTGCCCACGAGACCGACCGCCGAGGCGTCGACGAACACGGTCGGGTTTGCGGCATCGACGATCGAGGCTTCCACGCGACCCAACCCCGGAACATCCAAGACATCCATCGCGTTGCCGGTCGGCAGCAATCTACCCGTACCGGCACCGCCGGGCTCCAGAAAATCCAACCGCACCTTGCTGCCGGCGTCGTCCACGCCGGGCATCACATAGTCGCCATCGATGCGGGCGAGACCGTTATCCATATCGAATTGGGAGATGATGATCTTTTTCGTATTGGTATTGTGAATTCGGACCCGGGCCTTTTCGCCGCTTACCTGAACGAAACCCTCGTCGACGGCAAACGGTCCCATCGCTGCGGACATGTTGCCGCAATTGCCGTTGAAAGTGACCTTGTCGTGCCGCACGCCGACTTGCGCAAAGGTGTAATCGACGTCCGCGTCATCGCAACTCGGCGGACCGATCACGCAAATCTTCGAAAGCGAAGAAATCCCGCCGCCCATGCCGTTGAGCTGCCGGCCGAAGGGATCGGGACTGCCCTGCGCGGCCCGAAAAATCTCCGGCCACAGCGACCGGTCTTCCGGCAGATCATGTTGCTTGAAGACAATCGCATTCGACGTGCCGCCCCGCATGAAGACGGCCGGAATTTTAAGTTGATGCATGACTGCGCTTTCCTTCTTCCCGATGACGAGCGGCGACCGGATCTCCAAACTCTGGACCCGAAACCATTGTAGCGTGGCGCGCCGATCTGTCTAACCGGCCGAGCGCCCGTCGGATTGCTTCGACAGGCTCCGGATCACTCATTTGCCCCGCGTATGGCCTCTATGACGGCCGCGGTCGTCTTCTCGGTCGTGGCAGTACCACCCAGATCGGGCGTGTGAAATGCGGGATCGGCCGTGACCCGCTCGACCGCCCCCATGAGGCGGCGCGCCGCGGCGTTTTCGCCCACATGCTCCAGCAGCATGACCGACGACCAGAACGTGCCGATCGGATTGGCGACGCCCTTGCCCATGATATCGAACGCCGAGCCGTGGATCGGCTCGAACATCGACGGGTAGGTGCGCTCCGGGTTGAGGTTCGCGGTCGGCGCGATGCCGAGAGAGCCGGCCAGCGCCGCCGCCAGATCCGACAGAATATCGGCGTGCAGGTTCGTCGCGACGACCGTATCGATCGAGTCTGGCCTCGTGACCATACGCATGGTCATCGCATCGACCAGCATCTTGTCCCAGGTCACGTCCGGGAATTCGCGCGCGATCTCGACGGCGATCTCGTCCCACATCACCATAGCGTGACGCTGCGCATTCGACTTGGTGACCACGGTCAGCAGCTTGCGCGGCCGCGACTGGGCGGTGCGGAAGGCGAAGCGCATGATCCGCTCGACACCGGGCCGGGTGAACATGGCGACGTCCGTCGCGGTCTCCAACGGCAGCCCCTGATGAACGCGGCCGCCCACCCCGGCATACTCGCCCTCCGAGTTTTCGCGGATGATCATCCAATCCAACTCGTCGCCATCGACGTGCCGCAACGGCGAGGTGATGCCGGGCAGAACACGCGTCGGTCGCACGTTGGCGTATTGATCGAAGGGCTGGCAAATGGCGAGCCGGAGGCCCCACAACGTGATGTGATCCGGTATGTCCGGATGTCCCGCCGAGCCGAACAGGATCGCATCACGATTGCGGATTTGATCGCGGCCGTCCTCGGGCATCATGCGGCCGTGTTTCTTGTAATACTCGCCGCCCCAGTCGAAATGATCGACCTGCAGCTCAAAGCCCCCCTCCCGCTCGGCCAAAGCGTTCAACACCTCGATGCCGGCGGCGACGACTTCCGTTCCGATGCCGTCACCGGGAATAGCGGCGATCTTATAGGTCTTCATTCGGACTCCCGTGATACGAACAATTGCGCGCGATGCGGCACCGCACAATCGCAGCGCCGTGCAGAAGTTCAAGAGCCGGTCTTGACCATGCCGGTATGGACTAACTGGCCGGCACCATCCCGGACACCGTCAGCGTCTTCCAGAACGTGGTCGGAGCGGCCTGGCAAGACGGGTTCCCTCTCCGCCAAGACGAAGGAACTCATCGCGTTCGGAATCGCGATCAACGTGCAGTGCGACGGCTGCATCGCCAACCACGCCCGCGCCGTCCTTGACGCCGGCGCCAGCCGCGAGGAAGTCTCCGAGATGATCGGCGTTGCGATGCTCATGGGCGACGGCCCGTCGTCCGTCTATGGCGTTGAGGCCATGCAAGCCTACGACGAATTCTCCAACGCGAAGACGACCTGAACCTCTTTCGGCAATTTACATAAATGGAGGTTGTTGAGTTGGTGGTGGGCCCGGCAGGACTCGAACCTGCGACATGACCGTTATGAGCGGTCCGTTCTAACCAACTGAACTACGGGCCCATCCGGGCCGGCCTGTCCGTCACTCCAACGACGGGCCGGCGGGACGTTCGGCGTGCGCAAAAGAACGCGGGGCCCGTTGTAGCGCAACGGGCCCCGGTTCAGAAACCGCAAATTCGGGTTTCCCCGATTAATTGTACCGGTTTTTAGTAATCCAGGAAGCTGCGCAGTTTGCGGCTTCGGCTGGGATGTTTCAGCTTGCGCAGCGCCTTCGCCTCGATCTGGCGGATACGCTCGCGGGTGACCGAGAACTGCTGGCCGACTTCCTCCAGCGTGTGGTCGGTGTTCATGCCGATGCCGAAGCGCATGCGCAGCACGCGCTCCTCACGCGGGGTCAGGCTGGACAGCACCCGCGTCGTGGTTTCGCGCAGGTTGGAATGGATCGCCGCATCGGACGGCAGGATCGCGTTCTTGTCCTCGATGAAGTCGCCGAGATGGCTGTCTTCCTCGTCGCCGATCGGCGTCTCCAGGCTGATCGGCTCCTTGGCGATCTTCAGCACCTTGCGCACCTTTTCCAGCGGCATGTGCAGCTTCTCGGACAGTTCCTCCGGCGTCGGCTCGCGGCCGATCTCGTGCAGCATCTGGCGGCTGGTGCGCACCAGCTTGTTGATCGTCTCGATCATATGCACCGGGATACGGATCGTCCGCGCCTGGTCGGCGATCGACCGGGTGATCGCCTGGCGAATCCACCAGGTGGCGTAGGTCGAGAACTTGTAGCCGCGGCGGTATTCGAACTTATCGACCGCCTTCATCAGGCCGATATTGCCTTCCTGGATCAGGTCCAGGAACTGCAGGCCGCGGTTGGTGTATTTCTTCGCGATCGAGATGACGAGGCGCAGGTTGGCCTCGACCATTTCCTTCTTGGCGCGGCTGGCCTGGCGTTCGCCCTGCTGCACCGCCTGCACGATGCGGCGGAATTCCGGCAGCGGCATGCTGGCGTCGCCCGCCACGGCGGCGATGTTCCCGCGCAACTCCTCGATCCCGGTCTTCTTTTTCTTGGCGAAGGTCTTCCAGCCTTTCTTGCCGGAGTCGCAACACATGTCGAGCCAGTTCGGATCCAGCTCGTTGCCGAAATAGAATTCCAGGAAGGATTCGCGGTCGACGCCGCAATCCATCGCAAGCCGCAGCAGCTTGCCTTCGGATCGCGTGATCGTGCGGTTCAGTTCATAGAGCTGATGGACGAGCTGCTCGATCCGCGCGTTGTTGAGATGGACGGTGTCCATCAGTTCGATCAGGTCGCGGCGATGCTTTTCGTAGGTCCGCTCGGTGGACTTGGAAATCTGACCGCCCTTCTGCTGCATCGCCAGCAGTTTGTCCTGCGCGCGCTGTAGCTTGGTGTAGGTCGTGGCAATCTGCTCGAAGGTCTTGATCGTCTCCGGCTTCAACGCCGCTTCCATCGCGGCGAGAGAAATCGAGGTTTCCTCCTCGTCGTCATCGTCGTCGTCATCGGACTCGTCGGTGACATCCTCGCCGTTCGCGTTTTTGGCGTCCTTCGGATTGGCAGCGCCATTCGCGGCCCCGTTCGCCGCCCCGTTGGCGGCGCCGTTCGTCGCGCCGTTCGCCGCCCCATTTGCAGCACCGTTGGCGGCACCATTTGCCGCGCCGTTCGCCGCGCCATTGGCAGCGCCGTTCGCGGCGGCAGGCGCCGACGCGTTGGCCCCGTCCGGGCCGCCGCCATAGGTGGTGTCCAGGTCGATGATGTCGCGCAGCAGAATCTCTTCGTTGACCAGCGCGTCATGCCAGCGCGAAATCGCGCGCATGGTCAGCGGGCTTTCGCAAAGCGCGCCGATCATCTTCTCGCGGCCCGCCTCGATCCGCTTGGCGATCGCGATCTCGCCCTCGCGCGACAGCAGCTCGACACTGCCCATCTCGCGCAGATACATGCGAACCGGATCGTCGGTGCGGCCGATATCGTCATCGCCGAGGTTGCCCGACGCGGAAGACGCCTTGCCGTTCGCCGGCGCGGCTTCCTTCGTCTCGCCACTTTCCTCGGATTCTTCACCGTCGATGACGTTGATGCCCAACTCGGACATGTTCGTCAGCGTGTCTTCGATCTGTTCCGAAGACACCTGCTCCTGCGGCATCGCCGCATTCAGCTCGTCGATGGTGATGTAGCCGCGCTCTTTCCCCTTCGCGACCAGTTTCTTGACCGCCGCGCTCACGCTATCCAAGAGCGGGCCGTCGCCCTGCTCTTCTTCGCGTTCCGTAGCGTCCGCCTCTCGTGCAGCTTTCGTCGCCATAGGCAATCGCCCCTTCTCTTTTTTAGCTCTCACGCGCGGGTCGGCCGCGCGCCGCGTTTAGCCCCATACAACGTAGATTGCGCCTTTACCCCTGGAGTTAATCCTCCAATTTAGCAATCTCACTCTCAGCACGTTCGAATTCAGTCCGGATACGCAGGAACCGCGCCTCGCCGTCGGCCGTCCCTTCCGCTTCCGCAATTCGGCCCTCTTCCAACAACTCCCGGCTCCGGCTCGTCCGGAGCATCGATGCGAGCAAATCCCGCACGCCGGCCTGCACCTCTTCTAAAGGCGCGCCGGTGCGAGCAAATCCAGCATGTAATAACACATCTTTCCCGAGCAAACTCTTAAGAGAGCCAGAATCCGCCGTTTTACTCAGGTGGCGTTTCAAGGCGTCAGAGTCAAGACCCGGAGCCGAAGCGAGTAAGTGATGGATTTCCTGGCGTATTTTGTCAAGGTCAGGGTCCAAATCGACCACCGCAATCGTTTCGACCAGCTCATCGTATAGCGCAGGATGGTTAACAAGTGTTGCAAGAAGCGCCTGCTGCCGCCGCCGGGGGTTCGAGGCGACGAGGCTCGCCAAGTTGCTACGCGGTCCCATTTTCGGCGGATTTCCGCGCATTCGGCCATTTCCCGGGAAATCCCGGCGCATCGCCGGCCGAAAAGTGTCCCGCAGCCGCTCGCGCAACATCTCGCCGTAATGCTGTTTTACGGTGTCGTCGGCGATCTGGGCCACGCGCTTGCGCAGGCGGACTTCCAAGTCGGCGCGGCGTTCGGGCGTATCCAGCGGCGTGATTCCGGTCTCCGTCTCCCAGATCATATCCATCAGCGGGTGCGCGCCGTCGATGACCCGTTGCATTGCTGCAACGCCCTGGCCCTGAATTAGGCTGTCCGGATCCTGCCCCGCCGGCAGATAGGCAAAGCGCAGCGACCGGCCGGGCTTGAGCAAGGGTAACGCCCGTTCGGCCCCGCGCGAGGCGGCGCGCTGTCCGGCGGCGTCGCCGTCGAAGCACAACACCGGTTCGGCCGACAACCGCCAAAGCTGCTCGATCTGATCCTCGGTCAGGGCGGTGCCGAGCGGGGCGACCGCCGCCTTGAACCCGGCGCGCACCAGCGCGATCACGTCCATATAGCCTTCGGTCACCAGCACCTGGCCGCTGTCATGCGACGCCTGCCGGGCGCCGGCCAGATTGTAGAGTGTCCGTCCCTTGTCGAAGAGCGGGGTGTCGGGCGAGTTGATGTATTTCGCCGCCGTTCCGTCGCCGAGGATGCGGCCGCCGAAGGCGATGACCCGTCCGCGCCGGTCGGTGATCGGGAACATCACCCGGTTCCGAAAGAAGGCGTAGGGTGTCCGGCCGTCGTCGGGTTTCCGCAAAAGACCTGCTTCCAGCAGGTCCCGTTCCTTGATGCCCTGCGCGGTTAGCGCCTCGGCCATGGCGCGGCCGTCCGGTGCGTAGCCGAGTCGAAAATGCTGGATCGTGCCGTCGTCGAGACCCCGGTTGCGCAGATAGTCGAGCCCTTCCGCCCCGGCGCCGCGGCGCAACTGCATCTCGAACCACTTGCACGCCGCCTCGGTCACGTCATAGAGCGACGCGCGGCGCTGTTCGCGTTCGCGGTCCTGCGGCGTCTGCTCGGGAACCGCCAGTCCGGCCTGCCCGGCCAGCGTCTCCACCGCTTCCGGGAAGCTCAGCCCTTCGGTTTCCATCAAAAAAGAGAAAATATCGCCATGCTTACCGCTGCTGAAGCAGTGGTAAAAGCCTTTCTCGTCGTTGACGGTGAAGGACGGGGTCTTTTCCTGATTGAACGGGCTGAGGCCGACATGCTCGCGGCCACGGCGCATCAACTTCACGCGCTTGGCGCAAACATCCGATACGGCGACACGGCCGCGAATCTCATCGAGAAAGTTTGGCGGATAGGCCATCAGCGAATCTCTGGATTACCCATGCGTCAATATGGGCATTCGTATCGCATTTGTCGAATGAACGATACGACAAGAAGGCCGTGTTCCATCCGACAATACGACGGGGCTCGCGCGGTCGCGACATGCCGCGAATACACAAAATTAGAAACTCAATTAAGACAGCTTTTGTTTCGCCGCCGCGCTCGCCTTGGCAAAATCCATCCGCCCGGCGTATTGCGCCCGAAGCGCGGCCATCACCTTGCCCATTTCCTTGAGTCCGCCCGCGCCGACCGATGCGATGACCTGCTCGACCGCGGTGGCGATCGCCGCCTCGTCCATCTGTTCCGGAAGGAAGCGCTCGATCACCTCGATCTCGCGCCCTTCGCGATCGGCGAGGTCCTCGCGGCCACCCTTCTCGTACATCTCGATGCTTTCGCGGCGCTGCTTCACCATCGTCTGAAGCAGGCTGAGAATTTCGTCATCACTGATGCCGGCTTGGCTGTCTTTGGACCGGGCGGCAATGTCGCGATCCTTCAACGCCGCGAGAATCAACCGAATCGTCGCCGTGGCGCAGGTGTCTTTCGCCAAGGTGGCTTCTTTGAGCGCTTCGTTCAAACGGTCGCGCATCATCGTTTCCCTAAGCCCGCAATTTGCGACAAGCAAAAAACGTACACGAAACCCGAATGGTAGCGCAACAGGAAACATCGCGCTAACATATTGATTTTAAATAATTTATTTATTAATAAATCCTTGACGGCGGCACACCTTTTGCTTAGAACCACGACAATTTGCGCACGGACCGTTGCGATGACCGCGCCGCGCCTGCAAATTCATGCGCAAGCACGCGATACACAATCGAGCTAAGGAGCCAATGGCGGAACCGCGCCATTCCGACGAAACCCCGCCGCCCGGTGCGACGGCCGCCTTAATTTTGGCGGATGGCTCGATTTTATGGGGCAAGGGGTTCGGCGCCGCCGGCGACGCGGTCGGCGAAGTCTGCTTCAACACCGCAATGACGGGATATCAGGAAATCCTGACCGACCCGTCCTACGCCGGCCAAATAATCACCTTCACCTTCCCGCATATCGGCAACACCGGCACGAATCCGGAAGACATCGAAACGCTGACGCCCGCCGCGCGCGGCTGCGTGTTGCGTGCGGATATCACCGAACCGTCGAACTGGCGCGCCGCGCAGCATTTCAACGATTGGCTGGCCGCGCAGGGTTTGATCGGCATCGGCGGGATCGACACGCGCGCGCTGACGGCGCGGATTCGCGATCTCGGTGCGCCGAACGCGACCCTCGCCCATGCGCCGGACGGCAAGTTCGACGTCGCCGCCCTCCGGCGCACGGCGACCGAGTGGCCCGGCCTGGAAGGGATGGATCTGGCGAAAGAGGTGAGCTGCACGCAGACCTATCGCTGGACCGAAACCCGCTGGGCATTGGGCAAGGGCTACGGCACGATGGAGAACCCGACGCGGCGCATCGTCGCGGTCGATTACGGTGCCAAGCGGAACATCCTGCGCTGCCTCGCGGACCTGGGCTGCGACGTCACCGTCGTGCCGGCCACCGCGACCGCCGAGGACATCTTGAAACACGATCCGGACGGCGTGTTCCTGTCGAACGGGCCGGGCGATCCGGCGGCGACCGGCGCCTACGCGGTGCCGGCGATCCAGAAAATTTTGGCGACCGGCCTGCCGGTCTTCGGGATCTGCCTCGGCCATCAGATGCTGGCGCTGGCGCTGGGCGCCAAGACCGAGAAGATGCACCACGGCCATCGCGGCGCCAATCACCCGATCAAGGACCTGACGACCGGCAAGGTGGAGATCACGAGCCAGAATCACGGTTTCGTCGTGCAGTCGGAAACCCTGCCCGACGGCATCGATGTCACCCACCGGTCGCTGTTCGACCAGACCATCGCCGGCATCGCCGCCACCGACCGCCCCGTCTTCGGCGTGCAATACCACCCCGAGGCGTCGCCGGGCCCGCACGACAGCCATTACTTATTCCGCCGCTTCGTCGACTATATCGACGCCCGGCGCTAAGGAAGCCGCAACCGCCGCATGCCAAAACGCACCGACATCAAATCGATCATGATCATCGGGGCCGGACCGATCGTCATCGGCCAGGCCTGCGAGTTCGACTATTCCGGCACGCAGGCCTGCATGGCGCTGCGCGAGGAAGGCTACCGGGTCATCCTGGTCAACTCGAACCCGGCGACGATCATGACCGACCCGGACACCGCCGACGCCACCTATGTGGAGCCGATCACGCCGGAGATGGTCGCGAAGATCCTCGAACGCGAACGGCCCGACGCCTTGCTGCCGACGATGGGCGGACAGACCGCGCTGAACACGGCGATGGACCTGTTTAAGGACGGCGTGCTGGAACGGCTCGGCATCGAGATGATCGGCGCCAAGGCCGACGTGATCGCCAAGGCCGAGGATCGCCAGCTATTCCGCGAGGCGATGAACGAGATCGGCCTGGAGAGCCCGCGCAGCCAACTCGTCCGCACGGTCGAGGAAGGTATGGCCGCGATCGACGATATCGGCCTGCCCTCGGTGTTCCGGCCCTCGTTCACCTTGGGCGGCACCGGCGGCGGCATCGCCTATAACCGCGACGAATATTTCGACCTGCTGAATTCCGGCCTGCGGGCCTCCCCCGTCAGCGAGGTGCTGATCGAGGAATCCGTGCTCGGCTGGAAGGAATACGAGATGGAGGTCGTCCGCGACAACGCGGACAACTGCATCATCATCTGCTCGATCGAGAATATCGACCCGATGGGCATTCATACCGGCGACTCGGTCACGGTCGCCCCCGCGCTGACCCTGACGGACAAGGAATACCAGGTGATGCGGGACGCCTCGATCGCCTGCCTGCGCGAGATCGGCGTGGATACCGGCGGATCGAACGTGCAATTCGCGGTCGACCCCGCGACGGGCCGATTGGTGGTGATCGAGATGAACCCGCGGGTGTCGCGCTCGTCCGCCCTGGCGTCCAAGGCGACCGGCTTCCCAATCGCCAAGATCGCCGCCAAGCTCGCGGTCGGCTACACGCTGGACGAACTGGACAACGACATCACCAAGGTGACGCCGGCCAGTTTCGAGCCCACCATCGACTATGTCGTCACCAAGATGCCGCGCTTCACCTTCGAAAAATTCCCCGGCGCGGACGCGTTGCTGACAACCGCGATGAAGTCGGTCGGCGAGGCCATGTCGATCGGCCGCAACTTCCAGGAGAGTGTGCAGAAGGCGCTGCGGTCGATGGAGACCGACCTTTCCGGATTCGACGAAGTCGACGTGCCGAGCGCGAATGCCGACGACAGCGAGGCGGAGAGTCTGCGCAACGCGCTGCGCGTCCCCGCGCCGGACCGGCTGCTGCTCGTCGCGCAGGCATTCCGTCAGGGCATGGCTGTCGACGCAATTCACGACGCCTGCAAGATCGACCCGTGGTTCCTGCGTCAGATCGAGGAAATCGTCGCCGCTGAATCCTCGGTGCGGGAGAACGGCCTGCCGGAGCAGGCGGACGAAATGCTGCGCCTCAAGAAGATGGGCTTCAGCGACGCTCGGCTCGCCACGCTCAGCGGCTGTGCCGAGACGGACGTCGCCGCGCGCCGCAGCGAACTTGGCACCGCGCCGGTCTATAAGCGGATCGATACCTGCGCCGCCGAATTCCCGTCGCTGACGCCATATATGTATTCCGCCTACGAAGGCAACGCCTTCAGCGCCGCCGAATGCGAAGCCGATGTCAGCGACCGAACCAAGGTTGTCATTCTCGGCGGCGGCCCGAACCGGATCGGCCAAGGGATCGAATTCGATTATTGCTGCGTGCATGCGGCCTATGCGCTCAAGGAAGCCGGCTTCGAGACGATCATGGTCAACTGCAATCCGGAGACCGTGTCGACGGACTACGACACATCGGACCGGCTCTATTTCGAACCGCTTACCACCGAAGACGTGATCTCTCTGGTGCGCGCCGAGCAGGAGAAAGGCACGCTGCACGGCGTGATCGTGCAATTCGGCGGCCAGACCCCGCTGAAGCTGGCGCAAGCGCTGTCGGATGCCGGCATTCCCATCCTCGGCACCTCGCCGGATGCGATCGACCTGGCTGAAGACCGCGAGCGTTTCCAGAAGCTGCTGGTCGACCTGGACCTACGCCAGCCGCCGAATGGCACGGCAACGTCCTCGGAAGAGGCGGAGCGCATCGCCGCCGAGATCGGCTATCCGGTGCTGCTGCGCCCGTCCTACGTGCTGGGCGGCCGCGCGATGGAGCTCGTGCACGATGTGGAAGGGTTGCGGCGCTACATGCGAACCGCGGTGCAGGTATCGGGCGATCATCCCGTGCTGGTCGACCACTTCCTGCGGGACGCCATCGAAGTCGACGTGGACGCGCTTTGCGACGGCGAGTCGGTTCACGTCGCCGGAATCATGGAACATATCGAGGAAGCGGGTATTCATTCCGGCGACAGCGCCTGTTCGCTGCCGCCCTACTCGCTCGGCCCCGATGCCATCGCGGAAATCGAACGCCAGACCGACGCGCTGGCCCGGGCGCTCAACGTTGTCGGGTTGATGAACGTGCAGTATGCGATCAAGGGCGGTGAAGTGTACCTGATCGAGGTCAACCCGCGCGCCAGCCGAACCGTGCCCTTCGTGGCAAAGGCGACGGGCATCCCCATCGCCAAGATCGCGGCCCGGGTGATGGCAGGCGAAAAGCTCGGGTCCTTTGCACTCGAACCCAAATCGAGCGGCAAGCATGTCGCCGTCAAGGAAGCGGTATTTCCGTTCGCCCGATTCCCCGGCGTCGACGTGGTGCTCGGCCCCGAGATGAAGTCGACCGGCGAGGTCATGGGGCTGGACAGCGACTTCGGCCGCGCCTTCGCCAAGTCGCAACTCGGCGGCGGCGTGGAACTGCCGACCTCCGGCCGCGTCTTCGTATCGGTCAAGGATCACGACAAGGACGCAATTAAGGATATCGCCCGCGACATCACCGGCCTGGGCTTCACCATCGTCGCGACACGCGGCACCGCAGCCTATCTCGACTCACACGGCATTGCGGTCGACCAGGTCAACAAGGTGCGGGAAGGTCAGCCGCATATCGTCGACGCGATGATCAATGGCGAGATCCAGCTCATGTTCAACACAACCGAAGGCGCCCAGGCGATCGCCGATAGTTTCAGCTTGCGCCGGACGGCGCTTGTGCATCAGATTCCCTACTATACTACCGTTGCAGGCGCGAAGGCCGCAGTGCAAGCAATTGCTGCATTGCAAGATGGGTCTCTTGATGTCGCCCCGCTCCAATCCTATTTTATGGGTCGATAAAACTATTAATTTCCCCGATGACGAACAGGGAAGGCATTTGGCCTCTTGCTGTGAGGCCAAAGGTTCCCTTTTCGCCGGTTTAGGTGAGTGAAATGGATAAAATTCCTATTACCGCGGATGGCGCAAGCCGGTTGCACGAAGAACTAAAGAACCTGAAGGGCGTCGAACGCCCGGCGGTGATCAAAGCCATTGCGGCGGCGCGCGAGCACGGCGATCTCTCGGAGAATGCCGAATATCATGCCGCGCGTGAGCATCAGAGTTTTATCGAAGGCCGGATCCTGGAACTCGAAGACCAGTTCAGCCGGATTGAGGTCATCGACGTCAAGGCGCTGAAAGGCAAAGAGATCAAATTCGGCGCGACCGTCACGCTGGCGGACGAAGACACCGACGAGAAGAAGACCTATCAAATCGTCGGCGAGTATGAGGCCGAAGCATCGGCGGGCCGGATTTCCGTTACGTCTCCGATCGCCCGCGCGCTCATCGGCCGCGAAGTCGGCGACAGCGTCGAGGTGGTTACGCCCGGCGGTCAGAAAGACTACGAGATCGTCAAAGTCGCCTATAAATAGGGGCGGAAATCGCCGTTCCCGCACTCCGGAAAATGAACACCGATCCGATCTCGCGACTACTCCGTCGTCGTGCCCGGAATGGTCATCGTGTCGTCGATCGGCACACCGGCTTCCTGTTTCGACGCCCGGATCGCCAGCGCGGATTTAACGTGGCTGACATTCGGCGCGGCGGTGAGTTCGGACGTCAGGAACTTGTTGTAACTGTCCCAATCCGTCGCCACGATGCGCAGCAGGAAATCAGTTTCGCCGGCGAGCATGTAGCACTCGCGGACCTGCGGCCATTGCTCAGTAAGCGTCTCGAACGCGACGAGATCGGACTCAGCCTGACTCGACAAACCGACTTGCGCGAAAACCGTCACGCCATAGCCAAGCGCCTCGGCATTCACATCGGCGTGGTATCCTCGGATATAATCCGCTTCTTCAAGCGCCCGGACGCGGCGCAAACACGGCGGTGCCGAAATCCCCGCCCGCTTGGCCAGGTCGACATTCGTCATTCGCCCATTGGCCTGCAGGTCGCGCAGGATACGCAGGTCTATCTTGTCGAGTTTCACTCGGCGCATGGAAGTGCAGTCCCTATGTGTCTTTTGAGTAATAATATTACAAAAACTGAAAAGACGAAATATTATTTCAAGAATGAGCCGCTGCATTCCAGCACGCCGTCAGAGCCGAGGCCGATGGACCGATGACCGACCGAACGACCTGGGTGATCACCGACGGCAAGGCCGGCCACGTCACGCAGGCCATGGGTCTGGCCGATGCCATGGGGTTCGACACCGTCGAAAAAACCATCACGCCCGCCATTCCGTGGCGTTGGCTTCCGGCGGCGATTTGGCCGACCGGCGTTTCCGGCCTCGGCGGCGATGCGGACAGCCTGGCCGGAACGCCGCCCGACCTGATCATCAGTTGCGGCCGGCACGCGGTCGGCCCCGCCCTTTGGGTTAGATCGCGCGGCAAGGAACGTAGTTTCCATATCCATGTGGAGCATCCCCGAGTCGATCCCCGGCGATTCGATCTGATCGCCAGCCCGAAGCACGATGGCCTGGAAGGGCCGAACGTGATCCCGGTACTGGGGTCGTTGCATCGCGTCACGCCGCAAAAGCTGTCGGCGGCCGCGGACGATCTCGCCCCGAAACTGGCGCATCTGCCGCGTCCGCGCGTGGCCGTTCTGATCGGCGGCAACAACAGCGTCTATCGCCTCACCGACGACGTAACCGACCGGCTGGCCGATGGCCTACGGCGTCTCACGCAGGATTTCGGCGCGAGCCTCATGGTCACGGCGTCGCGGCGTACCGGAAAGACCGCCGAATCCCGTTTGCGGAACCGGCTGGCGGCCTTGCCGTGCGAGTTTTGGGACGGGACAGGCGACAACCCCTACCTTGGCTATCTTGGTGCGGCCGACGCCATCATCGTGACCTGCGATTCCGTCAATATGGCGTCGGAAGCCTGTTCGACCGGGCAGCCGGTTTATGTCGTCGACTTGGAGAGCCGCCGGGATAGCAAGTTTGCGGCATTCCACAAATCGTTGAAGGATGCCGGGATCACCCGCCCATTCGACGGCGCGCTGGACACCTGGGCCTATGAGCCGCTCAATGAGACAAAGCGCGTCGCGGCCGAACTGCGCCGCCGTATGAATCTGGCCGATCGCGGTGGATAACCGGGTTCGCCCCTGACCCTGCGGTTTGAATGTCGCATTGCCTATAATCGGGGCATTCCGTATATCTTCACCCCACTGGCATCGGAACTCTGATGGATATGTCCATGATGCTCGATTTTCCGGCACTGGAAGCCGCCACCCTGCAGCGTGAGCCGTTCGATCATCTGATCGTCCCCGGATTCTTGACACCCGAGGCGGTAGCGGGGATCGAGGCGGACTTTCCCGCGATCGACCGGCCGGGAAGCTTCCTGCTAAGTTCGTTGACCTACGGCGATGCCTTTCGACGCCTCTCCGAGGCCCTGCAAGGGCCAGAGATGGCAACGGCCATGGGTGAGAAGTTCGATTTGGATTTGGTCAGCCAGCCGTCCATGCTGACCGTGCGCGGGTACTGCAAACCGAGCGACGGCCAGATTCATACGGATTCGTTGGGCAAGCTGGTGACGGTTCTCATCTATGTGAACGATAGTTGGAACGCCGACGGCGGACGCCTCCGCCTGCTGCGCAGCGCCGACGACATCGACGACTACAGCGCCGAGGTCCCGCCAGATGCCGGAACCATGCTTGCCTTCCGCTGCAGCGAAAATGCGTGGCATGGACATAAACCGTTCGACGGCCAACGGCGGTCGATGCAACTGAACTGGGTGCGAGACTCCGCTTATCTCCGGAAAGAGCAATTCCGTCACCGTGTTTCCGCGTTGGTCAAGAAGGTGCGGTTCGGATGATCGGTTACACCACGGGTATCGCTCGACCTCGTACCATGCGAATGGCTTACCATGGACTGGGATAAATTAAGGGTTTTTCACGCGGTCGCCGAAGCCGGCAGCTTCACGCATGGCGGCGAATTGCTGAACCTCAGCCAATCCGCCGTGAGCCGGCAGATCAGCGCGCTTGAAGAAAGCCTGAAGACGACATTGTTCCACCGCCACGCCCGCGGCTTGATCCTGACCGAGCAGGGCGAATTGCTGTATCGCACCGCCCATGACGTATTTCACAAACTCGCGGTCACCGAATCGCTGTTGAGCGAAAACAAAGACCGCCCGTCCGGCCCCTTGAAGGTCACCACCACGATTGGTCTCGGATCGCTGTGGCTCACCTCGCGAATCAAGGAATTCATCGAGCTTTACCCGGAAGTCGACGTCACGCTGATCCTGACCGACACGGAGCTCGACCTTGGTATGCGGGAAGCCGATATCTCGGTGCGACTGCAACCGCCGACTCGGCCGGACCTAATTCAACGGCCATTGCTGACGGTTCACACGCATATTTACGGCTCGGCCGAGTATCTCGAGGAGTTTGGCGCACCGACCACCCCGGAGGATCTGGATAGGCACCGCCTGTTGGTTTACGGCGAAGAATGGCCCGCCCCGGTGCCGCATGTGAACTGGATTCTGGAATTGGGCGCAAGTCCGGAGTCGCAGCGGCGGCCCGTCCTACGGGTCAACAATATCTACGGAATCTATCGCGCCTGCCGGAGCGGCCTGGGCCTGGCCGGCTTGCCCGATTACGCGATCCCCGGCGACTCGAATCTGCGCCGGGTGCTGCCCGAAATCAACGGGCCGTCGTTCCAGGCCTATTTCGTCTATCCGGAAGAATTGCGCCATTCGAAACGGATCGGCGTCTTTCGCGATTTCCTACTGCGCAAGATCGCAGAGCATCAATTCTAGATTTCCGCACCCCGACAAATCGGGCGGCGCATCGGAATTTCCTGGAAATACAAGGCCCAGAACACGCCATGCATTAGACGCATAACTGTGATGAAAAATTGATCGTAGTCATGCATCGGCGGAGTTACTATTTCTATAAGCAGATTGTTGCAAAGCCGCAATACATCTACCGGTCGTCCGTCGAGGCGGAAACGCCATATCGATGATCGACCGGGCTTTGACGTCTCCCAGACGTGAAGCCTCCCTGTTTACTTTGCCGGGCCCTTTGCAGGCCCGGCTTTTTTATGGGCATAACAATCCAGTACAACCAAGGCCTGCGAGACTAGACCGTTTCACCGCCCGCCGTGAGCACGCATAAAGTGCATTAACGGAACAGCCGATCACCTTCAGATTTCTCCAAATCCTTATAGAGATGCGCGACTTGCTCGGCGTAACCGTTGTAGAGCAAGGTCGGAACGCGCCCGGGTTTGCCCAGAAGCTGCTCCGTGGCTTGGCTCCATCGCGGATGATCCACCTTCGGATTCACATTCGCCCAGAACCCGTATTCCTTGCCTTGGGTCTTTTCCCAGAAACTGACCGGCCGTTTTTCGGTGAAGGTGAACCGGACGATCGACTTGATCGACTTGAACCCGTATTTCCACGGCACGGCCAACCGCAGCGGCGCGCCGTTCTGCTTGGGCATCGGCTTGCCGTAGAGACCTGTTGCGATAAACGCCAGATCGTTGGCCGCTTCCTCGATACTGAGCCCTTCGAGATAAGGCCAGGGATACCAGAACTGATTGAGACCCGGCATGGTCTTCTTGTCGGCCAGCGTTTCCATCTGAACGTATTTGGCCGAGCCTAACGGCTTCGCGAAATCGACCAGCGCCTTGAAGGGAAAACCGCTCCACGGAACCGCCATCGCCCACGCCTCGACGCAGCGATGGCGATAGAGGCGTTCCTCGAGCGGCATCTGTTTGAGCAGCGTGTCGATGTCGACGGTGAGTTCCTTTTCCACCGCGCCATCGATCTTGACCGTCCACGGGCGGATCACCAAATTCTGGGCGGCCTCCCAAATTTTCTTGTGGCTGCCGAACTCGTAGAAATTGTTGTAGGTGATCGCGTATTTCTCTTCGGTCAGGTCGCGGTCGAGCGTGTATTTCTCGTTACGTTTGACCGGGTACAGGGATGCCGACGGATCGCCGCCGGTCGATGCCAGCGCCGGCAATCCCATCCCGCCGCCGGCGAGGAGAACCGACCCAAGCCCCATCGATTTGACCAGTTGCCGCCGTTGCCGGAACACGGACTCGTCCGTCGCGGCGGACTCGGGCAACTCCCACCCTTTTCTGACTCGAAGAAGCATCGCGGCATCCTCTCTCTATTCAATCCGACCGACATCCTACGGATTATTCGTGAAAAGCGAATAAACGTGTTTGTGATCGCCCAAGAATAGCGGATTTGCAGCGCCAACCGCAGAAATTCATCGATGCGATCGCGCGATGCCGTCGATTGAGGACCGGTTGGCGCCCAAGCGCCATCCGGTCCCGATCTCCCTGCCGTTTACGCCGCCAGCATGCTGCGCAGCATCCAGGCGTTCTTCTCGTGGATCTGCATCCGTTGCGTCAGCAGGTCCGCGGTCGGCTCGTCATTCGCCGCCTCGACCGTGGGGAAGACCGACCGGGCGGTCCGAACCACCGCCTCCTGGCCGGACACCAAATCCCGGATCATATCGTCCGCGGACAGGCGGCCGTCCTGCTCGTCGATCGACGACAACGCGGCGAAGGCCTTGTAACTGCCTGGTGCCGGCTCGCCGAGTGCTCGGATGCGTTCCGCCACTTCATCCACCGCCAGCGCAAGCTCGGTGTATTGGGTTTCGAACATGGTGTGCAAGGTGTTGAACTGCGGCCCTTCGACATTCCAGTGATAGTTATGCGTCTTCAGGTAAAGCGTGTAGCTGTCGGCCAGCAACCGCGATAATCCTGCGGCGATTTCCTTCCGGTCCGTGTCGTTGATTCCGATATTGATATCCATCACTTTTCTCTCCTCTCCTGCCAATCATGCAATATATTACGCCCTATTTTAGAATAATTCTAATATAGGCGAGCGACCGTGGCATTCAAGGACCGCAGCGAAAGATAATCATCATGAGAATGGCAAAAAATAACGCCGATACAATGGCGACTCTGTATCGGCGTCAATGACGGGAATATCGGTCGGGGCTCAGGACGCGAAGGTGACTTCCACCACGCCGAGCGGGCCAAAATCGGCCGACATCGTGCTGCCGACCGGCGCCGGGATTGGCCCTGTCGCCGCCCCGGCGGTGACCCATTGACCGGCTTTCATTTCGTATCCCCGCCCGGCCAGATGGTTGGCGAGCCAGGCCAGCGAGTTCACCGGATTGCCCAAGACATTCGCCCCATTGCTGACCGCCATTTCCTCGCCGTCGACGAGATGTCGAACGCCGCAAGTCGGAAGATCGAGACTCCGCCAATCGGCTACCGGATCGCCGTATACGAAGCTGTAGTTCCCGGCGTGATCGGCCACCGTGCCGCGCACGCCGAGCGACGGGCGATTGGTGATGCGCAGTCCGACGACCTCGACGGCCGGATACACTGCCTCGATCGCATCGGCGATCGTTTCCGCCGTGTAGGGTACGCCGGACGCGGGGATATCGGCGGCCAGCTTGAACGCGAATTCGCATTCGAAACCGCCAACGGTATTGGCCCCGCCTTCGATGGTTTGCGGATTGGCGACGACATGCTCTGCGAAAAGCGGCCCAGCCGCAGGTTCGGTCGCATCGGCCCGCGCCATCGCCTCGTCGTTGGTAAGCGCCACTTTCCATCCGGCCAGCGACAGACCGGTGCGCGCGATGATCGCATCCTGGATCGCGTAGGCATCATCCAGAGTCGCAGGCTCCAACTCCGCCGGCAGGGCGTCCATCTTGTTTTCGTCCCGGCGTGCTGCAATCAGGAGATCCGCCGCCTTTTCCGTATTGCTCATTGCCTGATCCCTTTCTTGTTCTGTTAGGCGGTACAAACGAGACGGCACTGACCCAGTGGGCCGAAATCGGCGACCATGCTGCAGGATTGGGCCACCGGCTGCATGCCCGTGCAGGTGCCGGTCGTGAGAACCTGCCCGGCGGAAACACCCCCGCCGCGCGACGACCGCTTGTTGACCAGCCAGGTCAGCGAGGTCACCGGATGTCCCATCACCGCCCCGCCGTTGCCCGTGGCGATCTCTTGGCCGTCCACGCTGAACGTTACCGGCTGGCCAAGCAAGTCGAAGTCCCGCCAGTCGGCCAATCCGTCGCCATAGGCGAACGCGAAATTCGCGCAGTGGTCGGCGATCAGAATCGACGCGCCGACATCGAACCCGCCGTCGACCCGGCTGTGGGCGATCTCGATCGCAGGATGCAGTGACGCGACCGCGTCGGCCACTTCATCCTCCGTATACGCGGCGTCGCGGGCCGGCAGGTCGCGCGCCATCATGAAGGCATATTCGCTTTCGATCAGCCGCGCACAGTTGTCCGGCGTGGCGACCGAATCACCGCTGCGGAAGACCCAGGACTCGAACAAAGGCCCCATCGCGGGCTCGGGTGTCTTCATCTTTTCCATCGCCGCGTCGTTGGTGAAGGCAGCCTTCCACCCGACGATCTTGTCGCCATAGCGCTCCATGACCGTATCGAGCACGGCGTAGGACTCGTCGAGGGACGATGGCGTTTCGGACAGAGTCACGATGGAACCGGCGCGGCGGGCTTCGATCAGACTGTCCGCAAGCGCGTTTCGGTCGGTCATATAGGGTTCTCCTTGTCGACTTCAGAGTGGCAACGCATTGGCGCCATCGTACAAAGAACGGGCTGCCGGTTGCCGGCACGCCCGTTCCTATACTACGCCCGAAGGCCGGCGGCTATTGGGCCGCTTCCTTTCGTTCCGAAACGATGATGTCGGCGTCGCGGCCCGTCAACTCGGCCAAATGATCGAAGGACCATTCGAAGGTGCCGACGCCGAGGGTCAACGACCGCAGATCGACGATCAAATCGTGCAATTCGGACTGCGGCATATGCGCCTGGACCTCGTCCCAGCCTTTCCAGCCGTCCTTGGTATCGAAACCCAGGATTTGGCCACGCCGCTTGCTGATCACGCTCTGCGCCTGACCGGTATACTCGCTCGGCACCGAAATGGTGACCGAGGCCACCGGCTCCAACAGGACGGGATTGCACTGCGGCAGCGCATCCTTCATCGCCAGAATGCCGGCCCGGCGGAACGCCATGTCCGACGAATCCACCGCATGATGCTGTCCGTCATAAAGCGTAACCGACAGATCGATCACTGGAAATCCGAGCGGACCTTCACTCATATATTCCTTCACGCCATGTTCGACGGCCGGAATATACTGCCGCGGCACCACCCCGCCGGTGATCTTGTCGATGAACTCGAACCCTTGGCCGCGCTGCATCGGTTTGATCTCCAGATGCACGTCGCCGAACTCGCCGTGCCCGCCGGACTGTTTCTTGTGCCGGGCATGCTGCTGGATCGTCTTCCGGATCGTCTCCTTGTAGGGCACGCGCGGGCGCGCGGTCGTAATGCCGACATTGTAACGATTACGCAGCTTCTCGCCGGTCACCTGCAGATGAATGTCGCCCTGCCCCCACAAAACCAGTTCGTGGGTATCGTCGTTATGTTCCGCCGATACCGACGGATCTTCTTCGATTATCCGGGCGATGCCGGTCGACAGCTTGACCTCGTCTTCGCGTTTCTCGGCGGCGATCGCCATCGAGTAGACCGGCGGGATCGGGTCGAACCAGGGCAGGGAATCGACGGCGACACCGGATTCGGTCAACACATTGCCCGTATGCACGTCTTCGAGCCGGCCAAGACCGACGACGTCGCCCACGCCGGCGCGGCCGATCTTGTTCAGCGTATGCCCCATGAGCTGCGACAGGCCGCTGACCCGGTGTTCGCCGAAGGAATCACCGTCCCGCACCTCACCGCGCCACACGCGGGCGACGGACAGCTTGCCCGTGTGTGCCAGATGATAGGTCTTG
Source organism: Alphaproteobacteria bacterium (assembly GCA_965228425.1). Classification (GTDB taxonomy): domain Bacteria; phylum Pseudomonadota; class Alphaproteobacteria; order UBA8366; family UBA8366; genus JAJFJD01. The sequence continues at coordinate 1,310,290 of OZ245815.1, read as the reverse complement.
AAGACCTGCACCAGCGGATTTCCGTCTGCACCGCCCAGCCGTTCCAGCGTGGCTTCGGGTGGCGGCGCTTCGTGCCGCAACGCCTTCAGAAGCCGCCGCACGCCGTGATCCATTTCGGCTGCGCCCAGGAAAACGGGTACGACCCGGTCCGCTTGGAGTTCGCGGGTCAGATATTCGTAGATTTCGTCCTTCGGCGGCACCACGTCTTCCAGCAACTGCTCGAGCAGCGTGTCGTCGAAATCGGCCAGGGTTTCCAACAATTCCTGGCGCGCTTCCTCGTTCCGGTCCTTCACGGTATCCGGCAGCTCGATCAGCGACGACTTTTCGCCGGGCTTGTACTCATAGGCGCGCTCCGAAACCAGATCCACGTAACCGGTGATATCGTCCCCCTCGCGGATCGGGACATGGCGCAGCGCCAGCGGCCGTTCCGAGACACCCTGCATCGCTTCAAGCAATTCACCGATGCGGTCGTTCGAATGGTCCACCTTGTTGATGAACACCATATGCGGGATTTGATGCGTATCCAGGAAGTGGAAAAGCGGCGCCAGCGTCATCGCCCGGCTTACCTCGGGCTCGCAAACGACGACCGCGACATCGGCCACCATGAGAGCGGAATAGGTGTCCTGGGAGAATTCGACCGAACCGGGACAGTCGAGGAAATGCCACTGTTCGCCGAGGAATTCGGCCGATGCGGCGGATAGCTCTGTGCTCATGCTGCGTGCGCGTGCCTCTTCGGAGGCGTCGCCGACCGTGTTCCCTTCCTTGATGCTGCCCTTGCGGTGCGTCGCCCCGCAGGCGAACAGTATGGATTCTAGAAGTGTGGTCTTCCCACTGAGGTATGGTCCGACAAGTGCCGCGCAGCGGGGTGCAGATGGTGTGCGCCCTGACATAAAAACCTCCTTCCCGAATTGTTATTGTGCCGTTCCATTATGCGGAACGTCTTTTAGACCCGGGAATATGGTTCCAATCCAAGGGCTCCGATGCAAGGAAAAAGCGGCAAACCGGCCCGCTGTTCAACCGTCCTTGTAGGGCTTCAGCGTGGCATAGAGCACGTCATGAACCGGCGTCGGCACGCCCGCGAGCCGGCCGAGACGGGTCACTGCGCCGGAAAGATGATCTAATTCCATACGCTTACCCGCATTTAGGTCATGCAGCATCGACGCCACCATGTCGTGCGGCCAGCCATCCACCACCGCGAGCTGCCGGTCGACGGCATCGTCCGGGAGGACTACACCCCTTGCCCGCCCGACGGCCGCCGCCTCGGCGATCGCGTTGCGGAACAGGGCCCGGGTGTCGGGGTCGGCGCGGAGCGGACCAATCGGCTTCCGGGTCGCCGTGGTCACGCCGCTGAGCGCCGCCAAGACGATGAATTTCATCCATATCTCGGTCAGCACCGCATCGGAGAACACCACATCGAGATCGGCGGCCTTGCAGGCGGTTTCGAGCGCGAGCCCGCGGTCGGAACGGCTGCCATCCAACTCGCCGAAGATCACGCGGGCGAAGGTACCGGTCTGGCGGATCAGGCCCGGCTCGGCGATGACCGCGGCGATATAGACGGTGCCGCCCATGATCTTTTCCGGGCCGAGGATACCGCCGATGATCTCTTCGGTTTCGACGCCGTTCTGCAGCGCGACGACGGTGGTGTCCGGACCGACCATCGGCCGGCAGGCTTCCGCCACCGCCTCGGTGTCGAACAGTTTGACCGCGAACAGAAGATAGTCGACGGCCCCGACCTCGGACGGGTCGTCGGTCGCCTGCGCCGGATGCAGGCTAAGATCGCCATTCGGACTATCCAGGCGCAGCCCGGTCTCGCGGATCGCATCCAGATGTGCCCCCCGCGCAATGAAGGTGACGTCCTCGCCGGCGGCGGCGAGACGCGCACCGACATAGCCGCCGACCGCTCCCGCACCGAATACACCGATCCGCATGACGGCCCTTCCCTCCGGCTCAGGTCAGCGCGGCGCACGCCCGCTGGATGCGCATGCAGGCGTCTTCAAGCGTTTCCGTCGCCGTGGCATAGGAAATGCGCATATAGGGCGACAGGCCGAACGCCTCGCCATGCACCGCCGCGACACCTTCGGTCTCCAAGAGATATGTCACGAAATCCTCGTCGGTCTCGATGACCTTGCCGTCGGGCGTCTTCTTGCCCATGCAACCGGCCAGCGACGGGTAGACGTAGAATGCGCCTTCCGGCTTCGCGCAGCTGATTCCATTCGCTTGATTCAGCATAGAGACGACAAGGTCCCGCCGCTCCTTGAAGACCTTCACATTCTCGGCAATGAAGCTCTGATCGCCATCCAAGGCGTCGACCGCCGCCCACTGGCTAATCGTCGACGTGCTGCTGCAGTTCTGCGACTGGATGTTGTTGATGCCCTTGATCAACTCGGTCGGACCGCCCGCATAGCCGACCCGCCAGCCCGTCATGCAATAGGCTTTCGACAGGCCGTTCATCGTCAAGGTGCGATCCTTAAGGCCGGGCTCCACCTCGGCGATCGTGTGGAACTTGAAATCGTCGTAAATGATGTGCTCGTAGATGTCATCCGCGAAGACCAGCACGCGCGGATGCTTCATCAACACGTCGGCCAACGCCTTCAGATCGTCGTAGCTATACGCCGATCCCGTCGGGTTGCTCGGCGAGTTGAGAACGAACCATTTGGACTTCGGCGTAATCGCCGCTTCGAGCTGGTCCGCCGTGATCTTGAAGTTGTTCGATTCCGGCCCCTCGATGACTACCGGCGTCCCTTCGGCCAGCACGGCGATATCCGTATAGCTCACCCAATACGGCGCCGGCACGATCACCTCGTCGCCGGGATCAAGCGTCGCCATCATCGCGTTATAAATGATCTGCTTGCCGCCGACTCCGATGCAGATTTGCTCAGGCGTATAGTCGAGGTTGTTCTCGCGCTTGAACTTGCGGCAGACCGCCTCGCGCAATTCGAAGATGCCGGCGGGGGGCGCGTATTTGGTCTCGCCGCGCTTCATCGCCTCGACCGCGGCCTGCACCACGAAGTCCGGGGTCGGAAAGTCAGGCTCGCCCGCGCCGAGGCCGATGACGTCCTCGCCGGCGCGCTGCATATCCTGCGCTTTTGCGGTTACGGCCATCGTGGGAGACGGCTTGATGCGGCCAAGTCGCGCTGCAAGGACGGACATGTTCGAACCCCTTATTTGAACGTAGAATTAACCAGTGAAGGTGCGAACACTACGCCCAAGCCAACGGCGTTTCAACACTGAAACCAACGGGTCCCGCGGCAAATGACGCCCGCGCGGACCGGTGATATGCTGCGTTCTACGACCACGCTCCGGAGAGCTTCGACCATGCCTAAATCGCTTACCGCGGACCAAGTCCGGCGCTATCACGAAGACGGGTTCCATTTCCCCGTTTCGGTGCTGTCCGAAAACGAGGCCGCCGACTGCCGGCGCCAGCTCGAAGATTTCGAAGCGAGTCAGGGCGGCGCGATCACCGGCCGGAAAAAGCAGAAACTGTATCTGTTGCTCACCTGGCTGAACGACCTCGTGCGGCACCCGGCGATCCTGGATGCGGTTGAGGACGTGCTCGGCCCCGACATCCTGTGTTGGCAATCCTCTTTTTTCATCAAGGAACCGGACCGGAAAGGCTTCGTATCCTGGCATCAGGACGCGACCTACTGGGGCCTCAGTTCGCCGGACGTATGCACCGCCTGGGTCGCCTTCACACCGGCCACACTGGAAAGCGGCGCGATGAAGGTCGCGCCCGGCACGCATAAGCACGACCAACTGCCGCATAAGGACACCTTCGATCCGGACAATCTGTTGACGCGGGGCCAGGAACTCGGCGTCGACGTGGATGAGGACGCCGCCGTCGACATGGTCCTCAAGGCCGGCGAAAGCTCGCTGCATCATGTCATGCTCGCGCACGCCTCCACACCGAACATGACCGACGACCGCCGCATCGGATTTGCCATCCGTTATATCGCGCCACATGTCAGCCAGATCACCGGGGTTCCCGACAGCGCGATGCTGGTGCGTGGCGAAGACCGTTACAACAATTTCGAGGCCGAGACTCCGCCGGTCTCCGACCTGCACCCCGACGCCGTGGCACTGCATGACCGAGTCACGGCGACGCGCGAAGCCTTCATCTATCAAGGGACCAACAAAGGCGCTCATCGGGGGGACGGAGGCGTCGTCGTAGACACCTGACGGCGCCCTGCCGATGACCCTCACCGTCACCGCGCTCCTGCTGCTCGCGGCACTGGTTCATGCATCCTGGAACGCCTTTATCAAGGGCGCCCGCGACCCAGTCGCCATGGCGTCCCTTATATATGGCTCCGAAGCCTTATTGATGGTGCCGGCGCTGTTCTTCGTCCCGCCGCCGCCGCAATCGATTTGGCTGCTGCTCGCGGTGCATGTGGTCCTCCACATCATCTACAAGATCGCCATGGTCGCGATGTATATCCACGGCGAGTTGAGCCAGGTCTACCCGGTCACGCGCGGCGTGGCGCCGCTGCTGGTCACCCTGCTCGCCATCCCCGCCGCCGGTGAAATACCCGGCGGCATGACCGTCTTCGGCATCCTGTTGATCTGCGCCGGGCTGCTCAGCTTCGCGTTGGAACGCAGCAAGGTCGCCGGTGCGGGCTTGCGACCGTTGTTGCTGGCGGGTATCGCCGGCGTCGTGCTCAGCGCCTACACGGTGGTCGACGGCCTCGCCGTGCGCATTCCCGAGGCGGCGCTCAGTTATGTCGTCTGGATGTTCGTGCTCGACGGGTTCACGATGCTGGTGATCGCCCGCGTCTGGCGCGGTCAACGGATCTACACCGCGATGCGCGACCGATGGAAGACCGGCATCGCGCTCGGCGTCATCAGCGCGCTGAACTTCTGCATCGTGCTGTGGGCGCTCAGCTTTGCCGCGATGGGTCCGGTCGCCGCACTGCGCGAAACGAGCGTGGTTTTTGCCGCGATCATCGGCGCGCTTTTCATGAAGGAATCCTTTGGTTCGCGCCGCATCGTTGCGGCAATCGGGATCGTCGTCGGGATCGTTTTTATGAACCTATGAGTCCGGCGCTCGCGCGGCGTGCGCCAAAAACTCGCCGTATTTCTTCCAAACATCGCCCATAACTCGCCCAAGCTTCGCCCGCTTGCCCGCCTTTGCTGAACGCTGTCGGAACGGCACACCGACAAAGAGAAGAGACAGCAGGAGACAGGGAAGATGAGTAGATTTGGCGGGCGGCCGCTTACCGTAACGCCGTCGGGTCCGAAACGGACCCGGTCCAGCAAGTTCATTCAAGAGTTTTCGATCCTCATAATCAGCGCACTGATCTTTATCGGCACGGGCATCGTCGCCCTGTCGGCCGAGGCGGCGCCGGTCGCCGGGCCGACCGAACGCGGAAAGTCCGACGGCGGCCTGTTCTTGCGCAAGCCGAACACATCGGGCCTCGGCGTTGCCGCGCCCGAACTCGACGCAAGAGTCACGATCGACATCAACGGAATCGTCGCCCGCGTCAACATCGCGCAAAGTTTCAAGAACCCCCGCAAGGAATGGGTGGAAGGCGTCTATGTCTTCCCCATGTCGCGCAAGGGTGCGGTCGACCATATGCTGATGCGGATCGGCGAGCGGATAATCGAAGGCAGGATCGACGAACGCAAGGCGGCCAAGAAACGCTACGACGCGGCGAAACGCAGCGGCCGCAAGGCCAGCCTCGTCGAGCAGGAACGGCCGAACCTGTTTACCGTTTCCATCGCGAATATTCCGCCCGGCGAGACCATCACCGTCGAGATGTCCTATCAACAGCCGGTGACGGTCGTAGACGGTCTGTACTCGCTGCGTTTCCCGATGGTGGTCAACCCGCGCTATATCCCCAAGGGTCCGCACATCGCGGGCGTCGGCGGCATCGGTTGGGGCGTCAACACGCGCACCGTCCCCGACGCCGAACGGATCACCCCGCCTATGCGCCATCCGGTCATGGGCAAGGGGAACCCGGCCCTGATCACCGTTACCTTGAATCCCGGTTTGTCGGTCGCCGCCCTGCGCAGCTTGTATCACGAGGTGCAGGTCGCCGATGCCGGCGACAACAGTTTCCAAGTGGTTTTGCGCAACGGTCCGGTCCCCGCCGACCGGGATTTCGTCCTCGAATGGCGGCCCGACCCTGGCGACGCGCCGCGAGCAACGCTTTTCAAGGAAGACCGCGACGGCGAGACCTACGTGCTCGCCATGGTCATCCCGCCGGCCGGCGAAGCGAAGAAGGACGAACCCCGGCTGCCGCGGGAGGCGATCTTCATCATCGACACATCGGGGTCCATGCATGGCCAATCGATCGAGCAGGCCAAGAAAGCCCTCCTGTTCGCGCTCGACCGCCTGCAACCCAACGACAGCTTCAACATCGTCGGATTCGCCAGTCAGCCGACCCCGGTATTCGCCAAGCCGCAGCCGGTCTCGGCTCAATCGTTGGCCAAGGCACGGCTGTTTGTCCGAGGTCTGACGGCGGACGGCGGCACCGAAATGCGCCGCGCGCTCGATCTCGCCCTGGACGACCGGATCGATACCAGCCGGCTGCGCCAGATCGTGCTCATGACCGACGGGAGCGTCGGCAACGAAGCGCAACTGTTTCGGCTGATCCGGCGGGGCATCGGCGATTCACGCCTGTTCACGATCGGCATCGGCAGCGCGCCGAACGCCCATTTCATGAACAAAGCGGCGCGGTTCGGTCGCGGCACCTTCACCTTCATCGGCAAGACCAGCGAGGTCACCGACAAGATGACCCGCCTGTTCAAGAAACTCGGCAATCCGGTGCTGACGGACATCGCGGTCGATTTTCCCGACCACACCGCCACCGACGTGCAGCCGGAGCGCGTACCCGACCTGTATCGAGGCGACCCGGTTATCGTCAGCGCACGTCTGCCCCAGGGTGCCGGCGACATCACCATCGCGGGCCGACTCGCCGGCCGGGAATGGTCGACGAAATTGGCCCTCACGGACGCGTTGGACGGAAAGGGCATCGCCAAGCTCTGGGCGAAGCGGAAGACCGAAGCGCTGATGGACGAGTTGCAGGAAGGCGTCGATCCGATGGCCGTACGGCAGGCGGTCCTGAAGGTCGCGTTGCCGCATCAGATCATGAGCCGCTACACCAGCTTGGTGGCGGTCGATAAGAAGATCAGCCGGCCGTCGACCGAGGGCATGAGCCGCCGTGCGGTTCCCACCAACCCGCCCGCCGGCTGGACGCCGCCGCAGGCGGCCGGCAAATCCCTGCCGCAGCGGACGCAAGGCAAGGCAACCTTGCGGACGCTGGCCCAGTCGACCGCGGCCGGCGGAACCGCCGCGCCCGCCAGCACGGTCCACCAGCCGGGCCAACCCGGCGCGATGATCAGACTGCACACCCGCACGGCAACGCCCGCCGGTCAGCATTTGCTGATCGGGCTGCTGCTGGTGTGCCTAGCGCTCGCTGTCTGGTTCGTCCGCCGGCGCACCGCGCAGTGACCTCCCGCGGTGCGTGCGCCCTCGCCGCCCTGTTGCTCGCCTTCGGCGGATGGCAGGTCGGCGAGGGAGCCTGGATCCATGCCAAGGCCGGCCTGGCGCAGTTCCTCATCAAACGCGCTTGGGCCGATACCCAGAACGGCGCAGACCGCGCCAAACCCTGGTCCTGGGCCGACACCTGGCCGGTGGCCCAGATCGCGGTGCCGCGCCTGCAAGTCGACCAGATCGTCCTGGCGGGCGCCAGCGGCCGCACCCTTGCCTTCGGTCCCGCCCACATGGACGGAACCTCGGCGCCGGGCGGTGCCGGCGTGTCCGTCATCAGCGGCCATCGCGACACACATTTCCGGTTCCTGCAGAACCTCAAGTCCGGGGACACGATGACGGTGACCGACCGCTCGGGCGCGCGCCGGACATTTCGCATCACCAAGACGCAGGTCGTGGATTCCGATGCGAGCGGCCTGCGGGTCGAGACTGACGATAGCTGGCTCGCGCTGGTGACCTGCTACCCCTTCGACGCGGTCGATCCCGGCGGGCCGTTGCGATATGTGGTCTATGCCGAGCCGGAGGCTACGCCCGGCGCGCCGATCCCTGCGCCGTCGCCAAATAGAGTCCGGCCGCTATGAACGCGACGCCAACCAAATGGAACAGCGCCAGGCGCTCGCCCAGGAACAAGACGGCCAGGATCGTCGCAAAGACCGGCACCAGGTGGTTGCACAGGCCGGCCCGGTTGGGTCCGACGATATCGACCGCCATGTTGAAGAAAAGCAGGGCCAATGCGGTCGGAAACAGGCCGAGATAGAGCGCCACGCCGGTCCCCTCCCACGTGGCGGGGTAAGGAAAGCCGGCGGCGCTTTCCCATATGTAAAAGGGAATGAGCGCGACCATCGCCACGGCCAGCAAGACGCTGAGAAAGACATAGGGGTCGAGCTCGGCCGGCCGTAGCTTTACGACGACCGTATACAGCGACCAACAAACCATCCCGCCGATCATCCACAGGTCGCCCTGCCGAAATGCGAAGTCCGCCAGGACCGAGAGGTCTCCGCTGGTCAGGATCGCGATAACCCCGATGAACGAAACCGCAATCCCGGCCGCCTGCCGCCACGTCAATCCGATGCGCAAGATCATCAGGGCGAATACGGGAACGACCACCGGCGTTAAAGACATCATGATCGAACCGTTGACCGCCGTTGTGTCCTGCAGCGCCCAATAGGTCATTGCGTTGAACACCGCGGTACCGATCACGCCCGCAGCGAAGATCGCCAACCAACACTCCCGAATGACGCGCCACTGCGCGATCAATCCTTTGGCGGTGAAGGGTAGCACCATTGCGAAGGCGGTCGCGTTGCGCCAGAAGGCGAGACCGATTGGCGGCAAATCTTCATGCACCGCGCGGCCGACAACAACGTTGCTGCCCCAGGACAAGGCGCAGGCCAATAGCAGCACTATCGCGAGACCAATTCGTTCGGGAGGTTTCGGCATGAGCGCACCCCTATAGCCTGGACCAGACCGACGCGAAAGCGGAATTCGTGACCGAGTTGGGAATTGCTATCCGGATTTCCCCCCGTCATACTTGGTGCTCCGCTCGACGCAAAATCACATCACGGACATTCCCATGGCACGGCTCGAAGACATCCCGCTCGGCGAGCGCAAGATGATGGAAGAACTCGATTGCTCCGGATTCGAAGATCGGCGTCCCTGGGTGACCGGCAAGCCGCTCAACGAGCGCCGGGTGTCTTTGATCTCGACGGCGGCGCTGAATTTGCGCAGCGACGCCGTGTTTCAGCGGAACGCCACCGATTTTCGGGTGATCCCCGGCGACGTGGACCCGGGCGACGTCGTGATGAGCCATGTCTCGGTCAACTTCGACCGCACCGGTTTCCAGCAGGACCTGAATGTCTGCTTCCCGCTGCAGCGGCTGCACGAACTGGCCGACGAAGGCGTGATCGGGTCGGTCTCGAACTTCCATTTCTCGGTTTCGGGCGCGCCGCATCCAAGCGACTTGGAGGAGTCGGCCCGCGCCATCGCGCAGACGATGAAGGCGGACGCCGTCGACACCGTCCTGCTGGTTCCCATATGACCGAAATGCACGCGCGCCGTTGGCGGGCTTGCCGTTATTTTCGAAGAAGAAGGGCTGGCGACGACGCAGATCAGCCTGATCCGAATCCATACCGAACGCACCAATCCGCCGCGCGCGTTGTGGGTGCCGTATGAACTGGGCCGGCCGATCGGCGTGCCCAACGATCCCGAGTTCCAGAAAGACGTGATCAAGGCCGCCTTTGGCCTGCTCGACGCGGAGTCCGGTCCCGTGCTGGTCGACTATCCGGTGGAGATTCCCGAAGACGCCGCCGCGCTGGACGAAGACGCGATGACCGGCATGGCCTGCCCGATCGACCTGCCCGCCCTGCCCGACGAAACCGCGCCGACCAGCGAGATCGGTAAGGCCTTGATGACCGAAATCGCCTCGCTGGCGCCCTGGTACGACCTGGCGGTCACGACGCGCGGCCGCACGACGGTCGGCCCCAGCGGCTTGTCGATCGATGACGCGGCCAAGTATGTCGCGAATTTCCTGGACGATCAGGACACGCCCTGTCCGCGCGACGACATGCCGGTCGCCCGCGTGCTAAAGCTCGCCTACGAGGACCTCAAGGCCTATTACGGCGAAGCGATCACCGCGCAGCCCGGTTATTCGACCAGCAAGCAGGTCGAGGACTGGCTGTTCAACGACACGGTTTTCGGTAAGGCGCTATGGCGATTGCGCGCGCTCTGCCTCGAGAAAGAGGACGAGTATTTCCACTATCTCGGCACCAATTCGATTGTCCCCGACCGCCAGATCAACCCGCCGAGCTGATCATTTTCCCGTGCCGCCCGTACTATCTCTCGGCGGACGCCCGACGGATTCACACAATTCCGAGCGGCGGATGCTGACGTCTACCGTGTAATTTTCCCCATCGATGCAACTGCGATTTCTCAAATCGGGGCTTGCTGATATATTCCCCGAATTGGGGTAACTCACGGGGCCGTTAGAGGCCCCCTTACGGGGAAATCAATGCTAAAGGAATTTAAAGAGTTCGCGATGCGCGGCAATGTCATGGACATGGCCGTCGGCATCATTATCGGGGCGGCGTTCGGTAAGATCGTCTCCTCGTTCGTCAAGGACATCATCATGCCGCCCATTGGGATGCTCATGGGCAACGTCGATTTCAGCAGCCTGTTCGTCAATCTTTCCGGCACGGAGTACGCCACCCTCGCGGCGGCACAGAAAGCCGGCGCCGCGACGATCAACTACGGCGTTTTCATCAACACCGTGCTCGATTTCATCATCGTCGCCTTCGCCATCTTTATGGTCATTCGGACGATGAATAAGCTGAAGCGCGAAGAAGAAGTCGCGCCGCCCGATCCGACGGAGAAAGAGTGCCCGCATTGCATGTCGAAAATTCCGATCAAGGCGACGCGATGCCCGTTTTGCACGTCGGAAGTCCCGGCAGCATCGACTTAAGCTGAAATTGAACGCCGCATACCGTCGGAAACGCCGGTATGCGGCCATTTTCTCCGACCGCTCGCCCTCACAACCGGATTTCTCGGCGACCGCGGTACGGCTATAACTGTCTCGACCCAAAAATATAAGGGCGAGACTCGCATGCCATCCAATATCTTGCCGACCGACGGGCTCGCCATCTTCGTCAAGGCCGAGTGCGAAACCTGCACGATGATCGCCCCCTTGATCGCGTCGCTGGCTCAATCGGATGCCGAAATTGCGGTGATCACCCAGGACGATCCCGCCTTCCCGCCAGGTGTGGAAGCCGTGCATGACGACACGCTCGAGCAGTCCTTTCATGCCGATATCGAAATCGTGCCGACGGTCATCCGGTTAAAAAATGGCGTCGAGACCGGCCGCGCCTTCGGATGGCACCGCGACGAGTGGCAGGACCTGACCGGACGAACGGATCTCGGCGCAGACCTGCCGGACTCACGGCCCGGCTGCGGATCGCGCACGCATGATGTGGGCGCCTACGAAACGCTGGTCGCCCGGTTCGGCGATACCGGCATAACCGCGCGCGAGATTACCCTCGGCGAATGGGATGACGAGATCGAGGCCTGCTTCGACCGGGGCTGGTCCGACGGGCTACCCATTGTGCCGCCCACCGACGCGCGTGTCCTGCGCATGCTGAGCGGCACCTCCCGCAGCCCCGACGAAGTAATCGGCGACGTGCCGCCGAACCTTCTGCCCATCACGGTCGAAAAGGTCGCGATTAACGCGGTGATGGCCGGCTGCCGCCCGGAATACATGCCGGTGGTGCTGACCGCCCTCGAAGCGGCGCTCGACCCGTATGCCACGATGCACGGCGTGCTTTGCACCACGTGCTTCTCGTCGCCGATCCTGATCGTCAACGGACCGATCGCCCGCAAGATCGGTATGAATTCGGGCATGAACTGCCTGGGCCAAGGCAACCGCGCCAACGCCACCATCGGCCGCGCCCTACAGCTCATCATCCGCAATTTCGGCGGCGGGGTGCCCGGCGAGATGGACCGCGCCGTGCTCGGCGGTCCCGGCAAATACACCTTCTGCTTCGCGGAGAAAGAGGACGACCCCACATGGACGCCGCTGAATGTGGCGCGCGGCCATGCACCGGGGACGAATACAGTCACCCTGTTCCAAGGGGACGGCGTCCAGGGATTCGTCGATCAACGGTCGCGCACGCCGGAGGCGTTGATCCAATCGCTTTCCCGCTCCCTGATGGCGGTGGGCAACTGGAAGCTTTGCGAATTCACCAACGCGATGCTGGTGCTGGCGCCGGAACACTACGCCACGTTTCGCGACGGCGGATGGAACCGCGAGCGGATCACCAAGGCATTACAAGACGCGCTGCGCCGCCCCGGCACGGACGTAATTCAAGGCGCGCATGGCATCGGCGAAGGCGTCGACCCGGCGCGGGCGAACGACATGGTCGATAAATTCTGGCCCGAGGGCCTGTTGATCGTTCAGGCGGGCGGACAAGCCGGGTTGTTCTCCGCGATCTGCGCCGGCTGGACGGGCGGCCGGTTCCGCGACGATTCCAAGACCGTGACCAAGGAGATCACCCTCTAACCGCGCGCCCTCGCCACCGGTCCAAGATGACAGCATCCTCCCTTGCCGGTACGGTTACCGGCATGTTCGGACAGCGCATCAAACGCGTGGAAGACCCGGCATTGCTGCGGGGTGCGGCCCGGTTCGCCGACGACATCCACTATCCCGACATGTTGCATGCCCATTTCGTGCGCAGCGCCTATGCGCATGCCCGCATTCTGTCGATCGACACGACGGCGGCGCAGAACCTGCCGGGCGTACACGCGGCCTACACCCATGACGACCTCGCGCCGCATTGGGCGACGGACCATATCCCCGGCGAGATGCCGAATGCGGCGATCCGTCAAACCATCAAGCAAACCGTCCTGGCGCGCGACGAGGTTTGCCATGTGGGCGAGGCGGTTGCGATGATTGTCGCGGACAGCCGCGCCCTCGCCGAAGACGCCGCCGAACATGTCATCATCGACTACGAGCCGTTGCCCGCGGTGGTCGACCTGCCCGCCGCGCTTACCGACAGCTCGCCGACCGCCCGGACCGAATGCCCCGACAATGTGGTCGCCCGGTTCGTGCAGGATTTCGGCGACACCGACGCCGCCTTCGGCGCGGCGGCGCATGTCGTGTCGGAGCGGTTTACCCTGCACAAGGGCGGCGGCCACCCGGTCGAGTGCCGCGGCGTGGTCGCGCGATACGACGCTGCCGACGACGTGCTGACGGTGTGGGACGGCACGCAGATGCCGCACCGCGCCCATGGCATTCTGGTCGACTTGCTGGGCTGCGGCGAAACCGAAGTCCGCATTGTCCCGCCCGACGTCGGCGGCGGTTTCGGCCCGAAGTTCGTCTTCTATCCCGAGGAGGCGGCGGTTCCCATGGCGGCCAAGCTCCTGCGCCGGCCGGTCAAATGGATCGAGGACCGGCGCGAACATTTCACCGCGACCGTGCAGGAACGCGATCAGCTTTGGGAGATCGAGGCCGCCGTCGACGGCCACGGGCGGCTGCTCGGCATCCGCGGCCGCATGCTGCACGACCATGGGGCCTTTACGCCCTACGGCATCGTCATCGCCCAGAACGCCGCGACCAACCTCCTCGGTCCCTATGTCCTGCCCGCCTGCCGGCTCGAAGTCGTCTCGGTACTCACCAACCTGATCCCGGCGACCCCGACGCGCGGCGCCGGGCGGCCGCAGGGAACCTACGCGATGGAGCGGCTGCTCGACCGCGTGGCGCAGGACCTGGACCTGGACCGCGCCGAGGTCCGCCGCCGCAACCTGATCGGTCCGGACCAGATGCCGTACGCGACGCCGGTGCGGTCCCGCGACGGGGCGATGATGATCTACGACAGCGGCGATTACCCGGCATGCCAAGACAAACTGCTCGCGGCGGCCGGCTACGACGATTTTTCCGCGCAGCAAGCTGCCGCCCGCGCCGACGGAAGATATCTCGGGCTCGGCATCGCAAACTATGTTGAAGGTACCGGACGCGGACCCTTCGAATCCGCGACAGTGACCGTCGGCGCATCAGGCAAGGTGGAAATCCGCACCGGCGCGACGGCCCAAGGCCAAGGCGTCAAGACGACCCTAGCGCAACTCTGTGCGGGCAGCCTCGGCATCGACCCGGTGGATGTCTCCGTCGTCGCGGGCGACACCGCGGCGGCATCGCTCGGCCTCGGCGCCTTCGCCAGCCGACAGGCGGTCAACGCTGGCTCCTCTGTCCACCTGGCCGCGCAGGAGGTACGGAAGAAAGCACTGGACGCGGCATCCCGCATGTTGGAAGCGGCAACGGAGGATCTCGAACTCGCTGGCGGCGCGGTGCACGTGAAGGGCGTGTCGGGCCTGTCGGTGCCCCTCGGCGACATCGCACGGGTGTTGGGCGGCATGCCGGGCTACGCCATGCCGAGCGGACTCGCGCCGGGCCTGTCGGCGACATCGCTTTTCGGTCCCGACGCACTGACCTATTGCAACGGCAGCCATGCCGCCTTGGTCGAGGTCGATATCGAGACCGGGCAGGTTTCGATTCTGCGCTATGTGGTGGTCCACGATTCGGGACGGCTGATCAATCCGATGCTCGTCGAGGGTCAGGTGCAGGGCGGCGTCGCACATGGGATCAGTTCGGCATTCTATGAATGGATGAAATACGACGAGAATGGCCAGCCGCAGACCACGAATCTCGGCGAATACCTGATGCCGACGGCGCCCGAAGTGCCGCGCATCGAAATCCATCACATGGAATCGCCGACGCCGCTCAATCCGCTCGGCGTCAAAGGCGCCGGCGAATGCGGCACGATCCCCGCCGCCGCGGTCCTCGCCTCGGCGGTCGAGAACGCATTATCGCCCTTCGGCGCACGCGTGACCGACATCCCCATGACGCCGGAACGCATCCTCGATCTGATCGAAGGCGGCGGCTAAGAGTCGTCGAGGGCGTTTTTCAGATTTTCCTTCGGCGGCACGATGTCGGTGACGAGGTCGCGGATCAGCCGCTTATTCGACAGCGGCGCCACCGTCACGGCTCCCGACCCCAACCGCGCCGTGCAGGCATACACGGTATTGCCGTCGACCTCGACCATACATTCCTTGCAAGCGTTCGCGTTGATGCAGCTATAACGGACGGCCAGCGACGAATCCGTATGCGTCCGCACCCACATCAACGCGTCAAGCACCGACATGCCTTCGCGATAGGGCACCTCGAACGTCTCGAAGCGCGGCGTATCGCCGGGACCGCCGCGCTGCACCCGGATCGTCGCCCGTTTCGACGTCATTGCGCCGCCTCCAGCGAAACCAGCGGAATCTCGACGGTGGCCACCGGCGACTTCGCCAATGCGAGAGCGCCATCCCGCAGCGAAACGATCTGGTTATGGTCATAGGCCGAAAGCGTCTCCGGAAAATCTTCGCGCTGATGCGCCCCGCGACTTTCACAACGGTGCAGGGCCGCCAGCGCAACGGTTTCCGCCGCCAGAAGCGACGCCCGCAATCCGAACCAGTCTTGAATCGCAAGCGCGGAGCGGGCATCCGTTTGGGCCGCGATCGCCGGCAAATCGTCCTGCTGCATCCGCCGCAAACAGTCGAGCGCGGCGGACAACCCATCCCGCGTACGCAAGAGCCCGACTTTCTCCCACATCAAACTCTGTAATTCGGCCAGCAGTTCCCCGGCCGCAGCGTTGGCATTGTCCGGGCTCCCACCGCCGAAACCACGCAACCGGTCGAGCGCCGATGCCGCGTCGCCGTCGGACCAAGGTTGGTTCAACCCGCTTGCTTCCTCGGCAGCAAACCGGCCGGCCCGTTCGCCGAAGACCAGCGCTTCCGGAATCGCATTCCCCGATAGGCGGTTCGCGCCGTTCGCCCCGCCGACGGCTTCGCCCGCGGCATAAAGCCCCGGCACCGTGGTCCGCATCATTTCGTCCACCCGGACGCCGCCCATATGGTAGTGGGCGATCGGCGCGACCTCGACCGACCGCTCCGTCAGGTCGATGTCGTTTGCCAACAGTCGATCGATCACCGGACCGAAGGCCGCCCGCAATTCGGGTTCGGGCACATGCTGGAAACTCAGGAAAGCGCCGCCATTCGGCGACCCGCGCCCCGCCTCCGCCTCCTTCATGATGGCGTAGCTGGCGACATCGCGCGGCGCGGTATAGGTGCCGGAGTCCGTCGCCCCGTAGTTTTCGATGAACTCCTCTTGATTGCCGTTCAACAGGCGGCCGCCGAGCTTGTAGCGGAATGGATCCCACATGATCGGATCCATGCCGACAAGCCGCGGTGCGAGATGGCCGATGGGGAAGAACTGCACGAACTCCATGTCGACGAGATCGGCACCGGCATGCAGCGCCAGGGCGAAGGCGTCGCCGCCCATGTTGGTCGACGCGCTGTTGCGCTGGTAGATCTTCGTCAATCCGCCGGCGGCCAGGATCACCGCCTTGGCGGCGACCGTCACCGGCGATCCGTCTTCCAGGGCGAATCCGACGGCACCGGCGACGCGCCCGTCATGCACGACCAGATCGGTGATCGACAGGTCGCTGACCCGGGTGATGCCGTCGCCCCGCGCGACCTGTGCCCGCAGCGTCTTCGCGACCGCCGGGCCGGTATTCAGGAAATCGACATAGACGCAGCGCGGCACTTGATGACCCGGTGCCGTGACCTGTTTGATATGCCCGTCTTCGCGCGCCCAGCCGACCTTCCAGTCGTCCATCTCGCGGATGCGCAGCGGCGATTCTTCGCACAGAATGGCGGCAAGCCGCCCATCGCAGAGGCCGCGTCCGGCCTCCAATGTATCGGCCAAATGATGCGTCCAATGGTCCGGTGCTTCCTCGCCGACCGCCGACGCGACCGTCATCTGCGCCATGATCGTCGCCCCGCCGCGGCCGATCAGGCTCTTGTCGACCAGCAAAACGCGGGCACCCGCCCGCGCAGCGGCAACCGCGGCATACATGCCGGCGCCGCCCGATCCGATCACCAGGACATCGGTCGCAAGATGCACCAACTAGCGGCCCTTTCCGTGCGTCATGTCGTTGATCTATTCCGCCGGTGCCAGCGCAGCGGGCTTGCTGACCACGTAGGTCTTGTCGTCGACATTATAGTAGTGCCGGATCGGCTTGTAGTTGCCGCCGACCACCGTCACGACATAGGTCCCTTCCGCCAACGCCGTGAAGCTGTGGATTTCCGTCGGCGGCACGACCATCGCGATCTCTCCGGGCACATACTCGCGGTCCTCGATCGTCTTCAGGTCCGCATGCCCTTCGACCGTGCCGTCGTCGACGCGTTCGTAGACGCAATGACGGACGCGTCCCTTGAAGACCACCAACGCCTCCCAGACGCCGTGATCATGCGGCGGGATGTACTTGCCGTTGGGAAACTCATCCAGCGTGATGGACAATTGCCCGTCGTAATAAAGATACTTCGAATTGTCGATATGATTGCCCGGCCGCTTCACGCCGAGGGTCAGCAAATCCTCCCGCGCCAGCAACGGCCGCATCGCCGCCAGCAACCCCGCGCGCAATTTGCCTTCATCGCTCCCCGCATCCTCGATGACGCGGATAGCGTTCTGGGCACAGCCCCGAATTGTCGCCTGCGAATCGGTCTCCGCCATGGACGTCTCCTTCGTGTCGACCGGCGATCCTACTGGATCAGTCCATAGAATTTGCCCGCGTTCTCGCAGGTGATCTTGTGCACCACGTCGGCCGGCAGATGCGCGAACTGCTCCTTGATGTATTTGTCCGAGTCCGGCCAAACGCCGTCGCCATGCGGATAGTCCGACCCCCACATCAGCGATTCCACGCCGATGTCGTCGACCAGCTTCGCCCCGATGGTGTCGTACTGGAAGGTCGCCTTGCACTGACGCCGCCAATAATCGCTCGGCTTCATCGTCAGGCCGAGATCTTTGAAGCGGTCCTCCCATTCGAAGTCCATGCGGTCGAGCGCATAGGGCAGCCAGCCGATGCCGCTTTCGCCAAAGGCAACGCGGACATTCGGGTAGCGTTCCAAGATCGCGCCGCCGATCACCGCGGCGACGATATTGATCAGGTTCATCTGGAAGCCCGACACGATCGTGAAGATCGCGACGCGCTGACTTTCCTTAGGCAAATTTTGGCGAACCTGCGGCGACATCACCGGGAAGGTGTGGAAATGCAACGGCAGTTCGACATCGTTAATCGCCTGCCAGATCGGTTCCCACATCGGGTGGTACATCGGCGCCATATCCCAGGAACAGGACAGCTCGATCCCGCGCAGGCCGAGGTCCTTGGCGCGGTAGATCTCCTTCGCCGCTTCCTCGATATCGCCGTACGGCAGACAAGCCAGACCGATCTGACGATCCGGGTATTCCTTACAGAAGTCGGCCAGCCAGTCGTTGTAAATACGGTACATTTCGTTGGCCGCCTCGTGATCCGCCAGCTTGGAGGCTGCGCCCAGGATGCCGTACATCACCTCGGCGTCCACACCATCCCGCTCCATGTCCTTAATGCGGAGTTCCGGCGTCGAGACCCGGCGGATATCATTCTTGCCGTCCTCGTAGAGGTTCGTGGCGGCCATCAGGTCAGCGCGGTCATGCGCACCGGGTACGTATTTCGCGCCCGACGGGCCGACCCCGTTCTTGAGTCCGAAGGACGTGCCGTTCTTGCAAGTCCAATAAGGCCCGTCCGGGCCGTCGGTGACGAAGGGCATGCGCTCCTTCATGGCTGGCGTCGCCTCGCTGACGAACAGGTCCGGCGGCATCCAGCACAGATCGATATGGCAATCGGCGGAAATTCGCTTGTATTCCATGGTCGTTCCTCCCTTGGCTGACCGAAGCACAGGCGGCTCGGATCAATCACATCCGCTACAGGATAAAAGTTTCCGGAGCCGCGGTCGAACCGGCGGAGAGACGACGCGCCGCCCCCGGCCGCCGGTTACCGCGGATACCCCGTAATGCAGATCAGTCGTCCTCGAAAACCTCGAGACCGACGCGACCCGCGTTCACCGCGCAGGGCCAGCCGGCGTAGAAGGCGAGATGCGTGATCAACCCCCGCAGCTCATCCTGGGTCACGCCGTTGTCCAGCGCCCGTTTCATGTGACCGTGCAGTTCGTCGGTACGGTACAGCGCGGTCAGTACCGCGACGGTGATCAAGCTACGGTCGCGCTTGGTCAGTTCCGGCTGTTCCCAGACATCGCCGAACAGCACCTCGTCGCGCAGCTTGCCGAGTTGCGGAACGAGTTCGTAGGCGGTCTTTTTCGATGAAGGCATGTGTGGTGTCCCTTTGGTTGTTGGCTCACCACCAGCTTACCGCCGCAGGCCGCAATCCGAAAAATCGCAGCGTCACCAACCGCACACACCGGTCGGGCGGCGCGGGTCGGACGCGCCGGTCAGGACGCCTGTTTCACGGTCGGCGACGATCGTGCAGACCGCCCCGGCGGTGAATTCCCAGTCCGGCCAAGGGTTAAGCTTGTGCCCGCGCTTCTCCAGGTCTTGGGCGGTGACGTCCGGAATGCGCGATTCCAACCGCAGTTGGCCGGGGCTGTAGGAATGCGGCTCCGACGACCGGGGATAGTTGAAGGTGGCGAAGCGCGGCTGTTCCACTGCATCTTGCGGCGCCATGCCGAAGACCTCGATGTTGAACAGCACCTGGATCATCGCCTGGACCTGCACATCGTTGCCGGGCGACCCGAACGGCATCACGGTGCGGCCGCCGCGGATCGCCATCGCCGGATTCGGCGTCAGGCGCGGCCGCTTGCCGGGCGCCAGGCAGGCGGGATGATCCGGGTCCGTCCAATTCTGCGAGCCGCGCGACGACACCACGATGCCGAGGCCGGGGACGACCGGTGCGCTGGTCGATCCGTCGCTCGGCGTACCGGAAAAGGCGTTGCCCTGGCTGTCGACGACGCAAATGTAAGACGTGTCCAGTTCCTCGCGCGCGAGTTCCGGTGTTTCTTGCGGATTGCCTCCCGCCCCGTCGCGCACGGCCGCACCGGTCCGCGGGTCACCGGCGGGCGCCATTTCCGTCCACGCCCGGTCGTTGTCGATCAGGGCACGCCGGGCATCGGCATAGGTGGTGTCGAGCAGGCCGTCGATCGGCACGTCGATGAAGCGCGGGTCGCCGATATAGGCATGGCGGTCGGTGAAGGACAGGTCGAGCGCCGACACGAGCGTATGAATGTAATCCGCCGAGTTCTGGCCAAGCGCCGCCAGATCGAACCCGTTCAGGATGTTCAACGTCATCGGCAACACCGGCCCCTGACACCAAGGCCCGCAGGCAAACACCTCGAGATCGCCGAAACGCGTCCGCAAGGGTGCTTCGACCGGCGAGCTGTAGGACGCCAAGTCGTCCGCCGACATCCAGCCGCCGCTCTCCGCTTGGTGCTTGACGATCGCCTGCGCGATATCGCCTTTATAGAACGCGTCATGCGCCGCCTGGAGACCGGCATCCCGGCCCGCGCCCTTCGCAGCCGCTTCCTGGTCGGCCATGTACTGGATCGTGCGGCCCAAATCCGCCTGGACGAACAGCTCGCCGGGGTGCGGCGGACGGTCCTGCGACAGGTAGATCGCCTCGTTCGACGGCCAGCGCCGGTAGCCTTCCGCGTTCGCGGCGATGATGTCGCACAACAAACGCGGCGCCGGGAACCCGTCGCGGGCGAACCGGATCGCGGAGGCGGCAACATCGCCGAAACTCATGGTGCCGTACCGCCGTAGCGCCGTGATCCAGGAATCCGGTCCGGCGGGCACGACGCTGCGCAGCACGCCCGGCGGCATTGCGCCGCCGTATTTCTCATGGAAGGTCTCGACCGTCACCGCCTTCGGCCAGGTGCCGAGCCCCGCGATCGTAATCACCTCGTCGCTTTCGGCGAGGTAGATCATGATCGGCGCAACGCCGGCGAACCCGACATACTCCGACTGCAGCACGGTCAGCGCCATGCCCCCGGCGCACCCGGCATCGACCGCGTTGCCGCCCGCCTCTAGAATTTGAAACGCCGCCTGCGCCGCCATGTAATGCCCGGCGGCGGCCATGTGACGGGTACCCATGAGATGGGCGCGGTGCGGTGACGGCATCGTATCGCTCCTAATCGCTACGGAAGTCTCCGGCGTATGGGCCCGAGATGATGCGATGCGTTCCACAGGCGCTGAATTGCGCCACGCCATGGGTCGCGGCCAAGATCGATGTCATGGCCGCAGTCGGTACATGTCAGAACCGCATTTGCCTGTAACCAGTCGATTTCCCGTGAGTCGTTGGCGCCGCACGCATCGCATGTGATCACCAACTTGCTGTCGCCGTCTTGCATGGGGAGCCCCCTGTTCAACCTGCAACGTCTATATTGGGTTCACAACCGAACGGTTCATTTTGCGCCCTTTGCGGCAAAAAGCGAAATTAGATCGGTCGGAAAAAAGTATTTGCACGAGGAAAACCCGAAAATGTCGAACCTGAACGGAAAGATCGCCCTGGTTACCGGCGCCGGCGGACGCAAAGGCGTCGGCCGCGCGAGCGCGCTGAAACTCGCGTCCCTCGGTGCGGACATCGCCATCACCGATGTCCCGCGGCCGGACGACGATCTACCGCCGCAGGAACGCGGCGACCAATGGAACGGGATCGAAAGCGTCGCCGAGGAGATCAGGGCCCTGGGCCGCACGTGCCTGACGATTCCCGCGGACCTGTCGAGCCGGTCGGAAATACAAGAGATGATCGAGAAGGTCGTCGCTGAATTCGGGCGGATCGACATCCTGGTCAACAACGCGCGGGCGGTCATCGGCAAAGATCGCGTGCCGGTCTGGGACCTCGATCCGGATATCTGGCAGCATGTGCTCGACATCAACATCACCGCGCCTTTCCTCGCCACCAAATTCGCCGCGAAACACATGATCGATCAAGGCAGCGGCCGGATCATCAACATCGCCTCGATCGCATCGAAACAGGGCAGCGCAAAAGGCAATGCCTACTCGTCGTCCAAATTTGCAATGCTCGGCCTGACGCAATGCGCGGCGCTCGACCTCGCCCCGCATAAGATCACGGTGAATTCCGTCTGCCCCGGCGGCGTCAACACCGACCGCATGAATTACGCCGAGCAGGCGGAAGCCGACAAGCAAGGCATCCCGTTGGAAGCCTACCGGGCGCAGGTGGTGGAACGGATGAACCAAGGAACGCCGTTGGGCCGGGTCGCCGAATCCGAGGACGTAGCCCATCTCGTCGCCTTCCTCGCCTCGGACGAAGCCGAGATGATCACCGGCCAGGCCTACAACATCAACGGCGGCACGCTCTTTCACTAGAGCCCGGACCATCACAAAGGACCCGACACCATGCGGCATTTCGGTTCATTGATTCCCTCGACCAACACGACGGTCGAGATCGAGTTCAACCAATTGCTTCCCGACACGTTGCAACTTCATGTTGGCCGGCTCGGCAAGGGCGGCGATACGCCGTTTTCCCCTAGCCTGGACGCGGATGTCGAGTACCAGGCCAAGCTGCTCGGCACCGCCAAGGTCGAAGTCATCAGCCTTGCGCAGACTTCGGCCAGCATGTTCGACGACGAGTATGACGCCAAGGCGGTCCGCCTCATGAGTGAAGGTGCCGGCGTGCCGGCCCTCACCTCGGCGGATGCGGTCGGGCACGCCATCCAGGCGCTGGGCGCAAAACGGATCGCCATCGTCTCCCCGTATTCGGAGGAAGTGATGGCGCGCACCAAACGCTATTACGAGACGCGGCACGGCCTAGAGGTGGTTGCGACGGAAGGATTCGGCGCGACCGACGCCTATGCCATCGGCGCCTTGGGCGCGGACCATGCGGTCGGCGCGTTCGAGCGGATCGACAGCCCGGAGATCGAAGTCCTGGTCGTGCCCGGCGGCAACTTCCCGACGATGAAATTCGTCGCGGAATGGGAAGAGCGGTACCAAAAACCGGTCGTCACGACGAATCAGTCGGCACTTTGGGCGATGCTCACGGTCATGAAATTCGGCGATCCGGTTCCCGGCATCGGCCGGCTGCTCACGGACATGCCGGCAGCGCGGACAAAGATCGTTTAGGCGGAATAGAGGGCCTCATAACAGCGCAAGATGGGATTCAGTTGGTGCCATGATGCCGCTCGCCATGCGGCGCTCCATGGTGTCCCGACCCGCCATTGCGAGAATTGGCATTATAACCGCGTAGCGCGTTGTATCGCGCGATCTGCTTTTCTGTCAGAAACGCCGAAACGGCGAGATGGGCGGAAAGATGCGTGTAGCGGAGATCTCCGCGAACCTCGGCAATTTCCGCGAGCAGCGTCCGTAGCCGCGTCTCCGAGATCGCCCGGGTTCGGAACTCTCCCTCAAGCTCCCGTTCCAGTTCGATCAGCCGTCCACCCCGTTCGACAGCGCCGGCCTTCATGTCCTCGTAGATCGCCGATACCTTGGTGATCTGCGCAGGCGTCAGCGGAATTCGATCCTTCATCTCAAGCAAATGAAGGGGCCCCGGCACACCGTTCAACTCGGCAGCCTTCGCGAATCCCCATCCTCCGCCTCGGCGCAATTCGGCGATATCATCCGGCGAAAGGCTTTTGATCTCCCGTTGCTCCTGCCCGGCGTAGTGCGATCCCTGCCCGGCCTGGCCGAATGCAATCCCGCCGCACAGAGCCGATACGGCAATGGTGCCCAACATTAGTCTTCGTCGCATCGTCGCCTCCATGCGCTAATCGATGAATATCTATTGCTTGCCAGAGTCCGGCAGCCTCTCACATGATAGCAATCATGTTAGGACCCCTTTTCGATGCATTGCGCAGCGAACCCGCGCGAACGCTTTCGCTGGCGCCGGAAGAACGGCTCTTTCACCGCGGCGACCGGGTATCGTCCGTCTTTCTGCTCCTGTCGGGCACGGTCGATCTTGTCCGCTATCAGCGCGACGGGGCGATGATCGTCTTGAACCGGGTTAAGGGCCAAGGCGTCGTCGCGGAAGCGTCGCTATACGCCGAGCGGTATCATTGCGACGGCGTGTGCGCGGACCGGGCGACGGTACAATCCATACCGCGGGATGCGATGCACCGCATCTTGCGCAACAACCCTACGCTTGCGGAACAGTGGTCGGCCTACTTGGCGGTGGAACTGCAGAACATGCGACATCGGTGCGAACTACTGACCCGCAAAACCGTCGCCGAGCGCCTATCCGGATGGCTTGATTGGCATGAAAACCTGCCGCCGAAGGGACGCTGGAAAGACGTCGCCGCCGAAATCGGCGTGTCGCCGGAGGCGCTCTACCGGGAAATCAAAAGGGGCGACTATCACTAGCGCGGCACTGCCAGCCGGGGCACGAGAACGATCAGAAACGCCGCAACCGTAAAACCAATCGCGATGGCCGAGAGAACATGCAGCCACGTGTCGGGCCGGACCGTGCCGCAATAGACGATCACCGTAAACAGTGGGATATCGAGGAAGTGGGTGACCTGATTGAGCCATCCCCGCGCCTCGTCGCGAAGATCAGATGTCAGCGGACCGCCCCGCTCGAGCGCCTCCCGCGACCGGCGCAAAGTCCTTCGAAACTGAATGCGGGTCACCGTGTTCCCTTCAATGAACTCGAACAGGAACAACCCCCACATGCCGACAAGCCACGGTTCCTCGAAAAACCCGAGGCCCAGTTCGAGCGTAAGGAAGAAGCCGGATGCCGCGACAAGCAATGCGCCAGATATGACGAAACTGTCGTAGAAGATCGCAGTGTAGCGGGCCGCTTCGGCGAAGACACGGATATCGGCGGTCCTGTATGCCTGGAACTCCGACATGAAGACCGCCAACAATCCGCCGCCTAATAAGATGAACCCGACGATATGGCCAAATTTGAGAAGCGTATAGTAATCCATTGCGGAACCCCTTGGTCCGGTCAGCCCAACGGCGATCCCTACTTGTCAGGGACCACGTTGCCCGGCGCGTTGATGCCGGCGGCACCCCACCGGACCGGGTTGCCGCGTTCGTATTGCCGTGGATAGGGAATCGCTTCGCCCAGTTCATACGCGGCCTGCCACGCCCAGTGCGGATTGAACATCACCGGCCGGGCCAGCGCGATCATATCGGCCTGGCCGGTGTGCAGGATGGTTTCGGCCTGATGCGCATTGCTGATCTGCCCGACGGTGATGATCGGCATGTCGACCGCCGCCTTGATCGTGGCGGCGAAGGTCGTCTGATACCCGGGACCAACCGTGATTTTCTGCGCCGAATCGAGCCCGCCGCTGGAGACATGCATATAGTCGCAGCCGCGCGCCTCGAGCGCCTTCGCGAGTTCCACCGTGTCGGCGACGTCCCAGCCGCCCTCGATCCAGTCGGTCGCGGACACGCGGATGCCGATCGGCAGATCGTCCGGCCAGACCGCGCGGATCGCGTCATACACGTCGATCGCGAAGCGCATCCGGTTCGGCAGGTCGCCGCCATAGGAATCGTTGCGCCGGTTGGTAATCGGAGACAGGAACTGATGGATGAGATAGCCGTGCGCGCCGTGGATTTCGATCACCCGCGCCCCGGCACGATGGGCCCGTTTGGCGCCATCGGCGAAGGCCTGAATTACGTCGGCGATCGTCTCCGACGTCAACGGCGTCGGCGCCGGCCACGCATCCGAGATCGGTACGGCCGACGGGGCGAATGCCTCGTAACCGCCGTCGCTGACCGGCAACGGGCCGCCGCCCTCCCAGGGTTCGCGGGCCGAGGCTTTCCGGCCCCCGTGACAGAGCTGAACGCCGAAGGTGGCACCGCCGTGGTCGCTGTAGAATTGCGCGATCCGCTTGATGCCTGCTTCCTGTTCGTCCGAGTAGATCGACAGACACGACCGCGCGTTACGGGCATTCGCCGCGACATAGGTCGATTCCGTCAACACCAACGCTGCACCCGACGTGGCGTACTGGCCGAGATGCACCAAATGCCAATCGCCGGCCACGCCGTCGGGCGCGGAGAATTGCGTCATCGGCGCGACGACGATCCGGTTGGGAAGCCGCACGCTGCGAAGATCGATCGGTTCGAACAACTTGGCGCCCATACCCGGATCCTTTTGACAAGCCCCTTGGGGACCCTTTCCGGTTTATCCGTTCTTCGCCGCCAGATATTCGGCGGTCAGCTTGCTGCAGTCTTCCAATGTCGTGCCGCGCTTGCGGTCTTCGACAATCTCTTCGCCGAGCGGCGAGTCGGCGATGATCTGGAACATTTCCGCACCCCCCATGCAGGTCGCGGCGGGTAGCCCGATGTCGGCGAAAGTCTTGCCGATCTCCTCGACCTCGTAGACCCAGCGGTAGGCCTTCGGCGGCGTCCCGGTCACCCGGTTGGCAGCCCATTCGAAGCCCTTGGTCTGACCGGTGCGCAATTCATGCTCGACTTCCTTGTAAACACCAAGGGCCTCGGCGGCGGCGAATGTTTCCGCCGCCATCGCGATCATCGCCTTGGTCATGGACGCGAAACACATCTTGATCGCCGCCGCCCGGCCGATCTCGTCGCCGCAATCTATGATGTCCAGGCCGAAATCCTTCAATGCCGCAACATCGGCGCCATGCGGCCCCGATGCATAGTATCGGGTCTTGTTCGACGACGGCGACGGCGGATTGCCGAGGATACCGATATCCATGAAACGCCCGCCGGCCCCTTCGATGATCGCCTGCACCTCTTTCTTGGTGGTCGGCGAGACCGCGTTGCAATCGACATACAGGATCGATTTCCCCGATGCCTCGATATGCCCGGCCATCGTTTGCGCCAGATCGATCGCGTTGCCCGGCGGCAGGATCGACAGGAACATGTCGGCCTCGGTGATGAGCGCCGCATCGTTGCCGACATCCTCCATGCCCGCCTTCTCGGCCAGGCCGCGGGACCGCCCGCTCCGCCCAGTCAGGTTGGTGATCACGCGCAGCCCCTGGCGCACCAGCTCACCGGCGGTTCCGGCCCCCATGTCGCCCTGGGCGACAACGGCAACGGTCTTCAATGTCATATCGGTCCTCTTGATCGTGTATATCGGTTTGCGTGCCGTCTAGTCGCGCGGCGGATTTAGCCGGGCCAGCGTGGCCATCAGGTCGACGGCCGCGTCCTGCGCCGGGGAAACGGTCAGGCTGTTCACGCCGGATTCCTCCCACGCGGTGTAGCGTTCCTTGATCCGCGCGGGCGGCCCCATCAGCGCGCGAGAATCGACCCACTCGTCCGGGACCGCCGCGGCCGCTTCGTCCTTGTGCCCGGCCAGATAGAGTTCCTGGATGCGATCCGCCGCGTCGCCATAGCCCCGCCGGATCAGCATCTCTTTATGGAAATTCTTGTTCTTGTGCCCCATACCGCCGACATAGAGCGCCTCGCGCGGCTTCAATCGGTCGAGCGCCGCCTGCACGTCGTCGTCGACATCGACGAAGACGCGGGCCTGGATTTCGAAATTGTCCCATCCCTTGCCGTTGCCGGCGCGCTCGAAGCCTTGCTCGATCCACGGCTTGTATTCGTCCAGCGTGCCGGGAATGAAACCCAACGGGAGCCAGCCGTCGGCGATTTCCCCGGTCAGGCGAACGGTCTGTTCATTGCCCGACCCGATGTAGACCGGAATGTCCGGATTCATGTGCAGGATCGACCGGAGCGGCTTGCCGACGCCCAGCCCGCCCTCGCCTTCATAAGGGAGTTGCAACTGGCGGCCGTCATGGGTCAGCCCCTCTTCGCGCCGCCAAATCTTGCGCATGATCGAGACGTAATCCTTCAGCCAGTAATACGGGCTGCCCCAGGGCTGGCCGTACCATCCCTCGACGATCTGCGGTCCCGACACGCCGAGCCCGGCGATGAACCGCCCGCCGCCCGCCAGCGCATCGATCGTCCCGGCGCACATTGCGGCGTTGGCCGGCGTGCGGGCCGACACCTGCATGATCCCGGTGCCGAGCTTGATCCGCTTGGTGATCGCCGCGAGATAGGCCAGCGGCGTGATCGCATCGGACCCGTAGGCCTCGGCGGTCCAGACCGAATCGTATCCAAGCTTTTCGGCGCGCAGGATACGCTCGACCGGCAAATTCATCTCCGCGCCGGAATATCCGACGGACAATCCCAATTTCATGACGGTTCCCTGATGTTGGCTATTCGAAAGACGGCCGACGACGAGCGGTCAGTATAGCATTATCCGTGACAGCTCGCCGGAGTCACGCGCCGGGACGGATCGTCATCCGAATTCCGCTCTGCGACCGGACTCCGACGATTGGGCGATAGCGTCGATCAAATGATGCAGGTCGACCGCGGTCTCGAAGGTCGGCTGATCGCTATCGCCGCCTTGGATCGCTTTGGCGAGGGCCGCATACATCTGTCCCACATTGACCGCCTCGCCCGCCGGTGTCCCCGGGGTGGCGATCGTAAACCGCTCCGGCACCGGCATCGGCGCCAGCATATTATCGCCCTGCGCGCCGTGCAGGAACACTTCGCCCAATTGCGGCGAATCCTCGCCGTTGGCAACCAGCGTCCCTTCGCGTCCATAGATCTCCATTCGATAGCCGCTGCCGGCATAAGGAATCGCCGCGACATGCGAGGATGCCACCGCGCCATTCGCCAACCGCCCGCTGACCAAAATGTTGTCGGGCGACGTGACGTCGACCCACTCGCTTGTGCCGGTGTCGAGCCATTGGGTCGCCTTGGTTTCGACAACGGCGGAGAGCTGACTGAAATCGCCCGCGACGAAGCGCATGGCATCCACCGTATGGCCGTTGGCGATCGTCAGAGTGTTGGCGCCAAGGTCCGCATCCCGCTGCCAGGTCCGGTGCGACGGCCGCGTCAGCACACCGTCGCGCATCAGGCTGACATGGATCGCCATCACCTCGCCGACATATCCGGCCTCGACCAGTTCCTTCATGTACATCATCGCGGGATTGACGCGGGATTGCAGCCCGATCGCGGTAACGACGCCGTTGGCGGCAGCCAGCGCCGTCAATTCCTCGGCCTCCCCCGTGGTTTGGCCGAGCGGCCACTCGCAGTAAACATGCTTGCCGGCGTCCAACGCTGCCTTGGTCGGTTCGTAATGCGACGGCACGCGCACGACGACGGCGACCGCGTCGATCTCGGGCGACGCCGCCATTTTGCGGAAGTCGTCGAATGCCAGCCGCGCGCCATACGCCTGCCGGGCCGCTTCGGCACTATCGGCCTTTGTGGTGCAAACCGCGGTGAGTTCAATGTCCGAACTCGCCTGGGCCGCCGGCAGATGGGACCGCTGCGACCATGTCCCCGTAACGCTGGCGCCGATCAGACCCAGCCGGATTTTATCAGCCATGTTCTTTTTCTCCCTGAACTCAGCATGATGCCACACCGCCGCGGTGACCGGCGGATCATACCCCAACCCGCGAAACCCGACGAATTCTACTGTTTCGTGAAGGGCAGCATCCTATTCAAGAACCGGTCCTTGTTGACCAGGTGATGCTTGAGGCCGAGGCCGATATGGAGGGTCAAGGCGATCACGATCATGTAGCCGATGATCAGATGCGACCACTCGCCAATCGCGGCGAGGCTCGCGTTCTTTTCGATCAGCACCGGCAGTTCGACGATGCCGAACAGCTTGAAGCGGTATCCGCCCGCCATGGTGAAGACATAGCCGCTGACCGGC
This sequence comes from Alphaproteobacteria bacterium, assembly GCA_965228425.1. Taxonomy (GTDB): domain Bacteria; phylum Pseudomonadota; class Alphaproteobacteria; order UBA8366; family UBA8366; genus JAJFJD01. The sequence goes on along the minus strand of OZ245815.1, from coordinate 1,280,803 downwards.
ATCAGGATCATGCAGGCATAGAGGACCCTTTCGACCCATTTGGTCACCGCCCGTTCCCAGTCTTCCAGCGTCGCGGCCCAATCGGGTAGCGGCGTGGTCTTGCGCCAGACGATCCGCAGCAACACGACGGCCAGCACCACCACGCCGGCCGACTTATGCCATGTGTAGAGCTCGCCTCCGCTACTGCCGAGGAACGTCTGGCCCTTGCCGAGCCGCATCATGACGCTGCCGGTCACGTATTGGTTGACGAAAATCAGGAAAACCGCCCAGTGGAAAACCTTCGCCATCGCGCCGTAGCGCCCGGCGCTGTTCAGTATCGCCATTCTGTCCCCCTCGATGCCGGCGGCCCGAAAGCGCCGGAAGACCGCGCAGTATGCCATGATTCGCGGAAATGGCAGGAGAGCGGCGGCAATGGCCGATCGGCCATCGCAAATCACCGCCCAACCCCTATATAATCTCCCTATGAGCGAGAATGCCGTCACCGATGCTCCCGGCCTTTCCGACGCCGCACCCCTGCTGTCGCCGTGGCTGCCGTCGAAACGCTATGACCGCCCCCTGTCCGAGGGCGGGGTGGCCTTCGACCTGGTTTCCGAATACGAGCCGGCGGGCGACCAGCCCAACGCCATCACGGAGATTTCGCAAGCCCTGAAAGAAGGCGAGCGGGACCAGGTGCTGCTGGGCGTCACTGGGTCGGGCAAGACCTTCACCATGGCGCATGTCGTGCAGAAACTGCAGCGCCCGACGCTGATCCTCGCGCCGAACAAGACGCTGGCCGCCCAGCTCTACGGCGAGATGAAGAGCTTCTTCCCGAACAACGCGGTCGAGTATTTCGTCTCCTATTACGACTATTACCAGCCGGAAGCCTATGTCCCGCGGACCGACACCTATATTGAGAAGGACGCCTCGATCAACGAGCAGATCGACCGCATGCGCCACTCGGCCACGCGGGCGCTGCTGGAGCGCGACGACGTGATCATCGTCGCCTCGGTCTCCTGCATCTACGGCATCGGCTCGGTGGAGACCTATTCGCAAATGGTGGTGCCGCTGAAGGTCGGGCAGACGACCGACCCGCGCGACATCATGCGCAAGCTCGTCGAAATTCAGTACCGCCGCAACGACAACAACTTCCACCGCGGCACGTTCCGGGTGCGCGGCGACGTGTTGGAAATCTTTCCGGCGCATTACGAGGACCGCGCGTGGCGGCTCTCCATGTTCGGCGACGAGATCGAATCGATCCAGGAATTCGATCCGCTGACCGGCGAGAAGACCGGCGCGCTGGAAGCCGTCCGCATCTACGCGAACAGCCATTACGTGACGCCGAAACCGACGCTGACCCAGGCGGTGAAGGGCATCAAGGAAGAGCTCAAGCTGCATCTCGACGTACTGAACCGCGAGAACAAGCTGCTGGAGGCGCAGCGGCTGGAACAGCGGTCCACCTTCGACCTAGAGATGATCGAGGCGACCGGCTCCTGCGCCGGCATCGAGAACTATTCGCGCTATCTGACCGGCCGGAATCCCGGCGAGCCGCCGCCGACCCTGTTCGAATACCTGCCGGACAACGCATTGCTGATCGTCGACGAATCGCATGTCACGGTGCCGCAGGTCGGCGGTATGTTCAAAGGCGACTACGCCCGCAAATCCACGTTGGCGGAGTTCGGCTTCCGTCTGCCGTCCTGCGTCGACAACCGGCCCTTGAAGTTCGAGGAATGGGACGCGATGCGGCCGCAGACCGTCTATGTCTCGGCGACGCCCGGCCCGTGGGAGTTGGAACGCACCGGCGGCGTCTTCACCGAACAGGTGGTCCGGCCGACGGGCCTGATCGATCCGGTCTGCATCATCCGGCCGACCGAGACGCAGGTCGACGACCTCCTGGCCGAGTGCAAGACCTGCGCGGAGAAAGGTCAGCGCGTGCTCGTCACCACGCTGACCAAGCGCATGGCCGAGGACCTGACCGAATACATGGGCGAAGCCGGCCTCAAGGTGCGCTACATCCATTCCGACGTGGACACGCTGGAGCGGATCGAGATCATCCGCGACCTGCGCCTCGGCGTGTTCGACGTGCTGGTCGGCATCAACCTGCTGCGCGAAGGCCTCGACATTCCGGAATGCGCGCTGGTTGCCATCCTCGACGCCGACAAGGAAGGATACCTGCGGTCGCGCACCTCGCTGGTCCAGACCATCGGCCGGGCCGCGCGGAACATCGACGGGCGCGTGCTGCTTTATGCCGACCGCATGACCGACTCGCTGGAATACGCCCTAGGCGAGACCAACCGGCGGCGCGAGAAACAGCAAGCGTACAACGCCGCCAACGGCATCACGCCGGAATCGGTCCGCAAGCAAATCGGCGACATCCTGCAAAGCGTCTACGAGCGCGACCACGTCACGGTGAACACCGGCGACGCCGAGCATGCGCATCTCGTCGGCATGGACCTCAAGACCTACATCCAGGAACTGGAGTCGCGGATGCGCGCGGCCGCCGCCGACCTGGAGTTCGAGACCGCCGCGATGATGCGCGACGAGATCAAGCGCCTGGAAGCCTGCGACCTCGACATGCCAGTCGACACCGCGCCGATCAACCCGGAAATCGCCGCCAGCATCCAATCGGTGCCCGACGGGGTGCTTCCCAAGGGCAAGCGCGCCAAGGGCCGCGGCAAGGCCAAGCGCAAAAAGGCCTTCCGCCCGCGGGTATAGGACGGGCAAATCACCTATCTGTCATTCCCGTGAAAACGGGAATCCATGGCGGCCGAACATTCTGGATTCCCGCGTGCGCGGGAATGACACGGATGGGATCGACACGCTCACACCGCACCATAAGCCGCGCGCCGACTTGCCCTCGCCCCGGCCTGCCGCGCTAAGATGCGCCGCGGCCTGCAGTCGCCAATCCGATAAACAAACCGGAACGCCATCATGAAAATCACCGACGTGCGCAGCTATCCCATGTTCTGCAAGATCGATCCGCCAAGTTGGACCGCGCATGAGATCAGCGACAGCGCCAGCCTTATCCTGGTCGAAGTCCGCACCGACGACGGCGTCGCCGGCTACGGCGAGGTGCAGGGCGGACCGCAGAAGCTGATCTGCGATCTAATCGCCACATTCGGCGAGGTGATCAAGGGGATGGACCCGCACGGCCATGTCGATATCTGGGAGAAGCTATTCTCGCTCACCTCGCCCCGCCCCGGCGGTCTCGGCGGTTGGGACGGCATGCCCGCACCGCTGCCGCGCAACCAACGGCCGCAGATCATGGCGGCGATCGGCGGAATCGACATCGCGCTCTGGGATATCAAGGGCAAGGCCACGGACCTGCCGGTCCACAAACTGCTCGGCGGCACGGCGGACTCGGTCTTCACCTATGCCACCGGCGGCTACTATATCGAAGGCAACCCGATCACGGCCGCCGCGGACGAACTCGGCGAATTCGTCGCGAACGGCTTCAAGGCGGTAAAGCTCAAGACCGGCGCGCTGTCGATGGCCGACGAGGTCGAACGAATCCGCGCCACCCGTGAGGCGATCGGCAAGGACACGCTGTTCATGCTCGACATGAACGCGCCATACGGCGTCGACGACTGCATCCGCTTCGCCCACGCGGTCGAACCGTTCGATATCTTCTGGTTGGAGGAACCGTTGCACTGGCATCTGCAACCGGCGGACTTCGTCACGCTCGCCAACCATTCTCCGATTCCGCTGGCCCATTGCGAACGCGAATGGCATCGGTTCACGGTCCGCGACTTCATCGATTCGGGATCGATCCGTTACGTGCAGTTCGATTCGACGCGCCATGCCGGCTTCACCGAATCCCTGCGCATCGCCCACTATGCGGAGGCACGCGGCGTGCAGATCGCGCCGCACACGGCGGCGCATATCCATGCACCGCTTGTATCCGCCTTCGGCGACGCGGCTTTTGGCGCGGAATCGCATGGCAGCCACGAGCGGCACCCGATCCAGCACGATGTCTACAGCGGCGGCGCGCATTTCCGCGACGGACGGGTCCATCTGAGCGATGCGCCCGGCTTCGGCGTGGAGATCAACTGGGATGCCGTCGAAAAGTACAAAGCCTAGGCATGGGACCTGTACCGACCCCAACCCCCGCCCTATCTTCATCGGCATGAGCATGCCGAAAAACGCCTTGGTTACCGGAAGCGCGCGCCGGATCGGACGCGCCATCGCGCTCGACCTCGCCCGCCATGGCTGGGCGGTCGGTATTCACTACAACGCGTCGCACGAGGATGCGGAGGCCGTCGCCGCCGAGATCGCGGATGGCGGCGGCAAGGCGGTGACGCTCGCGGCCGACCTGGGCGACGAATCACAAACCGGTGCTTTGATTTCCGACGCCACCGATGCCTTAGGCCCGATCGGCTGTCTCGTGAACAACGCCTCCCGTTTCGAGCGCGACGAGGCCGACACGGTGACCCGCGAAAGCTGGGATGCGCACCTGAACATCAATCTTCGGGCGCCCTTCGTGCTGATTCAGAAGATGGCCGAGGCCCTGCCGAATGACGCCGAGGGCGTGGTGGTCAACATGTTGGACGAACGGGTCTGGAACCTGACCCCGCATTTCACGTCCTACACCCTCAGTAAGGCCGCGCTCTGGACCCTGACACAGACACTGGCCATGGCGCTCGCACCCAGAATCCGGGTGAACGCCATCGGGCCGGGCCCGACCCTGGCCAGCGCACGCCAGACGGCGGAGCAGTTCCGGGAACAGTATGAATCGATGCCCTTGCAGCGTGCGGTCAACCCGCAGGAGATTTGCGACGCGGTGCGGTTCATCGTCGGCACGGCGTCGATGACGGGCCAAATGCTCGCGCTGGATTCGGGTCAGCACCTCGGATGGGCGCAATCCGCAGCCGGTCAAACCTCGACGGAATAGATGCTAAGCCCTTGGTCTTCCGAACCAAGCCGTTCAAAAAAAAGGACTTCGGATCGGCCCGACTCGGGCGAAGTTTTGCACAGACGCAATTTCTCTGCCACAAACCGCCGTTGCCCATACGAATTTACGATTCGTGTTCAAACCGCAACAACTTTCCATAGTATTTTCTTTGTAAATCAATCTCTTGGAATATATGCCTATATTTTGTGCAAACGGCTGAAGCGCTTGGCTCTCCGAGGACGCACGAGATTCGTATGTCGATGTCAACAGAGTTATCCACAGAAATCGTGGATATGTAGGAGCGACTGAATCGCAACTGCGACTGAATGCAACGGATAGTTACGGATGTGGTGCCGTGGCACGGCAACATGCGGCACCCGACGCGCCCGTGAAAGCGCATTGCCAGGCTGCCATACCGTGGGGCACTTTCATCGGGACGAACCTACTCGGCGCTGCACATGGACGAAAATAAAAATCGGCCCAAGGTTGCTATCCCGGAAGGCGACGCCCCACGCGGCGGCCTCGCCACCGGCGTGTCCGTGATCCAGGCGCATCTGGCGACCCTGCCGGGCGGGCCGGGCGTCTACCGGATGCAGGACGAAAAGGGCAACGCGCTCTACATCGGCAAGGCGCGCAATCTGCGGAACAGGGTCGTCAACTACACCCGCCCCGCGCGGCTGCCGATCCGCCTGCAACGCATGATCGCGGCGACCCGATCGATGGAATTCGTGACGACGCATACCGAGGTCGAGGCGCTGCTTCTTGAGTCCAACATGGTCAAGAAGTTGAAGCCGCGCTACAACGTGCTGCTCCGGGACGACAAGTCATTTCCCTATGTCCTGATTACCGGCGACCATCCTTTCCCGCAAGTCATCAAACACCGCGGCGCGCGGACGAAGGAGGGGCGGTATTTCGGCCCCTTCGCCTCCGCCGGCGCGGTCAACCGGACCATCGTCACATTGCAGCGCGCCTTCCTGTTGCGGAATTGCTCGGACAACGTGTTCTCCGCCCGCACCCGGCCGTGCCTGCAATATCAGATCAAGCGCTGCAGCGCGCCCTGCGTGAACCGCATCAGCGAAACCGATTACGCAGCTCTGGTCGAACAGGCGCACGACTTCCTGGCGGGCCGCAGCCACCGTATCGTCGAAAAACTCGCCGACGACATGCAGAAGGCGAGCGAAACCCTGGAGTTCGAGCGCGCGGCTACCCTGCGCGACCGCATCAACGCGTTGAGCCATGTGCGCTCGCACCAGGACATCAACGTCGAAGGGCTCGACGAGGCCGACGTCATTGCCTTGCATCAGGAAGCGGGCCAATCCTGCGTCCAGGTCTTCTTCTTCCGGGACGGCCGGAACTACGGCAACCGGGCCTTTTTCCCGAGCCACAACCGGGCCGTTGAGCCGCCCGAGGTCCTGGCAGCCTTCATCGGCCAGTTCTATGACCGGGTCGTGCCGCCCAAACTGGTCCTGGTGAGCGAGAAACCGAAAGAAACGTCCCTGTTGGGGGAGGCGCTGTCCGTCCGGGCGGAACGGCGCGTGCGCATCATCGCCCCGCAGCGCGGCGCGCGGCGTAAGTTGATCGACCATGCGCTGATCAATGCGCGGGATGCGCTGTCGCGGCGGATGGCCGAAAGCGCCTCGCACCGGAAGCTACTCGATGGCGTCGCCGAGACCTTCGACCTCGACGCCCCGCCCGCCCGGATCGAAGTTTACGACAACAGCCACATCCAAGGCACCAATGCGGTCGGCTGCATGATCGTCGCCGGTCCCGATGGATTGATGAAGAACGCCTATCGCAAGTTCAACATCCGCGGCCTCGACAAAAGCGAAGCGGCGACCAAGGCGGGCGGCGACGATTACGCGATGATGCGGGAAGTGCTGACGCGCCGCTTCGCCCGGGCCCTGAAGGAGGACCCCGACCGGGAGGCCGGCACTTGGCCGGACCTTGTGGTCATCGACGGGGGCAAGGGCCAGCTCTCGGTCGTGCAGGAGGTGTTCGAGGATTTGGGCATCGACGATGTGGCGCTGGTCGCCATATCCAAGGGTCCCGACCGAAACGCAGGCCGCGAACAGTTCCATATGGACGGCCGCCCCGCCTTCTCGCTGCCGCCGCGCGATCCGGTCTTGTATTTCCTGCAGCGGCTGCGCGACGAGGCCCACCGATTCGCGATCGGGACCCACCGGGCCCGCCGGGCGAAGGGAATTACCGCTTCCCCGCTCGATGAAATCGCCGGCGTCGGGCAGAAGCGGAAGAAAGCCCTGCTCCTGCAATTCGGGTCCGCCCAAGCGGTTGCGCGGGCCGGACTCGCCGATCTGGAAGCCGTCGATGGGATAAGCCACACCGTCGCCAAGAAAATCTATGGCCATTTCAACGAGGATTAGTAGACTTCTGAAATAACCACCGGACGGGCATTTCGGTCGCCCGGAACTGGATCACGGGCCATGCTCACCAACCTGCCGAATCTCCTGACGCTTTCGCGGATCCTCGTGATTCCGCCGATCGTCGCATTGTTCTTTATGGACGGCGAGACACCGCGTTGGGTGGCCCTCGGCCTCTATGCCGCGGCCTGCGTGACCGACTTCTTCGACGGCTACATCGCCCGGTCGATGGGCCAGATTTCGAAGTTCGGCCGATTCATGGATCCGGTCGCGGATAAGCTGCTGGTCGCGGCCGTGATCTTCATGCTGGTCGCGACCGACCGAATCGCCGGCCTTGTCGTGCTGCCGGCCCTGATCATCCTGATCCGCGAAATTCTGGTATCCGGTCTGCGCGAGCATCTTGCCGCGCTCTCCGTCGGCGTGCCGGTCAGCCGGCTGGCCAAATGGAAGACGATGATCCAAATGTTCGCGCTCGGGTTCCTGATCGTCCACGACGCCAGCCCGGAATGGATTCCCAGCGTCTGGATCGGCGAAATCGGCGTATGGATCGCCGCATTGCTGACCCTGATCACCGGCTGGGACTATCTGCAGGCCGGGCTCAAGCATTTGACCGGCGATGTCGAACCGGATCCGCCGGCCAAGCCCGCGCCGAAAAAGACCGGGGCGCCGACCAAGCCGGGCGGCACCGCCGAGAATTTGAGCTAGACGCGCCGCCGCCGGCGCAAGACACTATATCGATGAAGATTTTCGGACTCGCAGGCTGGAGCGGCAGCGGCAAAACGACCCTGGTACAGCGGCTGCTGCCAGCATTGGTGGCGCACGGCGTGACCGTTTCGACGATGAAACACGCCCATCATGCCTTCGATGTCGACAAACCGGGCAAGGACTCCTATGTCCATCGTGAGGCCGGGGCCACGGAAGTCCTGATAACGTCGGAAAAGCGTTGGGCCCTGATGCACGAGAACCGGAGCGAACCGGAGCCGGACATGGCGGATCTGATCGAACATATGTCGCCGGTCGACCTGTTACTGGTCGAAGGGTTCAAGGCGCATGCGCATCCGAAGCTGGAAATTCACCGGCCGTCGGCGGAAAAACCGCTGCTCGCCAACGGGGACTCGCATATCGTTGCAATCGCGACGGATGACGCTGCCGGTGTCCGGGCCGTCGTGTCGCGCGACCTGCCGATCCTTGATCTGAACGACGTCCCAACCATCGCGGCGTTCATCATCGACCATTGCGACCTATCGCAAAACAAGCAGACCGTGTCCGATGGCGCAGCTTAGCGACGACTGTTTCGCAACCGGCAAGCCTCTGATGACGACGGCGGACGCCTTGGCGCGGCTGGACGGCCGAATCGTTCCCGTCGTCGATACCGAAGAGATCGCGCTCGACTTGGCGGTCGGTCGGATCCTCGCGGAAACCGTGACCGCGCCCATCGACGTACCGCAACACGACAATTCGGCGGTCGACGGCTATGCAGTGTTTTTCGACGATCTCGATCCCGACACGCCGACGCGGCTGCCGGTAACCGGACGCGCCGCCGCCGGGCATCCGCTCGGACGGCCGGCGAAACGCGGCGAGGCCATTCGCATCTTCACCGGCGCGCCGATGCCGGACGGCCCGGACACGGTCATGATGCAGGAAGATTGCGAGGAAGCGGACGGGGCGGTCACCATCGCACCCGGAATCAAGCGCGGGGCGAACCGGCGCAATAGCGGCGAGGACGTGACGGCCGGCAGCGACGTGCTGAAGAGCGGCGCCAAACTGCGGCCGCAGGATGTGGGCCTTGCCGCCTCGGTCGGCCGGACAACGGTCACCGCATACAAGCCGTTGCGCGTCGCCGTCTTCTCGACCGGCGACGAGGTCTGCGAGCCCGGCGAACCATTGCAGGACGGCGCGATATACGATTCCAACCGCTTCACAATCAAAGCGGCGCTGGCCCAGCTCGGCTGCACCGTGACCGATCTCGGCATACTGCCCGACGACGAAGCCATCATCGCAAAGACAATTTCCGACGCAGCGGCCACGCATGATGCACTGGTGTCGTCCGGCGGTATGTCAGTCGGCGAGGAAGATCATGTGCGCCGGGTCGTCGAAACCCTGGGCCAACTGCATTTCTGGATGCTGGCGATCAAGCCCGGCCGCCCGGTCGCGCTCGGGCACGTGCCAGCCGCCGGCGGCCCGGTTCCGGTCATCGGCCTGCCCGGCAATCCGGTCGCCGTCATGGTCACCTTCCTGGTCGTCGCCCGCCCTCTGTTGCTACGGCTGTCCGGCGCGGTCGACGTCAGCCCGCATCACTATCGCGTCCGGGCCGGTTTCGACTACCGCAAAAAGAAAGACCGGCGTGAATTCGTCCGCGCCCGCCTCACCGACGGTTCGGACGGCATCGCCTGCGCCGAGAAACACGGCGGCAGCGGCGCAGGCGTGTTGTCCTCGCTCGTCGGGGCGGACGGCCTCGTCGAACTGCCGGAGGACGTGACGCGTTTGGAAAAGGGCGCGATGGTCGACTTCCTGCCCTTCAACGAGGTGAGCCGATGAAAATTCTGTATTTTGCCTGGCTGCGGCAGCGTATCGGCACCGGCGAAGAGGAGGTGACCGTTCCCGCAGGGGTCACAGACGTCGCCGGCCTGATCGACTGGCTGAAGACGCGCGGCGACGACTTCGCGGAGGCTCTGCAGGATGTCGGCGCGATCCGCATCGCGATCAATCAGGAATTCGCCACCTTGGAGTCCAAGATCGAGCCGGACGACGAAGTCGCCTTTTTCCCGCCGATGACGGGGGGTTGAGATGACCGTCAAGGTACAAAGAGAAGATTTCGACCCCGGCACCGAGATCGCCGCGTTGACGGCCGGCAATCACGCAATCGGCGGCGTCGCCAGCTTCATCGGGTTGGTGCGCGACATGGCGAAGGGCGAGCAGATCGGCGCCATGACCTTGGAGCACTATCCGGGCATGACCGAGAAGATGCTCGCCGAGATCGAGGCCGAGGCGCACAAACGCTGGCCCCTCGACGCCAGCCTGATCGTCCATCGTTACGGCCGGCTCGAACCCGGCGACCGGATCGTCCTGGTCGTCACGGCGAGCGCTCATCGGGAAGCCGCACTGGAATCCTGTCATTTCCTGATTGACTGGCTCAAAACCAAGGCGCCCTTCTGGAAGCTGGAAGAGACCGAAGACGGCGACGGCAGTTGGGTGGATGCCCTCGAGAGCGACGACGCGGCGGCCGAGCGCTGGCAAAAAAAGGATCCCAGCAAGGCAGCGGAATGACCATGCCCGAACCCCATATCTTCAATTATTTCGACATCGAACGGGTGATCTCCGGCACGCCCTACGACCGTGCCATCGCCGATGAAACCGAACGGCTGGGCGCCCGGCGAGTCTATGCCGTTGTCGGCGGGACGCTGAGCCGCGAGACGGATACGGTGGACCGGCTGAAGACCGCGCTTGGCGACAAACTCGCCGGCGTGTGCAACCGGATGGCGTCGCACTCGCCGATCGACCAGGTCGTCGACGCGGCCAATGACGCCCGCGCCAACGACGCGGATTTGATCGTCAGTATAGGCGGCGGCTCGGTCACCGACGGCAGCAAGCTGATTGTCCTCTGCCTCGCCAACGACGTGCATGATACGGACACGCTGAAACGTTACACCGCAACCGGCGACCGTGAACCCAAAGCGCCGACTGTGCGGCAGGTCGCGGTGCCGACGACGCTGTCGGGCGGCGAGTTCAACATCTCCGCCGGCGGCACCGACCCGGTCCGGCATTTGAAGCAGATCTACCGTCATCCGCTGCACGTCCCACGATCGGTCATTCTCGATCCGGCGCTAACGGTCCACACGCCGGAATGGCTCTGGCTGTCGACGGGAATCCGCGCGGTCGATCACGTGACCGAAGACCTCTGCTCGATCAATGCGGTGCCTTATGTCGACGGCACCGCGTCGCACGCCCTGCGGCTGCTGCGGGACGGATTGCACCGGTCGAAGGAAGACCCGACGGACCTGGAGGCGCGACAGAACTGCCTTACCGGCACGTGGTTGTCGATGATCGGATCGATGGCAGGCGTGAAGCGCGGCGCGAGCCATGGCATCGGTCATCAGCTGGGCAGCACGGCCGGTGTGCCGCACGGCCATACGTCCTGCATCCTGCTGCCGCATGTCCTGACCTTCAACAAAACGGTCAACGCGGCGCAGCAGGAAAAGGTCAGCATCGCCCTGGACCGGCCCGGCGTCGACGCAAGCGAGGCCATCGGCGATTTGATCTCCGGCCTCGGATTGCCGCGGCGGCTGCGCGATGTCGGGGTCGAACGGAGCCAGTTCCGGGAAATCGCCGAAAACGCGATGCACGACCATCTGATTCCGCACAACCCGCGCAAGATCAACGGCCCCGACGACATACTCGAAATTCTTGAAATGGCGTGGTAATTGGGATTCGGCAGGCTATAGTGGCGCGCCTGCCATGCCATCACCATCCTCCATCTCACCGGTAAAGGGCATCGCCTGCATGATCGCGGGCGGCTTGTTCCTGGCCCTCAACTCCACCGTGGTGAAATTCCTGGTGGACGACTACACGTCGGCCCAGATCATGGTCGTCCGCGCCCTGTTCATCTATTTCATCATCGCAGCTTTCATATGGCGGGACGGCGGATTCGCTACGTTGCGGGTGCGCAACCCCGGCGGCCAATTGGCGCGGGCGCTCTGCCTCGCCTCCTCCACCTTCCTGATGATCCTCAGCGTCGAACGACTGCCGCTTGGCGACGTGTTCGCGATCAACCATGCGTCGCCGCTGATCCTGACCGCGATGGCCGCCTTCCTGCTGGGTGAGCGCGTCGGGTGGCGCCGGTGGTGCGCGGTTCTGACGGGCTTCCTCGGCGTGCTGATTATGCTGCGCCCGACCGCCGCCGCGTTCCAGGTGGCCGCGCTGCTGCCGTTGACCGTCGCCGTGCTGAGCGCGTCCCGCGACGTCATCACCCGGAAGATCAGCGCCACCGATTCCTCCACCGCGACCCTGGCAGTGACAACGACGGTCATCCTATTTGCAGGGATCGGATTGACCTTCGTGACCGGATGGAATCCGATCGACCCTGCGGATATCTGGATCTTCGCGCTGGCCGCCTTGTTCCAAGGGGTCGCGCATTTCCTGATGATCGAGACCTTCCGCCTCGCCGAGGCCAAAATCGTCGCGCCGTTCAAATACTGCACCATCGTCTGGGCGATGGTCATCGGCTATCTGTTCTGGAGCGACGTCCCCGACGCCTGGATTCTGACCGGCGGCTCGCTGGTCGTCGCGAGCGGCCTCTATATTCTGCACCGCGAACGCCTGCGCCGGGCGACATTGCAACAACAGGCAGCCCAATAGAAAAAGGCGCCGGCCCATGGCGCGACGCCCTTCTTTGGCATTCTACCGGAAACTTGAACTACGCGGCGTAGGCCTTCGGCGCGTCGAGAGTCCGCGGCACCTCGCGCCGCACTTCCTCGTCGTAATCCTCCAATAATATCCGCGTGATCTCGCCCGGGGTGAACTGCTGCTCGCCGATCTCGCGCACCGGCGTGACCTCGACGGCGGTGCCGCACAGGAACACCTCCGACGCGTCGTTCAGCTCTTCCGGCTTGATGTGCCGCTCGGTCACCTCATACCCCCGCATCTTGGCGAGTTGGATGACCGTCCGCCGCGTGATGCCGTCGAGGAAGCAATCCGGCAGCGGCGTATGGATCTTACCGTCGATGACCAGGAAAATATTCGCACCGGTCGCTTCCGCGATATAGCCACGGTAATCGAGCATCAGGGCGTCGTTGTACCCGTCGCGTTCCGCCTTGTGTTTCGACAGGGTGCAGATCATGTAGAGACCCGCCGCCTTGGTCTTGCAGGGAATCGTCGCGGGATCCGGACGCTTCCAGTCGGACCATTGCATGCGGATGCCTTCCATGCGGGCTTCCGGCGTGAAATAGGCGCCCCAGGGCCAGGCCGCGATGGAGAAATGAATCTTGGCATCCTGCGCGGACACGCCCATCATTTCCGACCCGCGCCAGGCGATCGGCCGGATGTAGGCTTCGCTCAACCCCTGTGCCTTCAGGACCTCGTTGCAAGCCGCGTCGATCTGCTCCACCGTATAGGGAATTTCGAAATCCATCGACCGCGCGCCTTCAACGAGACGTTCCGTGTGTTCCGTCAGCTTGAAAATCCGGCCATTATAGGCACGCTCGCCCTCGAAAACGCAGGAAGCGTAATGAAGACCATGGCTCAGGACGTGCAGGTTGGCGTCTTTCCACGGTACCAATGCACCGTCAAACCAGATATGGCCCTCGCGGTCGTCGAACGGCAGTTCATCCATCGATTTTTCTCCGGTCACCCTGTGAAAATTCGCTGTGACGGTCTATTAATCTTACCAACATCCCGCAGAAAAGGTCACATTCTGTCGAAGATTGGACGCGCTGTGTATCATTCGAATCAATTTATGTCAACATGACTGACATAAATCCTTCTAACGCCTCGCCACCGCAAGAGCCGGAACCCGTATATCTGCGGGACGAAGAACTGCGCCAAGGCATCGAGATGCTGTTCTATGCCTACCGCGACTTCACGGCCGAGCCGGACGCGATATTGGCCGACTACGGATTCGGCCGGGCCCACCACCGGGTGATCTACTTCGTCGGACGCTATCCGGGCATGTCCGTGTCCGACCTCTTGGGCATCCTTCAGATCACGAAGCAAAGTCTCAGCCGTGTGCTGGGACAGCTCGTCCGGGAGGAATTCATCGTCCAGACCCAGGGCACGCGGGACCGGCGACAGCGTCTGCTGGAACTCACCGAGAAAGGCCGCGACCTGGAGCGGAAACTGACCGAGAACCAGCGGGCCCGCTTCGCCAAGGCCTATCGCGACGCGGGCGCGGAGGCCGTGGAGGGCTTCCGCAAGGTCATGCTGGGCATGATGACGAGCGACGAAGACCGGACGCGATTCGAACGCGATTGGATGCCCCGCCGCTGACTGTCCGAGCTGATCAGAGCCGCTGTTGAGGCGGATCAAGGCAGTGTATACTCGCCCCGATGCACCCGGAAACGGCACACATCCTGGTTGTGGACGATGACACCCGCCTGCGGGGACTTCTCCGTAAGTTCCTGATGGATAATGGGTTTCGTGTTTCCGTTGCGGCCGACGCCAAGGATGCTCGGGATCATCTCGCCTCTCTCGAATTCGACCTGATCGTCCTCGACCGGATGATGCCCGGCGAGGATGGCCTTACCCTCGCGCATGCGCTCAAATCCGACCACCGCATGCCGATCCTCATGTTGACCGCAATGGCCGAGGTGGAACACCGGATCGACGGACTGGAAGCCGGCGTCGCCGACTATTTGCCGAAACCCTTCGAACCACGGGAACTGTTGCTGCGGATCAAGAATATACTGCAGCGCGCCCCTGCCGAACCGACGATCTCGGAAGTCGAGGTCAAAATCGTCCAACTCGGAGACATCCGCTTCGATGCGGAACGCGAGCTTTTGATCGGCGCCGACGATACGATCAGCCTGACATCGACGGAGGCGAGTCTCCTGCGGGTGCTCGCCGAACAGGCCGGCCGCGTGATGAGCCGGAAATCACTATCGCAGCTTTGCGATATCAACGGCGGCGAACGAACGATCGACGTGCAAGTCACGCGGCTGCGGCGGAAAATCGAACCGAATCCCCGCACCCCACGGTATCTTCAGACCATCAGAGGGCAAGGCTATGTCCTGCGCCCGGACGAATAGCGACCGATGGACCCTTTCGCGCCCATAAAGCGGTTCCTGCCGAAGACGCTTTTCGGCCGCGCGTTGATGATCCTGGTCACCCCGCTGATCATCCTGCAGATCGTCGCCGCGACGATCTTCATCGACCGGCATTGGGAAACCGTCACCCGGCGGCTGACCGCAGCGATCGCCGGCGAGATTGCCCTTACGATCGACGAAATGATCCGCGATCCCAGCCCGCAAGGCGTAGCCCGCGCCTTCGCGAAGGCGCATCAGCATTTCCAGCTTCGAATGACCTTTACGCCGGGCGTCAACCTGCCGGACACGGATCAGGAGTACGGCGGCATTCTCGATGCAAAACTCGCCATCGATATGCGCGAGCGCGTCCAACGCCCCTTTGTCATCGATTCAACGGTTTTCAAGGAACGCGTGATCATCGACATCCAGTTGCCGGACGGCGTGCTGTCCGTGCTCGTGCCGGGGCGGCGCGTGTTCAGCACGACGACCTATATCTTCATGTTCTGGATGGTCGGCACATCGCTCATCCTGCTGGCGGTCGCCATCGTCTTCCTGCGCAATCAGATCAAGCCGATCCGACGCCTGGCCGACGCCGTGGACCGGTTCGGAAAGGGCCGAGGGCTGGACGAACGCTTCCAGGTGTCCGGCGCGACCGAGGTGCGGCAGGCCGGCGCGGCCTTCAACCTGATGCGGTCGCGGATCAGCCGCCAGATCCGGCAGCGCACCGACATGCTGTCCGGCGTCAGCCACGATCTGCGCACGCCGTTGACGCGTATGAAACTGCAATTGGCGATGCTCGACGATAGCGCCGACACTGCCGAATTGAAGGCCGACGTCGCCGAGATGGAGAAAATGATCGACGGCTACCTGACCTTCGCAAAAGGCGAAGGCGACGAACCGGCGGTCGCAACCGATCTCGGCGAGTTGATCGAAAATGCGGTTTCGAGTTGGCAACGCAACGGGACAAAGGTCGACTGCCACGTTGAAGGTAAACTGGAACTGCCGGTGAAAAAGGACGCGCTCCGCCGCTGTCTCGACAATCTCGTTTCCAACGCGGAGCGGTACGGCGGACAGGTTTGGGTGCGGGCCGGCAAACGCAACGATGCGGTCGAGATCATCATCGACGACGACGGACCCGGTATTCCCGAAGACCAGCGGCAGGATGTGTTCCGGCCCTTCCATCGGCTCGACCAATCGCGGAATCCGGAGACCGGCGGCACCGGCCTTGGGCTGGCGATCGCGCGCGACATCGCACGGAACCATGGCGGTGATATCGGGTTGGAGGACTCGCCGCACGGCGGCCTGCGGGCGGTGGTGCACCTGCCGATCTAAACCGGCCGGCGGATCAGAACAGCCGGCCGCCGTTCGGGACGGGGTGATCGACGGACAGCAGGACGACCTCGCCGTCCGCGTCGGGAAAGCCGAGGACGAGTATCTCGGACATGAATTTGCCGATCTGCTTCGGCGGAAAGTTGACGACCGCCGCGACCTGCCGCCCGATCAAGATGTCGGGTTGGTAGTATTTGGTGATCTGCGCGGAGGTTTTCTTTTCGCCTATCGCATCGCCGAAATCGACCCATAACTTGATCGCCGGCCTGCGGGCTTCGGGAAAGGGTTCGGCGCGCGTCACGGTCCCGACACGGACATCGACCTTCAGGAAATCATCGAAGCTTATCGTCATCTCTTCTCGCCAAGCGTTGAACCATCAAAAACCACCCGGCTCGCCGGACGGCCTGAGCCGTTGCGAAACCGGAGACAGCATCTGCGCCAGCGGTTCGACGCGCCGCAGGTTCCGATCCAGCGCCGCCATGGTGCGGGCGCTGTCCGGGCTTTCGTCATCGACCCAAACCGCGATGGTCGCCAACCAAACGCCGGCCAACCCCTTGCACCGCAACGGTCCGGTGGGTGGCCGCATGGAGACGCCGGCTTCTTCCAGGATGCCCCCGACATGCCGCAGCAACGCCGGGACGGCCGGCAGCGCCGAAAGCGGCGCCCGCGGCAGGTCGCGCAGAATGGCCGCCACGGCGGGGCGGTGTTCGGCGAGAATATCGAGACGCTCCATCATCAACTCGAACAGACGATCCCGGACCGTATCCTCTTCTTCGAAGACGGGCGGCGTCTCCTGTGCGCGCCCTTCAACCCACGCAGCCATACCCGTCAGCAGCGATGCTTTGCAGGGAAAGACCTGCCGCATTTCGTCCTGCGGGATGTCGGCCTTTTCGGCCATATCGGCGAGGGAAAGACCTGCCCATCCCTGTTCGGGGATAAGGTCGAACGCCGCCGTCACGAGTCGGGAAGTGGTGTCCATGGGCTCCGTCATGGCGGGATTGTAGCCGTCACCGCCGATCAACGGGAGCCCTTAATGCGCCGGCCGGAAACTAGCTAGCTCGCCAGTTCCTTGCCGCGCTCGGTCGCCGCGGCGATCGCCTTCGCCATCAGCTCTTTCAATCCGGGTTCGGCCATCAACACCTGAAGCGCGGCGAATGTCGTGCCGCCGGGGCTGGTCACATTCTCCCGCAGGGTGGACGGCGTTTCCGGCCCCTGCAGGGCGAGTTGACCGGCGCCGGCCACCGTGACCAGGGCCAGACGGTCGGCCATGTCTTGCGGCAACCCCGCCGCCGCACCGGCGGCCGCCATCGCCTCGATCATCAGGAACACATAGGCCGGCCCGCTGCCGGACAATGCGGTCACGGGATCCATCAACGCTTCGTCCGTCACGCTCAAGCATTCGCCGGTGGCCGACAACAGCGCTTCGGCGAGCGCGGCCTGATCCGCCGTTGTCTGCGCGTTTGGGCAGGCGACGGTGATGCCCTGCCCGATGGCCGCCGGCGTGTTCGGCATTGCCCGCACGATTGCGGCGCCGTCTCCAAGGTGTTTTTCGAATACGCCGATGGTGGTGCCCGCCGCGATGGAGACGAACAGCGTTCCCGGCGCGGCAAAACGCTCGTAGCGCGGCGCCACATCATCCATTTGCTGCGGCTTCACCGCGAAGACGACGACTTCCGGATCGAGATCACCCGGCAAGGCCTCGTCGGATTGCACGGCCTGGACCCCGGCGGCGTCGACCGATTCCGGCAATCCATACGGCTCGACGACGTAAACGCCCCCGGCGGTTATGCCGCTCGACTGCCAGCCCGACAGCATGGCAGAACCCATCTTGCCGCATCCCACGAGCAGGAGCGGCCGATCCAACGTCGCAGTCATGAAACTATCTCCCGGTCAGGCTTCTCCGACCGTATCCATCATAGCAGATGCGATCGCGTCGCCGGGCGTATGACCTGCCCACACGACAAATTGAAGCGCCGGGTAAAAACGCTCGCATTCGGCAATCGCGATATCGACCATGTCTTCGAGAAGTTCCGGCGCCAAGGTCTGCCAGCCGCGCGTCAATATGGTGTGGCGGAACATCGGGAGCCTGTCATCGGAACTGACATCGAAATGGCCGAGCCAGAGCTTCTCGTTGGCAAGGCAGATCAGTTCGGTGATCGCCGGCCGTTTGTCTTCGGGCACCCGCGTGTCGAAGACGCAGGTGAAGTAGAGCGCACTGAGATCCTCGCGCCAAATGAAGAACATCCGGTAGTCGCACCACCGGCCGGTCGTTTCGACCACCATTTCATGATCGCTGGATCGGTCGAAGGCCCATTCGTTGGCGACGACCAGTTCTTCCAGCAGGTCGATTGGATTCATGGACTCATCGCCTAGATCAGCCGAAAGAATCCCCATGCGCGCGACCTCCCAAGAGTAATCCGATTTTACGGGAAATCCGGCGATCGTTTCTCTCAGGCCCACGCTCCTGAGCAACCTCCGGATTCGACGTGATTTGGAACATATAGTGGTTATGCACCTCCCTCAACCACAATACCTAGATTGCCAGAAGAGACTCCGCGGGGGCAAGCGAAGATTATGCGACAATCGGAAAAAAGTTCCGTTTGTCGGATTTGATACGAATTCGGAGATGATACCGCGCGTCGCGCGGCAAGGTTCTACGTGCTTTTCTTGCCCGTCTTCGAGGCACCGGCCGACTTGGTTCGGCGCGGTTTCGCCGCCTTCTTTTCGGTCAGCGCGGCTTCCAGGGCCGCGACACGTTTTTCGAGCTTCTCCTGTTCCAAGCGGGCCTTTTCCGCCATGGCCTGTACCGCCTCGAACTCGTCTCGCGGCACGAGATCCATATCGGAGAGCAGCCGCTCCAATCGCTGGCGGACCATTTCTTCCACCTCGGTCCGAACCCCGGATAAAGCGCCCATGGCACCGCCCGCAACGCGGGCCAGATCGTCCAGAAGACGGTTGTCGGTTTGCATGGTTCTTCCTCCTGCCGGGAGCCGGCGCTCCGCCAAATCGGCGGAACGCGGGTGTCTTTCAGATATAGAAGCGCGGACGCGCCGATACAAGATCGAGCTTGACTTGCCCCCTGCGGGACGCCTGCCTATAAGGGAGACCCTGTCCGCAACCAGGATTGCACCAGGACTGCATTTACATGTTTCTCGTCACCGGCGGCGCCGGATTCATAGGCTCGAACCTGGTCGCGGCGCTGTCGGAACGCGGCGGCGACCCCATCGCGGTCTGCGATGTCGTGGACAGCGCCGAAAAATCCACCAACATCGCCAAGCATCGTGTTTCGGAGGTCTTCGGGCCCGACGACCTTGTTCCCTGGCTGGCGGCGAACGGGGATACCGTGGAAACGATCTTCCACATGGGTGCATCGTCGGCCACCACCGAAACCAACATGGATTTTCTTCTCGACAACAATGTCGGCGTTTCGCTCGACCTGTGGCGCTGGTGCAGCGCTCGCGACCGGCGCTTGATCTATGCCTCTTCCGCGGCGACCTACGGCGACGGTCAGGCCGGATTCATCGACGACAACGATCCCGCCGCGCTTGGGCGCCTCCATCCGTTGAACGCCTATGGCCTGTCGAAACAGCTCTTCGACCTGAACGCGGTGTATCTCGCCGCGGCCGGACACCGCCCCCGGCAGTGGGCCGGCTTGAAATTCTTCAACGTCTACGGGCCCAACGAGCAGCACAAGGGCGGCCAGCGCAGCGTCGCGATACAGCTTTACGAGCAGATTTCCGCGGATGGCCGGGTCAAGCTGTTCCGCTCGCATCATCCGGACTACGCGGACGGCGGACAATGCCGGGATTTCATCTGGGTCGGCGACTGTGTCGACGTGATGCTCTGGCTACTCGATAATCCCGGCGTGAATGGCATCTACAACTGCGGCACGGGTGCTGCGCGCAGTTTTCTGGATTTGGCCCACGCCTGTTTCGACGCGATGGGCCGCGACCCTGAGATCGACTATATCGACACGCCGGAAAACATCCGGGCGAACTACCAGTATTTTACCGAGGCCGACATGACGCGGCTTCGCGACAGCGGCTACGACCGTCCCTTCACCACCCTGGAAGACGGCGTCGCGCGCTATATCACAGACTACCTGGCAACCAACGATCCACACCGGTGACCTGATGGGCCCTTATGTCTTTCCCGATATCGACCCGATCGCCGTGCAGATCGGACCGCTGGCGATCCGTTGGTACGCGTTGGCCTATATCGCCGGCCTGATCGGTGGCTGGCAGTACTGTCTGCGGCTGGCGAAACGCCCCCCGAATACGGTGACGCCCAAACATATCGACGATTTTATGGTCTGGGCCACCATCGGCGTCGTGCTCGGCGGCCGATTGGGCTTCGTGATTTTCTATCAACCGGCCTATTACCTCGCCAATCCGCTCGACATCCTTCAGGTCTGGCGCGGCGGCATGTCCTTCCACGGCGGGTTGCTCGGCGTGATCGTTGCGATGATCATCTTCGGCCGGCGCCACGGCACCGGTTTCTTCCCGCTGTCCGACATCATCGCGGCGGCGACCCCGATCGGCTTGTTCTTCGGCCGGATCGCCAATTTCATCAATGCCGAATTGTGGGGCCGCGTGACGGACGCGCCTTGGGGGGTGATCTTCCCGAACGGCGGCCCTTCACCGCGCCACCCCAGCCAATTATACGAGGCGCTGCTTGAGGGACTCGTGCTGTTCGCCGTCATCGCGGTGCTCGTCTACCGCCGCGACGCGCTCCTGCGGACCGGTTTGGTGTCCGGCGTGTTCCTGACCGGCTATGGCCTGTCCCGTATCCTCGTCGAGACGGTCCGGGAGCCCGATGCGTATATCGGCTTCCTGGCCTTCGGCACGACTTATGGCCAATGGCTATCGATACCAATGGTGCTGTATGGCCTGTATCTGATCTGGAACGCGCAGCGGCAACCGCCGGTCACGGTGAAGAGCGGGACGTGACACCGCTTTCCCGCAGCATCGTCCGCCGAATCAGCCTGCAGGGACCGATCAGCATCGCCGAGTTCATGGCGGAAGCGTTGGGCCATCCCCAGCATGGCTACTACATGGGCAAGGATCCGTTCGGCCGGACCGGCGATTTCATCACCGCGCCCGAGATCAGCCAGATGTTCGGCGAACTGATCGGGCTATGGTGCGCGGAGGTGTGGCGGCTGATGGGCGACCCTTCCGCCTTCAACCTGATCGAACTCGGCCCGGGACGCGGAACGCTGATGCAGGACGCCTTGCGCGCCGCGCGGGTGCTGCCGGAATTCGGCGAGGCCGCATCGGTCCACCTGATCGAGACGAGTCCGGTCCTGCGGGATATGCAGGCCGTCACGCTTGGCGACCATCATCCGGCCTGGCATGACGATATAACCCGTGTTCCGGACGGCCCCTTGATCGTCATCGCCAACGAATTCTTCGACGCCTTGCCCGTGCATCAATTCAAGCGGACCGGCGACGGTTGGCGGGAAAATGTCGTAACCGTCGACGGCGACAGGCTCGTCCTCACAACGTCGCCCGCGGCGACGCCTGCGACCGCCTTGCTCGCGGGCCGGGAAGCCGCCGCGGGCGCCATCGCCGAGGTTTGCCCCGCCGCGATCTCCATCGCGACGGCCATCGCGGAACGGCTCGCCGAACACGGCGGCGCGGCCCTTGCCATCGACTATGGCTACGCGGAACCAACCGGCGATGCGACGCTGCAAGCGGTGCGGCGGCATGAACGGCATGATTTTCTGTCCGATCCCGGCACCGCGGACCTGACCGCGCATGTCAATTTCAGGGATTTGCGCGATGCCGCACAACCGCACGCGACCGTCTACGGCCCCATCACCCAAGGCGATCTCCTGCGCAGTCTCGGGATCGAGATGCGGGTGGAGCAATTGATGCAGCGGGCCTCGGCGGACCAGCGGCACGCGATCGAATCCGCGTGCCGGCGCTTGATCGATCCAGCGGAAATGGGCACCTTGTTCAAGGCCCTGGCGCTTTGCCACCGTGATATGCCGGCGCCGCCGGCCTTCGACCATGCGGCAACGGCTTCTCCCTAACGGATTGAACGATGACCGACACCCGTCCTACGCCGATCACCGCCGAATCGTTATCCGCGATCAAGGGCATCGCCCACGGTTTCTTCACCCGTCAGGGCGGCGTCAGCGGTTCGATCTACGCCTCGCTGAATGTCGGCTTCGGGTCCGACGACGTTTCGGAGGACGTGGCGGAGAACCGGCGCCGGGCGCTCGCCGCCCTCGACGGCGCGACGGCGCTGAACACGGTGTATCAGATTCACGGCAAAGACGTGGAGCGGGTCACCGGATCCTGGAACCCGGCGGACTCGCCGCAAGCCGACGCCATGGTGACCGCGACGCCGGGCATCGCCATCGGCGTCCTCTCAGCGGACTGTACGCCGGTGCTGTTCGCGGCCGAGGACGGTTCGATCGTCGGCGCGGCCCATGCGGGTTGGCGCGGCGCGGTCGGCGGCGTCCTGGGTGCCACCCTCACCGCTATGGAGGAAATGGGCGCCGACCGGAAGCGAATCCATGCCGCGGTCGGCCCGACGATCGCACAGCCCTCCTACGAGGTCGGGCCCGAGTTTCCGGCCCCTTTCCTCGCCGAGAACGAGGAAAATGCCCGCTTCTTCCGCCCCTCGACCCGCGACGGACATCATATGTTCGATCTACCGGGCTATGTGGAAGCCCAGCTCCAGTCGTTGGGGCTGGCGGACATCGTCGTGCTCCCCCACGATACCTGCGCCGAAGAAGACCTGTTCTTCAGCTACCGGCGGGCCACGCATCGCGGCGAGAAGGACTACGGCCGCGGCCTGTCCGCCATCCTGGTGACCGGGTAACCCGTGCCGTATCTCATCCAATTCGCGATTTTGGGCTTTGTCGGCCTGGTAATTTGCCTATTCCTGCTGTGATTTCGGCCATTCCCTAACTTGCAGACCCGTTCAGACGTACCGAACCCCGACATAGTGCCGTTGGAAGGGGTATAACGGCTCGGAAAGGTCGTTTACAGGGCTATGGCGCCCTGATATAGAGAGGCCGCCGTCGCAACCCAATCGCTGTCTGTACCGTCTGCAGCCACGCCAGCAACGCCAAACTCCCGCTGGTGCAGGGCGCAACGGATGGGGCCGAGTAGTCAAAATGAAGATTCTGAGCTGTAACAGCAACCGCCCGCTTGCAGAGGCGATTTCCGCCTATCTCAATATTCCGCTCACGCAGGCTTCGATCCGCCGCTTCTCGGACATGGAAGTCTTCGTCGAAATCCTCGAAAACGTCCGCGGCGAGGATGTCTTCGTCGTCCAATCCACCAGTTACCCGGCAAACGACAACCTTATGGAATTGCTGGTGACGATCGACGCGCTACGCCGCAGTTCCGCACGCCGCATTACCGCGGTCCTGCCCTATTACGGGTATGCCCGTCAGGATCGGAAAACCGCGCCGCGTACGCCGATCTCCGCGAAGCTTGTCGCCAACCTGATCACGACCGCGGGCGCGAACCGGGTGCTGACGCTCGACCTGCATGCGGGACAGATTCAAGGCTTTTTCGATATTCCGACCGACAACCTGTTGGCGGAGCCGGAATTCGCGAAGGACATCACGGAAAACACGTCGAGTTCGGGTCCGGTCACCATCGTGTCGCCGGACGTCGGCGGCGTGGTCCGCGCCCGCGCCATCGCGCGCCGGATCGATGCCGACCTGGCGATCATCGACAAACGCCGCGAACGGGCGGGCGTTTCGGAAGTCATGAATATCATTGGCGACGTGAAAGACCAGCAATGCATCCTGGTGGACGACATCGTCGACTCCGCCGGCACGCTCTGCAACGCGGCGAGCGCGTTGATGGAAGCGGGCGCGACCTCGGTCAGCGCCTACGTCAGTCACGGCGTTTTGTCGGGCGGCGCCGTCGCCCGGGTCACCGCCTCCCCGATGCAGATGTTGGTCACGACGGACAGCATCCTAGCCACCGAAGCCATGCGGGTGGCGCAAAATATCCGGCAGCTGTCGATCGCTCCCTTGTTCGGCGAAGCGATCCGGCGCATTGCCGAATCGAAATCGGTTTCGAGTTTGTTTCACTAAATCCGGGTTACCGGATTTGCGCCGCACCGTGCGGCAACCGCGGTTCCAAACACCCTTGGAGGCTGAATCCGCGGCCCATAGTTAGGAGATGAAGATGCAGGAAGTTATAGAATTGCACGCGGACGTGCGCGAACGGGCCGGTAAGGGGGCCGCCCGTGCAGCGCGTCGTGCCGGCAAAGTACCGGGAGTCGTGTATGGCGGTAAG
The DNA here is from genome assembly GCA_965228425.1 of Alphaproteobacteria bacterium. Classification (GTDB taxonomy): domain Bacteria; phylum Pseudomonadota; class Alphaproteobacteria; order UBA8366; family UBA8366; genus JAJFJD01. The sequence goes on along the minus strand of OZ245815.1, from coordinate 1,256,223 downwards.
GAAGCCCCGAAAATCATCAATCTGGACCCGCGCGAGATTCAGAAGGGAATGGACAGCGGCGCTTTCTTTGCGACGATCTACACGTTGAAAGTGGGCGACGACAGCGAGCGGGTCATTCCCCGCGAGCTTCAGCTGCACCCGGTCAAAGGGCTGCCGCAACATGTCGATCTTCTGCGGGTAACCTCGGCCACGCGCGTCACCGTCGAGGTGGCCTGCAACTTCCTGAACGAGGAAGAGAGCCCCGGCTTGAAGCGGGGCGGCGTCCTCAACGTGGTGCGCTTCGCCATCGAAGTCATCTGCGGCGTCGACGACATTCCGCAAGGCTTCGACATCGACCTGACCGGCCTCGAGATTGGCGATTCGGTGCATGCCAGCACCTTGGCGCTGCCGGATGGCGTCGAACTGACGATCACCGACCGTGACTTCACCATCGCGACAATCGCCGCGCCGACTGTGGTCGCCGAAGAAGAGGCGGCGGAAGGCGAAGAAGGCGAAGAAGGCGAGGAAGGCGAAGAAGGTGTCGAGGGCGAAGAAGGTGTCGAAGGCGCAGAGGGCGGAGAAGGCGCCGACGGCGAGAGCGACGGAGACGGCGAGAAGAAGGACGACGAGTAACGTCGTATCGCCGGGATGGACGACTAGCCCATGCTTTTGCTCGTAGGGCTCGGCAATCCCGGCCCGAAATACGAAAACAACCGGCACAACGTCGGTTTCATGGCGGTGGACGAGATCGTCCGCCGCCATGGTTTTCAGCCGGGCCGGGCGCGGTTCCAGTCGATTGTGTCGGACGGCACGCTCGGCGACCGCAAAGTATTGGCCATGAAGCCCACCACGTTCATGAACGAATCCGGCCGGGCGGTCGGCGAAGCGGTGCGATTCTTCAAGATTCCGTTGGAGCAGGTCGTCGTCATTCACGACGAGTTGGATCTCGCCTTCGGCAAGATTCGCGCGAAATGCGGTGGCGGGCATGCCGGCAACAACGGCATCCGCAACATCAGCCAGCATATCGGGCCGGACTATTGGCGCATCCGCATCGGAATCGGGCACCCGGGTGAAAAAAGCCGCGTCCATGGCCATGTCCTCAGCGATTTCGCCAAGGCGGACCAGCCGATGGTCGACAAGGTCATCGACGCGGTCGCCGATGCGGCGCCGATGATCGGCGCGGAAGACTTCAACGGATTCATGTCGCGCGTGGCATTGTTGATAAACCCACCACGCCCGAAGAAGCCACCGCAGGAAAAAGGCCCGTCCGGCCCGGAAAAAGCGGCACGGGATAAAGAGGACTAGGATGGGATTCAATTGCGGGATTGTAGGCCTGCCGAACGTGGGCAAATCGACGCTGTTCAATGCGCTGACCAGCACGGCGCAGGCCGAGGCGGCCAACTACCCGTTCTGCACGATCGAACCGAATGTGGGCCGGGTCGCCCTGCCCGACCCTCGGATCGATATGCTGGGCGAGCTCAGCGGCTCGGAAAAGATCATCCCGACGTTCCTAGAGATTGTCGATATCGCCGGCCTGGTGCGCGGCGCGTCGCAGGGCGAAGGCCTCGGCAACCAATTCCTCGGCCATATCCGCGAAGTCGACGCGGTTATCGAAGTGCTGCGCTGTTTCGACGATCCGAACATCACGCATGTGGACGAGTCGATCGACCCGCTGCGCGATGCGGAAACGGTTGAAACCGAATTGATGCTGGCCGACCTGGACAGCGTGGAGCGACGCATCGACCCGCTGCGCAAGAAAGCGACCGCCGATCGCCAGGCCAAGATCGAGGTCGCCGTGATGGAAAAGGTTCTCGCGGTCCTGCAGGACGGCAAGCCCGCCCGCACCGCCGAGATCACGGCCGAGGAACAACCGATCTTCCGGCAGATGCAACTGATCACCGCGAAACCCATCTTGTATGCCTGCAACGTCGACGAGGACAGCGCGGCCGAAGGAAACGAATACTCTCAGCGCGTGGTCGAGAAGGCCGAGGCTGAAGGCGCCGGCGTCGTCATCGTGTCGGCTGCCATTGAGTCCGAGGTGTCGCAGCTCGGCAGCCAAGAGGAACGGCAGGAGTACCTGGAAAGCCTGGGCCTTGCCGAAGCCGGATTGGACCGGCTGATCCGTTCCGGCCACGCCTTGCTGGACCTGATCACCTTTCTGACCACCGGCCCGAAGGAAAGCCGCGCCTGGACGGTACGCCGGGGCGCAGCCGCACCGGAGGCGGCAGGCGTCATCCACAGCGACTTCGAGCGCGGTTTCATCTGCGCCGAGGTCATCGATTATGACGATTTCGTCGCCTGCGGCAGCGAACAAGCGGCCAAGGATGCGGGCAAGATGCGCCAGGAAGGCCGCGACTATATTGTGAAGGACGGCGACGTCATCCTGTTCCGCTTCAACGTTTAACCGGCGCGCTTCACCGCAGCGCGTTCCGTGGTATGACTCTCGAAGCGGACCGGACCGCCAGGGAGAAAACGCAATGATCACCAAAGGCGTCAAACAGCTCGTCCAGGAAGCCGACGCGGAAATCGAGACCGTATCGTTGGAAGGTGCCAAATCTCTGTTGGAGGACGACGGCGTGGTGTTTGTTGACATCCGCGACGTCCGGGAACTGGACCGCGAGGGCATGATCCCCGGCGCGTACCACGCCCCCCGCGGCATGCTCGAATTCTGGGTCGATCCCGACAGCCCCTATCACAAGAACATCTTCGCGTCTGGCAAGAAGTTCGTGCTCTATTGCGCCAGCGCTTGGCGGTCCGCCCTGGCGACCAAGGCGATCCAGGACATGGGCCTGGACCCGGTCGCACATCTGGAAGGCGGGTTCAGCGGATGGCGAGAGTCTGGCGGACCCATCGTCGACCGACCACGCCGCGACAAGTAATTCGCCCGGTCAGGGCGCAACTGCCGTCGCCAGCCAACAGGAACAACCGAGACGGACGCCATCGGATTGCAGATGCGGTGACAACGCCTCCTGCATTTCATGGGCGACACGCGCCTGAACGGCCGTAGTCGCTTCGCGCAAAACATTGCCGAGCGGCCCAAGTTGCACCGCATGCTCGGCCGCTCCCTCGACCGTCTCCCCGAGCAAGAGATCGCATTCCAACGCCTCGACGCGGATTTCGGCAAACCCAGCCTCGGTCATGATTCGGCGGATCCGGTCGCCGTCGGCGAAAGCGAATGGGCCCGGTTCATCGGGGGGCGTCGACGACGGCAGTTCGATATGCCGTTCCGCCACCGCCATCGGGATCGAGCGCCACGTATTGCGCGCCCGGTTGCCCCAACAAACGAAGGTGAAACGACCACCCGATTTCAACGCGCCGCCGATATTCGCAAAGGATGAAAGCGGATCGCGAAAGAACATGACGCCCATGCGGGAAAACGCGTGATCGCGTTGCGCCGTCCATGATTCCGTGGAGGCATCCGCATTCAGGAACCGTAGCGGCAGATCGGGTTCCGCCGCAGCCCGTGCGACGGCGCGCGCCAGCATGTCGGACGATATGTCGATGCCGGTGACCGATCCATCCGGACCGACGCGGCGTGCGAGATCGAGCGACGTGCCACCGCACCCGCACCCGATGTCTAGGACCGACTGTCCGGCGATAATTCCGGCCGTGTCCATTGCATGCCGGCTAAGGGGCTCGAGCATGCGGTCCATCGATTCTTGGAACCGCACCCACTTGCGGCCGTTCGCGCCGTTCCAATAGGCGATTTCCTTGGCGTTAGGTCCCGATGCCTCGGCCATGTCCGCCTTTCCCTTATCCGCTTCCCGACAGCACCCGTCCCGCAACCGCGTCCAGCTTGGCCACCATGTCAGGATCGCGCGCCTCGGGCGGCGTGATGATGGCCGTGTCGAGCGCGGTATGAACGCCGGACGGCGCGCTCTCCGTTCGTTGCCCCAACAAGGGAATCACAGCCTTGACGAGCGCCCGCGCGTTGTCGGCATTTTCCATCAACACCTTGATGACCGCATCGACGGTTACGTCGTCATGATGGGGATGCCAGCAATCATAGTCAGTGACCATCGCCACGGTGGCGTAGCTCAACTCCGCCTCCCGCGCGAGCTTCGCTTCCGGCATGTTCGTCATGCCGATCACGTCGCAGCCCCAGGACCGGTAGAGTTCGGACTCCGCCCGGGTCGAAAACTGCGGCCCTTCCATCACCAGATAGGTGCCGCCGCGCACGAGGTCGAGCCCCGCGGCCTTGCCGGCCGCCTCAAGCTGATCGCAAAGATAACCGCAGACAGGATCCGCCATCGAAACATGCGCGACCAGCCCGGGTCCGAAGAAACTTTTCACGCGGGCGAAAGTCCGATCGATGAATTGGTCGACCAGCACGAATCGGCCGGGCGGCAAATCCTCCCGCAGCGACCCGACGGCGGACAGCGAAACGATCTCGGTGACGCCACTGCGTTTCAATGCGTCGACGTTGGCCCGGAAATTCAGATCCGACGGCGGGATCGCGTGCCCGCGACCATGCCGCGGCAGGAACACGACGCGTTGGCCATCCAATTCGCCGAACATCAACGCGTCGGACGGCTTACCGAACGGCGAGTCCACTTCGCGCCATTCGACGTTGGTCAGCCCGTCGATGTCGTAGACGCCGCTGCCGCCGATAATGCCGATTACCGGCGGACATCCTGGTGCGCTCATTCAATCACTCCCCATTCAAAAAATCAGGCGGCGGAGTATCGATGGGAATAACCGCAGGATCAACCATGGGCGCAAAAGCAAAACGGCCGCGACCCTTGGGGCCGCGGCCGAATTCTTGAAGTCCGCGTCCAGCTGTTAGTGAACGTCGGACCACACCTTCTTCTTCACCGCGATCAGCAGACCGGTGAACACGACCAGGAACATCATGACCGAAAGGCCGGTGCTCTTACGCTTTTCCAGGTCCGGCGACGCGGCCCAGCTCAGGAAGTAGGTCACGTCCTTGGCCATCTGATCCACCGTCGCCTTGGTGCCGTCGCTGTACTCTACCGAGTCCTCGGACAGCGGCGGCGCCATTATGATCCAGCTACCGGCGAAATACGGATTGTAGTTCAGACCTTCCTGTTCTTCGACGCCTTCCGGTACATCCTGATATCCCGTCAGCACGGAATACAGGTAACTCGGCCCGTTGGCGCGCGCCTTGGTGATCAACGAGAGATCCGGCGGATAGGCCCCGTTATTCGCCGCCCGCGCCGCTTGCTGGTTCGGAAACGGGCTGACGAACCGGTCCGACGGCCGTGCCGGACGGGTGAACATTTCACCCTCGTCATTGGGTTCCGCGTTCTGAACCTCGTACTCCTTGGCGAAGGCCTTGGCCTGATCTTCCGTATAGCCCAGGTCCATGATGTTGCGATAGGCAACCAGTCGAAGACCGTGACAGCCCGAGCAAACTTGCTTGTAGACCTGGAGACCGCGTTGCGCGGCCGCCCGGTCGTAGGTGCCGAAGATGCCGTCGAAGGACCACTTCACGTCTTTCGGCGGCAGCACGTCGCCGGCCGCGAAGGCGCCGCTCGACGCCGCGAGCGACAGCCCGACCACCAGCTTGGCAATGAATAATTTACGCATCAGGCCGGTTCTCCTTTGGCTGTCGTGGCCCCCGCGGCCGAGTTGGAACTCCCACCCGTCACGCTCTCGCTGATGCTTTTCGGCAGCGGCAAAGGCGTCTCGATCTTGCCGAGAACCGGCAAAAGGACCAGGAAGTGGAAGAAGTAGTAGGCGGTACCGATCTGACCGAGATGGACATACTTGAACCACTCGACGCCGAAGACCGGATCGTCCGGCGACTTCGCGCCGACGACGCCGAGAATGAAGCAGTCCAATACGAAGAACCAGAAGAACCACTTGTAGATCGGCCGGAAGCGGCAGCTCCGCACCTTGGACGTGTCGAGCCACGGCAGGATAAACAGCACCGCGATCGACGCGAACATCAGGATCACGCCCATCAGCTTCGCCTCGATGAAGAACACGTCGAACGTGATCGACCGCAAGATCGCGTAGAACGGCAGGAAGTACCATTCCGGCACGATATGCGGCGGCGTCACCAGCGGGTCCGCCGGGATGTAGTTATCCGGATGCCCGAGGTAGTCCGGCGCGTAGAACACGAAGCCGGCCCAGACCAGCAGGAATACGCCGAGGCCGACCGAGTCCTTCGCGGTGAAATACGGGTTGAAGGGTACGCTGTCTTGCGGCCCCTTCATCTCGATGCCGGTCGGGTTGTTCGATCCCGATACATGCAGCGCGGCCACATGCAGCACCACGACGCCGACGATGACGAACGGCATCAGATAGTGCAGCGAGAAGAACCGGTTCAGCGTTGCGTTATCGACACTGAAGCCGCCCCACAACCACTCGACGACGGTTTCGCCCACAAACGGGATGGCGCCGAACAAGCTGGTGATGACCTTCGCGCCCCAGAAGCTCATCTGGCCCCACGGCAGCACGTAGCCCATGAAGGCGGTCGCCATCATGAGCAGCAAGATCACGACACCGAGCATCCAGAGCAATTCGCGCGGCGCCTTGTAGGAACCGTAATACAAGCCTCGGAACATGTGGATATAGACGACGATGAAGAACATCGAGGCGCCGTTGGAATGGATGTACCGGATAAGCCAGCCGTAATTTACGTCGCGCATGATGCGCTCGACGCTGTCGAAGGCCATCGACGTATGCGGCGTGTAATGCATCGCAAGCACGATGCCCGTGACGATCATCACGATCAGGCAAATCGACGCCAGTGCGCCGAAATTCCACCAATAATTCAAGTTCCGCGGCATCGGGAACTTGTTGTACTCGTGATCCATGAACGAGAAGATCGGCAGGCGATCGTCGACCCAGCGGATCACCGGATTGCTGTAGGTTTGTTTTTCCATTGTCCGGCCCCTATCCGATCTTGATCAGCGTGTCGGAGAGGAACGCGTATGGCGGCACGACCAGGTTCGTGGGTGCCGGCCCCTTGCGGATCCGTCCGGACGTATCGTAATGCGAACCGTGGCAGGGGCAGAACCAACCGCCGAAGTCGCCCTTCTTGTCGCCGACCTTGTTGCCGGGAACGCAGCCGAGATGCGTGCAACTGCCGTTGACGATCAACCATTCGGTTTTCTGGACGCGATTTTTATCGGGTTCCGGGTCGCGCAATTCGGCGAGATCGACGGCCGCGGCCTCATCGATTTCCTTTTGCGTGCGCCGCCGGATAAAAACCGGTTGTCCGCGCCATTTCACGGTGATTGCCTGTCCGGGCTCGAGCGCGCTGACATCGACTTCCGTACTCGATAGCGCCAACACGTCGGCAGCCGGATTCATTTGATCTATCAGCGGCCAAGCGAAGGAGGCCGCGCCAACAGCGCCGACAGCTCCCGCCGCCAGGTAAAGGAACTCTCGCCGGTTTTCGTCGTCGGCGTGGCTATCCGCCATGTCGTTCATCCCCTTTCCAAAATTCCAGACGGCCCGTTAATGCGGGCCGTTGTCTCTTCTTCCTTCGAGCACCGGTTTTTATACAGCGCAAGGGCTGCGCACGCAGCGACATCGCACCCTATGCGACATCCTGCCGCAATTGCACCGACCACCCCCCGAAGGTTGGTTGGCGCATCGTATAATGGAAAAACCCGCCGGACGCAAAGTCTTGGCATCTATAATATCGGCCGAAGGTGCAACAATCCTAAACATTGGGCGAAATTGCATGCGTGTGGCCCTTTTTCAGCCGGACATTCCTCAGAATACCGGCGCGGTTTTGCGGCTCGCCGCCTGTCTGGGCGTTGGAGTCGATATCATCGAGCCGTCGGGTTTCGTGTGGTCGGACCGGCGCATGAAACGGGCCGGCATGGACTATGTCGAACACGTCGATCTGGTCCGGCACACCTCATGGGACCATTTTCGGTCGCAATTCACCGGACGATTGGTGCTCCTGACGACACAGGGCGCAACGCCCTACCTGGACCACCGGTTCGAGCAAGGCGATACTCTGTTGCTGGGCCGGGAAAGCGCGGGTGTTCCGGCGGAGGTCCATGATGCCGCGGATGCCCGCCTTCGCATCCCGATGGCCGCCGGGATGCGGTCGCTCAACGTTGCGCTGGCCGCCGCGATGGTGTTGAGTGAGGCGCTGAGACAGACCGACGGCATCGCCAACAACTGACCCAAATCCTTATGACCGAAAGCGATACGCAGCAAACGGCCCGCGCCTGGTTCGAGACGCTGCGGGACGAGATTTGCAACGCCTTCGAGGCCATCGAGCGTGATTATGACGGGCCGCTTCGCGACCGCAGCCCCGGCACATTTGAGCAAACGTCCTGGGAGCGGCCGGACAGCGATGCGCAAGCCGGAACCGGGGGCGGCGGCGTGATGTCGGTCATGCACGGCCGGGTGTTCGAGAAGGTCGGCGTCAACGTATCGACCGTCAGCGGTGTCTTTTCCGAAGACTTCCGCAAGGAGGTGCCCGGCGCGGCCGAGGACGGTAAGTTCTGGGCCAGCGGTATTTCGCTCGTCTCGCACATGCACTCGCCGCTGGTACCCGCGGCCCACATGAACACCCGCCATATCGTCACGACGAAGGGTTGGTTCGGCGGCGGCGGCGACCTGACCCCGACCTATCCGGACGATGCCGACACCGACTCCTTTCATGGCGCCTTCAAAGGCGCCTGCGACGCCCATGATGTGGCCGACTACGACCGCTACAAGGAATGGTGCGACGAATATTTCTATCTCAAACACCGGGACGAACCGCGCGGCGTCGGCGGTATCTTCTTCGACTATCTGGAAAGCGGCGATTGGCAGGCTGACTTCGCGTTTACCCAAGATGTCGGCCGCGCCTTCCGCGACGCTTATGGCGCCATCGTCCGCCGCCACATGAACGAACCATGGACCGACGAACAGAAAAACCATCAACTGGTGCGGCGCGGACGCTATGTGGAATTCAATTTGCTGTATGACCGCGGGACCCGGTTCGGATTGATGACCGGCGGTAATACCGATGCCATCTTGATGTCCTTGCCGCCCGAAGTACGTTGGCCGTAAGACCAAACAAAGACGACCCGGGGAATATGATGAAACGCCTTTTGTTTCTTAGTCTGGCAATCCTGCCCGCGCTGTTGCTGCCGCTTACGCCCGCGGCCGCCAAAGACTTAAAGCTGGCTGCCTTTTTCGGGACGTTCAAAGGCAGCGGCGTCGCGGAGAACAAGGACAGCTTGTATTTCGGCGTTACGGTGCGCGACCTCGATGTCACGATACAGCCCGCCGGCCAGGGCTTCGGCATCGAGTGGACCACGGTCATCCGACGTGGCGGCAATCCCAACAAGCCCAACGTACGCCGCAAGAGTCAGAAGATGACATTCGTGCCGTCGCAAACCACCGGTGTCTACAAATCGACGACACAATCCGACCCGCTGGCCGGCAACCCGCTGGCCTGGGCGCGGATCAAGGATACGGCCCTAATCATCAACGTGTTTTCCATCGGCAAGGACGGTTCCTACCAAGTGCAGAGCTATACGCGGAAACTGGTGCCCCAGGGGATGGCCTTCACGTTCGAACGCATCCGCGACGGCGAGCCGGTGCGCACGGTAAAGGGCAACCTAATCAAATATGCGAAGTGATACGCGCTAAAGCGTATCAACGGGCCGCCGCCGAACGGCCTTGGCATTTGTCGAACCGCGTCGCCGCGATTTCAGCGCCGGTCTGCATGTTGCGCATGATCAACGCGCCCTTTCGCACAAAGAGCTTGTAGCGCTGACCCGGATCCGCCTGAAAGGCCATGGCAGCACAATCCGTTCGCGCGGTCGTAACCCAACCATAACTGGCGATCGTGGCGACAAGCCTGTGATTGCCCGGCAATACGGACGCCCCCTTGGTCGGGCGCCCCGGCAACCATTCGTCCGGCAGGCCCGGCGGGAAATAGTATTGCGCCAAGGAACCGACGGCTTTGCCGTTGATTCTGAATTCCACTCCCGCCAACAAAAAGCGTTCCGCCTCGACATAGGCGACTTGATCGTCCGACCGCCGGTCACCCGGATAGAGATGTTTCTTGGCGCACCCGGTCACGAGAACGCAGAGCGCGACCGCGCAGAGCACACGCACCGTCGATTTTCGAACGGTTACCATCAGTCGCCGCCACTTTTGATTGTTACCGACGTGTACGGCAGCTGGAAATAGTCGAAGACTTTGACGTCGACGAAATCCTGAACCAGCTTGCTGACGTTAAAGCCCGCCCCGAAATAATAGTCCGCCCGCCGCCCATCGGGCAGACCCGGAATATTGGGATTCGACCCGCTTATCTCGTATCCCACGTGCAGTTCGAGATAGCTCAGATACGAATTCTCGAATATATCGAAGCCATCGAGCTTGAGCGCCATGAGATAGCGTTGGCTTTCGTAATCGGTGAGGATATCGCCGGAAATGTCATCGAAGCTATCGGGCCTGTATTCCAGCCGGAAATCGATCTTGCGGGCCAATTCCGGATATTTGCCCAGCACATAGGCTGCCCCGGCGCCGGCAAAATTCATGATCGCGTCTTCGTACGAGAAGCCATTGTCCGCGCTGAAGGAGTCGCCGACCTCCATCAGGGTCTGGAACCCCAGACTTGAGAGCGCACCGAGGATGTTCGCTGTCTCGGGGTCATAGTCCCACCAGCGGTATGCGAATGCAAAGGCGTGTCCGAGCGTATAGGTGGTCCAAAAATGGCCAAGTTTGTCCGCGCCGCGGTGTTTCGTGTCCGAACCGAACCATCCTTCGTCACCCACTTGCGGCGACGTCTGGAAATAATCCCAAAACCCGATGCCATACCCGATGATGAACGTCGCGGCGCCCGCATTCAGCATCAGCGCCTTTTGCTCTTTGGTGAACCCCTCGCTTTTCTTGGGCGGCGACGTGGACTGCTGGACGGCGGGTTGGGCCGCACGAACCCGCACCGGTCCGGCGGCGGCGGGCCGGCGGACGGAGGCCCGCGCCGGTGCGGGCGGGATACCAAAAGACTGCGGCTGAACGATGCGGCGGTCGACGGCCGGGCGCGGTTCCACCGGATACCGATCCGCGGAAATGACCGTATCGGGAAGCCGCAGGGTCGGCGGCGGCGAAAGCGGAATCACGGGATCACGGGTGGGACGCGCGTACGGTTGCGGCGACGCCTGCGGCGATGAATCCGGAACCCTGAGCCGCGCGGGCGGCGCGCATGCAAATCGACAAACCGGCACGCCGTTTCGAAGGATAGTCGTCCCTTTGCTATCGATAATATAGGTTTCGGCCGCCCATGACGGCGACTGCGCATCGATAACGCAGACCGTCAAGATCAAAGCCGTAACCATCCCGGTCGCAGCGAGTAGTCGCCTCGGTTTCACAAACACCCGCCAACACTATCGCGAGATGATGGAACATGAGGGTCCGGAGGATAAGTCGATTTCGACATACCAACCCGGAAGATTTCATCTGGCGCGAGCATGAAGCCCCTAAGTTTACCTACATCCGTGAAAATTCATGATCTAAAACAACCACACTACCGTTGTTTTCGGCCCTCTTCCAAATCTCATTTGCGAAGAATGCGCCTAAACACGAATATCGGCGGGCTGGCCCCGAGTATCGGCGGATACTTCAATCGATTGCCGATAAGTCCCCAGAAACTTATGCCCTTTCAATAACGGCAATGTGGACGAGAGAGTTCCTTCCAGCGTATCGCCTCGCGGATTTGGCAATTGGGCGATAGATTGCGGTACCGTGAAGGCCCTGGCGCTCTGCCGCCGAATTCCGCAAAATGGACGCCTCACCGATCAACATCGACGCGCGTCGCCCATTTGTAGTGGCAGACCGCCAAGCAACTAATAAGGGAAACACCATGAGCGACACACCGGGTGGCGTAAGGGCCGAGGCCTGGGAACAGGTTCGGATGGGTGCTCAGGGCGCCGTCGTTTCCAATCACCCCCTCTCCTCGCTCGCGGGAATGCGAATGCTGCTGAAGGGCGGCAACGCGGTCGACGCAGCGGTCGCCATCGGATTCGCGCTCGGCGTGGCGGAACCGCAGGGGTCGGGAATCGCGTCGGACGGCTTCATCATGGTGCATATGAAGGCCAACGGCACCGTCGAGGTCGCGAACGGCACCGGGGCGGCGCCCTTGGCGGCGACGCCGGAACGCTTCGCCGATGGCATCGTCACCGACGGTATCCTGTCCGTTTCCGTGCCGGGAATCTGCGACGCCCTGCTCTCGACGCATGAACGCTACGGGCTGCTGCCCCTGGTCGACTGCGTCGAGCCGGCGATCGAACTCTGCCTCGCGGGTGTGCCGCAATCGCATTTCCAGTGCCGGCTCGCCGAAGGTTGCGTCATCATGCACAGCTTCCCCGCCTCGGCCGCGATTTTCGCACCCGACGGACGGCCGCTGCAGCCCGGCGAAATCCGCCGCAACCCGGATCTCGCAAAGACCTATCAGATCATCGCCGAGAATGGCCGCGACGCCTTCTATACGGGTCCCATCGCCGAACACCTCGTAAAATTCTCAGACGAGGCCGGCGGGATTTTGACCATGGAAGACCTCGCGCGATACCGCATGGCGTGGCAGGACCCGATCAGCACCACCTATCGCGGCCGCACCGTGTATGAAGCGCCGCCGAATTCCTCCGGCCATGTCCTGCTGCAGGAACTCAACATGATCGAACATTTCGACATGGCGGCGTTGGGGCTGGATACGGCAGCCGGCATTCACGTGATGGTCGAGGCCAAGAAGCTGGCCTTTGCCGACCGCGAAGCCTATGTCGCCGATCCAGAATTCGTGAATGTCCCGATCGACGGTTTGATTTCCAAGGAATACGCCGCCGACCGCGCGAAGCTGATCGATCCCGACCGCGCCGCCGAAACCGTGACCGAAGGCGATCCCTGGGCCTATCAGGACGGGCCGGCCGGTGACAAATTCCACCGGGCCAACGCCTCGCCGAAGGAGTTGCATTCCGACACCACCCATTACTGCGTCGTCGACAAATGGGGCAACGCGGTGGATGGCTTACAAAGCCTGTCGAACAGTTACGGATCGCAAGTGGTCTGCCCCGGCACCGGCATGCTGCTGAACAACCGCATGAACTATTGGCATCTGGATGCGGATCACGTGGACCAACTGCAACCCGGCAAGCGGGTCCGGCACACGATGAATCCCGTGATGGTGTTCACGGCGCCACCGGATGACGGCGGCCGGCTCGACATGTGTTGCGGCACCCCCGGCGCGGACACGCAAGTCCAGACCAACCTGCAGGTCATCTCCGCGGTCTACGATCACGATTACTCGGTGACCGAGGCAATCCACGCCCCGCGCTGGACCCATTTCCAGGGCCGCACGGCGTCCGCCTGGCCGCATCGGGAAACCAACGACATGATCATCGAATCCCGCGTCGAACCGGGCGTCGTCGAAGATTTGGCCAGGCGCGGCCATCCGATCCGGGCGGTCGGTGACTGGGGTGGCCGGGGCAGCGCCGGTGCGATCCGCGTCGACGGATCGGGAACGCTATCGGCGGCCTCCGATCCGCGCCGGGACGGCCAAGCGCTGGTGTACTAAGCGGGATTTCGGGCGGCGCGTTAGCGGACCGGCTTGATCGGGTTCCCTTCGATCGGTGTCGAAGGCTTACCGTCCGGTCCGACGGGAATGTCGCCCATCAGCGTCGTGCGGTGAATTTCTCGGTCGAAGTCCGACCCGACGATGTCCTTCGGACCCAAATGAAGGACCTGCCGGTTGTCCCACATCGCCAGGGCATGATCGTCCCACTTGAACCGGACATTGAAGTCCGGGCGGGCGGCATGGGTCTTCAGCATGGCCAGCAACGCCTCGCTTTCCGTCGGCGTGAACCCAACGATACTCTCCAGGAAGCTCGGGCTGACATAAAGCGCTTTCTCGCCGGTTTCCGGATGGACCCGCACCAAGGGATGCTCACTGATGATCAGGTTCTTGTTGAGCGTTTCGGCATATTCCTTGCTCACGTTGACGCCGGCGTTGCCCTGATAGCGGTGGATACCCCGGAGACCGTCCACGATCTCCTTCATGTTCGTCGACAACGCGTTATAGGCGGCGACCATGTCGGCGAATTGCGTGTCCCCGCCATAGGGCGGCATCTTGTCACCGCGCAGGATCGAGATCGCGGGCGGGTTGATGGCCGGTGTGATGTCGGCGTGCCAGCCGGACCAGGGCGTCAACAGGTCTTCGCCCTTATAGCGCTTGTTCCGGCGATCGCGGTCGATGGAATAGACCTCGGGAAAGGCATCGTCCTGATGGCCATAGACCGCATGGGCCGGCGTGCAGTCGCCGAACTGCCGGCTGAACGCAACCTGTTGTGTGTGATCAAGCGGCTGATTGCGGAAGAACAGCACCTTCCACCGCAAAAACGCGGCGCGCAATTCTCCCACTTGCTGGCCCGGCAGCGGCTTGGACAGATCGACGCCGGACACCTCCGCGCCGATGGTCATTGCCAAGGGTTTGATCTCGATCGTTTCCGGAGCCTGATCGGCGAGTTCCACAGCCATGGTGCGTCCTCCAGTGCTATCGGCGCAATGTCACAGACCACGGTACCAAAATCGGCGCACCATAGGCCAATCGTCGGCCCCACGATCGCTCAGAGGGGCACGGCACCCAAGCCTGATGTGAGTTCCGGTCGACGGCACCCTACCGGAACGAATATAAGTACTAGCCTGCACCCCGAGGAGTTGAGACGCGATGGAATGGATGATCGTGCGCGCGGAAGAGATTGGGCGGGAGTTACTCTCGCACCTGTCCCGCGCGGAGTTTTATGTCCAAATAAGCATCATCGCGTTGGCGCTTGCAGTCGGCATGATCATCGCCGCCTATCTTTCTCGGCGCGTGAGAATCTTCCGCGAGGAGCCGCAACCCGGCGCCTATTTCGAATTTCGCAGCGGGCTGTACCGTGCGCGCAGTCTCCTGCAGCCGGTGATGGCAGCGGCCGTCTTGGGAATCGCGGCGGCGATCAGCGCGGGCACGACCGGTGAGTCCTGGCTGGTCCGGGCGGCCCAGGGTGTCGCATTCGTTTTCGTCGTCTACAGCCTCGCGCGCCATTTCCTCAAGAACGAGACGATCAGCTTCATCCTGAAATGGGTCGGCCTGCCGATTGCCTTGCTCTACGCCGTTGGGTGGCTCGACGAGGTCATCGAACATCTCGAAGGCGTTTCGATCGAGATCGGCAACATCAAGCTCACCCTCTATGCCGTTCTGCGCACCATTGTGTTCGGCTTCGTCCTGTTCTGGCTGGGCCGCATCTCCAATGCCACCGGCCAGCGCGTCATCCGCACCCAGCCGGCCCTAGACCCCAGCACGCGCGAGATCGCGGCCAAGCTGTTCGAGATCGGCGTCTTCGTGCTGATCTTCCTGTTGCTGATGAACGTGATGGGCATCGACGTGACGACGCTGGCGGTGTTCGGCGGCGCGTTGGGGGTCGGGCTTGGGTTCGGTCTGCAGCAAATCGCATCGAATTTCATCTCAGGCATCATCATCCTCTTGGACCGCAGTATCACGATCGGCGATTTCATCCAGTTGGAGGACGGCCGATCCGGCACACTGCGCGAGTTGACCATGCGCTCCGCAACGTTGGAGACCTTCGACGGCAAGGACATCATGGTCCCGAATGAAAAATTCATCACCACCGCCTTCACCAACTGGACCCATCACAACAAGCAGCAGCGCTATTCCCTGAATTTCCAGGTCGCCTACAAGACCGACCTGGAGAAGTTGTTCGAGATCGTCCGCGAGATCGTCGCCAGTCATCCCAAGGTGCTCAGCGGCGACGATTTGCCGATCGCACTGCGGCCCGATGCGGAAATCGCAAAATTCGCCGACTCCGGAATCGACATTCTCGTGGAATTCTGGATGGACGGAATCGACGACGGCGAGAACCGCGTGGGCGCCGACCTGTTGCTGATGATCTGGACCGCGCTCAAGGCGAACGACATCGAAATTCCGTTCCCGCAGCGCGAGGTCAAGGTCCTCGACGATTCGAAAACGGCCTAGTTGCGACGCGTGCAGCGTCCGATCAGCCAGCCCTGTCCTCCAGGATCATCGCCGCCCCCTTCTCGCCGACCATGATGGCCGGCGCGTTCGTGTTGCCGGTCGTCAGCGTCGGCATGATCGAGGCGTCGACCACCCGCAAGCCTTGGATGCCCTGCACACGCAGGCGCGGATCGACAACGGAGGCCGGGTCTTCACCCATCTTGCACGTCCCGACCGGGTGGTGGATCGTCCCGCCGTACTTGCGGGTGAAGTCGCGGATTTCATCGCGGGTTTGCACATCCGGCCCGGGCGCGTATTCGCCTAGCGAAACTTCCTTCAACGCGGGCGCGTCGAAGATCTTGCGGCAAATTGCAACGCCGCTGACCAGCACATTGACGTCGTTTTCGTCGGTTAGATAAGCGGGCGTGATGACGGGATCGTCCATCGGGTCGCGGCTGCGGGCCATCACGGTGCCGCGGCTTTCCGCCCGCACCGGCAACGCGGTGATCTGAACGCCGGGTTCCTTCTCCAAGGCGCCCTGACCGGTTTCCTTGGGCGTCGCCGGGGTAAACAAGAGTTGCAGGTCCGGACTGGCGAGCCCGTCGCGACTGCGGCAGAAGACCATGGCGCTGGTCACGCCGAAGGTCAGCGCGCCATTGCCGAAAAGGATGTATTTGGCGATCTCGGGGATCACACGGGGAAAGCGCGACAGCTGGTTCATCGTGACCTGGCCCTGCACGCGATGCTTCAGCCGGGCGGCGAAGTGATCGGCCAGGTTCGCCCCGACTCCCGGAAGATCGTGGCGGACATCAACGCCGATGCTGCGCAGATGCGCCCCCGGTCCGATCCCCGAGACTTGCAAAAGTTGCGGCGAATTATACGTACCGCCGCACAGCACGACCTCGCGGCCCGCGCGGACTTCCTTCTCCTGTCCGTCCTGTCGATAGGTAACGCCGACACATTTCGTGCCGTCGAAAATCAGCCGCCCGGCCCGAGCGCCGGTGATGACTTCCAGGTTGGGATCATTGCGGACGGCACGCAGGTAGGTCTGCGCGGTCGACCCCCGGAACCGGCCGCGCCGCGTCATTTGGGAATAGCCGACGCCTTCCTGTTGCGCCCCGTTGTAATCCGGCGTCAGCGGGAATCCCGCCTGCTGTGCGGCTTGCACGAACCGGTGCGTCATCGGCAGAATGGTGCGGTAGTCCTCCACCTCGAGCGGCCCGTTCCCGCCCCGATACGCCGGATCGCCGCCCTGTTTATAGGTTTCCGATTCCCGGAAATACGGCAGCACCTCGTCATAGGACCAACCACGGCAGCCGCGCTGCGCCCAACCGTCGTAGTCGGCGGGATTGCCGCGGACATACAACATGCCGTTGATCGAACTGGACCCGCCCAGAACCTTGCCGCGCGGCAGGCTGATGCGGCGGCCGCCCGCGCTCTCCACCGGTTCTGCCTGATAATTCCAGTTCACCTCCCGGTCGTTCAGCAAGGGCCGCAGCGCCGCCGGCACATGAATGCGGGGGTTGCTGTCCTTCGGGCCCGCTTCAAGCAACACGACGCGGGCACCGCCCTGCACCAAGCGGCAGGCGACGGCACACCCCGCCGATCCGGCCCCGACCACCACGTATTCCGGCTGCATGACAAACGCCCTTCCCGAATTGCTGTTATTCTGTCGCAAGGAACTGTACCGCCGACCGATAAGGAATACCCGATGTCCGACATGCCGCAAAACCCAACCGATTTCCGCATCGCCGATCCCGGAATCCGTAACCTGTTCACAATGGAGAGCCGCTGGCAGGCATGGCTCGACGTAGAGGCGGCCTTGGCGAAGGCCGAAGCCGATCTCGGCATGATCCCGGCAGACGCCGCGAAAGAGATCGCCGCCAAGGCGAAGGTCGAGTTGCTCGACCGCGACCGCATGATCGAATCCCTGACCCGGACCGGGCATCAGATCGTTCCGCTGGTCTGGGAACTAGCGCATATCTGCGACGGCGACGCCGGCGGCTACGTCCATTGGGGCGCGACGACACAGAACATCACGCAGACCGGCGACCTGCTGTTGATCCGCCGGGCGCACCGGACCTTCCTGGCGTTGATCGGCCGCAGCCTGACGGCCATGGCGGATCTGGCCGAGCGCACCGCCGACGCGCCGCTGCCGGGCCGGACCCACGGCCAGCATGCCGTGCCCATCACCTTCGGATTCAAGGTCGGCGTCTGGATCGACGAGTTGTGCCGCCATGCGGAGCGCATGCGCGAGGCGGAGAAGCGCACCTTCACCTCGATGCTGGGTGGGGCTGCGGGCACCTTTGCCTCTTTCGGCGACCAGGGGCAGGAACTACACGAGCGCATGGCCCATTACCTGGACATGCCGCCGATGCCGGTACCCGCCCGCACCACCGGCGACCACAAGGCGGAATACGTCACGCTTCTGGGCCTGTTGGCGGCGACCTGCAGCAAGATCGCCCGCGAGATCTACACGCTGATGAAGCAGGAGTTCGGCGAAGTCGAGGAGCCGGTCCCGCCGGGCACAGTCGGTAGTTCGACCATGCCGCAGAAACGCAACCCGAAACTGACGCAGGACATTATCGCCGCCGCCGCCAACGTGCGTGCCCTGGTACCGCTGGCGCTGGAGGCGATGCAGACCGAGCACGAGGCCGACCGCACGACCGACCTGATGATGCGGACCGCCGTCGAGCCCGCCTGCATGGCCATGGGCGACATCCTGGTGCGGATCGAGATGGTGATCGGCGGAATGACGGTCGATCCCGAGCGTATGCGGCGCAATCTGGACCTCTCGGGCGGCCTGATCCTGGGCGAGGCGCTGATGCTGGACCTGGGCCGCGAGATCGGCCGCCAGGAGGCGCATGACGCCATCTATGACGCGGCCCAGGCGGCGGCCACCACCGGCCGCGCCTTCGCCGACCTGCTGGCCGAAAACGAGACGGTACGGCGTCATCTATCGCCGGAAGACATCGCGGCCAAGCTGGACCCGGAAGCCTATACCGGTTCCTGCGCCGTCATCGCCCGGACGCAAGCCGACCGCGCGCGTCGCGTCGCCGCCGATTTGGCAGCGTGATGACGCGGGCGCGCGAGCCTGAAAACCTGGTTGGGATCGAGTTTGGGCGCGCAGCCGATGCTACGCCGACGGCATGTGAAATCCCGGCGTGGACATCGACAGCTCGATCTCTTCCTCGGTCATAACTTCCTCGATCGACTCGAATAACGGCGAGGAAAGATAACGCTCCCCTGTGTCCGGCAGCATGCAAAGGATGACCGAACCGGGATCCGCCTTCTCGGCGATTTGCATTGCAATGGCAAAGGTCGAACCGCCGGACACACCGGTGAAGATTCCCTCCCGTTGGGCGAGCTTTTGGGACCATTCGATACCGACCGGTCCGGGAACCGGAATCAATGCATCGTAATATCCATTGTCGATCGATTCCTGCAGGACCAGCGGAATGAAGTCCGGAGTCCAGCCCTGTATGGGATGCGGTTCGAAGTCCGGATGGCTCTCGTTCGGCGACCCGTCCTCGTTGCGCCCTTGCGCACGTCCGCTGCCGACGATTTGAGCGTTGGCCGGCTCGCTGAGGATAATTTTGGTGTCGGGACGGCTCTTACGCAGGACACGCCCGACGCCGGTAACCGTGCCGCCGGTTCCGTAACCCGTGACGAAATAGTCCAGCCGTTCCCCGTCGAAATCCGCCAAAATCTCACGCGCCGTCGTATTCGCATGGATGAGCGCGTTCGCATCGGTCTCGAACTGCCTGGCAAGGAACCATCCATTGGCCTCGGCGAGCTCGACGGCCTTTTGGTACATGCCATAGCCCTTCTCTTCGCGCGGCGTCAGAACGACCTTAGCGCCCAGAAATCGCATTAACTTGCGCCGCTCGATGGAGAAGCTATCCGCCATCGTGACGACCAGCGGGTATCCTTTGGCGGCACAAACCATCGCTAGTCCTATGCCGGTATTTCCGCTTGTCGCCTCGACAACGGTTTGGCCTGGTTTTAGCGCTCCGCTTCGCTCGGCTTCCTCGATGATACTGACCGCTAAGCGATCTTTCACCGACGCCGCAGGATTGAAGAATTCCGCTTTCACATACAGTTGAACATGGTCCGGCGCGAGATTGTTGATGCGAATGCAGGGCGTGTCGCCGATCGTGTCCATGACACTGTCATACCGACGTCCCCGCCCGTTCGTGCTACGAGATTCTTGCGCAGTCATTGGAGCCTCCCAGGTTTTCTTGTTGTGTTATCAGTCTGGCCACAATCGCCGCAATGAGCAAACAATGCATCCCGAGGCGTTGCACGTCGGTCCGTATAGCGGCTTTGTGAACCGAAATGCGCCCCCGCATCCCTGCAGCCGTTTCCGACCGAAAGGCCTCTCGGTTACCGTCAACCGCTTGGCCCAAACGACTCCGTATGGATGTTTTGCGGGGAAACGCCCTTGCGTTCCAAGGCGTCCTGTATATCCGCCATGAAGGCCGACGGACCGCAGAGAAGATAATGGGCGTCGGGCGCATCCACGAGGCTCGTGACCAATGCACCATCGATGCGGCCTTCGCTGTGAAATTTCTCACCGAGCCGATCGGTTTCGCCGGGGCGGCTATACGCGACATGCAGGCGTATGGACGGCCGGCCCGCGACGAGGTCCCGCGTTTCCTGCGACAGGATGTGATGGTCCCCGTCGCGCGCGCCGTGGATGAACCACACCGGCCGGTCGCCGTCCTCCCGCGCCAATTCATGGAGCAGGGACTGCATGGGCGTTATCCCCACGCCGGCGCTGATCAGCGCGACGGGGCATCGGTCGCACGGCAGCATGAGGTCCTCGCCCGCCGGATGACGGGCATCGATGATGGCGCCGACCTCGACACGATCGTGAAGATACCGAGACGCGATGCCCATCGGTTCCCGTTTGACGGAAATTCGGTAGCGCGCCGTGCTTGGCGGGCCGGAGAGCGAATAGGTCCGGCGCACGGGACCGTCGATACCCGGCACATCCAGTTCGATGGGCAGGTACTGACCCGCCTCGAACATCGGTAAGGGCGCGCCGTCCCGTGCCTCGAACACGAAGGACGCGATGTCTTCGTTTTCGGGAATCTTCTCGATCAGCCGCAACGAGCGAACGAAGTCGGCGTTTTCCGACCACCGCAAAGGAACCGCTGACCGGCGTTCATGGACTTCGTCGATTTCGAATGTCACGATGCGCCGGGCGCCGGGTATTTCCGCCACGGCGTCCGAGTCCCAATCGATCGATGCGCGGCCGGTCAGATGCAAAAGGCTTCCGGTCGGAAAGTCGACGAACAGGAAACCGACTTTCGGGTTGAGAACGATATTGCCGAGCGTGTTGTAATGGTTGTTTCCGGCGAAATCGGGAAATTGGAGCCGTTTGTCGTCGACGACGCGCACGAACCCCGGTTCGCCGCCCCGGTGCGACGCGTCCATCCCGAAAGCCGGGCTATCGCCGTCCCCGATGTAACCGCTCGCGATAAAGAAAGTGTCGGCCTTACCGATCCACCTGCGCTGCTCCACAGACAACCGGTCGGATATCTCCACGGGTCCGACGACGTGGTTTTCGACCCGGGTCCATTCGCGTTCGCGGATGTATTGCGGGCAGTTGCCGAACGTCTGATCGACGTCGAATACCAAACGGCCGCCTTCACCCGCGCGGACACGGCCATTCATCCGGTTGCGCCGGCGGGTCGACAATTCAATGCCAAGCAACCCCAGATGCCGACCAACCCTGAGCGCACCGTCCAGCGGATCGCCCTCGAGCGAGACATCCTGCAACACCAACGATCGCGGATCGGGTGACGTGATAAACCCGTCGGGTCCGGTCAGCAGCGTTGCCCAGGGGCGGCCATGTTCGTCCATGGCCCCGGCGACCAAAAACGGGAGCGACGTATGGAAAGCGCGGTGTTGGTCCGGCATATAGGGGCGGACGACCTTGCGGGCCCAACCCTCGATGTCCCGGACGCCGAGGCGTTCCTGCACCTGCCGCTCGCCCGCATGAAAGGGCGAGCCGTCGATAGTCCGGCTCTTGTCCATCCTACGTCATCCCGTTTTCAGTCTTCGGTTTCATCCGGCCAACCGCTCACGCGGGCAACGTGATGAGTTCCATACGAATGCCGCCGGGTATGGCGAGCATCATGTGTTTAGCCGGGCCATCGCCGAGCGGCTCGGGGGCGAATTCGATGTCCACGCCATCGACGCTTCCCAATTGTCCGTGCAGGCGGTCCAGCGTTTCGGCGTCCTTCACCTTCAGAGCGAAATGATGCAAGCCGATCACGTTTTTCCGGTCGAATTTGGTCGACGTTTCCGGGTTTTCGGCTTGCCAAAGCGTGATCATCGTCGACCCGTCGCTCAAGAAGGCGGCGGGATAGTCCGGCACCTCGCCCACTTGGCTAAATCCCAAGGACTCGATGAAAAAGGCGCGGGTGTCGTTCAGGTCAGGCACCGTCAGTCCAATATGATGGGCGCCTTCGGTCACGGTTGTCGTGGTCATCGTGCTAATCCTCCGATGGTGTGATCGGCATCGGCACGGGCTGTGCCGATTTCAGTCTTGATCGGCATCCATAGTTATTATTTCTCTTAAAGAAATGAATTGCAGATTTTGTGAATTTTTAATTCCAATAAATGGAATAGTTGGCGCTTCATTGTCCAAACGCGCCGATTATTGGACTTCCCGACCTGGAGCCACCAAATAGTCGAGTGGCAATCGCGGCGCCCCGCCCAAGCGCCAAATCGTGCATGCATGACAGCAGGGAGATAGTCGAATGATCGTCGTCCGGGATCGCGACACGCGCGGGCATACCAAGCTCGGTTGGCTCGACAGCCGCCACAGTTTCTCCTTCGGCGACTACCGCGACCCGGCCCACATGGGATTCGGGGCATTGCGCGTGATCAACGACGATCGGGTGATACCCGGCGCCGGGTTTGGCGAACATGGCCACCGGGATATGGAAATCGTCACCGTGGTGCTGGACGGTGCGCTCGAACATCGTGACAGTCTCGGCAACGGCTCGGTGATCCGTCCCGGCGACGTTCAGCGCATGTCAGCCGGCACCGGGATCCTCCACAGCGAGTTCAACGCCTCGAAGGAAGAAGCCGTCCACTTCCTGCAAATATGGATCATCCCCGAAGCGGACGGCCTCGCACCCGGCTACGAGCAGACACGCTTCGAGCCGGAAGCCCAGAGCGGCCGGTTCCAGTTGGTGGCCGACCGGCAGGGAACGGACAACGCGGTTACCGTCCACCAAGACGCGAAGCTCTACCGTGGATCGTTGGCCGAGGGCGACCGTGTGGTGCAAACGCTCGACCCGAACCGCCGGACCTGGCTGCATGTCGCCGCGGGGATCGTACAGTTGAACGGAGACGAACTCCGCGCAGGGGATGGCGCCGCGATCTCCGGCGAAGAAACGATCACCCTGGAAACCGGGCACCAGGCCGACCTTTTGCTGTTCGACCTCGCTTGATCCGGACACCTACGGCGCGTCCGTGGCGAACACCCGGTCGCGTGGCTGGGATTTGAATTCGACGATATTCCCGCAGCCGTCGGGCAGCATCATGATATGTTGCTCCGCCGGTTTTCCCGCAAAGGACAGCCGCGGCGACAGCGAGAACTCGACGTTCTTGCCTGTCAGTCGGCGTTCCATATCCTTCCAGTCCTCGAGCGGCAGGATCACGCCGAAATGGCGCAGCGGCGCGGTCGCGCCGTCGGACGGGATGGTGCCGTTGGCCTTCCCCGCCTCGCGCGGCGAGAGATGCGCCACGATGTGATGGCCGAAGAAATTTATGTCGAACCGGCCCCGCGTCTCACGCCCGACCGTACAGCCCAGTGTATCGACATAGAATGCCTTCGCGCGCTCCAGATCGTTAACGGGGATGGACAGATGAAACAGCGGTTCCATGCGGCGTTCCTCGGCCCATGATTTCGGGCAAGCTGGTTAACAGGGTAGGACGATCGGCGTCGAGAGGCAAAATGCGTTGGGCGCGAAACACCAGAATGACGAAAAACCCATTGTGGGCAGCCATTTATAGCGCGCTCTCTGCCTGAAAGGGTACTCACAGTGGCCGATAGACCGCCACAACCGTCATCGCCTACGATAGAGGGTCCTCAGATAGCCGCGCAAAAATCCTTAGGATATCATATAGTTATCCGTTTATTTCGGACTTGGCAGCCTGTTTCGAAAGTTTGGAAAACAAAGCGCATCAAATAATGGATCGACTTGCCGATCATGACCGATTTTCGCCATACGTTTTCCATCATTACCCGGGCGTTGAAGGTTGGCCCGACCGCCGACGATGACGCGGCGTTGGCGGCCGATCTCGCCGCACCCAACCTGGATTGGTCCCTTTTGCTCCGGCTGGCCGATCAGGAACATGTGACCGGCGCGTTTGCGATCGCCTTGCGGCGGCGGGATCTTCTCGGTGGGCTCCCCAAAACGGCGCAACAGGCACTGCGCCGCCGGCATTTCATGGGCCAGGAGATCAACGAAAGGATCAAGAGCGAAGCCGTGGAAGTCGTCGGGCTGCTCAACTCGATAGGGTGCACGCCGATGATTCTGAAGGGCGGGCTCTTTCTTTTCGAAACACCGGCGGACGGCATAGGCGGACGCGTCCTGCGCGACATTGATTTAGTCGTTCCGCGCGACGCTCTCGATGCCTGTATCGAGGTCTTGGGGAATGCCGGCTACGAACCCCAGGATGCCGAGGATCGTTGGACCTATCACTACCGACCGCTTTACCACAAAGACCGGATGGTCCCAATCGAGCTTCACGTCCAAGCCGGCGAACAGCGCCATTTTATCAGCGCAGAAGCCGCATGGGCGGACGTCGTTCCGGTCGATGCCGATGGTCTCAAAATGGTCGCGCTGTCGCACGAGCACCGCGTCCTGCACAACATCTTCAATTCCGAGATTCAGGACACCGGCTTCCTGCTCGGCGAGGTTTGTCTGCGCCAACTTATCGACCTGGCGGCGATGTGCGTCCGATACCAGGATACGCTGGACTGGCGGTCCATCGAAACGCATTTGCAGGACTACGGCATAGGCCGGGCCTTTCGTGCCCGGCTCCTCTTGGTTCGTGAATTGCTGGGCGCGCCGGTTCCCGAAGATCTGAATTCGGACACGCTCAACGCCCGGCTCCATCTGAAACACTGCTTGTTCCAGCAGAACTCGCCGCGCCTGACCTATATGGCGCGCTGGATCGCCGGCGTCACGGCGCCGCTCAAACCGCACAATCTCGACCTGACATACGGCTGCGGCACGCGCGGTCTTAGCATGCAGGCGCACCGGGCCAAGCACTTATTCACCGTAATTCGCCAGCACCGCGGCAGCTTTCGGGAAACGCTGTCCAAATACGGTCAGTCGATGCAATGAACACCGATCGCACAACCGTTCTGCCAGCCCGCGAAATCGATATCGCGGAAGCCATCGACAAACTGGGCGAAACCTTCACCAACGTCGCCGACCGGGAGTCGAATCGGATTGTCGAAACGGACTATCGAATCGCGGGATTTCCGGTTCGCCTGCGCGTTGTCGGCAACGACCTCGCGGCGGACATCGACCGGTCGATGTGCCATCTGCGCGTACGGGATCGCGTCGACCCGGCCCTGACGGTCGAGGTCTGGGACGAGGAAGCGGCCGGTCCGGCGTTTTGGACCCGTTGGCCTGAAGAGGTCGATTTTTACGGCAACGTCTCGGTGACCCCGGACGGGCGGCACGTCCTGCATCAGCGGGAATCGGCGGTCATGCTGCTGGACCGTAAGGCGAACCGGATCACCGGGTGCGTCCGGAAACGATCCTTATTGTTCCTCGACGAACGGGCGCGGCCGTTTCATCGGCTCCTGTCGATCTGGCTTGACGATCACGACGTTCAATTCATCCACGCCGCCCTCGCCATCGCCGAAAACCAAGGCTTGCTTTTCGTCGGCAGCGGCGGGTCCGGCAAGAGCACCTCGTCCGTCGCCAGCTTCTTGGAGGGCTTCGACTTCCTGAGCGACGATTTCGTTGCGCTGGCCCAGCGAGAGGATGGCGGACTTACCGGTCATTCGCTGTACGCGACCTGCTTGATCGCCAATGATCATATCCGCCGGTTCCCCGAACTCGCCGCGATCGCGCACAAGCCGAACCACGAAATCGAACACAAGTCGGTCGCGTATCTGTCCGACCACCCGGGCGGCCGATTTGCCAAGGAAACGCCGATCGCTGCGGTCATTCTTCCGCGGGTCGTCGATCATCCCCAAACCGCGTTTCGGCCGGCGAAACCGATGGAAGCGATGCTCGCGCTAGCGCCGAGTTCGATCATCATCCTGCCCGGCGCGGCACCGCGATCGCTCGACAAACTCGGCGACCTGGTGACCTCGGTGCCGGCCTTCTGGTTGGAGCTTGGCCACGATGTGCGCGACATCGGCCCCACCGTCCGGCGCATCAGCCGCGAGATTGCCCGACATGAATAGCGGCAAACCCATCCGGCTGCTCTACTGGACCGAGTTCTTCTTGCCCACGATCGGCGGTGTCGAGACCCTTGCGGCACGGTTCATCCCCGTCCTCAGAACGCGGGGCTACGACATCACGGTAGTGACGACGCAACAGCTTGATTATCCGGCGCAGGAAATCATCGACGGCACGGTCGTTCACCGACTCCCGTTTCACGATGTTCTTCGCAGCCGCGATCCGGAGGCGTTCATCAGCCTGCGACAGCGAATCACCGCGATCCGCAACGAGGTCGCGCCCGACCTGATCCATGCAAATCTCTACGGGCCCAGCATCGCGCTGCATCTCGAAAGCAACCGGCGGGCGCCGATCCCGACCGTGGTCGCGATCCATGCGGATTTTTCGGAATCCGGCGGGATGGGCGGCACTGTCCACCGCGCCTTCGACGAGGCGGCATGGGTTACCGCGGTATCGGACGCCACCCTCGGCGACATTCGGTCAATGTTCCCGGAGATAACGGACAAGTCGTCCCGCATCCACAACGGACTTACCGCCGGCGACACCGGCCCGGCACCGCTGCCGGACGGACCGCCGCATATCCTATGCATCGGCCGGCTGATCCGCGAAAAGGGTTTCGACGTCGCCCTCGAGGCGTTCGTCGATGTCCGGGAGAGCTTTCCGGAGGCGCGGCTCACGATCGCCGGCGACGGGCCCGAACGGGCGGCGCTCGAAAAACAGACAACGGGCCTTGGGCTCGGCGGTTCGGTGACGTTCACCGGCTGGGTCGATCCGGATGCGGTCTTCGACCTGATCAGCCGGTCGACCGTTATGGCCGTGCCGTCCCGCTGGCGCGAACCATTCGGCCTCGTGGCGATCGAGGCAGCCCTCATGGAAAGGCCGGTGGTCGCGGCCCGTACCGGGGGCTTGGCGGAAGTCGTGATCGACGGCAAGACGGGGTATCTCGTCGACAAAGAGGATCCGTTCGCCCTTGCGGACCGGCTGAAACGCCTCTTGTCGCAACCCGGCCTTGGTGAGGAACTCGGCCAAACCGCGCGCAAGGATACGATCGAACGGTTCGGCATCGACGCCAACGTCGACGCCTACGACGCGCTGTACCGGCGGGTTCTGGACGCCTCTTCGGATCGACCGGCCGCCCCGCGGAACACGATGTCGGGAACGACCCAATCTTCTCCATCCGTTTGATGGAATAACCAACCCAACAATCAGAAAAAGAAGCATCATGCAGAAAATTCTCAAACCCAACACAGCGGAAGTCGCCGCCAAGGAAGTTGACGGCGAAGCGGTCCTGATCAACCTGACCAACGGCATGTATTACAGCATGGACCTAGTGGGCGGTTTCATCTGGTCGCTGATCGAAAGCGGGCACGGCCTGGATACGATCGCCGACGCCGTGGCCAACCGCTACGGCATCGAAAAGTCCGTCGCCACGGCGGACGTGGAAATCCTGGCCGATCAGCTCGTCGAGGAACGGCTGGCAATGCCGAGCGACGCGGAAGCGGCAAGCCCGGCTGCCATCCCGGAGAACGCCCCCGACGGCGACGCCTATGCCGCGCCACAGCTCAACAAATTCGACGACATGGTCGATCTTTTCGCGCTCGACCCGCCGCTTCCCGAGCTGTCCAACCTCAAGCCGTAAGGCAGGTAAGGCCGCCATGTCAGCCTCCCCCGTCGTCAGTTGCGTGATCCCGGTTTTCAACGGCGAACGCTTCGTCGCTGAATGCCTCGAGAGCGTGCTGCAACAGACCTACGGCCCGATCGAGATCGTCGTCGTGAACGACGGATCGATCGACGGCACGAAGGCGATCCTCGACGGCTATGGCGGCCGCATCACGGTAATCGATCAGCCGAACGCGGGCGTAAAGGCCGCCCGGAACCGGGGCATGGCGGCGGCGGCGGGCGACATCATCGCCTTCCAGGACGCCGACGACTTATGGCTGCCGGAAAAGACGGCGCTACAGGTCGAGCGCTTGGTCCGCAATCCGGACGCGGGGGTTTGCACCTGCTTGATCGAGAATTTCTGGGAAGCGGAACTGGCCCACGAAGCCGAACAATTGCGCGGCACCGAGCATGACGGCGCGCGCCTGACCACCCTGCAGGGGATGCTGTTGCGCCGGGACGTCATCGACCGCGTCGGCGGGTTCGGTACCGACAGCGGCGAAAACGACGAAACGGCCGGGCTGCTGTACCATGTCAAGGCGGCGGGCGTGCCGGTCGAGCATGTGAACCAGGTCCTCGTCCGGCGGCGAATTCACGGGAACAACATGAGCCGACGGCAGGACGAGGGGGTGCGGACGGACTTGCTCAAACTGGCGGAAGCGGCGATCGCGCGGCGCCGGGCAACGAATGCAAAACCCTGACGAGCCCCATGACCGGAAGGCAGAGGTCAAGTTCGCGCTCGCCATCGTGTGGCCGGATCGAATGCGGACCTTGTTGCTGCGCGCGTGTCTAGGTTCACCCAAACCGGCGACGACGGCTTGGCGCGACTTCCAGGCACTCGCCGGTGACCTGAAGCACTTCTTCGAAACCGACCTGACGGGGCTCAAAGGCCTATTGCCCGTGGTCTACGCCGCGGCGCGGCGCAACGAATTCGCCCTCGAAAAAGAGCTGCAGTCCTACCTGCGGGTCGCCACCGTCCGCGAGGAATTGCGCAGCACCGTCATCCGGGACATCCACGCCGGCGTCCTGACCGCTTTGACCGAGGCCGATATTCCGGTCATCGCCCTGCGGGGCGGCGCCTTGGCCGACACCGGTTACGAAACACCGGTCGAGCGGCACTGCCACGCGCTGCACCTGCTCGTCCATCCGGACGCGTTGACCGCTGCAGGCGATGCGTTGCGCGGCTGCGGATTCGCGCCCGCGCGGCTGCCCGAGGCGGCGCCGGGTGCCCGGCAGGGGTTCCGGCACACGGACGGGTTGCCGCTTGTAGTCCATACGGCGCTGTATGACGCGCCGGTCTATCGCCACGACTCGGCCGCCCTCTGGTCGGCCAGCCTGCCGGCCGATATCGCCGGCATTCCGGTGCGCATCCCGTCACCGACCCATCACTTGATCTACGTCCTGACCGCCGCCTTCCACGAACGGACGCGCGGGCATCTGCGTTGGGCCTGCGACGCCATGTTGTTGATCGACGGGAACCCCGGCATCGACTGGCCCGAATTCAGCCGCATCGTACAAAGCAGCGGACTCGACCTACCCGTCGATACGATGCTGCGTTACCTGAGCGAACACCTTGATGCGCCGGTGCCCGCGGACGTGCTGTCCGCCCTCGACACCAGCCCCCGCTGGTCGGATCGCGAAGCTCTCGAGGCCGCCCTGTCCGGCGCGGTCGGCGGTGTCGCAACCTTTCGCGAGATTTGGCGAGACAGAATGCACAGCAAGGACGGACACCGGACACTGCTCCGCTTTCTGTTCCTACCGTCGACCAATTTCCTGCTGTACCGCTTCGGTCCCCGGGCCAAGCCCCTGGTCCCGATCCGCTACGCCTACCGCCCCGCCGCCTTTGTGACGCAACGCCTATTCTGGCGGATATCGGCCCTGCCCGTATTCGGCCGCCTCACCCATCGGGGCAAGGTCGCGGCGGCGATTGCGAAAACACGGACGTAGGTGGCTTCGCGACGAACTGATCGACCCGATCGCCGCACAATAACTCTCGACAAAAGCAAATCACCAACGATTGTGATGCGCCGATCCTCCGGCTGTGGCATCCAACGGGCATGAAGTTCAGCATTCCGCAAAACTACAGAATTCTGCTCGTCGCCGCCGCGGCCCTGATCGCAGTCAACGTGTTCATTTCGAACCGGTCGGCCGACGATCTCGAATTCCAGCCGCGCCAGCAACCCGACGGGTTCCGGGAACTGATCCTGTCCGGCGGCACATCGCGCCCGGACCCGGCGGCTCTGCCGCTGGCCGGCGTCGAATTCGGCGCCGAGCAGCCGAACACGGAACCGGTCATCGATTTTTGCACGGCGTTGTTCAACGACCCCGGCGATCCCGCGGCCGGCCCGGCGGATGCCGCGGTGACGATCGTCGAGTTCTTCGACTATCAGTGCCCCTATTGCCGGGTCGTGTCGTCGTATCTCGGCGACCTGCGCGCGAAGGACCCGCGGGTGCGCGTCGTGTACAAGGAATGGCCCATTCTCGGCCCGGCGTCCGGCCAGGCGGCGCGTGCGGCATTGGCGTCCGCGCGGCAGGGAGAGTATTTATCCTTCCACGAGACCCTGATGAAGACGCGCGGCATCCCGACCGAGGCCATCTTCCGGTATGCGGCCAACGAGGTCGGCATCGACCCGGACCGGCTGCTGCGCGACATGAAAACGACGGAGATCGGCGAGGCTCTTCGCCGAAACGACCGGCTCGCCAAACAGCTTGGATTCACGGGAATCCCGTCTTTCGTGGTCGGCCGCACGATCGTGCAAGGCGCCATTACGCGCGACGAGTTGGAAAAGCTGATCGATCAAGAGGCTGCGGAACCGACAACGGCCGGTTGCCCCGTGAAATAACGGCCCTGTTGCCAGCGCACCGCGTTGCGCTATTTTCATAGCGGCGCAAATGCAATCACCTGTCCCGGCGCAACACCCCAACCGACCGAGCGAAACCCATGGAACACAAGACCTCTACCTTGAACGGCGAATTCGGCATCATGATCGAGGGCGTGACCCGAACCGACCTGGCCGACGCGGCATTTCAGCGCGACGCCTTCGACCTCTGGACCCGGCACGGCGGTTTGCTGGCCGTGCGCGGCGATGATTTGACCGGTACCGCGCCCGACGAACTGGTGGCCTGGTCGACCGTCTTCGGCGCGGTCGAGAACCAGAGCCTGGCGGCCCGCGAAGACAAGATGGTGAAGGGATATCCGATCCTCCGCATCGGCAATCTCAAGGACGAGTCGGGCAAACGGACGGCGCAGTTCTCCTCGGTGCCGCCGCTCAAAAGCGACGCCGATATTCGGTACAACCCGGACACCCGCCGTCCCGTCTGGCACACCGATTCCACCTTCCGGGAAAACCCGCCGATCGGCTCGGTCTTCCATTGCCGGCAAGCGCCGCCGCAGGGCGGCGAAACGCTGTTCGCGGATACACGCGGGGCTTATGCGCAGTTGGACGAGTCGAAAAAGAGTGAACTCGCCGGGTTGGAAGCGGTCTGTTCGCTCGCGCATCATGACAAGAAGATCAACCTCTATTCGCCCGACTATCCCGTCCTGACGGCGGAACAACGGGCGGCCAACCCGCCCCGGCGCGTTCCGGTCGTGCTGCAGCATCCGGTCAGTGGCGAGCCCGCGCTCTACGGCTTGAACAGCTCGACCTGCGCCGTGCTGCCGAAGGGACAGGATTTTTCCGGCGACGACCTGGACACCTGCGATCTGGAGGGCGTCGAGCATGACAGCGTCCGCGTCTGGCGCGACATGCTGCCCTACGTGACCGGGCCGGACTTTACGGTGAAGTGGTGCTGGCAGCCGGGCGATATCGTCGCCTGGGACAACCGCTGCACGATCCATGCGGCGACCGGGTTCGAGTATGACCGCTATCCGCGCGAGATGTGGCGGCTGACACTCTTGGATAAATCCCGATCGGACAGCGCGCACGCGCACGCCGCGGAGTAAGCGCGTCCAATGCCGGTACGGGAGACCGCTCGCCGGCCTAATCCGGGTGCCGGGGCGCATGAAGCGGCCGGAACGTCCGCACCGTCCACCCCTCGGCCGGCGCGTCCGGCACCCCCGCCTTCCCGTCCAGGAAGATCCGGACGCCCCGCTGCACGATCGTCGCGTCGAGGCCCACGATCTCGAGCGGCGTGAACCCGTCGGGCAAAGCCGGGCTGTCCGGCGTTTGCCGGTCGATCAGGACCATGCAGCCGCCATCCGGCACATTCATATCGTCGATCTCGCCCTGCACGAGGTTGCGGTCCCAATTCGTCATCTTCGCGCGGAAGGCCGGATCGACCGAGTTGCGGCCCGCCTTCGACGTATAGTTTTCGCTGGTCATCACATCCGGGTCGCGCAACCGATAGACCGCCAGAAAGGGCGCCCGCGCGTCCGGGCTGCATTCGTAGCGCTGCGCCGACAGAAATCCGTCGATCGTCAACAACATCGAAATATGGTTGTGATAGAAATCGTCGAACGCGGCGCGATCCTCCGACGCCGGGTAGTGCATTTCCACCATATAGAATGTCGCCACCGAGCAATCTCCTTCTTTCTGCGCTGCGATCTCTGTATACGCCATCCTCTTTTTGTCTCACGGTCGCCCCCGCGCCGCCAAATCGGGCTGATTTGGTGAAGTCGTGGCGCTTTCAGTATAGTCGGCGAAAGATCGACAACTTTTAGGTGAGACCGATGCCCGATACGGTTGAAAAGCGTTATTCGCCGCTTGTTCCCCAGGACATGCTCGATGAAATCTTCTGGAAGGACGCGCGCGAGCCCGAGGACGAACGGCTCTGGGTGCCGAACGGCCCCGGCCGCTGGTCGCGCCCGCTCTGCCTGAATGTCAGCCAGGGCTATTGGGTCCATCTCACCAAGGTCACCGAGGCCGGCGTCGTGTCGCGGCACCGCCATCCCGCGCCGGTTCATGGCTTCGTGCTGGAGGGCCGTTGGCGCTATCTGGAGCGCGATTGGGTCGCCACGGCGGGCAGCTACCTGTTCGAGCCGCCGGGAGATGTCCACACCCTGGTCGTGGACGAGGGCGACTACATGATCACGCTCTTCCACAACTCTGGCGCCCTGCTGTACTGCGACGAGGAAGGCAACACCGTCGGCTCGACCGACGTATTCGACCGGGTCGCGGCGGCGCGCAAGCATTTCGAATCGGTCGGCCTCGGCTCCGATTACGTCGAACGGTTCATCCGTTAGGCCGCAGTCGCGCCCGATGCACTAGACCGGCTGCGCCCACGCATACGCCTGGTGACCGTCCGCATAGGCGTTGTTCGTGATCGCCGGATTGCGGTTGATCATCGGCCGCGCGTAGAGCGGATGCGTCATCGATCGGATTTCATGTTCCAGCTGGTATAGGACCTTACCGGTTTTCGGATCGTAGATATCGACGAACCGGTATTGGTGCTGGTTGCTCTCTTCCGTGATGACCTTGCGTTTCATCAGTTTCTTGTGCGGGCCGGAAAAGTCGCTGACATAGAGTTGGAGATGGTGGCCGTCATAGGCCGGCAGCTTCTTTTTGGTCTCGCGGAAGATCAGCGACTGGCTCGGCCCCACGGAAACGGTTGCCGCGCGCCCGCGGCCCGCCTTGCCGACGCTGGCGATCGCGCCGAGGACGTCGCTGTAAAAACGGCCAATTCCCGCTGCCGTACCGGCCGGCACATCGAACTCGACATACGGGATGCCAAGCCGGACCGGACCGAACCGGTCCTCCGGCGCATGGCAGCGCAGGCGATTGCCCCACGGGCAGGTGACGTCGACGTGACGTTTGGCCGCCTTGTAGCCGAATTTCGTCCCCGCCAAATCGCCCCTGACCGTATCCAACCGATCGACGAGCTGGTCGAGCGACGGCACGACGATGCCGGTCCGTCCGCGAACCACCTGCGGGTCGCCGATCGGAAGATGGAATTGGTTGCGGCCCATATTGACCCACATGTTGACCACGCCGGTCACCAAGTAGGGGTCGCGCGTAAAGCCCAAGCCCATGATGTAGAACAGCGTCGCCAAGCGTTGATCCGGCACCGCGACATTCATGTGTTCGAGACCGACGGCGTTGCCGAGATCCTCGGCGCCAC
Source organism: Alphaproteobacteria bacterium (assembly GCA_965228425.1). Lineage (GTDB taxonomy): Bacteria > Pseudomonadota > Alphaproteobacteria > UBA8366 > UBA8366 > JAJFJD01. The sequence continues at coordinate 1,222,146 of OZ245815.1, read as the reverse complement.
GATCGAATTTTCGTTTCTTCATCAGGTACTCCGCAGCTGGGTAAGTATCGGTCGTAGGGTTTCCTCATCCGACCTTAACAGGACGGCGCAGGTTTCTAAATCGTGCGGGCGACACATCGTGGAGGATCAATCGGCGCTGATCACGGCTTCGACATCGATCTCCATCATCATTTCAGGGCGCGCCAGCCCGTTGACGATCAAGCCCGTCTGACAAGGGCACACGCCCTTCAGCCATCGCGCCAGGACCGAAAACACTGGGACACGGTATTCCCGGTCGGTCAGATACACCGTCGTCTTGACGATGTCGTTCAAAGACGCGCCGGCCTCGCGCAACAGAATATCGGTGCAGCGCAGCGCGTTGTCGGCCTGGGCGGCGGGGTCGCCTTCGCCAATGAAGTTCCCGTCGAAATCGAGCCCGGTCTGGCCGCGCACCCAGATCCGGTTGCCGGCCTTCACTGCCATGGCGAGTTCGTATTCGAACTCCTCGCCGTCGTGCGACATCGTGTGGGCGTAGGTCCGGTAGCGCTGGTGCGGCATGTTCAGCTCCCCGTCAAGATTGCAGCGCGTAGGGCATGTACCAACTCTGGTCCGCGCCGGCGCCGACATTGGCGATATGAACATCGAGCAGGAAGGGCTCGCCCGCGGCCTGCGCGTCCCGGCCGCGCTGCAGCGCCGCTTCCAGCTCGCCGGGTTCGTGCACATGCATGCCCTCGATACCCTGCGCCTTCGCCAGCATTACGAAGTCGATCGCGGGGTCGCCGAGGAAGGTTTCCGGATAACGGTTCTGCTCCTTCATGCTGCCGCCCCAGGACGCAAAATTCGTCCGCACGGTCTGGTACTGCATGTTGTTCCAGACGATGGTGAGGATCGGAAGATTGTAGCGCGCCATCGTCCAAAAGCCGGATGAACTGTACATCACGCCGCCGTCGCCGATGCTGAGCACGACCGGTCGGTCCGGCGCGCCGAGCTGCGCGCCGATCGCGCCGCCGAGTCCATACCCCAGGCTGCCGCCATAGGTCCGCACCATGCGCCAGTCGTTGTCGCCGTAGCCGAAGGGCATGAGGTGATCGGAGGCGCGGAAATTCTCCGACACCAGCATCGTGTTCCCGGCCAAGGTCCGCGCCATGGCATCACCGAGATAGGTCGGATGGATCGGCTTTTCCGCGCTGCGTTCCGATGCCTCGCCGGCTTGCGCTGCGGCCCGTTCCTCGCTCTGGGCGAACAAATCCTGCTTCCGTTTCTGGATGTGCTGCAGGTTTGCATGGTCCGGTTTCCACAGTCCGTTCAGCGCGGTCAGCGTGTGCCGGACGTTGCCCCAGAGGTCGAGGTCGAGCGCGAATGTATTGCCCATCACCGCCGGATCGTGGCCGATGGCGATGATCGTCCCGCAATCGGTGAACTTCTCGTCCTTTGCATTGGCCCGCGTGTTCTGCCGGTATCCGACGCAGAAAACGACGTCGTAGCCGCTGTCGGGAATGTTGTCGATCATCCCGACGTAGTTTGGATGCTTCAGTGGAAAGGCGCCGTAGTCGTAGAACCCGACCGCCGTCGGCAGGGCATAGTTCTCCGATAATTCCAGCACTTCCCGCTGGGCGCCGGCGGTCCGCACGTCCGGGCCGACCAGCAGAAGCGGGTTTTCGGCATTGAGCAGCGCATCATGCATCTTGCCCAACGTCGAACCACCCGGCGTCTCGGCCATCTCCAGCGGCTGGGCCGCCTGAATCGTCCCTTCGACGCCCGTTGCGTCCAGTGCCGGACTCGAAAAGGCGAGATAGACCGGCCCGGTCGGCATGGTCCCCGCTTCCTTGAAGGCCCGCCGCGTCGCCAGCGGAATACCGCGCGCGTCGATGACCTCCCACCGCTTCTTGGTGATGTCCTCCACCGCGCCCATCTGCGAAAAGCCGCTCGACGCGCCAAGCGTGTTGTGGTCGCCGAAGGTGCCGTTGTCGCGCAAGGCCGCGGTGACCACCATGGGCGACCCGTCGAAATACGCGTTTTGGAGTTGGCCCGATCCCTGCCGCGTGCCCGCCGCCAGATGGACATTCACGAAGGCGGTCTTGTTCGCGGCCTTGGCGTAACCGTCCGCGGCCGACAGGACGAGCGATTCCGCGAGCAGTAGAATCGGCTGCACGCCCGGCACGGTCAGGAAAGCGTCAAAGAAACCGGCCTCCGCGCTCCCCGTGTTCGTGAACGCATACTCGACGTCCTGCGCAACGAGTTGATGCATGAGCAGTTCCCCGCCCGTACCGACGACATGGTTCTTCGCGCTCATGGAATTGGCTCCCGCGCTTGCTGTTTTGCCCTGAAGGTTGTCCAAGAAGTATAGGCACCGAGCCGAGCTGCGGCCAAATTAGCGCGGCAAAAGGACAAATGCGCTATTCTAACGATAGCCGAACCTACCGGACAGGATGACGCCATGCCGATACTCCACATCGAAGACGCACAGCGCGAAGAGCACGAGTCAGGCCGCATTTATCAGACGCTGGTGGGCGACGACGCCGGATCGACCCCGGTCCGCGTCGGAATCCAAACGTCGCCGCCCGGCTATTCCACCGGCACGCATTCGCACCCCTATATGGAAGTCGTCACCGTGCTGGAGGGCAGCGGCGAGGCGTGGATCGACAACGAAGACAATGCGTCCCCCATCGGCCCGGGCTCGACGATCGTCGCGCCGCCGAATACAGCGCATGGCTTCCGGAACACGGGCACGACGCCGCTCCGCACGATGGGCGTGCATGCGTCGCCCAAACGGATCACCCACCGGGCCGGCGAAACGACCGACTTCTAACGCCCGCGCCGCCGCCTTTACATCAGGTGCTTGCGGAAAAAGGCCACGATCGGGTCCGACGCTTCGTGCGTGTCGCGGCCCGATTTGTCGATATGGACGATGTCGATCTGCCCGCCCGCCTTCTGGTAATTCGCGGCGAAACGTTCCGGCTCGTTCAAATCGACCGGTGAATCGGCGTCACGATAATCATGCACCGGATCGGGCTGGCTTTGGACCCATATCGCCGGCGGCGTCTCGACCGCTTCGCCGGTTTCGAGCGCCAGCATCGGATTGCCCTCGGCCATATTCTCCTCGGTCTTCCAATACAGGTCGTGGCGCGCCGGGATATCGCCAACCCAGTCCGGCGTATCGTCGCTGTTCGCCAGCTGGACCGCCCGGCGGTACCGCGACAACGGATTGATCACCGGCCAATTCATTCCGACGGCGCGCACGCTGGCGTCGACCGCGGGTGCGCCCGCATCCAGCGCGATGGACGAGTATCGCGCATCGAGCGGGCGCATCGCCGCGAGCATCGCCAAATGCCCGCCGCTCGACTGCCCGGTGACGCCGACCCGCTCGGGATCAAGATCCAAGGACGCCGCATTGGCCTTGAGGTATCGGATCGCGTAATTGATATCGATCACCGAGCTGGGATAGCCGTCGCCAGCATGGCGGAAATCCAGCGACGCCGCCGCAATGCCCGCGTCGGCCAGCGCCGCGTCGCGCATTGCGCATTCCGATAGGTCGCCCTTGCACCAGGCGCCGCCATGCAGGTCGACCACGACCGGGAACGGCCCCGTGCCGGACGGACGGAACAGCCGCATCATCATCGGCCGATCGCCGTGACGGAGGTATTCGATGTCTTGAGTGGTATGGGTCAGCGTTTCAGTGGCCATTGGATACATCCCATCTGATTGTTGGAGTATCGGCGCGATGGCTTGGAAGGAGCCCCGCCAAGCACCTTTTTCGACAGTCTAGCGCAACCGCGGGGCGCATCATAATGGCAAAGCGACCGCCCGACTTGTCGATCAGCCGACCGTGCGCCACAGTGGGAGGCGCGCCGACGGCAGCGACGCCAACACTATGCGAATGCGAAGAATGAAAAACGACAAGGCAAACATCCATGGTTGATCTGTTGCAGGTCTCCGTCCTGCCGCCCTTCCTGACCGAACGGCTGGCCAAGGAATACACCATCCACGACTTCGTCGACCCGGCGGAACCGGACAAGCTGCTCGACGAGGTCGGCCCGCAAATCCGCGGCATTCTGGCCGGCGGCATGAAGGGACCGAACGCGAACCTGATCAACCGGCTCGAGAATCTCGAGATCATCGCGTCGTTCAGCGTCGGTTTCGACGCGACGGACGTGGTTGCCGCACAGAAACGGGGCGTCATCGTGACCCACACGCCCGAAGTGCTGACCGGCGACGTCGCGGACCTCGCCATGACACTCATCCTGATGACGTCGCGGCGGATCGGCGAGTCCGAGCGTTTCCTGCGGGCCGGCAAATGGCTGCAGGGCCGCATGGACCTTGCGACGACGGTACGCGGCCGGCGGCTCGGCATCCTGGGATTGGGACGGATCGGTCGCGCGGTGGCGCGCCGGGCCGAGGTGTTCGGGATCAACATCGCCTATCACGACATCAAGCCGATGGGCGACCTGCCCTACCGCTCCTATCCGTCCCTGCTCGACCTAGCCGAGGCCAGCGATATCCTGCTGGTCGCCTGCGAGGGCGGCAAGGCCACGCGCGGATTGGTCGATGCCGCGGTGCTGGAAGCGCTGGGCCCGGGCGGATATCTGATCAACACGGCGCGCGGTCCGATTGTCGATCAACCGGCCCTGGTCGCGGCGTTGCAGAACGACCGTATCGCCGGCGCGGGGCTCGACGTGTTCGATGGCGAACCCGACGTTCCACCGGCGTTGATCGAGATGGAGAATGTGGTGCTGACGCCGCATATCGCGAGTTCCACCAACGAAACCCGCCGCGCCATGGGCGACCTCGTCTATGACAACCTGCGCGCCCATTTCGACGGCAAACCGGTCCTAACGCCCGTCCCGCCGCAGGGCAACGTCCAATCCTAACGCGTGCGGTTCATCTCGAATAACGGAAACGAACGGCGACCCGTCGCCGAAACACTAGGGAGAGATATCCATGGCAGACCCCGTCATCCGTGTCGGCGTGATCGGCGCCGGCGCCAACACCCGCGGTAAACACATTCCCGGCCTTTTGGAGCAGCCGGGTGTGGAAATCGTGTCCATCGCCAACCGCACGCTTGAGTCCTCCAAGCGCGCCGCCGATGAGTTCGGCGTTGCAACGGCGGCCGCCGACTGGACCGAGATCGTCGACGACGACACGATCGACGCCGTCTGCATCGGCACTTGGCCCTATATGCACGCCCCCTTGACGATCGCCGCGCTGGAAGCCGGCAAACATGTGCTGTGCGAGGCGCGCATGGCGCTCAACCTGCGCGAGGCGCGGGAGATGCTGGACGTGTCCCGCCTCCACCCGACGCAGATCGCGCAGATCGTACCCGCGCCGCGCACGCTCGGCTTCGATCAGACCATCGTCGACATGATCGGCGGCGGGGCCATCGGCGACCTGATCACCATCGACCTGCGGGTCGCCGCCAACAGCGACTATCCGGATATGGGGTCGGCCCTGCATTGGCGGCACGACCGGGACTTTTCCGGCAACAACATCATGAGCATGGGGATCTGGTACGAATCGATGATGCGCTGGGTCGGCCCCGCCGCCTCCGTCTGCGCCATCGGGCAGAGCGCGGTGCCGTATCGGGTCGACGCGGACGGCCGGCGTGTCCCGATGACCATTCCCGATCACATCGACGTGGTCGGACGGATGGAACAAGGGGGCCAGATGCGCTTCACCGTTTCCACCGTGCTGGGACACGCGCCGTCGAATGCGGAAATCTATATCCACGGCACCGAGGGCACGTTGTTCCTGCACGAGGACAAATCCGGCGCGATGTCGCTGCATGCCGGCACGCGTGGTCAGTCCAGCATGGAGGAAGTCGCCGTCGACCCGGCCAAGCGCGGCAGTTGGCGCGTCGAGGAGGAGTTCATCAACGCGATCCGCGGCCGCGAGCCCGTCACGCATACGGATTTCGTGACCGGCGTGAAATACATGGAGTGGACCGAAGCCGTCACGCTCTCCCATCGCCAGGGCGTGTCGGTCGACCTGCCGTTGATGGCAGATTAGGCCCGGCGGAACACGGTTACACTGTGAATCTCTCGGCCTCGAATGCCGCCTATTCGTCCACCATATCTTGCAACCGGGCGAGGCAAGCGGCACGGTCGGGCGCGAAGTCTTCCGCGATCCACCAGTCCTCGACGGCGGTGAGTAACCGGCCGATATCCGGGCCCGACTTTACGCCCAAGGCTGTGACGTCCTGTCCCGACACCGGAAATGCCGGCGGGGTCCAACCCAACGCGATCCCGATCGCGGCCGCGGCGGGTTCTTCTTCTCCAAGTTCAGCCCACAACACCAAGGCCAGGTCGACCATTGTCTCTCGCGGCAACTGGTGGCGAAGTCGGCGCAATGCCTCTACCGATCTCATATCCGGCGGGGTGCCGACCCCCTCCGCGATCGCAACGAGACGTTTCCGTTCAGCCGTGGAGACCTTGAGATGACGGGCCGCCTCCGCGGCTGATCCGCCATCCGGCGGCAGCAGCGCGCCCATGCGCCGAATGGCATCACCGGTGATATCCGGCCATCGTGCGGCCGCGGTCTTCTCGACGCGAACGAGACGGTCGAGCCGGTCGACATCGACCGGGTCCGGCAGGACCGACGCAAGCGCGCCGATCTCCGCCATCGTCCGGACCACCGGCGCCGGATCGGGCGCGGCCAGCAGCTTCTTCATCTCCGACCAGACCCGTTCGACCGATAGGCGCGGCACCCGAACGGCCAACGCACGGCAAGCGGCCAGGCTTGGCGCATCGAATTCGCCGGCGGCATAATGCGCATGGAAGCGGAAGAAGCGGAGCAGGCGCAGGACATCCTCTTCGATGCGCTGCTTGGGATCGCCGACGAAACGCACGATGCCGTCCCGCAGATCCTGCTCCCCGCCAAACGGGTCGTGCAACGTCCCGTCCCGTGACAGCGAAAGCGCATTGAAGGTGAAGTCGCGCCGCGCCGCGTCGGCCTCCCAATCATCGGTAAAGGCGACGGTGGCGTGCCGGCCGTCGGTCTCCACGTCGTGCCGCAATGTCGTGATCTCGAACGGCCGGTGGCTCGACACGGCGGTGACGGTCCCATGCTTCAACCCGGTCGGCACGGCCTTGATCCCGGCGGCCTCGAGCGCCGCAACGACCGCTTCCGGCAGGGCGTCGGTCGCCAGATCGACATCGTTGACGGGTCGGTTCAGCAGCGCATCCCGCACGCAGCCACCGATGAATCGGACCTCCGCACCGGCCGCTTCCAAGGCATCGAGGACGGCGACGGTTTCCGGCGCTGTCATCCAGGGCTGAGGCGCAAGCCGGGAGGTCATGTCCGCCGCAATACGTCGGACAGATTGACCAGCATGCCGGCCGTGGCGCCCCAGATGTAACGTTCCTCATAGGGCAGGACGTAGAACTGGCGCTGGATGCCTTGGTGCGTCCGGCTGTCCCGCTGGTGATTGCTCGGGTCGACGACGAAGGACAGCGGCACCTCGAAAACGTCCGCGACTTCGAAGGGGTCGGGTACGATCGGAAAGGGTGGCGAGACAAGTCCGACAACCGGCGTGACCTCATACCCGGTTCGCGTCACGTAGATGTCGAGCGTGCCCACGGTTTCGATCCGATCACGCGGCAGACCGATCTCCTCCTCCGTCTCGCGCAGCGCCGTCGCTTCCGGCGTCGGATCCTCCGGCTCGGTGCGGCCGCCGGGAAAACTGATCTGGCCAGCATGATCGTTCAGGTGATCGGTCCGCTGCGTCAGAATGACCGTCAGCCCCGAGGGACGTTCCACAATCGGTACCAGAACGGCCGCCGGCCGTAAGGTTGTCGGTTTCGGCATACCGGGGTTCAGGTCGTGATCGCCGCGCTCCGACCGCTGCTCCCGCGCCATACCCGAGCCCCAGCGGCCCGCGACGGCGCCATCCAGGCGTTCGATGATCAGGTCGCGGTTCATGATGCCCTGTCCGTCGCTACGGCGCCGAGTTCGAAGAACACGCCGGCGCTCCAAACGCCGAACACGGTCGTGTCGCCCTCGACCCGTTCCTCGGCCATTTCCACCAGCTGATAGAATTGCGGCCGCAGGATGAGCGCCTCCAAATTGTCGCGCACCAACACATACGGCGACGGCGCCCCGCTTTCCGAATCGTCCGTCACGCGAATCGGATGTTCGGGTCCGGCCGTAACCATGTGATCCAGGTTCGTTCGGAAGGTGATCACCCGCTCCTTACCCGTGCCTTCGGAGATGACTTCAACCGCGGTAAACGGCGCATCTTCGACCTCGATCCGCCCGGCTTCGACCGGCGTCACCAAATAAAAGTTGCCCGCATCGTCGCGCCGTAGCACGGTGGAAAAGAGCTTACACATCGGTTTTCGCCCGATCGGGGTACCATGATAGTACCAAGTGCCGTCTCGACCGATGCGCATATTGAAGTCGCCGCAGGATTTAGGATCAAAATCCCATTGCGGCGCGACGGCGGGTTCGTCGCCAGTTCGGTGTTTATCGATCAAATCAGCGAGAAATGCTGGATTAGGGGGTTGCTTGCTCATCCCCGGATCATATCATCACATTCATCATACTCGATTACAGGAGATACGCCGTGAGCCCGGCAAATACCAGCCCTGCGGATACCAAGACCGAAATCGAGACGCTTAGCAGAGATATAGAAACAACCGGCGAAACGCTGGTTCAGACGCGAAAAGCGATCGGCCAGGTCATTTTCGGCCAGGAACACGTGATCGAGGAAACGCTGATTACGTTGCTGGCCGGGGGCCATGCCTTGCTGATCGGCGTGCCTGGCCTGGCCAAGACCCGGCTGGTCGAGACCCTGGGTCAGGTTCTGGGGCTGAATGATCGCCGCATCCAGTTCACACCCGATTTGATGCCGGCGGATATCCTGGGGTCGGAAGTCCTCGAAGAGGGCGAGAGCGGGCAACGGTCCTTCCGTTTCATCAAGGGCCCGATCTTCTGCCAACTCTTGATGGCCGACGAAATCAACCGGGCCAGCCCACGCACCCAGTCGGCGCTGCTCCAGGCGATGCAGGAACGTCGCGTCTCCATCGCGGGTGAGTACCATGACCTTCCCGAACCATTCCATGTGCTGGCGACCCAGAACCCGCTGGAACAGGAAGGCACCTATCCCCTGCCCGAAGCGCAGCTCGACCGGTTCCTGATCCAGGTCGAGGTGGGCTATCCGGACGAGGATGCGGAGCGCAGCATGATGCTCGCCACGACCGGGCTCGGCGAATCGGAACCGCCGGCGATCCTGTCGGCGGAACAGCTTATGGCGGCGCAGCAATTGGTTCGGCGTATTCCGGTCGGCGAGAAGGTGGTCGAAGCGATCCTCACCATGGTGCGAGCCGGACGGCCCGACACCACGGATCTGGATCCGGTGGCGCGCCACGTCGCGTGGGGTCCGGGTCCGCGCGCCAGTCAGGCACTGATGCTGGCCTGCCGCGCCCGCGTATTGCTGCAAGGCCGGCTGTCGCCGTCGGTCGATGACGTCATTGCCCTCGCCTCGCCGGTCCTGCGCCATCGCATGGCGCTCAACTTTGCGGCACGGGCCGAAGGCGTAACGATCGATTCGATCATCGGCCACCTTTGCGAGCGGTTGTCCTGACGGGGGGCGGCAACAGCGATATGGACGGCGGTAATCCGACCCTCAAACGGCAACAACGGGCCGAGCAGCTCGCGTCACGGTTCCCGGCGCTGCTGGTCGCCGCGGAGCGCGTTGCGACGACCGTGGCGCAAGGCGTGCACGGCCGCCGCCGCGTCGGGCAGGGCGAAACCTTCTGGCAATTCCGCCGCTACGAGCCGGGCGACGAAACCAGCGCGATCGACTGGCGGCAATCCGCCAAGTCGCGTCACATCTTCGTGCGGGAAACCGAATGGGAAGCGGCCCAAAGCGTCTGGCTCTGGCGCGACACGTCGCCGTCGATGGACTACACGTCATCGCAGGACCTGGGCACCAAGCGGGAACGCGCCGACCTGCTGCTGCTGGCGCTTGCCGCCCTGCTGATGCGCGGCGGCGAGCGTTTTGCACTGTTAGGCACCGAGCACCCGCCCTCGACGGGGCGTGCGGCCTTCAATCGGCTCACCGCGACCGTGCTCGATCCCATCATCCGGGAGAGCGCCGCAGCGTCAGACCCTGCCCAAACGCCTGAAAAGACGCCACATAATCTACCCCCGGGCGATCCGTTGCCGCGCTACGGGCATGTCGTGTTGTTGAGCGACTTCCTGGTCCCGCTGCCGGAAATCCAGTCCGTGGCGATGCGGCTGGCCGACCGGGGCGTGCGCGGCGTGATGATGCAAGTCCTGGACCCTGCGGAAGTGCAGCTTCCCTTCAAGGGGCGGATCAAGTTCAGCGGGTTCGAAGGCGAGGACGATACGCTGCTGAGCCGGGTCGAAGCGGTCCGGAACGCCTATCACGGCCGGCTCGAAGACCATCAAGCGGGCCTGGAGAGCATTGCCGGCCGCATCGGTTGGCATTTCACAACGCACCGGACCGATGCGTCGCCCGAATCCGCGCTATTGCATCTGTATACGGCGATGGCGCCGGAAGCGGGGACATAAGAGATGCTCGAACTTGGCCCCCTCGCCTTCGCATCGCCCTGGATCCTGTCAGCCCTGATCTTGCTGCCGCTGCTTTGGTGGCTGCTGCGGGTCACGCCCCCGGCGCCGCGCAATGTCCGCTTTCCCGCGATCCGGCTGCTGTTCGGCCTTGAAAGTCCGGAAAAAACGCCGGCGAGTTCCCCATGGTGGCTGATCCTGCTGCGGCTCGCCGCCGTGACCCTCTTGATCCTGGGTCTCGCGCATCCCTTGCTGAACCCGAACGCACAACTGACCGGCAGCGGCCCCGTGCTGATCGCGGTCGACGACGGCTGGGCCGCGGCGGCGAACTGGAGCGACCGGCAGGCAACCATGCGACAGGTGATCACCCAGGCCAAACGGGAAGATCGCGGCGTCATTATCCTGACCACGGCGCCGACCGGGGACGCCCGCGCGGCGCTGGTGTCGGGCGTCCTCAAGCCGGACGACGCCCGCGGCCGCGTCGATGCCCTTCGGCCGAAGCCATGGCCGAGCGACCGCCGCGCGGCGGCGGCGGCCCTCGAAAAACTGAAGAGCACCGGCAATGCAACCGTCCTCTGGCTGAGCGATGGCCTGGAACATGCCGATTCGGCCGAATTTATTGAGACATTGAGCGACTACGGCTCAGTTCGCGTCCTGCGCGACAATGATATCGACCTGCCCCGCCTTGTCCTTCCCGCGGACGAAACCGGGGCTGGCCTGTCCGCGATCGTGCGGCGCGCCACGGCGGGCACGGTGGCGACCGCCAAGATCCGCGCACTCGCCGAGGACGGCCGTATCCTCGGCACAAGCGGCGCGGTATTCGAGGCGGATGCGCTAACAGCGACCGCCACGTTCGACTTCCCGAATGAAGTGCGCAACGAGGTGGCGCGGCTCGACCTGGACGGTGAGGCAAGCGCCGGTACCGTGGTGCTGCTGGACGAGCGTTGGCGCCGCCGGCCGGTTGGACTGATCTCGGAAAAGCCGTTGGATAGCGATCCTTCGTTGCTGTCCGAGAGTTTCTATCTGGACCGGGCCTTACGTCCCTTCAGCGACGTTCGTTACGGGGATATCCCGACGCTGGTGCGGGCCGGGCGCGCCGTGATCATCGTGCCCGACGAAGTCCCGATCAACCCGGCGGACCGCGGCACCCTGACCGACTGGGTCGAGCAAGGCGGGCTGCTGCTCCGCTTTGCCGGACCGCGCATCGCCCGCGACGATACGGACGACCTGACACCCGTACGCCTTCGGCGCGGCGGCCGCGCACTCGGCGGCGCATTGCTGTGGAGCAAACCAGCCCGGCTTGCCGCGTTTTCCAGTGAAAGCCCGTTTTCCGGCCTCAATATCCCGAAGGACGTGACAATTTCCAGGCAGGTTCTGGCCGAGCCGTCGCTCGATCTGACGGATAAGACATGGGCCCGGCTGACCGATGGAACTCCATTGGTCACCACCGAACGGCGCGGCAAGGGCCGGATCGTCCTGATCCACACCACCGCCAACACGAATTGGACGAACCTGCCGCTTTCCGGCTTGTTCGTGGATATGCTGCGCCGGGTTATCGCCGTCAGCCGCGGCGTCACGGCGGATACCACCGGCGACCGCCCCTTGCCGCCGATCGAAACGTTGAACGGGTTCGGGCGCGCCGCAAAGCCGGGACCGTCGGCAACCGCGATTACCGCCTCGGGCTTCGCCGACGCCGAAATCGGCCCGCAGCACCCGCCCGGCTATTATGGAATCGGGGATACGCGCCGCGCCCTAAATCTCGGGCCCCGCGTGACCGAGCTTTCCGCGATGGGGTCCCTGCCGGCCGGGGTCAGCGTTGAGCCGTATGCGGAGTCCGACGAAACCGATGTGAAGCCATGGCTCCTGTTGTTGGCGCTGCTGCTGTTCCTGGCCGACGTCATCGCCACGTTGGCACTGCGCGGACTGCTGATGGATGCGCTGCTCGCCCGGAAACTGCGGCCGGCATCGGTGCGCAGCGCGACATTGGGCGCAGCGGCGTTCTTGATCTTGATCGCTTTGCCGAGCGATCTATCGGCGCAGCAATCATCCATCGCCGACAGATTCGCCCTCGAGGCCAGTCAGGCGACCCGATTGGCCTATGTCATCACCGGTGCGGGTGACGTGGATTCCGTAAGTCGCGCGGGACTGACCGGATTGAGCAATATTTTGAACCAGCGGACGGCCGTGGAAACCGGCGCACCGATCGGCGTAAATCTGGACACGGACGAGCTGGCGTTCTTCTCGTTGGTGTATTGGCCGATCACCGCGGACCAGCGCGCATTGCCCGAGGAAACCATCGGCAAGCTCAACCGGTTCATGGAAACCGGCGGCACCATTCTTATCGATACCCGCGACCGCAATCTATCGTCCGGCGCGACGAGCCCGTTGCTGCAGTCGTTGCGGCGCCTCACACGCGGCCTGAACCTGCCGCCGATCGAGCCGATCCCGCCCGGTCACGTACTGACGAAAGCCTTTTACCTAATGCAGGCCTTCCCCGGCCGATGGACCGGCGGGCAGGTTTGGGTGGAGCGGGGCGACTCGCGGACCAATGACGGTGTTTCGCGCGTCATCACCGGCGGTCACGATTGGGCCGCGGCCTGGGCGGTCGACGAAGGCGGGCGGCCGATGTTCCCCGTCGTTCCGGGCGGTGAACGGCAGCGCGAGATGGCCTATCGCTTCGGCGTGAATCTCGTGATGTACACGCTGACCGGAAACTACAAGTCGGACCAGGTGCATGTGCCGGCGATCCTCGAACGGCTGGGGCAATAAACGATGAGTTGGACCACCCTCGATTTCGCGCCGCTTCTGCCGATGCCGGTCTTGATCGCGGCGATCGTGCTCGGGGTCTTGGCGATGTGGCTCGGGTTTGCGGCCCGCGCCCGCGGATCGGGTCTGCGCGCCATCGGTATCTCCGTCCTTCTGCTCGCCCTGATGAACCCGGCGCTGGTGGAGGAAGACCGCGAGCCTTTGAAGGACGTCGCCGTCGTTATGGTCGATGAGACGCCGAGTGTCGCCGTCGCCCAACGGAACGAAGCGATCCAGAAGAGCGCGACGGAAATCATCGGCACCTTAGAGAAAATGTCAGCCACGCTGGATCTCCGGGTCGTCCGCGTGAAGCACGAAAACGTATCGGATGGCGCAAACGGCAGCCGGTTGATCGGGCCCCTGCGGCGTGCGATTCGCGACGTGCCCGCGCGGCGGTTGGCAGGGTCGATCCTCCTGACCGACGGACAGGTGCACGATGTCCCGGACGCATCCGACGTCACGGGCTTGCCGGCGCCGATGCATGTGTTGATCGCAGGCGACCGGAACGAGACCGACCGCCGGTTGATCGTCAGCCGTGCGCCGTCTTATGGCATCGTCGGCAAGGAAATCACCATGACGGTGCGCGTCGAGGACCATGGCCGTGCCGAAACGACAACCGACACGGCCCTCACGATTCGCCGGGACGGCGGCGATGAGGAGACGCGCACCGTGCCCGTCGGCACGGACCACACGCTGACCTTCACCCTCGACCATGGCGGCCCGACGGTTTTCGAGCTCTCGGTCGCGGGAATCGCCGGAGAGTTGACGCTGGCCAACAACCGGGCGGTGCTGTCGGTCAACGGCGTGCGCGACCGGCTGCGAGTGTTGTTGGTGTCCGGTGAACCGCATGCCGGCGAGCGAACCTGGCGCAATTTGCTGAAGTCCGACCCATCGGTCGATCTCGTCCATTTCACGATTCTGCGGCCGCCGGAAAAACAGGACGGCACGCCGATCAACGAGCTCTCGCTGATTTCTTTCCCGACCCGCGAGTTGTTCGAAGTGAAGCTGCAGGAATTCGACCTTGTCATCTTCGACCGCTACCGCCGGCGCGGAGTCCTTCCACCGGTCTATCTGCAAAACATCGTCGATTACATCGAGGGCGGCGGCGCCCTGCTGTCGGCCGCCGGCCCGACCTTCGCGAGTCCGTTCAGCATCTATCGGAGCGCGCTTCGCAAGGCGCTGCCCGGTGAACCGACCGGCGGCGTCGTGACCCGTGGGTATCGCCCCCAGGTCACCGAGACCGGTCTGAGCCATCCCGTGACCGCCGCCCTGCCCGCCGGCCCGGAGCAGCATGCCGAAGGAAAACCGCAATGGGGCCGGTGGTTCCGCCAAATCGAGGTGGTGGCCAATCGCGGGCACACGTTGATGCGGGGCGCCAACGCATCGCCGCTGCTGATCCTGGACCGGGTCGGCGAAGGACGCGTGGCACAGGTGACCAGCGATCATATCTGGCTATGGGCGCGCGGGTTCGAGGGCGGCGGTCCACAGGCCGAGCTTCTGCGCCGGCTGGCCCACTGGTTGATGAAAGAACCGGAACTCGAGGAAGACGCCCTGCGCGCCAGCGTCCGTGACGGGAAACTCGATATCGAGCGCCGCAGCGTCGACCCGATATCGCCGGAGGCGAAGATCACCAATCCGGATGGAACGGTAGGCACGATCGTCCTGACCAAGCGCGGCGCCGGCCGATATGGCGCGATTGTTCCGGTATCGCAGACCGGGCTGTATTCCGTCGGGAACGGCGACCTCATCGCGATGGCCGCGGCCGGGACGCTAAACCCGCTGGAGTTGGCCGACGTTCGGGCAACCGAGTCGATCCTACGTCCAATCGCGGCGGCGACCAAAGGGTCGGTCAATTGGCTGCGGGACGGAACCCCGGCCATTCGCCGAGTTGCCTCCGAGCGCCGCACCGCGGGCCGGGATTGGATCGGCCTGGTTGCGAATGAGGACTATCTCGTCACCGACGTGCGCCGGACCCCCGCACTCCCGGGTCTGCTGATCCTGTTTCTGGTGTTGGCAACCGCAGCCCTTGCGTGGCGGCGGGAAGGCAATTGACGCAACCGCGCCGCAGACCATTTTATACCGCATAAAGAAACCGGACCGCCGCCGGAACACGCCGCTGGATGTATCACCCTAACGGGGCCGGTCCATGGCGCAACCAACGATGGGACCGTTCACGCGCCGGCCGGTCGCCAAAATTCAGGCAAAAAAAACCGCCGGTTCGGGAATGGCCCGAACCGGCGGTCTAATCGGATACTGCTATCGCTGAAAGATGATGATGCCGCCGCGTTTCCCGGTCAGGAGACCCGGCCCTTTGCCAATCTCGCCTTCCGGTTCGGACGTATCCACGTCCTTATCGCCCTTGACCCAACCGCACGCGCCGAGCGCGAACGGCGGGGCCAGAGCGATGGAAGCGATTAACAAGGTACGGGCAATCCGCATCAAGTCAGCACGCAATCCCTAGAAGCGTTGGCGGAAGCCAGCGCCGATATACCACAGATTCTCGATGTCGTCGTTCGTGGCCGTTTCGACATCGACCAAACGGAACGTGGCGAAGTAGTCACCACCGACGCTATCGACTTTCTGTACGACGGTCACGGCATGGCCGATACCCTTGTCGTCCAGCAATCCGCAATGCTTGCAGTACTGGAAGGCGTATTCGGCAGTCGTGGCGCCGACTTCAGTCACCTTCGTGGTGTACCAGATCGAAGGCTGAATGTTGTACGGATCGCCTTCGGTCACCGTCGTCGGAGACGTATTCTGCCACTGCTTGGCACCCGAGAAAGTCGCGCCAATGCCGATCGGCGTCTTCACCGAGATCGAACCGTTAACCGTCGATTGACCGCGGATGGTGCCGCCATTGCCGTGACACGAGCCGTCACCGGACGATTCCGCGCCCTGGGTGTTACAATAACCGACTGCAGCCTTGATGGCCGTGCCGGCGACCTTGCCGCTGTAGCGCAGGGCCGCATCGAAGTTGTGCTTGTCGATGAGGCTGGCCGACGCCTTGAAGCCGAAGAAGGACGGCGAGTCGTAACGGATACGATTCTGCCGGCCCGCGCCGTCGAAGTTGCTGAAGAAGCGATCAACGGTGCCAATCGATTGCGGCTCGACACTATCGTCATCACCCATCAGGCGGAATTCGCTGATGGCGTGATGGATGGATCCACCCAGACGACCGGTGCTCATGCCCGGCGCCAAGTTGACTTCCGACGTGCCGTTCGTCGCCGTGTCGCCACGACCGATCCAGATCGCGCCAGCCTTCTTGTGGCTGAGGATCAAGTCCAGATGACGAATGTCGAAGTCATTCCCACCCGGCTGGTTCTCGAACTGCGGGCCACCCGTGCTGTTGCCGGTGTTGATGGCGAATTCAAGGCGAGTCCGAAGACTTACGTCCTTCGTCACCTTGCCGCGGCCGTCGATACCCATACGGGTCGAGGTGTTGCCGTTCGGACCTTGCTTGAAGGTCGTGGATTCGCCGTCATTGACGAAACCGAACTGACGGGTGATTTGCCCGTACAGCCTAGTCTTTACTTTGGTGCCGCTCTTAACGACGCCTGGCGCTTTCGACGGATCCTGAGCGGATGCCGGAAGAGCCAGACCAGACGCAAAGGCAATGGCGGTTGTCGCCATCAACGCTTTGTTTAACTTGGTCATGAAAACCTCCACACTGATAAACTTGCAAACTCCCCAAAAACAACTTGAACCGCCCTGCCAATCCGTCGCAATTGCCACACTGCGTCGCAAACCACAGGAAACGTCTCAGTTCGCTGAATGAAAGTAGTGAGTCATCAATCGGTTTGTCCAATTAAAAACATCCGATTGTCCAATGTGTGGAAATCCCTGTTGCACAATTGCGACAAACTGAAAGGCCGCCTAAGACGCTGAATTTCTGTGAATTTCGGCATTGGGCAGCGAGCCCGGAAAGCCCTCGTCGGCACAGCGGATTCAGATGCAGTTAGCTAACCATCGACAGGAGTGATGGTGAACCGGCTATCGATCGGTTTCCCCGGATAATTCCAGCCACCGATGGTAGTGATTTTATTGTATTAAAACAGACATTTAACAGAAGCGACCCCGCCTCTCCCGGGAGAGACGGGGCCGGTCCGAAATCGCTTGGGATTTATCGCTGAAAGATGACGATACCGCCGCGTTTCCCGGTCAGGAGGCCGGGCCCTTTACCAATCGCTCCTTCACCGTCGGACGTATCCACGTCCTTATCACCCTTGACCCAGCCGCACGCACCGAGCGCCAACGGCGTGGACAGAGCGATGGCGACGATCACCAAGGCACGGATGATACGCATCAAATCAGCTCCAAACCCCTAGAAACGTTGGCGGAAACCAGCGCCGACGAACCACAGATTCTCGATGTCGTCGTTCGTTGCCGTCTCCACATCGTAGAGGCGGAACGTGGCGAAGTAGTCACCACCGATGCTATCGACCTTCTGAAGAATGGTCACGGCATGGCCGACGCCCTCGTCGTCCAGCAATCCACAATGCTTGCAGTACTGGAAGGCGTATTCGGCAGTCGTGGCGCCGAGTTCGGTAACCTTGGTCGTGTACCAGATCGACGGATTGATGTTGTACGGATCGCCTTCGGTCACCGTCGTCGGGGACGTATTCTGCCACTGCTTGGCACCCGAGAAGGTCGCGCCCAGGCCGATCGGCGTCTTCACCGAGATCGAACCGTTGACCTGCGACTGGCCGCGGATCGTGCCGCCATTGCCGTGGCATGCGCCGTCGCCGGACGACCGAGCGCCTTGCGTGTTGCAATAACCGACGGCAGCCTTGATGGCCGTGCCGGCGACCTTGCCGCTGTAGCGCAGGGCCGCATCGAAGTTGTGCTTGTCGATGAGGCTGGCCGACGCCTTGAAGCCGAAGAGAGACGGCGAGTCGTAGCGGATACGATTCTGCCGGCCCGCGCCGTCGAAGTTGCTGAAGAAGCGGTCGATGGTGCCAACCTGCTGCGGCTCGATACTGTCATCCTCGTCCATCACGCGGAATTCGCTGGCGACGTGATGGGTGGACCCACCCAGACGACCGGTGCTCATGCCCGGCGCCAAGTTGACTTCCGACGTGCCGTTGGTGGCGGAGTCGCCCCGGCCGATCCAGATCGCGCCAGCCTTCTTGTGGCTGAAGATCACGTCCAGATGACGAATGTCGAAGTCGTTCGAACCCGGTTGGTTCTCGAACTGCGGGCCACCCGTGCTGTTGCCTGTATTCAAGGCGAATTCAAGGCGGGTCCGGATGTTGACGTCCTTCGTCACCTTGCCGCGGCCGTCGATACCCATACGGGTCGAGGTGTTGCCGTTCGGACCTTGCTTGAAGGTCGTGGATTCGCCGTCGCTGACGAAACCGAACTGACGGGTGATCTGCCCGTACAGCCGAAGCTTGATTTTGTCGCCGCTCTTGACGACGCCTGGCGCTTTCGACGGATCCTGCGCGGATGCCGGAAGAGCCAGACCGGATGCAAAGGCAATGGCGGTTGTCGCCATCAACGCTTTGTTTAACTTGGTCATGAAAACCTCCACACTGATAAACTTGCAAACTCCCCAAGAAACAAATTGAACCGCCCTGCCAATCCGCCGCAATTGCCACACTGCGTCGCAAACCACAGGAAACGTCTCAGTTCGCTGAACAAGTAATCGCGTATCTCTTTCGGATATCCAATTAAAAACCATATGAAATAGAATCATAAGGCAATAATGTTGCGGTTTAGCCACAAAATGAACAAGTAAATCATATATTTTGATTACACCAATCGATATTTTCGATCATTGAATATTCTCATATCTGGCTTGTGTTATTTTTTGATTGTTTATGATGGACTTTTTACTTATCGATATTTTCATTTGATTTAATCGAATTATCTAATGGATCGCGATCGCACGTCGCACGCCTGCCCAACGGCCAAGCGCCGCGCTTGCCAATATCGGTATTGCCCGCTAGATCGTAACCAATTCACATCATTCGGATTCCCAACGCGTGACACTAGACCGCGACGCCATCCAACGGGGCGCCTTCAAGGAGATGGCCGCCAACAGCCGTCGCCACGGCCGAATTTGGACCGACGCGGAACGCGAGGCCTCCAAGAACGCCATGCTGTCTGCGGTGCCGAACGGCGGCGACGTTTGGGTGTTCGGATACGGGTCGCTGATGTGGAACCCGGCCTTTCATTTCGTCGACCGACTGCCGGGGCGGATTCACGGATACCATCGCAGTTACTGCATGATTTCGACAGCGGGCCGCGGGACCGAGGATCGGCCAGGCATGATGCTGGCCCTGGAACCCGGCGGCTCCTGTTGCGGCCTCGCCTTTCGGATCGCCGCCGACTCGGTGCATGAAGAACTGGACATTGTCTGGGCCCGCGAAATGCTCGCCGGCACCTATCGTCCGGTCTGGGTGACGGTCACCGGCGCGGCATCCAATGTCCGCGCCATCACCTTCGCCAGCAACCGGCAACACGTCCGCTATGTCGGGAAGCTCGATCCCGCCACCGTGGTCAAACGCCTTGCGACGGCGGAGGGTCGACTGGGAAGCTGCCGGGACTATCTTAAGAATACGGTATCCTGTCTGTCCGAATTCGGGTTCCGAGACCGGCGGATGACAGACCTGCTCCTGCAGGTGCAGCGATACCCGACACCGTGACGAAGCCAGACGAACCGCGACAGGGAGAACAAAACCGATGGCAAAGGTGCAGAAATCAGATGCGGAATGGCGCGATCTTCTCACGCGCGAGCAATATAAGGTAACCCGTCAGCACGGCACCGAGCGGGCCTTCACCGGCGAATACCACGACTGCAAGGATGACGGCACCTACGTCTGTATTTGCTGCGGCACGCCGCTGTTTTCGTCGGAGACCAAGTTCGATTCGGGCACCGGCTGGCCCAGCTTCTACGCGCCGCTCGACGAGGACGCCGTGGAAACCCGCGAGGACAACAGCCTGTTCATGCGGCGCACCGAAGTGCTGTGCGCGACCTGCGACGCCCATCTTGGCCATGTCTTCGAGGACGGACCAAGGCCCAGCGGGCTGCGCTATTGCATGAATTCCGTTGCGCTTAACCTGAAAAAGGGCGAGTCGGACGACGGCTGACGGTTCAGCCGCCCCGGACGGGTTCGAAATCGAAGGCGATGCTGATTCGCCGGGTATCGGAATCGAACGGAACCGTCCGGTGATACACATAGGACGGGAACAACAAGAACTTTCCCGGTTCCGGCTTGTGATAGCGAAGACCCGGCCGCTTCGGCGCCGGAAAATGATCCGGTGGATTGCCGAATTCGATCCATCCGCTATGACCCGAATCGCCGTCGCTCACCACCTCGGGCACCTGGACGTAATAGACGCCGCTTAGCCAGCCGGTCGGATGAATATGGGCCGACTGGTGGCCTTGCCGTTCCAGCACGGTCGCCCACATTTCGATCCGCCAATCCTCCGGCGCGCCATCGACGAACGGATGCTCCTGCGCGGGATCGATGCCCCGCAGATACCCGTCGAACGCACGCACCAGCAATGTCTCGAGATGGGCGACGGGCCCTTTCGGTTCGGCCAGCAAATTGTCGCTCGTCGCGCCGTTGTGGCAAGAGATCGCCTCCAGGTCGAAGCTGAGCGACGGGTGATTTTCAATATGGTCGATCAGCGCCGAATTGAAGGCGTCGACGCTGTCGAAGCCGGCCGGCGGCTCAATCCGCCCGACCCGCAAAAATTGTTCGAAATCAACTAGCTCAGCCGCCGCTTCGCGATCACCCAAGGCATCCAGTGCAACCGCCTTATAGGCGATCGCACTGGTGTCTCCCGGTAACAACCGGAAACACCGTTCGCAGGCGTCGATCGCTTCCGCCGGGCGGTCCAGGTCGAGCAACGCCGCGGCAATCCCGGTATAGGCTTCGGCGAAATGAGGCTTGCGCGCCAGGGCCTCGCGATACGCCGCGATCGCATCCTCGTGCCGGCTCAACCCCTCATAGACACGGCCCAGGTTGAACCACCCGCCGGCCGCTTCCGGCACCAGTTCGTTCAGCCGCTGGTAGATCGCGATCGCTTCCTCGAAGCGGCGGGTCTCCAGCAGCACCAAGCCCAGCCGGGTATACGGTTTCGCGTCCTGCGGCGCCGCTTTGACGGCGCGTTGCATGATCGCGATCGCCGCGTCGTAGTCGCCGACATCCGCGTAGATGCTGCCAAGGCTCGACAGGATATCCGGATGGTCCGGCTGTGCCCCGTCGGCCTTCTCGAGCGAATCGATCGCCTCTCGCTTCCGGCCCGTCTGATAGAGGAGGATGCCGCGGTAATACCACGCCGCGGCGTTGCCGGAATCCTCCTCGACGATCTGTTTGTACAGCCGCTCCGCGTCCAACAACCGGCCCGACTCGTGATAGTCGCGGGCCAGCGACATCAGGCTGCCTGCTGTCTGATCCGTCATGCTTCCTCTCGAATATGCGGCATCACCTATCGCGGACGCTTTGAAAGCACAAGTCGATAGTTCGGGCCTGCTTGCCGGCTAAAGCGCGGCCGACCATTCGCCGACGACATCGACGATGGCACCGGTCAGCACGGCAAGATCATCCGGTTCAATGACCAGCGGCGGCATCACATAGACGATGTCGCCGAACGGGCGAATCCAGACGCCCTTTTCCACGAACCGGCCACGCAGCGCATACAAATCCATAGGTCCATCGAGCTGAACCACCCCGATCGCACCCAGGCACCGGACATCGGCGACCCCCGGTAGTCCGGCACAAGGCTCAAGTTCCCGGAGCAATTGCCGTTCGATCCGCATTGCCTGCTCCTGGCGCGGCTCGCGCTCGAACAGGTCGAGCGACGCGTTCGCCGCCGCACAGGCCAATGGATTGCCCGTATAGGTCGGGCCGTGCATCAGCGCCGCATCGAATCGGTCCGACAGAAACGCGTCATACACCCGGTCGGTCGCCACGGTCGCGGCAAGCGCCATGGTCCCGCCGGTCAGCGATTTGGACAGCGTCACGATGTCCGGGCAAATCGCCGCCTGTTCGCAGGCGAACATCGTGCCCGTGCGGCAAAAGCCGGTGGCGATTTCGTCCGCAACAAGCAGAATATCATGGTCTCGGCATGCCGCCGCGATCCGCTGCAAAACCGCCGGGTCATGAAACTTCATACCGCCCGCCGCCTGCACCAACGGCTCGATGATGACGGCGGCGATCTCGTCGGCCCGCCCGGCCAACAGGCGGCCGAACCGCACGAAACCGGCGTCGTCGCGCGGTAGATCGACGACGATCTGCTCCGGCAGGAGGCCGTGGAACATCGTGTGCATGCCCTCGTCCGGGTCACACACCGACATCGCGCCGATCGTGTCGCCGTGATAGCCGTAGCGGAAGCTGACGAACCGTGACCGCCCCTTGACGCCTTGGTTGAGCCAATACTGCACCGCCATCTTCATGGCGATCTCGACCGACACCGATCCCGATTCCGAAAAGAAAACATGGCCGAGGTCGCCGGGCAGGATTTCCGACAGACGCCGCGCCAGGGTCAGCGCCGGTTCATGCACGAAGCCGCCGAGCATGACGTGGGGCATGCGCTCCAACTGCGCCGTGACCGCCGCGCGGATATGCGGATGGTTGTAGCCGTGACACGCGGTCCACCAGGACGATACGCCATCGACCAACTCCCGGCCGTCGGCAAGCTGGATTCGAACGCCGTCGCTCGCCACCGCCTCGACGGGAGGCGGCGCCGTCTTCATCTGCGAATAGGGCAGCCAGATGTGCGGGAACCCGGTCTCACTCCATCCCGGGCGATCCGGCGGGCTCATTCCCCCGCTTCAGCCTCGTAAGATTCGATGCCGAGCCGATCGAACAGCGCGTCGTCGGCGTCGACCTCGGGATTGCCGGTGGTCAGCAACTTCTCGCCGCAGAAGATGGAATTCGCCCCGGCCAGGAAACAGAGCGCCTGCGCCTCATCGGTCATCGCTTCGCGGCCGGCGGACAACCGAACGAAGGATTGCGGCATGAGGATGCGCGCCACCGCGATCGTACGGATGAACTCGAGGATGTCGAGCTGCTCCGTCCCGGTCAACGGCGTCCCTTCGACCTGGACCAGCATGTTGATCGGCACGCTCTCCGGATGTTTCGGCATGGTGGCCAAGGTCGTCAGCATGCCGGCGCGGTGGTCGCGGCTTTCGCCCATTCCGACGATGCCGCCGCAACACACGTTCATGCCGGACTGCCGGACATGCTCCAGCGTGTCGAGCCGATCCTGATAGGTGCGGGTCGTGATGATTTCGCCGTAGAATTCTTCCGACGTGTCGATGTTGTGGTTGTAGTAATCCAGGCCGGCCTCGGCGAGCCGTGCGGCCTGCGCCGCGCTCAGCATGCCGAGGGTCATGCAGGTTTCCATGCCCAGCGCCTTCACGCCTTGCACCATATCGATGATGGCGTCCATGTCGCGGTCCTTCGGGCTGCGCCAGGCGGCCCCCATGCAGAACCGGCTGGCGCCGCCGTCCTTCGCCTCGCGCGCCTGTGCCATGACCGCATCGACGTCCATCAGTTTTTCGGCATCGACGCCGGTCTCGAAATGCGCCGATTGCGGACAATATTTGCAGTCCTCCGGACAGCCGCCGGTCTTGATCGAGAGCAAGCGGCTTTTCTGGACGCGGTTGGCGTCGAAATGATGGCGATGGACCGCCTGCGCGCGAATCAAAAGGTCGTTGAACGGCAGGTCGAACAGCGCCCGGATTTCCGATTGCGACCAATCGTTGCGGACCCCGCCGGAGTCGGCCTGCGGCGCGCCGCCGGAGGCTCCTGTCATAGCGGTTTCGGCAGCCGTTTGCGCATCACTGTGGTTCGCGAAACTCATCGATTGGTCGGTCCGGTGTAATTCTCAGGAATGGGCCCGCCACGAAGGGCCCGGTCGCCCGCATCATCTTTGAGCGCGGCTGCAAAGTCAAACGCATGCAACGCTATCGGCACCCCTATCGACAGGGGCGTTGACAGCGGGCCGGTCGGCGCGAAAATGCACCCTCATTCCCGATTCCATACGAGCGAGAGGCATGGACTCTCTGGAACAATTTGTTCGCGGCAAACTCGAACGGCTCGAGGCGCAGTCGCTGAAACGCACGCTTTCGGAAACCGACCGCTTCGCGGCCGCGCTGACCCGGCGTGACGGCAAGGAGATGATCTCCTTCTGCTGCAACGACTATCTCAATCTGTCGCACGACAGGCGGGTGATCGACGCCGCGAACGAGGCCACCGAGCGTTATGGCGCGGGGTCTGGGGCGTCGCGCCTGGTAACGGGAAACCATCCGCTCTTCGAAACGCTTGAAGCCAAGCTTGCCGCCTATAAGGAAACGGAAGCGGCGGTGGTCTTCGGCAGCGGCTACCTGACCAATGTAGGCGTCATCCCGACGCTGATCGGCCCGGACGATTTGATCGTGGCGGACGAGTTGTGCCACGCCTGCCTGTTCGCAGGATCGCAGATCAGCCACGCCAAATTGGTCATCTTCCGCCACAACGACCTGGAGCATTGCAAAGCGCTTTTGGCGGAACACCGCGCGAATCACCCGCACTGCCTGGTTCTGACCGACGGTGTGTTCAGCATGGACGGGGACCTCGCGCCGGTGGTCGAGTTGGCGGAACTCGCCGGGGCTCACGATGCCTGGCTGATGACCGACGACGCCCATGGCCTCGGCGTCGTGGCCGGCGGCAAGGGCAGCAGCTTCGTCACCGGCGAGAAGGCCCGCGTGCCACTGCAGATGGGGACGTTGTCGAAAGCGATCGGCGGGTACGGCGGTTATCTCTGTGCCAGCCAGGCGGTGGTCGACTTCATCAAAACGCGCGCCCGGAGCTTCATCTACACCACCGGGCTGCCGCCCGGCGCGGTGGCCTCGGCGATCGCCGCACTGGACCTGATCGAAAAGGACGCCGACCTAGTCGCCAAACCGATGGCGAAGGCGCGGCTGTTCACGCGGGCGCTCAACCTGCCCGACCCGGAAAGCTGCATCGTGCCGCTGATCATGGGCGACGCGGACTCCGCCCTCGCCGCCAGCCAATCCCTCGCCGAGCAGGGTTTCCTGGTGACGGCGATCCGGCCGCCGACGGTGCCGAAGGATACCGCGCGGCTGCGCTTCACCTTCACCGCCGAACACCGGGACGAGGATATCCTGCGGCTCGTCGAAGCCGTGCGCCCCTTCCACCGTGACGACAGGAACGCCGCGTGACGACGATCTTCGTTACGTCTTCCGGCACCGGCGTCGGCAAGACACTCATCACCGCCTCGCTCGCCCACCAATTGCAGCAGGCAGGCCGGACGGCGCGCGTGCTCAAGCCCGTGATCAGCGGCTTCACGCCGGAAGACTTCGACGAGAGCGATACGGCGATTCTGCTGCAAAGTCAGGAAACGCCGCCGAGCAACGACGCGGTCGACCGCATGTCCCCCTTCCGGTTCGCCGCTCCCTTGTCACCGGATATGGCGGCGGTCCGGGAAAACCGGTCGATCGATTTCGACGCCCTGGTGGCCTATTGCCGGGAAGCCGCCGTCGGGCCGGAAGACATCACGCTGATCGAAGGCGTCGGTGGCGTCATGGTGCCGTTGACTGAGCGCGAAACCGTACTCGATTGGATGGCCGCGTTGGGTGCACCCTGCCTGTTGGTCGTCGGCAGCTACCTCGGCACGATCAGCCACAGCCTGACCGCCGCCCAAACGCTCACGGCGCATAACCTGGACATTTCGGCCATCGTCATCAGCGAATCCGAAGAAAGTCCGGTGCCGGTTGCGGAAACCGCGGCGACGATCCAACGATTCCTGCCGGGTATCCGAATTGCCGCGGTACCACGTCTGTCCGGGCCCACGCCGTGGATGGCGGCGCCGGATCTCACCGCCTTGATCTAACGCAGAACGTACGTCCGCACGGCCTTACGCGTATGCTATAAATTGTCGTACGAGCGGGCCATTCACTGCGGCAGGAAATGCGTACACGCGGCCACATTGCTGTCACAATCTCGGGCTTGCGCCGGAAAATCGCTATGAATTAATGACTTCGGTTGCACAGGCCGTCGCGGCGAAACTAGAATTCGGCGTTGGCCGAATCCCAAATATGCGTACAGACCTTAAGGCGGCGCCATTCCTGCATTTGCAGGCGCCGCGTCCGGATCGTACTGTCCGACGATATTTCCGTCGCGCAACGCGGCGATCTTGTCTTCGCTGAGACCGAGGCCCGCCAGGATTTCAACGGTGTGCTCGCCGATATGCGGTGCGTGTGACAGGGGATCGCCGGTTTCGGCGGCCGGTAGACCCGGTATCTTGGTCATCGGAATCGTCCCGACGGTTTCATGTTCAACATGGGAAACCACGCCGGTCTCCTGGACGTGGGCATCGGCGAGATAATCGCCGTAATCGTTGACCGACGCATGCAGGATATCCAGCTCGGTGAGATCGCGGTCCCATTCCGCCGTTGTGCGGGTCTGGATAACCTCCTCGATCATGGCGAGCAGCGGCGCCTCGTTCTCGACACGGGCGGCCGGGGTCTTGAAGCGCGGGTCTTCGATCAGGTCCTCGCGCCCGAGCAGGCGGCAGAATTTCGCGAAGACCGGATCGCGGCGAGCATTGATGTTGATAAAGCCGTCCTTGGTCTTGAAGGCGCCGATCGGCACGCCGATCCCTTCCGCGCGGTTGATCCCGAAATGATGCTCGACGACCGGCGCGGACTGCAGGGCCGCCGCCGCCTCCATCAGGCTCATCTCGATATTCGTCCCCACGCCCTTCATCGCCTTGCGGTACAGCGCGGTACTGACCGCCTGAAAAGCGTACAGCCCCGACATGACATCGATCGCGACCATGTTGATGCGCTGTGGCTTGCCGGACGGGTCCTTGTTGATCGACATCCAACCGCTGAATGCTTGCAGCACCATGTCGGTCGCGGGCCGGCTGCTGTAGGGGCCGGTCTGACCGAATCCGGACAGCGACATGTAGACAACGTTCGGATTCTCGGCGCGGACCGACTCGTAATCGAGGCCGAAGCGCTTCATCACGCCCGGACGAAAGTTTTGCAGCATGACATCGGCGTCGGCGGCCAGCTGCTGGGCGATCGCGCGCCCGTCGTCCGTCTTCAGGTCGAGCGCGATGCTGCGCTTACCCCGGTTCACGATCAGCGAGTATGGGCTGTAATCGCCGAGGCTCTTGCCGAGGACACGGCTCCAATCACCGTTCAACGGCTCCATTTTGACGACATCCGCGCCGTGCTGCGCCAACAGCAGGCCGCAATGCGGCGCGGCAACGCCTTGCGATGCGTCGAAGACTTTGAGCCCGGCGAAGGCCGGTTCTTCGCTCATAAGGATTCCTATTCCGCTGCCAATTTGGTGTCATAGGCGGCAACCGTGCCGTCCGCGCAGAGGGCGTCGATTTCGGATTCGCTCATCCCCAGTTCGGCGAGAACCTCGCGGCTGTGCTGACCGATATGGGGCGAATGCGACCGAGGATTGTCGGTCGCGGCCGCCGGCACGCCGGCAATATTGCCCATCGGAACCTTGCCGACCGCGTCAGCCTCGATCCAACGCACGGCGTCGACCGCCTTGACCTGGGCCTCCTGGAAGAGATTGCCGTAATCATTCACCGGCGCGTTCAGGATATCGATCTCGCTGAGCGCCTCGACCCATTCCGCCGTGGTCCGCGTCGCGATCGTATCCTGCAGGATGGTCAGGAGATCCTCGCGATTGGCGACCCGCGAACGCGCGTCCGCATAGCGCGGATCGTCGATTAGCTCCTCGCGGCCGAGCAATCGGCACAGCGCCTGGAAATGCGGATCACGGCGTGCGTTGACGCAGATATGGCCATCCTTGCTCTTGAAGGTGCCGACCGGCGCGCCGATCGGTTCTGCGACCGGGCCTTCCAACTGGAATTCCACCATCTTGACGTCCTGGAAGCTCAACGCCGATTCCAACAGGCTGGTCCGGATATGCTTGCCGCCGCCCTTGGTCGCCCGCCGGTACAGCGCGCTGGAGACGGCCTGGAAGGAATAGAGCCCGGTAATCACGTCGATCGCATAGTAGTTTATGCGCTGCGGCGTGCCCGCCTCATCCCGGTTGATCGACATGAACCCGGTAAAGGCCTGCATGACGGAATCCGTCGCCGGTAACTTCGCCTTTGGACCGGTCGGCCCGAAGCCTGTCAGCGACAGATAAACAACGTCCGGATTGCCCGCGCGGACCGACTCGTAATCCAGACCGAATTTTTCGATCACGCCGGGCCGGTAATTCTGAAGGATCACGTCCGCTTCCGCCGCAAGCTTCTTGGCGATCTCGTTCCCTGCCGGCTTCTTCAGGTCGAGCGCGATGCTGCGCTTGCCCCGGCACAGGATCACCGAACTGGCGCTTTGGTCGCCGTAGGGCTTGCCCATCGCACGGCTCCAATCGCCCGGAGCGTGCGGTTCCATCTTGATCACGTCCGCGCCGTTCAGCGCCAGCAGCATGCCGCAATACGGCGCGGCAACGCCCTGTGACATATCGAATACCTTGAGCCCTTCGAAGGCGAGTTCGTCCGCCATCCTTAACCATCCTCCGGATTTACGTGTAACCGCTATGGGCCGTCGCCCGGCCGGCGACAGTCCAAAAACTCCGGGATTCACGCGACCCTGTCAAATCATCCGCCGTTCCGGATTTTTCCATTGGGCCGCCCTCGCCCCTCACCTCATAAGCCTGTATGATGCCTTCACAATATTCGATCAGGAGCAAGACGATGGCGGCAAAACTTACCCAGGAACAGGTCGATACATATTTCGAGCAGGGTTACATCGTGCTCCCGAACGCGGTCGCGCCGACGCGGATCGCGGAAATCAAGGCGGAGGTCGACCGCATGGTCGCAGACGCGGTCAATCTTACCGAGAGCAACGACGTGCTCGATCTCGACCCGTCCCACACACCGGAAGCGCCGCGCGTGCGCCGCATCAAATCGCCCCACGCAAATTCCGAATTCTTCCACGCCCATGCCGCCGAACCCCTGATCATGGACATCCTCGACCCGATCCTCGGGCCGAGCGGCATCCGAACGCACAACACCAAGGTGAACATGAAATCCGCCGGTGTCGGCGAGTCCGTCGAATGGCATCAGGATTGGGCATTCTATCCGCACACCAACGACGATGTGCTCGCCGTCGGCATCTACCTTGACGACTGCACGGAAGAGAACGGCCCGATGATGGTCCTCCCGGGAACCCACAAAGGCCCGACCTACGACCACCATTCACAAGGGTATTTCTGCGGCGCGATGGACCCGGACGCCTGCGATCTCGACTTCTCCGCCGCGGTGCCGTTAACCGGCCCGGCAGGCACGCTGACCGTCCATCACGCCCGTCTGGTGCACGGGTCTGCCTTCAATCGGTCCGACCGGCCGCGCACCTTCCTGCTGCAGGCCTATGCCGCGGTGGACGCCTGGCCGATCGCCGACATGAAAGGCAGTCTCGAGGATTTCAACAACCGGATCGTCCGCGGTGAACCGACCCTGACGCCGCGGGTCGTGCCCGCGCCGGTTCGCATCCCGCTGCCGTACCAGCCGGACGCGGGCCCAGGTTCGATTTACGACAACCAAAGCATTCTGCAAAACCGCTACTTCGGCGGCGAAGGGAAGACCGCAGCACAACCGGCCCACGTCTAGGCCGTTCCGATGCCGGTTGTTGCGGTAAGCCCCGAGAGCGAGGGCGTGGTTCGGGTCACGCTGAACCGGGCCGACAAGGCGAACGCGTTGAACGAAGAGATGGTCGACGCGCTCGACGACGCTATCGCGCATGCCGAGGATGGTGATACCCGCCTGCTGATTCTCGACGCTGCGGGAAAGCATTTCTGCGCGGGATTCGATCTCAGCGACATCGCGGACCGCAGCGACGGTGATCTGGTGTTGCGCTTCATCCGGATCGAGACCGTGTTGCAGAGGCTCCACTCTCTACCCTTCCCAACGCTTGCCTTGGCGAAGGGCCGCGCCATGGGCGCCGGCGCCGACGTATTTTGCGCCTGCAGTCAGCGGATCGCCGCGCCCGGAACCGTGTTCCGGATGCCCGGGCTGGCATTCGGGATCGTTCTTGGGACCCGGCGGCTGGTATCCCGGATCGGCGTCGACGCCGCCCGGGCGATCCAGAACGAAACCCGCGCCTTCGACGCCGAGGAAGCGGCGGAAATCGGCTTCGCGACCGGCCTGGCCGCCGAGGACGACTGGCCCGAAATCATTAACAATGCAAGCGCCGCGGCGCGAACCCTGCAGGTGGATGCCACCCGTGCCCTATTCGACGCCACGGCCCGGGATACCCGCGCCGAGGACATGGCGGACTTGTCCCGCTCCGCCGCCGTGCCCGGGCTGAAGGGTCGGATTCAGCGCTATATCGACGCGATGCAGCGGACCCGCTGACCGGTTATCCGATACCCCGAATGGCGCAAAGGGATTATCCTTTCGAGGGATTCGGCTTAGCCGCGCTCAAGGCGGTACTATCGTCCCAACCGCCGAAAGGACGAAGGAAGCCGAATGAGCGAGCCAAAGGAATCGACCGCCTTCGAGCAAGCGTCCGAGGCCGCCAAGCAGGGGCGGCTGGACGAAGCCGAGACACTGCTGGCCACCGTGCTGGTCGAGACACCGAAGGATGCCCGGGCACAGACGCTGAGTTTCGCGATCGCCATGCGGCGCGGCGATTTCGGGCTCGCCCGGAAGCGCGCGGAAGCGGCTTTGACCCTGATGCCGGGCGATCCGAGCATGCTCAGCAATCTCGGCGCGGCCCTAATCCAAGACAACCACACCGAAGCCGCGATGCCGCATTTGAACGCGGCGGTGGAAGCGGACTCCAAACATTTCTTCGCGCGACGGAACCGGGGCATGTTGAAGGCATCGCTCGGCCAATACACGGAAGCCGTCGAGGATATCAGGATCGCCGTCGCCGCCCAGCCGAACCGCAGTGATACGCGCATGGCGCTAGCGGACGCGCTGACCGAGTCCGGACAACATGAAGAAGCCGCGGCGGTAATTCGCGAAGCGAAGGATCGCAACATCGGATCACAAGTCGAGCGAACCTATTATTGGGGCCGCTTGATGTTCCGCATGAACCGCTTTGCCGACGCGCGGCAAGCTTTTGCCGCGGTTCTATCGGCTGATGCAAGCGATATGAAATACTACAAGGCCTTGGCAGCGGCGAGTTTCCACTGCGGCGACATGATCCATGCAGAGAAGGTCACCGCGGGCGCCTACCGAAAATTCCCAAGCTTCGAGCGCGGCGGCGATACCCCCGATCTTCGAGTCCTAGTACTCGAGCCGATGGGCCTGGATTTCTTTGCCGATATCGGCCGTCGTCCGGTCAATTATATCAAGGGGAATTTCCCGGCATTTCTACCCATCGAGCGGATCACCTATACCCACGCCATCGTGGATACCGGCTGCGACCTGAAAGACGCACTGGATATGAACCGGTACGATGTCGCCATCAACAATCGTCCGGTCTTCGAGCGGCTCGAAGCCCGCAATCAAGCCGAAGTATACGAAAAATGGATATCGGACCTGCCGATGCCTGTCGTGAACGCGCCGGCGGCCGTGAGCATGATGACACGCGAGGCGAATGCCAAACGGTTTGGCGAAGCCGAAAACTTTGTCTTTCCGCGCACGATTAGCGTCCGGCACGAAACAAACATCGACGCCACCGTCGACCACGTTTTGGCCCATACACGGTTCCCGATTATCCTTCGGCCGCGCCACACCCATGTCGGCCACGGCGTCATGCTCATCGAGGACGAAGACGGCTTGCGCGAGGTTCTCCGGCAGAATCCATTGTCCAACTTCTACGCGATCGACTACCACGACTGCACGTCGCCGGACGGGATGTTTCGGCGCTATCGGATAGCCTGTGTCGGCGGGCAACTTATTCCGGACGGCCTACGTGCCGATTTCAGTTGGAACGTCCACAGTTGGGAGCATGGACCCGAAAAATGGGCCGAACTCGGCCTCGACGTCGAGGAGAAAAATTTCTGGGACAACCCGGAACAAGTGCTCAACGCACCGCCCGAAGAGTTCTTCCGCGACATCGTAGAGGCTGTCGACCTGGACGTCTTTGGGATCGATTTCGGAATCCGCAAGGAAGACGGCCGAATCATTGTCTACGAAGTCAACAGTGCGATGGCCATCGCCAACGGCGGCGATTTGGAGACCTTCCCGTACCGAACCGCACAGTGCGACGAAATAAAGAGATTGATCACCGATCTGTTGTTCGAAAAGGCCAAAGAACACAGCGCCGGAAAATCGCCGAGTTGACGGGTGGAGGAGACGAGAGACCGCCGTATGGATGAACAGACCGGAAAAAGCGCATTCGAAAAAGCATCGGAGGCTGCGACGAACGGACGCTTCGACGAGGCCGAAACCCTGTTGGCCGGTATTCTCGTTGAAACACCGACCCATGCGGGGGCCCAGACGCTCAGCTTCGGAATCGCCATGCAGCGCCGGGACTTCGCGGTCGCGCGTAAACGCGCGGAGGCGGCACTGGTCCTCTTGCCGGACAACCCAACGGCCCTAAGCAATCTCGGCGCCGCGCTTATCCAAAACGGCGAACACGAAGCCGCCCTGCGACATCTCGACGCCGCGATCGAGGCGTCGCCCGAGCATTTTGCGGCACGCCGCAATCGGGGAATGATGTATGCGGCGCTAGGCCGGTACAGAGAGTCCACCGACGACCTAAAGGTCGCGGTGCAAATCGAACCGACCCGTGGCGACACCCAGATGGCCTATGCCGACGCCTTGATCGAGGGCGGTCAATTCGAAGATGCCGCCACGGTCATCCGCAATGCTTTGAACAACAACATCGGGTCGCCGATCGAACGACGTTATCTGTGGGGCCGGCTGATGTTTCGTATGGGGAGGTTCGCCGACGCCCGGCAAGCATTCTCGACGACCCTATCGGCGGACCCGGATCAGATGAAACATTATCAAGCCTTGTCGGCGGCCAACTACCACAGTGGCGCCACGGTAGACGCCGCGCGGATTACCCGTGCCGCAATCGAGAGATTTCCTAGTCAGACCCGCAGTTCCGGCACCCCGGCTTTACGGGTGTTGGTCCTGGACGCGTTTGGCGAAGAATCTTTTACCCACATCGAGCGCCGCCCGATGGTCTATGCACAGGGTAATTTCCCGTCCTATTTGCCGTCGGACCGAATCGCATTCACCCATGTATTGTCCGACACCATCGAAAACCTCGGCGAGGTGCTGGACTTGTCCGAGTTCGACATTGCCTTGAACAACCGGCCGGTCTTCGAACGCATCGACGCACGCGGGCAAGCCGAACGGGTCGACCGCATGGCCGCCGCATTGCCGATGCCACTGGTTAATTCGCCGGCGGCAGTTAGGCAGACAACACGTGAGGGCAATGCCAAACGTTTCGCCGCGGCCGAGAAATTCACGTTTCCCCACACGATTCGGATCGCCCACGAAACCGACGCCGCCGCGACCCGTGACCGTATCCTTGCCGAGATGGAATTCCCGGTTATTCTGCGCCCCTTGCATACGAATTCCGGTCACGGCGTGACGCTCGTGCAGACCGAAGCCGAGTTATGGGAACTGCTTCGCAGTCATCCCTTCGCGGATTTCTACGCGATCGCCTATCACAACTGCCAATCCACGGATGGATATTTTCGCCGCTATCGGTTCGCGCGTATCGGCGACAAATTGGTTCCCTGCGGTCTGCATGTCGGGTCGGGGTGGAATGTCCACGGCGAGGGTCGCGCAGCGCTGGACTGGTCCGGACTCGGCTTCGACAAAGAGGAAATCGCCTTTTACGAAGATCCCGTGGCAATGCTCGATAGCGCCCCCGAAGACTATTTCCGCGATATCATCGACGCGACAAACCTCGATATCTACGGTTTCGACTTCGGCTTCCGCCAGGACGGCCGGTGTATCGTTTACGAGGTCAACGCCGCCATGGGGCTGTCCTTGGCTGGGGTTTCAAGCGACGATACGTACCGCGAGGCCTACAGAAAGGCGGTGAAAAACGACATCGAGACCTATTTGTTCGACCGCGCCGGTATAACACCGCCCGCGGATCGACGCTGATACTATGGCTTAGGTGAGCCAACTAGGCCCGCGTTTCTGGGACACGCCATGCGCCGCATTACGCTGATCAATCCCAACACCAATACAAAGACGACACGGTTGATGGCGGACATCGCCCAGACCGCGGCGCCGTCGGGTATCACCGTGACCGGCGCCACCGTCACGGAAGGCTCGCCGCTGATCACCGACGAGGCCGGCCTGGAAACCGCCGCCGGCGCCGTTGCCGCGTTGCTGGCTTCGATCGAAGACAACGCAGACGGTTACATCATTTCAGCCTTCGGCGATCCGGGCCTCGACGCGGCACGGCAATGCCTGCCTGTGCCGGTGGCGGGTATCGCCGAGGCAGGTATGGCCGAAGCGGCCGCCGGCGGAAGGCGGTTCGGCGTCGCCACCACGCTGCCCGGTCTCGAAGCCGCCATCCGAAAGCGCGCCGAGGCCTACGGCTTCGCGCCACAGTTCGTGTCGACCCGCCTCACCGACGGCGATACGTCCTACAATATGGCCGACCCGGCCCGGCTGGCCGACGCCCTCGAGGGCGCCATCCAACGTTGCGTGGACGACGGGGCGGAAGCTGTGGTGATCGGCGGCGGTCCGCTCGCCCAAGCGGCCAAAACCCTGGCGCTCAGGATGACGATCCCGCTGATCGAACCGGTCCCCGCCGCGGTGCGCGCGATGGTGCGGATGTTGGGCTGAACAGGCCCGACGCGGCGGTCGAATTTTTCAGATAAGGATTGGCTGGGGCGGCAGGGATCGAACCTGCGATCACGGGATCAAAACCCGTTGCCTTACCGCTTGGCTACGCCCCAACGGCGGCGGAAACATAGAGGCGAACGCCGCGCACGGCAAGACGTTCGATGGCAATCTCCCGCACGGCATTCCGGTTCCTTATGGACCCGGCTCAACCGATCAACCGCGTTACGGCGGCCCACCAGTTTTCGCGCTGGATTTGCTCCTGCGCCCGAGTGGCCGTCTCGGCGTCGTCGAACAGGCCGAAACAGGTGGCGCCACTGCCCGACATCCGGGCGAGGCGGCAGCCGGGCGCCGAATCGATCGCCGCCAACACCTCCTCGATGATCGGGCTCAACCGGATCGCCGGATCGGTCAGGTCATTGGTCCGATTTTCCAGCAAATCGGCAAGGGCGCGAACGTCACCCGGCGCCTTGTCGAAGCGCGCTTCCGGGGAAAACCCGCCCTTTCGGGCCTCGAATACCGACTTCGTGGAAAGCTGCACCCCCGGGTTCACCAACAGCATGTCGGCCGGCGGCAACGGCGGCGTCGGCGCGATGCGGTCGCCGGTGCCGCTGACGAAAATCGACCGGGCTTCGAGGCAACCCGGAATGTCCGAGCCGAGGCCAAGGCCGATCTTGCTCAAGTCGACGCTCCCCGCAGGGATACCCCAATGGCGTGCTAACGCCTTCAAGGCGGCGGCCGCGTCGGACGATCCGCTGCCCAGCCCGGCGGAGACCGGTAGGTTCTTCGTCAGCGTCATCGCCGCCGTCGGCACGACACCAGCGGCCTCGGCCAGAGCGCGCGCCGCCTTCATCACCAGGTTGCTCTCAGGGTCAGTGGGCAGGTTCCCGGCGAACGGTCCCTCGACCGCCAGCGATAATCCGTCCGACGGTGCTACGGTCAGCCGGTCACCCAGGTCCGTGAACACCATCAATGTATCGAGTTCGTGGTATCCGTCCGAGCGGCGGGCGGTAACATGCAGATAGAGGTTTACCTTCGCGGGCGCTTCAACCGCGACAATGCCGGCGTCCCGACCGCTCATCCATTCTTATCCGATTTACCGAGCGGTTCCGGATCGCCCAAGCCTTCCTTGAGCTTGCCCTCGATCTTTTCCTTATTCTCGTCCGTCGGCTTGAAGCTGAGGGCGCGGCGCCACTGGAAGCGCGCCTCGTGCCGCCGGCCGACACGCCAATAGGCATCGCCGAGATGATCATTGATCACCGGATCCTGCGGCCGCAACTGCACCGCCCGTTCCAACTGGGTAACGGCATCCTTGTAGTTGCCGAGCCGGTATAGCACCCAGCCCATGCTGTCGACGATATAGCCGTCGTTCTGCCGCTGCTGCACCGCACGTTGAATCATGTCGCGGGCTTGGTCGATATTCTTACCCTGCTCGACCCAGGAATATCCGAGGTAGTTGAGCACATAGGGCTGTTCCGGCTCGAACTCCAGCGCCTTCAGGAAATCCTTCTCGGCGCGATCCCATTGCTTGGAGCGCTCCAGCGCGATGCCGCGGGAATAGTACAGCGTCCAATGCCGACGGCCTGGATTCTTCAGCCGCTCAAAGGCGCGATCGTAAGCCTTCACGGCTTCGGTGAATTTTTCCTTGTACCGTAAGTAGTTGCCGAGTTTCAGCAGCATGTCCATTCGGTTTGGCCGCTGCTTGGCCATATCCTCCAGATGAGCCGTCGCTTCGTCCAGCTTCTCCAACTCGTATAGGGCATCGGCGATGCGAAGCTGCGCGGACCAACCGTAGGCGGTGTCCTTCGGCACTTCGCGGTAGACCTTTATCGCTTCGTTGAAGCGTTCGCGCGAGACCAGCACGTCGCCGACCAACAGACTGCTGAGCGAGAATTTCGGATCCAGGTCAAGCGCGACACGCCCGTACAGCAGGACGATATTCTCCGCCCGGTCACGCGGTAGCGCCGACGCGATGTTGAACAATCCTTCGGCGAAACCCTGCACCGGCGTCGATACGAGTTGCGGCAGCTTCTTGCCATCCTTCAGAACTTGCAGATCCTCGAGAAGGATCATGCTCTCGGGCGTGTGCTCCAGCTTGGCCTCGATCACCTTGCGGGCTTCGTCCGCCTTGCCGGAGCGCTGCAACAGCGAGGCCAGGACCCGAACCACGCGCGACGCGGCTTCCTTCGGATTCTCCGCGAGCTTCCGGTAGCGTTTCTCCGCCGCCTCGGGCCGGCCGGCCTGTTCCTCGATAAGCCCCGAGTGTAGGCCCGCCATCGCCTCGAAGCCCTTTTCCTTCTCAAGCTCGCCGAGCGCCGTCAGCGCACCGTCGTAATCCTTCTTGGCGGCAAACAGCCAGGACCGACCGAGCGGCTTGGCGAAACGCCCGAGACCGCTGTTCGGCAATGCCTCGATGCGCGCCAGGGCGGCATCGTATTCGCCGGATTTCAGATCCTGCGCGGCGACCAGCAGCGAAGCGGAGGTCAGCGTACCGCCGCCGTCGAGATAGCGTTTCGCGAGCTCGGATGCGCGTTTCGTCTTGCCGGCGCCGAGGGTCAGGGTAAAGGCGCGCCGCAGGATACGCGCGTCGTCCGGATTTTCCTCCAGGACGCGTTCCATCATACTGGCGGCGAAGGAAAGGTCGGACTCGCTCTCGGCAAAACGGCCGGCCAGGAAACTCCCGAAGACGGACCCTTCGGCGGGCGTTCCCTTCAGCTTTATCGCCGAGCGGCCGACATCGGCGACATCCTGGCTGCTGGTTTCCTCGTCCGGCGTGCAGGCGATCAATGCGCCGCCGACCATCGTGGCGAGCGCCACTCTCTTAGCGGCCGTCCGATACCCTATCCGTATGCGCAGCATGGGCTTATCCGAGATCCTCTTTGCACTCATGGCATGAAAAATGACCCAATCCGGCGCCACATACAACTCTCCGGCAGGGGTATTCCGGCGAAATACTACTCGAGTTGCCGCAACGCCAACAGCGGCAATCGGTTGCCCTACATATTGGGATAATTCGGCCCGCCGCCACCCTCCGGCACCACCCATTTGATGTTCTGGGTCGGGTCCTTGATGTCGCAGGTCTTACAATGAACGCAGTTCTGCGCATTGATCTGCAGACGCGGATTGGAGCCGTCATCCTCGCGTACGATCTCGTACACCCCGGCCGGGCAATAACGCTGTTCCGGCGCATCGTATTCGGCGAGGTTGATCTCGATCGGCACCGCATCGTCCTGCAGCGTGAGATGGACCGGCTGGTCTTCCTCGTGGTTGGTCGCCGAGAAGGACACGCTGGTCAGACGGTCGAAGGTTATCTTCCCGTCGGGTTTGGGGTAGTCGATCGGCTTGCTATCGGCGGCCTTGCGCAGCGTCTCGTGGTCCGCGTGCCCATGGCTCAAGGTCCACGGGGCCTTGCCGCGCAACAGCACCTGGTCGATCCCGGTATAAAGCGTGCCGCCCAGCAGGCCCCATTTGAACGCCGGCCGCACATTGCGGGCCTCGTGCAACTCCTTGTAGGCCCAGGAGGCTCGGAAGGCGTCGCCGTATCCGGCCAGTTCGGGTTCCGGCGCGCCGCCGGTCAAGGCCTCGAAGGCCAACTCAGCGGCGATCATGCCGGACTTCATCGCGGTATGGGACCCCTTGATCTTGGGCATGTTCACGGTGCCGGCGTCACAACCGATAAGCAAACCGCCGGGGAAGGACATTTTCGGCAGCGATTGCAACCCGCCTTCGTTGATCGCCCGCGCCCCATAGGCGACGCGGCGGCCACCCTCGAAAGTACCGCGAATCTTGGGATGCGTCTTGAAGCGTTGGAATTCCTCGTACGGTGACAGGAACGGGTTCGTGTAATCCAGCCCGACGACATATCCGACCGAGACCATGTTGTTTTCCAGATGATACAGGAACGAGCCGCCGTAGGTACCGCTATCCATCGGCCAGCCGGCGGTGTGCACGACGAGGCCTTCCTGATGGTTTTCCGGCTCGACCTCCCACAGTTCTTTCAGACCGATGCCGTAGGTCTGCGCCTCCACGCCGTCGCGCAGATTGAATTTCTCCATCAGTTCCTTGCCGAGGTGCCCGCGGCACCCTTCGGCGAAGAAGGTGTATTTCGCGTGCAGCTCCATGCCCGGCTGGAAGTTCGGGCCTTGCTCGCCCTCCCGGGTGACGCCCATGTCGCCGGTCGCCACCCCGCGCACCGCGCCGGTGTCGTCGTACAGCACCTCGGACGCCGCGAAGCCAGGATAGATTTCCACGCCAAGCGCTTCCGCCTGTTCGCCGAGCCAGCGGCACAGATTCCCGAGGCTGATGATGTAGTTGCCCTTGTTGTGCATCGGCGGCGGCAGCAGGAAGTTCGGGATCGAAAAACCGCCACTCTCCGACAGGAACATGAACTTCTCGTCGGTCACGGGCGTGTTCAGCGGCGCATCCTTGTCGGACCAGTCGGGGATCAACTCGTCCAACGCGCGCGTCTCGAGAACCGCGCCCGACAGGATATGGGCGCCCACCTCCGAGCCCTTCTCGATCAGGCAGACGTTAACGTCCTTTTCCTGCTCTCCACACAGCTGTTTCAGCCGTATCGCCGCCGCCAGCCCCGCCGGGCCGCCGCCGACGATGACGACGTCATATTCCATGGAGTCCCGTTCCATTTTCGTCCGCCTCGTCTAGTGCACTGTAATTGTTGTTGGCCGATGTCTATAGCAATCTAGTCTATTTTGGTAGAGAGTCCCGAGCGAGGACGGATCAGAATGGCCGGAAACGACCGCGATATGCCCCCGGAACTGAGCCCTGAAGCGGCGCTGCGCTGGCTCACCGAGATGGGCGCCGACGAAGCGATCGCCGATGCACCGATCGACCGCTTTGCGACCCCTTCTCCATCGCAACAACCCGCGCCGCAGCCTGCGCAAACCGGCCCGCCTACACCTCAAGCCACTTCGCCGTCCGCACAAACGCGACCGGCGGTCGCGGCGTCGCCGGATCTGGTGGCGCCGGCGCAGGGGGCGGCGGACGCATCGAGCGCCGCATCGGGCGCCAAGACACTGGACGAGTTGCGGGAAGCCGTTGCCGCCTTCGAAGGATGCGCCCTGAAGTTCACCGCGACCAACACGGTGTTTTCCGACGGCCATGCCGACTCCGCAGTGATGTTCGTCGGGGAAGCGCCCGGCGTCGAAGAGGACCGGCGGGGCAAGCCCTTCGTCGGCGCCAGCGGCAAGTTGCTCGATCAAATGCTGGCCCCGATCGGGTTGGCGCGCGGCGAGCATGGCGACAAGGGCGCCTATATTTCCAACATCCTGTTCTGGCGGCCGCCGGGCAACCGAAGCCCGACCACCGCGGAGATCGCGGCCTGCATGCCCTTTATCCGCCGGCATATCGAACTGGCCGCACCAAAGGTATTGGTCTACCTCGGCGGCACCGCGGCCAAGACAATGCTCGACCGCACCGAAGGCATCATGCGCCTGCGGGGCAAGTGGTACGA
The DNA here is from genome assembly GCA_965228425.1 of Alphaproteobacteria bacterium. GTDB lineage: Bacteria > Pseudomonadota > Alphaproteobacteria > UBA8366 > UBA8366 > JAJFJD01. The sequence goes on along the minus strand of OZ245815.1, from coordinate 1,181,657 downwards.
ACACTATTCGCCGGGTCTCGACGCGCCGATACCAGCTATTGCGACCTTCCATCCTGCGTATTTGTTGCGACAACCAGGTCAAAAAAGAGAATCTTGGTGTGATTTACTTAGTCTTCGTTATAAATTAAATGAAATTGTTAATAATAATTAACCATAAATTCTTAAGTAAATCAGTTGTTCATAAATCTATACTAATTCTTTATCCCTAATGCTTGCGATTTGAGTAGAAATTCGCGATAATTCTACTCATAAAGACTTAGGGGAGCAGGGGTTAAACCCCTTCAAATTGACCATGCCAAGGTTCACGCAAACGCGCGACGCCGTCCGTTTGATCGCCCTGTTTTCGGCTATCAGCTTTGCCACCGCCGCAACCGCGGCGGAGGATTTGGAATTCTACGATTCCAGCGATAAGCCGGTGCCGGGCTTCCTGATGACCACGCCGGACACGGATGTATCCGTCCCGACAAGCTCGGTCCGGTCGATGCTGCGGCAGCTTTCCCGCGACGAGGCCGCCCGCATCCGGGCCGCCGAACACGCACGGAAAAGAGCCGCCGCCAACCCGGTCGAAGACTATCGCGCCGTGGGCGAGAACGCCGATCAGGCGGCCGAGGCGACCGGAGAAATCCCGGCGGCCGAACCACCTATCGCAACGCAGGCGCCGCTGACCGCGGCCGGCGTCGTTCAGACGCCGGACCCGCAGCAAATTGCCAATTTACCGGCGCATGACGCCACGCCGATGTCCGGCGTCGATTTGCCGCGCATCCTCTCGGCATCGGATGCCAACCTGTATCAACGGATATTCGATCTCCAGGAGCGGCGGCGCTGGAGCCAGGCCGACAAGTTGATCAAGAAACTCTCGAACCCCGTATTACTCGGCCATGTGAAATACCAACGGCTGATGCACCGCAACTATCGCTCCCGCTATAAGGAACTGCGGGACTGGATGGTCCGCTACCGCGATCATCCCGGCGCGGAACGCGTCTACAAGTTGGCCCTCAAGCGGCGACCGAAGAATTACCGCCGGCCGCCGCAGCCGGTCCGCGAGAAATTTGTCGTACAACAGACCCGCCGCGATCGTTACGAGGGCCGCACCGGCTATCACCGGCTGAGTTCCTGGAAGCGGCGCTATGTCCGGACCACCCAACGCCGCATCCGCAACCACCTCTATCGCGGCCGCACGACGCGGGCCTTGAAGCTGCTCAACCGGTCGAAGACCCGGCGCGTCTTCGATGCGGTCAGCCTGGACGAGAGCCGCGCGCAGGTCGCCGGCGGTCTATTCCATATGGGCAAGGCCAAGAAAGCTCTGGAACTCGCATCGCCAGCAGGCAAGCGATCCGGCACCGTGGTGCCGATGGCGCATTGGTGGGCCGGACTGGCCGCGTGGCGGCTTGGCGACGCCGAGTTGGCCGCCTGGCATTTCGGCGCCATGTCCGACGGCAAGCTCCGCTCCAAATGGACCCGGTCCGCTGCGGCCTTCTGGGCCGGGCGCGCCTATCTGGTAAGCGGGAAACCGGACCGCGTGAATTACTATTTGAAGAAGGCGGCGCGCTATCCGCGCACCTTCTATGGTCTTCTGGCGATCCGGTCGCTCGGCACCGAACCGTCTTACGACTGGTCGTTGCCCTCGCCGACCGGCAACGCCTGGCAGGCCCTGCAGGAGAAGCCGCATGTGAAACGCGCGGTCGCCCTGTTGCAGGTCGACGAGGTAAGCCGGGCGGAAAAGGAGCTGAAGCGGATCGGCGGCGCCCTCTCGCCCGAGATGGCGCGCGTGCTGGTGTCCGTTTCGGTGCGGCACAATCTGCCGTCGCTGTCGCTGCGCGTCGGCGACGTACTGCACCACCGCGACAACGAGACGTACGATTCGGCCCTCTACCCGCTGCCCGAATGGAAGCCGGCGAACGGCTTTACCATCGACCGTGCGTTGTTATACGCCGTGATGCGGCAGGAATCGCGCTTTCGAATCCGGGCCAAGAGCCGCGCCGGCGCGCGCGGGTTGATGCAGCTGATGCCGCGCACCGCCAGCTACATGGCCGGCAAGCGGTTCCGCGGATCGCGGCGGGGCCAACTCTTCGACCCCGAGCTGAACATGACTCTGGGTCAGAAATACGTTCATCATCTGCTGGAAGACCCCAACATCGACGGCGACCTGTTCTATACGGTCGCGGCGTATAACGGCGGTCCAGGCAACCTGCGGAAATGGCGGCGGCGCAACGACTATCTGGGCGACCCGCTGCTGTTCATCGAGAGCATTCCGCTCAGCGAAACCCGTGACTATGTCGAGCGCGTTTTGACCAATCTTTGGATCTACCGTTACCGCCTTGGTCAGCCCGCGCCGTCGCTCGACGCCATTGCATCCGGCGAGTGGCCGAGCTACACCTCGCTCGACAGCAAGCCGAGCAGCTATGCGAGTGAAAACGCCACGGGACTCTGAGTATCGTGCCACTGGATGAAAAACGGCCTTTTCTACCCGTCAACATCGCAGTCCTGACCGTTTCCGATACGCGAACGGAAGCCGACGACCGGTCGGGCGACACCCTGGTCGAGCGGCTGGAAAGCGCCGGGCATGTCCTGGCGGCACGTAAGATCGTCAAGGACGAAGCGGATACCATCGCCGATATCTTGGCGGATTGGGTCGCCGACCCGGAGATCGACGTGGTGATCGCCACCGGCGGCACCGGCGTCACCGGACGCGACGTCACGCCGGAGGCCTTCGACCGGATTTGCGAGAAGGACATCCCCGGTTTCGGCGAGTTGTTCCGGTGGGTCAGCTATCAGAAGATCGGCACGTCGACGATCCAAAGCCGCGCCATGGCCGGCGTCGCACAGGGCACCTATCTGTTTGCCCTCCCGGGATCGACCGGGGCCTGCCGCGATGCCTGGGATGAAATCTTGGTGCACCAGCTCGACAACCGGTTCCGGCCCTGCAATTTCGTCGAACTGATGCCGCGGCTGCAGGAAACCTAACGCCGCCCACGCCGCTGTTTGTCCCGCCAGCGGGCCAGCCCCGCGCCGTCATCTACATCCGTCAGTGTTTCCAGCATCGCCGTCGTCACCCTCGGCCCGAGCAGCCGGCGCGTGTCCACCAGGGCGTGTTCGGTCGACCAGCGCACCGGCCCGGCCAACCGCGGCGTGAACGGCCGCCGTCGCAGCCCGATCAGCCAGTAGCCGCCATCGTCCGCCGGTCCGAAGACCGCCCCATGATCGCCGAGCCGCGCGAAGGCCTGGGCAATATGCCGCGGCTCGATGTCGGGAATGTCCGTACCGATGATGACGACCGGGCCCGGCGGCATCGTCCGCATCACCCGGTCCATGCGGTCGCCGAGATCGCCGGTGCCTTGCGCGATGCGGGGAACACCGGCAGGCCAGCCACCATCGCCCGGCGTCACCGCCAGCACCGTGTCCCAGCGCGGATCGCGCGCCAACCGGCGGGTGATCCGACGCATCGTGTTGACGTAGAACTGCAGCGCCGCGACCGGCCCGATATCGCGGGCGAGCCGGGTCTTTACCGTGCCCAGGCGAGGCGCTTTCGCGAATATGACGAGGCGCGGCCTCACCCGTAGAGCTTGACGATGGTGCGCGGCGGGACGCCGAGGAAATAGAGCATGAGACAGCCCAGGTTGCGGAGCGGCCGCAGGACATAGCCATCCCGACGGTAACGCACCGCCGACGTCACCGCGGCGCTCGGCAAGGCCGTCAACCGACGCCATCCGACGCGCCGGACCAAATCCACGTCTTCCATCAGGGGCACCGGCTTGAACCCGCCGAGCCGTTGATACAACGACCGCGAAATCAACAATCCTTGATCGCCGTAAGGCAAACGAAACAGCCGGCAGCGCAAGGCCACCAGCATCTCCAGCCAGCGCGCGCCCGCCGACCGGTCGTCCAGGCGGTAGCGGAAATACCCCGCCCGATCGGCATTTCCCGGATCGTCGATGAAGGTTCGCACGACGTCGTCCCAGCCGGGTTCCAGCGCCGTATCCGCGTGCAAAAACAGCAGCCAATCGCCGCGCGCCGCATCCGCCGCGGCGGCAAGCTGCGTCCCGCGCCCCTTGTCCGCCGGCAAAAAGACCGCACCGGATTCCTCCGCGATCACCGCGGTCTGGTCGCTCGATCCGCCGTCGGCGAAGATCACCTCGGACAACAGGTCGAGCGCCGAAAACGCGCCGACCGCCGGCAACGACTCCCGCAGCGCCGCCGCCGCGTTCAAGGTGGGAATGATGACGCTAATCTTGTCCATGGCCGGATATGTAGCACGCCGTCAATGGTGGGCCATACCCAGAATCATCTTGAATGTTCTTCTTTTGTTCCATATCGTTTTCAGATGGACGACATCTTGCCCGATCTGCCGCGCAAGGGACGCGGGGCCGTCAGCAACAAGACAGGCCGGTTCGAAAGCCACGACCTCGTGCGGGTCGATGACGGCTGGCCCGGCGACGACGAGGACCCGCCGCCCTTGCGCACGACCCTCGGCATCGACACGGCCCGGCATGTCATTACCTACAACACGTCGCCGGACGTGCCGTTCGACCGCTCGATCAATCCCTACCGGGGCTGCGAACATGGCTGCGTTTATTGTTTCGCGCGCCCGACCCACGCCTATTACGGCCTGTCGCCGGGCCTCGATTTCGAAAGCCGCCTTTTCTACAAACCCGACGTGGCCGACATCCTGCGCCGGGAGTTGCGGAACCCTAAATACGAGCCGGCGAAGATCGCCCTCGGCACCAACACCGATCCCTATCAGCCGATCGACCGGGAAAAGCAGCTCATGCGGCAAATCCTGCTGGTGCTGCAGGAATTCAACCATCCGGTCACGATCGTCACGAAGTCGGCGCTGATCCTGCGCGACATCGATATCCTGGCCGATATGGCGTCGCGCGACCTGGCTTCCGTCGCCCTGTCGATCACTACGCTCGACCGCCATACCGCGCGCGTCATGGAACCGCGCGCCGCGACCCCCGGGAAACGGCTCGCAGCCCTGGAAGCATTGAGCGGCGCCGGCGTACCGACAACCGTGTTGGCCGCGCCGATGATCCCGGCAATCAACGACATGGAGCTCGAACGGATCCTCGAGGCGGCCGCCGGAGCCGGCGCGCAAGGGGCCGGGTATATCCTGCTGCGCCTGCCGCTCGAGATCCGCCACCTGTTCGAGGAATGGCTGCACGCCCATTTCCCGGACCGCGCCAAGCACGTGCTGTCATTGATCCGGGACACGCGGAACGGCGGGTCCTATCAGTCCGAATGGGGCGTGCGGATGCGCGGTACCGGCAGCTATGCCGACTTGCTGCGCAAGCGCCATCGCCTGGCCGTGAAGCGGTTTGGCCTCGGGAAACGGGACCGCCCGCTCGATGTGTCAAAATTCCGGCCGCCACCCCAGGCAGGCGATCAACTTTCCCTGTTGTGAGCGCGCGAATCACGGCAAAAGGTTAACGTCAACGCAACGCTGTGCTGCTAGGGTTTCGCCGCAATGGAAGGTGCGCAGGAACTTACGGGAATCACGATCGTCGCCCTCGCGGCGATGGTCTGCGGCATGGCGATGTCCTGGCTGAGACAGCCGGCGATCGTCGGCTACATCCTGGCGGGCGTGATCCTCGGCCCGACCGGTTTCGAGCTGGTGCAGGATCGCGAGCAGGTCCATTTCCTGGCCGAGCTCGGCGTGCTGATGCTGCTCTACTTCATCGGCATGGAATTATCGCTGCGCAGTTTCCGCCGCATGTGGCGGCTCGCCGTGCTGACGACGGCGATGCAGATCACCGTCAGCGTGGGCGCGATGCTTCTGTTGATGTATCTGCTCGGCTGGCCGCCGGAACAGGCCGTGTTGTTCGGTTTCGTGCTCGCGCTCAGCAGCACCGCCGTCGCCGTGCGCATGCTGCAGGATATAGGCGAACTGCGCACCCGCGCGGGCCGGATTACCGTCGGCGTGCTGATCGCGCAGGATCTCGCGGTCGCACCGATCCTGCTGATCATCGGCAGCATGTCGGGCGGCGATATCTCGCTTTGGGTCTTCGCCAAGGTCTTCGCCGCTGTCGCCATCCTGACCGGCGTCATCATCTTCCTGAGCGGCCGGCGCAAGATCAATCTGCTGTTCGCCGACCTGTTGGTCAACAAGCCCGACCTGGCGCCACTGATGGCGCTGTGTGCCTGTTTCGGTTTCGCCGCCGCGGCGGGCCTGCTCGGGCTATCGCCGCCGTTCGGCGCGTTCCTGGCCGGGTTGATCGTCGGCAACAGCGCGCAGCGCCAAATCGTCTACCAGATGGCCAAACCGATCGAGAGCATCCTGATGATGATGTTCTTCCTGTCGATCGGGCTGCTGATCGACCTGCCCTTCCTATGGGATAATATCGGATTGGTGGTCCTCCTTTGGCTGTTCATCACGGTGTTCAAATCGGCGCTGAATATCACCGTGCTCCATATGCTCGGGGAACGGTGGCAGGTCGCCTTCCTATCGAGCGTCATTCTCGCGCAGATCGGTGAATTCTCGTTCGTTCTCGGCGCGGCGGCGATCGATCACGCGATCATCAATACGGATATCCACCGCCTCATCGTCGCGGTCACCGTCCTGTCGCTGGTGTCCAGCCCGCTCTACATGGAAAGCGCGCGGCGGCTGCAGCGCAGAGCGGCGCGGCGCATCGACTCCTGGAGCGACCTGCTGCGGATCATGTATATCCGCGAATGGCGGTTCACGCGCCGGATCACCGACCGGATCATGTCCGTGACCTTCCGGCGAAAGCCTGCCGATAAAGCCAAAGGCGACAGCTCCGAAGAGTCCGATCCGGAGGGCAGCGGACCGCCGCCGGCGCTCGAGGGCCCCGGTTCCGCCGCCGAATCGGCGGAGGATACGGAAGCGACCAAGACGGCGGAACCGGCGAAAGAAGCGGACAAGACCGAGAAAACCGAGAAGACTAAGAAAACCGACAAATCGGACGAACCCGAGACATCAAAATCCACCGAGGCGACGGAGGCGCCGGACGATGCCGAACCTGATGCTGGAGACCGAGTTGGGCGGCCGCGTGGCGGGCGTGGACGAAGCCGGCCGCGGACCGTGGGCGGGACCGGTCGTCGCGGCGGCGGCGATAATTGATCCGGCCCGCGTGCCGCAGGCCCTGCTCGACCGTCTGGACGATTCCAAGAAACTCAGCCGCAAAACCCGGGAAGAGCTGTTCGCGGTCCTGGATGGCCTGATCGACTATGGCGTCGGCATCGCCGAGCCGGCCGAGATCGACCGCATCAATATCCTGCAGGCCACATTCGTCGCGATGCAGCGCGCGGTCGAAGCATTGCCCGCGCCGCCCGACGCCGCCTTGATCGACGGCAACCGCGCCCCCGATCTGCCCTGCCCGGCGCAAACAGTGATCAAGGGCGACGGCCGATGCCTCTCCATCGCCGCGGCCTCGATCGTGGCCAAGGTAACGCGGGACCGTATGATGGCCACCCTCGCCGAACAACACCCCGGATACGGATGGGAACGCAATGCCGGCTACGGCACGGCGGAACATCAGGCCGCGCTCGACAAACTCGGCGTCACCGAACAGCACCGGCAGTCCTTTGCGCCGATCGCTAGATATTCCAAGTAATTTCTTAACACTACTCAACATATAGTATGCGTCTCGAAACATTTGACGCGGCGATTCAAGTGAATCATGGTGTCGTTGCGAACAATGGCGACGGTGCAATGAATAAACTTCCAAATAACGAAATTCTCGCGGGCGACTGCATCCAAATATTGGAGAGTTTGCCCGAGGAATCCGTGGATATGATCTTTGCGGATCCGCCGTATAACCTGCAGCTGGCCGGAGAACTACATCGCCCGAACAACAGCAGGGTCGACGGCGTTGAGGAGGACTGGGACAAGTTCGACACCTTCGCCGAATACGACGCGTTCACCCGCCGCTGGCTCGCCGCCGCACGGAGATTGCTCAAACCGAACGGCACGATCTGGGTGATCGGCAGCTATCACAACATCTATCGCGTCGGCACGGCGTTGCAGGATTTGGGCTATTGGACCTTGAACGACGTGGTCTGGGTCAAGACCAACCCGATGCCGAACTTCCGCGGCCGCCGTTTCACCAATGCCCATGAGACGTTGCTGTGGTGCTCGAAATCGAAGGACTCGCGCTACACCTTCAACTACGACGCCATGAAGGCGCTCAACGAAGACCTGCAGATGCGCAGCGATTGGGTCATGCCGCTGTGCACCGGCGGCGAACGGCTGAAAGACGACGACGGCCAAAAGGCGCACCCGACGCAGAAGCCGGAAGCCCTGCTCTATCGTGCCATCTTGGCGGCGACGAATCCCGGCGACGTGGTGCTCGACCCGTTCTTCGGCACCGGCACCACCGGCGCGGTCGCAAAGAAACTCGGCCGCAAATATATCGGCATCGAACGGGACACGGATTACATCGCGGTGGCGGAAAAACGCCTCGCCGGCATTCCCAACCATATCGACATGCAGCTGATCGAGACGCCGTCGAAGCGCAAACAGCCGCGCATCCCCTTCGGCACCTTAGTCGAACGCGGCATGTTATCGGCGGGTGATGTGCTGATCAGCCCGTGCAAGCGTTGGACGGCCAAGGTCCGCGCGGACGGTACGATCATCTCGTCCGAGTTCCGCGGTTCGATCCATCAGGTGGGCGCGGCGGTGCAGAATGCACCGAGCTGCAACGGCTGGACATTCTGGTGCATGGACGTGGAAGGCCGCCCCGTGCCGATCGACATGCTGCGCCAGAAACTGCGCGCCGAGCGCGAGCAATCGAAACCGGCCTAACGGTCATGTGCGGCCGAGCGCGTGGCGCACCACCTTCTTCATGACGGTGGGCAGCGCGTAATCGCCAAAGGCGTCCGGCAGCACCCAGATACAGTCTTCCGGCGGATCGGCATCGACCCGCGCCGATGTCACCGTCAGTTCCAGATGGAAATGCGTGAAGGTGTGGCGCACGAGGCCGGGCAGTTCGGTAATCTCGGACAGATTCAGCGGTGCCTCCCCCGCGACCGCGGCACCGTCCGCCGCAGGTGCTTCGCGCCAATCGCTCGACGGGATTTCCATCATGCCGCCCAGCAGGCCCCGTTCCGGACGGCGGCGCAACAACACGGCGCCGTCCGGACGAACCAACCAGAAAACGACGCCGCGCCGTGTCGGTTTTTCGGCCTTCGGCTTCCGGCGCGGCAAGGTTTCCGCAATGTCGCGGCCGTCGCAGTCGTCGATCAGCGGGCAGAGGATGCATTTCGGTGATTTGGGAATACAGATCGTGGCCCCCAGGTCCATCACCGCCTGCGCATGATCGCCGGCCCGATTGTCCGGGGTATGGCCGTCGGCCAGATCATAGAGCCGGGGCTTGCAGTCCGGTAGAGGTTCCGTCACCCGGTGCAGCCGCGCCATGACCCGCTCCACATTACCGTCGACCACGACCGCGCGCCGGCCGAACGCAATGGCCGCGATTGCCGCCGCCGTGTAGCGCCCGATCCCCGGCAGGGCACGAAGCGCATCCTCCCGGTCCGGGAACCGTCCGCCATGGCCGGCAACCACGACCTGCGCGCATTTGTGCAGATTACGCGCCCGCGCGTAGTAGCCGAGGCCCTGCCAGGCGTGCAGCACGTCGTCGAGGTCCGCGGCGGCCAAATCCTCGATATTCGGCCAGCGGTCGAGAAATTTCTCGAAGTGTCCGCCGACGGTCGCCACTGTCGTCTGCTGCAGCATGATCTCGCTCAACCAAACATGGTAAGGATCGGCGACGGCGCCCGGCAGCGCACGCCACGGCATCCTGCGCCGATGCCGGTCGTACCAATCGAGCAGCCGTTGGGACATGTCGCCGGGCGGGCGCGAAGGGCTGGCGGTTTGCTCCATGCGCGCTACTATAAACGACCGAACACGGTGCACTAGGGACAAGGACAGGCATGGCGCGCAAGCCCGCCAATAAAGGGAAGGACGACCGCCGGCCCGGCAAGATGCGGCCGGTCGGCGCGCTGATGCACGGCTTGACGAAGCGCGCCCTCGGCAAACACGGATTCTCGTCCGCCGCCTTGATCGAAGAATGGGCCAACGTCATCGGCCCCGAGCTTGCGGCAACCTGCCAACCCGTAAAACTCGGCTTTCCGCCCCGTCAGCGCGACGGCGGCACCCTCCATATCCGCGCCGACAGCGGCACCGCGCTGGAACTGCAGCATCTGGAGCCGCAGATCATCCAGCGGGTAAACGCGTTTCTCGGATATGCCGCGGTGGTCCGTTTGACCTATATCCAAGCCCCATTGTCCCAGCGGCAAATAGACGCACGGCGGGCCAGGAAAACACCGCCGAATCCAGTGGGTAAGCCCGCCATGCCCGCCGCCACGGCGGAAGCGATCGCCGCCGTCGACGACCCGGAACTCCGCGCCAGCCTTGAGCGATTGGGCACGTTGATCCAGCAATCCGAATCACGTGGCAAAAACTAGCGTGTGGCAGGAATAAATTCCCGCAATTCCGTTGACGCGGATGTGATGATCGGGTCACGGCCTCCGCCTTGAAGGGGCCGCATTGCTACTTCTATACTCCGCGCGATTTGAACATTTTTGGGAGTGTCAGGTGAAGCTATTCGCTGTGTTCTTGGGTGCCATTGCGCTGCTGTTTTCGGCGTGCGCGGAGGCCGAACCCTTGCCGACCGAACAAGCCCTGAAGGAGCGGGTGCTCGGCGATCCGAAGGCGCCCGTCACATTGATCGAATACTCCTCGCTGGGCTGTCCGCATTGCGCCAGCTTTCACGCTAACACACTGCCAAAAATCAAGAAAAACTACATCGATACCGGCAAGGTCAAACTCGTCATGCGGGACTTCCCGCTGGGCGGCGCGGCCTATGCGGCCGCGATGATGGCGCGCTGCGCACCACCCGACCGGTATTTCCAATTCATCGAGGTTCTGTTCCAGAATCAACAAAGCTGGAGCCAAAGCCAACAGCCCGGCGCGGCGCTGGCCCGCATCGGAAAACTGGGCGGCATGAGCCAGAAGGATTTCGAGGCCTGCACCAGCAACGAGGAACTTTTTCAGGGAATCCGAAAAGTGCAGCTTGAAGGCCAGGAGAAACATGGGGTAAACGCAACCCCGACCTTTCTCGTCAATGGCCAGAAAATTTCCGGGGCGCAGCCTTACGAAGTTTTCGAGGAAGCCTTTAAGAAAGCCATGCCGTAAAGGTCGAATTTCTGTGGCGATGATGCCGCATGATGTAGTTGACCGGACCGCCAGTGCACTTTTCTAAAGTCCGACTCACCGGGTTCAAATCTTTCGTCGAACCCACCGAGGTGACCATCGAACCGGGCATGACCGGGGTCGTCGGGCCGAACGGCTGCGGAAAATCGAACGTCGTCGAAGCTTTGCGCTGGGTGATGGGCGAAACCTCGGCCAAGCAGATGCGCGGCGGCGAGATGGACGACGTCATCTTCGGGGGCACGGCCAACCGCCCGGCGCGGAACATCGCCGAAGTCATCCTGCATCTCGACAACAACGACCGGACGGCCCCGGCGCAATACAACGACAGCGAAGAGATCGAGATTTCCCGCCGCATCGAGCGCGGGTCGGGTTCGACCTACCGCATCAACGGCCGGGAGGTACGCGCCCGCGACGTCCAACTTCTGTTCGCGGACATGGCGACAGGCGCCCATTCCACCGCCATGGTCAGTCAAGGCCGGATCGGCGCGCTGATCGGCGCGAAACCGACGGAACGCCGGACCCTGCTTGAGGAGGCCGCCGGCATTAAAGGCCTTCATTCGCGCCGGCACGAAGCCGAACTGCGCTTGCGTGCCGCTGAGACCAACCTGGAACGGCTCGACGACGTGATCGGGGCATTGGAAGGGCAGTATCAGGGACTGCAGCGGCAGGCCCGGCAGGCAACGCGCTACCGCAAGGTGTCCGAGGAGCTACGGCAGTTCGAGGCGATCCAGCTCCATGTCCGATGGACAACCGCGACCGAAGCGAAAAACGCCGCCGACGACCAGCGCAAGGCGAGCGATGCAACCGTAACGCAGCTGACCGCCGCCGCAAGCGCCATGGCGACGCAGCAAAGCGAGGCCGCTGCGGCAATGCAGGGCCTGCGAGACGCCGAAGCGGCCGCGGCCGCCGAATTGCAGCGCCTGATCATGGCCCGCCGGGAACTGGAAAGCGAAGAAGGCCGCGTTCAGGAAGGCATCAACCAGACCGACCAGCAACTCGAACAGATTTCAGCCGACATCGAGCGCGAACGGACGCTCGCCAACGATGCCCGGCAAGCGCTCGGCCAGCTCGAGACGGAAAAAGCCGCCATCGCAACGGCCAGCGACGGCGAAGAAGACGCCCAGGCCGAAGCACGGCAGAATCTGGAAACCGCACAGACTAACCTTCGCACGCGGGAAGAGGAACTGAGCGCGCTCACCGAGGCGGTGGCGAAGGCGGAAGCCCAGGCTGGCGCCCTCACCCGCCAGCATGTGGAATTGCAGCAGCGGATGGCGCGGCTGCAATCGCGCCTCAACGACATCGGCATCGAACGCGACAAGCTGTCCGCCGAAATCGACCGGGACATGGCGTTGCAAACCGCCGAGCGGGAAATCGCTGCGACCGAAGCCGCCGTAGAGGCCGCCCGCCAAGACCTGGCCACCGCCGAACAGGCCCGCAGCGAAGCATCCGACGCGGAAACCGCCGCGCGCAACACCGCGCAAGCCGCCGACTCGGAACGGTCGAAACTGGCCGCCGAGGAGCAGGCGCTGGCCGACGTGCTGCAGACCAATGAAGCGGACCTCTTCCCGCCACTGATCGACGCCTTGCAGGTGGAGACCGGGTATGAAACGGCGCTGGGTGCCGCGCTCGGCGAAGACCTGACCGCCCCGATCGATACGGCCGCCGAAATACACTGGGCCGTGCGACGGGCCGACGATACCCCACCGCCACTGCCGGGCGCCGCGACCCCGCTATCGCGCTTTGTGACGGGTCCCGACGTCCTCGCACGGCGGCTCGCCTTCATCGGCGTGATCGACGACGAAACGCAAGGCCCGGCCCTCGCCGATACCTTACGGCCCGGGCAACGGCTCGTTTCGCGTGACGGCGGCTTGTGGCGCTGGGACGGTTTCACGATCAAGGCCGGCGCCCCGACGGCGGCAGCAAAACGGCTACAGCAACGGAATCGGCTGGCGGAAATCCAAGCGCACCTCGTCACCGCGAGCGCGGAGGCCGACCGCAAGGCCAACCGGCTGCGGGAAATCGAAAGCGCCACGCACAGTGCTGCGGCGGCGGAAAAACGCGTCCGGCAGGTCCTGGAAGAAGCCTATGGCCGGCTGAACGCCGCCCGCGAGAAACACGCCGCGGCGGCCAGCGCCGCAGCGGGGACTAAATCCCGCGTCACAACGTTGACCGAGAACGCCGAACAGCACGCCACGGACCTGCGGGAAGCCGAGCAAGAATTCCGCACGATCGAAGCAGCGATTTCGGCCCTCGAGGATCCGATGGAGACGCGCCAGCGGATCGAAGCGCTGCGCGGGGAAATTACGGAATTGCGCCGGGTAGAGGCCGAATGCCGCGGCGCCCATGACATCTTGATGCGCGAAGTCGAGGACCGCCGGCGGCGGCTGGCCGCCATCGATCAGGACCGCATTACCTGGCAACAACGTGCGGACGGCGCCGCGGAACGGCTATCCCATTTGACGGAACGGCGGGATGCGGCCCAGCAGCGGCGTACGCAATTGGGCGAACGCCCCGCCGAAATCCAAACCCAACGCGCGGCGCTGCTCGACACCATCAGCGTATCAGAGCAAAACCGAAATGCCGCCGCCGACCGGCTGACGCAGGGCGAATCGGCATTGGAATCGGCAGACAGCGGACTCCGTAAGGCCGAGGCCGCCCTCGCCGAGGCCCGCGAGAACCGTGTGCGCAACGAGGCACAGGTCGAGCAGGCCGAGATCGAATGCCGCGCCGTCGTCGAACGCATATCCGAACGACTAAACTGCAGCCCGGAGAATGTGCTGCGGGAAGCGCAGATCGAGGCGGACGGCGACCTGCCGGCCTTAGACGAGGTCGAGGCAAAGATCGAACGCCTGACGCGTCAACGCGATGCCATGGGGCCGGTCAATCTGCGGGCCGAGGCCGAACTGACCGAACTGGAAGAACAGATCACCACAATGCAGTCGGAGCGCGAGGATCTGATCGCCGCCATCGCCCGCCTGCGGCAAGGCATTGCTTCGTTAAACCGCGAAGGCCGCGAACGTTTGCTCGCCGCCTTCGAGACGGTCAACAAACATTTCCAGGACCTGTTCGTGCGATTGTTCGGTGGCGGCCGCGCGCATCTGGCGCTGACCGAAGCAGACGACCCGCTGGATGCCGGCTTGGAGATTATGGCGAGCCCGCCGGGCAAAAAGCTGCAGATCATGTCGCTGCTGTCCGGCGGCGAGCAGGCGCTGACCGCATTGTCCCTGCTGTTTGCCGTGTTCCTGACCAACCCGGCGCCGATCTGCGTGCTCGACGAGGTCGACGCACCGCTGGACGACGCGAATGTGGACCGATTCTGCACACTGCTCGACCAGATCGCCCATAGCGGCGACACCCGCTTCCTGTGTGTGACACATCACCGCATGACGATGGCCCGGATGGACCGCCTTTATGGCGTGACGATGGGCGAACGCGGCGTCAGCCAGCTTGTCTCCGTCGATTTGCGGCGCGCCGAGGAACTGCGCGATTCGGCCTAAACGGCACAATTGTTCCATTCGAAAGCCCCCACGAAACCGCGCCTTTCACGCCATTTCCGCGGTGCACCATTGCGCCTTGACAGCCCTTGCCCTGCTCTCTATCGTGCGCGCGATTTCGGGCGCGGGGGCAGTCTATCCATAAGGCGGTCCGCGGGTTCGGGGCGGTGAGGGCATGAAAGACAAAGAACCTTCGCCTTCCCTGGATGACCTGGATGCCAAGCTTCGCAAGGCACGGCACGATCGATCGGGCTCAGACAAGACCAAAGACCAAAATTCGGTCAGGTCGGGAATGGGTTTTGCGTTAAAGGTCGGGATCGAGCTAGTTGCGGCGCTGGCGGTCGGGGTTGGGATTGGGCTACTACTCGATAGGTGGCTGGATACCGCGCCTTTGTTTTTGGTTGTGTTCTTTTTCATGGGAAGCGCAGCCGGGTTTTTGAACGTTTACCGCGCGGTCAGCGGCTATGGTTACGCTGCAGGCTATCGCCGGGACAATAACGACGCCCCACAGCGGAACGACCCGCCGAACGGGGACAAGGGGAGCTAGTAAGGGCAAAAGATGGCACAGGCAGGCGCCGGCGAGACCCAAGGTCCCCTCGCTCAATTCATGATTCAGAAGATCATCCCGCTAAACGTCGGCGGTGTTGATGTGTCTTTCACCAATTCGTCGCTCGCGATGGTGGCGTCGGTGGTCGTGGTTTCATTCTTCCTGGTGTTCAGCATGCGCCGCGGCGCGCTGGTGCCGGGCCGTTGGCAGATCGTGGCCGAAATGTCCTACGAATTCATCGCCAACATGATCCGCGACAACGTGGGACAGGAAGGGCGGCGGTATTTCCCCTTCATCTTCACGTTGTTCATGTTCGTCCTGGCCGGCAACATGATCGGCATGATTCCCTATAGCTTCACCTTCACCAGCCATATCGCCGTCACCTTCGGCTTGGCGTTCGTGGTGTTCATCGGGGTGACGCTGATCGGTTTCATCAAGAACGGCTTCAAGTTTTTCGGGTTCTTCCTTCCGCACGGCGTGCCGTGGTTCCTGGCCTGGCTGATCATCCCGATTGAAATCCTCTCCTACCTGGCGCGCCCCGTGAGCCTCTCGCTCCGGTTGTTCGCGAACATGACGGCAGGCCACACGATGGTGAAGGTCTTCGCGGGGTTCATCTTCTTGCTCGGCATCGCCGGCATCGCCCCGCTGTTCATGGTGATCGCGCTGACAGGGTTGAAACTGATCATCGCCTTCTTGCAGGCGTATGTTTTCACCATTCTCACCTGCGTGTATCTCAACGACTCGCTGCACATGCATTGATGCGCGGGACGATCTAGATCACGAAGATTCCAAAGTCATACGTTTGATAAAAGAGTAGAAAGGACGAAGAAGATGGAAGTAGAGGCCGCAAAATTGATTGGTGCGGGTCTGGCGGTCATCGGACTCGGCGGTGTTGGCGCCGGTATCGGCAATATCTTTGCCTCGATGATTTCCTCCGGCGCACGCAATCCTGGCGCCATTCCCCAGGTTCAGCTGTTCATGTGGATCGGCTTCGCGCTGGTCGAGGCCGTCGCGCTTTACGCCTTGCTGATCTCGTTCCTGATCCTGTTCGGCTAAGCCGTCTCGGGATAACCGAACCGGCCGGGGAGCGACGCCATGCCTCAACTAGATCCGTCGACATTCGGAACGCAGCTATTCTGGCTTTTCCTGACGTTCTCGACGCTGTTCCTCATCGCGTGGAAGATTGCCTTGCCTCGCGTGACGGATGTGCTGAACGCACGCCGGGAACGGGTCGACGGCGATCTGGAAAAGGCGGAAGCGCTGAAGTCCGAAGCGGAAGAGATGCTCGCGTCCTATGAGAAGACCCTTGCGGACGCGACCTCCAAGGCGCAAGGCCTGCATCATCAGCTTGCGCAGGAATTAGCGGACGAGCGGACGAAGCAGCAGGAGGCCTTGTCGCAGACGCTGCTCGAGGAGACCCGTGCCGCCGAGGCGCGGATTGCGGATGAAAAAAGCGAGGCCGTCGATAACATCCGAGAGGCGACGCTGAGCGTCGTTCAAAGCGCCACGCAACGATTGATCGGCACCGATGTCGCCGAACAGGATGCCGACCGCGCCATCCGCGCCGCGCTCGAGGAGAGCCGGACATGAGCGCGTTGCTGCAGGATCCGACATTCTGGACGCTCGTCGCCTTCGTTATCTTCTTCGTAGCGGCATTCAAACCGCTCAAAAAGGCGCTGCTGAGCGGACTGGACAGCCGGATCGAGACCATTCGGACCGAGGTCGAGCAGGCGCAGCAGTTGCGCGAGGAAGCGCAAGCCCTTCTAGCGTCCTATCAGCGCAAGCAGCGCGAAGCGCAACAGGAAGCCGAGGACATCATCAAACGCGCCCAGCAGGATGCGGAAACCCATCGCGCCGAGGCCGAAAAGGACCTTAAGGCCCTGCTGGAACGCCAGAAGGAACTGGCGGTGGAAAAAATCGCCCAGGCCGAAGCGACCGCCGTCCAAGAGGTACGCGAAGTCGCCGTCGACCTTGCGGTCGCCGCGACGGAGAAGATCCTTACCGAGAAAGTCACCGGCACGTTGTCGGACTCGCTGGTGGACAAGGCCGTGGCGGAGCTACCGCAGAAGCTTCAGTAAATTATTCGGCTGCTTGGGAAAGACGGCGCGGCACCGACCGCGCCTTTTTCTTTGCCACCCGCAGATACCCACGGCGCATCAGTCGGCGGCGTCCTGATAGGCCTCCAACGGCGGGCAACTGCAGACCAGATTGCGGTCGCCGTAGGCTTGGTCGATGCGATTGACCGGCGGCCAGTACTTGTCGGCCCGCAACGACGGAACGGGATAGACCGCCTGCGCGATACTGTAGCCTCGCGTCCATTCCGCCGAGATATCCTCGGGCGTATGCGGCGCCTGCCGCATCGGATTGTCTTCCGGGTCCACCTCGCCGGCTTCGATGGCCTTGATCTCCGCGCGGATGGCGATCATCGCATCGCAAAACCGATCGATCTCCGCCAGCGATTCGCTTTCCGTCGGTTCGATCATCAGCGTGCCGGCGACCGGCCAAGACATGGTCGGCGCATGGAAACCGTAATCCATTAGCCGTTTGGCGACATCGTCCACGGTGATGCCCGCCGTATCCTTGAAGTCGCGGATATCGATGATGCACTCATGGGCAACCAGCCCGTGCGCGCCGGTGTAAACGACGGGAAAGTGCCCGGCCAACCGCTTGGCGATGTAGTTCGCGTTCAGGATCGCAACTTGCGTCGCCCGCGTCAGACCGTCGCCGCCCATCATCGCGATATAGGCCCAGGATATCGGCAAGATACTGGCGCTGCCCCAAGGCGCTGCGGCGACCGCGCCGACACCGGCGGGGCCGGCCTCGGGCACTACCGAATGACCGGGCAGGAATTCAGCAAGATGCGCACCGACGCCGATCGGCCCCACACCGGGGCCGCCACCGCCATGGGGGATGCAGAACGTCTTATGCAGGTTGAGATGGGCAACATCGGGGCCGAAAGCGCCCGGGAGGCACAAGCCGACGAGCGCATTCAGGTTGGCGCCGTCCATGTAGACCTGGCCGCCGTTCGCATGGATGATCTTGCAGATTTCGACGATGCTCTCCTCGAAGACGCCATGCGTCGACGGATAGGTCACCATCAAGGCCGCCAGCCGGTCAGCATGCGCGTCGGCCTTTGCCCGCAAATCGTCGACATCGATGTTGCCGTCGTCGTCGCAGTCGACCACCACGACCGTCATCCCGGCAAGAATCGCGCTGGCCGGATTCGTGCCGTGCGCCGAGCTGGGGATGATACAGACGTCCCGCTGCCCGTCGCCCCGGCTCTCGTGATACCGCTTGATCACCAGCAATCCGGCATATTCGCCCTGCGACCCGGCATTCGGTTGGAGCGAGACCGCGGCGAAGCCGGTGATCTTTTCCAGCATCGTTTGGAAGCTCTCCAGCAGCCTGCGATACCCGGCCGCCTGATCCGGCGGAACAAAGGGGTGGATGCGGCCAAACTCGGGCCACGTCACCGGAATCATCTCGGTCGTCGCATTCAGCTTCATGGTGCACGAGCCGAGCGGAATCATCGACCGGTCGAGCGCCACGTCGCGGGCCTGCAATCGGCGCAGATAGCGCAGCATCTCGGTTTCCGAATGGTAGCTGTTGAACACCTCATGGGTGAGAAAACCGGATGTCCGCCGCAAGCCTTCAGGCAGCGCATTGGGACGCCCGGCATCGATTTCCCCAACGGAAATTCCGATCTCCATTTGCCCGCTGATCACCTGCCACAGCGCGTGAACGTCGTCCGAACCGGTCGTCTCGTCCAGGGAGATACCGACGGTATCGGCGTCGATCCGCCGCAGGTTCATGCCCGCCGCAACCGCCCGGGCCTGCACGGCAGCCGCATCATCGACCGCTACCGTGAGCGTATCGAAATAGGCAGTTTCGGACGGCGCATGACCGAGCTTCTGCAACCCCGTGGCGAGGATCGCCGTCAACCGGTGCACCCGCGACGCAATGGTGCGCAGGCGGTCCGGGCCGTGATAAACGGCATACAAGCCCGCCATGACGGCCAGAAGGACCTGCGCCGTGCAAATGTTGCTGGTCGCCTTCTCGCGCCGGATGTGCTGTTCCCGCGTCTGGAGGGCCAGGCGATAGGCGGGCCGCCCGCGGGCGTCGACCGACACGCCGACCAGTCGGCCCGGCAGCGTGCGCTTATGTTTGTCCAACGTCGCGATGAAGGCCGCGTGCGGGCCGCCGAAGCCGAGCGGCACGCCGAAACGCTGCGCGCTTCCGACGACGATATCCGCCCCCCATTCGCCGGGCGGGGTCAACAGCAGCAAGGATAGAAGGTCCGCGGCGACACACACGATAGCGCCATTGTCATGCGCCGCCGTCACGAGGTCCGCATAGTCCTCGACCGCGCCGGTCGTCGACGGGTACTGCAGCAGCACGCCGAAAACGTCGTCTTCCGGCAGGCCTGCGCGGTGGTCCCCCACAACCACCGAAATGCCCAGCGGCTCCGCCCGCGTCTTGACCACGTCAATGGTTTGCGGATGACAATCCGCCGAGACGAAGAACGCGTTGCTCTTGCTCCGGCCGACGCGGCGGCACATGGTCATTGCTTCCGCCGCGGCGGTCGCTTCGTCCAGCAGCGACGCGTTGGCAATTTCCATCCCGGTCAGGTCGGATATCATCGTCTGGTAATTGATCAGCGCTTCGAGCCGCCCTTGGCTGATTTCGGGCTGATAGGGTGTGTACGCGGTGTACCAGCCGGGATTTTCCATCACGTTGCGCAAGATCACTGGCGGCGTGACGCAGTCGTAATACCCCATGCCGATCATCGACCGCAGAACCTGGTTCTGCGACGCGATCGATCGCAACTCGGCCAGGATGTCCTGCTCGCTGCGGCTCGCCGGCAGGTCCAGAGCCGCGCCCGAACGGATCGCCGCCGGCACGGCCTTGTCGATCAAGGATTCCAGCGACGATTCGCCGACCGTTTCCAACATTACGGCGACGTCGTCCTCGGTCGGCCCGATATGCCGCCCGACGAAATCGTCATTTTGCTCCAACGCTTCTAGTGGCGCGGTATCCGGCATGGGTCTCTCCCGGTTGGCAGTGTCTATCCGTGATCCTTGGCGAAGGTCTTGTAGGCGTCGGCATCCATCAGATCGTCCAGTTCCGTGCTATCCGCCAACTTGATCTTGAAGAACCAACCCTCGCCTTCTGCATCGTCGTTGATACGCGTGGGCTCGTCGGCCAGCGATTCGTTGACCTCGACAACCTCGCCGGAAACCGGCGAATAAATTTCGGATGCGGCCTTCACCGATTCAACGACAGCCGCTTCATCACCCTTGCCGAAGACCTTGCCGACTTCGGGGACTTCGACGAACACGACATCGCCGAGCTGCTCTTGGGCAAAGTTGCTGATACCGACCGCGCCGACATCGCCTTCGACCCGAATCCATTCGTGATCTTCGGAAAACCAAACCTTGCTCATCGATCCTCATCCCCTCAGTAGGTGCTTCGATATACCGCCTAGCCGCGGTAGTAGTTCTGCGTGACGAACGGCAAGTCCGCCACATGCGCGGGCAACGGTTTGCCGCGCACGATTGCGCTGATCCGGCTTCCCGATTCCGCATGTTCGGTCCGGACATACCCCATTGCGACCGGACCGCCCGCGGTCGGGCCGAACCCGCCGCTCGTGATTCCGCCGATCGAGTTGCCGTCAAGGTCGGTCAGGTCCGTGCCCTCGCGGGCCGGTGCGCGTCCTTCGGGGCGGATGCCCACACGCCGCCGGGACGTTCCGTCGCTCAACTGGCGTTGAATGATGGCATCGCCGGGAAATCCCCCTTCCGCGCGACGGCGTTTGCCGATCGCCCAGGTCAGGGACGCTTCGACCGGCGTCGTGGTTTCATCGATATCGTGGCCATAGAGGCATAATCCCGCTTCAAGGCGCAGTGAGTCCCGCGCACCCAACCCGATCGGCTCGACTTCGGGTTCCGCCAGCAGCGTTTCAGCCATCGCCTGCGCGTTCCCTGCCGCAACCGAAATCTCGACCCCGTCCTCGCCGGTATATCCCGAACGCGACACAAGGCAGGATGCACCCCCTATTCGCATTTCCGCGCTCGCCATGAAGCGCAACTGGGACAGGTCGGCGTCACAGTGCCGCTGCAACGCAGCGACCGCCTGCGGCCCTTGTAACGCCAGCAACGCACGATCCTCCCACGGCTCCACCGTCACGGACGCCGGCAGCGATGACCGGAGATGCGCGATATCGGCCTCCTTGCAGGCGGCGTTGACGACGACATAAAGAAAGTCGCCACGATTCGTCACCATCAGATCATCGAGGATTCCCGCTTGGTCGTTCAGCAGCAGGGTGTAGCGCATCCGGCCGTCACCAAGGGCCTGGATCTCGCCGGGCACAAGAGCTTCCAACGCAACGGCAACATCGCCGCCGCGCAGCGCCACCTGCCCCATATGCGATACATCGAAGAGGCCGGCAGCGGCACGAGTGTGGTTATGCTCTTTCAGAACGCCGGACGGGAACTGCACCGGCATCGCGTATCCGGCGAACGGCACCATCTTTGCGCCAAGCGAACGGTGCAGCGCATCCAGCGGTGTTGTCTTCAGATGGGACTGGGCATCGGAGGTCAAGGCAACTACTCCACGAACAAGCGTCATTGCTCAGTGCCCGAACCTTGGACGCTGAGCCCCGCTCTGTCGTGGAACCTGAGAGCATCACCCGGCCCGACGATCGGACCTGGGCTTACCCCTTCGGTGAGATGCGCCGACGCATGGCCGGCGGCATCTACTCTCCAGAGTGCTCTTCCCTAGCGGTCCTTTCGCCTGAGAGATTCCGGGGCGGTTGCTCCTTCGGCGCCGCCTTGGCCACTGCCCGCATCCATGATGCCGACAATATCGAGACGGTCTCTCCCGCTAGGATCGGCGAGCCTTTTCCGTAACGCTATCTAGGCTAAGGCCTTCGTCATGATTGTCAATATCGCAGCAACCGACATCCCGGAAACGTTATCCCGATGATCTACCGGCGTTTTTGCCTCCGCCGGTTATAGGCCAGTTCTTCCGGGGTCATTTCAAACCCGAGATAAACCGAGTAGTCGGTCGGTGCTAAGCCTTCCCGCCGCGGAATCTCAAGGGTAAGGCTTTCAGAAAAACTAATGTCGTCGTCACCCTTCTCGAACACGGCGATCAGCGGAAATTCCTCCCGCATTAGAATCTTGCGATTGATATCGATGATCGCGATGAAAAAGGTGAACTGGGCCTTGCCGTCCGTGTTGGCGGCGCCGCGTTTCGCCTCCATTGCGACGCTCAATTCCATATCAATCGACTTCTCGTCGAAATCGCAAATGCCCGATACGTATTTCATCTTCGTCCGGAAAAGCACGTTCTCCGGACCTGTCGCCACCCCCTCCTTGAACCGTACCAGTTCACCGGGCGCTTCCAGGACGGCGGCATTGGGACACAACGCAACTTCCTGATCGAACTGTGCGCACGCTGAAAGAGCCAGCAAACCGGTGGCCGTAGCGACTGCTTTTAAAATGTTAATAGGCAAAATGGAAACTCGTCCATTGCTCGGCAATATTCCGCTACCCGTCTTCGTTCGTTCCGGCGATCTTGACGTGTAGCCGCCGTCTCGCCGTCACAGACCCCCGTCCAAGAACCCGGCGCATAGGTCCACGTCGCAAAACTGCGGCATTGACGCGCCAGCGCGCTGGATACTAGACAAGCGTCTGCGGTGCGGCAAGGCGCGCCCGAACACAATCGCGGCAACGGCGAACCGCTCAATCGTTCCAGCGGACGGATTGCCGGTAACATGCTGGGATAAAACGAAAAGCGGATTCGATGGCCGTCTATACCGAAGTCTCCGACGAAGATCTCGAACGGTTCATCGCCGAATACGATATCGGCGACGTCTTGTCCTGCAAGGGCATCGCCGAAGGCGTGGAGAACACCAACTACCTGCTACAGACAGAGTCCGGCCATTACATCCTGACGCTTTACGAACGCCGCGTGGCACCGGAAGACCTGCCGTATTTCCTCAATCTGATGGAACATCTCGCGGCCCAGGATATTCCCTGCCCGACGCCGCTGCACGGTCGCGA
Source organism: Alphaproteobacteria bacterium (assembly GCA_965228425.1). Classification (GTDB taxonomy): domain Bacteria; phylum Pseudomonadota; class Alphaproteobacteria; order UBA8366; family UBA8366; genus JAJFJD01. The sequence goes on along the minus strand of OZ245815.1, from coordinate 1,158,380 downwards.
CGGCGAATCCTTGCGCAATCTCTGCGGTCGCCCCGCGGCGATCATCAGTTTCCTGGAAGGAATGTGGCCGCGCCGCATTCACCCGTATCATTGCGCGGCACTTGGCGCGGCATTGGCGGATTTCCATATCGCCGGCGCATCCTTCGACATGTCGCGGCGAAACAACCTGTCGGTCGATTCCTGGCGGCCGCTGCTCGACAGCTGCATCGACCGGGCCGATCAGGTGGAATCCGGTCTCGGCGACACGCTGTCGCGTGAACTCGACCATCTGGAAGAAAATTGGCCGGCCGACCTGCCCGAGGGCATTTGTCATGCCGACTTGTTTCCGGACAACGTATTTTTCCGCGGTGAAACACTTTCCGGCATGATCGATTTCTACTTCGCCTGCAACGACTATATCGCCTATGACGTCGGTATCTGCCTGAACGCATGGTGTTTCGAACGCGACCGCAGCTTCAACGTCACCAAGGCCAAATTGATGCTGGCCGCCTACCGCAAACGACGCCCCTTCTCCGCCGAGGAAATGCAGGCGTTGCCCTTGCTCGCCCGCGGCAGCGCCATGCGCTTCCTGCTGACCCGCCTGTATGATTGGCTGAATCATCCCGAGGGCGCTTTCGTCAAACCAAAGGATCCGCTGGAATATCTGCGCATCCTCAGTTTTCACCAGCAAGTCACCAAACCACAGGATTACGGGCTCGAATAATGGCCGATACCGGACGCGTGGAGATTTTTACCGACGGCGCCTGCAGCGGTAACCCCGGTCCCGGGGGATGGGGTGCGGTGTTGCGCTGGAACGGCGTCGAGAAGGAACTCAATGGCGGCGAGCGCGATACGACCAACAACCGCATGGAGATGATGGCGGCAATCCAAGCGCTGGAGGCGCTGAAACGCGCTTCCCGGGTCGATCTCTATACCGACAGCGTCTATCTGCGCGACGGCATCACCAAATGGATCCACAACTGGAAAGCCAAGGGCTGGAAGACGGCGGCCAAAAAGCCGGTCAAGAATGTGGACCTGTGGCAACGGTTGGAAACCGCGATGGCGCGCCACGAAGTGGAATGGCATTGGGTCAAGGGACACGCCGGACATCCGGAGAACGAGCGGGCCGATTCGCTGGCCCGCGACGGTATTCCCGGCATGTGAGACATCGGCGGCGGATCATACCAAAAACCCGCCGCCGGTCCGGTTACCCGTCCGGATACTCTTGCCCGTTAGAGCTGCTCGAGAACCGTTTCCGCGCCTGAAATCTCCAGCGCGCCGCCTTCTTCGAGATTCAACTGCTGGACCACGCCGTCATCGACAACCATCGAGAAACGGCGGCACCGGACACCGAGCCCGCGATCCGTAAGATCGAGCTCGATCCCCATCTGTTTGGTCAAGTCGGCGCTGCCATCGGCCAGCATTTCGACGTCGCTGCCGGTGCCTTGATCCTTCGCCCATGCCCCCATGACGAAGGCGTCATTCACGGACATGCAGGCGATGGTGTCGACGCCCTTGGCTTTGATCGCACCGGCGTTGGAGAGAAACCCCGGTACGTGCTGTGCGGAGCATGTCGGCGTGAACGCCCCGGGCAGGCCGAAAAGGACGACTTTCTTGCCGGCGCAGAGGTCTTCCGTAGTCACGGCTAGCGGACCGTCCGCACTCATGCGGTACAGGGTCGCCGACGGCAATTTATCTCCAACTTTGATGGTCATGGTGAACTCCCGTGAGGTGATTATTTGCTACACCTTATTGCATCAGTCGGAATCGATGCCAATGACAAATCGGCGCCGAACGCGTCACGGTTCAGCGGCAATCGGTCCTCACGGATTATTTGGTAACGACGGCGCGGTCCGACGCGGCGTCGGCAAACGCCGACAGCACGGCATTCGGCGTCAACAGCTCCGGCAGAACGATTCCCTGCGGGGCCTTTGGCCCGAATACAACATTGAACGGGATTCCGTAGCGCCCGAACCGCGCGAGATAACCGGCGATCGCCGGGTCGGGTCGCGTCCAGTCGGCCTGCATCGCGACGACCGACGGGTTAGCGAGCATTTCGGCGACGTCCCCTTTGTCGAATACGAAGGCCTTGTTCACCTGGCAGGTGATGCACCATTCCGCGGTCACGTCGACGATAACCGTCTTGCCTTCGGCGACCAGGCGCGAAATCGCGGCCTCATCGAAACGCTGCCAAACGCCGGTGGCGGTGCTGAAGCCTTTGGTGGAGGTGACCGACGGGCTGAAGGCCGGGACCAGGACGGCCGCCGCCGTCAGGCCCACGACAACCACGGCGGCATGCCGGCCGATGCGCGACCCTTCCAGACGCCGCGCCGCGAAGACCATCGGCACGATTGCGAACAACGCCGTAATTGCGATTGTCGCTTCCAGTCCGACCAATGTGTGCACGATTGTGAGCAGCCATACCGCCGTCGCCACCAGTGCCAGGCCGAGCACGCGCCGCAGATGTTCCATCCAGGGTCCGGGACGCGGCAACCGGGTCGCCAGTCCCGGGAAAGCCGCGATTACGAGATACGGTAGGGCAAATCCTATGCCGAGCGCGGTGAAAACGATCAGAATCTCAACCGGGCCCCGGCTCAAAGCAAAGCCGATCGCGGTGCCGAGAAACGGCGCCGAGCATGGAGTCGCCAACAGTGTGGCAAAAGCGCCGGACATGAAATGCCCGGACAAGGAGTCTCCCTTGCCGTGCTGGGCCGCCGCGTTGGTAATCTGACCCGGCAACGTGATCTCGAACAGACCGAATAGGTTGCACGCGAACAGAACGAGGATTGCCGTCAACAGTACCAGAAAGACCGGTTGCTGGAATTGGATGCCCCATCCGATCGCCATGCCTGCGCTCTTGAGACCGATAAGGACGCCCGCGATCAGCAGCAGCGAGAACAGGATACCGGCCGACGACGCCAGGAAGCCGGCGCGCACCGCGCCGCGTTCCGATCCGCCGTGGCCCACCACGTTCAACAGCTTTATCGACAGAACCGGCAGGACGCAGGGCATCAAATTGAGGATCAGTCCGCCGATCAGCGCCAGGACGATAATCGTCAGGATCGATTGCGACGCCACCAGGCCGCCCAAACCGACCGACGGAACCGTTCCTTCGCCAAGCCGGACCGAAACGACATGCTCCATCGCGCGGCCATTATCGACCAGCGTAAGGCGAAGGGGGGCGGCTTCGAATTCCTTCTGCGGCACGCCGCCGGCGGTAAGCGTCAGCACCGCGGTTTTCGCATCCGTTGCATAGGATACCTTCGGCCGCGTGAAAAAGGCGCCTTCGGGGCCTTCGACATAGAGATCCGGATTCGCGAACGCTTTGGCGGCGGTGGCCTTGACCTTCAGGACCACATCCTCCCCCTTCGGCGCGAGCGATACCGCCGCTATCGCAAGGTCTTGGCGCGGCCCTTCCAGCGGCACCTTCGAAGAATACCGGGCCAGCACATTCGCCTGATCGGACGGTTTCGCCGCCGCGGCCGGCAAGTCCAGCCCCAACTTGACTTGATGCGGCACGCAGATTTCATCGCAGGTGAGATAGGAAATGTCGGCGCGCAAGGCCACGGGTTTCCCGGGCTCGACCGGTTCCACCTTCAATGGCAGGATCACTTCGTCCTTATACCCGAGGGTTTCCAAGCCCAAGACGGAGAACCGTTCCGGGACCGGCCATTGGAATTGTGCCGACGCCACATTTTTCGATTTGGCCCAATCGATCCGCGGCGGATAGCCGGCATCGCCCGGCGACCGCCAATAAATCTTCCACCCCGGTTGGAGCTTGAATTCCAGACCGAGCGCTAGTGATTTGCGCTCGCCGACGCCTTTGATCGCGGAGACCAGGCGCAATTTGCCCTGATCGTTCACCGACCAGTCGCTCGCCATTGCGAAAGCGCCACCGGTAGCCCCCATCAATGAGGCTACCAGCGCAACCACGGCGCCGATGCGAATCGCGAGTCGGTAGATCACGTTAATCCTTTATTAACCATATTGTTGCGCATGCCCATCAGCACCGTGCCCTGATGGTGAATATAGTCTCGACCGGCAGAGGAATCCCCTCAATTTTACGTGCGTATCCGCTAGGGGACGGTCCGCGTTCGATGGTCTTAGTCCGCCTTTGGGTTCAAAACCGGCGAATCAGCCCTTAATATAGGGTGTCTTTGAGCAGCGAACGCGGTGACGGGTTGCCCGATGGATGTTTTCGATGAAACGCCGGGTGCTTCGGATGGCGGTTATTTGACCGGCCATCTGTTGATCGCCATGCCCAACATGCGCGACCCCCGGTTCGAAAAATCGGTCATCTACATGTGTGTCCACAATGCCGAAGGGGCTATGGGGCTGGTCGTCAACAGGCAGATCGACGGCATTTCCTTTCCGGAGTTGCTGGAGCAATTGAACATCGACACCGAGACCTCCGCGCCCAGCCTGCCGGTCTTTTTCGGCGGCCCGGTCGAGACAGGGCGCGGATTCGTCTTGCACTCGGCGGATTATGAAAAGAGCGGCACGATCAAGGTCGACCCGCTGATTGGTCTTACGGCGACCGTGGATATCCTGAAGGACATCGCCGAGAAACGGGGCCCGCGCCATTCTATTCTCGCCCTCGGGTATGCCGGATGGGGGCCCGGCCAGCTGGACGGAGAAATTCAGCAGAATGCCTGGCTGCACGTGCCGTCGGACGACACATTGCTGTTCGACGGCGAGCTGGGCACGAAATGGGAGCGGGCGATCGGAAAGATCGGTTTCGACCCGGCGCTTCTGTCCGGCGATGCCGGACACGCCTGAGGCTACGGTACGTTGGGCATCCGCCCGTTCGAATTCTTAAAATCGTCGCGCAGGATCGCATGGGTCACGTGATCCTGCCATCGTCCGTTGATACGGAGATAACGGCGCGCGATGCCTTCCTCCTGGAACCCGGTTTTCAGTAGCAGATGCCGGCTTGCGTCGTTATGCGGCAAGCATGCCGCCTCCACGCGATGCAATCCCAAAGTATCGAAAGAGAAGGACAATACGAGCGCCACCGCCTCGGTCATAAATCCCTGGCCGGCAAAAGGTTCACCCATCCAATACCCGATGCTGCCGCATTGCGCGACGCCACGCCGGACATTCGACAGCGTGATGCCGCCGGTCAGCGCATCGCTGGACTGCTCGAAGATGAAGAAAGCAAATCCCGTCCGGCTCTGCCAATCGAGACAGAACCGCCGGTAACGCCGATTAAAAGCCGCCGGCGTCGCCGCATCCGTGGGCCAGGCGGGTTCCCAGGGCACCAGGAAATCACGGCTCAGTTGCCGCAGATGAACCCATTCAGCGCTATCGCGCTTCTTCGGCGGACGCACGTAAACCCGACTGCCGTCGATCCGGACCGTAGGCATCCGACCAGAGAAAATTCCGAACATGCCGCCGCCCCCGACCTTCGCACCGCTAAATGGCCAGCATGCCGGTAATGCCGTCGAGCCCGGGCAACTGTTTCGAGGGCCCGATCGCCGCGATTGTCGGGCGTCCGGTAAAGGTCCGGCGCGCAAACTGCGCAACCGCGGCCGCATCCACCGCCTCGATGCGCCGGACTTGTTCTTCCAATGAGACCGGCGCACCGAACGCGAGTGTCTGCTGACCGAGCTGGTCACACCGCGAGCCGGTCGATTCCAGCGACATCAGCGTACCGGCCTTGAGTTGGTTGCGTGCACGGATGACCTCGTCTTCGTGGATCGTGCCCGGCAGGCGGACGATTTCCTCGCAGACCGATTGCATCAGGGACCCGGCTTCGGCGTCGCCAGTACCGGCGTAAATGCCGAACAGACCGCCATCGGAATAATAGGACGCGAAGGAATAGATCGAATAAACGAGGCCGCGCTTCTCTCGAATTTCCTGGAACAGACGCGACGACATGCCGCCGCCGAACAGCGTGGACAAGATCGTCGCCGCGTAGAAGTCTTCATCGCCGTATGAAACGCCCGGGAAGCCTAACACCATATGGAGTTGCTCGAGGTCGCGGTCGTCCCGTTGCTCGCCCCCCGAATAGTGCGCTGGCGCCGACACCAAGCTGCCGTCGGACTGCAGGCCGCTGAAATGCTGATCCGCGAATTCGACCAGTGCGTCATGATCGACGCGGCCCGCCGCCGCCAGCACCATCCGGTCGCTCGCATAGGCCTGACGCATGTATTCCATGATGGTTTCGCGCGGCATGGCCCGCACGACGTCTGCACTGCCGAGCACCGGACGGCCGAGCGGTTGGTCCGGATAGGCGGTCGATTGAAAGTTATCGAAGATCAGGTCGTCCGGCGTGTCATGGGCCTGCCCGATTTCCTGCAAGATGACCGCGCGTTCGCGCTTCAGTTCCTCGTCGTCGAAGGTCGCGTTCATCAAGATGTCGGCCAGGATGTCCAGCGCCAACGGGACATCGTCCTTCAACACCTTGGCGTAGTAAACCGTGCTCTCGCGGCTGGTATAGGCGTTCAAATGACCGCCGACGGTCTCGATCTCCTCCGCGATGTCGGCAGCGCTGCGGCGCCGTGTTCCCTTGAAGGCCATATGCTCCAAGAGATGGGCGACGCCGTTGACCTCGGCGGGTTCATTGCGCGTCCCGGCACCGACCCAAACGCCCACCGAAGCGGATTCGACCGACGGCATATTGTGGCTGACGATGCGGAAGCCATTGTTCAAGGTGGTCAGAGCGACCGTCATGCGGCGCCTCGCAGCGCGGACGTCTCGCGCACGAATTCGCGCAGCGCATCCAGGCTGTTCGGGAGGATTTTCATATGCTCGTCCCGGTCATGCAGGTTCGCAAGCCGAGCCGGAAGATCGGGGCGAACACCCGCCGATTCCTCTACCGCATCGGGGAATTTCGCTGGATGTGCCGTCGCCAGCGCAACCAATGGATCGCCGCCCTCGGGCCGCCGGAAGGACGCGGCATCGACACCGACCGCGCTATGCGGATCGATCAAAACGCCGGTCTTCGCAAAAACCTCGGCGATGACCTTTTTGGTCCGCGTATCGTCGACCTTGTACCCGGTGAATAGTTCGGTCGCACGTTGCCACTGCGCGGCGTCCAGCGGCAGCGCGCCCTTGTCCCGGAATTGCGCCATCGCTTGTTTGACCGCATCGCCGTCTCGGCCGAGCAGATCGAACAGAAGCCGCTCGAAATTGCTCGACACCTGGATGTCCATGCTGGGCGACAATGTCGGCTCGACACCCGAGATCGACATATCGTTGCTGTCGAAGAAGCGGGTCAGGATGTCGTTGCTGTTCGATGCGACCACGAAACTGTCGATCGGCAACCCCATGGCCCGCGCGGCATACCCTGCATAGACATTGCCGAAGTTCCCGGTCGGGACGGCGAAATTGACCGTCCGGTCGGGTGCGCCCAACGCCAGCGCCGCGTGGAAGTAATAAACGATCTGCGCCATCACGCGCGCCCAGTTGATCGAGTTCACCGCGGACAGCTTCAACTCGTTGCGCAGGCCCGTGTCGTTGAACATCGCCTTGATCAAATCCTGGCAGTCGTCGAAGGTGCCCTCGACCGCGATCGTATGGACGTTCGGCGCATCGACGGTGGTCATCTGACGGCGCTGCACGTCGGAAACACGTTCATGCGGATACAGCATGAAGATTTCGATCGCCGAACGGCCCCGGCACGCCTCGATCGCGGCCGCGCCGGTATCGCCCGAGGTGGCGCCGACGATCGTGATCCGCTCGCCGCGCTTGCTCAACACGTGGTCGAACAGGCGGCCGAGCAGCTGCATCGCCACGTCCTTGAACGCCAGCGTCGGGCCATGGAACAATTCGAGAAGCCAGAAATCAGGACCGAGCTGGACCATCGGCGCGACGGCCGGGTGCCCGAAATCGTCATAGGTCTCGTGCACGATCGCAGCGAAATCAGCCGGTTCGATCCGGTCGCCGATGAACGGCGTCATGACCCGGATGGCGAGTTCGGGATAGGTCAGCCCCCGCATTTCCCGGAGGTCGTCGGCCGTAAATTGCGGCCAGGATTCCGGGACATATAGGCCGCCATCCTCGGCCAATCCGGCCAGCAATACCTGGTCGAACGACAGAATCGGCGCTTCGCCGCGAGTGCTGATGTAGCGCACTGTTTGGTTTCCTCCCAACACGGTGCGCTAACCTAGCCTCACCGCACAAATGGGGCAAGTTGCGGCGGGTTTCCGTCTTTAGCCGTCGAGATACCGCCGCCGCAGATGCGCCTTGAAGGCGTCCGCGGCCAGCGGCGCCCCCGTCGTATTGCGGATCAGATCGTCCGTCGCATGGCACGAGCCGTGGCCGTGGACATGCCGACGGAGCCAACCCATCAACGGCGTGAAATCACCCTGTTGGATCGACGGCAATATCTGCGGATCGGCCGCCGTTGCGGCCTGGAAGATCTGCGCCGCGGCCAACGCACCCAACGTATAGGTCGGGAAATAGCCCCAGGCGCCCGCATACCAGTGAATATCCTGCAGGCAGCCTTGCCGGTCGTCCGGCGGCACGACGCCCAACAAACCCGCCATGCCGTCGTTCCAAGCCGCCGGCAGGTCCGACAATCCCAGATCGCCCGACAGCATGGCCTTCTCCAATCGGTAGCGCAGGATGACATGCGCCGGATAGGTGACCTCGTCGGCATCCACCCGGATAAACCCGCGCTCGACCCGGGTGGCCCATCGCAGCAGGTTTTCCCGTGTCCAAGCCGGTCCGTCGCCGCCGAAGGTCTCCTGCAAAGCCGGTGTCGCCCAGTCATAGAATTCCGCCGTTCGGCAGGCTTGCATCTCCAACAACAGGGATTGGCTTTCGTGCAGCACCATACCGCGCGCCCGACCGACCGGCTGATATCGCCAATCTGCGGGACGGCCGCGCTCGTACATGGCATGTCCGGCCTCGTGCAGGACCGCCATTAGCGCTTCGCCGAAATCATCCTCGTTGTAGCGCACGGTGATCCGCGAGTCCTCGGGCACGCCGCTGGAAAACGGATGCGCGCTTTCATCCACGCGCGCGGTATCAAAATCCAGTCCAACCGTTTCCGCCATCCGGCGGCATAAGGCGCGTTGCGCCTCCGTGGGAAACGGCCCATCGGGCCGTAACGGCATGCCCGTCACCGCCTGCCGGGCCAAGACATCGTCGAGAAAGTCAGGCAAGAACGCCGCCAGGTCGTCAAACAAGGGCTCGATATACGCGCTGGACCCGCCGGGTTCGTAATCCTGGAGCAGCGCATCGTAGATCGAGCATCCCAGCGCCTCGCCCCGGGCCGCCCCGATGGCGCGGGTCAGATCGAGCAATTCGCCGAGCGATTCGACGATCGCCGAAAAATCATCGTCTTGGCGGGCTTTTCGCCAGGCAATCTCACACAGCGAACAGGCGCGGCTATGGGCAGCGACCAAATCGGCCGGTACCGCACCGGCCTTTTTGTGGATGCGGCGCATTTCGCGCAGATTGGCGGTCGGCCAAAGGTCCAACGCATCCGCCGCCGCGCTGGCCGCCGCAAGATCGTCGGCAAGGCCGGCATCCGTCAGTTTGTCGTGCCGCATCACCGCCAGCCGCGACAACTGTTCGGCCCGCGCGACTGCGCCGCCCGGCGGCATGTTCGTAGCCTGATCCCAATGGAGGATACGGATCGTATCTTCCAGAACGCAAATGTCGTGAAAATGCGCTTCCAAACGCTGATACGCGGTCGTCTTACCTGTCATGAAGATTCCGGTCGCCGGCGAGGCCGAGGTTTATGATCTATTGCGATGGTACAGCAGATAGATGACAAGAAGGGCGGCGGCAAGCGCGAACCACGTAATCGCATATTCAAGGTGATTGTTACGAATATCCATCCGCCATTGCCGGCCAACCGGAAAATCGCCGGACGTCTCCGCCTTGTCGGCGACAACGTAATATCCATTGGCCAACGGTATGCCGGTGACCTGCGACATCTTCTTGCTGTCGATGGTGAACCAGTTGTTCTTTTTCGGATCGTCGTCGGGGGTGAACCAGCCGGGCGGCCGTTGCAACCGGACAATGCCTTCGATCGTTACCGTATCCTTTACCTGACCTTCGGCACGCGTCGCCGGATCCTGCTTGTCGAACGGCACCCAACCCCGGTTGACCATAACGGCGGGCAAACCGCCGCCCCGTTCGAACGGCGTCAATACGTGTAACCCCGGACTGCCGCGCAACGAACGGCTTACCAGGTACAATTCGCTGTCATGACGGAAACGACCGGTCATCGTGACGCGCTGGAATTCGAATGCCGTCAAATCGTCCGACGGCCCCGGCGGCGCCACCGCAGCGCTGGTGGAACGGGTCTGCAGTTTCTCGATAAGGTCCGCCTTCCAATGCAGGCGCTGGACCTGCCAGAGCCCAAGGGCGACCAGCGCGATCAACGCGGGAACCGTGAACAAGGTCGGCCATAATGTCGGTCGAAACCCCACCGTCATGCTCCTATTCTGCATCGTCGTGGAAGGTGTGATGCCCTGTATCGCCCGCGCGGTGCCGGTACTGCAGCGCCACCAACGTCGCCTTGAATGGCCGCAACAGCAGCAGGCAACCGGCCAGCACGGCCGGTCCCCATAGAACGATATGCACCCAATACGGCGGCTGGAACGTCATTTCGGTCCACAGAGCAAATCCGGTCACGATCGGGCCGACGATGAAGATGATGAACACCGCGGGCCCGTCGCCGCTATCCGCAACGCTAAAGTCGAGCCCGCAGGCGGGACACCTGTCGGCCACCGTGAGGAAACCGTCGAACAACTCCCCGATCCCACATCGTGGACATCGGCATCGCAAACCGGCGGAAAACGGAGAAACGGCAGTTGTCGTTCTCCGCATTCAATGAACCCTTAGCTGCCCCACCAGTAGATGCAGCAGAACAGGAACAGCCAGACCACGTCGACGAAATGCCAATACCAGGCCGCGGCTTCGAAGCCGAAATGATGGTCTGCCTTGAAATGCCCCTTTCGGGCCCGGAACCAGCACACGATCAGGAAGGTGGTGCCGATAATCACGTGGAACCCATGGAAGCCGGTCGCCATGTAGAAGGTCGACGAATAGATGCCATCGGAAAATCCGAATGCCGCGTGGATATATTCGTAGGCCTGGAAGCCGGTGAAAATCACGCCGAGGACAATGGTCAGCCCGAGCCCGGTGATCAGCGCGCGTTGATTGCCTTCCCGCAGCGCATGATGCGCCCAGGTGACGGTGCAGCCGGACAGCAGCAAGATCAGCGTGTTCATGAACGGCACGCCGAAGGTCGGCAACGTCTCCACGCCCTCAGGCGGCCAGATTGCCGGATCGACTTTCGGGAACAGGCTTGAATTGAAGAAGGCCCAGAAGAAGGCGACGAAAAACATCACCTCGGACGCGATGAAGAGCGTCATGCCATAGCGCATACCGATCTGCACCACCGGCGTGTGATGTCCCTGGTGGGTCGCTTCCTTGATCACGTCCCGCCACCATAGCCACATGGTCAGCAGAATGAGGAGAACCCCGGGCATGAAAGCCCAAATCCCAAGCGCCTTGACGGTATCTTCGCCCTCCGCGCCAAAGATGTCGGGGTGCATATACGCCACGGTGCCGAATGTCAGCGCAAACGCCGCCCCAGCGCCCAATGCAGGCCACGGACTAGGATCGACGAGATGGTAGTCGTGTTTGACTTCGTCGTGATGGGCTTCAGCAGTCATTCTTTCTTCCCCACTTCATTCCGCGGCAGGATATCGCCGTGGGCCTTGCTGGTTAGTTAAGTCCTTGTGCCGTATCGGCGCGATCAAGTCGGCTCACCGACCGTTTCTTGACCTCCGGCTCTTGTTCGACCGGGAAAAACGTATAGGACAACGTGATCGTTTTGACCTCTTCCAGATTGCGGTCTTGTGCAATCTCCGGATCGACGAAAAAGGTGACGGGCATGTCCACCGATTGGCCCGGTTCGAGCCGTTGTTCGGTAAAGCAGAAACACTCGATCTTATTGAAATACTGGCCGACTTTGAGCGGCGTCACGTTGAATGTCGCCGTGCCGACGACGGCGCGGTCCGACGTGTTGGTCGCGCGATAGTAGACGACGGCAGACTCGCCGACCTTGAGATCGACCTTTCGCTGCACCGGCTGGAAGGTCCAGGGCACACCGTTCGCCGTTGCGTCGAAGCGCACGGTCATCTTCCGGTCGAGGACGACCGGGCTTTCCTCGGCGGCGACCTGCGTCGTGCCGCCGAAGCCGGTGACCTGGCAAAATATCTTGTACAGCGGGACCGCGGCGTAGGACGCGCCGACCATGCCCGCCACGAACAGGACAAGGACCCCTAGCATGCGCTTGTTCTTCCGGGCCGCCGGCGTGGTCACCGTCATTGCCATCGAATCAGCTCCCGCCGCTCATGCGGATGATCGCAACGAAATACACCAGTACGCAGAACCCGACCAGCACGGCCATCAGGGCGAGATTTTTGGTGCGCTGCTTGCGGTGCATCTCGCTCTGGTAGGACTTGTCGGACTTGCCATCGTCTTTGGACATTATTCCGTCAACCATTGAACCATCCGCTACCCGGCCGCTCCCGGCACACGATCGATCATGAGCAGGCCAAAGAGCGCAAATAGATAGAAGATCGAGAAACCGAAGGTCCGCTTCGCGCTCCGGTCCGTGTCATCGCGGCAAATTGCTACGGCGCCGGCGATGAAGATCGCGCTCAACAAGATCGCCGCCGCCCCGTATATCCAGCCTGCAAACCCGAGCAGCGTCGGCGCCACCGCGACCGGCGCCATTAGGACGGTGTAGATAACGATCTGTCGTTTGGTTTCGCGTTTGCCCGACACCACCGGCAGCATCGGCACGCCTGCCGCCGCGTAGTCACCGCAGCGGTACAGCGCCAGCGCCCAGAAATGCGGCGGCGTCCACATGAAGATGAGCAGGAAAAGAACCAATGATTCGATGCCGACCGTGCCGGTCACGGCGGCCCAGCCTATCACCGGCGGAAAGGCCCCGGCCGCACCGCCGATCACGATATTCTGCGGCGTCCGGCGCTTGAGCCACATCGTGTACACAAACACGTAGAACAGGATGCTGACCGCCAACAGCCCCGCCGCCACGAAGTTCACCGCGATCCCCATCAACAGGACCGAACCGCAGGCCAGAACGACGCCGAAGGTCAGCGCCTCGTCGGGATCGACACGGCCCAAGGGAATCGGCCGATTGCTCGTCCGCTCCATCACTGCATCGATATCGCGGTCGTACCACATGTTGATGGCGCCCGCTGCACCGGCGCCGCTCGCAATGGCCAGTACAACGACAGCGGAGAGCAACCAATGCAACTCACCCGGCGCCGCAAGCAGACCCGCGAGGCCGCTGAACACGACCAGCGACATGACCCGCGGCTTCATCAGGGCCATATAGTCGCCCAACTCCGCCGTAGGCAGGTCCGAGGCGGCCGCTGCCGCATCTACGCGATAAGCCGTATCAGACACGCGTTATCTCCGCCGAATGCTTCATCCGCCTCTACTTGATTTGCGGCAGGGTGTTGAAGGTATGGAACGGCGGCGGTGACGGCAGCGTCCATTCCAGGGTGGTCGCGCCCTCGCCCCAATAGTTCGCCTCCACCCGCCGGCCGTATTTCACCGTGTAGATCAGCAACCCGATGAAGAACAATGTCGACGCGAAAGAGATGTAGGAGCCGATCGACGACACGTAGTTCCATCCCGCAAAACCGTCGGCATAATCGATATACCGCCGCGGCATGCCCGCAAGACCCAGGAAATGCTGCGGGAAGAAGGTGACGTTTACGCCGATGAAGGTGGTCCAAAAATGGAATTTACCAGCCCATTCCGGGTATTGCCGGCCCGACATCTTGCCGATCCAGTAATAGATACCGGCGAATATGGTGAACACCGCGCCAAGGGACAACACGTAATGGAAATGCGCCACCACGTAGTAGGTGTCGTGCATAACCAAATCGACGCCCGAGTTGGCCAAGACCACACCGGTCACGCCGCCAACGGTGAACAGGAAGATGAACCCGATCGCCCACAACATCGGCGTGTCGAATCGGATGGAGCCGCCCCACATCGTTGCGATCCAACTGAAGATCTTCACGCCCGTGGGCACCGCGATGACCATCGTCGCCGCCACGAAATAGGCTCGCGTATCGACGTCCATGCCGACGGTGTACATGTGATGCGCCCACACGATGAAGCCGATGAAGCCGATCGCGACCATGGCGTAGGCCATGCCCAGATAGCCGAAGACCGGCTTCCGCGCAAAGGTCGAGATGATATGGCTGACGATCCCGAAGCCCGGCAGGATCATGATGTAGACCTCGGGGTGACCGAAGAACCAGAACAAATGCTGGAACAGGATCGGGTCGCCGCCGCCATCGGCCTTGAAGAACACGGTGCCGAAATTGCGGTCGGTCAGCAACATGGTGATGGCGCCGCCCAAAACCGGCAGCGACAGAAGCAGCAGGAAGGCGGTGATCAGGATCGCCCACGAGAACAGCGGCATCTTGTGCAGGGTCATGCCCGGCGCCCGCATGTTGAAGATCGTGGTGATGAAGTTGATTGCACCCAGGATCGACGATGCGCCCGCGAGATGAAGCGCAAAGATCGCAAGGTCGACGGCCGGTCCGGGATGCCCTGTATCGCTCGACAACGGCGGATAAACCGTCCATCCGGTGCCCGCCCCGCCGCCGATCAACGCCGACAGCAACAAAAGGACAAAGGCGGGAATCAGCAACCAAAAGCTGATGTTGTTCATCCGCGGGAACGCCATATCCGGCGCGCCGATCATCAGCGGCACGATCCAGTTGCCGAAACCGCCAATCGCCGCCGGCATGACCACGAAAAAGACCATGATCAGGCCGTGTGCGGTGATGAACATGTTCCACATATGGCCGTCGGGTTGGCCATCCGCCGTGGTCATGAACTGGACGCCCGGCTCCTGCAGCTCCATCCGCATGTAAACGGAAAAAGCGCCGCCGATCAGGCCGGCGACGATCGAAAACACAAGATACATCGTTCCGATGTCCTTGTGGTTCGTCGAGTACAGGTATCGCTTGAAGCCGGTCGGCGTGTGATGATCGTCGTGCCCGTGGGCGTCGGCTGAATGTCCAGTCGCCATTATGTTCGTCCCCAATTCACTCTCAGTTGCCCGCTTGATCCTGCGCGACCTTTACGGTCTTCGCAGCCGGTAGCGCCTTTACCGCCGCAGCGGGGCGGATGGGCTCGTCGGCCCGGGCAAATTGTTTTTTCGCTTTCTCGACCCAAGCGTCGAAGTCGGCCTGTGGCACCGCCTTCACCATGATCGGCATATAGGCGTGTCCGGCACCGCAGAGTTCCGAGCAGAAGCCGTAATATGTGCCGGGCTTGGTGATCTGCACCCAGGTCTCGTTGATCCGGCCCGGCACTGTGTCCAGCCGCACGCCCAGCGTCGTGATTGCCCAGGCATGCAACACGTCGGTGGCCGTCATCAGAAGACGGACCTTCTTACCGACCGGCAGGACCACCGGATTGTCCGTGTCCATGAGCCGTTTTTGGCCCGGCTTGATTTCGTCGTCCGGAATCAGGTTCGCGTCGAAGGCGAAGTTACCGTGATCGGGGTATTCGTAGCTCCAGTACCATTGATTGCCGATGATCTTCAGCGTCATATCGGCTTCCTGCGTCCTGTCGGCGAAATAGAGCAGCCGGAAGGACGGGATCGCAATGCCGATCAAAATCATGATCGGGATCACAGTCCAAAGAATTTCGATGGTCGTATTATGCGTCGTCGTCGTCGGCGTGGGGTTCCGCTTTTCCCGGAACCGCCAACTCACGTACAACAGCAGCACGAGTACGAAAACCGTAATGACCGTAATGATTACAAGAAGCAGATCGTGAAAATCTGCGATCATTTCCGCTGTCGGCGAGGCGGCCTCGGGCAATCCGAGCTGCCAGTTGCGCGGTCCTTGTGCAAAGGCCGGCGCCGTAAAGAGCAGCGTCGCCCACGCCGCGAGCGTTGCCAATCGACTTGTCACGCTTACTTCCCCCGTAAAATCGCCAGCCGTTAGCCGGCGCATAATCCGTTAAGGTCGAAAAATTCCAAGAAACCACCCCTGAAACGGCAGCATGTATACCACCCGCCGTATTGACCTTGGACACCTAGCGACACTATGTCGCAAAATCGGAAACTGTCGTCAAATATGCCAAATTGCAAGGGTTTCCTGTCAGCGCCTCCTGTGCCATCGACGACTCGATTGGCCGCGGCCGGCATGTGCAATTGTGAATTCGCGGATGTGGAAGCGACGCTTGCCAGGTATACATATATGACCAGGAACCGAGTTGCCGGGGCGCGGCCGCGGCACTCCTGTCGATAGAAATTTAGATTGCGCGTTCAACCGCTATACGGAGACCCGACACCATGACGAACTTGGCCACGACAGACGACCTGTTTTTCGGCAAGACCGGCCTGGACCGGGACCGCGTCACCGATATCGCGGCCGAGGCCCTCACCGGCGTGGATGACGGCGAGCTGTTTCTCGAATATTGCCAGTCCGAGAGCATCTCTTTCGATGATGGCCGGGTGCGGAGTGCCAGTTTCGACACTTCGCACGGGTTCGGCCTGCGGTCCGTCGCCGGCGACGCCACGGGTTATGCCCATTCGTCCGAAGTGTCGGAAGCGGCCATGCGCCGCGCCGCGGCGACGGTGCAGGCGGTCAAGAGCGGCCACAGCGGCAGTTTCTCGGATGCCCCGGCGCCGACGAACCGTAGCCTGTATACGGACGACAATCCGCTGGGCGAAATCCCCTTCGAAAAGAAGGTGAGCCTGTTGGCTGAGATCGATGCCTATGCACGCGCTAAGGACAGTAGAGTGAAACAGGTGATGGCCTCGCTCGCCGGGGAATGGCAGGCGGTCCAGATCATCCGGCCCGACGGCTACCGCGTCGCCGATATCCGCCCGCTTGTGCGCCTCAACGTCATGATCGTGGCCGGCGAAGGCGACCGCATGGAAAGCGGCAGCCACGGCGCCGGCGGCCGTACCAGTTTCGCCGCCTATCTCGACCCGGCTGCTTGGCAAGGGCAGGTCGATGAAGCGCTGCGCCAAGCCGTCGTCAATCTCGAATCGGTCCCTGCGCCTGCCGGCGAAATGCAGGTGGTGCTCGGCCCGGGCTGGCCCGGCGTGTTGCTGCACGAAGCCGTTGGTCACGGCCTGGAGGGTGATTTCAACCGCAAGAAAACCTCGGCCTTCGCCGGCCTGATGGGCGAGCGCGTCGCATCGCCCGGCGTCACCGTGGTAGACGACGGTACGATCCCCGATCGGCGCGGCTCGCTGACTGTCGACGACGAGGGAACGACCGCCAGTTCGACCACGCTCATCGAGGACGGCATCCTCGTCGGCTACATCCAGGACCGGCTCAACGCCCGGCTCATGGGCATGGAGCCGACCGGCAACGGCCGGCGTCAGTCTTATGCGCATGCGCCGATGCCGCGCATGACGAACACCTACATGCTGGACGGCGACAAGGACCCGGGCGAAATTCTGGCCTCTGTCGATAACGGCCTGTATGCGGTGAACTTCGGCGGCGGCCAGGTGGACATCACCAGCGGCAAGTTCGTCTTCACCTGCACCGAGGCTTATCAGATCGAGGCCGGCAAGCTCGGCGCGCCGGTCAAGGGGGCCACGCTGATCGGCAACGGCCCCGACGTGCTGACCAAGGTCTCGATGATCGGTAACGACACGAAGCTCGACGACGGTGTCGGCACCTGTGGCAAGGACGGCCAATCGGTCCCCGTCGGGGTCGGGCAACCGACCATGCGCATAGACGGACTGACGGTCGGCGGCACCGCCGCATAGTGCGTTTGGCGGGGTGACGTTCCCGCCGCTGGCATTCGAAGAAAGGCTGACCGGTGGCCGACGGATCAATCCGTCCCGCTATCTCACCCGATGCGGCCGCGATCCGCGCCGTCGTCGATGCAGCCTATGCCGTCTACCTGCCGCAGATGGATAGACCGCCCGGTCCCATGTTGGATGACTATGACGCCCGAATCGCCGCAGGCGAGGCCTTCGTGCTGGACGCCCAGGCAAACATTTTGGGAATCCTCATCCTTATCGACGCGGACGGGTATTTGTTGCTCGACAACGTGGCGACCGCGCCGGACACGCAAGGACAAGGTGTTGGCAAACAACTCGTGGCTTTTGCCGAATGCGAAGCCCGGCGGCGCGGATATGACGAAATTCGCCTCTACACCCATGTCGTGATGGCCGACAATGTCGCCTTCTACGAAAAGCTGGGATGGGAAGAGACCCACCGGGGCGAACAGGCCGGATATCAGCGCGTCTTCATGCGCAAACCTCTGTGATCGCCGACGACGGTCGGCATATTCAGTAGGACATGTCGGCGTAGACGCGGTCGATGTCGCCTTGCCATTCGCCGTTGTACAGGGCGAGCAGCCGCTCCGCCGGCGAAATTCCGGACTCGGCGATTTCCTTCAACTCGTCGAGATAAGGTACCTCGTCGACATAGTCGACGTCGGGAATGGCGCGACGGCGCAGCCCGTCCGCCGCCAGATCCACCATCCGCCGTGCGATATCCTGCACCGTGCCATCCCGGAAGGGGGCCCTAAGCGCGTGTTTCGGCACCGCGTCGCGCATCGCCGACATCTCTTCGATCGTCCAGTCCTTGCACATGTCCCAGGCCGCATCGAGCGCCGCATCGTCGTATAGAAGACCGACCCACAGCGCCGGCAATCCACAGAGTCGCGCCCACGGGCCGCCATCGGCGCCGCGCATTTCGATGAAGCGCTTCAGCCGGACCTCGGGGAAGGGCAAGGTGATCTGATCATCCCAGTCGCCCATATGCGGCACCTGGCCTTCGAACCCTGCAAGCTTGCCCGCCATGAAATCGCGGAAGGACTTGCCCGAAACGTCGTGGTAGACGCCGTCGCGGTAGACGAAATACATCGGCACGTCGAGCACGTAGTCGACCCACCGCTCGAACCCGAAGCCTTCGTCGAACACGAAGGGCAGCATCCCGCAACGGTCCGGGTCGGTATCGGTCCATGTATGGCTGCGGAAGCTCGCGAAACCGTTCGGCTTGCCCTCGGTGAAGGGTGAATTGGCGAACAGCGCGGTCGCCGCCGGCTGGAGCGCAATGGCGACGCGCATCTTCTTGACCATGTCCGCTTCGGACGAAAAATCCAGATTGACCTGGACGGTGCAGGTGCGGAGCATCATGTCCAGGCCGAGGGTGCCCTTTTTCGGCATGTATTCACGCATGATCTTGTAGCGGCCCTTCGGCATCCAGTGGATGTCGTCGCGCCGCCATTTCGGATTGAACCCGAGGCCCATGACCCCGGCGCCGATCTCATTGCAAACCTCGCGCACCTGGTTGAGATGAGTGTGCACCTCATTGCAGGTCTCATGGATATTGCTCAACAACCCGCCGGATAATTCGAACTGGCCGCCGGGCTCCAGCGTCACGCCTCCGTTGGTCGGATGGGTCAACGCGATCACGTTGCCTTTCTCTTCGACCGGCTGCCAGCCGAACCGCTGCAGTCCCTCCAACAACATCTTGATGCCGGGCCGGCCCTCATACGGCAGCGGACTGTTGTCGGTCAGATCGTAGGCAAACTTCTCGTGCTCGGTGCCGATCCGCCACTCGGACGGCGGCTTGATGCCGTGCTCCAGATACTCGACCAACTGCTTTTTATCGGTGATGACTTCGCCGCCAGCAGACGCAGGTGCAGCCATATTCGAAGGTGCTTTCCGTGGTTTAGACCCGATCGGCGTGCCAGTCCCCGAGAACCGACTGCCAGCAAACGAGGGCGGATAAGGCGGCGGTTTCAGCACGAAGGATGCGAGGCCCCAGACTTACCGCCGTAACAAAGGGCAGTTTTCCGAGTGCGTCAAGTTCGGAGGGCTCG
The DNA here is from genome assembly GCA_965228425.1 of Alphaproteobacteria bacterium. Taxonomy (GTDB): domain Bacteria; phylum Pseudomonadota; class Alphaproteobacteria; order UBA8366; family UBA8366; genus JAJFJD01. The sequence goes on along the minus strand of OZ245815.1, from coordinate 1,138,565 downwards.
AAGCCGCCCTCGGGGCCGGTCAGGATCGCCCAACCGGCTGGCGGTCCGGCCGTTGACGCCGCCGTCAGCACGTCGTGGATCGGCCGCGCGGGACCCGTTTCGGCACAAAGAAGGATGCGGCGCCCGGCAGGCCAGTCCGCCAAGACCGCCGATAACGACAGCGCCTCGCCCACCGCCGGCAAGGTCGTCCGCTCGCATTGCTCCGCCGCTTCGGCGACATTGGCGCGCAGGCGTTCGACATTGACCCGTTTCACATCGGTGTGCCGGGTCATGACCGGTTGCAACCGCGATGCCCCTAACTCGACCGCCTTCTGGACGAGGAAATCGAGACGGGCGCGTTTGATCGGCGCGAACATCAACCATATATCCGGTTCCGTACCCTGCTGGCGCGTCTGTGTTTCGACGACCAGCGAGCACCAACCGCGGCCGAAACCGTCGATCCTGGCATGCCATTCCCCATCACGGCCATTGAACAGCGCGATCATGTCGCCGGACCCGAGCCGCAGGACGTGCTGCAGGTAATGCGCCTGCGCCGCAGGCAAGCCTACGGTCGCGGCGTCGCCAAGATCGTCCTCGACATAAAGCCGGGCTTTCGCCCTATGCCGCATTTTTCCTGTCTCCATCGCTTGAGCCGTCTACCACTCACCGGCAAGATTAGCCCATGACCGACGGCAGCCCCAGCCATAGCGCGAGCGACATCGCCACCGACGACTGGATCGACCGGATCGTGCCCGCCCCTGTCCGGCCCTATTTGCGGCTGGCCCGCCTGGACCGGCCGATCGGCACGTGGCTCCTGCTGATCCCCTGCTGGTGGGGCACCGCCCTCGCCACGGCGGCCGTGCTCGGCCCGGACCCGCTGCGGTCGCTGCAATACGGGCTGCTCTTCGCCATCGGATCGCTCGTCATGCGCGGCGCCGGCTGCACTTGGAACGACATCCTGGACCGGGACTTCGATGCCCGCGTCGCACGCACCGCCACCCGGCCGATTCCGAGCGGCGCAATTAGCGTGACCCAGGCGGTCGTGTTCCTGGCCGCGCAAATGCTCGTCGGCTTGGCAGTGTTGGTCTTCTTCAATCCCTTTACCATCGCCGTCGCTATTTCGTCGCTGGTGCTGGTGGCGCTCTATCCGCTGATGAAGCGCATCACATACTGGCCGCAGGCGTTCCTGGGCGTGACCTTCAATTGGGGCGCGCTGGTCGGATGGGCGGCGGTCACCGAATCCCTGGCCCTACCGGCGCTGTTGCTCTACGCGGCGGGGATTGCTTGGACGCTGGGATACGACACGATCTATGCCCACCAGGACAAGGAAGACGATGCGTTGATCGGCGTGAAATCCACCGCGCTCAAATTCGGAACGAAGACACGGCCGTGGCTTTGGTTCTTCTACACCCTCACCGTCGTCCTCCTGGTCGCGGCCTTCTGGACGGCGGATCTGCGCTGGACGGCCTATCCCTTCCTGGCCTATGCCGCGTTCCAACTGGCGCGCCAGGCGGCGACGGTAAACCTGGACGATCCGGCGGACTGTCTCGCCAAGTTCAAATCCAACCGCTATGCCGGCCTGCTGGTTCTGGCCGCCATGCTTGCGGGCGGCGTGCCGCTTGGCTAAAGATCCCAGAACCTTTATCGAGGCGAACACCGCCGTCGAAACGCCGCCGCTGATCCCTGAAATCCGGCTGTATCTGGCGACCGAAATCGTGCCGATCTGGCAGGCGACGGAAGAAGACCTGGCGCATCTCGGCATCCCGCCGCCCTACTGGGCCTTCGCCTGGGCCGGCGGACAGGCGGTGGCGCGCTACATTCTCGACAATCCCGATGTCGTCGCGGGAAAGCGGGTACTCGATTTCGCCAGCGGCTGCGGACTGGTGGCGATTGCCGCGGCGATATCCGGGGCCGCTTCCGTGATCGCCTGCGATATCGATCCCTTTGCCGCCACGGCGATCGATCTCAATGCCACCCTCAACGAGACAGCGGTGACGGCCACGCAAGACGATCTGATCGGGCAGGATGGGCCCTGGGATGTCGTCCTCGCGGGCGATATCTGTTACGAGCAACCGCTGTCCGACCGGGTGACGCAATGGTTATTGCATCTATCGCGCAACGGCCGCACCGTCCTGCTTGGCGATCCGGGCCGCACCTATCTGCCGAAAAACGGACTCGAATGGGTCGTGCGCTACGCGGTGAAGACGACGCGGGAACTGGAAGACACCGACGTGCGCAATGCAGTCGTTTGGAAATTCGCGGCGGACTAGTCGAAACTCAGACCGAGTGTCTCTTCCGCCGCCGCCTGCAGCTCCGGATCCAGCGGCCGCGGCTTGAGATCGACACCGGCGGCCATATGGTCGGTGATGAGGGTCAGCGCGTCGATTCGCGCCCGCTTCTTTTGGTTGGTGGCGATAACGCGCCACGGGGCCTCTACCGTCGAGGTCTTGGCGATCATCTCGTCGATCGCGATTTCGTAGAGATCCCATTTCTCCCGGTTTCGCACGTCCTCGAAAGTGAGCTTCCACCGTTTCAACGGGTCGTTGACACGCTGTTTGAATCGCTCCAACTGCTCGTCCGGCGACACGTGCAGGAAGATTTTCACCAGCCGGACGCCGTCATTGATCAACATATGTTCGAATTCGTTGATCTCGGCATATGCGCGGCGCCATTCCGCTTTCGTGGCGAACCGCTCGACGCGCTCGACCAGCACCCGGCCGTACCAGGAACGGTCGAACACCGCGAGTCTGCCGTGTTCCGGCAGGCGTCCCCAGAACCGGGTGAGGTAATGCTGCTTGCGCTCCACCGCGTTGGGCGCCCCGATTGGCCAAACCTTATAAGCGCGGGGATCCAAGACGCTGGTCAACCGCCGGATCGTCCCGCCCTTGCCGGCGGCATCGACCCCTTCGAACACCACGACCGCGCGGTCGCCCGTGTGAAGATAGGCTTGAAGGATCGTCTGCATGCGCTGTTGCAGCGCCGCCAGCTTCTTTTCATAGGCCGACTTGCCGATCCGGCCGCCCGTGTCGAGCGCCCCAACGGAAATCTTATCGCGGCGCAGTTTGATTGCGGTCTTCATGGCTCGACGATCCGATATTGGTAGTCGAAGGGCACGGAATCTTCCGCAAGCCGGTCGATACAAGCCCGGCGATAGTCGAGGTCACTGACCAGGCGCAGCACGAAGTCGTCATGATCGCCGTCGTGCTCGAGCCGGTCCTGGACATGCCGCAGCATCTCCGCCGTCGACCGCACCGCATTCTTGCGCCCCGCCGCCGGCACCGCGCCGAGGCTGATCGGCCCATCCTCGTGAACGAGGTGACCCAACCGCGCCACGTAGAGAAAAACCGACTCCCGCGCCACGTCGCCATCGAGCCGAAGATCGACATCGGCAATTTCGGCAAAGTGATAGTTGCCCTCGGTCGCGTGCATGATGTCGAGCTGCGCGCCGTCGAGCCAGGTGACATAGAGCGTCACATCGACGCCGGGCGAACGCTGCAACATGGCCGGCACGGCGCCATAGGTGGAGATATGGGCGGCGAACACCACGTCAAAATCGGCAAGCGTGGCCCGCTGCACCGGGATCGTGTGATGGCTGCCGACGCCGTACTTCCGCGCCAATTGCTGCGGCGACTGGTTCGAACCGACGGCAAGGACCGGCGTCCGGCCTTCCGTCATCGTTGGATCGAACGCCTCGACATGCATCGGGTCGGCCTGCGTCCCCGACCAGATATAGGAACGGCCCGGCAACGCGTAAGGGTACTCGCGCGCGCGGGCGAGAATATCGTTGGGGTCCGACATACATGCTCCCAGAAGCGAAAAAGCTCGCGAAACACATAGTCGAGCAGGACAGTCCGGTGTGGTCAAGTAACGCACTCTGGCGTCCCCGGCATGCTGAATTTGCGCCGTTCCGAACAGGTCCCGGCCGCTCACGCCGTCCCGCCGCGCCGGCGGGCGGGCAGCGATGGCCAACCGGCAACCGGCGCGTTAGGGTGCGGCCATGTCATCGAAACCGTATGCATCACTGCGCGATTTCATCGCCGCCCTGGAAGCGGACGGTCGGCTCGTGCGCGTCCCGCATCCCGTCTCCACGGTGCTGGAGATGACCGAAATTCAGACTCGCCTGCTGGCGGAAAACGGCCCTGCCGTCCTGTTCGAAAATCCCGTCGACGGCGAGGGTAACCCGCAAGCCATGCCCGTGCTGGTCAACCTGTTCGGGACCGTCGACCGGGTCGCCGCCGGCATGGGCCGCGCACCGGACCAATTGCGGGCGCTCGGCGAAACCTTGGCCGCGCTGCGCCAACCGGAACCGCCCGGCGGCGTGCGCGACGCCATCGACAAACTGCCGCTCCTTAAGTCGGCAATGACCATGAAGCCCAAAACGGTTTCGCGCGCCGACTGCCAGGAGGTCGCATGGCGGGGCGACGAAATCGATCTCGCCAAGCTGCCGGTGCAGACCTGTTGGCCGGGCGAGCCCGCACCGCTGATCACCTGGCCGCTGGTCGTCACCAAAGGCCCCGGTGGCCGGCGCGAAGACGACTTCAACCTCGGCATCTACCGCATGCAGGTGACCGGCCGGGACACCACCCTGATGCGCTGGCTCAAGCATCGCGGCGGCGCACAACATCATGCGCGGTGGAAAGACACAAAGGCCGAGCCGTTGCCCGCCGCCGCCGTGATCGGCGCGGACCCCGCCAGCATCCTCGCCGCCGTCACGCCGGTGCCGGATACGATGTCGGAGTATCATTTTGCGGGCCTGCTGCGGGGAAAGCGCACCGAGCTGGTGGACTGCAAGACCGTGCCGCTGAAGGTTCCGGCCAACGCCGAGATCGTCATCGAAGGGCATGTCAGCCTCGATGAATACGGCGACGAAGGTCCTTACGGCGACCATACCGGTTACTACAATTCGGTCGAGCGATTTCCGGTTTTCAGGATCAGCGCGATCACCATGCGGCGCGATCCGATTTACCTGTCGACCTTCACCGGGCGGCCGCCGGACGAACCCAGCGTCCTCGGCGAGGCGTTGAACGAGGTCTTCATCCCGCTGATGCAGCAGCAATTCCCGGAAATCGAGGATTTCTGGCTGCCGCCGGAGGGTTGTTCCTATCGCATCGCAGTGGTCTCGATCCGTAAGGCGTATCCCGGCCACGCCAAGCGCGTCATGATGGGGGTCTGGTCCTATCTGCGGCAATTCACCTACACGAAATGGGTGATCGTGGTCGACGCCGAGATCGACGCCCGCGACTGGAAAGACGTGATGTGGGCCGTCGCTACCCGGATGGACCCGGCGCGCGACATAACGGTGATCGAGGGCACGCCGATCGACTATCTCGACTTCGCCAGCCCCGTCTCCGGCCTCGGCTCCAAGATCGGCCTCGACGCGACGAACAAGATGCCGTCGGAGGTCAGCCGGGAATGGGGCACGGAAATCCGCATGTCCGACGCCGTGATCGAAAAGGTCGACGCCATGTGGCAAGACCTCGGCCTGCCCGGCAGCGGCACCAAAATCTGGAAGTGACGCGGTTTACGCGCTCGCACGGTCAGGCGACCGGCCGCGCGACCAGGTCGCCAATTCCCGGCGCAATATCTGCACGTCGATGGGTTTGGTGATGTAGGAATCGAAATCCGCGTCGCGGGCGCGATCGATCTCCCAATCCATGGCGTTGGCGCTGACCGCGATGATGGGCACATCCGCCAACGTCGGATCACGCCGCATCAGATCCGCCGTTTCAATGCCATCGATGCCCGGCAGATTGATGTCGAGGAGGATCATATCCGGGCGCCGGGCGCGCGCCGCTTCGAGGCCGCTCTCGCCATCGGTCGCTGTCCGCAACCGGTAACCGGGAAATTCGCCGAACATCGCTTCCAAAACACGCAAGTTGAATGCGTTGTCCTCGATATACAGTATCTCGCAGGGGGTCGCGCCCGGCCCCGCGATGGCTTCGGCCGCCGTGTCGTCCGCGGGCTCCAGAGCCGTACCGAAGGTCTCTCCACGCGGCAGTTCGACCCAGAATGCGCTGCCATGCCCGACCACGCTTTCCACGCCGATCTCGCCGCCCATCTTCTCAATCATCTTCTTGGAAATCGTAAGGCCGATCCCGGTCCCTTCGACATCGCCGTATTGTTCGCCCAATCGTTCGAAGGGCTCGAACAGTCCTTCCAAACATTTCTCGGGAATGCCCTTGCCGGTATCCACCACCGTGAACCGGACCGAGCCGCCCTTGCGGTGTTCGGCGGTCAGTGTCACGCGGCCGCCGTCGCGATTGTATTTCACGGCATTGGAGAGAAGATTGAGCAACACCTGTTGAAACCGCATGCGGTCGGCGAAAATCGTATAACTGCCCTTTAGCCCGTGGAAGCCGTCGACCGTGACCCCCCGTTTATCCGCGGACGCGCGGATCATATTCAGTGCCCGCGTAATCGCCTCGGCCGGGTCGAAACTCTCGATCGAGAGGTCCTGATGGCCGGCTTCGACCTTGGCGAGATCCAACACCTCATTGATAAGCTTCAGAAGGTGCTGGCCGCCGTTCGTAATATGGGACGCGTATTCCTTCAACGTTTCGGTCTGCAGCGGTTTGGGCGACATCTCGATGATCTGGCCGAACCCGATAATACTGTTCAACGGGGTCCGCAACTCATGGCTCATATTCGACAGAAATTCCGTCTTGGCGGCGTTTGCCTGTGCCGCCTCCTGCATCGCTTCCCGCAATTCCGATTCGGCGCGGCGGCGATGCTGTACGGTCACCACCAACGCCACGATCACCCCCGTCTGCAGGATCAAGAACGCCACGCCGCCAATCATCAGAAGCGGATTCGTATCGAAAACGCTGACCGGTTGATTCACGATCTGCGCACCCGCCGGCAATCGAGTGCGGTCGAGACCCAAACGGCGCAACTGAGAATAGTCGAACACGAACACGTTGGGGCTTTCGGATACGACGGGTACGGACGCGATGGCGTCGCCCCGAAGCACCCTCGCCGCGAGCGTCGCCGCGACCCGTCCCTGTTCGAAATGGCTGACAATCCTGCCACCCAACACGCCCTGCCCGATACCGTGTTCCTGCAGGGCAAAGATGGCGCCGCGATAGACCGTCTGGACGGAATGGAGCATTTCCGGAAAGGAGAGCGCTCGGCCACTTTTGTCCCGGTACGCGCTTAGGATAAGCAAGGGCTCATCAGGGGGCAGCAAACGCAACCGTTCGAATGCCTCGTCGTAACCCAATTCGCCCACATCGATATAGTGAAAGTCGACCGCCGGAAACCGTGCCGCCTCACGTTTCGCCGCTGCGCTGTTGATCCGTCCGGTCCGGGTGCGGTCCACAAGAAGATGAAAGGACTTCGCCGCCGGGTAGAGGCGTTGCATGCCCTGGATCGTCTCGCGCAGCGACCGGGATTCCACAACGCCGGTCGTGCTCCCGTTCCCGCTCAATGCCACTGCACGCTTGCGATCGTTCACGCCGAGAAAGACGACCGGCATCCCCTTCAGCAGCGATTTTGCATGCTCGCGGGAGAAACTCAGCGCATTGTCGTCGCCGACGATAACCAGATCGTACGGTGGCAGAGTCGCAAACTTGGATTTCAGCGTATCTCTAAGCCGGGTCGCGGCAGCCCGATAGGGGAAGCGCTTGCTGTCCATGAATTCCACGTCGACCGCGATGTTCCAGTTTTCGAACCCTGACTCGCGGAAACCGGCCCGAATTCCGTCCAACTGCTTCAAAAACGATGGAAAAGATGCGTGGTAGGAGCTGATGAAGAGAACACGATAGATATGAAACTCCGGCGCCTTGGAATGCGCAGCGGAACCGGTCGGCGCCGCGAACGAGGCCGATTGAACGCACAAGACAAAGAGTATGCAGACGGCACATCGCTTCAGAATTCGATCGATGTGCCGGACCGAAAATCCCATCGAAATATCGCTCAACACTATTAGCCTGCGTGAAAAATTTTAGGCGGATAGGTGAACCGCCTGATATGCATCTCCGATTGTTAGATAGTTATGGTGAATATTTGGTTACCAGCCGCGGTCGAACGGTGTTCGCGGCCGTTGGACAATGGGAGCGACAACAATGACGGCGGATACCGTTTTGGTTACCGGATCGAGCGGCCTCGTCGGCAATCCTTTGATCGGGCTGCTCACCGCCCGCGGCGACCGGGTGGTGGGGCTGGACCCCGCGCCGCCGCCCGATCGACTGCCGGGCGTGACCTATCTCGATACGGGCTTCGGAGATTTTCACGCGACATCGGCGCTTCTCGAACAGTATGGCATTACGAAGATCGTCCACGCCGGCGGAATCTCCGGGCCGATGCTCTCGCGCGACGCGCCGCATCACATCACGACGACAAACGTCGTTTCGACGCTCGACCTTGCCGAAGCGGCGTATCGACACGGCATCGAACGCTTCGTCTACTGTTCGTCCGTGTCCGCCTACGGCGCCATGGACAATGGACCGGTGCGCGAAGACGCGACGCTGCGGCCGGAAAGCGTCTACGGCGCGACCAAGGCGGCGTCGGATCATGTCCTTGCGGCCTATCGTGCGGAATACGGGCTGGACGCCATCGGACTGCGCTACTCCACCGTGTACGGGCCGAGGCGGGCCACCGACTGCGTCATCCGGACGATGATCGAGGATGCCGTGGCCGGGCGACCCACACGCTTGCCGACCGGCGCCGGACGGCGATGGCCTTTTGTCTACGTGGCTGATGTCGCCGCCGCGACGGTCGCGGCCCTGGACGCGCCCACACCGCCGCAATACGCCTATAACGTCGCCGGCCCCGACTACCCGTCGATGGAACAGATAGCCGAACTGGTGTGGTCCGAATTCCGGACCGCCGACATCGAAATACGCGGCAACCCGGACGACCCGGTCCGCGAGCGGCTGGACCTCAGCGCCGCCGAACAGGACCTGGGTTGGACACCCGAATGGACGATCGAGGACGGAATCAAAGCGTATATCGCGTGGTTCCGCCGCTGATACTTACCAGTTCGGTTTGCGTTTCTCGTTGAAGGCGGCGAGGCCTTCCTGCGCGTCGTCGGTCGCGATGATATTGCAGATCGTCTCGACCGTATTCTCTATCGCACGGCGGTATTCGAAGTCATTGGCCCGCAGAAAGGCATCACGGGCGAGTTGCATGACGACCGGGGATTTGGCGGCGAATTCCTGTGCCAGCGCCCGTGCCTCCGTCATCACGTCGTCCTGCGGCACCACGCGGTTGACCAGGCCATGACGCTCGGCTTCGGCGGCTGAAATCGGCTTGCCGCCGAACAGCATCTCGAACGCCTTATGCCGCCCAATCTGGCGCGGCAGGTGAACGAAATGCATTGCGGGAATCACGCCGACGTCGATTTCCGGATAGCCGATGCTGGCCCGCTCGCTGGCGATCAGCACGTCGCAGGAAACGGCCAAGGTTACGCCCGCTGCCCGGGCCGGGCCGGTCAACGCGGCGATGGTCGGCTTGCCCATCCGGTATTGGATGTCGTGCATCCCGAAGTAGAGCTTCTCCAGGAACCGGCGCAGGTCGAGACCACTGCCGCCCCGGATCATCGCCAAATCCATGCCGGCGCTGAACGCCGTATCGTACGCGCTGGTCAGGATGATCGCGCGCACCCTTTCGTCATCCCGCGCCAATTGATAGGCCGCAAGAATATCGTCGATCAGCGCATGGTTGATCGCATTCACCGGCGCCCGGCGCATGGTGATTTCAGCGACCCGGTCGGTCACGACGTAGTCGATCGTCTCGAACTCCGGCATGGCGAAGTGCCCCTTCGATAGTGAGGACTTTCCTATACAGGGCCGACGCAGCCTGCGGCAAATGCATCACCTGTCATTCGCCTTTTGGGGTCGGTATTCCCCGGTGCTATGGTTGGACGCGCGGACCGGCCCCAGAAAGAAACGGCCGCGATCGGGAGGATGGAATGCGCGGCACGATCATGGACTACCCGTTGACGCTCCCGACGATCCTGGAGCATGCCGGGCGGCTGCACGGCGCGCAGGAGATCGTCTCGCGTCAGTCCGACCGGTCGGTCCATCGCTGCACCTTCGCGGATTTCTACAAACGCGCACGCCTGCTCGCCGAAGCGCTGCTCACGGCCGGGCTGAAACCCGGCGACCGTGTCGGCACGCTGTGCTGGAACAATGCGACCCATCTGGAAGCCTATTTCGGCGTCCCCTGTGCCGGCGGCGTGCTGCACACCCTGAACCTGCGGCTTCATGCCGACGAACTGGCCTACATCGCGCGCCACGCCGGCGACCGCTTCCTGGTCGTCGACCAGGACCTGCTGCCGATCCTGGACGGGTTCAAGGACAAGGTCGATTTCGAGCGCATCTTCGTCGTCCGCAGCGGCGGTGAACTGCCGGCCGGAATGGAAGACTATGAAGACCTCGTTGCGACCGCGACCGGCGATTTCGACTACCCCGCGATCGACGAGAACGACGCCTGCGGCATGTGCTACACGTCCGGCACGACGGGCAAACCGAAAGGCGTCGCCTACAGTCATCGGGGCATGGTCCTTCATACCTTTGCCGTGAACGCGCCCGATGTGTTCGGCCTGTCGATGCGCGATTGCATCCTGCCGATCGTGCCGATGTTTCATGCGAATGCCTGGGGCATGCCGGTCGCCGCGGTCATGGCCGGATCGAAGATCGTTTTCGCCGGCCCCCATGCGGATGCGGACAGCGTGTTGGAGCTTCTGGGCGACGAAGGCGTCACGCTGACCGCCGGCGTCCCGACGATCTGGCTGCCGGTGCTCGACGCGCTGAAGCGGCGGCCGCAGGATTTTTCTCTTCGGCCCGACCTCAAGGTCATCATCGGCGGGTCGGCCGCGCCGGAATCGATGATCCGGGACTTCAACGGTTTGGGGCACCAGGTCATCCATGCCTGGGGCATGACCGAGATGACCCCGGTCGGCACGACCGGCGTCCCGAAGCCCGCCTTCGACCGGATGACCGAGGACGAGCAATTCTCCACTCTGGCGAAACAGGGCATCCCCTTACCCTTCGTCGATATCCGGGTTATGGGCGACGACGGTCCGGCGCCTTGGGACGGCGAAACCATGGGCGAGTTGCAGGTGCGCGGGCCGTGGATCGCCAGTTCCTATTACAATCCCGAGGGTGACATCGACAGTTGGACCGATGACGGCTGGTTCCGAACCGGCGACGTGGTGACCGTCGACGCCGAGGGCTATGTCAAGATCACCGACCGCACCAAGGATTTGATCAAATCCGGCGGCGAATGGATCAGCTCGGTGGATGTCGAAAACGCGCTGATGGGTCACCCGGAAATCCGTGAGGCCGCGGTGATCGCGATCCCGCACGACCGATGGGTCGAACGTCCGCTCGCCTGTGTCGTCACCGAGGACGGATCGGCGCTCACCGCCGAGGCGGTACAATCGTTCATCGGTGAATCATTCGCCAAGTGGTGGATTCCGGACGCGGTCGAATTCATCGACGAGATCCCACGCACCTCGACAGGCAAGTTCCAGAAGACGGCGTTGCGCGCCCGCTTCGCAGACTACAAACTACCCTAGGGCCGGAAAACCGGGCACCGCGTCAATGGGTCGCGTCGTTTCCCGCGGCTTGAGGCAATTGGACGCGGTTTCCCCGGTTGATCGGATCGTCCCACGGCATACGTTTGCCGTGTCCATAGCTCCGGACCTGTTGCCGCACGGAGAGCGAAGCGATGTTCGACCATCTGGACCCCATACTGCTGGCGCGCATCCAGTTCGCCTTCACCGTTTCCGCCCATATCATCTTTCCGTCCTTCACCATCGGATTGGCCAGTTTCCTGGCGGTTTTAGAGGCGTTGTGGCTTCGCACCGGCGACGACAGCTACATGAAGGTCTTCGACTATTGGAAGAAGATCTTCGCCGTCGCCTTCGGGATGGGCGTGGTGTCGGGAATCGTCATGAGCTACCAGTTCGGCACGAATTGGAGCGTCTTCTCCGACCGGACCGGCCCGATCCTCGGACCGTTGATGGGCTATGAAGTCCTCTCGGCCTTTTTCCTGGAAGCGGGTTTCCTCGGCATCATGCTGTTCGGCCGAAACCGAGTCGGACCGAGACTGCATTTCTTCGCGACGACAATGGTTGCCGTCGGAACGCTGCTCTCCGCTTTTTGGATCCTGTCGGCGAACTCTTGGATGCACACGCCAGCCGGATATGCCGTCAACGACGCCGGGCAGTTCATCCCTGTCGATTGGTGGAAGATCGTTTTCAATCCGTCCTTCCCGTATCGTTTCGTTCATATGACCATGGCGGCATACCTGACAACCGCCTTTGTGGTCGGCGCCGTCGGCGCGTGGCATCTGCTGCGCAACCGGCATGATCGGGGGGCGCAGATCAATTTCTCCATGGCGATGTGGATGGCGCTGCTGGTAGCGCCGTTGCAGGTCGTCGCGGGCGACCTGCACGGTCTCAACACCCTCGAACATCAGCCGCAGAAGATCGCCGCGATGGAGGGACATTACCAAACGCAGAATGGCGCACCGCTGATCCTGTTCGGCCTGCCGGACGACGAAGCCGAGACAACGCGATACGCCATCGAGATTCCGAAACTGGGGTCACTGATCCTGACCCATGATTGGGACGGCGAACTGCAGGGCCTGACCGACTGGCCAAAGGAGGACCGGCCGCCCGCCGCCATCGTGTTCTGGAGTTTCCGGATCATGGTCGGCGTCGGCCTCGCCATGGTCGCAATCGGGTTGTGGAGCGCCGTGATGCGCTTCCGCGGAACACTGTTCCAGGCAATCTGGCTGCAGCGCGCGGCCGTGGCGATGGGACCGGCGGGATTTCTCGCCGTACTGGCCGGATGGGTCACCACCGAGGTCGGGCGGCAACCCTGGACGGTGCACGGGCTCCTGCGGACATACGATTCCGCGTCATCGATGGCCGCCGCCGCCGTTGGGCCGTCGCTAATCGGGTTCGTCCTGGTCTATTCCGTCGTTTTCGGCGCCGGCACCTTTTACATCCTGCGGCTTATGGGAAAGAGTCCCGGCATCGCCGGGGACGGCGAGGATATCGGCCCGACCCGCGCCGCCGGCATCACACCGGCGCCGGCCGTGCTGAGCACGCGGCGTCCCGGTGCCGAAACGGGAGGGTAGCGGAATGGAATTCGATCTTCCCCTCATCTGGGCCGCGCTGATCGCCTTCGCCGTCCTTGCCTATGTCATTCTCGACGGCTTCGACCTGGGCGTCGGAATCCTGTTCCCGCTGATCCGGGGCGAGCACGACCGTGCGGTCGCCATGAACTCGATCGCGCCGGTCTGGGACGGCAACGAGACATGGCTCGTCCTGGGCGGCGGCGGGCTGTTCGCCGTCTTTCCACTGGCCTACGCAACGATCCTGCCCGCGCTCTACGCCCCGATCATCGCGATGCTTCTCGGTCTGATATTCCGGGGAGTCGCCTTCGAGTTCCGCTGGCGGACGCAGCGCGGCCGGTTCCTCTGGGACTGGAGCTTCGCCGGCGGATCGGTTGTCGCGGCTTTCTCGCAAGGCATCGCGCTCGGCGCGCTGGTGCAGGGCATCGAGGTCGCGAACCGGGCATACGCCGGCGGCTGGTGGGATTGGCTAACGCCTTTCAGCCTCTTGACCGGCGCCGCCCTCGTTATCGGCTACGCGCTGCTCGGCGCGACCTGGCTCGTCATGAAGACGGACGGGGTGCTGCAACGGCAGGTCCGCCGCTATGCCTGGGTCACCGGCGTGGCCACGCTGGCCCTGATCGGCGCGGTCAGTCTATGGACGCCCTTCCTGCGGCCGATATACCTCGAGCGATGGTTTACCTGGCCGACCGCGGCGTTCAGCATGATCGTGCCCGCGCTGCTCCTCGCCTGCACCTGGATGCTCTACCGCGGGCTCGCGGACCGGCGCGACACGCAGCCGTTCCTTGCGGCGCTCGGCCTGTTCATCCTCTGTTACGCCGGCATCGGGATCAGCTTCTATCCCTACATGGTGCCCACCAGCATCACCATCTGGCAGGCGGCCGCGCCGGATAAGAGTCTCCTCTTTTTGCTGATCGGCGCGGCGGTCCTGATTCCGACCATCCTCGGCTACACCGCCTACGTCTATTGGGTGTTCCGCGGCAAGGTCGATCCGTCCGAGGGATATCACTGATGTCCACGCTGCACCGGCTGCTGTGGTTCGTCGGCCTTTGGATCGCCGGCGTCGCTGCGGTCGGCATCCTCGGCTACGCCATCAAGCTGCTGTTGGCGCCATAGCCGAGCCGCGAATTTGCAAGCACCTCCCGATCCGTCTTACGGTGCAAAAAATCAATGTTTTTGCCGGAAGAGGAGCGAGACGGATGGGTCCACGGATAGCGGTTGTCGGAACGGGTGCGGTCGGCGGATACGCGGGTGCGCACATGGCGCAGGCGGGCGAGGACATCACCTTCGTGGATTTCTGGCCCGAGAATGTCGACGCCATGCGCAGCAACGGCATGAAGATCAGCCATATCCAGGACGTCCCGGAATGGTCGACCGACCCGCTGAAGGCGCTGCACATCACCGAGCTTCAGAACCTCAGCAAGCAGGACCCCATCGATATCGCTTTCGTCTGCGTGAAGTCCTATGACACCGCCTGGGCGACCACCATGATCCAGCAGTATCTCTCGCCCGGCGGGTTCATCGTCTCGCTGCAGAACTGCATCAACGAGGAAACCATCGCTGGCGTCGTAGGTTGGGGCCGGGTCGTCGGATCGATCGCGAGCTCGATCACCGTCGACATCTGCGAGCCGGGCCATGTCCGCCGGGCCAGCGGCAAGAAAGGCGAAGGCCACACGGTGTTCCGTGTCGGCGAGGTGCACGGCCGCATCACCGACCGTGTGAAGGAGGTGCACCGGCTGGTCGCGCTGTCGGACTCCGCCAAGGTCACGGACAACCTGTGGGGCGAACGCTGGTCGAAGTTGGTGACCAACGCCATGGCGAACGGCATGTCGGCCTGCACCGGGCTGATCAGCAAGGACATCCTGACCAATGACGTGTTGCGCGGGTTCGGCGCGCGCCTCGGCAGCGAGGCGATCCGGGTCGGCCAGGCGCTCGGCTATCAGTTGGAGGAAATCCATCATATCGATCCCGAGATCATCGCCCGCGCCGGCGAGGGCGACTCGGCGGCCACCGCCGAATACGACGCCCACCGCCTGGAAGAGGCCAACAAGCCCGGCGGCGGTGCGCACCGCCCGTCGATGGGGCAGGACATGGTCAAGGGCCGCCGGACCGAGATCGAGTTCCTGAACGGATTCATCGTGGGCAAGGCCCAGGAAATCGGCATCGACACGCCGGCCAACGCCGCGCTGACCGATATCGTGAAGCGGGTTGAGAAAGGCGAATTGGAGGCCAGCCCGCAGCATATCCTGGATCTGCGGCTGAACTAAGCGCGGGACGGGCGCGCAGGTTCCGGCCCGTGCGTATTTTTGAAAGCCGACCGCCCGGAAACTCCGGTTCCCAGCAGGTCTGCCCGACGAGACGGGTGTCCGCGCAACAATCCGCATTTACCCCGCGTTAAGACGCCGGGGATACGGTCGCGGGACAGGCGCCGTCACGGCGCATCCGGGTCACGAGCCGAACGAACCGATGGACGCGCATCGCATCGAAACGCGCGAGGCAATTCAGCAACTCTACGTCAGCGGACACGTCGACGCCGCCGCCGACCGGATGGCCGCGCTCATCCGGGCGCACCCGGACGCGCCCGACCTGCACGAACACAAGCTGCTTTTGCTGTACCGCTTCGCGAAGCGTGATTACGGGGCATCCCTCGACTGTCTGCAGAAAACGCATCGGCTATTCCCGCGCGATGCGGACACGATGCAGAATATCGCCCGCCTTCTCATGTCGACCGGGCGTCTCATGGAAGCGCTGGTCTGGCTCGAACGGGTGCGCATCCTGCATCCCGGCCGCCCGGCAATCCACGACGGATTGACCGAGCTGTACGGCCGTCTCGGCAACCATGTGCGCGCCCGCCATCACGGCCAGCGCGCGCTGACCCTGAAGGACGAACGCGCTGCCGCCCGGCCCCCGCTCCGCGCGCTGCCCGACACGCGGGCACCGGCATTCCGGCCGGACCGGTCGCGCCGCAACGTCATCGCCTTCAGCCTGTGGGGACAGACGCCGCGCTATCTCGACGGCGCCGTCCGCAACGCGCAGGTCGCGCCGCGGATCTATCCCGGCTGGTGCTGCCGTTTCTATTGCGGCCGCGACGTGCCCGGCGCGACGATCGCCGCCCTGCTTGCGGCAAAGGCCGACGTGATCTTGAAAGACGACGGCGGCGACTTCCTGGAGGGTTTGTTCTGGCGCTTCGACGTTGCGTCCGACCCGGCCGTCGACCGTTTCCTCGTGCGCGACGCGGACAGCGTCATCAACCCGCGCGAGGCGGCCGCCGTCTCGGCGTGGCTGGACAGCGGCGTGCCGTTTCACGCGATGCGAGACTACTTCACCCATACGGACCTTTTGCTGGCGGGCATGTGGGGCGGCACCGGCGGCCTCCTGCCGGATCTTGCCCCGCATTACGCACCGTACCTGCAAAGCGGCACCAAGACCTTCAACTGCGACCAGAAATTCCTCGGCGACGTCGTCTGGCCGACGATCCGCACGCACGTGCTGGTGCATGACAGTTGGTTCCGCGCCACAGGATCGCGCCCCTTCCCCGCCGAGGCGCCGTCTTTGCATGGCGGCCATGTCGGACGGAATGAAAACCTGCATGCGGCAGCAAACGTGTAATTCCATTGCACCGCTACTCTCAGTGGTGCTTCAGCAGAATTTGGCCTACTATCCCTCCGTAAATCGATTGTCGTGGCGCGCTGTCGGGCTTTTTACGCGCTTCGTCGATGACTCAATTTACAGCGAAAATGGGGCGCCGAGCCCGAGACACCGCGAATGAGAGGGACAAAAGTCTCCGAATATCGCGAACAGGGAACGCTATGGGACGCCAACTCAAGACGATCTTCCCTTCGGTTGTACAGATCAGCGAAGTAGAAGACGCGGAAACACTCAATCGCACCTTACTGCAGACGATCGAACAAATCCGCGCGGTAACGCCGAACGCCCGGCCCGATTCATGGGTATCGAGCGTCTATACGACGTTGAACAGCGCGGACCAACTGCACGAAATGCCGGAATTCGCGCCGCTGCGCGACATCATCCTGCGGGAAGCATTTGAATTCGCCGACACGCTCCGGCTCGACCACCGGCAATACCCGCTTCGGATCAGCGACTGCTGGTTCAACATCTATGGACCGAAGGATGGCCAGGAAGTCCATCTGCACGCCAACAACCTGATCAGCGGCAGCTACTACGTGAAAGCACCGCCCGGCAGTTCCGGGCTGATGTTTCACTCGCCGATGGACGGCGAGATGCTGGCCCCGCCCTATACCGAGATGAACGCCCTCAACTCGATGGCGCTCGAAATGCCGGTGGAGGAAGGCATGATCGTGCTGTTCCGCAGCTGCCTGCGCCACAGCGTGAGACCCAGCGCCACCGACGACGAGCGGATCAGCGTGTCGTTCAATCTGGCGATGTGAGGGACGGCGAAAGTCGGACCTGCCGGGCAACGAGCCAACCCCTTGCCATCCCACGCATTTCGGCCTACAGTCCGCCGCATGATTATCGGAACCGGAACCCGGCTGCTTGGCCTGCGACTTATAGGCCCGACGCTCTGAAGCGTCGGGGTTGCCCGTTCGTCCTGGTATTTCCGCCGGTTAACAAGGTTCCGTTCGATGATTTCCTTTCCAGATTTCCAGCCTGAGTCCGACTCCGCCCCGCGGGGTGTCGGCATTGGTGCGCATCCCATCGGCCCGGTTTCCGGGCTGATCCTGTCGCTGCGACTTACCGGCGGTCGCCGGGACTGAAGCGGCCTCCCGGTGGCCGTAGCCGCGCCGCGGTTTACGAACACCCCATAAATCGGTAAAGACGCAGCCGAAGACAGACAGGAGTTAAGACCATGGCCTTCATGCCCGTGGAGAAATACAAGCCGTTCCCGCAGATCGATTTGCCGGACCGGCAGTGGCCAAGCAAGACAATCACCAAATGCCCGACCTGGTGTTCCGTCGATTTGCGCGACGGCAACCAGGCGCTGATCGAGCCGATGGGACCGGAGCGCAAGCTCCGCATGTTCCAGACGCTCTGCAAGATGGGCTTCAAGGAGATCGAGGTCGGCTTCCCCTCCGCGTCGGATACGGATTTCGCCTTCGTCCGCCAGATCATCGACGAGGACCTGATCCCGGAAGACGTCACGATCCAGGTGCTGACCCAGTCGCGCGAGGAATTGATCCGCCGCACCTTCGAGTCCATCGCGGGCTCGAAGCGGGCGATCATGCATCTCTACAACTCGACGTCGACGACGCAGCGCCGCGTGGTGTTCCGCGAAGACCGGGCGGGCGTGAAGAAGATCGCGACCGACGGGGCGGAATTGATCAAGCAGTTGATCCCGACGGTGCCGGAGACCGAGGTCATCCACGAATACTCGCCCGAGAGTTATACGCAGACGGAACTCGACTACGCGCTTGAGGTCTGCGAAGCGGTGATGGACATCTGGGACGCGAGCCCGTCGAACAAGACCATCATCAACCTGCCGGCCACGGTCGAGGTGGCGACGCCCAACATCTACGCCGACCAGATCGAGTGGATGCACCGCAACTTCACGAACCGCGACCGGGTCGTGCTGTCGCTGCATCCGCATAACGACCGGGGAACCGGCGTAGCCGCCGCCGAACTGGGCGTGATGGCCGGGGCCGACCGGATCGAAGGCACGCTGTTCGGCAACGGCGAGCGGACCGGCAACGTGGACGTCATCACGCTGGCCATGAACATGGTGAGCCAGGGGCTCGATTCCGAACTCGACATGCGCAACATGCGCGAACTGCGGGCGACCGCCGAATACTGCAACCAGTTGCCGGTGCATCCGCGCCATCCCTATGCGGGGGAGTTGGTGTTCACCGCGTTTTCCGGCAGCCATCAGGACGCGATCAAGAAGGGCCTGGCGGCGATGAAGGATTCGAACAGCGGCGAATGGGACGTGCCCTACCTGCCGATCGATCCGGAAGACGTCGGCGCGGTCTACGAAGAAGTCATCCGCATCAACAGCCAATCCGGCAAGGGCGGCATCGCCTATATCATGGAGGAGGAATACGGCGTGCAGATGCCGCGCAACCTCCAGATCGAGTTCTCCCGCGTGGTACAGGGCATTTCCGACGACACCGGTCAGGAGCAGAAGCCGGAAGACATCTGGTCGGCCTTCGAGACCGAATACCTCAAGGCCGAATCGCCCTACGGCTTCGTCGACCACCAGACGATCCCCGACACCCACGCGTCGGAAATCCGCCGCCTCACCGCCACCGTGAAGAAGAACGGCGGCGAGATGACGATCGAAGGCCGCGGCACCGGCCCGATCGACGCCTATGTGGATGCGCTGACGAAAGAGACCGGCAAGGGCATCAAGGTCTATAGCTACAGCGAACATTCGGTCGGCATGGGCGCGGACGCCACGGCCATCGCCTTCGTCGAGGCGGAGGTCGGTGGCGAGAAGATCTACGGCGTCGGCCGCGACCCGAACATCGTGACGGCGTCGCTCCAGGCGGTAACCTGCGCGGTGAACCGGGCACTGAAGTCGTAGTCAGGCCGCACGTTAGACATTGAAACCGGGGATGGCGTCGCGCCCTCCCCGGTTTTCGTTTGCGCGTGTGCCGCCGAAACTCCCAACGGCCGCCATGAAATCGGCGGGAAATTCGGACACGATTGCACGATGAGAGCGATCCGTCGTATTGCGGTTGCCGCGGTACTCTTATCGGTGACGCTAGCGTCTGCCGCACTCCTCTATGCGTATGTCGATTACAATCGCGACGTTGCGCCGCCGCGCCGTGTACTCGGCCCGAATGCGGTTTGGCTCGCGCATAAATGGGTCGGCGCGCTGCAATTACCCGGCGCCTATCGCGATCTCGCGGCGCATTTGATCCGCCATAAATTCACGGACGGATTCTTCCATGTCGGCCCGCTGTTGGCCGACGGCACGATCGATCCCAGCCGGTATCCCGCGGCCGGTCGGCTGATCCAGGAAATGCGGCGGTATGCGCCGGGACTTCGCGTCCAAGCCTGGATCGGACAGGTCGAGAAGCGCGGCGGCGGACCGCTCGATCTGTCGCAGCCGGCCGTCCGCCAAGCGATCGTCACGACGGCACGGCAATTCCTGAATCTCGGGTTCGGCGGCATTCACTACAACATCGAGCCCAGCAGCGGTAACCCGCATCTCCTCTCACTGCTGGACGAGACACGGCGCATCACCCGCGACCGCGGCGCGGTGCTCTCGATGGCGACCGACGAGATCGAACCTCTTCCGGGCCTCGCATGGCTCACGCAGGCTGCCGGCACGCATGCAGGATTCTGGACCCAGGCCTACCATCGCGCGGTCAGCGGCCGCGTCGATCAGGTCGCCGTCATGATGTACGACACGGGACTTCCGACCGACTGGCTTTACGGCACGCTGGTGGCTTGGCAGACGCGGAAAATCCTCGCGCTGACGCCGGGTCGGGTAACGGTTTTCATGGGCGTGCCCACCTACGAGGAAAACCGCCTCAGCTTCCGGCCCGGCGCCGAGAACATGCGTTCGGGGTTGAGGGGAATTCGCAACGGCCTTGCGTCCAGAAGCATGCTGCAGTCTCCCGGCGTCGCGATCTATGCGAACTGGACCACCGATGCGTCGGAGTGGCGGCGCTACCGCCGCGACTGGCTCGGCCTTCCCGATTAAACCTGTTTCCTGGGCTACCGAGGGCGCAGCGATCCGCCCGTCCGGTTGGTGGATTTTGGGTTTCGAGTGGTATCGTTCACCGGAACCAAAAATCAAAGACGGAACACACAGACGTGCCTGAAGCGCTCTCTTCCTTTCGTGTCTTGGAGTTGGGGTCGACGATCGCCGCCCCCTTTTGCGGCCGGCTGTTGGCGGATTTCGGCGCCGAGGTCATCAAGGTCGAGGATGTCGCGGGCGACACCCTGCGCGCCGTCGGCGACAGTTTCGAGGGCAAATCGCTGTATGCGGCCAGCCTCTTCCGCAGCAAGTCCACCGTCGCGATCGACCTGCGCACGGAGGAGGGCCGTGACCTGATCCGGCAGCTCGCCGCCGAAAGTGATGTGCTCATCGAGAATTTCCGGCCCGGCCAGATGGAGAAATGGGGCCTGGGATACGACGCGCTCAACGAAATCAATCCGCGTCTCGTGATGCTGCGAATCAGCGGATTCGGCCAGACCGGCCCCTATGCGCAGCGGCCGGGCTACGGCGTGATCGGCGAAGCGGTCAGCGGGCTGCGTTACATCAACGGCGATCCCGACCGGCCGCCGGGACGCATGGCGACGGCGCTCACCGATTACATCACCGGCCTCTATGGCGCGTTCGGGGTGCTCACCGCGCTGCACCACCGCGCCCTGACCGGCCAGGGGCAGTGTATCGACGCCGCCCTCTCCGAATGCGCGTTCAGCTTCATGGAGCCCTATGCCCAAAATTTCGACAAGCTCGGCACCGTCGTCGAGCGGGTCGGCTCGCGGATGCCGGGGGCGACGCCGAACAACCTCTACGCCACCGGCGACGGCCAATACATCCTGATCGCCGCTTTCGCGGACTCGGTGTTCCGCCGGCTGTGCGAAGTGATGGAACAACCGGCGCTCGCCGACGACGCCAAATTCAAGACGGCGGCGGCCCGGAACGAAAATGCCGACGAGATCGACGGGATCGTCGCGGATTGGGCCGTGGGATTGCCGCTGACGGATCTGGAAGACCGGCTGGGCGCGGCGCAGGTACCGGCGACCCGCATCTTCAACATGGCCGACATCTTCGCCGACCCGCACTACAAGGCGCGCGACATGCTGGTGCCGGTGCCGGACGACGACCTGGACTCGATCACCATGGCCGCACCGGTGCCGCATCTATCCGAATCCCCCGGCCGGGCGAAACATGCCGGGCATCGGATCGGTCAGGATACGCGCACGGTCCTGCGCGACGTAGGCGGGCTGTCGGCAAACGCGATCGAGACGCTGATCGAAGCCGGCATCGTCAGGGTCGAAGACGACGCGACGGAATAAGGATACGGGGGAGAAACAAGCAATGTCTGTGCTGTACGCGGTTGAGGACAAGGTCGCGACAATCACGCTCGACCGGCCCGAGATGAAGAACGCGCTGGATCAGGCAGGGCTCGATGCGTTGACGGGTTATCTCACCGACGCGCGGGAAGATGACTCCGTTTGGCTGCTGGTGATCCGCGCCAGCGGCGATGATTTCTGCACGGGACAGGATGTGAAGGAACTATCCGGGCAGGCCGAGCCCGGCGGTGATTTCTTTGCGCCGGTCTTCCGCGGATTGAAGGCCTTCCACAAGCCGGTGGTCTGCGCGGCGCAGGGTCTGTGCCTCGCCGGCGGTGCGGGTATCGTGATGGGATCGGACGTCCGGATCATTACCGAGACTGCCCGGATGGGCTGGCCGCATACGAAGATCGGCATCTGCTCGATCGGAGGTCCCTCGTCGCTGGCGCGCGCGGTGCCGGTCAACATCGCGCTCGAGCTAATGTTCACGGGCGATTTGCTACCGGCAGACCGGGCGCAGGCGCTGGGCCTCGTCAATCACGTCGTGTCCGAGTCCGAACTCGAGGCCACGACCGAAACGATCACCGGCAAGATACTCGCCAACGCCCCGCTCGCGGTCCAGGCGGCGAAACAGTCCACCCTCTCCACCATCGACCTTCCCTATGACGAAGCGGTCTCGCAAGCGCACGCGATTCTCGACCGCCTGCTGCAAACACGCGATGCCAAGGAAGGAATGCAAGCCTTCGTCGAGAAGCGCCCGCCGTCCTGGGAGGCCCGATAGCGCGGGAAGCGTTACTTTCAGGCGGCGATCGAGATTTGCGCCTTCACCTGGCTCTCCAGTTCCGCGACAAGCTCCGGCGGCAACGCCAACCGGCGGGCGAGACTGTCGAGATAGGCTTGTTCCGCCGGATCGTCCGGATCGATCGCCATGCGCGACACCAGATAGACCTCCGTCGCCTGCTCGGGGCCGTTGGCAAGGTCGGCGATCTCGTCGAGCGTCGACGGCGTCATCAGCGCCTCGAACACGAAGCTCTTGTCCTCCGCGTCTAGTTGCAGGTCCGACAGGTGCGAGAGGATAGCCTTGCGTTCGTCCTCGCAGATATGCCCGTCGGCATTCGCCGCCGCAATCATCGCACGAACAAGCGTGAGCGCGAATGGGCGACCGTCTTTCCCGACATTGGCCGTTGGATCGAACCGCGGCTCCATCGGCGGCAACGTGCCGGAAGGGGCCGGCGCAGGCGACGAGGGGGTATGGGGAGTTTGTGCGGGCGCCGCCTGCGCCGGGTGGGATTTCTGGTCCTGCCAATTCTGATAAGCGCGGTGCGCCAGTGCGCCGAAGGCCGCCGCACCACCATATCCGACGACGCCGCCCGCGAGTTTGCCAACCTTCTTGCGCGCTTTCTTGTTGCCGAGCAAGAGACCGAGAAGACCACCCGCCGCGACGCCGCCCAACGCAACCTTCGCGGTCGGATTGGACAGACTGTTGGATGCCGACCGCAGCTTTTCGCCGGCGGCCGTCGTGGTCTGCGACCCTAGGAGTTGATCGAGTAGCGCCTGCGGATTCATCTTTCAGCCTCGCTTTTCCTGCCTGGGACGCGGGAGTGCGCCCTAGACAACCTGAATTAGTGTCGCAAGATTGCGAGTTCCAATTAATTGAACTCTCATTTTTGATAGGAAATCCCGATCACGGAATACGGCAGCGGACGGCATGTCGCGGAACGCTACAGGGCGGCACCGGCGTGGTAGCGTCTACGCCGAACATGTTGATCTACCGGAAAGCCACAGGAACACCCCCGTAAGGAGCCGAACATGGCAAACATTCCGCCCGAGCGTCTCGCGGTACTCGAGGACCATTTGGAGGCCGAAAGCTCACACGATATGGACCGTGTACTCGACGGGTTCACGATGGATTGCTTCAACGACATCGCCGGTTTCCCGGAACGTTTCGTTGGTCCCGAAAAGGTCGCGGAGCGATATCGTCTCTTGTGGGAAGCCTTCCCCGACTTCAACGTCAAAATCCACCGATTCCTCTCGGCGGACGAGGATTGTATCGTCACCGAAAACCAGTGGACCGGAACTCATCGAGGTTCTTTTTTCGGCATCCCGGCGACGGGCAAGCGTGTTCGCATCCGCTCGTTGGTCGCGTGGCACTTCCGGGATGACAAGATCTTGGGTGAAACGGTGTTCTTCGATGTCGGGTCGATCGTGACCCAACTTGGCGCCGAGATCATCATCCCGCCCGGGCACGACACGCCGGACTGAGTCCCGCACCGCACATCCGCTAAGCCTCGCGCTCCAGCATCTTCTCGATTCCGTTGTACTGTTCCCGGATGAACGCGGCGGTCGGACGGGGGGAGAAGAACCGCAACCAGAGGCGCACAAGATGGCGCTTCTTTTCCGGCGCCGCATCGTCGACGAAGGCCGTCCGGCCGTGCAGGATGGTGTAGTTGTTGACGAACTGAATGTCGCCAGGCTCGAGTTCCATCTCGAGGACGAATTCGGGGTCTTCCGCGACCGCATCGAAAAATTCAAGGGATGCCGTCTCGAGCGGCGTCATTTCGATACCCGACCGGTCGATCGCCTTCTGCACCGTGTTGCGGCGGATGGAACAGCTCAGCACATCGTCGGTGACGCTGAAGACCGGCTCCTTCCAGCTTCGCATCTCGCCCGCTTCCTCGATATGGATATAGGGCACGCCTTCATAGAGGGGCGGCAGATATTCGGGATGCCGGGCAAGGATCTCGTTATGAACGGACATGGAACTGACGATGCGGCTCAATCCGCCTTTCCGGCCCTTGCGCAAACAAAGAAGCGACGTCATGTCTGCGCGGTCTACATGAAACCGTAGCTCACCACTCGTCTGATAGCCCCGGGTTCGGGTGGAATTCGGATCGCGCCCGTGATCGTAGACATGACCCAGCAGGTCCCCATAGGCGTTCTGGGAAACCTTCTCGCCCAGATGCGTGCCGATGCCCCATTTAATGAGGAAAACCTCTTCTGCCGTATAACGTTCTACCGGAATGCCGCGCAGCAATGCGAAACCGCGGCCAGTGCGTACGGTCTTCTCCAAATCGGCGAGGAAAGGCTCCAGCACGGGCAAGGGGAAATCACTTTTCGTGATCGCGGCCATTTCCAAACCCCGTTGCTGTACCGCGCGCAAGGCACGGTCGAGATCGTCGACCTCGGCCTCCGTCAGGACGTGCAACCAATCGTCGCGCGCTTTCATCTCGGCGCTTTTCCACGCGGTCGCATCGCCGATCTGCTGCCGGAAAATCATAGTCATGAGACCTCCACCATTTCGCCGCTAACCGGCCGAGTCATCATTTCTTTTCGCCGGCTCTATACGGTTGCTCGGCGATTTCGTCCTCGTCCGCGAGCCATTGGTCCACCCTATCCCAATAGAAGGCGATATACCCCGCGTAGGACTCTCCTTCGTCATACGGAGTCTCATAAGACCAGGCTATGTCTTCTTCGGTTCGATCGCCTACTCGCACGGAGTAGTAGGCCGCATGGCCCTTGTAGGGTCAGAACGACGTGCTGTCGCTGCGCACCATCAAATCCATGCGGATGTCGGCACGCGGAAAGTAATAGAAGTCCTTGTGATTGGTCTCGAGCATGAGCAACGCATTCGTCGAGTCCGCGATCACCTCATCGCCGATCTTCACCCGAATGCGGTTCGGGCTGGGCTCCATATCAACGCGATAGCCGGGCGACTTGGCAAATCCCGGCGCCGGACCGCTCGATTTGGGTACTTCCGTCATGGGTCCACTCCTCTCGGTTGACGCCAACGGTATCATGCCGATGAAATCCACCTCAAACGCCAAAGACGTGTTGGGGACGGTGCTGCTTTTCCCTCACGCAAGGGTGAACGCCGGACGTAAGGCGGCAGCGTAAACTTGCCTCGGGATGTGTCAGATCAAAACGGGGGAATTCCAATGCAATCCGTGCAAATCACGTTGCCGCTCGTCACCGCGCTCTATGCGGGGCTGAACGGCCTGCTTGCCGTCTTTCTCGCCATCCGCGTCAGTCTTCATCGGGCCAGGGAACGCATCGACCTCGGCGACGGCAATGATGCGGCGCTGCTGCAGACAATTCGCGTGCACGCAAACAACTCGGAATACGTGGCGTTGGGCCTGGTGCTGCTGCTCATCGCCGAGATGCTGGGAGCGCCGGTGGCTGCAGTGCATGTACTGGGCGCGAGCCTGTTCGTCGGCCGGGTCTTGCATGCACAGGGTCTGTACAGCACGACCGGGCCCTCTTTCGGGCGGATCGTCGGGCAGACGGCGACGTGGCTGATGCTGGTGCTGGTCAGCCTCTACGCGCTTTACCTGTTCTGGATCGGCGGGCGGCCTTAAGCGATTCACCTTATGCGGCGGCTCGCCTATACTGCGGCACATGACGTCGAACGACCTGATCCGCGAATATGCCTGGGCGATCGCCCTAGCGGTCGGCATCCTTTTCTTGGCATCGCGATATATCATGCGGCGGCTGCGCGAACGCCGCGAGGAGCGCGCGCGGCTCCTGGCCGAGGAAACCGGCGAAACGCCGATGGTCACGCCCGAGGAATTCGCCCGCGCCCGGAAACTATTCCTGTTGACGCTGACACTATTGATCTTGGTTGTAATCATCTCGATCCTGACCCATTTTCAGTGAATGTCCGTTCGCCGGACACCTGCCCCTCTGAGAGACGGAAAGACCTGCCCTATGCCCAGCGATTCATCGTCGACACTCGCCAATGAACAAGAAGCGCTCGACCTGTTATCCGACCTTATCGGTAAGGCCCGGGCCGCGGGTGCGGATAGCGCCGACGCT
The DNA here is from genome assembly GCA_965228425.1 of Alphaproteobacteria bacterium. Taxonomy (GTDB): domain Bacteria; phylum Pseudomonadota; class Alphaproteobacteria; order UBA8366; family UBA8366; genus JAJFJD01. The sequence goes on along the minus strand of OZ245815.1, from coordinate 1,111,736 downwards.
ATCGCCGTGTCGGGCGTTTCATTGTCGCATTCCCAACGCCTGGGCGAGATCGAGAAACTGGAGCGGTCGGAAAGCACCGACCTCGGCCTGCGCGTGCTGATCGGCAAGCAACAGGCCATCGTCTCCTCGTCCGACGCATCGCCGGCGGCGTTGAAGGAGCTGGTCAACCGCGCCGTCGCGATGGCCCGCACGGTTCCGGAAGACGCCTATTGCGGCCTCGCCGATCCGGGTCAGATATTTACGGGCCCGGTCGCCGATCTCGAAATCTGCGACACGGAAGAACCGGCACCCGAAGCGTTGATCGAACGCGCGCGTGAGTGCGAAGACGCCGCCCGTGCCGTGGACGGCGTCACCAATTCCGAGGGCGCGGAGGCGAGCTGGGGCCGCTCGGGCGTGGCGCTCGTGGCCTCGAATGGTTTCTCCGGCAGCTATGCCGTTTCGCGGCAGAGCATCGGCGCGGCCATGCTGGCAGGCGAAGGCACCGGGATGGAACGCGACTACGAATTCACCAGCGCGGTCTACACCGCCGATCTGGACGACCCGGCTGAGGTCGGCCGGCTGGCCGGCGAGCGCGCGGTACGGCGGCTCAACCCCCGCAAGGTCGGCACCAAGAAAGTGCCCGTGGTCTACGACCCGCGCGTGTCCAACGGCTTGTTGCGGCATCTCGCGGGCGCGATCAACGGCACCGCCATCGGCCGGGGCACCAGCTTCCTGAAGGACAGCATGGGCGAACAGATCCTGCCGAAGGGGCTGTCGATCATCGACGACCCGCACCGCAAGCGCGGCCTCGCCTCCAAACCCTTCGACGCGGAAGGCATCGCCAACGAGTCCATCGCCTTCGTCGAGGACGGTGTGCTCAAGAGCTGGGTACTCGACCTCAGCGCGGCGCGGCAGCTCGGGCTGGAAACCACCGGACGGGCATCGCGCGGCACCAGCGGCCCGCCCTCCCCGTCGACCACCAATCTCTATTTGACGCCCGGCGCGCAAAGCCGCGACGCCTTGATCGGCGATATCAAGGAAGGATTCTACGTCAACGAATTGATGGGCTTCGGCATCAACAACGTGACCGGCGACTACAGCCGCGGCGCGGCCGGGTTCTGGATCGAGGATGGCGCGATCGCCTATCCGGTGAGCGAGATGACCGTGGCCAGCAACCTCAAGGACATGTTCCTCAACATGCAGGCGGCGGACGATCTGGAGTTCCGCTACGGCGTGAACGCGCCGACAGTCCGGATCGACGGCATGACCGTCGCGGGCAACTGACCGCGGCGCCCCGGCCATGGCCGCGCGTTTCGTCGATACGGTCCGGCAATTGGCGCGCTACAACCGACTCGCCAATGAACGGCTATACGCTTGCTGCGCCGAACTGACCGACGCGGCCCGCAAACAGACCCGCCCCGCCTTCTTCAAGAGCATTCACGGCACGCTCAACCACATCATGGTCGGCGACCGGATCTGGCTTGCCCGGTTCGAAGGACGCGACGTTCCGTCGACCGGCCTCGATGCGATCCTCTATGACAACTTCGACGCGCTGTGCGCCGCACGGACGGAAAAAGACATTCGGATCGAGGAATTTGCGGAGACCGTCACCGACGCCTTTCTCGCCGGAACCATCCGGTACGAGAATAATGAGGGGCGACTGTTCGACGATCCGGTCGACATGCTGGTGAGCCATTTCTTCAATCACCAGACCCACCATCGGGGTCAGGTACATGACATGCTGTGCCAGACCGACGTGAAGACGCCGGTGCTCGACCTGCATCGCGTGCTGAAGCCGGACCCGGATTCCTAGGAACGATCGCCGTTAGCTGACGACGCGCCAGACGCCGTCGTCGCTCCGGCAGGCCGTGCCGCCGGCCTGGTGCTCCTGACCGCCGATCGTGACGGTCTGCCGGTATTCGCGGCAATACCGTCCCTCGGCATTCAAATAGGTCCGGGCCGGGGTCATGGTTCCCCAATGTCCGTTTTGGGGATTGCGCCAGATTCGGGTCTGACCCGACGGCTGTGTTTCCAGCGTATGGCTGGCTGACTTGTAGGCACGATCGATATCGCTGCGCTCCAGGAATGTGACGAATGGCCCCTGCAACAACGCACCCTTGATCGAAATGCCGGTAACCGTCCCGGCATCGCCGTTCGGACCGCCCAACAGGCCGCCCATCGAATACTGCCCGAGGCCGCCGTCCAGGACCGGCAAGGGTTCCGACGGGGCGGTGGCCGCCGGCGCCGCCGTTCCTTCCGCATCGCCGACTGTCCCCTTATCGGCGACCGGCGCGCAGGCGGCGATCCCGGCGGTCAACGCCGCAACGACAAGTGTGCTGTGAAGGCTGAAACGCACTGGATGCCTCGACCCTGCAATCGCGCCCGTCGCGACCCGTGGTCATCCTACGGTGATGGCCAGGAAGTGCAAGCCTCGCCCGGTCCGGTTTGCCGCCGCCTATCGGAGTCGCGCCAAACAGGCCGCTGCGGCCGCGTCCAGGATGGCGTCGGCGTCGATGCCATGAAAGCGGAAGGCGTCTGGGATATCGCTCGACTGCCCGAATTTCTCCACGCCAAGCGCTGAAACCCGATGGTCGCCGACCGATCCCAACCAGGAAAGGGTCGCGGGATGACCATCCAGCACGGTGACCAACGCCGCCCCGGCGCCCAGTTCGCCGAGCAGCGTCTCCACATGCGATTGCGCCATGCGATCGCCGGCCGCGCGTTTCTTTCCGGCCGCGAGCCATTCCGCATGCAGCAGATCGGGCGATGTGATCGCAAGCAGCCCGGCTCCCGGCACGTCGTCCAGCAGTTCCGCATGCGCGGCGAACGCTTCCGGGGCCACCGCGCCGGTATAGGCGATGGCAAGATCGCAGCCGGGCGCGGGCGGCACCGCCCAATAAGCGCCGGCGCAGATCGCCTGACGGTCCGTGTCGCTCAAGCTGCGATCGGGTTGTTCGAGCGCCCGCGTGGACAGGCGCAAGTATACCGATCCGCCGTCGTCTTCCTGCATGTAGCGCATGCCCCAGGCCATGATCGCCGCCAACTCGTCGACATACGCCGGTTCGAAATAGGCGAGCCGGTCGATCGACATCCCGATCAACGGCGTGTTGATCGACTGATGCGCCCCGCCTTCGGGCGCCAAGGTCACGCCGGACGGCGTCGCCACGGCCATGAAACGGGCGTCCTGATAACAGGCGTAGAGCATCGAATCGAGGCCCCGATTGATGAACGGATCGTAGAGCGTGCCCACCGGCAGCAACCGGGCGCCGAACAGGGAGTGCGACAAGCCCAACGCGGCCAGCGCCAGGAATAGGTTGTTCTCGGCGATGCCGAGTTCGATATGCTGGCCGTCGCGCGACCGCACCCATTTCTGCACCGACGCGACTTTCTCCTCGCGGAAGACATCGGGCCGTTCCTTGCGGCTGAACAAGCCGCGCTGATTCACCCAACCGCCCAAGTTGGTCGACACCGTCACATCGGGGGATGTGGTGACGATATGGCGCGCCAACGGGCTGTCGCCTTGCGCGAGTTCGTTCATGATCTGGCCGAACGCCTGCTGCGTCGCCAAGCTGGTCCCGGACGGTACCGGAAAGCTTTTCGGCACGGCGATCTGCGGCGCGCTGTGCCGGCGGGTCGCCGCCGCGGCGAACGGCACCTCCTGCAGGAATTCGGTCAACGCCTCCTCGGCCGCCTCCAGCCCTGCGAACGGGTCCCATTCCTTGCCGTCGGGGATGCGCATCGACGCTTTGAAAGCTGCCATCTGATCCGGGTTCATCAGGCCGGCATGGTTGTCCTTGTGCCCGGCGAGCGGCAATCCGAAACCCTTGATGGTGTAGGCCACGAAACATTGCGGCCGATCGTCGTCGGCTGCCCCATGGAAAGCCTCCAACACCGATTCCATATCGTGCCCGGCCAGATTGGTCACCAGACGGTGCAGCGACAGGTCGTCGTGGCTGGCGAGCAATTCGCCGAGCCCGGAGGTGCCCTGCAATTCGGTCTTCAAATGCTCGCGGAAAGCTTCGCCGCCCTTGAAGGTCAGCGCGGAATACAGATCGTTCGGGCATTCGTCGATCCATTGCAGCAGCGCCTCGCCCGCCGGCCCGTCCCGTGCCGCCTCCAGGCGCTTGCCGTATTTCAGCGTCACCACATTCCAGCCGACGGTATCGAAGAAGGATTGGATCTTCTGGAACAGTTGGTCGTTGACCACGCCGTCCAGGCTCTGCCGGTTGTAATCGATCACCCACCACAAATTCCGGACGTCGTGTTTCCAGCCTTCGAGCAGCGCTTCGAAGATGTTGCCCTCGTCCAGCTCGGCATCCCCCATCAGGGCGACCATGCGCCCGGCCTCGGAATCGGCGGCGTTTAACGCATGCATGCGGGCATAATCCTGCACCAGCGAGGCGAAGAGCGTGACACCCACGCCGAGCCCCACCGAACCGGTGGAGAAATCGACGTCGTCGGCATCCTTGGTCCGCGACGGGTAGGATTGCGCCCCGCCGAGCCCCCGGAATAGTTCGAGGTTTTCCTGGGTCTGCTTGCCGAGGAGATACATCAACGCGTGATAGACCGGGCTGGCATGCGGCTTCACCGCGACCCGGTCATGCGGCCGCAGCACATCCATATACAACGCCGTCAGCAGCGTGGCCGCCGATGCGCAGGAGGACTGGTGACCGCCGACCTTCAACCCGTCGCGGGCGGGCCGCACGTGGTTCGCGTTGTGGATCGTCCAGGAAGACAGCCATAACACCTTCCGCTCGATTTCCGAGAGGATGCGCAGTTTTTCCTGGGGCTGACGGGCATCGTCCTGGCCCTTGACCAGGCGCAGCGGGGCGGCCATCACCGACTCCTGTATCGACTGTGAACCTATCGCCATTATATGTCCGGAAGCTAAGACGATCCTTGCAAAGATTGCGTTAATGAAGCTTGTATTGGCAATATTGTGCCAATCTAGGCTTTATTTGGAACGGAATGTGCCCAAAACTACCTTAGATGAGATAGATCGCCGCATCTTGACCCGGCTCCAGGAAAACGCGCGCATCTCCAACGTCGACCTCGCGGCCGCCGTCGGTGTGTCGCCGTCACCCTGTTGGCGGCGGGTCCGCGATCTCGAACAAAGCGGGGTCATCGCGCGTTATGTGACCTTGGTCGACCCCGGCGCGGCGGGTTTGCCGGTCAGCGTGTTCATCCAAGTCTCGTTGGAGCGGCAGGCGGAATCGGCTTTGGAGATTTTCGAATCGGCCGTCCTCGGTTGGCCGGAGGTTCTGGAATGTCATCTGATGACCGGCGACGCGGACTACTTGTTGCGGGTCGTCGTCGCCGATCTGGCGGCCTATGAGCGATTTCTAATGGATCACCTGACCAAGGTAGCCGGCGTCACCAGCATCAAGTCGAGCTTCTCGCTGAAACAGGTGAAATACGGCACGGCGCTGCCGCTCGATGCCACGGCGGGCGCGTAGCGCCGTCTACCGTTCCGGGGCCGGCGCAAGGCGCCGCAGGTATCCCAGCTTCACCATCCAGGCCACCGTCCGAAGCAGACGCGCCGGATCGTCGTTCGCGAGATCGGGAACCAGCACCGCAAGCGCCGTGCCGGGACGGCGCCCCACGGCATTGACCAATGCCGCAATATCGTCCGCACTCAACAGGATGTCCGGCGTGAACATGTTCATGCGATGCCGGATCAACTGATTTATTGTCTCGACGGATGTTGCCGCGATCTCGATCCTGTCCTGCAGCGAGAGATGTTCCGTTGGAAAGCCCGCGAACATCCTGTAGGGGTCCGGCCGCAGCGGATGAGCGGCGCGATGCGGTGACCGGGCCGCCGATTCCGCGCCTTTCGCGCGCCGGCCGGCGAGTTCTTCCCACACGGTTTCGTATGCCGGGATGACATACCGCCAGTCATAGATCGACTCGGCCCTTTGCACGCCCGCTTCCGCCATACGGTGACGCAGGTCCGTATTCACGGCCAATTCGTGCAAAGCGTCCGTGACCGCTTCGACATCCACCGCGGTGGTCTGGCTGGCGCCCGCGATAAAACTGCCGTAGCTGTCCTCGCCGGCAAGGTAGCGCGTCGCATTGGCGCTGCCCGCCCCCGGCGGCGGGGTCAGTGTCGGCACCAGAAAACCTTCGACACCGTTCGTTACCGTGTCGCGGTATCCGTCCCAGTCGGTCGCGACGACCGGCAACCCACTCGCCATCGCCTCGATCGGCGCCAACCCGAAGCTTTCCTGGATATTATCGGCCAGGGACAGGAAGACGTCGGCGCCGGGCCACACCCCATCGGGGAACCGGGAATCGCTGTTGGCGACGACGCGAACCTCGGCTTTCGTACAGACCTCCGCCGCCAGGGCGTTGAATTCCGCCTCGAACCGCTCGGTGTCGAAATATCCGTAGAAGACCATGCTGACCGGGGTCGACAGCCGTTCGGCCAACCGCTCCGCCGCCTGCAGAAAGGGCAGCGGATGGGCCTTGGAATAGAAACTAATCCGGCCGTGGAACAGCATCACGAAGGCATCGTCGGTCAACCCTAGTTCCCGGCGCAGGGCGACCCCGCGGCCGACATCGCGATTCTTGGCAAATTCATCCGTATCGATTCCCAACGGCACAATCGGCAACTGCACCGGACAGGCGATACGCCCGCCGGCCCGGTCCGCCAAATAGGCGCGCCATTCGTCCCATAGCGCTTGAATCGCACCCGCAATCGCCCGCGACGGACAAATGATCGCGTCCCATTCCTGTGTCGGGTAGTGCACGCAATTGGCGACCGCATCCATCACGGCGGCGGAGGACATGGTGTGGCTGATCCCGCACAAGCTGTAGGCACGCTGGTCCTGCGCCCGGCGCGTCCAGGCATAAGGCGCGATGTTCGGATCCGGCTGCATCAGGCAACCCGCCTCGATCAAGCGTTCGGATTCGGTGAGCGCAATAAAGGCGCAATCGTCCGCCGCCCGTCCCTGCGCGACCGCGCGCTGCTTGAACTGCTCGAAGGCGTCCGTGTTCTCGGCGTAACAGAACAGCCGCTCCTGCCGGGCATAGCGGAGATAGGCGTCGATCAGGCGCTCGACCGCCATATCCAGGCCGATCACGCGCTCGGAGTCGAGATCGCGCGCCACGAAATACATCGCGGCGCCGTCGGTTTTCACGGTGCTCATTCCCCCTCGCGTCCCGCGATCCGCCGCATCACCCGGCCCGCCCCGGCTACCATCAGCCGCCGCCGCGCCGTCGCCAACAGCAGCGCCGTCCGTGCCGGCGGCTGGCTCACCAGAACCCGCTTCCGGCCCAAGGCGCGCAACGCCTTGCGGGCGACCGGTTCCGGCATTTCCGAATAGCCCGGCGTCTTGGCCATCCCGGCCCGATCGAAGAATTTCGTCCGCGTGGCGCCCGGACACAGCACCAGCACATCGACCGGCGCGTCCTTCACTTCGTCGGCAAGCGCCTCGCCGAAGCTTAGTTCAAACGTTTTGGTGGCGGCGTAGGTGGCAAGCATGGGCACCGGCGTGAATGCGACGACACTGGATACGATGATCAGCCCCGCGCGTCCACCGTCGGTGCGCGCCCGCGCGGTCATGCCGGGCAGCAGCGCGCGGGTCAGGTGAACGACGGCGGTGACGTTGACCGCGATCATCTCCATCTCGCGGTCGAGGGCATTCCCGGTCACGGGCCCGAACACGCCGAGCCCGGCATTGTTGATCAACAGATCGACACCAAGCGCCTCGGCCCAGTCGACCAATTCGGCCCGGTCGGCCTCGGCCGCCAGATCGGCGGCATGGGTTTCGACCGTGCGCCCCTCGGCGGCAAGTCTCTCGGCCAGTGCATCCAACGCCGCGCGGTCCCGTCCGGTCAACAGCAAGCTGGTCTCCCGCGGCAACGCCTCGGCAAAGGCCGTGCCGATCCCGCTCGTCGCCCCGGTCACAAGCGCCATTCGATACCGCTGCATAGTCCCACTCTCCCCGACCGCGGCAGACCCCGATTCCGCTCCCATAAGTTAACAACTTCTTAAGGCCAAAGTCCTAAAAAGTGGCCTCATCGGGGACTTCTGTATGGACACCGCGCTCAGCATCTTCGCGAAGGCGATTTCGCCGTTTTTCTATCCCGTAATGGGAGATCAGCGGATCTATTGGCTGTATCTGCTGTCCGCCGGGATCATCGCCGCCGGCGCCTATCTTTACGGCCGGACTCTTAATGGGCGAATTGGACCGGCAGTGGCCGGCTGGCGCGAATTCAAGGAATTCCTGCTGCCGCGTGACGTGTTTCTGCACCGCTCCGCCATCGTCGACTACAAGTATTTCGTCATCAACGCCTTCGGCATGGCGCTGATCGTTAGCCCGATCCTGCTGGGCGCCCCGGCGGTCGCCGGCCTGACCAAGAGCGCGCTGGCGCCGCTTGCCGGCTCGGACGGTTGGGGCCTTATCCCCGGCGCCGGCGACCATATCGGCTACACGCTTATCATGATCATTGCGATGGATGGCGCCATCTTCCTCGCGCATTTTCTGCAGCATAAGGTCCCCGCGCTGTGGGAATTCCATAAGGTGCATCACTCGGCGGAAGTCCTGACGCCGATTACGGTCTATCGCATGCACCCGGTCGACGACATCCTGACCGGCTTCCTGTCGGCGCTGATCCTGGGCGTAGTCGACGGTATCTTCCGGACGATATACGCGGCATCGCCGACGACCGTGGTGTTGTTCAACCTCAACATCTTTCTCTTTCTGTTTTATCTCGCCGGATACAATTTGCGGCATTCGCATGTCTGGGTCAGCTACCCGCAGGCGGTCAGTCATTTCCTGATCAGCCCCGCGCAACATCAAATCCATCACAGCAGCGCCGAGAAGCATTTCGACAAGAATCTCGGATTCATCTTCGCCTTCTGGGACGCCTTCGCCGGGACCCTTTATGTGCCGAAGAGCCGCGAGACCCTGAATTTCGGACTCGACGGAGACGAACACCAAGCCTTCGACAGCGTGTGGCAGCTTTATGCGCGCCCGTTCCGGATCGTCTTCGCAAAATACCATTCCCCTAAACGGAGCCAGACATGAAGCGCGTACTCATCGTAGCCGCCGTCCTCGCGGTCGCGGGCGTTGCCGGCCTGACCTATCTGCCGAATCAATTGCTGAACGGCACCGACACCGGCGAATACCGGGACGTCACCCCGATCGCAACCGAGAACCTGCCGGTTCATCTGGAAGACCTGACTTGGACCGAGGTGCGCGCATTGGTCCGCGCCGGCCACACCACCGCCATCGTCCCGACCGGCGGTACCGAACAGAACGGCCCGCACATGGTGCTGGGCAAGCACAACTATGTGGTTCGGCATACCGCCGGCAAGATCGCGCAACAGCTCGGCAACGCGCTGGTCACGCCGGTGATGTCCTATGTGCCCGAGGGCAAAATTTCACCGCCGACGGGTCACATGGCTTACCCGGGAACGATCAGCGTTTCCGAGGACGTGTTCGCCGCGGTTCTCGAATCGACGGCCCGCAGTTTGAAAGCGCACGGTTTCAGAACGATTTGCTTCATCGGCGATAGCGGCGGGAACCAGGCCATTCAGGCGACGGTCGCGAAGAAGCTGAACGAGGAATGGATCGGTTCCGGCGTCGCCGTCCTGCATGTCGCGAATTACTACAGCGCCAACGGCCAGGTCGACTGGCTGCTGACCAGCGGCGAAAGCGAAACCGCCATCGGCAGCCACGCGGGCATCCGCGATACGTCGGAACTGCTGGCGGTGCATCCCGCCGGTATCCGGCTGGACCGGCGCCGGTCGAGCAGCGAGGCCGGCATGGCGGCCAGCGGCGTTATCGGCGACCCGACGCGGGCGAGCGCCGAAATCGGCGAGAAGATGCTGCAGCTCAAGGTCGACGCCGCGGTCGAGCAAATCTTGCAGACCTTCCAAGCCGAAGGTTAGCGCTGAACGGGCGCGTGCCGCGTCATTCGTGGACGATAAGCTGCCCCGCCGCCGGGTCCACCGTGACCCGGTCGCCGGTCTTCACCGCGGCTGTGATATCGCAATCGAACCGGTCGAGCAGCGGGAAATCCGCATGCGCGGCCCCCTGCGCCATGATCGGGTTGGCGTAGTTCAGCACAAGCGCCAGCGGCGCCCGGTCGCGGGACACCATTTCATACAGCATCCAGGCCGTCGCCACGCCGCCCTTAGCGATGTTGAGGATCAGCACATTTCCGAGATAGCTCCGGCCGTACAGCTTGTGTGCCTCGCGCGAGAAAGTGCCATCGATCCGGTTGAGGTCGTAGCGGGCGCTGAAGTTATCGTCGGCCACCAGCGCCGGTCCGGTGACCGTATCGCCGATACCCACATGTCCTTGGATGATCCGATCGGCCATCAGACGATCCTCCCGGCGACGGCCGAATCGACACACCGCTCCATGGTGGACAGGACCGGCTCATAACCGTAACCGCCCAGAATGTTCACGATCTTCGCCGAGTTGCTCATCAGGCGCTTCCAACCGTTCGCCTCGCCGACCTCGCGAGCGTACATCTGGTAGAAGCAGACCCCTTCAAGCAGGATGCCGCCGGCGCCCTCGATCTGCGCGGTGATCCCCATCCGGTCGGCGGCCTTCTTGATTTCCGGCGCGGTCGCCGCGATCAGGGTGGTCGCGTCACTGACCCTGCGACCGTCAAGCAGATGGCCGAGGCGCTGCAACTCGAACAGCGACAATTGCGGCGCGGCGAACACCACCACGTCGAGCCGGTCGTCCGACACGCCGTAGGAATCGTAGAAGGCATCGATGTCGGCGCGGGTGATGCGGACCGGGTCCGGCGGTGACCCGTCGAACACCGTCTGCAGCGACGGCGCTTCCGGCGTAACCCCGACCATATGGAACAACGGCGTCGACCCGAAACTCGCCATCGCCGCGCCGAGATGTTTCATCTCATCTGAGGTCGGCGTCCCGTCGATACCGTCGATCACCGGCACTTCCCAATAGGACCCCATATCCCGGCCGATGATGCCGCCGACCGCGCCCCAGTCGGCCCAGTCCTGCGGCCGGGTTTCCAGCACGTAATGCGACGTGCCGCGGCGGCGCTCGTCCAAATGAAATCCGTAGCGCGGCGTCCGCCCGGTCAGCGCGGCGGCCAGCGCCGAGGGACCGCCCTCGAAATTGGTCCGGGCGCCCAGCACGCTGTTGGTGTAGATGCTCGACCCGGTGTCGCCGAACGCCACATGTTCGCCCTGCACCGGCGGGATGATCACCTGATAGTTGATGCAGGTATCGGTCATCATCACGTCGAGCGATTGGAACGCGTCGACCGCTCGGCGTTCCAGATCGACCCAATCTTCCTGCTGCTTCAGTCGCTTGTAGGCGTTGAAATCGGTGCCGCGCGGATCGGTCACCGTCGGCACCACCGTACGCCGCTCGTCTTTGGGGTAGCCCGCGACCTTTTCCAGAAACTCGACACCCGCCGCTCCCAGCGATTCCGTATCGGCCATCAGATGCACCTGGCTGATCTCCACCAGATCCTCGGCGTCGAAGAATTGCCCGACCTTGATTTGATGCTCCAGCGCGAGCCGTCGCGGCTCGCCCAGATCGCCCGCGCGGATGCTTTCCTCGTAGTCCGTCAACTTCATCGGGTGCTCCCCACCATTCTCATGCTCTGCTTCGTTATATCCCAGAGGACCGCGCTCCGCACGCCGCCGCTTGCGCCGCATATCTCGCTCGCCCATAGTGCCGGTCTATCCCGCAGCAACGCCAAGAGACCGATGCCCCGCCTGACCACGCTCGACGACATCAAGGAAGCGCGCGACGCGCTGCCCGATTTCATCCGCCATACGCCGATCGTGCCGCTCGCCCGCAATTCCGCCGAGGTGGGCCGCGAAAAGCTCTTCCTGAAATGCGAGAACCTGCAGGTGACGGGCGCCTATAAGGTGCGCGCCGCTTACACGGTGCTGCGGTCGCTGACCGAAGAGCAGCGCAAACGCGGGTTGGTGGTCACGTCCTCCGGCAATTTCGCCCAGGCCTATGCCTATGCCGGGGCCAGCATGGGCGTGCCCGTCGTCGTCGTGATGCTCGACAACACCAGCCCCTTCAAGGTGGACAACACCAAGGGTTACGGCGCAGAGGTCGTGTTCTGCGGCACCGACGCGCTGGAGCGCCAGCCGACGGTGGACCGGTTGGCCGAGGAACGCGGCATGACCGCGATCGACAATTGGGAATACCCGCCGATCGTCGCCGGGCATGCGAGCATCGGCCTGGAAATCGTCGAGGATTGCCCGGACGTGGAAACCGTCCTGGTGCCGGTGAGCAGCGGCGGCGTCGCTGCCGGGATCGCGACGGCGGTGAAGCTCAGCAAGCCCGACATCAAGGTGATCGGCGTCCAGCCGGAAAAGGCTAACGCCGCCTATGTCTCGATGCAGCAGGGCGAAGCCACCGCCATCGACTATTGGGAGAGCATGGCCGACGGCCTGTCGGCGCGGCGGCCGGGCGAGTATCCGTTCAGCCATTTGCAGGAATACATGGACGAGATCGTCCTGATCAGCGAACAGGATATCGCCGACGCCTTCCGGACGATCCTGTACCGGGGCAAACTGATGGGCGAGCCGGCCGGCGTCGTCGCCGCCGCAGCGTTTCTCGGCGGCAAGGTCGATACGACGCGCAAAACGGTGGCCACGCTTACCGGCGGCAACGTCACCGAGTCGGTCGTGGACAAGATGCTGGCGATGTCCGCCGGTTGAAGATTCCTGCCGCGATCCGCATGTAAAGGATTGATCAAGGCGTCATCTTCATATTGAACATCGCATACACCCGGGTCATGGAACCCAGGGGCGTGCATCACGCCGCAGACATAGCCGACGGACCGATCAACACGATGAGCAGTTTGCCAGAACCCGTGGCCCGGCGCCGGACCTTTGCGATCATCTCGCATCCGGATGCCGGCAAGACCACTTTGACCGAAAAATTGCTGTTGTTTGGCGGCGCCATTCAGCTTGCCGGAGCGGTGAAGGCACGCGGCGACCAGCGCCGCGCCCATTCCGACTGGATGAAGGTGGAACGCGAGCGCGGCATCTCGGTCGCCTCGTCGGTCATGACCTTCGACTACGGCGACTGCACCTTCAATCTGCTCGACACGCCGGGCCATGAGGACTTCAGCGAGGATACATACCGGACGCTGTCGGCGGTGGACTCGGCGGTCATGGTGCTGGACAGCGCGCGCGGCATCGAGGCGCAGACCCGCAAGCTCTTCGAAGTGTGCCGGCTGCGCGACGTGCCGATCATCACCTTCATCAACAAGCTGGACCGGGAAGGCCAGGAGCCGTTCGATCTGCTGGACGAGATCGAACAGACGCTGGCGCTCGAACCGTCGCCGGCATCCTGGCCAATCGGCATGGGACGGCAATTCCTCGGCTGCTTCGACCTGTTCCATGACCGGTTGATGCTGGTCGACAAAGGCACCGCGGACGCACCGGACGAAGGGGCGGTCTGCGACGGATTGGACGACCCGAAACTGGACACGCTGCTGCCGGATTACGCCGCGGAGAAACTGCGCGAGGATGTCGAGATGGCGCGCGGCCTGTGCCAGCAATTCGATCTCGACGCCTATCGCGAAGGGAATATGACACCGGTCTTTTTCGGCAGCGCGATCAATAACTTCGGGGTTCGGGAATTACTGCAAGGTCTAGGCGACCTGGCCCCGCCGCCCCGCAGCAGCAGCGCCGATGTTCGGACGGTGGAGCCGAGCGACGACAAGGTCAGCGGCTTCGTCTTCAAGATCCAAGCGAATATGGACCCGAAGCACCGCGACCGCATTGCGTTCATGCGGCTGTGTTCCGGGCATTTCAAGCGCGGCATGAAGCTGAAGCATGTCCGCACCGGCAAGATGCTGAACCTGCACAATCCGATGCTGTTCATGGCGCGCGACCGTGAATTGGCGGAAGAAGCCTGGGCGGGCGATATCCTGGGCATTCCCAACCACGGCAATCTGCGGATCGGAGACACGCTGACCGAGGGTGAGGAGCTTCGCTTCAACGGCGTCCCGAGTTTCGCGCCCGAAATCTTACAGAAGGCCCGGCCGGCCGACCCGATGCGGGCCAAGCACCTGTCCCGCGCACTCCAGCAGATCGCCGAAGAGGGCGCCGCGCGCGTTTTCAAACCGCGCATGGACGCGGATTGGGTCGTCGGCGTCGTCGGGCCGCTGCAGTTCGAAGTTCTCGCCGATCGCATCCGCACCGAATACGACGTGCCGGTTAAGTTCGAGAACACGACGCTTCATACGGCGCGTTGGGTCGAGGCGGACGATGCGCGCGAGCTGAAGAAATTTCGCGACGCCAACGAGTCCGCTATGGCCGAGGACCACACCGGCGCGCCGGTCTTCCTGGCGCGCAATGCCTGGCATCTCGAGAAGGCCGAAGAAGACTGGGAAAGCCTTAAATTCCTAAAAACAAAGGAACATTCTTCCTAATCGGCTCGCGTCACGGACGTCAGAAGCCGTATTCTTATTGTTGCCGCAATTGGGCGGCAGTTAACCATATAGCTTTATTTTATGTTAACGGCGCGGGTGCGACCGTGGCTTCGGGTGAGCACAAAACCGAATTGATCTCTCGTGCTCTTGACAGAGACCATCGGAACAAAGGACAGTTCATGAAGCTCATGAAGATGCAACGGAAACTCCGATTCAGTCCGGCGGCTGCGAAAGCAGGCCGCCGCATGAGTGCGCGCGTATTCGGCCTGGCGTTGATGGGTGCCGTCGTGGCGCCGGTGTCAACGGGTTTGGCAAATCAGTGTTCGGCATATGGCAAAGATCGGGCGTCGGCCGGCGCCGTATCGATCGAAGTACGCCGGCTGCAGACGAAGTTGATGGTGGCGGCGCTGTCTTGCGGCGCACGCGCGGATTACAACGCCTTCGTCATCAATCATCGGGCAAGTCTCAAGAAATACGGCACGGCCATCCGCCGGGAATTCAAACGCCGCTATGGCAAATCGGGTCCCCGTCGATTGAACCGCTTCGTCACGCGGCTCGCCAACGAGGCATCGGCAAGCAGTAATGCGGATCGCGATCAGTTTTGCGCCGATGCGACCACGCTATTCCAAAAAACCGCGGAAAGCCGGGTCAATCTCGCGCATTTGGCGCTGAATTATAACGGGTCCACTCAGCTCGCAAGCGCGGCGTGCAACCCCCTGCGAACGACCACGTTACAACCGAAAAAATAAGCACCGTTGCGGCGCGGACAAAGACGTAAGGTCAGCGTACCGCAATGAACCCAACGAAAAACCGGCCGGACCCAAGGGTCCGGCCGGTTGCCGTTTAAGTTGCTGTTAGGTCGCTATCGAAACCTACTGCATCATGATTTCAACGCGCCGGTTCTGCGGCTCCGGAACACCGTCAGCCGTCGGGACGAGAGGCTCGGCCTCACCCTTGGCTTCGGTCGCGATATCCGTCGACGACAATCCGAGACGGCGCAATTCGGCTTCCACCGCGTTCGCACGCCGTTGCGACAGGCCGATATTGTACTGCGAGGAACCCGCCCGGTCGGCATGGCCGGCGAGCTTGATCCGCACATAGCCTTTTCGCGCTTCGGCGGCGGCATCGTTCACGATCTTCTGTGCTTCCGGCGTCAGCGTCGACTGATCGAAGTCGAAGAAGACGATGAATTCCCTCGGCTGCAACTGCACCTTGGGTGCGGGTGCAGGCTTCGGCGCAGGTTCCGGCTGCTTGACCGGTGCCGGCGCGGGGGCCGGCTTCGGCGGCGCACCGAACGTATAGCGCAGGCCGATCATCACCTGATTGGTCGCATAGTCGCTGTCGACGCCGGTGCCGCCGTTGGTGTTCACTCTGACATGCGGCACGCGCAGGTGGCGATAGTCGAGCGTCGCGGCCAGATTTTCCGTCAGCGCCAGGGACAGTCCGGCAATACCCTGGAAGGCGAAACCGATATCCGAGTCATCGATCGTGCTGCCTGCGACCGGGGTCACGCCATCGAAATCGACATGCGCGATACCGATACCGCCACCGATATAGGGAGTGACCGGCAGGTTGAGTTGCTTGAAATCATATAGGGCGTTGAACATCCAATTAAGGACATCGACATCGCCCGAACCGCCCGTGACGCCGCTGATGTTGTCGACGTCGTTCGGACGATAGCCGACCTCGGTCTCAAGCCGTATGCCGTTGCCCAGCGCATACCCGATGGCGCCGGAGACCGCCCAACCCCAATCTTCGTATTCCGCATCGGCGGAATTGAGATCGGAATCTTCCGTCAGAAAGTTCAGGCCGCCGGCACCGCCGATGTACAGCCCCTTGTCGTTCGCCGCGGCCAGCGTCGACCCAAAGACCAACGCGCCCATGCAAACGAGCGACATTATTGTTTTGCGAAACAGCATCGTGAACCTTTCTTCAAACTATCGGCGTGCCCTATCGGGAATAAACCCCCAGTGCACGCCTATGGTCAACAACTATGGTTTACACAACCGCATCAATGTTACCCAGGGTGACGGAGGTGCAACAGGTTAAACCTGCTCATTTTTTGCGCATCGGCAGCCGCACGACGCCATGTCCCCGCGCCGAAAGCTCGCCATCCTGCTGCACCGCCTGTTGTTCGATCTCGATATAACCGAATCCATCCTCGACGAATTTGCGTTTCACGGTCCCGTCGATGAACAACATGTCCCCCACTGGGTTATGCCGGCGAATCTCCGTATAACAAGACCTTAGAAACCCTGTGTCGCCCATCCAGTTGGTCAAATGGTGCGTCATCCAGGAACAACGCTCCGGCCCGTAGTCATAGGCGGCGGGCGCGCCGACACGCGTTGCAAATTCGTCTTCCCAATGCACCCGTTCCGGACAATCGGGAATGCCGTATTTATTCTTGATACCCAGTCCCCGGTGCGCCTTGACCTGTTTCCAGGCGAGTTTATTGGCGCGGATGTACAGACCGCCCCAGCCCTGCGCGTAGGCAATGAATCCGGTAACCGTCATCGGCCCCTTGACGATGCGCGGCACCGCGTCGCCGACCGAGACATCCTCGAAATAGCGCGGCGTGGCCCCGCGGACATCTTCCTCCTCGTAATGTTTGTAGAATTCCGCCAGATCGGCCTCGCTATACGCGACGTCGGGCTTTTCCTTAAGCTCGGTGTATTTCGTGCCTTCTTCCCGCGCCGCATCGCGATCCGTCCGAAAGCACCAGCTGTCCGCCTCCGCCAGCAGGTCGCCGCCACCGTTGAAGAACTTCACATGGTAAATCTGCTGCACCGCCCGGCCGGAAAACCGCGTATCGTGCTCGATCAGGTCTTTGAGCGACGCTTCCGTGTGAATCTCGTCATTCCGGCGGATGACACCGTGCCAGGTGAAGTCGGCTCCGGCCCACATCGCATGCACGCCCGGCAGTCCGCCGACATATCCCGAAATGATCCGGCTGCAGGCGAATAGGAACGACGGCGGCGCGATGATCCCGCCATGCGGCGTGTCGGCCGCGTATTCGGGATCGCACCACAATGGATTGTCGTCGCCGATTCCGTGCGCATAATGCCGGATGTTGTCCCGCGTCGCTTCATGGCACCACGGTTCGAGCGTGTTTTCGATCTTGACCCCGATCCGCTGACGCAGCGCGTCCATGCCCTGCTCGGTGATTTTCGGGAATTGCTTGGTGTCGTCGGACATTATGGGTTGGTCTCCCTGCTAACGGTTCAGCGGTTCAGGTATTGCGGAAGGTCGAAACGGCCGGGGCTAAATATCTCGGCGGGCATGAGCGACAGGGTGGGACTGACAGCCGGGCGAAACGCCATGCGGGCGACGATATCGCGTTCCAGATCGACTCCCGGCGCAATCTCGGCCAAGACCGGGCCGTCCTCCGTGATCTCGAACACGCCCCGCTCGGTCATCGCGGTCACGCGCTGGCCTTTCGCCAAGGCCTGCTTGGCATTGAACGTGACTTGTTCGACCTGTTCGACGAATTTCATCATCGCGCCGTCCCGGTCGATGCGCAGCCCCTCGGGTGTCACGGCAATTTCCTGTTCGCCCGCCGTGAACAGACCGCAGAAGACGACCCGCTCCGCCCCCTGCGTTACGTTGAAAAATCCGCCGACGCCTGGAATCCGGTGCGCCAGTTTCGAGACGTTCACATTGCCGGCGGCGTCCATCTGCGCCAGCCCGACGATCGTGATGTCGAGCCCGCCGCCGTCATAGAAATCAAACTGGTAGGTGTGATCGATCACGGACCCGGCGTTGATCGACGCGCCGAAATCGAGATTGTAGGCAGGATAGCCGCCGGTCGCGCCGGATTCGACGGTCAACGTGAATGCGTCGCCGCACGCCTCCTCGCGCGCCACGGTCGCGACATAGCCGGCGATTCCGACCCCCAGATTCACCACATCGCCGTGCCTCAGTTCCATCGCCGCCCGCCGGCCGATCAACTTCCGCGTATCCAAGGGAACCGGCGCGATCTCGCCGATCTCGGCACGGTCCTCGCCGCAGAACAACGGATTGTATGCCGACGCAAAGGTCTGCCGATGGTTCTCCGCCGTCCCCAGAACCACGTGATCGACAAGATGGCCGGGAATGACGACGTCGCGGGGCTTGAGCGTGCCACCCTCGACGACACGTTCCACCTGGGCGATGACGGTGCCGCCGGAATTGCGCACCGCCTGCGCGAAGGATGGGCCTTGGAAGGTCGCGATCTCGCGCTCCATCGTGATGTTGCCGTCCGCATCCGCCGTGGTGCCGCGCAGGAAACCGACATCCAGCTTCATGCTCGGGTAAAAGAGCCATTCCTGCCCGGCGAGCGTCACCACCTCCACCAGGTCGTCGACGGTACAGGCGTTCACGCGGCCACCCTCCTGGCGGGGGTCGACGAAGGTGTTCAGGCCAATATGCGTGATCAGCCCGGGCCGTCCCGCCGCAATCTCCCGGTAGAGCTGGACAATGACGCCGAGCGGCAGCAAATATCCTTGCAATTCGTCGTCGATCAGCCGTTTCTGCAGCACACGGTTCAAGTTCAGATAGGATGTGATCAGACGGCCGATCAGCCCGGCATGCGCCAGCCGGTCGAGACCGCGTCCTTGCGCATCCCCTTGCCCGGTGGATGCGATCACCGTCAGGTCCCTCGGAGCGCCGAGTTCCCGGAACCGGGACTCCAACGCGCAAAGCAATTCCTCCGGCGTCGCCGCGCCGACGAAACCGTCGACCGCCAAGGTCATACCGTCCGTCACCAAGGCAGCGGCGTCCTTGGCGTCCATCAGCTTGCTCATGAAGAAGTCACCCGCACCATGGTCCTAGAATGACCCAGCGCGCCTTTTATCGGCAAGTCAGGGTGCGACCGGCCCGGCGATGGCGTTCGCGTCCGATCGATTTGACAGGCCCGCCGCCCCTGAGGCTTGCTGCCGGCAAGGCGGTTTTTTTCATGAAAGGAGATACGATGGGACCCTTAGCTGGCGTGAAGATTGTCGAATTTGCGGGAATCGGCCCGGGGCCGATGTGCGCGATGCTGCTGGCGGATTTGGGCGCGGATATCCTGCGCATCGACCGCGTCGACCCGGATCAGCCGATGTTCCGGTCCCCCATCTTGAACCGCAGCCGCCGGTCCGTCTCGATCGACCTGAAACATCCCGACGGAATCGAGACGGCGCTCAAGCTGGTCGATCAAGCCGACGGCCTAATCGAGGGATTTCGCCCCGGCGTCATGGAGCGGCTCGGCGTCGGCCCGGATGTCTGCCTCGCCCGGAACCCGAAACTGGCCTATGGCCGGATGACCGGCTGGGGCCAGGACGGTCCTCTCGCCCAGGCCGCGGGCCACGACATCAACTACATCGCCCTGACCGGCGCCTTGCACGCCATCGGACCCAAGGAGGGTCCGCCGTCCCCGCCGCTCAATATCGTCGGCGATTTCGGCGGCGGCGCGCTGTATCTGGCGCTCGGCATGGTCAGCGCGATCCTGGAAGCTTCGAAATCCGGCAAAGGGC
Source organism: Alphaproteobacteria bacterium (assembly GCA_965228425.1). Taxonomy (GTDB): domain Bacteria; phylum Pseudomonadota; class Alphaproteobacteria; order UBA8366; family UBA8366; genus JAJFJD01. The sequence continues at coordinate 1,091,862 of OZ245815.1, read as the reverse complement.
AGGTTCTGGACGTCGCCATGGTCGACGGCGCCGCTTCGCTTATCACCGCGGCATATGGCCTGCGATCCATCGGCGTTTGGAAAGACGAGCGCGAAGCCAATCAACTCGACGGCGGCTCACATTACTACGGCGCTTATGAGACGAAGGACGGCGAGTTCATCAGCATCGCCTCGATCGAACCGCAATTCTATGCCGAGCTCCTGCAACGCCTCGACCTGGAGAAGGAGCCCCTTCCGGACCAGCTCGACCGCGACAAATGGCCGGAGATGAAAGACAAGCTGCGGGCGCTGTTCAAGCAAAAGACCCGGGACGAATGGTGCGCCATCCTGGAAGGCACCGATGTCTGTTTCGCGCCGGTCCTGTCCATGGGCGAAGCCCCGGATCATCCGCATATGAAGGCACGCGACACGTTCATCGAGATCGACGGCGTCGTCCAACCCGCCCCCGCGCCGCGGTTCAGTCGAACCGAACTCGAGGTCCAATGCCCGCCGCCGCAGCCGGGCGCCGATACCGCGTCGGCCCTGGAAGATTGGGGCATGTCGCAAGGGGATGTCGCATCCCTGCTGGAAAGCGGCGCGGTCTGGCAACGCGGCTGATCCCCTAATGTCACCGGGCGCCGGCCGGCCTTAGGATTAGATCGCGCAGCACTGTCATTTGTGTGAGCAGTTGTTATTTCAAATCGGCTCACGCTTTGACAATATTGCTGCGTATGAAGATACCTCTGTTTGCCCTCGCCGCAGCTCTCCTTATTGCAGGAAACGCCGCCACCGGAACCGCCAGGGAAGGCGGTCGAGACACCCTATCCGGGTGGAAAACCCTGAAAATCCCTGGCAAGGCCGCGACCGAATTTCGCGCCGCACCGGACGGCGCGATTGAAGTATCCGCATCGGAAAGCGTGGGTTTCCTGTATCGTGAGCTACCCAAATCGGCCACCCCGGTAAGGCGGCTGAGTTGGCGTTGGCGCGTCGATATGACGCCGCCGTCGACGGACCTGTCGACGAAGGGCAAGGATGACCGGCCGCTGGCGATCCATATCTGTTTCGATACCGAAGACGCGCCACCGAGCCGCTGGTCCTTGTTGGATCAGGTCGGCAAATGGACCCGAACATCGCCGCTTCGCGGCAAAGTCCTTACCTATGTGTGGGGCGGCACCCGCAACCGCGGCGACCGGATCGAGAATCCGTATTTCAAATCGAAAGGCCAGATCATCATCCTGCGGCCCGGCGACAGCCCGACCGGCCGTTGGTTCATGGAATCCATCGACATCGTCTCGGACTTCAAAAAGGCGTTCGGTTATCCGCCGCCGATGGTCCGCCTGATCGCCATTTCCGCCGATACGGACGACAACCGCGGAAAGAGCATGGGCAAGATTGCGGACCTTAAATTTCATGCGGAGTGACCCCACCCCGATGACGCCCGTGAACCACAGCGACGCGGCGACCCATGCCAGCCGGATCGACCGGCTGACCGACAACGGACTGCGCGCCGCGACAATCACCGACGACGGTATCGATTGGGATACCGACATCAAGAAACCGGCATGGCTGCGGATGCAACATGTGCGGACCGCCATCAGCCAGCTCTATTACGGCGAGCTCGCGACGATCACCATGTGCGAACGGCTTCTTCACGAACTCGACGACGAAAACGCCATCCGGTTCGTGAAGACGCAGGTTGCCGACGAACAACGGCATGTCGGCTATTACGAACGCTATCTGGCACGGGCCGGCGGCATCGAAGAGATCTGCGAGGGCGTCGCCATGGCCTATGAGGGTGCCTTGGGGTGGCGGGGCTCCTACCACGGCGCCATCGTCGCCTTTCACATCGTGCTGGAAGGCGAAGGTCTGCGATTGCAGCAGCTCTACGGTGACTGGTTCCCCTGCCCGTTGTTCAAACAGATGAACGCGTTGATCGCCCGGGACGAGGGCCGGCATGTCGCCTTCGGAAAGATTTTCCTGCGCCGACAGCTTCAGACGTTGGCGCTGGGAGATCGAATTGCGATCTATCAATGGGTCCGTAAGCTCTGGTTCGACTGCGCCGCACCGATTCAGGCGGACATGCCGGGGATCGTCTTTCGGACGGTCGGGCGTCGATGGGCCGAAACCCGCTGGCACCGGCAGCGGGAGGCGTTGATCGATATCGGCTTGATACAACCCCACGAAACCTGGCAATTCGACCGATGTTAGCCCGGCAACGCGGCGCCAGGGCAAGTAGGATAGACAAAACGCAATGACCATCTCGGTAATCATCCCGACGCTGAACGAGGCGCACCGGCTTCCCAGCCTGCTGGCGCACCTGCGGGACGAGTCGGCGGACATCGAGATCATCGTCGTGGACGGCGGCAGCCGCGACGAAACCCGCGCAGTCGCCATGGCTGCGGGCGCCCATGTCCTGACGTCAACACGCGGGCGCGGCCAGCAACTTCATGCCGGCGCGCAAGCAGCGTCGGGCGACGTCCTATGGTTTCTACATGCCGACACCACCTATCCCAGCGGCGGCTTGCGGGAGATCGAGCGCGTTCTGTCCAACCGTCCGGCGACGATCGGGGGCAATTTTCGCCTGCTGTTCGATGGCCGGGACGCGTTCAGCCGCTGGCTGGACGGTTTCTATCGGTGGATTCGCAAGCACGGGGTCTATTACGGCGATTCGGCGGTATTCGTCCGGCGCACAACCTACCAAGCGCTCGGCGGCATTCGGCCGATCGCCCTGATGGAGGATTACGACTTCAATCGCCGTATGGAGAAGGCGGGCCGGACCTGCTGCATAGCCGACCCGCCACTGATCACGTCGTCACGGCGTTTCGCCGGCCGCCATCCCGCCGCGATCGTCTGGGGCTGGGTGAAGATTCATCTGTTGTTCTACCTGGGCGTCTCGCCGGACCGCCTGGCCCGGCTGTACGATTCGCAGCGGCAGCACGGCAAACGGACGTCAGGCGGCATTGCCGCCGACCGGACGGCACAGGAGACCTAGCTTCCCAACCCGGAATTAAGCGCCCAGTCATAGACGTGCGCGTCGATGGCCGACCGGCCGTCCAGCGCGGCGCGCAGTTCCGGGTTGGCGTAGCGCTTCAAATGATCGATGACGCCCTGGTCGGTTCCGCCGAAATCGTCCTTGAACCACACATAGATGCTGGAGACGGTCAGGCCGTTTTTATCGATCCTGGCGCCGCGCGGCGAGTTCACATACGTGCGCGCAGCGTCGTCGAGCATTTTGTCGATTGCGGCCCCCGTGTAGGCTTCAGTTACGAGGTTGGGGCATCCGACGGACGCGCAGTTCACACCGTAGTGCACACGCGGATCCTGCCAGATCGGCCGTAGGATTCGGTGCTCGATGTCATTGAGACTGACCTCGATCCCGTCGACGGCGATCAATTTCTTGTCCCAGGGCCCGCTGGCGAAAAGCCCCGGCGAGATATCGATGTCGCGGATGCTGTTCACCGGCATGTGAGTCAGGACCACGTCGATGGTCAACGCGTTATAAAGATTGATCCAGTAGGCGTACTGCTCAGAACGGTTGAGCTTGCTGACGGCAACCTTTCCCAGACCTTTGATGTAACCGCGCAAAGCCTCCCGGTCGGCCGAGGAAACATGCTGATAGTCGAAACGGTTCAGCCCGCTTGAATCCGGCTTCACGTAGGCTTTGAGAAGCATGCCCCATGCACCATGGTCGACGACCTGCGTGGAGGCCGCGTCGTGCGCCTGCCAGCGCGGCCACAGCTCGGCTTTCGGAGCAAACAGGGATTCCAGCGAAAAGCCACTGAGCCCGGCGACCAGAACGAGTGCGGCCGCCGCGCGAAAAGCGAACCGAGGTTGCGTTAAGACCTTCATGAGACCCTCTTGTGTGTGCCGTGTCCTACGTATCCCAAGGTAAATAGGAAATCCGGTCCGGCGGACAAATCGCATCCTTACACGTTTCCGTCAAAACAGTTGAAAATGAGGCGCGGTGTTCCGCCAGACTCGCGCTATACTCAATGGGCTATGACCGATCGTGACGACATAGATGCTAAGAAAATGCGATCAAGCCTGAACGAACGCCGGGACCAGTTACTGGAGCGGGCGAATGCCAATAAGGACTCGCGCGATACGGTAGAACTCGACCAGGCGCGTCTCGGACGGCTGTCGCGCATGGATGCAATGCAGGGGCAGGCAATGGCCCAGGAAACCGAACGCCGCCGAAAGGTCGAATTGCAACGAATCGATGCGGCGCTGGAACGGTTGGACACGGACGAGTTCGGCTACTGCCTGACCTGCGGCGACGAAATCGCGCTCAAGAGGCTCGAATTGGATCCCGCGGTGGCGCTCTGCGTCGCCTGTGCGGATAAGGCGTCCGACTGACGGCCCATATGGCCGATTAGGCGACTTCCGATCGTTTTGATTCCCGCTTCCGCTCATGCGGATCGAGAAAGCGTTTCCGCAGCCGGATGTGTTGCGGCGTAACCTCCACAAGTTCGTCGTCCGAGATATAGGCGATCGCTTTTTCGAGGCTCATGCGAATGGGCGGCGTGAGCGTCACCGCCTCGTCCTTGCCGGACGCGCGGATGTTGGTGAGCTGCTTGGCCTTGAGCGGATTGACGTTGAGATCCGACCCCCGGCTGTTCTCGCCGACGATCATGCCGCCATAGACCATCGCCCCGGCATCGACGAACATCGGGCCGCGGTCTTCCAGGTTCCAGAGCGCATAGGCGACCGCCTTGCCCTGCCCTAGCGATACCAGCACCCCGGTGCGGCGCATCGCGATCGGCCCCTTATAGGGCGCATAGCCATGGAACACCCGGTTCATCACGCCGGTGCCGCGCGTGTCGGTCAGAAACTCGCCGTGATAGCCGATCAATCCGCGCGACGGCGCGAGCAGGGTCAGGCGCTGCTTGCCGCTCCCGGCCGGCCGCATGTCTGTCAGTTCGGCCTTGCGCTCGCTCAACTTCTCGACCACCGCGCCGGAAAACTCCTCGTCCACGTCGACGACCACTTCCTCGATCGGTTCGAGGCGGGCACCGGTATCCGGATCGGTTTGGTACAGCACGCGCGGCCGGCCGATCGACAGCTCGAACCCTTCACGGCGCATCTGCTCAATGAGGACGGCGAGTTGCAGTTCGCCCCGTCCAGCGACTTCGTAGGCGTCAGCGTCATCCGTCTCGCGCACCGTGATCGCGACATTGCCCTCGACTTCGCGCAACAGCCGGGCGCGGATGACCCGCGACGTCAGCTTGTCGCCGTCCTGCCCGGCCAGCGGGGAATCATTGACGCCGAAGGACATGGCGAGCGTCGGCGGATCGATCGGCTGCGCCTCGATCGGCGTGTCGACCGACGGATCTCCCAGCGTGTCCGAAACCGTTGAGTCGGAGAGGCCTGCAATGGCGACGATATCGCCGGCGTGGGCTTCCTCTACCGGCACACGCTCCAAGCCCCGGAAGGCGAGCAATTTGGTGATCCGCGCTTCCTCGCGCGGATCGCCGTCGCGGGTCAGCGCCTTGATCGTCGCGTTCGGCCGGACACTGCCGGCATAGATTCGCCCGGTCAGGAGCCGGCCAAGATAGGGATCGGATTCGACCGTCGTGGCAAGCATTCGGAACGCGCCCTCCGGGTCGACCGCCGGCGGCGGCACATGGCGCACGATCAGATCGAACAACGGTTCCAGGTTTTCCGCCGGACCTTCCGGCGCGTCGGCGGCCCAACCGTCCTTGCCCGACCCGAAGACCGTGGGGAAATCGAGCTGCTCGTCCGTCGCGTCCAGCGCGGCGAAAAGATCGAAGACCTCGTTATGGACGTCGTGGGCGCGCTGGTCGGGCTTGTCCACCTTGTTGATCATCACGATCGGCCGCAGACCGATCTTGAGCGCCTTGCCCAGCACGAATTTGGTTTGCGGCATCGGCCCTTCAGCCGCGTCCACCAGGACGACTACGCCGTCCACCATGCTGAGGATGCGCTCGACCTCGCCGCCGAAATCCGCATGGCCCGGCGTGTCGACGATATTGATGCGCGTGTCCTGCCATTGGATCGAGGTGCATTTCGCCAGAATGGTGATGCCGCGTTCCCGCTCCAGATCGTTGGAATCCATCGCCCGCTCGGCGACCTGCTGATTGTCGCGGAACGTGCCGCTTTGGCGCAGCAGTCCGTCGACCAGCGTCGTCTTGCCATGGTCCACATGGGCAATGATGGCGATGTTGCGCAGATCCATTGAGGCAATGCCTTCGGGCGGTTGAAAAAAGGGGATATAGCGGCGGCACTATAGCCATCGGCGCAGGCCGTACAAGCGGTCTCGTGTTTTGCGCGTATAGGGCCGGTCGGCGATAATGCAGCCGACGGGAACCTACGAGGAATTCCCCTAAGAAATGCATAACGGAGGACGCCGTGCCGGCCCCGCAAACGATGTTCGACAAGATCTGGCGGCAACACGCCATCACCGTCGAAGAAGACGAGACCTTGCTCTACGTGGCGCGTTGCCTGATCCACGAGGGGTCGCGCCATACCTTCGACCGGCTGGACAAGGAAGGCCGCAGCGTCGCCGAGCCGGACAAGGTGTTCGCCTTTTCGGACCACTATGTGCCGACCGCCAACCGCGAATTGGGGCTCGACGCGATCGCGGACCCTAAAATCCGCAACATGATCGAGCTTCTGGCCGCCAACTGCAAAAAACACGGCATCCGGCATTTCAACATCGACGACGAAGATCAGGGCATCCTGCATGTCGCCGGCCCGGAACAGGCCATCACCCTGCCGGGGGTGCTATTGGTCGGCGCGGATTCGCACACCGCGACGCATGGCGCGTTCGGCAATCTGTCCTTCGGCGCGGGCGCATCCGAGATCTATCACATCATGGTCACGCAGACTTTGTGGCAGCGGAAACCGAAATCGATGCGCATCGAGATCGACGGTGACCTGCCCTTTGGCGTCAGCGCAAAGGACGTCATTCTGGCAATCATCGCCAAGATCGGCCACGGCGGCGCGGCGGGCCACGTCGTCGAATATGCCGGCAGCGCCGTCGAAGGCATGACGATGGAACAACGGATGACGGTCTGCAACATGTCGATCGAGGCCGGCGGCCGGGCCGGCATGATGGCGCCCGACGACAAGACCTACGCCTATCTGGAGGGCAGGCCCTACGCCCCGAAGGGCGAGGCATGGGAGACCGCGGTCGACTATTGGCGGACCCTGCCGAGCGACGATGATGCCACCTTCGACACAAATGTCTCACTCGACGCCGACGCCATCACACCGATGGTCACTTGGGGCACCAACCCCGAGCAAGCGCTGCCGATCACGGAAGAAATACCCTCGCCGGAAGACGCCGGAACCGAGGCGGACAAGTCCGAAATATCGGCCGCACTCGACTATATGGGGTTGAAGCCGGGCACCGCGATCACGGACATTCCTGTCGACCATGTCTTCATCGGCTCCTGCACCAACGGCCGCTTGGAGGACCTGCGGGCCGCCGCCGAGGTCGCGAAACTCGGCAAGGCCAAGGTGCCGACCTGGATCGTGCCGGGCTCGACCACGATCAAGCGCGAGGCCGAGGCCGAAGGACTCGACCGAATCTTCACCGAGGCGGGTTTCGAATGGCGGGGCGCGGGATGTTCGCTCTGCACCGCGATCAACGGCGACCTGCTGCAGCCGGGACAGCGCTGCGCCTCGACCTCGAACCGCAACTTCAAGGGCCGCCAGGGATTGGGGTCGCGCACGCATCTGGTAAGCCCGGCAATGGCGGCCGCCGCCGCGATCACCGGCAAGCTGACCGACGTCCGCACCCTTACGGAGGAGGGCCGATCATGAAACCCATCAAGAAACTGACCGGAATCGCCGTCCCGTTCGACCAGGCGAATATCGACACGAACCAGCTCTGCCCGACCCGGTTCAACAAGGTGCCGATCGGCGATCCCGACTATCCGAAAATCCTGTTCCACGATCATCGTTTCAACCCGGACGGCAGCGAGAAACCGGATTTCATCCTCAACCGACCGCCCTACCGGGAGGCCGAGATCATCGTCGCCGACCGCAACTGGGGCGGCGGGTCCTCCCGCGAATCCGCCGTCTACGCGCTGGCGGCGTTCGGGATCAAAGCGGTCATCGCGTCGAGCTTCGGGGATATTCACCGCAACAATTGCCTCAAGAACGGGTTGCTGCCGGTCGTCCTCGACAATGACATCTGCGTGAAGCTGCGACAGCAGATCCATGCGGAACAAGGCGCGCGCATCGGTATCGACCTGGAATCCCAGACGGTGACGGGCCCTGACGGTACGACCTACCCCTTCGAGATCGCCGCCGTACCGAAACGATGCCTGCTGAACGGCCTGGACGACGTCGGCCGGACCCAAGAACATGAATCGGAAATCGGCACCTTCCGCGACGCGTACCGGGAAAAGGTGCCGTTCCTCGCCGATGTGCGCGCCGATTAAGCCCGCTCACCGACGACACGGTTTCGATTGTGATGTATAAAATCGGCAGACGGCGCGGATAAGCGCCGCGACGCTTTAGCCGCTCCCGGCCGAACGCGCGCCCGACGTCTCACTTCAAAGGAAGCACCCATGTCTGACCTCGTCGACTATGAAAAGCATGGCGCCATCGGCGTCATCACGATCAACAATCCGCCGGTCAACGCGCTGAGCCCCGGCGTCCCGGAAGGGATTTACGAATCCTTGCAGCAAGGCATGAAAGACGACGACGTCACGGCGATGGTCCTGATCGGCGGCGGGCGCAGCTTCATCGCCGGCGCGGATATCAAGCATGTGGGTGCGAAAAAAAGCCCGATCGCCATGAAATGGCGGGACGAGATGGAGATGATGGACAAACCCGTCGTCGCCGCGATTCACGGTTTCGCCCTCGGCGGCGGCCTGGAATCCGCGATGTGTGCCCACTATCGGGTCGCGGTGCCGAGCGCCAAGGTCGGCCTGCCCGAAGTCCTGATCGGCATCCTGCCGGGCGGCGGCGGCACGCAGCGGCTGCCCCGGCTGGTCGGCCCGAAGAAGGCGCTCGACCTGATCGTCACCGGCCGGCATGTGCCGGCCCCCGAGGCCAGAGACCTCGGCATCATCGACGAATTGGCGCCGGAAGGGGATTTGCTGAATGCAGCGATCGCCTACGCGGAGAAGATTTCCGACATCCGGCCCCTGCCCCGTGTCGGCGAGCGCGACGAGAAACTGCAGGAGGCGAAGGACGATCCCGGCATCTTCGACGCGATGCGGAAGAAGATCGCCCGCAAGGCGCGCAACCAGGTGGCCCCCTATCACTGCATCAAATGCGTCGAGGCCGCCTGTTCGATGCCCTTGCGCGAGGGATTGGCGCGCGAGCGCGAGTTGTTTGACGAAATCCGCGAGGGCGACGAGACCAAGGCGCTGAAATACGCCTTCTTCGCCGAGCGCGAAGCGACCAAGATTCCCGACGTGCCGCGCGACACGCCGGTTACGAAGATAGAGAGCGCGGCGGTTATCGGTGCGGGCACGATGGGCGGCGGCATCGCCATGTGCTTCGCCAATGTCGGCATTCCGGTGAAATTGCTCGAAGTGGATCAGGGCGCGCTCGACAAGGGCATCGCCAAGATCAAATCCAACTACGAGGTCAGCGTGAAACGCGGCAGCCTGGACGCGTCGGCGGTGCCCGAGCGGATGGCGCTGATCGAGCCCGTGCTCGACTACAGTAGCATCGGCGACGCGGATATTGTCATCGAGGCCGTGTTCGAGAATCTCGACATCAAGAAAGAGATCTTCGCCAAGCTGGACGAGACGATGAAGGATGGCGCGATCCTCGCCAGCAACACCTCGACCCTCGATATCGACGCCATGGCGTCGATGACCAAGCGGCCAGGCGACGTGATCGGCACGCATTTTTTCAGCCCGGCGAATGTCATGAAACTGCTGGAGGTGGTGCGCGGGGAGAAGACATCCGCCGAAACCATCGCGAGTTCGATCAAGCTAGGCCGTGCACTCAATAAGGTGGTCGGCGTCTGCGGCAACTGCGACGGCTTCCTCGCCAACCGCACCCGCATCCCGTTCAAAATAGAGATGATGGCTTTGCTCGAAGAAGGCGCGCTGCCGGAGCAGGTCGACAAGGTGATGTACGACTTCGGCTACCCCATGGGGCCGTTCGCGGTCGGCGACCTTGCCGGCCTCGACATCAGCTATGCCACCCGGCAGCGCCGCGCCCAGGAAGACCCGGAGAATTACAAACCGGACCCGATTTCCGACGCGCTGGTCGAGGAAGGCCGTCTCGGCCAGAAGACCGGCGCCGGATACTTTCTCTATAAGGAAGGCGACCGCACGCCCTATCCGGACCCGAAGGTGAAGGACATCATCGACGCCGTGTCGCGGCAGATGGGCGTCGAGCGCCGCGAGATCAGCGACGAGGAGGTGCTGAACCGCCTGCTGCTGTCATCGGTCAACGAAGCGGCGAAGATCCTGGAAGAAGGCATCGCCTACCGCTCCAGCGACGTGGATGTCATGTGGCTGAACGGCTTTGGCTTTCCGCGGTATCGCGGCGGCCTGATGTTTTGGGCCGACAACACGCTCGGCGTGCCGAAGGTCTATGAGACGCTCTGCGAGTGGCACGAGAAATACGGCGGCCATTGGAAGCCGTCCAAATTGATCGCCGATCTCGCGAAATCGGGTAAGGCCTTTTCCGACGTCTAGGCTTTGAATTGAAATATCCCGGCGGCGGCAGTGACCGCCGCCGGACGCCTACCTGCCGATCCCGCTATCAATCGGCAGATCGGACCATCTCAGGAATTTGATCCTTGGAACGTCGCGGAATGCCTTGCATATCCGCGGTGGTTAACCAATTCCAAAGCTTTCGCCCGTACCGTCGCCCGATATGCCGCATCAGTCTGGCGGCCGGAACGAAGACGAAAATGTCTCTGCAGATCACACCCGATTCCGGATCGATGGCGAGCCGAATTTTTACCGCGCAGCGGCTGTCGGCATACCCTCTGATCTTTCTGACCGTTTACATCGTCGCCGCGGTTGCGTGGATGAGCCAGGTGACCGACCTGATCGATCCACGCCAAAAACCGATCGGCTACGATTTCATAACCTTCTGGGGCGCCTCGTGGCTCGCCTTGCAGGGTAACGCCGTGGACGTTTTCGACGCGGCGAAAATGTTCGCAGCGGAAAAGGTCGCGGTCCCGGGCAGCGACAAGGTGTATCTTTGGCATTACCCGCCGACCTTCCTGGCCATGGTGCTACCGCTGTCGCTGATCCCCTATATCTGGTCCTACCTGATGTGGACCTTCGGCACCTTCGCCGGCTACGCCTGGGTAATCCGGAAAATGGCGCCGCAGCCGCAGACGCTCTTGTTGCTGAGCGCGTTTCCCGGCACGTTCATGAACTTCTTCCATGGCCAAAACGGTTTCCTGACGGCGGCCTTGTTCGGCGGGGCGATGCTCGTCTTGGACCGCCGGCCGATCATGGCCGGCATCCTCATCGGCCTGCTCAGTTACAAACCGCATTTCGGGCTGCTGCTGCCGCTCGCCCTGTTGTGCGGCCGGTATTGGACCAGTTTCTTTTGGGCCGCCGGGACGACCATGGCGTTCGCCGCGCTTAGTGCCGCGGCTTTCGGCGTCGATACCTGGATCGCGTTTTGGGACAACGCGCCGCTGGCGCGATCCGTCTTCGAGGACGGGTTGGTGCGGTGGGCCAAGATCCCGAGCATGTTCGCCGCGCTCCGTCTGGCCGGAGCCGATCTTGTCGTCGCATACGCGGTGCAAATCGCCCTTGCCGCCTGTATCGCGGCGACGGTGGCCCTGGTCTGGTGGCGGCGTCCGCCGCTGCCGTTGCGCGCCGCGACCTTGGTCGCCGGGACACTGGCGGCAACGCCGTATCTCTTCGATTACGACTTCGCATTGATGGCGATCCCGATCGCCCTAATCGCGATGGATGGCTACCTGCGCGGCTGGATGGCCGGCGAACGCCCGGTACTGGTCGCTGCCTGGGTCATGCCGTTGGTCAGCACCGGCATCGCCGAATCGATCAATGTGCAGATCGGCCCTGCCTGTGTTCTGGCGCTTTTCTTCGTCGCCGCACGCCGCGCGTTGGCCACGGGGGCCCCACATCACCACAAACCGTCGCCGACGGAGAGCACGGCCTAGGCCGCCTGATTCGCCAAGACCGCGTGGAAATTCGGCGTGACGGCCCCACATAGTCTTTACGGTTCGGGGCTCAAATCGGTCAAGCGAAAGACTGGTGGAAACATGCCGATCATTCTCGCTGTTCTTCTGTTTTGCGGTGTTCTGGCGCTTATCTTCGGTCCCGCGATTTGGACCAAGCATGTCCTTCGCCGGAACAGCCAGGAGCGGACCGATTTTCCGGGTACCGGCGGCGAATTGGCGGCGCACCTGCTGGAACAACTGGACCTGTCCCACGTTCGCGTCGAGGAGACGGAAGAAGGCAAGGACCACTACGACCCCAACGACAAGACGGTCCGACTGGGCCCGGCCAACATGCACGGCCGCAGCCTGACCGCCGTGGTCACCGCCGCGCACGAAGTCGGACACGCCATCCAACACAGGGACGACGACGCAAGCCTCCGGCGTCGTAACAGCCTGGTGCGGTTGACCGCCGTAACCGACCGTATCGGCATCGGCGCCATGGTGCTGAGCCCGCTTGCCGGGCTGATGACCGGGATTCCAGCCCTCACCCTGTTGCTCTTTCTCGCCGGATTCCTGTCGACCGCGGTCAAAACCGTCGTGCATCTCGCCACCTTGCCGGTGGAGTGGGACGCCAGCTTCAACAAGGCCCTGCCAATTCTCCAAGGCGGCGGCTATTTGCCCCCGGAAGACATGCCCGAGGCAAACCGGATTCTGAAAGCATGCGCCTTCACCTATGTTGCGGCGGCTCTGAGCAGCTTGTTGAACGTGACGACCTGGCTGCGCGCATTGATCCGATAGCGAAACATATAGGCCGTTTAACACAACCCGAGACAGGCTCACAGTTCAAAAGCGGAGGGCCGTATTCACGACTGGGTTGTGGGTAAATTTTCAGCAAATGCCTATATTTCAATCATTTCAAGTATAACTTCAGTTGCATTAATTCTTTTTAGATAAATCTAACGCAATCTTGAGTACGCGGCTGTCGGACTCCGCTATCGCGGGACGACGGGTTGACCGGAGGCCGCTTTGGTCACTGGCGCGGTCAATTGTTTTAAAAACGAAACTTTTATATGGCGCAATTTGCGCAACAAGACACGTTATCTGAGTGTTTCGAGGGAACAAATCGATGAAAGCCTGGTCCAAATCCATCCTATCCAGTTGGAAAATTTCAAGCCGAATCAACCTTCTGCTGGCGCTGCCTTTTCTCGGCGCGATGTTGTTCTCCACGACGTTGACCTACAGCACGTGGCAGGAACAGAACAAGACGCAAGCGCTCCTCAACCTCGGCTCACTAGCTCCCAAATTCAGCGCGCTCGTCCACGAGCTACAGAAAGAACGCGGCATGTCCGCCGGGTTCATCGCCAGCAAAGGCGTTAAATTCCGGACCGAACTCCCCGAACAGTGGGCGCAGACCGATAGCCGCCAAACACAATTGGAATCGGCGCTCAAATCATTTTCCGTCGATGCGCGTGGCGGTCAAATCGCCGCGTCCATCCAGCAAGCGACATCGGCGTTGACACAGCTTGCGCCGATGCGCAGCAACGTATCCGGCCAAAAGTTGACTGTGCCACAGATGGCGAAATTCTATACGCCGACAATCGCCAAACTTCTGAAAATCGTCGACAACATGAGCGAACGGGCGACGACCGGCGAAGTGGCGAATGCGATCGTCGGTTACTCCGCCTTTCTGGAAGCGAAGGAACGGGCTGGTGTCGAACGCGCCATGGGTGCGGCGGGTTTCGGCGCGAAGCAATTCGCCCCGGCAATCCACCAGAAATTCATCCAGCTCATCGCAATGCAAGAGGTGTTTCTCAACGCCTTCAAATCGAACGCGACTCCGGATCAGGTGGCTTTCTATCAAAGCACCGTCCGAGGCGCAGCCGTGGACGATGTCATTCGGATGCGAAAGATCGCCATCGATAGCATTACATCGGGTAATACCGGCGATGTCGACGCGGGCATCTGGTTTCAAAGGATCACCGAAAAGATCAACCTGATGAAGTCGGTCGAAGATCGCCTTGCGTCGGACTTCACGACCCGGCTGCAGAATCTCGAAGCCGCGTCGTCGAGACAGTTTTTCATGATCCTCACCACGACCATCGCGTTGCTGTCGCTCACGGTCATCGGCTCGCTCGTCATCATCTGGGGCATCACCGGTCCGATCAATGACAGCGTCGACGTTATGGACCATCTGGTGAAGGGCAATCTCGAGGTCGATATCCCGGGACTGGACCGCGGCGACGAGATCGGCGGCATGGCTCAATCGATCGAGGTCTTCAAACAGAACGCCATCGAAGTGCAGAAGATGGAATCGGAGAAGGCCGCTCAAGAAGAGCGCGTCGCTGCGGAGAAGAGGGCGGCGATGAATGCGATGGCCGACGATTTCGAAAGCCGCGTGAGCGCCATCGTCGAGACCGTTTCCGCGTCGTCGGCTCAATTGACGTCGACGGCCCAGTCGATGTCGAAAACGGCCGACGATGCCAGCCAGCAGACCACGACCGTGGCGGCGGCATCCGAGGAGGCGTCGACGAACGTCCAAACGGTTGCATCCGCTGCCGAGGAACTGTCGGCATCGGTCAATGAGATCAACCGTCAGGTCTCGCAATCGGCTGAAATCGCCGGGAAGGCGAACGAGGATGCGCAGCGAACGAACGAGACCGTGCAAAGCCTGGCGTCCGCCGCGCAGAAGATCGGCGAAGTCGTGGAATTGATCAGCGACATTGCGGAGCAGACCAATCTGTTGGCCCTCAACGCCACCATCGAAGCGGCCCGCGCCGGTGAGGCGGGCAAGGGATTTGCCGTCGTCGCCTCGGAGGTGAAGAACCTGGCGACGCAAACCGCCAAGGCGACGGAGGACATCAGCGTCCAAATCTCCGAGATGCAGGCGGTAACTTCGGACGCCGTATCGGCGATCGAGGGAATCGGCAGCACCATCGGCGAGATCAACAGCATTACCGATACGATCGCGACGGCCGTTTCGGAGCAGGGCAGCGCGACGCAGGAGATCGCCGAGAACACGCAGCAGGCGGCAACCGGGACACAAACGGTCAGCGGTACGATCTCCACCGTGACCCAAGCAGCGTCCGAGACCGGCGCCGCCGCGCAGCAGGTGCTCACCTCGGCGAGCGAACTGTCCGAACAAGCCGACACGCTACGCTCACAGGTCGATGAATTCCTGTCGCAGATGCGCGCGGCGTAATCGTCTCCGGGTACCGAGTAAAAAAAGCCGGCGGAACACGTTTCCGCCGGCTTTTTCTCTTGGCAATTCGGCGCCGATGGCCCTGCCTAGATCATGCAGTATTCCCCGCCCGATCCGAGATCCTCGTCCGCTTCGGCAAGCAGCGCGTCAAAGCCGCCGGGCAGCTTGATTTCCCCGCCGGCTACCTTGGGCGCGTTCCCCTGCATCCAGAAATTATGCGTCGGATGATGCCCGCCCGCGACACAGAGGATGATCTGCTCCGGCGTGCGGGAGATCGGCCAGGGGTCCATGCCGGACGACGCCACCGTTTCCGGGTCGGCGGCGGCCTCGATCCACTGCTTCATGCCGTTCTCTCGGACTTCGGCCGCCGGCGTACTGGACCGCTCCCACAGGAACCGCTTGATCTTGGCCTTGTCCCAGCCGAGTCCCGACAACTGCTTCGCCACGACGCGCGACATCAGCAATGCGCCCGGCGCGCCCTTCGCCCAGCCATGCGTGTAATGCGGGCTGGGGCTGCGCAGATACTGACCGACGCGGCGCAGGCTCTGCTCCGCTTCCTCGTCCGGTTCTTCCTTGCCGACGCCGCGGCGCATGATGTTCGACGCGCCGGTCGCCACATAAACGGTGACCGCGTTGCTGCCCGCGGGCAGGCCGAGATGGTCCGTGCAGACCGGCGACCAACCTTCCGGTAAGCCCTCCTCGTCCTCGGCGAATACGGCGTTCGTGTACCGCATGCCGCCGAACATCGCCATGGTGCCGACACCCGGCAACGCACCGCCGACATTCTGCAGAATCAGCCGCAACGCACGACCGATGCTGGCACCGGCCGGATGCTGCGGATCGGGACCGAGCAGCCCAAAACCGGAATTCATCCGAATTTGCTGGGCGATCGGGCCGTTGACAATGACCACCGGGAAGGTACTGCCCGAGGTCGCCTGGAACTTGTCATGTTCCATGCCGGGATCGAGGATCGCCTCGACCGCCGCCAGCATGACCGGCAGGTACTCGGGTCGGCCACCCGCCATGGCGAGCGATACCGCGATGGTCTCGACGGTCGCGATGCCGCCCCGCGGCATGACCTTGCCGATCACATGACTCCGCGGTAGATCGGTTCCCTTGAGAATCCAGTCGGTACGGTCGTCGGTCGGCGCGTTCAACGGAAGACCGTCTCCCCATGTATTCATGAGGAATTGGCGGTTCATCTTGTCGAGCGCCGCCTCGAAGCCGTTCGCCTCGATCTGCATGCGCGGCGGGTCCTGCACGCCGGTTTCCTTGGCGCGCGCTTCCCATTTCATCAGTCCATCGAGAAATCCGTCGAAATTCTCCCGGATCGGCGTCAAGTCGCTGCCGACCAGGAAGGGATCGATCGGGAAGGTCACCATCGGTGCGTCCTGATCGAACCCGAGACCGGCGAGCGCGTTGCGGACAACGCCGACGAAATCCTCGCGGGTCAGAAGTACTGTAGGAATGCCCCTGCTTTCGATTCTAGCGGCAGCACGGCCGCATGCTGTTGCGCAGGCGCCTCAGGAGGCGTTTCCGACGATGACCGCGTCGACCCCGCGCTCGACGAACATGTCGGCGGTCTCGTCGCGATCGATCGCGGTGTTCCCCATCGGAAACTCGGTTTCCGGGATAATCGTGATGTCGTCGAAACGCTCTTCCAGCATCTCCCGCAGCAAAGGCATCATGCGATGCGCCTGCCACATGTCGTCGGACAACATGGCAACGGTCTTGCCTTCCAGCGAGCCGAGCCGGTCCGCGTGCAACCGCGTGATCTCCGTCGCGCCCGATGGATCGAATACTTCCAATGCATTCATCTTTTGGTTTCCTCTCTCGACGCATCGCCCGAAACGGAGATGCAATGCTTTCCTGTTATTCGCAATATACCACGAATCCAACCCGACCGCCGTCGCGGCTCGGCCTGGCCGACCGGTTTAGGAGGCGACCTTGATCTTTTCGAGCACGTCCTCGACCTGCTCGCGCTGATCGCCGCCGGCACCATACAGGTCGCGCATGAAGGCCAGCGCATTCCCGGCCGGGCCGATGAAATCCCAAACGCAATTTTCGAAAAAACACTTATTCAGGCTTACCGGCAGCATACCGCTATACAGCAACGTGCAATTCCGGAAGGTACATCCCTCGTAGGTGCCGCCGTCCAAGTTGATACGCATGTCGGCGAACTCTTCTTTTTGTCCAATCAAGTCATCCTCCTATGTCACGCTCCTATATCACGGTCGACCGCGCGCAGCGCCATCTTCGCGCGATGGGACTACCATATATCACGAACACAACGCCGCGATATCGCGCGTTTCGCCGCAAGGGCCCGCTTGATCCGCGCCGCCGCGTGCTATGCTGATAAACAATCCCACCGTCGACGTTCATTGAGCGGAAGGTCATGCGATGAACCCGCCCCGACAACAGCCAGTCCGATTGGAAACCGACCGGTTCATCCTACGCCCGCTAGAACGGGCCGATGTCACGGGGCGCCTGGTCCGGTGGCTCCACGACGACGAATTGCTACGCTATGTCGAATTGCCCGCACGCCCGTCGACCAGCGATTTCCTGCGGTTCATGCGCCGGTTCGATAACGTCACGAATTTCCTGCTTGGCATCTTCGAAAAATCGGACGAGCGGCTGCTTGGCTTCTATCAGGTACACACAGAACCTAATCTCGGCCGGGCAAGCACCGAGGTCATGATCGGCGACCGCCGTCATTGGGGCACGAACACGGTGTTCGAAACGCGGACGCGCTTGCTCGATTTTCTATTCGATACGCTGGGCCTCTACCGGGTGTACGGGACGGTGCATGCCCGCAATCTGCCTGCACTGTTCAATTACAAAGCGCTGGGATTCACCTGCGAGGGAATTTTGCGCGGGCATGCCATCACGTCGGACGAGGAACACACGGATGTCTACTTCTTCGGCATGCTGCGCGACGAATGGCACGGCCGAGGCAACGCCGAAGGCTCGGTAAGTGACGACGCTGCGGCACCACGTTAGCGGGGAAGTGTTAATTCCGGCCGGCCCCTGCCGAATCGCCGAAGTGCAGCGGCGCATAAGAAATGTGCATGCCCTCCGATTTTCCGCACTCAATGCCTCTATTACCTAGGGTCTTGCTGCCCTGCAAACGCGCAATAATAGTCTATAAAATAAGCACTTTTTTTGCTTGAAACCGTTTGTCCGGCAGTGAAATATCGCAGTGCAGATTCGCAACTGCAAAAAGGGCGATGACGGTGTCATCGCAATTCCTCCCGGAAACCTTTTTTAGCTCATCAACTGGGGCGGCCGATCAGCCGCCCCTTCTTTTTGCAGCGCACTGTCGTGGAAATCCTCGTTCGAAATGGCGATCGCGACGATTTTCCCCCTTCCCACGCCATTTTTAACGTATTACTGATTGATGATCTTCGGGATGCGCCTCCGGCAGGCGCGTCCAAAAAAGAAGAGGGGAGAGAAAAATGCCGGCTCACGTTATCCCGATGCGCGGAAGCGACGCGCCCGGCGAAGAGAGAGCGCTGTTCAGCGATGACGACGTTCGAAGCATTACCGAGCTTGGCGATTCATTGATCAAAACCGGCCGGGCCTCCGGCATGCGGCGGTTTTCCAGCCAAACCGGCAACGACGTTTTCGTCGTGCTGGACAATGATGGTGTGATCGAATTCGGAATCGAGAAACACCCGAACGGATACCAGTGTTTCGATTGCGACTGCGAAACCATTGCGTCGGCAGCCGATCTCGGACGGTTACTCCAGCGATTTTCTTGATCCGCTCTTTGCGCCACGCGGCGTTCCGTATCTTGCCGTTCGCCTCGCTGATCTTGACCGCAAGCTGTGGTCCGTCAGCGACCGTAAAGGCACCGCATTCCCCCGGCCAGGACGACGACCGGCCGGAAGCCGCCGGCCCCTTCGATCCCGGTCTTCGCGACGGCACGGCCTTGTTCGCGCTATATCTCGGTGAGCCGGATACCGAACGGGCCTGGACCTGGTTGTGCCGCGCTGCCGTTAAGGGGCATCCGGTAGCGCAAAGCACGATCGCGACCCGCTACCGCTACGGCCAGGCGCCGGTCGACCGGGACTCCGTGCGGGCCTATCTCTGGTATTCGCAGGCCCTGGCAAACGGTCTTGCGGCCGCCGACGCCCTCCGAAGCGATCTCATCAAGAGCATGACGCCGGACGATCTCGGCCAAGCCCAGGCAAGCGTGAAAACATGGAGGCCCGGCGGCTGCCAACATTTCGGCGGCTGATCCTGCGCCCGGCCAAGCGCGGGCTGGACCCCTCGAATTAGCGCGTCCGAGTGACGCCAGTCACTGCCGATATCCTGTATCCGTTTATACTCACCCTCAGTTTCGACGGGGCCGCGCACCCTTTGCCCCTCCCACGCGCGGCCCCGTTTCTTATTTCCGCTCATCCCCCTATCCAAATTCGAACACGCGCCGCAAGCCGATCCAAAATCGGCGGATTTCTGCCGTTCAATAGGTCTGTGACCACAATCACTGCATTTTTTCGATATTTAGCTAAAATTTTATCTATCAGGTTTTGACCAACCTGACTCTCCCCTTCGAGGCCGCGTTCCTCCCCTACGCGGCCTCGAATTTGCGAATACGCGTACATCACGATAAATCCTCAAAACCCTTTAAAGGGCGGGCCACGGTTCCTAAGTGCTACACATGCAGATGACAGTCTCAGATATTCGGAAAATCCTGGTTGCGGGGGTCCTTAGCGCAGCACTCGGCGCGTGCGTCACGATCCAGGGCGACAAGAATGTCGATACCGATGACGGCGAAGGCGCCCTCGGCAAGGGCCCCGGGCTATTTAGTGGGAAACGCGGCGGGTTCGACTTGCCGAGCAGGGCCTGGGACGGTGCCGCACCGGACGATCCGCTCGCGTCCGAATAACCAAATTCGATAGGTTAGCCGCTAGGCCGCGACCGACGCGGCCGCCGTTTTGTCCGCAACGGTGGCGCGTAAGAACCGACGCGCCTGACGCAAGGGGTTCTCGCCGGTACCCTTATGCCATGTGCACCGGTTGTCCCAAATGACCGTATCGCCCAACCGCCATTGGTGCCGTGCCTGAAATTCGGGACGGCTGCACCAGGCGTAGATTTCCGCCAACAGGTCCTGCGCCGCATCATCGTCCATGTCGACGATCCCGACCGTATGCGCGGGATTGACGTAGACCGACCGCCGGCCGGTTTCCGGATGCGGCCGCATGATCGGATGCGCAACCAGGTCGGCTTCCCGGTCTTCCGCTTCCAGCCGCACCTGCCCGACCGCCTTGCGGCCGCCGTAGCGAAATGTCGCGTGCCGCCCGTCGATCCGGTCCTTGAGCGCGGCCGGCATTTCTTCCAGCGCCCGATACATATTCGCGAACAGGGTATCGCCGCCCTCACCCGGGATTTCCAGTGTGTGTAACATGGTGCCCTTCGACGGCACCTCGCGATAGCACATGTCCGTATGCCAGCGCGTACCGCGTTTCGCGCCGAGCGCATCGATCTTGCCCTCGGCGTCGACATTGCTCATCACGATCAGTTCCTCGAAATCCGGATGATTGTACTTCTTGGTGATATGCGGTTCGAGGGGACCGAACTGTCCGGCGAACTGCACCATCTCCGCCGCCGTCATCATCTGGCCGCGAAACACCAGGACATTATGTTCGAGAAAGGCTTGTTCGACCTCGGTCCAGGCATCCGGATCGGCGGGCTTCGTCACGTCCAGACCCACCACTTCGGCCAGGAGCGGCTCGCCGAGTTTGCGCACTTCTATCGCCATGTGACCCCTTTCCGTCCCCCGACGCGGCCGCTAGATCGGGTCCCAGGTAAAGACGTCGCGCGACCGTTCCAGATCGTAGAAACTCGCCTTGAGCGCCGGGATGCCATGTTCATGCAACGTCTGGCAGCTCCAACCGCCGTCGCGGTGGACCGAGCGCATGGGCCGCATCTGGCTCATCAGCATGATCTCGTTGGCGCGGACGTAGAAGATCTGGCCGGAGATTTCCTCCGCCACGTCGGACATCAGATAGACGCAAAGCGGGGCGATCTTCTCCGGCAGCATGCGTTTCTGCCGTTCCACATGCGACGCCTTGTTCGGATCGTTGGTCGGAATCGTCTCGATCATCCGGGTAAAGGCCGACGGCGAAACGATGTTCGACCGTACGCGATAGCGTGCCATGTCGAGCGCGATCGATTTGGACAAGCCGACGGTGCCCATCTTCGCCGCCGCATAGTTGGCCTGCCCGATATTACCGATCAATCCGGAATTCGACGTGAAATGCACCATCGCGCCGGACGACTGTTTCCGGAAATGTTCGGCGGCGGCGCGCGCGACATTGAAATACCCGGTGAGATGGACGCCGATCACCGCGCTCCATTCCTCGGCCGACATCTTGTGAAAGATCCGGTCCCGGAGAATCCCAGCGACATTGATGACGCCGTCGATCCGGCCGAAGGTATCGACCGCCTGCGCCACCATGGCCTGCGCGTCGTCCCAATCGGCGATGCTGCCGCCGTTCACCGCGGCCTCGCCGCCGTTGGACGTGATCTCTTCGACGACCTGCTGTGCCGGCGTCGCATCGGCGCCGTCGCCATCGACCGTACTGCCGAGATCGTTGACGACGACTTTCGCCCCCTCGGACGCAGCCAGCTTGGCAATTTCAGCCCCTATCCCGCGGCCGGCACCGGTGACCAGAATGACCTTATCCCGAACGAAACCCTCATCCATGGCAACTCTCTCCCGATCGTTGTTCGTTATGACATGTCTCTATCATGGCGCATTTCGCCGGCAAGCAGAAACGCCCGCCGGACGCGTCAGTATCCCAGATCCCAATCGATGACGTTCATCAGCGGCTTGCCCTTCAAGTATGCGTCCAGGTTGTCGCAGAAAACGTCGATCGCCCGGTGACGGCTTTCGTCAGACCCGCCGGACGTGTGCGGCGTGATCATCACGCGCGGATCGGACCACAACCGCTCATCGGGCGCGGCGTCGAACTCGCCCACATAGACATCGAGCGCGGCACCGCGAATGCGGTCCTCGGCCAAGGCGGTGACCAGGGCGTCCTCGTTGACGATCTCACCCCGCGCCACGTTCACCAGGATCGCGCCGGGCTTCATCGCCGCGAAGGCCTCCGTGCCGATCAGGTCGGTGGTTTCGGGCGTCCACTGGCAACACACCGCGACAAAGTCGCTCTCGCCCAAAAGGCGATGCAAATCTTCCGGCGGATGCAGCGAGGCGAAACCGTCGGGCAGCGCTTCGCCGTCGGCCAGCGTCCGCCGCCGGGTCCCGACCACGCGCATCCCAACGCCGGAGCAAACCTTGGCCACGTCGCAGCCGATGCCGCCCGCGCCGATCACGCAAACGGTTTTCCCTTCGATCAACAGCGCCTTGTAGGGCCGGTGGTCCAGCTGCCCGGATGCCCGGTCGACCTCGACGCGGTGCAGTCCCTTGGCGAAGTGAAGAATGCTGGCCAGCACGTATTCCGCGATCGGCAGCGTGTTGCCGAACCCGCGCGACGTGGTAACCGTGATATCGCTGCCCCATAAGTCGCCGCGCAACAGGTTGCTCGCGCCGGCGGGGCGCTGGTGGAACCATTTCAGTTTCGGCGCGCGGCCGCGCAGCTCCAACGGATAGGGAAAACCGCCGAGGACGATCTCCGCATTGGCCAGCAAAGCGTCGCGCTCTTCCCGCGTGCCCCGGCCGTTGGCGTCCGGCGCGAGGTAGCGCCGCGTCGTGAACTCCGGCCAACCCTCGCGAATTTCGCCGTCGAACCAACCGCCCGCATCGGTCAGGCGGATGGAACTGTCGACCGCCTCGATACGGCTGCGCTCGGCGTCGGACACCGGCTGAATGGCGAGGATTTCCACCGTGGACATGCGTTCACTCTCCTGTTGGGCATGAAAAAGCCGCTGATGCATTGGTAGCATCGCGGCGAACGGCGGCACAAATCAAGGAGAACCGAGACGAGTCAACCACGCCCCGGCGGCTGTCAGGGGGTGAATTGAACCAGCGCGATGCCGAGCGCAAGACCCACCACCGCGCCGATCGCACCGCCAATGATCAACCGCTTGGGCGGCGGCGTCTCTTCCTTGGAGAATGCATAGCTCAACCCGACGCCGGCGGCAGCCGGAATGATGCCGAAGAGGATGACGATCCAGATGCCAAACATGAGCCCGCTACCGTTGCTGCGCCGAACGGCGCGGAAGGCGTTTAAATCAATAGCCTTTCCGAACATGTAGGAACAGAACGGAATTGGTCAAGCGGCTTTGCCCAATATGAAGGCATACCGAGTGCTAAATCACGATAAGAAATCGGTGAACATGGCGCTATGCGATTTGAACCCAACGCCGGCGCGCAACACCAAGCAACGCCAGGATCGCGGTTCCAAACAACCACACTGCGGCCG
This sequence comes from Alphaproteobacteria bacterium, assembly GCA_965228425.1. Taxonomy (GTDB): domain Bacteria; phylum Pseudomonadota; class Alphaproteobacteria; order UBA8366; family UBA8366; genus JAJFJD01. The sequence goes on along the minus strand of OZ245815.1, from coordinate 1,068,204 downwards.
GAAGCGGCACGGCCGTCACGGTCGTGAAGGCGTAGATGTTGCTGACGCCGTTGCGCAGGCCGTTGATCTCGAACCCGGAGACAAGGTCGCTGTACAGCACGGCAATGAAATTATTGCCGTAATGGATCCCGAACACGTTCGCCTCGAGATTCGACGTCCCGCCCTTGTTCGACGGCCCGCCGCCGTTGTCGAAAGCGGAACAGCCGTTGGCCACGGCAGGAGACGCCCCACACGCGCCACCGCCCACGAAAACCAGTTCCCTGTTGAACCAAGCAGCCGATTCCAGCGCGGTTTCGACGGTCGCGGGGTTCTGCGCACCGATGTCCGTATTTGAATTGTCGGAACTGCGCACCGCCGCGAAGGGAAGCGGACTGACGGTCACGCCGGCCGGCAGCGTGTTGACCACCACGGCATTGCCCGCCGATGGCACCAGGACGGCAAGCGCCAACGCAATTGAAAAGCAACTCGCCTGCAGGCGAACCGGGGCACGTTTAAGTAATGAAACGATCATTTGTTCTTCCCCAACAATTTAAGTGCCCCTGCTATTCCCGGTAGCAGGTTCTAAGGGTTTGCACGCAAAACGTCAAAGCAACAGGGTCGGTACCCCGAAAGCACCAAGGCACGCATTGAGCGATTCCATTGACATGACGGGCGGCAATTGGCGCTTCCGAACAACCGGGACGTCCACTCCAAAAGGCAAACTGCTCACGGTTGCGATGCCGCCTCACCCGCCGCAATGGCCGCACTGCGGCGCCGGGAAATTTGTGGCTAACAGTTTAGTGTTAGGCAGCACCGGCGCGCCTGATATTTGCCGAAAACCGCGACTCTTAGGCCTTAAATAGAGCGTCATCTCGACAGGGCCGGGTATCGGGCGGATAATCGCGCAAGGCGATACACGCCGTGTATCAAGGGCCTCATTTTCCTGTGCCCCTATCGGCCGCCGAATCCGGACTCGGAGTACTTCCATGCATGACATCATCATCATCGGTGGCGGGTTGCATGGCAGCAGCACCGCTTATCATTTGTTGACGCGCGACCCGGCGCTGCGCGTCGCGGTGATCGAGCGGGATTCGACCTATGAGCATGCCGCCTCCGCCCGTTCCAATGCCGGGGTGCGGATCTTGTTCAGCCAGGAAGAGAACATCCGGATGTCGCGCTATGGGCATGAGGTCTACGGCAACTTCGCCGAGCTGATGGCGATCGACGGCGAACCGGCGCATCTCGATTTCTATCGACACGGATATCTGTTCCTGTCGAACACCGAAGAGCAGGCTGCCGAGATGCGGGCCAATCACGATTTTCAGCTTTCCATGGGCTGCGACGTACGGCTGCTCGACGGGCCCGGCGTGGGAGAGCTGCACTCGTGCTTTCGCACCGACACCATCACCTGCGCCGTCTTTTCACCGAACGACGGCTGGCTGGACCCGCATGGCGCGTTGACCAGGCTGCGGCGCAAGGCGCGCGCGCTGGGTGCCGACTATATCGAGGCCGAGGTGTCCGGCATCGAAATCTCCGAGGGATTGGTGCGCGCCGTGGCGCTCGCCGACGGCCGGCGCATGCCCTGCCAGACCCTGGTCAACAACACCGGCGCGTGGGCCAACGAAATCTGCCGGATGGCCGGGTTCGAGATCCCGGTGGTGCCGCTACAGCGCACGACATTCTATTTCGAACCGGCCGAGCCGCTCGGCGTCACACCGCTGACCCGTGACGGCCAGCCGGTCAGTATCCGGCCCGAGGGCAAAGGCTTCATCTGCGGCAACACGGACTTCAGCCGCGCCGGCAGGTTCGACTGGACCGTCGACCACGACATCTTCGAGACCCAGCTCTGGCCGAAACTGGCGCGACTGGCCCCGGCGCTGGAGACCCTGAAAGTCATGAACGCGTGGCCCTGCCACTACGCCTACAACCAGTTCGACGGCAACATGCTGATCGGGTCTTGGCCCGGCGCGCCGGAGAACCTGCTGATGGCGACCGGTTTCAGCGGACACGGCCTGCAACACGCGCCGGCCGCCGGGCGCGCGCTGTCGGAACTGATCCTGGACCGCCGGTTCGAGACGATCGATCTGGAACGGTTTCATTGCAAGCGGGTGGCCGAGGGCCGGGCGGAACCGGAAATAGGGGTGTTGGCCTAGGGTGATGCGATGGCGGCAGGCGTCTAGCGCCGGATTTCCGAATTTGTTGAGCTGACCCCGAAACAAATTTTGTGACGCGAATTACAGGAGAGAACGTCAGTTGTTCCATCGCGGAACCACTGAAGCCTCGTTCGCATCGCATTTGGCGCGAAACTGTTCGATGTAACGACGAATGCAGTCCAGGAATATTCGCGCGTTGTCGGAGAGCCCTAAATCCCTTTGGTAAATATAGCCGAAAGTCAGCCAATGCGGCGGATCGAGCGGGCGTACCGCCAAGTGCCTGGGATCGATTGCGCGAACCGAAAGGCGATCGAGGATCGCGATCCCAGCGCCGTCACGTGCCATCTGACACCCCATCAGAGATGAGGTTGCTTCGATAACGTAGTTTGGGGCGACACCCCCAGACCGGAAATACTCGTCGACCTGACGGCGCCAGAACTGATGTGGCCACAGGCCAATGATCGGCTCCCCTTGAAGGTCGGCCGTTGAAAGCAACGCCTTCTGCGCTAGAGGGTGGTCCGCTGGCATCACCGCCTCCATGCGAACCTCGCAGATCGGCTTGTTCTCAATCGATACCAATGAATGTGTTACTGGCAACGAAGCAATTCCAAGATCGTATCGGGCAATCCCAGATTTGCTCTCCAGGTTCAAGCGCAGCGGGACATCAATCTTGCACTTCAACAACGGATTCTCGCGCCGCATCATCGCCAACGCCGGTGACACAATGGCCTCTCCGATGCGCCATCCCGTCACGACGCGAAATGGCTGGATCGAACCTTCGCGTATCGTATTGGCAATCTTCGGAAGTTCGTTCACGCCATCAAGGATGTGCCGGGTCTCGCGGTAGAATGTTTCGCCGGTCTCCGTCATCCTCAGCCGCCTGCGCGTCCTGTCGAACAATTTCAGCCTTGTCTCGGTTTCCAGCAAGGCGATGAGCCGGCTGACAGCGGGCTGGCTGAGGTTCATGACACGCGCCGCGCCCGCGAGCGAGCCTTCCGTGACAACGAGCTGAAAGGCTCGCAATGATTTGAAGTTCATCTTTTTTCCTTACTTTGAAACGGCCCTAAAGGTCTGATCGGCTGTAAATATTCAATGATTCATGCAAAAATCTGAAGAGTTGTTTCCTAATTTCGAATTTTCTTTAATTTCCATGTTGGGCAAAGTATAGGGCTGGACATATAGGGCCGCCGGGCAGCGGACTACGGGGTCTACGATTCCCGGATGGGCCCAACAAGATCGAAAAGAGGGAAGAAACCGACATGTCGATTCAAATGTACCGCCAAACCGTCGCGATCATCGCCGGAGTTATCTTTGCCGCAGCATTCTGGAACGGGCCTGCCGGCGCAGACACGCCCACGCCGACCGTCAAGAAATTGACGGTCGAGAAACCAACTCATCTGCTTTTCGTGGGTAATAGCTATCTCTACTACGGAGACAGCCTGCACAACCATGTGCGCCGAATGGTCATCGAATCGGGCCTCTATAAGAAAAAGAAGCTAAAATATAAATCTGTCACCATCAGCGGCTCCGCCCTCCACGACCACAACATCGACAGCTATATCGAGCCCGGCAAACTTCGGGTGAAGAAGCCGTTCCAGGTCGTGATCCTGCAAGAAGGCAGTGCGCTCGGCTGGTCGAAGAAACGCCCGGCGGTCTTCAAGAATTCCGTCGCCGAGTTTTCCAAAAAGATCGCGGCGGCGGGCGGCGAGACCGCGCTCTATATGACACATGCCTACGCCAAACCACATAAGCGTTTCGACCCCAATCAGACGGCCGTGTTGGCGAAACATTATGTGGAAGCGGGCAATGCAAACGGCGCGCTGGTCATCCCGGTCGGTCTTGCCTTCGCAGAATCCTACAAGCGGAAACCGGACATGAATCTGCACAAGGCGTTCGACGGCAGCCACCCGAATCTGCTCGGCACCTATCTCGCCGCAAGCGTCGTCTACGCCACGTTATACCAGTCACCGGTCGGGAACGGTTACGACTACTTCGGCAAAATCTCAAAGGAAGACGCCGCTTACCTTCAGCAAGTCGCGCAAGACACCGTCACAAAATTCTTGGGACGGTAGAAGTAAGCACAACGTATAGATCCCAACACGTTTGCCTAGTCCACTTTGCCGAATGTGGAAGGAAAACAAGCCCCGCGGCAACCGGCGCATTGTCGGTGTCGCGGGGCATTCCGACTTGCGGCTAGTCTGGTTTGCGGCTGAACAACGGCCTTTCGTCCGCTTTCTGAACGAGTGACCGCATCAGGCAAATGAAACTCTTTGACGTTGAGTATCCTTATCCGTGATGACCTATGTCCAATGTCTGCGAAGGATCAGAGGCGGAAGCCGAGTGCGTGCGCTGGAATGTCCGGTCTTGACGGCAGAGCGGGAATAAGTCGCGCGAAAGCGGACATGGTTCTCAGGATAGCGAACGTTACGAGCCGGACATCCGCCGTCTGATCAGCGAAACACGCGAACGGCTTCTCGATTGCCGACCAAACCGATTGTCCCACTGACGCCGTCGCAATCGTATCGGTCGTCACGTCGTTGCCGTTCGCTCCCATGACGGTCCCCGGATTGAGCGGCGAATATTTGTCGGCGAAATACGTGGCCCGCCATCAGCAGCGACCCCGGATTCTTCGTGCGGCGTCACGGGAGAGAGCGCTATCCAAAATTCCCTAGAACCGGCCGTAAACCGGAATGTTGCTGCTGCGCGTCACCTTGTTGTCCGGCGAGACGAGGAACGCGATGGTCTCTGCGATCTCCTCCGGTTTCGGCCATGTCTCGTGGTCCGCGTCGGGCATGGCGTCGCGGTTGGCCGGGGTGTCGATGATCGACGGTGCGACGGCGTTGACCCAGATGCCCTGGTCAGCCAGTTCCTCGCCCAGCGCCTCGGTGAGCGCGGCAACGCCCGCCTTGCTCGCGGCGTAGGCCGCCATCCCGGCGCCACCACGCGGTTCCAAACCGGGCCGCGCCGCCACGTTGACGATGCGGCCCCCGGCGCCGCCCGCTGCAATTCCAGCGGCCGCGGCGCGGCAGCAGAGAAAGCAAGTGCGCAGGTTCATGTCCATCATCTGTTGGAACGCATCGGCGTCGGTTTCGGCGAGCGGCGCCATGGCGAACCCGCCGGCGAGATGGATCGAGCCCCAAAGCCCCGGCAGGGACGCGTAGAAATCCTCGACCGCCCCTGCATCCAGCAGGTCGACACCCGCCACGGCCGAAAGATTGGCGTGGCCCGCGTGCGGGAAGGAATCGAGTTCGACGCCCGGCTCCACCGGCAGATGGAGGGCGGCGCCCGCGTCGAGCAGGCGGCCAACGACGGCGCGCCCAAGCCCACCGGTTCCGCCCGTGACGACAATGTGACAATTCTCCATATCCATGCCCCTAACGTTCAACGCTGTGGGGCAGGCTGTCAACATGAGGCCGGCGCATGAAGGCGGCTGGAACAGCAGCGGCCTTCCGGATCGTCAGCGGACTCCGGCGGCACTCGCCCTCAGCAGTTCGCCACCCAGCGCGCCGGTGTGCTCGCCGTCCCTGAACGCCACCTTGCCGGCGATCACCGTGGCCTTAATGCCGCTCGACTTCTGCTTGAGCCGGCGCGCGCCGGTGGGCAGGTCGTGCTCGATGGTGGGAATCTCCGGCGCAATGGTCGCAGGATCGAAGATGTTGATGTCCGCGATGCTGCCGTGGCGCAAGATACCGCGATCGACGAATCCCCAGGCCATTGCCGGCGTCAACGTGATCATCCTGACGCCTTCTTCCAGCGTGAAAGCCTGCCGCTCGCGCACCCAGTAGGCGAGCAAGTGCGTGTGAATGGACGAATCCATGATCAGGCTTACATGCGCGCCGGAATCGGAGAACGTCATGACCGTGCGCGGGTGCCGCAATGTGGCCAGTGCCTCTTCATCGGACTTCGGAACCGTGGTCACGTCGAACTGCATGAAGAGCTGGTTGAAATCACTCTCCAGGGCGAGATCCATCATGACCTCAACCGGATCGGCATTCCGCTCGGCCGCGAGTTCCCCGACCGTGGGATTGGGCATCACGGCGCTATACACGACATACAGATTGTCATAGTCGGGCTTGCGCGGCTCGCCGCCCCCGGTGCGGTAGTTGTCGTTTCTGGTCACTTCGACGAGGAGTTTCCGCTGTTCCGGATCGCTGAAGACCTTGCGCTGTTCCTCGATCGGCAGGGACCGGACGCGCGCCCATTCCGGGATATCGTCAAACGCCAAGCGCCCCCGGAACGACAGGACGTGGGAAATACCGCGGGTATGAGTCTGGGCGAACATGCGCCCGCCGGCTTCGGCGGTCGAATCCAGAAGCTCCAAGGCGTCCTTCGTACCGACATTTCCGGCCGGCAACCCGAAGGTGATGGGGGCGCCGCTCTCCACCGCGAGGTCGCGCAACCGGTCGTTATATTTCTTGCGCACCTCCGGGTCCGGCGACCGGGCTTCCCGTTCGCGGGCGTATTCGAAAACGCCGCGGCCCGTTGTCCCCATGACATTGACGAGGTGGCTCAATTCCTCCCACGAGGCGTGATTGGATGCCACCGGCCGGTTGTCCGGCTCCGGTAGCTTGTGGCCCGTCGAGCGCGAACTAGTGAAGCCGATGGCCCCCGCGTCCATCGCGTCGAGCAGTTCCTTCTCCATCGCATCGACATCGTCGTCCGTGGCATGCTCCTCGAAGGCGCGTTCCCCCATGACGTGCGTGCGCATGGCCGAGTGGCCGATATTTGCGGCGTAGTTGATCGTCTTCGGGAGTTTGCCGACGACGTTCATGTAGTCCCGAAACGAGGTCCACTCCCAGTCGATCGACGCCTCCATGACATCGGTCGAAATGTCCTCGGCGCGCGCGATGTTGCTGATGATCATGTCGCGCTGCGAATTGGACCCCGGCGCCAGGGTAAATCCGCAGTTCCCCATGATCACGCTGGTGACGCCGTGCCAACAGGAGCAGCTGCCCAACGGGTCCCAGAACACTTGCGCGTCCATGTGCGTGTGCCCGTCGATGAAGCCAGGCGTGACCACCTGGCCCGTGGCGTCGATCTCCTCTTTCCCTTTTTCGGCAATCCGCCCTATTGCCGCGATCCGGTCACCGGATACACCCACATCAGCTCGATATCGCGGTAGCCCTGTGCCGTCGACTACCGTGCCATTCCGGATCACGAGATCGTACATTTTGCTTTCTCCTAGCTGTGTCGGGCCGCCGTCACCGCGGCGGCTCGGGAAGAAATCAGAATTTAGGTTCCCTTAAAGTATAGGGTATCCCGGCAAAGTCGCCTAACCGGGGCGACCGGGAGCGGAGAACGAGCAATGGTCAATTCCAATTGCGACTATTGGCATTCCCATTCAGAACGAAAGCGTCAAAGCTCTTCTGAATATCTTCATCCGCCAGTCCGCGTGTAATCACGATGATACGTGAAATGCGTTCCCGCCCGGGCCATTCGGCCAGGAAGCACGGTGGGCTAAAGGAATTGCCAACGCCCTGAATCAAAACCTGACGATCCTCCGCTGCGATTTGGACGATCCCCTTGAGCCGGAGAAAGTCTCGACCGCGCAGCGAATAGACCGACTCCAGCCACAGGTGCAGACTGTTCCAACACAGTGGCGTTGCCGTTTGAATCGTATATGCGCGAATGTCGCCGTGGCGGTTTGCATCCGTGTCTTCCTGGTCGTGCCCCGCGCCATGCTCCTGATGCGCTTCATGGGCATGTTCTCCTTCCACTGCGCCACCGAAATCTCCGGAGGCAATGCGGTCGATCGAAACAGAACTGGCCGCAAACAAGAGAGCCGGGTCGATCACACCGCGCAGCACCGTATGAATCGGCAGGGCGGGGTTGAGGTGCGATAGACGCCTCGAAACCCTCTCGACCTGCTCCTTCGGCACCAAGTCTTCCTTCGTTATCAATGCCACATCCGCGATCGAGACCTGACGCAGCGCCTCCTCATGAGCGTCGAACTGCTGTTCGGCATTCTGCGCGTCGACGGTGACAATGACGGAGTCGAGCCGACACCGGTCGGCGATTAACGGCTCGTCGCGAAGTGTATGGACGATCGGTATTGGGTCGGCGAGTCCCGTCGTCTCGATGACGATCCGCGAAAAAACGGGAAGCCGCCCGAGCGCGACATTGGTGAACAAATCGCCGATGGTATCGATCAAATCGCCGCGAATGCTGCAACAGATACAGCCGCTGTCCATCACCACCGTATTTTCAAAAGAAGAATCCACCAGCTCATGATCGATTCCGATTTCGCCGAACTCGTTAACGATGAGCGCCGTATCGGCCATGCCCGGATGTCGTACCAAGTGATTCAGGAGCGTTGTCTTTCCACTGCCTAGAAATCCGGTGACGACCGAAACGGCGAGTCGGTTCGTGTGGTTCGTCGGCGACGGCATGCTTGGCCCTAAATGTTCCTGATCCAGCATGTAACCCGAGGCAAAGCAAGGCGCCACGGTCTCGAATGGAATATTGATGTATCATGCGCAATCGTGTTGGCATCGCAAGAATCGATGCCTACCCAAACCGTTGGGATTTGGGTTGACCGAATCACCGACGATCGTGGTGCAACGCGGGCGCATTTCGCGCGCCCACAGCCATATTGGAAAAGTGAGAGGGATCACATGTCCGGGCACGAAATGACCAATATGAAACTGTTGTCACACAACAATTTGGAAGGGTTCGGCGGACTAGGGGAAGGCATGAGCTTGCAGCTCACGAAGGATGGACGGCGCATCATGTGGCTGGCCCATGAGGGGCCACCGAAAAACTTTACCGGTGTCGATGTGACGGACCCGCGCGATCCTCGGGTCGTTATCCAAACCGACCTTCCGCATACGAACATGCGATCGAATTCGCTTGAGATTTGCGACGACATTATGGCGGTCGCGTATCAGACCTATGGCTGGGACATCGAGAACGCAGGCATCGAGTTATTCGATATTTCCGAGCCGGAGCAACCGAAGTCCATTTCCTTCTTCGACTGTTCGGGGCCGCGCTCCCGAGGTGTCCACTGCGTGTGGTACGTGGACGGCGAATTCATCCATTGCGCCAGCGGCGCGGCGGATTACATGCCGCGACACCCACGCGACGATCAATGCTACCGCATCATCGACGTACGCAATCCAAGCAAACCGGAAGAGGTGGGGCGGTGGTGGCTTCCGGGCACGGAAGAGAACGACGACACGCCACCGCTGCCGAGGCTCTACGATCATGCGCCGGACGATCCGAAAGGTCGCGACAACTACCGGGTGCACAATTCCAATGTTTATCCGGAGCGCCCGGATCGGGTTTATATCGGCTATCTCGATGGCGGCGCGATCATCCTCGATATTTCGGACAAGGCACACCCGAAGTTCATTTCACAATGGAACCCGCATCCGCCGTACCCGGGCTTCACGCATACTGCGTTGCCGCTGCCGGACAGGGATCTGATGATCGTTGCGGACGAAAGCAACAAGGAATCGGCTGAAGATTGGCCCAAGTTGACCTGGGTGCTCGACATTCGCGACGAGACAAATCCGGTATCGATCTCAACCCTCCCGATGCCCCCGTTGGAGGATTTCCGCGACCGGGGCGGACGGTTCGGCTCACACAACCTACATGAAAATCGACCGGGTCCGGCGTTCCGGTCGGATACTGTGATTTTCGCGACCTTCTTCAACGGCGGGGTGCGCGCCTTCGATATCGCCAACCCCTATCAGCCGCAGGAAATCGCGTCATTCATGCCGGCCTGTCCGGAAGGATCCCGCTACACGGCGAGCCAAATCAACGATGTCTATGTTGACGAAACCGGCCTCGTCTATGCAGCGGAACGGATTTCGGGCGGTCTCTATATCCTCGAGACGAACCTCTAACGCGTAAAGTTAGTCCGAAGCGTCTTGAGAGATCGTCGGTGTCAACCCTTGTGGCCTGAATGGGCTGCAGGGATACGGGACGCCCTGCCAGAACGACCTAAATTCCGGCGGAAACAATGCATCCGTAAATATCTCCGCGTCGGCTGCGAGCGCCTCCACCGGTATTGTGACGACCGCTACGCCCTGTGTCGTGAGATGGGTACACACTTCCGCTTCGTGCGGGGACGGGGTCGCACTACCGCGAAGGCGGACGGTCAGGACCTGATGCCCGGTCCAGAACGCGAAATCGTGAATTAATGTGCCGCACTGCGAATTCGCCTCATCTCCGACGAGGATTGCGGCATTGGGCAATGGTGTCAGTGCGGCGAATGCCCAGTCCTCAAGCTGAAACAGGCCACCCAACGGCTGGCTTATTTGCCCGATCTCGGCAGCATTGTCGTCGAGTTGTGTGGCGATGAAATCGAAATAATGGTCAAGCAGGCGCCGCGGATTCTTAGCGAATACGTCGAGGTCGCGTGCGACATCAGACTTCAGTCGATCTAGTTTGCTGGCTGTGTCGGGCACATCGGCGAGCATTGCAGGAGCAAATCGTGTGCCATCATCACTGCCCAGGCGGTACGCTGGCGTGACGCCCGGCTCGAAGGCAAGAACGCCGGCCGGTTCTATTCCGGCGCGCCAATCAGCCATCCGTTGCTGGATGGTACTTTTCGACGCCGTGCGTCCGAATACGACGACAAGAATATCGGCCATTCGAAATCAAATCCTTCGCAACCCCGAAAAGTCTAGCTTTTCATAAAAATTAGCTGCGCAGAAATGAGCCATTATTTTGCGGACGCTTTGAGTCAGGAACGGACGTAATCGCAAATGACAAGATTGGCTCGCTTCCCGCCAATTTGAGACCTGACGTCAACGTGTCGCCCCACACTCCCATCGGCGACCGACGCTCGCCCAAATATTCTCGCGTCTGAAGATCTCTCGAACCGTTCCATAAATACGGACGGCAGAAAATTTGGATAAGTATGCAGACGGTCAAAACCTGTAGCGGACTTCCGTTGGTGTCCACCGTGATCTGCGGCGCGCAATCCGATCAGGTGTAGACTCGCCATCGTGAGTGAGCGGTACGCCATCTCGATCCTTGAACGCCTCGATGCCGAGCCCCCGTGCATTGGCAATCGACAATATCTGGTCTCCATCCTCCATGATAACGCCGGCATAGACACCGCAGCCTCTACAGATGAGCGCCGAGCATGTCTCCGTGCCGAACCGGTATGTCGAGAGCTGATCGGCGGTGATTGTGAAGACCGCTCGACCGTCCGCCGCCGAGACGGTCCGTGACCCTTGCCGAGCACAGAATCCGCATTGGCAAGAGCGAACCTGCATCTCATCGGCTGGACATCTAAAGGTCAGCTCAAGAGAGATTGCACCACAATGGCACTTACCGGAGTGTGAATAGGTTGGCTCGCTCATGCCGGACCTCTGCATCGCGTGTGGCTATTGAACCAAGTCTAGGAACAAGAAGCTGCGGTGTCTATTTGCGGCGTTGTACCGTTTCAACAAAGGGTCACGATCTTGCGTCGAGCGGAGCCCCCCGGAAGGTCCACAGTGCGAGATGCCGTTGTCGTGGATTGGCGCAACGTCCAACTTCGTTAACTGGGGTCGCTAACCAGTCGCAACTCACCAACAACTAAAACGGGCTTGTCGTGCCACTTTGCGGCAGCGGCTGCCCCCGCCTCCGCATCTTTGACCCAGATAGCATCCAGGGCGCCAGCACCTTCGACGGCCACGGCATAGCCCTCCCGCACCTCTTCCCAGAACGCTCGAGCGTCGGACGTAATGCAGCGAGCATGCAATCGGGCCATGGCGTATAGATCCGTCGGAAAAGGCAACACCAACGCCGGAACCGGCGATCGGTTCGCGTTCGCGGCAGTTGGCTTTTTGATTTGTTTTCGCATCATCATCACCTGTCGCAACGATAACGACGATGTCTTTAGAAATTGCTACTACAGCCATTGCCACGACTTACCAACGAAAGCCCATCCCCACCACTTGGATGACCGCTGTTCGCCAGAAGCAGAACGAACTGATCAGCCCAAAATCGCGGATAGCCGTTCCGATAGCACGCCTAGTTCGTCGGATCGAAGCGGTACTAGCTCAAGCAAAATTTCATCGTTGGCGACGCGGTGGTCCATAACCCAAATTGGCGGCGAGCAAATCTTCAACTCTTCGATTACCTGGGTCGCGGTGCGACGGGCGCGGGACGGGCAAATTTTCAAGCAAGCACGCGGGAATGGCGCGCCCGTCGGGTCCGGTTCACTCGTTGCCGAGACGCCTTCCAGCATGTTCATGCTCTCGACCAGGCGGCCAACCTTCTCGGCCTGACCGTCGGCCCATGACCGTACATTCCTGACCTTCCATTGCTCAAGGGCGGCGAGAACGCCGTACAACGCTTCCTTCGAAGCCTTCATGCCGCGGCCAATACCCTTGTCTTGCGCTCTAACCGCGGCGACCAAGTCGGCCCGGCCGAAAACCAAACCCGCTGTCGGGCTCGCCAGATATTTTTGCCCACTGACGATCAGCAGGTCAGCGCCCGCCGCGATGAACTGACGCGCTCGAAAAATTTGCGCCGCCCCATCGATCACCACGGGGACATTTGCAGCGTGCGCGACTTCGATCGCGGCATCGAGATCGACGGGATCCCCTTTCGTCAGGCGGGAGACGACGAGCAGCAAACAGCAGCTATCGGGGTGAGCTATCTCCTCCGCGATCTTGGAGGTCAGGCAACCGGTCGCCTCGCCGACGAGGACGGGGGTTGCTCCGGCGAGTCTGATCGCCTGTTCCAGCGGGTGGCCGTAGTTCACCGCGTGGCCGGCGGGAAGAACGACGCGATTCCGGAGTCCGGCCGTAGAGGGTAAAGCGGCAACACGCGCCGGATCGGACCCCGTCATGGCTGCCGCCACGGCAAGCGTGATTGCAGCCGCGGCACAGTGCACAACCGTTCCGGATTCAGAATCGGCCAGGTCACTCAAAGCCACGTCTGCCAATTCGTGCAAGTCCGCAATTTCCGCGAAATTTCTATGGGCATGCGAGACGGTGACGGCAACCGGTTCCGGCGAGCGGGAGACGCCAAGCGGCGAGAAAGGTCCGCGCGCGTTAATCAGGCGATATGCGTCCATTTGGTCTAAAATCGTCATTAGGCGAGAACCCTCAAATTGCGAAGGTGGGCACAATAAAGTCCGGATTGCTCACTGGTTTAGCGCGAGTACCGCATCGCGCCTTTGTCGAAGCGCGGTGAACGAAGCGTCCGGTGGCTAGTGCTGTTCGTTACCTCGAATGCCGAGCCACCACATCCAGCCCAGTACCGCGCCTTTGATGCGCGGCAGCGCGAGAAGGGCGACAAGCGCTGTCAAAAGCGGCCAAACCACCCAGTGAATCCACACCGGTGGCGCAAACACCTGTTCCGTCAACAAGAGTAGCGGAACGATCACATGCCCGACCACGAGGATCGTAAAATAAGGGGCGATATCGTCCGTGCGGTAGTCATCGTAGGGCTCGCCGCAATGCGAACAGTTGGACGTTAGTTTCAAATACCGGTCGAAGATGTTGCCAATGCCGCAGCGCGGGCAATGGCAGGAAAATCCCCGCCGCATTGCTTGAGGCAAATCGATGCAATTTGGCATCGGCGGATATTTCAGCATTGTCGGTCTCTCCTTTGTCGAATTTGGTTTACGTCAAAGGCCCAGGTCAGAGAGGCCGGGATGGCCGTCCGGCCGTCGGCCCTGCGGCCAAAGGAATTTCCGCTCTGTTTCCTGAATTGCGAGGTCGTTGATGCTGGCAATGCGGCGGCGCATGAGGCCGTCTTCATCGAACTGCCAGTTTTCGTTGCCGTAGGACCGGAACCATTGGCTACCGTCGTCGTGCCACTCATAGGCGAAGCGCACGGCGATCCGGTTATCGGCGAAGGTCCAGAGTTCCTTGATAAGTCGATACTCTTTCTCGTATTCCCACTTGCGGCGGAGAAAGGCCACAATTTCCTTGCGACCCTCGACGAATGTCGCGCGGTTTCGCCACACGCTGTCGGCCGTATAGGCCAGCGCCACTTTCTCCGGGTCGCGAGAGTTCCAGCCATCCTCGGCGGCGCGTACCTTTTGCGCGGCGGATTCTTCGGTAAAGGGGGGAACGGGTGGACGCGACATTCTTCTATTCCTTTTGATCCGACGGTGAAGAAAGGGCTCCGGCCATCCGGCAGGGGAACTCGGATGACCGGAGACAAGTGCGCCGAGTGAGGGAGGACAAACGGCGCTTTGGGATCGGTCAATTGATCGCTGCTACCTTGATCGGGGCAACCTCGACCACCGCAGCCTCGATCGCGGCGACCGCGGTCTCGGTATCAGCCACGTGACTGGCGATCATGCGAAAGTTGGTCAGTGCGGTTTCGTAACCGTCGTGCCCCGGCACCTGTGCCGCGGCCGTAGCGTCGGTAACGACCATCACTTCGAAACCCTGCTCGACAAGTTCGCGCATGTGCGATTCTGTGCAGAGGTTCGCCGACATCCCGGCAAGGATTACCTTTTCAATGCCCCGCTTGCGCAACTGTAGGACCAGGTCATTGCTTTCGGGGCCAAACACCTTGTGCGGGCTGGTCACGACGGTCTCGCCGTCATCGATATATTTCTTGTACTGCTCCAGCCAATCCGCGCCGGAGCCTTCGAAGCCGTTCGTGTTGAGCGGACCTTCCCGGTTAAACATGCCGATCTTGTGCATCAGGTTTTCGAGCGCGCCTTCGAAGCGCCAACCGTGGTCGTGCGGGTAGTAGTAGTGCGGCGAAACGAATACCGGCATGCCCGTGGCCTTGGCTGCGGCGAATAGCTGATCGATGTGTTCGACTGTGCCATTGGCCTCGACACTTTTGCCGACGACGCCCCATGTCGCGCCGTCCGGGCTGAGGAAGTCGTTCTGTGGATCTGTAACCAGCAATGCCGTCCGGCCAGGGACGATCTCGAATCCGGGGTCTGGGAGGCCGCTGTTATCGGTTTGGGTGGAAACGTTGGTCATAATGATCTCCAGTTCTGGTCAAGCGCAGCGCGCGGTGAAACAAAATGCTAAAGGGTACCGATCGGTACACTCTGAAGATCATAAAAGTACCGATCGGTACAGTCTGTCAACCAAAAAAATGATGTTTCTCATGGAGAGTTTTGTGAATCCAAGAATAAAATATTGATTTTACGGATATAAAAAATTTTATCCTTGTAATTTATCGCAACATATATATGTACTGATTGGTAATTTTAAGAGGTTGATATGCGGCCCACGAAACGAGATGAACTGGTCCAGAAGGCATTGCAGACCTTCTATCGAAATGGATTTCATGCGACGGGCATGGATATGCTTGTCGCTGAGACCGGCATCTCGAAAACGTCGATGTACAAGCATTTCCGCACCAAGGAGGATTTGATCCTCGCCGTGCTGCGGCTCCGGGACGAACAGTTCCGGAATTGGCTTTACCGCCGTATGGAGGAATTGGCAGCGACGCCGCGGCAGCAATTAATCGCCATGTTCGACGCGCTGGAAGAGTGGTTCGGGCAAACCGAATTCAGAGGCTGCATGTTCATCAAAGCGTCGTCCGAATATCAGGAAGCGGGCCATTCCATTCACAAGCAGTCCGCGGACCACAAGCGTATGCTTGAAAGCCACATTACAGAGTTGGCGGAGAGCGCAGGCTTAGAAGAACCGAACCGGCTTGCGAGGCAGCTATTGCTTCTGAAGGAAGGTGCAATTGTTACCGCGCACCTGCGCCATACGGAAAACCCGGCGCACGATGCGAAGGTGGTTGCCGAAAGACTGGTTGACGCTCACAGCCAGTAGCTAGCCAAGTGGGAGGAACCAACATCCTCCGTTAATCAGGCTTTGTTTTTGCAAATGACCGCTGTTCGCCAAGATCAGGCATTGCGATGCTGTTGGGCGGGAGCGGCCGACCACTTCATAGGCGACAGTGAAACTGAACGTTTTAACGGGCTCACGGCATGATTTTGCCGATCTCGCTTCGACCGTGAAGCATCTGTCACGGATCGGCTGCTTGTACATCTTTGGCGCGGCGCGTACCGTTAACGGAACAATTCCATTCGTTCGTGGGAGGGTACAATGACCATGGCGGCATATGATTTGCCGAAAGTTGAATCGCTTCAAGGCAAGGTAAGCGAAGCAGAGTGGGCTGCCCGGGTGGAGCTTGCGGCAGCATTTCGGATTGCGGTATCGCGCAATTGGAACAAATCCACCGCAAATCACATGACGGCGCGGGTGCCGGATCAGCCGGAATATTTCCTGATGAACGCAGCGGATTTCGCGTGGGACGAAGTTACCGCGTCAAACCTGTTGAAACTCGATATGGACGGCAACGTGGTTAGCGACACGGACCGCAAACCACGTCCTGCCGGGCTGAATTTCCACAGCGCGCTTCAACGCGAACGCGATCACCTGAACTGCACCGTGCATATCCATCCCACCGCGGGCGTCGTGGTGTCGGCGTGGGAAGAGGGACTCCAGTTTTTCGATCAAGGGTCCTGTGGGGTGTACGGCCAGGTCGCCTATCATGATTACGAAGGATTAGCCCAGGAAGAAGACGAAGCGCCGCGAATTCTCAGCGACCTTGGCGACAAATACGCCATGATTATGCGTAATCACGGCTTGCTGTCGGTTGGACGGACGGTGCCGGAAGCATTCGCCTATATGGACCGTTTGGTGAACGCCTGTGCGACCCAGGAACGTATCCTGGCGGCGAGCCACGCGAGCCCGCGCCCGTTATCCGAAGAAATCTGCGAAATCACCGCCGCCCAAATGCGCAAGCGGTCGGGCAACAAGCCGTTGGGCGACGTCGAGTTTCAAGCGTCATTCCGGCGCCAATTGCGCGAAGACCCGTCTTTCGCTCAATAAAGATAATCAAAATCAGCGCTCAGGACTCGAGGTCCAGGGATTCGCTTCGAATGACGGTATCGAACGATTGCCACGGCTTTTCGGGAACCTCGCAATAGACCTCGATTTCATTGCCTTCGGGGTCTTTGCAATAAACGCTTTTGGTGTATCCGTGATCTCTAATGCGGTCGATGGGTACATCGTGGTCCTTTAAGCGCTGATATATCGCCTTGACCGTGTCCAAGCTATCCGCGACCAGGGCGACATGGGCAAGACCGACCTGGTTCTTTTCAGGAGACGCGGCGTCTTCGTCCACCTGGAAAACAGCGATATCGTGGTGATAGTCATTGAAGCGAAAGAAGACACCAAACCCCTTCCGTTCGTTCGCGACCTTCATTCCCAGGATATCCCGGTAAAAATGCTTGGCCGCTTCGAGATCGCGCATCTTGAGGACGACATGTCCCACCCGTTCGATTGGCATCGTTACCTCCGTCAACAGTCACTTGAAAATCGCCGGCCGGCGAAACAACCATGAGGCGCCGCCGGCCAATTGTACGATTGGGCCCCGTTTCCCGCGTCAACGCCATAAAACCAGGATTCGGCGGCAATCGTCCATCCTTCAACTTGGGAAGTGCGTTTTGAGGCAGGAGCGGAAGTCGCTCAGCGGTGGCCAGATGTCCGCTCATAGCCATAAGCAGACCAAAGGATGATGCTGGGAAGCTCGGGATTCACCCAGCAGCATCGACAGACGGGCTCCTAGTATCCTCGACGGACCTTTCAGGTCCTTGATTTATTTGGAATGCTCCCCACTTGTCCAAGATAAATGTTGCATTTGTTTTGTGTTACCTAATTAGCCGGTACGCCGATTAACTTAGTTATCCCCTGACAATGTGGCGTGAAACTGACCGCGACGTCACATGGTGTGAGGCGCGGAATTGAACTCCTGTTAAAGGAAATAACGATGGCTACTGGTACTGTAAAATGGTTCAACCCTGCCAAGGGTTTCGGATTTATTGAGCCGGAAGATGGCTCAAAAGACGCTTTCGTCCATATTTCGGCTGTCGAGAGGGCCGGGTTGGATATTCTTAGCGAAGGACAGAAGATCTCTTATGAACTTCAGCCTGGACAGAATGGCAAATCTTCCGCCGAGAACCTCTCCGTAATCGAATAATCCATCAGGGCACCGCCCTCGACTCTCGTTGGGGGCGGCCACTGTTGCGACATGGACTGAAAGCGGACATCGCGATGCCATCGGGCGGGAGCCGTCCCCCATCGCAAACGGACTTCGATTCGACGAATGGTGACCGGTGGTCCGGCCTTCTCGGCTCGGTTAAGCCCAGCCGAATTCCTTCAATGCCCAAGGCGCGTTCCTGATTTTGCGGCAGTTGAGACCTCCGCGTTGGACGGCGGCGTATTACGTTTTCGGCTCAGCACGACGCAGGCTGAAACACGGTCGCCACGGCCCATGAGGTTTTCCATGTATTGAAAGCGCTTGGAGCGAAGGGAGCGCCGCTCACCCAGGCCGAGCTTCGCCTAATGCTCAGCCTTCTACGCGCAGCTCGCATAGGCTGGAGGCGTCTACGAAGGGCTGCTGAACACCATGCAGGTCGCGCAATTGAAGGCCTATAACCTCTGGTCATTTCAATGCAGATATTTAAGCACGCAAACTTACGACTGGATGAAAGCGCGCGGCATTACCGACGGCGGGTCGGTGCACGGGGCGCTGGTCTCCTGTTAGGCGGGCATGCGCGCGGCAGCTTGATAGCCTGCTTAGAGCGGGTAGGGCGCTAATCCTTCGCCGCGAAGCATGAAAGAGACCAGGTAATCGCCAACTTGCATGTCCTGCGATCCGGGCCAATAGAATGGATGATGGACTTGTCCTTTGATGTATCCAGCTTGGGATAAGGCCTTCGTGATTGTCGGACAGGAAAATCGGCCGTCGATCCAATCGACACCGCGTTTCGCGATGAATGCGGACGTTTCGCCAATAATCCACGCATAAGTCTGAACGTCGGTAATCGCCGACTGCACGTGAACGAGTTTTGCGACCTTATACGGTCCTTCCGTATAGAGCCGGCAAAGCGTAAACGCGACAGGTTTGCCGTCCATCGAGAACAGCAGCCAAACGAACTCGCCTAGTTCATCCGGTGCGGCGGCATACCATTCGAAATCATGCCGGTCAGCCAACGCGGCAACTGCATACATGGCCGCCGGCGGCATGATATCGGGCAAATCGGCCGCATTGGTAATCTGGCTAACCGCAGTTGTCGTTGCCGGCGCAGGTTGTTTTTTTGGTTTTCGAAATTTGAGCGATAGGGGTTTTGTCAGGAATGCCGGAAAAGCCGCAATATCCTTGTTCGTAGCCTGGGCCAAGACTTTTACGCCGAAACCGGCGCTGAGAGGCAGCACCATTTGCCGAACGTCGGGAAGTGGGTTCCATCGCATACGCTCCATCAACGATCCCACATAGTCATAGCCCGCTATGGCGCAAATCGGTTCGGGCTCATCCATCAGCGACTGCATAACCCGCATGCTTGCGAAAGGCCGGTATTCGGCCAAGCTGAGCCAATAGTCCGTTTCGCGAACGCCGGTCTTTTTGCCGCCGATGGCGTAGTTTCTGGTGATTGCGTCGACCATTGCAACGCATCGGTCGCCATCCATCGCCAGGACCGTTTGGCAATTCTTACGTTGAAGAAACCGCCAATCCAAAAATCTATCGATGAATGCCCGGTCCCAATCGCGTTCCAGGTAGGGCAGTAAAATGCTCTCGACACTGTGCAGATTGCCTGCCGTCATTCGTGTGTAAACCAACGACAAATTCGTCTCCATTTCATCGGGCCGAGCGCCAATTAAGCTGCAGTAGGCGTATGTATCGAATAGTCATATTATACGCGGTCTGCGTTCTCGGATTCTCTTGGGGAAGGTCGATATCGGACTTGGGTCATAAGCGGACGGAATAGCGGCCAATCGGGTTGGTCCGCAATTAGCCAAAAGGCGACATAAGCCGGCGCAAAGGTGACAGGGCACTCTAGTGCCGGTTCTTCTGGGGAAGACGACCGCCGGTCCTAACCGCCCTGTCGGTCGGTTTGTCGCCATATTCGTGCAGTGCGCGGCACCGTCCACCCTACCGTCTATCCCTTACGGGCGGCGTCGATTTTTGCCACGTCAATTTTATTCATGTGCATCATCGCGTCAAAGGCGCGTTTGGCTTCATCGCCGCCGGCCGCCATCGCTTCCGTCAGGGTGCACGGCGTGATCTGCCAGGAAATGCCCCATTTGTCCTTACACCAGCCGCACTGGCTTTCCTCGCCGCCGTTGGTCACGATGGCATTCCAGTATGCGTCGGTTTCTTCCTGGGTGTCGGTTGCGATCTGGAAGGAAAAAGCCTCGCCATGCTTGAAATAGGGGTCGCCATTGACCCCGATGCACGGTATGCCGAAAACCGTGAACTCAACCGTCAGGACGTCGCCTGCCTTGCCCGACGGGTGGTCGCTCGGTGAGCGATGAACGGCGTCGACCGTGCTGTCGGGAAATGTCTCGGCGTAAAATTGCGCCGCGGCTTCCGCGTCGCCGTCATACATCAAACAATTTCTGATCCGGGGAATTGCCATCATTCTTATCCTTACACGTCGGTCAAAGGATATCGCCAAATGCGACGCGGCCGGAACAGTTTTAAACGACTGTTCCGTCCGCATCGCGGTTTTTCGCCACGCGAAGCTTGGGTGTCCGCCCAGGGTCATAAGCGGACACACCAAAGCAATAGGACATCAAGTCCGCCGTTGCGGGCAACTCAACCGTCGGTCTCGCAGCGTGCGCGGGCTTGGATCGTGTTCCGATCGCATTAGGTGTCTATCGATCGTATCGCCCGCCCGATGGCGCTCTCGTCCCTTCCGGTGCCCACCGTTGCCGGTACCCGCGGGCACGCAAAAGGAGACTGATACCGGATGATGCATCGAGCCCTTTCCCTGCTGCTTATCGTCGGAGGGTTGATCCTGCCGGCGGTATCCGTCGCGGACACCGCGGACCGGGCGATGGCCGCGGCCGCGCTGAAGTGGTTGGAGACGGCGGGTTCGGCCGGCGAGGACGCACGGTTTGAATTCGGCGACCGCGAACGGCGGGACTGGCACTTCGTCCCACGCTCCCGCGAAGGCCTGATGATCGGCGACATGACAAAGGCGCAAAGGGACGCGACGACGGACCTGATGCGCGCGACCCTGTCCGCCCCCGGCGTCTTGAAGGCCCAGGACATCATGCGCCTCGAAGCCGTGCTCGCGGAGATCGAGGGGTCGTCGCTGAGTTACCGCAATCCGGAAGGGTACTACGTTTCCATATTCGGCGATCCCAAAGTGCATCCCTGGGGCTGGCGGTTGGAGGGTCATCACCTCTCTATCAACGTAACCGCCGCCACGCCTGGCGACACCTTCGTAACGCCGCTCTTCACCGGCACCAACCCGGCCATACCGCCGCCGGACGGACAGATCACGAAACCGATCCAACAGGACGAGATGACGCTGGCATTTCGCTTGATCGAAAGCCTCACCGCCGGTCAGGCAACAGCGGCCAAGCTCGGCAGGTCACCCCGAAACATCATCACCGAGCCCGGCGACGGCGACGCCATCGACCGGCGGACCGGCGTCAAGGGCAGCGACCTGACCGGCGACCAGCTAGCCCTGCTGCGGCAACTGATCTCGGCTTACGTCGGCATGGCGTCCGACCGGATCGGGCGGACGTATATGCAGCTCGTCGATGAGGGTATGGCGGAAACCGCGTTCGCATGGGCCGGCGAGGCATCGACGCGCGCGGCGTTCTATTACCGAATCCACGGTCCCCGCATCCTGATCGAATTCGATAACACGCGCGGCGGTAACCATATCCACGCGGTCTGGCGCGACCCGCTAAACGATTTCGGGCGGGACGTCCTCCGGCAACACTACGCCGATAGCCCGCACAGCCATAAGGATTGGCCTTGAGCGGATCGAGCCTAATGGCCCGCGAGCGCCGCTAGGAGCCGTATTTTACGGTGCAGCCGTACGGGCGGGTGGTCGCCTCCTTCACCGGCTCGCCTGCCTTCAACTGGGCCATGGCCTGGAGGACGTAATTGGTCGCATCCGGTATGTCGGCCGTATCCCCGGACGCGATGCTGTCGATGGCGCCTTTGTAGGCGAGCGTACCGTCCGTATCGATGATGTACATGTGCGGCGTTACCCGCGCGCGATAAAGTCGGCCGAGTTTTCCGGCGGGGTCGAGCAAGACCGCGGCCGGATACGCGTTACGGCTTTTCGTCAGCGCGTCCGCCTCGTCACCCGAAACATGGCCTTCGAGCCCGGGCGCAGACGAAACCACCGATAGCCAAACGACGCCGTCCGCCTGCGCCGACTTCTGGGTTTTCTGCATGTTGCCGGACCGGTAGTGCTTTCGGACGAAGGGACAGTCGTGATTGGTCCATTCCAGGATCACCCGCTTGCCGCGGTAATCGCTGAGCCGGTGCGCGCGGCCCGCCGAATCGACGGCCGTGAAGTCGGGCGCCGGTTTGCCGATGATAACGTCGGCGGCCGACGTACCGGGCGCGGCAATGCCGGCCAGGAACAACAACGCCACAACGACTGAACTCGAAAGAAGCTTCCAATCGAAACCGACCATGGTTAGACACTCCTTGCTAGACGTCCGATCATACCCAATCCGCGGCCCGCACCGAAAGCGTTGTCCGCATAATCCGCTCATCGAAAGTTGGCCGGCTCATGCCATCGCATAGGGCCGTCCGTTTACGTCTTGCGGTCCCAGCCCCACCATTTGCAGATCGCCTCGCCCATCACCAATTCCAGGTCGCGCCCGTTTAGCCAGGGCAGGTGCTCGGTGAACATGGTCACGCAATGGCGCCAGTGGCACGGCATCTTGGAGATGTCGGTGCCCCAGAACATGCGCTCCGGCCCGAAGGCGTCGAAAATCTGCTGCAGGTAGTTATTCATCGTGCGGAACGGAAAGGCCTCGCTGGAATAGCCCGGCGCACCCGTCGCCTTCACCGCCACGTTGGGCAGCGTCGCCAGCTTCAGCAATTCCGGCATGTGGGCCATGGCCGCGTCGTCCTTCAGCGTCGTGTTTCCGCCGCGGCCGCCCAGATGGTCGATGGTGACGCGCAGCCCCGGATGCCGTTCCGCGATGCGGCCGAAATCGGCCAGCGAATCCGTCGCCAGCGCGGAAATCGGGACGGCCGCCTTCTCCATCGCGGCCCACAACCAGTCCAGCGTGCCGTCCGCGACCGCCTTGCGCATGTTGTCCTGCAAGAAAGTGAACCGTAGACCCAGCATGCCCGGATCGTCCTTCCATGTCGCGATCCGCGCCGCCGATTTCTCCGGCGTATCCAACGGCATGGTGCCCATGATGGCGAAGCGGCCCGGATAATCCCGCACCGCCGCGCGCGCCATGTCCTGCGAGTCCGGATCCCAAGACGGCGGATGGATGACGGCGGCATGCACGCCCGCGTCGTCCATCAACTTCACTGCCTCTTCCGTCGTGAAGGAGGTAATCTGCCAATGCGCTTGGTTGCCGGGCATACCGCTGCCCCAGACGTGAATCTGCGCGTCGACGATCTGCATGGTCGTGTTTTCCTCAATCCTATCAAGAAGAAGCAGAACCGGACACTGTCTGCGGCAATCATATTATCGGCGGTTTGAGCCTAGGCAGAAATCGTTTTCTGCGGATTGTGAAATTCGCCAATCGCGGCGCAATCGATTCCCGGCCACCGCGATGCCGCGGTGAAATTGAAGGTCGAATTACCGCCGCGAAAAACCGCGTCGGGCCAATTCAATTCAACACATTACGAAATAAGAGAAAAATGGTGCCCCCAGGGAGACTCGAACTCCCACTTCCAAAGGAAACGTGATTTTGAGTCACGCGCGTCTACCAGTTCCGCCACAGGGGCACGGTACCAGGACGGCCCCACTATAGGCCTGGCATCGGGCCGGTCAACGCTGAGTTTCGCCTTTGGCGGTCTCGCTTCCGGTTGGCCGCGATTGGGGCCGGCACTGCCCCCTCGCGTTGCGGCGCAACACCGCGTATGCTGCTGAGGGTTAATACGAAAGAGGGGGTGTCGATGCTGGGGTACGAAGCGCCGGCGGAGGACGTGGCGGCGATTCGCGAGTGGTTCGCGACCTGGGACAAGCATGTCGATGCGGTGAACTTCACCGCTGCCCGCGATCTGTTCGATCCCGGTGTGATCGGCTTCGGCACCTTCATGGACACCGTCGACGGGCTGGATAATCTGGAGCAGCGGCAATGGCGCTCGATCTGGCCGACGATCGAGGGCTTCAAGTTCAACCTCGATACGCTGCGCGCCGGCGTCTCTCCGGACGGCCTGTTGGCCTTCGGTGTTATCACGTGGCAATCGAAAGGGATCGACGAAAAGGGCGACCATTACCCGAGGCCGGGCCGCGCGACGGTCCTGTTCGGACGGGCCAAGCGGGGCGACCCGTGGAAAGGCCTGCATACGCATATATCTTTAAATCCCGGCACGCCGCAAAAGTCGCATGGCGACCGCCCCGAAACTCAGTAACGCCCGGGTGGGCATGGCAACCAATCAAGCGTCAAACGAAGCCACGCTGAAGCTGGCGCTCGAACTTCACCAGGACGGTGACTATCGGGCCGCCGCCGCGTTGTACCGCGCCATGCTGCAATCGAACGAGGACAACGCGCAGATTTGGGGGTTGCTCGGCAGCGCCTGCCGGATGAACGGCGACAGCGCCGAGGCGGTGACCAGCCTGGAAAAGGCCGTCGCCTGCGCGCCGCACCGGATCGAATTGAAGGCCGAATACGCAATCGCGTTGGCCGAGGCCGAACAGCACCAGGAGGCGTTGGACCTGCTGGACGGCTTGCTGCCGGCTTTGCAGGCGCAGGACCAGGACGCGGCCATCGTCTACGCGGCGTTGGGCGACGCTTGCCTGGCGCTCAACCGCTACGAGGAGGCGGTCGACCACTACCGGACGGGGCTGGAAAAAGAGCCGAACAATGCCACCGCGTCGGTCAATCTGGCCACCGCATTACAAAAACTCGACCGGTTGGAGGAGGCCATCGAGGCCTACGAGACGGCGGTGCGGGAAGAGCCCGACAATCTGCTGGCGTTGAACAACCTCGGGATTGCGCTGCACGACGCGGGCCGCGACGACGATGCTCTCCCCTTGCTGCAATGCGCCTGCGCGCTGGCGCCGGACGACCCCGGCGTCCGCACCGACCTTGCGGCGGTGCTGCACCGGTCCGGTTATCTGGACGAGGCGGAAGACGCGTTGAACAAGGCGCTTTCCTGCGACGCCGGATTTGCCCGCGCATGGAGCAATCTCGGCAATCTGCTGCAGGACAAGCTGCGCCTGACCGAGGCGCTGATGGCCCACGAATGCGCCCTCGCCCGCGAGCCGGCCGAGCCGGACTATTACTGGAACTTCGCGATGACGCTGCTGTTGGACGGCAAGATCGCGGAGGGGTTCGCGGCCTACGAATGGCGGCGTAATAAGCCGGGCTTCGTGAAGCCGCCCGTGACCGGCCCCGAGTGGGACGGCACGGAGCCGGCGCAGCAGACAATCCTGCTCTATTCGGAACAGGGGCTTGGCGACTCCATCCAGTTCAGCCGCTATGCGAAACTACTCGCGGAGATGGAGGCATCCGTCATCATCGCCTGTCCGCCCGCACTGAAGAATTTGCTGAGTACGCTCGGCGAACGGGTCGCAGCCGTGTCCGCCTTCAAGGACGCGCCGCCCTATGATCATCACGCGCCGCTGATGAGCATGCCCCATCTGATGCGCGGCCTGGTCGACGACATCCCCGGCGAGACACCTTATCTCGCCGTACCGCCGGACACCCCCTCGCCGCTTCAGCCGCGCACGACCGATGTCCGCGTCGGCCTGGCCTGGGCCGGCAACCCGGATCATCCCGCCGACCGCCGTCGGTCGACGTCGCTGAGCCAGCTGAAGCCATTGTTCGACGTCGACGGGATCGAATGGGTCAGCCTGCAAGGCGCCGACGTGAGCGACGAGATCGCCGAGGCGGGCGTGGCGATGCTGGACCTCGAGCCGATCCGCACCAGCCTGGACGACACCGCCGCGGCGATGGCCGGGTTGGACCTGATCATCGCGGTCGACACCGCGGCCGCCCATCTCGCGGGGGCATTGGGACGGCCGACATGGGTCATGCTGCCGCATGCGCCCGATTGGCGATGGCAGATTGGCCGAAGCGACTCCCCGTGGTATCCCACCCTTCAACTGTTCCGCCAACCGGCGCCCGGCGATTGGGATTCCGTCGTCGCGGCGGTGGCCGATGCCCTGAAGGATTTCAAACCCGACTGATGCTGCGTTCCCTTTACGATTGGACCATGGCGCTGGCCGCACATCGCCATGCCCTCGCCTGGCTTGCCGTCATCGCCGCGGCGGAGAGTATCTTCTTTCCCATCCCGCCCGACGTCATGATCATTCCCATGGTGCTGGCCGCGCGCGAGCGCGCCTGGATGATCCTGCTCGTCGCCACGTCGGCCTCCGTGATCGGCGGCATCTTCGGCTACGGCATCGGGTATTATCTCTACGAGGAAATCGGCCGACCGATCATCGATTTTTACGGCTATGCGGACAAATACGGCGTCTTCCAGGGATGGTACGAGGAATATGGAGGGTGGATCGTCGCCGCCGGCGGATTCACACCGATCCCTTATAAGGTGATCACCATCGCCACCGGCGTCGTGCAGCTGGATTTGACCACCTTCATCACCGCATCGGTGTTGAGCCGCGGCGCGCGATTCCTGATCATCTGCGCGCTGCTGTGGCGATTTGGCGCACCGATCCGGACCTTTATCGAGGCCCGCCTGGGCTTGCTCGCCTTCCTGTTCTTCGCCATCTTATTCCTAGGATTCCTGGTCATCGGATTGAGCGTCTGACCGGCGCAAAGGCGGGTTAGTGGCATTCGTAGCAGAAGGTTTGGAGCGGCCGGCGACCGCGCCGGCGTTGATCGTCCTGCTGATCAGCGCGGCGACCCTCGGCACCGCTTATACGTCGCAATATGTCGGCGGGTTGGACCCATGCCAGCTTTGCCTCTATCAGCGCTGGCCTTGGTGGGGCGCGCTGGCGATCGCGGCGCTGGCTCTCATACCGGCCCTGACCGGCAAGGCCCAGCGGTTTCTGGTCCTGGTCGCCGGCCTCGTGCTGCTGGGCGGGGCGGCCCTCGCCTTCTATCATGCGGGCGTGGAGTATAAATGGTGGGCCGGCCCGTCGACTTGCGGCGGCGGCTCGATCCCGGCGAGTTTCGCGGAAATGCAAAAGTCGATGAGCAAACCGATCGTGCCCTGCGATACCCCGGCCTGGGCCCTGTTCGGGATTTCGATGGCCGGATACAACGGCCTTATGTCGCTGGCAACCGGCCTGTTCGCGATGACGGCCGCAATGCGGCGCAGCGTCCGATGACGCGCCCGGTACCCGCGTATCTGCCCGGCGATCCGCCGCCGGCGCGCGAACGGGACCGCATGGTTCGCGTGGATCACGCGGGTGAATACGGCGCGGTGCGTATCTATGCCGGTCAGCTGGATGTCCTGAAGAATAAACCGTCCGCCCCGACCATCCGCCACATGGGCGAACAGGAAGCAGCGCATCTCGACCGCTTCAACAAGATGATTGCCGATCGCCGCGTCCGGCCGACGGTGTTCCTGCCGCTCTGGCATGCGGCGGGTTACCTGCTCGGCGCGGGCACCGCCGCGATGGGCGAGCGCGCGGCCATGGCCTGCACCGTCGGCGTCGAAGAGGAAATCGACGACCATTACGGCAAACAGCTGGAACGCCTGGCCGACAGCGATCCGGAACTCACGACCGTCGTCGCGACGTTCCAGGCGGAGGAATTGGAACACCGCGACACGGCGCTCGAACACGGCGCGGAAGGCGCCCCGGCCTATCCCCTTCTCACAGGGGCCGTGCGGCGCGCGTCACGCATGGCGATCTGGCTGTCTGAAAGATTCTAGGCGCGCCAGCAGCGCGTTAGATTTCGTCCAGTTCGGTATCCCAGTACAGAAAGTCACGCCAGCTTTCGTGCAGGAAGTTGGGCGGAAAGGCCCGGCCGTTTTCCTGCAGTTCCCAGACGCTCGGTGTCCGGGGCTGTCGCAGCAGACTGACCGCGCTGTCGCGCAACAATCCGCCGCCCTTCTTGAGATTACACGGCGCGCAAGCCGACACCACGTTGGCCCATGTCGTGCGCCCGCCGAGCGAGCGCGGCACCACGTGATCGAAGGTCAGCTCCTGCGCCGGGAACCCGCACCCGCAATACTGACAGACGAAACGGTCGCGCAGGAACACGTTGAACCGGGTGAAGGCGGGCCGGCGGGCCTGCGAGACATATTCCTTGAGGGAGATGACGCTCGGCAGCCGCAATTCGAAGGAGGGCGAACGAACGACCTGCTCGTAGTGCGACACCACATGAACGCGATCGGTCACGACCGCCTTCACCGCTTCCTGCCAGTTCCACAGCGACAGCGGGAAATAGCTCAGCGGCCGAAAGTCGGCATTCAGCACAAGCGCCGGGCAATCTTTATCGGCAAGGTTCACGGTCGATCGCACCCCTTATCCAGACTGCGCCGTCCGGCAAAATCCGGCCCAACAAGCGAGGTCCGCGCCGAACGACGCCAATCTGATAACCGAAATTGACGATTCCGACAAGCCGGGACCGCTGGATATCCACTAATCTTCATCGCCTTGTCACATTCATCCACAAGATATCCACAGCTTATCAACAGCTTCTTCGACCCCTTATCAACAGGGCCGGTAGCCGCCCCGCAACACCCCGACGGATGACGGCGGCGTCAACACAGTCACCCCTTCCCGCGGCGGCAGCGGGATCGCATCGCCGTATCCTCGATGGGTCCACGGGAGGACCTGCCGGTCCCGCCATAGACATGGTTGCCCCGCATGGGAAAGGAAAGTGCCGTCCGGCAGGTCATCCAGCGTTGCCTGCCAAACCTTCTGCCGCCGGGTATACGGTTCGACCCGCTCGCGATGAAGCTGGGCATCCATCGCGGGGGCGCGCGGCAGGTCCGCCGTGCCATTGCCGTCGCGCCAGGCCGACTGCCAGGCGTAGTAGTCCTGTCGGCGGCATTCGAAACAGGGCCGGTGGCCCGCCGCGATGGCCACCGCTTCGTCGTGGAAGAAGAGTTCGGTGTACCGGCCCGGCGTCATCAACACCCGGTGCCGGCCTCGAAAGGACAAGCGGCAGATGATCCACGCCTTGTGCTTCCAACGGCTGACGCCGAGCCGCCGGTTGTCGCCATGCAGAATGCCGCGATTGCCCATGAAGCCGCCGCGCGCGTCCACCGAGACGATCTCGCCGGTCGGTGTCACGCGGTTCTGCAGCGGCATGGCACGTCCCGTTTTCTAGGGTTGACCGAGCACCTGGTTGAGGAATTCGGCGCCGCGCACCAGCCCGTTCTGATCGATCCCGTGGCCGATACCGGGACACTCGATCGTATCCACCGAGATGCCCGCGGCAATCAATCCCGCTTCCGCCTCGGCCATGGACTCGAAAGGCACGACCTCGTCCGCCGTGCCATGCGCCAACAGGACCGGCGGGCGGGTTTGGATTTCCTCGGCGAGCAGGTCGGGCGCGATCAGCCGACCCGAGAAGCCGACGATCCCGGCGATCTGTTTTTCCCGGCGCGGCCCGACGAACAGGCTCATCATCGTGCCCTGGCTGAACCCGACCAGCGCCAGCTTGCTCTCGTCCAGGCCGGTGCGTTCCAGCTCGGCGTCGATGAAGGCGTTCAGCGCCGGCGCCGCGGCCCGGACACCGCCCAGCAGGGACTCCGGCGTGCGGTCTTGCACGCTGAACCACTGGTACCCCATCGGGGCCATGTCGCAGGGGAAGGGCGCGTTCGGCGACGCGAAGGCCGCATTCGGCAACACTTGGCCCCAATGCGGCGCGAGGCCGATCAGATCCTGCCCGTCGGCGCCCAGGCCATGCAGCAGGATGACCAGTTGCTGCGGGTCGCCCCCGGCGGCGGGGCCGAAGCGCGGCCCGTCGAGTTCCATCAGTCCGGCCATGAAATTCTTCTTTCGGTTCGAGGGCGCAAGGGTTCGCGCGGTCAGGGTGCGCCCTTGTAATAATGCCACAGGACTGACGTCGCAACGCCACGCAGCAATCGCCATGATTCGGCGACGACGACTTAGGCGGCGCGGAGGCCCGGCGTCGCCGAACTGTCACCGGACGAGATGCCGCCGAGTTATGCGTTGTCGTCCCCGTTCAGCATGATCACCCTTGATCAGCCGGACTTTGTCGGGTCCGCCACCACAGCGATGCGATGAAGATCGTCACAAACAGGCCGATATAGTATTCCCGCAGCTCAACGCTCCGAAAATGCTGGGCCGGAAACAACCGGGCGATTCGAATCGCCAGATAAATCGTCGCCGTGGGCAGACACACAACGGTTGGAAACGCCCACCAAATTCGGCCGTCGAACCAGGGCTTCTTCCGGATCAACACGACCAAGGGACAGATGAAGCCCATCACCACGATCCATAACTCCAGCAGCCTTCGCGGCAACCGGTTCAGCCATGGAAAGGTATTGTGCAGGTTGGTCTCTTTCTGTTTGTTGTTCTCCAGGAAGAATTCCGGCGATTCCCATCCGAAATACCACTGGCCCCAACTCGCCTCTTCGAGAGCGAAATACAATGCGCCCAAGGCCCACGTGGCGATCCATGCCGCCAACCAAGCATCCTGGCGATAAACGCGTTTGGCGGCCAAGCACCCCAGGACGAAGCCCGGCAACAGGACCACCACGGTTCCATGCTCGGCGAGCCCACCACCGGCATTGTCATGATCCTGCCGGATGATCATGTAGGCGAAGTCCGGCGCGACGAACATGGATATGAGCAAGAGAACGGCGAGGGCTGGCGGGAAATAAAGCCACAGCCAACGCGGAAGATCTTGATATTGTTTCACAAACAGGATCCCAGCGTGATTCTCCGGCAGTCCGAAGGTCGTCGTTAACTTTGGAATGCATTTCGCACTTTGTAAATTCAAATGCAGTCCGGTCCGGACAGTGGAATCGGTCCGACTTATTTTTGTCGCAAACCGGAAATCAATATTGGCGCTCGGCCACCGGCCTCGCCAGCCTAAGGTGCACCCTTGTAATAATGCCACAGGAACAAGGCCGCGACGCCGCGCAGCGGACGCCATGACTCGACGATCGGTTCGGAGGCGGCGCGCGACGGCCGTTCCTCCAAATCCTTGAGCCGGCGCAACGCTTCTTGAATGGCCAGGTCCTCGGCCGGCCAGATGTCGCAACGGCCCAGCGCGAACAACATGTAGATCTCCGCGCTCCACCGGCCGATCCCGCGTAACGCGGTCAGCGTCTTGACGATCTCTTCATCGGTTGCGTCGGTCAGCGCGTCCGGATCGAGCCGGCCGGTGACGAATTCCTCCGCCAGGCCCTTGCCGTATTCCACCTTACGGCGGCTCAGCCCGGCGCCGCGCAACACCTCCTCCTCCGTCGCGAGGAAGGTCTCCGGCGTGAAGGGATCGACCGCTTCGATCACGCGGCCGCGAATGGCGGCGGCCGCCTGCGCCGACACCTGCTGGCCGATGATGATGTTGAGCAGTGCGCCGAAGCCGGGCTCGCGGTTGCGCGGTTCCGGATAACCGACCAGCTTGACCGCCTTTTTGATGTCGGGGTCGGCCTTGCCGAGCGCGTCGAGCGAGTCGCGGATGAAGTCGGGCGTCATGCCGATTGACTTACCCCATGCCCGGCGGTAGGGCCAGGGGCATGAGCGCGAATGCTGACATCGTGACGCGGTTCGCCCCGAGCCCGAGCGGCCGGCTGCATCTCGGCCACGCCTACAGCGCGCTGGTCGCATGGCGGGCGGCGCGGGACGTCGGCGGGCGCTTCCTGCTGCGGATCGAAGATATCGACCCCGGCCGCTGCCGCCCCGAGTTCGACGCCGGTATCCTGGAAGACCTGGCCTGGCTCGGCCTCACCTGGAAAGAACCGGTGATGCGCCAATCGCGGCGGATGGACGCCTACGCGGCGGCACTGGCGACGCTGCAAGACCGGAACCTGTTGTATCCCTGCTTCTGTACCCGGAAGGACATCCAGCGGGAGATCGAGGCGGCGGGGCACGCGCCGCACCGGGCCGGCCCCGAAGGCCCGGTCTACCCCGGCACCTGCCGGCGGCTGAGCGACGACGAACGCGCCGCGCGGTTGGCGGCGGGCGACCCGCACGCGATCCGGCTGCGGATAGACGAGGCGATCTCGGCAACCGGCCCCCTCACCTTTCACGACCGGACTGCCGGCACGGTGACGGTGGACGCCGCCGTCTTCGGCGACGTGGTGCTGGCGCGCAAGGACGTGCCGACGAGCTATCACCTCGCCGTGTCGGTCGACGACGCGGCACAGGGCGTGACACTGGTGACGCGCGGCGACGACCTGCTGCCGGCCACGCACGTGCATCGGGTTTTGCAAAGATTGCTCGGACTGCCGGAACCGGAGTATGCGCATCACCCGCTGCTTACGGACAGCGGCGGCCGCCGCTTCGCGAAGCGCGACCGCAGCCTGACGCTGCAGGCCATGCGCGAGGCCGGTAAATCGGCGGCGGATGTGCGCGCGGAGGCCGGATTTCCCGACGATCCGGCAACCGGAGATTAAAGACGGAAGCTGCGGTGACGGCGGCGGCGGGCGACGAGCAGGATCAGCGCACCAGGAACGGCGAAGAACACGGTTAGGACCGCAACGGCCAACCACGTTGCCCGCTGGAGCACCGGTACGATTACCGCATCCCATAAATCGGCATAGAGGTAGCGCTGCACGATCACCTGCGCGGTATTCAGGCTTTCGCTGTCCAGCGCGAACCAGAGCTGCCCGGCGGGCTGCGTCATGTCGTGGCCCGCAAACCACAGCCATATGCCCAACGCCACCGACAGCACGCTCAGGACGACGAAAACCCAGCCAATGAACCGTAGAACCCGCATGGGTCCGATACCCCCGATTTTGTTGGGGCGACCCTATCACGAGGCGGCAAAGCAGGCCACATCGGGCCGACGCCCGACGGGCCGGCAAACCCCGCGCCGCTTGCCTGCGCCGGTCCGCTTGGGTAATGTCCCCCTCGCCTTCGAGGCCGGAGGGGTGGCCGAGTGGCTGAAGGCGCACGCTTGGAAAGCGTGTAGGCGTTAACGCGTCTCGCGGGTTCGAATCCCGCTCCCTCCGCCAGATTTCCTAATATATCTATTACATTATAGTATATTAATATTCATTATTGATTTATAGCCCCCCAATTAGCCCCCATATAAAAAGCGATTTCAGGGTGTTTTAACCTGTCGCACGTCAATTGCTTCTTTTTGTGAGTTCCGCCAGCAAGGCTTTTGTCGGCAGATGCTCTAGGTCCGGGCTGCCTTCACCGATTGAGGCGAACGCCTTGCGCACGTCATAATGCCGCAAACTCCCATAGGAATTATAAGTCGTCATGGCGTGTTCGTGGCCAAGGCTCTGGCTGAGCGCCTTAAATTGAAGCTGGGAGCAGTTCTCCAGGCCCCAGATTGTGATGGTGTTGCGAACCGTGTGAGGTTGGCATTTTGGCAATCCGGCGGCGATGAACGCTTTGTGGAAGATTTCACGCACGGGCGTTGCGTTGGCCCAGTGGTTCGTCGAGAGACCACAGGCTTCAAACGTCAACTTGACGGGATTGTTTTCCACCCGTTGTTTAGGAAAGAGCGGCTCGTCCGGTTTCATGCCGAGCTCGTCTCGTGAATAGGCAAGCCATTGCAGTACGATTTCGGTAGCGAAGCTATCAATGGGGATGAACTGAGACGTAATGCCTTTGCGGTTCTTGGTTTTGACGTGCTTTGGATCCTGCCATACTTCCCTTTTGTCCAAATCCACGTCTTTGCGTTTGAGGCTAATCAACGCACCGTCCCGCACGCCGGTGATTAGAATGAACGCGACGATAGCCCGGTCGCGTTTTTCAACGTCGCTTCCATGGGGCATGGCTTCCAGAACGCTTCGCACTTCATTTACCGTCGGCGGAGTTTTCTCACGGGTCGCCCGCCCGGCGCGCTCTTCATTATCGGACAGACGCAGATAATCGATTCCACGGCCATCGACCCTTTTTGTGTATTGCGGATGCGTCACTAACCAGGAAAAGAAGTCCCTGATATTTGCCAATGTCGAACGGACGGTGGACAAACTGAGCGGTTGACCCTTGGCGTTATTCTGCTTGGTGAGCCATCGCTTAAACCCCTTGGCTTGTTCCGTGTCGAAACTTTTGAAGTTCGCTTGATCTGTGAATTGTTCGAACAGGTTTATTGCCTTCCAAACAGCTTCCACTGTCCGGGGTGCGCGGTGTCGACCATGCAGAAGAGCCTCTTCATATTGCTTTTTGACACGCTCATTTTCAGGGTTATATCCAGTCACATTTATTGTCCTATTCCAGGTGAACATTCAGGGGGCTAGTAGCGCACTCCACTATGTTGCTCTGGCGCATCGCGAAGGAGAGCGGCAAGCGGGTGATTTATTGACCAGTCTGCGCGGCTTATCGTCTTCAATATCTTGCCCGCACAGGTGGAGCATTCTGCCCTGAAGCGGAGCGCCGTATTTGGTAAAGATTCCACAGTTCCCGTTCCCGGTTGAGGCGTTTGAGGAAGACGGCAGCGGAGACAAAAAACCTCATTTGGGGCACAGGGATGTCGTCGTTCTTTTTGACGGCGTCCAAGGAACGCTTTGAGTTCGCTGCTGTGGACCAGATAAGGCCGCGCTCTGGGTATACGCTTTAGACCGTCAACCCTTATCCAGCGCCGGACGGTCGCGATGCCCACGCCATACAGATCGGCAATTTGCTCAAGGCTGTATGAATAATTCGATTTAAGGACATGCGGCGAATAAGTCCGCGGCTTCCTTCTCACGGCTTGACCTGCCGTGTTTTACTCATGGGACCGGAACGGTTTTGGATCTGTTGGTCCAGCCATTCGTCGATTTCTGACTCAACCCAGCCAACCGCGCGCACGCCCAGTTGGATCGGGCGGGGAAAGTTACCTTCTGAGACGCGTAGGTAAATCGTGCTGCGTGAAAGACCGGTCCGGGCTCTGACGACCGGAAGCCTTAAAATTGTGTGCGCCATAATCGGCCCCTCTAAATCGTTACGGGATTTGACTCCCGGAACGGTAATGGGGCGATTTGGGCGTTGGAAATTGGTGGCCCGCGTTTTAAATTGTTTTAAATCAATAAAGTCTGCGATTTCAAAGCAAACATATTGTAAGAAGTTTAGGGCAACGATCGCCGCTTCATCAGAGTGTTAGGTTGGGCGAAAGAGTTCCGCCCAACTATTTTTCATTTCATGTTTTTGCGAATGGTTTCCGAACTCCTACCTTCCGCAATATCCATCCTGGAAATTTGAATTGCACACCAAGCATCCGATTTTTCGGGTTGGCGTTTCTTGTGCTTCCGGTATTCCTTCCGCCAGCATTCATGCCTCGCTTTGGTATCAAGTTTGCGCGCCTCGCGTTTTGCGTTGCTGGGGGTATAGCGGGCATCCGAGGTGGTGGAATTGTCGACCAGTTGGTGGACGGTTTTCACATCAAGCAAATATCGCGCTTCGGCAAAGTTGATGGCCTCAACCAGGGGCAACCTGCCTGTCCCAGCCACCAATAACAGTTCGCGGTCGGAGCACAGGCAAAGCATCTGACTTTTTCGGGGCGTCTTCACGATGCCGATTTGCAAATCGCTGCCGTGACTCGTTGATCCTTGCCAACGCACCGACAGGCTTCGCGCGATAAACCTTGCGATAGCGGCTGTACTCACATGCCATTGAACCAATTGATCGGCGGAAACCGCCACGCGGTTGATGTCGCCTCGCTTGTCGCACACAACAAAAAAGACGGGCGTGACGGACGGCCCGGGAACGGTTTCAAGCGGCATTGCGCAATTTTGCTCGCAACCTGGGCAGATGACCGAAGTAGCAGCCGATGCTTTGTTGAGTAGTTTCTGCGCCTTCATGGCCGACACGGCACTGGTGGGCCATTGATTCAATTCATGCTCGGTTAGGAAAACCTCTCCGTTAGCCCCGACACGCGCCAAGACCTCAACCAGTGCGGCCTCTGGCGTCATGCGTCACCACTTTCTTTAGTTGGCTCTTTGGGCTCCAAGCCCGAGGCTTCGAGCATGGCGCGCAGCTTCAGATCCCGCTCATCGTATTTCAATGAGCAAGTGTTGGGGTGGGTGATTCTGAACGTCACCCGTTTCGCGGGTTTATTGGCGTCTTCGATGATTGACGCAGTGACCTCAACCTGGGTGATGTCGTAAACGCTCAGATCGAGCGAATCACCGATTTTAGCCATCAAGTTATAAACGCCCTTGGGATTATTGTTGGCGTCCGCTTCGAGAGTAAGTCGGTCGCCCATTTTTACGCGCGAAGTCAATTGCAGCTTTTTAATGCCGATGTTCTGAATCCCGCTCTCCGGCGCATAGGTAAAACTAAAATCCGCCTGACTAAGTTGACCGAGGTCATAAACCCGTTCGTCTTTGGGATCCGGTGGCAACTCCGGTAGCTTCAAAATTTCGGTGGCAAACATGGCCTGCAACGGTTCGATTGCCTTGCGCGGCCCACGATAGTTCAAATCCAGCGATCCTTCGCTTTGCGAGTACACAAACACGACCTCGAAAGCAGGATTATGCGGGCGATTGTTGAATTCCCCGTTGACCCATTCGACACTCTGTTGGGAATGATCCTCGGGATAGGCAAAGAAATAGTCCCGTTCATCCCGGCGAAAGGCTTCGACTAAGCAATGGTTCCCTCGTCCTTCGGTAAGGTGAAAGTAAGTGCGTATCGCTTTGGCCAGTTTGTGGCGGTCTTCCTCGTGTACGGCGGCTTCGTGATGTCCAAGATTCTTGCGCTTGCGCCAATAGGAAAGACCATCGGCATGGCTGAACCGCGTCGCCCCTTTCCAATAACCGGGATGATCCAGGAAGGTGGTCATCGCCCGATGGTAATGATTGGGCAGGGTTGAGAGCTGTTCAACAAACGCATGCAGGCCGGCCTGTTCGCCCTGCATATGCCAACCCGCTTCATCGATGATTGCCTGGAAACCCTTCGCATTGCTCAACCCATGGATCTCGCAAAGTTCGGCTTCCATCGCATTTCGTTGATCGTCGGGCAGTTTGAGCCAAGCGTCAAAAAGCGCTTCGACTTTTGTCTCTTTCATTTTTGAAATATACAGATTGGCAAATAGTCCGCGCTCAACAAAATAGCGTTCAATCAGTGCGTTCGGCGCACGTCGAAAAAAATTTGCCGTCGAAAAATGCTGCGCCATGCTGTCTCAATGAGTCCGTTACCCGAAATCTCGAGTGTCGCAACGTTGGGTTATTTTTTATAATCCCACATACTGCCGAAAATTGAACAATTTTTCGAGTCCCTGTCAGATCAACAACGGCTCTTTACCGCGGTTGTTTCATGCTCACTTCAAAGGAACGAGCAGACCTAATAACGCATGTAGCTGAGATCGCTGTCCGATGGACCGCTATTGGGCGAACAGCGGAAGTTGCTCAAGTGTGATGGAATGCCCGCTTATAGCCAATTCCGGAAATATAAGGTGGCCGAAATTCTAATTTATGAATCATCGCGACAGTCGATGCCCAAAGCGAGGTTTTCAGGCAATTGTCTCCAGGTAAGACAACCGGATTTCGTGGCGTAATATTTTCAGACTGATATGGGATGCCTCCCGAGGTGACATTCGTTCAAATTTTAATCAGCATGAATTTAATGATTATTTTTTATGCAGAGATGAGCAATCTTCTAGAACCGCGCCAGCCGAATTTCGCATCAGGAACCGAAATTAATTAATTTAATTGAGTGAGTTGCCTGGGTTTTGGTTGCCGGCTCGCTTGGCTGGCACAGGCATTGCGTTTTCCCAACTAGCAAATCTAACCGCTGTTGGGAGTTTCCATGTTTTCAGCAATTAAGAGAAAGAAGAATCTGGTCGCGACGGCGATGCTCGCGGTAACCATGATGTACGGTGCCGCCACTCAGGCGGCGGAAACCATCAAGGTGGGCGTGCTGCATTCGCTTTCGGGCACGATGGCCATTTCAGAGACGACGCTCAAAGACGTCATGCTGATGTTGATCGAGGAGCAGAACAAGAAAGGCGGACTGTTGGGGAAGAAGCTCGAACCGGTCGTCGTCGATCCTGCCTCCAATTGGCCATTGTTTGCGGAAAAGGCGCGCGAGCTGCTTTCGAAGGAAAAGGTCGCCGCCGTGTTCGGGGCCTGGACGTCGGTGTCCCGCAAGTCCGTCCTGCCGGTCTTCGAGGAACTGAATGGGCTGCTGTTCTACCCCGTCCAGTATGAGGGCGAGGAAAGTCAGCGCAACGTCTTCTACACGGGCGCTGCACCAAACCAGCAAGCGATCCCGGCGGTCGACTACCTGATGAAAGAGGAAGAGGTAAAGCGTTGGGTGCTCGCCGGGACCGATTACGTCTATCCGCGCACCACGAATAAGATCCTCGAAGCTTATCTCATCGCCAAAGGTGTGGCCAAAGAAGACATCATGATCAACTACACGCCGTTCGGTCATTCCGATTGGCAGACCATTGTGTCGGAAATCAAAAAGTTCGGGTCCGCGGGGAAAAAGACCGCCGTCGTCTCGACCATCAACGGCGATGCCAACGTTCCCTTCTACAAGGAGCTCGGGAACCAGGGCATCAAGGCTGAGGATATCCCTGTTGTCGCCTTCTCCGTCGGCGAGGAGGAGTTGGCTGGCATCGATACCAAACCGTTGGTCGGACATCTCGCCGCCTGGAATTATTTCCAGAGCGTCGACAGCCCGGCGAATGTCGAGTTCGTCAAAAAGTGGAAGGCCTTCACCAAAAATCCGAAGCGCGTGAGCAACGACCCGATGGAGGCGCATGTGATCGGGTTCAACATGTGGGTTAAAGCGGTCGAAAAGGCGGGAACGACCGACCCCGACAAGGTGATCGATTCGATCATCGGGGTGACCGTTCCGAACCTGACCGGCGGAATGTCGACAATGCTGCCGAACCACCACATCACGAAGCCCGTCCTGATCGGTGAAGTCCAAGCCGACGGCCAGTTCGAAGTCGTCTGGAAGACCGAGGGACTGGTGCCGGGCGATGCGTGGTCCGACCACTTGCCGGGATCGAAAGACCTGAAGGCCGATTGGGTTGGCAAGAAATGCGGCAACTTCAACCAAAAAACCGGGAAGTGCGGCGGCGACAGCAGCTGAAGCCTACCCGCCGGCCTCAAGGCTGGAGAATAACGCTGGGTGTTTCGGGAGATCGCGAGACGGTCTCCCGGTTGCACGGAAAACAAAGAAGTACCGGGAGGTTTTAATGTTTTGGTCGGAGGGGACGGTGCGTCTGCCGCGCATCCTTGCAAGCGCCCTTCTCATTTTGGCACTGGCGTTGTCCGTTGCGCCGGCATCAGCCGCCGGTTTCGCGGAGACCGTGCAAAAACTTGCAAGCGGTGGTTTCTCGAAGAAGGCGCGCATCGTCGGCGCGATTGCCGAGACCAAACACGACCGCGCTATCCCCATCATCGAAGCCTTACGCGACGGACGGCTATACCTGCGCAAGAACGACAAACGGGTCTTCATTGTTCGCCGTGACGGTGAAACCGTGTCGCTGATCGATCCGGAAACAGCGAAGCCTGCCGGGACGGTTGACGCCCGGGCTCTTAAGAAAATTCGGGTGAACAACAAACTGCGGCGGGCCATTCGCGCGGCACTTGGCAGTTTGACGCTCGGAAGTCCGGACAAGGCGAAACGTCTTGCCGCCGCCAATGCCATATTCAAGTCGCGGGATGCCACCACGTTGCCTGCATTGTCGGCGGCGATCAAGGCCGAAAAGGACCCGACTGTCCTGCAAGCGTTCCGTGAGGCCGCAGCGGCTGCCACGTTGGCCGGGCAGGGTAACGACAGCGCGAAACTATCGGCGGTGGCCGTACTGCGCGACCGTGGCGACCGCGATGCCCTGGTCATGTTGACGCAAACGGCGGAGGCCGGCGACGGCCCGCTGCACAAGGCTGCCCGTACGGCCGCCGCGCAGATCGAAAGCGCGCTTGCGGCTTGGAGCGGGGCGCAGAATGTCATGTACGGCCTCAGCCTCGGATCGGTCTTGTTGCTCGCAGCGATCGGTCTTGCCATCACCTTCGGCGTGATGGGCGTGATCAACATGGCACATGGCGAGATGGTCATGATCGGCGCCTACACGACATTTGTCGTACAGGATGTGATCCGGAGCTCTGCGCCGTACCTGTTCGACTACTCATTGTTGATTGCCTTGCCGCTGGCATTTCTGATCGCCGGTGGGGTGGGGATTGCCATAGAACGCGGCATCATCCGCTGGCTCTACGGCCGCCCGCTTGAGACGTTGTTGGCGACCTGGGGGCTCAGTCTCGTGTTGCAGCAGGCGGTTCGGTCTATCTTCGGGCCGACCAATCGCGAGGTCGGCAATCCGAGTTGGATGGAGGGCGCCGCCGCCATCGGCGGCCTGACGATCACCTACAATCGCCTCTGGATCATCCTGTTCTCGTTGGTCGTCTTCGCCATATTGCTGACATTTCTGAAGCGCACCACATTCGGTCTGCAGATGCGGGCGGTAACGCAGAACCGCCAGATGGCCGGCGCCATGGGTATTCGGACGGGCAGGATCGACGCCCTTACCTTTGGTCTTGGCTCCGGGATCGCCGGCATTGCCGGGGTCGCGTTGAGCCAGATCGATAACGTCAGCCCGAACCTTGGGCAGAGTTACATCATCGACAGCTTCATGGTCGTCGTTTTCGGTGGGGTCGGAAACCTTTGGGGCACTCTGGTCGGCGCCATGACGCTCGGCGTTGCCAACAAATTTCTCGAACCGTATGCCGGCGCGGTGCTCGCCAAGATCTTCGTTCTGGTCTTCATCATCCTGTTCATTCAGAAAAAGCCTAGAGGGTTGTTCGCGCTCAAGGGGCGGGCGCTGGAGACATGATCGCCGCCGGTCTCATGCGCGCCTTGGATCGGCACAGCATACTGTTCCTGGTGCTGGTCGCCGCTGTCGCGGTGGCGGTGCCGATATTGAACGTGGCGGTACCGCCGGACAGCGCCTTTCACGTGCCGACCTATATCGTTGCTTTGCTCGGAAAGTACCTCTGCTACGCGCTGTTGGCGCTGAGCGTCGATTTGATTTGGGGATTCTGCGGCATCCTGAGTCTCGGCCACGGTGCGTTCTTCGCGCTGGGCGGCTACGCCATGGGCATGCATCTGATGCGTCAGATTGGCTCCCGTGGCGTCTACGGCGATCCGGTGTTGCCGGACTTCATGGTCTTCCTCGATTGGAAAGAATTGCCCTGGTACTGGTATGGGTTCGACCAGTTTTGGTTTGCAATGGCGATGGTGGTCATCGCACCCGGTCTGCTCGCATTCGTGTTCGGCTGGTTTGCATTCCGGTCGCGTGTAACCGGTGTCTATTTCTCGATCATCACCCAGGCGCTGACATTCGCGCTGATGCTCGCCTTCTTCCGCAACGACATGGGCTTTGGCGGCAATAACGGGCTGACGGATTTCAAGGACCTGCTCGGCTTCAGTTTACAGTCGGACCAAACGCGGGCCGGGCTGCTCGCCGCGTCGGCGGTCGCCCTGGGGCTTGGGTTCTTAATTTGCCGCCTTGTGGTGACGTCCCGGCTGGGCAAGGTCTTGATCGCGGTGCGCGACGCGGAAAGCCGGACACGGTTCCTGGGCTATCGGGTCGAGCGATACAAGCTGTTCGTCTTTACGCTCTCGGCCTGCCTGGCGGGCGTCGCGGGCGCGCTCTACGTGCCCCAGGTGGGAATCATCAATCCCAGTGAATTCACGCCGGCCCAGTCGATCGAGATCGTCATTTGGGTTGCGGTCGGCGGCCGCGGCCTTCTGGTCGGCGCGGTGTTGGGGGCAATTCTTGTGAATTTCGCCAAGACCTGGCTGACCGGCACGGTCCCGGAAATCTGGCTCTTCGTGTTGGGCGGATTGTTCATCGCGGTCACCCTATTCCTGCCCAAGGGCATTATGGGGCTGATCCAGGAAAAATTGCCGTTGTTGCGACGCCGGAGTCGCGGCGTCGGGAACGCCCGTATCGCGGCGCCGTCAACGGCGGCGGATTAACGTCATGTCCCCACCGATCGAAAACACGATTCTGTATCTCGACGGCGTTACCGTCAGTTTCGATGGATTCCGTGCCCTCAACAGTCTGTCCTTGATTATCAACCAGGGTGAGATGCGCGCGATCATCGGTCCCAACGGTGCCGGCAAGACCACGATGATGGATGTAGTAACGGGCAAGGTACGGCCGGATAGCGGCACCATCCTGTTTGATAACGAGATAGACCTGACGGCGCACGACGAAGCGGCGATTGCCGAATTGGGCATCGGGCGCAAATTCCAGAAGCCGACGGTGTTCGACCAGCATACGGTGGTCGGTAATATCGAACTTGCCCTCAAGAGCGACCGCCGCGTCCGGTCGGCACTTTTCTGGCGTCAGTCCGCCGCGGAGCAAACGCGCGTTCGGGAAATTCTGGACACGGTTCGTCTCGCCCCGCATCGCGATGAATTGGCCGGCTCGCTTTCCCACGGTCAGAAGCAGTGGCTGGAAATCGGGATGCTCCTGGCGCAAGACCCGAAACTGCTGCTGATCGACGAACCGGCGGCCGGCATGACCGATGCGGAAACCGCGGAGACGGCGATTCTCCTACGCCAAATCGCCAAGACCCACTCGGTCGTGGTGGTCGAACATGACATGGGATTCGTCCGCGACCTCGACGTCAAAGTGACGGTACTGCACGAAGGCGCCGTTCTCGCGGAAGGATCGATCGATGCGGTTAGTTCCGACGAACGCGTCGTCGAAAGCTACCTGGGGCGGTGACGATGCTGACGGTGAACAATGTCGATCTTTACTATGGCGCCGCGCAAGCACTGCGTGGAGTCTGCTTGACGGCCGAAATCGGCAAAGTCACATGCTTGATGGGACGTAACGGCGTGGGCAAGACGAGTCTGCTGCGCGCCATTGTCGGGCAGTTGCCGATCGCGGCCGGCTCGATCGAATGGCGGAACACGGCAATTACGACGCTGTCCCCGCCGGAGCGCGCACGACGCGGTATCGCGTATATCCCGCAAGGGCGGGAGATCTTCCCGCTGCTTACGGTCAAAGAGAATCTCGAAACCGGCTTTGCGCCGCTGCAGCGTGCCGACCGTGTCCTTCCGACTGAGATCTTCGACTTGTTCCCCGTCCTCAACGAGATGCTCGGGCGGCGGGGCGGTGATCT
This sequence comes from Alphaproteobacteria bacterium, assembly GCA_965228425.1. GTDB lineage: Bacteria > Pseudomonadota > Alphaproteobacteria > UBA8366 > UBA8366 > JAJFJD01. The sequence goes on along the minus strand of OZ245815.1, from coordinate 1,025,044 downwards.
TTCCGGCGGCCAGCAACAGCAACTCGCCATCGCCCGCGCCTTAGTTACCCGGCCGACATTGTTGGTCCTGGACGAGCCGACCGAAGGCATTCAACCCTCGATCATCAAGGATATTGAAAGGGTCATCGCCTACCTCCGGGAAAAGGGCGAGATGGCGATCCTGCTGGTCGAACAATATTTCGAGTTCGCGCAACGGCTGGCCGACAGCTTCGCCGTCATGGATCGCGGCGAAATCGTTCTGGCGGGCGCGATGGACGATGTGCCGGAAGACCGCATCAAGAGCCATCTGATGGTCTAGGAAACGAAAGATGGCGGAACCAACCCTGCAATCACTGACGAGACAAACCGCGAAGACCGGACCGGCGGCCACCGAGATGTCAGTCCCGTCCGGCGATCGGGCGGCGGCGATCGTGCCGCTGCAGCGTAGCGTTGGCCGCGCCCAGGTCGGCTTTAAGACAAGGGGCGCGCACACCGTCTTGGATACGGTTCACCAAGCCGGCTGCTGCAAGCTGCGGTTTCCCCGGCCCGAGCCCGGCAATGCGCCCGAAGCGGTGCTGATCAATACCGCCGGCGGCTTGACGGACTCGGACGTTTTGGACGTCGAAGCGGTGTGGCGGCGCGGCACCTGCGCCGCATTGTCGTCGCAGGCGGCCGAACGAATTTACAGATCGCGCGGAAAGCCGGCACGGATCACCAACAACTTGCGCATCGCATCCGGTGCGACGGGATTGTGGTTGCCACAGGAGTCGATCCTGTTCGACGGCGGCCGGCTTTCCCGGCGTCTGGCCGCATCGATCGAAGACGGCGGTCAGTTGCTTGCCTGCGAAAGTACGGTCTTCGGCCGGCGGGCGATGGGCGAAACCATACAAGGTGGGTCCCTGGCGGACAGCTGGCGGATCCGGTTCGACGGGCGGCTGGTCTTCGCGGACGCGTTCGCAATCGACGGGGCGATTGCGGATCGGTTGACCCGGCCCGCGGTCGCCAACGGGGCGAACGCCGTCGCCAGCATCCTGTATGTGGGGCGCGCGGCCGACCGTCTGTTGACGGTCTTTCGGGATGTCGCGGAATGCTTGGACGCGATGGCCGGCAGCTCCGTGATCGGGCCGGTGCTGCATATCCGATTGCTTGCCGAAACCGGCGCGGTCTTGCGTCGAGACCTTGCCGCGTCGCTGAGACTGTTGCTCGGGCAACTCGAGACGGGCCGGGACGGCTTTGCCGGACCGGCTGCGGTCCTGCCCCGCGTGTGGTCCTGCTGATGCGGCATGAACAAGGAGGTCTGTTATGAATCTCACACCGCGGGAGAAGGACAAACTGCTGGTGTCGATGGCGGCGCTGGTCGCACGCCGGCGGCTCGAACGGGGCGTGAAATTGAACCATCCGGAAGCCATTGCCCTGATAACGGACTTTGTCGTCGAGGGCGCGCGCGACGGCCAGTCCGTTGCCGATTTGATGCGCGATGGTGCCCAGGTTTTGGGCCGCGAACAGGTCATGGATGGCGTTGCCGAGATGATCCATGACGTTCAAGTCGAAGCCACATTTCCGGACGGCACGAAACTCGTGACCGTTCATGAACCCATTCGATAGGAAGAAAGACGATGATTTCGAAACTCGCAAAAGCTGGCTTGATGCTCGTATTGGCGACAGGGTCGTCGCTGTCCGCGATTGCGCATGACAGCGCCCTTCACCATGACCATCCGCATGGGGCGTCGCATTCCGTCGAGTTCACTGTGGTGGCTGTCGGGCTGATCTGCGCCCTACTCGTGGCCAGCGTCGCCACGGCCAAGCTTGTCCGGAAACAGTGATGAAACCCGGCGAACTCCTGCCGGCCGTTGGCGAGATCGACCTCAATGCGGATGCAGAGACGGTTACGCTGACGGTTGCGAATACCGGTGATCGGCCCGTGCAGGTCGGCAGTCACTATCATTTCCATGAAACCAACAGCGCGCTTTCCTTCGATCGGGAGAAGGCGCGCGGCATGCGACTCGACATTGCGTCGGGGACCGCGGTGCGGTTCGAGCCGGGGCAGTCGCGCGACGTTACGCTGGTGCCCTATGCCGGCGGTCGCGCGGTCTATGGATTCAATCAGCGGATCATGGGAGACCTCGACTGATGCCGGCAAAGATCAGCCGTGCCGCATACGCCGCCATGTACGGCCCGACAGTTGGCGATCGGGTGCGCCTTGCGGATACGGAGTTGTTTATTGAGGTCGAGCGCGATCACACCACCTACGGCGAGGAGGTGAAATTCGGCGGCGGCAAGGTAGTCCGCGATGGCATGGGCCAGTCCCAGGCGCCGCGCGCCGCCGGGGCGGTCGATACGGTCATCACCAATGCGTTGATCGTCGATAGCTGGGGCATTGTCAAAGCCGACGTCGGTTTGCGGGACGGCAGGATCGCTGCGATTGGCAAGGCCGGCAATCCGGATACCCAGCCCGGCGTCGATATCGTGGTGGGCCCGTCGACCGAAGCGATTGCCGGCGAGGGCAAGATCCTGACCGCCGGCGGTTTCGATGCGCATATTCATTTCATTTGCCCGCAGCAGATCGAAGAAGCGCTCATGTCCGGCGTCACGACGATGCTTGGCGGCGGCACCGGCCCGGCCACCGGCACCAATGCCACCACGTGTACGCCCGGCGCCTGGCATATCGGCCGGATGCTGCAGGCGGCGGACGCCTTTCCCATGAACCTGGCCTTTGCGGGCAAGGGCAATGCCTCGCAGCCGGAGGGATTGGTCGAACAAGTGGAAGGCGGCGCCTGTGCCCTTAAGCTGCATGAAGATTGGGGCACGACGCCGGCCGCCATCGATTGTTGTCTGTCGGTGGCCGACGACATGGACGTTCAGGTGATGATCCATACGGACACGCTGAACGAGTCCGGTTTCGTCGAGAACACGATTGCCGCCTTCAAGGATCGCACGATCCACGCCTTTCACACCGAAGGAGCTGGCGGCGGTCATGCGCCGGACATCATCAAAGTGTGCGGTCAGCCGAATGTGCTGCCGTCGTCGACCAATCCGACGCGGCCCTATACCGTCAACACCATCGATGAACATCTCGACATGCTGATGGTATGTCACCATCTCGACGCATCGATCCCGGAAGACATCGCCTTCGCCGAGAGCAGGATCCGCAAGGAGACCATCGCGGCGGAGGATATCTTGCATGACATGGGCGCCTTTTCGATCATCGCCTCCGACAGTCAGGCAATGGGGCGGGTCGGGGAAGTCCTGATCCGAACCTGGCAAACCGCTGACAAGATGAAGCGGCAGCGCGGCCGGTTGCCGGAAGAAACGGGCGAAAACGACAATTTCCGCGTCAAACGCTACATCGCGAAATACACCATCAACCCGGCGATCGCGCACGGCATGGCCGATCACATCGGCTCGGTCGAAGTAGGAAAGCTCGCAGATTTGGTGCTCTGGTCGCCCGCCTTCTTCGGCGTGAAGCCCGATATGATCCTCAAGATGGGGATGATCGCGGCGGCGCCCATGGGCGACCCGAATGCGTCGATCCCGACGCCGCAGCCGGTTCACTATCGGCCCATGTTCGGGGCGTTCGGGAAGGCGCGTACGGAAAGCGCCGTCAGTTTCGTATCCGCCGCGGCGCTCGCGGCCGGGATCGGCGACGCCCTTGGTCTGGCCAAGCCGTTACTTCCCGTTGTCAACACGCGCGGCGGCATCTCGAAGGCCGATATGGTGTTGAACGCCGCTGTGCCGGAGATCGATGTCGATCCGGAAACCTACGAGGTCCGGGCCGACGGCGATCTGCTGACGTGCGAGCCGGCGGAAGAGCTCGCCTTGGCGCAGCGCTATTTCTTGTTCTGAAGGAGAGAATAGATGGCGGGTTCCCTGCCGCGTGTCGTCGACGTACTGGCCGGTTCCGATTGGACGGCCGAACCGGTGGACCGGGTGGCTCTCGACTATGACGACCGGTTCCGCCGCCGGATCGTTCTTACCGGCGAAACGGGACTGCGGTTCCTGCTCGAATTACCGGAACCGCGCCTGCTGCAGGACGGCGATGGCCTGCGGCTCGACGGCGGCGGGGTCGTCGCGGTGACGGCGGCGCCTGAACGTCTGGCGGAAATCGTCTGCGACGATGTCCATCATCTGGTGCGCGTGGCTTGGCATTTGGGAAACCGGCATTTGCCGACCCAAATTCTAGACGGGCGGCTTCGAATTCGAGAGGACCATGTGATCATCGACATGGTCGAGAAACTCGGGGCGACCGTGCGATTAATCGATGCGCCGTTCGAGCCCGAGGGCGGGGCCTACGGGCACGGTCAGGTCCACAGCCACGATCACCCGCATGCGCACGAACATGGACAAGAACACGCGCATGGATCCAGCAAAGGGCACGACCATACTCACGGTCATGCCAATGCCCACACTCATGGAACCCATAACCATGGTTGATGCCGGCGCTCTCTATCGGTTGTTGGTCTGGCTCTCACCCGGCTATCCGGTCGGTGCCTATACCTACAGCCACGGTTTGGAGTACGCGGTCGAATTCGGATTGATCGACGACGCCGGGTCTGCACAGGACTGGATAGCCGATGTCGTCGAATGCGGCACCGGTTTTTCTGACACGGTATTTTTAGTGCATGCGCACGCGGCAACCGAGAACGCCGACATCGCACGCTTGTCTGACGTCGCGGAACTGGCGGCTTCATTCAATGCAACGCGCGAACTGGCGCTGGAGAGCCATGCGCAAGGCCGTGCCTTTCTCGATATTACCGCTAACGCTTGGTCAACACCGGCTCTCGACATGCTGCAATCGGCGTGGGACAGTCCCTATGCCTATCCTGTCATCGTGGGCTGTGCCGCGGCCGGCCACGGAATCGGAGTAGCCGAAACGGGGGTCGGGTATCTACACGCCTTTGCGGCGAATCTCGTTTCCGCCGCCGTCCGGCTCATTCCCTTGGGTCAAACGGACGGCCAGAGGATCACCGCCGGCTGCGAATCCGCGGTCAACGCTACCGCGGTCCGCGCGCTGCAGACGGACCTCGATGATGTCGCGTCGGCATCGTTGATGACCGATATCTGCTCCATGAAACACGAAACACAATATACGAGGTTATTTCGGTCATGATGGACTTTGGTCACGGCCCATTGCGGGTTGGAATCGGTGGACCGGTGGGGACCGGCAAGACTGCACTTACCGATGCTTTGTGCAAGGCGATGCGCGACCGTTACTCCGTCGCGGTCATCACCAACGACATCTACACCAAGGAGGACGCTCAGTTCCTGACGCGGTCGGGCGCCTTACCGCCAGAACGTATCATGGGTGTGGAAACGGGCGGCTGTCCGCATACGGCGATCCGCGAGGACGCGTCAATCAACCTCGCGGCGGTCGCGGAGATGCGGTCCCTGTTCACGGACCTCGATTTGATCTTCATCGAATCCGGTGGCGACAACCTTGCCGCTACTTTCTCGCCCGAACTTGCCGATATCACCATTTACGTGATTGACGTCTCGGCGGGTGACAAGATTCCGCGCAAAGGCGGGCCCGGCATTACGCGATCCGACCTGCTGGTCATCAACAAGATCGACCTGGCGCCGTTGGTCGGTGCCGACCTCGGCGTTATGGACCGTGATGCAAGGAAGATGCGTGGTGACCGCCCGTTCTGTTTCGCCAACATTAAGGGCGGCGTCGGTGTCGACGAGATTGTTTCCTTCGTCGAAAAAACCGGCGGCCTCCAGACCGAAGCGGCATGAGACCGGTCTGTTTCCATTCGATTTAGTCAGTTCTGCTAATGGGATGGACCGGCTGCTTCCCAGGCTGGTTAGTCTGCAAAGACTTAAACCAGCGCAGATAAGGAGAAGCAGCCGGTCCATCCCATTAGGAGACGTTGCGGATCAGTCATTCGCTTGAATTGTGTTTGCTAATGCTGCGCCTTCTCCGTCGTCAGCGCGATGGTGATCATCTCGGCTAGGCCGCTAGCTTCATCATAAGGCAGTTGAACGAGATATCCGGTGGAGTCAGCGCCGAGAAGCCTAATGGCAATCCCTTCATCTTTGATCACATCGACACTCAACGTTTCCTGAAACGTGATCACAGTGCGTTCACCGTCGGGCATCCTGCCTCCCCAGTTTTGTTGCTGCACTTCCACACTTCAAACCACGGTCAAGAGAAACGCAAAGACTCGACCCAATCGAAATTATAGTTGAACGTCGATAATCTTGCTTCTACCCTAACTTACCATGGGGAGAAGAAACCGGGTGAAATTCCTGATTTTCACAGTGCTCTGGATTGTCAGCTATCCGCTGATGGCGATCGGGTGGTTGATTGCATTTATCCCGGCGGTGCTGGGGTTCCTACCCACCAAACTGCATGAATGGGCCGAGGCTAACCGCGATCGGCACCGGCCGAGTTCTAAGGGCGGACGTAACAGACTGCCTAGCCAACCAAATTGGATGATTGATTCAAGGGAATAACCTTAATGATGAACCGAATTGCATCAAGCATCCTCACTTCGGTAATGCTCTTTGGTTGTACGAAACCAAGCCAGAATTCCGAAGTTGGCCTGATCGAATTGGACGACAACACGAGCTATCGCATAACGGAGAGAGAGGATGGCTTTAGGATCCGTGTGAACTACACCGAATACCAGTTCTGGCCGCGCCGAGGTCGATCGCATCAAGCGTGTCGCGATAATCTGATCCATATCGCGAGATTTCACGCCAGTGACATGAAGCGGAAAATCGAAGAGATCAAAGAGAGCTTGATCCGTGTGGATAGCGGTCGCAATGCCCTCTCCGGCAACACAACATGCACAGCCACCTACAAGGTGAAATGGGCCAAGCCCAAGCCAACTGGGTAGCTGGTCCGTGCGATGGGCGACCTAGCGAAAACCCATAAGCGCGCCGCGCAATACGTGCGCGTTTCCACTGAGCATCAAAGATATGCAATTCAGAACCAGATTAACGCTTTGAAAGAGTATGCAGATCGGAACGGAATTAAAATCGTCAGAACATATGCCGATGAAGGCAAGAGCGGCCTAACCCTCGCTAAGAGAGCCGCACTTAAGCAGCTCCTCCACGACATAATGTCGGACGTAGCGGATTTTTCCGTTGTTCTTGTCTTCGATGTTAGCCGTTGGGGTCGTTTCCAAGATACTGATGAGAGCGCCCACTACGAATTTATTTGTCGTCAATCCGGTATTCACGTGGAGTACTGCGGCGAACAGTTCGAAAATGACGGGAGCCCGACAGCAACCCTAGTCAAAAATCTGAAACGATTGATGGCGGCGGAATACAGCCGAGACCTTTCAAACCGAGTTTTCCTGGGACAGCAGCGCACGTCAAGTGAGGGTTTTCACTCTAATGGAGCAACTAACTTTGGGCTGCGGAGGCTTGTAGTCGGACCTGACGGTACTCCTAGAGCACTCTTGGAATCAGGTGAAGAGAAAGCTCTTTCCACAGATCGATCGATGCTCGTCCCAGGCCCGAAAGAAGAAATCGACATTATACGCTGGATTTTCGAAGAATTTGCCGCGGGAAGGTCCCTTGGCAGCATTGACCGCAGTCTGCGCAAGAGCAAGTTGCCAGCGGCCAAAAGGAGACGTTGGGGTATACATCTGCTTAGCAAGATGCTTCGGAATGAGATCTACATCGGCAACAAGGTTTGGAACAAAAAATCTCAGAAACTTGGGGGGCGTCGCGTAATAAACGATCCGAGCGCCTGGATTCGAGTCGATGACGTATGTGACCCGATAATTAGCCGAGAGCTCTTTGAGCGCGCCCAAAACGCATTTCCATATCAAAGGCCGTTTTCTTCAGATGAAGAAATGCTCGATGGCCTAAGAGTCTTGCTGTCAGAGCACCACTATTTGGACTGGAAGCTCATCCAAGCAGACCCCCGAATCCCAAGTGTCACTACCTATGGGCAGAGATTTGGCGGACTGCTCCGCGCGTACAAATTAATCGGCTACCAATCGCCTCGCGCATATTGGAATTCGGATTCTCAACATACTCTTCACGAATTGCGATTGATGATTACCAAGAACATAGCGGAGAAAATTCGACGCAATGGCCAACACGTGGCCATAACGAAACGGCATAGCTCAATAGCAATTGATGGGGACATCACGATTAAATTCATGGTCACCCGACAGCACGCAGCTAAATCGGGGAAAAAGTACTGGGAAATTTGTCCGTCACGCAGATCACAGATCGATATTGTGGCTGTTGCCCTCATGGACGATGCAAATAAGAACATCGCCGCCTATTTCATTTTTCCGCGTGATGAGATTAAGCCGAAGACAATTCGGCTATTCGAAAAAAATAAACCATCTATAGAAATCTTCCGGGCAGACTCTTTAGACCCAGTTTGCGTCTTGGCGTCGTATGGGAAAATTCAGGGAAAGACCGTGAATGAGTTGGTCATTGAAGCGATCAGAGTGACTGCAGCGAAGCCACCAGAGAGTAAAGCAGTTGCCTCTAACGACAATGAAAGTGCCAGTACGGCAGGTTCTCCGAAATAGTCACGCTGCTGTATAGGCGCTGAAATATCTGATTGATCTGTTGTCGACTAAACCGAAGTTCCACAGGCGTGAAAAACCGATCATAAGCATCTTGCCGGATGCGCTCATAACTATAGCCGGCGTAGTAGAACAACGGGATCATCGAGTTGTTGAGGCCCAACCGTTTCATGAAACCGGCAATCAACACGAACGGGTAGTAGGCAAAAATCGTCAATACGTGTGACAGAACCACCCGCAGCCCTTCTGAGTTTATCTGGGCGGTGACGACACGGATTAGATTGGCCAGCTCGAACAGCGTCCTGAATGCGACCCCACGATTCTCGAAGTCATAGTAAAGGTAGCAGAGGTGTTCTTTCGAGCAGCGAGCAATGTTCTTGGCGGCGGTTTCGATTCCGCCGGGTATATGATGCAGCACACCCAAACAGTACGAAAAGTCGAGAACATCCGATTTGAACGATAGGGTTTCGAGGTCAGCTTTAATGAAGATTACGTTCTGGTGTTCACGCAGATTGTTGCGCGCAACGAAGATTGCATCCGAATAATCCACCGCCACTAGGGTTTGGAGTTGGACCTTCTCTAGAAGGATTTGAGACCATCGACCCATGCCGCACCCGAAATCGGCGCAAGTCTTCCCTTCAAGCCCCTGAAGGTCGATTAGATCGAAGTAGTCTTTAAATTCCTTCTCGTGTTCTGGCTTTCGGTCCGAAAAGCTCTCCCACTCTCTGCCGAAGGAATCGATAACCTGCTTCTTGTCCGGCTCTGCTGACTCAGCATCGGTCAAGATGATTACGTCATCGACGATGGGGCATATCTTGCCGCCAAAGGCGATGCTCTCAGCATTGACTGTGACCGGCACTTCGAAAAGCGCTTCAAGCTCATTCGACAAATTTTCGTAGTACAAGGCCAATCTCTGGGCGGTGTTGGTCAGCGAACTGAAGGGGCTAGATGAAGCTGGGTGTTGGCGTCCCGCACAGTGCTAGTGGGCGGAATATTTTCATCCGTATACATCCAATTTCCCATCCAATTCCATCCAATTTTTCGCTCTTATCCCTACAATCGAAAACTCGGACGAGTCAGAACGACCGCATGCGGCTCGTGCGCGCGCCATGTCTGGTATCGGGCAGTAGAATCATCGGTCAAAACCGCAACAGCAGCACCGCTAGGCCGACGCCGATGGCCGCCCCTATAACAGCCCCGCCAAACAATCCCTGAATTGTCGCGCCCCCGCCCCCGAGCTTGCGACGGTAGAGAGCAAGCCCGATCGAACCTCCGGCGATAGCTGGCAGAATTACGAACAGGATACCGAGCCAGATGGTGAAGCCGTGCCAGTCATGCATATTCAATACCTTGGACTTGGCATTGGGCAGTGTCCAGAGATCGATTGCTTAAACCTATTGAGCATAGCGAGCAGCTGAGTATGGTTGTTGAATGCAGTCCGTAAAACAACGTCTCGCTAGATCGGCAGGTCGCGTTTGGCCTCTTCGGATAGAACGGGGGCCGTGCCGGGGGATGCGCCTTTACGGCAATATTTTTTACAACCGTTTGCCCGCTAAATTGAAGGCGGAAGAGGTCTTTTACGCGGGGCTGGACCTTACCGGGAAGACCGTTGTTGAAGCTGGCGCCCACATAGGCTTGTTTACCTATCTATTCGCGCAAACAGCTGACCGGGTCGTGGCCTTCGAACCGAACCCACAGACCTTCAAGACCGCATCACGTAATGTCAGAATAAACAAGCTATCGAACGTTGAGTTGATCAACGCGGGTCTTTCATCCGAGTCAGGCAAGGCAAACTACGTTGCAGAGCGTTTCGTTTCGGCCCGCGGCTCGCTAAAGGAAGATATCCAATCGACTATCAAGGATAGAAGCCCCGATGTGCTCCAAGCTGAAGTCGAGTTGCTATCGGTCGACGAGGTTATGCAGGGTTTGCCGGTAGATTTCGTAAAAATCGATACCGAGGGCTTCGAAACACAGGTTCTTTCCGGGATGGGCGAAACCATCAACCGGTGCAGGCCTGATATATATTTCGAGGTTCACGGAGTGACGGATGAGGACAAGTCATCCGATTTGCGTTCGATACTCGGGACATTGAAACCCGCCGGATATGAAGTTCATCACCTATCGGAAGGGCTTCCTGCTGCAGACTTCGACAAGGCGAGGGGTGGGTACATCGCATACGTAAACATGACTGAATATCTCGAAGCTGCCTTACGGCCATTCAAGTAACATTGCTTATCAGACTGAACGCTTGGGGGTTTGCATCAAGCCGGTTCCTTTCAGGACACCAACTGTTTGTAATTTGACCATCGGCCTTCTGTCTCAATTTTCTCATTGCGGTGGCCGAGGGGTCGCCTCCTGGCTATTAGCTGACCTCGGACCGCCGCTGAGCGACTTCTGCTTCTCCCTCAATTACGGACATTCGATCAGCCATGTCCACTTTTCTGCCGATCAGTTCCGCTTCGCCCTCAGGAGCGGACATCTCGGCGCACGCACTCGACTTCCGTTGATTCGTTTTGCCCCGTTTCAGTGGACGGTTTCGAAAGATCCGGCTGACTGCTCTTCGAAGTCGGCCGGGCTCACGTTGCCAAGGTAACCATGGCGTCGCTTTCGGTTGTAGAACACCTCGATGTACTCGAACAGATCAGCACGAGCCTCATCCCGGGTTCGATAGCGAACACGGTTCACGCACTCGCGTTTGAGTAACCCAAAGAAGCTCTCGACGACGGCATTGTCATAGCAGTTTGCCGAACCGCTCATGCTGCATTCGATGCCGTGCTTGGCAAGCTCGTCACGGAAGTCGTCGCTCGTGTATTGGCCGCCGCGATCCGAGTGGTGGATCAGGGGTCCGTCCGGCTGGCGCGCAGCGATTGCCATCCGCAAGGCATCGACAACCAGGTGTCGGCTCATCCAATGACTCATCGACCAGCCCACGATGCGACGGGAGTAGAGGTCCATCACCACCGCCAGGTACAGCCAGCCCTGACCTGTCGAGATGTAGGTGATGTCGGCCGCCCAACGTTGGTTCGGCGCCTTGGCTTTGAAGTCCTGCTTCAGCAGATTCTTCGCAACCGGATGCGCTGGCTCTCGTTGCGTCGTGACCCGAAAGCGCCGCTTTGGACATCCCCTAAGCCGCTCCAGGCGCATCAGACGCGCGACTTTGTGTCGTCCCACGGCAACACCCTCAGCAACCAACTCCGCGTGAACGCGCGGGCTGCCATAGACCCCTTTGCTGACGTCGTGGACGCGCCTGATCTTGGCCATCAGATCTCGATCTCGCTTCGCTCGAGGGCTCTCCGGTCGGGTTCGCCAGGCGTAGTAGCCGCTTGCCGAGACCTTCAACAGGCGACACATCATGCGCACCGGATAGCGATCGCGGCGGCGATCAATGCACGCGTACCTCACTTCGACTGCTTGGCAAAGTACGCCGCCGCTTCCTTTAAAAAATCCCGTTCCTTCTTCACCTGAGCCAGCTCACGCTTCAGCGCTGCGAGCTCTTGATCGCGGGTTCGCCCTTGGCCGGGAAACGCTTCTTTACCCAACAGCTCCAGCTCGTCCCGCCAGCGGCGAAACTGCCGGGTGCTGATCCCCAGCTCATCGCACACGGCTTTGTCCGTTAAGCCTTCCTCGCTCGCTCTAAGGATCGCTTCCCGCTTGAACTCCGCGCTATAGCGCTTGTATCGCTTCGGCTTCGTCAATTGACACCTCCCGGCGCTCAACACGCCTCATTCTAGGTGTCCACGAAAACCGGGCAAAACCAGATGACCCGTTGCGGACACTCACAAGCCATGATTGTCCGAAAAATCTTCGCTGTTTGGGATGTATAAGCGAAGCGCGTGGACTGTGCAGGGTGCATGACGGACGATGCGGGCGGCGGTGGAACCAAGGGAAAGGTCCTGGAGTTCGCGCTTGTGCAACCAGCGACGATGCAATCGGCACCCACCTCTTCCGCGTAGTAGGTACAGAGCGCGGAGATGCAGGTCAGGTCGAACAGTTAGCGCAAGGTCGATACCATCGATGCTCTCAATTGAACGTCTAAACCGTGATGCCCCCTCCGTGCTCAGGGGAGAAACGGGTATGAAGGGAGCGCGGGAGATTTACGGTTGAAGTGTGAAGGTCTCGTCGGGGAAGAATTTTTTCAATCGCACGTCGCCGGTTCGCGCATGGCCTTCCATGCCTTCCAGGCGTGAGATGCGCGCGGTCACGGCGGCGACATCGCGGTTGGCGTCGCGCGTACATCGTTGCGTCGTGACCAATTTGATGAACTTATGCACCGAGAGCCCGCCGGTGTAGTGGCCGGCACCCTTGGTCGGCAGGATATGGTTGGTGCCCGAGCATTTGTCGCCGAAGGCAACCGTGGTTTCCTCGCCAACGAACAACGACCCGTAATTGCGCAGTTGATCCTGATACCAGGCGTCGTCGGCGGTCTGCACCTCCAGGTGTTCCGGCGCGTAGTCGTTGCTGATCTGCACGACTTCCTCCTTGGTGTCACAAAGCACCACCTCGCCGTAGTCCCGCCAGGCCGCATCGGCGGCGTTGCGCTGGGTTTCGGGAAGCGCGTCGATCAACCCCTGCATTCGGGCCATGGTGTCTTCCGCCAATTGCTTGGAGGTGGTGACCAACCAAGCCGGCGAATCGGGGCCGTGTTCGGCCTGGCCTACGAGATCGTAAGCGACGATGTTTGGATCGGCGGATTCATCGGCGATGACTAGGATTTCGGTCGGTCCGGCAAACAGATCGATGCCGACACGGCCGAACAGCATTCGCTTGGCTTCGGCGACGAAGCGGTTGCCGGGACCCACCAGGATGTTGGCCTTGTGCCCCGTGAACAGGCCGAACGCCATGGCGGCGATGCCCTGGACGCCGCCCAAGGCCAAGATGTGGTCGGCGCCGCAGAGGTTCATGGTGTAGAGGATCGCCGGATGGATGCCGTCGTATATGGGGTGCGGGGCCGAACAGGCGACGACGTTCTCGACGCCGGCGACCTTAGCGGTGGCGATACTCATGATCGCCGACGCCACGTGGGCGTAGCGCCCGCCCGGCACGTAGCAGCCGGCGGCTTTCATGGGGATCAACTTCTGGCCGGCCCACAGGCCGGGCGACAACTCAGCCTCGAACTCCTGGATGCTCTCTCGCTGCCTCTCCGCAAAACCGCGCACTCGGTTGTAGGCGAACTTGAGGTCGTCTTTCAGCTGCTCAGGAACATTGCCGGCCGCGGCGGCAATGGCATCGCGCCCGACGACGATGTCGCCATCGTAGTTGTCGAGCTTGACACCATAAGCGCGCGCGGTTTCCTCGCCACCGGCCTCGATCTCGGCCAGCATGTCGCTGACGATCTTGCGGGTTTCGTCTTCACCGGTAGCGGCGGTATTTTTGGCTTTCTTCAAGTAGGCAATGGTCATGATGACCTCGTTCTGGTTTGCCGGATTTCGAACGGAAATGTTGTGGGTGCTATGCTGTGTTTTTGCTCATGGGTTGTTGCGGCGTCATGACGCTGATCTGGCCTGCCTGCGCAGCGCCCGATTCGACGCGCGGACGGAGTTCGTCGGCGAAGCCGTCGCGGATATCCCGGTGCTCATCGCTTGACCAAAGATTGCGCACCTCGTCCGGGTCCGCATTCAGGTCATAGAGTTCGCCCCTTTCATCACCGGCGTAGACCACGCACTTCCAATCGGCGTCCCGGCGCATGGCGATGAATTCCGCACCCGTCTGGATGTGATCACCAGCCAACTCAGCGAATACGACGCCGTCACCGGGGGGTTGCGACAGGTCCTTCAATGTGGGCCAAAGCGACTGGGCATCCCAATCGTCTGGCAGGCCGAGGCCACAGGCTTCCAGGATCGTCGGGGCGATATCCATGAGCTCCATGGGCGTCTCCACTGACCCGACTTCGCGGATCAACCCTGGCGCCCAAAAAATCAAGGGCACGCGCAGTACGGTGTCGTACATGGTCCATTTCTGGATATGGCCGTGATCGCCCAGAGCGTCGGCGTGGTCGGAGGTGAAGATGACGATCGTGTTGTCCATGTCCACCGTGCGCTCCAAGACCGCCAAGATTTCCCCCACTTTCTGGTCGATCATCGAGACATTCGCCGCGTAATGGCGCCGCATGCGAAGGATATCAGCCGGATCGGGCAGATGTTGCCACTGGATGGAATCGAAATTGAAATCGATCATATTTTGGCGCAATTGCGCCTGCGCGCGGGGTTGGGCGGCGAGCTCCGCCTCGGTCACCGTGGGTATGGGGAGATCGGCGCCATCGTACATTTCCAGAAAGCGCGGCGACGGGTCGTAGGGCGGGTGGGGTCCGGGAAAACCGATCTGCAGGAATAGCGGCGCGTCGGCAACCCGGTCCTCGAGCCACCATTTCGCTGTGTTGCCGACGAAAAAATCGGCATGCATTTCTTCGTCGTCGTTCCAGGCAAAGGAACCGAGCGCCTTCTCGTATGCGTCCGGATCGGCGGCGAAGCGATTGTAGCGCGACGGCTTGACTATGTTATGGGATTTCAGCGCCTTATCCCATTCATCGTAAAAGGCGCGCGGGTGTTCGTTCAGAAACAGCGGGCGATCCTTGTTTTCCACCACAAACCGTTGATGAAACCCGCCCATGGCCTGGTACGGATTGATATGCATCTTGCCGATATTGACGCAGTGATACCCGGCGTCCGCCAACCATTGGACCCAGACCGGCACCCACGGTTGGAAGTTGTGAAATACGCCCGTGTTGGTCGGATACTTGCCTGCAAACAGGCTGGCGCGCGCCGTCACACAGACGGGTGAGTTGACGAAGCAGTTTCTGAATGACACACCCTGGCGCACCAAGCGATCCAGGTTGGGCGTGTGCATCCACGAGGCGCCCAGAGCAGCAATGGAGTCGAACCGCTGCTGGTCGGTCATGATCAGAACGATATTGGGTTTCGACATCAGTCTCGGCTTCCTGAAACATTCTGTACGAGTAAGTCAGGCGTTCCACAAAGTTGTCAGGCTTCGACGGCAACCTGATCTTGTGTTGCGCCGAAAGATGGGTCCCCAACGGGAAACGGCGGGCTGCCGTACCACGAGAAGACGTCCAAGCTGCGGTGCCTTGACGGTGTCGTGGGCTCGCTCAGCCACATTATAATGACATAAAGGAGATAGAAAAGAAGATTATATAATATTTTCGATATAAATATGCTTTGCTCCAGATGCCGTATGATCTTCGCCGGCGTGGCAAAAGCGCGTTAGTTTTCGTCGTCACCCTGATGAATTTTGGCCTCGCTTCGAATGTACCCGATAAGCATTTCAGCCACCTCTGATCTTTGCGCGGCGGCGCGTTCAGCAATGGCGACTGGAACATCCCGCAGCAAATCGGGTGTTTTCAGTTCCACCACGCGGCCGTGTTGGCGTTCATCCAACAAGAGATCAACTTGCGTCAGCACCACCCAATCGTTGTTCAGCAAGGCATGCCGTGTGAGTTCCGGCGACATGGTCGCGAATCCCATATCTGGCTTCTTCACACCATTCACAGAAAACTCGTTGTCCATCACCCGGGCGCGATGGGAGGGTGTGCCTGGGTATATCCACGGATAGGCGACAAGCTCCTCAAAGGTCGGTTCGCCAACTTTTGCCAGTGGGTGCTGTGCCCTGACGAAGATCCCCAGTTTCGATTCAAACAGGACTTCGAAGACGACATTTTCAACGGGTTCGTTCGGCACCGTCACGACCAAAAAATCATATTCCCCATGCTTCAGCAGCTGCAGTAGCCGCTGGGTCCGATCTTCATCTACTTCCAAGTAGGCGTCCGGGATACATGCCCGAAATCGTGTCATCGCCGGAATCATTATCGATGCCGCGGCGATAGCATGAACACCGACACGCACCTGATTGGCTAGCCGTTGATCAAGCGCGGTTAATTCGTTCCGTGCGTGTTGCATCTCGGCCAGCACCGAGCGGGCGTGGCGGATCAGCACCTCACCATGCTGGGTCAATTTGAAGGATCTTGTGGACCTGTCGAATATCTGCGCTCCGATTTGGTCCTCGACCTCTTTCAAGGTTCGGCTGACCGAAGGCTGCGGACGCTTTAAGACCTCTGCGGCGCGAGTCACGCTGCCGCATTCGAATATCGTTATGATCGTTTGAAGTTGCGTAAGCGTAAAATCCATTGTCAGACTCTAGTTGCACGTAACAGCGTGACCGCAGAATTGGAACGGCGGAGATTTTGAGGACCAGCCTAGTCACGACTCCGCTCTGTGCAAATATCGCTGTGAAAAACCACGCCGAACTCACGTTGCCAACCTAATCACATATTTGTGGTGTCGCATCAATCGAATGAACCCAAGCTATTTTCTGGCCACGCCAGTCCATGTGGCGATCGCCATGCGCGACGAGAATCAGCACCTGCAAAGCCACGAGATTAAGTGATGCTCATAGAGCTCGTCTTGCGCCTGACGATGAAATACAGACTGAAAAGCGAAAGCGCCCAGAAGAACCAGCTGATGGGGCTGGTGAAAAATGCGGCCACCTGACCGTCATTTTGCATCAGGGTTTCGCGGAACGCATTTTCAAGAAGCGGCCCCAGGATAAAGCCGATAAGAAACGGTGCGGCCGGTATCGCAAGCCAACGAAACAGCAGTCCGATGACACCGGCGATCAGCATGACTTTGAGGTCGAACAAGCTGTTGTTGGCCACATACCCGCCGAAGAAACACATGACCAGCACGGTCGGGAACAGAAGGTTCTCGGGCAGGTCATTCATCTTTGAGAATAGCTTGATCCCGAAATAACCCAGGACCAACAAGAACGCCGAGCCGATCATCAGCCCGATGTACAGGGAATAGACCACGTCGAGATTTTCTTTGAACAGGATCGGCCCCGGTGTGAGGCCTTGCACCAAGAACGCGCCGAGGATAACGGCGGCTGCCGTGCCACCCGGAATGCCTAGTGACAAAACCGGTATGAACGATGCCGAGCAAACCGCATTATTGGCTGATTCCGCCGCTGCAATACCCTCGTAGCTGCCTTTACCGTATAGCTCGGGCGTTTTCGATTTCCGCTTCGCTTCACTATAGGCGAAGAACGCCGCCGGCGAGGCGCCGATACCGGGAATTGCCCCCAAAATGGTACCGATGAGTGAACTCTTGGCAATTGTTGGGGTCAGTTGCTTGAACTCGGACATGGTCAAATGCGAACCGGAACCCGCGGATTCACCCTGGTCCTCGATCGGATTCGGCTTGCTGCTCATGCGGTAGAGAATTTCCGATAAGGCGAACAGGCCCACCAGCATAGGCAGGATCGAGAATCCGCTCATCATCGAGACATTCCCGAATGCGAAACGATTGCTGCCGAACACGGTATCCACGCCCGCCGTTGCCATCAGCAAGCCAAAAAGGACGGCAATGACGCCCTTGAACAATTGGTCGCCGGAGATTGAGGCGATAATGAACAGTGAGAAGAAGATGAGCGAGAACGTCTCGGGCGCGCCGAATTCAAGCGCCAACCGCGCCAACAGGCCCGTAAAAAGAATGAGCATGATGTTCGAAATGAAGTCGGCCGTTACCGAGGCAAACAGTGCGATATCCAGTGCCTTGCGGCTATTGCCCTGCTTAGTCAGTGGATACCCGTCCAGCGTGGTGCATGACGCCGCGACGGTTCCCGGCGTATTGAACAAAATCGCCGGGATGGAACCGGCATATACGCCGCCCTTGTAGACACCCAACAACAGCAGCAGGGCCGGAACGGGCTGCATGAAAAAGGTAAAGGGCAACACCAGCGCCGTACCCATGGGAGCCGTCATGCCGGGAATGGCACCGACGATAATCCCCAGTATCAATCCGAAGGGAATGACGGCAATATTGAACGGCGTAAAGAAGACCTCACTGGCGGCGGAAATGTTCGCAATGATTTCCATGCTCGCCCCCTTTAAACCAGCAAGCCCTCGAGTATCCCCATGGGTATGGGAATATTCGCGACACGCTCGAAGAATTGTTGCAGCAGCACAGGGACAAAGATCGCGCCGATGGCGATGTACGCCACCCGTCCGCCGCCATAAGCGATGGCGCAGACGATAAACATGACGACGCTCGGCAAGAACAGGCCGGTGAAGTCATTGGTAAAACCGAACAGAGCGAGGACACCGATAGCCCATAAAATGCGTCTCGGATCGATCTCCCGCTTTTGCCCCGCCGACTCATCGGCTTCAACCTCGAGCATTGGTTGTGTCTCGGCTGAACCGGGTTTCGCTCTCGAAACGAAAGTGAACAGGACACCGACCAGGACCATCAGATATCCGACCACATTTGGCCAGAAGTCAGGCCGAACCAAGGCATGGGTGTCGGCGTCCACTTCGTCCAAATCGACGCCGAGCGGGACAAGCACAAACACCACGAGAAGTCCAAATAACGCTGTAGAGACGCCGACGTATTGGTCTTTATTCATTGTGCGTCTCCTCCTACCGCGAGCACTGCATGGATCCCGAAAGACCTATACCCAGACCGCGAGTTTGCGGTCTGGGTAACGGCGCTCATCGCAAAATCCCACACTCAGATTAACAGTGCGGCCTGTGCACATTGCTCGATTAATTGGTCAGGTTGCTTTTCAAGGTGACGAACGTACCTTGCTGACCTTCAACATACTTCTTCGTATTGGATGGCAATGTGCCGACAATGCTGGCCCCGCGCTTCGCCAGCAAAGCTTTGTAGTCCGGGTCAGCCAGAACTTTCGGCAACACCTCTTCCCACTTGGCTTGAACGTTCTTGGGTAAGCCCTTGGGGCCGGCCAAGCCGATCCAAAGCGCGATACCGTTGACTGTGGGCAAGTTTAATTCGCTAGCCGTCGGGGCCTCGGGATAGGCGAAGTTGCGCTTGGCCGTCGACACCATAAGCAGGCGGGCGTCGCCGGATTTCAATGCGGCATTGATGGACGCGAGGTTGATCGACGCAAAATCAACATCACCGGCCAGGAGGCCTCGGGCGGCAGCAGGACCGTTTTTGAACGGGACCGGCTGCAGCTTCTTCTTGTCCGCTTTCAAGTCATGAGCAAGACCATAGTAAGCCATGGTCATCAGACCGATTTTCGACGCTACACCGACCTTAACCGTCTTGCCGCCGCTATTGATCGCCGCCAGCAAGGACTTGATATCCTTGTGAGGGCTGTCCTTGCGCACGGCGAAGGTGATCGGCTGTTCTTCAAGGACCGACAGATAGGTGAAGTCAAAGGTTTTATAGGGATTCTTTTTCTTGAAAACCGGGGCCGTCAGCATCATCGGCGACAATGGCGCCAAAAGCGTGTAGCCGTCGGCTCTTGCGCTGCGAACGGACATGATGCCGGGGACCCCAGCGCCGCCCTTCTTGTTAACGACACGAACCGGTTGACCGATATATTTCTCAGCCGTAACTGCAAATGCGCGGGCAGCAAGATCAGCCGCACCGCCGGCCGCTTTCGGCGAGATCAGCGTAATCGGTTTGGAGGGGTAGTCGGCAGCCTGTGCCTGACTGGCCCCAATCATCGCCACGGCGGCGGTGACGGCAATGATTATGTTGGATTTCAACATATGCATGGTCCTCCCAAAAAAAAAGCTAGCCATTTATAACCGAATTGTTATTAAACTTCAATATACATAACACAAAAAATATTTTCATCGAGGTCGTGGCTCCGCGCTAGTGTCGGTACTCGCGGCGGTTTCCACCATTTATGACCCATCGTTCATTTTGAGATCGCCGAACCTTGGCCGCGATTTCGTCTGCGGGCCAGTCCTGGTAGATCAAAGCGGTCAGCTCGCGGCGGCGCTCTTGGTGCTTGGCTTCCGTCGCCAGGTTTCGCATTTCATAGGGATCCTGTGAGAGATCGAACATCTCGGTAAATTCGCCATGATAAATATTCAGCTTGTGATCTCCTTGGCGAACCATGCGCATGGGGCCTCGAGAGGCTTGCGCGTAATACTCACTGAACACATGGGCCGACCAAGGGATGGTGTTGTGCGACGCCGATTGCAACAACGTCAGGAGAGAGTTGCCATCCAAGGGCGCGTTCTCCATGTCAGCGGTCGCCGGGCCAGCGACGCCGCCCAAATCCAGCAGGGTGGTGGTTAAGTCCAAATGTGAAACCAGTTCGGCCCGACGGCTCCCGGCCTGTTTGCCGCCCGGCATCCGAATGACAAGCGGCACGCGCACGGCTTGCTCGTGAAAATTCGATTTCCACCACATACCGTGGGTCCCCGCCATTTCCCCGTGATCGGCCGTATAGATCACCACGGTATTCTCCGACAACCCAGTATTCTCGAGCTTCGCCAGCAATTGGCCAATTTGCTGATCCATCCACGTGATAAGACCAAAGTAAGCGGCCCGCGCCCGTAGGGTCTGTTCTTCGGTAATTCCCTCAAGCCCAAACAAGCGCCGCACCCGCTGCTGATGCGGGCCCAGGTCAGGAATGGGCCGGTCCCAGCCCACCGGCAAGTCCACATTGTCCGGATGGTATTTAGCAAAACAGTCCGCGGGCGCGATCAGCGGGAAGTGTGGCGAGTTGTATCCGGCACATAGAACGAACGGTTTTGCATCCCGATCAGCGACCTGAGCCGCGGCTTGGCGGTCAATATATTCAAGGCACGTCCTTGTGACCTCAAGGTCGTGATCGATATGTTCTCCGCCCCCTGCACCTGCTTGATCAAAACGCGCGCGGGCATTTGGACGCGGTACGATGTCGTCAGTCCAACGAAAATCGACCTCGATATTTTTGGCGCATACAGCGTCGTCCCGTGCCAACACTTCGTCAAATCCGTGGTGTTGGTCGGGGCCGATGAAATGCATTTTCCCCGAAAGCGCCGTTGCGTAGCCGGCATGCCCGAGCCTATGCGCCCATGTCACAACGTCTGATCGCATGGGAACGCCGTTGTCCCAAAATCCATCCCGGTTCGGGTAGCGCCCGGTCATGAATGCCATTCGCGCTGGGCCGCACAATGGCGAAACGCAATAGGCATTGTCGAAAACGATGCCATCCGACGCTAGTCTGTTGATGGTCGGCGTTCGAACAATCGAATGGCCGTAAGCCCCAGTAAATTCCGCCGCGTGTTCATCGGACATGATCAGCAGAATGTTTGGCTTGGCTTTTTTTCGATCCGTTGTCATCGCCATCCCTTACCGAAGTTCATCGCAGCGCTATGTAATTTCGCCATATCATATCAATTTTGTTATTTTATCAATAAATTTATAACATAAATTTTCTATTGGCGACGCTCGCGGCCTCGTGATCAGCCCCTTATTTGCCAAATAGCTGAATGACGTAACCAATGCGTAAACCAAACATTGTTCTCATCACGATTGACCAACACCGGTGGGACTGTTTTGGTTTCGAGCATCGCCATTTAAAGACACCGAACCTTGATCGTCTGGTCAAAGGCGGCGTGAAGTTTGCCAACTGTGTTACGCCCAACGTGGTCTGCCAACCAGCCCGTTCAGGCTTCACGTTCGGCACGTCCGCTTCTGGCTATTTGCTGACTCTTGGGCAACGTCGCCAATATGTCCGATACTCCTTCAGAAGCGGACCTGAAATAGCAGACTGAAACTCACGGGTGCCATGCTTGTCTCCTTTCCGCACAAAGGAGGGAACAATGCGTACCATCGAAAATCACGACATTCCAATGAACCAGCACCAACCGTGGAACAAGGGCAAGTTCATAGGACCGAAGCCACCTTTGCAGCCGAAACATGTTTGGGCAATCCGAACTCGGCTGCAAATGGCTAATCGACAGCGCGATCTGGCGCTGTTCAATTTGGCTATCGACAGTAAATTGCGTGCCTGTGACGTGATACGCCTCAAGGTCGAGGATGTGGCCCCGCATGGGCCCGTGATCGATCGGACTACGGTGCGTGTCAGCGAAAGACTGGCCGACCGGTGAGGTTCGAGATCACTGAGCAGACGCGCCAAGCGGTCGATGATTACCTGAAAGCAACAAAGAAGGCGCCGGGTGATTTTCTATTCACAGGCGGCAGCGGAAAAAATCATAGCCTAACTACGCGTCAATATGCGCGCCTGTTGTCGAAGTGGATTGCTGGCATTGGATTGGACCCGTCGCTATACGGGACCCATTCGTTGCGGCGGACCAAGGCCACACTGATCTATCGGCGGACGGGAAATCTTAGAGCCGTTCAGCTCTTGCTGGGACATACGAAAATCGAAAGCACTGTTAGATATTTGGGTGTGGAGGTCGACGACGCACTCGAACTTGCCGAACAAATCGATGTCTGATTCTAAGGGCAGAGCACTAACGCTCTGCCCAAATTCCTTCGGATGTAGGCCTGCAAACAAGACGTTTAATGTCTGTTCTTACGAACAGCAAAGAAGGGAATTAGTTGGGTGTGTAACTTCTCATACTGGCCAGGAGCGGAAACCGGAGCTTTAGGCCCCACGTCCTATCGGCACGACTTTCCGGTCTTCTCTTTGCTGCCCCAAAAAAGCTGCCCATGCTGCCATCATCTTTGTGCGTTTCTCGAAAAGATCGCCGCGTCGGTAGGCGGCTTCAACTTTGTTATGAATGGCATGCGCCAGCGCCATTTCTGCAACGTCTCGAGGAAAGCTGGATACTTCACCGGACCAATCGCGGAAGCTGGAGCGGAACCCATGCGGCACGTAGTCGCCGCGCACACCATTCACGCCATAGCCCATTCCGCGCATCAATTGAAGTAAGGCCATATTTGATAGTGGTCGGCCATAACGCATACCAGGAAACAGGTATGGGTTGCCATCAATGCGTGGCAGGGCGTTTAGCAGGTTCATTGCCGTGTCAGGCAACGGAACTCGGTGATCCTGCCCGCCTTTCATCCTTGAGCCTGGAACCGTCCACACCGCGGCCTCCAGGTCAATCTCTGGCCACTGTGCCTTTAGCACTTCGCTGGTCCGAGTGGCGGTCAGTATGAGGAACTGCAACGCCATCGCCGATACACTGCCGTTATTCGACAATTCACTCATGAAAACCGGAACATCGGAGTAGGGCATGGCCGGATGATGCTTGACGGTCGTTACCCGCGATGGCTTGGGTAGCAGCATGTCCAGATGCCCGCGCCACCGCGCGGGATTTTCGGCGGCGCGGTACTTGTGCGCAGTGGCAAAGTCCAAGACGTTCTCAATGCGCCCTTGCAACCGTTTGGCGGTCTCGGTCTTGCTCGTCCAAATAGGCGACAAGGTTTCCAAGATGTCTTTGGTGTCTATGGCATCTACGTGCTTCGCGCCAATCACTGGCCTTGCATAGGTCTTGAGCGTACTCACCCATTGGCGCGCGTGCTTAGCATTTTTCCAGCCCCGCCGATGGGTGCGGATAAAACGCGCAGCACAGGTAGTGAAGGTCGGTACGGCTTCGGGTTCAACCCGACGTGCCTCGATAGGATCTACGCCATTCGCTGCCTGTAATCGGCACTCAGAGGCTTTGCGGCGCGCATCGGCAAGGCCAACGTCAGGAAAACTGCCAAGCCCCATTTCCCGGCGCTTACCTTTGATCGAAAATCGAAATATCCACTTTCTCGCGCCTGCGCTCGAAACCACCAAACGCAACCCGCCGCCATCCTCATATTTGCCAGCCTTTGCATTCGCCACTTTGCGCGGGGTGAGTTTATGAATTGCCATGCTAGTTCCCAATTTTCATAAAAATTTGGGAAATAGACCCCCAATTGGCCCCCCAAACAAATCGGATATTAGCACATATCCTCGGACGGCCTAGGACAAGAATTATCGAGATTTTTGGTAGTTACCGGACGAACAAGGATCGCTCGGCACCATATATTGGCGGACGCTCCCTCCGCCAGTCAGCGCCGATTGGGCGACATTCTACGACCTGGTCCCCTTCAAAGGTCGTGGAAGAAATGAAAGAGATTTCCATAGGCATCGCGAACCGTAAATTGACGCAATCCCCACGGCGTATCGCAAGGCGGTTGAAGAACATCCGCACCTAGTCGCACCAGTTCTGTGTGTGATTCATCGACGCATTCGGCAAAAACCCAGAACACGCTAGGCGAAATTTTCTCCTCGGTTTCTCGGAAGAAGATCGCGCAATCCCCGTGCGCTACGGCGCCGATGCTTCCTTCTTCATTATACCAAGCGATCTCGAAGCCGAGCTTGTCGCGGTAGTATTCCTGGGCTTCCCGCACATTCGGTACCGGTAGTTCGGGCGTGGGCTGTGACATCTTCATCCGAGTACTCTCCCCTTAATTCACCGCAAGAGCTTTGCCCATTACTGTCCGGAAAAAGTATGACCGCGTTCTGACCAGCGCCACGTCTGCTTTGGGCCCGAATCGGTCGTTCGCAGCAGGTGCTGGGAAGGCCCACGGTTTCCGTGTGCCGGCATAGCGCGCTTGCGTACCGCGTCGCAGAACCGATCAATACAGCACGCCTTGCGGCAATGTCATCGTAGAACTATGGCGAAGCAATAATTCAAATTTTGATCGCGCGTGGCCCGCCAATTCCTGCCGGTCGCGCGACACTGTTTCCCAATGCTTCCCGCAACTGCGGATTTCGCCAAGAGCGGACGTTCGAGCATACCCGCAAGCGTGCCGCGACGACGCCTATCAAAAGGCGGCATGACGTGGCATATCGGTAGCGTCTGGTGGTCATTGCTTGGGAGGACGGCGTTGCCTGAAGATACGTCGAACGGCTACGAAGCGGTCGCCGAAGAGTTCATCCGCGTTCGGTCGCGAAGCGGACTTGCCGTCGTCCGGAAATGGGCGGCATCGCTTCCGCGTGGCGGCTCCGTCCTCGACATCGGGGCAGGGTCCGGCGAGCCGGTGACCGCGGCCCTTATCGAGCAAGAATTCGACGTCTGCGCGATCGACACCTCTCCGACAATGGTCGCGGCATTCAAGCGACGGTTTCCCGGCGTGGCGGTCGCGTGCGAGCCCGCCGAACGCAGCCGGTTCTTCGACCGGACTTTCGACGGGGCGTTGGCCATCGGGCTCATTTTCCTGCTGCCTGAGGAGAGTCAGCGCGACCTCATTCGCCGGATAGCCGGTGCCCTCAATCCCGGGGGCAAGCTGTTGTTTTCCGCGCCCCGACAAATCTGCGCCTGGGACGACCTTTTAACCGGTCAGCCGTCAACATCCCTTGGGGCCGAGGAGTATCACCGCGTTCTCGCCCGTTCCGGCCTGCATCTCATTAAGGGACATGTCGATGAGGGCGGGACCCACTATTATGAGGCGCAGAAAAGCTAAGGCCGGGCCGGAGCGTCGCCGAGGCAATTCGCGAATTCGTGACAGCGCTCGCCGACCGTCCCAACGGGCCCGCGCCCCAAGGATCGCATCGTGCCGATGATAATCCGGCCGGCGGCGGCGTTTGCCATTTCAATACCGATGCAACCGTCTATATGAAGGAACGGCGGGCCGCATGCGCGCCGGCGTAAACGCACCGCTTACAGGGAGATTCGAATGGACATGCAACTTGGCCTTTTCTGGACAGGCCTTTCTCAGTTTTTACTATTCTTCACGGCCGCGGCGGTGCTGACCCTTATTTTCGTCGTGATCTATACCCGCGTGACCCGGCACAATGAGCTGGATCTCATTAAACAGAACTCGATGGCCGCCGCGCTGGCGTTTTCCGGTAGTCTGGTCGGGTTCGCCTTGCCATTGGCCTCGATCATGATCCATACGCCCACGGTCGTGGGGATGGTGCTGTGGGGCGTGGTCGCGCTGATCGTTCAGATCCTGGTGTATCTGTTGCTGCGCCTACCCATGCCGAAACTCTCGGAGCGCATCGACAACGGGGAGATGGCAGCGGGGATTTGGCTCGGCGCCTGTTCGATCGTCGGCGGTATCCTGAACGCTGCCGCCATGACGCCCTGAAGGGGTCGCGCCCTCGCTTCCCACATTGAGGGGCGATCCATAGAGGGGCCAATACCATGACCGACAGCGCTGCCTACACAGTACGCCATCTCGCTGCGGATGAGATCGGATTGATGCGGGATCTCCTCGGCGTCTTCGGCGACGTGTTCGAGGAGATGGAGACCTATACCGGTGCGCAGCCGGACGACGGTTATTTGCGGGCGCTGCTCGGCGGCGATAGTTTCTTCGCCGTGGTGGCCCTGAACGGGGATGACGTGGTCGGCGGCCTGGCCGCCTATGAACTGAAGAAGTACGAACAAGTGCGCAGCGAGATTCATATCTACGATCTGGCGGTCGCGGAAGCGCATCGCCGGCGGGGCGTCGCGACCCGGCTTATCGAGGAGGTGAAGACAATCGCGGCCGCGCGCGGTGCCTATCTGATCTTCGTTCAGGCCGACTATATCGACCCGCCCGCCATCGCCTTGTATTCGAAATTCGGCATCCGGGAGGAAATCCTGCACTTTGATATCAAGGTCCCGTAAGCGCATCACCCGTTACCCGCAAGAATCGCGAGAATCGCAAAGGGCGGACCAAACAGGGTCCGCCCAGAGCGCTCGCAGGGGTGAGTAACTCCTTTCGGGATCAGGCGATGTCGAACCGGTCGAGGTTCATCACCTTGGTCCAGGCCGCTACGAAGTCCCGCACGAAATCCGATTGTGCGTCGTCGCTCGCGTAGACTTCGGCGATGGCCCGCAGTTGCGAGTTCGATCCGAAGACGAGGTCCACAGCGGTCGCCGTTCCCTTGGCCTTACCGTTGGCGTCACGGCCTTCGAAAACACTCTCGTCGGCCGTGGATTTCTCCCAGGTCGAGCCCAATTCGAGCAGGTTGACGAAGAAATCGTTGGTCAACGTCTCGGGCCGGTCCGTGAACACGCCATGCGCGGTCCCGCCGTGGTTCGCATTCAGGGCGCGCAGGCCGCCGACGAGCACGGTCATTTCCGGCGCGGTCAGGGTCAGCAGTTGCGCCCGCTCGACCAGCAACTCCTCGGCCGGGCGGCGGTGCCGCTTGTCCAAGTAGTTGCGGAACCCGTCGGCCGTCGGCTCCAGATGCGCGACCGAGTCGACCTCGGTTTGGTCCTGCGTCGCGTCGGTCCGGCCCGGCGCGAAGGGCACCGTCACGTCCTGACCGGCCTTCTTCGCCGCTGCCTCGACCGCGGCGTCGCCGCCCAGCACGATCACGTCGGCCAGCGAGACCTTCTTGCCGCCGGACTGCGCGGCGTTGAAGTCCGCCTGCACCTTTTCCAGGACCGGCAGCACCTTGCCCAACTGGTCGGGCTGGTTCACGTCCCAGTCCTTCATGGGCGCCAGGCGAATGCGCGCACCGTTGGCGCCGCCCCGTTTGTCGGAGCCGCGGAAGGAAGACGCCGACGCCCAAGCGGTCGCAACCAATTCGGAGATGGAAGGCCCGGACTGGAGGATCTTGGCCTTGAGGTCGGCAATGTCCTGCGCGTCGATCAGGTCGTGATCGACCGCGGGGACCGGATCCTGCCAAATGAACGATTCCGGCGGTACCAGTTTGCCGAGATAGCGGCTGGTCGGGCCCATGTCGCGGTGGATCAACTTGTACCAGGCCTTGGCGAACGCGTCCTCGAGCTCGGCCGGGTTCTCCAGGAAACGCCGGGCGATCGGCTCATAGATCGGATCCATCCGCAACGCCATATCGGCGGTCGTCATCATGGGTGCATGCTTCTTCGACGGATCATGCGCGTCCGGCACGGTGTCCGCCGCCGCACTATCCTTCGGCGTCCATTGCTGCGCGCCGGCCGGGCTCTTGGTCAACTCCCAGTCGTAGCGGAAAAGGACCTCGAGATAGTTGTTGTCCCAGGTGATCGGCGTTTCGGTCCAGGCGCCTTCGATCCCGCTGGTGATCGTATCGCCGCCCTTGCCGCTGCCGAAGCTGTTCTTCCAGCCGAAGCCTTGCTCTTCCAGGCTGGCGTCTTCGGGCTCGCGACCGACATACTGTTCCGGGTCCGCCGCGCCATGCGCCTTGCCGAAGGCATGGCCACCGGCGATCAGGGCGACGGTCTCTTCGTCGTTCATCGCCATCCGGGCAAAGGTCTCGCGGATGTCACGGCCCGACGCGACCGGGTCCGGGGTGCCGTTCGGCCCTTCCGGGTTCACGTAGATCAATCCCATCTGCACCGCGCCGAGCGGGGTTTCGAGTACCCGGTCGCCGGTGTAGCGCTCGTCGTCGAGCCATCCGGTCTCAGGGCCCCAGTAGATATCCTCTTCCGGTTCCCACACGTCTTCGCGACCGCCGGCGAACCCGAGGGTCTTGAAGCCCATCGTCTCCAGCGCGACGTTGCCCGCGAGGATCATCAGGTCGGCCCAGGAGAGGCTGCGGCCGTACTTCTGCTTGACCGGCCAGAGCAGACGGCGCGCCTTGTCGAGGTTGCCGTTATCGGGCCAACTGTTGAGGGGCGCGAAGCGTTGCGTGCCGGAAGACGCGCCGCCCCGGCCGTCGGCCACGCGGTATGTGCCCGCGCTGTGCCAGGCCATGCGAATGAAGAACGGCCCGTAATGGCCGTAATCCGCCGGCCACCAGTCCTGCGAGTCGGTCATGACCTTCTCGAGGTCCTTGACCACCGCATCCAGGTCGAGGGATTTGAACGCCTCGGCGTAATCGAAATCCGCGTCCATCGGGTCGGATAGCTCGGAATGCTGGTGCAAGATTTTTAGATTCAATTGATTGGGCCACCAGCGCTCGTTCGCCGTGCTGCCGCGCGTCGTGAGGTTGCCGTGCATTACCGGGCACTTGCCCGCGCCGCCTTCCGCCGTTCCATCCATGTCTCGCTCCTTTCACGTCCTGCGTTGAGTTGAGGTGCCCGAAAGCTGTCGCTCTTGTCGAAAGGAACCTAGGCTATCCCTATAAATAAGAGAAATCGTTTAATGTTATATTTCTTATCGTAATTACCGATTAATAGAGTTAGAGTGACATTCGCCGGAAAACAGACGGTATGCCGATATGAATACGCGGGACCTCGAATATCTCGTCGCCGTCGCCGAGGAACTGCATTTCGGCCGGGCCGCCGAGCGCTGCCATGCCAGCCAGCCCGCGTTGAGCGGACAATTGCAGAAGCTGGAGGAGCGTCTCGGCGTCAAAATTTTCGAACGAACCAAACGCCGCGTCCAACTAACGGACGTCGGCGAGCAAATCCTTGCCCGGGCGCGGGAAGTCCTGCACCACGTGGACGCGTTGGAAATGACCGCCGCGGCGCACAAGGGCCCTTTCGTCGGCGCCTGCACGCTCGGCATGCCGCCGACGATCGGCCCGTATCTGACACCGCTCCTTTTGCCGGCGATCAAGCACTATCTGCCGGACCTGCATCTCGATCTGGTCGAAGATTTCACCGACAACCTGGAAAAGCAGCTCACGGACGGCGCCCTGGATATCGCGGTCCTGGCGACCAGCCCGACGCAAAACATCCTGTCTGAAACCCTTCTTTATGAAGAACCGTTCTGGGTGGCGATGCCGACCGGCCATTCCTTGGCGCGGCACGAAACCGTCGATATCGAGCAGATCGAACCCGCCGAAATGCTGCTTCTCGCGGACGGCCATTGCCTGCGGGACCAGGTGTACGAAGCCTGCAAACTGAACCGCAGAGGCGGGACCGGCGCCCAGGGCCCGAGAACTCAGAAGACCAGCCTCGCCACCATCCTGTCGTTGGTCGGGTCCGGCGAGGGCGTCACGCTCGTGCCGGCGATGAGTCTGTCGGACGCCTGGGTCACCGATGCGGGCATCGCGGTCCGGCCCGAGCGGAGCGGAACGGCCGGGCGGACCGTCCGCCTCGTCCACCGGAACGGCTATCCCCGCATGGCGCTGGTCGAGAAACTCGCGGACATCGTCGCCGGGATCGTGCCGAACACGGTTCATCCAGCGCGCCGGTAGCGATCAGGTGCTCCGGCGATCGGTCCCGTCCGCCACACAGGCGGTCAATTCCACCGCCAGATTTTCCACCTGCGGCGCATCCAATATCTTGGCATGTTGGCTGGCGATCGGCTTGATCTCCAACTTGCCCCCGATCAGGGGCGCCCATCCGTCATACGCATCCGGCGGCGTCCAGGCATCCGGCTCCGCGCGGAACAGGACCGCGTCGCCGTCGTATCGCCGGGCTTGGTAGGAGCGGATGGCATGCACGTTCGCGTCCGCCGTGCGACGGAGCCATTTCGGCGTCCGCGGCGAGACGCCGCCGAAGAACCGCACCGCGACGACGAACGACCGCTGACGCACCGCCAGATAGAGCAGCTCCGACCCATTCACGACGCGACGCGCGACATACGATCCGAGGCCGGACGGTTTCAGCGCGGCCAACCGTTTCAGATGCCGGCGGATCCAAAGCCCGACCGACGCATGCCGCGACCCTCCCTCCGCATACGTGTCGATCAGACCCAGCAGCGCGACGCCCTGTCCGGCGGCGCGAAGCTGCTGCGCCATTTCGAGCGCGATCCAACCGCCCATGGAATAGCCCACAAGATGGTACGGCCCGTCGGGCTGTTCCGCACGCATCTCGGCGATATACCGCCTCGCCATATCCTCCACGGTGAGCAGCGGCATCGCGTCGCCGGCCAGCCCCACCGATTGGATGCCGAAAAAGGGTTGATCGGTTCCGAGACGCTGCGCCAAAGCCCGGTAGTTCAGCACCTCGCCGTTCACGTCATGCACGCAGAACAAGATTGGGCGGTTCCCTTCGGGCTGGAGCGGCACGATACAGGGAGTCGGCGCCAAGGATTCTATTCGCGCCGCCATCTCGGCAATCGTGCTCGCCTCCAGCAAAACCGACCGCGGCAATCGCCGCCCGAGCGTCTTCTCGATCGACAGGAAAAGGTCGATCGCTTGCAGCGAATCGCCGCCGAGATCGAAGAAGTCCTCATCCTGGCCGATTGCGGACCGGCCCAACACGGCACACCAACACCGCGCGAGCGCAGTTTCCAGGTCGCCGGATGGCGGCGCAACCGGCTCGTTGGTCGAGGATTCCGGGATCGGCAGGTCCTTGCGGGCGATCTTTCCGTTCGCATCGAGCGGCAACGCATCCAGCAAGATGACGTAGCGCGGCACCATATGTTGGGGGAAATCCGTCGCCAACGCCTTCCGCACCACCGCCGAATCCAAAGCCGACGGCTTCCCCGGGACGATATAGGCCGCGATCGCCGGATCCTCGCCGCCGATACCGGTCACAACGGCCTCAGCCACATCGGGGCAGGCTTCGATCGCCGCCTGTATGGCCTCCAAATCCACCCACTCGCCGCGCAGTTTGACGCGAAAATCCGTGCGCCCGAGATGACTGAGACATCCTCGCGCATCCATCCGGCCCAGGTCGCCACCGCGGTAGATGCGCATCGCCGGATCGTCCGGGCAGGGCATGAAGGTCCGAGCCGTCAGGTCGGGTTGCCGCCAATACCCGCAGGCGAGATAGCGGCTGCGGATCGCGATTTCACCGGCCTCGTCCGCCGGCACAGGGGTGCCATCCGGCCCCAGCACCAAACTCTCCATATCCGGCACCGCGAAACCGATGGGAACGACGCCGGGCTCGACCGAATCGCCCGGTTCGATGAAATACTGGCGGGTCAGGCCCGTCTCCGTCGCGCCGAGGCCATTCACCAAAACACAGGGCGGCGCGAAATTCTCTTGGAAGAGCTTGATATGTCGGCTGAAGGACTGGTCGCCCTCAAGTCGAATCAACCGCAGGCTTGGAAACGCATCACCGGTCGCAACGAGCCGCTCGAATATCGAGGGTACGGAATGAAACATCGTCATCCGCTCCGCCCGTATACGCCTGGCCAACGCCGCCACGCCGTCGGCGCGGACATCCACTGGATAGAGCGATGCACCGTTTAGCAAGGCGGCGAACATAGTGGACACCGTGCCGGAGAAGCTGGGAGCCTGAATCAGGCTGAGCCGATCGTCCGGGCCGATCTTGAGCGTGTTGGTGTACCGCAGGATGTTGTGGAGCACGTTTCGATGACTGTCGAAGACGCCCTTGGGAGTCCCGGTCGATCCGGAGGTATAGAATATGTAGACGGGATCATTCGGGTCGCGCGGAATGGCGGGATCCGAGGCATCGCCTGCCGCCATCGCCGCTTCGATCGCGACGACCGGGCGCCGAGAGGTCGCAAATTCCTGTGCCCGGTTGGTATGCGCCGCATCCGCGAGGATGCCCTGTACCGACGCGTTCTCCATTTTCGCGGAAATCGCGCTATCCCGTTCGGTGAAATCCAACGGGACGTATATCTTTCCCGCTTTGATTGCCCCCAGGATCGCCGCGACCGAGACGGCTCCCTGGTGTGCTGCGATCGCAACCGGCTCTAAAGCGCCGCCGAATTCCGCGAGACAACGGTTGGCGACGCGGTTCGACAGCCGATCGAGATCGCCATATGTCCACTCCACCGTGCCGTCCTTGACCGCCCGGTCCGCCGCATGCGATGCGGCCTGTGCACGGAACCGGTCCGCTATGGTCCCGTCCAAAGCCGATCTTGGAAATTCTTCGAAGGGCCGGACCAGCATTTCCTTTCCCCGAATTCAATGGCGCCGCCATCCCGTCACGCGCCCCGATTTTATCACGGCCTGTCCGGCGGTGATTTCATATCGAACGCCGGACGGAGCCGGCGTCGAACCGAATTACGGCGAGGCGATTCCATAAACCCGCAGAAAACTGCGGGTTTCGGATGATCCGCTACCCCTAAATCCGAAGACACCGAGTCCGCCGGTGCATGTTGGCTAGGCAACTTGCCCACCTAACCCCAATGCCGTGCCCCGAAAGGAGGCCAATACCATCCAACCTTGCCGGAGCCGGCAAGAAAACCTCGCAAAGAAACCATCGCGCCGATGCCGTCAATGACCGTATTCGGGGTTGGGGTGCGGCAAGCGGCACGGTAGATTATTGCGATCCGATGCAAGCCAACGGCGAAGGTCGCTTTTATGGTTGGTGATATTAAGAGACTGACGGAGCTGTCGCACGGCGGCGGTTGAGGCTGCAAAGTAGCACCGTCGGTGCTGAAAGACATGTTGTCGAAACTTCCGCCCGCCGCCGCAGATCCGGCCCTTCTTGTCGGATTCGAGACGGGGGACGATGCGGCCGTTTACAAGATCAACGATGAACAGGGTGTGGTTGCCACCACCGACTTCTTCATGCCCATCGTCGACGACCCATTTGATTACGGGCGTATCGCAGCCACCAACGCGCTGTCCGACGTCTACGCGATCGGCGGCAAACCGATCATGGCGCTGGCCATCGCCGGCTTCCCTGTCAACGAAATGTCGCAGGAGCAGATCCAGCAGGTCCTCGCGGGCGGAACCAGCGCCTGCGCGGACGCGGGCGTGCCGGTCGGCGGCGGCCATACGATCGACGCCCCGGAACCCATCTACGGGCTGGCGGTGGTCGGTCTCGTGCCGCCGGATCGGATCAAGCGCAATTCCGACGCCCGGGACGGCGACGTGTTGGTTCTGGGCAAGGGCCTCGGCGTGGGCATCCTGGGCGCGGCAATGAACAAGGACGAACTCGATTCCGACGGCTACCGGGAGATGCTGGAGAGCACGACGAAACTCAATTCGATCGGCGCGGACCTGGCGGGCATGGACGGCGTGCACGGCGTTACCGACGTCACCGGCTTCGGCCTCGGCGGCCATCTGCTCGAAATGTGCGAAGGGGCGGGACTGGCCGCCGCGCTTGAGTGGGATAAGCTGCCCATCCTGCCGAAGGCGCTGCATTACGCCAAAGCGGGCTACAACACGGGCGCCGCTAATCGCAACTGGCAGAGTTTCGGCGATCACGTGACCGTAGCCGGCGACATGGAGCAGTGGCAGAAAAACATGCTGATGGACCCGCAAACGTCGGGCGGTCTGCTGGTCTCCTGCCCGCCCGGCCACGCGGATGCGGTGGTCGCCCTATTCCATGAGCAAGGCTACGGTTTCGCGTCGGTGGTCGGAGAGATGTCCGCAGGGGCGGCGCACGTTACGGTGCGGTGAGACCGCATCGGCAAACGCCCCATCGCATGCTCGGTCGACCCTACGATGCCGCCTGAGGGTCAGCCCTTGCCGTAGCGTTTGAGATGGCTGCGGAACATATCGGTCAAATACTCGCGCTTGTTGGGGCCGGCCAGAACACCCCGCCGCTTCCCCTCGCCGTCGAACAACAATAGCGTCACATGCCCAACCCCGTGCGCCGCCGCGAGTTGCCGGCCTTCGGTGCTGCGGATATTCGCCACGACATACTGCAGGTCGGCATCGCCGATCTCGCATAGGGCGTCCCGTGCCTCGCGCTGCAGGGCGACGCATTGCGAACACTGCGGATCATGGATCTGCACCACGGTCGGCTTGCCATTGCCAATCTGCGTCAGGTCCTGTTCGCGCATGGTCGCGCGCACCTTACCGATCAGGAACCACCCGCCGGTTCCGACGACAAGCGCGGCGACCGACCCGTTCCGAATCTTTCGGAGAAAGACCCGCCGCGCGGGCGCCGCCGCGGCTGGCTCGGTCCGAACTCGCGCTTTGGCGGCGGATCGGTTCGGGCGTTTGTTTCGGCGTTTCTGGCGTTTCATCGTCCTACAACCTCAAACTAGAGCCGCGGCACAGGAAATTTCCCTGGCGAACCGGCTGTTCAGCGGCAATTTTACGAACTGAAATCTGGCGCGTCCTTCACCATGGTTTCACTTTGTCGTGACCCCGGGTCTCGCGGGCGGGCGGACCTTACTTTCTGGGAACCACTGAAGAAATCGTATGGAAAAGACGGCTGCCGGAGGCCTTCCGATCTGCGTAAATGAATTGTCCATCTACCCATTTAGGGATGTCCCAATCGTCCTAAATTGTGGATAGATTCGGTCCAAGCGAGAAAGCTCCTTCAACAATTCCGGCGCCATGAGCCAAAATAATCTTTTCGTCATCGGACTGGATTCCGCCGACAAGGACCTGATCGAGCAGTGGGCGTCCGAGGGAGACCTTCCGGCCTTCAAGTCGCTGTTGGACGGCGCCGTCCAGGGCGACATCGAAAACCCCCACGGACTGGAAGCCGGCAGCTGCTGGCCCGCCTTCTATTTCGGACGTTCGCCGGCGGAAACCAGCCAGTTCGACGGCGCGCGGCATTTCGACGGCACCCGCTACGACCATGTCCCCTTCCGGCCGGAGGCGACCCGGCACGACGCGATCTGGACAACCCTGAGTCAGGCGGGCAAGCGCTGTGCCGTCATCGACGCGCCCTACAGTTTCCCGACCGGCGACATCAACGGCCTTAAAATCGTCGACCGTGGCGCCCATGTTCCCGCCGGTGGCGGCGACTATATGGGATTCCGCACCCACCCGCCCGCACTGGCCGCGGAAATCATCGGCCGATTCGGCGAAGACCCCGCCGGCGGCCATTCGAGCGACTTCTTCCCGGTGGACACCGCCGAGCAGGTCGCCACCTTCCGCGATACCTATATTCGCCGGATCGAGAACAAGACGGATATGGCGCTGCATTATTGGCGCGACCAGCCGTTCCAGTTCTTCATGACGGTTTTCACCGAGGCGCATTGCGGCGGCCATAGATGCTGGCACATTCACGACGCATCCTCGCCCGACCACGATGCGGCCGTTGCGGCGGAAGTCGGCGATCCGCTGAAGGACATATACATCGCGCTCGACCGCGCCGTCGGCCGTATGGTCGACGCGGTGCGGGCCGATGCGCGCGTCGTCGTCTATCTCAGCCACGGCATCGGACCGGGACACAGCGGAACCCGGCTGCTCGACCGCATCCTCGCCCGATTGGACAGTTTTGGCACCGAGACGCAGTCCAGCCCGGCCATGGAACTGGTCCGCGGCATCTGGCGCGGCATGCCCGACGCCGTCCGTCGGCCGCTGAAGCCACTGCGGAACCGAGTATCGCGGGACGGATTTCAGCCGAACCGGAAAGACCGCCGATTTTTCGAGGTCTTTGCGAACGACCGGACCGGCGGTATCCGGATCAACCTCGCCGGTCGCGAGGCGCACGGGGTCGTCCAACCCGGCGACGATTACGAAGCGGTTTGCACGCAGCTCATCACCGACCTCGGCGCGGTGACAAACGCAGAAACCGGCGAACCGCTCGCCGCGGAAATCATTCGGACGCGCGACCATCATGCGGGTGAATGCCTGGATTATCTGCCGGATATCCTCGTGACGTGGAACCGCTCGAATCCGATCAACGCCGCCATGTCATCCAAGATCGGGACCGTCGACAAGACCGGCCTCCTGCGGACCCGGTCCGGCGACCACCGGCCGGCCGGCCGGTTCTTCGGCGTCGCCGACGACTGGCCGCGGCAACGCCTGAACGCGCCCATCGATGTTAGAGACTTCGCCCCGACATTCGCGGCAATCCTCGGGGTCCACGCACCGACGGATCGGCCGACGATACCGGCGCTCTGCCCGGGTACGGCGAACGCAACGGAACCAAAAATCGAATTTGCGCATTAAATGAATATGGAACAACAAACCTCGAAACCTCGCGTTTCCGTCGTCGTCCCCGTTCACAACGGCGCGCCGTTTATCCATATCGCGCTGAACTCGGCCCTGGCGCAAACGGAACGAAACCTCGAGGTCATCGTCGTGGACGACGCCTCGACCGACGAAACCTGTGCCATCGTCGAACGGTATAGCGTCCGCGACCCTCGCATCCGTTTGATCCGAAGCGACAAACAGGGCGGTCCGGCGCGTGCGCGCAACATCGGATTCGACGCCGCGCGGGGCGAATGGGTTGCCATCCTCGATGCGGACGATTGGTACACGAAGGACCGCCTGTCCTGTCTTTTGGCGGAAGCGGAACTGGAAGACTATCCCTTCGTCGCCGACAACCAGTTCTTCATCCGGTCCGAGTTTGCCGTTCCGCATCGGCGGCTCGTCCGGCAAGGCACAGAGCGGTCGCGGCCCGTCGATTCAGAAGCACTGTTGATTCAAGACCGACTCGGCAAGACAGCGTGCATGGGTTTGTTGAAACCGATCATCCGCCGTCAGTTGCTGATCGACCATGGTCTCCGATACGACGAAAAGCTCACGGTCGGGGAAGATTTCTATTTCCTGCTGGACTGCCTGCGGTGCATAGGCCCTCTGCTGTTCGTCTTGGAGCCATCCTATTTTTACCGGATCCATCAAAAATCGATCAGCACGTCGCCCAGCGTCGACTGCATCATTCCGCAGTTGGAAGCCCTCGACCGGCAGCTAGCGCTGTTCGACGCGGAGACCCATCCAGGCGCGTGGCGGCAGTTGGAAAAGCGCCAGGAGAAATTGGTTCGGTACATTCGCTATAAATCGGTCGTCGAGCCACTGCATGACGGCAACGTCGCTGGCGTGTTTCGACGCCTAGCCGCCGATCCCGGCGCCGCCGTGCTGCTATTCCAATCGACGCTTCGACATATTGAGCGCGCGGCGCGCGTGATCTGGGCACAGTTTCAGCAGGCCGGACACTGGATACTGCATTCCCGATCCGGATCTCAGTTCAACAACGCGAACCTCGTCCCGGTCCCCGAACCGAAATTGAGCAAGGTTCCTCCGCAATAACGCGCGGCCCACGCCGATTTTGGATAGATCACGCCGGTTTCCTAACCGATTTCGTCACCATTCTATACGATCTTTCGGTGAAATAAGCTCAAAGAAGTAGTGCCAATGCACATTGGACGTACCTCTGATACAGCCGATACGTTGAGTGTGAATATGGAACGGAAGCGGCCGCGACACGTGCTTTAGGTAAGGTGTCGCGAAACATCGCCCGGCCGGGAAACGGTCGGCATTTCAATGGGAAAGGTCAAGACCGTGACAGGCACACAATCGACGACATATATAGCCAAGATGGCGGTTTGGGCGGTTTTCGCCGGATTCCTGCTCGTTTTCGGCTCCTTTCTGCCGAACTCGATTAGCACCGCCCACGCGATGACAATCGATTTCGAAACCGACGACAACGGCGCGCCGCTGTCGCCCGGCGCGTTCAATGGCGCGACGGCATACGACGGCTTCGGCGTTACCATTTCAAGCACGGGCGGTTCGCTCAGCCTCTTCGACAGCAATTGCGGCCCCGACTTCGGCACGACCTGCTCCGGCGGCGACAGCGATTTGGCGACCGGCCCCACCTTCGGCTCGGCGCCGCAGGGTAATGTCCTGATCATTCAAGACCCAAGCGTGGCTCCGGCACCGGGCGATTCCGGCGCTGGCGGCTCGATCACCTTCGATTTCGAGAACGCGACGACGCTGACCCAGCTTACTCTGCTGGACAACGACAACGGCCCCGGCATCTCCCTGGAGCTGTTCAAGGAAGGCGTTGGCGCGCCGACCGTCGTTACCCCCGCGCTGGGCGCCGACAACCTTCTGCAAATCATTGCCTTCGGCGCTGAAGGAATTGGCATCATCAAGCTGGTCGTCAACTTCCCGAGTTCCGGCGCGGTCGCCTCGTTGACCACGGTACCCATTCCCGCCGCCCTGCCGCTGCTGCTGTCCGCGCTGGCATGGCTCGGATGGGTCGCACGCCGCAAGCGGACTGCCACCGCCGCAGCCTAAGCTTATTCGAATTAGGCCACCGGGACGCATGACGCTCCCGGTGGCCGTTTTCTGTGCGAGGCGGTAAACTCTCCCACGAAGATAGGTTTCGTTGCCCGCGTTGATCGCGGGCGCTTTGCTGTTAACGGCTAGCGGATTTTCGACATGACGGCACCATCGCTCGTGACCTTCGACGTTTACATGGCGCTGTTGGATATCGAAGGCGGCTTGACGCCGGTCGTCATGGACTTGTTGAGCCTGCCGCAAGAGCAAGCCATCGTCTTCGTCCGGACCTGGCGCGCAAAGCAAATGGAACGCGCCGCCATCAGCAATTCGCTCGAACACGAGCGCACGTCATTCCGCGACGCCACGGCCATGGCGCTGGACTACGTCGCAGTGCGGAACGGCGTCACGCTCGGCGGCAACACCCGCGACCGGCTGACCCTGGCCTGGGATTTCCTGCAACCATGGCCGGAGGCCGACGAGGCCGTCGCCGCGGTGAAAGCCAAGGGACACGCCGTCGCGATCCTGTCGAACGGCGATCAGGACATGCTGGACGCGGTCGCCCGGAATTTCGCGACGGCGTTCGATCACGTTCTCTCGTCGGAAACCGCCGGCAAGTATAAACCACATCCGGCGGTCTATGACCTACCGACGACGGTTCTCGGCATCCCCAAGAGCGACGTGCTGCATGTCGCGGGCAGCGCCAACGACGTGCTGGGCGCGGTCGCCGCCGGCATGAGATGCGCCTGGTCGAACCGGCACGGCGACCAGATTCTCGATCCGAGCTACCCGCCGACGCACGAGTTGCCCGACCTGAGTGGCGTGGCGGACCTGTTGTAAACCTCTCAGCCGGCGCCGCCACCGTCGATCATGCCTTCCTCGACGGCCTTGATCTGCAGCGCCATGTATTTCGAATAGATTCGGCACTGGGCCAGACTGCCGGCGATGAACCACAGCCCTTCCTGCGCGGTGCGCTTGTAAAGATTCCGCATCTCGCCGTCCTCGCCGATGCCCCAGATCTCGCCGACCGCGTCGGCCACCGCGTCGCCGAGCAAGCGCCGCACGAGTTCCTGTTGGGCGAAATAGCCGGTCGCGAGAACGATCAGGTCGGCCGGCACCGTCGTGCCGTCGGCCAGAAGCGCGCCTTCGGCGGTGAAACGCTCGATCGTGTCGAACTGCAACAGGCCGATTTCTCCGTCGATGATCAAGCCGGAACACCCACAGTCGAGATAGTAGCCCCCGCCGCGCCGCCGGTATTTCATCTGATGCCCCGTCTTGTCCTCGCCGAGGTCGTATTTGAAACCGCGGGCGATCAAGGCCTCGATCAATTCCTTGTCGAACTCCACCATCTTCTCGACGGCGAGTTGGTAGCCGCGCACGAGCAGCGGATAGGTCGACGATGCGGCCAGCAGGTCGCAATCCTCGAGCGGCGGATCCTCGTCGTAGATCGCGTAATTCAGCTTGGCGCTGGGATCGACGCTGACCACCGTGGTGGACCCGCGCTGGACGATCGTCGTGTCCGCGCCATGGCTGTGCAGGTCCTGGGCTACGTCATGCCCGCTGTTCCCGGTGCCCAGAACCAGCGCCTTCTTGCCTTTCCACGCGGCCCCATCGGTGAAGCCTTCGGTATGCAGAACTTCACCGGCGAAATCCTCCAGCCCGGGCAGGGTCGGGATTTTGGGAATGCCGCTGACGCCGTTCGCGAACACGACGTGGCGTGGATGCATGACGCGTTCGGTGCCATCCAGTCGACGGAGTGTCGCGCGCCAGCATTTGGCGTCATCGTCATAGGCGCCGTCGACGAACTCGGTGCCGGTCCAGAAATTGATCTCCAGCGCATCGGCGTAATACTCGAACCAGTTGGCCAGCATGTCCTTCGGGATGTATTTCGGCCAGGTCGGCGGAAACGGCATATAGGGCAGGTGGTTGACGTGGATCGCATTGTGCAGCGCCAGTGAGTGGTAGCGCTTGCGCCAGTTGTCGCCGATCCGCTCGTGCCGGTCGACCACCAACGTGTCGACCTCGAGTTGGCCCAGTCGTGCGGCAATGCCAAGTCCCGCCTGCCCGCCGCCGACGACCAGCACCGCCGGATCGCGGTCCGCATAGGCCTGGCTCTTGATCCGTTGGTCCAGCCAGTTATCGCCGCCGAAGTTGCGCGAATAGGCTTCGCCGGTCGGCCGCCGCTCGCCGACATGCTCCTCGTATCCCGTCAGCTCTTCCAGCGTGGTGAGCAGCACCCAGGCCCGCAACCCGCCGCGCGACGGCGCATTGGAATCGGCGACCAGACGCACAACGCCGTTGCCCCGACCGGCCGCCGTTTCAAACTCGAAAATCGCCTCGATCGCGTCGATCCCGAGCCGCACGACCCGGCGCGGCGGCGTCCGGCCCGCGGCAAGGGCGAAGCCGCGCGCCTTCGTCGCCCGCTGCGCGCCCACCAATCCTGCTGCAATGTCGTCGGCGCCCGCATACGGGCTGATGTGCCAAGTGAAGGCGACCAAATCCCGCCAATGGCTCTCCGCCTGAAACAGGGCGGAAACCGCACCGGCGTCTTCAGCACGGAGCGCGGTCTCGAACGCGTCGAGCCAGTGCGACGCCAGCGCCGCGATGTCGGTGGCATGCCGCTCGCGCAGATCGGCTTGATCAAGGTCGTTCATGAGTATCCTCTTCGCATCGCCGACAATCCGACTTCGGCACGGGTGAATTTTAACCGAGAGTCAACGGCGGGTGCTAATAGGCGACATCAGCCCCTTAAACCCTCCCCGGGACGCCGAGATCGAGCTGTCACGACGACGAAACGATACCCGGGACGCGACCGTTAGTTTGCCTGCCGGATTGAGTGTGTGTAATTTCCGAGCTTCTGTTCCGAAAATTGGAATAATCGGATGGACCGGTTCCGGGAAATTCGGGTCTTCGCCGCCGTGGCCGAGCATGGCGGGTTCGCCGCCGCGGCCCGCGCCCTGGCGATGTCACCGCCGGCGGTAACGCGCGCCGTCTCGGCGTTGGAGGAGCGTATCGGCACGCGGTTGCTGATCCGGACGACACGGTCCGTCCGGTTGACGGAGAGCGGCGCGCGCTTCGTGCAGGACTGCCGCCGCATCCTCGACGAGATGGCGGAAGCGGAGGAAGCGGCCGTCGGCTCCCATGCCGCGCCGCGCGGCGAGTTGCGCGTGACCGCGCCCGCCCTGTTCGGCCGGTTGTACGTCGCACCGATCCTGGGCGACTTTTTGGACCAGTATCCGGCCGTCACGTGCCAGGCGTTGTTCGTCGACCGCATCGTCAACCTAATCGATGAGGGACAGGATATCGCGATCCGGATCGGCAACTTGCCCGACTCATCGTTGACCGCCGTCCGTGTCGGCGCCGTACGCCGGGTCGTCTTCGCGGCACAACCCTACCTGACGGAACACGGCGTGCCGAAGCACCCGCGCGACCTGACACAACACCGGCTCATCCAATCGATCGCGATCGAAACCGCCCGCGAGTGGCCGTTCCAGGATAACGGGACGCCGCTTCCGATCCGGATCTCGCCGCAACTGCGGGTGAACACCAATGACGCGGCCATCGCCATGGCAGTTCGCGGCTGGGGCATATCGCAAGCGCTGTCCTATCAGGTCGCGCGCGACCTCGACGCGGGCCGGCTAAAGGCCGTATTGAATGAATACGCACTGCCGCCCGTTCCAATTCACGTGATTCACCAGGAAGGGCGAATGGCGTCCTCGAAAGTACGGGCGTTCGTCGATTTCATGGTCGACCGCCTGCGCGCCGACCCGGCAATCAACTGATCATCCGCGCTACCATGGCGGCAGGTCGCGCCATTCGTGATCGGTGCCGAGGACGGCCTTCTCCGCATCGTAGCTATAGAGCCAGTGCTGCTGCGGCGTGATCTTGTCGCCGTATTTCTCGTTGTTGCGGCGGAAGCGGTCGTTGCGCCGCGCAACCTCGTCCGGGTCTTCGACATGGTACCAGCCTTCGGCGGCGCGGGAATGCTGCACGATGCGGTTGGCCCGGTCGAACCGAAGGCTTTCGTAATGCGCCAACGCCCGCACCGGATCGTCGGCGCCGAGTGCCAAGCTGCGCGCCAGAACCCAGGCATCCTCGATCGATTGCACGGCGCCCTGT
Source organism: Alphaproteobacteria bacterium (assembly GCA_965228425.1). Lineage (GTDB taxonomy): Bacteria > Pseudomonadota > Alphaproteobacteria > UBA8366 > UBA8366 > JAJFJD01. The sequence continues at coordinate 982,148 of OZ245815.1, read as the reverse complement.
GCGTGATAGGGCAGCATCGCGTGCGCCGCATCCCCCATCAGCGCGATCCGGCCGGTCACCCATGTATCCAAAGGATTTCGGTCGTATAGCGCGGTGACGAAGGGCTGGTCGGTCGCCTCGATCAGGTTGCGCGGCCGGTCGTACCAGCCGTCGAACCCGGCGAGCACTTCGTCCTTGCTGGCTTTCTGCGACCAGGATTCGCGTTTCTCATTGTTGGTCTGCCCGAGCGCGAGCCAATTCAACTGCCCCCCCCCGGAGACATAATAATAGACGAAGGACAATTTCGGTCCCATGTCGACATAGGCCGAGATCGGAATGTCGAGATGCGCGATATCCGGCGTGTCGACCACGCCGCGCCATGTGACATACCCCGACGCGCGCGGCGGATCGGGTTTGAAGACCTGTTCGCGCACCACCGAATGAATACCATCCGCGCCGATCAGCACGTCACCCTCGTGGCGGCTGCCGTCCTCGCACTCGGCCCAAACGGTATCGCCGTCCTGTCCGACAGCGGTGACCTTGGTGTTGGTCTTGAGGCGGCTGCGGTCCAACGGTTTGGTCAACGCCGCGATCAGGTCGGATCGGTGCGCGTGATAATACGCATAGCCGTATTTCTCGCGCACGAGGGATTTCAACGCCGTGCGCAGGATGAGTTCACCCGTGTCCCACACGGTGTATTTGTGGAAATCCGGTTCCGCACAGAATCCGGCTAGGTCATCCGCCAGCCCGAGCATCTCGAGAATCCGGACGCCGTTCGGGCTGAGCTGTATCCCGGCGCCCACTTCCTTGAAGGCGGGCGCCTGCTCCAGCAGGACGAAGTCGAGCCCGGCCTTCTGCATGCTGAGCGCAAGCGCCGAGCCGCCGATGCCGGCCCCGATGACGATGATCTTCATGAATGGATGGTCCGTCTTGTTATGCGTTCGGGTCCAGCGCTGTTCGGCAGCCCGATTGCAATGAACGATATCACAAGATCGATGCTGAGTTGGAAAGACCCGCGAGAACCAAGGCGGACTGATCACCTATGACGCCAGCCGCCCACCTATCGGCAGCCCGAGCGGCGCGTCACGCGGCACCAAACTGGTCGTCCAAGCAATTTGACCCGCCGGTCTGGTCGCAGTCCTACACCGTGCCGTAACCGCTTGCCTTATCACGGCAGCATTCTCACAATGATGATTGGTGTCGCCAGACCGAACTGCCGCAATATGGAAGACCGGCATGTCCACAACCAAAAATCACGATTCCTTCGGCAACCCGATCGCGCCCGGCCTCCCCTACGCGCGCGGGAGCATCCTGCCCGATACCGAATCCGACCTCCGGAAGCTGCGCGTGGCCTGGGAACATATCCGCCGCCGGCGCGCCGAGCAGGGACCCGACGGTGTCTACCTGCTGAGCGGGCTCGAACGAAAACTCGAGTTGCCCGAAATCGACGCGGCATTGCTCGACGACGAAATGGCGTCGGCGCTGTACACCGACACCGTTCGCGAGCTGGGACTGGCCCACATGGGCGGCAACGATGAGGAGCACGACATCCTCGTGACCAACCGGTTGACCGCCGGCCTGCTGCTGGCGGGCGACGTGCTGATCGATGACGGCGACCTGGTGATCGGCGTATCGCCGCGCTACAGCCATCCGGCGGTCGTCCGCGCGGTCGCGCATGGACGCGGCGAATTTCACGATTCGATCGGGCTCGCGGGTTTCAAGGCCGCAGTGGAAGAGATCGGAACGCCCAAAGTCGTTTTTCTCACCCGGCTCGCCGTGAGCTATGAAATCCTCCCCGCCGACGAGATTCTGGAGATCGTGCGGATCGCACATAATTTTGGCGCCACGGTGGTGCTGGACGATGCCGGCGGCGGACGCGTCGGTCCCGCCATCTTCGATCAGCCGCGCAGCCTGGAACTCGGCGTGGATGTCGCCGCGACGGGGCTCGACAAATACGGGACCACCGGCCCGCGGCTCGGCGTGGTCGGCGGCCGATCGGATATCGTCGCCGCGATGCGCACCCGCGCTTATGAGATGGGAAACGAGGCGCGGCAGATGCTGTTGCCCGTCGTCGCCGAAAGCCTGCAGCAATATTCGCATGCGACAGTCCGCGAACTGGTCGACAACACCATGCAGGTGGCCGACGCGCTGGAAAAACGGCTCGGACCGGAAGCGCTGTTCCGGACGCCGGTAACCGTGCAGCTGACCGGCGAGGCGATCCTGGAAACCGCGATGGCGCGCGCCGGCATCAACGAAGCCCCGATTGTCCCCTATGAGGCAACCGCCGGGCTGGCGATGATCCTCCTGCGCGACCATGGCGTCGTGAGCGTTCATTTCGCCGGCATCCCGCCCGGCACCGCCGCTCTGATGATCAAATTCCTGCCGACCGACACGCTGGCGCGCTTCGGCGGGCCGGAGAAATTGGCGAAGGCCGTAGACGACAGTTTCGACACGCTGGCGGAAACCCTCCGCGATCAAACGGTTTATCGGGAGATGTTGCTGGGCGTCGCTTCCTGAGACGACGATCGGCGGGCTCGTCAAAAGACGACACCCCGATCGATGCGCTATATTGAAGGCAGCATCGAAATCAAAAACCAACAACGACGAGGAATTCACGCCATGCATTGGACCGAACGACGGGAGCGGTTTCGCACCCTCCTGGCCGGAGACCGCTGCGTACATCCCGGTTCGGTATTCGACCCGATTTCCGCCCGGATCGCCGAGGACCTCGGCTTCGAAGTGGGTATGTTCGCGGGATCGATCGCCTCGATGACCGTCCTCGGCGCGCCCGACATCATCGTGCTCACACTGTCCGAGTTCGCCGATCAAGCCTATCGCATTTGCCGGGCCGGAAATCTGGCGCTGCTGGTCGACGCGGACCACGGCTACGGGAATGCGATGAACGTGAAACGAACCGTGGAAGAATTGGAAACCGCTGGCGTCGCCGCGCTCTCGATCGAAGACACCGAGTTGCCGCAACCCTACGGCACGGTCGGCGGTTCCCGTATGATCTCGATCGAGGAAGGCGTGGGCAAGATGCGCGCCGCCGTGGAAGGTCGCCAGGATCCAAACCTCGTGATCGCCGGCAGGACCAGCGCTGTCGCCCTTGCCGGCATCGATGACGCGGTCGCCCGCGCCAAGGCGTATGAAGCCGCCGGCGTGGACGCACTGTTCTTCGTCGGCGTGAAGACCAAGGCCGAATTGGAAGCCCTACGGTCGGCGGTGGACCTGCCCTTCATCCTGGGTGGACGGGGACCCGAGCTGTCCGACATCGATTATCTGGGCAAGCAAGGCGTCCGGGTCTGCCTGCAGGGGCATCAACCCTTCATGGCCGCGGTGCAGGCCGTCCACGACACGTTAAAGGCATTGCGCGACGGTACAGAGCCGGGCGATCTGCCGGGCGTTGCGTCGGGCGACCTTATGAAGCGCGTGACCCGCGACGCCGACTACGGCCGCTGGATGAACACATTCCTCGGCGACTCCTGACGGCCGTGACATCGACCGCGAGGACCCGGCGGGCAGGCATCCGCCACGGTCCTCGACGGCCGAGCGCTTGGCAACTATGCGGCTCGAACCTGTACCAGGAAGTTCTCCACTTCCCCTTGCAGCGCCACCGACTGTTTCGATAATTCGCCGGCGGCCTGCAGCACCTCCTCGGCGGCGGACCCGGTCTCCGACGCGGATTTCGTGACTTCAGCGATCGTGTTGCTGACCTCCTCGGTGCCGGCGGCGGCTTGCTGGGTATTCTCCGCGATTTCCTGAGTCGCCGATCCCTGCTGACTGACCGCGCTCGCGATCGTCTCGGCGATACCGTTGATCTCTTTGATCGTCCCGCCGATTCCGGCGATCGCCGAGACCGCGTCGCCGGTGACCGACTGCATCTCGCTGATCTGGGCGGCGATTTCCTCGGTCGCCTGCGCCGTCTGATTCGCAAGGTTCTTCACCTCGGCGGCAACGACGGCGAAGCCCTTCCCAGCCTCACCGGCACGCGCCGCCTCAATCGTCGCATTCAGCGCCAGCAGGTTGGTCTGCTCGGCGATATCGCTGATCAAGTTGACCACTTCGCCGATCTTCTGTGCCGATTTGGCGAGGCTTTGCACGGTCTCGTTGGTGTGTTCCGCCTCGCCGTTGGCCCGGGTCGCGATTTCGTTGGACTGCCCGACCTGACGATTGATCTCGCTGACCGACGCCGACAATTCATCCGCGGACGACGCCACCGCATGCACGTTCGCCGTGGCCTGCTCCGAGGCCGACGCAACCTGCGCCGCCTTGCGGCTCGAATCCTGCGCCATCTGGCTCATCGATTCGGAGGTCGACTGCATTTGCGTGGACGACGACGACACCGCCTGGACAATGCCAAGGACACGCGATTGGAAGTCGTCGGCGAGCGCCATCATGGCCTCGCGCTTTTCCTGCTCGGCGCGCTCCTCTTGATCGCGTTGCTCCGCTTCCATGTCCTTCATTCGCTTGCCGTTCTGTTTGAAGATTTCAACGGCCTGCGCCATTTCACCGATTTCGTCCCGGTTGGACAATGCCGGGACCTCGACGTCATAGTTGCCCTGGGCGAGATCGGTCATCGCTGCCGTCATCGCTCCCACCGGACGGGTGATGCTGCGCACGATCATGTATCCGAGACAGCCGGAGGCGAGCAGGATCAACGTGCCGAAGATCAGCAGCATCTGCTGCGACCGCGTCACGCTTTCCTTCACTCCGTGCAAGGTTGCGATGAGATCGGCACCGAGGCGATTCTCGAATCCTTTGAGCAAGTCGATCTTCTTAGTGATCGTCGCAAACCAATCCGCCGGTTTAACGTCACCAGTGCTCGCCGTCTGGACGCTATCCACCGCGATCTTGCGCATCTTGACGACCTGGGCGACGGCGGGATCCGCCATCGCCTTGTCATAGGCCGCGCTTTGGGCGGGCGTGGCATAGACGTGGAAGAGCGAATCGTAAATCCGCTGCGCCTCGATCTGTTTCAACATCGCCTCGATGATATGGGGCGAGAAGAATCCATCGGCAAAACCCGCCGACCCCATCGCCCGTTCCTGGCCGGCATGCTCCTTCAAGTGAAGAATTGCGGTATAGGCGGTGATGGCGCGCGAGACGTCGCCGTTGGACCCGATTATCGCCATCTGGTCGACGACCGAGAGCAACCGCTCGATTGTCGCGGTATAGATTTTCATGGTCCGCGCCATATTCGTGGACTTGCTGTTGATCTTTTCCCGGTGGCCCATCAACGTCGCAACGGCCGATTCGACGGTTTTCGACGATTTCGCCAAATTTCCGCCGAACCGTTCGAGCGCCGCTGTCTTCATCGCCGTGCGGAATTCCACGTGGCGGGCGTCGGTCTGCCGTTGCTGGGCGGGAAGCGTGTCGGCATGCTGTTTTCCCTGGCTCTTGAGAAAGGCCGCCGCGATGCCGCGCTCCTTCTGCAACTCGCCAACCAGTGCGCTAATCGCCGGCGCAAGGTTACCCAACGTCAGCAAAACATTCGCATCGGACTTGCGCGCCCAGTCCTGGCGCATTTCCGAAACACCCAGGAATATGGCCAGAAGGAACGGCATCGCCAGCGCGATGTAGATACGCTTGCCGATATTCAGATTACCCAGTACCGCGAATATCTTCATTGAACTCATCCTGCTTCTCGTCATCTCTTGTGTGTTTCCGTCACCGGAGCGACCATTGACGCAACCGCCGCGGTACGGTGTTTCTAAATCGGAAATCCAGGCATCCCTGTCCCGTCGGCGGACCGTCTCTGCGATTCCCGCCGTTCGACTTCGTGCAGCAACATCATTGCCTGCTTCAGGGATTCCAGTTCGTCCTTCGACACGGATTCCGGTCGGTTATGGATCGCCTCCAGAACCGCCAAGGCCCGTATCAACTTGACCTTCAATTCTTCCGCACGGCGGTGATCAAGTGTGTGGTCGACGCCCGACAGCATCTTAATAAGCTTAAGGATGGCGTCCGATGCACGCTGCCGCGCATTCGGAAATTTCGCGGACAAATCCGTGATCCCGGTCTTCAGCCGCGCTTCGCGATTCGGATGGGGAAGTATGTTCTCCCGGACCGGCGCCGCATCGCTTTTCGGAACCGCCTCGATTCGTGGCGCATCCGGCGCCTTCCGCTTCGGCAAAACATCACCCATGACATACTCCAAGCGGGCATCCCGCGGTTTCGGGCGCAAAAACCCAGCCCCTCCGGTTCGAATTCGACATCAGGCCCTGACGCTCTCGAGGAATCGATCGACCTCGGCGCGCAGCGTCTCTCCTTGCCGCGACAGCTCGTCCGCCGCGTTCAGCACTTCGGCGGCCGAGGCCTGTGTCTCCGTGGTCGCCGCGCTGAGATCCGACACGCTGTTGGAAACGTCCTCGGCATTACCGGCCGCCTCGGAGACGTTGGCGGCAATCTGCTGGGTCGATGCCCCTTGTTGGTCCACGGCCGCCGCGATTTCCGCGGCGACGGCACTGATCTCCTCGATGATGCCGCCGACATTCTGTATGGCTTCCACCGATCCCTGGATCTCGAACTGCATCGACTTGATCTGTTCGGAAATTTCCTCGGTGGCGCTCGCCGTTTGGTTGGCAAGGCTCTTCACTTCGGCCGCGACCACCGCGAAACCCTTGCCCGCCTCGCCCGCGCGCGCCGCCTCGATCGTGGCGTTGAGCGCCAACAAATTCGTCTGCTCGGCAACATCGCTGATCAAGCTGACGACTTCGCCGATTTTCTCGCCCGACGACGCAAGCGTCTGAATCGACTCGTTCGTTTGAGCCGCATTTTCGACCGCCCGTTTCGCAATCTCGGTGGACCGCGCGACCCGCTCGCCGATCTCGGTGACGGAGGCGGACAATTCTTCGGTGCCGGACGCCACGGCCTGGACCATCGAACAGGCTTGCTCGGACGCCGTGGCGACCCGGGACGAATGGTCGCTGGTCCGGTCCGCGACACCGGCTAAAGACTCCGCGGATGCCCGCATTTCGCCGGCGGCCGAGGAAACCGTATCGACGACCTCCTTGACGTTGGTTTCGAATTCGCCGGCCAACTCGTTTTGACGGGCTTGATGGGCCAATTTCCGTTCGGCCGAGTAGGCGCCGAGCGCCACGCTCATATCGAGAAAGATCGCCTTGGTCACGGCACCGAGCAGGTCGCCACGATCCCTCGCGCGCCATTTCCCACGTTTGAGCAAAACATCCGTTACCTGGCTGAGAAAGAACCGGTAGGCCGCCATGATCGAGCCGGGATCGAGCCCTATCCGCGCATGCGCACTGCCGATATGTTCGACTTTCTTCTGGTAGGCATCGTCGAACCGGCCACTGAACAAGCGCCGCCAATGTTCGGCCTGGGCATCCCGAAGCCGCGCGGCGGCGGACGCGTCGGCAAACGTCTCCCGGAAATCCGGATGCTGCGCAATGTGCGCATTGAACCTATCCAACAAATCCGGGAGATGCTCTTCGAGAGTTGGCTGGAAAGCCTTTAACTGCGTTTGCGTGCTGTCGTCGATTTCAAGGAAGGCGAGTTTGCTTTGCCAGTCGCCCTCGGTCGGGCTTTCTATTTCGGTCGTGCTTGCCATTCTTTTCCCGATACCAGCTAGTATCGCCTCAGTTCTAATAAAAGTTGCCGCGCCATCGCGCTTTCCCGCGCAACGCGCAGCTCGGCGTAACGAATTGGAAGCATACGGTTTCTATCGTTAATTTTGATTTAAACGCGAACCGGACCATTTTTATTTCAGTCTATGGTTCGGTTCATTTCGGCAGAGAACCGCCTCGAATTGCTGACGAATTTCGACAGTTAAGGGATCCGCTCGATCCCGGCCGATTGCGAAGCGACCGGATTTCACCGACCATCAGCGAAAGAATCGGCCAAAATTTCATTTTAAGGTTGCATCGGCCGCCCCATGACACGGTTCTGCCTGCATGACCCGACGCAACTGGGCCGACCGGACGGAAGATCTCGGGCGTCGGAGGATTGCCCGCCTTTTCGGAGATGCCCGTTGCGGCCCCGACGGCGGGGTATATATGGTGACGGGACACCGCCCCGGTTTTCGCTGCGCAGGACAACCCCGTGACCAAACAAAAACCATCAGAGACCGAAAGAGCCGTTTTCGACGACCTCGATCCGCGCCCTTCGCTTCTCATGGGACCCGGGCCGGTGAACGTCCATCCCCGCGTCCTGCGCGCCATGTCGATGCCGATGATGGGTCAGTTCGACCCGCAATTCACGCAATACATGGACGAGACCATGGCCTTGGTCCGGCAGATTTTCCGGACCGAAAACCAATGGAGCTTCCTCGTCAACGGCACCGCGCGAGCGGGCATCGAGGCGGCGCTGAGTTCGCTCATTGTCCCGGGCGATACGGTGCTCGTGCCGATCTTCGGCCGGTTCGGGCATCTTCTGACCGAGATTGCCGGACGGTGCGGCGCAAACGTCGTCCCGCTCGAAACCGATTGGGGCACGGTATTCCCGGCGGAAACGATCGAAGCCGCTATCAAGCAACACAAGCCCAGCCTTGTCGCGATGGTGCATGGCGACACCTCGACCACGATGGCGCAGCCGTTGGACGAGATCGGACCGATCTGCCGCGCCCATGACGCGCTGCTTTTCGTCGACACTACCGCGACCATCGGCGGCATGCCGTTCGAGGTGGACGCCTGGCAAATCGATATCGCATCCGCCGGCCTGCAGAAATGCCTGTCGGGGCCGCCGGGCTCGGCGCCCATCACCTTCAATGCGCGCGTCGTCGACCGCCTGAAAGACCGGAAGCATGTGGAAGCCGGAATACAGCCGCCGGGTTTCAAGGCCGGCAACGGCCCCCGCATTCAGTCGAACTATTTCGACCTGCCGATGCTGATGGATTATTGGAGCGAGGCGCGGCTCAACCATCACACCGAATCCACGTCGATGCTGTATGCCGCCCGCGAATCGCTTCGGGTCGTGTTGGAACAGGGCCTGGATAATGTCTGGACCCGCCACCGGCACGTGAGCCAAGGCCTTCGAGCCGGGCTGGAAGCGATGGGCCTGCGGCTATACGGCGATCCGGATCACCGGATGGACAACGTGACCGGCGTCTATATTCCGGACAGCGTCACCGGCGATGACGTGCGGAACGCGATGCTGGAGGATTTCGGCATCGAGATCGGCACGTCCTTCGGGCCCTTGCACGGCAAGATCTGGCGCATCGGCACCATGGGATATGTCTGCCGGCGACAGAGCGTGCTGTCCTGCCTCGCAGCACTCGAAGTCACCTTGCGCCGACACGGCTATGATGCCCCCCCCGGCGCAGGCGTCGAAGCGGCCGTAAATGCATTGGGATAACCGGCGGAATCTAACGCGGCACTTATCCGCGCAGTGGGCAAACGGACCGTCTGTGGTAACATAATAACCATCAAGCCTTCCCTCGCTCGGCTTCTGCGACGCCACACCAATCAACAATAATGAACCGCAATCACCTATGAGCCGGCCGGATATCAGCAACCGTACGCTCGGTACTCTCGTCGCGGGGTTGGCCGCGGTCATCCTGATTTACGCCGTCGCCCGAGTCTTCCTGCCGGACGACCTCAAGACACCGGGCAGCCCGGTTCTCTATTTATGCGGCGTTTTCGGCGCGCTCCTCCTGCTCGTCTCGGCCGTGTTCGTCTTGGTCAAACGCGCCGGGCGCGGTGGATCGCCGCCCTTCTGGTTCAACGCGCATATCATTGCGTCCTGCCTCGGCACGGTGCTGGTCGTGATCCATTCCGCCGGGTACCTGCGGCGGCCGCCGGCGCTGCTGTTCCTCGCACTGCTAGGGTTGATCGTACTGGGCGTCTATGCGCGCATCTGGCTCAGCCGCCGGGTTTCCAGCACCTTCGGGGAGAAATACGGCCATTTCGGTCCGCTTCCCGCGGGACAACGCGACCGGCTCCGCGCCGTGATCGATCAAAAATCGGGCCTGCTGCGGCAATTGGACCCGCAGGCGCAGGAAGGGACCTTTTCGCTGACCCTGTCCCATTGGCTGCGGCATCCTCGCCTGGCGGCCGACTACGCGAAATTGGTGCGGGCGGAGCGCGACATCATCGGCACGCGGCGCATGGTGCCGCCGCAGCAGGCCTATTGGCGGGCCGCCCATCTTGCGCTCGCCTATCTTTTCGTGATCGGGTTGATCATTCACGTGATCACCGTGACCTTCTTCGCCGGATACGTCGCCGACGGCGGCGACATAACGTGGTGGCATATAACGCAATGGTAGATGGAATGCAGGGCAGCGGCGGCGGACGTTTGTCGTTGATGATCGACCTGGAACGCTGCATCGGCTGCAAGAGCTGCGAAGTCGCATGCAAGCAGGAGCACGGCCTCGGTCCCGGCGAGTACCGCAACAAGGTGGTCTGGCTCGGCAACGAGACCGTGCCGGCGCTCGATTTCCTGACCGTCACCTGCCAGCACTGCGACCGCCCGGCCTGCCTGCGCGCCTGTCCGGTCAATCCGAAAGCGATCGAGAAAGACCCCGTCACCGGCGTGGTGCGCGTCAACGAGGACCGCTGCACCGGCTGCGGCGAATGCGTGATCGCCTGCCCTTATGGCGCAATGGGCTATGACGCCGCGGGCCATCACGCGGTGAAATGCGACCTATGTTCCGACCGGCGCGGGAACGGCCAAGGCCCGGCTTGCGCCAGCGTTTGCCCCGGACACGCGATCAGCTTCGGCGAGCGCCAGGACCTGGTGGCGATGGCGCTGGAAGAAGACCGCACGATCCGCGACAACGACCATTTCCTGATGGGCCCGGGCACGGTCTATCTGGACCGCATCCCGCGTCCCGAGTCGGATGCCTTCGGAACGTTGGCGCACGATCAGGACCCGATCGCCGGCCGCACGCCGCCTGCCTTCATGGAATCCGCCGCGGCTAAGGAATTAGTGGCGGAAGCCGGGGCGGACTACCCCTACGGTCAGCCGCGCGAAGACCGCACCGCCGACCGGATGGAACCCGGCGGCTGCAACCTTTGTTTCAACTGCTGCAGCACCCAGTTTCATTTCAAGGGCGACCAATTGGTCCGCGTTACCGGCAACGACACCGATCCGGTTCTGAAAGGCAAGGTCTGCCCGAAGTCGCAACTGACGCTGCAGCTCTATCACAACGAAAAACGCCTGTCGCAGCCGCTCAAGCGGGTCGGCGCGCGCGGCGAGAACAAGTTCGAGCCGATCAGTTGGGATCAGGCGCTCGACGAGATCGCCGAAAAACTGAAATCGGTGCGCGACGAATTCGGTCCCGAAGCGCTGGCACTATACGTCGGGACGCGGACCGGCATCCTGACCAAGAACGGCTACTCGCGCCTGTTCGCCCAGATGTGGGGCACGCATAACTTCGAGGGCACCGATCCGTTCTGCGCCGCCGGTAAGAACCTGTCCTACATGATGACCCAGGGCACGATCGGCAGCGGCAACAGCTACACGCCCGAAGACATCGGCAGCGCCGAACTCTACGTCTATATCGGCGACAACCAGGGCGAGACGCGGCCGGTCTATTTCGGCATGGTCAACGACTGGCGCATCCGCAACAAGGCGAAGATGGTCGTCGTCGACCCGCGCCTGACGGTGACGGCGAGCAAGGCGGACCGCTGGCTGCCGATCCGGCCCGGCGCCGACATGGCGCTCGGCCTCGCCCTCTCCCATCACATCCTGACGAACGACCTGCATGATGTGAAGTTCTGCGCCGACTGGGTGCTCGGCTGGGAAAACTGGCGCGACCAGATCATCGAAAAGGAATACACCGCCGACTGGGCCGCACCGATCACCGGCATCCCAGCGGACGACATCCGCCGCCTCGCCGAGGAGATCGCGGGCGCCGACGGTTGCGTGATGTTCGCCAGCCGCGGCGTCAACCAGCACACCAACTCGGTGCAATCCAATCGCACGCTCATGTATGTGATGGCGATTACCGGCAACTGGGGCCGCCAGGGCGGGGCCTTCTTCAACATGTCCGCAGGCCCGCCCGTGGCCGCGAATGCCCCCGCCGACCGCCGCCCGGCCATCGAACGGCCGATGATTAGGAAAAGCCCGGTCGGCTGGACCGAAGCCATGCGGCAAGGGAAACCGTACCCCTTGAAGGCAATGATCGCCTGCAACAATCCGCTCGGCCAATGGCCCAATCAGGACGAATCGCGCGACGCCCTCTTGGCGCTCGACCTGCTGGTGCATATCGAACTCTTCCCGAACGAGACAACCGCCTATGCGGACTACGTGCTGCCGGCCGCGGCCGGGATCGAGAAGGGCGAGATCGGCCGCTCCAACGACGACCGCCGCGTCGTCTGGATCGACCGGATGATCGACCCGCCCGGCGACGCCAAGCCCGACGGCTGGATTTGGATCGAGTTGGGCAAACGTTTCGGCTTCGACGACGTGTTGAAGGAGGAATACAAGGACTCCGCCGTCTTCTGGGACGAGATGTGCATCGACAACGACCATCTGCGCGGCGTCACGCAACGGCGGTTGCATTCGACGCCCTATCGCTGGGTCCGGTTCCCGGTCGCGACCGAGGACGCGCCGGAACAGGATACGCTGTACCTCGAAGGGACCACCGCCGTCGGCCAGCCGGAAGGAACGCGCTTCCCCACGCCCAGCGGCAAGCTGGAATTCTGGACGCCGGAACTGGAAGACAAGTTCACGACGCTCGGGCTGTCGGCCGTGCCCGAATTCTATAGCGAGCGCGAGCAGTTGATGGATCTGCCCTATTTTCAACGGACCGAAGGCGACGATACCGCAAGCGTGCTGTCGCCCTTCTATAAAGTGCCCACGCATGCCAACAAGGGCGAGATCGTGCCGCCGGGCAACCAATCGCCCGGCATCGAGCTGCGGGCGCAAGGTTTCGATACCGAACTGGTTACCGGCCGGCCGCCCGCGCCGCATTTCCATAGCTGGACGCATTATTTCTGGCAGGCGCAGGAGATGTGGCCCGATCTCTACGTGCAAATCCACCCGGACCGGGCGAAGGAGCACGGCATCGACGACGGCGCCCGGGTCCGCATCGAAACATCGCATGGCGAGATCGAGGCCGTCGCTTGGCTGCATGCGGGAATCCGGCCGACCTCCGTGTTCATTCCGATCGGCTGGGGCGAACGGCAGCCGTTTCATCCGTGGCGGTCGGTCAATTTCCTGACCGACAAGACGCAGCGCGACCCAATTTCCGACCAGACAAACCTGAAGACTTTGTTATGCCGAATCTCGCCGGTATGACCCGTGTAATACTCGGATCATGACCCCGCGCGATACTTGACAGGCGCAGCCAAAACCGCCGACCATTTAGAAAATGTAATGTGAGGCGGATGAGCAGGCGGCTACCACCCCTGAATGCTGTGCGCGCGTTCGAAGCGGCCGCGCGGCATATGAGCATTTCGAAAGCCGCCGACGAACTCCATGTCACGCCGGCGGCGATCAGCCGCCAGGTCAAACTTCTCGAAGATCATCTCGGCATGCAGCTGTTCCGCCGGCTTAACCGGGCGCTGCTGTTGACGCATGCAGGGCAGGCTTGCCTGCCGGGGCTGCGCGACGGTCTCGATCAGATTTCCAACGCCGTTGACCGGCTGCGCGATGTCGACGCGCAGATCGGCCTGACGGTCAGCAGTTCGGCGTCGCTTGCCGCCAAATGGCTGGTGCCACGTCTCCATCGCTTCCAAGCGAAACATCCGGATATCGATGTCCGGGTCGCGGCGTCGCACAAGCTGGCGGACTTCTCCCGCGACGAGATCGACATCGCCATTCGGTTCGGTGCGGGGAATCATCCCGGGTTGCGCGCCGAACGCTTGATGGGCGAAGAGGTCTTCCCGGTCTGCAGTCCGAACATTATCACAGACGATATGCCGCTGCGGACACCCGCCGATCTGGCGCACCATACCTTGCTGCACGACGAAGGCTATCTGCACTACGCCGACGAAGGGAACAAGCTGCACGAAACCTTTCCGACATGGGCAAGCTGGCTCTCCGATGCCGGCGTCGACGATATCGACACGGCACGCGGCCCCCGCTTCAGCCTGTCGAGCACGGCGATCCAAGCGGCCGTGGAAGGGCTGGGTGTTACGCTCGGCCGCAGCGTGCTAGTCGAGTCCGATCTCTCGACCGGCTTGCTGGTGAAACCCTTCGACGTCACCGCGTGTTCAACCTTCGCCTATTACATTGTGTCGCCGGACAAGGCGATGGAACGCGAAAACGTCATCGCCTTCCGCGACTGGCTGTTCGGGGAAGCCGAAGGGCGCGCAGCCGCCGGCGCTCCCGATTAACACCAGCGAGATGGCGTCTACGCCGCCGGCGAGCCGATATCCGAACGTGACTGGCGGTGCTGCATCAGCAATTGCCCCGCGCCGATCGCCGCACCACACGCGTTGAGCCATGGGATGTCCATGAATAGCAATAGCGCGGCCGCAAGAAGCACGGCGCGGCTGGCGACCCCGAGCGTCACCCAACCTTGCCCGATCGCCGCCATCGAAATGAGGAATATCCCGAAACCGCACACCGCCAATCGATAGGCACTGTCGGCGAGCGACCCCTCGAGCAACAACAATTCGGGATGGTAGACGAAGAGATACGGCACGATGAACGCGGTGATCGCCAGCCGGCAGGCCATGACCGCGGTATGCAGGGGATCCGCCTTGGATAATCCGGACGCGCCATAGGCCGCGAGCGCCACCGGCGGCGTGATCGAACTCAGCACGCCGTAGTAAAAGATAAACATATGCGCGGCCACGATCGGCGCGCCCAACTTGCCGATGGCCGGCGCCACCACGATCACGAGCAACAGATAAGCGGCCACGGTCGGCAGTCCCATGCCCATAACCAACGACGCCAGCATTACCAGGAAGAACGCCAGGAACAGAGACGTCGCCGCCATGTCCGTGACCAGGATGGAAATCCGCACCCCGGCTGCGGTCAACACCAAAAGGCCAACGATCGTGCCGATGATATAGGTCGCGGCAACAAGGCTCAGCGCGGTCTTTGCCCCTTTGTCGAAGCCGTCGATAATCGAACGGCCGAGCGGAATCAGCCCTGTCGACAATCCGCCTTCCACCGGTGGCGCACCAGCCGCCCCCTTCAACAAAAGGGCGACGAGCGCAAGGAAGGCAATGCCGATGCCGATGGCGACGGCTTGACTTTCCACTAGCCCACCGACGGAGAGGAACCCGTTCCAGTCCGCGATCGCAAAGGCCAGCGGGACGGCGATGGGCAGATGCCGCAACGACGGATGGATGAGACACGCAGCCGCGACACCGAACAGAAGGAGCCGCAACAATGCTGTCTCGCCGAACCAGGGAACGGGAATGCGGACCTGCAGCGGGCTCTCCGCCGGCACCGCCAACAGGCACAGCGCCAGCAACGCCAATCCGAACAGAGTCACGATCAGAACGCCGCGCCCGGGCCACGCGATTCGGGATTCGCGCAGGGCGCGGACCAGATCGATCAGCACGAGCAGCGTGATCGTGGCCTTGAACCCGGCAAGCCCCGGTGTCTCGCCGCCGATGATGCTGACCAGAAGCATCAGGATCGGCACAAGCAGATAGCCGCCCGCGCGGACTTGATCCCCGATGACCGGAATTTCCGACTTAGGCAAGCGCTCCAACCCGAGACGCCGGGATTCGAAGTAGATCGCGCAGGACAAGCTGCCGAAGTACAGAACCGCCGGAATCAACGCATAGAGCATCAGCTTGGCGTAGGAGACGCCGATGATCTCGGACATGATGAACACGCTGGCGCCCATGATCGGCGGCACGATCTGACCGCCGCAGGACGCAACCGACTCCACCGCGCCGGCGAAGACCCGCGTGAACCCGGTGCGGATCATCAAGGGGATCGTGAAGGCGCCGGTGCTCACCACATTCGCCATCGTGCTGCCGGACACCATCCCGAACATCGAGCTGGCGGCGACGGCGGCCTGCGCCGGCCCGCCGCGGTACCGGCCGGTCAACGCAAAGGCCAGCCGAATAAAGACCTGACCCGCCCCCGTACTCTCCAGCAGGCCGGCGAACAGGATGAAGATAAAAATGAACTGACTCATGATCGCCGCGATCGTCCCGAAGGTTCCTTCGGAGGTCAGCCACAGGTAGGCCGCCATCCGATCGAGGCGTTCGCCCTGGAACGGATAGATCGTCGGATCCAACAGACCGCGAATGTCGGGGATCAGCAGCGACAAGAGTACGGCGCCCACGAAGATCCCCGCAATCTTGGGCGAGGCGAAGCGGTGCAGGAGCGCCGCGACCAACACCGGCGATAATAGGACCAGGAAGATATCGCCGAAATAGGTGTAGGCGATCGCGCCCAAGGCGATCAGGAACAACGGCAACCCCACCGACCGGCGGGTCATTTCCAGTAACATGGCTGGCCCGGCCACCGCCATGATGAGATCGAGCTGGGTCTCGGCACCGCTCCGGTCGGCGAGCGCATCCTCCTCGAGGATAAGAAACAGGCAGGTCACGATGGCCGCGGCGATGCAACAGATATCCCAGGCGATTGCCAGGCCGCGCCGGCCGGCGGACAAGCCCGGCCGCGCCGGCCAATTCGCCGCCGGGAACAGCAGGAATACCATTACAGCAGCAAAAACCAGCAGCGTCGCGCGTTGCGCAAGCGGCGACAGCACGCCGAAGCCGACCGTGTAGAGCTCGAACACGCACATCGTGATCGAGAGCAACAGGCAAAACCGCGCCCGGAGTGACAGATAGGCCTGCACCGATCCTCCCATCACGGCGACACAGGGCCGTCCGCCACCGATCGGTCACCCGGACCGGTGGCGGGCATTTGTGCCTACCGTCTTCTAACGGCTTTCCCTACTTACAGCCGGCGACGCCTTTTTCCTTGTAATAGCGCTTCGCACCCTCGTGCAGCGGCAGGGACAAGCCCGTGCACACGCCGGCAAGCGTTACGCTCTTCGCCGCTTTCGCGGTGCCATGGAACTCCTGGAGATTTTCGAACAGGACCTTGGTGACCTTATAGACCACATCCGCGGACACGCTGTCGGCGGTCGAGAAGCCGAAGAACATCGACATGGTGTTCACCGCTTCCTTGTTGACCTGGTTGTCGCCATAGGCGCCCGCGGCGATCGAGGAGACCTGCAAGCCCGGGCCGTATTCCTTCAGCACGCTTTCGACCGCGCTCTTGTCCATGTTGACCAGCCGCACCTTACGCACCGCCGTGATTTCCTGAACCGCGCTCATGGGCGGCAAACCCATCGTCAAATGCGCATCGACGCTCTTGTCCCGCAAGGCCCCGAAGCCGCCGCTGAAGCCGGGCGTCAATTCCTTGAAGTCGCCTTTCTTGAGACCATGCGCCTCGAAGAAGTATCGGCCGAAGGTCTGTGTCGTACTCGACGCCGAACCGACCGAAATCCGCTTGCCCTTGAAGTCCTTAACCGAGGTGATCCCGGAATCGGAAAGCGTCAACCAATGGAACGATCCGAACGGATACGCCAGAACGGCACGCAGGTTTTTCTTCGGTCCTTCCTTTTCGAAACGGCGCGTGCCTTTGTACGCCCAGGCGCCAATAGGACCGCCAAGGCCCCATGCGAATTCCGCGCCGCCCTTGGCGAGAATCCGAGCTTGCGCGACCATGCCTTTGGCCGACTGCGGTGTCGCGTCGATACCGCCCTTGTCCTTCAGAATCTTGCTGAGACCAACCGCGAATTGATAGGGCTGCCCTTTCACGCCGCCGCCGAGGATCGTCACTTTTTCCGCCGCAAACGCGTTCGGCGCGGTGTAGCCGGCAATCGCCAGCGCCGCCGCAAAGATGAGTCCGTGTCGCATGGTTTTCCTCCCTAGTTTATGTTGCTTGGTTACGATTCTACCGGATAAGCGCATTCGCTGCTTATGGCCGGGTAATGATCCACTCTTCGGTAATCTTCGTGCCGGATTCCCGAATGACTTTGGAGATCGGGCAGAACTTCGGCAGGTCTGTCTTGATCGTTTCGATCGCCGCATCGTCGGCATCGGTCGTCATGGCGATCGTCAGCGCGATCTCGGGAAACGGAACGGCGATGTCCTCTTTCATATCCGCACCGCGCCGGTCGAACTTCGCTTCCGCATCGACGGTCATGGCCTGCACCGTGACACCGTTCGCCGCGGCAATCTTCTGACTGATCCGGTTCGTGCAGCCGAGCAACGCCGCGATCATCGTCTGGGTCGGCGACATCCCTTCGCCGGACCCGCCCCGTTCCAATGGTTCGTCGACGACCATGGTGAGATTGTCCGCGGAGACATCGGTCCGCGCATGGGTCGTGCACTCGCCATGCAGCTTCATCGTCACGACGGTTTTCGGTTTTATGGTGACCATCGAAAATCCTCCTTCTAAAACCCTATTCGAACCCGTAGAGCGCGATCGGGTTATCCACCAAGATGCGTTTCCGCATCGCCCCGTCCGGCGCAAAATCGGCCAGCATGTTCAATAGGTCGCCGTCGTTCGGCATCTGCATTTGCACGAAAGGATGCGGCCAATCGCTGCCCCATAACACGCGGTCCGGTGCGGTCTCGATCAGCGCCTCCCCGTACGGCTTGACATCGTCATACGGCGTCGTGGCCATCGTGGTGATCCGGTACGTGCCCGTCAGCTTGACCCACGCCCGGCCGTCACTCAGCAGGCCAAGAAAGTCTTGGAAACCCGGATTGTCCAACCCCTTGTCGGTCTTCATATAGCCGAGATGGCCGAAGACGATATCGACGGGAAAGCGCGCGAAGGTCTTTCGCAAATCCGGAAAATCCGAAACATGGATCAACACCTCGATATGCCAGCCGAAATCGCGGATGCGGTCGCCCATATGTTCCACGGCGGCCATGTCGCTGAACGGATTTCCACCTTTATCGACGATGTTCACGCGGATGCCGCGAACGCCGGCATCGTTCAGCCGCTCGAGTTCGTCATCGCTGACGGTTGCATCGACGGCCGCGACGGCGCGCAACCGGTCGGGCTCCCGGGCGACCGCATCCAACATCGCGGTATTGTCGACGCCGTAGACACTGGGTTGGGTCAGGACGCCACGCTCCATGCCAAGCACTGCATGCAGGCGCAGGTAATCCTCGAGGGACGCGTCCGGCGGCGTATACCCGCGCCGCGGCGAATAATCGTACTTCGATTCCGGGCCAAAAATATGCGCGTGCGTATCGCATGCAAGCGGCGGTATCTCGAAATTCGGTTTCTTCGGTTTAGGGTCAGGTCCCTGGCAGACAGGTATGCTGTCCTGCGTCATTCTTAGTCCTCACTTTTTCTTTTCTGCTGCAACAAGAAGGTCGGCCGGCCTGCGGCGTTGCCACAGATAGATTACAGCCAATCCGCCGACGCCGACGATATTCACGAGACGGCCGTCGAGCGATGCCACGAAAGGCTGATCCGCCGGCCAGAAACAAAACAGGCTGATGACGCCCAGCGCCACCCAATCGGACGCACGCGTTTCACGGTAGAGAAAACCGACGGTCCAGGCGGAGAAGGCGATCGTCCCAACGGCGGCCGTCGCCATCGTCCACAGTCCCGCCGTGACGCTGCCGGTCATCAGGATCGGCGTGAAGGCGAAGAGCAACGGCACCACATAGAGCATCTTGGCGAAACGAAAGCTCGCCCAAGCCGTCTGCCATGGATCGGCCTTGGCGATCGATGCCGCGACGAAGGCGCCGAGACAGACCGGCGGCGTGATGTTCGAATCCTGACTGAGCCAGAATACGATCATATGCGCCGCGATCAACGCGACGCCGAGTTCCTGCAATGCGGGTCCGGCGATAACAATGAGCACTAGATATGACGCGGTGATCGGCAACGCCATGCCCAAGACGAGCGATGCCACCGCCACGAGCAATATAGCAATCAACAGACTGCCGTCCGACAACTGCACCATCAACAAACTCATCTTCAGGCCGACGCCGGTCATCGCCATCATGCCCACGATAAGGCCGATACCCGCCGCGGCGGCGCCGATCCCGAGCGCATTGGTCGTCCCTTCGACCAACGTGTCCGCCAGCGTGCGCGGCCCCATGATCTCGTCCGGGCGCGCGGCCAAGCCGAACCGGGCGAAGGCGATCCGGATCCAGTTGATCAGCACCGTACTGCTGATCGCCATGACGGCGCACCAGTCCGGCGAATATCCGGCGATGAGAAAGGCGAGTAAGACGGCGAAGGGAACGATGTGATACCAGCCGCGCCGCAGCACATCCATCGCCGGCGAGGTCTCCCCTTCCGCCACGCCGCTGATGCCGAACTTGCGGGCCTCGAAATGAACGATCAGCCAGATCGAACCGAGATAAAGCAAGGCGGGAACCGCGGCCACGCTGATGATCTCGACATAGGGAATGCCGGTAATCTCGGCCATGATGAACACGCCGGAACCCATGACCGGCGGCAGGAGCTGCCCGCCGAGCGAGGCCGAATTTTCGACCGCGCCCGCGACATGCGGGCGGAAGCCGACCCGTTTCATCAGCGGGATCGTGAGATTCCCCGTAGACACCACATTGGCCAGGCTGCTGCCCGAAATCGACCCGAAGACCGCCGACGCGGCGACCGACACCTTGGCCGGGCCGCCGGGGGACCGGCCCGCCAGCGCCATCGGCAGATCGATGAAGAACTTTCCCATCCCCGACCGCTGCATGAACGCGCCGAAAAAGATGAAAATCAGCACGTAGTTGGCCATGACGCTGGTCATGACGCCGAATATGCCCTCTTGCGAATAGAGGCTGTAGTTGACGATCTGGGCGATGTCCGCGCCCCGATGGGCCACGGATTCGGGAAAGATCCAGCCGAAATACGCATAGAAGAGCGCGAACAACGCGATGGCCGGAATCCAGGGACCGATGCCGCGCCGCGCGGCCTCGAGCGCGAGCAACACCGAACATCCCGCGACGAGCGTGTCGGTCAACGTCCACGCGCCGGCCCGCTCGATCAACGGAAGATACTCGATGATGTAATAGCCGAGACACAGGATGGCCGCCGCGATCAGCACCAGGTCCAACACCCGCCGGGTGCGTTTCAAGACCGGCGACCGGCCGGTAAAGACGGCGAAGGCCAGCACCCACATGACGAGCGTGAAGACACCGAGATGGATTTGATCTTCCGCGATTCCCGGCCCTGCCGACCAGATCACGAACACGCCGAAGCATATGGCAATGAACCGGTAGCCGATCCCGATCGCCCCATCGGGCAAGGCATTGGGAATGCCGATCGATGGTGGCGGCGTGTCGACCGCTATGTCGTTGTCCGACCGCATCACGACCGCGGCGGCGTCCCGGCAATCCGCCGGGCGCGGCGCCGCTGTCCCTAGCCGAGCGGCGCCGTTACTTCGGCATCAGATCGGCGGGAATCTTCGCACCCTGTTCTTTCCAGAATTTCACGGCGCCCGGATGCAGCGGCACGGTGATCGTGCGAAGACCATCGGCCTTCTTCATCTGCTTGACGATCTTACCGGCGGACTTCTCCAGGAACGCCTTTCCCTCATCCGAATAAACCGCTTTCAGGATTTTGTAGACCATATCAGCCGAGACGCCGGAATGGGCAATCATCACCGTTCCCGTGCCGAAGGTCGCCGTATCCGCGTCCACATTCGGGTAGACGCTAGCCGGGATGGTGGTCGGTCCGAAATAGGGATATTTCTTGTAGAAGCCCGATTTGCCGGCCGGCGCATCCATGTCGATGAAGCGAATCTTCATGGACGACGCGGTATCGCGGATCATCGCGTTGCCCAGGCCGGGGTGCCAGTTATAGGCCGCGATCTTACCGTTCTTCAGCGCTTCCGGGCTCTTCTTGCCCGCATAGACCGCCTTGAACTTGCCCCAGAGGCCGACATGCTTAAGCAGCGCGGTCAGGTTCTTCGCGGAGCCGGACCCCGGCCCGCCCATGGATATCGTCTTGCCTTGAATGTCCTCGAGTTTCTTGATGTCGCTGTCCGCGGGAACGACGAAATGCCCGACCGAACCGAACAGATAGGTCAGGGCGCGCACGTCGGTCTGCGGCTTCTTGAACGTGTCTTCCCCGCGATAGCCTTGATAGAGATCGCTGGCGAAGACCAGCCCCAGTTGCGCCCGCCCGGCATTCACCGTGCGCGTGTTGTCGATCGAGCCCGCTGAAGCCTCGGCCGATGCCTTCAGCCCGGCGACGTTCTGCGAAAGGTAAACCGCCCAGGCACTGGCCGTCCGGTTGAACGCGCCGCGGACCTGGCCGCCACGGATGGTGATGCTTTCGTCGGCCGCAACGACCGGCGCAGTTCCCAGCAACGTTCCCGCCGCCAGCGCCAATACCGCTGCAGTACCCAATACCGTCGTTCTGCGTGCAAACATTCTCGTCCTCCCTGAGTTTTAGCGCCCGGCTTCGGTTCTATGCCGAAATTTCTTGGCATTGTGGGTGTGCGTATCCCCATTACCCTATTAGGCGACCATTGTCGGTGTAAAAGGGACCGAGTGACAAACGATTGATCCTGACCCGTCGATTTAAAAAAGCTGAGCCGATAAAGGCCGGTTTCCGGCCCAAACGCTACAGCTCAAGCGGCATCGACCGCAGAATCGGTAATGTGAATACCGCCGCTCGGGCGAATATCCATCAGCCGTACGGGATGCGGGACGGAACAGATCGCGGGGACGACGGAGTAACAGACCCCGCTCGGTCCCATGAACAGGCTGCCCGGGTGATAGTGCCCAGACAACACCGCCACGACGCGGTTTGAACTCTCGATCGCCGGGGCCATCGTGCGGGACGTGCTGTAGTCGTACTGCGACCGCATGAAGGTCGGCGGCTCGACCAAATAGTGCTGCAGGTGGATTTGCGGCAGGTCGTGCTCCGGATCCGCCAGCACCGATTCGAACAGATCGGCCTCTGCGCCGCTGCGAATGGGCGTCCGCGCGTCGTCCAAATCATCGCAAAAACTGACGAAACGAAATCCGGCGTGATCGATCACCGGGGCCGACTCCGGGAATACCTTGTGAACGAGGTCGACCACGTCATGATTTCCGGGAATCACAACGAAGGGCGTGTTCATGGCCAGCATGCGGTCGCGCACCAGGCGATAGTCGGCTTCGGCTTGCTCAAGCGCTTCGGCCAACGCATCCGCGTCCTCGACGTCGCCCGCCACCACCGGGTCCGGCACGTCGAGCAGATCGCCGGTAAAGACGATGACGTCCGGCTCGAATTCATCGAGACGGTCAGCCAGGCGCTCGAGCACCGCCGGCATCTCGCGCGACAGCCGTTCGGTCCGGTCGGCGGTGCCCGGCTGATGCCACCGTAGGTGCATATCCGTCATGTGAAGAACGCGGATCGAGTCGTCGGGTTTCGTCATCCCATCGTTCCCTACGGGTCCAGTTCGGCCGGCCGATCGCGCAACATGATCACCGGCAAGGCGGCGCTGCCCATCACGACCATCAGCATCATAATGTAGAGATCCTGGGTCAGAACGCCAATTTTAAGGCCGACCGTCGCGGAAATCAGACCGAAGCTGAGCCGGTAGTTGAACAGCGCGCCGATGAACCGGCCCGACGCGTTGACCAGCATACGGCCGGGCACCGCCGACCCGATGAATTTCAGGGAACAGGCGACGACGAATAGAATAAGCGCCGATCCCAAGACATCCCAAGTCAACAGCCGGGCATCGAATTGGGTTCCCGCCTGCAGAAAAAAGACAGGTCCGAATAAGCTGAACACGACGCCTTTCAGCTTTTCTTCGAGGATTTCGTGTTCTTCCATCACCTCGGACATCACGATACCCAATCCGAAGGCGATGATCGCGGGATGGATACCGCCGATTTTCTCGGCCATGAAGCCCATCCCGACCAACAGGACGAGCAGGAATCGCAGCTCCAGCTCGACGATCGATCCCTTGTAGCGGCGGAAAATCCATTTGCCCAAGCGCGGCAAACCCACAACCGTAGGGACGACGACGATCAGAAACAGTGCCGTGCCCCAGCCCAATTCGCCCAACAGAATCGCCAGCAGCACCATGCTGATGACGTCAACCACCGAGGCCGCGGCGAGCAGGACCTGACCCACTTCCTGATCCATCAGGCCGCGGTCCTTGAGCGCGTGATACACGAGGGCCAACGACGTGGTGGACAATCCGATCGACATCAACCCCGACGCCAGCAAATCCAGCTCAAACAAATACCGGCAGACAAGGAATACGCCGATCATCGGCAGGAATAAGGAAAAGACCCCGATCACCACGCTGGCGCGCCAGGTGTTCCGCAGCCGGTCCACGTCGATTTCGAACCCGGCCATGAACATCAGCCCAAGCATGCCGAGATTGGCGAGGAAATGCAGCCAGTCGATCTCGCCGATATCGGTGATGAAATAGGCCAGCACGATACCGGCGAAGATCTCGACGATCGCGCTCGAAATATTCAATTCGAACGCGAGTGCGGCGGCGCCGACGAGAACAAGGGCAACGATCAGCGACGGGTCCATAATGCCCCCGGCTCAATGCTCATCGAACATGTAAATGACGGCGCCGCCGTCATACAGACCGGCTCGCCAAATCGCACGTCGCCACGCGGTGCGTCGCGGATATCGCCATCATGGATTTCGCGAATGCCTTCCCCCAATTGATCCTCCTGCTCCGACCGTTCTGTGCAGCCTAAAGCCCGGATATAGCCCTCTAACGCATGTTGGCGGCAGAGGCAAATAAGATCGCCCCGCCCGGCGGCTTGCGTAAACGGGGCGCGCCAACTATGGATTGTAGGCACAACATCTGAGCAAGCGCGACCGCGCGATCATCGAACAAAATTGAGGAGTCCGTCATGAATGGCGCCGAAAGCTTGGTGCATACGCTGCTGAAAGGCGGTGTCGACGTTTGCTTTACCAATCCCGGAACGTCCGAGATGCACTTCGTCGCCGCACTCGACAAGATCGACGGCATGCGCTGCGTGCTCTGCCTGTTCGAAGGTGTCGTCAGCGGCGCGGCCGACGGGTATGCGCGCATGACCCGAAAGCCCGCGGCAACCCTGCTGCATCTGGGGCCCGGGCTGGGAAATGCGCTTGCCAACCTGCATAACGCCAAGAAGGCGCGGTCGCCCGTCGTCAACGTGGTCGGCGAGCACGCGACCTATCATATCCAGTACAACACACCGCTGACCTCGGATATCGCCGGGATCGCGGGACCGGTGTCCGCATGGGTGAAAGCGTCGCAGGATGCGCAATCGGTCGGTCCGGACGGCGCGGAAGCAATCGCCGCCGCCCGCACCGCACCAGGGCAGATCGCCACCTTGATTCTGCCGGCCAACACGGCATGGGGCGAAGACGGAGTGATCGGCACGGTCCCGGACGTTCCCGAGCGCGAGAGGGTCGACGCCAACGAGATCGATGCGGCGGCAGAGATCCTGAAAGGCGACAAGCGCACGCTGCTGCTGCTCGGCGCGGGCGCGGTGTTCGAGGAACCCTTGGAGCATGCGGGCACCATCGCCGCCGCAACCGGCTGCGATGTCATGGCGGAAGGCATGAATTCCCGGTTGCAGCGCGGCGCGGGCCGATTGCCCGTCAACCGGATTCCCTATCCCGTCCCACAGGCCTTGGAAGTCCTGAAACCTTACGAGCGGATTCTGCTGGTCGGTGCGGGCCGGCCCGCGGCCTTCTTCGCCTATCCCAATTCGCCGAGCCTGTTGGCCCCGGAAGGATGCGAGGTCATTACGCTGGCGGCGCCGGAACAGGATTGCGCGGGCGCCATGGCGGCGTTGGCCGATGCGGTCGGCGCGAAGCCGAACTCGGCAGCGCTGCAGCCGTTGTCGCGGCCGGACCGGCCGACCGGGCCGATCACGTTGGAATCGATCGCGGCGGCCATCGGCGCGCTGTTGCCGGAGAACGCCGTGGTCGTCGACGAGAGCATCACGACCGGGCGAAATTTCTATCCGACGACGGCGGGCGCACCGCCGCATGATTGGCTGCAGAACCGCGGCGGCTCGATCGGACTCGGCCTACCGATGGCGACGGGGGCCGCGGTCGCCTGCCCGGACCGCAAGGTGATCTGCCTGGAGAGCGACGGCAGCGGGATGTACAACCCGCAGGCCCTGTGGACCCAGGCGCGCGAGAATCTCGACGTGACGACGCTGGTCTTTGCCAACCGCGCCTACAACATCCTGAAAGGCGAATTGGCCAATGTCGGCGCGGGCAATCCGGGACCCCGCGCGCATGACATGTTGACGCTGGACCGGCCCGCCTTCGATTGGGTCAGTCTGGCGAAGGGCATGGGCGTCGAAGCCGAACTGGTCGACAATGCCGACGACCTTTGCCGCGCCTTCGAGCGCGGCATCGCCGTCGACGGCCCCTACCTGGTCGAGGTCCTGATCTAGGGGCGCTGCAGCTCCGGCACCTGCCGCTCGAAGAGCCACCGTCCGCGTTTGAAGGCGGCCAGCGGCGGGGCCACGACCGCGATGGTTTCGGCCGCGCTCGCGGCGTTCCAGAGGACGAGATCGGCCGGGTTGCCGACGGCGATCCCATAGTCGTCGCGCCGCATGGCCCGCGCCGGCCGCTCGGTAATCATCCGAAAACATTCCGTCAATTCGTCGACCGTGCCGCGCTGGATCACGTTCGCATACATGTTGACGATGCGGACCAGCGAGCAGTCGCCGAACGGCGTGAACGGGTTCATGATGTTGTTGGTGGATATCGTGCAGTTCGCGCCGAAAGCGTTCAGCGCGTTGCCGTCGGCCACGCCGCGGATCACGTTGAAGTCCATATGCCGGCCGTTGTTGAACAGGTCGGTCGCCGGCAGCACCGCGACCGACACGCCGGAGTCGCCGAGCCGCCGGCCGAGCGCTTCCAGTTCCTCGGGCGGCAAGCAGGAATATTTCGAGCCGTGGCCGATCGCGACCCGGCCGCCCCAGCCCAGCTTGTCGGCGAGATCGCAGACCTGGAAGATATCCAAATCATGCGTGGTGTAGCCGCCGTCGAGATGGATATCCACGTCCACGTCATACTCGCGGGCCAGCACGAAAATCCGCTCGATCTGCGCCGGGCGGTCGGTATCGTAGCGTGGCGCCCCGCCGACGACGGGCGCGCCGCGCTTTAGCGCCTCGACAACGTTTTCTTCGCCGCCCGGACTGTTGGTCCATCCTTCCTGCAAGAAGGCGCAGAGCTGCAGGTCGATACCCCACGCGTAATCCTTTGCGAGTTGTTCGATCGCCTCATAACCGCGCAGCCCCACATTGGGGTCCACTTCCACATGCGTCCGCATATGCGTGATTCCATGCAGCAGGCATTGCTCCAATGTGTCGCGGGCCCGGGCGTAGATGTCCTCGACGGTAAAGGTGTGCTTGATCGCCGCCGTCCGTTTCATGTGGTCGGTGGATTTGCGGTCCGCTGGCGGCTCGCAGCGGTCCAGGATACGCGCCTTGTCGAGATGGAAGTGACTTTCCACCAGCCCCGGCGAAACGAACTGCCCGGCGGCATCGACCGTCTCACCGCCGTCGGGTAAGCCGACCTCGAGTGCGGCGATCTTGCCGTCCTCGACCCCGATATCGACGGTGGAACCGTCCGGCCCCGACAACTGTGCATTCCGGATAACGAGGTCCAATGTCATGCGGTGGTCCTTTCCTGGCCGCGGGGATGGGAAGCGCGTTAACGACACAATTGTACGCACCAATCGCCGGACCGCGCCATCAACGAAGGATTGTAATTAATCTTGCCTAAAGGTTGGCGCGGCAAGATGATGGGGGTTTTCCCGGAATGGATGGAACGATGTCCGAGACAAGCTTATCCAGGGAATGGCTGGTCCCGAACGACCTTCGGGATTGGACGATCGATATCTTCAATACGCTGTATCACCAGTCTTTCGACGGCGTCGGCGTGTCGCGCGCGACATACGGCGACGGCGAGACCAAGGCGATGGAGGTGATCGCCGATCGCGCTGATCAGGAAGGGCTCGACGTCAGCTACGATGCGGCGGCCAACCTGATCATATCGCTGCCCGGCGAGACCCCCGACCAGCCCTTCGTGGCCTGCGGATCGCATTTGGATTCCGTTCCGGAAGGCGGCAATTTCGACGGCGCCGCGGGCGTCATCGCCGGCCTTACATCCCTCGTACAACTCCGCCGCAAGGGCATCACGCCGCCCCGCACGATCAAGGTCATGGGGCTGCGCGGCGAGGAAAGCGCCTGGTTCGGGCATTGCTATCTGGGGTCGCGCGCGCTGTTCGGCGGGCTGGAACCGGAAGACATGACCTTGCCGCACCGCACCACCGGCGATCCGTTGATCGACTATATGCGGACCGCCGGCGCCGACGTGCAGCGGCTTCAGTCGGGCAACGCCCTCCTCAAACCGCAGGACATCGCCTGTTACTTCGAACTGCATATCGAGCAGGGCCCCGTCATGGTGGCGCGCGGCATTCCCGTCGGCATCGTCACCGGTATCCGCGGCAACAATCGCCACCCGAACGCGAGCTGCACCGGCGAAGCGGCCCATTCCGGCGCCGTGCCGCGCTGGCTGCGCCATGACACCGTGTTCGCAGCGTCCGAATTGATCACGCGGCTCGACCGGCATTGGCAGGCCCTGCTGGAACAAGGCGAAGATTTGGTCGTGACCGTCGGCATCCTCGGCACGAACCCGGACGAGCACGCCATGAGCCGCGTCCCGGGCCACATCAACTTCAGCCTGGAATATCGCAGCCAGTCGAAGGACCTTTTGCGCGAGTTCGAAGAACTGGTGCACGACGAGGCCCGGATCATCCAACGCCTCCGAAAAGTCTCCTTCGATCTCGGGGCGCCGGTCGAGACGGAACCGGCGATGATGGACGACCGGCTGGTCACGCATCTGTCCGGCATTTGCCAGAGACTCGACATCGATCACGAGCAGCTTCCGTCGGGCGCGGGACATGATGCCGCGATCTTCGCCAACGAAGGCGTCCCGTCGGTTATGATCTTCGTGCGGAACGAGAATGGGTCCCACAATCCGGACGAAGCGATGGACTACGATGACTTTTTCCTGGGCACCGAGGTCTTGTTGAACGGCATGCTGACCGCACCGGAGGCGCTGACATGACCAACGATTCCCCCCTGGGTGCGCAGACCGCACAAATCCTACTGGACACCGATTCCGTGCTGTTCCGGCCAGACCAACCGTTCTTCTTCTCGTCCGGCTGGGCCAGCCCGGTCTTCGTCGATTGCAAGCGCCTGATCTCCTACCCCCTGGCGCGCGAGGCGATCATCGACCTTTCCGTCCGCAAGATCCTGTCAATGGTGGGATACGAGGCGCTCGACGTGATCGCGGGCGGCGAAGGCGGCGGCATGCCCTTCGCCGCGATCATCGCCGACCGGCTGCATCTGCCGTTGGTGGTCGCCCGGCGGCAGTCGAAAGGCATCGGCCGCTACGCGCAGATGGACGGCACCTTCAGGGACGGCAGCCGGGTCCTTCTGGTCGACGACCTAACGACCGACGGCCGCACCAAGGCCAGCTTCTGCAACGGCCTGAAACGGGCCGGGGCCGACGTGCGGCATACTTTCGTGATCTTTAAATACGGCATCTTCGACCATCAGGTGCCGGACATGGACGAGTTGGGAATCAACCTGTTCTCGCTCGCCACCTGGACCGAGGTGCTGGCGGTCGCCCGTGAGCGCAAGGCCTTCGACGAAAAGACCTTGGCCGGGATCGAAGCCTATATCGCCGATCCCATCGCCTGGTCGGAACGGCATGGCGGCATCGGCAAGGACGCCGCCGTGCCCGGGTCCTAGGACTTCCCGTCGTTGAGCGTGGAGAGAGCCTTGATTACCGCACCGGGATCGGGGCGCTGCGTGTAGCCCGGCTCCGCATAGACACCGCGCACGATGCCCGCGGCGTCGAGCACGACGATGGTTGGATAGGCAATGCCGTAGCCGAACCCGCCCGGTGTTTGCTCGTCATTGAAGACGCCAAAGGCGCGGATGACTTCCGACTTCGGATCGGACAACATCGTGAAGCCGATCTTCCGCCGCTTGGCGAACCGGTTCAACGTATCAACGGGGTCGTAGCTGACCGTGGCCACGGTGTAGCCGAGGTCGGTGATCTCTTTAAGGCGCTTGTTCCAGGCGACCGCCTGGATCTTGCAGAAGGGTCACCAATCGAAGGATCGCGTGAACAGGATGATCAAGCCGCGGTCCCCGGTCAGGTTTTCACGGCTGCGCGGATCGCCGTTCTGGTCCGACACCGTCAATGCGTGCGGACTCGCCTTCCCGATCGCAGGGCCGCGATCCGCCGCCCCGGCCGGTACGGCAAAGCCAGACCCCAGCAGCAAAAGCGCGAAAAATCCGGCCAATACACTCTTTCTAAGACATAGAGTCACGATAGACGTCCTTAATCCGGCGTTGCGAAACATCGTACTATCTATGGTGCTTGGGGGACGATTCAATAGGCCGCATCTCCCCAGCCATTCATGGTCTAATCCTGGCCGTCCTTCTCCAGAACCGCCTTGATGGCGTCCGCCTCCACGGCGATTTCCAATCCCGCACGCTCTTCCTGCAACAGCATGGCAACCCGCGAGTCCCGGTCGTCCCAGCCGCGAGCGCGCGCCTCGGTCAATTCTTCCAAGGCCATATTGGCGAAGCGCATCGGCACGCCGACTTCTTTCCCGAGAGACGTCGCCAACGTCACGTCCTTATGCGCCAACCGCAGGGCAAAGTCCGGCGGGTCGAATTTTCCGGGCAGGAATTGCGCGGCCAAGCCGTCATAGGTCCGCCGCCGCCCCTGCGCGCCTTGGCGCACCGCATCCCACAAGGCGGCCGGCTCGACGCCGGCTTTGACACCCATGGTGAAGACCTCGGCCATCACGCATTGGATCGCGTAGCCGGAGCAGTTATGCACCAGCTTGGCCACCGACCCGGCGCCGATCGGCCCGATATATCGCGCCCGGTCGCCGATCGTGTCGAGCACGGCCTTGTGCTTGGCAAATATCTCTTCCTCGCCGCCGACCCACAGCGCCATCTTGCCCGACGCCGCACCGTGCGGGCCGCCGCTGACCGGGGCATCCAGGAAATGAACCCCCTTCTCGGCGAAGTCACCGTGCAGCTTACGCACCATGCTCGGCGCGTTGGTCGACAGGTCGAAGCACGCACTGCCGGCTTTCATCCCGGTCAGCAAGCCGTTCTCGCCGACCGCTACGGATTCCACCTCGGGCGGTCCCGGCAGCGAGGTCATCACCACCTCGCAGGACTCACCGAGGATCGCGGGAGAGTCTGCCCATGTCGCGCCGTTGGCGACATGCGGTTCCGCCGACGCTTTGTTGATGTCGTGCACGAGGACATCGTATCCGCTCTTGATCAAATTGGCGGCCATGCCCTTGCCCATAGTCCCGAGGCCGATGAATCCTACCTTCATGAGAGTCTCCTCTTCTTTTTCTGCCGTCGATCCGCACCCGACACGGAAACTTACGGATCCTGATTGGTGAAGACGATCGTGCCCGCCGCCGCGAACATGCCGCCGACACCCTGACACACGCCGATTTGAAGACCGTCCACTTGCGCCGGCGCTTCGCCGCGCATTTGGCGCACGCTCTCTTGCAGCGCGAACATGCCGTACATGCCCGTATGGGTGTAGGACAGGCCGCCGCCGGACGTGTTCATCGGCAGCTTGCCGCCAGGGGCGGTATTGCGTTCCATGATGAAATCCGGCCCCTCGCCCCGTTCGCAGAAGCCCAGGTCTTCGAGACCCCAGATCGGCAGATGGGCGAAGGCGTCATAGACCATCAGATGGTCCACTTCACTGTGTTTGACGCCGGATTCCTCGAACGCCTTGGTTGACGACACCTTGAAGGCGCGCGAACTGGTGTAACTCTCCAACTGGCTGACGAGCCGGCTTTCGACACTTTCTCCGGTGCCGAGGATGTAGACCGGTTTCTTCGGAAAATCCTTCGCCCGATCCGCCGACGTCAGGATCAGCGCGCCGCCACCATCGGTGACGAGACAGCACATCAACAGCCGGAACGGCCAGGCGATCATCCGGCTGTCCAGCACGTCGTCGATGGTGATCGGGTCGCGGAAGGCCGCGCGTGGGTTTTGCGCGGCCCATTCGCGCTGGACAACCGCGACATTGGCGATCTTCTCGACCGGTACGTTGTATTCC
Source organism: Alphaproteobacteria bacterium (assembly GCA_965228425.1). Classification (GTDB taxonomy): domain Bacteria; phylum Pseudomonadota; class Alphaproteobacteria; order UBA8366; family UBA8366; genus JAJFJD01. Next base: position 950,195 of record OZ245815.1, on the reverse strand, counting down.
TTCATGTAACGCAGCACCGGCAGTGTGAACATGGTCGGCGGGCCGACGACGCCGTAGGGAATCTCGAACTGTCCGTTCAGGCTGCTGGCATGGGGTGCGGCGCGCGACCGGCCGACATTCGAGCGGCCGGATTCGCCGTGGGTGATCAGCACCGTGCTGCACAGACCCGACGCGATTGCCGCGGCGGCATGGCGCACATGGATAAGAAAGGATGTGCCGCCGACGGCCGTACCGTCGACCCATTTCGGCGTGATGCCGAGGTAGTAGGCAATCTCGGTCGGTTCCTCCCGGCAGCAGGCGACGCCGTCGATGTCGGACGGTTTCAGCCCGGCATCGGCCAGCGCGTTCAACGCGGCGTCCGCGTGCAATTGAATGTTCGAAACGTTGGGAATCTTGCCCAACTCGGTGGTTTCGGCAGCGCCGACAATGGCGACGGAATGCGGTTTCATGGCTCTATCTCCTCGCCTTAGCTTTTCGCCGGCCGAAACTTCGGCAGCGTGATCTCGTCGGTCGCGGTCTCGAAGGCAACTTCGAGCGGCATGTCGAGCACCAAGGCTTCCGGCGTTTGCTCGCAATCGACGATATTCGTCATCATGCGCGGCCCCTCTTCCAGCTCGACCACGGCGATCGCATACGGCGCTTCGTCCTCGAACCCCTTCGCCGGGCGGTGGTTGATGACATAGCTGAACAATTTTGCCTTGCCGGAGGCTTCGAATACCTCGACATCGCGCGATCCGGTATAGGGGCTGAACGGGCGTGGCGGGAAATAGGCCTTGCCGGTGTCCTTGCACCGTTGCAGCAGCAGCTTGCCGTCGCGGCAGCCATCCCAGAAATGCTGCGTCTCCGGCGTCGGTTGCGGCAGCGGTTTACGATAGTCGCTCATGGTCCGGTCATCCTCTAATGCTTGGCCCAGCGCCCGATTGTCGATTATGCTTCCGTCAACAATACTCATCCGTCCCGTCATTGCCAAAAATGGTCGCATCGGTGCCCGAGAGAAACGCCACCGCGACGGCGTTTGACCGCATGACGGCCGCCCAGGAGAACGCCACCCAATGATGAAATATGCCGTTGGCCAAGCCGTCCCGCAAACCGAAGATCCGCGCCTATTGCGCGGGCATGGCAACTATATCGACGACTTCATCCTGCCGCGGCAGGCCTATGCCTACATGCTACGCTCGCCCTATGCGCATGCAGAGATCAAATCGATCGACGCCACGGAAGCGATGGCGCAACCGGGCGTGATCGCCGTGCTGACCGGCGAAGACTACGACGCCGACGGCATGGGCGAGATCACCGGACCCAAGCCGCGCAATCGCCGCGACGGCTCGCCGATGTTTCGGCCGCCGCGTCCGGCGCTGACCAAGGACCGCGCACGCCATGTCGGGCAAATCGTTGCCGTCGTAGTCGCCGAAACCGTCGACATTGCGAAGAGCGCATCCGAGCTTGTCTACGTCGACTACAACAGCCTGCCGGTCACGGTCGCGACGGACCGGGCGACGGCCCCCGAGACGCCCGCGATCTGGGACGACTGCCCCGACAACGAAGCCTTCTTTTACGAGGCGGGCGACAAGGACGCGGTCGATTCGGCCTTGGCGGGCGCCGCGCATGTCGTCAAACAGCGTTTTGTGATCAACCGCATCAACGCCAATTCGATGGAACCGCGCGGCGCGCTCGGCGACTACGACCCGCGCGAGGATCACTACACGATCTATGCCGGGATCCAGCGGCCGTGGGCCTGGCGCACCACGTTGTGCAAGAACCTTTTCCATATCCCGGAAAACAAGATGCGCCTGGTGACCGGCGACATGGGCGGGTCCTTCGGCATGAAGGGCGCGATCTATCCGGAAATTCCGCTCGTCGCCTGGGCGTCGAAGCGGGTCGGCCGACCGGTAAAATGGCGCTGCGAGCGGAGCGAAGGCTTCGTCGCCGACGACCACGCCCGCGACAACGTCAGCGACGTACAACTGGCGCTCGACGCGGACGGCAAGTTCCTGGCGCTCAAGGTCGAGACCAGCGCGGCGCTCGGCGCCTACGTCTCCTTCATGGGCATGGGGCCGCCCACCGGGAATGTCGGCGGACTGGCCGGTGTCTACACCACGCCCGCCGCCTATGTCGGCGTTTCCGGCGTGCTGACCAACACGTCGCCCCTGTCGCCCTATCGCGGCGCCGGGCGGCCGGAGGCATCCTACATCATTGAACGGATGATCAATCTCGCCGCGCAGGATATGCAGGTAGATCCGGCGGAACTGCGGCGACGCAATCTCATTCCGCCGGACGCCTTTCCCTACAAGACGCCGCTGACCTTCACCTACGACTGCGGCGAGTTCGAGAAGGTGATGGACCGCACGCTGGAGAAGGCCGACTACGCGGGCTTCCCGGCCCGGCGCGCCGAGTCCGAAGCAGAAGGCAAGCTGCGCGGCATCGGCATGTCCTGCACCATCGAAGTGGCTGCCGCCGTGCAGCCGGAAACCGCGGAGATGCGGTTCGACCCGTCCGGCACGGTCACCGTGCTGGTCGGCTCGACACCACACGGCCAGGGTCACGAGACGATCTACAAGCAGGTGGTGTGCGAAAAACTCGGCATCGAGCCGGAGGCGATCCGCGTGATCGAAGGCGACACCGAGAAAGTCTCATTCGGCACCGGCACCGGCGGGTCACGCACCGCGGCAATCGGATCGTCGGCGGTACTGATGGCGACCGAAAAGGTGATCGACAAGACCTCGAAAATCGCCGCCCATATGCTCGAAGCGTCCGAGCAGGACATTACGCTGGCGGACGGCAAATTCGTCATCGCCGGGACCGACCGCTCGCTCGACTTCACCGAGGCCGCGCAGGCGGCCTTCGCGCCGGGCAAATTGCCGAAGGGCATGGAGCCGGGCCTGTATGAGTTCGGCACCTTCATTCCCGAAGCGCCGAACTTCCCCAACGGCTGCCACATCGTGGAGGTCGAGGTCACGCCCGACACCGGCGAGATCGAGTTGCTGCGCTATTCCGTGGTCGACGACTGCGGTGTCGAACTCAATCCGCTGCTGGTCAAAGGTCAGGTGCACGGGGGCATCGTGCAGGGCGCGGGCCAAGCACTGATGGAACATATGGTCTACGAAGAAGACAGCGGACAATTGCTATCCGGCTCCTTCATGGACTACTGCATGCCCCGCGCGGACGACTTCTGTTACTTCGACGTCTCGGCCCATCCGGTGCCGACCCAGACCAACCCGTTCGGCGTCAAGGGCGTCGGCGAAGCGGGAACGGTCGGCGCATTGGCCGCGGTGATGAACGCGGTCAACGACGCGCTGGCCGCGCGCGGCGTCCGCCATGTGGAAATGCCGCTTACCCCCGAACGCGTGTGGCGCGCCATTCAGGACGCGTCGAAAGCGGCATGATGCGGCTGACCGAGGTCGAAGCGGCGATGGAGGCCGGCGAACTTGGCAAGGGCGCCGAATGGGCGATCGCCTATCAGAAACGGGTCGGCGAGTTCTTCGAAGCGGAGGACTTCGCCGAGATTCGCTTCGCCCACATGATCACCGACGCGGAAACGCTGGGCGCATCGGGTCTCGCCTTTTTGGAGGAGATGGCCGACATACCGGCCGAGGATCGCCGTCTGCGCACGCTGGCCATCGTCGACAGCCGCGGGTTCGACGACCGTGCCTTCGAACGGCTGCTGCCCGGAAAGCCGCTGGTCGGTGATACGCAGCGGGCGATCGACGCGCTCTGCCGGATGGGCGCAATGAAGGCGCACGGCTATTTCAATAATCATTCAATCCCGCTGCCCGCCTTCGGCGAGTCCTGCGCGTTCAGCGGCACGCCGACCGTGGTCTACGCCAACGCCATGGTCGGGGTCCGCAGCAATTTTGAAGCCGGGCCATCCGCTATCGCCGCCATGCTGACCGGCCGGGTGCCGCGCTACGGGTTTCACCTGGACGCCAACCGCCGCGGCACGGATTACTTCATCCTGGAAGGCAAGCCCAAGAACACAGCCGACTGGGGCGCGGTCGGCGCGATCGTCGGGCGGCAACTCGCGTCCTATTGGAAGGTGCCGGTGATCGACGGCATCGCCGAGCGGCCGGATGCGATTTCCCTGAACCATCTGGCGCTCTGCCTCGCCAGCTACGGCTCGCACGCCATGTTCCACGTGGTCGGCGTCACGCCCGAGGCCCGCGACGCGCAGGACGCCTTCGGCGGCCCACCACCCGAACCCACCGTCGTGACCCAGGCCGACATCGACGCCTTCCACCGCGAATACGAGGGCGACGGCGAACCCCTCGACGTGGTCGCCTTCGGCGCGCCGCAGCTCACCATGCCCGAGGTCTACGCGATCGCGGAAGTGTTGGCCGAGCGCAAGGTGCATACGAACACGACCCTGCTCGTCTACACGCCGCTGGAGATCAAAGAGGCCTGCCAACGGGCCGGAATCGCGCAGCAGATTGAAGACGCCGGCGGCCTGCTGGTCCACGGTCCCGATTTCTTCGCGACCTTCGCCAAGGAAATCCGCGCGGCGCACGGGTGGACGCGGCTGATGACGCAATCGGTCAAGACGGCGAACATCACCGAGGGCTACGGATACGAACCGGTCGCGGCCTCCCTGGAGGATTGCGTCGAGTCAGCGGTCGCCGGCCGGATCGTGAGGACGGCATGAGCGTGATCACCGGCCACAAGGGGATCGGCGGACAGGTCCGCGGGACTGCCCTGGTAGCAAGCGACAACTTCAGCACCCGCTACGACCTGGACCGCGACCGCGGCGTGTTCTCGCGGCGCGCGCATAAGCTGTTCGGCGAAAACTATGTTGGCCGTGTGCTGGTCCTGAACGCGGCGAAGGGCGGCGTGGCATCGGCCTGGATGCTGCGGGAAATGGTAATCAACGAGAAGGCGCCGCTGGCCTTGCTGCTCAACGACGCCAATCCGGTGATGGCCCAAGGCGCCGCCTTCGCCGAACTGCCCTTCATGCATCGCTTCGAGACGGATATCACCGAGGCGATCAAAACCGGCGACACGGTGTTCGTCGATCCGCAGGCGGGCCGGGTGACCATCGAAAAATCCGCCTAGAAGATCGGTTTGGTCTCATCCATCGCGGGACGTTGCATGATTTGCTCGAACCACCCGGCGAGCGTCGGCCGGCCCTGCCGCCATTCGTCGCCGGGATGGCGCCAATCCGCATAGCCCAGCGCTGCTACGGTGGTGGCCATGCCGAGATGGACCGTGTCACCGAACCCGCCGGCGAGAGTCTCCAGCTCGTCATAAGTGCGCCCGGCCCGCGTGGCCTCGATCTCGATCACGCCCGGCGACTGTTCGGATTTGTCGCGGCGGTTTTCCCGCGACCGGGTGAACAGCGAGTCCATCAGCAACGACGCGACACCGTCCACATGCAATGCCTCTTCCAATGCCTTGGCGTCGGACGGCAGCAGGCCGCCGCCGGAGAGATCATTCAGATAGCGGCATATGATCAGCGATTCGCAGAGATACACGCCATTGTCCGTCAGCAGGCCCGGTACCTTCCCGCCGGGGCCATGTGTGAGCAGGATGCTGTCGCTGCCGCCGAGCGGGCCGGAGTCGACTTCTTCGATACGATCCATCAGCCCGGCCTCGCGGGCCACGATGCGCGGCCGGCGGGCATACGGTGAGTTGCCGCTGTAGAAGAGTTTCATGGGGTCACTCCCTTGAGATTGTTTGATTTAGGATTTGCGGTTCCGCGATCGCCATGGCACCGCGTAGCCGAGGTTGAGGTGATGTGCAGCAAAGAGTCGTTATCCGTCGCCGCCCGGCACTTCGTTGAACGGTACGTCCTTGTCGACCCGGATATCCTGCGGCAGGCCCAGAACACGCTCGGCAATGATGTTGCGCAGGATTTCGTCGGTCCCGCCGGCGATCCGGTCGCGCGGCGACGACAGCACCGCTTCCTGGAATAGCGCCTTCATTGGCATCAGCTCCTCGTCGTAGACCGCGCCTGCCATGTCCATCAGGTCGAGTGCGAAATGCGCGATCTGCTGGCGTTTGGTGCCGTTCACCACCTTGTTGATCGAGGATTCCGGCCCCGGCCGCTCGCCGCGCGACAATGCGGTGATGGTGCGGAACCGGGTCAGCCGAATCCCCTGCATCTGGATATACCAGTTGGCCAGCTTGTCACGGACCATCGGGTCCGCCACGGCGAGCCCGTCTTCCAGCATCAACTCGCGGGCCAGACCGAAGATGTCATCGAAATCCGGCGCGGCCCGGTCGCCGACCGCCACCCGTTCGTTCATCAGCGTGGTGATCGCCACCTTCCATCCATCGCCCACCGCGCCCAGCCGCTGGCTGTCGGGCACGCGCACGTCGGTGAAGAAGACCTCGTTGAAGTTGGATGTCCCGGCGATCTGCTTGATGCGGCGGGTCTCAATGCCCGGCGACTTCATATCGATGAAGAAATAGGTCAGGCCTTTGTGCTTGGGCGCGTTCGGATCGCTGCGGGTGACGAGCACACCGAAATCGGCGAGATGCGCGACCGAGGTCCAGATCTTCTGGCCGTTGATGATCCAGTCGTCGCCGTCGCGCACCGCGCGCGTCCGCAGGTTCGCGAGATCCGATCCCGCCGACGGTTCGGAGAAAAGCTGGCACCAGACCTCCTCGCCGCGCAGCGCCGGCGGCACGTAGCGTTGCTTCTGTTCCTCGGTGCCGTAGGTCAGCATGACCGGCACGCACATGCCGAGACCGACCTCATAGACGCCGCGCGGCGTCAGAAAATTCGCTTCCTCCTGACTGTAGATCACCTGCTGCATCTGGGTACCGCCGCGGCCGCCGTATTCCTGAGGAACCGTGATCCCGGCCAGTCCGGCCTCGAATTTCTTAGCCTGCCAGGGCCGTGCGGCATCGATCAGCCCCTCCGCGCCATAGAGGACGGGAAACACTTTCCCCGGCTCCTTCGGTTCCGCGTTCGCGGTCAGAAACGCCCGCGCCTCGGCGCGAAATTCGGCTTCTTCCGGCGTGTCGTTGAAATCCATCGTGTCCTCCCGGTCAGGCGACGTTACGGGTTTCGAGGCGGGTGATCAGCTTGTCCTTCCAGCGCCGCTCGCCGCCCACGGTCTGCGCCAGCAACGCGGCGCGGCGGTAGTAAAGCTGCGCATCCACCTCCCAGGTGTAGCCCATGCCGCCGTGGGTCTGGATATTCTCCTTCGACGCCAGCGAGTAGGCCTGGATCGCGGCCACCCGCGCGGCAGCCGCCGCCGTCGGCAAGTCCGGTGCGTCGTTGGCAAGCGCCCAGGCGCCATAAAGGGCGTTCGACCGCGCCAGTTCGAGCGCGATATACATATCCGCCAGCTTGTGCTTGATCGCCTGGAACGATCCGATCGGCCGCCCAAAGGCATAGCGGGACTTGGCGTAGTCGGTGGCCATGTCGAGGCAGGCCTGTGCGCCGCCGACCTGCTCGAAGGCGAACAGGATCGCCGCCCGGTCGAAAACCCGTTCCATCACCGCCCAGCCGTCTCCCGACGCGCCCAGCAACTCGCCCGCCGCGCCGTCGAACCGAATGCGGGCATGGCTGCGCGACGGATCGACCGTTTCGACATTCGTGCAATCGACGCTGTCGAGATCGGCCATAACAAGCGAAAGATCGCGCTCGCCGCCGCCCGTTCGCGCCAGAACGACCGCGAAATCGGCCACATCGCCGTCCGCCACGGGAAGTTTCTCACCGGTCAGTGCGCCGTTCTCGAACCGGACCTTTACGTCGGCGGGACCCGGGCGCTGCACGCCTTCCGCGACGGCAACGCAGCCCATTTTTTCGCCGCTGGCGAGCAGCGGCAGATACCGTTGCTTCTGCTCCTCCGACCCGGCGAGAAGGATCGCCTCCGCGGCCAGATAGATCGAGGAACTGAAGGGCGTCGGCGCGATCGCCCGGCCCAATTCCTCCGCGATGACGCATAGCTCTTCATGACTCAAGCCCGCGCCGCCATAGGCTTCTGGAATAGCCGTCGCCATCCAGCCAAGGTCCGCCATGCCGGCCCACAGGTCACGGTCGAAAGGCGCATCGCCCTCCAGCACCGCCCGGGCGGCATCCGGCGACCCCTTTTCGTCGAGGAAGCGCCGTGCCTGATCGCGCAGCATCCGCTGTTCGTCGGAAAGATCGAAATTCATCCGGTCACCTCGTATCTCCCTTTTGCACGGTGCCGGCCGCCTCCAAGCGCTCGATCTCGGCATCGTCATAGCCGAGCTCGCGCAGTACCTCGGTGTTGTGCTGACCCATGCTCGGCGGCGGACGCGGCGGCACCTTGGCCTGGCCGCGCATGAACACCGGGGTGCCGATGGTTCGGTCGACCGGCCCGTCTTCGTAGCCCACCGGCACGACCGCGCCGGCGTCTTCGAATGTCCGGTCCGACGGCACGTCTTCCGGCCGATTGATCAGGCCGAAGGGAATACCGTGTTCCTCGAGCCGCGGCTGCCACTCGGCCCAATCCTTCTGCCGGAACACCTCGTCGAGGACGGCGATAAGCGATTGGGCATTGTCCCGCCGCGCCGCGCTGTCGCAAAACCGCGGGTCGTCGAGCAGGTCCAATCGCTCTATCGCCGAAAAGAAGCGGCCCGCATATTTATCCTCGCTCACCAACGCCAAGATGAACCATCGTCCGTCGCGGCATTGATAGTGGTTGGACAATCCGTTGAACCAATCATCGCGATGCGGCCTCGGCGGAATCTCCACGCCGGTCAGCGCGGCCTGCAGATACACCGTATTCCACCAGGCGCCATTCGCGACAAGCGATGTCGAGACATGGCTACCTTCGCCGGTCTTCTCGCGTTGATAGAGCGCCATGGCGATCGAGGCGAACAATGCGGTCCCGGTGGGGTGATCGCCCATGCCCGGCACCGAGCGCGCCGGCGCAGCGTCCGGCGCGGTCTTTACCTGATGCATCAATCCGCTGCGCGCCCACAATGCCGTCGAATCGAACCCGGTCTTCGCCGCTTCCGGCCCTTCCTCGCCGTAGGCGGTCAAGGACGCGTAGATCAAGCGGTTGTTCAGCGGCTGCAGATCTTCATACGTCAGCTTGAGTTTTCCGCGCACCGGCAGGGGAAAATTCGTGACGAAGACGTCGGCGTCGGCGACCAGCTTGCGCAAGATGGCCTGACCGTCTTCCTGCTTCAGATCGAGACAGATCCCGCGCTTGCTCCGATTGTCGGCCAGCCAGGAGTAATCGAAATCAGCCGCCGGCATGCCCGGACCCCGATCGAACTTTCGATAGGGATCGCCGCCGGGTGCTTCGACCTTGATCACCTCCGCGCCGAAATCCGCCATGAAGGTCGCGGCGACGGGGCCGGCGATGAAGCTGGCGACATCAAGTACTTTCAAGCCATCGAATATTCGGCCGGTCATCGGCGCGCGGTCCTTCCCTAGACGTTTTCGTTTTGGCCGTAACCGGCTGGGTTAGCGTAGACCAAGACCCCGCCCTTGGCCAAGAAACCCGGGGACGGCGCGCCGATTCCCGCATTGCGCGGTTGCTTGCTAAGCTGGGGCGACAGTGAATTAGGGAACCCCATCATGCTGAACGGAAAGAACGCGCTCATCACCGGATCGACACGCGGGCTCGGCGAGGCGACCGCGAAAGTCCTGGCGGCGGAAGGCTGCAACGTCATGCTCAACGGTTTCGGCGACGCCGACGAGATCGAAACCCTGCGCGCCGGGATGGAAGCCGAACACGGCGTCTCGGTGCGGTACCATGGCGCGGACTTGGCGGATGCCGCACAGATCGACGCGCTGGTGGACGAGACCGTCACGGCCTTCGGGTCAGTCGATATCCTGGTGAACAACGCGGTGATCCGTTACTTCCACAAGATCGACGATTTCGACCGCGACGAGTGGAATCACGCGCTCGCGGTCAACCTCACCGCGCCGTTCATCCTGACGCAGCGGGTGTTGCCCGGCATGCGCGACAACGAATGGGGCCGCATCGTGAACATCTCGTCGGTGCTTGGTTTGTCGGGCCAGACCGGACGCGCCGACTATGTGACGACAAAGACCGCGCTGATCGGCCTGACGCGCGCGACGGCGGCCGAGACCAGCGATTCGCTGAACATCACCTGCAACGCCATCAACCCGGGCTCGGTTCTGACCCCCAACTCCGAAAAATTCGTGAACCAGCTTGCCGAGGAGAAAGGCATCAGTTTCGACGCTGCGGCGGAGGAATATCTGCTGCGCCGCCGCCAGCCCGGCGGCTTCGTGCTGCCCGAACGCGCGGGAAAGCTCATCGCCTTTTTGTGCCAGGATAGTTCCTTCGATATCACCGGCACGTCCATCCCGATCGATCACGGCCGGTCGGGCACGTGGCTGCAGGATCGCACGGCGCCCGACTGACCACCACAAACATCAAACCGGTTCGAGACGGATCACGGAGAGACCGAATGCAAATTGCAGGTAAAATCGCGGTGGTGACAGGCGCGGCGAGCGGCATAGGCCGGGCGCTGACCGAGCGGTTCATGGCGGAGAAAGCCAAAGCGGTCATCGCCGTCGATTTGCAGGAAGACGCGCTCAAGGCCGTCGCGCAGTCCTGCGGCGCGATCCCCGTCGTCTGCGACGTAACGGATGCCGCCAACATCGCCGCGCTGGTCGAGCAAACCGAGGCCGATCACGGACCGATCGATATCTTCTGCTCGAATGCCGGTATCTGCGATATCGGCGACGAACACGTTTCGGACGACGACTGGAATTTGAACTGGAACCTGCATGTCATGGCGCATGTGCATGCCGCCCGCGCCGTCGCCGAAAGAATGGCCGAGCGCGGCGAGGGCTATCTGGTCAACACTGCCTCGGCGGCAGGCCTGCTGTCGCACATCGATTCCGCGACATACACCGTCACCAAACACGCGGCCGTCGCCTTCGCCGAATGGCTGGCGATCCGCTACGGCGACCGGGGCGTGCGTGTGTCGGTCCTGTGCCCCCAGGCGGTGCGCACGCCGATGACCGAAGGGCGCGAAGGCCGGGTCGCCGCGGTGGACGGCATGCTGGAGGCCGACGCAGTGGCGGAGTCCGTGGTCCAGGCGATGTCCGACGAGACTTTCCTGATTCTGCCGCACGCCGAAGTGCTGGATTATATGCGGCGCAAGGCAAACGACGTCGACCGCTGGCTTGGCGGCATGCGGAAACTGCGGCAACGGTATTGACGCGCGACCCTACCGGTCAACGCGTCAGGATATCCTCGACCAGTTCCTGAACCGACAGGGCCGCCCGGAAGGGCGGCAACGGGTGCGGTTCGCCTTGGGCCATTCGCAAAACGTCGTCCAGCGTCCGCATATAGCCCTGTTGGCGCGGGTCGTCCACATCCGCCAATTCGCGCGCCCACTCCCCGCCGGTGCTGGAATACAGCTGGTTCCAATCCCAGAGCCGGTAGGATTTCTTCGAGCCCCATATCACCGCTTCGACCCGGTCCGGGCCGACGCCGCCGGACCCGCCGGCGACCGAGACCGGCACGCCGCCGCAATCGAGTTGCGCCCAGAAATGAGTCTCGCAGAGCGCCGGGTCGGCGGGATACCGCGTCGACGCGTTGACGATTTTGGCCGGTCCGAACAATTTCTCGGTGAGATAAGCATAATGGGAGAAGACCTCCCGCACATAGCCGCCTTCCCTTTTCTCGGCGAGCCAGGTCGCGCCGGCCTGCCAGTCGCGCGGCCATTTCGCGAAATGCAGCCGAATATCGAAGCCCGCCACATCACCGACCGTGCCGTCGGCCAGCCGGTCGGCCATTTCGGCGATCGATCGCGACGACGCGAAGGGAAAGTTCACCACATTGGCGACGCCTGCTTTTTCGACATGGTCGACCAGCGCACGACTTTCCGCGACGTCGACGCCAAGCGGCTTCTCGCAATAGACGATCTTTCTGGCATCGGCCGCGGCCATCGCATACTCACGATGCGCGGCCGGCGGGCAGGCGATATAGACCACGTCCGTGTCGGCCGCCGCGATGATCTCGGACGCGCTCTTGCCGATACGAATGCCCTGGAACCGGTCGGCGACCGCCTTACAGACAGTGGCGTCAGGGTCCCAAGCATAGGCCAGCTTGAATCCGCCATGGCTCTGCATGTTGTTCAGCATGCGATGGCCCATGATGCCGAGGCCGATGAAGGCGATGGATGGTTTCATGCGACTAGAGTCCCACTTCCCGCTGTGCGCCTCACGACGATTTCGCGGCGACCGCTTCAAGTTCGAAGAGGAACTCCGGCCGCGCCAGTGCCGCCACCACCAGTAAAGTCGAGGCTGGCTTATGATCGCCAAGATACTTGCCGCGCGCGGTACGGACCGCCGGAGCGTCATCGATATTCGTGAGGTATGCCGTGGTCCGGACGAGATCCTCGACGCCCATGCCGGCATCGGCCAGGATCGCCAGCACGTTCCGCCAGGCTTGGTCGGCCTGCGTCTCGATGTCGTCCGGGATCGTGCCGTCCGGGTGCACGCCGATCTGACCCGAAATATGCAGCGTGCGGGCGCCGGCCGGAATCTCGACTGCATGGTCGTAGGCCCCGAACGGCGGCGCGACCGTGTCGGGATTGTAGGATTTGTTCATGGCGATACTCCCTCGCGTTTGCCAAATGTCTATGCGACACTTTTCAATCCATCGACCGCGAGCTTACCCTGCCGGGCATCGGATCGGCAGTGAAAGATTCGCCGCCCACACAGTCAGGAGAACGCCATGAGCATCGAGCGGCTCGATATTTCCGACGCGACCGGCGCGGTCACCAGCCACTGTGTCGCCTATGGCGACATGGTGCATATCGGCGGGATCACGGCGCAGGACACGAGCGGCGACGTCGCGGCCCAAATGCGGGACATCCTCGATACCGTGGACGGCTATCTGGCCAAGGTGGGCGCAAGCCGCAACGATGTGCTGACCGTGCAGGTATGGATTAAGGACATGGCGTTGTTCGCGGACATGACCGCCGTGTGGAACGAATGGGTCGACCCGAAGGTTCCGCCCGCCCGCGCCTGCGTCAGCGGCGACCTGTACCGTCCGGACATTCTCGTCGAGGTGAACGTCACCGCCGTCCGGGGGAATGCCGGATGACGGGATCGGACGCAAAGATCGACCGCTACGGCTATGTCGCGGGGCCGGGCCGCCCGACTATGAACCTCGGCATCGCCTATGGCGACTGGATCAGCATCTGCACCACCGCCAAGAACCGGCCGGCGACCGCCGAAGACCAGACGCGGCAGATCTTCGCGGCCTTCGACGGATATCTCGCGGAAGCCGGCAGCGACAAGTCGAAGCTGCTGACGGCGCAGGTCTGGCTGCGCGACATGGCCGACTATGATGCCATGAACGCGGCTTGGAACAACTGGATCGATCCGGCCAATCCACCGACCCGGTCCTGCATGCGCGCCGACATGGGGCGGCCCGACACATTGGTCGAAATCCGCATCACCGCCATACGCTGATCCAAATTTGACGACGACCGTCTTTCGCGGGACGATCCGGCGCACGCACGGACAGACGTAAGGAGAAGAAGGAAATGCCCGGGCTTTACTACGAGGAATTCGAGGTCGGCATGCAGTTCGATCACGAACTCACCCGCACCGTGACCGAGATGGACAACGTCATGTTCTGCGCCATGACCCATAATCCGCAGCCGTTGCATTTGGACGAGGAATTCGCCAAGGAGACCGAGTTCGGCCAGCGCATCGTCAACAGCCTGTTCACGCTGGGCCTGGTGATCGGCGTGACGGTCGGCGAGACGACCCTCGGCACGACGATCGCCAATCTCGGCATGACCGACGTGCGTTTCGCCAACCCGGTATTTCACGGCGACACGATCCACGTGGTGACCAAGGTCAAGGAGATGCGCGAATCCAAGTCGCGCCCCAATGCCGGCCTCGTGGTATTCGAGCATATCGGCTACAACCAGCGCGACGAGGAAATCGCCTACTGCGTCCGCACCGCCTTCATGAGAAAGAAATCCGCATGATCATCCGTTCCTGGCTCTTCGTTCCCGGCGACAGCGAACGCAAGCTGGAGAAAGGCCGCGAGAACGAGGCCGACGCCCTGATTCTCGACCTGGAAGACGCCGTGTCGAACGACCGGCAGGACATCGCCCGCGAGATGGTGCGCGAGTATCTGCAAGCCAATGCCGACCGCTCGCGGCAACAGCTTTGGGTGCGCATCAATCCGCTGGACACCGATCTCGCCCTGCCGGACCTGGCGGCGATCATGCCCGGCGCGCCGGACGGCATCTGCCTGCCGAAGGTCTACTCGGCCGAAGAGGTCAACACGCTCTGCAATTATCTGTCGGCGCTGGAGGCGCGCGAAGGGATCGACCTCGGGTCGACCAAGATCCTTTGCGTCGCGACCGAGACGGCGGCGTCCCTGCTGACCTTCCACACTTATCTGGAGGGCGTGACCGAACGGCTGGTCGGCATGACCTGGGGTGCGGAGGACCTGTCCGCCGCGCTCGGCGCCATGGACAACATGAATCCGAACAGCGGCGACTACGACGACCCCTACCTGATGGCGAAATCCTTTTGTTTGGCGGCTTGCCGCGCGGTCGATGTGCAGCCAGTCGGCGTGGTCTACGTGAATTTCCGCGACGACGACGGGCTGGAGGCGGAATGCCTGCGCGACCGAAAGGCCGGATTCATCGGCAAGATCGCGATCCACCCGGCGCAGCCGCCGATCATCAACCGCGCCTTCACGCCTTCCGACGAAGAGGTCGACTACGCACAGCGCGTGGTCGACGTGTTCGAGCAGAACCCCGGCCTCGGCACCGTCGGACTCGACGGTAAGATGCTCGATATGCCGCACCTGAAACAGGCGCGCAACGTTCTGGCGATGGCCGAACAAATCAAGGCGATGGGCTGACCGCCTAATCCGTCGGCCATAACCGGGGGCATAGCCCCCGAGTCATAATTGCGCCGCAAGCGGGACGTCGTTACGTCTCGCCACTGACGAGCCGGCCGCACTCGCTCATCACGGCGTCATCCGGCGTATCGATGCCCGGCATAACCGCCCAGCCCTTTTCCTTGACGAAATCGCCACGCGTCCATTGGCTCATACCGTTCAGCTTTTCAGCACTGACCCCCACCGTCGGATCCTTCTTCGACTGTGCCACGCAGATTTTCGCCAACTCGGAGACGACCGCTTCCCGCGCGGCGTTTTCCGCATTGGATTCCGCGGCGCCGCTCGAGACGGCCCAACCCGACGCGAACAGTGCGATCGTCGCGATTATGGCGCCGCCAACCGCGCCGCCAATCAACGGCTTCAGTGTTCCACTAGACATTCTGATTCTTCCCCTTTGACTTGGTTTGTGATGCGAATTCACGCGGGCCGCATAGCCCCAGGGGCCCGGAATCGTTGAAAAACGAACGCCGGCGCTACCGGGATTTGCAGCTCAAACGCACATCGAACGAACCGCCGATGCGTCGTCGATAGCAATCGCTAAAGCTAAAATTTCCGCGCTGATCTTGGCAGCCGGTGAAGTTTTATCGTCGACCGTGGCGGACCGTCTTTCGGTCCGCTGGCTGCTGGTCGCCACACTCGTGGAATGCCGGGCGCGTTGCAAGCGAAAGATCACCCACCCCGAGGCCGTCCCGGCCGGAGATCAACCCCGCGGCCGCAGCACATCGGTCAGGTCGCGGACCCGCGGCAGCGCCTCAAGGTCCTTGATCATCGCCATCGCGTCATCGCGCTGCGCGCCGTCGATCACGCCCTCGGCGCAATCGGCGAACTTGCCGGCGATGTCGTCCCAGCCGGCCGGATCGGCGCTCGATCCCTTGGCGTGGGAGCGCGCGGTCTTCAACTCCCTGCCGTCCTTGAGCCGCACGGTCAGCCGCATCTCGGCCCAGTTCACCCCGTCGACGCCCCACTGTCCCTTGTGATGCGCCAGATCGTCGGGCACGACGACCCGCACGCGCTCCATCAACGGCTGCACGTCGCCCTTGTCGATCCGCGCCTGGGCATACTGCGCGAGACCGGCCTTACGGTCGATCAGCGAGACGGCGACGCTCCACGGCAGGCAATAGCGCGCACGGTAGGAATCCGGTGCCTCCTCGTAACAAGCAATGGCCAGCATCTGCGGTGTCGACTCCAATACGATTTCGTCCACGGCTTCGGGTTTGAGGTCATGTTCCTCGGCCAGATCGATCACCGCATCGATGGTCGCCGCCGGCGCGGTCGAGCCGGGATGGAAACAGACGTTCGTGGTGCCGCGCGCCAATTCCCAGCGCGTGCCCAGCTCCTCGACCATGAGGTCCAGGTCATAACCGCCGGGGCCGCTGAAACATTCGGCAAGGCCGAAGGTCTCATGTCCGCCCACCTCGCTCGGCGACGGTTCGATGACGTCGGGATCGACCGCGTAGCCGCCGCGCGCCAACAGCGCCGCGAAGACGCCATTCCGCACGCCATGCCCGACATGGAACGCCTTGCCCATGGAGCCGACATTCTTGCGCAATCCCTGTCCTTCGGATGCGGCGATACCGATCGCCATCCGCGTCTTCATCAGGTCCAAATCCATGATGCGCGCGCCCGCCGCCGCGACGCCGAGCGCACCGATGATGCCGTTGGGATGCCAGCCACGATCGAACATCGCCGGGCGCAGGCCCTGACCGACCCGCGATTCCAGCTCGAAGCCCAGCGCGAAGCCATCGATCATCGCGCGGCCCGAAACATCGACATCCTCCGCCAGCGCCAGCGCGCCCGGGACCATCACCACGCTGACATGGGTGACCCCCTTGGTGTAGTCGTCGAATTCCTGCGAATGGGCCGACACGCCGGTGGCGAAGCCGGCGAGGGGCGACGACGTGCGGTCGCGATGCCCCAGAATGCTGGCGCGCGGCGCGCCGCCCATATGGCGGATCTGTTCCAACGCGATCAGGGTGGAAGGTTCGCGCGACCCTGCCAACGCGATCCCGATCATGTCGAGGAAACGCAGCTTGGCCGATTCGACCACCTCGCCGTCCAAGGCCGACCCCGGCGTTTCCACCACCATGCGCGCGAGCGTTTCGGTGACACCCATCGCCGTCTCCTCCCATCCCGGTTGCTGCCGTTATATAAAGAGTAAGCTCGCCCGGGGCGGCGCGCCAAATTCCGCGCCCCGAGACCCACACGGCAGAAGGAACGATCGTGACCGACAAGACACCGAACGGCACCGCCTATTCCGTCGAGGGCGACGGCCCGCCGGTCGTGCTGATCCACGGTATGGGGCTGACCCACGCCATGTGGGACTGGCAGCTTCCACCGCTTCTGGAACGGTTCACCGTCATCCGCTACGACCTGCTCGGCCATGGTGAGAGCGTGGCGCGCCCGGGCCGCTACGAGATGGACGATTTTGTCGGCCAGCTCCGCGAACTGCTCGATCATCTCGGCGTCACGCGCGCCGCCATCGCTGGGTTCTCGCTCGGCGGATTGATCGTCCGCGCCTTCGCGCTCGCCCATCCCGACCGCTGTCGGGCGATCGCGATCCTGAACTCGGCGCATGACCGGACCGACGACGAGCGCGCCGCGATGCGCCAACGCCTCGCCATCGCCTACGAGCAGGGCCCGGCTCCGACCATCGATGTCGCCCTCGCCCGCTGGTTCACGGACGACTTCGCCGCGGGCCACCCGGAGGTGCTGGACCAAGTGCGGCGCTGGATGGAAGCAAATGACCCCAAGGTCTATCCGGAAATCTACCGCGTGCTGGCCGAAAGCGACGCCGACCTCGCAACCTCGATCGCCGGCATCCGCTGCCCGACGCTGGTCCTGGCCTGCGAGGAAGACCACGGCAACTCGCCCGACATGGCCCACCGCATGGCTGCGGTGATTCCCAACGCGGAGGTCGTCCTCATCCCGAAACTGAAACACATGGCGCTCGCCGAGGACCCGGCAGCGGTCAGCGGGCCGTTGGTATCGTTCTTGGAACGAACGGTGGGTCAGGCCAGGTAAGGATTCACGCCGCCGCGGGGGCCGGTGCCGAGGCGGTCGGCGACGTCGGGCAATAGCTCGCGGCCCTTGGGGACGTTCAGCCATTGGCGCAACAGGCGGCGTTTCTTCGCAGCGTCGGGCCAGTCCTCGTAGTCGGTCCGCGAATGCAGGATCGTGTAATTGTTGAGCAACTGAATGTCGCCGGTCTGGAATCCCATGTTGAACTGGATGTCCGGGCGCAGCGCCAATTCCTCGATCATCATGACGGCTTCGCGGTCGCGGTCGTCGAAGCGGTCGCCGGTCTTCTCCGCGCCGCGTTCAATCTGCTTGGCGTTGTAGTAACAGGTGAGCCGTCCGCCCGCGGTGCTGAACACGGGAATTCGCTGCGGCGAGGTCAGATCGGGCGCGTCGGTCGGCCCCTTCCCCGCATAGTCGATCCGATAGCCGCGGTAAAGCGGTTCCAACAGGTCCGGCCGTGTCTTCAGGATTTCGTTGTGGATCGCCGAGGCGCTGGAGATCGTGCTGAGCCCGCCAGTCTTGGCCGGGTGAATGCAGAAAAGACCGACGATGTCGCAGGGATCCACATGCGGGCGCAGCCGGGCATTGGTTGAATGGCCGCGCACGTTGTTGCCCGCGTAGTCGTTGCCGAGATCCTCGATCGTGTGCAGCAAGGCGCCGCTCGGGTTCTGCGAAATCGGCGATCCGATATGCCGCCCCATGCCCCAGAACAGGATGCTCGCCTCGTCATGCGAATAGTCGGGCAGGCGGATGCCGCGCAGCAGGACGAAACCGCGCCCGTCCTCCACCTCCCGCACGGCCGCATCGATCTTGGCGGCCACCGTCGGCAGCGGAAAATCGGCGCGGGTCAAGTCGATCACCGGCTTCCCGGTCCCCATCGCATGGGCCATCGCCGCCTCGATTTCGGCAATATCCGCATCGGTGAATTGATGCAGCCAGGATGTGTCCGACTCGTAATCCGCGGCATACCAGACGTCCGGTCCGGCCGCGGGGGCCGGTAATTCGAAGTCGGTTTCGGTGCTCACCATGGCGATGGGGCGTCTCGCTATCCGATTGGGGAATCGTGTACCGGCATTATGCGATTCCCCTTCATCCGCAGCAAATCGACATGCGGTTGGCCTTCCCCGCCCGGCACGCTACCCTGACACCCTGAATTTACGTGAGAAATCCACCCGAGGCCTCTATGACCGATCCCCTGCTGTTCACCCCGCTCGACATTCGCGGGGTCACCGTAAAGAACCGCGTCGTGGTGGCACCGATGCATCAGTACATGGGCGAAAAGGGACATCCGACGGATTGGCACTTGATGAATATCGGCCGGTACGCGGCGGGCGGCGCCGGAATGGTGTTTGTCGAGTCGACCAAGGTCGCGCGCAACGGTTGCGGCACGGTCGGCGACCTGGGCCTTTGGGACGACGACTTCATCCCGCATTTCACGCGGCTGGCCGATTTCATCCGGGCGCATGACGCGGTCCCGGCGATCCAACTCGGTCATTCCGGGCGCAAGGCGCGGCGCCTCCGGCCGTGGGAGGGCGGCGGACCGCTGGAGCCGAGTCCGGAAATCGACGATTGGGACGACTGGAGCCTGGTCGCGCCGAGCGCGCTGCCGAGCGGCAACGACGATCCGGTACCGCATGAATTGTCCACCGGGGAGATCGCCGATCTGGTCGAAGCGTGGGGCGAGGCCGCCGCCCGCGCCAATAAGGCCGGGTTCGACGTGCTGGAGATTCACGCGGCGCATGGCTACCTGATCCATCAATTCCTGTCGCCGAAGGCGAACCGGCGCACCGACGCCTACGGCGGGTCGGACAGCAAACGGCAGCGCTTCGCGGTCGAGGTCACCGAGGCGATGCGTGCCGCCTGGCCCCACGACAAGCCCTTGTTCATGCGTCTGTCGGTCGAGGACGACGCGGGCTGGGGACCGGCGGAAAGCGTCGAACTGGCAAAAGTGGTCAAGCCGATGGGCGTCGACGTCATCGACTGCAGCTCCGGCGGCATGCTGGGCCGGCCGGTCGACGGCACCGGCCCGGTCGGCTACGGCTATCAGGTGCCCTATGCGGAACGGCTGCGCCGCGAAGCCAGGGTCATGACCATGGCGGTCGGCCTGATCGTGCATGCGGACCAGGCGGAAGAGATCCTGCAGAACGGCCGAGCCGATCTCGTCGCTCTGGCGCGGGAAATTCTCTACAACCCGAATTGGCCGATGGATGCGGCGCAGAAGCTCGGCGTCGACGCGGAGTTCACGTCGGTGCCGTCACCGCAGGCCTATTGGCTGGCGAAACGGGCAGCCACCATCAAGGACATGGTGCCGTCGACCTACCAAAAGGGTATCGACAAATAGACGGGCGGCAACGGCGCGCGCGTGGATTCCCGCTTTCGCGGGAATGACCGACTGTGGATGCAACTATTCCCTTTTCCGTCACTCCCGCGAAAGCGGGAGTCCAAAATCTAGGCTTGTCGATCGCACCGGCAGGCTTCCTCCCAACGGCTAAGCCGCGAGCGGCCCGCGCACGAGCCGGCCCGGCAAGGCGCCGGTGTGCTCGTTATCCTTCAGCACGGTCTCGCCGTTGACCACGGTCGCCTTGATGCCGTCGGCATACTGCTTCAGGCGCTGGCCGCCGGCGGGCAGGTCATTCACGACTTCGGGCATGCGCGGCGCGACCTTGTCCGGGTCGAGCACGACCATATCCGCGTTCATCCCCTCACGCAGCAAGCCACGGTCATGGAAACCCCACCGGGTCGCGGTGTCGTAGGTGATCATGCGGATGCCCTGTTCGAGGGTGAAGGCTTCCTCCTGCCGGACCCAATGGCTCAGCAGATGCGTCTGCAGCGAACTGTCCATGATCTGCGAGACATGCGCGCCGGAATCGGAGAAGGTCACGCAGGTGTCCGGATGCTTGATCAGCTCCAGGGCGTCGTCCAGGTTCTCGTTCGAGATGGGCTGCCGGAAGAACACCTTCAGGTCATGTTCCAACGCCACGTCGATCAGCGCTTCTTCCGGATCGACGCCGCGTTTCGCCGCCTCCTCGGCCATCGTCCGATGCGGCCAGGCGACCTCGTCCATGATGTAGAACAGGTCCCATTCCGGCGGGCGCGCTTCGCCGCCGACAGCCCGCGATCCGTCGTGCGGCCGTTTCGCGACCTCGATCAGCTTTGCCCGGGTCTCGGGGTCGCGCATCGCCGCCGCCTGCTGGTCGAGCGGCAATTTGCGGATGTCCGACCAGACCTCGCGCTTGTCGTAAGGCATGGTGGTTTCGAAGGACATGATCGTGTTGATCTCGCGGGCGTGGACCTGCGTAAACAGGCGCG
The DNA here is from genome assembly GCA_965228425.1 of Alphaproteobacteria bacterium. GTDB lineage: Bacteria > Pseudomonadota > Alphaproteobacteria > UBA8366 > UBA8366 > JAJFJD01. The sequence continues at coordinate 929,031 of OZ245815.1, read as the reverse complement.
CGCCGTTGCGGTTGCCCTCCGAGATGATCTTGTACAGTTCCTTCCATTGCCCCGGATATCCCCGGCGGCTCAGGCTGCCGAAGGTGATCGGGCGGCCGCTCTCGGCGGACAGGTCGACGAGCGATTGATAGAAGCCGCCGAGATAGTCCATCTCGCCGCGTTCCATGGCGAGTTGGAAGATACCGGCGTCGATCTCGCCCATGCCGTTCACGATGGCCGCCACTTCCGAGAAGGGGGCGACCCGGCTCGCGACCGGGCGGTCGTCGGTGGTCAGATGGCTCGGGCTGCGCGAGGTGGAGAATCCGATGGCGCCGGCGCGCACCGCTTCCTGCACCATCGCGACCATGGCTTTCAGGTCGTCCTCGGTCGCTTCCTCCTCGAAGCCGCGCTCGCCCATGACGTAGGTGCGCAACGCAGAATGGCCAATATAGCCGCTGTAGTTGATGCCCTTCGGCAACTTATCGATCGCGTCGAGGAATTCGGGATAGGTCTCCCATTGCCATTCGATTCCTGCAAGCATCGCATCGCGGGAGATGTCCTCCGCCCGCTCGAGATTGCGGAAGACAAATTCGAATTCGGATTCGCGGCAAGGCGCCAGGGTGAAGCCGCAATTGCCCATGACCACCGAGGTGACCCCGTGATAGCAGGAACAACTGCCGAGCTGATCCCAGAAGATCTGCGCGTCCATATGGGTATGGCCGTCGACGAAGCCGGGCGTGACCACATGGCCTTCCGCGTCGATCACCTCGTCGGCGGGCGACGAAATCTTGCCGATCCGTGCGATTTTCCCGTCCTTGACGCCGACATCCGCGCGATACCGCTGCATGCCGGATCCGTCGATTACCATTCCGTTCTTGATGACAAGGTCAAAGCTCATGGCCGCTTCCTTCCCGATTGCGCCGCATTCCATCCGTCGATGACCTAGCCTACAGGAAGTTGCAAAAAGCCGGAAATCGCGCGCCGGAACTGCTAGCGGGGCGCAGTCGCGATCATCGACGGCCGTTGGTTCACGCCGTCGAGCCAGCCGGCGAGGCGAGGCTGCCCCACGCGCCATTCGATATCCGGCAGGCGGAAATCGAGATACCCCAAGCCCGCGGCAAGCGCGATATCGCCGAGGTCGAACCGCCCGTCTTGAGTCTCGAAACGCGGCATCAGACGGTCGATGGCACGACGCTGACGGTCGATCCAATCGGGCCACTTCCGGTCCGACGGCCGCCGGCCTTCGATAACGACGGCGAAGGCGGCATCGATCAGGCCTTGCGCCAGGGCGCCGCGCATCCGGGTCGCCATTCCATCCGCACCCAGCAGTGACCGTCCGTCTCCGACGAAGTCGAGATACTCGCCGATCAGCGCGCTCTCGGTGATCAGCGACCCGTCATCGGTCACCAAGGCCGGGACCTTGCCGACCGGCGTCGCCGCGTGAAGGTCCGCGGGATCACTCCAGGGATCGGTCTCGCGCATCTCGATGCGGTCGATCAGACCCTTCTCATGGGCCGTGACGATCACGCGGCGGGCATAGGGCGACGCGACGTTGAAGAAGAGTTTCATCAGCGTATTCCTTGTTGGTCGATGGAATTTACGATGAACGTCCGGGCCGGGCCGCCTTGGCGGCGCCGATTTCGATCACCAAGGCCAGCCATAACGCTGCGGCCCCGACGCCGAACAGTGCGACGTAGGAGCCGCCGGTTTGAGCAAACAGATACGAAAAGCCGTACCCGGCAACGGCCTGTCCGATCGCAAAGAAGGTGGTCGCGATCCCCCAGGCCCGGCGATGGAGGTCGGCTCGGTCCGGCACGAGTTCATGAACCCGCCCGGCGACCAGCGGCACCACGCCCGGCACCGACGCGCCGACGACAAAGCTCGAGACGACGAGCCATCCGGACGACTCGGTTACGACCACCAGGCTCACGCCGATCGCCTGTAACAGAACCATGGCGCGCAACGCCCAAGGGAACCCGATCCGGTCCGCGACGCGGCCTGACAGCGCGGCCCCGATCAACGCGCCCGCGCCGAAGACGATCCAGTACCAGCTCGCGGTTTCCAGCCCCGCGCCGCGCCCGCGCGCGACGAAGTCGACCAGGAAAACCATATGCGCGACCAAGCCGACGGCGTTGAGACCGTAACTGACGTAGAGCGCCCGCAACGGAAGGCTGGATCCGCCTTCGAGCGCAGTTCGGGAAATCGTGGCGGCGGGGGGCGCCACAGCCGCCGGCCAGCCACGCCACGCGAACGCCGTGAGCGCGAGCGCCAGTAAACCGAGCGCAACCCATATCTCGACGAGCCCCATCTGCAGGACCAGCGGCACCAACGTGCCGGACGCGATGATGCCGAGGCCGACACCGGTGAAGATCACCCCGCCCGCGAGACCGCGCCGCGATCGCGGCACCGATGACATCACGGTCGACGCCGCCAGCACCATCAAGGCGCCGCCGGCATAGCCCGACAGGAAGCGCCACAAGAAGAACCACAGGAATGACAGGGGAAAGGCGCAGGCGAAGAAGGACACCGTCGCAATCAGCATCATGACCCGCAGCATCGCGACCGGCGAGCGCCATGCCGCCATCGGCGCGGCCAGCAGCGCCCCGGCGAGGTAGCCCGCGAGGTTGGCCGCCCCGAGATAAAAGGCATGCGATGCGGTGAACCAACCGGCGTCGATGAGCGCCGGGATCAACGGCGTATAGGCGAAGCGCGCGAGCCCGATGCCGATCAGGCAGGCACATAGCCCGGAGAGCGCCGGCCGCCAGACCGCGCCCTCCCCATCCTTTTCCTGCGCGACCCCTTCGTCCATCCCCGCCTCCCTGTTCCGACACGAACAGTAAGCCAAGGAGGCTTTCAGGAATAATGAATTGTCTAGATACGTATTATCTTAAAATGAGATATCGACACTCAGGCCGCGCTGGCGGCATGCACTAGGGCCGGCCGGGCGCAGTCGAGAAACCGCGCCAGCGCCGTGGACTGATAGGCATCGCGATGGCGGATGAATACCGTTTCGGCCAGCGCATCGTCGGCGGGCAATTCGTGCAGCGCGACCCGCCCGTCCCGCCACGCGGCGTCCATGATCCCCTTGGGCATCAGCGTGACGCCGAGCCCGGCGGCGACGCAGCCGACGATCGCATCGATCGTGCCGAATTCCAATTGGCGCAACCCCACGATGCCGCGGCGTTCCAGAATCCGTTCGAGTTGCCGACGATAAGAGCAGCCGGATCGCAGCACGACGATCTTCAAGTCGCCCTGCCGCACCAGCTCGTCGATCGACCCGACCGACGGCGCGGTGGCGATGACCATTTCCTCGCGATACACGGCCTCCGGCAACAAGTCGCGGTGATCCACCGGCCCGCAAACGAAGGCGCCCTCGACCTCGCGCGCCAACACCGCCGCGATCAGTTCCTCGGTGGTGCCCGTCCGCAGGATCAGGTCGACGTCGGGATAGTCCGCCGCGAAGGTCGTCAGGATCGGCGACAGCCGCAACGCGGCCGTCGATTCCAATGACCCCAACGTCAGCAGCCCCCTTGCTTCGCCGTCGTCGCGCACCGCACGCCGCGCATCGTCCAGAAAATGCCCCGCCCGTTGCGCATAGGGCATCAGCCGATGCCCCGCCGCCGTCAGCGTCACGCCCCGGCTGTGCCGGTCGAACAGCGCCGTGCCGAGTTCGTCTTCCAGTTTGCGGATACGGGTGGTGACGTTCGACTGCACGGTGTTGAGTTCCGTGGCCGCGCGATTGATGGCGCCCAGGCGGGCGACCGCTTCGAAAATCCTGAGATCGGCAACATCCATGCGGTCAGACTACGATATCTCAAAAAAAGATCAAGATGCGCCGGGTTAGCGCAATTCTTCGATAGCGAAACGGCCGCTATCCGCCGGCCCGAGCATCCAGCGCGTCGCTCAGATCGTTCTGGTAGGCGAAAATCGCCGGCAACCCGCCGGTATGCATGAAGACCAAGGCATCACTGCTTTTCGATTGCCGGGCACTGTCGAGGAAGCCCGCCATGGTCTTGGCCGTATAGGTCGGGTCGAGCAACAGGGCTTCGCTTTGGGCGCACAGCATGATCGCGTCCAGGCTCGCTTCGCCGTTCCGCCCATATCCCGGCGCGAGATACGCGTCGGTGACGATGACATCGCCGTCCGACACCGGACTATCGATTTCGAGCAGGTCGGCAATCTCGGCGCAGCGGTCTCGGATGCGCGGCAACTGCTGTTCCGCATCGCGGCGCACGCAGACGCCGGTGACGGTCATCTGTGAACCGAGCGCGCGCAGCCCGAACAGCAAACCGGCATGGGTGTTGCCGCTGCCCGACGCGACGACAACCTCGCGCACGGGAAGGCCTTGATCGGCGATTTGCGCCAGCAACTCATGCGCGGCGACGACGTAGCCAAGCGCGCCATACGGCGCATGACCGGGCGCGAGCGGGATGATGAACGGCCGCTTGCCGTCGGCTGTAAGCCCCTCGGCAATCGCATGCAGGTTCCGGTCGGCGCCGGCTTCGTCTTCGCCTTCGGGATACGAATGCAGCGTGGCGCCCAACAGCCGGTCGAGCAGCACATTGCCGGATTGCCGGTAATAAGGATCGGATTTCGCGACCCGCTCTTCCAATTGGATATGGCAGTCCATGCCGAGTTTGCGCGCACCGGCGGCCGCCAGCCGCACGAAGTTGGACTGCACCGCGCCGGTGATCAGCACGGTATCCGCCTTCTGCGCCGCCGCCTCGCCGAGATAGAATTCCAGCTGCCGCACCTTGTTGCCGCCGAACGCCAGGGGAATACAGTCGTCGCGTTTGATATAGAGCTGCCCGCCGCCGCAGGCCTTGGTGAGGTTCGGCATGAATTCCAGCAGGGTCGGTCCCTGGAACAGTACGGCCCGCGCCATCGTCGATAAGCGGCCCAGGGTATCCGGCAATTCGGCGCTGGAAGTCATGGTCGTCCTCGCTGAGATACAGCCGCCCGGCTAGGCGACCTGCTGGGCCGCCGTCGGCGTATCGCCGGCAACCGTCGTGCGGCGCATATCGCGCTTTTCGGTGGTATCCGCAAAGCGCCGGACGCGGTGCATGGTCTGCCGGTTGTCCCACATCACCAGGTCGTGCAGCCGCCACTTGTGCACGTAAACGAATTCGGGCTTGGTCGCGTCCTCGATCAGATCGCGCAGCAGCGACCGGGCTTCCGGCATCGGCCAACCGACGATCGTTCCCGCATGCGACGACAGATAGAGCGACTTCCGGCCGGTGACCGGATGAACGCGTACCAGGCTCTGCAACACCGGCTTGAAGTTGGCCCGCTCCTCCTCGCTGAGTTCGTCGAAACCGAGCAGGCCACGCGAATAGATCAGGGAATGCTCGCAGACGAGATCCGCGATTTCTGCTTTCAAGTCGTCGTCGAGCGCATCATAGGCGGCACGCATGTCGGCGAACTCGGTATTGCCGCCCTTCATTGGGATCAATCGCGCCGACAGGATCGAGTATTTCGACGGAATCGCCCGGAAGGAACTGTCCGAATGCCACAGCCGGTTGCCGAGATTGAACATCCGCGTCCGGTCGTCCCGTTCGAAGACCTTCTGGTCCTTGGTCAAGTTCGATACGTCGGCAAGTTCCGGGCGCAACCGCCGGTCCTGCGGCTTGGTGATATTGCTGACCGCACCCGGCAGTTCCAGGTCGCCGAAGTTGCGGCTAAAGGCGATCTGCTGTTCGTCGGTCAAATCCTGTCCCGGAAAGACCAAGACGGCGAAACGGTCCATGCCCGCATTGATGGCGGCGACGTCGTCCTCGGACAACGGTTGCCGCAAATCGACACCGTCGACTTCTCCGCCGATAACGGGATGGAGCGGACGAATCGTGAGAGTCATGACACATTCTCCAGCAGCAAAACGAAGTGCAACCGATTTTACCGCATTGCTGCGCGCTCGGCACTATATTGGCGTCCTACGCGAAAGCCGACTACCGTAGGCGCACTCGCGTTACCGTCGACAGGGAGAAAACACGACAATGGCTTGGAAACGGATCGTGCTGGAAATCGGCATGGGCACCGACATTCGGGGCACCGACCCCACGAAAGCCGCGGTACGCGCCTTGCGCGACGCGCTGTGGCACAACTCGCTCGGCATCGCCAAGGCGCTGGGTCAGGATACCGATTCGATGCAGGTCGAGGTCACGGTCGGCGTGCCGCAGCCCGACCGGGTGGATACCGACGCCGTGCTCGCCATCCTGCCGCATGGCACGGGCACCGTCAGCGTCGTCGAAGGCGGCCTGCAAATTCCCAATGACGAAGGCACCGATTCGACCCTCGTCGCCAGCGCCGCCGCCGTGGTGCGGCTCGACCTGCCGTAGGAGGACGGAATAATGACAAAAAGACGCGCAATCCTCGAGATGGGCATGGGCAACGACCTGCATGGCGGCGACTACACCAAGGCCGCGAACCGCGCGGTCCAGGACGCCCTGCACCACAGTTCGCTCACTTTCATCCGAACGCTGGGGATCGACAAGAGCACCCTGGAGGTCAACGTGACCATCGGCGTGCAGCTGCCGGACAAAGTCGATACCGAAGCCGTGGCCGCGACGTTGCCGGTCGGCAAAGTCACCGTGAAAGCGGTGAAAGGCGGGCTCGACGTGCCCGACGACGAGGTGGACGACACCGCCGTGATCGCGAACGCCGCCGTCGAGGTCTGGATCGACGGGGTCTAGGCCGCAGCCCTACTCGACCGGCACGAAGATGGAATGCCGCAGTTGGCCGCCGACCGACTGCGACAGATGTCCCTTGCCGCTGATGTCCTCGACGAGGATCACCTCGCCGGCGGCGATGATACGGCTTTCGCCGTCGCTTGCCGTCAGTTTCGCGCCCGCATCCAGGTTGATGATGTATTGCCGCCGCGGCGCGGGATGCCAATCCAGGTCGTAGTCGCCGCTGGTCTTGCGGAAAATGATGCCGGTCGCGGGAAGGCGCTCGGAATACTTGCTGGCGCCGCGTTCCTCGGCCCACTCGACCTCGATATCGCGGAAATGCGATTCGCCGTTCTCGTCTTCATACAGGTTATGGATGCGCATTGCGCCGTTTCTCCCTGGGTTTCCCGTGCGGCCCTAACCACCGCTACATCAAGAACACGCCCTTGCCCGTGGTCTGCGTGTCGAACAGTTGATACGCTTCCTCGGCCTGATCCAGCTTCCAGCGGTCGCTGAACAGTTTCTCCACGGGAATCTTGCGGTCCGAGATGAACTCGGCGCAGTCGGCCTGGCCGTTCTTGGAGAAGGTCCACGACCCAACCAGCGTGATCTGACGCCGCAGCAGGTCGGGGCTCACCTCGAGGGTCACCTCCCCGGTCTCGCCCACATAGCAGGCCGTGCCCCAGCTTCGCGTCGCGCGCACCGCCGCCGCCCGGGCGTCCGGATTGGAGGAACAGTCGAGCGTCTTATGCGCGCCTTCGCCATGGGTCAGCTCGCGGATCGCGTCGACCGGATCGACATTGGACGGGTTGATCACCTCATCCGCGCCGAAGGCCTTGGCCAGTTCGCCCCGCTCCGACGAGACGTCGAGGGCGATCACCCGTGCGCCCATCTCGACGGCAAGCTGGGTCGCCGACAGGCCGACCGGGCCTTGCCCGAAGATCGCGATGGTCTCGTCGCCATGCAGCGACAAGCGCCGCAGCGCGCCGAAGGCCGTGCCGGTGCCGCAGGAGATCGCGGCCCCGACTTCGAAAGACAGGTCGTCGGGCAGCGGCACCAGCGTCGACACCGGCACCTTCATGTATTTGGCATGCGCGCCATGCCCGCCGGCGCCGTAGACGATGGCCCCGTCGAGGCACATCTGCGCCCAGCCGGACTGACAGTGCTTACACGCGCCGCAGCCTTCATAGTGATGATCCATCACGCGTTGGCCGACCCGCGCCTCGCTCTCGCTGACCGCGCTGCCGACCTCAGCGACCACGCCGCACGGTTCATGGCCGGCGATGATCGGACCCTCCGGCGCCTTATGGCCGGGACCGGCATGCCCGCCCGGCTCGGCCCGGTATTTCCACAGGTCGCTGCCGCACATGCCGGACGCCTTGATCTCCAGGATGACATCCCGGGGACCGGGTGTGGGGTCGTCGAATTCCATGAGTTCGAGTTTACGACTGCCCGTAAAGACAACACCGCGCATTGACACTTCCTCCTGTAGAGCGGGACCGCTCGATTGTTCTGTTGCTTGTCCTGACCTTACAATAGCGCCGCGACGGGTCGGGTGCGACTCCGCGTAGATCGCATTGAACCCGCTTCACGCCTCCCCCTAGAATAGCGGGACAAGAGTTAGTTCCGTCAAAAGAACAAGTTCGGAGAATACCGATGGGTGAGTATGCAGTCGGGCAGTCGGTCTCGCGCTTCGAGGACCCGCGACTGCTGCGCGGGGGCGGACGCTATGTCGATGACATCACGCTGCCGGATTTGGCTTTCGGACATGTACTGCGTTCGCCGCACGCACATGCGCGCATCCTATCGATCGATACCACGGCGGCCGAAGCGGCGCCCGGCATCCTGGCGGTCCTGACCGGAGAGGATTGGGCGGCGTCAGGCTTCGCCGATCTGCCGACCGGCAGCGGCCGCTTCCGGCGCGACGGGTCGCCAATGTTCGTGCCGCCGTATCAGGCGCTCGTGCGCGACCGGGTTCGGCGAGTGGGCGACTATGTCGCTTTCGTCGTCGCCGAGACCCGCAACCAGGCGATGGACGCGGCGGAGCTTATCGAGGTCAACTACGACCCGCTGCCGTCGGTCACCGATACGGAGGCGTCCGCCGAGCCCGGCGCCCCGCCGGTCTGGGACGAATGCCCGGACAACATCTGCTACGTGCATACCGAGGGCGACAAGGCGGCGACCGATGCGGCACTCGCGGCGGCCGACCGTGTGGTGCGCCAGAAACTGGTGATAAACCGGGTCAGCGCCAACAGCATGGAGCCGCGCGGCTGCATCGGCCAATACGACGGGACGGAAGATCACTACACGCTCTATACGACGCTGCAAGGATTGCAGCCCTATCGCGGCCTGCTGTCCCGCATCCTCGGCGTGCCCGAAAGCCGGGTGCGCGTGATCGCAGGCGACATCGGCGGCGGCTTCGGCATGAAGTCCGCGGTCTACAACGAAGTGCCGCTCGTCCTGTTGGCGTCGAAACGGCTTGGCCGTCCGGTGAAGTGGGTCAGCACCCGGTCGGAAGCGCTGCTCAGCGACGGGCATGGCCGCGACAACGTGATCGAGGCAGCGCTCGGCTTGGACCGCGACGGCAAATTCCTCGCCCTCGACGTCAAGACCATCGCCAGCGTCGGCGCCTATGTCCAACTCGGCGGCGAAAGTTCGGCCGTCAAGAATCTCGGCTCGCTCGCCGGGGTCTACACCACACCGGCGATCCACGCCGACGTGACCGCCGTCTTCACAAACACCAACCCGATCCGGGCCTATCGCGGCAATGGCCGGCCGGAAGCCGCCTTCGTGATCGAGCGGCTGATCGACATCGCCGCCGACGAGATGGATATCGACCCGGCGGAACTGCGCCGCCGCAATACCATTCCGCCCAATGCACTGCCTTACAAGACCGGCCTCACCTACACCTACGACAGCGGCGAGTTCGAGAAGAACATGGACATGGCCGCCGATCTGGCCGACCGCGCCGGGTTCGAACAGCGCCGGGCGGAAGCCAAGTCGCGCGGCAAGCTGCGCGGCCTCGGCCTGTCCAACACGATCGAACGCGCAGGCTCCGAAGGGGTCGAGGGCGCGGAAATTCGCTTCGACGGCAGCGGCTCGGCCACCATCCTGACCGGCTCGATCGATCAGGGCCAGGGCCACGCCACCATGTATACGCAACTCGCCTGCGAACGCCTCGGCCTGGATCCGGACGACGTGCGCTACGTATCGGGCGATACCGACAAGGTGCCGTTCGGCCGCGGCAGCTTCGGCTCGCGCTCCGCGACGATCGGCGGATCGGCCCTGCACGAAGCCATGCAGAAGGTGATTACCAAGGCCACCCTTATCGCCGCCCACGCACTCGACGCCGACCCGGAACAGATCGAGTTCGAGGACGGCGTGTTCAGCGTCGCCGGCACCAACCGGTCGATGACCGTCAAGGACGCCGCCCGGCTTGCCTACAATCCGGACAAGCTGCCCGACGGGCTGGAGCCGGGATTGAGCGGCCACGCGATCTGGTCGCCGGCCGATATGAACTTTCCGAACGGCGCGCATGTCTGCGAGTTGGAGGTCGACGCGGAAACCGGCGAAACGCAGATACTGCGCTACAGCGTGGTCGACGATGTTGGTGTCGTATTGAACCCGCTGCTGCTCAAGGGCCAGCTTCACGGCGGCATTGCCATGGGTGTCGGGCAGGTGCTGATGGAGGATATCCGATACGAGGACGGCACGGGGCAGCTTCTGTCCGGGTCGTTCATGGACTATTGCATGCCGCGCGCCGACGACCTGTGTTTCATGGATATCGCGAGCAACCCGGTCCCGACAAAGACCAACCCGCTCGGCGTCAAGGGGGCCGGCGAAGCGGGTACCGTCGGTGCGATGCCCGCCGTCGCCAACGCGCTGGTCGATGCGCTGTCCGCGCTGGGCGTGCGACATGTCCCCATGCCCGCGACGCCGGAGCGGCTGTGGCGCGCGATCCGTGACGCGAAGGCCGGGGAAGACTGAGACGCCGGATAACCGGAGTTCAGGTTTTCCTAAAGCGCTTCCACTGCGGCGCGGACTGCCGCTTCGCGCTCGGCTTGACGCCCGGCGGCGGCCGTCCGGGCATCGGCCTCGACCGCCGCTCCCGCCGTCTCCGGCGATCCCGCGTCATACGGCGGCTGCGGATTGTATTCGATTCCAAGCTGGATCGATTTCGCGACACCGTCACCGAACAACTCGCCCGCCACCGTCAGGGCGAAGTCGATCCCCGCCGTGACGCCGCCGCCCGAGATGATGTTGCCGTCCACCACGACGCGCGCGGGATCGGGAACCGCCCCGAACTCGGACAACATCTCGCGCGACATCCAATGACAGGCGGCACGGCGGCCTTTCAGCAACCCGGCTGCTCCGAGAACCAATGAGCCGGTGCAGACCGACGTCACATAGCGCGCGCCGTCCGCTTGCCGGCGCAGGAAATCGAGCGTCTCGGCGTCGGTCAACAACGGATTCATGCCGCCGCCGCCCGGCACGCAAACGAGATCGAGCTGCGGGCAATCCGCATAGGTGACATCGGGCAGGATCCGCATCCCGCCGCCCGACCGCACCGGGTCGAGCGATTTCCAGACGAGCAGGACCTCGGTGTCCGGGAATTTGGTGAACACCTCGTGCGGGCCGGTCATGTCGAGCTGCATGATGTCGGGAAATACGAGCAGTCCGATGCGGAATGCCATGGCTTATTCCTCCACGTTGGTTGGCCGAACGGACCAGCGCGCGCCGCGCCGGCGGCGGTTATGTATCGTATCCGTAATCGCGCCGCGCGCCATCCGATGTCACATATCCCGCCTTCAAGTCGGCCTCGATATTCTGCCGGGCGCGTTTCGCCGGGTCGCCGTGCCCGCCGCCGCCGGGCAGCGCCAACCGCACCACATCGCCCTTGTGGAACGAAAACTCCGGCGAACTGTTCGGGGCGATCGGTTTGCCGTTGATATCGATGGTCGACAACGATCCAGGCCCGCCACCGCCCAGTCCTTCGGGCGGGTTGCGCATCCGTCCCGCCGCCCCGGCGAACACCAGCGGCTGGCCGTCCGCGGTGCCGCTGTCATAGGCGCGGAAGATCAATTCCTGCCCCAGGCCACCGCGGAAGGTCCCCGCCCCGCCGGAATCCGGGATAAGTTGTCGCGCCTCGTAGAGCACCGGCGTTTCATGCTCGGACCATTCGATCGACACGTCGCGCACGTTGTAGGGAAAGCTGACCGCCGACAACCCGTCGCGGCCCGGCCGCCCACCCATGCCGCCGAAGGCATGCTGGTGCAGGGCGTAATCTTCGCCGTCCGGGCGCGTGCCCGTGACGTAGAATTGCCAGGTCGGCAGCGATCCCGAATCCGCCGGCACGCGGTCCGGCACGATCTGGGCGAAGATGCGGAACATCAACTCGCCGACCAGCATGCCCGAACTGAGCCGCCAGAAACACGATGCCGGATAGGTCGGGTTGAGGATCGTCCCTTCCGGCGCGGTCAGATGCAGCGGCCGGTAGGTGCCCTGGTTGTTGGGCAGCGCTGGGTCGCAGACCATCTTGGTCGGGATCGCGACATAGGCCCGCGTGAAGTTGAGCGGGCAGTTGATCGGGCGGCGCACCTGCGGCGCGGTGCCGGTGAAGTCCGCGGTCAACGCGTCGCCGTCGATGGTGACGGTGACGGCCAGCGGCTGCGGCGCGTCGATACCGTCGATGTCCATCAGCATCTCTTCGTGCCACTGGCCGTCGGGCAGATCGCGCAGCCCGGCGCGGATGCCCGCCTCGGTGCGGCCGATCAACTCGTCGGCGACCTCCAGCAGGCTGTCGAGCTTGAACTCGGCGCAGAGCGTTTCCATCGCCCGGCACCCCGCCCAACCGGTCGCCACCTGGGCCCGCAGGTCGCCGATCATCTTCTCCGAATAGCGGACGTTGCGCCGGATCAGCCCGAACAATTCCTCGTTCGGCTCGCCCTCCTTGTAGAGGCGCAGCATGGGAATGATCAGACCTTCCTCGAACACTTCCTCGGACAGCCCCGAGCCCTTCCGCCCGCCGATGTCCACGTGATGGATCGTGTTCACCGCGAATCCGATCAGGCGCCCGTCGTGAAAGGCCGGCGTCGTAATAAAGATGTCGGCGGTCTGGCCATTGCACAGCCACGGGTCGTTGCAGATGAAAACATCGCCGGGCCGCACCGTCTCCGGCGGGAAGGCCTTGGTCAGGTTCGCGCCGAAGGCCGGCATGCAGCCGGTGTGGCCGGTCGCGCCCAGCCAAGTCTGGGCGATCAGGTAGCCGCGGTGGTCGAGCAGGCCGGTCGACATGTCGTGCACCTCGACCACGTCGTGCGAGAAGGCGGTGCGGAACATGGTGGTCGCCATCTCGTCGGCGATGGCGATCAGGCGCGGCCAGATCACGTCGAGCGGGATGCGGCTTTCGGATGCGGTCACGGCGTCTCTCCCGGCAAGGTGATGACAAGCGATCCGAAGGCGTCGATCGCCACGGCCGCCTCCGAATCGATGATGGTGGTCGAGGTCTGTTCCTCGACGATGGCCGGCCCGGCGAAGGTCATGCCGGGCGCCAGCGCGGCGCGGTCATAGACGGCGAAGTCGATCATCGCCCCCGCCGCCGGTGAATAGGCGGCGCGCTTACCCGATGCCGATGCTTTACCGTCCGCCCCGGCCGCCGGCGTCAGCTGCAGCCCCGCGCCATCGATCTCTCCGAACACGCGCAGGTTCACAATTTCCGCCGGCACGTCGTCGTAGAAATAGCCGTATTTCTCGCGGTACAGCGTCGAGAACCGGCCGAACACGGCATCGGCCGACAGGGCATCCTCGACCGGCACCGTTACCTGGTAGCTCTGGCCCACATAGCCCACGTCGAGCGAGCGGCGGAAGCGGCGCGGCCCGGTGGCTTCAACCCCGTCGAGAAGCGCTTCGATCTCCGCCGTCATCTGGTCGAACTGATTGCCGACATCCTCCGGCGCGAGACCGGCCAACGGCATCTTATAGGTGCGTACGATGTCATAGGCCGGCGGCGCGACCAACAGACCCAGCGCCGAGAGCACGCCTGCCCGTAGCGGCACCATGAGCTGACGGATACCCAGCTTGCGCGCAAGATTGTAGGCATGCACCGGGCCGGCGCCGCCGAAGGCAACCATGGTCGCCGCTTCCGGATTACCGCCGCGTTCGGTCACGTGCATGCGGACGGCCGCGGCCATGGTTTCGTTGATCACGTCGTGTACGGTCCAGGCGGCCTCGATCAGGGCGCGCTGCTGCGGCGCGCCGATCGCTTCCTCCAGCCCCGCCGCCGCGCCCTTGGCGTCGAGCGCCATCGATCCACCCGCGAAGTTATCCGGGTTGAGATAGCCCAGCGTCAGGTCCGCGTCGGTGACGGTCGGGTCCTTTCCGCCGCGGCCATAGCAGATCGGCCCCGGCTCGGCACCCGCGCTTTCCGGCCCGACCTGGACCAACCCCATTCGGTTGACCGCCGCGACGCTACCACCGCCCGCGCCGATCTCGATCATGCTGACCGCGGGCACGCCGACGGGAAAGCCGCTCGACTTGGTAAAGCGTTTGGCGCGCGCGACCTCCAGCTCCTCGGTGATCGGTAGCGCCCGGTCGCGGATCAGGCAAGCCTTCGCCGTGGTGCCGCCCATGTCGAAGCTGAGCACGTCATCGAGGTCCAGGTTCTGCGCGATCTGCCGGCCGACGATGGCGCCCGCGACGGGACCGGATTCGATCAACCGGATCGGGAAGGCGCCCGCCGTGTCCGTCGACCCCAACCCGCCGTTCGACAGCATGATCTGCAACGGCGCGGTATAGCCGGTCTCGCCCAGCCCCTTACCCAGATTGTTCAAGTAAGTCTGCGCCAGGGGTTTGACGTAGCCGTTCACGACCGTCGTGCTGGTGCGCTCGTATTCCTTGATCTGCGGCAGCACGTCGGACGACAGCGTCACCGGCAAATCCGGGGCGAGTTCGGCCAGAATCTCACGCGCCGCCCGTTCGTTCGCTGGATTTACATAGGAGTGCAGGAAAGCGACCGCAACGGACTCGACGCCCTCGCGCTGCATGACCTCGACCGCAGCGGCGATATCGTCGCGCGGCACTGGTTTCAGCACCGCCCCGTCCGCGAACACGCGCTCGTCGACGGGCAAGCGCAGCCAGCGCGGCACCAATGGCGTCGGCGGATCTTCCCACAGCTCATAGGTCGTGACCCGGGTATGCCGGCGCAATTCCAGAATGTCGCGGAAGCCCTTGGTGGTGAGCAGCGCGGTCACCGCGCCCTTGCGCTCGATCACGGTGTTGGCCACCAGGGTCGTCGCATGCGCGATGCGGTTGGTCGCCGCGAAATGACCGGGGCATGGATCGTCGAAGGCGCGCAGCCCGGTCAGCACGCCGATCGACGGGTCCGCCGGCGTCGTCAGCGATTTCGCGATTCGGATGGCGCCGTCGCTCTCGTCGAGCAGCACGAAATCGGTGAAGGTGCCACCGACATCGACGCCGAGACGGTACGGACGATCAACCGCCACGACGTTTCGATCCCGCACTATCCCTGGTTTCGATCGGCACGCGCCCCTCCGAAAAATGATGTCGCGCCGTCCCGGGTTCGCGGCACGATCGCGCCTTAATTATGTCACCTGAATCGCTTAGGGAAAATCCCGGCCTGATTTTTCCCCCGGTGTTCACCGATTTCCAGTTCGCACGGCCCTGATTTACAATGGGGAACCACCGCAACGCGAGAGAATGCCATGCCTTTGACGATCACGCCCTTGTCCAGCGCGCTCGGCGCCGAAGCGACCGGAATCGATCTCGCCGGCCCGGTCTCACAGGAAGACGTGGCGGCGCTGGAAGCCGCGCTTGATGAACACTTGGTGTTGATCGTGCGCGACCAATCCTATTCGCCCGACCAGTATCTCGCGGCCGTGCGCCATTTCGGCGACACCATGGCGCAGCACCTGACCGAAATGCTGATGGACGACCATCCCGAGATCGCGGTGCTCGACAGTAGCAAGACCAGGGTTGGACCGGACGGCATTTTCGCGCCCGTCGGCGCGCGCGAATGGCATACCGACCACACCAACCATGAACGGCCGCCGAAATACACCGCGCTCTATGCGGTGAAGCTGCCGACCTCGGGCGGCGATACCGGCTTCGCGAATATGCAGCGCGCCTATGACGGGTTGCCCGGGGAGGCGCAGGCCGATCTCGCCACCCGCACGGTGGTGACCAAGATCGAAGACCACAACTATGTCAGCGCCGAAGCGCGGGAAAAATACGGCAAGCCGCGCACGCATCCGCTTGTCCGGACGCACCCCTCGACCGGGAAGAAGGCGCTGTATTTCCACCCGGGAAAACTGCGCAATCTGGAAGGCATGGACCCGGAGAGCAGCGCCGCCTTCATCGACGACCTGGTCGAACGGACAATCACACCCGACGTGACCTACCGGCATAAATGGCGGCCGGGCGACATGGTGATTTGGGACAACCGCGCGGTCCTACACATCGCGCACCGTGATTACGACCCGGCGGAAGGCCGCATCATGCATCGGGTGTTGATCCAAGGCGAGGTGCCGTTCTAAAACGCGCCATCCGGGAAAACCCCGGCAACAGCGGGCAATTCCATGGATTGGGACGTCGTCAGCCGTCTGGGTGAAATGACCGGCACGGTGGCGTTTGCCGTTACCGCGGTCCTCGCCGTCGCCCCGCAGCGGGTCAGCCTGTTCACCGCCTGCGTCATGGGGACGATCACGGCGGTCGGCGGCGGCACGATTCGCGACGTAATCACCGACCAACCGGTCTTCTGGTCGCTCGACCCCACCTATATCTGGGTCGCGCTGGCGGCCAGCATCGCCGCCTTCTGGGCACACCGATTCTTCGCCCGGGGGAAAGTCTTTCAAACGATGCTCTATCTCGATGGCCTGGGCGTGGCGTTGTTCGCAGTGCAATCGGCCGGCACGGTCTGGCGGCTGGATTTCGGCATCCCGGTTGCGCCGGTCATCCTCGGCATCATCACGGCGATAGGCGGCGGCCTGATCCGCGATGTACTGGCCGGGCGGCAGACGATGCTGATGAACGAGGAAATCTACGCCGTGCCGGTCCTGCTCGGCACCAGCCTGCTGGTCGTCCTGATGTCGATCTTCCCGGACCAATGGGAGATCAACTCGGCGATCGGTTTCGCGATCATCTTCGGCATGCGCGCCGCCGCCATCCGCTGGAACTGGCGTTGGCCCGACTGGCTGAACAGCAAACCCGACCAGAAGTAACCAGCCCGACTAGTCCGGCACCACCGTCATTCCGACGAGCTTATCGGCCCGGTCGAGCGTGTCGAGATCGCGGCAAGCGGCGATCAGGTCTTGATATTGGCTTTCGGGAATTGGGATGCCGGGGATGATCGGGCTGATCCGGCGCACCTCTTCCTCGAAGTCCCAGATGAACTCGCGGCCGGTGCCCGCCTTGGTCACGCTGCGGCCGTCCTTCAGATGGATCGTGACGCGAGGGCCGAACAGGGTATGCCGGTGGGACGGGACGATGGTCACCCGCTTCATCATCTCCAGCACCGCGGGCGGATCATCCGGCCCGATGCCGTGTTCGACGAACTTCGTCATCGGAAAGGACCGCTCCACCACGCCATAGGCGGCGTAATATTGCGTGCTGCCGACCTTGGGGTCGGTGCTGCGCGCGGGGAACGCGGGACTGGGATATTCCGTTTCCATCCAGTTCACGACCGCCTCGACCCGTTCCACGTCGTCCGGCTGGATATCATGCTCCTCGCAGAGAGCGGCGGTGACATCCACATGCGCGATGTTGTAGCCGGCGGTCGAATAGATCCGGTAGAGCGTCTCGAGGATCATCCAGTCCTTGCCGAGGTCCTTGGTGATCTTGTCGAGGGTCGTGCGGTTGTCCGCCGTGAAGCTGTAGCGCAACTCGCCCTGATTGTTGCCGGTGTAGGAGTGATAGAAGCCCGCGTCCCCTTCGAGCACGGTTTCGCCGCCGGGCATGCCGTGCCGTCCCAGGGCCACCGCCAGCAAGGCGTTCCGCACCGCGCCGCCTTCGCGGATCGAATTGCCGCCGCTGCGGATGCCTTCGAGATTGCCGCTGGCAAGATTGACGCATTGCGCGATCGCGCCGTGGATCTGCTCCGCATTCAGGCCGCCGATCTTAGCCGCCGCGATGGCCGCGCCGAAGATGCCGAACACCGGCCCCGAATGAAACCCGCGCGACATCACGGTCGGGATGAAATCCGCCGCCATGCGCTCCATCACCTCGTAGCCCGCGACGATGCCGGTGATGTAATCCTTGCCGGACGCGCCCTCGATTTCCGACGCCATCAGCGCCGCCGGCAGGATGGCGCAGCCCGGATGCGTCAACATGCGGAAGGTGTCCCACTTGCCGCCAAGGAACATCAGGTCCGAATTGACGTAACAGGCTCCGCCCTTGGTCAGCTTCGCGCCATGCACCAGCACGGTGGCGACGCCCGCCCCGCCCGCGTCTTCCTCCTGCATCATGGCAAGTGCCATATCGGTCTGCGGCTGGCCGTAGCCCAGCAACGCGGAGGACAGGCCCTGCAGCGTCAGTCCCTTCGCGCGGTCGATGACCTCCGGCGGGAGGTCGTCATAGGTCAGTCCGGCCACCCAGGCCGCGAGTTCTCTGCTCATCGATGGCATATTTCGTTCCGATATCTTGTTGGCGAGGGCCGAGGGCCGTTCCGTCAATTGCAACGCAGAACCGCGTGCCGGGTCAAACCGGGATACCCTCGATGTTCGCCGGGTTGGCCTTCAGGTCGCCCCGGTCGATGCGCAGGACGATCTCGGTCAGGGCGGCATGGGTCGGTGCCGGGACGTTGACCTCCGCACCCTTCGCCGCGATCAGGCCGTTGGTGTATTCGATCTCGGACCGGCGGCCGCGCGCCACGTCCCGCCCGACCGACGACTGCGACGGTTCTATAAGCGTGGTCATCCAATGCGCCAAGCCGGATTGCACGATTTCCAGCGCCGCGGCGTCGCCCGCCGCGGCGGCGACCCAATCGTCCGGCGCGATGCCCAGAATCGTTCCGACGTCGTAGCCGAGCGCGCGCCCGACCGCGATCGCTTCGCCGGCCAGCTTGATGCCGAGCCGGTGCGCCGACCCGTGTTCCACATAGACCGAGCGGTTGTCCTCGCCGGTCGCCCCCAACAGCCCATGGGTCAGACTGTTGGTGGTCAGCTTGGTCCAGCGTTCGCCCCAAAGATTCTGCGTCACGGCGGCGCTGTCCACATGGCTGAAGATGTCGGCCAGTTCCTGCGCCCGCGGCGTGGTTCGGCCGTGTGGTTCGCCGACCCGGAAGACCGTGTGTTTCTTGCCGCCCGGCTGCTGGAACCGCTTGATCCGCCCAGGCGCGTAGCAATTGACGCTGATCGTGCTGACGATGCAGCCGACTGTGCGGTCCCACCCGGCCACGGCGGCGACCTGTTCTTCGTTCATGCCGTTCTGCATGGAGACGAGGTAACCGCCGGGCGTCAGATACTGCAAAACCGCGCGAGCGGCCCATTCGGTGTCGAAGGACTTCGTGCAGAGGATCGCGACGTCGGCCGGTGCCTGGCTCATGGCCTGCATCTCATGCAAGTGAATCGCGGGGACCCGCACGACGTGTTCGCCCTGCGTCCCTTCCAGGCACAGCCCGGAGGCGTTGATCGTCTCCACATGCGCCGGCCACGGGTCGAACAGACGCACGTCCTGCCCGGCACGGGCCAGATGCCCGCCGACATAGCCGCCGACGGCACCGGCGCCGATAATTACGATCCGCTTTGACATTCGGTGGGGCCTCCCTTGATCCGGGCCGCAGATTTGCCTCTGGCCCGCCGCATACGCTACGACTTGTTCTACGGCCCTATGGTATTCGAATTCGTCCGCCCGCCCTAACGGCGGGATTTTCACGCCGTCATTCGCAAGAAGAGGAAACCCCATGAGTGATGAGCAAGCCGCCGTCCTGAGTCCCGAGAAGGTTCTCGAGCAGATGAAGAAGAACGGCGTCACCGATGTGGTCTGGCTGCCCGACAGCGAGACCAACTGGCTGTTCCTGCTGATGGAGGCCGAGCCGAGCCTGCGCCTGGTCGGCGTCAGCCGCGAAGGCCACGCCTGCTCGATCGCGGCGGGCCTGTCCGCGGGCGGCAACACGCCGGTCGTCCTGATCCAGAATACCGGCATGATGGAATCCGGCGATTCGATCCGCGGCTGGCTGATGAGCCTGGAGATTCCCGTCGTGTTGATGGTGGGATATCGCGGTTACACGCGGCATGGGGTCAACAAGGACACCGCCGCCGATTTCACCGAACCGTTCATCAACGCCTTCGGCCTGAAATACTATCTCGTAGAGAATGACGGAGACGCCGACCGGATCTCCGTCGCCTTCGAGGAAACGGAACGCACCAAGAAACCCGTCGTCATCCTCGTCGCCGACGAGTTCCACGGCTTCAACCGGTAAGTAAGGAGACCCGACAATGATGCACACTGCCGAATTGCTGCAGGTCTATAGGGAGCACCGTGGCGACGCGATCACCATCCCCGGCCGCGGCGGCCGCCATTGGGTCCCGATGAGCGACGAACCGCACCGCGACGTACCGTTGGGCGATCCCGCAATGGGCGGCCATTCGGGCTTCGGTCTCGGCCTCGCCCTGGCGCAGCCGGACCGCAAGATCGTGTTGTTCGATTCCGAAGGCGACCTGCTGATGAGCATGGGAATTCTCACCACCATCGCCGAGCAGAACCCGACGAATTTCTATCACTTCATGCTGGATAACGAAGTCTACGCCACCACCGGCGGCCAGCCGGTCCCGAACGCGAAGAACGTCGACTACGCCGCGATTGCCAAAGCCTCAGGCTATCCGAAGGCGCATTCTTTCACCGAGATCGAGGATTTCAAACGCGAGCTACCCGGCATCCTGGACGATACCGGCCCGGTCTTCATTGCGCTGAAGGTCTACCCGGAGATTCAAAACGAGGCCATCGGCAAACGCCGTCCGTGGCAAGTGCGATCGCGGACCGAAGTTGTCGGCGGACTGCGCGACTCGCTCAAATAGCGTTACGCCACACCAACACAGGAGGCAGCTATGGATTTCGGATTAGCGGGAAAGAAGGCCCTTGTCGCCGGCGGATCGCGCGGCATCGGAAAGGCGATCGCGTATGAACTCGCGCGCGAAGGCGTCGATATAGTGCTGACGGCCCGCAGCATCGGGCCCCTCGAAGAGGCGGCAAAGGAAATCGCCGGGGAGACCGGTGCCACGGTCAGCGCGCTCGCCTGCGACGTGACCGACCGGGCCGCGGTCGACGCCACCGTCGATGCCGCCGCCGAAACCTTGGGTGGCCTTGAGGTCCTAATCAACAGCGCCTCGGCGCCCGGCGGCTCGCCCAACGCGGTCGGCCGGATCGACACCATCGTCGACGAGGATTTCCTGAACGATTTCGACACGAAGTACATGGGCGCGCTGCGCCTGACCCGCGCCGCCATCCCGCATCTGAAAAAGGCCGGCTGGGGCCGCGTCATCAACATCAGCGGCACCAACTCGCGCACCCCCGGCAACCTCAGCGGCGGCGCGCGCAACACGTCGCTGGTGCATTTCACCCGAACGCTGGCGATGCAGCTTGGCCGCGACGGCATCACGGTGAACTGCATCCATCCCGGCATGACCCGGACGGAACGCACTGCGGTGCAACTCGCCGAACGGTCGAAGGAGACGGGATTGTCGCCGGAAGAACTGGAAGCGCAGGATTATGCCGAAGACGCACCGCGCACGAATTCCCTCGGCCGCATGGTCGACGCATCCGAGGTGGCCTATGTCGCTGTCTTCCTGGCGTCGAACCAAGCGTCGGCGATGAACGGCGAGTTGCTGATACCGAACGGCGGCGCCGGCAAGGGCGTCTGGTACTAGGCTAACCTGCGGCAGCGGCCCTTTCCGGCCGTTCGCGTTCAACCGAGTTGACCTCGTCCGACACGGTGGTCCGGTGCATGACGCGCCGTTCCCTCAAATCGTCATACGGCCGCGCCCGATGCATGGTGCAGCGGTTATCCCACAGCACCAGATCATAAGGTCGCCAACGGTGCCGGTAGACGAAATCCGGTTGGGTCGCATGCGCGGTCAAGTCGTCGATCAATCGGCGGCCTTTCTCGACCGGCCAGCCGACCACATGCGTGATGTGGGAAGCGAGGTAGAGTGCCTTGCGCCCGGTCGCCGGGTGGGTGCGGACCAGCACTTGATCGACCGGCGGCAGGCCTGCGCGCGCCGCTTCCGTATAGCCGGAAAAGCCGATCTTCTCGCGCGAATGGAAGATGCTGTGCTCCACGACCAGGTCATCGATCTCGCGCTTCCGATCCTCCGGGAGCGCGTCATAGGCCGCGCGCATGTCGGCGAATTCGGTATCGCCGTCGGCCTTCGGTATTTCGCGGGCGGACAACAAAGAACACCGCGCTGGAACATGCTTGAATGTACCGTCGGTATGCCAGAGTTCGTTTGCTTTATGGTGCATGCGGCGCTCGTCGTCCGGCGCCATCAATGCACCGTCGGGGCCGATATTCGAAATATCGGAGATATTGTCGGGCACGCGGCGTTCCGGCGCGTCGCGATGATACTGGGTCGCCGTGATGACCGGCCCGAACAGCGCGCTGAAATCGACTTGCTGTGCGTCGGTCACCGGCTGGTCGGGAAAGACGAGCACGCCGTATTGGTGAAAAGCCGCCTCGATCTCGGCAAAGGCGGCGGCATCGACGGGTTTCGTGAGATCGATACCGCGGATCTCGGCCGCGAACGACGGACGCAACGGGGTGACGGAAATCGCCATGACGTGTCTCGGGACTGTTGATGGATCACCTGCCCGTCAAGCATGGCGGGAAGCGTGAAACGGCGCAAGTTCACGGTTGGGCGAATTTTGCCATATACTACCCCTTCGACACGCCACCCGATTCAGTAACGATGGGCTATCAAGAGGATCGCCATGAGTAACGCCGCTGCACAGACCGAAACGTCGCCGCTGACGCTGCAGCCGTTGACCAAGTCAATCGGCACGCGCGTTCATGGGGTCGATTGCCGCACAGTCGACGACTCAACTTGGGCCGCAATTCTCGACGCCTTCCACGCCCGCCATGTCCTGGTCTTTCCCGACCAGACGCTGACGCCCGACGAACACGCCGCCTTCATGGAGCGGTTCGGGGAATTGGACGTCCATCCGCAGGAACTGTCGGCGCGCACGACCTTGCCGTTGCCCGGCTATCCAAAGGTCGAGTTGATGTTGAACAAACCCGGCAAGCGGGGACCGCGTGCACCGATGTGGCATACCGACGTCACCTTCCGGCGCGAGCCCGTCGCCGTTACCAGCCTCTACGGTGTCGAGACGCCGGAAGCCTGCGCGGACACGATCTGGACAAACATGCGCGCGGTCTTCGAGGACTGCACGCCCGGCATGCAAGCAACCCTGCGCAGTCTGAACGCCGTCCACGCCACATCCTTCGTCATGCAGCAGCAAGGCTCGGACGAGGCCTTGGTTTACGACCCGACCGCAGAGGACGATCCGGACAAACAGGACCTTCAGGCGCAGTACCGCACACCGGTCGTCCATCCGGTCGTTCATGCGCACGAAGCGGGGTACGAAACGCTCTATATCAACCCGGCCTTCGTCTATGGCTTCGAGGGATGGTCGCAAGCCGAGAGCCGGGCGCTGTTGGGTTGGCTCTATTCACAGGCCGAGCAGCCGAAATATATGTATCGCCATGTCTGGTCGACGCGCGATCTCGTGGTTTGGGACAACCGCTGCACCATGCATCTCGGCGTCAACGACTACACGGAGGAAGACCGGCGCACCCTACACCGCACCACCGGCGCGCCCTTCGTGGTGCACGCCAGCGGATAGCCGACGTTAGCCGATGATGACGTGCGGGATGAAGCGAGAGTCGTCGCCGGTGATGAGGGCCTTGTCCTCGCGCACGCACATGCCGGCGGCTTGGCTGGCGATCAACCAACAGCCGGTCATCGCGAAGTTGCCGTCGAATTCCGGCAGCGGGTTGTAGGCCTGGACGATATAGCCCTCGACGCCGTACGGCCCGTCGATGCTGTACTCCACCCGGCCGTCGCGCACGACCGAGATGTTCAGCCCTTCGCGGGAATACAACGGCTTGCGGATATAGGTATCGCCGAGCTCGGACGCTTTCGGATCGTCCTCGAAATAACTCGGCAGCAAGTTCGGATGACCCTCGAACATCTCCCATAACAGAGGCAGCAACCCCTTGTTCGACAGGATGGTTTTCCAAGGCGGCTCGAAGAACCGGGCGCCGCTTTTCGCGATATTCTCGCCAAAATCCTCGGTCATGATCCATTCCCAGGGATACAGCTTGAACAGGTCGGTGATGAGCCGGTCGTCGAGATCGGTGAACTGGCCGTGCTCGTCGATACCGATTTCATCCATCAACAGGGTCCGGGTATCCAATCCGGCCTGGCGGGCGCAATCGGCGATATAGTCGATGGTGCCTTGATCCTCTTCGCTGTCGCTGGCGCAGGCGAGGTGCAGCACCTCATGAACACCGAGCTGCGGCAAGGCCTCCAGCAGTTTTTCATGGACCGAGTTGTATTGATCGCAGCCCGCCGGGATGAGCCCGCGCTCCATCGCCTGCTCGAGCCAGACCCATTGGAAGATCGCCGTTTCATACAGCGTGGTCGGCGTGTCAGCGTTGTATTCCAACAACTTCGCCGGCCCATTGCCGTCATAGGCGAAATCCATCCGGCCGTAGAAGTTGCGGTCCTGCTGCTGCCAACTGTTAGCGACGAAATCCCAGTAGTATTCCGGAATCCCCAACCGCTTCATCAACTCTCGGTCGCCGACGACCCGGTCGACGACGTCAAAACAGAGTTTTTCCAATTCTTCGCTTGGCGCTTCCAGGTCGTCTTCGATCTGACGAAGCGAGAATTTGTAATAGGCCGTTTCGTCCCAGTACGGATCGTTATCGATCGAATGGAACACGAACCCATGTTCCCGAGCGGTATCCTTCCAGTCCTGCCGTGCGGCGACGGGTATTCGTTCCATAAATATTCTTGCTCGTCTTGGCCTATGAGCGCCCGGTAAAGCCTGTCGACCGGGCTCGGGCACCGAACCCACCGCGCGACACGGTCGATCTCTTGATGCTGGGGCTGCGCGCCGCCGACTGTGCCACCTTGGTCGCGCCGGTTTTTCCGCCGACTTTCTTGTTGTCGGCCGTCCGGTAGTTTTTCGGATCGTCGGTCGAGCGATAGAGCGGCTGCGAGGCCACCCCGCCGCGATTGCCCGCCAACATGCTGCCCATCATGTATCCCATCATAAGGGGCATGAAGACGCTGCCGCCGCTTTGTGTGCGCTGCGGTGCCTGCTCGCATTGCGCTGCCCCGAAATCCGCTTCGCAATCCGCCTTCGATGCGTATTTCGGCGCGGCTTTAATATGCTGCTCCTTCGCGGCGGCGAATTCCGACCGGCATTGGCTTTCCGAGATCACAGGGTCGCTGATGCATTGCTCAAGCGTATCGAATACCGCCGCGTCCACCGTCGGCTCGTCGCATGCGGACAGGGCGATGGTGCTGGCGCTCATCATGACGAGCGCGATCGATTTCGATCGTTTCATGGTTTTCTCACAAGGCTATGCGGCTGGGGCCAGCCGAATAAACCTAACTTATGGCAGAAACACCGAGATTTAAAGGGGTTCAGCGTTAATTACGCCCAAAGATCGTTGAATTCGACCGCCACGACCTGCTCATACGGCGCCGGCCCCTCGAGCCACCCGAGCGCGGTCATGAATTCGTTCATGCCCAGAACGAAGTCTTCGCGCACCGTCGCATCGTAATAGGGCAGATCCCGGCGTACCACATCGACAATCAGATCGGCCTTATCCGACGGAAACAGGTCTTTCCCGACGCGGGTTGCCAGACCGACATCCGCCTTCAGCGCCTTCTGGGTCCGCACAATCGCGCGAATGGCCGCGGCAGCCGCCGCCGGATCGCGCTCGATAAGCGCATCGGTGGTGATCAGCGACGGCATCGTGTAGTCGAACGCCTTCTTCGGCTCGTCGCCGCGCCGAATATCGATCAGGATTTTGCCCGCGCCCCCGCTCACGGCGGTTTCCGCACCCATGCCGTTGGCCCAGAAGGCGTCGATCTCACCATCGGCCAGCGCATCCGCGGCCGCGACACCGAATGACACCCCCGGTTTCATGCGCCCCTCGGGCAGGCCGATCGACACATCCGCATCGGGATCAATCCCGACCTCGGTCAGCATTGCGCGCAATCCCAATTCAACGAAGGGCGCGGCGGCGATCCGCATACCGCGCACCGCCTGAATGTCGCCACGCTCGACATCCAGATCCTTTCGCACGACCAGCAGCCAATACATCCCCTGCGCCAACGCCGCGAGAAGCTTTGCGCCCTGCCAGTTCGGGAAGGCGGCCAGCGGCGCATGCGCCGATCCGGCAACAAAATCAACCACGCCGTCGCGCAACGCCTCGCAGGATTTATTGATCGGGAAGATATGTTCGAGCTGCAGATCGAGTCCCTCATCCTCGAAATAGCCCAGTTGCAGCGCGGCGAGCGCCGGAAAGTAGGAATTGGAGACGAGGTCGGGAACGGCGATTTTCATGCTGTCGGTTTCCCCGCGGCCGTCAGTCCGCGGCGTCCGCCGGCGCATCGACGATGCGCGTCTCGAAATCGGCCGGGGAGACGATTTCCAACACCTCGAAATCCTCCGAACAGTCGATTTCGCGATGCCGGATCTTGGGAATCTGCAAGACACAGTCACCCTTCGCGATCTTCCGCACGCCCTGCCCCTCGTATTCGAACTTGGCCCAGCCCTTCAGGACATAGACGAGTTGAAAGGTGCAGTCGTGAATGTGCCAGTGTTGTACTTCGTCCGGATCGGACCGATCGACCGCCCGGATTACATGGGCCACGTAATCGCCATTGGTCCCGTCCGTGATGCCGAGATCGCGATACTCGAAGATTTTCCGCAACCCTTCGGTCCACGCGGCGTCATCCGCGCGATTATGAACGAACGTCCAGTCTTGAGTCATCGCGTGCTCCCATGGTTTCCAATGCGGGAGAAACAGTATAGGCCGCCAATCAATTTCGCGGAAACCTTGACCCGGCATGTCGAACCGGCGCACGATTTGCCCAGCTCCAGAACCATCATCAAAGATAATCCGCCGCAATAACAACATGGGGACTGGGAGGGATGACGAAAACCTACAACACGATGATCATGGGCGCGTCTTACGGATCGCTGCTCGCAATCAAACTCTTGCTTGCCGGCCATTCGGCGAAACTCGTGTGCCTGCCCGACGAGGCGGCCCTGTTCAACGAAGAAGGCGCCCGCGTGCGCATGCCGATCAAGGGCCGCGACGACTTGGTCGAAATCGATTCGCGGTCGCTGCCAGGCAACCTGTCCGCCGGCGGAACCGACGATGTCGACCCCGCCGACTACGACTTGATCGTGCTGGCGATGCAGGAGCCACAATACCGGTCGCCCGGCGTGCGCGAACTGCTCGACGCGGTCGCAAAATCCGGCGTGCCCTGCATGTCGATCATGAACATGCCGCCGCTGCCCTATCTGGCGCGGATTCCCGGGCTCGACACCGATGCCCTGAAGAAATGCTACACCGACCCGACGGTCTGGGAGAGTTTCGACCCGGCCCTGATCACATTGTGCAGCCCCGATCCGCAGGCCTTTCGCCCGCCAGAGGAGAAGACCAACGTGCTGCAGGTCAGCCTGCCGACGAATTTCAAGGCGGCACGGTTCGAATCCGACGACCACACCGCGATCTTGCGTCAGTTGCAGGCCGACATCGAAGCCATCCGCTTCGATACCGGCGACGGCGAGATCGAATTGCCGGTCAAGCTCAAGGTGCATGACTCTGTCTTCGTGCCCTTGGCAAAATGGGCGATGCTGCTGACCGGCAACTATCGGTGCGTCCAGGCGGACGACATGCGCTCGATCCGCAAAGCGGTGCACAGCGATATGGAAAAATCGAAGTCGGTCTACAACTGGGTCCGGGCGGTCTGCGAATCAATCGGCGCGTCATCGGATGCCATGGTGCCGTTCGAGAAATACGCCAACGCCGCGCAGGGATTGGCGAAGCCGTCCTCCGCCGCCCGCGCCCTCTTGGCCGGTGCGCCCAATATCGAGCGTGCCGATTGCCTGGTGAAAACGATCGCCGGCATGAAGGGTATGCAGAACGACACGGTCGACGAATCGGTGGCGCTGGTCGACGGCTGGCTCGCGCGCAACCGCGAAAAAGCCGCTTAAATCGCCTAGCGGCCTTTCCACCTCGGCGTCTGCTTGTTCACAAAAGACTCGACGCCGTGGTGGAAGTCGTCGCTGCCGTAGCATTCCCGAATCAAATCCTCGTCCGCAGTGTTGGGGTCGTCGCGCAACCGCCGCAGCGCCTGTTTCGTGACTTTCAGGGTAACCGGCGCGTGGCCTTGGATTTTCTCGCACAGCGCGTCGACATAGTCGTCGAGCGCTTCGGGTTCCACGACCGCAAGCAGATAGCCGTGCGCCAACAATTCTTCCGCCGGTAGCATCTCGGCAAGCAACAGCATGCGTTTCACCAGCGGCAGGCCGAACGTCTCGGTAAGGGCTTTCAGATTGCCGGCGGACAGGCAGTTGCCAAGCGTCCGGGCGATCGGAACGGCGAATTTCGACCCCGGCGTCGCGATCCGGAAATCGCAGGCATTGGCAATGGCGAGCCCGCCGCCGACGGCCCACCCCTCGACCACCGCGACCGTCGGCTGCGGCAGTTTTTCGACCTTATCGACATAGACATCGACCTTCTCTTCATACGCGATGCCGTCTTCGCCGGTCTCGAAAGCCTGGAACTGTGCGATATCGGTTCCCGCCACGAAGGCCTTCCCGCCGGCACCACGCATCAAGACCGTGCGGATCGACGGATTGTCGGCAATCTCGTCGCAGGCGGCCGCCAATCCGTCATACATCGCCCAGGTCATCGCGTTCCGCGCGTGCGGCCGGTCGAACGTGATACGGGCGACCGCGCCATCGACCTGCAACGTGGTTTGCCCTTCCGGATTGTTGGGTCTTTCTGTGCCGTCCGCCATTTGCCCGATACTCCGTTTCTATTCCGTTTTGCCAACCGTCGGCCGAACCCTTAATGCCCCATGCGCGCCGGAGCGCCAATAGGATGGCATTCCCATCATAGGCGAACTGGCAAAATACCGGCCTCGGTTCATTGACCGGGATCAACGACACATCTCGGTCCGCCGACGCATTGTTCCATGCACAGAATGCAACAACGCATGAGCTCAACCGATGAATTCCAGATTTCGCCGAGCGATTCTGCTTTCCGTCTGCGCGGCCGCAATGGCCGCCTTTTTCTTGTCCGTCCCCGGCAGCGCAGAGGAGAATGAGCGCCCGCAGACGCGGGTCGCCTTTCCCGTGATCGATCCGGCGGAGGGACAGAAACTCTTCGTCACCGAAGGATGCGTCATCTGTCACTCGGTCAACGGGATCGGGGGCAAGGCCGGCCCGGCCCTCGATGCCGAAGACGGCAATAGCGTTATCGACGTGTTCGAGTTCACTGCCCGGATGTGGGCCGGCGCCTTCGCCATGGTCGAACTGCAATCGCAGGAATTGGGCTATCAGTTCGACCTAACCGGCGAGGAAATGGCGCATATCGCCGGTTTCGTCTACGACCGGAAGCAGCAACTGTCGTTCAAGGAAAGCGACGTGCCGGACCTGATCCGCGACATGTTCATCAAGACACGCTACGAGTTGGGAACCGATCCTTCGTCCCCGCCGAAGTAGCCCTTGTTGGGGCTGGGTTATTCCGCCCGCAAACTCAAGATGTAGGCGATCACATCATCCTGTTCGCGCTGCGTCAGTATGAGATCCGGCATATCCCGATGCGTCGACCGCAGGAAAACGCGGAGGCTGAGCGCAGTCGTCGAACGCTGGTCCGCTACATCGATAAACGCCGGTGCGGCGTTCAAGGGATAGGCCGTGCCGTCGCGGGATGTGTCGTGGCAATCGCCGCACTCGCGCTCGGCGAATATCCGGCCGGCCACTGGATCGCCGGGCAGCGTTTCGTCGGCCAAGACCGGCGGGCCGCCAAGACTGACAAGCCCTAAGGTGCCAAGAATGATGGAGACCGCGCGGGACACCGTCGTCACGAGTCCGTCGGATGCTCGGGATGGGTCTGGATGAAGTGGCGCAGCGTCGCCCGAAGCTTCAACACCCGGTCCCAGTCGCCAAGTCGCCGCGCATGCGCGATGTCGTCGATGATCATCTTGCGGATCATCGGCACGCCTTCGGGGCTGTGAATGAGATATTCACCGAGTTCCAATGCCACCAACCGCGGCAAATGCTCATGTTCCGCAATGGCCTCGATTTCAGCTTCGGTCAGATCGCAAAGACCGACGCAATCCCTGTAACTCAACATCGCCCATACCCGCTGTCTATTGGCCCAGCGATAGATTCGATCATGCATCCGGCGCGTGCATTGACCCATGTCAGTCGTATTAAATTCCATCACCCTTGCCGCGCCCCCGCCTCAGCGAGTACACGAAGCCCATGGCGGCACCGCTTCTCATCCTGCGCGACATTCATCTGACCTTTGGCGGCACGCCGCTGCTCGAGGGCGCCGACTTGTCCGTTTCCGCGGGCGACCGGTTGTGCCTGGTCGGTCGCAACGGGTCCGGCAAGTCGACGCTGCTGCGAATCGCCGCCTGGCTGATCGAGCCGGACGCTGGGGAACGGTTCATCGACCCCGGCGCCACGGTCCGGTATCTGGCGCAAGAGCCGGACTTTTCGGGATACGAGACCACCCGTGCCTACGCCGACGCGGACCTCACGCCGGGCGACGACCCGCACCGCGGGCAGTTCCTGCTGGAGAAGCTGGGGTTGACGGGACGGGAAGACCCGACGCACTTGTCCGGCGGCGAGGCGCGGCGCTGTGCGCTGGCGCGCGTTTTGGCCGCCGAGCCGGATATCCTGTTCCTGGACGAGCCGACCAACCATCTCGATCTGCCCGCCTTCGAATGGCTCGAGGCGGAACTCGGCAAGACCCGGTCCGCCCTCGTGCTTGTCAGCCATGACCGCCGTTTCCTCGAGACATTGTCGCGAATCACCGTGTGGCTCGACCGGGGCGTAACGCGACGATTGGAGGATGGCTTCGCAAAATTCGAGTCCTGGCGCGATACGGTGCTCGAGCAAGACGACCGGGCGCGCCATGAACTGGACCGCAAGATCGCGGTTGAAACCGAGTGGCTGCATAAAGGCGTCACGGCGCGCCGCAAACGCAACCAGGGACGGCTACGGGCGCTACATGCATTGCGCGAGGAGCGCCGCACCCAGCGGGAGTCGGTCGGCACGGTCAAGTTTGCCACCGCCGAAGGACTGCGTTCGGGCCGATTGGTGATCGAGGCCGAACATATCTCGAAATCCTACGGCGACCTTGCGCTGGTACGCGACTTTTCCATCCGGGTGCAGCGCGGCGACCGGGTCGGCATCGTCGGGCCGAACGGCGCCGGCAAGACAACCCTGTTGACCATGCTGACCGGCGTACTGCCGCCGGACGCGGGATCGGTCCGAACCGGCGCCAACCTGCAGATGGTGACATTGGATCAGCGCCGCGACAGCCTGGATCCCGCCATGACGCTTTCCGATGCCCTGACCGGCGGCGGCAACACCGTCTCGGTCGGCGGCCAGTCCCGGCATGTCATCGGCTACATGAAGGATTTCCTGTTCCTGCCCGAGCAGGCCCGGACGCCGGTCGGCGTGCTGTCCGGCGGCGAACGCGGCCGGGTGATGCTGGCCCGGGCGTTGGCCCGGCCGTCCAACCTTCTGGTGCTGGACGAGCCG
This sequence comes from Alphaproteobacteria bacterium, assembly GCA_965228425.1. Taxonomy (GTDB): domain Bacteria; phylum Pseudomonadota; class Alphaproteobacteria; order UBA8366; family UBA8366; genus JAJFJD01. The sequence continues at coordinate 897,565 of OZ245815.1, read as the reverse complement.
ACCAACGACCTGGACTTGGAAACCCTCGACCTGTTGCAGGAAATGCTGGCGGATTACGCGGGCACCGTCCTGATCGTCAGCCATGATCGTGATTTCCTCGACCGGGTCGCCACGTCGGTGATCGCCAGCGACGGCAACGGCGCCTGGACCGAATATGCCGGCGGCTACACCGACATGATGCGGCAGCGCGGCGACGCGGTCCCGGCACCTGCCAAATCCGAACGGCGAACAAAACCGTCACGGGCTTCGGACCCGGCGCGCCCGGGCAAACCGCCGCCATCCCGGCTCACCTTCAAGGACAAACATGCGCTGGAAACCCTGCCGTCCCTAATGGAAACGCTGCAAGCCGATATCGAACGCCTGGGCCAATCCCTCGCCGACCCCGAACTCTTCGCCCGCGATCCCGCAGCGTTCGAAACCGCCGCCGCGGCATTGAAACAGGCGGAGGCCGACCTCGCGACGGCGGAAGAGGACTGGCTTGCGCTTGAGATCAAACGCGAAGAAATCGAGGGCAGCTAAATGCCGGATATCTACGTCGACGCCGACGCCTGCCCCGTCAAGGACGAGGTGATACGCGTCGCCAACCGCCATGGCCTGACCGTTCACATGGTCGGCAACACCTGGATGCGTTTGAACAACGAGGTCGGCGTGAACCGGGTCGTCGTGCCGGAAGGGCCGGACGCCGCCGACGACTGGATCGCCGAGCATATCGCCGCGAACGACGTCGCGATCACCGCCGACATCGAACTCGCCTCGCGCTGTCTCGCCGCGGGCGCTCATGTCCTCGGCCCTACGGGCGATTCGTTCACGGACGACAACATCGGATCGGCACTGGCGATGCGCGACCTCAAGAAGCACTTGCGGGAAACCGGTGAGATCAGCGGATACAACCGCGGCTTCACCGGAAAGGACCGCTCAAACTTCCTCGATATGCTGGAGCGTACGGTCCAATCGGCAAAAAGAACGCCGTAATCCATCGCGCGGTGACTCAGATGCATGGCCCGACCCCGAATAATGGTATGCTTGGAAAAGCAGCAATTGGACCACCTCAACAACAATCGCAGGGAGCAACCATATCGTGATGAAAATCTGGGGACGGGCCGACGGGTCCAACGTGATCAAGGTTACCTGGTGCCTTGGCGAGCTCGGCGTCGAGTATGAGCGGATCGACTGGGGCGGGCCGTTCGGCGGCAACGACGATCCGGAATATCGCGCGAAGAACCCGATGGGCCGGTTGCCGACCCTGGAAGAGGACGACGGCTTCACCCTATGGGAATCCGGCGCAGTGACGCGCTACCTCTGCGCCAAGTTCAGCATGGGCAACATGTACCCCGAGTCTCTGCGCGAGCGCGCCGAAGCTGAAAAATGGATGGATTGGAGTTCCCTGAACCTCGCGCCGTTCAATTCGGTCTATCTGGATCATTTCTTCCGGCTGCCGGAGGATCAGCGCAGCCCCGACGCGATTGCCGCCGCGACCGCGCGCGGCAGCGAGATGTATGACATTCTCGACAAGGTCTTGGCGGACCGGCCCTATCTCTGCGGCGACAAATTGACCATGGCCGACATTCCGTCGGGCTCACTGACCCATCGCTGGATGACATGGACGCCCAACCGGCCGTCGCATCCGAATGTCGAGGCCTGGTACGAGCGGCTCGCGGCACGGCCCGCGTATCAAGAGCATGTCATCGCCAAGAACCGGCCTGCGCCCACATAACCGACTACGCTGATGGAATAGCCCAATGGCCAACGCCGCCACAATGATCCTGAAGAACGGGACGGTTCTGACGCTCGATTCGCAGGACACCGTGGCGGAGGCTGTCGCACTGTCCGGCGACCGTATCCTTGCCGTCGGCGGCACTGCCGAAATCGATGCGGTTTCGGACGGGGCACAAACCATCGATCTCAAGGGCCGGACGGTCATCCCCGGCCTGATCGATGGGCACGCCCATATGGACCGCGAAGGGCTGAAAGACCGGCTTCCCTCGCTCGCCGGGGCGCGCAAGATCGACGACATACTGCAGATCATCGAGGCCGAGGTGAAAAAGGCGCAGCCTGGCGAGTGGATCGTCACGATGCCGATCGGCGACCCGCCGCAATATTGGAACGTGCCCGAATGCCTGGCCGAAGGGCGCGTGCCGAACCGCCACGATCTCGACCGCGTATCACCGGACAATCCTGTCTACATTCGCGCCATCTGGGGCCACTGGCGGAATACCCTGCCGCTGGTCTCGGTCGCGAATACGGCGGCATTGCGGGCGGCGGGGATCACGCGCGACACCGTTCCGCCCATTGACACGATTACCATCGAGAAAGACAACGGTGGCGACCCGAGTGGCGTGATTGTCGAACAGAACTACAAACCGATCGTCGAGCACACGCTGATGTCGGTGGTCCCACGGTTTCTGTTGGACGACCGGGTCACGGGACTGCATCGGTCGATGCGGTATTACAACGCTTACGGCACGACCAGCGTCTATGAAGGACACGGCATCAACGCCGAAGTGCTGGCCGCCTATCGGCAAATGCGCGACGCCGGCCCCCTGCCCGTGCGGTCGCATCTGGTCTACAGCCCGGCCTGGACCAGCACCGACATCGATGACGTGCGGGCCCTGCTCAATAGCTGGGCCACCTGGCTTTCGGGCAAAGGCCTCGGCGACGACTACCTGCGGGTCGGCGGCCTGTTCACCGAACCGGTCCAAAACCGCGAGAACAGCCTACGGGCACAGACCTGCCCCTATGCCGGATGGGCCGGTTTCAATTTCAACTGCGAGCTGCCGGAAGACGTCATGGTCGACATGATGATCGACGCGGCGCGCAATGGTATCCGCATCGCCGCCATCGGCATGGACACGCTGCCGTATTTCGAACGGGTGAACAAAGCCGTGCCGATCGAAGATCAGCGCTGGACCATCGTCCATGTGGGGGTGATCGACGCCGACCAAATTCGACGCATCAAGGAGTGCGGCCTCGTCCTGACCGCGCTGACCAAACGCTATGTTCATGACGACGGCGAGAAACTGCGCGCCGAGCATGGCGATGCGAAGGCCAACACGTTTCTGCCGCTGCGCGATTTGGTCGATGCCGGCGTGCATATCGCGCTCGCCACCGACAACACGCCGCCCTCGATGTTCGAGACGGTCTGGCACGCGACGGCGCGACGCACCCGCGAGGGCAACCTGCTGGGACCCGAGCAAGCGCTCACCCCGATGGAAGCCCTGGCCTGCGCCAGCCGCGAAGGCGCCTGGCTGTCCTTCGAAGAAGACCAAAAAGGCACGATCGAACCGGGCAAACTCGCCGATCTCGCCGTTCTGTCCGACGATCCGTTGACCGCGGACGCGGAAACACTGCGCGCCATCACCGCCGACCTGACGATCACCGGCGGCGACATCGTCTACGACCGGGTGAAAGACGGACCGCCCCGACCCGGCGGCAGCGCTCCTATCTAAACAATCGGGCCTGATCAGTCCACGCGTGTCATCTTGGTGATTCGCGGCGGATCGAGTTCCGCCAAGAACAAGTCGCCGGCAGAATTCCCCCATATCCCATGCCCGCCGATCCAGACCGGCTTGCATCGCCCCAGCAGGCTGCCGTCGGGGGCCAGAAGGCTGAGACTGGGGGTCTGGTCGCTAACGAAGATCAAGCCGCGATCGTCCACATATAAATCCATCGGATGATAGAAGCCGGGCCATTCGGTCAGATAGATGCCGCCGCGGTCGAAGACCTGGATGCGGTCGTTCTCCCGGTCGGCGACCAACACGCGATCATGGTGATCGATACAGACCGCATGCGGCACGGTGAAGGCGCCCCGCGCCGCGCCGGCGCCACCCCAGCTTCGCACCAGCGCGCCACTCGCATCGAAACGGTGCACCAAGGCATTGCCGTACCCGTCGGTGACGTAGATGTCGCCATCGGTGGCGACGGCAATATCCGTCGGGTGACTAAAGGGCCCGCCGAACACCGGCCGATGCCGCGTCCCGAACCGCCGCACGATCGTTCCATCGCCCGTGCATTCGAAGATTTCATGCGCATCCCGGTCGACCAGAAAGACCCGGTCGTCGCTGGTGATGAAGATGCCATGGGCATCGGCAATGAAGTCTTCCCCCCAGGCCGACACAAACGCGCCGTCCGCGTCATAGACGACGACGGGGATCGACGCCCGGCGATACGCGTACACCCGGTCCCGGGAATCGACGGCGATCGTGCTGACCGCGCCGGGCGGGACGCTGCCCGGCAACGCGCCCCAATCGTGATCGACGCGATAGCGCCGGCCACCGAGGACGACGTATAGGCTTTCTGGCATTCCTGCCTCCTGCGGAGGGGCGGAAAGAGCGGCCTTCATCCGATCACGCAGTCCGGCATGGGTCAAGCGGGCGTCCCAGGCGAGGCGACACCGATTGCAATTGCCGCACAGGCAGGCACAATCATTGTCTTAAGAAGACCGATTGGTGGAGGGAAGCATGGCCGAATTCGATATGATTATCCGCGGCGGCACCGTCGCGACCGCATCCGATACGGTGCAATGCGACGTCGGTATCCGGAACGGCACGGTTGTCGCCCTGGCCGACTCCCTCGACGACGGCGCGGAGATCATCGACGCATCGGGCAAGCTGGTGCTACCCGGCGGCATCGACAGTCATTGCCATATCGACCAACCCGGCTCGCACGGCGTGGAATCAGCGGACGACTTCGAATCAGGCAGCATCTCGGCGGCCTGTGGCGGCACCACGACGATCATTCCCTTCGCCGCGCAGTACCGTGGCCAATCCCTGCGTGCCGTGGTCGACGACTATCATGGCCGTGCCAAGGGCAAGGCGGTCATCGACTACGCCTTCCACTTGATCATCTCGGACCCGTCCGACCAGGTGCTGGGGCAAGACCTGCCCGCGCTGATCCGCGAAGGCCACACCTCCTTCAAGGTCTACATGACCTACGACGCGTTGAAGCTGGACGATTCGCAGATGCTCAAGGTGCTGACGACCGCGCGGCGGGAGGGCGCCATGGTCATGGTCCACGCGGAAAACCACGACGTGATCAGTTGGCTGAGCGAACAGTTGGTCGCTGCCGGCCATGTCGAGCCGAGATACCACGCGGTATCGCATGCGGCACCGGCGGAACGCGAGGCGACCCACCGCGCGATCACCCTGGCCGAGATCATCGACCTGCCGATGCTGATCGTCCATGTCTCGGGCCGCGAAGCGATCGAGGAGATCGCCAAGGCCCGCCAGAAAGGATTGCGCATCCATGGCGAGACCTGTCCGCAATATTTGTTCCTGACCGCTGACGACCTGGACCGGCCCGGCTTCGAGGGGGCGAAATACATCTGCAGCCCGCCGCCACGGGACGCCGCCAACCAGGAATTCGTCTGGCGGGGAATCGAGACCGGCACGCTCGACGTGTTCTCCTCGGACCACGCGCCGTATCGCTTCGACGATCCGGAGGGCAAGAAGAACCAAGGCGAGAACGCGCCCTTCACCAAGGTGCCGAACGGCGTGCCCGGAATCGAGATTCGCCTGCCGATGCTGTTTTCCGAAGGCGTCGGCAAGCAGCGCATCTCGCTGAACAAGTTCGTCGACATCACCGCGACCAACCCGGCGAAAATCTACGGCCTCTATCCGCGCAAAGGCACGATCGCCGTGGGCGCCGACGCCGATATCGCAATCTGGGACCCGGACAAACGCGTCACCATCTCGATCGACATGCTGCACGACAACCTGGACTACACGCCCTACGAAGGCCGCGAGATCACCGGATATCCCATTTTGACCTTGTCGCGCGGCGAAGTCGTGTGGGACGGTAAAGACCCCAAGGGCAACCCCGGGCGCGGCCAATTCCTGGAATGCGACCTGCCCAATCCGCCGAAATCAGGCGGTCCCGCGATTCACGGCGTCCATCACGCCACCGAGTAAGACCGCAGCCAGGCGGCCCCATTGTTCGTTGCAGGAGGAAGTTGAGAATGTCGAGAGTGGTAACCGTCGGCGCCGCACAGATGGGGCCGATCCAGCGCGCGGAAGGCCGCGCGGCGGTTGTCGAACGTATGCTCGCGCTTCTGAAAAAAGCGCATGAAAAGAACTGTGACCTGGTCGTATTCCCGGAACTGGCGCTGACCACCTTCTTCCCGCGCTGGTACATGGAGGATCAGGCGGAAGTCGATACCTGGTTCGAATCCGCGATGCCGAGCAACGAAACGCAACCGTTGTTCACCGCCGCCAAGGAATACGGGCTCGGCTTCTATCTCGGCTATGCCGAGTTGACCGAGGAAGGCGGCGCGCCGCACCGGTACAACACGGCGATCCTGGTCGATAAGACCGGCGACATCGTTCTCAAATACCGCAAGGTCCACCTCCCCGGTCACGACGAATACGACCCCGACCGCACGCACCAGCATCTCGAGAAACGCTACTTCGAGGTGGGCAACCTGGGATTCCCGGTGACCCGCACCATGGGCGGAGTCATGGGCATGTGCCTGTGCAACGACCGGCGCTGGCCCGAGACCTACCGCGTGATGGGACTGCAGGGCGTCGAGATGCTGATGCTCGGCTACAACACCCCGACGATCAACTCGCTATCCGACGAGGCGCCGCATCTGCGCATGTTCCACAACCACGTCACCATGCAGGCGGGCGCGTATCAGAACAGCACCTGGGTGGTCGGCGTCGCCAAGGCCGGCAACGAGGACGACAACGACCTGATGGGCGGCAGCGTGATCATCGCACCCTCCGGCGAGATCGTCGCGCAATGCCATACCTTGGGCGACGAGTTGATCGTCGCCGACTGCGATCTCGACGATTGCATCTTCGGGCGCGAAACGATCTTCAACTTTGCCGCCCATCGCCGGCCCGAACATTACAAGCTGATCATCGAACGCACCGGCGCGGTGCCGCCGCCGGAATAGGCCGCCATGGGCAATCGCATCACCGTCATCAACCCGAACTCGTCGACCACCGTCACCGATGATATCGACCGCGCGCTCGATCCGTTGCGCGCCGACGGCGGCGAGACGATCGACTGCCTGACCCTGGCGGAAGGCCCGCCCGGAATCGAAAGCCAGCGGGATGTGGACGGCGTGGTGATGCCGCTTTGCGACCTCGTCAAAGCGCAGGACAATGCCACCGCGGCCTTCGTGATCGCCTGCTTTTCCGACCCGGGCCTGCACGCCGCGCGGGAAACAACGGACAAGCCGGTCTTCGGGATCGCGGAATCGGGGCTGCTGACCGCGATGACGCTGGGCGACCGAGTCGGGTTGATCGCGATCCTGGCCTCGGGCGCGGCGCGGCATGCCCGCTATATTCGCGCGCTCGGGATCGAGAGCCGTTTCGCCGGGGAAGCGGCGGTCGGCCTCGGCGTTACCGAATTGGCCGACGAAGCCCGGACGCTGGCACGCATGATCGAAACCGGGCAGCAACTACGCGACGACCACGGCGCCGACGTGCTGGTCATGGGCTGCGCCGGCATGGCGCGCTACCGCAGCACGCTGGAGGATACGCTCGGCGTGCCGGTGGTCGACCCGACCCAAGCCGCGGTCGGCATGGCGATCAGCGCCGTCCGTCTCGGCTATCGCACGACCTAATCGAGATCACAGGATTGGAAGGAATCGCATCGTGGACGACCGAACGCCGAACATCCCCGAGGTGGTGGCCGAAATCAGCGAATTGTTCGAACGCTACGAACAGGCGTTGATCGACAAGAATGTGGACGTGCTCGACGCCACCTTCTGGGACAGTCCGCACACGATCCGCTATGCGCTGCACGAGAACGGGTACGGCTTCGAGGCGATTCACGGCCACCGGGTCGCCCGCGCGCCCGGACCGGGCATCAAGGAGAAACGCATCCGCCTGGAAATCCTGACCCTCGGCCGCGACTTCGCGACAACGAACCTGGAATTCAAGGTCCGCGGCCGCGACTCGATCGGCCGGCAGAGCCAAACCTTCGTGCGTTTCCCCGATGTTGGGTGGAAGGTCGTGGCCGCCCATGTCTCGACCATGGACGGCGACCCGCTTTGGTAGCCCGCTAGACGGGAATCCAGCTCCGCCGCTCACCGTCATAGTCGCTGCCGGGGTTCCCGCGCACGGTCGTCCGCCACATCACGCGCTGGACCGTGTCGGCATCGAACCATGTCGACGAGTGGACAAGACTACGATTGTCCCAGATCACCAAATCGTTCGCCTCCCATTCGTGGGCGTAAACGAATTCCGGCCGGGTGTAATGCCGCATGATCTCGTACAGCAGCTTCCCGCCCTCGCCGTCGGGTCCGGGCTCGAGGCCGACGAAAGGCCCGTCGATCCAATCCATCTGCCCGGCCTCGCATAGATACAGCGCTTTCTCACCCGTCACCGGATGGGTGCGCACCACCGGCTGCCGCTGCGGCGCTTCATGCGGCTGCAGGTCCTTGGGTGGTTTGCCGTCCCGAACCGCATACTCGGTTCGGCCGTTCGCGGAGCTGGAATGTATTCCCTCGAGTCCCTCAACCCGTGCCCGCAACTCAGGCGGAAGGGCTTCATAGGCCAGGATGCCGTTGGCGAATAACGTCTGGCCCTGGCCCTTGGGTGAAGGCTGAACTGCATAAAACAACGAGATATCGGGCGGTGGACGGCGGTAACTCTGGTCCGTATGCCAGCCGCGCCGGTGCGGAAATCGCGTCGGCAGCTTGCCGTCCTCGGTCAACGGCGGGTTGGGCCGTGCCGGCGGTATTTTGTTTACCGGCGGAACATTCGAAACGATAAAAATTTCCGGAACGTCCCGGTGGACCGTGCTCTTTTTAACCAGAGTCTGGTTATAGTCCTCGACCTCCGGGCCGAACAGGCGGCTCAGCCGAACCAGCAACTCGGGATCTTCGGAAATTGCGCCCATCCCGCGGAGCAGCAAGAATCCTCGTGCCTCGCAAAGGGCCGTGGGCAAGGTTTCCGGTTCCGCCTCCGCCGCGGCGATCGCGGCGCGCGCATCGGCGATGCCGGAGACTTCGACCATGCCGCCGAAGTTAGCACCCGGCAACGGTTGCACGTGAAAGCGTGTGGGCGGCATGCCGCCGTTCCCGCCTGCGTCGGTGGTATTCAAATTCGAAGGCATTGAGTGTGCTCCAGCGCCAAGGGTCCGAAACAATGCGCCAGTTGTGAGAAATTCACTATATCAGCGCGCCGCCCGGTTTCAACGCAGGCACCGAATTTGGCGCGGCCTTGGCCGATATTTCTACGGTCCTTCCGGCTCCAAGCGAAGCAATTGGCCGCTGGAGCTGTCGGTCAGCACGTATAGATAGCCATCCGGACCGTTCCGCACGTCCCGGATGCGTTCATCCAAGCCTTCCAACAGAACCTCCTGCGCCACGACCTTGTCGCCGTCGAGTTCCAACCGCCGCAGATGGGTCAGTTTGAGCGCGCCGACGAAGAGATCGCCGCGCCATTCCGGGAAACGGTCTCCGTCATAGAACGCCATCCCGCTGGGCGCGATCGAGGGGTCCCAATACACCACCGGCTGCTCCATGCCCGGCGCAGATGTCCGGTCGGAGATCTTGCCGCCGCCATAGTCGACGCCGTAGGTGATTACCGGCCAGCCATAGTTCGCACCGGCCCGCAGGATATTGACCTCGTCACCGCCCTGCGCCCCATGTTCGTGCATCCAGATGACATCGGTGCCCGGCCGCAAAGCCATGCCCTGGCCGTTGCGGTGGCCGTAGGAGAAGATTTCGGGCCGTGCGTCGCCCTTGCCGACGAAGGGATTGTCCGGCGGCACCGACCCGTCGTCGCGTAGCCGCAAGACGGTACCGATATGGTTGCCGGTGTTTTGCGATTCCTTCATCTGGCGGCGGTCGCCGGTTGTGACGTAGAGCGTGCCGTCCGGCGCGAAGACGAGACGCGAGCCGAAATGCCCCGATCCGCCGGTCTTCGGCGTGGAGCGGAAGATGACTTCGAGATTCTCCAGGCTATCGCCGGTGAACCGGCCGCGCGCCACCTCGGTGTTCGCACCGCCATCGCCGCGCCCGGAATAGGACAGATAGATCAGCCGATTGTTCTTGAAATCGGGATGCACCGCCACATCCAGCAAGCCGCCTTGTCCGGCGGCGTAGATATTCCCCGGTACGCCGCGAACGGGCTTGGGGTCGAGTTTTCCGCCCCGGATCACCCGAAGCTGTCCGGACCGCTCGGTCACCAACATGTCGCCGTTCGGCAGGAAGGCCACGCCCCAGGGATGATCGAGCCCTTTGGCGACGGTCACGATGCGGAATGCGTGCTGCTCGGATTTCTCGACCGTCCCGTCCGCGGAGTGCGACCCGTGAAAGAACCCCATCAGGACGGCGGAGAGGAACAGAACCGATACCCCAGCGGCCAGCGGCCTCATCCGGTGCCGAACGCCGCCGCGCTCGCCGCTATCCTTTACGTCGCATCGTTTGAACATGCATTCCTCCACATCGCCAATCGCGTCTGTCCCACCGCACTAACGTAGGATCAATTCGGCGCGATACAATCCTCGCCGGCTATTGTGCGGCAAAGAGTGGAAATGCTCCCCTCCCGCCGCATATAATGCATATCTTCTTCGGCGTGCGGCGCCGCTATGCCACCGCAGGGGCGATGTTGAAGGAACGGAATTTGTCTATACGTCGCTCGTGCTGGCGCAATCATTGGATGTCCGGAGTTGCCGCCGGCCTGGTCGCGCTTGTCACGGCATGCGGCACGAGCCTGGCCGATGCGGAACAAGACGGCGTCGTCGTCCTGAAACCACGGTATGCCGAACCCCTTCTGTCGGCCGGCAGCGGCGATCCGGCGCTCACGCTCACGCCATACGGACAGGCTAACCTCGTAGCGATTTTCTCCGAAGACGGCCAAGAGAGTGATGCTTTCGTCGTCGACAACAACCCGTCGAGTACGCGGCTGGGGATCATCGCGCGGCTGGATCCGGGCTTGGACTGGTCGCTCAACTTTCAATACGAAGCCGGTTTCGACATCCCCGGCAGCACCACGGTTCGCGCGACCGACGAATCGCGCACCCGGCCCTTCGTCGACGGCGACGACGAACCGTTCACGCGATTGCTGCACGGCTGGATCGATAGCCTTTACGGCAAGCTGACGATCGGTGAAAGCCTGCCGGTCATTGCCAGTTGGACGCCCAACCCCGGCCGCACCTTCGCGACCGATCAGGCGAGCTTCTTCCTGGTCGGCGGCGCGTTCAATCCGGTGATCTCGAATCCCAGCGGCGGGCGCAGCCGGATCGTCCGGCCCTGGTCCGCCTTCGCCGCGCCGATGCAATGGCCGCTGACCCAGCCGATCCTTTTGTTCCGCTACGATTCGCCGAGCATCGGCGGCGTCACTTTTTCCGCCGCCAAGGCGCAGACGGATATCTTCGACCTCGGCCTCCGGTATAAGGGCGACGTATCGCGCTTCGCCGTCGATGCCTCGTTCGCCTTTCATAAGAACCAGGACCCAGATTACGACAGCGCGCGGATCGGTTTTCCGGAATTCGAGGAAGCCCTGGTCGGCGGGATCGGCTTGCGCGACCGCCCCACCGGACTCTTTGGCGTGGTCGGCGCCAACTACCGGATGTTCGATGGCTCCAATGCCAACGACTTCGATGGCGACGGGGCCCGGCGGCCGGACGATTTCGGGCTGTGGGGACAGCTCGGCTTGCGGCGCAACTTGCTCGGAATCGGCGACACGGTGCTCTACGGCGTCGTCGGATACGGCCACGACCGCGGCGAAGGCCGTTTCGTGCCGGGCACCGACGGCAGCCGCTGGCTTGAAACCCGCGTGGTGATGGCCGGGGTCAACGTCATTCAGGAAATAGACGCCGCCAGGAACCTCGGTACGCGGCTCGAGCTTTATGCGGGATACCGGCAATGGCGGGGCGACTTCCTGCGCACCACCACCGCCGCCGATCCCACGCCTTTCCGCGAGGACACCGACCCGCTGCACCTGATCACCGGCGGGTTCCGGCTGCGGTTCTAGTCGGGCTCCCTACTCCGGAGGTTCGACGCCGGTTTGGCTGGTGATGCGGCCGTAATACTGCGGCCGGCGGTGTTTCGCGAAATTGAACATGTTGTCCTTGCCGTGGGCGCACAGGTCCAAGTCACAGTCGTGCACCAGCAACTCGTCCTCGGTTGATTCGGCCTGTGCTACGATCTGCCCGTTCGGATCGACGATCACGCTCGACCCGATCAGGCCCGCACCGTCTTCCACGCCGGCCTTCGCGACGCTGACGACCCAGGTTGCGTTCTGATAGGCCCCGGCCTGCGCCGCCAGGTTGCTGTGGAAGACCCGCAGGTCGTAGCTTTCCTCGCCGCCGTTCGGATCGTGCGCGGCCGAGTTGTAGCCGATCATCACCAACTCGACGCCCTGAAGCCCCATCACCCGAAAGGTCTCGGGCCAGCGGCGGTCGTTGCAGATCGCCATTCCGAGGATACCGCCCATGCCCTTGAACACCGGAAAACCCAGGTTGCCATAGTCGAAATAGCGCTTTTCGAGTTGCTGCCATTTCAGCGCCGGGCGCAGTTCTTCCGATCCCGGCAGATGGACTTTCCGGTACTTGCCGATGATCTCGCCGTCCGGGCCAACCAGGATCGCCGTGTTGAAGTGCCGGGTTTCGCCGTCTTCCTCGGTCAACTCCGCATAGCCGAGATAGAAACCCATGCCGAGCTTTACCGCCTCGTCGAACAGCGACTGCGTGTCGGCGTTCGGCATCTCGCGTTCGAAATGACGGTCGATCTCCGCCTGATCTTCCATATACCAGCGCGGAAAGAAGGTGGTCAGCGCCAGTTCGGGGAAAACGATGAGTTGCGCGCCGCGGTCATGGGCGGCGCGCATCAGGTCGATCATGCGTTTGACGGTTTGCTCCCGCGTGTGGTTGCGCGAGATCGGGCCGAGTTGACCCGCGGCGACACGGACGATCCGGGACATGGTTGGGTTGCTCTCCTGCGTGACGTTCGACAGCGACCCATCCTATACCAAACGGGTGCAATTACGCCTGATTCCGCATTCGTGATAAAAGTATGAAAGCCAACGAACAACCAATCGGGAGCGCCCCATGGCGGAAATGACCGGCGGCCAAGCGATCGTCCGCACCCTCGTCAATCATGGCATCGATACCATCTTCGGACTGCCCGGCGTGCAGCTCGACAACACGTTCGATGCGCTCTACGAGGCCCGCAATCAGATCCGCACGATCCACACGCGCCACGAACAGGGTGCCGCCTACATGGCGCTCGGCTATGCGCAGGCGAGCGGCAAGGTCGGCGCCTGCATCGTTGGACCGGGACCCGGCCTGTTGAATACGGGTGCGGCGCTCTGCACAGCCGACGGCTCGAACGTGCCGGTAATCTGCATCGCCGGGCAGATTCCGTCGCACCAGATCGGCGTCGGCATTGGCGCCACCCATGAAATCCGCGACCAGACCAACGCGATGCGCGGCGTCGTGAAATGGGTCGGCCGCGCGGAAACGCCCGCCGACGCGCCCGCCGTGCTGGAAACGGCGTTCGGCGAAATGCTCGGCACCCGCCAGCAACCGGTCGTCTTCGAGATGGCGCCCGACATGATGGGCAAAGTCGAGGACGTAGCACTGCTGGACGCGTCGGACTACGACGCGGCGCCCGAGCCCGACGAAGACCTACTGGAAAGCGCAGCGGAAATGCTGGGCAAGGCGAAGAAGCCGATGATCTTCGTCGGCAGCGGCGTTTTCGGCGCGGAAGCCGAATTGCAGGCAATCGCCGAGGCCTTGGAAGCCCCGGTCGTCATGAGCCGGACCGGCCGCGGCGCGCTGACCGACCGGCACTATCTTGCGCAAACCATGATCGCGGGCCAGACGGTCTGGGAAGATGCCGACGTGGCGCTGGTGGTCGGCACCCGCTTCTCGTCGCCGGCCCTCGCCTGGGGCCGGGAGAAAGAGGTCAAACTGATCCGCATCGATGTCGACCCCCGGCAGGCCAAGCTGCCGCGCGAGGCCGACATCACCGTCATCTCCAGCGCCAAGAAGGCGCTGCCGGTGCTGACCGACAAGATCGGCCGTCATAATACGAAGCGTGACTCGCGCGAGGCGGAACTCAACGCCGTCAAGGCCGACACGATCGCCAAGCTCGAAGGCCTGCACCCGCAATACGGCTTCGGTAAGGTGATCCGCGACGCGCTGCCAGAGGACGGCATCCTCGTCACCGACGTGACGCAGATGGCGACCTTCATGCAGAACTGGTGCCCGGTCTACCAGCCGCGCACGCTGATCACGCCGGGCTATCAGGCGACGCTGGGCTACGGCTTCCCGACCGCGCTCGGTGCGAAGGTCGCGATGCCGGACAAGAAAGTCGTCTGCATTTCCGGCGACGGCGGCTTCATGTTCAACGTCCAGGAATTGTCGTCGGCGGTGGCACACGGCATCGACCTGGTGACGATCGTCTTCGCGGACGCCGCCTACGGCAACGTCAAGCGGTTCCAGAAGGAAGGTTATGGCGGACGCCACATCGCGGTCGAACTGCACAACCCGGACTTCGCCAAGATGGCCGAGACCTACGGCGCGCGCGGCATCCACGCCGACGGGCCGGAGGAACTCGCCGCGGCGCTCAAGGAATCGCTGAACGCCAAGGGCCCGACGCTGATCGAAGTGCCGATCGGCGAGGTGCCGAACACCTGGTCGCTGGTCAAACGCCCGTCATCGGCGGGGGCGAAGAGTTAAGGGGTCGATGGGGGTGGATGGGGGCGGCAGTACCGCCGCACGCCGCCTACCATCGCATGTGGACGTTCTTGATCCGCGTGTAGCTGAGCATTTCGTCGAAGCATTCCTCCTGGCCGAGGCCGCTCGACTTCCAGCCGCCGTAGGGCGCGCCGAGATAGCGGCCGTTGGCGTTGATCCACATGTAGCCGGCTTCGACCCGTTCCACCGTCTCCATCGCGGTGCGGTAGGATTCGGTCACCACCAGCGCGGTCAGGCCGTATTCCAGGCCGTTCACCTCGGACAGCATGGTCTCGTAGTCATTCCAGGTGATGATCGACATCACGGGTCCGAAGATTTCCTCGCGCGCGATCCGCATATCGGACGTGACACCGTCGAAGACGGTCGGCTGCACGAAAAAGCCGTTGGCCAGTTCCGGCGCGTCGGGCGCGCCGCCGCCAGTTAAAAGCTTGGCGCCTTCCGACTGCCCGGCATCGATCAAGCCCGTGACCCGCTGGTGCTGCTTGTCGGACACGATCGGCCCCAATTCCTTGTCGTCCTGCCACGGCAGGCCGACCGGCAGCGCCTCCGCCAGTTTAACCAGTTCTTCGGCCACCGCGTCGTGCAGGCTTTCATGCACGAAAACGCGCGAGGTGGAGCTGCAGGACTGACCCTGCCGGTTCAGGTTCATGCCTTTCACGGCCAGTGACGCCGCCTGCTTCGGATCGGCGTCTGGGAAGATGATGATCGGGTTCTTGCCGCCCAGTTCCAGACTGACATGCTTCAGGTCGTCGGCGGCCGCCTTGGCGATCGCCTTGCCCGTCGCGACGGAGCCCACAACGCCGACGCGCCGCACGTCCGGATGCGTGACCATTGCATTCCCCGTCACCGCGTCGCCGGTGACCACATTGACCACGCCCGGCGGCAGCACCTCGTCGCAAATCTCGGCGAAGCGCAGGCTCGACAGCGGCGCCTGTTCCGACGCCTTCACGACCACCGTGTTGCCGGTCGCCAAGGGGGCCGCCGATTTTTCGGCGCAGAAGCGGAAGGGGTGGTTGAACGGATTGATCTTCGCGACCACGCCATAGGGCTGCCGGCGCGTGAAGTTCAGATGACCCGGCTCCTGTGAAAATGTTTCCCCTTTCACCTCACGCACGAGGCCTGCGAAATAGCGCAGCGTATCGGTCGTCCAGTCCACATCGCCGACCATTCCCGCCAGCTTGTTGCCGGAATCGACGCAATCCATCATGCCCAGCTGATCGCGGTTGGCATCCAGCCGGTCCGCCAGTTTTTCCAATAGGGACGCCCGCTCGACGATCGGGGTGCGGCTCCAATCCTTGAAAGCGGTCTTGGCCGCCGCGACGGCGCGGTCCACGTCGCTTTCGTCGGCCATCGGCACCTCGCCGAGGTTTTCGCCGGTCGATGGATTGATCGTGCCGAACGATTTCCCGGACGCGCTCTCCTGCCATTCGCCGCCGATATAGAGACCCTTCGGCGAAAATTTGAGATCGGGACTAGCTTGATTTGTCATGTTACCCCTCCGACTAAGGCACGATGGCGGCGCGCAGCACCGACCGGTCGCCGGCGCAGGCAAATGCCTCGTTCAATTGATCGAGTGAAAATTTGGAATCGACCATTTCCGCGAACGGAAACCGCTCGCGGTTGGCCATCACGAAATCCAACGCCTGAATTAGATGGCGCGGATGATAGTTGTGGACGCCCTTGATGTTGATCCAGCCGCGCAGAATCGCGTTGCCGTCCAACGTGAAATTCGAGTCCGGATTGACGAGGCCGCCGATCACGTAATGCCCGCCGATGCGCAGCATGCGGATGCCGACCGGGACAGCCTCGGGATAGCCGCAGACCTCGATGCACACATCGGCGCCGTCCGGCGGACAATCCGCGCGCACGGCGGCGACCAACTCGTCCTCGCCCATTGCGGAGATATCGTAGGTTACGTCGGCGCCGAATTTCTTGGCCAGCGTCAACCGGTCCGCCACGGCGTCCAAACCGATCACGCGGCGCGCGCCCCGCGCCTTGGCGATGGCGCAACCGTACAAACCCAGCAGCCCCAGGCCCTGCACCACGACGGTACCGCCGACATCGATCTCCGCCGCCTCGGTCACCGAAATCATCGTCGCCACCCCGCAGTTCAGCGGCGTCGCTTCCTCATCGGAAATCTCGTCGGGCAGTTTGAGGATCCCCGTCCCCGGCAGGATGTAGCAATAGTCCGCAAACCCGCCGAGGAAATGCGGATCGTCCTCGACCAGGTCATGACCGTATTTGCGCAGGCCCGGGGCCTTCTGCGGCATGTCGTGTACATCGCGGTAATAGGAGTCGCCGTGGTGAAAGAATTCCGTCCAGGTCACCCGGTCGCCCACGGCCAGCGCATCACCGCGCATGTCGTGGGATATCGTCTCGCCCAGCTGTTCGATCACACCGATGATCTCATGCCCGAGGATTCCGGGGCACGGATTCGGCCGATGCCCGAGATAGGAGTGAATGTCGGACCGGCAGATCGTCGACATCGTGATCCGCGCGAGCACCTCTTCGGGTTTCACGTCCCGGACCGGATATTCCCGAACCACGAAGGGTGTGTTGGGGGCGTCGTAAACGACCGCCCGTCCCGTCTTCGCCATCAGCGGCTCCTCCGTTTCCTCAATTCACGCCGTTGAGCGCGAAGTCGAACAGCTCGTGGCTGCGCAGCCCGCCGGCCGCACCCCGTGCCGCATAAGTCTCGTTCAGCGGGTCGCTGATCACGAACGGCACGTTCGCTTCGTGCAGGCTGCCATGTGTGCGCAGGCGCGTGCCCTTGAGCGCCGACAGGTCGTGATCGACCGCACGGCCGCCGATGACCGTTTTCTTGTCGCCCAACACGGCGACGTCGCCTTCTCGGTCGAGCGGCTGTTCCAATTCCTTGACCACCTGTTCGGCGGACCAAACATTCTCGAGACCGGGTACGCCGTCGATCGCGCTAATCACACCGTCCGCCGACGTTCCGTTGTGGCAATACACCCGGACGAACCCGCCGAGTGCGCCGTGATGCCCGACGAAGGCGTCGGTGATCGGACAGATGACGGTGCAGGCGCCCTCACCCAAGGCCCCGTCCAGGATGTCCTGGAGCCAGACGACATTCGGCTCGCCGTTCTCGTCGGCCTTGTCGCCCATGCCGTGATCGGCGGTTAGAGCCACGACCGCGCCCAATTCCTTGAGCCGCCCGAACCGCGCATCGAGATCGCGGTAGAATTGGTCGGCGACCGGGGTGCCGGGTGCATGGGTGTGCTGGATGAAGTCGGTCAGCGACAGGTAGAGGATATCGGGTCGCCGTTCCTCCAACAGCTTGATGCCCGCGTCGAGGACGAACAGCGACAGTTCGGCCGAATACATATCCGGATGCGGCTGCCCGACATAATCGAGGACATCCTCGATGCCGTTCTCGGCCATGGTGCATTGATCGGCGAACTGGGTGGAGAAGCTGACCGATCCGTTGGACAGGTCCATGTCCTTCTGCAATTGCTGGCGCAATTTGTCCTTCGCGGTTACCGATGCGACCTTCAAGCCGTGCCGTGAGAATTCGGACATCACCGACCGCGCCCGCAGCAACTCCGGCCCGGTCATCACCACCGGCTCGTTGGTCGAGCGATCCAAGTAAAAGTTGCCCGAGATGCCGTGTACTTCGGGCTCGGTCCCGGTGACGATCGACATATTGTTCGGGCAAGTGAAGCTGGGCATGCTGCCCCGCGCCACGGCATAGAACCCGTCCTTCATGAAACGCTCGATGTTCGGGATGATCCCGGACTTGAGGCCATGATCGAAATATTCCGGATCGCCGCCGTCGATACAGACGACCGCAACGGGCCGCGCCGGTTTGGCATAGGTGACGCCATTCACGTCGATGTTGTCACTGCTCATGTAAAGGGTCTCCTATTTTCAATCTTTCGAAGCATGGGGAAGTCGTGCCTTGGTGTCTTAGGCTCCGCTCATTTCATCTTCATGACAAAGTTCCGCGCCCAGGCCGAAATCACTTCGGAAATCAGCACCAGCACGATGATCGAGAGGATGATCGCCGCCACCCGCTCGGTTTCGATCTGCATGACATTGCGCTTGAGATACCAGCCCATGCCGCCCGCGCCGAAGAAACCGACCACCGTGGCGGCGCGGAAGGCTACGTCCCAGGTATAGATTCCGATGCCGGTGAAGGCGACGCGCACCTGCGGGAAGACGCCGAACACCATGACCTGGAACAGGTTGGCGCCGGTCGCCCACATCGCCTCGACCGGGCCCATGTCGATCGCCTCGATCTCTTCGGCGAACAGCTTGGCGGCGAACCCGGCGCTGAACAGGGTGAGCGCCAACACGCCGGGAAGCATCCCAAAACCCAGGATCGAGACGAACAGGATCGTCCAGATCGTTTCGTGCACCGCGCGGCACGACATGCTCAGGAAACGCGCGCCCGGATACACGAACAGCCGGCTCGGCGTCATATTGTAGGCGGCGAACCAGGCCAATGGGATCGTGATCAAAAGACCGAACAGCGCGCCCAGATACGCCATCTGAATCGTCTCGATGACGGACCCGATATAGTCGACATCCATGATGTATTCGATATCGGCCGGGTAGTATCGGCTGGCGAGGATTTCCCCCATTCGGCCGAACATGCCGAACATTCGGTCGAGCGGAATGTTGAGATACTCGATGCTGAAGACGATTACGGTAAACGCCGTCAGCCAGGATCCATAGGAGATCAGCGACTGCGGAAAGCGGAAGCGGCGCCATTCGCGGGGCGGTTCGGCGGATGCCGTGGCGGCTATGTCCCGTGGTGCCATCGTCCGCCCCTCAGATCATCCGCCGGCGGATGGCATGCGAAATTGCCTCGCCGAGCAGGATTATGATCAGGATCGCGAGGATCACTGTGGTCACCCCGTGATAGTTGAACGTGTTCATCTGCCGGAAGAACACGAGGCCCAGCCCGCCAGCCCCCACCAGTCCCAGGATCGCCGAGCGCCGGATATTGATCTCCCACTCGAAGATCACGACGCCGATGATCTGCGGCAGGACCTGCGGCAGAACCGCGTAGAGAAAGACCTGGAACGGGCCGCCGCCGACCGCGCGGATCGCCTCGACCGGGCCGGGGTCGATATCCTCGATCGCCTCAGCCGACATCTTCGCGATGAAGCCGACCGAGCGCACGGCAATAGCCAAGACGCCAGGCATCGCGCCCAGTCCCATGACCGCGACGAAGAACAAGGCCCAGACGATCTCGTGAATTGACCGGCTCATGGTCATCATCAGCCGGGCCAACGGATAGGTAATCGGCTTGAACGGCGTGATGTTCATCGCCCCGAACCACGCAGCCGGAATGCAGATGATCACGCCCAGGAAGGTGCCGAGGCAGGCGATCAATAGCGTCTCGATCGCCGGACCGAGCAGTGTAGGGAACAACTCGAAGTCGATGCCGATGAATCGGTTGGTTGCCTCCAGCACGTTGCCGACACTGCCGATCCGTTCCCAATCGGTGTCCTTGACCACGGTGACATCAACGCTCCACACAACCAATGCCAACAACACGGTAGTGACGATCGCGGAAACGATCCGCTTGCGCCGCCGTGTCGCCAGAACCGTTTCGGTCGACAAACCGAAAGTCGCGTTATCGCTGGTTGCGGTCACCGACATTCCTTCTAGAGAACTTCCATGGCGTAGATTTCGTCGAGTTTCGCTTCGTTCATCTGCTCGGTCGGGCCGGCGAACATGGTCACACCGTCCTGCAGACCGATGATCTTGTTGCAGAACTCCATCGCCAGCTTCACGTCATGGATGTTGCAGAGGCAGGGAACGTTGAGCTCCTGCGCCATCGATTTAACGAGGGCCATGATCTCCTTCGAGATCTTGGGATCGAGCGCCGAGGTCGGCTCATCGAGCAGCATCAGCTTCGGGTTTTGCATCAACGCGCGGGCAATACCGACGCGCTGGCGTTGACCGCCCGACAATTCGTCCGCCCGCTTGTCGACATGGTCGGACAGGCCGACCCGGTCCAGCAGCTTCAGCGCGTGATCGATATCGTCGCGCGGAAAGGCGCGGAACAACGTCCGCAGATTACCGGTGTAACCGAGCCGCCCGGACAGCACGTTGTCCATCACGCTCATCCGGTTGATGAGGTTGAATTCCTGAAAAATCATCCCGATGTCGCGGCGCGCCCGGCGCAAGCCTTTGCCGGACAGGGTGGTCATCTCGCGTCCGTCGAAGACGATGCGGCCCGAGGTCGGCGTCACCAGCCGGTTGATGCACCGGATCAGCGTCGATTTTCCGGCGCCGCTCGGCCCGATGATGGCGAAGAAATCGTCGCCTTCGACGTCGAACGATATTCCTTTGAGGATGTCCGGACCCTTCGCGCTGTATCGCGCGTGCAGGTCAGACACTTCCAAGACTGACATATCCGATTTTCCTGCCTAGTCGACAAACACGGCAACCACCGCCGTGGCGGGGAAGAAGCGGCCGGCGTCGCCCAAAAGGCGTGAGAAACGGACGCCGGCCGAAGGACCAACTAGCCTTATTTCTTCTTCTTACGGGCGTCCTTGGCTTTCTTGAGGTCGCGGATAATGTCGTAGTCCGACGACTTCATCGGGACGAACTTGTCCGATTTGACGTTATCCAGGAACTTTTTCGCGTCGCCGGTTTTCGTCAACCCGAGGAAGGTCTCGCGAATGTTCTTCTTGATGTCATCGCACAGCGTATTGCGATAGACGAACGGATCCTGCGGGATCGGCGCGGACTGCCACAGCACCTTTACATCGGACAGTTTCGCTTCGCCCTTGTTCACCACATTGTCGAACCGGTGCGTCGCGACGAAGGCGGCATCGACCTTACCTTTGACCACGGCAACCGACGAAAGCTCATGACTGCCGGTGTAGGCGACCTTGCCGAAATACTTGTCGATATCCATCCCGATGACCTTCGAGAACACGATCCGCGGCATCAGGTTGCCCGACGTGCTGCCCGGATCGGTCAACCCGATAGTCGCACCCTTGAGGGATTTGATGTCGGTGAATTTCGTGCCTGTTTTCGAGACCAAGGCGGCGCGATAACCGGGGCCTTCTTCCTGCAGATGACCTTTTCGTTTCGCATAGGTGGCGAACACTTCCACGCTCGGGTCTTTCGAATTCGCGATGACATAGGTGTACGGCCCGAGCACCGCGACATCGACGAACTTGCTGAGCAAGCCTTCGACCACCGAGGCGTAGGAGGTCGGCATGAAGAATTCGATTTTCTTGCCGGTCAGCTTGGCCATACGGTCGGTGACGGGCTTGTAGAGTTGCAGCTCGGCAATGGTCTCTTCCGTCGGCACCATCGCGAATGTGATCGCTTTGGGATTTTCGCATTGCGCCATCGCGGTTCCGGCGCCCGCCAACATCACGGTGGCCAAGGCCAAACCGCCGGCAAACCGTTTGCCGAATTGTGAGCGCGTTAGTCTCTTTTCCTGCGTCGTCTTCATTGGATGTCTCCCTAATCTTCTGCCGGGCAGCCCGCCGATGGTCTTCTGGCGGCTAGACGGCTCCCGGCAACATTTTTGTATGACACTGGTGTCTGCTCATGTGCCTCGGCACGGAGATGCATCTCCGCGCGCGTTAGACCCGCGGTTCCCCTCTTTGAACATTGATTCTGGAAAGAGTTCGGCCCAATCGGCCGGACTGGTGGTTCGAGGATGCATCGCAAAGACAGTCCGGACCCGAACACCCGCCGCCATGTCGCGACGGTGATTTCGCGGTTCCGAGAGTGATGCCTGCATCCGACACTGTCACCCCTTCGCAGCCCGATAAACCGGTTGGCTGCGCACGATCATGCAAGGAGGGATGATCCTACGAACCGATCTATTGGACAAATAGAAAAATAATATAGTATCTATTGGTTAAAGCGATGATTTTCACGCAACTCAGAACCTTTCATGCGGTGGCGACGGAGCGGGGATTTACCGCTGCGTCCCGAGTGCTGAATATCGGCCAGCCGACACTGACCAGCCAAGTTCGCGCGCTCGAGCAGATGTTTGACGTCGAGCTTTTTCATCGGCGCGGCCGGCGGATCGAATTGACCGAGGCCGGCACCTCCCTGTTCGAGATCACCCGGCGGATCATGGATCTGGAGGGCCAGGCCCGCGATACGCTCAGCGCCTTCGGCGGGTTCCATCGGGGCACGCTGCATGTCGGCGCGGTCGGCCCGTATCACGCGACCGAAATGTTGAGCGCCTTCAGCGAGCGCTATCCCGGCGTCCATCTCGCCGTGACGGTCGGCAACTCGCAGGAAATGGTCGACCAACTGCTCGACTATTCCGCCGACGTCGCCGTCCTGGCCCATGTGGAGGACGACGACCGGATTTTCGCCATGCCCTACAGCCGACATAAGGTCGTGGTGTTCGTGCACACGGGGCACCGTTTCGCCAAGCGAAAAAAAATCCGGGTCGCGGAATTGCAGGGCGAGCGCATGGTCATGCGCGAAAGCGGATCTGCGACCCGCCTCGCCTTCGAGGACATGCTGCACCGGCATAAGATCGAGATCGATCCCGTGATGGAGATCGGCAGCCGCGAGGCGGTATGGCTGGCGGTCGCCCGCGGCATCGGGATCGGCTTCGTGTCGGAGATCGAGTTCATCCCGCATCCCGACCTGCGCACCGTGGAAATCTCCGACGCCGACGTCTACACGACGGCGCACGTCAACTGCCTGATGGAGCGGCGCAACGCGCAACTCATCGACGCCTTCTTCGATGTCGCCGCGCTGACCAAGCGGTTGTAGCGTGACCGTAGCGGAAGACGTGATTTGTCACCCGCCGGATCGGTGATTACGGTTATGGACAACAGTCATTCATCAAAATTATGGGGCATATCATGGATCAGCCCACCGTATCCGAAACCCACAGCGCGGCGGACGTAGAGACAGAGTCGGCCGCCTATGTGCCGTCCCTGCAACTCACGGCAGGGCAACCGGCGCCCATCGCCGCAAATGGCGGCTTGTCCTACATGTCCCTCGACCAGGACGGCGACGGCGGAACGGCCGCCGCGACGGAAGTCGCCCTCGAGCAAGTCGCCGAGGGCGAGGGCCAGAAAATCATCGATATGCTCGAGACCGCGCCGCCCGGCCCGATCGAGACCAAGTGGGGCGTCGGATTCCGGGAGTACGACGAGTGCCTGAATCACATCCGGGCGAACGATATCGAAGCGCCGGAGGGCGGCGTGGCGCTCCCGCTGCGCTACGCCATCTACGAGCAGCCGACCTACTCCATCGTTCCGTCCAACGCATTGTGGCACGACCCGGACCGCCGGGCCGACGCGGACGCGATGCGCAAAGAGGAGACGAACATCAAACGGCGATGCCTCTATTTCCCGCAAGTGCTGCGCGATGCGCGGCGCCTGGAGGAATACTATCGCGGCCTCTCGCCCAGCAGCCCCGAATGCATGGACCGGCTTGGCCTGTCGCTGGCGCACTGCGAATCCAAATGCGAGAATTTCTATGATTCGGCGGAAGTGGAACGGGTGTTCTACCCGGAAATCGAAAAGCTCCTGTTGGATTTCTTCCCGGGTGCGACCGACGCGCTCGTGTACAACCACGATGTGTTCGATCAGGACTACACGGGTGACCGAACCGAGGATCAGGACAACAAGAACCCGGGCGTGAACGCCAATTACGTGAATCTCGTCCACAACGATCTGAACGACAACAGCGGCCGCGTGCGCTGCCGCGAGCTGCTCACGAAAAACCTCCGGAACTTCGGCCGCGAGCAGCACTATACGGAGGCAGAGGCTGACGCGAAGATGTCGCGGCGGTTCATGTCGATCAATCTCGCCAAACCGATGGAGACCGTGCGCCAGAATCCGTTCGTGCTGTGCGCCTGGCCGTCTTTCGCGGACCAGCCGTATATCACCAACTACCGGATCTACGACGACCGCGTCGGCGAGACCACGCGCTTCACCTACCGCCCCGACCACGAATGGTACTGGTTCCCCAACCAGAAGCCGACCGAGGTGTCGATGCTCAAATGCTATGACTCCGTGACCGACGGCACGGTGTCGCGCTGGTCGTTCCACAGCGCCTGCATCGATCCGACCGCGCCGGATGACGCGCCTTGCCGCAAGAATGTGGTGGTCCGGTCCTTCGTCTTCTTTTAGGCGAATCAGCTTCCGTCTTACACCGGCGTGTTCGCCTTGAGGAAGCTGCGCAGGTGGCGCACGGCCAAGGGGACCTTGTCCTTGTCTTCCATCCAGGGGAAGAAGGTCATCTGCCCGTTCGGGGCCAGCATCGCCGATTCCTCCGCGATGGCGTAGGGGTGCGGCTCGGTGTCGTCGGGCATGACCAGGACCGGCGTCGTGCAGCCCCGCACGAAATCGCGCGTCACGCTGAAGACGAAATCACTGTTTTCGAGATACATCTTCTTGAGGAAAGCCTCGCACATCTCCATCGTGACGTCGGGCCGTTTCTCGCACAGGTCCGGGGCCCAGCTCCCCATGTTGCTCTTTACGAATCTGTCCGGCACTTCCGGGCGGAAGCCGCTCGGCTGCGCCGGCACGGCGGCGATGACACGGTCGGCCGCGCGTTCCAACATTTTCCAGATGAAGGGGCCGCCGATACAGAAGCCGATCACCAGGAACTTGTCGATGCCCAGATGATCCATAAGGTTGAGCTGGTCGTCGATATAGGAGTCCCACGGCCGGTCGACCTCCACCGGGCCGGAGGATTTGCCGCCGATGGCGTTCCGCAGGTCCGACGTGACGCAATGATACTCGTCGTTGAGAACTTCCATCGGATTGAACGCGGTCCGTTCGGAAAGATAAGGGATCGCCGCGTTCAGCCCGCCGCCGGGAATCACCAGCAACGGAAAGCCGGACCCGGCCTCCTCGTAGTAGATCTCAACGTCGCCGTTCTTGTAGATGGACATGGCGGATCTCCTCCCTGGAAGTCGAAATTAGCGAACGGTTAGGGTGACACGTTAATCGGCGGGTTTCCCGGCCGCGGCTCCCGCTTGCAGGTCGGCGATCTCTGCGTCCGTGTAGCCGGCTTCGCGCAACACCGCTTCGGTGCTTTCGCCCAGGTTTTCCGCGTGGCCGTAGTAGCCGCCGGGCGTCTTCGACAGATGCACCGGCACCTTGATGTGGCGGACGCGGCCCTCCGTCGGGTGGTCGATTTCCGGGAACATGCCGACCGCGGTCAGGTGCGGGCAACTGTACAGGTCTTCGAGTGTGTTCATCGGCAGCACCGGAATGTCCGCCGCCTCCAGCGTCTCGATCCATTCCGCCGTGCTGCGGGTCGCCATGACGTCGGAGACGAATTCGTACAGCGCATCGATATTCTTGGACCGCGACGGCTGGTCGGCGAAGCGCGGATCGCTCGCCAGTTCGGGTTGGCCGGCGACCGTGAAAAAGGTTTTCCAGTGTTTGTCGTTATAGGGCATGACGCCGACATAGCCGTCGGTCGTCGCGTAGGGCCGGCGGTGCGGACTAAGCGCCCGCGCATACCCGGCCTCGCCGACCGGCGGCTCGAAGGCGCGGCCCTGCATATGCACGTTAATCAGGAAGGCGGTGAAGCATTCGTACATCGGCACATGCACGCGCTGCCCCTCGCCGGTCCGTTCCCGATGGAACAACGCCATCATGATCGCGTTGGACAGAAACAGCCCCGTGGTCTTGTCGGCCAGCACCGACGGTCCGTAGCGCGGCGTGCCCGTCACCATGCCATTGAGCGCCGCCATGCCGGACGCCCCCTGGATCAGATCGTCATAGGCGGGCTTGTCGACCCAAGGACCGCTTTCGCCGTAACCGGTTGCCGCGGCATAGACGATGTCCGGCTTCCAGGACGAGATCGTCTCGTAGTCGATGCCGAGCCGGGCCGCCGCCTTGGGGCGGATGTTGTGAACGAAGATATCCGCGCTCTCGACCAGCCGCTTTAACGGCTCCCGGGCCGCCGGATTTTTGAGGTCGAGGACGACGCTCCGCTTGTTGCGCCCTTTCAGCAGGTGGGATGCCGACATGCCAAGGGTCTTGGCCGCGCCGGTCCAGCGGCCGATGTCGCCGCCGGGCGGCTCGATCTTGATCACCTCCGCGCCCATTTCGCCCAAAATCATGGTGGCGAACGGCCCGAGCATGACACTGGTCAGGTCGATCACCCGGATCCCTTCGAGCGGCCCCCGCGGTTTGTCTGTCACGGATAAGACTTCCCGTTGTTGTTCTCTTCCGGCACGGCTTACGAAACGGTGTTCCGCGGCACGTCGCGGAACGGCCGGTCGGTATCGACCCGCGTTTCCTTCGGCATTTTAAGCACGCGTTCGGAAATGATGTTGCGTTGGATTTCATCCGTGCCGCCCGCGATCGAAATCGCCGGAACCGAAATCAGGATTTCCGCAATGACGCCATCCATCGGACCGTCCTCGCCCGTCAGCATGGCGTCGGCACCGGCGATCTCCGTATGGACCCGCGCGGCGGCGCGCGCCACGTTGCTGGCGGCCAGCTTCCCGAGCGACCCTTCCGGCCCTTGCGGGCGGCCCTGGTCCTGCGCGGCGCGCGCGCGGCGCGCCGTCCATTCGGCGGTCTTCAGCATGGTCAGCACCTTGGCGATTTCCTGGCGGATCGCCGGATCGCCGATCTTGCCCGTCTCTCGCGCGCGCTCCATCAGCAGGTCGGCGCGGCCGCCCCGCTGCGGATACCACTTATACGGTTCGAGCTGCGTGTCGATCTCGGCCTTCTCTTCGGCGTAGATGCGGCCCGGCCGGTCCTTGGCCTGGGCATACCGGCGCAGACTGTCGGCGCCCCGCCGTTCGTGCATCAGGGTCGTGGTCGCGATCTTCCAGCCTTCGCCGGGTTCGCCGACCATGAATTCCGGCGAGATTTCCGCATCGGTCATGAAGACCTGATTGAAGGACGCATGCCCGTTCATCTGGCGCAGCGGCTGCACGTCGACGCCGGACTGTTCGATATCGAGGATGAAGAAACTCAACCCCTTGTGTTTCACAGAGTCCCAGTCGGTTCGCGCGATCAGAAGACCGTATTGCGCGTGATGGGCGCTGGTGGTCCAGACCTTCTGGCCGTTGATCACCCATTTATTGCCCTTGAGGTCCGCTCGGGTGGTCGCCCCCGCCATGTCGGAGCCGCTGCCCGGTTCGCTGAACAACTGACACCAGGTGTCCTCGCCGGTCAGAATGCGGCGCAGGAATTTCTCGCGCTGCAGGTCGGTGCCATGCGCCAGCAAGGTCGCGGCGGCCAGATTGCGGATCCCCGTGCGCGCCACCGTGACGGCGCCGATCCGGTCGAATTCCTCGTCGACGACGCGGCCCAGCGGATCGGAGTAGCCCTTGCCGAACCATTCCACCGGCCATGTCGGGGCCGCCCAGCCGCCATCGATCAGCTTGTTGCGCCATTCGACAAGACCGAGATCCGGATCGAAATTCGCCTCGAGCCATGCGCGCACTTCGGCGCGGACGCTCGCTTCGGTTGGTTCGCTCATCAGGCGGCACTCCTTTCCATCGCATCCCACTGCTCTATCAGCCGTTCCCGGTGTTCGTTGGCCGTGCCGAGGAAGACCTCGGAACTCTTGGCGCGCTTGAACCAGAGATGCGTATCGTTGTCCCAGGTGAAGCCGATGCCGCCATGCATTTGCACCGTCGTGATCGCGGCCTGCATATAGGCGTCCGCCGCCGCGGCCTTAGCCAGCGATACCGCTGGCGCCAGATTCTCGGCATCGTCGTCGACCGCCGCCGTCGCGTAATAGGCCGCGGATTTCGCCATTTCTACATCCAACAGCATATCCGCCGACCGGTGCTTCAGCGCCTGGAAGGACCCGATGGCGCGGCCGAACTGGACGCGTAGCTGCGAATACTCAAGCGCCGATTCCCGCAACCGTTCGGCCCCGCCGACCATTTCGTTGGCGAGGCAAGCCGTCGCCTGATCCAGGGTCTTGGCCATCGGCGCGGCCGCCGCGCCCTCGTCACCGATCAATTGTGCTGCGACGCCACTGAAGATGAGCCGCGCCTGTTTGCGCGTCGGATCGAGGGTCTGCAGCAGTGTGCGGTCAAGCCCCGCCGCGTCGCCCTTCACGGCGAACAGCGACAATCCGTCGTCACCCGCAGTCCCGGGTTTCCGCGCCAACACGACGATCAGATCGGCGGTGTGTCCGTCCAACACGAAACTCTTGTGACCGTCGAGCGTAAAAACGCCGTCGGACGCGGTCGCCGTCATCTCCACGCCGTCCGTCCCGCTGCGTCCGTTATCCTCGGTGAAGGCCAGGGCCGCGATCGTGGCGCCCGATGCGATGTCCGGCAGCAGGGTCTGTTTCTGTTCCTCGGTCCCGGCGTTCAGGATCGCCGTCGCCGCCAAAACCGTCGAGGCAAAATACGGGGCGCAGAGCAGGGCGCGGCCCATCTCCTCCACCACGATCCCCAACTCGACGAAACCGAACCCCTGCCCGCCATAGGCTTCGGGAATGTGAATCGCGGTCAGACCCAGATCCTGACAGATTTGCCGCCAGACATCCGGGTCGTACCCTTCGTCGGTTTCCATAAGCCGCCGGACCTCGGTGGTCGGCGATTTGTCTTCGAGAAAGCGCCGCAAGATGCCGCGAAACTCTTCCTGCTCTTCGGTGAAACTAAACTGCATGCCAGCTCCCTGATTGGCTGATTGACGCGCCGGCTCGACGGGGTCACAAGCGTAGCCGGCCCGGGTGCAGCGCCGGGCCGTCGGCGTCCATTCGTCTCGTAAAGGTCGTATTCCCGAGTATATGGCGAGAGTGACGCGCACCCAAATCCCACCCACTCAAATCAAAGCGCCTTACTCCCAGGGCGGCTCCGCCACGGCATTGCGGCCGGCGATGCGGCCGAAGCCCAGGCATTCCCCGATGTTGCCGGTGCCTTGATAGAGATAGCTGTAGATCGAGCCAAGTTCGCCGGCGCTGTAAAGCCGCGGGATCGGCTCGCCGTTCGGCTGCAACACCTCGCTGCGCTCGTTCCGGCGCGGACCGCCCTGTGTGTTGAGCATCGACGGCGACAATTCGACGGCGTAAAAGGGCGCTTTCGCCAACGGCTGAAGCATCAGCGTACGCCCAAAATCCGCATCCTCGCCGGCAGCGCAGTGATCGTTCCACCGGGCGACGGAGGCTTCCAGGCCGGCCGGGTCGAGGCCGATCGCTTCGGCCAGTCCCGCCACCGTATCCGATGTTTTGATCCAGCCCTTGGCCAGCTCGGCGCTGTTGTCGTCGCTCCAGTCATACTTGTCGACGACCGGGTTCCAGCCATGGCTCGGATTCTTGTCGTAGAGCGGCCCGGCCGACATCATGTCCTGATCGAACACCAGGAACATGGGCGTCGGTGTCGCCAACGGCTTCCACTTGCCGTTCATCGGTACCTTGCCGTGGCGGGTCTTGAACTTCTCGTCGGCGAAACGGTTGCCGTCCGGCCCGACGACGATCATGCCGCCCGCCATCACCTTGCTGAAATGCAGCGCCTGCATCGAGAAGGTGGTGGGATATTCCGGCACCTTGAGCGCCATCGACGGCCCGGCGAAATTGTTCATGTGCCAAAGATCGGCGCCCACGGCCATCGCCATGGTGATCCCGTCGCCCTCGTTGTAGGGGCTGCCCGATGTGTAGCAGTACGGCATACCCGGCAGGTAGTTGCGGATCATTTCCTGGTTGTTCTCGAAGCCGCCACAGGTGAGGACCACCGCCTTGCGCGCCTTCACCGTGATCGGTTTGCCGTTCGCTTCCGCATGGATGCCAAGAATTTCCCGCGTGATGCGATTCTGGATCAGTTCGCGGCCCGGCGTCTCGTAAAGAATCTCGATCGGCCGTTCCTTGACCAGACTTTCGAACCGCTTCCAGGTCAGCGAATAGCCATAGGTCGGCCCGTCATGGAATTTGTGAACGCAGTCGGAGCCGGGCAGGTCCGGGAACTCGATCCCCTCCGGCGGATGCTGATGCTCCTGCGGGTCGCCGCCGACGCTCGACAGCCACTCGTTGTTGCGGGACATCTCTTCGGCCCAGACCCGGATCATCTTCTCCGGCACGGTATAGGGACCGCACAGCGCCGTCAGATAGGTCGCGGCGCTTTCCGCCGAGGACGTGTTGAGATAGCCCTGCCCCGCGACCCGCGTGTTACCGCCTTCCTGGCCTTCCGGCGCCTTTTCCAGGATCAACACCGCGTCGCCCAAATCATGCGCCGTCACCGCCGCGGCAACGCCGGCAGCGCCGAACCCGACCACGACCACATCCGCCTCGTAATCCCAACGCTCCGGCGCGAAATGTTCGTGCCCTGCTCCGTTTTGCATCCCATCTCGCTCCGTCAGTCTTCCAGTTCCGGCACGACCCACAGCGGCGCCTCGCCGCGCGCCACCCGCTGCACATTGTCGAAGGCATTCCGCACGCGTGCGGTGTTGCTCTCGAAGGTCGGTCCCGCCAAATGCGCCGTCAGGATCACATTCTCCAGGCCGAACAACGGATTATCCGGTTGCGGCGGCTCCTGGTCGAACACGTCCAGCCCGGCCGCCGAAATCACGCCGGTGGTCAGCGCCGTATGCAGGGCGGTTTCGTCGATCACGGGGCCGCGTGCGGTGTTCACCAGGATCGAGGACGGCTTCATCAGCGCCAATTCCTCCGCACCGATGAGATGGCGAGTGGAGTCATTCAGCGGCGTGTGCAGCGTCACCACGTCCGAGAGGCGCAACAGTTCGCGCAGCAGACGGAACCGGACGTTCAGCGCGTCTTCTTCATCCTCGCGCAGCCGCGCGATGTCGTAATAGATCACCTCCATCCCGAAGGCTTGCGCGAGACGGGCGGTCTTTTTGCCGATGGTGCCCAAGCCGACAACGCCAAGCGTGCGCCCGCGCAGTTCGTGCACCCGCGGAGTCTCGTTGCCGCGCCACCGGCCCGACGACACGCTGGTGTGCTGCCGGACAAGCTGACGCGATACGGCAAGCGCCAGCAAGATTGCATGTTCCGACACGGCGACCGAGTTGGCCCCACCGTTGTTGGAGAGCGGCACCTTGGCGGCGCGCGCGGCTTGCAGGTCGGCCTTGTCGTATCCGGCGCTCAGCAGTTGCACGAGCTTGAGGTTGGGGCCGGTCGTGAAAAGCTCCTCGTCCACCAGGCCGTCGACGAAACCGACGAGGAATTCCGCGTCGCGCATCGCCTCTTTGTATTCGGCGCTGCGGGCCGGCGCGATGACGAGGTCGAAACCCGACGGCGCCATTTCGCGCGCCACATCGGCGGCATCCGGAAAATCGGTCACAAAAACGATCCTGGGATCCATGAATCCTCCTAAACTTCTTCAATTTGCAGGGGTAGCCCGGGCCGACCGCCGCGGGCGTTGCCGCCATTCCATTCCTCCGCAGTATATGGCGAGAGCCCAATCCGCCCAAATTGCCGGCGCAGCGCCAAGAATCGGGATTTGGCCGCATCCGGGCGGCGGCGTATAGTTTTCGGGTCTTCCGGAACCACGACACTGCGAGGTCATGCGATGACCATCGAAGTACACCCGACCGGCTGCGACGTGGGCGCCGAGATCAAAGGCGTTGATCTGGCCGAACCGTTGACGCCCGACGCCGTCGCCCAGATCGAAGACGCTTTCCGCGCGCACCAAGTTCTACTGTTCCGCGGCCCTGTGGTAGAGCCGCAACCCTTCGCCGATTTCTCGGCCCGTTTCGGCGCCCTCCGCCGCCATATTCAGGCGGCGTTCCGGCATCCGGCGGTGCCCGAGATCGTCTACAATCGGAACGTGGACGAAGACGGCAACTTCGACGAGGCGGGGGCGAGCCGGGGGGTCACCACCAACCTGCGCGAAGGCTGGCATTCCGACTCCTCCTATGAGGATCCGCCGGTCAAGGCGACCTCGGTCCATGCGCTCGAGATCCCGTCGAGCGGCGGCAATACCTGTTTCGCCAGCGCCTATCGGGCCTACGAAACCCTGCCCGCCGCCTTCAAGGACCGGATCAAGAATTTGAACGCGGAATTCGCGCTCGGCCGCAACAAACGCAACGAACAAACCAAGGCCCTGACGGCGAAATTGCCGAAGAACGCGAAGGAGGAACCCACGGTGGCGCATCCGGTCGTCTGCCGGCACCCGGAGACCGGCCGGCCGGCGATCTTCGCAAACCCGCTGATCACCGTGCGCATTCTCGACGTCGACGACGCGGAGAGCGAAGACATCCTGGAGACGCTGTTCGACCATATCCACGCCGCTGGAACCAGCGCCGAACACTGGGAACACCAGTGGCAGGTGGGCGATACCCTGATGTGGGACAATCGCGGCGGGTTGATGCATTCGGGCCGCAAGGACTATCCGCTTCATGAGCGGCGCATCATGTTTCGCTGCGCGATCGGCGCGAGTCCGATCGAGGCCTATGCGGCGGCGGCGTAACCCCGTGCGGAACGCGATGGCGGACTTCACGGCATGACGCTGCTGCTCTCCAACGACGACGCGGCGGCCCTGCTGGACATGCGCGTCTGTATCGAAGCGCTCGACGCGGCGTACAGCGACGTCGCCAACGGCCTCGCCGTCGCCGGGACCCGCGGGGAAATCCTGACCAAGACCGACGACCCCGACGCCGCCTACCAGCTCAAATCGATGAGCGCCACCGTCGCCAGCCTGGAAATGGGGTCGGTCCGGATCAACTCCGACATCCTGACCTGGCCCGACATCGGCGGCAGCCGCCGCCGGGTAAAGGCGCCCCGCGCGCCGGGCAACCGGTGGACTGGTCTGGTCCTTCTGTTCAGCACGGTGACCGGCGAACCGCTCGCGATCTTTCCCGACGGCGTCTTGCAGCGGATGCGGGTCGCCGCGGCTTCCGGCCTCGGCGTGAAATACATGGCGCGCGAGGAGGCCCGGACGGTCGCCTTGCTCGGCACGGGCTGGCAGGCGGGCAGCCAGGTCCTTGCCGTGACCGCCATCCGCGACATCGCGCGAATCCGGTGCTTCAGCCCAAACGCTGAACGGCGGCGGAAATTCTGCGACGCGATGGCCGGGGAGATCGACACCGACCTGATCGCCACCGAAACGGCGGCCAAGGCGGTCGATGGCGCTGACATCGTGCTCTGCGCCACCAACAGCCTGGACCCGGTCTTCGATCCGGCCTGGATTGCACCGGGCATGCATATCGGCTGCATCCGCGACGGCGAACTGCCGCCGGCCGCGATCCGCGCCTGCGACCGGGTGGCGATGCACGACCCGAAAAGCATCTCGACCAAACACTATGACGTCACGCACGGCCTGCATGTGCCCGACATGGACAAACAAGCGGCTGCCTCAAGCGACCTCGAATTTCTCGCCACGGTGCCGACGGCCTTCGATTTCGCGGCGGGCAAGGCCGTTGGCCGGTCTTCGCTAGACGAGACAACCTGTTTCCTCAATTTACGGGGACTGGCGGTGCAGTTCACCGCCGTCGGATCGGTCCTTTACCATGCCGCCCTCGCAGCCGGCGCAGGCCGTGACCTGCCGACCGATTGGTTCACAGAAAACGTTCACCCGTGACGTCGGATAAGCCTACGGTACGGACGCTTGCGCCGGCACGCCCTGCCGTGCCCCGGCGTTGTAGCGATCGGCGAAGGCCGGCGCCAACTCGCGGCCTTGCCAAAGATTGATCCACAACCGCAACAGCAACCGCTTGGCGGCGGGCGGCTCGGCGTCTTGATACGGCGTGCGCGTATGCAGCACGACAAAATTGTTCAACAGTTGCAGGTCGCCGGGCTGCAAAACCATCTTCAGGTGGTAGGCGGGATCGTTGGCCCGGTCTTCGATCAGCCGCAGCGCCTTGCGCTGCAAGGGCGACAGCTGTTCGCCGGTCTTGTCCGCCGCGGTCTCGATCGCTTTCGAGTTGAACCGGCAGCTCATGCGGCCTTTGTGATAGCTGTAGACCGGCACCCGATTACGGGTGACCTCGGACAGCTTGCCGGTCACCCCCTCGCCGCGGACGTCGTAGTGAAACCCGTCATAGAGCGTGTCCAAACAGTCCGGCTCATCGCGCAGGATCGAATTGAAGATCGCGGTCGCACTGGCGATGATGCTCTCCCCGCCCCGCCGCGCCGGCTGGACGCACAGTAACCCGACCAGATCGGCGGAGTCGTTATGCGGCCGAAGCCCGGCGCTTGTCGTGTAGCCCCGAACATTTGGCTGTGAGATGTCGAATCCGAGGTCGGTCACATGACCGATGAGATCTCCACGGCCATTTTGTGAAATCACCTCGCCGAGATGAGTGCCGAGCCCCCAATACAGGAGGGTCAGGTCATCGGGCGGATAATCTTCCACCGGAATTCCCCGCAACAGTACGAACCCGCGCCCATTTTCCAGCTCGTCGCTCACGTCCCGCAGGACCGCGCCAAATTGCGGCAACACGAAATCTTCCTTGGAAATGTCCGGTACGGACAACCCGCGCTGCTTCACCATCGCCACGGCGTCGCTCAGCTCGGCGATATCGTCGGCAGTCAACCGAACGATCCATTCTTCCGAATTCTCGAAATCCGACCCAACCCACACCGACCGCTCGGTCAGGGACGTTTCGCGTCTTTCGATCATGATCTTCCTCTGAAAGGTATCCGATCCAGAATAGCGCACCCTGCGGCGGGAACCTAAACCGGCCGGTCGCCCCGCACCTGGGTCCGCCGCATGTAGCGGCGGTACTTGTGGTCATCATAGGGTGTGGCCCGATGCATGGTGCAGCGGTTGTCCCAGACCACAAGATCGCCGTTGCGCCATTTGTGGCTGTAGACGAACGCGTCCTGGGTCGCGAAGTCGATCAGTTCTTCGACCAGCTCGAGCGCGGCCGCCCGTTCCATCCCTTCGATATCGCGGATATCGGACAACGCCATGAAGAGTCCCGGCTGACCGGTTTCCGGATGACGCCGCACCAGCGGATGCGCAACCGGCGGCACCTCTTTCAATTGCTCGGCGGTCAGGGGCGGCCGGTCGGGGTAGCGTTCCGCATAGCTGAAATTGCGGTCATGGACGGCGACGAGTCCATCGATCCGTTCTTTCATCGCATCCGGCAGCGCGGCGTAGGCGGCGGTCATGTTGGCGAACTGCGTGTCCCCGCCTTCCGGCGGACAATCGTCGCCCAACAAGAAAGTGGCCAACATCGGCCGCTCCTTGAACGACTGATCGGTGTGCCAGACCATGCCCGATTTATGCGCGCCGACATACGCGCCGTTCTTTCTGTCGTTGCTGAGAATCCGGATTTCCGGCTGCGATTTCTTGAGGTGTTCCGACAAGTGATGGATGTCCATCGGGCCGAATCGCGCGGTAAAGCCGAGCAGCGCCGCGTCATCCAATTTTTGATCGCGAAAAACCAGAACCGCGTGCTCGAGAAACAAGGCGTGAATCCGATCGAAATCCGAATCCGACAGCGCCTGCGAAAGATCGAGCCCGCTGATTTCACCGGCGAAAACAGGCGTCAGCTGCCGCGCGGTTCCGGACCAAGTCGTCATTTCGCTGCTGGCGATCATTGTGTCGGCTCCCGTCGTGAAATCGAACGGACCGATCATAACCCGAACTCAGATATCAAGCATGGCGCCGTGTCGCACCGCTCTCTTTCGTCACGAATTCCGACTTGATGTTGGTCGAGGTCCCACTCCGGCGGCGGGACCGGTCGATGGCGGCTTGGTAAATCTCCATGAAACGCTCGAAATTCTCGTCGGCGGTGTATTTGGCCATGAAATCCTGGCGCACCACCGCCCGCATGGACGCACGACCCCTGTCCGGCGAAAACGCCTTGGTCACGGTCGCTGCGAAATCTACTTCGTCTCCCGGGCGGAACATAAATCCGGTCCGTCCGTCCTCGATCATTTCCGCAGCGGCGCCCAACCGCGCCGCGATAACCGGTGTCCCTTTCGCAAGCGACTCGATGATCACCCGCGGACATCCCTCATACCATTCCGACGGAAAAATCAGGTACTCGGCCTTGCCGATCAGGTCCATCACCTCCGCCGGTTCGCGCCATCCGAGAACCTCGACATTCCCGTCTTGCTCGGCGCGGCGTTCGACCTCGGACATCAGCGGACCCGTGCCAACGATTTTCAGGGGAATATTCACGTCCAACCGCTTCCAGGTATCCAGCATCGTATCGACGCCTTTTTCCGGGGCCAGCCGTCCAATGAAGAGACCATACCCGCCGCCGCCCGGTCCGACGTCGGGAGTCGGATGAATGGAGTTGCTTTTGATGTGAACCTTGTCGGCGGGCAGCCCCGCTTCCACGAACTTGTCGCGCGAAAATCGGGTTAGCGCGATATAGGCGTCGACCTCGTCGCGCCACGTACCGATTCCCTTGTTGATCGCCACCATAGACGCCACGGCGAACGACCCGACGACGGATTTGCGGTAACAGCCGTGCACGACACCCCGCCACGGTACGGCCTTGCCGACACAATCTTCGCAAACCCCACCATTTCTGGACAACGTTCCCGGCAGGCAGGTCAGCCGGAAATTGCGGAGCGATTGCACCACGGCGACCCCTTCATGCGACGCCGCGTAGTAGACGGATGGCGAGATCAAGGGGAAGAAATTCTGGACATGCATCACGTCGAAATGGTCGTTGCGCAAAATGTCGCGAATTTTCCGATAGGAATACGGCGACCATATCGAGCCCAACGCGGTTCTGACTCTGCCGATGTCTTTGACCCGCGTATTATTCTCTTCGTAGGTCACGACCTCGCAGCCGTTGTTGCGAAGAAGCTCGGCCTCCATTCGCAACGACGTGTCTTCGCCGCCCCGCTCCAAATAGCGGTTATGAAGCATCAATATGCGCATCGTCTTCCATTGTTACGGGCCGGGTAATCGACCCTTTCCACGGCGCCAAACGGCCACCACGAGCGCAAACACGAAACGCGATGGGGCACCCCGGCATCGTCCAAGGTATGGATCGAATTCGGGGAGACCGCTACTCAATTGACGGTAATTTAGGCGTATCAATCTATACGGCCAAAGTATTACCCAATTGTTCTCAATAGAGACTATCCCGGGCGCCTGTCCTTCGCTTTAGAATGCCGCAGGCGCCCGTCGCCGCCGACCCATCGGTCGCCGCCTGTAACTATATGAAATAAATGCAAAAAATATTTTGGACGATTCTCCTTTCTGTAATACCCCGCAATCGGTTCGGCGATTACGCGGCCGGTTTGTTGCATTTCGTGCTTCGCCACCACCGAATCCCAAACCTGCGGCATCCCAGGCTCTACAACGATTTTCTTATTCGAATTAAGGTCGATGGCACGCTACGTCAGCCGTTACGCCGCATCATCAGCGACAAACATGACGTGAAGGCGTATTTGGAGGAAAAGGTCGGGCGCTGTTTCCCCAGGACAATCGCCTTACTGGACAGCCCGGAAGCCATTCAAAATTATGATTTCCCTGTGGGTTGCATCGTAAAACCCGCGCATTCTTCGGGATCCGTGATCCGGATCGAGGACGAAAATCAGGAAATTCCGCGCGGAGAATTCTCTGAATGGTTGTATGACGACCTTTACATGCGCACCCGAGAAGCGAACTATCAGCACCTGAAAAAACGAGTCATGGTCGAGGAGCTCATCGACTTCGGCGAAGGAGCGCTGGTCGACTACAAGGTCCATTGCTTTTTCGGCAAGCCGCAGCTTATCGAGGTGATGCGCGGCCGGTTCGCCGAATTGACGGAGAACTTCTACTCCCCAGCTTGGAAACAACTGCCCATCACCTTCGTCAAGGAAGGCCACGCGTACGAAACCCACACGCGCGATCCGCGGCCCGAAAACCTGGAAGAAATGCTGCGGTTTTGCGAACGCCTGGCGAAAGATTTCCCGTTCATCCGGGTCGACTGCTACACGGACGGCAAGTCGATCTATGTCGGCGAACTCACCAACCTTCCGCAGAATGCGGCCGAACGGTTGGCCCGGCCGGAATTGGAACAGCAATTGGGCCGGCTGTTCCTGGGCGAAGATGCCGACGAGATTTTCCGCGAACAGGATGTTCAGGCATTCCCGTCCGTCGAAACCGCCCGCGCGTAACGCCACAACCGACGTACGCCTTTCAAATTTCGGGCGACGGTTTTAGCCGGGATCTACCGCGCGCAAACACGGCGGCGCCGGATTAGCGGACGTGATCGTCAGATCGGGATGTCGACCGCGATCAACGGAGCATGCTGCTGCGCGCCATAGACATCGGTATCGCCCAGGTCCCCCGCCGAGACCAGCCGCGGCAGCGTCGCCTTGAAGGCCAACCCGGGCTCGTAAACGGTAAACAGGATGTCGTCGAGCGGGACGTTATAGAGCTTGGCAAACAATTCCGGGCAGATCACGCCCGTCGCGCGCACTTTGTCGAATGTCTCCTTGTCGCCGAAGACGGCATCGATGGTCAGCTCGAACGGGCCGGCGTTCTTGCTTTTACAGACGACCGCAATGTCCTTGAGTTTCGGCATCGGCTACCCGCGCACGTCTTCGTAGTCGATGGGGAACATCTCGGTCGGCGTCTTGGGCTCGACGATGTGATAGACGTTGAACCGGTAAGCCGGGCCGCACTCGATATCCGACGGCGAGAAGGGAAAGGCCATGTTGCCTTCCTTGCACAGCCGGCCCGGAAAATCGTTATGCATCGTGTTGACCCGCGCGATCGACAGCACCGCATTTGCCGATTCCTGATCGTCGGCAATGACCTCGACCAACAAGCCTAATTCATGCCCCGGACTGTCGCTGAGCGGTTCGCGCTCGGCCATGACGCCGTCGCGGCCATAGGTGCGGAAATTGAGATGATATTTATCAGGTGTGACGCCGAACGCGTCGGCCTTCTGCGCCACGTTTTCGCGCACGGTTTCGATATAGTCGTCATATCCCGCGATCAGCACCGGATCGCGGGTACCGCAAATCGTGATTGCGCGATAGCCGATAAGCTCGGCGCCCTCGATCTTAACCGTGTATTTGTCATCGGGCGTCCATGTCATGCCGGAAACCCGTGTCGCACGGTCGGTCACCGCCTCGAAGACGCAATCGGAAGCATCGAGAACGCCGCCCGGTTCCTGGAAGATCGTCGGGCTGGCATTCTCATGCAGGCTTTGATTGGCGATCGACGCCGGCGTGCAGCGCCGGATCGGGTTGGGCGGCTCGCAGATCACGCCGCCGTCGTCCGTGATCGTCACATGGATACAGTCATGCCCTTTCGGCCAAGCCCCCGCGGCTGCGCATTCCAGCATCTTACCCGCATACCATGCCGGCGCCGCCTCGGTCTGGGCGCGCATGGCGCAGGCGGCGAAGGGCGCGGGATCGGTGCTGCGGCCGCCGAGCACGACCAGCGCCCCTTGGTCCAACGCCTCCATATACGGTTCCGAGCCCATACAGCCGACGATGCGTTCCGCTTTATCGACCGTGTCCGCATCCAGCGGCGGCACGTTGCGCATCGACCGTACCGTGCCGGCATCCAGCTGCTCCTTGACCCAGGCCTTGTCCTGTTCGGCATGGATGGTCGCCATTTTGAAGGACAGGCCGTCCTCGCGGGCAATCTCGCGCACGATGTCGGCCATGACCTCGAGATGCGGTTCGCCGCCGGCGCCGCCACAGGTGCCGACCGTCACGGGGATATTGTGCTTAACCGCGGCCCGCAGCATCAAACGGATGTCGCGTTTCATCGCCAACCGCGAGTTCAACGTCTTGCCGGACCCAAGATAATGCGGGCCAGGATCGACGCTACCCCCATCGACGCCCAGCATGTCGACGCCCATTTCGATGCCGCGTTCCAGTGATTCTTCAGGATAGCCGTATCCTAGGATTCCGCTGGTCGAAAGCAGCCGGTAGTCGCCCATCGCATACGCTCCGCGTCGGTTATGTCAGGTGGTCAGAATAGTCGAACCCGCATCGGCGTGGCAAAACCGCCTCAATACGGCCGGTCGCCCCGAACCAGCGCCCGGTACAGCATCCGATGCTGCGTGTGGTCGTAGTCGAACTGTGCCTGGTGCAATGCCGACCGGTTGTCGACGATCAGCATGTCGCCGAGCGTGTATTCGTGGGTATAGGTGAATTCCGGCTTGATCGCGGTCTCCAGCAACTCGGCCAGGAATGCCTGCGTTTCCGCCGGCTCCATACCGAGGATCTTTTCGGTCTTTCCGGTGTGGAACCAGATCGCCTTGGTACCGCGTTCCGGGTGCGTGCGGATCAAGGGCTGGATCATCGCCCCCGCATCGGATTCCTGTTGCGCCTTGAGGATATCGGGATTGGCGATTTTGGCCCGCGCACTGCTGATCAGCGTGTTGGCCGTCTGCATCCCGTCGAGCCGCGCCCGCAAGTCTTCGGGCAAGGCCTCGTATGCGGCGCGCGAATTACACACCGCCGTGCCGCCACCGCTATCGGGCAGCGCCACCGGGTAGAGCGAGGTGAATTTCGGCGGCCGTTCCTGGTTGGTGTGATCGGTATGCCAGGTCGAATTCTTCGCCACCTTGGCCTGCTTCCCGGTGCTGTCCTTATGCCGGTTCGACAGGACGCTGACCAGCGGCTCGCCGTCGGCGAGATAGAGCCGGTTCTGATCCTCCATCAACTCCCCGAACTGCTCGACCGCCGCCCTGAATTGCGACGCGGTGAAATGCTGGTCCCGGATGACCAACGCGACATGGTCGACCAGCGCCTCGTACAACCGGTCGCGCGTTTCGTCGTCGAGCGGTTTCGTCAAATCGACACCGGTCACTTCGGCGCCGACATGATCCTTGATCTTGGTGATCTTCAGGGTGCGGTCTTCGGCAAGCACGCTCATGGGGCGGTTCCTCCCGATCGTGG
This sequence comes from Alphaproteobacteria bacterium, assembly GCA_965228425.1. Taxonomy (GTDB): domain Bacteria; phylum Pseudomonadota; class Alphaproteobacteria; order UBA8366; family UBA8366; genus JAJFJD01. The sequence continues at coordinate 856,222 of OZ245815.1, read as the reverse complement.
GTGATCCGCTAGTATCGCATATTCTCCACTTTCCTGCCGAATGCAGCCGCTTATGGTAAACATCTAGCGGCCGCCGAAGGAGAAAACCGCCATGAAACGCACCCAATACGCATCCGACTATCAGAAGTCCCGATCCTATGCCCCCGCCGTGGTGACGGAAGGCGGCAAAACCGTATGGCTGGCCGGATTGCTCGCGGCGGAAGACGAGGACGGCAAGTCGCTCGCCGGCGACTTCGGGGCACAAGTGCGCTGCATCTTCCGCAAGATGGCGCGGCAGATGGAGGAGGTCGGCGGCAGCATCGACGACGTGGTCACGATGACCGGCTTCATCACCGAGGTGCGCTACAATCTGGACTTCGTGGAGATTCGAAAGGAATTCTTCAGCGAGGACAGCTACCCGGCCTCAACGCTGGTGACGGTGCAGGCGCTGAACCGGCCCGAAGCGATGGTCGAGATCACCGCCACCGCGGTGATGCCGGCATAGCGGTCACGGCAATCCGCGGTCAATCGTTCGGACGCGGCCGCCGGGATTGCGGGCCTTCCCAGGATTCCGGGTTCAGGACGAAGGGCGGCAGATCGCCGCGCACGGCGGTCAGCAGTTGTTCGACGGCATTCACGGTCATCCGCTTGGTGGTTTCCGCGCTGAGGCCGGCGGTATGCGGCGTCAGCACGATCTTGGGATTCTCGAGAATCCGGTGACCGGCTGGCAGCGGTTCCGGCTCGTACACGTCAAGGCCCGCTCCCGCCACATGGCCGGAGTCGACCGCATCGGCAAGCGCGTCCAGGTCGAGTGTCTTGCCCCGCGACGTGTTGACCACGAAGGACCCCTTCGGCAGGGCGGCCAGCGCGTCCGCGTCAACGATCGCGCGGCTGGTTTCCGTCAGTTCCGGGCAAACGCAAAGCACCTCGCACTCGCCCAGCATCTCGTGCAGGTTGCTGCGCCGCTCCACCTCGGCGACGGCGGCAAGGCGCGGATCGACATAGGGATCGTAACCGAGCACGCGGCACCGGAAGGCGAGGCGCAGCTTGCGGGCCAACTCGGTGCCGATCCACCCCAGCCCGATGATGCCGACCGTCTTGCCTTCGAGCTCGTAGAGTCCCAGGCCGCTGCGCTGATCCCAGCCGCTGCCGTCGCGCGTCGCCGCATCGCTCCACATCAGGCGTTTCATCGTCGCCAGCACCAGCATCAGCGTATGTTCGGCGACGGGTATGCGCCCGAAGCCTTGGTTGTTGACCACCAGGATGCCCCGCTCTGTCGCCGCCGCAATGTCGATCTTGTCGTAGCCGAAGCCCGACGTGGAGACGACGACGAGGTCTTCGGCGGCATCCATGATCTCCGCCGTTACGGCCTCCGGGTATCGCGCCCACAACCCCTTTGCGTCCGGCAGCGCCGCCTCGAGGTCACGCGGGTCGCTGGAATCGACGACAGCCACCTCTGCGCCGGCAGCCTGCAACTGCTGCTGTCCGCTCGGGTCATACATCGGTCGCCACAAAACGATCTTTGGTCCCATCGGCAATTCTTCTCCCTAAATTCGTCGCGCTTGCGGGCTAGGCCATCCTAGTTCAATCGTCCCCTTTTTCGAAAACCCCCCAAACACTAGGGGACATGCGCCGCATTGGATAAGACGCCAAGCATTGAAGTTTCCCTTTTATGACACTTATCTTAGGCGCATATAGACGCTCACAATACCGGGCCGGTCATGCGGCCAGCCCCACGACGTTACGAGACCGCTTCACCATGACCGACACCGATCCCGATTTCGAGCTGGAGAAACCGGCGCATTTGTTTCCGCTGGTCCGGCATCTCTCCTACCCATCGAGCCTGGCGTTGAACCATCTGCCGGTCACGCCGAACCAGATCACCGCCTTGTCGATGGTATGCGGGCTCGGCGCGGCCTGGATGCTGCGACATGACGACTACGTCAGCACCCTGATCGCCGCAGGCCTGTTGGTCCTGTGTTACGTGCTGGACAACAACGACGGCGAGATCGCGCGGTTGAAGGGCCTCGCGTCGGAATTCGGCAAACGGTTCGACACATTCGTTGACTGGATCGTTCACGCCGCGATCTTTTTATGTTTGGGATGGGGCGTCGCCGAAACGTCCGGCAACGACATCTGGTTCTGGTGCGGCGTGGCGGCGGCCGTCGGCGGCACGATCAACTACGTCATCGATACCATCCGGGACACGCGCGAAAAGGCCGCCGGGATGGAGAAGATCGAGGACGGGCCCGACGAATCCGTCGGCGACCGGGCGGTCTTCTCGTCGCGGGTCGTGCGGACCGACTTCTGTTTCATCGTGCTGGTCCTGGCGCTGATCGACGCGGTTTGGCTGTTGCTTCCCGCATCCGCGATCGGGGCACAGGTGTATTGGGGCCTGCAATTCGTCAAGAATTTCCGCCGGCATCATGTTTGACGGCGCACGCGCCTTTCGCCCCCTGCAACTCCTCTTCCTGATTTGTGGGCTCGGTTTTCTCGGCATCATCCTGTGGAACACCGACCTGCAATCGGTCGCGCAATATGTCAGCGCCATCGGCTGGGGCATTCTTCTGGTGCTGGCGGTCTACATGCTCGCCTTCCTGGCCGACACCGCGTCATGGCAGACCGTGATCCGAAACGAATGGCTGAAGGGCCTCGGTTTCTATGCCTTGTGGAAGATCCGCATGGTCGGCGCGGCGCTCAACCGCGTGACCCCGGTCTTCGGGCTGGCGGGCGAGCCGGTAAAGGCGATCCTGCTCCGCAAGTTTCACGGCATGGACTATCAAGAAGGTGCCGCGTCACTGGTGGTCGCCAAGACCGCCAACCTGATTGCCCTGGTGATCTTCCTGGCGATCGGATTGGCCACCGCCCTGACCTTCGACCTTCTACCCAAAGGTTATAACTGGGGCGCGGTCGCGGCCCTCACCACGCTGACGCTCGGCATACTCGCCCTGTTCCTGGTGCAGCGCCTGAAACTCAGTTCGGCGACGGCGTCCTGGCTGTCGCAGCGGCGCTTCGGCCGCCCCATCGCCAAGGTGATCGAGCAGATCCACGCGTTGGATCAGCGCCTCGTCGAGAGCTACACGCGGGACCGGCGGCGCTTCGCCCTGTCGGTCCTCTTGACGCTCATCAACTGGCTATTGGGCGCGGTCGAGCTTTGGGTGACGCTGTGGTTCATCGGCGAGCCGATCACACTGGTCGAAGCCCTTTGCGCCGACGCCGCCGTCGAACTGGTCCGCGCCGCGACATTCTTCATCCCGGCCACCATCGGCACGCAGGAAGCAGCCCTCGTACTGGTGCTCGGCCATATTACCGGCCAGCCGTCGGTCGGCCTTGCGGTCGCTGTCATTCGGCGGTTCCGCGAAATCATCTGGGTCGTCTGGGGCTTCGCCATCGGCTGGTTCGGCTTCCGCCCGCAAAACGCGGCTTAGTACACCGACCCTCCAGTCGCACGGTTCGCCATTTCGAACTATTGTCGAGGTGACCCCAACGGGCACGGAAGGACCGTTTGAGCCATGATCAATTGGACCGAAAAGGAAAGTGTCATCGACGGCACGGCCGAACGCGCGTTCACGGCCGATCGCGGGGACGAGACGATTCCAGGCATCTTCTGGCGCCCTGCCGCCTCCGACGCGGAGACGCCGCTCGTCCTCATGGGCCATGGCGGCAGCGGCCACAAGCGCAACGAACGGACGACCATGCTGGGCCGGCTCTTCGCCGGTTCCTATGGTTGGTGCGCCGCCGCAATCGACGGCCCGGTGCACGGCGACCGCGGGCCGGTCACCAGCAGCGAAGATGCGGAATACCGCGCGCTGTGGCAACGGGACAATCCAGTGCAGGAAATGATCGATGACTGGAAAGCCGTACTGGATGCCCTGTTGTCGCTCGACGGCATCGACGCCGGCCGCATCGGCTATTGGGGCCAGTCGATGGGCACCATGTTCGGCCTACCATTCATCGCAAGCGAGCCCCGCGTGAAGGCCGCCGTTCTCGGCAAGGCGGGGATGACCGGCATGAGCCCGGATCGCAGCGGCATTGCGCCAACCTTCGAGACATTCGCGCCGGCCGTGTCGCAGCCCATCCTGTTCAACATGCAATGGGACGACGAACGGTTCGACCGAGACGGGCAGATCGACCTGTTCGACCGGATCGGATCGGCCGACAAGCGGCTGCACGCCTATCCCGGCATCCATGGCGACAACGGCCCGGACGCCTTCGTGGCGCAGGCGGAGTTCCTGAAGCGGTATCTCTAGAGAGCCTGCTCCAACAACTCACCGACCATCACGACCTCCCCATGCTGGTTGGTGGACTCGATCTCGAAACGGATACGCTTGCGCTCGTCGATCTTCTCGACGAGACGGATCACCGTCGTGATCGTGTCGCCCGCAATCACCGGGCGGATGTATTTCGATGACGTCGACAAGAGCGCGGTGCGGATTTTGTAACGCTCGCAAAACTGGACCAACGGCCGGGACATCAGGGCGGTGGTCATCACACCATGCGCAATGCGATCAGGAAACGGCGTGTTGGCGCGGGCCCAATCGCCGTCCATATGGATCGGATTGAAACTCTGGATCGCGCCCGCGAAGGCGTCGATCGCCGCACCATCGACAAGTTGGGAACTTGATTCGGCCGCGCCTAGGGGCAGCGATTCGTAAGTTCCGGTCCAGGCTTCGGTCGTCATGTAGGTTATGCCTCATGTTGTTGGTCGGCGCATATTGTTTTGGCCGTGCGGGGCCCATGCTACCATCGCCCGACGCACAGGGAGGAACACGATGATCCTGAAAGACAAGGTGGTTCTCGTCACCGGTTCCGGCGCGGGGATTGGGCAAGCGATCGCCATCGCCATGGCGCAAGCCGGGGCGTGGGTCGTGTCCGCGGATATCGACGGCGCCGCCGCGCAGAAAACCGCAGACGCGGCGGCCGAATTCCAAACGAAGACGATGGCGCTCCAGGCCGATGTCGGCAATGTCGAGGAGATCGACCGGATGGTCAGCCGCGCCGTCGACGAATTTGGACGGCTCGACATCATCGTGAACAACGCCGGCGTCACGCGCCGTGCCTACATCATGGACCTCACCGAGGAAGACTGGGACAGGATCCACCGCGTCAACGCAAAGGGCGTGTTCTTCTGCCTGCAGCGCGCAGCCCGAACGATGATCGCACAGGGCGAAGGCCGCATCATCAACATCGCCTCGATCGCCGGACGCGGTTACGCGGGCACGTCCAATGCCGCCTACGCGGCAAGCAAGGGCGCGGTTATCGCGCTGACCAAAACCGCGGCACAGCAACTCGGTCCGCACAACATCAACGTCAACGCAATCTGCCCCGGCATTACGCGGACGCCGCTCAGCGACCGGAACCTCGCCGTCCGCGCCGAAGAACAGGGCGTGAGCCTGGAAGTCGCGCTGGAGAACCACCTCAAGCCGATCCCGATCGGCCGCGCCAATCAGGCGGAAGACATCGCCGCCATGGCCGTCTTCCTCGCCTCGCCCGGCGCACGCAACATCACCGGTCAGGCCTACAATATCGACGGCGGATTGGTGCTGAGCTAGCCGATTATTCGACGGCCCCGGTCATCGCGCCGACGAGCGACGAAACGTCGGGCGCACTGTCCAGACCATCGACCGCATCGATGACGGCATCGGCCTGGGCGTCGCCGCCAAAAACCGCAAATTGAGTCTTGAACTTGGCCTTCACCTCGTCGGCGGTCATCGGATTCTTGTCGTCGCCTTTCGGCGCGTCCACTTCCTTGGTGACTTCAGCGCCATTTTTTAGGCGAACCGTGACGCGGGTCGGCGAAAATTCCGGATGCTTCGCCGACAGGGCTGGATCTTCTGCAACCGAGATGCGCTGCATTAGAGCGCCGATACCGGGGTCGCGCAGCGCCTGCTCGGAGAAGGACTCCTCGCCCAGCACGCCGGTCAACAGCGCCGTTCCCACCACGTAGGGCAGGCTATGATCCGCCGTCTCGCGCGTTTGCGGCGACCAATTCGACGGGCTGCTCGCCATCATCTCGAAGGACCGGTTATAGGTCGCAACGTCCACGCTTTCGATCGCATCGACGTCCAGTCCGTCCCGCAGGTCCATGGCCGCCCAGGCTGCCGCCTGGCCGTGATAGCAGATCGGATAACTCTTCAGGTTGGTGTGCGCGATGCGGTGGGGTGGCTCGCCGGGCTGCAGCGGCCAGTCGATCGGACCGACGATATCCTGCAAACCGAACTTGCCCTCGAACGGCTTGTCCGGGCCGGTGATGCCTTCCTGCGCCAACAAGGCCGCGAACAATCCGTTCCGGGACGCGTTCGCGCCGGCGCAGCCCTTCCAAGCGGACAGTTCTCCTTGACGGGTCTGGATGACCGCCATGTTGGGCACCGCGGCGAGCGCCACGGCGTGTCCCAGTTCTTCACGGCTCAACCCCATAAGCTTACCCGCGCACAAGGCGGATGCGATGACGCCGTAGACCGGTTGGTCCCAGCCCTTCGAATTCAGATCGATTGCCGCACAGCAGCCGCAATAGACCTCGTATCCCGTCGCAATGGCGATGATCAGGGATTTTCCATCGCTGCCCGCGATTTCCGCCGCCGCGAAGGCGGCGCCCATGATATCGCTCGGATGGCCGCCGCTCTTGACCCGGTAGGTGTCGCTCATATCGAGGACGCGCAGCATGACGCTGTTCGCGAAGGCCGCCATTTCCGGCGCAGCCTTGTCGCCGTTGCCGAATATCGTCGCCGGCGTGTCCATCGAATAACGGGCGGCGAGACGCCGTGCCGTCACCGAAACGGGATGGGCGTAACCGCCGGCGACGCAGCCAAGGGTATCGAGGATGCGGTCCTTCGCGGCCGCCGTCACCGACGCCGGCAGATCCTCGAAACGCGTGCCGAGCGCATAATCGACGAGTCTCTCGGTCGTCGCATCCATACCTCACCTTCCTTGCATCGGTCTTGCCACCAAATTTACGGGTCGATCCGCGCCGTGGCACTCCCGGTGATCACCGTCTTGCCGTCCTGGTTCTTGGTCTCCAGGGTCAGGTCAACGAACTGGTCCGAGCCCTCGCTGCGGATCTCGGCCACTGTGGCGGTCGCCGTCAGCGTATCCCCCGGCCAAACCTGGTTGGTGAACCGCACGCCGTATTTCGTCAGTCGACCGTCGCCGACATAGTTGGTCAGCATCTTGCCGGTCAGACCCATGGACAGCATGCCGTGGGCGAAGACGCCCGGGTATCCGGCAACCTCGCGGGTATAGACATCATCGGAATGCAGCGGATTGTAATCGCCCGACGTGCCCGCATACATCACGAGCTGGGTGCGGGTCAGATCATCGATGACGACCTCTTCGTAAGAGTCGCCGACCTTCAATTTCTGTGCGCTAAGCGGCATTTCCTTCTCCCCTAGCTCTGCTCAACCGGGCGCTCGGTCCGGACACTGACCGCACGCGACGTGATCACCAACTCGCCGTTCTGGTCGCGGTATTCCTGAATCCGTTCCAGGAAGGTCAATGTCCCGGCGCGCTTGCTTTCCTTCTGCCAGGTCTCGCCTTCCCGCAGGGTCACGGTGAGCTGATCGCCGGGCTTGAGATGCCGGTGGTACTCGAAATGCTGCTCCGCATGCAGCCCGCCGCTGCTGGGCGCGGGACCGTCGAGGCCGGTCGGGTTCTTGCCCGACCCGAACCATTTCTCGCCGGGCTTCGGGCGCAGGTGGTAGTCGGGATCGAACTGCGAGACCGCGCGCGGAAAGGTTGGGGGCGCGATGATGTGCCCGACCTCGGATTTCGCCGCGTAATCCGCATCGTGATAGATCGGATTATCATCCGCGATCGACCGCGCGAACATCATGATATGCGTTGCCTCGACCGGCATCTTTACGTCATCGGACATGGCCGTGTTCGTCTCCTCTGTGATCGTGGTTATCGGTGCCCGTTCTTCCGGGCCGCTTCAGGACATATCACGAATCGCCGCCGTCTTCGAACCGACGCGTTTCCACCGTGCCGGGCCACGGCAAGACGCGCAATTTGCTTTTCGCTATGATGCGGTTTGGGAGCCCGGTTGGGGCCGCGGAGGCCCGCGGTATCGAAACGGCGGGCCATGAACAAAAGGAGATACGAGTCGATGGGCATGCTTGAAGGCCGCGTGGCGATTTGCACAGGGTCCGGCCGGGGAGTCGGCGGCGAAGTGGCGAAACTGATGGCGGCGCACGGCGCGAAGGTCGTCGTCAACGATCCGGGCGTCAGCGGCAGCGGCGACGGTGGCGATCAGACACCGGCACAGGAAATCGTCGACGCAATCAAGGCCGCCGGCGGCGACGCGGTTGCGAATTACGGATCGGTGACCAGCTACGAGGACTGCCTCGGCATGGTGCAGCAGGCGCGCGACGAATTCGGCGGCCTGCACATCGTGTTCAACCCGGCGGGCATCCTGCGCGACCGAATGTTCCACAAGATGTCGCCGGACGACTTCCAGGCGGTGATCGACGTGCATCTGACCGGACACTTCAACGTCAATCGGGCAGCGATCAACCTGTTCCGCGAGCAGGAATACGGCCGGATCATCATGTGCGGCTCGACGTCGGGACTGTTGGGCAATATCGGACAGGCGAACTACGGCAGCGCGAAACTGGGCATCGCCGCGATGTCGCGCATCGTCGCGATGGAGAATGCGTCGAAGAACATCACCAGCAACGTGATCTGCCCATCGGCCGATACGCGGATGACCCGAAGCGTGCCGACGCCGAAGGACCCCGACGCGGCGGCGGTGCGGGAGGAACGCCTGCGCCGCAGCCGGGCCGACGCGATCGCGCCGCTCTGCGTATTCCTGGCATCCGAAGACGGCGGCAACGTGACCGGCCAAATCTTCCATCAGCGCGCCGCCGAACTGTCGCTCTACAGCCAGCCGCGGCCCTTACGGATGGTGCATCACCAAGGCGGCTGGACCCCGGAGCTGATCCGCGACGTGGCAATGCCGTCACTGTCGATCCAGTTCCTGGATATCGCCAATTCCCGGACGGTCCATCCGGGTCTGCCACTCGACTAGAGCGCGGGGACGCCGCGGGGTCGGACACCCGCGGCGTCGTCCCGACCGGAGGCGATTGTCATGCCCGGACCCTTCGACGGATTGCGTGTCGTCGACGTGACGACGATCTTCGTCGGACCTTTCGCCAGCCAACTGCTCGGCGACATGGGCGCCGACGTGATCAAGGTGGAAGCGCCGGGCGGCGATACCACCCGTATGACCGGTCCGTCGAACAGCCCGGACATGTCATCCAACTTCCTGCAGGTGAACCGGAACAAACGCAGCATCTCGCTCGACCTGAAATCCGAAGGCGGGATCGCAGTATTGCAGGACCTGGTCCGGTCCGCCGACGTGTTCCTGCACAACATGCGGCCGGAACCGCTGACCCGCCTGAAGATCGACTACGGCAATATCCGGCAGGTCAAACCCGATATCGTGTATTGCAACATCTGGGGCTTCGGGCGAAACGGCCGGTATGCCGGACAGCCCGCCTATGACGATGTGATCCAGGGGGCATCCGGCATTGTTGCGCTGCAGGCCTTCGGCGGCGCGCCCGCGCGGTACGTGCCGTCGCTGATCGCCGACAAAACGACCGGCCTGTTCGCCGGCTATGCCATTTCCGCCGCGCTCTACCATCGCCTCGCGACCGGGCAGGGACAGGAACTCGAAGTGCCCATGTTCGAGAGCATGGTGTCCTTCATGATGCTGGAACACCTCTGGGGCCGCACCTTCGACCCACCGCGCGGCCGGGTTGGCTCGGAACGCCATGCGACGCCGCTGCGCTGGCCGCACGCGACCAAGGACGGCCACATCTGCGCCATGCCGTCCAGCGACAAGCATTGGAAGGCGATGCTGGAGATCATCGACCGGCCGGACCTGGCGGATGACCCGATCCTCAAGACCCGCCGGGCCCGCAAGCAGAACATTCCCAAGGTCATGGCGCTGATGGACGAGATCATGGCGACCCGGACCACCGCCGAATGGGAGGAGGCACTGACCGCCGCCGGCGTCCCCTGCATGCCGATCGCCAGCCTGGAGGACATCGTGTCGGACGAGCACCTCGCCGAGGTCGGATTCTGGCATGAGATCGATCATCCGACCGAAGGCCGCATCCGATTAATGAACCCGCCCTATACGTTTACCGAGACACCGCCGAGCGTGCGCCGACCCCCGCCCCGCTTCGCGGAGCACACGCGCGAAATCCTATCGGAGCTTGGCTACGCCGACGACGCGGCGGACGACCTAATCGGCAGCGGCGCCGTGGTCGCCCAACCGGAAGACGACGCCGACAGCCCATTCACCGCCTGACGGCCCGACCCGACGCCTAATAGCTCGTGGGCCAGTTCTTCATCGCATGCTCGCCGACACCGCCGCCCTTCCGCGAGCGATAGATATCGAGCATGCGCATGATGTAGTTCCGCGTCTCCTGCGGTTTGACGATGTTCTGCAACGAATAGATCGTCGCCATGTCCCACGGGCCGATATTCTTATGGATGTTTTCGAAGGCTTCCTCGAAGCCGTCGTCGTCCGGCGATAGCCCGTGCACAATCGTCGTTGCGAAGCCGGGATCCATGAAACTCACCTCGGCACTCGGCCAGGCGATCATTTCCTCGTTATGCCGCCCGCCGCCCATAGCGACATAGGCGCGGCCATAGGCCTTGCGGACGATGACGGTGATGCTCGGCACGCTGACCAGGCAGGTGGAATTCATGAAGTTCATGATCCATCCGGGCGCGCCCTTCTTCTCGGCATTCGTGCCGACGACGAAACCGGGGGTGTCCATGAACCGGACGAGCGGGATGTTGAAGCTGTCGCACATCACCTGGAAGTCGATGATCTTGCGGCACGCTTCGGCGGACAGGGCGCCGCCGCCGATCAACGGATTGTTCGCGATGATCCCGATGGACTTGCCGCCGAGACGGGCCAAGGCGACCACCGCCGCCCGGCCGAACCGCGGCTTCAATTCGAAGACGCTGCCCTTGTCCGCGAAGACCTCGATGATCTTGCGCATGTCGTAGACCTGTGTCCGCTTTTCCGGGAGGACATCGAGAATTTGATCCTGGTCCGACTCCGTCGCCGGATCGTATTCGACCTCCGGCGGGAGTTCGCCGTTATGGCTCGGCATGTAGCTCAGGAAGGTGCGGATTTCCTGCAGCGCCTCCTCGTCGGTGTCGACGAAACGGTCGATCAGGCCGGTCGTCTGCGCATGAAGCCGCCAACCGCCCAGCTCTTCCACGTCGACCTTCTCGCCGATGGCCATGGACACCAGGCCGGGGCTGGAGACCGACATCACCGACCCCTTGCGCATGACCGCGAAATCGGAAATGCAGCAAAGCCACGCCGACGACCCGAACGACGTGCCCAACGCGGCGGCAACCCAAGGGTTTTCGCGCGTGCGGCGGAACTGCGTGGTGTCGTTGCCGAGCAGCAGACCCATGCCGCGGGAGCCCATCGCGTCGGGCAGGCGCGCGCCGGTGGATTCGCCTACATGGACGAAGGGCATGCCCTTTTCCGTGGTCACCCGCCGGACATGGCCCATCTTCTTGGAGTTGGTCGCACTTGTGGACGCGCCCTTGACGGTGAAGTCGTTGACCACAACGCCCACATCCCGGCCGTCGATCTGCGCGAAGCCGACGATTTTCCCGTCGCGCGGGGTCTTGGCTTCGTCTTCCGGAAACATGCCGGACGCGCCCAACAAGCCGGTTTCGATGAAAGTGCCGGGGTCGATCAGCGTATCGAGCCGCTCCTGGGCGTTCAAATCGCCGCGTTCCTTCTTCCTGGCAAGCTTTTCTTTGCCGCCCATCGCGGCGGCGGCTTCACGGCGGCGATCCAATTCGCTCAATATCTCATCATGGGCCACGGCTTGTACTCCCCGGGTGCGCTCCCGCCCCTACGGCGTGAAGTCTATGAAATTCGGCAATTCAAATTTGCCATATTGGCAACTAACGGTGAATTATGGCATTGTCTAAGAGGTTTCACAAACGCTGTCAACCGGACGGCGGCGAGGCTGTCGGCCGCGCAAATTTGGCGCAAGACAGGCTAGAGGATTGTTCGCATGGCGTCGCGAATCTCAGGAACGGTGACCAAGGCTCTCGACATCCTGGACCTCTTTCTGGGGCGCGAGGATGGCCTGTCGGTAACGCAGATATCCGCCGCGACCGGTATCAACATGAGCACTGTCGTCCGCCTCTGTGCAACGCTGGAGGGCCGCAGCTATCTGCGCCGGGACCCCCAAGGCCGTTATTTCATAGGCTCACAGGTCGAACAGCTCGCGCAGGTACTGCGGACGCAGTTCAGCCTGGCGGAGACGATTCGGCCGCTGCTAAAGCAATTGCGGGACGAAACCGGCGAAAGTGCCTCCTTCTACATCCGGGACGGCGGCGCACGCGTCTGCCTGTTCCGGGAAGATTCCAAACACGCGATCCGGCATGTGGTCGAAGAAGGCGCCCGACTGCCCTTGAAGGACGGCGTCGTCGGCAATGTGCTGCTGGCGCAGGCAGGCTCCAAAGGTCCTATCTACGACAAGATCCGAAAGGACGGGTTCTACTCGGCCGTCGGGCGGGACCCGTTCACCGCGTCGGTCGCGGTTCCGGTTACAACGAAATCCGGCATGCTGGCCGGTGCGATGGTCGTATCGGGGCTTGCCGACCGCTTCAGCGACAAGAAACGCAAAATGGCGCTGAAACGATTGGTCGAGGCGCGCACCGCATTGGCCGACGTGCTGCCCGCCGCCGCATAGCCGACGGTCACTTATTGCTCTTGAGTGAAAGAGAATCCCGCTCAACATGGTTGAAATGAGTCTGATTAGGATCAATGTGGATCGTCAGGACGACGGTTACACAGGTCTACCATTTCGTCTCGACCGGAAGCCCAACCGGCTTGAAAGGAAGTCGCGCAGATGAAGAAATTTTTGATGGCGACGGATCTCTCCGCCCGATCCGACCGCGCCGTCGAACGCGCCGTGATGCTGGCGCAGGAACACGACGCCTCCCTGACCATCATGCATGTCATCGACGACGAGTTGCCGGCCGCTCTCGCCGATGCACACGAAGACGCGGCCAAGCAGGCGATCGACGAACATGTCGACAAACTGGCAGCGGGCAACCGGGACCGAATTTCGATCGAAGTTGTCAGCGGCCGGGCCCATGCCGATATCCTGGAAATGTCGGAAAAGATCGAGGCCGAATTGGTCATTCTCGGCATGCATCGCGAAGACGCTTTCAAGGACCGGTTTCGCGGCACCACCGCCGAACGGATCATCCGCGCCGGCGGAGTCCCGGTGTTGTTGGCCAAAGACCGGGTGATCCGGCCCTACCAGCGGGTCATCGTGGGGGTCGACTTTTCGGTCCATTCCCGTCGCGCCGTCGAGTTCGCGGTCCGCTTCGTGCCGAGCGGCGAGTTCCATCTCGTTCACGCCTACGGCGTACCCTTCGAAGGATTCCTCTACGGTCACGACACCAAGCGGCAGGTCGCGCAACTGCACGAGGTAAAGTTCGAAAAAATGATGGACGAGGAGATGAGCACATTCCTCGCCAGCCTGGACGACAAGGCCGCCGGATTCGAGCGGATCATGAAACAGGGTACGGTACGGGAGGTGATCTTCGATCAAGCGCGCCGGCTGAAACCGGATCTCGTGGTCATGGGGACGCACGGTCGGACGGGCATCGCCCATGCCTTTCTCGGCAGCGTCGCCGAAGACCTGTTGCGCGCACCCCCCTGCGACGTCCTGGCGGTGAAGGCGTTCTAGCCTCCGCCCCGCGGGCGCGGTTATCCCGAGGCCGCGCCGTTCAGGATTGCGTTGAACAACAGCTTGTATGTCCCCCGCGCCTGGGCGCGGAAATGGACGCGGAATCCCATCAGCACCACGCTGCCGGCACCGACCGGGAGGCAGGCGAGCGCCGCCTTGTCGGCCAATTTCCCGTGCCCCATCAACCAACCGCTCAACAGCGGGTCGTGCGGCGGATACACCGCGACCGCATCGCCCGCCATCACGTCGAAGGCGGGCGCATTTTGGCCGGAGAACAAAACGACGCCGCGTTCCGGCATGCCATAGGCGATGGGATGGCGGGTGTCCAACAAGACCCGAAGCATGCTGCCGCGTGCGTAGAAATCGGACACCGGAACGCCGTCGAGCGCATCGCGCACGCGCAGGTCGAGATGCCGGGCCGCGTATTGCGCAGCACCGTCCCACGCGACGAGCGTACCGCCCGCTTCGACGAAGGCCCGCAGCGCCTTCGCCCCCGCGTCCCCCAGACCGCCCGCAAGGTCGGCCGGGTACTCTTTCACACTCTGCCCATCGTAGATTTCCGCCGGATTTTGATGCGGCAGCAGGATCACGTCGAAACGGTCCCTAAGATCGCCCTGCCGGACATCGCGATCGACCAGCGTTTCATACGGCAACCCATACTCATCGAAGACGAAGCGCGCCCAGCCTTCCTCGGCGGTCGGGACGTAGCTCTTGTAAAGCCCGACCCTGGGGGCGGTCAGTTTCGATAGTCGTCCCTTCGGGGCCGCGCCGACGGATGCCACCGTGATCGATTCCGCCTTGGCGATTTTTTCGACCAACGCGTCCCGCTTCCCGCCGCCCTTGACGATAAAGGCGCCCGGCGCGAATCGCTCACCGCCGATCTCCAGCGCGTCGGTCGTGCGCGAAACCGCCACCTTATCCGCCAGCAACCGGAACACCGCCTTATACGCGGCGTTCGTTTCGCAGCCGAGAATATAGGCGGCCGTCTTCCCCTTCCCGCGCGCCGCCACCTTGCCCTTCGGCCGGAATGGCGCGGTCAACGGTTTCGTCTTGGCGTCGAATGGTTCCTGCACTTCGACCACCGACACGCCCATCTGCAGCGGCAGGCTATGGGCCGTATTGTCATAGGGTTGCACCGGCGGCCCGCCCTCGTAATGCGTCAGCTCGGGATACGGATCGTTCCCCAGCATGGTCTTGGCGAAGGCGCCATAGGGCTGCGCCAACCGGATGATCCGCGTTCCCGCCGGATAGGTGACCCCGTCGGCGATGAATTTCGCGGTCGACGCCTCCATTTCCACCGCGGCGAAATCGAGTATCTCCAGCAGTTCCGCCGCCGTCACCGGATCCCGCTGCGCCTGCGGCACCAGATAGGCGGCCGGACCCTGTTGTTTCGCCACCGCATCCACGCCGATCGCATGAAAACTCCGCAGCCACATCTCGCGATACCGGGCGGCATTGCCGAGGCACGCCATGACGGCGGCATCGTCGTAGTCGACGATGTCCCGCAGGGTCCAGCGCCCGCCCTGCCAAGGCTTGGGATGACTCCACACACGCTGGAACGGATCGGCGCCGCGCGCCGTGGTCAGGTCGCTCACCTGAAGGTCGACCGGCGTCGCAATTCGGACGCTGGCGGCTTCGGACAGGATACGGACGCCGCCGTGATAATGCTGGTAGGCGCGGCTCGGGCTATAGATGTCGTAGGTCACGTTGATGCCGACACCCGCCTTGCCCTGCGCCGTGAGTTCCGCCGCCATCGCGGAGCCCATCATGGCGATGTTGGCCTGCAGGATCGGGTGCACGTTCGGATCGATCGGGTCGATGAACGGCGGCAGGATCAAGCGCATGCCGTCCTGCCGCGTCTGGTGCATGTCGAACACGATGTGCGGATGCCAGGCGTTGTGACAGTGCTCGACCGCCAGCCGGGTTTCGGCCTGGGTAAACATGAACCAATCGCGGTTGTTATCGTGGCCGGTATACGTGTTGTAGAGGAAGGGCGGATTGACCCCTTCGTAATAGGTGCCGAGCGTGCTGTCGTACCAATTCTTGACCATCGTGAGGCCGTCGGGATTCAAGCAGGGCACAAGCAGAAAAATGACGTTGTCGAGGATCTCGCTTACCGCCGCGTCGTCGCTCGCGGCCAACCGATGCCCGACGCGCATCGACATCTGGGTCGCGCCCACCTCGGTGGCGTGGATGGAGCAGGTGATCAGGACGACCGTCTTACCCGCCGCAATCAGGCTTTCCGCTTCGTCGCCATCCGTGATGGTGCGCGGGTCCGCCAGCTTCGCCTGGATTTCGCGATAGCGGTCGAGCGACGCGATCGTTTCCGGCGCGGAGATGACCGCCATGATCAGCGGTACGCCCTCGGTCGACTTGCCCAGTTCGGAAAGCTGCACCCGGTCCGAGGAATTCGCGAGCAATTCGAAATACGCGACGATCTCCGGCCAATCGGCCAGCTTGCGGTCGTCGCCCACGTCGAATCCCAGGTGATCTCTCGGACTTGGAATGGTGGCACCCTGTGTCATGTCTCAGCCTGTTCGTTGCGGTGTGTCGTTGGGCATTCTGCGTGGAAACAAAGCCACGGGAGGGACGCATGGAAAACGTCAGAGGCGGCCGAGCGTAGTGCGAAGGCAGTGCCTCCGACGGCCGATACCGGACGAATACCCTAGACCCGCGCAGCAGCGCCGCGCAATGGCAGGCTCCGGCGACAGACGGCATTTTGCAATCGGACGTTCCTCCGTCAGCGGGTAGGAAGCCGATTCACGGGCCTCGCGGGCTAATCTTCTCTCGCCCGCCCGCATGGGCGGGTTAGTCCGCATTTTCCACACTATCGTTTGCCATCTTGCTGCCGTGGGACCATGTTTTTTAGCGAGCGGTCTTGCGCGACAGCGTGACGGTTTCGCGATGGCGGGGCCGGAAGACCGGCAAACGACCGCATCCCCGCCGCCCCGCCGCATGACCGCAAGAGCAAGGGGCCGGCACCGGCATTGGGACCGGGAGACACAGGCGGTTCGCGCGAGGCCTTGCGAAAAAATCGAACGACGCGTCGATAGTCGACCAAGGCATTGATGAAGATGAAGAGATCAATTGCCCCCTTTTGGACGGAAGCAGCGCTCATTCTGCTGATCGTCGGGGTGGCGGTCGCCGGTGTCGTCGCATATCAACGATCGGACCGACCCACACCGCTCTCCCCCTGGGAAAAAGAACGCCTGGTCCTGACGCGAAAAGCAGACGCATTGGAGCGGGAGAACCGCACCCTGCGGGAGGCCGTTCGCGCGCTCGAGGCCCGCCTTGCCCGGCGGGCGGACTCACCCGATACACGTGCCCCGCTGTCGACCGAAATAGAGCAATTGCATAAACGCCGCGACCGCGCACGAGCGTCCGCTCAAGCGGCCAAGGCCGAGTCCGCAAAGGCCCGCCGCGCGCTCACCGCGCTCGAAGTAGAAATCGGCCGGAAAAAGACGCATTTGGAAACGATGAGCGCGGCCGCCGCCGAAAAGAAGGCGGCCTTGGTCAAGACCCGGGTGGCGCTCCGCAAAGAACTGGAAAGCCTTTCGGCGAAAAAGACCAAAGCCGGCATACAGGCCGAAGCGGCCGCGTCGGACGTTATTCGGATCAAACAGACGCTCGGCGCCCTCGAAACCACGCTCGGCGCACGGCGGGCCGAACTGGCGGCGGTGTCGACGGAGATCGCGGACAAGCGCAAGGCTCTCGCGGCGCTCGACGATCAAGTGGACCGGAAAAGCACCTTTCTGGAGACAGCGCGCGAAGCGGACGCCCGAGAGGCGGCGGCAATGGTCACGACCCGAGACTCGCTCCGCAAGGAGCTGGAGAAACTGACTCGGCAGGAAGCCGCAGCGGCCAAGCGCACCGAAGCGGCCAAAGCCGAACTCCTCCGGGTGACCAAAACGCTCACGGCGCTCGAAACCACGCTCGAAACCCGGCGGGCCGAACTGGCGAGGGTGTCGGAAAAGGTTGCCCGACGGGAAGACGCCTCGACGCGGACGGCCCGCACGCTGACCTCCGAGATCGAGGCGTTGAAGATTCAACGGGACCTGGCGGAACGGCAAGTGGACGAGGGAAAATCGCAGGCGGAGCGGCTGCGGCGGGAAGTCGACGCGGTGCAGACGAAACTCCGGGCCCAACAAGCAAAATTGAAATCGGTGGAGGACGCCGTGCGCCGGCGCACGGCCGCGCTGAAAGCGATCCCCGCGCCGCCGGCGTCGCAATCACCCGCACCGCTGACCGATCGAAACGTCTGTTTGGAGGCCTGGGCGCGCGTCGCCGCGGAACCCAAGGCGCGGGCACGACTGGCCCAACTTCGGCAAAAGATCGCGGCGGCGGAAACCGAGCTTTGCGAATTGAACAAGCGCCACAAGGCCGCCAAGGAAAAGCTCAAACCTTCGGCGTCCGAACCAAGCGGCCGCCGGCAGTAGCGGAAGCGTCGACGAGCGGCGGTGTGGATTAGACCATTCGTTTCATCCGGCGGACAATGGGCGTGTCCCGATTTTGCAACCCATCCAATGAGCCGAGAGGGGAACCGCTGTGAGTGTGATCGAAGCCAAACTGAATGAAATGGGCCTGGAAGTTCCGCCCACGCATCCCTATCCCAAACCCAACCGCCGGTCCGGCGTTCAGGTGGGAAACATCCTGTTCCTCTCCGGTCACGGCACCGGCAGGCAGGCGATGCCGCTCGGCATCAAGCAATACGGCAAGGTCGGCGCGGATGTCACCGAGGAGGAAGCCTATCTCTGCGCAAAATCCGCCGCCCTGTGCATGCTGGCCTCGATCAAGGAAACGGTGGGAGACCTCGACCGCGTCAAACGCGTGATCCGGCTCTACGGCATGGTGAACGGCGCGCCGGATTTCGATCGCCACATGGTGGTGATGGATGGCGCATCGGACTTGTTTTTCGAATTGTGGGGGCCGGAGTTCGGTCAGCACGCGCGGGCAGCGGTGGGTATCGCGGGACTGCCGCGCGGCGCCGTGCTGGAAATCATGGGCGAATTCGAACTGCACCCGGAGGGTGGCGGCTGATCGGATGCCCGGCGCACGCCGCCGACCGGATGCGGGCCCGAGACCTAGTCAGCTGTTTGCTCAGCCTTGCCCGCACCGATCCAAGGATGGTCGGCAATATCGAACAAGCTGTTTTCCGGCCCCTTGAATTTGTCGGATCGTTTCGGCCGGTAATAGGTCTTTTTTTCGTCTGGGTCCTCCGGCAGTTCGGAATAGGGCACGGCCCCGTTCGCCACGCATTTTTCCGCCGTGCCCTCAAGATCGTCGACAAAGACGCCGAAGTGATGCAATCCCGTGTAGTCCAATCCGCGATCGATCTGGTCCTGCTTGAAATTCAACACCGAGATGTTGATGGCACCGTCGGTCAGAACCACGCCGCGGGCGCGCGGATTGTCGATCCGCTTGATCTCCTCGAAACCGAAAACCTCCTTGTAGAACTCGGCCTGCTTTTCCGGCTCCAAACTGGCGATGGCGAGATGTTGAATACGAGCCATGGTCTTGTTTCCTCCTAGGCGTGGCTGAGCGTATCGATCGACGAAGGCCAAAGCGCTAACAACGACGAACCGGCACACCTGTTGTTCGTAACAGTGTCAAAAATTCGAGATCCGAACCGAGCATTCCTCGGTCGTGCTGAACGTCGGGATGAAGGCCGAATGCTTGCCGGGGCCGCCCGCGACCAGAACCTGGATCCTCTCGGGTGACGCGGTCAGATAAAAATGATCGTTTACGAGCTTGTTTCCCCGGCTCTCGGCATAGGGCACCTGCTCGTCCGCCACGCGGGAGTAATGGATCTTGGAGTCTTCGTAGAGCTTCTGTTGGATATCGGGGATCGACCAGCCGTCCCGATGAATCGTCTGGGCGTGTTCCGGCCCCAGCGCGATGATATACGGACAGGTGCCCCGGATGACATTCACGCCGGTCTGCGAAATCGTTCCCGCGATCGTCGTCAAGATGCCTTCCCCGGACGTACTGGCGTGATCGTTGACGTTATGCGGCGGTTCGCAGGCGAGCGTCGTGACGACACTGTCCGTGGCCTCGAACCCCCGGCGCACGTGATAGGGCTCCCATGGGCTTTCTTCCTCGTTCTCGCCGAAACAGAAGCTGTATTTCGCCGGCGATCCTTGCGACGCCCGGTCCATCTCGCCCGGCGTTCCACCGCCGATGTTCATCAGCGCCAGTTGCAGCGCGCGACCGATCGTTGCATTGGCCCGTGCCCCCTGGCCGAAACAGTTGCTGCCGCAATTGATCTCCAGGGTCTTACGCAGCGGACCGCTGACGACAACCGTCGGCGCGCAGGAATGCGTCGTCGCCAGCGTTCCATGCAGATTGTATTCCGGCTGAAGGACGGCCCGCACGGCCGCCACGACGACGGGAAGATATTCGGCCCGGCAGCCCGCCATGACCGCATTCGCCGCGATCGTTCTTATCGTCGGAACAACGAGGCGCGGCGTCATGGGCGGGAAAGGTTCATTGTCGCCCCGGCAGATCTCGACAAATCGGTCGACCTCACCCTCTGTCGGCATCATCAACGGAAGGCCATCGCTCCACCCCTGATCGATCGCATACTCATTCCATTGGATGGGATCGAGCTCGTCGATCTCGATCACCTCGCTCTCCGTTTCGTCTGTCATCGATACTCTTTCGCTTTCCGTCTATCCACCGCCGCTATATCGGCTTGTCGCCCTTGATTTGGACCCGGTGCATCAGCCGCCGATGACCGGGGTAATCGTTCAATGCCCAATGCTGCAGGCAGCGGTTGTCCCAGAATGCAACCGAACCTGCCCGCCAGCGGAATCGGCAGGTGAACTCCGGGCGGGTGCTGTGGTCGTAGAGGTAGCGCAGGATCGGCCGGCTCTCCTCGATCGTCATACCCGCGAACCGTTCCGTCTGGATCATGTTAATGAACAGGCATGGCCGTTTCGTTTCTGGGTGCGTTCGCACGACCGGATGCGCGGTTTCCGCCGTCTTGAAGAGGGAGTCCTCGGCCATCGCGTCGACTGCCGGGACATATCCGAGCTGCAACTTTCGCTTGGTCCGACCGTCGGAGTGGACCGCGCGCAGCCCGGACAGCATCGTTTTCATCCCATCCGACAACGTCTCATAAGCGCAATACTGATTGGCGAACAACGTGTCGCCGCCGACCGGCGGCACTTCCTTGGCCAAGAGGATCGAGCCCAGGGTCGGCGTTTCGAGATAGGTGGTATCGGAATGCCACTCGGACCCGAAATTCAGCCGGTCCTCCGGATTCTTTTCGACCACGAGGACATGCGGATCGCCGCCCGGCAGCCGGCGGTGCGGCGGGATATCGGCGAGCGGCCCGAAACACCGGCCGAACCGGATGAGTTCGGCATCACTCAGCGGTTGGTCGCGGAAGAACAGGACAAGATGATCGAGAAACGCCCGGCGCAGCGCCGCGACCGTCGACGCATCGAGCGGTGCACGCAGATCGATCCCGGATACCTCCGCGCCCACGGCACCGGAAATCGGCGTGACCGCAAACGGCACGGGTTCAGGGTCGGTGACGGTTCCGGCTGCATTTGCCATGGGTCCATCTTACGCCTGCAGGGGTATTCGGCAAAAACCCAACGCAATATGGTGACTGTATCGGTATACCCGACAGGCGTCCCCGCGTCGGCTAATCGGTTGCGCTCGGTCGGGACCGACCTAAATTCAAACGGAGTCGCGGTGAAGCACCGCCGCGCGAAACTCACTTTCCAACGTTAATTGGTGAGGAGAGGTGATGAGAAAATTAATGATAACGACGGCCGCACTTGCGGTCCTCTTGTTATTCCAGTCCTTCCCCGGCATGGCCCATCATGGCTGGAGTTGGACCACGGGCGGCAATATCGAACTGGCCGGCGTCATACAAAAGACGAGCCTGGGGATGCCGCATGGCATCGTCTATGTCGATGCCGAGGGCGAGGTTTGGACCGTGGAAGTCGGGCAACCCTGGCGCAACGAACGGGCGGGGTTGAAACCGGGCGACCTGGCAAAAGGCGTGGAGATTCGGGTTGTCGGCGAACCATCGGCCGATGTGGCCGACAAGCTCTTGAAAGCCGAACGCCTTTATATCGGCAAGCGCGAGTACGTCCTCTACCCCGACCGCGACTAACCGCGTGGACGGTCTCCTCGCCGACGTGGCGGCATCCGGCGTGGCGACGGCGTTCCGGCGGTCGCGCTGGCTATACGCCGCCGCCAACACGGCCCACATCACGGGCATCGCCCTACTGGTCGGGGCGATTCTGCCGCTCGACCTGCGCTTCATGGGCCTTTGGAAATCGATCCCGCGCGACGCCCTCGTCCGGGTGCTCGTGCCCACCGCCGCGAGCGGCCTGGCGCTGACCGCCGCGGCCGGGCTCTTGCTCTTCGCCGTGCGGGCGCCGGAATATGCGGGCCATCCCGTCTTTCAGGCCAAACTCGTCTTGATCACGGTGGGCGCTGGATCGGCGGTCGCCACGCATCTCGTCCACGGACTGTGGCTGCCCCGGGCCGACGATGCCCTGCTGGCCAAGGTCGGCGCGCTTTCCATGACGTGCTGGCTCGGCGCCCTGGTGGCAGGACGGCTGATCGCCTTCGTCGACCCGTGACCGGATCGCTATTGGCCTAAGCGTGCCGCCCGCTCTCCTCGCGCTCGGCCGCCTCGATCGCGCGCGTCAGCGCGCCACTCAACGCTTTGGCGGAATCGAGCGACAACTCGACCGCCGCCCGCACCCCAGGGCCGCGGTCCCGATCCACGAAATCCAAGGTGATGGCCTCGTTAAGGAGGGCACGGTGCGGATGATCGTAGGAAACCACCGCATGGGAAACGGCGAACCAGCCGTCGCCTCCCTTGCCCGCGCCCTCGGCTTCCACGATTTCGACGATCGGCGTGCACATGCTCTCTATCCCTTAAGGTGTTTGCCGAAAAAGGCCCAGACTTTCTCCCAGCCGTCGAGGGCCTGCTCGATCCGGTACATCGGCCGGTCGTAATAGAAGATGCCGTGTCCCGCCCCGTCATAGCGATGGAATTCATAGTCCTTGCCGTGCTCCTTCAGCGCTTCTTCGTGCTGGTCGACCTCTTCCGGGCTCGGCGAACGGTCTTCGTTGCCGAAGATGCCCAAGAGCGGGCAGGAAAGATCCTTGGTGAACTCGATGGGTGGCACCGGCTGTTTCTCCGGCCGGTCATCCTCGGCCTGCACCACGCGCCCGCCCCAAAGGTCGACGCAGGCGTCGACGCTCTTGGTGTGGCACGCATACATGAAGGCTTGGCGGCCGCCGGAACAGCTGCCGATGACACCGACCTTGGCGCCGGTCCAGGGCTGATCCCGGAGCCACTGCGTCGCGCCCTCGGTATCGCCGATCATCTGAGCATCGGAGACGCCGCCCTCGGCGCGCGCCTTGGCGGCGACGTCAGAGGCGCTGCCCTCGCCGACCCGTTCGTACAGGTTGTGGCTGATCGCCGCGTAACCGTGATGGGCGAAACGGCGGGTCGCCTCGCGGTACCACTCGTCCCAGCCGGGCAGGTGATGGATCAGCACGACGCCCGGGAACGGCCCGGACCCAAGCGGCCGTGCGACATAAGCGGAAATGACGTCGTCGTTGTGTCCGCGGATCGAAACCATTTCCGCGATCATGCCCTCGTATGCCATCTCGATTTCCTCCCTCTTCGATTGAAGCTTCTGGATGTCCAACCCGTATGTTCTCAGCACCATCCGCCAGGACGCAAGCGCGTGCCTATCGGGCGGCGCGGTCTCGGCCCGGTCGCGCAAGCCCGAACCGGTCCACACAATCCAATTAGCTTAGATTAAATCGAGAAAACAAAGAAATGGCGGAGAGACAGGGATTCGAACCCTGGGTACGCTCGCGCGCACAACGGTTTTCGAGATTGATGGCCCCAGTGTTACGGAATGTCGGGATGTGTCTAGTGGTGTTGATACGTGAGGGTCTTCACGCATAGACATGCCGATTGGTATTGAAACACGCCGTCTAGTTATGCGCAGTTCGTTTGCAAATTGGTTTGCAGATTCTGACGCGTGATTGGCGCACACGTCTAAGCGTTGGCACCGCCACGTCTATCGCTTTTTGAGGGCAAGATTTGGTCACTGCATTCGCAGGCCAAAACTGTACGTCGACCGAGGAAACAAGCCTCCCCGCAATTGATTCGATGATCGTCGAGGCACGGCTTTGACCTGGACTTGCTAGAGATTGCCCGCCGTTTTCAGCGCCTGCTGCAATGCCTGCGGTGAGTTGTCGTTCGCGATCAGATGGCGCGGCTTGGGATAGCGAAATCCATTCACCGGATTGAATTGGATGTCATCGAGCTTCACGCCCATCTTTTTGGTGTCGATCCAGTGGCCAAATTTCTTCATCAGCGCGTCGCGGTACTGGAAGGAAATGTCCTGCTGTGCCTCGCGTGCATTTTTGAAGGCTTTTTCCGCCTGCTCGATACGCTTCTTGCGGCCCGGCGTTCCTTTTGGCAGGGCGTCGGCCTTGCGCCACGCGGCAAGATTATCGGCGACCGCTTTCCCCGCCTGGTTATAACGGGCGATCCAAGCCGGTGGCGGGCTGCTCACCCAGCGCTGGAAGACCTTCGCGCGCCGCACCAGTTCGGCGCCCTCACCGATCAGCGGCACGATGCCGCCGGTGTCATGAATGACCAGGCGGGTTTTGCCGTTCCGGCCCAATTCGAAGCCGAAGTTGTTCGACTTGTTGTCGAGCCATACGGCGCCGCTTTCGTTGAGGACGCGCTGAACCTTGCGGAACAGCTCCGCCTGATTGAGGGTCATGCCCTTTCGGCCGAGCGTTAAATCCCAGAATGTCGGTGGCGCTTCCTGAGCGACCCGAAGACTGCCGTTGACGAGCCCTTTGTCGTTTGCCGCCCGAATCTTGAAATCGTAAATGATTTTCGGTGTGCGGACCACGAACTCCCTGAAGCCTTTCGGCAGCGATTGCAAAATATCGTAGCCGATCTTGTCGAGGATGACGGCGGATTTCGTGACACCACCCTTCGTGACCTTGACCACGTAGCCTTTCATGTTGTCGAGGCGCTGCACGACGGTGAACGAGCCTTTGCCGACCATATCGCCCAGTTCGAGCACGACGCGCCGGCCGTCGGGCATCGTGATTCTAATGTCGAACGGCGATTGATCGATCGTCACGCCGGGCGGCGGCGCATCGGGCGCCTTTTTGGGAGGAGCCTTCGGCACAGGGGCCCGAGCCGGTGGCGCCTTCGCTACGGGAGCGGGTCGCGGCGGGCCGACATTTGCCGTGCCACCGGGGCCCGTCCGTTTGGGCGCACTACCGGGCGTATTGCCTGCCGCGGCCGGCGCCGGGCCTTTCGGCTGTTCGATGACAGGGCGTGGTTTCTTCGCCGCTTTCGGAAACTCGATCGTCGGCTTGTTCTTCAGCGGCCCGGCCGGCGGATATTCGATCTTCGGCTGCGGCGATTTGCGCGGTGGACCGAAATTGCCCGGTGCGGACGAAATGTCGGGCAGCGGCTGCGGCGCCCCCGGAGGCCGGCCGGCCGGATTCTTCGGCAACGGTGCTTGTTGCACTGGATTGTTCCGCACCGGTTGCACGGCGTTCTTGCCCTGGCGAAGGTTGTCCGCGGCCAAAACCCTCGCGGCGAGTTTTTCGGCCGCGGTCATCGCCGGCGTGTCGATCATGAGCGACCGCAACCTGTGCCCATTGCCGGGACTGCCCGGATAGTGCCGGGTGATGCGGTCGAATTCCTTCCACGGTATCCGGTTCGACAGGCCCTTCGGCAGTCCGCCCTCACCGAACGAGATCCACCAATTGCCCTTGGCGTCCTTGCCGATTTTCTCCAGCCGCACCCAGTGATATCCACCAGCACCGTTCTGGATGTTGACCAGGACTTCCCGGCCCTTCGCCAATGCGCGCCCCATATCTTCAAGGCTGTGGAATCCGACCGCCATGCGGCGGGGAGCGATACCGGTAAGGCGCAAATACTCCGCCAATTCGAGCACGGTCATGCCCTTGCCCTTGGCCAGCAATCCCTTGCTATGAGCGAAGTGCCACAGGAAGCTTTGCACGCGTTCGGAAATAACGATGCCGAGATCCTTCAACACCGCCTCGGCGGCGACCAAGCCACAATTCTCCAGGAACAGTTGGCGTTGCACGCCGCATTTGCCGCCGACCGGCGGGCCGCGGGCAGGCTGTGCCGGGGGATTTTGGCGGGCGGGGCCGCGCGGCGCCCGCGTGCCTGGGTTTGGGTTGTTCGGCGCGGCGGCGAGGTCCGGTTTCTTGCCCGGCGCGGCCTTCGGTCCCTTGGGCAGGTTGCCCGCATCCGGCAGCTTCGAGTTGCGAAGGTTGGCCGGTAGCGGCGGCGGCGCATCGATACCCTTTCCGGCATTGGCGATGTCATCGATCACCTTGCCGGACGGGACATTCCCCAGCACCTTGTCCGCAGCCTTCAGCCCCGCGGCGACCTTACCGCCGGCCCGCAGCGCGGTAACCACCTTACCGATGCCACCGAGCAGAATTGTCGGGTCGAGGAAGAATTCGCCGATGAATTCCGCCGACGATGCAGATTTCTGCAATGCATTGCCGGCATCGCGCTCGGTGACCGCCTGGCCAAGGCCTTTTACATTCTGCGTGAAATCGTAAATCTGCTTGCCAAGGCCGAAGAACATCGCCTTCGCCATCTTGCCGGGATCTTTTTCAAACGCTTCCAGAAATTCCTGGTTGTCGGTGCCGAACAAATTCGGCCGGAAGCCAAGGTTCCGCTGCAGTGAGGCCTCAAATTTTTCACCGAAGTAATCGATTGGCTCCCAGATGAACAATTTTACGAGGCCGACGAGACCTTTAACCCCGCCCTTGATCAGGCCATAGGTGCCGCCGATGTTGATGGCCCATTCGGTGGTCTTGCTGTCGAAGTAATCCAGTACCGCTTTCGACGCGCTGAACTTCGGATCTTTCAGGTCGATGCGGCTGACCGCCGTGCGGATCGTGTCGTTCTGACGTTTTGACGCGGCATCGATTTTATCGTCCTGGTCAAGGAAGGCCTGCGCCTGTTTCTGCAGTCGTTCTTCGTCGCTGATCTCGAACAGTTTGTCGGAAATCGCCTGGCTCGCGATGTCCCACCGGATGTTCTCGACGACCCGCTGGAGTGTCTCGATATTACGCGCGTCAAGCTTCGCCCATTCCTTTCGCGCCGCTTCGAGGCGCTCGAGCTGGCGGTTCATCCGCTCGACTTCGTCCGTCAGTCCCGCTTTCTTGGCCGCGTCGCGCTTCCGTTCCAAAACGCCTTTTCGTTTGGCAAAGGCCTTCTCGCGGGCGGCGGCGGCCTCCCGGCCCAGGCGTAAATGTCCAAGTGCGCCGGCGAACAGCCCGACCCGTTCGGTCACGGCCTGGCGTCGCGAATCCGGGTCTGCGGCCCAAAGCCGCCGCTGCGCCTCCAACCCGGCTTGCATGACCCGTTCGCGCAGACGCATGAACTCCTTGATGTCGGAGTTGAGGCGCAGCGTCTCGGTCTTGATCTTCGCTTCCAGGTTTCCCATACGATTTACTTCATCGTTCGTATGGAATTTGCCGTCCTTGAGTTCCTTAAGCTCTTTCTTGAGCTTCTTGATCGCTTCCGCCCGCGCGGTCAGTGTCTCGGGCGTGATGTTGCGGGACTTGGCGAATTCGTCCAGTTCCTTGCCGCGGTTCACGGCGGCTTGCCGCGCCTCGGCATATTCGATGGTTTGGATGATTCGGGTCTTTTGCTCGATCGTCAGCCGGTCCCAGCCGGCAACGTTGCGGCGGAGCCATTCAAGCCGCTTGTTCGAGGGTAGTTTGCTGTAGAAATCCTCTCCTGGCGGTTTCTCCAGAATCCGGGTGAGACTCTGGGCCTGGGCGGTCTCGAGCTTTTTCTCGGATGCCTTGAAGTCTGCGTTAAGCTGCCGGACGTTGCTCGCCGCCTGTTGCGCCGCGGTACGCCGTCGGTCGGCAACCGCCTCTAGCTGCGCGGCCTTTTCTTCTGCGGCGGTGGCGCGCGCGTCAAATTCCTTTGCCTCATCGGCGAGCGCCGTTTGCTTGGCCCGGCGTTCCGATGCTCGGGCCTCTTCGGTTTTCGCTTCGGCCTCAAGCGCTGCGGCGCGTTTCTCGCGTTCCTGCGCATCCTCGATATTGTTTGCCGCCGCCTGCCGGGCATCCGCGGCAAGCTTCTTGTCGTCCTTGGATTCTTCGGCCTTCCGTTCGTACAGCGCAGCCGCCGACCGGTTCCGTGCCGCCGCATCGCGCTCGGCCTTCGCCTTTGCCCTTAGAGCTTTCGCGCGTTCTTCCGCCGAGTTTGCAAGGCCGTCGTAGCCCAACGACAGGTCCTTGTTGTGGTCCGCGACTTGGGTCGCCCGGTTGCGCACCTCGTAAGCGCGCTCCCGCGCCGTCATCGCTTCCTCGCGGGCCTTCTTGGCAGCCGCCTCCGCCTTCCATTTATCCGACGCGGCCTGGCTCGCGTTCTGGCGGATCTTTTCGGAATCGGCCTGTAGATCGCCGATCTTCTCCTGCAATTGTGCATTACTCAGCACACCTGCCGCAGCCCCGCCGATTATGCCACCGGCGATCAGAGCGCTCGGGACCGCTTTGTAGCCCGCCGGAGCACTGGCGAGTTGAGCGTTCGGTTTCTTCTTCGGCGCGCCATGAAACATCTTGTCGAGCCGCGCCAGTTTCGATCCCGTGCGCGAGGCCGTGCAGGTCGTCTGCGGTGCACCGCCCGCCGAACACCCCGGCGCCTTGTATTGTTGGGCCTGACGCGCCTGCTGCGCTTGTTTGGCCGTCTGTGCCTGGCTGGCATTCTTTGCGATCTGTCCCGCGGCAGGCGATGCGGTGCCGCCCTTCGCCGAGGCTACCTTGGGCGAAGAAGCCGTCTGCTTTTGCCGGTTGGCGGCCGCCCTGGAGCCCTTCACATAAGCCCAGGCAAATTTGGTCGTTGCCGATTCGACGACGCATTGACCGCTCGGGTTTACCTTGTTCTTGAGGCCGGCCGCGCTCAATCCCTTGGCGTATTTGTCACGCAGCCTGCGGGCGCTGGCGAGCTTCTTGTCCACGGCGGTGAGCCGGCCCTTAACGGCATCCTTGCCAAGCCCCATGCGTTCGGCCGCGGAAGGGGCGCCATTCTTGCCGGGCGCTAGATTCTTGCGGACACCGTTGAGCTGGGCGATTTCCGCGTTCGCACCGGCGACGCCGGCAAGATTTCGATCGACTTGACGGGCCTTAGCGTCGACCTTGGCCACATCGATCTTGCCGTCCTTACCCGTGATGTCGCGCACTTCGCGGTTAAAGCCATCGACGAATTTCTGGGCTTGGCCGGCGTTGGCGAGCGGGCGCAAGCGCTCTTCACGTTCGTAGGCCTCGTCGAGCTTGTTGCCCACTTTTTCCTGGGCGTTCTTGTGTCGGCGGGACTCTTCCCGCCAGTGCCGTTCGTCCGCACGCTGAAGGTTCTCGTATTCCTTCAACGCATCCTGAACTTCGCGATAGCTGCCGCCGTTGTCCTTTAGATCGAAATACTTTTTCCGGGCTTTGTTGATATCGCTTTCATCGACCGGCGGGTATTTCACGGGCTGTTTCTTGAGCGCGTCGGCATACTCCTTGCGGTAGCGCTCGACGTCTTTTTGGGCTTTCTCATGGTCGCGGATGGCTTTTTGGGCCTTTTTCGGATCCGCCTTGTTTTGTGGATTGCGAAGGTCGTCGCGCGCTTGCTCGACGCCCTTTACGGCATCATCGAGAGCCTTGTAATCCGCGTTGATCTTGTCCGCGTCCAGCCGCACCGCGTCGTCGATGGAAGTTGTACCGTCCGCCTCCAACTTCGCCTCTAACCCACGGGCGCGCGCATCGAATTTCGAGTTGCCGGTCGTCGCGTCGCCGAAATTCTTGCTAAGGCCGCGGTACTCGCGCGTGACCTCGTTCAATTCCTTGGCTTCGGACCGGGACAGCGAGCCGGTGCGCCGTTTGCTTTCGAGCGATTCCTTTCGATTCCGCAGCTTCCACATTTGGTCGCTGTAGGCACGGGCCTGTTTGCGCGCCTGACGCGCCTTCCATTGTTCCTTGGATTGGCCGAACCCCTTATCGAGCTTGGCTTCGAATTTCGCTTGTTCGCGGGCTAGATTGCGCTGCTCGCGCCGATGGCGTTCCCACTTCTGTTGGAACTTACCCGTGTTCTTGATGTTCTCGACACGGCGTCGGCTGTTGTCTTCCAACTGGCCCCGGAGTTTGCGGCAAGCGGCGCCACGGCAGTTCGGATCACCCTTCCGGGCTTTCTGCATCTTCTTGTTAAGGTCCTTGCGTTCCTTATCGATGCCTTCCTTGTCCGCTTCCAGCTTGTCGTTTTCCTCGACCAGCTTGTCGCGCTTCTTGTTCAGCTTGTCGCGCTTGTCGTTGAGATCCTTGCGCTCTTTCTTCGCCTGCTTGCGGCCCTTGATCTTCTTGTCGAGTTCCTTGTCCTTCTCGAGCTTCTTCTTCTCCTTCTCTGCCTCGGCGCGCCGCTTGCGGAGCTCGTCCTCGATCTCCTTAAGCTTCTTGTCGATCTCCTCGCGTTCCTTGTCGAGCTCCCCCTGAAGTTCGGCGGCGATATCGCCGGCGACGCAGACGGGGCCGTCCTGCGGCGGGGCCAGGCCGCCTTCCTGTTTCTTGATCAGGGCGCCGACCGCCGCGCCCGTACTGCCGATCGCGTTGTAGTCCGGCCCGCTCGACGTCGTGCCTTGATCCGTGCTCTCGCCCGTGATTGGTTCGACGTCGCCGTATCCGCCGCGGCTGCGCAGCCGATGGCGGGAATGATCCAACGCTTCCTTGCTCTTTTGATGCAGCAGACGCTGATGGGCTTCCCGTTCCGCCTTCTTCTTCGCGTCGTCGTATTTGCTGTCGGCCGTGCCAGGGTAGCTCTGTTCGGTCGCGGAAGAACTGCTGCTCGCCGCCGCAGGGGCGGAGGCCGCGGCAGGAGCCGACGCCGCGGCGGGCGCGGACGGCACTTCTTCCTTCTTCGTTTCTACCTTGGGAGACGGCGCCGGCGCAGCGGACGGCGCCGGTGTACTTACGGCGGGGGCGCTCGCCGACGGAAGCGTTTCCGTCGGCTGTTCATCGTAAGTTTCGCCCATGGTCCGCACCGGGGGCGGCGTCAGATTGACGCAAAAGGTCCGGGCGCCGTTCTTGTCGAGGGAACAGAAGACGTGCGGCTCTACCTCCACCATTCCAGCGGAGGCGGGAGATGCCGCACCGAACGAGCAAAACAACGCAAGCAATAAGGATAGGCGAATGGCTCCGATCGACCGGAGCCGGTCACCCATGGCGGTCCAGAATGCATGCATCGCGATGCCCCTTCGGCTCGGGTATTACCGATGCACTACTTTCTAACCGTTAGGACGAGGTCGCCGCGCTTCGGCGGGTTCACGTCGATCGCCGTGAATTTGCCCATCGAAATCTTCGGCTCGACCGTATCGACCTTCACAAGTCCGAGCGGCGCCTTGCGCAGGGACAACACTTCGCCGGTGGCCGGATCGGTGAGTTTCTTCACGATCCGCTCGACCATGAAGGAATCGCCGGCCTTGATGCCGCTGCGTCCACCTGCGTTGATGAACAGCACGCCGCCGTCATAATCGACGACCTGGCCCGCCCAGGGTTTGCCGTCGGCCTGACGCGCGATGTTCTGCACCGCCCGCGTCAGCGCGCGGCGACTGGCTTCACCCAATGGGGTTTTCCAGAACTTGTTGCCGCCCATGCTCAGCCCGCTATAGCCGACGGACAGATCGATTCCGGACGACTCAATCGGTTCCTCGACTCGTTGCACCTCCAGGACACGGCCCGTCGTCGCGTCCACGACGCGGACGTCCATGGCAATCTTGCCGGACGCAGACTCATGCGAGAGGGCGCCGCTGAGCAACCCACCCAGAACGCCGCCCGCGGCCGCACCGACGCCGAATCCGCCACCCTCATCATCGACGCCGAATTCGGTCACCGCGCCGTAGATGAAATACTGCACACCCGTGAGATTGCCGAGGTCCGGTCCGGTCGTCTTGCTGACGACGCCACTGCCCTTGAGCTGCTGTTCGGTCAGAATCTGCTGCACCTGGGCCCGCTCGACCACGTTGAAGCGCTGCGACTCGACGAGGGCCGAGGTGAGCATCGCCGCGAGACCACCGCCAATATCCCAGCTTCCGTATTTCGACGTGAAAGCACCCGTCGCGCTGAATTTGCCAACCGCCACGGTGCGCTTCGGCCCGTGAACTTCTGGAATCGGGCCGGTAAGGATACCGTTCCCCGGCGCCGTGACTTTCTCGCCGCCGGACGCCGCCGCTGATGCTTGCTGCACGGCCGGTTTCGCGGCCGGTGCCGCCTGTGCAGGTTGCGCCGCTTGGGCAACGGGTTGGGCAGCCGCCTGCGTCGAGGCGCCGGTCGCTGCTTGCTCGGTCGTTTGGCAGGCAGCGATGCTGAACGATCCCGCCGTTATGGCGGCCACAACACAGATTGCCCGCCGAATCTTGTTCGTTTCCTGGATTCCCATTGATTCTAGTCCCCATTTTTCAGCGGTGTATCCGCTTTATGCCATCCGGCACGCTAACATTCCGTTACCGGATTGGTTGCCAAACGCCGGTTTGTTTTAATACGCGGTATTCCTCGACGATCGACCCATCCACCGTAACGACCTGCGCCGCGATCGCATCACCGTCATCGGCGATTCTGCCGATCTTCAGGCGCGGGTTTCCGGCGATCATCAGCCGGTACTCCAGTAGCAGGCGCACGGACTTCTCGGTCGGCCCGGCCGGACCATAGACTGACTTGACGTCCAAAAGCGGTGCCGTGACCGGCGAGTGCGGCAGACCACCCAAGCCGGCCGGCGCCGACTTCCGTTGCGCTTCCGCGCGCCGCAGCGCTTGAATCATGCCCGCCAAACGCTCTATCTGAAGGCTGAGTACGTAGTAGGTATCGGGATCGGTCGTCGTGATCTGTCCATCGACCGACGGGTAGCCGGTTCGCGAGCGCGATGCGTCGGTCGACCGCTCGCGGAGGATACGCGCCCGGTCATGCCGGCGTTCCGAACTGGATTTTTCTTTCTTATCGATCGCCTGGACCGCGGCCGGACCCGCGAATACGAAGGCGGCAAACAAACCTGAAACGGCGACAATAGACCAAATTCGGGGCATAAAATTCCTCCAGCCCGCCATAAACAGCATTCAGTAAACTTGATCCCACCGCTTCGGTCATACTGCGGGGAAATCCCGAAGCCGTAAAGTTGCGCTTCCGTACAACCTCATAGGATAGGCAACGACGGTATCCAGATAGTTCCATATCCCTCTTTTGAAAATTGGAACCCGACCGGATGCCCGTCCGGGCTAATTGACTTCGTTCGGCACGCCCCGCATCATGAACGCTTGATCCGTCACTGCCTTCAATAATGCCGAATAACAGGGGAGGAAGATGGCGGCACGGGTTCTCATCGGTCTCATATTCGTGATAGGCGCGCTTGCCGCGCCAACGTTCCAGGTTGCGGCAAACGGCTGCTGCGGCAAGTCCGAAGATCATCCCCATCCCAACAACAGCGATAACGCGGCCCGCGAGGCCGAGCGGTTGCGCGAACTCGAACGGGCGCGGGTGCGTCAGCGCGAGGCCCTCGACCAGCGCACGCGTAGCCAAAACCGGCTGCGCGGACGGGTCGGCAATACCGCGCCGCGCGTCCTGCCGAATCCGAGCACCGGGGGCACCTCCAATTCCGGCAGCCTGCAAGGCACGATCCAATCGCTTGGCGAGATTATCCGTCGTCAGCGCGAAGCCGAAGAGCGCAACCGCGCGGCCCGGGAAGCCGCCCGGAACCCGCCGACTGCCGGCGACCCGCCCTATGCGGATCCGGTCAACCGGCCGGGAAAACCAACGACAAGGACCTCGGCCGTCGATATCGACAATCCGCCGCCGCCGCCACCACTGAAACCGCTTTTCCCGGTCTGGCCCGACCAAATGCCCCAAACGGCACGCCCGCCGATCGCGCCGCCCGTGGATGCGCCGGCGCCGGGCGAGATGGCCGCGAAACCCGAGAGTACGGAGAACCAGACGGCCACCACCGACTCCGACGCCTCGACCGGAAACACGACGGGGACCACCGGCACAGAAACCGGGCAACCAACCAACTCCGCCGGGAAAACCGAGGTCACGACGCTTGGCCCGGACGGAAAACCCGCCGGTCCGACACAACCCACGACAGGCGCATCCGATACGGCGACTGGGCAACCGACCGACCCCGGCGGGACGACCGATGTCACGACACTTGGCCCGGACGGCAAACCGGCCGATCCCAACAGCGCGCCGTCGCCGCCATCCGACCCGAAAACCGGTCAGCCATCCGACACCACGGACCCGACCGACCCAACAGCGCCGGGCGGAACGGAGTCGGCGGGTGCGACCCCACCGACCACCGATACCGATTCCGGGCAACCCGTCGACGCGGCGGCGCTCACTCCCCCCGTGACGAGCGCGCCCGGCTCGGCAGAATCGAGCACGACCCCCAATCCCGATCCGTCGGCGGCTCCCGAGAGCTTGCCGACGATTACCGAATTGCCGCCGGGGCCTCCGCCAACCGGTGTCGTACACAGGACGATCCCCGGCCCCGACGGCAAACCGGTGGATGTATTCGTGATCGACGGTGACGCCGCCACGTTGGATGAACTCAAGGACCGCATGGCGCGCGACCTGGCGGAAAGCCAAAGCGACTACAATACGTCCTGGTGGCTCAACAAACCGGCGGGCGTCGCGACCGAGGTCGTTGCCTTCGGTGGCGAGGTCTATATCGGGGTCACTTGGGGACCGCTGGCGGCCGCCGGCGCCGTTTTCGTGAAGGGGACGTCCCAGGAGGCGGCGTCCCGCGCGATCGTCGATGGCTACGCTAGGGACAAGGACAAAAAAGACGCGGCCGGAAATCAAGCCATGTTCTCCGGGCCGGTCGCCGGCCCGATCGGGGCCGGCCTGCAGGACGCGGCGGTCAACATGGCCTTTGACGGAATGTTTCATGCAACCGGAAAGGCCTTGGGCAAGGCCGGTGAATTTCTGGAGAAGCCGGTGACCGAGGCGATGCAGGCCGCGAAAGACTCCATCCAGGAAATCGGCGAACAATCCGCCCGCGGCCTGCGGCATGCGAAAGAGACGTTCGAGCGATCCGCAAAAGCGGCCCAGGAAGCGGCGGCGCCGGGGCAACGGGAGCTGGCCGAGAAACTGGCCCGCGCCCGCGAAATCGGCGAAAACCTCGACCGAATGAGTATGCAGGAACGGGCGAAGGCCGCCGCCGAACTGGGCGCCGCAAACGAGGGGAAAATGACGCTACGGCAAGCGGCGGCTCGCGAAACCCGAGCGCTTCGGGAGGCGTTGCAAAGCAGCCGGGAAGCGGTCGAGCGCCAAATCGACAACGCGGCAAGCAAACTGCTGGATCGGCGCAACACGATCATGCGGGCCCGCGCGCTAGCCGTCGAAGCGGCGCAGTCGAAGCGCAATTGGGAGGTCGGCATGGCGATTGCCGAGGAATCCGTGGGTGAGCTTGCCGAAGGTGAGTACAGTCCTTTCGTCCAGGGCGTGATGTTCGGCGGCGGCGCACAAAAAAATGCCCCGACGGCGGCCGCCCGCTAGGCACCGCATGCACCGCTTCCTGGCCATAGTCGTTGCAGCATTGTTCACCGGTGCTATGCCGGGCTCGACGGTCGCCGGGCAGCCAGAGAAATTGACGCCTTCCGATTCCGCCATCATCTCTGCGGGCGCGGCGGTGCTGAGCGGACGCAAGGCTGTGCGCTCCGTGGTGTTCGAGGACGCAGCGATACAGGCGCTCAACAAAGCGAAGTTCAACGATCCGAGCTTCGCGCTACATCGGTTTCAACTCATTGCCCGCGACCCAAACCCGGTTTGGCCCAATACCACGACGCTGGGCGCGGATCTGCAATTCGTCGGATCGGCCGGACGGCGTTTTCGGATGACTTTTATCGCGGACTTTACCCAGACCGGCCGAACGGTCGTGGTGCGTCACGCTTCGGTCTTACCCACCTACGCCCCCGCGATCGTAGTACGACCGCTATTTGCGTTGGTGCCAGCGGCAAAGCTGAATCTTGATCGTCTCTCAGCGGACACGAGCTACGCGATGCTGGCGGAATTCGCCGATCGAAACGCCATCCGGCTCGATCCAACCGGCCGCAAACCACCAGCGCCGGGAAAATATTACGTGTTCGCCTTCTTCACCGAACGGCTGCGTGATAGCGAGGAAATTTCGTTTCGTCGATCCGCATCCGCCGACACGCGCGAAGGCAGCTCCGTTCGCGCGTGGCGCTTGAATCAGGACGGCTGGCGGGTCACCGTTGCCCCCGTCATGATCAATGGGAAGAATACTGCGCCGAATTTCCTAAAGGCCGTAATCGCCGCCAATGGGAAAGACGGCAAGGTCATGGAACGCTTATCGGGTGTCCTGAGGCTATCACGACAAGACAAATAACAGACTTCATGCCCGCCTTCTCAATCGCCAACATCGTGGCATCACGAGAAAAATAGGGACCGTATTTCTACACCGGTGTTCAATATCGGAGGTTCAGGGGATTCTTCGGATCAGCGTGGACCATTAATTCCAATGCAGGTCATTGGCTGAACGACTAACTCATTTAAATATGGCGGAGAGACAGGGATTCGAACCCTGGGTACGCTCGCGCGCACAACGGTTTTCGAGACCGCCCCGTTCGACCACTCCGGCACCTCTCCGCGGGCGTTGCCGGCGATGCCGACCCCGAATGCGCCGGAACCTACCGCAAGCCCCGGCGTGCCGCAAGCGGAACCCTGTCCGCCGGCGTTATTGCATTCCCGCGCCGCACAGCCGACATTATAGGTATGGAACCGGCGCAGAACCCTTCGGTAATCCCCCTGATCGATCTGGGGGAGTCTAGCCCGACCGCCTTGGTGGACAGCCATCGCGACACGGCCGAATCCTTGATTGCGGCCGGGCGGCGAATGCTGCCGGGGCCCTTGCTGCCGATCATGGACCGGTTGTCGCGCCGGTGGGCTGTGCGCTCCGGCAACCCGCATCACGATGAGATCGCCGGTCTTTCCGCGCAGCTTTCAACCGGAATCTGGTTCATGAACCTGTGTTTCGAGTGGGGCTGCACCACCGGCGTCGCGCCCGACCCGAAGGGCGGCGGCATGCGGATGCTGCGCACGCTGGACTGGCCGTTCCACGGGATCGGCCGGCATGTGGTGCTGGCGCGCCAGACCGGGCCGGCGGGCGACTTCTATAACATCACCTGGCCCGGCTTCGTCGGCGTGATCACCGCCTTCGCACCGGGCCGTTTCGCCCTCGCCATCAACCAGGCGCCGCTCGTCCGGCGCGGCTATCTGCCCTTGCCAGCGGATTGGTTGGCGAACCGGATCAAGGTCTTCCAAAGCCGGCATCTGCCGCCGGCCCACCTGGCGCGCCGGGTCATGGAGACCTGCCGCAGCTACGACGAAGCGAAGGACATGCTGGAAACCACCCCGATCGCGCTGCCCGCCTTCTTCTCGGTGTCGGGCACCGCCGCCGGCGAAGGCTGCGTGATCGAACGGACCGAGACCCGCGCCTGGGTGCATGACTCCCCCACCTCCGTCGCCAACCACTGGCTCAGCCCGGGATTGCGCGGCAAGCCGCGCGGCGTCGAAAGCGAGCGCCGGCACCGCCTGATGAGCGGACTATGCCGCAATCCGGTGCCGGGATTCGAATGGCTCGTCGAGCCGGTTCTCAACGCGGATACCCGCCTCAGCGTCGTCGCCAACGCGGGCGACGGCAGCCTCCTGGTCCAGGGATGGGAAAAGGACGGGGCCGTGACCGAGGTCTTCGACCTTTCGGCCGCACCGTCCGCCGGTACGGAAAACTAGGATTTCGGGCGAGTTGGCCGTTGACTTGCCGGCGCGCACGAGTATAGTCCCGCGGCGAGTTTACGGGCACCAGAAAGCCCGGATATCCTGGACGAAAGCCCGATAACGGAGTCCCAGGTCCGGCAGCGAGATACAAACCCATGTTTGCAGTAATCAAAACCGGCGGCAAACAGTACAAGGTCGCCAAAAACGATGTCATCGCGGTGGAGAAGCTCGAGGGCGATCCCGGCGCGACGGTCGAGCTCACCGACGTCCTGATGGTCGGCGACGACAAGGCCCAGACCACCGGCACGCCGCTGGTCGACGGCGCCACGGTCGCGGCCGAAGTGGTCAAGCAGGACCGCAGCGCGAAGATCATCGTGTTCAAGAAAAAGCGCCGCAAGGACTACCGGCGGACCAAGGGCCATCGCCAACAGGTCACCGTGTTGCGGATCACCGATATCCTGACCGACGGGAAGAAGCCGGCCAAGAAGGCCGCCGCGAAGAAGCCCGCCGCCAAGGAAGAGGCGAAACCGGCTGCAACGACCGAAGACAAGGCCGAGGCCAAGCCGGCAGCCAAGAAGCCCGCGGCGAAAAAACCCGCTGCCAAGAAGCCGGCAGCCAAAAAACGCACCGCCAAGAAAACCGCAGCGAAGAAGCCCGCCGCGAAGAAGCCGGCGGCAAAGAAACCCGCGGCGAAGAAACCCGCCGCGAAAAAGACCGAGGAGTAACGCAGCATGGCTCATAAAAAAGCAGGCGGCAGTTCACGCAATGGTCGCGACTCCGAAGGCCGGCGCCTCGGCGTCAAGAAGTATGGCGGCGAGTCCGTGATATCGGGCAACATCATCATTCGCCAGCGCGGCACCAAGGTTCATCCCGGCACGAATGTCGGCATGGGCAAGGACCACACCCTGTTCGCCCTGAAGGACGGCACGGTGAAGTTCCACAAGACCCGGAGCCGGACCACCGTTCACGTGGAACCGGCGGCGGCCGCAGCGGAATAGCCCCGGTGGGAGCCACCGGCGGCGGCTCCCCTCAAACGGCCGGCGGGTTGGCGAAGGGAGATGGAAGTCCGTCTCCCTTTTATTTTTTGCTGCCGAGGACCGGAGTCCGGGCGCCCGCCTCGGCGCGCATGGTTGCGATACGATGAAATTTCTCGATCAAGCCAAAATTCACGTGAAGAGCGGCAACGGCGGCGCCGGCTGCATGTCGTTCCGCCGCGAACGCAACATCCCGCGCGGCGGCCCGGACGGCGGCGACGGCGGCCGCGGCGGCGACGTCATCGTCCAGGCGGTCGAGGGCCTCAACACGCTGATCGACTACCGATACCAGCAACATTTCAAGGCGAGCAGCGGCGACCACGGCAAAGGCAAGCAACGCAACGGCGCGGCGGGCGAAACCGTCGTGCTGGATGTCCCCGTCGGCACGCAGATCCTCGCCGAGGACAACGAAACCCTGATCGCCGACCTGACCCGCGCGGGACAACGGCTGGTCCTGCTGCATGGCGGCGACGGCGGGTTCGGCAATCTTCACTACAAATCCGCGACCACGCGCGCCCCGCGCCGGTTCGATCCGGGGCACCCGGGTGCCGAGATGTGGATCTGGCTGCGACTCAAACTGCTCGCCGATGCCGGGTTGGTCGGGTTGCCCAACGCCGGGAAATCGACCTTCCTCGCCGCGGTCTCGCGCGCCCGGCCCAAGATCGCCGACTACCCGTTCACCACGCTGCACCCGCAGCTCGGCGTGGTGCATGTGGACGAGAAGGAATTTGTCCTCGCCGATATCCCGGGGCTGATCGAGGGCGCGCATGAAGGTCACGGTCTGGGCGACCGCTTCCTGGGTCATATCGAGCGTTGCGGCGTATTGCTCCATCTGGTGGACGGCACGCAGCCGGACGTGGCCGACGCGTATCGCACGATCCGGGGCGAACTCGAAGCCTATGGCGCGGGCCTCGCCGAAAAAGCCGAAATCGTGGCACTCAACAAATGCGACGCGCTGACCGACGACGTGGCTGCCGAACGCGGCGCGATGCTGGCCGACGCCGCCGGTACGGAACCCTTGATGCTGTCCGGCGTGACCGGCGACGGCGTGCAGGACGCCCTGCGGCGCCTGCTTGCGGCGATCCAGGAAAAACGCGCCGCGGATAAGGCGGCCGAGACGCCGGAACCAGCCGTTCAGGAAACGTGGACGCCATGACGGACGCGATGAACGGCCAGCTCAACGGCAGCAAGCGGCTGGTGATCAAGATCGGCTCGGCCCTGCTGGTCGACGACGCCACCGGCGCCGTGCGCCATAGTTGGCTGGAAGCGCTCGCCGAGGACATTGCCCACTGCCATCGCCGGGGAAAGGAAATCCTGGTCGTGTCGTCCGGTGCGATCGCGGTCGGACGGCAACGGCTCGGCCTGACGGACATGGAGCGCGCCCTCCGCCTGGAGGAAAAACAGGCCGCCGCCGCCGCCGGCCAAATTCGCCTCGCGCATGCCTACGAACAGGCGCTTGCCAAACACGATATCCCGGTCGCCCAGGTACTGGTCACCCCGGACGATACCGAGGAACGCCGCCGCCACCTGAACGCGCGCAGCACGTTGACGCAACTTCTGTCATTCAACGTCGTGCCCGTCATCAACGAGAACGACACGGTCGGCACCGACGAGATACGGTTCGGCGACAACGACCGGCTCGCCGCGCGGGTCGCCGCGATGGTCAGTGCCGACACGCTGATCCTGTTCTCCGATATCGACGGGCTGTACGACGCGGACCCAGGCGAGAAGGCCGACGCCAACCGACTAGAGCGGGTCGCCGCGATCACGCCGGCGATCGAGGCCATGGCCGGCGAGCCCCGGCTCGGCTATTCGTCCGGCGGCATGGTCACCAAGATACAAGCGGCGAAGATCGCGACGGCCAGCGGCTGCCGCATGGCCATTGCCGACGGCCGGTCGATCCACCCGCTGCGCCGGCTCGACGAGGGCGCGCCCTGCACCTGGTTCGAGGCGACGGCGGCGCCGCGCACGGCGCGGAAGACCTGGATCGCGGGCGCCCTCAATCCGATCGGTGTCTTCGAAGTGGACGGCGGCGCGGAGAATGCTTTGCAGCAGGGCCGAAGCCTCCTGCCGGTCGGCGTCACCGCGGTGTCGGGCCGGTTCGAACGCGGCGATCCGGTTGCCGTCCGCAGCCGCGACGGCCGGGAATTGGGGCGCGGACTATCCGCCTATTCGAGCGCCGACGCAGCGCTTATCGCCGGCCACAAGAGCCAGGAGATCGAAGAAATCCTCGGCTACCGCGGCCGCGACGAGATGATCCACCGCGACGATTTGGTGCTGAACGGCTAACGCCCGTCGGACGGATCGCCGGGAACGACCGACATCAAGAACCGCTCGGCTTCTTCCAGAAAAACCGGATCGTCGAATATCCGGTGTAGATTCTTGTCGATCTGTTTCGCGACACGGTCCCGCCAGGCGCCGTCGGTGCCGAGCCGCACCGCGACATCGGCATAACTCTCCGCCGTCGTCGCCGCACATTCCAACACCCGCAGGTGACAATAGATCGCCAGGCTCAACCGGCCGCGCAGGAAGTCGCCGGGCAGGGTCACGACCGGCGTGCCCATCGCCAACGCCTGATAGGTCGTGTTGCCCCCGCCGAACGGAAAACTGTCGAGGCAGACATCCGCCAATGCAAGCAGCCGCATATAGTCGTCATGCGCCTGCCGCGGCAGAAAAACGACCCGATCGCCGGCACCGGCGAGGCTGCGGGCGAACCGCGCGCGCAGCCGCTGTCCCCATTCCGGATAATGCCCGTCCAACAGAACCAACCGGCCGGCCGGATCGCGGTCCAGAATCCGGCGCAGCGCCGCATCCATGTCCGGATGGATCTTGAACAGGTTCTGGGCCAGGAAATACAGCGTCGCGTCCTCCGGCAATCCGAAATCCGCGCGGGTCTTGGCCGGGGTCGGCGCGGCGGGACGGGCGTAGGAGAAGGGCAGCCCGCCTAGGCGCACCAGCCGCTCGCTGTAATGCGCCGCGGCATCGGGCGGTTCCGCGGAATCGCAGGACAGGAAATAGTCGACCGTCGGAATCCCCGTCGTCACCGGATGCCCCCAGGTGACGCATTGAACCGGGGCGAGCCGCGCGAAGGCCAGGAAATAGGTTGCGTAATCCATGCCGATATCCGGATAGACAAGTATGTCGGGCCGATGGCGGGCGATCTGCTCGCGCGGCGGCTGAACCCCGGATTCGAGGGATTCGACATGACCCGCATAGGACACGAGCTCCGCCCGCAATGGATCGTCCGGAACCGACGCGGTATCGAACAATAGAATCTCGCAATCGTCCCGCCGCGCCAGATGCGCCAACAACCGCTGCATCAACCGCCCGATCGAGTGGTCGTAGAAGAACCGCGACACGAACCCGATGCGCCGCACGGCCGGCGCCCGCCACGGTTCCCGGCAATGCGGTGCAGTCCAATCGAGCGCCGGGCAGCCGGCACGGTAGAGGGCCGCCAGTTTTTCCTGCAGCCGCCGGTCGTCCACACCCTGATAGGCCAGGTAGAATCGGCCGCCCCCGCCCTCCCGGGCGGGATTGTCCAGGGCCGGCGGATCGGCGGCGAGATCGTCGAGCGCGGTTTCATAGCGGCGGCGTGCATCGGCGTAGTCTTCCGCGGAGTCCGCGATGACCGGCAGCAGCAAGTCGCGGCGGAGGCGCACCCCGTCGGGCGCGCCGGCACGCAACGCCGCATCGTATGCGTCGCGTGCGCCGTCGGGATCGCCCGCGGCGGCCAGCACGTCGGCCTTTTCGAGATGCGGACGGTGCCAGTCGAGCTGGGCCGCGGCAGCGGCGTCGAAATGCGAAACCGCCGGCCCCGTCTCGCGGCGGCGGGCGAACAGCCGGCCCAATCCGAAATGACTCTCCGCATGGTTGGGGTCGACCGCAAGCGCCGCGCGATACGCCACCATGGCCTCGTCCGGCCGGCCCATTTCCGCAAGGACCAGGCCGAGGTAATAGCGCGGCACTTCCCAGTCGGGATCAGCCGTCGCCGCGTCGGCGAAATGCGACAGGGCCTCGCCGGGGCGCGCCATGCGATGGCAGACATGCCCCAATTCGAGGCGGCGGCGGCTGTCGTCCGGCGCGTCGGCACATTCCGCCGTCAGCCGTTGCCATTCGTTTTCGAGATTTTCGCCGTGGGACACGTCCGACACCTTGTTGCCCCTAGCCAAATAGCACCGTCCGGCCCATTTGTACTAAGAGAATTTCGATAATGCGCCGCCTTCCCGCTTCGGATAGGGTTTGGAGGCAATAAGAAACCGGGAGCCGACAGATGAGTTCGCATGCTGTCCTGAGCAAGGCCGACATGCCCGCCGAAGAGTTGGTGCGCGAGATCGCGCAGGCCGCGCATGACGCCAGTTACCAAATGGGTCTGGCCGACAGCGCCACGCGCGACGCCGCGCTCAACGCGGCAGCGACCGTCATTCGCGACAGCGCGGCGGCCATCAAGTCGGAGAACGAAAAGGACATGGCCTTCGCCGCCGAAAAAGGCCTGAATGCCGCGATGCAGGACCGGCTCCTGCTGAACGACGAGCGGATCGAAGGCATGGCGGCCGGGCTGGAGCAGGTCGCGGACTTGCCGGACCCGCTGCATCGCAATCTCGGCGAATGGACGCGGCCCAACGGCCTGACGATTTCACGGGTTTCGGTGCCGCTCGGTGTCATCGGCATCATTTATGAGTCGCGCCCGAACGTGACCGCCGACGCCGGCGGGCTTTGCCTCAAGTCGGGCAATGCCGCGATCCTGCGCGGCGGATCGGAAAGCCTGCATTCCTCGGGCCTGATCGCCAAATGTCTGCAGGACGGGCTGCGCGAGGCCGGGCTGCCGGGTAACGCCGTACAGGCCATCCCCACGCGGGACCGCGACGCGGTCGGCGCGATGCTCCGCATGGCCGGGCTGATCGACATCATCGTGCCGCGCGGCGGCAAGTCCCTCATCGAACGGGTGATGACCGAATCCCGCGTACCGGTCATCGCGCATCTCGACGGCAACTGTCATGTCTACATTCATGAAAAAGCCGATGCGGCGATGGCCTGCGACGTGGTGTTGAACGCGAAGATGCGCCGCACCGGCGTCTGCGGTGCCGCCGAATCGCTCGTGATCGACCGCTCCGCGGCTGCGGCGCAGTTGCCGGCGATCGTGGACCGGCTGCACGCCGCGGGATGCGAGGTCCGGGGCGACGAGACGGCCCAAGCAGCCGATGATCGCATCCTTCCCGCGACCGATGCGGATTGGGATACGGAATATCTCGACGCGATTCTGTCCGTGAAGGTGGTCGACGGGCTGCCGCAGGCGATCGAGCATATCAACGCGCACGGGTCACACCATACCGACGCGATCGTGACCGACGACGACGACGCGGCGGCGACATTCACGCGCCGGATCGACAGCAGCATCGTATTGCATAACGCGTCCACCCAATTCGCCGACGGCGGAGAATTCGGGATGGGCGCGGAAATCGGCATATCGACGGGCAAGCTTCACGCCCGCGGCCCGGTCGGCGCGGAGCAGCTCACCAGCTACAAGTATATCGTGCGCGGCGCCGGGCAAACCCGGCCTTGATGCAGGTCTCGGTTCCGCCTGCGGTGTCCGGTTGACGGCCTTTCGGGTGCGCGGGATGATGCCGCGGCCATGACCAAAACCCTTGATCGAACAGCCCCGTCTTGAGCATTACACCACGACAGACGCCCCGGACATGCCTCCGGTCCCGGCGTGTCGGCCTGCTGGGGGGATCATTTAACCCGGCGCATGACGGGCATCGCCACATCAGCCTCGAGGCGTTGCAACGCTTGAACCTGGACGAAGTCTGGTGGCTTGTGTCGCCGCAAAATCCCCTAAAACCGACGGCCGGAATGGCACCCTTGGCGGCGCGTATGGCCGACGCACGGGCCATGGCCCGGCATCCCCGCATTCGCGTGACCGATATCGAGGACCGTCTCGGCACCCGCTACACCGTCGACACGTTGCGGCAACTCCGCCGCCGGCATTGCGATCATCGTTTCGTCTGGCTAATCGGCGCCGATAACCTTATCCAGATACCGCAATGGAAGGCATGGCAAGAAATCTTTCATACGGCCGCCGTTGCGGTTTTTGCCC
This sequence comes from Alphaproteobacteria bacterium, assembly GCA_965228425.1. Classification (GTDB taxonomy): domain Bacteria; phylum Pseudomonadota; class Alphaproteobacteria; order UBA8366; family UBA8366; genus JAJFJD01. Next base: position 811,538 of record OZ245815.1, on the reverse strand, counting down.
GCCCGTCCTATTCTTTGAGGGCATTGGCGGGCCGCGCGGCGACCCAATTTGCCACCTCCAGGATACCGGAGGATCAGGCTCCGCGCCTGATACGGCAGAACCCGCCCGCGTGGGTGTTTATCCGCAACCGGCTGCATCCGGCGTCGTCGACGTCGATCCGTGCCGGACGGGAGAAGACAGCGCAAACAGTTGATTAACGGGGAAAAACCATATCAACCGAGACTTTGACTCCGCAGACGACGGAATCGCTTCTGGCCCTCATCGTGCAATCCCTGGATGACGATCAGGCCATCGACATCATAAAACTGGACCTCAAGGGCAAGACCAGCATCGCCGACTACATGGTGATCGCGTCCGGCTCGTCCACGCGTCATGTGAGCGCGATGACGGACCACCTGCTCCGCCGCATCAAAAACAGCGGAATCAAGGGGACGGCGGTCGAAGGAGCGGCCCAGGCCGACTGGGTCCTGATTGATGCGGGCGACGTGCTGGTTCATCTGTTCCGCCCGGAAGTCCGGGATTTCTACAAGCTCGAGAAGCTGTGGGGCGACTTTCCGCAGCAAGGCGATACACACCTCAGCACCGCCGCCGGATAACCGCCGGTGGCGCCTCGGCATGCCGCCCTGGACATAACAATCGCGGCCGTAGGACGCCTGCGGCGCGGCCCCGAATTGGATTTGATCGAAAACTACCGGAAACGGCTTTCCTGGGCCGTCACCATCCGCGAAGTGGAGGAAAAACGCCCGCTGTCGACGGCGGAACGCCGGTCGCGCGAAGGCGAACGTCTCCTCGACGCCCTGCCCGAGGGGGCTTTGGTGGTCGCGCTGGACGAACGGGGCCGGCAATACAGCAGCGAGGAGTTCGCTGGCCAGCTCCGAAAATGGCAGGAATCTGGGCATCGGAGCCTTGGATTCGTGATCGGCGGGGCCGACGGGCTGGACCGGGCCGTCACCGACCGCGCAACAATGTTACTGGCCTTGGGGGCCATGACGTGGCCCCATATGATGGCCCGCTGCATGCTGGTCGAACAGCTCTACCGGGCCCAGCAAATCCAGGCCGGACACCCATACCACAAGGGTTAGTCCGGAACCGTTTTCTTGGCCCTGGAAACCGGGTATTCTCCGCCCACATTACTGACAATTGACGCGATTTGGCGATTATGACAGCGATAGCACAAAGACCCGTTCTGCTCTGTATTCTCGATGGATGGGGCGACCGGGCGGAAACCGAGAACAATGCGATCGCGCAGGCCAACACTGGGGTCTGGGACCGCCTGGCCGCGACCTGCCCGCGTGGCCAGCTTGACGCGTCGGAGGACCATGTCGGCCTGCCGGCTGGCCAGATGGGGAATTCCGAGGTCGGCCATATGAATCTCGGTGCCGGCCGGGTCGTGCTGCAGGATCTGCCGCGGATCGACCAAGCGTTCGCCGACGATATCATCCCCGATATCCCGGCTTTCCAGGACTTCACCGCCGCCCTGAAACAAAGCGGCGGCATCGCCCATATCGTGGGCCTGTTGTCGCCGGGCGGCGTGCATTCGCATCAGGACCATATTGCGGGCATGGTGCGGTTGCTGACCGATGCCGGCATTTCCTGCGTCGTGCACGCGATCCTGGACGGCCGGGACACCCCGCCGTCGAGCGCAAAGGACTACATGAAATCCTTCCTTAGCGACTGCCCCGGCGCGCGGATCGCCACCGTGATCGGACGGTACTACGCGATGGACCGGGACAACCGCTGGGACCGTGTCGAAAAGGCCTATCGCGCCATTGCGCACGGCAGCGGAGATGCGGCGGACGACGCGGTCGCCGCCATCGAAGCGTCCTACGCGAATGACGTGACCGACGAATTCATGCTGCCGGCGATCATCGGCGGATATCAAGGCATGGCGGATGGCGACGGGTTGCTGATGGCCAATTTCCGGGCCGACCGCGCGCGGGAGATTCTGCACACCCTGGTCGACCCCGAATTCGACGGCTTCGACCGCGGCAAACCGGTGGACCTCGCCGCGAGCGTGGGCATGATCGAGTATTCCACGGCGTTGAACGCCCTCATGCCCGTCCTTTTCCCGTCGGAAAAACTGAGCAACGTCCTGGGACAGATTCTCGCGGCGGCCGGCAAGAAACAATTGCGGATCGCCGAGACCGAGAAATACGCCCATGTGACCTTCTTCTTCAACGGCGGCCGGGAGGCCACTTTCGACGGCGAAGAGCGGATCCTCGTGCCCTCGCCAAAGGTCGCGACCTACGACCTGCAGCCGGAAATGTCGGCCGCCGAAGTCACGGACCACCTGGTCGAGGCGATCGAGAGCGGCGCCTTCGATTTCATCCTGGTGAATTTCGCCAACACCGACATGGTCGGCCATACCGGCGATCTCGGCGCGGCGATCAAAGCGGTCGAGGCCGTGGATGCCTGTCTTGGCCGCCTGGATCGCGCGATCCGCGCCGCCGGCGGGGTGATGCTGATCACGGCAGACCACGGTAACGCAGAATTGATGGTCGACGCCGCGACCGGGCAGCCGCATACCGCACACACGCGCAATTTGGTTCCGCTGATTCTGACCGGCGAGAAACATGACGCTGCGGCATTGGCGAACGGCAAGCTGGCGGATATCGCGCCCACCGTGCTCGACCTTTTGGGCCTCGACCAACCCGCTGAAATGACCGGAAAATCGTTGATCATTCATGCCGAGGAGCAACGTGAAGCGGGCTGACCCAACAGCGCCGAACCGGTTTTGGGCCGCGCCGGTTCTCGCGGTCGCCGCGGCGTTGTTGCTTGCAGCGCCGAGCGGCGCGGCGGCGCAGGACAAAGGCACGCTCAACAAGCTCGAGCGCGAGATCAAGGCACAGCAGGACCGCGCGGCGGACCTTCGCAAGAAGCTGAGTAAGCTTGTCGGCGAGCTGAAGGTACTGCGCCGGCAGTCAATCGATACGGCCCGCGCCACCCAGGACAGCGAAACGCTGCTGACCCGTCTGGAATCGCAGTTGGCCCGAACTCAGAAGGAACTCGCCGAGCGGGAGCTGGCGCTGCAGGGGCAGACGAAACAATTCGGCGGAACCCTGAGCGCGTTGGAGCGGCTGTCCCGCAATCCGCCGCAGGCGCTCCTGATGTCGCAGGGGAGGCCGATCGAGGTCGTCCGGCGGGCCATGTTGCTGCGCGCCGCCCTTCCGGTGATCCAAAACCGCGCCGACGACTTACGGACGAAAATCTCGGCGTTGGCCGAGACCCGGGCGGATGTCGCCCGCCAGCTTGACGTGCTCAAGAACGCCACCGAGGACTACGCCGGTAAGCGCGTTAAATTGACCACGTTGATCCAGCGCAAGGCCGATCTACTCAAACAAACGGAATCCGAGGAACGGCGGACGGAGAAGCGAATCCAAAGACTTGGCCGCGAGGCGAAGAATCTGAAGGAACTGTTCGCCCGCCTCGAAGCCGAACGTCCGGCGCCGCCGACGGCCGCCCCGACACCGCCGTCCGCCGCCATTCCGGCGCCGCCGGCGTTGGCCACGCCGCCCGCGCCACAACAACAAACGGCCCTGCTCAGCCTGCCGCGGCCCGACGCATTGCGACCCTTCCCCGATCAAGGGTCCATCACCAGTCCGGCCCGGGGCAAGGTCACCCGCCGATATGGCGAAGCAAACGAGTACGGGAATACCGCTAAAGGCATCACGATCAAGACCCGCGTCGCCGCCAGCATCGTCGCGCCCTACGACGGAAAGGTCGTATTTGCCGGTCCCTTCAAAGGGTATGGGCAAATATTGATTATCGAGCATAGCGGTGGATATCATACCTTACTCGCCGGTATGGCGAATGTTGACACAAGCGTCGGGCAATGGTTGCTTGCGGGGGAACCCGTTGGCGCTATGGCCAATTCGGAAAAGGAGGGTCCCCGGCTCTATTTTGAGCTGCGTCGCCGGGGGCAACCCGTGAACCCTCTGCCCTGGTTCGTTGAATACCGCAAAAGGGTGCGAGGATAGAAATGATCGTGGTCCCGATATTGCAAGCATTATATTGTCATGGGACTGCGGACCACGTCGATCGAACAGAGAGGATAATGAAGGCATGAAGCGCAAAATGCCGATTATCGTTGTTGCCGTAGCCGCAAGTGCCATGCTCGGCCTCATGGTGGGCATGATGGTGCCGACCGGGCACGCGGCGGAGGACAAATCCGACACCTATCGCATGTTGGAGCTGTTCGGCGACGTCTTTGAACGCGTCCGCAACGACTATGTCGAGAAGGTCTCGGACGAGGAACTCATCGAAGCGGCCATTGACGGCATGCTCGTCCATCTGGACCCGCACTCGTCCTTCCTGAACAAACGTAAATTCCGCGACATGCAAGTGCAGACGCGTGGCGAATTCGGCGGCCTGGGCATCGAAGTGACGATGGAAAAGGGCTACGTGAAAGTCGTTTCGCCGATCGACGACACGCCGGCATCGCGGGCCGGGCTCAAGGCGGGCGACCTGATCACGCATCTAGACGGCGAGCCGGTGCAAGGCCTGACGTTGAGCGAAGCGGTCGAGAAAATGCGCGGGCCGATCAAGACGGACATCAATCTGACGATCCGTCGTTCGCCTAAGAATACCTTCGACGTATCCATTACGCGCGACAAGATCCGCATTCAATCGGTCCGCTCGCGGGCCGAAGGCAACGTCGGGTATATCCGCATCACCAGTTTCAGCGAGCAAACCGACAAGGGTCTCAAGAAAGCCGTCGATAAGATCAAGAAGGAAGTCGGCGACGACCTGTTGGGATTTGTGCTCGATCTGCGCAACAACCCGGGTGGCCTGCTGGACCAGGCAGTGACCGTGTCCGACAGTTTCCTCGAACAGGGCGAAATCGTCTCGACGCGCGGACGCCAGGAAGAGAGTGGCCAGCGCTTCAACGCCACCTCGGGCGATCTGATCGACGGGAAGCCGATCGTCGTCCTGATCAACGGCGGGTCCGCATCGGCATCGGAAATCGTCGCCGGCGCGCTGCAGGATCACCGCCGGGCGGTGCTGCTCGGCACCAAGACCTTCGGCAAAGGATCGGTGCAGACGATCATACCGCTCGGACGCAGCGGCGCGATCAAATTGACGACACAGCGCTACTACACGCCGAGCGGACGGTCGATCCAGGCCAAAGGCATCGAGCCGGATATCGAAGTCCATCCCGCAAAGGTCGAAACACTCGAGAGCAACAGGCCTCGCCGGTCGGAACGCGACCTCCGGGGTGCGCTCGACAGCGAAGATGAACCCGGCGCCAAAGCGAAACCCAAAACCGGCGCCAACGACAACAAAGATCCGAAGAAGGACGGTAAGGACACCGCAGAGGAGCCAGAAACGTCCGACGCCAAGCCGCAGGACTACCAGCTCGATCGAGCATTGGACCTGTTGCGCGGGGTCGCCTTGTTCCGAAGCAAAATGGTCAACTAAGGTCCTAACACACTGAAGATACCGTTCTTAAAATCCCGCGATGACTCGGACGCCTCTATCGAGGCGCCCGAGCCTGTGAATGAAACGCCGGAGCGCGGCCCACAGTCCTCGCTTCCGACGGTGTTGCTGATTGCCGCCTGGGCACTCACCCTGACGACGATGGCCGGCGGCGGCGCATGGCTCTTTCTTGCCGGGTCGTCGGATAACGGCGCCGGACAACCGCGCGTCAGCATGTCCTTGAACAGCTATCGAGACGCCGAACCGTTGCCGCCGGACGCCGCGGCGGTCGACGGCAGGACCCCGCTCGGCGCGTCCGGGAAAAGCGATACGGCAACGGCCCATGGACGAAACATGGCCAAGCGGGAACAAATCGCCGCTGCCGGCATGCATCCGCATCCGGATCCCCTCTTGTTGGAGCAAAGCGATCTCGGCCCGCTGCCAGTGATCGGCAAAGACGGACGGGTTCCCTGGCGGGTCTATGCCCGGCCCTACAGCCTGCTAGACGAGAGACCCCGCATCGCCATCGTCATTACCGGGCTCGGCATCTCGGAATCTCTGACGCAACAGGTTATCGAGTCGATGCCGGGCGAAGTCACGCTGTCCTTCGCCGCCTTCAGCAAGAATCTGAAAGAGTGGATCGACAAGAGCCGCGCCGACGGCCACGAGGTCTTGATCGATCTCCCGATGGAGCCGCTCGACTATCCGGCCAGCGATCCGGGTCCGCGCACGCTGCTTGCCAGTGTTCCGATCGACCAGAACCTTCGGCAGCTCGAATGGATTCTCAGCCGGGGAACGGGGTATGTCGGAGTCTCGACCTATATGGGATCCGGGCTCGGCACGAAGCCACGCGCGCTTAGTCCCATCCTGGCGGAATTGAAGGGTCGCGGCCTGCTACTGGTCGACACGCGGGAAAATCCCGTCAGCCTGACCGACAAATTGGCGCGCGAAATGGGCATGACCGTCGCATCGAACGAATCCTTCATCGACCGCCAACCCGCCGGGCGGATTATCGCCGAGCGTCTGGCGGAGCTGGAAGGCAAGGCAAAGAACCACGGCGGGACGGTTGCCGTCGCCCGCCCCTTGCCCGTGACGCTGCAGCGTCTGAAACCTTGGATCGCCAGCCTGAAAGGCAAAGGCATCGCGTTGGCGCCGGTCTCGGCGCTCGCCACCGCCAATGCCAAATAACCATGTCGGCGGAGAGCGAAGACCCGCGGCCCTATCGTCCTTGCGTCGGAATTATGCTGTTCAATGCCGACGGCCATGTCTTCGTCGGCAAGCGGGTCGACGTCAAAGGCGATCACTGGCAAATGCCGCAGGGCGGTATCGATAAGGGCGAATCTCCACAGCAGGCGGCCTTGCGGGAACTGCAGGAAGAAGTCGGCACGGATAAGGCGGAAATCCTGGCGGAAAGCGCGGAATGGCACCGCTACGACCTGCCGCCGGACCTTTCGCGCAAGGTCTGGAAAGGCAAATTCCGGGGCCAGGAACAGCGGTGGTTCGCCATGCGCTTCACCGGCAATGACGAAGAAATCGACCTTGAGGCCCACGAAGCCGAATTCTCCGCCTGGCAGTGGGTGCCGGTCGACCGCCTGAACGACTTGATCATCCCCTTCAAACGCGACGTTTACCGCGACCTGGTGGCGGAATTCGCCCGGTTCGGCACCGCCTCATGCGGGAAACCCGACTGAGGCGCTACACGCGTTTACGATTTATTAACCATGATGCCGTATAAGACCGTTGGGGAACCGCCTTTGCGGACCTGATTTGGTGACTGTAGCCGGCGCATGATCGACGCTTTGACGACATCGGCCCTGTTTCTCGGCAACGCCCGTTCGGACGCGGCGGACCGGTTCGCGCGCCAACCGGGCACCCTTCCGGCCGAACGTGCCGCCGGGAATACAGCCCCGACCGGCCCCTCCAACGCAAACGGACCCAACCTGACCGCCGCCCCGGTCCCGCCGCTGGATATCAGCAGCCAGACCACCGCGCAGCAGGAACAAGGGTCGAAGGACGGCCAGCGGCCACCGTCGGACGAAGCGCCCGAACAGGGCGAGGGACAGGCCACACCCCTTACCGGCAAAAAGGACGGTGAAGGCCCGGACGGATTGACCGAAGCGGAACGCAAGGAAGTCCAGAAACTGAAGCAGCGGGACCGTGAGGTCCGCGCCCATGAGGCGGCCCATAAAGCGGCTGGCGGGAGCCTGGCCAGCGCGCCGACCTTCCAGACGGTCAAGGGTCCGGATGGCCGGTCCTATGCCGTATCGGGCGAGGTTAAGATCGACACCAGCCCGGTCCCGAACAACCCGGAAGCGACCATCCGTAAGATGGAAATCGTCCGCCGCGCCGCCTTAGCACCGTCGCAGCCGTCGGCGCAGGACCGGCAAGTGGCCGCCGACGCAGCCGCCAAGGCCCAACAGGCCCGCGCCGAGAAGCGCGAACAAGACGCCGAGGAGCGCGAAGAGGTCGAAGGCACGGATGAGACGAAACCCGGCGAGACGCAATCCAGTGAATTCGATCGCGCGGCGCTCGATCCTACCGAGAACGCCGGCGGAGCATCCGGCGACGACCGCGGCGACCGTCCGGGGCGGAACGGCGGAAACACGCAGCCGACCGTTACAATCGATCCCGGTACACTTCTGAATCTTGTCGCGTAATCACGGGCAGATACACGAACGGCGCCCGAAAGGACGCCGCCGCTACAATTCCAAGAATTCTAAAGTCTTATTGGTAGACCGGCGTGTCGATCGCGTCGAGTTTCGCCTCGGCAATGGCGATCTGCGCTTCGACTGCCGCCTGTCCGTCACCGGAAGACAGCTCACCGCGCAATTCGGTCAGTTGCGCCTCGACGGCGGACCGGTCGAGGTCGTCGATCGACGTCGCCTCTTCGGCCAGCACCGTGCAGCGATCCGCCGTTACTTCGGCGAACCCGCCGGCGACGAAGATACGCGTGCTGACGGCCGTGCCCTGATACACCGTGATCGTGCCGGGCCGCACCGTCGAGATGACCGGCGAGTGACCGCCCAGCACGCCGAAATCGCCTTCGGCGCCCGGAACCACGACCATGTCGACCTCTTCGGACAACAACAGTCTTTCCGGCGAAACCAGCTCGAAATTGACTTTATCGGCCACCGATCGCTCCTTCGCGCGCTATTAGGCCGCTTCCGCCGCCAATTGCTTGGCCCGTTCGATGGCTTCTTCGATCGACCCGACCATGTAGAACGCCTGTTCGGGCAGGTCGTCATACTCGCCGTCGACGATGGCCCGGAAACTCTTGATGGTGTCTTCGAGATCGACGAGCTTGCCCGGCGAGCCGGTGAACACCTCGGCGACATGGAACGGCTGTGACAGGAAACGCTGAATCTTGCGCGCCCGGGTCACCGTCAGCTTGTCGTCTTCCGACAGTTCGTCCATGCCGAGAATGGCGATGATTTCCTGCAGCGACTTGTAGGACTGCAGAATTTCCTGCACGTCGCGCGCCGTCTGGTAGTGGACATCGCCGACGATCCGCGGATCGAGGATACGGCTGGTGGAGTCGAGCGGGTCGACCGCCGGGTAGATGCCAAGCTCGGCGATCTGCCGCGACAACACCGTGGTCGCGTCCAAATGCGAGAAGGCGGTGGCCGGCGCCGGGTCGGTCAAGTCATCGGCCGGGACGTAGATCGCCTGCACCGACGTGATCGAACCCTTGGTGGTCGTCGTGATACGCTCCTGCAGGTTGCCCATGTCGGTACCGAGGGTCGGCTGATAGCCCACCGCGGACGGGATACGGCCCAGCAGCGCGGACACTTCCGAGCCGGCCTGCGTGAAACGGAAGATGTTGTCGACGAAGAACAGCACGTCCTGGCCTTCCTCGTCGCGGAAATACTCGGCCACCGTCAGACCGGTCAGGCCGACGCGGGCACGGGCGCCCGGCGGCTCGTTCATCTGGCCGTACACCAGGGCGGCCTTGGAGTCGCCTTCGAGGTTGATAACCCCGGAATCCATCATTTCGTGATAGAGGTCATTGCCTTCGCGGGTCCGCTCGCCGACCCCGGCAAACACCGAATATCCGCCATGCGCCTTCGCGATGTTGTTGATCAGCTCCATGATCAGCACGGTCTTGCCGACCCCGGCGCCGCCGAACAGGCCGATCTTGCCGCCCTTCGCATACGGCGTCAGAAGGTCGATGACCTTGATGCCCGTCACCAGCTGCTCGGTCTCCGTCGACTGATCGACGAATTCCGGCGCGGAGCGATGGATCGGATAGGTCTTCTTGTTGCCGACCGGGCCGCGGTCATCGATCGGCTCGCCGACGACGTTGATGATCCGGCCCAGCGTCTCGGGGCCGACCGGCACCGAAATCGGCTCGCCGGTATCTTCGACTTCCTGGCCGCGGACCATGCCGTCCGTGGTGTCCATCGCGATACAGCGCACCGTGCTTTCGCCTAGATGCTGCGCCACTTCGAGCACCAGGCGATTGCCCTGGTTTTCCATGTGCAACGCGTTGAGAATCGCCGGCAAATCGCCGTCGAAGTGCACGTCGACGACGGCGCCCAGCACCTGGGTTACATGACCGATCGCGTTCTTCGCCATACTCGGCTCCTATTGATCTGCCCGCTTAGAGCGCTTCCGCGCCCGAAATGATCTCGATCAGTTCCTTCGTAATGAAGGCCTGGCGGGTTCGGTTATAGTTCAATGTTAACTGGTTGATCATATCGCCCGCATTCCGCGTGGCGTTGTCCATCGCCGTCATCCGCGCCCCCTGCTCGGACGCAAAGGATTCCAACAGGGCCCGGAATATCTGCACCGACAGGTTCCGCGGCAGCAGATCGCTCAAGATGTCTTCCTCGGACGGCTCATATTCGTAAGACGCGCCATCGCCGGCCGTGGCGGCCTCGTCCGCGCCTTCTTCCGGTTCCGGCAGAGCGAACGGAATGATCTGTTGCGGAGTCACTTCCTGCGTCAAGGCCGAGATGAACTTGTTGTAGACGACGGTGCAGACGTCGAACTCGCCCGCGTCGAACATCTCGGTGATACGCTGCGCAATTTCGGCGGCGCCGTCATAGCCGGGATACGGTTTACACACTTCCGGCATCTCGGCGACCAGCATCGAGGGAAATTCGCGCTTGACCAGCGAGATACCCTTGCGGCCGACGCAGAACAGCTTGACCGTCTTGCCGGCATTGGTCAGTTCCTGAACCTGCCGGCGGACGCTCCGCATCAGATTGATGTTGAAACCGCCGCAGAGGCCACGGTCCGTCGATACGAAAACCAGCATATGGGTCTCGTCTTTGCCGTTCCCCGCGAGCAGCGGCACGCCCCCCGATCCCCCTGCCGTCGCGGCGAGAGATCCCAACATCCGTTCCATGCGTTCCGCATACGGCCGTGCTGCCGTCGCCTGTTCCTGCGCACGGCGCAGCTTGGCGGCGGCAACCATTTTCATGGCCGACGTGATCCGTTGTGTCGATTTGACACTGGTGATCCGGGTCCGGAGTTCTTTGAGGCTGGGCATCGGCGCTGACCGTTATCTTCCGTTTCGATCAGGCGAAGGTCTTGGCGGCATTGCCGATGAGGTCATTGAGCTTCTTCTCCGTGTCGTCGGAGATTTCGCCCTCTTCCCGAATTGCCGCCAGCACGTCGCTATGCTTGGACCGGAACTCCTCGAGCAGCGACTGCTCGAAACGCCCGATTTCGCTGATTTCAATTGTATCCAGATACCCATTGACCCCCGCGAAGATCGAGACGACCTGCTCCTCCACCGGCAGCGGCGAATATTGACCCTGCTTGAGGAGTTCGGTCAGCCGCGAGCCACGCGCCAGCAGGCGCTGCGTCGCCGCATCCAGGTCGGAGGCGAACTGCGAAAACGCTTCCATTTCGCGATACTGCGCCAGTTCGAGCTTGATCGAGCCGGCAACCTGCTTCATCGCCTTCACCTGTGCCGCCGACCCCACGCGCGAAACCGACAGGCCGACGTTAATCGCCGGGCGGACACCCTTATAAAAAAGGTCCGTTTCCAGGAAGATCTGACCGTCGGTGATCGAGATCACGTTGGTCGGAATATAGGCCGACACGTCATTGGCCTGGGTTTCGATGACCGGCAGCGCGGTCAGCGATCCGGCGCCTTCGCTGTCGTTCATCTTCGCCGCGCGCTCCAACAGACGCGAATGCAGGTAAAAGACGTCACCGGGGTAGGCTTCGCGTCCCGGCGGACGGCGCAGCAACAGCGACATCTGGCGGTACGCCGTCGCCTGCTTCGACAGATCGTCATAGATGATCAGCGCATGCATGCCGTTGTCGCGGAAATACTCGCCCATGGCACAGCCCGCATAGGGGGCGAGGAACTGCATCGGCGCCGGCTCCGAAGCGGTCGCGGACACGACGATGGAGTATTCCATCGCGCCGTAGTCTTCCAGCGTCTTCACGACCTGCGCCACGGTCGAGCGCTTCTGCCCGATCACGACGTAGATGCAGTACAGCTTTTTCGATTCGTCGCCGGTATCGTTGACCGACTTCTGATTAAGGATCGCGTCGATCGCGACGGCGGTCTTGCCGGTCTGGCGGTCGCCAATGATCAGTTCGCGCTGTCCCCGGCCCACCGGCACCAGGGCGTCCAGCGCCTTGAGGCCCGTCTGCACCGGCTCATGGACCGATTTCCGCGGGATGATGCCCGGCGCCTTGACCTCGACGAGACGGCGCTCGGTGGCGTCGATCGGGCCTTTGCCGTCGATCGGGTTACCCAGGGCGTCCACGACCCGGCCCAGCAGACCCTTGCCGACCGGCACGTCCACGATCGTCCCGGTCCGCTTGACCGTATCACCCTCACCGATATCCCGGTCGTCGCCGAAAATCACGACGCCGACGTTGTCGGCTTCGAGGTTCAGCGCCATTCCCTTGATACCGCCGGGGAATTCGACCATCTCACCGGCCTGCACGTTGTCGAGCCCGTAGACGCGCGCAACACCATCACCGACCGAGATCACCTGTCCGACTTCGGCGACGTCCGTTTCCGCGCCGAAATTCGCGATCTGCTCTTTGAGAATGGCCGAAATTTCTGCAGCCTTGATTTCCATCAGGCGGCCCCTTTCATCGCGAGTTTCATCTTCTGAAGTTGTGTTTTGAGGGAGGAGTCGACCATGCGGCTGCCAACCTTAACGACAAGACCGCCGATCAGCGCCGGATCGACGTCGACCGACAAGGCAACCTTGCTGCCGACGGCATTCCGCAGCGCGGCTTCCAACGATTCGGTCTGCGCCGGTGACAGTTGCTGTGCCGACGTGACCTCGGCCGTGACTTCGCCACGGCGCTCCGCAAGCTCCGCGAGATATCCCCGGATCATCGCGGACAACGCGAAGAGCCGGCGATTGGCCGCTACCAAGCCTATGAAATTACGTGTCAATTGATCGGCGCCGGCGCTTTCCAGAAGCGCCGCCATGGCCCGGCCGGAGTCGGCCCGGCTCACCACCGGATTGCGGACCAGCCGCTGAAGGTCGTCGTTGTCCGCTATCATGGAGTCCAGGGACCGCAAATCGTCTGCGACCTGATCCAATTTGCGCTGCTCGTCTGCCAATTCAAACAAAGCCAACGCGTAGCGGGCGGCAACTCCCGTATCGCCTGCTTTCGATGCCAACCTGGGATAACTCCCGATTTACTCCGGAAACCGCCGCCGAAACGCGGCTCCTCACTACTCCCCGATGCCCCGAGACACGTTATCTGGCCCCGAAGGCGAGCGGTGTTTAGCACATGCACAAAAGGGGCGCAAGCCGACTCGCCCGGTGCGAAAAGTCGCAGGATTCATCAAAAAAAGCTGTATGGATCGACGTCGATTTGCACGCGCACCGACCCGGGCAACTTCAATGCGCCGATCCATCCCCGCAAGAGACGTTGCACCGCAACACTCCGGCCGGCCTTCATCAGGAAACGGCGGCGATGGCGACCGCGCAACCGCGCCAGCGGCGCCGGGGCGGGCCCCAGGACACGAACCCCGGTTTCCCGCGGCGCGCTGCGCGCCAAGGCGCGGCAAACGGCCTCCACCTGATCCTCCTTGGGTCCGCTGACGATGACTGCAGCAAGCCGACCGAAGGGCGGCCAACCACCGGATTCCCGCTGCGCCGCCTCCTCTTCCAGGAACCGGTCCCGCGCGCCGTCGGTCAGCGCGGTAATCACCGGATGCTCCGGATTGTAGGTCTGCAACAGCACTTTGCCGGGATGGTCGGCGCGCCCTGCCCGCCCCGCGACCTGATGCAAAAGCTGATAGGTGCGCTCGCCGGCCCGCAGATCGCCGCCGTTCAGTCCCAAATCCGCATCGATCACGCCGACCAGCGTCAGCATCGGGAAGTGATGGCCCTTCGCCACCAGTTGGGTACCGATCAGGATATCGACCTCGTGATCCCGCATTTTCTGCAATACTTCTTGTATGGCGGCGGGGCCCTGCACCGAATCGCTGGTCATGCTCGCGATCCGCGCATCGGGGAATAGCGCGGTTACCTCCTCGGCCAGGCGTTCGACCCCGGGCCCGCATGCGACCAGGCTGTCCTCCGCATCGCAGGAAGGGCAAGTATCGGGATAACGGGCGTAATAGCCGCAGTGATGGCATTCGAGCCGCCGCGCAAGCCGATGCTCGACCAGCCATGCGGTGCAGTTTGGGCATTCCAGGCGGTGACCGCAGGTCCGGCAAAGCGTCAGCGGCGCGTATCCCCGGCGATTCAGGAACAGCAGGCTCTGTTCACCCGCGGCCAGCGTCGCGGCCAGCGCGTCGCGCAGCGGCGGCGACAGCCAGTTCTGTCGCGGCGGGCCGTCCTTTCGCATATCGACGACCGAGACCGCGGGCAATCCCGACGCGCCGAAGCGTGAGGGCAGATGCAACAGGTCATAGCGCCCGTTGCGCACGTTCACCAGCGTTTCCAGCGACGGGGTCGCGGAGACGAGCACGACCGGCCGTTCCGCGATACGGCCGCGCACCACCGCCATATCGCGCGCGTTATAGGCGATGCCGTCTTCCTGCTTGAACGATCCGTCATGCTCCTCATCGACCACGACGAGACCGAGCTTTGCATAGGGCAGGAACAGTGCCGAGCGCGCACCGATCACCACCGCGCCGGAGCCATCGGCGACGGCCCGCCAGTTGCGCCGCCGCTGAACCTGCGTCAAGCCGGAATGCCATTGCACTGGTGACGCGCCGAACCGTTCCGAAAACCGCTGCAGCCATTGCGCCGTCAGCGCGATCTCCGGCAACAGCACCAGCACCTGCTCGCCGCGCCGCAGGGTTTCGGCGATTGCCTCGAAATACACTTCGGTCTTGCCCGCGCCGGTAACGCCGTCGAGGACGCTGACGCTGAATTCTCCGGACCGGGCGCGCCCGACCAGATCATCGGCCGCGGGCTGTTGCTCGGCGGACAGTGCCGGCGCCGGCAACGACGGATCGGGCCGGGCCGGCGGCATGTCCGGCAAAGGGACCTTCTGCAACACGCCGAGCTTCGCGAGTCCGGTCACGACGCCGGTACCGACCCCGGCCTCGCGCGCCAACTCGCTCGCCCCGCGCGGCATCCGGTCCGCGGCGACCTCGAGCACCCGGACCCGCCCGGCGGTCGGCTTGGCCTCCGGCGGCGCATCGGCCAGGCGATACCCCATGCGCGGTTTCGGCGGCTCCAGGGCGGCCGGAACGCTCATCGCCATGCGCAGGACGGAGCCCAGCGAGGATAGCGTATAGTTCGCCACCCAATCGACGAATCGGCGGCTCGATTCGGGCAGCGGCGCCGCATCGAGGCAGCCTTGGATATCCTTGAGCCGATCGTCCGCCACGTCGCCGGACCCCTCCAGCGACCACACCACGCCGACTGCATCGCGGCGGCCGAATGGCACGGAAACGAAGGCTCCCAGGGCCACTTCGAGGTCCTGCGGAACCCGGTAGTCATAGGCGCCGGCAAGCGGCAAAGGCAGCAAAACCTGCACCCTGCGGGCGTGCCCATTGATCGCGCTGCTTGATGTGGTATGGGGAGGCGGCATCGGGTAGAGTGTAGCCAAACCGGGCCCGTGCCGGCTATCCCGAAGCGCGGGCGCAGAATAGGAGTTTCATTGCGGCATGAAGTTCTTCGTGGACACCGCCGAGATCGACGACATCAGGACCCTCGCGGAAACCGGGCTGGTGGATGGCGTCACAACGAATCCTTCCCTGATTCACAAATCGGGCCGCGACTTCCAAGAGGTCATCGCGGAGATTTGCGATCTGGTCGATGGTCCCGTCAGCGCCGAAGTGGCCGCGACGGATTACCCGACCATGCTGGAGGAAGGCCGCAAGCTTGCCAAGATCGCCAGCAACGTCGCCGTGAAGGTGCCGCTGACACCGGACGGGCTGAAGACTTGCCGCACGCTCAGCCAAGCCGGCACGCAGGTGAACGTGACGCTTTGTTTTTCGGCGAACCAGGCACTCCTCGCCGCGAAGGCCGGCGCCAGTTTCATCTCGCCCTTCGTCGGGCGGCTGGACGACATCGCGACCGACGGCATGGACCTGATCGCCGACATCTGCGACGTCTACGCGAATTATCCGGAACTGCCGACCGAGGTGCTGGTCGCGTCCGTGCGGCACCCGATGCATGTTCTGCAGGCGGCAAAGCTCGGCGCGGATGTCGCGACAGTGCCCCCCGGCGTGATCTGGCAGATGTTCCAGCACCCGCTGACCGACAAGGGCCTCGCGGCCTTCGTCGCCGATTGGGAAAAAACCGGCCAGTCGATCCTGTAACGGCAGCTTAGAGCTTAGATGGCACAAAAACTCAAAGGCGCGAAGACCGAGACCGGCCTCAGTGCGGCACGGGTCACGGAATTCCTGCAGGACAATCCGGATTTCTTCATCAAGCATCCGGAGGTGCTGAACACCGTGAGCCCGCCGACGCGGGAACTCGGCGGCGGCGTCGCCGATCTGCAGCAGGCGATGATCGACCGGCTACGGGACGAGATCGCCATGCTCAGCGCCGAACGCGACAGCCTCGTCGGTACGTCGCGCGCCAACATGCAGACGCAATCGCGCATTCACGCCTGTGTCCTGGCTATCCTCGGCGCGAAGTCCTTCGAGCACCTCATCCAGACCGTGACGACCGATTTCTCGATGATCCTGGACCTGGACATCGTCACCCTCTGCATCGAATCGACCGACTCCGACTCGCAGTCGATCAAGACGCGCGGGCTCGTGGTCGTGCCGCCCGGCACGGTGGAGAATATCCTCGGCGACCGGCGGTTGGTGCTGCGCAACGACGTGACCGGCGACCCGGAACTGTTCGCCCAGGGGGCAACGCTGGTCCGGTCGGATGCCGTTGTCCGGCTCGATATCTCCGAGTCGACGCCGCCCGCGCTGTTGGCATTCGGATCGCGCGAACCGGATCGGTTCGAGACCGGGCAGGCGACCGAATTGCTCGATTTCCTCGCCAGCGTGCTCGAGCATGTCGTGCGGATATGGCTGCAACTGTCGGAATAGATCCGCTTCTCGCCGTCACGGACGGGGACGACCCCGCCCTGGAGAAGGCCTTCCGCGACTGGCAGCGCTGGCTGATCGACGAGCGACGGTGCTCTCCACATACCCGCGACGCCTATGTGCGGGATTTGGTGTCCTTCCTGAAATTTACCGCCGAACATCTGGGAGCCGCCCTGCGGCTGCGCGACCTGGAAGGGCTGCGCACGTCCGATTTCCGCGCCTGGCTCGCCCGTCAGAACGCCAAGGGCCGCAAACGCAGCTCGGTCGCCCGGTCGCTATCGGTGGTGCGCGGGTTCTTCGCCTGGCTCGAACGCAACGGCCTCGCGACCAATCACGCGATCCGCGCCGTCCGCACGCCGAAACTGCCCCATTCGGTGCCGAAGGCGCTGAGCATCCGCGAAGCCGCCGACACGGTGGACACCGTCGCCGCGTTCAGCGCCGAGGAATGGGTCGGGCTGCGGGACATCGCGGTGCTGACCTTGCTGTACGGATGCGGCTTGCGCATCGCCGAGGCCCTATCTCTGCAACGGCAGGATGCGCCACGCGGCGATCAGATCACGGTCACCGGCAAGGGCAACAAGCAGCGCATGGTGCCGATCCTGCCCGTGGTGCGCGACGCGATCGACGCCTATCTCAAGGCTTGTCCCTGGCCGATGGAACCCGAGGACCCGCTTTTCGTGGGGCGGCGGGGCGGCCCGCTGCGCGCCCGCGTGGTGCAACGGCAGATGCAGAAACTGCGCACCAGCCTCGGCCTGCCGGAAACCGCGACGCCGCACGCGCTGCGCCACAGCTTTGCGACGCATCTCCTGGCGATGGGGGGCGATTTGCGGGCGATCCAGGAACTTCTGGGCCATGCCTCGCTATCGACGACGCAACGCTACACCGAGGTCGATTCGGCGCGCCTGCTCGAGGAATACCGCGCAACGCATCCGCGGGCGCGCCAAGCGCGCACCTAGGCTCGCCGTCACACCGGACTTTTCAATTCTATTTCCGACGTCGGATTTTTCGCGCGAAGCGCGCCGCCCGCAGCCGCGCCTCGTCGAAAGTCGCGCCCAGTTTCGGGTAGCGCTCCCGCATCTGTTCGATCTTTCGGTGCGCCCAGGGCGATTCGAGCGACAGCAGATAGAAGCCGATGGCGAGGAACAGGATGCCCTGCAGGATCGGCAAGAA
This sequence comes from Alphaproteobacteria bacterium, assembly GCA_965228425.1. Taxonomy (GTDB): domain Bacteria; phylum Pseudomonadota; class Alphaproteobacteria; order UBA8366; family UBA8366; genus JAJFJD01. The sequence continues at coordinate 793,510 of OZ245815.1, read as the reverse complement.
GAGGCCGAGGATACCGAGGAAGATAAACCCCCATCCGGAAATCAGGATCAACAGCCGCTTCCAGCGCGACCGAATCCGTTTCGGCGGTGGGCTCTTCGGCGGGTTCGTGGGCAGATTATCCACCAAGGCGCCGGATCAGATGTGGATCGGCCGGCCGTCCACCGCGAGCGCGGCTTCCTTCACCGCCTCGTTCAGCGTCGGGTGACCGTGGCAGGTCCGGGCGACGTCTTCCGCCGAGCCGCCGAATTCCATCACGGCCACGATCTCGTGGATCAAGTTGCCCGCGTCCGCCCCGATGATGTGCGCGCCCAGCACCTTGTCCGTCTTGGCGTCGGCCAGGATCTTCACGAAGCCTTCGGTGGTGTCGTTGCAGCGCGCCCGGCTGTTCGCCATGAAGGGGAACTTGCCGACACGGTATTCGACGCCCGCTTCCTTGAGCTGCTCCTCGGTCTTGCCGACCGACGCGACCTCGGGCCAGGTGTAGACGATGCCGGGGATCGCGTCGTAGTCGATATGCCCGGATTGCCCCGCCATGATCTCGGCGCAGACGACGCCTTCGTCCTCCGCCTTATGGGCCAGCATCGGGCCGCGCACGCAGTCGCCGATGGCATAGACGCCGGGCGTAGACGTCTGGAAATGGTCGTCGATCTCAATGAAGCCGCGGTTGTCTGTCTTCACGCCCACCGCGTCGAGGCCGAGCCCTTCGGTATACGGCCGCCGGCCGACCGAGACGAGCACCACGTCGCAGGCGATCTCCTCCGCGTCGCCGCCGTCGGACGGCTCCACGGTCAGGGTCACGCCGTCGCTGGACGTCTTGGCGCCGGTCACCTTGGTTTTGAGGCGGAAATCCATGCCTTGCTTCTTGAGGACGCGCTGGAACTGTTTCGAGACCTCGCCGTCCATGCCGGGCGTGATCCGGTCGAGGAATTCGACGACAGTGACCTTCGAGCCGAGCCGACGCCAGACCGACCCCATCTCCAGGCCGATATAGCCGCCGCCGATCACCACGAAATGCTTCGGCACCTTCGACAGCGCCAAGGCGCCGGTCGACGTGACCACCTGTTTCTCGTCCACGTCGACGCCGGGGATCGGCATGCTTTCCGAACCGGTCGCGATCAGGATGTTCTTGGTTTCGAGCGTCTGGTCGCCGCCGCCGTTCTCCGCCGTCACGACGACGGAGCCGGGTTTGTCGATCCGCCCCATGCCCTTGTGGTAATCGACCTTGTTCTTTTTGAATAGAAACTCGATCCCCTTGGTCAGGTCTTCGACGACCTTTTCCTTGCGGCCCATCATGATGTTGAGGTTGAGCTTAACGTCGCCGACGTCGATGCCATGCGCCTCGAATTCATGCGCCGCTTCCTCGTATTTCTCGGAACTTTGCAGCAACGCCTTCGACGGAATGCACCCCACATTCAAACACGTGCCGCCCAGTGCCCCGCGCTTCTCCACGCAAGCCGTTTTCAGGCCAAGTTGCGCCGCGCGGATGGCGGCGACATACCCGCCCGGCCCGCCGCCGATGACAATGAGATCGTAAGCGTCGCTCATGAATTTTATCCCCGGTTCGTTTGCCGCTAGAATTTCGGCATCGCGCGGGGACTATACCCCGGACCGCATGCTAGGCGAATATGGTTTAGCATTTTCTAAACGCCAACCCCCGGCGTCGCGGGAACCAAGAAGAAAACGGATACACGCCATGACCGACACCCGGGTCCGCCGGACCATCATGATCACGCCCGGCCATCTGGCGTCCCGTCTCGCCAAGGCGGTGACGCTCGACGTGGACGCCGTCGCCTTCGACATCGAAGACGGCGTACCGCCCGGCGAGAAAGCCGCGGCCCGAAAAACCATCGCCGACGCCTTGCATACGCTCGATTTCGGCGGACGGGAGCGGATTGTGCGGGTCAACGCGGTCGACACGGACCAACTGGCCCCGGATATTGCCGGCCTGCCGCTCGACCGCATCGACACGCTGTTCGTGCCGAAGGTGGCGCGCGCGGAAGACGTTCACACCCTCGACGCCATGCTGCGGGACGCCGGCCGGCCGGACCTGCCGACCATCCTGACGATCGAAACCGCCGAGGGATTGTTCAACGTGAAAGACATCGCCGCCGCCAGCGACCGGGCGGTTGCGCTGTTCTTCGGATCGGGGGACTACGCGGCCGAGACCGGCTGCCGGATCACCCCGGAAACGCTGCAGACCCCGCGCGCCCTGATCGCCGCGGCGGCGGGCATGGCGGGACTGCAGGCGATCGACGCGGCCTATTTCCTCGACGTGAAGAACGAGCAAGAGACGCGCCGCGACGCCGAGATTGCGCGTGATTTCGGATTTTGCGGTAAGCTGATCTTCCATCCCAATCAGATCGCGGTGAGCAACGCGGTCTTCACGCCGACACCCGCGGACGTGGCCCGCGCCGAGAAGATCATCGGCGCCTACGAGGCCGCGACCGCGCGCGGCGAAGGCACCGCGGTGGTCGACGGAGAGTTCATCGCCGTCGACATGCTGCCGCCGGCACGGCGCGTGCTTGCCGTGGCGCGCCACGCGGGTGTGACCGCCGACGCGACATAACAGAGACCTAAAGGATTCCGCAAAATGACACCCCCGACCGACACCCCGTCTCTCTCGAAACCGCTGGAAGGGCTGCGCGTGCTGGACGTCGCCGCCTTCCTGGCCGGGCCGTTCGCCGCGACGCAATTGGCCGAGTTCGGCGCGGAGGTCATCAAGGTGGAAATGCCGCATGTCGGCGACGCCTTACGCCGGTTCGGCACGCCGAACGACTGCGGCGACACGCTGGTCTGGCTCAGCGAGGCGCGCAACAAGAAATCGGTCACGCTCGACCTGCGCACGCCGGAGGGGGCGGACATTCTGCGCCAGCTTGCCGCCAAGGCCGACGTGCTGATCGAGAATTTCCAGCCCGGCACGCTGGAAGGCTGGGGCCTTGGCTGGGAAGAATTGCGCAAACACAACCCGAGGCTCGTGATGGTGCGCATCACCGGCTACGGCCAGACCGGTCCCTACAAGGGGCGGCCCGGGTTCGGCCGGATCGCCAATGCCTTTGGCGGCCTGTCCTTCCTGGCAGGCGACCCGGACCGGCCGCCTTCGACGCCGGGCTCGCCCACGATCCCCGACTATCTCGCCGGACTCTACGGGGCCTATGGCGCGATGATGGCGCTGCGCGCGCGCGAGATCACCGGCGAGGGCCAGATGATCGACATCGGTCTCTACGAGCCGATCTTCCGTTTCCTCGACGAACTGCCCTGCGCCTATCACGCCAACGGATTCGTCCGGCAGCGGATGGGACCGGCGATGAAGAACGCGGTGCCGCACAGCCATTACCCGACCAAAGACGGCCGCTGGGTCGCCATCGCCTGCACCAGCGATAAGATCTTCGAACGCCTCGCCGATCTGGTGGGCCGCCCTGAAGTGGCGGGCGACGGCGAGTTCGGCACCTACCCGCAGCGCGACGAGCGGCGCGACGAGGTCGACGCCATGGTCACCCACTGGACCAGCGGCCGCACCCGCGACGAGGTGCTGGGCGAATGCGAAGCGGCGCAGGTGCCCTGCGGCATGGTGGCGGCAATCGATGAAATCTTCGAGGACCCGCAATACGCCGCACGCGACAACATCGTGATGTTCCAGGACGAACGCGCCGGCGAGGTGGCAGTGCAGAACGTGGTGCCGCGCATGAGCGCCACCCCGGGCGGCATCGACTGGCTCGGCCCGGCGGTCGGCGCGCATAACGCGGAAGTCTACGGCGGATTGCTCGGGATCGACGACGACCGGCTGGCAGCGCTGTCGGAGTCTGGCGTGATTTAATTACTCCGCAGCCGTGCGGAAGGGCGTTGCCCCAACGGACGCCTTCCACAGGCAATCCGCGCCGATCTCTTCGATCGTGTGCAGGCCGAGCTGGCCCATGACGCGGCCGATCTCCTCGCGGAAGATTTCCAATGCCCGATAGGCACCCGCCTCGCCGGCGACCGCGGTGCCGTAGAGCGTCGGCCGCCCCGCCATCACGAAGTCGGCGCCGAGCGCCAACCCCTTCACCACGTCGGTGCCGCGGCGGAACCCGCTGTCGACGATCACCGTGATGCGCCCGCCGACGCGCGCCGCGATATCGGGCAAGGCCTGGATCGGCGCAATGGAGGCGTCCAGGCTGCGGCCGCCGTGGTTGGAAACAATCACCCCGTCCGCGCCGCAGTCCGCCGCCATGGCCGCGTCGTCCGGGTGCAGCACGCCCTTCAACACCAGCTTGCCGGGCCAGCGGTCGCGGAGAAATTTGAAGTCTTCCCAGTCGAGCGTTTCGTTCTTCAGGGACGAGCGCTTGAATGTTTTCGACAACAGGCCGTCCATCACCTCCGGCGGATAGTTCTCGAACTTGGGGACGCCCCGTTTGACGAACTGCCGCAGCAAGCAGGTGACGAGCCATTCCGGCTTGGCCAGGAGTTGGGCGACCATCCGCGGCGTGTATTGCAGCGGCACCTCGAACCCGTTGCGGTGATTATATTCACGGTTGCCGCTGACCGTTGAGTCGACGGTGACGATCAATGTTTCGAACCCGACCGACTTCACCCGGTCCACGAGTTTGAGACTCAAGTCCTTGTCCGACCACATGTAGAGCTGGAACCAGAGATCGCCGCCCGCTCCGTCGGCGATCTCCTCCATCGAGGTCATGCCGTTGGTCGCCACCGTGCAGGGCACGCCCGCCCGCGCCGCCGCCTTGGCCAACCCCACTTCGCCGCCGAAGGACAACAGCCCCGCGGTGCCCGTGGGCGCGACGCCAAACGGCATCTTGGCGATCTTGCCGAATATTTGGGTATCGAGGTTGCGCGTCGAGACATCGGCCAGCACATGGGTGCGGAACTTTATGTCCTCGAAGGCCGCCCGATTGTTGCGCAGCGCGACTTCATCTTCGCAGCCGCGGTCCACGAATTCGAAGATGCCGCGCGGCAGGCGGCGTTTCGCCATCCGGCGCAGGTCTTCGATATTGTACGCGTTCAGATTACCGTCGCTCATGACCGGCCCTCCCGCAGATAGCCCCGTCTAACGAAAGGCTACCACATTCCGGGGGAACCAGCCGAATGCACGGTTCTACACGTCGATCAGCAGGCGCTGCGGATCTTCCAGGACCTCTTTCATCCGCACCAGGAAGGTCACCGCCTCGCGACCGTCGACGATCCGGTGGTCGTAGCTCATGGCGAGATACATCATGTTGGCGATTTTGATCTCGTCGCCGTCGACCATCGGCCGCTTCTGGATCTTGTGCATGCCGAGGATACCCGACTGCGGCGGGTTGAGGATCGGCATCGACATCAACGAACCGTACACGCCGCCGTTCGAGATGGTGAAGGTTCCGCCGGTCATTTCGGCGACCGTCAGCTTGCCGTCGCGGGCGCGGCGGCCGTATTCGGCGATGGTTCCTTCGATTTCGGCGAAGCTCATCTGGTCCGCGTCGCGCACCACCGGCACGACGAGGCCTTGCGGCGTGCCGACGGCGACGCCGATATCGTAATAGTTCTTGTAGATGATCTCGTCGCCGTAAATCTCGGCATTGACCGCCGGGATTTCCTTGAGCGCGATGATCGCCGCCTTCACGAAGAAAGATAAAAAGCCGAGGCGCACGCCGTGTTTCTTCTCGAAGGCGTCGCGATACTCCGACCGCAGCGCCATCAGCGAATCCATCTCCACCTCGTTATAGGTGGTCAGCATCGCGGCGGTGTTCTGCGCCTCCTTCAGGCGTTGCGCGATGCGTTGGCGCAGGCGCGTCATGCGGACGCGTTCCTCGCCGCGCGGGTCCTCGGGACGGGCCGGCAAATCGCCGGCGGGCACGATGGCCGGCGCGGCGGGTTGCGGCGCGCTCGGCTTGGCCGGCGCCTTCGCCGCCGGTTTGGCTTCGGCCTCTTTCGCCGGTTTTCCGCCACCCTCGATGAAGGCCAGCACATCGCCCTTGGTCAGCTGCCCCTTCGGACCGGTCGGTGTGATCGCCGACGCATCAAGTTTGTTGTCTTCGATCAGCTTGCGGACCGCCGGCGACAGCGCCCCATCGCCGCCCGCCGAGTCTGCGGCAGGTTGGGCCGCGGGTGCGGGATCGGCCGCCGCAGCCGGCTGCGGCGCGGCCGACGCGCCCCCCGCGCCGATCACGGCGATAACAGTGCCGACCTCCACATCTGCGCCTTCCTCGACGCGGATTTCGGTCAGCGTGCCCGCCGCGATGGACGGGATTTCGACGCTTGCCTTGTCGGTTTCCAGTTCGACCAGCGGATCGTCGACGGCGACGGTATCGCCGACCTGCTTCAGCCATTTCGCGATCGTGCCTTCGGTGACCGATTCGCCGACTGCGGGAACCACCACCTCGACCGAATTCCCGCCACCGTTCGCAGCCGGCGCAGGCGCGGCGGCAGGCGCGGGCGTGGCTTCGGCTTTCGGTTCCGGCGCTTCGTCCGCGCTCGCGTCGGCTTCGGAATTCGCCTGCTCGGCCGGTTTCGGCGCCGCACCGGACCCATTTTCGTCGACATTGCCGAGAACGGTGCCGACGGCCACATCGGTTCCGTCTTCCACAAGAATCTCGGTGATAACGCCCGCGGACGGCGCGGGCACCTCCAGCGAGACCTTGTCGGTTTCCAACTCGACCAACGGCTCGTCCACCTCGACGGTATCGCCGACCTGTTTGAGCCATTTGGCGACGGTGGCTTCGGTGACCGACTCGCCAAGTTCGGGAACCGTGATTTGGACCGTCATTCTTTACTGCCTCCGTTTGCCGGAAAGCCCGATGGGGCCGGCTGAATTCATTTGCTCTTATTGGCTGGGGTGCGGGGCGCGGCGGCGATGGTGATCGCTTCGGTCACCAACGCTTCCTGTTGCTGCGCATGACGGCGCGCAAGGCCCGTCGCCGGCGACGCCGCAGCGTCACGCCCGACATAGGTCGCCCGGCTGTTCTTCGTCCCGACCTTGATCAAGGTTTCCTCCAAGAGCGGATCGACGAAGGTCCACGCACCCATGTTCTTCGGCTCTTCCTGGCACCAGACGATTTCGGCGTTCTTGAACCGGGACAATTCTTCGGTCAGCGCCTTCACCGGGAAGGGATAGAGCTGTTCGACGCGCATCAGGTAGACGTCCTTGATCTCGGCCGCGTCGCGCGCTTCCAGCAGATCGTAATAGACCTTGCCAGAGCAGAGGACGACCCGTTTGATGTCATCATCCGCCGCCAGCGTACCGGCGATTTGCCCATCGTCCCACAGCACGCGATGGAAGCTCGTATCCGGACCCATCTCCGATAATTTCGAGACACAACGCTTGTGCCGCAACAGCGACTTCGGTGTCATCATGATCAAGGGTTTACGGAAGTCCCGGCGAATCTGCCGGCGCAGAATATGGAAGTAGTTGGATGGGCTGGTGCAGTTCGCGACCTGCATGTTGTCTTCGGCACAAAGCTGCAGGTAGCGCTCGAGGCGTGCCGAGCTATGTTCCGGTCCCTGCCCTTCGTAGCCGTGCGGCAGCAGCATCACCAAGCCGCTCATACGCAGCCATTTCGATTCGCCCGACGAGATGAACTGATCGATGATGACCTGCGCGCCGTTGGCGAAATCGCCGAACTGCGCCTCCCACAGGACGAGTGCGTGCGGTTCGGCGAGGCTGTAGCCGTATTCGAAACCGAGTACGCCGAATTCGGACAGCGGGCTATCGAGAATCTCGAACGGCGCCTGGCCGAAGCGGATATGCTGAAGCGGCATATACCGTTCCTCGGTGGTCTGATCGATCAGGCCGGCATGACGCTGACTGAACGTGCCGCGGATCGAATCCTCGCCCGAGAACCGCACCGGCGTCGATTCGCACAGCAACGTGCCGAGCGCCAGCGCCTCCGCGGTCGCCCAATCGATACCCTCGCCCGTCTCGATGGCCTTGCGCTTCGCCTTGAGCTGCCGGACCAGGCGCGAATGAACGTCGATATTCTGCGGCACCTCGGAGATTGCGAACCCGACCTCTTTCAACAAGTCGAAGGGCGCCGAGGTATTGCCGCGCCGGTCGTCGCCGGAGGCAACGCCCAACCCGGACCATTTCCCTTCGAGCCAGTTGGCCTTGTTCGGCTTGTATCCCGCGCCGGCCTCGAATTCCTCATCGAGAAAGGCCCGGAATTCCTTGACCATTCTGTCGGATTCGCCGGCTTCGGTCAGATTCTGATCTTCCAGGCGCTTGGCGTAAATCGCCCGCGTCGTTTCGTGATCGCTGATCTTCTTGTACATCAGCGGCTGCGTGAAAGCGGGTTCGTCGCCTTCGTTATGACCGTGCCGCCGGTAGCAGATGAGGTCGATAACCACATCCTTCTTGAATTTCTGGCGATACTCGATCGCGATCCGGGCCGCATGCACGCAGGCTTCCGGGTCATCACCATTCACGTGCAGGATCGGCGCGCCGATGGTCTTCGCCACATCCGAGCAGTAAGGCGAGGAACGCGAATAGGACGGCATCGTCGTGAACCCGATCTGATTGTTGACGATCAGATGGATCGTGCCGCCGGTGCGGTAACCGCGCAGTTCCGACAGGTCCAGCGTTTCGGCAACGATACCCTGTCCGGCGAAGGCCGCATCACCGTGCATCAGCAGCCCCATGACCTTATCGCGGTCCGCGTCGCCGATTTGCTGCTGCTTGGCGCGCACACGGCCGAGCACCACGGTGTTCACCGCTTCGAGATGGCTCGGGTTCGGGCTGAGCGACAGATGCACAAGCTTGCCGTCGAACTCCCGGTCCGCCGACGTGCCGAGATGGTATTTCACATCCCCGGAACCCTGGACGTCTTCCGGATTAGCCGAGTTGCCCTGGAACTCCGAGAAAATCGCGCGATACGGCTTCTGCATGATGCTGGTCAGAATATTCAACCGCCCGCGATGCGGCATGCCGATGACAATTTCCTGCAGGCCGAGTTGGCTGCCGCGCTTGAGAATCTGTTCGATGACCGGGACCGTGGATTCGCCGCCGTCGAGGCCGAAGCGTTTCGTGCCGGTGTACTTGCGGTCGAGATATTGTTCGAAGACCTCGGCCTGCGTCAGGCGCTCCAGGATGGTCTTCTTGCCGAGATCGGTGAAGTCGGTCTGGTTGCGGATGCTTTCGATCCGTTCCTGGATCCAGGATTTCTCGTCCGGTTCCTGCTTATGCATGAACTCGACGCCGATCGATCCGCAATAGGTCTCGCGCAGGATCGAAACGATTTCGCGCAGCGTCGCGGATTCGAGGCCGAGCACATAATTGATGAAGATCGGCCGGTCCCAATCGGTCTCGGCGAATCCATATGTCTTGGGATCGAGCTCCGGGTGCGGTTCGGGTTTCTGCAGATGGAGCGGATCCAAATCGGCTTCGATATGGCCGCGAACGCGATAGGCGCGGATCAACATCAACGCGCGGATCGAATCCATTGTCGCCTGGCGGACCTGCTGGGCGCTGACGCCCGGCACCGCCGAAGGGGCGGGTTCCGGAGCCGGCGTCGCGACGCCGACGCTGGCGTCGGATAGGCTCGGCATGCTGCCGTTGGTGCCGATCACCGAAGTCTGACGCGGCGCCCAACTGGCCCCGCGCAGTTCGTCCAGCATTGCCTTGCCGTCGTCGTCGAGATTGTCGAAAACCTCGTTCCAACTCGCGTCGACCGAACTCGGGTCGCTCAGAAACCGCGCATAGAGCTCCGCGATATACGTCTCGTTCGCGCCGAACAGAAAGGAGCTTTCGCCGTGATAAGATGACATGTCACCCCCCTTGGGTGTCCGCCCGGCGTTGGAGACGGGCGGCAGCTAATGTTTGGCGCGCGTCACAATCGTAACGATACGTGCCGCGCCGTTATCCCTTCATTGCCGTCAACATCGTCGTGCCCAACTCGGCCGGGCTATCGGCGACATGAATTCCCGCGCTGCGCAGCGCTTCGATCTTATGGTCGGCGGTGTCCTTGCCGCCGGATATCACCGCGCCGGCATGGCCCATGCGGCGGCCCGGCGGGGCGGTCTTGCCCGCGATGAAACCGACGACCGGCTTCTTCGTGCCCGAGGACTTGATGAAAGCAGCGCCATCCGCTTCCGCGTCGCCGCCGATTTCGCCGATCATGATGATGCCTTGGGTTTCGTCGTCGGCCACGAACATTTCCAAGCTCTCGACGAAATTCGTACCGTTCACCGGATCGCCGCCGATGCCGATGCAGCTTGTCTGGCCGAGGCCGGTCACCGTGGTCTGGGCCACGGCTTCGTAAGTCAACGTGCCGGAGCGCGAGATGACCCCGATGATGCCGCGTTTGTGGATATGCCCCGGCATGATGCCGATCTTGCATTCGTCCGGCGTGATCACGCCCGGACAGTTCGGACCGATCAGACGCGAATTGGACGTTTGCAGCGCCCGCTTCACCTTGATCATGTCGAGAACGGGGATGCCCTCGGTGATGCACACGATCAGCGGAATCTCCGCGTCGATCGCCTCGAGGATGGCGTCCGCGGCAAAAGGCGGCGGCACGTAGATGGCACTCGCGTCCGCGCCGACCTTTTCGACCGCGTCGGCGACGGTGTCGAACACCGGCAGGTCGAGATGCGTCGTGCCGCCCTTACCGGGCGTGACGCCGCCGACCATGTTGGTGCCGTAGGCTATCGCCTGTTCCGAGTGGAAGGTGCCCTGCGCGCCGGTGAAGCCCTGACAGATGACCTTCGTATCCTTGTCGACCAGAACCGCCATCAGCCTGCCTCCTTCACCGCGGTGACGACCTTTTCGGCCGCATCCGCAAGATTGTCGGCGGAGATGATCGGCAGGCCCGAATCGGCCATGATCTTCTTGCCCAAATCCACATTCGTCCCTTCGAGCCGTACGACCAACGGCACCGCCAGCTTCACTTCCTTGGCCGCGGCGACCACGCCTTCGGCGATGATGTCGCAGCGCATAATGCCGCCGAAGATGTTCACCAGGATGCCCTTCACGTTATCGTCGGACAGGATGATCTTGAAGGCGGTGGTCACGCGTTCCGTCGTGGCACTGCCGCCGACATCGAGGAAATTCGCCGGCTCGGAGCCATAGAGCTTGATGATGTCCATCGTCGCCATGGCGAGACCCGCACCGTTGACCATGCATCCGATGCTGCCGTCGAGCTTGATGTAGTTCAGTTCATGCGCGGCGGCTTCGAGTTCGGCCGGATCCTCTTCGGTCTCGTCGCGCATCTCTTCGACATCCGGATGCCGGAACAGCGCGTTGTCGTCGAAATTCATCTTGGCGTCGAGAGCGATGACGTCGCCGCCCCCGGTGACGACCATAGGGTTGACCTCGACGAGGCTGGCGTCCAATTCGGTAAACGCCCTGTACATGCCCATCAACAGCTTGACCGCGGCGGAGACCTGTTTGCCTTCGAGGCCGAGGCCAAAGGCGACCTTGCGGGCATGGAACCCGGAAATTCCCGTGATCGGGTCGATGCCCACGCGCACGATCTTCTCGGGCGTCTTGGCCGCGACTTCCTCGATCTCCATGCCGCCTTCGGTCGACGCGACGATGGTGACGCGGCTGGTATTCCGGTCGAGCAGCATCGCGAGATACAGCTCCCGGTCGATATCGCAGCCTTCTTCGATATAGAGGCGCCGGACTTCCTTGCCCGCCGGCCCGGTCTGCTTGGTCACCAAGGTCTTGCCGAGCATGGCGCCGGCATGTGCCTGCACCTCGTCCTCGGATTTGGCGAGACGCACGCCGCCGCCGCCGTCGGGATCGTCCTTGAAATGGCCCGCACCGCGGCCGCCCGCATGAATCTGCGTCTTCACGACCCAGACCGGACCGCCCAGGTCCTTTGCCGCCTTGGCCGCTTCGTCGACGGAAAATGCAACATGACCTCGCGGCACTGCGACCCCGAAGCGTTCCAACAGGCTCTTCGCCTGATACTCATGAATGTTCATATAAAGCCGCTTTCGACAATAGATCGTGAAGCTTCGCTTCCCGACGGGTTCCCCTTACAACCGCACACACCCCAAGCATGCCAAACCACTACCTGCGATTTGGCATCACTTTAACATCGTGCCAAGTGGGCGCAACCGCCGCCGACGGTGAACAGGTAACAGAAAACCGTTATTCATTTGTTACCTGTACAACCATTGCGGACGGTTACTTCTTTTTTGCGGGTTTCTTTTTTTCCGCTTTTTCCAGTTTCTCGCAATCGCGGATCAAATCGCGTACCGCCTTCACGGAATTCTGAAATTTCTTCTTTTCCGACGCATTGAGCTTGATCTCGACGACCCGTTCGACCCCTTTGGCGCCGATCACGACGGGAACGCCGACGTAAAGCCCCCTCAACCCATACTGGCCCTTCACATAGGCCGCGCAGGGCAGCACGCGCTTACGGTCGTGCAGATAGGATTCGGCCATCGAAATCGCCGACGAGGCCGGTGCGTAGAAAGCCGAGCCATTGCCCAGCAGCGCGACGATTTCGCCGCCGCCGTTTGCCGTCCGCTTCACGATCTCATTGATGCGTTGCGTGGTGGACCAGCCCATCTTGATCAGATCCGGCACGGGAATCCCCGCCACCGTCGAATAGCGCACAAGCGGGACCATCGAATCGCCGTGGCCACCCAGGACGAAGGCCGTTACATCGTCGACGGAAACGTCGAATTCCTGCGCCAGAAACAACCGGAAGCGCGCGGAGTCGAGAACGCCGGCCATGCCGACGACGCGATTATGCGGCAGACCGCAGGCGTTGCGCAGCACGTGGACCATCACGTCGAGCGGATTGGTGATGCAGATCACGAAAGCCTTCGGGCAGTATTTCTTGATGCCCGCGCCGACCTGTTTCATGACATTCATGTTGATGCCGAGCAGATCGTCGCGGCTCATCCCCGGTTTGCGTGCGATGCCGGCCGTGACGATCACGACGTCCGCGCCGCGCAGCGCAGTGTAACTCTGCGAGCCTTTCATATTCGCGTCGAAGCCCTCGATGGTCGAAGCCTGTTCGAGATCGAGCGCCTTGCCCTGCGGAACGCCTTTGACAATGTCGACAAGCGCGACGTCGCCAAGCTTTTTCAATCCGGCGAGCAGCGCGAGCGTGCCGCCGATGTTGCCTGCGCCGACCAGCGCGATTTTATTGCGAGCCATGGTACCCCCGTCGTTAAGCTGTTGGCGGGCGGTGGGTGATCCGCCCGCGTCCCGCGGCGGACCGATTTCCGGCACGCAGGTGGCGGTTTCCTACAGTGTAACGCCCCGCAGGGCAAGGGCTTGTCCGGCCGCGGGCCTAATTCGAAAACCCGCCGCCGGCCCATGAATGCCAATCGTTCATGCGTTTCGCAATTTGCCATGGCGCCCCGCCGAGACCGCGCGGCAGAAACCGAACCTCGAGCGGTCCGCCGTCGGACGGCTGGTAGGCGAATTCGATTCCCTTGCCGAACAATTTCTTGCGGATGTGGAAGGGGCTGACTTCCTCCCAGCGATAGCGTTCCGACTTATACATGTCGCGCACCAGGAAACCGTCGCGGTCGACCCAAATTCCCGTCGAGCCCGGTAAATGCGACGACATGATGACCAGCGCGCCGAAGGCGAGGAACCCTCCCATATACACGGCGCCTTGAACCTTTCCGGGGTCCAGTTTGAACATGACCGCGGCGCCCAGGACGCAGCCGAGCGCCAGGAAACCGTTGTGCAGAACGGACGGGCGGATGACCTCGGTTTCGCCCTCGGGCGGTTGGAAATCGCTCATTCGGCGGCTTCGCGATGATCCGATTCGAGATAGTCGGTCGACTGCATTTCCATCAGCCGGCTGATCGTCCGCTCGAATTCGAAGGCATGCGTCTCCCCTTTATACAGGTCGTTCGGCGGCGTTTCCGACGCCATGACCAGGTTGACCTTATGCTCGTAGAGCGCATCGATCAGTGTCATGAACCGCTTCGCCTCGTTGCGGCGATCCTCGGTTAGGCGCGGCACGCCGTCGAGCACGATGGTATGATAGCGCCGCGCGATCGTTATGTAATCTTCGGCTCCCAGCGGCTGCCCGCACAGGGCGTCGAAGGTGAAACAGGCGACGCCGCGGGCCGCACGCGGCACCGGCACCGTCCGCCCCTTGACCGAAACCTCCTCCGCCCCGCTGTCGGCCCCTTCCGTCAAGTCGGCGAAGACCTGCTCCAGGCTGCGCGTCGCCGTGGCGCCCAACGGCGAATGGAATACGCGCATCGCCTTGAGCCGCGCCAACCGGTAATCGGTCGGTGAGGCCAATTCAAGGCAATCGAGCTTCTCTTTCAGCAGTTCGATGAAGGGCACGAACCGCCGGCGCTGCAGGCCATCCTTGTACAAGTCGTCCGGCGGAAAATTGGACGTCGTGACAACAACGACGCCGTTCTCGAACAGCGACGTGAACAAGCGGCCGAGAATCATGGCATCGGCAATGTCGGTGACGTGAAATTCGTCGAAACACAGCAGCCAGGCCTCCGCCGCGATGCCGGCGGCGATCTGCGGCAAGGGATCGCGATCGCTTTTCTTCGCCGAATCCTGCCGCCAGGCGTGAACCGAGTCATGCACTTCGATCATGAATTCATGAAAGTGGACACGGCGCTTTTTTTCGACCGGCGCATGATCGAAGAACAAATCCATAAGCATCGACTTGCCGCGTCCCACCGGGCCATAGATATAGAGCCCTTGAGGCGGCTCCTCGGCGCGCCGGCCAAAGCCCAAGCGCGCGGCCCAACCCTGCGTCCCACTCGCCGGTTCGTAGCCCGCCAAAGCCTTGTACAAGCTTTGCAGTTTTTCGGCGGCGAGCTCCTGCATCGGATCGGGTTGCAGATCACCCGAACGCCGGAGCGCGCGATACGCAAACAGTGGGCCTTCGACCATGATTCCCGGGTCAGCTTCTAACGGTGTTGGCCCGCAATCTAGTCGAACAGGTATTAAGAAATCCGCTAACGGGCGCGTCGTCCGATATCACCATTTGTACAGGACGGAAATCAAAATATCGTGCCCAACATATTGATCGGCCTTGAGCTGGTCGCCCGCCGGAAAAACGCCACTGTCCACCTCGCCGAGGTTGATGAAGCGATAGGCGAATTCGGCGGACCAGTTCTCGCTCATACCCCAGTCGACCCCCATCATGACGCCCCACGCGACGTTGTTGACGGCGTTGCTCTGGTTCACCGAAGTGTTCGTCGAGATGACAGTCCGCCGCATTTCCGAATTGTTGCGCGACCAACCAACCGTACCGCCGAAGAAAGGCGTGAAATCGCTGAGGTTGCGGTATTCCAATAGAATGTTGAACAGCACGCTGGTGTTGTCGAGATTGTTCTCGTATCCGACCGCCGGGGGTCCGCCGTCACGCGCATCCCAGTCGAACCGGACGCGGTGCGCGATTTCGAGCTCGGTGCGAAATGGAAATCGGCCCCAACGATAGCCGATAACGCCACCGCCGCCACCGACGAGATCCGATCCGTGATTCGTGATAAGCGGTCCGGAGAATCCGGTCGCCTGTTCATCGTTCAGGTCGGCAACCGACCCGACCAAGCGCAGGCCGGCATAAAACCCGGCCCGATCCGCCCCCCAAGCCGGAAACGCCAGCAACACCACCAAGCCGATAAAGGCCAAGCGCCCCACACGTGTCATCCAAAGTCCCCTCTGCCGATCGAACGGATCTTAATGTCCTGTTGAGCCACAACATTCTGCGACGATGTCGACGCGGTTTGCAAGCGCGCCCGGTAAGATTGATCGCAATTGGCGGAATTCAGGCGGCGCCCGTGACCGGCACCACGGCGCCGCTGATGTACGACGCGCCGTCCGACAGCAGGAACGCCACCGTGGCGGCGACTTCTTCCGGCGTGGCGATCCGTTTCATCGGCAAAATCTTGGCAAGACGGGCCGGGCGATCCGGTTGCCCGCCGTCGGCATGGATATCCGTGTCCGCGGCGCCCGGCGCCACCGCGTTGACGCGGATGCCGTCGCCCGCCACTTCTTTGGCCAAGCCTACCGTCAGCACGTTCACCGCCGCCTTGCTGGCCGCGTAATAGACATAGTCGTTCGGGCTGCCGGTGAAGGCCGCAAGCGACGACAGATTGATGATCACACCGCCCGCGCCGCCGAATTTGGTCGACATGCGTTTGACCGCTTCTCGGCAGCACAGGATCGAGCCGGTCACGTTGGCGTCCATCACGCGCCGGACCACGTCGCTGTCCACATCTTCGATGCGGGCGAACCCGCCGGTGATGCCGGCATTGTTGATCATGGCGGTGACCGGTCCCAACTCCCGGTCCACCGTTTCGAACATGCGCAGGATATCGGCTTCCACCGCCATATCCGCCTGCAGCGTGATGGCCCGCCGCCCGGCCGCGCGCACGTCTTCGGCGACGGCTTCGGCCTTATCCGCGTTGGCGAGATAGGTCAGCGCGATATCGTAGCCCTGCGTGGCGAGAAGCCGCGCACAGGTCGCCCCGATGCCCCGGCTGCCGCCGGTGATAATGGCGATCTGGCTCATTCCGCCACCGCCGCCGGCTCTGCCGTGCCGAATTGCGTTTCCATCTCCCGTCTCACCTTTACGATCTCCTGCGTCTCGTCCATGTCCACATCGGCCCAACGCACCGGCGCGCCTTCGGCGATCGGCCGTTTCAACCGGCAACCGTGCGCCAACCCTATCGGCAACCCGCCGAGCGCCAGCGAATCGGACGCCGGCATCAGCCTGCCCCAGACCGTGTAGCCGCCCTCGCCATCCAGCATCTCGCCGGCGGTCAGGTCGCGTTTCGCCGTCGCGACCACGTCACCGCGCCAGGCTTCGGGCATGCCGGTCGGCTCGCCCCGCAACGCCGCGCTGGCCACCGAGATGCCGAGCTCCAATCCGATCAGGTGATACGGTTTGTACATCGCCGCATAACGCCCGCTGTCGTCGGTCCGCAACCCGTACTCGGCGAAACACCGCATGGCGTAGTCGCTCGGCGCTTCGAAGACCGCGTAGACGCCCCAGCGGAGATCGCGGTCGACCGGCCCGTCGTTCCGATCGACGCTGGAGACCACCTCGACCATGCCCTTGCCGCCGAGCACGCCGCCGTCGCCGCGCGGCCGCAACGTCGCCGGAAGCTCGTCGACCCCGCAGGGCGGAAAGGCCAACCCGTCCTTCGGCGGCGTCAATCCCGTGGCGTTGGCGACCGCGGCCATTTCGATCCCGGATTTCGTGCCGTCGAGGAAGGAGTTGAACATCTGGGGGTTCATGCCGCCGAGCTCGGCCGCTTCCGGCGTCAGCCCGTAATAGCCCCAGACCGTATCGGGGGTCGACGCATGAAAGGCGGGCAAATACTTGGTGCCTTTCCCGGCCGCGACCACGTCGAACCCGGCGGCGCGCGCCCAATCGACCATCTCGCAGATCAGTGCGGGTTGGTCACCATAGGCCAGTGAGTAAACCACGCCGGCGGCACGTGCGCGTTCCGCCAAGAGGGGCCCGGCCAGCACGTCGGCTTCGACATTGACCATGACGATATGCCGCCCGTGCGCGCAGGCCAGCAAAGCGTGCCGAATTCCGGCGGCGGGACTGCCGGTCGCATCGATCACCACATCCAAGCCGTCGGCGGCGACCAAGCCCTCGGCGTCATCGGTGATCGCCGTGGCGCCCGTCCGCACAGCATCGGCGAAGCTGCTTGCCGCGAACTGTTCCTCCGACCAGCCGACCCGGCGTAACGACTCCCGCGCCCGGTCCGGCGATAGGTCGGCGATGCCCATGACATGCAAACCGGGCGTCCGGATCGCCTGGGCCAGGAACATGGCGCCGAACTTGCCCGCGCCGATCAGCCCGACGCGAACCGGTCGTCCCTCGGCGGCGCGGGCCTGTAACATCTTGTGAAGGTTCATGCGTATTGTCCTCTCGGCGCCGTCGCGAGGCGCACTTACTCCGCCGCGGCGGTTTCCTCGGCAAGTTCCATCAGGCAGTCGTCGGCCAGCGGAACGATCGGCTCGAAGTCGCGATGCGCGATCCATTCGGGCCGCTTGAACTGCCGGATGTGGTTGTCCACGTGACAGAGGCTGAGATAGACGATCGTCCGATCGAAGGGCGACATGTTGGACGGGCTGCCGTGCACCAACGTCGAATGGAATAGGATGACCGATCCCGCCGGCCCCTTGGGCGAGACGATGCCGCCTTCGGCGACCAGCCGGGAGATCGTGTCCTCGTCGATGGTCCAGAGCGGATAGCTCGTCGTCTCCAGGTCGTGCCCCGCCTCGATCACACCCTTCTTATGGCTGCGCGGGATGAACATCAGCGCGCCGTTGAATTCGGTCACGTCCTCCAGGAACAGCGCGATGTTCATCGCCCGCGCCTCGGGCATCTTGTCGTCGCGCGCCCAGGTGCCGTAGTCCTGATGCCACTGCCAGACGTCGCCGTCGAAGGCGGCCTTCGCGTTGATCTTGTACTGATGCATGTAAACCTCGCCGCCGAGGATCTGGCGCACCGGCTCGATCATGCGCGGATGCCGGCCCAAGCGGCGGAAGGCTTCGTTGAAGGTGTGCGCGGCGAAGGTCGTGCGCACCGACTTGCCGGACTTCTCGCGGACATTCTCGACCCGGTCGAGCGCGAAGATACCGGGCACCTCGCTCATCAGCACGCCAATTTCCGCCCGCGAGAACACCTCGGGCAGGAAGACGTAGCCCTCCTGATCGAATGTCTCGAGCTGCTCATCGGTCAGCCGCATCGTGCCCTCCCGCAAGTGTCGCGTTTCGAGGACTCTACGCCGTCCTGCGTCGGGCGCAAGACCGGATCGGGACCGACGCCCCGCGCTACTCGGCAGGCTCGGGTTCGCGTCCGGCCATCAAGTCAGCGAGTTCCCGGTCTCCGGCGCGCGGGCTCGCCCGCAATGCGGCGATCACGCCGGCGCGATCCTCCGGCTTGCGGTTCTGGTTCAGCTTGAACTTGCCTTCGATCCGCGCGATCGGAATCTCAAAATTGACGATGGCCCGCAACTGGCCATCGATATACCCGTCCGGCTGACCATCCATCGTCCAGGGCGCGGGCGATCCCGCCTCATGGGCCGCAACCAGACGTTCCTGCATGGCAAGCGCCGCCGCCGCATCGTCGACGATGCGCGGCGTGCCGTAGACATGCACCGCGACATAGTTCCAGGTCGGCACCGCCTTCTTGGTCACGTACCAATTCGGCGAGATATAGCCATGCGGGCCATGAAAGATGCACAGCACCTCGGCGCCGCTGGCGAAGGCTTCCCACTGCGGATTGGCCCGGGCCATATGCGCCACCAGCTTGTCGCCTTCGAGCAGGAAGGGCAGATGCGTCGCCAACGGCGCGCCGTCCGTCGTCGTGACCAACACGCCGAAATTGTTCTCGCGTATGACCGTATGCAGAATTTCTCGGTCGTCTTCGGCGAAATAGGGCGGCAGATACATCGGGCTTCTCCTGTCTGTAGAACCGACAACGGCGCGGTCTAAAGGGACCGCGCCGCCGGAAAAAGGACCAATTCTGCCGAGACGGGCGGAACCACCGCCCGCGGCCAGGTCTGTGGGATATCAGCCTTGCCGCGCCACCATGAGCTTCTTGATCTCGGCGATCGCCTTCGCCGGGTTCAAGCCCTTCGGGCAGGTCTTGGTGCAGTTCATGATGGTGTGGCACCGGTAAAGGCGGAACGGATCTTCCAACTGGTCGAGCCGGTCGCCGGTTTCCTCGTCGCGGCTGTCCGCGATCCAGCGGTAGGCCTGTAGCAGGATGGCCGGGCCGAGGTAGCGGTCGCCGTTCCACCAATAGCTCGGGCAGCTGGTCGAACAGCAGAAGCAGAGGATGCATTCATAAAGCCCGTCGAGCTTGCGCCGCTCTTCCGGCGTCTGCAGCCGCTCGCGCGCGGGCGCCGGCGACTGGGTCTTCATCCATGGCTCGATCGACGAAAGCTGCGCGTAGGCCGTGGTGAGGTCGGGGACAAGATCCTTCACCACCGGCAGATGCGGCAGTGGGTAGACCTTCACCTCGTTGTCCACCTCGTCGATGAATTTCGTGCAGGCCAGCGTGTTGGTGCCATCGATGTTCATCGCGCAGGATCCGCAGACGCCTTCGCGGCACGACCGCCGGAAGGTCAACGTGGGATCGATGTCGTTCTTGATCTTGATCAGCGCATCGAGAACCATCGGCCCGCAATCGTCGAGGTCAACCGTATAGCTGTCGACCGTGGGGTTCTCACCATCGTCCGCATTCCACCGGTAAACCTTAAAGGTTTTTGTATTCGCCGCCCCGGCCGGCGCATCCCAGCGCTTGCCTTCCGAGATTTTGGAATTGGCGGGTAGCGAGAATTCAGCCATGTAATCGTCTTTCTTCTTGTCCCGGCCGGCGCATTAACGAGCCGGCCCTTGGATTTCGGTTTGTCACGCGCCGGAGCGGATCAATACACCCGCGCTTTCGGCGGGAAGACCTGAACCTCGTTCGTCAGCGTCTGCATCACGACCGGGCGGTAGTCGATCTTGACCTTGCCCTTTTCATCGCACCAGGCGAGCGTGTGATGCATCCATTTCTCGTCGTCGCGGTCCGGGAAGTCCTCGCGGGCATGCGCGCCGCGCGATTCCTCCCGGTTCGCCGCCGAGGTCATGGTCACCATCGCCTGCGACAGCAGGTTGTCGAGCTCCAGCGATTCGACGAGGTCGGAATTCCAAACCATCGACCGGTCGGTGACGCTCAAGTCTTCGCGCTTCTGCCAGGTTTCATCCAGCAGGCTGACGCCTTCGTCCAGCACCTCGCCGGTTCGGAACACGGCGCAGTTGCTCTGCATCACGCGCTGCATCTCCAGCCGCAAGGATGCGGTCGACGTGCTGCCCTTGGAATGGCGGATCCGGTCGAGACGGTCGAGCGCCGCTTCGCCCGCGTCCGACGGGAAGGGTTTGTGGCTGGCGTTCGGATCGACCACCTCAGCGCAGCGCAACGCCGAGGCGCGGCCGAACACCACGAGATCGAGCAGCGAGTTCGAGCCGAGCCGGTTCGCACCGTGCACCGAGACGCAGGCCGCCTCGCCGATCGCCATCAGACCCGGCACGACCGTAGCGTCGCCGCCGTTCTTCATGGTCACCGCTTCGCCGTGATAATTCGCCGGCACGCCGCCCATGTTGTAGTGGCAGGTCGGGATCACGGGGATCGCTTCCTTCGTCACGTCGACGCCGGCGAAGATTCGCGCCGTTTCGGAAATGCCCGGCAGCCGTTCCTCGATCACGTCAGGGTCGAGATGTTCGAGATGCAGGTGAATGTGGTCCGAGTTCGATCCGACGCCGCGGCCTTCGCGAATCTCGATCGTCATCGACCGGCTCACCACGTCGCGGCTGGCCAGATCCTTGGCCGACGGCGCATAGCGCTCCATGAAACGCTCGCCCTCGGAATTGGTGACGTAGCCGCCCTCGCCGCGCACGCCCTCGGTGATCAGGCAGCCCGCGCCGTAGATTCCGGTCGGATGGAACTGCACGAACTCCATGTCCTGCATCGGCAGGCCGGCGCGCAACACCATGCCGCCGCCGTCGCCCGTGCAAGTATGCGCCGAGGTGCAGGAGAAATAGGCCCGGCCGTAACCGCCGGTCGCCAGGATCACCATCTTGGCGCGGAAACGGTGGATCGTGCCGTCGTCGAGATTCCACGCCATCAGGCCGCAGACATCGCCTTCGCTGTCGGTGATGAGATCGAGCGCGAAATATTCAATGAAGAATTCGACCTGATGTTTGACCGATTGTTGATACAGCGTGTGCAGCATGGCGTGACCGGTCCGGTCGGCCGCGGCGCAGGTGCGTTGCGCGGTGCCTTCGCCGTAATTCGTGGTCATGCCGCCGAACGGCCGTTGATAGATCCGGCCTTCCTCGGTCCGGCTGAACGGCACGCCGTAATGTTCCAACTCGATGATCGCGGGGATCGCCTCGCGGCACATGTATTCGATGGCGTCCTGGTCGCCGAGCCAGTCGGCGCCCTTGACGGTGTCATACATATGCCAACGCCAATCGTCGTCGCCCATGTTGCCCAACGCGGCCGAGATACCGCCCTGTGCCGCGACGGTGTGACTGCGGGTCGGGAAGACCTTGGTGACGCAGGCCGTCTTGAGCCCGGCTTCCGCCAGGCCGACCGTTGCGCGCAATCCGGCGCCGCCAGCGCCGACGACGACCACGTCATACTCATGGTCGATAATTGGATATGCCTGACCCATTTTCTACTGCCACCCTATAAGCTGCATACTCTGTGCATTCATTTAGAACGCGACCTTCAGTACGGCAAACGCCCCCGTCACGGCGAGCGCGAAACTTGCCAACTTAACGATGACGATGGCCGCAATTTTAGCGCCCTCGCCATGAATATAGTCTTCGATCACCACCTGTAGACCCAACTGAAGGTGATGGAACGTTGCAATGAGCAACAGGACCATCAAAACGGCATTGACCGGCGAGGCAAGCCAGCGCGCAGCATCGGTATAGCCGCCCCCGAGTAGGCCGAGAATGGAATAGATGAACCATACCGTCAGCGGCACGAGAGCCACCGCCGTAACCCGTTGCATCCACCAGTGATGCGTCCCGTTCTTTGCGGAGCCGAGCCCTCGCACCCGGCCAAGCGGCGTCTGCATGCTCATGAGAAGGCCCCCGTCATGCCGTAGGCCAGCGCCCATAAGGCGATCGTCGCGATAACCGAAAATACCGCGGCCGCGTATCCAGACGTGCGCGCGGCATCCAATTCGAAACCACTGCCGGCGTCCCAAGCCAGGTGTCGAATGCCGTTTGCAAGATGATAGAAGAGTGACCAGGTCCAGCCAAACAACAGCAATCGGCCGATCCAAGAAGACAGGAACCCGTCGAGTGCGGCATACGCCTCCGCGCCCTGCGCGACCGATACCAACCAGCACACCATCATCAGTGCGCCGACGGCCAACGCGATTCCCGTGGCACGATGGATAATCGAAAGCGCCATCGTCCATTGCCATCGATACACCTGCAAATGCGGTGAAAGTGGCCTGTTTCCCGTATTCATACGTCCTCTCGCTGCCCGCGCCGTGGCTTGGTTGGTATACGTTCCGACATGCAATCCGGATTGCAATTAAAGCATAGCTCACCACCGACGGTAGCTGGAGCGTCGTGCCCCTACCGGAAAAACACGTGGCTCTGAATAGGGCGCTTTTCTTGTGTAGTCAACGGTATCGGCCCCAGCAAACCGCGGAACCGACTATTCCTGTCGCCGGATAGCCGAGCCGACCGCGATTTGCCCTGGGCAGCGCCAGCGGGAGACGCAAGCGCGTTGCCGAGTCGATGGTTCCGACAGACGCGCATCTGCCGTTACTATCCCCGATTCGCGAATTGGCGAAGCGTTGCAGTGCCGCGCAACAAATCGAGGCGCGAAATCCTAATGCCAATTCCCGTGCCGACCGTCGTTGGTTTGTGCATTTCTCAATTCGATTGGAAAAGGGTCAAATCTCCTCTGGCAAGAATTAGCGATGGATGCTATATACTTGCGAATACTGTCCTGAAGCGAAAAAATTCCATATTCTGTGGAAAAACTTGTGGATGGAATGTGGATAAAGTGTGGTTTTCTTTTTGTTTTATTCACAACTTTTTTCACGAAGTCTTGTTTTTATTATGGACATCTTTTCCACCCCATTACACTATTACAGTGGTACGTGAAAGCGCTGAAATCTCGGCGTAGATGCATCTTCGTTTAGTGTTGTGTCGACCTTCGGGCCGGCAAGATTAAGCGGAGTTGCTAGCTGAAATTTTAGGGACCGTGGCGACGTCTTCGGACAAGCCCGGTCCGGCTAAGGGTCCTAACGGTGGCGCGTGGAGATGCTTTTTGCGGGCACTTCGCTGCGACATCGGGCGGATTTCCGGTTCGCTTACGCGATGTCGATGCCACGGGCAGACAGCCTCCGGGCCGGTCCGTCGGCGGCATCGAACGGCGCGGCGGCGCGAGTGCGGGATTTCCGGCACGAATGCCGTTGCGGCGGAGGGCTCGGTCGGGGGTATGTCGATTTCGGCGTGAACCTGCCGCATCCGCCTCACCCTTCGGGTGGAGGGATGACCTCATCGCCGGTTCCGCCGGCTCCCGTCGGTTGCCTCCCTGTGCCTGGCGGGGGACAGAAGTTCGGCGACGCAGCGATGCGGGCCGAGCGGGGGGTCGATGTCGCGAGGTATCGGCTGTCCTTGAGAACGGCGGAACGCATGCAGCGATGTCTCTTGGCATCACTGGGTGTAATTGGGCGTATCCGGAAGGAATGCGGCAGCGTGGACCATTGCGGTCGCTGCAGTCGCATTGACCAGCCCGCACCGGCAGCGTCGTCGCCAGGGTGTCTGCCGGATTGTTGGGTTGGTGTTGCGGAAGTCCGCTTTCGCGGTCCAGAGCCGTAAGGCTCGGAAAGGCGTCGGGGGTATCGTTTGCGCGGTACAGATGTGATCTGGTGGTCCCACCAACTCCGGAACACATACCCGACGCTTTTCTTATATCAACGTGTTTTTACTTTCTCAACTAAAATTCGGCGTTTCTTTTGTTTATTTTTGACGTTCTATTTTATGAGTAGATTGTTTCATTTCTGTATGGCTATCGAGCCTTTGCGAAGTCTTAATATTGCTTTCGTTCGATTGAGTCTGGCAAGGCGCTGCTCACGTATTAAATCGGCCTTACGACGGTGTCACGGTATCCGCCATCGCCAGGAGACGTTGCGCTTCGCGGACGTGCAGATCCTCGATCATCTGTCCATCGACGACGATGACCGCCTTGCCCTCCGCTTGTCCGTCGCGGTAGGCAGCGACGAGTTTCCGGGCCCAGGCGACCTCTTCCGCGCTCGGTCCGAAAAGGGCATTCGCCGTTTCGATCGTCTTCGGATGGATGAGCGATTTTCCGTCGAACCCGAGGTCGCGGCCCTGCCGGCAGGCCTCCGCAAATCCCTCCATGTCGTCCAGGTCCGTATACACGGCATCGATCACCGCCAAGTCATGCGCCCGCGCCGCAAGAATGCAGAGGCCGAAACTCGTCATGAACGGCAGGCGGTCCGGCGTCTGACGGCAGCGCAGGTCGAGCGCGAGGTCGTTGGTGCCGAGAATGAATCCGGCGAGCCTGGGGCTGGAAGCCGCGATCTCCGCCGCGCGCAGAATACCGAGCGGGGTTTCCATCATGCACCAGATCGATTGCGCCGCCGGAGCGCCTGCCTCCCAGAGGTGCCGGTCGACCGCCTGGACCATATCCGGACTCTCGACCTTCGGAACCAAGACACCGTGAGCCGGCATTGCGGCGGTGGCGTCAATGTCGGCCGCCCCCCATTCCGAGTCCAATCCGTTCACCCGGATCAGCAGCTCCCGGTCGCCGTAACCGCCGGCGGACAAGGCCTCGGCGATTTGCGTCCGCGCCGTTTCTTTGGCGTCGACCGCGACCGCATCTTCGAGATCGAAGATGATGGCATCGCAAGGCAGGCTGCGCCCTTTTTCCAACGCGCGGGCATTCGAGCCGGGCATGTAGAGCATGCTGCGGCGGGGGCGGTCGATGGCGGTCATGATGGGTCTCCCGAATGTGGTGGACGGGACTATAGCGGCGCGCGGCGGCATCGCAACGGCCGATGACTGGACGGTCCGGCGGCCCGAGACATCGGCAATTGGTTTCCGGTGAAAGACGGCCTAGCATGGCCGGCTATGGGTATCGTGAGCATTCAATCCTCGGTCGTTGCCGGGCATGTCGGCAACAGCGCCAGCGCGTTCTTCCTGCAGCGGCAGGGTTTTCCGGTGTGGCCGGTGAACACGGTGATGTTCTCCAATCATCCCGCCCACGGGAGCCATACCGGCCGGGTGACGCCGGCCGAGGAGATACGGGGCTTGATCGAAGGCTTGGACGAACACGGCCTGCTCGCGGATTGCGACGCCATCCAATCCGGATATCTTGGTGATGCGGAAACCGGCGCTGTGGTTCTCGATGCGGTGCGGCAGGTACGGGCGCAAAATGCCGATGCGCTATTCTTGTGCGATCCCGTTATCGGCGACAAGGGGCAAGTCTACGTCGCCGACGGCATTGCCGATTTTTTCAAAACGGACGGGGTCGCGGCCGCCGATGTCGTCACGCCCAATACATTCGAAGCGGAATACCTGACGGGGATCGCCATCCGATCACCGGAGGACGCGGTGGCCGCATCCGACGCATTGCATGCCAAGGGCCCGCGTATCGTGGTCATCACCGGCATCGAGACCGAGGACGGCCTCGCGACGACCGGCTCCGCCGACGGGTCCGTATGGCAGGTCACCTATCCGGCGGTCGACGCGCCCGGCTACGGCGCCGGGGATCTGTTCGCGGGGCTCCTGCTTGGCCGGCTGCTGCAGCAGGCCGAAATGCAGACCGCGTTAGCATATGCCGCCGCCGCAACCCACACGGCGGTAGGACTTGCCGCCGAGCGCGGATCGACGGACTTGCCGCTGATCGAGGAACAGGACGCGATCCTACATCCGGAAGCGATCCGCACCGCCGTACAACTGCGATAAATAATATGTGCGCATTATAACTGACTAAAGTTCAGTTTCGGATTTTCTTAAATTATGCGCGCATATTATTTAGTCGGCCAATCGCCACCACACATTCAAATTGATTTGAGTGTCGGAAATAGAAGGGGCGGGGTTAAACCCCGCCCGACACTTGATGGTTACGCCGCTTTCCGCTGCAGGTACCCGCCGATCAGCGCTTCGGCGATCTGCACCGTGTTCAGCGCGGCCCCTTTCCGCAGATTGTCCGACACGATCCACATCACCAGACCGTTCTCGACGGTCGGGTCTTCCCGCAACCGGCTGACGAAGACCGCGTCCTCGCCGGTCGATTCCTTCGGCGTGACGTACCCACCGTCCTCACGCTCGTCGACAACCACGACACCGAGCGAATCGCGCAGCGCCTCGCGGGCGTCCTCGACGGTGATCGGCCGGTCGAATTCGAGATTGACCGCCTCGGCATGACCGACGAAGACCGGCACCCGAACGCAAGTCGCGGACACCTTGATCTTCGGATCGAGGATTTTCTTGGTCTCGACCATCATCTTCCATTCTTCCTTGGTCGAACCATCTTCCATGAAGACATCGATATGGGGAATGACGTTGAACGCGATCTGTTTGGTGAACTGGTCCGGCTTTGCCAGCTCGTTCATGTAGATGTCGCGCGTTTGATTGAACAACTCATCCATTCCGGACTTGCCGGCGCCCGAGACCGACTGATAGGTCGAGACCACGACCCGGCGGATGCCGGCCAGGTCATGCAACGGCTTCAAGGCGACGACCATCTGCATGGTCGAGCAGTTGGGGTTGGCGACGATGTTCTTCTTGCCGTAATCGGCAAGCGCCTCTTCGTTCACCTCGGGCACGACCAGCGGCACGTCCGGGTCCATCCGGAAGAAGGACGTGTTGTCGATGACGACGGCGCCCGCCTCGGCCGCGCGCGGCGCGTGTACCTTCGAGACGGATGCGCCGGCCGACGACAGGACCAGATCGATCCCCGTGAAATCGAAATCCGCCAGGTTGACGACCTTCAACGTTTTCGAATCGCCGTAGGACACTTCTTTGCCGACCGACCGCTCGGACGCCAGCGCCACCACTTCATCCGCCGGAAACGCGCGTTCCGCCAGGATTTCCAATATCTCGCGACCGACATTGCCGGTCGCGCCCATAACCGCCACGCGATAACCCATCGTCAAGGCTCCATCACTTCATCGTACCGCCGCCGGCCCGCGGCCGGACGGCTCGTTTAGACATGCGGCTTTATGTAGGCGCACGACACATCGATTGCAACGCGATGTACGGCGCACGAAAAAACCGCGGAGAAACCTGTACGCTCCGCGGTTACAACTTCCTAAAGGAAAACCGCCGGCGCCAGGATGGGCCGACGGCATATGCCGGCCCTGTTACCCGCCGGATTTGGACTTATCCGGCATCGGAGTCTGCGTCGGCGTCTCGGTCATAACGGTCTTCTGCTCGGAATGACCAGCCATCGGGCAGGCGACCGTGGTCACCGCCGACGCGGCAAAGAATATCGACGTCAAAATCGAAGCGAACACAATACGCATCTCGCACACCCCTAAATGTTGAGCGAACGGCACGATCCTACGCGCTCGCACCGTCAAAGAAAACCCCGAATTTGGTTACAAATCGATAAACAAATCATGAGCCGCGTCCTATCCTGCCAGCTTATCGAGCTGCTTCAGCAATGCGTCGCCCATCACGCCGGTCGAGACCTTGGCCATGCCCTGCGACATGATATCGGCGGTCCGGATTCCCCCGCCCAGCACATCCTGCACCGCCTGTTCGATCAACGCCGCTTCGTCCTCCATATCGAAGGAGTAACGCAGCAACATCGCGTAGCTGAGGATCGCCGCGAGCGGGTTGACGACCCCTTTGCCGGCGATGTCGGGCGCGCTGCCATGGATCGGTTCATACATCGCGAGCCGCCGGCCGGTCTCGTCGGGCGCGCCCAGCGACGCGGACGGCAACATGCCGAGGGAACCCGGCAGCATCGACGCGCAGTCCGACAACAGGTCGCCGAACAGATTGTCCGTCACGATGACGTCGAACTGTTTCGGGTCCCGTACCAACTGCATGCCGCAGTTGTCCGCATACATGTGCTCGAGTTCGACGTCCTGAAATTTTTCCTTATGCAGGTCGGTCACGATTTCGCGCCACAACACGCCGGTCGCCATCACGTTCTCTTTCTCTACCGAATGCACCTTGTTGCGCCGTTTCCGGGCCAGCTCGAATGCCACCTCGGCGACCCGGCGGATTTCCCCTTCGGTGTAGACTTGGGTATCCACCGCGCGGCGCGTGCCGTCGGGCAGGGTTTCGATGCCGCGCGGCTCACCGAAATAGATGCCGGAGGTCAGTTCGCGCACGAACATGATGTCGAGCCCTTTCACGATTTCCGGCTTAAGCGACGACGCATCGATCAGCGCGTCGAAGGTCACGACGGGCCGCAGATTCGCGAACAGATCCATTTCCTTGCGCAGCTTCAGCAGCCCCGCCTCCGGGCGGTTCTCGCGCGACAGGCCGTCGTATTTCGGGCCGCCGATCGCGCCCAGCAGCACGGCGTCGGACGCCTTCGCCGCCGCCAGCGTGTCGTCCGTCAGCGGGGTGCCGTGCTCGTCATAGGACGCCCCGCCGATCGACCGTTGGTCCAAATCGAACGCCACGGCCCGGCGCGACTCCATCCAGTGCACCACGCGCAACACCTGGTCCATCACCTCGGGGCCGGCATAGTCGCCGGGAAGAACCACCAGTTTCTTGTTCGCACTCGCAACCATATTCTCGCTCCTTGCCTGCCGGTGGGTCGGCCTTCGACTTCTGGGTTTGCCCGGTCGATTGCAATCTCGGCGGCCCTGCCGTGTTGTCCGTTCCGCTATACCATGTCGCGCACGTCGGTGAACCGCCCAGTCAGCGCGGCCGCCGCCGCCATGGCCGGGCTGACCAGATGGGTCCGCCCGCCGCGCCCCTGCCGCCCTTCGAAGTTGCGGTTCGAGGTGGATGCGCATCGCTCTTGCGGCGCGATCAAATCGTCATTCATGCCGACGCACATGGAGCAACCGGGCTCGCGCCATTCGAAACCGGCCTCCTGAAAAACCCGGTGAAGCCCCTCCGCCTCGGCGGCAGCCTTCACCTGCCCGGACCCCGGCACCACCATGGCTTTCACAGTCTCGGCGACACGCCCGCCCGCAGCGACGGCGGCCGCCGCGCGCAAATCCTCGATCCGGCTGTTGGTGCAGGATCCGATGAACACGCGGTCGACCGGAATCTCCGCGATCGGCGTGCCGGCGGTGAGCCCCATATAGTCGAGCGCCCGGCGCATCGACTGGCGTTTGCCCTCGCTCGGCGCATCCTTTGGATCCGGCACGACACCGGTCACCGGCGCGACATCTTCGGGGCTCGTGCCCCAGGTCACCTGCGGCACGATATCAGAGCCGTTCAACCGAACCTCGCGATCGAAACGGGCGCCGATGTCGGTGGGCAGCTGCCGCCAAGCCGCAACGGCGCGCTCCCAGTCGTCGCCCTGCGGTGCGAAGGGGCGGCCCTTCAAATACTCGAACGTCTTGTCGTCGGGCGCGATCATTCCGGCGCGCGCGCCGGCTTCGATCGTCATGTTGCAGACGGTCATGCGTCCTTCCATGGACAGCGCCTCGATACCCGGCCCGGCATACTCGATAGTGTAGCCGGTACCGCCGGCGGCACCGATCTTGCCGATGATCGCCAGCACCAGGTCCTTGCCCGTGCACCCGGCCGGCAACGCGTCTTCGACGGTAATGCGCATCGTCTTCATCGGCTGTTGCAACAGGGTCTGGGTCGCCAGCACATGCTCGACCTCGGATGTGCCGATGCCGAAGGCGAGTACGCCGAAGGCGCCATGCGTGGCCGTATGGCTGTCGCCACAGACCAGCGTCATACCCGGCAAGGTGAAGCCCTGCTCCGGCCCGACTACATGCACGATCCCCTGCCGCGGATCGAACATGTCGTACAGCTCGATCCCGAAGTCGGCGCAGTTCTGCACCATCGCCTCCACCATGGCGCGGGAGGTTTCCTCCGCGATCCCGGCGGCACGGTCGATCGTCGGCACCACGTGATCGACCACCGCCATCGTCGCGTCGGGGCGACGCACCGGCAGACCGGCCAGGCGCAACCCTTCGAACGCCTGTGGCGTCGATCCTTCGTGGATGAGATGACGGTCGATGTAGATCACCGCCGTGCCGTCGGATTCGGGCGGCGACACCACATGCGCCTGCCAGATCTTATCGAACAGCGTGCGTGGGGCGTCGGCCATCGGCTTAGACGTCGGCGTCGCGCACGTCGACGAGACGGCCATGGACCGCCGCCGCCGCCGCCATCGCCGGGCTGACCAAATGGGTGCGGGCGTCGCGACCCTGCCGACCCTCGAAATTGCGGTTCGAGGTGGACGCACAGCGTTTGCCGGCCGGCACCCGGTCCGGGTTCATGCCGAGGCACATGGAACAGCCGGCCTCGCGCCATTCGAACCCAGCCTCGACGAAGATCCGGTCGAGGCCTTCGTCTTCCGCCTGTTCCTTGATGATCGTCGATCCCGGCGAGACCATCGCGCTGACCCGGTCGGCGACCTTGCGGCCCTTGACGATATCCGCCGCCGCCCGCAGGTCCTCGATCCGGCTGTTGGTGCAGGATCCGATAAAGACATTGTCGATTTCAATGTCGGTCATCGGCGTACCCGGGACGAGGCCCATATACTCGAGCGACCGCTTCATCGCGCTGCGCTTGGCGTCGCTTTCCGCGTCCTTCGGGTCCGGCACGCGGCCGGTGATCGGCACCACGTCCTCGGGACTGGTGCCCCAGGTCACCTGCGGCGCGATATTGGCGACGTCGATCGTGATTTCGCGGTCGTAAACCGCCCCTTCGTCCGACGGCAACGTCTTCCAATAGGCGACGGCGGCTTCCCATTGCGCGCCCTTCGGCGCCATCGGGCGGCCCTTGAGGTATTCGAACGTCTTCTCGTCCGGCGCGATCAGACCGGCCCGGGCGCCGCCCTCGATGGTCATGTTACTGACCGTCATTCGCCCTTCCATGGACAGGTCGCGGATCGCCTGGCCGCAGAATTCGATGACATGACCGGTCCCGCCGGCGGTGCCGATCTCGCCGATGATGGCGAGGATCAAATCCTTGCCGGTGCAGCCCACCGGCAGCGGGTCGTCGATCAGCACCCGCATGTTCTTGGGCTTGGAGGTGCGCAGCGTCTGCGTCGCCAACACATGCTCGCCCTCGGACGTGCCGATCCCGAAGGCCAGCGCGCCGAACGCGCCATGGGTCGCGGTATGGCTGTCGCAACACACGACCGTCGTGCCGGGCAGCGTGAACCCTTGCTCCGGCCCGATGACATGGACGATGCCCTGCCGCGGATCCAGCATGTCGAAGATCGGCACGCCGAATTCCTTGCAGTTGATGCTGAGCGTCTCGACCTGCAGACGCGATTCCGGGTCTTCGATGCCCTTGCTGCGGTCCGTCGTCGGCACGTTGTGATCGGCGACGGCGAGCGTCGCTTCGGTGCGGCGCACCGTGCGGCCTTCCATCCGCAGCCCTTCGAAGGCCTGCGGCGACAGCACCTCATGCAGAAGATGCCGGTCGATATAGAGGATGTTCAGCCCATCATCGAGGGTATCGACAAGATGGCTATCCCAAATCTTGTCGAACAGGGTGCGGGGTGTGGCCATCGCGTTCGTCCTGCCGCGGGCCTAGCGGTACAGCCAGGGCTGGCTCTCGCGCTGCTGCGCCTCGAAGCCGTCGATCTTCTCGACCTTCTGCAGCGTGAGGCCGATGTCGTCGAGCCCGTTCAGCAAGCACTCGCGGCGGAACTCGTCGATCTCGAACGACACGGTAGCGCCGTTCGGTCGCGTGATGGTCTGGGTTTCCAGGTCGACGGTAAGTTCGGGATTCTCGCGGTCCGAGGCGTCCGCCATCAGCGCGTCCAATTGATCCTTGGTCACGGTGACCGGCAGGATGCCGTTCTTGAAACAGTTGTTGTAGAAGATGTCGGCGAAGCTGGTCGAGATGACGCAGCGGACACCGAAGTCCAACAAGGCCCAGGGCGCGTGCTCGCGCGACGAGCCGCAGCCGAAGTTGTCGCCGGCGACGATGATCTTGGTCTGGCGGTACGGTTCCTGGTTCAGAATGAACTCGGGAATCTCATCGCCGTCCGGCGTGAAGCGCAGCTCGTCGAACAGGACCTTGCCGAGGCCGGTCCGCTTGATCGTGCGGAGATGCAGTTTCGGAATGATCTGATCGGTATCGATGTTGATCATGTCCATCGGCGCCGCGACGCCCGACAATTTCGTGAATTTTTCCATGCTCGCCTCTCCTATCCGCTTACCGGCGCCGGCCGCGCAGCGCCCAGATCATCGCCGGATCGGGCCTGTTTTCGCCAAAGCTGGTCCGCATTTCATTCATCCTGTCCTGGGCATCGGCCGCCGGATCGACGACCCAGCCCGCGCTGCGGACGTCCCGGCCGAACAGCCGGTCGATGCCTTCGAGGTTTCGTTCCGCTTCCGGCTGTGTATCCGCCGGCTTCTTCATTGCATTGGACGACATTGTTACTCCATCAGCTCCCGTACGTCGGCAAATCGGCCCGTCACCGCCGCCGCAGCGGCCATGGCGGGACTCACCAAATGCGTGCGTCCGTCGCGGCCCTGTCGGCCGACAAAGTTCCGGTTCGTGGTGGACGCACAGCGCTCGCCCGGCTCGAGCCGGTCGACATTCATCGCCAGGCACATCGAGCAGCCAGGCTCACGCCATTCGAAACCGGCCTCTTTCAGGATGTCGGCGATGCCTTCTTCCTCGGCCTGTTGCTTGACGAGGCCGGACCCCGGCACAATCATCGCGCGCACGCCGTCGGCCACCTTGCGGCCCTTGGCCACGGCGGCAACCGCCCGCATATCCTCGATCCGGCCATTGGTGCACGACCCCACGAAAATCCGGTCGATCGGCACGTCGGTCATTTTCGTTCCAGCTGTCAGCCCCATATAGTCGAGCGCGCGCTGCATGCTGTCGCGCTTGTCGCCGTCGGGTTCGGCCGTCGGGTCCGGCACCGTGCCGGTGATCGGCATGACATCTTCCGGGCTGGTGCCCCAGGTGATCTGCGGCACGATTTCCGACACGTCGAGCGTCACTTCCTTGTCGTATTGCGCGCCCGGATCACTCGGCAGCGTCTTCCAATAGGCGACAGCCGCGTCCCACTGTTCACCCTTCGGCGACATCGGCCGGCCCTTCAGGAACTCGAACGTCTTCTCGTCCGGCGCGATCAATCCGGCGCGCGCACCGGCCTCGATCGTCATGTTGCTGACCGTCATGCGGCCTTCCATCGACAGATCCTCGATCGCCTGCCCGGCGTATTCGATGACATGCCCGGTACCGCCGCCGGTGCCGACCTTGCCGATGATGGCGAGGACCAAATCCTTCGCTGTGCAGCCAAACGGCAACGCGCCATCGACCGTGACGCGCATGCTCTTGGCCGGCGCTTGGATCAGGGTCTGCGTCGCCAGCACGTGCTCGACCTCGGACGTGCCGATGCCGAAGGCCAGCGCGCCGAACGCGCCATGCGTCGCGGTATGGCTATCGCCGCAAACCAGTGTCGTGCCCGGCAGGGTGAAGCCCTGCTCCGGCCCGATGATATGCACGATACCGTTCCGCACATCGTCGAAATGGAACAGCTCGACCCCGAAATCCGCGCAGTTCTTGATCAGGGTATCGATCTGAAGCTGTGAGTCCTCGGGGATACCCTCGCTGCGGTCGGTCGCGATGTTGTGGTCGATCACCGCGAGCGTCGCATCGGTCCGGCGCACCGGACGGCCCGCCTGGCGCAATCCTTCATACGGCTGCGGCGTCGTCACCTCATGGGTGAGATGACGGTCGATATAGAGAAGGCATGTGCCGTTCTCCTCGACATCGACGACGTGGCTATCCCAAATCTTTTCGAACAAAGTTCGAGGTTTGCTCATCACCCGTGCTCCCGGCGCCCGGCGGGGATCGTTGTCCCCTTGGGCTCGCATTTGGTCTTATTGGTCTTATCTAGTCTTCCGTCTTCTCTTCGACAGCGGCTGCCGCTTCGGCGGCTTTGGCGTCGGCCGCCACGGCGTCGTTATGCGCCGCGGCTTCCTGCGAGCGGCGCTGGCTCGTGTCCTCGGTGATCCGCGCCGATTTTCCGCGACGACCGCGAAGATAATACAGCTTTGCGCGGCGCACCGAACCCCGGCGCACCACCTCGATCGCGTCGATCCGCGGGCTGTGCAGCGGAAAGACCCGCTCGACGCCTTCGCCATAGCTGATCTTGCGCACCGTGAAGGAGCTGTTCAAGCCGGCGTTCTTGCGGCCGATACAGACCCCTTCGAAGGCCTGGATACGCTCGCGGGTGCCCTCGACGACGCGCACCTGGACACGGATCGTATCGCCCGGCCGAAACGGCGGGATATCGCGCTCCGCCGTGAGCTTGTCCAGCTGGGCCTGCTCTACCTTTTGAATGATGTTCATGTTTCCGTCCTCGTTCCTTAAATCTGCGCGGTATAGCGGTCCCAGAGATCGGGCCGCCGCTCGCGGGTAATGCGTTCTGCCTGTTCGCGCCGCCAGGCGCGTATCTTTTCATGGTGCCCGGAGACCAGGACATCGGGCACCGACCGGCCTTGCCATTCCGCCGGCCGCGTATAGTGCGGGTATTCCAGCAACCCGCTTTGAAAGCTTTCTTCCTCGAGCGACGCCGCGTCGCCCATCACGCCCGGCAATAGCCGCACGCAGGCGTCGATCAGCGCAACCGCCGCCGGCTCGCCGCCCGATAATACGAAATCGCCGAGGCTGATTTCGGTGAAGTCGCGCGATTCGATGACCCGTTCGTCGATCCCCTCGTACCGGCCGCACAGGACCGTCATCCCCGGCCCGGCGGCAAGGTCGCCGACCAGTTTCTGGTCGAGCCGCTGTCCGCGCGGCGTAAGGTAGACCATGGGACCGGGTTCATCGACCACCGAGGCAATCGCATCGTCGACCACGTCGGCGCGCATCACCATGCCCGGGCCGCCGCCGAAGGGCGTATCGTCCACCGTGGCGTGGCGGTCCTTCGCGAAATCGCGGATATCGATCGTGCGCAGCGACCAGAGACCTGACGCCAGCGCCTTGCCGGCGAGCGAATCGCCGAGCGGACCCGGGAACATTTCCGGGAACAGCGTCAGGACGCGGGCAGTCCAGTTCATTTGCCGGCCTCCCCTTGCTCGTCCGCGCCGTCGCCGGTATCACCGTCTTCGTCGAGATGGGCATCGGGCCGCACGAAGATTTCATGCGGCGGATCGATCGTCACCACGCCGGCTTCCAGGTCGACCGACGCGACGACCGCCGCCGTGAACGGCAGCAACTCGGTCTTACCCGACCCGTCCTCCAACTCGATCATGTCGCCCGCGCCAAAATTATGCATGGCGCGGACACTGCCCAACGCCGTGCCATCGGTCGACACCGCGTCCAGGCCGATCAGGTCGGCGTAGTAGTATTCGTCTTCATCGGGCGCCGGCAGGCGATCGCGGTCGACATACAGCTCGGTGCCGCGCAGCATATCCGCCGCGTCCCGGTCGCCGACGCCGTCGATCTTCGCCAGCATCATGCCGCGCGCGGCCCCCGTGATGCGCAAGTCGAATTGGCGCGCACCGCTGGCGTCCGTGACCGGGCCATAGGCCGTCACGTCCCGCGGTTCGGCAGTGAAGCTCTTCACGCGCACTTGGCCACGGACCCCGTGCGCGCCGGCTATCACCCCGATACAGACCTTACGGTCCGCCATATCCACTTGCTCCATCATCATGAAGATTCGGTCGGAACGGCGTTAGCCGTCCTTCTTCTCCTCTTCCTTGGCCGCTTCCTCGGCCGGCGCCTCTTCGGCTTTTTCCTCCGCCTTATCGTCGGCATTTTCTTCGGCCGGCGCCTCCTCGGCCTTCACCTCTTCCGCCTTTTCCTCTGCGGGGGCTTCGGCGGCCGTTTCTTCGGCCGGCGCCTCTGCAGCGGCTTCTTCGGCGGGTTCCTCAGCGGGCTCTTCCGCCGCCGGTGCAGCGGCTGCCGCCGCCGCGGCTTCTTTGGCGGCTTCGGCAGCGGCCTGCTTCTTCTCTTCGCGGGCGGCTTGCTTCTCCAGCGTCTTCGGACGCGGCGCACTCTTCTTCGGCGACTCGCGATAGGTCGGCATCGGAATGATCTCCGCCTTGCCGAGGAAACGGGCAACCCGGTCGGACGGCAGTGCGCCCACCGACAGCCAATGCTCGACACGCTCCTGGACCAGCGTCACCCGGTTTGGGTCGTCCTTGTTGAGCATGGGATTGTAGGTGCCCACCTTCTCGATGAAGCGGCCGTCCCGCGGCATCCGCGAATCGGCGACGACGATCCGATAAAAGGGCCGCTTCTTGGCGCCGCCCCGGGCTAGTCGAATTTTTAGTGACATATCAGTGAGTTTCCCTCGTCGATAAAATAGGTGTCGTTTGGTGTTCGGTGTCTGACCGCGTTCTAGAAACGCGGGGGCATGCCGGGCATCCGGGCATCTGCGGCAGACCGCCGCGCATCATGCCTTTCTTCCCCATTTTGCCCATTTTCTTCATCATCTTGTTCATCATCTGGAACTGCTTGAGCAGCTTGTTCACGTCCTGGACCGACGTTCCCGATCCGGCGGCGATACGCCGCTTGCGGGACGCCTGGATGACTTTCGGCTGACGGCGTTCTTGCGGCGTCATCGACTGGATGATCGCCTCCTGCCGCTTGACCACCGATTCATCGAGATTGGCCTCGGCCATCTGGTTCTTCATCTTGCCGATGCCCGGCAGCATATTCATGACGCCGGACATCCCGCCCATGCGCCGGAGCTGCTTGAGCTGGTCGGCCAGGTCGTTGAGGTCCATCTGACCTTTCTTGAGCTTGGCGGCGAGTTTCTCCGCCTCCTCGACCTCGACCGTCTCGGCGACCTTCTCCACCAGGCTGACCACGTCGCCCATGCCGAGGATACGGCCGGCGATCCGGTCGGGATGGAAAGCTTCCACGTCTTCGAGCTTTTCGCCGACGCCGAGCAGTTTGATCGGCTTGCCGGTGACCGCGCGCATCGAGAGGGCGGCGCCACCGCGCGCGTCGCCGTCGACCCGGGTCAGCACGATGCCCGTCAGGCCGACGCGCTCGTTGAAACTGGTCGCCACGTTGACCGCGTCCTGACCGGTCATGGCATCCGCCACGAGCAATGTCTCCAGCGGCATCGACACGTCGCGCACCGCCGCGACCTCGTCCATCAGCGCATCGTCCACATGCAGCCGGCCGGCGGTGTCCAGCAGGATCACGTCGAACCCGCCCAGCGTGGCCGCTTGCATGGCGCGGCGCGCGATCTCGACCGGTCCCTGGCCCGCGACGATCGGCAACGTCGCCACGTCCGCCTGCTCGCCCAGCACCTTGAGTTGTTCCTGCGCGGCGGGGCGCGCCACGTCGAGCGACGCCATCAAAACCTTCTTGTTCTCGCGTTCCTTGAGGCGCAGCCCGAGCTTCGCCGTCGTCGTGGTCTTACCCGACCCTTGCAGACCGACCATGAGGAAGGCGCCCGGCGGATCGGCGGGCAGCATGATCGGGTCTTCCTCGCCGCCCAATGTCTCGACCAGCGTGTCGTGGACGACCTTGATGACCATCTGGCCCGGCGTCACCGACTTGAGAACCTCGCTGCCGACGGCCTTTTCCTTGACCTTGTCGATCAGTTCCTTGACCACGGGCAGGGCGACGTCCGCTTCCAGCAGCGCGACCCGGACTTCGCGGAGCGCCGTATCGACATCC
Source organism: Alphaproteobacteria bacterium (assembly GCA_965228425.1). GTDB lineage: Bacteria > Pseudomonadota > Alphaproteobacteria > UBA8366 > UBA8366 > JAJFJD01. The sequence continues at coordinate 755,307 of OZ245815.1, read as the reverse complement.
TGCTCCTTGAGCGCGCCACGGCGCTTGAGGCGGTCGAAAACGTCTCCGAGACGATCTGTCAGACTGTCGAACATGAGTTGTCCTGCGCTGTCCTACCGGTCGTTCGCGAATTGGTCCGTTCAACTTACGGCCCGTACAAAGGGAAATGGCGCCAGTGCGCGAACCCTCGCGGACTGGCGGAGCCCCTCGGGGCTGGCCGCATGCTTTTTTCTCAAAAGGCAGGCGGCTTGTACCGCTGCCGGAGGGCAAGTCAAGCGTCTGAGACCGTATTCAAACAGCATCGAAACGCCTTAATTTCCTAGACTTGCGCGCCGTCACCGCCATATAAGGCTGTGTTCACAAGGATGGCAGCGATGATCGCCTTCACCAAGATGCATGGTCTCGGCAACGACTTCGTCGTGATCGACCGGCGCAGCGCGCCCGTCGAGCTCGCGCCGGACCGGATTCGCGCCATCGCCGACCGCCGCCGTGGTGTCGGGTTCGATCAACTTATCCTGATAGATCAATCGGATGACGACCGCGCCGACGCCTTCCTTCGGTTCTACAACGCCGACGGCAGTGAGTCGGCGGCCTGCGGCAACGGCACCCGCTGCGTCGTCGCGGCGCTGATGGAAGAATCGGGTCAACGGACAGCGACCGTTCAGACGGCGGCCGGCCTGCTGACGGCCGAGACTGGCGCGGACGGCATCGTCGCCGTCGATATGGGCCCCGCTCGGCTCGACTGGTCGGAAATCCCGCTGCGCGAGCAGGCCGACACCCTTTCGCTGACGATCGAACACGGACCGCTGGCCAACCCGGCCGCCGTGAACATGGGCAACCCGCATTGCGTCTTCTTCGTGGACGACGCCGATGCGATCGACCTGCCCGCCCTGGGACCGGAGATCGAGCATCATCCGATGTTCCCCGAACGAACCAATGTAGAGGTCGCCACCGTCACCGGACCAAACCGCATCCGCCTGCGGGTGTGGGAACGCGGCGCCGGGATCACCCAGGCCTGCGGCAGCGGGGCCTGCGCCACCGCGGTCGCCGCGCACCGGCGCGGGCTGACCGGACGCGCGGTCGACCTGGATTTGGACGGCGGCACGCTGTCGGTCGACTGGCGCGAAGACGATGACCATGTCGTGCTCGCCGGGCCGACCGCGCTGAGCTTCACCGGGGAGCTGACCGGATGAGCGTCCGCCCGCAGATCATCACCTTCGGCTGCCGGCTGAACGCCTTCGAATCCGAGGTCATGCGCGGGCATGCCGAAACCGCCGGGCTGGACGACGCGGTGATCGTCAATACCTGCGCCGTGACGGCGGAAGCCGAACGGCAGGCGCGCCAGGCAATCCGCAAGGCCCGGCGCGACAATCCGACGGCCCGGATCGTGGTCACCGGCTGCGCGGCGCAACGGGACGCGGACGCTTTCGCCGCCATGCCCGAGGTCGACCGCGTGATCGGCAATACCGAGAAGATGCAGGCGGAGAGCTTCGCGCCCGATGCGGACGCCCCCGTCGCAGTCGGTGATATCATGACGGTGCAGGAAACCGCCGGGCATCTGATCACCGGTTTCGAGGATCGCGCCCGCGCCTTCGTCCAGGTGCAGAACGGCTGCGATCACCGCTGCACCTTCTGCATCATCCCCTACGGCCGCGGCAATAGCCGGTCGGTGCCGATCGGCCGGATCGTTCAACAGGTCCAACAGTTGGTCGCCAACGGCTATGCGGAAATCGTGCTGACTGGCGTCGACATCACTTCCTACGGCGCGGACCTGCCGGGCCAGCCCGCGCTGGGACAGATGGTCCGCCGCCTGCTGGCGCTGGTCCCGGAATTGCCGCGGCTTCGGATCTCGTCGATCGACGCGGTCGAGGTCGACGACGACTTGCTCGACCTGATCGCCGGTGAACCCCGGCTGATGCCGCATCTACACCTGTCGCTGCAGGCCGGCGACGACCTAATTCTCAAGCGGATGAAGCGGCGGCACGGCCGCGCCGACGCCGTCGCCTTCTGTGAACAGGTGCGGGCCCTGCGGCCGGACGTAGTGTTCGGCGCGGACCTGATCGCCGGCTTCCCGACGGAAACGGATGAGATGTTCCGGCGGAGTCTGGATTTGATCGACGATTGCGGCCTGACCTGGTTGCATGTCTTCCCGTACTCCCCACGCCCCGGTACCCCCGCTGCCCGCATGCCGCAGCTGCCGAAGGCCGTACGCCGCGACCGGGCGAAACAATTGCGCGACGCTGGCGAGCGCCGCGTCGCCGATTTCTTGAGTGGTTGCGTTGGCGGCGAAACGACCGTGCTGGTCGAAACGGCCGAGCGCGGCCGCACCGAGCAGTATGCGCCGGTCCGCCTGCCGGATGGGCTGGCCCCGGGCGCCCTCGTCCGGATGCGCATCACCGGCGCCGACGATTCCGCCCTGACCGGCACGCTCCTCGCCGAGGCCGCGGCATGAGCGGCCAGGGCTGGTTGTCGCGCCTTCGCGCCGGCCTCAGCAAATCCTCGAACCGGATCGTCGACGGCATCGCCTCGGTGCTGACACGGCGCAAGCTCGACAGCGAAGCGCTGGAAGGATTGGAAGAGGTCCTGATCACCGCCGACGTGGGCCCGGCGACCGCCGCCAAATTGGCCAGCACCGTCGCCGCCACCCGCTTCGACAAGGAAGTGTCGCCGGAGGAAGTGCGCGGGGCGCTGGCCGAGGAAATTGCGAAGATCCTGGAGCCGGTCGCCCAGCCGATCGAGATCGACCGGTCGCGCAAGCCGCATGTGGTGCTGGTGATCGGGGTCAACGGCACCGGCAAGACGACCACGATCGGCAAATTCGCCAAGGCGCTCGGCGAGGACGGTCACCGCGTGGTGCTGGCCGCGGGCGATACCTTCCGTGCCGCCGCGGTCGACCAGCTCAAGGTCTGGGGTGAGCGCACCAACTGCCCGGTGATCGCCGGCAAGCCGAATGCGGATTCCGCCGGTCTCGCCTTCGACGCCCTGCAAACCGCCAAGACCGACGCGGCCGACGTGCTGCTGATCGACACCGCGGGGCGGCTGCACAACAAGGCCAATTTGATGGCGGAGTTAGAGAAGATCGCCCGGGTCATCGCCAAGCTCGATGCGGACGCGCCGCATGACTGCCTGCTCGTGCTCGACGCGACCACCGGCCAGAACGCGCTGAGCCAGGTCGAAACGTTCAAGGAGATGCTGCCGATCACCGGGCTGGTTGTGACCAAGCTGGACGGGTCGGCCAAGGGCGGGGTGCTGGTGGCGCTGGCGGAAAAGTTCGGCATCCCGGTGCGCGCGATCGGCGTCGGCGAGGGCGCGGACGATCTGCGCCCCTTCGACGCGACCAGTTTCGCGCGCGGCCTGATGGGCCTCGAAGACTAACCCGAAATTCTAGACGAGCAGATTGAGGTAGAAGCCCCGGCGCGGCACGTCCTGGCGGGGGCCGCTGTCGGCATCCTTATCCAACAGGACATCCAGACGTTTCGCCGCCGCCTCCACGTCCGTGGGGCTTCCCGCCGCCGCCGTCGCGGGCACCTGGTTGGGCGTCCGCGTCTGCTGCGGCGTTTCCTGCCGCTGCGGCTGTTGGCGTGCCGGGGCAACGCCGGGAATTTGGCCGGTTCCCGCAGGACCGGCTGGTCCATCTGCTACCATATTTGGAGGTATAGCGCCGCCGGCACCACAATATCAAGTGTCGCGTGGAAGGTTATCCTTCGCGCCGCTCGACCATGCCGGCGGCGACGAGCCGGTCGACCACCTGGGCCAGGCGCAACCCGTCCCACAGGCCGAAGGCGCGGGTCAGGTCGGCGGTGGTGAAATACTCGCGGCCGGCAACCCAATCGGCAACCTCGCGGTCCTCTTCCGATAACCCGGATGTCGGCGCTGCGCCGCGCACCCAGTAGAGATCGATCGCCTGCGGCGATGGCAGGTCGAACACCGGCAGGCATTCCATCGTCGCCGTACCTTGCTGGTAGTTCCGCATGTAGTCGCGGGTCGTTGGCATGCCGACGATCTCGGCGACCCGCCCAACCAGCTTCGTGACGTGAGCATCATGCGCCGCGGTGTCGTCGAAATGCGGCAGCGGCGCGCGGAACATCGGATCCTCGGCGAGGCTGCGCCCGATCATGCCAAGCAAGTCCACGCCATTCGGCTGGATCACACCGAACGTCAGATGCAGCGTCGCTTCGCTCGTCGCCAACGCATCGTGATACTGGCCCTTCGGAATGTAGAGCAGGTCGCCCGGCGTCAGTTCGAGTTCCTCGGCGATGGCGCCCTTCTTCTCGTCGTGAAAGTCCTTCGGCAGCGCGGTGAAGGCGAATTCGGTGCTGGAGACCGGCTGCTCGAACCGGCCTTCGTAGAGGTTCCAGTGCTTGCGCCCGGCGATATGCAGGACGAAAACATCGGTGTGGTCGAAATGCGCCTGGAAGCCTTTCTGTTCTTGCCAAGAACAGTAGATGTTGCATTTCAGCGGGCAGCCGTAGACCACCTGCAGCATGCCCGCGACATGCGCCAGTTCCGGCGTGAGAGATTCGGTAAGGTTGAGCACCAGCGTCGCACCGGCGCGAATCTGCCGCATCACCTTGGCGCGGTCCGGCTGCATCGCCGGGTGCCCGTCGCGGCCGGTGACCGGGATGCAGTAATCCTCCGGCGGCAGCGTCGGGCCGTTGACCGCCAGCGACATGGTCTGACCGGACCAGAGCGTGGACCGATCCAGCAGCGCGTTGAACGCGTCCCAGGAGAAGATATCGGCGAACTTGCGTTCGGACCCAGGCACATGCAGGTGCCGCCGGTCGCGATACGCGGACTCGAATGAATTGCGCGACACCGGGTCAAGCAGGCTTTGAAAGGTCAGGTCGCGCGCGGTCACGTCACTCTCCCACCGCTTCCAGCAGGCCCGCGTCGCGCATCGCGGACAATGCCGCGTCCCGGTCCGCGGCCGACATCTCGGGGGCCGCGCGCGCCGCGTCGGCGTCGGTGACGAAATCCCGATCGAGCGCCCACTGGGCGAGGTCACGCGCCGCCGCCGGTATCGTCGCCTTGCCGTTGGACGTGCGCAGCATCCAGTCTTGGCCGCGCCGGACGAGCGTCGCCCCGCCCGCGCGCACGCGATAGACCATTGCATCCGCCTGCGACGGCAAGGTGAACCCGCCGACGCATTGCTGGAAGGCCGCGCGCCGCTGACCGTCGCGCATCCGAGCGGCCAGTCCCACCTCCACGGCCAGTTCCGGCAGCCGTGCCGCCAGCGCCGCGAAATGCGCATCATGACCGTCCGGATCGTCGAAGCGCGGCATCGCCGTCCGATACAGGGCATCGCCGGACACGACCTCTTCCAGCATCGATGCCAGGTCCAGCCCTGTCGGCCGGATGACCGTACACTCCAGATGCAGTCCGCTGCCCACCCCCGCCGGGGCATCGTGGTAGCGGCCGGCGGGAATGAAGAGCGCGGCGCCGGGGCCGAGCGTGACATCCTGTTCGACACCACCGCAATTCGCTTCGTGGAAATCGAGCGGCAGGCTGTCGAATGCATAGCCAGGTTCGTTCACGGGATGCTCGAAGCCGCCGCCGAACAGCCGCCATGTGCGAACCCCTTCCAAATTCAGCACGATCGTGTCGCCGGTCTGGAACCGGGCATTCACCGGCTGCTGCGCCACGGGGGCGGCGTTGACCATGATGCTGCAGGGCGCGCCGAGCCCCGATTGGAAAGCAGCCGCCACGCGCGCCAAGGCAGGGGTCAGCGTCTCGACCGCATCCATTTCCAGCGCCGCCCCAGCGCCTAGCTGTTGGGCGACGGATTCCGGGTCCGGCCGCCACAGCATCTGACTGTCCCGGTTGCGCGCCTGGAAGCAATAGTCCTGCGGGTCCGCCGGCGTGCCATCGACGATCGGCCGCAAGGTCTGCGCCGACCAAAGCTTCGACACGTTGAGCAACCGGTTGGCGTCGTCCCAGGAAAACAGCCCCGCGCCGCGGCCCGCATCCTCGGCGATCGCCAACGGCTTGCCGTCCCGCACGGCGGCGGCGAAGCTCTCCGCCGTTTCCGGCGCAATCAAACTCCTGAAGCTGATTTCGGTCATCGTCTCACGCGGTCGCCACGGGCGGTTCCACCTGTGAGTCTAATCGATCCGTGGGCGCACGGCCACGCTGCCGCTGCGGCATAGGGTCACAACGGCGCCGCTGCCGCGCGGCGCTGGCGAAATCTTGATGCAGCGGACCCGCGACAGTCTTTGCCGCCGCACCCCGGCGTTGATATAACGCCGCCATGTCCAAAACCGCCCCGCCTTGGCTGAAGCCGGTCGTCGACTACGGCCCGCTGGTCGCCTTCTTCGTCGCCTATTGGTTGGGCGATCTGTTCACAGCCACCGCCGCGATCATGGTCGCGACAACGATCTCGATCATCCTGTCCTTTGCCATCGAACGGCGGATTCCGGTTATGCCGGTCGTCACCGCAGCGATCGTCATGGTGTTCGGCGGGCTGACGCTGTGGCTGAACGACGAACGTTTCATCAAGATGAAACCGACGCTGGTGCAAGCGTTGTTCGCGGTGATCCTGTTCGGCGGGCTGTTGTTGCGCAAGCCGCTGCTCAAACCGCTTATGCAATCGGCCTGGCAACTGACCGACCGGGGGTGGACCATCCTGACCTTGCGGTTCGCGATCTTCTTCGCGGTCATGGCGGTGCTGAACGAGATCGTGTGGCGCACCATGTCGACCGACGTCTGGGTCAATTTCAAGATTTTCGGGATCCTGCTGCTCACCTTCGCGTTTACCGCGTTTCAGGTGCCATTGATCACCCGCCACCAGATCGTACCGCCGGACCAGGAAGAGCCGTCGGATCCCTAGTAGTTGCCCAAATCCCCGGCCGGGTTGGTGCGCGGCTCGAAAGCCGGCTGACCGGCCACTTCCTTGAAATGATTGAGCGCCCACCGCACGGACGGAAAGGCGAGCTCGTCCCAGGGAAGGTTGTCCCAATCATAGAGCGCGACGTCCAGGCTCTCCTCCCCGGCGGCGAAGACCGGTTCGCGCAGGCTTGCGCGGTAGATGAGCTGAACCTGGCTGATGCGCGGCACGTTATAGACGGCAAGCAGCGCGTCAATGTGGATGTCGGCGCAGGCCTCTTCCTGCGCCTCGCGGATGGCGCCGTCGGTCACCGTCTCGTTCAATTCCAGATATCCGGCGGGGATCGTCCAATAGCCGTGGCGCGGATCGATAGCGCGCTTGCAGAGCAGGAACTGGTCCTGCCAGGTCACCACCGCGCCGACGACGATCTTGGGATTCTCGTAGTTAATGAAACCGCAATCGGGGCAAACCAGGCGCAGACGGTTGTCGCCGTCCGGAATTTCCCGCACGCTCGGTCCCGGCCTTTCGGGCGGATTGGAAGTCGACTCAGCCATACCGGATAATGTGTCGCGCCGGGACGACCGGGGCAACCCCTCGGACAACGTGAGCGCACACCTCACCCGGACCGTAACGGCGATCCGGATTCCGGGACATCATGCGCCCGTCGTTAGATCTTGATGTCGATCAGGGTACCGCGGCCCTGCGATGTCGATCCCGCGCCATTCCCACGGTTCTGCGGGTCCTGCTTGGCGGCGCCGGCCTCGTCGGCCGGCTTAAGCGCCTGTTGCGTCTGCGCTTTTACGTTCGTTTCGGCCGACAGCGTTTGCTGATTGGCCGCCGATCCCAGGCTCTGCGACGATTTCGCCGGTGTCGCAAGACCTTGAATTACGGAGGAAAGTTCCATCTCGGTTCCTCGGTTACAACGTGAATCCGAGGGAACCCTAGGTTTAGCTCGTAAACATATGGTTAAGGCCTGCTAGCCCTGGCGCAACGCCGCGACCCCCGGCAATTCCTTTCCTTCCAGCCATTCGAGGAAGGCCCCGCCGGCGGTCGATATATAAGAGAAGGAGCCGGCAACGCCCGCGTGACGCAAGGCCGCCACTGTATCCCCGCCACCTGCGACGGACACCATGTCGCCGGCCTCGGTGCATTTCGCCGCGGCCCGGGCCACCGTCACCGTCGCGGCGTCGAAGGGCGGGAATTCGAAGGCGCCCAGCGGGCCATTCCACAACAGCGTACGGATCGATCCGAGCCGATCGCTCAACGCCGCCGCACTATCGGGACCGATATCGAGGATCATCTTCTCCGGCGGCACCGCCGCGGTCATGACCGTTTCGGACGGCGCGCCGGACTCGAGCTTGCCGGCGATCACCACGTCCGACGGCAGAATGATCTCGCATCCGGCCGCATCGGCCTTCGCCATGATGTCGCGCGCGGTGTCCGCCAAGTCCGCCTCGCACAGGCTTGCCCCCACGTCCGTGCCGAGCGCATGCAGGAAGGTATTCGCCATGCCGCCGCCGATGACCAAGGCGTCGACCTTTTCGATCAGGTTGCCGAGCACCGCCAGCTTGGTCGAAACCTTGGCCCCGCCGACGACCGCCAGGACCGGACGCTTGGGGTCACCGAGTGCCGATTCCAACGCCTCGAGCTCGGCCTGCATGTTGCGGCCGGCGGCAGACGGCAGCAATCGTGCGATCGCCTCGGTCGAGGCGTGCGCCCGGTGCGAGACGGAGAATCCGTCATTGACGTAAAGATCGCCGAGCGCGGCCAAGTCGCCGGCGAAGCCAGCATCGTTCGCCTCTTCGCCCGGATGAAAGCGCAGATTTTCCAATAGCGCGATCTCGCCGTCGGCCAGATCATCGACCACCGCCGTGGCGGCATCGCCGATACAGTCGGCCGCGAAGGCGACCTTGGTTCCGCCGAGCGCCTGCGATAGCGCGTCGGCGACCGGTTTCAGCGACATCTCGGGAACCACCTGCCCCTTGGGACGGCCGAAATGCGAGATCACCACCACGCGCGCGCCCTTGTCCATAAGCTCGCGCAGCGTCGGCAGCATCCGGTCGATCCGCGTGGTGTCGGTCACCCGGCCGTCCTGGACCGGGAGGTTAAGATCGCCACGCACCAACACCCGTTGGCCTGCAACCGTCAAATCGTCGAGTGTCTTGAACATACCCCTCCGGTCCTTCTGGATTTCCTGCTGCCTTTCCGTGAAACTGCACTACAGGAAGGCGGGGCCGACCGCAATATGGCCAGAAGCCGAAATCGACCGATATTTAGGATATGTCCGCAGAAATCACCGACCAACCCCCCGCCCGAGGCGTTATGGGTTCATTGGACCGGCTTTCCTACCGGCTGGCCCAAACCGTCCGAACGGGTTGGTTCGCCGGCCACTACGCCCTGACCGCCCGGTTGTCACCGCCGCCGAAGCGCGATGCATCGGCCGATGGCGATATCGGGCTGCCCTCGTGGCAGACCATCAATGACGATCTAAAGGACCTGTTCGAGCGGGACTGGGCCAATATCGATGCGGGCTTGTATCGGCCGCCGCACGATATGTGGCCCAACCCATTGTCCGTGCTGCGCCAGTCGGCGCGGTATTTCGACGATCTGGGCCAGGTCAACGACCGCAAGCGCGACCGGCGGGGCCAGGAAGTATTCACGCCGGAGTACCGCGGCCGGTACCCGCGCTACTATCTGCAGAATTTCCACTATCAGAGCGATGGTTATCTCAGCTATAACTCGGCCGCGCTCTACGACTATCAGGTCGAGGTCCTGTTCACCGGCGGCGCAGACGCCATGCGGCGGCAACTGCTGGTACCGTTGCGCGACACCTTCGCAAACCGCCGCATCCGCGACACACATCTGTTCGACGTCGCCTGCGGCACCGGACGGTTCCTGTCTTTCGTGAAAGACAATTATCCCCGTTTGCGCGTCACCGGTACGGATTTGAGCGCGCCCTACCTGACGCGGGCGCGCCGGACGCTGCGCCATTGGTCGCGCCGTCACCTCGCCGTCGCGAACGCGGAAGCCCTGCCCGCCGCCGACGCCAGCATCGATATCGCCACCTGTATCTTCCTGTTCCACGAAGTGCCGAACGCCGTGCGGCGGCGCATCGCCGGTGAGATTGGCCGGGTCTTGAAACCGAACGGCCAGCTGCTGTTCATGGATTCGATACAATACGGCGACCGGCCGGACTACGACCCGCTGCTCGACCGATTCCCGCAGGCCATGCATGAGCCGTATTACGCCGACTATATCCGCGACGATCTGTCCGGCCTTTTCCGCGACGCCGGTTTCGCGGTGGAAAAGGTCGAGCGGGTATTTTTCTCTCGGATGATGGTGCTGCGCCGTCTATAAGGCTTGGGGCTCGCCAAAGCCACGGCAATCCTCTAAAACGCGCGGGCCAAACGCTAAGGGAGCGAGCCACAGTCGAACGCCTTGCGGCGGGGCGGCAAACGGCTACCGGACACGGTCATGCAGAGGTCGGACCAGGATACGGCGAGCACGGAAGGGCACGCGACCGGCGCGGAGAACGCGCCCGCGCTCTCGGTCGTCATTCCCGTGAAGGACGAGGTGGACAACATCGGACCGTTGCTGGACGAAATCCGCGATTGCCTGTCGGCGCTGCATTTCGAAGTAATCGTCGTCGACGACGGCAGCCGCGACGGCACGGACGCCGTTTTGACCACCGCGCAGACCGGCTATCCCTGGCTTCGCGTGATCCGCCATCGCGACGCGTGCGGGCAGAGCACGGCGACCTGCAGCGGCGTCGCCGCCGCCAAGGCCGACTGGGTGGTCACATTGGACGGCGACGGGCAGAATCCGCCCGCGGGAATCCTCAAACTCATCGAAGCCCGCGACACGGCGGCGCACCCGGTGGCGATGGTGGCGGGCCAACGCGAGAAGCGGCACGACAACTGGTTTCGGAAACTATCGTCACGCGTTGCGAACGGCGTACGCGGCGGATTGTTGAAAGACGGGATAAGCGATACCGGATGCAGTCTCAAACTGTTCCGGCGCGACATCTTCATGGCGCTGCCGTATTTCGATCACATGCATCGCTTCCTGCCGGCGCTCGTGCAGCGGCACGGCGGCGCCGTGATCACGGCGCCGGTCTCGCACCGGCATCGAGAACATGGCGTATCGAAATACGGCTTCCATAACCGCCTGTGGCCGGGCATCGTCGATCTGATCGGCGTGCTATGGCTGCAGCGGCGCACCAAACTTCCCACAATAGATCACAGGGACTAAGCGAATGACGGCAACCGTGTGGCTTGTAATCGGTTTCGTGGGGCAGGCGTTCTTCTCCATGCGCTTTCTGGTGCAGTGGATCTTCAGCGAACGGCAACGGAAAAGCATCATCCCGGTCGCCTTCTGGTATTTCAGCCTGCTTGGCGGGGCCACGTTGCTTGCATACGCGATCCATAAAGGAGACCCGGTCTTCATCGTGGGCCAGGGTGCCGGGCTGCTCATCTACAGCCGAAACCTCTATTTCGTTCACCGGCAGCGGCGTCAGGATGCCCAAAACGCTGCCCCGGACAACGCCTAACCCGGCTTGGCGGCGTTGGCCATGATGGCATTTCTTGATCGGACCGCTGCAGCGGTCGCCCAATTCGCGTTCTCGGGCCGCGGTGTTCCCTTGGTCTGGGGATGCCTGTTGTCCGTGCTTTGGCTGATGCGCGCCTTCCTATTTCCCGGCACCGATGCGGACGACGCGGAACAGCTTATCTCCGCGCAAGACTGGGCCTTGGGCTACGGCGTTCGGAATCCACCGCTGTTCACTTGGATCGTGGTGCTGTCGCAGCACATCTTCGGCGTCTCGATCGCCGCCGTGGTGACGGTAAAGTTCGCGCTACTGGGGGTCAGCATTTGGTTGCTTTATCACGCCGCGCGGACCGTCCTGGAAGACGAAAAGCTCGCCGCATTAGCCGCATTCTCCCCGCTCGCGATCTACTACGTTTCATGGGATTTGACCTTCCATTACACCCATTCGGTGTTGTTGGCGGCATCGCTCTGCTTCACCTTCGTCGCGCTGCTGCGGCTGGAACGGCGCGACGACCTGTCGTCTTATCTAATGCTGGGCGTGGCGATCGGCATCGGCCTTCTGTCGAAATACAACTATGCCCTTTTCCTTGCCGCCTTGTTGCCGGCGGCCCTCGCGGACAAGACGTTTCGCGGCCGTCTCGCGGATGCCCGAACGTTGCTCAGCGCCGCGATCGCCGCCGCATTGGCCCTGCCGCATTACCTTTGGCTTTGGTCGGAGCGGGAGTGGCTGTCGCTGCTGGCCCGCGACCGCTTCTTGCCGAAGACGGACAGCGGCATCGAGATCGGGGGGCTGATCGAAATCGGCAACGCCGTGCTCAGTTTCCTGTTGCCGTTGATCGTCATCCTGATCGTGCTCTTTCCGCGCGCACTTCTGCGCCCCGGAACGCGGCCGGCCACCGCGGCACGGTACCGGCGGCTGCTTGGCGTGACGTTCCTGATCATGTTGACGGTCACGGCCGTCGGCGTCCTGGCGTTGGACGTGTCGCGGGTCCGCATTCACTACATGTTCCTGCTGTTCCTGTTCCCGGTCTACTTTTTCGCGCGGGTCCAAGCGGCTGGCACGACCGGACGCGCGATCAATTTTTGCGCCACCGCTTTGTTGGCCTTTGCGATAATCGTTCCATCCGCCGCGGCGGTGAAATATTTCGTCGACCCGCTCCGCAAGAGCAAAGGCTACTACCACATGCCGTATGCGGATTTCGCACGGCAACTCGAAGCCGCCGGGTTCAAACGGGGTACGGTGATCGGCGATTGGCTGGGTTATCCACTCGCGGGCAACCTGCGGCCCTATTTCCCCGACTCCCGGTTCATCAGCCTGCTGGATTGGCAATATATCGCACTGGTCGATCACCCGCCGACCCCGGTCCTGCCACCGCGGGACACCGAAGAGCCCGGCCAATGCCTGATCATCTGGACGCCGCAGACGGACGGGCAACGCAACGACATGGTCCTCAAGAGCGCCCATCGCTTGCTCGAAACGGGACTGGACAAGCGCACCAAGGGCGCGATCATGACCGCCCCGATGCATCGCGGCCAAGGCCGGATCGCACGAATTGCCTATATTCTTCTCCCCGACGGCGCCGGCAACTGCCAATAGCGATTGCGCGAACCGAGCCCGTCAGCCTCGGGAGCGGTTCCACCCGACGGATATTTGATCCGAGCCGGCGACCATGCGACCCTTGCGTTGCAGTTGAAACGCACGTCCCGGCGATCCGCGCGGGCAGAGTCAAAGGGTATTCATGGCCGACAAACCAAAACACGGTCTCGCGCGGGGCCTCACAAACTACGGCGACGCGGATTTCTCGATCTATCTCCGGCGGTCCTTCGCCAAATCGATGGGCTATTCGAACGAAATCCTCAACCGCCCGATCGTGGGCATCGCGCAATCGGGCAGCGGATACAACAACTGCCACCGTCATTTCCCCGAACTGATCGAGGCGACCAAGCGCGGGGTCCTGGCCGCGGGCGGCCTGCCGATAGACTTCCCGACGATCTCGCTCGGCGAGACTTTCCTGAACCCGACCAGCATGATGTACCGCAACCTCATGTCGATGGACGTGGAGGAAATGGTCAGCGCGCAGCCGATGGACGCGGTCGTCCTGCTCGGCGGCTGCGACAAGACCCTGCCGGCGCAGCTCATGGGGTCGGCGTCGGCGGACATCCCCGCGATCCACGTGGTCGCCGGGCCGATGATGACCAGCCCTTATAAGGGCGAACGCCTGGGCGCCTGCACCGACTGCCGCCGCTTCTGGGCGCGCTACCGGGCCGGTGAGGTATCGGACACCGAGATCCGCGAGGTCGAGGGCAGCCTGGCAACCACCGCCGGCACCTGCGCGGTGATGGGCACCGCCAGCACCATGGCCTGCATCGCCGAGACGCTGGGCATGATCCTGCCGGGCACCGCGTCGATCCCCGCCGTCCATGCGGACAGGCTGCGCGCCGCCGAAGCGTCGGGTGCCCGCGCCGTCGCCCTGGCGCAGGAGAAGTTGCTCCCGAGCCAGATTATCACGGAAAAGTCGGTCGAGAACGCGCTGCGGGTCCTGCTCGCCATCGGCGGGTCGACCAACGCGATCATCCACCTAACCGCCGTCGCCGGGCGGCGCGGCATCGACGTCTCGCTCGACCGGCTGAACGAGATCAGCGACGAGACCCCGGTACTGGTCGACCTGAAACCGACCGGCCCGTATTACATGGAAGACCTGTTCGCCGCCGGCGGGCTCGGCCCGGTGCTGCACGAACTGAAGCCCTTGCTGCACCTGGACTGTATGACAGTGGCGGGCGAGACGTTGGGCGAGCGGCTGGAAACGCCACCGGCCTATGTCGACCACACGGTCGTGCACCGCTTCGACGACCCGGTCTATCCGCAGGGCGGCTTGGTCGCACTGTTCGGCTCGCTGGCGCCCGACGGGGCGATCCTGAAACGCTCGGCCGCCGAAGAGTCACTGTTCGAGAAGGAAGGCCGCGCGGTCGTGTTCGCATCGCTGGCCGATCTCGCCGATCGGATCGACGATCCCGATCTCGACGTCACCGCGGACGATTTCCTGGTGCTGCAGAATGCCGGCCCGAAGAGTCAGAGCGGCATGCCGGAAGCGGGCTACCTGCCGATCCCCGGCAAGCTGGCGAAACAGGGGGTGAAGGACATGGTGCGCCTGTCGGACGCGCGGATGAGCGGCACCGCCTTCGGCACCATCATCCTGCATATCGCGCCGGAGGCCGCGACCGGCGGGCCGTTGTCGCGGGTGCAGACCGGCGACCGTATCCGCCTCAGCGTCAAGGACCGGCAACTCGATCTGTTGGTCGACGACGCGGAACTCGCGAATCGCGAGGCGACCGCCGACCTGGCCGATCCGAAGCGCGGCTACAAGCGGCTCTACGCGGACCACGTGCTGCAGGCGCCCGAAGGCTGCGATTTCGATTTCCTGAGACAAGACGCGGAGTGACCCGATGGCCGATGTCGAACTGCTGGTCGACTCGAAAGACATTCTCGGCGAGGGCGTCATCTGGCACCCGGTAGAGCAGATGCTCTACTGGTGCGACAACCTGAAGCCCAACATCCAACGCTACGACCCGGCCACCGGCGAGCACCGCATCTGGCCGACACCTGAATCGGTCGGCTGCATCGTATTCCGCGAGCAGGGCGGCATCTGCGCCGCGATGAAATCGGGCTTCGCCTTCATCGACGATCTCGACGCGATGAAGATCGAGTATATCGTCGATCCGGAACCGGGGATGGACGGTAACCGGATGAACGACGGCAAGTGCGACCGGGCCGGGCGCTTCTGGTGCGGCTCGATGGACGAAGGGTTGGCGAAACCGTCCGCATCGCTTTACCGGCTCGATCCCGACCTGTCCTGCCGCAAGCTGGACACCGACATCATCTGCTCGAACGGCATCGCGTGGAGCCCGGACAACAAGACGATGTATTTCTCCGACACGCGGAAGGAGTCGCTCTACGCCTATGACTACGACATCGAGACCGGCGGCGTGAGCAACCGGCGCGTCATCGTCGAC
Organism: Alphaproteobacteria bacterium; assembly: GCA_965228425.1. Taxonomy (GTDB): domain Bacteria; phylum Pseudomonadota; class Alphaproteobacteria; order UBA8366; family UBA8366; genus JAJFJD01. Next base: position 739,949 of record OZ245815.1, on the reverse strand, counting down.
ACCACCGACAAGCCGTTCCGTATCGATGGTGCCACGGTCGATGCGGCCGGCTTCTATTGGTGCGCCGAAGTGCATGACTGGTGTATCGGCAAATACGCGCCCGACGGCACGCCGGTCGGCCGGGTGCGCCTGCCCGTGCGCCAGCCCACCATGTGCACCTTCGGAGGCGCCAACATGGATATCCTCTATGTTGTCTCGGCCACCCGTTTCCTCGAACCGGGCGAGGCGGAACAGCAGCCGCACGCCGGCGGCCTGTTCGCGATCTACGGCACCGGCGCCACCGGAATCGTCGAACCCTATTTCAAAGGATAAGCACCATGCCGGAAATCGAATGCCTCGTGGAGGCGGGCAACACACTCGGCGAGGGACCGATCTGGAACCCGCGCGAGCAGGCGATCTATTGGGCCGACAGCAAGGGGCGGCCGCGCATCCAGCGGCTCGATCCCAAGACCGGGACGGTCGATGAATGGGAGATGCCGGACCTGCTCGGCTCCTTCGTGTTCCGGGAACAGGGCGGCATCGTCGCCGGGCTGAAATCGGGATTCCATTTCGTCGATCCGGAATCCGGTGCGGTCGATCTGATCACCGATCCCGAACCCGACCTGCCCGACAACCGCCTGAACGACGGCAAATGCGACCGCATGGGCCGCTATTGGTGCGGCAGCCTGGACGACAGCGGCGGCAAGGGCGGCTCGCTTTATCGGCTCGACCCGGATCTGAGCCTTCATAAGATGGATACCGGCATCACGGTGTCGAACGGCATCGCGTGGAGCCCGGACAACAAGACCATGTACTATTCCGATTCGCGCCGCCGGGTTTGCTACAACTACGACTTCGACATCGCGTCGGGGGCGATCAGCAACAAACGCGTGTTCACGTCGACCGCCGACATCCCCGGCAGCATCGACGGCGCCACCGTCGACGCCGACGGCTATTACTGGTGCGCTCATATCTATGATTGGCAAATCGCGAAATACGACCCCGCCGGCACCATCATCGACACGATCCGCCTGCCGGTGCGCTATCCCACCATGTGCACCTTCGGGGGGCCGGACCTGGACATCCTCTACGTCACCTCGGGCGCGATCTTCGTGCAGGACGACGAGAAGGACACGCAACCGCTCGCCGGCGGGTTGTTCGCGATCCACGGCACCGGCGCCAAGGGCATAGCCGAACCGTTCTTCGCGGGGTAATCGAGGCTGCGGACGATGTCCGAGCAAAACGACAGAAATTCAAAGCCAACACGCCTCGCCTCGCTCGATGCGCTGCGCGGGTTCGACATGTTCTGGATCATGGGCGGCGATCATCTGGTGCATGCCGCGGCGCTGGGCACCGGCTGGGCGTGGCTAACGGTCGTTTCCGGCCAGCTGAAGCACGCGGTCTGGGCGGGCGTGCATGCCTACGACCTGGTCTTTCCGCTCTTCATGTTTCTGTCTGGCGTGTCGCTTACCCTGTCGATGGCGCACGGGCGGCTTGCGACCGCCGGCCGCGGGGCCGCCTTGGCGCACGCGGCGCGCCGGGCGGCGATCCTGATCGTCCTCGGCATTGTCTATAACTTCGGCTGGTCGATCGATCCGGATAAGTTCCGGGTGGCCAGCGTGCTGGGCCAGATCGGCATCGCCTATTTGATCGCCGCCGCGGTCTTCGTCCTGTTGGACCGGTGGATATATCGCGCGGCCACCTTGGCCGCGATCCTTGCAACCGTCGCGGTGTTGCAGCTATGGGTGCCGGTCCCCGGCCATGGCGCGGGCGTGCTGACGCCGGTCGGCGCCATCAACGGCTGGATCGACCGGATCTTCCTGCCGGGACGGCTCTACGGCGGCAGTTACGATCCCGAAGGCATCCTGTCGACTTTTTCTGGCGCGGCGGTGACGCTGTCGGGCGCATTCGCCGGCGGCTTGCTGCTGCAATCGCCGTTCACCGCCGCACGCACGCCGATCCTGCTCGCCCTCGCCGGCACCGCGTCGATCACCGCCGGCGCGTTGCTCGCGCCTCACTACCCGCCGATCAAGGCCGTCTGGACCGTGACCTTCAGCCTGCTCGCCGCGGGCGCGTCGATGCTGTTGTTCGCGTTCTTTCTCTACGTGATCGACGTGATGCGATGGCGGCGCTGGTCCTTCTTCTTCGTCGTGATCGGGGTGAACTCGATCGCGATCTACATGACCGCGCGCTTCGTGGCCTACCCGCTGTTCGCGATGATCAAGGACCTGCCGGTCGCACCGGCGCTGGCGATCCTGTTGATCGCCGTGGTCACCGGACTGCATTGGCTGGCGCTGTGGGCGCTCTACCGGAAAAAGCTGTTCCTACGGGTGTAACAGGCGGCGGCGCTAGTCGACCACCAGCACGTCATCGTCGTCTTCCGGCTCGGGGAAGACCGGGTAGACGCCGGCGACACGGCCCATCTGTTGCGTCAACGCCAGCACCGTATCGATATACGGCGTTTCCACGTCGACCATGCGGCCCATTTCCTGCACCACGCCGAGCAACGCGTCGAGTTCGATCGGCCGGCCGCTTTCCAGGTCCTGTAGCATCGACGTGCGGTGCGCCCCGACGCCGGCCGCGCCGTTGATGCGGCGCTCGATATCGACCCGGAAATGCACGCCGATGCGCCGGGCGATCCGTTCCGCCTCTTCCATCATGTGGCGCGCGATCAGCCGGGTGCCTTCCTCGGTCGCCACCACGTCGAGCGTCGCGTGGGTCAGCGACGAGATCGGGTTGAAACACAGATTGCCCCACAGCTTCAGCCAGATGTCGTTGCGAATCTCCGGATAGTAACGCGCGCGCAGCCCGCCCGCCTCGAACGCCTCGACCAGCCGCATGACGCGGTCGGTCTGCTGCCGGTCCGGTTCGCCGAAGCCGAATTTGTCGCCGTAGATATGGCGGATGACACCGGGCTCGGAAATCTCGGCGGCCGGATACACGGTCGATCCGATCGCGCGCTCGGGGCCGATCGCCCGCCACTGACGGCCGTCCGGATCGACGCTTTGCAGCTGCAGATCGGCGTATTGCCCTTCGAACCCGTAGAAATACCACCACGGAATCCCGTTCTGCATGGTGACGACGGCGGTGTCGGCATCCATCAACGGCGCCAGGTTCTCGGCGGTTTCCCAGGCTTGGTGAGCCTTCAGGGCCACGATGACGTAATCCTGTGGGCCGAGTTCCGCCGGGTCGTCGGTCGCCGGCATACGCTCAACCTTCTCACCGTCCTTGAACACGACCTTAATGCCGTTGTCACGGATCGCCTGCAGATGAGGACCGCGGGCAATCAAAGAGACATCCGCGCCACCCTGTTTCAGCATCAGCCCGACATAGCCGCCGATCGCCCCCGCCCCGAATATACAGATCTTCATAAAACGCCTTTCGCCGGCCGGCTGGTCAACCGATCCGGTCCGCCAATGAGCTCGGCATAGCGTCAGGCACTGAGACGCGCTCATTCACCCAACACTTAGCAACGATAGCGCGTTTTAGATCAAAATACTTAAATTGATATTACGGCGCGGACGTCTTCGACGCCATCGGGCAAAGGACAGGAGCGCCACGTGGCACCGCCGTCTTCCGTACCGAAGACCTGACCCAGCCGGGAGGCGCAGACGACGCGGCCGGGGTCCGCCGGATCGACCGAGACGGTCATCAGCGTGCTTTCGATGGAGACGTCGTGATCGATCCGCTGCCACGTCGCGCCCGTATCGGCGCTGCGGTAGAGCGAGCCCGCCACGCCGCGTGAGGAATCGCTGAGCGCCGCCAGGAACACTGTCGAGTCATGCGGGCTGACCATCAGGTCGCGGCCGTAGGTCAGGTCCGAGAACCGCCCGATGCCGAATTCCGCCCATGTCTTGCCTTTGTCCTCGCTGACGAACAGACCCATCCGGTTCGCGGCCCAGACCTTGCCCGGCTGCTCGGCGCTCACGGCAACCGCATGTACGTCCATCATGCCTTCGGTGTCGCTGTCGCTGAGGATGTGGTTTCGGAGATGCGGCTGGGTCGAGAGATCGAGCAGGCCTTGGCTAATATCCTCCCAGCTGGCCCCGCCGTCCAAACTGCGGATCGCGCCGCCGACTTCGAGCGCGGCGTAAACCTCGTCCGGGTTGGCGGGGTCGGCCACCATCCGCAACACGCGCACGGGAAAACAGCCGGTGATCGCGCCCGCCGGCTGCACGGTCGGCAGCTTTCGCCAGGTCGCGCCGCCGTCTTCGGTCTTGTGGATCACGGTACCGTCCATCCCGGCGTAGATCGTGCCCGGATCGGTCGGGTGCAGCAGGATCGAATAGATCGCCGCGTATTCCTTCGCCAGTCCCATCTCGGTCCAGCTATCGCCACCGTCGGTGCTGTGGAACAGGCCGGAATGAGTGCCGGCGAAGACCTCCGACGGAACACCGGGTCGCTGCACGACGCAATTCACCTGCAACTTGTCGGGCAGGCCGCCGCCGAGCTGTTGCCAATCCCCGCTGCCGGCCGGAAGCCGGTAAACCCCGCCAAGGCCGCCCGGCCGGGCCGATCCCACCAACAACGTGCTCTGCATTGAATCCATCGTGCGTGCTCCAGATTTTGACGTGTTGATTGAGCATAACCGCGCAAACCGTCAGCGACCAATCCCTTGCGGAATGACGAACCGCTGCTCGAGGCGGTCGATGCCGTCGCCGCGTTGCATTGGGACTTCGTTATAGTCGGCGAGATCCCCAATCACACGCCGCCAAAATGCGACCGCCCGGGTATTCGCCGCCACCTGGTGCAGTTTCCATTTCCCGGGGAACCGCAGGATCACGTCCCGCGCGAAACGGTCGCTCAACCCCCGGCCGCGAAACCGCTCGGCAACAAAGAACTCGGCCAACTCATAACAATCGTCCGCGTCGTCCAGATGCACGAAGGCGAGGCCGACGAACTCGTCGTCACGGCGCATCCAGAACGGCCACCGGCTGTCCGGGTTCCGCCAATAGTCTTCGAACCAGGGATACTCGAAACCCCCGTCACGGGGCGTCCGGCCGGTGAATACGGCATGCTCGGCGAGATAGGATTGCAGATGCCGGGCCAGGATATCCTTATCCGATTCAGGGACGAGATCTACGCGACAGGCGGGCATTCATCGTGTTCCCGAGCGAGCGCCGGTACTCTCATCACCCTGGCTTCCGGCAGAGGATCTCGACCGGCTTCAAGCGGCCTTCCGTGATGTTCAGGGCCGAGTTGCGCTGCTTCTCCCGGTAGTCCGCGCCCATGACGATATGGATGCCGATCTTGGGCGGGCCGTCGCGGGCGATCTTTTCGCGCTGCGCCGCGTAGAATTTCACCGTGCGTTCCGAGTTGTCCTTGCTGGACAGCACCTCGAACCCCGCGTCGGTCAGGCTCTGCACCGTGTCCTCCGCCGGCTCCAGGTAGCTGTGGGCGCCGTCCGACGACCAGGGCACCGGATAGGCGATGGTGGCGTCCGGATCGGCCACCGCGATCTCCGACAGCGCGAAGAAACCGCCGGGGCGCAAAACGCGAAACGCCTCCGTATGGAGGCGGGCGCTATCGGCGATATTCATCGAGACGTTCTGCGAATACGCGCCATCGAAGCTGCCGTCCGCGAAGGGCAGGTCGGTCGCACTGCCTTCGTGGATGTCCACGCGATCGGAAAGGCCCGTTATCTCGGACAGTCGGCGGGCGACATCGCAGAACTCGGGCGTGAGGTCGATGCCGGTGACCCGGCAGCCGAAGCGCTGCGCCATGTAGCGCGCCGGCCCGCCGATGCCGCAGCCGATGTCGAGAATATGGTGATCGGCCGTGACCGACAGCGCATCCGCAAGCTCCTCGGTCGCCGTAACGCCGCCGCCGTGGAAATGGTCGAGCGGCGTCAGGTCCTTCAGGCTAGCCTGTGCGATATCCACGCCGACCCCGGCCAGTGCTGCGGCAATCTCGTCGAACAGACTCTGCCGGCCGTAATGAGCCGCAACCGGATTGTCCTTCGTCATGACCAGTCCTCCTTCGCTTGCCGATCAAACGACCGGTTCGGTCTCACCGTCCGCCCGATTCCGCCGGGTCACCCTCCTGCTGCGCGATCACATCGAAGGCGAAGCTGATGCGCTCGCCGGAATCCTCGAAGGGGATCGTGCGGTGATAGAGGTAGGACGGAAACAGGATCATCATGCCCTCGCGCGGCGCGATTCTCCGCGTGGGATTCTCCCGCTTGGTCCGCACGGTTTCCGGCGGCCGGCCGAATTCGATCCAGCCCTCCTCCGACCCGCCCGGCGTGTCCGAGATGCTGTCCGGGACCTTCACATAGTAGACGCCGCTCAACCATCCGTCTGGATGGATATGGGCCCGCTGATGCCCCTGCGATTTCAGGATCACCGTCCAGCCGTTCAGGGACCAGCGGTCCGGCGCGTTCGCGATGAAGGGATGCGACGGCTCTGCGGGCAACGCGGCGATATAGTCCCGCACCGCCGCGTTCACCGCCGCGCGGAAGGCGGCGATGGCGGGCGTCGAAGCATCCTGGAACAAATCGCCGGTCTGAAAGCCGGATGTGGTGGCGACCGCCGGCGGCTCGAACGTCAGGCTCGGATGGGCGCGCGCCTCCGCCTCGATCGCGGCGTCGAAGGCGCGTCGGTCGGCAAAGGTGAGCGGCACGGGAATCTCGGCAGGGCGCACGAAACGGTCGAGATCGAGGAAATAGGCGGCCTCGCTCTCCTCCCCGGCATCGTTATGGGCGAGCGCCTTGGCCGCAATGACGCCGCTGTTATAGCCGAAGTCGCGCAGGTATTCGTCGCAGAGATCGATGGCGGATTTCGGCGCGCCCTGCGCAACGGCGACTTCCGCCAGTCCGGTGCGCGCATCGACGAAATCCGGTGTCTGCGCCAGGGCCCGGCGAAAGGCGGCCGCCGCCTCGTCCAGGTCGCCGGCAGCGGACAGCGCCGCGCCGTGTTTTTCGTGCAGGTCGGGCCGATTGGGCGCAATGCGCGCCGCATGTCCATACGCCGCCGCCGCCTCGTCGAAGCGGTCGAGCGCGCGGTAGGCGGCCCCGAGGTTATGGTGCAGATCGGCGGACTCCGGCTGCAGCGCCAACGCCGCCTGTATCGGCTCGAGCGCTTCTTCATACCGCAGGCCTTCGTGCAGCAAGGTCCCGAGGTTGGCATGCGCCTCGACGTGGTCCGGCGACAGGACGATGGCCTTGCGGTACTCGGCTTCTGCCTCGTCGGCCCGTTGCAGCACATACAGCAGGTTGGCGAAATTCACCCGCGTTTCGCCGTCGTTCGGCTGTGCCGTTAAAAGCGCCTCGTAGATTTCGAGCGCTTCGCCGTGATAGCCCACCATGGCGAGCGCGTAGGCCAGATCAGGCCGGTAAGCCGCGCCTCCCTCGGCTGCACCATCTTTGTCCGCCGAAGCGATGGCGCGTTCGATCAGGTCGACCGCGAGATCGCCCTGCCCCGCCATGATCGCGGTCACGCCGAACTGATGCAGTGCCACCGGATGGTCGGGAACCGCACTCAATATATCCTTATAGATCACCGCAGCCTCGCGGAGCCGCCCTGCGGCGCGCTGGTCCGCAGCGTGCTGCAATTGCCGGTCGACGCCGACCGTCGGGGATTTCGCCCGCTGCCGCTCTTCGGCACGGCGCTGCTTGCGGTTCATGCGCGTCGTCTCCCTCTGAATGGGTCCGATCCTCGCATTCGGAGGCCGGACGGACAATGTGGTTTAATCGCGCAGGACCGAACGAATAAGACAAGAACGGGAGGCACGTCTTGAAACGCATCATCGTCACCGGCGGCAGCGGCAAAATCGGCCGCGCCGCGATCCGCGAATTGCTGGAACACGGCTACGAGCCGATCAACTTGGACACAGTGGCGTCGAGCGACCCGGTCGCGCCATTCACACGCACCGACTTGACGGACTTGGGGGAGACCATCGACAGCTTCCTGTCGATCAACAAGGTGCACGACGGCATGGACGCGGTGATCCACCTTGCCGCAATCCCCGGCCAGGGCCGCGCGCCGGATGGTGCGACCTTCCAGACCAACACGATCAGCACTTACAACGCTTTCACCGCGGCGGCAAAGTTGGGGTTGAAGCGCGTGGTCTGGGCGTCGAGCGAAACACTACTGGGACTGCCGTTCGATAAAGCCCCGCCGGACTATGCCCCGCTCGACGAGGACCTGCCGCCGACGCCGAATTCGAGCTATGCGCTATCCAAGGCCTGCGGCGAGGAAATGGCCCGGCATTTCAGCCGCTGGCATCCCGAAATCCCGTATATAGGCCTGCGCTTCTCCAACGTCATGGAAGAGCATGACTACGCGGCCTTCGCCGACTGGCAGGACGACCCGGCGGTGCGAAAGCGTAACCTCTGGGGTTATGTCGATTCGCGCGACTGCGGGCAGGCCTGTCGATTGGCGTTGGAGGCGGATATCTCGGGTGCGGAGAATTTCGTCATCGCCGCCGCGGACACGGTCATGACCCGCCCGAACAGCGCGCTGATGGCCGAGGTTTATCCCGGTGTGGAAATTCGCGGCGAGGTCGGCGAGACTGAAACCCTGGAATCGAACGCCAAGGCCGTCCGTCTGCTGGGCTATGCCCCGAAATATTCCTGGCGCGATTTTGTCTGAATGACGCACCGGCGCTGATCCAATCCTCCCGAGCCACCGTAAAAGACAGGAGTAGGAGAATCTGGGAGACCGGCCGTGCGATATTCGACCCTCAAAACCGCTACCAAACGGGCCTTATTGGGCGCAATCCTCTTGATCGGGCCGATGACCGGCCAAAGCGTCGCCAACACGGCGACAGCGCCGTCGATGCCATCCGCCTACACCGGCGACCTGAGCTTCGACATTCTGCGGAACGGCAAGCCGGTGGGCAGCCACAGCGTCACCTTCGAACCGAACGGCGATACGGTGACCGTCCGCACGAAGTCGAAAATCGAGATCGATTTCCTGGTTTTCACCGCCTACCGCTTCACCTACGCGTCGGAAAGCCGATGGGTCGGGGATGAGATGATATCGCTCTCGGCCCGCACGGACGATGACGGCGAGGTCACCACGGTCGACGCCGGGAAAGTCGGCGCGGTGCTGCGGGTCAACGGGTCCGGCGGCGACTACGAGACGAAACCGCCGATTTTTCCGACCGACCATTGGCACAAAGGGGTGATCGGCTCCACGGAAGTCTTGAACACGATCACCGGCCGGATCGCCGACGTGAAAATCGTCGACAAGGGCTGGTCGCGGGTCGAATTGCCGGACGGGCCCGTCACCGCGCGTCATTATGCCTACACCGGCGATCTGCTTACCGAGGTCTGGTATGACGGCCGCGGCCGCTGGGTCGCCATGCGATTCAAGGCGCGCGACGGGTCCACAATCCGCTATGTTTGCAGTAGCTGCGGCCAAGCGCCGTCTTTATCGACGAAATAGATGAGCCAAAACGTTTGGATTACCGGGGGCGGCGACGGGATCGGCCGGGCGCTGGCCCTCCGGCTATGCGATGACGGTGCTACGGTCGCGATAAGCGGCCGGCGGGACAGTCCGCTTGCCGCCGTGGCGGCGGAAGCGGCGGAACGGCAAGGCAAAATCGTTGCGTTCCCGCTGGACGTGACCGACCGGGACGCCGTCGCCAAGACCGCCGACGCGATCGAAGATCAGGTCGGCCCCTTGGACCTCGTCGTCTTCAACGCCGGCACGCACCAGGCGATGGGTGCGGACGACTTCTCCGCCGATGTATTCCAGAAACTGTTCGATGTGAATTTGATGGGCGTGGTGCATGGCATCGAAACGACGCTGCCGCGCTTCCGGACACGCGGAAAGGGGCACATCGCGGTGGTATCGTCCGTCGCCGGATATCGCGGTCTTCCCTACGCCGCCGCCTATGGCGCATCCAAGGCCGCGCTCATCAACATGTGCGAATCGCTCAAGCCGGAACTCGACGCGGCCGGTGTCACGCTGTCGCTGGTCAATCCGGGCTTCGTGCGCACGCCGTTGACCGACAAGAACGATTTCCCGATGCCCTTCCTGATGGAACCGGAAGACGCCGCCGACCGGATCGCCGACGGCCTGGCCCGGGGGAAATTCGAGATCAGTTTTCCCCGCCGCTTTACGTGGTTGCTGAAACTCGGGCGGTGCCTTCCCTATAGCCTCTATTTCGCCCTGACACGGCGGATGCTGAAATGACCGGCGACGCGAACGCCGGCGTTACCTCGACCGGGGCGATAGACGCGTATGTACGCTTCTTCGAAACGCTGACGCCCGAAACCCTGGACGGGCTGCACGGCCATGTGACGCCGGACGTCCACTTTAAGGATCCGTTCAACGATGTCACCGGGATCGACGCGATGAAGGCGATCTTCGAGCATATGTTCAAAAAGGTAGAAGAACCGGTCTTCCGGGTGACGCACCAGGCGCAATCCGCGGAGGATGACACCGTGTGGTTCCTGCAGTGGCGTCTAACCGGCCGTTTGCCAACCCTGTTGGGCGGCGATTGGGACGTCGTCGGCATGAGCGAAATCCAACTCGCACCGGACGGGCGCGTGGCCGCGCATATCGACTATTGGGATGCCGGCCGGCACTTCTATGAGTTGCTGCCGGTGATCGGCCCGATTATCCGGCTTTTGCGACGACGCGCGGGACGAAATTAGGTTCTTCCAGCACGGCGGCAGTGGCATTGGCGCGCGAGAAGGAAATGAAGACCGTGCCGATGTTGATACCCCATTTGCTAACGGCAGCCTTGTTGAGCAGCACGCCGTCGGCCTGCAGAAACATCCAATCGTTGAAGTGCACCTTGTAGGTGCTGTCGCCGACCTCGAGGTTCAGGTCGTACTCCCAATTCAGGGCATTGCCGAAGGTCTTTCCCCTGGCGACGCCCAACACGTCGTCGGCCCGCCCTTCATAGGTGTTGTCGTCGAGCTTCGTGATGCGCCAGATGCGGCGCTGTTTTTCGCCGTCGCTATAGGAGAAATCTTCATCCAGGATCAATTCCTTGCCATCCCAGGTTCCCTCGATCTTCACGATGAACTGGCGGCGCAAGTTGCCGAACCGGTCGACAAAGATGCCGGTCGCGTTTGTCATGCCCTGGAAATAATCTTCCAGAACGAACCGCGGTTCCCCATTTTCGAATTGCTTCGCGTCCATTCCACCACATCCCATAAGCGTTAAAAGGCCAACTACGAGGGCAGTGAGTTTGAGTTTCATTGTTCCGTTCCGGTCGCCGTTATCGCCGCTGTGCAAGGCTTTCCAGCCGTTGTCGCACGATCCTCTGGCGGCGGGCGGTCATTGGGTGCCCCCACACCAATGCAACGGCGCCTATCTTCAATACGACAGGGACCCACGCATAGATCACCACGAGGGCGAATAATCCCTGTCCGCTCTCGGGATTCGCCGTGTCGAAGCCGAAATACGCCAACGCCGGAAACCCGATACCAACCGCCGCCGCGAGCGCGAACTTGGTCACCATGCTCCACAGAGCGAAGAAGAGACCGGCGCGTTCCTGGCCGGACCGCAGCGTATCCAGATCGACGATGTCCGCCTGCATCGCGGGCGGCAGCGCCAGATCGGCCCCGAGCGCCATACCCGTGATAATGCAAACCACGCCGAACGCGATGACCTGCCCCGGGTCGAGCACCGGCACCCAGACGAAGGCCAGGCAGGCGAGAATCATCGCACCGCACCAAACACGGTGTTTCCCGTAACGCCGCGCGGCGGCGAGCCACGCCGGTATCGCGAAGACCGCGCAGGCGAAATACAGCAGGATCAGAACGCCGCGCTCAAGCTCGCTCGCGGCGATGCCGTGCGCCAGATAAAGCGGGAACAGCACCGACGGCAAGCCGTTGGCAAGACCGTTGACGAACCAGGCGCCGAGCAGCCGCACGAAGGGGCGGTTCCGCATCACCAGCGCCATGCCGCGCCAGGTCAGCTTCTGACCGGATGCCGACCGAGGCGGCGGTTCCGGCACCGTCTTCACCAAAACGAAAATCGCCGGAATCCCGGCAAGAACGGCAAGCCATGCGATCGTGGACAACGCCGTCGAATCCGGATATCCCAGCGCCGCCGCTGCGGCGGGTATTGACCCAGCGAACAGAATGCCGAGCAACATGGCGCCCTCGCGCGCGCCGGTAACGCCGCTGCGTTCGTTGTAATCGCCGGACAGCTCCGCCCCCCAAGCGAAGTACGGGATGGCAAGCATGGTCCAGCCGGTGTAGAGCGCAATCGTACCGATCAAAAGGTAGACGCCCGTCGCGTCGGCGGGTGGGTGGAACAGCGCGAGCAAGGCGATCGCCGCAATGACGCCGCCCGCGACGACCCACGGTTTGCGGCGGCCCCACCGGGTTTTGACACGGTCGCTCACCAGCCCGATCACCGGATCGCTCACGACGTCAAAAATCCGCGCCGCCAGCATCAACCCGCCGGTCGCGGCAAGGCCGAGCCCAACCGTTTCCGCATAATAGGTCGGCAGAAAGACGTAAACCGGTATCGTCGGGATCGCGAGCGCAAAGCCGGGCAAGGCGTAGCGCAGCACGGTGCTGCGCGACAGGGTGTCGGGCGGCGAGATGTCGGACGCTATCACAAGTGCCGCCCGGGCCGTCAGCCGTGCACGAGTTTGTAATGGCCCACGTCGATCGTGCCGACGCGGAACCCGGCCTCGCAATAGGCCAGGTAGTATCGCCACATACGGCGGAACCGCTCGTCATACCCAAGCGCCTGTATCCGCGGCCACGCCGACTCGAACGCGATGCTCCACTCGGACAGGGTCCGGCAATACGAGTCGCCGAACTGAGCGGCGTGACTCACGCGGAGCCCCGCCGCTTCGGATTCTTTTTCCAAAAGCGCCGGCGTCGGCAGCATCCCGCCCGGGAAGATGTAGCGCTGGATGAAATCCGCGCCGGTGCGGTATTGCTCGAAGCGGTCCTCGGCGATAGAGATCACCTGCAACACCGCATTGCCCGACGGGGCGAGCCGGCCCTGTATCGTCTGGAAATATGTCGGCCAATTCTTCTCGCCGACGGCTTCAAACATCTCGATCGAAGCGATCCGATCGAAAGTTCCCGGCACATCGCGATAGTCCTGCAGGCGAATTTCGACCTGGTCTTGCAAACCGGCGCGCGCGATCCGGTCGGTAGCGTACGCGTGCTGTTCGTGCGACAGGGTCAGGCCGGTCACCCGGCAGCCATGGTCGCGCGCGACATATTCGGCGAACCCGCCCCAACCGCAGCCGATCTCCAGGACATGTTGCCCTGGGCTGAGATCGAGCAGGTCGGCGACCCGCCGGTACTTGTGCTGTTGCGCTGCGGATAGTTCGGAGATGCCCTCTTCATAGAGGGCCGACGAGTAGGTCATGCTCGGGTCAAGCCATTGCTCATAGAAGCCGTTCCCGAGGTCGTAGTGATAGGCAATGTTCTTGCGGCTGCCCCGCCGGGAATTCGGTTTCAGGACATGGCAAATCCGATTCCACACGCTTGCGGCGGCCGTGCCGGAAAGCTTGGAATCCACGGTCGCTAGATTTCGGGCGAACAACTCGACCAAGGCCACCAAATCGCGGCTGTCGCACTCCTCCGCCATATACGCCTCGGCAAAGCCCACATCCCCGCCGAACGCAAGCCGCCGGACGGCGCGGCGCGAATTGAACCGCAGATGGGCCGATGGGCCGTCCAGCGGCGCTTCGAAGACCATCTCGCGACCGTCCCACAATTCCAACAGCAAACGGCCGCAATTGAGATGCTGGAACGCCCGTATAAGGCCCGCGGCCCACGGATCCCAGACGGCAAAGGAGAGCGGGATGCCGGTTTCCGGCGTAATGGCTTGTGCCTGGTAGGATTTCTTGTAGGAGTGCATTGGATGTGCCTTCTTTCTTATGAGGACTCTGCATTCATCACGACGGTGACCGGACGGGCCGGCGGTGCGGGCCGGCTGCGGTAAGGCGCACCCTTGCGCCACAGTGCCAGCGCTTCCCAGTGAATGCCGGCCATCACCTTGAACGTCACCAACGGGATGCGGAAAAAGGCGGCGATCAGAGTCCGGTCCGTCAAGGCGGACCGACGGCCGACGATCGACGCGGTCAACAACGCACCGTCGCGGTCGGCCTGATCGATGACCAAGGCCATCCGGTCCTCCGGTGGGATCAATCGAAAATCGTAGCGCGCTTCCATATCGATAAAGGGCGACACGTAAAATCCCTTGTCACAGGATTGCCGGATCACGCCCTTGTTGTGCCGGTCCACCGGGATCAGATAGCTGTGACTTTCGCCGAAAGTGTTGTGCACCTCGTACAGCACGGCGGCGAGGTCGCCATTCGCGCGATAGCAATAAAAGACGCTGATCGGATTGAAGGCGTATCCCAGCAGTCGGGGAAAACAGAGCACCTTTACCGATCCGCCCGGCAACGCCATTCCGGCCTCCCGGAGATGCTCGTCGACCCATTCCTTCAGCGGACGGCCGCTATGATCGCCGTGATCCCGATCGTAAAAACTGAAGAGATTGAACCGGTTGTGGGAAAACAGCTTCAATCGATTGCTGAGCGACGGTAGGGCATCCAGATCGAGCAGGAACGAATAGACCCGGTAGGCGAGTTTATGCTCGCGCGGGCGCTGACGGCGATGCGTCACCAACCCGTAATACAGCGATCCGTCCGTCGCGCTCATGCCGCGTCCGCTAAAGCCGGTGCCGCGCTTAGCGCGATTCGATCCGATTCGCCGGCCACCGTCCACGGCCGGCGAACGCCGCCCAGCATTTCGGCAACCGCCAAGCCGGACTGCAAACCGTCCTCGTGAAAACCGGCGCCGCAATAGCTGCCGCAGAACCAGGTATCCCGCCGGCCCTGAAGCGACCAAATGCGCCGCTGCGCTGCCGGCGACCGATGGTCGAAGACCGGATGATGATATTGGAACGTCCGATGGATCGAATCGTCGGCGATGGGTCGGTCAGGGTTCAGTGTCACGAAGAGCGGCATGGCGGTATCGAGCGGTTGCAGCCGGTTCATCCAATACGAAACGCAGACGGTATCTTGCTTGCCTTGGCTGGAAGATTTCAAGAAATTCCAGCTCGACCAAACCGAACGCCGTCGTGGCATCAACGCCGGATCGCCGTGCAACACCGCCACGTTTTCCTGGTAGGGAAATGCGCCCAGAACGTCGCGCTCGCCGGTGTCGGCATCCGTCAACAGCGCCAATGCCTGATCCGCATGCGTCGCCATGACAACGGCATCATATCGGTCCGCACGGCCGGACCGCGTGCGGACAATGGCGCCCGTTCCGGGTCGTTCGACGGCGACGACCGGGTCGCCCAGCCGCATCTCATGGTCGAATCCCGCTAATACCCGGCGCACATACTCCCGGCTGCCGCCGCGAACCGTCCGCCATTTCGGCCGATCGCTTACTTTAAGCAAGCCGTGGCTGGCGCAAAACCGGACGAAGGCCTGTGCCGGATGCCGCCGCATTTCATCGACGGGTGCGGACCAGATTGCCGCCGCCATCGGCAACAGATGGTCGTCGACGAAAGCCTGGCTATAGCGGTTCGCATCCAAATACTCGCCCAGCGTCACCGCTTCCGACGCCGTATCGCCCAGCAAGGCCGGCGCCTCGCGATAGAAGCGGAGGATGTCGGCGATCATGCGCCAGAAGCGGGGCCGGACGATGTTCCGGCGTTGCGCGAACAAGCCGTTCAGATCGGTACCGGCATATTCCAGCGCACCCTCGGCGATCGATACCGCAAAGGACATGTCGCTGTCCGCGGTCGGGACCGACAGATGATCGAACAGGGCAACGAGGTTCGGATAGTTGACTTCGTTGTACACGATAAAGCCGGTATCGACGGCAACCGGCCCGTCGGCCCCCTCGACCTCGACCGTATTGGAGTGACCGCCCGCATATCCGTTCTGCTCGAAGATCGTCACCGAGTGGCGTTGTCCCAGCAGCCATGCGCAAGAGAGACCGGAAATTCCGCCGCCAATGACGGCAATCTTGCGTGGGTCCGACGGCCCGCACGGGTCCGACGGAAGAGTTCTTGCGTCCCAGGGCATTTTTTTGAATGTATCCTTAAGCGCCTGTCAGGAAGGTCGAATGAACGACTCATTTAGTCGTTTGCCTTTTTATTGAGTCTCTCTACGTTGCTATTCGAAGTTTGGATCATTGCTTTTCCGGGAAGAACGCGACCAATTCGCACGATGTCAGCATCGAATGACCTAACATTCTTTCTACGGAAGTGATCTAACGTGGCCCGGCATGCGTATGGCCTTGTATGGAAGCAACAGTTGCCATTGAACAATTTCCTAATTCTTGTCGCGATTGGACGCCTTCGCGTCCGGCGCGCGGTGGATTTGCCCGCATGAGCCAGGCGGAGCACAAACCCGCGGCGGCCGACGGAACGCCTGATCTGATCGGAATGTTGATTGCTGTATCGGAGCGCCAGGACCGCGCCGCTTTTTCCGGATTGTTCGCCCATTTCGCCCCCCGGGTAAAAGCGTATCTCATCCGGCATGGCGCCACCAACGAAGCTGCGGAGGAATTGGCTCAGGAGACGCTGTTGCGCGTATGGCGCAAAGCGTACTTGTTCGACCCATCGGTTGCCGCGCCGAGTACGTGGATATTCAGGATTGCCCGAAATTTGCGGATCGACCGGATCAGGCGCGAGCGCCGGCCGGAATTCGATCCGGAAGATCCCGCGCTGGTCCGCGAAGCCGACCCGGCCGCTGACCAAAAGATCGAGACCGACCAGGAAGGCGCCCGCGTCCGCGCGGCGATCGATATGCTGCCACCGGACCAGAAACAGGCAATCACGCTTTCCTTTTTCGAAGACAAACCGCACCGCGAAATCGCGGATGAACTCGGCCTGCCCCTCGGCACGGTCAAATCGCGCATCCGGTTGGCCTTTGCCCGCGTGCGACAGACACTTGGAGACGAGCGATGAAAGCCAGTCATCATCCCACCGACGACCTGCTGCTTGAGTACGCCGCAGGTAATACCGACGAAGCGCAATCGCTGTTGATCGCGACCCATCTGGCGCTGTGCCCGCGCTGCCGTGCGGTAGTCGAGAATGCCGAGACGCTCGGTGGTGCGTTGATGGAGACCGCACCGGTATCGGCCATGTCGGACAATGCCTTGGATTCGGTTTTACGCCGATTGGACGAGCCGGATGACATTTCTGCCGATGCATCATCGCCGCGTCGCGCGGCCATCGATGTGGATATGTCGATTCCGCGCCCGCTGCGAGACTATCTCGCCGACGGGTCGGCGGAGTCGGTGGCGTGGCGCCGTGTCGCCCCGGGTATACACCGCCACACGCTGGCCGTGGCGTCAGGGAATGGAACGTCGAGTGCTTATCTCTTGAAGCTCGCTCCGGAAACGATGGTTCCCCATCATGGGCATCACGGCGAAGAGATGACGCTGGTGCTCGATGGCGGATACACCGATGCGGGGGAGCATTTCGTCCGCGGCGATGTGGAGCAGGCCAATCCGGCGATCAAACATCAGCCGGTGGTCGATGCGGACGGGCCTTGTCTCGCGCTGGTCGTCACCGATGCGCCGCTGCGTTTCACCGGCATTCTGCCGCGGCTGTTGCGGCCGATTCTGGACCGGTAGGCGGTCCGGCTTTCCGGATTGATCCTTGATGGCGCGCCGACGTCGTCAAAACGTCATCTGCGCGATCTCGCCCTCGATATCGAAATTTTGTCGGGTGTAATCGACCGCAACCTCGGTATCGAAGGTCGTGCAACTATATAGCACCACGGACAAGAACCGCGGCGCGGACCAGAAATAACCCGAAATTCCACTGTCGATCAGCGGCAGGAACGCGTCATATCCCGCATTCTCGGGCCGGCCCTGACCGGAGGCCGGGCTGAAGACAATCGGCTCGCCATAAGCAGTCAATCCGACGGCCTCGGCCAATCCGGTCATATAGTCCCGGACAGCCCGGTCATCCACGGCGATTCGCCAATACCCTTCGATGACAAGGCGCTGGCGGAAGATTTCGGGCGCTAAATTCTTCATGCGCAATTTTACCTATGTGGTGAGCCATCTCCGCAAGCCCCGGAATCAGGGCCGCAATACGGTAAATCGAAATTAACCTTACAGCCTGGCCTCCCGCATAGGTTTTTGTTCATCAAGATGTGACCAGAATCACGGCACGCCGTCCCCGATTTCCCTATAGTCACCCTTCAATCGAACGGATCGCCGCAGATTTTGAGGGTTATCCACCAGTCCGGGTTTCGCGACATGGCAAATCCTGAGAAAGACGAAAAGGACTCGGATTTGGGTATCGCGCACACAGCAGCCGACGGGAATGAAATGCCGACCGAGATTTTTGGAAATAACGAGCATGACATCCTGTGGATCGACGCCGTCGCCGACGGACCCGCTCTTGGCAGTGCCGACGTCAGCGATTGGACGCAGACGGCCGCCGGCGATGCGACCGCACGGCAGGCGACGGACCGGTGGATCGCCGCCGGCGAGCGATCGACCGGCGACGACGTTCTTTTCGAGGACGGTCTGGCCCTGACGTCGATCGACGGCCTGCCCTGGTAAACACGCCGTAGGCATACGACACCCTGATCCATCCTCGCGCCGGACCGCGCAACGCTACCCCTCTACCGCCGACCGACAATCCAAATCATCCTGGCCGTTCCACCGGGCTCGTTCGAAACGAGCCCGCATCGTCGTATTGTGATTGCCGGATAAACATGGAAAAGTACGCGCGTGGGGTGAGTACGGGGCAAGAATTTCTGGATTTTCATAAAGGGAGTTTTCTAATGGGAAGCCGATTTCTGACAACGCTGGCGTGTGCGGTTGCCGCGGCTGGCGTTATGACAAGCGCCGTCAGTGCCGACGCCGCCAACGATCGGTTTAAGAAGGTGTTGGAGCGCGGCAAGCTCGTCGTCGGCGTGAAAGCCGACTACAAGCCTTGGGGATTTCGCGATCCATCGGGCAAGCTGGTCGGCATGGAAGTCGACCTCGCGAAGGACGTCGCGGATACCATGGGCGTCTCGCTTGAGCTGGTGCCCGTCCAGTCGTCCAACCGGATGCAGTTCCTGCAACAGGGCAAGATCGACTTGATGATCGCCACCATGTCGGACCGTACCGACCGCCGGAAGATCGTCGGCATCGTCGACCCGAACTACTACACCTCGGGCACCAACGTGCTCGCCAAGAAAGGCGCGGTGAAGACCTGGGCCGACCTGACCGGCAAGCCGGTCTGCGGCAAACAGGGCGCGTTCTACAACAAGGCCGTCTCGAAGCGGTACAAGGCGAGGATCGTCGCTTTCGTCGGCAACGCCGAAGCGAAGCAGGCGCTGCGCGACGGCAAATGCGTCGCCTGGGTCTACGACGATTCCTCGATCATGGCCGACCTGGCGTCCGGCGACTGGAATAACTTCGAGATGCCGCTGGCGACCGAAGACGACAATCCCTGGGGCCTGGCCGTACCGCTCAAGGAACGCGACGGCATCTGGGGACGCTTCATGTCCGGCATGATTTACCACTGGCATTCCTCGGGAAAGCTGATGGAATTGGAAAAGAAGTGGGGCATCCAGCCGACCGACTATCTCAAGAAAATGCGTGACAAGTTCGCGTTCGAGCACGGCCACCTCAAATAAGGGTGCGCCCGTCCTGACAACCCCGAGCCCGGACGCGTGAGCATTCACCACGCGTCCGGTGCCGGGAATCCGCGACGGGAAAAACAACACGCTCGAAACGCCGGGGAGGCAAACCTTGCTCGAGGTGATCGCGCCGTTCTTCCAAAACCTCTATGAGAAGACCGGCATCAATTTCATTATTTTCTACGATCAGTACGAATACGACCGGTTCATTCACGCGATTTGGGTTTCCTTCGAACTGATCGTCGCCTGCCTGATCTTCAGCACCATCGTCGGCATCGTCGGCGCGTGGGCGCAGGGCGCGCGGTCCAAACTGCTGCGGCTCACCATGGCGGGCTATATCCAGCTTTTCCGCAATACGCCGCCGCTGGTCCAGATTCTTTTCTTCTATTTCGTATTGGGCAATTTCACGCCGACCTATGACGCCGGCGGATTCCAGCAAGCGTATATCGGCGCGTTCGGATGGGCGGTCGTGTCGCTGTCCTTCTTCGCCGGCGCGTTCAATGTGGAGATTTTCCGCGCGGGGATCGAGGCGGTACCGACCGCCACGCGCGAGGCCGCGGAATCGCTCGGCTACAGCCGGCTCAAATCCTACATCTACATCATCCTGCCGCTTGCCTTCCGCGTCTGCCTGCCGTCGCTCAACAACAACCTCGTCAACCTGCTGAAGACGACGACCCTCGCCTACGCCATCGCGGTGCCGGAGATGATGTACACCGCGAACCAAATCTGGTCGGACAACGTGAACGTGCCGGAGATGATGTTCGTGCTGTTCGTCTATTACATCGGGCTGGTCGGCGTCCTCGTGTGGATGATGAATCGCTGGGAGCGGAAGATGAAAATTCCGGGCTACGGATAATGCCCAGATTTTCCCAGCGCGGATTTACCGGCCCCCGTTGGAGGCAGCCGATCCCCGGGCTCGACCCGGCGGGCGCATCGGCGGCGAAGACCGATCTGCCGGTTCTACTGCCGCCCGGCGACCGGCTGACCAGGCCCTCGTTCATGCCGCCCCGCATCGAACTCAAGGCCTGGCACGGCTTGGTGCTTGCCGCGGTCTTCCTGCTTTCATTCGGCATTTCGGACGTCTACGCCCAGGCCTCGGGTGCGCGGGAGTCGCTGTTCACGACCTTCGTCCGGTGGGTGCCGTTCGTCCTGTGGGGTTTCGTGCTGAATCTGGTGATCAGCTTCTTCGCCATGGCGATCGGCACGGTCGCGGGCGCCGCGCTCGGCCTGATGCAGGTCTCGCTGCTCGCCCCGGTGCGCGGCGGTTCCTGGCTGGTCACCCAGTTCTTCCGCAACTCGCCGTGGCTCGTCTTGCTGTTCTGCATCATGCTGCTGCTGCCGTTCCAGATCACGGTATTCGGCGTCGAGATCAACATCCCCGACTGGATGAAGGCGACCATCGGCTTTTCATTGCCCGTGATGGCCAACATCTCCGAGGTCGTGCGCGGCGCGGTGCTGTCGCTCCCCTCCGGTCAATGGGAATCCGCCGAGAGCCTCGCCTTCTCCCGGCGGCAGACGATGTGGATGATCATCCTGCCGCAATGCATCAAGCGGATGATTCCGCCCTGGATGAACTGGTACGCCATCCTGACCATGGCGACGCCGCTCGCCTCGATCATGGGCGTCGAGGAAGCCGTCACCCATTCGCAGCAGGCGATGGCGGCGGAGGGCAGCCGGCCCGAACTGCTCGGGCCGTTCTATTCCTTCCTGCTCGTGATCTTCTTCCTCTACTGCTATCCGATCGCGCGCTGGACGATCTCGCTGGAGCGCCGCTACGCGGTCAAGATCTGATGCCCGAGCCAACGACAAGGACACTGCAGGGAACACCGACATGACCGCAGAACCCGCGCAATCCACCCCTAACCCGGCCGCCGCCTGGACGCCCGATCAGCCGATGGTCAGCCTGAAGGACGTGCACAAGGCTTTCGGCGAGCTGGAGGTGCTGAAGGGCGTCTCGCTCGACGTCATGAAGGGCGAGGTCATCTGCATCATCGGTCCGTCGGGGTCGGGCAAATCGACGCTGATCCGCTGCATCAATGCCTTGAACGATATCCAGCAAGGATCGATCACGGTCGAGGGGATCGAAGTCAACGATCCGAAACTCGACAAGCTGGAACTGCGCAAGAAGGTCGGCATGGTCTTCCAGCAATACAATCTGTTCCCGCACAAGACGGCGCTGGAGAATGTCATGATGGCGCCGATCCATGTGCTCAAGGAAAGCAAGGAAGACGTCGAGAACCGCGCCGTCGACCTGATCAAGAAAGTCCGGCTGGAGGGCCGCGAGCACCATTATCCCGGCGAACTGTCGGGCGGCCAGCAGCAGCGCGTCGCGATCGCCCGGTCGCTCGCCATGACGCCCGACGTCATGCTGTTCGACGAGGTCACCGCCGCGCTCGACCCGGAAACCGTCAAGGAGGTCCTGGTCACGATCCAGGAACTCGCCGAGGACGGCATGACCTGCATCCTGGTGACCCATGAAATGGGCTTCGCCCGCGAACTGGCGGACCACATCTATTTCACCGACCGCGGCATCATCGTCGAGCACGGCCCGCCCGCGACCTTCTTCTCCGACGCGAAGGACCCGCGGACGAAGGAGTTCCTGAGCCAGATTTTGTAACTGCCCGGTTTACGCGCATTAGCGCTGTATCTATACGCCTTCAGCGCGTTATACTCGCCGCCGGAGCGCGATGACATGGATTCGACCTTCGTAGCGACTAACCCGGACGGCAGCGCCGATTCATGGCGCAGCACCGATATCGACCTCGGTGCGATCTGGTATTGGGACCGGGGCGGCATCCTGCAGGAAGCCTATACCCTGTGGACGGGCGACGGATCGCCGGCCCGCAACGCCCGTTTCCGCCCGGCGTTGAATCGCGCCATCGTTCAGCGCCCGGCCGGTGACGCCGCGCTAAACGGGCTATCGCTGTTTCAGGTCGACGCCACGCCGGACAACCCCTTCGACTACCGACTCGCCACGCCGGCGGCGCCGGACCGCGACACGCCACTGCGCGGTATCGAGCCGCCGCTGCTCCGCACCGCCCTGATGGCGGATTTGAATTTCTGCAAGAATGCCGGTCAGGCGAGTTATCAGCGGATCACCCAGACCATCGGCGGCGAGACCGAGGAATACATCCGCCTGCTGTTGCCGACGATCGGCCACGGCGAGACGGTGACCCATATCCACGGCCTGACCCGGCCGGTGACCGCCGCAATGACGCAACGCAACGAGACGGTACATGGACCAGGACGTACGCCAGCAAATAACGTTTGACCAGTTCATGCGGCTGGAACGGCTGGCCCAGTGGGGCACGGGCCGGGAAACCAAGCTGCAGCGGCTGTATGCGCGCTGGTCCGACGCCCGGACCTACCGGGCGCCGGGCGTCGACCAATTCAGCCGGGACTGGATCGTCGACGCGCGCGCCGACAATCCGCAGCATTTCGTCCTCCCCAATCATTCCGGTTACTACGCCAAGTCATGGAACAGCCGGTATCTCGGGGATTTTCCGGTCACGGCGCATGCCGCGCGATGCGGGGTCGAGTATCTGACGGCCCGTGAATCCAGCGAGCCGACCTGCCATTACCTGAACCAGCGCATCGACGGCATCATCCGCGAATATGTCAGGCTCGTTCTACCATTGGCGGATGGGCATCTGCTGTACGGGACGCGGATATTGCGGCTTCGGACGCCGCCAGCTCCTGCCGCATTTGCGTAAGCATCTCCTCCCGCGTGCAATGGGTTAGCAGAATATCCGTCTTCGCGCCGTAGGGCGGGTAATAGCCGTTCAACAGCGGGGGAATCCGCGCCTGGCCGTTGCTCTGCAGCGACCATTGCTGGCGTTTCCCGGTGTTGAGGACGAAGGACACATAGTGGTCCAGCCGGAACCGGCGGATGCCGATGATCCGCAGCAGCTTGCTGAACACCGACGACAGGTTCTGGCCGCGGCAGCTCGGGTGAATCCACAACCCGCCGCCGATGCCGATACGGCCCGCGAACCGCAGGTCGTAGGCTTCCGGATACAGCCCGACATTCTCGAAATGCCACGGCACCTCGATATCGCCGAAGACGCGGTGGGTGCGCACGTCCTCGATGAAATCGTCGGTCTCGATCATGCGGATCGCGTGGCAGGCGACGCCGGCCCCGAACCGGTCGACCCGGAACCAAGCGAAGTTATCCGGCGTGATATGGCATTTCGCCGGGTCGTGGATCGAGCTCACGCCATGGGTCGCTTCCTGGCCGTGCAAAAAATCGACGAAGGCGTTCGCGTCGGAACTCAACGTCATGGAATAGCCCAACGCGGCGGCACGCGCGCGCACGCTTTCCACATAGGTTTGAATCAGGTCTAGCTCTTCATCGCTGAGACGCATCGGTATCTCCTTGTGACAAATTTTTTCTTAACAACCGCCCCTCATGTCCGCGGCAGAACCACAGACTGCGGATTACGCGTCTCTATTGTTGCCCAGGTTGCAGGAAATTCCCAAAACGAGATTCTATTCAGACATGCGGATATCCCATCCGACCCGGCAACAAGACTGCGGTAGACGGCCACATCGACCGCGTCCGTACGGAAGGGCGGCCGTTCCAACAACGTTCGTATTTGTCTTGGGAGGATAGGGCGGCCGTTCCTAAAGGGATGGCGCACCGAGGAGGATGAAATTGGGTACTGGACGGAGACTTCGATTATTTCTCAATTGCGGAGACTTAATCTCCTACATTCTGATCGAAATTAACTTGAGGTTGAGGTGCTGCGGACGTTTCATTTGCCTTTGCAAATCACCACCGACGAAAATTTGTTGTTCTTCGCCGAATCAAATGCCGTTTCGCCCTTTTCGTTTCTAATTTCAGGACGCGCTCCGGCTTTCATGAGAAAGTCGACCATCTCCTGATCGCCTTCCCAGATTGCTACATGAAGCGGTGTTTCGCCATGAAGGCCAATGGCATTAACATCCGCGCCTGCCTCAATCAGCACACGGCATCCATAATGATTGCCCCGCTCCAAAAGCACATGCAACGGCGTATGACCGTGTTTGGATTTTGAATGAAGCTCAACCGTCGCCTTCCCTTCATGATCGGGGAAGAGATCAAATGACGTGGATTGCAAAAGCTCTTCCAGAGTTTCTCTTGTTTTTGCTCTTTTCGCCACCTGTCGCCTTGCCTCTTCGGTGTCGGTTATTTTTCGGTCGGATTTCACATCACGCGGAAAGCGAAAATCCGCTTTTCGGTCCGTTTTATGAGCGAATGGCGCGCCCGACAGGATTCGAACCTGTGACCCCCAGATTAGGAATCTGGTGCTCTATCCAACTGAGCTACGGGCGCGCGGACCCGCGTTATAGCATAGTCGGCGCGGTGGAATAACGCCCCGAAAGCCGCGTTACGGCAGCAGTGAACCGAGCGGGTGGGTGTAAAAAACCGTCAGCGCGGCGATGCCGGGGTCTTCGTCGCCCAGGCCGTAGTTCGACTTGTAGTGAAAGCCGAGGCCGACGCGGGCGCGGCTGTCGAGGCGATAGGCGAAGTCGATGCCGTTGCGGAAGATCAGCACGCTGTCCAGGTCCTGTCCGTCGCCGTCGCTGTAGAAGCCGACGCCGGTGGTCGGCGTCAGCACGAAGCGCTTGCCGAAGAAGACGTCGATCTTGGCCCCGCCTCCGACGAAGAAGGAGCCGTTGGTCGTGGCCTGGATGCCGAGCGTCGGGCGCACGTGATACAGCTCCCATTCGGGGCCGGCGTGATATTCGAAGGCGAAGATACCGCCGCTGTCACGGTCGGCGACGATGTCGCCGGTGAAGCCGCCGCGCAGCATCAGCAAGGCGGGTTCTTCCGCCTGCGCGGCGCGCGGTCCGGCCCAGACACCGGCGGTCACGGCAACCGCGAGACACGCCAGGACCCACCGTCCCGCAGCGCGCTTGAGAATGTTCGGCAAGATCGTTCGCTCCCTGTCCCGCCCGTTCTTATCCCGCGCATGATACCGCCCCACCCGGCTACTGCAAGCGCAGGCTGGTTCCGTCGCGCAGAATTGAGCGCCCTGTCGTATTCGGGTCCGTAACCTAAGTGAGGGCGCGGAAGCGGTTCGTCGCGTCGATCAGGGCGGTGCGGATGCCCGGTTCCATCGCCGAGTGGCCGGCGTCGGGCACGATGACGTAATCCGCATCGGGCCAGGCGCGCGCCAGGGCGTCGGCGGATTCGATCGGGCAGACCACGTCGTAGCGCCCCTGCACGATCGCCCCGGGAATACCGGACAGCCGGTGCGCGTTCAGCAGCAACTGCCCCTCCGGCAGGAACATATCGTTGGCGAAGTAATGCGCCTCGATCCGGGCGAGACCGAGCGCCACCTTGGGATCGGCGAAGGCGGCGACCGTGTCGGGATTGGGCCGCAGCGTGGAACACGCGCCTTCGTATTGGCTCCACACCCGTGCGGCGGGCATATGGACGGCCGGGTCCGCATCGGTCAGCCGACGGTAATAGGCATCCAGCAGGTCGCCACGTTCCGCTTCGGGCAGATATTCGGCGAAGCGCCGCCACGCTTCGGGGAAGAACCGCCGCATGCCCGTCAGGAACCACTCCACCTCCATTTTGCGGCAGAGGAAGATGCCGCGCAGCACCATCGCGATGCAGCGTTCCGGATGGGTTTCCGCATAGGCGAGCGCAAGGCTGGACCCCCAGGAACCACCGAAGACGAGCCAGCGCTCGACCCCGAGATGGGCACGCAACGCGTCCACGTCGGCGACCAAGTGGCCGGTGGTATTGTCCTTCAATTCGCCGAGCGGCGTCGACCGCCCCGCCCCGCGCTGGTCGAACACGACGACCCGGTAGTGGTTCGAATCGAAAAAACGCCGGTGCGCCGGCGTCGCCCCCGAGCCGGGGCCGCCATGCAGGAAGACCGCCGGCACGCCGTCGGGGTTGCCCGACTGCTCCCAATACAGGGTGTGCAAGTCGTCGACGCGCAGCCAGCCGCTCTCATACGGTTCAATCTCGGGGTACAAATCGGGCTGGGAGATCGCTTCCACGGTCCTGTCCAAAACAATGCGAATAGGGGATGCAACCTTATGCGGCGGCAACCGTCCCCACTCTATTCGGCAGCGCCCGCCCTGCAAAGCCCCGTGTGTGCGGACGGGCGTGCGAGACACGGGTATACTGCCGCGATGCGACATATTCCCTGCCTATTCCTGTTTCTGATCTTTTCGGTCAATGCGGCGGCGAAAGAGCCGGTTGTCCCCCTGCCCCGGGGCCTGACCGCCGCGGAAACCGCAACCGTGGTCGAGGTGGTCGACGGCGACACCGTGGTGCTGAACACCGGCAAGGAGGTGCGCCTCGTGGGCTTGCAGGCGCCGAAACTGCCGCTCGGGCGCAAGGGGTTCAGGATGTGGCCGCTCGCGCCGGAGGCCAAGGCCGCGCTCGAACGGATCGCGCTGAACCGGAAGCTGCGGCTGCATTACGGCGGCCGGCGGACCGACCGGCACCGCCGCATCCTGGCGCATCTGGAGGACGTGAAGACCGGCCAATGGATTCAAGGCCGCATGCTGGCCGACGGCATGGCCCGGGTCTACACCTTCCAGGACAACCGTGCAGTCACCGGCCCGATGCTGAAACTGGAACGGCGGGCGCGGGCCAATCGGCGCGGCATTTGGCGCAACCGCTACTACCAGGTCCGCCAGGCCGAAGCCGTCGCGCGCGACATCGGCAGCTTCCAGCTGGTCGAGGGACAGGTGCGGTCGGTCGCGACGCCGCGCAACATCACCTATCTCAATTTCGGATCGGATTGGCGCAGCGATTTCACGGTCATGCTGCGGAGCCGGACGCGTAAGGCGCTGGCCAAGGCGGGGATGGCGGTCGAATCGCTGAAAGGGAAGCGATTGCGCGTGCGGGGCTGGGTTAAATCACGCAACGGCCCGATGATCGACGCGACGCATCCGGAGCAGATCGAACTGCTTCCGGACCGCCGCTAACGATTGTCATTGGGGACGCTGTTTCCGAGTGTGACGCTCAGGCTTCCATCATCAGATCGGTCGGCCGTTCGGCGCGATGATCGAAACGGTCCTCGATATGCGTCCGCAGTTTCTGCAGCGCGCGCTGCTCCAACTGGCGGACGCGCTCCTTACTCACGCCGAGCGATTTGCCCAGCTCCTCGAGCGTGGCTCCGTCCTCGCGAAGGCGGCGCTGACGGATGATCGTCTGCTCGCGCTCGCTCAACTCGGTCAACGCGTCGTTAAGCCATTGCGAGCGGGTCTCCGCGTCGCGCATGCCGGTCACGACCTCTTCCGGGGTGGGACGCGTATCCGCCAGGAAGTCCTGCCAGCTGCCGTCGCCTTCCTCGGCGAGCGGAGCGTTCAACGACTGGTCGCTGGCGCCGAGCCGCGTTTCCATGGATTCGACGTCGCCGATGTTGACCCGCAGTTCTTCGGCGATGAACTCCCGGCCTTCCTGCGTCAGGCGGCCGCCCATGTCGCCATCGATCCGCGCCCGTAGGCGGCGGAGGTTGAAAAACAAGGACTTTTGAGCCGCCGTGGTGCCGGTCCGCACGATTGACCAGTTGCGCAGGATGTAGTCCTGCATGGCCGAGCGGATCCACCACGAGGCGTAGGTCGAGAAGCGGATGCCCCGGCTGTGTTCGAACCGGGCCGCAGCCTGCATCAGGCCGACATTGCCTTCTTGGACCAAATCGCCCATCGGCAGGCCATAGTTGCGGAACCGGCCGGCGGTGCTGATGACGAGGCGCGTATAGGCTTTCGTCAGGTTGTGCAGGGCTTCCTCGTCGCCCTCTTCCCGCCAGCGGCGGGCATAGTCGAACTCGACTTCGCGCTCGAGCAACGGCTCACGCATCGCCGCCCGAATGAATTGGAGGTTCGCTCTCTGGGTCGCAGGATCATCTCTATAAGCCATCACACACTTTCCTCAGGCTTGCGGTTCACGCGGTTCTCGGTTGGGCCGCCTCCCAGATCATCGGACGTTTCTTATTACGGTTAATATTGTACCAAATTAGTCGGGTTTAAAGAAGCCCCGAAATAGAACAATTCTAAATCACTATACGTAACATCCCTGCGAGGGGATCAGTTTTGGCGCAATTTATTTAGCGTGCGTTCCAAAAACCCGACAATTTTCCTCAGTTTTGAGAGTCGGTGTCTCACGCCGATACCCATCGACATCGGTGCGAAAAATTCTCACAAATCCGTGATTATCGGGCGGTCAGCGATCCAAGCGATCGAGAATCTGTCCGTCCGGGGCGAGGCAAACCGCCATCAGATGCCCGCCGGCGCCACATCCGCCATCGACGGTCAGGGTCCAGGGGGTCATGGCGAAGCCCCGGCGCACCGGGTCGAGACCCCGGACAACCGTGCGGAATCCCGCATAGGGCGCGTCGATCCGGTCGAATTTCGAATTCCCCCACCAAAACGCATCGGATTGCCGCGCCACGGGTTTTTCGGGGTCGATGCCCGCGTTGACGAAAAGCAAGGCGCCGTCGTCGGTCCAGACCGCCCGGCGCAGGCTGCTCAACAAGGCCATATGCCCCGGATGCGCCCGCATCGCATCCCGCATCTCGCCGGCCCAGCGCGTGATCGCCACCGGGCCGCCGCGGGCGCAGGCGATCGCGAAATCCGGATCCCCGCCATACGCACGCAGAGTGGCATCCGCGCCGTGCCCGAAGGCCCACTCGAGCACCTCCACCGGATTGACCGCAAATTGGAGCTGCAACAATTTCTGCCAGACTTCCTCCTGCTGCCCGCGCAGGCAGATGAAATTGTCCGGATGAACGAAAGGCGGCCGGGCCAGGAAGGTCGCCCGGAAATGCAGTAATTCGTCGACGGTCTCAATGATCTCGGAACCGTAGCCGAGGATATCGCCGAGATAGACCAAGCGGTCTTCCGGTTCGATCCGGCCGGCGAGGGCGTCATGCATGGCGCGAAGATGATCGACATCGCCATGGATGGCGCCGATCGTCCAGAGACGCCCCGAGCTTTCTATGACGGTACCCTTGTCGGTGCCGTTGTCGCCTTCGTTCGGCAACATTACCCCCACACGGCGACGGTGCGCCGCGACGACCCCGCCGTTTTCCCCTCCGAAAACGACATGACCGCCGGATTGATATTGCGCCGGCATTCCCTGCTGCCGCCGGCACGCGCAGTCGAATTGTCGAGAGTCAGCCTATGCGGCTTGGAGCATATCCTCAAGTTTGAGTGTCGCCGCCTCTTCGTCGATTGATTCGACGGCGGCCAGTTCGCGGGACAGGCGTTCCAGGGCCGCCTGATAGATCTGCCGTTCGCTATAGGACTGATCGGGCTGTCCGGCACTGCGGTGCAAGTCGCGCACGACTTCCGCGATCGAGACCGGATCGCCGGAATTGATCTTGGCTTCGTACTCCTGGGCGCGCCGGCTCCACATGGTCCGCCGGACCCGGCTTTTGCCCTTCAGCGTCTTGAGGGCCGTCTTCATCTCCTCTTTCGAGGACAGTTTGCGCAAGCCGGACTCTTCCGCCTTGTCGATCGGCACGCGCAGGGTCATGCGGTCCTTCTCGAAACTGATGACGATGAGTTTCAGGGCAAAACCTTCGATTTCCTGGTCCTCAATGCCCGTTACCCGGCCGACGCCATGCGTCGGATACACGACCCAATCGTTCTTCTTATAGCTCGCTTTAGCGCTCATCTACGATTCTCTGGTTGTTTCGCTCTCATCGCGGGGCGGTCGGGCTGGAAAAGGACCGTTCATGCCACGAAAAATACCGGACCGCCGCGGCAACGCCCTGCCGCCGCTCAAGCTCTTTCGAACGCACGAATGGAGTACGACTTACCCGGACCCTCAAGGCCCTGAGCAGGTAAGCCGAGGATTTGATCGATCCATCGATCTTCAGTCAGCCTGCCGTCCCACCGACGCAATTGCGTAGTAATTATATCACAATTTGCAGGGATATTACAGGGGAAGGGATTTCGGATTCAGCTTGAAACCGGCTGTAATTCCAGCAGCTTATTCCGGACCCGGATTCGCGCTGAAATATTTCTCGAATTTGCCTTTTTCGTCCTTGAAGTCGTCCGCATCGGCCGGCGCATCGCCCTTGCGGGTGATATTGGGCCATTTCTCGGAATACTCGCGGTTCAGTTCGAGCCACTGCTCGGCTTCACCCTCGGTGTCCGGAATGATCGCTTCCGCCGGACATTCGGGCTCGCAGACACCGCAATCGATGCACTCGTCCGGATGGATCACCAGCATATTCTCGCCGACATAGAAACAATCCACCGGACAGACCTCGACACAATCCTGATACTTGCACTTAATGCACTGCTCTGTGACGACGTAGGTCATTCTTCTGGTCCTTCCCCTTTTTCTTTTAACGCGCCGGCCAAAGCCGTTCGCCGATCTCCGTTATGGAGTCCGGTTTTCCGTGCCAGCGTTCATCCTGTCAAGCGCCCGGGCGCGGGCGGCACCACTTTCCTGATCAGTGACATACAAAAGTCCGGCCACCCGGCGCAACAGATTCGCTTCGAAAGGATGCAATTCGCCATCGGCATACACGACTTCCCAGAGCATCTCCACCAACTCTACCCGCTCTTCGTGGTCCAACTGTTTGACGAGCGCACTGGTGAAGCCGTGCAGTTCTACGGAATCATCGACAATCGATATGGCCGACGCCATCAAAGAGGACAAGGCTTCATCCGACAAATCGAACCGCCGGCGCAGAAGCGCCTCGATGCGGGCCTGTTCGACGTCGCCGACGTGACCGTCCATCCGCCCCGCCTCGATCATCAAAGCCGCCGCGGCGCGGTGTAGTTGGTCCACGCCGGCCGGGCGCTCCGCTTCAGCGCCGCGTTCTTCCCATTCCTGTAAGACCGCTCTGATACGGGACAGCATAAAGCGGGCGTAGCACAGAAATCCGGGCAGGAAAATAAACTAATTGCCAGAGGCTTCGATGCTTGTCCCCGAATACCGGCTGGCCTACGGTGCCGCGAACCCGTTGGCAGAATTGGATTTCACGCCATGACCGAGCCGGATCCCCGACTGACCTATCCCGCCACCGCGCGAAACCGCGACGCCATCCTCGGGGTGTTACGCGCAGTCTTGCCGGAACGCGGACATGTCCTGGAGATCGCCAGCGGGTCCGGCGAGCATGTCGCATATTTCGCGCCGCATTTCCCGTCCCTAACCTGGCAGCCGACCGATCTGGATTCGGGCGTCCTGGCCAGTATCGCGGCCCATGCGGCCGCAAGCGGGGCCGACAACATCGAACCGCCGATCGCGCTCGACGTCACGGCGCGCCCTTGGCCGGTCGACGAAGCCGCCGCCGTCCTCGCCGTCAATATGATCCACATTGCGCCGTGGGCCGCCTGCGAGGCGTTGATCGCCGGCGCCGGAGACATCCTATCCCAGGACGGAACCCTCTTTCTGTACGGACCCTACCGGCGGGGCGGGGCCCATACGGCACCGAGCAACGAGAGCTTCGACCGGTCGTTGCGCAGCCAAAATGCCGGTTGGGGCGTCCGCGACCTGGAGGCGGTCGACGATACCGCCGCAGCGCACGGGTTCTCGCTCCACGCGGTGCACGAGATGCCGTCCAACAATCTCAGCGTCGTCTTCCGCCGAACCGGCTGATCCGCGATCAATCGAGCCCAAGCCAACTTTTCAGCCAGTCGACCGCCCTGCGTTCCTTCTTGGTCGGCCGGCCGCTGCCCGGCTCCCGCTCGGCCGGCGGCGGTGGCAGGTCGGGTTTGACCCGCGGTTGCGGCGGATCGAGATCGGTATAAAGGGTACGCGCCTCGCTCGCCGGCCCGCGCCGAACACCCAGGGCAGTCACCTCGATCACCCGAACATGGGGTCCCAACGGAAATGTAAGCACATCGCCCGGCTGGATCGCGTGATTGGCTTTCTTGACGACCTGCCGGTTGACCCGCACCCGCCCGCCGGTGACCGACTTGGCGGCGAGTGTCCGGCTCTTGAAGAAACGTGCATGCCAAAGCCACTTATCGATGCGCAGCTTTTCGTCCGGCTGGGCGCTCACTTGGCGGCCGCCAGATCGCGCAGGGCCGCGAAGGGTGATGCGGGATCGACCTCGGGCGGCTTCTTGCGGGATTTCGATTTCGCGCGGCGCGGCGCGGGCTTTGCGCCCGCCTTGCCTTGGCGGTTGGGACGGCGCTTGAGCTTATAGAGCGTTCCGTTCTCCACGGGATCGCCACGAAACCCGAGTCGGCCCAAGACCGAGGCGAACGCGGATCCCGAACATCCCGCAAGCGCGGCCAAGGCTTCGGTTTCCTCGAACGGGCCCGCTTTCGCGGCCTTGCGCAAGGCCGCCGACAGTTTTTCGACGCGGTCGCAGCGCAACGCCACCGACCCCATCGGGACATACCCGACCGCGGCCCAGTGATCGCCCGCCACACCGGCTGCCGGTAGCACCGGCGCATCGAGCGCGCGCCCGTCCGGCGCCAGCACCGGCGGGACCGCCTCTTCCGAATGAATGGCCCAGAGGATCGCCCGCAAACGAAGGATCGCCGGCTTCAGCAACGCCGGGAAGAAGACGGTCTGTGCGCCGAAGCGCAGGCCCAACCCGGTCAGCGCCTTCCGGTCGGCCTTGGTCAGGCTGTTCAACAGATCCCGGACGGGACGGCGCGGCAGACTGCCGAGCCGCTCGGAGACTTGAAAGATTAAACCGCGCGCCGGCCCCTTCAGGTCCGCATCCAATGCCTGCAGCAATTGCCGCAACTGCTTTCGCATATGGCGGTCGAACCAAGCCGAGAGGCGCACGCGGATGGTTTCCTTCGCCGCGTTGTCGAGAAACTCGTTCCGGAGAACATCGATCCGGGGCGCCAGTGGCGTCCGTCCCTGGACGAGCCGCGCCACGGCGGCGCCGCGCCAGGTAATCCGCCCGGCGGACGTCAGCGCGAAACTCCCATCGTCATCCGCCACGAGGCGGGCGACGCGATCGGGCATGGCCTGCGCGACGGCGCGGCGGGCGGCAGCCAGCACCGGGCGGCTCGCCTTGTCGGCCTCCGCCGCGGCGAACACCAGCCCTTCCATGATCCCGACGGGTTCGCCCTCGACGATCACCTGATGGGACGCCGTGACCGCGGACAACAACTCCACCCCGTCCTTGCGGCGGCGCTCGATCAACGCGGCGCGCCGGTCGACGAAACGCTGGGTCAGGCGCTCATGCAGCGCGTCGGACAGCTTGTCCTCGATCTCGCGGGTCCGCTCCTGCCAGTGGACGGCGTCGTCGAGCCAATCGACGCGGTGGCTGATATAGGTCCAGGTGCGGATATAGGCGATACGGTTGGTCAATGTGTCTATGTCGCCGGTCGTCACGTTCAGGCGATCGATCTGCCGCGCCACCCAATCTTCCGGCAGACGGCCTTCCATATCCGGTCCGGCGGCGAGCGCCAGGTAAATCCGCTTCAGCAGCACCGCATGATGATCCGGCATGACCTTGCGGAAGTCGGGGATCTGGCAAACCTCCCACAGCAGCCGGACAGCGGCGGGATTCGTCGCAAGCGACGTGACCGCCTCATCTTGCGCGAGCCGCTGCAGCACGAATTGATCCTCGCCGTCGCGGGCGCGGATCAATTCCACCCGCGGCGGCCGCTGCTCCAAGCTTTTCAGCAGAAACTTAGGGGACGCGAAGTCGAGCCGGCGATTGCGCCAATAAAGCCGTTTGACCGCGTCGAAGCGGTGCGCCTCGACCGCCTGAACCGTTTCCTCGTCGAACGGCGGCGAATCGTTGGTCGTGCCGAACGTGCCGTCGTTCATATGCCGCCCCGCCCGGCCGGCGATCTGGCCGATCTCCGCATGGGTCAGCGGCCGCGCCCGGCGGCCGTCGAACTTGCGGGTATCCGCGAAGGCGACATGGTCGACGTCCATGTTCAATCCCATGCCGATGGCGTCGGTCGCGACCATGTAGTCGACCTCGCCTTCCTGATACATCGCCACCTGCGCGTTGCGGGTGCGGGGACTGAGCGCGCCGAGCACCACTGCGGTGCCGCCCCGCTGACGCCGGATCAGTTCCGCCAGCGCGTAGACCTCGGAAACCGAGAATGCGACGACGGCGCTTCGCCGCGGCAGCCGCGTCAATTTCTTCGGGCCGGTATAGGTCAGGGTGGACAGGCGCTGCCGGGTTTCGATTTGCGCCTCGGGCACGAGCCGGCGGATCAGGTCGCCGACGGTATCGGAGCCCAAAAACATCGTCTCGGACGCGCCGCGCGCGTGCAGCAGCCGGTCGGTGAACACATGGCCCCGCTCCGGGTCGGCGCAAAGCTGTATTTCGTCGACCGCCAGAAAATCGACGAAGCGGTCCACCGGCATCGATTCCACGGTGCACACGAACCACTGCGGCGACGGGGGAATGATTTTTTCCTCGCCGGTGATCAACGCCACCGACCGTGCGCCCTTGGCCGCGACGATCCGGTCGTAGTTCTCGCGCGCCAGAAGTCGCAGCGGAAACCCGATCATTCCGCTGGCGTGGCCCAACATACGGTCGATGGCAAGATGGGTCTTGCCGGTGTTCGTGGGCCCGAGAACGGCCCTGATCCGGCCCGGCATATTGCTTGACATAGCACCCTATAGAACGGATTTCGCCACACCGTGGCAAGTGAATTTCCCGCGACGAATGCACGCGCTAGCGGGTCTCGATCAACGGGACGAATGCCACCGGCAGGAAGCCGGAGGCGTGCAGCTCGCCGCCCGGGCGCTTCTCGATCCGGGTCAGCCGCTGCGTGCCGCCCGAGGGACCGACGGGCACGATCATCCGGCCGCCCTCGGCGAGCTGGTCGACCAAGGCTGCGGGCCGTTCCCGGGCCGCCGCGGTGACGATAATCGCATCGTAGGGCGCATGTTCCGGCCATCCCCGCCAGCCGTTGCCGATGCGAAATTCGATGTTGCCGTAGCCGAGGTCCGTCAACCGGTCGCGGGCCGTGGCGCCCAGCCGTTCGATCACCTCGACCGTGTACACCCGCCGCGCCAGCCGGGCCAAGACCGCTGTCTGATACCCGCATCCCGTGCCGATCTCCAAAACACGGTTCGACGGCGTCAGCGACAAGGCATTCGTCATCACGGCGACGATGAAGGGTTGCGATATCGTCTGCCCGTGACCGATGGCGAGGGGCCGGTTCACGTAGGCCAAGTCGCGGACCGAATCCGGCACGAACTCCTCGCGCGGCACGGCCCTGATCGCCTCGAAAACCCTCGGATCGATGCGATCGACACCGAGGAAACCGCGCGTCTCCACGGCCTCCGCCGCGATTTCCGCGATCAGGGCCTCGCGCGCATCGTCAAAATCATCGCTCCGGCTGGACATCGTTCCAATCCACAAGCCTCTCCGCCGGGTCTTGCAGTGACCCAGAATGACACACATATAGCGCCCAACGGCAAGTGTTAGGAGGGCTCGGGACCCATGAACGACAAGACGACAAAAGAGGCGAAAAGCCCGACCGGTGAGACAAAAATGGAATTCCAGGCGGAGGTCAGCCGCCTCCTCGATATCGTGGCGCATTCGCTCTACAGCGAGCGCGAGATATTCCTGCGGGAGCTGATTTCGAACGCGTCGGATGCCTGCGACCGGCTGCGCTATGCGGCGCTGACGGATCCGGACCTGACCGCCGGCGACAGCGATTTCCGTATCGAGATCGCCACCGATTCCGATGCGAAGACGTTGACCATTTCCGACAACGGCATCGGCATGAACCGGGACGATCTGATCGAGAATCTCGGCACGATCGCCCGCTCCGGTACCGCTGCCTTCGTCGATCAGGTCGCCGGCGACGCGGAGTCGGGCGTCTCGCTGATCGGCCAGTTCGGCGTCGGTTTCTATGCTTCCTTCATGGTCGCCGATACGGTTTCCGTCGTAACGAAACGCGCCGGCGACGACGACGCCTGGCGCTGGGCGTCGGACGGGAAAGGCAGCTTTACCGTGGACTCGGCCGAGCGGGCCGGGCGCGGCACAACGATCACCTTGCATTTGCGCGAGGACGCCGCCGAGTTCCTGGACGCCAACCGTTTGCGCGGCATCATCAAGACCTATTCCGACCACATCTCGATCCCCATCAAGCTCGCCGCGGACGGCGACGATGATGCGCCGGACACGGTCAACGAAGCCTCCGCGCTGTGGACGCGGCCACGCAACGACATCGACGAGAAGCAATACACCGAGTTCTACCATCACGTGGCGCACGCCATGGACGATCCGTGGATGACACTGCACTTCCGGGCGGAGGGCGTGATCGAATACACCGGCCTGCTGTTCGTCCCGACCAGCCGGCCCTTCGATATTTTCCATCCCGACCGCAAGTCGATGGTGAAGCTTTACGTCAAACGCGTGTTCATCACCGACGATTGTCCGGACCTGCTGCCGGCCTGGCTGCGCTTCCTGCGCGGCGTGATCGATACGGAGGACCTGGATCTCAACGTCAGCCGCGAGCTGCTGCAGAAGAATCCGGTTCTCGCCAAAATCCGCTCGGGTCTGACCAAACGCGTGCTCACCGAGTTGGAGAAAAAGGCGGAGAAAGAACCCGAAGCGTTCGCGGCGTTCTGGGAGAATTTCGGCGCCGTCCTCAAGGAAGGCCTCTACGAGGATTTCGAGCATCGCGAACAATTGCTCAAGACCTCCCGCTTCCGGTCTACCCACGGCGACGGGCTGACCAGCCTTGCCGACTATGTCGGCCGCATGAAGGAAGGTCAGGACGCGATCTTCTACATTTCCGGCGACGATCTCGACACCGTCTCGCGCAGCCCGCAACTCGAAGGGTTCCGCGACCGCGACGTCGAGGTCCTGCTGCTGACCGATCCGGTCGACGAATTCTGGATTCCGTCGGTCGGGGTGTACGAAGCGAAGCCTTTCAAGTCGGTCACGCGCGGCGGCGCCGATCTGTCGGCGATCAAGAAGAAGGATTCCGACGGCGACGATACGGACAAACCGGCCGAGCCAAAGGGCATGGGCAACCTGATTGCGTTGCTGAAGGAAACGCTCGGCGGTGCGGTAAAGGATGTGCGTAGTTCGGATCGGCTGACCAGCAGCGCCGTCTGCCTCGTCGCCGACGACAGCGATATGGACATGAACCTCGAGCGTTTGCTGAAACAACACAAGCAACTCGACGAAACCACCGTCCGCATACTGGAGGTCAATCCCGATCACGCCCTGATCCAGGACCTCGCGGCGCGGGCACAGAAAGACGGTGCGGGCGAACGGCTGGCCGACGCGGCGCATCTGCTGCTCGATCAGGCGCGGGTGCTGGAAGGGGAACCGGTGCCGGACCCCGCGGCTTTCGCACGGCGGCTGGACGCGGTCATCGCGGATGGATTGAAGGCGTCGGGCGATTAAGCCCGGCGGTTATGGCTGAAACGGCATGCTGGCCGCCGCGAGAACGGGGCCTTGGCCTTTCTTTTGGATCAGGATCGCGCAACCGCCATCCCCGTCGGTGCCGTCCAGTGAAATCGTGAATTCGGCGGGCTTGCCGTTCCAATCGCCGATCTTCACCAATTCCCGGACCACGTTGGCGTTGACGAGGGTCTTGCCGCGGTTCTCGCCGCGCTTCACTTTGGTGACATGCGGTTTGTCGAAGGTCGCCATGGTCACCACATAATCGCCGGACGCTCGTCCGGCGCCGACGGAAATAATCAGATTCATGCCGTCGCGCCGCATCTTGATTTCCGGCGCGGCGCTCGCCCGCGATTGCGCCTTGCGGATTCGGCTCTCCACCTTCGCCCGGTGCGACCCGACCACATGCTCGCGGCCGTCGATCACCATCTGCGGGGTGTAGGCATAGCGGGAATTCATCGAACGGACGTAACGCTTCTGCCGATCGGTGAATTCGGGTTTGGCGAAGAGATCCTTCCAGCCGATGTAGTCCCAGTAGTCGACATGGAACTCGAGCGCGATAACATCCTTGCGCTTCGTCAGGTCATTGAGGAACGCCTCCGCGGGCGGGCAGGACGAACAGCCCTGGCTCGTGAACAGCTCGACGACCACCGGCCGCTTCTCGGCGGCGGCGGCGGGGCCTGCTCCCGCCGAAACGGCCAAGGCCAGCCCGAAGGCAATTGCTAATATCCTCATCATGATGCGCGCACCATAGGCCCCCACCCTATCCAGCACCAATCAATTTCGGGTGAGACCCCGTGAAGGGCTGAACCGGGCCGCACGCGCCGGTTTCCGGCGCGGCGGTATCCGGTTAAGGCATTGATTTTCCTCAGGCGGCCTTCGATTCCCGCACGATATTGCGCAGAACATACTGGAGTATGCCGCCGTCGATGTAATAGTCGACCTCGTCTTCCGTATCGATGCGGCAGAGCAGCGTGATCTCCTCGACCGACCCATCGCTGCGGGTGATCTTGCACGCCACGTCCATGCCCGGCTCGATGCCGTCCTCCAGGCCGGTGATATCGAACAGTTCCGACCCGTCGAGCTTGAGCGATTCCCGGCTTGCCCCGTCCTTGAACTGCAGCGGCATGACGCCCATGCCGATCAGGTTGGAACGATGGATCCGCTCGTAGCTTTCGACGATCACGGCGCGTGACCCCAACAGGCTGGTCCCCTTCGCCGCCCAGTCGCGCGACGAGCCCATGCCATAGTCCTTGCCGCCGATGATGACCGTCGGCACCCCTTCGCGGCCGTACAGCGTCGCCGCCTCGTAGACCGACATGACCTGGCCCGAAGGATAGTGCTTGGTAACCCCGCCCTCGGTGCCCGGCGCGACCGCATTCCGGATGCGAATGTTGGCGAAGGTGCCGCGCATCATCACCTCATGCGCGCCACGGCGGCAGCCGTAGACGTTGAACATGTTCGGCCGCACCTGATGCTGCAGCAGATACTCGCCCGCCGGGCTGTCCTTCTGGATCGCGCCCGCCGGCGAGATATGGTCGGTCGTTGTGGAGTCGCCGAGGATCAGCAACGGCCGTGCGCCATGCACGTCGGTCACCGCATCCGGCTCCATCGTCATGCCTTCGAAATAGGGCGGATGCTGCACATAGGTCGAACCCGGGTTCCAATTGTAGAGTTCGCCGCCGCCGCCCTGAACCTCACGCCATTGCTCGGGTCCTTCCTCCACGTTGGAGTAGCGCTGACGGTACATCTCGGGCGTCAGGCATTGCGCGATCGTGTCGGCGACTTCCTTGTCGCTCGGCCAGATGTCCTTGAGGAAAACGTCGTTGCCGTCGGCATCCTGACCCAGCGGATCGTTATACATGTCGACCTTGAGCGACCCGGCCAGCGCATACGCCACGCAGAGCGGCGGCGAGGCCAGATAGTTCAGCTTCGACATCGGATGGACGCGGCCTTCGAAGTTCCGGTTGCCGGAAAGGACCGCCGCCACCGAAACGTCGCCCTTCTCGATGGCGTTGTGCACGCCCTCGGGCAACGGTCCGGAATTGCCGATGCAGGTGGTGCAGCCATAGGCCACGAGATCGAAGCCGAGCTGGTCGAGATAGTCCTGAAGGCCCGCCGACTCCAGGTAGTCGGTGACCACCTGGCTGCCCGGCGCCAGCGACGTCTTGACCCAAGGTTTGACCGTCAGGCCCTTTTCCACCGCCTTCTTGGCGAGCAGGCCGGCGGCTACAAGGACCGATGGGTTGGACGTGTTGGTGCAGCTCGTGATCGAGGCGATCACCACGTCGCCGGGATCGATCGAGTAGTCCTCGCCCTCGACCGGCGTCGACGTGCCGGTGCCGAGATCGGCCGCCATAGCGGCGTCGGCCGACGCGGGAATGCCGCTCAGCGCCACGCGGTCCTGCGGGCGCTTCGGTCCGGCGAGCGACGGTTCGACCGTGCTCAAATCGAGTTCGAGCGTATCGGTGAACACCGGCTCCGGCGAATTCGCGTCCAGCCACATGCCTTGTTCCTTGGCATAGGCCTCGACCAACGCGATTGTCTTGTCGTCGCGGCCCGTAAAGGTCAGGTAGTTGATCGTTTCCTGATCGATCGGGAAGATGCCGCAGGTCGCCCCGTATTCCGGCGCCATGTTCGAGATCGTCGCGCGGTCGGCAAGGCCCAGCTTGGCCAGGCCCGGTCCGTAGAATTCGACGAATTTCTGCACCACGCCCTTGGCCCGCAGCATCTGCGTGACCGTGAGAACGATGTCGGTCGCGGTCGTGCCTTCCTTCGGCTCGCCGACGAAGCGGAAACCGATGACTTCGGGAATGAGCATGGAAACGGGCTGGCCGAGCATGCCGGCCTCCGCCTCGATGCCGCCGACGCCCCAGCCGAGCACACCTAGCCCGTTGACCATCGTCGTGTGACTGTCGGTGCCGACCACCGTATCGGGGAAGGCGACCATCTTGCCGTCACGGTCCTCGCTCGACCAGACACCCCGCGCCAAATATTCCAGGTTCACCTGATGGCAGATACCGGTTCCCGGCGGGACGACCCGGAAATTCGTGAACGCATCCGCGCCCCAGCGCAGAAACTCATAGCGTTCCATATTGCGCTCGAACTCGAGTTCGACATTCTGTTCGAATGAGCCGTCGTCGCCGAAGGAATCGACGCTGACCGAATGGTCGACCACCAGGTCGACCGGTGTGAGCGGGTTGATCTTTTGCGGATCCTCGCCGAGTTCCTTGAGCGCGTCGCGCATCGCCGCTAGGTCGACAACGGCGGGAACGCCGGTGAAATCCTGCAGCAGCACGCGGCCGGGCCGGAAAGCGATCTCGTGATCGGTCTTGCCGGTCTTCAACCAATCGCCGAAGGCCTTCGCGTCTTCCGCCTTGACCGAACGGCCATCCTCGAACCGCAGCATGTTTTCCAACAGCACTTTCATGGAGAAAGGCAAGCGCGCGAAGTCGAGGCCAAGCGCCTGTCCTGCAGCATCGATGCTGTAATAATCGTACCCGTCGTCCCCGACGGTCAGCGACCGACGCGTCTTCAAACTGTCATGACCAATACCCGTCACGGCTCAACTCCTCCAACGTCAAAAGGATGCCCAAACACCAATGTATATAGGGGCCCTCCACTTTCCTCGAAGGGCATCGCCCGTTGTTTATACACAAACCGCACAAATGGGAAGCGGAAGGGCGGAAATCGGTGAATTTTGGCTTCGGTGCCAGCGAATATTCACGGTTCCGCTGGACCCATTCAGCACCGGGGTCTAGGGTGTCTGCGTTCGGCGAGGTTCGGCGCACTGAGCGCCTGTATTGCATGGCCGCCCAGCATGGGGCGGACTCAGAAAAGGTCTGAAGCCATATCCCAATTGCAGCCCGTTGGCGACCAACGCGCCACCGCCCGGCTTTGGGCGGAGCGCCTCAAGGAATTCGCGCGGCCCAGCACCAAACACGGTGTCCGCCAACTCATCGTCACGGTCGTGCCGTTGATCGCGCTATGGGTGGCGATGGCGCTGACGCTCGACTGGGGCTATTGGATCACGCTGCTGTTGGCCGTTCCCGCCGCCGGATTCGTGGTGCGCCTGTTCATGATCCAGCATGATTGCGGCCACTATTCATTCTTCCGCTCGCGCCGGGCCAATGACCTGGTCGGCCGCGCGATCAGCCTGTTCACGTTGACGCCCCATAAATACTGGCGGGACGCGCACGCGATCCACCATGCGACCTCGGGCAATCTGGATGCCCGCGGGATCGGCGACGTGTCCGTCCTGACGGTCCGCGAGTACCGCGCCCTGCCTTTCTGGCGGCGCATGGCGTACCGGCTGTACAGGAACCCGGTGGTGTTGTTTGGGGTCGCGCCGACCTGGGTCTTCGTCATCAAGTTCCGCTTCCCGCTCGACCTGCTGCGGCAGCGGTGGCGGTTGCTGCCGGACGTGCTGTTAACCACGGTTTTGAGCGCATTTGTCGTCACGGTGATCGGGCTTGTGATCGGATTCGGCACCTTCACCATGGTTCAGGTGCCCATCACCCTGTTGGCGACGACGATCGGCGTCTGGCTGTTCTATGTCCAGCACCAGTTCGAGACCACACATTGGGCCAACGAAGGCGCCTGGGATTTCCACACCGCCGCCCTGGAAGGCAGTTCCTATTTCCACATGCCGAAGGTGCTGACCTGGTTCACAGCCAATATCGGCGCGCATCACGTGCATCACCTGTGCAGCCGCATTCCGAACTACCGCCTTGGCGATTGCCTCGCGCGCTATCCGGAGCTGAAGCAGGTGAACCGCGTCACCCTGTGGCAAAGCCTGAGTTGCATCCCGCTGTCCTTGTGGGACGAGGAGTCGAGCAAGCTCATCAGCTTCCGGGCGATGAAGCGGCAAAGCAGGCGCACTGAACCGCAAGCCTAGCGGCCGCTCCACCTAGTCCCGATCTTCCTTCGGTTTCAGCGGCGTCGGGTCCAGTTCGGATTTTTCGCCGAGCCATATCGCATGGTCGAAATGGTCGGCCATGGCGTCGCCGGTCATGGGATGCACCAGGACCGAGAGCGGGCCCCGGTTGAGCGACAGGAACGGCACGATGTCGGCAAATTGCTCCGGGCCGAAAGCGACCTGATAGCTCCATTCCGGATGCGGGCCGACCGGCTTATGGTGCCACCGGCCGAGCGTGACGTCGAAGGCTTCCAGCCCTTCGCGAAGCGTCTTCGCCGCCGGCTCGTTCGCCGCGTCGAAATAGACATGCGCGTGATATCCGGTGATCGTGTCCACAGTCTTCATGCCGCTCTCCCTTCCTCGCCAATTATCATCCGAGCGCCCGTAGCATAGATGGCGCGACGGCACGGCAAGTCAATTGCCGGCATGTCCGGCTAGCTGCGGGACAATTCTTTCCGCATGCGGCGCAGACGGAAGCGGCGGATCATCCCCAAGCTCCAGCGGTAGCCGATCCACGACCCCACGATGGCCCAGGGGATGCTGCCGACGAACATCGGCACGCCCCACAGCTCGAAGATGCCGGCGACGTAAATCCACATGGTTTCCAGGAAACCTGCGTCGGTCGCGAGCAGGCTGCCGAGCCGATCCTGGAACTCGCTGTAGCCGCCGCCTTCGTCCCCGCGCCCCATCAGGAATTGCCCGGTCACGAGGAAGCAATAATAGAAGGGCGGCACGGTGAAGATGTTGGTGACCCAGGTCCAGGCCATGCCGACGATCAGATTGAAATCCCAAGACGGCCGCACCGTCCGAACCGCAAGCCAAATCACGAATACGATCGGCATCTGCACGCCGACCGTCGGCGTCAAGGCGGCCAACAACCCGACCAGGACGCCCCGTGCGGTATGTTCGGGGGCGTGCTTGCCGCGCAAGACCGGGATCACCAGACGGTATCGGAATAACCGCCCGATCCGATCCATCAATCCGTATCGTCCTGCCAAGGCACCGGCCCAATTCTGTTGTTCGCGCCCGTTCAATAGGGTGTAGGGGGTCGCACGGAATCCTGTCAATCGCGACCGACGAACCACAGCCTACACGGCACGAATAAACGATCCGTTAGCGCTTTCGCGCAACACCCGCCCGAATGCGAAAACAGGGTCAGCGGTCCTTGATCAGCGAATAGACATAGAACAGGACCGACGTGATCATGATGGCGCTGCCGATCATGGTCGGCGTATAGGTGCCGTTGCGCATCAGGCCGACCGCAAGGTCGATCGCGAAAGCGATCAGGAAGAACACCACGTAGACGCGGCGTTTCTCTTCCGGTGTCGGTTTGTCGTCGTCGCCTCCCGCCGTCATCCGGGGCCTCGATAGCTGCCTGTACAAGTGTTGCGTGCACGGCGAATTTGCCCGATCCGCGCGGAAAGGTAAAATCCCGTGAACGTTACCGCGGACCGCGCCCCATCCGCATTCCCGGCCACGGCGACACGGTACACCGACCACAGACCCAACAATGGACAGGGACCCGACCATGTATGACATCGTTTTGACGGGCGGCCGGGTGGTCGATCCGGGCCAGGGTCTCGACGCGGTCACCGACGTGGCCTTCAAGGACGGACAAGTCGCGGCGGTCGGCGACGGCTTGGGCGGCGAGGATGCGACGGAGACGCGCGACGTTTCCGGGCGACTGGTGACGCCGG
The DNA here is from genome assembly GCA_965228425.1 of Alphaproteobacteria bacterium. Lineage (GTDB taxonomy): Bacteria > Pseudomonadota > Alphaproteobacteria > UBA8366 > UBA8366 > JAJFJD01. Next base: position 695,535 of record OZ245815.1, on the reverse strand, counting down.
GGCTGGTCGATATCCACGCCCACGTCTATTGGGGCGCCACGTATCTAAGCGTCGAGGCGGAACGGGTCGCGCGGATGAGCGGTACCACCACCTTCGTGGATGCGGGCACCGCCGGGGCCGGCACCTTTCATGGCTTCCGCAAGCTGATCATCGAGCCGTCCGATCTGCGGATCATCGCCTTCCTCAACATCAGCCACGCCGGCATCTACGGCTACGGACCCGGATTCATGGTGGGCGAGACCAGCGAGCTACGGCTGCTGAACACGGGAGCCTGTGTGAACGTCGCCCGGGAACACGAGGACCTGATCTGCGGGGTCAAGGTTCGTCTCGGCACCAATGTTTCCGAACTCGTCGGGATCGGCGCGCTGGACTGCGCGATCGAAGCGGCGGAGGAACTGGACCTGCCGGTGATGGTGCATATCGGGGCACCGCCGCCACGCCGCAAGGATATCCTGGAACGGCTGCGGCCCGGCGACATCCTCACCCATTGCTGCCGCATGTTCCCGAACAACGTGGTCGACAGCAACCGCAACATCCGCCGCGAGGTCGAGGAATCGCGCGAGCGCGGGATCATCTACGATGTGGGCCATGGCCGGGGATCGTTCGATTTCGACGTGGCGCGCGCCATGGTCGACAACGGTTTTGTGCCCGACGTGATGAGCAGCGACGTGCACGTGAACAGCATCGACGGCCCCGCCTTCGACGTTCTCGTCACCATGTCGAAATTCCTGTCGCTCGGCGCATCGTTGAGCGACGTCATCGCCGCCGGCACCAGCACGGCCGCCGCCGCCGTCGGGCGGCCCGATCTCGGCACGCTGAAACCCGGGTCCCCGGGCGACGCCATCGTCCTGCATCACAAGGAAGGCGAATTCGACTATCTCGACAGTCTGGGTAATACCTATACCGGCGACCAGAAGCTGGAGCCGGAGGCCATGATCGTCAACGGGGCGTGGTGGGAGTAACGGTATGAGCGAAACCGGCCTCACTTTCGAAACGCTTCTGTCACCGCTGGACGATCCGTCCGCCTGGCGCGGCGCGGATTTGCGCGCGCGATCCGACTGGATCGTAAAGTTGACTGAATCGGAAATCGCCGAGATCGAGGCGGCGCTAACCGGGGTCCGCGCGCGTCAGAGCGACCTTTTCGCGCTGACGAAGAACGATTTCCCGTTGCCGACGCTCTCCGCGCGGCTGGAAGGATTGCTACCCGTACTGGAAGGCGGGCGGGGCTTCGCGTTGGTTCGCGGCCTGCCGGTCGAACGCTACAGCGAGCCCGACGCCCGGACGATCTTCTGGGGGCTGGCGCAACATGTCGGCATTCCGGAACGGCAGGACGGCGCCGGCAACCTGATGCATGACGTGCGCGATACCGGCAAATCCTTTGCCGATTCCAACACGTTACGCGACTACCAGACCGACGCCGCGATCAACTTCCACAACGACGGCGCGGACATCTTTATGCTGTGCTGCCTGCAGGCGGGCGCCCGCGGCGGTGAGAGCCTTCTGGTCAGTGCGGTCGAAGTCTTCAACGAGGCGATGCGCCGCCGACCCGACCTCGCGGCGGTCCTGCAAGAGGCCTGCTGGCATATGGATACGCGCGGCCAGCGGCGCGACGGCGTGAAGGTTCAGGTCATGCCGATCTATACCTATTGGAACGGCCAGCTCACGCCGAACTACAAGAACAGCCTGATGTATGCGGCGCAGCGGTTCCCGGACGTACCGCGCTTCACCGATGCCCAGAAGGACGCGATCGCATTGCTCGACGAGATTTGCAGCGATCCGGACATCGCACTGTCCTTCGTCATGGAGCCGGGCGACATTCAGATCGCGAGCAACTACGCGACCTTCCACGCCCGCACCAAATACCAGGACAGCGGCGGCCCGGACCGCAGACGGCATCTGCTGCGGATCTGGCTGAGCATCCCGAACGGCAGGCCCTTGCCGCCCAATTTCGAAGGCACGCGCGAGTTCGGCGCGACCTATGCCCGGCGCATGACGCCGAACGGAGGAAAGACATGAGCGACTATGTAACCCAGCGCATCGACGACCCGGCCGCGTGGAGCGGTCCTGCAATCCGCGACCGGCAGGACTGGGTCGTCGAGCTTTCCTCGGAACAAGCCGATGCTATCCGCGCCGCCGTGCAGGCCGCGAAGGATACCGGCCGCGACCTGCTCGACCTCGGCCGCGACGAATTTCCGATCCCCGACCTCGCCGACGTCATCGACGGCATCCATCGGGAATTGGAAGGCGGGCGCGGCTTTACCGTCTTGCGCGGACTGCCGATCGCCGAAATGTCGGAAGAGGATGCGAAAACGGTGTTGTGGGGCCTCGGCCGCCACCTCGGTACGCCGGAGCCGCAGGACGGCGCGGGGAACTTGGTGCACAGCGTGCGCGACACCGGCGCGCGGGTGGAGACGACCGACAACATCCGCAGCTTTCAGACCAATGATCCGCAGCGCTTCCACAACGACGGCTGCGACACCTTCATGCTGATGTGCCGCCAGACCGCGAAATCCGGCGGCCGCAGCCGGCTCGCCAGCGCCGTGCAAATCTTCAACGACATCCTGGAACGGCGGCCCGACCTCGCCAAGGTGCTGCAAGAGGATTTCCACATGGACGCCCGCGGCCAGCGGCCGGACGGGGTCAATATCCAGGTCATGCCGATCTATCATTGGTTCGCCGACCGCCTGTCGATCAACCTGAAGCTCCGCTACATCCACACCGCGCAGCGGTTCGACGAGGTGCCGCCGCTCAGCCCGGCCCAGAAGGAGGCGATCGCGCTGTTCGAAAAGATTGCCGAGGAGAATGTGCTGGAATTCGATATGCAGGCGGGCGACGCGCTGATCGCCAATAACTACACGATCATCCACGGCCGGACCGGGTTCGAGGATTGGCCCGATCCGGACCAACGGCGGCACATGCTGCGCCTGTGGCTAACCCTTCCGGAGGGCCGGCCCTTGCCGCCCGCCTTCAAGGGAAGCCGCGAATTTGGGGCAAGTTACGCGCGCAGAATGAGTTGATTCGTAGGTAATTATACCTCCGCGTGAGAATTCAGGCCTCGGCTGCCTTAATATTGCCTTATTCCGGGCAAATCGAAGCCACAGTCCCCGTGTGTACTAACCACGCTGAGACCTCCCCTCTCAGACGAGGCTACGCCAAACAGCCTCATTCAAGTATACGGCCTTGGCGTAAGGTCGTTCACTCCTGGCGGTCGCTGGCCCACCCCCAGCGACCGTCTTTCTTTTTGCCCCCTTCCTGCGATACCTTGAGCGCTCCGCCAACAGCCGTGACGCGCGATGCCCGATCAATTTTCCGCCGAGGACCTTCTCTGCATTCGCGGCGAACGGATCGTGTTCACGGACCTTGGATTCACGCTCGACGGCGGCGGCGCGATGGTGCTGCGCGGCCCGAACGGCAGCGGCAAGTCCAGCCTGCTGCGCTTGATGGCGGGCCTCGGCCGCCCGGTCGAGGGCGTGCTGCGCTGGAACGGCGACGACATCCGGGACGATTTCACCGCCCACCGCGCGCGCAGCGTCTATGTCGGCCATGCCGACGGGGTGAAGCCGGCACTCACACTGCGGGAGAACCTCGCTTTCTGGGCCGGGCTCGGCGATGGCGCAAGCCGCGTACAGGACGCGATCGACCGAATGGGCCTGACGGCGCTGGCCGATGTCGCGGGCCGGTTCCTCTCCGCCGGCGAGAAACGGCGGCTCGCCCTCGCCCGGCTGTTGGTGCGCGATGTGCCACTTTGGCTGCTCGACGAGCCGACGGTGGGCCTCGATAGCGGATCGCAGGACATTTTCGAATCCCTGCTATCGGATCATTGCGCCGGCGGCGGCATGGTTGCGATATCGACCCATACGCCGATCCGCCTGGAACCCGCCCAGGAGATGCAGCTCGGCGATTTCGCCGTCGCCCGGACGGACCTGGAGGCGGCGAGCGCATGATCGCCGCCTTCCGCCACATGATGCTGCGCGACCTGCGGCTGTCCCTGCGCCAGGGCATGGACGCCGCGATGGCGGTCGCCTTCTTCGTCATCGCCGGCACGCTGTTCCCGCTGGGCGTGGGGCCGGAACCGAACATCCTGGCGCGGATCGCGGCCGGGGTGATCTGGGTGACCGCCCTGCTGGCGGTGCTGCTATCGCTCGACCGCCTGTTCCAACAGGACTACGAGGATGGCTCGCTGGAACAATTGGTGCTCGCCCCGGTGCCGCTGGAAATCCTGGTGCTGGCCAAGATCAGCGCCCATTGGGTCATCACCGGCGTGTTGCTGATCGCCGCCTCGCCCCTGCTCGCGATCTTTCTAAATATGCCGGCCGCGGCGTATCCCGTGCTGCTGCTGGCGATGGCGCTCGGCACGCCCAGCCTCAGCCTGATCGGAGCGATCGGGGCCGCTCTCAGCCTGGGCGCGCGGCGCGGCGGCGTGCTGATGGCCGTGCTGGTGCTGCCGCTCTACATTCCGGTCCTGATCTTCGGCGTCGGCGCGGCGGACGCCGCCGTGACGGGGCTGAGCCCGCAACCGCATCTGCTGCTGCTCGGCGCGATCCTGGCCGCCGCCCTGCCCTTGGCCCCCTGGGCCGCCGCCGCCGCATTACGCCAAGCGACCGAATAACGGTTTCCCGGCCGGGCCGGACTGGACCGGCCATTTGTTTTGAAATGGCCCTTACCACCAGTCCGTCAACAGCGGATACAACTTGCAAAATGCAATTTAGTTGAGGGGCCAACTTGCCGATGTCACATGTTTCGGCGCAGTATCGCCTCCACCACAGCTGATCGAGACCGAACCGAATGACACAATCCACCACCCTGGGCTGGCGCACGCCGGTACTGGTTTTCCTGTCAGGCTGCGTATTGCTGTTCCTGTCTTTCGGCACCCGTCAGGGTTTCGGTCTGTTCCTGCAACCGATCAGCGCCGAGTTCGGCTGGGGTCGCGAGGTCTTCGCCCTGGCGATCGCGATCCAGAACCTGATCGTCGGCGCGGCGCAACCCTTCACCAGCGCCGTCGCGGACCGCTACGGCACGGGGCGGATGGTGGCCATCGGCGGGCTGCTATACGCCAGCGGCTTGTTCCTGATGGCGAATGCGTCGACGCCCTTCGGCGCCTATCTCAGCATGGGCGTGTTGGTCGGCCTCGGCCTCAGCGGGACCAGCTTCGCCATCGTCTTCTCGGCGATCGCCCGGGTCGTCCCGGACGAAAAGCGCACGTTCGCCCTGGGCGCGGTCAGTTCGATCGGCTCGCTCGGTACGTTCACCATGGTGCCGCTCGGCCAGGCCTTTCTCGATGCCTATGGCTGGGTAACGGTTTTGACGATGCTTTGTTTCGTCATCCTGTTGACCGTGCCGGTCGCTTTCGTCCTGAAGGGCAAACCCATCGTGCATGGCAGCAAGCAGAGCCTCCGCGAGGCGCTGCGCGAGGCGCGGGGCCATCGCGGATACCGGCTGCTGGTGGCCGGCTTCTTCGTCTGCGGGTTCCATGTCGCCTATATCGCCACGCATCTACCGTCCTACATCGTCGACCGGGGCCTGTCCGCCGAACTCGGCGCGTGGACCCTCGGCCTGGTCGGCCTGTTCAATGTCGTCGGCGCGTTGGGCGGCGGTTATCTCGGCGACAAAATCAGCAAACGGTATCTGCTGAGCGCCCTTTATTTCGGCCGTGCCGTACTCTTCACCGTTTTCGTGCTTACCCCGCTGACGGAAATCACCGTCCTGTTGTTCGGCGTCACGATGGGCCTGCTGTGGCTCAGCACGGTGCCGGTGACGTCGGCGCTGGTGGCACAGATCTTCGGGCCGCAATACATGGCCACGCTGTTCGGCATCGTGTTTTTCAGCCATCAAATCGGTGGATTTTTGGGCGCTTGGCTCGGCGGCTACATCTTTGACACGACCGGCTCCTACGATCTGGTCTGGTGGATTTCGGTCGCCTTAGGCTTGGCGTCAGCCGCCATACATCTGCCGATCGATGAAAAACCGGTGTCGAGGCTCGCCACCACCGGGTAACACTCACGCGAGCGCGACAAATTTTCACCGGAAATCGATGCGAAAAGCCCTTATATAAAGAAAGTCATGCATCGATTCGCGAACCCGACCCGGTTTCTCAGGATCGCCAACGCCGTCCTTCCGTGGACCGGCGGGCTGACGGTCCTGTTGCTCGGCGTTGGGCTTTACCTGGCATTGTTGAATTCGCCGCCCGACTATCAGCAGGGCGAAACCGTGCGCATCATGTACGTCCATGTGCCGTCGGCCTGGATGGCCCTGTTCGTCTACCTCACCATGGCCATCGCCAGCGCCGTGGCACTGATCTGGCGGCATCCGCTGGCCGACCTGACGGCAAAGGCCGCGGCCCCGATCGGCGCGGGATTCACCGTCATCTGCCTCGCCACCGGCTCGCTCTGGGGCAAGCCCATGTGGGGCACTTGGTGGGTCTGGGATGCGCGGCTCACCTCGATGCTGATTCTGCTGTTCCTGTATCTCGGTTATATCGCGCTGGTGAATGCGTTCGACGACCCGAACCGCGGTTATCGTGCCGCCGGCATTCTGGCGCTGGTCGGCGTGGTCAATCTGCCGATCATCAAATTCTCGGTCGACTGGTGGAACACGCTGCATCAGCCTGCCAGCGTGATCCGCCTCGACGGCCCGGCGATCCATCCCGACATCCTGTTGCCGTTGCTGATCATGGCGGTTGCGTTCAAATTTTTCTTCGTCACCGTCCTGATTCTGCGGATCCGCGGCGAGATCGCCGCGGCGAAGATCCGGAACCTGCAGCTCAGTCTGGCGCGGGGATAGCTCCTTCATGGAAAAGTATTTCAGCATGGGCGGACATGGCGCCTATATCTGGCCGTCCTACTTGATCGCGGCGGTGATCCTGATCACGTTATTGGTGACATCCTTGCGCGCAGTGCGCATGCGGGAGGCGCAGCTCAAGACGCTGCGGCAAGCGCGACGCGGCGGTGCGAGAGAGATGGCGGGAGAGATGGAATGACGCGGAAACGCCGTCGGCTCTATGCCGTGATCAGCGGGTTGACCATGTTGGGGGTCGCGGCGGCGCTGGTGCTGTTCGCGCTCGAGGACAACCTGGTCTTCTTCCACAGCCCGAGCGACGTCGTCGAAAAATCGGTCACCGCCGGCCAGCGCATCCGGCTGGGCGGGCTGGTCGAGGAGGGCAGCGTGGAACGCGGCAGCGGCACGATCAGTTTCAAGATCACCGACATGAAGACAGCGATCCCGGTGCGCTACGCCGGCATCGTCCCCGACCTGTTTCGCGAAGGGCAAGGGGTGGTCGCCGAAGGCGCGCTCGACGCCAACGGCCAATTCATCGCCAGCGAAGTGCTGGCCAAGCATGACGAAAAATATATGCCGCCCGAAGTCGCCGATGCGCTGAAACGCGCCGGCCATTGGAAGGAACCCGAGGGAGCGAAAAACAAATGATCGCCGAGCTTGGCCATTTCGCGCTGATCCTGTCGCTGTGCGTCGCGGCGGCGCAGTCGACGTTGCCGCTCGCCGGGGCGGCGCGCAACCACAGCGGATGGATGGCGCTCGGCAACGTCGCGGCCATCCTGCAATTCTTCCTCGTCGCCTTCGCCTTCACCGCGTTGATGCACGGCTTCATCGTCAGCGATTTCTCGCTCCGGGTCGTCGCCTCCAATTCACACTCGCTGAAACCGATGCTCTACAAGATTTCCGGCGTGTGGGGGAACCACGAAGGCTCGATGCTGTTGTGGGTGCTCATCCTCGCCCTGTTCGGCGCGCTGATCGCCGCATTCGGCAGAAACCTGCCGCCGCCGCTGCGCGCGCGCGTGCTGGCGGTGCAGGCGATGATCGCCGTCGGGTTCCTGCTGTTCATGCTGATCACGTCGAACCCGTTCGAGCGGCTGTTTCCGCCGCCGGCGAACGGCAACGACCTGAATCCCCTGCTGCAGGACCCGGGTCTCGCCTTCCATCCGCCGATCCTCTACGTCGGTTATGTCGGTTTCTCGATCGCCTTTTCCTTCGCCGTCGCCGCCCTGATCGAAGGCCGGGTCGACGCCGCCTGGGCACGGTGGGTGCGGCCCTGGACATTGCTGGCCTGGGCCTTCCTGACCGGCGGCATCGCGCTCGGCAGTTGGTGGGCGTATTACGAACTCGGCTGGGGCGGATTCTGGTATTGGGACCCGGTGGAAAACGCCTCCTTCATGCCGTGGCTCGTCGGCACCGCCCTGCTGCATTCCGCCATCGTGGTGGAACGGCGCGACGCGCTGAAGACCTGGACCATCTTGCTGGCGATCCTCACCTTTTCGCTCAGCCTGATCGGCACCTTCCTGGTGCGGTCCGGCGTGCTGACCTCGGTCCACGCCTTCGCGGTCGATCCGGATCGCGGCGTCTTCATCCTGGTGCTGCTGGTCATCAGCATCGGCGGCAGCCTCGCGCTCTATGCCTGGCGCGCGCCGTCGCTCAAGGGCGGCGGCTTGTTCGCCCCGATCAGCCGAGAGGGCGCGCTGCTGCTCAACAATTTGCTGCTGACCACGGCGGCGGCGACCGTATTCATCGGCACGCTCTACCCCCTGCTGTTGGAAGCGATCGGCGGCGGCAAGGTGTCGGTCGGACCGCCCTTCTTCAACGCCACCTTCGTGCCGCTGATGGTGCCGCTGGTCGCCGCGCTGGCGGTCGGACCGCTGCTGGCCTGGAAACGCGGCGACATCATGGGCGCGTTTTCGCGGCTCAAGATCGCCGGCGCAATCACCGCGGTGGGGATCGTGCTGTGCGCGGCGCTGGCCTGGGGCCGTCCGATCCTGGGCACGATCGCAATGGGCTTTGCGGTCTGGCTCGCAGCGGGTGTGGTCACCGAGGTTGCCGAGCGCATCCGCCTCGGCCGCATCCCCCTGAAGCAGAGCGTGTCGCGCGCGGCCGGTCTTCCGCGCAGTGCCTGGGGCATGGCGCTCGCTCATATTGGTATCGCGGCCATCATCGCGGGCGCGGCGGGCGCGACGGTTTGGAAAGAGGAAGTCATCCGCGTAATGCAGCCCAACGAAACGGTGCAAATCGGCGGTTACGCGCTGACATTCGACGGGACGCAGGATACGCGCGGGCCGAATTACCTGACGCGAAAAGGATTGTTTTCGGTCAGCAAGGACGGCAAGCCGGTGTTGAAGATGTACGCCGAACGGCGGAATTATCTGGTCGGCGGCCAGCAAACCACGGAAGCGGCGATCCACAGCACGCTCGCGGGCGATCTCTATGCGGTGATCGGCGACAGCGACGGCAAGGGCGGTCAGACGGTGAATGTCTACTACAAGCCGCTGGTGCCGTGGATGTGGATCGGCAGCACCCTGATGGTGCTGGGCGGTTTCGTCTCGCTCAGCGACCGGCGGCTCCGCATCGGCGCGCCATCCCGGAAGCGCCCGAAATCGCTGCCGGCGCAACCGGCGGCAGCGGAATGAGTGCCCGGTGAAGCGTCTACTCTTTATCACCCCGCTCGTCCTGTTCCTGGGGATTGCCGGTTATCTCGGCTACGGATTGACGCGGGATTCGCGCATCCTTCCGTCGACGCTGATCGACAAGCCCGCGCCGACCTTCGCGCTGGAGGCGCTGATCCCCGAGGGTAAGGGCCTCGAGACCGAAGACCTGAAGGGAAAGGTGGCCTTGGTGAACGTTTTCGCTTCCTGGTGCGTGCCCTGCAGGGCCGAACATCCGATCTGGGTACGCGTGGCGAAACAGGAGAAGATTCCGATCTACGGCATCAACTGGAAGGACAAGCGCCCGGATGCCGTCGCCTGGTTGGAGGAACTCGGCAATCCTTACCAGCGGATCGGGTTCGATCCGGACCACAAGGGAGGCGTCGAATGGGGCGTCTACGGCGCGCCGGAGACCTATATCATCGATCGGGAGGGGCGCGTCCGGTACAAACATGTCGGTCCGGTTTTTTCCGAGACCTTGAACGAAACGATCCTGCCCCTTGTGCGAAAGCTGCAGGAAGACGGATGATGCGCCAGTGCCTTACCGCTGCGTTGCTGACCATGCTGACAATCCTCGCGGGTCCGGGACTCGCGGTGCAGCCGGACGAGATCCTGCCGGACCCGGCTCAGGAAGCACGGGCCCGGGCGTTGTCCGCCGAAATCCGCTGCCTCGTCTGCCAAAATCAATCAATCGACGATTCCGATGCAACCCTGGCCCGTGACCTGCGGCTTCTGGTGCGCGAGCAGATCAAGGAGGGTAAGACCGATCAAGGAATCCGCGATTTCCTGGTCGAGCGCTACGGCGATTTCGTGCTGCTGAATCCGCCGATGAAAGCCAGCACGTGGCTGTTGTGGTTCGGCCCGCTGATCGTCTTCGTGATTGGATTGGTCGGACTGATCGTGTTCTTCCGGACACGTTCGGGCGCCACCGCCGCCCCGGCCGCGCACTTGAGCGCCGAGGAGCAAGCCCGTGTCGAACGGTTGCTCGACGACTTGGACCAACCGACGGACACGGACGGCCATACCGGACGGGACGATAAACCATGACCTTCTGGATCATTGTCGTCCTGATGATGCTGGCCGTCGCCGCGGCCTTGCTGATTCCGGCCTTGCGCCGCGGCGCCGATGACGCGGACGCGGCGGAATTCGACCTCGAGGTCTACCGCAATCAACTCGAACAGCTCGAATCGGACAAGGCGGCGGGCTTGATCGGCGAGACCGAGGCCGACGCCGCCCATGCCGAAATCTCCCGCCGCATGCTCGACGCGGACGCCCGGCGCGGATCGGCACCGTCGGAAAAACGTCCGATGCGGTCGAGCCGCTGGATCGCCACGGTCACTGCCGCCGTGGTCCCACTGGTCGCACTGATCCTGTATGCAGACTGGGGTGCGCCGGGCATTCCCGGCCATCCGTTCGCCGAACGCAGCCAAGAGGTCAACCAGCAGACGGCGGATTTGCGCGCACGGGTCGCCAAATTGCGCGAGAACCTCGAGCGAAATCCGGAAAATCTCGAAGGATGGGTGCTGCTGGCCACGAGTCTCGCCGCTCTGCGCGATTACGAAAAAGCAAGCAAGGCTTATGAAATGGCGCTGGGGCTCGATGCCGGTAACGCCGGGCTCATTGCCGCCTATGGCGAGACGCTTGTCATGGCGAACGATGGCGTGGTCACCCCGGCGGCGCGGTCGACCTTCGAATCCGCGCTGGAAAAATCCGCAAGCGAACCGCGCGCCCGCTTCTATCTGGCCATTGCCGAGGAGCAAGCGGGCAACAACCGTGCCGCGTTGGATCGCTGGCTTGCGCTGTTGAAAGATTCGCCGCCCACCGCACCCTGGACCAGGGTGGTCCGGCAACGCGCCATCAACGCGGCGCAGGCCGCGGGCATTGAGCCGGACAGCGTGGTGCCGCCAACCGCCGCCGCGGCCGCAAAGCCGCCGGGGCCGAGTGCCGGCGATATGGCCGCCGCGCAATCGATGTCCCCCGAGGATCGCGCTGCGATGATCGAAGGCATGGTGACGAAGCTGGCCGAGCGGCTGAAGGACGAGCCCGACGACCTGGAAGGCTGGATGCGGCTCGGCCGCGCCTATACCGTGCTGAAACGGCCGGCGGACGCGAAGATCGCCATGGCCAATGCCGCCCGGCTCGCACCGGACAATGTCGATATCCTGCTTCTCTATGCCCGCACCCTGCGAAGCGCCGCCGACAACAAGCAGACCCCGGAGTCGGTTGCCGTGATGCGCAAGGTGCTGGCGCTCGATGCGAAGAATATCGAAGGGCTTTGGCTGGTCGGCCGCGCCGAGATCGCGAGCGGTAAGATCGCGGAAGGCCGGGCCAAAATGCAGCAAGCGGTGGATGCCCTGCCCGCCGAATCGCCGGACCGCGCGAAGCTGCAGCAGCATCTGGACGATTTATCCAAGCCGAAGAAATAGGCCGGATCAGTCGGCCGCTTCCATCGAAAATCGCTGGCGGTAGCGGCCGGGCGCGACGCCCAGACGGGTCACGAAGGCACGGCGCATGCGCTCCTCCTCGCCGAATCCGCAGCGCAGCGCGACCTGCCCCACCGGCAGGGCGGTTTCCTCCAGCAGGCGCCGCGCCGCCTCGACCCGCAACGCGGCGACCACCTTGGCGGGCGTCATGCCGGTTCGGTCCCGGTAGAGCCGCGCGAATGTCCGGGGGCTCATGCCGGCGCGCTCGGCCAGCCGCTCGACCCGCAGGTCGGCCGACAGATTGTCCGCCATCCAGGCATGAAGCTCCGCGAAATCACCCGTGTCGGACAACTGGGCGGCGAGGGTCGAACTGAATTGCGACTGCCCGCCGGGCCGCTGCATGAAAACGACAAGCCGCTGGGCCGTCTGCAACGCCAGCCGCCGGCCGAAGTCGGCCTCGACCAACGCCAATGAAAGATCGATGCCCGCGGTCACGCCGGCCGACGTCCAAACGCCGCCGTCCTGGATGAAGATCGGATCGCCTTCGACCCGGATGTCCGGATACCGCGCCGACAGCGTGTCGCAATATTGCCAATGCGTGGCCGCCCGCTTTCCCGCCAGGACACCCGCCGCTGCGAGCAGGAAGGCGCCGGTACAGACCGAGCAGGCGCGCCGTGACGCCGTGGCCTGCGCGCGCAGCCAGTCAACCGTTGCGGCATCCTCGGCGGCCGCCTCCACGCCACGCCCGCCGGATGCAATCACCGTATCGAAGGAGCGCACCGCCGCGTCGGGGAAGGAGATCGATGACAGCCCGACGCCGGACGAGGTGACGATTTCGCCGCCGTGGCGGGACACGACGGTCACCCGATAGGCCGGTGCATCACGCCCCTCGACAAGTTCCGACGCCGAGGCGAAGACCTGGGCCGGCCCCGCGATGTCTAGCAATTGGGCATCCGGAAAGCCGAGGATGGCGACGTTTATGGTCGATTGACGATCGATCATATCCGCATGCTAACCGCTCGTTTGGCGGGAATCGAGGATTATATGTCATTTCTGCCAATTGGGGATTCGGCTACAGTGTGTCTCATCAACCGCAAAGAGGTATCGCCGCCATGACCGACCCGATCTCCGTTGGCCTTCTCCTATTTCCGCGCCTGACCCAGCTCGACCTGACCGGACCGTTCGAGGTGTTCTCCCGGACGCCGGGCGTGACGGTGCATCTGATCTGGAAATCGCTCGACCCGGTGACGTCGGACAGCGGCATGTCCATCACGCCGACGTCGACCTTCGCGGACGCGCCGCCGCTCGACATCATCTGCGTACCCGGTGGGCCGGGCGTGGCGGCGTTGATGGAAGACGACGAGACCTTGGACTTCTTGCGCGGCTGCGCCGAACAGGCGGAATACGTCACATCGGTCTGCACCGGTTCGCTTGTGCTGGGTGCGGCAGGCCTGTTGCAGGGCAAGCGCGCAACCAGTCACTGGATGTCGCGCGACCTGCTGCCGCATTTCGGCGCCGAAGCGGTCGACGCCCGCATCGTGCGGGATGGCGACACGATCACCGGCGGCGGCGTGACGGCGGGAATCGATTTCGCCTTGTCCATCGTCGAGGCTTTGCGGGGCCGCGCCGTGGCCGAGGAAACCCAATTGGCCATCGAGTACGACCCGGAACCGCCTTTTCATTCGGGTTCGCCACGCACCGCCGACGCGGCGCTCGTCGACGAGGTGCGGCAACGGGGCGCCGCCCGCCAGCAGGAACGGTTGGAGATCGTGCAGCGCGCGGCGGCTAAGCTTTCCGCCGCGTGACTCGGGCGGCGGTCAACCATCCGGCACCGCAGGAAATGGAAACGAAGTGCGTAGGCGGCTCGGTCGAGCCGCCGCTTCGTGTTTGGCAGGACCCGGCGCCGCGCGGTAGGGTCGAGGCGACGAGTCCCATTTCGGCAGACGCCTCCACCGATGAGCGCCGTATCCACCGCCGAGACCGAGAGCGACGGCGGCCCCGCGACCCCGGCCAGCCCCGGCGCCTTTCAACGCGCCATGATCCTGGCGACGGCCACCTTGGCGACCATGCTGGTCAGCATGACCCTGATGATCGTCAGCGTGATCATGCCGCAGTTGCAGGGCTCGTTGTCGGCGACTCAGGATCAGGTCGCCTGGGTCATCACCTTCAACATCATTGCGATCGCCGTGGTGACCCCGATGACCGGATGGCTCGCCAACCGGTTCGGCCGCCGCAACGTGATGATCTACAGCACGATCGGGTTCGTCGCCTTCACGATTCTCTGCGGCACCGCCAACAGCCTCGAGGTGCTGGTTCTGTACCGCATGCTGCAGGGGGTCTTCGGCGCGCCGCTCAACCCGCTGTCGAACGCCATCGTGCTGGACACCTTCCCGCGCGAACAGCACGGCACGGTCAACTCGATCTACGGCGTCGGCGTGGTCATCGGCCCCATGCTCGGGCCGATCATCGGCGGATACATCGCGGACGCCTATACCTGGCGTTGGGCGTTCATCGCGGTCGGGATCGCCGGAATCTTGGCGGTGATCGGCGCGATCGTCTTCATCCGCGATGACCGGCGCGAGGCCAAGCTCACCCTCGACTGGACCGGCTTCATCACGTTGTCCATCGCCATCCTGTGCTTCCAGCTCGTGCTCGACCGCGGCGAGCAGGAAGACTGGTTCAACTCGATCGAGATCATCATCCAGGCGGGCTTGGCCGTCGCCGCCTTCTATGTCTTCACGGTCCACAGCCTGACCAGCCGGCGGCCCTTCCTCAACCCACGCCTGCTGCTCGACCGGAACTATGCGATCGGCCTGATGGTCGTGCTGATCTTCGGGATGATGAATTTCACGCCGATGGCGCTGCTGCCGCCGCTGCTGCAGAACCTCGCCGGCTACCCGGACGACGCCATCGGCCTGCTGATCGGGTCGCGGGGCCTCGGCGGGGTCCTCGGGTTCTTCGCGTCGATCTGGGTCGGCAAACTCGACCCCCGCATCGGCATGACCGCCGGCTTCCTCATCCAGGCTCTGTCCGGCTGGTGGATGATGGCGTTCGACGTCAACCTGACCGGCTTCGACGTGGCGCTGACCAGCGTCATGCAGGGATTCGCCGTCGGGCTGATCTGGGTGCCGCTGGTCGTCGCGACCTTCGCCACGCTGCGTCGGGAGCATCTGAACGAGGCCACCGCGGTGTTCCATCTGCTGCGCTACATAGCGGCCAGCGCCTTCGTCTCGGTCAGCGTCGTGATCGTGCTGCACACCGGGCAGGTGAATTACGCCCGCATGACCGAATTCGTGACGCCGTATAACGACGTGTTGCGCGATTCATCGGCGCTGGGGCAGTGGAGTCTGGAGAGTTTGCGCGACTTGGCGACGCTCAGCGGCGAGGTCGGCCGGCAGGCCTTCATGATCGGATACATCAACGCCTTCACCGCGTATACGGTGCTGAGTCTCGCCATCCTGCCGTTGGTGTTTTTCGTCCGGGTGCCCAATCGGAAACGTTGAGCCCGAATGCGATGACCTAGCGCCATCCCGGCGTATGAGTGGAACGCCGCATGACGATCCAGCCGCCGACGGCCGAGGCGATCAACATCAGGGCCGCCGCGCTGCCATAGGTCCACCGCGGCAGCACGCCGAGCGCGCCCAGCAATACGATCGGCAGCAGCAGCGCCACGACAACCCAAGTGCCGAGAACGGCGCGGGCGACCAGCCGCCGTTGGCGGTCCGACCGAATACGCCGGACCGAATTGATGGTGGTGACGAACGCGACCAGGCAAGCAAGCACAGGCAAGGCCCAGGTGGCGATCATGCCAAATGTGGCCGTTTCCACGATCACCGTACTCCTCTTGGATCGAGCGGAACGCCTTCTGGCCGTTCCGCGGTCACAAGAGTCCGCCGACCGCCTTAACAAGCCCTTAATGGCCCACAACACATTGAATTTCCGCAATTCTCGATCTCCAATAACTCCGCGCGAATAGGCACCTTCTACATAGTGGGTATGGCGCACGTCCCTTAAAGTCCTCAGTATCAAGGCGCACTCACCCCGGGGAGACCCGCAGGACGTCGCGGGACCGCACCAGAATCAGAGCATCGGACGGATGCCGTCATTCCGCTGGAACATACGCCTGCCCATTTTGACTTCGGTCGTGGCCCATCTCGCGGTCGCCTCGACGACCTATTTCGTATCCACGCTCGACGAATTCGATCCCACCCGGCGGGAAAAACAAATCGACATGGTGTTCCTGCCGCCGCCGGTGCTGGAGGTCGAACAACAGCCGGCGCCACCCCTACCGGCGCCGCCAGTGGAGCCCGAACCGGTTGCACCGGTCCCGATCGAGCCACCGCCCGTCGACCCGACACCGGATCCCGCCGCGATACCGATTCCAAAACCGGAACCGCCGAAGGAACCGGAGCCGAAACCGGACCCAGAACCCGAGCCGGTCGTGGCCAAACCACCGCCCGAGCCGGAACCTGAACCGGAAACCAAACCCGAACCGGCGCCGAAGCCGAAACCCCGGCCACCCGCGATCGTCGACCCGCCGCCCGCGCCGCGTCCGGACCTACAAAAGATGTTGAAATCGCTGATTGCCTATCCATGGTCGGCTAACGTCAATTGCGAGCAGCGCATTGCGCTTGTCCGCCTCACCGTCAACGCCGACGGCTGGATCTCGGCCTATAAGATCATCCGCGGCACCGGTTACGGACCGGTCGACACCGCCATCGGTAACAACATTAAGCGCGCGCCGCGCCTGCCGCTACCGGCCGGCACCAAATTGCCCGAAAAATCGGAGGTGATCGTGCCGGTGGCCGTTACCCTGCCGGACTGCTCCGACCAATTCTCCGCTGTCGCGGAAGAGGGCAGCGAAGGCTTCAACGACGATCCCGGCCCGGACGACGGGGAAGTGGACCCCATGGGAATCGGCTCGGCCACGATGACCGATCAAGAATCGGGATTGGGGTATACGGACGACCATGGCCCGTTGGACGGCGAGGTCGACCCCTCCGGTCCCGGATCGGACGACTTCACCGATCAGGAAGGGGGCGACCAGGACGATCCGTTCATCCAGCCGCTCGAATGCACCCTATTCGGAATAAACTGTGCCCCGGACGAGACGAAAATCCGCTGACGCCGTTTAGGTGAACAGCCTTTCGCCCGGCATGTCTTTGTAAAGATCGGCGACGAAATCGCCGTAGCCGTTGTAGAGCAACGTCGGCACCCGGCCGTTGACGCCGAGTACGCGTTCGGTCGCCTGGCTCCAGCGGGGATGCGGCACCTCAGGGTTCACGTTGGCCCAGAATCCGTATTCGCGGCTCTGGAGCTGTTCCCAAAAACTGACCGGGCGCTTGTCGGTGAATTCGAACCGCACGAGCCCCTTGATCGACTTGAATCCGTATTTCCACGGAACCGCCAGGCGCAACGGCGCGCCGTTCTGCTTCGGCATCGTCTTGCCGTAGATGCCGGTCGCCATGAAGGCGAGCTCGTTCGTCGCCTCCGCAAGAGTAAGCCCTTCGACATAGGGCCAGGGATACCAGCTCTCGTTTTGTCCGGGGGCCACCTTCTTGTTCTCGAACGTGAACATCTGCACGTATTTCGCCGACGAAAGCGGCCGAGCCAGATCGACCAGTGCCTTCATCGGGAAGCCGCTCCACGGCACCGTCATCGACCAGGCCTCGACACACCGGAACCGATAGAGTCGTTCTTCCAACGGCATCTTGGCCAACAATTCGTCTATGCCGATCTCGAACTCCTTCTCGACCTGGCCGGCGATCGTGACCGTCCAGGGCCGGATCGGCAGGAGTTGGGCCTTCTCGTGGATATTCTTCGAGGAGCCGAATTCGTAATAGTTGGTGTATGTCGTCGCCAGCTTCTCCGCGGTCAACGGGCGATCGACCGTGAATTTCGGGTTGCGGTCGACCGGATAGAGCTTTGCGGACGGATCAGGAACCTTGGCCCCCGCCTCCAGCGCTGCCTTCTCGGCGGGATCGCCGCCATCACAGGCAGACAACAGCGCCGGCGCACCTAGGAGAATCGGACCCGCGGCGGCCGCCTTGATCAAGCGACGGCGATTCCGAAACAGGCCTTCGGGGGTCGCGGCCGATTCCGGCAATTCCCACCCCTTCGGTATGCGGATCAGCATTCTTGTCTCCTAGGTCGTTGATGGCTCACATAATGACATGCAATGGATATGGCGGCGAGGGCCACCATCGTCCACCCAGCACGCAACGGGGAACGATGATGGCGCCTCGACCGACACATGAAGGCGCTGCGCATAGCGCAAGCGTTACCCTGGGAGGGTTACTTCTTGGCCTTGCAGGGGTTGCAAGGGCTGCAGGCCTTCTTCGCGGCGCAGGGGTTGCAGGCCTTTTTGGCCGCGCAAGGATTCTTGGCAGCGCACGGATTGCACGCATTCTTGGCCGCGCACGGGTTTTTGCCGGCGCACGGGTTGGCCTTACAGGCGGCGAGCTGAATGCGCTCGCCGGCAACGGCGGTCGCCGTCGGCAAGGCAGCGGCGCTCGACAGGGCAACGGCGGCGCCAAGCGCCATGGCGGTGCGGGCGAGCGGCAATTTCTTCTTCTGCATAATAAATTTCTCCAAACGCGTTTGTTGGACCCTCTTGGCGGGGCCCGGAAGCCTCTCGGCCCCATCCACCGAGCAGCGCAAGGCGGAGGGGCCATGCCGGGGAGTGTCGCAAAGCGACGTAAAGTCCCGATAAGGAAGATTTAAAGATTTTGTAAGGGCCGAATTCCGCGAAAACCGGGCGTTTCCGGTCGGTGTCAAAACTCCGTCCAAAACCTCGGCGGATTGAACCTACATAGAATGAGTTTTATCCCGCATGTGTTGTGGGGATGGCTTCCGCTCATACCCTCGAAACGGACATTCCGACAGCCGCACCTGACTTCCGGGTTTGACCCAAAGCGGACATGGATCGCTAGATATTTTGTGCAACTAAACCCGCCGCCAGATCGTGTAGATCACTACGCAGAGTAGCCTCCTCGTCTTCCAAGAACTTTTCTCTTGAGGCCATACTGCCCGTCATTGTCATCGCCAAGGCTGTCATCGCGACGACGTAATTATCCTCCTGCGGCTTACATGCTGAAACTACGAACTCAGTCGCCTGCTCGACAGCCAGTTCACCACCACCGTAACGCGCGGACAGGGTCTCTACCTGATTGAGGACACAGGCTTTGTATTGTTCGTTTTCAGTACCTGCCTTGGTAAGGGCTTGTCCCAAGCCGCATCCAGTCAAAACAAAAAGGGACACGCCAAGTGCAATTTTCCTAATCATGAATTGTTTTCCTTTTTCAAAATAGAGACGCTCATGGGCGTCTGAGGATTGAATTTTCAGGCGTCTAAGGGTGGGTATATTTCTTTACGTAGCCCGACGCATTCATGTCGGGCATCTGCTAACCTTCGTCCGTCTCTGCTAGAGTTCCACTTGATGCCGGACCAAGACTACGTGCGGTCCGGTTTCGACAGGCGCTTGGGTTGAGGGGCGGGGCTTCGCGACAAAAAGACGGATAAGCACTTCCGCGGCTAGAATGTTCAGAACCCAACAAAGCACCATAAAGCAATCCCTTACGAAGCCTGTAGGCTCAGTGCCAATCGTGAATATCCACGCTATTCCAAGCAACGCTTGTGTTGAGGCGCCCTGGCCGATGGCATAGGCCCTGAGCATCGAAGCTCCGTGCCTTGTGAAGGAATGTGCCCTAGCAGCAATGATCGCCCACCCGAGCAGTCCGATCATTGCGAAACTTAGGATGACCCGCGCCGAGAAAAGGAGCTTGCCTTGCATAGCGTCGGGGAAGGTAAAAAAGCAGGTCATCCACAATCCGGTGACCGCCGACAGAAACCCTGCGATTACCATCACGCGACCGATCATTCGGTGTGCCTTGG
Organism: Alphaproteobacteria bacterium; assembly: GCA_965228425.1. Classification (GTDB taxonomy): domain Bacteria; phylum Pseudomonadota; class Alphaproteobacteria; order UBA8366; family UBA8366; genus JAJFJD01. Next base: position 675,794 of record OZ245815.1, on the reverse strand, counting down.
GGTGATGGCGTCTCAAACTTGGCAGAAACTGTATTGCACCCGCGATGCAGAACACGAAACTACCCAAGATATGCAAGATGACTGGCCAAGGATCAGCTAGGGCGCGCGGATTTCCGGGAAGCATAGAAGGGCCGCCGGCAAGCTCAAATAGCCTTATCAGGCCACCGAATGCGGGGATGAACGAGAAAACAACAATCAAAATCAATGTTGTCCATTCACGTCCGGTTAAAACGTTCATCATACGCCCTCTAATTTGACCTAAGGTCAGGATCAATCTTCGTCCACAGCGGCCATATCAGCATTGGGTTGACGGGTGTGTTTGGCGGTTGGTCGATTGCAAATATTAATCCGGTCTCGCATATCCGAGCGCTTTCGCAGTGGAGGTGAGGGTCTTTTACATATTCAAAATCAAATTAGAAATTGCCAAAATTTGCAGTTGTGATATTCATTTTTGAATGAGAAATCGAGCCTCCGCATTCGACTGGTCGCACGCGCAAGCCTTCCTGGCTACGGCCGAAACGGGTTCATTTTCTGGAGCCGCCGAACTTTTGGGATTGTCTCAACCGACCGTGGGGCGGCACGTCGCTGCTCTTGAGAGTGATCTTGGCCTGTTGCTATTTGATCGGGTTGGAAAGTCTTTGGCGATCAATAACAAAGGGCTTGCCCTGGTCGCTCACGTGAAAGCGATGAAGGAAGCGGCGGACCGGTTCAGTCTTTCGGCGTTGGGCCAGGATCAAATGATCGCCGGTCCTGTTAGCGTCACCGCAAGTGATGCTTTTTGCGCCTATATCTTACCACCAATCCTCGAGCGCATCCGGTTTTCCTATCCCGAGGTTCAGGTGGAGATCGTTTCATCCAACGACGTGCAAGACTTGCGGCGGCGTGAAGCGGATATCGCAATCCGGAACCTCGAGCCCACGCATCCCGATCTTTATGCCAAGCGAGTACGGACCACGAAAGCCTATCTCTACGGAGCAAGCTCCTATCTCGACGTTGTAGGCCGCCCGGCAACGATCAATGATATTAGTGCGCGAACGACCTTCCTTGGGGATACCTCCGGGCGCGTCTTTCAGATGTTGAGCGCAATGAACGGAGCCATCACGACCGAGCAATTCAGCATCGTTGCCAATAGTGGGGTGGCAATATGGGAGTTGGTTAAGCGAGGACTGGGCCTGACAGTTATGTTCGAGGATCTCGCGGATGTGACACCTGAGGTTGAGGCTGTCCTACAAAAGGAAGTCTCTGCCGAAATTCCTGTCTGGCTTGTCACTCACGGAGAACTCAAGTCCAATGCCAGGATACGCGCCATCTTCGATATCTTGTCCGAGGAGCTTACCGCCGGAGCGCCAAACAGATAATTGCAACGAGCCTTCTACAATGTCCGCTCCTGGCTAGATGGTTTTGCCCGGTTTTCGTGGACACCTAGAATGAGGCGTGTTGAGCGCCGGGAGGTGTCAATTGACGAAGCCGAAGCGATACAAGCGCTATAGCGCGGAGTTCAAGCGGGAAGCGATCCTTAGAGCGAGCGAGGAAGGCTTAACGGACAAAGCCGTGTGCGATGAGCTGGGGATCAGCACCCGGCAGTTTCGCCGCTGGCGGGACGAGCTGGAGCTGTTGGGTAAAGAAGCGTTTCCCGGCCAAGGGCGAACCCGCGATCAAGAGCTCGCAGCGCTGAAGCGTGAGCTGGCTCAGGTGAAGAAGGAACGGGATTTTTTAAAGGAAGCGGCGGCGTACTTTGCCAAGCAGTCGAAGTGAGGTACGCGTGCATTGATCGCCGCCGCGATCGCTATCCGGTGCGCATGATGTGTCGCCTGTTGAAGGTCTCGGCAAGCGGCTACTACGCCTGGCGAACCCGACCGGAGAGCCCTCGAGCGAAGCGAGATCGAGATCTGATGGCCAAGATCAGGCGCGTCCACGACGTCAGCAAAGGGGTCTATGGCAGCCCGCGCGTTCACGCGGAGTTGGTTGCTGAGGGTGTTGCCGTGGGACGACACAAAGTCGCGCGTCTGATGCGCCTGGAGCGGCTTAGGGGATGTCCAAAGCGGCGCTTTCGGGTCACGACGCAACGAGAGCCAGCGCATCCGGTTGCGAAGAATCTGCTGAAGCAGGACTTCAAAGCCAAGGCGCCGAACCAACGTTGGGCGGCCGACATCACCTACATCTCGACAGGTCAGGGCTGGCTGTACCTGGCGGTGGTGATGGACCTCTACTCCCGTCGCATCGTGGGCTGGTCGATGAGTCATTGGATGAGCCGACACCTGGTTGTCGATGCCTTGCGGATGGCAATCGCTGCGCGCCAGCCGGACGGACCCCTGATCCACCACTCGGATCGCGGCGGCCAATACACGAGCGACGACTTCCGTGACGAGCTTGCCAAGCACGGCATCGAATGCAGCATGAGCGGTTCGGCAAACTGCTATGACAATGCCGTCGTCGAGAGCTTCTTTGGGTTACTCAAACGCGAGTGCGTGAACCGTGTTCGCTATCGAACCCGGGATGAGGCTCGTGCTGATCTGTTCGAGTACATCGAGGTGTTCTACAACCGAAAGCGACGCCATGGTTACCTTGGCAACGTGAGCCCGGCCGACTTCGAAGAGCAGTCAGCCGGATCTTTCGAAACCGTCCACTGAAACGGGGCAAAACGAAGATGCGGAAGTAGCCGCCTCGATAATTTACGTCTGCTGTTCCCTCAGGAACGGACATCCCGATTTCCTCTAACCGAATAGTCAGTTCACACGCAGGTTGGTGATCAAACCGGTCGTATCAGCGGTCCAATTCAAACCAGAACCGGACATCGCCGTTCTCGGCATCGGCACCGACGCGGCCACCATGCGCCTCGACCAGCTCTTTCACGATGGTCAGGCCGATCCCCGCGCCGCCGCTGTCGCGCGACCGCGACTTATCGACCCGATAGAAACGCTCGAAGATCAGCGGCAGGTCGGTCTCCTCGATCCCGGCCGCCGTGTTGCTGAAGGACACGGTAACATCGTCACCCTCGCCTTCGGCGACGACCGTCAGCCGGCCACCGTCCGGCGTGTATTGCCAGGCGTTCTGGGTCAGGTTGCGCAGCACCTGCAACAGCTTGTCCCGGTCCCCCTGCACGATCAGCGGGTCGGCCGGCAGCTTCGTCTCGACGGTGATGTCGCGCGACTGGAACTGAAAACGGTCGAGTTCCAAGGCCTGTGCGATGAGCGCCGGCAGATCGACCTGCTGACGGCTGAGGAACGCCTTCGCCGCGTCGGCCTTGGTGAGCTGGTGCAGGCTCTCGACCAGCCGGACGAGGCGCATGATCTCGTCTTGCAATATCCCGAAGGTGCCCTTGTTCGCCTCGACCACGCCGTCGTCCATCGCCTCGAAATAGCCGCGCAGACTGGTCAGCGGCGTGCGCAGTTCATGGGCGAGATCGACTACCATGGTGCGGCGCAGGCCCTCGATCTTTTCCAGGCTGTCCGCCATGCGGTTGAACGCCAGCCCCAACCGGCCGACCTCGTCCTTCGACGTCACCTCGACCCGCGCGGAATAATCGCCGGCTGCCACGCGCTGGCTGATTTCGGTCATCTGCGACAACGGCCGCAGCACCGTGCGCGTCAGCAGGAAACTGAGCAACACCGCGATCGCGGCCGCCACGATGCTGGCCTGGATCAGGTAGCGGTGAACCGATTCGACGAACATCCTGTGCGTGTCGGAGGGCGAAATCTTGTACTCCTCCATCAGCACGGTGAAATAGTCGGCGGCCAGGAAATCCACCGCGAACCAGACGATCAGGATCACCATGCCGATGACCGGCAGGTTGATCGCCAGCAGTTTCCACAAAAGCTTGTCGCGCATGATCGGCTCCTGGCCGTTAGGGAGAATTAGGGTCGGCGAAGCGATAACCGACGCCGTGCACCGTGAGCAGGAATTGCGGCGTCGACGGGTCCGGCTCCAACTTCTGCCGCAGCTTGCCCATATGGACGTCGATGACGCGGTCGACCACGACCCCGCCGTTGTCGTACAGCCGGTCGAGCAATTCGTCGCGGCTGAACACCTTCCCCGGCGCCTGCATCATCGTCTGCAACAGTTTGAATTCGGATGGCGTGAGGGCGACGTCCGCGCCGTCCACGCTGACCGCATGCCGTTCCGGATCCAGCCGAATCGGCCCGGATTCCAGAATTGCGGCGATCGATGATTCCGGTCGGGCGGTCGTGCGGCGCAGAATCGCCTTTACCCGTTCCACCAATTCGCGCGGGCTGAACGGTTTGACGACATAGTCGTCGGCACCGATCGACAGGCCGACCACACGGTCCATTTCCTCGGCGCGCGCGGTTAGCATCAGGATCGGTACATCGGAGTCCCGCCGCAGCGCCCGGCACACTTCCCAGCCGTCAATTCCGGGCAGGTTGACGTCGAGGATCACCAAGGCCGGGTCCTCGCGGCGCGCCAGCGCCAGACCGTTATCCCCGTCGCCGGCGGTCACCGTCTCGAAACCGTCCTTTTGCAGATACTGCTCGACCAGCGACGCGATATTGCGGTCATCCTCGACGATCAGGATCGGCCGGCGGGACTGTAGTTCGGACATGGCGGCGCTCCCGGTGCTCTACTCGTTCTGCCGCGAAATTTCGAATCGGCGCGGCGGTGCCGGCCAATTTGACGTATGATGGTGCCCAAACGCAATGCACGGGGAGTTACGAAAGAGTGAGCGACACCAAGATCCAGCCGCGCCGCAGCCTGATTTTCGTGCCCGGCGACCATCCCGAGATGTTTCCCAAGGCGCTGACGACCGGCAGCGATATCGTCTGCGTCGATCTGGAAGACGCCATCGCGCCGCAGCATAAACAAATCGCCCGCGACAAGACGCTGGCCCTGTTCACCGAGCGGCAGGCCGATGACGGGGTCGAGCGGATCGTCCGGATCAACTGCCTGCGCACGGCGGAAGGCCAGCGCGACGTGCTGGCGATCGGCGAGACGGACACGCCGCCGCCGGCCTTGATGCTGACCAAGGTGAAGACCGCCGACGAGGTCCGCCTGCTCGCCGACCTGTTGAGCGGCCCGCATAGTGCGATCCGGTTCCATGTGATCATCGAGACGAATGACGGGCTGAACGCCGCCTACGACATCGCGCAATCCTGCGACCGGATCGATTCCCTGCTGTTCGGCGGGGTCGACATGGCCGCCGACCTGCGGGTCGAGCCGACCTGGGACGGGTTGCTGCACGCCCGGCAGCGGGCGGTCCACGCCGCCGCGGGGGCGGATGTCGACATGATCGACGTGCCGTTCCTGGACCTCAACGACATGCCGGGCCTGGAAGAAGCCGCCCGCGCTTCCGCCGAGATCGGCTTCACCGGGAAGGCAGCGATCCATCCCAAGCAGATTCCGGTGATCAACGGCATTTTCAGCCCCAGCCCGGAGCAGGTGGAGAAAGCACGCCGCATCGTCGAGGCTTTCGCCAATCACGACAGCGGCTTACTGGTGGTGGACGGGGAATTGATCGAACGGCCGGTGCTGCGCTCGATGACCCGCGTGCTGGCGCTCGCCGACCGCTAACCGAGAACAGAACCAGGGAGAGAGACCAATGGCCAAGGATTTGCCGCGTCTGAACGGCGCGATCCGGGCGCTCGAACAGGGCAAGCCCGCCTTCACCACCTTCACCGCGCCGGAGATCGGGCCGACCCAAGCGATCAACGCCGCCCCCTACGATGCGCTGGTGTTCGAGATGGAGCATGGCGCGTATGACATCACCGCGATGCGCCACTGCATGCAATACATGCTCGACCGGCGGCAGATCTTGGACGGCGGCAGCCTCGCGCCGGCCACCGCGCCCTTCGTGCGGATTCCGCCGAACGGCGGCGAGATGAACCAATGGACCGCGAAGCAGGTGCTGGACCTCGGCGTCTACGGCGTGATCTGGCCGCATGTCAGTACGGTGGACGAAGCGCGCAACGCCGTCGCCGCCTGCCGGTACCCGCGCCCGCCCGAAGCATCCCTATTCGATCCCGCCGGCCAACGCGGCGACGGTCCGCGCACCGCCGCCGGCTATTGGGGCGTCGACCAGCAGACCTACTACAAGCGCGCCGACGTCTGGCCGCACAATCCGGACGGCGAGATCCTCGTGGTGATCATGTGCGAGGAGAAACGCGCCATCGACAACCTGCCGAAGATGCTGGAAGAGGTGCAGGGCATCGGCGTGGTGCTGATCGGCGAAGGCGACCTGTCGCAAGACCTAGGATATCCGCGGCAATACGACCACCCGACCGTCGCGTCCGCGATCGACGAGATCCTGACGATCTGTAAGGAACATGACGTGGTCTGCGGCCATCCGCACGTCGATGCCGGCAACGTGGACGAGCTTCTGGAGCGCGGGTTCCGCTGGCTGATGGCGCAACCGACGCTGTCCTTCGCCGGGCTGGAACGCGGCCTCGCGGCGTCCGGCCGCGACTGACCGGAAAACCCCGGCAATCCAACCGATTTTTGCCGGTCGCCCGATTGCGGCGGCGGCGGAATCCGCGCATACATAGGCCAAAGAGGAACCTTCCCCTCCCACCGACCTGCGACGCAGAGACACGAAAAAAGCGAGCACCTTCATGCAAAAAACAGACTCGATCCGTGGCGCGGACAGGGCCGCGCAGGCCCTTCGGGCGGCCGGCATCGAAACCGTTTTCGCCATGTCCGGCAATCAGATCATGGTCCTGTTCGACGCCTTCCTGGACGAACAGATCAACGTCGTTCACATCCGCCATGAAGCCGCCGCGGTCCACATGGCCGAAGCGCGCGCGCAGTTAACCGGCGATGTCGCCGTCGCCCTGGTGCCGGCGGGACCGGGTTTCGCCAACGCCTTGTCAGCGCTCTATTCCGCGCGGATGTCCGAGAGCCCGATGGTGCTGCTGAGCGGCCACGCGCCCGTCGCCCGCATCGGGCAGGGCGCCTTCCAGGAAATGCCGCAGGCGGATATGGCGGCGCATCTCGCGAAGGCCTCATGGACCGTCGAGAAACCCGAAGACGCCGCCCCCGCCATCGCCGAGGCGATGCGGATCGCGCGCGCCGGCCGGCCCGGACCGGTCCATGTCGCCCTGCCCTTCGACATTCTCTGCGACGAAACCGATGGCGGCGGTGTGCCGGCAGCGGATGCTTTCACGCCGGCCCAAAACGACCTGACCGACGCCGACGCCCAGAAAACGCTCGACGCCATCGCGGCGGCGGCGCGTCCGTTGGTCCTGGTCGGCCCCACCTTCGCCCGCGGAAAAGGCGCTGAAGCGGCAAAACGGCTGGAAGCCGCGACCGGCGCGCCGGTGGTCTGTTCGGAAAGCCCGCGCGGCACCAACGATCCGTGTCTCGGCGCGTTCGCGGAAGCATTGCAGGACGCCGACCTCGTGGTGTCGGTCGGCAAGCGGCTGGACTTCACCGTTCAACTCGGGGCGGCGATGGCGCCTGACGGGTCGATCATTCACATTGACCCGGAGCAATTGGAACTCGACCGCAGCGGCGCGCTGTTCGGCGACCGTCTTGCGCTGGCCGCCAAGGCGGATGCGCTGCCCGCCGCCGAACGATTGATCGCCCTCGCTGCGGCACCCGACCTAGACGCCGACTGGGCCGCCAATGTGAAAGACGCAGTGACCCATCGGCCCGCGGAATGGGCCTCGCTGTCCGGCGGAGCGGATGGGCCGCTGCACCCGATCGACGTCTGCCGCGCGGTACAGGCCAAACTCGACGAGTCGCCCGACGCGGTGCTGATCATCGACGGCGGTGAATTCGGGCAATGGGCGCAGGCCTGCCTGCACGCCCCCAACCGCATCATCAACGGTCCCGGCGGCGCCATCGGCGCAGGTATCCCCTTCAGCGTCGCCGCCGGCCTGACGAAACCGGACGTCCCGGTCATCGCGCTGATGGGCGACGGCTCCATGGGGTTCCATCTGAGCGAGTTCGACACGGCGGCGCGGGCCAACTCGCCCTTCGTGCTGATCGTCGGCAACGACGCGAAGTGGAACGCGGAGTTCCAAATCCAGCTGCGCGACTTCGGGCCGCAGCGGATGATGGGCTGCGAACTCAACGCCACGCGATACGACCAGGCCGCGGTCGCCTTGGGATGCGAGGGCGGCCTTGTGACCTGCGCAGACGAGATGGCCCCGGCGCTGGACAAGGCTCTGAAGTCCGGCCGGCCGACGTGCCTGAACGTATCGCTCGAAAGCCACCCGGCGCCGACCGTGCGACGCGCCTGAACGGGGGTCGACTACTTCGCGGCGGCCTGCGCGGCGGCGAAATCAGCCAACACCTTGTTCCAGGCGGCCCGGGCGTCGGAAGATGGCTTGTGGGTGACGCCGGGGAATTCCTGCAACGTCACGTCCCAACCTTGTTTCTGCATTTGGCCGGTCGTGTAACGCGCCCAGTCGGCGGGCACGATCTTGTCGTCCGCACCGTGAAAGGCGCGGACGACAATGCCCGGGACCGCCGCGCGTTTCGGTAAATCGCCGGGTAACGCACCAGCGAACGGTACTGCCGCGACAAACAGGTCAGGATGATAAGCCGCCAGCGCATAGGCCATCGACCCGCCCTGTGAAAAACCGGTAACGATCGGCCGGCCTTGCGTTGGGTAACGCCGCATCACGTGCTTGGTGAAGGCCGCGATCCGGTCTGCCGCCAGGCGCGCATCTGTCGCCATGTCATGGTCGAAGCTGAACCAGGATGCGCCGACGATGTGCCAATAGTCCCCCGCCGGATAGACGAACCGCGCCGCGAAGGGACGGCGGTGGCTCAGCAGTGACATCAATTCGGGAAAGCCGCCATAGGGATGCAGGTCGATGATCAGCGGCAAGGCGGCATCGGCAGCGGCGCCACCGGTTTCCGCCACCATGTAATCGACGCTTCCGAGTGTTCCGGACAGGTCGACACTGCGCCGCCATGGCGTTAATTCGACCAAGGCGAACATGGCGGTCAGCAACGCTATCGCAATCCAAGCCCAACGCCGGCGGCGGCTCGCCTTCGCATCGACCTCGGCCGCGGGGTCGATCTCGACATCCGGACAGTATCGCCGCAATTCCTCGAGCACCGCATCGTATTTGGCCCCGTCGGGGAACACGCGGCGCGGCACCGCATAACCGCCAAGATTGCGGAAGACGATAAAGAGATGGCTCTTGGCCTGCGCAATGTGATCCACCGCGGACCAGCGCGTGAAGGCCTCGGTCACCTGGTCATCGTAGCGGACGCCGTCTGATGTCAGCTCGAGGACACTTTCTTTCGGCATCGCCTGAGCGAGGCGGCGGACCAAGAGAAACTGCCATACGAAAGTGATGACCAACAGGCCCAACACGATGAAGAAAGCGTGGGTCAGAAAATCGACCGCGTTCAACGCGGCCAACTCTTCCATATAAAGGAAGGCCACGACGCCGACGACGGCGACGAACGCCCAGCCGAGCAGCCGCGTCATTCGACGGCGGCCCGCGCCCTGCGCTTGTCCCTGGTGGCGCAGCAGATGCCGCTGCATCGCCATCAAGTCCTTCGCGTCCATGGAATACCGTATCTCCATACCGCAAAAATGGACGATCCCGCCTTGCCATTCGGTTAACGCCCCCAATTTGGAATTTCGGCAAAAAAAGTGGGGCCACGAAGGCCCCACTCAATCGCCGAACGGCTGACGGCGTTTACTTCTTCCATTTCGCGAACTGGAACCGCGGCACTTCGTCGAGCCCGGCTTTCAGATCGAGATCCTTATGCTTTCCATAGAAGCGCTTGACGCCGAACGTCGGCATCCAATACGCCTGATCGATAATCCGCTTTTGCGCCTTCTTGTAGATGGCGGCGCGGACTTCCGGATCGACCGAATTGCGGGCCTCGTTCAGCCATTTCGACAGCTCTTCGTCGCCCGTGTAATTGTTCGACGATTCCATGTCGAAGAACGGAAACAGGATCGCGTCGGCATCGAAGATGTTGTAGCTGCCCCAGTTCCAGTTGCCGATGCCCGTCACCTTGCCGGCGCGGCGCAGCTTCGCCATCTGCTGGGAGTTGCCGCGGTAGTCCTTCAGGTTCGCTTTGATGCCGACCTTCTTCAGCATCTCCACCGCCGCCTGATTGGGCAGGTTCTGGTGATCGGCATACTGCCACAGGTCGATTTCGAACCCGTTCGGATAACCGGCGTCAGCCAACAGCTTTTTGGCTTTCTTCGGATCGTATTCGTACCACTTGATGGTCTTGTCATAACCGAAGTGATATGGGCTCATCGGCGTATTCACGGGATAGCCTTCGTTTCGCACCAACTTAGTAACGATCTTATCCCGGTTGATCGCATGCGCGATGGCGCGGCGGACCCGGACATCCTTGACCGGCGTGTCGCCGGCGCGGCCCTTCGAATCGAACTGCCAGAAGTCGATCCGGATGATCGGGAAGTTCAGCACTTCGTATTTCGGCTGGTCCTTGAAGCCCGGCATCTGGTCGAGCAACAGGTTCAGCGAGACATCGGTGCCGCCCGAGAACAATTCGGCAAGGCGCGTCGACGCTTCCGGCACGACCTTGATCGTCACGTTCTTGATCGCGGGAACGCCCTTCATCCAATAATCTTCGTTACGCACCAGCACGACCCGGCTGCCCTTGGTCCAACTCACCCACTTGTACGGGCCGGACCCCATGGCATGCTCTTGCATGTACTGGTCGTCCTTGCCCCATTTCGGATCCATGATGTAGAGCGTGTTCAACCGTTCCAGCGCGAGCGCATACGGCTCGTGGGTGTGGATGATGAAATTATGGTCGTCGATGACCTCGACGCTCTTGGCCCATTTGAAGTTCGACAGCCGCGGCGACTTGCGCTCCTTGTTCAGGATCCGCTCTTCGATCGTGTATTTGATCGCTGCCGAGGTCAGCGGGTTGCCGTTATGGAATTTCACGTCCTTGCGGATCGTGAATTTCCAACTCCGGTCGGTTGGCGTGCTCCACGACGTGGCGACATGCGGCAAGATCTTGCCGGTGTCCGGATCGCGCAGCACCAGCGGATCCCAAATCAAATATCCCATTTGGAGCATCTGACGCGCGGATGTCTGATACGGCTCCATGGTGTGGAACTTGGTATAGAACGCGATGTTCAAACTGTCGCGTGCCGCCTGCGCCGGCGCCACGACCGCTACCGCGAGAAACGCGGCAGCGATGGACAATAGTTTAAGTCTGCCTGGCATTGCGGGCCTCTCCTTCTGTGATTCGTTTCCTGTTCTTCACACTTGCCGATCGTTGCGTTAATCCCTTATCGGCCACGGTCCGTTTTCGCATGATTCAGCCGCAGCCGGATCGGATAGTCTTTTTGTTGTTCCGTTTCAAAAGAATAGAGTGAGCGCGGAAGGCGGCGCAAGTCACTTGCCGCGCAAATACAACCAATGCGCCGCAATTTTCGGCCGATACGACACCTTTGCGCGCAATTAGCCTTCATCACGCCGGCTCGACCGAGGCGACCTGGGCTGTCCCAGCCGACGCCGCGGCATCTTCTTCGGACAGCCAACACTTGCTGCCGTGTGTCGGACCGAGTTCGAACATCGGCGGCCGGGCTTGTTGGCATTTTGGCATGGCGTGCGGACAGCGCGGCGCAAAAGGGCAACCCGGCGGCAACCGAATCAGGTTCGGCACGCTTCCCGGAATTTCCTGCAGCGGCTCCTTGCCCTTCGAAAACTTGTCGCCGAGCCGCGGGATCGACCGCAGCAGCCCTTGCGTATAGGGATGTTGCGCATTCTCGAACAGATCGTCGATTTCCAAGTACTCGACGACCTCGCCGGCATACATCACGACCACCTCGTCCGAGGTTTCCGCGATCACACCCAAATCATGGGTGATCAGCATGACCGCCATGTCGAGTTCTTCCTGCAACGACAGGATGAGGTCGAGAATTTGCGCCTGGATCGTCACGTCGAGCGCCGTCGTCGGCTCGTCCGCGATCAGCAGCTTCGACCGGCAGGCAATCGCCATGGCGATCATCACGCGCTGGCGCATGCCGCCGGAAAACTGATGGGGATAATCGCCGAGCCGGCTCTTCGCGCTCGGGATGCCGACCTGGTCGAGCATCTCGGCAGCCGCCTCCAACCCTTCGTCGCGGTCTTTCCCCTGATGAATCATGAAGACTTCGGCGACCTGATCGCCGACCGTCAGCACCGGGTTCAGCGACGTCATGGGTTCCTGGAAGATCATCGAAATATCGGCGCCGCGCACGTCGCGCATCTCGCCGTCCGATAGTTTCAAAAGGTCCCGGCCGTCGAAATGAATCTCACCGTCGACGATTCGGCCCGGCGGATCGGCGACAAGCCGCATCACGGACAATGCGGTCACGGATTTGCCGCTGCCCGACTCACCCAGCACGCCGAGCGTCCGCCCCCGATGGATTTGCAGGTTGACGCCGTCGACCGCCTTGACGACCCCGGTCGGCGTGAAGAAATGCGTCCGCAGCCCGGCCACGGAGAGAACGACGTTATCAGTCATGGGACATCGGTCCGTGCAAGTGACAAGCAACCCAATGGTCGGGCCGCGCTTCGACCATCGTCGGTTCTTCGACCCGGCAATGGTCCATCACCTTCGGGCAGCGCGTGTGGAAACGGCAACCGCTCGGCGGGTTGATCGGGCTCGGCACGTCGCCGCGCAGGATCGTCTTGCGCCGGGCCTTACCGCCCGCCTCGGCGCGCGGCACGGCGGCGATCAACGCTTCGGTATAAGGATGCAGCGGCGTTTGATAGAGATCCCGGTCGGACGCCATTTCGACGATCTTCCCGAGATACATCACGGCGACGCGGTCGGCGATATGTTCCACCACCGACAGATCGTGCGAGATAAAGAGGAAGGAAAAGCCGAACTCTTCCTTCAGGGAATCGAGCAGATTGATCACCTGTGCCTGGATCGAAACATCGAGCGCGGAAACCGCCTCGTCGGCAATAATGAGCTGCGGCGACATCGCGAGCGCGCGGGCGATGCCGATGCGCTGGCGCTGGCCGCCGGAGAACTCGTGCGGATAGCGCTGCATGTGCTCCGGCTGCAGGCCGACCTTCTTGAGGACCTGTTCGACGTTCTTTTCCCAATCCTTGTCGCCGGTATGGACGCGATAGGCCTCGCCCACCAGTTCCTTCACGCGCAGGCGCGGATTGAGCGACGCGAATGGATCCTGAAAGATGATTTGGATGCGTTGCCGGATCCGGTTGAGCTCTTGCTCGTCCACCGCGAAGATATTGCGACCGTCGAACCGCACCTCGCCCGCGGTCGGCTCGTACAGCTTCAGCAATACACGGCCGACCGTCGATTTCCCGCAGCCGGATTCGCCGACCAGTCCCAGCGTCTCGCCGGGCTTGATCTGGAAACTGACGCCGTCGACCGCGTAAACGAACCTGGCGACCCGCTTCAGCAAACCCTCACGCAGCGGGAAATGCATTTTCAAGTCGCGGACGTCCAGGACCGGCTGGTCCGCGGCGGCGGTCTCCTCTTGCACAGCCATGCCGGTTAGGCCTTTCGCATCCGCGGGTCGAGCAGATCGCGCAACGCGTCGCCGACCAGATTGATGCCCAAACACGACAGGAAGATCGCGATGCCCGGCAAAGTGGACAGCCACCAGACCGTCAGAATGTAATCCCGGCCTTCGGCCAGCATCAGGCCCCAGGACGGCGTCGGCGGCTGGATCCCGAGACCCAGGAAGCTGAGGAAGGTCTCGCGAATGATCGAGCGCGCGACCTCGACGGTGGCGATGACCAGCACCGCGGCCGCCAGATTGTTCAGGACATGCTTGAAGATGATCCGGTAATGGCTAAGCCCCTGCGCCCGCGCGGCGACGACGAATTCCTGATCGCGCAGTTTTCGAGTCTCGATCCGCGCGACCCGCGCGAATATGGGCCAGTTCGATATGCCGAGCGCCAGGATGATGTTCTGCATCGACGCGCCGAGAACGATGACCAACGTCATTGCCAGGAGGATGAACGGAAAAGCCAGCATGGCGTTGACGCTGAAATCCACGACCGCGTCGATCCAGCCGCCGAAATAACCGGCGAACAAACCGAGGATCACCCCGATGATCATCGAGACGAAAACCGCGGAAACCCCGACCGTCAACGAGATCCGGGCGCCGTGAACGATCCGGCTGTAGACGTCGCGGCCGAGTTGATCCGTCCCCAGCAGATGTTCGAACGATCCTCCTTCCATGAAGGCGGGCGGCGTCAAACGCTCCAGAATGTCCTGTTCCAGCGGATCGTGGGTCGCGACCCATGGGGCGAAAAGCGCCATGATCACGAGCCCGGCCATCAAAACGAGCCCGAAGACACCAAGCCGCAGGTGCCACATCTTGCGGAAAATGATGTAGGCTTGGCTTGGGGGCGCCTCGACGCCGCTGTCGGCGGGCACAATGTCGGCTGTGTCTTCTACTCTAAGTGTCATCGCTTGCCCTATTCGAACCGGATGCGTGGATCGATCCACGCCGCGCCCACATCGGCCGCGAGATTTGCCAGAATTGTAAAGCCGGAAAAGATGATAACGATCGCCTGGACCACCGGAAAATCACCGACCTGAATCGACTCGACCGCCAGCCGGCCGAGTCCCGGCCAGGAAAACACCGTCTCCGTCACGACCGCGCCGCCAAGCAACGCGCCGAATTGAATGCCGGACACGGTCACCAAGGGAATGGCGGCGTTGCGCAGTGCATGGCGCATCAACACGGACCGTTCCTCGACACCCTTCGAGCGGGCGGTGCGGATGTAATCCTGGCTCAGAACCTCCAGCATGCCGGAACGCACCAGCCGCATATTGAGCGGCAGGATGAACGAGCCCAACGTGACAGCGGGCAGTATTAGGTGCAGCCAGGTCTCGCTGCCGGAAGCCGGTAGCCACTTCAACCACACGCCGAATATCACGATCAGCACAATGCCCAGCCAGAACAACGGCATCGCCTGTCCGATCAGGACAATGAGAATTGTCATGTTGTCGACGATCGAATACCGCTTCACCGCGGAAATGATACCGAGGGGAATGGCCAGAAGCGTCGCGACGATCTGGGCGGCGATGGCCAGCTTCAGCGTCGGCCACAAGGAGGCCGCGATCAAGCTCCCGGCCGGCACCTTGGCGACCCAGGACACGCCGAAGTCGCCGGCAAAGATCACGCGGCCCATATAGTCGCCGTATTGGACCAGCAAGGGACGATTCAGACCGTATTGCTCCTCGAAACGGGCAATATCCTGGTCGTCGGCGTTTTCCGGCAGCAGCGTCGACGCCGGGTCCGCCGTGTGAAACAGCAGGAAGAACGACACGAATGAAACGACGAGCGCCACGCCAATGGCGTGCAACAGCTTATGAACGATGTAAGTCCGCATTTATGTCACGCTGATTGCCACCCTGTGAAATCAGTTTGTCACAACTTGACGGCAAGACAATAGGGGCATCGAGTCACAAACCGCCGAATCGGCCAGCGCGATCCACAAAAATATAAAATCCAATGGGCAACCCGTGACAAACCCGACCAACGACCTACATGATAGCGCACCTATCGCCGGTTATGTTGCAATGCGATAGACAAAAGGGGATACAGGGGTGACTTCATCGGCTACAAGGCGCTATTCGGTGAGGTCTGAGGCACACGACATGACACAGAAATTGTTTCGCACTGCAATAGTCGGGCTTCTGGGCGTTTGGCTGGCCGTCGGCGGTCCCGCGCAGGCTCAACAAGGGCCGATGCCGGTTACGGTGGCCAAGCCACTGGTCAAAAATATCATCGACTGGGACGAGTATACCGGGCGGTTCGAGGCCGTCGAACGCGTCGACGTTCGGGCGCGTGTCTCCGGTTTCTTGGAATCGGTCCATTTCCGCGAAGGTCAGATCGTCGACAAAGGCCAAGTCCTCTTCATCATCGATCCGCGGCCGTTCCAAGCGGAATTGGACGCAGCCAATGCCGCCGTCGAAGCCGCGGAGACCGCCTTTAATCTGGCGGTGACCGAGTTGAAACGCGCCGAAAGGCTGGTTTCGCGGAACAACATTGCCCGCGAGACCGTCGATCAGCGCCGCGCCGCACGGGAAA
The DNA here is from genome assembly GCA_965228425.1 of Alphaproteobacteria bacterium. Classification (GTDB taxonomy): domain Bacteria; phylum Pseudomonadota; class Alphaproteobacteria; order UBA8366; family UBA8366; genus JAJFJD01. The sequence continues at coordinate 659,818 of OZ245815.1, read as the reverse complement.
CCGCGCGGGCCGAGATTCTGTCGGCCAAAGCCCGCGTGCGCAGCGCCGAACTGAACCTCGAATTCACCCAGGTCCGGGCCCCGTTCAAGGGTCGGATATCGGATACCCGCGTCGATGTCGGCAACCTGGTGGAAGGCGGCACCGCGCAATCGACCCTGCTGACCACATTGGTGTCGACCGACCCGATCCTGTTTACCTTCACCGCTTCCGAGGCGGAATTCCTCAAGTATTCGCGGCTCGATATCTCAGGGAAGCGCGAATCGTCGCGGGAAAATCCGAACCCAGTCTATGTCCGCCTCGCCGACGAGTCCGACTGGTCACGCGAAGGACAGATGTATTTCGTCGACAACGAATTGTCGGCGGACACCGGCACGATTCGCGGCAAGGCGATTTTCGACAACCCGGACGACCTGCTGACGCCCGGCGTATTCGGCCGGTTGCGGCTCGTGGGATCGGCGCCCTATGACGCCATCCTGATTCCGGACGATGCCGTGATTTCGGACCAGAGCCAGAAGATGGTCCTGGTGGTGGGAGACGACGCGGTGGTCAAACCGAAACCGGTGACGCTCGGCCCCCGCCGCAATGGTTTGCGGGTCATCCGCTCTGGGCTCGGTAAGGACGAAATGATCATCGTTCGCGGCGTGCAACGCGCCCGGCCCGGCGGCAAGGTGGTGCCGCAAAAGGCAGTTCTGCAGCCCGACGGTACAATCAAACAGGCGCCGGGAAGCTAAGGTTCCTGTCCTTTGAAAATTCAATCAAAACGGTAATTGGAGCGCGCGGGCATGCGTTTCACGCATTTTTTCGTCGACCATCCGATCTTCGCAACCGTGATCTCGGTTTTGATCACCTTGCTGGGCGCGATCTCCTATTTCAGCCTGCCGATCGCGCAGTATCCCGAAGTAGCGCCGCCGACGATCCAGGTCACCGCGACCTATCCCGGCGCCTCCGCCGAGACCATCGCCGATACCGTCGCGACACCCATCGAGCAGGAAATCAACGGCATCGAGAATATGCTCTACATGCGCTCGGAATCCACGGGCGACGGGCGTCTGACGTTGACCGTTACATTCAAGCTCGGCACCGATTTGGATTTCTCGCAGGTGCTGGTACAGAACCGGGTCGCGATTGCCGAAGCCCGACTGCCCGAACCGGTGCGCCGTCTCGGCGTTACTGTGCAGAAGAGCTCGCCCGACCTGATGATGGTGATCCATCTGCTGTCGCCCGACAACTCGCGCGATCAGCTCTATATTTCGAATTACGGCCGGACCCAGATCGTCGACCGCCTCGCCCGCATCAACGGCGTCGGCGAGGCGCGAATCTTCGCCGAACGCGCCTATTCCATGCGCATTTGGCTCGACCCGGAGCGCGCCGCCAGCTTCAACATTACCCCTGGCGAAGTCGTCGACGCGCTGCGGCAGAACAATGTCCAGGTCGCCTCCGGCATCATCAACCAATTGCCGGTCCCTAATCCGGGCGCTTTCGAAATCAATGTCGAGACGCAGGGACGCCTGATCGCCCCCGACGCGTTCGGCAATATCGTGGTCAAACGCGGCGAAGGCACATCGACCGTCCGGGTCAAGGATATTGCCCGCGTCGAATTGGGATCGCAGGACTATTCGACCATCGGCTATCTGGACGAGTCGACGGCGCTACCGATCTTGATCTTTCAGCGGCCGGGATCAAATGCGCTGGAAACGGCCGACGAGCTGAAACGGACGATGAACGAGCTGGCCGAGGATTTTCCCACCGGCCTCGAACACACGATCGTCTACAACCCGACCGAGTTCATCGAAAAATCGGTGGAAGCGGTCTATATGACGCTGATCGAGGCGGTGATCCTCGTCGTCCTCGTTGTTGTCGTGTTCCTGCAAAATCTCCGCGCCGCATTTATTCCGATCATCGCGATTCCCATATCGCTCATCGGCACCTTCCTGGTCATGGCGGCGTTGGGATATTCGATCAACAACCTGACGCTGTTCGGTCTGGTGCTGGCGATCGGCGTGGTCGTCGATGACGCGATCGTGGTCGTCGAGAATGTCGAACGCTATATCGAACAAGGAATGAGTTCCGCGGAGGCAGCCCACAAGACGATGGACGAGGTGGGCTCCGCCCTGGTCGCCATGTCGTTGGTGCTCGTCGCCGTATTCGTTCCGACCGCCTTCATCGAGGGCATTTCGGGCCAGTTCTACCGGCAATTCGCCGTGACCATCGCGACCGCGACCATGTTTTCGCTGATCGTTTCGCTGACCCTGTCGCCGGCCCTGTGCGCGTTGCTGTTGAAGAAATCCGACGACACCGGCCGCAAGGAGAATCCGGTCATCTCGGCCATCCTGTGGCCCTTCCGCAAGTTCGCGGACGGGTTCAACTGGGTCTTTAACCGCATGGGCAACGCATATGCCGGGTTCACCCGGCGCGCCGTGCGCATGACATTGATCGTGATGATCGTCTATGCGGGATTGATCGGTTTGACGGTGCATCAGTTCCGCACCGCCCCGACCGGCTTTATCCCCGATCAGGACCAGGGGTACCTGATCACGGTCATCCAGCTGCCGGCCGGGTCGAGCCTAGCGCGCACCGATACCGTCGTGAAACGCGCGGTAAAGCAGATTCTCAAACATCCCGAGGTCGAACACGCCGTCGGCTTCGCCGGCTTCGACGGGGCGACTTTTACCAATGCACCCAACACCGGCGCGATCTTCTTCACGATGAAGGATTTCGATGAGCGGGCGACCCGGGGGGCTACGGCGCAGAAAATCCTCGGCGAGGTGCAGGGCAGCCTGTTCCAGATACAAGAAGCCTTCATCTTCATCGTGGCGCCGCCGCCGGTGCGCGGGATCGGCAACAGCGGCGGCTGGAAGCTGTATGTGCAGGATCGCCGCGGCCGCGGGATCGACGCACTCGAAGCGGCAAGCAACGAATTGATCCAGGCGGCGAATCAGGACCCGAACCTGGCCCGGGTCTTCACCTTGTTCAATACGGCGACACCCAAAATCTACGCGGATATCGACCGCACCCGGGCCGAGATCCTCGATGTGCCCGCCGACCGCGTGCTCGAAGCACTCGAAGTTTTCATCGGCTCGGTCTATATCAACGACTTCAATTTCCTGGGCCGTACCTACCGCGTCACCGCCCAAGCCGACGGAACCTATCGCGACGACCCGGGCGATATCGCCAAACTGCGCGCCCGGTCCACGACCGGCGCGATGGTGCCGCTGGGGTCGGTCGCCACGTTCCGCGACATCACCGGGCCGCACCGGGTGCCGCGCTACAATCTCTACCCGGCCACCGAGGTGATCGGCGCCACCGCGCCCGGCATCTCGACCGGCGACGCCATCGAATCGGTGGAAGCGATCGCCGAACGGGTCCTGCCCGACGGGTTCGACATCGAATGGACCGAACTGGCCTTGCAGGAAAAACTGGCCGGCGATACCGCGCTGATCGCATTCGGGCTCGCGGTGGTCTTCGTCTTTCTATTGTTGTCGGCGATGTATGAGAGCTGGCTGCTGCCGCTCGCGGTGATCCTGATCGTACCGATGTGTCTGCTCGCCGCACTCGTCGGCATCGGACTGCGGGGGATCGACAGCAACATCCTGGTGCAAATCGGGTTTGTGGTCTTGATAGGCCTCGCGGCGAAGAACGCGATTCTGATCGTCGAATTCGCCAAACAGGCCGAAGAAGAGGGCATGAGCCGGATCGACGCCGCGGTCGAAGCCGCCCGCGTCCGCCTAAGGCCAATCCTGATGACGGCGCTTGCCTTCATCTTGGGTGTCCTGCCGTTGGCGATCGCAACCGGCGCCGGTGCCGAAATGCGCCGCGCGCTGGGTACCGCCGTGTTCTCGGGCATGGTGGGTGTAACGATATTCGGCCTGTTGTTCACGCCGGCCTTCTACGTGGTGTGCCGGTGGATCGGTTCGCTCCGACGTTCGTCACGTGCTGCCGACGGCGACGCCCCCGCGTCCCCTAACGGTACGTAGCCGCAGCCAAATACGGAATTTTTGACCTAGATCAAAGCGTCGAAACGTTCGCATCGCTATTCCAGTTCGGCGGATAGCTGCGCGAACCCGGAATTCGACTACTTGGATGCAGGTATGCGGGGCCCCGCTTGGTGATATCACAGCGGACGCCTATTCAATGGCCGGAACGACGACGTGGGTGTTGGTCTCCGACGGCCAGCATGCGCGGATTTTCGAAGTCGCGGGAAAGGGCCGCGTCGAATTCCTCGGCAACTATGGCTCCGAGCTGCCGCCAAGCCGCGATATCAATGCCGACCGGCCGGGCCGCACATTCGACAGATCCGGGCCCGGCCGGCACGCATTGGAACCTCGGCACGACGCCCATCGACTGTCCAAGCGAAACTTTCTCGGTCAGATGGCCGAGCGGCTTGACCGGTCCTGCCGCAGCGGCGATTTCACCGACCTCATCGTGATAGCGCCCCCGACCGCATTGGGTGATCTCCGGTCCGCCTTCTCCAAACGAATTCAATCGGCCTTGGTGCAGGAGCACGCGAAAGAAGTCTCGGGCCTATCCGAACCCGAACTCGTGGACTACCTGAAACGCATCAACGTGATTTAACCGTCCGGCGCGGCCCGTACCAACCGTCAGAAATAGGGTGGTCGACCCGATTACCGACCATGTACCATATCTCTCATTCGACCCGACGGATCACCACGCGCACCCTGACCAGGAGAGCATCGATGCCCACCGCCCCCATTCGGGACATCACCGAGGACGAAATTCGCGCCTACGAGACCGACGGCGTCGTTCAGCTGAAGGGGCTGTTCGCCGCCGACTGGGTCGAGATGCTACGCGAACGAGCCGATCATGTGTTGGCCAATCCGGGAAAACTCTCCCATGAATTGGCGCGCGAAGACGGCCGATTTTTCAGCGATACCTTCCTGTGGCATCAGCATGACGGCTTTCGCGAGTTCATTTACGACTCGCCGGCGGCCGCCATCGTCGGGCAGATGATGCGGTCGGCGAAGATCAACATCGTCTTCGACCAATTCCTGATCAAGGAACCGGAGACCGACGAGCCGACCGTCTGGCATCACGACCTGACCTATTGGCCGATCAAGGGCCGGCAGGTGGCGACGTTGTGGCTGGCGCTCGACCCGGTGACCGAAGACTCGGGCTCGATGGAATTCGTGAAAGGCTCGCATAAATGGGGTAAGCGGTATCATCCGGTCGCTTTTGTCGATCCCGACAAATACAAGACCGAGGAACCGCCGGTTCCCGAAATCGACGCCATGCGCGATGAGTTGGAATTCACGCGCTTCGATTACGAGCCGGGCGACTGCACCGTGCATCAGGGACTCCTGATCCATGCCGCCGGCGGCAACAAGCGTAAGGACCGGCGGCGGCGTGCGTATGTAACCCGCTGGGCCGGCGACGACGTGGTCTACGATCCGCGCCCGAAGATCCAACCGATGCTCTGGGAACCCGACATGCCGGCCGGCGCCGCACTGGACAGCGACCTCTGGCCAAGGGTATGGGAAAGGGCAGCCTAGGGCCCGCGCGACTCCCTCAGTTCGCCCTTCCAACGCGCGATCCGCCCCAACCGAAAAGGATGCGCGCATGACGTTGCTTGCGGGATTCCGCATGGTGCAGCTTGGCCCCGGGCTTGCGGCCGCGGTTTGCGGGCGCCTGTTCGCGGATGCCGGCGCCATCGTCACCGCCGTCGACGCCGCGAATTCGTCCCCGCTGGAACTCTATTTGAACACTGGCAAGACGACCGCCAACGGGTCCGAGGCGGAGGACGCCATCGCCGCAGCGGATCTCGTCGTCGGCCAGGGCGCGCCCGGCGATCTTCGCGACCAGGGCCGCGACGCGGATAGTCTGCGCAAGACGGCCAAGACCGCCGCGATCGTCTTGATTTCCAATTTCGGGCAAACCGGACCGCGCGCCGAATGCCCCGCCACCGACCTCACCTTATTCTATGCCAGCGGCATGGCGCGCCTGCTGACCGGACAGGTAACCGATCTGGCCGAGGCACCGATGCGCCCGGTCGGGGAACAATCGGCCTTTCTCGGTGGCATCGCCGCGGCCTGCGCCGGCATGCATGCGACCCTGTTCCCGGGCGGCGATGCAAGGGTCGACGTCTCGATCCAAGAGGTTTTGGCCACGCTGGCAATCACCGAACTGGCGCGCGCGGGCCTCACCGGGAAAAGCTGGTCCCGCAAGCGCGTGAAGGACGGCAACGGGGCGACCGTCACGATCCTGCCCGCCAAGGACGGCTACACCGCGATCTCGCCCCGCGAAGACCGGCAATGGGCCGCGTGGCTCGCGGCGATGGGCAATCCGGACTGGGGCGGCGACCCGCGTTTCGCCACGAAGCCGGACCGGGTCGAAAACTGGGACGCGCTGCACGCCCTGATGTCAGACTGGAGCGGCCAACACGACAAGCAGTGGATCGCCGACACCGCGCAGGCCGCGCATGTGCCGAGCTTCCCGCTGCGCGAACCGGCCGAACAACTCGATTCGCCCCAACTGGCGCATCGCGGCTTTTATGCGACGCTCGATATCGGCGGGCAGCAGGTAAGAACGCCGACCGCACCGTTCAAGCTGGCGTATAGCGGCGATAAGGCCGCGAGTCCGAAGGTCTCGTCACCGCCCGGCCCGTTGCCGTTGTCGGGCGTCCGGGTTCTGGATTTCAGTTGGGTCATCGCAGGGCCGACCGCGACGCGGCATCTCGCCGCAATGGGCGCGGAGGTCATCAAGGTCGAGGCGCCGGGTCCGGGCGATCCCGGCCGCACGTCGGAACTGCACACGGTTCTGGGCCAGGCGAAGAAAGGCATCGTCCTCAACCTCAAAAACCGCGGTGCGGTCGAGATCGCGACCGCCCTCGCCGCGAAATCCGATGTGTTGATCGAGAATTTTGCGACCGGCGTGATGGAGCGGCTGGGCCTTGGGGCCGCAGATCTTCAAAAAGCAAACCCGGACCTCATCTACCTCTCGGCGTCCGGGCTTGGACGGACCGGCCCGGAATCGGGCGCCGTCGCCTATGGCACGTTGCTGCAATGCTACGCGGGTTTCGCCGGGCTCAACCGGCATCCCGAGAACCCGCCGCGCATCGGCTTCGCGTGGCTCGATCCCATGTGCGGCCTCATGCTGCCCTTCATCGTGGCCGCGGCTCTCTGGCAGCGGCGGCAAGAGGGTCGCGGCGTCCGGATCGACTTTTCCATGATCGAGGCGATGCTCTGGACCATGGCGGAGCCGCTTCTGACGACACAGCTCGACGCACCGCCGCGCCCGGCGGGGAATTATTCGCCGCACGCCACACCGCATAACGCCTATCGCTGCGCGGGCGAGGACAACTGGCTCGCCGTCGCCGTGACCCGGGAACCCGAATGGAAGGCGCTCTGCACCGCCGTGCCACCGCTGTCCGCTATGGCGGGGCAGGGACTATGGGAGCGGCTGGCTTCGAGCGATGCCATCGACGACGCCCTTGCCGACTGGGCGCGCTCGTTGCCCGCGAAAACCGCGGCCGCCACGCTGACCGAGGCTGGTGTTCCGGCCGCCGCGCTCGCGACATCACGCGATCTGGTCGACGACCCGCACCTCGACGATCGCGGTTTCTGGGACTCGCAGGACACGGGCATCCTGCCCGGCCTGCCGTGGCGAACGAACTTCGGCCGCGCGACCGGCTTGGCGCCGGCGCTCGGCGCCGATACGGACGCCGTGCTTCGGGATGTGCTCGATCTGACGGACGCGACGATCGCCGACTTACGGCGCTCGGGCGCGCTCGGCTAGCGTGCGGACTTAGAATTCGCCGCTGCGGTAGGCTTCGTCGAGACGTTTCGCCTCTTCTTCGGACAGTTCGTCCCAGGCCTCGCCCCGCCGTCGCAACGCACCGGTGAAGTCGGGCGGACGTTTCTCGTTGAACGCGGCACGGCCTTCCTCGCCATCGACGGTGGTCTGGATCAACATCGAGTTGATCAGGTTCTGGACATGCCAGGCCTGATCGGTCGGCAGATTGCCGAAGCGGACCACGAACTCCTTCATCATGCGCACGGCGACGGGCGGCATCTTGACGATATGGCGGGCCATCTTCTCCGCCCGCTCCATCAATTCGGCATGGGGGGCTATTTCGTTGATCAGCCCGATCCGCAGGGCTTCTTCGGCATCGAACGGCTCGTCGGTCAGCAGGACCTTCATCGCATCGATATAACGAAGCTGCTGGATCAACAGGCTCGCGCCCGGGCCGTGGCCGAGCCATCCCTGCGACAGCAGAGCGAACTTGAACCGGGCGTGCTCGGCGCTGGCGATCCGGATGTCGGTCGACGCAAGCAGCAGATAGAGACCGGCGCCCGCCGCCCAACCGTTCACCGCCGCGATGATCGGTTTCCAAACCCGCGGATAGTGATCGCCCATCCGTCCGTCGACGCCGGTCTGCTGGCCATGCACGGTCCCGGCCAGCGGCCAATAGATACGGTTGGTTCGCAGATACTCGCGATCTTCCTCGGTGAGGTCGGGACGCGGCGCCAGATTATGCCCGCCGCAGAAATGCCGGTCGCCGGCGCCGGTGACGATGCCGCAGCGGATATCCCTGTCCTCCCACAGGTCGACCCAAGCCGCCGAGATGTCGTCCGACGTCGCCTTGTCGAGGATGTTCGCCTTATCGATGTTGTTGATCGTGATGTATGCGACGCCGTCGCGTTTCTCGTATTCGATAGCCAAGTCGGTGTCCTCCCGTGCCCTGTGTTGCCGCCGCCGCGAAGCCGCGCCTTGGCATTGTCCCGCTAATCCGGGCTGGCGACAAACGCACGGCCGCCCGCCATAACCATACTGTCACCGAAGATCGTCCGGCGAATTCCAGGAGGCGGCCAGCCAGATACGGGGCCGCAGCAACGTGAGCGCCAGAAAGACAAGCAGCAACGCGCCGGCCGCCGTCAGGGTCTTGGCGAACGGCGCCAGGAAATCTGCCCCGGCCGTTCCAGCCCCCAGCGGCGTGAAGCCGGTGAACGCCAAGGCCAGCCCCGTTGCGCCGCTGACGACGCCGATCGTCCGCGTCACCATCGCGAGACTGCCGGCGACCCCGCGCTCGCGCAGGGGCAGGATCGCCGCGACGATCTCCATATACGCGACCTGGAAGAACCCGAAGCCGACCCCGACCGTGGCCAATCCTATGATCATCACCGCGATCGAGGTCGCCGCGCCCCACTGGCCGATGGCGAGCAAACCCACCCCGACCAGCACGGCACCCGCCAACGCCAGCCGCGGCGCCGCGATCCGGTCGAGCAGCCAGCCGCCGGCCGGTCCCGCGAGCACCATGCCGGCAGGGCTCATCGCCAGCACGGCACCCGCCGTCACCAGGGACAGGTCCGTCATCCGGTCGAGATAGAAGGGGACCAGGAACATCACAGCGAAACCGACCATGTTGACCATGACGTTCGAAATATTGACGACCGTAAAGGCCGGATTCCGAAAAAATCGGGGATGCAGGATCGGTTCGGGCGACCGTTTCTGCTGCCAGACGAAACCGGCGAAACAGGACATTGCGGCGACGCCGAGCAGCAGCGGCATCAACGGCTCCCCGGCGCCCGCGTGCCGCGCCTGGTTGATCGCCAGCAGGAAGGTGCTGAGGCCGGCGACCAGCAACGCGGCCCCCATAACGTCGAATGACCGGGATCCGGTGCCCGGTTGCGCCTTCGGCAGCAGGAACAACAGTATCAGCGTCCCCGCCGCCAGCGGCGCCCGGAACCAGAACACGGCCGACCAGCCCCACTCCGCAACGAGCAGACCGCCAAGCGACGGGCCGATCACCCCACCGAGACCGAAGGCCATCGTGTAGATGCCGAGAACGCGGGCCCGATAGGATTCCGGAAAGAGCATCGTCGCGAGGGCCGGGCCGCAGCTGATCACCAGCGCCGCGCCGACGCCCTGCAGCGCGCGGGCCAGCAGCAAACCGACAAAGGTTTCGGCCGCACCGCAGAGCGCGAAGGCGATCGCCGACACGAACAGCCCGACGCCGAAGATGCGCCGATGCCCGACCAGGTCGCCGATCTTGCCGAACACCAGCGTCAGGCTCGAGTAGATCAGGACATAGCAGATAACGACCCACTGCATATCCTCAAGCGGGACGTCGAACGCGCGCGTAATGGCGGGAAATGCGATGTTGACCGAGGAGTCGAGCGGCACGGTCAACGTGCCGAGGCCGACGATGAACAGCCCCAAGGCCGCGCGCAACCAATTCCGTTCCGATGGTTTACCGTCGGTCATGGTTTACGAACGGTCGGTCGGCAACGGTCCCGGCCGACCTTCGATGCTGGAATGTTGATCAGGGCAACCCTCCGGATGTCCCGACAACACTACAGTATTGCGAACGCCCGTCCTATTTTCCCCACATCCTACTCTTCCGGAGAATCGTGCCGGACGTCGTCCCGCCTCAGGTCATCGACGACCGTCCCCTCCCATAGCGGCACGCCCTCGCGATAGGCCGCGCGGCCGATCATGTGCGCTGCGACCGGCGCCGTGACGAGGAGAAAGACGATCGTCGCCAGGGCGCGCGTTGTGATGCCGGCCTCGCCGAAATGGAACGCGAGCGCCAGGAGAATCAGCCCGCAGCCGAGCGTGCCCGCTTTGGTCGACGCATGCATGCGAATCAGCACGTCCGGCAACCGCAACACGCCGAGCGCCGCCACGAACACGAAAAATCCGCCCAACACGATAACCGTCGCCACCGCAATTTCCATCATGGCTTCGCCTCCTCGCCGGCGGAGCTGGCGGGAGAAGCGGTCTGCCGCGCCGGGGCGACGCGGCGTTCGATATATCGGGCGAGCACCACGGTCGCCAAGAAGGCAACGAGCGCCAGCGCCACACCCACATCCAGGAAAGCCGCCCGGTCGGACGAGATCGCGACCAAGGCGCAAAAGGCCACGGCCACGATCGTCATGAGGTCGAGCGCCACGACGCGATCCGCGGCGCTGGGACCGAGCAGAAGCCGGATAAACGCGAGAACCAAGGCCGCAATCAGGAAAAAGAACCCGATATCCACCGCCCACGCGAGAATGACGCCGTCTTCCATCAGTTGAATGCCTCCAGCACCTTGCGTTCGAGCCCGTCCTTGATTTCGCGGCGGCTCTCCTCCGGATCGTCGATGAACATCGCATGGACATAGAGCGTCTTACGGTCATCGGTTACATCGAGGCTGAGCGACCCCGGCGTGAGCGATACCAGGTTCGCCACCATCATGATCTGACCGTCGTCCTTGGCGTCGAGCGGCACCGCGATTATGCCCGGCCGGCTGCGGTGCGACGGCGTAATGACGTCCCACACCACGCGGAGGCTCGAGACGACCAGTTCATATATGAAGAAGAGGGCGAGCCCGGTCACACTCCAAACGCGCCCGAAATAGGTGGTTTCGCCGAACAACGGCCGCACGATCCACAGCGCGCCGTAGCCGACCGCGAAACCACTGGCCAGGATCGGCCAGGCAAAGCTGCCCCATAGCGCAGCCCATCCCAACGCCAGCACACCGTTCAGCAGCAACAACGTCATCGTGCACCCCGCAAAACCGTTTCGACATAGGCGGTGGGATCGAGCAGTTCGGCGGCGGATCGTTCGGCCGCGTTCAGGAACGGTTCCGGATAGAACCCGATCCAGAGCGTCAAGGCGGCCAGACCGGCGACCGGCACCATCAAGTATGTCATATCGCGGCGGCCGACGACCGCGCGCGGCGGCAGTTCCCCATCCGGGTGCGGCTTCCAGAACGCCTCGGCCCAGATCTTGGTCATCGAAAACACGGTCAACAGTCCGACCAGCAGGGCGATCCCGGCAATGACATAGGCTTCCGCGTCGAGGCTCGCCTTTACCAGCAGGTATTTCGCCCAAAAGCCCGAGAGCGGCGGAAAGCCGGCGAGCGAAAACGCCGGGATGAGAAACAGGATCGCCAGGCCCGGCCGGGATTTGTACAGGCCGCCGATCCGTTCCAGCTCGAAGGAGCCCGTATAACGCTGAACGACCCCGCTGATCAAAAACAGGTTCGCCTTCACGATGATGTGGTGCACCAGATAGAACACCGCACCGGCGATGGCCAACGGTGTGAACAGCGCCAACCCAAGAACCATGTAGCCGATCTGGCTGATGATATGGAACGAGAGGATCTTACGGAACTGATTCTGCGCGGCGGCGCCCAGAACGCCGGTGATCATCGTCAGGGCCGCGACCACCAACAGGATACCGTGGGTGTACCCGGTGTCCTGCGTGAAGATCAGCGTGAAGGTGCGAATCAAGGCATAAACGCCGACCTTGGTCAGCAGACCCGCGAAGATCGCCGAAATGGCGACGGGCGGCGTGTGATAGGACGCCGGCAGCCAGAAGAACAAGGGAAAGACCGCCGACTTGATGCCGAACGCGACGAGAAACAGGACGGCGACCACCGTCAGCAAGCCGGTCTGCTCGCTCGCCTGAACGGCGACATGCAGATCGGCCATGTTGAGCGTCCCGGTCAAGCCATATAGCAGCCCGATACCGCCCAGGAAGAGAATGGTCGAGACGAGATTGAGCGCGACATATTTTATGCCGCCGTCCAATTGAGCGCGATTGCCCCCCAACACCAGGAGGCCGAAGGACGCGATCAGCATGACCTCGAACCAGACGTACAGATTGAAGACATCGCCGGTCAGGAAGGCGCCGCAAACCCCGCCGATCAACACGTGATACAGCGTGTGGAATCCGAGTGACTCGAGCCGGACGTTGATATCGGCCAGGGCGTAGACCGCGACCGCCAGCCCGGCGATGGCGGTGATCAGCACCATGATGGCGCTCAACAGGTCCGCGACGAGCGTGATACCGAACGGCGCCGCCCAACCCCCCATCTGACCGGCGACGATGCCGTCGGACCAGACCCGGACGGCGAGCCAAACCGCTGCAAGCAACAGGGCGAGACTCCCCCCGATGCTGATCGAGCGCTGAAGCGCGGGCACGGCGCGGGTGCCGAAGGCGAGGATCGCCGTCGCGATCGGGATTAGGATAGGCAGCACGAGAGTCCAACTCATGCGCCTGCGTCCTTCTCAGCCGCCGCCGCGGGCGATGTCCCCTCGGCGACCTGCATGGCGTCGCCGTCGACGGTCCCGAGGACGCGCCAAGAGCGGTAAACCAAAACCAGCGTGAAGGCGAGCAACCCGAAGCCGATCACGATGGCGGTCAGCACCAGCGCCTGCGGCAGGGCATTGGCCACCTGCACCGCGGGCGTGGACAGGCCGTCCGGCACCAGCGGCGGTTCGGCGCGCGTCAACCGGCCGGCGGAGAAGATGATCAGGTTCGCCGCGTTGCTGATCAGCACAAGCCCGAACAGGAATTTCACGATATTGCGCCGGAGCATGAGGTAGACGCTGGCGGCGACCAACGCGCCGACGAGAAGAGCCACGACCGGTTCCATGGTCAATTCTCCTCTTCCAGCGCGAAGACAAAGGTGAGCACCGCGCCCACCACGACCAGGTAAACTCCGACATCGAACATCAGGACCGTGCTGATCGGGAGGCCCTTGCTGTCGGCGATCGCGCCCGCGAACCACCACAACCCGGTCAGGAACGCGGAGTCCGCAAGGGCCGCCGTCAATCCGGCGCATAAAGCGACGCCGAGACCGATTACCGCGATCATCAGGGGATCCATGCGCAGCGCCCGACGCGCGGCGGCCGCCCCGTGGGCAATGGCGTACAGCGCGTATCCGGTCGCCGCTAGAAGGCCGCCGATGAATCCGCCGCCCGGTTCGTTATGGCCCCGCAGCAGCATGAACAGCGAGAAGACCAACATCAGACTGACCAATATCCGGGTCGCGGCACTCAGGATCACGGAATTCATGATGCATCCTCGGACCGGGGATTGTCCGTCCGGGGCCGGGCCTTGAGGACCGCAAAGGCGGCGAGCGCGGCGATCACGACCACGGCGATTTCCCCGAAGGTGTCTAATGCCCGGAAGTCGACCAGGATGACGTTTACGATGTTGCGGCCGAAGGCGGCGGGAACGCTGTTTTCCTCGAAAAAGGCCGTCAACGTTCGGTCGAACGGCGCCTGGGTGACCGCCAGCAGAACCAGCGCGACCACGGCCCCCGTCCCAAGCGCGAGGACGGCATCGCGCCGCCGGCCCCAGCGGCTGGCCTGCGCGACCGTATCGAAACGCGGCAGCCGCAGCAGAACCACCGCAACCAAGATCACCACCAGCGACTCGACGAGCAGTTGCGTGATCGCGACATCCGGGGCGCCGAACAGAAGGAACAGGAGGGCGACCCCGATGCCGACGGTTCCCAACGCGGCCATCGCGGCCAGCCGGGATGCGGCGAACACCACCGCGACGGTGCCCGCGAGGATCAATGCCGCGACACCCCATTCCACCAATGCCAGGTCGGGCCAGGTGCTCGGGAACGTCACTGCATCCCGCAGCACCAGCGTCGTCCCGACGGACACCGTCAACACCGTGAAGACCACCGCGATATACCGGCGCAACAGGCCGCCCTGCAGCCAATCGGTCTGCGCCGCCGCGATCCAGCGCAGCCCCTGCAGGCAGCGGTCATAGGCGGCGTCTCCGCTGATCGGCAGACGTTCGAAGACCAAGGACAAGGTTTCGCGCAATCGCCAATGGCCTGCATAGATCGCGATGCCGAGCACGAAAGTCATCATGCTCAACACCAGCGGCAGGTTTATGCCGTGCCAAAGCGCCAACTGGACGGTTTCGGGCCGGCCGAGGATCGCCGCGACGCCGGGCTGAACCAGCGTGTCGGCAACAAGCGCCGGCGCGACACCGAAGGCCAGCCCCATCACGGCAAGCAACAAGGGACCGACCCACATTCGGAACGGCACTTCCACCGGCGCTTTCGGCGTGGACGTCCGCTCGCCGAAGAAAGGCTGGAGCGCCACGATCCCGGCAACGCCCACCATCAACGCGTTGGCGATGACCGCCGCGGACGCCACCAATGCCGGCTCCGAAGCGATCGCCAAGGCGCCTTCGTATTTCAGTTCCTTGCCGATGAACCCGAGGAACGGCGGGAATCCGGCCATCGACAAAGCCGATGCCGCGGCGATAACCACCGTAATCGGCATGGCCCGCGCGAGGCCGCCCAATTGCCCGATATCGCGCGTCCCGGTGCTGTAATCGATATTGCCGACCACCAGGAACAACGCCGCCTTATATAAAGAGTGGACGATTAGAAAGGTAACGGCGGCGGCAACGGCGACCGTCGCTTCCGCGCCGAGGAACATGGTCAACGTGCCGAGCGCCATAACCGTGGTATAGGCCAACATCATCTTGAGGTCGGTCTGCCGAATCGCCAGCAGCGACGCGAATATCGCCGTCGCCGCCCCGAAGATCGTCAGTGTCCAAATCCACAAATCGGTCCCGCTCAGAGTGGGATGCATCCGCGCCAGTAGATAGACGCCCGCCTTCACCATCGTCGCGGAGTGGAGAAACGCGCTGACCGGCGTCGGCGCGGCCATCGCATTCGGCAGCCAGAAATGAAACGGAACCTGCGCCGACTTCGTAAAGGCCCCGATCAGGATCAGGACAAGGATCCCGGCGTAATGCGGGTGGGCACGGATAAGGTCGCCGCTGGCAACGATTTCCGAAAGCTCGAAACTGCCCGCCGCGTTGCCGAGCAAGATGAACCCGGCAAGCAGGACCAACCCGCCGGCCCCGGTTACCAACAGCGCCTGGAGCGCGGACCGGCGCGCCTTCGGCGATGCGTGATCGTAGCCGATCAACAGATAGGACGTGATCGTCGTGACTTCCCAGAACACGAACAGCGTGATCAGGTTGTCGGCGAGGACCAGTCCCAGCATCCCGATCATGAACAGCGAAAGGTATAGGAAGAAGCGGCAGAAATGCGGGTGACCCGCAAGGTAGGCCGAGGAATAGGTCAGGATAACGATGCAAATGAAGCTGATCAGCAGCCCGAATGTCAGGCTCAATCCGTCGATCAGAAAAGAGAAGTTTACATCGATGCTCGGCACCCACGGCACGCCGATCCGCACCGCCTCGCCGGCAGCCACCGTCGGCAGCAATCCCGTCAAGACAGCGGCGGCGATGATCGCAGGCAGAAGCGCCAGCACCACCGCCAGCCGCGCCTTCGGCAACAAAGGCGCTGGCCCCGGCCTGGCGGCCGGTTTTTCAGTCCCCAAATTCATAATCGCGCCGTCTCTTTATTATCGTTTCACGTTGTGGTTCGGCCTGCGCGGCAGGACCTCCGACCCGGCCCTGCCACCGAACTGATATCCCGGCCGAAAACCGGCCGCCCGACACCTAACGCACGGGGAGATTTACAAATACGGTGAAGGGTAGTGATCGAGCTGTACCGGCGCCGAGTCTTCGACCCGGCGGCAGCGACGGGATGCTGCCCGACGGTGACCCCGGTGCGTTAATTTGATCCATCATTTTTGGTTCCTCCATGCCACTAGATATGAGGATGCGCCTATCATTGTTCCAATCGATAAAAAATAAGATTTTGATAGGGATTTTCTATTAATAGACACGCGAAGGCCGCGCGCCGCCGCGCTGGAGTCTAAGCGGGCTCCCGCTCGGCCGCTTCCAACCGTTCCGGAGCCCTATCCGGGGAGGGAAGCTTGACGGGTGTCTCGAACCCGATCGGTTTGACCGCCAAAACGGAACAGTCGATCTGGTTGAGGATCGATTCCGCCGTGTTGCCGATCAGAAGACCGCTGATGCCGGTGCGACCCACGGTGCCCATCACCACCAACTCGACCCGTTTCTTGCGGGCAATTTCCGGGATCACCACGCGGGCATCACCCTTGATGAGATGTAGTTGCCGGCGCCGATTCTCGATTTCGTATCCCTCGACCACGCCATCGAGCAGGGCCTTCCGGTGTCTTCGTTCTTGCCGGACCATCTTGTCGAGCTCGTTGTCCGGGATCTTAATGCGCGGATTGGACCGCAACATGGTCTCGCCCTCGAACTGCCAAGCGTTCACGATTTGCAGTTCGCTTTTTTCAATCGCCGAGAGCGACGTTGCCAGGTCCATGATCAATGTGTTGAGACCGTTGCGCTCGGCATCGGTGCCATGGGGATCCACGGCCGCGAGGATGCGGGCATATTGCTTGCGCTGGCTCTGCTTGATGATCCACACCGGGCAGGGACATTTGCGCAGCAAGTGAAGGTCCAAACTCCCGAAGAACAGGTTGCGGCCTTCCCGGCTGCCCGTCGCGTCCTTCATCACAAGATCGTGGCCGTTCCGGAGCACTTCCCCGATGACCTCGATAAAGGCGACGCCTTGGGCGATTAGGCATTTCACCGACACGCCTCGCTTCTCCATGTCCGCGGTGATTTCACGCAATCGGTGTCCGCGCTGTTCGAACACCTGCTGTTCCAGGTCCCACGTCGCCCGCTCCGTCATGCCACCGAGAAAGCGCGCGTAGTCACCGATGCCGCGTTGCATGACATCCATCAGTGTCACCTCCGCATCGTTCGCCTCGGCGAGCGCGCAGGCGCGATCGATGACCGCTTCGGGCGGCCCTTGCTCATCGCAGACCAATAAAATTTTCTTGAACCGTTTCATCCGTCCATCACCCGTCCTGTTTCATTCCCTGACTAGCAGAGGCGGCGGCTCGATCGGCCGCCACGCTTCCATAACGAAGTTGGCCGCCGGCTACGATCGGACCAATCGAATTTGAAATTCAGGTTGATAGATTTTCGCTATAAGATTCCATGTCGTCTCTTCCCGCCGACGGGGCTCTTCGCGGACCACGTCAGACCAGCGCGCAGTCTCGGACTGCCGCTCGCCGCTCGAAGTTATTGTCGGTTCCGATCATCGCATCGGGGATATGGCCGCTTCTTTCACCAACCTTCAGCGTCCGCGGCGACCAACCGTGCGGAGCGCTCGTACACCCGGTCACGGCGCCCGACGCAACGCCACCCGGATGATTGGGATTTGTTCCGTCGTCCGGCATCTTTGCCGCCGCCGTCCCGACTGCGGTCACCGCCAACACGACCCCGACGAAGATGGTCTTGAGCATCATGCTTCCCCTGTCCGAAGGGCGGACCCGGCCGACGGCGACACCCGCATCGGCCGGTCGGGCGCGCCGGTCATACATGAAGATCCACCGCCGTGCCGCGCGAGGTATCGGCCGGGACACGCAACGCCGTTGCCGGCGCCGCGGATGGCGGGCGCTGGCGAACGCCTTCGGGATTCGGCGGACGCCGATACCATGTTGCGGGTCCCAACCAGTGGGTCGAAGAACCGATCGGCGCAATGTTGAATGTCGTCATAGTCGGCATCTCCATGTCGTAGCGGTCTCGTCAATACGGGAGATGGGGTTTGACTTTTGATCGGACCAATCGATTTTAATGGGAAGTTCGATAGAAAAACCCAACCAAGAAATCCTGGATTTCGAGAGGACGATACATGCCGACCGTCAAACAATTGCGCTATCTGGTCGCGATTGCCGACACGCTCCATTTCAGGCGCGCCGCCGAGATGACGCACGTCACGCAGCCGACGTTAAGTGGGCAGCTTCGGGAATTGGAAACCCGGCTCGGCGTCCAACTGGTCGAGCGCAGCCGTGCGCGTGTGGTGTTAACGCCGATCGGCAAGGAAATTGCGGCGCTGGCACGAACTGTCCTGCACGACGTCCAACGCATCACGGAAATCGCCAAGCACGGCCAAGAGCCCTTGGGCGGCACCATCCGTCTCGGCGTTCTGCCGACGCTCGGCCCCTATCTCCTCCCGCATATCCTGCCGGAACTGCACGACAACTATCCCGATCTCAAACTCTATATCCGGGAGGGTATGCCAACCGCCCTCCTGTACGGCTTGGAGGAAGGCCAACTTGATTTACTCTTATTCGCGCTGCCGGTGCGGGGTGCGGATCTGCAAACCACGCGGCTGTTCCGCGAGCCCCTTTGGATCGCCGCGCCCGCGGATCACCGCCTTGCGGAAAAAGACATAGCGGACCGGTCCGACCTCAAAGGCGAAATCGTATTGTCGCTCGAACGCGGTCACCGCCTGCACGAACAGGTGAGTCACCTTTGCCAGCAGTATGGCGCGACCCTGTCCCTGGACTACGAAGGCACCAGCCTCGACACCCTGCGGCAGATGGTTGCGATGGGCATGGGTTTGTCTTTCTTCCCGTCGCTATACGTCCATGCCGAAATAATGGAAGACGACCAGGTGGTCGCACGACAAATGCGCTCGCATCCGCCGAACCGAATGGTGGGCATGGTCTGGCGAAAGAACAGCCCTAACCAGACGGATTTCCAGACGCTGGCGACATTGATCCGGCGAATCCTCAAGGACCGCGTCACCGGTGTCACCGTCATGGAATGACACCGGCGCGGCGGGGACGCTACAGCAGGAACAGGGCGAGCAAGACCAGGATCAGGATGATGCCGATGGTCGACCACTTGGTGAGTGCGATGAAATTCTCCCAGGCTTCGACATGCGGCTCGATGTCCTGTTGCACGGGCCGCCCCGGCGGCGCCACCAATGCCGCGGCGCCGCTTGTTCCATTCGCCGCTCGGGCTTCCTTGGCCGCGGCGCCCGATCCCGAATGCGTTCCATCCATTCCCTGATCTCCGATTTATTTGACGACTCCGGCACACCTCACGCCGGTACCGTTTGAGGTGGGGAAAGCGAAACGGACAAGCAAATCGTTTCGGCGGAACAACTTGATAGGAAACCCCGATCGGGTTCGCTTATTGGTTATTCCGATCAAACCGTCGCCAAGTTCGAATTGGAACGATCAAGCCCGGGCCGCCATACTTTCGACACGTAGGCAGTCGTCCTAAGACGCTTCGGAACGAAAGGGAAATGTACCGCGGCGCCGCGTTTCGCAGCGCAAACCAGGACGACCAATTTGAATTCTGAGTCCGTCTCCGCTTGCCTCGCCGCTATACAGCGGAGCCGGAGCGCCGTCGGCTGAAGCGACGGCGGCGCCGGGGCGATCCGACACGCCCTTGCCGCGCGGGGGGATAGGGAAGAGTCCCCTCCCTATCCCTCCAGCGCAACCGGCGAGATAAATCCGTCGGGTTTCAATGTCAGCACCGAACAATCCACCTGCCGCAGAACATCTTCGGCCGTCGTGCCGATGAGGAATCCGGCGATTCCGGTGCGCGTCGCCGTTCCCATGACGATGAGATCGACGGCCTTCTCGGCCACCAGTTCCGGAATCAGCAGGCTGGGATTGCCGCGGGGCAGATGAACCTCGAAATCCAGATCCTCCAGATCCACCTCGCCGAGAAGACGATCGAGCGACGCTTCGCGTGCGGCCGTGTTCGCGGTCATCAGGCGGTCGCGGATCGTGTCGTCGATTTCGGAGCGGCTGGTATCGAGATCGGGGCCGGTATAGTCCCACACGTTCGCGATATCGAGGTGGCAATCCTCCATCCGTGCGAGCGAACTCGCCATCTCGAGAATCTTGATGTCCAACGGGTTCAACGGGGCATCGGACGGATCCGGATCGACCGCGGCGAGAACCCGATGGAACCGCCGCTCCGCCTTCGGCTTCATCACCCAGACCGGGCATGGGCATTTTCGCATGACATGCATCGAGTTGCTGCCGAACGTAATCGATCGCAGCCCGCGCAGGCTGTCCGCGGTCATGACCACAAGGTCGAAACCATCCCGCAGAACCGCCCGAACGATCGCCAGAAAGACCTTACCTTGGGCGACCGCGCCGTCGACTTGCACGCCCTGCTGCCGCAGTGGGTCGATCAACCGCTCGATCAGGGCCCGCCGCTCCTCGAAAAAGCGGCCTTCCAGCTCGCGCTGCTCGGAAGCCGAGGAGCCGAATGGAGCAGCCGCAAGACTCGGCATCCGCTCGATCACCTCGAGCACGGTCAGGCGCGCGCCGTTGCGTTTCGCCAGGGCCGTCGCCCGGTCCAGCGCGGCATCATCGCCGACGCTTTGGTTGTAGAGCATCAGAATATTCTTAAAGCGTTTCATCGTTCCACCCCACGGTCGGCGGAGCCCCGCTCCGCCCGATAAATTCACATTCTATGTATGTGGGGCGGCAGAAAGATTTAGGTGAATGATTAATACAGCTTTTTTGATAGAAATTTTCTATCAAAGGTCTGTCGTGCGACGGCGACGGATCGTCGCGAACGGGCATCGATACCCCACCGTGCATTGACGCCATGGGAGGCAACCGAAGCCGTCTCGCCAGGCGGGCTTTCCCCGCAGCCTTGACTCACATCAACGAACCGCCGGCCGGACTCGGCATGATGCTTGTCTGATGCCGATGGTTCTCGTTGCAATCGGCCACTCCCCTCTCATACCCCTGTAAGGAGCGATGACCATGTTAACAACGGCGATCTTTCCCGGCAGATACGTCCAAGGCGCGCATGCTCTCTCGGTGCTTGGCGAGGAATGTGAACGGTTGGGCGCGCGGCCGCTCGTGCTGGAGGACCCGAATGTCCGCGAGGTCTTGGACGGCGGTATCGACGCCGGTCTTGCCCGTGCCTCCGGATCCGTCGTCGAAACCTTTGGCGGAGAGTGCTCCCAGCGCGAGATCGACCGGATCATCGAACGTGCGAAATCGGAGAGTTGCGATGCCGTCGTCGGCGTGGGCGGCGGCAAGACGCTCGACACCGCAAAGGCCGTCGCCTTCGAACGCCAGCTCCCGGTCGTCATTGTGCCGACCATCGCGTCGACCGACGCCCCCTGTAGCGCGCTGTCCGTCATCTACACCGACGAGGGCGCGTTCGAGCGGTATCTTGTCCTGCCGCGCAATCCGGACGTGGTGATCGTCGATACCGCGCTGGTCGCCAAGGCGCCTGTCCGCTTCCTGGTCGCCGGGATGGGAGATGCCCTGGCAACCTGGTTCGAGGCCGATTCCTGCCGGATCCGCCGGGCCGCAAACATGACCGGCCGCCCGGGGACCATGACAGCCTATGCCTTGGCGCGGCTCTGCTACGATACGCTCCTCGAATACGGCCCGCTCGCCATGTCGGCAGTGGAAACGCAAAGCGTGACGCCGGCGCTCGAGCACGTGGTCGAAGCGAATACCCTGCTCTCCGGCCTCGGCTTCGAGAGCGGCGGGCTCGCCGCCTGTCACGCCATCCATAACGGCCTGACCAGCCTGCACGCCACGCATGAATTCTGGCACGGGGAGAAGGTCGCGGTCGGCGTGCTCGCGGCGCTGTTTCTGACCGACAAGCCAAAAGACATGATCGACGAGGTTTACGGCTTCTGCGAATCGGTCGGGCTGCCCACGACCCTGGACGACATCGGCCTTGGGACCGTTTCCGATGCCGACCTCGATCTGGTGGCACGCACGGCCTGCGCACCCGGTGAGACGATCCACAACGAGCCGGCCGACGTACAGCCGGAGACCGTCCTCTGGGCGCTCAAGGTCGCCGATCGCGAAGGGCGCCGGCGCGCTCAGAAACACGCGGCCTAGTCCGCGACGACGGAAAACTGCCAACGCAGGCGCGCGGCGTGGCGTTCGGCAAACCAAGAGTTGCGAGGATTCGGGTGTTACAAAACACCCTTGCTCTGCATTTCGGCGAGGCCGGCCATCAAGGCGGCATCGTCATACCGGGCGAGGCTGAGATCGGCGGCATAGTCGGGCAGATCGGCCCCGACGAGCCATTTCGCACAGAGACTTCCTGCCGCGCAGGCGGCCATCGTCCCGAATCCCGACAACGCACCGATGACGTAGCTTCCTTCGACGCCCATCGGGCCGATGAGCGGCCAATTCTCCTCCGTCATCGTGTAATAGCCGCCGTAATGGGTCATCTGGCGGGGGAGCGCGCCGTAATAGGCTTTGAGCCCCGGAACCAAACGCGACGCGCCGCGCAACACGATTTCCGGGAAGTGATCGTCGACCTGCGGTTCCCACTGGGCCTGAGTTGGGTTTTGCTCGTAGGCCCAGCCCAACTTGATCCAACGCCCCTTCTCGCCGCCATCCGGCCGGCAATGGATGGCGCCGGGCATCGGTTCCGTAAGCCAGGCGGTCTCGGACTCCTGGCGCAACAACGCCATCTCCTCGTCGGACCAATCGATCACCTGCCCGTCGAGATCGATGGAAAAGGGCATCCGGCGGGGAATGACGCCGGCGCGATCCTCGAACGCGATCTTCTGCTGGAACACATTCGTGACCGGAAGCGTGACGCCAATCATCTCTGCGATCTCCCCCGCGAAGGGCCCCGCCGCGTTGACGACCCGCTCGCATCGGATGTGGCGGACCTCATCCTGCCCGGCCAGGTCGAGCAGGAAGGCATCCGCCGAATCGATCGAGACGACCCTACCCGTGATCACCCGCCCGCCGGCCCCGCGCAGACACTCCAGCATGTATTGCCCGAGCTGTTGCCCGCTGATGTCGCCCGCCCGCCGGATATGGACCACCGTCGAAACGTCGTCGGCATAGATGGGAAACGTTCGGCGGATGAGGTTCCGGTCGCTAAGAACGTCGACGCCGTCGGGCGACGCGTCCCAGCCGGCCGCCGGGTCGAAGCGGTACGCATCCGGCCCGCCGGCCGTGTGGAGCCGGATCGATGCCCAGGTGTCCGCGCCGTATCCGCGATGAAGTTCCGCAATCAACCCATCCGGGTTTTCGCGGGTGGCCAGCGCATAGCCGCGGCGGGTCATGTTCAGCCGGTTATCGCTGTCCCGCGCCACCTGCTCCATCAAGTCGATGCTGTCGTCGGTGAACGCGGTCATGACCGGATGCGGCCACCAATTGCGGTAATTCTCTCCGGATTGGGCGGAGGTAAAACTCATCGGCGGGTTCGGATCGATCAGGACCACGTCACGGAGCCGATGCGCCACGCACAGATAATACGCGGCCGCAATTCCCGCTATGCCGGCCCCGACAACGGCGACTTTGCAATCGAGTCGGTCCATCTGATTTCCCCGCCCCAATCGGCCGCTGGGCGCTGCGGCGCGCACGACTGTTCGGCGCTTCCCAATCTTGTACCGCGTTGGCCCGGGCGGACAAAGCCGGACGGACATCGGATTGCCAAGGACGGGGCCTATCCCTGCCGCGCCGGTCGCGTTGCAGCGCCGGCCTGTCTCCCGTTTAACCGGCGGCCGGTTCTTGAGGATGGAATCGCTGCGGACCCTTCATAAAGGTCCCTATGATCTCACCGATGCGGAACCCGAACTTGCGGACCGTCACGCAATTGATCATGACTCCATCGCCCTGGAGATACATGCAATCGTCGAACATCAGGTTGATGGTGCGGTTCTTGAATCGAAGCGCGAATTCGTACCGCCACCGCAGCGTGTTGCCGTCCACGGTCCCGACGGCCTTTCCCGTCACGCCGTCGGTGTGGCCTTCATAGCGAGAATCGCCGACCTTTTCGATCCGCCAGACCCGGCGTTCGTCCTCACCGTCGTCATATTCAATGTATTCGTTCAGCGTAAGCGTCGATCCGTCCCACGTTCCGTTCGCCGTTATGGTGAATTGCCGCCGCACCGTCCCGAAGCGGTCCCGGAACACACCCCAAAGCCGTGTATCGCCGGCGAAGAACTCTTCCAAGCGCAACACGCGCAACGCGGTCACATCGCTATCTGGTTCCGTCATGCGCGGGTCATACGCCCGCGCGCCCAAAGACTCGCGAGATGCGCCGCCAGGGCGGCCGCAAGACAAAGCGCGGTCCAGGCCCAGGAAAAATCCTGCAGGGCAAAACGAAGCGCGAGCAGCAGGAATAGGCCGGCCGCGATGCTGCTTATGACATCAAAGCAAAAGATCTTGGTGCCGGTAATGGCCTGCCACCCCAGGAGGGCAAAGATCTCGAGCACAAGCAGGGCGATGATCCAATCGACGATCTGGCCAGTCGCAAATAAATCTTCCATGTGTCGAGCCTCCCCGCGATACGGCCACGCTTCGTCATCCGCCGAACGGAGCGTTCAGTTCAACGACGGAAAAATTCAGAACCCCGGCGAAGGTCACCCACACCAGATACGGGATCAGAAGCCAGCTTGCCCTCCGCGAAAACCGGAACAACAGAACGGCGAGCATCAGGATCGACAGCCAAAGCAGAAAGACTTCGACCAAGGCCCAATCGGGCCGCTTGGCGCCGAAGAACAGCCAGCTCCACAAAACGTTCAGCGCGGCGTTCAGACAAAAAAGGGCGACCACCCAAGTCCGAACGACCCGATGCCGCGCGGCGCGCCAGGCGGTGGCAGCCGACCATGCCGTGAGTCCGAAAATCACGGTCCAAGCCGGCCCGAACAGCCAATCCGGCGGTTTCCAGTCCGGCTGGCGCAATCCCTGATACCAGGGACCGAGTTCGGTAACCGCCCCGCCCACGACCGCGACCGTCAACGCGGCCAGACCCGCGACGGCGACCGGTGTCCAGCGGGGATATTGCCCTGCCGTCATGGAGAGACAAGGCCGCACATATGCGCCAGGTCCTTGAAGAAGATCCGCGCATGCGCCAACGGTTTCGCGCGGACCAGTTCCTTATTCATATACGCTTGCCATGTCAGGTGCTGCACGTCGGGATCGCGGCAAATGCTGACGAACCGCTCGCGGCGGCTGTCGGTCTTGTACCAATAGCCCTGCATGATCCCGAGGATCCAGAACACGCGCCCATGTGCCTTCATGAACTGCTTGCGCGCCTTCCGCAACGCGCGCGCGTCCCCGGTCGCCAAGAATTCCTCGACCGCCATGGCGCCTATTTGACCGCAAGCCATGGCGTAATAGATGCCCTCTCCCGAGGCCGGCGCCACGACACCGGCGGCATCGCCGACCAGCAGGACGTTACGCCCATCGTCCCAACGCCGCAGCGGTTTCAATGGAATCGGAGCGCCTTCGCGCCGGACCGTCTGATTTCCCTCGAGACCAGAGTCTTCGCGCAGGGTCGAGACGGCGCCCCGAAGCGAGAAGCCCTTGTTCGCGCTGCCGACGCCGACGCTGGTATGTTTGCCGTGCGGGAACACCCAGGCATAAAAGTCCGGTGACAGCTTGCCCTGATAAAGCACGTCGCAACGGGTCCCGTCGAAGTCATTGACACCGTCTTCCGGCGACTCGATGATTTCATGATAAGCAAAGACGAAGGGCATCTCCTCGGCCCCCGGGATCGCTTGCCGGGCGACTGCCGACCGCGCGCCGTCTGCGCCGATCACCACGCGGGCGCGCACCTGGATAAGGTCACCGCCCTTCCCGCCCTTGGGCTCGAAGTGGACGATCGTGGTTCCATCATCCTGATGCTCGAACCGCTTGAACAATCCGTCATATCGCTTCACGCCGCATGTCGCCGCACGGTTGCGCAGCCATTCGTCGAAGACATCGCGATCGACCATCCCGACATAGCCGCCGTCGATCGGCATATCGACCTTGCGATCCGTCGGCGACACCATGCGCGCCGACTTGACCTGCGCGACCAGAAGCGACTGCGGGATCGCGAAATCCCGAATCAGGCGCGGTGGAATTGCGCCGCCGCAAGGCTTTATGCGACCAGCCCGGTCCAAGAGCATGACCGAATGTCCGCGGCGCGCCAATTCCGTCGCGGCGGTTGCACCAGCCGGTCCGCCGCCAATCACGACGGCATCGAAACTCTCAATCGCGGTCATGGTCCTGATCCTCTTCCAGTCAGTTTCGTCTATTGGTCATGGCGTATCGATCGCCGGAAAGACAGGCCGCTGCGCGGTTTTGGGCCGGTCTTGGGCGCATATATTGGCAGCGAGTTTCGCCGCCCATACGAACAACAGCGCCTCCGCCGTAAAGACGATGGCATAGGCGGTCACGGTCGAGTCGAGCAGGTACCGCGTCAAGTCGATCGAGGCGGCCCCTAGGAAACCGCCAAGGCCGAATGCGATGGCCTGAGCCGCGCCCCAAAGGCCCATCCGCACGCCTTCGCGATTCTCGCGTCCGGCGTTCACCAAGGCCATCATCGATCCGATTGCCGCCACCGCGAAGGCGCCGTTTGCAACGCCCAGCAGAAAAACGGAGGCCCGGAGCGGCCAAGCAGTGCCGACAAAACCAGCGACCGCCAAGCCGAACAGCGCCAGTCCGGACGCGATGCATCCACCGATCATCCAACTGCTCATCGAGCCGAAGCGGTTCCGCCCGACGGAACTGCACGCCACGGCAACCGCGACCATGCCGAGCAGCACCCCGCCATGTTGCAGACCTGCCAATTTCGTCGACTCGCCGGGCGTGTACCCGAACACCAGCCCGGCGAACGGTTCGAGAATGAGGTCCTGCCCGCTATAGGCGAGCATCGAGACGAAAACGAAGATCGAGAACCGGCGGGCCGTCGGCTCATTCCAGACCTGACGCATGGCGTCGCGGAAACTCGGATGCGATGCCGGCGCCAAGGGCTCGGTTTGGGAGGCTGCCGGGACGGCTTCGCCTTCGACATTCCAAACGGCGAAGAGCGTCACGACGAATGCGATACCCGAAACGACCGCCGTGACGGCAACCAGACGGGTTGGGCTAAAAGGATCGAGCCAATGCCCGGCAACCCCGGCGGTCACGGCGAAGCCCGCGATCATCATGACCCAGACGACCGTCGCGGCGGGTGCCTTCCGGCTGTCGTCGACCCGTTTCGCCAACAGGACGAGCAAGGATGTCCCCGACGCGCCGACGCCGGCGCCGATCGCCGCGAAGGCGACGACCGCCAAGACGATCCCGCCGACCGGGTTGCTGCCCATCCAGGCGGTGCCCAGCGACGCGCCGATGCCGCCCGTGGCCAGCAGCGCCATGCCCCCGATAATCCAAGGGGTCCGGCGGCCGCCGACGTCCGAGCCATAACCCATGCGCGGCCGGAGGATCTGCACGGCATAGTGCAGCGCGACCAGGATTCCCGGCAGCATCGCCGGCAACATGTGCTCGACGACCATGACCCGGTTCATCGTCGACGTGGTCAGCACGACGATCGCGCCGAGCGACGTTTGGACAAGGCCCAGTCTGAAGATGCCGAACCAGCTTAGCGGTTGTTGCGTCATGACGCCGCCCCGACAAGCGGTGCTACGGCGAAGGCGCTCGCCAGCATGCCAAAGACATACAGCGTCGTGCCCGTGCCGTTGTACCAAGGCGCCAGTCCCCGTGGGTCCTTCAGGAATCGCGCCATGAGGATGAATTGGATCAGCAGGAAGACCCCGACGATCCCCGCATGCACCGGCCGGCCCCATTGCAGCAGCAGTCCGATCACGACGATCTGCGGCGCGGCCATCACGGCGCAGGCGACGCGGGCGGCCCAAACCGGGCCGAGCTGCACCGGCAGCGACCGGATGCCCATGCGCCGGTCGCCGACAATCGCCTTGAAATCGTTCAGCGTCATGATGCCGTGCGCGCCGAAACTATAGAGTGCCGCCAAGAGGATGATGCGCCAATCCGGGATGGCCGCGGCCATGATCGCCGCGCCGGTAAACCAAGCCAGGCCTTCGTAGCAGATCGCCACCGCACTGTTGCCCCACCATCCGTTGCGCTTTAACCGGAAGGGCGGCGCACTGTAGGCCCAGGCCAAGACAAGCCCGACAACCGTGGCGGCCACGACCGCCGGCCCGAGCAAGGCGGCGACGAAGAGCGATAGACCGCTCCAGATGATGGCGATGTAGAGACCCCAGCGACCGGGAATCCGCCCGGACGGGATGGGGCGATTGGGTTCGTTGATGGCGTCGACATGGCGGTCATACCAATCGTTGATCGCCTGACTCATTGCGCAAACCAACGGACCGGCGAGGACGATACCCGCCAGGATGACCGGCCACCGATCCCAAGTAGCGGCGCCGGACGAGACGATGCCGCATCCGAACGCCCACATCGGCGCGAACCATGTGATGGGTTTCAGAAGTTCAACGACGGCCGACAATTTCGGGCGTGTTGAATTCGACTCGGGAAGTCTATCGGATGCCACGTCCAGCATAGGGAGAATGCTATGCGGGGCGCAATTTTATGTCAATACGACTTTACACTTTCAAATGTAAAGTAATCTGGTCAGTCCGGGTGGGGTGGCGATGGACTTTTTCGAAGGATAGCACCGAAGCCTATCGATCACTTGTCGTCGATGGCGCTCAGTTCACCCAGCCCATGGCGATGCAATTTGGAATACAGGCTCTGCCGGCTCAATCCCAAGACCTCCGCCGCCGACGCGCGATTGTCACCGGTCAGTTCCAGCGCCGCCTCGATACACAGCCGCTCGATCATATCGGTGGTTTCCTGCACCACTTGTTTCAACGGTACCCGGCCGACAAGTTCGGTGAGCTGTTCGACGGATTTGGGCAGCATGGGGGACTTTGCTGACGCCGCAGGTAGACGCCGGCCGACGTTTCGGAACGTGAACCCGAGACATGGATGGTCGCCCGACAAGACCGCCACGCCGGAAATCTCCACATCCGCCGTTGCGCCATATTCGCCTTGCATCTTGGTGGCGAAGAATTTGACGGTGCCATGTTCGCGGAGTTTCGATACCAAAACGTTGATGTCGACCCCGGACCGCCCCAGCCATCGGTCCAAATGATGACCGAGAACCTGTCGTTCGGTCACGAGTTGCGCCAAATCCAGAAAGGCTTGGTTGGCCGTCAGGACGCGGCCTTCCATATCGGTGACAACGAACCCGTCGGGAACCTGTTCGATCACGTCGAGGAGATGCGATTGTTCGCGGGTCAGCGAACCGCTTCTTTGGTCGTCGCGCGACATGAGACGAATGAGAAAGTACGTTTTGTCGTCTTGGCGAAACAGGGCCGCCGACAAGGCGCAATCCGTTTCGCCGGTACGGGACCGGACCACAATTCCGTCGGCCTCTCCGGTTGCCTCGATCGTTGCCAAGTATGCTTCTATCGGTTTGCGGTTGGCCGTCTCGAACACGCGCCAAAATGCCCCGCCGACGATCTTGTCCGTGGTCTGAGACAGCAACTCGCCCGCGGCCGGATTGGCTTCCACGACCTTGAGGGTGGATGAATCGACGATGAGAACCGCTTCGGACGCGATCTGAAAGAGGAGGCGGTAGCGTGTTTCGGCATTCCGAAGCCGCTCGTATTCGCGTTCCATCGATTGCTGGGCATCGACCAATCGCTGTTGCAGCGATGCGATGGCCCGCAACTCCCGCCCCACCGCGACAACTCGGTTCTTATCGCCGACGGAGACCGCGTTATACAAAACCGGCAGGTCGTCCCCCGCGGGCGAAGGATGGTTGAGCTGCCGCCAGCGCGGCGTTTCCATGGACGCCGCGGCTTCCAAAAGCGCATCTACCTTGGGTTTGCTCTCGATGGTGACGATCTCGTCCCACCGCTGGCCAACCCAATTTTCCCAGTTTTCCCCGTTGAGATCCTCGTTGCCGACAGCGATGTCTTTGATGACACCCTTCGCGTTCATGATGAGAACGATATCCGCGGCGGTCGCAACCAAAGTTGCCGTTGCCTCCGCATCAAGACCGCCTAGTGATTTCTCCGGAGCTGTAAAATACTGCAACTGCGCCTCGCGACCCGCCGACAAGGTCCTAGAAATTCATACGAATCCCGGCTTTATAGGCGGCGTGCCGGGCTTTCCGCAAGGAGGTTTTCCGCCTCCGATACGGTTTGTTCAGCATCCCGAGCTGTCGCATCCGCGCCAATAAGCTCGCAGTACTCTGGATGCTCGATAAAGACTGGACCTCCGACCATCACCGCGACCGATTCGTTGCGCGATGATTTTCGGATGCGTTTTATGGCTTTCTCCAGTTTCGACAGCCCCAGCTCACTGGCGAGCGAGAGACCGACGATCGCAAACCACTCCTTGCGGACCGAATTCACGACGTCCGCGTTCGATCGGGGCGACGTGGTCGCGACATCCCAACTCGCACGGCGCAGGAACTCGGCCACGATGAAAATGCCGAAAGTATGTTGCTCGCCGGGCGCCGGAATAAGCAGCGCGCGCCGGCCGGGGCCTATATTTTCGTCACCGTAGACGAAATCGCGGCTCAGCCAGCGCAGAACCTGCTGCAATCGTCCGAGCCCCATGGTGACTTCCGCAAAACTGGTGCGGTCGTCCACCCACAGGTCGCCCAAATGGCGCGCGGTCGGCGCAAGCAGCTCCAAAAAAATAACCTCCACCGCGACGCCGCGCGCGCGGATCGCCTCTATATATGAATTGATCACGTGGTCGTCCTGGACCACGACGATCTGTGCGAATTCCTCAACGTCTTCCCGGGTAATGGCCGGCGGCAATTCGCCGTTGGGTGACGTTTCTTCCGACTTCGCCTTATGGACCATCATGAGGCGCGGAATGATTTCGCCTTCGATGGTGCTAACAAGATGTTTCTTGAGACTTTGCGGGTCGGTTACTTTCGCAAAAGTCAGGCGCTCTCTCTCGTCGAACTGGTTCCAGCACTCGTCGGCCTGCTCGTCTTCGCGAGACTGAGCCAACTGCCCCTCAAGCAATCCAGCCATTGGATTCCCCCTTCTTGGTTCCCTCCAAATCGACAAGTTGTCTTTACACTTGCCTGTTCTTTTGACCTGACCTTACCAGACTATGTGTCAACTGGAAGAGTCAAATCGAAACCAAGACATCAGTAGCACACAAAACTTCAACCAAATCCCTCATGAAACACGCTTGAGAGATTTTCCCGTATCCCAAACGACATGTCAAATATTTTGGACTGTAAAGATTGTCATGTATGATTGACAGTCTGCGGCAACGCATCTAAATTTGTTGAAACAGCAGGCATCTGCGAAGGGACGACAATGGTTTTCTGGCAAACGTCCGTTGATTTTCGAGGGTTTTCCCCGGAATTCCGCAACCCGGCACCGGGTGAATTTAGGCCCGCCGCCTTGCCGCGCCTCATACAGAGGACTGTCAAATGATCCATACATCGAGTCTCGGCGAATTGTTCGATCGGGTTACAGCGACGGTTGTCTATTGTCCTTGGCAGGCCCATGCGGGAATCAAACACGCGGCGGAAAAACGCAGCTTGGCCGTCACGCATCACGGCAGCGCCGCCCGAACGCCGCTGTACACGCCAGCGCAACGTCAGCGGCGGGACCAATCCAAATGGACCTTGGTACAAGGCATCCTGGCGCCGCTTCAGTTCCTGGTGTTCCTGATCAGCCTCTGGCTCGTGCTGCAATACCTCGCGACCGGCGACGGGCTCGCGGCCGCGAGCGCGTCCGTCGTCATCAAGACACTCTTCTTATATGCGATCATGATCACTGGCTCGCTCTGGGAGCGGGACGTCTTCGGCAAATACCTGTTTGCCGGCCCGTTCTTCTGGGAAGACGTCGTGAGCATGGCCGTCTTGGCGTTGCACACGGCTTATCTCGTCGCCCTGTTTACCGGCGCCTTGCCGGCGCAGCAGCAGATGTACCTCGCCCTGGCGGCCTATGTCGCCTACGTGATCAACGCGACTCAGTTCGTCTTGAAACTGCGGGCCGCGCGGCTCCAGTCGAACGACGCGGCAGCGCTTCGCGACCAGTTTGCCGGCCAGCCGCAATGAATGCGCTGACCCAACCGGCCGAAACCCCACAGGCACAAGGCTGCAGCCAACTCCCGGTACTTCGGGAGCGCGGGCAACGCGAGGTCTTTTGCGGTCTGACCGGGATCGTATGGCTGCACCGCCGCATGCAGGACGCGTTTTTCCTGGTCGTTGGGTCACGCACCTGCGCGCATCTTCTGCAATCCGCGGCGGGGGTGATGATCTTCGCCGAACCGCGATTCGCGACGGCGATCCTGCAGGAACGCGATCTCGCCGGGATGGCGGACTGCAACGAAGAATTGGACCGGATCGTGACGCAACTGCTCGCGCGGCGGCCCGACATCAAGACACTCTTCCTGGTAGGGTCCTGCCCTTCCGAGGTGATCAAGCTCGATTTGGCAAAATCGGCGGAACGGCTTTCCCAACAGCACCTGGGCCGGGTCCGGATCCTGAATTATTCGGGCAGCGGAATCGAAACCACCTTTACCGAAGGCGAGGACACCTGCCTCAAGGCGCTGGTTCCCGAAATGCCCGCCTTGCCCGCGGGACAACGGTCGCTGTTGGTGGTCGGAACGCTCGCCGATGTCGTCGAAGACCAGTTTTCCCGCCACTTCGCGGACATGGGGATCGACGACGTCCACTACCTACCGCCCCGGCGCACGGACGACTTGCCGCCGGTCGGCGAAGGAACGCAATTCCTGCTGGCGCAGCCCTTCCTGAACGAAACCGCGCGCGCCCTGATCGGCCGTGGCGCTCGTCACCTGGAAGCCCCGTATCCGCTCGGCGCCGAGGGAACTTTCGAATGGTTCCGCAGTGCGGCAACCGCCCAGGACGTGCCGGAAACGGCATTCGCGGCGGCGATGGACGCGCCGATGGCGCGCGCCAAGCGCTCCTTGGAACGCTATCGCGCCCGACTGGACGGCAAGCGGATTTCCTTCCTGCCCGACTCGCAGCTGGAGATTCCGATCGCCCGGTTCCTGAACCGCGAATGCGGCATGGATCTGGTCGAAGTCGGCGTGCCGTATCTCGATCAAACTTTCATGGCCCGCGAACTCGACCTCTTGCCGCATAGCGTCCGCCTGTCCGAGGGGCAGAACGTCGACAAGCAACTCGACCGCGTGCGCCGGGACCGGCCGGACCTGACGGTCTGCGGGTTGGGCCTGGCGAACCCCTTGGAGGCCGAAGGCTTGCGGTCCAAATGGGCCATCGAATTGGTGTTCAGCCCGATCCACGGCTTCGATCAGGCCGGTGACCTCGCCGAACTGTTCTGCCGTCCCTTGATCCGCCAAGAGAAACTGGCGGTCTGACCATGCAATTGACCCTCTGGACATACGAAGGCCCCCCGCATATCGGCGCGATGCGGATTGCCACCTCGATGGACGGGGTTCATCTGGTGCTGCATGCACCGCAAGGCGACACCTACGCGGATTTGCTGTTCACGATGATCGAGCGCCGCAAGAAGCGGCCGCCGGTGACCTACACCACCTTCCAGGCCCGCGATCTGGGCGGCGACACGGCGCAGTTGGTCAAGGATACGATCCAGGAAGCCTACGACCGGTTCCAGCCAAACGCCCTGCTCGTCGGCGAGTCGTGCACCGCGGAACTCATTCAGGATCAGCCGGGATCGCTGGCCAAAGGCATGGGCATTCCGGTCCCGATCGTTCCGTTGGAGCTGCCCGCCTATTCCCGCAAGGAAAATTGGGGCGCCAGCGAGACGCTCTATCACATGACGCGCCGACTGCTGTCGCAACGTGCGGCAGAAGCGGAGTCCGCCGTACCGACAGTACCGACACGGCCCGAAGGGCAGCGGCCGCGGGCGAACCTGTTGGGTCCGTCGGCCTTGGGGTTCCGGTGCCGCGACGATGTCATCGAGATCACCCGCTTGCTACAGAGCGTGGGTGTCGACATCAACGTCGTCGCACCCGAAGGCGCCACGCCGGACGACCTGGCCCGTATCCCGGACGCGGATTTCAACGTCTGCCTCTATCCGGAGATCGCGGCGACAACCTGCAAGTGGCTCGAGCGCACCTTCAATCAGCCGTTCACGAAGACCGTTCCGATCGGCGTCGGCGCGACCCGCGAGTTTCTAGCGGAAATAGCGGAAATCGGCGGCGTCGACGTCGGCGCCGCGATCGATCCGACCGAGTCGCAGTTGCCGTGGTATTCGCGGTCGGTCGACTCCACCTATCTCACCGGCAAGCGCGTGTTCATTTTCGGCGACGCGACGCATGCGGTGGCGGCCGCGCGAATCGCCCAGGACGAACTCGGCTTCACTGTCGCCGGCCTCGGCACCTATAGCCGGGAACTCGCCAGGAACATTCGCGCCGCGGCGGAAAAATATGGCGTCGAACCGCTGATCACCGACGAATACCTCGAGGTCGAAGCCGCCATCACCGAGGCGCAGCCCGAACTCGTGCTCGGCACGCAGATGGAGCGCCATATCGCCAAGCGGCTCGGCATTCCCTGTGCGGTCATCTCGACCCCGATGCATGTGGAAGACTGCCCGGCCCGCTATGCCCCGCAGATGGGATACGAGGGCGCCAACGTCATCTTCGACACCTGGGTCCACCCTCTGATGATGGGGCTCGAGGAACATCTGTTGGCGATGTTCCGGGACGACTTCGAATTCAACGATACCGTGGCGGCCTCGCACCTGACACCCGCAGAGCGCGTGGCCGAACGGCCCGACGCGGCGCCGGAAGCGAAGAACGACAACGACGCCGTGCAATGGGCGGAGGACGCCGAGAAAGAACTGTCCAAGATCCCCTTCTTCGTGCGCGGAAAAGCCCGCCGCAACACCGAAAGTTTCGCGGTGGAGCGCGGAATCCATACCGTAACAATAGACACGCTATACGATGCCAAAGCACATTTCGGCCGCTAACCCCGCGCCTGTCGGCGTCGTGATCGTGACCTTAGACGGTCACCTTGGCGGCGCGCTGGATCGTGCGCTTCCTGCTTTGAAGCAGGATCTCCCGGGGTTGACCCTTTCCTTGCATGCGGCGGCCGAATGGGCTGAGGACCCGGCAGCGCTTGAGCGCTGCCGGGAAGATATTGCGCAGGGCGACATCATCTTCGCCAACATGCTGTTCATGGAGGATCACATCAACGCGGTCCTCCCCGCGCTGGAGCAGCGGCGCACGGATTGCGACGCGATGGTCGGCTGCATGGCCGCCGGCGAAATCATCCGGCTCACCCGGATCGGCCAATTCGACATGAACGCGCCGTCGGGCGCCATGGCGCTGTTGAAACGGTTGCGCGGCGGGATGGGCAAGAAAAAGTCCGGCACGGCCGGGTCGCAACAGATGGCCGTCCTGCGCCGGCTGCCGAAAATCCTCCGGTTCATCCCCGGCACCGCCCAGGATCTGCGTGCTTATTTCCTGACGATGCAATATTGGCTCGCCGGGTCGGACAGGAATCTCGGAAACCTGGTCCGGTTCCTGGTCAACCGCTACGCGGCTGGACCGCGCGCCGCCCTGAATGGCGCGCTCGAGGTCGAGCTGCCCGAAGAGTATCCGGACGTCGGCCTCTATCATCCGCGGATCAAGGGCAAGATTTCCGACCAGCTCAAGGACCTGCCGCGGGCGGGCAAACAAAAGGCGGGCACGGTCGGTGTTCTGGTCATGCGCTCCTATGCGTTGAGCGGCGACACGGCACACTACGACGGCGTCATCGCGGCGCTGGAAGCACGCGGTCTCCGCGTCATACCCGCCTTCGCCGGCGGCCTGGATGCGCGGCCGGCCGTGGAGCAATTCTTCCAGCGTGACGGCGTACCGCAAATCGACGCCTTGGTGTCGTTGACCGGATTCTCGCTGGTCGGCGGCCCCGCGTATAACGACTCGAAGGCCGCTGAAGACATGCTGGCGAGCCTTGACGTGCCCTACATCGCAGCGCATGCCCTCGAACTTCAGACCCTGGACCAGTGGCAATCGAGCGACGCCGGCCTGCTGCCGGTCGAAACCACGATGATGGTTGCAATCCCCGAGTTGGACGGCGCGGCGGGACCCTTGGTGTTCGGCGGCCGGGTCATGCAGGACGGTGCCCAACGCGCCACCAGCATGCAGGTGGACGAGGAACGCGCCGACGCGCTGGCCGCCCGCGTGTTGAAACTGATTGCGTTGCGGCGCACGCAGATCGCCGAGCGGAAGATCGGCATCGTGTTGTTCAACTTCCCCCCGAATGGCGGAAGCGCCGGCACCGCGGCATTCCTGTCGGTTTTCGAATCGCTGCATCGCACGCTGACCGCGCTGCAGGCATCCGGTTACACCGTCGAGGTTCCGGATACGGTCGACGCGTTGCGGCAGAATCTGCTGGGCGGCAACAGCGACCAATACGGCACAGACGCGAACGTCCTAACGCAAATCGCGGCGGACGATCACGTCCGGCGGGAGGAATGGCTGGGCCAGATCGAAGGCCAATGGGGCCCGGCCCCGGGCAAACATCAGACCGACGGCAGCTCGATTTTCGTCCTCGGCGAACAGTTCGGCAATGTATTCGTCGGCCTGCAGCCCAGCTTCGGATACGAGGGCGATCCGATGCGACTGCTGTTCGAAGGCGGCTTCACGCCGACCCATGCCTTTTCCGCGTTCTATCGGTACTTGCGCGAGGACTTCGGCGCCGATGCCGTGCTCCACTTCGGCACCCACGGCGCGTTGGAATTCATGCCGGGCAAGCAAACCGGCCTGTCGAAGGATTGCTGGCCGGACCGATTGATCGGCGACCTGCCCAATTTCTATCTGTATGCCTCGAATAATCCGTCGGAAGGCACGATCGCGAAACGCCGCTCGAACGCGACGCTGATCAGCTACCTGACGCCGCCGATCGCCGAGGCCGGTCTGCATCAGAACCTGGCGACCCTCAAGGACTCGGTCGATCGCTGGCGCGGCATGCCGCCGGGCAATCTGGACGAGCGCGCGCGCCTCGCCGAATTGATCCAAGCGCAAGCCGCCGAGATCGACCTGGCGACCGCGGAACCCGCTTGGGGCGACGCCGCCGAGGCCGAAATTCCGGCACTCGCCGACGCCCTGTTCGAATTGGAAACCACGCTGATCCCCAATGGACTGCACGTCGTCGGCCAGGCGACATCGCCCGAGGACCGCATCGACCTGCTGGTCGCGGCGGCCGCCGCAACGCACGAATTGGAAGCGCCGCGCGACGTCGTCGCGGCAATCGTCCACGGCGACTCGCCGGAAGACGCGCTCGCGGCGAACGGCATCACGGCGGACGCCGACCTGCTGACGCAGTATCGCGATCTCGCGACCCGCAACGAATTGATGTCCGAAGATTATGAGATCCCGGCCCTGCTGGAAGCGCTGGACGGCCGGTTCATCCATCCCGTGCCGGGCGGCGACCTCATCCGGTCGCCGGACATCCTGCCGACCGGCCGGAACCTGCACGGCTTCGACCCCTTCCGCATCCCGAGCGCCTTCGCCATCGCCGAAGGCGAGCGGCATGCCGCCCTCTTGCTCGAACGTCACCGTCTCGAAGAGAACCCGCTGCCGGAGTCGATCGCGCTGGTGCTGTGGGGCACCGATAACCTCAAGACCGAAGGCGGGCCGATCGCCCAGGCCCTCGCCCTGATCGGCGCGCGGCCGCGGTTCGACAGCTTTGGCCGCCTCAGCGGCGCCGACCTGATCCCGCTCGAAGACTTGGGCCGGCCGCGCATCGACGTGATGGTGACCCTGTCCGGCATCTTCCGCGATCTCCTGCCGTTGCAGACCCGCATGCTGGCCGCCGCGTCCTATCAGGCGGCGTGCGCCGACGAGCCGCTCGAACGGAACTTCATTCGCAAACACGCGCTCGCCTACATGGCGGAACATGACTGCGATCTGGAAACGGCGGCCTTGCGCGTCTTCAGCAACGCCGAAGGGGCCTACGGCTCGAACGTGAACCATCTCATCGACAGCGGTCAGTGGGACGACGAAGACGAGCTCGCCGAAACCTATACGCGCCGCAAGGGCTTCGCCTATGGCTGCGACGGGAAGCCGGTGCAGCAAACGAAACTGCTGAATAGCGTGCTGGCCGATGTGCAACTGACATATCAGAACCTGGACTCGATCGAGACCGGCATCACCGGCCTGGAACATTATTTCGACACACTCGGTGGGATCAGCCGGGCGGTTCAGCGGGCCAAAGGCGATGCGGTCCCGATGTATATCGGCGATCAGACGACCGGCGACAGCGTCGTCCGGACCGTCGGCGAACAGGTCGCGTTGGAGACCCGGACCCGCACGCTGAACCCGAAATGGTACGAGGGGATGTTGGATCACGGCTACGAAGGCGTGCACCAGATCGAGGCCCACGTCACCAACACCATGGGCTGGTCGGCCACGACGGGCCAAGTCCCGCAGTGGGTCTACAACCAACTGACGGAAACATTCGTTCTCGACGACGAGATGCGGAACCGTCTCGCCACGCTCAACCCGAAGGCGTCGATGAAGGTCGCCAACCGGCTGATCGAGGCGCACGAACGAAACTATTGGTCGCCGGATGCGGAGACCCTCGAGGCCCTGCGCAAGGCCGGAGAGGCGCTCGAAGACCGGCTTGAAGGAATCAACGAAGAGGTAGCGGCATGACACTCGATGATGCAACGGTCAGCGCGTTGAGCAGCACGGACTCACGGGCTGACGGCGAAGGCAGCGTACAGGTACAGCTCGATCCGTCGCTCGACCTTGGGACGGCGCAAGTCTTCGCCATTTACGGCAAAGGCGGTATCGGCAAGAGCACGACATCGTCGAATCTATCCGTCGCCTTCTCCAAACTCGGCAAGCGCGTCCTGCAGATCGGGTGCGACCCGAAGCACGATTCCACATTCACCCTCACCAAGAAGCTCATGCCGACGGTGATCGACGTTTTGGAATCGGTGGACTTCCACGCCGAGGAACTGCAGATCGAGGACTTCGTCTTCGAAGGCTACAACGGCGTCATGTGCGTCGAGGCCGGCGGACCGCCCGCCGGCACGGGCTGCGGCGGCTATGTCGTGGGCCAAACCGTAAAACTTCTGAAAGAGCATCATCTGCTCGAAGACACCGACGTGGTGATCTTCGACGTCCTGGGCGACGTGGTCTGCGGCGGCTTCGCTTCGCCTCTGCAACATGCGGGACGGGC
Source organism: Alphaproteobacteria bacterium (assembly GCA_965228425.1). Lineage (GTDB taxonomy): Bacteria > Pseudomonadota > Alphaproteobacteria > UBA8366 > UBA8366 > JAJFJD01. The sequence goes on along the minus strand of OZ245815.1, from coordinate 620,434 downwards.
GCTGATCGTCACGGCGAATGACTTCGATTCGATCTTCGCGATGAACCGCATCGTCGCCGCCATTCAGGCCAAAGCGAAGAACTACGACGTCCGGCTCGGCGGCGTAATCGCCAACCGCAGCGCCGGCACCGACGAGATCGATCGCTTCAACGACGCCATCGGCCTCAAGAAGGTCGCGCATTTCCCCGACCTCGATGTGATCCGGCGCAGCCGGCTGAAGAAGTCCACGCTGTTCGAGATGGAGCCCTCGCCGGAGCTCGAGGCGGTGCAAGAGGAATACCTGCGGCTCGCGGCGACGCTGATCGCCGGCGTCGAGCCGATGGAGGCGCAGGCGATGAAAGACCGCGACATCTTCGATTTCCTCGGGTTCGACTGATGCCAAGCGCAACCTATCAACAACGGCGCGGCCAACTGGAAACCTATTTCGATAGGACGGCGGCCGAAGCATGGTCCCGGCTTACGTCGGACGCCCCGGTCAGCCGCATTCGGGCGACCGTCCGGGCCGGCCGCGACCGGATGCGGCAGACGCTGTTGAACCAATTGCCGGAAAGCCTGCACGGACGGCGCGTCCTCGACGCCGGGTGCGGCACGGGTGCGTTCGCGATCGAAGCGGCGCAACGCGGCGCCCTCGTCACCGCGATCGACATTTCCCCGTCGCTCGTCGACATCGCCCGCAAGCGGATGCCTGCGGATCTCGGCCCCGGCAGCATCGACTTTCAGGTCGGCGATATGCTCGACCCCGCGCTCGGCGAGTTCGACCACGTCATCGCCATGGACTCTCTAATTCACTACCAGGCGGACGACATCGTCCGGATCGTCACCGCTTTCGCCGAACGGACCGCACGGTCGATTCATCTCACCTTTGCGCCGAAGACGCCGGCCCTGGCGGTCATGCATGCCGTCGGCCGCCTCATCCCGCATCGGGAACACCGGGCGCCGGCGATTCAGCCGGTCAGCGAACGGAACCTCCGCGCCCTGATCCGGGACGAGCTCGCCCTGGCGGCGTGGCGTCCGATGCAATCGCACCGAATTTCCAGCGGCTTCTATACATCCCAGGCATTGGAGCTTAGTGCCGGATGAGACGCATGAACGACAGACTGGTGAACGAATGGCGCCGCATCGGGATGCGGTTCCTGCCGTTCGCCGATGCCGCAACCACCGAGCTGCCGCTCGGGCGTTTGCTGCGTCTGTCGTTGTTCCAAGTTTCCGTCGGTATGGCGCTGGTGCTCCTGAACGGCACGCTGAACCGGGTCATGATCGTGGAACTGGACGTGCCGACATGGCTGGTCGCGTTGATGGTATCCCTGCCGTTGCTCATCGCGCCGTTCCGCGCCTTCATCGGGTTCCGGTCCGATACGCATAAGTCTTTTCTCGGCTGGAAGCGTGTCCCCTACATCTGGATGGGAACGCTGCTGCAGTTCGGCGGCTTGGCGATCATGCCCTTCTCGCTCTTTATCCTGTCCGGCGATACGCACGGGCCGGTCGCGATCGGCTATGCCGGCGCCGCGCTCGCCTTCCTCATGGTCGGTGCCGGGATGCACGTCACGCAAACCGCCGGATTGGCATTGGCAACCGACCTGGCGCCCCGCGAGTCGCGCCCCCGTGTCGTTGCCCTCCTCTATGTGATGTTGTTGGTCGGCATGCTCGGCAGTTCGCTCGTCTTCGGCGCGCTTCTGGCCGACTTCGCACAAATCAAGCTGATCCAAGTCGTGCAGGGCGCCGCCGTCGTCACCGTCATCCTCAACATTCTCGCATTGTGGAAGCAGGAAGCGCGCAACCCGGCCGCAACAGCGCATGACATCGCGCACCCGACCTTCAGCGAGTGTTGGCGTGTTTTCTCCGAAACCGGGCGGTCGAAGCGGCTGTTGGTGGCCGTCGGTCTCGGTACCGCGGCCTTCAGCATGCAGGACATTCTGCTCGAACCCTACGGCGGGCAAATCTTCAGCATGTCGGTGTCGACGACGACGCTTTTGACCGCCATCCTGGCGCTCGGCACGCTGGCGGCCTTCGCGCTGACGGCGCGGATGTTGACTCGCGGGACCGACCCGCTCCGTCTCGCCGCCGCCGGAGCGACCGTCGGCGTCGCGGCCTTCTCGGCGTTGATTTTTGCCGCGCCGTTCGGCTCGCCGCTGCTGCTGCAGATTGGCACGGCATTGATCGGGTTCGGCGGCGGCATGTTCGCCATCGGGATGCTGACCGCCGCCATGGATTTGGCCGACAAGACACAAATCGGCCTGACGCTCGGGGCCTGGGGGGCGGTTCAAGCATCTGCCGCCGGCGCCGGAATCGCATTGGGCGGTGCAATCCGCGACGTCGTGACGTCGCTTGCGGAAAGCGGAAAACTCGGGCCGGCCTTGACCGATCCCGCCGTTGGATACGCCGCCGTTTATCACATCGAGATCGCGTTGCTGTTCGTCACCTTGATCGTCGTTGGCCCCCTCGTCCGGCGGTCGGCGCATACGGGATTCGCAACGTCATCCAGGTTTGGTCTGACCCAGTTCCCGGGTTAGCCAACAGACTATGGAGTGAGAACTATGGAAGCCGGAGCAATCACAAGCTACTTCGACGTAGCGCAAGTCACGCTCTACGCGTTTTGGATCTTTTTCGCAGGCCTGATCATCTATCTGCGCCGCGAAGACAAACGCGAGGGCTATCCGCTCGAATCCGATCGCTCGGGTCGCGTGGAGGTGGTCGGCTTCCCGCGGATGCCGGAGCCGAAATCCTTCAAATTGCCGCATGGCGGCACCTCATACGCGCCGGACGGCAAGGCCGACTCGCGGCCGATCAATGCCGTTCCGATGGGACCCTGGCCGGGCGCGCCGCTGGAGCCCACGGGCAACCCCATGGTCGATGGCGTCGGACCGGCCGCCTATGCGGAACGGGCGAACGTCGCCGATCTCGCGCACGACGGCAAACCCAAGATCGTTCCCTTGCGCGTCGCCACCGAGTTCTCGCTCGACCCGCGCGACCCGAATCCGATCGGAATGCTCGTCTACGGCGCCGACGGCAAACCCGGCGGCAAGGTTTGCGACGCCTGGGTAGACCGCTCGGAATATCTGCTGCGGTATTACGAGGTCGAATTGTCCAACGACGCCGGAACGACGCGCGTGTTGTTGCCGACGCCGCTGTCGAATGTCGACCGGGGTCTCAACCGGGTTAAGGTCCAGACCATTCTGTCGACCCAATTCGCCGACGTTCCGAAACTTGCAAATCCCGAGCAAGTCACCCTTCTCGAGGAAGACAAGATCACCGCGTATTACGGCGGCGGCCAACTTTATGCCACGCCGCAACGGTCGGAGCCGCTGCTGTGAGGGAACACGATTCAGAACCGGTCCACGGCCTGCCCGAGCAACTCCCCGAGGGCGAACGCATCCTCTGGCAGGGCGCGCCGCACTGGGCCGCGCTGGCGCGCCGCGCCTTCCACATCCGGAAAATCGCCGTCTACTTCGGCCTGTTGATCGTCTGGCGGATTGTCGCCGGTATCTCCGACGGAGACGCGATCGGGGCGATCGCCTTCTCGTCGGGCGGATTGCTGCTGCTTGCGGTTGCCGCGATCGGCATTCTGTTGGGCATCGGCTATCTGATCGAGCGGACGACCGTCTATACGATTACGAACCGGCGCCTCGTCATGCGCTTCGGCATTGCGGTGCCCATGACGTTCAATCTTCCCTTCAGCGTCGTGAACGCCGCCGACGTGAAGATGTATGCCGACGGCACGGGCGATATCTCGGTTTCCCTGAATACGGCCGACCGGATCGCCTATCTCGTCCTGTGGCCGCATGCCCGCCCATGGCGCGTGTCCAACCCGCAACCGATGCTCCGCGTAACGCCGGACGCGGCCGCGGTGGCCGAGACACTGGCGACCGCGCTGACCGCGAGCAAGGGCGTGCAACCCGCATCCGCACGAAGCGGCCGGATCGACCGGTCCCGCCCCGCGGCCGCCGCCGCAGGGCCGGTGGCGTCGGCGGCGTCGTAGGAGGAAACGAATAATGAGCAACCCATTCGAAGACCGTCCCTTTCCCCGCGGCGCTCTGATCAGCGCAGCGGTACTTGTCGGGTTCGCCTTGGTTGCAACGACCGTCGCCCGTTACGGCGACGTCGGCACCGTCAAAGTAGCGGCCAGCACACCCGTAATGAGCCGGGCACTGCAGTTCGAAGACCGCGCCGACGGCGCCGTGCTCGTGCTGTCCGTGCCCGACGGCGAAACCATCAAAGTGCTTGCGCCCGGTTCGAACAACTTTATCCGCGGCGTGCTGCGCGGCCTGGCCCGCGAGCGTCGGCTCCATCAGGTCGGCAAGCTTCCGCCTTTCAATCTGACGCGATGGGCGGACGGACGGATCTCGCTTCATGACACGGCGACCAACCGCACCATCGAACTCGACGCATTCGGACCAACCAATGCAGGCGCATTCGCGAGTTTGCTCTCGAAACCGGCGACGAAGACCGGCATGCAGACGCTTCGCCAATCCGCCGACGCAACCACGAGGAGCGTGAGATGAACGCGATCACCATCGACGATGCCGCTATTGATTCAACGGAAGTCGCGAAACAGGACACCATCCTGAGCCCGCATTTCTATACGACCGACTTCGACGCGATGGACAAGGTGGACGTCGACCCGGTCCGCGCGGAATGGGACAAGATGATGGACGAGTTCCGCAGCGATTCGAACGTCGATCATTTCCAGCGTGGCGACGAATTCGATGCCGAGATACAGGACTTGCCGCCGGCGCTGCGCGAGGAATTCATCAACTTCCTCATCAGTTCGGTAACGTCGGAATATTCCGGCTGCGTCCTGTACGCGGACATCATGAAGAAAGTCTCGAACCCGGACATGAAGGAGCTGTTTGCGCTAATGAGCCGGGACGAATCGCGCCACGCCAACTTCATCAACCGCTCGCTGCGGGATTTCGGCTTGGGTGTCGATCTGCACCAATTGCGGTCCGAGAAGAAATACAAATATTTCGCGCCCAAGTTCATCTTCTATGCGACCTACCTGTCGGAGAAGATTGGCTATGCGCGCTATATCACGATCTTCCGGCAACTCGAGCGGCATCCGGAAAAGCGGTTTCACCCGATTTTCCGGTGGTTCGAAAGATGGTGCAACGACGAGTTCCGGCACGGCGAAGCCTTCGCCCTGATCATGCGAGCCGACCCCAAGCTGCTGAAGGGGCGCAACAAGCTCTGGATTCGATTTTTCCAGCTTGCCGTCTTCGCGACGATGTTCGTCCGGGACCACAAGCGGCCGGAACTGCATGCGGCCTTCGGGTTCGACGCGACGGACTACGATTTCCAGGTCTTCCGGATCACGACGGAAATTTCCCGCCAGGTCTTCCCGGTAACCCTGGATCTCGACAATCCGCGGTTCCGCAAGGGTTTACTGCGGCTGTACGACCTGTCCCTCAAGAGCGATGCGGCAAAGGACCAAGGCGGCGTCATCGGCCGGCTGAAATGGCTGGCCTGCGGCGCCGCCACGGCCCTCACTTTCGCGGGATTATACGTGATCCCGGCGAAACATGAGCCGCTGCCGCAGGAAATCCGCGTGGCGCCCGCTTGGTAGCCACACGATAGACCAGGAGTCCGCGCCTGATGGTGCAGTATCTATACCCTGTCCTGTTTGCTCTCTTCATCTGGTGGTTCAGCACCGGACTCATTCTGTATCTGGACGGATTGCCGAAGCACACAATGCGATGGAGCATGATGGGGGCGACAGTGCTGACGGCGATTGCGATCGCCGGGCTTATCGCCGTGCGGGCGGATACGGGCGTGTTCGGCGTCTACATTGCCTTCACGGCCGGCGTCGTCCTTTGGGGCTGGCATGAGATCACGTTTCTCATGGGCTTGGTCACCGGACCGAACAAAAAACCCTGCCCGGCCGATTGCAGCGGTTGGCGCCGTTTCATCGCGGCCACGCGGACGCTGATCTATCACGAGGTCGCCATTTTCCTGACCGCCGCGGCGTTGATCGTGTTGACCTGGGGCGCGGACAACCAAGTCGGAACATGGACCTTCGTCATCCTGTGGATCATGCGGCTCAGCACGAAGTTGAACGTGTTCCTCGGTGTCCCCAACATCACGGAAAATTTCCTGCCCGAACATCTGCACCATCTAAAGAGCTATTTCGCGCGGCGGCCGATGAACCTGCTGTTTCCGGTCTCGGTTACGGTGTCAACGGTCGTGGCGGTCGCGCTCGTGACAAGCGCCTCGGCTGCCGCGGCGGACCCGGGCCAAGCGGCCGGCTTCACCTTTCTCGCAACGCTCCTGATCCTGGCCGTCCTGGAACATTGGTTCCTGGTTCTGCCGATCCCGGTCGAGAAGCTCTGGCGCTGGGGTCTGCGGTCGCACGCCGCAGCGAAGACCGATACCGGCGACGGGGCGCTCAGCCCGGTGCCGGAAAAAAGTAACGCAAACATAAAGACGACTTTGCTTAATGCCACCCAATCGCGGGTCCAAACTTGGAGCACCAACGCCTAAGTGGCGCCGCGACACGACAGGAGGAAAAAATGGATTACGAATTTTTCTTTCGCGAAAGCCTCGATAGCCTGCACGACGAGGGCCGGTATCGCGTTTTCGCCGATATCGAGCGGCATGCCGGCAGTTTTCCACATGCGACGCACTATAAGAGCGAGGGTCAGTCGCAGGTGACGGTCTGGTGTTCCAACGACTATCTCGGCATGGGGCAACACCCCGCCGTCCTAAACGCCATGCATGAAGCAATCGACCGATGCGGTGCGGGCGCCGGCGGCACCCGCAACATCTCCGGGACGACCCATTACCACGTCCTTCTGGAGAAAGAGCTGGCCGACCTGCATGGCACCGAGGATAGCCTTCTCTTCACGTCCGGATATGTCTCGAATTGGGCGTCCCTCGGAACGCTGGCGTCGCGTCTGCCCGGCTGTGTCGTTTTGTCCGACGAATATAACCACGCGTCGATGATCGAAGGTATTCGCCACAGCAAGGCCGAGAAGCAAATCTTCGCCCATAACGATCCGGAAGACCTGAACCGCAAACTGGCGGAGCTGGATCACGACCGGCCGAAGCTGGTGGCGTTCGAATCCTGCTATTCGATGGACGGGGATATCGCCCCGATTGCCGAATTGTGCGATGTGGCCGATGGCCACGGCGCAATGACCTACCTGGACGAAGTTCATGCGGTCGGGCTGTACGGTCCGCGCGGCGGCGGGCTCGCCGAGGAACAGGGCGTAAGCCATCGTCTCACGGTCATCGAAGGCACGCTCGCCAAGGCGTTCGGCGTGGTGGGCGGATACATCGCCGCCTCGACCGCCCTGTGCGACTTCATCAGGAGTTATGCATCGGGCTTTATCTTCACGACCGCGCTTCCGCCGGCGGTTGCCGCCGGTGCGACCGCTAGCATCCGGCACCTCAAAGCGAGCAATGCCGAACGCGAGCTGCAGCGCCGCCAGGTCGCGAAGGTCCGCGGGCAGTTGGATATGGCCGGTATCCCGCATTACGAAAATCCCAGCCACATCGTGCCGGTCATGGTCGGTGATCCCGTCATCTGCAAGAACGTCACCGATTGCCTGCTCGACCGTTTCGGGATCTACGTACAGCCGATCAACTACCCCACGGTTCCGCGGGGCACGGAGCGGCTGCGCATAACGCCATCGCCGATCCACAGCGACGCCGATATCGATCATCTCGTCGGTTCCCTGTCGGCCATTTGGAGCGAGTTCGGACTGAAGCGGACAGAAGAGCGGCACGCATCGAATGCGGCGTAAATCTCGGTAGGGGGCGGCGCGGGCCGCACCGTCCCTTGCCAAGATGGGCGTTGGTCGAAAAAGAGATGCCGCGGCGATTGGACTAAGCCATTTGCGAAATGACCGTCGTCCGGCGATATATGCGACAATAGAGTCACTGGATCGTGCGATCATAATTCGATAGGAAGTGCTATAACGACCGAAAGACGCATGATACCGATCAATTTGGATTTGCGGCAGGCGTGATAGGATCGACCGATGATCCGTGGTTTCGCGCAATGCGTTCGACGATTGAAACGAGAAACCTTTTTCTAAAGGTACCAGCAGGTGTATGAACTCGAAATCCGATTGGCGGTGTCAAAATGAATTTGGCGCAACCGGACATCACGCTCCACCTCGACCTGGACGGAATTATTCGAGACGTAAATCTGTCGAGTGCCATTCCGGAAACCGACGTGTCGGCATGGATCGGTTCCCCGTGGACCCAAACGGTCGGTGACGTCGGTGCCGAAAAAGTCAAGCTCATGGTCGACCATGCCCGGGAAAGCGGCATGTCGGCCTTCCGGCAGCTGAACCAGCAATTCCCGAGCGGCCGCGAAATCCCGATCGAATACACGACCGTCCGCGTCAGCGAATCGACCGGACTGGTGGCCATCGGCAAGAGCCTGCAGACGGTCGCCGAACTTCAATCACGCCTGATTTCCGCACAACAAGCGATGGAGCGGGACTACTGGAAGTTCCGTGAGATCGAAACACGCTACCGGTTGCTTTTCGACGCCTCCAACGAAGCGGTGCTGATCGTTCGCGCGTCGAACATGCACATCGTCGAAGCAAACCCTGTCGCGATTCGAACGTTGGGGCTCATGGCCGGCGGCCGGGATTTTCGGGCGGAGCTTCTGCCCAACGAACGCGAAGAGTTCGAGGGGATGCTCGAAACCGTGCGCGAACATGGGAAATCGCCGCGCACGATCTTCCATCTGGGGCAAGATCAAGAAGCATGGCTTGTCACGGCCTCCCTGATGAACGGAGACCCGGGACCGGTTTTTCTGTTGCAGCTCACGCCGTTCGGCACGTTGAAGGACGAACCCGAAGACCGAACGGAGATCGCGCCGGCCGATATCCTTAACGGAATCACCGATGCCGTTGTCGCAATCACCGGCGACGATACCGTCTATTACGCGAACCCGGCCTTTCTCGACCTCGTACAGGTCACAGGGCTTCAGTCGGTCGCCGGCAGTTCGCTGAGCCGCTGGGTTGGCCGGCCCGGCGCAGATATGGCGGACATCATGTCGCGCGTCGCGGAAAACGGGCATGTCCGCTTGTTTCCGACAGGTCTGGAATCGGAACTCGGAACGAGGACCGAAATCGAAATCTCCGCTGCCCGCAACATCGATTCCGATCCGCCCTTGACCAGCCTGGTCATTCGCGATGTCGGCGCGCGCATCCTACGGCCGAGCGACACCACCAACGTTTCCGCATTTCCCACCCCGACGATCGAGCCGCTTGGCGAACAATCGCTGCAAGCCGTCGTCCGAAAAACCGTCAAATCGATAGAGCAACGCTATATCGAGGCGGCATTGGCGTCGACCCGCGGCAACCGCAGCGCCGCTGCCGATCTATTGGGTTTGAGCCGCCAAGCTTTATATGCAAAGCTGAATCGCTACGGACTGGACGGAAGAGCCGAATCACCCGAACGATAGCCCGCTGACAGAGGGGGATTTAAGGATGACGCCATCATCGTCCCCGGCACCGGCATTCGGCCAAGCTGACCTTTCGAATTGCGAGCGCGAACAGATTCAGCTTGCGGGGTCGATCCAACCCCACGGCGCCCTGCTGGTCGTGCAGGAGCCGGACCTCGTTGTCGTCCAAGCGAGCCGGAATGCGGCATCTTTCCTGAAGATCGAACAAGACATCCTCGGCAACACGCTGCGCGACCTGGGCGGCGATTTGGCGGACCGTATTCAGCCGCATCTGGAAGACGATCTGGATACGATCCCAATGGCGGTGCGCGGCAATCTGGGCGACCACGGCACGTCATTTGACACGTTGATCCACCGTCTGACGGAAGGCGGATTGGTCATCGAATTGGAGCCCGTGGGTCCGCCGATCACACCATCCGAGAACATCCAGGACGCGCTGAAGTCGTTGTTGCCATGCACCTCGATCCGCTCGCTTGCCGATGCGACAACGGTGGTCTTCAAGGATCTGATCGGCTTCGACCGGATCATGGTTTATCGCTTCGACGACGAAGGCCATGGCGAGGTCTATGCCGAGGAAAAAAACCGCGACCTCGAACCATTTTTGGGCAACCGATACCCGGCCTCCGACATCCCCCAGATCGCGCGCGAACTTTATATCCGAAATCGCATCCGGACCCTCGTGGATGTGGAATACGAGCCGACACCCCTCGATCCCCTGCTATCGCCTACTACGGGCATGGACTTGGATATGTCGTTGTGCACCCTGCGCAGCATGTCCCCAATCCATATCCAGTATCTCAAGAACATGGGCGTTTCCGCGACCCTCGTCGCATCGCTCGTGGTCGGCGGCAAACTGTGGGGCATGATTTCCTGCCATCACTATGAACCGCGCTTCGTGCATTACGAAACCCGGGTCATGTGCGAGCTGCTTTCGGAGATCATTGCCACGCGCATCGCGGCACTGGAGAGCTTCATCCAAAGCCAGGCCGAACTGTCCGTTCGGCGCCTCGAGCAGAATATGATCGAAACGATCGCGCGCGACGGCGACTGGAAGGCCGCGCTGTTCGAAAAATCGCCGCGCACGCTTCTACAGCCCCTGAATGCCGGCGGCGCGGCGTTGACCTTCGAAGGAGACGTCCACACGGCCGGGGAAGTGCCGGGCACCCGGCACCTTCGGGACATCGTCGATTGGCTCAACGCGAAAGACATGGAGACGATCTTCTCGACCGCGTCGCTAACGACCGACGCGCCCGACTTGGCGGCGGCGGCGGATGTCGCAAGCGGTATCGTCGCCATACCGGTATCGACCACGCCGGGCGAATTTTTGATTTGGTTCCGGCCGGAGCGGATACGGACCGTCACATGGGGTGGCGATCCGAACAAGCCGATGATAATCGGGGACGACCCGATGGACCTCTCGCCCCGCCGATCCTTCGCCCAGTGGCACCAGTTGGTGGAAGGCACGAGCGACCCTTGGACCGCGGCGGATTTGAAGGCCGCCCGTCTGATCGGCGCAACCGTCCGGGATGTCGTTCTGCAGTTCCGGTCCATGCGGCTGCTGATCACGCAAGATCAAATGAACATCGTGAGCAGACAGATCAGCGGGTCGGAACACCCCGTGGTGATCGCCGACACGTCTGGCCGGATCCTGCTGATGAATCACGCCTTCGAAGACCTCGTGCCGTTGCCTGTCCGCGATGTGAACACGCTTGACGACCTCGCCGGCTTTTTTCGGCAACCCGATGCAATCCGCCAAAGCCTGACCGACCTGATCGACCGAAACCGCTCGTGGCGCGGCGAAGTCCGGATGAAGGATATCGATAGCGACGGCACATCCCTGCTCGTCAGAGCCGACCCGGTTTTTTCCGCGCCTGGACGTGCCCTGGGATACGTCATTCTGTTCACCGACCGCGCCGAGCGACACGCCGTCGAGACGGCTCGCCAAAGCTTCCAGGAAAGCGTGTTGGAGCAACGGCGCGCCATGACGATGCGCCTCGATTCCAACGCGGACCTCGTCTACCGCGACCTGTTGTCGTCGGTCATCGAAAACGCGCAACTTGCCGCGCTCGAGATCGCCGACGGCATCGACTTGGACGAAGTCCCGACAATGCTCGGCAACGTGCGCAACTCGGTCGGCCGAACCGCGGAGCTGCTGGAACATCTCATCTGGCATTCCACGCGCGAAGCCGGCGACGACGATTGATCCGGATTTGACCGTCGTTCGCGTATGGCGCGTTCAGACGGTGCGCCGGTTCTGGCGGCCCGCGATGAACCGATCGACCGCGACCGAAACCGCGATGTTGAGTTCGAACGCCGTCGACGCCTCGCGCAGAACCTCCCGATGCGCCGAGATCTCTTTGGCGGAAAGATCGATAGCCGACCGGTATTCGGCGCGCATTGCCGGCAGATCGGAGAGTGCGGGAAACGTATAGAACGAGAGCGCGTTCGATCCTAGGTTCAGCGACCGCATCAGCTGGCGTTTGATCACCTGCCCACCGTTCAAATCGCCTAAGTATCGGGTATAGGCATGGGCGATGAGAGCTTCCCCCCGGCCCGCAGCCGCCTGCGCGATTTGCCTGCGATAGGCCGCGCCCTCCGGTAACACGGCAAGGTCCGTACGCCAGTCGGGACCCGAAAGATGCCGCAGGTCGGATTCGATCGCGTCCGACCGGTAGATCGCGCTATTCGCGATACGCCGCACGCCGGGCGCGCGCCGGTGAAAATCGAGGCTCGTCTCCAACTGGTCGTAGGCCGGCAACAAATTCCGAAGGTAAAGCGCGTAGGACTGCCGCGATACCTCACCGCGAAGAATTTCTCGGACGACGCCCGTTCGCTCGGCCCGTGCATGAAGCGCGCGGGTCTGCTCGCGCAGCCGATCGGCGAAACCGCCGGGCGACCGGGATCGGTCTTCGGTCCCACGCACCGGTAACCTCCCTCTCCGTAAGAGCGACTAGCCTTGCCGGACACTCTATGGACCGGGGCGACGTCGATCAACGTCGCCCCGGAACGAGCCCAATCGGGTTAGGCAAACGGACGCGGATCCCTTACTTCACCTTGTCGAGTTCGGGATAGTCCTTCAGCATCTGGGCGCCATACATCGGCTTGTGCACGCCCTGGTGACACGTTCCGCAATTCACCTTCAACGTATCGCCGAGGGGACCGAGGCGGTTTGCCGGGAACTTTTCTTTCAGCGGCTCCAGGTATTTGTTGTTCAACTCCTGCGCCATCCGAATGCCGTGCCACGCGGTTGTCCGCTGCGGGCGGCTTTCCTCCCAGGCGGAAAACGCCCGGCTGTTGTGACAGAAGGTGCAGTTCTGGCCCAGCGAGTCCGACATATGCATCATCAGGCCGTAGGTCAGTTCCGTGTCCTTGATGTTCCGCATGTTGTCGGTGGGTAACGCCGAGGATGACGCGATGCGAATCTCGTTGTCCTTCAACAGCAGTTGGTAGAACGGATCATAGGGCAACGATGTGACACCGACCGACTTGGCCCCGATGTTCTGGCCGGCGCTCGAGGCGGTCATGCCCTTTGCCTGTTTGGGACCGGGATCCTTGTGCCAAACCTCTTTCGGCACCGGATGCCCGCGATGGCAGGTGTAGCAGGTGACGCCGGTCTTGCCGACATGCTTGTCCCACTTCGAATTGATCGTCTTGGTCATCTGCAACATGCGCCGCGCGACGACCTTGGTATAGACCTTGTCCTCGGCCAGGTTGTCCGTATGACAATAGGTGCAGCCCTGTTCCGGCGAGACCCATTCGGTTATCGCCAGCATCAGCCGGAGGAATTCCGGTTCGCGTAAATCCCCCAGCACCTGAACATTCTCGTAAACCTGGGATGCAAGTTCACCATCGGGTTCGGCGGGATCGGGCGCCTCCGGCATTTGGTTCTGGGCTTTCGACTTCGCGAGCGTCCGCGGATTGACGACCTCCTCCATGCCCACGCCGCGGAAGCCGTTTTGCTCGGCCTTGACCGGCGGGTAATCCTCGCAGGCCGAGACCAACAGCGAAAATCCGACGATCGCCCCTAGGACGGGGAGAAATGATGGTTTTCTATCTTTCATCGGGTCGCCTCCGGAAGCGCGCCAGGATCAGTCGCCGGCGTGAATACCTGCGGGTACTCAGGCACCAGCCCGTGTTTGACGCCCCACAAGAACCAGTTGTCCACGGCGGTGCCGGTCAAGAGGATGCCGATTCCGCCCGTGAGCGGGCACAGAACCGCAAACCACCACGCCCACCGATGGATCGATTCCATCGTGGCGTTGAAACCCATCGTCCATCGCCAGAACAACGCGGCGCGTTCGGATGCCGTGCCGCGATCGGTGATCTGCTCGATCTCGCGTTCGCCGCCGAACCGGCTCACCGCGAGGATCGTCGCGCCATGCATGGCGAACAACAGCGTCGATCCATAGAGGAACACGATCGAGAGCATGTGGAATGGGTTATAGAAGAGGTTGCCGTAGCGGATCGAGAACGCCGCGGTCCAATCGAGATGCGGGAAAATGCCGAACGGAACGGCTTCGGCCCAACTTCCCATCATCACCGGGCGGATCAGACCCAAGACGAGATAGAGCCAGATCGCCGACGCGAACGCCCAGGCGACATGTGTTCCCATGCCCAAGGCACGGGCCCGGATATACATTCGCCCCCACCAGAGCAAGATCGACAGGGTGAGGAAGAAGCCGGCCAACAGCCACCATCCGCCGTCGGCGAGCGGCGGAAAGCTGAGTCCGTATTTCGCCGGTGGCGGTTCGAGCGCGAGCCACGGCAGCTGACGGACGAATTCGACGGGATCCCAATTGACCGACGCCCACATGTTCAGCCCGATAATCTCGATCGCGATGAAGCCGCACACGAGCGACATAAGGCCCGTGAGGCCGAGATAAACGGGGCCGATCTGGGCATTCCCGAAGCGCCCGATCAGATGAATGAATTGCGGCTTGCCGTCCCGCGACCAGTCGGCGCGGGGCAAGCGAACACCCATTTCCGCCGGGCCGCGAACCTGCACTTGGGTGAAGATATTCTGATATTCAGGCATCGTAGCGTCTCCTCATCCCCAGACCGGCAGGTTGAGCCACCAGCTCCACCATTCCGGCCAACCGCGCGTCCAGAAGGGCCCGCTGATCAAGATGCAGATCGCGCTCCAGAAACCGGCCGACAGTGCCAGGAACAGGCCCAGCCGGTGAACGCCCAGCGTCCCGATCGAATACCCGACCGTATCGCGGAAAAACGTGTCTTCGTGTTCGGGCGATTTTACGGTTTCGCCCCGGTCCGGATTCGTCGCCGAAAGAATGAGCGATCCGTGCAGCGCAAGCGCCAGCACAGTCGTGAAGAAGAAGGTGATGGCGAGCATATGCGCCGGGTTGTAATGAAAATGCAGATACTGGTAGCCAACGTTCGAAACCCAATCGAGATGGCTCAAGATTCCGTAAGGGAAGCCGTGGCCCCACGCGCCCATCATGACCGGGCGGATAACGACCAGGGTAAAGTAGGCAAACACCGCAACGCTGAAGGCGAAGGGGATATGCAGCCCCATTCCCAGTTTCCGCGCGATCTCCGCTTGGCGCAGCGCCCACGAGACGAACGCCCCGAGCGCACAGACCGTGATGATCTGCCAAAGCCCGCCTTCCTTGAGCGGGGCGGCGGCCAATCCATAGGACAGATCGGGCGGTGCGATGTTGATCTGCCAAACGTTCCAGGTCGGCCCAATGGCCGCGCCGTAAATGATCAGAGCCGTCCCGAGGAGCGTGAAAAAGATTGTCGTAACGCCGAAAAACCCGACATAGAACTGACCGATCCAGAAGTCGAACAGGTCGCCTCCCAGCAGTGTTCCACCTCGGACGCGATACTTTCTCTCAAAGCTCAACATTGACATTTTTCTATACTCCGAAACACCAACCGGCGGCTTTCAAAGGGCAAGCTTGGCAGCGGACGGCCGGCTCGCACCGAGACCAATCCGCCACCGTTGCAAGCATTACCGTGCCAACTTGTCGGTCATCGCAACCCGTGACAGGCTTTGTGACGTTTCAATTGCCGCGCTCTTGCTTGCTGCGCTTGGACCTTCGATCCAGTTAAAGCGGTCGGTACTGAGCAGAATGAAATGAATCAGCAAAGCCAGCACCGCCAACCCCACGAACAACGCAACCAGTGATCTACGGGGATCAAACAGAAGCCATATTCGCCACATGTGTTCTCTCCTATGTCAAATATGGAAGAACGTGCGTCATCGCGACGTTCACACTGTCCGTAAGCGCGGAGTAGCCCTTTTCGCCTGGAAACCAGGGCCGCCACATCCACACCAGAACATGCGCAATCACTGCGACAACGACGAACATGATGAAGCTGCTCATAAAGATGCGGTGAAATTCACGCGCTTCTTGATCTGTCAATCCTGACAACGAGCCGCGTTGGTCGTCATGGTCAATAGCCATTTCAATTACCCTCCGTATGTTGGGTCTTCTGGCCGTTACCGCGCACTCCCCGCGCGGCAGGGTCTGCTGTACCGGGAGTCGGCACACCAGAATTTCCACCCGACACCGCCGGGCGAAATCTTTTGGCCGAGGGAGCGGCGATCATGCGGCCCTCCCATCGGCGAGCGCGCGTTGCGATAACGCGACATGATCGACGGTGACGCGAACGTCACCGGATTCACGGGCAGTCGACTCCGCCGCGTCGCGAAGACGCCGGGCAGCGGAAATGCGCGTGAGGATCGGATAGGCCTCCACCAGGTCGTCGAGCGCCACGCGGGCGTCTTCGTTCCAAGGCAGTTCCTGATGCAGCCGTGTCGGGGTCGCATCCACCTGATCCAGGTCGACGCCCAACGGCAGGATATTGAAGAGCGCATCGAACAGCGCGTTGCAGACTTCCTGCACGACATAGGTCGCGCCGGAATACCCCATGAAAGGCGTGCCCGTATGGCGGCGGATGACCGCGCCGGGAAAGGACGCCGGGATATACATCGCGCGGCCCTTGATCTCCGACAGATACATGCGTTCGTTGTAACTGCCGAACAGAACCAGCGGCGTCTTCTCCCGGATCGCGTCGCGGACCGCTTCGTTGTCCGGCTTGATCCCCGGCTTACGGGCAATCGCAAAATTGCACGGGAGGCCGAGGTCTTCCTCCAGGAAATTCCGAAGGCCGCGCACATAGGTCTCGTTGGCGACGATGCCGAAGCTCGCCGTGCCGAAAAAGTCCTGCGTTACGGACCGCCAGAGATCCCACAACGGTTTGATCGTCGTGTGTTTCTCGCGCTCGATGAACGGTTCCGGGTCCAAGTCGAGCAACTCGCCCAGTTTCCGCAGGAACTTCGTCGTGCTGTGCAGCCCGATCGGCGCCTGCAAATAGGGCGTTTCAAGCGACTCGCAGAGAAGACGGCCGAACTCGCGGTAGAGGCACACATTCACGTCGGCATCGACCAGCCGGGGAACGTCCTTCAGGTGACTGCCGAGCGGGAAGACGAGGTTGATCTCGGCGCCGACCCCTTCCACCAACCGCCTGATCTCCGCCAGGTCCGACGGCATGTTGAACGTGCCGTAAATCGGCCCGATGATATTCACCCGGGGCTTGGCGCCGGGCTCCCGCTTTGCCGGTTTCGGCCGCTTCCCGCGCTTGAGACCGAATTCGGTCCACAGCCAGTTCAACGCCCGGTCCGCGCTTTGCCATTGGTCTTCGTCGATCGTCCGCGGCAGGAAGCGCTTGATTCCCGTCCCCTCGGGCGTGACGCCGCCGCCGATCATTTCCGCGATCGACCCGGTCACGACCACGGACGGCTGTTTCGGGTCCAGCGTGGTATGCGCGCGCTTCATCGCGGCTTCGGTGCCATGCTGCCCCAGTTCTTCCTCGCCAAGGCCGGTCACCACGATGGGCAGTTCATGCGGCGGCAAGGCGTCGGTGTAATGCAGCACGGACGTCACAGGCAAATTCTCGCAGCCGACCGGACCGTCGATGATGACCTGCAAGCCCTTGATGGCGGTGAAGGCATACACCGAGCCCCAATACCCGCCGGCCCGATCATGATCGAGAACAAGCATCAGGCAGGCTCCTTCGCCATGGCTTCGTCTTTCGCGGACGGCGGCGTATCCTCCCAAACGCCCGCGCTCGGTCCCTCGCCGACGCCGGCGAAGAACGTCTTCATGCTGTCGAAGCGATCCTTGTTCCCCATCGCGGCGTTGATCACCTGCGCGAGCGACCCGGCCCCCGCCGGCCCCATCAAGGGGCGCGCCGAAATCAGGTTCGTGAAATACAGCGCCGGTATCGCCAGCTCTTTCGCCTTTTGCACCACCGGCGTCGTGCCGATCGCGACATCGGGCTCGAAGGCCTCCATCGCCGCGAGGTCTTGCTCGAGCGATGCGCGGTATTGAACCGTGGTGCCATGCGCCTCGAGCCACTCCTGATCGGGCTTGGACCATTCGGTCCGCGGGCAGGCGGTCCCGACATAGAGGACTTCGGCGCCGCTCTCAACCAGCAGCCGGGCGACCAGCAACTCCGATCCTTCATAGCCGGAAAGCGTCACGCGGCCCTTGATCGGCGCATCCGACAGGGCCGCCGAAATCGCCGGGATGAACCCGTTTTTGGCGGCGTCGATCTTGTCCTGCGCGACCCCGCAGGCGCCGCCGACCGCGTCCAGCCATGCCGCCGTTCCGTCGCGCCCGACCGGCGCGGAGCCGACGATCGATCGGCCGGCAGCATCGAACTCCCGGAAGGCTGATGTATAGAAAGGATGGATCGCGCCGACGACGGCACAATCGAGCGCGGCATACAGTTCCCGCCATTCGCGCGTCGGCACCACCGGCCCGGCGGCGAGGCCGAGCGGGTCCAACAACGCGCCTATCGTTACGGGGTCGGCGGGAAACATTTCTCCCACCAGCGTCACGGTCGGCTTGTCCTTGGTGAGCCCTTGCGGCGCCTGAACCGGCCCGGCCTTCACTTCCGCGCGGGCGTATTTGAGCATGGCGCCGGCGAGGACATCCTTGGCTTCCGCATGGGTCGGGACGCCGAATCCCGGCACGTCGATGCAGACAATGCGTACGCCGTTGATTTCATCCGGCAGCAGATCCAGCGGCACGCCGGACGCTGTCGGGACACAGAGATTCGTCACCACGACCGCGTCGTAGAGCGCCGGGTCGGCGAGCTTATACACCGCGTCGCGGATGTCTTCGAACAGCTTGCCCGTCACCAGCGTTTCGGAATCGAACGGAACGTATCCCACCGTCCGCCGAGCGCCATAGAAATGCGATGTGAAGGTCAGGCCGTACACGCAGCACGCCGACCCCGACAAAACCGTCGCGGTGCGCCGCATGCGCAATCCGACGCGAAGCGACCCGAAGGCAGGGCACATGCTCTGCGGTTGATCGTGCGGTCCGGTCGGATAGTCAGCTGCGTATTGTTCGAGTATCTCGCTTTTTCCGGCCGCCTTCGCGGCGCGCAGCATTTCATCCGCGCCGGCATGACACCCGACACCGTCTCCCTGGGCGACCGCCGCACCGACTTCGGATTTCTCCGCAGTCGGCACGGCGTCCGCGGCGTCAGCCGCAGTAGGGGCGGCTGCGACGCTATCGCCTCGGGGAAAAGGTGTTTCTGGGGTTTTCATGGCCGGGGTCAAATCCGTAAGGTCAGACGGTGTCGTAGACGACTTCAAGCGAGGGCTTTTCAATGGCGGCGGTGCCGCACATGTCTTCCAACGTCGCCGGCTCGAGCACCACGTCCCGGCCGACGTCTTCGCTCTTGAACAGATCGAGCAAGCCGTCCTGGCTCAATGCGACCGGATGCTGCGGCGGCGCGTCCGCGACATTCTTTCCCAACTCTTCGAAGAGCGGTCCCCAACGCCCGTCGGGAATGCCGACGATCTCGTAATTCGCACTCTTGCGGCGGATGTCCTCGTCGGCCGGGATCGAAGCCAGGACAGGAATGCCGGCGGCGTTGGCAAAGGCTGCCGCTTCGCCGGTGCCGTCGTCCTTGTTGATAACGATGCCGGCCACACCGACATTGCCGCCGAGCTTCTGGAAATACTCGACCGCCGAGCAGACGTTGTTGGCGACATACAGCGACTGAAGATCGTTCGACCCGACGATGATGACCTTTTGGCACATGTCCCGCGCGATCGGCAGGCCGAAGCCGCCGCACACCACGTCGCCCAAGAAATCCAGCAGGACGTAATCGAAGCCCCAGTCGTGGAAGCCGAGCTTCTCCAACGTTTCGAAGCCATGAATGATGCCGCGGCCGCCGCATCCCCGGCCAACTTCGGGGCCGCCCAATTCCATCGCGAACACGCCGTCGCGCTTGAAGCAGACATCGCCGATTTCCAACGGATCACCGGCATTCTTCTTGGCGGCCGAGGTTTCGATGATCGTCGGACAGGCTCGGCCACCGAACAGCAAGGACGTCGTATCGCTTTTCGGATCGCACCCGATCAGCAGCACTTTCTTGCCCTGCTGTGCCATCATGTAAGACAGGTTCGACAGTGTGAAACTCTTGCCGATGCCGCCCTTCCCGTAGATCGCAATGATCTGGGTTTCTTTCGTCGGCGGCGCGGTCGGCACCGGGTCCGGCTCGATCGCCGCTTCCGCCTTCAACCGCGCTGCCGCATCGGCCTGCGGGGACGTCGGCACTACTTTGATGGGTGTCGAGCTCATGAATAGGTTCTCCAATCGAGAATCATTTTTAGGCAATCGGGATCGTCGAAAGCCGTGCGATAGGCAGCCGGCGCGTCCTGCGCCACCTGTCGATGGGTAATCAAGCCGGCGAGCGACAGCTGTCCCGATTCGACGAGGTCTTTGACCGCTTCGAGATCGGGCGGCGCCCATTCGGCGGCGACGCGGAGGCGCACCTCCCGCACGAAGGCGGATGGAAAATCGAAATTGAGGCGATCCTCGTAGAACCCGGCGAGCACGATGAGCCCGCGCGGCACCAGGCGGGCGATCAGCGGATCGAGGAGGGACGAATCGCCGCTCACGTCGAAGATTGTCTTGTAGTCGTGCCGGTCGTCATCATCCGGATTCACGACATCGTATCCCGCGCCGCCGGCTTGGCGGGTCGCGTTCTTCTCCCAAACAACCGGCGGCTCACCGCCGAGGACCAGCGTCAAGCGTGCGAGCAATCGGCCGAGAACGCCATGCCCGACAATCAGATCGGGCAGGTCCATCGTCGACGTACTGTTTCCGCAGATCGCGTGATAAGCCGTGGCCGCCAGCGCAAACAGGACCGCGTCTTTGCCGATACCACTGTCGATCGGTATCGCCCGGTCACCGGAAACCACGATGCGCGATGCCGCACCGCCAAACAGGCCGCGCACGGTGCCGTAGCAGCTCGCGCCGGGAACGAAGACATGGTCGCCGACGTTCAGTCCGGAGTCCGCGCCCGCGGCCGCAACACGTCCGACCGATTCATATCCGGGGACCAGCGGGTATCCCATCCCGGGAAACGGCGGCATACGGCCGTTCCACAACAAGCGCTCCGTGCCGGTGCTGATGCCGCTCCATTCCGTATCGACGACGATGTCGGTATCGTTGGGCGGCGTCAGCGGCAGCTCTCGGAGCACGAGGTTTTCGGGCTCCTCTAGAACCACTGCGTGGGTGCTCAACTCTTGCAACGTCACGTCAACGCTCCGGCTGAGGGAAGAGAGTCACATTCCATAGTGTCATTCTAAATTGACATCTGAGTTTGTCAAATAATCTGGACAATCGAAATTTCCTTTTCAACGCTCGGCAACGAGAAGCTGCAGCAACATTGGAATACGGGTTGGAATTCGGCGGATTTTCCGGAAACCGGCCGTCCGCAACATCGTTTCGTTCTCCGCCGCGCTTCGCGGGCGCCCACTGCCCATCGCCAACAAGTAGAATGAAAAATAGACTCCGATTGATTCAGCGCCTTTCGTTTCCGACATCGGTTCCGCGAGCAAGACCACGCCCTTACGGGGAAGCGCTTTATGAACCCCCCGCAGGATGGTAAGCGCCGCATCGTCGTCGTGATCGTGCAGAACGCGCACCAGCGACATCACGTCCGGACCGGTCGGCAAAGCGTCACGGAGAAAACTGCCGCCCACCGCCTCCGCCCGGTCGTCGATATTCTGTGCGGCAAACCGCGCGCGCGCCTGCACCGCCACCGCGGGCAGATCGAAAAGCGTCAGCCGCAAGTCGCGCCGCCGCTCGGCGACATGGCTCAGGAACGTGCCGTCGCCGCCGCCGACGTCCAGAAGCCACCGGTGCTTCTCGAACGGATAGGCATCTAGGATTTCTTCAGCGACAAAATGCTGGGACTGCGACATGAGGCCGGAATATGCCGTCGCGTCGCCCACGGTGACCGCCGCAGGGTCCGCGCCCGTCGCATAGGGCCAATACTTGGCCAGGGACGTATCGGACCGCCGCTCCCGAAGAAGACCGATGGGATCCTGGAGGTCGGCATACAGCAAGGCATGATGGCGCACCATCGCGCCGATCCCCGGGTTGCCGATGATCGCGGCACCGAGATCGCCCAGCCCATACAGCGTTTTGCCCCGACGCTCGACCAGGCGCAGCGAGACCGCGGATTCCAACAACCGCGCCATACCCGCCGCGGGCATCGACGTGGCGCGCGCCAGGTCGCCCGCAGTTTGCGGACGCTCCAACAACAAATCGAACAGACGAAGCTCGATGCAGGCGGCTAGAACCTGCGAATAGACGAAGCCGGCGCACAGGTCGAAAAGGTCCCGCGCGCGCCGCCGCGCGATCCATCGCGTCCCGGGAAACGCCGCTGCCCATTTTTGAAATTTCGGATTCGCCAGAAGCCGGTCGCGGTGTGCGAGAAGGCGATTGCCAATCGTCTCCGGCGCGGTGACGCTTATCGTATCGCTGGGCATCGCGGCGCAATCCCCCGGGTATCGGCTAAGCGGCGTGACTCTGCAGTTCGCGGGGCATGAATTGCCGCGCCTGCACCGTAATCAGTTTGCGAAGCTCATCCTCGCCGGGGCATGCCGGAACGGACGCGACCGCTTTTGCGACAAGGTCTTCGAGCCGCTTGATCGCACCGTGCAACCCCAAATCCTGGACCGCGCTCGGACGGCCAAGCGCCAGATCCCGACCGGTCGGCTTGCCGATATCGTCGGATTCCGAGGCGACATCGTGGAGATCGTCCGCGACCTGAAAGGCTTCGCCGATACGCTCGCCCAGGATGCGCCAGTCGCCGGGGCCTCGCCCTGCCGATATCGCGCCGGCTTCCGTCGCCGCGGCGAACAGCGCGCCGGTCTTCGCGCGGTGATACTCCCGCGTGTCGACCCGGGATTCGCATTCCCAGGCCTGGCCCGCCACGATTCCCGACGGCACGCTGACCGACCGTCCGATCGTCAAGAGAAGCGGCGCCAGCACATCCGGCTTTTCTCCAACGTTGCGCGCGAGCGTCTCGAAGGCCAAGACGATCAGCGCATCGCCGGCCAGAACGGCGATCCGCTCGCCGAAGGTCCGGTGCACGGACGGTTTTCCACGCCGCATGTCGGCATCGTCGAAACAGGGCAAATCGTCATGCACCAGCGACGCGCAATGCAGAATCTCGATCGCGGCACCGGCTGTATTCGCGTTTATCGGATCCGTCTCGCCGCACGCCGCCGCCACCGCAAGACACAGTTTCGGCCGGATGCGCGCACCGCCCGGGAACAAGGCGTAGCGCATGGCGGACGCGAGACGAGGCGGACAATCCGCCGGTGCCGATTGAACAATCGCCGCTTCCAATGTCTCTTCGACTCGATCGATGGACTCCATGTCGGACCTCCTGTCGGTGCAGCGATTGTAATGACAACTTGTCACATTATACTGTAATGTCTCCTGGACAGTCGTTTTTGTCAATCGCCTTATCGGGAGCCACGGTCGGTGAATACGAATCAGGTCGTCGTCGTCGGTGCCGGCATGGCGGGGCTCGTGGCGGCCCTCAGGCTCGCGGTGCGGGGGGCCGAGGTCACGGTCCTCGAACGGGCAAGCGGGCCGGGCGGCAAACTCCGGGAAATTCATATAGGCGACGCGGCGATTGACTCCGGCCCGACGGTTTTCACCATGAGCTGGGTCTTCGAGCGCATTTTCGCCGAAGCCGGCGCGGCGCTTTCCGATCACCTGACGCTCCGCCCCCTCGATGTTTTGGCGCGGCATGCGTGGGACGATCGGGATCACCTGGACCTCTTCGCCGATATAGACCGGGCCGCGGACGCGATCGGCCGTTTCGCCGGCGCCGCCGATTCCCGCGAGTATCGTGCGTTCTGCGATCAGGCGAAACGGATTTACGAAACCCTGGAAGAAACCTTCATCGACGCCCCCCGCCCGACCAATCCGGTCGCGCTGGCCCATCGGGTCGGCATGGGTAACCTGTCGGGCCTGTTCGCGATCAAACCGTTTTCGACAATGTGGGGCGCCCTCACGCAGCTTTTCCGGGACGAACGGTTACGGCAACTTTTCGGGCGATACGCCACTTATTGCGGATCATCGCCCTATGAAGCGCCGGCGACCCTGATGCTTGTCGCCCATGTCGAGCAATCCGGCGTGTGGCTCATCGACGGCGGCATGTTCCAGCTCGCCAAAGCCCTGGAGACACTGGCATCGCGCCACGGCGTGACCTTTCGCTACGGCACCGAAGCGCAGGAAATCGTCGCGGCGCAACACCGCGTGACCGCCGTCCAAACGACCGAAGGCGAACGGATCGAAGCCGACGCCGTCGTCGTCAATGCGGATGCCGCCGCGGTCGCCGCCGGGCTGTTCGGGCAACCCGCGGCGCGCGCCGTACCGCCGGTCCATCGCGCGCCGCGATCGCTCTCCGCGGTCACCTGGTCCATGGTCGCGGAGACCGAGGGTTTTCCGCTGCTGCATCATTCGGTGTTCTTCTCGAACGATTACAAGGCGGAATTCGACGATATCCTGCGCCGCAAACAATTGCCGCGCTCGCCCACCGTTTACGTCTGCGCCCAGGATCGGGGCGAGTCGACCGCCCTGGACCCGACCGCGGCGGAACGGCTTTTCTTTCTGGTGAACGCACCCGCAACCGGCGATGCCCGGAATTCCGGGAATTTGGAGATCGAACAATGCGAAGAGCGGACATTTGGGCAACTGGAACGGTGCGGTCTTCGAGTTCACCGGCGATCGGACCGGACGGTCCTGACGACGCCGGCGGACTTCGAGGGTCTGTTTCCGGGCACGGGGGGCGCTCTGTACGGCCAGGCGTCGCACGGGTGGCAGGCCTCGTTTCGACGTCCGGGTTGCCGCACGAAGGTTCCGGGACTATATCTGGCGGGCGGCAGCACCCATCCGGGACCGGGCATCCCGATGGCGGCGCTGTCGGGATGGCTGGCGAGCGAATCCGCGACGGAGGATTTGGCTTCGCTCAATCCGTCGGTCCCGACGGCTATGTCTGGTGGTACATCGATGCGCTGAGCGATGACGGCCAGCACGGCCTGACGATCATCGCGTTTATCGGCAGCGTCTTCTCCAGCTACTACGCCCATGCGATCCGTGCCGGCAAGGGCGACCCGGAAAACCATTGCGCCATGAACGTCGTCCTCTATGGCCCGCGCGGTAAACGCTGGGCGTTCACCGAACGTGGCCGTGCAGCGCTGCGTCGCGGCGCAACGTCGCTGTCCATCGGGCCGAGTTCGCTGTCATGGGAGGACGGGGTATTGACCGCGCGGATCGATGAGATCACGGCGCCGATCCCGACCCGCCTCCGCGGGACGATCCGTCTTTTCCCGGGCGCGACCACGCAACATGACTTCTTCCTCGACGCGAACGGCAACCATCGTTGGCGGCCGGTCGCCCCCGTGTCGCGGGTGGAAGTCGACCTGGACCGGCCCCGATTGTCCTGGGCCGGCGGCGCGTATCACGACTGCAACCATGGCGACGAGCCGATGGAACGCGCCTTCCGGGAATGGGACTGGTGCCGCGCGCCCGTCGGGGACGATACTGCCATTCTTTACAATGTCTCGGCGCGCGACCGCTCTTCCTTGCGGTTGGCGCTGCGGGTCGACCCGGCCGGCACGGTTAGCCATTTCGACGTCCCGCCTGCCGTCGCCCTGCCGCAAACCAAATGGCGCGTGTCCCGCAGCACCGGGGCCGATCCGGACTATCCGGTGTCGGTGACGCAAACCCTGGAAGACGCGCCGTTCTACGCGCGGTCGGTCTTGGCGACGAAATTGTTGGGGCGGGAGACGACGGCCTTCCACGAAAGCCTCGATCTCGACCGTTTCGACGCCCGCTGGGTGCAGGCGCTGATTCCCTTTCGCAATCCAAGGGCATTGCGCTGACCGCTGGTGCCGACGGTAATCGCCCTATTCATCAGGGTCGGCGTTCTTTTTCGCGCGTTCCGCCTCTTCGGCCCGCCGCGTATCCCGTTTCACGATACGCAATTCGTTGAACGCCCACGCCAAGACGAAGACGAAGAGTTCCGCCCACATCCCCACCACGGTTAAAGCCCCGGCGAGTCTATGGGGAAAGCGCCGCTACGCATCCCGCGACCGTCGATCCACATTGACGGACGGCGCTACCTCACGATAGGTCGTCTTGAGCCGCATCCAAACGCCATAGGCCGCCAGCAGGAACAGGAACGCCGCGAGATCGAAATAGGAGAGAAAGCGCACGCCATCCATCACGAAATACGCAAAGGTGACCTGTGCGGCCACGATCGCGAGCCCAAAGAAGACGAGCCCGGGCACGATGTGACGCAGCATCTCGAGCGACGCATGGAGCGGCGGATCGCCAGCATCGTCGCCGCGCCGTTTCGCGGCCTCCCGGCCGGCGAGAACCCGGCGGCGATGCATCAGCCCGGAAATGACGAACCAGGCGCCACCTGCGGCGAATAACAATCCGATCCAATTCCGCATCGAACTACTCGCTTTCGACCGCCGCCGCCCCGCCGGGGTTTTAGGTGCTACGGTCCGGGGCGCGACCGGCTCATTTGATCCTGGCGTTCCAGTCGCTCGAACAGATCCACGACCCATCCCACGCGATCGTCAATGGCGCGGACACTCAGCCGGGACGGGCTGCGCGCCCACGCGTTCGCACCGGCCATGACGGGCGGCAAGGCGTCGAGCAGAAATCCCGCCTCCGCCGTCGGCGCGAAGGACCGTTCCATGGCCATCCGGCCGACCGCGGTCACCGACCGCAGGACCGGGCCAAGCTTGCGGACCGGCGAAACGACCGCGCGCGCGGAGACGGAGTCGAGTCCTTGGCGTTCCACCTCGCGCCCGATCTCCGCATACAAATAGCGTGCGGCGTATATTCCGGGACGGCACCCCAAGGGCAGGTTCGCGATCCCCGCATCGGCCTGGTAATAAAAACGATCCGCGGTGTCCAACAACCGCTGCACGACACCGGCAAGGGCGTCGTCGAAAACGGGGTCCGCCAACCAAACATCCGGATCGATCCCTACTTCGCGCATCCATTGGCGCGGGAGATACAAGCGGCCGAGGCGCGCATCCTCGCCGACATCGCGGGCGATGTTGGTGAGTTGCATCGCTACCCCGAGATCGCACGCGCGCGCAACCACCTCAGGATGCCGTTGTCCCATCAACAGGGCCATCATCGCGCCGACGGACCCGGCCACCCGGACCGCGTAGCCCTTCAGGTCCGAGATCGTCTCGTAGGGCCGGCCCGACACATCCCACGCGAATCCGTCGAACAGCGCTTCGAAGAACGGCTTCGGCACGTCGAACCGGTCGACCAGAATAGCGAGCGACCGGTCGGCGGCGTTGTCGTCGGGGACGCCGCGGTATATCCGGTCCAGCCGGCCATGCAGATGACCCAACGCATCCGTGTGTGCGCCATCGATATCGACCACGTCATCGGCCAACCGGCAGAACGCGTACAAAACGGTCGCCGGGTCGCGTACCGATGGCGGCAGGAAAAACGACGCCGCGAAGAATGAGCGGGAGCCGCCGCTCAACCGGGAGCGGCATTCCTCTAAATCCCGAGGGTCAAACAAGTTCATTGGCATGGGGCGTCACCGTATCGAGGATGCGTGCGGAAGACAGGACGCCCGGCAAGCCCGCGCCCGGATGCGTCCCGGCGCCCACCAAAAACAGGCCATCGATGTCCTCACTCTTGTTATGCGGCCGGAACCACGCGCTTTGCGTCAGGACCGGCTCGAGACCGAACGCCGCCCCTTTGAGGGACAGCAGTTCATCTTGGAAATATTGCGGGGTAATGAACCGGGAGGTCACGATCTCGTCCTCCAAGACCGGCAAGACCGTCTCGCTGAGGCGGCGGGCGATGGCCTGCCGGTAGGGTTCCGCGGCCGTCGACCAGTCGGTTCCGCTGTCGAGATGCGGCACCGGCGACAACACATAAAAGCCATCGCATCCGTCCGGAGCCAGCGAGGGATCGGTCGCCGTCGGGCGATGCAGATACAGGCTGAAGTCCGGTGCCAGGACCTTCTTGTCGAAAATATCGCGCAGCAGCTCGCGATGCCGCGGCCCGAGAATGATGCTGTGATGCTGGACATCCGGATATTGCCGCCGCGTTCCGAAATACCAAACGAACAGGCTCATCGAATAGCGGGACCGGTCGAGCTTCCTGTCCGTCCAACGCCGCCGGTAGGGCGCCGGCAGCAAGTTGCGGTAGGTCGCGGCGGAATCCGCGTTGGAGACGACGACTTCCGCATCCAGCTGCTCGCCGGTGGCCAGGCGGACACCGGTCGCCTTACCGTCCCGCACGGAAATGGTGTCCACCTCCGTGTCGAACAGAATCTCACCGCCCTGCCCGCGAATCAGCGATACCAATCCGTCGACCAACCGGCCCGTGCCGCCCATGGCGAAGTGAACGCCCCAGCGCCGCTCCAAAAACGCGATCAACGCGTAGATCGAACTGGCGGTGAAGGGATTGCCGCCGATCAGCAAGGGATGAAAACTCAGGATCAATCGAAGCCGCGGATCCTTCACGAAGCTCGACACGAAGCCGTAGACCGAGCGATAACTTTTCAACCGCACCATGTCGGGCACAAGCCGAACCATGTCGCCGAACGTGCTGAACGGTACGTCGCCGAGCTGTTCGAAACCGATCTTGAAAGTCGCCTCCGACGCCCGCATGAAGCGTTCGAATCCTTCTACGTCCGACGGCGAGAACCGGCCGACCTCCGCGCGCATCGCTTCGGGGTCGCCTGAGTAGTCGAATGTCTCGCCGGTATGAAAATGCATGCGGTAGAACGGGTCCATGGCGCGCAGTTCGATGTCGTCGGACATTCGCCTGCCACAGAGTTCCCAAAGCTCTTCGAAAAGAAACGGCGCCGTGACGATGGTCGGTCCGGCGTCGAAGACGAACCCGTCTTGCCGGAAGACGCGCGCCCGGCCGCCCGGTGTGCCGAGCCGTTCCAACACCGTGACCCGATATCCGCGCGCGCCAAGCCGGACCGCGGCGGCCAATCCGCCGAATCCGCTGCCGATGACGATCGCACGAGGTCTCTGGGATGGGAATGTTGCGTCAGGCAAGGTTGTCACACGTCTTGTCAATTATTATTGACAAAGACTACCACAAACTTTCCGCATGTGAAGTGCAATCACCGCTGCAACGGTCCGGAGGTTCAATCTACGGTGAAGCGGCAATCCCCAACCGCGCGGCCAATGCGTCGACGATCGCCGCCACCGCGGCCGGGTCCTCTTCATGCGCGAGATGTCCAAGCCCGGAGAGCGAAATCAATTCCGCATCGGGCACCAGGCGATGGACCTGCCGCGAATGGGACGGCGAAACCGTCCGGTCGTTGCTGCCGGTCACCAACACCAACGGGATCGGCAACCGGCGCAATTCCGGTTCGAGCGGGCGCAGGTCCCAATTCGCCATCATGCCGAAGGCGGCGGACACATGTCCGGAGTTGCTGGCCAATCGGCCGTACAGCGCCATGCCCTCCGCATCCAACGTCGATCCGGTTTCGCGGATAAGGCGCTGAAGCACGCTCGGTTTTGCCGCCCGCGACGCAAAGAACCAGGGGATCAGCGATCCCGCCGCGCAAAACTTGGCCATGGGCGAGAAAAGCTGGCCCGCGACGCCACCGAAGGGAAACAGCGCGCCGTTCAAACTCACGATCCCTTTCAGGGAATGGCCGTCCTTCAAGGTCATCTGAACGAGGATCGCGGCCCCGGCGGAATGCCCCACCCCAAGCACCGGCGCCGCGCCGAGCTCTTCGACGAGTTCGGCCAGCGCGTCGGCCATGCCCGGCAGCGACAGCCGATACCCGCTAACGGCGCTGGTGAACCCGTGGCCCGGGAGGTCGACGGCAATGACCGAATAGTGATCCGCCAGGATCGGCATCAGCCCGCGCCAGGAATGGGTCGAAGCCCCCGTGCCATGGACGAGAAGGATTTCCGGCCCCGCGCCCATCCGCTGAACATGCCATCGCATCCCGGCCGCGTTGACGAAGGCGCTGGCCTCTCGGTGCGGCCAGTCGCGCCCGTCACGGTCCCATTTCAGATGTTCAAGCATTCATCGGCTGACAGTCGGCTCGGCGTTACGGTGCGGATCGCGCGCCACCCGCAATGCCATCGGTGTTACGGCGAACGGCATCGGACAACGCCGCCGCGTCGCCATGCGGTAACGGTAGGTATACCGCATCCATTTCGGCGGCCAAGGCTTGCGCTTCGTCCTGCGGACGGCGCGAACTGTCGACGAGCAAGGACGCGATCCCCATGGACCGAAGGTAGCGTGCTGCGTCTTTCGCGTCGGCTTGCGCCTGCGGCCGGCCGGGTTTGCCGTCGAGCCCGATATTCGCGCGGCCGTCGGTCAGCAACACGACCACCGGCGTTTCGCCCCGGCGCCGCGCCGCCTCCGCGACCGCCGTCGCCGCGGTGAGTCCCGCCGCCAACGGCGTGCCACCGCCGCCGGGTAGGCCGGAAATGCTTCGTTTTGCACGAACCAACGACCGCGTCGGCGGTAAAAGCAGCTCGGCGGTTTCGCCCCGGAAAGCGATCAGCGCGACCCGGTCCCGCCGGATGTAGCAATCCGCCAACAGCAATTCGACCGCGCCTTTCGCCTCGCCCAGCCGCTGCAGCGCGGAGGACCCGGACGCATCGACGACGAAAATCGTGGTGGTTTCGGTGCGGTGCTTCAGGCGATTGATCCGCAGGTCATCCCGGCGCACCTGGATGGATCGGTCGGACTCGGGAACAGCCGGCAACCCAGACCCGCCACGCCGCAAGGTTTGCCACGGCGCGGCGGCGCGCAGGGTTTCGACCACGTTGAGCTGCGCCCCGCCGCCCGGATCGCCCCGCCGTGTTCCGATCGGGCGGCCGCGGCGCGCGGCCTTGGCAAGCGCGCCCGCCTTGCCGGAAGAATTCGTTTGCCCCGACCGGCGTTCGCCTTGTTGGAGCTGCGCCAGAATGCCCGCGGGGATCGCCGACACGGCGGTTTCGACGACAAGGGTGCCGAGGTCGTGGCCGGCGCCGTCGTCGCTGTCCTGCTCAGGCGTGTCGTTGTCCGGCAGGTCCGGTTGCGGCGGCGTTTCGCTTGATTCCGCTTCGTCGTCACCGGGCGGGTCGGGGGGTTCAAGGTCCGGTATCTGCGTGGCCAATGGCGCTAAAACCAACCGCGCCGCCGCGCCGACATCCGAGTCGGATATGCTTTTTCCGCCGCCCAGCGCGGCGATGGCCCGCGCCGCATGCGTCGCGAAAACCATCGCCCGCATGGAAGAAACGCCGAGGGCGAGGCCCGCCGCGCACAGCGCCTCGATCGCCGGATCCCCGATTTCGATATCCGGCAGCCGGCGGCTCGCGGCCGAAACCGCGTCCCGGTCCAGCGCCGGCCCCTCGGTCTCGCGCAATCCGATGTCGGCCAGGTCCAGCCGGAAGGCGAGCCGGTCGCGCAAGGCCGCCGGCGGGCGTTCATCTTCCGCCAAGCCTTCGTCCAATGCGATCACGGCGATGCGCGCGGGATAGTCCGCGGCGATGCCGTCCCGCTGCAGCGCCACCGCCCCGCGATCGAGCACGCCGGCCAGCCGTCCCGCGACCGAGGCCGGCAACCGTTCGGCCATCGGCATCAGGATCACCCCGCCGTCGGTTTCCGCCAGCAGACCGCGTTCGAGTACCGGCTTCCCGGCGCTCAACGTCGCCGTCAGGTCCAAGCCGCCGAGCAGCCGGCTGTCGGCGATGTGCATTGGCATTTTCCGGACCGGCGTGTCCGCCGGCAGCATCGCCTGAAACGCGGCGAGCCATCGGTCGCGGACCGGGCCGGGAAATGCCCGCACCACGGCACCGCCGAACCGTGCCGGGTCGGTCGCCAACACCGCGGCGGCCAGCATCGCGTTCCGCCACGGATCCGCCTGAACGGTCATTGGCTCATTCATGCGCCGAATGCTTCCTCGAGGACGCGTTCGATCCGCACCGTGGATCCGGCGTCGTCCAGCGGATTGCGCCGCAACCGATGGCGGAGCGACGACACCGCGACATGGCGGATATGTGTTTCGTCGACCACTTTCTTTCCGCTGAGGGCGGCGTAGGCGCGCGCGCATCGCATCATCGTGAGTTCGCCGCGCAGGCCGTCGGTACCGACCGCCATGCAGAGACCCGCGATACGTTCCAGCATGGCGTCCGACATCACGACATCGTCGAGACGCTTGCGGGCCGCGGTAATCCGCCGGCGCTGTTTCGATTCCTCGCGTTTCCAATCCTCGGTAAAGGCCGCGGGATCGCGCTCGAAGGCGTCACGCCGGCGCACCACCTCGACCCGCTGCTTCAGATCGGTCGGCGTGGTGACATCGACCGAGATGCCGAACCGGTCGAGCAATTGCGGCCGCAATTCCCCTTCTTCCGGGTTGCCGCTGCCGACGAGCACGAACCGGGCGGGATGGCGGATGCTGAGGCCTTCGCGTTCGACCACATTCTCACCCGACGCGGCGACATCCAGCAGCAGGTCGACGATGTGATCCTCCAGCAGGTTCACCTCGTCGATGTAGAGGAAGCCGCGATGCGCCCGGGCGAGCAGTCCCGGTTCAAACGCCTTTTCGCCCCGCGTCAGCGCGCGCTCCAGGTCGAGCGCACCAACCACCCGGTCTTCGGTCGCACCCAACGGAAGATCCACGACCGGCACGGGAACGAGGCGGCTCTTCGGCTTCTTTCCCGATGGCAGCGCACTGCAATGAATACAAGAGGCGGCCGGCGCGGCAGGGTCGCAGTTATAGGGACAGCCCGCGACCACCCGCGTTTTCGGCAGCAAGGCGGCCAAGGCCCGGACGGCGGTCGACTTTCCCGTTCCGCGATCGCCGAACACCAGGACGCCGCCAATCGTCGGGTCCACCGCGACCATCATCAGGGCAAGCTTCATCTCGTCCTGGCCAACGATTGCGCCAAAGGGGAAATCCATCGTCGCGCTCATCTATGCTCCTTGAACGCCCTTCGCAGAGGGGGCGCTTTATCGTTCTTTGCGCCGTCGTCGTGACACGGTTCGGGAACCCGGCGCAAATAGTAGTGTAATTTTATTTGGACACCTATTCATAAACGGTACGCGCCGGGTCACTCGCTCTCCTTCTCCAATTGCCGGCGAATCTGGCGGCTGCCCAACCAGATCAGCAAGGCGGCGACGGGAATGGAGAACCCCCGGAGTTGATCGGTGTTTAGATCGGCGCCCATGGATACGGCGGCGTCCAGCGCATACCCGATCAGGCTGACGACATAATATGTGATCGCAGCGACCGAAAGCCCCTCCACGATCCGTTGCAGCCGAAGTTGCAGTTTGGCGCGGCGGTCCATCGACGCGAGCAGATCGCGGTTCTGAC
Source organism: Alphaproteobacteria bacterium (assembly GCA_965228425.1). Lineage (GTDB taxonomy): Bacteria > Pseudomonadota > Alphaproteobacteria > UBA8366 > UBA8366 > JAJFJD01. The sequence continues at coordinate 587,325 of OZ245815.1, read as the reverse complement.
CCTCGACCTTGATGTCCACCCGCGTGCGCAGCAGGTTCGCCGCCCGGGTCGCGCGCGCCGACAGGGAGAGCTGCCGCGTGGCAATGGATTCGCATGTGCGCATGGCAGGCGCCAACCGCCGGTCAATAAAGGCGCTGAGCGTCGAATATTGGCCGTCGCTTTTTTCCCGTACTTCGGCGATACGCTCTTCCACGAGAGCGAGATACGCCCGCGCCGCGCCAAACCGGTAAGAGGTCGCAGCGATGCTCTTTTCGATTTCCGCGGAAACACTGGTCAGTTGCGCAAGCAGGTCCCGTTCATCCTCGATGGAGTCCAGCGCATTCATCCGCGCCGTCAGGTCGACGAGCGACTCGCCGATCTTCCCCACGCCGGGGCCGACCTTGCGGGCAAGCGGCAATGCCAGCATGGCCATCGTCCAATAGGTCTCGATCTCCAGCAGCCGCTGCACCAGACGCCCGGCCTCCCGCGACGTCATGCTCACGTCCTGAACCAAGGTCCGGGTGAACCCATCGGCGTGGATGCGGAAGTCGGTCGAGACGATCGCCTCCCCGCCCAGCATGGAACCGCGGCAGAAGCTGTCCATCACGAAATACCGCGTGAGCGAGTCACCGGCGGCGGTCGCATCGTCCCCGCCCAACAGGGCGAGATGCGACGCAACCATCCGCTGACCGGGCACCGCGTCGAGCCAGTCCTTCGGCACGACCGCGGCGGCGGTATCGCCGAACAAGTCCGCGATCTTGCCACGGCGGAAAAAGGTGTAGGTGGTGAACTCGGTGTGACGTTCCCACTTCAGGCGGAACGCACCGAAATCGGCGGTGAAATGGGTGGAATCGGGCTGCGGCGGCGCGACGTTGTATCGTTTGCACAGCGCTTCGAGATGGTCGCGTTCCAGTGTCGATTCGTCGGGGCGCATGAGCATCGCGAAATGCGATGCGTTTTCCGGCGCTGTCAGGTCGGCAAAGGGTCGTGCGTGAAGTTCATTGGTCACCACGTATCGTGATGGATGATCCGTCATTTCAGGCATGCCGTGATGCGTCCCCCCTATGCCAATTGCCAAATGCCGCTGAATGACCGGTGCGGCATATGGACGAATAGCTTAACAACTGTATCGCCACGATGACACGATCATGTGTAAGACAAAATTTTCACGAAGGAAAATCCACCGTCCGGAATAGATGGACACTGGGAACGGCGTCAGAGGTCGGCGGTTGCGCCCGGAGGCCGCGGGCGAACCCACGGCATAGCCCGGCGACGCTTCGCTTCGAAGGATTCGATCCTAGCCCGGTATTCCAGCGTGACATCGATCTCGTCGATACCCTCGGCCAGGAAACGCTTGCGCAGCGGATGGATATCGAAGGTGTGGGTCTCGCCATCGGGCGCGGTCAAAGTTTGCGCTTCGAGATCGACACCGATTCGAGCGCCCACCGTGATTTGGAGTTGGCCGAGTAAATCGTCGACGACAGCCGTGGGCAGACGCACCGGCAACACAGTGTGGCGGAAGCAGTTGTTGAAGAAGATGTCGCCGAAACTCGGCGCAATGACACAGCGGATGCCGAAATGGGCGAGGCCGATCACCGCCGACTCCCGGGACGAGCCGCACCCGAAATTCCGGCCGGCAACGAGGATTTGCGCCGTTCGGTAGGGGTCCTGATTCAGGACGAAATCCGGTTTTTCCCGACCGTCCGGCTCGAACCGCAGATCATGGAACAGAATCTGCGCGAACGCGGGGCCGTGCGGCCGCTTGTTGAACCGGGTCGGGCACAGTTGATTGGTATCCACGTTCGCAACGGGAAGCGGCGCGGCAACGCCGGTGAAAGACTCGAATCGGTTTTTCATTCCGCGTCCCCCGCCAAGGCGCGGACGTCCGCGATGCCGCCTTTCAGCGCTGCGGCCGCCGCCATCGCCGGGCTCATCAGATGGGTGCGGCCGTTCGGGCCCTGCCGGCCCCTGAAATTCCGATTGGACGTCGAGGCGCACCGCTCGCCCGGCGCCAGGATGTCGCCGTTGATGGCGGTGCAGAGCGAGCAGCCCGGCTCGCGCCACTCGAACCCGGCCTGCCGGAATATCCGTTCGAGCCCTTCGGATTCGGCCTGCCGCTTCACGAGCTGCGACCCGGGAACCACCCAGGCCGGAATGACGGCGCGGCCCATCGCCGCCACCTCCGCAGCAGCCCGCAAATCCTCGATCCGCGCGTTGGTGCAGGACCCGATGAAGACCCGGTCGATCGCGACGTCGGTCAGCGGCGTTCCCGGTTCCAAGTCCATATAGTCGAGGGCATCGGTCATGGCGCGGTGGCTGTCCGGGTCGGACGCCTCCGCCGGATCGGGCACGCTATCGGTCACCGGGACCGCCTGCTCCGGATTCGTGCCCCAGGTCACCATCGGCGCGATGCGCAATGCGTCGATCGGGATTTCCGTGTCGAACGTGGCCTCCGGATGCGACGGCAGGGTCTTCCAATCCGCGACCGCGCGGTCCCACAAAGCCTCCTTCGGCGCAGAGGGCCGCCCCGCCAAATAGTCGAAGGTCGTATCGTCCGGGGCCACCATGCCCGCGCGGCCGCCCGCCTCGATCGACATATTGCACAGCGTCAGCCGCTGCTCGACCGTCATCGCGCGGACCGCCGATCCGGCGTATTCGATGACATGCCCGGTCGCCCCGCCGATGCCGATCTCGGCGATGATCGCGATGATCACGTCTTTCGCGGTCACGCCGAAGGGCAGCGCGCCCTCGATGCTGATCCGCATCGCCTTCGGCCGGCGTTGCCACAGGGTCTGCGTCGCCATCACGTGGGCGAGTTCCGACCAGCCGATCCCGAAAGACAGCGCGCCGAGCGCGCCATGGGTCGAGGCGTGCGAATCGTTCCCGGTCATGACCAGGCCCGGCTGGGAGATGCCTTGTTCCGGCCCGACGATATGGACAATCCCCTGCGCCGGGTCATTCATCCCGAACAATCGGATGCCGTTCGCGGCGCTGTTGGCCTCGATCGCCTCGACCATCCCCCGGACGTCCGCCGATTCGATGGCGGCGGTTCCGCCCGTGCGATCCCCGGTCGGCACGTAATGGTCGGCGCAAGACGTGAACTGCTCGGGCCGCCAAACCGCCAGACCGCGATCCGCCAAGGTCCGGAAGGCGTGAACCGACCCCTCCTCGATCAAGCAGCGGTCGATATAGAGCAACGCTTCGTCCTCGACGGTGGCCACCACGTTTCGGTTCCAAATCTTGGCGAACATGGTTTCGGGCGCGGACATTCTCTTGCCGATCCAAGTCATTTAAGCGAGGAGAAGTCCCAGTCTAATACGCGGGCTCCGTCCCGTTAAGCGAACCCCTGGTGACGTCCGCTCGTGCGCCGCGCGATAATTTGGCAAGATGAGGGGACAGCAAACCTGGGAGGAGCTACCGAAATGGCCAAACTTCGTCACGTTGCGCTCAGCGTCGAAGACCCCGACGCGGCGGCGAAATTCTACGAACAGGCCTTCGGCGTGGAGCGAGTCCGCGAGTCCAAATTCGGTGTGATGATGTCGGACGGGACCGTGAGCCTGGCGCTGCTCGACCTCAAGGTCAACGACAACGCGCCGGACGAACGCGGCGCCGATTTCGTCGGCATCCACCATCTTGGGTTCCTCGTCGACGATATGGACGAAACCTGCGGGTCGGTCGAAGACGCCGGCGGCGAATATCACGGCCAGGTCAAGAGCGTCGGCAAGGGACCGAAATACGAACGCAAATACCGCGACCCCACCGGCGTCGTGCTGGACGTGGCGACGATCGAGCATGCGGAATCGTCCTGGCGCATCCCCGGCAAGTAACCGGCCCCGCCGGCGCTATACAATACCGACACAACAGAAAGCACCGCCGTGAGTGACGGATTACTGAGCCTGCCGATTATCGAAAAACTCATCGGGTTCGACACCACCAGCCGAGAATCGAACCTGGACCTCATCGACTACGTGCAGGGATATCTCGAGGAGTTCGGGATCGAATCGCGCTTGGTGCATGACGAGGAAGGGCGGAAGGCGAATCTCTACGCCACCGTCGGGCCGGCGGACCGCGGCGGCATTTGCCTATCCGGCCATACCGACGTGGTGCCGGTCGACGGCCAAGCATGGGACAGCGACCCCTTCGAAGCGCTGACCAAGGACGGGAAAATCTTCGGCCGCGGCACGTCGGACATGAAAAGTTTCATCGCGATCGCGCTGGCCTTCGTTCCACAGCTTCTGGAGCGCGGGCTCAAGACGCCGGTTCATTTCGCCTTCTCCTACGACGAGGAGGTCGGTCATCTCGGCGCCAAGCGGTTGGTCGAAGTGATGCGGGAGATGCCGGTGAAACCCGCCATGTGCATCGTCGGCGAACCGACGAGCCTCGGCGTCATCATCGGCCACAAGGGCAAGAAGAAGGTGCGCGTTACCGTCCACGGCCACGAGGCGCATTCGAGCCTGACCCACGAAGGCGTCAACGCGATCGAATACGCCGCCCGCCTGATCGCCTTCATGCAGGAGCTGGCCCGGAAATGGCAGAAGGAAGGCCCGTTCGACGAAGACTGCGATGTGCCCTTCACGACCATGCAGGTCGGCCTGATCAGCGGCGGCACCGCGCCCAACATCGTGCCGAAGAGCTGCGGCTTCAACATGGAGATCCGGCATCTTCCGGCGGTCGACCCCGAAGCCCTGTTCGACGAAATCCGGCGGCATGCGCGCGACGTGATCGAGCCCGAGATGAAAGCGGTCGCCCCGGACACCCATTTCGAGTTCGACGAAACGCCGCCCAATCTGGCGCTCGACACCGACCCGGACGAGCCGGTCGTCGCCTTCGTCAAGCGGCTGGCGGGGCAGAACAAGCACGGCAAGGTTGGGTTCGGGACGGAGGCCGGCCTTTTCCAACAGCGCGTCGGCATTCCCACGGTGGTCTGCGGCCCCGGCGACATCGCTCAGGCGCACAAGCCAAACGAGTTCATCACCGTCGACCAGGTTCGCAAGGGCGAAGAATTCATGGCCCGGCTCGCCGACTATGTCTGCACCGAGGACCTCGGCGGGTAGCCTCCCGCACCCTCTGATGATCTTCCGGCCGGTCCGAACCGTAGACACTGTCGAAAGAGTCGGCGGCGAGGACGGAGTCGAGAATGGCAAACGCGCATGAGGAAAAAGCCCGGCACCTGATCATTGTCCTGGGCGACCAGTTGGACGCGGCGTCGGCGGCCTTCGATGGCTTCGACCCCGCCCGCGACGCCGTTCTCATGATGGAGGTGCGGGAAGAAGCTACCTACGTCCGGCAGCACAAGATTCGCCTCGCCCTGTTCTTCTCGGCAATGCGGCATTTCCGGCGAGCCCTGGAGAAAAAAGGCTATACCGTCCGCTACGCGGCGCTCGACGACGATGCCAACCGCGGCGGTTTCGAGGACGAGATCGCACGCTGGATCCATAAGACGCGGCCGGAAAAACTGATCGTCTGCAAGCCCGGCGATTTCCGCGTCGAGACCATCCTCGAAAAGACCGCGGCCGCCGCATCCTGCGATCTCGAGATTCGGCCCGACCGGCATTTCCTCTGCGCCTTGGAAGAGTTCGAGGCACACGCCGAGGGCCGCAAGACACTGCTGCTGGAAACCTTCTATCGGGAAATGCGACGGCGGCACAACGTGTTGATGGAGGACGGCAAGCCCGTCGGCAGCGCATGGAATTTCGACAAGGAAAACCGGGAGAGCTTCGGCGGCGGCGGCCCCGAAGGCGTCAAGGCCCCGCGCGCCTTCCGGCCGGACGACATCACGCGCGACGTGATCGCGATGGTCGAGCGGCATTTTCCCGACAGTCCGGGCCGCCTCGATACCTTCGATTACCCCGTCACGCAGGATCAGGCGCGGGCGGCCCTGCGAGACTTCATCGACCATCGGCTCTGCAACTTCGGCACCTACCAGGACGCCATGGTCGGCGGCGAGCCCTATCTCTATCACTCGCGGCTGTCCTGCGTGCTCAACCTGCATCTGCTCGACCCGCGCGAGACGATCGACGCTGCGGTCGCCGCGTATCGCGCGGGCGACGCGCCGATCAACGCGGTCGAAGGGTTCGTGCGGCAGATCCTCGGCTGGCGCGAGTTCATCCGGGGCGTCTATTGGCTGAAGATGCCCGATTACGCCGATTTGAACGCGCTCGACGCGGACCTGCCGATGCCGGCCTTTATGTGGACCGCCGAGACGGAGATGAACTGCGTGCGACAAAGCGTCGGGCAGTTGATCGACCATGCCTACGCCCATCACATCCAGCGCCTGATGGTCCTCGGCCTGTTCGCCCTGCTGCTCGGCGTGCGGCCCTACGAGGCGCACCGCTGGCATATGTCGATGTACGCCGATGCGGTCGATTGGGTGTCGCTGCCGAACGTGCTGGGTATGAGCCAGTACGGCGACGGCGGCATCGTCGGCAGCAAGCCCTACTGCGCATCGGGAAACTACATCAGCAAGATGAGCGACTATTGCGCCGGCTGCCGCTTCAACCCGAAAGCGGCGACCGGCGACGACGCCTGCCCCTTCACCACCCTCTATTGGGATTTCCTGTCGCGGAACAGACAACGGATCCAAGGGAACCGGCGCATGGGGTTTCAACTGAAGAACCTGGACCGCAAGGCCGAAAGCGAACGGCGCGCGATCCGCCACCGGGCGGTAACGCTCAAGGCGCGGATGACCGAAGAAACCTATCTGTGATTGGAACGGCGGTCAGCCATCGGCGCCGGTCATGACGCGCGCCAGCGCCGCGATATCGGGCACGGTCTCCAGCGCGGCGACGACGGCAATGAGGCGGTCCGCCGTGTCCGCGGGCATCGGCGTGGCGGCATAGGTCGCGCAATCGGCGGCCTTGGCCGCGAACTCCGCCTCCGTCATCAGGTTTTTCGGATGCCCCTTCGGATAATCGATCCGGGCTTCCGCCGTCTCCCCGTCGTGGAATTCCGCCATCACCTTGGCCGGCGTTATGAACCGGCTCCAGTCCCGGTCGATCTCGGCGTCGACATAGGTCGACACCCGTGACGTAAGATCGAGCACGTCCTCGCGCTTCAAGCCCTCGTCGGAGAAATGACGCAGGCCCAATTCGCCGTCGATCCACGCGGCGGCCGCGGCGTAGGGAATGCTGAACTGCGCCTCGACGATGGTGCGCGGTGCCAGCCGAACATGTTCGGGCACGCAGACCATCTGATAGCCGGGGCCGGTAACGCCGACGCGCATCGACTTGACCTCGCTCGCGGCGCGGCCGGTCTGCGCCCGCAACTGCAAGACCGCATTGGCCGTCGTGTGTACCGCGCGGCAGCAGGGATAGGGTTTGTAGCTCAAATTCAGGAGTTCGAACCGCCGGCCCAGGTCCTCGCGCACCGCGTCGGGATCGACCTCGTTCCGGAGATACACTCGGAAGAAACCATCGACGCCTTCGAACACGTTTTGCGCGCCGCGGATACCCTGCTTGGCGAGCTGCACCGCGACCACCGCCGCCTGGGCTGCGAGCCCGGGCTGCAGCCGTTTCATCAGCGACGCGTCGCGCGTCACCTGATGGTTGCCCGCCACCGAACTGTAGACGATACCGAACGCATTCACCATTTCGTCCGCGGTCAGGCCGAGCGCCCGGCCCGCCGCCGCCGTCGCGCCGAAATAGCCGAGCAGCGAGGTATAGATGAAGCCGCTGTCGATGATGTCCAGCTTGCACGCCACGCCGAGGCGGCAGGTGGTTTCGAGACCGGCGGCGACCGCCGCGATCAGGTCCACGCCCGACAGGGTGCCGCGCAACTGGCCGGCCGCCATCGCCGCGGCAACCGCGGAAACGCCCGCGTGCAGCACGGCGGCGTCATGGGTGTCGTCATAGTCGCGGGCATGGGACATGCCGCCGTTGACCCAGGCGGCGTGATGCGCCGGGAACTTGCCGCCAAAGACGAACATATCGGCCTGCGGCGCGCCGCCCCACTCCCGGACGAGGCCCGAGACTTCCGCGATCGCCGGCGCGGAAGACCCCGCCAACGCGCAGGACAGCGTATCGAGGATATTGGTCTTGACTGCCTCGACCACCGCAGGATCGAGGCGCGCCGTGTCGACCGTCGCGGAAAACTGCGCCAAATCGACCACCAGGTCGCGGGTGTCGGCGTGCAGGGCCTCGGTTGTCGCGGCGTCCGGTGTCATGAATTCCTCCCGATGGCATTCGGACGTGCGGGCACGCCCGTTTGGTGATCCAGACCTCCAGCCGGGGTCAGGCGGCTATTGTAGCATGGAAGCACACATCGAGACGCGTGTTGGCGCGCCGCGCCCGCATTGATCTATGATCCGGAGCCGGTGGAGCAGTAAATCAACGATGCCGAGGTGGAGCATGGGACGTGATATGACCGTGGCGCTGGCCCAAACGGGGCCGGTGCTGAGCGACGATCCCGGAGACGGCGTGACGGAAGCCTGCGGACTGGTCGAACAGGCGGCCGACGCCGGCGCCGATGTGATCTGTTTCAGCGAACTGTTCCTGGCGCCCTTCTTCCCCAACCGGCTGGAAGAGGATTTCGACCGCTATTTCCTGCACCTGCCCGACTCCCGAGTCAGCCCGGTCTTCGAGACGGCGAAGGCGCGCGGCCTCGCCATGATCTTCCCCTTCGCGGAAAAGACGCAGAGCAGCTACTACAACGCCGCCCTGGTGCTCGATTCCGACGGCCGAACGGTCGGCACCTATCGCAAGACCCATATCCCGGCCTATTTCCCGACGGAGTTACAGGGCGGCACCGGCAGCTTCGAGAAGTTCTATTTCAAGCCCGGTGACGAATTGCCGGTATTCGATCTGTGCGGCGCGCGGATCGGCATACAGATTTGCAATGACCGGCTGTATCCCGAGCCGAGCCGCGTGCTGGCCCAGCGCGGCGCCGAGATTCTGTTCATGCCGATCTGCTACTCGACCTATGGCGATACCGAACATCGGCAATCGCTCTGGGAGCTGCCGCTGCGGATGCGCGCTTTCGAAAACGGCGCGTATGTGGTGGCGGTCAACCGGGTCGGCGACGAGGGCCCGCGCCACCATATCGGCCGCAGCATGGTGGTCAGCCCGCGCGGCGCGATCCTGGCCGAGACGAGCGACACCGATGTCGCGTTGCTGATCCATACGATTGACGTCGACCAGGCATCGGCGGCACGCAAGAAATTCCCGTGGTGGCGCGACCGCCGGCCCGATCTGTACGACGATCTGGTGCAGGACGAATAGGGTTGGCGGGGCGACTGCCTATGCCGCCGCCTCCAGCGCCGCGCCGCTCAAATGGATGCGCGCTGCCTCGACGGAAAGGGTTTCCAGCGAATGCAGGATATAGGCCGGCTTGTCGGGCGCGGAATCGCCCAGCAGCGCCCACAGCGTTTCGGACGCCAAGTATCCGATAACGAGCTCCGCCAGGCATTCGGGATTTTCCAAGAGCGTGCATATTCCGGGATAGCCCAACCCGACGATGCAGGGGATTTCCAATCCGCCGTATTGAGCATCGTCGCGCTTGCAGTCGTCGATGAACGCCGCGATCCGGTCGCCCGTGCAGGCCGCGAATTTTTCGGCGGCGACGACGATCTCATACCGGTGTACCGCAAGCCCGCCGGTATAGTGGCCGAACAGCCCGAAATTCATCGGCGTCACGGCGATGGAGTCCGGCGACTGCGATGCGCCGCCGATGCGGATATCGATGGGCGGTGTCATTCGGCGTCTCTTATGCGCACACGCCACGAGTCGTGGTCCACGGCGAACCCGAGGTCTCCTCCGCGCGTTCTCAAAACACGCACTCAGGTGCGGCGACGCACCTGGCCAGGGCCCCGCGCAGTAGCATGTCGTATTTCTTCCCGTCGCCCGAATAGAGACCGGCCTTGCCCAGGCGCTGAACGATTAAAGCGCCGAATGCCCGGGTCTGTTTGTCGGCGGCCGATATTCCCGCGAAGAAGGCGTCGTAATTGGCCATCGCCCGCTTCACGTTGCGGCGGGCGTGGTGGACCAACGCGCTGCCGAGATGGGCACGGGTGCGCAGAACGGCCGGCGCCCTTTTATCCCGCAGGACGGTGCCGAAGTCGCTCAGCGCTTTTTCCATCGCCCCGGCCACGCGATACAGGTTGGCGCGTTCGAAATAGATTTCGGCCCGAGGCGCCAGTCCGATCGCGGCGGTCATATCCTTCACGGCAGCGTCCCGATTGCCGAGCCCCGTCTCGGCGCGGGCACGCAGGAAATGCGCTTCGGCGCGGCCGGCTGCGCTTGGCGGGCCGACTTTCAGGGCCCGGCCGAAATCGGCTTTGGCCCCCGCGTAGTTCCTTTGCTCCAAGCGGATCCGGCCGCGTAGACCATAGGCCCGAACGTCGGGCTTGAGCCTAAGCGCCGCGTCGAGGTCTTTGACCGCCCGATCGGTTCTGCGTTGAAGGTATCGTGCATAAGCGCGTGCGTAATGCAGATCGGCCCGCGCCGACTTGGGCGGCGAATTAGCCAGCGCCTTGGTTAAATCAGCCTCGGCTCCCGCATAGTCACGCTTTCTGATGCGTTCCTGGCCACTCCGCGCGAGGGCAGCGTATTGGCCGGTACGGTCGCCTTGCGCGGGCGCGCCGGCGCGAGGTGAGCGCTCCAGCACATCGACGGTCGTCTGCCCCGGGATAACGAGGGCGGTACCGTCCGGGCTCCACGCCATTTCGAAGGCAACCTTGCGACTCGACATTTTGCGCACCACCCGGCCGGTGGCGGCTTCCCAAATGCGCACGGCCTTGCCGGCCGACGCGGTGGCGAGAAAGCGGCCGTCCGGGCTCCAGGCCAAGCCGCGGACGATGGAATCGTGACGCAATGTGCGCACCGACCGGCCGTCGGCGGCGTTCCAAATAATCGCAGTCTTGTCGTGCGACCCGGTGGCGAGAAAGCGGCCGTCCGGGCTCCAGGCTACGCTGTAGACATGGGAGCCGTGCCTCAAGGCGATTACCGTTCGCCCACTGCCCCTATTCCAGACGCGCACGGTATTGTCATGGGACCCGCTGACGAGCAAACGCCCATCCGGACTCCACGCTACGCTCGAAACCCCTTTGGTATGCCCCGTCAGCGTGTGCACCGCCTTGCCGTTGCCGGCGTCCCAAACCCGCACTGGTTTGCCATACGACCCGCTGGCGATGAAACGGCCGTCCGGGCTCCACGCCACGCTGAGGACCAACTTGCGACTACCGCTCAAGCTGCGCACGACCTTGCCGCTGGCGGTGTCCCAAATATGCACGTTCAAACCCGCCCCGGTGGCAAGGTATCGACTGTCCGGGCTCCATGCCACGCCACGAACACCGTCGTCGTGCCATAGGATGCGTACCCGCTTGCCGGTGGCAGCGTCCCTGATAACCACACCCACCCTGCCTTTGGAATAGAGCGGCTTTCCGTACCCGTGGGCGACGAAGCGCCCATCCGGACTCCACGCAACCGCGTAGGCTATCGGCTGCACCCGCTCTGTCTTCGACCGAGACGAGAACGGGTCCACCAGCTGCGCCATCGCGGAGGCACCGATCATCAGGATCACCGCGCAGGCGGACAGGGCGCCAGCACTAAACCGACCGATCATCGCGAAACATCTCTCGCGGCGGCCATTGGTCGCCGCATGGCGGTCCGAGCGCTGACCTTGAGGATATCGATCTTGGCATTCCTAAGCCCGACGGCAAGGAAGCGCCCGTCCGGGCTCCAGGCCAAAGCTTTGATGTTGCTGGACGGCCAGCCCAGTCCCGTCAAGGGCTTGAAGCCGGAGGCGGACCACAGGCGCAAGGTATTGTCCGAGCGCTCATGGTCGGTGAATTTCGACCCGCTGGAGAGGGTTTTCCCGTTCGGACTCCACGCCACGGCGTCGACCGTGTCGGAATGCCCCGTCAATTTGTGCTCGAGCTTACGCGTGACGGCGTCCCAAATATAAACCCTCTTCGACGATGTGCTGGCGAGAAAGCGACCGTCCGGGCTCCACGCCACGGTCGTGACCCAGTGGGGAAAGCCGTACAACCTGTGCACCCGTTTCCCGTTCGCGGCATCCCAGACGCGCACGGTCTTGTCATAGGACCCGCTGGCGAGCAAACGCCCGTCGGGACTCCACGCCACGCTCGAAACCCCTTCCGTATGCCCGGTCAGGGTGCGTACGAGTTGGCCGTTTGCCGCATTCCAAATCCGTACGGTCTTGAAGGACGTGCCGGCGAGAAAGCGGCTGTCCGGACTCCAGGCCATTCTCCAAATAGAGGCCTTGCCGCCTTTCAATGTGTATACGATCTTGCCCGTCGCGGCGTCCCAGATACGGGCAGTCTTGTCCCCTGCCGAAACCGCAATTCGACGCCCGTCCGGACTCCACGTGACGGCCACGTAGGAGCAGTAGTTTGCATTGCACCTGCGGCCCTTCAACTCGCGCACGGTCTTGCCGCTGGCCGTGTCCCAGATGCGCACGCTCTTGTCCTGTGATCCGCTGGCGAGGAAACGTCCGTCCGGGCTCCACGCCACGCTGGTAATTTCTTTCAAATGCCCCTTCAGGCTGCGCGACACGTTGGCGGCCCAGCGCCGCTCTGCCGCCTTTCCGGCCTTTCGGCGCGCCGCATCTCTTTTCGCCTTTTCCGCCGCCAGCGCAGGCTCCTTGCGCCACAATCCGACCTTGCCGTGGGTCGTGTAGTATTCCCTGTTGGAACCGTCATATTTGGTATCGTAGCGCAGGCATTGCCGTACCTTGCGATCGACGTAACGGCAGGACGCGCCGCCGACAGGGGGGCAATAGTATTGCTGTACCGTCGTGTAGGCCCCGTATTCCAGGCACTTTCCCTGCGACGTCCGAGTCTTCAATCGAGCTTTGTATCGAAATCCTTGGATATCCAACAGGTCTGCGCCACGCCGCGCCGCCGTCTGCGCGAGCCGTTTTTGGACGTCGCGGCAGCGGGTTTCCCGGCAAGTCTTCACTATCGGGACGCTGAGCGAACCGATATAGATGTAGCCGGCCTCACCGGCGCGGCGGCTCCAGAGCCGGGAGTACTGCTTGGAACGGCGAAGCCCGTGGAGGGATCCTTTCTTCGCGGCGGCAGGCGTAAAATGATCGGCATCGACGATTTGCGCCGGTACGGACCGGGCCGGATAGGCGCCGGCCTTGGCGGCGGGTGTGAACTTTGCGGGTTGTTGAGAGGTTGTGGCGCCCCCCAGACAGGCGGACAGAAACAACGGCGCGGCGAGCGCGGCCAGGGCGATCCCACGTCCTGCGCACCCCGTTTCGACGTTCCGCACGCTCCCGGGCGTGCGGGTAACCCCCGTTTTCCGCGTCATCTCGAACCTCCTCTAAGGTCACGGCTTACGCAGCCGTAGATGGCCGAACCCGACATACGCGGCGACTGCCGGGAAATCCAAGCTGAGCGGTCATTGTATCCAGGCGACAGTGTCAGACCAAGCGACCCATAACGGCACTGGACCGTTCCGAGGCCGCGCGGAACGGGAACGCTATGTTCGAGCGCGGTATCGACATCTGCCGCGAGACGGTTCGATCGACCGTTCACCGCGAAATCCCGCGGACAGCCGGCATCCTATAACGTCTTTATTCTTATCGGGAAAATGGTGGAGCCGAGGGGAGTCGAACCCCTGACCTTCGCATTGCGAACGCGACGCTCTCCCAACTGAGCTACGGCCCCGACACTGGGTGCGACGGCGCGAAACACGCCGAAGCGTGCGGAATATGTGAAGGGATCAGGGTCATGTCAAGCGCCGCGTCGCTGCGGGGCCTTGCCACCCTTCCGGTGTTACGGCTAGGGTGCGCCGTTCGGACAACCGGGGACAGGTCCCACACCTATGAACTCACTGCTGTTGTTGATCGTCACCATCGTCGACATCTTCGTCTGGATCATCATCATTCAGGTGATCATGAGCTGGCTGATCGCGTTCAACGTGATCAACACCAGCAATCGATTCGTCTATCTGGTGGGCGATTTTCTGTATCGCATCACCGAGCCGGTCATGCGGCCGATCCGCCGGATCCTGCCGAATCTCGGCGGTATCGACCTGTCGCCGCTGGTCGTCCTGCTGTTGCTGTTCTTCGCCAAGAACCTGCTGATCGAATACTGGCCCCGCTAGGAACCGGCACGAATGGCGGCGCTTCCGGTCATATCACGGGATGATGGCGTCGCCGTCGCCATCCGGTTGACGCCGAAGGCGTCGGTCAGCCGAATCGATGGACTGTCGGCCGCGCAAGACGGCGGCACCGCGCTCCGCGCGCGGGTCACGGCCGCCCCCGAAAACGGCAAGGCGAATGCCGCCTTGATCAAGCTCCTTGCCAAAACCTGGAAACTGCCGAAGACCAGCATGTCCATCGCCGCCGGCGCGAAGGACCGCCGCAAGACCGTCCACGTCGCCGGCGATCCCAAGATCCTGTTGCCGCATCTCCAACATTGGCTCGAGGCCCATAAATGACTGACGCAAGCATCATCGACGGCAAGGGATTCGCGGCGGACCTGCGGGAGCGCGTCGGCGCGGCGGCGGCCGGCGCGACCAAGGAACACGGATTGGTGCCCGGCTTGGCCGTGGTGCTGGTGGGCGAAGACCCGGCGAGCCAGGTCTACGTCCGCAACAAACGCAAGCAGACCGTCGAGGCCGGCATGCAGAGCTTCGAGCATTCGCTGCCGGCGGATACCGGCGAGGCCGACCTGCTGGCGTTGGTCGATCAACTCAACCGCGACGACACGGTGCACGGCATCCTGGTGCAACTGCCGCTACCCGACCAGATCGACGCCGACAAGGTGATCGCCGCCATCGATCCGGACAAGGACGTGGACGGCTTCCATGTGATCAACGCCGGGCGGCTGGCGACCGGCGGCGAAGGTTTGGTGCCCTGCACGCCGCTCGGCTGCCTGATGATGCTGAAAGACCGGTTGGGCGACCTGTCCGGCCTGGAGGCGGTGGTGGTCGGGCGATCGAACATCGTCGGCAAACCGATGGCGGCGCTGCTGCTGGGCGAAAGCTGCACGGTGACGGTGGCCCATTCGCGCACCCGCGATCTGCCGGCGGTGTGCCGACGCGCCGATATCCTGGTCGCCGCCGTCGGCCGACCCGAGATGATCCGCGGCGACTGGGTGAAGCCGGGCGCGGCCGTGATCGACGTCGGGATCAACCGGGTGCCGAAGGAAGGCGACGCGGGAAAATACCGGCTGGTCGGCGACGTATGCTTTTCCGAAGCAAGCCGTGTCGCGGGCGCGATCACGCCGGTGCCGGGCGGCGTCGGGCCGATGACCATCGCCTGCCTGTTGCGCAACACGCTGGTCGCCGCCTGCCGTCAGGCCGGGGTCGAGCCGCCCGCGCTCTAGCCGTCGTTCTGGCCGGCGACGGGCAGGCGCAACCGTACCACCCCCTTGAAATTATTGGGATCCACGGGCTTTCCCTTGCGCGTGATCTCGATCCGTCCCTGCCGCGCCAGATGCACCGCCTGCTGGCGCACCGCGTTCATATACCGCCGCCACAGCTGCGGGCCATCGCCGGGCCGCCGGCGCGCCTCGGCCACCGCCCGCGCCGCGTCCATCGGACTAATCGATTTCTCCGGCGGCAAATCTTCGAGCAGGCCCAGGATCGCTTCGGCGACAGGGTCGTCGACGCGTGGCGCATCGGCATCGGAGTCTGACATTGTCGGTTCCTTGGCGCCCTTCCATCTGGACGGCGCGGGTTGAGGTGCGAATAATGCGCGCATGATCGGAACGATTGAAGCACTGCTGCTGGCCGTCGCGGTGTTCGTCGGCGGGCATTTCTTCCTGTCGAGCGTAACGGTGCGCGTGCCCGTCATCAAGGCTTTGGGCGAGACCGGCTTCCGGGTGGCCTATTCGGTCCTGTCGTTGGGCACCCTGGCCTGGGCGGTCGCCGCCTACAACGCCGCACCCCGCGTGATTCTGTGGCAGCCCGCGCCCGGACTGCTGGCCATCCCGCTCCTGCTGATGCCCTTCGCCTGCATCCTGCTGGCCGCCAGCCTGACGACACCCAACATCACCATGGTCGCGGGCGAGCGTCACGCCGAACAGCCGCATCCCGCCCCCGGCATCATGACGATCACGCGCCACCCCGGCCTGTGGGGGATCGGCCTGTGGAGCGTGACGCATCTGCTCGCCAACGGCGACGACGCGAGCCTCGCCCTGTTCGGCGGCATCGCCGTGCTGTGTTTCGGCGGCATGTGGCATATCGACCAGCGCCGCCGCATCACGCTCGGATCGGCCTGGGGCCCGGTGGCGCTGACCACGTCTGTCATCCCGTTCCTGGCGGCGGTTCAAAGCCGCACCAAGATCGACTGGGCCGGCATCGGCCTCGCCCGCATCGCCGCCGGCCTGGCGCTCTACGTCGCCCTGTTGCTGACGCACGGCTGGGCCATCGGGGTATCGGTGATACCGGGGTAGTGTCGCATGCCCGGAAATGATTGAGATGAGGTTGATAATCCGCCGTATGGCGCCCGACGATGCCGCCGACATGCACCGCATTCACACGCAGGCGGTGACGGCCGTTTGCGCCGCGTTCGTGGAGCCCCCGGCGGTTGAGGCGTGGCTCCATGGCCGGACAGCGAAGAAATATGTGGAGGCGGCCGACACGGGCGGCGAGGCATTCTGGATCGCGGCCCTGGACGACAGTACGGTGATCGGGTTCGCATCGTGGCGGGGGGACGAGTTGGTTAGCCTCTTCGTCGATCCGGCGCATCACGGGCGTGGGGTCGGCCGCGCCTTGTTCGACGCCTGTGAGAAAGACGCGGCGGCGAACGGCCACGCGCCCCGCCGGCTGACCGCCACTCTGAACGCGGTCAGCTATTACGAGGCGCTCGGTTTCAACCAAGTCCGCGAAACCTATCGCGAAAAGCAAGGACAGCGAATTCCCCAAGTCGAGATGACGCGCGACCTGGACGGCTAGACGCGAGGCGGGCGGCGCGAAATCCGGCTTGGCCGCTGCGATCAGTCGGCGGATACGCTCGAGCGGCCGAGTTCGGTGATTTTCTGCTGCAGCGTAAGCCGATCCAATGTCGCGATCGGGAATTCCATGAAGGTGCGCAGATGACGTTCCAGCCCGGCCAGCAAGCGGCCATAGGCCTGGCGCTTTTCCCACCCGTCACCCTCGGTGAGGACGGGGTCCGGATAGCTCCAATGCGCGGTGACCGGCCCGCCCGGCCAATCCGGTATCGACTCGCCCGCCGCCGTATCGCTCAACGTGAAAACGAAATCCAGCGATTCGGCGGTTTCGCCAACGAAATCGCCCCAGTGTTGCGGCGGGGTCGGTTCCACGTCGAACCCAGCCTGCCGTAACACGTCGAGCGCCAAGGGTTCGACTTGAACTGCCGGATCGACAGCGGCGCGAACCGCCTCGAAACGGCCTTTGCCATGATGATCGACAATGGTCTTCGCCATGAGACTCCGCGCAGAGCCGCGGCGCGAGAGGAATAGAATTTTATAGGATTGTTCCATAACAGTTGGATCACCTCCACGGCACCGGCGCGCCGGGACTCTGCTATCGGCATGGGACCGACGCAGCCGGGGGATGACAAAGATGTTTCGGCAGCAAGTAATAGCCGGACGCTTCGACTCGTTCCGTTACGGTGGCGTTGCAGTTCAATGACGAATCGCGCGACCGCAAGTTTCGGGTGGCCCGCTCCGGCCCGGACTCGTACGCAGTGTGGCGAAAACCAATCCGTCACAGTGCGAATACGGGGATCACGCATGAAATCGCTAAATGGAAAAGTCGCCATCGTCACCGGCGCGAGTTCGGGCATCGGCCGGGCGGCGGCGGTGCTGTTGGCGCGCGAAGGCGCCAAGGTCGTCGTCACGGCGCGGCGGCACGGCGCGTTAAAAGAATTAGTCGCCGACATCACCGCAGACGGCGGCGCGGCGGTCGCCCACGCCGGCGACATTCGGGACGAGAGCTGCGCCAAGGCGCTGGTCGCGCTGGCGATCGAAACCTATGGCGGCCTGGATATCGCGTTCAACAATGCGGGTATCCTGGGGGAGATGGGACCGGCCACCGGTCTATCGCTGGACGGATGGCGCGACACACTCGACACCAATTTGACCAGCGCCTTTCTGGGCGCGAAGCATCAACTGCCGGCGTTGGCCGCGCGGGGCGGCGGATCGCTGATCTTCAACTCGACCTTCGTCGGCCACACCGCAGGCATGCCCGGGATGGCGGCCTATGCGGCGAGCAAGGCCGGCCTGATCGGATTGACCCAGGTGCTCGCCGCCGAATTCGGCGCGGTTGGTATCCGGGTGAATGCCATCCTACCCGGCGGCACCGAGACGCCGATGGGCCGCACCGTCACCGACACGCCGGAAGCGACCGCCTTCGTTGAAAATCTGCATGCGTTGAAGCGTATCGCCATGCCGGAGGAAATCGCGCAATCCGTCCTCTTTCTGGCGTCGGACGCGTCGAGTTTTATGACCGGCGCGGCGATGCTGGTGGACGGCGGCGTCTCCGTCTGCCGGACGTGACGGTGTTCGGCCCTAAACGGCGTGCGTCGCGCGGACACCGCGCAGGAACGATTTCATGAAGATCGCGACCATCTCGTCCCCTTCGATTTCGGTCATCTTGTCGGAATGGCTCAAGTCGGACAGATCGATAAAGTTGGCCCGCTGGTCGTCGGGCAGGTCCGAAACGGCAATATAGCCCATGTCCCAGCCGGCGAAGACGCGCGCCTCGACCGGTTTTCTCTCCAAGACGATCCAGCCGGTGTTCCGCTCATCCTCCAGGATTCGATCGAAGCACGCCGTCACCTCGTCCTTCGGACCTTCGAGCACCTGGATGAAATTGCCTTCATCGTAGAGCAAAACGCCGGTGATCCCATCGGCTTTGTTGTTGCGGCGCGACCGGTCAAGGATGTCTGCAAGTACCGCTGGCGTGATAGGGCCAACGGCGGAACTGAGGTAGACGATACGATAGAGCACAGGAGCTTCCATAGATTGAATTGACGAGGTTTCACCCTGCCGTTACGTGCCTAAGCCTTGGTTTGCGGTAATGAGCGCCGGCCAAGGTCAGCCATTGCGCCGGTTCGCGAGACGGAGGCGCAGCGCGTTCAGCTTGATGAATCCTTCCGCGTCGCGCTGGTCGTAGACCGAGTCTTCCTCGAAGGTGACGTGTTCCAGACTATACAGGCTGTTCGGGCTTTCGCGGCCGATCACGATGACGTTGCCCTTGTACAGCTTCAGCCGGACGCGGCCGGTCACCGGCTCCTGGCTCTTGTCGATCAGCGCCTGCAGCATCTCGCGTTCCGGCGCGAACCAGAAGCCGTTGTAGATCAATTTGGCGTAGCGCGGCATCATCTCGTCCTTGAGATGCGTCGCCTCGCGGTCGAGTGTGATCGATTCCATCGCCCGGTGCGCCGCGATCAGCACGGTGCCGCCCGGCGTTTCGTAGATGCCGCGCGACTTCATGCCGACGAAACGGTTCTCGACCAGATCGACCCGGCCTATCCCGTTGGCCCCGCCGAGTTCGTTGAGCCGGGTCAGCAGCGCCGCCGGGCCCAGCTTCTTGCCGTCGATGGCAACCGGGTCGCCCTTCTCGAAATCGATCTCGACGACGGTCGGCGTGTCCGGCGCCTTCTCCGGATCGACGGTGCGGGAATAGACGTAGTCCGGCGCTTCCTCGGCCGGGTCCTCCAGCACCTTCCCCTCGGCGGAGATATGCAGCAGGTTGGCGTCGACCGAGAACGGCGCTTCGCCGCGCTTGTCCTTGGGCACCGGGATCTGATGCTTTTCCGCGTAGTCGATCAGCACGGTCCGGCTGGTCAGGTCCCATTCCCGCCAGGGCGAGATGACCTTGATGTCCGGGTTGAGCGCGTAATAGGCCAGCTCGAAGCGCACCTGGTCGTTGCCTTTGCCGGTGGCGCCATGGGCCACCGCGTCGGCCCCGGTCTCGCGCGCGATCTCGATCTGGCGCTTGGCGATCAAGGGCCGCGCGATCGACGTGCCCAGCAGATAGACGCCCTCGTACAGCGCGTTGGCGCGGAACATGGGGAAGACGTAGTCGCGCACGAACTCGTCGCGCAGGTCGTCGACGTAGATTTCCTTGATGCCGAACATCTCGGCCTTCTTGCGCGCGGGCGCCAGTTCCTCACCCTGGCCGAGATCGGCGGTGAAAGTCACCACCTCGCAGTCGTAGACCTCCTGCAGCCATTTCAGAATGACCGACGTGTCGAGCCCGCCCGAATAGGCCAGCACCACCTTATTGATCTTGTCGCCCATCGCCGGGCCCTCCGCGCAACGCAAACTGTTGGAATCGCGGCGGAGTATAGGGAAAGAACGCTTGGCCGCAAGCGGCGGCGCGCGGCCGGGGCTATTGCGGCCGGCCCGGTAAAATCTCATCACCGAGAGTTGTCTCGCCCCATGCGCGATCTAGCCTCATACTGGTCCGCCGAAACCGCCTAACCATACCGATTTGCCATAGAGGAGAATCCGCATGGCCAGACGAACCGGTTCCATTCTTTCCCGCACCGTCGCTTGCGCGGCGGTCCTCGCCCTCGGCGGATGCCTTACCGCGCAATATCCGGTGACCAAACGCGCGCCGAGCACCGAGGCGCTGATCACCTTCGAAGACCCCGCCATGCGCGACGCCAAGGTGGTGCGCATTCATCATCTCGACGCCTTCGAGCATGTCGCCTATGCGCGCTTCGAAACCGGGGACCTCACTCTGGAAGCCGTATATGACACCGCGCTCGGCGAAGGGCTGGCGCTGCAATACGACTATTGGATGGAGCGGATGGTCGATACCTGGAACGCGGTACGCGCGCAGAACAAGACATGGGGCGAGAAGATCACCCTCGCCGCCCAGCATGATGCGATGGACTTCCAGCCCTTCCGCCTCGCCGACGGACGGCAGTGCGCCGGGTTCAATTCGGAATGGGATTTCGATCCCCGGGATTCCTTCGGCCGGCCTACACGGGTGCTTTTCGGCTATGTCTGCGCCAAGCCCGGCGCAAATGTGTCGGAGCAACGGCTGGCCAAGATCCTGTCGGGCATCAGCATCATTCAGCGGTCCGGCGAGACCTTCGTGCCGGTGCGCCCGCAGCGCAGCGTCGACCAGATCGCGTTCAACACCGCCGTGGGCGCGGACGGCTCCGCCACCGGGAACGAAGAATTCCCGTTCCACTTCGGCACCACGATCGACGAGAACGACGGCGGCGACGACGGCGGAAGCGACTTCGGCAGCTAACCGCTAGAGCGTGCCCGCCATCCCGGTCTTCTGGCCCCTGGCGCGCACGCTGTCGCTTTTGAGCTGGCCGCAGGCGGCGAGGATGTCGCGCCCGCGCGGCGTGCGCACGGTCACGAAATAGCCGGCGCGCTGCACGATGTCGGAGAATCGGTCGATCGCGGCCTGTTCCGAACAGTCGTAGGCGACGCCGGGCCAGGGATTGAACGGGATCAAATTGATCTTCGCCGGGATGCCCTGGATCAGCCGCGCGAGTTCGCGCGCGTCCGCCGCCGAATCGTTGACCCCCTTCAGCATGACGTATTCAAAGGTGATGCGCCGCGCGTTGCTGAGCCCGGTATAGGCGCGGCAGGCGTCGAGCAATTCGGCGATCGGGTGTTTGCGGTTGATCGGCACCAGCTCGTTTCGCAGGTCGTCGCGCACCGCGTGCAGGGAGATCGCCAACATGACGCCGATCTCCGACCCGCAGCGATGGATCATCGGCACCACGCCCGATGTGGACAGCGTGATCTTGCGGCGCGAGATCGCCAGCCCTTCGCCGTCCATCGCGATCGTGAGCGCCTTCTTCACATTCTCGAAATTATAGAGCGGCTCGCCCATCCCCATCATCACGATGTTGGTGAGCTGCCGGTCCTCCGACGGCGACGGCCATTCGCCGAAGGCGTCGCGCGCCAGCATGATCTGGCCGACGATTTCCCGCGCCTCCAGGTTGCGCACCAGTTTCTGCGTGCCGGTATGGCAGAAGGTGCAGGTCAGGGTGCAGCCGACCTGGCTGGAGACGCAGAGCGTGCCGCGGTCCGTTTCCGGGATATGGACGGTTTCCGCTTCCTGCGCGTCGTCGAACCGGACGAGCCACTTGCGGGTGCCGTCGGTCGAGCGCTGCTCGGTGTTCACGCCGAGCCGGTCGATCCGGAACCGCTCGGCCAACTCGGCCCGCAGGGGTTTCGACAGGTTGGTCATCTCCTCGAAATCGGTGACGCCGCGGTTATAGATCCACTGGAAGACCTGCTTGGCGCGGAACGGCTTCACATCCAGCGGCGCCAGCGCTTCCGCCAGATCGTCGCGGTCCATCCCCATCAGGTTCACGCGCGAGTCGGCTGACGCGCCGGCCGCGGCCGGGCCGCCGGGCATGAAATCCTGCAATGTGGGCGCTGTTTCGCTCATACCGCGATGATATAGGGGGGAAAGGCCCCGCCGCCAATGGTTTTAGCGTATTCCTCCGAATGGAGGGGTGGTCGTTCCCTGAACCTCTGAGCACCAGGACTCAACTTAAATCACGGCCAAATCACTCCATGGAATTGGGAATGGGGCAGACTTTCCGAGTCTGGCAACGAGATAATCGTGGAGGCGAATCGCTCCAAGACTACTTCGGCACCGTGCTTTGTATATCTCGGAAAAAATTAGTGACCGCACCATCAAGCGCGGACCACTGATTGATACCATACTCACGTTGTGAGAATCGGTATCGCAATTCAACGCCCGTTGCCCACAGGTATCGAACATCGCATTCGAAAGAGATTAATTTTTCAATCCGATTTTTGTTTGGTGCGGCGGGACCTCTACATTCCACCACAAGCGGATACCCATCCGGTGTTTTCCTGCCATCGGGAAGCGCCATGAATGGCCCAATATAGGTGTTATCCCACTCTCCTTTTTCAAAAGCGTAAAATCGATCGACTCGTGATAAATCTTTGACATTTCGCTCGGACCGTCTCACCGACGCCTCGAATCCATCTTTGATCGCTGAGCTGATTGAGTACGGCCGCCCGGTACGAGAAATCCAGATAAAGGTGCCGTCTATCGGTTTCGATTTTTCGTCTCGCACGGCTTCACGATGGCCAAAACTCATTGAAACCCTCATGGCACTAATCGGCTGAGCGATACCACCGCTAGCGCCTGCCGCACAATGATGAGGCCAAGTCTTGGCGTTCTTCGGCGAGATGCTTTCTTGGGTCACCGTCGTAATGTGCGGTCTGTAGCGGATCGGTATCGAAAACAACTCATCCGATATTCTAACTGTCACGGATTCTGAATCGAAACAATTTGGATCCGTTTCCGCTGCGCCTAAGGAACCTGTCTCAAATACTAGGGATAGGATCATCACTAGGAACGGCAAAAGCGCACGGCGACCTAAACTAAACACACTCACACCAAACGATGTATCCGATCGTAGGTTTGTATCTATTTCAACTGCCGGAGAACATTCTTTGGACCCGAGTTTAGAACGAACAATATCCTCCGGCTTTTTCCGCAACGCATTCCCTGACTGTATATTTGCCCAGCGAGTCATCGAAAGTTCCCTTTCAACAATTGACTTGGGATTTCGCCGCTAAGTTTTTCGGGAACCCAGCAGTCCGCAATTGATCAATTAGTTTCGAGCGGCCCAACGCTCGCTTGTGATTTCGGTAAATTCTTACGATGCCCGAGCGCTGGCATCCATCGCCGTCAACCATTCGGAACGCTATCCCTCTTTCGCAACTTACGAACTCCACGTCATGGCCGGGCGCGATGTTCTTGAGTTTGCGAATCAAGGCGGTTCGGAATTGTGGTGTCGAAACACCTATGGTGCTTGGCATCTAACGAACCTTCCGTGGAAGGTCGCAGACTACAGGACGTTGGTTAGGACATTGTTAACCGCCATTTCTCAATCTATTCGGGTATGATCCTGGTTGAGATATGCGGCGCATAACGATAGCGCCCGGCTCACCCGAAACGGTCGATCCGGTAGGGCGTCATGTCGACATCGAGCTTCTCGCCCGCGATCACCCCGGCGAGGATCTCGCCGGTCTTGGGCGCCATCGTCAGGCCCGTGTGACCGTGGCCGAAGGCGGCGTAGAGGTTCTCGAAGCCGGGGATATCGCCGAGAAACGGCACCGAATCCGGCGTCGACGGGCGGGGCCCCATCCATTCGACCGTGTCGTCGGTGTTGATGTCGGGGAACATCCGTTTCACCAGCCGCGCGAAGACCTGCGCCCGGCGATAGTCCGGCGGCGCGTCCACGCCCGCGAACTCGGCGGTGCCCGCGCAGCGCACCCCCGCATTCATCGAACTGACCACGAATTTGCCGTCCACATTCATGATCGCGTTGTTCAGGATCACGCCGGGGTCGCGGAACACCAGATGATAGCCCCGCTCGGCTTCGAGGGCACAATCGACGCCGAGACCGGACAGCAGCTTACCCGACCAGGCGCCCATCGCGACCACCACGCGTTTCGCCGCGACCGGCCCGGCATCGGTCTCGATCCGCCATGCGCCGTCGGCTTCAGGGACCAGCCGGTCGACCGCGCAGCGGCGGAAGTCGACGCCCATCGACTGCGCCTTCTCCGCCAGCGCCTTGCCGATCCCGCCCGGATCGAGCGCACGCCCCTGCTGCTTGATCAGGACCGCGGCCTCGAATTCCGGCGACAGCGCCGGCTCGACCTCGCGCAGTTCGTCGCCCTTCACGACCTCGAGCGGGACCTGACGGTCGCGCCGCATGCGCCAGCCCAGCGCCGACAGGTCCGCGTCCGCCGCGTTCCGGTAGACATGCACATAGACGCCATCACGGATCAGGTCTTCCCGGCCCGTCCCCGCGATGTGCCGCCGGTAGATATCCAGCGTCGGGCGGGTCAGCGCCATCATCGCATCGGCGATCGCGTCCAGCCCCTCGGGGCGGGCGGCGCGCAGGAAGCGCACGCCCCACGGCAGGAAGGTCGGCAGATAACCGAGACGGAGCGCGATCGGCCCCTCCGGGTCGAGCAGCCATTTCGGGACACTCTTCCACAAGCCCGGCATGGATTGCGGCACGCAGGACCATGGCGACAGCGACCCGGCATTGCCGAAGCTGGCGCCTTCCGCCGGCGGGTTGCGGTCGAGGAGCGCCACCTTGAAACCGCGCTCCGTCAGCGACAAGGCCGTGCAGATACCGACGATGCCGGCCCCCAGCACCGTTACGTCGGCAGTTTCAGTCGATTGGTTCTCCGTCATCGCGGCCGCTCCCCCTGCCTGCATCGACGTCAATTGTTCGCCATCGCCGGGTGTTTGACAAATACTCACCGGCCCGGCCCACTAGGCGCGCCCGGATACATCGCACAGTCCCAATCCCGAACGATCGCATCCCGATGCCCAGCTACGCCTTCCGAAAAGCCGCGCGCCTTATCCTGCCGGACCGCTGGTTCGCAAAACTGCTTTATCTGAAACATCATGGCCGCCTGCCCCGTACGCCGCCGGTGTCCTTCACCGAACGCGTCGGCGCACGCCTCGGCTCGGCGGAGATGACGCGGGTTCAGGACTATTGCGATAAATTGGCGGTCCGCGACTTGGTCACCCCGAAGATCGGCGCCGGCCATATGGTGCCCCTGCATGCGACCGCGAAGCGGTTGACGCGGGATGTCTGGGACGGCCTGCCGGACGCCTTTATGATCAAGCCGAACCACGGCAGCGGCTGGTTCCGCATGGTGCGCGACAAGTCGGCCGAGGATTTCGACGCCCTCGTTGCGCTGACCGACGGCTGGCTACGGCAAAACTTCTACTACATCCGCCGCGAAACGCAGTACCGGCATATCAAACCCTGCCTGCTGTTCGAGAAAGCGTTGTTCTGGGACGGCGGCGACCGGTTGGCGGACTACAAGATCCACTGTTTCCACGGGAAAATCGCCTATATCCAGGTCGTGCTGCGGGAACCGTTCAAGCGCCGGCTGCTGTTCGACACGAATTGGAAAAAACTTCGCGTCAGAAACAGTTATCCGAATGACGCCGATTTCCCGCGTCCGCCCAGGTTGGAAAAGATGTGTTCGATCGCCGAGACCCTGTCGGCGGATTTCGATTATGTCCGGGTCGACCTGTTCAATGTGCCGGACGGCGTGTTCTTCGCCGAACTCACCTTCACCCCGGACGTGGGCGCAGACGGCTTCGACCCGGTGGAATTCGACACCTTCCTCGGCACATTATGGGAAGGGACCGTGGAGGCATCGCCAACAGAGATGGCGACATGGCGGTGAAAGCGGCGGCGGCCGGCGGCTTATTGATCTTCGTGCGGATATTGTAGGACGAGCGCCTCGAGGCCTTTTGCACCCGCCCGTATGTCGAACGCATCCTCGCATTTCTCGACGACGACCATGGACCACAGCGGTAATTCCTCGCCTTCGTGCCGCAGGCTGCCGTTCCCGACGAAGACGTAGTAGCCGCCGGCGATCCCCGGGTCCGGTCCCTTAACGGTCATGCCGGCGCCCAGCCGGACGACCTTGGCGCACATGCCGTCGTCGTCTTCGAGCACCGTCTCCCACGCCGCTTCCGTGCGGGCCCCGAGGACCGGCTCGATCGAGAAGCCAACTTGCTCCGACGTGAGATTGCGCCGCTTGCTCGGGCGTATCTTCTCCTTCGCTTCGTCCTTGTTGTGGATGTAGATCGGCTTGGAATCGCCGGTGTACATCCTGAGCGCGACAAAGGAGAGGCCCTCGGGGCCGGCCGTGACCGGACCGTAGGCGGTATGGCGATCCTTGAACTGAACCGTCAGCGGTTTCAATGCCTGCCCGCGGTTGCCGATCGTGCCGGACCCGGCAATGAAGAGCTGGAACATGGTCACGCCGTGGAAATGAGGCTTGATCGCCTCATGCGCCTGAAGCTCCGACATGGTCGCTTGCGGCCCCGGCGCACGGCGCGTCGAGGTGCGCGGGCCGAAAAAGGTGGTCCCCCAATGCTGGAGTCCCGTGCCGGGTGAAATCACCTCATAGCGCTCGGCAATCGCATCGGAACCGTTGCGGGCATAGATCATGATCAAGCGTCCTTCTGCCGACTGTACCCTCGAGACGGCGGATACAATGAGTCATACCGCGCGGCGCGTCCGCTGCAAAGCGGTTGGCGTGACGCTTGGACGACGCGACGCTTGCATCCACGACAAGCGGCCGTGCGAGTTCACTGAACGGTTCCAACGTCCATGAGCAGCATAAAAAGAAAACCTGACTTACTCGGAGGTCGGTAAGCGCCGTCGGCGTTCAGAACCTTTGCGGCAATTGCCGTCATTTCCCACCCGTCTTCCTCGGTCGCCGGCCATTTCGGCGTGGTGAGATTCGGAAAACGCTGGGTTTCTCCGAATTCGCGCACCGAGACCAACCGCTCGAAGATTTCCGGAACGAGGCTGAAATTCGCCCAGGACCAAAGCCATGTGTCGTTTACGGTGGAAATCGACCCGACGATTTGAAAGTGCGCGGCCACCGCCGACACACCCGCGTTGGAAAACACGATCTGGCCGGTCTCTTGGTCGTAGTCCCAGCGTTCGTGCTTCGAGAGATCGAAACGATCCTGTAACTGGTCCTGCTTTGTCGTCAGTTCGTCAATTGCATCCGAAACGAACGGTTCCCATCGTTTCGACGCCGCTTCCATCAATGGCGCAACGCTGCTTCCCTGGTGATCGTCATAGCAGCGACTACAAACCAATCTAATTTCAGCGCCGTCTTCGTTATTCTCATTCCATTCGCCTTCCGTTTGAAACACCTGCTCACATGCGCCACACCAGGCATCCGGCCATGGATTATCCTCCGACGGATAGTCGCAAAACCACGGCTGCAAGGGATCATTCATCAAATGAGTGCAGATATAGGCCCCGTCGGTAGTTCCATGGACGGGACATTCGACGTTTTGCTCGGAGTCCGACATGAGGTTCCAGCCCATCGACGAATCGCTAGGGACGTTTATTGCGCAAGGGGCCCTCGACCCCGCTAGTTCACTTTACACGCCTTGCCGATCGCCTGATACGCCTTGGTGAAGCCCTGTAGGGAATACGTATCGGTCGTGCGGGTGCCGCGCGTCGAGACGCCGGAGACGATCATCGACGCGCCGCGCTTCATGGCGCCGACGATTTCCTGGTCGTCCTTGGCGGACCGGCTCCAGGCGGTGGTGCCGTCGGTGAACAAGGTGAAGCGCTGGCCGCCGATGCGCAGGCGCACCGTGCTGTCTTTCTTAAAGGTGTAGCCGGCGGCGAAGCTGACCTCGTTGATCCGCTTGTCCCACGGGCGGTGGGTCACGTAGGCGTAGATCGCGCCGCGTTTCTTGTATTTGCCCTCGTCGCGGATCGGCTGGCTCCAGATCGAGCAACCCACCTTGCCGCCTTCGTCGAAGGTCTGCGCGCCCCAATCGTTATAGAGCCCCAGCACCTTGTCCGCCGCGAAGGCCACCGCGGCCAGGGACGAGACGAAGACGACTACCAGGATGACAACGAAACTATATCGACGCATTGCTTTCATGGCCTCTCATATAAGGGGTGCGGCGGCGCTGCCAAGATACCGATGTAAGGCTTTTTCATGGCTTCCCGTCGCGGCGTAATACCTGGCCGCCGTGGACATGCGGCGGCAATTCCTCCACCGGGCCGCCCGGTGACGGCGGGCGCGGCGGGAATCGGCCGCGCGTGAGCAACCGGTCATACATCAGGATGGCCCCGGCGACCCCCACATTGACGCAGAATTTCATCGGAATCTTCACCACGTGCGAGCAGCGCGCCACCAGTGGTGCGGACAGCGACCCGCGCTCCGGCCCCAAAACATAGGCCGCGCGTTTCGGATGGGTGAAGCTGGGCAGATCGATCGAGTCGTCCAGCAATTCGACGCCGACCAGTTCGCAGCCATGCGGCAGCGTCAATTCGGACACCGAGCCGAATTCGTATAACGGCACGTGTTTCGCGGTGCCGGAGGTGTCGGATTTCTGGATTTCCCGCAGGTTTACCGCCGGTGCGATGGCGAATACGAAGTCCGCCCCGAAGGCGTGCGCCGACCGGAACAGGTTCCCCACGTTCATTGGCTTGGAAATGCCTTCCACGCCCAATCCGAAATAACCCCGCATAGCGCGCAAACTTGCATAGCTGTAAGCGGCAAGGCAAGGTCTGCCGCGCGATCCGCCGGATAGATCAAGACACAATCATGCGAGAAAGGAGCCCGCCGACATGCGCGCGATGCGAATTCATGAGTTGACCGGAATCGATGCGCTGCGGCTGGAGGAGGTTCCCTCCCCGACGCCGGGCCCGGGCGAACTGCACGTGGCGATCCATGCCGCGGGGGTGAATTTCGCGGATACGCTGGTCGTGAAGGGGCAGTATCAGCACAAGGCCGAACTGCCCTTCACACCGGGCATGGAAGGCGCGGGCGAAGTTCTGGCGGTCGGCGATGGCGTCACGGGTTTCGCGCCCGGCGACCGCGTGCTGGCCCCGATGCGCATCGGCGCTTATGCCGAGGAAGCGCTGCTCGACGCCCGCCACGCGGTGCGGATGCCCGACGGTATGGATTATGCCGCCGGCGCGGCCTTTCCGATCGCCTACGGCACCAGCCATCTGGCGCTGACCCACCGCACCAAACTGCAGGCCGGGCAGGTCTTGCTGGTTCTGGGCGCATCCGGCGGGGTTGGGCTGACCGCCGTGGAGGTGGGCAAGGCGCTGGGGGCGACGGTCATCGCCTGCGCCAGCAGCGCCGAGAAACTCGCCATCGCCGAAGCGCATGGCGCGGATCATCTGATCAACTATGCGACCGAGGACATCCGTGCGCGGGTCAAGGACCTGACCGGCGGCGCCGACACGGTCTACGACCCGGTCGGTGGCGATGCCGCGGCCGCGGCATTGCGCTGCCTGAACTACGAGGGCAATTTCATCACCCTCGGCTTCGCCAGCGGCACGGTCCCGCAATTCGCCGCCAACTACCTGCTGGTCAAGAATATCTCCGCCGTCGGGTATTCCTTCAGCACCTACCGCTTCGAGCAGCCGGAAACCATGCGCCACACGCTGGACGAAATCTGCCGCTGGTATATGGACGGCAAGCTGAAACCGCATATCAGCTTCACCTTCCCGCTTGAGGAGACTCCGAAGGCGCTGCAGGCGCTGGTCGACCGGAAATCTACAGGTAAGGTCATCGTGGCCGTGCGCGACGGCGGCTAGGCCCCGGCGTTACGTGTGCCCCTTATTTTAGGAGCGGCGTCAGGCGGTCGACCGCCTCTTCCAGCGTTTCCGGCGCACGGGCGAAACACAGCCGCAGCCAGCCCTCGCCCTCCGGCCCGAAGGCGGTGCCCGGCGCGAGCCCGACCTTCGCCTCGTGCACCAGTCGCTTGGCGAAGTCGAGGCTGTTATCCATCCCGTCCACCGCGAAGAAGGCGTAGAAGGCCGCGTCCGGCGAGCGGTAGCGCACCCGCGGCAGCGCCGACAAGCAATCGCCGATCACCGCCCGGCCCCGGCGGCAGCGTTCCACCATCGACGCGACGAAGGGCTCGCCGTCCTGCAGCGCGGTGACAGCCGCATGCTGCAGGAAGGTCGGGGTGCCGCTGGTGTTGTATTCGATCAGGTTCCCGATGAAGGGGGCGAGGCGTTCCGGATGGGTCAGCCAGCCGAGCCGCCAGCCGGTCATCGCCCAGGACTTCGAGAAGCTGTTGATCACGATCACCGGGTCGTCCGGCCCGGCTATCTCCAGAAAGGACGGCGCGGCCGGGCGGTCATACACGATGCGGGCGTAGACCTCGTCGGCGACGATCCAGATGCCGTTGTCCCGGCAATGGTCGAGCAGCGCCTGCTGGTCTTCGCGGCGCATCATCCAGCCGGTCGGGTTGCCCGGCGAGTTGACGAAGATCACGCGGGTCCGGCCGTCGCACTGCGCGGTCACCGTCTCCAGATCGAAGGTCCAGCCCTCATTGCCGAAGCGCAGCGGGGCATTGCGCGGCGCGCCGCCCATGATCTCGACCGTCGCCTGCGCGTTCGGCCAGACCGGCCCGACCAACACCGCGTTATCGCCGGCGTCCACCAGCATCTGCATCAGCATCATGATGCCGGTCATACCGGACGAGGTGACGGTGATCCGCTCCATCGGCAAGTCGATGCCATACAGCCCCGACGTATAGCGGGCCAGCGCGTCGCGCAGTTCCGGAATGCCGTGCTTGTGGGTATAGAAGGTATGACCCGCCGCCAGCGCGGCATCCGCGGCCGCCTTAATGAAGTCCGGCGTGGTCACGTCCGATTCGCCGTACCACAGCGGTATGACCGACGGGTCGTCCAGGGCCAAACGCGAGACCTGCAGTATCTGTTGCGTTTCGAGATCGCGGATTCGCGGGCGGATACCGGCCGGGACATGCGCGCTCATGGCGTCTGCAATTCCGCGATACCCTCGAACAGCGCCAACGCTTCCGGATTGGCCAACGCCTCCTGGTTCTTGACGGGCCGGCCATGGATGATGTCGCGCACCGCCAACTCCGTGATCTTGCCCGACTTGGTGCGGGGAATGTCGGCGACGGCGATGACCTTGGCCGGCATGTGACGGGGCGAGCAATTGGCGCGCACCCGTTTTCGGATGTCATCGATCAGTGCCGCATCCAGCGCATGCCCGCCGCGCATGCGGACGAACAGCACGACGCGGGTGTCGTTGTCCCACTCCTGCCCGACGCAGATCGCTTCCTCGACCTGGTCGAAGGCTTCGACCTGGCGGTAGATTTCCGCCGTGCCGATCCGCACGCCGCCCGGGTTGAGCGTCGCGTCCGACCGTCCATAGATGATCAGTCCGCCGCGTTCGGTGAGTTCGACGAAATCACCGTGACACCAGACATTGGGAAATCTCTCGAAATAGGCGGCGCGGTATTTCGATCCGTCCGGGTCCCGCCAGAAGCCGAGCGGCATGGACGGGAACGGCCGAGTGCAGACCAGCTCGCCCTTTTCGCCGATCAGACTCTCTCCCGCCTCATCGAAGACCTCGACCTCCATCCCGAGCACGCGCTTCTGGATTTCCCCGCGCCAGACCGGCCCCATCGGGTTGCCGCCGACGAAACAGCCGATGATGTCTGTGCCGCCGGCGATCGACGACAGGCAGACATCGCGCTTCACGTTCGCGTAGATGTAATCGAAGCTTTCCGGCACCAGCGGCGACCCGGTGGACGCGATGGTCCGGACGGTGCTCAGGTCGTGGGTCTCGTTCGGCTTTAAACTCTCCTTTGCCAAGGCATCGATATATTTGGCCGAGGTGCCGAAGAAGGTCACGCCCGCCGCATCCGCATAGTCGAACAACACCGAGGCCGACGGCGCGAAGGGCGATCCGTCGTACAGAACCAGCGTCGCCTCGCACGCCAGCGCCGAGACCATCCAGTTCCACATCATCCAGCCGCAGGTGGTGAAATAGAACACCCGGTCGTCGCGCTTGATGTCGCATTGGAGGCGTTGTTCCTCGAGATGCTTCAACAAGGTGCCACCGGCGCCGTGCACGATGCATTTCGGAACGCCGGTGGTGCCCGAGGAATACATGATGTAGAGCGGGTGACCAAAGGGCAGGTGGACGAACTCGATCTCGCCCGCGGGCTGCCCGCCAACGAAATCCGCCCAGGTGACCGCACCGGGAATACCCGAAACGTCCGGCGTTTCTTCACGGATCGAGAAGATCACGACCCGTTCCACCGTACCCAGCCCGGCGACGATTTCCGCAACGCGGCCCAGCGTGTCCTGCCAAACGCCGTTGTAGTAATAGCCGTCGCAAGCGAACAGCACCGTCGGCTCGACCTGACCGAACCGGTCGAGCACGCCCTGAGTGCCGAAATCCGGCGAACACGAGGTCCAGACCCCACCCACCGCCGTCGCCGCCAGCATCGCGGTGACCGCTTCGGGTGCGTTCGGCACGAATCCCGCGCAGCGGTCCCCGGGCTTCACGCCCGACTGCGCGAGCGCACGCGCAGTACGCGAAACCTCGTCGTAGAGTTCCTTCCATGTCAGGCAACGCTCGACCTTATCTTCCGCCCGGAAAACAAGCGCCGTGCCGTCGTCGCGCCGCCGCAGTAGGTTCTCGGAAAAGTTGAGAATCGCGTCCGGAAAGAATCTGGCGCCCGGCATCTTGTTGGGATTGATCAGCACCGCGTCGCCGCGCGATTTGGCGGCGACATCGCAGAAATCCCAGACGGCGGTCCAGAATTCCTCCATCCGATCGACCGAGAAACGATGCAGGCCATCGTAATCCGCCGGCGCATCAGCGATATGATTCTTAAGAAATTGCTGGAATGCGCGCAGGTTCGTCGCCGCCGCACGGTCGGCGGAAGGCTGCCATAATGGTTTTTCCACGGATCCTCCGCTTATGGTTTCGGCATGCCGGCCTTTGCCCGATCATATAGCGGAATCATCGGCCGGGAGCCAGATTTACCCCGCCTCCAGCCTACAGCTGTGGTTGCATGACAACCTCAGAATGCAATTCCCTTATGAATCCAGGTATGCTATGTCCCCGGACACTTTCTAGATCGCCTGTCGGACATTAACAGCGCATTTATTCCAAGGGACTATTCTCTCCGCCATGGATTCCATTTCCGCCAAATTGGTGGCCCTTCCGGGAAATGTTCGCGGCGCCCTTTGGATACTGCTGAGCGCACTCATCTTCACGATGACGAATTCGCTCATTAAATACGTCGGCACGACGCTCGACCCTTTTCAAATGGTCTTTTTCCGCGGACTTTTCGGCACGATGTTCCTGTTGCCGATCGTCTGGCATGCGGGCGGCATGGCGGTGCTGAAAACACAGCGGATGAATTTTCATCTGGCGCGCGGCATCACCGGGTCGCTCGCCCTGATGACGATTTTCTACGCCCTGACCAATATGCCGTTGGCCGACGTCACCGGCATCAGCTTCTCGCGGTCGCTTTGGGTGATCATCTTGGCGGTGCTGTTCCTCGGCGAAAGCATTCGCTGGCGGCGCTGGACCGCTACGCTGGTCGGATTCTGCGGTGTTCTCGTGATGGTGCGGCCGGGCCCGGAGGCGAATCCCGCCGCGATCGCGGCCGTGCTCAACGCCTTGTTCGTGGCGATGAGCGTGGTCCTGATCAAGCGCATGACGGTGACCGAAAAACCGCTGACCATCCTGTTCTGGGGCACGCTGATTCCCACCTTTGTCACGCTGCCGCCTGCGATCATCGTATGGCAGACGCCGACGAATACCGAATTGATGCTGATGGCGGCGATCGGGGCCGGATTGAGCGTCGGCCATACCTGCCTGATCCATGGCCTGCGGGTCGGCGAGGCAACGGCAGTCATGCCGTTCGACTACACGCGGCTAATTTTCGCCGGGCTGGCCGGATACGTCTTCTTCCTTGAGATTCCCGATCCCTACACGATCGCCGGTGCGCTGCTGATCATCATGGCGACGCTCTATATCGCCCGCCGCGAGTCCAAGGAAGGCCAGGACTCCGCAGCGCAACCTTAGGTCGGAAACGCGTTAGTCCGTTGCGTCCGTCGGGAGTTTCCCGTCTTCCAAGACAGCCTTGGCCCGCGCCCGGTGGCGATCCTTGATATGCGGTTCGACCGACCGCCACGCGGCGAACAGAACCGCCGCATCGTCGGTGAATCCCAACCCCACGATGATGTCGGGGACAAGATCGACCGGGGCGATGAAGTAAGCCAAGGCGGCCAACAGGATTCCCTTGGTGCGCGCCGGCGTCTGCGGGTCGAGGGCGCAGAAATAGGCCGCCACCACTTCCCGCGCGAAGCTGATGCGGCCGAGCGAACGGCGCAGCTTCGGCCAGAAACCCCGGCGAACCCGGTTTTCCTGCGATTCCTCCTCTCCGGCCGCAGCCGGTGTTTGCGAAATATCCTGCATTGTCCCTAGGATATGGGCAGTCGGGGGCGGTTTTGCTATATCCACAGTCGCTTCAACCGTTAATTTCACGAATTTCGAAGGGAATACGACCATGACACCGGATGGCGTACCCGCGATCGTAACCGGCGGCGGATCGGGGCTCGGCGCCGCGACCGCCCGCGCCCTGGGCGCGGCCGGCGCCAAGGTCGCGGTGCTCGACGTGAACACCGAGGCGGCCGACGCCGTGGCGGCGGAGATCGGCGGGCTGGCGTTGACCTGCGATGTCACCGACCCGGCGGAGGGCGAAGCCGCGGTTGCGGCGGCGGCCGACCGGTTCGGGCCGGCCGGCATCTGCGTGAACTGTGCGGGCATCGGCCCCGCCGGCCGTATCGTCGGCCGCGATGGCCCGATGCCGCTCGACGATTTCGCCAAGGTGATCCAGGTCAACCTGATCGGGACGTTCAATATCCTGCGTCTGGCCGCCGCCGGGATGGCGGACCGCGATCCAAACGCCGACGGCGAACGCGGCGTCATCATCAACACGGCCTCGATCGCCGCCTTCGAGGGCCAGATCGGCCAAGCCGCCTACGCCGCATCGAAGGGCGGCGTCGCGGCGCTGACATTGCCGGCCGCGCGCGAGTTCGCGCGCATGGGCGTGCGGGTCCTGACCATCGCGCCCGGCCTGTTCGAAACGCCGATGCTGCAGTCGCTGCCGCAAGCCGTGCAGGACAGCCTCGCGGCGACACTGCCGTTTCCATCGCGCCTCGGCCGGCCGGAGGAATACGCCCGGCTGGCGTTGAGCATGATCGACAACCCGGTCATGAACGGAGAGGTCGTCCGGCTCGACAGCGCCTTGCGCATGCAGCCGCGATAAACCGGCGCTATCCGGCGCGCAATTTCCGCCATGCGGCGACCCGGCGCTTGGCCTCCGCGAGTTCGTCGGGTTTCAATTTCTCTTCGATCACCCGGCGGTTGCCGAGCACCAGCTCGCGCGCTTGCCCCTTCAGGGTATCCGCCGACAGGGTGAGCCATTTCCAGGCCTCCACACGATCCTGCGGCACGCCGACGCCGGTGAAGTAGAAGGTGCTGAGGTTGTTCTGTGCCCGCCCATGGCCTTGCTCGGCCGCCCGGTGCAGGAGCTTGGCCGCCATCGCCGAATCTTTCCGGACGCCCTTCCCGAACTGGTAGAAGACACCGAGATTGTACTGCGCCGACGCATTGCCGCCGTCCGCCGCCAGGCCGTACCAGCGGGCCGCGGCCGCCAGATCCTTGTCGACGCCAAGCCCCTGTTCGAAGATCGTTCCCATCATGAATTGCGCGCGCACGTTGCCGGCATCCGCAAGGCTGCCGAAGATGCGCCGCGACTCGCTATAGCGCTTGTCGAGATGGGCGGTCATGCCCGACGCGAAATCCTGCGCCAGCGCGGGGCCGGCACCCGCGAGGGCCAGCAGGATCAACAGCCGGATGAAGAGGGTGCGATAGAATCTCACGTCCGCCGAATCGCCGGCGATCAGCCGGCCACCTCGTCGATGAAGGATGCCAACGCTATATCTCTCTCACTCAGCCCGTTACAGTCATGGGTCGACAATGTCACTTCGACGGTCGAATAGACATTGAACCATTCGGGATGATGATCCATTTGTTCAGCACGCAGGGCGACACGCGTCATGAAGCCCCATGCATCATTGAAATCGGCGAATTTGAAAACCCGCGTAATGGCATCACGACCTTCCACCTCACGCCACAGCGACAACTGGGCCAGCGCCGCCGCACGCGCCTCCCCGCTGAGTTTCTCGACCATATCGACGTCCCCTCTCGATACAAGCACCCCTCCCGTCCCATTGTGGCGTTTTGCACGGCGGAAGACCATGACAACTTGCAGCGATTCGTCATGACCATCGACCGAAGCATCGATCTGGCGACCATCGAGGCGATGGCCGAGTCCGCCTTCAAGACGATCCCCGCGGTGTTGCGCGAGCAGGTGAAATCGGTGGTCTTCCAAGTCGTCGAACTGCCGGATTCGGAGACATGCGAAGAGTTACGCCTGGAGTCGCCTTTCGACCTGCTCGGTCTGTACCGCGGCGTGCCGATCAGCGAGCAAAGCGCCTGGGACGCACCGCAGGACCTGGACCGGATCTTCCTCTACCGTCTGCCGA
Source organism: Alphaproteobacteria bacterium (assembly GCA_965228425.1). Lineage (GTDB taxonomy): Bacteria > Pseudomonadota > Alphaproteobacteria > UBA8366 > UBA8366 > JAJFJD01. The sequence goes on along the minus strand of OZ245815.1, from coordinate 550,509 downwards.
TCCTGCGCTATGTGGCGGACACCGGCGAAGATCTGCCCCATGTGGTGCGGCATGTGCTGATTCATGAGATCGGCCATCATTTCGGCCTCTCGGACGACGACATGGAAGCGATCGAAAACGACGCCTGACCTCAGCTCACCAGGTCCCGCACCCGCGCGCGCAGCACCGGCAGCACCTCTTCCGCGAACCACGGGTTCTTGCGCAGCCAGCCCGTGTTGCGCCAACTCGGATGCGGCAGCGGCAGGTGGGTCGGCATATAATCGCGCCACCGCGCCACGGTTTCCGTCATTGTCCGGCGCCGCCGCTTGCCGAGGTATTCCTTCTGCGCGTAGGCGCCGATCAGCAGCGTCAATTCGACCTGTCCGAGCAGGGGCATCAACCGGGTATGCCACGTCGGGGCGCATTCGCGACGCGGTGGTTTGTCGCCGCCGTTGCGGTCTACGCCGGGATAACAGAACCCCATGGGCACGATGGCGAGTTGGCTCTCGTCGTAGAATTGCTCGCGGTCGAGTTGCATCCAGTCCCGCAACCGGTTGCCGCTCGCGTCGTTCCAGGAAAGGCCGGTTTCGTGCACCCGCGTGCTCGGCGCCTGGCCGATGATCATCAGCCGCGCCGTCGACGACGCCCGCACGACCGGGTGCGGCCCCCGCGGCAGTTCGGCGGCGCATATCTCGCAGGCCCGAATCTCCGTCAACAGCGAATCAAGGTCTTGTGTCACAAAATTGTCGGTCCTTCCCGTGCTCGTTCGCCCGCCGACCACCCCGGCTGTCGCCATCGATCGATATCTCTGTAACAATAGATTCCAACGTCGAATAAAACGACATGGACGCCCGAGGCATGTACTGCGTTCTTTTCGTCTGTACGGGAAATATATGCCGTTCGCCCACGGCGGAAGGGGTTTTTCGCCAAATCGTGACCGAAGCGGATCTGGCCGACCGGATCGGCGCCGACTCGGTCGGGCTGCAAGGCTATCACGCCGGCGAACCACCGGACCACCGGGCCCACAAAGTGGCCCGCGAGCGCGGCTATGAGATCGGCCATCTGCGCGCCCGCCAGATGACGGAACAGGACTTCACCGATTTCAACCTGATCGTCGCGATGGATACCGGCCATTATCAGCAGCTCGCCCGCACCGGCCCGCCGGGCAGCCTGGACAAGCTCGCGATGTTCCTCGACTCGGCGCCGCAGTTTGGCCGCATGGACGTGCCGGACCCCTATTACGGCGGCGTGCAGGACTTCGACTACGCGATGGATCTGATCGAGGCCGGCGCCAAGGGTTGGCTGCAGAAAATTCGCGACCAGATTCTGTGACCCCGCGCCAGCGCCGCCGGATCGAAGCGGCCACAGGCGCTGTAATCACCGCCGCGCCCCCCTTGCACGGTGGCAGCATCGCGGCGGTCCACCGGCTCGATCTGACCGACGGGACCCGTATCGTCGCGAAATCCGCGGCACGGCCGGCAGGTTTCGAGATCGAAGGATACATGCTGCGGTACCTGCGCGAGGCCAGCGCGTTGCCGCTGCCGGAAGTCCTGCTGGCCGAAGACGACCTGCTGTTGATGACCTACATCGAGGCGGGCGATGCCCTGGATGCGAACGCGGAAACCCATGCGGCAGACCTGCTCGCCGCACTCCATGCGACCGAAGGCCCCGCCTTTGGCCATGAGCGCGACACGCTGATCGGACCCTTGCCGCAGCCCAACCCCTGGACCGAATCGTGGCGGGATTTCTTCCGCGATCAACGCCTGATGGCGATGGGCCGCACAGCGCACGACGCCGGGCACCTGCCCGCCGATACGCTCAACAGGCTGGAAACGCTATGCGGCCGCCTCGACAAATTCATCCCGGCGGACAACACACCGTCGCTGATCCACGGCGATATGTGGGGCGGCAACGTGCTGTGCCGAGCGGGCCGGATTGCCGGCTTCATCGATCCAGCGATCTACCACGCGGACGCAGAAATCGAGCTGGCATTCTCCACGCTGTTCGGCACTTTCGGCGACGCCTTTTTCCAGCGCTACGCGGAACACCGTCCGATCGCACCCGAGTTCTTCCGCGAGCGCCGCGATCTCTACAACCTCTACCCGCTGCTGGTCCACACCGCGTTGTTCGGCGGCAGCTACGCCCGCTCGGCCGCGCAGACGATTCAGCGGTTTCTTTAATCCGGCGGATCAAGCGGGTATTCCGCTTCGGCCTGATAGACCGGCCCCGAGGCGGAGCGGAAGCTGGAATACAGCGTGATGTGATCGACCGGAATCGGGCCGGACAGGAAGGCCCCGTGGTCGGCCACGAAATTCTGGACCCGGTCCGCGGGCGCGCGGCGCATCCGGGCGATCGTGACATGCGGGGCGAACTTGCGTTCCTCGACCGGCACGCCCGCATCCCACAACGCCGTCTCGACCTTGCCTTGCAAGCGCAGCAATGGCTCGCATCGGCGCACCCCGGCCCACAACACGCGCGCCGCCGCGGCCTTGCCGAAGAACCCGACACCGTCGAGTTCGATGTCGAAGCTGGGCGCGCGGAGTTTCGTCAGCGCGGTGTCGATGTCCTGAGCAAGCCCGTTCTCGACCTCGCCGATGAAGCGCAAGGTCAGATGCATATTTTCGGGCGGCACCCAGCGTGCATTCGGAACGCCACCGCCCATCCCGGCAAGACGGGCGCAGACGGAGTCCGGAAGATCGATGGCAACGAATAGACGAATCAAGACGGTGATCCCGACACGGGCCGGGTTTCAAAAATTAGAGAAAGAGGGTCAGGACCCCGGTGTAGCCGTAGAGGCGGTTGTTGCTGATTTCGCCATTGGCGAAGAACCCGACGAGCGGGAAGTCGCCCAACTCCTCGGACAGAAGCTTGAGTTCCGCGTCATCGGGTCCGAACTGGTTCGGGCCCCGGGCGCAGCAGGAGAAATAGAGCCCGCCCCGGATCGGTGATGTGCCGCTGCGTTTCTTCAGGTCCATAAGCATGCGCCGCATGTCCTGGACCGCGGTGTCGTGATCGCGGCGGCAGAACATGATGCGGTCGCCAGCAGCGACATGTTCGCCAATCGCGATCGCGCCCGACTCCGGATCGATGCCAACCAGATTGCGCACCATGTAGTCGCCCGTGTCCGACCCCGACACGGGAATCGCCGCGAAGATGTATCCGGCGACCCGGCGAAGGTCCTTCGCCAGCACGTCGCCGATATCCTCCTTGAACACGTCGAGGGCCGGCCGGTCGTCCAGCTCGAACAGGATATTCTCCTGCGCCTGGCTGACCTCGTGGACAGCGCCGATCGGCGAGCATCCTTGGGTCAGCCCGGCCTGCACCGGCACCGAATCCAGCGAGATCATGACGCCCGAAAGGCCGCCGTCCTCGACGTCGTCCGCGAGTTGCGGGAAACCGTCATTCGCCGCCGTCAGCCCGCCGACCAGGAACCCGTTGGTCGCGTCGGAGAATTGCTCGATCAGCGTGGGCAGATTCTCGTTGCGGGGATCGCCGTGCACCACGGTGAGCGGCGGCGCCGGCCCGTCGATCCAGGCACGATGCTGCGCCACGACCGGATCGACGCTGTCGGACATGCCCGAGAATACCCGGAAGGCGTCATCGGCGATCGGCGCCAACATGACGGCCATGGCGGGTTCGTTGAAATACTCCTTGCCAGTGCCGCAAACGCCGAATCCGGCGGTCCCGACCCAATGCGGAACGCCGGTGGTTTGCCGCAGAAAAACCGAGATGTCCTTGAGGTCCGCCGCGTAATCGTCGGTGACATAGAGAAAGCCTAGACGATGTTCGGCGGTCACCGAATCTAGTTCGAGGATGATTTTGCCGGCGGCATCGCGCCAGTGCTCACCCGTGGCGTGCGCGGCCAGGAACGGAACGGCAGTGTTCATTATTGTTCTCCTAGCGCCCGCAATACATACGGCAGAATCCGATCGACGATGACTTTAATGCCTTCCTCATTCGGATGGATGCCGTCCGAAAGGTTGAGGTCGGGACGCGCGGCAACACCGTCGAGAAAAAATGGATACAACGGCACCTTATGCTTCTTGGCCAATTGGGGAAAGATTTCGTTGAATGCGTCCGAATACTCGCGGCCGAGATTGGGCGGCGCCAACATGCCCGCCAGCAACACGCGGGTACCGCCCTTGTTGGTCCGGGCGAGGATCGCGTCCACGTTGCGGCGCGTTTCCGCCGGGTCCAGGCCGCGCAAGCCGTCATTCGCGCCCAGCTCGACGATCACCAGATCCGGCTTATCGGCCATCAGCCAGTCGAGCCGGTTCAGCCCGCCGGCGCTGGTATCACCCGAGACGCCGGCATTGACCACCCGCGCCGCCACCCCACGATCGCGCAACGCCGCTTCGAGCCGCGCCGTGAACCCGTCCTGCGCCGCGAGACCGTATCCGGCGGTGAGGCTGTCGCCGAGGGCCAGAATCGTTCGTTCCTTGGCGAGAACAAGCGTTGAGGCCAGAAAAACGACGGCGAAAGCGGCTATGCCAATACACCGCAATCCATTGAAAAGCAGCGCCGCAGCGCCATATCCAGCGGATGCCGGCGCGGTAGCCCTTGGCCGTGCCGCCGATTTATGAGGTAACGAAAAAACCGTGTCCACGATGCCGTCTCAATCCTCACAGTCCATGCTTCGCCTTGAAGGCGTTGAACTAACACTTGGGAGTGCCGCCGGTCAGGTCAATATCCTGCGCGGTATCGACCTTTCCGTCACCGCCGGCGAACGGGTCAGCATCGTCGGCCCGTCGGGCTCGGGCAAGACCTCCCTGATCATGGTGATCGCCGGCTTGGAACGGGCGACCGCCGGCCTGGTATCCGTCGCGGGGCAGGATCTCGGTGCGCTCGACGAGGACGGCTTGGCGCTGTTCCGCCGCGACACGATGGGCATCGTCTTCCAGGCCTTTCATTTGGTTCCCACCATGACGGCGGTCGAAAATGTCGCCGTGCCTTTGGAATTTGCGGGACGGCGCGACGCCTTCGAGCGCGCGGAGGCCGAGCTGGAAGCGGTCGGCCTCGGCCATCGCCTGCAGCACTATCCGGGCCAGCTTTCCGGGGGCGAGCAGCAGCGCGTCGCCCTGGCGCGCGCGGTGGCCATGGAGCCGAAACTGCTGCTCGCCGACGAGCCCACCGGCAACCTGGACAGCGATACCGGACAGCAGATCATCGACCTGCTGTTCGACCTGGCGGACAAGCGCAACGCCACGCTGATGCTTATCACCCATGACGCGACCCTGGCCGGGCGCTGCGACCGAAACATCAAACTGGCGGATGGCCAAATCGTCGACGTGACGCCGGCGGCGGCGCAGCCGCTATCCGCATGAACACCCTGCCTCTTGCCTGGCGCTTGGCGCTGCGCGAACTGCGCGCGGGGCTTGCCGGCTTTCGCGTGTTCCTGGCCTGCCTGATCCTGGGGGTCGCCGCGATCGCCGGTATCGGATCGGTCTCGGAAAGCGTGGTCGCCGGCATCAAGGCCGACGCCCGCACCCTGCTGGGGGGCGACGTGGACCTGCGCCTGACCCATCGCGCGGCGACGCCCGAACAGCTTGCCTGGCTCGACGCGAACACGGCACGGCGCTCGAACATCGCCGAAATGCGCGCCATGGCGAGGACACCCGACGGCAATGCCCGTAACCTGGTCGAACTGAAAGCGGTCGACGGCAGCTATCCGCTGTTCGGCGGCTTCCGTCTCGCCGACGGCACGCCGCTGACCGACGCCATCGCGAAACGCGGGAACCGCTGGGGCGCGGTCGCGGAACAACGCCTGCTCGACAAGCTCAGCGTCGGCGTCGGGGATATTCTGCGCGTCGGCGACGCGGATTTCATCCTGACCGGCGTCATCGCGGAAGAGGCCGACCGCGCAACGCGTGCCTTCAACCTGGGACCGCGGCTGTTGGTCGGCTTTCCCGCCCTGCAAGCCACCAACCTGCTGCAGCCGGGCAGCCTGATCCGCTATCACTATCGCATCGAGGTACCGCAAGGCACCGGGCACAAGGCCTGGATCGCACGGCTTAACGAGCAGTTCCCCAACGCGGGCTGGCGCATCCGCGCGATCGACAACGCCGCGCCGAACATCCAGCGTTTCGTCGACCGGGTGACGCTGTTCCTCAGTCTCGTCGGCCTGACGGCCCTCTTGGTCGGCGGCGTCGGCGTGAGCAACGCGGTCAAGAGCTATCTGGACTCGCGGCTGACCACGATCGCAACGCTGAAATGCCTCGGCGGGCCAGGACCGCTGGTCTTCCAGCTCTACCTGCTGCAGGTGTTGGGCCTTGCCCTGCTCGCCATCGTCGTCGGCGTGGCGATCGGCGCGGCCCTGCCGTTGATCGGTGCGCCGATCCTGTCGCAAAGCCTGCCGATCGAGGCGCAGGCCGGATTCTATCCGCTGCCGCTCATCCTGGCCGCCGTGTTCGGCCTGCTGGTCACCATCGCCTTTTCGCTGTGGCCGCTGGGACAGGCGCGCGAGGTGCCGGCCGCAAGCCTGTTCCGCGCCGTCGTCGCACCCCCCGACCGCCGGCCGCGGTTGCTTTACCTGGCGTCGCTGGTGCTGGTGGTGCTGGCCCTGGCCGGTCTGACCGTCGCGACCGCCTACCGGCCCGGCATCGCCGCCGTCTTCGTCGTCGGCGCGATCGTGACCTTCGCGATCTTCCAGGGCGCGGCGCGCGCGATCATCGCGCTGATCGACAAGCTGCCGCGCCCGCGCAATCCGGTCCTGCGGCTCGCCCTCGCAAACCTGTCGCGACCCGGTACGCCGGCGGCGAGCGTCGTGCTCTCGCTCGGGCTCGGCCTGACCGTCCTGGGCGCGGTCGCCCTGATCGAGGGCAATCTCGCGAACCAGATCGACCGCAATATCCCCGAGGAAGCGCCCGGCTTCTATTTCATCGATATCCAGGGCAATCAGGTGGCCGAGTTCGAGAGATTGGTGAAGAGCTTCCCCAACGTCGAGTCGACCGAGAGCGTGCCGATGCTGCGCGGCCGGTTGATGCGCCTGAACGGCACGCCGGTGGAGGAGATCACACCGCCGCCCGACTTCGCCTGGATCCTGCGGGGCGACCGGGGCCTGACCTGGGCGCGCACGCCGCCGAAACTCGGCAGCCGCCTCACCGCCGGGGAATGGTGGCCGGCGGATTATACGGGCGAGCCACTCGTCTCCTTCGATGCGCGCGCCGCCGAGGCGTTCGGCCTGAAGATCGGCGACACCCTGACCGTGAACGTCTTGGGCCGTGCGGTCACCGCGAAGATCGCCAACCTGCGGGAGATCGACTGGACCACCCTGTCGATCAATTTCGTCATGATCTTTTCGCCGGGCCTGCTCGAAGCCGCGCCGCAATCCTACATCGCGACGGCCAAGGCCGACGACGCGACCGAGCTGGCCCTGGAACGCGCGATCACCGACCGGTTCCCGAATGTGTCGGCGATCCGGGTCAAGGAAGTGCTGGAAGGTATCAGCGAGATTCTCGACCGGTTGAGCACCGCCGTGCGCGCGATCACCGGCATCGCGGTCTTGGCGGGCGGGCTGGTGCTGGCGGGCGCGATCGCCGCCACCCGGCGGCGGCGCATCTACGACTCGGTCCTGCTGAAGGTGCTGGGCGCGACCCGGCGCGAAGTACTCGCGACCTATCTGATCGAATTCGGATTGTTGGGCCTGGTCACCGCGATTGTCGCGTCGGTGATCGGCACCGCCGCCGCCTGGGCTGTGATCGTCCATGTGATGCGGGCGGACTGGACCTTCATTCCGGGCGCGGTGATCGGCACGACCGCCGCCTGCATCGCGATCACGGTGATCGCCGGCTTCATCGGCACCTGGCGCGCGCTCGGCCACAAGGCGGCGCCGATCCTGCGCAACGAATAGGGCGTTCACATTTCCGTGGGAGGCTTCATCCGCGATTGAATTTGAGCGAGAGTATTGCGGCGAGGCAAAACCCCGACCATCCACACAGCGCGCGGAGCATACAGATGAGAAATCGATTTTTCGCGATCCTTCCCGTTCTCGCCCTCGCGGCGTTCCTGACGACCGCCTCCGGCCCGGCCGCGGCGAAGCCGGCGAAATACGAAGTCGACCCGGCGCATGTCACCATCGCGCTGAAGGTCCGGCATATCGGCTATTACGACATGATCGGGCTGTTCACCGATGCCAGCGGCAGTTTCATGTTCGACGAACAAGCGCCCGCGGTCTCGGATATCCGGATCGTGGTCAAGACCGAGAGCTTCTTCAGCGGCCATAAGAAGCGCGACGAACACGTGCGCAGCGCCGATTTCCTCAACGCCAAGGAATTTCCAGAGATGGTCTTTGTCGGCAAGCGGGCGGAGAAGACCGGCGACCGCACCGGCAAGATCCATGGCGACCTGACCTTGCGCGGCGTCACCAAGCCGCTGACCCTGGACATCACCTGGAACAAGAGCGGCGAATATCCGTTCGGCGGCGGCCTGTTGGGCGGGAAACCCTATGTCGCCGGGTTCAACGCTTCCGGCAGACTCAAGCGCAGCGATTTCGGCATGACCTATGCGGTCGACAACGGCTTGGTCGGCGACGACGTGGAGTTGATCTTGGGATTCGAGGCAATCCGGCAGGATTGATGACAGTTTGATTAAAATTTAGGCGAATTTCAGCTGTTTACGAACCGGAAACCTTCGACCGCGTATTGATAATCGTTATAAACTCCCCAATATAAACGACCAGACAGTCAACTGAACGTGTATGGAGGAGCAGGATGGCTCTCGAACCACAATATTCCGCGCGAGGACGTACGGTAGACCGCGCTGGCGCCGATATCGACGCCGGACTGCGCTCGTACATGCTCCGCGTGTACAACTACATGGCGTTGGGCGTTGCGTTTACCGGCGTCATCGTTCTCTGGATGGCGAATTCGCCGGAGCTGCTGTACACACTGGCCGGCGGCATGATGAAGTGGGTGTTGTTCGCCGCCGTGCTCGGTATGGGCTGGTTCTCGCCCAAGATTTTGACGATGCGCAGCACCGTCGCCGCGCAAGGTTACTACTGGGCCTATTGCGCGCTTTGGGGCCTGATGATCTCGCCCTTCGTGCTGTACACGCTACAAACCCCAACCGGGGTGGCCGACGTGTCGCGCGCCTTCTTCATTACGGCGGGCATGTTCGCCGGCGCGAGCTTCTTCGGCTACACGACCAAGAAGGACCTGTCGCCCTTCGCGACCTTCTTCATGCTGGCCGTGATCGGCCTCTTGATCGCGATGCTGGTCAACGCCTTCCTGGTGCAGAGCACGATGCTCAGCTTCGGTATCTCGGCGTTGGTCGTCCTCGTGTTCGCGGGCATCACCGCCTGGGAGACGCAGATGGTCAAGACCATGTATTACGAAGCCCCGGCCGACATGATCACCAAGATGGCGGTCTTCGGCGCGCTGGGTCTCTACGGCAGCTTCGTCGTGATGTTCATCCATGTTCTGAACATGATCGGCATCATGCGCAGCGACTGACCGCGTCTGCCGTTCACGAACACGCCGCCCGGGCCTTGCCCGGGCGGTTTTCGTTTGGGCTAGATGCAGCGCCCGCCGTCGACCTCCAGGCAGACACCGGTCAGCAGGTCGGCTTCGTCGGACGCCAGGTACAGCGCCGCATTGGCGATGTCGCGCGGCAGGCTGTACCGGCCCAGCGGGATATTGGCCTCGAAACGCTTGCGGTTCTCCGGCGTGTCGGGGACGCCCATGAAGGTCTCGGTCAGGCCGCTTTCCCCGATGCCCGGATTGATGCCGCAGACCCGGATCCCGTCGGGCGCCAGTTCCACCGCCATCGACTTGGTCAGGATGACCGCCGCGCCCTTGCTGCCGTTGTACCAGGTGAGGCCGGGCCGCGGCCGGACCCCCGCCGTCGACGCGATGTTGATGAACACGCCGCCGCCGCGCTTCTGGAACACCGGCACGGCATGCAGCGCGGACAAGTAGATCGACTTCACGTTGACCGCATAGATTTTGTCGAAGGTCGCTTCGTCTACCTCGGTCATCGGCTGGTTGCGGTGCGACACACCGGCGTTGTTGACGAAGATGTCGAGGTCGCCGAACCGGTCGAGCGCGGCCTGCACCAATGCAGCGACATCGGCGTTCTTCGACACGTCGGCGGCGTGAAACACGGCGCGGCCCGCATCGCCGATCGCATCCACGGTCGCGGCCCCGCCGTCCGCGTTGATGTCGTTCACCACCACGCGGGCACCTTCCTCGGCGAACCGCTCGGCGATGCCCGCACCGAAGCCCGAGCCCGCGCCGGTTACGATGGCCACCTTGTCCTTCAATCGCATGACTGTGGGCACCTCCTCTGGCTGCACGCGATAGCTTGCCCCGAACGCGCCGGGTCCGCCATAGTATCCGCGTGATTTTCCTGTTCACCGATTTTACCCGCGACGGGCCCTATGTGGGGCAGATGCAGGCCGTGCTCGCCGCGCAAGCGCCCGGCGTGCCGGTCATCGACCTGATGCAGGACGCGCCCGCCTTCGCGCCGAAACCCGCCGCCTATCTATTGGCAGCGCTGGCGAAGGATTTCCCCGACGGATCGATCTGCATCGGCGTGGTCGACCCGGGCGTCGGCACCGCGCGGCCGCCGGTCGTGGTCGAGGCCGACGGCCGACGGTTCGTGGGGCCCGGCAACGGATTGTTCGAGCTGATCGGCCGCCGCGCCACGGCGACACGGACCTGGCGCATCGACTGGCGGCCCGAAGCCTTGTCCGCCTCTTTTCACGGCCGCGACCTGTTCGCGCCGGTGGCCGCGAAACTAGCCACCGGCAACGCACCCGAAGGCTTGCTCGCCCCGCAACCGGTCGAAGACATCCCTGGCGCGGCGTGGCCGGACGACCTCCCAGAGATCATCTACGCCGATGGGTTCGGGAACCTGATGACCGGGCTTCGCAACGAATCGGTGCCACCCAATGCGGTGATGCTTGCGGGCGGCGCGACAATTCCGCCGGCGCGCGTCTTCGGCGACGCGGCGCCGGCCGCACCGTTCTGGTATGCGAATTCCTGCGGATTGGCCGAGATCGCGGTGCCGTCGGGCAGCGCCGCAGCAACACTCGGCCTCGCCATCGGCGATCCGGTCGGGATCGGCTGAGCCGGAAGGTCCCTACCGGCGTCCGCCCGCACCGAAGCGCGGAAATTCGAGATATTTCAGACGTTTCATTTCGAGCTGGCCCCGGCTGCTGTTGTTGAGCACGAGGCCGATCGCCTGCGAGATCGCCCCCACCAGCATGACCCCCATCGCCAGCACCGCAGTCGGGAATCGCGTAACAAGTCCGGTCTCGAAATATTCCGCTACCACCGAGTAGCCCAGCAGCACGGAGATTGTCGCCAAGATCGCGGCCAGCACGGTGAAGAAGAACAGCGGGCGGTAATGCTGCGTGAACAGCAAGACCGTGTGCAGGATCTTGAAGCCGTCGCGGTACGTCCGCAGCTTGCTTTCCGACCCCTCGACCCGGCCGCGATAGGCCGTCGGGATTTCCGCCACCGGCATGCGAAGCTGGATCGCGTGCACGGTCAGTTCGGTCTCGATCTCGAACCCGGCGGACAGCGCCGGGAAGGATTTCACGAATCGGCGGGAGAAAACGCGGTATCCGGAAAAGATGTCCGTGAACAGGTCGCCGAACAGCAAGGCCACGGTCATGTTGAACAGCCGATTCCCGGTGCGGTGGCCGCGCCGGTAGGCGTCCGGGTCGTCGTCGGTGCGCACCCCCACCACCATATCGAGATTATCGTCGAGCAGCATGTCGACCATCTCGCGCGCACGGCCGGAATCGTAAGTGCCGTCGCCGTCCGCCATGAGATAGACATCCGCCTCGATATCCGAAAAGGCGCGGCGCACCACGTTGCCCTTGCCCTGCATCGGTTCCCGTCGGACCCGCGCGCCGGCGGCCTCGGCCACCGCCACCGTATCGTCGGTCGAATTGTTGTCGTAGACGTAGATGAAGGCGTCGGGCAGCGCCGTGGAGAAGTCGCGCACCACGTCGGCGATCGCCGCTTCTTCGTTATAGCACGGCAAAATAACCGCGATTCTCGGTTCGGTCGGCGTCATATCAGCATTGCCCTGTAACGAACCCGACAGGCTGGTTCCATCACCGCTCAACGGAATCTTATAGGAATACGTCACGTCCGAGAATCGCTTAGTGAATAAAGTCCGCCCGCCGCCGGGCGGGGCTCATAGGGCCGGACGCTAGCAGCCGCGCGTTAAGACCAAATTAAGGAGATTTTTGGGTGGCGTCGCCGCCTGGGGGAAGAAATGGTGCCGCCTGCGTGACTTGAACACGCGACCCCCGCATTACGAATGCGATGCTCTACCAGCTGAGCTAAGGCGGCCCCTTATCGACGGCATTTTCGAGAAATCCGTCCGATTGCGCGGACCATAAGCGGGTCCGGCGCGTTTCGCAAGCGTCCTGAACACGCCGGATTCGCTTGGGAATCGATATAATCGGCATTGGTTAAAAAAAATTTACCATCTGTGACACCGATCACTGTTCTGGACCCCCGGGACGGGTAGGGTTTAGGTGCCACACTGCGGGATGCGGACCCAACCCAGCCTAGCTGACACGGCGCCGCCTCCCACTGATTAACTTCCTAACTCCCACTGGCCGGGCCGGCGATACTTCGCCGGCCCGGTTGCTGTTTGACCTCAATTCTCTTGGATACGTTAGCCGCTCCCGGGCAGGGCCGGCACCGGATCGGTACGGGCCAGTTCCCGGGTCAGTTGGGGCGCCTGCACCGGCGGATGCCAACTCAGCGCATCGAAGGTATTGCAATTGCCGCAGCGCGCGCTCCACACGGCAGCCACCGCCCCGCAGGCGTCGCAGACCCAGGCCGGGTCCGGATCGGCGGTGGTCGCGCGTTCGAGCCAGTCGCGCGCGGCTCGGCCGTCGTTGTGTTCGGACTCCTCGAGCGCGGCCATCATGCGGCAAACCCGCGGCGTCACGCCGTGCTCCACCGCCTGGCCGAGATGCGCCCGCGCCTCGCCCCAAAGCTCCGCCGTCATGGCCGCCCGCGCCACCGCGAGATGGCTTTCGGCGTGATCGGGCCGGAAGCTCAGCAGCCGCTGGTAGCGATTGACGCGTTCCAGGTCCGTATCGCTTTCGAATAATCCGCCATAGGCGGCCGCGATATCGGGATGCGGTTCGGCCTTCCAGGCCTTTTCCAGCACCCGTTTCGCGCGCCAGTCTTTTCCCTGCGCGTGGAGCAAGCGGCCATATTGCGCCACGACCGGCACCCGGGCACCGTCCAATTGATACGCCTGCTTCGCGAGCGCAAGCGCTTCGGCCGCCACGCCGTCGATTTCGGCGATGCGGCTGCGTTCGAGCAGCACGGCGGACCGCCAGCGCTTCGCCGCGGTGGCCGGAAACGCCTTATGCCGGATCGCGTTCGCCAGGGTCCGGTCTGCGGCGTCCCACCGGCCGAACTCGACCTGAAGATCGAGCAGCCGCCGCACGACGTCGCGCGCGCCGGGATGCTGACGGTGCGCCTTTTCGGCGAGCCGCAGCGCCTCGGCCCGGTCACCGCGTTCGTCCGCCTGTTCGAGCAGCCCGCGCATCCCGATCAACGCGGTTTCCGGATCGTCGGCCATTTCCTCGTAGGTGCGCTTTGCCGTCGCGATATCGCCGTTCAGCTTAGCCGCCTCCGCGCGCAACAGCCGCGTGACGCTGGCGTCTTCGAGCAGGTCTTCCGCTTTGCGGGACTGACGCTGCGCTTCCGCGGTGTCGCCGGACGCCGCGGCGATCATGCCGCTGCTGAGCGCCTGGTAGCCGAGGCGGCGGCGGCGGATCCGCCGCGCCTGGAAGAAGCGGTCCGGCGCGAGCACCACGGCCCGCCACATGCGGTAGCCGACCGCCCCCAACACCGTCAAGAGGGCGACCAGAAAGGCGAGCATGGTCACCGAGGTATCGATGCGCCAGCCGAGCCATTCGATCGCCACGTTGCCGGGATTGCCGCTGAGCCAGCTTGCCGCCAACGCAACGAGGACGATGACGCCGACGAGAACGATGACCCGGCTCATGGCGCGCGTTGTCCCGATTTGGCCGCCGCTTTCGAGTCCGTGGCTTCCGCCGCCAGCAGGTCCGCGACCCGGGCCCGGATCGCCGCCAGCGCCGCATCCGCCGCGACACGCAACTCGGCATCTTTGCGCCAGGCGTCGATCGGGCCGGACAGCCCGTCGACCGCCGCGACGGCGGCCTTCAGGTCGCCCCGCGCCAGGGCCCGTTCGGCACGGGTTACCGGCGAGCGAGCGCCGTCCTTGCCAACCGGCCGCATCTTGACCAGCGACATGGTTTTCTGCCGCAACCGCTCGGTCCAGCTCTCCTCCGCCTCGGGCGACGTTGTCGACAGTTTCGGCGCGATGTCGGCAAAGCCCGCCGAAAGCTGCGTCACCGTCGGGACGCCCTTGCCCGCGCGCGGATCCAATACCACGATCTCGCGAACGATCGCCGCGTCGTCTTCCGCCAGGGCCCGAACCCGGTCGAGGGCCGGGCGATACGCCCCGCCGCCCGCGACCGCCGCATCCAACTGTCCCGCCGCGATCGCCAGCGCCGCGATCTCACCGCCGCTGACCGGCGGGCGGTCCTCGAGCGTCTTAATCCGCCCGCTCATCGCGGTCGCGCTGCTGCGCAGGGCGGTCAAGTCCTTGCGGATTTCGTCGAGCGCCGCCGGCGTTCCCTGTAACTTGTCGAGCCGGCCCGCGAGGTCGTCCAACCGCGTCCGCAGGGCGCCGAGCTGTTCGTCAAGCGCCGCCAGCGCCTTGCCGTCGCCCGGCTTGGCGACCGCCGCGGCGGCGAAATTCTTGGACGCTTCGTCGAGGCGCTGCTCCAACTTGCCGAGCCGCGCCGGCAGGTCGGCCTGCGGCGCGCGCGATTCCAGCCGTTCCAGCCGGTCGGCGACGTCGGGCGGCAGCGCCGCCGACCCGCTTCCCGCCGGCATCGGCCCAAAGCGGCCGTAGAGCACGACGCCCAGGGCCGCGACCGCCAGCACCAGCGCGACCCATGTCAACGCGCTGCCGGAACCGCCGCCCGCCGATTCCGGCGGGGGCGGCGAGGCCGTCTCGGGCGCCGCATCGCCATCGTCATCGGTTTCGGCTTCGTCTTCGGGTTCCGCGGCGGTGTCTTCTGTCGCGGCGGTGTCCGGGGCATCGTCGGCGGGTGCAACGGGCGCTGCGCCGGCGGTTGGGACCGACTGCGGCTGTGTCGCCGTCTCGGGTTCGGCCGACAGGTCGACGCCGTGCTCCCGGGCGGCGGCGCGAATCGTCTCGAACCGCCCCGCCGGTATTTGATTTCGGCCCTTCCACCCCTGCACCGTGGTCACCGGCACGTCGAGTTTCGCGGCCATCGGGCGAATGCCGCCGAAGCGTTCCACCACGGCCTCGGCATTCCCCTGATCGAGCAAGTCCGGTGAGCCTTCCGGCGCTTCCGTGCCGTCGTGGTCTTGATCGTTGATATTGTCCGTCACGTTCCCTTCCAGACTGGCGAGCAGGCTTTCCTGGTTCGGCTGCGCCGCCACGGTCACCGTCCGCCATGATATCGGTGCCAAAGGCGCCGCCACCGCGTCGCTGAGGCAGACGGCGGTTAATTTCTCGCACGCCGCCGCGATCTCCGCCGTCTGTACCAGAGTAACAAAGGCGGCGGCGCTGCGCGGCGAAAAAAACAACACGGCATCGAGCGTCCCTGCGGTCAGCGCCGCCCGGACCGCTGCATCGATCCCCGTCACTTTCCGTGCCGTATATAGCTGTTCCCGCCGAACCGCGAAACCGTCCGATGTCAGTAGTCCGGAAAGATCGCCAGCAACGGCGCTGCCCGACACGTGCAGCAAGGCGCCGTCCTCCGGTTCGACCTTGCGGCGAACCAGCGCGGCGAGGTCGTCGACCGCGCCGCTGGCGCTCACCACCGCGCCGAAGCCCTGCGCCGCCGCCTCGCGCGCCGTCGCATCGCCCACGGCGTAGACCGGCAGGTCACGGCGGCCGCTGCCTGCGACGAAGGCACGAACCCCATTCGCCGAGGTGAACAACAAGGCCTGCACGCCGTCCAGATCAGGGTCGGCATTCGCGTCGATCGCGATTTCCAGCAGCGGCTGCTGCAGGACCGTATGCCCGCGGCGCTCCAACTCGGCGGTGAGGGCAACCGCGTCCGGCCGCGGCCGCGTCACCAGGACGTTCCGACCGTTCGGCGTGGTCATTCGAAGAAGCCCGGCGCCATCTTGGCGCGCAGACCGTTGCCCAACTCGGTCGCCATTGCCACCGAGTCGGCAATGGGGGCCGCATCCGACAGGCGATGCAGTTCGGACCCATCGGGCCGCGCAACCAGGCCCTGCAGGGATACGGTGTCCGTGGCCACGTCCACGGTCGCGAAGGCGCCGATCGGCGTGCGGCAGGACCCGTCCAGCGCGGCCAGGACCGCGCGCTCGGCCGCGATGCAGATCGACGTTTCCGCATCGTCCAGTGCGGCCAGAAGGCCCAGGACCGCCGTGTCGTCAATCCGGGCCTCCACGCCGATCGCGCCTTGGGCGGCGGCGGGCAACATGACGTCCGTATCGAACACGCCGGTGATGACGTCTTCGCGTTCCAATCGCTTGAGCCCGGCATAGGCGAGCAGCGTCGCATCGGCCTCGCCCTCGCCGAGCTTGCGCAGCCGGGTCTCCACATTGCCGCGGAAGGGAACCACGGCGAGATCGGGCCGGCGGTGCAGGATTTGCGCCTGGCGCCGCACCGACGCGGTGCCGATCCGGGCGCCCGCGGGCAGATCGTCCAGCGATGCGCCGTCGCGCGACAGGAAGGCGTCGCGCGGATCCTCGCGCGGCAGAACGGCGACGATATCCAGCCCGTCGGGAAGGAACGTCTCCATATCCTTCATCGAGTGAACCGCGATGTCGATGTCGCCGTCGAGCAAGCCGCGCTCGATTTCCTTGGTGAACAGGCCCTTGCCGCCGACATCGGCCAACGGCCGGTCTTGAATACGATCGCCGGAGGTCCGGACGGTATGGATGTCGACCTGGAGGTCCGGATGCGCCTCGCGCAGCAAACGCGCCACGAGGTTGGCCTGGAATAGCGCCAGCGGCGATCCCCGCGTGCCGAGTTTCAGTTGTTGTGTCATAGCTCTTCTCTACCCGGTTCCGCGCCCTGCCGAAAGAGGCGATATGCAATTTACGGCCCTACAAAGCGGCATAGGCAGAACGCCCGGAGCCGTCTATAAGGGCGCGGAACGGTATATTCAACGAGGCATCCCACCATGCGCGTGCTGGGCATCGAAACCTCCTGCGACGAGACGGCGGCGGCCGTGGTCTGCGGCGACCGGACGATCCTGTCGGACGTGGTGTTGTCGCAGCTCGACGAGCACCGACCCTATGGCGGCGTGGTGCCGGAGATCGCGGCGCGCAGCCATCTCGACCATATCGACCGGCTGGTCGCGCAGGCGATGGACGAAGCCGGGATCGGCTTCGACGCGCTGGACGGGGTCGCCGCGACCGCCGGGCCCGGTCTGATCGGCGGCGTCATGGTCGGGCTGATGACCGGCAAGGCGATCGCCCTGACCCGCAACCTGCCTTTCGTCGCGGTCAATCATATGGAAGGCCATGCCCTGACCCCGCGGCTGACCGACGGCGTCGACTTTCCCTATCTGGCGCTGCTGGTCTCGGGCGGCCACTGCCTGCTGACCGCGGTCGCCGGGCCGGGCGATTTCCAACGCTACGGCAGCACGGTCGACGACGCGGTCGGCGAAGCCTTCGATAAGACAGCGAAACTGCTGGGACTGGGCTATCCCGGCGGCCCGGCCCTGGAGGCCCTCGCACGCGACGGCGACCCGGCCGCGCATGATCTGCCGCGGCCGATGCGCGGGCGCGACGGCTGCGACTTTTCCTTTTCCGGCCTGAAGACCGCGGTACGGCATATCGTCGACCGCCTGCCGGACGGACCGCTGGATCACGCGGTCGCGGCCGATATCGCCGCGTCCTTCCAGGCCGCGGTCGCCGACGTGCTGTCCGACCGGGCGCGTAACGCGATTCTACGGTTCAAGGCCGCGCATCCCGGCGGGACGACGCTGGTCGTGGCGGGCGGCGTCGCGGCCAACGAAACGCTGCGGGCGGCTCTCGCCGACACGGCCGAGGCCAGTGGCATGAACTTCACCGCACCGCCGCTCCGCCTCTGCACCGACAATGCGGCGATGATCGCCTGGGCCGGGCTCGAACGGCTGCGCCTGGGCCTGTCGGATTCACTCGATGCGCCGGCGCGACCACGGTGGCCGCTTGACGAACCGGCCCCGGAACCGCGAGGGTAGCGCATGGCACGAATCGCAGTCATCGGAGCCGGCGCCTGGGGAACCGCGCTGGCCTGCGTCACCCGCCGGGCCGGTCATGACGTCATGATGTGGGCGCGGGAAGACGAGGTCGCGGCGTCCATCGCCGCCGGCAGCGGCAATCCCGTCTATCTGCCGGAAATCGCGCTGGAGCCGGGGATCGACGCCACCAGCGACATCGCCAAGGCCGTCGCCGGTGCGAAGGCCGTGCTGCTGGTCGTGCCGTCGCAATTCCTGCGCGCCATCGCAAAGCTGATGGCGCTGTACTTGGATGACGGCGTGCCCGTGGTGTTGTGCGCCAAGGGAATCGAACACGGCACGTTGCAGATGATGACCGAAGTCGCGGCCGAGACGTTGCCGAAAGCGCCGATCGCCGTGTTGTCGGGCCCGACCTTCGCGCGCGAGGTGGCCACCGGCACGCCGACCGCGGTGACCCTCGCCTGCGCCGACACCGATCTGGGCGAAGCGCTGGTCGACATGATCGGGACGCCCAATTTCCGGCCCTACCTGTCCGACGACCCGGTCGGGGCCGAAATCGGCGGTGCGGTCAAGAATGTGCTGGCCATCGCCTGCGGCGTGGTGACCGGGAAGAAACTCGGCGACAACACGCGCGCGGCCCTGATCACCCGCGGTCTGGCGGAGATGGCGCGGCTCGGCCTCGCCAAGGGCGGGAAGCCGGAAACCTTGATGGGCCTGTCCGGCCTGGGCGACCTGACGTTGACCTGCAACGGGCCGCAATCGCGCAACATGTCGCTCGGCATGGCGATGGGCGAAGGCCGCCCGCTCAAGGAAATCCTGGCCGAGCGGAATTCGGTCGCCGAAGGCGTGTTCAATGCGGAGTCGGTCACTGCGCTGGCCGCTTCGCTCGGCATCGAGATGCCGATCTGCGCCGCCGTCGATCAGGTCATCAACCATGGGGCTGATATCGACGCGGCGATCGAAGGCCTGCTAAGCCGGCCGTTCCGGCCCGAGGGGCTGGACGCAGGCTGATCATTCGCGTTGACCGCTCAGGTTGACCGACAGCACGGCGGTCGCTAGCGTCCTCCCAACGAACACGCCATCATCCACGACCGAACTCCGGAGACCGACCATGCTGTGGGCCATCACCTGCGACGACAATCCCGACACCGACGCGATCCGCCAGGAGAACCTGGAAATCCATCGCGACTATTTGAAAAGCCAGAAAGGCATCCTGGTACTCGCCGGCGCGGCGCAGTCCGATGACGGCTCGGAAGCCATCGGCAGCGTCTTCATCGTCAACGCGAACAGCCGGGCCGAGGCGGAAGCCTTCTCGAACGGCGACCCGTTCACCAAGGCCGGCGTGTTCAAGAACGTCACGATCCGGCGCATGCGCAAGGGTCAGTGGAATCCGGAAGCCGCGGACGGCGCGTAGGCCGGAGCGGCAGTCGTAAATCATGCTGTTCGTCTATTTCCTGCAGGACGCACCCGGCAAGGCAACACAGCGGGCCGAGATTCGGACCGTCCACCAACAGTACCTGGCGGGCGAAGGAGATCGTTTTTTCGCCGCCGGGCCGTTGTGGACCGATGATTTCAGCGCCATGACCGGATCGATCTTCATCATGGATTGGCCTGACCGGCGCGCAGCGGCGGAATGGCTGAAGGAAGAACCCTTCACCAAGAATGGCGTCTACGGCGATATCCACATCAAGGGTTTCGCCAACAAATGGCCGAAGGACGGCCGTCCCGCGGTGAAGGACACGCTGTTCGCCTATTTCAACCTGAACGGCGAGACCGCCGCGGGGCCGCGCACCGAATTCCGACAGGCGCATCTCGATTATCTGGCGGCCACGGCCGATCATATCTTCGCCGCCGGGCCGATGTTCGAGGACAGCGACGCGACCGACATGGAAGACCGCATCGGGTCGCTCTATATCGTGGACTATCCGGACAGGGCCGCGGCGGACGACTGGTTCGCAAAAGAACCGTTCAACAAGAATGGCGTCTACGGAGACCGTTGGACCCAGGCCTACGAAAATCTGTGGCCGAAAGACTGAGAGCGAGGAAACGACGATGGCATATTGGTTGTTCAAGAGCGAACCCGGCGCATGGTCCTGGGACGATCAGGTCCGCGACGGCACCGCCGAATGGGACGGCGTGCGCAATCACCAGGCCTGCAACAACATGAAGGCGATGAAGAACGGCGACCTGGGATTCTTCTACCATTCGGTCAACGAGAAGCAGGTGGTGGGCATCGTCGAGATCGTCAAGGAATACTACCCGGACCCGACCGACAAATCCGAGCGGTTCGGCATGGTCGACGTGAAGGCGATCCGACCGTTCAAGCGGCCGGTGACGCTGGCCGAGATCAAGGGCGAACCGCGGCTCGAAGAGGTCGCGCTGGTCCGGCAATCCCGCCTGTCGGTGATGCCGATCGAGCCCGAGCACTGGAAACTGATCTGCGCCATGGGCGAGACCGAGGGCTAGGCGGCCCCCGCCGGCCATGGCAGACGATGCCCGCAAACTCTGCCGCCTCGACGACATCCCCGACGGCGAAGGCAAGAGCCTGGAAATCGAGCAGGGCGGCGAGGTGGTCGACGTCTTCGTCGTGCGCCAGGGCGACGCCGTGCACGGCTATCACAACATCTGCCCGCATCTCGGCACGCCGCTGACCTGGGTCGACGACGAATTCATGACCTTCGACCGGCAATTCATCCTCTGCGCCATGCACGGCGCGGAATTCCGGATCGAGGACGGCCACTGCACCACGGGGCCCTGCCAGGGCGACAACCTCGACCCCTTCCCCGTGGAACTGGACGACGGCTGGGTATTGCAGAAACCTTAAGTCCCCGTCACCTCGATGAAATGGCGGTAATCGGCGGCCAGGTCCTCGACCGCCGCCTTGACCAGCTTCTCCCCGGCTTCGGCGGTGGAGAGCGACGGGTCCGCACCGCCGCGCCGGCCGTCCGGATGACGGCGCCGGAAATCCGCCGCGCCCTGGATCGGATTCGCTTCCGACGGGACCGTGCCGAGCGGCACGTCGCGCTGCTGATCCGGGAAGGCGTACCAGGTGACAGACACTTCAGCGGCCGTAGCATGGCTGCCGTTCTTGTCGCCGTAGAGGTCCTCGGACAGTTTGTCGACCTGTGGCATGGCGAACCAATTGGCGAGACGGCAGAACACCTCCGCCGGCATGCGGTTCGATCCGGGCCCGGCCAGCGCCGCGGCCTCGCCCAATTCCGCATGGACCTCGCTGAACGCCGTGTTGACCGGCTGGATGTTGCCGCCATGGCCGTTGACGAAATAGAAGCGATCGAAGCCGTGCCGCGCCAGCGACATCACCATGTCGCGCACCACCAGCATAAGGGTGGACGGGCGCAGGGTCACGGATCCGGGGAAATCCATATGGTGCTGGGCCATGCCGACCGAGATGGTGGGCGCGACCATCACGTCGATTTCCTCGCCGAGCCGGCGGCCGATCACCTCGGCGGTCAGCGCGTCGGTGCCAACCAGGCCGTTCGGGCCGTGCTGCTCGGTCGATCCGATGGGGAGGATGACGCCCGTGTTGTCCTTGAGATAGGTCTCGACTTCGGGCCATGTGGCGAGTTGGAGTTGCATGGTTGTCCTCTGCTCATACTCGGTTGCGCGCACCGGCGCGGGGCGCGGTCCATGCTAGGGCAAAACGCGGGCCGCCGCGATCCCTGCGCGAATCCCTTCACTGTATTCACAGGCCGCGGTGAATCGCGGTTAACAATAAACGACTTCGCTGTTTACGAATCGGCGGTTGGCGTAAATTCTACGTGCGAATACCGCTAGAGCCGTTGCACGGCACCCCCGCCGCAAGATCCTGTCGCGGCCCGGGCTTCGTGATAGACTCGCTGGCATGGCATTTCAAAATCCAGCGGCAGGCAGGAGCATGACGTATGAACATCGATAAGATCTCGGTCGGCGCGAATCCGCCCTACGAGGTCAACGTGATCATCGAGATCCCGATCGGCGGCGTCCCGGTGAAATACGAGATGGACAAGGAGTCGGGCGCCATGTTCGTCGACCGCTTCCTGCATACGGCAATGTATTACCCGTGTAACTACGGCTTCATCCCGCACACGCTGTCGCAGGACGGCGACCCGATAGACGCGGCGGTGGTGGCGCAGATACCGGTTATTCCCGGCGTCGTCATCCGGTCGCGGCCGGTCGGTGTCCTGATGATGGAGGACGAGAGCGGCATCGACGAGAAGATCCTGTGCGTTCCGGTCGACGACCTGCATCCGTTCTACGAGAACATCAGCTCGTATCGCGATCTGCGGCCAATTTTAATTGAACAGATCGCGCATTTCTTCGAGCACTATAAAGACCTGGAAAAGGGAAAATGGGTCAAGGTCAAGCGATGGGGCGAGAGCGAAGAAGCCATGGATCTGATCAAGCAGGCGATGGAGCGCGCCAAGAAATAGGCTCGCGCAAACAAAGGCCAAAACGAACCAATCCTCGATTAAGGGAGGCACAAGATGAGCGACAACACATTATTTCCGGTTCCCGCCGAAACGGCGGCCGAAGCCTGGGTCGACAACGACAAATACCTCAGCCTGTATCGGAAGTCGGTCGAGGATCCCGAAGGGTTTTGGGCCGAGCATGGCAAGCGGATCGATTGGTTCAAGCCGTTCAGCAAGGTCAAGGACGTCTCCTACGACAAGGAAGACTTGCATATCCGATGGTTCTACGACGGCACGACGAACGCCGCCTATAACTGCCTCGACCGGCATCTGGAAACCCGCGGCGACCAGACCGCGATCATCTGGGAGGGCGACGACCCCAAGGACGACAAGACCATCACCTACCGCGAGCTGCACGAGGAAGTCTGCAAATTCGCCAACGGGCTGAAGGCGATCGGCGCCAAGAAGGGCGACCGCATCACCATCTACATGCCGATGATCCCCGAGGCCGCCGTGGCCATGCTGGCTTGCGTGCGGATCGGCGCGATCCATTCGATCGTCTTCGGCGGATTCTCGCCGGACGCCTTGGCCGGCCGCATCCAGGATTGCGACTGCAACATCATCATCACCGCCGACGAGGGCATCCGCGGCGGACGACCGATCCCGCTCAAGGCCAACAGCGATGCCGCGCTGAAAAGCTGCCCGTCGATCGAGAAATGCGTCGTGGTCAAGCGCACCGGCGGCGACATCGAGTGGCAGGACGGCCGCGACGTCTGGTACCACGACCTGATCGCCGAGGCGTCGGCGGACTGCCCGGCCGAGGAGATGGACGCGGAAGACCCGATGTTCATCCTCTACACTTCGGGCTCGACCGGGAAGCCGAAGGGCGTGATGCACACGACCGGCGGCTACATGGTCTATGCGTCGATGACGCATCAATACGTGTTCGACTACAAGGACGGTCAGGTTTACTGGTGCACCGCCGATGTCGGATGGGTCACGGGACACAGCTATATCGTGTACGGGCCGCTGGCCAACGGCGCGATCACCGTGATGTTCGAAGGCGTGCCCAACTACCCGGACACCAGCCGTTTCTGGGAGGTCTGCGACAAGCACGACATCGAGATCTTCTATACCGCGCCGACGGCAATCCGCGCGCTCATGCGCGACGGTGACGCGCCGGTCAAGAAGACCAGCCGCAAGTCGCTCAAACTGCTGGGCACGGTTGGCGAACCGATCAACCCGGAAGCCTGGCTCTGGTACCACAACGTGGTCGGCGATGGGCGCTGCCCGATCGTCGATACCTGGTGGCAGACCGAGACGGGTGGAATCCTGATCACACCGCTGCCGGGAGCGACGGCGTTGAAACCCGGCTCGGCGACCCGGCCCTTCTTCGGCATCCAGCCGCTGATGGTCGATGCGGACGGCAATCAATTGGACGGCGCCTGCGAGGGCAACCTTTGCATCGCCGACAGTTGGCCGGGGCAGATGCGCACGGTCTACGGCGATCATGAACGGTTCATCGATACCTATTTCTCGACTTATCCGGGCCGCTATTTCACCGGCGACGGCGCGCGCCGCGACGAGGACGGCTACTACTGGATCACCGGCCGGGTCGACGACGTGATCAACGTCTCGGGCCACCGCATGGGAACGGCCGAGGTCGAGTCGGCGCTCGTGGCGCATCCGAAGGTCGCCGAGGCGGCGGTGGTCGGCGCGCCGCACGACATCAAGGGGCAGGGCATCTACGCCTATGTCACGCTCATCGCGGGCGAAGACCCGGACGAAGACCTGCGGAAAGAGCTGGTGCAATGGGTGCGCAAGGAGATCGGACCGATCGCCAGCCCGGACTGGCTGCAATGGGCGCCGGGCCTGCCGAAGACACGGTCCGGCAAGATCATGCGCCGCATCCTGCGCAAGATTGCTGAGAATGATTTCGGCAACCTCGGCGACACATCGACGCTGGCCGAGCCGCAAGTGGTCGACGACTTGGTCGACAACCGCATGAACCGGTAGCGGCCGCCGCCGTTACGCGACCCGAGGAAAGGCGGAGCCGGCGGCGGTTCCGCCTTTCATTTACGGACAGGACGAAGGAATTGACCCGATGGCGGAAAACGACGCCGACTCGCTGATCCTCTACCACGGCTGGTCGTCCAGCGCGTCGCGGAAGGTGCGCTTCGCCCTCGCCGAGAAGCAGCTTCCCTATACCAGCCGCCCCATCAACGTGCGGAAAAATGAGCACCACGCGCCGGCCTACCGGAAGATCAATCCGAACGGGGTCGTGCCGGCGCTGGATCACAACGGCGTTCAGCTGATCGAAAGCAGTTTCATCAACGAATATCTCGACGACGCCTTTCCCGACCGGCCGATCCGCCCGGCCGACCCGGTCGAACGCCACGCCATGCGGTTGTGGTGCCGCGACGTGGACGACAAATACCTGCCGGCTGTCCTGAAGCACAACTGGCAGCTCAGCATTCATCCGATCGCGCGCGAATGGACCGATGCCGAATTGGAGGAAAAGCTCGCGAACATCCCCAACCCCGAGCGGCGGAATTTCTGGTATCGCATGGCGCGCGACCCGTTTACGCCGGAGGAGCTGGAAGAGGCGATGGCGGTGCTGCGCGGCCTGATCCGCCACATGGAGGAAGCGCTTTCGGATCGCCCATGGCTTACCGGGGACGATTTCACGCTCGCCGACATCAGCGTCACGCCCTATGTGAAGCGCATCGAGGAACTGGAAGCCGCGCAACTCGATGCCAGCGCCAACCCGCGAACGGCGGACTGGTGGCGACGGCTCACAGCGCGCCCGGGATTCAAGGCCGCCCATATCGGCGCCTATGCGGACCAGGCAAACCCCGAGTATCCGGGACCCGGCGCAACAGACAAGGCGTCCGGTTCTTGAAACCTGCCACCATCGGCAGAGCTTCGTCTTACGCGTGCCGCTCACCTGCTCCTTGCAGGCCCGGCCCAAAAGAGAACAAGCATACTGCTACAATTTCTTCTTATTGTCCCCCGACGCCCCCGCAGAAGCGCCGGTTTCGATTTCTGCAAGTTTTTCACCGAGGAATTTTAAGTTCTCACCGGCGAGCTCGACCCGCTTTGCCGAACCAAGCTCGGAATTCGTTAAAGCTGTTTGCGCGCCGTTGGCGTATTTTTGGTACAGGGTAAAGAACTCTTGCATATCGTCGATGAGTTTGCGGGTGTCCGCTTCTGCTTTCAACAAAGCCGCCTGAGCCTTTCGGTCATCATCAGAATCAGGAATCGCCGTTAGAGCCGCAGTGCGGCGCGCCGCCAAATCGGATACCGCGGTCTGCACACGCGGACCAAACTTTGATTTCACGATGCCAAGCGCTTTTTTCTTCGCGGCGTCCAATTTGCCAGGCAAGGCTATGAAAGCAGCTTCATTTCCCTGATCGCTAAGCGCGCCTTTCTTCGCATTTTCATAGGTACTTTCGAAATCTGCAGAGATCGCTTCGACGGACGCCCGAATTCCGATGAGCAAATCCACTGGTTCACCCTGCAAGTCGGGCAAAAGAGTCCTGCCCAGAAGACGCGGTGCGGAACGAAGGGCAATCGAAGCGGGCAAGGGTTGATTGAGCGGTGTTCTGGAAATCTGCCGAATTCGCCGAACCTGCAGCAAGCTTCTCTCAATACTGAATAGCCCAGGATTCTCGGCTCGCTCAATAGAGAGGGCCGCCTGTTTTAGACCGGAAAGAAGCGAACATTCCGAATGATACGTGATTGCATCCTTTACGGCCGCTTGTACCGGATAGGCATCGATCGACGCTGTCTGCCTTTCTAGAATTTCATCGTATATTTCACGACGGCGCGCATCCGCACCGTCGGTGATGACCTGAATGGTCAAACTATGGAAATACTGCTCATTGATCTCTGCCCGGAGACCACTAATGATCGCCGCGGCGCCAGAGAGCGCCCTCACCGTTGACGCCCCGGTAAAAATAGCACCGGCCCCAGCTGCTACAGTCGTCAACCCACCCAGAAAAATGTTTGTTTGGGTGTCCAGGCGCTTCAAATATTGTTGGTATTCGCCACAACGCTGGTTCGACGCAGCGAGAATTCGCTCCTGCAACGCGTTCCGTTCAAGTTTGCGATTTGGCGCAACAGCACGGTCATAGAAGTTCTTGAACGCGTTGCGGAGAATTGCCCGGTACGCGGCTGAATCCGGATCGATATCTTCCGCCTTCTTGCCCTGTTTTTCATAAATATCCGGGTCGAGCAAAATGGCGAGATCAATTTGTTGGAAACCTTCCGAATCTATGAGCGTGCTGGGTCCTTCAGCACTCAGGTGTTTTTCAATTGTGACCGGTTTGACGCAGCCGGTGACCGCCATTGCGATTAAACTAATTCCGATAGAAACAACAAAAGATTGCATATGCATAGAAATGCCCTCCCCTGGGCGAACTCGCTGTCTTGATGCAGCCGTATGCGTTAACGCATTTAAGTTGTATTAATTAATTATAATTACGTGTTTGGATTGGTTCCAGTTGGAATTTCCGCTGAATTAATCATCATTTTGTGAAGTCGGCATGCGGGCACGTCGCACCAACCATCATCTGGCACGCGAAATCGGCACCACACCAATTTGGTGAAATAAAATACTAGGTTGTAATTATCGCTGGGTCGTCACGCGTTACCCGCCGAGAGCGTCGGCCACGTAATCCATCCGGTCCTGCCCGAAGAAGAGCTCGTCGCCGACAAAGAAACTCGGCGCACCGAAGATGCCGCGCGACACCGCCTCGCCCGTCGATGCGATCAACTTGTCTTTCGCATTCGGCGTCCGAATCTTTTCCGCCATCGCGGCGGCATCGAAACCGGCCGCCGACAAGACCTCGGCGAACACCTTCGGGTCGCCGACATTCTTGGCGTCCACCCAGACCGCCCGGAACAGGGCATCCGCGTAGGCGTCGAAGGACCCTTCCGCCAGCGTGACGAAGCAGCCCCGCATCGCCGCAATTGTACTGACCGGGAAATGCGGGTTCGGCGTTACCAGTATGCCGTAGCGCGCGGCGCAGCGCGGAATGTCCTTTTCATAGTAGGCCCCTTTCGCCGGAACCATGACCGGCGGCGCATTGCCGGTTTCCTTCATCACGCCGCCCAGCAGCATCGGCCGGAAGACGATCTCGGCGCCGGTGCGGTCCCGCAAATCGGGCAGCCGATAGTAGGCGATATGCGACATCGGGCTGACGAAATCGAACCAGAACTCGACCTGTTTGATCATCGCAAGGCTCCATGGAATGGCGGAAGCGCGCCCGATGGGGCCGCGCCGGTCGAGTTATCCCGCGGACAGGGACTCGATGGTCCGCGACAGGTTCTCGCGCGCCTGTTTCTCCAGCCGGCTGCGCCAGTATTCGGTTTGGTAGATCACCGGACGGTCCAGCAGGCCCTGGAAGAAGGCATTCCGCTTGGTCATCCAGACATCCTCCTCGATCCAGGCGTATTCGGCGCGCACGTCTTTGCCGTGCTGATCGAAGGCCTCGAACGGCACGCCAAGACGGAAAAGGTCGAGATCGCAGAACAGTTGGACATCGGGATCATCGGATGCGGCATGTCCCGCGGAATGCAGGATCATGGCCTGCGCCGCCGAAGAACAATCGCCGCCGTAAACCTCGGCGAGATGCTCCGCGCTCAAACGTTCATTCTCGCCGAATTCGAGCGTCCCGTCGTAGATGCAGTCGTGAAACCAGACGGCCAGATCGATCGTGTCGGGGTTGTCCGCCACATGCCGCGACTCCGCGTGGCAATCCAGCATTTCGACGATATGCACCAGCGTGTGGTATCGGCGATGCGGCTCGCCGTAAGCCTTGACCAGTTCGGCGAGCACCGCATCCGGCAAGCCGAGCCGATCCGCAAGCGGCGCCCAGTGCGCCGTCGCCTTCCTCAGGGTCGGATCGGTTTTGGTCGGTTTCGCCATATCAGGAAACCTGCAGGGGGCGGGCTAAAAATCGAAACACCGTCCCGCCTTTTCCCAATCCCCGTATCGCGTCGGCTCGAGCCCCTTCGGCCCGCCGACTTCCTTGGGGACTTCGCCGCGCGCCTCGGCTTCGGCACGCCATTTTTCGCCCGCGGCATCGGCCTTTTCCTCCGCCCGCCGCCGCGGATCGATACCCCTATCCTCGGAAGGTGCCGTCATATCAGGGGTTTCCGCAGCCGCGTTATCGGGGCTTCCCGGACCGGTCGATTGGCGTTTCCGAAGTCGGTCGAAAATGTTAGGCATCGTGTCAATATGACCCATTTTTGGGCATTTTCCAGGCCTTGAAGCGGATGGCCGGTATCCCCTAATTAGGTGGGTTATGGCCGACTCGTCAACCGTTGGGAGAACCGCGTCGTGAATTACGTCCGCACGTCAATGCTGATCGCCGGCATGACCGCACTTTTCATGGGCTGCGGATATCTGATCGGTGGCGAGGGCGGCATGCTGATCGCGCTGGCCATTGCGATCGCCATGAACGCCTTCGCCTATTGGAATTCGGACAAGATGGTGCTGCGCATGTATGGCGCACGCCAGATCGATCGCGGCGACGCCCCGGGATTCTATGGCATCGTCGAGCAACTGGCCCGCAAGGCCGAACTGCCGATGCCGAAGGTCTATATCATCGAGAACGACCAGCCGAACGCCTTCGCGACCGGCCGCAACCCGGAGAATGCCGCGGTCGCCGCGACGACCGGGCTGATGCGCATCCTGAGCCATGAGGAAATCGCCGGCGTGATGGCACATGAACTGGCGCATGTGAAGAATCGCGACACCCTGATCATGACGATCACCGCAACCATCGCCGGCGCGATTTCCATGTTGGCGAATATCGCGATGTTCTCGGGCATCTTCGGCGGCAACCGCAACAACCCGCTCGGGATCATCGGCGTGCTGCTGGTGTCCTTGCTGGCGCCCTTCGCCGCGATGCTGGTGCAGATGGCCATCAGCCGGACCCGCGAATACGCCGCCGACCGCATGGGCGCCGAGATTTGCGGCCATCCGCTATGGCTGGCCTCTGCGTTGGAAAAATTGGAGCAAGGCGCGCAGCGCATCGACAACGAATCCGCGGAGCAAAACCCGGCGACCGCACATATGTTCATCGTCAACCCCTTGCACACGCGCAGCGTCGACAGCCTGTTTTCGACCCATCCCAATACCGCGAACCGGGTCGGCCGGCTCCGCGAAATGGCGGGCGCCGCGGCCCCGGCCGCCGGCCCCTGGGGCTGACGCGTCATCGCCGCCAAACCCAACCCGGTTCATAGCCGCGTCGTAGCACTCGACGTGCTGGACGCCGTCCTGACGCGGAACCAACCGTTCGACACGGCGCTGGCCGCACACCGCAATTTCACGACGCTGAGCACACGCGACCGGGCCTTCGCCCGGCTGTTGATCGTGACCGTCTTGAGGCGGCTCGGCGAGATCGATGCGCGGCTGGAGCGGCTGATGCGCCACCCCCTGCCGGAAAAGGCGGGGCGGGCGCGAAACGTCCTGCGGCTCGGCGTGGCGCAGCTTGCCTATCTCGGCACGCCACCGCATGCCGCCGTGGACACCGCGGTGCGGCTGTTGGAGAAGAGCTTCCCGCATCTCAAAGGCCTTGCGAACGCGGTATTGCGCAAAGTCTCGCCCGATCCCGCGGCCGATCCGCCCGCCGGGATCAATACGCCGGCCTGGCTCTGGGACAGCTGGCGCGAAGCCTACGGTCCGGCGACGGCGGCCGCCATCGCGGCCGCGCATTTGACCGAACCGCCGCTCGATATCTCGGTCGCCGGCGATCCGGACACATGGGCCGAACGCCTCGACGCCGATCGTTTGCCGACCGGGTCGCTGCGGCGGCAGGCCGGCGGCAATCCGGCGATGCTGCCCGGATTCGACAAAGGCGCTTGGTGGATCCAGGACGCCGCCGCGACGCTGCCCGCGACATTGTTCGGCGACGTGGCCGGCAAGCCGGTGGTCGACCTCTGCGCCGCGCCCGGGGGCAAGACCGCGCAGCTTGCCGCGGCCGGGGCCCAGGTCACGGCCGTCGACCGGTCGCAGCAGCGGCTCAAACGGCTCACCGAAAACCTGCAACGCCTTTCATTGGAGGCAGCGGTGGTCGAAGCCGACGCCGTCGTCTGGCGGCCGCCCGCGCCCGCAACTGCGGTTCTGCTCGACGCGCCCTGCACTGCCACGGGCACGATCCGCCGCCATCCGGATATCGCCCATCTGAAATCGCCCGACGACGTCGCCCGGCTAAGCGCACTGCAGGACCGGTTGTTGCGCGCTGCCGTCAGCATGACCGCCGCCGGCGGTTTGATCGTTTACGCCACCTGCTCGCTGCAGCCGGAGGAAGGCCCCGACCGGATTAAGGCCGTGCTGGCGGACGATTCGCCGGTCGCGCTCGACCCGATCACCGAACCCGAAGCGCCCGGTCTGGACGCGGCGATCCAACCGGACGGCACACTCCGCACCCTGCCCTGCCATTGGAGCCAGCGCGGCGGCCTCGACGGGTTCTTCATCGCCCGTCTGCGCCGGACCTAGGGGCCAAGTGCCGCGCCCCGCACCCCCGCGACTTCCGCTTGCACCCGTTCGCGGAAGCGACTAAGCAGAGGGTCATGCAGCAACCGGTTCGAATCGCCCCGTCCATCCTATCCTCGGACTTCGCCGCCCTCGGCGAGGAGGTCCGCGCCATCGATGCGGCCGGCGCGGATTACATTCATATCGACGTAATGGACGGCCATTTCGTCCCGAACATCACGATCGGTCCGGACGTCATCAAGGCGTTGCGACCGCACAGCGAAAAGCCTTTCGATGTCCATCTGATGATCTCGCCCGTGGACACCTATATCGACGCCTTCGCCGACGCCGGGGCGGATATCATCACCGTGCACCCCGAGGCCGGCCCGCACACCCATCGGACGATTCAGGCGATCAAAGCACGGGGCAAGAAGGCCGGTGTATCGCTCAATCCCGCCACGCCGGTGGAGGCGGTCGATTACCTGCTGCCCGATCTCGATCTGGTGCTTGTCATGACGGTGAATCCCGGATTCGGGGGTCAGAAATTTATTTCCTCGCAGCTCGCAAAGATACGGGACTTGCGGTCCCGAATTGATACAATCGGGGCTTCGATCGACTTGGAGGTGGATGGCGGTATCAATGCCGATACGGCGGCCCAGGCGATCGACGCCGGCGCGGATGTATTGGTCGCGGGCACCGCGAGTTTTCAAGGCGGGCCATCGGCTTATGCAAAAAACATAAAAACGCTCCGCGGCGGCTCCTGACGGCTCGAGAGAATGTGACTCGAGGGGATGTCTGGCACGGGTGTAATTTGGTTGTCCTTTTAACCGAGTATCCGGCTTGAACAACGGCTTTTCCAATAGCGTTTTCCGATCACGCCTCTACAAGCTCGCCCTGATGGGCCGCGGGCCGACCACGCTGGCTGCGCTGCCGCCGGATAGCGAGGAGCGCGGCATCGCGACCGGTAATCCCGAGACGGGGCGCGCCATCATGAGCGGCGGTTACACGATCGCGGGCGAAGCCGTCGACTTCGATGCCGCCTGGCCGTCGGCCGGCGCCGACGAATCGGTGCAAACCGCCTTGCATCGGTTCGATTGGCTTGGCGATCTCGCGGCGTTGGAGACGGTCGAGGCACGCCGGTTCGCCGAACAGGTGTTCGAGAGTTGGGACGAACGGTTCGGCACCTATCACGAGATCAGTTGGCGCGCCGACATTCTCGCGGCGCGGATGGTGAATTGGCTATCACAATACGCTGTCCTGTTCGAACCGGCGGAAGCGACATTCCGGATCCGTTTCCTCGACAGCATTGCGCGGCAGCTTCGCCACCTGCGGCGGGTCGCCAGCCAGGAAACCGCCCCGTTGGAACGGATCGAGGTGCTCAAGGGCCTGATCTACGGCGAGACCTGCGTGACCTCGGAAACCGAGCGGGTCCGCCGGTCGCTGACCCTGTTGGAAACGGAATTGGAACGCCAGGTCCTGCCGGACGGCAGCCATGTCTCCCGCAGTCCGGGCCGCCAACTCGCGACCCTGGAAGCGCTGATCGATATCCGCGCGGTGCTGACGGCCGCCAGCCGCGAGGTGCCCGTCGCCCTGCGCAATGCGATCGACCGGATGGCGCCGATGACGCGGTTCCTACGCCACAGTGATGGCGCTCTCGCCTGTTTCAACGGGGGCGGCCGGCCCGACCCGACCCATGTCAGCCGCATCCTTTTGCGGTCCGACGCCCAGGGCCGCGCGCCCGGCCGCGCACCGTATGCCGGCTTCGAGCGGATCGATGCGAACGGCATGGTGCTGATCCTGGATGGGGGCATGCCGCCCGACGATGCCTATGACGAAGAGGCGCATGCCGGTCTCATGAGCTTCGAGTTGAGTGTGGGCGGCCAGCGCCTGATCGTGAATTGCGGCGCCGGTCCCGACACCGTAGCCGATTGGCGGCAAGCCTTGCGGACGACCGCAGCCCATTCGACGCTCATCATCGACGACCGGAATTCCTGTGAAGTGACCGAAACCGGCCTGGGCCGGCGGCCCGGCGCGATCGATTGCGACCGTGGCGAGATTGACGGCAACATTTGGATCAGCAGCAGCCACGACGGATACGAGGACCGGTATGGCCTGACCCACCGCCGGCGGCTTTATGTCGGCGAGGAGGAACCGGGACTGCGCGGCGAGGATATTCTCGTCGGTGATCGACAACATCCCTTCGCCATCCGGTTTCATTTGCACCCGTCCGTGCGCGCGACGATCGACGGCGACCCGGGCTTCGCGACACTGACGCTGCCGAACGGCGACCGCTGGCGGCTGCGCGCGGACCGGCCGATCACCCTCGAGGATACCGTCTACTGGCAGGATGGCTCAGGCATCGAGCGGTCGACGCAGATCGTGGTGCGCACCGAAACCAAGGGGGCCGCCACCCCGGTGAAATGGCGGCTGCGACCCGTGACGCAAGACAACGCCGCCGCGAACAATGGCGATGCGTCCGGGGGCGTCGAATTGGCGGATGGCGGTCTGGATTTGGACGATTTTCGCCCCTCGGGGCCCACTGAGGCATGACGTTCACCTTATGAACGTCCTTGACGTTCACACCGTGAACGCGGTAGTGTTCATCATGTGAACGCCGATCCGCGGGTAATTCCACCCGTGAGCGCCGTAAGCGGGATGGCGGCGACGGCACGGTGGGGGGCTACCGGTCATGGCCGGAAGCAAGACCGAAAACGGAACGATGGACAGCGAGGCCGAGATCACGCTCGGCCTGCTGAATGCCGTGCATGAGGACAGCGGCCTGACGCAACGGTCCGCGGCGCGCAATCTGGGCATCGCCCTTGGCCTCACCAACGCCTATTTGAAACGCTGCATCCGCAAGGGCTACATCAAGGTCCGGCAAATCCCGTCGAACCGCTATGCCTATTACCTGACGCCACAGGGATTCGCCGAAAAGGCGCGGCTGACCACCGAATATCTCTCCCATTCCTTCACCTTCTTCCGCCAGGCGCGCGAGCAATGCGCCGAGGCGCTGACCGCCTGCGCCGCGAACGATTGGAAGAATGTCGCGCTGGCCGGGTCCGGCGACCTCGCGGAAATCGCGGTGCTGTGCGGCCACAACCTGGGCGGCGCGGTGACGCTTCATTGCGTGATCGACCCGGAAGACACCGGCGCCCAATGCGCGGGCCTGCCCCTGGTCGGCGCGCCCCCGCCACGGGGGACGATCGACGCAATCCTCCTGACCGACTTGCGCATGCCGCAACAGACATTCGACGGGCTGCGCGGCCAGTTTCCGCACGACCGAATTCTGACGCCGCCGCTGTTGCAGGTGGTGCGGGACCCCGCACCGGACGTGGAGGCTTGACCATGGATCGCTGGTATGTGGTGCATACGCGGGCCGGTGCGGAACTGCTTGCCCAAGGCCATCTGGAGCGTCAGGGTTTCGCGACCTATATGCCGCGCTACCTCAAGACGCGGCGGCATGCCCGGCGGACGTCGCAGATGCCGGCGCCGTTGTTCCCCCGTTACCTGTTTGTGCGGTTCGACGCGACGAATGCGCCCTGGCGGTCGATCAACGGTACCCACGGCGTGAGCCATCTCGTCTGCATGGGCAACCGGCCTTCCGCCGTCCCGCGCGGCGTGGTCCCGGAAATCCGCGCCCGCGAATCGGACGACGGGCTCGTCGACGTCACCGAACCGCTCGGCTTCGAATCCGGCGACGTGGTGCGCGTGACCGGCGGCCCGTTGGCGCAACAGACCGGTGTCTTTCACGGCCGCGACGATAACCAACGCGTTGTCGTCCTGCTCTCGATGCTGGGCCGCGAAATGAAAGTCGCCCTGGACCGCGAGGCCGTCGCCGCCTTCGCCTGACGCGGCGAACCCTGCCCGCTGGCCGACCCCGCCGTCTCGGTCTATAACGCGGCCATGAGCTGGCTTATTCCCGCCTGCGTCACCGTCGTCGTCGCCAGCGCTCTGGCCACCGGCGCATTGCGCAGACAGCTGCAGCATCGGTCGATCCTGGATCATCCGAACGAGCGCAGCAGTCACGAGCGGCCGACACCGCGCGGCGGCGGGCTGGCCGTCGTCCCGATTATTCTCGTTGCCTGGGCGCTCCACGCCGGCGTGACGATCACCGGTGAGAAAGCCATCGTGATCTTCGGCGCCGCCGGCCTCGCGCTGCTGTCCTGGATCGACGACCTGCGCACATTACCGGCCTCGATCCGGCTCATTGGGCAAACGGCCGTGGTCGCGGCGGCGTTGTATCTTCTCGACGGGCTGGGCCCCGTATTCCAAGGTGTGCTGCCGCCGTTGGCGGACAAGATCGTCGCGGCGGTCGGTTGGATCTGGTTCATCAACCTGTTCAATTTCATGGACGGCATCGACGGCATCTCCGGTGTCGAGTCGGTCAGTATCGGCGGCGGATTGGCGGCCCTGGCGCTGATGACCCCGGCGTTCGCGCCGGCGCCCTGGTATGGCTTGGCGGTCGCGGCGGCGATGCTGGGCTTCCTGATCTGGAACTGGCATCCGGCGCGCATCTTCTTGGGCGACGTCGGCAGCGTGCCGATCGGTTTCCTGCTCGGTTTCCTGCTGCTGACGGCGGCAGCGAACGGCTATTGGGCGCCGGCCCTGATCCTGCCGCTCTTCTATCTCGCCGATGCGACGATCACGCTGGTTCGGCGGGGGCTGCGGGGTGAAAAAGTCTGGCGCGCGCATCGCGAGCACTTCTATCAAAAATCGGTGCAGCGCGGCCGCAGCCATGCCGCGACCTGCGGCGCAATCGCCGCCGCCAACCTCCTGCTCGTCGCACTGGCGTTGACCGCCGTGAGTGCGCCCGTGCTGTCGCTGATCGGGGCGGCGGCGGTGGTGGCCGTCCTGTTGTTCTGGATGCAATCCTAGCCGCCACCGCCTCAACCAATCGCTGGAATAATCCGGCCCGACGCGGGTATGATATAGGCCGGTTGGGAATCATTGCTGTTGCCGCAAAAGCGCCGTAAGAAGCGGGGGACATGAGCCTGCGGATCAAATTGGACCGGGCGCGGATCGCGTTCGTGCATGACGTCATCATGGCGGCGGTATCCTTCCCGCTGTCGCTGTATTTGCGCGTCGGAGAAATCGACAGCTACGAGATCGAGCCCTACCTGATTCCTGGCACAATCCTGTTCGCCGCGCTGGCCGCCGTGGTGTTCTGGTACGGCCGCCTCTACCGCGGCATTTGGCGCTACGCCTCACTGGACGACCTGGTGGCGATTACCAAGGCGGTGACGCTGCTGATCCTGCTGTTCCTGCCGCTGCTGTTCGTGATCACGCGCCTGGAGTATTTCCCGCGCTCGGCGCCCTTCATCAACTGGTTCGTCCTGATGACGCTGCTCGGCGGCCCGCGCTTCATCTACCGCCTGTTCAAGGACCGGCGGATGGAGAACGTGTTGGCGCGATCCGATCATTTGCGCGTTCCGGTGCTGCTGATCGGCGCGAACGACGCCGCCGAGCTGTTCATCCGCCAACAGGCGCGGGACCGCGACGCCACCTACAAGGTGCTGGGGGTCATCGACGAGAAAGGGCGGCGGATCGGGCGGTCGATCCATGGGGTTCAAGTGCTCGGCGGCCTGGACGATTTAGAGAAAATCGTGCGCAGCGTGAACGACCCGCCGGCGCAACGGCTGGTCCTGACCCATCACCGGTTCGAGGGCGCCACGGTTCGGGACATC
This sequence comes from Alphaproteobacteria bacterium, assembly GCA_965228425.1. GTDB lineage: Bacteria > Pseudomonadota > Alphaproteobacteria > UBA8366 > UBA8366 > JAJFJD01. The sequence goes on along the minus strand of OZ245815.1, from coordinate 513,708 downwards.
CTGGCGCGGGCTGAAAAACTGGGCCTCAGCATGGCTCGACTGCCGCGCCTCGCCGACCTGAAAACCGGTATCGAGGATCAGGACCGCATCGAGACGCAGCCGATCGACGTCGAGGATCTGCTGGGCCGGCCGCAGGCGGTGCTCGACCGGGACGCCATGCGCGCGCTGATCGCAAACCGGAAGGTCTTGGTGACCGGCGCCGGCGGCACGATCGGCGGCGAGCTGGTGCGCCAGATCGCCGACTTCGACCCGGCCTCGATCACGCTGCTCGATGCATCCGAATACAATCTCTATCAAATCGACGGCGAACTGGGCGAAACCCACGCCGCCCTGCCGCGGCACGCGGTTCTCGGCGACGTGCGCGACCGGACGCGGCTCGATGACGTGTTCGCGCGCTACGCCCCGGACCTTGTGTTCCACGCCGCCGCGCTGAAGCATGTGCCGATGGTCGAAGCCAACCCACTCGAAGGCGTTCTGACCAACACCATCGGCAGCCGCAACGTCGCCGAAGCCTGCCGCGCGGCCAATGTCCGGCTGATGGTGCAGATATCCACCGACAAGGCGGTCAACCCGACCAACGTCATGGGCGCGACCAAGCGGCTGGGGGAGAGCTATGGCCAGGCACTGGACCTGGAAACCCAAGAGAACGGCGGCACGCGGTTCGTGACCGTCCGCTTCGGCAATGTCCTGGGCTCGACCGGGTCGGTGGTCCCGCTGTTCCAACGTCAGATCGCGCAAGGCGGGCCGGTCACGGTGACCGATCCGAACGTGACGCGATACTTCATGTCGGTCCGCGAAGCCGTCGAACTTGTGCTGCAGGCCTCCGCGATCGGCGAATCCGACGGTGCGGCCTGCGGCAAGATCTTCGAGCTGGAAATGGGCGATCCGGTCCGCATCGTGGACCTCGCGCATCAGATGATCCGCCTCGCCGGATACACGCCCGATGTGGACATCGAGGTCAAGTTCATCGGACTGCGCCCCGGCGAAAAAATGCAGGAAGAGCTGCTGCACGCCTCCGAGGCCGTCGTACCGACCACCCACCCGAACTTGTGCCTGGCCAATCCGCGCACCGCGGACCTGCCGCTGCTGCAACGCGCGCTGAGCGAGTTGGAAGAGGCCGCCCGGGCCCGGCGCGAGGACCAGGTGATGGCGATGATTCAACGGCTCGTTCCCGAATTCGGCAGCGAGGAGACACCCGCCGCCCTGTCGCGGTGACACCGTGGAGAGTTCACACCCGGCCCGGCCGGTACCGAACGATACCCCTAGCTAAAGGAGAGTCCCAAGCCCATGGCCGACGTTTCGATCGCGCGCGCCCTGATATCCGTTTCCGACAAATCCGGTCTCGTTGAATTCGCTCAATTCCTCGCCGATTCCGGCGTCGAAATCCTCTCGACCGGCGGGTCCGCTAAGACGATGACGGACGCCGGACTGACCGTCATCGAGGTCGCCGACCACACCGGGTCGCCGGAAATCCTGGATGGCCGGGTCAAGACGCTGCATCCCAAGATACACGGCGGCATCCTGGGGCGCCGCGATCTCGACAGCCACCGCCATCAGATGGAAGAGCACGGCATCGCGCCGATCGATCTGGTCGTGGTCAACCTGTATCCGTTCGAAGCGACGGTGGCGCGCGGCGCGTCCTTCGAAGACTGCGTTGAAAATATCGATATCGGCGGGCCGGCCCTGATCCGCGCCGCCGCCAAGAACCACAACCATGTCGCCGTCGTGACCGACCCGTCGATGTATGACGCGGTCCGCGCCGAGATGACGGCCCGGTCCGGCGCGATCAGCCCTTTGCTGTGCCTGCATCTGGCGGAAGACGCCTATGCACACACGGCCCTGTACGACACGATGATCGCCGGCTGGCTGAGCGCGCAGCGCGGCGAACTGCTGCCGCCGCAGCGCACCGTCGGCGGCCGTCTCAAACAGCGCCTGCGCTATGGCGAGAACCCGCATCAGGAGGCCGGGCTCTACGTCGACGGATCGAACCGTCCCGGCGTCGCCACGGCGGAGCAAATCCAGGGCAAGGAGCTGAGCTACAACAACCTGAACGACACGGACGCGGCGTTCGAACTGGTTGCCGAGTTCGACGGCCCGGCCTGCGCCATCATCAAACACGCCAATCCCTGCGGCGTCGCCGCCGGCGCGGACCTCAGCAGCGCCTATGCGGCGGCGTTGGCCTGTGACCCGGTCAGTGCGTTCGGCGGGATTATTGCGCTGAACCGGCCGCTGGACGGCCCGACGGCCGCGCAGATCGCCGACCTGTTCGCCGAAGTGATCATCGCCCCCGACGCGGATGCGGATGCGCGCGCGGAACTCGCCAAGAAAAAGAACCTCCGCATCCTGCTGACCGGCGACCTGCCGGATCCGGCGGCGGGCGGCATGATGGTCAAGTCGATCGCCGGCGGATATCTCATGCAGTCGCGGGATACCGGGCATATCGCGGAGCCGGACCTGCGCGTCGCGACGCAACGCGCGCCGACCGACGACGAGGTCCGCGACCTGCTGTTCGCCTTCACCGTCTGCAAACACGTGAAGTCGAACGCCATCATCTACGTCAAGGATCGCGCCACGGTCGGCATCGGCGCGGGTCAGATGAGCCGCGTGGACTCGTCCCGCATCGCCGCGCAGAAAGCCCGCGACGCGGCCGAAGCCGCCGGCGGCGGCGCCCCCAAGACGATCGGGTCGGTTGTCGCGTCGGATGCCTTCTTCCCCTTCGCCGACGGATTGATGGCCGCGGTCGACGCGGGCGCCACCGCGGTGATCCAGCCCGGCGGCTCGATGCGCGACGAGGAGGTCATCGCCGCCGCCGACGAAGCCGGCATCGCCATGGTGTTCACGGGGATGCGCCACTTCCGGCATTAGCGGCATTCTCGCCGCGAGACGGCTCCCGAACCGTGACCAGCACCGCCGCGCCGGCGACGAAGAACAGGATGATCGTCGCCATGCCTGCGCGCTGGCTGTCGAATGCCTCGGTCGCGAGGCCGAAGAATATGGGACCGAGAAAGGCGACGGATTTCCCGGAGAAGGCGTAGAGGCCGAACATCTCCGTCTCCAACTCGTTCGGCGAGAGTCGCGCCATCAGCGACCGGCTCGCCGCCTGCGCCGGCCCCACGAAGATGCCGAGGCCCAACGCCAAAGCGATAAAGACGGTCTTGTCGGAGATCAACAGTGTCGCCGTCCCGAACCCGATCAGCCCGATCAATGCGACGAAAATGGTCTTCTTCGACCCGACGGCGTCGTCGAGCCAGGCGAAGCCGAACGCGCCAAGCCCGGCCGTCACGTTCAGGCCGATGGCGAAGATCAGGATTTCCTCGAAGTCCATCCCAAACGTGCCGGCGGCGTAAAGACCGCCCATGGCGAACAGGGTGGCCAAGCCGTCGCGATAGAGTGCGCTGGCAATCAGAAAGCGCACGATGTCGCCGTAACGCCGCACGTCGCGCAGAGTCTGCACGAGCTGCGCCAAACCGGCGGTGACGGCCTTGCGAATCGGCATACCGGTCGCCTGCTTGTCCGGCGTAAACAGAAACAGCGGCACCGCGAACAGGCCGAACCAGAGCGCGACCAGCACTGCCGTGGCGCGGATATTCACCGCCCCCTCTTTCGACAGGCCGAAGAACGGTTGTTCCGGTTGAATGAAGCCGACCAGCGCGATGACGAGGCAACCGAGGCCGCCCGCATAGCCCAGCCCCCAGGCCCAACCGGAAACGCGGCCGATCATGCCGGGCGGCGCCACGTCTTCGAGCATGGCGTTGTAGAACACGTTGGCGAGTTCGAAAGCGACGCTGGCAATAACGACGCAGGCCAGGACGAAGGGCACCATGCTCTTGTCGGGCGTCGCATACCACAATAGGGCGGTCGCAAGCAGGGTCAGCGCGACGAAAACGCCGAGCCAAGGCTTACGCCCCCCGCCGCGGTCGGCGATGGCGCCGAGCACCGGGCTTGTGAGGGCGACCGCCAACCCCGCGGCGCCGAGCGCAAAACCCCAGACGGCGCTGCCGGCAGTCTCGTCGCCGTAAATCCCGCGCGCGAAATAGACGCTGAACACGAAAGTGCCGATGACCGTGTTGAAGGCGGAATTCGCCCAATCGTACAGACACCAGGAGAAAACGGCGCGGCGCGGCGTCATGGTTTCGTCAATTGGCAACTCCGTCGCCAGCGCTTAGGGTGATGCGCCGCCGTCCCGGGCGGCGCGAATTGAGGAGGAGTTTAGCGCATGCTTGTTACAACGACACAGTCTCTCGATGGCCGCAAAATCGTCGAGTATTACGGCATCTGCACCGGCGAGGCGATCTGCGGCGCGAATGTCTTTCGCGACATGTTCGCCGGCGTCCGCGATTTCGTCGGCGGCCGCTCCGGCGCCTATGAGAAGGTCCTGCGCGAAGGCAAGGAAATCGCCATCGAGGACATGTGCGAACAGGCGCAGGAAATGGGCGGGAACGCAGTCATCGCCGTCGATATCGACTACGAGGTGGTCGGCGAAAAAGGATCCATGCTGATGGTCGCCGTCAGCGGCACCGCCGTCCGGGTCGAGTAACCCAATTTACGCCCGCCGCCAGGCGGCGTGAAACGCTAGGCCGTCACCAGCCCGCGCAGCTCGCGGTTCGCGACGGTCAGCATCGCCAGATCGATACTACCGTGCTGCTCGAGTTCGTTGACAATCCCTTCGACGCGGCCGACCAGGTCCCGGCGATTGCCGGCCCAGCCTTCGATCGCCTCGCCGCCGCAGCCGCCGCTGACCAGGACCCGGCCGGCAAGATCGACCTGCGTACCCCACAGATCGTCGATGATCGCGCCGAGCGCCATCTGATGCCACGGGTTCTCCGGCGTCATGATATTCGCGTGATGGCGCAGCCAGTCGAGCTTGAAGCGGCTGCCCAGCAGGAAATACGTCTCGCCGACCTCGCCCACCTTCCGTTTCGTCTGCTGGGCGATCCGCACGATATCGCACGCGGTCGACAACGCCTTGAGCCGGCCGACTCGCTGCGCCAGTTCCCCCGGCACGCCGGGCTCTGCGAAGCGGGCCGTGCGCTCCTGCGTTTCCGCGATCTGATCCGGCGCCATCAACGATTCCAGCTTGCTGCTGATCTCCGCGATGCCGTCGCCGTAGACCTCGGCATTCTTGCGGATGTCGAGCGGATGTTCGCCATAGCGCAGGAACCATAGGGTCATGCGCTCGAGCGTGCGCCCGGTCTCCATCAGCATCTGGTATTGCACCTCGGTCGTAACCGTGTTGTCCAAATCCTCGATGGCCTGCCACACCGACCGCAAGTCGAAGGCCTCGCGCACGATGGTATAGGCCCGTGCGATTTCCGGCTCGTCCATGCCGGTTCGGTCTTTCATCTCGGTCACGAAGGTGGGACCGACCCGGTTGATCATCGAATTGGTGACCACGGTCGCGATAACCTCCCGCCGCAGGCGATGCCGCCCGATGACCGCCTTGTGCTTCTTGCGCACCGGTTCTGGGAAGTACCGCAACAAATCCTCTTCGAGCATCGATTCGTCCGGCAAATCGCTCTCGAGCAGCCGCTCGTAGGTGATGTTCTTGGAGTAGGCGAGCAGCACCGAAAGTTCCGGCCGCGTCAGACCCTGGCGCGCCGATTGGCGATCCGCGATCTCCTCGTCGTCCGGCAGGAACTCGATCTGCCGGTTCAGCAAGTCGGCCCGTTCCAGGATCCGCATCATGCGCTGTTGCTGATCGAGCAGCCGATAGGACTGCGCCTCGGTCACGGACAACGCCTGGGTCTGCTGATAGTTGTTGCGCAGGACGAGCGCCGCGACCTCATCGGTCATCTTGGCGAGAAGCGTATCGCGCTGCTTCATCGTCATGTCGCCGCGCTGCACCACATCGCCGAGCGCGATCTTGATGTTGACCTCATGGTCGGACGTGTCGACGCCGGCCGAGTTGTCGATGAAGTCGGTGTTGACGCGGCCGCCGCGCTGGGCGAACTCGATGCGGCCAAGCTGTGTCACGCCGAGATTGGCGCCCTCGCCGACGACCTTGCAGCGCAAGTCGCGGCCGTCGACCCGGATCGGATCGTTCGCCCGGTCGCCGGCGTCCGTGTGGTCCTCGTCCGATGATTTGATATAGGTGCCGATACCGCCGAACCACAGCAGGTCCACTTCGGCCAGCAGCATCGCCTTGAGCAATTCGTTCGGCGTCACCTTGTCCGACGAAATGCCGAACAACTTCTGGATTTCCGGCGTCAAATCGATCGACTTGGCGCTGCGCTCGAATACGCCGCCGCCCTTGGAGATCAACTTCGCGTCGTAATCCGACCAACTGCTGCGCGGCAAGTCGAACAGGCGCCGACGCTCCTTGAAGCTCACAGCGGCATCCGGCGACGGGTCGATAAAGATGTGCAGATGATTGAAAGCGCCGACCAACTGGATATGTTCGGACAGCAGCATGCCGTTCCCGAACACGTCGCCCGACATGTCGCCGCATCCGACGCAAGTGAAATCCTGGGACTGCGAATCGTGGCCCATTTCCCGGAAATGGCGCTTGACCGATTCCCAGGCGCCGCGCGCCGTGATGCCCATGCCTTTATGGTCATACCCGGCGGACCCGCCCGACGCGAATGCATCGTCGAGCCAGAAGCCGCGGTCGCGGGCGACGCCGTTCGCGAAATCCGAGAAAGTCGCGGTGCCCTTGTCCGCCGCGACCACGAGATACGGGTCGTCTTCGTCCTTGCGCACCACTTCCAGCGGCGGGATCACGTCGTCGCCCGACAGGTTGTCGGTCACGTCGAGCATTGCGCCGATGAACGTCTTGTAGACCGTGATCCCTTCTTCCATGAAGGCTTCCCGGTCGGACGGCGGCGGCGCTTTCTTCAACACGAATCCGCCCTTCGAGCCGACCGGCACGATCACCGCATTCTTAACCTGTTGCGCCTTCGCGAGGCCCAAAACCTCGGTGCGGAAATCCTCGCGCCGGTCCGACCAGCGCAAGCCGCCGCGCGCAACATAACCGAAGCGCAGATGCACGCCTTCGAATCGCGGGCTGTAGACGAAGATTTCCCGCAGCGGCCGCGGCAGCGGCAACTCGTCGATCTTGGCGCTGTCCAGCTTGAAGGTCACATAGGGCTTCGGGGACCCGTCCTCGGCAAGCTGATAGAAATTCGTCCGCAGCGTCGACTGGATCATGTTGAGGTAATGCCGGATGATTCGGTCTTCATCCAGATTGCTGACCTCTTCCAGCGCTTCCTCGATGCTTTCGACGGTCGTGATCTCGTCGACCTGGCGTTTGCCGGCATAGCCCGGGTCGAAACGGACCTCGAACAGTTTGACCAACAGGCCCGCCAGTGTGCGGTTCTTCGCCAGCGTCTCTTCCATGTAGGCTTGGCTGAACGGGATGCGCGCCTGGCGGAGATATTTGCAATAGGAGCGCAGGATGACGACCTCGCGCCAATTCAGCCCGGCGCCGAGGACGAGCCGGTTGAACCCGTCGTCCTCCATCTGGTCGCGCCACACCTGCGAGAAGCTCTCGTGGAACTCATCGCGGATCTGTTCGAAGTCCACGGACGAGCCGTCGCTGGTGACGAGGCCGAAATCATGAATCCGGATTTCCCCGTCGCCGTCGGACAACGTCATCTCGAAGGGAATCTCGCTCATCACCTTGAGGCCCATGTTTTCGAGCACGGGCAACACATCCGACAGGGCCAGCTGCCCATCCGCATTGTAGACCTTGAAGCGCAGCTCGTTCTCTTCCGCCTCGATCGGGCGGTAGAGGTTCATGCCGAGCTGGCCGTTGTCCCGAACCTCTTCGATCTTCTCGATATCGAAGACGCCGGTGGCCGCCGAGAACCTTTTCTGATAATCGACCGGAAAGGCATTGCCGTAGCGGCGGAACAGCCGGTTGCCCGTTTCCTCGCCAAGGCGTTCGACCAGCACGTCGTGAAAGCGGTCGCTCCATGTGCGGCCGGCATCGCGCAGCCGGGTTTCGATTTCACGGATATCGTATTCCGGCATCTCGCCGAGCCGCGTCGCGATCGTGAAATGCAAGCGGCCGAGCGGCTCGTCCCCGAACTGTGCCGTATGGTTCGCGATGACGCCGTTGAAGGCGGCCGCGAGGATGTCCTGGAAGGCGCGACGCAGCGCCGGGTTATAGCGGTCGCGCGGGACATACACGAAAGCCGACACGAAGCGGCCGAACGGGTCATGCCGCACGAACAGTGCGATGCGCTGCCGCTCCTGCAGGCTGACGATGCCGATGGCGATTTCTTCGAGAACGTCGGGTTCGATCTGGAACAACTCGTCGCGCGGAAAATTCTCCAGCACATGCATCAGCGCCTTACCGCTGTGGCTGCGCGGATCGAAGCCCGAGCGCGTGAGGACTTCGTTGACCTTCTGGCCCAGGACCGGAATGCGCCGCGGGCTCATGCTGTAGGCTGACGAGGTGAACAGTCCGACGAAGATGCGTTCGCCGGTGACGTTGCCCTTCGCATCGAATTTCTTGACCGCGATCGCGTCCAGCGGTGCCGGCCGGTGGACGGTCGAGCGTAGGCTGGATTTCGTGATCAGGACCGGTTCGGGAAGACGCAGGAACTCCTGCACTTCCGGCGGCATGCTGCCGAGCTGCCGAAGACCGGCGAACACCTCAATCGAGGGATCGCGCAGAACACCCAGGCCCGAGTCCTCCAAAATCTCGACCGTCGCCTTCTTGCCTTTGTGCAGGATGTTGACGTCGCGGTAGCCGATGAAGGTGAAGTGATCGTCGCGCAGCCACTTCAGAAACTCGACCGCATCGTCCAATTTGTCGGAATCGATCGGCGGCGGGGTCTTCGTCAGGCTTTCCAGCGCCTGCTTGGACTGATCCAGCATCGTCGGCCAATCTTCGACGGCGGCGCGCACGTTGCCGAGGATCCTGAGGATATTTTTTTCGATCTCGCGCAGCGCTTCGGGCGACGTCTGCTCGTCCACCTGGATCTGCATGAAGGATTCGCGGGCGGCGCCATTGCCGCTCTCGTGGCCCTCGGCGATCTTGACGATCCGGCCGGCTTCATCGCGCTCGACCTCGAAAATCGGGTGAATGACCAAATGTACGGTCAGATTCAGCGCGTTCAGCTCCATCGCGACCGAATCAACCAAAAAGGGCATGTCATCGTTGATGATTTCGATGACGGTATGTCGGCAGCGCCACCCGTTCTTTTCGAATTGCGGGTTGTAGGCGCGGACTTTCGCGTCGCTGCCTTTGCGCTTGTCGCCGAAATGCAGCAGCGACAGCGCCGCGCCGTATAGGTCTTCCGGATCGACGCCGAGGACATCATCCTCCAGCACGTCGGTATAGAACTGGCGGATAAAATACGCGGATTTGTCCGCTTTTTCGCCACTCATCTTCGATTGAACCAGGGCCGTGACCTTTTCGATCATCTCCTGTTTCAGCGTTTCCACCCGGACTGACATAGCTCAACTCCAATAGGACATACCGCCCCGGCAAAGGATGCCCGAGGCAACACAAAGGTTTAGCGAAGGTCCTGTGAACATTTTACTAACCGTGACGCAGCTAAATTCCGCGGTCAGGCGGCCAATATACCCGGCAATACTAACGCAACTCCTGCGATTAGCGAGCAAAATGACGCGAAAACGCCGGCGGTAGAACCGCCGGCGCATCGAATTCGAATGCTAAAGTTTTTTGAGTCTGAGTGCGCTACGCGGCGATTTCGCACAAGGTGTCGGGCAGAATCAGCTTCGCGTCGCAGGCCGCCTGCACGTCTTCCGCGGTCAGGCCTGGCGCCACCTCTTCCAGCACGAAGCCGTCTTCCGTGACCGACAACACCGCCATATCGGTGTAGACCCGCGTTACCACGCCGAGCGCGGTCGGCGGATAGGTCAGCGTGTCGACGATCTTAGCGCTGCCGTCCTTCGACAGGTGCGTCATGATCGCGAAGGTCTGGCGCGCCCCGACCGCGATATCCATCGCGCCCCCGATGTTGCCGGCGCTGGCACCCTTCACCTTCCAATTCGCGAGATCGCCGTTCGCCGCGACCTGGAACGCCCCCAGCACCGCGCAATCGAGCCGGCCGCCGCGCGCCAGCGAAAAGGAATCCGCGTGGTGCACGTAGGCGCCGCCGGGTATCAGCGTCACCGGCCCCTTGCCCGCGCTCATCAGGTCGCGGTCGATGTCTTCCTCGCGTTCCGGCGGCGGGCCCATGCCGATGATGCCGTTCTCGCTGTGCAGGATCACGTCGCGCTCGGGCGGGACATATTGTACGGCCATGGTCGGCATGCCGATGCCGATGTTGACCACCCAATCGGCCTCCAAGTCCCGGGCGAGCCGCCGGGCGACCTGGTCGCGGGTGAGCAGGGGTTTATCGGGTTTCGTCATGATGCGTGTCATTTTCTCTTACCCGCCAGTTACCAGATATTTGTCTACATAGACGCTGGGCGTCACGATGGCTTCCGGGTCGAGATCGCCGACCTCGACTTCCTCGGCCACCTCGGCGATGGTGAATTCGGCCGCCATCGCCATGACCGGGTTGAAGTTCCGCGCCGACTTGCGGAACACCAGATTGCCGCGCTTGTCCGCCTTCAGCGCCTTGATCAGCGCGAAATCGCCGCGCAACGGCTTCTCCAGGATATACGTCTTACCGTCGACCTCAAATTCCGGTTTGCCTTCGGCGATCTCGGTGCCGACGCCGGTCGGCGTCAGGAATCCGCCCAGCCCCGCACCCGCATTGCGCATGCGCTCGGCCATGGTGCCTTGCGGCACGACCTCGAGGTCGACCTTGCCGGCGGCGTAGAGCTCCTTGAAGACGTGGGACTCGCTGGCGAAGGGGAAGCTGCAGATCATCTTACCGACGACGCCTTCCTCCAGCAGCCGGGCGATCCCGGTATGCCCGGTTCCCGCGTTGTTGTTCACGATCGTCAGGTTCCGCAGCCCGCTATCGCAGACACCTTCGATCAGGGTTTCCGGCACGCCGCCATAACCGAACCCGCCGATCAGCACGATACTGCTGTCGCGCAGAGTCGAGATCGCGTCTTTCAGCGATGCCGCCTTTTTCTTCTTCATGGTGACGTTGTTCTCCCCCGCCGGTGGCGGCGTCGGTTCAATCGATTGTCCGGAAAGGCGCGCGACCTGCGCGGTGCTCCCCTACTTTTTATCCCGTGGCGGCGGGTGCGGGCAAGCGCGCTTGCCGTCGGGCCTTTCGCCATCGCATGATGCCGGCATAAATCCGCCGGTAAGGGAGCGAGAAGGACATGGATGACGGGATTTTCCGCGGCTATTCCGCCGAAGAATTGGAGTTGCAGTTCAACCCGCGCGCCGCGGTGCCGGACCACGAGGAAATCGTCGCCGCCGGCGTCGAACGCGCCGCCGCATACCGCAAGGCGGCGGCCAACGCGACTTACGACGTGGCCTATGGCGGCCACGCGATGGAGACCATGGACATCTTCCGCCCCGCAAATCCGGTGGGCGCGCCTGTGCATGTCTACATTCACGGCGGCTTCTGGCGCTCGCGGGTGAAGGAAGATTTCAGCTATGTCGCCGGTCCGCTGGTCGATGCGGGCGCGATCGTCGCGGTGGTGAACTACGCACTCTGCCCGGACGTGACGCTGGACGAGATCGTCCGCCAGATGCGCGCCTGCTGCGCCTTCCTGCATAAGAACCCGGATGCCCATGGCGGCGATCCGGTCCGGATCCACATCTCCGGCCATTCGGCGGGCGGGCATCTCGGCGCGATGCTGATGGCGACCGACTGGCCCGCCTACGAAGCCGGCCTGCCGGCGGACCTTATAAAGAGTGCGGTGCTGATCAGCGGTATCTACGAGATCGCGCCCGTGATGAACATATCGGTACAGGAAGCGGTTCGCCTGACGCCCGACATCGCCGAGCGCAACAGCCCGGTCTTCATGAAGCCGGCAACCGCCGCCCCGATGGCGATCACCGTCGGTGGTGCCGAAAGCGACGAGTTCCGCCGGCAATCCGCCGCCCTCGCCGACGCCTGGAAGGACCATACCGCCGTCGAGCATTTCGAGCTGCCGGGCCTGAACCATTTTTCGGTGCTCAGCGAAACCGCGAACGCCGACAACCCGCTGACCGACGTGCGGCTTAGGCTTATGGGGTTGGGGTAGCGGGAGAAACCGGCCCATGAACATTGCCGAGCGCGGCTATGCCAATCCCGACCTGTTGTGGTCGCCGGAAACGCTGCAAGAACGGATGACGCGACCCGGCCTCGCGGTGATCGACACCCGGCCCGCCGAGCTGTTCGCGCAGGGGCGGCTGCCGGGGGCGCGGCATTTCGATCTGTATTTCGTCAACACCGACGATACCGACCCGGCGCCGCTCGCCGCCTTCACCCGGATGTGGGCCAACCTGCTCGGCTGGCGCGGGGTGAGCGCGGACGACACCATCGTCTTCTACGGCGGATTCACCGACATGTGCGCGGCGCGGGGCTATTGGTTCTGCGAGTATCTCGGCCATGACGACGTGCATGTGCTGGACGGCGGCATCGCGGCCTGGACCGAAGCGGGCCTGCCGTTGGAGACCGAGAGCGACCCGCCCGCACCGGTCAAGTACGCCGCCGATCCGGCGATGGCGCGGGTCGCGGGTTACCGGGATATCCTGGATGCCGACGGCGACCCCGGCCAAGTGGTCGTCGATACCCGGAGCCGCGCGGAGTTCGAAGGATCCGACCGGCGCGCCCGCCACGGCGGCGCGATCCCCGGCGCGGTGCACCGCGACTGGGTCGACCTGTACGATCCCGGCACCGGCTGCATGAAACCGGCGGCGGCACTGCGCGATGCGTTCGAGCCGCTGGGCGCGACGCCGGACAAGGAGATCACGCTTTACTGCAATACCGGTTACCGTTCGGCGCACGGCTATCTGGCCCTGCGCTTGTTGGGCTATCCGCGGCTGCGGAACTATGTCGGGTCCTGGCAGGAATGGGGCAACCGGGAGGGTCTGCCGATCTGGACGCCGGGATAGCCGGGAATCGGAAGCCCGGCCGCGGCGTCCGAGCGGGGGAGAAGCTCGGAACGCCGCGGCCGGTGCCCACCGGCCCCAACCGAAAACCGCCTTGGATCAGTCGTCGCCGGATGCCTGTTTCAGGTGCCCGACGATCGCGTGAAACCCGAACAGAAGCAGGACCACGCCGGCGACCACTTGGACGGCGGCCAGCGCCCGGACCGTCGTCGTCACCGGCGTTATGTCCCCGTAGCCGACGGTGCTGAGCGTGACGGTGGAGAAATAGAGCGCATCCAGGAATTCGATATCGCGCGCCACGCCGCCGATCAGGAAATTGGCGGCCGGCGAAATCATGTCGGCGATGGTGTACAGGCAGGCGAACAAAATCAGCACCACCGCGTAGAAGGTGAGGAAGGCATAGGCCGGCCGCACCAGCACCGCGACGGTCGCAAGGAAATCCCGGAACAACAGCCCGGTGTCGATCAGGAAAACGACGATCGGTCGGCTCGCCCCGAAAGCGAGTCCCGCCAGTATCGCGCTGGACAGCAGGTACACGGCGGTCTGTCCGTCCGCATCCAGGGCGCCGGCCGGGATGAACAACGGCCCGATACCCGCAACCGCCGCTAACCCGGCCCACCCCTTGAGCCGGCCCAGCGGCGGCCGCAACCGCGCCGTGCCGTCCGCGATCAAGGCGTCGATCCGCCGGCGGAAAGCGACTCCGCCGAGGAAGAATCCGCAGAGCGGCAGCAGGAAGCCAAGCGCGGCCGCGGCATCGGACATGTCGGCATAGGCGGTCTCGATGATGAAGATCATCGCACAGGCATAGAAGGCCACCGAATTGGCGAAGATCACCGAGAGGAACCTGCCATCCGCGAGGATCGCCCGCAGCGCGGCGGTGATCGTCACCACACCACCGAGCACCGTCGCGGCCAAGGGCAACGACGTGGCGTGCAAGGCGATCACCATGAGCCCGATGAGGATTGCCGGATACAGGATCGACGCCCCGGTCTCCCGATAGAGTTTGCTGGAGAGTGTCATGATCGTTCCCTCCACCGATCAGGCCGGGGTTCCGGACGGCAGCGCGTCGGTCCGCGACGGCGCGTCCTGTTCCGGAGTTCCCGGCAGAGGCACACGGTAAAAGATCGTGTACAGCACCGGGATCGTGATCAGCGTCAGCAGCGTGCCGATCGCGAGGCCGCAGGCGATCACGATCGCCATCGCCGCGAACAGCGGATCCGGCGGGACCAACAGGGTCAGCAGCCCGAGGATCGTCGTCAGGGTGGTCAGCATGACCGGCGCGAACCGGGCGACCGACGCGCCGATCGCCGCGTCGTACGGGGTCGCGCCCTCGTCGATCTGCGTTTGGATTTCGTCCAACAATACGATCGCGTTGTTGATGATGATCCCGGCGAGGCTCAGGAAGCCCAACGTCGCCATGAATCCCATCGCCAAACCGGACAGCTTCAGCCCGACCGCCGCGCCGATGAAGGAAATCGGGATCGTGATGAAGATGATGGCGGGTTTGGCGAAGGAGTTGAACTGCCAAACCAAGAGGATGATCATCGCCGCCAAAGCGTGCGGCACGTATTCGAACAGGGCCGCGTTGGCTTCCGCCGCATCGGCCGTCTCGCCGCCGAATTCCCACGTGAAATCCGGGGGAAAGCTGCCCGCCATCTTTTGGATCGCGGGCATCAGCGCGTTCTGCAACGCTTCGGCGGTCAGCCATTCATGCTTGGCCGAGATCGTAATGGTCCGGGCCAGATTGCGGCGTTCGATCCGGCTGGGTTCGGTGACGATATCGAAGTCGGCGACCTGCGCCAGCGGCACCGAGGTGCCCCGGCTGGACGAATACACGTCGATGTTGCGCAGCCGGTCCAGGTTGAGGCGTTCGACCGCCGCCGCCCGCAACACCAGCGGGATGATCCGGTCGCCGTCCCGGAAGTTGGTGACCGCGGCGCCCGAGAAGAAGGTGTTCAGCGTGTCCGCGATTTCGCGCGAGGTCACGCCGGCATGGCGCGCCCGCGCCTGATCCACGACCACGCGCAGCTTAGCAATGCGGTTCTCCCAATCGTTATGAATGTCGATGGTCCCGTCGATCGCGCGGAGCGCCGCCATCATGTCGGCCCCGTATCGTTGCAGCAGGTCGGCATCCGGCCCGCTGACCCGCACCTGCATCAACCCGGTTTCGGAATTGCCGAGAAAGAACCGTTTGATGCGGAGTTGCGCTTCCGGGTGGTTCGCCGCCGCATGCTGGCGCAGCCGCGCCATCGCCGGTGCGACATGCTCGGTCGATTTCGCGGTGACCATAATGAAACCCACGTTGGGGTTGGCGTCGCGCGGGGCGATCGGCACCGCGATCCGCGGCCCGCCATAGCCGACATAGGCGACGGTCGCGGTCACGTCGGGGTTGACGCCGTCGTCGCCCAGCCATTGCGTCAGGGCACGAATCGTCTTCTGCGTCGCTTGCGTGCCGTAACCGGCGGGCAGGTCGACGTCGACGAGGAACTGGTTGCGCTGCGATTCCGGGAAGAACTGTTGCGGCACCGTGCCGAGGACGACGAACCCGCCGACCAGGGCCGCCGCCATGCCTCCGACGAAGATCCAGCGAATGCGCAATACCCCCCGCAGCAATGCCTTGTAGGCACGGAACATCGGCCGGTCGAAGCCCGCCTTGATCTCCTCCGGCGTTTTCTTGGGTTTCGGCAGGAAGCGCGCGCAGAGGAGCGGCGCCACGCACATCGCGAGCACCCAGGAAGTCAGCAGCGTGATCAGGATAACCAGCGACATGGACCGCATGTATTCGCCGGCGCTGTTGTCCGCCATCATCAGCGGCATGAAGGCGAGGATCGTGGTGAACGAGGACGACAACAGCGGCAAGGCCAACTGACGCCCGGTGGCGAGCGCGGCGGCGAACCGCTCCTCGCCGAGTCCGAGGCGGCGCTGGATGTCTTCGGCGATGACCACGCCGTTATCCACCAGCAGCCCGAGCGCGATGATCAGCGTCGCCAGGCTGACACGCTCCAGTTCGATCCCCAGCAGACGCATGAAGACCAGGGTGACGAGCATCGTCAGCGGCACGATCGACCCGACGATCAGCCCGGTGCGGGCGCCCAGGAAGATCATGACGGTCGCCAACACGATACCGATGGTCTCATAGACATTCAGCGCCACGCCCTGTACCGACTGTTCGACATAGGTCGCTTGGTAGGTCGCGAAGTCGAGCAAGTAGCCGTAGGGCAGACTTTGTTGGATTGCCTCGACTTTCCGCTTCAAGGCCGGCCCGAAGGACAGAATGTTGCGCCCCTTCTCCATCGACACGGCGAGCACGACCGCGGGTTTTCCGTTGTAGAGCGCCGCAACCTCCGGCGGGTCGAGATAGGCCCGGCGCACGGTCAGAACATCGCGCAGATAGGCGACCCCGGTACTGCCCGGGATGCTGACAACGGTATTCTCGATATCCTTGACGGTGCGGAAGTTCCCCGACGGCTCGACGATGAACGACTTGCCGTCGGCATCGATCTTGCCGCCCGGGGAGATGATGTTCTGGTTCGCGAGCGTCTGCATCAACGTATCCGGCGTCAGCCCATAGCGCGCCAGGCGGGCATTGGTCGTCTCGAGATAGATTCGTTCCGGCTGTACGCCGTGCAATTCGACCCGTTTGATTCCGGGAACGGTGTAAAGTGTGTCGCGCATATGTTTCGCCGTTTGATGCAGTTCGGCGGGCGCGAAGCCGTTTCCGGTCAGCGCAATCGTGGCGACGAACACGTCCCCGAAATCGGCATTGACCACCGGGCCGACGGTGCCTTTCGGCAGTTCGGCCCGCACTTCGTTCATCTTGTTGCGCAGGTTCTGCCAGATCGGCTCGAGGTCGAAATACTTGTCGTAGACGACAACATGAGTGATCGACATGCCGGTCTTCGAGCTATTGGTGATGCGCTTCACCTCGGGGATCCGGCGTACCGCCTTTTCTATTTTCCGGGTGATCAGGTTCTCCATCCGGTCCGGTGACATGCCGGGAAAATAGGCGACGACGACAGCCTCTCGAACGGTGACTTCCGGGTCTTCCCGGCTCGGGAAATTGAGGTAGAGCAGGAGCCCGGCGAGCGACAGCAAGACGGTGACAAGGATGGTGACGCGGGCGTTCTTGAGCGCGAATTCGGTGAGCGACATGGTGTTTCCTCCGGGTTTCAGGCTTACGGGCGTTTCATCAGTCGAACTTCGAGCCCGTCCGACAGGAACTCGACGCCGGCGGTGGCGATGATGTCGCCTTCCTTGATGTCGCCGTCGACGCCGAACTCGTTCTCACGCAGCGTCTCCAGCCGCACCGCGACCTTTTGCAGCGTCGAAGTGTCGAGATCGAAGCGAAAGAGAAAGTATTCGTCGGCAGCGCCGGCGAGTATTGCGGCGGGCGGTACGACGAAGTCGTGCCCAGCGGTTTTCGGCCGGTAGAGCAGCGCCGCCTCCGCCGGCATTCCGGCCCGCAGCGCCGGATCGGTATCGACCAGGGCCACGGTTACCGGAAAGGTGTTGCCGGCATCCGCCTGCGACCCGATTTCCAGCACCACCCCCTTCAACTCGAGATCCGGGATCGTGGGAAAGCGAACGCCGACAGCCTGGGATCGTTTGATCGTCGCGATCAGGGTGGCGGGAACCTGAATGGCGACCTTAAACCCGTCCGATCCATCGAGCTGGACGACCGGATCGCCCGCCGCGACTTCCTGAAAAGTCTGAACGAGCTTCTTGGCAATCACGCCAGAGAAGGGCGCCCGCATGACCGCCAGACGAACGTCTCGGATGCGGAGGTCCAACTCGGCTTGCGCCGCGCCGACCGTGCTGGCCGCCGAATCGAAAGCCGCTTTCACCCGGTCCAGCTTCGCCTTAGCGACCCAGCCGTCGCGGAACAGCTTCCGGTGCCGTTGCAATTCGCCGCGATGCTCGACAAGCCGGGCGCGGGCCGCAGAGAGCCGGGATTCAGCCTGTTGCCGGGCCAAGCTCAACGGCCGCACGTCCAGTTCGGCCAAGACATCGCCCGCCTTAACCGTATCGCCGACCTTGACGCGAATCTTGCGGATACGTCCGCCGGTTTCGAAACTCAGCCGGCTGAACTGCATCGGTTGCACGACACCCGAAATCAGGCGCCGCTCTTCGGTAAGCGGCAACGCCAGCTTGGTCCATTTGATCGACCGGATGATCGGCTTGTCCGCTTTCACCGGTTGGTCGCACCCCGCCAACAAGAGGCAAGAACCGACAAAGACGATCGACAGCAGAATACCGGCCCACGGGCGGCGGTGCCGGGCGGCGGCCTTTGCGGCGGCCGGCGAGACAGGTAAGGGCGTGATGTAGGTCATGGCGCGTTCCTCGTGTTGTGATCGGCGCCATGATCGCGGTCTCGCGGACCTATCGGGAGTGTCTTACGGTAAGTAACATCGGCGAATTGGCGGATTTCCGCCATTTCCACAACGTTGACGGCAGTGTCGGAAACGCACTAGCGTATTGGTTGTACCGGTATCATCCGGGACCGGGAGGGCGCATGTCAGGATCGACCGATCGCGGAAACGTCGGAGCACCGCCCCTGACGGAGGCGGATGTCAGGGCGCAACTCGACCGCATCCTGACCAGTGCCGATTTCGCCGGGTCGGAGAGAATAAGCAGGTTCCTGCGGTTCATCGTCGAACAGACGTTGGCCGGCCAGCAGGAAACCCTCAAAGGCTATACGATCGGGCTCGAGGTTTTCGACCGCCCGGAGGATTTCGACCCGCAAGGCGATCCGATCGTCCGCGTCGAGGCGGGTCGGCTGCGGGACCGGCTCGCCCGGTATTACAACGGTGCCGGCGTCGACGATCCTATCCGGATCGACATCCCCAAAGGGTCCTATGTTGCGCGATTCGAGGCCGCCCAGCTTTCACATCGGCCGGACGCGACGGCTGAACCGGCGCATCACGCCGCCGAGACGCGCCGCCTTGCGGCCGTTCTCAGCGCAGACGCGGTTGGCTTTTCCGGCCTTATGGAAACGGGCGAAGCCGCGACCCTGGCGGCGCTCAAATCGATCTTAGATGTCAGTTTCCGGCCCCATATCCAGACACATGGCGGCCGGATCGTAAAATTTCTCGGCGACGGAATTCTGGCGGAATTCTCCAGCGTGGTTGCGGCGACACGCTGCGCCATGGACATCCAGACGGCGATCGCGGCCCAGAACACAGCGAGCGACCGAGCGATTCAATTCCGCATCGGTATTCATTTCGGTGACATCCTGGCCGACGGGGACGACATATTCGGCGACGGCGTCAACGTTGCCGCCCGCATCCAGACCTTTGCGGAGCCGGGCACCGTAGCAATTTCCGGTTCCGTATACCGACAGGTTCAGCACAACCTGGATGGCCCGTTTCTGCGCCTTGGGCTGAAACGGCTGCATAACATCGCAAGGCCGGTCACGATCTACCTGATTCCGCAAGCGGGCAAAGGACTGGCGCCGGCGACCACATGGCGGGGATTGCGCCGGATCGCCGCCCGCCGGCCGACACAGGTCGTCGCGGCGGCGGCAATCGTCCTTCTGCTGGCTGGCGCTTCTTTCCTGCTAACATTCGGCGACCCGTCCGATCGCGGCAGTGTCGCGCAGTCCGACTTGATGGCGCTCCCCAAGGGTCCATCCATAGCGGTTCTACCCTTCGACAACCTAAGCGGCGATAAGACCCAGGAGTTTTTTTCCGACGGCATCACCGAAGAGATCATTTCCGATCTGGCACAGTTCCGCGGCATCCGAATTTTGGGCCGGAACACTACGTTTCAGTACAAGAACAAGCCGGTCAACATCAGCGAGCTCGGTCAGGATCTCGGCGTGGACTATGTGCTCGAGGGCAGCGTGCGGCGCGCGGCGGATACCGTCCGGGTCACCGCACAACTTATCGAGACCAAAGGCGGCACGCATGTATGGGCCAGCAGCTTCGATCGCAACCTGACACCGTCCGCGCTGATCGCCGTCCAAGATGAAATCTCGGAAAAAGTCGTCGGCGCATTGGCGACACCGTATGGCGTGATCAGCCGCGACAAGACGATGCGGACGCCGGAACGGCAAGCACCGGAGGACCTCGGCGCGTATGAATGCGTGCTGAAATACTATGCGCATGCCCGCGCGCCGACCGAGGACAGCCATCTCGACGTGCGGACTTGTCTTCAGCGCACCATCGCGGCGGAGCCCGATTACGCGGAGGCCTGGGCCGCGACCGCGCTATCCCGGCTTGACGAGTTCCGCCTGGGCCTCGTTCCGATGGGGGACGATACGGAAATACTCGATCGTGCACGGCGGGCCGCCGAACAGGCGGTCGCCTTGGACTCGCGAAGCGTCCTTGCGCATCAGGCTCTGTTCCTGATCCAGTTCCATAGCGGTGAGTTTGATCGTTTTCGTCAGACCGCGGAAGCAGCTCTAGCGTTGAATCCGAACCACAGCGATATGGTCGCGGACTACGCCATTTGCCTGGTGCTGATCGGCGACGATGACCGTGGCGTCGCATTGGCGAGGAAAGCGATTGCAATGAGCCCGCATCCGGCCCCGTGGTATCACGCGACGCCGATGATCTACCATATGCGGAAAGGCGACGACACGCGGGCGCTCGTGCATGCCAAAGCATTCGCCGAGGGGCAATTCTACTGGTCCAGCGTTTTTCTCGTCGTCCTCCATGAACGACTCGGCAACAAGGACTTGGCGAACGCCGCGGTCCGGACGCTTCTTCGCCAGAAACCCGACTTCCCCTTGGTCTGGCGCGCCGAATTCCGGAAATGGCATGTGACGGAAGACCTGGAGCGCACGATCGTCAACGGCTTGGTGCAAGCAGGCTTGCGCCTGGAAAGGGCGCCCGGCTAGTCGGGTTCTTGCGCCGGCACGCCTTCGACGGTGGTTTCGAGCTGCTGTTCCAGCCGCACCAAATCGTCGGGCAACGGCATGCCGGTCGCGCGGAATTGCCGGAGGAGTTCGCGCAACTTCATGTGAACTTCGTGCAAGTCGTCCGGCTCGGACTCCATCTCATCGATCAATACATTGATCGCCGCGGTCAAATCGATGCTACCAGCCATCGGGCGCTCCTTTTCACCAGCTTATCGATAGATATTGTATCGCGCGGGCAATCCGCACAGCCCTGATGTGGCGCAAGGCAACATTGTGCGTCGATAGAGTTACAAACGACTGAGTCGGTGGCGGAAGGGGACAGGATCGCCGCCGCAGAGCCGGGTCAGCTCGGCCGCCGCCGGCAGGACATGGCGCACGAAGGCGTCCGCCTTGCCGTCGGTGAACTTCGCGGTGGGCCCGGTGATCGACACGGTGCCGACGAGCACGCCACGCGGCTGCAACACGGGTGCCGCGACCGAGGAGATTTCCGCTTCGCGGCCACCGATGTTGATCACGAAGTGATCGTCGCGGATGCGGTCGAATTCCACGCCCGGCTCACCGGAAAAGGCAAGCAAGACCCTTCCCGTTCCGCCCGGCAGCAGCGGCCGCGCCTCGCCCTCGCGCAGGTGCAGGCGCAGCACCGACTCGGTCTCGACCCGGTGCAGGCAAATCCGCATGTCACCGTCACGCACGAAGAACGCCGCGGTCTCCCCGGTTTGTCGCACCAGGTCGCGCAGGACCGGCATTAGACTGTCGGCCAGGTGGAACGATGATTGATAGACGCTGCCGAAGCGCAGCAGCGCCGGACCCAGCGCATATTCGCCATGCCCGCGCCGCGTCATGCATCCGGCTTTCTCCAGGGACGCGATCAGGCGGATGATCGTCGCCTTGTTCAGCCCCGTCCGCGCGGCCAGCGTCTGAAGGTTGAGCGACGCGTCGCCCGGCCCGAAAGCGTCGAGGATCGAGAATGCCCGGTCGACCGCCGCCACGCCCTTGTTTTCCATGTCGCATTTCTCCACGCCTGCGCTTGGTTGGCGACAGCGGTATCGCCGTGGCTTGACCCGCGAATTGGGCTACCCTATAATTTCATTTGTCGAAATAAATTTCATGATACGGAATATTAGCCGATCGGTCAAGCCGATGTTTTCGGGCTCATGCGCCCGCAACGACTGAACGGACAAGCCGGCGCCAACGGGCCAAATGACGGTTTCCGCCCGTTCATGCTTAAATACCGATGGGACATCACGGAGCGCGGCCGGCGCCGCCGCACCGATGCCCCGCAGGACGAACCGCGCAGGAGGATGAGGATGGGCAAATCGATTTCTGAAAACACCTTGGAGAACTTGAAAGTGATCCCGACCGGCGGACCGCTCGGCGCCGAGATCGACGGCATCGATTTCGCGCAACCGGTACCCGATGACGTGAAGGAGGCGCTGCGCCAGGCCTGGGCCGATCATTCGATCCTGATCTTCCACGGCCAAGACATCAACGACGCCCAGCTCATCGACGCGTCCAACGTGTTCGGCGGCGTCCAGATCGGCGGCGCGCGGGCCTATTTCATGCGCGACGGCGAGGACAAGAACCAGCAGCTTCTGTCCGAGTATCCCGAGATCACGCCGATCACGAACCTCGGCCCCGACGGCGAACCGGTAAAGGCGAACGCCGGCCTCGGCAGCGCCGAAGTCGTCTGGCACAGCGACAACTCCTATGTCGAAGTACCGCCCGCGGGCAGCATGCTGTACGCGCTGGAATTGCCGACCGACGGCGGCGGCGATACCTTCTTCAACAGCCAATATCTCGCCTATGAGACGCTTCCCGACGACCTGAAGGAAGCGATCCACGGCAAGTATCAAGTGCATGACGCGAGTCGCAACAGCGCCGGCGTCCTGCGCCCGACGGCGAAACTGCCGACCAAACCGGAAGAGGTGGAGGGCCCGACACATCCGCTGGTCCGGATCCATCCGGCGACCGGAAAACCGGCGCTCTATCTCGGTCGACGCCGGGTCTGGCCCTCGAACTATATCGTCGGCCTCTCCAACGAGGAAAGCGAAGCCCTGCTCGACCGCCTCTGGGAGCATGCGACGCAGGAGAAATTCGCGATCAAGCATGTCTGGAAGCCGGGCGACGCCGTGTTATGGGACAACCGCTGCGCGATGCATTACCGCAGCGAGGTCGACCCGACGCAACGCCGCGTCCTGCACCGCACCCAGATCAAGGGCGAGCCGATGATCGCCCCGTGGGACGAAAACGCCGCGGCGTAGAAGACCGGCAGAACCTGGACCGGGCGTCTCCGGGTCCAATTCCACCGGGGGCGATCAACTCGGCGGTCGACGCCGTGAAACCGAAAAGCGTCGGCGGCATAGAAGACCGGCAGAACCTGGATCGGCCGTCTCCGGGTCCAATTCCACCGGGGGCGGTCAACTCGGCGGTCGACGCCGTGAAACCGAAAAGCGTCGGCGGCATAATCGATCCAACGAAACACACGGAATAGGCCGGCGTGATGATAACACCGGCCTTTCCATAGTCAGTTATGGAGTAGCCACTCTACTCGTCCAACAAACCGTGCCGCTGGTGCCAATCGGCGAGCGCCTCGTCCGGATAGCCGTCGAACCGCGCATCTCCCTCCGCCGCATCAACCGGCACCCAGTCGGGCTTCGACGCCAGCATGATATGGACATGCTCCGGCGGCGCGGGCAGCGGGGTGTCGATCGCGCCGGCGAAGGGATGCACCAGTTCCGGCCAACGCGGATCCCAGACCCACAGCGCCGATCCGCAGGATTTGCAGAAGCGCCGCTCCGCCGGGCTTTGCTTTCCGTCGATCGTTGCGTGAAAGACGGCGATGCCGTCGGCGCCGGTCACCTTCAGGGTTTCCGTCTTCGCCCCGAGATTGACCGCATAACCGCCCCCGCCGCCGGTCTTCCGGCAGATCGAGCAGTAGCACCGCATATACGGCACGGGCGCATGCGCCTCGACCGAGAAACGCACCGCACCGCAATGGCACGAACCGTCGAGACGCATCGGTCCCTCCTTGTCGCGAGACCGCGACCCTACTGCATATAGGCGCCGCCGTTGACCAAATAGCTTTGCCCGGTGATGTAGCCGCCCTGCTCGCTCGCCAGGAAGACGGCGAGGCTGGCCACTTCGTCGGGCTTGCCGCTGCGGCGAATCGGCTGATGCGCATGAACGCCTTTGTTCGGGTCCTGGAAGTCGTCGCGTTCCACCTCGATATGGCCCGGGCCGATGCAGTTGGCGGTGATGTTGTGCTCGCCGTATTGCTTCGCGATGCCGCGGGTGAAGCCGACGATGCCGATCTTGACCATCGACTTGCCGGGATAGGAGCCGAGATAGGGGGCGATGCCGGAGAAGTTGACGATGCGGCCCCACTTGCCCTCGATCATGTGCGGGATCGCGTTCTTGCACATGTGATAGGGCCCATTGAGATTCACGTCGATATTCTTCATCCAGGATTCGTAGGAGGTTTCCAGCAGGTCGCCCTCGGAGCGATAGACCGCGTTATTCACAACCACATCGACCGAGCCGAACGCATCCTTCGCCTTGGCGACGAAGCCGGCGACCGCGTCCGCATCGGTCACGTCGACCTGCTCGGCCACCGCTTTGGCGCCGGCCTTCTCGATCTCGCCGGCGGTCGTCATCAGGCCGTCCATGTTGCTGCTGGTGCAGATGGCGACATTCGCCCCTTCCTCGGCAAACAGCACCGCCATACGTTGGCCGATGTTGCGCCCCGCGCCGGTGATCAATACGCTGCGTCCTTCGAGACCCGTTTTCACGTTTCGCTCTCCCTTGCCTGTCGTACTGGCTGTTGATTTGGCTGCCGTAACGGATGACCGCCGGCGCCATTAGGGCCGCTGTCCGTCTTTAACCCGCACGGCGGCTGGAATTCTCGATTCGACCTTACCCTAGCCCGGCAGACACTGTAAAACCTGGTGTCCCGATCTTTTCTCTCGGAACATCACCCCGGAGGACCGCCAACCGATGGCACTGATTCTTCATGTCGGGCCGCGCCGCGCCCAATGGTGGAAGGACACCATGCAGTCGCTGATCCCCGACCTGGAGGTGCGCAACTGGGACGATCCGGGCGACCCGGCGGATGTCGAATTCGCCGTGGTGTGGAAGCATCCGGCGGGCGGTCTGCTGCGCTTCCCCAACCTGAAATGCATCGTCTCGATCGGCGCCGGCGTCGATCACGTGCTGGTCGATCCAGACCTGCCGAAAGGGGTGCCGATCGTTCGGACCATCGGCGACGACCTGCGCCAACGCATGCGCGAGTATGTCGCCCTGCACGTCCTGCGGCTGCACCGCCGCCTGCCCGAGATCGAGGCATCGCAGCCGAAACGCGAATGGAACCAGATCATCGAACCGCCCGCGCCGGAGCGCACCGTCGGCATCATGGGGCTCGGCTTCATGGGGCAATATTGCGCCGATGCGTTGGTCGCCCTCGGGTTCGACGTGCTGGGTTGGTCGCGCGACAAGAAGGATCTGCCGGGCGTTACCTGCTACGGCGGCGGCGAATTCGACACCTTCCTCGCACATGCGCAAATCCTCGTCTGCCTGCTGCCGCTGACGCCGGAAACCGATAGCATCTTGAACCGCGACCTGTTCGCCAAGCTGCCGGAAGGCGCCTGCGTCATCAACGCGGGGCGCGGCGAGCATCTGGTCGAGGAAGATCTGATCGGCGCGCTGGACAGCGGCCACATCCGGGGGGCGACGCTCGACGTCTTCCGCACCGAGCCGCTGCCAAACGATCATCCCTACTGGGACCACCCGAACGTTCTGGTGACACCGCATGTGGCGAGCCTGATCGACCCGCTGGCGGGCGGCAAGGTGATCGCCAAGAACATCCAACTGTTCCGCGCCGGCAAGCCGGTTCCCGACATGATCGATCCGGACAAGGGATACTGAGCGGATCGCCATCCCGCCAAACACGTCCACGTCACTCCCGCGAAAGCGGGAGTCCAGGGACACAGACTGCAGCAAATAGATTCCCGCTTTCGCGGGAATGACGGCGGTGGGTTTACCGCGCCGACATCACGCCCGCGGCCCGACATCGCCGTCCGCGCCGTCCGATTCGAGCACGAAGGGCGCTTCCGCCGCCGCGCCGGCGACCGGCTGCGATTTGTCGCTGATGCCGTAGTTGAGGCCGGTGGCGGCATCATGCATCACGCCCGACGGACAGGAATAGAATTTCGGGAAGACCAGCATCTGCGCCAGTTCCAAGTCGTGCTTTTCTTCCAGGGCGGCGATGATGTCCGGCCCGACCGCCGGGTCCACGCCGACGCTGCCGCGGTCGCTGGCGTCGATACGCGGCGTGTTGAACGCTTCTTCCAGCGATACGCCGTAATCCAGCATGAAGGCCGCCACCTGCAGCGTGCCGGGCACGATATGGTTCGCACCCGACGCGCCCACCGCGAACAACGGCTTGCCGTCGCGCACCGCGATCGCCGGGCACATGTTGCTGGAGTTGATCCGCTTGCCGCCTTCCATCGTGGTCGGATAGCCCGGGCGCGGATCGAAATAGGACACCGAATTGTTCATCAACATGCCCGTGCTGGGCAGCATCACCTTCGCGCCGAATCGGCTGAGCAGCGTGTGGGTCAGGGCGACCATGTTGCCCTCCGCGTCGAGCGTGCTGAGATGGCTGGTGCAGCCGATCGGCGGCGACACGCCGAGCTTGCGCCTATGCGCCGCGAACGCCTTGTTCAGCGCATCGGCATAGGTGAGATAGGTATGCGCGCCGATGCCTTGGGACACGTCCAGCGCTTCTTCGATATGGCCGAGCGCTTCGAGCATGCGCGGGCCGCCGCTGGTTTCGCCCGCGGTGTGGAGGGTGGCCCCACGATGCGCGCCCGAGAGCGGCTCGTGCACCTCCGCCCGGTAGGCCGCCAAATCCTCCATCGCGATGCGGCTGCCGCCGGCCTGCAGGTCGCCGACCATGCGTTCGGCGATTTCGCCTTCGTAGAAATCGCGCGGGCCGTGCTCCGCCAGCCGGCGCAGTGTTTCCGGCAGCTTGCCGAGGACGCGGTATTGTTCGGGGCCGAGCGGCGCACCGCCGGGCAGATAGGTCCTGGCGGCTTCGGGGTCCTTCAACAGGTTGGCGGCTTCCAGCGCGATCTGCAGCGTGCCGTGCCAGTCCACCGGCAGGCCGCGCTCGGCCAGGTCGATCGCCGGTTTCAGCGCCGTGTCGAAAGACAGCCGGCCGAACCGCGCCTGCGCCTCGGACAGCCCGGCCACCGCGCCCGGCACCGTGATCGCGCCGTAACCGTCTACGTTGCGGTTGTCGACCACACCTGGGAATCCCATGATCGAGCCGGGCACCGACGGGTCGAGCGGATAATCCGCGAGGTCGATCCCCCGCGGCAGCGTGCCCTGGAAATTCACCACATGCGCGGTATCGGAGTCGGCAAGCCAGATCACCATGAAGCCGCTGCCGCCGAGCCCGCACATCCACGGTTCGACCGTGTTCAACGCCAACGCCGCGGCGACCGCCGCGTCGACCGCATTGCCGCCCTCGGCCAGGATCCCGGCACCCGCCTGCGCCGCCAGCCAGTGCTGCGATCCGACGACGCCGCGTTCGCTCTGCACCGCATTTTTGTAAACCTGCCATTGCTCAACGTTTCTGTTCATTGGAGTATTGCAATCCATTTTGGCTGTGGGCGCGGCGCGTCCCGGATGGGACGACGACCTTAGCACCACCCGCGAGCACGAAAAAGGACATCCCGATAATGAGTTACGTCATCAACGACATGCCGCCCCAAGTCGACGCCGGCCTGATCGAGAAAGGCAACCGGGTGGAAACCGCGACCATCGGCCACCGCCGGCATATGGGATTCATGGATGCCGCGATTCAATGCGTGCTGCCGAACCGGCGCGTCGCGGGCACGGCGGTGACGCTGGCGCTGCCGGGGCAGGACTCGACCCTGCTGCATCACATCGTCCAGTTCCTGCGGCCGGGCGATTTTCTGTGCATCGACCGGCTCGGCGATCACAAGCATGCCTGCGTCGGCGGCGGCGTGGTGGCGGCGATCAAGGCGAGCGGCTGCGTCGCCGTTGCGATCGACGGGCCCTGCACCGACCTGCCCGAGATCGAGGAGCTCGACGTCCCGATCTGGTCGCGCGGCGTGGCCCCGATCACCACGCGGCTCCACGATGTCGGCGGCTGTTTCAACGTGCCGGTGTCTTGCGGCGGTGCGGTGGTCATGCCGGGCGACCTGGTGGTCGGTGACTTTTCCGGCGTGCTGGCAATGCCGCCGCCCGAGGCCGAGGCGGACCTGGATTGGGCGCTGGAGAAAGCGGCGGCCGAACCCGAAGGACACAAACGCATGCTGGCCGGCGAGAAGATCGGCGACCGCTCCGGCGCCACGAAGATGGTCGAGGCGAAGCTCGGCGGTTAGTTCTTCGGCACCGCGCCGTCCGGGCCGAGCACCAGGTCCGGCAGCCAGAGCGTCAGGTCCGGGACGTAAGTAACGAGGATCAGCACCAGGATCAGCGGGATCATGAACGGCAGCACCGCCATGGTGACCTTCTCGAACGGCACCTTGCCGACCTCGACCATGATGTAGAGGCCGATGCCCATGGGCGGCGTCGCGATGCCGATCAGCAGGGCAAGCTGGATGATGATGCCGAAATGCACCCGGTCGACGCCGAACGAGTCGACGATCGGCAGGAGCATCGGCACCAGCATCAGTTTCGCCGGAACGCCTTCGACCACGCAGCCGACCAGCAATACGAACACCACCATCATGCCAAGGAATGCCGCCTGCGAACGGGTGAAGGCGAAGATCGCCTCGCCCAACTGCTGCGGCACCTGTTCGATCGCCAGCAGCCAGCCCATCGCGATGGAGAAGCCGATGATGATCATGATCACCGACGTCATCATCATGGTGTCGGTGAGCGCCTTCCACAGCCGCACCCAGGTCAGCGAGCGGTAAACCATCCCGAGGCCGATCGAATAGAGGCAGGCGAGCACGCCCGCTTCGGTCGCGGTGACGAAGCCGCCGAGGATCGAGCCCAGGATGATGCCGGGTGCGACCAGTGCCAGGATGCCGTCGATGGCGCTGCGCCCCACCTCGCTGCGCGTCGCGCGCGGCTGCGTCGGGAAGTTGTGGCGCACCGCGAGCAGCCGATTGAACAGCATCAGGCTGCCGCCGACGATGATGCCCGGCACCACGCCGGCGAGGAACATGCGCTCGACCGACTGCTGCGCGAGGAAGGCGTAGATCACCAACCCGATGGACGGCGGGATGATCGGCCCCACCACCGCCGAACAGACGGTGACCGCCGCCGCGAATTCCGGGTTATAGCCGCGCTCCTTCATCGCCTTGATCTCGATCGTGCCCAGCCCGGCGCAATCGGCCACCGCCGCGCCGGACACACCGGCGAAGATCATCGACGACAACACGTTGACCTGCGCCAGCCCGGCCTTGAGATGCCCGACCAGCGCGTTGGCGAAGCGAAAGATGCGGTCGGTCATGCCGACCTCGTTCATCAGGTTGCCCGCCATGATGAAGAAGGGCACCGCGGCAAGCGACGGCTTGTTGACGCCTTCGAGGATTTGCTGCGGCACGATATACAGCGAGTCCGAGAATTCACTGGTGGCGAAGGTGATCAGCACCGCCGCGCCGATCGCCATCGAGACCGGCACGCGCAGCAGGATCAGCGCGATGAACCCGATGAAGAGGACGATCGCCATCGTCAGCTATCCGGGTCGGTTTGATGCGACGGCGGCAGTTCGGGAATCCCCGCCATCGCCTTGGCGATATCCAGCAGCGCGTTGATGAAGATCAGCGTGCAGGACACGCCGAGCGGGATCGACAAGGTGTAGCGTTCCAGCTCGCCCCAGGGGGTCAGCACCCCGTCGATCACCCCGACCTGGCTTTGCAGGATCACCGGCATTTGCCAGATGATCACGCCGGTGACCGCCAAGACGATCAGCGCCACGAAATACCGGGTCGCCGCCATCGCCGGCGTCCCCATCCGCAACACGAGGAAATCGACGGCGATATCCTTGCCCCGCCGGTAGACCACATAGAAGCCAATGAAGGACATCCAGACGAAGAACTGCATCGTCCAGGGCCATATCCAATAGTAGGAGAGTTCGAGCGGGCGCAGCACGATGGTCACCGCCGTGCCGATCAGCATCAGCCCGAGGCAGAGATTGGCGAGCACGTGGAACACGCGCCCGCACCATTCGAGCACCCGGTCGATCGCCTCGATGGCCGCGGTCATGCCGCGCCCTGCCCGCTATGCACCGCCTATTTCTTGCGCGTGGCGGCGACCGTCTCAAGGAAACCCTTCGGCAAGTCGCCCGCCGCTTCCTTGTCCTTGTAGAACTTGGCCATCGTCGATACGAAGGGCGACCGGTCGATCGCCATGAAGGTGACGCCGCGCTTCTTCATGCGGGCCAGCGATTCATCCGCCGCCGCGTTCATCACCTCGTGGCTGTACGTGCCGGCCTCGGCATAGGCCTTCGCCAACGCCTTTTTCTGGTCGGCGGAAAGCTTGTCATGCGCCTTCTTGTTCATCATGAAACCGATCGACTGGTAATACTCGTCGTGGCGGATGACATGGGGTGCTACTTCGTAGAATCGCATCGCCTCGACCAGGGCGATCGGGCTGTTGACCGCGCTGACGATGCCCTTGTCGATCGACTGATAGACATCGGTCCAGGCGAGCGTCTTGACGTCCGCGCCGAGCGTGCTCCAGGTCTGGATCGCCGTCTTGTTCGGATGCATGCGCAGTTTCAGACCCTTGATGTCTTCGAACTTCTTCACGTCGCGGGTCGTGACCATCACCCGGTACGGGCCGCGCATGATCGCCGTCGGGTCGCCGAGCACCTGAACGCCCGCCTTCTCCGCCGCCGCCGCGTACCACCCCTTGACCAGCGGCGTGTTCATGAAACGCACCCAATGCTCGCGGTCGTCGAACAGGAAGGCCGCGCTGATCCAGGTGATCTCCGGAATCCACTTCTTCATGTAGGTCGAGCCCTCGGCATACATGTGCACGGTGCCGAGCTTGAGCTGCTCCATCACCGCGTTGGTCTTGCCGAGCTGTTCGTTCGGGAACATCTTGATCGCCAGCGAGTCCCCGGAATACTTCTTCACCAGATTAGCGAAGCGCTGGAAGACTTTTCCTTCCGGACTGTCGGGCGGCATCTTATGCGCCATGCGCCAGGACGACGCCGCATGCGCCGCATTGATAAGAACAGCCGATACGGCGCCCACGCCGATTGTCAGCGCCATCAGAAACACGAAGCTTCGGCTAAGTTTCGCTATTTGTCGCATCGGAACTCTCCTCGTTGCCCCCGCTGCGCCGGTTTCCGGCAAACCTGCCCTCGCCGATCCCGGAAACAGGCCAGATCAAGGGGGAATTACATCGGATCGATTTCGCCAGGTCAATCGAAAGGCCTGAAATCGCGTCGAATTCAGGCGCGGACCGGTGATCCCGCAACCGTGACCCCAAAGCAATTCCGATGCGGCCTGAAACGGCGTAGACTGTAAAACCAATCGAGACAAAACCGATCCGATCATGCAATCGCAGGCCTCCACCGTCATCATCGGCGCCGGTATCGTTGGCTGCGCCGCGGCGTATCACCTGGCGCTGCTCGGCCGGCGCGACATCCTGGTGCTTGATGCGGGGCCATTGTTCCGCACCGGCGGGTCGACCAGCCATGCGCCGGGCGGACTGACCCAGATCGCCAATTCGCGCATGATGCACGCCTTCGGGCTCTACACGGTCGACCTCTACAGCACGCTCGCCACCGACGACGGGCCCGCCGCCACGATCGTCGGCTCGCTGGAGACGGCGGAAACGCCGGAACGGCTGGCGGAGCTGAAGCGCCGGGCCGGATGGGCGAAAAGCCGCGGCGGCGAGGCACACCTGCTGACGCCCGAGGAATGCCGGCAGCACTATCCGCTGCTCGACCCGTCGGTCCTGCTCGGCGGGTTGCTCTGCCCCGGGAACGGCATCGCGCGGCCGGTGCGCGCGGCCGAGGCGATGGCGCAGGGTGCGGGCGATGCCGCGACCTTCCAAGGCGAGACGACGGTTACCGACATCCTGTCGCGGCGCGGCCGGGTCGTCGCGGTAATGACCGACCACGGCCGCATCGATACCGAAGAGGTGCTGCTCTGCGCCGGCATCTGGGGACCGCAACTCGGCGCGAAGGCCGGCGTCGACATTCCGCTTCAGCCGATGGAACACCAATACGTCCGGTTCGAACCGGTCCCCGAGCTGACCGGACGGACGGACGAGGTCTCGCTGCCGGTGTTGCGGGTGCACGATCACGACCTCTACTGCCGCACCCATTTCGATACGTTCGGCGTCGGCAACTACAAGCATGCGCCGCGGCCCGCCGATCCGGCGGACCTCGCGCGGTGGTCGGCGGACAATCCGGACCCGTCGATGCATCCCTTCACGAAGGATGATTTCGCCGCCGGGCGCGCCGCCCTGCAGCGGCAGCTTCCCTGCCTCGAAGGGCGCGCCATCGCCGATGCCTTCAACGGCATGTTCTCCTTCACCCCCGACGGCCTGCCCCTGCTCGGCCCGGCCGCCGGCATCGACGGGTTATGGATCGCCGAAGCGGTCTGGATCACCCATGCCGCCGGCGCCGGCAAGGCGATCGCCGAATGCATGGCCGAGGGTGCATCGGAAATCGATATCGGACCCGCCGACGTCAACCGCTTCGCCCGTCACGAAAGACAGGCCGACTATGTGCAAATCCGCGGCGGCCTCGGCTATGAGAATGTCCATGCGGTGATCCACCCATCCGAACCCTCGGCCGCGCCGCGCGGGTTGCGGCGATCGCCCTTTCACGCATGCTATGCCAACGCGGAGACTGCGTTCGCCGACGCGCGGGGCTGGGAAGTGCCGCGCTGGTGCGGGGCCAATGACCGGGACGATGCGGATACGGCAGCGCTTCGCCGCGACGGCTGGCCGGCGATGTATTGGTCGCCGACCCAAGGCATCGAGCACCGGCACACGCGGCAAGCCGCATCGCTGTTCGACCTGACCGGCACAGCCATGTTCGAAGCGACCGGCGGCGGCGTGGTCGCCTATCTCAACCGGCTCTTCACCGGCCAGATGAATTTCCCCGTCGGGCATATCGCGCATGCGGTGCTCGCGACCCCGAAGGGCGGCATCATCGGCGACGCGGCGGTCACCCGCTTGGCCTGGGACCGATACTGGATCACGGTCGAGGGCGCCGCCGGACCGACGGTCGGCCATTGGCTGCGCCGCCATATCGACGACGGCGAGCGGGTCATGCTGTTCGATCAGTGCTCGCAATGGTGCGGCTTGGGCCTTTGGGGACCGGCGGCGCCGGGCATCCTCGCAAAAGCGGCGTCGGCCGATCTGTCGCTCGAGGCATTCCCGTATAGGACGTGGCAGCCGCTGGAGGTCGGGACGGTTCCGGTCCGGGCGTTGCGGCTGTCCGGCGTCGGCGAGGCGGGCTGGGAACTCTACGCCCCGCCCGAGTTCGGCCCGGCCCTATGGAATTCGATCCGGCAAGCGGGGCGCGACGCCGGCCTGATCGCGGCGGGCAACGGCGCACTCCACTCGCTGCGGCTGGAAAAAGGCCGCGGGCGGACCGGGGCTGAATTGCTGCGCGACCGGACGGTGTTCGAAGCGGGCCTCGGCCATTTAATCGGCTTCGAGAAATCCGGCTTTGTCGGCCGCGAGGCCCTGCTGCGCGCCCGCGATGCCGGCCCGCGGTCGCAGCTCTGTTGCCTCGCCTTCGACGATCCCGCCGCCCTCGCCTTCGGCGGCGAGCCGGTCTTCGCCGACAGCGCCTGCGTGGGGTTCGCGACGCGCGGCGACACCGGGTATTCGGTCGGCAAGGCGCTCGCCTTCGGCTACCTGCAGCCGTCCCATGCCCAACCCGGCGCGCCGGTGGACATCGAGATCTTCGCCGAACGATTCGCCGGCACGGTCGTCGTATCGCCGGCATACGATCCCGCAGGCGACCGTTTCCGGCGCTGACGGACCCCTATTCGGCGCCACCGCCCGCAAAAAGGCCGCGAATCCATACCTTTGGTAAATCGTTAAGAGTTGGTTAAGCAAAACGGCCGATGATCGTTACCGGCCTAGCGGCACATCTTTTCGGGCATTTGAATGGGGCACCGCCGCTGGCCGAGGGGATCGGTTCGGCGACGTGGACAAAGCGAATAACATACGGTTGATCCTGCTGCTGGCGACGGTCGCGGTGCTCGGTTTCGCCTTCGTTCAGACGCAATCCGTCGATTTCGAGCAATTGGCCAAGGTGCAGTCGAAGCTGGAAACGCTGCGGCAGTTCGAGCAAACGATCGACCGGGACGCGCTCGAGATTCGGGCCGGTTTGCACGGCAAAGACAGTCCCGTTGCCGACCTCACATCCCGCATGACCCAGTTATTGTCGACCCTGCGCAAGGATCCGTCTAATCCGTCGAACCCGGCGACCGCCAGCATCGGCACGATGTTGCAACCCTATGCGGTCCTGCTGGAGAAACGAAAGTCCCTGCTGCAACGATTCAAGACCCGGAACGCGTCGGTCCAAGAATCGCTGCAAGCATTTCCGGCGCTCGCCGATACGCTGAAACGCATCCCCGACAAACAGCTCCCCGGCGCGGCCCGCGCGGTGGCGGATTTCGAGACGGCGCTCCTGCGCTATCGCATGAACGCCGCCTCGGCGACGGCCAACGATATCGGGTGGAGCATCCGGCAGCTGCAGCAGTTGATGAAGCGCGCGCCCAAACCGGTCGCCGCGCAACTGCGCGCCGTCCTGCGCCACGGCGAAGTCATCGTCGCCCATCGCACCGAAGCCGATTGGACCCTGCGTGAACTGTTGTCGCTCGACGGCCGCGCGCTGCTCAGCAAGGTGCTCGCCACCTTCAATGCCGATGTGGTCGCGCTGCGGCGGGAAAGCGACACCTACCGGCTGATCATGTTCCTCGCCGCGATGGCCCTGGTCGGGTTCGTCGCCTTCACCTTCGTCAACCTCATGCAGATTCGCCAGGACCTGCAGAAGGCGAATGCCGCGTTGGAGGACCGGATCGACGATCTCTCGCGCGCCAAGGAGGAAGCGGAACTGGCCAACCGGTCGAAATCGGAATTCCTGGCGATGATGAGCCACGAATTGCGCACTCCGCTGAACGCGGTGATCGGCTTCTCCGACCTGATCCGGATGGAAGCGTCGGGACCGGACGGCAGCAAGCGCTACGCCGAATACGCGACCGATATCCATGACTCGGCGCATCACCTGCTGGCGTTGATCAACGATATCCTCGACCTGTCGAAGATCGAGCGCGGCAGCCTGCAGCCCGACGAGGAGGAACTCGATATCGCGGCCACCATCGGCGCGGTGGAAAAGTTGGTGCGGGACCGAGCCGACCGCGGACAGGTCAGCCTGTTGTTGGATTGCCCGAAGGACCTGCCGACGCTGCGCGGCGACTCACGCCAGGTGAAACAGATGCTCGCGAACCTGATGTCGAACGCGGTCAAGTTCACCGATCCGGGCGGCGTTGTCACCGTTCGCGTGCGCGACACCGACGCCGGCGGCATCGCGATCGAAGTGCATGATACGGGCATCGGCATTGCCGAAGACGACATCCCGAAAGCCCTGGCGCCCTTCGTTCAGGTCGACCGCTCGCTCGCCCGCAAGCATGAGGGAACTGGCCTCGGCCTCCCCCTAACCAACCGGCTGGTCGAACTGCATGGCGGCCGGCTGGACCTGGAAAGCGAGCTCGGCGGCGGCACCACGGCGCGGCTCATCTTTCCGGCGAACCGCGTGATCCGGCCCGGTACTGGCCCGGCCGACCAACCGTCGCCGAATACCACCGCGCCGAAACCGGCCAAAAGTAAGAAGTCCACCAAGAAGCCGGCTCGCCGCAAGACCGCCGCCACGCGCAAGAAGACGCGAAAGCCCCGCACCCGCGCGCGCTGACCCCACCTAGCCGTAGTCCCGCGTGTCGTCGATCACCTTGCCGTCGTTGGGCAGGGTGCCCGTCGCGACCAGTTCGACCACGCCGCGCAGCTTGCATTCGGTCTGGATGCTGTCGGCGATCGCCGCCGCCAATGCCTCGCCCGCATCGCCCGCGACCTCGCATTGCAAGGTCATTCTGTCCTGCCCCTCATCGTTGCCGACGATCAACCGTGCCCGGCTGATTTCCGGATGCCGCCCGGCGACGCGGGCGACCTGTTCCGGATGCACGAACATGCCGCGCACCTTGGTCGTCTGATCGGCGCGGCCCATCCACCCCTTGATGCGGGGGGCGGTGCGCCCGCAGGGGCTGATGCCCGGCAGGATGGCGGACAGGTCGCCGGTGCCGAATCGGATCAACGGATAGTCCGCGTTCAAGACGGTCACCACCACCTCGCCGACCTCGCCCTCTGGCACCGGGTCGCCGGTGCCGGGCCGGACGATCTCGACGATCACGCTCTCGTCCAGGATCATGCCTTCGGCGGCCTCGGACTCATACGCGACGAGGCCAAGATCGGCGGTGCCGTAACATTGCAACACGCGCACGCCGCGCTCGGCATAGGCCGCCCGCATGTCGGGGAACAGCGCGCCGCCCGAGACCACCGCCTTGGTGCAGGACGACACGTCGAGTTTTAGCTCGTCGGCCTTGTCGAGGATCGCCTGCAGGAAATCCGGCGTGCCGACGTAACCCGCCGCCCGGAAGGTCGCCATCGCCTGCGCCTGCCCGTCGCTGTTGCCGACACCGCCCGGAAAGACCGCGCAGCCGAGCGCCCGCGCGCCCGCGTCCAGCATCATCCCCGCCGGCGTGAAGTGATAGGAGAAACAGTTATGCACCACGTCGCCCTTGCGGAACCCGCCCGCGAACAGCGCCCGCGCCATCCGCCAGAATCGCCGCCGGCCCCTTCCGGGTCAGCGATCGGCCCCGGCGACAGATAGAGCCGCGCGAGGTCGCGCGTCGGTGTCGCGGTCAAGCCGCCGAAGGGCGGGTCGGATTCCTGCAGACCGATCAGCGCCGACTTGCGCGTGACCGGCAGCCCCGCCAGCGCAGTCCGGTCGGTCACCGCCGCCGGATCGACATCGGCCAGGATTCTCCCGAAGCCCGGTGCATGGTCCTTGGCGCAGGCGACCTGCGCCGGCAGCGCCGCCATCAAAGCAGCCTCCCGCGCCTCGGGGTTGCGGGTTTCAAGGTCGTCGAAATAGTCGGTCATCGCAGGCGCTTTCCCGCCGCCTGATCACGCGAGCCAGC
This sequence comes from Alphaproteobacteria bacterium, assembly GCA_965228425.1. GTDB lineage: Bacteria > Pseudomonadota > Alphaproteobacteria > UBA8366 > UBA8366 > JAJFJD01. Next base: position 476,714 of record OZ245815.1, on the reverse strand, counting down.
GTTTGCGGCGTTTGTAATGTTTGACGTCGCGGTAGCTCTTGCGGCCGCCGGACGACAGGCCGAGGTAGAATTCCTTCACGTCGGCGTTCTCGCGCAGCACCGACGCCTCGCCGTCGAGCACCACGCGGCCGTTCTCCAGAATGTAGCCGTAGCGCGCATAGCGCAGGGCCATATTGGTGTTCTGCTCGGCCAGCAGGAAGGTGACGCCTTCGTCCCGGTTCAATTGCGCGACGATCTCAAAGATTTCCTCGACCAATTGCGGCGCGAGGCCCATCGACGGTTCGTCGAGCAGGATCATCTTCGGCCGGGCCATCAAGGCGCGGCCGATCGCGGTCATCTGCTGCTCGCCGCCGGAGGTATAACCGGCCTGGCTCTTGAAGCGTTCCTTCAGGCGGGGGAAATAGGTGTAGACCTTCTCGAGGTCCTCCTGCACCGCCGCCGCCCCGTCGCTCCGGGTATAGGCGCCGGTCATCAGGTTTTCCTCGACCGTGAGATGCTCGAAGCAATGGCGGCCTTCCATCACCTGGATAACGCCGCGCTTGACCAAATCGTGCGGGGTCAAGCGGTCGACGCGCTCGCCTAGATATTCGATGCTGCCTTTGGTGACTTCACCGCGCTCGGCATGCAGCAGGTTCGAGACGGCTTTCAGGGTCGTGGTCTTGCCCGCGCCGTTCGCCCCGAGGAGAGCGACGATGCCCCCCTCGGGAACGTCGAACGACACGCCCTTCAGCACGAGGATCACGTGGTTGTAGATCACCTCGACGCTGTTGACGGAAAGCAGGGGCGCGGCCTCGGGTACGGCCGTCCCCTCGTCTTCCTTGGTCTGAACCGCGTCGGTCACTAGCAGCCACGCGCCGTGATCTTGTTTTCCTTGGCGTAGGCCGCCGCGGCTGCTTCGATCTTCGGCCGCACCACATCGCGCATCGGCGTGATCCAGTCGCTGACGAAGTTCCACTTCTTGCCGTCCCACTGCTGGATCATCACCGGCCCGGACCCTTCGTGGTCGGCGCAGGTGATCTTATGCGGCTGCGCCATGCCCTTGAGGCCGAGCTTGGCGAGTTTGCCGGTGTTGAGATCGAGATTCTCCAACCCCCAGCGCACCTGTTCGCCGGTCATCGGCTTGTTGCCGAACTTCGCCATGGCGGTGCGGATCGCCTCGGTCGTGTAGACCGCGTTGACGAGGCCGCGGTTGTACAGCACCTCGCCCATGTTGCTGTCCTTCGCCTTGGCCGCGTCGCCGCCGTAGACATGCTTCACGATGTCCTTATGCACGTCATAGCCTGAACCCGCGCCATGGAACGTCCCGGCGAGGTAGCCTTTCGCGCCGTCGCCGGCGGGAATGACGTCCGCTTCGGAACCGGACCACCAGACGCCGATGAACCGGTCCATCGGATAACGAATCGCCGCGGCTTCCTTGACGGCCACCTGATTCATCACGCCCCAGCCCCACATCAGGATCCAGTCGGGCTTCTTGCGGCGGATCTGCAGCCAGGTCGACTTCTGTTCCTGACCGGGATGGTCCACCGCGAGCAGGGTCAGCTTGTAGCCGAACTTCTTGGCCAGCGTTTCGAGCGTCGGGATCGGCTCCTTGCCGTAGGCGCTGTTGTGATAGATCAGCGTGATCTTCTTGTCCTTCAGCTTGTCCATCCCGCCTTCCTTGCCGCCGATATACTTGATGAAGGCGGAGGCCTGGCTCCAGTAGCTGGTCGGCGCGGTGAAGACCCACTCGAAGACCCGGCCGTCGCCCGCCGCCGTGCGGCCATAGCCCATCGACAGGATCGGAATCTTATCGACAGCGGCTTTCGGGATGAGCTGATAAGTGATGCCGGTGCTGTACGGGTTGAACAGCGAGGCCCCGGTCGATCCCTTGCTCTTCAGCTTCTCGTAGCATTCGACGCCGAGCTTCGTGTTGTACTTGGTTTCGCACTCCTCGAAGACGATCTTGACGCCGTTGATGCCGCCGTCCCGCTTGTTCAGCAGATTGTAGTAATCGCGGAACCCGTTCGCCACGGGGATGCCGCTCGGCGCATATGGCCCGGTGCGGTACACCAGCATGGGAATGAACTGTTCGCCCGCGGCCTGAACCTTGGGCGCCAGCGGAATCGAAAGCGCGGTGGCGACCCCGACGGCCGCCAGTGTCAAAAGTTTGAATCGCATTGCGTTGCCTCCTGCTTCTTACCTGTTTCTAGCCATCTCGCTCGTTTCGGCGATGGCCCGCCCCGCCGGCGGGCCCGCCTTTCCTGCGCATTCTTATTGTTGTTCCATCGTTATGTATCCGCCGATGGTGCCTTTCTTCCGTTCGGAACGCCAGATTTCCATTCAACCATGCGGTGCAGACCCCTATTTGGTCCCCGCTAATACGGGAAGGGCCAGCGCCGCAGTTTCTCCTTCGCGATCTGCCAGAGCCGGGCCAGCCCGTGGGGTTCGACGATCAGGAAGAACACGATCAGCGAGCCGAAGATCATCAGCTCGATATGTTTCTGCACGTCGATCGGCATGCTGAGACCGATCAGCGGTGGCGCATTCGTCAGGAAGACCGGCAGCAGCACGATGAAGGCCGCGCCGAGGAAGGACCCGAGGATGCTGCCGAGACCGCCGATGATGATCATGAACAAAACGTCGAACGAGACGATGATGTCGAAGGCTTCGGTCTCGGCGCTGCCGAGATAACAAAAGATGTACATCGCGCCGGCCAAGCCGCAGTAGAAGGAACTGAGGGCGAAGGCGAGCAGCTTGGTCGGCAACGGCCGGATGCCGATGATCTCGGCGGCGATGTCCATGTCGCGGATCGCCATCCACGACCGGCCGATCCGGCCGCGCACCAGATTCTTCGCCACGAATGCAAAGACCGTGACGACGGCGAGTACGAGGATGTACCGCGTCTCGGCGGTCGCCGTGGCCCCCGTCACGGTGACGCCCAACACCTCGCGCGGCGGCGCGGTGATGCTGCCGGACGGGTCGTAGTTGGTGAACCACGCGACCTTGTTGAACATCCAGATCAGAAAGAACTGCGCCGCCAGTGTCGCGACCGCCAGATAGAATCCCTTGATCCGCAGGCTCGGCAGGCCGAACAGGATGCCGACCCCCGCCGTGACGACACCGGAAAGCAAAAAGACCACAATGATGTTCAGGTCGGGAAAGGCCGTCGTCAGCTTGAAAGTTGAGTATGCGCCGACCGCCATGAAGGCCCCGGTGCCGAGAGAGAGCTGCCCGGCATAGCCGACCAGCAGGTTCAGCCCGATCGCCGCCAGCGAGAAGATCAGCAATGGGATCAGCACCACCTGCAGCCAGTATTCGTTGGCGACGACGGGTACGACGAAATAGGCGACCAGCAACACGGCGGCGATGAACCAGCGGTCCTGCCGGATCGGGAATACCGATTGATCGGCGGAATACGTGGTCTTGAACTGGCCGGCCTCGCGATAAAACATTCCCGTTCCCCGTCTATACGCGCTCGATGATGCGCTCGCCGAACAACCCCTGCGGCCGGAACAGCAGGAACATCATGGCGAGCATGTAGGCGAACCAGTTCTCGATGGCGCCGCCGAAGGCCGGGCCCCAATAGACCTCGGCGACCTTCTCGCCGACGCCGATGATCAGTCCGCCGATGATCGCGCCGGGCACCGAGGTGAATCCGCCCAGGATCAATACCGGCAAGGCCTTCAATGCGATCAGCGACAGCGAGAACTGCACCCCGCTTTTGGCACCCCACATGATGCCCGCGACCAACGCCACGATCCCCGACACCGACCACACGACGACCCAGATCGTCTTCAGCGGAATGCCGACCGACAGCGCCGCCTGATGGTCGTCCGCGACCGCCCGCAGCGCGCGCCCGATGCTGGTCTTCTGGAAGAAGATTGCCAGCCCGGCGACCAACACCGCCCCGGTCGCGGCGGCGACCATGTCGAAACTGTTGAGCAGGATGCCGCCGAATTCGACCGGCTGATCCGGGATGCCGATGTCGAGCCGCTTCACGTTGCTGCCCCAGATCATCTCGCCCAGCCCTTCGAGGAAGAAGGTCAGGCCGATCGTCGCCATGAACAGGATAATGCCTTCCTGGTTCACCAGATGGCGCAGCATGAATTTCTCGACCGCGAAGGCGAGTGCGACCATCACGCCGACGGTCAGCAGCAATGCCAGAATCAAGGGCACGCCCAAGTCCATCAGGCCGACCAGGGTGAGCGCCGAGAACAGCACCATGATGCCCTGCGCGAAATTGAATACGCCGGACGCCTTGAAGATCAGCACGAAGCCGAGCGCCACCAGCGAATACATCACGCCGGTCAGCAACCCGTTCAGCACCACCTCGGCGAAGAAGACCGGCGAGTCCGCGATCTCGACGAAGGGCGTGACGAAGAACATGCCGAGGATTTCCATGACCGCCTAGGCCTCCGCCGCGTCGTCATGGGGCACGCCGAGATAGGCGTCGATGACATCCTGGTCGGCGCGCACCACATCGGGCGTGCCGTCGGCGATCTTCACTCCGTAGTCGAGCACGACGACGCGGTCGGAGATATCCATCACCACGCTCATGTCATGTTCGATCAGAGCGATGGTCGTGCCGAATTCCTGGTTCACGTCGAGGATGAAACGGCACATGTCTTCTTTTTCTTCGGCGTTCATCCCCGCCATCGGCTCATCGAGCAGCAGCAGGTCCGGCTCCGCGGCCAGCGCCCGGCCCAGCTCGACCCGCTTCTGCAGGCCGTAGGGCAGGCGGCCGACCGGCGTCTTGCGGATCGCCTGGATCTCCAGGAAATCGATGATCTCCTCGACCTTGGCGCGATGTTCCAATTCCTCCGTTTTGGCCGGCCCCCAATGGATCGCCTGCCAGAGGAAGTTGCGCTTCATCATCGTGTTGCGCCCGGTCATGATGTTGTCGAGCGTCGACATGCCGTGGAACAGCGCGATGTTCTGGAAGGTTCGCGCGATGCCGCGCCGCGCCGCGTTGTCCGGGCGCATCTCCTTCCGCTCCTCACCCTTGTAGCGGATGGTCCCGCTGTTGGGATGGTAGAAGCCGTTGATGACGTTGAGCATCGACGATTTGCCGGCGCCGTTCGGCCCGATGATCGCCCGGATCTCGCCTTCGCGGATATCGAAGCTGACATGGGACAGCGCCTGCACGCCGCCGAAGCTGAGCGTGATGTCGTCGACCGACAGTATGACATCGCCGATGCGCCGCGCCGCCGGTTCGGCCGCGCCCCCCACCGGTGCGGTGTCGGGCGGGCTCATGCCGTCCCGGGGACAGCATGCCCAGATGCGTCCGCGCTCCGTGTCGCCGCCGATGGTCGGAGGGGGTCTTGCTCAGTCACCCTCCACACTCCCTGTGCATTTTTTTCATATGCCGTTTAACGGCGTCTTGTTCTTCGTCGATGTGGGGGCATACCGACGGTAGTGACCGGCGCACGCCTTGGCAAGGCCAGAACGCGTCCTCATTCCGCCGCCGCGCTATACCCCGGCGCATCCATCGTCACGTCGTGAATCCGCAGTTCCGCGGTGATCGTCCCGGTGCGGCCATCCTCGAAGGTCATCTCGGTTTCCGCGCTGCAGGTCGTGGCTCCCGAATACAAAGCGTCGATCAGGTCCGTGTATTTCTCGGCGACGAAACGGCGACGCACCTTGCGGGTCCGCGTCAACTCGCCGTCGTCGGCGTCGAGTTCCTTGTGCAGAATCAGGAATCGCCGAATCTGCGAGCCCGCCAAGCGCGGTTCCTGCGCCAGGTCCGCGTTGACCTGCCGGACCTCCTCGTCGATCAGCGACCGCACGTCGTCGTTCGCCGCGAGCTCCTGATAACTGGCATAGGGGATGCCGCGCCGCTCGGCCCAGTCGCCGACCGCCTCCAGGTCGATGTTGATGAAGGCGGCGACGAAATCGCGGCCGTCGCCATAGGCCACCGCTTCGGTGATATGGGGATAGAACTTCAACTTGTTCTCGATGTATTTCGGCGCGAACAGATCGCCCGAGACCAGCTTTCCCACATCCTTGGCGCGGTCGATGATCTTGAGGTGGCCGTCGTCGTCGACGAAGCCCGCGTCGCCCGTGTGGACCCAGCCGTCCGGCGTCTTGGCCTCCGCCGTCGCCTCCGGGTTCTTGTAATATTCGCGGAACACGCCGGGACTGCGGAACAGCACCTCACCGGTCTCGTCGATCTTTATGTCCACTTCGGGCGCGGCCTTGCCGACGCTGTCGTCCTTGATTTCGCCGTCGGGCTGCATGGTGACGAAGACGCTGGCTTCGGTCATGCCGTAGAGCTGCTTCAGGTTCAGTCCGATGCTGCGGTAGAAATTGAAGATGTCCGGCCCGATCGCCTCGCCCGCGGTATAGGCGAGCCGCACCCGGCTCATGCCGAGCGAGTTGCGCAGCGGGCCGTAGATCAGGATATTGCCGAGCTTGTAAAGCAGCCGGTCGGCGAGTGGTAAATCGACGCCGTCGAGGATGTCCGAACCGACGCGTTTCGCCAGGTCCATGAAATAATGAAACGCCTTGCGCTTGAGCCAACCCGCGTCCTCCATCCGGATCATCACGGTGGTGATCAGGTTTTCGTAAATGCGCGGCGGCGCGAAGAAATAGGTCGGCCCCAACTCCCAGACGTCGTTGAGCACCGTGTCGCTCGATTCCGGACAAGCGACGCAAAAGCCGGTGACATAGGACTGGCCGAACGAGAAGATATGATCGCCGACCCAGGCCATCGGCAGGTAGGCGAGCACTTCGTCGGTCTCCACCAACTTGTCCGCCCGCGCGGAATTCTGCGCCGTCGCCATCACGTTGCGATGGGTCAGCACCACGCCCTTGGGTTTCCCGGTGGTGCCCGACGTGTACAACATGATCGACACGTCCTCGGCCCCGCCGAGCGCCACGGACTCGTCGTAGAAACCCGGATTGTCCCGGTCGTAGGCGCGGCCGTTTTCGAGCGCTCCCTCGTAGGAATGCAGGAAGTCTTCGGGATAGTCGCGCAGCCCCCGCGCATCGTCGTAGATCATTTGGCCGAGGTGCGGACAGCGGTCCTTGATCTCTAGCAGCTTGTCGATCTGTTCCTGATCCTCGACGATCGCGAAGCGGGCTTCCGCATGTTCGATCACGTAGCACAATTCGTCCGCGACCGAATCCTGATACATCGGCACCGGCACCGCGCCGACCGCCTGCGCCGCCACCATCGACCAATAGAGCCGCGGCCGGTTGTCACCGATGATCGCCACCTTGTCGCCGCGCCCGCAGCCGAGCGCCGCGAGCCCGCAGGCCAGCGCCCGCACCTCGGCCGCGACATCGGCCCAGCTCCAGCTTTGCCAGATGCCGAGGTCCTTCTCGCGCATCGCGGGCCGGTCGCCCCGCGCGACCGCGTTATGCGCCAGCAATTTCGGAAAGGTATCGAGAACGGCGATATCCACCGCCGCCGGTGTACGCTCTGCCATGGCGCGCTTCCATCCCAGTTTTACCGACCGGCGCGTGTTGTTGTTTTTGGGCACTCGGCCTTAACGGGTGTATTGAGACGGAAAATTCGCGTCGCAACAAGGGGCAATTTACGGCGGCTGTCCTGAACCGCCGCGGGCGCATCGGCGCGCCGGCCGGATGCCGATCGGCGGCAGGCGAGAAATATCCTGACGTCGGCTGTCAGGAGGTCACTTGTGATTCGCAAGTGACCTGTTAGGATGCCGCTCTCGATCATCCCTCTCGGAGGACCCAACCATGTCTAGCGGATTCACGGGCGGCTGTTTATGCGGCGCCGTCAGTTATAGAAGTGAGAACGGCCCCATGCTCGTAGGGCATTGCCACTGCATCGACTGCCGCCGGTCGAGCGGCACCGGCCATGGCACCAATATCGTCATTCCCGAGGACGGATTCTCGGTTTCCGGCGAGGTCAATTTCTACGACCGGCCGGCCGACAGCGGAAACATCGTGAGCCGGGGCTTTTGCCCCAATTGCGGATCCGCGCTGTATTCGAAAAACGACGGCGTGCCCGGCATGGTGTTCCCGCGCGCATCCAGCTTGGACAATCCGGAGATCGCCAAGCCGGCGATCGTCGTTTACGCCAACCGCGCCGTCGGATGGGACCCGGTCGACCCGGACCTGCCCGCCTTCGACGGGATGCCGGACGGCGACATCGCCGAGCTTGCCGCCGAGACCGCCTGACAATGCGGGCCGGCGCGACGGACCAGGACTACAAGACCTATCTCGTCTCCCGCATCGACGAGACGTTGGCCGCCGGGAACGCACCGCCGTGCATCCAGCAACGGATGTTCGGCGGCGTCGCCTTCATGATGAACGGCAACATGCTGTGCTGCGCGTCGAACAAGGGGTTGATGGTACGGGTCGGCGCGATCGGCGAGGCAGAAGCGCTGTCCCGGCCGCACGCCCAGCATTGCATGCCGGCGGGCCGGCCGATGACCGGATTCATCCTGGTCGATCCAGACGGCGTGGAAGACGAAGACGACCTCGCGGAATGGATCGCCCTGGCGCGGCGCTACGTGGAATCCCTGCCGCCCAAGAAACCGAAGACAAAGACGCCGAAAAAGAAAGACCACAAGCCGAGTCCGCCATGAACGCCACCGCCCTGCCCGCCGAGGCGACCGCCTTCCTCCGCGACCTGGCGGCAAACAACACACGCGACTGGTTCCAGGCCAACCGAGCGCGCTACGCCCGGGACGTGAAAGATCCGCTGGAGAAATTCCGCGCGGCGCTGTGTACGCAGTTGTCGGACCTGACCGGCACGGCGTTGCAGGCGAAGAGTTTCCGGCTCCACCGGGACATGCGGTTTTCCAAGGACAAGACGCCCTACCACACACATCTGCGGATGGCCTTCTGGGCGGGCGCGGACAAGCCGATCATCGCACCCGCCTGTCATCTGTCGATCGAAACCGACAAGGTGATCTTCGGCAACGGAGTAATGCAGTTCACGCCGGACACCCTAGCGGCGTGGCGTGCCACGATGAGCGACGACCGGGCCGCCGCCCGTGACCTCGACCGTATCGTCACCGGCCTGACCGATGGGGGCTGGACGCCGCGCGACCCCGACCTGAAGAATCCGCCCCGCGGCACGCCGCCGGACCATCCCTATGCCCGGTATTTGCAATACAAGGGATTCACGATCTGGCACGAGGATCCGCGAGGAGGCGCGCCTGCAGCCGTGTCGGCGGATGCCCTGGCGGCCACGATGACCGATGCTGTCGAGCATCTCCGCTGGTATTTCCGCTTCTTCCCGGCGCTCGACTAAGCGTCCGCAAATCCTTCCGGAATGTCGAAAGGCACGCTGCCGTCCGGCGTCGTGCCGCGCAGGCAGGTGCGGTGCATCAGCCGGGGATGCCGCGCGGCATCGAAATTCGGGTCCGCGTGATGCAGCAGACAGCGGTTGTCCCACATCAGCAGGTCGCCCGGCCGCCAGGTATGGCGGTATTGGAACCGGGCGTCGGTGGCATGCGCCTCCAAGTCCTCGATCCGGGCGCGGCCCTCGCGCAGCGGCAAGCCATCCAGATGCGACGCATGCATGCCGAGGAACAGGCATTGCTCTCCCGAGTCCGGATGCGTTCGCACCAGCCGATGGTTCATCGACGGGGACTCGCGCTTCTCCTGTTCGGTCAGCGGCCGGTCCACGTTTTCGCGCGACAACTCCCAGCTATGGATCACGCGCGCGTCCGCCAACGCACCCTTCTTATCGTCGGGCAGCGCCGCATAGGCCGCGATCATATTGGCGAAGACCGTGTCGCCGCCGTCGGGCGGCAGGATGACCGCATGGAGGATGGTTGCCAACGACGGTTTCGGGCGGAAGGACTTGTCGGTGTGCCACATCGTCGAGTTGACGACCCCGGTCGGCTTGCCGTCGTCGCCCAGGTTGGAGACTTCGTGGACCAGCGGATAATCCGCATCGCCCCGGTTGCGCGCCGTGTGCTCCTCCAGCGTGCCGAATTGTTCGGTGAAGGCGATCTGCTGCGGCTTGTCGAGTTTCTGATCTCGGAAAACCAGCAGGTGATACCGCACGAAGGCCGCGTAAACCGCATCCCGCGTCGCCGCGTCGAACGGGCGCGTCAGGTCGAGGCCGATGACCTCCGCCCCCATGACGTTGGACAGCGGACGCAGCGTGGCGCCGGGGATCGCGAATTCCTCTTCCTGCGGCAGGGCGGACATGGACCTCTTTCTCGAAGAATGTGAACCGCGCTTATTGTCCCTCACTTTTCGGACCGCCGTCCAGCGCGGCGGCCAGCGCCTTACGGAACCGGCGATCGCGCTTGAGATGCCATTCCCGGCTCATGGCTTCGGCGCGGGCCGGGTAGCGTTCGGCGTAGAGCAGCATCCAAGTCCGGCCGCGCGTCGACCGCGCGCCGGTCCCGGCGTTGTGCTTGCCGAGCCGCGCGTCGAGATCGGTCGTCCAGCCGACATAGGTGCGCACACCGCCGCCATCCCGGCTGCCGAGGATATAGACGAAACAGGCCATCGCCCGTCTTATGCCCTGCCGCGCGGACGGCGTCACCTATGACGTGAGGCGTCACCGACGGATACGCGTCAGGATTTCCGCCGGCGGTATTCCTCGACCGGGACGCCGCCGACGCCCCAATCCTCTATGTCCACCTCGTCGATCACCACGAATGTCGAGGTCGGGTCCTTGTTCGACACGTCCTGCAACAAATCCGTGGCGCCCTTGATCAGCGCCGACTTTTGCGCCGGCGTCACGCCTTCGCGAGTTACTTTGATATTCACGTAGGGCATCGGTGTCTCCTTTGCGTTTGATTGGATGCATGCCGTTCAAGCGGCAGGGTGCAGATGAAACACTTTGTTCATGATCTGCCATTGCGCGCCGGTTTTGAGCAGGGTGAACAGGTCGGTGAAGCGGTGGCCCGTCCAATTCTCGATTTCCAGCCGCGCCGTGGCGACCGACCCGGCAATATCGATGTCGACGATGCGGACCCGTATATCCGCTGCCGGGCCGTTCTCGTCGTTCCAATCGAACAGCTTCTGAATACCGCCGCCGAAGAGATCCGCGCCGATATGGCCGAAGATGGTGGCGTCGGCGTGAAAGGCCGGCTTCATTCGGTCGCCGCTGCCGCTGCGGGCGCCTTCGATATAGTGCTGCAGCGTCGCAACGATCGCGTCCCGGTCGGACACAGTGTCGGGGTGAGCCTTCATCGTGGAGGTGCTTTCCTTACGAACTCGGTTATGCCCGGCCGCTGACGAACCCGCCGTCGACCGGCAGGATGACGCCCGTTGTGAACGCCGCATCGGCGAGATGCAGCACGGCGTCGGTGATCTCCGACACGTCGCCCACGCGGTTGAGCAACGCGACGCTAGCCAGTGCGGAATCATCCATGCCTTCGTGCAGCGGGGTGCGCACCATGCCGGGCGCGACCGCGTTGACGCGGATGCCGTCCGGCGCGAGTTCGGCGGCGAGGCTGGTCGTGAGGGCATGCACACCGCCCTTGCTGACCAACGCCGCGGATGCCGGGACACCGGAAATCGCGTGGTCGATCAGCACGGTGCCGATGTTGACGATCGCGCCCCCGCCATTCGCCTTCATGTGGCGCACGACCGCTTGCGTGGTCAGGTATGTGCCTTTCAGGTTGCCGTCGAGGTAGTGATCGAGATCGTCCTCCGTCACGTCGATGAAAGGCTTAACCCCGAACGTTCCGGCGTTGTTGACCAGCAGGTCGATGCCACCGAATCGGCCAATCGCGGCGCGGACCAAGTCGTCGCCGGTCTGCGGGTCCCCGATATTCCCGGCGACCGTCGCGATTCGATCCGGACTGCCCAGAGATTCTGCGGCATGGGTGAGCTTCTCGGCGTCCCGCCCGTTCATGACGACCGTCCCACCGCGCGCCAGGAGGCCGCGCGCGACATCAAGGCCGATGCCGCTGGACGCCCCGGTCACAATGGCTGTCTTGAAAGAGGTATTCGGAGAAGAGGACATGATGAGTTTTCCTTTCAGTTGCTAGACGACCGGTCGTCTTAAAACCGGTGAAAAAAAGGCCTATGCCGTGAAGAAGCCGAAAAGCGTGTGTTTCAAGCAACCCTTCAGAGGTTCGAGGGAGTGTTCGATCTTCATGCGGATGACGGCGCCTTCCCAGGCGTCGACCAGCAGGTTGGCCAATTCGGCGGCCGGGATATCGGCGCGGACCAGCCCCTCATCCTGCGCTTCCGCTAGCTTGCCTGTGATGGCGCCTTGATACTTTTTCAGTGCACTCGACAAGGCGTCCCGGCATTTCGGGCTGCACTCGACTTCGCCGCCGAGATTGGCGACCAGGCAGCCGCCGGCGTAATTGGCCCGCTTGAATTCGCCCATTTGATGCTCAAAGAACCGCCGCAATCCGTCGACCGGATCCGATGCCTTTCGCATCGAGGTCGAAAATGTGTCGACGAGGTCGGCGGCATATTGATCGATCGCCGCCGCACCGAAAGCCTCCTTGCTGTCGAAGTAGTTATAGAAAGAGCCCTTGGGCACCCCGACCGCATCCAGCACCTGCTTCAGGCCGGTGCCGTGATAGCCGTTCTCCAGAAAGGCCGCGATGCCGGCTTCGATAAGCTTCTCGCGCGTGTCGGGATTGGTGCGATCAACCATAGCCAGGGTCATATACGACCGGTCGTCTTAATAATCAAGTCTTCTTATTTTAACAGCGTCCGAATCGGGTGACGGGCACACGATGCGGCAACCAAATGCCGGTGAACCGGCCACAGAAAAAGGGCCGGCGAAAACCGGCCCTTCGTCCTTGTTCAGTGTGGAGTAGGCTCGCGAAACGCCTACTTGATCAGGCCCTTGGCCTTATCCTTCATGGCATCGGCGGCACTATCCTTTGCACCGTCATGCGCCTTCTGCTTCATGACGTCGACCGTGTCGCTCGACTTGACCTTGTCGGTGACCGCGTCTTTCGCGTCCTGAACCTTCTCGCCGGCAGCGTTCATCGCGTCTTTGGTCTTTTCCCCGGCCTTGGACATGGTCTCGGCCGCCTTATCCTTGGCGTCGACCGCGGCCTTCTTCGCCGCTTCGCCGGCTTCCTTGGCTTTGTCCACTGCCGCGGCGCCGGCTTCTTTCGCCTTGTCGGCGGCGTCGGTCGCTGCCTGCTTGGCCTTGTCGGCGGCATCGCTGGCGGCGTCCTTCGCCTTATCGGCGGCGTCCTTCATGCCTTGAACCGCTTTATCCTTCACATCGGTCACGGCGGATTTGGCGTCATTCGCCGCGTCCTTTGTCGCCGTGCTCGTGGTGGCCTCTTCGCCACAGCCGGTGAGCGCGAAAAGGGACAGGGCGACTATGCCTGCGATTGGTGTCATTTTCATCGGATACTCTCCTCTATTCTCTATTCAAGTCGTTGAATTTTTTCCGGGCCATCCCTGGTGGCGCCTGAATGATCTATGCACGCGGGCGGGACGTTTCTAGCTCTTCCACCGGTCGAGCTGCCGCGCCGCCCAATCCTTGCCACCGAGGCCGAAGGCAATGCCTCCCGCAAGGGCGGTTCCGATCAGGATGATTAGAGCTGCATCTGTAATGAAGCTGCCCGACGGGTCAAGGCCCATTCTGGACACGCCCAAAATCACCGACAGCACCACAATGATGTAACGCGCGATTTTCGCGACCACGTCGGAGGCAGGACCGCCCGTCGCGGTCATCGCCTTGGCGACGATGCCGGAAACCAGCACGCCCGCGAGGATGATCACCGAGCCGAACAAGATGTTCGTGCCGATCGACAGCACGATGTCCAACGCCTCGGTCAGCGGCTCGAAACCCAGTGTCTTCATGCCCTGGATCAAGCCCAGCAGCAGGATGACGAGGCCGGCGATCTGCGCCACGATGGTCGACGCGGTAATCCCCGAATCCGCTTCTTCCAGCAGCCCGAGCCTTGCGACCGCGCCATCGATCCCCGTGTTGGGCAGAATCTTCTTGCCGAGGTCGGTGACGAACTTAGCGATCAGCGCGAAGATGCCGATGATGATGGCCGCGACGGCGATATCCGGGATCGCGTTCATGACGCTGTTCAGCATGGCGACCGCCGGCACGGTGATGGCGTCGATGTCGAGCACTTCAAGGGCCGCGACGCCGCCGGGAATGATGATCAAGGCGAAGACGAGCGCCCCCAGCATGCCGGTGATGCCGACGGGATTCGCGGTCAAGCCGATCTTCTTCGGCAGGTCGTCCGCGTGGGCGACCTCGAGCGTGGCCGTCACCGCCTGCCGCGCGACACGGGCGACGATCACGAAGACGAAGAAGGTGATCGCGGCGCCGATGATTTGCGGCAGAAAGGCGAAAATCCCGTCGATGGTCACGCTGATCGATTCCGACACGGATTGCATCCCGAGCCGTTCCAGCGCCATAACCAGGCCGATCAGGATGACGATCCAGAATCCGGCGGACCCGATGCTGCCGCCGATGGTGTTCTCGGTCGTCTTCTTCTTATTGGCGCTGGCAACGAAGGGAATCCGGTTGATCGCCGCGCCCAACACCGCCCGCACGACGAGGGCGAGGATATAGGCCAGCGCCATAATGATGATCGCACCGACCACTTGCGGGCCGAACGATTCCCAAGACGCCTGAAGCCGTTCTTGTAGTTCTTGCATGCTTGCCTCCCTGGCGCGCCGCCCTGTCCCGCGGTCTTGCGCCGTTCTCTCGTTGGCGCAGCCCCGCACCGGCACTCAAATGGGGAGAGAGTGGATGGAAACATCTCCGGTGCGGAGGCTACCCCCGTACCACCGCAAGCCCTGTGCCAGGGGACAGAGGCTGGATTTTTTCCGGCATCCGCCCGCGATACAAAGTCCGGCTCTGGCGTAAATCGTTGGGATATGGCCCGAAATTCAGATCCGGGATGGGCCTGGGCCGACGCACGGGGAACCCGGCGACACCGCATTGAGTCTCATATTGAGACTCGCCTTGCGAACTATCGCACCACGGCCGCCCGAGCGCAGCGATAGAAACAGGATCGATCGTGTTTGGCGATGAGAAGAAAAATGGAGCGGGCGATGAGATTCGAACTCACGACTTCAACCTTGGCAAGGTTGCGCTCTACCCCTGAGCTACGCCCGCATCGGCAGGGCGCGATAATACCGATTGGCGGGCGCAACGCAAGTCATCGATGCACGGGCCGGCCACCGGGAACGCCGCGCCTGCGCTTGCCGGTATGGGCGCATCCGGGCTATGACACCGGCCATGAACGACGACGCCCCTTCGCATACCGACGCCGACGGGCTGTTCGCGCGATTCGACGCGCTGGGCATCGCCCATACGACGCATCACCACCCGCCGGTCTTCACCGTCGAGGAATCCAAGGGCCTGCGCGGCACGCTGCCGGGCAGCCACGTGAAGAACCTGTTCCTGCGCGACAAGAAGAAGCGCATCTGGCTGGTCACCGCGCTCGAGGAACGGCAGATCGACCTCAAGGCGCTGCGCAAGCGCTTGGGCGCGTCGGGCAGCCTCTCCTTCGGCAGTGCCGACCTGCTGATGGAGGTGCTGGGCGTGACGCCGGGCGCGGTGACGCCGTTCGGGGTGATCAACGACCGCGGCGGGCGGGCCGCGATGGTGCTGGACGCGGGCGTGCTGGCGACGGGGCCGGTCAACGCCCACCCCTTGCGCAACGACATGACCACGGCGGTGGCGCCGGACGACCTGCTGAAATTCCTGGAGGCGGAAGACCACCCGCCCGAGGTGATCGACTTCGGCGCGGACTAACGCCGCAGACGCCCCTTGCCTCAGGGCAAGCGAGCGTCCATTTAATCTGATAGAGTGACCTATCGGGCAAGATTGGGAGCCACGAAGACACGATGCAAGACATTCTCGGCGGAGCGACACCGGGCGGCAACGGCGCAGCAGGCGGCGGCGCGGACGGTGCGTTGATCAAGGACACGACGACGGCCACCTTCGCCGCCGATGTCATCGAGGCCAGCATGGAAGTGCCGGTCATCGTGGATTTCTGGGCGCCCTGGTGCGGCCCGTGCAAACAACTCGGCCCGCTGCTGGAGAAGGCGGTGACCGAGCGCGCCGGCGCGGTCAAGATGGTCAAGCTCAACATCGACGAGAACCAGGAGATCGCGCAGCAGCTGCGCATCCAGTCGATTCCGGCGGTCTTCGCCTTCGCGAAGGGGCAACCGGTCGACGGTTTCGTCGGCGCCCTGCCCGAAAGCCAGATCAAGACCTTCATCGAACGGGTGATCGTCGCCGGCGGCGGCGAGGCCGGGCCGACCCCGGTCGAGCAGGCACTGGAGGCCGCGGCCGCCGCGATCGCGGAAGGCGACGTTTCCGGCGCGGGCGCGCTGTACGGCCAGGTGCTGCAGCAGCAGCCGGACAACGTGAAGGCCATCGCCGGCATGGCGAAATGCTATGTGGAGACCGGCCAGCCGGACTCGGCGGAGCAGTTGCTGGCGACCCTGCCCGAGACCAAGCGCAACGATCCGGACGTGGCCGCGGTGCAAGCGACGCTCGACCTCGCCGGCAAGGCACAGGAAGCCGCGGGCAAGCTCGGCGAGCTCGAATCGCGCGTGGCGCAGGATCCGAACGATCACGAGGCCCGGCTCGAGCTGGCGCTCGCCGCCTATGCGAGCAACCAGAGCGAGCGCGCGATCGACGAACTGCTGGAGATCGTCCGCCGCAACCGGACCTGGAACGAGGATGCAGCCCGCAAGGAATTGGTCAAGATCTTCGACGCCCTGGGCCCGACCCACGAAGCCACGATCGCGGGGCGGCAGAAATTGTCATCCATTCTATTTGCATGAGGATGATCGGCACATGAGCGCATTCGATCCCGGATTCGACGACCTGCCCGGCACCTTGCCGATCTTTCCGTTGACCGGGGTCCTGCTGTTGCCGCGCGGCGAATTGCCGCTGAACATCTTCGAACCGCGCTACCTGAACATGACGCTCGACGCGATCGCGGGCGACCGCCTGATCGGCATGATTCAGCCGACCGAGACCGAGAGCGAAGACGCCAACCCGCCGGTCTACGGCACCGGCTGCGCCGGCCGCATTGTCGGCTTCCAGGAGACCGAGGACGGCCGCCTGCTGATCACGTTGAAGGGGCTCTGCCGGTTCGACGTGACGGAGGAGCTGCCGCTCATGCGGGGCTATCGCCCGGTGGCGGCGGACTGGTCGAAATACGGCGCCGACATGGAACCCGCCGAGGAGGTGATGATCGACCGCGACCGCCTGCTCGGCCCGCTCAAGACCTATTTCAAGATTCAGGGCATCCAGGCCGACTGGAACGCCATCGAGACGACGTCGGAAGAACGGCTGATCACCTGCCTCTCGATGATCTGCCCATTCGAGGGACCGGAAAAACAGGCGCTGCTCGAAGCGCCTACCCTGACCGAGCGCGGCAAGGTGCTGATCACCCTGGTCGAGATGGCGGTGCATGCCAGCACACCCGGCGAGGCGGCGCGCCAGTAGAGCCCGTCGCACACTCATCCGCCCCACACGAAGACGACAGAATAGAGAATCTCATGTCCCCGAAAAGCGCCGAGGTCGATCCGAAACTGCTTGAAGTGCTGGTCTGCCCCCTAACCAAGGGGCCGTTGACCTATGACCGCGAGGCGCAGGAGTTGGTCAGCGCGCAGGCCAGCCTGGCCTACCCGATCCGCGACGGCATCCCGATCATGCTGATCGACGAAGCCCGCAGCCTGGACGACTGACCGCGCCAACCGCCCGCACCCCATAAGAGCCCAACAAGCCGATGCCCACCGATCCTCCCGCCAGCGACGCCTCATCCAACGGATTCTCCACCGATGTCTGGCCGGTTGAAGTCCGGCTGATAAAGGAAGAACGGCATCTGGAGATCGATTTCGACGACGGCCGCAGCTTTTCGCTGCCGGCGGAACTGCTGCGCGTGGAAAGCCCCTCGGCCGAAGTGCAGGGCCACGGCCCGTCGCAGAAGACGATCGTCAGCGGCCGCCGCCACGTCAACATCATCGGGCTGGAACCCGTCGGCAACTACGCGGTCCGCATCAAGTTCGACGACCTGCACGACACCGGCATCTACAGCTGGCAATACCTCTATAAGCTGGGCGAGAACCAGGAAGCCATCTGGGTTGAATACCTCAACGCGCTCGCCGCCAAAGGCCTCAACCGCGACCCGTAGACACCGGCACGCCGCCCCCTACAGCGCCTCGCCCTTCACCAGTCGCGGCAACTCCCCGACCACGCCCATCGCGTGGCGCATCAGGAAGCGTTTGACCGGCGGCAGTTTGCCGACGCCGGCGAGGCCCAGGTCGCGGGCGAGGCGGACCGGGCCGATGTCATTGGAGAACAGGCGGCAGAGGCCGTCGGTCACCGCGGCGAGCAGCGTGTTGTCGAAGCGCCGCCAGCGGGTGTAACGGTCGAGCACGTTGGGCCCGCCGATATCGAGACCGAGCCGGTGGGTGTCGACGATCAACTCGGCGAGCGCCGCCACGTCGCGCAATCCCATGTTCAGGCCTTGCCCTGCGATCGGATGGATCGCGTGCGCCGCGTCGCCGATCAGGGCGAGCCGCCGGTCGGTATAGCGGTCGGCATGCTGCAGGCCAAGCGGATAGGAAAAGCGCGGGCCCACCAGTTCGATCTCGCCGAGCCAGTCGCCGAAGCGGCGGGTCAGTTCGTCCTTGAAGGCCTCGTCGTCGAGGCCGAGATAGACCGGCGCCAGGTCGGCGCGCTCGCTCCACACCACGTTGCTGCGGTTGTCGGTCATCGGCAGCATGGCGAAGGGGCCGCCCGGCAGGAACAGTTCGACCGCGACCCCCGCATGCGACCGTTCGTGCCGCACGGTGCAGACGATCGAGGTCTGCTTATAGCGGAAGCCGGCAACCCCGATGCCCGCGTCCTGCCGCGTCTTCGAGAAGCGCCCGTCCGCCGCGACCACGAGCGGTGCGCGGATCCGCCGCCCGTCGGCGAGCCGCGCCTCGGCCAGCCCACGCGCGCGGTCCAGCGCGGCAACCTCCGCCGGGGCCAACACAGTGAGCGCCGGCAGCACAGCGCCGAGCTCGCTCAGCGCGTGGCGGATCCGCCGGTTCTCGATGATGTAGCCGAACGGATCGCTGCCCATCTCGCGGTGGTCGTAATGCAGGAACAGCGGCGAGACGCCGCGCATCGGGTGGCCGTCGGCGACGCGAATATCCAGGATCGGCTGCGCCGCGTCGACGAGATAGGGCCACAACCCGATGCCGCGCAGCGCCTGCGCCGACGCATGGGCGATCGCCGAGGCGCGGCCGTCGTAGTCGCCGGTCCACTGATCCGCCGGCGCTTCCCGGTCGACCACGACCGTGGCGACGCCCGCCCCCGCCAGCGCGCAACCGAGCGTCATGCCGGTCATGCCGCCGCCGATGATCAGGACATCGGTATCGTGTCTGTCATGTGTGCCGGAAGGCGACGCGGTCTCTGTCATGCCCACAGCTTCGCGCCCCGCGCCGGCGCTGTCCAGCGGCCAAATTGCCGCGTAAGGCCCAACTTTTTCGAACTGCCTATTTTCTAACCATCAAAGCAAATATGCACTTTAAATAGTCATATTTTCTGCCGGCCCTGAAATGGTTAACAGGAATAGCGCTATACTGCATTGATTTTCCTTCTTATTTAGAGAAACCCCGAGTCCGGCACGGTTCTTGAGTTAACCGAGGACAGAGCCGTTGCGGCGCCCTGTTTCGGGGCCTGCGGCATGTGCAATCGGACTAGCGAAAGGAACAAATCAATGAAGCTGGTCATGGCAATCATCAAGCCCTTCAAGCTTGACGATGTGCGGGAAGCACTGACGGGGATCGGGGTCGAGGGACTGACCGTCACCGAGGTCAAGGGCTACGGCCGCCAGAAGGGCCAGACCGAGGTCTACCGCGGCGCCGAATACGCCGTGAACTTCCTGCCCAAGGTCAAAATCGAAATCGCCGTCACCGCGGAGATGACCGAACGCGTCGTCGAAGCGATCCTGGCGACCGCAAACACCGACAAAATCGGCGACGGCAAGATCTTCGTCCTCGACATCTCGCAGGCGGTGCGCATCCGCACCGGCGAGACGGACGCCGACGCCATCTAACAAATATCTGAGAATAAGGGGATTTCAGGGATGACGACATTACTCAGCCGCATGGCGCTATGCGCCGGCGTGGGGCTCCCAGTCCTGCTGATGGCTGGCGCGGCACAGGCCGCGGTCAGCGATGAGACGGCTTACATCTTCAACACTTTCTCGTTTCTGGTGCACGGCTTCCTCGTGATGTGGATGGCCGCCGGATTCGCGATGCTCGAATCCGGCCTGGTGCGCACCAAGAACACGGCGGCGATCTGCCTCAAGAACATCGCGCTCTATTCGCTCGCCGGCATCATGTACTACGTGATCGGCTATAACCTTATGTATGTGGACGTTGCGGGCTGGATCGGCTCCTTCTCGTTCCTGTACAACCCGTCCGCCGACGAACTGGCGCTGATCGGGGCCGCCGACAAGGCGACGCCCGAGATGGTCAAGAAGGTCGTCGACGCGAACGGCTATTCGGTCATGTCGGATTGGTTCTTCCAGATGGTCTTCGTCGCCACCGCGGCCTCGATCGTGTCCGGCACGCTGGCCGAGCGCATCAAGGTTTGGCCGTTCCTGATCTTCGTCGTCGTGCTGACCGGCGTGATCTATCCGATCCAGGGTTCCTGGGTCTGGGGCGCGGGCTGGCTCGACGCGATGGGCTTCTCCGACTTCGCCGGGTCCACACTGGTCCATTCGGCCGGCGGCTGGGCGGCCTTGGCGGGAGCGATCGTCATCGGCGCGCGTAAAGGCAAATACGGCCCGGACGGTCAGGTCAACCCGATGCCCGGCGCCAACCTGCCGCTCGCCACGCTCGGCACGTTCATCCTGTGGTTCGGCTGGTTCGGCTTCAACGGCGGCTCGCAGCTCGCGCTCGGCAGTGCGCTCGACGTCACCGCCATGTCGATCGTCTACGTCAACACCAACCTGGCCGCGGCCGCGGGCGTGATCGCCGCCATGGCGCTGACGCAGATCCTCTACAAGAAGATCGACCTCACGATGACGCTGAACGGCGCGATCGCGGGCTTGGTCTCGATCACGGCGGGTCCTGACCTGTCCAACCCGTTCCTGGCGATGGTCGTCGGCGCGGTCGGCGGCGGTCTCGTGGTGATCGCGGTGCCGTTGCTCGACAAGCTCAAGATCGACGACGTGGTGGGCGCGATTTCCGCCCATCTGGTCGCCGGCATCTGGGGCACCCTCTGCGTCGGAATCTTCGGCAGCGGATCGGTGGTCACGCAGCTTATCGGCATCGCCGCCATCGGCGCCTTCGTCTTCGTGGTCAGCTTCATCGTGTGGACCATCCTGAAGGTAACGATCGGCGTCCGGGTCGACGAAGAGGCCGAGGTCCTCGGGCTCGACCGTGCCGAACTCGGTATGGAAGCGTATCCGGAATTCGGGTCCGGATCGCAAACCCTCTAACGCAAGTACCCGCACTGCGGCTGCCCGGGAGACTCCTGCCAGAGTCTTCCGGGCAGTTTTTTGAAGAAGCCGGGAAATAACCCCTAAAACGAAGCCATGCTAGGGTTTTGCGGCGCTTGTATCGATCGGCTGCGGAAGCTAAACTTCGCACCGATTTTTTGCGGAACCATGGTAATGAACGCTGTGACTACTTTGCAGCGTCTTTATTCGTGTGTGATAAACTCTGCAATACATCGACGCGACTTGAGACGCTATCGACCACGATTCCGCCACGGCAACCACACGGCGCGACCCGCATGAAGAATCCCCGGCTCGATCAATTGGACGTCTACGCGTTCTGGCGGCTCGAATCGCTGCTGAAGGACGAGACGTCGCCAGCCGAGTTGGAACCGATGGCGCTGCATGTCGGCGAGCCGAAAATCCCGCCGCCCGACTTCGTCGCCGAGACGATCGACGATTGCAAGGCGCAGTGGGGCAGCTACCCGCCGCATTCGGGCACCGCGACCTATCGCAAAGCGGCGGCCGACTGGCTGGACCGGCGCTACGGCCTGCCCGCCGGCATGATCGATCCCGAACGCCATGTCCTGCCGGTGACGGGCAGCAAGGAAGGCCTGTTCCACATGGCGCTGCTGGCGGTGCCGGGGGCCGAAACCTGGACCAAGCCCGGCCGACCGGTCGCGCTGGTGCCGAACCCGGTCTATCCCGTCTATAACGGCGCTGCCCTGTTCGCCGGCGCCCAGGAGATTTCTGTCGCGGCGACCGCGGAGACCGGCTTCATGCCGGACTATGCCGCGCTCGACCGCGACGTGCTGGACCGCACGGTGCTCGCCTATCTCTGCAACCCGGCCAATCCGCAAGGATCGCTCGCCGACAAAGGGTATATGGCGACGCTGGTGCGGATGGCGCGGGAATACGATTTCATGCTGGTTTTCGACGAATGCTATTCGGAAATCTATCGCGGCGACCCGCCGGTGGGCGGACTCGAGGTCTGCGCCGAGCTCGGCGGCGACCTGACCAACGTGATGGTGCTGCATTCCCTGTCGAAACGGTCCAGCGCGCCCGGATTGCGCGCGGGAATCGTGTCCGGTGACCCGGACCTGATCGATGCTTACCGCGCGATCCGCAGCTATGCCGGGGTCTCGATGCCCGGACCGGTCATGAAAGCGGCCGAAAAGCTGTGGCAGGACGAAGCGCATGTGGACAAAAATCGCCAACACTATGTCGACTTGTTCGCCATGGCGGAACGCATTCTGGGAAACACGCCGGGGTTCGCCAATCCGCCAGGCGGCTTCTTCCTGTGGCTCGACGTGGGCGACGGCGAAACGATGGCCCGCCGGCTGTGGACCGAAGCCGGCATCCGCGTGATGCCCGGCGGGTATATGACGAAACCGGACCCAGAAACCGGGGAGAACCACGGCGACCCCTACATCCGCGTCGCCCTGGTGCATGACAAGGCCTTTGCCGAAGAGGCGTTGACGCGAATTGCGAACGTGCTGAACGGGTAACGGAGAAGAATCATGGCGAGCGCTAGTCAGAAGACCGCTTTCCTGCCGCCGGGCGCGGGCACCTTCCTCAAACGCCGGGGCAGCGAGATCCTCGGCCTGGCCCTGTTCTTCCTGGCGATCGCCCTGTTCCTGGCGCTCGTGACCTATCGCCCGGCCGACCCGTCCTTCAACACGTCGAGCGCGCAGCCCGTGCGCAACATCATGGGCATCGCGGGCGCGACGGTTAGCGACCTGCTGCTGCAGACGCTCGGCCTGGCCGCCGCCTTCCTGGTGCCGCTGATCGGCGGTTGGGGATTGCGCCTGCTGCGCAAGCATGTGCTCGAAGGCTGGCTGCTGCGCGTCGCCTTCCTGCCGGTCGGCCTGCTGTTGGCCGCGGTTGCGCTGGCGACGATCGATCATCCCCGGGCCTGGCCGCTCGATGCCGGGCTTGGCGGCGTGGTCGGCAAGATGCTGCTGGCGCGGATGATCGAGTTCGTCGGACTGACCGGGTTCCGCATCGACGGCGTGATCCTGTTCGCCATCTTCGGCAGCGCGGCGGTCGCGGTGATGTATTTCGTGCTCGGCTTCACCGCCGACGAATGGCGCGTCGCGGCGCTGAAGGCGCAATGGGCGGCGCGCGGCATCGGTCATACCGCATTGGCGCCGGTGCGGTGGTTCCGGGGGCGTCCGAAAAAGGCCGAGAAACCGGCGAAACGCGCCCCGGCGCGCAAACCGCGGCGGGAACCGGCGCTCGCGCGCGCCGCCGAGCGGCCTGAGCCGAAAATACGAAAGCCGCGGGAAACCAAGGCCGTCGTCGAAACCGTGCTGCCCAAGACGAAACCCGGCAAACGCGGCGCGGCGGCGCGGCAACGCTCGCTCGACCTGCCCCGCACGGACGACGGCGTCGACCTGCCGCCGCTCGACCTGCTGGCGGATGTGCCGGACGTGGCGCCCGACGCCCGCGCGGTCAACGAGGAAGCGCTGCAGCAGAACGCCCGGCTGCTGGAAAGCGTGCTGGACGATTTCGGCGTGCGCGGCGAGATCGTGAAGGTCCGCCCCGGTCCGGTGGTCACGCTCTATGAATTGGAGCCGGCGCCCGGCACCAAGACGAGCCGAGTGATCGGCCTGTCCGACGATATCGCGCGGTCGATGAGCGCCGTGTCCGTCCGCATCGCCGTCATCCCCGGCCGCAACGTGATCGGCATCGAACTGCCGAACCAGAGCCGCGAGACGGTGTATCTGCGCGAGCTGCTGGCCTCGACCTCCTATGAAAAGGCCGCCGGCCGGCTGCTCATGGTGCTGGGCAAGGATATCGGCGGCGCGCCCGTGATCGCCGACCTGGCCCGCATGCCGCATCTGTTGATCGCGGGCACCACCGGTTCGGGCAAGTCGGTCGGGCTCAACGCGATGATCCTGTCGCTGCTCTACCGGATGGGGCCGGATATCTGCAAACTGATCATGATCGATCCGAAGATGCTGGAACTGTCGATCTACGACGATATCCCGCATCTGATCGCACCGGTCGTGACCGAGCCGAAGAAAGCCGTGGTGGCGCTGAAATGGACCGTCCGCGAGATGGAAGAGCGCTATCAGGCGATGTCCAAGCTCGGCGTGCGCAACATCGAAGGCTACAACCGCCGCGTCGCCGAAGCCGAGCGCAACGGCGAGGAGATCACCCGCAAGGTCCAGACCGGCTTCGACGAGGATTCCGGCAAGCCGATCATCGAGGAGCAGCCGCTCGACCTGTCCCCCCTCCCCTACATCGTGGTCGTGGTCGACGAGATGGCCGACCTGATGCTGGTGGCGGGCAAGGATATCGAAGCGTCGATCCAGCGGCTGGCGCAGATGGCGCGGGCCGCCGGCATCCATCTGATCATGGCGACCCAACGGCCGTCGGTCGATGTCATCACCGGCACGATCAAGGCCAACTTCCCGACCCGGATCAGCTTCCAGGTCACGTCCAAGGTGGACAGCCGGACCATCCTCGGCGAGCAGGGCGCGGAACAGCTTCTCGGCCAGGGCGATATGCTTCATATGGCCGGCGGCGGGCGGATCACACGCGTTCACGGTCCCTTCGTCGGCGATGACGAAGTCGAGAGCGTCGCCGAATTCCTTAAAAATCAGGGCGTGCCGACCTATATCGATGCTGTAACCGAGGACGAGGAAGGTGAATTCGGTCTCGGCATGGATAGCGAGCCAGGAGGCGGATCAGGCGATGAACTTTACGATCGAGCGGTTGCGTTGGTCCTGCAGGAGCAGAAGGCCTCGACCAGTTTCGTCCAGCGGCACCTGCAAATCGGCTATAACCGCGCCGCGCGGCTCATCGAGCGGATGGAGAAGGAAGGCGTCATCGGCCCGGCCAACCATGTCGGCAAGCGCGAAATCCTTGTCGGCAATCACTAGAGGACTGTCCGCGGCCGCCGCGCTGCTGCTCGTCGTCGCCGTCGCCGGATTGGGGTCCGCCGGCCCGGCCGACGCGGCCCCGCGGTCGCTGAAGGATCCGGAAGTCGTCGGCGAAATTAACCGGATTCAAGGTTATCTGAACGGCATAACGTCGTTGGAATCGCGCTTTATTCAGGTGAATCCGGACGGCAGCAGCTGGACCGGAAAAGTCTATGTCCAACGGCCGGGGAAGTTCCGCTTCGAATACGACCCGCCGATCCCGCATCTCCTGGTCGCCAACGGGCTGTGGTTCATCCACGTGGACAAACAGCTCAAGGAAACCAACGTATTGCCGTTGATCAAGACGCCGGCCCATTTCCTGGTGCGCCAGGATATCTCCTTTAAGAAAGGCTTGACGATCACGAAATATGATAAGGCGCCGGGGCTGATGCAGGTCAGCGTGATCACCGACGACAACCCCGAGCTCGGGGAGATGACCCTGACCTTCACGGATAAGCCGCTCGAATTGCGCAAATGGAGCATTCGCGACGTGCAGGACAACACCACCCAGGTCACGCTGCAGAATACCCGATTCGGCATGAAACTCGATCCGCAGCTGTTCAAATTCGTCGAACAGGGCGATTCAATCAAAGCGGAATAGCGGAAATGTGGGCTTTGCGCTGGACGACCGCGCGGCGGAATGCGATTTTAGACCGATGAGTACGCAAGCCTGTCCCATCGTCGGGATCCCCACCTGTGCCACGTCGGTCGACGGCAAACCCACCTACCGGGTCGTGGGAAAATACGCGGATAGCGTCGTTGACGGCGCCGGCTGCCTGCCGTTGCTGATCCCCGCGATCGGCGAGGTCGGCTGCTTCATCGAACTGATGTCGCGGCTGGACGGCCTGTTCCTGACCGGCGGCGCTTCCAACGTGCGGCCGGATTTCTACGACGGCGAGGAAAGCCGGACCGGAACGCTGCACGACCCCGAGCGGGACGCCACGACCCTGCCGCTGATCCGCGCCGCCGTCGAGGCAGGCGTGCCGGTCTTCGCGGTCTGCCGCGGCATTCAGGAGCTGAACGTCGCTCTCGGCGGGACATTGCACCAGAACGTGCACGAACTGCCGGGCAAGAGCGAACATCGCATGAACCGGTCGGTGCCGACGGACGAGCGCTACGAGGCGCGCCACCCGATCACCATCAATCCCGGCGGCATGCTGGAGAAGATGGCCGCTTCGGAGATGGCCGACGGCCGCGAGATCATGGTCAATTCGCTGCATGCCCAAGCGATCGATCGGCTCGGCGACGGGTTGTTCGTCGAAGCGGTCAGCGATGACGGCGTGATCGAGGCGGTCAGCGTCTCCGGCGCGAAATCCTTCGCGCTCGGCGTGCAGTGGCACCCGGAACATCCCACGTCGCTGAAATGGCCGCTGTCGAAGGCGATGTTCGGCGGCTTCGGCGACGCCTGCCGGGCGCGCATGACCGCGCGCCGAACCGGTGAAGGCGCTTCCTCTATCCGGGCCGCCTGATCTATATTTTCCGCGCCGCGCGCGTTTCGATTCCGAAGGCCGCCGCCGTTTGCGTCGATCCGCAGGCACGGCGCCGCCATCCAAGAGGGGACAAGGACTAAATTTCATGAGCGATTCCGTTATCCCACAGTGGGACACACCGTCGCTGCCGGTCGCCGGCGGCGGCAGCTTTCCGGTGCGCCGCATCTATTGCGTCGGCCGCAACTACGCCGCCCATGCCCGCGAGATGGGGCACGACCCGGACCGCGAGCCGCCCTTCTTCTTCACGAAAGCGCCGGCCGCCGTGTTCACCGAGCCGGAACTGGCCTATCCCACCGCCACCGAGGACGTGCACCCGGAATGCGAGATGATCGTGGCGCTGGCCAAGGGCGGGCGGGACATCCCGGTGGATAAGGCGCTCGACTGCGTCTTCGGCTACGGCGTCGGCTTCGACCTGACGCGCCGCGACATGCAGTCGGTGGCAAAGGACCTGCGCCGGCCCTGGTCGCTGTCCAAGGATTTCGACGACGCCGCCCCCTGCAGCCAGCTTCATCCGGTGAGCGAGGTCGGCCATGTGGAAAAGGGCACGCTGCGCTTCACCGTGAACGGCGAGACGCGGCAGGAATCGGACCTGAACAAGATGATCTGGTCGGTGCCGGAGACGATTTCCTTCCTGTCCGGGCTGATCACCCTGCTGCCGGGCGATGTCATCATGACCGGCACGCCGGAAGGCGTCTCCGCGGTCGTGAAGGGCGACACCCTGGTCGGCCATGTGGACGGACTGACCGACCTGACGCTCAAGATCGTCTGATCGGGAAACCGCCATGCGCCTGGTCACCTGGAACATCAACTCGGTCCGCGCGCGGCTGCATCTGATCGAGCAGCTCGAGAAATCCGCGTCGCCCGACGTGATCTGCCTGCAGGAAACCAAGGTCGTGGACGACCTGTTTCCGGCGGATGCGATTCGCGACCTCGGCTACCCGCATATCGCGTTCAACGGCATGAAGGGCTACAACGGCGTTGCGATCCTGTCGCGTGAGCCGTTCGCCCGGGTCGAGAAACGCGATTGGTGCGGCAAGACCGACGCGCGGCACATCTATGTGGAGCTGGCCGACGGGGTGGAATTGCAT
This sequence comes from Alphaproteobacteria bacterium, assembly GCA_965228425.1. Lineage (GTDB taxonomy): Bacteria > Pseudomonadota > Alphaproteobacteria > UBA8366 > UBA8366 > JAJFJD01. The sequence continues at coordinate 448,872 of OZ245815.1, read as the reverse complement.
AATTTCTACGTTCCGGCCGGGGGCGACGTGCCGGATCCGGCCGAGAACGACAAATTCGCGCACAAGCTCCAGTTTCTCGACGAGATGACCGCCTGGTTTCCGGAAAACCGGACCCCGGACACCCCGATGATCCTGGTCGGTGACCTCAACATCGCCCCGCTCGAGACGGATGTCTGGTCGCACAAACAACTGTTGAAGGTTGTGAGCCACACCCCGGTCGAGGTGGAGAGACTGGACGGCGTCCAGTCCGCCGGCGCGTGGATCGACGCGGTGCGGCATTTTATTCCAGAATCGGAACCACTCTATAGCTGGTGGAGCTACCGGGCCCGCGACTGGTCGAAATCGGACAAGGGCCGGCGGCTCGATCACGTCTGGGTAACGCCGCCGCTGCAATCCCGCCTCGCCGGCGCATCGGTTCTGCGCGACGCGCGCGGCTGGGAAAAGGCCTCCGACCACGCCCCGGTCGCAATCGATCTGTCCGCGTAACGAATTCTGAAAAGGTCTAGAAATGCACCTATGGGAAGGCCATCGGGTCCTTTCTCTGAGCATCGATGCTGGTTTCGCAATTAGGCATCAAATCTAATTAACTAGGTTTAAATTTTAACTAAACCCCTGAGACTTATATTTGGGTCCGCCGATACAGGTAGTACCGGCCATCCGCGACGCCCGGCGGCACGGCGAGTGCTGCGATCCCGTCGGCCCCGGCGAAACCCGGAAGCGGCTGATCCGAAGCGACCACGCCGCCCGCCTCAAGAAGGGTCACCAGAGGCGATTCGACGCCTATGGTATTTCGTTCCGTTTCCGCAATGTCGCCGCCGCCGATGTCCAGATGGATCAGCGCCGCCCGGCCCGGAAGGCGGACCGCCGCTTGGGGCAGTGTTTCTGCCATTTCGCCCAGGAACAGATGGTCGGCGGCCGGCCGGCAATCCGGATGCGCGGCGAGCTGGCGGTCGAACACGTAGATCGCGCGGTCCGGGAGGATTTCCCGCAGATGATCGTAGGTCCGGCCGTTGCCGAGCCCGAGTTCGAGGACCACGCCGTCGACCCGCTCCCCGCCGCCGCGCCCCTCGATCAAGTCGGCCGCATGGCCGAGGCAGGCGCGTTGCGCCTCCAGCCGTCGGATAACGGAATCCAGGCGGGACATCAGCCGGGTAAACGGAAAACGGGCGCGGCTGCCAATTCAGGCATCCTGTCAGGCATCATCGCGCGGGATCACGGCGCCGGCTGGCCGCCGGCGGCGGCATGCGCCTCGCGCAGCCGGCTGGTGGTGACTTCGAGGCGGTGCGCCAACTCGCGCATGATCTCCACCGCCATCTCGGGGAATTCTTCGATCAGGCCGAAGAACCGGTCCTTGGAGATCCGCAGCGTTTCCAACTCGGCGGCAGCGCGCACGGTCGCGGTGCGGGGCACGTCGCAGAGAATGGCGATCTCGCCGACGATCTCGTGTTCCTGGATCGTCGCCACGTTGAGTTGGCCGTCCGGGGTATCGACCAGCACATCCGCCGAGCCGCGCAGCACCAGATAGGCCGCATCGCCCTGTTGGCCCTGTTCGAAGACCACATCGTTCGGCGCGAAGACGAGCCGCTCGCTGGTGAAGGCGAGCAGTTTCAGCTTGGCCGGCTCGATCTTGGCGAACAGCGGCACGCGGCGCAGCAGATCGACTTCTTCCTGCAGGCTCATCGGTTCGGTCCTTCCTTCATGCGACCCGGAGCAGGGTGTTCAGCGTCTTGCCGCTCTCGGCAAGGTCTTCGTAGCTGCCCTGCTCGGCCACCTTTCCGTCATCCATCACGACGATTTGGTCGAAATGCTCGGCCCCGACGATCCGGTTCATCACCCACACCAGGCCGCGCCCCTGCCGTTCCGCCAACAGGTTTTCCAGAATCTGTTCCTGGGTCCGTTGATCGAAAACCTCGGCGGCCTCGTTGACGATCAGAATATCCGGGCGTTTCAGCACGGCGCGGCCGAGCGCCAGCTTCTGGCGCTGCGGGATCGACAGCCGCGACCCGCCGATACCGACCGATGCGCGCAGGCCGATCTCGATCACCGTGTCGCGCAGGCCCAGGCTTTCCACCACCTCGCGGACGAGCGCACCGATCTTGCGCGCGCCATAGGCCTGCCCGTGGGCCAGCTTGCCGAACAGGATGTTGTCCTGGATCGTGGCCGCCGGGTTGTACTTTTCCTCGTCGAAGAAGGCGATCGAATCCTCCAACTCGGGCGGCAACCCCTCGGCGAAGGCGTGCCGCGCGGCAAGGATCCGTTCCTGCATCGGCCCGTCGATCAGGCCGAGGCGATGGCGCTCGGTGATCAGCATGAAGGGCAGCGAGAGCAGCCGTAGCCGGTTTTCCTCGCTCGGCTCGATGCCGCGTGCCGCCTGGTCGATGATCTGGCGGTATTCCGGTAATTCCTCGGCGGAGATGAAGCTGTATTGCTGGAAGAATTCATGGTTCGGCGGCAGGTCGGCGAACAGTTCGACCATCGTTTCGGCGACCCGCAGGCCGATCGTGACGAAGTCCTCGGTCAGTCCGGACCGGTCGAGGACGCGCCGGACATACGGGTGCTCGGCCAGCCGGTCCATATCGAACCGGTCGTCCAGCGGCGCGCCGAACAGCAGGTTCTCGCCGACCGTCGCGTTGCCGTTATAACGGTCCTTCTCGAACCGCTCGACCAGGGCGGCGATCGGCGCGTCGCGCGTCCGGTCCCGCATGGTCGATCGCGCCTCCAGGATTTTCTCCGCGATTTCAGGATGTTCCGACGGATCCATACAACCGCGCAGGCCGATGCCATAGACGTCCTCGTCCATGTCCACGACCCGCAGCGCCGCGATCAACCGGGCGGGAATCTCGTCCGGTCCGGCGACGCCCGCCGCCGCGTAGTCGATCCAGTCAGCGGTATAGTCGAAAGGCGAATTCCCCGACCATTTCGCCTCGGCGCGGGCATCGGCCTCCAGGTCGGCCGCGAGCGCATCGGGTTCCGCGGGCATATGTTTCAGACCGTAAAGCAGATTCTCGCCGATGCTGGCGTTGTGCAAATGGGTATGCGCGCCGACATAGCCGATGCGGCGGCCGGTCACCGATTCCGGCAATCCGGAAAGGTCGCGCCCGCCGACCGTGATCCGCCCGGAACTCGGCGGGAACAATCGCGCCATCAGCATCGCCAACTCGCTCTTGCCGCTCGCCGGATCGCCGACGATGGCAATATGCGAGGCGACCGGCACCGTCAGCGCGGCGCCCTCGAGAATCTTATGGCCGTCCTCGTCGAACAGGCTGACGTTGATCGAGATATCGCCGTCCAGCGGGCCGGTATCCTCGGCGTCCGGCGTCTGCAGCGTCTCGTCCAGCATGCCCGGCGGATTGAATTGTTCGATGACCTGCTCGTATTTGATGCGCACGTCCTCGCGCTGCTGGTACCAGACCAGCAGTTCCTTCCAGGGTGCCGCCAGGTCCTTATACGCGGCGAGCACCGCGATCAGCGCGCCCAGCGTCAACTCGCCCTGGATGACCAGATAGCCGCCGATCGAAAAGAAGAAGAACGGCGTCAGCTTATCGATGAAATTGTTGAGGAACTTGATGAAAAACTTGCGGCGATAAATCTCGTAGCGGATCTGGAAAATCCGGCCGAGCCGGCTGGTGAAGCGCGACAGTTCGAGCTGCGCGGTATCGTTCGCATGAATCTCGACGATGCCGGAAACCGACTCGCCGATATGGTCCGACAGGCGGCGCACATTCTGAATGCGCTGCTTCGCCAGCGTGTTGACGCGGCGTTGCAGTTTCGGGATCAGGTAAATCTGCAGCGGATAGAAGGCGATCGCCGCCAACCCGAGCCACACGTCTTGCAGCAGGATAAAGCCAAGAATGATCGCAAGCTGGCCGCCATAGAACATGACGTCGACGAAGGCGGTGCCGATGAAACCGCCCAGCGGCTCCACTTCCGCGGTGATGATCGGGATAACCTCGCCCTGGCCCAGCTTGCGGAACCGCGCGATCGGAAAGCGCAGGACCCGGGCGTAGAGCTGATAGCGCAGCCGGCGCAACAGGCGCTCGCCGAGCTGCCCCTTGTAGACATTGATGTGATACTTGAAGCAGCCGTTGATCAGCACCAGGAACAGGTAGCTGAAACTCAGCGTCAGCAGGAATTGAATTTGCGTGGCGTCGATGTCGAAGGCGGTGCCGAACAGCGGCATCACATAGGGCGGGCCCTTGCCGCCGATCGCCTCGTTGACGATGATCTTCGGCAATTCCAGCGACATGAAGAGGAACGGGTAGTAGGCGATCGTGACGGCGATCAGATAAAGCTGCTGCGGCCCGCTATACCGCAGGATGTATCTGAATATGGAGTTTTCCATGAACCGCCCGCCAACCCCCTTTTGGGCATGCTCAATGATGCGCCGCCGCGCTTAAAATTAGCTTAACCGACCCCCTTGTCCCGGTAAATAAGCTCACGATTCGCGGGATTTCATCACTTCCACGGCAACGGCGAGACATGCGATAGTCCGCCGGTATACATGGAATGCGTATTCGAACGGGAAGATTCGGCATGACACTCCCCGGCGGGCGCAGGCGCGTCCTGATCTATAGCCACGATACCTTCGGGCTCGGCCATCTGCGGCGCTGCCGGACGATCGCCCAGGCCTTGGTCGCGGGCGACCCGGATATGTCGGTGCTGATCCTGTCGGGGTCACCGATCATCGGCCGGTTCGATTTCGGCGAGCGCGTGGATTTCGTGCGCATTCCCGGCGTCATCAAGCTGAATAATGGCGAGTACACGTCGCTGACGCTGGGCATCGATTTCGAGCAGACGCTGGCCATGCGCGCGGCGATCATCCGGCACACGGCGGAAGCTTTCGATCCCGACCTGTTCATCGTCGACAAGGAACCGCTCGGCCTGCGGGGCGAGGTGCGGGGCGCGCTGGAGGTGCTGCAGGCGCGCGGCTGCCCGCTGGTGCTGGGCCTGCGCGACGTGCTGGACGACCCGGCGGCGCTGGCCCGCGAATGGGACCGCAAGCAGGCCGGCCCGGCGCTGCGCGACCTGTATGACGAAATCTGGGTCTATGGGCTGCCGCAAATCTGCGATCCGCTGGCGGGGCTGGCCCTGCCGCCGTCGGTCCGGCGCAAGGCCAGCTTCACCGGCTACCTGCGCCGGTCGCTGCCGGACACCCGGAACACGGGGCACGACGTGGCGCGACGCCCGATCGACATGACCGACCCTTATATCCTGGTGACCGCCGGCGGCGGCGGCGACGGCGAGATATTGATGGATTGGGTGCTGCGCGCCTACGAGTCGGGGGAAACACTGCCGCTGCGCGCGCTTTTCGTGCTGGGGCCGTTCATGGCAGCGGACCGGCAACAGGAATTTCAGACCCGCGCCCGGCGCATCGGCGCCACCGTCCTGACTTTCGACGCCTATATGGAAAATCTGGTGGCGCAGGCGGCGGGCGTCGTCTGCATGGGCGGATACAATACCTTCTGCGAGGTGCTGTCCTTCGACAAACCGGCGCTGATCGTGCCGCGCACCCGGCCGCGCCGCGAGCAGTTCATCCGCGCCCAACAGGCCCGCGACCTGGGTCTCGCCACCATGCTGGACCCGGCAGAGGCCGCGGACGCGAGCGTCATGGCGACCGCGCTCAAACATCTCAGCCAGCAACCGCCGCCCTCAGAGAGCGTCGTGCCCGGCCTGCTGGACGGGCTCGAGAATGTGCAGCGGCTGGCGAAACGCGCCATGGCGCCGGGCCGACGCGCCCTGAGCGCGGCGAACGAATGAGCCGGCGGCCCGCGCCATGACGATACCCGCCGACGCCAAAGTCGCCATCGTGTTGAAAGGCTATCCGCGCCTGTCCGAAACCTTTATCGCGCAGGAAATCCTCGGCCTCGAACGCCGCGGACTGCCGCTGCACTTGGTGTCGTTGCGCCATCCCACAGACCCGGCGCGCCACCCGATCCACGACGAGATCGCGTCACCGCTGCTGTACTTGCCGGAATATCTGCATCACGAGCCGCGCCGAACGCTGCAAGCCTGGCGCAATGCAACCCGCCTTCCCGGCTACGCCGCCGCCCGCGCGGCCGCCGCAGCCGACTTGCGGCGCGACCCGACGCGCAACCGTTTGCGCCGGTTCGGGCAGGCCTGCGTGCTCGCGGCCGAACTGGGCGGCACGGTGACCCACCTGCACGCGCATTTCCTGCACACGCCGGGATCGGTCGCGCGCTACGCGGCGATGCTGCTGGGGATCGGCTTCAGCCTGTCGGGCCATGCCAAGGATGTCTGGACGACGCCGCACTGGGACCTTGCCGGCAAGCTGGGCGGCGCGGCGTGGACGGTGGCGTGCAGCGCGGCGGCAACGGACACGTTGCGCGGCATCGCGCCGCGCGCAGTGGTCGAGACGGTGTATCACGGCCTCGACCCGCAACGATTTCCGCCATTCACGGAAACGCGGCCGTCGCGGACCGGGGATGCGCCGGACGACCCTTTGCGGCTGTTGACCGTCGGGCGCGCGGTGGAAAAGAAAGGGCTCGGCGGTTTGCTCACGGCACTCGCCGCGCTGCCGCCCGCGCTGCACTGGCGGTTGACGCATATCGGCGCGGGTCCGGACCTGGACGACCTGCGGCGGCAGGCGGAACGGCTTGGCCTGTCGGACCGCATCGACTGGCAGGGCGCGCGAAAGCAGGACCATGTGCTGCGGGCGATGCGCGCGGCGGACTTGTTCCTCATGACCTCGCGCATCACGGCGGATGGAGACCGCGACGGTCTGCCCAATGTCTTGATGGAAGCGCAAAGCCAGGCGCTGCCGGTGATCGCAACCCGGGTTTCCGCGATTCCGGAACTGATCCGGCACGGCGAAACCGGATTGCTGGTGCCGCCGGTAGACCCGGACGCGCTTTGCGCCACGATTCAGTGTCTCGCCGGCGACCCGGGCGAGCGGACGCGCCTCGGAACGGCCGGCGCCGCCCGTCTTCGCGAGAATTTCGGAAGCGACGCCGGCCTCGACCGGCTGGCGGCGCGGCTGCGCGACAGCGCTGCGATGCCGCACCAGGCCAAACCGACCGCGCGGGCTGCCTGATGCGGATCGCCTTTTACGCCCCGATGAAGCCGCCGACGCACCCGGTACCGTCCGGCGACCGCCGCATGGCCGGACTGTTGATCCGAGCGTTGGGGCAGGCCGGCCACGACGTATCCCTGGCCTCGCCCTTGCGCAGCTACGACCGCACGGGCGATGCGCACCGCCAGGCCCGCATCCGCCGGATCGCCGCCCGCGTCACACAGCGTTATCTGTCCCGTCACCACCGCCATCGCCCGGATCTTTGGTTCACCTATCACATCTATCACAAGGCGCCGGACTGGATCGGCCCCGCCGTCACCGACCGTTTGTCGATCCCGTATGTGGTGGCCGACCCGATCATATCCCCGTCGCAGGCAAGCGGGCCGTGGACGCTCGGGTATGATGCTGCCGCCGCCGCGATCGCCCAAGCCGACCGGTTGATCGCCTTCGACCCGATCGATATCCCCGCGGTCGACCGGTTGCGACAGGGCGACGGCAGCATCACGCCGTTGCCGCCTTTCCTCGATCCGCCGCAGGCGCGATCGTCCAGGCCGGCGTTGCGCGCGGCGCTGGCGGCGGCGCATGCTCTCGACCCGGACATCCCATGGCTCGCGACTGTGGCGATGATGCGGCACGACGTGAAACGCGACTCCTATCGCCTGCTGGCCGACGCATTGGGAAGGCTGCGCTCGAAGAATTGGGCGCTGCTGATCGCCGGGGACGGCCCCGCGCGGGACGAGATCGAACCCCTGATGCACGCGGCCGGCCGGGTGGTTTTCCTGGGCCGTGTCTCGGATGCCGACATCACCGACCTGTATCACGCCGCCGATCTTGCGGTATGGCCCGCGCTGAAGGAGGGCTATGCCATGGCGCTCGTCGAGGCGCAGGCCTGCGGGCTGCCGGTGGTCGCCGGGTACCGGCCGGGGATCGCGCAAGTCGTCGAGGACGGACGGACCGGCCTGTTGACGCCGGAAGGCGACGGCGCCGCCTTCGCCGCGGCGATCGAGACGCTCCTGTCCGATCCGAGCGCGTTGGCGGCGATGACCGACCGGGCGCGCAACCGGGCGGACCGGCTGGGACTGGACCGCGCGGCGCGACGGCTCGACACGATCGTGCGGAACGCGCACGCCGAACGCCGCCGGGAGCGCGCGCCATGACGCTGCTTGCCCTGATCCGCCACGGTCCCACCGAATGGAACGAGAACGGCCTCGTCCAAGGCCGCAGCGACATTCCGCTCAGCGCGCGGGGCCGAGCCAAGGTCGAACAGTGGCGGGTCCCCGACATGCTGGCGGATTTCGAGTGGGTGGCGAGCCCGCTCTCCCGCGCGCAGGAAACGGCGCAAATCCTGTCGGGCAAGGCGGTGCCCGGCGACGACCGGCTGGTGGAAATGGATTGGGCTGTCTGGGAAGGGCGGACGCTGCCGGACCTGCGCGCCGAACTCGGCAACCTGATGACCGCGTGGGAGGCGAAGGGACTCGATTTCCGCGCGCCCGGCGGCGAAAGCCCGCGTGAAGTGCAGGCGCGCCTGCGGCCCTTTCTGGCCGAACGCGCCGCGTCCGGCACACCGACGGTGGCGGTTTGCCATCGCGGCGTCATCCGCGCGGTCTATTCGCTCGCCATCGATTGGGACATGATGAGCAAACCGCCGCGACGCCTCGCCGACAGCACGGTGCAGGTCTTCCGGCTCGCCGACGACGGCATGCCCAGCGTGCACGCGCTCGACCTGCCGATGACCGACGGTGCGGCATGAGCAACCCGCGCGTCTTCTTCTACGTACAGCACCTGCTCGGAATCGGGCACACGGTACGCGCGGCCGCGTTGACCCGCGCAATGCGGCGGCGGGGGCTGGATGTCGTCTATGTCGCCGGCGGCTTCGACGCATTGGACGACGATCTGGCCGGCGCAACGGTCCGCCGGCTGCCGCCGGTACGCAGCGCCGACGCCAGCTTCACCCGGCTGCTCGGCGAGGGCGACGTGCCGATCGACGACGCCTGGCGCGACCGCCGACGCGACGCCCTGCTTGCCGCCTACCGCGAAACGCAGCCCGATCTGGTGCTGATCGAGACCTTTCCCTTCGGCCGCTGGCCCTTCCGGTTCGAGCTGCTGCCGTTGCTGCAGGAGGCGCGGGGCGCCGCCCGCATCCTATGTTCGCTGCGCGACGTTTTGGTGCCCAAGACGAAACCGTCGCGGCTGCAAGCGATCGTCGAGGTCGTCGACGCCTATTTCGATGCGATCCTGGTCCACGGCGACCCGGACTTCGTGCGGCTCGACGAGACCTTCGCGCCGACGCCCCGCATCGCCGCGAAGGTCCAGTACACCGGCTATGTGGCCGATCCCTTGTTGGGCGCGGAAGATACCCGTTCGGACGGCGCGGGCGCGGGCGAAGTCATCGTATCCGCCGGCGGCGGCGGCACCGGCGGGCCGATGATGCGAGCCGCGCTGGCGGCGCGGCCGCTGAGCGGTCTTGCCGACGCGCCATGGCGCTTTCTGATCGGCCCGAACATGCCGGGGCAGGACGCGGCGGCCTTGCGCGGCGATCCCGGAATCACGGTCGAGCCGGTGCGGCGTGATTTCCAGGCCTTGCTGGCCCGTGCCGCCGTGTCGGTGAGCCAGGGCGGCTACAACACCGTCATGGACATCCTGACCGCCGGCGCGCGCAGCGTCGTCGTGCCGTTCAGCGAACACGGCCAATCGGAACAGCTGCAGCGCGCCCGCCTGCTCGCCGCGCGGGGCGGGATAACCTTGGTCGAGGAAGAGCGCCTGACCCCGAAGTCGCTGGCCGCCGCGATCGACCGCGCCGCCGCCGGCCCGCGCGCCCGGACGGCGGGACTGGACCTGGACGGCGCGCACCGTAGCGCAGAATTGATCGCGGCCGCCGCCGCGTAGGACCATGAGGATCAAGATGCCGCTTTGCGAATGCGTCCACCCACCATATAGTCCGCAGCCATGACCAACACCGCGACCGATCCGCCCCGAACGGGCATTGCTTGGTGCGCTGGGCCGGCTACGGTAATCCCTAGCATTTTGTTAACCGAAGACCGCAACAATCGGCGCGAGAAAAGCGGCAATTCCGCCGCGACAGGCCGGCAAATCGGCGGTTTTCGGGCCAAACGACACGAATCCGCCGCGACTCACATCACGGAACCGCCCATAAAGCGGGCTTTCGAATCATGATTTACCACCGTTATCCTGCCCGCAGCCTGATGTGGGACTATTGCCGGGCCGCCGCCGGATTGATCATCGTCGGCCTGCCGCTCACCCTGGGCGGCCCCGGCGTCTTCCTGACCCTGTTGCTCGGTACCGTTGCGGCGCTGTTCTTCTTCTATGGGTTACGCACGGTCAATCAGCACATGAGCGCCCTGGAAATCCGCGAAGACGGGATCATGAACCACGGGCCGCGCAAGAAATTCTTCGGATGGGACGAGCTCTCCGATGTCCGGTTGCGCTATTACTCGACGACGCGGGACAAGGCCCGGCGAAGCCTCGACAGCGGCTGGATGGAGCTCAGACTCGCCGGCCCGTCGGGAAAGCTGCGGATCGATTCGGAAATCAGCGGCTTCGACAAAATCCTGGATGCGGTCGCCGAGGTGATCGAGCGTCGGCGGCTCGAGCTCGACGAAACGACCCAGGAGAACCTCAACGTCTATTACGGCCGGTCCGATGGGTCCGACGGACCCGACGGCAACCGGGACGACGGGCGGAACCATACCGGCGGGGTGTGTTGATGGACGATCTGCTGCAGGTTCGAAATCTGCGCGTCTCCATCGCCTTGCCGGAGTGCGACATTCCGGCGGTCAAATGCGTCAATTTCAGAATCCGTCCCGGCTCGACGGTCGCGCTGGTCGGCGAATCCGGCTCCGGAAAGTCGATGACCGCGCATGCGATCATGGGACTGCTGCCGCGCCAGGCCCGGATCGAGGAAGGGGCTATTCTCTTCAACGACCCGGACGCCGCCGGGCCCGCCGTCGACCTCGCGGCGCTGCGCCCGAACGGCCCGGACATGCGCGCCTTGCGGGGCGCACGGATGTCGATGATCTTTCAGGAACCGATGACCTCGCTGTCGCCGCTGCACACGATCGGCGATCAGATCGGCGAGGCGCTGAAATTCCACGAACGCTGCCCCGGCGAAGAATGCCGCGCCCGGACGCAGGACTTGCTGGGCCGGGTCGGTTTCCGCGACCCGGCGCAGGCCTACCACGCCTATCCGTTCGAACTGTCCGGCGGGCTGCGGCAACGCGCGATGATCGCGATGGCGCTGATCTGCCAGCCGGCGTTGCTGATCGCCGACGAGCCGACCACGGCCCTGGACGTGACGATCCAGGCGCAGATCCTCAAGCTGATTCGCGACCTGCAGCAGGAATTCGGCATGGCCGTGCTGATCATCACTCATGACTTGGGCGTGGTCGCGAATATGGCCGAAGAAATCGTCGTGATGTATGACGGCGAGGTGGCCGAGGCCGGCATGCGCGACGATATCTTCGGCAACGCGCAGCATCCCTACCTCAAGGCCTTGTTCGACGCGGTGCCGCGGATCGGGCTGGATCGCGGCGCCCGGCTGAGACCGATCCACGACACCGCCGCCACGATCGCCGAGCCCGGCGTGCCACAACGCTGCGACCCAACGAGAAAAAAGCCCGGCAATACCGAGCCGATCCTCAGGATCGACGGACTCAGCAAATCCTTCGGCGCGCGCAAGAACGGTTTCGCGCTGGGCCGGAACGAACCGCGGATTAGCGCGGTCGATGCGGTTTCCTTATCGGTGCGGCGCGGCGAAACCCTGGGCCTGGTCGGGGAAAGCGGGTCGGGCAAGTCGACCCTCGCGAAACTCATTATGCGCGCGATCCGGCCCGACGCCGGCAGCATCACCTTCTGCGACGACGGGGCGGAGACCGACGTACAGACCCTCGAGGGCGCAAGCCTCGCCGCCTACCGGCGACAGGTACAGTACATCTTCCAGGATCCGTACGGATCGCTCGATCCGCGTATGACCGTACTCGACATCATCGCAGAACCGCTGGCGATCCACGGCATCGGCGGCCGCGCCGAACGGGTCGCCGCAGCGCGCGACTGCATGCGGCTGGTCGGGCTGGACGAACGCTTCCTCAACCGCTACCCGCACAGTTTTTCCGGCGGCCAGCGCCAACGCATCGGCATCGCCCGCGCGCTCGCCCTGAAACCGAAACTGCTGATCTGCGACGAGCCGGTCTCGGCGCTCGACGTGGGCATTCAGGCGCAGATCCTAAACCTGCTGCGCGACCTGCAGGCCGACTTGGGGCTGACCTACCTGTTCGTGTCGCATAATCTGGCGGTGGTCGATTATATCGCCGACCGCATCGCCGTGATGTGCCGGGGCCGGATCGTCGAACTTGCGCCGCGCGCCGACCTGTTCCGTCGCCCGATGCACCCATATACGCAAAGTCTGTTGGCCGCCGTGCCCGACACGAATTTGGAGAAACGCCTCGACTTCGACGCCCTGTCCGCCGGACGGCAGGCCGACCCCGCCGCCTGGCCCGACGCCTACCGCGCCGAGACCGGGCGGGCGCAGGACATGCTCGACCTGGGCAATGGGCATTTCATCCGCGCCAACATGGACGTGGCCCTCGAGGAGACCGGCCTATGACCCGGCTGGCCGGACTCGTTGTCTTGACCGCCCTGACCGTGACGGCCGGACTGCTCTCCCCGGCGGCGGCCACCGTCTATCGGGACTCGCCGGTCCTGGCGGAGCAGGTGGAGAAAGGTGCCCTGCCCCGGCTGGCCGAACGCCTGCCCGAGGTGCCGGCCGTGGCGCCGTTTGCACGGCAGAACCAAGTGCCGGGCCGGCATGGCGGCACGCTCAACATCCTGATGGCCCGGCCGAAGGACGTCCGGCTCATGGTGGTCTATGGCTACGCGCGGTTGCTGCGCTACGACCATCGCCTCGAACTGGTGCCCGACATTCTGCGCAAGGTCGACATCGAGGAGGGGCGAATCTTTACGCTGCACCTGCGGCCCGGCCACCGCTGGTCGGACGGCGCGCCGTTCACCGCCGAGGATTTCCGCTACTACTGGGAAGATGTCGCCAACAACCCGCAGCTGACGCCGACCGGACCGCCCGACATGCTGCGCGTCGAGGGTGAACTGCCGATCTTCGAGGTCATCGATCCGCACACGGTCCGGTACAAATGGCGCAAGCCGAACCCGGCTTTCCTGCCAGCGCTCGCCAAGGCGCGCCCACCGTTCATCTATCGCCCGGCGCATTATCTGAAGCAATACCATGCGGCCTATTTCGACATAGACAGCTTGCGGAAAATGGCCAAGAAGCGCGGCTACCGGAATTGGGCGCCGCTGCACAATCGCATGGACAATCTTTATAAGAACGACAATCCGGCGCTGCCGACCTTGCAACCGTGGATCAACACCACCAAGCCGCCGGCGGACCGTTTCGTCTTCGTCCGCAATCCGTATTTCCACCGTATCGACCCGAACGGTCTGCAGTTGCCTTATATCGACCGGGTGGTCATGGATGTGGTGGACAAGAAGATCGTACCCGCCAAGACCGGGACCGGCGGCTCGGACCTGCAGGCGCGCTATCTGCGCTTCGACAACTTCACCTTCCTGCGCAAAAACGGCAAACGGCTCGGCTTCGACGTGAATCTGTGGCGCATCGGCAAGGGCGCGCATATGGCGCTCTACCCGAACCTCAACGTCCAGGACGACGGGTGGCGGGCGTTACTGCGCGACGTTCGATTCCGCCGGGCCCTGTCGCTCGCGGTCCATCGGCGCGAGATCAACCGCGTGATGTATTTCGGCCAGGCCATCGAGGGCCAGAATACGGTGCTGCCGAGCAGCCCGCTGTTCGATTCCGCGTATCAGAAAGCCTGGGCGGATTTCGACTTGGTCCGCGCCAACGCCTTGCTCGACCGGATCGGGCTGTCCGACCGCAACGGCCGCGGCATCCGCCTGATGCCCGACGGACGGCCGATCGAGATCGTCGTGGAAACCGCCGGCGAAAGCACCGAGGAATCGGACATCCTGCAATTGGTGCATGACAGCTGGTTGCGCGTCGGCATCAAGCTGCACATCAAGCCCTCGCACCGCGACGTCTTACGCAACCGCATCTACGCGGGCCAGACCGTGATGGCGCTGTCCTCCGGCTTGGAGAATGGGTTGGCGACGCCGGAATCGAGTCCGCGCGAGCTTGCCCCGACCCGGCAGCGTCAGTATCAGTGGCCGCAATGGGGCCAATATATCGAAACCGCGGGACAGGCCGGCACGGCGCCCGACATGCCCATCGCCCGAAAACTGCTCGACCTCCTCGGCGCGTGGCGCAAGGCGACGACGCGCCTCGGCCAGGAAACGGCATGGCGCGAGATGCTTTCGATCTACACCGACCAGGTCTTCACCATCGGGCTGATCGCCGGCACGCTGCAGCCGGTCGTCGTCAGCAAGCGCTTGCGCAACGTGCCGGAGCACGGGCTCTACACCTGGAATCCGGGCGCCCATTTCGGCATCTACGAGCCGGACACATTTTGGTTCGAACCGCCGGAACAGGTGACGGAGGACCGCCGCAAATGACCGCTCCAAGAAACGTTCTAACGACCGCGCACCCGGCCCCGGACGCGACCGGCTAACCGCACGAGGCGCAGAGCGATGCTCGGATATATCGGCCGACGCGTTCTCATGATGGTCCCAACCCTGTTGGCGATCAGCCTGATCGTGTTCGCCATCATCCAGCTGCCGCCGGGCGACTATTTCACCAGCTATATGAACGAGCTGGAGACGCGGGGCGAGACGGTCGATCCGGACAAGATCGCCTTCCTCAAGGCGCAATACGGTTTCGACCGGCCGATGTACCAGCAATACCTGCTCTGGCTGACCGGCATGCTGCGCGGCGATTTCGGCTACTCCTTCGAATACGACCTGCCGGTGCGCGATGTCGTCGGCGACCGGTTGCTGCTGACCTTCATCGTGTCCTTCGCGACGATCCTGTTCACCTGGGCGCTGGCCTTCCCGATCGGCGTGTACACGGCGGTGCGGCAGTACAGCTTCGGCGACTACGGCCTCACCTTCATCGGCTTCATCGGACTGGCGACGCCGAACTTCCTGCTGGCGCTGGTGCTGCAGTATTTCGCGCATGTCTGGTTCGGCACCTCGATCGGCGGGCTGATGGACCCGGCCTATCTGGATCAACCCTGGTCCTGGGCCAAGGCGATGTCCGTGCTGGAGCATCTGTGGATCCCGGTCTTGGTGATCGGTACCTCGGGCACCGCCGGGATGATCCGCCGCCTGCGCGCGAACCTGCTGGACGAGCTCGACAAGCAATATGTCATCACCGCGCGGGCCAAGGGCATGCCGCCGCTGCGCGCGTTGATGAAGTATCCGCTGCGGGTGGCGCTGAACCCGTTCATCGCCGACATCGGCAACCTGCTGCCGCAGATCATCTCCGGCGCGGCCATCGTGTCGGTCGTGCTGTCGCTGCCGACGACCGGGCCGATGCTGCTGCGGGCGCTGCAAAGCCAGGACATGTATCTGGCCGGCAGTTTCCTGATGTTCCTGGCCACGCTGACCGTGGTCGGCACCTTGTTGTCCGACCTGGCGCTGGCCGCGCTCGACCCGCGCATCCGGTTCGGCGGGACGGAGGCGTCATGAGCGACGACCGCCTGCCGCATTACGTCAACCCCGCGCCCTACGAATCGGGCATGGCCGAGACGCTGACCCCGGCGCAGGAACGGGTCTTCCTCGCCTCGCAATGGACACTGATGTGGTGGAAGTTGCGCCGCCACCGGCTCGCGGTGATTTCCGGCGCCTTCCTGCTGCTGTTGTATTTCTCGACGCTGATCGCCGAGGTGGTCGCCCCCTACGATCTGCACGCGCGGCATACCGACTATCTCTTTGCGCCGCCGCAATCGGTTCACCTGTTCCACGAGGACCGTTTCGTCGGTCCCTTCGTCTACGGCATGGAGGTCACGCTCGATCTGGACAACATGCGCTGGGTCTATGCGGAGAACCCGCGCGAGGTGCAGCCGCTGCGGTTCTTCTGCACCGAGGGCGATTATCCGGGCGCGACGTATTCCTTCTGGAACCTGTTCGACGGCGACTTCCATCTGGTTTGCCCAGCACCGGGCGGGCAATTGTTTCTGTTCGGCACCGACCGGCTCGGCCGGGACATGCTGTCGCGCATCGTCTACGGCGCCCGCATCTCGCTGACCGTCGGCCTGCTGGGCATTACGATCAGCCTGTTGCTCGGCATGTTCTTCGGCGGACTGGCCGGATATTTCGGCGGCGCGGTCGACGGCTTCGTGCAGCGCCTGATCGAGATCATCCGCTCCTTCCCCGAACTGCCGCTCTGGATGGCCTTGTCCGCGATCATGCCGGTGACCTGGGGCCCGGTAGCCGTCTATATCGGGATCACGGTGATCCTCGGCCTGCTCGACTGGCCGGGGCTGGCCCGCGCCGTCCGCTCGAAACTGCTGGCGCTCCGCGAGGAGGATTTCTGCCTCGCCGCCCAATTGATGGGCGCGAAACCCCGCCGCATCATCGCGCGCCACCTGCTGCCGAGCTTCAGCAGCCACCTGATCGCGTCCGCGACCCTGTCGATCCCCACCATGATCCTTGCGGAAACGGCGCTGAGTTTCCTCGGGTTGGGCCTGCGCCCGCCGATCACCAGTTGGGGCGTGCTGCTGAACGAGGCGCAGAACATCAACGTGGTGGCGCTCTACCCCTGGCTGATGCTGCCGGTCGTGCCGGTGATCCTGGTGGTGCTGGCGTTCCAATTTCTGGGCGACGGACTCCGGGACGCGGCCGACCCGTATAATTAGAGCAAATCCCGAGCGGCTCCTTTAGCCGCGACGACGCATTTGCGGCAAAAAGCAAATCCCGAGCGGCCCGTTCGGCCGCGACGACGCATTTGCGTTCCAAGAAAACTATTTCGCCAACACGACCACATCCAACGGCGCATCGACGCCCGCGACGGTCGCCGCTTCGCGGCGGTCATGGGTCAGCAGCGGAATGTAGCCCTGCTCCAGCGCGAGTGCATACGTCTCGCCGTCGACCAGCGCGCGGGTGCCCGTCGCACTGTTGTGTTTTTCCAACTTGGCCGACAGGTTCACCGGGTCGCCGATGCAAGTGTATTCCAGGCGTGATTCCGCGCCGACCGCGCCGAAGATGATACGGCCGCTCGCCACCGCGACGCCGATGCGGATCGGCTCCTCTCCGGCGGCCTGCCGTTCGGCCGTCCAGGCGTCGGCGGCGGCGATCACATCATCGGCGGCGCGCACCGCATCCGCCGCGTAGGTCTCGCTCGTAACCGCCGCGCCGAAGGAAGCAAGGATACCGTCGCCGAGGAACTTGTCGACGGTGCCGCCGTTCGCCTCGATCGCGGCGACCATGCGGGTTTCGTAATCGGTCAGCAGCTTGATCAACGCCGACGGGTCGAGCCGGGTCGAGAGCGCGGTGAAGCCCCGGATGTCGATCGACAGGATCGCCGCGGTGCGCGCCTGGCCCTCGCCCGGGCGGATGCGCTGTTCCGATTGCGTGATCTGCTGCACGATCTCGGGCGAGAAGAAGCGCGACAGGTCGCGCGCCGCCTCCTCCTCGGCGACCGACCGTTCGAGCAGACGCTGCGCCCGCATCAGCACGACGGCGATGATTCCGGTGACCATTAGAATAGAGAGGATCTTGTCGAACTCCGCCCCGATGAGCACCGAGTTTGACGTCAGGTAGGTGACGTAATTCCGCGTGATCATCGTGTCGGGATAGGTGACGGTCACCGTGTAGAGCACGAGCAGAACCCAGCCCGCCGCCGCGCTCAACCCGCACATCACCACGTAGCGCGGCTCGAACCGCAGCGCCCGCAGCGCGATGAAGATGAACACGTACAGCAAGGTCGGCGCCTTCAGCGAGAAGGAGGCGGGCTGGCCGTATTGCAAATGGAAGCTCCAGATCAGGACCATCAGCAACGCGATGTCGAAGATCACCGAAAGCCCCAGAAGCCAGCCGCGAATCTGGCCGCGATGCGTCAACCGCAATCGTAGTAGCGTGAACAGGAAATAGAACAGCAGCGCAAGCGCGACCGGCGACAGCCATGGATTGACCGCCGATGTCTTCGGCGATAACGCGTACAGCACGGAGAATGTGACGACCACCACGAGCTGGACCCAAGCAATCAGCTTCTCGCTGCTTTCCTGCTGTTCGCGTATGGCATGACGTACGCGGTCGGGGATCGCGCCGCCGCGTTCACCGATCAAGATCGTCAGAAACCTTTGCCACAAAGTCATGCGCCATCCTCATGCACCGCCGTCGCGGGGCGTGGGTAGAAGAGTAGGCCGATCGGCCCGGCTTGGCGACCATACCCCGCGCCATTGTGACCGAAACGGATCATTCGTGTTCCAGCCACAGGCTCGATTCGAGGGCGCCCTCGACCAGCGGCAAACCGCCCGCGACGCCGGCGGCGACGGTCTCGGCCATGCGTGTCGCGGTGTAATGCGACGCGAAATCGATCGCCCATCCGCCGCCGGCGATCATCGCCTCGACCGCCGCCTGTTCGTCATAGCCGCGCCACGTCCAGGATGCCGGGTAGCCGTCGGGCAGAAACATGTCGTGAAAATGCACGGCCACGCCGGCCGGGAGCGCCGGCAGGACCGCGTTCATCAGGAAATCCACATCGCCGCCGGGCGTGGTCTTGTGGCTGGAATCGACGCTCAGGATATCGCCGGCCGCGAGCGACGTGAACGGGCCGGGCCCGACCTCCTGCACCGGCCGGTCGATGCGGCGCAATCCCGGCAGCCCGGCCAGCGCCGCGCGCGGTTCCGGGTCGATCGCGATCACGTCGGCCGCGAACCCGCCGTCCGCCACGGCGCGGCAGAAAAAGCGCGTGGAGTGGCCGCAGCCCACCTCGACGATGCGGCGGGGCCGGCGGTCCCGGACTTGGATGTACGCCATCGCGGCATCGAGCCGGGGGAACCAGTCCTGGTTCCAGCGCGGCTCGGGCGGCCGGTCCGGTCCGATGGCGCGGAGATCGTCGCCATAGCGGTCCATCGCGCGCAGCCGGCCGGCAAAATGAGGTCCGCGCGCCGCCAGGCGGTCGATCACGGGGTCAACACCATGCCTTCACGGGCGACGATGGTGCCGGGGCGCATCGCCTCGGCTTCCGCCGCGATGGCGTCCATCCGGTCGTCGTCATGGGTCGGCTCGTGATGGAAGATGACCAGCGTCTTCGCCGCGGCCGCGTCGGCGAGGCGCACCCCTTCCTGCCATGTCGAATGGCCGAAGCCGGCATAGGCCGGGTATTCGTCGTCGGTATAGGTGGAATCGTAGATCACCAGATCCGCGCCCTGGATCAAATCCAAGATATTGCGGTCCGGCGTGCCGATGACATGCTCGGTGTCGGTTATGTAGCAGATCGACCGGCCGTCATAGTCGACGCGGTAGCCGGTCGCGCGGTTCGGGTGGTTGAGCGGCGCGGTGCGGATGACGACACCGCCGCCCGGCGACTGTGTTTCGCCCGCGGTGAAATCAGAGTAGCTGACCTGCGCCTGGAAAACCGACGGCGGCACCGGGAACAGCGGCGCCATCATCATCTCGACCAGCACCTGCTTCAAATCGGTCTCGGGCTTCAGATGCCCTGCGGCCAGCCGGAAATGGTTGCCCGGCACGAACAGCGGCGCGAAGAAGGGCAAGCCGCAGATATGGTCGAAATGCGTATGCGTTAGGTAGAGATGCGCGTCGATGTCGCCCTCTTCCTTCAATGCCCTTTCCATAAGGGACTGACCGAGCAGGCGCAACCCGGTGCCGGCATCGAAGATGAACAGCCGGTCGCCGCAGCGTATTTCAAGGCAGGAGGTGTTGCCGCCGTAACGGACGGTGTCCGGACCGGGGCATGCAATACTGCCGCGCACGCCCCAGAACTGGACGAAGAATTCCCCCGGATCCGACATGTCGCCTCATCGTCGCCTGTCGCCGGTCCAACCGGCCGTCGCCAGCGGGCACGCCCTGGCCCAGTCTGCGAAACTGGCCGCTGGGTGTAAACCATTCGCTGGGCTATTGTCACCCGTCTTTCATCAAGCTTCCGTTAATGCATGGCACCGCGCGCAATCAATTGGACCGGCATCGGATTCGGCTTCGGGCTGATGGCGCTGGCGGCCTATCAACAGCTCAAACTGCCGCCGGCTTTGCCCGTCCTGATCGACGCCTACGGCTTCGAGCGGATTCTCGGCGGCGCCTTCATGTCGGTCTACGCGCTGAGCGGGTTGTTGCTGTCGCTGCGCCTCGGCGGGTTGATCCAACGGCACGGCGCTGTCGTTTTTCTCTACGCCGCCTTCGCGATGTTCGCCCTCGCCGCCTTGGCGATGATGATCTGGCCGGAGAACGGCTGGCTGTTCCTGGCCGCCCGCGCGGTGGAGGGCGTCGCCTTCGCGATCCTGGCGATCGCCGGTCCGTCGATCTGCACCGCCAACGCCGGGCCGGGCGGGCTGGCCATCGCGTCGGGCATCGTCGCGGCCTGGATACCGGTCGGCGGTCTGATCGCCAGCCTGATCGCGGCCGGCATCGGGCTCGACGAGACCGGCGGCAACTGGCGCGTGTTGTGGATCGCGGGGATCGCCGCCAGCGCCGCGCTGACGGTCTGGACCTGGCGGCTGCGGCGGCGGGGCGGCATCGATCTGGGCCGGCCACGGACCGACCGAGCCGATGCGGCGCCAGCCGCGATAACCGCGACGCCGGCGCACTGGCGCGACATGATGTTGGCAGCCTTCCTGTTCACGCTGTGGTCGGTGCAGTTTTTCGCCTATGTCACCTGGCTGCCGGCCTATCTGGTCGAGGGACGCGGCCTATCGGTCGCGGCGGCCGCCGCGCTGTTCATGATCCCGACGGCGCTGGTCATCCTGTTCAATCTGCTGGCCGCGCCGATCCTGCGGGCCGGCATGCCGGTGTCGCTGCTGCTTGCCGCCGCCGCCGCGGTGCAAGGCGGCGTATGGCTGCTGCTGCCGGTGCTCGGGCCGGTCGCGGCGGGGATCGCGGCCTTCGGCATCTATGCGGCGGCGGCCGGGCTGACCCCGACCTGCCTGTTCGCGATGCCGGGCACGATCTTCGGCGTCGAGCGCGCGACGGCGAAACCTTTCGCCGTGCTGATGACCGGCCGGAATTTGGGCGTGCTATTGGGGCCGGTCGTCACCGGATGGCTGGTGCAACAAGCGGGGGGTTGGGCGGTGTTGCCGCCCACGCTCGGCGGGGTCACGCTGGCGCTGGCCGCTGGCGCGCTGGTCCTGCACCGGCGGTTGACCCGGCGCGCGGGCTGATCAGGGAACCAGGCGGTAGCCGCCGGGTTCGGTCACCAGGATTTCCGCGTTCGAGGGGTCGCGTTCGATCTTTTGGCGCAAGCGATAGACATGGGTTTCCAGCGTGTGCGTCGTGACGCCCGCGTTGTAGCCCCAGACCTCGCCAAGCAGCGTGTCACGGCCGACGACCTTGTCGCCGGACCGGAAGAGATACTTGAGGATGGCGGTTTCCTTTTCGGTCAACCGCACTTTCTTGCTGGTCTCTTCGTCGACCAAAATCTTCGAACTCGGCATGAAGGTGTACGGCCCGATCGTGAAGACCGCGTCCTCGCTCTGCTCGTGCTGGCGAAGCTGCGCGCGTAGCCGCGCCAACAGCACACCCAGCCGAAACGGCTTGGAAATGTAATCGTTTGCGCCCGCGTCGAGGCCGAGGATGGTGTCCGCGTCGGTGTCCGCCGCGGTCAGCATGATGATCGGCGACTTCACGCCGCCCCGCCGCATCAACCGGCAGGCCTCGCGGCCGTCCATGTCGGGCAGGCCCACATCGAGCAGGATCGCGTCGTAGTATTCCTGCTTCGCCTGCTCGATCCCTTCGCCCGCGGTCCCGCAGGCCGCGGTCGTGAATTCTTCGTGCAACTGCAACTGCTCTTCCAGCGAAGAGCGGAGCACTTCGTCGTCATCGACGAGTAGAATTTTCTTGCCAGTCATTGGGGGCGTTCCGTCCTAGCATTCACATACCCAGGTATGGGTCGATTTGAACCCAATCTGGTCGCAACGCCGGAATAACGCAAGCCTCGCGGGATTCCCATATTTCCACGGTCACATTCCGTGGAATCGGTTTTTCGTTTCAGTTCTACGGGGTTAGGGTGAATCACCAGGTCGGATGCTCACGGCGAATTGAGAGCCGGTGATCGTTTCGAGCGCGCCACCGGCGGTGGCAGCGCCAAGCAGTCGCGGTGGCCGATGGTAAGGCGCACGTCACCCGCCGCCGCCTGGGCCCGGCGCCGGTCGGCCCAACCGGCGATCGCGCCATGCGGATCGGCCGGCGCGGCCGAAATCGCCGCTGCCGCAAACCCGTCGATCATCCGGTCGAGCATGACCCGATGCCGTGGACCGACGCGCCAGTCGCTGCGCCGCAACTGCGCGCGGTACCCGAGAGCACGAAAATCGGACGCCAGCCGCCACGGCGCCGTCGGGCCGAGCGCCGGCCCGAACCCCTTGTCGCGCGCCTGGTCGCGCTGGAACAGCCGCCGCACCATCTCATCGTCGGGGTCTTCCGGTGTCCAGGTGACCCGGCCATCCACCGACAGCGCGATCAAAACCGGCAGCCGGTGTCGAGCGACAACGCGCGCGAAGCGCCCGGCCCACGCCGCCGACACCAGGTCACCGAAGGCCGATGCCGCGACGCCGTCGATGCGGGACAGCTCGAGCCCCAGGTCCGGCCGGGACAGATCCGTGACAATCCGCTCCATCCGCGCGGTTTTCATCCCGGCGGCGGCCAGCAAGGCGCGGTCCGCATCGGCCAGCACCCAATCGGCGCAACGAACCCCGAGCGATGCAAGGTATCGGGCGTTCGACCCGGCGCCCGCCGCCAAATCGAGCACCCGCGGCGCCGCCGGCAGCCCCGCCAGGAACCGGCGCGCCAACGGGGCCGAGCGCGCGGCGTGATCATAGGGCTCGCGCAGCCGCAGCCAGGACTCGGCGAAGGAGTCCATCAGGAACCGCTCACCGCTGCCGCAAAGCGCGCCGCGGCCGACGGCCAATCGGGCAAGGCCTGTCCCGCCGCGTAAGCGCCCGCCGCCTTCGTCGACCGCAGGTCCGGATCGGCGATCATGGCGCGCAATGCCTCGGCCAGCGCCGCCGTGTCACCGGCCGGCACGACCAGGCCCGCGGCGTCGGGCACGGTATCGGCGACCGCGCCGCCGCCGCTGGCGATCACGGGCAGCCCGCGCGCCATGGCCTCGGCAAATGCCATGCCGTACCCTTCATAGTGGGACGCGAGGACGAACAGGTCCGCCGCCGCGTACAGATCGTCCAACGCGGCACCCCGGATCTCGCCCGCGAGCGTTACCCGATCGGCAAGCCCGGCCTCGTCGAGCGCCTGCGTAATCGCCGCCGTCGTTATCGAGTCCCGGTCGGTCGGACCGACGCAGGTCAAACGCCAGTCCAGGTCCGCGCCGTCGGCCAATGCGGCGATCAGCCCGAGATGCCCTTTGCGCGGCGTCAGCGACGCGACGCACAGCAAATGCACCGCCGGTCCGCCGGAGCCCCGGGCGCGCGGCGCCGGGTCGGTGCCGGGCTCGACCACGAAAACGCGGTCATCGGGCACGTTGAAGTCCGCAAGCCGCCGCGCCATCGCGGGGCTCGGCACCACGATGCGCCGCAGCGCGTCGAACAAGGCCGTTTCGACGGCGCGGAGCGCTTTCTGTCGGTCCGGCGGCAAGCCGGTCTCGTCGCTGACCGGATGATGCACCAATGCCATCGGCGTCAGCCGCGCCGCGTGAAAGGGCAACGCGTCCGCGAACGCCGGCAGCGCGAGGCCATCGACGATCGCGCGGGCGCCGTCAGGCAAGCCGGCCAGCACGGCCGCCGCCGCGGCGCGCGCGGTTTCGTCGCTGTCGGGAAAGCGCCCCGGCAGTTCGTGCAGATCGACCCGCCATCCGATGCGCCGCAATTCCTCGATCACGCGGTTGTCGTAAAGGGAGCCTCCGGCCGGCGCATCGATCGCGCCGGGATGGATGAAATGCAGGACCCTCGTCGCGGCCGACCCGCCCGCCTCACTCGGTGTCATCGTCCCAATCGTCATGCACCTTGCCGGAATAGGTCGCCCAGGCATTCGGCGTTTCCCGCAGCGTAATCGCGATCCGCTTTACCTCGGTGGCGGTATCCCCGCCGAGCTGGCCCTGGATCACGCCGTAGCGGAACCGCTCGAAGATGTCGCGCGCAAGATACTCGGTCGTGGTCACCTCGCCCGCGTACTCCGGCATCTCGTCGAGGTTGCGGTAGGAGAGCGGCTCCAACACCTCGGCCAACAACGCGCGCGCTCGGCCGATATCCGCGACGATGTTGTTGCTGTCCAGGTCCGGTCGCCGTAGTTCGACCTCCACCACATAGGTCGCGCCGTGCATCCGCTGCGCGGGCCCGAACACGTCTCCCTTAAGGCTATGGGCGATCATGATGTTGTCGGAAACCGTGACGCTGAACATGTCTTAATCCTCGGTATCGTATGTCACCACATGGCATAGCGTGCCGCCGGGATCGGCGGCAAGCCGCGCCATCGTCGCGGGCAGGTCCTCGAACCGGCTTTCGCCGGTCAGCAGCGCGTCGAACATCGGGTCACGCAGCAGGTCGAGCGCCAGGACGAGCCGGTCGCGGTGTGTCCGGCGGCTGCGCCGGGCGGCAGCGACCGATCCAACCTGCGACGATCTGAGCGTCAGGCGGCCACTGTGGAAATTCCCGCCGAGCGGCACCGGCACGGTGCCGGCCCCGTACCAACTGATTTCCAACACTGTGGCTTCGAATCCGGCGAGGTCGATCGACGTCGCCAACCCGTCGGCCGAACCGCTGGCATGGATCACCAGGTCGAGACCGCCCCGGGCGTTATCGGGCGAGGCGAAGTCGACGCCGAGCGCCGCCGCGGTTTCGGCCCGCACGGGATCGATATCCACGAGCTGGACCGCCGTCGCCGGATGACGCGCGGCCAACGCCGCGGCCAGGCAGCCGACCGTCCCGCCGCCGACCACCGCGATCCGGTCACCGAGCCGCGGCCCGGCGTCCCAAAGCGCGTTGACGGCGGTTTCCATGTTGGCGGCAAGCACCGCGCGATGGTCCGGCACGTCATCGGGCACCGGCACCAGCGCCGCAGACGGGACCCGGAATCGGTCCTGATGCGGGTGCAGACAGAAGACGCGGCCGCCTGCCTCGGTCCGCCCGACCATGGCGTAGCCGTATTTCACCGGCGCCGGAAAGTCGCCGGCCTGAAAAGGGCAGCGCATGAGTTCGACCTGGTCGGCGGGCACGGCGCCGCGGAAAACCAGGCTTTCGGTGCCGCGGCTGATCCCGCTGGCCACCGCCGTGACCAGGGTGTCGTCCGGGCCGGGATCCGAAATCGTCTCGCTGCGGATTTCGCCCTCGCCCGGCCGGGCCACCCAGTAGGCGCGCGCCGGAACCTTACGCATCCAGCAGGCACTCGATCATCACGTCGGCGCCGAAGCGGAACCGCCGGACCGAGGGCCGCAGCACGTCGGACAGGGTTTCCACCTGCGGCAGGACGATCCCCGGCCGACCCGACCCGATAATCAACGGCGCGATCGTAATCTGCAACCGGTCGAGGCAGCCGGCCTCCAGAAAGCGCGACACGGTGACGCCGCCGCCTTCGATGAAAAGCCGGTGCATTCCGCGGCCGGTCAGCGTCCGGCGGATCGCCGCCGGGCACAGCCCCTTGCCCCACCGCTCGATGCCGATCACCTCGGCGTTGCCGTGCCGGCCGTCCGTTGCCATATCGACGGCCGTGAGCAGCAGCGTTTCCGCCGCGCCGTCGCCGAACACGCCGTAATTCGCGTCGAGCCGCCGTTCGGTATCAATCACCACGCGCACCGGTTCGTCCCCGCCGCAGTGGCGCACGGTCAGCTGCGGATCGTCGTGGCGTACCGTCCCCGCACCGACGATGACGGCGTCGAACAGCGCGCGCATCCGGTGATTGTGCAGGATATCTTCCGGCCCGGTGACGTAATGCGACGCCCCGGAGGCGGTCGCGATCCGGCCGTCCAGGCTTTGCCCCAAATGCGCGACGATGCAATCCGGACCGATCGCGAGCAGCGGCGCATACAGGTCGAGGAGATCGGTGTGCCCGTCGGCGTCACGGTCTTGGGACTCGGTGCGCGCCGTGTTCGCGCCGTTGCTCCTTTGGGTGCCGCGGCCATTGAACAAGCCGCGCTCGCGCACGGCGGACGGCGGCAGTTGCGCCATTGCGCGAAGCGCTTCCCAGGCGGGCGCGTCGCAAGCGCGTTGCGCCAATCGCGGCTGTTCCATCGAATTCATGACGCCCCACGATGCGGTGTCTGCGTGCAATTGGCAATATGGCCAAACGAAAGCGTGACCCCGCCCCCTGGATTCGGCGGCGCGGAACGCCCAGGTTAGGGATATATGAGTCGGAACACATCAAATCCAGCGGCGCGACATTCCGCGTTGCGCAGCGGCGCCATCACCGCAACGGCGGTCGGCGCGTCGGTGATCCTGTTCGGCGCGACGTTATACGCGTCGGGCGCGGGTCTCATCGTCGCCACGGCCGGTTATGCGCTTCTCGCCGGGATCATGTTGATTGGTCTCGTCTACAGCGGCATCGCCGCCCCGTTCGGCGTGGCGAACACGATCACCTTGGGCCGCGCCGGGATGATCATGATCGTCGCCGGGTTCGCGATCGATACCATGGCCTACGGGCCCGCCGCCTGGTGGATCGCGGCGGGCCTGGCCACCGCCGCCTTCCTGCTCGACGGCGTCGACGGATGGGCCGCCCGGCGCGGCGGCCGTTGCACCGGGTTCGGCGCACGGTTCGATATGGAGGTCGACGCGGTCTTCGCCCTGGTCGTCGCGGCCGTGCTGTGGCAAGCCGGGAAGGTCGGCGCGTGGATCATGCTGATCGGTGCGCTGCGCTATGCCTTCATTTTCGCAGGCGCGCTATTCCCGATGATGCTGCGCCCGTTGCCGCCGAGCAACCGGCGGCGGGCGGTTTGCGCCATTCAGGGCGGCGCGCTCTGCGTCGCGCTCGTCCCGTTCGTCAGCGCTCCTGTCGCGACGGGATTGGCCGGCATGGCGTTGCTGGCGACCGCGGCGTCCTTCGCGATCGATACCGTCTGGCTCCTGCGCCGGCGCGGAGGCTCGACCGCGCGCTAGGCAGCTTCCGCCGCCATTCCGAAAAAACCGGAAATTTCTGCCCTTTTCCGAAGAACTTGATCCCTCAATTCCGCCGTATCCGCCGGTTCCGGCTGGCATCGGGTTTGCAACGTCTTCTTCGAGAGAGAAGGAGATAATGCACCCGTGACCATCGGTGCGCCCATCGCCCCCGTGCCGGCAACGACGCCCACACCGATTCCGGCAAGGCCCCCGGCTGCCGTCCGACCGCCGACGCTGGAAGAGCGCGTCGCCGAATTGAGCATCTATGCGGAGTCCGGCGATGCGGTCGCGGAAGGCGACATCTGGTATGTCGAGGAATCCGCCCCGATCTTCGGCGAAGACGGGGTCGGCTTCGACGATTTTCTCGATGTCATCAATCCACTGCACCACATCCCCGTCGTGGGCACGATCTACCGCGCGATCACCGGGGATACGATCGCCTCGGGGCCGCGCGTGATGGGCGGCGCACTGTTCGGCGGCGTGATCGGGTTCGCCGCGGCGCTGGTCAACGCGATCGTAGACGAGGCGACGGGATCCGACATCGGCGACAAGGCGTTGGCCTTGTTCACCGGAGACGACGCCGGCGGCAGCACCACCAAGGTAGCCAGCGCCGCGGCGGCAGCCGCCACGATCTCCTCGCCAGCCGCATCCGCAACGTCCGCGGCCCCGGCGATCGAGTCGAGCCGGCCGGCCCCCTCGAACCCCGCACTCGCGGCTTTTCTGGCAGATCGCGGCGCGCAACCCAACCCGGCGGCCGCCGGCAAGACGAAACCCTCAAACACCGGACAGAGCGGACAAATACCGCCGAGTGAAGCGTTGATCCGGGCCCGGTCCGCGGTACCGGCCGCGCGCAAGGCCGCTGCGCTCGGCTTCGGCGGCGCGACGGCCCAACCGGCTGCGCTATCGCAGCCCGCCGCAACGGCCGGCAGTCCCGCCGCAGCATCCCCGCAAGGTCCCGGAAACCCCGGCCGCCCCGTCGCGAAACCGGCTTTTCCCAGCGTCGTCTCGAACCACCCGGCACGGTACGCCCCTGCCGCACAATCCACCGCGAAGCCCGCGCCGGAGACGGCACCCAAAGCCGGCGCGGCACAATCCGGCGCGACACCGCCGGGCGATATCGGATCGGTACCGATGCTGATGCAGCAGGCGTTGGAGAAATACGAAGTGTTGATGCAAGCCCGCCGCAGCCCTACGCTCGAGGATGAAATCTAGCCGCAAGGGTCGCTGCGGGAGCGGCCGGCAGGATGCGGGATACGGTTCATGGACATCGAGGTTTTCGCCGACCGTCGCGTCATCGCAGGAAAACGGGAGTACCGCTGCGCGCTGGGGCCTGCCGGCATCGTCGCGGA
The DNA here is from genome assembly GCA_965228425.1 of Alphaproteobacteria bacterium. GTDB lineage: Bacteria > Pseudomonadota > Alphaproteobacteria > UBA8366 > UBA8366 > JAJFJD01. Next base: position 420,349 of record OZ245815.1, on the reverse strand, counting down.
GAAACGCGAAGGCGACGGCGCGACGCCGGCCGGACGCTTTCCCCTGCGCCGCGTGTTGTACCGGCCCGATCGCATGGACGCCCCCGAAACCGGCTTGCCGGCGGCGGCGCTTCGGCCGGAGGACGGATGGTGCGATGCGCCGGGCGACCCGAACTACAACAAACCGGTATCCCTGCCCTATCCGGCGAGTCACGAGCGGCTTTGGCGCGACGACGGGGTCTACGACATTATCGTGATCCTGGGGCATAACGACGACCCGCCAATTCCGGGCCGGGGCAGCGCCATCTTCCTGCATGTCGCCCGGCCCGGTTACACGGACACCGAGGGGTGCGTGGCCCTGGCGCTGGAGGATTTGACGGCCCTGCTCGCATCCTGCGGCCCGGGCGACCACCTGACGGTTCGCGCGGGCGGCGCGGATTAACCGCGCGCGCCGAAGATCGCCGACCCGACGCGCACATGCGTGGCGCCAAAGGCCACGGCGACGGGATAATCGGCGGACATGCCCATGCTCAGACCGGCGAGCCCGTGCCGCCGGGCGATTTCCCGCAGCAGGCCGAAATGCAAGGACGGTTCCTCGTCGACCGGCGGAATGCACATCAACCCAACCACCGGCAGGTTGAGCGTCTCAATACAGTCGCGCAGAAACGTATCGCACTCTTCCGGCAGGATTCCGGCTTTCTGGGATTCCGCACCGGTGTTCACCTGGACGAAACAGTCGCGACGCACGCCCTGTTTTTCCATCTCGCGGGCCAACGCTTTGGCCAGCCTCGGCCGGTCCACGGTTTCGATGACATCGAACAGGGCAACCGCCTTGCGCACCTTATTGGTCTGCAACGGTCCGATCAGATGCAACTCGGCCTGCGGAAACGACTCGCGCAGGGCCGGCCATTTCTCCTCTGCTTCCTGGACGCGGTTTTCGCCGTATTCCCGGTGACCCGCCGCCAAGGCGCGGGTAATCAGCGATGCCGGCTTGGTCTTGCTGACCGCGACGAGGGTGACATCCGCAGGATCGCGGTCCACCTTGCGCGCCGAATCCGCGATTTCGGCCTGAACCGCTGCCAGATTCGCCGTAATATCGACTGTTTCAGCCATTCTCGACCCTTACAGGAGCCGGCCCGGAACTGCAACCGAGATCGCACTCATGCGATGCCGATTCATCACAATCGCCGGAATACGGGCCACTACCTCCAATTTGTCCATTGGACTCTGTTATTTCCGTGCCACCTTATGTATAAGATTCCCGCATTGAGCGAGAATTTTGGGCGGACTGTTGTTGCGTTGGGACGGTCCTTGGTTAACGGCGTTAAGATTCTGTTAACGATACCGCCGTACCGTTCTGGGAACAGCAGCACAAACCGGACACTTTTGGATTGCTGAACGAATGACCCGGTCTCGCATATCCTTGATGGCATTGGCGTCCGCCAGCCTGATTGCGCTGGTCGCCGCGGACGTGTCCGCCGAACCCCTGCGTCAGCAGAAGGTGGTGGACGACCGGTACCAGGTCTTTATCGGCGAAACCGGCGCAGCCAGCGCGGCCACGGCGTCCGGGTATTCCACCTCCGGTCGGTGGGGCACCATCAATCTGGATAAGAATACCGGCAGCGGCAGCAGCTTCCGCGACGGCGGCGAAGTCCAATACAGCGGTCCGGCCGGCGTGTCCTATTTCACGCCCAAGCTTTCCGGGGTGCGGGTCGGCATCGGCATCTCCGCCGCGCCGCGCAAATCCAATGATTACACCTCGCTCGGCCCGCGGACACAGACCAAACGCGATCTTTCCAGCGCCTGGCAAGCCGGTGCCAGATTGGGGTATTCCGCGCTCGAAATCGGGGCGAATATCGGCGATCACGCCGATCCGACCTGCAAGGCGGGCGAGAATTGCAAGACGAGCGATTTCTGGGATGTCGGCGTCGCCCTGCGACTCGGGTCCGGATCGATTTCCGCGGCCTATACGGCATCGCAGAGCCGCAGCGCCCGGCCTGACGAAATGGCGCGGGTCGACGTGTTTTCGTTGAACGCCGGCTATCAATTCGCGCCGGGCCTCAACATTTTCGGCGGCGTCGATTGGGTCGACTTCAACAGCGACAGCGAAACCGACGCGACGCCGCTCGACACGCGGTTCATGCTCGGCACCAGCCTGCGCTTCTAAGCCGCCGGCGTCCGGCGCGACGCCAGGCAGCCGGCCTGCGACATCTCAACACCAACCGTTCCGAAAGAAAGCGCTGGAAATGTCGGTCCGTTTTCCGGCATATAGGCGGCTATGGTGTACCGAAACATTCGACTTTTCCCGGTAGCCCTCATGGTGGTGGCGTTTCTCGGCGCCGCCTGCTCCGGAAACGAAAAGGAAGCGGCCAAGGAACCCGAGCGGGTGCAGGTTACGGACGGCCGCAACGGCGGCCTGCTCGAGCAGTTCCTCGGCGGACCCGGCGGCGGACGCGGCAGCGGCGACGCGTCGATCGCCGTCAACAGCTACCTTTGGCGGGCCTCGCTCGATACCGTCTCCTTCCTGCCGCTCAACACGGCGGATCCGTTCGGCGGTATTATCATCACCGATTGGTATAGCCCGCCGGCCACCCCGGAAGAGCGGTTCAAAGTGACCGTCTACATCCTCGACCGGGAATTGCGCGCGGACGGGCTTCGCGTTGCGGTTTTCCGGCAGACGCGCGCGCCCGGCACCGGTTGGATCGAAGCCAAGGTGGACCGTCGGACGGGACGCGACCTGGAAAATGCAATTCTGAAGCGGGCGCGTCAGATGCGCATTCGCATCAACCAGCGCTGAGGGCAGGATGGCGTCGGCACGGACGGCGACTCGGCGGTCGCCCATGGTCACGCGCGCCCGAACGGACAAGCGATAGATGAGCCGATACAACGCAAAAGAAACCGAAGCGAAATGGCAGGCGGTCTGGGAAGACCGGCAGTGTTTCGCCGCGCAGGAAGACGCAAGCCGGCCGAAATACTACGTCATGGAGATGTTTCCCTACCCCTCCGGCCGGATTCACATGGGGCATGTGCGGAACTACACGCTCGGCGACGTGGTCGCCCGCTACAAACGGGCGCGCGGGTTCAACGTATTGCATCCGATGGGATGGGATTCCTTCGGGTTGCCCGCCGAGAACGCCGCGATCGAAAATGACGTCCACCCGGCCAAGTGGACGCGCGAAAACATCGCGACCATGCGCGAGCAGCTCAAATCGATGGGGCTGTCGCTCGATTGGAGCCGTGAACTCTCCACCTGCGAGCCGGATTACTACAAGCAGGGCCAGCGGATCTTTCTCGACTTCGTCGAGGCCGGATTGGCTTATCGCAAGGAGTCTTGGGTTAACTGGGATCCAGTTGAAAATTCGGTGCTCGCCAACGAGCAGGTGATCGACGGACGTGGTTGGCGCACGGGCGCGCCCGTTGAGAAACGGTTGCTAAGTCAATGGTTTCTGAAGATTACCGAATATTCGGATGACTTGCTGGCCGCGCTGGGCTCGCTCGAACGCTGGCCCGACAAGGTTCGCCTGATGCAGCAGAACTGGATCGGCCGGTCCGAGGGCGCACGGGTCGATTTCAAGCTCAAGGGCCGGGAGGACCGGCTCGACGTGTTCACCACCCGTCCGGATACGCTCTTCGGCGCATCGTTCTGCGCCGTCGCGGCCAATCATCCGCTGGCGCAGGAGCTGGCGGCCAAGGACCCTGCCCTGCAGGCCTTCGTCGCCGAATGCAATCGGATGAGCACCAGCGAGGAAGCGATCGAGACCGCCGAGAAGCTTGGCCACGACACCGGTTTGAAGGCGCTGCACCCGTTCATCGACGGGCGGGAGTTGCCGGTCTATGTGGCCAACTTTGTGTTGATGGACTACGGCAGCGGTGCGATTTTCGGTTGTCCAGCGCACGATCAGCGCGATCTTGATTTTGCCCGCAAATATGAATTGCCGGTGGTGCCCGTCGTGGCTCCGAAGGATGCCGATCCGGCAGACGTCGACGTCGGCGATACCGCCTTCGTCGACGATGGGGTGATCATCAACTCGGATTTCCTGAACGGTCTGGACGTCACGGCGGGAAAACGGGCGGCGATCGACCGCCTGGTCGATCAGGGCGACGGCGAATCCACGATCAGTTTCCGCCTGCGTGACTGGGGCGTCTCGCGCCAGCGCTATTGGGGCTGTCCGATCCCGATCATCCATTGCGACTCGTGCGGGGTCGTCCCGGTTCCTCCGGAAGACCTGCCGGTCCTGCTGCCCGACGATGTCTCCTTCGACCAGCCGGGAAACCCGCTGGAACATCACCCAACCTGGAAGAATGTGGACTGCCCGTCCTGCGGCGCGGCGGCGCGGCGCGAGACCGACACGCTGGACACCTTTTTCGATTCCTCCTGGTATTTCGAACGCTACTGCGCGCCGCATGACGACACCGTCCCCTTCACGCGCAGCGCGGTCGATTACTGGATGCCGGTCGACCAGTATATCGGCGGCATCGAGCATGCCGTGCTGCACTTGTTGTATTCGCGCTTCTTCACCCGCGCGCTCCGGCAATGCGGGTATATCGGCATCGACGAGCCGTTTGACGGCCTGTTCACCCAGGGCATGGTGTGCCACGAGACCTATCGCGACGCGGACGGCCAATGGCTGTTCCCGGACGATGTCCGGCCCGGCGCGGACGGTGCATTGCGCCACGCCAAGACCGGCGCCGAGGTCGAGCGCGGCCGATCCGAGAAAATGAGCAAGTCGAAGAAGAATGTCGTCGACCCGGCCGCCATCATCGACACGTTCGGCGCGGACACCGCCCGAATCTACATGCTGTCCGACAGTCCGCCGGACCGCGACCTGGAATGGACCGAAGCGGGCATCGAGGGGGCGTGGCGCTACGTCAACCGGCTGTGGCGCCTGTTCACCGACGCCGACGCGCCGCTCGCCCACGCCGATGCCCCGAAGCCGGACACGCTGGGCAAAGACGCGGACGCCGCGTGGAAATCGATCCACCGGACGATCGCCGAGGTCAGCAATGATCTGGACCGGTTCCATTTCAACCGCGCCGTCGCGCGCATCCGCGAGCTGACCAACCTGCTGGGCGACCTCAAGGGATCGTCGGACGGCGTGGCTTGGGTCCGGCGGCAGGGATTGCAAACGGCGGCGCAGCTGATCGGCCCGATGATGCCGCATCTCGCGGAAGAACTTTGGCAGGCGCTGGGCCACGACGGCCTGCTGGTCGACACGCCGTGGCCGGCGCACGACCCGGCGATGCTTGCGGAAGAATCGGTAACCATCGCGGTGCAGGTGAACGGCAAGCTGCGCGCCACCCTCGACATGCCGCGCGATACCGCAAAGGAAGAGGTCGAGATCGAAGCGTTGGCGCACGAAAACGTGCAGCGCGCCACGGACGGGAAGACGCCGCGGAAGGTCATCGTCGTGCCGAATAAGATCGTCAATGTGGTCCTCTAGACATCGCGCGGTCCTCTGCGCCGCCATCCTGCTGGCGTCGGCCGGCTGCGGATTCCAGCCGTTGTATCAGAAACATTCCGCGGGCAGTGCGATCGGGGACGACCTGGGACGCATCAAGATCGCCAACATCAAGACCCTGAAACGGGAAAACGATCGGTTGGCGCAGAAGTTTCACAATTTGTTGCTCGACCGGTTCAACCCGAACGGCAGGCCGCTGCGGCCGTCGCACACGCTGTTCATCACCATGGGGGTCGGCAAGGAAGAGACCGGCATTCAGATCACCGACGACGCGACGCGGGCCCGCCTAACCGTCAGCGCGAGTTTCGCGTTGCGCGACACGGGCCAGACCAACGACGAAGTCCTCACCGGCTCGGAACGATCGGTCAATTCCTACAACATCGTCGATTCGGAGTTCGCCACCCTCAGCGCCGAGGCCGACGCGTCCGACCGCGCGATCCGCGAATTGAGCGACGCGATCAAATTGCGCGTCGGCGTCTACCTCTCGCGCCTGCGTCAACAGGACACGCGCCGTGAAAATCGCCGCCGCTAAGGCCGACGCCTTCGTCCGTGCGCCGGACCCGTCGATCCGGGCCGTGCTGATCTATGGGCCGGACACCGGGCTGGTCCGGGAACGCGCCGACACATTGGCGCAATCGGTCGTGCCGGACCTGTCGGACCCTTTTCTGGTGGCGGATTTAGCCGCCGATTCGATCACGTCGGACCCGGCGCGGCTGGCCGACGAGGCAGCCGCGATGGCGCTGACCGGCGGCCGGCGCGTCGTACGCGTGCGGGACGGTACGGACGGCTTGGCCGCCAGCGTCAAGAATATGCTCGAGATGCCGGCCGCCGACAGCCTGGTCGTCGTGCAGGCCGGCGACCTGAGTCCACGCTCCAAGTTGCGCAAGCTTTTCGAAAGCGACGCGTCGCTTGCCGCACTGCCTTGTTATTCCGACGATTCCCGCGACTTGGATCGTCTGATCCACGAAATTCTGAGCGGCGCTTCGCTTACCGCGGCGCCCGAGGCCGTCGCTTATCTATCGGAAAACCTTGGGTCCGACCGGGGCATCAGCCGGTCCGAACTCGAAAAATTGACTCTGTACGCGCATGGCACCGGCCAGGTCACATTGGACGATGCCGTCGCCGTGGTCGGAGACAGCGCGGCATTGACGCTGGACGATCTGGTTTATGCGACGGCCGACGGCGATATCGCCGCGGTCGACCGGACGCTGAACCGCAGCCTGCAGGAAGGGCAGGCGTCGGTTGCGATCCTGCGGGCGGTGGCGCGACACCTGCTGCGGCTCCAAGTCGCCGCGGACAAGGTCGCATCGGGCGACCAACCGGATCGCGCGATGAAAGCCCTGCGCCCGCCGGTCTTCTTCAAACGGCAGACGCAATTCCGCCGGCAGCTCGGCGCGTGGCGCGGCGCGCGGATCGCCCGCGCGCTGGATATCGTGCTGGCCGCGGAGCGCGGCTGCAAGACGACCGGCATGCCGGACACGGCGCTGTGCGGCCGGGCCCTGATGCAAATCGCCGCACTGGCGCAGCGTGGCCGCCGCGCCTAACCGGACCAAATCGAATTACTTGGATTTACGGTTTTTAGCCGTCGCCGCCGGACAGGCGCTGCAGCAGATCGTCGAGCTGTTCCAGCGTCTCGTAATGGATCGAGAGCTGGCCGCCTTCGCCGCGTTCCTCGATCGACACCCGCAGCCCGAGCATGGCGGCAAGGTCGCGTTCCAGCGCCGCCGTGTTGGGATCCTTGGCGGGCTTCGGCGGCCGGCCGCGCGGCCGGCCGGTCGCGCTCGGCTTGCCGCGCCGCGCCAACCGTTCCGTCTGCCGGACGTTGAGGCCTTTCTTCACGACCTCCTGCGCCAGCGACTCGACATTCTCGGCGGTCAACAACGCGCGCGCATGACCGGCGCTCAACGCGCCCTCGCGGATCTGCGCCTTCACCGGGTCGGGCAGGCCGAGCAGCCGCAGCGTGTTGGCGACATGGCTCCGGCTCTTGCCGATCGCTTTCGCCAGGGCGTCCTGGGTGTGCTCGAATTCGTCGATCAGCCGCTTGTAGGCTTCGGCCTCTTCCAGCGCCGTCAGATCGTCGCGGTGGATATTTTCGATGAGCGCGATCTCGAGCGCGTCGCGGTCGGAGAAATCGCGCAGCAGGACCGGCACGTCGTGCAGCTTCGCCAGCTGCGCGGCGCGCCAGCGGCGTTCACCGGCGATGATCTCGTAGCCCTCGCCGCCCGGACGCGCGCGGATCAGGATCGGCTCCAGCACGCCCTTCTCGCGGATCGAGTCCGCCAATCCGGCAAGGCTCTCGTCGTCGAAATGCTGGCGCGGCTGGTACTTGCCCGGCCGCAGATCGCCGACCGGCATCTGCCGCACGCCGTCGCCGCCGGCCGACGGGGTGGTCGCCTCGTTGACCGCGGCCTCTTCGCCGAACAATGCGGACAGGCCCCGGCCGAGCCCGCGTTTCTTGCTATCGTCCGCCGCCACCATTACGCCACCAACGCTTCACGTTTGAGAATCTCGCTTGCCAGATGGATATAGGCCTGGCTGCCCGGGCAGCGCCAATCGTAGAGCAGCACGGGCTTGCCGTGCGACGGCGCTTCGGAGACCCGGACGTTGCGCGGGATGATCGTCTCATAGACCTTGTCGCCGAAATGGGCGCGCACATCGGCGGCCACCATCTCGGACAGATTGTTGCGCTTGTCGAACATGGTCAGCACGACCCCGAGGATTTCCAGCGTCGGGTTGAAGGCGCGGCGCACCCGCTCGATCGTGGTGACCAGATGGCTCAACCCCTCCAACGCATAGAATTCCACCTGCAACGGCACGAGCACCGCGTCGGCGGCGCAAAGCGCGTTGAGCGTCAACAGGTTGAGCGAGGGCGGGCAGTCGATCAACACATAGTCGAAACCGCTGCCGTTCCCCTTGATTGCATCAGAGAGCCGAAATTCCCGTCTCGATTGTTCGACCAGTTCCAGCTCGGCCCCGGCAAGATGGACCGAGGACGGCACGATCGACAGGCCCGGGATCGCCGTCTTCTGCACCGCATCGGTCAAGGGGATGCCGTCCATCAGGACCTCGTAGGAGGTCGTTTTGCGATCGGAACGATCTACCCCGAATCCGGTGCTGGCATTGCCCTGCGGGTCGAAATCCAGCACCAGCACCGATTTGCGGATCGCCGCCATGGCCGTGGCCAGATTGACCGCGGTCGTCGTCTTGCCGACACCGCCCTTCTGATTGGCGACGGCGATGACGCGGGGCTGTTTCGCCGGCCCGGCCGCGGGGCCGGTCTGAAGCGGCGCCGGTGGCGGGCCCGATTGATCTCCGGTCTCAATCACGCGCGATATCCTCTAACTTAAGAATGACGCCCGAGGCGTCCGTTTGGCTCGGAATTCTCGAAACGGTGAACCGCCAGTCCTTCCGGGCAGCTTCGATTTCCGCATCAACCTGCCGTCCTTTGTGGAAGAAACAGACTGTATTGGGTCTTATATATAATTTAATCGTATCCAAAAGCAAAGGTAAAGACGCCACCGCCCGCGCGGTAACGATCGCCGGCGGGTCGATCCGATCGGCCATCGCTTCGGCCCGGCCGGTCAGGACCGTTGCCGGGGCGCCGGTCTGGCGGGCGACCTCGCGCAGAAAACTCCCTTTCCGGGCATCGGAGTCCACCAGGATGACATGCTCCGCCCCCAGAATGGCGAGAATAAGGCCGGGGAACCCCGCCCCGCTACCGATGTCCAAGATCGGCGCGGCGGGATCGGGAATATGCGGCTGGAGCTGGGCCGAATCCCAGACATGGCGCCGCCAGACGTCGGTCAGCGAGTCCCGGCTGACCAGATTAATCGCCTTCTGCCAGCGCCGCAGCAGGTCCACATAGGTCTGGAGCCGGGCCAGTGTTTCACGTGAAACATCGCAGGCCTCGGCGAAGGCGGCGGGGGTGAGCGGGTCAGCGGCCAACCGCCGGCACGCCCCGTCTGACATGCCGCAGCAGCGCCACCAGCGCCGCCGGCGTTACGCCCGAAATCCGCGAGGCGGCGCCCAAGGTGGCCGGCCGGGCCTCGATCAGCTTCTCCCGGACTTCGGTCGATAGGCTGCCCACCGCGGCGTAGTCCAGATCCGCCGGCAGCCGCAGGGCTTCGTCGCGGCGATAGGCTCGAATGTCCGCGTCCTGCCGTTCGATATAGCTGGCGTAAAGGGCGTCGATTTCGAGCTGCATCCGGATGTCCCCCGCCACGCCGGCCAGTTCCGGCCAAACCCCGGCGAGGGTCTCCAGGTCGATGTTGGGGAAGGCCAGCAGATCCATCGCGGTCCGCAAGGTACCGTCCCGGCTGACCTCGATCCCGTGTTTGGCCAGTTCGTTGGGGCTCGCGCGCAAGGCCGACGCCCGCTCCCGCGCCGCCGCCAGGGCGCCCCGCTTGGCAGCCCAATGCCGGTCCCGGTCCGGCGACAAACACCCGACCTTTTGCCCCACCGGCGACAGCCGCTGGTCCGCGTTATCGGCGCGCAGTTTGAGGCGGTATTCGGCGCGCGAGGTAAACATTCGATAGGGCTCGCGCGTGCCCTTGGTGACCAAATCGTCGATCAACACACCGATATAGGCGTCCGCCCGGTCGAGCACCAAGGGGTCCCCATCGGCGGCCCCCAGCGCCGCATTGAGCCCGGCCATCAACCCTTGGGCCGCGGCCTCCTCGTAGCCGGTCGTCCCATTTATTTGTCCGGCGAAGTAAAGGCCCGCAATTTTTTTTGTCTCGAGGGTCGGATGCAGCTCTCGCGGATCGACGAAATCGTATTCGATGGCGTAGCCCGGGCGAATTATTTTCGCGCGTTCCAGGCCAGGAATAGTTTTAATCAGGGCGGCCTGGACATCGCGCGGCAGCGACGTGGAGATGCCGTTGGGATAGACCGTATGGTCGTCCAGCCCTTCCGGCTCCAGAAAAATCTGATGCCGGCTCTTGTCAGCGAACCGGACGACCTTGTCCTCGATCGACGGACAGTAGCGCGGACCGGTCCCGGCGATTTGGCCGGAATAGATCGGCGCGCGATCGAGGTTGGCGCGGATCAGATCATGCCCCTCCGGGGAGGTATAGGTGATGTGACACGGAACCTGCGGCGTCTCGATCCGCGTCGTCATATAGGAGAACGGCACGGGCGGATCGTCGCCCGGCTGGACCGCCAACCCGTCCCAATCGATCGTCCGGCCGTCGAGCCGGGGCGGGGTGCCGGTCTTGAGCCGGCCCAGCGCGAACCCGGCCCTATCAAGGGTCGCCGACAGGCCATAGGACGCCGCATCGCCGACCCGCCCGGCCGGGGTGCGTTCCTCGCCGAGATGGATCATGCCGCGCAGGAAAGTGCCAGTGGTCAGCACCACCCGGGGCGCCCGCAGCGCCGCCCCGTCCGCCGTCAAAATACCCGCGACGCGGCCTTCCGGCGTTAGGATCAAATCCTCGACGCTGGCGGCCCGAATTTCGAGATTATCCTGCTCGGCCAAAACCGCCTGCATCGCGGCCCGATACAGCGTGCGATCCGCCTGCGCGCGCGGCCCTTGGACCGCAGGGCCCTTGCTGCGGTTCAGGATGCGGAATTGGATGCCGGCCCGGTCGATGACCCGGCCCATCACCCCGTCCAATGCGTCGATCTCCCGCACCAGATGGCCCTTCGCCAGGCCGCCGATCGCCGGGTTGCAGGACATCTCGCCGATGGTCTCCAGCTTGTGGGTGACAAGCAGGGTGGCCGCGCCGAAACGGGCCGCGGCGGCGGCGGCTTCGCAGCCCGCATGGCCGCCGCCCACGACGATCACGTCCCAGGCTTTCGCACCGTCCATCGATGTCCGCTCTGCGCTCATGGCGCGGAATGTAGGGGCGCGTCCGGCGGAAGTCAAAGCCTCCGAAAGGACGATCCGGTCTCCGCCGCCGCAATGTTTCACGTGAAACATCGCAACTGAGCCGGGGTTATTTTCCGATGCAGAAATCCCGGAAAATGACGTCCAGTAAATCCTCCACATCGACCGCGCCCGTGATCCGCCCCAAGGCCCGAACGGCCAGCCGCAGATCCTCCGCCGCCAGCTCCGGCAAGGATGCCGCCGTGGCCCGGCCCAGCGCGTCCATACACTCCGTGACTGCGGCCCGGTGCCGCGCCCGGGTCATCAACGGGGCCGCGCCGACGGATACCCGGTCGGCCACCGCACGGGTCAATCCCGCCACCAGCGCGTCGATGCCTTGGCCGGTCGTCACGGACACCGGGAAACATCCCAGCGCTGGCGGCGGAGCCCAATCCGGCTCGCCCAAATCGACCTTGTTCAGGACCACGACGGTATCGGCATCCACCACGTCGGCCGCCGCACCCGCCGCCGAGGGGTTATCCACGGCGAAGACGGCGATTTTTAAATCCGCCGCCCCGGCCCAGCGCCGCGCCCGGCGGATGCCCTCGGCCTCTATATCATCCCGCGCCTCGCGCAGACCGGCGGTGTCCGCCGCCAAGACCGGGAAACCCCCAAGATCCAACCGCACCTCGATAACGTCCCGGGTGGTGCCCGCAGTCGCCGACACGATGGCGGCGTCCCGCCGCGCCAGCGCGTTCAGCAGACTGGACTTGCCCGCGTTCGGCGGCCCGACGATGGCGACCTGAACCCCTTGGCGCAGCCGCTCGCCGCGCCGGCTGTCGTCGAGATGGGCACTCATTTCCGTCTTCAGCGCGGCCAGGACCGGCTCGATTTTCGCCGCGAGGTTTTCCGGCAAATCCTCATCGGGAAAATCGATCGCCGCCTCCAGATGCGCCAACGCCGGAACGAGCCGATCCCGCCAATCGTCGTACAGCGCGCCCAGCGCGCCATCCGCCTGGCGCAGCGCCTGTTTTCGCTGCGCCTCGGTCTCCGCGTCGATCAGGTCGATCAAACCTTCCGCCGCGGTCAAATCCATCTTACCGGCGAGCACCGCGCGCCGCGTGAATTCCCCGGGCTCGGCCATCCGCAATTCCGGCAGCCGGCCCAGCGCCTCGAACACCGCGGCGATCACCGCGCTGCCGCCATGGATATGCAGTTCGACCACGTCTTCGCCGGTATAGCTCGCGGGTCCCGGAAAGCGCAGCGCGAGCCCGTCATCGAGCGGCGCGGCGCTCTCGGGATCACGCAGGCGAATCCGCGCGGCCCGGCGCGGCGGCGGCAACGGCGCGTCCGACAGCGCCGACAAAGCGGCATCGGCGGCCGGCCCCGACAGGCGCAGCACGGCGATCCCGGCGCGGCCGGCGCCGCTCGCCACGGCATAGATGGTCTCGCTCATTCTCCGCTACGTCCTCTTCCGCCGCTCGGCACGCGCTCGACTCCCTGCGCGATCACTCTACATCCTGATTCAGGACGCGCCCCGAACGGGGCCATCGCGGGATGCGCGCGTCTGGTGTGCGTCCCGGCGCTAAGCTACTGTGGAAGCAACGGAGCGGCAACGCGCGACCGAGGCTGGGGAGTACGGCACGACATGAGCGAGAACCTGCTGGGACAGGAAACCAGCCCCTATCTACTACAGCACAAGGACAATCCTGTGCACTGGATGGCCTGGGATGAAGAAACCCTCGCCCGCGCCCAACGCGAGAACAAACCGATTCTGCTTTCGATCGGCTATGCCGCCTGCCACTGGTGCCACGTCATGGCGCATGAAAGCTTCGAGAATGACGGCATCGCGGACCTGATGAATACACAGTTCGTCAACATCAAAGTCGATCGCGAGGAACGCCCGGACATCGACGGCATCTATCAGTCGGCGCTGCAGATGATGGGCGAACAGGGCGGCTGGCCGCTGACCATGTTCCTGACCCCGCACGGCGAGCCGTTCTGGGGCGGCACGTATTTTCCGCCGGAGCCGCGCTTCGGGCGGCCCGGTTTCGGCGACGTCCTGAACAGCGTCGCCAAGGTTTTCCGCGACGAGCCCGAACGGATCGAAAAGAATGTGGTGGCGCTGCGCGAGGGACTGGAGAAGCTGTCCCAACCGGCGCCGGGCGACGCGGTGCCGATCGCGATGCTGGACCAGATCGCCGAGCATTTGGCGAAAAACGTGGACCAGTTCCGCGGCGGCGTCGGCAGCGCGCCCAAGTTTCCCCAGCCGCAGATCATGGAGCAGATTTGGCGCGCCTGGAAACGCACAGGCAACGCGCCCTTCAGACAGGCGGTGACCGTCACCCTCGACAACATGTGCCAGGGCGGCATCTACGATCATGTCGGCGGCGGCTTCGCGCGTTACTCCGTCGACGACCGCTGGCTGGTGCCGCATTTCGAGAAGATGCTGTACGACAACGCGCAGCTTCTCGATCTGCTGACCCTGGTCTGGCAGGACACGCAAGCGCCGCTCTACGCCCAACGCGCGGCGGAAACCGTCGAGTGGGTCCTGCGCGAGATGGTCACGGCGAAGGGCGGCTTCTCCAGCAGTCTGGACGCCGACAGCGAAGGCGTCGAAGGCAAGTTCTACGTCTGGACCGAAGCGGAGATCGACGCCCTGCTGGGCGACCGCGCGGCCCCGTTCAAGGCGGTCTATGACGTCACGCAATTCGGCAACTGGGAAGGCAACACCATCCTCAACCGCCTGAGCAGCATGGAATTGCTGGACGACGCGGAGGAAGCACGCCTCGCCGAGGACCGCGCGCTGCTGTTCGCCGAACGGGCCAAACGCATCCCGCCCGGCCTCGACGACAAGGTGCTGGCCGACTGGAACGGCCTGATGATCGGCGCGCTCGCCACCGCGGGCGACACCTTCGACCGGCCCGGCTGGATCGAGGCCGCGGTCCGCGCCTTCCGGTTCGTGCAGAACGACATGACCGTCGACGGCCGCCTGCGCCATAGCTGGCGCGACGACCGGGCCCGCCATGCGGCGACGCTCGACGATTACGCGACGCTCAGCCGCGCCGCCCTCGCCCTCTACGAAGTCCTGGGCGACCCGGCCTATCTCGATCAGGCGAAAGCCTGGCTTGCCGACGTCGACGCGCATTACAGCGATCCCGACGCCGCCGGCTATTTCTTCACCGCCGACGACACGCCCTCCTTGATCGCGCGCAGCAAGCACGCCAACGACAATGCCGTGCCCGCCGGCAACGGCGTTTTGGTCGGCGTCTTCGCGCGGCTTTACCATCTGACCGGCGACGATGCCTACCGGGCAAAGGCCGAAGCCCTGATCAGCGGATTCTCCGGCGAGGTACAGCGCAATTTCTTCCCCCTTTCCAGCCTGTTGAACGGCAATGAACTGCTGCAGTCGGCGCAACAGATCGTCATCGTCGGCGACGCGTCGGACGCGGCGACCAACGCTCTCCGTAATGTGGTGCGGCGCGTCTCCCTGCCGAACCGTGTGCTGACGCTGCTCTCCCCCGACCAAGCGCTGGCCGACGGCCACCCGGCAGCGGGCAAAGGATTGGTGGACGGAAAACCCGCCGCCTATATCTGCGCCAACATGGCGTGCTCCGCGCCAATCACCGACCCCGCGGCCTTACGCGATCATCTGGCCAACTCGGACTCCTGAAAATGCCGTCGCTGACGTTCGACTCGCCACTCGGCCCCCTCACCGTCCTCGAACGGGACGGCGCGATCGCCGAACTGCGGTTCGAGGCCGGCGTTACCGAAGATCCGACGACTCTGCTGCAAACGGCGGCGGATCAAGTGGCCGAATATTTCGCCGGCGACCGCAAGGATTTCGATCTCCCTTTCGCCGCGCCGGCCACACCCTTCCAACAGTCGATGCGGCAGGCGATGCTCGACATCCCCTTCGGCCTCACCCGCACCTACGGCGACATCGCCAAGGCGATCGGCATGCCGCCGCAGGCAGTCGGCCAAGGCTGCGGCCAGAACACCATCCCGATCATCGTGCCCTGCCACCGCGTCGTCGCGGCGGGTGGCAAGCTCGGCGGTTTCTCCGGCGGCGAGGGCGCGCCGACCAAGCGCTGGCTGCTGGCGCATGAAGCGCATGACGATCTGTTCGCCGCCTACCGGTGACAAGCCCGAGCACGCGGGATATTCTGCCGCCGCGCACCGCACGGCGCGTGAATGGCGACGACGAAAAGAACGGTGCGCGCAATCAACAGGGTCGGTCCGGGACCGGACCGCGAAAGAGTCCGCAACACGGGCTCGTGACAGGGACTAAGGGAACTTAAGGAACAGGGACCATGCCAGACATCACCATCAACGGCGCCGACGGCGACTTCTCCGGATATCTCGCCACGCCTTCCAGCGGCAGCGGCGGCGGTATCCTCGTCATCCAGGAAATCTTCGGCGTGAACAAGGACATGCGCGACCATTGCGATCATCTCGCCGCGCAAGGCTATTTCGCCCTCTGCCCCGACATCTTCTGGCGGCAGGAGCCGGGCATCCAGCTCACCGACCAGTCGGAAGAGGAATGGGCGCGCGCCTTCGAACTGTATCAAGGCTTCGATGTGCCGAAGGGCGTCGAGGATCTGAAAGCGTCGCTCGCGCATTTGCGCGGGGTCGACGGCTGTAACGGCAAGGCCGGCACCGTCGGGTTTTGCCTCGGCGGGTTGCTGGTCTACCTGATGGCCGCAGACTCGGATTCCGACTGCAACGTCTCCTACTACGGCGTCGGCATCGACGAGCAACTCGACAAGGCGTCGGCCATCACCACGCCGACGATCCTGCACATCGCGGAAGAGGACGGCTTCGTCTCGAAGGAGGCGCAGGCCAAGATCAACGACGGGCTGAAGGGGCACGCGCATGTCGCGGTCCACAACTATCCCGGCGTCGATCACGCTTTCGCACGCAACAACGGCGTCAACTACGACGCGGCGGCGGCCAATCTCGCCGACGAACGCACGCTCGCCTGCTTTAGGGAAAACCTTTCCTAAGCGCGCCGCGACCGAAACTATTTCTTTCAACGATAAAACGGGATTCATTGAAATGCCGCACGCTATTCGCATGCACAAATCGGGAGGGCCCGAGGTCCTCAAATTCGAGGAGGTTCCCCTCCAAAGCCCCAAGGCGGGGCAAATCCGGATTCAACAGACCGCGGTCGGTCTCAACTTCATCGACACCTACCACCGGTCGGGGCTGTACCCGATGGACCTGCCCGCGACGATCGGCATGGAAGCCGCCGGTGTCGTCGATGCCGTCGGCCGCGGCGTGAAGGGATTGAAGGAAGGCGACCGTGTCGCCTATTGCACGATCCCAGGATCCTACACGGATATCCGCGTGGTGCCGGCCAACCGCGTCGTCAAACTGCCGAGCTGGATCAGCGATCAGCAGGCGGCGGCGATGATGTTGAAAGGCCTGACCGCCGAATACCTGATCCGCCGCACCTACCGGGTGAAGAAGGGCGAGACCGTGGTCTTCCACGCCGCGGCCGGCGGCGTCGGGTTGATCGCCTGCCAATGGCTTAAGCAGCTCGGCGTCAAGGTGATCGGCACCGTCGGGTCCGACGCCAAGGCCAAGCTGGCGAAACGCCACGGCTGTACCTACCCGGTGCTCTACAAAAAGGAAAACCTCGTCAAGCGCGTCGAGAAGATCACCCGCGGCAAGGGCGTGCCGGTGGTCTATGACTCGGTCGGTGCGTCGACCTTCGAATCGTCGCTCGACTGCCTCGCGCCGCGCGGCCTATTGGTGTCCTTCGGCAACGCGTCCGGCCCGGTGCCGCCGTTCAACACCGGCATCTTGGGGCAGAAAGGGTCGCTCTACTTCACCCGCCCGACGCTGATGACCTATGTCGCCGCCGACGACGACCTGCAAAAGAGCGCCCGGGCCTTGTTCCGCGCGGTCAAGAACGGCCTCAAGATCCGGGTCGACCAGACCTTCAAATTGAAGGATACGGCGAAGGCGCACCGTGCGCTGGAGGGCCGCCGGACGACCGGATCGACGATCCTGATTCCGTAGCCGGGCCGATCAACCTGAACGAAGGCGGGATTTTACGGATCCCGCCTTTTTTCTGGCGCGGACCCAGCGTGAATTAAAAATCGGGCGCCCGTCGAGGGTGGATTAATAAATCCGTGCCGCAAACGGTCGAATCGCCCATCTGGTGGCTTCCGAAGGCTTAACCCACTAGATGTAGAAACTCTAACTGCATGTGAAGGTAAACCGGTGGAAGTCCCCGGAATGCGCGGGTTTCCCGAAACGAACAGCGCCGGCGGAACCTGGTCCAGCCGGCGCGAAGTCGTGCGTAATGGGGGTAGCGGAACCCGCTATGATTTCCCCCCTGATTCCCGCTACTGATTCATCGAATCGAAGAAATCGTTGTTGTTCTTCGAATGCTTGAGCTTCTCGAGCAGGAACTCCATCGCGTCGGTGAGCCCCATCGGCAGCAGGATGCGGCGCAGCACCCACATCTTCGAGAGGGTGCCCTTGTCGACCAGGAGTTCTTCCTTCCGGGTACCGGACTTCTGGATATCGATCGCCGGGAAGGTCCGCTTGTCGGACAGTTTGCGGTCGAGCACGATTTCCGAGTTACCCGTGCCCTTGAATTCTTCGAAGATCACTTCGTCCATCCGGCTGCCGGTATCGATCAGCGCGGTCGCGATGATGGTCAGCGACCCGCCCTCTTCGATATTCCGCGCCGCACCGAAGAAGCGTTTCGGCCGTTGCAACGCGTTGGCGTCGACACCGCCGGTCAACACCTTGCCCGAACTCGGCACCACCGTGTTGTAGGCGCGCGCCAGGCGGGTGATCGAATCGAGCAGGATCACCACGTCGCGCTTGTGCTCGACCAGGCGTTTCGCCTTCTGGATAACCATTTCAGCGACCTGAACGTGGCGCGCCGCCGGTTCGTCGAAGGTAGAGCTGACGACCTCGCCCTTCACCGACCGGTCCATGTCTGTGACTTCCTCGGGCCGCTCGTCGATCAGCAGCACGATGAGATAGACCTCGGGATGGTTTTCGGTGATCGCATGCGCGATGTTCTGCATGATCACGGTCTTGCCGGTGCGCGGCTGCGCGACGATCAAGCCACGCTGCCCCTTGCCGAGTGGTGCTACCAATTCGATGACGCGGCAGGTCTGATCCTGTTTCTTCGGATCGGCCTTTGCATCGTCGATCTCGAGGCCCAGTTTCTCGTCGGGGTACAACGGCGTCAGATTGTCGAAGTTGATGCGGTGCCGCACATGCTCCGGGTCGTCGAAATTGACCTTGTTCACCTTCAGCAGCGCGAAATACCGCTCGCCGTCCTTCGGCGCGCGAATCGTGCCTTCGACCGTATCGCCGGTTCGCAGCCCGAACCGCCGCACCTGACTGGGGCTGACGTAGATATCGTCGGGTCCGGGGAGGTAGTTCGATTCCGGCGACCGCAGGAAGCCGAAACCGTCCTGCAGCACCTCGAGCACGCCATCGCCGGTGATCGGCACGTCTTGTTCGGCCAACTCCTTGAGAATGGCGAACATCATGTCCTGCTTTCGCAGGGTACTGGCGTTTTCGATCTCCAGCTCTTCTGCTATTCCGAGAAGTTCGGCCGGAGCTTTCTGCTTCAGGTCGTGGAGGTGAACATCATCAAATTTCATGGATCTGCCGCTATGTGAAGCCTGTGCGGAGTGCGGATTTCGCTTTTTATTAAGATGGTTCCGCCTGTGGCGGGAAACCGTCGTTCTTTGTCGGAAATCGTATCGTTGGGAGACCGGTCCAATGCGGGGACTTATCGTACCTGCGTCCGGGTTCACCGAACGCCGGCGAAGCGATTACCGCCGACCGTTTCGCGAACTATACTCAAAAGTATGTCGCGGACAAGAACAATATCCGAAAAATGGTAAATATTTCTTTACCGTCAACGGTGCCTCAGAAAGCCTCTAAAAAGGCTGCACGATCACCAGAATGACGATGCCGATCATCAGAACCGTCGGCACCTCGTTGGCGATGCGATAGAACTTGACGCTGCGCGTGTTGCGATCGGCCTCGAAATCCTTCCGCCACAACGCCATCGAATGATGCGCCAGCGTCATGGCCGCGATCAGCACCAACTTGACGATCATCCAGGGTTCGGTCCACGCCTCGCTCAAATACAGCAACCAGAAGCCGAACACATAAGCGGCGATCATCGCCGGATTCATGATCGCCCGCAGCAACCGGCGTTCCATGACCTTGAAGGTTTCAGACTTGTCCGATCCGGGCTGCGCGTCGCAGTGATAGACGTAGAGTCGCGGCAGGTAGAGCAGGCCGGCCATCCATGCGATCACGCTGATCAGGTGCAACGCTTTTATCCACTGATAGATTTCCATGACCGGCCCCCTCGTCAGCCGAGCTGTAGGTACCCGCAGCATTGCCGGTCGGCAGGACAGAGCCGCGCGCCGCCGGCAGCGCTGACGTCCTGAAGCGATTGCCGCGTTTCGTCAACCAGTTTCGCAAGTCCATCGATGAAATCGGAATCGCTCGACACGGTCGAAACACGCTCGTACCCCGGCACGCCGGCTTCCTCGGCCAATTCGCGATACTCGATATCCAGTTCGACAAGCGTTTCCGAATGCTCCGACACGAAGGCGATCGGCATGACGATCAGCGGCACGCCCTCGTCACCGGCACGGCGGATTTCATCTTCCGTATACGGTTTGATCCATTCCAGCGGACCCACGCGGCTTTGATAGCAGACGGTCCAGTCGAACCCTTCCTCCGGCAGCGCCGCCACGATGGCGGCGGCAGTCCGCTCAACTTGATACTGGTATGGATCGCCGCGGTCGATCACCTTCTGCGGCAGGCCATGCGCCGAGAACAGCACCCGCGGCTTCACGCCGTCACCGGCGGAGCGAAGCGTTTTGCGCAACAATTCGGCGGACGCGGCGATGAAACCATCGAGCACCGGGTAACAGCAAACGGTCGCGGTCGGGACGGATAATCTTGCCTTTGCCGCCGCCCGCCGCCATGCCAAGATCGAGGATTCGGTCGTTGTCGTCGAGTATTGCGGATAGAGCGGCAACAACAGAATACGGTCCGGATTCCAGGCCTGAACGTCCGCGACCGTCTGTTCGGTCAACGGGTGCCAATAGCGCATCGCGATGAAGCACCGGAACTCCATCGCACCGCCGGACCGCGCAGCAACGGCATTCTGCAAGGCGCTGGCCTGTGCCTCGGTGTTCGCCAACAGCGGCGACCCGCCACCCAACTCTTCGTAAATCTCCTGCGCGATGGGCGCGCGGCGCGACGATATCAGTTTCGCGATGGCCCACCGAAACGGTTGCGGCAGAGCGATGATCGCCGGGTCGTTAAACAGATTGAACAGGAATGGCTGGACCGCTTCCAGCCGGTCGGGTCCGCCCAGATTGAACAACACCACCGCGAGACGTTCGCTCATGTTGTTCGGGCTCTGATATGCTCGATCAGCGCCGTCACATGGTCGGGCGGGGTTTCCTTGATGACGCCGTGACCGAGATTGAAGATGAACGGTCCCCCGCCCAAGGCATCCAGAATCCGGTCCGCCGCGGTCAACATCTTGGCGCCACCGGCCAGCAGATAGACCGGGTCGAGATTGCCTTGCACCGGCAATTGGCTTTGCAGCGCATCCCGCGCCCAGGCCACGGGCACAACGCTGTCGAGCCCGACAGCGGTAACACCGGTCTTCGCCGCGTAATCCGGATAGCGCAGACCCGCCCCGCGCGGAAATCCGATGATCGGGAAATTCGGATGCTTGTCCCGCAGCGCCGCGACGATTCGTGCGGTGGGTTCGATGATCCATTTCTCGAAAGCACCGTCGGGCAGGACACCCGCATGGCTATCGAAGATTTGGACCGCGTCGGCCCCGGCATTCACCTGGCGTGACAGATGTTCTGCCGTCGCCTCGACCAATAGATCCATCAACGCGCCGAACCCGTCCGGGTCGGTCAGCGCCCAGGATTTGATCGCATGGAAATCGCGGCTCGTGCCGCCTTCCACCATATAGGCCGCCACGGTCCACGGCGCGCCGGCAAACCCGATCAACGCGGTCTCCGCCGGCAAGGCTTCGCGGATGCGGCCGACCGCTTCATACACGGGCTCCAGCGGTCCCGACGCGGATTGCATCGCCGTCAGCGATAAACCCGACATGTCCGACCCGCTGCGGATCGGCGACAGTTTCGGTCCCTCGCCTTCGACGAAACGAACCTCCTGACCGAGCCCATGCGGCACGACCAGGATATCCGAAAACAGGATCGCCGCATCGAACCCAAACCGGCGGATCGGCTGCAACGTTACTTCCGTCGCGTGTTCCGGCGAGTAGCAAAGATCGAGGAAGCTCCCGACCTCCGCGCGGATTTTTCGATACTCCGCAAGATAACGGCCCGCCTGACGCATGAGCCAGATCGGCGGCGGCATACAGGTTTCGCCGCCCAACACTCGGAGGAAAGATTTGCGTTCGATCGTCACGGAGCCATGTCGCTTTGGTGTAAATTTCGAGCCATAAATTTTCCCTTCCCTACCATATTAATTATTAAAAGTAATGTTGTAGTAGTAGTGCTGCGGTGAGTCATGGGGATCACCGTAAACAGAATCCTATCCCCAGCACGCTGTGCATGATTGAGCGCCTTGTGTATAAGCGGATCAACCGAAGCACACCGTCCTAGGAAAATGGCGAGTCGGTCACACGGTGAATGACGTGCACAACCCGATCGCAACATCATTGGTTCGCGTTCTCGGGGATGGTGGGTAAGAGTTATCCGGAAGCGGAAACCTTGTGTGCGAAGAATCCGGCTTCGCGAATAGAATGTTCCTTCCGTTACACGGGCGATGTTATCCAGATTCGATCAACAGAGTTTCAGCGAAGGTGAATGTGAGCGAACAAGGCGACGGCCAAGGCATGGTCAAACAGTTTCATCTTCATCTGGTTTCGGATGCGACCGGGGAAACGATACATAGTGTCGCACGTGCTTGCCTGTCGCAGTTCGAAGGCGTCGAACCGCATGAGCATCATTGGACCCTGGTGCGGACCACTGGCCATGTCGAGAAAGTCTTGGCCAGCGTAGCCGACCATCCCGGTGTCGTGATGTTCACCATCGTCAACGACGCGCTGCGGACGTCGTTGCAGGATGGCTGCCGTCATCTCGGCGTGCCGTGCATTCCGATATTGGATCCGGTGATTGCCACGCTGGGTTCCTACCTTGGATTGGAAAGCCAGGGTGAAGCCGGTCGCCAGCATGTGTTGGATGCAAATTACTTCGACCGGATCGACGCGATGACCTACGCCTTGAACCATGACGACGGGCAAGGCGTCTGGAATCTGCACAATGCCGATATCATTCTTGTTGGCGTTTCGCGGACGTCGAAGACACCGACGTCGATGTATGTGGCGAACCGGGGATTCAAGGTCGCCAATGTACCGCTGGTGCCCGGTGTCGATCCGCCGCCGGAACTCTTCGCGCTCGACAAGGAGACCGGTCCGGTCATCATCGGGCTCACGAAGACGCCGGAACGGTTGATCCAACTTCGCAAGAACCGGTTACGGCAGTTGTCACAGGAAGACGATACCGACTATGTGCACCCGGAAACCGTGCGCGAAGAAGTCGCCAATGCGCGCCGATTGTTCACCAAGAATAACTGGCCGGTGGTCGACGTGACACGCCGGTCGATCGAGGAAACCGCCGCGGCCATTTTGCAGCGCTACGAACAAATCCGCGGCGACGATGCGTGATCCGTCCGGCACGCCAACGCTCATTCTTGCCTCGGCGAGCCAGTCGCGGCTGACGGTCCTGCGCAACGCGGGGCTCGATCCGATTCAGGATGCGTCGTCGGTCGACGAGGACCAGGTGAAACGATCGCTGAAGGCCGAAGGTGCGGACGCGGCGCAGGTCGCGGTGCGGCTCGCCGAACTAAAGGCGCAGGAAACAGCAGAGCGGCATCCGGGCGGTTTGGTCATCGGTGCGGATCAGATGCTCGATTGCGAGGGCGTTTGGTTCGATAAACCGGTGGATGTCGCACAGGCGCGCGGGCATCTCGAATCATTGCGCGGCAGGACGCACGAGTTGGTCACCGCCGCAGTGATCGTCCGCGACGGTATTTGCCTCTGGCAACATGTGGACCGGGCGCGGCTGACCATGCGGCAGTTCAGCGACGGGTTTATCGACGACTATCTCGACCGTGTCGGCGCCGACGTTTGCCGGTCGGTGGGTGCCTACCAGCTCGAGGGAAAGGGCGCGCAATTATTCAGTCGGATCGACGGCGATTTTTTCACCATCCTCGGCCTGCCGTTGCTGCCGCTGCTTGACACTTTGCGCGGTCATGGGATCGTCGTCGAATGAATCTCAGCGGCTCTGCAAAACTCGCCGGCGTGATGGGCTGGCCGATCGGTCACTCCCGGTCGCCGCGGCTGCATGGACACTGGCTCGACCGGCACGGCATCGACGGGGCCTATGTACCGCTTGCCGTGGCGCCGGAAAACCTGAACACGGCGTTGCGGGCGCTGCCGGCGCTGGGGTTCCGCGGCACGAACCTGACACTGCCGCATAAGGAAGCGGCGGTCGGTATCTGCGATAGCGTGACCGATCAGGCCCGGCGTATCGGCGCGGTGAACACGATCGTGGTCGGCGACGACGGTGCGTTGCAGGGCAGCAATACCGATGCCTACGGTTTCATCGAAAACCTGCGGCACGGCAGCGGCTGGCAGCCGGCGGACGGTCCGGCCGTCCTGCTCGGCGCGGGCGGCGCGGCGCGGGGTCTGGCGATCGCCCTCGCCGATGCCGGCGTGACCGAGCTTCGAATTCTCAATCGAACTCAAGCCCGCGCGGAATCGCTTGCCGCGGAAATCGAACCGGCGGCCGCCGCGCCCTGGGGAGACCGGACCGAGGCGCTTGCCGGGGCGGCGCTGCTGGTAAATTCCACGACCCTCGGCATGACGGGGCAGCCCGCGCTCGATCTGGACCTCTCGCGGCTGCCGGCCGGCGCGGTGGTCAATGACATCGTTTACGCGCCGCTGGAAACGCCGCTGCTGGCGGACGCGCGTGCGCGCGGGAACCCGGTCGTCGATGGCCTCGGCATGCTGCTGTATCAGGCTCAGCCCGGATTCGAGGCCTGGTTCGGCACCCGGCCCGAGGTCGATGCGGACCTGCGCGATTTCGTGCTGGCCGACCTGGACTGAAATCCGGAGGCCGCGGCGTGATCATACTTGGACTTACCGGATCGATCGGCATGGGCAAGAGCACGGCGGCGGCGATGCTGCGCCGGCTCGGCGTCCCGGTGCATGATTCGGATGCCGCGGTGCATCGACTGATCGGACCCGGCGGCCGCGCGGTGGCGGCGGTGGGGGATGCCTTCCCGGGGGTTGTGGTGGATAGCGCGGTCGACCGGCCGGCGCTCGGCGCCAAGGTGTTCGGCGATCCCGCCGCGCTCAAGAAGCTGGAGGCGATCCTGCACCCGATGGTGAGCGAAGAGAAAGGCCGCTTCCTGCGGCGCGAGGCGTCGCGGCGGATGAAGGTGGTGGCGCTCGACGTGCCGCTGCTGTTCGAGACCGGCGGTGACCGGGGATGCGACGCGACGATCCTGATCACTGCGCCAGCGTTCATTCAGGCCGCCCGCGTGTTGCGCCGGCCTGGCATGACCAGGGAACGGCTCGAGGAAATTCGCGCCCGGCAGATGCCCGAATTGGATAAGCGCCGGCGCGCCGACTTCATCGTGCCGTCCGGCCTCGGCCATCGATTGACCTTGCAGCGGCTGACCGCAATCGTCAGACTCATGTCCCAGCGAAGCGGCCGACACTGGCCGCCCTGCTGATCGTCGAAGCTTATTTAAGACCGGACCTTAAGACCGGAGGCCAGCCACCCAGATGCGTGAAATCGTCCTCGATACGGAAACCACGGGCCTGAACCCGAAAGGCGGCGACCGTGTCGTCGAAATCGGCTGCGTCGAGCTGGTGAACCACATCCTCACCGGCGAGTCCTATCACGTCTATATCAACCCCGAGCGCGATATGCCGGACGAGGCGTTCCAGGTGCACGGTCTGTCCGAGGCCTTCCTGGAGAAGCATCCGGTCTTTGCCGCCGTCGCCGGGGATTTCCTGAGCTTCATCGGCGACGCCAAGCTGATCATTCACAACGCCAGTTTCGACATGGGGTTCCTCAACGCGGAACTGGAACGGCTCGGTCAGGCGACGATCCCGATGAGCCGGTCGATCGACACGGTGCAGATGGCGCGGGCGCGCTTTCCCGGTGCGCAGGCCAGTCTGGACGCGCTCTGCCGGCGCTTCGAAATCGACAACAGCGCGCGCACCAAGCACGGCGCGCTGCTCGATGCGGAACTGCTGGCGGAGGTCTATCTCGAATTGATCGGCGGCCGGCAGCCGGGGCTCGAACTTGCGTCCTCCGGCGGTGTCGCGCAGATGCGAAAATCCGCCGAACGGCCCTTCCGGCCCGCCCGCCCGCATTCGGCCAGCCCCGAGGAACTGGAGGCGCATGCGGCGATGGTGGAAACGCTGAAGGATCCGATCTGGCGGCAGTAACCGCCGCCGGCCCTCACCCCGATAAGATCAGGCCTGCGCGGGAGCGCCGCCCTGCGCCTGGACGCTGTCGCTGTACATCTTGACGAAATCGATTGGTCCCAGCAGCAGCAGCGGGAAGGCGCTGTCGCGTGTCAGGTTCGCCAGGATCGAGCGCGCGAACGGAAACAGCAGGCGCGGCCCTTCGATCAACACGAGCGGCCGCACGTTTTCCTCCGGCACGGACTCGTCGACATTCGCGATGCCGGCGTAGTCCAGCTCCGCAAGGAAGGCCGTCTCGTTGCCGTTCTTCGCCGAGACCGACAACTTCAGCGACACTTCGAAGGCCCGCGGCGCCAGGTCGTCGGCCTGGACATTCACGTTGATATTCACGTCCGGCTCGTCGAAATCCTGATAGATCTGCGGCGCCCGCGGATTCTCGTAGGACAGGTCCTTGATGTATTGCAGCACGAAGTGGATCGGCACTGCGAGGCCCGCGTCTTCCTCGCCCTCGCCACGGATTTGCGGATTGTTGAAATCGGCGCCGTCTCCGTCGCCACCTGTGATGTCGCTGGGCATTACATGCTCCTTCTTGGCCTGATTTCGGTGGCTAACATGGATCGGCAACCGGCACAACAGTGCCGCCGCCCGGGTGCGGCGCGGTCGGGTCGAAGGCGACGAGATCGGCATTCTGCACGCCGTGTCCGGTCAATGCCCGGATGAATCCCCAATGGCAGACGACCAGCGTGCCGCGCCAGTCGCCGCTATCGGCAAGCTGCGTCCGGTAGCTCAGCGACCGCGCGTGGAAATCCGGCTCGCTCTCCTCGAGCGCCGGCCACCATTCTTCCTCGACATGATGGAGCGCGATGTCCGGCCAGCGCGCTTCGAGATGCGAGCGCGGCGTGCCGATGTCGCAGGTGAACACCGCGCGCTCGCCCACCATCGGATCGACGGTCACCGGCAAGCCGAGCGCTTGGGCGACGATATCGGCGGTCTCGAGCGCCCGGGTATACGGGCTGGCGACGATCCGATGGACTTGCTGTTCCCGTTCCAGATGTGCCGCGGCGACGGCGGCCTGTTCGCGGCCGAGGTCGGTCAGTCCCGGGTCGCGTAATCCGGGATCCTGGCGCGTTTCCGCATAGTGCACGTTGAAATGCGACTGCCCGTGCCGCATCAAAATCATATGATCCGCTCCGTGATAATCGATAAGAAACTGGGTTATTCGATCCGCCGCCAGGGGCTGGACCCCGACCCGCCGGACCCGTTGCCGGGCCGGTCTTTGTCGGGCGGGTCGGTGACGTCGGTGTAGTCGCCGTCGATGATCGGGCCGCCGCCAGGGCCGTGGCCCCGCGGTCCGGCGCCGGCACCCGGTCCGCGTCCGGTTCCCGGTCCGACTTCCTCGCCGTTGACCCAGACGCGGGCGCCCTGCCCGCGCGACAGTCGGCGCAGCACGAAATAGCCGAGCACCATGCGCACCGGGGGAACGAACAGCGCGAATCCGATGGTGTCGGTGATGAATCCCGGCGTCAGCAGCAGGGCGCCGGCCACCAGAAGACACAATCCGGTGAACAGCTCGCCCATCGGCATCTCGCCGCGATTGAGCTTTTCCTGAGTTTGCGACAGGACTTTCAGGCCCTGCTGGCGCAGCAATGCGGTGCCGATCATCGCGGTCAGGATGATGACCGCAAGGGTCCAGCCGAGGCCAATCATCTCTCCCGCCTTGATAAAGACGGCGATTTCGGCGATCGGGACCAGAATAAAGGCCAGAAGAATCAGTATCGGCATGCTTGCCCTTTCCCGGGGAACTGCCTATCTAACATGGATTAGGCGGTGGAACATGCGACACCGAGGCCACGCCGGGTTCTTGCATCGATCCGCCTCCATAACCTAAGGTCGGGGTTGAACCTATTCAACGGACGGCTGACGGAAAAAATCGACCGGGCGGCGCGGGATTCGGGCTGTCCGGTAGACCCTGCGGAGACTGAGAGCATCGTATGAGCGGCGGCTTCGAATATTTCGACATTATTTTATTTGCGATGATCGCCGCTTTCCTCGTGTATCGGCTTGGGAGCGTGTTGGGCAAGCGGACGGGCCACGAGCGCCAGGGACGCAGCCCGCTCGAGCCGGTCAATAGCGACAGCCCGTCTTCGGATGCGGGCAACGACAATGTCGTCGCCATCCCGACCCGGGACGAGCCCGCCGAGGAGGAGCCGGATACGCCGCTTGGCGCGTCGATCACGCAGATCAAGCTCGCGGACGCCAGTTTCACGCGGAAGGGCTTTCTCGAAGGCGCCCGCTCGGCGTTTGAGATGATCATCACCGCCTTCGCACTCGGCGACATGAAGACCCTGCGCTCGCTGTTGAGCAAGGAGGTCTACGATAACTTCGCCGAGGCGATCCGGGTGCGCGAACGGGCGAGCCAGACCAAGGAAACCACGCTGGTCGGGATCGATTCCGCCGAAATCCTCGAAGCGTCGCTGGAGGACGGCACCGCGTCGGTGACCGTGAAATATGTCAGCGAACAGGTGAACGCCACCCGCAGCGAGGACGGCGAAGTCGTCGACGGCGATCCCAATGCGATCGAGAAGGTGACCGATATCTGGACCTTCGCGCGCAATACCAAAACATCCGATCCGAACTGGTCGCTTGTTGCGACGCGCAGCTCGAACTAGGCCGCTCGCGCGGTTTCTCCCCACCCTCCGCGCATTTCGGCGCGGCGCCGTCATTTTGGCGCTCGGCGCACTGACCGCCTGCGAACCGCCGCCGCCGGTCAAGCAAGAGGGGCTGCGGCTGTCGGCTCTCTCCTACGATGACTTGCCGGGCTGGCGCGAGGACGATCCGCGCCCGGCGCTGGCTGCCTTCCGGCGGTCCTGCGGGGTGATGCTGACCCGGCCGCCGAACGGATCGAACGGCCCCGGCGCGATCACGGTGTCGGCCGAGGATTGGCGCCCTGCCTGCGATGCCGCTGCGGCCTTGGCTGAGGATGTGTCGGCCGAGGACACGCGGCAATATTTCCAAGAGATGTTCCGGCCCTTCGCGGCGCTCGGCCCCGATGGCGAGGAAGGCCTGTTCACGGGCTACTTCGAGATCGAGGTGCGCGGCGCGCGCGCCCGGCAGGACGGCTACGGCGTGCCGATCTACCGCCTGCCGGATGATCACGTGATCGCAAACCTCGGCGTGTTCGATCCCGAGATGAAAGGCCGCGAACTGGTTGGCCGGGTCGAGAACGGCCGCTTCGTGCCCTATCACACCCGCGGCGACATCGAGGGCGGCGCGCTCGGCGACCGGGGCTTCGAGATGCTGTGGATCGACGACCCGGTCGATGTCTTCATGCTGCATGTTCAGGGCTCGGGCCGGGTGGTCCTGCCCGATGGCGGGGTGGTGCGGGTCGGTTTCGCGGGCCATAACGGACATGACTACGCGTCGATCGGCCGCGCCCTGATCGACCGGGGCGAGATCACCAAGGAGAAGGCGTCCTGGGACGGCATCCGCGGCTGGATCGACGCGAATCCGGACAAGGCGGCGGCGTTGTTCGCCGAAAATCCACGCTTCATCTTCTTCCGCTTCCTCGAGGGAATTCCGCCGGACGCGGGCCCGATCGGCGCGCAGGGCGTGCCGCTGACGCCGGGGCGCAGCCTCGCGGTCGATCGCAGTTTCTTTCCGATGGGCCTGCCGGTCTGGCTCGACACCAACTGGCCCAATGACGAAAGCCGGCCGTTGCGCCGCCTGATGGTGGCGCAGGATGCGGGCGGCGCGATCAAGGGCCCGGTGCGCGGCGATTTCTTCTGGGGCTTCGGGGCCGCCGCGTTGGCCGAGGCGGGCAAGATGCGCAGCCGCGGCCGCTACTTCATCCTGCTCCCCCTCCCCGCCGCCGCCCGGATGACGCAAAGCTGATATCGGGGCTGTCTCCGGGCCAGACAATCCGCAATTGTTAACCGGAATTCCGTTCCAATTTGTTGCCTTTTCCACCGCCGCCCGCCATTCTCTGGCGGCATGGCAAGGGTTGGGCCTTCGGGCGTATGACACAGGAAAATGAAAATCCCCGCGTCGGGTTGTTCGTGACCTGCTTGGTCGATCTGTTCCGGCCGAGTGTCGGGTTCGCGGCGGTGAAACTCCTCGAAGCGGCGGGATGCAGTGTGGCGGTGCCGCGGCTGCAGACCTGCTGCGGCCAGCCCGCCTATAATTCCGGCGACCGGGCGGACACGCGGGCCATCGCACGCCAGGTGCTCGACGCCTTCGACGGCTACGATTACGTGGTCGCGCCCTCCGGTTCCTGCGCCGGGATGATCCGGGACCACTACCCCGCCCTGTTCGACGACGATCCGGAACAGTCGCCGCGCGCGCATCATTTGGCGCGGCGGACATACGAGTTGGTGTCCTTCCTGCGCGATATCCGGGGGATGGAGGCGGTGGACGCGCGCTACGACGGCACGGCGACCTACCACGATTCCTGTTCGGGGCTGCGCGAACTGTCGATCAAGGACCAGCCGCGCCACCTGCTCGGCTCGGTCGAGGGTCTGACGATGGTTGATCTGCCCAGCGCCGAGGTCTGCTGCGGCTTCGGCGGCACCTTCTGCGTGAAGTATCCCGACATCTCCAACCATATGGTCGAGGACAAGGCCGCCGACATCGAGGCGACGGGCGCGGACCTGCTGCTCGCGGGCGACATGGGGTGTTTGCTCAACATGGCGGGCAAGCTGAAACGGCGCGGCGCGGCGGTGCAGACGCGGCACGTGGCCGAGGTGCTGGCCGGCATGACCGACGCCCCCGCTATCGGAGAATCGATTGGCGAGTCCGGTGAATCACTGCCGCAGACCGTGGAGGAGCGCTGATGCAGACCACCAGCCCGTCCTTCAAGTCGAACGCCCGGCGGGCGCTGGCCGACCCGGACCTGCAGCAGGCGCTGACCAAGATGAAGGTGGGTTTCGTCGTCAACCGGGCGAACGCGGTCGCCAAACTGCCGGAATTCGACACGCTGCGCGACGAGGGGCGAGACATCAAGAATCACGTGCTGGCGAATCTCGACACCTATCTCGAACGCTTCGAGGCCAAGGTGACCGAAAGCGGCGGCCAGGTGCACTGGTGCCGCACCGCCGACGAGGCGCGCCGCACGATCCTCGACATCTGCCGCTCGGTCGACGCCAAGACCGTGACCAAGGGCAAGTCGATGATCGGCGAGGAGATCGGCATCAACGATTTCCTGGAAGCGAACGGCGTCACCCCGATCGAGACCGATCTCGGCGAATACATCATCCAGCTCCGCAACGAGCCGCCGAGCCACATCATCGCGCCCGCGATCCACGTGCCGAAGGAGAAGGTCGCGGAGTCTTTCTTCGAGACGCATGACCAGCTTGACGCGGACCGAAACCTGGACGAGCCGCGCGCCCTGGTCGACGAGGCGCGCTCGATGCTGCGGCAGAAATATCTCGACGCGGACGTCGGCATCACCGGCGCGAATTTCCTGATCGCCGAGACCGGCTCCACCGTGATCGTCACCAACGAGGGCAACGGCGACCTGACGCAGACCCTGCCGAAGATCCACATCGTCACCGCCAGCCTGGAAAAGATCGTGCCCACGCTGGAGGACGCCTCGACCATCCTGCGCCTGCTCGCGCGGTCGGCGACCGGCCAGGAATTCTCCTCCTACACCACCTTCTCCACCGGCCCGCGCCGGGCGGCGGACGAGGACGGCCCCGAACAGTTCCATGTGGTGCTGCTGGATAACGGGCGCAGCGCCCTGCTTGGCACCGAGTTTCAGGACATTCTCCGCTGCATCCGCTGTGGCGCCTGCATGAACCACTGCCCGGTCTACGGGGCGGTCGGCGGGCATGCCTATGGCTGGGTCTATCCGGGGCCGATGGGCGCGGTGCTGACGCCGACGCTGATCGGCGTCGACCAGGCGGGCCATCTGCCGAACGCGTCGACCTTCTGCGGCAAGTGCCAGCAGGTCTGCCCGATGCATATCCCGCTGCCGAAGCTGATGCGGCACTACCGCGAGCGCGAGTTCGAGCGCGGCCTGACGCCGGGGACGATGCGCGCGGGGATGAAGATGTGGGCCTTCTTCGCCCGGCGGCCCCGGCTCTACCAATTTTTCGCGGGCACGAAGATGCGCGTGTTGGCGGCGCTCGGCCGGCGGCGCGGCCGGTTCAAGAGCCTGCCGCTGGCGGGCGGCTGGACGCGCCACCGCGATATGCCCGCCCCGCAGGGCGCGACCTTCCAGCAGCAATGGGACGCGGCGGGAGGTGCCCGATGACCGACGGCAGCGGCGCCCGGGCGCAAATCCTTGGGATGATCCGCAAGGGCAAAGCGAACCGGACGCCCGCCAGCCAGAGTCCCGACGGTCAGAGTCCTGACGACAGGATCGCCGCGAAACGGCGCGGTACGATTCCGGCGCGCGTCGACAAGGATCATCCGGCGCTGGTCGAGCTGTTCGTCGATCACGCCACTGCGCTCAGCGCCACGGTCTCGCGCGTCGACGACGAAGCCGAGGTGCCCGGCGCGGTCGCGGACTACCTCGCCGGCGAGAATCTGCCGGCCACCCTCTGTGCCGCCCCCGACCCGGCGCTGCAGGCGCTGCCCTGGGACAGCCGTCCGGCGCTGACCGTGCGCTATGGGCGATCGGACGGCGCGGACGAGGTCAGCCTGACCCCGGCCTTCGCGGCGGTGGCGGAAACCGGCACCTTGATGCTCCGCTCGGGCGCGGACCATCCGACGACGCTCAACTTCCTGCCGGACACCCATGTGGTCGTGCTGCGCGCGAGCCAGGTGGTCGGCCCCTACGAGGAAGCCTGGGACCGGCTGCGCGCCGCCGGGCCGATCCCGCGCGCGGTCAATTTCGTCAGCGGGCCGTCGCGCACCGCCGATATCGAGCAGACCATCCAGCTCGGCGCGCACGGCCCGCGCCGCCTGCATATCGTCCTGATTCAAGACGGGGACACTCAAGAAGAATCCGGAGGGGGCGATGGCGGGTAAGGACCGGCGGCCCGGCACGGACGATGCCGACCTGTGGCGCAAGGTTACCGGCGACGTGAAGCCGATTCGGAAATCCGCCGCCGACGCGCTGCCGCCGGGCCGCGATCCGGCAGCACCCGCGACGCCCGCGAAAGCCGTCTCCCCCCGCCGCAAGGCCAAGACGCCCTGCCGTGCCGCGTTGGAAGAGAAACCTCCGCCCCGCCGCCGCATCGCCCCCGAATTGGGCCACGGCGACGCCCCCGGCGTTGACCGCCGCACCGCCGACAACCTGCGCAAGGGCCGCACGGAAATCGAGGCGCGGATCGACCTGCACGGCATGACCCAGGCCGAGGCGCACCGCGCGCTGACCTCCTTCATCGTCGGCCAGCACGAGGCCGGGCGACGCTGCGTCCTCGTCGTCACCGGCAAGGGCACCTGGCGCGAGGGCGGCGGCGTGCTGCGCGAGGCGGTGCCGCGCTGGCTGAACGAACCCGATTTGCGCCCGCGACTCCTGTCCTTCACCCATGCCCAGCGCAAGGACGGCGGCGAGGGCGCGCTCTATATCCTATTGAAGCGAATCCGATGACCCCGTTCGGCAAGAGACTGCGCGAGATGCGGCGCGAGAAAGGCGTCACCCTGACCGACATGGCCGAGGCGCTGGAAGTCTCGCCCGCCTATCTGTCGGCGCTGGAACACGGCAAGCGCGGCCGGCCGAGCCTGCTGCTGCAGCATCAGATCTGCGGCTATTTCAACATCATCTGGGACGAGGCCGAGGCGCTGCAGCGGCTCGCCCGGATCTCGCATCCGCGTGTCACCGTCGACACCGCCGGCCTCAGCCCGGACGCCACCGAACTCGCCAACCTGCTGGCCGAACGCATCGGCGACCTGCCCGACGATCTGATCGGCCAGATGTTGACCGCGGTGAAGGACACGACGAAGGCCGAGGACTGATCGATGATCGCCGTGATCTTCGAGGTCGAGCCGCGCGACGGCAAGCGCGAGTCCTATCTCGACATCGCCGCCGAGCTGCGGCCGCTGCTGGAGCAGGTCGACGGGTTCATCTCGATCGAACGGTTCGAAAGCCTGACGACGCCCGGCAAGGTGTTGTCGCTGTCCTTCTTCCGCGACGAGCAGGCGGTGATGCAATGGCGGTCGCTGGCAAAGCACCGCGCCGCCCAGCAGGCAGGCCGGGGCGGCATATTCACGGACTATCGCCTGCGGGTCGCCGAGGTGATCCGCGACTACGGCATGTTCGACCGCGCCGAGGCGCCGGCGGATTCGAAGGCGCTTCACGACGCCGGGACAGGACCGGAGGGCAAAGATGGCGACGTATGACGCGCATGTCGTCTGGACCCGCGACCCGGATGTGGGGGCGTCGCCGCGCTACAAGCGCGCGCACGAATGGCGCTTCGACGGCGGGGCGGTGATCCCCGCTTCCCCGTCACCGCATATCGTGCCGGAGCCGTATTCGAACCCGGCGCTGGTCGATCCGGAGGAGGCCTTCGTTGCGTCGCTGTCGAGCTGCCACATGCTGTTCTTTTTACACTTGGCGCAGGACGCAGGCTTCCCAGTGGCGTCCTATGAGGACCGCGCGGTCGGCACGATGGCGCCGATCGAGACGGGCGAGCAGGCGATGACCCATGTCCGGCTGTCGCCCGCCGTGACCTATGTGGGGGACGCGCCCGATGCCGAGGCGGAAGCCGAACTGCACGACGCCGCCCACCGCAAATGCTTCATTGCCAATTCGGTGAAAACGCAGATCGAGATTTCCCTCCCGGCGCGGTAGGCGCGGGTGGGATGCTTCGACAGGCTCAGCGTGAGGGTCTGTGATGTGGCGTCCTCATCCAGAGCTTGTCGAAGGATGGATCGCCGCGCGGCACGATCCGCGCAGGTGGATTCCCGCTTTCGCGGGAATGACGTGGTAGGGGTGCGGATAATTCGCTCACCGTCACTCCCGCGAAAGCGGGAGTCCAGAGCGGACGCGCGCCTACTCTGCGGCCAGCGCCTCGCGGGCGGGCAGACCTTCCAGATAGGCGGCGACCTCGTCGGTGGCGATGACGTCCGCGTATTTGCAGTTCAGGTCGAACAGGTTCACCGCGTGGCTGGCGTCGAACCGGTCGAAGGTGGTTTCCTCGGGGATCGTCACCTTGAAATTGTAGCTGAAGGCGTCGACCGCGGTGGCGCGCAGGCAGCCCGATGTGGAACAGCCCGTCAGGATCAGGCTGTCCACGTCGAGATGGTTGAGATAGCTCATGAAGGGCGTGCCGAAGAAGGCCGAGGGCATGCGTTTGCCGATCAGCATGTCCTGCGGACGCGGCGCGATGGGGGCGACGGTCTGCGTCGCGTGCGTGCCTTCGGTCGAGGTTTTCTCCGCGCCGCGGTGGCTCTTGCCGGTCTGCACGCCGTTGTCGCGCATGTCGGCGCGGCGTTCCGACTGCGTATAGAAAATCGGGATGTTCTTGTCGCGCGCGAGGGTCATCAGCCGCTCGATATGCGGCACCGCCCGCCAGCCCGCCTTGCCGCAATAGGTGCGGTATTGCGCCAGCGCCGCTTCCTCGTCTTGCTCGGGGTCGTCGCCGCAGAAATTGTATTGCACGTCGATGATGAACAGCGCCGGCCGCGCCCCGAACCCGACGCGCCGGCCGTAGCCGGCCTGGTCTAAGACCTTCTTGTCCTTTTCGGTCAGGAACTGGTCCCAGATGCGCTCGGTCATGGCGACGGTCTCCCCGCTGGGTGGTGTGCCTACAAGATGAACTTCGACAGGTCCGCGTCCTCGGCGAGGCTGGCGACGCGCTCGCGCACGTAATCGGCGTCGATCTCGATTTCATCGCCGGCGCGGTCGGTGGCGGTGAAGCTGATTTCCTCGAGCAGCTTTTCCATCACCGTGTGGAGGCGGCGCGCGCCGATATTCTCGACATTCTGGTTGATCGTGGCAGCGAGCCGCGCCAGTTCGTCGATCGCGTCGTCGGTGAAGCTGAGGGCCACGTCTTCCGTCTTCATCAACGCGGTGTATTGCAGGATCAGGCTGTTCTCCGGCTCGCGCAGGATGCGGCCGAAATCCTCCTGGGTCAGCGCCTTCAGCTCGACGCGGATCGGCAGCCGGCCCTGCAGCTCGGGCAGCAGGTCCGACGGCTTCGCCAGATGGAACGCGCCCGAGGCGACGAACAGGATATGGTCGGTCAGCACCGGGCCATGCTTGGTCGCCACCGTTGTGCCTTCGATCAGCGGCAGCAGATCGCGCTGCACGCCTTCGCGGCTGACATCGGCGCCCTGCCGGTCCGACCGCGCCGACACCTTGTCGATCTCGTCGAGGAAGACGATGCCATTCTGCTCCACGGACTCGATGGCGGCGCGCACCACCTGTTCCTCGTCGAGCAGCTTATCGCTCTCCTCGGCGACCAGCACCTCATAGGATTCCGCCACGGTCATCCGTTTGCGCTTGGTGCGCTGGCCGCCCAGGGCTTTGCCGAGCATGTCGTTGAGGTTGATCATGCCCATCTGCGCGCCGGGCATGCCGGGCACGTCGAGCGTCGGCAACCCCATGCCGCCGGTGTCCGCCACGTCGATCTCCACCTCGCGGTCGTCCAACTCGCCCTCGCGCAGTTTCTTGCGGAAGGATTGGCGGGTGCCGTCGCTGGCATTCTCGCCGACCAGGGCGTCGATCACGCGTTCCTCGGCCATGATCTCGGCTTTCGGCACGACTTCCTTGCGCTGGTCGTCGCGCACGATGTGGATCGCCGCCTCGACCAGGTCGCGGACGATTTGTTCCACGTCGCGGCCGACATAGCCGACCTCGGTGAACTTGGTCGCCTCGACCTTGATGAAGGGCGCGTTGGCCAGCTTGGCCAGGCGGCGCGCGATCTCGGTCTTGCCGACGCCGGTCGGGCCGATCATCAGGATGTTCTTCGGCAGCACTTCCTCGCGCATCTCGTCGGTCAATTGCTGACGCCGCCAGCGGTTGCGCAGCGCCACGGCGACGGCGCGCTTGGCGTCGTTCTGGCCGACGATGAAACGGTCGAGTTCGGAAACGATCTCTCGGGGGCTGAAGGAGCTCATAGCTTTTCGATTACAATGCTTTCATTGGTATAGACGCAGATGTCGGCGGCGATCTTCATGGCGCGGCTGGCGATTTCCTCGGCGTCCATCTCGGTCGCGCCGACCAGCGCACGCGCCGCCGATAGAGCATAGGCCCCGCCCGAGCCGATGCCGATCAACCCGTCCTCGGGCTCCAGCACGTCGCCGTTGCCGGTGAGCGTCAGCGAGACGTTGGAATCCGCGACCGCCATCATCGCTTCAAGGCGGCGCAGGTAGCGGTCGGTCCGCCAGTCCTTGGCCAGTTCGACGCAGGCCCGGGTCAACTGCCCGGGATGCTGCTCCAGCTTGGCTTCCAGCCGTTCGAACAGGGTGAAGGCGTCGGCGGTCGCGCCCGCGAAGCCCCCGATCACCGAGCCGTCGCCGAGCCGGCGCACCTTACGCGCGTTGGCCTTGATCACCGTCTGGCCCAGGCTGACCTGGCCGTCGCCGGCAATCACCACCGTGTCGCCCTTGCGGACCGAAAGGATTGTCGTGCCATGCCATGTGGCGGGTTCGCTCATGTCGCTCCTTTTAGCGGAAATTTGGGATTCTGCGAATTGGCCTACAGGATGTGGCGATTTTCCGCCGTTTGATCAAGGGGTATCCCTCTGCGCACTCCCGTTTCCCTGCTGGCCCTTTGCCGGGCAGGGTGATACAAGACGCCCGGTTCAGCGACCGGAGGCTGTCATGCGCAAGGCAAGCGTAGCGCGCAATACGAAAGAGACTGAAATCCAGGTGGAGATCGACCTGGACGGCACGGGCACCTATGACGTGAGCACGGGCATCGGGTTTCTCGACCATATGCTCGAGCAGCTCTCGCGCCATAGCCTGATGGACCTGACCGTGCGGGCCAAGGGCGACCTGCATATCGATTTCCACCACACCACCGAGGATTCCGGCTATGCGGTGGGCGAGGCGTTCAGCCAAGCGCTCGGCGACCGCAAGGGCATCGTGCGCTACGGCAACGCGCTGATCCCGATGGACGAGACGCTGACCCGGGTCGCGCTGGATTGTTCGAACCGGCCCTATCTGGTGTGGAAGGTGGATTTCCCGACACCCAAGCTCGGCGACATGGACACGGAACTGTTCAAGGAATGGTTCCAGGCCTTCGCCCAGAGTGCCGGGCTCACGCTGCATGTGGAAAACGTCTATGGCGAGAACAGCCACCATATCGTCGAGTCCTGCTACAAAGGTCTCGCGCGGTCGCTGAAGATGGCGATCGATATCGATCCACGGCAGGCGAACGCCGTTCCCTCCACCAAGGGCGTGCTCGGCGGCTCGCTGTAACAGTAGAAGACCGACGCCGGCGGGAGCGCCGCGGCGGGTTTGGCAAAACATGACGGTAGCGATCATCGACTACGGATCGGGCAATCTGCGCTCGGCGGCGAAGGCATTCGAACGCCAGAGCGATGGTCCCGTATTGGTCACCGGCGACCCGGATGCGGTCGCGCGGGCGGACCGCATCGTATTGCCGGGCGTCGGCGCCTTCGGCGATTGCATGCGCGGCCTGCTGGCGGTGGACGGCATGATGGAGGCCCTGCAGGACGCGGTGATCGGCCGCGGCCAACCGTTTTTCGGCATCTGCGTCGGCATGCAGTTGACCGCGGATGTGGGCCTGGAGCACGGACGGCATGACGGCTTCGGCTGGATCGGCGGCGAAGTGGCCGCGATCGCCCCGTCCGATCCGGCGCTCAAGGTGCCGCATATGGGCTGGAACACGCTGGCCCTGCCCCGGCAACATCCGGTGACGGCGGGTCTCGCGGACGGCGACCATGTCTATTTCGTGCACAGCTACCATCTCGCCGCCAAGGATGCGGGCGACGTGCTCGCGACGACCGACCACGGCGGCACGATCACCGCGATGGTCGGGCGCGACAATATGGTCGGTACGCAGTTCCATCCCGAGAAGAGCCAGGCGGTGGGCCTGCGCCTGATCGCGAAATTTCTGTCCTGGTCGCCCTGAGGCATCGCGATGACGGAACCCGCGACAACGACGATCACGGTCGAGATCGCCACCCGGCTCAAGGGGGCGGATCAACACGACCTGTGCGACGCCGCCGAGGCCGCGATCCTCGAAGGCGGCGGTTTCGGCTGGCTGTCCCCGCCGCCGCGCGAAGTGCTGGAAACCTATTGGCGCGGCGTGTTGGTGGTGCCCGAGCGGAGCCTGTTCCTGGCGCGCATGGACGGGGTGGTTGCCGGGTCGGCGCAGCTCGTCCGGCCGACGCGCAATAACGAGGCGCAGGCGCATGCGGCAACGCTGACCGCCGCCTTCGTTGCCCCGTGGTCGCGCGGGCACGGCGTCGCGCGGGCGCTGATCGAGGCGGTCGAAGGCACCGCGCGGGACGAAGGCTTCGCCGTGCTGAATCTGGACCTGCGGGAAACCCAGACCGCGGCCATCGCGCTGTACGAGGCGCTCGGCTACACCCGCTGGGCGACCCAGCCGTATTACGCGCGGGTCGATGACGCTTGGGTCGCGGGGCATTTCTACAGCAAGCTGCTCAAGGACGACGGAGACGGCGCATGATTCTCTACCCCGCGATCGATTTGAAGGACGGGCAATGCGTGCGCCTGCGCCAAGGCGACATGGAGCAGGCGACGGTGTTCAACGACGACCCGGGTGCGCAGGCGGCCGCCTTCGCGGCGGCGGGCTCGGCCTGGCTGCATGTGGTCGACCTGAACGGCGCCTTTGCGGGCGAACCGGTGAACGGCGACGCCGTCGACGCGATCCTGGGCGCGACCGACCTGCCAGTGCAGCTCGGCGGCGGCATCCGAACACTCGAGACGATAGAGATGTGGCTGACCAAGGGCGTGCGCCGCGTCGTGCTCGGCACGGTCGCGGTCAAGGATCCGGACCTGGTGCGCGAGGCCTGCCGCAAGTGGCCCGGGCATGTGGCGCTCGGCATCGATGCGCGCGGCGGTAAGGTCGCGGTGGAAGGCTGGGCCGAGGTCTCGGAACTCGACGCGCAGGACTTGGCCCTGCGGTTCGAGGATGCGGGCGCCGACGCCATCGTCTACACCGATATCGACCGCGACGGCGTGCTGCAGGGGCCGAAT
The DNA here is from genome assembly GCA_965228425.1 of Alphaproteobacteria bacterium. Lineage (GTDB taxonomy): Bacteria > Pseudomonadota > Alphaproteobacteria > UBA8366 > UBA8366 > JAJFJD01. The sequence goes on along the minus strand of OZ245815.1, from coordinate 380,526 downwards.
GTCGACGCGACCGCCGGCCTGGCGCGCGCAGTGTCGACCCCGGTGATCGCCAGCGGCGGCGTGTCCTCGCTTGACGATCTGGTCGCGTTGGCCGGTCAGAAAGTCATCGCCGGAGCCATCGTCGGCCGGGCTTTGTACGATGGGCGGGTCGACCTCCGGGAGGCGCTCGCCGCCCTACCCTCGCCCGCGGACGCCCCGTCATGTTGAAGATCCGCGTCATCCCCTGTCTCGACGTGCATGCCGGCCGCGTGGTCAAGGGCGTGAATTTCGTCGACCTGGTCGACGCCGGCGATCCTGTGGAGCAGGCGCAGGTCTACGACGCCGCCGGCGCGGACGAGCTCACCTTTTTGGACATCACCGCGTCGCACGAGAACCGCGAGACGATCTACGACGTGGTGCGCGGCACCGCCGAGCATTGTTTCATGCCGTTGACCGTCGGCGGTGGCGTGCGCCAGGTCGAGGATATCCGCAAGCTGCTGCTGGCTGGTGCCGACAAGGTGTCGATCAACACCGCCGCGGTGCATCGGCCCGAATTCGTCGCCGAGGCGGCGGAACGGTTCGGCACGCAATGCATCGTCGTGGCGATCGACGCGAAATCGACGGGGCCGGACAAATGGGAGATCTTCACCCATGGCGGGCGCGAGCCGACCGGGATCGACGCGGTCGAATGGGCCGTGCGCATGGTTGATCTCGGCGCGGGTGAAATCCTGCTGACCTCGATGGACCGCGACGGCACCAAGGTGGGCTTCGACAATACGCTGAACCGCACCGTCGCGGACCGCATCGCCGTGCCGCTGGTGGCGAGCGGCGGCGTCGGCACGCTGGACCACATGGTCGACGGCGTGCGCGAGGGCCACGCCTCGGCGGTGCTGGCCGCGTCGATCTTCCATTTCGGCGAATTCACCATTGGCGAGACCAAGGCGCATATGGCCGCGGCGGGCGTGCCCGTTCGGCCCTGACAAGCCGCTCGGGCGTGCCCGTTCGGCCCTGACAAGCCGCTCGGGTGTTCCCGTTCGGCCCTGACAAGCCGCTCGGGTGTTCCCGTTCGGCCCTGACAAGCCGCTCGGGTGTTCCCGTTCGGTCCTGACAAGCCGCGGGAATTCTGATAGGCAATCCGCGAAACCGATTTTCAGGAGACATCACGGTGGCAGCCGACAAGAAAAAGGCGGCGGATGCGCACATCCTCGACGAGCTGTACGCGGTCGTCGAGAGCCGCAAGGGCGCGGACCCCAAGACTTCCGGCACGGCCCGGCTGTTCGATCGCGGCACCGCCAAGATCGCGCAGAAGGTGGGCGAGGAAGCGGTCGAGGCGTTGATCGAAGGCGTGCGCGGCGACAAGGAACATCTCGCCGAGGAAAGCGCCGACCTGCTGTATCACCTGCTGGTGCTGTGGGCCGACCAGAACGTGAAACCCGAGGCGGTGTGGGCGGCGCTCGAGAAGCGGCGCGGCACGCCATCCCGCTAGAGTCCGATCCAAACGTTAGAGGACCGCATGTCCTACGATTCAGAGAATATTTTTGCCAAGATCCTGCGCGGCGAGATTCCGTGCGACAAGGTGTATGAGAACGACCACGCCCTCGCCTTCAACGACATCGGACCGCAGGCCCCGGTGCATGTGCTGATCATCCCGAAGGGCGACTACGTGTCGAGCAGCGACTTTTCCGCCACTGCGAGCGACGCGGAACTGGCCGGCTTCATGCGGGCCATCCACGCGGTCGCCGAGAAGACCGGCGTGCTCGAGTCCGGTTACCGGCTGATCGCCAACGCGGGTGAAGACGGCCACCAGGAGGTGCCGCATTTCCACGTCCATCTTGTGGGGGGCCGGCGCATCGGGCCGATGATCAAGCGTGTGGATTGATGTCCGTCAGGACGAGGAGTCGTCGCGGACGTTGAGGATTTCCCAATCGTCGGTGCGGCGCAGCTCGACGCCCTGCACCTTGTGCGCGGCGTCGCCTTCCGGCAGCGCGGCGGACGCTTTGTCGACGGCCGCGCTGATGTCTTCGGGCAAGGGTATCGCCTCGGCGGCGCCGGCATCTTCGGCTTCCACGTCGACGGTGACATAGACCATCGCGGCGGCGTAATACGTAACGGTGTAACGGGCCATTCGAATCCTACCCTCTCTCACCGGCGAGGGTAGGCGCGGCCCCTTAAGGATCGGTTAAAAACCGCCGAATCGCCCGGAATTCAGGGGCTGGCGGACAGGAATGGAAGATCGTCATGGCAGACCCTACCCTCTCGGCGCTTGTCGTCATTCACAACGAGGAAGAGATCCTCGCCGATTGCCTCGAACGGCTCACCTTCGCCGATGAAATCGTCGTCGTTCTCGACCGCTGCACGGACCGGTCGAAGGAAATCACCGAGCGCTACACCGACCGCATCATCGAGGGCGCCTATGAATTCTGGGGCGACCGCCGCAACACCGGCATCGACTATTGCCGCAGCGAGTGGATCCTGGAGATCGACGCCGACGAATGGGTGCCGCCCGAACTGGCCGCGGAAATCCGCACGGTCATCGCATCGGACACGGGCGACTATTTCGACCTGCCGGTGAAGAACCACATCGGCCAGCGCTACATCCGCTACGGCATGGCCAGCGGCGGGTTCGGCAAGGAAAGCTGGCTCGGCGCGCTGTTCCGCAAGGGCTGCAAGGTCTGGGAGAACAGCCGGCTCCACCCGAGCGCGACCTACACCGGCACCAAGGGGCCGATGCTGGAAAACGCCGTGCTGCATTACATCGACCGGGATATCTCGGACGTGCTCGACCGGCTCGACCGCAAGACCACCACGCGGGCGAAGGACATCGTCGACCGCGGCGAGGTGGGCAGCTTCCCGAACATGGTGCGCAAGATCTTCTCGCGCTTCTATAAATGCTACTGGCGGCGCAAGGCGTATAAGGAGGGCGGCTATGGCTTTCTGCTGGCGCTGTGCACGGCGCTCGAACCCGTGCTGGCGCATCTGAAAGCCACGCTCGAGGAAATCCCCCGCCGCGAGGTCGAGAAGGCCGCCGGCAGCGACCCGGCCAATCCCGCCAAGGGATGATGGGGTGGGGTCTTCGCTGAAATGTCCGGTGTTCTATAAGTGAGGACGGACAGGATGCCGGAGAGTTAGGGCGCCCTGCCCGCCCCCGATGCGGGTGTAGATAATATGGCCAACTATCTCATCATCCCGCAAACTCGCATGATCTCTGTGTTCCGGGCTTTTCGGCTCGCGATCACTATGCGCAACGCGGCCTTAACCTTGGGTTAAACGCCTGAATTTCAAGCGTGCTCACAAAACTGTGCGACGGATGGGCGGGCGCGTCAATGCCTGCCGTCCGGGATGTCAGGCGGCGTGCGCCAGGGCATGGACCGCGTCGCGGCGCGGGCGCACGCCTTTCAGGGTGCGTTCGATCAGGCCTTCCGTTTCCAGCCACTTCACGTCGCGGGACAGGGTTTTCGCGCTTTTGCCCGCATAGGCGTCCGCCAGACGCGGGCTGAGATCGCGCAAGGCGCCGATCCGCACCGGCGCATCCTGCCGGCCGAGGTCTTCCAGCAACACGCGCCGCCGCCGGTCGCCCGCCCGCTCGCGGCCCTCGAAGGCCTGCAGCACCACGTCGCGCCAGGCGCTCTTCGTCTGGGCGTCGCGCAGGGCGCGGATGAGGCCGCGCAGGCCGGTTGCGATGCCGTCGGCGGCATAGGCGGCGAAGGCGATCGTGGCGCCCCCGCCCTCCACCGCCTCGGCCGACAGTTCCGCATACTGATCGTCGGTTGCGCCGAAATGGATCGCCGGCAGATGCGCCGCCAGCGGCGGCAGCCCGGCCGCGCGCAACACGCGGTAAACGGCGAGCCTGGCGGTGATCTCCGCGCCGTGGTTGAAGGGGCGCAGGATCAGCAGGAACTGATGTGCCGCGATCGCGCGCAGCACGGCGGTCTGGAAGGTCTCGTCCTGGGCCGGTACGAATTCGTGGCCGTTCAGCCAGTCGCAAAACTGGGTCAGTTTGCCCCAACTGCGGGGCGTGGCGATCTGATCCGCCAGCGAGGCCGCCGCGACGGCGGCCGGTCCGGCTGACCCGGCGGCCCCTGCCCCGTCCGCCATCGCCGCCATCTGGGTCAGTGCCACCGCCTGCGCGATGTCGCCCGCCGCTTCGTTGTCGTGGCTTAGGGTCTGCGGTGTGATCGGCGCATCGGGCCGCCGGTCGATCCCGTCGAACAGCGCGCCGACCGCTTCGGCCAGGTCCGCGCCGCCCGAGGCTGCGATGATATCCGGGCCGAACTCCGCCGCGGCGGCCGCCCGCGCCGCATTGGCGCGGATGTCCGCGGTCAGCCGGTCCAGCGCGCCGGGGCCGAGCGGAAAGCCGCATAGCGTCTCGGCATAGGCCTCGATCCGGCCCAGATCGGTCCAGAAGCGCTGCGGCGCGCGCTGCAGGTCCATCCGGTAGGAAAGCCAGGGGGTGAGCATCGGGTTTCTCCCGCCGTTCGTGGCGGACTTTCTGTCCACTGACACGACGATACTCCGCGAGGTTTATCAAACGGTTAACAGGACGGCCGCCCGAAATCGCCGAAAAAATGTCCACCGCCGCGCGGCATAAGGGTGGAAATCTCCCGGCTGCTAACCCAACGTTATCCTTGATGGGGTAGCGTGGGAAAGCCCGGTAAATCAACGGATTGAACGGCAAGGTCGTTTCGCATCAGGAACAATAGGAAGGGCGGATGCATGGATGCAGAAAAGCGCGCGCAACTGACCCGCCTGCTCTGGCGTGACCGGCTGAAGTGGTTTCTGTGGCCGGGGTTGCTCCTGTTGGTGTTTGGCGTGTTTTATTTGACCTGGCTTGCCGAATCGTGGACGCCAGGGCGGACCCTGAACGCCCAATTCCTTGATCTGGAAGGCAGCCTGGAGCCCGGGACCGGTCCGCCAACCCGAATCATCGTCAAGACCGAAGAGGGCCGCGAGGGCCTGTTGGCCGGCGCCCGCCATATCACGTTCAGAAAAGGCCGCAGGATCGTCGTGCGGGAGGAAACGTCGGATATCTTCGGCCGCGTCCGCTACCGTTTCGTGCGGCTCGCGGACCAGCCCGGCTAAACCGGCACCGCCTGTTCCGCCGGGAATTCGAAGCCGGTGCGTTTCAGCATGCGCCGCGCCGCCGGGTCGAAAGCGTCGCGGCGGTGCATCGTCGAGGTGTTGTCATACATCACCAGATCCCCGACCCGCCAGGCGTGGCGGTAGACGAAATCCGGCCCGGTCGCGTGGTCCAACAAGGCTTCGTGCAGCGCCCGGCCCTCGTCGTCGCCCATCCCGTCGAACCGCACCGTATGGCTCGGGCTGAGATACAGCGATTTCCGGCCGAGCAGCGGATGCGTGCGGACCAACGGGTGCGTCACCGGCGGCTTGGCGCGGCGCTGGTCGTCGGGCAGGGCGATATTCTGGGTCTCGACCGTGCGTTCGATGGAAAAGGTCTGCCGCAGCGCGCCGGCGCGCGCTTTCAGGTCCGGCGGCAGCGCGTCGTAGGCGCGTGCGGTGTCGCAGAACCATGTTGCCCCGCCCGCCGCCGGCACCTCGATGCCGTAAAGCAGGGTCGCGAAGACCGGCGCCGCCGAATAGGCCTGGTCCGTATGCCAGGCTAGGTCGCCGTCGCCCAGCTCGCCCATCACCTTGCCGTCTTCCTTGATGTTGGAAATCCGCATGATCTCGGGCCGCGCCGCGTCGTTGAACTGTGCCCGCACATGGACGAAAAGCGGCCCGAACCGCCGCGTGAAGCGCACCAGGGCATCGTCCGACAGGGATTGGCCGCGAAACACCGCGACCTTATGGGCCAGCCACACCTCGCGCAGATCGCCGATCTCGGTGTCGTTCAATGCGGCGAGATCGAGATCCGCGAACTCGACGACGAAATCCGGTCCGATGATCCGATGATCGAGAGGCATGGTTTCCCCCGGGGCGGCGATTGGCACCGGGCCATCATAGCGCGACCGCCCGTCTTGGGCGAAACCCATGCGGTCGACGGCCTGCCGGGGCAAAGAAAAGGTGCCACGCGTGGGGGAGAGTGGTGGGGAAACGCGCAGCACCAGGAGTGTGTTGAGGGGGAGTCTCAGCTTCTGGAGGCTGTTAGCTATAATATGGTTAACAATGCGGGAATTGTAAGGGGCAGGGGACACCCCGCGCTAAGCCCAGCGGAAAACTGCTAAATCCGGCCGGGCTGCTTACTCGAGGCCGTCCATGGCGGACGCGCCATCCACACCGATGTCGAAATTGCCCGAAACGCTGGACGCCACCTGATTCACGGCGGACATCACCATCGCGAGGAGCGTGCCGAACTTCGAGGCCGCTTCGGCCTCGTCCCCGGTGGCGTCCAAGCTGCTGATATTCTTCAGGTTTCGGCTTTCCGCCGGTGACCGGTCGTCGCGGTCGGTCACGTCCGTTACGACGGTGAGGGCCGCGACCTGGAAGCCCGGGCCGGCGGCCGCCCGATAGCTCGGATTCTGGGCCCGGATCGTCTCGAGGGCCGCCTGCGCCGCCGGAAGGGCGCGCGGGCAGGGCTCGCCGGCCAGCTCGAACGCCAGGGCGTTGTCCTCATTCATGCAGAGCCGCGCTTTCGCTGCCGCGTGATGCCCGTGGCTCTTTAACTCCCTGGCATTCTTCAACATTTTGCAGTTCTCGTCGGTCCAGGTCGATCCGAGGCTGAAGCCGAATGCCGCGCCCTGCCCGCCGGCGGACGAAGACCCCATGCAGGTGTCATCGGCGGAGCCCAGAAAGACCGGCGCGGCCCCGGCCGCCGCGTCGTTATTGCCCTTCGCCGTGCCGGTTGAGTCGCCGCCACTGGCGCTCAGGCTGGCGGTCGCCGTTGCGTCGGCAGGATCGGCGGAAGAGGGGGCGGAGTCGCCGGAAGCCGTGTTTTTGGCGAGGTCCGACGTCGCGTCGCCACCGGCATCCGTCGCGGACTTCTTCCGGGTGACAGTATTACCGGTACGAGTACTTGTGGCTGAGTCTGTATTTGTTTCGGGGCCGGAAAATTTTATTTCCGACAAATTGACGGTCGCGCGCGGCGTTGCGTCTTGCGGGCCGCGGTCGCCGGCATAGACGATACTCGCCATACAAATCAATAGGGTAAGAAAAAAAGCCGCAATGATTGTGTTGGCCTTAACCATAGTCGATGCTCCCAGGGCCGGCCGCTTATTCGCTGGATAGGCGTATTCTGCGCCCCGTAATCAGCCGCGGCTTGAACTAAAATTTTTATTATTCGAAAGAGCATGCAACTAATTTGAGACGTTTCCTATAGTACTTTTGTGCATAAGTTTTGAGTGAAGTGCTCTTTATTGAGTCGATTATTAGATCTCATCCCCGCGCCACCACCCGCCGGTAGCTCAGCGCTTCGGCCACATGCACCCGCCGCACGTCCGCCTCGCCTTCCAGATCCGCCAAGGTCCGCGCCACGCGCAGCACCCGGTGGTAGCCGCGGGCGCTGAGTTTCAGGCGGTCCGCCGCGCCGGTGAGCAATTGGCGGCCCTCGGTGTCGGGGGCGGCGACGTCTTCCAGCAGCGCGCCGTCGGCCTCGGCATTGGTGCCGACCGGCTGGCCGAGTTTTTCGTAGCGTGCGGTCTGGATCGCGCGGGCCTTCGCTACGCGGGCGGCGACATCGGCGCTGGTCTCGGCGGGCGGCGGCAGCGACAGGTCGGCGGCGCTGACCGCGGGCACGTCCACATGCAGGTCGATGCGGTCGAACAGCGGGCCGGAAATCTTCGATTGATAGTCCTGCGCGCAGCGTGGCGCGCGAGCGCAGGCGAGCGCCGGATCGTCGAGATGGCCGCAGCGGCAGGGGTTCATCGCCGCGACGAGCTGGAACCGCGCGGGATAAGTGACATGCGCGTTTGCCCGGGCGACGGCGGCGCGCCCGGTCTCCATCGGCTGGCGCAGGGATTCGAGCGTCTGGCGGGAGAATTCGGGCAATTCGTCCAGGAACAGCACGCCGTGATGCGCCAGCGTGATCTCGCCCGGCTTGGCGCGCATGCCGCCGCCGACCATCGCCGGCAGCGACGCCGAATGATGCGGGTCGCGGAACGGCCGCCGCCGGGTGATCGCCCCGTCGGACAGGAGGCCCGCCACGCTCTGCACCATGCTCACCTCGAGCGCTTCCTTCGGCTGCAGCGGCGGCAGCAGGCCCGGCAGGCGCTGCGCCAGCATCGATTTGCCCGCGCCCGGCGGCCCCATCATCAGCAGGTTGTGCGAGCCCGCGGCGGCCAATTCCAAGGCGCGCTTGGCGGTTTCCTGCCCCTTGATGTCGGCCAGGTCGGGCAGCGGCGCGTCGTCGTCGCGCAGTTCCGGCGCGGGCGGCGTCAGGGTCTGCGTGCCTTTCATATGGTTGATCAGCGACAGCAGCGTCGCCGGCGCGAGGATCGCGACATCGCCGGCCCAGGCCGCCTCCCCGCCGCAGGGTTCGGGACAGATCAGGCCGAGCCCCGCCGCATGCGCGCCGATCGCCGCCGGCAGCACGCCGGAAACGCGGGCGATCGCGCCGTCCAGCCCCAGCTCGCCGAGCGCCGCATAGCCGGTCAGCGCATCGTCCGGCAGCACGTCCATCGCGGCGAGCAGGCCGAGCGCGATCGGCAGGTCGAAATGACTGCCTTCCTTCAGCACGTCGGCGGGCGACAGGTTGACGGTGATCCGTTTCGGCGGCAGGCCGAGGCCCAGCGCGGCCAGCGCCGAACGCACCCGCTCGCGGCTTTCCGCCACCGCCTTGTCCGGCAGGCCGACCACCGTGAAGGCGGGCAGGCCGCTGGCCATCGTCACCTGGACGTCGATCGGCAGCGTGTCGATGCCCTGGAAGGCGACGGTGTTCACATGCGCAACGATGGCGGCGCTCCCCTGCGTGACAAGCCGGCTGGCCGGACATCATACCAATTGACAGGAGAAGCAAACAGCGCCGAGTTCAATCCCAGGCCGGTGGTGTCCTATCTGGCCGCGGTAATCTCATGGGACTGGTGCGTGGCGGTATAATCCGCAAAGTTTCTTTTGATAGAAATAGAATAAAAAAATTCGCGTAATGCGAGTTGACATGGCCTTGAATCAAGCGATTTCGTTACCGAAATATTAATAACTGCGGGGCACTCTACACAAATGCTGCATAAAAGGCCCACTGTCTGATGGTCCAGATGGCGGAAAAAATACCATCGCCGATTAGCCTTCCGATTCCGGAAGATTGCCACGCCAAGGTTAAGGCGGCGCATGAGTATTGGCTGTCGAAACACCCGGAATCCGGGCTTCCGGGACGGCAACATATCGACCCTGTCGATATACCCGAACTGCTGCCCAACATCTGGCTAATCGACGTGGCGCGAGATCCGTACCGGTTCAAGTTCCGGCTGCTCGGGACGCAGGTGGTGAACTATGCCGGCGAGGACAATACCGGGCGCTGGTTCGACGAGCGGTGGCCCGACTATGACCCTAGCGTGTTTATCGACATCGTTGAGTCGCGTCGCCCGAGTTGGGCGCGGGGCCGGTCCAAAATGCGGCCGGAGAAAGACTATTACGAGATGGAGCGGGTCCGCTTTCCGCTCGCGTCCGACGGGGAAACCGTCGACATCATTCTGGCGCTGACTGTCTTCTTCGACAGCAAGGGCCAGGAAATTCTTCAGGGATAACCGCGCAGCCGTCCGGCGCACGGTGGCGTCGGGCCGCGCTGTGTTAGGCTGCCGCCGCCATGATCCGCTTGCCTCTCATTCTGGCTGTTTCGTTGATGGCCGCGACCGCCGCGTCGGCTGGTGGCCCGAGCGCCGACTCCACGGACTTGATGACCTGCCGGGCGGCTTTGGACCGTGAGTTGGCGCGGCTCCAGCGGGAGCGCGAAACGATCCAGGCCCTGTTCGATGCCGACGCCGCCGCGGTCGATGCGGCGGATTTCACGCTGCGAAAGGCGGAACGGGCGATCTTGAAGGAGCTGGCCGCGGAACGGGCGGCCGCCGAAGCGCGGCATGCGCGTTGCCGGCAGGACGCGATCCGTTAGGCGGGGAAACGGCAGCCTTGCCTTTTCAAAAAATACCTGTTATATTACAATGGGTTAGTAGGCAATTCTTGCCCATCACCGGGTAAATTTTGCCGAGCACGGTTTGAGAAGGCACGCATGACCGACTTTTCGCGTTTGAATGCTCTCAGCCTGAGTTTGTTTTCCGTTTTGCCCGGTGCATCCACGTCGGGCAGCTTGCTGTCGGCGGCCCGTGCCGGCGCGTCGGCCGCCCGGGCCCGTTCGGTCGAGGGCGTCGACTTCACCAACATCGAAGGCAAGGCGCGGCTTGCGGAGCAACGCGCGAAGAATTTCAGCCGGCTGTCCTCCAAGCTGGAACGCACGACCGCGGCGGTGACCGACGCACGCGATACGCTGGGCGATCTCAAGAAGATTCTGAGCGACATGCGGAAGCAGATCGTTCTGGCGCAAAGCGACACGATCGACGATACGCAGCGTGCGGTGCATGCCGATACCTTCGATCAGCTGCTCGGCCAGTTGAACATCAAGGTGCGGAACGCAGGCGGCATCGAAGGCAATATCATCGGCAGCTCGATTCGCGACGTGTTCACGCCCAGCACGCTGACCTACAAGACGAAGCCCGACAGTCCTATCGACCAGACGATTACCGGGATCTTCTCCGGCAGCGACTATTTCATCACCGACGCCGGCGGCGACAATTACTATCCCGGCATTTTCGGGGCGACCCTGACGAAATTCCCGACGGATTTCGGCGACGAGGGCGAAATCGTCGCGGATACCGACACGATCGTGTACGACCCCGATACCGGATCGATCTCGCTGACGCGCGACGGCGAAGCGTCGCCATATCTCAGCGGCACGCTTCAACGCAAGGGGTTGGGCGTCCTGAATTCCTTCCTCTACGGCAACTTCACCGATCCGGACAAGCTGGACGACGCGCTGGCGGATCTGGACGCGGCCTCCGCCACGCTGCGGTTCGACATCACCATCATCGAAACGCAGCTCGCCAAGGTGACGGCGCATCGCGACTTCAATGCCAAGCTCATCGAAGAGCACCAAGCGCTGGCCTCCAATGTCCAGCAGCAGGCGCTTCTGGAGGAAACGCAAAAGGCGTTGGACGCGCAGAAGCAAACACTGTTGTTCAACAACCTTCTGCAGACCGCCCTATCCTTCGACGGCGGCGGCAACCTGTTGTCGCTGACGATCCAACGGCAGTTCGACGAAAGCTTCTGATCTTTCCGGCCGCCGGACGGCGGCGTCCCCCGTGCGACCAGCCTACCGTGTCTGACGGCGTTCCTCGATCGCATCCCAGATCGCGGTCTCGATCGAGATGCCGTTGAGGTGATTGATCTCCTGTATGCCGGTCGGCGACGTGACGTTGATCTCGGTCATGTAGTCGCCGATCACGTCGATGCCGACGAAAATCAGCCCGCGATCCTTCAGGGTCGGGCCGATCGCTTCGCAAATCTGCAACTCACGCTTGGTCAGGTCGGTCTTTTCGGCGCGGCCGCCGGAATGGAAATTGGCGCGCGCTTCGCCTGGTTCGGGAACGCGCGAAACGCCCCCCATGGGCTTGCCGTCGACCAGGATGATGCGCTTATCGCCGTCGCGGACCTCGGGCAGGTAGCGTTGCGCGATGATCGGCTCGCGGTACATCTCGGTGAACATTTCCAGTAGGGAATTCAGGTTCTCGTCGCCGGGCGCAAGGTGGAAGACGCCGGCGCCGCCGTTGCCGAACAGCGGCTTCAGGATGATGTCTTTGTGCTCGTCGCGAAACGCAACAATCTCGTCGCGGTCACTGGTGATCAGGCTGGGCGGCATCAACTCGCTGAAATGCGTGACGAAAAGTTTCTCCGGCGCATTGCGCACCGACACCGGGTCGTTCACCACCAGCGTCGTCGGATGGATATGCTCCAGCAGGTGCGTCGCCGTGATATAGGCCATGTCGAACGGCGGGTCCTGGCGCATCAACACCACGTCCATCGTCGCAAGGTCGACCATCTCCGCCTTGCCGAGGGTGAAATGGCTGCCGTGCTCGCGCCGCACTTCCAGCGGCTGCACCCGTGCGAACAATCGGTTGTGCCGGAAGGACAGGTCCTGCGGCAGATAGTGATACAGCCCGTGGCCGCGTTTCTGCGCCTCCAGCGCCATGACGAAGGTGCTGTCGGCGTTGATGTCTACGCCGGAAATCGGGTCCATCTGAATGGCGACGGCAAGGCTCATCGATACTCTCCTGCTTGCGCGAGGCGGCGCGCGGTGGTTGCCGCGACTATAGCGGTCCCGGCGGCGGCGGCCCAGCGCTTCAATTCAATCGCTGGCGCAACTGCTGCAGCAGGGTGGCGATTTCGTGCCGCGGCCCGTCGCGGGTCTCGTGCTCGAGGAAGGTTTCGAGGGCTGCGATGGCCGCCTGAAGATTCCCGGCATGGGCGTGCAGGAGCCCGGCCTCTCGCCGCAATGCATTGATATCCGGGGCAAACAGCAGCATCGACTCGGCGACGGCGGCCGCCTTGCCGGCGTCCTTCATCTGGATATGGCGTATCTTGATGTTGTTCTGCAGCCGCAGCAGAATTTCGCGGTCGCTGACGTCGTCATACTGGCCGGGCGACAGTTCGGCCTCCGCGCCCTGCATCACCTTCAGCAGATCGCGCAGGTCGCCTGCCCCGCAAACCTTGCCGGCGTTGAATGGGTCGACGATCGCCCGCTCCCCGCCATGGTCGACACGGATGAGAAAATGGCCGGGGAAATTCAGACCGGCCGCCGACCAGCCCTGCGCCCGGGCCGCGTGCAGGTACAAGATGCCGAGCGCGACCGGCAGGCCCTTTCGGCGGTCGATCACGCGCATGAGGTTCGCGTTCTGCAGGTCGTCGTAGGTCAGGTGATCCCCTTCATAGCCATGCTGGCCGAGGATTGTCTCGTTCAAAGCGGCGACGCAATGCTCCAAGCTGTCGCCGGCGACCGCCGCCCCGGCGTCGCCGGCAATCGCCGCAAGGTGATGCCGGTAGTGCGTGAGGTCGACGCGGGGGCGGTCCAACGCCGCCAGCGCAAGGGCCGCGTCCGCGAGATCGAAGGCGGCGGACGGGCTGTCGCCGACCCGCCGCAGGATATCCGCCGAGGTGGCGGCGGAAGGGGTTTCGCTACCCGGCGCCACCTTTCGCGTCCTTGATCCGAACATGGCTGATGATGCGGCGGACATATCGAATCTGCCGGGCATGATTTCGGATCCGGTCCAGTTCGGCCTGGCTCTGGGCGATGCCCATCAGATAGACCGTCCCGTTCACCGTTTCGATCGAGTAGTTGATGCTCTTCACCCGCTTGTCGAGTGTCATCGTCGTGCTCAGGTCGGCGGTGATCAATTTGTCCCGCGCGGCGTCCAGCAGGTCGCTGGTGTCGCGGACCTGAATCTCGTTGATGACTTCGCGCACGCCATTCACGTTCCAGGCGATGCGGACGGCTTCGATCCGGTCCTCGGTCTTTTCGACCGCGCCGGTCATCAAAGCGCGCCCTTCGTAGACCTCGACCGAAACATCGACGAACAGCTCGGCACTGTGGTTGGCCAGATTCGCACTGATCTTCGCTTCGGTGGCGGTATCGCCGACGGTCTTGACGAAACCGCGTTCCTGCAGGGCGGCGTTGCCCGCCGCCGCGCCGGCCCCGATGACCACGCCGGGGCCGCATCCGGCCAGCCCAAGGGTGAGGCAAAGCGCCGCGCAGAGTACAAAACCCACGGGCCGTCGATTGGATCGCGGCCGCGGCATTTCGGTGTCGATACGGGGAATATCAGTCGCCGGTGTCATGACCCTAGGTGTATAGCAGGATTGGCGCGAACCGCAACCGGACCGTCGCCGCGAACCGCGCCGCCTAGAGCCGCCAGGCGTCGGTCACGTGCCGGGGCCAGCGCCACGGCGTCACCAACATCACGTCGAACCGGAGCGCCAGGCCGGCGAGAGAGGGGCGCTCGGCCAGCAGCCATTCCGCGGCGCGGGCGATCCGCTGGCGCTGACGCGGCGTGACGGCCTCCATCGCGCTTTCCGTGTCGCGCCGCGCCTTGACCTCGATCACCGCGAGCGTGCCGCCGCGCCGGGCCAGCAGGTCGATCTCGCCGACCGGATAGCGCAGCCGCCGCGCCAGCACACGGTAGCCGCGCACCGCCAGGGCGACTGCGCATAAATGTTCCGCCCAATGGCCGCGGCGCCATGCACGCCGGCGTTTGCCCTTGGCCCGGCGCGGACCGGTCACCGGCGTCCTCGTCCGGTCAGCGCCAGGCCGCGGTCGTAGACCTCGCGGCGGGCGACGCCAGTCGCGTCGCTGACGGCCGACACCGCGTCCCGCATGCTTTGCGTCTTCAGCGCGTCGCGCAGTAGTCGGTCGATCTCCGCGGGTCCCGGCGGCGGCAGGTCGCCCGGCGGCCCGACGATCACCACGACCTCGCCTTTCGGCGGCCCGGCCTGGGTATAGTGTTTCGCGAGTGCGGGCAGCGTGTCGCGGCGCAGTTCCTCATAGCGTTTCGTCAATTCGCGGGCGACCACGGCGTCCCGATTGCGGAACACCACGGCCATCGCGCCCAGGCTGGCGGCCAGCCGCCGGGCGGATTCGAAGAACACCAGCGAGGCCTGAACGGAAGCGACCTCTCCGAACAATTTTTTGCGCGCGCTGGCGCGGCTGGGCGGAAAGCCGAGGAAGAGGAACCGGTCGGTCGGCAGCCCGGACGCGGTCAGCGCGGTCATCACGGCCGAGGCGCCGGGCAGGGCGGTCACCGCGATCGACTTGGCGACGGCTTCCTGCACCAGGCGGTAGCCGGGGTCCGAGATCAGCGGCGTGCCGGCGTCGCTGACCAGGGCGATGCTGGCGCCCCCTTCGGCGCGGCGCAGCAATTCCGGCCGGACCCGGGGCGCGTTATGGTCATGATAGGCAGTCACCGGCGTGGTGATGCCGTGAAAATCGAGCAGCCGCCCGGTCACCCGCGTGTCCTCGCAGGCGATCAGGTCGACTTGCTGCAAAATATCCAATGCGCGCAAGGTGATATCGCGCATGTTGCCGATTGGCGTCGGCACCACATAAAGCCCCGGGGCCGGTTTACTTCCGGCCGCCTCGCCGCTAGGCTCGGCAGCCTTCCCGGGTTTTGCGGGGGTCTGTTCACGGGGGTGACCCGATGCGCTGGATCGGGCGGAATTCCGGCTCTTGGCCATGTCACGCTGCTCTGCGATTGCTGTGCGCGGTGCTGGGACTGCTGTTTCTGGCGTCGTGCTCGGGGCCAACTGTAGACGGTGGCGGCACCTACGGCCAGAGCCCGCGCGACCCCGATTTGCCGCCGGTGCCCCCGCTGCCGACGCTGCAGAACGGGCAATTGCCGAGCGAGGGAACGGCGCCGGTCTACCCGGACGACGGCACCGTCCGTGTGGCGATCCTGCTACCCCTGTCGGGCCCCAGCGCGGGTCTCGGCAAGGCGATGCAAAACGCCGCCGAACTGGCGATGTTCGAAATCGCCGGCGACAGGTTCACCCTGATGCCTTTCGACACGCAAGGGACGCCGGCCGGCGCGAGCGCCGCCGCGGAGAAAGCGGTGACCGAAGGCGCCCGGTTGATCCTGGGTCCGCTGCTGGCCAGCTCCGTCGAAGCGGTCGCGCCCGTGGCGCGCATGGGGTCGGTCAATATCGTCGCCTTTTCCAATTCGCAGCGGGTCGCGGGCGAGGGCGTCTTCATCATGGGCTTCGTGCCGGAACAGCAGGTTCGCGCCATCGTCGATTTCGCCGGCAGCCGGGGCCTTACCCGCTTCGCCGTTCTCGCCCCGCAGGATGAGTTCGGCCAGACCGTGGTGCAGGCGACCCAGGACGCAGCGCAGCAGCGCGGCGGCGCCCTCGTGCGGACGCAGCCCTACGACCCGGCCGCCGCCGATTTCAGCAAGGACGTCAAGCTGCTTGCCGATTACGATCAGCGGCGTAAGGCGCTGATGCAGCAGCGCGCCTTGTTGAAACGCCAGCCCGGTGAAGTGTCGCGCCGTGCGCTCAAGCGGTTGGAGAAGCGCGATACGATCGGCGACGTTGATTTCGATGCGGTGCTGATTCCCGAAACCGGGCAGCGGTTGCGCGCCCTCGCGTCGCTGCTGTCCTACTACGACGTGGATCCGCCGGCGGTCCGCATGCTCGGCCTGCGCAATTGGGACGAAATCCCGAATCCCGAATCCGAACCGTCGTTGATCGGCGCCTGGTTCGCCGCCCCGGCTCCGGCCGAATTGGCGGGCTTCTCGGCGCGGTTCAAATCCGCCTTCGGCCGTAAACCCGCCCGGCTCGCCTCCTTGGCGTATGACGCCACCGCGCTCGCCGCCGTGTTGGCGCAAGGCGAAAGCGGCCCCGACTTTTCCTTCGAGGCCTTGACCAACCCTAACGGGTTCCTCGGGGTCGACGGCCTGTTCCGCCTCAACCCCACCGGCGTGGCCGAACGCGCGCTCGCGGTCCTGGAAGTGCGCCGCGACGGGGTGGCGATGATCGCCGCGCCGCAGGAATCCTTCCAGCAGTTCACGAATTGACGGCGGACGGACGGGCGGCTTACGCCAACAACCGCTCAATGACGGCGTCGAGGCGCTGCCGCCCATCGGCGGTGACGCGCAGCCGGTCCGGGTCCGGATCGAGGAAACCGCCCTCGATCAACGGCTGCCGCCGCGCCGGGTCGATCCAGGCATCGAGCGGTTTTCCCGTTTCCGCCAAAAACTGGTTGGCCGTAATGCCTTCATTCAGCCGCAGACCCATCATGACCATTTCGGCCAGCCGGTCCGCCGCGTCGAGCGCGGTCCGCGGTTCCTCGCCGCCGTCGGCCTCGATCCCGTCGAGCCAGGATTCCGGCGAGCGCAGCCGTTGCGTCGTCCATTTCCCGCCGTCCAGGGTCAACCGGCCATGCGCCCCGGGCCCGATCCCGGCATAGTCTTGATAACGCCAATAGGTCAGGTTGTGCCGACATTCCGATCCCGGACGGGCGTGGTTGGATATCTCATAGGCCGGAAGGCCCGCGGCGGACAGCATGTCCTGGGTCAGCTCGTAGAGCGCGGCGGCGCCGTCGTCATCCGACGTCAAGGTCTCGCCGAGTCCGGCGCGCCGGTAGAAGGCGGTGCCCGGTTCGATGGTCAGTTGATAGAGCGACAGGTGGTCGCCCGCGCGGCCTAGGGCCCGTTCCAACTCGGCGCGCCATGCCGGAACCGTCTGTCCGGGCCGGCCGTAAATCAGATCGAAGGAGAAGCGGTCGAACAGGCGCCGGGCCAGATCGACCGCGGCCAGCGCGTCGGCCGCGCTGTGTTCGCGGCCGAGGAAGCGGAGTGCGGTATCATCCAGCGCCTGCACGCCGAGCGACACCCGGTTCACGCCGGCGGCCCGGTAATCGGCGAGGCGGCCGGCTTCGACCGAGGTCGGGTTCGCCTCCAGCGTGATCTCCACGTCCGGGTCGAGTGTCCAGCGGCCGCCGGCGTGGTCGATCAACGCGGCGACGGTGGCCGGGTCCATCAACGAAGGCGTGCCGCCGCCGAAGAAGATGCTGGTGATGGTTCGGCCGGGTGTTTCGTCGGCCGTCGCGCCGAGATCGCGCAGGAGGGCGCGCCGCCAGCGGTCCTGATCGATCTGGTCGCGGACGTGACTGTTGAAATCGCAATACGGGCATTTGGACAGGCAGAACGGCCAGTGCACATACAGGGCGAGCGGGCCGCCCGGCCCGGTTACGCGGCCAGACATCCCGCGACGAAGCGCTTGAACGCTTCCGCCCGATGGCTGATGGCGTGTTTCGCGTCGGGATCCATTTCGCCGAATGTGACGTCGCGGCCGTCCGGCTGGAACATCGGATCGTAGCCGAACCCCAGGGTGCCGCGCGGCGGCCAGACAAGCGTGCCGTCGACCGTGCCCTCGAAACAATCGGCGTGGCCGTCGGGCCAGGCGATCGCCAGCGCGCAATGGAAATTCGCCCGCCGGTCGTCCTTTCCGTCGAGCGCCGCCTGCACTTTCTCCATCGCTAGCGTGAAGTCCTTGGCAGGTCCCGCCCACCGGGCGGAATAGATGCCCGGATCGCCGCCGAGCGCGTGCACACAAAGGCCGGAATCGTCGGCCAGTGCCGGCAGCGTGGCCGCCGATGCCGAGGCATGCGCCTTCAGCAGGGCGTTGGCCTCGAAAGTCTTTCCGGTTTCTTCGGGTTCCGGCAGGCCCAGGTCGCCGGCCGACACAACGTCGATGCCGTAGGGGGCGACCAGGTCGCCGATTTCCGTCACCTTGCCCGGATTGTGGCTGGCGATGACCAGTTTTTCGCCGGTGAGTTTCCGGGGCATGGCTTAAAGTCCCAATGCCGCGCGCTGCGCGTCGCACAGTTCGTCGATGCCCTTGGCGGCCAGGTCGAGCAGTTCGCCGAAGGCGTCGCGCGAGAACGGGTCGCCTTCGGCGGTGCCTTGTACCTCGACGATGGCCCCGGTCTCGGTCAGCACGAAATTGGCGTCCGCCTGCGCCGTCGAATCCTCCGCGTAGTCCAGGTCGAGCACCGCCGCACCGTTCCACAAGCCGCAGGAAATTGCGGCCACCTGGCCCGAAATTGGGATCGTCTTGACCGCGCCGATCTTGTGCAGATGCTGGAACGCTAGATGCAATGCGACGAACCCGCCGGTGATCGCGGCGGTCCGGGTTCCCCCGTCGGCCTGCATGACGTCGCAGTCGATGCGGACCTGCCGTTCGCCGAAGCCCGTCATATCGGTGACCGCGCGCAGGCTGCGCCCGATCAAACGCTGGATTTCCTGCGTCCGGCCCGAGCGCATGGTGCGGCCGCGATCGTTCCGGGTGTCGGTGGCGCGCGGCAGCATGCCGTATTCGGCGGTCACCCAACCCTCGCCGCTGTTGCGCAGGAAGGGCGGCACCGAATCCTCGACGCTGGCGGTGCAGAGCACGTGGGTGTCGCCGAATTTTGCGAGGCAGGACCCCTCGGCGTATTTCGACACGTCGGTTTCCAAGGTGACGGCGCGCAGTTGGTCATTCGCTCGGCCGGAAGGGCGCATGTTAGTCTCGCTTCTGTTGGATGGTCGGCCGCAAGCTACCCGGTCGGCTTGGCCGCGTCCAGCGGACTTCCGGGCATTCGCCGAGATTACCGCGCATCCGCGTCCATTGACGCTCCGGGGGGCGGTTACTACATTTCGGAGACCATGACAGAAGAGCTCAACGAACGGTCGCGGGAAATTCTGCGGCACGTTATCGAAGCTTATATGGAGACGGGTGAACCGGTCGGCTCGCGCACATTGTCGCGGCGGTCCGGCCTTCAGCTGTCGCCGGCGACGATCCGCAATGTCATGGCCGACCTGGAAGAGTTCGGCCTGCTCTACGCGCCGCATACGTCGGCTGGACGGCTGCCGACGGATGCCGGGTTGCGGCTGTTCGTCGACGGTATCCTGGAGCTTGGCAACCTGACGCAGGAAGAGCGCGCCAGCATCGAAGCGCAATGCAAGGCCGCGGGTATCAGCTCGCAGCAGGTGCTGCAGGAGGCGTCGGGTCTGTTGAGCGGCCTGTCGCAATGCGCGGCCCTGGTGATGGCGCCGAAGTCGCAGGAAAAGCTGCGGCACATCGAGTTCGTCAACCTCGGGCCGGGCCGGGCGCTGGTCGTGATGGTCGGCGAGGGCGGTACCGTCGAGAACCGGGTCGTCGATATCCCGCTCGGCATGCCGGCCTCCAGCCTGGTCGAGGCGAGCAACTTCCTGACGACCCGCATGGTCGGGCGGTCGCTGCTTGAATGCCGCGACGAGGTCGCCGGAGAAATAGCCGCCCACCGGACCGAGCTGGACGGTTTGACGACCAAAGTGGTCGAGGCCGGGTTGGCGACCTGGGCCAGCGGCGGCGAGGCGGACGGGGGGGTCTTAATCGTGCGCGGTCAGTCGCACCTCCTTGAAGATGTGACCGCGGTTTCCGATCTAGAGCGTATCCGTGGATTGTTCGAGGCGCTTGAAACGAAGGAAACATTGCTGCAACTGATCGACGCGACCGACATCGCCGAAGGCGTTCAGATTTTCATCGGTTCGGAAAATGAACTCTTCTCCAATGCCGGCTGTTCGATGATAATCGCGCCGTTCGCGCAGACCGATGAGCGGATCGTCGGCGCCATCGGCGTGATCGGGCCGACCCGAATGAATTACGCACGGATCATCCCCATGGTCGATTACACGGCCAAGATCGTGGGTGACCTGATCGGCAAGTAACCCCTCTATTGAGAACGGAAAATTTTCAATGACCGAAGATAAGAAGCCGGCTGAAGCCGCCGACCCCGAGGCTGAGATCGATGACGCTGCGGCCGCCGAGCCCGAAGCGGCCGCCGACGAGGCGTCGGAAGACCCGCTGGCCGCCGCGGAAGCGCGCATTCAGGAACTCGAGGCGGACCTCTCCGATCTCCGCGATCGAAGCCTTCGCGCCCTGGCGGATGCGGAAAACACGCGGCGCCGGTCGGAACGCGAGCTTGCCGAGGCCCGGAAATACGCCTCCAGCAGTTTTGCTAAGGATCTGCTCAACGTATCGGACAATCTCGGCCGGGCGCTGGAAAGCGTGCCGGAAGAACTGCGCGAGCGCGACGAGAATTTCAAGTCGCTGATCGTCGGGGTCGAAATGGTCGAGAAGGACCTGCTCACCGCCTTCGAGCGGCAAGGCATCAAGAAGATCGAACCGCTCGGCGAAAAATTCGATCACACCTATCACCAGGCCATGTTCGAGGTGCCGGATTCCGGCGAGCCGGCGGGAACGATCGTGCAGCTTTTGCAGCCCGGATATGTCATGCATGACCGCCTGTTGCGGCCGGCCATGGTCGCGGTGGCGAAGGGCGATTCGGACGCGCCGCCCGAAAACACGGGACATGTCGATACCACGGCGTAGCCGCCGTGACCGGTGCGCGACAGGTGACAAACCATGGCAGGAGCCGCGCGCGCGGGCCGTTGAAAATTTTCGGTTAACCGGATACGGTTCGGAACTTCGCGACGCCGCCGCGCGTTGGTCGTAGATACGACAGGACGTCAAGGGGGGCGTCATCGACACCGTCGAACAATACCTCACCGCCGATTCCGGAGAGATGGACGCCCTGCTGGGCCGTTACCGCGACGTCCGCGCCACGACCGAGTCGCTTGCGGCGCCGCTTTCGCCGGAAGATCAGCAAGTGCAGTCGATGCCGGACGTCAGCCCGACGAAATGGCATCTGGCGCATGTCACCTGGTTTTTCGAGACCTTCGTCCTGGGCGAGTTCCTGGCCGACTACACGGGCTTCCATCCGAAATTCGCCTATCTCTTCAATTCCTATTACGAAGCGGCCGGGCCGCGGCATGCGCGCCCGGCGCGGGGCCTGCTGACCCGTCCGTCCGCCGACGAGGTGATGTCCTACCGGCGTCATGTGGACCAGGCGATGGATCGGTTGTTGACCACGCCGCCGCGCAATTCCGCAGACCAAATTGCCGAGCTTGTGACGCTCGGCATCAATCACGAACAGCAGCATCAGGAATTGCTCCTGATGGATATCAAGCATGTCTTTTCCTGCAATCCGCTGGCGCCCGCTTATGAGTCACCGGACCTGCAGGATGGCGCCGCGAAGGCGGACACGCTCGATTGGCACGAGGTGGAAGGCGGCGTGCGGGGCATCGGCCACACCGGCGACGGCTTTGCCTATGACAATGAATCGCCGCGGCATGACGTGCTGTTGCAGGATTTCCGCATCGCGTCGCGCCTGGTAACCAACGGTGAATATCTCGAATTCGTCGAGGACCAAGGGTATGACCGGCCGGAACACTGGTTCATGGACGGCATCGAGACGGTGCGGGCGAACGATTGGCGCGGCCCGCTCTACTGGCGCGAGATGGACGGCGAGCGGTTCGAGTTTACCCTCGCCGGACTACAACCGTTGGACCTGGACCGGCCGGTCAGCCATGTCAGTTATTACGAGGCCGCCGCCTACGCCGCCTGGGCGGGCAAGCGCTTGGCCACCGAGGCCGAATGGGAAACCGTCGCCGCGAAATCCGAACCGGCGGCAGCGACCGAAGCGAATCTCCTGGAGTCGGGTCCGCTTCATCCGGCGCCCGCGCCGAAGAAGAAAAGTTGGCCGCGCCAGATGATCGGCGATGTCTGGGAATGGACGCAAAGCGCCTATAACTCATACCCGGGGTACCGCTCGGCCCGCGGCGCGATCGGCGAATATAACGGCAAGTTCATGTCGAATCAGATGGTGCTACGCGGCGGATGCTGCGTCACGCCGGGCGGCCATGCGCGCGCGACCTACCGCAACTTCTTCTACCCGCATCAGCGCTGGATGTTCTCCGGCGTTCGCCTCGCCGACGATCGCTGAGAAGTCTCTGCCGGCGTGAATAGAAAGTCGCCCTCGGGATCGTGCACAGCGTGGCGCCGTTTCGCCGTGGCCGGCGACGTCACCGCATAGCAATAGACGCAGCCGTGGGGGCAGGTATCGTAAGCCCCGATATCGCGCGACCGGTGGCAGAGGCAATCCTCCCGGTTGCCCCTGACGGGCGCGTCGATGGACCGGCCGGCGACCGCCGACAACCGGTCCGCGTCGATGCATCGGGCAAGTGCGCCGCCCGGCGGTACCAGGGCCGCTTGGGCGCAGACGCGGAACGCCATGCCGTGGTCGGCGGCGATTTCGACTAGGTCGATGGCCAGCGCCGTTTTCTCATCGTCCGGCGGGTCGCGCCAGGTCAGGCCCGAGCGTGTGGCGGCGGCCTCCAGGTTGCGCCGGGTCTTGCGGTAGATATGGGCGAAGGACACCACCACCTCGTCGACCGCGTCGGCGAGGGACCGGGCGAGTGCCGCGAAATTTCGGCGGTGCCAGTCGGCCGGGGTCGCGCTGGTGAACAGGATCGGGTCGTAGCGCCAGACCGCGGCCCGGGGGCCGGCGCGGCGGCACAGGTCCCACAGATCGTTTACCGCCTGACCCGCCGGGATCGTGCTGGCCTCGAGGGCACGGGGATAGCCGGTCACGGTGAACTGCACCACGTAGGGCGCCACCGCGGCGACCCGGCCGAGGTCGGGTGCGAGCGGGCGGATGTTCCGGGTCCACAGCACGAATCCGTCGACCGTTTCGGCGGTCAGCGGAATCTCATATACCTGCCCGCCCCACGGGTTGACGGACCGGCAATAGCCGGCGTCCAGCCGGCGCAGAAACCACGCCGGATAAAATGCAGGGATATCAGTCTTATAGCTGGCCGAAATGATCATTCGAATCCTACCGGGCCGAGCCTCGCGCATCTCAGGCGCCGGATCAAGCGCCCCGCCGCGGGGATTCAGGCCGGATAGAGTGGCGAATCACCCAAAATTATGCGGTTAAGCGCATAATCTCGCCTTCCGAATTCTTGTACGAGGGCGCAATGCTCCCTATATAGCCGTCAGTTACTAATCAACACCGCGAAATTGGGAATCCCTGTGGCGGTGCCGCAGTTTGGGCCGCCGGGACAGGAATTTGGCGAGAATTCGTCGGTAGGGATTTGCCGGAAAGGAAAGAGGGCCACATGAGTAAAGTCATCGGGATCGATTTGGGGACGACCAATTCCTGCGTTGCCGTCATGGAAGGTTCGCAGGCCAAGGTCATTGAAAACGCAGAAGGGTTTCGGACAACGCCGTCGATGGTCGCGTTCACCGAATCCGAAGAACGGTTGGTGGGACATGCCGCGAAACGGCAGGCCGTGACCAATCCGGACAAGACATTTTTCGCCATCAAGCGGTTGATCGGACGGCGCGCCGACGATCCCGCGGTGGAGAAAGACAAGGGGCTCGTCCCCTACAAGATCATTTCGGGCGAGAACGGCGACGCCTGGGTCGAGGCGGGCGGCGAGAAATACGCGCCGAGCCAGATCAGCGCCTTCATCCTTCAGAAAATGAAGGAAACCGCCGAAAGCTATCTCGGCGAGGATGTCACGCAGGCGGTGATCACCGTCCCTGCCTACTTCAACGATTCGCAGCGTCAGGCGACGAAGGATGCCGGCAAGATCGCCGGCCTCGACGTCCTGCGCATTATCAACGAGCCGACGGCGGCCGCGCTCGCCTATGGGATGGAGAAGAAGGGCAGCGGCGTTGTCGCGGTCTACGACCTTGGCGGCGGCACCTTCGACGTGTCGGTGTTGGAGATCGGCGACGGCGTGTTCGAGGTGAAGTCCACGAACGGCGACACCTTTCTCGGCGGTGAGGATTTCGACCAGCGCGTGGTCGACTACCTCGCCGACGAATTCAAGAAGGAAAACGGCATCGACCTGCGCGAGGACAAGCTCGCGCTGCAGCGCCTGAAGGAATCGGCCGAGAAGGCCAAGATGGAACTGTCGAGCTCGATGGAGACCGACGTCAACCTGCCCTTCATCACTGCCGATCAGTCGGGGCCGAAGCATCTCAACATGAAGCTCAGCCGCGCCAAGCTGGAAGCGCTGGTCGGTGACCTGATCGAACGCACCATCGAGCCCTGCAAGAAGGCGCTCAAGGACGCCGGGCTGAAAGCGAGCGAAATCGACGACGTGATCCTGGTCGGCGGCATGACCCGCATGCCCAAGGTCTTCGAGACGGTGAAAAGCTTCTTCGGCAAGGAACCGAACCGCGGTGTGAACCCGGACGAGGTCGTCGCCACGGGTGCGGCAATCCAGGCCGGCGTGCTGCAGGGCGACGTCAAGGACGTGCTGCTGCTGGACGTGACGCCGTTGTCGCTGGGCATCGAGACGCTGGGCGGCGTGTTCACCCGGCTGATCGACCGCAACACGACGATCCCGACCAAGAAGTCGCAGACCTTCTCGACCGCTGAGGACAATCAGACCGCGGTGACGATCCGGGTGTTCCAGGGCGAGCGCGAGATGGCCGCGGACAACAAATTGCTCGGCCAGTTCGACCTGGTCGGCATTCCGCCGGCACCGCGCGGCATGCCGCAAGTCGAGGTCACGTTCGATATCGACGCGAACGGCATCGTCAACGTGTCCGCCAAGGATAAGGCGACGGGCAAGGAGCAGCAGATTCGCATCCAGGCGTCGGGTGGTTTGTCCGATACGGATATCGAACAGATGGTCCAGGACGCCGAAGAGCACGCGGCGGAAGACAAGGAACGCAAGGAACTTGTCGAAGTCCGCAACGCGGCGGACAGCCTGGTCTACACGACCGAGAAAAGTCTCGCCGACTACGGCGACAAGGTCGAGGTTGCCGACAAGGAAGCGATCGAGACCGAACTCGCCGCGCTCAAGGAAGCGATGGAGGCCGAGGACGTCGAAGCCATCAAGGCCAAGACCGAATCCCTGTCGCAGGTTGCCATGAAGCTTGGCGAAGCGATGTACAAAGCGAGCCAAGACGAAGCCGCGGCTGCCGAGGGCGGTGACGGCCCGGATGCTGCGGGACCCGATGGTGATACCAAAGCGGAAGACGTGGTCGATGCCGACTTCGAGGAAGTCGACGACGATCAGGCCGGCAAGGATAAGAAGTCGGCGTAACCGCGGGGACGTCTTGTCACGCATGACATAGACAAAAATCAATGGGGCCTTCGGGGCGGTATCCGCCACCGAGGGCCCGCTTTACCATCAAGGGTGGCCGATGGATAAGCAGGATTATTACGAGGTCCTGGGAGTGGGCCGCGACGCCGAGGCGGATGCGATCAAGTCCGCCTACCGGAAGCTCGCGATGAAGTTCCATCCCGACCGGAATCCAGGCGATACCGACGCGGAAGCCCGGTTCAAGGAAGCGACCGAAGCCTACGAGATTCTGAAGGACGACCAAAAGCGGGCGGCCTATGACCGATTCGGCCATGCCGCCTTTGAGAATGGCGCGGGCGGCCCCGGCGCGGGCGCGCAGGGTTTCGATTTCGCCAGCGGTTTTTCCGACATCTTCGACGAAGTCTTCGGCGATTTCATGGGCGGGCGGCGCGGTGGCGGCGGCGCCGGGCGCGGGGCCGACCTGCGCTACAACCTGGATATCTCGCTGGAAGACGCCTTCCACGGGCGCAAGATCGACATCCGCGTTCCCACGTCGGTGAGCTGCGACTCGTGCTCGGGCTCCGGCGCCGAGGGCGGCGCCCAGCCGACCACCTGCGGCACTTGCGGCGGCGTCGGCAAGGTGCGGAGCCAGCAAGGCTTTTTCACCATCGAACGGACCTGCCCCTCCTGCGGCGGCCATGGCCAGGTGATCGACAATCCCTGCGGCGCCTGCGGCGGCGCCGGCCGGGTGCATCGGGAGAAGACGCTGGCGGTCAACATTCCGCCCGGCGTCGACGATGGCACGCGGATCCGGTTGGCGGACGAAGGCGAGGCGGGCGTGCGCGGTGCGCCGCCCGGCGATCTCTACATCTTCCTCGACGTGGAAAAGCATCCGATCTTCGAGCGCGAGGGCAGCGATATATTCTGCGCCGTCCCGATCCCGATGACCACCGCCGCGCTGGGCGGTTCGGTCGAGGTCCCGACCATCGACGGGTCGAAGGCCAAGGTCTCGATTCCCGAAGGGACCCAGTCGGGGCAGCAGTTCCGCCTGCGCAGTAAGGGCATGTCCGTGCTGAACAGCAAGGGCCGCGGCGACATGTATATCGAGACCGCGGTCGAAGTGCCGGTCAACCTGACCAAGGACCAGAAGGAACTGCTCAAGAGCTTCCGCGAGGCCGGCGGCGGCAAGGACCAGAACCCGCAGTCCGACGGTTTCTTCTCGCGCGTCAAGGAATTCTGGGAAGACCTGACCGAATAGCGCTGCGCCCGTCGCAAATCCGAGACGCTTTGCGGCTTTCTCAAATCCCGGTCATGCGATACAACCGGAACCCTGCAACGGCAGGGAGGCGGATGATGAGCAACGAACTGAAGATCGGCATCGTCGGCGGCGCGGGCCGCATGGGCCAGATGCTGGTCCAGCAGGTGTGCGACACCGACGGATGCGTCGTCGCCGGGGCCACGGAGATGCCGGGCAGCCCGGCGCTCGGACAGGACGTGGGCGCGCTTGCCGGCGTCGGCGAGCTGGGCGTGACCGTGCTGGAGGACCCGGCGGAAATGATCGCCGCGGTCGACGCCGTCATCGATTTCACCGCGCCGGCCGCCACGGCGGAGCACGCCCGCCTCGCCGCCCAGGCCGAAACCGCCCTGATCGCGGGCACCACCGGGTTGGATGCCGACCAGGAAGCGTCGGTCACGCTGGCCGCGCGGCATGTCCCCGTGGTGCGCGCGCCGAACATGAGCATCGGCGTGACGCTGTTGCTGGCGCTGACCGAACAGGTCGCCGGCATCCTCGGGCCCGAAGCCTACGACATCGAAATCGTCGAAATGCACCATCGGCACAAGGTCGATGCGCCGTCCGGCACGGCGGTCGGCCTCGGCGAGGCTGCCGCCGCCGGGCGCAAGGTCGATCTGGCCGAGGTCCGCCAAGCGGTGCGGGACGGTCACACGGGGCCGCGGCCGGACGGGCAGATCGGTTTCGCCACGTTGCGCGGCGGCGATGTGGTCGGCGATCACACGGTGATCTTCGCGGGCGAGGGCGAGCGGATCGAGCTGACCCATCGCGCGGGCAGCCGTCAGGTCTTCTCGGCGGGCGCGGTCCGCGCGGCACTGTGGACCCAGGGCCGCGCGCCCGGCCTGTACAGTATGAAGAACGTGCTCGGGTTCGAGTAAATACTAGGGCGGTTAGGTGCCGCTTGAATTAACTCATCAACTCAATCCCGCGAAAGCGGGAATCCAAGCACAGCGACGGTCTGGACTCACGCTTTCGCGGGAGTGATGAGGTCTTGCGGGTTCATCTTTCGGACAGGCAGACGTCAGCCCGCGATGGCCGGGTTCCAGCGGTTCTGCCAGCGGCGGATCGCGTCCTTCAGAGCTTCGGCGACTTCCAGCCGCTCGGCCGGTGACAGGAACGATCCCACGGTCAGGCTCTGCCCGTGCGTCGTCAGCGTGATCTGGCTGTCGTGTTGCGGCGGGTTCTCCATCGAGACTTGCAGCCAAGTGGGCTCGAAGCGCCACCGGCCGACCTCGCCGCGCGCGCTGAACCGGCGGATTTCGAGTTGGTCCTCGGTCAGGCGGATCCGCTCGTAGGCCCGCCCCGCCCGGTAGTTCATGCGAAAGGCCGCATACAGCAGCAGGAACTCGGCGCCGCAGAATCCGAAGACCGGCCACGCCCCGGCGACCATGAACAGTGTGCCGATGATTAATGCGGATGCACCCGCGATCAGCATGAAGAGGCGAAACCCCGCCGGGCTGAGGCTGCGGTTCGGGTGCAGGGTCGCATCGAAGAAAATTCGGCCGTTATCGGAGTCCGGACCGGTCTCGGACTCTGGCGATGCGCTCTCCGTGGTTCCGGCGGTGTTGGGCGTTGCGGTCATGGGCGCACTATCGGACATGGACGCGGGCGCGTCCAGGGGTCTGCGGCGGTTCGTCCCGGGCTTGGCCCGGCGCGCCGGGTTGGGTACTCTCGCCGCATGAAAAAAGCCGATATCGAAGAGTTTTTCCGCCGCTTGGAGGAGAAGGATCCCGAGCCGCAGGGCGAGTTGCACTACGTCAATCCCTACACCCTGCTGGTCGCTGTCGTCCTGTCGGCGCAGGCGACCGATGTCGGTGTCAACAAGGCGACCGGCCCTCTCTTCGAGGTCGCGGACACGCCGGAGAAGATGGTCGCCCTGGGCTTGCCGACGGTGCGCGACTACATCAAGACGATCGGGCTTTTCAACAACAAGGCCAAGAATGTCATCGGCCTCAGCGAAATGCTGATCGCCGAGCATGACAGCGAGGTGCCGCGCGACCGCGAAGCGCTGGAGAAACTGCCCGGCGTCGGCCGCAAGACGGCCAGCGTGGTGGTCAATATCGCGTTCGGCGAGCCGACCATCGCGGTTGATACGCATATTTTCCGGGTCAGCAACCGGACCAGCCTGGCGCCGGGTAAGAATGTGCTGCAGGTCGAGAAGAAGCTGGAAAAGGTGGTGCCGCCGCACTACCGGCTACACGCCCATCATTGGCTTATCCTGCACGGGCGTTATGTCTGCAAGGCCCGCAAGCCGGACTGCGCGGTCTGCGTGGTGCAGGACCTCTGCGGCTATAAGGCGAAAACGATCTAACCCGGTCTATTCCGGCGCGGTCAGTTTCGACAGGGCCGGGCGGAGAATTCACAATTGTGATTGTACCCGCCGAGGCCGTTGGGCTGGCGGTTGCACTTGAAATCTCTGCGAGCGGCGATTCTCCGGTCGCACCAGACGCCTGGGTAGAGTTGCGTACACCGTTTGTCCCAATGTTTTTGGGCCCAAACCCTGGCCTGATTTTTCGAAACAATCGCGATCTTTGTCGCGCCGGTGGAAATTCCGGTGACGGCTTTCGATTTGCATTGTTTGGCATGGGCGGCCGGCGCGGCCAGCAATAGGGCGACGGCGAGGCCGGCGAGAATGCGGTACATTGTGTTGCTCCCTGTATTTTTAGAACGAACGTATTCTGTTACCCCAAGTATGGGCATGATAGTGGGGAGGCAGCAAATTGGCCGCCGATGAGGCCGCCCCAAGCCGGCTTTTGGATCAGTCGGTCCGGGAAAGGGATCGTCGCTAATCCGAATCAGGCGCCTCGCGAACGCAGGCTTCGGCAGGCTCGGTAAGCGGCTCTCTTCTACTCATCCGTCATTCCCGCGCACGCGGGAATCCAGGCTTCGGTGCGGCTGGATCCCCGTTTTTACGGGGATGACAATCTGTCGATCGATGCGCTTCATGCTCGGCTTGTCGATGAAGGCTGTCGCGGAACGGCGGGATTCGGCGATTAGCTCGAGGGCTTGCCTTGCCGGGCGGCGCGCAGGCGGCTGAAGCATTCCTCGACCGGCGGGACGCGGTCGCGCAGTTCCACATGCCGGATCTGACGATCTGGATTGACCCTACTCGGGCAGTGTCGGCGTGCGAATTTGGGCCGCAAACCACAGATTAGTTCAGTCCTTAGGAGCCTCCCGGTGCGCTTGGCGTCGGCAATGTTTCGATCATCGAGCCAGGACGGGAGCGGATCATGTCGGTGAGTTCCTTTTGCGCAGACGCGACACCCGGATCGTCGAACCGGTTGACTGATTCGGTCGGGTCGTCCTCCAAGTCGTAGAGTTCGCCCGCACCGGTCAGTAGATCGACGCTGAGCTTGTATCGGGCGCTTCGGACTGTCCGCAGGTCGAGTTCTATCCCGGTGCGGTATGGCAGCAGCCGCCATTCGCTCAAGGCCATGTCGCGCGACGCACCGGGCCTACCCTCAAGCAACGGACGAAGGCTCTGGCTTTGCGCTTCGTTCACCGGAGACACGTCCGCGTAGTCGAGAAAGGTCGCGTTGAGGTCAAGCGTGGACGTAGGGTCCGTCACTACCCGCCCGCCCGGGATGCCCGGCCCGGCGGCAATCGCCCCCACCGTCAAAAGGCCCTCGTAGGGCGTCGGCCCCTTCTGATAGAGTCCGTGGTCGCCCAACAGGTCGCCATGATCCGACGTATAAACGAACAGCGTATCCGCTCCATAGCCCAACTCGTCCAGCGCTGACCGGATACGGCCCACATTGTGGTCGATCAGTGAAATCATGCCGAAGTAGTTCGTGGTCATCTTGGCAAGTTGGCGGTCGTCTAGTGGCTGCGTGCGTGAGCCTTGGGTCCGCCACTTGAGTTCGGTTGGATCCTGAATCTTCGGCGTAGTCTCCAACGAAGCTTGGTGGTACCAGGGTCGGCCTTCGAACGAACGGTCGTGGGTAGGAGATGTGTCGGCGTCGTCCATCGAATGCAACATGCTCCACGGCACCGGACAATCAAAGGAGTAATGCGGGTCGGGGAAGGAGGTCCATATCAAGAAAGGCGAATCGCTGCTTTGCGTCTTCAGGTGCCGCAGTCGTTCGATGGTGCGGTCGGCGACCCATGTGCTGGTGTGCCACGCTGGCGGCAGCAACGAGTGCCACGTCTTGGGGCAGTCGATCCCGTCTTCAAGCTCTTGGTCCCAACGCATATGCGCTTCGCGGTCCTGGCCGCGCGAAAAGAACCAGCGCTCGAAATGTTGGCCTGCCGGCGGGTAGAGCGGATCGCGCAGCCGATGGAAATGGCCGTGAACCATCAGTTCCACATACTCAAAACCCATGTACGGACCGAACCAGGTCTCTCCGTACTCCATTGAACTAGTTTGGCATTCGGGCCTGCCGGTAGGCTCAAGCGTACGGCGGCAGGAAAAATGCGCCTTGCCAATAAAGGACGTATCGTACCCGTTTTTCGTCAGCGTGCCGCCGAATCCGTTTTCGCCAATCGAAAGATCGAGGTCGATGCCGTTGTCGCAAACGCCATGGGTCAGCGGCAGCATACCGGTTAGCATCGACGAGCGGGACGGCATGCAGACCAGGTTTGGCGTAATGCAGGATTTCAACCAGGCGCCATCTCGGGCCAACGCGTCCAGGTGCGGGGTGTGCACCCGGCGACCGGCAAAGCCGTAACAGTCGCCACGTTGTTGATCAGAGGTGATCAAAATGATGTTGGGCCGTTTTGTCGCGGATGCAGGCATGAGATCACCTCAAATCGAATAGGTGTGAACAGGCTCTAGGCTATCGCAAAGGGTAACAGCCGCTCAGGAATTGGACCAAGAACCCGGTGGACCATCGTCACGAGCTGCCTTGCTGTAGCCATCGACCGAATGGCATCTCCAATGCCTTGTCCCATATATACCAAGAGCCGCTATTGCCTTGGTGACCGCCAGTAGTGGGAAAGTCAAAATCTCCGCTTCCGGCCCATCTCGGAAACCGCCACGCACATGAGCGATGACTGGTGATGTCTCGGAAACGGACATCCCAAACGCATCGAACCGAAAAGCCGATCCACGCGCGGGTTGATGATCACAATCGGTCGGTTTCGGCTGGTGCGGGCGGCTCAGCTCGAGGGCTTGCCCTGCCGGGCGGCGCGCAGGCGGCTGAAGCATTCCTCGACCGGCTCGACGCCGGGGACGCGCTCGCGCAGCTCCACATGCCGGACCTGGCTGTCGTCGCTCTTGCCGTAGAGAAAAAGGTCGAGGACGCAGTTTTCGGCGCGGTATTGCCAGATTTGCGCCGGCCCGTCACGGCGTACGAAATCGGGCGCGCCCATGATCGGCAACAGCCGTTGCGGTCCGTATCCGATGAATTCTTCCGGGTCGTACAGCACCGCGCGAGCGGTCTTCTTGCCTTTCGGGTCGCTGGCCTCGCCGGCGCCGGCCGTGCCGGATTGTCCATTCGCACCGTCTCCCGAATCCTGACCCGCCGTGGCGCACGCACCAAGCAGGGCGAGCGCAAAGATCAGCGCTGCGGTCTTCCGGAAGAACGAGGAACTAGGCACGGAGGTCGGATTCACGTTCCAGCGACGAAGAGTCTTCGACGACCGTCGGTTGCGTGTAGCCGGGAACACTTTCCGGGCCGGGCAGTTGCGCCGTCTCGGATTCGGCCAAGACTTGAATGTCGCCGGCGATCTGGCCGCCGCGCTCGATCTCCAGCTCGGCATACCGGATTTGACCGGTTACGCAGCCCGTCCGGCGGACGATAAGCCGGCCGCGCACGAGCAGGTCGCCGTCGAAGCGGCCCTTGATCTCGGCCACGTCGATTTCCACGCTGCCTTCGAACGTGCCGGTTTCGCTGATTTCGAAGCGCCGGCTGTCTCGCAGCGATGCCTTGACCTTGCCTTCGACGATCAGTACGTCGCAATCGGTGATTTCGCCGTTCAGCGAGATGTCGCGTCCGACGACGAGTTTCTTGTTTCCTTCGCCGTGCAGTCCGTCCTGGTGCCCGCCACTGGGCAATCCCACGACCCGCCGCGCCAGTTCCGACGGGAATTGCGGGGGTTTGTGATCTTCGGCCATGTGGTTTCCCTATGCGTCCCAAATGAAAGATGGGTTCAATGATTGGCAGGGAATCACGCGCAACCAAACGACCCGATGCGTCGTCACCCTACGCAATTCGATATTGGTACGACTATACGATGTTTCGATGGGACTGACACGAACTGAATCGTGACATTCGCGTGTTGGGAGCGTGTCCGGGACGTGTTTGGCGCGCGGGCTGCTATTGGTGTTCGAGCTTCTTCATCGACATCCGCTGGTAGACATGGACCATGAAAGCGGTGCCCAGAACCGGCGTCAGCAGGTTCACGACCGGGATCGTCATCAGCAGGACCAGCGCCATGCCGGCGAGCTGCAGGCGCCCCCGGTGGCTCCGCCGCAGCCGCTTCACGTCGGCGGGCGCGAGCCGCCGTTGCGCGACCATGTCGAAATATTCCCGGCTCACCAGATAGCCGTTCACCATGTAGAACAGTACCAGGTTCAGCGGCGGCACGAAGATCAGCAGGACGTAGAACGGCAGTGCGATGAGGTTCAGCGCGACGACGAGGAGCGCGAACTTCACCGTCGAAATAACCACTTCCGACAGGGATTGGTCCCGCGCCTCCGGCAGCGCGGGGTAGTGCCGCGCCTCGACGGCGTCCGCCACCTCGTCCAGGAAAAATCCGACGATCACCGTCACCACGGCCGGAAACAGCATCAGCGTCAGGACCAGCAGGGTGCCGACGAACAGGAATCCGGCCAGCCAATCGAAGATCTCGCCCAGCGTTTCCTGCAGCCAGGCCACGCCGGGGATGGCGTCTGCCGGCACGGTGGTGGCGACCCACCACAGCGAGAACCACAATACGATGAACAGCACCAGCGACAGACCGATGCTGAGCCACAAGACCCGGCGCAGCTTGGGATCGCCGAGCTGACCGATCGCTTTGGAAAAATGGGAAATCATGCCGTTTCTTTACAAGCCTCGCCGATTGGCCGCAAGCGGCGCCGACCGTCCGGGTTCTCCGCTGCGGTATCGCGCTTATATGTGTTGATCGTCGCGGCGGATTCAATAACCCGCCCCCGCGCGTTGGGACGAAAGCGCCATTTCACAAGTTCGCGACCGCGCCACGATTTCGCTGCAAAACCTATTTTGCCGGGTATAGAGTCCCGCGCCTTACCCGCAAGGGATATGCGGAAAGGACGCGTCATGACGCGACAGGAACGGTGGCAGCTTTCCGGCAGCGGGCCGGAGAATTACGAACGCTATCAGGTGCCCAGCATCTTCGCCCCGTTGGCGCAGGTCTTTCTCGATCATGTGCCGGTGCGGGAAGGCGCGCGCCTGCTCGATGTCGCTTGCGGCACCGGGATCGTGGCGCGGTCGGCGGCCGCGTTGCTCGGGGCCGGCGGGTCCGTGGTCGGGGTCGATCTGAACCCGGGGATGCTCAAGGTCGCGGCGGCGAAGGCGCCCCGGGGCGGGCCGTCCTTCGACTGGCGGGAAGGCGATATCGCCGACCTGCCCTGTCCCGACGCCGCCTTCGATCTCGTGCTGTGCCAGCAGGGCCTGCAGTTCTTTCCGGACAAGCCGGCGGCGCTGCGCGAAATGCACCGCGTCCTGGCGCCCGGCGGCCAATTGGCGCTCTGCGTCTGGCGCACGGTCGAGCACAGCCCCTGCAACCAGGCGACGGCGGCGGCGCTCGCCCGTCACGTCAATATCGAGGAAGCGACGCGAATCCAGGCGCCCTTCGCGCTGGGCGAGCCGGATGTCCTGCGGTCGCTGATCGCCGACGCCGGGTTTTCCGGTATCGAGATCAAAGAAACCGTCCTGACCCGGCGCATGCTGCCGCCCGAGGACTCGATCCCCGGCCATCTCGCCAGCACGCCGGTCGCCCCGGCGGTCGCCGCCCTGGACGCGAAAACGCGGGCCGCCCTGGTCGCGGACATCAGCGAGGCCCTGACCCCCTACCGCGACGCCGACGGCCTGGCGATCCCGCAAGGCACCCATATCGCGCTGGCGCGGAAGTAACCTCCCGCTTGCCCGGTCCGGCCGCCCGTCTATACTGCGCGCGCGGCGGCGGGCGCCGTGTGATTCCTTGGGAGAGATTTCTTTATGGCGGAACAGCCGGAATACGATCTGGTCGGCATCGGCAATGCGCTGGTCGACGTGGTGGCGCAGACCGACGATGCCTTTCTAGACGGCAACGACCTGCCTAAGGGCGGCATGATGCTGGTCGACGCGGACCAGTCGAGCGCCCTCTACGACCGGATGCCGCCGGGGACCGAATCGTCGGGCGGGTCCTGCGCCAACACCATGGCGGGTTTCGCGGCGCTGGGCGGCAACGGGGCCTATATCGGCAAGGTGCGTGACGATCAGTTCGGCACCGTCTTCCGGCACGACATGCGCGCCCTCGGTTGCGCCTTCGACACGGCGGCGGCGACCGACGGGCCCGCGACCGGGCGCTGCCTCGTGCTGGTCACGCCGGATGCGCAACGCACCATGTGCACGTTTCTGGGCGCGGCCTGCCTGCTGACGCCGGACGATCTGGACACGGACGTGATCCGCACCGGCCGCATCACCTATATGGAAGGCTATCTGTTCGATCAGCCGCCGGCGCAGGCCGCCTTCATCGAGGCCGCCGAAACCGCGCATGCGGCGGGGCGCGAGGTGTCGATCACGCTGTCCGACGGCTTCTGCGTCGACCGCCACCGCGACGCCTTCCGCGATCTGGTCGAGCATCATGTCGACGTGCTGTTCGCCAACGAGGTGGAGATCTGCTCGCTCTATCAGGCCGACGAATTCGACGACGCGCTGCAGCAGGTGCGCGGCCATTGCAAGGTCGCCTGCCTGACCCGCAGCGAGAAGGGTGCGGTCATCGTCAGCGGCGACGAGGTGCATGTCATCGACGCGGCCCCGGTCGCCAAGGTGCTGGACACCACGGGCGCGGGCGATCAATACGCCGCCGGCTTTCTCTACGGCTACACGCAAGGCAAGGACCTGCAGACCTGCGGCAAGATCGGCGCGATCACCGCGGCCGAGGTGATCCAGCATTACGGTGCGCGGCCCGAGGCGGACCTGCGCGACGCGGTGGCGGCGCTCGGCTGATGCCCGCGGGGGCGAACCGGATACAGACACCATGATGCGCGATTGGGCAGCGGCGCTCGCGGTCTATCTCGACCGGCGCGTGCTGTCGCTGCTCTTCCTCGGCTTTTCCAGCGGGTTGCCGCTCGCGCTGACCGGCTCCACCCTGGCCGCCCGGCTCGAGCAGGCGGGCATCTCGCTGACCGAGATCGGGCTGATCGGCCTGGTCGGTATCGCCTACACCCTGAAATTCTTCTGGTCGCCGCTGGTCGACCGGCTGCCGCTGCCCCTGTTGACCGCGCGGCTCGGCCGCCGGCGCGGCTGGATGCTGTTCTCCCAGGTCATGCTGCTGCTCGCCGTCGCGATGATGGCCCCGCTCGACCCGTCCGAGCCCGCCGGGCTGTTGCGGCTGGTCTTCTGGGCGGCCGTCGTGGCCTTCGCGTCGGCGACCCAGGACATCGTGATCGACGCCTACCGGACGGAAATCCTCGAGGACTCTCAACTTGGCGCGGGCGCGGCCAACCTCGTCTTCGGCTACCGCATCGCCATGCTGGTGTCCGGCGGCGGCGCGCTGATCGTCGCGAACTATTACGGCTGGACCGCGGCCTATGCGGCGATGGCGGCCTGCATGGCGATCGGCATGGTCACGGTGCTGGTCAACCCGGAACCCAAGGTGCGCCGCACCGAGGAAAGCGAGCGGCTGGAGCAAGCCGGCGCGGCCCGGCTGGCGGGCGCACCGCGCGGCATCCGCGCCGCCGCCTTGTGGGTGCATGGTGCGGTGATCTGTCCCTTTGCCGAATTCATGACCCGGCCCGGATGGATCGCCGTATTGCTGTTCATCGTCTTCTATAAATATGGCGATGCGTTGCTGGGATTCATGGCGACGCCCTTCTACCTACGCACTGGATTTTCGCTGGCCGAGATCGGCGTGCTCAGCAAGGGGTGGGGGCTCGCCGCGACGCTGATCGGCGCGGGGCTCGGCGGCTGGCTGGTCGCGCGCCACGGCGTCATGAAAAGCCTGCTGATCTGCGGCGTGCTGCAGGCCGCGTCGAACCTGGTCTTCGCGCTGCAGGCCTATGTTGGCTACTCGCTGCCGATGCTGGCGGTGACCATCGGCGTCGAGAACTTGACCGGCGGCATGGGGACGACCGCCTTCGTCGCCTATCTTTCCAGTCTCTGCAACGTGGCCTACACGGCGACGCAATACGCGCTGCTGTCGTCGCTGGCGGCGGCGAGCCGGACCGCGCTGTCGGCGGGCGGCGGCTGGCTGGCGGACCAGACCGGCTGGCTGATGTTCTTCCTGCTGACCACGCTGGCCGCCCTGCCGGGGCTAGCCCTGCTGATCTGGATGATGCGGCGCTATCCGCCGGAGGAAAAACCCCCCACGGCCGCCGTCGCGCAACCCGATTGACCGGCCCTCGTATTGCGCCAGATCAGTTAAACTGTAACGGCGAACTGCTAGCGTCCCCCGGCATTGAGGAGTGGATGGTATGGCGGATGCGATGGAAGTGGTCGACGGCGACATCACCGCGCTCGCGGTCGACGCGATCGTCAACGCGGCGAACGAAAGCCTCTTGGGCGGCGGCGGCGTCGACGGGGCCATTCACCGGGCCGCCGGGCCGGGGCTGCTGGCCGAATGCCGGACGTTGGGCGGCTGCGCCACCGGCGACGCAAAAATCACCCAAGGCTACGAGCTGAAGGCGCGGCACGTGATCCACACGGTCGGGCCGGTCTGGGCCGGCGGGCAGGCGGGCGAGCCCGCACTGCTGGAAAGCTGCTACCGCCGGTCGATGGACGTGGCCGCCGACAATGACGTGACCTCGATCGCCTTTCCCGCAATCTCCACCGGCGTCTACCGGTTCCCGTTCGACCACGCGACGGGGATCGCCGTGAACACGGTCGCGGCGGCGCTGTCCGGGAATACCAGTGTGGCGCGCGTCGTCTTCTGTTGTTTCGGCGCCGACGCCGCCGCGCTCTATCGCGCGGCGTTGGCGCGGCGGCAGCCATGAGCATCCGTGACCTCGACTACATCTTCCGGCCGGCGTCGATCGCCCTGGTCGGGGCCAGCAACCGGCCGAAATCGGTCGGGGCCGTGTTGGCGCGCAACCTCATGCGGGCGGGCTTCCAGGGTCCGGTCATGCCGGTGAACCCGAAACACCGGGCGATCGGCGGCGTGCTCGCCTGGCCATCGGTGGCGGACCTGCCGGTGGTGCCCGACCTCGGCGTGGTCTGCACCCCGGCGGATGCGGTGCCCGGCGTGGTCGCGGAGTTGCGCGAGAAGGGCGCGCAGGCTGCGGTGGTGATCACCGCCGGGTTCGGCGAAGGCGGCGACCGCGACGGCGCGGCGCGGCGGACCGCATTGTTGGAGGCGGCCCAGCGCATGCGGATCATCGGGCCGAACGTGCTCGGCCTGTTGGTGCCGGACAGTGGCCTGAACGCCAGTTTCGCGCATATCGATGCGGCCCCCGGCGATCTCGCCTTCGTGTCGCAATCGGGCGCGGTGGTCACGTCGGTATTGGACTGGGCGGCATCCCGCGGCATCGGCTTCTCGCATATGGTGTCGCTCGGCGATATGGCCGACGTGGATTTCGGCGACATGCTCGACTACCTCGCGCTGCAGCCCGACGTGCGGGCGATCCTGCTCTATGTCGAGGCTGTGACGAACGCGCGCAAGTTCGTGTCGGCGGCGCGGATCGCGGCGCGCACCAAACCGGTCATCGTGATCAAGGCGGGCCGCGTTCCCGAAGGCGCCAAGGCAGCGAGTTCGCATACCGGCGCGCTCGCGGGATCGGACGCGGTCTACGACGCGGTGTTCCGCCGGGCGGGCCTGCTGCGCGTGCTGGAGACCAAGGAACTGTTCGATGCGGTCGAGACGCTGGCGCACGCGCCGCGGTTTTCCGGCGACCGGCTCGCCATCCTGTCGAACGGCGGCGGTTTCGGCGTCCTCGCCACCGACCGCGCGGTGGAGGAAGGCTGCCCGCTCGCGACCTTGTCGCCGAAAACGATCGCCGCGCTGGATGCGGTCCTCCCCGCATCGTGGAGCGGCGGCAACCCGATCGACATCATCGGCGACGCGTCGGGGCAACGCTACGGTGACGCGCTGCGGGCGACGTTGGCGGACAAGGCGGTGGACGCCGTCCTGGTGCTGAACTGCCCCGCCGCGGTCGCCGACAGCACCGAGGCGGCGCAGGCGGTCGTCGAGTGCCGGACCGAAAAACGGTTTCCCGTGCTGACGAGCTGGCTCGGCGGGACGGGTGCGGAGCCGGCGCGCAAGCTCTTCTCCTCCCATGGCATCCCCACCTACGACACGCCCGAGGACGCGGTGCGGGCCTTCGCCCATTTGATGCGGTACCGCGCGGGCCAGGCCGAACTGGCGCGCGTGCCCGCGTTGGACGCCGAGGACCTATCGGTGGACCGGGCCGCCGCGCAGGCGGTGATCGACGCGGCGATGGGCGAGGGCCGCGAGTGGCTGACCGAACCGGAAGCGAAGTCGGTGCTGCGCGCCTATGGCGTGCCGGTCGTCCCGACCGAGGTCGCGGCGACGGCGGCCGAGGCGGCGCGCCAAGCGGGATGCTTCGACGGCCCCTATGTGATCAAGGTCCACTCGCCGGACATCACGCACAAGTCCGACGTTGGCGGTGTGGTGCTCGATCTCGAAACGCCGGGCGCGGTGGCGGCGGCCGCCCAAGCGATGGAGGAGCGGGTGCGCCAGCGCCGCCCGGACGCCCGTTACCATGGGGTCACGGTACAGCCCATGATTCGCCGGCCGGCGGCGTTCGAGCTGATCGTCGGCTTGAGCGAGGACGCCCAGTTCGGGCCGGTCCTGCTGTTCGGCGAGGGCGGCACCGGCGTCGAGGCGATCGCCGACACGGCGATGGCGTTACCGCCGCTGGACCCGGCGCTCGCCGCAGCGCTGATCGGCGAGACCCGTGTCGGCAGGTTGCTGCGCGGGTATCGCGGGCGGGCCGGGGCCGATGTCGATGCGGTGGTCGATACGGTGATGCGGGTCGCCCGGATCGCCGCCGAGCTGGACGCAGTTTCCGAACTCGACATCAATCCGCTTTTGGCGGACGCGGAGGGCGTCATCGTGGTGGATGCGCGGATCCGCGTCGCGCCGGTCCCGGCGGATGCGGCACCGGGCGCGCGCCTGGCGATCAAGCCGTATCCCGCCGAATTGCGCGGGACGGTGTCGTTGCGGGATGGCCGCGCGATCCCGGTGCGGCCGATCCGGCCGACCGATGCGCCCCGGTTGCAGGACATGATCGGCCGGGCCGATGCGAAAGACATCCGCATGCGCTTCATGCATGCGATGAAGGGATTGCCGGACAAGCTGGCGGCGCGGCTGACGCAGATCGACTATGCCCGCGAGATGGCCTTCGTCGCCTTCGAG
The DNA here is from genome assembly GCA_965228425.1 of Alphaproteobacteria bacterium. Taxonomy (GTDB): domain Bacteria; phylum Pseudomonadota; class Alphaproteobacteria; order UBA8366; family UBA8366; genus JAJFJD01. Next base: position 340,389 of record OZ245815.1, on the reverse strand, counting down.
GGGGACGGCAGCAATGCCGCAATCGGCGTGTCGCGGTTGGCCGCGGACGCCAACAACGAGCGCGCGGAATTCGCCGTGATGGTACGCACCGACTGGAAGGGCAAGGGCCTCGGCTACGGCTTGATGGGGCTGCTGATCGACCACGCCAAGGCGCGGGGGCTCGGCGAGTTGTTCGGTGAGATTCTCAGTGAGAACAAGCCGATGATCGCCATGTGCAAGGAACTCGGCTTTGCCGTGACGCCGATGGCGGACGAGCCGTCGATCTCCGAAGCGGTGCTGCCGCTAGGCTGAGGTGGGACACTCCAGCGCATAGCCCGCCGCGCGCACCGTGCGGATCATGTCGTTGTCGCCGGTATCGTTCAGCGCCTTGCGCAAACGGCGAATGTGAACGTCGACTGTCCGTGCTTCGACGAAGACGTCGCGGCCCCACACCGCATCCAGCAGTTGTTCGCGGCTGAACACGCGGCCCTGATGCTCCATCAAATAGCGCAGCAGGCGGAACTCGGTCGGTCCGAGATGCACATTGCGGTCACCGCGATGCACCTTATGCGCCGCGAGGTCCATGCGGATGTTGCCGCAATGCAGCGTTTCGTCCGTCGGCGCCGGGTGAGCGCGGCGCAGCAGCGCGCGGATGCGGGCCAGCAGTTCGGCCGGCGAGAACGGCTTGGTGACATAGTCGTCCACGCCGCTGTCCAGCCCACGCACTTTGTCGGCCTCCTCGCCGCGCGCGGTCAGCATGATGATCGGCGTCGTCCGGGTTTCCGACTTGCGCCGCAGTTGGCGGCACACTTCGATGCCGCTGGTCAGCGGCAGCATCCAGTCGAGCAGGATCAGGTCCGGGGGAGTTTCGTCCGCGACGACCAGGGCTTCGTCGCCGTCGCCGGCTTCGAAAACGTCGAATCCCTCGCGTTCGAGATTATAACGGAGCAACGTGACGAGGGCCGCCTCGTCCTCCACGATCAGTATTCGAGGCCTCATATCAATGGTTTCGGATCATCGTTGGTTGGAATGTCGTTGTCGACGACCGCGAAACTCGGGTCGTCGCCGCGCGGCCGGTCGTCGGGCAACTGCGTGCCTTTGACCTGGTAATGCACGATCTCGGCGATGTTGGTGGCATGGTCGCCCATCCGCTCGATGTTCTTCGCGATGAACAGCAGATGGGTACAGCCGGTGATGTTCCGCGGGTCTTCCATCATGTAGGTCAGCAGCTCGCGGAACAGGCTATTGTACAGTTCGTCGACTTCCGCATCCTGCCGCCAGATCCGGATCGCCTTGTTGGTGTCGTTCTCGAGATAGGCGTCGAGCACGTCCTTGATCATGCTTTGCACCATGCGCGCCATGCGGTCTAGGCCCGGCGCCGGGATACGCGGCACCTTGCTGATCGCGATGGCCCGCTTGGCGACGCTTTTGGCGTGATCGCCGAACCGTTCCAGGTCGGCCGCGATCTTGAGCGCCGAGACGATGTAGCGCAGGTCGATGGCCATCGGCTGGCGCAGCGCCAGGAGACGCACCACGAGCGCATCGATCTCGTGCTCCAATTCGTCGATCTCCGCGTCGCCGGCGCGAATGTTCTCGGCCAATTCGACGTCGCGCCGCAGCACGGCCTGGACGGCGCCGTCAAACTGTGTTTCCACCAATCCGCCCATGCGGCTGATCAGCGCGTTGAGCTGTTTCAGCTCCTCGTCATAGGACTTGACGATATGCTCGCTCGAGTTTGCCACGATTGTCTCTCCAATTAGCCGAAGCGGCCGGTGATGTAATCCTGGGTACGCTTGTCCTGCGGCGTGGTGAAGATCTGCTCGGTATCGCCGACCTCGACAAGATAGCCGAGATGGAAGAAGGCGGTGCGCTGCGACACCCGGGCGGCCTGCTGCATGGAATGCGTCACGATCACGATGGTGAAGTTGGCGCGCAACTCGTCGATCAGTTCTTCGATCCGCGCGGTGGCGATCGGGTCGAGCGCCGAACAGGGCTCGTCCATCAAGATGACCTCGGGCGACACCGCGATGGCGCGCGCGATGCAAAGACGCTGCTGCTGTCCGCCGGACAGGCCGGTGCCGGGCTGGTCGAGCCGGTCCTTGACCTCTTCTAGCAGCCCGGCGCGCTCCAGACTGGTCATCACGATCTCGTCCAAGTCTTCGCGGTTGTCGGCGAGGCCGTGCAGTTTCGGGCCGTAGGCAACGTTCTCGTAGATCGATTTCGGGAACGGGTTCGGCTTTTGAAAGACCATGCCGACCAGCGCGCGAAGCTGCACCACGTCGACGCCGCGGTGGTAGATATCCTTGCCGTCCAGCTCGATGTCGCCGTCGACGCGGCAGATGTCGATCACATCGTTCATCCGGTTCAGGCAACGCAGGAAGGTGGACTTGCCGCAGCCGGACGGTCCGATCAGCGACGTCACCTCGCGTTCGCGAATGTCGAGATCGACCCCCATGAGCGCCTGCTTGTCGCCGTAGTAAACGTCCACATCGCGTGCCGCCATCTTCACCGCCGGAATCGCGGCCGCCGCGTCGTCCGCCGTAGCGTCTTTGGTCTTTTCCACCGTCATCGATTTGAGCTCCAAGTGCCGAGTCATCTTACCACTGCCTTTCGAAGCGTTTCCGCAGGATGATTGCAATAAGGTTCATACAGACGAGGAACGCCAGGAGAACCATGATCGCCGCCGAGGTCCGTTCCACGAAGGCGCGTTCGGCGCTGTCCGCCCAAAGGTAAATCTGCACCGGCAGCACCGTTGCCGGGTCCAACGGACCGGCCGGAATATCGACGATGAAGGCCACCATGCCGATCATCAGCAGCGGCGCCGTTTCGCCGAGCGCCTGCGCCATACCGATGATCGTGCCGGTCAACATGCCGGGCATCGCCAGCGGCAAGACATGATCGGTAACGGTCTGTACCTTGCTGGCGCCGACACCGAGCGCCGCTTCCCGGATCGACGGCGGTACCGCCTTCAGCGCGGCGCGCGACGCGATGATGATCGTCGGCAGCGTCATCAGGGCCAGCACCATGCCGCCAACCACCGGGGCCGAGCGCGGCAGGTTGAAGAAATTGAGGAAGACCGCGAGGCCCAGGAGTCCGAAGACGATCGAGGGCACCGCGGCGAGATTGTTGATGTTGACCTCGACGAGGTCGGTCCATTTGTTCTTCGGCGCGAATTCCTCGAGGTAGACTGCCGCCATAACGCCGAGCGGGAAGGCCAGCACCAGCGTGACGATCAATGTCCAGAACGATCCGACCACGGCGCCCCAGATGCCGGCAACCTCCGGATCGCGACTGTCTCCCGACGTGAAGAAAGTGGTGTTGAATTTCTTCTCCAGCGCGTCCTTTTCCTGGAGCGCGGTGACCCAGGCGATTTCATTGTCCTTGATCCGGCGCTGGTCCTCTGGCACGTCGGCGCGTACGTGGCCTTTGACGAAGACGTCGATATCGTCGGACGCGGGCACCCAAATCGTGCGTGTGGTGCCGACGATCGACGGATTCTCGACCACCAGGTCCTGCAGGTCGAAGGCCGCGTCGCCGCTGACCAGCCCATAGAGTTTGCGCTTGTCCCGGCGGCTCTTCACCTCGGGGAACATGCCGCGCAGCGTCTTCTTGATCAGGCTGTCGTAATTGGCTTTTGCCAACACCTTCGGGTCGCCGGTGCCTTGCGGGTCGATGTCTTCCTTGGCGAAGTCGATCTCGAGCTGGATGAAGGTCTGCTGAAACGCGGTGTAGCCCTTCGACACGATGCTGATGAGCAGCAGGCCGAGGAAGGAAACCGCCAGGATGATCGAAATCAGCCCATACAGTTTGAACCTCTTTTCCGCCGCGTAGCGTTTTTTCAGGCCGGCGTCGACCCGCTCGGCCGTGTTGCGGATGCGGGGGGTATTGGGAAGGGTGGCGTCAGTCATATTTCTCTCGATATTTCTGCACCACGCGTAACGCGATGACGTTGAGGCAGAGTGTGATGACGAAGAGCACCAGCCCGAGCGCGAAGGCTGCCAGGGTCTTGGGGCTGTCGAATTCCTGATCGCCCACCAGCAGGGTGACGATCTGAACGGTCACCGTGGTGACCGCCTCGAACGGATTCGCGGTCAGCTTGGCGGTAAGGCCGGCCGCCATCACCACGATCATGGTTTCGCCGATCGCGCGGGACGCCGCCAGCAGGACGCTGCCGACGATTCCCGGCAGCGCCGCCGGCAGAATGACATTGCGGATCGTCTCGGATTTGGTCGCGCCGAGGCCATAGGATCCCTCGCGCATCGCCCGAGGCACCGCCGTAATCACGTCGTCGGACAGGGACGACACGAAAGGAATGATCATGATGCCCATGACCAGCCCGGCGGCGAGTGCGCTTTCCGACGAAATCGTCAGGCCCAATTCGATGCCGCTGTCCCGCAGGAAGGGTGCGACGGTTAGGGCGGCGAAGAAGCCATAGACCACGGTCGGGATGCCGGCGAGGATCTCGAGCAACGGTTTGACGATGGCGCGAAACTTTGGTGCGGCGTATTCTGCCATGTAGATCGCCGACAGCAATCCGATCGGCACCGCCACGAAAAGGGCGATAATGCTGATCAACGCGGTGCCGGCGAAGATGGGCACGGCGCCGAACGATCCGGAGGAGGCCACTTGATCCGCACGCAGCGCGATCTGCGGGCTCCACTCCAGGCCGAACAGGAACTCGACCGGCGAGACCATCTGGAAGAACCGCCAGGCTTCGAACAGCAAGGACAGGACGATGCCGATGGTGGTGAGGATGGCGATCGTCGATGCGCCGACCAGGAAAATCATGATGGTGCGTTCGACGAGGTTGCGGGCGCGCAGGCTCGGCGAGATGTAACGGCGGCCGACAAGGATGCCGCCGATCGCCAAGACCAGGCAAACCACGGCCATCGCGGCGAATCCGATCTGCCTCAGGCTGCTGTAATGTGCGGCGGCGGCGGTCAATTCGGCGTCCGCGGCGCTGCTTGTTGCGTCGCCCGCGGCCAGGTTTCGAATATCGTTGATAAGAAGGTTCAGTCGGCTCTCCGGCAGCGACTGTAGGTCTGGCGGCAGGGCGCCGACGACCAATGACGTGACGATGGTCGTTTCGAATACGAGCCAGAAAATCATGACCGCAAGCGCCGGAAGGCCGCACCACAGAATGACGTAAAGACCGTGATATGCCGGTAGGGAATGCAGGCCGATCGACGAATTGCCGCCGACGACCATTGCGCGCCGCCTGCCCATCGCGAAGCCGACATAGGTCAGCATCAGCAGAACGGCGAAAAGAACGAAAAGCTGCATTTGTTTTTACTTCCCTGGGATCCCGGGTATCCGGTTCCCGGTCTGGCGCTGTTCTTGTTGGTTGGGCCGTGTCGGCCGGCCGTGAATGAGAGAACCGTATGGCTCGAAGTAAATCGGCGGCCGGGTTGGTATCCCGGCCGCCGATGCGGTGCTACATGGAGAGATTGGCCATGCCTACCGAAGAGGCGCGGACATTCTTCCGTTCAGCGTCCGGCAGGGGGATCAAGCCGCGGTCGGCGAGATACCCTTCCGGGCCCCAAGCTTTTTCGTCGGTGAATTCGGAGACGAACTCCTTGATGCCGGGGATTTGCCCGACATGCGCTTTCTTGACGTAGAAGAACAAGGCGCGGGAGACCGGATAGGTCTGTGCCGAGATGTTCTCGAAGGTCGGCTCGACCTTGTTGATTAGGCCACCCTGAACCTTGTCGGCGTTCTGGTCGAGGAAGCTGTAGCCGAAGACGCCGAAGGCGTTCGGGTTGGCTTCCAGCTTCTGAACGATCAGGTTGTCGTTTTCGCCCGCCTCGATATACGCCCCGTCTTCACGGATGCCGCGGCACACGGCCTTGTATTTCTTCTTATCGCTCTTCTTTATTGCCTTCAGCGACTTGAAGGTCTTGCAGCCGCCTTCGATGGCGAGTTCGTTGAACGCATCGCGGGTGCCGGAGGTCGGCGGCGGGCCGAGCACTTCGATCGCGGCGTTCGGCAGCGACGGGTCGATTTCGCTCCATTTCTTATAGGGGTTGGCGATCAGCTTGCCGCCGTCCTTGCCGCCTTCCGGAACCTGTTTCGCGAGTGCCAGGAAGAGCTGCTGCAACGTCAGTTCGATCCGCTTCGATTTCTTGGAATTGGCAACGACGATTCCGTCATAGCCGATCCGCACCTCGGTGATGCCTTTGACGCCGTTCTTGGCGCAACGCTCGACTTCGGACTTCTTGATCCGGCGCGAGGCGTTTGTAATGTCCGGGTGCTGCACGCCGACGCCGCTGCAGAACAGCTTCAGGCCGCCGCCCGAACCGGTCGATTCGATCTTCGGGGTCTTGAAGTTGGTGGTCTTACCGAACCGTTCCGCGACGACCGTCGCGAAAGGATAGACGGTGGACGACCCGACGATGTTGATCTGGTCGCGCGCGAGGGCAGAACCTGCCATGGCCATCGAGGCCACTGCGCTGAGGAGGAGGGTTTTCTTGATCACGGTCACGCTCCGTTCTTCGTGGATGTCTCGGATTGGATGAATCGTTAAAACTGTTCGTAGCATTCGTGCCAGCGTTTCATATGCCCGGCTTTATTCCTACGACGCGGCCGATACTAGTGTTTCGCCAGGACTCATTTACGACAGTTATGTTACAGAAAAATGACAGCGGGCCGCTAAATCACAGATCCCGGGTGGGCAAATAAAACCGTTATTTTATAATGCCTTGAAAGGCGCACCGAGTGCGCTTGCGGGTCCTAGCCCGTCGCTTTAGCGGAGGGTTCTTCGGTTTCCCCGGCGAAGGTGGGCAGGGTGACCGTGAAGCTGCTGCCTTCGCCCTCCGCGCTCGTGATGTCGAGCTGCCCGCGGTGCCGCGCAAGAATGTGTTTGACGATGGCGAGGCCGAGCCCGGTGCCGCCGAGCTGCCGGCTTCGGGCCGCATCGACCCGGTAGAACCGTTCGGTAAGTCGCGGCAGGTGTTCGCGCGGGATCCCCGCGCCGTGGTCGATCACGGTGATCGAAAGCTGCGCGGCGTCGGGTTGGTCCACGACGATCTCGACCGGTGTATCCTCGCCGCCGTATTTGATCGCGTTGTCGATCAGATTCTGGAACACCTGCGTCAGTTGGTCCTCGTCGCCGGGCACCGCGGTCGGTTCATCGGGCGCGGTGATCTGGATCGGCATGTTGCGGTTGCGCGCCTTCATCGACAGCATGTCTTCCACTTTGGCCAGCACTTGGCGCATATCCACCGGTGTGTCGGGCCGGCTGTGCTCGTCCATCTCGATGCGGGACAGCGACAGCAGGTCCTCGATCAGGCGGGTCATCCGCTCGGCCTGCTCGTGCATGATGCCGAGGAAGTTATCGCGCGCATCCGCGTCTTCGCGGGCCGGGCCGCGCAGCGTTTCGACGAAGCCCAGCAGGCTCGACAGCGGTGTGCGCAGTTCATGGCTGACATTCGCGACGAAATCCGCCCGCATACGCTCCCCCAAACGGACCGGCGTCAGGTCGTGCAGCAGGATCAGCGCGCCGCTGTCGGCGGATTCGCCCAGCGGTTCGACGAGGGCGCTGTAGTTCCGGTTCATCGGCGGCGGCATGGCGATTTCTTCGGCGAGGCTATTGCCGTCGCGCAAGGCCGATTCGACCGCCTGCAGCAGGATCGGATGGCGCAGCCCGGCGGCAAGATCGCGGCCCGTCAGTTCGGTCTCGAAGACCACTTCGGCGGCATTATTCGCGCGGACCACCATGCTGGTTTTGTCGACCACGATCAGCGGGTCGGGCAAGGCGTCGAGGATGTAATCCGCGGTGGCGCGCTCGGCCGCCAGCTTTTCCCGCTCGTCCTGCCATTGCCGGCCAAGCCGGGCGATCGCGAGCGACAGGTCGCCGACGGTGGTTGCTTCATAGCCCGGATCGTCTTCGCCGGCCGCCAATTGGTCGATCCGCAGCCGCAGCCGGGCCAGGTCGGTCACATGCCGCCATGCGATGAGGCCGGCCAAGGCAAACAGCACCGCGGCGGCGGCGAGCGCGATTCCGGGGGACAGGGCGCCGGCGATTAGCAGGCCCGCCAGGACCAGGAAGCCGGGCGCGGCAACCGTGAAAACGGCGAGAAACAATCGATCGGGCCGACGGTACGGCATGGGCCATCCTTCATCGGGCGGGCCGGCGCCGGCAGGGCGGCGCGGGCACTGCGGTTGTTCTAACCCACCTTATATAATGCGCCGATGTTAAAGGATCGCGTCATGCGCGGCCAAGGCGGCGGCGTTTACGATATCGTTCACCGTCGATCCCATCGGCATAATCTGTACGGGTTTGGAGAGCCCGATCAGGACCGGGCCGATCACGGTGCCGCCGCCGATCGCGCGCAGCAGCTTTGCGCTAATGCTGGCGCTGTGCAGGGCCGGCATGATCAGACAGTTCGCGGCGTCCGACAGGCGGCAGAACGGATAGAGCTGCTTCATCAAGTCGTAGTTCAGCGCCGTGTCCGCCTGCATTTCGCCGTCATATTCGAAATCCAGTTTGCGGCTGTCCAGGATCCGCACGGCCTCGCGGATCCGTTCCATATGCGGCAGCAGCGGCTGGCCGAAGTTGGAGAAGGACGCCAGCGCGACCCGCGGTTCCTGACCGAACTGGCGGGCATAACCGGCGGTCTGCACCGCGATGTCGGCCAACTCCTCGGGCGTCGGCTCCTCGTGGACGTTGGTGTCCGCGATGAAGACGGTGCGGCCCTGCATCACCACGACGGTGACGGCCATCACGCGCTCACCCGGTTTCGGATCGACGACATGCATCACGTCTTCGAAGGCGGTGGCGAAGCTGCGCGTCGTGCCGGTCACCATGGCGTCGGCGTCGCCCATCGCGATCATGCAGGCGCCGAAGGCGTTGCGGTCCTGGTTCACCAAACGCTGGCAGTCGCGGTAAAGATGCCCGCTGCGTTGCAGCCGCTCATAGAGGAAGTCGGTGTATTTCTTGTTGTCCTCGCTGAGCCGCGCGTTGTGGATTTCGAGTTCGCCGTTGGCCTCTATTCCCAGCCGCTCCATGGTTTCGCGCACCCGCTTTTCCCGGCCGATCAGGACCGGGTTGCCGAAGCCGGCATTGCGGAAGGCGACGGCGGCGCGGATCACCCGGTCCTCCTCGCCCTCGGCGAACACCACGCGGCGCGGATTGGCGCTGACCCGCGTATGGACGAACTGCAGGCTGGACAGGGCCGGATCGAGCTTCGCCGACAACTGTTTGCGATAGTCGGCCATGTCCTTGATCGGGGCGCGGGCCACGCCGCTGTCCATCGCCGCTTGAGCGACCGCGGCGGGGACTTCGGAAATCAGCCGCGGGTCGAACGGGACGGGAATGATGTAGCCGGGGCCGTATTTAAGCCGCTTGCCGCCATAGGCCGCATCGACCTCGTCGGGCACGTCTTCGCGCGCCAGCTTGGCGAGCGCCTCGGCGGCGGCGATCTTCATGGCGTCGTTGATCGTCGACGCGTGCACGTCGAGCGCGCCGCGAAAGATGTAGGGAAAGCCGAGCACATTGTTGATTTGGTTCGGATAATCCGAGCGGCCGGTCGCCACGATGGCGTCCTTGCGCACGCTTTCGATGTCTTCCGGCGTGATTTCCGGGTCCGGGTTCGCCATCGCAAAGATGATCGGATCCTTGGCCATCGATTTCACCATGGCCTTGCTGACCGCGTCCTTGATGGACAGGCCGATGAAAACGTCCGCGCCCTTCATCGCGTCGGTCAGGCTGCGCGCGTCGGTCGCCGCGGCATGGGCCGACTTCCACTGGTTCATGCCGTCCTCGCGGCCCTGGTAGATCACGCCCTTGGAATCGCACAGCACGATGTTGTCGTGCGGCGCGCCCATCGACTTGATCAACTCGACGCAGGCGATCGACGCCGCACCGGCGCCGTTGACCACCATCTTGGCGTCCTTGATGTCGCGCTTGGTCAGGGTGAGCGCGTTGACCAATCCGGCGGCGGTGATGATCGCCGTGCCGTGCTGATCGTCATGGAAGACCGGCACGTCCAGCAACTCGCGAAGCTGCTGTTCGATCAGGAAACATTCCGGCGCCTTGATGTCTTCCAGATTGATACCGCCGAAGGTCTTGCCGATCGCCTTCACGCAGCTGACGAAGGTGTCCACATCCTCGGTATCCACCTCGATATCCACACCGTCGACGTCGGCGAAGCGCTTGAAGAGGACCGACTTGCCTTCCATCACCGGCTTCGAGGCGAGCGCGCCGATGTTGCCGAGCCCGAGCACCGCGGTGCCGTTCGAAATGACCGCGACCACGTTGCCCTTTGCGGTGTAGTCATAGGCGCAGGCGGGATCGTCCTCGATGGCCAGACAGGGATAGGCGACGCCCGGCGAATAGGCGAGCGAAAGGTCGCGCTGCGTCGTCAGCGGCTTGGTTGCACGAATTTCCAGTTTTCCCGGACGGCCCCGCGCGTGCATGCGCAACGCGTCTTGTTTGAGCAATTCTTCCGGCGTTTCGGTTTTCTTCTTAGCCATGAGCGTTTCGGCCGTCCCTATTCAGTTGGTCTCGTCATGCAATTGGCGCTGTCGTCCAAGTTTTCCAGTTGCAGCCGCACCTTATCGGCGGCGGCCATGGCGGGTCGGTGGCCGCTCCCGCCACAGCCGGTGTCGCCGAGATGTGTTGAGGAAAGTCGCCGTTCCGCCGCCGGAGCCATACTGGCATGAAGCCGCCGGACATGGCCAGCATTCGCGTTGCCCGTTTCTCGGTCGTAGATTCCGGGCCAATCGCGCCTCCGCTGCATGGAAGGGCCGCCGCCGCCGTGTTATTTTCCTTCCGCCATGACCCGCCCGATCTCCCGCAACCCAAAGAAGCAATCGGCCCGCCGGCCCAGCGGCCCGACGCCGATGATGGCGCAGTATCTGCGGATCAAGGAAGCCCATCCCGATTGCCTGTTGTTCTACCGCATGGGCGATTTCTACGAGATGTTCTTCGAGGATGCGGTCAGCGCTTCGGCGGCGCTCGACATCACGCTCACCAAACGCGGCGAACATGACGGCCGCGAAGTGCCGATGTGCGGCGTCCCGGTGCACGCCGCCGACGGCTATCTGGCGCGGCTGATCCGAAAGGGATTCCGCGTCGCGATCTGCGAACAGATGGAGGATCCCGCCGAAGCCAAGAAACGCGGCAACAAGGCGGTCGTGAAACGCGACGTCGTCCGCCTGGTCACGCCCGGCACATTGACCGAGGACGGCCTGCTGGACGCGCGGGCGCATAATTATCTGGCGGCGCTGGCCCGGGCCGGCCGCGACCTCGCCGCCGCGTGGCTCGACATGTCGACCGGTGCCTTCTACACGCAGCCGATGCAGAGCGGGGACGCGGCGGGCCTTGCGGCGATGCTGGCGCGTATCGATCCCGGCGAGTTGGTCGTGCCGGAAAAACTGGCGGCGCAAGACGACCTTGCGGACATTTTGCGCGAGCGCGGCGAGAGTGTCTCGATCCAGCCGGACAGCCGGTTCGATTCCCAGAATGCGCAGCGGCGGCTGACCGCGCTCTATGGGGTCGGCTCGCTCGACGCTTTCGGCGATTTCGCCCGCGCCGAACTGGCCGCCGCCGGGGCGTTGGTCGACTATGTGGAACTGACTCAGGTCGGCAAGCTGCCGCATCTGGCGCCGCCGCGCCGGGTGTCGGCGGGCGCGCTGATGGAGATCGACGCGGCGACCCGGCGCAATTTGGAGCTCGCGCGGACCCTATCCGGCGAACGCCAGGGCAGCCTGCTGTCGGTGATCGACCGCACGGTCAGCGGCGGCGGCGCGCGGGCGCTGGCGGCGCGATTGTCGGCGCCCCTGACTGATCCCGCCGCAATCAACGCCCGTCTCGACATGGTCAGTTGGTTCGCCGACGACCCGGCCACGCGGGACGATCTGCGCGAGCGTTTGCGGCGCTGCCCGGACCTGGAACGCGCGTTGTCGCGGATCACCGTCGGCCGCGGCGGGCCGCGCGACGTCGCCGCGGTGCGTGACGGGTTGATTCAGGCGGATGCCTTGCGCACCGTCATCGAGGCCGCCGCCGTGCCGCCGCCGGCGGGCATCGCCGAGGCGCTGACCGATCTCGGCGAGCATGCGGTGCTGGTCGACCGGCTGACCCGGGCGCTGGCCGAGGAACTGCCGCTGATCGCGCGCGACGGCGGGTTCATCGCGCGCGGCTATGCGCTCGAATTGGACGAGGTCCGCGAGCTGCGCGACGAAAGCCGGCGTCTGATCGCGAATCTGGAGCGGCGCTACCGCGAGGAGACCGGTGCAGACAAACTCAAGATCCGGCACAACAACGTGCTGGGGTATTTCGTCGAGGTCACGCAACGGTTCGCCGACCGCCTCGGCGACGATTTCATCCACCGCCAGACCATGACCAACGCGGTGCGCTACAGCACCACCGAACTGGCGGATCTGGCCCGGCGGATCGCCGATTCCCGAGACAAGGCGGTGGCGATCGAGTTGCAGTTGTTCGCCGACCTGATCGGCGAGGTGTCGGCGCGTGCAGACGCGATCGCGCTGGCGGCGGCGGCGCTCGCATCACTGGATGTGGCGTCGGCGTTGGCGGACCTCGCGGTCGAGCGCCGCTACTGCCGGCCGTCGGTTGTCGACACGAACGAGTTCGCCGTGACCGGTGGGCGGCATCCGGTGGTCGAGGCCGCGCTGGCGGCGGGACAAGAGGGCGGCTTCGTCGCCAACGATTGCGACCTCGGCGAGACCGACCGCCTGTGGCTGGTGACGGGGCCGAACATGGCGGGCAAGAGCACCTTCCTGCGCCAGAACGCTCTGATCGCGGTGTTGGCGCAAATCGGGTCCTTCGTGCCCGCGGAAACCGCGCGGCTCGGCGTGGTCGACCGGCTGTTCAGCCGGGTCGGGGCCGCCGACGATCTGGCGCGGGGCCGGTCCACCTTCATGGTCGAGATGGTCGAGACGGCGGCGATCCTCAACCAGGCGACCGAACGATCGTTGGTCATCCTCGACGAAATCGGCCGCGGCACCGCCACCTTCGACGGATTGTCGATCGCCTGGGCCGCGGTCGAGCACCTGCACGAGGTGAACCGCTGCCGGGCATTGTTCGCGACGCATTTTCACGAGCTGGTCGCCCTGACCTCGCGGCTGTCCGCGCTCAAGCCGTACACAATGCGGATCAAGGAATGGGAGGGCGAGGTGGTCTTCCTGCACGAAGTGGCACCGGGCGCGGCGGACCGGTCCTACGGGATTCATGTGGCGAAACTGGCCGGCCTGCCGCCCGCGGTGATCGACCGGGCCGAGGCGGTGCTGAAGACCCTGGAGAGCGGCGAGCAGTCGTCCGCGATGACCCGGCTCGCCGAGGACCTGCCGCTCTTCGCGGCGCTTGCCGATGGGCCGAAGGCGGTGGCCGCACAACCGTCGGCGGTGGAGGAGACCCTCGCTGCGGTGGATGCGGACGAGTTGACGCCGCGCGAGGCGCTCGACTTGATCTATCGCCTGCGCGCGCTCCTGGACGGCTGACCCGGCACCCCGGAAAGCGTTAGTTTCCCTTGCATTTTGGCTGCCGCTGACGCATGACTTAGCGATGGAACGGCTGCGGAAAAAACGCGCGATCATCGATCGCGCCGCGCTGCATGAAGCGGCGCTGGCGGTGCTGGACGGAGGCCTCTCCGAAAGCGACCGGCCGCAAGCCATGCTGGAATTCTACCGCACGGCCCTGGACGACGGCGGCGCGGAAATCCGCCGCCGCTTCGACGAAGACCAAAGCGGCACGCTTGCGGTTCAGGGCCATTGCTTCCTGATGGATCAACTGATCCGGGTGATCTACGACATCGCGGCGGATTACCTGTATCCCGCGGCGAACCCGACGGCGGGCGAGCAATTGTCGATCGTCGCGTATGGCGGCTACGGGCGCGGCGAACTGGCGCCCAAGTCGGATGTCGACCTGCTGTTCCTGCTGCCCTACAAGCAGACGCCGCGCAGCGAACAGATCATCGAACATGTCCTCTACACGCTATGGGACCTGGGCCTCAAGGTCGGGCATGCGACGCGGTCGATCGACGACTGCATCCGCCAGGCCAAGGCGGATATGACGATCCGCACGGGTCTGCTCGAATCGCGCTTCGTCTGGGGCGAGCAAGCCTTGTTCCGCGAACTGCGGGCGCGGTTCCGCGCCGAAGTCGCGGCCGGCACCGGTCCGGATTTCGTCGAGGCCAAACTGCGCGAGCGCGACGAGCGGCATCTCCGCATGGGCGACTCGCGTTATGTCCTGGAGCCGAACGTCAAGGACGGCAAGGGCGGGCTGCGCGACCTGCACACGCTGTTCTGGCTCGGCAAATACCTGTACGGCGTCGACGACGCGTCGCGGCTGATCGACGAGGGGCTGTTCACTAAGAAAGAAGTGGCGCTGTTCGACAAGGCGCAGGACTTCCTGTGGACCGTCCGCTGTCACCTGCACTACCTGACCGACCGTCCCGAGGAACGCCTCACCTTCGACCTGCAGCCGGAACTGGCGACCCGGATGGGCTATCGCGATCATGCGGGCTCGTCGGATGTCGAGCGCTTCATGAAGCATTATTTCCTGGTCGCGAAGGATATCGGCGACCTGACGCGGATTTTCTGCGCGGCGCTCGAGGCGCGGCACGAGAGGCGCAGCCTGTTGCGCCTGCCGACCGGCTTCTTCCAGCGCGAGATCGAAGGATTCCAGGTCGAAGGCGGCCGCCTGACGGTGAAAAGCGGAAAGCATTTCTCTGAAAACCCGATCGACATGCTGCGCCTGTTCGAGGTCGCCCACCGCCGGTCGCTCGATATTCATCCGGAGGCGTTGCGCCTGATCACGCGGAGCCTGCGGCGCATCAACAAGAAACTGCGCGACGATCCCGAAGCGAACCGGATCTTTCTCAATATTCTGGCGGCGGAGAAGAACCCCGAGGTGGCGCTGCGCCGGCTGAACGAAGCCGGTGTGTTCGGCAAATTCATTACCGATTTCGGCCGTGTCGTCGCTCAGATGCAATACGACATGTATCACGTCTACACGACGGACGAGCATACGATCCGCGCGATCGGCATCCTCAACCGGATCGAGCGCGGCGAGTTGGCCGACGACCATCCGCTGTCGACCGAGGTGATCCACAAGGTACTGTCGCGCGAGGTGCTGTATGTCGCGGTGCTGCTGCACGACATCGCCAAGGGCCGCGGCGGCGACCATTCGGTGCTGGGGGCGAAGATCGCGGACAAGCTGTGCCCGCGCCTCGGCCTGACGCCGGAACAGACCGAAACCGTAAGCTGGCTGGTGCGCTATCATCTGTTGATGAGCAACGTCGCCTTCAAGCGCGACCTGGGCGACCCGAAGACCATCATGGATTTCGTCGACCTGGTGAAGTCGCCGGAGCGGCTGCGCCTTCTGGTTTGTCTGACGGTCGCCGACATCCGGGCGGTCGGACCGGGGCGCTGGAACAATTGGAAGGCGACCTTGCTGCGCGATTTGTATTACCGCGCCGAGGCCGTGATGTCCGGCGGGCATGCGAAGGAAGGCCGGGATGCCCGCGCCGAAGCCGCGGTCGCCATCCTGCGCGCCGATCTCGCGGACTGGCCCGAAGCGGATATCGACGCCCATGTCGAGCGCGGCCATCCGGCCTATTGGCTGTCCTACGATTCGGAAACGCTGCAGCAGCACGCCCGGTTTATCCGCGAGTCCGAGGCGAGCGGGCAGCCGCTCAGCATTGACCGGCAGGTGCATACGGATCGGGCGGTCACCGAAATCACCCTGTATGCCGACGACCATCCGGGGTTGTTCAGCCGCATCGCCGGGGCGCTGGCGGTGTCCGGCGCCAATATCGTGGACGCCAAGATCAACACGCTGAACAACGGCATGGCGCTCGACAGTTTCTTGGTCCAGGACGCCGACGGCGAGGCCTTCGCCCGTCCGGACAAGCTCGCCAAGTTGTCGGTGCTGATCGAACAAACCTTGTCGGGCCGCCTGCGGCCGCTGACCGAACTGCGCAAGCGGCAGGGCTATCCGACCCGGACCGACGTCTTCAAAGTGGCGCCGCGCGTTCTGATCGACAACAAGGCGTCCAACCGGCACACGCTTATCGAGGTGAATGGCCGCGACCGGCCCGGCCTGCTGTACGACGTGACCCGGGCGGTGGCCGATCTCAGCCTGCAAATCTATGCCGCGAAGATTTCGACCTATGGCGAGCAGGTGGTCGACGTTTTCTATGTAAAGGACGTGTTCGGTCTGAAGATCGAGCATCCGGGCAAGCTGGAGCAGATCCGCACCCGTTTGCTGGAGGCGCTGGCCGATCCCGATTGCAAACCGGCCGCCAAACCGCGTAAGAAACGCGCAGCCCGGCCCCGCGCCGCGAAAGCGGGCGTGGACGCCGCGGAATAGAGTTTGCCGTAAAGATGGAATTTTCCCTTATTTGACCGTATTGATGAGGCCGCCAGCGGCAGGGTCCGCGCGGCGTCAACGCTAGGAGGCATTATGGAACAGTCAGAAGTCGTGCGATTGCAGGCGTATCTCCGCGAGACTTTCGGATCGCAGCGGATTCGGCTGGGCAAGCCCAAGATGGACGGGTCGGTCGAGGTTAGCCTCGGCGAAGAATTCATCGCCATCATTTACCGCGACGTGGACGAGGACGACGGCGAAATCTCCTACGCCTTCCAGATGGCCATCCTGGAGATGGACCTTCCCCCGGCGCCGTAGTGACGTGACGCCGGAAGACCGACTGTTTCGTAATCCTGCGCTTCTTCTTACGCGGCGGATCGGGTAGACAACCGTCATGGCCCTGTTCCGTGCGATCGCGACACTCGGCGGCTGGACGATGGCGAGCCGCATTCTCGGGTTTTGCCGGGATATTCTGTTCGCCGGGATCATTGGCGCCGGCATGGTGGCGGACGCTTTTTTCGTCGCCTTCAAGTTTCCCAACTTCTTCCGCCGCTTGTTTGCCGAGGGTGCGTTCAACGCCGCCTTCGTGCCGCTCTACACCGACCGGCTGACCAAGGACGGGCCGATCCCCGCCCGCGCGTTCGCCGCTTCGGTCGCGGCGGTTCTGCTCAGCGTCATGCTGTGTTTCACGCTGGCGGCGCAGCTCGCCATGCCGTGGCTGATGCATGCTCTGGCGCCCGGCTTCGCGGATCAGCCCGAGAAATTCGCGCTTGCCGTCGACCTGACCCAGCTCACCTTCCCGTACTTGTTGTTCATGGCGCTGACGGCGCTGCTCGCCGGCATGCTGAACGCGATGCACCGGTTTGCGGCGACGGCGGCCGCACCCGTGTTGTTGAACATCGTCATGATTGGCGTGTTGCTGGCGATCCGCGAAGGCGTCTTCACGATGCCGGGCTACGCGCTCGCCACCGGCGTCGCGGTTGCCGGGGCCGGGCAATTCCTTTGGATGGTGCTGGCCTGCCGCCGCGCGGGGATTCTGTTCCGGTTGCCGCGTCCGCGCCTGACGCCAGGGGTCAAGCGGCTGTTGGTCCTGATGGTCCCGGGCGCGATCGGCGCGGGCGTGGTGCAGGTCAACCTGGTGATCGACATCGTGCTGGCCTCGCTGCTGCCGGAAGGGTCGGTGTCTTATCTCTACTTCGCCGACCGCGTGAACCAGTTGCCGCTCGGCGTGATCGGCGTGGCGGTCGGGGTCGCCTTGCTGCCGATGCTGTCGCGGCATCTCAGTGCGGGCGAGGAGCAGGAAGCGACCGACACGCAGAACCGCGCCATCGAATTCGCGCTGCTGCTGACGGTGCCGGCGGCGGCGGCGCTGGTCACGATCCCCGATCCGATCGTCCGGGTGCTGTTCGAGCGCGGCGCCTTCGATGCGGCCGACGCGACGGCGACGGCCGGGGCGCTCGGGGCCTTCGCGCTGGGGCTGCCCGCCTATGTGCTGATCAAGGCGCTGACCCCGGGCTTCTTCGCGCGGCAGGACACGGCGACGCCGGTCAAGGTCGCGGTCGTCGCGATGACCGCCAATATCGGGATCGCGGTCGTCCTGATGCAGGTGCTGGCCCATGTGGGCATTGCGCTCGCCACCGCCTGCTCGGCCTGGATCAACGCCGCCATCCTGGCGGTGATCCTGCACCGGCGTGGGCATCTCGTCTTCGACAAGCGGCTGCGCGACCGGGTGCCGCGAATCATATTGGCGGCGTTCGGCATGGCGGTGGCGTTGTGGGCCGCGCAACAAGGGTTGGCCGACATGCTGCGCGGCGGGTCGGGCGAACGGATCGCCGCACTGGCGGCGTTGGTGGCTTGCGGGCTTGTCACATTCGCGGTCGCGGCGACGCTCGTGGGCGCGGCGCGGATTGCCGATCTGCGGCGCGCCTTGCGGCGGAGTTGATTTGACACTTCTCGGCGGCCGTCTATACGCTTCGGCCTCTATTTAGCATCGACCGCTGCCAACGCGATCCGTTCTGTTTCGCGAAAAAGGAACATCCATGGTTCGACTCGCCGATCTTCCCGAAATGGAGGCCGAGCATCTGCTCGACTTGCCGTGCCCCGTCAACGTGGACAGCCCGTGGACCGATGCGCCGCCGCTGAATCAACTGCGCGTCGCGATCATCACCTCGGCCGGGTTGTCGCGGAAAAGCGACGAGACGTTCCGTCCCGGTGCGGCGGACTACCGGGTGATCCCGGCGGATATCGACTCGTCCGAGATCATCATGAGCCATGTGTCGACCAACTACGACCGCAGTGGGTTTCAACAGGACATCAACGTGGTGTTCCCGATCGACCGCCTGAACGAACTGGCGGCGGACGGAACGATCGGATCGGTGGCCTCGTTTCACTACTCCTTCATGGGGGCGACCGAGCCCGAGAAGCTTGAGCCGCGCGCCCGCGAACTGGCGGGGCTGCTGAAAGAGGACAGGGTCAACGCGGTGCTGCTGACGCCGGTCTGACCGAACTGCACGCGCGCCGTTGGCGGGCTTTCCCGATATCTCGAAGAAGAAGGTCTGGTCACCACGCAGATCAGCCTGGTGCGGGAGCACACCGAAAAAATGAATCCGCCGCGCGCCCTGTGGGTACCGTTCGAGTTGGGGCGGCCGATCGGCGCGCCCGACGAACCGGAATTCCAGCGCCGCGTGGTCGAGGCGGCCTTGGCGCTGTTCGCCGCGCCGGAAGGCCCGGTGATCGCGGACTTCCCCGAGGATGCGCCCGGCGGCGCGTCGGGCGACATGTCCGGCTGGGTCTGCCCGGTCAACCTGACACCGCCGGCGGAAGACGCTGCGCCCGACAGCGCGCTGGCCGCCGTACTGGCCGAGATCGATCAGCTTCGGCCCTGGTACCAGGTCGCGCTGGAGAAGCGCGGCCGGACCACGGTGGGTCTCAGCGGTCTCGACATCGGCGCGGCGGTGAAACTGGTGGCCGATTTCCTGGACGATCACTCGACCGCCAGTCCGCGCAAGGATATCGGCTTGCCGCAACTGCTGAAATTCGCGTCCGACGACATCAAGGCCTGGTATTTCGAGGCCGCGACGGCCCAGCCGGGCCCGAGCGGCAGCGGCGTGCTGAACGATTGGTATTGGCGGGAGACCGCGGCAGGCGCGATGGTGCGCCGGTTGGCGGCGACCTGCCGGACGCTGGATGGCGGCATGATGCAGTTGCTCGGCCACAAGGCCCTGGTGCCGCGAAGCCACGAACATCTCGTTCAGGACATATAGAGATGGTGCGGCTCAGCGATCTGCCCGAGATCGATGTCGCGCATCTGCTCGGCAAGGAATGCGACGCCTTCGAGACGTCGCCTTGGGTGACCGGTCCGCCGGTCGCCGAACGCCGGGTCGCGATCGTCACCACCGCGGGTTTGCACCGCCGTGACGACCGCAGCTTCGATATCCGCGACACCGGCTACCGGGTGATTCCCGGCGACGTGGCGGCCAAGGACCTGGTGATGTCGCACAGTTCGGTCAACTACGACCGCACCGGGTTTCAGCAGGACACCAACGTGGTCTTCCCGATCGACCGGCTGCGCGAGATGGAGGCGGCCGGCGAGATCGGCTCGTTGGCGCGGTTCCATTACTCGCTGATGGGGGCCGGCTGGTTGCCGCACGAGATCGAGCCGACGGCGATCGAGCTCGCCGGCATGCTGAAGGAGGACAAGGTCAACGCGGTGCTGCTCAGCCCGGTCTGACCCAACTGCACGCGCGCGGTCGGTGCGGCCGCGCATTACCTGGAAGCGAACGGCATCGCGACGACGGGGATCAGCCTGGTCCGGCCGAACACCGAACAGATGCGGCCGCCGCGCTTCCTCTGGGTGCCCTTCGACCTGGGCCGCCCCTTCGGCGCGCCGAACGAACCGGCATTCCAGACCAAGGTGGCGCGGACCGTGCTCGCCCTGTTGGAACGCGAAGACGGCCCGGTTCTGCTGGACGATTTCCCCGAGGACGCGCCCGGCGGACCATCCGGCGACATGTCGGGCTGGGTCTGCCCCGTCTCGCTGCCGGCGCCGAAGGCCGAGGCCGGGTCTGCCCTGCTCGAAGAAATCTTCGCCGAGATCGAACGCCTGGCGCCCTGGTATACCTTCGCCCAGGAAGAGCGCGGCCGGACAACCTTCGGGTTGTGCAAACTCGAGATCGAGAATGTGGTGCGCTTTCTGAACGGATTCTTCGACGGCACGCCGGACAATCCGCTGCCCGAGTTGACCCTGGGCGAGGCCGTGCGGCTGGCGACCGAGGACGTGCGAAGCTGGTATCACGAGGCGGCGACGGCGCAGCCGGGCGCCGCCACGCCGAGCGAATTGCGCGACTGGTTCTGGGGCGAGACGGCGGTCGGCCGGTTCTATTTGGCCCTGCAGCCGGTGCTCGCCAAACATTCGGACGAGCGCGTGCGCCAAGTCGCGACCGGCCAGTTCGTGCCGCGATCGCAACGCCACCGCCAAGGCTAAACTTCCTCTCGCCTGGACGATGCTTGACGACGGCCCCGGCAGCCGGGATAACTCCGCGCGTTAGCCGCCCCCGCGTCCAAATCGGGGGTCCCCGATCATCCGCGTGTCCAAAGCGAGGGACCAGACCATGAACCGCATCTTCTCGGGCATTCAGCCCACCGGCAACCTCCATCTCGGTAACTATCTCGGCGCGATCCGCAACTGGGTCGACCTGCAGGGCGAGTATGAGTGCCTCTATTGCATCGTCGACCTGCACGCGATCACCGTGTGGCAGGACCCGGCGGAGCTGCTGGCCAGCACCCGCGAGGTGACGGCCGGGCTGATCGCCAGCGGGATCGACCCTGAGAAAAACATCCTGTTCAACCAAAGCCAGAACCCGGATCACGCCAGCCTCGCCTGGATCTTCAACTGCGTGGCGCGGCTCGGCTGGCTCAACCGGATGACCCAATTCAAGGAGAAGGCGGGCAAACACCGGGAAAACGCCTCGGTCGGGCTCTACGCCTATCCCAACCTGATGGCGGCGGATATCCTCGCCTACAAGGCGACGCATGTGCCGGTCGGCGACGATCAGAAACAGCATCTGGAGCTGTGCCGGGACATCGCGCAGAAATTCAATTCGGATTTTGGGGTCGAGTATTTCCCGGAGGTCGAACCGATGATCCTGGGCCCGGCGACCCGCGTCATGTCGCTGCGCGACGGCCGCAATAAGATGTCGAAGTCGGACCCGTCGGAATACAGCCGCATCACGCTGACCGATGGGCCGGACGGCATCGCCCAGAAGATTCGCAAGGCCAAGACCGACCCGGACGCCTTGCCGTCCGAGGTCGCCGGCCTTGAGGACCGGCCGGAAGCGGCCAATCTGGTCGGCATCTACGCCGCACTCGCGCGTAAGAGCCGCGCGGACGTATTGGCGGAAGTCGGCGGCCAGCAGTTCTCCGAGTTCAAGGGCGGCCTGACCGAGCTGGCGGTGTCTGTTCTGGGGCCGATCGGCGAGGAAATGCAGCGCCTCGTGGGTGACACCGGCTATATCGACGGCATCTTGCGGCAGGGCGGCACCAAGGCGCGCGCCATTTCCGGCCCGGTGATGCGCGAAATTCAGGAAATCATCGGGTTCGTGCAGCCCTAAAGACTGTCACATCAGCCGCCTAGAGTGGCCGGGGCCGTCTGTATTGCGCCTGGCCGCGGCTAAATGGCAGACTATCGCCGGGTGGGAGGATCAAGGACAATGAGCGCGGACACCGAAAACGCCGCTGCGTCGGCCGGCGAGGAAAAGGCGGAGAGCGAGCGCATCCTGCTTGTCGTCGTGGACGACAGCGACGAGATGCCGGTCGCGTTGCATTTCGCCTGCCGCCGGGCGCGCAACACGGGCGGCCGCGTGGCCTTGCTGAATGTCATCAAAGGCGCGGATTTCCAGCACTGGGCGTCGGTCGGCGATCTCATGCGGCAGGAGGCCCGTGAAGAGGGCGAGCAACTTCTGCAGCGCCTGTCGGCGGAAGTCCTCGAATGGTCGGGGCGATACCCGATTCTCTATATCCGCGAAGGAGATACCCGCGAGCAGCTCATGGCGCTGCTCGAGGAGGAGCCGTCGATCTCGATACTCGTGTTGGCGGCCAGCGCCGGGTCCAGCGGGCCGGGCCCGTTGATCAGCTATCTTTTGAGCAAAAAGGCGCGCAAAACCCGGATTCCGATCACGATCGTACCGGGCAACCTGTCCGATGAGGAAATACTTGAAATAACGTAGAGATTTTCTATCTGAGTTAAGGAAACCCATGCTTTCGGGCTTAAGGACTACTTCAAAAGTGTGATTGTTTAACCCGAGTGAGCAGGCATTCTATCAACAATGGATCGCCGGGCATTAGTCCGGAAGGAGAGATCGAGAAATGTTTATTCAGACCGAACAGACGCCGAACCCGGCGACCTTGAAGTTCCTGCCTGGGCAGACCGTGCTCGAATCCGGCACGGCGGACTTCACGGACGCAGACGATGCGGCAGCCCGGTCGCCGCTGGCGGCCCGCTTGTTCGATGTCGACGGTGTCGGCGCGGTGTTCTTTGGCCGCGACTTCATTACCATCACCAAGACCGCCGAGCGCGAATGGCACATCATGAAGCCCGCGCTGCTTGGCGCGATCATGGAACATTTCACCGCCGGCCGGTCGGTCATGACCGATGCCGAGGAAGGCACCGACGGTAACGCGGTCTCCGAGGATGACGACGAGATCGTTTCCCAGATCAAGGAATTGCTCGATACCCGCGTCCGCCCCGCGGTGGCGATGGACGGCGGCGATATCGTCTATCACGGTTTCGAGGAGGGTGTGGTCTTCCTGACGATGCAGGGCGCCTGTGCGGGCTGTCCGAGTTCGACGGCCACGCTGAAGATGGGCATCGAGAATATGCTCAAACACTATATTCCGGAGGTTGTCGAGGTTCGCGCCGTCGGCTTCTAACCGACCGCGCTCCGGCAAAATAAGAGGCACATGAAAAAAAGTCCGGCACCGACCGATACGGAAACCACTCCGAAACGCCGCTCACGCGCATGGGGCGTGGGCGTTGCCGCGATTCTGATGGCGGGGGCTGCCGCCGCCTTCGTGCCGCCGGTGCAGCAGCATGTCGCCGCAATTCTCGACGAGTCGGGCATGGTCGGTATGCGCAAGCCCTCGGCGATTCTCGCCTTTGCGACGCCGGCCAAGCTGAGCCGTCACTTCGCGTCGTTGGGTTATGACCTCGACGCGGTCCGTAAGGACAACATGCCGGTGCCGCGCTTGTTCGTGTCAAAGGTGCCGGAAGGTCTCGATGCCCTGAAGCAGACGCGCGAGCGCAAGGCGGTGTTCCTGCGCTTGATGCTGCCGTTGGTCCTGAACGCCAACGAGCGGGTGCTGCGGCAGCGGGCGCAGCTCCTGGTGTTCGATGCCAAGTTGGCCGCTGGCCGCGACCTGAGCCCCGACCAGCAGCACCGCCTCGAAGCGATCGCCGCGGAATACAAGACCGATCCCAATCGTCTCGACTTGCTTCTGCGCCGTGTCGATGCGGTGCCGCCGTCGCTGGCGCTCGCCCAGGCGGCGATCGAAAGCGGTTGGGGCACGTCGCGTTTCGTCCGCGAGGGCAACGCCGCCTTCGGGCAATGGACCACGGCGAAACATAAGGGCATGGTGCCGAGCGACCGCGAGGCCGGGAAATCGCATAAGATCCGCAGCTTCGACCATCTCGGCGATTCCGTACGCTCCTATATCCATAACCTGAACACGCACCGCGCTTATGCCGGGCTGCGGGACCTGCGCACCAGCATGCGCGCCGAAGGAAAGCGGCTGGCCGGGAAGAATCTCCTACCCGCGATGATTTCCTATTCCGAAAAGAAGGGCGAGTATCTGGACCTGCTGCGCAGCGTGATCCGCACCAACCGGCTTTCGCCGCTGGACGCCGCCCGCCTGAGCAATACGGGTCCGCGCATCGGCGAGGACGTTTAACCCGCCGATCCCGCGGAAATTTACGGTTTCACGTAATACTGCATCCCGAGCCAGCGCCAGCGGCCCTTGGGGCCGGGCATCGTGCAGTTGATCCGCGACCGTCCTTTCGGAAAGGGGCCGTCGAACCGCACCTCGAAACGTCGCTCTCCCAGTCGTTGAATCGCCGCCGTGCCTGTTTGCGAGTGATAGCAGGCGAGCTGCGACAACCCCCGCACCGATTTATCGACCGTGAAGCCGAAGGCAGGCGGGTTGGCCGACGGCGGGATCAGCGGGTCCGTCGGGACGACGCCGGTGACCGGCACCGGCAGCGCATTCAGGACCATGGTCAGCCGATCCATCCCGCCGTAGGTTTCGTTCAGCGGGAAGCGCGGCAGATAGTACGGCGACTGGCGCGACTCCATGACGCCGGAATGTTGACCGAAGGCGGTACTGTGGCCGGCGGCGCGGACCAGCGCCATGACCGCGGCCGAGGTTTCCCCGAACGGATAGGCGAAGAGCGGCGGCACGCCGCCGAGTTCGCGCGTCAGGATGGCGTTGGCCGTCTCGATCTCCGCCTTGACGGCGTCCAGGGGCTTTCGCGCAAGATGTCCATGGGTGTGGCTGTGCGCGCCGATGGTGACCCCGGCGTCGCGCAGTTCGCGAACCTGATCCCAGGTCATGAAACCCGGCAGGCGCTGTTCCACCGGCGCTGTCGCCACGAACAAGGTGAAGGGCAGGCCGGCTTTCCGCAGCCGCGGCCAGGCTTCTGTGTAGACCGAGCGAAAGGCGTCATCGATCGTGATCGCGACGGTGCGGTCGGGCAAGGGTTTGCCCGCGCGCAGCGCGGCGGCGATCTCGGGTAGCGGCAGAACGGTGTATTTGCCGCTCGCGAGTTCCGCGAGATGCGCGTCGAACTGCGACAGCTTGATGTTGGTGCTGGGATGGGCGTCTTCGCCGAACCGGTGATACATGATCGCGACGGCGGATGTCGGGTCTTTGGCCGTGGCTTGCGGCACCGTCAGCGGCAGGGCCAGCGCGGCCAGCGCGCCGATCGTCAACCATTGCCGTCGGCCGGGAATGTTGTATTTCATGATGGAATCGGGCTAGCACTCGGTTCCGACAGTGTGAAAGGTATAGGCCGCTTCGTGAATCGCGACAAGCGGATATCGAGCCGCGCGCCACCCGGCAGCCGCCCTGCGCCGCGCAATTGAAGGAAAAAATAATGCTGGATCAGGCCGCTCTCGACATCTTGTTCAACACCGCCCGGTCGCACCGCGACTGGAAGGACGCCGCCGTCGGGGAAGACCAGTTGCGCGCCGTCTACGACCTGCTGAAGATGGCCCCGACCAGCGCCAACTGTTCCCCGGGCCGTTTTGTCTTCGTCGCCTCGGCCGAGGCGAAAGAGAAGCTGCGGCCCTGTTTGAGTCGGGGCAACCTGGACAAGACCATGGCCGCGCCGGTGACGGCGATCGTCGCCCACGACCTGGACTTTCACGAGCGCCTGCCGGAACTCTACCCGTTCGCCGATGCGCGGTCGTGGTTCACCGGGAACGATGCATTGATCGAGGAGACCGCCTTTCGCAACGGGTCCCTGCAGGGCGCCTATTTGATCATCGCCTGCCGGGCACTTGGGCTGGATTGCGGCCCGATGTCCGGCTTCGACAATGCCAAGGTGGATGCCGCCTTTTTCGAAGGCACGCCGTACCGGTCCAATTTCCTCTGCAATATCGGCCATGGCAACGGAGCGGTCCTTGAGCCCCGCGGGCCGCGGCTCGATTTCGACACCGTCTGCCGCGTCCTGTAACGGCGCCGGATCCAGATCATGACCCTGCTGGCGATCGATACCGCGACGAACCGCTGCTCCGCCGCGGTCCTCGCCGACGATGCGGTTATCGCATCGCGCAGCAAGGACATGCGGCGCGGCCATGCCGAGGCACTGATGCCCATGGTGTCCGACGTGCTGGCCGAGGCGGGCCTGACCGGTGCGTCCGGTGTCACTGGTTTGGATGGCGTCGCGGTGACCGTCGGGCCCGGCGCCTTCACCGGCGTGCGGATCGGTTTGGCGGCGGCGCGGGCGATGGGGCTGGCGGCGGGATGCCCGGTGCTCGGCCTGACCACGCTTGAGGTGGTGGCGGCGGACGCGGCGCCCGGTTTGCCGGTGCTGGCGGCGCTCGATTCCAAACGCGCCGACGCGTATGTCCAGCTTTTCAATCCGGAGGGCCGGCCGCTCGCCGGTCCCGCCGCGCTGTTGCCCGATGCGGTGCCGGCCTATTTGACGGCGGGCGGCCTCGATGCCGGCGACGTCGCCGTTGCCGGCGATGGCGCCCGCGCGGTCGCACCCGCGCTCATTGCGGCCGGCTTTGCTGTCCGCCCCTCCGAAGGCGCGGGGTTGCCCGATATCGCCGTCCTTGGGCGCCTGGCGGCCCGACGCTGGCGGGAAGTCACGCCGCGCCTTGGCGATTCGCCGCCCAGCCCGCTCTACCTGCGGCCGCCCGACGCCACGCCGCCGCGGGTGCGCCCCGCCCCGCAGAGCCCGAAGAAATGACCGCGCATGCGGTCCATCCGGTGACGACCGGCGATATGGATCTGCTGGTCGATCTCTATGCCCGCAGCTTCGACGAACCCTATGCCCGTCCGGCATTGGAATCGCTGATCAACTCGCCCGGCGCGTGGGCGACGATCGCCTGGCGCGATGAGGCCGCGGCAAGACGGGGTGCCGGTTTCATCATTGCCCGCATGGTCGCTGGGGAAGGCGAAATCCTCAGTCTGGGGGTCGCGGTTTCCGAGCGCCGGCACGGGGCCGGCCGGGCCCTGCTGACCGATGCGCTCTACCGCCTGGCGCTGAGCGGCGCGGAGGTCGTGTTCCTGGAGGTGGGTGAGGACAATCCCGGGGCGGTGGCCTTGTACCGCGGTCTGGGTTTTCGCGAGGTCGGCCGTCGCCGGGGATACTATTTGCGAAAAAATGGTCGGCGTGTCTCGGCGTTGATCATGCGCTATGCCGTAAAAAAATCTCACTATTCATCGCAATAGTAGAAGAATCAGCATCTCTTGATGTGTACGGCTAATGCTTGCTACACTATAGTTACTAATGTTTCTTCGACTATAAACGACATGCAGAATCGGTTAGTCGATGGAACCAAAAGAAAGAATAATCAGGTGGGAGAATTTTCCGCTACAACTGCGGAAAAAGGGTCATGCAGGTGACCATATCAATAAAGGGGCACGAAAAGATGACAGAGTCATCCACAGGAGAGGTGAAACGGGAAGAAATTCTTGGACATACTTCCGAGATTGTTGCCGCTCACGTTTCCAATAATACGGTAGCGCTTTCCGATTTGCCGGGTTTGATTGAACAGGTTTATCGCACGCTCGCAGCGGTCGGTGGGGCCGAGGGTGGAAGCGCGGATAGGCCGACGCCAGCCGTTCCGATCAAGAAATCGATTACGCCGGATTTCATCGTCTGTCTCGAGGACGGCAAGAAATTGAAGATGCTCAAGCGGCATCTCAAGACCGCCTACAACATGACATCGGAGGAATACCGCGAGCGGTGGGGCCTGTCGCCGGATTATCCGATGGTTGCGCCGAATTACGCGAAACAGCGTAGCCGCCTCGCCAAGCAAATCGGGTTGGGAACCCGGTCGCGCCGTAGCCGTCCGGTTTAGACGGATTTGCGGTTACGACTTGGGGTCGGCCCGGACTGCGCGTGGCGTCGCCCGACGCCACGCGGATGGTGTTCCTTCCTTCCGAACGTACTATAGTTAATCTCGCCAGGACGAAGCGGGGTTGCCGTGCCGGATCGAATCGAAAAACTGTGCGCCGATAAGGGCCTGAAAATGACCGCGCAGCGGCGCGTCATTGCGCGGGTGCTGTCGGAAGCAACCGACCATCCCGACGTGGAAGCCGTGCACCGGCGTGCCTTGCGGATCGATTCGCGGATCAGCATTGCGACCGTGTATCGCACGGTGCGTCTGTTCGAAGAGGCCGATATCCTGGAGCGGCATGACTTCCGCGACGGTCGGTCCCGATATGAAGAAGCCACCGAATCCCATCATGATCACCTGATCAACATCGAAACCGGCGAAGTAATCGAATTCCAGAACGAAGAAATAGAGGCGTTACAGCGCGAAGTGGCCAAGAAATTGGGCTTTGATCTGGTGGATCATCGTCTCGAACTCTATGGGGTTCCAACAAAACCCAATAAAAGGTCAAAAAAATAAAATAAACGTCGCCGTTTATTCAAATATCCGCATCAAAACCGTCACATAGTCTAGCGATACTGCCGGCCCATTGGGTGCCATCATTTGGGCGCCTCACATTGGTAAAGGCGGTAGAGACGCGTCATGTCGATACACACGCAGTCGACCGGTGGCGGCCAGACACTTTTGGAAGAACGACCTGCCAATTTGGCCCGTTCCGGGGACCTCGAAGTACGCCTCGCGGCGTCCGAGGATGAAATCATCGCTGCGCAATCGCTGCGCTATCGGATTTTCTATGAGGAGATGAAGGCGGTTCCATCGCCAAACCTGGTCCGAACCGGCCGGGACGTCGACCGGTTCGACGCCGCCGCGGACCATCTCCTGGTGATCGATACGCGGGAGACGCAGGCGGACCGGGCGGTCGTCGGCACCTACCGGCTGATCCGGCGGGCCGCGTCGCGCGATTGCGGCGGCTTCTATACTGGCGGCGAATTCGATATCGCCCGGATCGATGCCTGGCCCGGCGAGGTGCTCGAGCTGGGCCGGTCGTGCGTTGACGAAGCGTATCGCAGCCGGCGGGTGATCAATCTGCTGTGGCGGGGGATCGCCGCCTATCTCAAGGAACACGATATTCAGTTGATGTTCGGGTGCGGCAGCTTGCCGGGCATCGATCCCGAGCGGCTGCGGCTCCCGTTGGCGTATCTCTATCACCATCACATGGCGCCCCGGCACATTCGGCCGCGCGCCCTGCCCGAACGGTTCGTGGACATGAATTGTATGGCCAAGGACGACATCGACGCCACGCGCGCGCTGGCGGAGATTCCGCCGCTGATCAAAGGGTATCTGCGCCTCGGCGGGTTCGTCGGGGATGGCGCGGTGGTGGATGCCGATTTCAATTGCACCGATGTGTGCGTCGTCGTGAAAACCGACCTGATGACGGCGAAATATGCGCGGCATTATGGCTGCGAGGTCCCGTCCCTGAATGCCGCATAAACCCTCACGCATCGCGCGCGGCATGCCGCTTGCGCCCTGCCGCGCGGCGCTGCGGGCAACTGCCCTCGTCGTCGGCACGTTGGCGGCGGTCCTCATCCGGAGCTTTGCATGCGTCACCTTTCCCACGGCGGCCGCGCGTATTCCGCTTCTGTGGCACAGGATGTGCTGCCTCTTGATCGGGCTGGAGGTCCGGCGTTATGGCCGGCCCGCCGATGCGGGACAAGTCCTGTACGTTTGCAACCACGCATCCTATCTCGACGTGCCGGTGATGGGCGCGAGCGTTCGGGCGAGCTTCGTCGCCAAGTCGGACGTGGCGTCGTGGCCGGTGATCGGCACTTTGTCGCGGCTGCAGGATACGGTCTTCATCGACCGCCGCCGGCACAGCGCCCATGTCCAGCGCGAGGCGCTGCAGCGCCATCTTCAGGCGGGCCGCAGCCTGATCCTTTTTCCCGAAGGTACCAGCGGCGACGGCAATCGGGTTTTGCCGTTCAAGACGGGTCTCTTCAGCGCGGCGGATTTGCTCGTCGGGGGTCGGCCGGTGGCGGTCCAACCAGTGACGATCGCCTACAGCCGCCTGGACGGCTGGTCCATGGGGCGGGCCCTGCGCCCGTTCTTCGCCTGGTATGGCGACATGACGCTGTTGGACCATCTTTGGACCTGCCTCGGATTTAACCGGCCCGGCATTGATGTGGTGTTCCACGAGGCGGTGCAGCTCGCCGATTTCGGCTCACGGAAGGCGCTGGCCCGGCATTGCGAAAGCGTCGTTGCCCAGGGCCTGTCCGACGCTCTGTCCGGGCGGCTCAAAGAGAAATACGGCGACGGCCGGGCGGAATCCCGCAAACCGGACACGGGATGGGCGCAACTGCCGGAATGGCCGGTCCTTACCGACGCTTGAAACGTCGCGGGATATGTGAAAAGTTAATCTTTCATTGGTCCTATCGGGGCTATAACAAGGGTGAACAGGACCGAAAGTCCGGACTTTACCGCATTGACCAGAAGTTTCGCAGGCAAGAGCCAAACGCGATATGCCCCGGGGCGGCAGGCAGGCTGCTGACGGTGGGCAAGAAGCTCTACATCAAAACCTACGGCTGCCAGATGAATGTCTATGACTCCGACCGCATGGCGGATGTCTTGACGCCGCTCGGCTATGCAGCGGAGCCGACGCCCGAAGGGGCCGATCTGGTGATCCTGAACACCTGCCATATCCGCGAAAAGGCGGCCGAGAAGGTTTATTCGGAACTGGGCCGTCTGCGTGCGCTCAAGGACCAGCGCCGCGCCGAGGGCGGCCGCATGATCGTCGCCGTCGCCGGCTGCGTGGCCCAGGCACAGGGCGAGGAAATTCTCGACCGCGCCCCCAGCGTCGACATTGTCCTGGGACCGCAGACCTATCACCGGCTGCCGGACATGATCGCCGAAGTGGAACGCGCCGAGGGCGCACGCGTGCTCGATACGGAATTCCCGGCCGAGGACAAGTTCGACTTCCTGCCGGAAGAGGCGGCGTCGCCCGGCGTCTCGGCCTTCCTGACGATCCAGGAAGGATGCGACCGCTTCTGCACCTTCTGTGTCGTGCCGTATACCCGAGGCGCGGAGCAATCGCGCCCGGTCGACGCCGTGGTCCGCGAGGCCGAGCGGCTGGTCGCCGGCGGCGCGCGGGAGATAACCTTGCTGGGCCAGAACGTGAACGCCTATCACGGCACCAGACCCGACGGACGCGAATGGCGGCTCGGCCGCCTGGTCCGCCGCCTGGCCGAGATCGACGGGCTCGACCGTATCCGCTACACCACCAGCCATCCGCGAGACATGGACGACGATTTGATCGCGGCCCATGGCGACGTGCCGGCGTTGATGCCATTCCTCCATCTGCCGGTTCAATCGGGGTCGGACCGGATCCTGGCGGCGATGAACCGACGGCACCGGGCCGACGACTATCGCCGGATCGTGGACGGCTTGCGGACGGCGAATCCGGAACTCGCCCTGTCCTCGGACTTCATCGTCGGTTTCCCGGGCGAACGCGACGAGGATTTCGCGGCGACCCTGGCGCTTGTCACCGAGGTCGGGTTCACCCAGGCATTTTCCTTCAAATACAGCCCGCGGCCCGGGACGCCCGCCGCCGATATCGGCGATCAGGTGCCGGAAGACGTCAAGGACGAGCGCCTTGCAGGTCTGCAGCAATTGCTGCGGGCCCAGCAGGACGCCTTCAATCAACGCCAGCTCGGACGCAATCTGCCGGTCCTGTTTCAGGGCCGTGGCCGCCACGAGGGACAGGTGGTCGGGCGGTCGCCCTATCTGCAGCCGGTGCATGTTGTCGCCCCCGAGCGGCTTATCGGCGGCATCCGGACGGTCCGGATCGTGGACGTGATGGCGAACAGCCTGAAAGGCGAAGTCGTGGACGCGCCGGCGCACGAGGAGATGGCGGTCGCGTGACACAGCTTTCGACACCCGCCGACGCCGCGACCCTGTTGCTCGATTTCGAAGACAACCGGTTGCTCCCGCTGCTGTATGGCTCGCATGACAAACATCTGGCGCAGATCGAACAGCGTCTCGGCGTTTCGCTGACCAGCCGGGGCAACCAGATCGTGATTGCCGGATCGGCGGAATCCGCGTCCCTGGCGCAGCGCGCGCTCGAACGGCTGTACCGCCGCGTGAAGAGCGGACTGCCGGTCGATGCCGGTGAGGTCGATGCCGCGTTGCGGATGTCCGACACGGCCAATACGCAGACCGACGGCGACGAGCCGATCATCAAGACCCGGCGCAAACGGGTGTCGCCGCGCTCGCCGGTGCAGGCCCGCTATATCGAAGCGATGCGCCGCGACGAACTGGTCTTCGGGATCGGCCCCGCCGGCACCGGCAAGACCTATCTGGCGGTATGTTATGCGGTCGAGATGCTGCTGGCCGGTCAGGTCGACCGGCTGGTGCTGTCGCGCCCGGCGGTGGAAGCGGGCGAACGTCTTGGCTTTCTGCCCGGCGACATGCGGGACAAAGTCGATCCGTATCTCCGGCCGCTTTACGATGCGCTCTACGACACCATGCCGGCGGATCAGGTCATCAAGAAGCTGGAGTCCGGTGAGATCGAGATCGCGCCCCTCGCCTTCATGCGGGGGCGGACGCTGACCAACGCGTTCATCATTCTCGACGAAGCGCAGAACACCACGCCGGTGCAGATGAAGATGTTCCTGACGCGGCTTGGCGAGAACAGCCACATGGCGGTCACCGGCGACCTCAGCCAGATCGACCTGCCGGGCGGCGTCAAGTCCGGGTTGCGCGATGCGGTCGAGACGCTCGACGGGGTCGAGTCCGTCGCCTTCATCCGTTTTACCGAGCGCGATGTCGTGCGGCATCCGCTGGTGTCGCGTATCGTGCGCGCGTATGACGCGCGGGACGCATCCGGTGGCGGAAAGAAACCGGAGCGTCGCGGATGAACGCGTCGGTCGACATCGATATCGCGGCGCCGATGCGCCAATGGATGGACATCCTGCCGGCCGCCGAGGATCTGGTCCGGGACGCCGTGACGGCCGCCTGGCGGGCGAGCGGGAACGACATGTCCGCCGCCGTGGAAGTCAGCGTGGTGCTGGCGGATGACGCCACCGTCCGGACGCTCAATCGCGACCATCGCGGTAAGGACAAGCCGACAAACGTGCTTTCCTTCCCGATCGGCGGCGAGGGTGGGCCTGCGGACGGTATAGCCGCCCCGATTATGTTGGGCGACGTGGTTCTGGCTTGCGAGACGGTGACGGCGGAGGCGGCGGCACAGGGAAAATCGGTGGCGGACCATCTGCGCCATCTCGTGGTGCATGGCGTGCTGCATCTGGCCGGGCATGATCACGAGGACGACGCGGCGGCCGAGCGAATGGAACGGCTCGAAACGCGGATACTTGCAGACCTGGGGGTCGGCGACCCATATGAATACGGTGATGTGGCGGAATGACCGCCCGTATACGACCATGACCATGAACGACGACGCTGCACAAACGGAACCTCCATCTAGTACCGACGCCGCGGTCGACCTGCGAAAGCCGACAGGCTGGCGGCGGTGGTTCAAGGGATTGCGCAATGGGCGCAACGGCGGCTCGAACGTCCGCGAGACCTTAGAAGAACTCATCGAACAACACGAAGAGCGCGAAGACCCGATCGATTCGCGGGAACGCCAGCTGATCGATTCGATCCTCACGGTCGGCGCGCTGACGGTGAACGATGTCATGGTGCCGCGCGCCGATATCGTCGCCGTCGAGTGTTCGACATCGCTCAACGATGTCGTCGAGTTGATGGCCAAGGAGGCGCATTCGCGGCTGCCGGTCTATCGCGAGACCCTCGACGAGGTCATCGGCATGGTCCACATCAAGGACGTGTTCCCGATTATCGGCCGGAACAAGACCACCGAACTGACCAAGCTGGTGCGCGAGGTCCTTTTCGTTTCGCCCAGCATGCGGGTGCTGGACCTGCTGCTGCAGATGCGCTTGTCGCGGACGCATATGGCGTTGGTGGTCGATGAGTACGGCGGGATCGACGGGCTCGTGACGATCGAGGACGCGGTCGAGCAGATCGTCGGCGAAATCGAGGACGAACACGACGATGCTGTCGGACCCAACTTGCAGCGGCGCAACGACGGAACGATTGTCGCCGATGCGCGCTATCCCCTCGACGACTTCGAGGATGAAGTATGCGCCATCCGTTCCGAGGAAGAGCGGGATGAGGATATCGATACGCTCGGCGGCCTCGTCTTCAGCATCGCGGGGCGCGTGCCGATGCGCGGCGAGGTCGTTTGTCACGAATCCTCCGGCGTCGAGTTCGAGGTCATAGAAGCCGATCCGCGCCGCATTCGCCGGCTGCGTCTCGGCAATCTGCCGACACCCCAACCCGCCGATGAGTGACGCGGCGGCACCCGCCGCGCGAAGACCCCCAATACAGGCCGTCGCGGCCTGGTTCGCGGACCTTACCGGCTGGCGCCGGCGCGGCGTCGCCTTTCTCGGCGGTGCGCTCGCGACGTTGGCGTTGCCGCCGGCGCATGTCCTGCCGGCGATTTACCTGGCGTTTCCCTTCTTCGTTTGGATGTTGGCGGGGGCCCGCGGTTGGCGCTCGGCTTTCGGTCTTGGCTGGTGGTTCGGTTTCGGCTTTTTCGCCGCGGGCCTGTATTGGATCGGCAATGCCTTGCTGATTTTCGCCGCGAAGCATGCCTGGATGATTCCGTTCGCGTCGCTCGGCCTGCCGGCTTTTCTCGCGATCTTCACCGGCGTGGCGGCCGTGGCGGCGTCGTTCGGGCGGAGCCATCTCGATCGGGCGCTTGCTGTGGCGCTCGCCTGGGTCGCCGCGGAGTGGCTGCGCGGGCACGTCCTCACCGGCTTTCCCTGGAATCTTGCCGGGCACAGCTGGGTCGGCTTCGACGGGCTGCTGCAGGCTGCTTCGGCCGTCGGAATCTATGGCGTCAGCCTGATCGCCCTTACGTCCGCCTGTCTGCTCGCGGCGCTTGCCGAGGCCGGCC
The DNA here is from genome assembly GCA_965228425.1 of Alphaproteobacteria bacterium. GTDB lineage: Bacteria > Pseudomonadota > Alphaproteobacteria > UBA8366 > UBA8366 > JAJFJD01. The sequence goes on along the minus strand of OZ245815.1, from coordinate 305,495 downwards.
GCCGGCGATGGGTCGGCTGCGCCGTTGCCGCCGCGTTGTTGCTGGGCCCTTGGGCCGGTGGCATGGCGCGCTTGGCGGCGGCACCGGCGCCGGGGGACGCGTCGGCGCCGGGGGTCGGGCTTCGCCTGGTTCAGGCCGGCATTCCGCAACAGGAAAAATGGCGGCGGAGCTTGCGGCAGCGTAATCTCGATCTGCACCTTCGGCTGAGCCGGGAAAATCGGCCGGATTGGGTGACTCACATCATCTGGCCGGAAAACGCCGCCACCTTTTTTGTCGAGGAGCAACCACCGGAACGCATGGCCGTCGCCAGCGTGGTGCCGCCGGGCGGCTTGGTGATCACCGGCGCGCCGCGCCGCGACACCAACCCGCTGCGGCTCTGGAACTCGATGTTTGCGATTGACGGCTCCGGCGCCGTGGTCGGGCAGTACGACAAGGCGCATCTGGTACCGTTCGGGGAATATGTGCCGCTGCGCAACCTGCTTCCGATCGCCAAGATAACGCAAGGGGCCGTCGACTATTCCGCCGGCACGGGACCGAAAACAATGCATCTGCCCGGCCTCCCGGCGATGAGTCCGTTGATCTGTTACGAGGTGATTTTCCCCGGCGCCGTCCTCGACCGGGAGAATCGCCCATCATGGTTGCTGAATCTCACCAACGATGCATGGTATGGTCTGACCGCGGGACCGTATCAACATCTCGCCATCGCCCGGGTCCGCGCCGTCGAAGAAGGCATGCCGTTGGTCCGGTCGGCCAATACGGGGATTTCCGCCGTGGTCGATTCCTACGGTCGGGTTCTGGCCCGGCTGGGCTTGCGAGAGAAGGGAGTATTGGATGTTCGTCTGCCGGCCGTCGTCGGTCAAAAGACACTTTACGGACGGTATTATGATATACCATTCCTGGCGATCTGGATGCTCGCATGTGTTGTGCTAGTTTTGCTGAATCGCTCGCGCGGTTGAATAAATTTTACACTTCCTAAACCGGGACGGCCTTGACCGTGTCGAAACTTTGACATAACAAGGGTCTACCCGAAGGCTATTGAAAATTTTGGAAAAATGGGGGTCGTCAGACCATGTCGAATACAGCGCCTGTACGGCAATCTGCGGGCCGAACTGGCAAACCGAACCCAGTAGACATCCATGTGGGAAGTCGCGTCAGGTTGCGTCGCACTCTCCTGGGATTGAGTCAGGAGAAGCTTGGCGATGCGCTGGGTCTGACCTTCCAGCAGGTCCAGAAATACGAGCGAGGGGCAAATCGGATCGGCGCGAGCCGGCTGTTCGATTTGTCTCGCGTCTTGGACGTTCCAATTTCGTTTTTCTTCGATGATATGTCGCCGGACGTGTCGGAGCGGTCGCCGGCTCAGGAGGTTGGACTTCCCGACCTGCCGCCGTCCGGATTCGATGTCGATCCGATGGCGAAGCGAGAGACGCTGGAGCTTGTGCGCGCCTATTATCGCATCAAGGATCCCAACGTCCGGAAACGGGTCTTCGATCTTGCGAAGGCGCTGGCCAACGTCAACGACTCCGACTGATATTTCTGACGGTTTGTGGTATTCCGGCCGTCAAGGCGCAACGCACGCGCCTTGACGGCATAGGGAAACATTGTCAAAAGAGCGGCCCGTTGTCGGTTTCGGCGGGGGTTCGGCGACTCACGGTTGCGATCGGGCATTCGGTTTCGGACGACATTGTTTATTTGAGGGAGGACGCGCGCGTGGCGACGGGAGACTATCTATTTACAAGCGAATCGGTGTCTGAGGGACATCCGGACAAGATTTGCGACCGAATTTCGGACGAAATCGTGGATGTGTTTTTGGCGTCGGGTCCCGACGTGCGCACCGGCGTCGAAACGCTGGTCACGACCAACCGCGTCGTTCTCGCGGGCGAGGTTCGCGGGCCGCAGGACATCGACGCCGATCAAATGGAGGCCCTCGCGCGCAAGGCGGTTAAGGAAATCGGCTACGAGCAGGATAATTTCCATTGGAAAAACATGGATGTAGAGTGTTACGTCCACAGCCAGTCGCCGGATATAGCCCAAGGTGTCGACGCATCCGGCAACAAGGATGAAGGTGCCGGCGATCAGGGTCTGATGTTCGGCTATGCCTGCAAGGAAACGCCGGAATTGATGCCGGCAGCGATCCAATACAGCCACGATATCCTGCGGAAGATGGCGGTGGCCCGGCATGCCGGCAAATTGCCCGGGATCGGCCCCGACTCGAAGAGTCAGGTCACCCTCGCCTACGAAGGTGGCAAGCCGGTGCGGGCGACGTCCGTGGTTGTCTCGACCCAGCACGAGGAAGCGATGGAGCAGGACGAAATCCGCGAACTGGTCCGGCCCTTCGTGCTCGACGTGTTGCCCGAAGGATGGATGTGCGGCGAGGACGAATTCTACGTCAACCCGACCGGCCGCTTCGTCATCGGCGGTCCCGACAGCGATGCCGGACTCACCGGTCGCAAGATCATCGTCGATACCTATGGCGGCGCCGCGCCGCATGGCGGCGGCGCATTCTCGGGCAAGGACCCGTCCAAGGTCGACCGGTCGGCGGCCTACGGCGCGCGGTATGCCGCGAAGAACGTGGTCGCAGCCGGGTTGGCGGACCGCTGCACGATCCAGGTGGCCTATGCGATCGGCGTCTCGAAGCCGCTGTCCGTCTATGTCGACACCTACGGCACGGGAACCGTGGATGACGCGAAGCTCACCACCGCGGTGACGCAGGCCATGGACCTGAGCCCGCGCGGCATCCGCGAGCACCTCGATCTCAGCCGGCCGATCTACGCCCGAACCGCGGCCTACGGCCATTTCGGCCGGACGCCGGATGACGACGGCGGGTTCTCCTGGGAGCGGACCGACCTGGTCGACGCGCTGCAAGGTGCGCTGAGCTAACCCTTTCAAAAGGCCCGCTCCCGCGGCGCGCCCTGCGCGCGTGCCCCGGGAGGCGCGAGGCGGATCGTATGGCCAAGGAAGACCGGCGAATTCTCTATGGCCGCCGGCGCGGCCGCCGGCTCCGTCCGGAACGGGCGCGGCTGCTTGATCGGATGCTGCCGGTCTTGGCGCTGACGCCCGAGTCGCTGGACGGCGACCCCGCGGGATGGTTTCCGCGGCCGGTCCAGGCGCTCTGGCTCGAGGTCGGTTTCGGCGGCGGCGAGCATCTGGCGCGGCAGGCCGCGTCGCACCCCGATATCGGTTTCATCGGCTGCGAGCCGTTCCTCAACGGCGTCGCGAAGCTGTTCGCGGCGATCGATGCGGCGCCCGAGGACGCGCCGCTCGATAATATCCGTGTCTTTCCGGACGATGCGCGTACGGTATTGGATCGGCTCCCCGACGGATGCCTCGATCGCGCCTTTATCCTGTTTCCCGATCCCTGGCCCAAGGCGCGGCACAACCGCCGCCGTTTCGTCGCGCGCTCGCAGCTCGATGCCTTGGCGCGGGTCATGGCGCCCGGCGCGGAACTCCGTCTCGCCACCGATCACATGGATTACCTGCGGTGGATGCTGTGTCACTGCCTGCGTCACGACGCCTTCGAGTGGCTTGCCCGGGAGCCGGCGGATTGGCGGGGCCGGCCGGCGGACTGGCCACCGACGCGATACGAGGAAAAGGCGCTTCAGCGCGGGGCGGCCTGCGTCTATCTCCGTTTTCGCCGCCGGCCGGACCCAGCGGCCGCCGAACAGCCGGGTTGAACCGGGCGAACGCCCGGCCAGGCGCACAGAAAGGCCTTGTCGTAGGGCGCGAAAGCGCTTAAATATCACCATAAGTTACCCATAGGTCGATTCGTCGACTAAATGTATTGGGTGGGCCAGCGGCCCGCCCTTTTTGGTTCTGGGTCCGCGGGAAGGCGGACCGAAGGGAAGCATGGATCCGGCGGCTCGAGTCGAACGCATAATTGCCCCTGCCCTGGACGACATGGGCTATGAAATCGTCCGTGTCCGCTTGCTGGGCGACCGGGCGCGGCGTCACTTGCAGGTGATGGTCGAACGGTCCGATCAGGCGGGCATGACGGTGGATGACTGCGCGGATATCAGCCGCGCGGTATCGGCGCTGCTCGATGTCGAGGATCCGATCGCCGGCCCCTACGAGCTGGAGGTCAGTTCGCCGGGTATCGATCGCCCGTTGACGCGCTTACACGATTTCGAGCGCTTCGCGGGGTTCCGCGCCAAGGTCGAGATGCGCGAACCGATCGATGGGCGAAAGCGCTTCCGGGGCCAGGTAATTGGCGTTGCGGACGACCGCGTGAAACTGGAATTGGATCAGGGTGTCGCCGAGTTGCCCTTTGACGGAATTGAAAGCGCGAAACTGCTGATGACCGACGAGTTGTTGGCGGCCGCGCAGAGTGGCCGGCACGGCCACTAAATCAGGATCGGCGCCCGGCGGTCGGAATCGCCGCGGCGCGTAATGAGGAGTATGGACTAAGATCATGGACAGCATGGAAACCGTTGAAGCAGGCGTTTATCCACGGACGGAGCTGTTGTCGGTCGCTGACACGGTCGCCCGCGAAAAGGGCATTGACCGCGATCAGGTGCTCGAAGCCATGGAGCAGGCGATCCAGAAAGCCGGCCGGTCGAAATACGGCCACGAGAATGACATCCGGGCCGAGATCGATCGGACCAGCGGCGAAATCCGCCTCGCCCGCTATATGGAGATAACGGACGACGTCGAGAACGAGGCGACGCAAATGACCCTTGCGGCGGCGCAGCAGAAGAAGTCCGATGCGCAGATCGGCGAGTTCATCGTCGATCCGTTGCCGCCCATCGATTTCGGCCGGATCGCGGCGCAGACCGCCAAACAGGTCATCGTACAGAAAGTGCGCGAAGCGGAACGCGAACGGCAATATGAGGAATACAAGGACCGCGTCGGCGAGATCGTCAACGGCATCGTCAAGCGCGTCGAATTCGGCAACGTCACGGTCGATCTCGGGCGCGGCGAGGCCGTGGTGCGGCGCGAGGAGTTGCTGCCGCGCGAGAGTTTCCGCCGGAACGACCGGATCCGGTCCTACATCTACGACGTCCGGCGCGAGCAGCGCGGACCGCAGATTTTCTTGTCGCGGACGCACCCGCAGTTCATGGCCAAACTGTTCAGCCAGGAAGTGCCGGAAATCTATGACGGGATCATCGAGATTCGCGCCGTGGCGCGCGACCCCGGCAGCCGGGCGAAAATCGCCGTCATCTCGAACGACTCGAGCATCGATCCGGTCGGCGCCTGCGTCGGGATGCGCGGCAGCCGCGTGCAGGCGGTGGTCGCCGAATTACAGGGCGAGAAGATCGACATCATTCCCTGGTCCGGCGACCCGGCAACCTTCGTGGTCAACGCTTTGGCGCCCGCCGAGGTCGCCAAGGTCGTGCTCGACGAAGACGCGCATAAGATCGAAGTCGTCGTTCCCGACGAGCAGCTCAGCCTGGCGATCGGCCGGCGCGGTCAGAACGTGCGGTTGGCGTCGATGCTCACCGGCTGGGAAATCGATATCCTGACGGAGCAGGAAGAATCCGATCGCCGACAGGCGGAATTCCGCTCGCGCAGCGATACCTTCATCGCGGCGCTTGATGTCGAAGATGTCATCGCTCATCTTTTGGTAACCGAAGGATTCACCAACGTCGAAGAAGTGGCCTATGTGCCGATCGACGAATTGGCGTCCATCGAAGGGTTCGACGAGGAGATTGCCGCCGAGTTGCAGCGCCGGGCGCGCGCCTTCCTGGAATCGGAAGGCGAGCGGCTGACCCAAGCTGCCAAGGAACATGGTGTGCAGGACGATTTGATCGGCGTCGCCGGGTTGACCCCGCAAATGCTGGTCACGCTGGGCGAACGCGAGATCAAGACACTGGAAGACTTCGCGGATCTCGCCTCCGACGAGCTGACCGACCGGCAGGAGGGAATCCTGCGGGAGTACGATCTTACCGAAGAGGGCGCGAACGATATCATCATGACCGCGCGCGTCGCCGCCGGCTGGTTCACCGAAGAGGAGTTGGCCGCGGCGAAGGCGGAAGCGGAAGCCGCGGCGGCGGCGGCGGCCGAGGCCGAAGCGGCGGCTGCTGCGGATGGCGAATCGGACGGCGATGCGGGCACCGACGCGGCGGCGGAAACGCCGCGCCAGGACGCCTAGGCGCCACCGAGGGATCGGGGACGAGGAGCGGATATGTTGGCAGCGATGCAAACGGCAGAGGTTGATGGCGGCCCGGACGGCACTGGCCCGTCCGGCGCGCCGTGCCGCCGGTGCATCGTGTCCGGCGAGAGCCGCGAAACGGCGGCTCTGGTTCGTTTCGTCGTCGGACCGGATAACCAGATCGTGCCGGACATCGCCGGATCGCTTCCGGGCCGGGGCATCTGGGTTTCCGCCGATCGCGGCAGTGTCGCCGCAGCGGTCGCAAATCGCTTGTTTGCGCGCGCGGCGCGGCGCAATGTGAGCGTAGACGAAGGATTGCCCGCACGGGTGGAATCCCTGTTGCGGGACCGGTGCATCGATCTGATCGGACTGGCGCGCCGCGCCGGGGGTGCCGTCGCCGGCTTCGACAAGGTTACGGCGTTTCTCGCCAGGAATACGGCGGGGGTGGTTTTTGCGGCGTCGGACGCGGCCGACCACGGTCGACGGAAGATGCAGCGGGGGGCGGCCGATGTTCCGCTCATCGAGCAGTTGGATCGGTTGGAGTTGGGGCGAGCCTTCGGGCGTGACCAAGTGGTGCATGCGGTCGTTGCCTCGGGAAAGATAGCGGATAGCCTGTTGGCCGATGCACGGCGGTTGTCCGGGTTCCGGCAGCAGGTTGCCGAAAGAGGAACGGAATGACGCAGAACAACGAACAAGACGGCAAATTGACACTGAGCCGGCCGGGACGGCTGGAGCTCAAGAAGACGGTCGAAACCGGTCAGGTTCGGCAAAGCTTCAGTCATGGCCGGACCAAGTCGGTAACGGTCGAGGTGCGCAAGAAACGCACCTTCGAGCGCGGCGCCAGCGGGCGCATGCGGGCCGTTCAGGACGCGGACGCGCTGCAAGGGGATGTGGCGGGTCTGGCCGACGACTCCGATAATCTTACCGAACAGGAGCGGGCCGCCCGCGTGCGCGCGTTGCACGATGCGGCCGCCGACGAAGAGCGCCGCCGCATCGACGAGGTGGAGCGCGAACGCCAGGAACTCGCCGAGGCGGAAGCCCAGCGGGTCCGCGAGGAGACCGAGGCCAAGCGCCGGGCCGAGGAAGAATCGCGCCGCAAATCCGAAGAGGACACGCGCCGCAAGTCCGAAGAGGAGGCGCGCCGCCGCAAGCCGGAACCCGCGGCTCAGCCGGCCGTGCCGGACGCGAAGGAAGCCGCCGAAGAGACGCGGCGTCCGAGAACCAAGGCGCGGCCCGAGGTCAAGAAGCCTGCGCCGTCGCGGGGACGCGACGAACCGCGCCGCCGCGATACCGGCAAGCTGACGATCAGCCAGGCGCTGGAAGAGGCGGACGACGAGGGTTCGACCGAACGCGCCCGCAGCCTGGCGTCGATGCGCCGGGCCCGGGAACGCGAACGGCAACGCCAGTTGGCGGAACAACGACGGAACGACCCGCAGCGGGTCGTGCGCGAGGTCGTCATCCCGGATTCGATCACCGTTGCCGACCTTGCCAACCGGATGGCGACGCGGGGCGCCGACGTCGTCAAATCACTGATGAAGGCCGGCATCATGGCGACCACCAACCAAGCGATCGACGCCGATACCGCGCAACTGGTGGCCGAGGAGTTCGGTCACAAGGTCAAGCGCGTCTCCGAAGCGGATGTGGAAATCGGCGTCGGGACCGAGCTGAACCTGACCGGCGAACTGGAACCGCGGCCGCCGGTGGTGACCGTGATGGGCCATGTCGATCACGGCAAGACCTCGCTGCTCGACGCGCTGCGATCAAGCGATGTCGCGGCCGGCGAGGCGGGCGGCATCACCCAGCATATCGGCGCCTATCAGGTCGAAGTTTCCAGCGGCCAGCCGATCACTTTCCTCGACACGCCGGGCCATGAAGCGTTTACCGCGATGCGGTCGCGCGGCGCAAAAGTGACGGATATCGTCATATTGGTTGTCGCCGCCGACGACGGAGTACAACCCCAGACTGCAGAGGCGATCGCCCATGCCAAGGCCGCCGAGGTGCCGATGATCGTCGCCATCAACAAGATGGACAAGGACGGCGCGGACGCCACGCGGGTGCGCAACGAGCTGCTCAACCACGAAATCGTCGTGGAAGGTCTGGGTGGCGACGTCCTCGACGTCGAGGTCTCGGCAATCGCGAAGACCAACCTGGACAAGCTCGAAGAGGCGATCCTGTTGCAGGCGGAACTGCTCGAACTGCAGGCGAGCGTCTCGGTGCCGGCCCAGGGCGCCATCGTCGAAGCCAAGATGGAACAGGGCCGCGGGTCCGTGGCGACCGTGCTGGTCCAGAACGGCGTGCTGCGTAAGGGCGATGTCTTCGTCGCCGGCGCCGAATGGGGCCGCGTGCGCGCCCTGATCGACGATCGCGGCAATCAGATCGAGGAGGCGGGCCCATCCCAGCCGGTCGAAGTGCTCGGTCTGCAAGGCACGCCGTCGGCGGGCGACGACTTCAACGTGGTCGGGGACGAGGCCCGGGCGCGGGAAATCTCCGAATACCGCAGCCGTCAACTCCAGCGGCAGTCCCACGCCGCTGGCGCGCGCGGCACGCTCGAGCAGATGTTCGACCAAATTCAGGCCGGCGAAGCCTCCGAGCTCGACCTCGTGATCAAGGGCGACGTCCAGGGCTCGGTCGAGGCGATCATCGGGTCGCTGCAGAAACTGGGCACTGACGAGGTCAAGGTTCGGCTGCTGCACACGGCGGTCGGCGGCATCACCGAATCGGATGTCGTGCTCGCCAATGCCTCGAACGGGCTGATCATCGGCTTCAACGTCCGGGCCAACCCGCAGGCGCGGGAATTGGCGCGGCGCGACAACGTGGATATCCGCTACTACTCGATCATCTACGACGTGATCGACGACATGAAGCAGCTCATGAGCGGCATGTTGGCGCCGGAAGTCCGCGAGACGCAGCTCGGCTACGCCGAAATCCGGCAGGTGTTCAACGTCAGCAAGGCCGGCAAGGTCGCCGGTTGCATGGTAACCGAGGGCGAGGTTCGCCGCGGGGCCAAGGTGCGGCTGCTGCGGGACGACGTCGTCATCCACGAAGGCAGCCTGAAGACGCTGCGCCGCTTCAAGGAAGACGTTCGGTCCGTGCAGCAAAGCTACGAATGCGGCATGGCGTTTGAGAACTATGACGATATCAAGGAAGGCGACGTCATTGAGTGCTTCCAGGTGGAAGAGGTGGCGCGCAGCCTGTAGCCGGGCGTTCCAGCCCCTGGGCTGACACCCCCGCTTCGGCCTTCGTATTGGACGGACAGCGATGAAAGCAAGGGAGAGAAGCGGCGCGCCGAGCGTGCGGCAGTTGCGCGTTGGCGAGGAAATCCGCCACTGCCTGGCCGCCGTGCTGAACCGGGGCGATTTGCGCGACCCGGACCTGCGCGGCGTCAGCATCACCGTTTCCGAGGTTCGACTGAGCCCGGATCTGCGCAACGCGACGGCCTTCGTCATGCCGCTGGGCGGCGAACGACCCGGCGAAGTGATCAAGGCTCTCGACCGGGCGGCGCCCTTTCTCAAACGCCAGATTGGGCGAGCGGTCCAGTTGCGGAATGTACCGAATCTCAGCTTCCGGCGGGATGAAACCTATGACGAGGCGACCCGGATCGACACGATCCTGCGGTCTTCGGATGTGGCGCAAGACCTGAAGCCCGAGGCAGAGGAAGACCCGCCAACCGCATCTAACCCGTCCGATCCGGCCGAGCGCTGATCATGGGGCGGCGAAAACGCAAAGGCCAGCCGGTCCACGGATGGCTCATCGTCGACAAACCGTCGGGCATGACATCGACCGCCGTCGTGAATACCGTCAAACGCCTGACCGATGCGGCGAAAGCCGGCCACGGCGGCACGCTGGATCCGCTGGCGACGGGCATCTTGCCGGTGGCCTTCGGCGAGGCGACCAAGACGATGCAATATGTCGTGGACGGGCTGAAGGCCTATCGTTTCACCCTGCGCTGGGGGTCCGAGACCGATACCGACGACGCCGATGGGACCGTGGTCCGAACCGACGACGCGCGGCCGGACGCGGCGGCGGTCCGGGCCGTTCTGCCGGACTTCACGGGCGACGTCGAACAGGTGCCGCCGCGCTATTCGGCGATCAAGGTCGCCGGCCAGCGCGCCTACGACCGGGCACGCGACGGCGAGGAGTTCGAATTGGAGCCCCGGCAGGTCTGGATCGAGACCTTGGACCTGGTCGATATCCCGGATTCGGATCATGCCGTTTTCGAGGTTACCTGCGGTGCGGGGACCTATATGCGGTCCTTGGCGCGCGATATCGCGCGGGCCGTGGGCGCGGCCGGGCATATCGCCGACCTGCGCCGGACCCGCGTCGGCCCCTTTGCCGAAGAAAACTCGATTTCGCTGGACGAACTGCGCTCTTTTGGGCACAGTGCCGCCGTTTTGGAGCACCTGCTACCGGTTGAGACCGCGCTGGACGACATCCCGGCCCTGGCCCTGACCGATAGTGAGGCGAGCCGTTTGCGCAATGGGCAAACCGTGTCTCTGCTTCGGAAAATGGATCTCGACCGTATCGCCGACTTCAACGACGGGGATACGGTGCTCGCGGTGGGCCGGGGAAAGCCCATCGCGCTCACGCGTTATGCGGGCGGTGAGGTCCATCCCCTCCGGGTGCTGAACCTATAGAAAGTTAAGGAGAACCCGATGTCGATCACGAGTGAACGAAAGCAGGAACTCATCGAAGAGTTCGCCATCGGTCCGGGCGATACCGGGTCGGCCCCGGTGCAGATCGCGGTGCTGACCGAACGCATCAAGAACCTGACCGAGCATATGCAGTCCCACAAAAAGGATTTTCATTCGCGTCGCGGCCTGTTGGTTATGGTCGGTCAACGGCGTCGATTGCTCGACTACGTCAAAGATAAAGACCAGGCGCAATACGAGGCATTGATCAAGAGCCTTGGCCTGCGCCGCTAACGACCGGGTATCCGTCACAAACCGGGCCGCCGCGTTGCGGCCCGTAAGACGACGACCGGAATTCCGGCAAAATCGGCGATGGTGCCGACGCTGGAGCGCCCGGCCACGGAAGGATTCCGTTGACCGGCGTATAACCGCAGCCGGCTGGATATGGTGTGAAACGGCTCGCGGGTTTTGGAATGTAAAGGGAAGATAGATGTTCAAAATTACACGAAAAGAAATCGAATGGGGCGGACGGCCTCTGATCCTGGAGACAGGGAAGATCGCGCGCCAGGCCGATGGAGCCGTGCTCGCGACCTATGGCGGCACGCAGGTCCTCTGCACCGCCGTGGCGCAGAAATCGCCGAAGCCGGGGATCGACTTTTTCCCGCTGACCGTGAACTACCAAGAAAAGACATTCGCCGCCGGCAAGATTCCGGGCGGCTTTTTTAAACGCGAAGGCCGGCCGAGCGAAAAGGAAACGCTGACGTCGCGCCTGATCGATCGCCCGATCCGCCCGCTGTTCCCCAGCGGGTTCCGGAACGAGACGCAGGTGATCTGCACCGTTCTGACCCATGATTTCGAGAACGATCCCGATGTCGTGGCGCTGATCGGCGGGTCCGCGGCGCTGACCATCTCGGGCATTCCGTTCCTGGGCCCGGTCGCGGCCGCCCGCGTCGGCTACATCGACGGGGAATACGTGCTGAACCCGCAGATGGACGAAATGAACAGCTCCGAGCTGGATCTCGTCGCTGCCGGCACGCATGAAGGCGTACTGATGGTCGAGTCCGAGGCCCATGAGCTGGACGAAGCGACCATGCTCGGCGCCGTCATGTTCGCCCATACGGAAAGCCGGGCGGTGCTCGATCTGATCGTCGATCTGGCCGAAGCCAGCGCCAAGGAGCCGTGGGCACTGCCGGAACCGGCGGAAGAGACGCAGACGGTGCAGGACCGGGTGAAGGCCCTCGCCGAAGCGCCGTTACGCGATGCGTATTCGCTGACGGTCAAGCAGGAGCGGGTCGAAGCAGTCGGCAAGGTCAAGGAAGACACGCTTGCCGCCCTCGCCGAAGAGGACGAAGAGGCCGACCTGCAACTCGCCGCCTCGGCATTCAAGGGGCTGGAAAAGGACGTGGTGCGGGGTAGCATCCTCAAGACCGGTCAACGGATCGACGGGCGCGACACCAAGACGGTGCGGCCGATCGACTGCGAGGTCGGTATCTTGAACCGCAGCCATGGCTCGGCCCTGTTCACCCGCGGTGAAACGCAGGCACTGGTGGTGACCACGCTCGGCACCGGGCAGGACGAGCAGATCATCGATGCGCTCGAGGGCGAATATCGCGAAAACTTCATGCTGCACTACAACTTCCCGCCCTATTCGGTGGGCGAGGCGTCCTTCCTGCGGTCGCCGGGCCGTCGCGAAATCGGCCACGGAAAATTGGGCTGGCGGTCGATCCGTCCGCTCATCCCGTCGAAGGAGGACTTCCCCTACACCATCCGCATCGTGTCGGAGATCACCGAGTCCAACGGCTCGTCGTCGATGGCGACGGTCTGCGGGTCGTCGATGTCGCTGATGGACGCGGGCGTGCCGTTGAAGCGGCCGTGCGCGGGCATCGCCATGGGGCTCATCAAGGAAGGCGACGATTTCGCCGTCCTTTCGGACATCCTGGGCGACGAGGACCATCTCGGCGACATGGACTTCAAGGTGGCCGGTACCGACGAGGGCATTACCGCGCTGCAGATGGACATCAAGATCACCTCGATCACCGAGGAGATCATGAAGATCGCGCTGGATCAGGCCAAGGACGGCCGGTTGCACATCCTGAGCGAGATGACCAACGCCATCACCGGCGCCCGCGAGGAAGTGTCCGAGCATGCGCCGCGCATCACGACGCTGAGCATTCCGCGCGACAAGATCCGCGAAGTGATCGGCACCGGCGGTAAGGTCATCCGTGAAATCTGCGAAGTGACCGGCGCCAAGATCGACATCGACGACGACGGGACCGTCAAGGTCGCGGCGGTCGACAGCGAGGCGGGCGACCGCGCGGTCGAGTGGATCAACTCGATCATCGCCGAGCCCGAGGTCGGCAAGATCTATGAAGGCAAGGTCGTGAAAGTCGTCGATTTCGGCGCCTTCGTGAACTTCCTCGGCAGCCGGGACGGCCTCGTGCATATCTCCGAACTGAAGGAGGAACGGGTGCCGTCGGTCGAGGATGTCGTCAGTCAGGATGACATGGTCAAGGTCAAGGTGCTCGGCATCGACGATCGGGGCAAGGTCAAGCTGTCCATGCGGGCCGTCAATCAGGAAACCGGCGAGGAGATCAAGGTTCAACCTCGTGAACCCCGGCGGGACCGCGACGGCGGCGACCGGGGCCGGCGTCCGCCGCGCCGGAACCAGCGCCGCGCCTCCGAATAGGCACGCGCCAGACCACATGAAGACGGCCGCTGGAAAATTCCGGCGGCCGTTTTTTTGTCCTATTGGAAGATCGGGGTGGTCTAGTCTTCGGACAGGTTGACCATGCCGATGACGTTATACCCGGCGTCCACATACATCACCTCGCCGGTCACCCCGGCCGACAGGTCGGACATCAGGTAGACGCCGGCGCCGCCGATATCCTCGAGCGCGACATTGCGCCGCAGTGGCGCGTGCTGGCCCTGCCACTTGAAAACGGTGCGGGCGCTGGCGATGGCCGAGCCGGCGAGCGTTCGCATGGGCCCGGCGGAGATTGCATTGACCCGGATGCCGTCGCCGCCCAGGTCGGTCGCCAGGTACCGGACGCTGGCTTCGAGCGCCGCCTTGGCAACGCCCATCACGTTGTAATTCGGCATGACCCGTTCCGCGCCGGAGTAGGTCAGCGTCACCAGGCTGCCGCCGGCCTGCATCAACGGGGCCGCGCGCTGTGCGACGGCGGTAAAGGAATAACAGGATATCTCCAGCGATTGCAGGAAGTTGTCCTTGGTGGTGTCGATGTAACGACCCTTCAGCTCCTCCTTGTCGGAGTAGGCGACCGCGTGCAGCACGAAATCCAGGCCGCCCCAGTTGCCCTTGATGGTATCGAAAACCGTATCCAGGCTGCCGGTGTCGGTGACGTCGCAAGGCAAGACGATGTCGGAGCCGACCGAGTCGGCCAATGGCCGAACGCGCCGTTCGAAACTGTCGCCCTGATAGGTGAAGGCGAGCTCGGCACCGTGCTCGTGGGCCATCTTCGCCATACCCCAGGCGATCGAATGGTCGTTGGCGACGCCCATCACCAAGCCACGCCGGCCGGCCATCAAGGATCCTGCGGTCATCGCGTACGCCCGTTGTTGCCGTTATCGCGCCGCCTGTGCCGAACTGCCGGAAGGGGCCGGGCGGATGGTATCGCGGCCCCGCCCTCAGGCCGCTCAGGCGTCATATCGTTTGAAGACGAGAGTGGCGTTCGTGCCGCCGAATCCGAAGCTGTTGGACATGACGCATTCCAGTGGCACGTCATCCTGACGTTCGGTGACGATGGGGAAATCCGCCGCGCCGGGATCGATCTCCTCGATATTGGCGCTCGCCGTGATGAAGTCGTTGTCCATCATCAGGAGCGAGTAGATCGCCTCATGCACGCCGGTCGCGCCCAGGGAATGGCCGGTCAGGGACTTGGTCGAGCTGATCGCCGGGACATGCTCGCCGAACACCTCGCGGATCGCATCCAACTCGGTGATGTCGCCGACCGGTGTCGAGGTGCCGTGCACGTTGATATACCCGACCGGATGGTTCAATCCGTCGATCGCACGCTTCATGCAGCGCACAGCACCCTCGCCCGATGGCTGGACCATGTCGTGGCCGTCCGAGGTGGCGCCGTATCCGACGATCTCGCCGTAGATCTTCGCCCCGCGCGCCTTGGCGTGTTCCATCTCTTCGAGCACGACCACGCCGCCGCCGCCGGCAATGACGAAACCGTCGCGGTCCTTGTCATAGGCGCGGCTGGCGCGCACCGGCGTGTCATTGAAATTGGACGACAATGCCGGCATCGCATCGAACAGCACGGTCATCGTCCAATGCAGTTCCTCGCCGCCGCCGGCAAACACGATATCCTGCTTGCCCCATTGGATGAGTTCGTAGCCGTTGCCGATGCAATGGGCGCTTGTCGAGCAGGCCGAGCTGATCGAGTAATTCACGCCCTTGATCTTGAATGGGGTGGCCAGCGTCGCGGAATTCGTGCTCGACATGGTGCGGGGCACCATATACGGCCCGACGCGTTTGGCGCTTTTTTCCTGCGCCAGGTTCCAGGCCAGAAGCAGGTTCGAGGTGGATGGACCGCCCGAGCCCATGACCAGTCCGGTGTTTTCGTTCGAGACGTCGCTCTCGCTCAGGCCCGCATCGTCGATCGCCTGCTGCATGGCGATGTAGTTATAGGCCGCCCCGTCGCCCATGAAGCGCCGGAGCTTACGGTCGATATGAGCGTCGATGTCGATATCGACCGCGCCGTGGACATGGCTGCGAAAACCGCGTTCCGCATATTCTTCGCAATGGACGATGCCGGACCGCCCCTCTTTCAGGGAGTCGAGCACTTCATTTTTATCATTGCCAATGCTGGACACGATGCCCAGCCCGGTGACTGCAACACGCCGCATATTCAACCTCGCGAGAAACGCGTGAGCTTAGGTATCAGGTGCCTTCCTGCGATGTGAACAGGCCGACACGCATATCCTTCACATTGTAGATGACCTCACCATCGGATTTCAGAATCCCGTCGGCGATGCCCAAGACCAGCCGGCGCATGATCACGCGCTTCACGTTGATCTGATAGGTCAATTTCTTTGCGGTTTCGAGAACCTGACCGCTGAACTTCACTTCTCCGACCCCAAGCGCCCGGCCCCTGCCGATGCCATTAACCCAGCCCAGGAAAAACCCGACGAGCTGCCACATGGCGTCAAGGCCGAGACAGCCCGGCATGACCGGATCGTTCTCGAAATGGCACTTGAAGAACCATAGTTCCGGTTTGATATCGAATTCGGCGATGATCTCGCCCTTACCGTGCTCGCCGCCTTCTTCCGAGATGTGCGTTATCCGGTCGAACATCAGCATCGGCGGCAGCGGCAGCTGCGCATTTCCCGGGCCGAACAAACGGCCATGACCGCACTCGATTAAATCTTCGTACGTGTAACTGCTTTTTCTTGTCGACAAACGAGCCTCGTCCAGGACCTTGGTCTCCACTTCCGGCGATACCAATATCGCAGGTCGCACTATAACACAACGTCCCCGCGTGTGTGCGGTTCGCGGACAGCGGCCGCAGCGGGGTCGATTTCCGTCAAACGTCCAAATTGGAGACTTTCAAGGCGTTCGACTGGATGAAATCGCGGCGCGGCTCGACGAGGTCCCCCATCAAGGTGGAAAAGACCTCCTCGGCGTCGTCCGCATGGCTGATCTTGACCTGATGCAGCACCCGGGCCTCCACATCCATCGTGGTTTCCCACAGCTGTTCCGGGTTCATTTCACCCAGGCCCTTGTACCGCTGCACGCCCAGACCCTTTCGGCTGACGTCGCCGATCGCGTCGACCAGGGCGACCGGGCCGAAGATCTCGATCTCCTGGTCCTTGATCGTCAGGGTCGGGTGACGGCCGTAGTATTCCTGAAACTCGGGGGCTTTCGCGTCCAGCCGGCGTGCATCGGCGCTGCGGACGAGGTCGCCGTCGATCTCGAACCGTTGGGTCACGCCGCGCCGGGTGCGCGAGAATTCCAGCCCGCCGGTATCGGTCGGCATACCCGCCCAACCGCGCTCCAGCGGGTCGACCAGGTTGTCGAGCCGTTTCGCGATATACTCGGCCGCCGCCTTGGCCTGGTCCGGGTCACCCAGGATGTCGGCGTTGAGGGCGCCGGCGATGGCCGATTGCTCGACGATGTCGCGGTTGCCGACCTTCTGCGCCATCGATTCCAGCAAATGCTTGGCGTCGCGCGCCGCATCGATGACCTGCCAAAGGTCTTCGCCGGCCAGTTGGCTGCCGTCGCCCAAGGTGAGCGTCAGATCGTCCAGGCCATTGCGCAGCAGGTAGTCCTCCAGGGAGCGTTCGTCCTTGAGATAGACTTCCGAACTTCCCTTCTTCACCCGGTAGAGCGGCGGCTCCGCAATATAAAGATAGCCGCGCTCGATCAGCTCCGGCATCTGCCGGTAGAACAGGGTCAGCAATAGGGTGCGGATGTGGCTGCCGTCGACGTCGGCGTCCGTCATGATGATGATCTTGTGATAGCGCACCTTGTCGGGGTCGAAATCTTCCTTGCCGATGCCGGTTCCCAAGGCTGCGATCAGCGTGCCGATATCGGTCGAACCGATCATCTTGTCGAAGCGCGCGCGTTCCACGTTCAGGATCTTGCCGCGCAACGGCAGGATGGCCTGGAATCGGCGTTCGCGGGCTTGTTTCGCGGACCCGCCGGCCGAGTCGCCCTCGACGATGAACAATTCGCACTCGCTCGGGTCGCGCGATTGGCAGTCGGCCAATTTGCCCGGCAGGTTGGCCACGTCCAGCGCGCCTTTGCGCCGGGTCAGCTCGCGGGCCTTGCGGGCGGCCTCGCGCGCCGCGGCGGCTTCGTACACTTTTTGCACGATGCGCTTGGCCTCGCCCGGGTTCTCCTCGAACCACTGGCTGAGCCTTTCGTTCACGACCGATTCGACGATCGGGCGGACCTCGGACGACACCAGCTTGTCCTTGGTCTGGCTGGAGAATTTCGGGTCCGGCACCTTGACCGACAACACACAGGTCAGGCCCTCGCGCGCGTCGTCGCCGGTGATGTTGACCTTGTCCTTGCGGGCGATCCCGGCATTCGCGGCGTAGGCGTTGACCTGCCGGGTCAGCGCCCCCCGGAATCCGGCCAGGTGGGTACCGCCGTCGCGCTGCGGGATGTTGTTGGTGAAGCACAGCATCGTTTCGTGATAGCTGTCGTTCCATTGCATCGAGACTTCGACCCCAACCCCGTCGCGGTCGTCGACGATGCCGATGGGCTTGCCGATCAAGGCGGTTTTGGAGCGGTCGAGATACTCGACGAAGGCTTCGATACCGCCTTCGTAATGCAGTTCGACGACCTTGGGCTCCGGAATACGGGCGTCGGTCAGGATGATCCGGGCGCCGGAGTTGAGGAACGCCAATTCGCGCAGCCGGTGTTCCAGGGTCGCGAAGTCGAACTCGGTGCTGGTGAATGTTTGGTCCGACGGGGTGAAGGTCACCTCGGTGCCGCTCTCCCCGTCGCAGTCGCCGGTCACCGCGAGCGGCGCTTCCGCATCGCCGTGCAGGAAGCGCATCTGGTGAATCTTGCCGTCCCGCCGGATCGTCAGGTCGAGCGTCGAGGACAACGCGTTAACCACCGACACGCCGACGCCGTGCAATCCGCCGGAGACCTTGTAGGAGTTCTGGTCGAATTTTCCGCCCGCATGCAGTTGCGTCATGATGACTTCCGCCGCCGACACACCTTCCTCCTCGTGCACGTCGACGGGGATGCCGCGCCCGTTATCCGCCACGGTGACCGAGCCGTCGCCGTTCAGCGTGACGTCGATGCGGTCGCAATACCCCGCCATGGCCTCATCGATGGCATTGTCGACCACCTCGAACACCATGTGGTGCAGCCCGGTGCCGTCGTCGGTGTCGCCGATATACATGCCCGGCCGTTTGCGCACGGCGTCGAGCCCGCGCAAGACCTTGATTGAATCCGCACCGTAATCCTGATCGACGTTTGCAGCGGTATCGCTCATCAATTCATTCTCTGTTGTCGGTTTCGGCTAAACACCGGATCCCTGCGTCAGCATTGCATCTTCGACCGCGACCTTCTGCGCCCGGTCGCCCAACGATGCAAACAACGCAGGATCCGTTCCGGTCAGCCATGCCTGGGCGCCGGTGGATAAAATTTCCTCGAACAAGGCCTCGCGCCGGTCCTCGTCCAAGTGGGCGGCGACCTCGTCCAGCAAAAGCAACGGCACGCGGCCGCGTTCCGCCGTCTGAAGCCGGGCGTTGGCCAATACGACGGCAATCAACAGGGCCTTTTGCTCGCCGGTGGAACACAGTTCGGCCGGCATGTCCTTCGCCAGATGGCGGACCTTCAGGTCGCTCCGGTGCGGTCCCACCGCGGCCCCGCCCGCGCTCGCGTCATGGGGCCGGCTGTCGCGCAGCGCCGCTTGCAACCGGTCCTCCGCGGTCAAGGCGGGCGCTTCGTCGAGCCATTCTTCGACCGACCCGGTCACCGTCACTTCCGCGCCCGGGAACGGGCCCGATGGTGCGCCGCAAAGGCGCGCGAGCCGGGCGGTCATTTCACGCCGCGCCGCCGCGATGGCGACGCCGCGCTCGGCCATCTTGCGTTCCAGCGAGCCGAGCCAGGTGTCGTCGCCTGCGCCGTCGCGCAGCAACCGCGACCGTTCCCGCATCGCGTGTTCGTATCCGCTGACCCGTCCCGCATGCGCGGCATCGAAGCCGAACACCAGCCGGTCGAGGAACCGACGACGGCCGGTCGACCCGTCGGTGAACAGCCGGTCCATTTGCGGCGTCAGCCAGACCGCGCTCACATGCTCGCCCAGGACCGCCTGGCTTTTTGCCGGCGCGCCGTCGATCCGGACGACCCGGCGGGTCCCGCCGTCCGGGCTGCGCCCGGTGCCGATCTCCCGCGCGCCGTCCGGCGTCACGATCGATGCCGCGACCGCCCAGCCCCCGTCGTCGCCGCCGCTTCGCACAAGATCGTCGAGCCGCGCGCTTCGCAATCCGCGCCCCGGGGCCAGCAGGGACACCGCTTCCAGCATGTTCGTTTTGCCGGCGCCGTTCGGGCCGGTCAGGACCACCGGTCGTTCATCGAGATCGAGCCGTGCCGCCGCATAACAGCGGAAATCCGTCAGCCGCAGGCGGGACACGGACAACGCCATCGGCGACGGATCGGGCGTCGTCACCGGTATCGTTGCGGTGGTTGGGTGCGCGGGCGCGAGAATTGTCCTGCCTCCGCCCCGGCGCTACACGCGCATCGGCATCAGCACGTAAAGCGCGCTCTTGTCGTCGCCGTCGCGGATCACGGTGGGCGACGCTGCGTCGGCCATGCTGAACTGTGCCGTCTCGCCTTCGATCTGCTGCGTGATGTCGAGCAGATACCGCGCGTTGAAACCGATCTCGATCGCATCCTGCTGATACTCGACTTCGATCTCCTCGGTCGCGGTGCCGCTGTCCGGGCTAGACGCGCTGAGCGTGACCACGCCGTTCTCGACGCTGAGCTTCACGGCGCGGGACTTCTCCGTGGAAATCGTGGCGACCCGGTCGACCGCCGCTGCGAAATACTGACAATCGACATCCAGCGACTTGTCGTTACCCTGCGGGATGACCCGGTCGTAATCCGGGAATGTGCCGTCGATCAGCTTGGAGGTGAGCTCGACATCGTCGAAGGCGAAGCGGATCTTGGCGTCCGACAGGCCGATTTCGACATCTTCCTCGGTTTCGTCGATCAGCTTGCGTAATTCGTTGACCGTCTTGCGGGGGACGATGACGCCGGGAATGCCGGCCGCGCCGTCCGGCAGCGGAATCTCGACCCGCGCCAGCCGGTGGCCGTCCGTCGCGACGGCGCGCAGCATCTCGCCGCCGCCATCCTCGCTCTCGGCGACCATATGCAGGTAGATGCCGTTGAGGTAGTAGCGCGTCTCCTCGGTCGAGATGGCGAAACGGGTACGGTCGATCAGCGCCCGCAGGTCCGCGGCCTTCAGCTTGAAGCGGTGCGGCAGGTCGCCGCTCGTCATTTGCGGGAAGTCGCTGGTCGGCAGCGATTGCAGCGTGAAGCGCGAGCGCCCCGCGCGAAGCTGAACCTGGCCCGCGTCGCCCCCGGCGTCGAGTTCGACCTGGGCGCCGTCCGGCAGTTTGCGGACGATGTCGTACAAGGTGTGCGCGGGCGCCGTCGTCGATCCGTCGGTTTCGATGCCGGCGTCGACCGTTTCGACGATCGCCAAATCCATATCGGTTGCGGTCAGTCCAAGCCGGCCGTCGGCGACCTGCAGTTGGACATTCGACAATATGGGGATCGTGTTACGCCGCTCCACCACGCTCTGTACATGATTGAGGGACCGAAGGAGCGCGGCGCGTTCGATGGTAAGTTTCATGTTGTTCAGCGTCTCGTTTCAGCCAAAAAAGAGGGACTCATTCCCTGTCGGATACCGGGTGTGTCCGGCCCGTTCGACGATGATTGTCATGTTGCAGGAATCGATCGGTGAACGGTTGCAAAATATAGCACAACACCGCCGGCACCGCACGTTTTTTGGACCCGGTGCAACCGTCAAGCGGTCATTTTAAGCGCTTGTTATTCAAGCGAGAAGAAAGGTGCATCCCGGGTGCGGCGTGGGCCGCGCCCGGGGGTGTCGGATCAGGTCTCCAACATGCGTCGCAGCAGCTCGATGTCTTCCGCGAAGTTGCTGTCGAGCGACCGCAATTCGTCGACCTTGCGGACGGCATGCATGACCGTCGTGTGATCGCGGCCGCCGAATTTGCGGCCGATTTCCGGCAGCGAACGGGCGGTCAGCTGCTTCGACAGATACATCGCAACCTGCCGCGGGCGGGCGACGGCACGGGCGCGCCGCGCCGAGTACATTTCCGACAAGCGGATGTTGAAATGTTCGGCGACCCGCTTCTGGATTTCCTCGATCGTCACCTTGCGGTCGTTCGCGCGCAGGATGTCGTGCAACACGTCCTGCGTGTTTTCCAGCGTGACCGGCCGGCCGACGAGCTTGGCATAGGCGCCGATCCGGTTCAGGGCGCCTTCCAGCTCGCGCACGTTCGACGTGATCTTGTGCGCCAGGAATTCCAGGACCTTCTGCGGAATCGGCGTGTCGAGCTGCTCCGCCTTCGCCTGCAGGATGCCGAGCCGCAATTCGTAGGTCGTGGGATGGATGTCCGCGACCAGTCCCCAGCCGAGCCGGGACTTCATGCGGTCCTCCATGTCCAGATCGTTCGGCGATTTGTCCGCCGAGATGATCACCTGATGGTTTTGGTCCACCAGCGCGTTGAACGTGTGGAAGAACTCTTCCTGCGTGCTGTCCTTGCCCGCGATGAACTGAACGTCGTCGATCATCAGCACGTCGACCGACCGGAACTGTTCCTTGAACGCGACGGTGTCCTTGTAGCGCAGCGCCCGGATGAATTGGTACATGAACTTTTCCGCGGACAGGTAAATCACCCGGCGGTCCGGCCGCGTCTCGCGAATCTGCCACGCGATCGCGTGCATCAAATGGGTTTTGCCCAGGCCGACGCCGCCGTACAGGAACAGCGGATTGAACGGTACGGCGTTCGCTTCGGCGACTCGGCGCGCGGCCGCAAAGGCCAGCTCGTTCGGCTTGCCGACGATAAAATTGCTGAAGGTGAAGCGCGGGTCGAGCGGGGCGCCAATATCGGCATCCGCTACCGCCGGCGTGGCAGCCAGCTCAGGGCTTGCCTGGGCAGCCCCGTCGGTCGCCGGAAGTGCAGCCGATTGACCGCCGCTATCGAGTATGATGTCGACGCCGGTAATCTCGTCGTTTTCCGCTTTCCACAGGCGGGCAAGGCGCTCGCCATATTGCGATTGCACCCAATCGCACATGAAGCGTGTCGGAGCGGAGATGCGGATATGTCCATCCGCGTAACCCATTAACGTCAAAGGCTTTAACCAGCTTCGGTATGCCGCTTCACCGTATTCCGCTCGCAATCGCCCACGAATTCTTGCCCACTGCGCCGACAGCGACTCATTCATCGCCACGTAAACCCCCTCCGTCTCGCGGCTGCAAGTTTCACCCCGCAGCCTGCCACGATTCCCTCAGCGGCAAACCGTAACAACCCCGTTACCCTGTCTTCATCCGGTGAACCGCGCAACCTGCGGTCGGTCGGACGACACTCTTGTCGGAAAGGACAATGCCGAAACACGCGTCGCGGTCACGTCGTGACCATGGTTGACGGTATCGTATGGCCAAGTGGCGAGGAGTCTCGAAACCCGGTGTTAGGCCGGGCCGACCATCAATTGAAACAAACAACTCCCCTTGCGACCAGACGACCTCTGACGCTAACCCACAAACACGAGCCGAATATTCCGTCGGTGCTTAAAGGCCTGGACCATATTATTTTTTTTGCTCCTTGACCCTCATAACCTCTGTCTTGCGACCGGACTGCCTCGCTTGACCGTTGTTGGCACAGTTCTCCCTGACAGCTGAGAAATTCAATCTACCGATGGCCCCGAGAGTCTTCAACGGGATTCAATGCAGTTCCGGCGTGAATTCCTAAAATAAAATTGTTGACAGGAAACGGGATCGCAAATCGCCTCGCCGAAGTGCCCGCCAAACCTGAAAAAACAAAAAGCCGCGCCAAAGTGGCGCGGCAATCATTGTTTCACTTTTGCAACAGGGGCAGGACGCCGCCGTTGCAATCGATCAAAGGGCTTTAATCCGACTGGACAAACGCGACAATTTCCGGTCGACGGTGTTCCGGTGCATGACGCCCTTGCCGACACTGCGGTGCATCTCCGGCATAACTTCCTTGAAGGCAGCTTCCGCGGCGGTCTTATCCTTCGCCTCGATCGCTTCCTCGACCTTGCGAAGATAGGTGCGGACGCGGCTGCGCCGGGCACGGTTTCGGACCGTGCGGCGTTCGATTTGCCGGACGCGTTTCCGGACGCTCTTGGTATTTGCCATTGCTCTCGAATTCCTTGTTTACGCCTTGATGTCGGCCGGGATTCCAACCGCCCGGCAGCGTCATCGGCGGTGGCGCTTATAGTAGGCCAGCGCCGCCGCGTCAAGCCCGCAGATGCCGGGAATATAGCGGTAATCCGGGGCTTTCGGGTCGCTTCGAAACGGGGCGACTCGGGTGTCGATTTGCCTCGGCCCGGATCGCCCCGGCGCCGGTAGCCGGCTAGCGGTTCTTGAAATCGGGTTTCCGTTTCTCGGCGAAGGCGGCCATGCCTTCGGTCTGATCCTCAGTCGCGAAACAGGAATGGAAAAGACGGCGTTCGAACCGGACGCCTTCGGCCAGCGTGGTTTCATAGGACCGATTGACGGATTCCTTGGCCATATAGACCACCGGGCGTGACATCGAGGCGATCTTGCCCGCCGTCTTCATGGCGTCGTCGAGCAGTTCGTCCGCCGCAACGACTCGACTCACGAGGCCGCACCGCTCCGCTTCGTCCGCATCCATCATGCGGCCGGTCAGGCACATTTCCATCGCCTTGGACTTGCCAACGAATCGGGTCAGGCGCTGGGTGCCGCCCGCGCCGGGGATCACGCCGAGGGTGATTTCGGGTTGGCCGAATTTCGCGGTGTCGGCCGCGATGATGAAATCGCACATCATCGCCATCTCACAGCCGCCGCCCAGAGCATAGCCCGCCACGGCGGCGATGGTCGGCTTGCGGGTCGCGGCGACCCGTTCCCAACCGTCGGTGATGAAATCGTCGAGATAGCAATCCATATAGGATTTCGGCTGCATCTCCTTGATGTCCGCGCCGGCGGCGAAGGCCTTGTCGGAGCCGGTCAGGACGATCGCACCGATCGCGTCGTCCGCTTCGAGGTCGTCGAGCGCCTTGCCCAACTCTTCGATCAGCGGGGTACACAGGGCGTTCAGCGCCTGCGGCCGGTTGAGGGTGATCAGGCCGACAGCGTCCCGGCGCTCCACCAAGATATGTTCATACGTCATCAGATCAGGGTCCTTCTTCTTGTCTCTTGCTCGTGATCCGGCGCGGCACGGCAATACCTGCCGACGTCGGGGTGTGTTCCTGGCCTGCGTTTCCTAATCGCTACCGGTTTCGTCCGGCGGCGTTTTTGGGCGACAAGGTAAAGCGCACGGTGAGCGCGCCGTCCTTGCCTTTGAAATCGATGGTGAGCTTTTCGCCCTCGCGGCGGAATTCCTTTTTACTCTTTTTGGCCCAGCCGAGCTGCGGCAGCGTCTTGGCGTAGAAGCGCCGGACCGCGTCCCGCGCGACGGCGCCCGCGGCGTATCCCTCGACGATCCGTCCGGCCGGCGTGTCGAACACGATACCCGCCTCCTTGACCGGCGCCAGGCCGGGCATCACCGGCAGATCGTCGAACCCGGCCAGGAATTCGCCCGCCCGGCACACCGTGGCGGCGGCCAGCAGGGCGGCCGCGAGGCAGACGACTCGGAAAATCGGTTGGGCGCGTCTACTCATCGTTGATGCTTTCCGCAGTAGAATGTGGACCGGCCGCTTTGCGTGATGCGACGGATGACGCCCTCGCAGGTCCGGTTCGGGCCGCCTGGTCCGGCACCGTAGCCGCAATCCTCGCCTTCGCGTCCGTAGACCTGCCATTGATGCTGAAAATACCCCAACTCGCCGTCCGCTTGTACAAAATCGCGCAGGCTCGACCCGCCCGACGCGATCGCCGCTTCGAGCACGGCTTTGATCTCCTGCACCAGCCGGTCGCTGCGGCGGCCCGGCACCGTATGGGCGCTGCGGCGCGGCGACACGGCGGCGCGGAACAGCGCCTCGCACACATATATATTGCCCAACCCGGCGACGTTCTTCTGATCCAGTAGGGCGGCCTTGATCGGCGTGCGTCGGCCGGCCAGCACGGCGTTCAAATGTTCGGTGGAGAATGCGTCGGACAACGGTTCCGGCCCCAGGTTTTTGAGCATGCGGTGCCCCGACAGCGTCGCTTCGGTCGTCAGGTCCATCATGCCGAACCGGCGCGGGTCGCAGAAACGGATGGTGCAGCCCGCGTCGGTGGCGAATTCCACGTGATCGTGCGGGCCCGCGGGCGGCGGCGCGTCGTCGTGCAGCGTCATGCGGCCCGACATCCCGAGATGGGCGATCAGGACGGTGCCGTCGTCGAGCGTGGCCAGGATGAACTTGGCGCGGCGATGCACGCGAACCACCCGCCGGCCGCGCAGACGATCGACGAAGCCGTCGGGTATCGGGAACCGAAGATCCGGCCGCCGCTGGATCACATCCGTCAGCACGCGGCCTTCCAGCTTCGGCCGCAAGCCGCGACAAACGGTCTCAACCTCCGGAAGCTCAGGCATGGCCGCATCTTCTAGCAAACTAATGCCGCCTGCGCTATCGTCGCCGCATGGTGGACGAGAACACGCATACAAGCGATTCGGGCGCGCGGGAATCGGGCGGGCCGGCGACGGCGTCCTTCGGGTATCGCGAGGTGGACGCGGCGTCGAAGGCCGGTTTGGTGCGCGACGTCTTCGACAGCGTGGCCACCCGCTACGACCTGATGAACGATCTCATGTCCGCCGGGGTCCATCGCCTCTGGAAGGGCGCGCTGATCGATTGGCTGCGGCCGCGGCCGTCGACGCATCTGCTCGACGTGGCCGGCGGGACCGGCGACATCGCGGGGCGGTTCCTCGATGCCGGCGGTGGCCGGGTCACCGTCTGCGACATCAATCAGAATATGGTCATGACCGGGCGTGACCGGGCGATCGATCGCGGGCGCGTCGCCGATATCCGGTGGACCGTCGGCGATGCCGAAGCGCTGCCGTTTCCGGACTCCTCCGTCGATGCGTACACAATCGCCTTCGGGCTGCGCAACGTGACGCGGATCGACGCGGCGCTCGCCGAGGCGCGGCGGGTCCTGCGCCCGGGCGGCCGGTTCTTCTGCCTCGAATTCAGCCATGTGGCGATTCCGGGGGTCCGCGAGATCTATGACCGTTATTCCTTCTCGGTGCTGCCCGCGTTGGGCGGTATGGTCGCCGGCGACCGCGACGCCTACCGATATCTGGTAGAGAGTATCCGGCGGTTTCCGGATCAGGACGCTTTGTGCGGGCGAATGCGCGACGCCGGGTTCGATTTGGTGAAATACCGCAACCTGAGCGGCGGCATCGCTGCGATCCATGCCGCCTGGCGGATCTGACGGGCGGGCCGCGGTACCGCTGGATCCATGTCGAAATCGCTGAACAGTCTCATACGTTTGGTCCGGATTGCCCGGACGTTGGCCCGGCATGACGCGCTCTTTCCGCTCGAACAGGCCGGCGCCCCGCCCTGGGCGTTGTGGCTGTTGCGGCGCCTCGCCCGGAATCAAGGCAAGGGCCGGCCGGGGCAACGGCTCGCCGCCGCGCTGATCGATCTCGGCCCCAGCTTCATCAAGTTCGGCCAATCGCTTGCGGTGCGGTCCGATCTGATCGGCGATGACATCGCGCATGATTTGTCCGCGCTGCATGCGGACATGCCGCCTTTCCCCGCAGCGACCGCCATCGCGACGATTGAACGCGAGCTGGAAACCGATCTGGGCAAGATCTTTCAGAGTTTCGACGAGACACCCGTGGCCGCCGCTTCGATCGCGCAGGTTCATTTCGCGGTGACTGCCGTCGGCGACGAGGTCGCGGTGAAGGTATTGCGGCCCGGGATCGAGGCGCAATTCGACCGCGATCTTGAACTGTTCGAATGGCTCGCCCGGACGGCGGAACGGATTCTGCCCGACCTTCGCCGTCTCCGCCCGATCGATGCGGTGCGGATTTTCGCGGAGTCGGTGGCGAACGAGCTCGACATGCGGCTCGAAGCCGCGGCCGCGTCGGAACTGGGCGAAAATGCCGCGGACGATCCGGGCTTCCGCGTGCCCAAGGTCGATTGGCAGCGCACGACCCGGCGGGTTTTGACGCTGGAGCGCGTCGACGGAATTCCCATCAACAACGCCGATCGACTGAAGGCGGCCGGACTGGACGAGAGGGACATCCTCGCCAATTCCGCCCGCGCTTTCTTCCAGCAGGTGTTCGAACACGGCTTCTTCCACGCCGATATGCACCCCGGCAATATGTTCGTCGGCGAGGACGGAACGCTGCTGCCGGTCGATTTCGGCATCATGGGGCGGCTCGACCGGCCGACCCGACACTATTTGGCGGACATGCTGTTCGGGTTTTTGCAAGGCGACTACGGCCGCGTCGCCGACGTTCATTTCGACGCGGGCTATGTGCCGCGCGGCGAGTCGCGGGACGCCTTCATGCAGGCCTGCCGGTCCATCGGCGAGCCGATCCTGCACCTGCCCTTGCATGAAATCTCGGTCGCGCGGCTTCTGGCCCAGCTCTTCGAGGTGACCGCCCGGTTCAACATGGAAACCCAGCCGCAGCTCCTGTTGCTGCAGAAGACCATGCTGGTAGCGGAAGGCGTGGGGCGGAAGCTCGACCCGGACACCAATATGTGGGTCGTCGCACAGCCGCTGATCGAAGCGTGGATGATCGAAAACCGGGGGCCCGAGGCCCGCCTCCGGCAGGCGGCCGGAGACATTGCCGATATTGCCACCGGGCTTCCTGCCCTGGCACGGATGGCGTCGCGGCTCTCCGAAACCGTCACCGAAGACGGCTTCAAGCTGCACCCGGACACGGTGGCGGCGCTGCGCGGCGAGAACGAGGCCGGATGGCGGCCGAGCGGCGGTATGATCGTGGCCGGCGCGCTGGCCGTCGGATTGTTGATCGGTCTGCTTCTTTAACGGCTTAACGCCGGATTTACCGGTTTCCCGCTTAATGGCGGGTGAACCATATGCCTTGCCCCCGGGAGTGCCAGGCATTAGGTATTATTTACAGCCGCTCGATGTAAATTCGCGGTGCGAGAGGATTGAACCGTGGCGACACTAACGGATAAGCGCATTCTGCTGATCGTTTCCGGCGGGATCGCGGCATTCAAGAGCCTGGACCTGATCCGCCGCCTGCGGGAACGCGGCGCGTCGGTACGCTGCGTGTTGACCAAGGGCGGGGCGCAGTTCGTCACGCCGCTGTCGCTGTCGGCGCTGTCCGAGGACAAGGTCTACGGCGACATCTTCTCGCTGACCGACGAATCCGAAATGGGGCACATCCAGCTGTCGCGCGATGCGGACCTGCTCGTGGTCTGTCCCGCCAGCGCGGACATCATGGCGAAGATGGCGGGCGGCCTCGCCGACGACTTGGCCACCACGGCGCTGCTGGCGACCGACAAGCCGGTGATGATCGTACCGGCGATGAATGTCCGCATGTGGGAGCATGCGGCCACGCAAGCCAATATCGCGACACTGGAAAATCGCGGCGTCCTGCGCGTCGGCCCGGTGGCGGGCGACATGGCCTGCGGCGAATACGGCGACGGCCGCATGGCGGACGTGCCGGATATCCTGACGGCGATCGAAGGATTTATTGCCGGTGCGGGCGAGAAACCGCTGGCCGGACGGCGGGCGCTGGTGACCAGCGGTCCGACCCGCGAGCCGATCGATCCGGTCCGCTTCATCGCCAATCATTCCTCCGGAAAACAGGGCCACGCGATCGCGTCGGCCTTGTCGCATCTCGGTGCGGAAACCGTGCTGGTGACCGGGCCGGTCAACCTGCCCGATCCGCCGGGCTTGTCGGTGGTGCATATCGAAAGCGCCCGCGAGATGTTGGACGCCTGCGAACAGGCGTTGCCGGCCGATGTCGCGGTCTTCGCCGCCGCCGTCGCGGATTGGCGGGTCAAGGATGCGGCGGCCAGCAAGATCAAGAAGGGAAAGGGCGCGCCGGCCGCGCTCGACCTCACGGAAAACCCGGATATCCTCAAGACCATCGCGACGGCGACCGGCAATCGGCGGCCCGCGTTGGTCGTCGGTTTTGCGGCGGAGACGGACAACATCGTCAAGAACGCCACGGAGAAACGCGCCCGAAAAGGCTGCGACTGGCTGCTTGCCAACGACGTGTCGCCGGCCAGCGGCACCTTCGGCGGCGATGCCAACACGCTGCACCTGGTGCGCGACGACGGCGTCGAGGACTGGCCGCGGATGAGCAAGATCGCCGCGGCGGACAAGCTCGCCGCCTGCATCGCCGACTACTTCGAATCCCGTCCGATGCGCGAGGCCGACGCCGCCTCATGACTACCGTTCGTGTCGATGTAAAACGGTTGCCGCACGGCAACGATCTCCCGCTACCGGCCTACGCTACCGAGCAGAGCGCGGGTCTCGACCTGATGGCGGCGGTCGAAGCCGATGTGACGTTGGCCCCGGGCGATCGGGCGTTGGTGCCGACGGGTCTCGCCATCGCCTTGCCGCCGGGTTACGAGGCGCAGGTGCGGCCCCGCTCCGGCCTTGCGTTGAAGAACGGCGTCACCGTCTTGAACAGCCCGGGCACCGTCGATGCCGACTACCGCGGCGAGGTGGGCGTCATTCTCAGCAACCACGGCGCGGAGCCGTTCACGGTGTCGCGCGGCATGCGCATCGCACAGATGGTGGTCGCCCCGGTAACCCAACTTGCCTGGAACGAGGTTGACGACCTGACCGACAGCGAACGCGGGGCCGGCGGTTTCGGCTCGACCGGCACGTCGGCCAAAACGTCGACCGATCCTGGGGCGTCCGGCCGATGATGCGATTCACCCGAAAGTTGGCGCTGGCCGTGGAGGCGGTACTCGACATCGCCTATCACGCATCCGATATGCCGGTGCAAAGCCGCGAGATCGCAGAACGCCAGGGCGTGCCGCGCCGTTATCTGGAACAGGTGCTGCAGCATCTCGTGCGGGCCGAAATCCTGCGTGGCGTCCGGGGACCGCGCGGTGGCTATCGCCTGGCGCGCGAACGGCGGCGCATCGCGCTCGGCGAGATCGTCCGCATCGTCACCGAGCTCGAGACCGCCGAGTCCGATCCGGAAGAAGGATCCGAGTTGGGGAACCGCGTGCTGACGCCGATTTGGCGGGAACTGGAAGAAGAAGCGATCCAGCGGCTCGACTCGATTACCATCGAGGACCTGTGCCGAAAGGCCCGCTCGTCCGGCCTGGAGGCCGGCACCCGGGCGCAGCCGGATTTCACCATCTGATCCCCTGAATAACGATCCTGGCCGCCCAGGATTCAGATCCTCCCGAGCACTATAGAAATTTCGCCAAATTGCTCTACTAATGAGTGCTGTGATCATGAAGCGATGAACTGTGCTCGGCGATGGCCTACGATTTTTCCCGGCTTAAAGTTTTGGTCGTGGACGACAACCAATACATGCGGTCGGTATTTCGCGAATTCCTGCGGGCGCTCGGCGTGGCGCCGGACAATATTCGTGAGTGTTCCAATGGCGAGGAAGCGATCGACGTCTCCGGGGCATTTATGCCCGACCTGATCATTTCGGACTACCTGATGGAACCGATGGATGGGTTCGAACTGGCCCGCCGGATACGCCGCGACGAGGACAGCCCGAATCCATACGTGCCGATCATCCTCTGCACCGGCTATACCGAGTTGGGCCAGGTCACCGCGGCGCGCGATGCCGGTGTGAATGAGGTCCTTGCGAAGCCCATAACCGCGAACACGCTGTACCGGCGCATCCGCACGATCATCGAAGAGCCCCGCCAATTCGTCCAACTGGATAGTTTTTTCGGTCCCGACCGCCGCCGTAAGGACGTTCCCGTCGAAGAGGAGCGTCGCGTGGCAGATGCGGGCGGGCCGGTGCCGGGTGCCGAACGGGATTCGGCCGAGGACACGGCCGAGAACCCCGACGAGCCGGATAAAGTCGCGGAAGTATAGCGCCCTTGAGGTGCGCCCGGCGGCGAATTACAGTCCTCGCGCGTAGCGACAATCGATCACCATCCTGGACCTTGCGCGATGGCCGCCAACGGCGCGGAATTT
This sequence comes from Alphaproteobacteria bacterium, assembly GCA_965228425.1. GTDB lineage: Bacteria > Pseudomonadota > Alphaproteobacteria > UBA8366 > UBA8366 > JAJFJD01. Next base: position 274,041 of record OZ245815.1, on the reverse strand, counting down.
CGGGGCCGCATCTATGACAGCATTATCGACACCATCGGATCGACGCCGCTGGTGCGCTTGAGCCGGTTGGCTGCGGCGGAAGGGGTCGACGCCGAAATCCTGGCCAAGCTCGAATTCTTCAATCCGCTCGGATCGGTAAAGGACCGGATCGGCGTCTCGATGATTGAGGCGCTGGAACGGGACGGTAAGGTCGGGCCCGAAACGGTGATCGTCGAACCGACCTCCGGTAATACGGGAATCGCCCTCGCCTTTGCCTGCGCCGCCAAGGGTTACCGGCTGATCCTCACGATGCCCGAATCGCAATCCGTCGAGCGGCGCAAGATGATGACTTTCTTGGGCGCGGAGTTGGAATTGACGCCGGCGCGGGACGGCATGCGCGGCGCCATCCAACGGGCGGAAGCCCTGGTCGCCGAGTTGCCGGATGCCGTCATGCCGCAGCAATTCCACAACCCGGCCAATCCGGCGATCCACGCCCGCACGACGGCGGAAGAAATCTGGACCGACAGCGGCGGCGACGTGGACGCGATGGTGGCGAGCGTCGGAACCGGCGGCACCTTGACTGGGTGCGCCGAGGTGTTGAAGCAACGCAATCCGGATTTTCGGATGATCGCGGTCGAACCGGAAGACAGCCCGGTCCTTTCCGGCGGGGCCGCGGGCGCCCATATGATAGAGGGGATCGGCCCCGGCTTCGTGCCATCGATCCTGAAGACCGAATTGATCGACGAGGTTCTGACCGTGGCGAACGAATCCGCCTTTGCGATGTCGCGCAAGGCCGCGCAGCTGGAGGGGTTGCCGAGCGGCATTTCCTCCGGCGCCGCGATATCGGCCGCGCTCGAAGTGGGTGCGCGGCCGGACATGGCGGGCAAGCGCATCGTCGTGATTCTGCCATCCTTCGCCGAACGGTATCTTTCCACTGCCTTGTTCGACCGGCTCTAGAGGACCCCCGATGACGATCAGCGACGCGCAGCTTGAACGCTATGCCCGGCATGTGGTCCTCGACGAGGTCGGGGAAGACGGGCAGGAAAAACTATTGCAGTCGAAGGTGCTGGTGATCGGTGCGGGCGGGCTCGGCTCGCCGGTGTTGATGTATCTTGCGGCCGCCGGCGTCGGCACGCTCGGCGTCGTCGACTTCGACACCGTCGATACCAGCAACCTGCAGCGGCAGATCATTCATAGCACCGACAATGTCGGCGACGCCAAAGTCGTGAGTGCGGCCGAGCGTCTCGAAGACATCAACCCCGACGTCGAGGTCGTGACGCACCGGGCCCGGTTCACACCGGACAACGCCATGGCGCTCGTCTCCGATTACGATCTGGTCGTCGACGGCAGCGATAATTTCACGACGCGTTACCTGGTCAACGACGCCTGCTATTTCGCGAAGCGGCCGCTGGTGTCCGGTGCGCTGCTGCGGTTCGAAGGGCAGCTTTCGACCTTCCGGGCGTGGGAGGCCGGCGAGAACCGGCCCTGTTATCGCTGTTTGTTTCCGAACCCGCCGCAGCCGGGTCTCGTGCCCCGCTGCGAGCAGGCCGGCATTTTCGGCGCGGTTGCCGGCGTGCTGGGCACTTTGCAGGCGACGGAGGTTCTGAAGGAGTTGTTGGGCCTGGGCGACGGGTTGTCGGGGCGACTGCTGCTGTATGACGGGCTCGGCGGTGGATTCAAGAGTCTGACCGTCAAACGGGATTCGGCCTGTGCGTTGTGTGGCGACGATCCGTCGATCACCGGCCTTGGCGACAAGCGCGGATGACCATTTAAGCCACTAAAGAATAATGATTTTATCGGATGTGTGCTTTATTGCGATTATCGTCCAGGTGGTGCGGTAAGGTTTAATCTTCGTTAAGCAAACTCTGCTACGAGTAAGGGAGCGGAAAACCGCTCATTTTCGTGCGCGTTCGAATTCGATAGAAATGACAGTGTCCATTTGACCGATGGCGTATGACTTTTCAGCCCTGAAAGTGATGATCGTGGACGACAGCAAGTATATGCGGACCGTCTTCCGTGAATTCTTGAACGCCCTCGGAGTCAAACGGGGAAAGATAGTCGAATGCGCGAGCGGCGAGGATGCGTGGGAAGTGTTTCATATCTTTGGCCCCGATTTGATCATCACGGACTACCTGATGGAACCGATGGATGGTCTGGAATTGACACAGAAGATTCGCCGGGACGAAGACGAAATCGCCAGTTTCACGCCGATTATCCTGTGCACCGGATATACCGAGCCGGACCGCGTCGAAGCGGCGCGCGACGCGGGCGTGCACGAGGTGCTGGCCAAGCCGATCACGGCGGAGAGGCTATACGCGCGCATCCGCAACATCATCGAGCATCCCCGGGATTTCGAGCGGTCCGACAATTATGTCGGGCCGGACCGCCGGCGGCGGACCGAAGAGGTCGGGGACCGTAAGCGCGAAGCGGATGGCGTGATCGGCATCGACGACGGCGCGATGCCGCCGGAGCCTGCCGAGGGCGCCGACTCCGGCACGGACGGCGAAGAGCAACCCGACGCCGCTGCGTAGCGGCGTGTCTCCAATCAGAATTGCGTGACGAGGACCCGGTCCGGCGGCTTATGGCCGTCGGCGAAGGTGCGGATGTTAATGATCACCTTTTCACCCATCGCCTGGCGGCCTTCTTCGGTCGCCGAGCCCATATGCGGCATCAGGACGACGTTGTCGAGCTTCAGCAGTTTCGGGTTTACCGCCGGTTCGTGTTCGAACACATCGAGGCCCGCGCCCGCGATCGCGCCGTTTTCCAGCATCTGGGCCAGCACCGTCTCGTCGATGATTTCACCCCGGCTGGTGTTGACGATGTAGGCATGCGGCTTCAACAGTTTCAGCCGCCGCGCCGACAGCAGGTGATAGGTGGCCGGCGTGTAGGGGCAGTTGACCGATATGATGTCCATATGGGCCAGCATCTGATCGAGGCTCTGCCAGTAGGTCGCCTCCAACTCGGCTTCCACATCGGGGTGCACCTGCCGCCGGTTGTGGTAGTGGACCGACAGCCCGAAGCCATGCGCCCGCTTGGCCACCGCCCGGCCGATCCGGCCCATCCCGATTATGCCCAGCCGCTTTCCGCCGATCCGCCGGCCGAGCATCCAGGTCGGGCTCCAGCCGGTCCATTTACCCTCGCGCAGCACGCGCTCGCCTTCGATCACGCGGCGCGGTACCGCGAGGATCAGCGCCATGGTCATATCGGCGGTATCCTCGGTCAGCACGCCCGGCGTGTTGGTGACCATGATCCCGTGTTCATGCGCCGCGTCCAGATCGATGTGGTCGACGCCGGTGCTGAAGGACGCGATGAGTTTGAGCTGCGGGCCGGCCGCTTCGATGACGGCCCGGTTGATCGTATCGGTCACCGTCGGGACGAGGACGTCGGCGGTTTTGACCGCCTCGATCAGCGCCGCCTGGTTCATCGGCGTGTCGCTCGCGTTCAAACGGGAGTCGAACAATTCCGTCATCCGCGATTCGACGGCGTCGGGAAGTTTGCGGGTGACGATGACGGTTGGGTTCTTTTCAGCCACGGGCGCCTGTTTCGATAACTCTTGTGTTCAGCGGTTTACACAGTCCCGGTGCCGGTTGTCCAGCACCGGCCCGCCATGACGGTTGCCCCTGTACGAATCGGGAACTTTATTGTAATCCATAACCTAGTCCGGTTGAGACATTGTTCGAGGAGCGGGGGTTATGGGTTCCTCAAGGGTTTGGCGGTCTATCTACGTGGCGTTCATTGCCGTGGCGCTGGTTGCGGTGTCGTCGGTATCGTCGGCGCAGAACCGGCAGGTGGCGCGGACGTCCGACGGCAAGATCGTCCGCTTCGTGTCGCTGCGCGCGGACGACGTCAACGTGCGCGCGGGACCGGGCGTGCGCTATCCGGTCAAATGGAAATTCGTACAGCGGAACATGCCGGTGCAGATCATCGCCGAATTCGATACTTGGCGGAAGATTCGCGATTGGGAAGGGGCCGAAGGCTGGGTGCACCGCGCCATGCTGTCGTCCAAGCGCAGCCTGATCATGACCGGCAAGGGCCAAACCATGCGGCAAAACGCCAGCAAGGATTCGGCCGCCGTGGCGCGCCTGGCGCCCGGGATGGTGGTCACGATTGCTCAATGCCGCCGCGAATGGTGCGAAGTGGGCGCTGAGGGGTATGAAGGCTGGATCCGCCGGGACGACGTCTGGGGTCTCTATCCCGGCGAGAAGCTGCCTTAGCCGGCCAATCGATCGCTAGCTGAAATCCTCGGCCAGGGCGGCGCGCGATGCCTCGGGCATCACCGTCATGTGGCCGTACTGCGGATGGCGGAACCCGATGATGACTTGGGTGCCCGGCGTGCTGAATTTTTCGACCTGCTCATCCGTGAAGGTCATGTGGATGAACTGCACCGATGACGCCTTGCCGTCGGCCGTGGTGCGGTCGACGTCTTCTTCCGGCTGGCCGGCGATGGTCTCGCCGGCGAATTCCAGGAACATCGTTTCCTCGACGCCGCCGAGCCGGGCCAGAAAGTTGGCGCGCCGGACCGGGTCGTCGATCTCGAACATGACGGTGCAGACCAGCTCCCGGCCTTTCGGGATCAGCGGGTTATAGGCCGCCAGCTCGTCGGGAATTTGCTCCTCGCCGCCTTTCTCGATGAACAGCATCTCGTGGATCTGCCACCACATGGTGTCGTAATTCTCGAAATAGGCGGTCGCCACCGGGCCGATTTCGACGCGCCGGTTCTTCTTGATCGCGGAAATTTCGCCGCGCTTGTCCTTGCGGATCGCGGAGAAATCCTCGATCGGCATGATATCCGCGCGGGTGATCTCGGTTCGTGTCGCCATATCCATATTCCTGTCTCTCTATTCCCGTCGGTCAGGCGGAAAGGCCGTAGGCCTGCGCAAACAATATGATCGGGTGCGCGACGGTTTCGATCTCCGGTTTGTCGCCGTCCAGCCGGTCCACGCCTTGCGCGATATGCATGCCCGCGAGCGGGCACTCGGACGCCAGGTATTTCTTGGCGTTCTTGACGGTCGTCCGGGCGACCGGCTTGCCGACCTTCAAGCCGACCTCGAAATTATCCTTCATCACGCCCCACGAGCCGCCATGACCCGAACAGCGTTCGATCACCGCAACGTCGGCGTCGGGCAACAGGCGCAGCATCTCCGCCGCCTTCGCCCCCATATTCTGGGCCCGGGCGTGACATGCCAGATGCATCGAGACGCCGCCGTCCAACGCCGACAAGCCGTCGGCCAAGCCTTCGTTCTTGGCGATGTCGACGACATATTCCGAGATGTCGCGCGTGGCCTGCGACAAGGCCTTCACGGCTTCGTCGTCGGGTACGATCAGCGGCCATTCGAATTTCAGCATCAAGGCGCAGCTCGGCACCAGGGCGATCACGTCGTAGCCCTTCTCGATCCACGGGCCCAACGCGGCGGCGACGGCGGCCGCCTTGTCCGCCACTTTGGCGATGTTCCCTTGTTCGAGTTGCGGCATGCCGCAGCATTCCGGGTAGACCACCTCGGTCTCGACCCCGTTCCGCGCCAGGACCGCCTGCGTCGCGACGCCGATTTCCGGGTTGTTGTAATTCGCGTAGCAGGTCGCATAAAGCACGGCCTTCCGGCCGTGGGCCGGCGCATCCGTGTTGACGGCGGGCGGGTCGGACTTGGCGCGGGCGGTGAAGGTGCGTCCGTTGAATTTCGGTAACGCGGCGTCCTTGTGCACGCCGGTGACAGCCTGCATCACCGGGCGTGTCAGGCTGTTGCCTTCCTTGCTGGCCCAGTTGGCCAGGCCCGCCATGCTGCCGGCCAAACGGCCGTTGCGATCGGTTTCCGTCAGTTGCGTTTCCGCCGTGGTCCGCATGCCCTTTTTCTGTTCGATCGCACGGGCGCGCAACATGAGATGCGGGAAATCCAGATTGAATTCATGCGGCGGTACATAGGGACACTTCGTCATGAAGCACATGTCGCACAGCGTGCACGCATCCACCACCGGCTTGAAGTCCTTGCTGTCGACCGTGTCCAGCTCGCCGCTTTCCGACTCGTCGATCAGGTCGAACAGGCGCGGGAAGCTGTCGCACAGATTGAAACATCGGCGGCATCCGTGACAGATGTCGAAGACGCGGCGGAGTTCCTCGTCGAGTTTCGCTTCGTCGTAAAAATCCGGATCCTGCCAGGCAATGGGGTGCCGGACCGGCGCCTCGAGGCTGCCTTCACTCATCGTACCGTTCCTATGGAGTCGCGGAGTCGCGGCAAAAATTGCGTCGCGATCGAATAAGGGGCCGGGGGCCGCAGCCCCCGCCCGGAGTCGGCTTTAGGAAATTTCGTCCAAAGCCTTTTGGAAACGGCCGGCGTGGCTCTTTTCCGCCTTCGCAAGCGTCTCGAACCAGTCGGCGATTTCGTCGAAGCCTTCCTCGCGCGCCGTGCGGGCCATGCCCGGGTACATGTCGGTGTACTCGTGCGTCTCGCCGGCAACCGCGGCCTTGAGGTTCAACGACGTCTCGCCGATCGGCTCGCCCGTCGCCGGGTCGCCGACTTCCTCGAGGAATTCGAGATGGCCGTGCGCATGGCCGGTCTCGCCTTCGGCGGTCGACCGGAACACGGCCGCGACGTCGTTATAGCCTTCGATGTCGGCCTTCTGCGCAAAGTAAAGATACCGGCGGTTCGCCTGACTCTCACCGGCAAAGGCGTCTTTCAAGTTGGTTTCGGTCTTGCTTCCCTTTAGGGACATTTCTTCCTCCTAATACCCATTCCCTGACGAAAAAATCTGAGGTGCGCATCGATGCAAAACCGGCCGCCGGCAAGCCATCCAGCGGCGTTCGCGCGAGTGCACTACTCCTATATGGACCAGCGCATACCCCGTGTCAATAGTTTAGAATGAATCTAAACTACTAAATACAACTTTGATGCAACTTTTTTTGGATTAAGCGTTCTTCAGGCGAATGATGACGTCGACGCTCTTCACTTCGGTGCCGTTCGGCACTTCCGGAAGTTTGGCGACGTCCAGCGCGTCGGCCGGGATATCGGTCAACTCGCCGCCGTCCTCGTGGAAGAAGTGGTGATGGTCGCTCGTGTTGGTGTCGAAATACGACCGACCCGGTTCGACCACAACCTCTCGCAGCAGGTCCGCATCGGTGAACTGATGCAGCGTATTGTAAACGGTGGCCAGCGAGACGCGGATATTCTCCGCCACGGCTTCGCTGTGCAGTTGCTCGGCGCTGACATGCCGGTCCCCGCCCTCGAACAGCAGTTTCGCCAAGGCGAGACGTTGCCGTGTGGGCCGCAAGCCCGCCGTTTTCAAGCGCTCCAAGACGCCGGTATAAGGTCTGACCGAGTTCATAATCGCTAACATAGTCCGTAAATCGTAAAAATAAAGTGTTTAGGACAATAAAATAAGACGTAGTTTCGAACTATTAAAATTTGCACCACCCGCCTGGCTCCGGATTTGGACCCGGCGGGCAGATCGTCAAACACAACAAAGATGGATAATTAAGGCCAACTGATACTATATAGGGGCGATGAGCAAGCAGCGCGGCCGTAAACCAGCTCGACGCCCGCCCGCCAAAGGCGCGAAACGGTCCGCGCCACGCGGCCGCGATCGGTATGACGAGCCCCGTCGGTCCTTCTTATCCCGCTTCATTTGGTTTTCGCTGACCGCCTCGGTCTGGTTGTTGATCGGCGTCGCCGCCGTGGTCGCCTGGTATGCGCGGGACTTGCCGGACATCGCCGACTTGGAGAAAGCGACGCTCCGCAAGCCGGTGGTAACGGTGCAATCCGCCGACGGGGCGATCCTCGCGCGGTACGGCCAGGTGCACGGCCGGCCGGTCACGGTCGCGGAATTGCCGCCGTATGTCCCGCGCGCCTTCCTCGCGATCGAAGACCACCGATTTTACCGGCATCCCGGCATCGACCTGTTCGGCATCCTGCGTGCGGCGGTGCGCAATGTGGCCGCCGGTGGGATCCGACAGGGCGGCAGCACCATCACCCAGCAGTTGGCCAAGAACCTGTTCCTGAAACGGGAGCGGACGTTCCGGCGGAAAATTCAGGAAACCCTGCTGGCGATTTGGCTGGAACATCATTTCACCAAGGACCAGATCCTCTCGATCTATCTCAACCGGGTCTATTTCGGCGCGGGCGCATATGGCATCGATGCCGCGGCGCGCCGGTTTTTCGGGCGGTCGGTCAAGAAGGTCACGCTGTTCGAGGCCGCGGTGCTGGCCGGGCTGGTCAAGGCGCCGTCGCGTGACAATCCGGTCGTCGCCCCGAAACGGGCGGCCGCACGGGCGAACCTCGTGCTCTCCAGCATGGCGCGGTCCGGATGGATCAATGACGTCACGTTGCTGCGCAGCCGCCGGGACACGGTGCAGCTGCGGCCGCGGCAGGAATTCTATACCGGCGCCCGGTATTTCACCGATTGGATCCTGGATCGGGTGGACGACTATATCGGTTATTACGGCGGTGACCTTGTGATCCGCACGACGCTGGACGCCCGGCTGCAGAGCGCGGCCCAGACCGAGGTGCAGCGTGTCCTGAAGGCCAATCCGACGCGCAAGGTCGGCCAGGCGGCGTTCGTCGCGCTGTCTCCGGATGGCGCCGTGCGTGCGATGGTCGGCGGCCGGGATTACGGCAAGAGCCAGTATAACCGCGCCACCCGAGCGCTGCGTCAGCCCGGGTCGGCGTTCAAATTGTTCGTCTATCTGGCGGCGCTCGAATCGGGCATGCGGCCGGGCGATACGGTTTCCGACCGGCCGATCACCGTGCAGGGCTGGACCCCGCGCAACGCCGGCCGCACGCATCGCGGCGACGTCACTTTCCGCGAAGGGGCGGCGCGCTCGTCCAACACGGTGGCGGTGGCGCTGGCGGAACGCGCCGGGCGCAAGAACGTGATCCAGACGGCCCGCCGGCTCGGCATCACGGCACCGTTGCGGGCGGACCCCTCCTTGGCGCTCGGCGCCCATGAAGTCACCCTGCTGGAACTGACCGGCGCTTACGCCGTGATCGCGAATGGCGGCTTCGGCGTCTGGCCATTTGGAATCGAGTCGATTCAGGGTGGCGACGGCAAGACTCTTTATAGCCGCGCGGGGGGCGGCCCCGGGCGAATCGTGCAGCCGCGCTACGTGCAAGGCCTGAACGACCTGTTCACCGCGGTGGTCGGTTGGGGCACCGGCAAGGCCGCGCGGCTCGACCGTCCGGCGGCGGGGAAGACCGGCACCAGCCAGGGCAATCGCGATGCGTGGTTCGTCGGCTACACGCCGCAACTGGCGGCCGGGGTCTGGCTCGGCAATGACGATTTCTCGCCGATGCGCAAGGTCAGCGGCGGGTCGCTGGCGGCCTCGATCTGGCGCGGCTTCATGATCAAGGCGATGAAGGGCGCGCCGGTACGGCCCTTGCCCGGCATCGCCAGCGACATCTCCCGCCGGCAGCCCTAACGTAAATCTCTTCCCGTCAGCCGTAGCGGTGTAGACCCTGGCCGTTCGCGTTGAGCCAGCGTTTGCTGGACCGGGCGTGCGGCGTTAGACGATCCACCACACGCCAGAAATCTGATGAATGGTTCATCTCGACCAGATGCGCCACCTCGTGCGCCACCACATAGTCCAGCACCGCGTCCGGGGCGAGGATGAGCCGCCAGCTGAAGGACAGGCGACCGTTCGCGGCGCAACTGCCCCATCGGCTCCGCTGGTCGCGGATGCTGACCTGACGCACGCGACGGTCGACCATCGCCGCTTTCTCCAATGCCAGGGGCGAAATCGCCCGCCGCACTTCGCGTTTTAGCCAGTCGGTGACGCGGCGGGAAAGATGTTCCGCATCCCCCGGAACCAGGATGGCCCCTTCGTCGCGGGTGACGACGCCCCGGCGCCCGGCCACATGGTGTATCCGGTGATCTTGTCCTCGGAACGGGATGACCGCGCCGTCGGCGAAGGGTACGCGCGGCGGCAACGCATCCAGCCGGTCGAGCACCCAGCGTTCGTGTTCCAGCATCGCCGCCTCGGCGTCGGCCATGGCGACATACACCGGCATGACCACGCGCGCACCGCCGATCGCGGCATCCACATGAATCGTGATCCGGCGGGCGCGGCGGTCCCGTTTGACCGGCACGGTCAGGTCGCGGCCGCCCAAGGTGACGTTGATTTCTCCTTTTCCCGCCATCGCCCGATCAGCCTTCCTTCTTCGGCTTACCGGCGAAGGGTGCCGCGCCCAAATCGAGCCAGTCCTGGATATGGTCCTCCAGGTCGAGGATTCGGTCTTCGGAAATCGCCTTGCCGCGAACGGAAATCTCCGCCGTGTGCACCGTCTCCGGGTCCCCCGACACGAGCGGATGCCACCACGCCAGGTCCTGGCCTAAGGCGACCAGTCGGTAGGCGCAGGTCTCCGGCAGCCAGCGCAGGGTCAGCACGGTCTCCGGCGCCAGCTTCACGCAATCGGGGACGTTCCGCTGCCGGCCGGGATAGTCGGTGCAGCGGCAGCCTTCCAAATCCAAAAATCGGCAGGCGACGTCGGTCAGGGCGATCTCTCCGGTGTCCTGATCCTCGATCTTGTGCAGGCAGCATTGGCCGCAGCCATCGCAGAGCGACTCCCACTCCGCTTGCGTCATGGCTTCCGGGGTCTTCTGTTTCCAAAAGGGCGCTTCCGTCACGGTGTTGTCCGCCTCTCCGCCGTTATCGTCTATTGCGCCAGCCGGATCAGGACGATGGTCACCAAGGCGAACTGGATCAGATTCAGCAGCACGCTGACCCGATGCAGCAACCGGAACCTGCCGTCCTTGTTCCCGTCGCGCGCTGCGTTGACCTGCGGCCGCAGCACGAGGTTGGCGAAGACGAAGCCGGCAGTGGTAATGACCAGCATCGATATCTCGGTCCAATATTGCGCCGAAACCAGCGGCAATACCGCGACCAGGGAGAGGATCCCCATCACCCGGTAATAGACGGGAAAGACCTCGCGGGTGAACCCGACGGCGGTGTCCGATGGCAGTTTCCGGTGGATCAACGGTGTGAAAAGTGCGGCAAAACTCAACATGCCGCCGAATAAGGCGGCGACCAGAATGAGTCCAACAATATGGAGCGTCAACCAATCAGGCATGGCGGCAGTTTACCGCAGTGACCGCGAAGTCCAAGTCTTGACAGCCTGCCATCGGACCTGTCCTGATTCGACCGGGCCCGGCGCGAACGAGGAGTGACGGTGAATGAAACGGAACGGAACGGCATGGGCGCGCATTCTGTCCTGGCGTCGATGGCGGGTGGCGATCCTGACGGCGCTGCTGCTTGCGATTCCCGGTGTTTCGGCGGCGCAGTTTACCGGCCCGAACCCGATGTTCGATCTGGCGCGGGCCGGCGACGCGGGCGGGATCGAATATCTGTTGAATAAGGGATACAACATCCAAGCGTCGTCCGCCGGTGGCGAAACGGTCCTGATCGCCGGGGCGACCGGCGGACATGTCGATGTCGTCGAATTGGCCTTGGCGAAGGGCGCGCGCGTCAACCGGCAGGATGAGTTCGGCCGCTCCGCCTTGTCCCGCGGCGCCGAAGGCGGGCACTACGCGGTGGTCGAGCGGTTGCTGGAAAAAAAGGCCGATGTCGACATTCAAACCCGCGAAGGGCTCACGCCGCTTATGCTGGCGGTGAAGGGGCGGCATATCTCCGTCGTGCAGTTGCTGTTGCGGTATCGGCCCGATTTGACCGTGTTGGACTACACGGGCCGCAGCGCGCTGGCATGGGCGCGGGAAAGCCGCGACCGCCGGATCGAGACGATGCTGCGCCGCGCCGGCGCCCGAGACTGACCGGGCGTCGCGCCGCGGCGTTAGAGTTCCGCCAGTTCTTCGGTCAGGCGTTTCTTGAAATCGCCGAGCGATGCCGCGAGTTCCTCCAATGTCTCTTCGTCGATCAGCCCGATCTCCCCGGCCAGCAGGACCAGATATTCCAATTCGCTGGTATAGCCGGCGGCGGTTTCGATTCCCTGCGCCAGTTCCGGGTCGCCGCCCCGGCCGCATCCATGCACGATGCTGCGGGGGATCGCCAACGCGGTGCGCGCGATCGATCGGCCCACGGCGAAAATGTCGTCGTCGGAAAAGGACTGGCTGATATCGTGAATCTCCACGACTAGGTCATGCGCCGCGTGGAGAACGTCTAACTCGCGGAAGTCTTTCATCGCGGTGTATTCGGTCGAATGCAATTGCCTGTCAAGGGCCTAGTGCACCGAGAATCCAGGCCTCTTCTGTTTCAACGCAATCCCGTTCCGCGGCGGTCAGGTCCGGGTCCCCGGCGAGTGTGGTTTCCATGCGGTCTTCCGCATCGAGTCGGGCCAGATGCCCGGTAATTGCAGTGACCTGTGCGGCGTCCTTCGGCAGATCCGCCAGCGCCGGAACGGGAATTTGCGACGGATAGATCTCCGCAAGATGCAGCCGAGGCCGGGGATCGAACCGCAGGCCGGTCTCGAACGGCCAGATATGCGTCTCGGTGGCCAGGCGCGGGTCGCGGCGGATTTGCCAAACCCGGGGAATGCCGGTCAGCGCCTGACTGCCGACCGATCCCACGCCCGCAAGTTTCCAGACCGGTTGGGTCGAGGGGAGCCGCCGGTCGCATATCCGCCGTTCCGCGGGGTCGCCCGCGTCGTGCGGCCGCCGATGGCGCCGGACCAGGTAGGGCCGGGTTTCTTCCCGGACGTTGCCCCAAAAGGGAAAGGCGCCGCCGCTGATCCGCTGGTTCAGTGACTCCGCCAGGTCGAACCGGTTGTTGGCGTTGTCGGTTGCGTCGGTCAGGCCGTCGTCGAGCATTTGCCACATGTGCCGCCAGCGCAGACCCGTGATGCCGAGCCGTTCCGCCGTTCCGCACGGGTAACCGAAGGGAAAATCGAAACCGGCGAGGACGCGGCGGCCGTCGGCGATCAGGGCGGCCAATCGGTCACAGAGCTCCTCGGTCGCTTGGTGCCGGGTCGATGGATTTTCCAGCGCGGTGTGCCGGGTCTTGCCGCCGTCGCGCAGCAGGACCGAATACCAGATGCTGTCCTTGCCGCGGCGGGGCGTGGACGCCCCGCTCCAATCGACCATGACGTACGCGTCGAAAAGCGCCATTGCTGCCCGCCGGCGACCCCGCGATTGCGGCGACTACTTGATGTCGGCCAGCGCCTTGCGCAGCGGTTCCGCGTGGACGTTGATGTATTTTCCTTCGAGCACGATCGCTTTCGGCGTGGCGTTTGCGCTCTTGTAGTAGTCCTCGTTCCAGCTTTGCCGGCCCTGGATCACGGACCCCTCGACGCTGGCGCCGATATAGGCGCCGGCGTTCTGCGAGAAGCTGTAGATGTCCGCCCGCAGGTTCGTTGTCGTCGACGCTTCGGCGCCCAGACCGATCGGGCCGACGGCGACGCTGACGTCCCCGCCGAGTTTGACCTTGTTGTCGATGACGGAATTGATGCCTTTGCTGGTCATGATCAGCAGCACGACTTCCGACGACTGACCGCCGATCTGCAGGCCGAAACTGGCGCCGCCCATCGTGTAGAAGGCGGGATAGCTCCACTGACCGTTCTTTCCCTTCGCCAGCAAGACGCCGCTGCCGCCCTCCGCGCCGACGAAGAAGGCGCCTTTCAGGATTGCCGGGAAGATGACGACGGCCTTGGCCCTTTTCATCAGGCTGCGCATCGTCGGGCCGATATCGGTATGCCGCGCGACGCGCTGCACCGAATGGCGTGCTTGTTCGACGATCGACTCCTGGTCGGGTCCGGCACTCGCCGGAGATGCCGCGGACACCGCGGCGAAGGCGATCAGGGCGCAGAAACTGGCGGTTATTCGCGTGGTAGGGCGGATCTTGTTACGGATCATGGGGGCGGCTCCGGTTCTGATGAACATCGTGCAACGGGTTAACGCGTCATACCATGCTCTACATATCGGTCGCGATGCCGCCATTCAAGGGACCTTGCATCACGATGGGGCGATGGACCTAAAGAAAGGTGCCGGGAAGCGTATACGGGTTTCCGCCGGTACCGAGCTTGAACCGTGCTATTCCGGCGGCGTTGCGTGTATCGATCCCGCCGAGGTCGAGCGATTCGATACCGCGTTCCTTGAGCGCCAGAATGCCCTTCCACAGCAAGAGTGTGCCGGCGTTCAAGGCACGCGCCGCGGGGTCGGTCCAACCGATCACGTAGGACGCCTGGCGGCCATGCTGCAGGAAGAGCGCGCCCCCGACGGCATCGCCTTCCGCAAATGCGCGCAGCAGGACGGTTTCGTGTTTGGGAATTCCATCGATCACGGCGCCCAGCATCTCGGCGCTGGGGCCGCCGAACCGGCGGGTGCGCCGTAAAGCGCCATACCGCTCGAGTAGCCAGGCCGCGGCGCGGCGCCCGCCCTTCGCTTCGACGCGCAGCGGTCCGGCTTCCGCCTGGGTCAGCGCGTTCCGCCATTTGACATGGAGCGCCCGCCGCAAGTCGTCGGTCGGTTGGGTAAGGTCGACGCGCGCCGAACTATGCCCGGTCATCACCCGGCGCATCCGGGCCGCGCGGGTGGCGGCGGCAACGGCGCCGGGGTCGACCGCGTCCGGCGTCCAGAAGAACAGGGTACGGCTTTCCTGCTTGAGCGATCTGCGCAACAGCGAAATCGACGTCGTGAGATCCCGTTCGACAGCATCCCGGCGCAGCAGGACGGGACCGCGCAACAGTTGGGCCGCCGACACGATCGGGCCGACCCGGCGGGCGAAGACCTGCGCCAACGCGACGGGCCCGCCGTCCGCCGTTATGACGGCGCGCCGCACTACGGCGGCGTGCGACGCGGCGGCATATCCGTCGCCATACATCCATGTCTGTTCGAACGCGGCGGCGGGAGCGGCGTCGATCAGGTCGTTCCAATCATCTTTTCTGCAAGCGTCCCACGTGATCTCGGCGGTTTGCGCGGACCGGTGACGGTTCGCGCCGTGGGCTGGTAGACTGGTCAAAGGATGTTTCACCTCCGCCGCAAAAGGGATGCCGCCGTCCGGGGCGTCGACCTGCCGGGGCCCCGTCTCACACGATGGGCCTGGGCCTATCTCGGATTATACGTGGCGTTGCCGATCCTGGCACTCGGCTTCGTGCTCGATGTGATCCTCTACCTGCTGGCGGACCGGGTCTTCGGCGTGTGTTACGCAGTATTGTGTTTGTTCTAGCGCCGCCGCCGGTTAGCCCAGGCGGCGGATTTCGCCGCATCCCTCGATCAGTGCCGTAACGCTATCCGGCTTGCCGGTGCCGCGGACCATGACATTAAAAATGACGGTGCCGCGCGGGGCGATGTCGAAGGCCGGAAAGGTCAGGACGTTGCCGACCGCTTGCGGCGGTTCCGGCAACTCCAGTTCGGTCTTGAAAGTTTCGCCCGACGTGACCGAGAGGATTTCCGTGCCCTGCGGAAACCGCACGGTAATCGGTTCCTGGACGTGAGCGGCTTCCAGCTCGAGTTCGCCCCAGTTGAACACGCCAAGCCGAATCAGCTCGATCCCGTCGCGTGACGTTTGATCGTCCAGTTCCGGGAAATGCTGCAGCAAATCCGCGTCCGCCTCCTGCACCGGGGTCACGACGCATTCGTAGGACACGCGCCGTTTCGGGCCGGCAATGCGGTCCGCGGTTTTCGTGTTTGCCCGGTAGAGAAAGAAAAATGCCGCCAGCAGGATGCCGCCGACGAGAAGGGTGATGAGTTGACCGCTCATGTGTTCCGATCCTGGTTCGCGGCAACCCTAGCAGCGGGTCGGGCGGTTCGCCAGCATTAGGACGGTAGCCAATTCACCGCCCCGACCCGCCAAATTCCATTCTCCGCGCCGCCATCGGCCGGATCGCAGACATGGTCGATGCGCGTCACCGAAACGTTATCGATCCGGAACGGGAAGACTTTCTCCAGATCGGGTTTGGTATGGTCGAGCGACAGGGCCAGCGCCAGCGCCGACCGGATCGTCCCGCCATGGGCCACGCACACGATATCCTTCCCCAGATGTTCGGCGTTCCAGCGTTCCACGGCCGGAGCGACCCGCGCATAGACATCGGCGAAACTTTCGCCGCCGGGAACGGCTTCTTGCGCGGCCGACAGCCAAAGCTGGCGGAAGGTGCGCTTGCGCCGGGCGGCGAATTCGTCGCGCGGCTCGCCTTGCCAATCGCCGAAATGCTGTTCGCGCATGGCCGGATCCAGCGTCGGTTCGGGCAGCGGCGACCCCGCCTTCAGGATGGCAGCCGCCGTTTGCCGGGTGCGGTTGAGGTCGCTCGAGATATGCACCGCGTCGTTCGGCAGGTAGTCGGCGACGGCTCCGAACAGCGCATCGTCCGAACAATCAGCATGCAAGTCGGTCTGGCCGTAGATCCGGCCTTCGTCCCCGACGACGGGCGCGTGGCGAATCCACCACCACCGTGTCTCAATCGTGTTCATGATCGGTAATCTTCCGGGTTGGTCCGATCTTCTTATAGTCGCCGCGCCCGCGCGCGCCAACAGGGCGCATGATGATAGTTTGTTGAACGCGATGCCGGCGCCCGGCAGTATGCCGCGCGGAAATGGGCCGCAAGGGGTAACGACCGAATGACCGAAACCGTGCCGGGCGCCTCGCTGGCGGAAATCAGGGGCCTGCTCGACGGCATGCCCGAGGCGGCGCCCCTGCCCGCGACGCTACCGGACGATCCCGATCTCTTGCGGACGTTGCACGCCTGGCTGTCGAGCTGGCAGGCGCGGGCCGCGCCGTCGCTGGCGCGTCCGCGGACGGCGCTGTATCTCGGCTGCTATGACGCGGCCGCAGCGGGCGAGGCCGAAACCGTCGCGGCGGAAATTCAAGCGAGCGACGCGCCGGTGGTGCGGTTGTGCCAGGAATTCGATGTCGACCTGCGCCTGTACGAAATGACGGCGGGGGCGGCGCGGGAGTTGGACGACGCGGCCTGCGCCACCGCGATGGCCTACGGCATGATGGCGGTGGAGGATGGCCTCGATTTCCTGTGTGTGTCCGGCCTCGGGCCCGGCGTCGAGGCGGCGGGACTGGCCTTGGCGGACGCGGTTTTCGCGGAGCGCGGCGATCCCTTGGACGTGCTGCGGCGGCAGGGCGGGCACGCGCTGGCCGGGCTGGCCGGTGCGGTGATCGCCGCCCGAATCGCGCGGGTGCCGGTGATGTTGGACGGGATCGCGGCGGCGGCGGCGGGCGCCGTGCTGCATCGATTGGACGAAAGTGCGTTGGACCACTGCCTGATCGGGCCGTTGAGGCCGGGGGGATCCCATGCTGGTTTGCTCGACCGGATCGGCAAGGCGCCGGTCGCGGATTTCGGCCTTGCGCCGCCCCCGGGGTGCGGCGGGCTGATCGCGTTGCCTGTTCTGCGCGGCGCCGTTGCGAGCCAAGCCGGCCTATCCGCCGTCGATCCGGAGACCAAGGCCCCGCCGACCGAATAGCCGTTACTCGCCGGTTTGATGCAGCAATCCGCGCTGCCGGGCGGCCCGGAAACTCCACATGAAGAGCGCCACCCCGAGTGCGAAATAGAACAGATTCAACAGCATCGCGCCGGCCAGATAGTCGAATCGGAACACCCCGTCGAACAGCACCGCGCGCATGCCTTCGAACACATGTGCGGTAGGCAGCGCCCAGGCGGCCGGCTGGAGCCAGTCGGGCAATACGCTGACCGGATAGTAGATTGCGCTGACCGGTGCGATCAGGAACATGACCATCCAGACGACGCTCTCCGCACCCAACCCGACCCGCAGCAATAATGCGGTGACCATCAGGCCGAGCGCCCAACTCGTCACCATGAGATTGACGAAGAAGGCCAACAGCGGCAGGCCGAGTTCGAAGATCGAAAAGGCATAGAGGGGAATCGCCAAGAAAGCCGCCGGCAGCACGCCGATCAACGTGCGGATCAGGCTGATCACCGTCAGGGCGACGATCATCTCATGCGGCCGCAGGGGGCTGACGAAAAGCTGGCCGAGGTTGCGCGACCACATCTCTTCGAGAAAGGAAATCGCGTAACCGAGCTGTCCGCGGAACAGGATATCCCACAGCAGAACCGCGGCGAGCAGGGCGCCCGCCGCTTGTACGGCGCCGGAAACGTCCCCCGTGAAATGCTTGGAGATGAACCCCCACAGGACGATCTGGATGCTCGGCCAGTAGGCCAGTTCCAGAATGCGTGGCCAGGATCCTTTGAGCAGGTAGACATAACGCAACACGAGAGCGAAGACGCGTTGCGCCGCCGCGGCAAGCCCGGAATCGGCGGACCGGATATCGCTCATGCCGCCGCGCCCCGGTCCTTGTCGTGCGTCCCCTGCCCTGTGCCATTGCCGCGCGCGATGTCGAGGAAGACTTCCTCCAACGTGTCGCGGCCGTAGCGCTCGATCAGTTCTTGTGGCGCGCCGCGGTCGGTGATCTTGCCGGCGCGCATCATCAGGACGGCGTCGCACAGCCGCTCGACCTCGGCCATGTTGTGGCTGGCCAGCAGGATCGAAGCGCCGGTCTCCTGGCGGTAGCGTTCCAGGTAGCCGCGGATCCAGTCCGCCGAGTCGGGATCCAGGCTCGCCGTCGGTTCGTCCAGCAACAGCAGGTCCGGCCGGTTGACCATCGATTTGGCGATCATGACGCGGGTCTTCTGCCCTGCGGACAATCCGCGGAACGGCCGCTCCATCAGGTCCACGAGTTCGAGATCGCACGCCAGCTCCGAAAGGCGGCCGGGGATGTCGCCGACGCCGTAGAGCCGGGCATAGACGGATAGGTTCTCGCGGACAGTCAGGCGTTGCGGCAGGTCGAAATACGGCGAGGAAAAATTCATTCGCCCGAGAACGCGGTAGCGGTGGCGCAACATGTCCTCGCCCAGGACCCGCACCGATCCGGATGTGGGCAGCAGCAGGCCGAGAAGGATAGCGATGGTTGTCGTTTTGCCCGCACCGTTCGCGCCGAGCAAGGCGGTAATGCTGCCCGGTTCGACCGTGAAATCAATGTTGTCGACGGCGGCGATGTCGCCGAACCGCTTGGTCAGGTTGCGAATGTCGATGACAAGGGGCATGGCCGCACCGGTCTCCTCGGAACCGAAGCTATATGGGCCAGCGGTGATGGCGAAGCAAGGACGTTCGCCGTGCGGCCGCGCGGTGGCGGGCCGACCACAAGGGGTTGCAAACGGAGCCATGACCTGCTCCTTAGACGCATGGCAAGCGAACCTGAATCCCTGGCGCAGCGGGCCGGGCGCATGTCGCAACTGGGCGTCGTGCGGGGCGGCCGTCTGCGGCTTCGGACGCTGATCTTGATCCGCTGGGTCGCCGCCGCCGGGCAGACGATTACCGTTCTGGCGGTGCATTTCGGGCTCGGCTATCCATTGCCGCTGCCGGTCTGTCTGGCGGTCATCGCCACATTGGTGCTGTCCAACGTGATCCTGACGCAACGCGGGCCCGGCCGGTCGCGGCTCGACGATCGGGCCGGTGTCTTGCTCCTGGGATTCGACGTGCTGCAACTCGCCGCGCTGCTTTATTTTACGGGTGGTCTGCAGAACCCGTTCTCGATCTTGATCATCGCGCCGGTGATGGTGTCCGCGACCATCCTGTCGCGCAATTCGACGATAGCGCTGACGGCGCTTGCCATGATCAGCATCTCGCTGCTGGCGTTTTTCCGCACGCCCCTGCCCTGGTCGCCGGGCGCGCTGGAGTTGCCGATCGTCTATATCCTGGGAATCTGGACCGCGCTCGCGGTGGCGTCGGTCTTCATTTCAACCTATGTCTGGTCGGTCTCGGAGGAAGCGCGGCGTATGTCCGAAGCGCTGGCCGCGACGCAAACCTCTTTGTTGCGCCAGCAGCGGCTTTCGGCGCTGGGCGGGCTCGTCGCCGCGGCGGCGCACGAGCTGGGATCGCCGCTGGCCACGATCGCGGTGGTGGCGAAGGAGTTGTCGCGCGACGTGCCCCGCAACAGTCCGATTGCGGAGGATGTCGACCTCCTGCTCAGCCAATCGGACCGCTGCCGTGAAATCCTCGCCGGCTTGGCCCGGGCGCCCGAGCCGAGCGGGCCGGAACCGTTCGACAATCTGCCGCTACGGCAATTGCTGGAAACCGCCGCCGAGCACTACCAGTCCGACAGCATCACGATGACCTTCCGCACCGATCCCGCCGCCGCGGGCGACGAGCCGATCGTGACGCGCAGCCCGGAAATTCTTGGCGGCTTGGGAACATTGATCCAGAACGCCGTTCAATTCGCCCGCGGCGCGGTTACGGTTACCTCATACTGGGATGCCGACACGATACGGGTTACCGTGCATGACGATGGTCCCGGATTCCCGGCATCGGTCTTGTCCGCGATCGGGGAACCCTTTATTTCCAGCCGTTCGGATGACGGCGAGCATATGGGCCTCGGTATATTCATCGCGCAGACGCTGCTCGAACGTGTCGGTGCGATATTGACCTTCGGCAATCGAGGCGGCGCGGAGGTTGTCATTCGCTGGCCCCGGCTTATTCTTGATCAGGGGACAGACGCCGACGGCGCATAATGTGAGGCAAATCCCATGCAAGACCTTTCTCCAACGGGCGTTGGCGAGCGCCGATTATTGATCGTCGATGACGATGCGCCCCTCCGGAACCGGCTGGCGCGGGCGATGGAGC
Organism: Alphaproteobacteria bacterium; assembly: GCA_965228425.1. Lineage (GTDB taxonomy): Bacteria > Pseudomonadota > Alphaproteobacteria > UBA8366 > UBA8366 > JAJFJD01. The sequence continues at coordinate 253,554 of OZ245815.1, read as the reverse complement.
AGCGCGGCTTCGTGACATCGGTCGCCGCGAGCGTTGCCGAGGGCATCGATATCGGAACCGAGAACCCGCCGGGTTACGCGCTTGTGGACCTGCGCTTGGAGGACGGCAATGGGTTGGAGATCGTGCACGCCTTGCGCAGCGCCCGGCCGGACATCCGCATCGTGATCCTCACCGGCTACGGCAATATCGCGACCGCGGTGCGTGCGGTGAAGGCCGGTGCCGTGGACTATCTGCCAAAACCCGCCGATGCGGACGCGGTCGCCGCGGCCTTGCTGGAGACCGAACGGCCGTTGCCGCCGCCGCCGGATGATCCGATGTCGGCGGACCGGGTGCGTTGGGAACATATTCAGCGGGTTTTCGAACAGTGCGACCGCAACGTGTCGGAAACGGCCCGCCGGTTGAAGATGCATCGACGCACCTTGCAGCGCATCCTGAACAAGCACGCGCCGCGCGGCTGACCACATTTGGTTTAGGGCGGGATTACGCGGCGGCGTTGCCGAACCGCGCGTTTTCCTGAATCAGCGCGTCGACGTACCGGCCTTGGAACATCGTGATGCCGAGTAGGTGGCCGATCTCGATGGCGGCGGGCAGATCGCATCGGGTCATACAGATGCGCGACCGGCCGCATTGTTCGACCGCCTTCTGCAACGCTTCGAATTTTTCGCCGTTCTGATCTTCGTCGATCAGCGACTTGTCCCAGGTCATCTTGACCAGATCGAGGCCGAGCGTCTTGCGGTCGAAGACCGGCAGGGTGCTGGGCGAGATTCCGTCCAGACAGATCCGGTAGCCTTTTTCGTGCAGGAAGTCGCGTGCGAAATTGAATTCCGCCAGGTCGGCGAACACGTCGATCAACTGGAACTCGATGACGATCGTACCGCGGCTGCCTGTCCGCAGCTGCGAATCGAAATCCAGGAAATCCTGCGATAGGACCGTGCTGACATTCATGTTGATGCTGAAGGACGAGTGAAGGTCGGTGTCGTCGGCGCGCACCAACAGCTTCAGGACGCGGCTATCGAGCGCGACTGTGAGATGCTGAAACAGCCATTTGTTGCCCGCGAGGTTGGCTTCCGGCAGGACGGTGCTGGCCAGCTCGTCGATCGAGATGAAGAGTTCCTTGAAGATCGGCTTCGGATGCGCGTCCACGGAGACGGCGCAGACCTGCTGCCGCCGGATGAAGCCCGAAAGATCGGCACTCTTGAGGAAGTTTTCGAGCTTGCCCAGTTGGGCCGGCGTGATGGCCGGCCGGTTGTTGCCGTCGTCGTCCTCGCCCCATTGCGAAGCGCGCATGCGCAGCCGTTCCTGGCGCTCCTGCTCGGCTTTGTTCAGCGTTTCCGCCAGTTCCACGAATTCCTTGTACTGGGCTTCCAGATTGTACCAGGTGGAAAAGTCGTCGGCGACGTCGGCCATGGCCAACGGATCGTCGCTGAACAGATAGCGCAACCGGTTGATCGCGTCGTCCATCTCTTCGACCGAAGCGCCCTTGCAGATGAAGACGAGGTCGCCGCTGTTCAGCGCGAACATTTGCCCTTCGAACTGATTTACCAGGCCTTCGAACGTATTGCCGGCGATGCGGAGGTGATGGCCCCGGCGGTTGTGATCGCGCAGGTTCGATAGATGCACATGGACCGCCTTGCGGCCTTCGCGGTGGCGGTCCAATCGCTGAACGTAATTCAGCAGGAGATATTCCTGGCTGACATTGGGTTGTCCCAATTGTGCGGCGCTAACGTTCATATTGGATTCCTGCCCCCGCTTTCCGGCCGGGCCGAAAAGTCATCCTGTCGAGTTGTCGCGTTGTGCGGGATAATAGGCGGAAGGAATTTACGGTTGGTTAACGATAGAAACGCCGAAATGGCCCGGATTCACTGCGATTCGTCCCCGACGGCGCCGCGACGAAAAAAGGACGTTCGATGACCCTTTGGCCCGATGCCGATACGCCCCGCGCCCGCGCGCCCGACGATACCCGGGTATACGCGGTGGGCGACGTTCACGGGTGCGCCGGTCTGCTCGAACAACTGCACGACGCCATTCGCCGGGACGCCGACTCGGCTCCCGAACCGCGGAAATTAGTCGTTTATCTTGGGGATTACGTGGATCGTGGGCCGGACAGCGCCGGTGTGGTGTCGACCTTGCTCGACCGGCCGCTCGAGGGGATCGAGCAGGTCTGCTTGAAAGGCAATCACGAGGATTTCCTGCTGCGGTTTCTGGACGACCCCGGGATTTGCGATCTATGGCTGATGAACGGCGGCCGCGCGACGTTGCGGAGCTACGGCCTGTCGGTCGAAAGGACCGGCGCGGAGGATGCCGCCGCGGCCCTGTCCGAGGCGTTTCGCGCGCGGCTGCCGGATGCGCACCTGCGGTTTCTGCAGGGTTTGCGCCTCAGCTATCGGGCGGGCGGCTACCTGTTCGTCCATGCGGGCATCCGCCCCGGCGTCGAGCTGTCGCAACAGGCCGCCGAGGACCTGCTCTGGATTCGCGACCCGTTTCTGCGGAGTTCCTACGATCATGGTTGCGTGGTGGTACACGGCCATACGCCCGTGGAAGCGCCGGACGTGTGTTTCAACCGGATCAACATCGACACCGGCGCGGTCTGGAGCGGCTGTCTCACGGCGTTGGTGATGCACGGCGACCAGTGGTCTTTCCTGCGGAGTTGAAGCCTGGTCACCGCGCGCCCGGCATGTTTGTCTTGCATGATGGGCCGGAATTGATTAGCGACGACGCGATGAGGGGTTGAAGAGGATCGCCATGACGCCTGCCGACCAACCGCCGCCCGCCGACGAGACGGACCCTATGCCCGATGCTGCCGACCTGTTTGCGCTGCTGTCGCGGTTGCCCGACGCCAACGTGGTGTGCGTCGGTGATCTGATGCTCGACCGATACGTCGAGGGCCGGGTCGACCGGGTTTCGCCGGAAGCGCCGATCCCGGTTCTCGAGGTCGCGCGGGAGACCGCGATGCTGGGCGGCGTCGGCAACGTGCTACGTAACTTGACCGCTTTGGGCGTCGGGACCGAGCTGGTGTGCGCCATCGGCGTCGACCGGGCCGGCCGGGAACTGGCGAAGCTCGTGGCCGCCGAACCCCGCGTGACGCCCCATCTGATCTCGATCGCGGGGCGGCAGACCAGCATCAAGACACGCTTCATGGCCGGCAGCCAGCAGTTGCTGCGCGCGGACCGGGAATCCGTCGAGGAGATCGTCGATCGCGATCGCCAATTGCTGATGGACGATGCGATGGCGGCGATGGCCGCCGCGCCGGGCGCGCCGCTGGTGCTGTCCGACTACGGCAAGGGCGTGCTGGGGGACGATATCTTGGCGTCGCTGATCGCCGCGGCGAAGGATGAAGACCGGGCGATCGTGGTCGACCCCAAAGGGCGCGACTACACCCGGTATCGCGGCGCCACGGTGTTGACCCCGAATCGGCACGAGCTGTCCTTGGCGACCGGATTGCCGACCGAAACCGACGAGGAAGTAGTCCTCGCCTGCCGGACGCTGATCACGGATATCGATGTGTCGGCCATTCTCGCCACGCGCAGCGAACGCGGAATGTCGCTGGTCGACCGTCACGGCATCCATCATCTCCCGGCGCGCGCGCGCGAGGTTTTCGATGTCTCCGGCGCCGGCGACACGGTGGTGTCGATCGTGGCCGCGGCGCTTGCGGCCGGTGCGTCGCTGCCGTTGGCGGCGCGGCTTGCCAATGTCGGCGCGGGCGTGGTCGTCGGCAAGGTCGGGACGGCGGTGGCGCATCCGGCGGAGATTCTAACCGCGCTGCATGCGTCCAATTTCATGGACGCCGAAGCGAAGATCGCTACGCGGGAAGCCATGCAGGACCGGGCCGAGGCCTGGCGGCGGCAGGGGTGGCGGATCGGTTTCACCAACGGCTGCTTCGACCTGCTGCATCCCGGCCATATCTCGCTCTTGAACCAGGCGAAAGCCGCCTGCGACCGGCTCGTTGTCGGGCTTAACAGCGATTCTTCGGTCAAGGGGCTGAAGGGCGATGACCGGCCGATCCAGGCGGAAACCAGCCGGGCGGCGGTCCTCGCGTCGCTCGCGTCCGTCGACATGGTCGTGATCTTTCCGGAGGAAACACCGATGGCGCTGTTGGAGGCGCTGCGGCCCGATCTTCTGGTGAAGGGCGCGGATTACACGGTCGAACAGGTGGTCGGCGCGGAAGAGGTGACATCCTGGGGCGGAAAGGTCATGCTTGCGGATATCCTGACCGGTCACAGCACGACCGACACGATCCGCCGGATGGCGCCGTAGCCGTGCGGGGCCGGTCGAAATTGGCGCGAAGAGGGATGCGGTGACGGGAATTGATCTCCTCGCCTTTGCCGTCCCGGTATTGATCCTGATGCTGGGCGGTTACATCGTGCACCAGGCGCGGCGCAGCCGGGAATCCGAGCTGAACTACAAGCTGCGCAAATGTCAGATCGCGCTGGATGACGCCGAACAATCGCTCGACAATACGATCTACTATTACAAGGCTGAGATCGGCCGGCTGAAATCGCGGCTCGGCGAATCGGCGGAAGACGACGTCGCGCCCGCCGCCGCACCGCGTCCCGGCATGAATGGGGTGAACGGCCGGCACGGGCATGATGCCAAGTTCCGCCAGGCCAAGAATGCCTTCGCCCGGCTGTACCATCCCGATCAGGTGACCGGCGACGACCGCGAAAAACGGCTGCGGACCGATCTTTTCAAGGAATTCTGGGACGAATTGGAACGGATCGACCGGCGCAATCCCTGACCGGCGGCCGGTATCGCCGTCTGCTCCCCGTTAAAAAATCCCGCCGGGATCGAGCTGTTGCATCAGCCGCCGGCTCGCCCCTTGCGCATAGCGCAGCATCAGGGCGCGGCGACGGGCGGCGTTCAGCGGCGTTTCCGCCGGCGCGCGCAGGATCACGCCGCCATAGGCGTCGGCCACGATCAGGCCACAGGTGTCGGGGATCAGCTCCTGCGGGAAATCCTCGGAAACGCCGAAATAGAAGAAATCGCAGAACGGCAGATAGTCGGACCATTTCTGGTCCGACCGGAAATCCGCCACGCTCGATTTGATCTCGACGATGGTGAACTGCCCGGCCGGCGTCAACGCGATCACGTCGGCACGCCGTCCGTTGCGCAGCGTGAACTCGTACAGACAGGATTGCCCGGCCTCGCCGAACATGCGGGCGATGCCACGGGCCAGCGCCTGCGCCGGGTCGGTGGGCGGCGCAAAGGGAGTGACGGATTCGGCAGGTGACGACGGCATGCGGGGATCGAATTCCTGTGTAGGGGCAACGGAAACCATCATGAACAAAAAGAGTACAAAATGCCAGCGGCTCGGTGCGCCGCTCCGGCCCCGTCGCGAATCCTAGAGGACGCCGTCGATCACCTGGCGCAATTCCGCTTCTTCTACCTGCTGTTTGGTCGCACCGGTCTTGTGAATGAAGCGATAGGCCATACGGCCCTTGCGGTCGAACACCAGCAGCGTGGGGATGCGGGTGACGCCGCCGAACCGCTTCGAGATATCGTCGTTCCCCCGGATCACGGTAAATTGGGGTTTGGTATCCTTGAGAAAGCGGTCGAGGCGGGCTGCATTGGACTGCCCCGCCCATGTTTCGAAGAGGTTGATGGCGATGATGTCGAGATCGGCCGCCGGATAGTGCCGCTGCACCGCCGAAAGGTGACGGAATTCGGTGCGGCAGGGCGGACACCAGCTGGCGAAAAAGGTCACGACCGTTACCTTGCCGTCGGGCGGTGAAAAGGGCGTACCGGCTATATGATCCAATCCGGCGAGTGCGGTGATCAGGGCGGCGTTTAGTCTCGGAACTGGAATATTCTGGGGCTTTGCCGCCACGGACGTTACGACGGGCGTCAAAATGGGGGCGGCGATTAGCGACAACCCCGCGGCGAGCAGATGACGCCGATGCAGCGGCGGCGCGATTTTAATGGCGGCTTTCATCGGGAAACTATGCCGGATTGTTTCGACGATCGGGCTAAATTCTTCGTGACCGCCATCCGAGAGTATCCGCCGTGGCGATGGTGGCCGGGGCACCCTATATAGTCCTAGAGCCGTGTCGAAGAGCGCTGGTTTGCCCATAGGACGGAATCGTTTCATCGACCAGCCGACTTTACTTTTTGAGACGAATGTGATTCAAAATGTAATACAATGGAATTATTGTTGTCCTTAATGAAAACTATCATCTATCAAAATAGCTCATGGCTGTCCTGACGGGATCGCAGATTCGCGCCGCCCGCGCCATGCTGTCCTGGGGCCAGGAACGGTTGGCGCGCGAGGCCAGTGTGTCGCGGCCGACCATCAAACGCATGGAGGGACTGAAGGGTCCAGGACGCAGCACGGCGGCGACGCTCGAATCGGTCCGGTCGGTCCTGGAACTGGCCGGCATCGAGTTTCTGCCGGAAGACGACCGCCAAGGCCCCGGCGTGCGGCTGCGCAAGACCGCGGCGCGGCTCGTCGCGCGCCGGGCGGATGCCATCAATCGGCTGATAAACTTTCAGATAATGCACAACGATCGGGAATATGACTGCACCCTGCGGTCGAGCGTTCTGGATGCGCTGGACGGGAAGGTACCGGGATACGCCACGGCGGCGGATATCGAGGCGGCCTTCGACCGGCATCTTGCGTTGATCCTGGACCGCGCGCGCAAGGTCGTGGTGGAAGGATTGGCGCAGGATGGGCGATTAAGCCTGTGGCCGGAAGATTTCCCCGAGATCGCCTAGCCGCGGGCGTAAGCGGCGATGGAATATCGCGCCGGGGTAGCGATTCGCGTTCCCCGGCAGTATGGTTAATTGCACGGGTAGCAAGGGAGTTTCGAATCGATGCGTTTGCTTATCGCGATATTTTTGCCATTTCTCCTGTTCTTCACGATCGGCCGGCCGATCGCCGGGATCATTTGCCTCATCCTGCAGCTCACCGTGATCGGCTGGGTCCCGGCCGCGATCTGGGCGGTATATTCGCTGAGCCAATACAACACGGATAAGAAGATCGAAGAGGCCACGTCCGGCGGCGGGTCGTAAGCGCGGGTCCGGATGCGGAAACCCATGCCCCCCACAGGCCATCGGCGGCAGCCCGGGGATAGCCCGTGGAAGCGCTGAATCTTGTCGCCTTGGGCCTCGGCGCCGCCTGGGCCAGCGGGATCAACCTGTATCTCGCGGTGTTGGTCCTCGGCGGTTTGGGCGCCACGGGCATGGTCGACCTGCCGGGGGACCTGACCGTGCTCGAACACCCGGCGGTTCTGGCGGCCGCGGGCGGCCTCTATATCGTTGAATTCGTTGCCGATAAGGTGCCGGGTGTCGACTCGGCCTGGGACGCGCTGCATACCTTCATCCGCATTCCCGCGGGCGCACTATTGGCGGCCGGGGTGCTGCAGGATTGGGGCGCCGGATACGAAGTCGCCGCCGCGTTGCTGGCGGGGGGCACGTTGGCCGCGGCCAGCCATGCGACCAAGGCAAGCGGCCGCGTCGCGGTCAACACATCCCCCGAACCCTTCAGTAATTGGATCGTTTCGCTGGTCGAGGATGCGCTGGTGCTGGGCGGTCTGTTCCTCGCCCTGTTCATGCCCGCGCTGTTCCTCACCCTGCTGGGGGTCTTCGCGCTGCTCGTGATCTGGTTGTTGCCCAAGCTGTGGCGCGCGCTGCGGCGGCTCTTCGGCGGTGCCAAGAAAGCGATGGAGAACGACCCGGATAGTGCGGAAACGCGTGGATTCTCGGTCGATTTCAGTTCGTTGCGGGACCACGACGATCAGCCGTCACCGCCCGCCCGAAGACAAGATTCCTAATCATCCTGTCGCGACAATGTGATTTCGCGGCGTTGAAGCCCGCCGCGATCTCGCGTATCTTTAGAAAAGGTTGCCGCGTCAATTACCGACACGAGCCGAAAACGGCCGGGACGCGGGAACCGCCGGATAAAGGGGTCGGTCCGTATACGGATCGGAGATCTGGAACGCAATTTGGGTCCTCGGGAAAACACTGGAACCAGGTTCAGGAGCCCCAGACGATGAAGACACCCCTCGCCGCCGCCATCCTCGGCGCCGGGCTTATCCTCTCCGCCGGGACGGCGGATGCCGGATACTACAAGCGCCACGGCTATTACGGGCATCACGGCTATCACGGCCACTATCGCCATGGCTATCGTAAGCATCGCGGTCATCGCGGTCATTACAACGGTGCGCTGGTCGCGGCCGGGATCATCGGCGGGGCCGTACTGCTGGGCACGTTGCTGAGCGCGCCGCGCTATCACCACCGTCCCGCGCCGGTCTATTACGGACCGCCGCGCGCGCCGATCTGCGAGAAGGACAAGGTCTACCGGACCCTGCCCGACGGCCGAATTCAATGGGGTGTGCGGACCCGTTGTTATTAACTATTTTTAGATTAAAATTGACCATGCCGTAAAATCGGGCTGATTTGAGCGGCATATCTGCGCGTAGTCATTAAGAAATCTAAATCAAATAGATACGGCGAGTCAGGCAAAGCTGACTCGCCGTATGTGTAACTGAATTGCGGTTAACTTAGAAATCGCGTGTTTCGCCCGGCTCCATCACGACAACCTTGGTTGGCGTCGACCCGAGCGCTACCTTGAACTGCGCCGGCGTGCCTTTCAGCGGCGGAAACGTCCCATAATGCATCGGCACCACGGTCGGGGTCTTCAGCAGTTCCCGGGTCGCGAAGGCCGCATGTTTCGGGTCCATCGTGAAGTGGCCGCCGATCGGCAGCAGCGCCAGATCCGGCTTGTAAAATTCGCCGATGAATTTCATGTCGGCAAACACGCCGGTGTCGCCGGCATGGTAGATTTTAAAGCCATTCTCCAGTTCCACGATATAGCCGGCGGGCTCGCCGCCCGGCAGCATGGATTCCTTGCCGGTGATCGGATTCTTGTACCGCACTTCGGAGCTATGCTCCGCCCGCACCATGGTCACGGTGATGCCGTCCCCGATCGGTTTGACCGGGCCGCTTTTGTTGAAGCGGACCATCTGCTTCATCTTGAGCCAGTCGACCGACGCGAAGGTGCGGCCCATGTCGGCGTTCAGCCCCACTTTGGCACCCTTCATGTTGGCGATCTTGACGGTATCGCCGATATGATCGCCATGCCCGTGAGTCACGAGAATGAGGTCCACCTTGCCGATTTTTTCGAGATTCTTCAGTTCCTTCGGCGTCTTCGGGTTCCGCATGATGAACGGATCGATCAGGATCACCTTGCCGCCGGGCGACGTGATCTTGAAGGCTGCCTGGCCGTACCACTGAACCTTGACGTCCTTGGCGGCAACCGGCGCGGCGGCGACGAGGCCGGCGGCCAATCCCGCGATGAGGCCGTATGTCACACGTGTAATCGATGAAAACATGCGCGGTCTCCCTGCTATTCCTGCTGTTCCAGCGTGTCGTTCGGCGGTAGCCCGCCGTGAAGTCGCGGCAGTCGATGAAGTAGTGTCACCGCAAGATGCGCGGCAACTCAAGCGCTAAATTCTCAAAGGGCGGTTCGGAAAATGTAAACCGCCGCGGAATAGCGGCGTGTGGCGAAAACCCGTGCGTCCCGCCGTGCCTACGTGCCGGCCGGCTTGGTGCAGAGACAACGGACTCCGAGTGCCTTGCCTGGCCCGGTTTAGCGTGGAACCGCGAGGCATAAAGGGTCTCCGCGGCCAACCGTGACCGTTGGGTGGAGCCCCGGCAACGTGGGTTGCCTTCTCGGTCCGGCGCAATTTCCCCCTCGATCCCAAACCCTTCGCGGCGGGAATCGCGTCAAACCACCAAATTTTCTGCTCTAAGTAGACTAGGTAAGGGCGGCGCTTTCAGTGCAAACGGGATCAACAGAAGTCATGTTGCCTTCTTTCCAAGAAGATGAGGTGCGGCATTTCTTGCAGACACGATTGCCCGCCCACTCGCTCTCAAACTCCTTGGTACACATGAGGCATTTTCGCTCCCTAGCCTTGTAGAGTTTTCTTTTATTGAATTTCATCGCCCGCATTGTATACAGCGGAAAATTATCGGACAACATAAATTTGTACGGACGAATTGTTACAAATTTGATCTAACGTATTTATTCTTTGAATCAATGCGTTAAAGGGCCCGGTGGCGGGCGCCCGCGAGGCGCAATTCAATAAACCCCTACTGGGGCCATTGACCGAGAAACCCGGCGATCGGTGCGCGAGCCGCCCCTAAGATCAGTAGCGACTGACCAAAATGAAACCGTCGATGCCCAGAGTTTAGGCATGACAACAAGCTTGCTGCGTTTGCTCGAAAACGGTGGATCGCGTTCGCCGACAAGGGAGATGACATTTCGAAGGAAATGAAATGGCGCGCCCGAGAGGATTCGAACCCCTGACCTACGCCTCCGGAGGGCGTCGCTCTATCCAGCTGAGCTACGGGCGCCTTGCCTGTTTCGAACCGGCGCAATGTACGGCAAGCGGCGCCGTTGCGCCATCCCCTTCTTTGAGTCCGTTTTCGGGTACGTTCGTCGCCTCGGCGACGGTCAGCGGGCGTTCCGATCCGGATGGCAGTGGACTTTCCGGGTGGTCGAGCCAGGCGGTGATATCGCCGAGCACCCGGTCCGCCTTCAGGTCGCGCAACAACATATGGAAGCCGCTGTCGTATTGCGCGATCCGGATGCCGCATTCCCGCATCGGCAGGCGCTGGCGAAACGCCGTCATGGCGAAGCCGGGGATAATATCCTCGTTCCGGCCCAACAGGATCAGCACGTCGCCACGCAGCGCCGGGGCCGCGGCCAGGGCGGCATCCATCAAATTCACCAAGCCATAAGCCGCGTCCACCCGGGTCCATTTGATGACTTTCGGGTCCCGGCCCAGCTGCCGCAGCATGCCGATATTGTCCGACGGCACCTTGCCCATGCCCTGCCCGGTGAACTGAACCGCGCGGATCGTGTGCGCAAAGAAATACAACAGCCCGCGTTGCCAGTTGCGCATCACCGGACGCCCCCAGACGGCAGGAGCCGACAAGACGACGCGGTCGGCGGTCGGCGGGTCCGCCTCGGCCATGGCCGCCAGGATCACGCTGGCGCCCATGCTTTCGCCGAGGAGCACGAGCGGCGTGTCCGGATGGCGCGCCTTGATCAGGCGGCTGGCGATGCGCAGATCCCCGGTCAAACCCCGGACGCCGGGCCAAATGCCCCGGTGCGGCGCGCCGCCGAACCCACGCTGGTCATAGGCGTATGTGAGCACGCCGTTGCGGGCGAGTGTCTTCGCCGGCGCGTCGAACGCGTTGGAATAGTCGTTGAACCCGTGTAGCGCGATCGCCACCATGCGGGGCTTTCCGTCGGGTTTCCAGACCCGCAAGGGCAGATGCGTGCCATCGGGCATGCGCAGATGGCCGCCGTCGACCGCCGCCGGGGCGATCGCCTCGCCAGGCGGTATGACGCGGGGCGCACAAGCGCTGGCCGCCAGCAACAGGGCGGCGATGGCCGATACCAACGCAACCATCCGGCGCGTCATCGGTACTCGTCCTCTTTAGGGCGCCGCGCGGTTCCGCCGTCGTCCCGCGTCAGTTGCCGGAAAATCGCGGCCAGGTCCGCCTCGTCCGTCCGCAGGTCGACCACATCCAATCCGCTGCGGGAGATCGCATCGAGGATCTCGCCTGCGCTGGTCCGGCCGCTATGGTACTGGATCCGCAGCCGGTTCGGCGCGGGGCTGTCGGTCTGAAATCGCCGCAGCGGGTCGGGAATGTCCCCGATCACGCCCGATACGGTCACGTCCATGGCTTTGCTGTCGAGCCGGCGCAGCATCGCATCGCGGCTGTCGCAGGCGACCACCCGGCCATGATTGATGATCGCGATGCGGTCGCACAGCTCCTCGGCTTCCTCCAGGTAGTGCGTGGTCAACAGGATCGTCACGCCGCGCTTGTTCAGCGCCCGGACATTGTCCCAAAGCTGCTCGCGGAGCGCGATATCGACGCCGGCGGTCGGCTCGTCCAGCACAAGGATCGGCGGGTCATGGACCATCGCCTTGGCGATCAGCAGCCGCCGCCGCATCCCGCCTGACAAGGTGCGGCCATAGGAATCCGCCTTGTCGGTCAGGCCGACCATGTCGAGGATCTCCATGGTCCGGCGTTCGCGCATCGGCACGCCGTACAATCCCGCCTGCATCTCCATGTATTCGCGCGGCGTGAAATAGGAATCGATGTTGAGTTCCTGCGGCACCACGCCGATCGCGGCCCGTGCGCCCCGCGGGTCGGCGTCGATATCGATATCCCAAACGCGGGCGCTGCCCGACGTCTTGATGACGAGCCCGGCCAGAATGTTGATCAGCGTCGACTTGCCGGCCCCATTGGGCCCCAGCAAGGCGAACAGCGCGCCCTGCGGCACGTCGAGGGTGACATCGTCCAGCGCGGGTTTGGGGGCCGGGCGCGACCTGGCCGCCTTGCGGCCGCCGTAGACCTTGGTCAGGCCGCGCACCTCGATGGCGTTCTCGGGGACCGGCAAATCGGCAGCGGGCTGTTCGGTGGCAGACTTTACAGCGGAAGGCTGGGCCATGTCGACGGATCGATCCTGTCGCGATGTGAATGGTTGAACGAAACGATGCTTTCGGTATCATCCGCCGTGCCGGCGGGTCAATCAACGCCCGGCGGCGGAAATGCCTATCACATTTGCGCAAGGAGGGCGCGCTGCCATGGAACCGGTAGAAACGGTCGAGGTCGATAGCCCGCAGGTGTCCTGCGACGGCGGCGGCGGGGCGCTTGGCCATCCCCGTGTCTTTCTCAACATGGGTGAGAAGAAAGAGGTCGACTGTCCCTATTGCGGCCGCCGCTTCGTCCTGAAGAAGGGCGCGAAAGCCGCCGCCGCGCATTAAGCAATTCAGGCGAGCTGCGTCAGCCGGCTGCCGATGGCGATCTCATAGCCGTCGGGGTCGCGCAGCAGGAACTCCTCCATACCGTAGGCTTCGATGCTGATATCCCCGACGGCGACGCCGCGCGCCGCAAGGTCCGCGTGCCGGTCGCGCGCCGACTCGACATGGCAATACAACACCACGCCGCCATAACTGGCCGCGGTGCGCCGCGCCGTGCTGTCGGCGTGATCCGGCTGGTTGATCATCAGTTTGGTGCCGCCGCTGGTGAGCATCGCCCAGACCGTGGCACCCTCGGCCTCGAATGTCTGCACCACGTCGAAGCCCAGCGCGTCGCGATAGAAGGCGATGCTGCGGTCGGCGTTCTCGACGTTGAGCAGCGGAATCATTTCGGTGATGGTCATGGGGTTCGCTTCCTGCGGTGAGTGTTCCTGGATTCGGCCGGCCGCGCGACGGGATGTCTTGCCGCCCGGGATGCGATCCGGCATCCTGATCGCTTCATCCTTTCTTGTGTGAGTCCGCATGCCAAAGTCAACCGAGACGTCCGCGCCCCAGCATGTCTACCTGATCGACGGATCGGGCTTCATCTTCCGCGCCTTCCACGCGGTGCGCCCGCTGACCCGCCCCGACGGCACGCCCGTGAACGCGGTCTACGGCTTTACGCAGATGCTGATGAAGATCCTGACCGATACCGACGCGGACTGCCTCGCGGTCATTTTCGACGCGGCGCGCAAAACCTTCCGCAACGATATCTATGCCGACTACAAAGCGAACCGTCCGCCGCCGCCGGAGGAATTGGTGCCGCAATTCGACCTGGTGAAGGCCACGGTCTCGGCGTTCAACGTCCCGGCGATCGAGATACCCGGTTACGAGGCGGACGACATCATCGCGACCTATGCCAAGCAGGCGACCGAAGCGGGCGCCGAGGTCACCATCGTGTCGTCGGACAAGGACCTGATGCAATTGGTCACCGACAACGTTTCCATGTTCGACGCCATGAAGAACAAGGTGATCGGCCATGACGAGGTGGTCGAGAAATTCGGCCTCGGGCCCGAAAAGGTGGTCGAGGTGCAGGCGCTGGCCGGCGACTCGAGCGACAACGTGCCCGGCGTGCCGGGCATCGGCGTCAAGACGGCGGCGCAGCTGCTGACCGAATACGGCGACCTCGAGTCGCTGCTCGATCGCGCCGAAGAGATCAAGCAGCCGAAACGACGGCAGAATCTGATCGAGAATGCCGAACTGGCGCGGATTTCCCGCCAACTGGTGCAGCTGCGCGACGACGTTCCGGTCGAGGCCGGGCTGGACAGCTTCGGCCGGCGCGAGCCCGACCCCGAGGCACTGATTCCTTTCCTGCAGGAACAGGGCTTCAAGTCGATCGTGTCGCGGGTCGAAAGCAGCCTCGGCATCGAATCCACCGACGAGGAAGACACGCCGCCGGACGAGGTCGAGTACGAGTTGGTGCAGGACGAAAAGGCGCTGGCGGCCTGGATCGAGACGGCGACCGATGCCGGCTTCGTCGCGGTCGACACCGAGACGACCTCGTTGAACGCGACCGTGGCCGAACTGGTCGGCATTTCGCTGTCGGTGACGCCGGGCAAGGCGTGCTACATCCCGGTTGCCCACCGCAATCCGAACGGGCAGGGCGCGCTCGATCTCGCGGGCGGCGGCGATGCGGAGTCGGAGGACGGCGCTCCTGAACAAATCCGCCTCAAGCGCGCGATCGACATGTTGAAACCGCTGCTCGAGGACCCGTCGGTGCTGAAGATCGGGCAGAACATCAAATACGATGCGCTGATCCTCGCCCAGCACGGGGTCGAGGTGGCGCCCGTCGACGACACGATGCTGCTGTCCTTCGTGCTGGACGGCGGGGCTAACAAGCACGGCATGGACGAATTGGCCGACCGCCATCTCGGCATGACCACGGTGAAATACAAGGACGTGGTCGGCAGCGGCAAGTCGCAGGTGACCTTCGACTACGTGCCGCTCGACAAGGCCTGCGGCTACGCGGCGGAGGATGCGGACATCACGCTGCGGCTGCACAAGACGCTGAAGCCGCGGCTCGTCACCGAACGCATGGCCACCGTCTACGAGACCATCGAGCGGCCGCTGATCTCGGTCCTGTCCACGCTCGAGCGCAAGGGCGTGCTGGTCGATCCCGAGATTCTGCGCGGGCTGAGCCGCGATTTCGCGCAGCGCATGGGCGGTCTCGAAGACGAAATCCGCACGCTCGCCGGCGAGGACTTCAACATCGGCTCGCCGAAACAGCTCGGCGAAATCCTGTTCGACAAGATGGGCCTGCCCGGCGCCAAGAAGACCAAGACGGGGGCATACAAAACCGATCAGGATGTGCTGGAAGGCTTGGCCGCCGCGGGGCACGACCTGCCGAAGCGGGTGCTCGACTGGCGGCAGATTTCCAAGCTGAAAAGCACCTATACCGACAAGCTGGTCGAGGAGATCAATCCGAACACCAAGCGTATCCACACCTCCTATGCGATGGCCGGGGCGCAGACCGGCCGGCTCGCGTCGACCGACCCCAATCTGCAGAACATCCCGGTGCGGAGCGAGGAAGGCCGCAAGATCCGGCAGGCGTTCATCGCGCGCGACGGCTGCAAGCTGGTGTCCTTCGACTACAGCCAGATCGAACTGCGGGTTCTGGCGCATATGGCGGGGATTCAGTCGCTGGTCGACGCCTTCCGGGACGGCGCGGATATCCACGCGCTGACCGCATCGCAGGTCTTCGACGTGCCGATGGAGGGGATGGACCCGCTCGTGCGTCGCCAGGCCAAGGCGATCAACTTCGGCATCATCTACGGCATCAGCGCCTTTGGGTTGGCGCGTCAGCTCGGCATCGCGCAGAAGGAGGCGCGCGACTATATCGAGACCTATTTCGAGCGCTACCCCGGCATCAAGGATTATATGGAACGCGCGCGCGAGGAATGCCGCACGACCGGCATGGTGACCACGCTGTTCGGCCGCCGCATTCATTTGCCGGGTATCGTCGATAAGAACCCGATGCGCCGGAACTACGCGGAACGGCAGGCGATCAACGCGCCGATCCAGGGGACGGCGGCGGATATCATCAAGCGCGCGATGATCCGGGTGCCGGCGGCGCTGGACAAGAAAAAGCTCGGTGCCGACATGCTGCTGCAGGTGCATGACGAATTGATTTTCGAAGTGCCCGAAGCCGAGATCGACGATACCGTCGCCGCCGTGAAGGACGTGATGGGCGGGGCCGCGGAGCCGGCGGTCGCCCTCGACGTGCCGCTGGTCGTGGATGCCGGGATCGGCGATAACTGGGATCAGGCCCACTGACGCATCGCCGGAAACCACTAAAACCAAGAACCCCGCGGCAAGCGGGACGCCGTCTGAGGAAGGAAACATCATGCTGATTCAGCACGACAAACTGCGCGCCGTCGTGCGCGCGATCTGCACGGCCGCGGGCAGCACCGGCGACGAGCCGGCGTTGGTGGCCGACAATCTTGTCTATGCCAACCTGACCGGCCATGACAGCCACGGGGTCGGCATGCTGCCGCGCTACATTTCCTGCGCGCTGACCGGACAGTTGGCGATGAACCAGCATGTCAAAGTGGTGAAGGACGAGGGCACGATCCTCGTGCTCGACGGCCAGACCGGCTACGGTCAGGTCATCGGCGGCGAGGCGATGGCGCTGGGGATCGAGCGGGCGCGGGAACACGGCGTCTGCATCCTGTCCCTGCGCAACAGCTTCCATCTCTGCCGGATCGGCGCCTGGGCCGAGCAAGCGGCCGAGGCCGGCATGATCTCGATGCACTACGTCAACGTGATCGGGCACAAGCCGCTGGTCGCGCCCTTCCGGGGCGGCGACGCGCGCTACGCCACCAATCCCTATACCTGCATCATGCCGGCAACCGACAACAACCCCACCACATTGCTCGACATGGCGACCAGCGTGGTCGCGATGGGCAAGGTGCGGGTCGCCAAGAACAAGGGCGAACAGATGCAGGAAGGCGCCTTGATCGATGCGGAGGGCCGGCCGACGACCGATCCCAACGTGATGTACACCCCGCCCTTCGGCGCGGCCCTGCCCTTCGGCGAACACAAAGGGTACGGCATGGCGCTGATGGCTGAGATGCTGGCCGGCGTGTTGAGCGGCGGACAGACGATGCGGGCGGAGACCCAACGCAAGGACGACACCATCCTGAACGGCATGCTGGCGATCATCTTCGACCCGCGCCGCATGGTCGACGACGCCTTCTACAAGGCGGAGGTCGACGCCACGATCGCGCATGTGAAGGCGTCGCCGCCGCAGAACCCGGCCGAGCCGGTGCTGGTGCCGGGCGACCCGGAACGGGCGACCCGGGCGGAACGCGAAGCCAATGGCGTGCCGATCGACGACGCGACGTGGGAAGAGATCCTGGCGGCCGCCGAATCGGTCGGCCTGTCGCGCAGCGACGTGGCCGGCATGGCGGCCTAGTAAGACCGACGACACCAAATTTGCACGTTATGGAAGGGAGCGAAGCATGTTGAAAATCTTGGGGCGCAAGACCTCGTCCAACGTCATGGAAGTGCTGTGGCTGTGCGGCGAACTGGGCATCGAATACGACCGCGAGGATATCGGCGGGCCGTTCGGCGGCAATGATCAGCCGGAATATCTCGAGAAGAACCCGAACGGTCTGGTGCCGACCATCGAGGACGACGGCCTGACCTTGTGGGAATCGAACGCGATCATGCGATATCTTGCGGCGAAATACGCCCCCGGCGCGTCGATCTGGCCTGACGATCTGCACGCGCGGGCCGCCGCGGACAAATGGATGGACTGGCAATTGTCGGCCGTCGGACCGCAGATCACGCCGATCTTCTGGGGCCTCGTGCGGACGCCCGAGGCCGACCGCGACATGGCCGCCATCGAGGCGGCGATCAAGCTGGGTCATAAGGTGTGGGGCATTCTCGACAAGCAGCTCGCCAAGACCGACTACGTCGCCGGCAGCGATTTTACGCTCGGTGACATGCCGGTCGGCGTCCATGCCTTCCGCTGGTTCTCGCTGGTCGACGACCGTCCGGCGATGCCGCATCTGGAGGCCTGGTACGCGCGCTTGCAGGATCGCCCGGCCTATCGCGAACATTGCATGAATCCACTGGTTTAGGCGGGTTGCCTGGACCAGCGGGCCGCTCCATACTGAGGCGGATCATGCGGAGATTTCCAATATGACCGGACCAAGACGCGTACATGACATGGGTGGGCAGGATGCCGGCCCGGTCCCGACCGAAGGGCATGAGAACGAACCGTGGGAAAAGCGGATGGACGCGATTCGCATGCTTTGCGGCCAGCGCGAATTGCTGCGGACCGACGAGATGCGCCGCAATATCGAAGACCTCGGGCCCGGTGTCTACGACGACCTCGGCTACTACGAGCGCTGGTGCGCGGCAATCTCGAACGTTCTGCTGCAGAAGAAAGTGATCAGCGTCGACGAACTCGGCCGCAAGATGGCCGAGGTCGAGGAACGCTGGACGGAGGCGCGCAAGTCATGAGCGAGCGCTTCTCGGTCGGCGACCGCGTGCGTGTCCGGCGAGCCTACCCGCCGGGCCATGTGCGTGCGCCGTATTTCACGCGCGGCAAGGTCGGCGAGGTGCAGTCGATTGCCGGCAGCTACCGGAATCCCGAGCAGCTCGCCTACGGGATCACCGATGCGGAGCGTCTGCCGCTGTACCGCGTTATCTTCCGGCAGTCCGATCTCTGGTCCGATTATGCGGGCGGGCCGAAGGACACGACCGTCGTCGACTTTTACGAGAACTGGCTGGACCCGGCCTGAGGAGGGATGGCATGACGAACGATCACGAGCATACCCACGGCCATGACCATGACCACGATCATGACCGGACCTTTCAGCCCGATATCGAGGATTCGCCCTTCAGTCATTATCAGGTCATGGCGGAAGCGCTCGGCGAGCTGTTGATCGAAAAAGGCGTCTTCTCGGCGGACGATCTGCGCCGCCAGATCGAGCATCTGGATACCCGGACGCCGGCATTGGGCGCCGACGTGATCGCCCGCGCCTGGACCGATTCGGATTTCAAGGCGAAACTGATGGAAAACGTCAACGAAGCGACCGAGTCCATCGGCATCGATGCCGGAGACATACCCATCCGCGCCGTCGAAAATACGCCGGAGACGCATAACGTCATCGTCTGTACGTTGTGTTCCTGTTATCCGCGCGGCCTGCTTGGTCCGCCGCCGGATTGGTACAAATCGCGGGCCTACCGCAGCCGAACCGTACGGGAACCGCGTGCGGTTCTCGCGGAGTTCGGAACGAAACTGTCGGACGACGTCGAAGTACGCGTACACGACAGTACCGCGGATTTGCGCTACCTCGTTCTGCCGATGCGACCGGAAGGAACGGACGGCATGGATCAAGCGGATCTGGCGCAACTGGTCACCCGGGATTGCCTGATCGGCGTTAGCCTGCCCGATAATCCCGGCGGCGCGTAAGCGCTGGCGGTCGACGGTTCGATGAAACGCATACGCCGATTTCTTGTTCTCGCGCTGTTCGTCGGCGTGGTTTCCGGCTGTTATCTGCCGATGGATTTCAAGGCCGACCTTCGGATCACGGCGAACGGCAACTACAATTTCCAATACCAGGGCATGCTGGTCTATGTCCCGTTGCTGGAGAAAATTTCAAAAAACGAGTTATCCCGTGAGGCTCTGACCAAATACGTCACCGCGGTCGAACAGGATCTACAGCGCGACCGTGGTTTCGAGGACGTCCAATATGTGGACAACGCGGCCTTCCGGGTCCGCTACAAGAAGGTCGGGAATATCCTGCAGGAAAAGACGTTCAATTTCGTGCGCCAGAACGCGCGACTCCTCTCGTTGGCGCGGCATCCGAACGGCACGATCTCGATCACGGGCGACAAACCGAACACCCAAATCGCGGAAAAGCTTGAAAAAAGCGGGATCGTGATGCGTGGGACCCTGCGTATCCAGACGGAGGCGCAGGTGGTCCGGCAGAACGCCGACGAGGTCCTACGCGCCGCCGCACCGGTCTATGTCTGGAAAATAGACGGCTTGAAGAAACCGTCACCGGCCCTGGTGCTGACGGCCCGGCCGCGCTAACCCCCGTATCGTGCAGGGCATGATCGGGGCAGGCTACACCGGACTCTTTCTCACGGCCTTCCTGGCCGCAACGTTGGTGCCGCTCTCGTCCGAAGCCGTGCTGGCAACTTTGATATCTGCGGACGGTTTCGATCTCGCGTTGTTGATCGGGATCGCAACGGCGGGCAATACCCTCGGCGCGGTCGTGAACTGGCTGCTGGGTCGCTATTGCCTGCGGTGGCGCGACCGGCGCTGGTTTCCCGTCGGGCCCGAGGCCTTGGACCGGGCATCCGAATGGGTCGGGCGGTACGGCGTCTGGACGTTGTTGCTGTCCTGGCTGCCGGTCGTCGGCGACCCGCTGACCTTCGCCGCGGGCGTACTTGGCGTCCGCTTCCCGCTGTTCCTGATCCTCGTGGCGATCGGCAAAGGCGCGCGCTATGCCGTCGTCGGCGCGGTGTCGGCCAGCTATTTCGGATAAACGCTCGCGCCGCAACGGAAACGGCCGGCCCCGAGAGGGACCGGCCGCTGCCTTGCGTGCTTCGTACCGAGTTGTCAGGCGGCGGCGTAGATGCCGGCCTGCTTCACGCCTTCGTCCACGTAGGATTCGAATTGTTTGAAGTTGCTTTCGAAACGGCCGCGCAGATCGTGTGCAGTCGTGTCGTAGGCGGATTTGTCGGCCCAAGTCGTGCGCGGCTGCAGAACTTCCGCCGGCACGTCCGGACAGGCTTCCGGCACCAGCATCCCGAAGTTCGGGTCCGGCGCGGCGCCCGCTTCGGCGAGCCGTCCGTCCAGCGCGGCCCGCACCATGGAGCGGGTATGCGCGATCTTCATGCGCTCTCCCGTACCGTAGGCGCCGCCCGACCAGCCGGTGTTGACCAACCAGCATTTTGCGCCGGTCTGCTGGATCCGCTCGCCAAGCATTTTGGCGTATACCGAGGGATGACGCGGCATGAACGGTGCGCCGAAGCAGGTCGAGAAGGTCGCCTGCGGTTCGGTGACGCCCTTCTCAGTGCCCGCGACGCGCGCGGTGTAGCCGGACAGGAAGTGATACATCGCCTGATCCGCGGTCAACTGGCTGATCGGCGGCAACACGCCGAACGCGTCCGCCGTCAGCATGACGACATTGGTCGGTTGGCCGCCGCGGCCCGATTCGCAGATGTTCGGGATGTAGTCGATCGGATAGGACGCGCGGGTGTTCTCCGTCAGCGACCCGTCGTCCAGGTCGAGCAGGCGGGTGCGCGGGTCCATCACCACGTTCTCGAGGATCGTGCCGAACCGCTTCGTGGTCGCGTAGATTTCCGGCTCCGCTTCCTCCGACAGGTTGATGACCTTGGCGTAGCAGCCGCCTTCGAAGTTGAAGATGCCGTTCGCCGACCAGCCATGCTCGTCATCGCCGATCAGGGCGCGGCTGCCGTCCGCCGACAGGGTCGTCTTGCCGGTGCCCGACAGGCCGAAGAAGATGCTGACCTCGCCGTCGCCGCCGATATTGGCCGAGCAATGCATCGGCAGAACGTCGCGTTCCGGGAGGACATAGTTGAGGTAGGAGAAGACCGATTTCTTGATTTCGCCAGCATAGACGGTACCGGCGACCAGCACCAGCTTCTCGGCGAAATTCATCATGATCGCGCATTCCGAGTTGGTGCCGTCCCGCTCGGGCACCGCATGGAAATACGGCGCGTTCAGGATCGTCAGCTCGGGCTCGAAATCCTCGAGTTCCGCGTCCGTCGGCTCGATGAACATGTTGCGCGCGAACAGGCTGTGCCACGGGCTCTCCGAAACCACCCGGACGGGCAGCCTATAATCGGCGTCCGCACCGGCATACAGATCCTGCACGTAGACGTCGCGTCCTTGATAATAGGACAGAATCTGCCGCCGCAAATTGTCGAATGTGACGGGATCGGTCCCCTTATTGGGACCCCACCAGATATTGCCCTTGCTCGATGGTTCCTCGACCAAAAATTTGTCGTTCGGCGACCGGCCGGTGTGTTTACCGGTTTCGACGACAAGCGCACCGCCGGCCGACAGGCGTCCGAGTCCCGCGGAAAGCGTCGCTTCGTAAAGCGGAGCCGCCGCCAGGTTCCAGTGCTCGGCGCGGACATTCACGATGCCATGATTGCCCAACCCGAATTTGCTTTTACGATCCACTACGATTGTCCTCCCGTAGGATGCCGCCGATCTTTCCGACCGGCGATTATTGATTCTTGGCGTCGCTGCTTCCGGTTCGATGCGCCGCGGCCATTACGGAGCCGGACGCAATGCTTCCGTCAAATTGATATCTGTCATCCGGGCGGGAATCAACTACCACTTTTAGACAAGTTCTAAGTTGCCTAATCGGTCGATTTTTTACCGTTTCGAGCGGTTTTGACCAGGCGCACCAGCATGGCGCGGGCCGACTCGGCGTCGCGGACGATGCGGTCGAACGGCAGCCTGAGACTCCGGCCATCGCGCCCCAAATCAGCGCCTTCCGGGTCGATTCCGGTCATTCGCCACCCGTTGCCCGGCGACGCCGTCAGCATCGCGGCGTACAGATCGACCGCATCGGCGTGATCGGCGTTCATGTGGTCGACGATGTCCCGCTCGTGGTCGGCCAGTGCCGCCGTATCAGCCGTATCGAACAGCACGGCGTCGGCGTCGATCCAATGGATGCGGCCGAACCCGGCGACCAGATGAAACCGTTCGGGCGCCACCCGATAAAAATTGAAATCCCCGAAACCGGCATAATCGGCGGCCCCCGGATGGCGCGCCAGATAGCGCTGCCGCAGGGCGGTGGCATCGTCGCCGACACGCTCGATCCGGCCCTGCAGGGTTGCCCGGGCGCCGGTCAGCGGGGCGGCCAGCCCGATGGTGCCGTCGAACAGCAGCGAAACCCGCGGATCGGCGGCAAAATTCTTCGTGTGGTCCGCAAGATCCGACAGCAGCAGAATCGGCTGGCCCGCGTGGTCGCAGGCCGTCTCGACCAGTGAGGCGTAGGGCCAGGAGTCATTGGCGCGGTCGGCCGTGGCCAAGGCGGCGGTGCGGGCGTTGCGCACCAGAATCCGGCAGGTTTCCTCGGCTGGTATGGTGGCGTCGTCATCGGTCATCGGTGAATCCCTTCCGCATTGGACGGTCCCGGGAAACGCCTGCGGCGGTGAGGGCCGGAATCCGACGGAATACGGTATCCACCCCGCTATCGGGATTTCAAGCTGACATTTCGCCCGCTGGCGATGAAACGTGCGACCGCGTCCGCCATTTCTTGCGGATCGGTCTGGTGCCGGAACATCGCCACATAGTCGCCGCCGGGCCCCATCAGGTAGACGAAGGACGAATGATCCACCAGGTACTCGTCGGTCTTCTCCGACGGCGCCTTGGCGTAGAACACGCGGTAGGCCTTGGCGACTTTCCGGATTTCGCCCTCGGTGCCCGTCAGGCCGATTAGGTGGGGGTGGAAATGCGCGACATATTGGGCGAGGTATTCCGGCGTGTCGCGGGCCGGGTCGACCGTGATGAAGACCGGTTGCACCTTGTCGGCCGCCGGGCCGAGATAATCCATCGCCGCGGCCAGATTGGCCAGTTCCGTGGGGCAGACGTCCGGGCAATAGCCGTAGCCGAAGAATACCAGCATGTACCGGCCATGGAAGCTTGCGTCCGTGACCGTCTCGCCCTTGTGGTTGATCAGGGTGAACGGACCGCCGATCGACACCGGAGATTGGACCGCCACCGACAGCGCTTCGCCCTTCGGTGGCCGGTCGCCGTCGATCAGCCGCCAGGTAATCCAGGCAGAAGCCGCGATCGTGACGAGCGCGACCAGCATGATAACGATGATCTGAACCGACGCAGACTGCTTCATGTTCCCTACGGGCTTTGACGCTGAACGAGCACGCTCCCTGCCGCCCTGACGGCGTGTTGAAAGCCAGGACGGCGGAAAATCTATTTCAACCACGGATTAACCAATTTGATATACTGGTAGTCCGACAGGTCGCGAGGGGACATATCGACGCAGCGTCAAACGGTTGCGTGATCGTCGTATCGCTCTTAATTGCCGCTCGCCGCCGCAAGAATGTCGTCACCGTGCCCCAATGCTGCCATAAGCGGGGATGATTGTGCAGTTGTGCCAATAGCGGAAAATTCAAGGCGGGAGTTCGCCAATGCAGCAGACAATTGCTCTTGTCGACGACGACAAGAATATCCTGACTTCGGTCTCCATGGCTTTGGAGGCGGAAGGCTACAGGGTAAAGACCTACAACGACGGTGAAGAAGCGTTCCGGGGGCTGAGCCAACAGCCCGTCGATCTCGCCATCCTCGACATCAAGATGCCGCGCATGGACGGCATGGAACTGCTGCAGAAACTGCGCGACAGCAGCAATCTGCCGGTCATCTTCCTGACCTCGAAGGACGACGAGGTGGACGAGGTGCTCGGGCTGCGCATGGGGGCGGACGACTATATCAAGAAGCCGTTCTCCCAACGCCTATTGATCGAGCGCATCCGCACGTTATTGCGCCGCTCCGAATTGGGCGAAGAACCCGTCGCCAAGAAGGCCGATTCGGTCTTGGTGCGCGGGCCGCTGGTGATGGACACCGACCGGCATTCCTGCACCTGGGACAGCCGGGACGTACAGTTGACCGTCACCGAGTTCCTGTTGCTGAAGGCCCTGGCGACTCGGCCCGGTCACGTGAAGAGCCGCGACCAGTTGATGGATGCCGCCTACGGCGAAAGCATCTACGTGGACGACCGGACGATCGACAGTCACATCAAGCGGTTGCGCAAGAAGTTTCGCCAGATCGACTCGAGCTTCTCGCAGATCGAAACACTGTATGGCGTGGGTTACCGCTATAGCGAGTTGTAGCCGCCATGGAGCGTGAGACGGCGTTGAAGGCCATTCGCAAGGGGCTGCACCGGTATACGGTTGCGGCCCGTTTGGCGATGCGCGGTTTCACCGAAAAGACCACCGACACCAAGGCCGAGAAGGCCGAGAAAGAAGAGGCCGCCGCAAAAGGCCGGCGCGTGGTCTCGCCGCTGACCCGCCGGATTCTGGCGGTCAACGTGGTGGCTTTGCTGATTCCGGTCGGTGGGCTGCTATATGTCGGCCCCTATCGCGACAGTCTGATCGACGCCGACCTCGAGTCGCTGCGCAGCCAGGGCGAGATGATCGCCGGCGCGATCGGCGAAAGCGCGATCGAAATCACCCCGGCGGGCGGGCAATTCATCGACCTGGAACCGGCGCGCCACATCGTCCGGCGCCTGAGCGCCGCGTCGCGGGTCCGCTCGCGATTGTTCCTGAATGCAGGCGAGATGGTCGCCGACAGCAGCCGGCTCTTGGGCGGCCGCTGGGTCGTGCAGGTCCAGGAACTTCCGCCGCCGAAGGAATCCAACTGGCTGCTCGACTGGCTCATCGACGGTATCGATGTGACCGTGGGCTGGCTGACCTATGGCGAGAAGCTTGAACCCTATCAGGAGCGCGCGGACCAGCGCGCCGAGGACTATCCCGAAGTTCAGCGCGCCTTTTCCGGCGAGATCATCGGCGTGGTCCGGTCGGGCGGCTCCAGCGGCTACATGCTGACCGTCGCCATTCCGGTGCAACGATACCGTCAGGTGATCGGCGTATTGCTGTTGTCCCGCGACGGAATTGAAATCGAGGCGTCGGTCCGGGCGATCCGGTTGACGGTGCTGGCTGTCTTTGCAGGTGCGATCGTGGTGACGATCCTGCTATCGCTGTATCTGGCGCGCACGATCGCGCAGCCGGTGCTGCGGCTGGCCGCCGCCGCCGAGCGGGTGCGCCGTGGGTACGGACCCGAAACGCAGCAAATTCCCGATTTCACCAACCGTGGCGACGAAATCGGCGAACTGTCCGGCGTGTTGCGGGAAATGACCGATGCGCTGCATCAGCGGATGGATGCCATCGAACGGTTCGCTGCCGATGTCAGCCACGAAATCAAGAATCCCCTCACTTCTTTGCGCAGTGCGGTCGAAACCGCGGCGCGTGTGCCCGACCCGGGGCAGCAGCGTCGGTTGATGGCGGTGATTCTGGAAGACGTGCAGCGGCTGGACCGATTGATCACCGATATCTCCAATGCGTCGCGCCTGGATTCGGAACTGAGCCGCGCCGGGACCGAGACCGTCGAACTCGGGTCGATGATGCAAGCGCTTGCGGATATGTATGCAACCACGCAGCTTTCCGGTGGTCCGACCCTGGAAGTGGATATCGACGAAAACGCCAACTTGCAGGTTTCCGGCGTCGAGGACCGGCTGGTCCAGGTCATGCGTAATCTGATCGCCAATGCGGAGAGCTTCAGCCCGCCGGGTGGCGTAATCCGGATCACTGCCGCCCGGGTCAACGGCTTCGTCGAGGTGCAGGTCGAAGACGACGGGCCCGGTATCCCCGAAGCGAAAATTGACGCGATCTTCGACCGTTTCTATACCGAACGCCCGAAAGGCGAGAAATTCGGCACCCATTCCGGCCTCGGCTTGTCGATTTCGAAGCAGATCATCGAGGCGCATCGCGGCACCATCCGTGCGCAGAACCGCTACGAAAAAGACGGGTCGAAGACCGTCTGTGGCGCGCGGTTTATTATCCGCCTCCCCGTAAAATAGCGGCCCGCTCCGCGCGTTGACTCCGCGCGCCTGCCGCCGCAGGCTTGCCGTATGGAAACCGTCCATGGAACCTCGGTCGCGGTCGGCGGCTGCGCCGTGTTGCTGCGCGGCCCGTCCGGCAGCGGCAAGTCGGACTTGGCGCTACGGTTGATCGACGGCGGCGCAGCACTGGTCGCCGACGACCAAACGGTTCTGTCCCGCGACGGACACGAAATCCTGGCGAGCGCGCCGCCGCGGATCGCCGGACGGATGGAAGTTCGCGGCCTGGGCATTGTCCGCCTTGCGGCGGTTCCCGGCGTACCGTTGCGGATGGTGGTCGATATCGTTTCCGCCGGGGACGTGGAACGCCTTCCCAAGGCCGCCGAGACAATGCTATTGGGAGTCTCGGTGCCGGTTCTGCGTCTCGCCGCATTCGAAGCGTCGGCGCCGGCCAAGATCAGACTTGCCGTCGCGCTGGCCCCAGAGGAGATCGAGCGGTGACCGATGACAAGCAGGAAGATGGCTGCCGGCGCGTGCTGCTGGTCACCGGGATGTCCGGCGCTGGACGGACGACGGCTCTGAAAAGCCTTGAAGATATCGGCTATGAGGCGGTCGACAATCTGCCATTGTCCTTGCTCGGCAGCCTCGTGCGGCCCGCGCCGGATGCTGTCGATTCCGAGCAGCAACAGCCGCTCGCGATCGGAGTCGATATCCGGACGCGCGATTTCGGCGTCGATACGATGCTGGATGAACTTGACCGTCTGATCGCCGATCCGGCGTATCATGTCGGCACAGTGTTCCTCGATTGCGACGACGAGGTCTTGCAGCGCCGATATGCGGAGACACGGCGGCGTCATCCGCTCGACTCCGAGAAGCCGGTCCCCGACATGATCGAACTCGAACGCCGCGTGCTGGCGCGGCTGCGCGGGCGGGCCGACGTGGTGATCGACACGACGGACAAGTCGCCGTGGGACCTCAAGGAGATGCTCGGCGAGTCCTTCGGCCTGCAGAGCGACAAGGGGCTAAGCCTATTCGTCACCTCCTTTGCGTTCCGGCACGGGGTGCCGCGTGAATCGGACCTTGTCTTCGATGTCCGGTTCTTGAAAAACCCGCATTATGACAAAGTCTTGCGCCCGCTGACCGGGGAGGACGAGCCGGTCCAGGAGATGATCAAGGGCGACCCGGATTTCTACGGATTTTTTGACAGCCTGACCGGAATGCTGGAAATTTTACTGCCGCGCTATGCGCAAGAAGGGAAGAGTTATCTGACCATCTCGGTCGGCTGCACTGGCGGCCGCCATCGGTCGGTGTTCGTGGCACGGCGTTTGAGCGACTGGCTGCGGTCGCGCGATTGGCAGGTTCGTCTGCATCATCGCGAAACGCCGGTCGAAGAAATGCCGGCGCGGTGAAGGATACGGGGACGGAAGAGGGTGAAACGGTGAACCGGCTGGTGGACACGGGAAAATGATCGGGATCGTTGTGGTAAGCCACGGCCGTCTGGCCGAAGAGTTCGTTGGTGCGTTGGAGCATATCGTCGGCCCGCAGGAAAAAATGTGTTGTGTGTGTATCGGCCCGGACGACGATATGGAGGCGCGCCGCCAGGAGATCCTCACCTGCGTTTCGAAAATGGAAGACGGCGCCGGAGTCGCAGTGTTGACCGACATGTTCGGCGGCACCCCGTCGAACCTGGCCTTGTCGGTGATGGGGCAGGCCAATGTCGAGGTCGTCGCCGGCGTCAATCTACCCATGCTCATCCGGCTGGCGTCGATCCGCAAAACGCATTCCCTGGAAGATGCGGTGGCGAGCGCGCAGGAAGCCGGCCGCAAATACATCAACGTCGCGTCAAACCTGCTGGCTGAACAGACCGGCGGCTAGGCGGAAATACATGGCGCAACGCGACCTTGAGATCGTGAACCAGCGGGGCCTGCACGCGCGCGCCGCCGCAAAATTCGTCGAACTTGTCGGACAATTCGAGGCGTTGGTCACCGTGTCGAAGGACGGGCAAAGCGTACCCGGCACGTCGATCATGGGATTGATGATGCTCGCCGCCTCGACCGGCTGCGTGATTTCGGTCCAAGCCGACGGGCCGGATGCGGACCGGGCGCTCGATGCGCTGTCCGGTTTGGTGGGCAGCGGCTTCAACGAAACCGACTGAGACTTCCGGAGAAGTGGCGCCCTGGTTTTGCCGCCATGGCGCGCCATATTGTGAAAGGCGAGGCAATCACGGAGTAACCGAAACCCGAACCACTCCCAGGCCGTGCGGGGATCGGCGGTATCGGCACCCTTTATCCCGTTGTTACCACTGAACGACTGGAAATTTCCCGTATTAACCCGGTACCGGCTTACTTCCCGGATATCTCGATCCCACCTTGCCGCTTTCGACGAGCGCTGCTATACCGCCGCCCACCCAAGGGCGGTAACCGCGGCGCAGAGGCATTTGGACCGTCCGCCGCCGGCGCGACACATCACAGGAACTGAATATGACTGCCGCAGAAGATTACAAAGTTGCCGACATGAGTGGCGCCGATTGGGGCCGCAAGGAAATTGCCATCGCCGAAACGGAAATGCCGGGCTTGATGGCGCTGCGCGACGAGTTTGGCAAGTCCAAGCCGCTCAAGGGCGCACGGATCGCCGGTTGCCTGCATATGACCATTCAAACCGCCGTGCTGATCGAAACGCTGACGGCGCTCGGGGCTGAAGTCCGCTGGTCGTCCTGCAATATCTTTTCGACCCAGGATCACGCCGCCGCGGCGATCGCCGCGACCGGTGTCCCGGTGTTCGCATGGAAGGGTATGTCCGAGGAAGAATTCTGGTGGTGTATCGAACAGACCATCGAAGGTCCGGACGGCTGGCGCCCGAACATGATCCTCGACGACGGCGGCGACCTGACCGTGCTCATGCACGACAAGTACCCGGAGCTGTTGAAGGACGTGCGCGGCCTGTCCGAAGAGACGACGACGGGCGTACATCGTTTGTACGAGATGGAGAAAAAGGGCACGCTTGCCGTTCCCGCCATCAACGTTAACGACTCGGTCACGAAGTCCAAGTTCGACAATTTGTATGGTTGCCGCGAGAGCCTGGTCGACGGCATCAAGCGGGCGACCGACGTTATGATCGCTGGCAAGACGGCCGTGGTCTGCGGTTACGGCGACGTGGGCAAAGGCTCGGCTGCCAGCCTGCGCAACCAGGGTGCGCGCGTGTTGGTGACCGAGATCGACCCAATCTGCGCCCTGCAGGCGTCGATGGAAGGTTACGAAGTCACCACCATGGAAGACGCCGCGTCCACGGGCGATATCTTCGTGACCACGACGGGCAACATCGACGTGATCACGCTCGACCACATGCGTGAAATGAAGGACCGGGCGATCGTCTGCAACATCGGTCATTTCGATTCGGAGATTCAGATCGAAGCCCTGCGCAACTACAAATGGGACAACGTCAAGGACCAGGTCGACGAGGTCGAGTTCCCCGACGGCAAGCGCTTGATCGTTCTGGCGGAAGGCCGGCTCGTCAATCTCGGCTGTGCGACCGGCCATCCCAGTTTCGTAATGTCGGCATCCTTCACCAATCAGGTGCTGGCGCAGATCGAATTGTGGAATAACGCGGACGACTACGAAAAGAAGGTCTACGTCCTGCCCAAGCCGCTCGACGAAAAGGTCGCTTCACTGCATCTCGAGAAGCTCGGCGTAAAACTGACGCAGATGACCAAGGAGCAGTCCGAGTATCTCGGTCTCGACGTGGCCGGGCCGTTCAAGCCCGACTATTACCGCTACTGACGCGGGTTCGGATACGGCCGCGCGGCCTATTGCAGTCGCGCAGGCCGCTTCCGTTTCCGGTTGCCGCAATGGTACATATGGCGGCATGCCGGATGCTTCCGACACTTCACGCACCATCGAGCTGACCGCCCGCGGCGAGGCCGGGACGGCCGCGGTTGCCGCCGTCGTCGCGAAGGCGTGTGGAGCGGGCGACGTCATCGCGCTGTCGGGCGTGCTTGGCAGCGGCAAGACGGTGTTCGCGCGCGGCTTCGTGCGGTCGTTCACGGTCTCGGACGAGGAAGTCCCCAGCCCGACCTTCACCCTGGTGCAGATCTATCCCACCGACACAGCGCAAATCCACCACTTCGATTTGTATCGCCTCGAAGATGCGGAAGAAGCCTGGGAGTTGGGCATCGAAGACGCCTTTGCGGAGGGCATTTCCCTGATCGAATGGCCCGAACGTCTCGGCGCCCTTCTGCCCGCGGAGCGGCTGGATATCGCTTTCGGCATCCCGGATGACGGCGATCCGGAGATACGACGTCTCCGTCTGCGCGGCGGGTCGTCCTGGCGTGACCGGCTGGAGTCTGTTGGTCGACAACTCAATGTGAACTGCGATGACTGACCGATCGGCGCTGATCCGCAGATTTTTAGAGGACAACGGCTGGGGCGACGGCAAACGCGGGCCGCTGGCCGACGACGCGTCCTTTCGCCGCTACGAGCGCCTGACCCGCGGGGGGGCGCGCGCGGTGCTGATGGATGCGCCGCCGCCGCAGGAAGACGTTCGCCCCTTCGCGGCCATCGCGGGGGTACTGCAGGACCTCGGCTTCAGCGCGCCAGAGATTCGCGCGCGCGACGTGGAGAACGGGTTACTGTTGCTCGAGGATCTTGGAGATACGACCTACACGCGGGCTCTCGCGGACGGCGGCGACGAAGCGTCGCTCTACACGCTCGCCGTCGACGTTCTAATCGCGCTGCACCAGCGCTTCGACCCGCGGGCCGCCGATATTCCCGACTATGACGATGCCCGGCTGCTCGACGAGGCTGCCCTCCTGACGGACTGGTATCTGCCGGCCGTGACCGGCTCTCCGCTTTCCGGTGCCGCGCGGACCGAGTATCTCGACCTCTGGCGCGCGGCGCTTGCCACCGCCCGCGCCGCGCCGTCGAGCTTGGTGTTGCGCGATTTCCATGTGGATAACCTGATGCTGCTGGACGACCGGGAGGGTGTGCGGGCGTGCGGCCTGCTCGATTTCCAGGACGCTGTGATCGGCCCGGTGACCTACGACCTCGCGTCGTTGTTCGAGGATGCGCGGCGCGATGTGCCGCCGAAGTTGGCGGCCCGGTTGATGGACCGGTATTGCGCGGCCTTTCCCGCGCTCGACCGGGCCGCGGTCGAGGCGTCCTATGCGGTGCTCGCCGCGCAGCGCAGCGCCAAGATTCTCGGCATCTTCACGCGGCTCGACCGGCGCGACGGGAAGCCGGTCTATCTGGACCATATCCCGCGGGTTTGGCGTTGGCTCGAAGGCGATCTGGGGCATCCCGCCCTGGCGGACCTGAAGGCCTGGTTCGACGACACGCTGCCGCCGCCGCTGCGGCGGACCCCGGCGCCGCAGGGAGGGTGCTGATGGCGGCGCCGACAACCGCTATGGTACTGGCTGCGGGTCTCGGCATGCGGATGCGGCCGCTGACTCTGGAACGGCCGAAACCGCTGGTGGTCCTGCGCGGCCGGACCCTGCTGGACCGCGCGCTCGATCGGCTGCGGGCGGCGGGCGTCACGCGCACCGTCGTGAACACGCACTACCTGGCGGCGATGATCGAAGACCATCTGCGCGACCAGGGCGATATCGTGCTGTCGCCCGAGGCCGAGCGGCTGGAGACCGGCGGCGGTGTCGCGCGGGCGTTGCCGCATCTCGGCGGCGCGCCGTTCTATGTGGTCAACAGCGACGCCGTGTGGCGCGACGGGGCCGTGCCGGCATTGGACCGGCTCGCGGCGGCTTGGGATCCGGCGGCGATGGATGTGTTGCTGCTGGTCCAGCCGGTCGACCGGGCGATGGGCTATCACGGGGCGGGCGACTATCATTTGGCCGCCGACGGCACGCTGCATCGGCGCGGCGCCGACGAAACGGCGGTGCATCTTTTCGCCGGCGTTCAGATCCTAAATCCGACGATATTCCACGATATTCCCGACGGCCCGTTTTCGCTGAACCTGCTCTATGATCGGGCCGAGGCGGCGGGCCGACTCCATGGCCTGGAACACGACGCCGATTGGTTCCATGTGGGCACGCCCGAAGATCTGGCGGCGACCGAGGTGGCGATTGCCGACCTCGCGGATTCGGGGGAATGAGCGCTCCGTCCGGCCTCTACACAATTCCGCCCGGCGCGGCCTTCGTCGATGCGCTCGCCGCCGGTGTTTTGGATGAATGCGCCGGCGATCCACTGGCATTGGCCGATTACCTGATCCTGTTGCCGACCCGGCGCGCCTGCCGCGCGCTGCGCGAGGCCTTCCTGCGGGTGTCGGACGGGCAGGCGCTGGTGCTGCCGGCGATGCGGCCGATCGGCGATGTGGACGTGGACGATATCGCGCCCTCGGATGCCGCGGGTCTGGAAACGCTCGACCTGCCGCCCGCCCTTTCCGAACAGCGTCGCCTGCTGCTGCTCGCCCGATTGATATTGCGTTGGAACGAGGTCGACGAGACCACGGCGGACCGGATGACGCCGGATCACGCGGTGCGGCTGGCGCAGGAGTTGGCGCGGCTGATCGATCAGGTTCAGACGGAGCGGCTTTCCTTCGACGGATTGGTGGACCTGGCTCCGCGCGAATACGCACAGCATTGGGAACGGACACTGGAATTCCTCAAACCGGTGACCGCGCATTGGCCGGACATCCTGGCGGAAGAGGGCGGGCTCGACCCGGCGGACCGCCGAAATCGCCTGCTCGAAGGCCTCGCCGCACGATGGGCGGCCCAACCCCCGGCCGGACCGGTCATTGCCGCCGGATCGACCGGCAGCGTCCCGGCCAGCGCCGACCTGTTCGCGGTTATCGCGGCGCTGCCGCAGGGGCGGGTGGTGTTGCCCGGCCTCGACCGCGATGCCGATGACGAGACCTGGGCGGCGATCGGCCGCGATCAGACTCATCCGCAATTCGGTCTTGCCCGATTGCTCGGTCGGCTCGGGGTCGACCGCGACGGCGTCCGCGATTGGCCGAACGACCGGTTCCGGCATGCGGCGGCACCCGCCCGTGCCGCGCTCGCCGCTGAGGCCCTGCGGCCCGCCGAGACGACCGACGCCTGGCGCGATCTGTCGGCATTGCGCGAGGCCGCTGCCGCGGCGCTGCGAGCGGCGGGCAAGTCGCCCTTCCCGGCCGTGCAGCGGATCGTGGCCCCGGGCGACAAGGAGGAAGCCGAAGTCATCGCGTTGATGCTGCGGCACAGTCTGGAGACGCCGGCGCGGACGGCCGCCCTAGTCACCGCCGACCGCCGGTTGGCGCGGCGGGTGGCGGCGTCCTTGCGGCGCTGGGGGATCGTCATCGACGATTCCGCGGGGCAGGCGTTGAGCGAAACGCCCCCGGGCATCTTTCTGCGCCTGGTCGCCGACATGGTTTTTCAGGATTTCGCCCCGGTCGCCACGCTGGCGGCCTGCAAGCATCCGCTGGCGGCGGCCGGTATGGCACCGCCGGAGATGCGGCGGCGGGTCCGCGCCTTGGAACGCTGGGTGCTGCGCGGGCCGACGCCGGACCGCGGCGTTGCGGGATTACGGCAGGCATTGGAAGAAGCGAAAACGCGGCATGCGGCAGACCGGCCGTCGCCGGAAACCGCCGCCGATGTCGAGGGTCTGCTCGACCGGCTCGAAGAATGTGTGGCGCCGTTGCTGGCCTTCCGGGATGGGGCGGAGGGCAGCCTGCAACGCCTCGTCGAATCGCATATCGGCGCCGCCGAGGCACTGGCGGCGGATGACGGTACGGCAGGCGCGGCGCGGCTCTGGAGCGGGGAAGCAGGCGAGGCGCTGGCGCTCTTCGTGAACGATTTTCACGCAGCGGCGGATGCGCTGCCGATGGTGCCGCCGGACCACTATCCGGAAATGATCGAGGCCTTGATGTTGGGCAATGTGGTGCGGCCGCGCTTCGGCCGGCATCCGCGCTTGAACATATGGGGACCGCTGGAAGCCCGGTTGCAGCATGCGGACCTGATCATCCTCGGCGGGTTGAACGAGGGCAACTGGCCGGCGGACCCGGGGCCGGACCCGTGGATGAGCCGGCCGATGCGCGATGCCTTTGGACTGCCGTTGCCGGAACGCCGCATCGGCCTCGCCGCGCATGATTTCGCCCAGCTATTCTGCGCGCCGGAGGTTGTGTTGAGCCGGGCGCAGAAATCCGACGGCACGCCGACGGTGCCGTCGCGCTGGCTGCTGCGGCTGGAAACGGTGCTCGAAGGCTGCGGGCTCGCCGACGCTTTCGTGCCCGACACCCATTGGCCCGGTCTCGAGAAGGGCTTGGTCGCCGTCGAGCGGCACCGCCCGGTCGACCCCCCGACCCCCCGCCCACCGGTCGAGGCGCGGCCGCGCCGCCTATCGGTCACGCGCATCGAAACCTGGATGCGCGATCCCTACAGCATCTATGCCCGGCATATCCTGGGTTTGCGGCCGCTCGATCCGTTGGAGGCAAGCCCGGGTGCCGCCGACCGGGGCACCATCATCCATGATGCTCTCGACGCTTTCGTCCGCGCTTTTCCCGATGGACCGCCCGACGATGCGCTGCCGCGGCTCCTCGCGCTGGGTGAAACGGCGTTCGGCGCGACGCTCGCCCGGCCGGCGGTGCGCGCCTTCTGGTGGCCGCGCTTCGTCCGCATCGCCGAATGGTTCATCGAGATCGAAAGGAAGCGCCGAGCGGGCCTGGCGGAGAGCCGGACCGAGGTTTTCGGATCGATCGCCATCGACGGCGCCGTCGGGCCGTTCACCCTGACCGCCAAGGCGGACCGGATCGACCGGTCGGCCGATGGGCGCTTGTCGATCATCGATTACAAGACCGGGCTGCCGCCGAGCGAACGGCAACTTCAGTTCGGGTATGCGCCGCAGCTCCCGCTCGAGGCCGCGATCGCCGAGCAGGGCGGATTCGAGGATATGCCGACGGCAGCCGTCGACCGCCTCGCCTATTGGCGATTGTCGGGCGGCGACCCGGCCGGGGAGATCAAGGAATTTTCCGATGACGTGCCGGACCTGACCGCGCGGGTCTACGACAACTTGGTTCGGTTGATCGATGCCTTCGATAAGCCGGATACCGCGTATCTGTCGACGCCTGAACCGGAATGGCCGCTACCGTTTCCCGAATACGATCATCTGGCGCGGCTGCGCGAATGGTCGGGCGGCGGGGGGAACGGGTCATGAGCGGCCCACCGGGAACCGCCGTCGCGATCGATCCCGATCGCCTGCAGCGTCAGGCGTCGGACCCGGCCGCGAGCGTCTGGGTCGGCGCGTCGGCGGGCAGCGGCAAGACCAAGGTGCTGACCGACCGGGTATTGCGCCTGTTGCTGACGGGCACGCCGCCGCAGCGGCTGCTTTGCCTGACCTTCACCAAGGCCGCCGCGGCCGAGATGGCCAATCGCGTCAACCGCGGCCTGAGTCTGTGGGCGACCGCGTCGGACGACGACTTGCGGCGGCGAATCGCGGATTTGACCGGCGACACGCCCGACGATTCGGAATTGGAGACCGCCCGCCGGTTGTTCGCACGCGTGCTGGACGTGCCCGGCGGATTGAAGATCCAAACGATCCACAGTTTCTGCGAATCGCTGCTCGGCCGTTTTCCGATTGAGGCTGGGATACCGCCGCATTTCCAGGTGATGGACGAACGCAGCGCCGCCGAGTTGATGCTGGCTGCGCGTGACCGGGTGCTGGCATCCGCGGTGCGCGACCCGTCGAGCGAGCATGCGCTGCAGACCCTGACCGGCCACCTGCACGAAGACCGGTTCGCCGACCTGCTGCGCGTCCTGCTGATGCACCGGGGCCGGTTGCGGGATGTCATTGGCGACGGCACGACGGTCGATGCAGCCGTCGCCGCCGTCTACGACCGGCTGGATGTGGAACCGGGGACAGGCGTTGCCGATGTGATCGTGGCCGCTTGCCGGGATGACGCGTTCGATGCCGCCGCCCTGGCGCGGGCGGCCGAGGCGCTGCGCGGCGGATCGGAAAAGACCGACCAACCGCGCGGCGAGGCGATCCGGCGGTGGGTCGAGGCGGATGCCGATGTTCGGGCGTCGCGTTTCGCCGTCTATATCGATCAATTCCTGACCCGCGAGGAGGCGCCCCGCAAACGATTGGTCACCAAAGCCGTAGCCGAGAAGAACCCGGGTGTCGCCGACGCCTTGTCCGATGAAGCCGTGCGGTTGGCCGGGGTCTGCCAGCACCGCCGCGCGGTGGTGACGGCGGAGGCGACGGCCGCGTTGCTGACGCTGGGCGGCGCGATCTTGCATGCCTTCGAGCAGGCCAAGGAATTGCGGGTCGAACTCGACTATGACGACTTGATCTACAAGGCGCGCGACCTGCTTCGGACCGACAGTTCCGGTTTCGCGGGCTGGGTGCTGTTCAAGCTGGACGGCGGGCTCGACCATATCCTGATCGACGAGGCGCAGGACACCAATCCCGAGCAATGGCAGGTCGTGGCTGCGCTGGCCGACGAGTTTTTCGCGGGCCTGGGCGCGCGCGAGGAAGAGCGCACGATCTTTGCCGTCGGCGACGTGAAACAGTCGATCTTCAGTTTCCAGCGCGCCGACCCGGCGGCGTTCCGCGACTACCGCGACCGATTCGGCGGCCGTGCCGAAGAGGTGGCCAAGCAGTGGCGGTCGGTCGATCTCGACATCTCCTTCCGCTCGGCGGGACCGGTGCTGCGGGCGGTCGACGCCGTGTTCGCGCAATCCGCCGCCGCGTCCGGCGTGATCGACGGGGGCGAGCCGCTCATCCATCGGCCGTTCCGGGGCGGGCAGGCGGGCCTGGTGGAGCTGTGGCCGGCGGTCGGTCCGATTGAGAGCGAGGACGCCGAATGGCAGCCGCCGGTGCGCCGCCGCGAGATCCTGGCGCCCGACGAACGGCTCGCGCAACTCATCGCGGCCAAGCTGCGGTCGTGGATCGGCACCGAATATCTGCCGTCGCATGACCGGACGGTCCGGGCCGGCGACATCATGGTGCTGCTGCGCCGCCGCAGCGGGTTCATGGAGGCGTTGGTCCGCGCACTTAAGAGCGCCGACGTGCCGGTCGCCGGCGTCGACCGGATGGCGCTGACCGAACAGTTGGCCGTGATGGACCTCATGGCGTTGGCCCGCTTCCTGCTGCTGCCCGACGACGACCTGACGTTGGCGGTCGTGCTCAAGGGGCCGTTTATCGGCCTGGACGACGACGACCTGTTCCGGCTCTGTCACGACCGGGGCGATGCGACTTTGTGGCGGCGGTTGTCGGACAAGGCCGCGGACGACGCACGCTACGAGCAGGCGCGGACGTGGCTCGCGGCGTTGCTGGGGCAGGCCGATTTCGCGCCGCCCTTCGAATTGCTCGCCGGTGTTTTGGCGGGCCCGGCGGCGCGGCTGGACCGCTCGGGCTGGCAATGCCTTTTGGAACGCCTCGGGCCTGAAGCGGAAGACCCGGTCGACGAATTCATGGCGCAGGCGCTCGCCTACGAGCGGACGCACCCGCCCTCGCTGCAGGGCTTCCTGCATTGGCTCGACGCTGGTGCCACCGAGATCAAGCGCGACCTGGAGCAGAGCGACCGCGACGAGGTGCGCGTGATGACCGTGCATGGCGCGAAAGGGTTGCAGGCCCCGATCGTTATCATGCCGGACACCATGGCGATGCCCCGTATGGGCGAAGAAGTGCTGTGGTCCGACGGCGTGCCGCTTTGGCCGCCGAACCGCATCTATCAGACCGAGGCATGCCAGGCGCTACGCGATACCGCGCGGGCCCGGGCCGAGGAAGAATACCGCCGCCTACTGTATGTTGCGATGACCCGCGCCGAAGACCGGCTATATGTCTGCGGCTGGCACGGCCGGCAGAAACCCAACGATGCGTGCTGGTACTCGCTTATCGAGTCTGGCCTGTCGGGGTTGGCCGAACCGGTCGCGATGGATTTCGGCGACGACATCGGCGACGCGGGATGGGCGGGCGATGGGTTGCGGATCGCCAGCGAGCAAACGGCGCCCGCCGACGCGCGCGACGAACGAACGCTCGGGCAAGTGGTGACGCCCGCCGTCGAGGACTGGATGCAGCGTCCGCCGCCGGATGAGCCTGCGCCGCCCCGGCCGCTCGCGCCGTCGCGCCCGTCGGCGTTGGATCCGCCGACGCTATCGCCGATCGGCGGGCCGTCGGAGAACCGCTTCAAGCGCGGGCTGATCGTGCACCGGCTGTTGCAGCTGTTGCCGGATTTGCCTGCCGCCGATCGTCACGCGGCCTGCGCCGCGTTTCTCGCCCGGCCCGGCCACGCGCTGCCGGGGGATGAGCAGCAAGGCCTCGCCGACGAGGTCATGGCGATCCTGGAATCGTCCGACTTCGCAGGACTATTCGGGCCGGAAGGCCGGGCGGAGGTGCCGCTGATCGGCACGATCGAGGGGCCGGACGGGCCCGAGGTAATTGCGGGTCAGGTCGACCGGTTGTTGGTGCTGCCGGACGAAATCGTCGTGTTGGATTATAAAACGTCGCGTCCGCCGCCGGATTTGCAGGAAAATGTCGCGCCGGCCTATTTGCGCCAAATGGCGGCATATCGAGCCGTTTTGGCCGAAATATGGCCGAATCGGCCGATTCGCTGCAGTTTATTGTGGACCGCGGTGCCGCGCCTGATGACATTGGACGACAGCCTGCTTGACCGGGTCCGGGTGGCTACCTAGATTCCTACCCGGTGAAACAAAGCCACGCTCCTCATGGCGGCGGGGCACTGGCATATAAGGAGCATTTCTATATGAGCACCCCTGTCCCCGTCGGCGACGACGATTTCGAGAGTAACGTCCTGAAAGCGGACGGCCCTGTCCTTGTGGATTTCTGGGCGGAATGGTGCGGTCCCTGCAAGATGATCGCCCCGGCGCTGGAAGAGATTGCCGGCGACATGGATGGCCAGGTGACCGTGGCCAAGGTCAATATCGACGACAACCCGCAGACGCCCGCGAAATACGGCGTGCGCGGCATCCCCACGCTGATGATCTTCAAGGATGGCGAAGTGGCCGCGACCAAGGTCGGCGCGCTGCCGAAGAGCCAGCTTGTCGAATGGGTTGAATCGGTCCTCTAGACCGGTTTTCCGTCGGAACGGATATCGGCCCCGTCGATCACGGCGGGGCTTTTCCGTTGCGGTGATTGTGGAATGGAGGCGGCGGTCAGCCGGCGGTCCGGACCGGGGTGGTCCCTTCGTTGAGCGCCAGCACCGACCCCGCGAGATACAGCGATCCGCAAATGAGCACTCGGGCCGGGCGGCTGGCGGCCCGCACGGTATCCTGAATCGCGGTCGGGATATCGGCCGACGGTTGGCTCGGGATGTCGACCTCGCTCGCCGCCTCGGCGGCTTCTTCGGCCGACATGCTGCCCTCGAGACCCGGGATCGCGACGGCCCGCAAACCGCGGACCAACGGCGCCAGCGGGCGCAGGAAGTTCTGCGGCGGCTTTTGGTCCATCATGCCGAAGACCAGATACAGCGGCTTGTCGGTCCATTTCTCCAAGGTTTCGGCCAATGCCGATCCCGCGGCGGGATTGTGGCCGCCGTCGAGCCAAAGCTCCCAACCCTGCGGCAGAAACTCGGTCAGCGGATTGTTGATTAGGCGCTGCAGCCGGCCCGGCCAGCGCGCCGAGGTGATGCCCTTGGCGATGGCCTTATCGGAGATCTCCAACGTGTCGATCCGTTCGAGGCAGGCGATCGCCGTTCCCGCGTTATAGATTTGATGTCTGCCCAGCAGGTTTGGCATGGGCAGGTCCAACGACAGCCGCGTCGACCGGTAGCGGAACCCGCGCTTCGTCGGCGTGACCATCCAGTCCCGCTTGAACTGAAAAGGTCTTGTGCCGGCTGCCGCTGCATAATCGGCGATCACCGCATTCGCCTGATCGTGCTGCGGCGCCACGATCGAAACGACGTCCTTTTTCTGGATCGCGGCTTTCTCGGCGGCAATCTGCCGGATCGTGTCGCCGAGGAAATGCATATGATCCATCGATACTGGCGTGATCACCGTGGCCGCCGGTTTCCGGACGATGTTGGTGGCGTCGAACCGCCCGCCGAGACCGCATTCCAGCAGCAGGATATCCGCCGGGTGGCGCGAGAAGGCGAGCATCGCCGCGGCGGTGGTGATCTCGAAGAAGCTGATCGAGTCGCCGGCGTTGGCCTTTTCGCATTCGTCGAGGATGGCGCAAAGCTCGCCGTCGCCGATCATCTCGCCGCCGAGCCGGATGCGTTCGTTGAAGTGAACTAAATGCGGCGAGGTGTAGGTGTGGACGCGATAGCCCGCGGCTTCCAGGATCGCGCCCAGAAAGGCGATGACCGACCCTTTGCCGTTGGTCCCGGCGACATGGATGACGGGCGGCAGATTGTCTTGCGGGCGGCCGAGTCGGTCGAGCAGCGACAGAATCCGGCCCAGCGACAGATCGATTGTCTTGGGATGAAGCCGGTGCAGCCGCGCCAGGATGGCGTCAATCGAGTCTTCGGTCGTCCGCCGGTTCCTGGCGAATCGCAGCATCGCTCGAATCCTGCGTGGTTGGTTCTTCGCCGGCGATCCCCGGATCGGGGGCCAGCTCCAAGAGGTCGGCCGGCGGCTCCCGCCGCAGCAGCAGTGAAAGAAGGCGTATTAACGTATCGCGCAATTCGCTGCGTGCAACAACAATATCGACCATACCGTGATCAAGCAGGTATTCGGCGCGCTGAAATCCGTCGGGCAGTGTCTCGCGGACCGTCTGTTCGATGACCCGGGCGCCGGCGAAACCGATCATTGCGCCGGTCTCCGCGACGTGGATGTCGCCCAGCATCGCGAAGCTCGCCGTGACGCCGCCGGTCGTGGGGTCGGCCAGCACGACGATATAGGGCAGGCCCGCTTCCTTGACCTCCTGGACCGCGATCACCGTACGCGGCATCTGCATCAGGGACAGGGCCCCTTCCTGCATGCGCGCGCCGCCGGAGGCGGGGACAACGATCAGCGGCGCTTCCTGCGCGACGGCCAGCCGGGCGGCCGCGATGATACCGTCGCCCACCGCCATGCCCATGGAGCCGCCCATGAACCCGAAGTCGAACGCCGCGACGACGACCGACATGTCGCCCATCTTGCCGTGCGCCACCACGATGGCGTCGTCTTCCCCAGATTTGGCGCGGGCGTCGCGTAGCCGTTCGGTGTATCGCTTCTGATCGCGGAACTGCAGCGGATCGGCGGTCGGTTTCGGCAGTTCAATCCGCTGATATTCGCCGTCGTTGAACAACATCTTCAGGCGCTTCGTCGCGCCGAGCCGCATGTGGTGATTGCAATGCTGGCAGACGAACTGGTTCGTCTCCAGATCGCGATGAAAGATCATCTGGTCGCAGTTCGGACATTTGTGCCAGAGATTGTCGGGCACGTCCTTTTGGTTGACCAGGGCCCTGAGTTTCGGACGGACGAAGTTGGTCAGCCAATTCATTCGCTGCGCACCCCGATGGCGATCTCCCGCACGAAACTGAGTACTTCCGTCACGAGGCTGGGGCGGGCGGTGCCGTCCTCGTAGGTTTCGGATGCGATCTTGTTGACGATGGACGAACCGACGACGGCGGCATCCGCCGATTTGGTGATGGCCCGGACATCCTCGCGCGTCTGGATGCCGAATCCGACGGCGATCGGCATGTCGGTATGCTCGCGCAGACGCCCGACCGCCACACGGACGTCGTCTTCCTGGACTTGTTTCGTGCCGGTGATGCCCATGATCGATACGTAGTAGAGGAAACCGCTGGTGTTCTTGAGAACCGTCGGAAGGCGCTTCTCATCCGTCGTCGGCGTGGCGAGGCGAATCCAGTTGAGGCCGGCGGCGATCGCCGGCTCGCAGAGCTCCGAATCTTCTTCCGGCGGTAGATCGACGATGATCAGGCCGTCGACCCCCGCGTCCTTCGCGTCTTTCAGGAATTTGTCGGCGCCGTAGCTGTAAATCGGGTTGAAATAACCCATCAAGATGATCGGCGTTTCGGTATCCGTTTGCCGGAAATCCGTGACCGCGTCGAGGGTCAGTTCGAGGGTCATGCCCGCGCGCAAGGCGCGCTGCGACGATGCCTGAATGGCCGGACCGTCGGCCATCGGATCGGTGAATGGCATGCCGAGTTCGATCAGGTCCGCGCCCGCCTTGGGCAGCCGGCGGACCAGCGCCTTCGACGTCTCCGGGTCCGGATCGCCGGCGGTGATGAAGGTGATGAGGCCGCCGCGTCCTTCCGCCTTCAGCGCCGCGAACCGCGCTTCGATGCGTCCGGTCATATGTCCATCCCCAAGGCATCCGCCACCGTGAAGATGTCCTTGTCGCCGCGCCCGCACATATTCATGC
Source organism: Alphaproteobacteria bacterium (assembly GCA_965228425.1). Taxonomy (GTDB): domain Bacteria; phylum Pseudomonadota; class Alphaproteobacteria; order UBA8366; family UBA8366; genus JAJFJD01. The sequence continues at coordinate 210,924 of OZ245815.1, read as the reverse complement.
AGATGATGTGATCCGGATCGAGGTCGCCGGCGATCGTGCCCACATGGGCCAGGGCGTGCGACGGTTCGAGCGCCGGAATGATGCCTTCGCTGCGGCTGCACAATTGGAATGCCTCGAGCGCTTCGGCGTCGGTGGCCGAAACATACTCGACGCGTTCCAGGTCGTTGAGCCAGGCGTGTTCCGGGCCAATGCCGGGATAGTCGAGGCCGGCGGAAATTGATTCGGCTTCGAGAATCTGACCGTCATCGTCCTGCAGAAGATAGGTTCTGTTGCCGTGCAGTACGCCCGGCCGACCGCCGGTGATCGACGCCGCATGCGCGCCGGTCTCGATGCCTCTGCCGGCGGCTTCCACGCCGATCATGCGGACGTCGGCGTCGTCGAGGAAGGGATGAAACAACCCCATGGCGTTGGATCCGCCGCCTATACAGGCGACCAATGTGTCCGGCAGCCGGCCTTCCGCCGCCTGCATTTGCTCGCGAACCTCGTTCCCGATTACGGATTGGAAATCACGCACCATCGCGGGGTATGGGTGCGGACCGGCGACGGTACCGATGATGTAGAAGGTGTCCTCTACATTGGCGACCCAGTCGCGCAACGCGTCGTTCATCGCGTCCTTCAGCGTCGAGCGGCCGCTGGTCACGGGCCGAACCTCGGCGCCCAGCAGGTTCATACGGAAGACATTCGGCTTCTGGCGCTCGACATCGGTCGCGCCCATATAGACGACGCAGGGCAGGTCGAACAAAGCACAGACGGTCGCGACCGCGACGCCGTGTTGCCCCGCGCCGGTTTCCGCGATGATCCGCTTCTTGCCCATGCGCTTGGCGAGGAGGATCTGGCCGAGGCAGTTGTTGATCTTGTGCGAGCCGGTGTGATTCAGCTCGTCGCGCTTGAAATAAATTCTTGCGCCGCCGAAATGTTCGGTCAGCCGTTTGGCGAAATACAGCGGGCTCGGCCGGCCGGCATAGAAAGCCAGCAGCTCGTCGAGTTCCACCTGGAAGGACGGGTCGGCCTTCGCCGCCGCGTAGGCGTTCTCCACCTCTAGGATCAGCGGCATCAGCGTTTCCGCCACGAAACGCCCGCCGAACTTGCCGAAATGACCGCCTTCGTCAGGTCCGGCGCGGTATGAATTGGGCTGCGGCATTGGGTCTCCGGTAACGGGTCGATTCGGATGAATCGACGGCACTCGGGTAATAATGCACTGTCTGCCGCAAGTCCATAAGCGAAAATGCGCAGCCTGGGCCCGTACTTGGCTCCCTAAAGAGCGGCGACCGTCTCCAGAAACGCGCGAATCTTGGCGGGATTCTTCCGGCCGGGGGTGTCCTCGACGCCGGAGGAGGTGTCGACGGTTTGCGCGCCGGACAGTCGGACCGCCTCGGCGACATTCCCGACGGTCAGGCCGCCGGCGAGCATCCAAGGCAGCGGCCAGTCCCGGCCGGCAAGCAGCGTCCAGTCGAAGGTGACCGCATTGCCGCCCGGCAGCGCGTTCTTCATGTCCTTCGGCGGCAGCGCATCGAACATCAGCCAATCGGCGACCTCCACGTATTCGGCCGCCCGGTCAATGTCCGCCGCCGCGCCGACGCGGATGACCTTCATGATCTTCAGGCCCGTGCGGCCGCGCAGTTCCGTTACGCGGGCGGGCGTTTCGGCCCCGTGCAGCTGCAGCAGGTCGAGGGCCGCCGCGTGCAAGACGGCGTCGATCGTCGCGTCGTCCGGATCGACGAACAATCCCGTACGTACCGCCCGCCCGTCGGCGATCGCCGCGAGCGGTGCCGCCGCCTCGGGCGTCACCGCGCGGGGGCTCGGCGGATAGAAAACCAGCCCGACATGGCTTGCGCCGTTGTCGAGCGCGGTTTCCATCGCGACCGGGTCGTTGATCCCGCAAATTTTCGCGCGGACGGTCATAGCCCTTTGAGTTCCTCGGCGATCCGCCCTGCTGCCTCCGCCGGGTCGTCGGCCGCGGTAATCGGCCGGCCGATCACCAGATAATCTGCGCCGTCCTTGATCGCGGCGGCCGGGCTGGAAAACCGTTTCTGGTCGCCGGTGACGCTCCACAACGGGCGGATGCCGGGGACGACCAGCTTGAAGTCCGGGCCGCAGGCCTTGCGAATGGCGAGGATCTCTTTCGGGGAGCAGACGACGCCGTCGAGCCCCGCGTCCTTCGCCAGTTCGGCAAGGCGGACCGCCTGTGCCTCGGCCGGGTTGCGTTGACCGACGGCGGCCAGGTCGGCGTCGTCCAGACTGGTCAGCACGGTCACGGCGATGACCATCGGAACGGGAATGTCATGTGCGCGGGCGGTTTCCTGTGCCGCGTCGCGGGCGGCTTCCATCATCGCCATGCCGCCGGATGCATGCACGTTGAGGATCGCCGGTTGCAACGGGACGACGGCGCGCACGGCAGCGGCCACCGTATTGGGAATGTCGTGAAATTTCAGGTCGAGGAAGAGCGGCTGCCCGCTCCCGGTCACCGCGCGCACGCCGTCCGGCCCGTGTGCCGACACGAATTCCAATCCCAATTTCACGCCGCCGACCAATCCGTCGAGCGATGTGCAGAGGGCGGTGGCCCGTTCGGTATCGGTCGTGTCCAGGGCGACGAGGATGCGGTTCGGCATGTATGGCGGCTCCAGCGGGTTTCGGTGCCTTCGTTTACACCGCGATGGAGGCGGGGAAAAGGGGCCTTGTCCCCTAGATGGATCCCTGGCCGGTCCGGCGGATTTCGGCGGCGGCCATGGCGAGGTGATACAGGCTCGACGCGGGAAGGTCGGTGACCAGCGGCGCGCCCTCCGCCGCGACGTGCTCGCGCCATGCGCCGTCCGGCAGGCCGTCGAGATGGCCGGCCAGAAGCGACTCGATCTGCGCCGTCAGCCGGGCGTCCGATCCTCGCGCGGCATGCGCCTTGATCGCCTCGGTCTGCGGCCACACGCGCCGGCTGTCCTGGAGTACCGCGCCGGCGCAATCGACCGCGTCGATGATTCCGCCGGTTTCCGGGTCGATGCCGTACCGCTCGGCGAAACGGTAGAGTTGGTCGGCCGCCGGCACCAAACGCGTATCGCCGGTCAGCGACGCATACCGCTGCAACAGCCAGGCCCATTCGTAATGATGGCCGGGTTCGACCCATCGGCCCTTGTCGCCGTCCGGCGGGCGCAGGTCGTCCGTGAAGAACTCGCGTAGCGTACCGTCGACGCAGAACCGCGTCTCGAACAGCGTCGCCATGGCGTCCGCACGGGTACGCCAAACCGGATCGTCGTCGATCGCGATCCACGCCAGGAAAGCTTCGAACAGGTGCATGTGCGGATTTTGCCGCCGTATGGCGTTGACCGGCCGTCCGTCTGTGTCCAGGGCTTCATGATATCCGCCGCTGCGATGCGTCATTCGTTCGTCGAGGAAAGCCAGTGTCGTCGTCGCCGCTTCTTTCGCGCCGCCGGTCGGGTCGAGCCGGTGATGCCAGGCGAATGCGAACAACACGAAGGCATGGGCATACAGGTCGCGGGCGTCGTCCTGTGCGCCGCCGTCCCGGGCGACGCGAAACCGCCAGCCCCCGTCCGGATGCCGGCAGTGGTCCGACATGAACCTGAGCGCGCCGTCGGCGGCGGTGCGGGCGTCCGCCGAGCCGGTCAGCAGGGCGTGGTCGGCGGCAACATAGAGCTGCCGCGCTTGCACCATGACGCGTTTCCCGGCATCGGAAACCGGTTGCCGGTCGGCGTTTAGTTTTTCGTGAAATCCACCCCGGTCATGGTCGACGCCATGCGCCAGCCAAAAGGGAATCAAGTGTCCGTGCAGCCAGTCCGAAAAACGGCCGGCGGGGTCCGGCACAATCTACGCCCGGCCGGCCGCCGACGAAGTCTCGGACGCGGCGGGTGCTGCGGGCGGTTTCGGTGAGGGTTCCGGCGCGGCCGGCTTGGTGGGGTCGGGCAAGGCAACGGCAATGGCGTCGCGCTCCACGCCTTCCACCCGTTGCAGCAGGGCGTTCAATTCGCGTTCCAGCTCGCCGACCTTGCGTTCCGCCTGCCGGGCGCGCCGCCGCGCCTTGCCGCCGGCGGTCCACGCAAGAAACCCGCCGATCAGCAACCCCAGCGCTACGGCCAAGAGGACGGCCAACCCGGATGGAATCCCGAATTTCCATGGCAGGAACCACGATCCGAATTGGACCGGCTGTCCGTTCGTCATGACGAAATCGATCGTGATGACAACGAACAGGACAACGACGATCCAGAAAATCAACCTCATGGCACTCGACTATCCGTTCAGCACCCGTTAGCGCCCCGCCAACGGATTATATCGTCGGCAGGTCGGTAACCGACGGATGGCAATCAGGAACTCGGTGAGTTCGTGTTTAGCATGTCCCGAAGCTGTTTGCCCGTCTTGAAAAACGGCACAGCCTTGCGGTCGACGTTGACGGTTTCTCCCGTGCGCGGATTGCGTCCCAACCGGGCATCGCGGATTTTAACGGAAAATGCGCCAAAACCGCGGAGTTCGACACGATCCCCTTCCGCGAGCGCGGCCGAAATCTCGTCGAAGATGGTCGAAACAATACGTTCCACATCCCTTTGATATAAATGCGGATTTAGCTCCGCAATTCTTTGTATGAGCTGTGATTTGGTCATCGGACCCATATATCCCCTAAAAATGCGTTCCCGCCCGATGGCTGTGCGCGCCAGAATTGTTGAGCGTCAGCCCTCAAACGGATTAGTGCCACCCCCTTTTAGAGCGTGCCAGAGGCGATGCAGGTCGTCAAGCAACAAGCAACAAGCTCTAAAACAACCGGAATTCGGATTCTCCGTGCGGCGAAGTCAGGAGGGCGGCCGGACGGTCAAATCGCCGGCCGCCCTCATGCGTGACGGTACTGACGGGGCGTTGGAGCGCCGCAGTACTATTTCTTGGTGTCGTCGCCCTCGGATTCCTCCGCTGGTGTCTCGTCGGCGGTCTCCTCCTTGGGTTCCTCGGCTGCTTCCTCCGCGGCCTTGGCAGGGGCGTCGTCCTGTGCCGCCTCTTCCTCACGGGACCGGAGCGCGGCACCCAGGATATCGCCCAGCGAGGCGCCGGAGTCGGAGCTGCCGTATTCGGCCATTGCCTCCTTCTCTTCCTGGAACTCGCGCGCCTTGATCGACAGGTTCAGCTTGCGGTTCGACTTGTCGATGGCGATGACCTTCGCGTCCACCTTCTCGCCGGTCGCGAACCGGTCCGGCCGCTGTTCCGAGCGGTCCGAGGACAGGTCGGACTTGCGAATGAACCCGTGCACGCTGTCGTTCACCGACACTTCGATGCCCATGTCGACGACCGCGGTCACCGTACAGGTCACCGTTTGGCCCTTGCGGACGCCTTCGATGCCCGATGCGAACGGATCGTCGCCGAGCTGCTTGATGCCGAGGCTGATGCGTTCCTTGACCACGTCCACGTCGAGGACTTTGGCCTTGACCGTATCGCCCTTCTTGAAGTCGGCGATGGCTTGCTCGCCCGGCCGGTTCCAGTCGATGTCCGAAAGATGCACCATGCCGTCGATTTCGCCCGGCAGGCCGACGAACAGGCCGAACTCGGTGATGTTCTTGACCTCGCCTTCGACTTCGGTGCCTTCCGGGAACTGGGCCGCGAAAGATTCCCACGGATTGCCCGAGCACTGCTTGAGGCCGAGGCTGATCCGGCGTTTCTGCGCATCCACGTCCAGGACCATGACTTCGACTTCCTGGCTCGTCGATACGATCTTGCCCGGGTGCACGTTCTTCTTGGTCCAGCTCATTTCGGAAACATGGACCAAGCCCTCGATGCCGGATTCCAGTTCCACGAACGCGCCGTAGTCGGTGATGTTGGTGACGCGGCCGGTGAACTTGGTGCCGATCGGGTATTTCGCTTCGACGCCTTCCCACGGATCCGCCTCGAGTTGCTTCATGCCGAGGCTGATGCGCTGGGTTTCCGGGTTGAAGCGGATGACCTGCACTTCGATGGTCTCGCCGATCTGCAGGGCTTCGGACGGGTGATTGATCCGCCGCCACGCGATATCCGTGACATGCAGCAGACCGTCGACGCCGCCCAGATCGATGAACGCGCCGTAATCGGTGATGTTCTTGACCACGCCCTTGAGCACCTGGCCTTCGCGCAGGCTTTCGATCAACTCGCTGCGCTGTTCGGCGCGGCTTTCCTCGAGCACGGCACGGCGCGAGACGACGATATTGCCGCGGCTACGGTCCATCTTGAGGATTTGGAACGGTTGCGGCGTGCCCATCAGCGGCGTGACGTCGCGGACCGGGCGGATGTCCACCTGACTGCCCGGCAGGAAGGCCACGGCGCCTTGCAGGTCAACCGTGAAGCCGCCCTTGACCCGGCCGAAGATGGTGCCGGTGACCCGTTGAGTGTCGTTGAAGGCTTTTTCCAGTTCGATCCAGGCCTCCTCGCGGCGGGCCTTTTCGCGCGACAACACGGCTTCGCCGTTCTTGTCTTCCATCCGCTCGAGGAAGACCTCGACCGTGTCGCCTTTCTTCAACTCGGACTTCTGTCCGGGGGCGGCGAATTCCTTCAGCGGGACGCGGCCTTCGGATTTGAGGCCCACGTCGACCAACGCGAAGTCGTTCTCCACCGCGATGACCATTCCTTTTAGTACAGTGCCTTCCAGCCCGTCATTTGCCCCGAGCGATTGATTCAGAAGGTCTTCAAAACTCTCTTTCTGAGCAGCGTCAGCAACCATGCTATCTATCGTTCCTTTCCGTCGAACCTAATCTATTGTTTTGCATGCCAGCCGGTTGTGTCCGGCGGTCTTCATCCAATGTTGAATTAGCACCTGGCCGCCTTGCGCGTTTCCGCTCCGGCAAGCCAAGGGCTTCGTCTTGCAGTCTTACGTGTCCAGCAGGGGGTTTAGCGGTTGGAGGCGTCTTTTAGGCGTTTCTCCACATGCGCCAACGCGGCGTCGAATGCCGCATCGGGGTCCAATATGCTGGTATCCAGCACGATCGCGTCGTCTGCCGCCATCAGCGGTGAAACGGCGCGTTTTGAATCCCGTTCGTCACGTTCCGTAAGGTCCTGCAGGACGCGCGCATATATACTGGTCTCGCCCCGTCCAAGCAACTCTTTATGACGCCGGTCCGCGCGGACTTCCACGCCGGCCGTGACGAACAGTTTTGCCGCGGCGTCGGGGCAGACAACGGTGCCGATGTCGCGGCCGTCGATCACCGCGCCTGCGGCGCCGCCGGGCGGGCTTTCCGCAAAGCGCCGTTGGAAGGCCAGCAGAGCGTCCCGGACCGCCGGAATCGCCGCAACCTTGGAGGCGGCGACCGCCGCGTCGTCGCCGGAAAGGGCCGGGTTATCCAGGTCGGCGGGGGCAAGGGCGCGGGCGGCGCGTTCGGCCGCCGCCGCGTCTTCCGGGTCTTCGCCGGCCCGCAATACGGCCAAGCCGACCGCGCGGTACAGCTTGCCGGTATCGAGATGCGCGAAGCCGAAATGCCGGGCCAACCGTTTTGCGAGCGTGCCCTTGCCGGACGCCGCGGGGCCGTCGAGCGCGATGATCACGACGCCGTTTCCGCATCGGAGGCATCGGCGCGGATTTCCGCCCCGAGGTCATTCATCAGCTTGATGAAATCCGGGAAACTGGTCGCGATGGCGGTGCCGTCGTCAATCGTGACAGGGGCCGCGGCGACGGTGCCGAGCACCATGAAACTCATGGCGATCCGGTGATCGAAATGGGTTTCCACCGGGGTGTTGTTGCCGCCGGACGGGGTGCCGTCGACGCCGGTCACGGTCAGGCTGTCTTCGCCTTCTTCGACGGCAACGCCGCAGGCGGTCAGCCCGGCGGCCATCGCCGCGAGCCGGTCGCTCTCTTTCACTCGTAGCTCCGCGAGGCCCTGCATGACGGTGCGGCCCTTGGCGGCGGCGGCGGCGACGGCGAGCACGGGGTATTCGTCGATCATCGATGGCGCCCGCTCGGCCGGCACTTCGATGCCGTGCAAGGCGCTGGGATGCACCACCAGATCGCAGACAGGTTCGCCGCCCGCGGTCCGTGGATTGCTCTCTTCTATATGGGCCCCCATCTCGCGCAGCGTCTGGACGATGCCGGCGCGTCCCGGATTCAGGCCGACGCCGGGCAGGGTCACCGCCGATCCTTCGGTCAGCAAGGCGGCGACCAAGGGAAAGGCCGCCGAGCTGATGTCCGCCGGGACATCAATGTCGGCGGCGGTCAATTCCGGTTGGCCGGTCAGCGTGATCGCGGTGCCGTCGGGTGTCATTTCGACCTGCAGGTCGGCGCCGAAATGTCCCATCATGCGCTCGGTATGGTCGCGCGTCGCGCGTTGCTCGATCACCGTGGTTTGCCCGGGGGCATTCAATCCGGCCAACAGCACCGCCGACTTGACCTGCGCCGACGCCACCGGCGGCGTGTAGGTGATCGGCAGCGGGTCCGCCGCACCCACGACCGTCAGCGGCATCAGACCGCCCTCGCGGGTGTCGATGGCAGCACCGGTCTGGCGTAAGGGAATGGCCACGCGGTCCATCGGGCGCGACCGCAGCGAATGGTCGCCGGTCATGAAACAGCGGATCGGATGCCCAGCCAACACACCCAGCAGCAGCCGCGCCGCGGTGCCCGAGTTCCCCATGTCCAGAACATCGTCCGGTTCGCTCAGGCCGCCGATACCGACCCCGTCGACAAGCCAGCTGCCGTCCGACTGTTTTTCGGCCCGCGCGCCGAGCGCGCGGACCGCCGCGATCGTCCGCAACACGTCCTCGCCCTCCAGCAGGCCGGTCACCCGGGTGGTGCCGACGGCCAACGCGCCAAGCAGAATGGCGCGATGCGAGATCGATTTGTCGCCGGGCACGCGGCATGTGCCGGAAAGCGGGTGTTTCGGATAGGCTGTCAATGGCTGCACGGGCGGTCCGCCGGTCGGTTGCTGGCGGCTGTCTCTACCATAAAGCGGGCCTGCTGGCCTAGATGGCTGTGCAATATGCGGCCGAGATCGAAAATATGGCTTGCCCCCGCGCGATGATCGTGGCAATTGGCACGCGCACTCTAATCGGGCGCAACCAAGGAGACGGACGTGGCGAAGCCTGAATGGGGCATCAAGCGCTTATGCGCAAGCTGTGGTGCCCGTTTTTACGACCTTAAGAAAGATCCGATCATTTGTCCGAAATGCGAAGAGGTCTTCGATCCGGAGGCCGGGACACGCTTGAAGCGGTCCCGCAGTTCGCAGACGGCGGATGCGAAGGCCAAGGCGGCGGCTGCGGCCAAAGCGGCGGCCGCCAAAACGGCGGCGGCTAAGAAGGCCGAGGAAAGCGACGACGATGACGACGTGGATCTCGGCGACGACGTTGAAATCGAGGACGTGGCGGACGACGAGGATGACAGTGTGCTCGAAGACGCCAGCGATCTGTCGGACGACGGCGATCTGGATGAGATCGCGGGCGGCGTGGAGAAAGAAAAGGACACCGAGTGACCTGATTTCGCGCCGGTATTTTTCCCTTGCGTCCTTGGTCGCCCTTCCGTTAAGTCAAGCACCGGTGCCGTGGCGGCCACTTGCTGCGGCAGCCGCACGTGGCGGCGGGTAACCCCAATTCCCGTGAATACACGCCGCGTCCCAAGGATGGGGCCGTAGCTCAGTTGGGAGAGCGCTACAATGGCATTGTAGAGGTCTGGGGTTCGATTCCCCACGGCTCCACCACTCTATTTTCTGTGTAATATCAATATGTTATGGGAATATCGTTGTGCCCGGATTTCTGCGGCATTGCGGCGACATCAACGCCTATCCGTAGGTCCAGAGACCGACAATTTTGCCGTCTCCGGTCAGATTTGCGGAAAAGTCTCTGTCGGCCAATTCCGGTAGCCAACACTTTCTGAGGGATGGTCGAGTAGTGGCGTTTGGGTTCAGGCGAACCCGAGCAGCAGACGCTGCTCTTGCCAGTCGTATGGCAGGGTGTGGATGCGCTTCAAGCGATAGGCGGTGAGGTCTACAGGATGGCGCCCGTCGAGGATCGCCTCGACGATATCGGGTGCCAGGAAGGCCAAGGGGAGGATCCGGCTAACGTCTCCTTTGTCCACACCGACACTTTCGGCGAGTTGCTTGACGCTGCGGGCCTTGCCGGTCTTGAGGTCGGCGAACCATCGATTGGCTAACGTCACGGCATTGATCAATGCCGGATCGGGCGTGGACGCCGCGTTCTCTTCTCCCGCAATCACGATCTTAGTCTCGACCCCGCGGCGCTTGAATGTGACCGGCAGCTCAATCACGACGCTCGCGTCCTCCGTATCGTCAACTGGAAGATCGTCAATCTCGTCTCGCAACTTCTGCAGAAGACCGGATCGTTGCAACTCGACTCGGACACGCTCTTGCGAAAGACCCACCCGATCCACGAGATCGACAAGGGTCGATCGGCGCTGTGAGGCCGTGCCGGTTTCGAGTTGATTGCCAAGGTCCTTGGCCCTAGCGAGCATTCTCTCAACTGCATCATTGATGACTTGCGCGGGGATGACTTGATCGATCACACGCCGCTGATCCTTCAGGAAGGCGACTATGCCGGAGACGACCACAGTCTCGATGGTCCTTGCCGGCAGACGCCATTCGCTCCGGCTCCCTGGATTGCGGGAGACATAGTAGCGATACCGTCGCCCTTGCTTGACACAGTAGTGCGGCGAGATGCGATTTCCCTCTTCGTCGTACAACAACCCGGTCAGCAGGTTCGAACCATTCGTCTTGGCAGTTCGAGATCGTTTCAGTGCATTACGGTTCAACTGATCCTCTACGGCATCCCAAAGTCCCTGCTCAATGATCGCGTCATGCTCACCAGGATAGCTGGCACCCTTGTGCGTCATCTCCCCGAGATAGAGTCGATTGGCGAGCAGCTTATAGAGGTGGCCTATGGTGAACGGATCTCCACCGCGTCGGCCCCTATGGGAGGGGTTGTTGGGTTTGCGCGCTTTGGTCCGCAGCCCCAGACGATCGGCTTCTTCCTTTAGGCGTTTGACCGTCCCCAACTCACGGTACAGGCGAAAGAGCGTGCGGACCGTTTCGGCTTCCGATGGATTGACGATTAGCTTGCGCTCAATGACGTCATATCCGAGCGGAACAACGCCGCCCATCCACATGCCCTTCTTCTTGGAAGCTGCGATCTTGTCTCGGATCCGTTCCGCTGTGACCTCGCGTTCGAATTGGGCGAAGGACAGAAGAACATTCAGGGTCAGCCGGCCCATCGAGGATGTGGTGTTGAACTGTTGGGTTACCGACACAAAGGAAACGCCTTGGTCATCGAGAATCTCGACGATCTTGGCAAAGTCGGCAAGCGATCGCGTCAAGCGGTCCACTTTGTAAACGATTAGTGAATCCAAGGACTTGTTCCGAACATCGGTAAGCAGCTGCTGGAGGGCCGGCCGTTCCATGCTGCCGCCGGAATACCCCCCGTCGTCGTAAAGATCCTTGGTTGCAACCCATCCTTCACCGGCCTGACTCTTGATGTAGGCGAGACAGGCATCCCGCTGGGCTTCAAGCGAGTTATAATCCTGGTCCAACCCTTCGTCCGTCGACACTCTGGTATAGATCGCGCAGCGAAGCCGCTTCCGCGTCATGATGCATTCTCCTTTGGCAAGCCGAAGAAGCGCGGGCCGGACCATCGGGTGCCCGTGATGGTCCGTGCGATTGCGGAAAGAGACCGATAGGGCACGCCATCCCAGACGTAGCCGTCCTCGGTAACGTCCACGGTGTAGGTCGACCCGTTCCACTCGCGGATGAGCCGCGCACCAGGCGTCGGCACGTTTGTTGGCGAGGCGTCGGCGTCGCGGGATCGTTTTGCCGCAACGCGCTCGATCCGCCGCCGCAAGCTCGACGCAGTTCGTCCATGCGCCCGCAGTTGAAGCGCATGCGCGATGGCAGCGATCAGAAAGCGCCGGCTCACACCTTTCGGCGGCCGGCCTCGATAGAGGCGCTGCCACCGCTCGGCCAACTCGGGACGAGGGGCCGCTTCCAACTCTTTGATCGTCTGAGCGATATCAGAAGACCCATTGCTATTCTGTGCCATCTTATGCGTCCGTCACGATGCGATAGACCCGGCCGCGACCCTCTTCGGCCACGGATGTCACGGTCAGGCCCAGCTTCTTTTTGACGGTGCCGCTGATAGCCCCTCGAATGGAATGCGGTTGCCAACCAATCTTCTTGACCAACTCGTCGAGCGTGGCTCCGTTCGGATCGCTCAGCATCTCCACCAGCAATGCGGTCTTCGTGTTTGGTCTCACCGAGTTGTTTGCGGCCGCAGGTGGCTTCTTGTTCTGTCGTTTCGCCTTGGGCTTTGACTGCTTTCCGGATGTCTTGGTGGGTTTTGCCATGATGAGCCTCTTTTGGTGTTTGCGCTGCGCCGATTGCAGCGCTTCCACCTCTTGAGGCCCCGCCGGTTGGGCCGGCAAGGGCGGGGCCGTCGTTGCGGCCCAAGCCCTTGCAGTACCGCTTCCTTTGCCGAGGAAGTCCAGCGGGAAGATCGAAGTTTTTGCTCTTTACGCACGTCATTGACACGGTAAGTGGGTGTTTTCGGCCGTTACCGGTATACGGCCTCCCACGACCCGAAGCCCCGAGATTTATGTCAGTCGGGGCGAAGGTTGCGACGATTTTCTGTGTCGATCCTGGTGAAAGTAACGCTCTTATGGTGAGCAAAGTCCTGTCGCAAGTTCGCTAAGGAATGCGAAGAACGGCGATCGCAGAGCTAGCTCAATGTCGCGTCTTGTTTCCCGCTAGGCCGTCGCCACGCGACGTTGCCGTGAGCGTCTGTTTGGTCGAATCCGCCTTCTGGTGACCGGATCGCGATTGACGAACGCGCGACCACGATGGCTCTGTGCCCATTGCAAAAATTGGGTCACGCTATCGACTTGATCATCGTGCCGGCCATTCGGGAAGACCAGGAGCTCCCGTCGGAAGTCGTCGAACCAGCGTGGCTGTGTTGGAATCACGACCTTTTCCGATTGAAGGATGTCGCTTTGCGCGATCAGGCGCTCTAGCTTCGATCCCTTTGGCTTCGAGAATATGAATGCTTTGTCGCCATCTGAGCGCAGCTGTTGCACAAGGGCCCGGCCATTGTTGGAATCCTCGACGAGAACCCGATCTGCTGCCCAATCCTGTTTAAGTTTGAGCGCCATCGCTTTCAATTCCGGATATTCGAGACGCGCCCGGTAGACGTGGAGCAGATGCCAACGGCCTGACCACCCCCAGGTCGAGCAGGCGGAAAAGTCGCATTCGGGCTTGTCTTTTGTCGCCGTGTCCCAACTCTGGATAATGAACTGCATTTCTTTACGCGGCGGAGCTTGTTCGACCAGCGTCATCCGTTCCAAACGGATGAGACAGCTCTCTTCTGGTGCTGGGTTCTGAAGATATTGCGCCGAGAATGCGTAAGCGCCTATATCATCGCGAATTGATTCCAAGATCGCTCTTGGCTCACGTTCAGGATCAAGCAAATCGCCAACCGCACGTGCGTAGGATCGTCCGAGATAGAGTGAATGGGATTCTTGCTGCGACGCGATGGCCGGGAAATTGAGATGCCGGTAGGTTCCTTTTTCAAGAATGTATGAGGCAAAATCATCTTCGTGAAGCCTCTGTTGAATGACAATGATTCGACCTGACCGCTTATCGTTGAGCCGCGAATAGAGGGTCAGCTCAAAATACTCTCGGGCCTCCTCACGTCTGCGCTCGGAAAGTGCATCCTGCGCTTTGAGCAAGTCATCGATCATGATGACGTCCGCACCGAACCCCGTGACAGCCCCTCCAAGCGAGACGGCCTTTCGGCCACCGCCTGCTGTTGTGCGGATTTCGTCGGCGCGATTGCCCCGCGGATCGATCCGCACATTCGGGAACAACGCTTGATACCAAGGACTCTCCAAAATTCTCCGGAAGTCTGCGGAATGGCGGCGGGCGAGATCATCGCCATAAGATGCAACGATAATTTTAAGTGTTGGATCATGGCCCAGCATCCAAGCGGCAAGCGCGACTGATGCGCAGATACTCTTCAAATGCCTCGGGGGTACTGTTGCGATTAACCGCCGTTCTCGACCCTCGGCGACTCGCTGGAACTCAAAACACATCGCTTCTAGATATTGAGCTTGAGACAGGGTCTGACCAGTATGAAGGTGCTCGAAGACCGCTCTGACAAAAAAATAAAAATTCTCACGCCGCAGAGCGGCGGCGCGCAATTCGTCATTGCTCATCACCCCCGCCCTCTTTAGACGCAGGAGATCCTGAGTCGCGGATCATTTGCGCGAACTCATCGAGAAGCGCGCGGTCTTGCTCCGGGTCGAACGAAGGGGCGGCTGCGTCAGCTTCACCCGCCGTCCTCTCGCTCTCATCTAGATAAGGAAGCAGCTTTAGAACCTTATCGATAGCCCGAGGGTCGCCAGCGACCGCCATGTTGCGGAGTTGGACGAGCATCGCGTGCAGGGCAGGGATCCGCCTTTCCCGACCGTTTTTCCGCATAGTAATGGGCGTGTACAGCGTTTCTCTAACCAACGTCCGGATATTCTTGCGCCCCTTGGGACGTCCCCGAGGATTCCCGGATTTTCCTTTTTTGAACCGATTTTTAAGCGGCGGCCTGCAGTAACCAACCCGGTAGGCGTCGGTCTCTTCTCTTTGGTGGGCTGCATCGACGTTGGTCTCTGTGTCAGCTTCGGCGGCGGCAATGGCATCGTCGGCAAGCGATACCCCTTCCGCTGGCTGCATAGGTGGCCGTCTTCGTTTCCGAACACGCGGTTGCTTCAGCTTTTTCTTAGACACGAGGCACAGCCTCCCGACCATCAGCTGGACGTTTCCGTTTTCGGACGGTCGTTCGACCGGGCTTATTAATGCCGTCTTCGGCCACTTCCGCCAAACGGCGTTCTGTGATTTCGGGAAAACTGCATCCGCTTTCGGCGTGAACAGCATCGACACCATAAACGTGTTGGAAGCGGCGCAGAATGGTATCGACGTATAGGGGATCGAGCTCCATGACACGCGCTTTGCGGCCGACCCGCTCCGCGGCGATCAGCGTAGAGCCGGACCCAGCAAACGGATCAAGCACGATGTCGCCACGCCGACTGCAGTCCTTGATCGCATCGGCGATCAAGGCAACAGGTTTCACCGTGGGATGCATGGCCAATTCGGCCATCCGGCCCTGTTTCAGCGTATTTACGCCGGGATACATCCAAACGTTCGAGCGCGAGCGGCCATGCTTGCCCAGTTCGACGGTGTTTAGATGAGGGGCATCACCTTTTTTAAACACAACGACGAACTCGTGGCGGCTCCTGTAAAAGCTGCCCAATCCCGCGTTGTCCTTTACCCAAACACAGGTGTTTCCATGTTTGAGCCCAATCGATTTGCCGGCGCGAACGAGCTTGTCGGCGCTCCGCCAATCCATGCAGGAATAAATTAGACCGCAATCGACCAAATGTGCTGCGATATGACTGTGGCTGATTGATAGGAATTGCTCGAATTCCGCATCGGCCATCTCGCCGGAGCCCATCGCGAATTCCCGATGTTTGATTTGGCCGCGACCGCAAACATTTCCGTTGATTTTTACGTTGTAAGGCGCGTCGGTGAAGCACAATCGTGCCGGGTTGCCGCTTAATAGGGTCTCGTAGCTCGCGGCCTCTAACGCATCACCACAGAGCACGAGGTGAACGCCTACATTCCAAAGGTCACCGACTCGAGAAACTGCAACGGTGTTGGGCTCTAAGACCTCATCCCCAGGATCATCTTCGCCCACTTCCGCGGTGTCCTGCATGATGATGTCAATTTCGGCCACCTCGAATCCGGCAGTCTCAAGATCGAAGGTGCAGTCGAGTTCCAGAAGGTCAGAGAATTCAAGCCGCAACGCGTCCTCATCCCAGGCACTCAGTTCCGCGAGTTTGTTATCGGCAAGGCGGTAGGCTCGGATCTCCGCATCCGTCAGATGGTCGATGCGCAGAGCAGGTATTCGCGTCATGTTGAGGCGCCGTGCCGCTTCGACACGACCATGTCCCGCGATGATTGAACCATGGCTGTCAATGATGATTGGGGTGACAAAGCCAAACCGGTCGACGCTTGCAGCCAGCTTCGTAAGCTGGCTTTCCGTATGAATTCGGACTTGTCGGGCGGCAGGTTTCACGGCATCGATCGGAACGAGTTCGAGCGCAATGTGGTTGAGCAAGAGTTCAGGTTTGTCGGGATGCCCGCTAGGGGAAATTGGTGCGTGGACCGTGTTTGCAGATTTTGCAGTCATATCGGTTTCCTCCGTGCTTGGCCGATTTGTAGCCAGTGGTCGGGAGGACCGTAGAGTGGCGCGACTGGTCATCGGAACGACTGAAGACCGCGAACCCTCTAGGTCCGTTGGTCCCCTCGTGCTGCTCCGATGCGTGCTGCTCTGTGGGGAGGAAGTTAGACGAACGATCTAAACGGAGATTAACTCCAAACGCGCGATAGGGCAAGCAGTTTATTGAACAACATATTGATTTCGCTTGACAAAAAATCGTGAACTAGATCCAGTAGCGCAACCAAAAGCAGTTTGCTTCACGAACGCCACTGGCAAAGTGGCAGTATTACAGGCGGTGCCATGTGTGGACGGCCCCTTCAACGCTAGGGCAATTCTAGGTGATTTTGACCGTTGCGGGTTGCGGTCATGTGTCCGGCCTGTTTGCGCGGTGCGCTTGACCGCTGGCCCTGATGAAGTCCGCGAACCGGGTCCCATTCAGACCATCGAGCTATTAAGCCCTGACACCGCCCCGGGTTTTCCTGGCTGCGGCCCCGTTTGATCATCATCACTTACACCTGCACTCAATGCGTTATATAGCGACGGGGCGTTGCTTTGCCGCGTGAGAGCCGCGATCGCTAGGTCGCATCTTGTGAATCTGACACGAACCTTAATTCTTATGACGATGCTGTCACTAGAGCCAAGATGTTAGTGGGGGATAATTACTGGATAGAACGTGTCGAGCGTAAATCTGACGCGAGACAAGAATTGATGCTGAATTTTTTGGAAGATTGAATCAGCCTCGAAGAACAGCGGCTGGTGCTAGGCGTCCTCGATCGGATGAATTGTCGAGCGGATCTCATCCCAGGGGACTTCGATGTTGGTTGGCACCGGGGCATGAGCGAACACATCTCGGGTGTCTTGACCAAACTCCGAACGATACTGAGTGGCAAGATCATATGCGGGGTCAAAAGAGAGATCGCAGAACCATTCCTCTCCGGTTTTCGTGTTCTTCTCAACGATACTTCGCCACCATGCCGGACTCTTGAACCGACAGTGCAGCGCCGTATGCGGCTTTTTGCCGATATAGTATGGGTCCCACGGGATGTAATAGTTTTCGGAGTGATATGTGACATCGGTTGTACTGCCCGTCACCGAGCAAACCTCGGGTCTGGCGAGCCATCCGTTATCCATGAACCATGACGCGAGTTGCCACCCGCGGATCCGTTCATCCGACGTGAACCCGTTGTAAATCAGTATTTTCGGGTAGGTCCATTGCCGGAGAGGATAGACACCATGCTCTTGATAAAAGGTTTCCTTATCCATCGATCATGGCTTTCGTTTGATGTTCAGCGTTGGCCAGAGCCGAACAGATGTTTTCGACCTGGTCGCAGAGGTCGTCGAGCAATTGGTCCGGCTCTACATCGGGCAAGACGTCTATAGGGATGGCCAGTTCCTTGCCGATCTCCACGATCGGCGTCTCCAGACCCCTATCGTCACAGTAGCTCTGCACCCCGCGCCGGGCATGGGGATAGCGATTCCCGTCGACGCGCAGCCAGAGCGGCGATGCCATGTGGCGGCTCCATGCCTCGCAGTCGAAGCACATCATGAACACGGTCTCCGAAATACACATGTATCGACCGGAGATGTTCTTGCCGCTTGCTGCGGTCAGGCGCGTTCCGTCCGGCGCTCTGTTGCTGCATAGTCCCGACTGGACCAACCGGTCGCAGACATCGATGGCCAGCTGAGTCAGTTGCAGAAATCGCCGCGGGACCTCGGGCGACGTGATCTCTTCGCTGCGGAAGGGAAGAAACGCCACCTGGTCCATCCGGTCGCAGAGCCCGAGAAGTTGCTTTGCGTCTTCCAATACGTCCTGGTCGTGCTCCCGCTGCAGCGACCGCGAGATATCCTCGATGACGGCGCGCCAGCTGGTGAGAACGAAACCGTGGGATTGCGCCAATGTCGCATGCGTGGTTTCCGAGCCGGCACTTTGCTGTTCGCCAAGGGGGATACCGGCCATGGCAAGGCGTTTTGCGAGTTCCGCCCAAAGCGATGTCGATCGCTGCGACGGGACAATGAAAGCCAGAATGCCGGGTTTGTTGTCGGGTAGCCGGGAGACATATGTAACTGGTTGGTTCGCCGTGAGCCCCGCCCAGAATTTGCACTCGATGACGCAGGCGCGCTCTTCAATATCTGTCAGTCCTTCCAGGTCGGGACGGGAATCGTCGTCACCGCTTGCCTGCGTCACGAAGCGCGTCGACTCCGGGATGGCGACGCCGCAAACGCCTAGATGTTTGGCAAAGGCGATCCGGGCAGCACGGGACCGGCCGAGAATGTAGCCGAGCGCCTCGATCGCGATGTTTTCCGGTGAAGCGGCGAACCGGGTGGCCAGATGGCCGAAGAGTGTCTCCACATTTTACTCCCCCGAGCCAGGGCTTGCGGTACGCCCCCGCAAGTTGGCATCGATATGATCTCTGGTGATCGGGGAGTAAAACAACCGCACAAAGACGGTCCCTGCAGCCTTTAGCCGAGGGCCTGTTGTATAGCCACAGGCTCCCCGACCATAGAGGTCAAGGAGTGTGGCGCTATCACGGTCAGCGCCGACCGCTTTGTGAGGGGTGTCTTAAGCCCCAGAGCCGTGCGTACCGGCTCCAAACCCATACTGTGTAGACCCGGCGGGAAAGTCAAAAGACTTCTGCGCTTAAAAACGGTGTAATCTCAATCGATTGTGATCACAGACAGGGCTGCGATCAGAGCGGCGGCGAGACGGGGCCCGTGTTCCGGGACCGGGGTTGTCGCGTATTCACCGTTCCTGACATTGAGTTATTGTCGTATAATTTCTCCTATGGCGAGAATATCAGCATCGGATGTTGTTTCTTTCACGCATTGCCCGCGGCGGCTTTGGTACGACCACAATCCGCCGCCGGGATTGATAGAAGAACCGCTGGATCCGTTCGATCAGCTCGTGATGGCGCTGGGTCTGGAACATGAAGCGGCGGTCCGCGATCGTTTTGCCGAAGAGTCGACTGTCGTGGAAGCGACATCTGTCGAGCATACGCAGCAGCTGATCCACGAAGCGACGCCGGTGATTTACCAGGCCCATCTCTCGGATGGAACCGGTGAGCTCTATGGGATTCCGGACTTTCTGATTCTTCTAGAGGATGGCGCCTATCAGGCGGCAGATGCCAAACTTGCGCAGTCGATCAAGAAAGAGATCGGCATTCAGCTCGCCTTCTACCGGCGGCTGCTTGGCAGCGCGTATCCGGGGTTGGTGTATCTCGGGACGGGAGAGGTTGATGAGGTTGGTGCCGAGTTCGACGGCCCCCTCGATCAGTTCATTGCGGACGCGCGGGCGCTTCTTACAAACCACGCTCGCCCGGATGCGCCATACGGCGAAAGCAAATGTAGCGTTTGTCCGTACTACAGCGTTTGTCAGCCGGAGTTCGTGGCGCGGGAAGATCTGACACTCTTATATGGTGTCGAACGGCGCAGCGCCGACGGCCTCCGCGCTCACGGCATCGAGACGATCACGGATCTTTCGCAAGGTGATCCGCATGCGATTCCGGATGTTCCCTATCTGAAGGGACCAAAGAAGGATCGCGCCGTACTCCAAGCCCAAGCTTGGAAAACGGGTAAGATGACGAAGCTCAATGACATTGAGCTGCCCTCCGGCGACTGGGTGCATTTCGATATCGAAGCAAACCCCCAGACGCCTGATGGCCATCAGCATGTTTACTTATGGGGTTTCCTGGAACCGCCGTACGAGCCGGAAAACTATCATTACATTTGGACAGATCGCCTTGAAGACGATCGGGACGGTTGGATCGCGTTTCTCGAGAAGGTGGGAGAGTACAGGGACCGGTTTGCCGACCTAAAGCTCGTCCATTTTGCGCATTATGAGCGCGATCGCATATCGGCGTATGCGAAGCGGTTTGAGATGGTGGACCATCCAATCGCCGTATGGCTGTTGGATAGGGCGGCCGGTCCGCTCTACGACATACAGAAGGCCGTCACCGATAACCTAGTATTGCCGCTGTCGGGGTATGGGTTGAAGAACATCTGCAAGCATCCGGACTTGGTGAACTTTCAGTGGGAGAATGAAGAGTCGGGTTCGCAGTGGTCCGTCGTGCAGTACATCAATTATTTGCGCTCAAACGACCCGGATGAGCGGGAGGCAATCAAGAGCTCGATCCTTTCGTACAACCGGGATGATGTGCGGGCGACCCGGGAGCTTGAGATTTGGTTGCGCCGTTTGTAGGACTTCATTAGGGCATCAAGGCGCAAGACTGTTGGGTCACCTAGATGGTGCAACGAAGCCTTCTATAACGCTGTTAGTGTTCTCGGCAGGAGACAATCGCTGTATAAAGATCGCACACATGCCTTGACAGAGAAAAGCCCCGCAAAGCGCTGGGCTTATCCACACTTGTTCGGATTCACTAAATTTCATCGGCAACCTTTTCCCACACAGCCGTTGTTCAAATCACAGTCGCATCATCCGTTTGCCAGGAGCGCGAGACACCATGCGCTGCGGGTCACTGCACCCGCGGCCCAAAGGCCAGCGATCGATACAGATGCGGAATCGGCATGCCTGAAAGGCTTTCTCGACCGGTACAAACGCATTTGCGCTGGCGTTAGTAATTTGGCCGAGTCTTCTTGATTTATAAATGGCTCCCTGTGTAGATGGGGCTGAATGTTTTTGTCCCTTTGGTTGCATCAGAGATGGCACAGAAACCGAAACCAAAAAAGCCGCGTTCGCCAACAACCGGGAAGGTTTTCGAGGCGTTTATTGCCGCGCTGCGTGCCGATGAGCAGGTTGACGCCGCAGCCTGCGATCGCCTTAAGGACGCGCTGACTTCGGGCCAGACCATCAACGTCGCCAATTTGAAATCCGCTCTTTCCCCGGAGAAAGGAGCAGATGAGCAGTGATCCGGATCGAGACAATCGAAATCGAGAAGTTCCGCGGCATCCGGGAACTCACCCTCGATCTCCAACGGGACAACTTCGGTATCTGCGGTCCGAACGGCACCGGCAAGAGCGGCGTTGTAGATGCGATCGAGTTTGCCCTGACCGGTGACGTTTCGCGACTGTCGGGCCGCGGCACCGGCGATCTCAGCGTCAAGACTCACGCCCCCCACGTGAAGGAATATAGGAAACCGCAGGAGGCGGTCGTGCGCCTGCGAGCGCATATCCCCGGGCTGGGCAAGAGCGCTACCATCACACGCAGTGTCGCAAACCCGTCGGACTACACACTCGGCCCGGATGAGCCGGATATCCGGGCGGTCATCGAGGAAGTCCAGATCCACCCGGAATTCGCGCTCTCCCGGCGCGAGATCATCCGCTACATCCTGGCCGAGCCGAACAAGCGCTCTGTCGATGTCCAGGAATTGCTAAGGCTGTCCGATGTCGAGCAAACCCGAAAAGTGCTGACAAGCCTGGCCAACGAGGCGCGGCGCGAACGTGATACCAAACAGCAGGCGCAGGCCAAGGCGCGCAGCGAACTGCTCAAGGCTTTCGAAACCGAAAAACCGGACCCGGCGGCAATCCTGAAGGCGGTCAACGAGCGGCGCGCAGTTCTCGCGCTGGCGCCGCTGGAAAAGCTGGAAGCCGGCACGTCGCTCAAGGAAGGCGTGCGGGAAGAGACAGCACGCGCTCAAGCGCCGGTAGTGAAGGTGCAGGCCAAGTCAGAACTCGCGAAGGTCAGGCGGGCGGCTGCCGACGGTGAAGACAAAGAGACAGCCGAGAAGCGCGCTGCCGCCCTTCAGGACATTGGGAGCATCCTGGAAGATGCGACCGCGTTGCGATCCATCAGGCAGCAGGCGCTGGTCAAAGCCGGTATAGAGCTGGTTAACGAAGATTCCTGTCCCCTTTGCGATACGTCATGGGACCGTGAAGCGCTGCTCAAACACCTTGCCGGCAAGTTGGACAGCGCAAAGGAGGCCGGCGAACTCATTTCCAGGCTGAATGCCAACGTCAACCACATCATTGGTGAACTCGACGCCCATGCCAGCCTGATAACCCGGATCATCGCAGACGCAGCGAAGCTGGAGGTGGTGCCGAATACGCAGGCGTTCTCGGCCTATGAAACCGGAATCGAGGATGCGACCGGCGCGCTTCGGGCGTTCGTTGCTGATGCCTCCGGCATTGACAAAGCAAAGGACGCTCTGGAATTCGAGTGGTGGACACCGCCCGCGGAGGCCGGCGATTGCCTGGATGCATATTCGCTCGCCGTTGACGCGCTTCCCGATGTTTCCAACGAAGACAATGCCCGCGATTTCCTCACGCGGGCGGAGGACCACTACCGCAGGGCTGTTGAAGCGCGCGCTGAATTCCAGGACGCCGAGTCAAGGGCCGGCATAGCTGCCAAGGTCCTAGAAGTCTACCAGGCCAAGACAGACGAGATCCTCGAAGGGCTGTACGACGAGGTTGCCGGGGATTTCACTGCCTATTACCGCAGCCTCAACCACGAGGATGAAGGCGAGTTCGAGGGGAAGCTGATCCCGTCCGCCGCCAAACTGGGTTTTGATGTCGACTTCTACGGTTACGGCAAGTTCCCACCCGGGGCCTATCACAGCGAAGGTCACCAGGACGGCATGGGGCTGTGCCTGTATCTCGCCCTGATGAAGCGCACGCTTGGTGACAAATTCACCTTTTCCGTCCTGGACGATGTGCTGATGTCCGTTGACACCGAGCATCGCCGGGAGGTTTGCAAGCTGCTCAAGCGCGAGTTTCCGGACACCCAGTTTATCCTTACCACGCACGATCCAGTCTGGCTCAAATACATGCACACCGAGGGCCTCGTTAAGGGCGGTGTTTCCTTCAGCGGCTGGTCGGTCGAAACGGGACCGAAGGTGTGGCGGCACCAGGAGATCTGGGAGGAGGTCGAGGGGGCCCTGAACAAAAACGACGTCCAGGGCGCCGCTGCAAAGTTGCGTCATTACCTGGAGTTTATCGCCAACACCATGGCGGACTCCCTGCGCGCAGAAGTCCGGTTCAAGGGGGATGGGCGGTATGATCTAGGCGATCTCATGCCACCTGTGGTCAACCGTTGGCGCAAGAAACTCGGCGATGCGGTCAAGGCTGCAAATTCCTGGGGCAAGAACGAAGATGCGAAGGCAGTGGGCGAGATCCTTGAACGTGTCGATGATGCAAGAGCGAGGGTGCGCACAGAAGAGTGGGCGATCAACCCGGCCGTCCATTACAACGCCTGGGCCAATTTGCAGGCCAGTGAAGTCCGGCTTGTCGTCAGTGCATTTTCGGACCTTCTTGCGACGATGCAATGCGACAACTGCAAGTCCTTCGTTGAACTGCAACCCCGCGTCGGGTCCGGTGAAACCATCCGGTGCAACTGCGGTGACGTTGCGATCAACCTGAAACGAAAAGGCGCCTAATGCACTCGCTGCTTGCGGAAGGTTTTGTCCTAAATCGCTGGACTGGGCATCCGTGAACCGAACCCTGCAAATAGCGGGTTTCGGCCATCTGGCTTCGCGAACAGCAGCTGTCGATCGCTGGCTGTGAGCCCGCGCCTACACGTTGCGTGCATCGACGGCGATTCGGCGCACGATCGCTGACTCAGGCAGCCTGCGGAGTGCTAGTCGGCCCGCGAGCTGTCGTGAGCGGGTCGGCCAAGTATTGACGTGTAACGTCATTGGTAGGTGCGGGATCGGGGTGGGGTCCCATGTGGCGCGTCGGTGGACCAGCTTCTGATCGACGAACCACCTGATCTCGCATGGATCCCATTCGATCGTGAATTCATGCAAGGCCTTTGACGCATCAAATCCCAACTTTATGATAGCGGGCGTTCCCCGGTAGCCGTAATCGAATTTCGCGCCGTCGGTGCCCGGGTTATAGAACACATTGACCAGAAGCTGATTTGGTTGATTCCCTAGTATTTCTACATCGATCTCCTGTCGGGGCGAATCTCGGTGGAGAAAGAACCCGGTCACCAGGCCGGGAACATTCGTGGCTTGCAGTGTTGCTTTAAAACGCCCGAACAGAAAACTGGCGCGGCTTGAGATCGCTGCTGCGCTGAAATCCCGAACGCCAAGTGGTTCCTCTTTGACCGCAAGTGAGAGACCGTCGCCCGCTGCTGAGGTGACGTTAGCCGGTCGAAAAAGCCCGAGATTTCCAGGGAAGGTATCATTTCGCAGCAGCCACCGCGTGGACTGGATTTGAGCGAGGTCGTCCTCGAAGCACATCCGCAAAGAAGCTGATGCTTTCTGTCCGTCGAACGCACTCGATCTGATCCCGGTCCAACCTGCGGGTGGCTGCGCTATCCACGGCGACGGGTCGTGCCGAAGTCGCCTTGCAGGAGTGGCCATTTCCCTGCCGAGTGGCTCTCGCTGGTGCCTTCGCAGTCCAATTTCTCGAACAGACGGGAATTGCGCGTCCGGCGGCGCTAGTCTCAAGTGCTCACAAATTGAAGACCACCTGCTTTTGTGTTCGCCCTGCAGATAAAGGACATCGGCCCCTTTCAACGCCTCTAGTATGGCGCCATCGTTGCGATCAACGGGTTTTTCTACTTCACCGATCACAATGTACTTGGCGCTTGGGTAGCGCTGGCTAAGCACGCGTATCTGTCGTCTTAGCGAACCTATGTTGACGTAAGCGTCGAAAACGCGATCAGTACGACCTGCGAGCAACCTTTCAAATTCACATTTCGGGATATCGTCAAAATCGCTGCAACAGCGATAACCAAGCATCGAGAGGGCCATTGCTATCGATGACAGCCCAGATCCCGGGGCTCCGAACGCGAAAACTGGAGAATGGGCTGGCCGCTGATGAAACAGCGCCGCGTCGCCGCTATCGAGAATGCCAATCCGGCTCAGCGCTGGTAGAATTGAGTATGAATTCGTCGAGTGGAGATCGCGACGTTGGTTGACCACCGAGCGGCGCAAAGCCCGAACCTCCAGCTTTCGAAACTTATGATTAATCCATAGGTCGATCGGGCCGCGGCACGGAAGAAGGTCAAGCAGCGCCTGCGCCCCCTGCTTCGAGAGCACGTAACCGGACAGGTACCAGAGACCACGCACCGGGCGAAACACATTCTTCGAAAGTAGTTCCTTTGGAGCACCGTGGCGCACCTCCCCGTACGATACATACAAGACATCGAACCTTGGACTGAGCCGGTCAGAATCTTCCATCTCGCGCCACGCCTGCTCGAGGATCCGCCCAAAGCCCCGCTCGAACCAGACGTCGTCCTCAAGCACTAGAGCATAGGAAACGTTGGACTGTGCGATCTCTCTCCAGACGCCGATATGTGAGCAAGCAACGGCAATCTCTGCCTGACTCATCTTAATCGGGCGCTTAAGATCAAACGCATCTGGGACCGCATGAGGTTGCGGTTCGACAAATAGTTGGTCGCCGAGGGTGTAGAACGGTTGGACATCGGCGCTATCATGGAATTCTGCAAGATCAACCTGCGCGTCACATGCGGAGTATCGAACTGCACGCTCCGAGAGCGGCTTGCCAGAGGCATCCAAGATACAATCGAGCTCGCGCACCATATTTTTCCAACGGTACGTTTGTCTGTCCAAGTTGATGACGAAGATGGGACCGATCCCAGATTGCTGAGTGTCCGAGGCCCCCGAGAACGTGACGCACCGCTGCCGTGGCAGGCGGGATCGGCATTGCAAGAATAGGATGTGGAGAAGGCGTGACGCTGAACGCAGCGGTTTCGAAAGGTTCATCCGGAGATTATCCGTCTATATGATTGAACTTCTTCTGATTGGATAATCGCCAGTTTCTGGCATCGCCGCGGTGAATCAATGGCCATCGCGAGATGGCAAGTGAATCCCAGTCTCGCAATACAAATAGATCGCTTTCAACACCGCCTTCCGACGTCGTGCCAAAATCGAAAATCGACTTCGAAAGATTACCCGGCCCGGTCGTCGCCTGAATCTCTGGCAATGCGTCCTCCCCAGCGAGTTCGAGAAGACTTGTCGCCTGCTCGAGCGCACGTTCGATGATCGGATGTTCCCGGCTTGCAACGAGTGGATTATTGTTAAAGTAGAAAATCCAGTTCGGATCGTAAGCACCAGGACAAAGAAATACGGACGGCTTCACCATTGCGCCAGATGCGATGTCGTAGCAAAGGGGTTGCAGTTTGAGCCGACCGTCCTCGAATAGGCGGCCGATGTCGGCACCAACACAGACGTCATCCGCATCCACATAGAAACCGCCTTCGACTAGCAAATAGCACAGCCGGAAATAGTCGGACTGCATGGCCGGGTGGTAGCAGCGTTCGAAGGCGCACTCGTGCCGCGTGCCCAACGAGTCACCGATGAAAGCCTTGGCAGCATGCTCGTCGAACAAGAGATGCGTGAAGCCGCGCGTCCCCCAGCGGGTCCACGAGGCGACGCATTCCTCGACGTCATGCGGCAACCGCTGAAGGTCATGCCAAAATTGCACGATCGTTTTGGGTGTCAGATGCCCATACCGATCGTTTACGGGGTGCTGTCCTAGGTGGCGTTGAACTAACTTTCTAATGAATTCCGAGCGCTGTCGATGGTGCTCGGGAATGTCGGGCTCCTGGTTCATCCTTATCCGCCGTCGTTGAGAGAAGGCCTTCGGTCGCGTTGGTGACTACAAATTCTTGGCGCTACCTAGCAGGCCCTGTACGCTCTACTCTAGGCTGTGTTGCGCGACAAGGAGAGGGCGCACCAAGTGCACCTCACCAATAACTCTTGGGCATAGCCAATTGAATAAGTCTCGATCACTGAGGATCGCTCAAGACGGAGGTCGCTAGCAACGTGAAGATTCTCTCGTTTAATCCCGGTCATGACGGCGCTATCGCCTATCTTCAGGATGCTCATTTGGTGTTTTCGATCGAGGCGGAGAAGAACTCGAACTATCGATACTCGCCGATATCCAGTCATGACGTGTTCAACGTTCTTGGCGAACTTGATGAGATGCCCGACGTTATTTGCACAGGCGGTTGGTGGCCACGCGAAAAGCACTTACTCGGGTCGTATGCGCATACCGGATACCGTGGCGTGCCAAAGAACGAATTCATCGTAGATCAACGTCGCTTTTTAGGAAGGCCTGTCCAATATTTCTCCTCTTCTCACGAGCGATCGCACCTACTTTGCGCTTTCGGCATGTCAACTCTACCGAAAGGTACTCCATGTTATGCGTTGGTATGGGAAGGGGCGATCGGCGCCTTCTATGAGATCGATTCTGAGATGGGCATAACGAAGCTTGCCGATGTCATGAATCAGCCGGGGAATCGATATATCCGCCTCTACGGCTTAGCCGATCCAACCTTTCCTAAGAATGCGCCCTATTTTCGCTTCTCAGACGCAGGGAAGCTCATGGCCTTGGCCTCATTTTCAAATCGCAATACACCTTCAGCTGACGAAAAAGAGCTGATCGACTTTCTGCTGGGCTGCCCATACCTTGATGAGAATCCGTACAAAGATCTTGAACATTCTCGGTATTACAACGTCGGACTGGATGATGCAGAATTCCGCAACTTCGCAGGTATCTTTAGCGACAAGATCTTTGATGTTTTTTATCAATTCGCGAAATCGAACATGAAGAAAAGAATGCCGCTAATCATCGCAGGTGGATGCGGCCTGAATTGTGATTGGAACACCAAGTGGAAGGAAACCGATCTTTTTCCCGAGGTCTTTGTCCCGCCTGTTGCCAACGATTCTGGTTCAGCTATCGGGACGGCGATCGACGCCCAGTTGCATTTTACTGGGAATCCGAAAATTGATTGGGACGTTTACTCTGGCCTTGGCTTCATCTCGGCCGGCAATTTCGATTTGGCGCAATACGATCTCTACGAGACGAACTATGATTTGATTGCCGACATGTTGGCCAACGATCTCATTATCGGATGGGTGAGTGGCAAATATGAAATCGGCCCGCGTGCACTTGGCAACCGATCGATTCTTGCTGCACCATTCCAAGAAAGCACCAGAGTGCGGCTAAATGAGATCAAGCAGCGCGAGCAATTTCGTCCGATTGCTCCTGTTTGCTTAGAGGAAGATGCTGCAAGATGGTTTGGCTGCGATCAAGCAAGTCCATTCATGCTTTTTACGCATCGTGCAAGAACGAACGCGCTGGCAGCTGTTACCCATGTGAACGGGACTGCTCGCATTCAGACAGTTTCATCTGTGAACAATCGAAATTTGTACGACCTGCTTATCGCATTCAAGGCACGTACCGGATACGGCGTCTTGTGCAATACCTCTTTAAATTTCAATGGGAGGGGATTTATTAACAAGTTGGCTGACCTTTCGGCATATGCCGTAAAGCACAATTTGGATGGGTTTGTGGTTGAGGGACGGACCTATCTCTTGAAGGCGTCAAGGAGTTATCAGGCATATATGAGGATGCCGAATTCTCTAGTTGTTGAATTGGGAATGGACTCTGCATCGGCATCTGATCGCTCTCTCGCGACCAGCTAGGCATGCGCAGTATCTACTCATAGCGGGTTGCGAGCTCACTATTTAGATCTGACAACCTTTGGAGTCGCATAATTGCCGATATGGGAAGTGGCTAAATAAAGGCTCCGGCTGCGATGAGCCACTTGGGTTAAACTCCGTACGTCAAAATCCAGTAAGATGGTCGTAGTAAATGCTTTTTCATAAAACCCAGAATTCCGACATTCCGTAGTACGGAAATGCCAGTATGGTTTTAGCGCACTTGCACGTAGGATCGCTTTTCACGAACAAATGCATCAAACCCTCCGCTACGAGATATAGGCGCGGTAACGTATTTGATGAGCGTTGCCAGTTAATCAACGGCCCAGTCGGTCAGTCTCGTGGGGACAGTCGTTGAAACTCAGCAACTATTACTGACATCGCATCGCTACCGGAGCGCTTTTACGGCTGCCACACCCTGGCGGTCGACGGGTACGTGGTCGAGGGGCTGGTCCCGATCGATACCCTGACGAAGCTGCTGACTGAGAAGCCAAAGATCAGGGGCATTTCGCTACCGGGCATGCCGGTGGGGGCCCCCGGCATGCCGGGTCGCAGGTCAACTCCGCTGATCATCTATGAGATCCAGCAAGGCTCCGGGACGCCCAAGGAGTTTGCGAGAGAGTAGCTGCCGATGAGCCCAGGCCTTTCGCACTTGATAAGGCAACGCGCGGGATTGGCCGGCACGGACTGAAGGAGATCCACGGCATCAACTACAAGGATCGCCCCCAGGACGCCGCCGAATGGCTGGATGATTTGGGCGATCCGTATACGCGTACCGGCGCCGATCTTAACGGTCGGGTCTCGATCGAGTGGGGAGTCTACGGCGTCCCCGAGACCTTCGTCATCGACCGGGACGGCCGGATCGTCTTCAAGCAGGTGGGGCCGGTCACACCCGAGGTTTATCGGAACAAGATTGGACCGTTGATCGAAGAGCTGCGCCGATGAAGCGCGCGGCCTGAAAGGTTGGACTTTTTATGCGGCGGCACATCCAGTCGACGCGTTGCGGGAGTCGTTTATGCGTCCGAGAACAGTGATCATCACTGCAATTGCGTTGGTCGCTGCCGCATTCATCACCGGCGGCATCTACCATCACTACAGCACGAAGGTTCCGGACGAAATTGCTGATGTGCCTTCAACCACCACGCCCATCACAGCGTCGCGCTCTGACAAGGGATTTTCATTTTCCGCGCTGGAGACGCCAAGGTCGGTGCCGGAGCTGAAGTTCGTCGACGGCGAGGGCCGCGAAATGACGCTGAACGCGTTCGAGGGACAGATGGTGCTCCTCAACATCTGGGCCACCTGGTGCGTTCCGTGCCGGGAGGAGATGCCCTCACTCGACCGGCTCCAGGCGAAAATCGGAGGTGTCGATTTCCGTGTGGTTCCGCTCTCGATCGACCGTGACGGGCTGCCAGTGGTGAAGGCGTTCTACGAAGAGCTGGGTCTCAAAGCCCTCGGCATCTACGTGGACCAGACCGGCAAGGTCTCACGACTGCTGGGCGCTGTGGGCATTCCCACCACGCTGCTGGTCGACCGAGAAGGCCGGGAGATCGGCCGCACTGTCGGACCGGCCGAGTGGGACAGCGACGAGGTCCTGCAGGTACTTAAGCGATACCTGGCATCCCATGCGGCTGCGGCCGATTGATCGGAAGACGTGCAATGAGATAACCCAAGTGCCGCGGATGTGAATAGGCGGCGACAGACCACTTCTTGACCTTCTAGTGACTGGAAGCGCTATGTTTTTACCAACTAATCCTCGCGAGGTGACCGATGAGCACATCGAACGAAACGACGAAAGCGGCCGCGGCTGAGCCGTCCTTGACCAGGGACGCGATCAACCTTGGGCGATATTACCTTTGGAATGCAGTCAACCGGGCTCGCCCATACATGGGCGGGCGCCGTGGCCTAATCTTTTTGGCCGTAGCAGTCCTCGGAGCCGGCGCGGCTCTCAACTGGGGTTGGCTGGTCGCCGTCGGATTTGCGCCGATCCTTATCGCCGTGGCCCCTTGCGCCGTGATGTGTGCGATCGGGGTATGTTGCATGAAGGGAGGCAGCAAGTCTTGCTCTTCGAGCGACCAGAGCGCCAAGGGGGAGGGGTCGGGTACGACCGTATCCACCAAGACTCGCGACGACGACTAGCCGGCGCCACTCGGCCCGCGGAGGGCTGATTACTTAGCCGCAGATGACTGATCGCGGGTCTCCACGCGCCGGTCGAAACAGACGATGGATGGGCGTTGTCAGATCAAATTGTATCTGTCGCACGAGTGCGGACCGCCCGCGATTTCATCCGGCCAACTTATGCCACTCGGCCAGAGCGGCGGAGCGGTTCTGCTTGAAGATATCGCGTCGGTTGAGGTGACGGTCCTGATTGAAATGATTCTGGATCGAGGCATGGACGGACGCGAACTTTTGCAGCGTCTTGATGTCCCTGAACCGCGCCATCGCTCCTTCTCGTCGCCGGAACGGCTGGTGCGAGTTTTCGGCTCGATTGTTGAGCCACCGCCCACACTCCTGGCGATCCGAAACGCCGATTCCATGCATCGCTGCTCTGTATGATCGGAGCCGGTCCGTCACGATGCTCCTTGGCCGGCCGTAGCGCTTCATCGCACGCTTCAGAAACTTCAGTGCAGCCTTGCGATCCCGGCGTCGCGTCGCAAATACCTCAAGCACCTCGCCTTCGTGATCAACGGCCCTCCACAGATAAAGCGTCTCACCATTGATTTTGACGAACACCTCGTCCAGGTGCCAGCGCCAACGCGAATAGCACCGGTGTTGGACACGCCGCTTCCTGATCTCTGCGGCAAACATCGGACCGAACCGGTTCCACCAGAACCGCACGGTCTCATGGCAGATGTCGACGCCTCGCTCGAACAGTAGATCTTCGACCTGACGCAGCGACAGCGGATACCGAATGTACAGCATCACTGTGAGCCGGATGATCTCCGGTGAACTATTGAAATATCGGAACAGATTCTTCATCCGCCGACGCTAAGCGCTGGTCCCGTTCGCCTCAACTCGGTTTAGTCTGACAATGCTGTCGCAAGAGCAAATGAGTCATGAATACCGGAGATGGATGTGGCGGATGGTAATTCCCTTTAACTGCAATGATGGATAGTGAATGGGGTTTCTTTGGGTGGGTCCCGATAGCATTCTTCGTTTGCATGGCGGGCGACTGGAAATGGGAACTGTGGACTTTGCAGAGGTGCTCGGACTCTACGAGCGGCGCGCCGCCTATCTCCCCGCGTATCTCACCGTCCGTGTTGAGGCCCTCTAGGGTTCAAAAATACATTCGATGCAATGACAAATGGAGTGGGACATGAAAAGCATCCTCTTCTCGACTGCCGCTATGCTTGCCTTGTTGGGGAGCTCATTAACCGCTTGGGCGGAGCAACAAGGCACGCCTTATTATGGGCCGCACATGTGGGGCGGCGGGCCGTGGATGTTCATTGGACCTCTGATGATGATCTTCTTCATCGCGGCCATAGTGGTCGTTGTTGTTCTTGTGGTCCGCTGGCTCGGAGGGCCGCGCCACGGTGCCACGCCTCATCTCCCACCCGGCAGGTCTCCCCTCGATATCCTTAGAGAGCGTTTTGCACGTGGTGAGATCGACAAGGAAGAGTTCGAAGAACGGCGACGCGTACTCGGCGAATAAATGCCAGCGTCGGCTGCCTGCATACAACGTGAAAAGCAAATAAAGCTTTGCTATGCGTCCGACAATGCCCGATAGGGAGCGGTCTCGGGAACAGGAGATGATCATCCGACTTTCTGCCGTGACGCCATTCCGACTGCCATGAATCAAATTTGGTCTGGTCGATTAACTGTATCCGGTCGTCTAGTTAGATACCGGAGCCTCGGCATGGGATAACGCGTCGATTATTGGGCATTCCGGGACTTCGTCGCCTTTGCACTGCGCGACCATTTGCTTCAGCGTCTTTTCGATAATCTTAAGGTCTGCGACCTTCGTGCGGACGCTCTCCAAATGGTCAAGGGTCATCGTCTGGACCTCTGCACAGGTGTAACCGTTGCCATCAACGAGACCGAGAAGATTTCGAACTTCGTCCAGTGTGAAGCCGAGTTCGCGGCATCGGCGGATAAAGTGCAGCCGCCTGATCAATTCTTCGCCATAGATCCGGTGCCCGCCCTGGGTTCGGGGTGGGGCAGGAAGAAGGCCGATCCGTTCGTAATAACGGATCGTCTCGATGTTGCATCCGGTCAACGCGGATACTGCACCACGCGTGAGTCCTCGTGCACCCGACATGGTCGCCTCCGTCGATGCTAGGTTAAGGTTATCCTGTATAATCTACAGATTTTATGAAGGACTCCACAATCGATTGCATAGTCTCGACCTGGAAAAAACACGAGAGTGGCGAATCAAATATTTGCCGGCCTTAGACAAACGGGTCACCGGATTACCCAGACAACAAATCTCCGTGAACGACTGATTAGGGCTTGAACCTGTACTTGGTACAGAGCCTACATTCAGTTCGTATTTGAATAGGAAGACCGTGCATATGCCAGATAGCAGCCTCTCTGCGCCGCAACCTGCGTCGACCTCCGACAAGAGCGATGCCGGATTCAACGACAGACGGCAGCGGACGATATTCACCAGTGGCAGCGCCCTTGGCGCGGTCGTCATGTCGTCCTGCTGTATCGTACCGCTGGTGCTCTTCAGTCTAGGCATCACGGGAGCCTGGATCGGCAATCTCGCGGCGCTCTATCCCTACAAGATTTACTTTTTTATCGCGACGGCAGGCTTCCTCGCTGCCGGGTTTTATAAGGCTTACCGCAAGCCCAGCGCGGCCGCGTGTTCGACGGGAACCTATTGTGGGACGCCGATATCCGATCGAGTGAACAAGCTAATTTTATGGACGTCCACGGTTCTCGTGCTGGCGGCAATTGCCTTCCCTTATTACGCGCCATTGCTGCTGGAATCGTAAGGAGTGAGATGATGAAGTTCTTGTCTGTCGCCGTGATTTTTGGATTGGCTCTCGTCGCGAGCGCGGTCTTGCTGCTCGGTGACGGTGGAGTTGCCCGTGTAAGCGCGTCTGGCGGCTCAGCTTCTAGTGAACAGGCAACCCAGGTAGCAGCGGGTAGGCGCTTGGTCAAATTGCATGTGGACAACATGTACTGCGCGTCCTGCCCATACATCATTCGTCAGGCCCTAGAACGAACACCAGGGGTCTCGAAGGCATCAGTCAAATTTCGCAAGAAGCTCGCGATTGTCCACTACGATCCAAGCAAAACGGACGAGGCCGCACTTGTCAGCACGATTACAAATATCGGCTATCCCGCACGCCTGGTGACGAACTAGCTCCAGGACAGCCCGTGGAGGAGCGTACTCATGAACGATAAACTCGTTGCCGGCGTCGTTACTGCAGCCGCGATTACGCCCATTTGCGCGGTTTGTGTCCTCGGTCCTGCGGCGATTGGCGCGCTGTTTGCGGGTGCGTTTGGATGGATCGGGGATATTGGTCCATTGGGAATTGGTCTGCTGATGGTAGTCGCTGCAGGCACCGGCCATGCAATCTACCTTCGAAGAATGAAGCGGCGGCAAACGGAATGTGGTTGTGAAGATGCGCCTATCGAGAATATTTCGAAGCAGGCAACGCGAACGCTGCCCGAGGATTCGATCGTGCCTTTGTCCGTTGGACATCGGTCTTTTGATAAGTCAGTGGTATCGAAGGGGTGACAGATAGATGAGACGCATAGCGATGCAGGGGCTGCTGGTTTTTGCCGTTTTCGTTGGGCTCTTTGTCGGTTCTCAGCCGGCGCTCTCAGCGGAGCGAACGGTCGCTCTGAACGTCAAAATGTGGTGCGCGTCGTGTCCTTATATCGTGAAGCGTACGCTTCAAGGTGTTGCCGGGGTGAAGGATGTGAAAGTGTCCTACGAGCAGCAGCAGGCCGTTATCCGCTTCGACGATAAGAGAACCAGCGTCGCCGCTTTAACCAAAGCAACGGCAGATGTCGGGTTTCCATCAACCGTCGTCTCAACAAACCCGTAATTGCTGAGATTAGTGGGATGACGGCATTTTCAATGAGCAATCTCGCAGCCGGAGAGACTCCAGCCCGGCGCCCCGAGTTTGAGATTCGTAAAGGCGTGACCTTTCCCAAGTGGTCTGCGGTTCAGTCCGAGGCGGCGGCAAGTGCGCTGCTGGCGATGCTCGACGTCGTCGATGTCGGAAAACGATGGGCAGGCCATAAACAAGCTGAAGACCGCGTGTATTGCGCCATCCTCACCCATTACGCGACACATACCCGCGCTCCTTCGATGGAGCAGCTTTCTGAGATTTCCGCAATGGGATTGGCAGAGCTGCGGACATCTTTGCGAGACCTCGATGAACGAGACCTCATCGGTTTCGATATTCGCCGCGACACGATCGCTGGTGCCTATCCTTTTACCGACCGGGAGACCGATCATCGCGTTATCGTCGATGGGCGGCCCATACATGCCATGTGCGCAGTCGATGCGCTCGGGGCGCCTGCGATGATTGGCCGGGACGCGATGATCGAATCGCGCTGCCGAGCGTGTGAGGTAGCGATTCGGATCGGGACCCAAGACGAGGGCACGGCCCTGACGCCATTGGTACAGCCGGATGCCGTGGTGTGGCTGGACCTACAGCGTACCAACGGTTGTTCCGCGACGTCCTTGTGCGTGGGCACCGCGTTCTTTTGCTCGGACGCGCATTTGCATGCTTGGCGCGAAGCGCATGAACCGACCGGAAGCGGCCAACGCCTCTCGATGGCCGAGGCGCATCAGGTCGGCCTTGCGATTTTTTGGCCCCGGCTGACGCCACCCGCACCAAATGCATAATTGGAAGAGAAGGCACATGACGAAAGAGAAAAAGCTGTTCCGTACCGGTGTCGGCGGGACCGTGTTTGCGGCGATCTGCTGCTTTACGCCGGCCCTGGTTGTTCTCTTCGGATTTGCCGGGCTATCCGCTTTTGTCGGTTGGCTCGACTATGGCTTGTTCCCGTTGTTGTTCGCGTCGATGGGGTTGGTCGCCTACGCGCTCTATCTGCGCTTCGACCGCAAGGGTCCGTCGCCAACGATACCGATCGTCGTAGCCGTCGTTGCGCTTTCGGCGCTTCTTTTCTGGCTCGAGTTCAGATACGCGCTGCGCATCTCCATTGCAGCCGCCGTCATCGTTGCCGCCTACGCCTACTATCTGCGGGCCTGTGTGCGGAAGCAAAACAGCCAACCGATCGATACGAAGGAAACAATCTCATGAGTAAGACATGCTGTCCGCCACCAAAACAGAATGGCCATTATGACCTCGCTGTCATCGGAGCGGGTTCGGCCGGGTTCTCGGCTGCGATCACCGCCGCCGACGAGGGGGCGCAGGTCGCCCTCATCGGGCATGGCACGATCGGCGGCACTTGCGTAAATGTGGGTTGCGTTCCCTCGAAGGCTTTGATCCGGGCCGCCGAGGCAATCCACCATGCCAATACCGCGCCCCGCTTCGCAGGTGTTGCGGGGAATGCGCGTCTGGCCGACTGGGGCGCGCTGCGGGCCCAAAAGGACGAGCTTGTTGACTCGCTTCGGAACGCCAAGTACATCGACCTGCTGC
Source organism: Alphaproteobacteria bacterium (assembly GCA_965228425.1). Taxonomy (GTDB): domain Bacteria; phylum Pseudomonadota; class Alphaproteobacteria; order UBA8366; family UBA8366; genus JAJFJD01. Next base: position 174,797 of record OZ245815.1, on the reverse strand, counting down.
CAGCTTATAATGGCGTTGCGTACCTGGAAGGAAAGGCGCGTCTTGGCAACGGCGGCGTCATGGTGGACGGAAAGCACATCGATGCCGGCAAAGTCATCGTCGCGACGGGATCGCATGAATATGTGCCGCCCATTCCCGGTGTCGAGGACGTTCCCTATCTGACCAGCACATCGGCGTTTGAGATGGAGAACCTGCCCGACTCATTAGTCGTGATCGGAGGGGGGTACATCGGCTGCGAGTTGGCGCAGATGTTCGCCCGAGCCGGCGTCAAGGTGACGATTGTATTCCGCAGTCGACTCGTGCCCGAGGGCGAGCCCGAAATCAGCGAGGCCCTTGCGGGCTATTTCGAAGAGGAAGGCATTACCGTGCAGCGTGTAGACGGTTATGACGGTATCCGCACGCATGATCGCGGCATTGCCTTGGCAGTCAGCATTGACGGCTCGGCCAAAACCCTTGAAGCGCAGCGGGTTTTGTTGAGCGCCGGCCGCAAGGCCAACACCGACGGGTTAGGCTTGCAAGAGGCTGGCGTGGCGTTGTTGCCAAATGGCGGCATCAAAGTTGATGACCGGATGCGCACGACAAAGGCGGGCGTCTACGCAGCTGGCGATGTGACCGGGCGAGACCAGTTTGTCTATATGGCCGCGTATGGCGCGAAGATCGCAGCATATAATGCCATGAATGGCGATGGGCGAAGCTACAACAACCGGGCGATGCCGGCCGTCGTCTTCACCGATCCTCAAATAGCAAGCGTTGGGCTCACCGAGGCAGGCGCCAGGGCCCAGGGCATGGGCGTCAAAACCTCTGTTCTATCTCTGGACAACGTTCCGCGCGCGCTTGCGGCTCGTGATACCCGCGGGTTGATCAAGCTGATTGCCGACGGCGCGAGCGGCAAGCTGATCGGTGCCCATATCCTGGCGCCCGAGGGCGCCGACAGCATTCAAACTGCGGCAATCGCGGTCAAGCAGGGCATGACCTATACCGAACTTGGAGACATGATCTTTCCCTATCTCACGACCGTTGAAGGCCTTAAGCTAGCCGCTCAGACCTTCGATATGGACGTATCAAAGCTCTCCTGCTGTGCTGGGTGAAGCCGAGGATATAGATTCCTGCGGCAAATTGGACCTGGACAGAGGTTTGAAGTGACATTACTTGTTGGATTATGAGTAAACTCGCTCGCTTTCTTGTGATCGTCTTGCTCGCGGCATTTGCCGTGGGAACGGTCGCCCACGCGGCGAGCGCGACGAGCATGGCCTTGAAAATGTCGCTCGCCGACACGAACGGCGGCAGTATCGAAGATTGCCCTGACTGCTCCGGGGATGAAGGCAGAGTTCCTCTTTGCGACCAGGTCTGCGTGACTCCTTTAGTGGCGGTGCCGCTAGGCACTGCGCTGGCATTGCCGCTGTTCGCGTATAATTTTGCTATCACTCCAATAGGCGATTCCGCCAGCCAATCTGGTCCGCCCGATCCATATCCTCCTCGAATCAACATCCTGATCTGACGCCAGCCGGACTCCGTCCGTAGCAAGGCGTCGACCGATCGTGTGTGGTCTCTCCCGGCTACTCAAGACGGTATAATTCCGCATGGATGCGCGAGCGCGCCACCACGCGGGTAGCACGAACCATCAGGATGGCTGCCCATGTCCCATTTTCTTTCGTCGGCGCTGACGCGTCGCGCCTTCCTTGCATCGACCGCTGCGGCTGCAGCGGGAACGATGCTTCCTCTTTCATCGCCGGTCCATGCGACGCCAGTGGAGGATATCAGGCTGCGCGCAGCGCCCGGCCTCACGCGCCTGGTGCCTGAGCCACACGGCGAAACGCCTGCCTGGTGCTATAACGGGGTTGTCCCCGGCCCAGAGCTCCGCGTGCGCCAGGGTGAGCGCCTGCGGGTACTCGTTGAGAACGGCCTCGACGAAGAGACCACCGTCCACTGGCACGGTGTGCGCTTGCCGAACGCCATGGACGGCGTGCCGCATCTGACGCAGCGGCCGATCGGCCCGGGTGAGAATTTCGTCTACGAGTTTGACGCGGTCGATGCCGGCACCTTCTGGTACCACCCGCACCAGCGCAGCTTCGAGCAGGTGGGGCGCGGCCTCTACGGCCCACTCATCGTCGAGGAACCAGAGCCCGTTCGAGTCGACCGCGATGTGACATGGGTGCTTGACGACTGGCGTCTTACGAAGTCCGCCGCCATCAGCGATGACTTCGGCAACGGTCACGACATGAGCCACAATGGCCGGGTCGGCAACACGGTCACCATCAACGGCCGCGTGCCCGACGCGTCCGCGGTGCGGCGAGGCGAGCGGGTGCGCCTGCGCCTGATCAACGCTGCGAACGCACGAATATTCGGCCTCGAATTTCAAGGCCTCCGACCCACGGTGATCGCGCTCGACGGCCAGCCCGTGACGCCCCATGCACCGGACGGTGGGCTCGTCGTCTTGGGCCCGGCGATGCGCGCCGACGTCGTCCTCGACATGGTGGGTAAGCCGGGCAGTCGTGTCTCCGTAATCGACCGGTTTTACCAAAGGCTCGAATACAAGCTTATCGATCTTGCCTATGACGCGATGCCGTTCCGGGACCGCGCGCCCGACTGGCCGCTGGAGCTGCCGGCCAATCCTCTGCCCGAGCCCGACATCAAAAATGGTGTCCGCCACGACGTGGTGTTCAACGGCGGCATGATGGGCGGGATGGTCATGGCCGAGATGGGCGGCAGCATGGGCGATGGCTCATCGGGCGGAATGATGGGTGGTGGCGGCATGATGGGACGCATGGGTCCGATGATGGGGATGATGCACACCGGCAAGATCTGGTTCATCAACGGTAAAGCGGCCGAAGGCCACATCATGGAACCGATGTTGACGCTGGACCGCGACCGGTCGCACGTCATCGCCATGACAAACGCGACCGCTTGGCATCACCCTATCCACCTGCACGGCCATTCCTTCCGTGTGATCGCGCGTAACGGCCAGCCGACGCGCCACCGCGAATGGCAGGACACGGTGCTTATGGCACCGCGTGAAAAGGTCGAGATCGCCCTCGTCGCCGACAATCCCGGCGACTGGATGTTCCACTGCCACATCCTCGAACACCAGGCGGCTGGAATGATGGGCGTCATCCGCGTTGCCTGAACGGAGCACCGGTCATGAAACATTTGCTCATTGTGCTAACTCTTACCGCAGGCGTGGCGTTACCCTCCGCTGCTGCCGCCGAGGGCGATGTGGCGCGAGGCGCACAAGTGTACCGAGCCTGCGTCGCCTGCCACGCACTTGAGCCTGGCCTTCATCTCACCGGCCCGAGCCTCGGCGGTATCTGGAACCGGCCAGCGGGCCGGGCGGAAGGGTTCACCCGCTATTCGGACCCGCTACGCGACGCAGGCTTCCCATGGGACGCGGCGACGCTCGACGCCTGGCTCGCGGACCCTCAGGCGATGATCGAGGGCACTTCGATGGTTTTCCGCGGTATCGCCGACGCGGGTGCGCGCGCAGATCTTATTGCCTTTCTCGAACGCGCCGGGGGGGCCGAGGGCGCGGCGCAGCTCGTGGCCAACGGCGTGATCCCTAAGGTCTATCTGCGCGGTCAGGCGCCAGAGCCGATACGCGATGCGCCAGACAATGCGCGCGTGGTCGCAATGCGCCATTGCGGCGACGGATACACCGTCGAGACCGCGGATGGCACACACGCTGTCCATTGGGAAAAGAACATCCGACTGAAGATCGACAGCACCGAAACCGGACCGCCGCCGGGATTCGGTGTGGTCCTCGGCGCCGGCATGCAGGGCGACCGCTACTCGGTCATCTTCGGCAGCCTTGCCGACCTGGAACGCCTCGTGTCGGAAAGCTGTAAAGACCGCTGAAATCAACAAAGGAGAACTCACATGCGCAAACTCATCATCGCTATCGCCTCAGCAATCGTACTTGGCGGCGGGACATATCTGGCCACCGGTACGAGTGCCGCTGCCGAAGAGGTCACCCTCTACAAGAACCCGCAATGCGGCTGCTGCGAGAACTATGCCGATTACCTGCGCGACAATGGCTTCACCGTGACAGTCAAGCCGACCCACGAACTCGTGCCCATGAGCCGTGAAGCCGGCATCCCGGACGACTTCCAGGGCTGCCACCTCGCCTTCATCGAAAACTACGTGGTGAGCGGCCACGTGCCGGTTGACACGGTCAACAGGCTTTTGACCGAACGTCCGGACATCAAAGGCGTGACGCTTCCAGGGATGCCCATGGGCTCGCCGGGGATGAACGGCGTCAAGCGCCAGCCTTTCACAGTCTACGAGGTCGGCGAGGGCCAGCCCAAGGTCTACGCGGTAGAATGACGCTGGGTTCGAATATGCGTCTGTCGCTTGGCCTGCTCCTCGGCGGCGCTGCCGTCGCAGTAATGATGGCTGTCGGGTGGGCTTTCTGGTCATCGGATTCCGCTGGCAGCGCCGATCCGAACGATGTGCGCCAAGTGGCCCAGGGTAAGACGGTCTATCAAGCGCATTGCGCAAGCTGTCACGGCGTAAACCTGAAAGGTCAGCCGAAATGGCGAGCCCGTAAACCTGATGGGCGGTTGCCGGCGCCGCCGCATGACGAAACCGGTCACACCTGGCATCACCCGGACGAGCAGCTGTTTCGCATCACGAAGCTTGGCCTCAAACCACCGCTGGCCCCGGAAGGGTACGAGAGCGACATGCCGGCGTTCGGCGGCGTACTTACCGACGACGAAATCTGGGCGGCGCTTGCATTCATCAAGAGCCGCTGGCCGCCGGAGGTTCTTGCCCGTCAGCCCTCAGCTGACAGAGGAGCAAGCCGATGATGAACGAAATGATGAACGGCATGGGCGGCATGATGTGGGGGATGGGATTGTTCTGGCTGCTCGTCTTGGTCCTGGTAGGGCTCGGAATCGCGGCGCTCGTTAAGTACCTGTTCTTCAGCCAGCGCCGGAGGCATGACGATGATTGATTCGTCTCCAGCAACCACGCCGGACCTGGAGCGGCAACGGACTTGGCCACGGCCGGCATTCTTGATTCCGGTTGTCCTATTCTTGGTGATCGGCGTGGCGCTCGGCTGGGGGCTCACAAGAAACCCGAGCGAGATCCCTTCGGCGCTGATCGGAAAGCCGGTTCCAGACTTCGCTCTGCCGCCCGTGCAGGGGCGCACCCTCGGACTTTCGGCCGCAGACCTTCGTGGAGAGGTCTCCCTCGTCAACGTCTTCGCTTCCTGGTGTACCGCCTGCCGTGCAGAGCACCCCCTTTTCATGCGGCTGTCCCGGTCCGGCGGCGTGCCGATCCATGGTCTGAATTACAAGGACCGGCCGGCCGACGCCGCCGAGTGGCTCGACACGCTGGGCGACCCCTACACGCGGACTGGCGCCGACCTCGACGGCCGAGTCGGCATCGAGTGGGGCGTCTACGGTGTGCCGGAAACCTTCGTCGTGAGCGCCGATGGGGCCATCGCTTACAAGCACATCGGTCCCGTTACGCCGGAGGCGCTCAACGAGACGATCCTGCCGCTCGTCGAGCAACTGAGGTCCAGGGGACAGGGGAGCCAGCCATGAGGATGCTCCCGACCATGCTGCTGTTGGCCGTGCTGGGGCTTCCGGGCGCTAAGGCCGCCGAGCCCGTTAGCATACCGCTGCACGAGACGCCGCGTCCTTTGCCAGGGTTCGCTTTCACGGACGGCGAGGGCCGGCCGCGGACGCTCGCCGACTTCCGGGGCAAGGTTGTGCTGCTGAACATCTGGGCCACCTGGTGCGGGCCGTGCCGGCGCGAAATGCCGACCCTCGACCGGCTCCAGGCGCGTCTCGGCGGCGATCCCTTTGAGGTCGTCGCCCTCTCCATCGACCGCGCGGGCATCGGCGTCGTCCGCGCGTTCTTTGACGAGATCGACATTGAGCACCTCCGAATCTTCATCGACGAGAGCGGGCGCGCGGCCAGCGACCTCAAGACCTTGGGCCTGCCGGCCACGCTGCTCGTCGGGCGTGACGGCCGCGAGCTCGGGCGCCTCGTCGGCCCGGCTGAGTGGGACACACCGGAAATGATTGTCTTCTTCGAGAACGTGATCGCCGAACATACAGGAAAGGGAACAAGACCATGACCATCGAGGGCAGCCCCGACGGTGCCGTCCAGCCTGCGCCATCACGCTCTCTTCCGCCCTGGCTGACGCAGCGACGGATCCTCACGTTCGCGGGCATCGCGACTGTCGCCGTCGGACTCTTTCTGAACTGGAACTGGCTGACAGCAATCGGAGCCGCGCCGATCTTGATCGGCCTTCTGCCCTGCGCCGCGATGTGCGCGCTCGGCCTGTGCATGCGCGGCGGCACGAACGCGTCGTGCTCGGCCAGCACCGAAGGGGACGGAACGCAGCCGTTTGCGGATGGTTCTCGTTCCTGATTAGCCGGGTCACCGAGACCCATTTTCACCCGCAAAAGGAGAAGACTCATGCGGAACACACTGAAAGCACTCGCCCTCTCGCTCGGCATTCTCAGCACCGCCTCAATAGCTCTTGCCGATGGCTCCACGCCCGCCGGTCAGGGAACGCAGATGCCCGGATCCATGATGCAGGGAGACGGCATGAAGGGCGGAGACGCCGTGTCTGGAATGATGGGCATGATGCAGATGATGCAGCAGATGATTCCCATGATGGAACGCTGCGACCAGATGATGGCGGCGATGACCGAACACATGAAGTCAGCACCTCATGGCTCTGAAGCGCCAGAAGACAACGGCTGACCGCCACGCCCCCTGCTGGCCTCAGTGCCGGCAGGGGGCGTAGGCAAGGAGAGACCATGCAATTTAACTTTCTAACCGTGGCTCTAGTCGCTGTGCTCAACTTGGCGTCGCCGGCGTCAGCGCATCATCCGGGCGCCGATCTCGACGAGGTCATGGGCAGTAAGGAGAAGTACTTCCAGGCGGTCGACAAGCCGGCGCCGCCCTTCACCCTCAGGGACACCCGCGGCGAGGAGGTCACGCTGGACGTGTTCTCCGACAAGGTGGTCGTCCTGCACTTCGTCTACGCCAGCTGCCCGGATGTTTGTCCGCTCCATGCGGAAAAGCTTGCGGAGGTGCAGGCGATGATCAATCAATCGCCGATGAAGGACATGGTCCGGTTCGTCACCGTCACCACTGACCCGGTGAAGGATACGCCAGACGTCCTCAAGGCTTACGGCCCGGCACACGGGCTCGATCCCGAGAATTGGACATTCCTGACAACGCGAGCGGATCATAGTGAGGACACGACGCGAGCTTTGGCCGAAGCCTTTGGGCACAGTTTTACCAGAACCGAAGACGGTTACCAGGTGCACGGCGTGGTGACGCACATCATCGCCCGTCAGAGCCGCTGGGCTGCGAACTTCCATGGCCTGCGGTTCGAGCCGCTTAACCTCGTCCTCTACATCAACGGGCTTACCAACAGCGCACCCGCCCCGACCGACAGGTCGAAATCGAGTTGGTGGGACCGGCTCAAAGGGCTCTTCTGAATGACTGCGACGTCGGACGAACAGGACGCCGGTTTACCGGCCTTGGAGAATGCGAACTGGCTGCGAATGCTACGCCGCTACATGGGCTTCATCGCGGGTGCGAACCTCGTCTGGGAGTTCGCGCACTTGCCGCTCTATACGCTGTGGGAGACGGGCACGCGCTCCGAGCTCGTCTTCGCCGCGGTGCACTGCACGGGCGGCGACGTACTGATCGCGCTCAGCGCGATTGTGCTGGCCCTGTTCCTGGCGGGGGCACCCGGATGGCCCTCGACCAGCGGTCGACGGGTCGCCGTGCTGACGCTAATCTTCGGTCTGGCCTATACTTTGTTCAGCGAGTGGCTCAACATCGAGATTCGAGAGGCCTGGGCCTATCGCGACCTGATGCCGGTGATCCCGCTGATCAATGCGGGGTTGAGTCCGGCGTTGCAATGGGTCGTTGTCCCACTCGCCGCCTTCTGGTGGGCGAAGCGGCCGGTCCGCCATGCCGTGGGGGGGCGGTGTCAGACCAAATCGGCTTGAACCGGAAAGCCGAGTTTCATAGCCTCCGGCAATGCACAGCCCCTTCCGGTATTTCAACAATTCACCCGAGGTGATCCGCCTCGCGGTGATGATGTACATCCGTTATCCGCTATCGCTGCGGCAGGTCGAAGATCTGCTGTTCGAACGGGGCATTGAAATCTGCCACGAGACGGTGAGGTTCTGGTGGAACCGGTTCGGTCCGATGTTCGCTGCCGAGATCAGAAAGCGCCGCATCAATCATCGTTTATATTCCCGTTGGCGGTGGCACCTCGACGAGGTGTTTGTGCGGATCAATGGCGAAACGCACTATCTATGGCGAGCCGTTGATCATGAAGGCGAGGTGCTTGAGGTTTTCGCCACGAAACGCCGCGATCGCGGGGCTGCCCTGAAGTTTATCAAGCGGGCGATGAAACGCTACGGCGGCCCGCGGTCGATTGTAACGGACCGGCTTCGCTCCTACGGCGCCGCGATGAAAGTTGTGGGAATTGTGGAGCGACAAGAGTGCGGCCGTTGGCTCAACAACAGAGCCGAGAATTCACATCAGCCGTTTCGACGACGAGAGAATGCGATGGCGAAATTCAGGGACGCAAAAACTCTGCAGAAGTTTGCCGCCGTCCACGCCTCGATCCACAATCATTTCAATCAAGACCGCCATCTCAATCGCCGCGATATCTTCAAACAGAACCGGTCTGCCGCTCTAGACGAATGGCGTCAGCTGGCGGCCTGAACGCCATAGAGCGGCGCCCTTCGCGGTTCCGTCTAGGTTTGTCTGACAGTGCCAGCGCAATCGGTCCGCTGCTCTGGCAGAGTGGCATCAGCTTGCGGCCTGAGCGCCTCAGTCCGTCCCCCTTCGTATAAGGGCGCGGATTTGTCTGACAATGCCAGCAGAACCGCTCAGCTGCCCTGGCCGAGTGGCGTCCAATGGCAACCTGAGCGTCGCGACTTCGGGTGCTTTGCAGAATGATTCTCATTAGGCTGACAACACCATCGCCCCTGCTGCGAATGCAGTAGAATGCCGATGCTGGAAAGCTCAAGCATAAGATGACAGTTCCAATTATCCTACTTTCAGCAAGATCGATGTTCGATCAATGCGCTTTCCAGACGTCCTCGCCGTCTGCTAGATTCTCGAGAATAGGACAATCGGGTCGGTTGTCGCCTCGGCAGCGTTCGACCAAGCTGGCTAGTGTGCTGCTCATAGTCCGAATTTCTGAGGTCTTACGATCGAGTGACTTCATATGCTCCGTCGCAAGAGTCTTAACTGCGGCGCTTGAGCGGCTTCTGTCACGCCAGAGATCGAGTAGTTCACGTACTTCCTCGACGGAAAAGCCGAGTCCCCGCGAACGCTTGATAAAATGCAGCATATGCATGTCGATTTCGCTGTATGTACGGTAGCCGTTCGCTCGTCGTTCCGCCGATGGGATGAGCCCGATACTCTCGTAATAGCGGATCGTCTTCGGCGGAACGCCGGACTTCTCCGCAACGGTCCCAATGTTCATCGTTCGTCGCTCCTTTCTGCTAACGCCCGCCCTGCAATCTTAGCCACTGAACAACCAATCCTTCGATCTCTAGCCGATCCGAATCCTCCCATCATCCATAATCGCGCTGGGTGGCACGATCAGATTGCGTTGCAGACTTGAGGGTGGTTCCCGCTTTGAAAAGTGAGAACTGCCCTGTGGTTTAAGGCAAGTGCGATGCTTCCGGTGGCTGGAATGTCAAGGCTTTCTCTTCCCCTTCCAGTATGAGTTTGCGGCGCAGAGACTAGCTGCCCTTGGTGTGTGTTTTGGAAGGGGCGTGCTTCAAAGGCCGGGGTAGGGGCAGTGTCAGAGCAATTTGGCTTGAGCGAGGCAAGGGTCGCCCGTAGCTTCGGCGGATGCGAAACCCCTTCCGTTATTTCAACAGTTCGCCCGAGATCATCCGCCTCACGGTGATGATGTACATCCGTTATCCGCTGTCGCTGCGCCAGGTTGAGGATCTCTTGTTCGAACGTGGCATCGACATCTGCCACGAGACGGTGCGGTTCTGGTGGAATCGGTTCGGTCTGATGTTCGCTGCCATGATCAGAAAGCGGCGCGTTCAACAACAATCGTATTTGCGTTGGCGCTGGCATCTGGACGAGGTGTTCGTGCGGATCAATGGCGAGACCTATTACCTTTGGCGCGCCGTGGATCACGAAGGCGAGGTCCTCGATGTTTTCGCCACGAAACGCCGGGATCGCAGGGCTGCGTTGAAGTTTTTGAAATAGGCAATGAAGCGATATGGCCGGCCAGGGGCGATCGTGACGGACCGGCTTCGCTCTTACGGGGCCGCGATGAAGGTCCTTGCAATCGTGAAGCGTCAGGAATGTGGGCGCTGGCTCAATAACCGGGCCGAAAACTCACATCAGCCGTTTCGCCGAAGAGAGGGTGCAATGGCCAAATTCAGGGACGTGAAGACCCTGCAGAAATTCGCCGCCGTTCATGCCTCGATCCACAACCATTTCAACCTGGACCGCCATCTCAATCGCCGTGATATCTTCAAGGAAAACCGCGTCGCCGCTCAGGCCGAGTGGCATCAGCTTGTGGCCTGAAAGCCGCGTTATCTCGCACTTTGGAGACTGGTTCGCATTAGACTGACGCCACCGTCTTTGGTCCTCTTGGCTTGTCCAAAACGCAGTATTTTTACGCTATGCTGGAGCGAATACTGAATGTCTCTGCAGTGCGATCTCTAGACTTCGCCACATTAATAGAAGATGACGCAAATTATTATGATCGAGTTGCCATCGGCTCCCTGTTGTGGCGTACGGCCAACTGGGATCGCCAACGGTCGTGGCGTCTGTGCAGTCGCGATTGTACCATTGAATGGGAGATGAAAATCGGCAAGCCGCAAAAACTCGTTTATTTAATCTTCATGATCGCCGTTCTGATCGCTGTCAGCGTGTTCATTACGAAACGGACGGCGGAAGAATTCAACTTCGAGGCACGTCGGTACCCCGTGGGATTCCGAGATTTAGTTCTGAACGCCAGCGCGTCGAGACAAGGGCCGACTTCCTCGCTCCTGGTCGGCCTCGAAACCGGTTCCGCGAAAACAGAACCAATTACCGATATTTGCAACGCGTTGTTCAACGATGCTGCCGATCCAACGGCTGGCCCTGCTGGCGCGGAAGTGACGATTGTCGAATTCTTTGACTATCAGTGTCCGTATTGTCGGGTCGTGTCCGAGTTCCTTGGCGATGTTCAAGCCAATGACCCGAGAGTACGAATTGTCTTCAAAGAGTGGCCTGTTTTGGGATCGGATTCCGAATTCGCGGCGCGCGCCGCATTGGCCGCCGCGCGGCAGGGGCAGTATCTGCGATTTCACGAGGCCTTGATGAGAACCCGCGGCGTTCCAAATGAGGCATCGATCCGGTATGCCGCAAGCAAGGTTGCCATCGATCCAGACCGGCTCCTGGTCGATTTGAAATCAGAAAATTTCGACGACGCTATTCGCCGAAACAGTCAGGTTGCCAAACAGCTTGGCTTGACCGGCACGCCGTCTTTTGTCATTGGCCGAACAATCGTGGAAGGGGCGATCACCCGCAATCAAATGGAAAAAGTGATCGACTTGGAAGCCAAGACCCCCTCGATCGGCATTTGCCAGGGCTAGATTCTAACGGTTCTTTCTGAACAACATCACAGGCATTGTCAGCCCAAATCCGCTTGAGGTGAGCAGCGACGGTGCGATGTTCGCCGCGGAGATACGTAAGCGCCGCGTTCAAAGTGCTTCGTATTCGTTGTGGCGCTGGCATCTGTACCAGGTGTTCGTTCGGATCAACGGGGAGACGCATTATCTCTGGCGCGCCGTCGATTACGAAGGCGAGGTGCTCGAGGTCTTTGCCACGAAACGCCGGGATCGCGAGGCCGCCCTCAAATTTCTGAAGCGTGCGATGAAACGATACGGTCGCCCGGCGGCGATCGTGACGGATCGACTTCGGTCATACCGAGCAGCGATGAAAATCATCGGCGTTTTGGGTCGCCAGGAATGTGGGCGCTGGCTCAATAATCGAGCCGAAAACTCACACCAGCCGTTCCGCCGACGAGAGGGCGCCATGTCGAAATTCCGGGATATCAAAACCTTGCAGAAATTCGCCGCCGCTCACGCCTCGATCCACAACCACTTCAATCACGACCGTCACCTAAACCGCCGCGACATCTTCAAGCAGAATCGCTCGGCGGCCCTGTTCGAATGGCATCAATTGGCGGCATGAAGCTCGCATCATGTGGGGATTCGGAGACTGGTTCGCATTAGACTCACACCACCGTTGATTTGCGTCAATGTGCGGGTGAGAAAATTGATTGAATATCCGTGTCGAACATTCGACACATGGCCACAGGGAGTACCATTATGACACTTAAGAGGATGCTTTTGGCTGTTGGCGTCGCTGCCGCGATCAGCCTTGGGATTTCACCTTTAGTATCGGCGCACGGACCTGGTGCAAATTCCGGGAATCAGCCTGGCAGTTCGAACATGGGGCCTGGGATGATGGGCCAAGGCATGGGGTCTGGGATGATGGGTCAGGGCATGGGGCCCGGAATGATGGGTCAGGGCATGGGGCCCGGAATGATGGGTCAGGGCATGGGGTCCGGCATGATGGGTTACGGCATGCGGCCCGGGATGATGGGTCAGGGCATGGGGCCCGGCATGATGGGTTACGGCATGCGGCCCGGGATGATGGGTCAGGGCATGCGACCTGGGATGATGCAGCCGCTCCGTCAGGACCTGTCCGCTAAAGATGTTAAGCACATCATGGAGCACCGACTTGCGTGGAATGGCAATCCGAATGTCAAGGTCGGAAAGGTGGAAGAGAAAGACGACGATACCATCGTTGCCGAAATCGTCACGCAGGACGATTCACTCGTGCAAAAACTGGAAGTGGACCGCCACACCGGCTGGATGCAACGTGCGCAATAACGAGGACACTTGATGAACCGACCAATTGGCATTGTCAGACAAATCCGCGCCTTTATACGATTGACGACGGGACTTGTAATGATAGGTCGAGCGGCGAAACTGGAGAACACCGCAGGCCCGGCGGATACTCACCTGCCAGACGCCCCGCATGTAATCAACTAGCTCCCGTCCCTTCGCAGGCCTCAGAGCTTTCGCTGGATCACGTCCTGTAACATGTCCTTATCCAGCGAGAGATCGGCGACCATCCGCTTGAGACGGGCGTTCTCTTCCTCGAGCTGCTTCAGGCGACGCACTTCCGATGGCATCAACCCCGCGTATTTCTTGCGCCACCTGTAATAGGTCTGCTGCAATGGCCAAGTGGAGTAAACTGGTGGGCTAAATGCTATGAACCTTTGCAGGCCGGTTTAGGTTTGTCTGACAGTGATGGCCGATCTGTTCGTGGTAGCGGATTGTCTGCGCCTTGCAGCCGGTCTTGCATGCTAAGCCTCCGATCATGAAATTGTCACTCGCCATCGAAACTTACCCTTGAACCTCTAGTCACTGTAGCTCCTAGATTATAGATAGCGCGGTCTTTCGGTCGGTTCCAGGCAGGGTGTCTCTTGATCCCCTGCGAGGGCTAAGGAGCCGAAAGTCGGCTGTTTATGTCGTGCCCTTGCGGAAAGGTTCGAGATTCCATGTCCCAGAAAACAGTGGAACGACGCGAACACACGCACAACCGCGATCCTGTGAATGGAGACGCCTGCTGCAGCGGAAGCGCGGGGCCAATGGATGGCGCCTATAAGGGCGGATCCGATGGTCGCCATCGCTACGTGTTCAAGGTGCAGGGGCTGGACTGCGCGGAGGAGGTCGCGACCTTGCGCCGCGAGGTCGGCCCGCTCGTCGGCGGCCCCGCCCGGCTCGCCTTCGACGTCCTGAACGGCCGCATGATGGTTCTCGAAAACGCCGAGCGGGTTTCCGCCGATGAGGTCCGCCAAGCGGTGCGCAGGACCGGCATGACAGCCGTCGAGTGGCGCGCTGACGATGAAGAAAGCAAGCGCGCGAGCGAAAGGCACCAGCGGGCGCAATCCTGGTTCACGACGCTTAGCGGGATCTCGCTGTTCGTCGGGGTGGCCCTGCATGTCTGGCTTGCCGGTGGCTTTCCGGAAGCCCTCAGGTTGTTCGCCGGGCATGGCGGACAGGCGATGCCGCTGCCCGAGGCGGTCGCTTACGCGTTGGCCATCTGCTTCGGCGCGCGCTTCGTGGTCGTGAAGGCCTGGTACGCCGCCCGGGCATTGCGTCCGGACATGAACCTGTTGATGGTGATCGCGGTCGCCGGCGCGGTCGGCATCGGCGAGTGGTTCGAGGCGGCGGCCATCAGCTTCCTGTTCGCCCTGTCGCTGCTGCTGGAGAGCTGGAGCGTTGGTCGGGCCCGGCGCGCCATCGCCCAGCTCCTCGACCTCGCGCCGCCGGTCGTGCGCCTGAAGCTCAATTCCGGCGAGGAGCGGGAGGTCCCGGCGGCCGAGGCGCCGGTCGGGTCCCGCTTCGTGGTCAAGCCGGGCGAGAGGATCGCCCTCGACGGCCGGGTCGTCTCCGGCGCGAGCGCCGTCAACCAGGCGCCGATTACGGGGGAAAGCGTCCCGGTCTCGAAGGAACCCGGCGCGGAGATCTTCGCCGGCACGATCAACGGCGATGGGGCGCTCGAGGTCGAAAGCACCAAGGCCGCCGCGGACACGACGCTCGCGCGCATCATTCGCCTCATCGAGGAGGCCCATGGCCGGCGCGCCCGGGCAGAGCAGTGGGTCGAGACGTTCGCCCGGATTTACACGCCCGCGGTTATCGTGCTGGCCATCGCCGTTTTCCTGCTGCCGCCCCTTGTATTCGGTGGTGCGTGGGACGACTGGTTCTACCGCGCGCTCGTGCTGCTGGTGATTGCCTGTCCCTGCGCCCTGGTCATCTCCACCCCGGTCAGCATCGTCTCCGCCCTAGCGGCCTCGGCGCGCCAGGGAGTGCTGGTTAAGGGCGGCACCTACATCGAGCAACCGGCCCACCTCAAGGCCATCGCCTTCGACAAGACCGGCACGTTGACGCGGGGGCAGCCGGCCGTGGTCGGCGTGGTCCCACTCAACGGGCACACGGAACAAGAGCTCCTGGAGCGGGCCGCCGCACTCGAGGCGCGCAGCACGCACCCGCTGGCGCAGGCGATCCTTGATTACGCCGGGCAAATCGATGTCGACGCGAGACCCGCCGAGGGCGCTCAGGTTCTTCCCGGCAAGGGTGTCACCGGCCTATTCAGGGGCGAGGAGTTCTGGCTCGGATCGCACCGCTATCTTCTCGAGCGTGGCCAGGAGACGCCGGAGGTCAGCGACCGGGCTGAGGCGCTCGAGCGCGAGGGACGCACGGTTGTGGTAATTGGCAACGAGACCCACGTCTGCGGGCTGATCGCCGTGGCCGACACGGTCCGGCCGGGCGCCCGCGGCGTGATCGAGGCCCTCAGGGAACGCGGGATCGCCCACCTGATCATGCTGACCGGGGACAACCGCGCGACTGGCGAGGCGATCGCGCGCGAGGTCGGCATCGACGAGGTCCAGGCCGAACTGCTGCCCGAGGACAAGGTCGCCACCGTCGAAGCGCTGGTTGCCAAATACGGCACCGTCGCCATGGTGGGCGACGGCGTCAACGACGCCCCGGCGATGGCGCGGGCGAGTTTCGGCATCGCCATGGGCGCCATGGGCAGCGATGCGGCCATCGAAACCGCCGACATCGCACTCATGACCGACGATCTGGCCAAGCTGCCGTGGCTCGTCGGCCACTCTAGGCGGACACTCGCCATCATCCGCGAGAACATCGTCTTCTCGCTCGGCGTTAAGGTGGTCTTCGTCGTTCTTACCTTCGCCGGCTTCGCCACCCTGTGGGGCGCCATAGCGGCCGACGTCGGCGCCTCGCTCCTGGTGGTCGCCAATGCCTTGAGGCTGCTGCGGCAAGGGCCGACGGAAGATGGGAGGTGACATCTGGAGGAGGCCGTGGAGCGCGCTGCCGCCAAACGCGTCTTGCATGGGCATTGATCGATCACGATGCCGAGTGGTTCGCAGCAACGGGGTTTTGGGACAGGGTATGGTCGCCGTCGCCAATCGCCATTCTTGTGCGGACAGCAATATCTGGCGAAAAAAAACGGTATGGATGAGGAACGTAAAGCGCTGATGGTCTTCGGGATCATCGTTGTCCTTGCCGCGATCCTGATCGCCACCGCCTTGGTCATGAACCTGATGGTTGGTTAGTGGAGTGACGATGACCGGTACGAGTGCCATCAGAAAATTCGGTTGCGCTGGTCTGTCAGCATTGACCGCGGACAGTGCGTGGTCCGGGAGGCAAATAAGTTGAGCGCGCAACAAGACAGCCAAGAGACCATCATGCTGAGGGGAGCACAAAGCACGTGGCAGTTACTATTCCTCTCATGGCTCATTGCGCTCATTTCAAGCCTAGGCGTACTTTTCATCGGCGAGATAATGGTGCAAGAGCCCTGTGTCCTGTGCTGGTACCAGCGCGCGTTTATGTTTCCACTTGCCTTGATTCTTGGGATCGCTTGCTACCTGTCTGATCCCGGCGTTTGGCGTTACGCACTGCCTGTGGCCAGCTTCGGATGGGCATTCGCAACGTACCATACTCTGCTTGTTGCCGGCGTGATCCCGCAGACGATTGAGCCCTGCGGCGCAGGCCCTTCCTGCACCAGTGCCGACATGACGATCCTTGGTGGAATACCGATCCCCATGCTCTCTCTGGGAGCGTTCAGCGCCATCATCATTTTGCTTCTGCTTATCCGAAAAGGATTCAATCCATGAACAGACGCGCACTTGTAGCCGTGACGGCTGTTCTTGCTGTCTTGGGTTTCACGCTTGCGACCGCTTTTTTTGATCGTGGTATCGAAGAGCAGACTTCTACCGCCGTAACATCACTTCAGGACGACGTGCTCGTCCGACCCTATTCCCCGGTTTTCGGACCCAAGGATGCCCCGGTGACGATCGTCGAATTTTTTGACCCGTCATGCGAGGCCTGCCGCGCCTTCCATCCGATCGTGAAGCAAATCAGAACGGAATTTCCGAGAACAGTAAGAGTGGTGCTGCGGTACGCGACCTTCCACAAAGGCTCTGATGAGGCCGTTCGCATCTTGGAGACCGCGCGCCTACAGGGAGTTTTCGAACCCGTGCTTGAAGGATTGTTGGAGGCCCAACCGAGGTGGGCGACCCATGGAGAACCTAACCTAGATATAGCCTGGGACGCTGCCGGTGCGGCCGGCCTCAATGTCGAGCGGGCCCGGCGCGAGATGCTGATGCCGGATATCACCGGAATCCTGAACCAGGACATGGCCGATGTTCGAACAGCAGGAGTGGAGAAAACACCAACGTTTTTCGTCAATGGCAAACCCTTGGCGTCCTTTGGTGCCCAGCAGCTTTATAACCTTGTTCTTACTGAGGTGGCGGATGCTCGGAAATCTTTGAACAAGTAGGGGTTAGCGTTCCGGCGCAATGACCCTTGGGGAGGGGCAGAAACAGCAGCATGGACGATGAGAGGAAGACACCGTTGGACTTAGGGATAGTAGCCGCCGCCGCCTTGGTCATGAACGCGATGGTCGGTTGATGGAGCGGTAATGATTGGTTCGATCGCCATCAGAAGTTTCGTTTGCGCCGGTATGCTGGCGTTGACCGCAATCAGTGCTTTGTCGATGGCGGCGCGGGCTCAGTCGGCGTCCGCCTGGGCCGAGACCGATTACACGGCCGTTCGCTTGATCTCGGCATCGGATACGGTGGGATCCTCAAAGAAAATTGGCCTCGGCCTGCACTTCCGCATGAAGGACGGCTGGAAAGTATACTGGCGGTCCGCCGGCGATGCCGGCTACCCGCCGAGGCTGGACTGGTCCGGTTCCGACAACATCGACGGCGTGACGATCTCCTGGCCGGCGCCGGAGCGATTTCAGATTCTGGGATTCAATACGCTCGGCTATCGGGACGAGGTCGTGCTGCCGCTCACGGCAAGCCTGAAGCGCGAGGGGGCCCGGACGGTCGCGAGGGTCGGCGTCGACTACCTGACGTGCAAAGAGATTTGCATCCCGATCCAGGAAAATTTGGTGGTTACACTGATGGCGGGCCCGGCGTCTTCGAGCCCGGAAGCGCATCTGATTAGCCGGTTCCTCGCAAAGGTGCCGGGACCGGGTGCAGGCGTCGGGCTCACGCTGGAAAGCGCTAGGATGTTTGGTCCGGTCGCGTCGAACCCGGACGAGGCGGTGCTGCGCGTCTCGGTCGCCTCCGCCGAGCCTCTGAAAGGTCCGGACGTTTTCGTCGAGGGACCGGAAGGCATTGTCTTCTCCGAACCCTCGATGCAAGTCGAAGGCGGCGGCCGCAAGGCGATTCTTGACGTGCCGGTCTCGGGCTTGAGATTTGCGAAACGTGAGCTAACGGATTCGCCCCTGACACTCACCTTCGTCGCACCTCCGCTCGCGGCCGAATTCCGCGCCGCCCCCGCCCCCGGCGGTGCCGACATCCCGCCAAGCATCACCCGGGTTCTCGAAGCCAATTCTGGGAAATCTTCTATCTGGGCTGTGATCGGGTTGGCGGTCTTGGGTGGCTTGATCCTCAACCTGATGCCCTGCGTGCTTCCCGTCTTGTCCATCAAGTTGCTAGGTGCCGTTGGTCACGGCGGGCGGGAGAGCGGGCCAGTGCGGCACAGCTTCCTCGCCTCCGCGGCGGGCATCCAGGCGTCCTTTCTTGTGTTGGCCGGCGCGCTGATCGGCGTGAAGGCCGCTGGCGCCACGGTCGGTTGGGGAATCCAGTTCCAATCGCCCTGGTTCCTTGTCGCCATGACGATCCTGGTAACGCTGTTCGCCTGCAATCTTTGGGGATTTTTCGACGTGCGCCTTCCGCGATGGGCAATGGACACAAGCGCAAGTATGTCGGCGAAACGGACCGGCCTGACCGGGAATTTCCTGACCGGCGCTTTCGCGACCCTATTGGCCACGCCCTGTTCGGCGCCATTCCTCGGCACGGCCGTCGGCTTCGCCCTGGCGCGGGGGCCGGTGGAGATACTCGTGATCTTCTCGGCGCTCGGCGTCGGACTGGCGGTGCCTTATCTGATGGTCGCGGCGTTCCCGCGGCTCGTTACCAAGCTGCCCAGACCCGGCCGTTGGATGATCATCCTGAGACGCGTGCTCGGCTTCGCACTGGCCGGGACCGGGATATGGCTCCTGACCGTTCTTGCCGCCGAGATCGGGTGGAAAACCACGGCGCTGGTGGGCGGGATCACCATGGCCATTGGCGCGGTTCTCTACCTCCTATCGCGCGGCTCGCCGAAGCCAAGAGCCGTCTTGGCAAGTGTATCGCTTCTCGCGCTCCTGGCGTTGCTGACGCCGCAGTTGTCGATACAAGCCGCGCCGCGGGGGGCCGATAGTGGCGCGCAAGAGATGTTGGAGGGTCTGTGGCGTCCGTTCGACGAGAAGACAATCCCAACGCTGATCGCGCAAGGCAAGACTGTCTTCGTGGATGTGACCGCGGAATGGTGCATCACCTGTAAGGCGAACAAGAGCTTGGTCCTGTCCGATTCATCGATTGTCGAGCGCCTGAAGGAGGAGAACGTTATCGCCATGCAGGCGGACTGGACATTGCCTGACGACCGAATCGCCGCCTACTTGGCCCGTAACGGGCGCTATGGCATCCCTTTCAATGCGGTCTACGGCCCTGGTGCCCCGAGAGGCGTGACTCTTCCCGAAATCTTGTCGAAAAGTGGCGTGCTGACGGCGTTGGACGAGGCGCAGACAAGATAGGAGGCGGATCGTGAATTCGTATGCTGTTCAGCAACAAACCAAGAGCGACGCCACACTGACCGACCTGGGCCACACTGTCATGTCCGTTCGCCGGTGAACAACGTATCAACCCATTGACTGTTGAAACGGAGTACTGAAATGACGAAGCAAATGTTTCACCGGAAAAAGCCGAGCGTCAGACTGCTCGTGCTGTCCGTCGCCCTCATGGTCGGGACGTCGCTTTCCGCGCCGGCTTATGCCGCCGAGATCACTGTTTACAAATCACCCTGGTGCGGTTGTTGCTCCAAGTGGGCCGATCGTCTGCAAGCCAAAGGCCACACCGTTACGACCAAGAACATGGAAAACCTCGACGCGATCAAGAAGTTGGCCGGGGTCCCCGAAGACTTGCAGTCCTGCCACACGGCGATGGTGGACGGCTATGTCGTCGAGGGCCATGTGCCGGCCAAGGACATCGAACGGCTGCTCGGCGAGCGGCCAAAGGCGAAAGGGCTCGCCGTTCCAGGCATGCCGGTCGGATCGCCCGGCATGGAGGGCGGCGAACCTGAGCGCTTCGATGTGATGCTGTTTAGCACCGATGGTTCGACAAGTGTCTACGCCAGATACTGACCATGGCGCCCGGGTCGAAGGCAGCAATCCGTCGGAGAGCGAGCCGATG
The DNA here is from genome assembly GCA_965228425.1 of Alphaproteobacteria bacterium. Classification (GTDB taxonomy): domain Bacteria; phylum Pseudomonadota; class Alphaproteobacteria; order UBA8366; family UBA8366; genus JAJFJD01. Next base: position 154,450 of record OZ245815.1, on the reverse strand, counting down.
AGCCGGAGCATCTCCAGGCTGCGAACCGTTCGCTACATCCTCTGGAGCGTAGTTCTTTTCGCCGGACTCGGATTCGGTGGCTATGAGCTGTGGCACCGGACCGGGCCCGCGCCCGTGACTGCGGAAAAGGAGATTGGACGGGCGTCTATTAGCAGCGATTTTTCGCTCGTCGATCACACGGGCAAGGCGGTGACCGATGAAGACTTCCGCGGCAAATGGCTGCTTGTTTTCTTCGGCTATACGTACTGTCCGGACGTCTGTCCGACGACGCTAAACGAAATCGCAGAGGTGATGGAGCAGCTTGGCGAGAAGGCCGGCAAGGTGCAACCACTGTTCATCACCATCGATCCCGAACGAGACAAGACCGAGCGCATGGCCGAATACGTGGCGGCGTTTGATCCCCGTATCGTTGGGCTGACCGGAGCGCCCGAGCAAGTCAAGGCGGCCACCCGATCCTTTCAAGTCTACTACGCGAAATCCATGGGTGCGGGAACCTCCGACGGTTACCTGATGGATCACACGACCGCCCTATACCTCATGCGGCCCGACGGCGAGTTCGAGGCGATTTTCTCGTTGAACGATGACGTGGAGGAGATCGTCTCGGGCGTCCGGCAACGCTTGTGATCCACAAACATCGAAGAGATGAACGTGCGGAGAATACGGTGATGAAGTGTCCTACCTGAGAGATCGATCTTGTGATGGCGGAGCGGCAGAGAATCGAGATCGACTACTGCTCGAAATGCCGGTGCGTCTGGCTGGATCGAGGCGAGCTCGACAATATCATAGAGTGCAGCAATGCGGAGATGCAGACGGCTGCGCCGGCTCGGCGAGACGGCGTTCGGCAGGACTACGGCAGTCGCGGCAAGCACGGCGACGGGAAACACGGGTAGGGAAATTCCCAACGCAAGTCCGTCTTTGGCGGGCATTTCGACATCTTCGACCGAGGGTGCGGTGATGGCGCGAGTACCCCTTTGCTTGCTTGGTCGGCGTGAATGGGAGTTGAAGGCGGTTCCATCGGTGTTGGGCATGTGCCTTTCGCGGCGAATGCTTCTCCCTTTTTTGCTGCTGGGCCTGGCGCTAGTGGCTCCTTTCGCGGTTTCTTCGGTTGCGTTGGCCGAAGATCCCCGGATCGGGAGTCTTGTCATCGAGAAGCCCTGGGCGCGGGCCTCGATCGGGACGAGCCGGCCGGCTGCCGCCTACCTCACAATCCGGAACGAGGGCGGGGAGAGCGATACTCTGCTGACGGTGCGTACGCCCCTGTCCGGCAAGTCCGAGGTTCATGCCACGACCAACGACAACGGCGTCATGCGCATGGGGCCGGCCGGTCCAGTCGAGATCCCGGCCGGCGGCGAGGTTTCACTGGCACCGGGCGGACTTCACATCATGATGATGAAACTTCAAGCGCCACTCATCAAAGGCGAAAGCATCGAGATCACGCTCGAGTTTCAACGGACTGGTGAGATCACGGTCACCGCGCCGATCTACGGACCCGGCGCCACGCGACCCGAATGACCCTCCTTCCGCACATGCTTCCTAGAGCTGGTATATCTGCGCTTGCCGCCCTCCTTGGCCTGGCGGCGGCGATTGGACTCGGTTGGTGGCAAGTGGATGGGCCGGGCGCGGAGCGAGGAGCAGGCACGACCGCGGCGACACCGGCGCCGATCGGGGACATGTCCTTCAGTATGGTCGATCACGAGGGGGTATCGGTAGGACCGGAGGACCTGCTCGGCCGCACCAGCATGGTGTTCTTTGGGTTCACCTTCTGCCCCGACGTCTGTCCGACGACGTTGGCCGATATCTCGGGATGGCTCGACGATTTGGGGCCCGACGCCGGACGGCTGAATGTCGTCTTCATCTCGGTCGATCCCGAGCGCGATACGCCGGAAGCGATCGCCGATTACGTCGCCGCCTTCCATCCACAAATCCGCGGGTGGACCGGTTCGCCGGAAGATGTGGCGCAAGCAACGGGTGCGTTCCGGGTGACATACAAGAAGGTGCCGCTCGGTGACGGCGGTTACACGATGGATCATACCGCCTCGGTAATGCTGTTCGATGCAACAGGAAAGTTTCGGAGTACGATCGATTATCACGAGCCTCGCGAAGTCGCCGTGCCGAAGATCAGGCTTGCTCTAGGAGTTGGCTAGGCGATGGGCTCTCGAGTTGCCGGTCTGCGTGATTTTGGGCGTGAAGGTATGCAGCTAGTTATCACCAAGGCGGATTCTAATAAGCAGAGAACAACATTGAGCTGTAACGCCGACGACAGAAAAGTTAACCGCATAGCGAGAGCGGAACTTGTATTTAGCCTTGGAGCAACCGTGACCGTCACTCCGATAATTTCAGTAGTCGTTGCCTTCATTGGCTCGACCACAGCAATGGCGACGGCGGCGTTCGCGCACGGCGTATTGAATGACGGCGTCGATCCTTGGACGGCTTGGAATCTAACGCCGGACATCACGCTCGGGACGCTTCTCGTCGCTGGTCTCTACTCGGGCGGTCTCTGGCGTCTCAGGCACAAAATGGACCGCATGCGCAATTGGCGGCACGTGTCTTTCTTCGCCGGGCTCGCCGCGGTATTCCTTGCGCTTCAGTCGCCCATCGACCCCATCGCGGAGCGGGTGTTCCTGGTGCACCAGGTTCAGCACCTTTTGCTTCGCATGATTGGGCCGATGCTGCTGTTCCTCGCTGCACCGCAGGGGGTGCTCATCGCCGGCATGCCGAAAACGGCGCGACGCCGCCTTCTCATCCCCGTGATCACGAACCGACTCGTCGGAGGCCTCTTCGCCTTTCTCTCATACCCGGCGATCGCCACGGCGCTGTTCATTGGCGTGCTCTATTTTTGGCAAATTCCAAGGTACCACAACCTCGCGATCCTCAACGACAATGTCCATTACCTCATGCATGCATCGATCCTGTTCACGGGTCTGGTCTTCTTTTGGCGCGTCCTCGATACGCGCCCCGCGCCGCAGGGTACACGCTATGGTGTGCGCTTGATGATGCTGTGGGTCATGATCCTGTCAAACATCGTGATCGGCTCCTACTTGGCGTTTAAAGGGCCCGTTCTCTATTCCGCCTATGCGCAGCTTGGTCGCCTGTGGAACCTTTCTGCTCTAGGGGACGAGCTCTTGGGTGGTGCGTTGATCTGGATCCCAAGCAGCATGATGGGCGTCGTGGCAGCCCTGATCGTGGTTCACATGTGGGGGCGCCACGAAACGAAGGAGGAACAGCGCCGTAGCATGATGCTGCGTCGGCGAGGATACGGGCACAACGAGCCGCCAATGACGGCGACGGAGTTGATTCAAGGGGCAGCCCGAAAAAACCGGACCATGGCGTTCGGATTTGCCGGTTTTGTAACCGCTGTCTTTGTCGCGGCAATCGCCATAGGCCTGGTTAACCAGATGATGAGATCTTGAATAGCAGCCTGAGGTTTGCTCTGCGATAGCCGATCGCGACGGGCGCGGGCGGTTCGGCGAAGAAAAGAACGACGGGAACGGAAAACATATGAAGAGGAAGTTGCTTATGCTCGGTGGTACAGGACTTGCGGTTGTCGTCGCCGCGGCGGTCGGGATGGTGAACTTTGGGGCGCGCGGTGCCAGCTCTCTGACAGGCGCCTCGGAAGTTGAGGGTGCCGTCTTATTTGCAGCCGCCTCACCCGCTACGCCTCTGATGACTGTCGGTATGAGTCGGGAGACTAACGCTTGCGAGGGGCCGGGATTCCAAAGAAAATCCGTCACCCTTGGAAAGGGCGACACGTTCATTGAAGTGCTTCTGCGGGCCGGCCTTTCTCAGCGGGAATCGTACGCGGCGAGCGAAGCCCTGCGCTTAGCTTACGATCCCCGAGACTTGAGGGCCGGCCAGATGCTCAGCCTTTTCATCGGCGATCATAACGATTCCAAGGACGGGTTCTGTCTACGACGGCTCGAGTTCGTTCCAGAGACCGATCGTTTGGTTTCGATCGAGCATCGGGCGGTCAAGGCTTTCGTGGCGCGCACCTCGATAATTCTCAACACTCGCAAGCTCATGTTGCGAGCGGGCACTGTACGATCGGGCCTGTATGAAGCGGCCCGAGCCGCCGGGGTCCCGGTCCCGGTTCTAATGCAGGTCTATGGAACATTTAGGTACAAGCTCGACTCCCAGCGTGATATCCGCGACGACGATACGTTCCGGCTGGTTTTCGAGGTCTTCGAAGACGGCGTTGGGCAAGGTCGCCACCTGGGCGATCTTAAATACGCCGCCATCGGCTTATCCGGGCGAAGTCTTCGCATTCTGCGTTACACCACGGCCGACGGATACACAGGCTTCTTCGATGACAAGGGGACGAGCATCGAGACCAGCCTGATGAAGACACCGGTCGAACGCGGGCGGCTCTCCTCGCAGTTCGGGAAGCGTGACCATCCTGTGCTTGGCTATACCCGCATGCATCGCGGCCTCGACTTTACCGCGCCGCGTGGAACGCCAGTGCTCGCTGCGGGCGATGGCGTGGTTGTGCGCCGAGGCCGCAACGGCAGCTTCGGGAAGTTTGTCGAGATCAGGCATGATGCGACCTACACCACGGCCTATGCCCATCTCAGCCGCTATGCCGAGGTGCTCCAGCTGGGCGCGCGAGTTCGGCAAGGCGATGTGATCGGCTATGTCGGGGCGACGGGCCTCGCCACGGGTCCAAACCTTCATTACGAAGTCCTGCAGAAGGGCGAACAGGTCGACCCAATGAAGCTGGAGTTACTTCCTCGACGAATCCTTCGAGGTGAGGAGTTGGCGCGCTTTGAGCAGGCGAAGGCGGAGTTTTGGGCAATCCTGGCGCGCGCATCACCGAGTAAGCGGAGCCGTCGGACCGCGATTACCCGACCGACCGCGATCTCGGGCACTGGGAGTTACTAATGCGACGACAGGCCGGGGAAGGTGTCCATGGAACAGGATGATGGAGAATCACTCTGCCACCACGCGAATCGGGTCGCGCGGTGCACCAAATACCGGGTAGGCGATCGTTACAAAACTTTGCTCCCATCACGAGGGCGCGCCGATAGAGAGCGCTCTTCTTTGAAGGGCCTGAGAGAGGCTGAGCTATGACATTTATTGCCACGCGATTTTGCAGGTCTCGGATTTTCGGGCTTGCGGTTTTCGGCAGCTTTCTCGTTGTTGGTCTCGACCAGACCTCGAAGTGGTTTATGGTCGCTGTCGTGATGGACCCGCCGCGTGTCATTCCAGTCACGCCGTTCTTCAACTTGGTGCTAGGGTTCAATCCTGGGGTCAGCTTTGGGCTTCTGGGCGGTCTTGGATCCTCAGGTCCAATAATATTGTCGGCGCTGGCGCTTGCCATCATCGCGTTTCTTGTCGTCTGGCTTTGGAGAACGCATGAAGTTAGGGAGGCATCGGGGCTTAGTCTCATTATCGGCGGTGCTGTCGGCAATGTCATAGACCGGCTTCGTAACGGAGCAGTGACAGATTTTCTGGATATTTATATCGATCAGTATCATTGGCCGGCATTCAATCTCGCGGATGTCGCGATATCGCTAGGTGTCGGATTGATCGTGATCAATTCATTCTGGTGCCCTCCCAAAGCTTAGAGATAGGTCTTGACGTTATTGTAAGGGATAGCTCTAGAATTAGTGCCAAGGATGAGGCTTCTTAGGACAAGTATTCCAGTGAAGTGACGCGCAGTACCCTTATGTCAGGACTATTGACCCTACCATTTGCCGGCGAGGCCCCGACCGACACCGGCGACGGCCTGAACGGCCAACGCATATGGGACGGCGGCGGTATGTTCATGGGCTTAGGCATGATTGCGAATTTCCTGGTTGCCGTGGTTGTGATCACCGTGTTTTTGGTGAAAAACCTTAGCGGCGACAGCCAGCCGAGCTCTACAACATCAACCGCAATGGACGTCGTGAACTAACGTTATACGGAGGGTGAGCTCGACACGGCGGAGTGGAGTATGGAGAACGGAAACAGCGAAATTGGGAAATGATTGATGGCGGGCTCTTTGGACCCCAGGCCCCAGAGGGCATGATTGTTGTATACAATTGATATTGATCATTGGGGTGGTGGAAATGGGTAATAACCTGCGCTGGATGTGCGTTTTGCTGCTAGCTGTCTCCGTAATTTTCGCGGGGATATTGGGTACGCACGCCGCCGAACCTCAATTGGACGGCCATGGCGATCATAACGCGATTTCTCACAATCTCGAATTCCAAGATGGCGAGCGTCATGTTAACCCCGTGCAAGAAAATGCGGATTGTGACGAGCAGGCGGAAGATCCAGTAACAGGTCCAATTTCTGAACACACCGGGAAAGGCAGTTGCTGTCTCGGTATACATTTGCCCACGTTTGCAATGTGGGGCGGCTTGGATGGGGCTGTCCAGGTATTTTATGCTGTGTGCATATTGCCGCACGTTGAGCGGATCGTCGTTTTGCACATACCTGCAACCCTGTTAAGGCCGCCGCGTATCCGCGTTTAACCCCCGAGCAGTTTGTTGGGACGCGCGGCGTTCCAGTCGTTTGACAAGGATTGCTAAGCCCGGAAAGCAAAATGTCACTCCGGACATAAGGCACGGGCTCGCGTAAACCTAATCACACGACTGCCTTTCCAGCCCCTTTTTGCGTCTCCAAACGCTCCGGACTCTTCCTAAGTCTGAATGCCACGAGGCTTTCCTGAATGGCTCGTGATGAAAATTTGACCTAACGCAGAAGGATCAAAAGAATGATTGACCGTACGATTAATTCGCGCCGCCTGTTTATTCATGCCACCGCTGTAACTACATTGTTAACAGTTGCTACGCCCGCGTTCGCCGGTCCGGGGCACGGTAAGGGTGCGGGCGCTATAGAAACCGGACAACCAGGGAATGCTGCGGATGTTTCGCGCGACATCAACGTCATTATGCGTGACAATTTATACGAACCAGCTCAGATCGCCGTTAAAGCGGGTGAGACTGTTCGTTTCAAGGTCGTCAACAAAGGTGAGATTCTACATGAGTTCAATTTAGGGACAAAGATTATGCACGCCGCGCACCAAAAGGAAATGATGACCATGATGGAGAACGGGATGTTGGAAGTTGATCGCATCAACCATGAAAAAATGAAAATGGATCATGGTGGCGGCAAAGGAATGTCGCACGACGATCCCAACAGCATCTTGGTTGAACCCGGTAAATCGGACGAGGTTATCTGGAAGTTCACTAAGGAAGTAAAAATGGAGTTCGCCTGCAACATCCCCGGTCACTACGAATCCGGAATGGTCGGTCCTATCAAGTTCAAATAATCGACCGGACGCGAAGGAGAAGGCCACGACCACCAAGTTTAGATCGTGGGTTTCGGGCGCGGTTTTCGCCATAGACTTCGTAATGGCAATCGCGCAAACAATCTTTGAGACGCATAGAGGCTCTATTGATCTTCACGACCGCGGCAGTCGGGTTCGACTGCCGCGGTGGGTATGACCATAGACCATGATCCGAATTCAAGGAGCGATCAATAAATGAACCGGCGCACAGCCAAGGTGATGATCGCTCTGTTAGCGATTCCTGGGATTCTGGCCGTGGTCGCTCTGGATCAAATATTGACCGCGATTACCACCTTCGACAGCGAAACAGCCGAAATTACTTCCGACAAGGCCCGGATTGTTCCGCGCGTGGAGAGTTTTGTCTTAAGAAACGGCCTCGAGGTCGTCGCACTGCCCATAACCAATGCCAAAAAGACCGTTCTGATGGTTTGGTATCGTGTCGGTGCTGCCGATGATCCACCAGACAAACTAGGACTCGCTCACTACGCCGAGCATGTGACTTTCAGCGCGCTCGGAAGTCACAATTCGACCGATGACTCCAATGGAGTCCGCCGTCCGAGTGACACCAACTCTCAGCCTGAGGCCTTCACGTTTTACGATTACACGGCATACTACCACATTATATCCAAACAGCGACTAGGCGACGCCATGCGATTGGAGGCTGACCGCATGGCAAGACTCCAAATTGACGAGGCCGCAGTAAAAGCGGAATTGCAGGCGGTCATTGATGAGCGCGAGCATGACGTTGATGGAGATCCGCTGGCGCTTCTCGAAGAGAGGCTGCGAGCTGCGCTCTTCGGCGCCGGTCCTTATGGAAGACCGATCGTGGCCGGGGCTGAAGACACGGCACTGGTCTCATCGGTAGATGTCCGAGCTTTCTTGGACCGTTGGTATTCGCCGAGAAGTGCAATCTTGATTGTCGCTGGCGCGCTTGATGTCGATACTTTGCGTCGCACTGTCGAAGAACATTTCGGTCAAATTATCGGCGCTAAGGTGCCCAAGAGAGAGCGGCCCAGTGCGTCACGGCATTCCGAACGTCGAGTGCGGTTGCAGTCGAATCGCAGTCCGCAGACTTTATGGGCGCGGTCCTGCTTGGCCCCAAGCTTTGGAACCGCCGATCAGCGCGAGATTGTGTCCGTCCAAATGCTCGCGAGAATTTTGGCCACATTTGATGGTGGTCGCCTTCGGCGGGCTCTCGTGAAGGACCGACAGTCTGCGGAGGGGGTCGTAGTGGAGTATGAGCCCAGTGCCATCGGGGATACCGTTTTTACGATTCACGCTACCCTCGCCCAAAATGGCAATCTCAGCGAATTCGAAGCAGGCATCGAAAGCGAGCTATCTGATCTCGTTTCACGGGGTCTCTCTTCTGAAGAGGTTACCGAAGCTCGCAATGCCGCGCTGGCAGAGTATGCCCGCGTTTGGCGTGATCCGTTCGATGTTGCAAGTATGTTTGGGGCCCTGCTCACTACGGGTGGAGCCCTGACCGACATGGGAAAGTGGGCAGAATTGGTCTCGAGCGTCAAGCCTCAAGACATTCGGGCTGCAGCACAACGGCTATTTGCCGCCGATAACTGCGCTACCGGTACGCTGGGGGTATCCGGAGAGTAGTGCATATGGTAACCAGGCGTAGTTCTACCCGCGCTGGGCGTTGTCAGCCTAACGTGCTTCGAGCAACTCCGGCGAACCTATCTCAGACTCCTAGGCAACCAGCGAGCGCCACTCCGTCAGGGATGCCGCGCGGTTCTGCTTGAAGATATCGCGGCGATTGAGGTGGCGGCCCAGGTTGAAATGGTTGTGGATCGAGGCATGAACGGCGGCAAACGTCTGCAGGGTTTTGATGTCCATGAATTTCGCCATCGCGCCCTCTCGTCGGCGGAACGGCTGGTGTGAGTTTTCGGCTCGATTATTGAGCCACCGACCGCATTCCTGGCGATCCGAAACACCGATGATTTTCATCGCCGCCCGATATGATCGAAGCCGATCCGTCACGATCGCCGCCGGGCGACCGTATCGTTTCATCGCACGCTTCAGAAATTTGAGGGCGGCCTTGCGATCCCGGCGTTTCGTGGCAAAGACCTCGAGCACCTCGCCTTCGTGATCGACAGCGCGCCAGAGATAATGTCACTCGCCATTGATGCGGACGAACACCTCGTCCAGATGCCAGCGCCACAACGAATACGAAGCGCTTTGAACGCGGCGCTTACGGATCTCGGCCGCGAACATCGGGCCGAACCGGTTCCACCAAAAACGCACGGTCTCGTGGCAGATGTCGATGCCGCGCTCGAACAGAAGGTCCTCGACCTGACGCAGCGACAGCGGATATCGGATGTACATCATCACCGTGAGGCGGATCACCTTCGGCGAACTGTTGAAATAGCGGAACGGATTTTTCATCCGCCGAGGCTAAGCAACGACCACGACAGCCTCAAACTGATTTGGTCTGACACTGCCACTAGCTTGGTACGTTCTTGACCAAATCCTACCCGGGATTTGAACCTACAAACCCCGATATTGGGGTTCCCTGAAACTCGATTGAGTTTCCCTGTTCCTTCAGAAAATTTCCCTGTTGAATGATTTAAATTCCCTGTTCTAATGCGTAGGGAAATTGCTCAAAAATTGGCGTAATTCCAGTGTATTACGAGCGATCAAGACGATCAAAACACCCGAATTCAAGAAATTTCCCTGTTTTTTCCTTGTTTAACAGGGAAAATGAGCAGAGACGGGTTCGCTCAAGACTCCCTGCACCACCACTCTATTTTACTGTTTACTATCAATGCATTATAATGGCCTGCGAACCGCAGAACGCTGCGGTTCGTCGTCTAAATGTCGCCCGAGTCACGGCTGTGGGGACTCTTGACCTCGCCGTCTCCAGGAGTATACCCGGAACCGTCTCCATCGGCCGGTTCCGGTGTCCCAAAACTTTTCTGGTTGGTCGGTGGTTCAGGGGAATTTCAATGAAACACAGCGGCGACGCAAAACGGCGCGTTCTTGCAACTGGAAATTTGCGGCCGTGAGCCTTCGCTTGCGCCTGGAGCCATGTTGATGGCGGGGACGCCGCTTTCCGCATCCGTTCGCGGCATCGTATGCATGGTTGCCGGCATGGCCCTGCTCACCCTGAACAACGCCCTTCTTAAGACACTGACGAGCGACTATCCGCCGGGCCAACTCGTCGCGCTTCGCGCCGCGTTTGTTTTCATACCCATCGCTCTCATTGCTTGGCGCAGCGGTGGCTTGGGCTCCCTTCGAATCAATAACTATCCGGGGCAGTCCTTGCGGGCGGGTTTTCTCGTGATGACACAGTTTTTGATGGTGACGAGTCTGGCGCTGTTGCCCTTGGCCGATGTGACGGCGCTGTCTTTTTCCGGACCCCTAATCATCACGGCGCTGGCCGGGCCGATGCTGGGCGAACGGGTCGGCTGGCGGCGCTGGTCGGCCGTCGTCATCGGATTCATTGGCATTTTGATCATGGTCCGGCCGGACCCCGATATTTTCCGGGTCGCCGCGTTGCTGCCGGTATTGGCGGCGTGCAGTGGCGCATTGCGGGATCTTGTCACACGGCGGATCAGCACCGGCGAGTCATCCATCGCCATTTTGAGTTTTTCCACGTTGGCGGTGTTGCTCGCCGGGATGGCGAGTTTGGCGTTTGACCGCGCGCCACTCGACTATGGCGATCTTCCGGTTTTGGCGATGGCCGGCTGCCTGCAAGGCGCGGCGCATTTCGTTTTGATCGAAGCCTTCCGCCACGGCGAAGCCTCGGTTGTGGCCCCGTTCAAATACACCGCGCTCCCATGGGCGGCGTTGTTTGGGTTCCTGCTTTTCGCCGACCTTCCGGATATCTGGATCATCGCCGGTTCCGTGCCGGTGATTTGCAGCGGCTTGTACATCTTGCATCGGGAACGGTTGCGCCGGTAGCGGACATCCGCGCGAATAGCTGAAGCCGACATCATCATCTACTCAGCTGGTCCAACTACGAACACGTTCGCGCCCAGTCATTCGAAGCCTTGTCGCATGCGACGCCAGCGGAATAACGCCGGATTTGTAATGGAATCAATCATATCCAAATGGTTTCCGTGATTCCGCCGACCATCCAACTGGCTAACTAGCCAGATACCGCGCCAGTTGTCCGCGGCCGCGCGGAATGGCGCCGAGACCACCGGCGGCGCTTGCGGCCAGCGCCGCGATCAGACCGAGCATTGCCGGCAACATGTATGTCCCGTATCCCGGCGCCCAGGCGACACGCAGCGCTTCGTCGACCAGCCATACGCCGCCGACGAACCCGGCAATGCCGCCGACGACCGCCGCAAGGATGCCGACCGCCAGCGCTTCGGCGAGCCGGGCCAGCGCAATCTCGCCACGCGACGCGCCGACCAGTATGAACGACAGCGCTTCACGCCGCCGCGCATCCGCATCGGCCGATACGACGGCCGCAAGGGAGAGCGCTCCCGCGACAAGCAGGATCGTTGCCATCACCAACGAGCCGTATACCGCACCGTCGATGATGTCGATGACTTGGCTGACGATGCGACGGATATCGATGCTCGACACGTTCGGCGCCATCGCGGTGAGATCCTTGATCAACGTATCGACCGCGGCGTCGTTGTCGCCCTGGAGGCTCATGATCCAAGAATGCGGCGCATCGCGAAAGGGAACCGGCGAGGCGACGAGGAGATACTCCGGTCGAAAGGTTCTGTGATACTCCTTGCGAATATTGACCACGTCGGAGGTGAAGGTCCGCCCGAGGACGCTATAGGTAATCCGGTCGCCCGGCTTGAGATCGAACGCTTCCATCGCGTCTTCTTCGGCGGAAATCAGTGGGTCGCCGGCGTAATCCTCCGGCCACCAATCTCCGGCGAGCAATTCGGCGCCGGTGGGTTCCGCGGTCCAGGAAAAGCTGCGGTCGCCGTCGATGACCCATTGCTTGTCCGGGTTGACCAGCGCGTCCCGGGCCGGCCGGCCGTTTACAGCAAGGATGATGGCCCGCATGAAGGGATTGGCCTGCAAACCGCCAAGAGACGGGTCCTGTTCGATTCGCATGCGGATCGTCGCGACCTGATCGGGTTGAACGTCGATCAGCACGAGGTCGGGGATCCTCTCCGGCAGCTCGGCGCGAAGCCCCATCTCCAGGGAATTCTGCGCGGCCGCAATGGCGGTGATCCCGGCGATCCCGATCCCGATGGAAAGCGCCTTGATCGCTGCCGCACCGGGCGCGGCAAGCCCTAGGATGGTCGCGAGGCCGACGAAGCCGCGCGGCTTTCGGCGGGCGGCGAAGCGGGCGAGCGCCCATCCGCCGAACACGAGCAGGGCGGCGACGGCCGCAAGGCCGGCGGCCGCAACCAGGGCCAAGCCCGGCACCGGAAGGCTCACCACCGCCACGGCAATCGACAGCGCGACCCCGATCATGCCCATGGCGACATGCCGGGGATAGGAGTGCAGCATCGCGTCGCCACTTCGCATCGCGCTGCCGGGTGCGATCCGGGCAGCGGCTGAGAGTGCCGCCGTGCTCGCACCCAGCAGTCCCAGGGACAAGCAGCCGGCGGCTTCGAGCGCCGGTCCGATCATGTCGGCGAGTCCCCAGCTGAGGTGTAGTTGCCTCGCGACAAGGTCGATCAGGACGATCCCGACGGCAAACGCTGTACCAAGACCCAATACAAGTCCGATGAACGCGGCGATCGCGGCGATGGCGCCATGCAGCGCGACGACCAGCGGGACGCTCGCGCCCGAGAGGCGATAGAGCGCGATCGTGCGCGCGCGTCGGGAAATCCAGACCGTCACCGCCGCCCAGGCGCCAGCCAACCCGATGGCAAGTGCCACGACGCCCGAAACGCCGAGAAAGGTCGTCGTGCGGTCGACGGTGCGCCGGACCCGGTTAGCGGCATCCGCCGGCGTGTGCAGCTCCCAGCCGCGATCCGGCGTCAATTGGCGCGCCGCCGCCTCGAATGTGGCTTGCGTCATGTCAGGCGGCGCGCGCAGGCGGTAGCGATAATCGGCGAGCGACCCGGCCGCGGTGAGCCCGGTCGCGTTCAAAACCGCTAGATCGATGAGTACTCGCGGCCCCACCAGGAAACGGCTCGACGACAGGCGATCCGGCTCCATCGTCAGCAACCCGCGAATTTCGAAATCGGTCGTCCCCAGCGTCAGGGTATCGCCGATTTTAGCATCGAATCGGGACAGCAGCGACGGCTCCACAACGGCGCCCGGCCGGCCGGCCCGGACCGTCAGCGCCTGCACGAGGGTCTCCGCCTCGGCAAGACCGACGGCGCCGAAGAGCGGGTAGGCCCGGTCGACCGCCTTGAGTTCGACCGGCGCGCGAATGCCGTTCGCCCGGGCCGATGTGCGCAGCTCCACGACGGACGACAGCGTTCCGACGTCCGCAAGCCGGTCGACAAGGGCGCCGTCAAGAGGCCGTTGCGGCACCGTTATTGCGACATTGCCGCCGAGAATACGCAGCCCGCTCTTCGCCAGACCATCGGAAAGGCCGCTGCCCAGCATCCATATGGCGCCGAGCATGAAGGCGGCGACGGCGACACAGCCGATAAACAGGCGCAGGCCGAGGATACCGGTGCCAAACTCGATCCTGAACAGTGTCGAGAGCGTTCCGAAGTGCAGATCGTGGTCATCGGTTGGCGTCATGTCAGGACACCACCCGGCCTTCGTCGATGGCGATAACTCGGTCGCAGCGTTCGGCCAAAGCGACGTCATGGGTCACGAGCATCATCGCCGCACCGCTCCGGCGCGTCAGGTCGATCATGGCCTCGATCACCACGTTGCCGGTTTTTTGGTCCAGATTTCCGGTCGGCTCATCCGCGAGGATCAGGGTCGGCGTCGCGGCGAAGGCGCGGGCAATGGCGACGCGCTGCTGTTCGCCGCCCGACATGGCCGACGGCCTGTGCGCTAAACGATGTCCGAGTCCGACGCGCTCGAGCATCTCGACCGATTTCTTCTCCGCCGGCTGGATCCCTGCGAGCATCAGCGGCAGAGCCACGTTCTGTAACGCCGTCATCGCCGGGACGAGGTGATAGGCCTGGAAGACGACGCCGATCTTGCGGCGGCGAAGCCGCGTGCGCTGCCGTTCGCTGGCCGTCGCCATCTCCGTGCCCAGCACCCGCGTGCTGCCGCCCGTTGGCTGCTCGAGTCCGCCAACGACCGCGATCAAGGACGACTTGCCGGAGCCCGACGGCCCGGTGATCGCGACGATTTCGCCGTCGGCAACGGACAGGTCCATTCCGCGCAGAACCTCGATCTCCCCATCGGGCGTGGGGTAGGAGAGCCTGGTGTCCTCAAGGCGAACGACAGGTGAATGATTAGCGGCTGGCATCACACGAACCGGCTACCGTCGGTCGCGGCGGCCAGGAATCCAATTGATCTGTCTATGACCGCATCACCCTATCGTGTGATCGCCCGAAACCCAGCAAAATTCTGTTGAAAGACCTAATTCAAATCTGTCGCGCGCCCAGGGCCTAAACGTGCATCAATTCGGTTGTGAGTTTCCCGATCGATCAGTCATATCGCATTCTCCTAAATCTGACCCTGCCTCTCGGTGATGTCGTCGACAGTCGCAACGGTTCCGGTTTAGAGCGCCGCAACGTCGTTAATGAGGCCTTAATGGCTTGAGGCATAGATATTATTCATGTCTGAAACGACGATGCCGCGGCAGCCTGGCTTTGAAGATGCCCGACAGGTTGGCGCACCGCAGCTGAGCGCGTCGGTTAGCCTGCTCAAGTTTCTCATCCTGCTTGGTTTGGCGCCGGCCATCATGACCAGCTTGATTGCGCCGCGCTTGTGGTACGACCAGTTCGTCGACTGCTGGGGCACCTGTACGCCGGTCCGGATCATCGAGCCGCTATTGGGTGGGGTGGCGGTTTACTCAGCCGTGGCCGCGGGCGCCCTCGCCCTGGGTCTGGCGTTGGCAGTAAATCGAAGAGCGTTTAGGGATGCGCTCTCGCTGACGCCGTTCCTGCTCTTCCTCCTGCGCGGCGCCATCGATGGCGGTGCCGACGCAATCTTGGCGCCATCCAAGAGTGACATGCACTACTACGTTGGCGAATTGCTCTATAACGTCTCCTGCTCCGTCGTCTTTATCTGCTTCATTTTTTCACCGCACCGCTTTGTGCGTACGGGCTATTTTGCCGCGTTTCTCGCCTTCCTGTCCGTCATGATCTTCGTCGAGCCCCACTTCGGTGCCGGCGAGTTGGTCTTCTATCTGGGCAGCGTATTGGCCGCACGGATTGTCATTCGCTTTGCCGCCTGCAACCTCGACCTATTCGTGCGTCTCGGCGTTGTGCGCACGCTCATGCTGCTCGGCCGCTCGTTGGTGCTCATGGCGCCGATACTCGCCCTGATCGGACTAGGAGAATGGATGCGCGTGGGGTTTGAAAGCGCACTGAGCGATGCTGTCTATGCCAAAGCGCCGCTCTGTGCCTCGGCGTCGCGTTTGGACGCGACACGCGACCTTTCCCTTGATGCCAAAACCGAGGCTGCGGCCCTGGCTGCCGGCCTCGTCGGGCTCGGCCCACCGTCCTGTCCCCAAATTTCAGACAAAACGGAGCGCGACGCGGCGCTTGCCGAGGCACGGATCAAATATCCAGCATTGCGGACAGAGCTGCGGACGCGCGACGCCTGCGCGGCGTTGCGCCAAGAAGTGCCGGACGGCGAACGGCATCTCGAGCGCGACCTTTGTTACCATGCCGAATACCTCCATGCCGGCCGAAGCGCCGCTCTCAAGGCCAAGTTGCTGGACACCAAGGGCGACGTGTCGCTGAGTGCCGCGCGCCTGCGCCAAAATGCCAAGGATCTGTCCAATGAAGTGGTGCCGCGGGTGCGGATTCCCCGACCTGCCTCCTGCCCCAATTTTCCCTGGCTCCTTTGCGAGCTGGAGCGCGCGGTTCTCTATGTGACCGAAAAGGGCATCAACGGCGCTTTGAGTCGCGTCCGGAGGGGAATCGTCTCGGGCGCCAATGCCGTTGTCGACGAGGGCGTGGCACTCAGCGACGAAGCCATAGGCAAACTCGAGGCTCAGGTAGACGATGCCGTGACGCAATTACGCCTGGCGACGCGCGCGACGTTGGCAAATGGCTTCGACCTGGCCGGCGTGATCGATCACGGGCTCCTGGTACTGCTGGTGCTCGCTTTCCTAAAGAGTCTGCTCTTCATCTTCGCACGGGTTGCCTTCGCCTCGGTCGACAAAGAAACCGCCATTACTTTTGCAGAGCCCGGCGAGTCGATTTCCCAGGGCGCGATCGAAGTCCATGGGAACCGTCATGCCCTAGCAGGACAGGGCCACATCTTCTATTCCCGCCGGGCTCAGGTCGAAGGCATTGCTCCCAGAATTTCGTTGCCGCAGCCCTTGGTCTGCGTGCTGAGTCGAGTCCTCGCGGGCAACTATTTCATGAACCGCGCGAATTGCGAACATGCCGCCGAGGGGCGCATCGTCTTCAAGACGGCGGGCGTGAGCCAACTCGTTGAATGGCAGCTGGCGCCGGGCGAAGAAGTGCTCTTCCACCTCAAGGAATTCGTCGCCATGGACGCCAGCGTCCGACTCTCGAGTTATGTCTCTTTCCGCATCCCCACCCTCCTGATGGGCCGTTTCATCTTTCGCGTCGCGCGCGGTCCAGGGCGCCTGATCCTGCGCACCGCTGGCACCCCCGAGGTGAGCGAGACGGGCGACGCCGCCCTTTCCAAGCCAGTACACCGTTTCGTCGCTTGGCACCGAGCCGCCCGCTTCAAGCTGGAGGCTGAACAAGGCTTCGCCGATATCTATTTGAGCGGCGTTCACGTCAAAAAAAGACCAGGCGACCTGGTGGTCTCCGTTGCTGAGGCCGGCGACCGACAGCGCGTCGGCACCGGGGCGGTCCGCTTCCTGAAGACATTCATTCTGCCAGTGTGAAGAAAGTAGTTCGAACTAGACTGTCACCGCCGCTTCGAGAGTTCGCTTCAGACTCCGTGCACCACAATCTTTCTCCGAAAATATCATCTGCATTACAGGCTGGTTGCCGCGCGCGGAATTTCCCGACGAACAGTGAACCCGGCGTCCATCTTTAGGCACGAAGACCGGTATTCTGCCCGTGTCCGGCCGGATTCGATCAATAGTCCCCGTTGGCCGGTTCCTGCGGCGATTGAACCGTCGGCGATAGCCAACCCGAGCGCCTTGCGCGCCGCGTAGTGAACAATCGCGCAATTAATTGCTTCCGGGTGGAATGGCGTTTCTTTCCTAATTGGAGCTTGGTACCCAACTGGGAAAGCCTTGATGAGCCCAAGTGAAATTCGCCTAGCGCAAGACCGCCGGTCGCTCTCAATCAAATGGGATGACGGATGCGAGCATACCCTCACGGCTGCCATCCTCCGGCGTCATTGCCGATCGTCCCGTGCCCGGCGCCAGCGGATTGACGGCGCGGAGGCTCCGGTCATCCGCGGCCTCACCATCGATGCGATTCAGCCGATCGGTCGATATGCGGTCAACCTTGCGTTTTCGGACGGTCACGACCGGGGCATCTATCCATGGTCGCTCCTTCGGGATTTGGCGGATCGGGGCAATTAATTGCTCTACCTGCGCCTGGCCAACTGGCACGTTTCTCGTGAGGGCGTCGATGGGACGTCGAAACGACTATTCCTCGGGTTAGGAGACAAGAAATATGGACGACATTAAGTCCGGCACCGAATCCTTCGATTGCGATGTCCTCGTTATCGGCGGCGGAACCGCAGGGCCCATGGCGGCCTACAAGGCAAAGGTCAAAAATCCCGAAGCCACTGTGGTCTTGTTGGAAAAAGCCAATGTGAAGCGCAGCGGTGCCATCTCCATGGGTATGGACGGGCTGAACAATACGGTCATTCCCGGACATGCAACGCCCGAGCAATACACCAAGGAAATCACAGTCGCGAACGATGGGATCGTCAACCAGAAGGCGGTCTACAAATACGCGGAGAATTGCTACTCGATCATTCAGGAACTCGATTCATTCGGCATCCGGTTCCAGAAGGACGAGAACGGCGACTTCGACGTCAAGAAGGTGCATCACATGGGCACCTACGTCTTGCCGATGCCGAACGGCGACACGGTCAAGAAGGCGCTGTACCGGCAGCTCCGCCGGGCGCGGATACTGATCTCGAACCGGTTCATGGCGACCCGTTTGATCAACGGCACGGACGGGCGGATCGCCGGGGCGATCGCGGTCAATACGCGCGACGCCACCTTCCTGAAGATCCGTGCGAAGACGGTGATCCTTTGCATGGGGGCGGCCGGCCGGCTCGGCCTGCCGACGTCGGGCTATCTCTACGGCACGTACGAAAATGCCGCCAACAGCGGTGACGGCTATGCCATGGCCTACCATGCAGGGGCGGAACTCTCGAACCTGGAATGTTACCAGATCAATCCATTGATCAAGGATTACAACGGTCCCGCCTGCGCCTATGTGGCCGGTCCCTTCGGTGGCTTTACCGCGAACAACGAGGGCATGCGCTTCATCGAATGCGACTATTGGAGCGGCCAGATGATGCAGGAGTTCTACAACGAACTGCAGAGCGGCAAGGGGCCGGTCTTTCTCAAGCTAGACCATCTGCACAATGAAACGGTCGATGAGATCGAAGAGATTTTGCACCGGGTGGAGCGACCGTCGCGCGAACGGTTCCACGACGGCAGGGGCACCGATTACCACCACCAAATGATCGAGATGCACATCTCGGAGATCGGTTTCTGCTCCGGCCACAGCGCGTCGGGCGTGTTCGTGGACGAGTTTGCGCGGACCACCGTGCAGGGCCTCTACGCCGCCGGCGATATGGCGAGCGTGCCGCATAACTACATGCTGGGCGCCTTTACCAACGGGGCGACCGCCGGCGAAGACGCAATCGATTTTGCGAATGAGGTGGATTTCGCTGAATTCGACGAGGAGCAGGTCGTCCGTGAAATGGAACGCGTACTTGCGCCGACCAAACGTGATGACGGGATTCCGCCGAACCAAATCGAATACAAGACCCGGCGATTGGTGAACGATTATCTACAGCCGCCAAAGGTGACTCGGAAGATGCAATTGGCCCAGGATCGCCTTAACGAAGTGCGCGAGGATATGAACCATATGGTCGCCCGCGACGCGCATGAACTCATGCGGGCGATGGAGGCCACATCCATCCTCGACTGCGCCGACATGGCGGCGTTCGCGTCGTTGTTCCGAACCGAAAGCCGCTGGGGCCTCTACCACAACCGCGTCGACTATCCCGAACGCGATAACGAGAACTGGTTCTGCTTCAGCCAGCTTAGCAAGGACGCGGACGGCCGCATGACCGCAAGCAAACGGCCCGTCGACCCCTATATCGTCGAAATCGACGAGTCCGAGCGTCATGCCTATGACAATCAACGAATTGGCACGGGCGACTGACCGCAAAGATACCGAAACGAGGATTAGAATATGCCGTTAGCAAATACCCCAACAACTGTGCCGGTCGTCGTCGACGAAGGGAAATGCATCGCCGAAAAAGGCTGCACCGTCTGCGTCGATGTTTGTCCGCTGGACGTGCTGCGCATCAGCGAGGAGTCGAGCAAGGCCTACATGAAATACGACGAGTGTTGGTACTGCATGCCCTGCGAAGCCGACTGCCCGACCGGCGCGGTGACCGTCAACATCCCTTTCCTGCTGCGGTGACGCCATGCCTGTCTTCGATCCATTCGAGAGCTTTGCCGAGATCGACGAAATCGTCGAACGGCTATCTTCCGACGACGCCTCGGTCCGCCGGATCGCGGTAATGGAACTCGGTGAATCGGCGGAGCCTTCCGCCGTGCCGCCTCTCGTCGCCGCCTTGCAGGACGCGGACAGCGGAGTCCGGTTGCAGTCCGCGCAGGCGCTGGAAGAATTCGATGGGCCGGAGGCCGCGACCGCTTTGGCGGCTGCGCTGGCCGATTCCGACAGGGCGGTGGCGCAGGCCGCGGCGGACAGCTTGGCCGAGTTCAAGGACCCGTCTTGTGCGTTAGCCATACTCGAACACGCCGAGCACGCCGACCCGTTCGTCCGAGGGGCCGTTTTCCGAGGCGTGAAGGAATTGCGCAATCCGGAGTCGTTACGCGCCGCGTTGAATGGTCTGGACGATTCCGATGCGGCAGTCCGCACGCAGGCGGTCGGCGTGGTTGGCTATCTTAAGAGCGAAGAGGCACTGCCAGCGTTGATCGCGATGACGCGCGATCCCGATCCGGGCGTCCGCCGCGCCGCGACCGGCGCGCTCGGCTTCAGCCGGACGGCCCGCGCCGTGGAGGCGCTGATGGCCGGTCTCGACGACGATGAGTGGAAAGTGCGCGAAATCGCCGCCGAAACGATGGGTAAAATCGCCCTAGAGGCCGGCATCGATAGATTGATCAACGCGATGGACGACGACTATTGGCAGGTCCGCGTCCAGGCGGCGCGCAGCCTCGGCAAATTGAAGGCGGTGCGCGCGGTGCCGGTACTTGCGCCGGCCCTGGAGCATTCCATCAGCAATCTGCGCAAGGACGCGGCCGCCGCGCTGGGGGAAATAGCGCATCCCGACGGTCTTCCGTTCTTGCAGAAGGCGGCCGAGGATCCCGATCCCGACGTGCGTAAGAATGTTCGCTGGGCAATCGGGCAGATCAAGGCTGCGTAACCGACGGACCCAAAGTGGGGCGGAAATGACCGCTGAAAGCACGAAGCGCAAATTGGCACGAAAACGCCGCCGCAATCCGGTGGTGCCACGATACCGGGTCATCCGCAACGCGCTACGGCGTCAAATCCTGCAAGGCGATTATCGGATAAACGACCGCTTGCCGTCCGAGAACCAGCTCATGGTCGCGTTCGATGTCAGCCGGGTCACCGTCCGACAGGCACTACACCAGTTGCAGCGCGAGAATCTGATTTTCAGCCAGCACGGCAAAGGGTATTTCGTGGCCCGTCCGAAGACGGTGCAGGACCTGGGCCGGTTGCTCGGGCTTGGCGAGTCGATGGCGGATAGCGGCTTGGAGACATCGTCGACCGTCTTGGAAATCAGCGATTGTCCGGCCGACCGGCGGGTCGCGGCCGCGCTCGCCCTGGAGCCGGGGGAAGTGGTGACGCGGCTGCACCGGATCCGGCGGATAAACCGGCAACCGGTGTCGGACGACGTCAGCTATTTCCCGACCGATATCGGCCATGCGCTGCAGCGGCATGATCTCGCCGGCACGGATGTGTTCGTCTTGTTGGAAGAGCGGCTGAATATTCCGCTTGGAATTGCGGATCTGAAAATCGAAGTGGACACTGCCGATGACGGCTTG
The DNA here is from genome assembly GCA_965228425.1 of Alphaproteobacteria bacterium. Taxonomy (GTDB): domain Bacteria; phylum Pseudomonadota; class Alphaproteobacteria; order UBA8366; family UBA8366; genus JAJFJD01. The sequence continues at coordinate 132,941 of OZ245815.1, read as the reverse complement.
GCGGAAAGCCTGGAGACCGTCGCAGGCGCTCCGATTCTGCAGATCGAGCGGTTGACGTTGGACGATCAGCGGCGTCCCATCGATTTCGAGTATATCCGCGGGCGTGGCGACGCATACCAGTTCCACATTAGGGTGCCGCGATGGTGAGAAAACGAGTCCGCGCCGTCCTTTGCGTGGTGGCTGTCGGCGTCGTATTGGCGTCGCAAGCAGCGGCCGAAGTCAAAGCGTTGATCGAGATGCCGGTCAAGCCGCCGGTCCCCGCACTCCGCCTGGAGGATATGGACGGCCGGCTGCACGACATCGAGCGCTACAAGGGCAAGGTGGTCGTCGTCAATTTCTGGGCCACATGGTGTGCCCCGTGCCGCCGCGAATTGCCGTCGTTGGAGCGCGCCTGGACGAAATTGAAGCCGCATGGTGTGGAACTGCTCGCCGTCAGCATGGGCGACAGGAAGGAAAAGGTCACCCAATTCCTTAAGCGTTATCCGGCCAACATCCCGATCCTGTTGGATGAAGCATCGACCCTCCGTGGCAGTTGGCAGCTGCAGGGCATGCCGACCACTTATGTCGTCACCCCCGACGGCGTGATTCATTTCGGCGCGATCGGCGAACGGGAATGGGACGACCCGGCCATCCTGGACCAAATCCTGTCGCTCGCCGTGCCGACCGAGACCGCCCCGCGGTCCCGCTGACAGCCACTTCCCCTTTCTCGCTTGTATTAGATTCCCGCCGAAGCGGGTGTTCGGATTCTGGGCAGCGTTTTTGAATCTGCCCAGCATTCGCGCAGACCTGGTTTCCAGCGCCGCAAATTGCTGCGATGCCGCATCGAAGAAGCATTATATTTCAACCAATTAAAAGTTTTCTTCGCGCCCGCATAAATGTGGCACGGAAATCGCTCCGTATAGGGAAGAAATAAAACAAGTGGTGAACCATCAAGGAGGCACGAAGATGCGAATGCACCGGGTAGCTTTAGGGGCGATCGGCGCCCTTGCGTTGGTCGGCAGCGCCAATGCCGAGACCATCAAAGTCGGTATTGGGCACCAGAGTATGTGCACCGATACCTACACAGCCGGCATCATCGTCAAAGAATTAGGGTTGTTCGAGAAACATTTGGCGAAGAGCGCGAAATACAAGGACGCCGACGTCAAGATTCGTTGGGCCGACTACAGCTCCGGCGGTCCGATCACCAATCAAATGCTGGCGAACAAGCTGAACATCGGCGTGATGGGCGATTATCCGCTCATCGTCAACGGCGCGAAGTTCCAGGCGACCAAGAGCCTGCGCACCCTCTATGTGGCGGGGACCGGCTACAACCTGAAGGGCTCCGGCAACGCGGTCGTCGTGCCGGTGAATTCCGAGATTCAGGAATTCAAGCAGCTCAAGGGCAAATCGATTTCGGTGCCGGTCGGCAGCGCGGCATGGGGCATGACTCTAAAGGCGCTCCAGGACGCGGGCATTTCCACGTCCGAGATTACGTTGAAGAACCAAAGCCCGGCGGTCGGCGCAGCGAACATCGCGCAAGGCAAGATCGACGCCCATGCGGATTTCTGTCCCTGGTCGGAGCTCATGGAATTCCGCGGAACGGGCCGCAAGATCTATGACGGCAGCGAGACCAAAATTCCCTATCTCCATGGCGTCGTGGTGCGGCAAGAGTTGGCGGAGGAGCATCCTGAGGTCGTCGTCGCGTTCCTGAAGGCGGTGATCGATGCCGGCAAGTGGGTCGATGCAGACCCGATGCGGGCGGCCGAAAATCTCGAGAAATGGACCGGCGTGGAGAAGGAGGTGCAGTATCTCTACTTCAGCAAGGGCGGTCATTTGACCCTCGAGCCCACGATCAAAGACAAGTGGGTCGAGGCGCTCGAATTCAACCACGGGGTCCTCGCGCGTGAGAAGAAGATCCCGCCGCTCGATTTCAAGGCCTGGATCACCGACAAATACATCCGCCAGGCCTTCGCCGAAGCCGGCATGGATTACGACGAGCAGCTCAAGCACATCCATGATCCCAAGGTCGCGCACGCCGATCTGCCGATGGAGGTGTGGCACGCCAAGGAAGGTATCAAGACCTATAAGGACCTGCCGTCCTTCCTGGCCGCTGTGTCCAAGTTCCAGTCGGTCGGCCAGAAGCTCAACGCAACCTACGTCTACGATGAGGTCACCGGCCTCAAGCTGTTCGGCAAGATGGCCTATTACGTGAAGGGCAAGGATGGGAGCGTAAAAACCTTCCTGCGCAAGCCCGATGCCGTGACCTTCGCCACTAAGAGCGGCGGGTCCGTCATCGACTTCAAACAGGCCGTCGCGACCGCGTCGAGCTAGTGCGGGCTAACCCCGCCCGTCGCGCGCCGTCCCGGAGGGAGCATGTCGGATCCTCCGGGACGGACGCCGACCAAAAAGAAGGGGACGGCAATGTCGCTGCAGGAGACCGTAAATAAAGAAGTAGAACCGCGCGCCTCGGCGCATGCGACGCGGTTTGAGGCGCGGGCCGATGACGAGTCTGCGCCTACGGGAGACTCCTCCACGCTCCAGGATCTCCCCACCGCGCCCGGCGCATCGGGCTCGGCTCAGCGTCCGCCGCTGGCCGCGTCCGGTCCGGAATTCGAGATTCCGGAGCGGGTTCTCCGGTGGTCCATCCGCCTCGCTGCGATTGCCGTTGCGGTGGGCATTTGGCACTACCTGACCGAGATCGATTTCGACTATGTGATGAACTTCGAGAATGTGCCCGAGCCGATCATTGTGGCCGGACACTTCCTGCAGCATCTGCAGACTTCCGAATTTTATATCCACATCGCCGTCAGCATGAAGCGCATCCTGATCGGCTATTTCTTCGCGGTGACGCTCGGTATTTTGATTGGCTTGCTGATGGGCCGGTCGAAACTGGCCGAGGATTTCTTCGTTCCTTATATCGAAGTGTTGCGCCCGATTCCGGCGGTCGCCTGGATACCGTTGGCGATCCTGATGTGGCCAACGGAAGAATCGAGCATCATCTTCATTACGTTTCTCGGGGCCTTCTTTCCCATCGTGATCAACACGGTGCACGGGGCGGAGCAGACGCCGCAGGTGTTGGTGCGCGCGGCACAGTCCCTCGGCGCCAGCCGTATGGAAATTTTCTGGCACGTGGTCATTCCGGCGGCGCTCCCGAGCATTGCGGCGGGGCTCGCCATCGGGATGGGCGTGTCCTGGTTCTCGCTGCTCGCCGGCGAGATCATCAGCGGGCAATACGGCATCGGTTACTTCACCTGGGACGCCTATTCGCTGATCCAGTATCCGGACATCGTGGTCGGGATGCTGGTGATCGGCGGCCTCGGCACGCTGTCCACCTATCTGGTGCGGCTCGCCACGCGACCGTTCTTGCGCTGGCAGAAATCGGAGAAGACATGATGACCGCCCTTCGACACGTCATAGGCCGGACCATCGCGGAGCGTTTCCCGCTCTGGCTGGCGATCCTGATCGGCTTCGTCGCGGTGTACCAACTTCTGTTGTTGGCGGCGCTGGTGGTCCGCTTCGAGAACATTCCCAACTACGTCACGGCCTACAACTACCCTGCCAACGTATACGAGATCCTGATCAGCACGCCGGCGCTTTCGGACGCCTGGGACATCATCGCCGAGGAGTGGCTGCTCGAGATCGGCTACATGAACTACGACTACGGCAACGGCATCTCGGAATGGAGCCTGACGCTCTGGCCGACCAAGCTCGTCCAACTCGGCGTAGTCGGGGCGCTGCTCGCGACCTGCATCGTCCTGCTGTTGCCGAGCCGGGGCGGCGCCTGTCCCGCGGTTAGCGACCGACGGGCCTTGTTCGGGGCCGGTGGAGGCGCGGCGCTGGTCGGGATGAGCAGCGCGACTCTGAGTTGGGTCGTCTGCTGCGCCACGCCGACCTGGGTGGTGAGTCTCGCCATGCTCGGTATGAGCGCATCGCTCGCGCTGTGGCTCGAACCGCTCGGCGATTTCATCACGATAAGCGGTTTCTTGCTGCTGGCCGGCTGCGTCCTCTATTTGGCGCGCCGGCGGCAGGCGGCTGAAGCGTCGCCGGACGGTGACCTTACTATTCGGGCCCGACCGGCAGTATCCGCTGGCAGCGCATAGGAGAGGAAAAATGTCGCAAGCAGTCCAGGCGATTGAACCGGCGGTGGAGGCAAAGCCGCCCCGTCGCGAGCCGAATTCCGGTCACGTGGTCATCGACGACGTCAGCGTCGTCTTCGGCAAAGGCGATACCGCGCATCTGGCGGTCGACCAGGCGTCGCTGGAGATCAAACCGGGCGAGTTCGTCTGCATCCTGGGGCCATCCGGATGCGGTAAATCGACCTTGCTGAATGCGGTCGCGGGATATGTCGCGCCGACGGCGGGAAGCGTCACGGTCGATGGCGATGCGATCGAAAAGCCGGGTCCCGACCGCGGGATGGTATTTCAGCAATACTCTTTGTTTCCCTGGAAGACGATTCGCGAAAACGTCGCGTTTGGGCCGCTTCGGACCGGCAAGACCCGGTCCACCGCACTGAGTACCGCCAACACCTTTCTCTCGATGGTCGGACTCTCGGCCTTCGCCGGGCGATACCCGGAAGAGCTGTCCGGCGGCATGAAGCAGCGTGTCGGTATTGCCCGGGCGTTGGCCAACTATCCCCGTGTCCTGTTGATGGACGAGCCGTTTGGGGCACTGGACGCGCAGACCCGCGCCATGATGCAGGAGAGTTTGCTGAGCATTTGGGCCGAGTTCCGCAACACCGTCTTGTTCGTCACGCATGATATCGATGAGGCGGTCTTCCTCGCCGACCGGGTCGTCATCATGAGCGCCGCCCCCGGCAAGATCATCGCCGATCTGACCGTCCCGCTCGACCGGCCGCGCGACCACGATATCGCGACCGATCCGGAATTCGTCGCCCTCAAGAAGCAATGTATCGAGGCGATTCGCGCCGAAAGCCTGAAGGCCTTCGAGATGCAGAATCCGGAGGTGAAAGGATGAGCCGCGGCCTTGCCTTCTGGCCCGCGCTGGCGCTGCTGCTGGCGGCGCCGTTCGTCGGATACGCCTTGGCCTATGTCGGCGGGGCGCTCGGCCCCAACGCGGACGGCGCCCTGCCGCCCCCGCCGGCGTTGATCGAGAAGGCGGTGATCGCCGAACCCGTGCCGGTCGGTTCCTTCGAGCTGACCGACGATCGCGGTGCCCGGTTCGATGCCAGCGCCTTCGAAGGCAAGTGGAGCTTCGTGCTGTTCGGCTATACGCAGTGCCCGGATGTATGTCCTCTCACCCTGAACCATCTCGGCGATATCCGCGAGGCCATGGCGGCATCGATGCCCGCTTCGGAACTGCCGCAATTCGTCTTTATCTCCGTGGACCCCGCGCGCGACCGTCCCGAGGATCTCAACGGGTACGTCACCTATTTCAATCCGGCCTTTCGCGCAGCCACCGGCAGCGTGGCGGAGATCGACCGGTTCGTCGATCGCATCGGTGCTTTCTACCGGCATGAACGCAAACGGTCGGATGGCGAATACGAAGTGACCCATAGTGCGGAGATATTCGTATTTGATCCTGAGGCGCGGCATTTCGCGACCCTGCATCCGCCGCTCGATGCCAAGAACATCGTTGACCGGTTTCGCGCGCTGGCCGCGCATTTCGCCGCAACCGGCGCGGCAAGGTCTTAACGGCATATCGGGAGCATTGAAATGAAATTCATTCTCCAGCGACTACGCGTGGCGATCTTTTGCGGTCTCGCCGCTCCGGCGCTGCTCGCCGGTCCGTTGGCCGCCGGCGAGAAAATGCCCATGGTGATGGATCCCTGGGTACGCGAAGCGCCGCCCGCCATGAAGATGCACGCCGCCTATATGGTCCTGTCGAATCCGGGACCAACGCCGCTCACCCTCGTGGCGGTGGAGAGTCCGGAATACAAGATGGCCGAACTCCACCTCTCCAAGGTCGAGGGTGGAATTGCGACAATGACGAAGCAGGACCAGATCACCGTCCCCGCTAACGGCAAACTGGTAATGGCGCCCGGCGGGTTCCACGTCATGCTGATGCATCCGAAAGCGCCGATGACGGCGGGCGCGACGGTGAAGATTACCTTCGCATTCGCCGACGGCCGCTCCATGAGTGTCGACGCACCTGTCAGGAAGGCGGCCGGTGGGCAGCACGACGGCATGGGATCCATGGGCCACGGCAAACATAAGATGAATTAGGCGATGTCGAACGCGCGCATCATTCCGATCCTGAGCCTCTGCCTGGCCGCGACGCCGGCTTCGGCCGACATGATCGATACGTCGGGGCTCAAGTCTTGGGAACACTGTGCGCTATGCCATGGGGTCGACGGCAACAGCCGGGTGGCAAAATTCCCGAAGCTGGCAGGTCAGCGATACGGCTACCTTGTCAAGCAGTTGAAGGACTTCAAGTCGGAAAAGCGCCAGAATGACGGCGGACCGATGCTCGGGATGAGCGATCAGCTTTCGCTCGCTGCGCTGACCGCCGCGGCGCGCTACTACAGCGATTTGCCGCCGCCACCGCCGTCGACCGACCCTGTCGCTCCGGCGATCCTGGCGCTGGGAAAACGAATATTCCAACAAGGTTTGCCGGCAGCCGGGATTCCCGCCTGCGTATCCTGTCATGGCGATGGGGCGTCCGGGCGGCCGGATGCGCCGCGGCTCGAGGCGCAGCATGCGGCGTACTTGGAAAAACAACTCGACGATTTCCGGAACGGCGACCGCAGCAATGATCTCGACGGCGTCATGCGTGGGATCGTCGCGAAGCTACCCGAGGCAGGGCGACAAGCCGTGGCTGCCTATTTGGCTGGGCAACCCCGTAAGACGGTGATCGCGCCATGAGCGAGTTCACCGATACCAGGGCCTTCGAGTCCGCCGGATACTTCACACCGAAAACGACGACGGTTACCAAATCGCCGGCGTTGCTGTTGGCGGAGGCACCGGTGGAGATTGGCGGGCGTGCCGCCTTCCTGGCACACCTCGGCGACGAGGACTATCGGCGTGTCTCCGAAGTCGGCTCGCCCTTGACGATCCGGGCGGGGGAGTCCGTGTTCTGTCAGGGAGATCCGCATGATGGGATATTCCTGATCGAATCCGGATCTATTCGCACCTTCTATACCGGACCGACCGGGCGCGAGATCACCTTGGCCTATTGGACGCCCGGGCATTTCGTTGGAGGGCCGGAGATATTTGGCGGCGGCATCCATGTCTGGTCGGGTGTGGCTGTTCAAAAAAGTGACCTTCTTTATTTGCGCGGCTCGGATTTGCGCCGTCTGATGGAGGAAATTCCGAGTCTCGCACTCGGCGTGGTCGAGGGACTGGTTCAGAAGGGGAAATGTTATTCGGCGCTGGTACAGATGTTGGGCACGCGTTCCGTCGTCGAACGGCTTGCGCAACTACTGCTGATTCTTGCCGATAAAGATGGGCGCGCCGAAAGAGGGCGGGTGGTCATCCGGCGTGTACTGACCCACGAGGAATTGGCCAACATGGTCGGGTCGACGCGGCAATGGGTGACGGCAAGCCTGAAGAAGTTCGAACAGCAGGGCATGCTTGAAATCGGCGATTGCCGGATCACTCTCTTGGATTATGCCCGATTGCGAAACGTGGCCGGGTTGGCCTGACTGGCCGCACCACCGGTCCCTCGCGTGTCGTTGTCCGCGGCAAAACGTATGCGCCGAGTTCGAGCGGCGCCGTCTCGCCCTCGTCACGTTTAGGTTACAGAAGCGTCACGGTTCGCCAACATAACCGTCAAATCCAACTGCGATAGTGAATGGTCTCAGAGAGTGTTGGACCGGTTCATCGCTTCGATGAACGGCGCCTTGAGTTCATAACGCAGCGGGACCCGCTTCATGCTTAAGATCGACGGATTATCGAAACACTATTCGACGGTGAAGGCCGTCGACAATGTGTCCTTGGAGATTCCGGCCGGACAAATGGTCGGCATCATCGGCCGATCCGGCGCGGGAAAATCCACTCTCTTGCGACTGATCAACCGGCTGGCCGATCCGACCGACGGCAAACTGTCCTGCGACGGCAAAGACGTCACGGCACTTTCGGGCCGCGAGTTACGGCAATGGCGATCGCGATGCGCCATGATCTTCCAGCAATTCAATCTGGTGAACCGGCTGGACGTCATCACCAACGTCCTCATCGGCCGCGTCGGGCACAGGCCGACTTTGTCGACACTGGTAAAGCGTTTCACCCCTGCCGAGCGGGCATTGGCGATTCAAGCCCTGCATCGCCTCGATATGGATGCGCAAGCACTCCAACGCGCCGAAACACTGTCGGGCGGCCAGCAACAACGCGTGGCCATCGCGCGAGCGTTGATGCAGGAACCCCAAATCGTCTTGGCGGACGAGCCGATCGCCTCGCTGGACCCCCGCAACGCCACCCGCGTGATGGAAGCGCTGCAAACGATCAACCAGGAAGACGGCATTACCGTCATCGTGAACCTGCATCACCTCGATACCGCGCGGGATTTCTGCGACCGCATCATCGGCATGGCGGCCGGCCGCGTCGTGTTCGACGGCCAAGCCGCCGATCTCACGTCGTCGCTCGCGCGCGAAATCTACGGCCAGGAAAGCGACGATGCCGGCGTGGCCGAGCTACCCGACATTCCGGTTCCCGCACCGGTTCTGGAGCCGGCGGGCGCGGTGGCCGCCAGCGCGTGACGATCCTCCCAATTGTTCCGTAACGATCGCTCATTAAAACCAAGGAGAATACGATGACATTCACCCGACGCGCTGCCTCCGCGGCAGTGCTTGCAGCCTTCGCATCCATCGGCCTGACGGCCGGCGCACACGCCGCCGACTGGCGCGCGAAATACCCCGAACTGACCCTCGGCGTGATCACGTCCGAGAACGAGTCGGATCGCCTGCAGCGTTATAAGCCGGTTCGCGCCTATCTCGAAAACGCCTTGAACGTGAAGATCAAATGGCGCGCCGCAACGGATTACGCCGGGATCATCGAAGGCGTGAAGGCCGGCAAGATCGAAGTCGCCCGCTTCGGTCCCGCGTCCTACGCCAAGGCATGGATCGTCACCAAGGGTGAGGTCGTACCTCTTGTCGGTGAACTCGATAACAACGGCAATTTCGGCTATTTCGCCGTGATGGTCGTCCGAAAGGACAGCCCCTACAAGACGATCGACGACCTCAAGGGCAAGAAGCTCGCCTTCGCCGACCCGAACTCGACATCGGGCCATCAGGCGCCACGCTACTTCCTGACCGAAGCGGGCTACGATCCGGACAAACATTTCGGCAGCACGGCCTTCTCGGGCAGCCATGAGAACAGTGTCGTGGCGCTGATGAACGGCACCTTCGATGCGGCGGCCACGTGGTACCGCTCGGAAGAGCGTTCGAACATGACGCGGATGGAAGGCAAGAAGATGATCAAGCCCGATCAGTGGCGTATCGTCTGGAAATCGCCGCGCCTGCCGTCCAGTCCTTGGGCCATGTCCACCAAGATGCCGGCCGACATGCGGACCGACGTGAAGAAGGCTCTGCTGAACATGAAGTCCGACGATCCGGCCGCCTGGAAGGCCCTGACCGACGGTAAGGCCAGCGCCTATCGCGAAGTGACCCACAAGGAATACGAAGCGATCGTGCGGATGATCAAAGAGAATCTGCGCAAGCGTAAAGCCAGTTAGTACGGCTCCCTGCGGGGCGGAAGTCGCCGAGATGAACCCATTCGGCCTTCCGCCCTTATTCTTTGCAGCAATCCAATCCGAAGGCTTTTCGTGAGCGCATCTTCACTCAACGGCGTAAACGCCATCACCGCCTTCGAGCGCAATCGGTTGGCGATGATCCGCGCCCGGCGGTCGAAGGAAATCCTTTTCGCCGTCCTATTCGCCGCCATGTTCGTCTTTTCGGTGATCGTTGGCGAAGTGAATGTCGCGACCTTCGTCGAAGGTGTGCCCGGCTTTTTCAACTACATTTCCGACACGATCCCGGTAATCCGCTCGGACAGCGTCATCGCGGACATACGCGAGTGGTATTGGGCCTTCCCGAAATGGCTGTCGCTTCTCTTCGATACGATTGTCATCGCCTTTCTCGGCACGTTTATCGGGACCGTCGGTGCGCTCGCCTTCTGCTTTGCCGGGTCGCGCAATCTTGTGTCGAACGGCTGGATTTACTTCATCGCCCGCCGGCTCACCGAAGTCGCGCGCGCCGTGCCGGAACTCGTCTACGCCATGATCTTTGTCTTCGCCTTCGGTTTGGGACCGTTGCCCGGCGTCATGGCGATCGCGGTTCATTCCGCCGGCGCACTCGGTAAGCTGTTCGCCGAAGTGAACGAGAATGTCGACATGGGGACCGTCGAGGGCGTCCGCGCCAGCGGCGGCAACTGGTTCCAGATCATCCGCCTCGCGGTGATCCCGCAGGTCCTGCCGAACTATCTCAGCTATGCCCTTCTCCGGTTCGAGATCAACGTACGGTCCGCCGCCGTGATCGGATTCGTCGGCGCCGGCGGCGTCGGCCAGGAGCTGATGTTCGTCATCCGCCAATTCGTCTACACCGACGTCAGCGCGCTCGTCCTCATGATCATCGCGACGGTCGCGCTGATCGACATGAGCTGCGAGAAACTGCGTCACCGCTTTATCGCGGAGCAAACCACAGCATGACCCACGCCACGAGACTTCCCGACCGCAACACCGTCATCGAGGCCCAGCAGAAGTGGCCCAGTGCATTCGGCGCGCCGCCGCTGGAGCGGTTCCGGAACACGATGGGATGGCTCCTGTTCGCCGGTGCGGTGATCTATGGCTTCTGGCATGTCGGCTTCTTCGACCTGCCGCGCCTGATCGCCGGGACCGCGAAGCTCGGCTGGCTGCTGGAGTTCATGTTCCCGCCGGCCGCCAACGGTTGGTTCTGGGAATTCTTTTACGCCATTCTGGAAACGCTGGGGATGGCCTTTTTCGGTACGTTGTTCGCCGCACTGATCGCACTACCCTTCGGATTCCTGGGCGCGAAAAACGTTCTGCCGAATTGGTTCTTCCATTTCAGCTTGCGCCGCATGTTCGACTCGGTGCGCGGCGTAGACACGTTGATCTGGGCGCTGATCTTCGTGAATGTCGTTGGCCTCGGCCCCTTCGCCGGAATTCTCGCCATCATCGTCGGCGATATGGGCACCTTCTCGAAACTGTTCGCCGAAGCGATCGAGAACATCGACCGCAAACAGGTAGAGGGCGTTCGGGCCTCCGGCGCGAGCGAGATAGAGGTTGTTCGTTTCGGGATCCTGCCACAGGTGATCCCGGTCATTCTCAGTCAGGCGCTCTACTATTTCGAATCGAACACAAGATCGGCCACGATCCTGGGCATCGTCGGGGCGGGTGGTATCGGGCTTCAACTCTCCGACCGCATCCGCGTTAACAATTGGGATGAAGCTTGCCTGATCATCATCATGATCCTGATCACGGTTTCGATCATCGACTATCTGTCGAAATCAATTCGGATGCGCATCATCCAGGCGGAATCCTACCGTCCCTGATGCGAACCGAATTCCAAACACGGGCAACATCTGGGCAAGCGAAGCGCCGCGGAGTGCTGGTGCTGGTCGTCGGACCGTCGGGTGTCGGCAAAGACACGCTGCTGGACGGCGCGCGCGGCTTGCTGGCGAAGGATACGCGGTTTCATTTTCCCCGCCGCGATATTACCCGGTCCACGACGGCGTCGGGAGAACAGCACCGGCCGGTTTCCTATGAGGACTTCCAGGCCAGACGGTGTGAAGATGCGTACGCTCTTTCCTGGGAAGCTCACGGGAACGGTTATGGGATACCGGCCGACATTTCGGTTCATCTGGGAAAAGGGACAACAGTGGTCGCCAATGTCAGCCGCGGCGCGATCGATGAAGCTCGAAGCCGATTCACCCCGCTGCGGGTGATTTCGGTCGTCGCTCCACGGGATGTCTTAAAGGACCGGCTAACGGCGCGTAGCCGCGAAAACGATACTGAAATTGCGGCGCGCCTTGCCCGCGCGGCCGCCTACCGTGTTTCCGGTGACGACGTGATCACCTTCTCGAACGACGCGCCGCTGGGATGCGCGATAGACTCGTTCGTGGAACAGCTTGTCTCGGCAGCACGGCCAAGCGCATAGCGCCGCACCATATGGAACGGCCGGTCCCGGCGCTCTTGAAGGAACAGCGCAAGGCCATCGACCGCAAACCAACTGTTGACGATCGGTGCGAAGATTCGTCGCAGGTTTGCTTTGACGAGATCGCGTTCCGCGTCCGGCAAACGCTCCGTCAGCGTGATGTGAAAGCGGAACGCCTCCATGACGTAGGGGTATCCCCAGCGGAGGAGAAAAGCGTCTTCGAGATTGCTGAGTTTCGCTTTGCGCCTTCGGCGTAGATCCTCCTCCCGCAAGGGCGCCCGGAAAGGATCAAAGCTCCGGACACAATCCGCTGCCAGGTTTCCGACGGCCCGGTAATCCTCACTCAACGTTAGGGCCAAAAATCCATCCAACTCGGAAATCTTTAGCCCTAGGTTGGTAACCGGATCGGAAGTCTTGGCAAATTCCGCCATTGCCGCGTCCAACTGCGCAATCGTCCGCCCCTGGGCCAACTCGAACGGCGCCTTGAGGGTTGCGTGCAAACCGTATCGCCGCGGTGACGCGGTCATCTCACGGAGCCGCGCTGGTGCTATGCCATCGAGCGTGGGCTGTTTGCAGGCGTCACCCGTTGCCGGGTCGCGGCCCAGCCATGCATTGCCGACCCGCGCCAACCGGTCCGACGGGTCAGGTGCGAAATATATGGCGCAACGGACCGTCACCGTTCGGTTAGGCAGGCTTCGAGATGGGGGCGAAAATGCTCCAACGGCGGCGTTTCGAGGCCGGGTATTTTGGCACCCTCATCCCACCGGCGCACCCGCACCGCACCGGCGGCAAACGGACGAGCCGCGAATGCAGCCGCCCGATCCGGTGTGAAGGGACCGCCCTGCAACTCCAAACTCCGAACGGAGCCTTGCGACAACGAGGCGAAATAGTCGGGCTCGGTTGCCGTCAGATACCGTTTCGCCGCCACATGCCACAGAACCGGTTCGGTCACGTCGGGGCCAAACCATCGGGACAGGAAGTCGCGCCCCACGGTTTCGTGGAACGCGTCCTCGCCGCGATGCTTTGCGGCCTTGTCGTCCGGGTTGGTCAAGTGACCGATGTCATGCAGCAAGGCGGCAACGATGAGGCTGGAGGGCGCCCCTTCCGTCTCGGCGAGCGTCGCGCATTGCAACGCATGCGCCGTTTGGGTCACCTGTTCGCGGCCGTAGTGACGGCTCCCTTTGTCCCGATAGATTTCGAGGATCGTTTCAATGACATCCGTATCGGCCGATGAGTTGGTCATGCCACCCGGCTTCCTTCCCGCCAGACCCGCCGGACCACCGGCGAGTCGAATGAATCGTTGACCTGGATAAGATCCGCCCGCTTCCCCACCGCAAGTTCGCCGCGGTCATGCAGTCCCACCATCTCCGCCGGGGTAGCTGTGATCTTCCGGACGGCGTCGACAAGGTTGAGGCCAGCCCGGTCGGGCAGCATGAAGGCGCTGTGCAGCAGGCTGATCGGCACGTAGTCCGAAGACAGCGCGTCGAGATGGCCCGCGCGGGCCAGATCGGCCGCCGCCACGTTGCCCGAATGCGACCCGCCGCGCACCACGTTCGGCGATCCGGCGATCACCGTCATGCCTTCGCGTTTCGCCGCCGCGGCGGCTTCGTGGGTTGTCGGGAATTCCGAGATCGTCAGGCCGAGTTCGACCGCCTCCGAGACATGACTCTCCGTCGCATCATCGTGGCTGGCGGTCGCATATCCCAATTCGCGGCAAATTGACGCCACGGCGCGACGCTGCGGTTGCGAATGGACTTCGGCATTCGCCTGCATATGCCGCATCAAATCGTCGAGCTCCTGCCGCGACTTGTTGTTCTTGCCGCCGTAATATTTGCGCCAATGTTCGAGGCTGGTGAACTGACGCTGTCCCGGCGTGTGATCCATCAGCGAGACCAGCCGGATCAGCGGGTTCCCCGCGATCGCGTCGAACATCTCCACGACGCCGGGCGCGCTGATTTCGCACCGGATATGCAGCAAATGTTCCGCCCGTAAAACACCGCGCTTGCCGCACTCGGTGATCTCGCGGACGATCGCCATGACGTCGTCGGTACGGTCGCTTTCATGCTCGCGGTCGCCGATCCGCACCGCGTCGAGCACGGTCGTGATCCCGGCACCGCAAAGTTGTGCGTCATGCGCCATCACCGCCGACATCGGATTCCAGGACACGCCCGGCCGGGGTGTCGCATGCTTCTCCAGATGATCGGTGTGCAGTTCCACCAGTCCGGGCATCAACAGATCGCCGTCCAATCCCTCGCCCTTGGCGGTGGGTGCCAGATCGATCTCGGCAATCAATCCGTCCCGGACAACGAGCGTTCCGCGTACGACTTCATCGCGCAGCACGAGGCGCGCATTGGTGAAGACTTGTTCCTCGATGCTCATGCCGCCTGATCCAATGCTGTCAATTCAAGCGTATCGGTCGCGACCGCGCCACGGTCCTGCGGATCGTGGAAAATGCCGACGATGCCGGTCCCGCGCTGCCGCGCTTCGGTGATCAGGTCGAGGACGATCCGCCGGTTGTCGACATCGAGCGACGCGGTCGGCTCGTCCAGCAACAGGATCGGATAGTCCGCAACGAAGCAGCGGGCGATATTTACGCGTTGCTGTTCACCGCCGGAAAAGGTCGCCGGCGCGATCGACCACAAGCGGTCGGGAATATTGAGGCGCGTCAAAATCTCTGCCGCCTTGTCGCGGGCCAGGCCTTCATCGCATCCATTGGCCAGCAACGGCTCGGCGACCACGTCGAGCGTGCTGACCCGGGGGATGACGCGCAGGAACTGGCTGACGAAACCGATCGTGCGCAGCCGGACATCCAGCAATTCGCGGGTCGTCGCCTGCGTCAGATCGATCATCCTACCGTCGTGCCGGACGAGAACCTCGCCCTGTTGCACCAGGTAGTTCCCGTACAGGCACCGGATGAGCGATGATTTCCCCGCGCCGGACGGACCGACCAGGACGAGGCATTGTCCCCGCGACAGCGACAGGTCCAACCCGTCGAAGACCGGCAAGCGCACGCCGCCCTGCGTATGCAAGGTGAAGGTCTTGCTGAGGTCGCGTGCGATCAAAAGTGTGTCGGCATCGGTCATAAATCTATACCGGCAAGATCGATGAAACGAGGAGTTGGGTGTAGGGGTGTTGCGGGTCGTCCAGCACCTGATCGGTCAGGCCGTGCTCCACCACTTCGCCTTTCTGCATCACGATCGTCCGATGGGTGAGCAACCGGACCACGCCTAAATCGTGGGTGACGATAACGCAGGCGATACGCAGCGTGCCCACCAGCATACGAATGAGATCGAGCAGCCGCGCCTGGACCGACACGTCGAGCCCGCTCGTCGGCTCGTCCATGAAGACCAGCCGGGGCTGCGTGATTAGGTTGCGCGCAATCTGCACGCGCTGCTGCATGCCGCCCGAAAAGGTCGAGGGCAGATCGTCCATGCGCCCGATGTCCATCTCCACCCGTTCGAGCCAGTCGGTGACCTCGGTGCGGAGATTACCGTAGTGGCGTTCGCCGACCGCGATCAATCGCTCGCCCACATTGGCGCCGGCGGAGATGCCGAAGCGCAAGCCGTCGCGCGGATTCTGATGAACGATGCCCCAATCGGTCCGCATCAAGAGACGCCGCCGCGCTTCCGACAGACCGTAGATGTCGCGCGGGCCGTCGTCGCGGGTATCGTATTGCACCGTGCCGCCATCGGGTTCGAGCTGCGCGGAGATGCATTTCAGCAACGTCGTCTTGCCCGACCCGGATTCCCCGACGATGCCGAGGACTTCCCCCGGCCAAAGATCGAACGCCACGTCGCGGCAACCCACAACCGGGCCGTAGTTCTTCGACAAGTCCGCGACGCGCAGCAGCGGCGCATCGGTGTCGTGCCCGGTCATTCCGCCGCCTCGCTGCCCAATGGCCCGAAAAAGCCGTTGTCCTGCCGTTGCGTGCAGTAGTCCGTGTCCGAGCACACATACATCTTGCCGCCCCGGTCGTCGGTGATGATCTCGTCGAGATAGCTGCCGGTCGAGCCGCACAGCGCGCAGCAATCCTCCCAGCTTTCGACGGTGAACGGATAATCCTCGAAATCGAGGCTCTTGACCGAGGTGTAGGGTGGCACCGCGTAGATGCGTTTCTCCCGCCCCGCACCGAACAACTGCAGCGCCGGGTTGTTGTCCATCTTCGGATTGTCGAATTTCGGGATCGGGCTCGGCCGCATGAGATACCGGCCGTTCACCACCACCGGATAGTCATAGCTCGCGGCGATGCGCCCGTATTTCGCGATCTGTTCGTAGAGCTGAACATGCATGGGGCCGTATTCCGCCAGCGCATGCATCTTTCGCGTTTCCACCTCGCGCGGCTCCAGCCAGCGCAGCGGTTCGGGGATCGGCACCTGATAGACGATGATCTGATTCTCTGTCAGCGGTGTTTCGGGAATACGATGCCGCGTCTGGACGATGGTCGCTTCGGTCGTGCGCTCGGTCGTCGCGACACCGGCGGTCGCGGCGAAGAATTTGCGGATGCTGACCGCATTCGTCGTATCGTCCGCGCCCTGGTCGATCACCTTCAGGACGTCGTCCTTGCCGATGACGCTGGCGGTGACCTGAATGCCGCCCGTCCCCCAGCCATAGGGCAACGGCATCTCGCGGCTGCCGAACGGAATCTGGTGGCCCGGGATGGCGACCGCCTTCAGGATCGCGCGGCGGATCATCCGTTTCGTCTGCTCGTCGAGATAGGCGAAGTTGTAGCCGGCGAGGGTTTGTTGCGTGGATCCGTTCATTCCGCCGCCACTCCGGCCTTGCCGGCCAGCGCGTCGGCACGCAGCCGTCGCACCGTATCCAGTTCCGATTGGAAATCGACGTAATGCGGCAGCTTCAAATGCTGGACGAAGCCGGACGCCTCGACATTGTCGACGTGGTACAGCACGAACTCCTCGTCCTGCGCAGGCGCCGATACTTCCTCGCCGAGATCCCGCGCGCGCAGGGCCCGGTCGACATTGGCCATCGCCATGACCTTGCGCTCGCAATGGCCGAAGGAAATACCGTAACCGCGGGTGAACTGCGGCGGCTCGGTCGCCGACCCGGCGAACTGATTGACCATCTGGCACTCGGTCACCGTGATCTCGCCGAGCGTGACCGGGAAGCCGAGTTCCGGTGGCGTAAACTCGACCTCGACCTCGCCGAGCCGGATTTCACCGGCGAAGGGATGGTTGCGGCCGTACCCGCGCTGCGTCGAGTAACCGAGCGACAGCACGAAACCTTCATCGCCGCGCGCCAGCATCTGCAGCCGGACATCGCGGTCGGCCGGCAACGTCATGGACTCGCGCGTGACATCCCCCACGGGCGCCTCGTCATCGGCGGCTTCGGTCTCGATCAACCCTTCCTGATTCAACAGGTCGACGACCCGCGGCATCGGCGCGTCCGGGTCGCCGTCGCCCTCGACGGCCGCTTCCGGTTCCTTACCGTCGACCAGGGAGAAATCGAGCAGCCGGTGCGTATAGTCGAAAGTCGGCCCCAGCACCTGTCCGCCCGGCAAATCCTTGTAGGTCGCCGAGATTCGCCGCCGGATCAGCAGCTTCGCGGTATCGATGGGATCGCTGGCCCCGAACCGCGGCAGCGTCGTGCGATAGGCGCGCAACAGGAAGATTGCCTCGACCAGATCGCCGCGCGCCTGCTTGATCGCCAGTGCCGCGAGTTCACGGTCATACAGCGCGCCTTCGGTCATCACACGGTCGACCGAATGCGACAGTTGCTGGTCGATCTGCGTGAGCGACAACTCCGGCGACTCCGGATCACCGCGCCGCTCCTCCGCCAACAGGCGATGCGCATTCTCGATCGCTTTTTCACCGCCTTTTACCGCTACATACATTCGCTAAATTCCTTCACTGCACGTCGCCGGTCGGCCCAATCACCCGGCGCACCGTTCGCGGCAGGCAACACAACGTGTCGCCCGCGGTAAGGATGCAGTCGATGCCGCAGGGATAGAGCGGTGTGAGCGCTGCCTGTTGATCCCAGAAATTCGCCGGCAATCCCGGATCGGCGATCCCGGCCGTACCGTCGACACCGGGACCGGCAAGAATCACATCCGATCCGACAACCAGCCGGTCGACCTGGAGGACAACCGTCGTCGACGCTTCGGGGAACTCGTCATCCCCGACGGAAAACCGGTCCAATGCGGGCAGGCCGCGCGCGGCGAACGCAAAGGCCGCCGTGCCCGGGTCCGTGATGACCGGGCAGCCACAATAGAACCGCAGAAATTCAAGAACGGCGTCTTCCGCCAAATCCGGATCGATCCAAACCGGCGTCGATTCGTCGAGCAATGTTCGTGCAACGGCGACCGTCGCCGCGTTCAGCGCCGTCACCGGTTCTTCGGATTCGTCAATCCTTACGAGCCGGCCCGGCCGCGACATCCCTTCCAACACGAGACGAAAGACCCGCTGTTGGTCGAGACCGGCGGCGTTATGGTCGAGCATGTGCGCGGTCATAACGCCATTCCTCACTCGCCCCGAACCATGGTGAAGAAGTCGACCTTGGTCGCCGCGGCCTTCCTGGCCGCCGCCGCGCGTTCCGCCCGTTGCGCCGCCACCAGAGGGCCGATGACCGCATCCTCGATCGCCTTACGCCGGACATCGTTTTGAAGCAAGGCATCCAGAACCGCGGCGAGTTCCGCGTGGCGGAGGCTGCGTCCCGCGACATAACCATGCCCGACCGTCCCATCGTCGAGCCGGACCGTGCAGCGCGTGACGGTCATCTCCCCCATGTTGAACCGCTGCCCGCTGCCCCCGGCCCGGGCGCGCACCATGACCATGCCGGACTCCGGCGGCCGGACGAACGACCAACGCGGCGGGTCCGGAATCTCATTCCATAACGGTTCGATACGGTCGGCGCTCGCCTTGGCAAGCACACCCATCCATCGCTGTCGGGATGTGATCTCCGCGTCAGGGTAGGTTTGGCGATTCATGCTGCGGTGTCGTTTCGGTTGGCGCTACCCGACAGGTCCATTGTACTGCGGATAGCTGGATCGACACCGTACCGTCAGCGTCATGTCGAATTCATGACAACGATATGAAAGGTTGAGGTATGCATGTAGACACGCCACCAAACCGACATCGCCGTCACAAACAAACCAAGCGGAATATCCAGAGAGCAGATGAAAGCATGGTCCCCTATCGATGCCAGGTCTGCTGCCTTGGCAACATCCGTTAAGGTGGTGATTTGTAGATATTCAGGTCGCAAATTTCGGCCGAATTTAGCGATCTCCCCTGATTTTCCCTGCGTTACTAGGAATTCAACAAAGACGAGGTTGCACCGCGAAGTCAGCCTGAAGTTCGATGACTGCCTTCAATGGCAGATGATCCGAAGCTTTTCTGGCAGCCGGCGTCTTGAACGCTTCGATATGAATCAGCGTGATACCAGAGCCGGCCCATATCCGGTCCAACGCAAGGATCGGGAATCTAGATGTGAATGTCTTCGGTGCGGCGATGCTTGGCGGCGCACCGAACGCGGTGAGTGCGCGCTGTCCACGGGTCCATATATTGTAGTCGCCCAGAAAAACGGTCGGCAAATCGACGTCCGAAAGCGCGTCGCGCAGAATTTCCAGCTGCATTTTCCTTTCCTTTTGCCGAAGATCCAGATGGGTGTTGACGAACCGCACGTTCCTGTCGGCGCATCGAACGACCGCAGCGATCGCGCCGCGGGGCTCGCGGTTCGGGACGTTCAATCGAATGAGGCGATAATCGGTCACCGGCCGCCGGCTCAATAGGACGTTGCCATACGGTGCCCCGTTGTCGATCAAGTTTGGGCCGGCGATGACGTGCATTCCGGTTTCTTCGGAGAGGAAGTCGAAATGATCGATCGACTGCGCATGCTGCGCCCGTTCGCCGACTTCCTGCAGACCGATGACGTCTGCATCCAAGTCAGCGATAACGCGTTGAATTCGGCCGGGATCATAGCGCCTGTCGATGCCGACGCAGGAATGGATGTTGTAACTCGCAACGGTGATACGCGGCCCCACGTGCCCGCCGCGCCGCGCTATTTCAGCCGGCACGGTCCCGCCACCACGTCACCAGTCGTTGCAGGCTCCATCCGAGAAGGAACCAGAGCCCGACAAGGACGATCGCAATACCGACATTTGATACGGTAGGTTCTTGGAAAACCTTTTCGATCCGTTCGCCGGTGATGGAAAGTACTGCAATGCCGGGCACCATGCCGAGCACGGTTCCGATCAAGTAGTCCGTAAACCGGATGTGTGATGCGCCCGCGATGATATTGATAAATGTAAAAGGTGCCGTCGGGATGATCCGCAATGCGGTGACCGCGAGGACGCCCTTGTCTCCAAGCCGCCTACTCACCTTTCGCACCCGCTCACCCATGTATTGCCGCAAGAATTTCTTGCCGATGGCCCAACCCAGAAAATAGGACACGCTTGCGCTTGTCAGCGCTCCTGTCGCCGCGTAGGCAAAGCCGTGCCACGGTCCAAAGACGATCGCCGTCGCGAGGATCATGGCGGTTACCGGAAAGACGAGCAGACCGCCGACGATGAAAATTCCGATCACCGCCAATCCACCCAGCCCGCTCTCGCGAAAACTCTCGATCGATTCGGCGAATGCCGCCGGATCTATATATTCGGCCAGCGACGTCATCCTCCAGACCGCGGTGATCCCGATGACGGCGAGGACGATGGCCAGAAAGACGAGCAGGGGCCGCTTGCCATGCGTTTTGAATTCCTCTGAAGAATTAATCAGATGATCCCGCACCCATTCCGATATTTCGATCGGTCGTTCGGGATCGCCGAGCGCGGTCAGCGCGGTGATCGGGTCAGGTGGCGTTTCGGTTAGTTTCAGTTCTTCCAGACGTCGCCCGTCGCTATCTGTGATCGCTTCGATTGCCGCAATCAGCGATCCATTTTCTTCGATTTTCACCCGAATCGTCGCGCGATCGGCGCCCATGTGTTCGGCGATCAAGCCGTTCCGGAAATCGCGCGCCGTTGCCCGTCCGACATCGCTGAGACACTCGATCGCAAGATCACATTCGGAGTCATATCCCATCGAGCGATTGTTGAGATTGGCCGATCCGATTTGAACCAGCCGGTCATCGAAAACCGCGACCTTCGCATGAAGGTTATAGTCCTCGCGTTTCAGGCCGGGCACGACCGGTCCGAAAATTCTAAGGCGTCCATGGCGGTCATGCTGGCGGAGATGAGCGACAAAATGGGCGCGGCGGACCCCCATCACCTGTTCTTCCAGCCAGGCGGATGCCGCCCATTGCGTAACGATGACAACCTCGGGACCGTCTTCTTCCTCAAGCCGCTGCGCGAGAGCGTGGGCAATCGGCTCGGCCGTAAGGTATTGGTTTTCGATATAGATCGAGTCATCGGCTGCGGCGATTCCATCAAGATAGAGTTGGAGAATTTCACGGATTTCGGACCGTTGAGTTGTTGCGGGCAGGGTGCGGGCGATGCCGACGCGTACGTCCCGCCACGCCGGTTCGTATTGTCCAGGCCATACATCTAGCGGCGTTTGCACCGGCTCTATCGTTTCTCCGGTGCATTCCTGCCAGCGCCAACGGCAATGGTCGGCGACCTTGAGGGCAGCGTCGCCGTCGATGACGAGTTGGACATCGTGAAAAGGACCATAAGACTTGCCTTCATGGTCGATGCGTCGCGGCTCGTCCGCCGCATGCTCTGTCGTATCCCAACGCCCCTTTGTCAGATCGAAGCCGCCGACAAATGCGACGGTGTCGTCGATCGCCACGATTTTTTGATGATGCGATCCTCCGACCGGCACTTCATCGTCGAGAACCAACCTTACATTTTTGGGTGTTCCCCAATCCAAGCTGAACCGAAGAAAGAGGTCCCGGTCCCCCGCATAGAGCATCGTGTAGTCCCAAAGCAGGATGTGAATACGCAAGTCGGGTCGGCGGCGCGCGAGATGGTCGACGAACTCCCTCAGGGTATCCGGAGCGTCGTCCGACTCCTGTCCCGCCGGAATACGAATACGCCCGTCGATATCCCACGCGATGATAAACACTTGTCGCTCTGCGCTGAGAAGCGCCGTGCGCAGGGCATCGAAATAGGCACAGCCATCGACAAGTGGTCTGGCGCGCCCAGAATTCTCAACCGTCCAGCAGTTTTGACCGGGGGCGAGTATGGTCGGCGATGTATTGATTTTTTTCTCTCACGCGGTGAGCCAAGGGTGTCGGAAAAAATTTACCTGTTCAGGCCCTGCAGACGGATGGATTTTTCAGGGAACACGATAAGGCGCAACGAAAGTGCAAAGGGTGTTGTGGGAAATCGCTCGATCTACAAAAGATTGGCCGGTCGATGGATGGAATCAATAGCGGCTGGTCCGATCAACAAGAGATTCGGCGGGTGCGGGTTCTCTGTCGGGAGATGGGGCGCTGTGATATGCATGCCGCGACGGCCCTAATTCAGGAGTAGATCGATGGACCTTAGAGATACGGTTGCCCTTGTGACCGGCGGAAACGGTGGCCTCGGGCAACGCATTTGTCATGCGCTCGCGCGCGAAGGCGTTCATGTCGCGGTGATGTATGCCCGCAGCCGCGACGAGGCGGAGGCGGTCGCCGGTGATCTCACATCCCGCTATCAAATCGACGCCGCGGCCTTCGAATGCGACATCACCGATGCATCGGCGGTGGAAGGATTGGTGGAGGCGGTCATCGGACGATTCGGCCGTCTCGATATCCTGGTCAACGACGCCGCCTATAACAAAGCGATCCCCTTCAGCGATCTCGACGGTCTGACGCAGGATGACTGGGACAAGATCATCGCCGTCAACCTGACCGGGCCCATGCGGCTGACGAAGGCCGTCGCCCCCATCATGAAAGCGCAGGGCCAGGGCCGCGTCGTCAACATCTCCTCGGTCGCCGGGTTGACGCCGACCGGGTCGTCCATCGCCTATGCGGTGGCGAAGGCGGGGCTGATCCACTTGACGCGGTGCATGGCCGTCGCGATGGCGCCGGAGACCCTTGTGAACTGCGTGGCGCCCGGCTTGTTGGAAGGGACGCGCGCCACTGCCAACTTGCGGGCCGAGCAGGTCGAGCATGCGGCGTCGGGATCGCTGCTGAAGAAGGCCGCGGATAAGGACGACTGCGCCGACATGGTGGTAACGATGTGCCGCACGGACACCATGACGGGTCAGACGAGTGTTATCGACGCCGGCCGCGTCTTTCACTGAACGGGATACCCGTCGCATCGGGTTTCCGGCCGGGCCGGAGAAAGTGCCGATTCCGGGATGATTATGCCTCCGCTCGCCTTTCACGGTAAATTACGCGTGCCGATCCGTTTACCGATCGGTGACGGCAGCCGGTCCCACGACGGTGGTTCCAGTAGAGTGCGTGGCCGAACAGGGAGGGTCTTCCATGCCGCTTGACGTGACGGAATTGACACCGGGTTTTTGCGCCGAAGTGGGCGGCGTGGATATCACCAAGCCCATCGCGCCGGCGGTCTTCAGGGAAATCCGCGATGCGTTCGATACCTATTCGGTTTTGGTTTTCCGAGATCAGCCGATGGACGACGACACCCAGGTCGCCTTCAGCCGTTACTTCGGCGTTCCCGAAATCGGCGGTGGCGCCAACCCGGCCGCCGGGACCCCGTTTTCGCGTCAATCCAACCTGGATATCAAAACCGGCGACATCATCCCGACGGATGACCGGCGCATGCATTACCAAAAAGGGAATATGCTTTGGCATATGGACAGTTCGTTCAAGGCGGCCTCGTCTCTGTGCTCCATATTGACTGCGCGCGAAGTGCCGCCGGAGGGCGGCAATACCGAGTTCGCGTCCACCCGATTTGCCTATGAGAGTTTGACCGAGACGGAAAAGGCGACGCTCGAGGGACTGCAAGTCGATCACGACATCCGGTATTCGCGCGGTCTGACCGGGTACGAATATGACGAGGCTTCGGCGAAAGGCTTCGTTACCGCGCGGCACGACCTTGTGCGCACCAATCCTGCAAATGATCGGAAATCGCTTCTTATCGGTATCCATGCGATGGCGATCGTCGGTTGGGAAGAGGCGGAGAGCCGGGCCTTGCTGGACGACTTGACCGCCCGCGCCGAGAAAGTCATTTACAGTCACGCATGGCGTAACGACGATGTCGTCGTGTGGGATAATCAGGCGGCGATCCATCGCGCAACCCCCTATGACAGCGCGCGGTATCGCCGATTGATGCAGCGGACGACGATTTCCCTCGAAGGCGCCTGGCCCGGAATGGATTAGTCCGCTGTCGTCGGTGGATTAAGTCGCGTTGGCCCGCCTGGCCGAACAGCGGCATCGACTCTTGCTAAGTTGCGTCCGACAATACCGCCACGGCCGGTTACAGCGGAAGATTGAGACAAGGAGCACGCCCGATGACAGCTACCTACGATCCGAATGCGAATTACGAGATCAAGATTTGGGAAGAGGATTTCAGACAGGTCCCCACGCGCATGTTGCTCGCGCGGATTTGCCAACCCATCGGCGATGGGCCGTTTCCGGTGTTGCTCGACCTGCACGGCGGGGCCTGGTCCTTCAAGGATCGCACGGCCAATGTGGCGATGGCCGAGGCCATGGCGCGCAGCGGGCTGCTGACCGTGTCCGTCGACCTCCGCCTCAGCGGCGAGGCGCCTTACCCGGCCTCGGTGCAGGATGCGAATTACGGCATCCGTTGGTTGAAGATGAAGGCGCCCGATTGGAACGGCGACCCGTCCACGCTGGGCCTGCTCGGCAGTTCCAGTGGCGGCCACGTGGCGCAGTTGCTCGGCATGCGGCCACAAGACCCGCGCTACAACGAACTGCCGCTGGAAGGGCACCCGGAGATTGACGCAAGCATCCACTATGTGGCGACGCGCTCGCCGATCAGCGATCCGTTGGCGCGCTACAACAACGCTCTCGCCAAGGGGAACCAGGAGATGGCGGACCGCCATCACGTCTATTTCAATCCGTTCAGCGACATCGAAGAAGGCAACCCGCAAATGATCCTCGACCGCGGCGAGCCGGTCGAATTGCCGCCGATGCTGGTGATGCAGGGCGGGCTGGACGACAACGTTCTTCCCGCTTTCCAGGAAAAATTCGGCGAGACCTACCGCACCGCCGGCGGCGATTGCGAGGTTGCGGTGTTCGAGGGCTGCGGCCACCTGTGGGTGCTCGAGCCCGGGCCCGACACCGATCGCGCCCATGAAATGGTCAAGGCGTTCATCGCCCGCCAGTTGAGCGCGTTGCAGCAGGCGGCCTAACCGGCGTGGCCGGGCAGCGAGGATTGCTGCCGTTGAGTGAGTAACGCGGCTGTCTTATTTT
Organism: Alphaproteobacteria bacterium; assembly: GCA_965228425.1. Classification (GTDB taxonomy): domain Bacteria; phylum Pseudomonadota; class Alphaproteobacteria; order UBA8366; family UBA8366; genus JAJFJD01. Next base: position 107,629 of record OZ245815.1, on the reverse strand, counting down.
TTGCCGCATCCCCGTGGCAGGCGCGGTGTCGCCGCCCTACATCACACTGAGTGGGATGTAATCGAGGCGTGAATTCGCATGCAGGACCGTCGCCGTTTTCTCGGATCCTTGGGCGCCCTTGGTGCCGCCGCCGGCCTTGCGCCGGTGCCGCTTCGCGCGGCGGGGCCGCAGCTCATCCGCCGCGCCGTTCCGGCGACCGGCGAGAAGCTTCCAGTCATCGGCATGGGTACGTGGATCACCTTCAACGTCGGCGACGATCCGGCGTTGCGGGCTGGGCGGGTAAAGGTTCTGCGGACGTTCTTCGATCGCGGCGGCGCGCTGATCGATTCCTCGCCCATGTACGGTTCTGCCGAGGAAGTCGTGGGCCATTGCCTCGCGCGGCTCGACAACGACGACGGCCTGTTCTCGGCGACCAAGGTCTGGACGCCATTCCAAGCGCTTGGCCGCAAGCAGATGGCGGAGTCGGAAAAGCTTTGGGGCACCAAGCGCTTCGACCTTATGCAGGTCCACAATCTGGTGGACTGGGACGCGCATCTGGAGACGCTGGTCGATTGGAAGGCGGACGGCCGCGTCCGCTATATCGGTATGACCACGTCGCATGGCGGCCGGCACGAGGAGCTGTCGCAGATCATGCAGACCCAGCCGATCGATTTCGTGCAATTCACCTACAATATTCTCGACCGCGAGGCCGAGGAACGGCTGCTCCCGCTGGCCGCCGACCGCGGCCTTGGCGTGCTGATCAACCGGCCATTCCAGCGCGGCGATTTGATTAACCGGATGGAGCGGCATCCGCTCCCGGACTGGGCACAGGAGTTCGATGCGCAGAATTGGGCCCAATTCCTGCTGAAGTTCATTGCCGCCCACCCCGCGGTGACTTGCGTCATTCCGGCGACCTCGCGCGTCGATCACATGCTGGAGAATATGGGCGCCTGCACCGGCCGCCTGCCGGATGCCGCGATGCGGCAACGCATGATCCACTACGTCGAAAGCCTGTGAGCGCCGGCTGTTGATGGATACCCTGTCGCGGCTCGTGCCGTTCACCCGCGACGTCTTTCTCGGCGGGTTGGGACGCTATAACGAGGCGCTCTGGCCGGCGCAGATCGCGGCCTATCTGCTCGTCTTGCTTGCGCTTTGGTACGCGCTGCGTCGCTCCCCAGGGAGTGGACGCCTGATTTCCGCGGTCCTCGCCGCCGGGTGGATCGGGATCGGCGTCGCCTATTACATGCTGCATCAGGCGCAGATAAACTGGGCCGCGTGGGCGCTTGGTGTCGTCTTCACGGTGCAGGGACTGGCCTTCCTCGTCACCGGCGTGGTGCGCGGTCGCGTCGATTTTCGCTTTACCGGCGATGCCGCGGGCTGGGCCGGCCTGGTGCTGGTCGCCTGTGCCACGATCCTCTATCCGTTGATCGGCTACGGCGCGGACCAAGGTTGGCCGCGCATGCCGCTCGTCGGGGTCGCACCCGGTCCGACCCTGGTGTGGACGCTCGGGATATTGTTGTTGGCCGTCCCGCGTGCGCCTTGGCACCTGTTGTTCATTCCGCTTCTATGGTCCGTGTTCGGCGTCGCCGGTGCGCTGTTGCTCGACTTGCCGCAGGATTTTGCCCTGCCGCTGACAGGGGTTCTCACGATCGTGTTGGTGATCCGGAAACACGGGCGGACCCGCCGGTGAGGCACGGCAGGCCGACGAAGGAGAACCTTTCAATGCCATCGCCATGTTGAAGCCGGCTGAGGTCGAGGAGGTCTTCCGCCGGTTCGAGGTGCGGGCGCCCGGCGAGGACGCGGCGCCGAGCGTCAAGGAGGAGGCGGATCATTTCCGCGCGCTCGTGTCCTGTCTGCTGTCGGCGCAAAGCCGGGACTCGAACACGGCCAAGGCGAAGAACGCTCTTTTCCGCTTGGCCGACACGCCGGAAACGATCCTCGATCTGCCGGACGCCGATATCGCCGCAGCGATCAAGCCTGCGGGCCTCTACAACATGAAGACGCAGCGCCTGAAAGCCCTGTGCCGCGCCATGATCGACGACCATGACGGGATCGTGCCGAAGAATCGCGCCGGCCTGATGAGCCTGCCGGGCATCGGGCGGAAATGCGCGGATATCATGCTGCTTTTCTCGTTCGGCGAAGCGACGATCGCGGTCGATACTCATGTGCATCGCGTCTGCAATCGCACCGGGCTGGCATCCGGAAAGACGGAGGCGCAGACGGCGGCCGCGCTGGACGCTCGCGCCCCGCAGTGGGCGAAACGAGGCGGGCATATGTGGCTGCTGGAATTCGGGAAGCGGACCTGCACGGCGCGGGCGCCCAAATGTCCATCTTGCTTTCTGAACGATATTTGCGAACTGCGGCGACATGCGGACCGGCATTGAACGACGCCAGCTGTGCGAGTCACCACACGGTGCCGGGTCGCCCTAGAGTTCCTCTTTCACCTGGACATAGGCCAGCAATGCAAAGAGCACCGTCCCGCCCAGTACATTCCCGAAATAGGTGGGGATCATGAAGGTAGCGAAGGTCGTCCAGAGCCCGATCTCGCCGTTCAACAGCAGCAGGAACGCCTCCGTGGAGCCGGCGACAACATGGCTCAGGTCGCCGAGCGCGATCAGATAGGTCATCCCGACGACGACCCAAAACTTGGCGGGTCCCGCGCTGGGGATCATCCACACCATCGCCGCGATAAGGAAGCCTGCCGGAATCCCGTGCAGCGCCATCTCGGCGGCGTCTTTCATCATGAAATGCCGGGAGATTGCGCGGAAGGACTCGACTTGTTCCGGACCGAATATGCCGCCATAGGTCGCCGCGGCGGCGAACAGAAACGTCCCCACCATGTTGGCGACGAAGACCACGACCCATAACCGGACGAGCAGGTAGAGATTGTGCCGCGTGCGTTCGGTCATCAGCGGCAGGACCGCCGTGATCGTGTTCTCGGTGAAAAGCTGCAGCCGCCCCAGGACGACGATCAGGAAGCCCACGGTATAGCCTAGGTTCTCGACCAATGGCCGCCATGGGGCATCCGGCAGATGCAGGTGCAGCAACCCTTCGGCGACGACGGACATGGAGATGCAGAGACCGGCGGCGATCCCCGACCACCACAACGACGACGTCGGCCGCGCCAGCTCCTCATCGCCCTCGCGCCTGACGATATGGTAGACGACCGGTGCCCGCAGCCGCAGCCGCTCTTCGATATCGTCTGCGTCGTCCTCGTTTATCTCGGGCAGATCGGCTAGGGTTTTCATATTGCGGCTCACTGATCTAGTTGAAGCGGGGGCACGCGTGTCCTGATCGGCTATGTTGACGATATGGGTCTATCGTCCGAGCCGAACACCCTGGTACGCAGTCATCTGCAGGCACAAGAGGCGAGGCAAAGGATATCCATTCCGGATCCAGCCTTGGCCGAGAAGAAGAGAACCGCCGGGATGTCTCCCGGCGGTACGGATCGATAGACGCGGAAAGTTGGGTTGGCGGTTGCGCTATCCGTTTGCGTCTTGAAAGCACTTGGCCGCGAATTCCCAATTCACCAGTTTGTCCAGGAAGGTCTGGACGAAGGCTGCCCGGTCGTTCCGGTGATCCAAATAGTAGGCATGTTCCCAAACGTCACAGGTCAGCAACGGCGTGAGGCCATTGACGAAGGGCGGCACGGCATTCGGCGTCGAAACGATCGAGAGCTTGCCGCCGTCCAGGACCAGCCATGCCCAGCCGCTGCCGAACTGGCCGGTCGCCGTCGCCTTGAACGCATCCTTGAAATCGGAGAGACCGCCGAAATCCGTCCCGATTCGATCCTTCAGCGGGCCGTCGGGCAAGGTTCCGCCTTCCGGCGACAGCGAGTGCCAGAAGAAATCGTGGTTCCAAATCTGCGCCGCGTTGTTGAACAGCGCCGCGGCGTCCGGGTCGTCCTTGCTTTGGACGATGATGTCCTCGAGGGACGCATCCGCCAGGGCCGAATCGGCGATCAGCGCGTTGAGCTTATCGACATAGCCGCTGTGATGTTTGCCGTAATGATAGTCAAGGGTCTCTTCCGACATGTGCGGGGCGAGGCTTTGTTTACTGAACGGGAGAGCCATCAACTCGATGGGCATATTTGTTTTCCTTTTCCTTGGAAGGTGTGTTTGGGGCAGACGGCATCCACTGATGCGCCGGCCCGTCTAGAGGGTTTGGCGGCCTGTCGAAATCATCTCTTCAAGGGCGCTATGGGTTTCCGAGCAAAGACACCAACGCACGGACTGTCGGAGTGGTTCCCTGGAACGTGAACGGTAGGTCAGGGCGGGACGGATATTATTTCTTGTTGCTCAGTTCATCACGAAGAATACGACCGCGAGGCCGACAACGGCCAAGGCGAGTGAAATCATTAGAATGAATCGGACCCGACCGGGTTTTCCCTGGCGCGCGTCCTGTCCTGAAATTTGCTTGCTCATACGATACAGCCTCCTTTTTTACTTATCGGACAACCGTTCAGTTATTGCGATTTCGCGAAACAAAAAGGTCATTGCCGCAAGAAAATGAGGTTTGTCGAGAAAACCAGTGGGATCAGGGGCGACCCGGAAGTAGCGACGGCAGGCCGTGCAAATAAGCCTAGTAATGGAGAAGTGTTTAATAAATAAAACGACAATTCCGACTCTTAGAGATAGAATGTAATCTAAAAATCAAATCAACACAAAAAATAACACTTAAATGCATATTTGTTATTTAAATTATATTTGTTTTCTCTGATTTGATGTTTCCAGACGCACGTGTTATGATTTGTTTCATCTAAACAACAATTGAGGCAGTGATCTTTTTATCTTTAGAAAAACAGACTCAACTTTTGGCGTCCGCCATTAACGAACGGGACTTCCGGATCCTCAGACCGCACCTTCATCCCGATGTGGGCACGATCTCCAGAAACAATGACAGTGAGATACGGGGCCGCATGAACGCCATCCAGCATTTTCAAAATCATCTGGACAGCATCCGCCAAGCGGAAGAAGCGCGCTTCTTCGCGGTGGCCGGCGCATTCGAAGACTCGCCCGAGGGCGGCGCCGACTGCGTCATCGCCTATGACGGCGCGGTCAAGGCCTGCATCATCGAGCTCCGCCAGAACAAAGTCGGGATGGTGAAGAAAATCATCGTCGATGCGACGGATGACACGCTGGAAAAGGCACGTCCGGTCGGGCCGCCACCGCTTCACTAACGGGATCCATCACAAACTCTTTGGTTGCGGTGCTTTCGCCTTTGGCGAACATTGCCGGCTGATGCGCGCCGCGGCGTTCCCGGCGAAGAGAACGCCGACTTCATGTTGTCGCTGGAAGACTCTTCGATTGAGTTCGTCCTCACGCGCCATGAACGGGGCGCGGCCTTTATGGCCGAGATCTATGGCCGGCTGACCGGCAATCCGGCGGTGTGCATGGGCACGCTCGGGCCGGGCGCGACGAACCTCATTGCCGTCGGTTGCCGGGAAAAACTGGTCACGCAATTCCATCCTGTTTGATGAGAACGGTCGCCATAAGCCGATGATGGAAAGTCCGAAAATGCCGGTACCGAATAAGGTTATACGAAATCTGCCTTGGCCGACTCATGGCCGTTTCCCCTAATCTAGGGGCATCGAGGCACTCATAGGATCGAGATATGGAATTTGCAAAGTTGGCCGAGGTTTGGCGCGGCCCGGTCGTGGAAAGCGTGCATTTCGGCGTTGCTGCCGTCGCGAACGCCGCCGGCGAAATCGTGCACGGTTGGGGCGATCCGTCGATTGTCACCTTTCCCCGGTCGTCGTTGAAGCCGATCCAAACGATCGCTCTCGTCGAGACCGGCGCGGCGGCGAAGCTCGGTCTAACCCAACGCCACATCGCCTTGGCCTGCGCGTCGCATCGCGCCGAGGCCATCCATGTCGACCTCGTCATGAAGTGGCTGGCGCAGCTCGACCTCACCGAAGGGGCGCTTGCCTGCGGGCCGGACCTGCCGCGGGACCCGAAGCGGGCCCACGCCATCATTCGGGCCGGCGGAGATGTGTCCCGGCGGTATCACAACTGTTCGGGAAAACATTGCGGCTTCCTGACCGTTGCGCGCCATATGGGATGGCCGGTCGAAGGGTATAACGATCCGTCGCATCCCACGCAGACCCTGTATCTGGACGTTCTCTCGGAGTTTCTCGGCCGCGACGCCGCGTCCTTGCCGATGGGCGTCGACGGGTGCACGCTGCCGGCCCCCGCGATGTCGATTGCGGATATGGCGGTGGTGATGGCTCGATTTGCGGCGGCATCGGTCACGTCGGCGGCGCGCAAAGCCGCGATCCAAACAATTCAGGATGCCGTGCGGGCCCATCCCGAGTACATGTCCGGCACCGGCGAGCCGGCGCCGTTGATCGCGCGGGCAACCGACGGCGAGGTGATCATGAAAACCGGCGCCGAGGGATTTCTGGTCGCGATCATTCCTGCGCAAGGGTTGGGCGTGGCGCTCAAGATCGCCGACGGCAATCCCCGCGCGCGTGTCGTCGCGTTGCTCAATCTGCTTCGGCATCTGAAACTATTGGCGCTGGATGCGCAGCGGGCATTGCAGCCGTTGTTCAACCAGACGATCCATGACAGCACCGGACGGTCGGTGGGTGAGGTCTGCGGCTGTGAACCCTGAAGTGACTTGTCCGTCGTGCCGACTTCGACTCCAATCCGCCGGATGCCAGGACGGCGGCGCGCCTTGATTCATGTCATGGCTTTGAACCGGCTACCGGTGTGAACTGGACAGATGGTGCGAAAACGGCGTAAAGGCTCGGGCGTGCGGATTAGTGCAGTTATCGCGCTCGCCTTGCTCGGAGGGGTACTCGCGGCGCAGTGGACGACTGCAACGGAAAGCGCCGAATGGACCGGTGAAATGTCCAGTTCGGTGTTGCAGGCTTTGCCTGCCAAAAAAGTCTTCGGCGTCGTGATCTACGACGATACGGAAGCCAATCTGGCATTTCGCCGGCAATTCCTGGCGGCGCTGCAGAAGGCGGGGTATGCGGTATCGGACGATGCGCCGTTCATGTTCACTTTCGGCACGAACGTGACATGGCGCGAGGCGCGCCTCCGTGAGTTGGAAGAACAGCGGCGGCGCCGCTTTCCGCGGGATGGGGAGGAACTCAGCTTTCCCGAAGATTCGGTCCTGACGGGGCCAGGCCGTATCCCGCCCTCGATGTTCGGGGACCCGCCGCTGCGGCCACCACGCGCCCTGTCCCGGTTCAGCAACCGCGATCAGGATCGCCTGGATATCACGGTGGATTTGCGCGAGCGCGAGACAAGCCGCATCGTCTGGGAAGCCGATCTGGCGTTGCCGTTTCTGGACGACGACCGCGACCGAATCGCGCGGTCCATCATCGGGCCGATCATCTCGGCCATCGGGAAAGACACCGAGAACGTGCTGTTTCCGATCCGCTGAGCCTCAGAGTGTTTCGCCGTCTCCCAGCAACCCCTTCGCCCTCAGCGTTTCGATGACGCCGAAGGGGTTGTCGTCGCCGCTTGCGATGCCATCGGCGTATTTCCGTTCGGCGCCGACGCGCGCCGTCGCGAGCTCGATCGCCGCTTCGGCCATGTCCTGCGGGATCGCGATAACACCGTCGCCGTCGCCGATGATGATGTCGCCGGGATTGACTGGAACGCCGCCGCAGGCGATCGGCGAATTGACCTCGCCGGGGCCATCCTTTTCGGGTCCGCGCGGGTTGATGCCGCGGCTGTAGACCGGCCAGTTCAGCCCGATCAATTCTGCGCGGTCGCGCACCGGGCCGTCGACGATCAAGCCGGCAACGCCCTTGGCGATCGCATGCCGTGCCATCAGGTCGCCCCAGATGGCGCAACTCTGGTCGCCCTTCGCATCGATGACGATGACGTCGCCAGGTCCCGCGAGCTTCAACGCGACATGAGCGAACAAATTGTCCGCGGGCCGCGTCGCGACCGTCAGAGCCTGCCCGGCCATCACGGCATTCGGCAGAACCGGTTCGATTCCGGCGTCCATCACGCCGCGATGTCCCAAGGCATCGCATAGGATCGAGACCGGGAATTCTCCCAATTTCTGGACGATGTCGTTCGGTGCGCGCTCAAAGCCCGAGATGATGTGAAAACCAGGACGGCCGTATGTCGAAATGCTCACCTTCTCTTCTCCCGTGATTCTTTGGTCCAGGGTGGGGTTTTGACGGATGCCGCCAACGGGTTGGGATTTCTCCGGACAGCGTACAGACAGCCCGCACCGTGCGCCATGCCGAAGCGTGGCAGCGCGTGGTCCGCAGGTATCATGGCGAACAATGCGCTATGCTCTAGTTAGTCCCGGACTCGCAATCTCTCGATTCCGGCACGTCCGAATCCGCAGAGAGGACTTCTCAATGACCGTAAAAACAGTCGCCATACTCAGCCCCGGCGAAATGGGCGCAGGCGTCGGCAAGGCCTTAGCCGATGGCGGGTTCACTGTCATCTCGACCCTGGAAGGGCGCAGTGAACCGACCCGCGAGCGCGCCGTCGCATCGGGCTTTCAAGACGGCGGTTCCTTGGCCGATGTGATCGCGGCCGCCGATATCGTGCTGTCCATTCTGCCGCCGGCATCCGCGCCAGCGCAGGCCGATGCGGTTGCCGCGGCCATGAAGGAAACCGGCAAGACGCCGCCCTACGCCGATTGCAACGCCATTGCGCCCGAAACAACGAAACAGATCGGGCAGGTCATCTCCGATGCCGGGGCCGACTATATCGACGGCGGCATCATCGGAAGCCCGCCCGGAAAATCCAAGCCGCCGCGGTTTTACGTCAGCGGCCCGGGCGCGCCCGCCATGAGCGTGTTTGACGGCAAAGGCATCGTCGTTCACCAGTGCGGCCCCGAGATCGGCCGCGGATCGGCGGTCAAGATGGCCTATGCCGGAATCACGAAAGGCACCAGCGCCCTGCACGCGGCGATGCTCATCGCTGCGGAGCGGTTGGGCGTCGGCGACGAGCTGTTCGGCGAGCTGCAGTCCGGTCAAACGGCGTTGTATCAGCGCATGGAAAACATGACCTCGGCCCTGCCGGCTGTGTCCGGCCGGTATATCGGTGAAATGCTGGAAATAGCCGATACATTGGCCGCATGCGACATGCCCCCCGATTTCCACCGAGGGGCGGCCGATCTCTACCGGCTGCTCGAAAAATCCCCCTTCTCGTCGGAGCGGCGGGACACCGTGGACAAAGATCGCACCCTTCGGCAGACGATCGAAGTCTGCGCCAAGGCCGGCATCGATAAGGCGGTGGCGGAATAGGATTGGTGGCGGTCATCGAGGGCGGTTTCGCGGGCTCCATATCATCGCCGCGCCGGAAATAACCGATCCGATCGCCATCACCGCAAAGGCCCAGAACCATGCGCCGGGCTCGCCGCGGCCGCCGGCCAGGTCGATGGCCAAGCCGACGGCGATCGATCCCAGGAATCCGAAGGCGAACCCGACCAGGCCGAAAAGCGTGAGGGCGGCGGCGCGCTTTTCGCCGGTCGCCACTACCACCATGCCGCCCGCGATCGCGCCGACGTCGCCGAAACTGGTGATGCCGTGGATCAGCAGCAACAGCAGCACGAGCAGATACGGGCCGGCGGCCTGCCAGCCGAGGAGGCCGCAAACGACGATCGAGGCGAGCGATACCGCAAGGATCACCGCTTTGCGCCCGAACCGGATTCCCAATTCCGCGATCACCAGGTTCATCGGCACGGCGACGAAGACCGATAGTCCTGCAATGATCGTCGGGTCCCAGGTGGCGCCGCTCATGCCGTTATAGGCCGCGCTGAATGTCAGAATCGGCACGAACCAGACGCGCGTGGCGAACACCTCCCAGATGTTGCCGCCATAGGCGATGACGTAGCGTCGGATTTCAGGGTCTCGCAGCGCGGCCGGAAAATCCGGGAACAGCCGGGTAGATTTGCTTTCGTTTTCCGCCAGCGGCGGCCCGATGAGAAATATGACGCAGACCGAGAACAGGGACCCTAGTCCGGCCGCCAGGAACGGGGCTTGCCAACCGCCGGTGCCGGAGAGCAATCCGGCGATCAGGAAGGAGCATCCGCTGCCGATTGCGAAGGCCGTCGTGTAGACCGCGCTCGCGCGGGCCTGCGCATTGCCCGACAATCGATCGGCCAGCAGTTTCATGCCGATGATATGCACGCCGGCGAACCCGACCCCGGCGGCGAACCGCAAGACCAACAGTCCCCAAAACCCGTCGCCCAAATACGGCACGCCGAGGCAGGCGGTTGCGTTGGTCAGCGCGGATGCCGCATAGACGATCCGTCCGTCCATCCGGTTGGCGGCGCCGGCCAAGAAGGGCAAGGCGATGGCGTAGCCCGCGAAATAGATGCCGCCCAGCCATCCCAAGTCCGATGCATCGAGCTGCCACAGCGCGGCCAGGTCCACGGAAAGCGCTGGGACCGCCATGATCGCCAACTGGCCGAGCATCAAGCCGAAGGACAGGGAAAATGTAATCAGGGCCGGCGACCGGGCGGTCATCGGGCGGCCAAGCCGCAGGGCGGATTTCGCATCCGGCGAGGCTACTCCCGTAGTTCGCGTTTGGCCATTGCACGGCCGATCCAATACTGTGCGGTGATCCCGGATGTTCCCGGAGACGGATTGGAAAGACGGCGTGACAGAACAACCAAAAACCGCGTTGGCGGGCGTTAGGGTCCTGGACCTCACCCAATTCGAGGCGGGCCCGGCCTGTACCGAGGCGCTCGCCTGGCTCGGGGCCGAGGTCGTCAAGGTGGAGAATCCGGACGGCGGGGACCAACTTCGCCGCGCGGCGTCCGAAGACGGCGAAACCGATTCGCCGTTCTTCATTCTCTATAACGCCAACAAGCAAAGTGTTACCTGCAATCTCAAGACGCCGGAAGGGCGGCAGGTGGTAATGGATCTCGCCGCCAAGGCCGATGTGGTGGTGGAAAATTTCGGACCTGGCGTGCTCGACCGATTCGGCCTGGGCTACGCGGAAATCCGCGCGGTCAATCCGTCGGTCATCTACGCGCAGCTCAAGGGGTTCGCCGAAGGCAGCCCCTGCGAGGACTTCCTCGCCTTCGACATGATCGGCCAGGCGACCGGCGGCATCATGTCGATCACCGGCGAGGCGGACGGGAAGCCGATCAAACCGGGACCGAACCTCGCGGATACCGGGACAGGGATGCTATTGGCGATCAGCATCCTGGGCGCGCTGTACCAGAAGCTCGCGACGGGCCAGGGCCAGCGCCTAACGGTCGCGATGCAGGATGCGATGATGCACTACGCGCGCTTCGCCTTTTCCGATGTCATCTCGAAGGGCCAGGCGCCCGGCCGGGCCGCCGAAGGGATTCTCACCGGCGGCAACGCGCCGATGGGCGTCTTCCCCTGTGCGCCGGGCGGGCTCAACGACTACGTCTACATCTTCGTCAGCCGCGGCGATAACCGGCATTGGCACCGGTTGTTGGAGCTGATCGGCCGGTCGGACCTGATCGGCGACCTTCGCTACGAGACAGCGGCGGACCGCTTCGCGCGCAAGGACGAGATCGAGACGATGCTCGTCCCGTGGACGACTGAGCGCAGCAAGGTGCAGGCCATGGAAGAGATGGGTCGGGCGGGTATTCCGGCCGGCGCCGTCTTCGACCTGAAGGAACTCGCCGACGAACCGGATTTCGAGAAACGCGGCATCTTCCAATGGGTCGACCATCCCGTGCGCGGCCGCATGAAGCTGCTGGGATGGCCGGTCAAGATGTCCGGCAATCCGGTCACGGTCGAGGCCGCGCCCCTGCTGGGCGAGCATACCGAGACGGTGCTCGGCGATTGGCTCGGGATGTCCGCCGAGGCGGTCCGCGACCTACGCGGCAAAGGCGCCGTCTGACGCCCGGCCGGCGGCGGCGATCTCCACGAAGTTGGTGTTGTAGGTCATCGCACCGCTCGGTGCGGCGGTGTCGGCCGTCACCGCGTTGGCGCAGCCCGAGGTATCGGTCCCATCCGCATCCGGCGTGAACCAGGCGCCCTCTTTCATCGATACGACCCCGGGCGCCACGTCCTCGGTGACGCGCGCGGCCAGTGTCGTTGCGCCGACCTCGTTGAAGACCCGCACCCGGTCGCCCTGCGCGATGGCGCGCGCCTCGGCATCCGCCGGATGAATCCAAATATCGTCCGGATCGACCTTGGCGAGTTTCGGCTGGTTCCCATGGATCGAATGGGTGCGGGCGCGCGACTTTGAGCTGCAGAGACGCAGCGGATAGGCCGCGTCGTCCGGCAGGTCCGCATGCGGCACCCAGGTCGGGATCGCTGAAATCTCACCCAATCCGTAGGGGTCGGGAGTCTCGCCAAGGAAGCTGGAGTAAATTTCGATCTTGCCGGACGGCGTCGCGAATTTATGGTTTTCCGGATCGCGGATTTGCTTGGCGAAGGCCACGGCATCCTCCGGCTTCGGCATGCGGGCCACGCCGTTTTCCCGGAAGGCGTCGAAATCGTCCACCGCTTCCGCGGTCAGTTCGCGCAGCCACTCTTCTTCCGATTGCAGGCTGTAGCCGTTGATGCCGACCCGTTGCGCCAGGTCCGCATAGATATCCATGTCGTTGCGGCACTCATACATCGGCTCGATCGCCTGCTGCATGAAGATGCCGTAATGCCCCGCACCCGCCCAGGGCGTGTGCACGTCGTTGCGTTCCCAGAAGGTCGTCGCGGGCAGAACGATGTCGGCATGGCGCGTCGTGGGTGTCAGGAAATGATCCTGGCCGACGATGAATTCCACGTTATCCAAAGCCTTGGCGAGCTTGGTCGCGTTGGAGCTTTGGTTGAACAGGTCGCCGCCCGACGAATAGATCAGCTTGATATCGGCCGGGAAACCGCCCGCCTTGCCCTTCAGCAGCAGGTCGCCCAGGAAGGGCGTCGCCACTTCCGAATCGATGGGGTTCTTGCCCGCCGGCAGCATCTTGAGGCCCGCGCGGCCGGTCGCCCCATTGCTGGGACCGGCATTGCCGCCCGGCGTGCCGATGCTGCCGGTCGCGGCGGCGAGCGCGTAGGCGGCGCGATGGAATTGCTCGCCATAGGCGGTCCGGCCCGGCGCATAGCCGCCGTGGATCGCGGCGGGCTTGCTGGTGGCGAAGTCGATGGCGAGCTGCCGGATCGTTTCGGCGGGGATGCCGGTGATCGGGCTGGCCCATTCCGGTGTTTTCGCCACGCCGTCGGCGTCGCCCATCAGATAGGAAAGATAGGAACTGCCGGACGGCGCCTCCGGCGGCAATGTGTTCTCATCGAAGCCCTGAACGTAGCGGCGGCAGAAATCGGCGTCGTGCAGCCCTTCGGCCACGATCGCCTGCGTCATGGCGATCAGCGCGGCGGCGTCGGTCGACGGCCGGATGAAGATGTGTTCGTCGGTGAGCTGCTTGCTGGTGCGGGTGCGGCGCGGATCGACGCAGATGATCCGGGTGCCGTTCTCCTTCGCCCATTTCAGATACGGCATTGTGCCGGTGCCGAACGTGCCGTCGCCGGGCGACCATCCCCACATGAGGATGAGCTTCGAGTTGACGTAATCCGTGGGTTCGCGTCCGGCCGCCTTGTAGTTCACGTCATGCCCGAAGGTATGGCGGATGGCGAAGACCTCGGCCTCGCATGACATATTCGACCAGAGATTCGTGCAGCCGCCGAACATGTGGAGGAAGCGCTTCGCGGCATTGCGGCCATGCAGGCTCGACGTGCTGCCGGACCGGGAGCCGTCGAGGATCGCGGCATTGCCGTATTGGTCGCGGACGCGCAGCATTTCGCGCGCGACGGTATCGAGCGCCTCGTCCCACGAAATCCGCTCGAACTCGCCGGAGCCGCGCGGCCCGGTGCGGCGCATCGGGTATTTGAGGCGGTCGGGATGATAGACCCGCTCGATCTGGCCGATACCGCGCGCGCAGGCCGGCAGCGGCGGGTGGTCCGGGTCGAAGCGGCGGGCATCCGTCGAGATCCGTTCGATCTTGCCGTCGACGACATGCGCGTTGACCACGCAGCGGCCGCCGCAATTGTGGCCGCAGGTGGATGTCACGACCGTCTCGCCGGGATTTGCTGCCGGCCGTGGTGCCTCGTAAATCGTTGCGCCGCTCATCTCATTCCCATCGTTCGGTTACATGATGGCCGGTCCGGCCGGAAAAGTCACAGGTTCAACAGATCTTTCACACTCTCGGGATTCAACGCGTCGCCCGCGTAGAGCTGACCGTCGATTTCCAGCGCCGGTGTCGACCGGATGCCGGCCTCGTCCAGCCGGTCCTGGGCGGCTTCCTCCATCATCAGGTCGCGGACTTTGTACTCGACATTTTGCGCGCTCAGGAATTTCTTGAGCGCTTCGCAGGGCGCGCAGAAGGGCGACGTGTAGACGATGACCTCTTTAGCCGCATCATCTCCCATCAGACCTTCCCGTCCTCTTTCAAGCGCCGGTACTCTTCCTTCCGGGCCAGCCATTTGGCTTTCGTCTCTTCGTCCTGCCAGGGCTGCTCCTCGGTGAAGACGAGGCGCTTCCATTCGTCGCCGTTGGTCCAAGTGTAGCCGGCTTCCTGCGTGGTCATCGGGCCCGGCGCGGTTTCGAGCAGATCGAGCGCCTGCCGGAAAATGCCGCGCTGCTGATCGACATTCCCGGGTTCGCCGCAGGGGCTGCCCAAGGGAAAATCGACGAACAGGAAACGGGTGACACCGCAGTGTTCGACAATGTCGCGCGCGGCACCGATCACGACCGTCGGAATGCCATGCTCTTCAATGTATCGGCTGATCAGACTCACGGTCTGATGGCAAACCGGTCACAGGGGCACCATCACCAGCGCGTCGACGCCGTCTTCGCGGCACATCTCGAGCGCTTTCGGCGCTTCCTGGGTCAGCACCTTGCGCTGGCTGTAGTTGTTGTAGGCGCCGTAGAACCGTTCGGGCATCGAACCGATGACGCCGTCCGCGACGGCCTCCCGCATGCGGTCGACCGGGTAATAGGCATTCACGTCTTCCAGATGGGTCGCGTTCCGGTCGAAGGACGACGTCCGGCTGTAGAAACGGTCCGTCGGGACGTCCGCAGGGATCGCGTAGACGCCGCGAAAATCCTCTTCGACGATCGGGTCTTCCTCGGTCTCCGGATCGAACCTGACGGTGACCTCGCTCGTGCCGATCAGGCCCACCGTGCATTCCGAAAGGGGCTTTGTCAGCGGCGTGAAGGGCGCGTCCGTGTGATGCGCCCATTTATACTCCGTATCGTATCCTTGGCGGCGATAGTCTTCCGCGGTGCGATCAATGTAGCGCACATGCTCCATCGAAAGCCTCCTTTGCGCGTAAGTGTCGGGGCTTAGGGCCGAATACCAGCCCATCCTTCGAAATGTGCCACACAATCCGGGGAATTGGAAATTTGTGGTGTGTGTCCCCCGAAGGCGGGGCGCGATGGCCTGCCGGCGGTGCCTCGGGCCTGTGGTTTTCGGAAAAAGCGCCGATGCGGTATGGATGGTCGGGCCGCTGTGGCGTATCGCGGCAAATCTCGGCATGAGGACACACGCAATGACAGGCATTTCGCTCTTCGACTGGTCGACCTACCGGCACATGTTCAGCGCCCCGCAGATGGAAGCTATCTTCGATGAGGCGAGCACCATCGAGCGGTGTGTCGTCGCCGAGAAGGCCGTTGCGCGGGCCCAGGGCAAGCTGGGGATCATCCCCGCCGCGGCCGCCGCGGAAATAGACCGCTGCCTCGACGCGTCCAAGATCGATCTTGACCGGTTGCACGAGGACACGATGGATGTGGGCCGGCCGATCGTCGGCATTGCCCGGCAACTCGCCGAGCAGGTCGGTGACGGGCACGACGTTTGGGTCCATTACGGCATCACGACCTACGACATCATGGACACGGGAAAGGTGCTGCAGCTCCGCGACGGGATGCAGGCGATCCTCGGGCAGATGCGGCGTTTCCGTGAGGTGTTGACGGCGCTGGCCGCCGAACATCGGGACACCGTGATGATCGGGCGGACCAACAATCTGCACGCGCAGCCGCAGACTTTCGGCGCCAAGGTGGCGGTCTGGATCGAGGAACTGCTGCGCCACGAGGAACGGCTGCTTGAGGTCAAGAAGCGCGTCCTCGTCGTCCAGTTCGGCGGCGCGGTCGGCACGCTCGCGTCCTTCCAGCCCGACGGGATGGAATTCCGCCGCCTCGTCGCCGGTGAACTCGGGCTCGGCCACATCCAGTCGAATTGGCATAACGCGCGCGACGGCGTCACCGAACTCTCGCTCCATCTGGGCAATCTCTGCGCCTCGCTCGCCCGCATCGCGCAGAACATCAACATGTTGAGCAGCACCGAAATCGGTGAATTGTCCGAGGCCGGCAAACAGGGTCGCGGCCGCAGCACCAGCATGGCGCATAAGCGGAACCCAAGGGCGGCCGAGTTCGCCGAAGCGGTCGCCCGCCTCGGACGGCACCGCGCGATGGGCATGGTTGAGGTCATGGGACAGGACCACGACCGCTGCGGCGGCACTTATATCAGCGAATGGATGCTGCTGCCGGAAACCTTCCTGCTGACGTCGGGCGCGCTTGCCTGGTCGATCGATCTCGTCGACCGGTTGGAAGTGGACTCCGAGCGGATGCGGACGAATGTGGACATGACGGGAATGGCCCTGGCGGAACGCTTCACGCTGGCGCTTGCCGGCACGATCAGCAAGTTCGAGGCGCGGCGCCTGATCGACGCGGCGGTGGCGCAAAGCCGCTCCTCGGGCCGGCCGCTCGCCGAAACCCTGACCGGCATGGCGGATGTGCGGGCGGTCCTGGACGAAGCCGAGATCGAGCGTCTGGCCGATCCCGAGACCTATGTGGGCGCGGCGCCGGAGATCGTGGATGCCGTGCTGGCGGCCGCCGGGAACGCGGCGGCGGATTAGCCGGCGCATCCCGGCTCTAGAGGCCGGCGTAGCGGGCGCGGAACGTTTCCCGCAATGTCTCTTCGGTTTCGCCGCGGTCGTAGGCGGGCGACAGGATGTATTCCGCCGCACTGATCGAAATCACGACGAAGCCGTGCATGCGGTCGACGAGATCGGCGTATTTTTCCGTGAACCGGTCGGCCATCGCCGCGTCGGCATCCGCCTTGCGGACGAATGTCCCGGTGCCGGTCACGCGGACCGCGCGCCGCAGGATGACATCCAGGAAACTCACCTCGACCGCCGGCCGGTCCTTCAGGTTTGCGACGGTGCCGGGCGACCGGATATTGCCGAAGGCGATGGTCGTGTCGTCCAGGATGATGAAGGTCGCTTTCGGCGAGACCGACGGCGTGCCGTCGGCGTTGATCGTCGCGACCGATCCCGCGCTGTGATCGGATATCAATTGCTTCATTTCGGCGGTGAGCATGGCGGGGCTCCTTTGGGTTTTGGGTCTGCGTCCGGACGAATCTGGACTCTGACGCCGGTCTTTCGGGACTGTCGATCCATCGTACCTTGACCGAAAGGGCCAACTTGACCGTGCCCCACGGGTCCAATTTGCAGTGGTATTCATCTGTCGGCCCCATTCAATTGGACCGGTAAAACTGAAGATATTGGCACTTTGACCAGAGCCAATCGAATGCGAGATAAAGGCGTTACCGTCTCAAATGCGCGTTTGCGTGGCCACGCAGCACCCGGGCGCGCCAAGAAAGAAAAGAAACAATGACCGAAGAAATCTATCCGCGGACCGTATCGGGCGAGGTCGTTTCGCCTCTGCCGTCCGCTCTGATTCCGGCGCGCCAGCCCCTCAGCGGACGTTATGTCGAACTGCTGCCGCTCGACGCGGCGCGGCATGCGGCCGACCTGTACGCCGCGTCGCACGACACGGAAGTTGCGCGTCATATTTGGGACTATATGAAGGTCGGTCCCTGGCCGGATGTCGATGCCTACAGGGACGCCCTGCGACAGCAATCGGCGGAGCTGGGCCGCGTCGCCTACGCGATCCGGCCGCTCGACGGCGAGGCCGTTTGCGGCGAGGCCAGCTATCTGAGCATTCAGGCGCAGCACGGCGTGATCGAGATCGGGTCGATCTGGTTCGGACCGCAGCTCCGGCGGACGCGGGCCGCGACCGAGGCGATGTATCTGTTGCTGCGCCACGCGATGGACGATCTCGGCTACCGGCGCATGGAATGGAAATGCAACGCCCTGAACCGGAATTCCCGCAACGCGGCCAAACGGCTAGGGTTCCGGTTCGAGGGAATTTTCTACAACCATGCGATCGTCAAGGGCCGGAACCGGGACTCGGCGTGGTACTCGATACTGGGCGAGGAATGGCCGGCGTTGCGTGAAATCTTCGAGACTTGGCTGTCGACGTCGAACTTCACGGAGGACGGCGTCGCCCGTCAATCGCTGTCCGACCTGATGGCGGGTCGATGAGCGCGTCGTTCGACGCGCAATCGGACCCGGCGCCGCGCCGCCGCGAGGGCCCGGTGGTCGGCCTGATCAGCGTCGGGCATTTCCTGAGCCATTTCTATGTCTTGTGCCTGCCGCCTCTGTTTCCGATCCTGAAGGCGGAATTCAACGTCAGCTATGTGGAGCTTGGCCTGGCGATGACCGCCTACGGCCTGCTGGGCGGGTTCATGCAGGCGCCCGTCGGATTCCTGGTCGACCGGCTCGGACCGCGCAATTTGCTGTTCGCCGGTCTGGGCCTGAACGCCGGCGCCATCGTGATGATGGGTTTTGCGCAGAATTACGAAATGCTGCTGGTCTTCGCCGTGCTGGCGGGGTTGGGGAACAGTGTCTTCCATCCCGCGGACTACGCCATCCTGAACGGATCGATCCATCCCGACCGGTTGGGCCGGGCCTTCTCGATGCACACTTTTTCGGGTTTCTTCGGCAGCGCCTGCGCCCCGGTCGGGATATTGGCGCTGATCTCCTTCACCGAATGGCGCGTGGCGCTGATCATCGTCGGCCTGTTCGGTCTACTGATCTGCGCCGTCATGGTGTTGTGCCGCGCCAGTCTTCAGAGTGCCGCGGCGCCGGCACCGGAGGGCGATGATCCTGCGATCAAGGCGGGGCGGACCGGCGTCCGGCTTCTGCTGTCGCCGCCGGTCCTGCTATTCCTCGGGTTCTTCATCGCCTATGGCATGGTCACCGGCGGGTTGCGCGCGTTCAGCGTCACCGCGCTGGTCGACCTGCACGGATTGGGGCTCGATCAGGCCAATGCGGCGTTGACCGGCTTTCTGTTCGGCGTTGTCGGCGGCATCCTGTTGGCGGGCGTGATCGTCGACCGGTATCCGCAGCATGCCCGCATCGCCGTCGGTGCGCTGTTGCTCGCGCTGGTCTGTACTGTCGTCCCGATTTGGGCCGGGCTGCCGGGGCTGGCGCTGATCGCTCTCCTGACCGTCGTGGGCGTCGGGCTCGGCGCGGCCTTGCCGCCGCGCGACTTGCTGATCCGCGCGCTGATCCCGCCGGGCGAGACCGGCAAGGTGTTCGGTTTCGTCTTCGTCGGCTTCACCGTCGGCGGCAGCGTCGCCCCGCCCTTCTTCGGTTGGCTGTTGGACGCGGGCAGCCCATCGATGATTTTTAGTCTGTCGGCGGCCTTCATCGTGTTGTCGATTGCCTTCGTCATCGCGGCGCAATGGACGGCAAGACGGTAGACGGAATACCCGGCCTACTGATTTCCGCTCCGGTTGTGTCCTGCCCGGTGTTGCTACTTCCTTGATAACACCCATGTCCTAATCAACCGGTGGCGAAGTAGGCGCGTATGCTGCTAGCCTCGGGCCGCGGATGCCTCAGGGTGTCGTAATGGTGGGACTAATCCGTGCACGCATTTCGTGCCTGTCGAGTGGAGCGGCCTTCGCGCCGCGGTGGTGCCGTTGCGTCGATCGCAGCGGCCGCTATCGGCATGCTCTGCGGATTGACGGTGGCGCTCGACGCGACAGCGGCCCGTTATCACGGCACCGGCGAGCGGTATAGCCAGAAGGACCCGGCGGTATCGAAGGAGCAGAAACCGGAACCGGCGCTGGTTGCGACCTATGAAGCGTCGATCGAGGGCGTCGACGACAAGGATTTGCGGGATTTGCTCGAAGCGTCCTCGCAGCTCAAGACGCTGGTCAAACAACCACCGCCGACCGTCGCGGGCATCGAGCGGCGGGCGCAGGAGGACGTGGAGCGGCTGCGGAAAACGATGCGCTCGGAGGGGTATTACGATGGCACGGTGTCCTATTCGCTCGATGCCGCGAAGACGCCGGTCGCGGTGCAGATTACGGTCGCGCCGGGGCCGCGTTACACGCTGACGGAGTTCGAGATTTCCTATGCCGGGGAGGCGACCCCGGGGCCTGAGGCGCGGCCGAGCCTCAAGGACCTGGGCATCAAGCTCGGCATGCCTGCGGAATCGGCCAAGATCGCCGAGGCGCAGCGGATGCTCATTATGAAGCTGGCCGAGCGGTCCTGGCCGGACGCGAAAATCGACGACGGCAAATTCGTGGTCGACCGGCAGGGCAAGACGATGACTGCCCGCTTGCGGGTGGATCCGGGGCCGGCGGCCCGGTTCGGGACGGTCACCGTGGAAGGCGCCGAAACTGTCGACCCCGACTACATCCGGCAGTTGGTCAGTTGGGAGAAGGGCGCGCCCTACGATAGCCGCAAAGTGATGGAGACGCGCCGGGCCTTGTTGGGGACGGCGCTTTTTTCCACCGTGTCGGTCGACCTGTCGGATGCGCCGACGCGCGGCGAGGAGCGCGGTGTCGTTGTTCGCGTCGCGGAGAAACCGCATCGAACCATCGGCGCCGGGTTCAGCTACTCGACCGATATCGGCGTCGGCGGGGAGGTGTTTTGGGAGCATCGCAATTTCTTTGGGGCGAACGAAACGCTCCGCACGTCTATCAAGGCGGCGCAAATCGAACAATCCGCCGAAGTCCGCCTGCGAAAACCGGCGTATCTTCACCGGGACCAAGCATTTCTATCGAGCGCCGCCTTCACGCATAAGGATACGGATGCCTTCGATCAACTGTCGGTCAGCGGTTTCGTTGGTCTGGAGCGTCAGTGGACGCCCCAACTGCGGACGATCTTCGGGTTGGCGCCCAGCTACGATGTCGTCGAGGATAATGACGAAGAGCGCCAATTCGCCTTGTTGGGTTTGCCGGCCACGATCTACTGGGACACCTCCGACAACCGGCTCGATCCGACCCGCGGGTTCCGGCTGGACGTCAACACCACGCCCTATGTGGGAACCGGGTCGGATACGCTGGCCTTCGTGACCGCGTCGGTCGGGGTTTCCGGGTATCACAAGATCGACAAGAAGGGGAAATACGTTCTGGCGGGTCGCGCCCGTGTGGGGTCGCTGGTCGGCGCCGACACCACGGAGGTGCCGGCGACCAAGCGGTTCTATGCGGGTGGCGGCGGCTCCATCCGCGGCTATGAATTTCAGAATGTCGGCCCGTTGGATTCGGAAAACGATCCGCTCGGCGGCCGGTCCCTGATCGAGATCGGCACCGAAGTGCGCATTCGGCTGACCGACACGATCGGCATCGTGCCGTTCGTAGATGGCGGGACGGTCTTCGACGACTCATACCCGACCTTCGACGAGACGGTCCGCTGGGCCGCCGGGCTGGGGCTTCGGTATCACACGAAGATCGGGCCAGTCCGCGTCGATTTCGGATTCCCGATCAACGGCCGCGACGACGTGGACGACGCCTTCCAGTTCTATATCAGCTTCGGGCAAGCGTTTTAGCGATGTTGAAAAACCGTTTGCTGCGTTTTAGTGCCTATGCCGCTGCGGGTGTGGTCGGGGTCGTATGTCTCATCGCGGTTGTCCTCGTGATCGCCGCGCGTTCGGACTGGGGCCGCGCCTGGGTCGCGGACACGATCGAGCAGGCCGCGAGCACGCCGGACGGACAACGCCTCGATCTCGGTCGTATCGATGGGAATTTGCTCGGTGCGTTCAGCATCGATGAAATCTTGCTCGGCGACAAAGACGGCGACTGGCTCGCGATCCGGGCGTTGGCGGTATCCTGGCGGCCGACGGGGCTCTTGCGGGGTGAGTTGGACGTGCTGTCGCTCACCGCGGAGCGTGTTCACGTACGGCGCGCGCCGAGTGCGGCGCCGCCGGCCGAGGAAACCGATGATGCGCCGTTGGATTTGAGCCTGCCCATCGGCATTTCCCTCGACCGATTGGCGATTGCCGCGATCGATCTGGAACCGGCGGTGCTGGGCAAGCGGATCGAATTGGCGCTGCAAGGGGCGGTGCAGGTGCCGCTAGGCGGCCTGATCGACCTCGCCCTCGATCTCAAGGAACGCGATGTTGGGTCGGAGGGTGCCAAGCTTGCGCTGCGCTACGATCCGTCGGCGGAAACGCTCAAGGTCGATGTCACCTATGACGAAGCGGCCGGCGGCCTGGTCTCGCGGCTGGCCAAGGCCGACGGCCTGGCGCCCGCATCGCTACGGATCGCCGGCGAAGGTCCGGTGGCCGATTGGAACGGAACGGTGAACGGCATCGTGCCGGGCGCGGGATCGGTCGACGCGGCGATCAACCTCGCCCGCAAGAACGGGCTCGCGTTCACGGTGACCGGCACCGGCAAGTATCTCGGCGAGGACCCGCCGCAGGCGATCCAACTGGCCGGCGAAGCGCTCGACTTTGCCGCCCTGGGCGTCTGGCGCGATGACGAGGTTTTGGTGCTCGAGAGCGCCCATGCGGAGTTGCCGGCGGCCCGCATCGACGCATCGGGCCAGTTCGCGGTCGCGCCGCAAACCCTGGAAGCGCGTGCCCGGGCCGTCGTCAAGGACCGCACGCTCTACGGCAAACTGGTTCCCGATCTGGATATCGGGAGCCTGGCGGTCGACGTCACGGCCAGCGGAAAACTCTCGAACCCGCGCATTGGCGTCGAAGCGCTCGCCGAGGATATCAAGACACCCGACGCCACGGCCGCGCGGGTCGAAACCAAGGTCGATGCCGCGCTGAAGCAGCGGTCCGATGGATCGGTGGATCTCGGACCGATCAAGATCGATGGCCGGATGACCGGCGCGGCCTTTCCCGGCATGCCGGAGCTGCGGGACCTGGCCGGCGATGTGGTTCAATGGACCTTCGCCGGTGCGGGCGCCGGGCGGGATGCTTTCGACATTCAGGAATTCCGGGTAAGCGCTAAGGCGGTGGACGCGTCCATCGCGGGCAAGGTGGCGCTCGATACGGGCGATGCGGATTTGATGGCGAATCTGAAGATCGGCGATCTCGCCGGCGTCGGTGCGCTGGCTGGGATGCCGATGTCCGGGAGTGCCATGCTTCGCGCGCCGGTTACGGTCAAGGCGTTCGGTGAGGCGGCGCAGGTCGAGCTGTCGGGACAGATCGCCGGGCTGAAGCTCGACGACCCGGCGTTGCGCGCCCTCGTCGGCGGCGATACGGCGATCAAGGCGAAGATCGATTACGCCGAGGACCGTCTTGTCGTGACCGATGCCGTCATCGACGCGGTCGGCGCGCGCCTGACGGCGGCGGCAAATGTGACCGATGCTTTCGCTGTCCTGGATGCCGACTACGAACTGGAAATCAAGAAGCCCGATGCGGTTGCCGCGGCGGTGGAGGCCCCGGTGCGGGCGAGCCCGATCCGCATCAAGGGTGTGGTGTCCGGCCCGGCGGCCAACCCGGGAACCACGGGCCGGCTGTCGGTGGACCGCGTGGATCTCGAGGGGTCCGTCATCAACGACCTGGCGGTTGCCTATCAGGTCACGGACATGGTCGAGGCCGCGGCCGGCACGATCGAGCTCACGGCCAAGATGCCGGCCGGCGAGACGACGGCATCGACCGCTTTCAAGATGTTGGAGAAAAGTCTCGACGTAACGGCCTTCACCCTGAACGGACCCGGCATCGGCGGAACTGGCAAAGCGGTGGTGCCGCTGAACGGTGCGCCGGTTCGCGGCGACCTGAAACTCGACATCAAGGCCGTGCGACCCTGGCTCGCGCTGGCGGGTATCCAGGGAAATGCCGCCGGCACCGTGCGGCTGGGCCTCTTGGACAAGGGCGGGAAGCAGGCGGCCGATCTCGTCACGCGCCTGCGCGACATTTCAGTGTCGCCACCGGACCAGGCGCCGGTGAGCGTCGCGTCGCTCGCGCTCGACGCGACGTCGTCCGACTTGCTGGAGAAGCAGTCCGGCACTGTCACGCTGCGGGTCAAGGATGTGAAGACGCCCGAGGGATCGATTGCGCGGGCGGAGGTCAAGGCAACCGGCGCGCCGGCGAAGGTCGATGTGGATGCGTCGGTCACCGGCAAATGGCATGGCGACCTGTCGATGAAATTGCGCGGCCAGGTAGAGCGCAGTGCGGATCGCCTGCGGTCGCGCCTGACGCGTTTGACCGGGACGGCGCTGGGCCGGCCGGTAAAACTGAACGAGCCGCTCGTGGTGGACCTGGGCGAAAAGGGCGTCAACATCGATACCCTGGACCTCAGCTTCGGCACGGGACGGATCACCGCCGCCGCGACTGCGGGGTCCGACCGGCTGAAGGCGGATGCATCGCTGCGCACCTTTCCGCTCGGCGTGTTGCGGCCGTTCCTGAACACCGACATCGCCGGAACGCTGGACGGCGACGTCAAGATCGGCGGCCCGTTGGCCGGGTTGCGCGGGACCGGCCGGATAGATGGCAAGGGTATTCGGCTCGCCAGTGCGCCGAAAGATCGGGCGCTCGCGCTCGCCGTCACCGCGGATTGGAAGGATAACCGGGCAGCGATTGATGGCACGATCAGCGCCTCGAAATCGCTGCAGGCTGCCGTGCGGGCGAATCTGCCGCTTCGCTTCGACCCGGCCGCCAAGACGGTGGAGTTACCGCCGTCGGAGAAGCTCTCCGGCGAAGCGGTATGGCGCGGCGACATCGCCGAGGTCTGGCCGTATCTGCCGCTCGACATGCATCGCCTCGCGGGCGCCTCGTCGGTCGATATCCGCTTGGCCGGGACCGTCGGGACACCGCAGGTCGACGGCAAGGTGACGCTGGCGAACGGCCGATACGAAAACCTGCTGTCGGGGACCGTTCTGGACGCGTTGACGCTCGACGTCGTCTTGGCCGGCGACAATCTCAAGATTCAGCAATTCACGGCCACCGACGGCGGGAAAGGGTCGATGGAGATCACCGGCGGCGCGACGGTCGACCCCAAACAGGACTTCCCCTTCGACATCCGCGCTACGCTCAACGATTTCACCGTGGTGCGGCGCGACGACGTGACCGCCGCCACGAATGCCGAGATCACGGTGTCGGGGACCGCCGAGAAATCCAAGGTTGCCGGGACGGTCACCACCACCGGCGTCGAGATTCAGCTCATTGACCAGTTGCCGCCGACCGTGGTCGAACTGGACGTGACGGAGATCAACGGACCGGCCGGCACGCGGGTCGTCAGCGCCGACCGCCGCGCCGCCGCGCCACCGCCGGATATCGATCTCGATGTGCTGGTGAATTTGCCGCGGCGTGTCTTCGTGCGCGGTCGGGGTTTGGATTCGGAATGGGGCGGCGCGGTCAAGATTTCGGGCACGGCCGCCGAACCGAAGGCGGACGGTAAGCTGGAATTGGTGCGCGGTCAGGTCAGCGTCGTCGGCAAGACCTTCAAGCTCGACAGCGGAACCGTGACCTTGCCGCCGGGCGAGGAGATCAGCGCGGAGATCGACGTCGTCGCGATCCATAGCGGCGGCGACCTGGAAACCACGGTGCGGATTGCGGGACCGGTCGCCAACCCGGAAATCACCTTCTCGTCGGTGCCGGACCTGCCGCAGGACGAGATCATCGCGAAGATGCTCTTCAACAAGAGCGCGGCCGGGCTGAGCCCGATCGAGGCGGTGCAGCTCGCCGCCGCGCTGGCGGAACTGTCCGGCGGCGGTGGCGGCGGCGTCATGGACTTCGCCCGCAAGACCTTGGGCGTGGACGTCCTGCGCGTGGAATCCGGCGGCGAGGGATCCAACGCCGGACCGGCCGTGAATGTCGGCAAATACGTGACGGACGGCGTCTATGTCGGCGTGAAGCAAGGGATCACGCCGGAATCGTCATCGGTCGGCGTCGAGGTGGAAATCACGCCCAACATCTCGGTCGACAGCAATGTTCGGCAAAGCGGTGCGTCGGAAACCGGCGTTAAATTCAAGCTGGACTACTAGCGCTTCCTCACGCCGCCGCCTGGGTTTTCGCGCTTTCCGCCGCCGCCAAGACCATCAGCGCGCATTTCTCGCCGATCATGATCGACGGCGCATTGGTATTGCCCGAGGTCAGCGTCGGCATGATCGAGGCGTCGGCGACGCGCAGGCCTTCGATGCCGTGCACGCGCAGTTGGTCGTCGACGACGGCCATGGCGTCCTGGCCCATCTTGCAGGTGCCGACCGGGTGGTAGGTCGTCTCCGCGTTGTTGCGGACCCATTCCAGCAGTTCCTCGTCGGTCTGGCAGGCCGGGCCGGGGGCCAACTCCTCGCCGACGATATCCGCGACGGGCGGGGCGGCCATCAGTTCGCGGCCTTTGCGCATGGCGGCGATCACGCCTGTCCGGTCGAGTTCCGACGACAAGAAGTTGAAGTTGATCGCCGGCGGCTCCGCGGGATCGGTCGATTTGATGTGGATGCTGCCCCGGCTGTCCGACCGCAGCACGTTGATGTTCATCGTCACGCCGCGGTCGCGGGCGATCCGGCGCTCGCGGTTGACCCGCTCGGCGAGGAACGGCATGACGGAAATCGTTGCGTCCGGCGACTCCAACCCCTCGCGGGTCCGGAAATACATCCGGATCGGTACCGACGACATCGCCATGAACCCCTTCCGCGTGAAGGCGTAGTTCATCGCTTCGCGGACGAGTTTCCAGCCGCGGCCCTTGTCGTTGAAGGTGGCGTCCTTTTCCGTGATCGAGAATCGCATGCGCGGCGAATAGTGGTCGCGCAGGTTCTCGCCGACGCCGGGCAATTCGTGCCGCACATCGATGCCGTGTTTCTGCAACAGGTCGGGCTGGCCGATGCCGGAAAGCTCCAGCAGCTTGGGCGAGTTGATCGACCCGGAACTGACGATGACTTCGCGCGTCGCCCGTGCTTCCCGCGGCTCGCCGTTGACGGTGTAGGACACGCCGACGCAGCGCTTGCCCTCCAGAATCAGCGACGACGCCATCGCGCCGGTCTCGATCGCTAGGTTCGGCCGGTTGCGGGCGGGGTCGAGATAGCAGTAGGCGGTGCTTTGCCGGCGGCCCTTGTTGATCGTCGCCTGGGTCATTGCGATGCCTTCCTGCTCCGCGCCGTTGTAGTCCGGGTTCCGCTTGATCCCGATCTTCTCCGCCGACTGAATCAGCTTCTCGAAGAAGGGGGTGATTTGCGGGGAGTCGGTCACCTTCAGCAACCCGTCGCGGCCGCGGAATTCGTCCGAGCCGCCCTCATAGGACTCCATCTTCTTGAACAGCGGCAGCACGTCCTGGTAGCTCCAGCCCCGGTTGCCGAGTTGGGCCCAGTGGTCGTAATCCTGGCGCTGGCCGCGCACGAAAACCATGCCGTTGATCGAACTCGACCCGCCGAGCATCTTGCCGCGCGGCACCTCGATCCGGCGCTGGCCGCTACCGTCGTCGGGCTCCGAACTGTAGCACCAGTTGACCGCCGGATTGTCGATCAGCTTGGCGACGCCGATGGGAATGCGCGACCAGAGGTAGTTCGACCCTTCGGTGCCGGCTTCCAGACACAGCACGCGATAATCGCCGCTGGCGCTCAGGCGGTTCGCCAGCACCGACCCGGCCGACCCGGCCCCGACGACGATGAAGTCATAGGTTTTCGCTTCCATAGTGAGGGTCACTCCCATTACCCGAATTCTTATTTGCCACCGTCGTAGAATAACGCGGCTCGCAATGTCATGCAGCTTGCGACGTCATCCGGGTCTGTGTCGGTTGGGTTTTGCGGGCATTCTTCAATCTTTGGTACAAGGGTATTGCAGCGGCATGCGGTTGGGAACCTTCGGTCTGCGCTTGTCCTGCGGCCTTCTGTCGTGACCATACCCAAGGGAGACATTCATGGATTTCGGAACCTTTCTGCTGCTGCAGACGCCGACGGCGCGAAGCCCGGAAGAAATTTTCGCGCGCGGCACCGAAATCGCGCAAACCGCGGACGAACTCGGTTTCGAAAGCATCTGGTGCGCCGAGCATCACTTCTCCACCTACGGGTATCTGTCGCGGCCGCTGCAATACGCGACTCATCTGGCGGGCAAGACGGAACGTATCCGGGTCGGCTCGGCCGTGGTTGTGCTGCCGCTGCATCATCCGCTGATCGTCGCGGAAGAAATCGCCACCGCCGACCTGTTGAGCGGCGGCCGGCTCGACGTGGGGCTCGGCCGTGGCTATCAGCCCTACGAGTTCGAGCGTCTGGGCCACACACTGGATGAAAGCCGCGAACGGTTCGAGGAAGGCGTCGATATCCTGCTCGCGGCGTTCAAGGGCGAGCCGTTCGGCTATGACGGCAAGCATTACAAGTTCGACGAGACCAGCGTGTTCCCGACCCCGAAGCAGGACCCGCATCCGCCGATCTGGGTCGTCGGTCAGAGCGCCGAGTCGATCATCGCGACCGCCAAGCGCGGGTTCAACCTGGTGTCGGGCGGCTTCGGCGTGCCGATCGAACGGCTGCGAGAGTTCCGCAAGGCCTTCGACGAAACGATTACCGATACGGCGGTGAAATCGAAGATCCGGGTCAGCACGCAGCGTCCGGTCTATGTCACGCATGACGAATCCGAACTGCCGGAAATCGTCGAGCAGGCGCGCTGGAACATGCGGGTGACGCTCAGCCTGCGCCAGGGCTTGCAGCGGGTCGAGAAAGGCCGCGCGATCGCGGTCCCCTTCGACAAGGAGCCGAGCACCGAGGAACTGCTCGAGCGCTATTTCGTCATCGGCACGCCAAAAACCTGTATCGCCCGGCTCGAGGAAATCCGCGACGCGATGCAGATCGATCATTTCAACGCGAGTTGCTGGTTCGGCGACCTCAGCCAGGATCAGGTGCTGAACTCGATGAAGCTGTTCGCCGAGGAGGTCATGCCCGCGTTCAAATAGGGCTGCATTTGCTGGACTCGTGCCCGTGCGCTAGCGCTTGAGCACGCCCCAGTACCAAAGCAACAGCATTGCGAACAGGCCTTCCGCCGCCATGACGATGAGTGCCGTCGGCAGTCCGAAACTCTCGGCGAGCCAGCCGACGTTTAAGAAGCCCAACGGGCCGGTCCCGATACAAAGCGCCAAGACACCCATGACCCGGCTACGGTACTCCGCCGACGCGTTCATGTAGGTCAGGGTACTTTGCATCGACGCGAACCCTGCCATGGCGACACCGATAACGGTCAGCGTCAACGATGCCGCGATGAACGAGTGATGCGGCCCGCCGGCGACCGCGGCGAGAATGCCCAGGTAGAGAATAGCGGCAAGGCACCCGGTGGCCCCGCCGACGAAAATTCTGCCGTAATAAGCCGGTTTCGCGATCACGGCGAGCGCCATGCCGGTCGCGAAAGCGCCCGCGCCCTCGAGGCTCGACAGGAACCCGACAAGCGCCGGCGTGAGGCCGAGCTGTTCCCGCCCCAGGATCGGGATCATGGACGTGAACGGAAATCCGAAAATGTTGATGACGATCGTGACCGCCAGCACGCGCCGTAGCTCCCAATTCTCCAGTGCGAAGCGGATGCCGGCGGCGAGGTCGCGGATCAGCGATGGCGTGACCGTGCTGATCGTCTGCGCCGGAAGGCGCACCCAGAAAATCAGCAGCAACGCGGTGATGTAGACGACGGTGCTCAGCGCATAGACGCCGACGATCCCGAACCATTGCAACATCACCCCGCCGATAAAGGGGCCGAGCATGCGGGTGGCGCTGTTCGTCGCGGAATCGAGGCTCATCGCGGCCGCGAGGTTTGGGCCCGCGACATCGCCGATGAGGCGGCGGCGCAGCGGCAGGTCGGTTGCCCAGAATAGTCCGCTGAATACCGAGGCAACCGCGATATGCCCGAAGGCCAATTCGCCGGTATGGGCGAGGAAGGCCATGACCGCCGCGACGGTCAGGATCATAGCGATTCCGCCGATGAGAAACGCCTTGCGGTTCACGCGGTCGGCGATGCCGCCGATGATCGGGCCGCCGAAGGTGAGCGGCAATCCCCAGAGCATCGGCACGAGCGAAACCAGGAAGGGCGAGTCGGTTATCTCGAACGTGTAGACGCCGAGGGCGAGAAGTTGGAACCACCGGATGAAACCGGTCAGGGCGCCGACGAACCAGATTCGCAGGTAATTTGGATCGGTGAGCAGCGCAGGAACGCCGCTTTTCGCCGGCGTGGGGGCCGTGTCCGTGCTCACCGCCCGGGGTATCCGGCAAGCTGAAGTCGACGGGCATTCCCGGGCGCGATAGGCTGACACCCGTAAGGACGGAAACGGACAACGGTTTCAGCCGACAAGATGATTTCGGAAGCGGCGCTCAAAGCGAAAATCAAACCCCTGATCGGCGTGGTGCTGGTCGGTGCGGTCGTCCTGCTCGTCTACGAAGTATTCTATTGGTTTACCCATGTTTACGAAAACGATGTGCGGGTCCAGACCGAATTCACCGACATATCGTCCCGGATCGACGGCAAGATCGAGAAGATATTCGTGTCCGAGGGCAGCCCGGTTTCCAAGGGTCAGCTGATTGTCACGCTGGAGCATGACGACGTCCGGCTGAACATCAAGGCGCTGGAAACCGATCTCGCGCTGGAACAGGGCAATCGCGCCCGACTGCAAATCGAGCGCGACGCCTTCGAGGACGAGTTGCGGACCAAACTCGCGACGCAACGCGAGAAGATCCGCACGCTGGAAGTGGAACTGGCGTCCGTCGACGACCGCTTGGTCCTGGCGCGCAAGGATCTGTCGCGGACCAACGTGCTCGTCGGCCGGAAACTCAGGCCTGAGTCCGTCCTGATCGCCGAACAGGATAAGACTTTGGTGCTCGAAGGGCGCGCCGATCTCTTGCGCGCGAGCATTGCGGTGGCGAAGCGGGAGCTCGAGCAGCTCAACGCCACCAGGCGGCAGTTGCAGGTCATCGACAACAAGATTCAGGTCTCCTTCATCCAGGAGGACAAGATTCGGGACGAGATCAAAAAGCAGGAACTGCGCCTGAAACACCGCCACATCACCAGCCCGATCGACGGGACGGTCGGCAAGATCCATCGGTACAAGGGCGAGTATGTCGAGGACGGTATCAACATTCTCATGCTGCACGATCCCAAACTCTATTGGATCGAAGCCTATGTGGACGAGAGCCAAATACGGCATGTCCGCGCCGGGCAGGAAGTCCTGATCGACTTGGAGGCGTACCCGTTCAAGGATTTCTACGGCCGGGTCCGTCAGGTCGGCACGGTCACGACGGGCGGCGCCGAAAACGGCAAAGCCAGCCAGCCGAGGCTCAACAGCGCGGTCGAGCGCGTCCCGGTGCGGATTTCGATCGACAATCCGCCGCCGGTCCTCACGCCGGGAATGCGCGGCAATGTGAACATCCGCATTTACGACAACATCAAGCTCTGGTCCCGTTAGGGGTTTCGGTGGCGGAGTTTTGACCCCCCGGCCGCCACCGATCAGACTGAGGAGAAAGGATCGGTGAATGCCATGAAGATCGACGA
This sequence comes from Alphaproteobacteria bacterium, assembly GCA_965228425.1. Classification (GTDB taxonomy): domain Bacteria; phylum Pseudomonadota; class Alphaproteobacteria; order UBA8366; family UBA8366; genus JAJFJD01. The sequence goes on along the minus strand of OZ245815.1, from coordinate 76,217 downwards.
CATCAGCCTGACGCTGTTCGAATGGGCGGGCATCCCGTCCACGACCTATGGGCGTCATACGGGGGAATTCGCCGGGACCAGCCAACTCGGCCTGTTGACCGTCCGCACCGACGAGGGTGTCGAGGGCCATTCCTTTCTCGGCGCCGCCAGCCGGCCCGCGACGCTCGACGCGCAATCGCTCATCGATCAATTGAAACCGTTGGTGATGGGGGCCGACCCACTCGACCGCGAACGCCTCTACCGCGCCATGTGCAGCCGGCTCCGGGCCACGACCTACCGCGCGGTCGGCGCCGTCGACGTGGCGCTCTGGGATATCGGGGGCAAGATCGCCGGGCTGCCGGTCTATCAACTGCTCGGCGCGGCGCGAAGCGGCATTCCCGCCTATGCCAGTTCGCCGGTGCTGGCGGAGAAAAGCGCCTATGTCGACCAAGCGCTCGAGCATCAAGCTGGCGGCTGGGCCGCCTACAAGATCCATCCGCCGACGCAATGGCGGCTCGATATCGAGGTTTGCCGGGCGGTGCGCGAGGCGGTCGGCGGCGACTATACGGTGATGCTCGATTCCACCTGGTCCTACGATTTTCCCGAGGCTTTACGCGTCGGCAAGGCGATCGAGGAGATGGGATATTATTGGTACGAGGATCCGCTCGCCGAAGACGATATCTACAACTACGTCAAGCTGCGCGCGCTGCTGGGCATTCCGATCCTGGCGACCGAGTATGCGCCGAGCGGGCTGACCGGCTATGCGCCGTGGATCATGCAGCAGGCGACCGACTATCTTCGCGGCGACGTCGCGGTGAAGGGCGGGATCACCGCTTGCGTCAAGGCGGCGCATCTCGCCGAAGCCTTCCATATGAACTTTGAAATCCATCACGGCGGTAACTCGCTGAACAATGTCGCGAACCTGCATGTCGCGCTTGCGGTCGAGAATTGCGAATTCTTCGAGGTCCTGTTGCCCGACGAATCGCAGAAATACGGTCTCGTCGCCGATGTCGAGGTGGATGCACAGGGGCTGGTGCACGCGCCGAGCGGGCCCGGTTTGGGGGCCGAGATCGATTTCGACCTGATCAAGAACAAAACCGTCGCGGAGCTGCGTTAAGCAACGATGTTATGCGGGATCGGCGATACGTGAGACGGCTCCTTATCTTGGCGGCGGTCGTCGGTGGGATGACAAGCGCCGCGCGGGCGTCCGGCATCGAGTTGTCGCTGCCGATCGCCTGTACGCCGGGTGATGATTGCTGGATCGCCTACCATGTCGATGTGGCCGCCGGGCCGGATATCCGCGACTTCGCCTGTGGTGCGCGGACCTATGACGATCACAAGGGCGTCGATTTCGCCATCCGGGACTACGCGGCGATGCGGCGGGGCATTGCGGTTCTGGCGGCGGCCCCGGGCGTCGTGGCGGCGGTCCGCGACGGCATGCAGGACATTAGCCTCCGCGCCATCGACCCGAAGTCGATTGCCAAGCGCGAGTGCGGCAACGGCGTCTTGTTGGATCACGGCGACGGCTGGACCACGCAATACTGTCACCTGCGGCGTGGCTCGGTCGCCGTGAAACGCGGGCAACGCGTGACCGCCGGTCAAACGTTGGGCAAGGTCGGACTGAGCGGCAAGACGACCTTTCCGCACCTCCATTTCCAGACGAAACACAATGACACGGTGATCGATCCGTTCCTCGGCGTCGGCCGATCCGCCGGATGCGGCGGTGCGCTTGCGCCGATCTGGAAGGCCGAACTCGCCCGGCAGCTTCGCTACCGTCCGGTCGAAATCTACAACGCCGGTATTTCCAACTATCGGCCCGACCCGAAATCGATCCGGAACGGCACGTTCATTCCGTGGCTGACCGGCCTGCCGGATGAAACGGTTTATGTATGGGCCGATGTGTTCGGCGTGGAGGTTGGGGACTCCTTCGTGTTCACCCTCCGCAGCGAGGACGGCAAGTTGGTGTTCAAGCACCGCCGCACGGCGCCCAAGCGCGGCAGTCGCGCCTTCCTATCCGCCGGCAGCAAGGTTCCGGGTGCGGGCCGTTTGCGGCGCGGGTTGCGCGGCATGGTGACCGTCGAACGAAAATCGCCGGATGGGATACACACGGATCGCATGACCGTGCGGCCGAAGGATCGTTGACGAATTCGTGACCCAACAAGGCCCTTGAGCGTGCGGTGGGGAACGGTAAGAATGAATTCCGACTCCGGGGAAACACGGCAAGGTTGATCGTCTGCGAAGAATGACAAAAAAGATACGCATACGGGGAGAGATCGATCCATTCGTGCTCGTTGGCGATGGACCTTGGTCCATCGGACGCGGCGACGATAACGACCTGGCGTTTCCGAACGATCCGTATTGTTCGCGCAAGCAGGCCGTCATCACACTGGACGGCGATCAATTTTTCATCGAATGCCTGTCCGACAATACGCCGATGACGGTGAACGGCGATCCGGTGACCGGGCGGGTGCCGGTCGGCGGCGGCGCCGAGATCGTCTTCGCGGGACAACATCTCACCTTCGAGGAGGAGGCCTTGGCCGGTTCGCCGGCCACATCGGTCATGTCCGCCCCGAAAACGGCGCTGACCTCGCCGCCGACCACGGCGTCGCCGGCCACCGGGTCGCCCGACGGTATACAAGCGGATCCTACCGGAACGCCCGCGCCTAGGGGCACCCAACCGCCGTCCACGGGAACACCCGGTCTCGCGCCGGCGGCGACTTCCTTCGTGCAGAGCCTGGACGATCTGGCGTCGGAGGATTTCAGCGGCCCGGTCACGGTGCGCCACGACATGAAGATCGGCCGCACCGTGCCGGCCGGGAACATCCAACTCGATCATCCGACGGTTTCCCGCGAACATGCGATCCTTAAGGTGCAGGGCGACCGCGTGTTCTTGCGGGACTTGGGCAGCACGAACGGCACCTTCGTCAACGGTGTGCGCGCGACCAAGGGTTTGTTGCTTCAGGTCGGCGACCGGATCAACATCGGCCCGTTCAGCCTGAAATTCGACGGGCAGCAGATATCGGGCGAGCCGCGGCAGGAGGGCGTCCGCCTGACCGGGCACACTCTGTCGAAGGATGTGCGCGACAACATGTCTGGCGACACGCTTCGCATTCTGGACAATGTCTCCGTCGAGATCGCGCCGCGCGAATTCGTGTGTCTCTTGGGGCCCAGCGGATCCGGTAAATCCACCTTGATGAACGTCCTGTCGGGCCGGTCCGCCCCGTCCGAGGGCCGGGTTTTCGTCAATGAGTTGGGGCTGCACGAAAATTTCGACGCATTGAAGCCGGACATCGCGATGGTGGAGCAGCACAACGTGCTGCACGAAGGGTTGACGCTCGAGCAGGCGCTCGGCTATGCGGCCGAACTGCGCCTGCCGTACGACCTGCCGAGCGACGCGCGATCGGACATCGTGTCGAAGGCGGCGGAAAACGTCGAGCTGGGGGACCGTCTCGGCAATCAAATCGCGACGCTCAGCGGCGGTCAGAAGAAACGCGCCAGCTTGTCGAGCGAAACGCTCAACCGGCCGGGGCTCCTGTATCTCGACGAAGTGACCAGCGGATTGGACGAACAGACCGACTGGGAGCTCATGCGCCTGCTGCGCCAAATGGCGGACGATGGCATGACGATCGTCTGCGTCACCCACACCCTCGCCAATGTGGAGGCGTTCTGTCACAAGGTCGTGGTCATGGGCAGCCCCGGCGTGATGACTTTCGCCGGAACGCCGAGCGATGCCCTTGATTTCTTTAAGGTAAAGACGTTGGGCGGAATCTTCGGCCGCCTGCGCGAAGAGCCGTCCGCGACATGGCGCAGCCGCTTTCAGGAATGGTCCCGCGAGCGCGGGATCGCCGCGGCGAGTCCGCCGTCAGCGGACGGACCGGCGGAACATCATGCGGGCCAGAAGGCGACCCTTCGGCGCCGCTTCGAGGAAGGCCTTCGGCAATGGGCCATCCTGAGCCGCCGCAATCTGCGTTTGATGCTGGCGGACCGGAAGAACCTATCGATCGCGGCGCTGCAAAGCGTGCTGATCGGCGTTCTCGTCGGGTATGTGTTCGGCAGCATGGGGGCCGGATTCGCGCGTATCGGCTCGCAGACGGCGCTCTTGTTCCTGCTCAGCATGTCGGCGCTATGGATCGGTTGCAGTTCGGCGTCCAAGGATATTGTCGGCGAGGCGGCCATCTTCCGGCGCGAGTATGACGTGAACCTGTCGGCCTTTGCCTTCGTGCTGTCCAAGTTCACCGTCACCGGGATGCTGACCACGGTGCAGGTGCTGATCGTTTATTTCCTGACCGGTCTCCTGGCGGACGATATGCCGGGCGCCGGCGTGATGCAGTTCCTGATCCTTGTCGCGACCGGCTTGGCGGCGGTCGGCCTCGGTCTCTTGATCTCGTCGCTGGCCAACACCCGCGACCAGGCGACGACGATCGTGCCGCTCGTGCTGATTCCCCAGTTGATTCTCGCCGGCGGCCTGGTTCCGACGCTTCCCGGCGGGGCACAGTTCCTGGCCGAGATCGCGGTGACCGGCTATTGGGCGGTGGAAGCGCTGACCGATATGTTCATCCGGATCGATGGTCCGATCTCGACCTTTATCCCCGATTTGCGGCGCACCGCGGTGATGGAGTCGACAAGCGTATTTCTCGCTTTTCCCGTCATCATCTTACATTGCCTGGCGTTTCTCGGGGCGGCTTGTGTGATCACCGCGTCCCGTTATCGGCGCAAGGGCTAGACGCCGGCTTCCCGGATCGAACCGGGCTCACCGCGGCGGCGCGTAAAGCCCGTAGAGCCGCCATTTGCGCTCGACCGATACGGCGCCCGAATACCAAAGTTCCCCGTTCACGGTCCCGGTGAATGTGATTTTCCGCAGGCCCCGGCATTCGTTTCCCAGGATATACCGCATGTTCCGGGCCAGCTTTCCGAAATCGCCGCGATCCGATTCGAAGTAACCGCCGTCCGGCGCGCGAATCTCGACCGCCGACACGACGCCGCATTTGATGAGATATCCCTTCAATTCCTTGTTTGGCCCGCCGGATACGATGAGGCGGGGCTCGGCGGCCGCGGCCGCGCCCAACAGCAACCCTGAAACCAGGATCGCCGCAAATGCGTAGCGCGCCGCCGCCGATACCGAAGCTAGCTGATGGACCAAGACCCATCCCCTTGCTGACACATCCGGACCGATTCCGTATCGGTGGTGTTGTCCGAATAGGTGACCTGTTGCTCGACCGTCTTGCATTGCTGTTTGGCCGCGACTTGTACCGTCTCGGCCGCCGCCGGGATTTTTTGGTCACTCTGGGCGACGGCGTAACCGGTGGACCGCAGTCCCTTTGCAAACACATAGCCGGAGCCGGCGCCGTTTTGCGCGATCATCATCCAGTCGGGCTTCGATTGGACGCGCCCGACGACATGGACATCCTGACCCCTGGTGAGTTTCGTGCCGACGGTCTGATAGTCGGTTCCCGGACCGCCGCGCACGTTGAGCGCATTGCTGGTCACCTTGTAGGTCTCGCCGACAAGGTCGAGCGGCGGGGTTACCTTGACCCGATCCTTCAGGACCGGGATCGACGCTTGGACGGGCTTCGTGGTTTGGTCTTTCACCGTCACTTTGCCCTTCACGCCGGTTTTGGGATTGCTCCAAACGCGCGGCGCGCTTTTCGTCGAGCTTCCCGCCAAGGCCTGTGACGTTTCCAATGCCAACTGCTGTTTGTCAGCGTCGTCCAGCCGTTTGCCGATCCGGTTGCCGATGAACCCGCCGATGCCGGCGCCGACCAACCCGCAGACCAGCTTGTATTTACTGCTGCACAATAGGGCGCCCGCGGCACCGCCGCCGACGGCGCCGAGCGCCGTGCCGATGTTCTCTTTGGTCTGTTCAAGCGTCTGGCAGCCGGCAAGCGCAATCGTGCAACCGACGACAACACCCAGTGATTTTCTCATCTGTACCCCTTTGCGCTTCTACGCGAATGTTTCATCGAAATAATATTTTCATGGTCACTGGCCCGAACTTGAGCTCGTCGCCATTGCCGGCGATTTCGGAATAGTTTGGCCGAACGGTGCGTCCGTTCAGGGACGTCCCGTTGGTCGACCCTTCGTCCCGCACATACAACAAGCCGTCTTTGGCGTAGAGGCTCGCATGAGAGCGTGACACTTCGTCGTTGTGGATGGCGAAGCGGGAATCCGGCGGTTCGCGGCCGACCGTGACGCCGGTCAGCAGATCGCCCTTGTCGATTTGAAGCTTGTGCGAATTCCCCGAGGCGTCATAGCCGTCCAACGTCAGGCCGAAGCGGGGCAGCGACCCGGTATCGGTGGCCGTCGGCTGCGCCGCACCCTGGGACGCGCGGGCGGTTTTTCCTGCCTGTCCGCCGCGCATCGACCGCGAATACCGTTCGACGAGTTGTACGACCTTTTCGCGCGGCCGCCGCAGGGCGACCACCAAGAGCGCCGCCAAGACGACGAAGGCCGCGATGCCGATCAGGATGGAATTGCGCAGCATCTCCTGGATCTGGTCCTCGCGCGAAAAGCAGCGGTCGTCGGTCGAGTCGTAGGAGATTTTGCGTTGTTTCAGGACCTTGATCAGTTCGCTGACGTTCGACGAGAAGAACGCGCCGGGGGCGACGACGAAGGATTTCCCGATCTTCTTGGTGCTCAGCCGCGTGTTGACGCCGATGACGCGCCGGCATTCGTCGAACAAGGGGCCACCGCTGTTTCCCCAGCTGATCTCGGCATTGTGTTGCACCAGCTCGATCGGCGTACGCCGCCAGCTGCCGACAAAGCTTCGGCTCAACACGCCCGCCGTGACGGTGGCGTCCGACAGAATATCGCGGCTGCCCTTGATGTTGTTCTGATTCGCTGCGCCCGGATAACCGACGGCGAACACCGATTCGCCTTTGCGCGGCAAGATTTCGGCTAAGGTGATCGGTTCGAAATCGTCGGGATTGGTGACCTTCAGAATGGCAAGATCGCGTTCCGACGACGCCCATACGATGCGGGCGTTTGGATTGCGCACCACCGACCGGATCGCGACCGAGTTGCCGTCTGGATTCACATACAGTTTCCGGCCCCGGCTGATCACGTGGTGGTTGGTTGCGATATACCCCTTGTCATTGATGACGAATCCCGACCCGCTGGTTCCGCGCGTGAGGTTGAAGATTTGGACGACGCCCTGCTGCTTGTCGGCCTCGTCGAAGGCCAGGGCGGGGAAGGACAGCGCGATTGCGGCGAGCGTCAGTATGATGAATTTGCGGATCACGATTGTTACCCTTCCAGGACCTTCAAGGTCAGTTTGACGCCGCCCAGTTCGATCACGTCGTTGGTTGCGACATTTGCCGGACCGCCGTCGACGTCGAGCGCTTCGCCGTTGATGCGCGTGCCCCCGGTCGACCCTAAATCCTCCAGATACAGCCGGTTGTCGCGCACCATGATCCGCGCGTGCCGTCGGCTCACCGTGTCGTCGGCGATCACCATGTCCGCCATATCCGGGTTGCGGCCGAAGACGACGCCATTGGCCGATTTCATCAAATCCCGGCCCGAGACCCGCAGCGCCAACGGCGCACCGTTCGCATCGGTTCCTTCCAGCAAGCAGTCATTGAATCGGGCGTTGGCGGCCTCGATCTCCGCCTCGGCGGTGCGCAGGTCGCGTTTCCGTTTCGACCAGAGAAGGAAGGACAAAACCAGCAGCGTCAGGACCGCGATACCGCCGTAGATCATATACCGCTTGCGTTGCTCCTGCTCCGCTTTTAGCGCTTTGCTCTTTTCGTCCACGCGCTTGCTGAGGCCTTCCACGGCCTTTGTCGTATCCTGCTTGACGCGCTCGGTTTCCTTCTTGGCCTTTTCCTTTTCCTTATCGGCCTCGGCGGCCTTTTTTTCGGCTTCCTTCGCCTTCTTTGCGGCCTGTTTCGCTTTCCGTTCGGCCGCCTTGCGCTTCTTCTCGGCTGCCGCCGCTTTGGCGCTCGCGGCTTTTTCCTTCGAGGCAACCTCGGTTTTGCAGTCTTTCGCTGCGACCGAGGGCGTGACACCGGCATCGCGCAGCATCGTCACGATCCGCCCCGACGAGACCAGCGAAATCTTCGGTTCGATGATATGCGGTTTCCACAGGTCCTCGTCGGACTTGCCGGGCGCGCGTGCCACCATCCCGACGATACGGGCGCACGAATTTAACGCTGGTCCGCCGTAGGCACCGCGGCCGACGGCGGCGAACAAGACGGCGCCGGCGTCACCGGCCGTTTCGACGACGGCGCGGACGGGATCGCCTTTTTCCTGGACCGCGGCGATGAAATCCGGCCGCTCGGGCCCGAACAGACTCCAGCCGCGTTCGGGTTCCGTGCGGGTCGTCCAATAGCCTTTGATGGAAAGGACATCGGATTTCGCCGGCGCGACGGCGGCGAAGGTCGCGGGAGAAACGCCGCCCTTGGGGGATGAGGAGACGCGCAAAATGGCGAGATCATCTTCGCCCAGCAATTTCACGATCGACGCGGGGCGGCGCTCGCCGTCGTTGCCGAGGACGAAAATCTTATTCTGCCGCCGCAGGAGATGGCCCGCCGTGACGACGGTACCGGCGCCGTCGACATAAAAGCCGCTGCCCTGATTGACCAAATCCTCGTCTTCGAAGGCTAGGATCTGCACGACTGCGGCATCCTTCGTCTGCGCGGCCGCGCCGACGAAGGAGCACACCAAAAACACGAAGACGGCAAATAACACTGCCATCCTGCCGCGCACGGATGCCGGAACTCTCCCCACTGCTTCGTGCCCCTCTTCGCGTTTCTTGCATGGGATTATAAACGGGACGTTTGAGTGCTTGAAACCCCGGCACGAACAAAAAATGATTTGGTCCAGTTGATTTAGGTCAAACGCCGGTGGCCTTGAGGACCGTGCCGAACAGTGCTTAAACTGAGGGTTACGAGGGGAAACGACGCCCGCATTGGGTGTAAACGGTTGGCGGCCCGCATATGGAACCAGGCGATCAGAACGACTCCGGCAATGGCCCATCCGAAACGATCCGGATTCGGGAACAGACGTTGCCGGCCGGCTACCGGCTTCACGAATATGTGATCAGTAAGGTCATCGGATCGGGCGGGTTCGGCGTCACGTATTTCGGTCGTGACACGAATTTGGATAAAGCCGTTGCCATCAAAGAGTATTTTCCGTTCAGCCTCGCGTCCCGCTACGACGATCAGTGGGTTGCCCCCAATACGACCGTGCAGGACGACCAGAGCGAATACGATTGGGGCCTGTCGCGTTTCATCGACGAAGCGCGAACGCTGGCCAAGTTCGAACACCCCAACCTGATCCGCGTGGTGCGGTATATCGAAGAAAACGGCACCGCTTATATCGTAATGGATTTCGCCGAGGGCCGGCCGCTGTCGGCGGTCGTGAACGAAGACGGGTTGCTGTCCGAGGATCAGCTCAAGCCGATGCTGTTGCCGTTGCTGGACGGGCTATCGTTGGTCCACGCGGCGGATATGCTCCACCGCGACGTGAAGCCCGAGAACATTATCATCCGGTCGGACGGCACGCCGGTCCTGATCGATTTCGGTGCGGCGCGGCAGGCCATCGGGTCGCGCAGTCGCCCGATCTCGACGATCCTGACGCCCGGCTACGCACCTTATGAGCAGTATTTCTCGTCCGGCAATCAGGGCCCTTGGACGGATATCTACGCCTTGGGCGCGGTGAGTTATGCCTGCCTGACCGGCGAAGCGCCGCATGAGGCGGTGCAACGCGCCGTCGAAGACCCGACGACACCCACCGTGGAAGCCGCCAAGGGGCGTGGATCGAAACAATTCCTGGAGGCCATCGACTGGGCGATTCGTCCGCGCGAGGGCGACCGGCCGCAAACCGTCGCCGAATGGCGGGCGGCGCTGGAGGGCGGGGCAGTCGCAACCGCTGCAACCGTTGTGCCGACGCAGCGCATGCCGGGCGGAGACACGGCAACGCCGCCGCGCCCGGCGCCGACGAAGGAAAAGCAGTCCGGATTCTCCGGATTGCAGGCGGCGGTCGTCATCGGCGCACTCGCGGTGGTTGGAGGCGGTGGGTATTTCGCCTGGGACCTGACCACGAAGAAAGGCGGATTCGTCAATCAGGAACAGGCCCGGTCGGATCCTAAGCCTGACCCTGGAAAGGTCGAGAAACCGAAAGAGCCTGCGAAACCCAAAGTCGCCGAGCGGACGCCGCAGAAGCCGCCTGTGCAGCAGCGGGTGACCCCGCCGCAACGCACGACACCGCCGCAGACGCCGCCGGTAACGCGGCGCTCGACCCCGGAGTCGCCTCAGCGGCAACGGCAACCGCGCACACCGACGCGACCGCAATTGAGTCCCGAACAGAAGGCGCAGGACAACGCGAACTTCGCGAAGGCGCAATATATCGGCACACCAGAGGCATACGCCCTCTACCTTCGGCTGCATCCGGCGGGGTTGCATGCAGCGAAGGCCAAGCGCCGCACCCGTTGACGCGGGCTGGCAAATCCACATCCAAGGGAGAGCAGCACATGAGCGGCGATACCAAGAAGCCCGGCGATTTCTTTTCCGGCCCGACGCGGCGCGCCACGCAGCCGGGCGCCGATGCCGGGAAATCGGATCCACTTCGGAACCAGACGCGGCGAATCGATACGCCACCTCAGCGGCAGGCTCGCCCGGGCGGCGGTGACGCCGGCGGCCCGGAACTGAGCTCCGCGACCCGTGTTTGGCGGCCGGGGCAGGATGCGGGGGGAGCTGATGCTGACGCCGACGCTCCGGCGGCACAGGCCGCCGACGACTTCGTCGTCGGTTGGTTGGTTGTCGTCGATGGCCCCGGTCAAGGCAACGGTCTGCCGCTTGGCTATGGCTGGAACAGCGTCGGCCGCGGCGAGGACCAGCGCGTCCGGTTGGATTTCGGTGACGATGAGATCGCGCGGGATACGCAATGCGCGGTCGCCTACGACGGCAAGAATCGGAAATTCTTCATCCAGCATGGCGGCGGGTCCAACTTGACCTATGTCGGGGACGCCCCTGTGCTGGCGCCCCAGGAACTGACGGCGGATGCGACGATCTCCTTGGGGGCGACGACCCTTCGGTTCGTTCCGTTCTGCGGCGACGCGTTCGATTGGGCGGACCTGGGCAACGGCGACGCGCCGACCGAATGACCAAGACGGTATTTTCCGGGCAAATCCCCGGCGCGCGCGAATACCAGGAAGACTATGCCGCGATCCGCGATGACGCCGCGGCCGGCGGTGGGCGCCTGCTGCTGATTTGCGACGGCATGGGCGGGCACGCCGCCGGCGATGTCGCCAGCAAGACCGCCGCCCGGGCCTTTCTCGATCTCTATAACGAGCATGGTGCCGGCGATCCGGAGGAATGGCTTCCCCAAGCGCTCCATGCCGGAAACGCATCCATCGCGAACGCGGTCGCCCAAAACGAATCGTTGAAGGATATGGGCACGACGCTGCTGGCCTGCACGATCCGCGACGACACGGTCGCGTGGATCAGCGTTGGGGACAGCGTCCTGTACCATGTCCGGAAAACCACGGTGGCGCTATGGAACGACGATCACTCCATGGCGCCGGTCCTGGACCAGCTCGCCGAGGATCAGCAGATCACGCGCGAAGAAGCGTTGCACGATTCCCGACGGAATTCGCTGCGCAGCGCCTTGATGGGGGACGACATCCCCTTGATCGACCTGCAGCGCAAGGAGGGCGCGCTAAAGCCCGGCGATGTCCTGCTCGCGGCATCGGATGGTATCCTGACGCTCGATCCGGAGGAGATCGCCAAGCTGACGGGGCGTCATCGGGCGGCGGGCGCGAAGGCGGTCGTCGATGCGCTGTTGGGCGCGGTCGAAGCCAAGAATTTGCCGCATCAGGACAACACCACCGTCGCCGCCTATGTCCACGAACAGGGCAAGTCCGGCGGCTTCTTCCGGTCACTTTTCGGCGGCTAGGACATTTCCTGAGTTTTCCGGTTCCGACGGGTTCAGGCATCCTCTTCGGTAGTGCTTGACTTATCGCCTGGAAAGCCCCATTTACCGGGCACGGTACTCTCGCGATTGCGCGATTCGTCCGGTTTTATCGGGCGGTTATCATTTCGAGACCGCTTTTCGACATTCCGCTAACTCCAGTGCGCGTGGGGACAGGCGACACGCCGACCGTCGATGAGGCCGATACCGATCGGCCCGGACGCGGCGCACAAGGAGACTATTCTTTTGACGACTTCTACATTTTCCGCTCTCGGGCTTTCCGAGAGCGTGCTGCGTGCCCTTTCGGACGCGAACTACCACACGCCGACGCCGATCCAGGCGCAGGCCATTCCGACCCTACTCGATGGCAGGGATCTGCTCGGCATTGCCCAGACGGGAACCGGCAAGACCGCGGCCTTCGTCCTGCCGTTGCTGCAGCAGCTCGGCGCGGACCGCCGGCATCTGATGCCGCGCGTCGCCCGCGCCCTTATCCTCGCCCCGACCCGGGAACTGGCCACCCAAATCGCCGATAGCGTCAAGACCTACGGCCGCGGCAGCGGGCTGCGTCATACCGTTGTGATGGGTGGCGTCAGTCAGCGGATGCAGGCCAAGGCAATGCAGCGCGGCGTCGATATTTTGATCGCGACCCCCGGCCGGCTCCTCGATCTGGTGGAACAGCGCCGTGTCGACCTGCGCCGGGCCCGGCATCTCGTGCTCGACGAGGCCGACCGCATGCTCGACATGGGCTTTATCCGGGACGTCCGGAAGATCATCGATCAACTGCCTGATACGCGCCAGTCGATGCTGTTCTCCGCCACGATGCCGCGTGATGTTGCGCGCCTGGCGAGCGACATTTTGACCGACCCGGTGCGGGTCGAGATCGCGGCCAAAACCGTCGCCGTGGACCGCATCGACCAATGCGTCTATCACGCGGACGGGCGCGGCAAGCGCAAGTTGCTGACCGCCTTGCTCGAGGATTCGACGCTGGCGAGCGTCATCGTCTTCACCCGCACGAAGCGCGGCGCCGACCGGTTGTCCAAGCAGATCGCGGCCACCGGCGTGCAAAGCGTGGCGATCCATGGCGACAAGACGCAGGGTGCGCGCGAAAAAGCGCTCGACAGTTTCCGGAAAGGCCGGTCCCGCGTTTTGGTGGCGACTGACATCGTATCGCGCGGCATCGATGTCGACGATGTATCGCACGTCATCAACTACGACCTGCCGCGGGATGCGGAGAGTTACGTCCATCGCATCGGGCGGACTGCGCGCGCCGGCGCCAGCGGCGTCGCGATTTCCTTCTGCGACCCCAGCGAGCGAGACTACCTTCGCGACATCGAACGGCTGATCAAGCGGCCGTTGACGGTTGTCGGCGACGCGCCGCAGCCGGCAAATCAGGACCGGCCAGGCGCCGGGCAACCACGGACCGGTAAATCACGGACAGGGAAACCGGGGGCGCGGAAGCCCGGTGCCGGCAAACCATGGCGGGCGAAACACAAGAAATCGAAGCCGAAATCTTCGAAACCGCAAGGTCAGAAACGGAGCTCCGCGCAATCGTCCTCACAGGGTGCTAATCAATCCGGCGCGGCCCAACCGGGTTTGACTCAGCCGGGGGCGAAACGAAACGGGCGGCCCAATCGCCGCCGCCGGCGCCGCGCCGCCTAGGCCGCTCCGGTCCGGCGGCTACGCCGCGCCCTTCATTCCGCGTACCAACCGTCCCGGCAATTCGCCGGTCGCCTCGCCGTCCCGATAAACCGTTTTGCCGGCAACGATCGTCGCGGTGTAACCGTCGGTCTTCTGGATCAGCCGCCGCCCGCCGGCCGGCAGGTCGTAGACCACCTCGGGTGCCCGCAGTTGCAGCTTGTCGTAGTCAATGACGTTGATATCGGCCTTTCGGGCGGGCTCGAGCAAGCCGCGGTCATTTAGTCCGATCGTCGACGCGTTGTCGTGGGTCAGACGCTTGATCGCCCACGGCAGTGGCACGGTTTCGCCACGGGTGCGGTCGCGGGTCCAATGGGTCAGCATATAACTGATTGCGCTGGCGTCGCAGATGATGCCGACATGCGCTCCGCCGTCGCCGAGACCGACCAGCGTGTTCGGGTGCTGCATCATGTCGCCGACGGTATCGAGGTCGAAATAGGTGTAATTGCTGAGCGGCCGGTAGAGGATCGTCTTGCCGTCGTTCTCCAACAGCATGTCGTAGGCGAAATCGGCCGGGTCGCGTCCCGCCTTTGACGCAAGCGCCGCGATGCTTTGTTCCGGCGCCGGCTCGTAATTGGGCGGATCGCCCAACGGGAAAATGCGCTCCCAATGCGAGACGCGGTAGGCCAGTTTTTCGTCCGGACAGGATTCCGACATTAATTGCGCCCGGAAGTCCGGTTGCCGCAAGACCGACAGTTTCTCGTCCAAGGGTAGGCCGGCGACCTTGTCCCAACTCGGCCGGCCGACGAAGGGGTTTTGCGAAATCTCGAACCCCAGCAGGATGCCCGTCGGCCGCGGCAGCACCTGGCCGAAGATCTTCGCGCCGTCGGCATTGGCGGCGCTGATCTGGCCCATGATGTCGCGCCACCATTCGGGATTACGGTCGCGTTGCAGCACGGTGATTGATAACGGTCGTCCGGCGCGCTTGGCGATTCGGCGCAGCATCGCGAATTCTTCGTCCGACTCGTTGAAATCGGAAATGACCTGCATCCAGCCGGAGCCGACGCCATTGATCGCGCCCGCGATATCGGACAGTTCGGCTTCCTCTGCCTCCAGGGTCGGGATCGCCTCGCCGGCGAGCGTCTGGTGGTTCAATGTCCGCGAGGTCGAGAATCCCAGCGCGCCCGCCTTGATTCCCGCGGCCGCCAACTGCGCCATCTTGGCCCGGTCGTCGGCATTCGCCGGTTCCCGGTTTACGCCGCGCTCGCCCATGACATAGACGCGCAACGCCGCATGGGGCACCTGCGTCACGACATCCAAGTCGTAATGCCGTGCGTCCAGCGTATCGAGATAGTCTTCGAAGGTTTCCCAATTCCAGGGCAAGCCATCGGTTAGGACCACTTCGGGGATATCCTCGACGCCTTCCATCAGCTTGACCAGCATGTCCCGCTGCTCCGGAAGGCAGGGGGCGAAGCCGACGCCGCAATTGCCGATCATCGCCGTGGTGACCCCGTTCCAGGACGATGGCGTGATGTGGTTCGACCAGGTCACCTGCGCATCGTAATGGGTGTGCAGATCAACGAAGCCCGGCGTGACCATATGGCCCCGGGCATCGATCTCCTCGTCGCCTTTCGGCAGGTTTGGCCCGATTTCGGCGATGCGGCCGTCCTCGACCCGGAGGTCTGCGTCATACGGTTCCCCTCCGGAACCGTCGTAAATCGTGCCACCGCGAATCACGAGTGAGGATGAGTCGGTCACTGCTCGGGTCTCCTTTCCATGGCGCGGCGCGCCGGTGCGATCTATCCGGGGGTGCCGCGATCGTCCCGTTAGCATCGGCGAAACGCCGTTTTCTGGCAAGTTTCGGCGATTGGGGGATGCTCATTCTTTAAGCATTACTAAACGAAATACCCGTAAAATTTTAGATAAACCCCGGAAAGCAACCGACAGAAGCGATGCAAAAGAGCGGAAATCCCGATTTCCGGACAACCGGACGGTTTCGAAAGCTGGCCAATCGTGATTTGGTTCTGGCTGCGCTATTCTTCGTCCTAATCGTCTTCTGTTTCGTCACCTTCGACTTCGTCGATCACTTCTTCCGTCTAACCCGAAATTTCGAACATTTCGAGGTCGATGAATGGATTGCGGCCATTCCCGCCCTGTTGGCCGCGGCGGGTTGGTATTCCTGGCGGCGTTGGCGGCAAGAGGCCCAGTTGACGAGAAAACTGGCCGCCAATGTCGAGATTCTCGAGAACACCACGGAAAGCCTCACCGAAGCGAAAGGGGACGCGGAAAGGGCCAGCCGCGCCAAATCCGAATTCCTCGCCAATATGAGTCATGAGCTGCGGACACCCTTGAACGCCATCATCGGATTCTCCGAGGTGATCAAGGACGAGCGATTGGGCCCGGTCGGAACGGCGGCTTACGGCGATTATGCGGAAAAGATCCACGAAAGCGGTCTTCATCTCCTCAACCTCGTGAACGATATCCTCGACCTGTCAATGGTCGAGGCAGGGGCCGCGGACATTGCCGAAGAGGTGGTTGAGGTTTCGGCGATCGTCGACGCGGCGGTCCGCCTGATCGGACAAACAGCGGCGAAACGGTCGTTGAAGATCGAAACCGACCTTCCCGACCGGTTGCCGATGCTGCGGGCCGATCCGCGCAAGCTTCAGCAGATACTGCTCAACCTGCTGAGCAACGCCATCAAATTCACGCCGCCGCGCGGTCGTGTGCGGCTGAAGGCCTGGAACAGCGAAGACGGCGGGTTCGTGATCCAGGTCCTCGACACTGGGGTGGGGATCGCGCCCGAGGATATTCCGAAAGCCCTGTCGCATTTCGGCCGGATCGGCAACGTGTTCACACGGCAACAGGGCGGCACGGGTCTCGGGTTGCCGCTTGCAAAGACATTGGTCGAACTGCATGGCGGGTCGCTCGATCTGCAAAGCAATGTCGAACACGGTACGACGGTGACGATCCGTCTGCCGTCGGCACGGGTGGTTCCGTCCGGCGATTTGTCGTCGACCGCATAGCGTACGCTTCAACGTCGCCGGCGGTCTGTTGTGCGCCGCTGGTTTGCGGGTAGAGTGCCGTCCCGGCCGCGTGTCACGGTCCGGACCCGCCCCAATCACAACATGAAGCCACTTCCATGAGCCGAATTCTCGAAGGCGTCCGTGTCCTGGACCTGTCGCAATTCCTGGCCGGCCCGCACACCACGCTGTTGTTGGCCGGTATGGGTGCCGAAGTGATTCGCGTCGATAACCCCAGAACCGGGGATACCCTCTCTGGCGCGCCGGCTTACTTCGGTAAGGATGGCCCAACGCTCGACAAAAACGACGATAGCGATCTCGGAATTGCGTTCCTGAAACGGTCTCGCGCGAAGAAGTCGATCGCTCTCGACCTCAAATCGGATGACGGACATGACCTGTTCCTGAAACTGGTCGAAAAAGCCGATGTCCTAGTGGAGAATTTTTCGGTCGGGGTGACCGAGCGGTTGAAGATCGATTGGCCGCGTCTCGAGGCTGCTAACCCGCGGCTGGTCTACTGCTCGATAACCGGCTACGGCAGCACCGGTCCCGACAGCGGTCGCCGCGGATATGACGTGACGACGCAGGCGATGTCGGGATTGATGAGCATCACCGGGCAGCCCGGCGGCCCGCCGACGAAGGCCGGCTCGCCGCTCGCTGACACGATTTCCGCCGGCTTCGCGCTGTCCGGCATTTTAGGCGCGCTCTATCACCGCCACGCCACGGGGGTTGGTCAATTCGTCGACGTCTCGATGGTCGACGTGCTTTTCTCGCTCCTGTTCGACGAGCCGCTCGACTGTTATCCGGCGCTCGGCATGGAGTATCAGCAAGGCAATCGCGTGATGCGGTTCTCCCCGTTCAACACCTATCCCACGCGCGACGGCTGGATGGTGATCTGTTGCGGCACGGACGCGATGTGGCAGGCGATTTGCGAGGTGATCGGCCGGGAGGACCTCGTCGACCACGAAGAGTGGGGCCGTATGAGCTGGCGCGTCGCGCATAACGACCAGGTCGATGCGATGCTCGGCGACTGGACCCGGGGAATGGCGACCGACGATGCCGTCGGCCGGTTGACCGATGCCGGCGTCGTGACCAGCAATGTGCACACGATCGACGATCTGCTGCAGTGGCCGCATCTCAAGGCGCGCGGCATGATCGACAACGTCGAGCACCCGGCGCTCGGCCCGTTGTCCGGGCTCAGGGCGGCGGGGTTTCCCTTGAAGTTCAGCGGCGCGGAAACCGGCTACGCCGGCGCAGCGGTCCCGAGCGGGACCCACACGCGGGAAGTCCTGTCCGACCTGCTCGATCTCGATGGTGCGGCGCTCGACGATCTTGCGGAACGCTCGATTATCTGAGAAGGGCGATTCACGACCGCTGTTTCTTCCAGTGGCCGTCTGCCGTCAGAGACCGCGCCGCGCGCCGCACGAGCAGAGTGAACCGTTGCGCGGCGGCGGAATGCTCGACCGACCGGCAGACCAGGTTCAAGGGGGCCGCCAGGCCGGCGGATCGTTTGATCGGGCGGTATACGACCCCCTCCATCTGCGACTGGCGCAGCGACGCCGGCACGATCGTTATGCCGAGGCCTGCCGCGACCAGGTTGAGCGTCGAGACGATGCGCGGCGCTTCCTGTCCGATATTGGGGTTGAATCCGGCCCGATGGCAGGCCGCGATGATCGCGTCGTAGAGACCGGGTCCGGTGCGGCGGCGGTACAGGACCAGCGGCTCGTCGCTGAGGTCCGACAGCGAGATCGGCCGGTCCGTCGTGCCGGCCAGCCGGTGCGTGCGCGGCAGCGCCGCAAGCATCCGTTCCTTGAACAGCGGATGAATGCTGAGTCCTTCAGTCTCCGGAACCGGCGACCGGATGAACGCGGCGTCCATCCGTTCGCTCCGCACCGCCTCGACCAGGTCGCTGGTGCCGCCTTCCTCCAATAAGATCGATACCAGCGGGTTGGCTTCGCGAAATTCGCTGATCTCCCTCGGCACGAAGGGATGAAAGGGCGCCGAACTTGTGAAGCCCAGGACGATGGCGCCTTGTTGGCCGCGCGCGGTCCGCTGCGCCCGGGCGACGGCGCGCTCCACCTGGTCCAGGACGCCGCGGGCGTCCGCCGCGAAGGCGCGGCCGGCGTCGGTCAGTTCCACGCCGCGTGGCTTTCGCCGTAGGAGCTGCACGTCGAGTTCGTCCTCGAGGGCGCGCAGCTGTTGGCTCAGCGGCGGCTGCTGAATGCCGAGCCGTTCCGCCGCGCGGGTGACATGTTCTTCCTCGGCGACGGCGACGAAGTAACGAAGGTGGCGGAGTTCCATTAGATATATGCAATAAGTATCGAAAACATAATAATCATATATTAGACCATAGGTCGGATTGGCGCTACGGTTTCCATGCCGTCGCCGATACCCGCCGAACGGGCCGCGACGAGCGTTTCCAGATTCAATCCGTATTCCGGATAGGCAATTCAGAGGAGCCGCCGCCATGAGCGCGACCGACAGAAAATTTTCCATCGACGTTACGCCGGAAGGGGCGCAGGCGCTTTACGAGCGGATGGAGAAGGCCCTCTCCACGGTCCGCAAGACGCTGGGGCGGCCGCTCACGCTCTCCGAGAAGATCGTGCTCGGTCACTTGGACGATGCGGAAACTCAGGATCTGGTGCCCGGAAAGTCATTCCTCGACCTGCGCCCGGACCGGGTAGTGTTCCAGGATGTGTTGGGGCAAAGCGGTATGCTGCAGTTCATGCAGACGCGGCGGGACCGGGTCGCCGTCCCGACCACGATTCACTGCGATCATCTGATCGAAGCGCGCAACGACGGCGCGTCGGACCTGCGCGAATCCCTGGCGGAGAATGGCGAGGTCTATGACTTCTTGCGGTCGGCGGCGGCGAAATACGGCGCCGGGTTCTGGGGGCCGGGCGCGGGCATCATCCATCAAGTGGTGCTGGAGAATTACGCCATGCCCGGCGCGATGATCATCGGCACCGACTCGCATACGCCCAACGGCGGTGGGCTCGGCGCCTGCGCGGTCGGCGTCGGCGGCGCGGACGCGACCGAGGTGATCGCGGGGCTGCCGTGGGAGCTGCTGTATCCGAAACGGATCGCGGTTCACCTGACCGGCGAGATGAGTGGCTGGACCGCGCCGAAGGACGTCATCCTTTATGTCGCGGGGCAGTTGACGGTGTCCGGCGGCACCAACAGCATTATCGAGTATATCGGCCCCGGCGCACGGACGATCAGCGCCACCGGCAAGGCGACGATCACAAACATGGGCGCCGAGGTCGGCGCGACCACGTCGATCTTTCCGTATGACGACCGCATGGCGCGCTATCTCGACTCGACCGGGCGCGGTGGAATTGTGCCGATCGCCGACCGGTTCAAGCATCTGCTGGAACCGGACGCGGAGGCCGAGGCGGACCCGGCGGCGCATTACGACCATGTCGTCGAGCTGGACCTCTCCGCCTTGGAGCCGCATGTGGTTGGCCCGCATTCGCCGGACCGTGCGCGTCCGATCTCCGCGCTGGCCGCGGAAGTCGCCGATCCGGGAAACGAATTCTGCGACGCCGTCAGCACGGTCCTGATCGGCAGTTGCACGAACTCATCCTACGAGGATATGAGCCGCGCCGCCGACGTGGCGGGACAAGCCAAGGCCCATGGCGCCGCAGCGTCGTCGTCCTTCCTGGTCACGCCGGGGTCGGAGCAGATTCGCGCCACCATCGAGCGCGACGGGCAGATGCAGACCCTGTCCGACATCGGCGGGGTCGTGCTCGCGAACGCCTGCGGTCCGTGCATCGGCCAGTGGCGCCGCGCCAAGGAAGCGTCGCGCGAGCCGAACACCATCGTGACCTCCTATAACCGAAATTTCCCGCAGCGGAACGACGGGCAACCGACGACGATGAATTTCATCACCAGCCCGGAGTTGGCCACCGCCTTTGCCCTCGCCGGGCGGCTGTCCTTCAATCCGCTGACCGATAGCCTGGAGGACAAGAACGGCAATCCCTATAAGCTGACGCCGCCGCGGCAGGCTGCGGACGTGCCGTCGGCCGGGTTCGATACCGGCAAATCCACCTATGAAGCACCGCCCGCCGACGGCAGCGCGATCGACATCGTGATCGCGCCGGACAGCGAACGGCTGGAAGCGTTGCAGCCCTGGCCCGCCTGGGACGGCGAGGACTTCACCGAGATGCCGGTCCTGCTGAAAGCCACGGGCAAGACGACCACCGACCATATCTCGCCGGCCGGGCCATGGCTTCGCCTGCGCGGGCATCTCGACAAGTTCAGCGACAACATGTTCATGGGCGCGGTCAACGCCTATACGGACGCGCGCGGGACCGGGCTCGATGTTCTCTCCGGCGACACCGACAGCGCCTTCTCCAAGACCGCGCGTCATTATAAGGCCGGAGGATTGCGCTGGGTCGTGGTCGGCGACAGTAACTACGGCGAAGGCAGCAGCCGGGAACACGCCGCGCTGTCGCCGCGGCTGCTCGGCGGGGCGGCGGTCATCGCCCGCAGTTTCGCCCGTATCCACGAGACCAACCTGAAGAAGCAAGGGTTGCTGGCGCTGACCTTTGCCGACGCGGCGGATTACGACAGGATTCGGGCCGACGACCGGCTGAGCCTCGTCGACCTCGCCGGCCTGACGCCGGGCAAGCCGGTCGACTGCCGGGTTCAGCATGCCGACGGGTCGTCGGAGACGTTGAAGTTGAACCATTCCTACACGCAATCGCAGATCGAATGGTTCCGGGCGGGCTCAGCCCTCAACCTGCTGCACGACGCGGCGTAGCGCTAGAACCGAACAATTTGGCATGACGCGCAGGGCTACGGCATTTTTGCCGTGGTCCTGCCGATGTTTGTCCGTCTGCGGTATCCGAGGATGCAAAACAAGTCTTTTGGATTAAGGGGATGTATAATAATTTGTCGCACTGTTTCCCGAACGGTTGCATAAAGAATAATCAAAACCCGTGGCCCGGCCTGCGCCGCGAAACTGTGAGGTGACCATGTCCCGTTGTTCGCCGATGGAGCATGAATTGGCGACGCTGATCGTCTCGGCGCTCGATCTGGACGTAGCGCCGGAAGAGATTCCGTTGGACGATCCGTTATTCGGGGACGGGCTGGGTCTGGATTCGATCGATGCGTTGGAGATTTCACTCGAGATTTCCAAGAAATACGGTGTGGAGATCAAGGCGGAGGACGAGCGAAACCAGCAGATCTTCGGTTCGCTACGCTCCCTCGCCGCCTTTGTCGGTCAACATAAGACGACGTGACGGCGTTTAAAGCGCCGCCCGGAACGGAGAGTCCGTGATTAGGCTGCTGGTGTTCGGCCTGGTGCTGATATCGGTTCATCTGCTGACCTTGGCGGGTGATATCCCGTTGGCCGCGATGACCGTGGTCGGTGCGCTGCTGCTGGTCTGGGCAACCGCCATGCTGCGCGGCTCCGCGCGCCGGGGCGTCAACGCCGCGATCGTCGCCGTTGTCTGCTTGGGTGTTGCGGGCATTATCGCTGCCGTGCCGGCGCCCGATATGCAAACCGTCCTCATCACGCCGCCCTTTCTCGGATATTTGCTGACGAGCGCGGTGTTCGGGTACAGCCTGTTGCCCGGCAAGGAACCGCTGATAACGCGACTATGCCGACTCATGCGCCGCGGCGCGCTGCCCGATGGCTTGGAGGAATATGCCCGGATGCTGACCTGGGCCTGGGCGGTCCTGCCGGCCTTTCTGGCGGTGACGGCGCTCGCTATCTACGGTGCCTTCGGTGTGACGGCATGGTCCTGGGCGAGCAACGTCGTCAATCCAGCTTTGCTCGTGGCCTTCTATGTCGGCGAGCATGTGTACCGGGGACTCTACCTGCCGCATCTGGGGACGCCGTCCATCCTCGAGACGGTCGAGGTCATGTTCGATCCGGTATCCTGGCGTTGATGGCCAACGGCGTAACGGGAGAGGCGACCCTGGCACCGACGCAGCCAAAAGAATGGCCGCTGATCGATCCGTTCGAGCCGGACCGTGTCGCCTACTGGTCCGGTAACGGCTCGATATCCCAATCCGATCTGTATCGTCGGGCCGCGCAACTTGCCGGCCGGCTGCCCGATCGTTCGGTTGCGATCAACTATTGTACCGCGCGGGACGCCTTCACGGTGGCGTTGCTGGCGATGTGGATGCGGCGTCAGACCGCCCTGTTTCCGGGGGATGCGGGGGAACACACCTTCGCGGCCCTCGCGGCCGAGTACCCGGATTTGTACACGGTTTCCGATGCCCCGCTGCCGTTCGACTCGCCGCTGGCAGTCCTAATCGATGGGGATGAGGGTCCGACGGGCGCGGCCGAGTCCGACTCGGTGCTGCCGTGGTCGCATGCCGCGGCCAAGGTGTTCACATCCGGGTCCACCGGCAAACCGTCGGTCAACGAAAAGACCTGGGGCATGCTCGTGGCCGGCGGGAAGACCATTCCCCGCATGTTGACGCTCGATGGCCTTGCCTCGCCCGCCGTCGTCGCAACGGTGCCGAGCCAGCATATGTATGGTTTCGAGACTACCATCATGAATGTGTTGCAGGGCGGCGCCGGCGTGCATGCGGAGCATCCGGTCTATCCTGCCGATGTCGCGCGTTGTCTCCTGGATGTTCCGGAACCGAGGGTCCTGGTCACCACGCCAATTCATCTGCGCGCCCTGGTCGGAAGTGCGGTCGAATTGCCGCCGATCGAGCGGATCATCTCGGCGACCGCGCCGTTGAGCCCGGCGTTGGCGCAGGATGCCGAGACGCGATTGGGGGCGGCGGTCTGGGAAATTTACGGGTTTACCGAGGCCGGGTCGGTTGCCGCCCGGCACACCGCGCAAACCGACGTATGGCGGCTACGGGAAGACTTCGCCGTGACCGAAGCGGACGGTTCGCAGGCCGTCGATTGGGCGGATTTCGGTCGGCGCATTCCGTTTCCGGACATGATCGAGGTCGTGGACCCGCGACGCATCCGGCTGCTCGGGCGCAGCCAGGATATGGTCAATATCGCAGGAAAGCGCGCATCCCTGTCCGGTCTGACCGCCCAATTGCTGGAGGTCGATGGTGTCGAAGACGGGGTGGTTTGGTTGCCGTCCGAGGACGACGGCTCGGGGACCGTTGCGCGGCTGATCGCCTTCGTCGTAGCGCCGGACCGCCGCGAGGACGATCTTATGCGTGCCGTCCGCGATCGGCTAGGCGCCGCTTTCGCGCCGCGGCGGCTGGTGTTCGTCGATGCGCTGCCGCGAAACGCGACCGGGAAGTTGACGCAAGCCGCCGTGCGCGACCTGGCGGCGCGGCATGGGGTCGGCGATGCAACGCGTTGAAACGTCCATCCGCTTTGCCGCCGATGATCCATGCCTGGAGGGTCACTTTCCCGGCAACCCCATCGTGCCGGCCGCGGCGATCCTGTCCGAATTGGTGGCATTGATAGAGGCCGCGCTGTCACGGACGGTCGTCGAAGTCACCCGCGCGCAATTCCGGCAGCCGCTCGCGCCGGAAACCGAGTGGCCGGTCACCATCGAAGCGGCGGATGACGGTGCGGTTACCGTGATCAGCAAAGTCGACGGCAAGGCCGCCTTGACCGTTCGCCTGGTCGTGGCATAGACCGGCGCGATGGAGATCAACTGGCGCGACCGTCCGGAACGCGGCGGCCGTCGCATCACCCGATTTTATCTGTGGTTGTCCTTGACCGTCGGCCGTCGCCTCGCCCGGCCGATCCTTTATGGCATCACGTTGTATTTCTTCGTCTCCGCCCCGGCGGAACGCTGGGCCTCGCAGGACTATCTGGCGCGCGTGTTGGGGCATCGCCCCTCGCTGCTGCAGCGATACCGGCATTTTCTTACCTTCTGCACCTTGATGATGGACAAGGTCTTCTTCCTGGCGCGCCGGACCAAGGATGTAAGTTTCAGTGTCCACGGAGTCGAGGTTTTCGAGTCGTTGCTGGCGGAGAAACAAGGTTTTCTCCTCGCGAGCGGGCATCTCGGCAGTTTCGACGCCCTGCGGGCGCTCGGCATCAGCGAGAAGAAGCATCCCGTTAAGGCACTGATCGACGTCGAGACGTCGCGCCAGTTCTACGATCTGCTGCGCGAAATCAATCCGGAAGTGGTCGATAGCGTGATTCCGCTGGGCAAACCGGGAACGATCCTGGAAGTGCGCGAATGGATCGACACGGGCGGCGTCGTCGGCATTCTGGCCGACCGGTCGACGCCCGGCGACCGCGTGACGCCGGTCGATTTCCTGGACGCACCGGCGAATTTCCCGCTTGGTCCCTGGCTCCTCGCCGGCGTGCTGAACGTCCCGGTCGTGCTGTGTTTCGCGGTTTACGGCGGGAAGGGTCATTACGACGTCCATTTCGAGCTGCTCTCGCCGGCGGCAAAGCCGGCACGGGCGGACCGCGACGAACACGCCCGCGACCTTGCGGTTCGGTTCGCTGGCCGGCTAGAGCATTTTTGCCGCAAGACACCGTATAATTGGGCTAATTTACTGAACTTCTGGGCCGGAACGGACGTTTCGAATGAGTGAACGGCGCGGCGTGCGATCTGTGGTTGCCGGATTGGCGGCCGTCGCACTGCTGTGCGCGTCGATGGCACTGGCGCGCCCGGTGCAGGCGCTGGAGCTGGAAGCCCTGCTCGGCGGCGTTGCGCAATCGGAACGGCGCACCGTCGCCTTCGAGGAGACCCGAACGATTGCCGGCATGACGGAGCCGCTGCTATCGCGGGGGCAGTTGATTTATGAACCGGGCGGCCGGCTGATCAAACGGATCGAGACACCGCGCCGCGAGACTGCGATCCTCGACGAAGACCGTTTGACGATTCTCGATGCGGATGACGCGGAAGTCGCGACGATCGATCTTTGGGTACAGCGCGACCTGCAACTCGTATTCACCGGGCTGCAGGCGGTGTTCAGCGGCGATGCCGCCGCGTTGCGGAAGGCTTTCGATATTCGGATCAGCGGCGATACCGGACGGTGGCAGCTGCAATTGACGCCGAAATCCGATGAGGGCGACTTGCGTCTCGAAGCCGTACTCGTGTCCGGCAGCGGGCGGGAAATAGCCGACTTCGCGGTTCACGAACGGAACGGGGATATCGCCGTCATCCGTCTGTTCGACGCCGAATCCGGACAGTGAACGGCGGTATGCGACACGCGATACGCCTCATTTTCGTATTGATCGTCCTGGCGGCGGCCGGGGCGGCGCTGTTCCGGTTTGTGCCCATTCAATCCGACATGACCGTGCTGCTGCCGGAGCAGCGCACCGGCGACCTTGGGTTGTTGTTCGGCGCGTTGCGGCAGGGGGCGGCAAGCCGCACGGTGATGATCGGTCTCGCGCCGGAAGAGACCGGCGGTCCGATCGACCGGGCGCGCGCGCTCAGCCGCGCGTTTCGTCGGGCCCTCGAAAAGAGCGGTCAATTCGAATCGGTGGCGAACGGCGAATTACGCCGCGACCGAGCGGCGATCGAGCCGTTCTTCCGCTACCGCTATAATCTCGCGCCGCCGCTGGACGCGGACCAATATTCGGCGGCGGGGCTGCGGACGGCCTTCGAGGACTTGGTGCGGCGGTTGCAGGGTTTCGGCGCGGCGGTCGTGAAGGACATCATGGCGGCGGACCCGACATTGCGGACACTCGACGTGCTGTCGCGTTGGGCGCCGCCGCCGACCAAACGGCATCAGGGTGTTTGGGTCGATGCGGATGCCCGGCAGCTGCTTTTCCTGGCCCGCACGGCCGGTGACGGGTTCAGCTTCACAGGCCAGTCGGCGATGATCGCCAGGGTCCATGCCGCCGCCGAGCGGCTCCAAGAAGATTTCGGTCCGTTGCGTGTCGTGCTGTCCGGGCCCTCGGTCATCGCGGTCGAGAGCCGGAAGCAGGCGGAGTCGGAGTCGCGCCGCCTGGTGCTGCTCTCGGTCCCGCTCGTCGCAGGGCTGCTGTTGCTGTTTCTGCGCCGGCTGACGGCGCTGCCGCTGGGTTTTCTGCCGCTGCTGTGCGGGTTCATGGCGGGCACGGCCACCGTGGTGGCGGTGTTCGGGTCGGTTCATGTCACGACCCTCGGGTTCGGCGCGACGCTGCTGGGCATCGCCGTGGATTATCCGCTGCATCTGTTGTCGCGTATCCAGGGCGGTCTCGCGCCCGGCGCGGCGGCACGGCGCATCTGGCCCGCCTTGTTGCTCGGCGCGGCGACGACGGTGTGCGCTTTCCTGCCGCTGATTCTGTCGAGTTTGCCTGGCTTGGCGCAGCTTGGCGTCTTCACGGTGACGGGTCTTATTGCGGCGGTTCTGGTTACGCGCTGGGGATTGCCGGCGCTGATCGGAACCGGGAACCGCACGCCGGTCCGCTGGGGCGGCAAAGGACCCGCGATGGTCCACGGTGTGTTGGGACAGGGGCGGGTTGCGGCGATCATCCTCGGTGTCGTCGCGCTCGCGTTGCTGGTCGGGCGGGATCAACCGGTATGGCAGAACGATCTCGTCGCCTTGAGCCCGATTCCCGAAAGTATCCGAGCCCGCGATCGCGCGTTGCGCGGCTACCTGGCCGCAACCGATCCGCGCACCCTGCTCAGCGTCTCGGGCGACAATCCCGAACAGGCGCTGCAGCGAAGCAGGCCGCTGGCGCAATTTCTCACGGCGCGGCAGGCGGCGGGCGATCTCGCCGGGTTCGAGATGGCGGCTCTGTTCCTGCCCAGCAAGCAAACGCAGGCGGCTCGGTTTGCCGCGTTGCCGGCATCCGATGCGTTGCGGCGCAACGTCCGGACGGCGCAAGACGGATTGCCGTTCGAGGAAGGCTTTTTCGACCCGTTCCTGCAGGGGATTGCCGAGGCGCGGCAATCCGGTCCGGTCGGGCCCGGCGACATTGCCGACGATATACTGCGCGCGCGTCTCGAGACATTGCTGCTGACCGCGGATAAGGGTACCCGAGCGTTGATTCTGTTGCGCGGCGTGCGAAACTCCGGTGAGTTTCAGGATACGCTGCGCAATGCTGGCTTCGAAAACGTGCGGTATTGGGATCTAAAACAGACGGCCGAGGAGGTGATGGCGGGATATCGCGACGAAACCCTCCGCTGGATCGCGTTGGGCGGCGGGCTGGCACTGCTGCTGCTGACGTCGGTTTTGCGGTCTGTGCGGGCGGTGGTCGAGGTGTTGGCGCCGGTCCTGCTGTCGGTCACCGTGACGGCGGTGGCCATGGTGTACATCGCCGGCGGATTGACCGTCTTTCACCTCGTCGCGTTGCTGATGGTCGCGGGACTCGGGATCGACTACGCCGTCTTCCTGCGGCATGGCCGGGCATCCGACGATTCGAACCCCGTTGCGCGAGGCGATACGGTGCGCGCGGTGACGCTGTGCGCCGCGACGAGCATCGCTGTCTTTACGCTCTTGGCGACCGCGTCGGTGCCCATCCTGTCGCAGATCGGCTGGACGGTGGCGATCGGATCGGCGGCCTCTTTTGTCCTCTGTTTGATCTATACCGGGCGGCCGGAAAAGGCGGGGTCATGACCGCGCTGGCCATCAACGCCTTGTCCACGGTCAACAGCTTGGGTGTGGGGTGCGACGCGACGGCGGAGGGATTGTTGCACAACCATTCGGCGTTGCGCCGTTGCAACTATGACGATGCCTGCCTCGACACCTTCATCGGGCGCATCGATGGCGTCGAACGCGCGCCGGTCCGGGACGACTTTGCCGCATTCGATTGCCGCAACAATCGGGTCGCGCAGATGGCGTTGCGCGCGGACGGGTTCGCCGATGCCGTCGCCGGTGCGATCGCGCGGCACGGCGCCGGACGGATCGCGACCGTGCTCGGCACGTCGACCTCGGGCGTCCGCGAGGGGGAATTGGCCTTCGCCCGGCGGGATGCGGAAACCGGGGCATTGCCGCCGGATTTTCGCTTCGCCGAGACCCACGATCATCATTCGCTGGCGACATTCGTTCAGGCCTATCTCGGGCTGTCGGGCCCGGCGGCGACCGTGTCGACCGCGTGCTCGTCCTCGGCCAAGGTCTTCGCCGATGCGGCGCAATTGATCGAGGCCGGCGTCTGCGATGCGGCGGTCGTGGGCGGGGTCGATTCGCTCTGCCTGCTGACGCTGTATGGTTTCAACTCCCTCGAACTCCTGGACACGGTGCCGAGCCGGCCGAACGATATCGAGCGGGGCGGCATTTCGATCGGCGAGGCCGGCGGGTTCGCGTTGCTGGAGCGCGCCGATGCCGTCAACGGCGAGACCATCGCGCTCGTCCTGGGATATGGCGAAAGCGCCGACGCGTATCACATGTCGGCGCCGCACCCCGACGGGCTGGGCGCCGAGATGGCGATGCGGGCGGCGCTCGACCGGGCGGGGATGGCGCCCGAACAGGTCGACTACATCAATCTGCATGGCACCGGCAGCCGGCAGAACGACCAAGCCGAGGCTGCTGCGATCGAGCGGCTATTCGGCGAAGGCCAGCGCTGCAGTTCCACAAAGGGGGCGACCGGCCATACGCTTGGAGCGGCGGGAATCCTGGAAATCGCCATTTGCTGTCTGGCGATGCAAGGAAACTTCTTCCCCGGTAACGCGAACCTGAAGCGCTTGGATCCCGCGTTTCATACCAGGATCGAACCGGAAGCCGCGCAAGGCACTGTACGCTATGCCCTCAACAATTCATTCGGGTTCGGCGGCAGCAATTGCAGCATCCTGCTGGGTGCACCGCCATGATCGAGGCTCGGATCGCCGGCGTGGGCGTGTTGGGACCCGGACTGGCGGGCTGGCCCGCCGCGCGCGAAATCCTTGGCGGGATCGATCCCTATGTTGCCGGTCCGGTCGTACCGCCGCCGCCGGAAGGATTGAGCCCGCGCGAGCGCCGGCGCACCAGCCCTGCGGTACGGTTGGCGCTGGCGGTCGCGCAAGAGGCGGTCGAAGACGCGAAGGATGACGCCAAAGACCTGCCGGTGGTGTTCGGCTGGGCGCATGGCGACGGTCCGGTCGTGCAGCGCATCCTCGAAGAGCTCGCCACGCCTGATCGGTTCGTGTCGCCCACCGACTTCCACAACTCGGTGCACAACGTGGCAGTCGGGTATTGGTCGATCGCAAGCGGGTCGCACCAGTCGTGTTCCAGTATCGCGGCGGCGGGCGACACCTTTCCCGCGAGTTTGCTCAAGGCGCTGGCACAGGTCCGGTCCGAATCTCGGCGGGTTCTATTAGTGGTCTGCGAGGTGCCGTTCCTCGAGCCGTTGGACGCGGTCAGCCCGGTGGGCGCACCCTTCGGCGTGGCGCTGGATCTTGCCCCCATGGACGACGGTGGCGGCGTCGCCCGGCTTGCCGCCGACTTCGAGCCGCGGGCCGCGGGCGACGTTACGCTGCCCGAAACGGAGGACCTGCGGTCTTTGTGGGAGGCAAACCCGGCGGCGCGGTCGATCCCGTTACTGGAAGCGGTTGCGCGCGGCGCGTCGGCCGGCATCCGCATACCGTATGGAGCCGGGGGACAGTTGGTCCTGTCGGTGTCGCCGTGTTAGACCGCGCCGGCATCAGCACGCTCGTCCCGCATGCGGGACCGATGGTCTTGCTGGATCGCGTCGTCCGGCAGGACGACGAGACGATTTTATGTTCGGCGACGAGCCACCGTCGTGCCGATAATCCACTGCGGCGGCACGGAATGCTTCATGCCGCCTGCGGCGCCGAATACGGCGCGCAGGCGGCGGCAGTGCACGGTTCGTTGGCGGCGGAGTCGCCGGTACGCGCCGGGCAGGTCGTGCTGCTGCGGGATCTTTCCTGGCAGGTTGCGGACCTCGGCGCGGTGGAGGGGCGACTGATGATTCACGCGGCGCGCCTTCACGCGGATTCCGCCAGCACCGCCTATCGCTTCGGCATCACGGCGGAGGGGCGCGACGTGATGCAGGGCGAATGCGGGATCATATTTCGATGAGCCTGGCCGGTAAACGCGCGCTGGTCACCGGCGGCAGCGGGCAAATCGGCGGCGCGGTCTGCCGGACCCTGGCGGCCGCCGGCGCGGACGTCATCGTGCATGGCAACCGGCAGGCGGAACGCGCGGCGGAAATCGCCCGGGACATCGTCGACGCCGGCGGGTCGGCAATGCCGCTCGCTTTCGACATTCGCGACGGGAATGCCGTCGCGGCGGCGCTCAACGCATTGCCGGACGGGCCTGCCATTCAGATCGTCGTCCATGCGGCCGGCCGGCCGGATGACGCACCGTTGGCCGGCATGACCCGGGCGCAATGGGTAGAGCCGGTCGATATCGCGCTGAACGGATTCTTCAACGTGATCCAGCCGTTGCTGCTGCCGATGGTCCGAACCCGCTGGGGGCGGGTGATCGCGGTTTCGTCCGTGTCGGGTTTGATCGGCAACCGGGGTCAGGCGAACTACGCCGCCGCAAAGGCCGGTCTCCACGGCGCGGTAAAGTCATTGGCGCTGGAATATGCGAGCCGGGGCGTGACCGGTAATGTCGTGGCGCCCGGTGTCATCGCGACGCCGGAAACGGCCGAACACTTCCCCGAAGACCGGATCAAGAACGTTGTCCCGATGCAACGCGCGGGACAGCCGCAAGAGGTCGCCGACTTGGTCGGTTACCTCGCGTCTGACAAGGCCGGATACATCACGGGTCAGGTGATCGCTATCGGCGGCGGACTCGGCTGATGCGAACAGCGCGATCTAGGACAGGGTGGCGGTCTGCGCCAGGATCGCGTTCTGCAGGTTCCGGACCCAACTGTTGTAGTTCGAATGGATCGTGTTGTCCGCCGGGTCGTATTTGAGGTTCGAACTGTCCTTGTAGCGGATCGAGAATTCCTTCGTCGTGAAGGTCACGTCCGCGATGGCCATGTGGGTCCGGATCGGCAGCTGTGCCACGATATGGCCCGAGCCGACCTTCCGCATTTGCCAGCCAAGCGACGCGCCTGCCCGCTTGATCGCGCCCTCGACATCACTCAACGACGCGCGGGGCGGCGTGTTCATCGCGAGACTTTCGACGTTGTACACCGTGGCGTTGCGGCAGCTCGTCACGGCGAGCAGCATGACCAGACCAATGAAAATTTTGGTAATTGAGGCGGACATGGAAATCTTCCTTCGAGCAAGGTTGCAGGGCATCAAAGTGCCGTGAGTCGCGGATTAATTCAAGATGGCTTCCTGTTGTATCGCATGAAGCCGCTGCCGCTGGCATCGGATCAGGCCGGGAAAATACAGCGCGCGCGACAACAGTTTGATCCCCACCATGATGACGATCGCCGTTACGTCGAAGCCGGGCCGGAAATGGCTGGGCCGTTGCAGCACGCTGGCATACAGGGCCGGGATCGGAACGCTGGCGATGGAGTATCCGGCGCGGCAGGCTTCGATCAACACCTCGCTTTCCATCACGAACCCGCTGCGCCGGTGCCGGTTCAGCGGAATGCGGCCGATCAAGGAGACGGGATAGACCCGAAAGCCGCATTGCGTATCGTTAATCCAGCACCCCGAAGCCCAGGAGATGAAGAAATTCGCTGCCCGGTTTCCCCAGCGGCGGGAGGACGGCATTGGGTCGGTGGTCGATTTGCGGGCGCCGATCACCAGGGTCTCCGCCTTCGCCTCCTTCAGCAGTTCCGGGATGTATTCCGGCGGATGCTGGCCGTCGGCGTCCACCGATACGACGAATTCGGAACCGAGCCGGCGGGCCGCGTCGATGCCCGACAGGAGACTGGCGCCCTTGCCGCGGTTCACCGGGTGCCGCACGATATGCACATCCAGCCCATTCAGCGTTTCCGCGGAGCCGTCGGTCGACCCGTCGTCCACCACGACGACATGGTCGACATGCTGGGCGGCACGCTCAACGATGCCGGCAACGGTTTTGACTTCGTTGTAGAACGGGATGACGGCCGTTACTGGCGGGGTATCTGCGCCCAAATCGGCCTCTAGGATCTCTCGGCGACTTCGTCGTCGGCCACCGTGATCGACCGGAACCGCCGGCGGCGGTTTTCCCATTTCTGGCTGCGCTTGAACACGGCCAGCGTGGCCGCTCCGAACAACAACCGGAAGAGTCCGAGGCGCCAACTCAGTCCGCCGCTGCGGTAAATATCGCCGGCCAGCAAGGAAACCACCGCCGTCCGGACGCCCAGAACGTTTCGCGGCCCCATGAACAGGCTGCGCATCGCCGGCGTGTTGAATCGGTATATGAACCAGGAAAAGCGGGCGATGCCGCGATCGATGCGCCGCTGATACCGGCGCAGGTAGTGTGCTTCGCGGGCCGGCCGATCGAGGCTCTTGTCGATGGCGTCCGCGGCGAGTTCGGCGCTGCTCATCGCCAGGAAAACTCCGCTGGAAAAGACCGGATCGATAAAGGCGTAGGCGTCGCCCAACAGAAGATAACGTTCGCCGAAGGCCTCGCTGGCGGAATAGCTATAATTTCCCGCCGCCCGGATCGGCGTGGCGACCGTTGCGTCCTTGAGATGATCCCAAACCTTAGGACAGAGACGCAGCGTTTGGAAAAAGAACTCGTCGAGCGGACCTTCGCGGGACTTCAGGTAGTCCGGCATACATACCGCGCCGACGCTGGTCAGGCCGTCGCCGAGGGGGATCAACCAAATCCAGCCATGCTCGAACCAGTAGATCGCGATGTTGCCCGGTGTTTCCCATGCCTTGGCCGGGACCGCTTCGAAATGGGCGAACATGGCGGCGCTGTTGTGCGATTTGTTGCGCTGGCGGATTTCCATATGCCGGGCGATCAGACCATCGCGGCCCGATGCGTCGATCACGAACCGGGCATGGCATTCCGACGTGCCGTCAACCGCCTCATGGGTCAGGCGATGGGTGTCATCGTCGAAGGCGATGGCCGAGACCGCGCACCCTTCGCGCACCGCGACGCCCTTCTTGCGGGCATTGTCGAGCAGGATGGCGTCGAACTGGGATCGCCGCACCTGATAGGAATGAGGTGGGTTCGGGTCCAAGGCGTCGCTGAACAGAAAGCATTGCCGGGCATCGTGATCGGGGGAGACGAATTCCGCACCCGGTTTGTGGATACCGATCGCCGTGACCGCATCCAACACGCCGAGACGGTCGAGGATCGGAAGATTCTTCGGCAGCAGCGATTCGCCGATGTGGAATCGCGGGTGGGTCGCCTTCTCGAACAACGCGACCTTACGGCCCCGTTGCGCCAGCAAGGTCGCAACCGTCGCGCCGGCCGGGCCGCCGCCGATTACGGCGACGTCGAAGGAGGTTGCTCGTTCAGTCTGCATCACTCTTTTTTTATACCGCATCCATGACAAGAGGCTATCGGAAACAGGTACCGCGCACTATCATTCCGCGAGATCGTACCGCACCGCCGGGAAAATTCGCAGGGCTGGCCCGTGACGTCGCAAGTGGATGAGAACCGTGTCGCACCGCATCCGGTTTTGTCGAGGTACTATACCGACGAAGGCCAGCGTCAGCGGTACCTGAAGTCGGCGTTCCAGGAAACCGCCGCACATTACGACAGCATCAACAATTGGATGAGCTTCGGGTCGGACCGTTGGTATCGTCGGCAGGCGCTGGTCCGGTCGGGTCTTCAGGCCGGCATGCGGATGGCCGATGTGGGTTGCGGCACCGGGCTGGTGTCCGAAATGGCGCGGGAAATCGTCGGACCGTCGGGCCATGTCTTAAGCATCGACCCGAGCCTGGGCATGATTTCCGAGGCGGTTGCCGGCGGCCGCACCGTCGCGCCCGTCGTTGGAAAGGCCGAAGCGTTGCCGATTGCCGACGAGTCGGTCGATTTCCTGTGTATGGGCTTCGCGTTGCGGCATGTGGCCGATTTGGAAGTGACATTCCGCGAATACCTGCGTTTGTTGAAGCCGGGCGGTACGCTTCTGCTTATGGAATTGACGCCGCCGCGCAAGGGCCTCGTCCGGTTCTGCCTCAAGATGCATATGCGCTACGTGGTGCCCGTGCTGACCCGCGTCTTCACCGGCAGCAAGGCGGCGACACTCCTGTACGAGTATTGCTGGGACACGTTCGATATGTGCGTGCCGCCGGAGACGGTCGTGTCGACCCTTTCCACGGCCGGGTTCGAAG
The DNA here is from genome assembly GCA_965228425.1 of Alphaproteobacteria bacterium. Taxonomy (GTDB): domain Bacteria; phylum Pseudomonadota; class Alphaproteobacteria; order UBA8366; family UBA8366; genus JAJFJD01. The sequence goes on along the minus strand of OZ245815.1, from coordinate 41,731 downwards.
AAGCGTCGCGGCATGTCGTCATTCGGGTGTTCAGCGAGTATACGGCCCGGAAACCGGCGTAGCGGTCGATCGCTCACGCCGAGAGGATGCCCTCGATCTCGAACAGTAGATCCGATCTGCAAATATCCGCTTGCAGATAGATCACCTGCGCCCCGTCGCCGAGCCGCCCCGAGACGATGTCCCGTGCGGCAGGGAAATCCTTGGCATGCCGGATAAAGGCCTTGAAGAAGCGCCGCGGCGACGCGGTGAAGGGGCAATGCGCCGATTGCGCGGCGGTTTCGATCAGTCTGTCGACATTGTCGAGCGCGAGACCGATCTGCGCTGTCAGATCGCCGGCATGCCGTGTCTTGTGGCCGGTGATGCTGGCGGTTCCGGAAAGGAACAGATCGGCTCCGCCGTCCCACTGTTTGATGAGTGCGCGCGAGAAGGACGGGCTGCGCGGGCCGTAATCCGTAGGATAATGATAGGCGCTGATCTGGTTCGGATTCTCCACCGGGATGCCGGGCGCCCGGGCGGCGAGACAGTACACGGCCAGTCCCCCTTGCGGCGTGCCGAGCGCACTGGCGGCGGGATAGCGTTCCGCCAGCTCCGGACTGAGCGCCGCAAAGGCGTCATGCCGGCCGGCGCAAAAATGTCGATACCGTTCCAGTCCGCGGAAATCCGCATTCAGCATTTCGATGGTGTTCCACACTCTCAGCAGGTGGGGATAGCCGCGTGTCTGCAGCAACCGGACGAGCCCGCTGTACAGATCGAGCGCTCGCTTTGCCAGCGGAACATCCGGGTTTTCCGGCGATCGGCAGGCCGCGAAAACAACGTCGTCGGTGAACGCCAGATCGAACCGGTTGTCGCGTTCGTATTGCGGCGGCGCCGTGACGAAGAAAGATTCGATGGTCGGCGATTCATCGAACGGGTAGTGCCCGCTGTGTACCTGCGGCCAGGGATCGGCACTCGGGCCGTGATCGCCGTGCAGGACCGCCGCCAGCGGCCATGAGCCCTCCGGGATCGGTTCCTGACGATATGCGTCTTCGCGCAGGTACCGCCAACCAATCGGGCGGGTCGCGGTAAGGTTCATGGAGTATCGCCGCCGGCTAGGCGGCTGACCCTCGCGCCTTCAGCCGGGAAACCGATCTCTGAATGGTCTCTTCCAAGTCGCGCACCATGTCGTTGTAGGTGTGATGGATGAACCGCCCATCATACCCCATGGCCCGGCTATCCTTGTACCGGATGCTGAATGTTTTCGGGTCGTAGGAAACGGTGACGGCGATGTTGTGCTTGCCGGCGCCCCATTCCCGCTTGGCGTCGAAGCTGCCGGGTTTGACGTTGCTGAGTTGCCAGCCGCGCCCCGTCGCCGACGATTCGATGGCCGCCCGCATCTGCTCCAGCGTGACGCCCTTCTGCGGTCCATAGCCGTATCCCACCGACTCGACCCGATGGATTTCCCCACCGCACGCGGCGACCACCGCCAAGATGCCAAGAATGATGCCAAATCGGTGAAAACCATGTGTCATTTCCCAGTCCCCCGTGTGGTTGACGGCACATAGCAGGCCCATCGACAGAATATGCGCCGACGCGACCGAATCATAGCAACGTTGGCCAAACCTGTCGTGGCAACCGAAGAATTTGTAATTTATAGGTGTGATTCGACGACGATTTACAATTATTGGCGGCGTGCGCTTTTTGGGCGTCTGCGACGTTGCCAGAGGTGCGGGCGAGAGTGCATAACCTACGCGTCACTGGGGCGAGCGTGGGCCGGCCAGCCACGATCATGTCGGCAATGGGAAGAAAGAGTTCTGATGATCCGACAAATTGCGCAGATATTGCTTGTCGCCGCGGCCATTGCCGTGCCGGTGACGGCCGCGACGCCGGTTGCCGCCAACCCTGACGTTGCCCGGGCAAAGCAGTTCATTATCGACGGGGTGCTCCGCACCGCTAAGATCCTTCGCCAACACGACCGGTCGCGCGCGGAAATCGCCGCCGATTTACGGGGGGAATTTCGCCGCGGATTCGACGTGCCGACAATCGCGAATTTCGTGTTGGGGCCGGCGCGCGAGCAGCTGTCGCGAGAGCAAAAGCGCCTATACATGCGCGAGTTCGAGGAGTTGATCGTCCAGACCTATACGAACCGCGTCATTTATTTCGGGCCGCGTGTTAAATCGGATATCAGTGACATTATTCGGTTCACCGGGCACCGGATGGTCAAGAAGGATCAGATCATCCTATACAGCCAGATCAACCGGGAAGGCGCGGACTGGGTCAAAATCAACTGGCGTCTGCGCGAACGGAAAGGCCGGCTCGCGATCATCGATATCACGCTGCTCGGGATCAGTCAGGCACAGCTCTACCGGTCGGAAATCGCCGCGGTCATCAAGCGCAATGGGCGGGGCGCCGACGGGCTGATCGATGCGCTGCGGGCCAAAACGGCTGAAATCCGCAAGGGAAAAGTGACCCGCACCACGAGCCCGTAACCCGCGCCGCAGCGTCGCGCGGCGTTTATTTTACGGCTCGATCCGAACCTTAAGGCCATATTAAGGTAATGGATTATCAATGTTACATTGTGCACTGTAGGCATCTGATTTCCATGAAGAGGAGTACCATGCCGATGAAAAGGTCTCTTCGCCGCGCGCTCCCGGTTTTCTTCGCCATCTTCTTCCTCGCGGCCTGCGCGACAGAAGCGATTCATAAAGTCGACAAGGTCAACTACGGCTACTACTCGCAGACTCCGTTGACGATGGAGAAGGTTCGCAAGACCATCGAACGCACCGCAACGCGGAACGGTTGGAAGCTCAGCCAACAACAAGATGGGTCCTTCATCGGTAAGCGCGAGTGGGGCGGCGGCAAGCACAATATCGTCGTCGCCGTGATTTACGATGTGCAGGCGTTCAGCATCAAATACCGCGACAGCTATCAGATGAAATACGACGGCACGTGGATCCACAACACCTATAACCGCATGGTCCAGAAACTCGAGGACGACATCGTTGCCTCGGTGACCGCGCTCTAGGGCAACGGTCATTTGCGCTGCCCGCTCCCGGACAATAGAACTATCCGAATGGAATGGTGTTGACGGGCCCGCGATGCGGGTCCGGGCAAGGGAGTGCGCGATGGCTACCGTTACCGAACCGGCACGGGAAACGCCGCTGGTCGCCGAGGCCGAAGTCATTGTACTTGGCGGTGGGCCGGCCGGCATCGCCGCTGCCGCCGCCGCGGCGCGCACCGGTGCGCGGACGCTTTTGCTGGAGCGGTACGGCTTCCTCGGCGGCATGGGCACCGCCGCGATGGTCACCAATTTCTGCGGTCTTCATGCGCATATCAACGGCAGCATCCAACAGGTCGTGCGCGGCGTCGCCGACGATATTCTCGAACGTCTCGACCGCCTCGACGGACTGAATCCGCCGCATCCGGTCAAGGACGCGGCGGGCGGGCCCGGGACGGCGGCGCAGGCCTATGACACCTCCGCCTATAAGCTGGCCGCCGACGACCTTCTGCAGTCCGCCGGCGTCGATATCCGGTTTCACGCGATCGCCGTCGGCGCCGCGATGGATGGCGACCGGATCGACGCGGTGCTGATCGAAACCAAATCCGGCCGGGCGGCAATCCGGGGCGAGATGTTCATCGACGCTTCCGGCGATGCGGACCTCGCGCATTGGGCCGGCGCGCCCTGCGCGAAAGGCGATGCCGACGGGTTCATGGCCTATCCGACGACGATGTTCCGACTCGCCAATGTGGACGACGACCGCGCAATGAACGAGGGCAAGCCCAACCTTTCGGCGCTGATCGCCGCGGCGGAAGGCGACTACGATCTGCCGCGAAAGACCGGCATTATCAATCCGCAGGCGCATACGGGCGAGTGGCGCGCCAACCTGACGCAGATCAGCCGGGACGGCGCGCCGATCGACGGTAGCGATTGGGACGACCTCAGTTTTGCGGAAACCGAGGGCCGCCGTCAGGTGCAGGAATACTTCCGGTTTCTGAGGGACCGGGTACCCGGATTCGAGAAGGCTTATCTGTTGGAGACCGCACCGCAGATCGGTATCCGCGAAACCCGCAGGATTGTTGGGAAGACCGTGTTGTCGGGCGAGGATGTATTATCGTGCCGGGACTTCGACGACAGCATCGGCTGCAACGGCTGGCCGCTCGAACAGCATCAAAAGGGCGTGACGAAATGGGAATTCCTGCGCGGGCGCGGCTATCACCAGATTCCCTACAGCATCTCGTTGCCTGACGGTGTCGATAATCTCTTGGTGGCAGGCCGCTGTGCGTCCACGACGCAGGACGGGCAGGCGTCGCTGCGGGTCAGCGGACCCTGTTTCGCGATGGGGCAAGCGGTCGGCACGGCAGCGGCGATGGCGCGGCAGGCCGGCACCACGCCGGCCGCGCTCAATGTCGCAGCGCTTCAGGATCGGCTGGTTGCCGACGGCGCCTTTCTCGGGGACGCGTCTATCTAGGCGGGTCTAACCGCCATCGGCGGGCCGGCGCGGCAATCGGACGATGGCCCAGCCTTTCGCCGTGATCTGATCGCGCTGATCGCGCGCGCGAATATCGAGTTTCAGCCGGCCATACGCCGCATCGATCTCGGTGGATTCGGTGACGGTGCCTTCGCAATAGGTCACGTCGCCGACCAGGTTGAAGCGGCGTATTTCGCAATACAGTTCTTCCAGGAAGCCATGATCGCCGATCCAGTTGGTCAGCATCGTCGCGATCCAGGCGATTCGCTCGGGCCCGTAGTCATAGGCCTCCGGCACACCGACGCTGCGCGCCAGCTCGCCGTCCCAATGCACGGCCTCGGGCGGTTCCGGTACGTTGTACGCGTTCGGAATGCCGGCGGCGGGGTGGCGATCCAAATAGTCGTACCAATAGCCATGCGCCTTGACGAACAAGCCGCCCCAGGCCTGCTCGAAGGCGACGGCGGTCGTTGCGGAATACGGACCGCGCACGATTCCCGGCGCGTCGGTGCCGATCGGCACGTCCTCCCAATACAGGGGATCGTCGCCGCGGCAGCGTTCCTGTGCGTAGCGGTCGGTGACCTGTTCGATCAGCTCCTGCGCCACCGGTTCTGGGCGCAGCAGCTTGTATTTACCCTTTTCCCGCGCGGTATCGCGCTCGGTGCGCATACCCCAGGATTCCGAGGTGGCGACCTCCAGCCCATCATCGGTGACGAAGCGGATATCCGACACTTGCTTGAACATGCGGCGGGAGAAGCGGCTTTTGAGTTCGTCGAGCCTGGTGAAGGTCACCTCGGCGGTGATCGCCTGTCCCAGCCGGACCGGTTCCTTCCAGCGCCACCAGGTGCCGCCGAACATCGAGTGTACGCCCGGCAATCCGCCCCGATACCCAATCGATATCCGGCTGAACGCGTACAACATGCAGGGCGGCGCAATGAGGCCACCGGCGGGGGAACGGTTTGCGTACGCTTCGTCCAGATACAGCTTGTTGCGGTCGCCCGTCGCCCAGGCCCAGTGACGGATGGCGTCGCGGGTCACCTCCGTCAGATGCGGCGGTTCGCGTATTTCCATCCGCTGTCCCAGCCGTGACCGCAGCCGTTCGAGTTCCTCTTCGGTTGCTATGCCATGCGCCACTTAACCGTCTCCGTCGTTGGAACACTCGATGACGCCGCTCTTCAACAAATCTGCGACTCGGCCGTCGTCATATCCGAGCACGTTTCGCAGGATCGATTGTGTGTCGCCGCCCAATGTCGGGGCCGCGCGCCAGGAAAAGTCGAACGGATCGTCGAGGAATTGGATCGGCGAGCCGACGACGTCGACTTTGCCGGCCTTGGGATGATCGGTCGATTTGACGAGGTTCCGGGCTTGGACGGCGGGATGCGCCAGCGCATCGCCCACGGAATTGACGGGGGAATGCGGCACGTCGCCCGCGTCGAGAATTGCGTGCCAGTCCGCCATCGTTTTTTGCGTCAGGATGTCGACCACGATCGGCTCCAGAACGTCACGGTTGGCGTGCCGGTCCGCGGTGGTGCGGAACCGGTCGTCGTCGATCAATTCGGGCCGGCCCACCGCGTGGCAGAAGTTGCGCCAGAAGCTTCCGACATGCAGCGCCAGCACGATATGGCCGTCCTTCACCGGATAGCGCCCATACGGCACGATGCTGTGGTGACTGCTGCCGACGCGGCCCGGGCTTTCCCCGGTCACGAGATGGATTTCCGCGAGATACCCAAGCAAGCCGATGAGACCGTCGAGCATGCTGAGGTCGACATGCAGGCCCTCGCCGGTCGCGTTTCGGTGCTGCAACGCGGCCAGTACGGCGATCGCGCCCCACAACCCGCCGCCGACATCGCCCATGGGGATGCCGAGTTTGGTCGGCGGTCCGTCGGGCTCGCCGTTGATGCTCATGACGCCGCTCAACGCCTGCGTTACCAAATCGAATGACGGCTTCGTCGCCATCGGGCCGGATTGGCCGAAGCCGGTGATCGAACAGATGATGAGATCGGGTTTCGCGGCGCGCAGCATGTCGTAGCCGAGACCCAGCCGGTCCATCACGCCGGGGCGGAAATTCTCCAGGACGACATCGGCCTTTGCCGCGAGGCCGAGCGCGATGTCGCGGCCTTCCGGCGTTTTGAGGTCGACCGCCACGCTGGTCTTGTTGCGGTTGATCGCCATGTAGTAGTGGCTTTCGCCGCCGACATAGGGTGGGATCGAGCGGGTCTGGTCGCCGTGGCCCAGTTCCTCGATCTTCCACACGTCGGCGCCCATATCGGCCAGGATCATCGAACAGAACGGCCCGGTGAGAACCCGGCTCAGGTCCAACACCCGGATGCCGTGCAGCGGGCCTTGCCGGGGTGTTTCGGCCGGACCGTCATTCTTCTTGTCTGTCGTTGCCACGGCCGGGTTTCGCTCCTCTCCAATAAACCGAGATCGGGCGGCACGGATGCGCCGCGCGGGCAATATTATCGCGAAGCGGCGATCCGGGCCTAATCGGGCATCGGCCAGGTATCGGACAGCCGGTAGCCGCCGGGCCAGGGATCGTCCGGGTCGAGCATGTGTTGGTGCGTGCCGGTGATCCAGGCGCGGCCGGATATCGACGGGATAATGGCGGGCCGCCCCGCGATGCTGGTCACCGCTTCGACGCGGCAGTCGAACCGCGAGCCGATGATCGACCGGCCGATGTAGCGGTCCCCTTCCTTTAGGTCCCCGCGGGCGTGCATCACCGCCATGCGCGCCGAACAGCCGGTGCCGCAGGGCGACCGGTCGAGTTTGCCCGGTTCGATCGCCACCGCGCTGATCCCGCTCAACACGCTGTTCTCGCGGGTCGGCGGCAGGGTGAATTGGCAAAAGGAGATGTGGTTCCAGTCCGGACGGTCGGGGTGGGCGAAGCCGATCTGTTCGGTCGCCGCGGCGGTGATCGCGGCGCCGGTGGCCGCCAGGTCGCGCGCCTCGTCGGGCCGCAGCGTGAATCCAAGCGCGGCGGCCTCGACCAACACAAAGCTATCGCCGCCATAGGCGATGTCCACGGTCAGAGTCCCGCGACCCGCGACCTCGAGCGTGGCGTCGAGTGCCGCGGCGAAGGACGGGACATTCCGCACCGTGATGCGTTCGGCTTTGCCGTCCCGGCAGAATGCGCGAACCGGCACCAAGCCGGCCGGCGCTTCGAGATTGAAAACGGTTTCCGGTTCGGTCATCGGTACGATGCCGGTTTCCAACAGAACGGTCGCCACGCAGATCGAATTCGAGCCGGACATCGGCGGCGTATGCACCGGCTCCATGATGATGAACCCCATCGCGGCATCCGGATGCCTCGGCGGCACCAGCAGGTTCGCATGACGAAAGACGCCGCCGCGCGGTTCGTTCAGCATGAAGTTGCGTAGCGTTTGGTCTTCGGCGATCCAGCGCGCCTGATCGGTCAGCGTGTCGCCCGGCGGCGGGGCGACGCCGTCGACGATGACATCGCCGACTTCGCCTTCCGCATGGCAGGACACGACGTGAATGGTTTTCGAGGACCGCATGGCGTCGAGTATGCCACAGTATCGACGCGCGCCGTTTTTCCCGCCGGCGCAATCCCCACTCATCGAAAGGAACACTCGCATGTTGGCGGTCCACACCCTGGAGTCCCTCTATCCCCACAGTTCGGATTATGCGCACGCGGTCGAGGTGCCTGCCGGCGCGCGGATGCTCATCTCGAACGGGCAAATCGGGACCATGCGCAACGGCACGACGCCGGACCATATCGAAGGTCAGACCGAGGTGGTTTTCGACCGGCTCGAGGAAATCCTGGCGGCAGCGGGTATGACGTTCGGCGATATCGTGCGGATCAACGCCTATCTGACCGAGGCCGAGTACCAGGATGCCTACAAGGCGATCCGCGACCGGCGTATGGGCGATCACAAGCCGGGGGCGACGCTGCTGATCGTGAAGGCGCTGGCACGGCCCAACCTGAAGATCGAGATAGAGGTTATCGCCGCCAAGGATGAATAAGGCCGTGCGCTTTGCGCGCACCGGCGGATTCGCCGACAATGGCCGGGTGCCCGTCGCATTTCGAATCCAAGGGAGAAACGGCCATGTCAGTCATTTTGGGAAGCGGTGATTTCAGGTATCGCGTGGTCGAGGACTGGGCAAAGCTGCCTGACGGTTGGGAATTCCGCGACGTCGCGGCGGTCGGGGTCGACAGCAAGGACCATGTCTATGTCTTCAACCGCGGGGAGCATCCGATGATGGTGTTCGACCGTGAGGGCAATTTCCTGCGGTCCTGGGGCGAGGATGTCTTCACCCGGGCGCATGGCATCCATGTCGGCCCGGACGACATGCTCTATTGCACCGACGATGGTGGGCATGCGGTCTACAAATGCACGACCGAGGGCAAGATCCTGCTGGAAATCGGCGTGCCGGGCACGCCGGCGCCCTTCATGAGCAACGAACCCTTTCACCGCTGCACCCACACCGCCTTGTCGCCGGACAATCACATCTTCGTCTCGGACGGCTACGGTAACGCCTGCGTGCACAAGTATTCGCCCGACGGCAAACTGGTGAAGACCTGGGGCGAGTCGGGCACCGAGCCGGGACAGTTCAACATCGTGCACAACATCGTCGCCGACGACGACGGCTGGATCTACGTCGCCGACCGCGAGAATCATCGGGTTCAGGTCTTCAACACCGACGGCAAATACGAGACGCAATGGAACAACCTGCACCGGCCCTGCGGGCTGTACATGCCGCGCGGCAAATGTCCGCATTGCTTCATCGGCGAGTTGGGGCCGGGCATGAACGTGAACCGGCGCGCGCCGAACATGGGGCCACGCCTCAGCATCGTCGATAACGAGGGGAATTTGCTGGCGCGCCTCGGCGGCGAGAATGGCCCCGGCCCCGAGGTCGGCAAGTTCATGGCGCCGCACGGGTTGGCGATTGATTCGCGCGGCGACATCTATGTTGGCGAGGTGTCCTACACCAACTGGCCGTCGAGTTTCGGCGACGAACCGGTGCCGAAAAACCTCCGGTCGCTGCAGAAGTTGGAGAAGCTGGCGTAAAGCGCCGGATCGCCTGCGCCCAGCCGACGATCCGGCCTAGCCGGGCAGGCCTTCGGCGGCGTAGTTCGAACCCTGCACGAAGACCGCCAACGCTTGTTCCTGCTCATCCGGCGTTTTCTGTTCGATCGCGTCCAGCCGGTTCAGGTCGTGTGCGAGCCGGCGGCGTTCGTCCAAGAGATGGTTGAACTGAGCATCGCAACCGGCGATCGGCGTCGGGTATTCGCGGATTTGCCGGTCGATGGGCGCCTTCAAGCGCAACAGGTGCTCGCGAAGGCGGCGGAGCGCCGGATTCGTCGCCTGCTCTTTCACCAAATCATCCATCGTTGCGTCCCGCATCGAAATATCTCGGAATAAATATAGCCGCTGCAGCGTCAGTTTAGCGATAACGGCATGATGTCACGACCTTTAATTGCAGTGCGCGCCCGGCCGATTGTCGAACCGGCGCCGGTCCGCGCACGCACCGCAAAGTGCGGCTGCCACTGGACCCGCCATTTCCGCTATGGCGCAGTCGCACACCCGCCCCGCCGCCGCTGATGGACGTCATACCTCCGAAGCGCGCGGCGGGGCATTCTTTTTGCATTCCCTACATCGGAACACAATTCGACGGTCAAAATCGGCATTTGGCAAAGTTTCGTTAACCATATTGCGCACAGTATTCGGTGTGTTTGCCGTCACAGACGGTGTATGCGGTATGCGCTAGATTTCGCATACCTTATTGGGGAGCGGGGGTATGATTTCCATTAGGTTCGAAACATCGGATTTTTTCTGCGACGACAAGGGCTGTGGAATGTGCCACGCCGACGACGCGTTGGGCGAGCCGCTGGGCCATTTCCGATGCCAATGTTGCGGCACGGTGGACCCGTTGCTGTTCATGATTCGCGACGATCTGTGGATGAAGGCGACCGGCAACCGGCCGGAGCTGCTGCTGTGCTGGCAGTGCACCGAAGAATCGCTGGGCCACCCGATCCGTTCGGCGGACCTGATCGATTGCCCGCTCAATAGGCAATTTTATCCTGGCATGATGCGGGAAGCGGACCATGGATTCCGCGCGATGGCGCATGCCCTGCTCGGCCCCTGGCAGACGCCGGCCGCCGTGTCCATGCCGGCCTAGGCCTTTTGGTCTGGGCGTCAGTACACCGATTTTCGATACAGCAACGCTTCGCAAGTGCAGTGGTCCGTCCGGTCCACGCATTTGAACTCGCCCGCGTCGCATTCCGCCTGCCAATAGGACGGCAGGCGCGTCCACGGATCGAATCCTAGCTTCTTCATCAGCCCGTCGACGCGGGATGCACTCGGCCCGTGCTTGAAGCTGACGATCAGCTTGTCGGCGCCATGTCCGATGAGGGCGTCATGCATTGCCCGGATCAGCCGCGTGCCGAGGCCGGTGCCGCGCTGTGACTCGGCGACCGCCACGATCTCGATCACGCCGAGGGCGCCGTCGCGGTCCGCCGCCGCCACCTCCTCCGGCACGTCGCTTACTTTGTGTTCGAGATATTCCGACAGCGCGTTCTCCGGCAGCAGGCGGCCTTGGACCAAGCCAAGCAACTGGTCGTCCGTTTCGGTGCTGACCAGCATGATGGTATCCGGATCGCCGGCGATTTCCCCGGGTTTCGAGAAATAGCCCTCGCCGAAAGCCTCCTTGGCCAGGGCGACAACCTTCCTGTGCCAAGTCGGTGCGTAGCGTTCAATCTGCATTCGTGTCCCCATCCCCGACCCGCAGTCCGACCGTCAATCTGACATCGAGGCGGGTCCGGCGTTAGTATAACAGTAAGTGGTCCTTCGGATGAGCGTTTGTATCGCGGCGGAAAGGCCGCGCCCCGGGCCTTGCCGATCCACCGGCAATGCTCGAAAGTTCAAACCGTTACCGTAAATTTCCAAATTTGGTGGAGAGATTAGGCATGGCCGCAACCTTTCGGCAACTTCTCGACGATCTGCGCGACGCGGGCGAATTGGTCGAGATTTCCAAACCCGTCGACATTCGCTACATCGCCGCGTTGGTGGACCAGGCCGAAACGGCGCTGTTGTTCACCAATGTCATCGGTTACGACATGCCCGTGGTTTCCGGTGTGTTGAACAGCCGCGAGCGATTGTCGATCGCGATGGATTGCCCTTTTGACGAGATCGAAGGGCGCGTGCGCCGCGGCCTCGACCGACCGGTCGATCCCAAGACCGTCAATGTCGGGCCCGCGCGCGAGGTGATCCAGGAAGGCGACGATGTCGACCTGTTCCGCCTGCCGATCCCGCTCTTCTCGGTGCTTGACGGCGGGCCCATGATCACCGCTGGAATTACGCTTGCGCAGGACGAGGAACATGGCCTCAACGCGGGCATCTACCGTTTCCTGGTGAAGGACCGCAACACCACGGGCATCGATATCGTCACGCCCAACAATATGCGCAATTTCGCCGAGAAGGCCTATAGAGCGGGCAAGCCGCTGCCGATTTCGATCAATATCGGCGGGCATCCGAGCGAGATCATTGCCGCCACCTACAAGGCGCCGATCGGCACGAACGAGGTCGCCATCGCCGGCGGCATGATGGGTGGCGCCGTCGATATGACGCCCTGCCGCACCGTCGACGTTCCCTGCCTGGCCAACGCGGAAATCGTTCTGGAAGCGGAAATCCTGCCGACCGGCTGGACCCGTCCGGAAGGCCGGTTCGGCGAATTCACGCGCCTGATGGGCGGCCTGCATTGGAATCCGCTGGTCCGGGTCAAGGCGGTGTCGATGCGCCGGGACGCGGTCTACTACGCGCTGCACATGCCGTGGGAGAATATCTGGCCGTCCGGGCCGATCTACGAAGCCGCCGTCCGGCGCGCCTGCAAGGAAGCGGGCGTTCAGGTCACCGCGGTCAACATCACGCCCGGCGGATGCTGCCATTGGCATGCGACGATCGCCATCAAGCCGCATACCGGCGACGGCAAGAACGCGATGATGGCCGCCCTGTCGGTCGCCGATATGAAACATGTCACGGTGGTCGACGACGAGATCGACGTATTCGATTCCGTCGACGTGGAGTGGGCGGTCGCGACCCGGGTGCAGGCCGACCGCGACGTCATGATCGTATCGAATGCGCGGGCGAAGCCGCTCGACCCCAGCCTCGTCACCGTCCCCGGCAAGGTGCCGACCACGGCGAAGATGGGCATCGACGCGACGATCTCCGACGATGTTCCGCGGGAGCGGTTCCAACGCATCGCCTATGCCTATGCCGACAAGGTCGATTTGGCCGACTATCTCGGCGAGGGGGCAGCGGCCTCTAGTCCAACGGCCGACTCCGACATCGCGGCGCTGGCCGGCCGCATCAAGGACGTCATCGAGACGGAGCCGAAATACTTCGCCGAGCTTACCGAGCTGTTCGAGAAGGAAGGCTTTCAGGCGGTGACGCGCGCGATCGGCGTACTGCACGAGGATGACGCATTGTGGCAGGACGACATCGGCCGGCTCTGCCTTCAAGGATCGTCCTTCGCCGCCGTGCGGCCGACGGCCTGAGCGGCCGTCACCGCGGCCGGGAATGCCCGGCCGGGGAGGTTCTCGTAACGGTACGCCGACACGCGCGAAATGCGCGGATCCGGCGATCGGGGGAAAGCGGCTAGTCGAGGATGGTGAGGTTTTCCGCCGCGGACTTGCCGTTGCGTCCCGTCACCAATTCAAACTCGATCTTTTGTCCTTCGCGGAGCGTGTCCAAACCGGCGCGCTCGACCGCGGAAATATGCACGAATGCGTCCTTCGAGCCGTCATCCTGCTGAATGAAACCGTACCCTTTGGTCGGGTTAAACCACTTCACCGTTCCAGTCGCCATGATTACTCCTTTCCATGGACTTGGCTGACATCGCACCATACTTTCTCACACGAGGATGTCCGTATCGTGGCACCAACAATTGCAGGAGTAACTAGGCTAAGCATCGCGGTAACTAACTAGATACGCCAACGAGTTGAGTGACCTTAGAAAGTTCAAATGGTCCATGTCACACAGTTTGTCACCGCTATTTAAAGCCCTGTTTCGGCCGTAGGCAACTCCAATGATTCGGCGAAAATGCCCGCTAAATCCGGGGGATGCGGGCACTTGTGGTTAACGCCCGGGTAAACTATTGGGCCGAAACGTCGAATCTTTCGGACATACTCCGAAATCACCATCCTTCTACACCTTTTTCGGCCACAGGGCCGGCGGGCCTTATGCCATTTTAAGGCGTGGCGGACGGACTGGAGGGGCCTGTCCGCCACGTCGTTCGAGCAGATGGAAAAAGCCCCAATGGACCATCCCAAAATCTACGTCGGTGGCGGTTGCCGCGAAGACCGGGCCTTGGATGTATGCCTCTACGCCATCCAGCGCCGCGCCTCTGATTTGGTGGAAATCTCCCCTCTGAAACGAACCGCTCTGGCGTCGCTGGGCCCGTTGGGTGTCGCGGACGACGATCTGGCCGGGCGTATGCGATTTCTGATACCCGCGCTGAACGGCTTCAAGGGATGGGCCGCGTTCGTTACCCGCGATACGCTGTTCCAGGCGGATATTTATGAGTTATGGCAACTCCGCGATGAGCGCCGCGCCGTTATGGGCGTGTGGCACGACGGCAAAGACGCCGATCCGGCATCCGCCTGCGATCGATTGCCCTCTTTGCTGTTGTGGAATTGCGGTCATCCCGCGAACCGAGCGTTGACGCTGGATTATGCGCTGCGGTCGGACCGGACGGGATTGTACCAATTCAATTGGCTGCATGACGGATTGCGCGGCCAATTGCCCGAGGAATGGAACTGGCGGGATGGTCAATCCAATCCGGCGCTGCCGCCGAAGGCGATCGAGTTCGCGCAGAGCCGGCCTTGGCAGGGCGACCCGAACCCGTGCCGTTATGCCGACCTGTGGATGCGCGAAGCGCAACGCATTTTCGGCGATGCCATGCCGGCAGGCGATCTCAGTACAGTTTGAACAGGACCGGCACCGTCACGGCGGCCGCCACCGGACGCCCATTGCGGCGGGCCGGTACGAATCGCCATTGCCGCACCGTGCGAACGGCGGCCGCGTCCAGGCTGTCGTACCCGCTCGATGAGGTAAGTTCGACGCCGCCGGCGGTCCCGTCGGGCAGGACATCCACCTGCAAGACCACCCGCCCCTGATAGCCGCGGTTCCGCGCGACGAACGGGTATTCCGGCTTCGGATTGTCGCCGCGCGGTGACGCACCCTTGGTGCCGCCGCGATGGGCGTCCGTGTCGGTGGACGCCTCAATACCGTCGCGGGCTGGCGCGGAACGGGCATCGGTGCCGTTTGCGGTTTCGCTTTGCGGTCCCGGCAACGTCGGACGCGCCGGCGTCAGGGCAGCCGGTGTCGGGACGGGTGGTGCGGGCTTGGCCGGCGGTGGCGGCGGCGCCTGCAGCAGGGCAACCGCCGAAGGCTCCGGCGGTGAGGCCGCCAAGGGTGTTTCGACGGGGCGCGCCGTTGGTGCGGGCTGCTCGCGGTCGGCCGTCTCTGATTTGCTCTCGAATTGGTCGGAAACGGCATCGACCGGCCGGTCCGGCGCCCGGTCTGCCGCTCGGTGCCGATCGGCTTGCGGTGCGGCGCGCGTCGGCGCGGAGGACGGGGACGGCCGATCGAGTTCGTCGCCGCTGTCCGCCCCTGGATGCCGCTCCGGTCCCTCGACCATCGCAACCTCGATGATCACCTGACCCCCGGCGACCTTGATCTCGCGCGGCGACGGGTCGGGCGACATCATCCAGGCGATCGCCCCGACATGCAGTGCCGTCGATACGGTGACCGCCAGCCAGATCGGCTCGCGCAGCGCGGATTTGATCAACAGGGCGTGTCGGGCAATCGATAGGTTCATCGATGTCTTCCCCGCTCTGCGGCGTCGTGGGTCCACGGCAACAGATAGGGGTGCCCATCGCGCTCGCCGCGCAATGCGGTGATGCGGAAAACCTCCGCAAGCCGTTCCGGCGACAGCGTGGCGTCCGGCGGGCCGTCGGCGACGATGCGGCCTCCGTCGATCAAGACGAGCCGGTCGCAATATTGCATCGCCAGCGACAGATCGTGCAGCACGACGACGATCGCCATGCCATCGTCAGCGAGGCGGCGCAGATGGCTCATGACGTCCAGCCGGTGATAGGGGTCGAGGTCCGACACCGGCTCGTCGGCCAACAGCAATGCCGGATCCCCGGCCAGCGCGCGCGCCAACAAGACGCGGGCTTTCTCGCCGCCCGAAAGCTTGTCGATTCGTCTTTCGGACAGATCGGCGACCTGGGCCATCGCCATCGCGCGGTCGATCGCTCGGGCGTCCGCCGCCGTCGGGCCTTGCCACGGCGTAAGATGCGGCAACCGCCCCAGGGCCACCACCCGGGCCACGGTCATCGGCCAATGACAATCCGCATTCTGCGGCAGATAGGCGATGCGGCGGGCAAGTGCGGTGCGGCCCCAGGAAGCGATCGGTTCGCCGTCGAGGGCCGCGCTGCCTGCGGTCGGCGGGGTGAGTCCCGCAGCGGTGCGCATCAACGTCGACTTGCCGGCGCCGTTCGGGCCGACGATGCCGAGCACTTCGCCGGCCCGGATCGTCAGGTCGATGTCGTGCAGGACCGGGCGGCCACCGCGCGCGGCGGAGAGGGTGTGCAGCGTCAGCATGTCATGCCATCTCCCGCCGCGTTTTGAGGATCAGGCCCAGGAAGAAGGGCACGCCGATCAGCGCGGTCAACACGCCAAGGCGCAGCTCCGCTTCGGTCGGGATGAGACGGACCGCGACATCGGCGAGCAGCAGGAGAATCGCGCCGCCGAGCGCGCTGGCCGGCAGCAGCGTGCTCGGCTGATACCCGACGAAAGGGCGCAGCAGATGCGGCACCACCAATCCGACGAATCCGATGGTCCCGGAAACAGCGACCGCGCCGCCGACCGACAGGGCCGTGCCGAGGATCAGCTTCAGCCGCGTGCGCCGCAGATCGATCCCGAGGCTCATCGCCGTTTCGTCGCCCAAGGTCAGCGCGTCGAGCGCTCGCCCGGTGCCGCCGACCAGCAGCCAGCCCGCCAACATGAAGGGGGCGGCCAACCAGACCTGGTCCATGCTGCGGTCGGCCAGCGACCCCATCAGCCAGAACACGATTTCGGTCACGGCGAACAGGTTGTTCGAGAGGTTGATGGCGAGTGCGATCAGCGCCGCGCCGAGGCTGCTGATCGCCACCCCGGCGAGGATGACGGTCAGCGCGCCCGCGTCCCGCCCTGCCAGCAAATGCAGGATCAGCACCGCGGTGACTGCGCCGAGCATGGCGGACAGCGGCAAGGCGGCGGCGAAGAGGGCGTAGAGTCCGAAATACATCGCGACCACCGCGCCGAAGGCCGCCAGTGACGAGGCGCCGATCAATCCAGGTTCGGCGAGCGGGTTGCGGAACAATCCCTGCAAGCCTGCGCCGGCCAGCCCGAGCGTTGCGCCGATCATCAGGCCGAGCAGGGCGCGTGGCAGCCGGATCTCCCAAACGATGAGGGACGTCGCGCCGTCCGCCGTTCCCAGGAAGGCCCGCATCAGTTCGCCGGGGCCGATCATCGTCGGCCCCAGTGCGAGCGACATCAGGAAGGCGGCAGCCGTACCGCCGCCCAATAAGACGAACAGTCCGAGGGGGCGGGTCGGGCGCATCGGAATGTCGAGTGCGGTCATGGCGTTGCCGCTCCGCGGTTCCGGAAGCCCGGCCCGAGGCCGCGGCGGAAGTCGGCGAGCCGTTCGACCGCGTCGACGCTCGACGGAAGGCCGCAGATCCATAACCGGTCGGGCAGCGTGGTCGACGGGATCCTGGACCGCAGATGCCGGAACGCCGGATGCGAGAGATATTCAGCGGCGCGCGAGCTGCGGGGGCCATGGCCCGATCCCAGGACAATGACATCCGGCGGCGTCACCACCACCGTTTCCAGTGAAATCCTGCCGACGCCGGGCAACGCGCGTGCGGCATGGTTGACGAAACCCGCATGGCGGATGATCGAGTCCATCAGCGTATGCCGGCCCTGCGAATATCCGCCGAGCCGATAGAATAACAGCGACGGCGCCGGGCCGGTTGCGCCGGCGGCCGCGGCCAGCCGTCGGTTCATCGTCTCGATCATCCGCTCGGCCTTCGCTTCGGTCCCGACGGCGGCGGCGATACGGCGGATATTCTCGCGCACGCCGTCGAAATCGACCGCGACCTTGATCTCGAGGAGCGGGAATCCGAGTTTTCGGAACAAGGCCTTGGTGCTCGGTTGGGTGTATTCGCCGGCGACGATCAAGTCCGGCTTGAGGGGCAGGATGTCTTCCGCCGATCCCCGGTTTCGGGGGATGCCGGCGACCGTATCGGCGATTCCGGAAATCGACGGCGCCGATGCGAACCGCGTGACGGAAACGACCCGCCGCCGGTCGACGAGCGACAGCAGCAGTTGGTCGGCGCAGAGCGACATCGACGCGATGCGCTGCGGCGCGGCGTTGGCCGGGATCGACATGAGACAGCACAGCAGGACCGCCGCGGCCAATCTATGTTGGCCGCGGCGGATCCCTTCGCTGTGGCGCCCGTTCCGGGTCATTTCCGTCCAGTGAGCAGTTTCAACGGTTGGAACCGCACGCGGACGCCGCCGTATGCGGCGATGCCCGGCGTCCCGAAGGAGAAGACTTCTTCGTAGTCGTCGTTCAGCAGATTTTCACCGCGCGCGAACAGCTCGACATGCTCGTTCACTTTGTAGGACGCGGCGATGTTGAGCAGGATGTATTTGTCGAGCGTGACCCGGCGCAACGGGCCGAAGGCGACGTCCTTCTGGTCGCCGTTGTAACGCACGCCGACATTCACGTTGGCGCGCTTCTTTTCCAGGAAGCCGTAGTTCACGTTGACGCTGGCGATATGCTGCGGGCGGCGGACCAGCTGCGTGCGGTTGGCGTCGCTCGTGGTCATGTATGTATAGCTGCCGGTGACGTCGAGACCATCGATGATTTGGGCGCGCCCGGTCATCTCGATGCCCTGAATCCGGCTCGTGCCGCTTTGGTTCGTCGCGGTGTTGCCGAAACCGATGATCAGGTTGTCGATCCGGTTGTTGAAATAGGTGATATCGCCGACGACTTTACCGCCGAGGAACGTCTGCTCGATGCCGATGTCGAAGGACTCCGATTTCTCCGGCAGCAGGTCGGGATTGCCGGTGAAGGTGGAGGTGAAGCCGAACAGTTCGAAGACGGTCGGGTTCTTGACCGCCGTCCCGCCGCTCATATGCAGCTTGCTGCCGGTTTCCGGGACGAGCAATGCCGCCGTCAGACGCATCGTGGTGGTGTCGTCGAAAATCTCGTTGTCGTCGTAGCGCCCGCCGCCGCTCAGGAACAGGCGCTTGAAAAGGCCGATCTGATACAGACCGTAGATGGATTGCGTGTCCAACTGCCGGTCGACGGTGGAGAAGCTGCTTTGCGACAGCACCTTCTCGCGCTCGTTCTCGAACCCGAAGCTGATCGTATGCGTGGCCGGGGCGATCTCGGTCGTTTCGAGCGATAGATTGGTTTTATACGTGATCTTGCGTTTGTCGCCCTCGGTCGAGCTGGGGCCGAACGCACCGCCGCCGCTGCGCAACGTGTTGCTGAACAACGAGCCGGATAGGATATGTTCCCACCGGTCGTCGAACAGCGTGAGCTTGACCTCCGCCTGCCCGAACTGTTCAAGGCTTTCGGTGAAGGATTTGTCGTCGGTCGCGACCGTGGAGAAGGCGTCGGTATCCACCCGCGCGCGCTGCCATCGGCCTGTGAAATTGATCTCCAGATTGTTGGCCGGCCGCAGCCCAAGTGTGCCATGCACCGTCTTGTTCTTGTTGGCGTCTTCTTCGGTATTGCCGTTCTTCTCGTTGGCGGCCGAGATGCCGTCCGTCCGGAAATAGGTACCGCTCAGCGCGGCGTTGTAGTGTTTGCCGCCGGCCCGCACCGCCGCGCTGGTCTGCGCCGAGTTGAAGGAGCCATATTCGCCGCTGGCCGTGACAGTCGGCTCGCCCTTGCCCTTCTTGGTGATGATGTTGACCACGCCGCCGACCGCGTCGCTGCCGTACAGCACGCTCTGCGGGCCGCGCAGGATCTCGATCCGGTCGATGTCGGTGACCAGAAGATTCCCGAAATTGAACTGCGAGCTGAGCGCCGGGTCGTTCACCTCGATGCCGTCGATCAGCACGAGGGTCTGATTGGCCTCGGCGCCGCGGATGCGCACGTCGGTCGACGAGCCGAACCCACTGGTCCGGTTGACCGCCACGCCGGGCACGGTGCGCAGCGCGTCGGAGACGAAGCGTATCTGCTGTTCCTGCAGCTTCCGGCCGCTGATGACCGTGATCGCGCTGCCGACCTGTTCGCTCGGCGTTTCGAGGCCGGTCGCGGTGACGACCGTTTCCGGCAGCAGCGTGGTTCCCTGGGCAATGGCCGCCGTTACGCCGCCGCCTAGTCCGACCGCTGCCCCTAGCATGGCGGCGGCCAGGCGAGGTGTAAAAGCTCCGTAGTGTTGTCGGGTCTTCGGATTTTTCGTTTTTTGCGTAAACATGAAGAGGTGCTCCGTTCGCATCTGTTTTTGCCAAATGCGCGAGCGACGGACCGGAACCGCCTTGTGCCGGGCACGCCAAAGCCCTGCACAGCCATCGCGGATGCGATGGCTTGGCCGAAATGTGGAGAGGTGGTTCGGTCGATACCCATCGACGCATTCCCCGGTGGCCCATCCCTGCGCGCACGCCACCACAACGGAGATCCGTCCCGCTGGGCGCCCCGCCCACCGGTGGGTGACGAAATTGATGGCAGGTCTCCTGGCTTGCGAGTCACCGCCTGTCGTCCGGCCTTCCCGAGCACTCGCTCAGTGGCGTCTCATGGACACAGGCTCGTCGCCTACAGTTGCGGGGGCAGCCACGGCTTGGGTTCAAGATGCGCGGGTAAGCGCGAACCGGACCGTGTTCCCTCTTCCTCCCCTTGCGGGGAACCATCAACAGGTAGGATTAAACGCCAATTTGTCCGGCCGCTCAACATCGCTGTTGGTCTGGCCCCGTTCACAGGGCATTAGGCCGGCGTATCGCCTTCGATCGTGACGCGATGCATCAGCCGGCGGTAGCCCTGATAGTCGTTCAGGGCGTAGTGATGCGAACAGCGGTTGTCCCACAGTGCTAGGGCATCCACCTTCCAGCGATAGCGGCAGGTGAATTCCGGCCGGCTCATATGGTCGAACAGGAACTGCAGGATCGGCCGGCTTTCCTCCGCGGTCATGCCGACGAAATGGGCGGTATGGGCGCAATTGATGTAGAGCGCCTTGCGGCCGGTCTCCGGATGGGTGCGCACGACCGGGTGTTCGGCGGCCATGTCGCGCTTGTCGACATTCTGACCGCGGCCGGTTTGGGCGGCGATCCGGCTGCGTGCGCCGCCGTCGCTTTTGTCCCGCAGCGAGGCGGAGCTGACGGCCCGCAACGGCGCCAGCATCGCCTTCATCCCGTCCGAAAGCGTCTCGTAGGCAAGATACATGTTCGCGAACATGGTATCGCCGCCGCGTGGCGGCAGGTCGCGGGCATACAGCATCGAGCCGAGTGGTGGTTTCGGCAGATAGGTGGTGTCGGAATGCCAGAGGCCGCCGAAGTTCAGCGTGTCGTTTTCCGTCTTGACCACCTCGGTGATGCCGGGATGGCCGTCCATATCTTTTACAAAGGGATAGTTGACGATCGGTCCAAACCGCCCGGCGAAGGCGAGGAGCTGGTCGGGCGTCAGGTTCTGGTCTTCCAGGAAGATGACGAGATGTTTGAGAAAGGCGTCGTGGATTTCCGCGAAACACTGCTGATCCAGCGGTTCCGACAGGTCGGGGCCACGGATGATTGCGCCGAGGGCACCGGCGATCGGTTCAACGGTGATGGTCTCGTAGGTCATGGTGCCGGGCTGAATTCCGCAATTCGGTCCTTCCCATTATAGGCGGGACACCCGGACGCCGTGCAAATCCGTGTGGCCGTTATTGGGCCAGACCGGCGGCAACCGCAGCATCCGGCCGATCCGTCGCTTGGCGCAGCGCGAGGATCGGGCGGCGTGTGTCGGCGGCCGGTTGATAGGCGTGCGAGATTTCCGACAGGGCGTCCCACCACGCCTTTGCCGCGGCATCGTCCGCCACCTCGAAACTGTCGAATCCGCAGCGATGAAGAAAATGATACTGGTCGCGCAGGACGTTGCCGACGGCGCGCAATTCCTTGGCATAGCCGTAGCGCTCGCGCAGCAGCCGGGCATAAGAGTAGGCGCGGCCGTCCTTGAAGACGGGAATGTCGAGGGCGATCAGATCGAACCGGTCGAGGTCGTCGGCGATCAACGCCGGCGATTGGTCGCTGCCCAGCCGGATGCCGAGCGGCGCGTTGCGGCGCAACAGCGTTTCGCGGTGTTCCGTCCACGTCGCATAGCTGACGAGCAGCGCGCCCTCGGCCGGCAGGGACTTGCCGTCCGCCACAGGGATCCAGGGGTCGTCGATCGGCTGTCCGTCTTTAATGAGGGGCATAGAGCGTCTCCTTGAAAGGTGTCAGGCCGACCCGGCGGTAGGTGTCGATGAAGGCTTCGCCGTCACTGCGCAGGTCGAGATAGGTGTCCACGATGGTTTCGATGGCGTCGACGATGTCGTCTTCGCCGAAGGCGGGACCGACGATGTCGCCGATCGCGGTGTTTTCGTCGGCGCTGCCGCCGAGCGTGACCTGATAGAACTCGGTGCCTTTCTTATCGACGCCGAGGATGCCGATGTTGCCCACATGATGATGCGCGCAGGCATTGATGCAGCCCGAGATATTCAGCGAGATATCGCCGATGTCCCGCAGCCGGTCCAGGTCGCCGAACCGCGTGCTGATGCGCTGGGCGATCGGGATCGAGCGGGCGTTCGCCAGGCTGCAATAGTCCAGCCCCGGGCAGGCGATGATATCGGTCAGCAGGCCCGCGTTCGGCGTCTCCAGACCGTGCGCCTGCAGGCCCTGCCACAGGGCGAACAGGTCGCTCTTGCGGACGTCGGCCAGCACCAGGTTCTGATCCTTGGTAACCCGCAATTCGCCGAAGCTGAAGTTGTCGGCGAGGTCGGCGATTGCCTCCATCTGCTCTGCCGTCGCATCGCCGGGGATGCCGCCCTCGGGTTTCAACGAGACGGTCACGATGGCGTAGCCCGGCACCTTGTGCTCGGTCACGTTCGAGCCCACCCAATTCCCGAAGGCGAGATCGGCCAGCAGTTTCGCGTCGAACTCCGACACCTCGTCCGAAATGTCGAGATAGGCGGGCGGCGCGAAATACGCTCTGATCCGGGCGATTTCGTCGTCGGGCAGGGCAAGCGCGCCATCACGGATGTGACGCCATTCCTCTTCGACCAGTTCGGTGAACTTCTCGACGCCGGTCTCGTTCACCAGGATCTTGATCCGCGCCTTGTAGATGTTGTCGCGCCGGCCGAGCTGGTTGTAGACCCGCAGGATCGCCTCGAGATAGGACAGCAGGTCGCGCTTCGGCAGGAAGTCGCGGATGCTTTTCGCGACTACCGGTGTCCGGCCCTGACCGCCGCCGACAAAGACCTCGAAGCCGGTCTTGCCGTCCGGCCCGCGCTTGAGCGCGATGCCGATGTCGTGGGTCTTGATCGCCGCGCGGTCGTGCGGCGCGCCGGTCACGGCGATTTTGAACTTACGCGGCAGGAAGGCGAATTCCGGATGTAACGTCGACCATTGCCGGATGATCTCGGCATAGATGCGCGGGTCCTCGATCTCGTCTGCCGCGACCCCGGCGAAGGGATCGGCGGTGACGTTACGGATCGTGTTGCCGCTGGTCTGGATGGCGTGCATCTCGACGCTCGCCAGTTCGTCCAGGATATCCGGCGTTTCGTCCAGGCGGGGCCAGTTGTACTGGATGTTCTGCCGCGTGGTGAAATGCCCGTAGCCCTTGTCGTAGCGCCGGGCGATGAAGGCGAGCTTGCGCATCTGACGCGACGACAGCATGCCGTAGGGGATGGCGACCCGCAGCATGTAGGCGTGCAGTTGCAGATACAGCCCGTTCATCAAACGCAGCGGCTTGAACTCGTCCTCGCTCAAATCGCCGGACAGGCGGCGGGCCACCTGGTCGCGGAATTGCAGGACACGTTCGGCGACCACCGTATGGTCGAATTCGTCATAGCGGTACATCGCATTTACTCCTGCGCGGCCTGGTGGCCCAGGTCCAGGCGGACGCTTGGGCCGGCGGCGCGGATGGTTTCCCGACGGCCGACGGCGCGCAGCGCTTGGCCGTCCGTGGCGTCGCTGTCGACGGGGATCAGATACGGTTCGACGACGAGCCGCGCCTCGACCGCGGCCTGTGCGGCCTGCAGCAGCGCATCGGCCGCGTCGCCGGCTTCGGCGAGTTGGCTGGCGTGAAGTTTCTCGGACCAATTGCGGGCGGGCGTCAGATAGACGACCTGTCCGTCGGTCAACCGGTTCGCGGTAACCGCGTGCAATGTCATGATGGGTTCCTCCGTTACTCGGCGGCGGCCAACGGCCAGCGCTCGGGGTCCGATCTCTTGGCGAACCGCGCCACGTCACCGATGACGATCAGCGCGGGCCCGGTGATTTGATTGTCCTGGATGACCTGCTCCAGTCCGGCGACGGTGCCGGTGGCGACTTTTTGAGTCGCCAACGTCCCATTCTCGACGACGGCGATGGGCGTGACCGGTGAAAGGCCGTGCTCGATCAGCCGCGCGGCGACGCGGCCTGCGGTCGAGATGCCCATGTAGACCACGACCGTCTGCCGGCCTCGGGCCAAACCGTCCCAATCCAGGTCCGGGTCGCCATCCTTGGCGTGCCCGCTGATGAAGGTCACGGCGGTGGCATGGTCCCGGTGGGTCAACGGAATCCCGGCATAGGCGGCGCAGCCGGTCGCCGCGGTGATGCCCGGCACGATCTCGACCGGCACGCCGCGCGCAATTAGATAATCGACTTCCTCGCCGCCGCGCCCGAAGACGAAGGGGTCGCCGCCTTTCAGTCGGATCACGCGTTTGCCGGCCAGCGCCCGGCGCGCCATCAGGGCGTTGATCTGGTCTTGGGGAATGCTGTGGTTGGCCTTCGCCTTGCCGACATAGAGGATTTCGGCGTCGGGCTTGGCGAAGTCCAGGATACCGGGCCCGATCAATCGATCATGGATCACCACATCGGCATCACGCAGCACGCGCAGCGCCCGCAGGGTCAAGAGGTCGGGATCGCCGGGACCGGCGCCGACGATGAACACCGTCCCGGGTTGGCGTTCGGCGGGTACGGGAAAGGATAGAAAATCCGCAGTCATGAAACGTGTCTCCTCGCATCGACCATATGGGCCCACGGAGCACGTCTCCGTGGCGCTTTAGCGGTTGGTCACGCGGTCGCAAGCTGCCCGTTCAAATCCCGCGGGTCCTTTCAAAGGGAAGGACCAACCCCAACAAAAAACCCGCCGCGGCAGAAAAGCCGGGCGGAGACCCTGTCGCTTTAGCCGCATTTATTAAGCGCCCGCAATCTGACGGTTCCTCAAATCGGCGCTGATGAATGAAATAACACTGCCTATGGGCAGAGTCAATAAATACACGCAAATTTCACGTATATTTTATATATTACACAATTATTTTGTTAATAATCCATTATCTTATTGTATCGGTATAAGTTTTTGCGGTTCCGGCCCGTCCTCGATCGCGGGAAAGCGTAACCGCACGCGAAGGCCGGGGACATTATCTTCCAACGACAAGTCGGCATAATGCAGCCGTGCGGTGGCGGCGACCTGGCTGAGCCCGAGTCCGCTGCCCGGCGTGCTGCGGCTGTCGTCGAGGCGGACGAATCGTTCGAGAACCCGTTCGCGTTCGTCGGGCGCGATGCCGGGCCCGGTGTCTGAGATCGAAAATTCCGGCCGTCCGTCCGCACCGCGCCGGGCGGCGAGCTTGATGGCCCCGTTCTCCGGCGTGTGGTTGAACGCGTTGTCCAACAGGTTGCTGATCGCTTGCGACAGCAGATTCCGGTCGCCATCGATCAAACAGTCATCCGACGCGTCGACCTTGAGGCGCAATCCCCGCTCTTCCGCTGCGGCGCCATACAGTTCACCGGCGTCCCGCACCAAGGCGCATAGGTCGAGCCGTTCGAAGCGGTCGCGCAGCACGCCGGACTCCGCCAAGGCGATCGCCAGCAGCGCGTTGAAGGTGTCGAGGATTCCGTCGGTTTCCTCGATCGTCTTGGCGAGGGCCGTGCGATATTCCTCTGGGTCCGATTGCGACATCAACGTCACCTCGAGCCGGCTGCGGAGGCGCGAGATCGGGCTGCGCAGATCGTGCGCGATGTTGTCGGCGACCCCGCGCATGCCTTCCATCAGCCGCTCGATCTGATCCAGCATGTCGTTGAGGTTCTGTGCCAGCCGGTCGAACTCATCGGCATAGCCGGTCACCGGCATGCGCTGCGTCAGGTCGCCGTGCAGGATCGCCCGGCTGCCTTGGTTGATCGCGTCGAGGCGCCGCAGAAAATTTCGGCTCAGCAACAACCCGCCGCCGAACCCAAGTGCGAGAGTGGCCAGCAGTGCCCAAATCAACGCATTGGTGATGGTCTCACGGAACTCGGCGCGTTCGGTCAAATCCCGGCCGACCAGCAGATGGAAGCCGCCGTCGAGTTCGAAGGTGCGCGCCCGGGCGACCTGCGGCCGCAGTGTGGGGCGCGCCGCCTGTTTGATGTGAAAATCGACCCAGCGCGGCGTGCCCTTGGCGGCGACGGGCCAGCCGGTGAGATTGCCCGCGAGCGGCGTCATGAACGGATCGGTCAGCAGGTAGACGCCGCGGCGGCCGCTTTGGCCTGAGCTGCGTTCGCGGATAATTTCGACGAGCCCGACGACGCTGCGCTCGCGATACTGCTCGGCGAGGCCGGTGATCTCCGCTTCGATGGTGGCGTCGCTTTGGGCGTCGATGACGCTGACGGTACTCCAATACACAAAAACCAGAACGCCGCAGACCGACAACCCGAACACCGCCATGTAGAGCATGGCGTAGCGGAAAGTAGATGTGCGAAAGAGCCTATTCCGGAACACGAAGGCAGTATCCTGCGCCGCGCACGGTATGCAGCAGCGGCGTGTCGAAATCCTTGTCGAGCTTCTGCCGCAGCCGGCTAATCTGCACGTCGATCACCCCGGTCTTGGGGTCGAAGTGATAGTTCCAGACGTTTTCCAGCAGCATGGTACGGGTGACCACCTGCCCGGAATGCCGCATCAGATATTCCAAGATCTGAAACTCGCGCGGCAACAGATCGATCCGCGTGCCCGAGCGGGTAACCGTCCGGGCCAGGAGGTCAATCTCCAGATCGCCGAGCGCCAGAGTCGTTTCGGTCGGGGCGGTCTGGCCGCGCCGCATCAGGGCTTCGAGCCGGGCCTGCAATTCGGAGAAGGCATAGGGCTTGGTCAGGTAATCGTCGCCGCCCGCGCGCAACCCTTTCACCCGGTCGTCCACCCCGTCCATGGCGCTGAGGATCAGCACCGGGGTGGTGTTCCCTTCCTTGCGCAGCAGTTCGATGATGTGCAGGCCGTCCATCCCCGGCAGCATGCGGTCGACGATCATGCCGGCATAGGCTTCGGTCGTGGCGAGATGCAGGCCGTCCGGTCCGGTCGCGGCGTGATCCACCACGAATCCCGCTTCTTCCAGGCCTTTCCGGAGAAAGGCCGCCGCTTCCGTGTCGTCTTCGATCAGCAATAAACGCATGGCGTGCCGTGATAATTGTCCGGTTGCCGGCGAGAGCCGGCTTCAACTTCTACATAAATGCGGTTTCGCAACCGATTCCGCAAGTCATGCCCGTTGGACGGGTCCGGCATGACAGGGGTCGTGGATTCCGAGTATTGTGCGGCCAACAGAAATCAACGGTTTACGATGCGGGCTAGAGCCGCAACAAGAAGAAGGAACAAGCAATGGCGGACATGCAATTCGGTCTCATGATGCGGGCGCAATTCCCCAAAGAAGACGACATGCAGGAACGCTTTCGGGAATTGATGGAGCAGGCGCGTCTTGCGGATCAACTGGGATTCGCCAGCATCACCAACGGCATGCATTACAGCAGTGCGCCTTTCCAGGACTTTCAGCAGTTGCCTTTCTTGTCCCGGGTGATGGCCGAGGCACCGAACCTGCGGCTCAACTTCGGCATTATCCTGCTGTCGCTGATGAAGCCGATCGACGTCGCCGAGTATTTGGCGACGGTCGACGTGATGAGCGGCGGCAAGGTCATCTTCGGTGCGGCCTTGGGCTACCGTGAGGTGGAATTTCTCGCCTTCGGCACGACACAAAAGGAGCGGGTCAAACGGTTCGAGGAGAACCTGGAAGCGATCAAGCGGCTGTGGACGGAAGAAACGGTCGATATGGTCGGGTCGCATTTCGAGTTGAAGGGCGCGGCGCTCGGCACCAAGCCCGTCCAGAAGCCGCATCCGCCGATCTGGATCGGCGCGAATGCGGACCCGGCGATCAAACGCGCGGCGCGGATCGGCGACTGCTGGTATGTGAATCCGCACAACCGGATCGACACGATCATCCGCCAGACCGAGATTTACCGGAAGGCGCTCGACGACTGCGGCAAACCTTTTCCGGACGAGTTCCCGGCGCGCCGCGAGGTGTTTGTCGCACAGACGCGCGAGGAAGCGATGCGCCTCTGCAAACCCTTCTTGGCGACGAAATACGAAGCCTATCACCAATGGGGCCAGGACAAGGCGATGCCCGAAGGCGACGACGACTTGGGGCTCGATTTCGACGACCTGGTCCGCGACCGGTTCCTCGTCGGCTCGCCCGACGAAGTGGCGGAACAGATGATCCGCCTGAACAAGGAAACCGGCGTCAATCATCTGATCATGAGCGTCCAATGGCCCGGCATGCCGCAAAGCATGGTGGTTGATGTCCTGAACATGTTGTCGGAAGAGGTGTTCCCGAAGGTGAAACAAGGACTGTAGCCGGGTGCGGAAGGAGAGAGTTGGATGACGGCATTTCAATTCGGATATATGACCCGGGCGCAGTACCGGCGCGACGAGGATATACCGGCCCGGTTCACCGAGTTGATGGAACAGGTCCGGTTGGCCGAGAAACTCGGGTTCGTGTCTTTCGTGAAGGGGCAACATTTCAGCAGTGATCCCTTCTACGAATTCCAGCAGGTGCCATTGCTCGCCCGCGCCATGGCGGAAGCGCCGTCGCTACGCGTGGTCACCGGAATCAGCCTGCTGACGCTGCACAAACCGCTCGACATCGCCGAGCAGATGGCCACGCTCGACCTGATGTCGGGGGGCAAGGCGGTCTTCGGCTGTGCGCTCGGCTACCGCGATGTGGAATACAAGGCCTTCGGCGTCCAACGCGGCGAAGGCGGCAAACGCTTCGAGGAAAATCTCGAAGCGGTGAAACGGTTGTTCACCGGCGAGCCTGTGACGATGAAGGGCTCGCATTTCGAGCTGGACGGGGCGCGGATCTCGGTGCCGATGGTTCAAGAGGGCGGCCCGCCGATCTGGATCGGGGCCAATGCGGACGTGGCGATCAAGCGCGCGGCCCGCATGGGCGATTGCTGGTACATCAGCGCTCATCACCGGCTCGATACGCTGGAACGGCAAATCGACTTGTATAAGCGCGAGCTCGATGCGGTCGGCAAGCCCTTCCCGGCGGAAATGCCATTCCGGCGCGAGACCTTCGTCGCCGACAGCCGCGAGCAGGCGATCGAGATGGTTCGCCCGCATCTGGGGCTCAAATACGACGCCTATCATCAGTGGGGCCAGGACAAGGTCATGCCGAAGGGCGATGACGATCTGGGCCAGGATTTCGACGACCTGCTGCGAAACCGCTTCATTCTCGGTTCCCCGGACGAGGTGGCGGAGGGGATCATCGAGTGTCACCGGAAGCTCGGCGTGAACCACATGCTCATATGCCTGCAATGGCCCGGGATGTCGCAAAGCATGACCCTGGAAGCGATGCACCGCTTCGCCGAGGAAGTCTTCCCCAAGGTCCGCGAGGGCATTTGAGTCGGATTTGGCGGCGGCCCTGCTGGCGGGGTAGGCTCCCGGAAACGACGACAACCCAGAGACGCGGAGGCAGGCTAGATGAAATACGGGTTCTTCATCCGGGGGCAGTACCGGCAGGGCGACGACATGGTCGCGCGCTTCAACGAGTTGGTGGAACAGGCCCGGCTCGCCGACGAGCTTGGGTTCTCGGACCTGATCAGCGGTATGCACTATGCCGGCTACCCGCTGAGCCAGTTCCAGCTCCTTCCCTTCCTGTCGCGGATCATGGGCGAAGCGCCCAACATGCGCATCATCACCGGCATCATCCTCCTGTCGCTGCACAAGCCGCTCGATATCGCCGAGCAGTTGGCGACGATCGACGTCATGTCGAACGGCCGGCTGGTCTTCGGTGCGGGCCTTGGTTATCGCGAGGTCGAATTCCGCGGTTTCGGCACCACGCCGAAGGAACGCGTGCCCCGGTTGATCGAGAATCTGGAAGCGATCAAACGGCTGTGGACGGAAGAGCATGTCAACATGAAGGGGTCGCATTTCGAACTCGTCGACTGCACCTTGTCGCTCAAACCGGTGCAGCAACCAATGCCGCCGATCTGGTTCGGCGCCAATGCCGACGGCGCGGTCCGCCGGACGGCGAAGCTCGCCGACACCTGGTTCATCAACCCGCATCAGCGTATGGATACGATCGAGCGCCAACTCGACGTCTACAAGACCGCGCTTGAGGAATATGGCAAGCCGCATCCAACGGAGTTGCCGTTGATGCGCGAGATCTTCGTTGCCGGTTCGCGCGAGGAAGCGACCCGCCTCGCCCGGCCGTATCTCGAAGAGAAGTACAAGGTCTATCACGAGTGGGGTCAGGATAAGGCGATGCCCGAGGGCGACGACGATCTGAACCTGGACTTCGACGAGTTGACCCGCGACCGCTTCCTATTCGGCTCGCCTGATGAGGTTGCCGAGCAGATCATCGGCTACAAGAAGAAACTCGGTGTGACCCATATGGTGCTTGGGCTGCACTGGGTCGGCATGCCGCACAGCCAGGTCACGGACAGCATGCATCTGTTCGCTGAGGAAGTGATGCCGAAGGTGAAGCAGGGCCTCTGACGGAAAACCGGATGGTCAGAACCGGACCGACAGGGCGGCCGAGCCGAAGCTGTTGAAGCCTTCCTGACCGTCGAATTCCGGTGAGCGGAACACCTGGGTAAAAGCCAGCCGGGCACGCAGGAACGTTATGGCGAAGCCCATCTGGATGTCCCCGACGACGTATTTCTTATCGACACTGCGGCTGTCGCGGAAGGTGTTGCCGTCGAGGAAGATGTTGCGGCCGATCACCCGCCCTTCGGCCCCGGCGAACAGATACCAGCCAAAGCTATCGTCCGGCACGAAGAAATCGGAGCCCGGCAGGTTCGGCCGAATCTTCGGCGGGCCGAAATCGTTCGGCAGGTCGTCGCCGAAGCGGACGGTCAATCCGACCGCGCCATGGGTAAAGACATTGCCGAGCGCGCCGCCGATATGCGGCGTCATATCAACGCCGAGATTCTCGATCGGAATGACGTCGTGCAGCGGCAGTTCGTAAAACTTTCGGAAGCTGCGTTCGTAGAACAAGGCGAACCCGGGCTCGGTCTTGAGCTGTGTATTCCACCCGCGGGGTTCGGTGATGCCGATCAGCTTGTGCCATTTGGTTTGCACTTCGTCGGCCAGCGAATAGGGTCCGACGACGCCGATATCGAGCTCCAGCTTGTCCAATGTCGGACCGTTTTCGGCGACCAACCCGATGCCCGTAAAGAGCCAGCCGGCATAGGGCCGGTCGTCGCTCGGCGGGTCGGTCAAGGCAATATCCTCCGGCGTGTAGATATTCTGGCCGACGGAAAAACTCATCCGCATGCGCCGCGTCGCCTTGAAGAACGGAACGAACGAGGCCGCATCCCGGATGAACTTTGGCGCCCCGCCCTCCGGTGACAGCCAGGCGGCGCGCATGCCGTTGGTGAAGTGCCGGTCGGTGCCGCCGAACATGTCGTTGTCGAATTGCAGCGTGATGTATTGGCCGGTGTCGAGCGGTTTGTCGATGGCCTGTGCATTGCCGACCCATAGGGCCGCGGCACCGATCATGACGAGAGCTACGATACCGATCCGTCGAAAGAAATGCCGGGTTTGAAAATATCGAAGTGAATTGCTCATCCCGTGATCCTAATCCGCGGCGTCCAACCCGGGCCGAACCAGTGTTTGCGGGCCGGTGGATACTGGGCGTTCGTAGCGTCGTGCGCGCGGCAATTGTACCGGGCCTAGTGTCGCAGCCCCATAAGCCTTTTCTTGCCGGTCCGTCGGTACGTCGCCGTATAGGGTCGTCCGTTGTTTGGGGGTGCGGTCGAGGTCACGGATGATCGCGTCCAGGGCTTCCGGCGGCATCTCCTCGCCATGCGACGCACCGGCGGCGCGGGTGATGGTCTCGTTCATCAGGGTTCCGCCGAGATCGTTTGCGCCGGCGTTAAGGCAAGCGCGCACGCCGTCCGGGCCCATCTTCACCCAGGATGCCTGGATATTGGTGAAATGCGGATGCAGCGCCAGCCGCGCGACCGCATGCATCAGCACCGCCTCGCGGAAACTCGGTCCGCGCCGGGCGCGGCCCTTCAGGTAGATCGGCGCTTCCATCGGCACGAAGGGCAGCGGCACGAACTCGGTGAAGCCGCCAGTGCGCTTCTGCAGGTCGCGCAGGCGCAGCAGATGGCGCGCCCAATGGATCGGCCGGTCGACATGGCCGAACATGATCGTCGCCGTGCTGCGCAGGCCGATCTCGTGGGCCTGTCCCATCACCGAGAGCCACTGTTCCGTGTTGACCTTGTCCGGGCAAATGACCGCGCGGACGTCGTCGTCGAGGATCTCCGCCGCCGTTCCCGGCAGCGACCCGAGGCCGACGTCTTTGAGCTGCACCAGGAAGTCGCGGACTGTGGTACCCAGAGTTTCCGCACCCTGCCAAATCTCCAATGGTGTGAAGGCGTGCAGATGCATGGCCGGCAAAACCGACTTCAGCCGGCGGCAGATGTCGAGATAGGTCTTGCCGGTATAGTCCGGATGGATGCCGCCCTGCATGCAGAGTTCGGTGGCGCCCCGGTCCCAGGCTTCGCGTCCGCGCCGTTCGATCTCATCGAGGCCCAGGTCGTAAGGCTTGCCGCGCAGGTTCTCGCTCAACTTGCCTTTCGAGAAGGCGCAGAACTGGCAGCGGAAATAGCACACATTCGTGTAGTTGATGTTGCGGTTCACCGTGTAGGTGACCGTGTCGCCGACCGCCTCGCGCCGCACGGCGTCGGCGGCCGCGCAGACCTCGGCAACCTCGCCGCCGCGCGCCTGGAACAGCCGGACGATCTCCGCTTCTGAGAGATCCCCGCCCGTGCGCGCCTTGTCGAGGACTTGGGTAAGCTCGCCTGCCGTGCCGGTGTCTTCGAACGGATGGAACAGGGGCGGCGGCGTTTCCGTGCTGCCGGGACTCCACGCTTCGGTTTTGGCGAATCCGTCGGCGTCGATCGCCCGCCGCACCGGTGTATGGAACACCGGGTCGAGCCAACGGTCCGGTGCGCGGGCGTACTCGGGATAGATCGCCAGCCGCTCGACCAGCGTCTTGCCGGCCGCGGCGGTTTCCCGTGCCAGCGCGTCGAGATGCGGCCAAGGCGCTTCCGGATTGACGTGGTCCGGCGTCACCGGGGACACGCCGCCCCAATCGTTGATGCCGGCGTCGACAAGCGGGCGCAGCGCGCCGGGGCTCAGGTTCGGCGGCGCTTGGATATTCATGGCCGGGCCGAAGACCAGCCGCGCGACGGCCAGCGTCCAGGTCAGGTCGTCCGCATCCGGCTCCGGCGCATCGGCCATCTTGGTGTCCGGCTTGGCGCGGAAATTCTGGATGATGATCTCCTGAATATGGCCGTAGCGATCGTGCAGGTCGCGCAGCATAAGGAGCGATTGAATTCGTTCGCGCCGGGTTTCTCCGATCCCGATCAGAATGCCGGTCGTGAAAGGAACGCCCAGCGTGCCCGCGAGTTCCATACATTCGATCCGGACGGCCGGATCCTTATCCGGCGATCCGTAATGCGGGCCGCCCTTCTCGCAAAGCCGGGCGCTGGCGCTTTCCAGCATGATGCCTTGCGATACCGAAACCGTCCGCAGTTTGGCGATTTCGTCCCGTGTCATGACGCCGGGATTGACGTGCGGCAGCAGGCCCGTCTCCTCGAACACCAGCCGCGCCATCTCCGCCAGATAGTCGATCGTCGTGGCATGGCCGAGGCGGTCTAATTCCTCGCGCGCAACGCGGTAGCGCAACTCCGGTTTGTCGCCGAGCGTGAACAGCGCTTCCTTGCATCCCGCCGCGGCGCCGGCGTGGGCAACCTCAAGAACCTGGTCGGGGGTGAGATACGCCGCTTCGCCCTTTCTCGGCGGATGCGCGAAGGTGCAGTAGTGGCAGACATCACGGCATAGCTGCGTCAGGGGAATGAAGACCTTGCGGGAGTAGCTGATCGTATTCGCATGGCCCCGCACACACAGCGCACCGGCGCGCGTTACCAGAGCGGCGGTGTCGCGGTCATCGGCGAGAGCCAATGCGGCAGTGTGATCCAGGCGATGGTATGTTCCCATCATGCGCCCTTCGCCGATTCCGTTGCGGCGCGCAAGCGCGCGGCGATTCCGCTGGCATCGAGAAAGGCATGCGTCCGGGTGTCGGCCGGGCGGTGAATCAACTGGCGCAGGTCGTCCGGCGTGTCGATGTCGAGGGCGATCCCCGGCAGGTCGAGAATGACCGGGTCCACGCCGCATGCGCGCGCCGACGCCAGATGCGGCTGGAAACTGTCATTGCCGAAGCTGAAGGGGATCAGGTCCGGCGGCGATAGGGCGATGCAGTTGGAGCCGCGCCGGTCATGCGCCGGCACGATCGTCATCGCCGGGGCGTCGCCATGTGCCGTCAGGACGCTCTCGATCTCGTCGCGCGTGATCAGGGGCGCGTCGCCCGGAAAGGTCATGATGCTTGCAATACCGTCACCGATCAGCGTTTTGACCGCTGCCTCGACCGCGGCGGTCTGACCCTGGTTTTCCGCTTCGGTGATGATGCGGGCACCGTAGCCATTGGCGACCGCGGCTGCTTCCTCGTCTCGGGTGATCACCGCGATGCCGTCCATCCCCGGCACACCGGCCAGCACCGACAGCACGTCTTCATACATCGTGCGGAACAGCAGCCGTCGCTCCGGCGGGCTGAGCGCGTCGGCCAGCCGCTGTTTGGCGTCGACAAGGTCCTTGGCCGGCAGCACCGCCCACATACTGGTTTTCCTTATTTCGGTGCAGCGAGTTGATGAGGCTCGGACTATAGCAAAGGGGCGAGTTTGCGCGCCAGTCCGCCTAGCCCGGCAGGGTCGCGGCAAATGCAAGAACTTCGCGGGCCAGCCGGTCCTTGTCGGCGGTCGTCCGCATCACCGTGTCGGTCACCAAGACGTCGACGTTCAGGTCGCGGACCGCGTCTTCGCTTTCGGCGTCGCTGGTATCCAACACGAAACCGTCGAGAAGGTCGCCGTAATGACGGACGACCGCGACGGCGTCGCTGTCCAATCCCAACTCGGTCATCATCTTCGCGGTCGGGCCTTTCAGCGCCTTGCCGCCGACGATGGGCGAGACCGCGACGACGGGGGCATCGGCCGCCGCGACCATGTCACGCAAGCCCGGCACCGCGAAAATCGGATCGATGCTGATGAAGGGGTTGGAGGGACAGACCACGGTCGCGCTTAGGCGGTCGTCGGCCAGTGCTTCAGCGATGCCCGGTGCGGGGCTGGCGTCCGCCGCGCCGGCGAATCGGAAGCCGGTGACCACGGGCGCGCATTGTTCGCGCACGAAGTAATGCTGGAACGGCAGCGGGCCGTCCGGGGTTTCGACGATGGTGCGGACGGGTGTGTCGCTCATCGGCAGGATACGGGGACCGATGCCCAGCCTTTGCCGGAAATCCTCGGTGATTGCGGTCAGGGTCTCACCGGCGGCGAGGCGGCGGCTGCGCTCGACATGGGTGGCCAGATCGCGATCTCCGAGCCGGAACCAGGTCTCGCCGCCTAGTGCCTCGAGCGAGTCCATGAACTGCCAGGTCTCGCCGTCGCGGCCCCAGCCGGTCTCCGGGTTGCTGATGCCCGCCAGGGTATAGGTCAGCGTGTCGATATCCGGACAGACCGTCAGGCCGAGATGTTCGAAATCGTCGCCGGTGTTGGCGATGATCGTCAGGTTCTCGGGGGCAAGCGTGTGAGCCAGGCCCAAAGCCAATTTGGCGCCGCCGACGCCGCCGGACAGCGCGACGCAACGACGTGCCGGGTCGCTCACCGGAACAGGTCCTCGTTCTCGCCGCGCAGCAGCTCGCCGACCGACCCGTCTTCGGCTTCCGGGGCGAAGCCGCGGATCAGTGCGACCGGCGTTCCCTCCGCCCCTTCCCCTTGCACCACCGACGCGGTTGCCGCCAGTTCGTCGGCAAGCCCGACGGTGGAGACGCGTAATTCGCGGCCGAACAGGTCTTTCTCGCCGCGCAGGTCGAGCAGCGACCGCAAGCCCGACACGCCGATGGCCGTACCGACGGTGCCGTGCCGCCATGCCCGGCCGATGCTGTCGTTGATGATCACCGCCGGCGCGGTGCCGGTCGCCGATGCGATGGCGCGGCGCAGTTGTTTGCAGGTGCCGTCCGGATCTTGCGGCAGCAGCAGGACGCGCTCGTCGCCGTCCGTCGGCTCCACGTTCGAGGCGTCGATTCCCGCATTGGCCAACACGAAACCGAGGCGATGCTCGACGATCAACAGGCCGGGCCGTTGCCGTACGACCCGCGTCGACTCGCCGAGGATCAGCTCGACCAGCCGCGGGTCCTTGTCGACCTTCGCCCCCAATTCGACCGCATCGGCGGACGGCGTGATGTCGTCGAGCGTCGCATAGCGGCCTTCCGCCTTCGAGACGACCTTTTGCGCCACGACGATGACATCGTCCCGGCGAAGCGTGACCTCCGCCCGGTCCAGCGCCGCGAGGACCAGGGCGCCGAGATCGTCACCGGGTTGGACCAGCGGAATACCGGGAAGGGCGAGGGATTCGATCCGCCGCGGTGTCACGCCTTCGGCTCACCCGTGATGCGGATGCCCGCGTGGTCCAGATCGTTCCGGTTGATGAAAATCAGGATCGATGTCAGCGCTTCCGCCGCCGCCGAATTGTCGATCGACCCCGCATGCCAGGCGGTCAGCCCGGCGGCCTCCGCAAGGTCGACCACGCTTTGCCGCGCCGCGCGGCTGTTGCCGCAAACCAGAACGTCGCAGTCGATCTTGGCGTCCGGATCCTGCAGCAGGTCGGCGGCCACGTTCTGGAAGGCGGATACCACTTTGACCCCGTCGCCGAGGAATTCCTGCGCCGCCTTGGCGGCGGATCCGGCGGGCGGCAGTTGCACGCGGGCAACCTTCGGCGGAATCAGCGGCACCGTCGCATCGACCAGGATTTTGCCCTGTGCGCCGTCGCGCACCGCCTCCAGCATCGGCTGATGCGTGCCGAAGGGGACGGTTAGGACCACGATATCCGCGGCCGCCGCGGCATCGCCGTTCTCCAGCCCGCGGATCGAATCGCCCGACATCTCGGCGGCTTTCTTCTCGGCATTTTCCGCCGAGCGCGAGCCGATGATGATGTCGTATCCGGCGCTGGACCACCGCTGCGCCAAGCCGGAGCCAAGGGCTCCGGTGCCGCCGATCACGGCGATGGTTGGTTTCTGTTCCGCCATGATGCGTCCTGGTTCCTTCTGTTTCGCGGTGCTTGGTCTAGTTCTTGCCGAAATGCGCCAACACTGCCGCGTTGAAGGCGTCCGGCTGTTCGATATTCGATAGATGGGCCGCATCGTCCAGCACGACCATTTCCGAACCGGGAACGGCGTCGTGGATGATCTTGGAATGCTCGACCGTGGTTGCCGGGTCGTCGGCGCCGACCAATACCAGCGTCGGGGTGGTGATCTTGGGCAGCAGGTCGCCGTGGTCCATGGCGTCGATCGCCATGCCGCAGCCGACGAAACCGTCGACCGGCGTTGTCTTGATCATCTCGGCGACCGGTTCCAGCTCCGCCGCATTCTGTGCGCGGAAGCCTTCGGTGAACCAGCGCTGCAGGGTCGGATCGACGAGCGACGGCATGCCGCCTTCGCGCGCCATGTTGATGCGTTCCTCCCACATGCCGGGGACGCCCAACTGGCTCGCCGTGTCGCACAGGGTCAGGCTGTGCAGGACTTCGGGGTTCTTCGCACCGAGCTGCTGGCCGATCATACCGCCCATGGAGAGGCCGCAAAAATGCACCTTGTCCAGGCCGAGCGCGCCGATCAGCGCCACCGCGTCCTGGCGCAGCATGTCGAAGCTGTAGGGCGGTTCGGTCGCCTGCGTGCCGCCGTGGCCGCGCTGGTCATAGCGCAACACCCGGTATTTCTCGGTCAGCGCCGGAACCTGCTTGTCCCACATGCTGTAGTTGGTGGCCAAGCTGTTGCTCAGCATGACCACCGGCGCGTCCGCCGGCCCGTCGAACTGATAGGCAATGTCGATGCCGTTGGCGTTGATCGTGTCCCCCATGGTCTTTCTCCCTGTGCGTTTCGGTCTTCGTTGCGGTGTAATGCGGTTGCAGCGGCGTGTCCGCCCACAGTCGATTAGCGTATTGCATGTTGGATTTTCAAGTAGGCGTATCTTGGCACAGCCGGACAATTCAAACATAACAGTGATCTGACAAATTGCACGAGGGGGTCGCGATGCAATGGGTGAAGGTTTGTCTGATCGGATTGGCCATGGTTCTTCAGGCGGGATGCCAGACCACCGACCCGGCGGAATACAAGACGGCGGCGGACCTGCTGCTCGATCTCTCGCATCGCTCGCCGGACAGCCTGTCCACCATGCCGCCGATCGGGCCGGTCGAAAAACCCTTCGCGGCCGCGCTGAACGCGGTGATCGACGGCGACCGCCCAGCGGCGGACAGGTATGCCGCGGCGGCGGGCTACCGAATCGTCGACAAACAGTTCGACGGGAAGGACTACGCCATCCTGATGGAGCGCGACGGCGCGGCGGTCCGGCCGGTCGTCGCCATCGCCAAGACCCCGGCGCGCGACGCCATCATCCAGGCGCCGCATCCGGTGAAGGATAGTCATACGGACAAGCAGGCGGCGGTGTTGTTTCTGAAGCTGGGTGCGCGGGCGTTGATCGTGGCCGGGGCGCATCGGTGTGCCGCGCGGGACGAATCGCCCTGCAGCGGCAGGACGGGCGTTTGCGGCGGCGGGCCGGCGCCCTACCGGACATCCGACCCGTCGCATAACCCGGCGACCCTGTTCCACGTGGCGCACCGCACGCTCACCCGGCGCTGGGAGCACTCCATCGCGATCCAGATGCACGGGTTCAACAATTCCGGCAGTTCGGTCTGGTTCGTCATGTCGGACGGCAGCAAGGAGAGGCGGCCGGGCGATACGGCGCTGGTCGGCAAGGTACGCGACCGTATCCACAGCGTGCTGGGCCGGCAGGAACGCGCCGTGAGCTGCCAGGACCCGAACGACCGCAACATCCGAACCCGTTGGCTTTGCGCGACCACGACGGTGCAGGGACGCGACCTGAACGGCAGTCCGGATATCTGCCGCGTTGGGGCCAAGAATTCCTCCGGGCGGTTTCTGCATATCGAACAGGCGCTACATGAGGTGCGCCGCCCCTACGGCCGGGACTGGAAAAACATCTCCCAATATCCCGGCGCCAACGCCATACTGGAGGCCCTGGCGCAAGAATTGCCCTGCCTCCAACCGGGCTGCGCGCCCGTCCGGCGGTGAGTCCGACATCACCGCTGCGGCTTCCAACACAGAAAATCAGTCAACCGGCGAATCCGGCAAGGGAGAGCACGATGCCCGAACGCAGTTCCAATATTCCGAAGGTTGATCCGCAGGAAATCCTCGACGGAATCCAGAAATGGGTCGAGATCGAGACGCCGACATACGAAGGCGACGCGGTCAACATTCTCGTCGATGAGGTCGAGGAGAGCATGAAGGCGCTGGGCGCTACGATCGAGCGCACGCCCGGTCGCGATGGCTTCGGCGATATCCTGCGCACGCGGACGCCGTGGGGTGGCGACGGGCCGGGCATCCTGGTGCTCAGCCATCTCGACACCGTGCATCCGATCGGCAGCAAGGAAGACTACAATCCCTGGCGGCGCGAGGGTGATTCGGTGTACGGCCCCGGCATCTACGATATGAAGGCGGGCGCCTATCTCGCCTATTACGCCTATCAGCACCTTGTGCGGATGGGGAAACAGACGCCGCTGCCGGTCACCTTCATGTATATCCCGGAAGAGGAAATCGGCAGCCCTACGTCGCGCGCGCTGATCGAGGAAGAGGCCAAGAAGAACAAATACGTGTTGGTGACCGAACCGGCGCGCGAGGGCGGCAAGATCGTCACCGGGCGCAAGGGAGTCGGCCGCTTCGAGGCGCGCACCCATGGCGTCGCCGCGCATTCCGGGTCGCGCCATCAGGACGGCCGCAGCGCGATTCAGGAAATGGCGCGCGTCATCCTCGCGATCGACGGCATGACCGACTACGACCTGGGCGTGACGACGAATGTCGGTCTCGTGAACGGCGGCTCCGGCGTCAACGTGATCTCGCATGAATGCTACGCGGAGATCGACCTGCGGGTGCCGACGCCGGAGTTGGCGGCGGAATACGAGGCCAAGATCCTCGGCCTCACGGCGGAGAATCCGGACGTAAAGCTGGAAATCACCGGCGGCATCAACCGCCCGCCCTATGAGAAGGACGAGGGCATCCAATCCCTGTTCGACCATGCCAAGGCGCTGTGCGACGAGATCGGCTTCGAGCTGGAGGACATGCATACCGGCGGCGGCAGCGACGGCTGCTTCACCGCCGCCCTCGGCATTCCCACGCTGGACGGGCTCGGCGCGGACGGCCTCGGTGCGCACGCGCAGAACGAGCAGATCTACTTCTCGTCGCTGGAACCGCGCGCCAAGATGTGGATCAGACTTCTGGAAACGCTGGAGTAGAAAGAGCGGCGCCTACGGGCAGCCCAGCTGGTCGGCGAGGTCGGTGAAACTGTCGGCGACGTAGTCGAAGTCGTGTTCCGCCTTGGTGTCGGTCGCCTGGTCCGGGCCGTGTTCGGCCGGGCGCAGGACGAAGGCGGTGCGGAAGCCCTGCTGGTTGGCCGCGACCAGGTCGTTGTTGTGGGCCGCGGTCATCATGCAGCTTTGCGGCGGCAGGCCGAGCGCATCGGCGCAGTTGATATAGGCGTCGGGGCAAGGCTTGTAGTGCCGCACCACCTCGGATCCCAGGATCACGTCCCACGGCAGCCCGGCGTTCTTCGCCATGTTGACCATCAGCGCGATGTTGCCGTTCGACTGGGTCGCGATGATGAAGCGCTGCTTGAGGCGGGTCAGCCCCTCGACCGAATCCGGCCACGGCGTCAGCCGGTGCCACGCCCGATTTAGGTGATCGATGTCGTCCTCGGCGAGGCCGCCGATTTCGTAGCGGCGCAGCAATTCGTCCAGGTTCATCCGATGCAGCACGTCGAGCTTGGTGAACGGGATCTCGCCGCTGCGCACCCGCTCCATCGACGGGTTGTAGAGCTTGCGCCATTCCACGGCGAACTCCACCGGGTCGACGCCCTTGATGCCGTGTTCGGCGAAGAAGGTCTCGGCCTCGCGCGCGATGCTGCTGCGCCAGTCCACCACCGTGCCGAATACGTCGAAGGTGAGCGCCTTGATCTCCGGTGCCGCCATGGTCGTCCTCCCGTTGGGTTCGTGTTGTGGGGACAGTCGGCCGGGACGGCGTCGTCGTCAAGGGATTGGAACGCCGACCCTCACCCGTCACTCCCGCGCAGGCGGGAGTCCATGGCGGACTTGGGTCTCGATGGCGGGTCGGTGGGATCGCAACCCGGACTTACCGTCCTCTGGATTCCCGCTTTCGCGGGAATGACGGGGAGGCCGAAGCGTCAGTCGGGAATCTCGATGTCGAGCAGTGGCGCATGCTGTTGCGCGCCGTAGATGTCGGAATCCTCTGGGTCGCCCGATCGCGCCAGCCGCGGGATCGTCACCTTGATCGCATAGGCGACGTCGTAGGGAATGATCGATACCTCGTTGTCCGATATCCCATACAGCTCGGCGATGCGCTGCACGTTGATCGCGCCGCTGTCGAGCACGCGGCGGTAGGTCGCCTCGTCCTCGAACATCATGTCGAGCGTGCAGAGCAGCGCGCCCGCGTTCTTCGAGCGCAACACCTGCGCCAGATCGACCAGTCTCGCCATACCCCGCCTCCTATACGTCGACCATTTCGATGGGGAAGGGCGCCAACGGGTCGTCCAGTTCCATCGTGTGCCAGACATTGAAGC